>NZ_CP020892.1 GCF_002163625.1 Pseudomonas sp. M30-35 | reverse complement strand
CGTTCGGTTTTACTTATGCACAGGATAAGAACAATGCATTTTTATAAACATTACCTGTGCCTGAGTATGTCGTCCATAGCAACTGTTATGGATAGATGTGAATCGCCATGCGCACAATCATCGCTCTACCCGTCATCGCCATTAGCGCCTTATTGCTGGCCCAGATACCGGCAATCAGTCAGTTAGGCCTGAGCGCTTTACCACTGGCGATTGTCCTCGGTGCCGTTTACGGGCATTTCAACCTGAGTGAACCGAGCCAACCTGAAAAGTTATTCACAAGGTTCTGCCAACAGAAGCTACTGCGCACCGGCATTATTCTGTTTGGCTTCAGCCTGAGTTTTCAACAGATCGTGCAAGTCGGTTGGCAGGCTGTAGTTCTGGATATCACTGTAACCAGCAGCATCTTGATACTCGGCACCTGGTTGGGGATAAAACTGTTTGGGCTGCCAAGAGACCTGGCTGTGCTGATCTCCGCCGGTAGTGCTATTTGCGGTGCTGCAGCAGTGCTGGCCAGTGAACCCGTACTCAAGGCCAAACAGCAATACGTGACCATTGCAGTCGCGACGGTGGTGCTATTTGGCACCTTGGCCATGTTTATTTACCCGCTGGTATTTCACATAAGCGGTATGACCGAGCATAACTTCGGGATCTACATCGGCAGCACCGTCCATGAAGTCGCTCAAGCCGTTGCCGCCGGCGACTCAGTGGGTGGTGAAGCGCTGCAATCTGCAGTTGTGGTCAAGCTGATCAGGGTGATGTTGCTGGCACCTTTCATTCTGATCCTGAGCAGTCTGGTATTTCGCGATGAGCAAACACCAGGCCAGTCGAAAGCCAAAATCACCGTTCCCTGGTTCGTATTCGGCTTCATCGCTGCGGCCTGCATCAATAGCTGGGCTGCGTTACCGGCTGAAGTTATTCACAGCCTGCAACTACTTAGCCAACTGACCCTCGCAATGGCGATGGCAGCGCTGGGCAGCCAGACGCAATGGCGTGTTATCAAACAGGCTGGCTTCAAACCCATGTTGCTGGCTGCCATCTTGTTTGTGGTTTTGCTGTGTGGCGGTTTTTACCTGAACAGCTGGCTTATTCCTCAATAAATACCACGCCAGATGCCGCGTTCAAGCATCAATCCACAGAATAGTCAGCTGTGCATAAACCCTGTGGAAAACCATCCCTAAGCCCAGTCCATAACCCGGTGATAAAGCTGGGTACAAACCACCCTGTGGATAAAGTGCTGTTTGATCCACAGCTTAGTGACTGCTATCTGACAGTTTCAATGCAGGCTCTACACAGAACCATACATCGCTGTACAGTAGATGGTTATTGGCCTGCGTTAATCTATCCACAGAAAACCGCCTGTTACTTTATAAACATAAAAATAAAGATCTTTAAAGATTCTTACTTTTCTATATTTATTAACTGACCGACTCCTTTCGAGCTTGGAAGCCTGGAGAAAGCACAGACCAATTGGCTATTTTTTGTGCAAAAGGCTTCTTTACCTACGCCTAACTGCCTATACTTATCGGCTAGCTAGCTTTTCTGTGCCGGACACATTGAATTTTGTGTCTGTGCTCGTATCAAAAGCCCCCCATTTCAGAACACAGCTGTTCAGAACTAACACGAGGTGCGTGGTGGATTTCCCTTCCCGTTTTCAGGTGATCGTTATCGGCGGTGGTCATGCCGGCACCGAAGCTGCGCTTGCAGCTGCACGCATGGGTGTAAAAACTCTGCTGCTGACCCATAACGTGGAAACCCTTGGCCAGATGAGTTGCAACCCTGCGATCGGCGGGATTGGTAAAAGCCATCTGGTAAAGGAAATCGACGCACTCGGCGGTGCCATGGCTGAAGCCACTGACAAAAGTGGGATTCAGTTTCGCGTTCTGAACAGCCGTAAAGGCCCAGCCGTTCGTGCCACTCGAGCACAAGCGGATCGTGTGCTGTACAAAGCAGCTATTCGCGAAACCCTGGAAAACCAAGACAATCTGTGGATATTTCAACAAGCTGCGGATGATCTGATCGTCGAGAACGACGAAGTCAAAGGCGTTGTGACTCAGATGGGTCTGCGCTTGCTTGCTGATTCAGTGGTATTAACCACCGGCACCTTTCTCGGCGGACTTATCCACATTGGTCTGCAGAATTATTCAGGTGGTCGCGCTGGTGATCCGCCTTCGATTGCCTTGGCTCAACGCTTGCGTGAACTACCGCTGCGCGTGGGTCGCCTGAAAACCGGTACACCGCCACGCATCGATGGTCGTTCTGTAGATTTCTCAGTGATGACTGAGCAGCCAGGTGATACACCGATTCCGGTAATGTCGTTTATGGGTTCGAAAGAACAACATCCGCAGCAAGTTAGTTGCTGGATTACCCATACCAACGCCCGGACTCACGAACTCATTGCCGCCAACCTTGATCGTTCGCCGATGTACTCAGGTGTGATTGAAGGGGTCGGTCCGCGCTATTGCCCGTCTATCGAGGACAAGATTCATCGATTCGCGGATAAGCAAAGCCATCAGATATTCATTGAGCCTGAAGGCCTGAATACGCATGAGTTGTATCCCAACGGCATTTCCACATCGTTGCCATTCGATGTGCAAATTCAGATGGTTCGCTCGATAGTCGGCATGGAAAACGCTCACATCGTGCGCCCTGGCTATGCCATTGAATATGACTACTTCGACCCGCGTGATCTGAAATACAGCCTCGAAACCAAAGTGATCGACGGGCTGTTTTTTGCAGGCCAAATCAATGGCACCACTGGTTACGAAGAAGCCGGTGCACAAGGTTTGCTCGCAGGTGCCAACGCTGCACTACGTGCTCAAGGTAAAGATTCCTGGTGCCCGCGTCGCGATGAAGCGTACATCGGTGTGCTGGTCGATGACCTGATTACGCTGGGCACGCAAGAGCCTTACCGCATGTTCACCTCACGGGCTGAGTACCGATTGATTTTGCGTGAAGACAACGCAGATTTGCGCCTGACCGAGAAAGGCCGCGAACTGGGTTTAGTCAATGATCAACGCTGGGCTGCGTTTGAAACCAAGCGTGAGGCCATCGCTCAAGAAGAACAGCGTTTGAAAAGCACTTGGGTCCGGCCAAACACAACTGATGGCGATGCTATTTCCCAGCGTTTTGGCACACCACTGACTCATGAATACAATCTGCTCAATTTGCTATCGCGCCCGGAGATTGATTATCTCGGATTGGTTGAGGTCACCGGTGGCGGTGCGCTAGACCCACAAGTGGCTGAGCAGGTTGAGATCAAGACTAAATACGCCGGTTACATTGACCGCCAGCAAGATGAAATCTCGCGCATGCGTGCCAGCGAAGACGTCAAGTTGCCTGTGGATATCGAGTATTCGACGATTTCTGGTCTATCCAAAGAAATCCAGCACAAACTGGGTGACTCACGGCCTGAAACCCTCGGCCAGGCGGGTCGCATCCCAGGAGTCACTCCGGCAGCGATATCGCTGTTGATGATTCATCTTAAAAAACGTGGAGCGGGTAAGCAGTTGGAGCAGAGCGCTTGATGTCAGGGGGAACGCCGTTGGTGACTGAAGGTCACGCCGCAGAGTTGGCTCAAGGTGCCGTTGAGCTAGGTGTAGAAATATCACCCGAGCAGCAAGCGCAGCTCATGGCGTATCTGGCTTTGTTGATCAAGTGGAACAAAGCCTACAACCTGACCGCAGTGCGCAACCCGGATGAAATGGTTTCGCGCCACTTGCTCGATAGCTTGAGTGTTGCGCCTTACGTCAGTGACGCTGGGGATAACTGGCTGGATGTTGGCAGTGGCGGCGGTATGCCGGGTATTCCACTGGCCATACTGTTTCCCAACAAGCAATTTACCCTGCTCGACTCAAACGGTAAGAAAACCCGCTTCCTGACTCAGGTAAAACTGGAACTGAAACTGGCTAACCTGCAAGTTATCCACAGCCGGGTCGAAGGATATACGCCTGAGCAGCCGTTCAGCGGAATTAGCTCTCGGGCATTTAGCTCACTGAAAGACTTTTCTGACTGGACCCGTCATCTCGGCGACGACAAAACCCAGTGGCTGGCCATGAAAGGTGTCCATCCAGATGATGAACTGCAAGAATTGCCTGCAGATTTCACTCTGGTTAATACGCAGGTTCTCAAGGTTCCCGGTTGCCAAGGCCAGCGACATCTGTTGATACTGCGTCGCTCGGTCTAAGGGGAACGCAGCATGGCAAAAGTATTCGCAATAGCTAACCAGAAAGGCGGCGTGGGCAAGACCACCACCTGCGTGAACCTGGCTGCCTCACTGGTTGCAACCAAGCGCCGCGTGCTGTTGATCGACCTGGACCCGCAGGGCAACGCAACCATGGGCAGCGGTGTTGATAAGCATGCACTGGAACACTCGATCTACGATGTGTTGATCGGCGAGAGCGATCTGGGCCAGGCCATGCAGTTCTCAGAGCATGGTGGCTATCAACTGCTGCCAGCTAACCGTGACCTGACAGCCGCTGAAGTTGGCTTGCTGGAAATGAAAATGAAGGAAAGTCGCCTGCTCAACGCATTGGCGCCGATCCGCGAGAATTACGATTACATCCTGATTGATTGCCCACCGGCCCTGTCGATGCTGACGGTTAACGCCTTGGTCGCATCCGACGGTGTAATCATTCCAATGCAGTGTGAGTACTATGCGCTAGAAGGCCTGAGTGATCTGGTTAACAGCATTCAGCGCATCGCCAAGTTGCTCAATCCGTCACTGAGAATTGAAGGTCTGTTGCGCACCATGTACGACCCACGCATCAGTTTGACCAATGATGTTTCTGCGCAACTCAAGGAACATTTTGGCGACCTGCTTTACCAAACTGTAATCCCGCGCAATGTGCGTTTAGCCGAAGCTCCGAGTTTTGGCATGCCGGCGTTGGTCTATGACAAGCAATCGCGGGGTGCCATCGCTTATTTGGCACTGGCTGGTGAGTTAGTTCGCCGTCAGCGCTCACGCGCCCGTACTGTTACTGCATAAGGAATTTCTGCATGGCCGCCAAGAAACGAGGGCTAGGACGAGGCTTGGATGCGCTGCTGGGTGGCACCAGTGTTGACGCATTGCAGGAAGAAGCGGCCAAGGTCGATAGCCGTGAATTACAGTACTTGCCGCTCGACCTGATTCAGCGTGGCAAATACCAGCCGCGCCGGGATATGGACCCGACGGCACTTGAAGAACTCGCACAATCGATCAAGTCCCACGGTGTGATGCAGCCCATTGTGGTGCGTCCGGTTGCTAAAGGTCAGTTTGAGATTGTTGCCGGTGAACGTCGCTGGCGTGCCAGCCAGCAAGCAGGTCTCGATACTATTCCGGCAATGGTCCGTGAATTAACGGACGAAGCCGCAATCGCCATGGCGCTGATTGAGAATATCCAGCGTGAAGACCTCAACCCAATTGAGGAAGCCATGGCGCTGCAACGCCTGCAGCAAGAATTCCAGCTGACGCAGCAACAAGTTGCAGAGGCTGTGGGTAAGTCGCGGGTGACCATCACTAACCTACTGCGGTTGATTGCCCTGCCCGAAGAGGTTAAAACCCTGCTTTCCCATGGCGACCTGGAAATGGGCCATGCCCGTGCACTGCTGGGTTTACCGCCCGAACAACAGATCGAAGGGGCGCGACATGTTGTCGCACGTGGTTTAACCGTGCGCCAGACTGAAGCCTTGGTACGTCAGTGGTTGAGTAGCAAAGAGCAACCTAAAACGACGGCTAAAGCTGACCCAGATATCAGTCGCCTTGAACAGCGCCTCGCTGAGCGGCTAGGCTCTCCGGTGCAAATCAAGCATGGTCAGAAGGGCAAAGGCCAATTGGTGATCCGTTACAGCTCGCTCGATGAGCTGCAAGGTGTGCTCGCTCACATTCGTTGAAACAATTGAACATGTAGCACTAGTCGGAAATGACTACCTGACAGTTGAATGGGGCCGCTTGCGCCCCTATACTCTGCGCGCATTTCGACGGCACAAACTATGCCAAGTTTTATTAAATGGGCAGTTGCCGGATAACATCAGATTTTAGGAAAGCAATGATGGAAGTACGCACGCCGAATCGCCTGCCGTTCCATCGTTTACCGGTGTTTCCGGTGCTTGTAGTCCAACTGATGGTTGTATTAATTGCAGCTGCTGTACTTTGGCAGTGGCGAGGTAGCATATCCGGGTATTCCGGACTGTGCGGTGGCCTGATTGCATGGCTGCCAAATGTATATTTTGCCCACAAGGCGTTTCGGTTTTCCGGTGCCAGGGCTGCTCAAGCGATCGTCCGGTCTTTTTATGCCGGCGAAGCGGGCAAGTTAATTCTAACGGCAGTGCTGTTTGCACTGACGTTTGCAGGTGTGAAGCCATTGGATGCGCTGGCGGTCTTCGGCGTTTTCCTTCTGACCCAATTGGTCAACTGGTTTTCACCTCTGCTAACTAGAACAAGATTTTTTAGACCTTAGGGCGTTTGAGGCAAACATGGCAGAACAAACCGCTTCGGGCTATATCCAGCACCATTTGCAGAACCTGACTTTTGGGAAACTGCCTACAGGTGATTGGGGTTTCGCTCACACAGCAGAACAAGCTAAAGAAATGGGCTTCTGGGCATTCCACGTGGATACCTTGGGTTGGTCCGTGGTTCTTGGCCTGATTTTCATTCTAATTTTCCGCATGGCAGCCAAGCGTGCTACCAGTGGCCAACCGGGCGGCTTGCAGAACTTCGTTGAAGTGATGGTCGAGTTCGTTGATGGCAACGTCAAAGATACGTTCCATGGCCGTAACGCGCTGCTCGCACCCTTGGCTTTGACCATCTTCGTCTGGATCTTCCTGATGAACTTGATGGACTTGGTTCCGGTGGATTTCCTGCCTGTTCTGGCGCAGAAAATCTCTGGTAACGAGCATGCATTCTTCCGCGTGGTACCAACCACCGATCCAAACGCGACACTGGGCATGGCCCTGTCGGTGTTTGCTCTGATCATCTTTTACAGCATCAAGGTCAAGGGTATCGGCGGCTTTATTGGCGAGCTGGCCCTGCACCCGTTTGGCAGCAAGAACATTCTGCTTCAAGCGCTGCTGGTTCCGGTGAACCTGTTGCTTGAGCTTGTGACCCTGATCGCTAAGCCTATCTCTCTGGCACTGCGACTGTTCGGTAACATGTATGCAGGCGAGCTGATCTTTATTCTGATTGCCGTGATATTCGGTAGTGGCATGTTCTTGCTAAGCACCTTGGGCGTCGCCCTGAGCTTGGCGTGGGCTATATTCCACATCCTGATCATCACGCTGCAAGCGTTCATCTTCATGATGCTGACCATCGTCTACCTGTCGATGGCTCACGAAGACAACCACTAATAGCGTTTGCGCACCGTTCCAGATAGAACAGTGCGCAACGATATCGGTGGGCGCCCGTGAGGGCATGCTGGACAAACGATTTAGCTTTACCGCTTAACCTTAGAAACACTTAACCAATACGACATAAAAGTCGGGAGGAAAAATGGAAACTGTAGTTGGTTTAACTGCGATCGCTGTTGCTCTGCTAATCGGTCTTGGCGCCCTTGGTACTGCCATTGGTTTCGGCCTGCTGGGCGGCAAATTCCTGGAAGGCGCTGCGCGTCAACCAGAAATGGTGCCAATGCTTCAAGTGAAAATGTTCATCGTCGCCGGCTTGCTCGACGCCGTGACCATGATCGGTGTTGGTATCGCACTGTTCTTCACCTTCGCGAATCCTTTCGTTGGTCAAATCCTGTAATCACTCGATTATTCGAGTGACTGGTTTGATAGACAACGAACGAGCGAGGTGTTGGCGTGAACATTAATGCAACCCTGATTGGCCAGGCCGTTGCCTTCTTCATCTTCGTGATGTTCTGCATGAAGTACGTATGGCCTCCGGTCATCACTGCTTTGCAAGAACGTCAAAAGAAGATCGCAGAAGGTCTGGACGCTGCCAACCGTGCAGCTCGTGATTTGGAGTTGGCCCAAGAGAAAGCGGGTCAACAACTGCGCGAAGCTAAAACACAGGCAGCAGAAATTATTGAGCAAGCCAAGAAACGCGGTACCCAGATTGTCGACGAGGCCCGTGAACAGGCTCGCGTTGAAGCTGACCGTGTGAAGGCTCAGGCTCAGGCTGAGATCGAACAAGAAATGAACAGTGTCAAAGACGCGCTGCGTGCCCAAGTGGGTGCTCTGGCTGTCGGCGGTGCTGAGAAGATCTTGGGCGTTTCAATCGACCAAAACGCGCACGCGGAGCTGGTTTCTAAACTGGCAGCGGAAATTTAAGCGAGGGCGCGATCATGGCAGAATTGACCACGTTGGCCCGACCTTACGCTAAGGCTGCCTTCGAGTACGCTCAGGCCCACCAGCAACTGGCCGATTGGTCAGCCATGCTCGGCCTGGCTGCTGCGGTATCGGAAGACGATACCATTCAGCGCGTGCTCAAGGCCCCGCGTTTGACGAGTAAAGACAAGGCCACCACTTTTATTGAAGTGTGTGGTGACAAGTTTGACGCACAAGTAAGCAATTTCATCCACGTATTGGCTGAAAACGATCGTCTGGCCTTGTTGCCGGAAATCGTTGACCTGTATGAGCTGTATAAGGCTGAGCAGGAAAAGTCGATAGACGTTGATGTGACCAGTGCTTTTGCGTTGAACGATGAACAGCAAGACAAACTCGCCAAGGTTCTCAGTGCACGGCTCGGTCGAGAAGTGCGTCTGCACGCCGCGGAGGATGCCGCCCTGATAGGTGGTGTCATCATTCGCGCCGGCGACCTGGTTATCGATGGCTCAGTTCGCGGCAAAATCGCGAAACTGGCCGAAGCATTGAAATCTTGAGTTTGAAGGGGCAGCAGAGCTATGCAGCAACTCAATCCTTCCGAAATAAGTGAAATCATCAAGGGACGTATCGAGAAACTCGACGTCTCTTCCCAAGCCCGAAACGAAGGCACTATCGTCAGCGTATCTGACGGTATTGTGCGTATTCACGGTCTCGCCGATGCTATGTATGGCGAAATGATCGAGTTCCCGGGTGGCGTCTACGGTATGGCACTGAACCTGGAGCAAGACTCCGTTGGTGCAGTCGTACTGGGTGCATACACCACGCTCGCAGAAGGCATGAGCGCGAAGTGCACCGGCCGTATCCTCGAAGTTCCGGTTGGTCCGGAACTGCTGGGTCGTGTTGTTGACGCATTGGGTAATCCAATCGACGGTAAAGGCCCGCTGAACAACGTCGCAACTGACGCTGTTGAAAAGGTTGCACCGGGCGTGATCTGGCGTAAGTCGGTTGATCAGCCGGTACAGACTGGCTACAAGTCAGTCGATGCCATGATCCCGGTAGGCCGTGGCCAGCGTGAGCTGATCATTGGTGACCGTCAGATCGGTAAGACTGCTTTGGCAGTTGACGCCATCATCAATCAGAAAAACAGCGGCATTAAGTGCGTCTACGTAGCAATCGGTCAGAAGCAATCGACCATCGCTAACGTGGTGCGCAAGCTGGAAGAGAATGGCGCCTTGGCCAACACCATCGTGGTGGCTGCCTCGGCTTCTGAATCCCCAGCGCTGCAGTACATTTCTGCCTACTCCGGTTGCACCATGGGTGAATACTTCCGTGACCGTGGTGAAGACGCGCTGATCGTTTATGACGATCTGTCCAAGCAAGCAGTGGCTTATCGTCAGATTTCCCTGTTGCTGCGCCGTCCACCAGGCCGTGAAGCTTACCCAGGTGACGTGTTCTATCTCCACAGCCGTCTGTTGGAGCGTGCATCGCGCGTATCCGAAGAGTATGTTGAGAAGTTCACCAATGGTGCTGTGACTGGCAAAACCGGTTCTTTGACCGCTCTGCCAATCATTGAAACCCAGGCTGGCGACGTTTCTGCGTTCGTACCAACCAACGTGATTTCGATCACTGACGGTCAGATCTTCCTTGAGACCTCGATGTTCAACTCCGGTATCCGTCCAGCGGTCAACGCTGGTATCTCGGTATCCCGTGTAGGTGGTGCGGCTCAAACTAAGATCATCAAGAAGCTTTCCGGTGGTATCCGTACCGCTCTGGCTCAGTACCGTGAATTGGCGGCATTCGCCCAGTTCGCATCTGACCTGGACGAAGCCACTCGTAAGCAGCTTGAACACGGTGAGCGCGTCACTGAGCTGATGAAGCAGAAGCAATATGCACCAATGTCGATTGCTGACATGGCGCTGTCGCTGTACTCAGCTGAGCGTGGTTTCCTGCGGGATATCGAAGTCGCCAAAGTTGGTGCTTTCGAGCAGGCCCTGATTGCTTACTTCAACCGTGATCACGCTGACTTGTTGGCGAAGATTAACGTGAAGGGTGACTTCAACGACGAAATCGATGCGGCCCTCAAAGCCGGTATCGAGAAGTTCAAAGCCACCCAAACCTGGTAAGCCGCAGCGAGGGCTTTGCAGCCCTCGCTTGCTAACCTGATAGGTGTCAAATGGCAGGCGCAAAAGAGATTCGCAGCAAGATTGCGAGCATCAAAAGCACGCAGAAGATCACCAGCGCCATGGAGAAGGTGGCGGTAAGCAAAATGCGCAGAGCACAAATGCGCATGGCGTCTAGCCGTCCCTACGCGGAGCGTATCCGCCAGGTAATTGGTCATCTGGCCAACGCCAACCCGGAATACCGCCACCCGTTCATGATCGAGCGCGAAGTAAAGCGTGTAGGTTATGTAGTGGTAAGCAGTGACCGTGGTCTGTGTGGTGGTCTGAACACCAACCTGTTCAAGGCTCTGGTCAAAGACATGGCGAGCAATCGCGAGCAAGGCGTAGAGATTGATCTCTGCGTGATTGGTAGCAAAGGTGCGGCGTTTTTCCGTAACTTTGGTGGCAATGTTGTTGCTGCGATCAGCCACCTGGGCGAAGAACCATCGATCAATGATCTGATTGGTAGCGTCAAGGTAATGCTCGATGCGTACCTCGAAGGTCGTATCGATCGTTTGTCCGTGGTCTCGAACAAGTTCATCAACACCATGACGCAACAGCCGACAGTGGAGCAGTTGATTCCATTGGTGGCGACTCCGGATCAAGAGCTCAAGCATCACTGGGACTACCTGTACGAACCCGACGCCAAAGAGCTTCTCGAAGGCTTGATGGTGCGTTACGTGGAGTCGCAGGTGTACCAGGCAGTGGTTGAGAACAACGCGGCTGAACAAGCTGCACGGATGATTGCAATGAAGAACGCCACCGACAACGCCGGTGATTTGATTGGTGATTTACAACTGATCTATAACAAGGCGCGTCAGGCAGCAATTACCCAAGAGATTTCGGAAATCGTCGGCGGCGCTGCCGCGGTTTAAGAACGGTTCAAATATTCAGAGGAACCAAAGATGAGTAGCGGACGTATCGTTCAAATCATCGGCGCCGTTATCGACGTGGAATTCCCGCGTGATCATGTGCCGAGTGTTTATGAAGCGTTGAAAGTAGTCGGCGCTGAAACCACCCTCGAAGTTCAGCAGCAGCTGGGCGACGGTGTGGTTCGTACAATTGCAATGGGTTCGACCGAAGGCCTGAAACGTGGCCTCGACGTCAACAGCTCCGGCGCAACCATCCAGGTACCGGTTGGGGTTAAGACCCTGGGCCGTATCATGGACGTGCTGGGCAACCCAATCGACGAAGCTGGCCCGATTGGCGAAGAAGAGCGTTGGGGCATTCACCGTCCTGCGCCAAGCTACGCTGAACAAGCGGGCAGCAACGAACTGCTGGAAACAGGCATCAAGGTTATCGACCTGATCTGCCCGTTTGCCAAAGGCGGTAAGGTTGGTCTGTTCGGTGGTGCCGGTGTTGGTAAAACCGTAAACATGATGGAACTGATCCGTAACATCGCCATCGAGCACAGCGGTTATTCCGTGTTCGCTGGTGTGGGTGAGCGTACTCGTGAGGGTAACGACTTCTACCACGAGATGAAGGATTCCAACGTTCTCGACAAAGTAGCCTTGGTCTACGGTCAGATGAACGAGCCACCGGGCAACCGTCTGCGCGTAGCGTTGACTGGTCTGACCATGGCTGAGAAGTTCCGTGATGAAGGCCGTGATGTACTGTTCTTCGTGGACAACATCTACCGTTACACCTTGGCCGGTACTGAAGTATCCGCACTGCTCGGCCGTATGCCGTCGGCAGTAGGTTATCAGCCGACTCTGGCCGAAGAGATGGGCGTTCTGCAAGAACGTATCACTTCGACCAAGACCGGTTCGATTACTTCGATCCAAGCCGTATACGTACCAGCGGATGACTTGACTGACCCGTCCCCGGCGACCACCTTCGCCCACTTGGACGCAACCGTCGTATTGTCCCGTGACATCGCTTCGTTGGGTATCTACCCAGCTGTGGATCCGTTGGACTCCACCTCTCGCCAGCTCGATCCGCAGGTGATTGGTCAGGAGCACTACGACACCGCTCGTGGCGTTCAGTACGTACTGCAGCGTTACAAAGAGCTGAAGGACATCATTGCTATTCTGGGTATGGACGAATTGTCCGAAGCCGATAAGCAGTTGGTATCCCGTGCTCGTAAGATTCAGCGCTTCCTGTCTCAGCCATTCTTCGTGGCCGAGGTCTTCACCGGTTCTCCAGGCAAATACGTTTCCCTGAAAGACACCATTGCAGGCTTCAGCGGCATCCTCAAGGGCGACTACGATCACTTGCCAGAGCAAGCGTTCTACATGGTCGGCAGCATTGAAGAAGCGGTAGAGAAAGCGAAGAAACTGTAATCACCGTATGCGCCTGGAAACGGGCGCATCAGGTTGTGGATAAAACTTATCCACAACCTGTAATGTGAGGCAAGGTTATGGCTATGACAGTCCATTGCGATATCGTCAGCGCAGAAGCGGAGATGTTTTCCGGACTGGTCGAGATGGTAATTGCGCACGGTAACTTGGGTGATATCGGTATCACTCCAGGCCACGCGCCGTTGCTGACTGACCTGAAGCCGGGTCCAATCCGTTTGATCAAGCAAGGTGGCGAAACCGAGGTGTTTTACATCTCTGGTGGTTTCCTTGAAGTGCAGCCAAACATGGTGAAGGTTTTGGCCGACACTGTGCAGCGTGCTGCCGATCTTGATGAAGCGTCTGCTCAGGAAGCCGTCAAGGCTGCTGAGAAAGCGTTGAACGAGCAAGGCGCCGAGTTCGATTACGGCTCTGCTGCTGCTCGTCTGGCCGAGGCTGCAGCTCAGCTGCGCACCGTCCAGCAATTGCGTAAGAAGTTCGGCGGCTAATCGCAGCAGTCAGACTTTTTTGCAGATAAGTAAAAGGGTAGCCTAGGCTACCCTTTTTCTTTGCTGCGCCAAAAACTGCGCAATGCAGTGTATGGAAAGGAATTCCGTCTTTAACCAATGGTAACTTTTGTTATGTCACTTGATATCGTCATTCTTGCAGCAGGTCAGGGCACACGCATGCGTTCCGCCTTGCCCAAGGTGCTGCACCCGGTTGCTGGTAAGTCGATGCTCGGTCATGTCATCGATATCGCCCGTGAGCTCAACCCCCAAGGCATTCATGTGGTGGTTGGGCATGGCGCCGATGCTGTGCGCGAACGCCTTGCTGCAGATGATTTGAATTTCGTGATGCAGACCGAGCAACTGGGCACCGGCCATGCCGTCGCCCAAGCATTGCCTGCGCTGACCAGCGACCGCGTGTTGATTCTCTACGGTGATGTTCCGCTGATTGAAAAGAGTACGCTTGAGCGTCTGTTGCTGCAGGTTAACGATCAACAGCTCGGTTTGCTTACCGTCACCCTGGATGACCCGACCGGTTATGGCCGTATTGTGCGCAACGCCGCTGGCCAGGTTGAAGCCATTGTTGAGCATAAGGATGCCAGCGCAGCGCAGCGCCTGATCAATGAAGGCAACACCGGTATTCTCGCGGTACCGGCAACCAAGCTGGGCGACTGGCTGGGGCGCCTTTCAAACAGCAACGCCCAGGGCGAATATTACCTGACCGACGTTATAGCCATGGCCGTGGCGGACGGTTTAGTGGTTGCAACTGAGCAGCCTTTGGATGCGATGGAGGTGCAAGGCGCCAATGATCGTCGTCAACTCGCCGAACTTGAGCGTCACTATCAACAACGCGCTGCTCGCTCGTTGATGGCGCAAGGAGTGACCCTGCGTGATCCCGCGCGCTTTGATCAGCGTGGTGACGTCACCGTCGGCCGTGATGTCATGATCGACATCAACGTAATCCTCGAAGGCAAAGTGCTGATTGAGGACAACGTCGAGATCGGCGCCAATTGCATCATCAAGAACAGCACCCTGCGCAAAGGCGCGATCATCAAGGCCAACAGCCATCTTGATGGCGCCGAAGTAGGTGAGGGCGCCGATTGCGGGCCATTCGCGCGCTTGCGTCCGGGCACTGTACTGGGTGCCAAGGCGCATGTGGGTAACTTTGTAGAGCTGAAAAACGCTGTGCTCGGTGAAGGCGCTAAAGCCGGACATTTGAGCTACTTGGGCGACGCTGAAATCGGCGCGCGGACCAATATTGGTGCTGGCACTATCACCTGCAACTATGACGGCGTTAACAAGCACCGCACGATTATGGGTGAAGATGTATTTGTCGGCTCGAATACCTCACTGGTTGCGCCCATAAATTTGGGTGATCGAGTCACTACGGGCGCAGGCTCGGTGATTACCAGCGACGTGCCTGTGGATAACCTCGCAGTGGGACGCGGCAAACAGCGCAATATCGAAGGCTGGAAACGACCTACCAAGAAATGAATCAAGGGCTGCTAACGAGCTAACTTTCGTTTGGGCTGTTGATAACTTGAAAAAGGCTGCCATTTGGCGGCCTTTTTGCTGTTTTACTTGACCTAAAAGCTTCATTAGGTTTTGATTCACGAACTTATCTTTCGAATCGAAACTTACAGCATGTCGAAACGCAACACCCCGCAACGCCGTCATTCAATTCTTGCCTTGCTCACCGAGCAGGGCGAAGTGAGTGTCGACGCGTTGGCGAAACGTTTCTCGACCTCAGAAGTCACGATTCGCAAAGATCTGGCCGCGCTTGAAAAGAACGGCCTGTTGTTGCGCCGTTATGGCGGCGCCGTGCAATTACCGCAAGAACTGATGGTCGACGTCAGCCAGCCGGTATCGAGCTACAAATTAGCCATTGCCCGCTCGGGAGTGAGCTGTATTCGCGAACATGCACGCATCATCATCGATAGCGGTACTACGACCGCAGCGATGATCCCTGAACTGGGGCGTAAGCCCGGTCTGGTGGTAATGACTAACTCGCTCAACGTTGCCAACGCGCTGCGCGAGCTGGAAGACGAACCTGTGTTGTTGATGACTGGCGGCACCTGGGATCCGCATTCAGAGTCGTTTCAGGGTCAGGTGGCCGAGCAGGTGCTACGTTCATACGATTTCGACCAGCTGTTTATCGGTGCTGATGGCATCGATTTGGCACGCGGTACAACAACATTCAATGAATTGCTGGGCTTGAGCCAAGTCATGGCTGAAGTTGCCCGTGAAGTGATTGTGATGGTGGAGAGCGACAAGATAGGTCGCAAGATTCCCAACCTCGAATTGCCTTGGGCACGTGTACATACCCTGATAACCGATGAGCGTCTGGATAAAGACGCTCGTAGCCAATTGCAGTCGCGTGGGATCAAATTGATCTGCGCGAGCTTAGAGTCGTAAGGAGCCAATTATGTGTGGAATCGTCGGAGCCGTAGCTGAACGTAATATCACCGCTGTGCTGGTTGAGGGCCTCAAGCGCCTCGAATATCGGGGTTACGACAGCGCGGGTGTGGCTTTGTTAAATGAGGCAGGCGAGCTCGATCGCCGCCGTCGGGTTGGCAAGGTCAGTGAACTTGAAGCGGCGCTCAAGGCAGAGCCTCTGCCTGGGCGCGTCGGCATCGCACACACCCGCTGGGCGACTCACGGCGCACCGAGCGAGCGCAATGCACACCCACATTTCTCCGGGCATCAGCTCGCGGTTGTGCACAACGGCATCATTGAAAACCACGATGCTCTGCGTGACCAGCTCAAAGAGCAGGGTTACACCTTTAGCTCCGACACCGACACTGAAGTGATTGTGCACCTGCTCGATCACCTACTAAAAACCGAGCTGGATCTTTGCGCTGCGCTGAAGCTAGCGGTCAAGCAACTGCACGGCGCTTATGGCTTGGCCGTTATTAGTGCCAAGCAACCCGAGCGTATTGTTGCCGCGCGTAGTGGCAGCCCGCTGGTGATCGGTTTGGGCCTTGGTGAAAACTTCCTTGCATCTGATCAATTGGCCCTGCGTCAGGTGACTGACCGTTTCATGTACCTGGAAGAAGGCGACATCGCGCAAATTTGCCGTGATGACGTACAGATCTGGGATGTTGACGGCAAAGCAGTAAAGCGTGAGCAGGTGCAATATCACGAAGGCGCAGAAGCAGCTGACAAAGGTGAGTATCGCCACTTCATGCTCAAGGAAATCCACGAGCAGCCAGCTGTTGTACAGCGCACTCTGGAAGGCCGTCTGGCCGAAGATCACGTGCTGGTACAGGCGTTTGGCCCGCAAGCTGCCGATATTTTCGCCAAGGTTAAAAACATTCAGATCGTTGCCTGCGGCACCAGCTATCACGCCGGTATGGTTGCGCGTTATTGGCTCGAAGAACTGGCCGGTATTCCGTGCCAGATCGAAGTGGCCAGCGAGTTCCGGTATCGCAAGGTTGTGGTGCAGGCCGACACACTGTTTGTCAGCATCTCCCAGTCCGGTGAAACCGCTGACACCTTGGCTGCGTTGCGCAACGCCAAAGACCTGTCTCCAGAGCAGGGCGGTTATCTGGCTAGCCTGGCGATTTGTAATGTTGGTATCAGCTCGTTGGTCCGTGAGTCAGACCTGACCTTGTTGACGTTGGCAGGCCCTGAAATTGGCGTGGCCTCGACCAAAGCCTTCACAACGCAACTGGTCGCGCTGATGTTACTGACGCTGGCCATGGGCCGCGTGCGTGGCACGCTCGATCCACAGCTTGAGGCTGAGTTGGTCGCTGAACTGCGCCGCCTGCCAACCCGCTTGGGTGAAGCATTGGCGATGGACGCTATTGTGGAAAAAGTTTCCGAGCACTTTGCCGAGAAGCACCACACCCTGTTCCTGGGGCGCGGTGCGCAGTATCCGGTGGCGATGGAAGGCGCTTTGAAGCTCAAAGAGATTTCCTACATCCATGCTGAAGCCTACCCGGCAGGCGAACTTAAGCACGGCCCATTAGCGTTGGTTGATGCAGATATGCCAGTCGTTACCGTTGCCCCCAATAACGAGTTGTTGGAGAAACTTAAATCCAACCTGCAGGAAGTACGTGCACGGGGCGGTGAGCTGATCGTGTTTGCCGATGAACAAGCCGGCATGAGCAATGGCGCAGGCACTCACGTGGTCAACATGCCACACATCCATGATGCGCTCGCACCGATTCTCTACACCATCCCGCTGCAACTGCTGTCGTACTACGTTGCAGTGCTTAAAGGCACAGACGTCGACCAGCCCCGTAACCTGGCCAAGTCTGTCACTGTTGAGTGACGGCTGGCGCTAATACCAAGGTGTAAACACTGTTTCTGTTCGGAGGCACCATGGGTGTCTCCTTATCTGATGTGGCCTGAACCCTAGCTCTGGCGAGCACTACATTTAGCATTGGTAGACCTAGGGGAAGGCCACTCTGCAACCCCAGTAAAGACTGCAATAAAGAGAGGAGTTTAATCTCTTCAGGTCAAAAACTTTGAAACCTGCTGCAGTCGAGGCACCGATACAAATGTAGTCGGTGCCCATCGCTGAGAAGTCAGGAACGCAGCAGAGACGGTAGGAACAGACTCAATTGCGGTACAAGTGTCACCAGTGTCAGCACGCCTAGTAATGCCAATAGGAATGGCCAAATCGAACGAATGATCTTTTCGACAGGCAGTCCAGATATTTGGCTGGCAACAAATAGATTCACGCCCAGTGGTGGGGTCAGGAATGCTATTTGGATATTGGTGACTAGGATGATGCCGAAATGCACCGGGTTGATTCCAAAGGCCGTTACCAAAGGCACAAGAATCGGGGCTAGGATGATAATAGCGGAGATAGTCTCCATGAAGGTCCCGACAAACAGCAGAAAAATGTTAATCCAAAGCAGTATGACCAACGGGTTGGTAGAAATGCCGGAAAACGCTTCACTGATCTGCTGCGGGATATTTTCGAGGGTAATAGTCGTCGCCAGCAGGGTGGAGCAGGCAACCACTATCATCAGTGCCCCACCGATCCGATGTGTCTGCTCAAACGCTAACGACAAGGCTTCTCGATTTAGCTTGCGATAGATAAACCGGGCAACCAGCAGTGAGTAAACGACTGCCACTACTGACGCTTCAACCGGGGTGAACATGCCGGAGTAGATGCCGCCAAGAATAAGGACAGGCAGGAAAAGAGCGAATTTCCCCTTCCAGACAAGTGCTGGCACGCTCTCTGTTTCCATATCCACTAAGTTATTAACAACCGCGCCTGACTTCTTGGCCACTATGTAGGCGGTAAATGCTAGAACGAACCCTAGGATCAACCCAGGGATCAACCCAGCGGCGAACATGTCAGCTATAGAGACGTTAGCGATCACCGCGTAAATAATCATTGGGTTGCTTGGCGGAATAAGAACGCCTAGCGTTCCTCCCGTGGCTGTGACTGATGCAGCATATGGTGCTGGGTAACCGTAGCGAATCATTGATGGGATCATTATTGATCCAATGGCTGCTACCGTTCCTGGACCCGAGCCAGAAATTGCGGCGAAAAACATGCAGGAAAAAATTGTGACAATGCCCAGGCTTCCGGGGATGTTGCCAAATGCGCGGCGGAAGATCCGAATAATGTCATGGGTTAATCCACCTTTTTCCATGATGTTACCGGCAAGAATAAAAGCCGGAATGGCTAATAACGCGAAGTTATCGACTCCATTGAATATTGCTTGGGGTGCGAAGACCAGTTGTGCGTCCAATAGGTAGGCAGCAGCAAACCCGGTAAGCCCTAGCGCCGCATATATAGGCACACCCAACAGAAGCAACAATGGCAGAACAATTGCCAGTACTAGCTGCACATTACTCATGCGGCGTCCTCCACCGAAACGGCACGGTCACGCCAGCCTATAACTCGCGCAACTGCTGACATCGCGAAAGCAAAAACCAGCACCAGAAAGAGATAGCTGGTATTGAATCCAAGCACGGGCGATACGCTGGGGTACTTGCGACCGTCTAACACGTTTTCAAAGGAATAGACGACCATAAGGCAATCGAAGCTCATTAGTATTACCGTAATGAACAGCTGTACTGGCGTCTCGCCGATGCGCTGACAAAGCCAGTCGGATAAGAACCCGATTCGTAGGTCTGCCTTCATCAGCGCTGAATAACTTGCACTGATGAACACGAACGAAATGAACGCAAATCTAGAAAGTTCTTCGGTCCAGTCCACGCCGAAATTGAAACCCCGGGCAATAATTTGGAAGAAAAGGGCAAGTACCATCGCCGACAACAGCAGATGGCATAGCATTAATTGAATTTTTCGAATGATGTCCAGCATATCCACACTCCGCAGACTGATTTGCGAGCGGCGGCACTAGCCGATGTTCGCTAGACGCTTTAGCGCCATTAGTTATTGTTGTTGTGGTAGGTCTTGAGGATGTCAGTGGCAGCTTTCACCACCTCGGCCCCATCTTCACCAATCAGTCCGTAATAGCGCGGCCATATCGCTTGCGCTTTCTCACGCCACTCCGATTCATCTTCGATCGTGTCGATCTTCAGGCCCGCCTCTTTCGCTTGCTTCCACCAGCGAGCTTCGTCGAGAGGTTGCCACCAGCGCACGTAATCCGTGGTTTCCCTTCCAGCGCGGAGCACGGCTTCCTGTAAATCTGGCGGCAACTTTTGGAACCAGTGCTCGGAGACGACGATTGGGTGGGTAAGAATTGTGTAGTGCAACCGAGTAACGCGCGTAATGACCTCATCGAACTTCATCCCGAGTATGTCGGAGATCGGGCTGTCACCGCCTTTGACTACACCCTGTTGCAAGGCGCTGTACAACTCGTTCCAGGCTATTGGTGCCGGTGATGCGCCCCATGCTTTATAGGTGCCGAGCATGATTGCGTTCGGAGGAACGCGCATCTTTAACGGGGCTAGGTCTGCTGGCTTTTGAATAGGCTGATCAGCGTTGTAGAAGAAGTTTCGCCATCCTGTATTCTCCCAGCCTACTATCCGTACTCCTGCCTCATTGATGACCCTCGGTACCAAAAACGGCGTAATTTTGTCCAACAGGTAGTTCGACTCGTCAGTGCTCTGAGTCAAATAAGGCAGCAGCAGTACATTTAGACTGGGTGCTAACGGCGCCATGTTATTGGTCGCAGGAATGGTCGCTTGAATAACGCCTTGACGAGTCTGCTGGAGCATCTCTTTTTCCCCGCCTAGCTGCGAGCCCGGGTAGATCTGCGGTTTGATGCGATTATTGGAGTAGACGGCGACCAACTCACCGAAGCGTTTTAACGTAACGGTTTGCGAGCTCCATTCCATGTTTAAAGAATGAGCCAGGCGCATAATGATCTGGTCGTCCTGTTTGGGTACTGACGACCAGTCAAATGGGTTAGGAGTCGTAGCCTGAGCTGCGGCGGTCAGCAACAGCAGGAAAAAACCTGTCAGTATTTTCATTAGTTTCACTGTATTCGTCCTGTCTTTATTTTTATATCGAACTAAGGACTGCTTTCTGTCAGCCCTGGAAATACAAGTTTTCGTTTTATGTCACCATGCGAGATAGGCTGACTGCTCGACGGTGTAGAACGCTGCGACTGAAGCCCCTACCGAATATGAGCCAACGCCTGAGCTTTTCATGCCACCAAAGGGCATGTTTACATCAGGCACAGTGCCGTTATTGACATGCAACATGCCGTGCTGGCTTTCCTGAAGGAACCGCTGGATAAGACAATGAGAGTCAGAGAACAGGCTCGAAGTCAGTCCGAAACGAGTTGAGTTCAGCAATTTCAATGCTTGATCAAAACTGTCGTAAGACATGATTGACAGTACTGGCCCGAAAATTTCCTCTCGGCTGGCGGTGGGCGAACGGTCCGCATTGTTCAGGATCGTTGCTTTGTAGAAGTAACCTCCAGGACAGGTCTCCAAAACATCAATGTCGCCACCGACTATCAGTTCGGCGCCCTCAGTGATGGCCTTGGCTGTCATATCCCTGACCGACTGCCAATGCTCTTGGTGGCATAGTGGCCCCATCCCGGTGCCTGCGGCCATTCCGTCACCAAGTGACAGTTTGCGTACGCGCGCGGCCAGTCCATCGACAACTGCGCTGTGCAGATCACGCTTTACTATGACTCGGCTGATACTTGTGCAACGCTGGCCGCTGGTTTGAAAGGAGGCGGCGAAGACTTGGTCTAGACAGCTATCGAGGTCAATTACATCGTTGATGATTACCGCATTCTTGCCTCCCAGCTCCAGTTGAGCTGGTACTAGGCTGGTAGCTGCAGCTTCGGCAACCTTTCGGCCTATTTCCACCGAACCGGTGAAACTCACTCCGTCAAAACGGGCAGATGCCACCAGTTCACTAGCCATCCGCCCAGGGCAGGGCATCACTTGGAGCAGGCCCTCTGGGAAGAAGTCTTCAGCAATCTCAGCCAGCATGAACGCTGCCGCTGGAGTGAACTGCGAAGGTTTGATCAGCATGGCGTTGCCGAAGGCGATGGCCGGGCAGAGTTTGCGCAGTGGGGTCATCGCCGGGAAATTCCATGGGCAGATGGCGAATATCGTACCCCGTGGCCGATGCAGAATAAGATTGCGCACGTCACTTCTCGCCGATGCTATCGTCTGAACCTGCTGGCGGGCAGCTTCAGATGCTATGAAACGACCTTCTGCGCAGCCTTTGAGAATCTCATTACGGCTTTCAACGATAGTCTTGCCTTGTTCAAGTGTAATTGACTCGGCAATGCGGTCGACGTTTTGCTCTACAGTAATCAAATAGCTATTCAGTAGATCACCGCGCTGTACGCCGGGGACTTTTGCCCACTCGGCTTGCGCGCGTCGCGCTTTTTCGATCATTCCATCGACTACGACCCTATCGGTGACTTCGCTGTAGCGGCCGACACACTCATCCGGGCGAGCAGGGTTGCGGCTCTCGAATTTATTACCTTGCTCATCGTTCCTTGCATAATCGAATTTCATTTAACTGCTTCCTTTATCGAATGTACTGTTTGTATATTCGTCTGGGTGATGTTCGATTCAGCGTCATCGCGAAGCACCATATCGGCGCCTTTCTCACCGATCATCAGCGACGTCGCATTGGTATTGGCGGAGGTCACGATCGGCATGACAGAAGCGTCGATGACGCGCAGCCCTTGGACACCGCGAACCCTTAAGTACGGATCTACCACCGACTTAGGATCGTTACCCATACGGCAGGTGCCGACGCAGTGGAAAACGGTGCCACCACGGTTGCGAATAGCCTCCCAAATCTGCTCGTCGGTCGCAGCATCTAGCCCCGGCTCCAGTTCGCATTCCCATAGATCACGGAAGGCGGGTTGGTTGGCAATTTCGCGCAGAATCTTGATGCCCTCGATCATCACTTTGCGATCGAATGGATTCGAAAAGTAATTTGGGTCGATAATTGGCTTGGCACTCGGGTCTGACGATGTGAGGCGCACAGTCCCACGGGAGCGGGGGTGACACTGCCAGACCGAAGCGGTGAAGCCGGGATATCGGTGCAGTGGCGCTCCGGGCTTGTCGACAGTCAGTGGCATGACGTTGAACTGGACGTCTGGTCTATCACCATCGGCGTAGGGTGTGCAGGCACTGCCACCGACTTGGCCTGCACCTACAGTCAATGGCCCTGAAGCATTGAAGAGCCACTGCATACCCATCTCGGCGAGCTTCAATGGATTGCGAATATCAGTGTTGAGCGAAACCTTCTTTCGCAGTCGATAGGTGACGCGCATCTGGTAGTGATCTTGTAGGTTGCCGCCAACCTCGGGAGAGTTGTATACCGGTGTTATTCCGTGCTCACTAATATGCTCAGAGGGGCCTATCCCAGAAAGCATGAGTAGCTGCGGAGACTGAATTGCACCTGCTGAAAGGATTACCTCGCGAGCAGCTGTGGCTTGATTCAGTACTCCTTTTTGCTGCCATTCGACGCCCTTGGTTTGTAGCCCTTCGAAGATAATTCGTGTGGCATTTGCTCCGGTAAGAATCGTTAGGTTTGGACGATTTCGGATGGGGTTGATGAACGCGGTTGCGGCGCTGCATCTCCAACGTCCTTTCAGGCTCAGTTGATAGGCGCCAACACCGGCTGTATTCCCGCCGTTCAGATCAGCGTTGTAGGGTAGCCCGTATTGTTGTGCCGCTTTTACCCAAGCAGCGCAGTAGGGGTGATCGTGCCGCAAGTCTGAGACGTGCATTTCCCCGGCTCCACCACGGAATGTGCTCTCTCCTTTGCAGTACGTTTCAATGCGACGGAAATAGGGGAGTACCTCCTTGTAGGACCAACCGGTAGCTCCATTGATAGACCAGCTGTCGAAGTCCTCCTTTTGACCTCGAATGTAGATGAGCCCGTTGATGGAGCTCGACCCTCCCATGACGCGCCCACGCGGCCAGATGATATTGCGGTTACCGCTGCCTACCGAGGGGACCGTGTCAAATAGGCGTGAAAATCGCGCATCGTAGATTGATCGGAAGTAGCCAACGGGTAAGTGGAGCCAGAAATTGCGGTTCCAGCCACCCGCTTCCAATAGCAGAACTCGTGTTTCGGGGTTGGCGGATAGGCGATTGGCGACGATGCAGCCTGCCGACCCGGCCCCTACCACAATGTAATCGTACGTATTAGACATCGTTTAATTTCCTCGACTGTTCGGATCGATGTTGTTGTTCGGGGTGCGCTACCTACCATCAAGCGGGCGGTGCATCGTATAGTTATAAAGTCCTAATATTAGGACGTCTCTTGTATAGGACTTTTGCGCATGATAGCTTTGCTGTCAACATTTTTGTGCTTTGGTGGCGTGCAAGCAGCCGTGGCCTGGCCGAAGAAATTCGTCGATGCAGTGCCGAGAGGCACTTCTTTGCCCTAGCGTAGTGGGAGTCTGGTAAATGAAGGTCGCAAATGACTGAGCAGAGTGGAAAACAGAAATTCTTTGATTCGAGTCCTATCCCTCTCTACGTCCAGCTAGCGGACATTTTTCGTTACCGTATCGAACGTCAGATCTGGCCAGAAAATACTCTGCTTCCAACCATTGAAGTGCTGATGGCGGAGTTTTCGGTTTCGCGAGTGACCGTCCGCCAGGCCATGCACCAACTCAGTAGTTCTGGATTGGTTCAGATACAGCGTGGCATTGGAACTTTTGTCCTGAAAAGCCCTGCACGGCCGACTCCTCTGAAGGTTGAGACGAACTTGGATGCTCTGGTAGAAGCTTATCGTGGAGATAAGCCGCTGCTAACCAACATCTCGGACTCTAGTTCTCCTCTGTGTTTAACCGAAAAAGACGGTACGCCTGCCCCGTCCTACCAGCACTTGCGGCGTGTTCATACCCGCGAAGGTACGAAGTACTGCGTCATCTCTATTTATCTAGATGAGCGGGTATTCAAGTTAGCTGAAGAGCGCTTTCGCACTGAAGTGATTCTCCCGGTGTTGGTGTCTCTGGAAGATGTGGAAATAGCGGGAGCGAAGCAAAGCATCACCATTGCCAAGGCTGATTTGGAGACCGCCAGGCTGCTCAGTGTTCCTTTGGGGGATCCGATTGCCAATATTCGCCGCATTCTGACCGCCCCAGATCAGACAGTCATCTATGTTGCCGAGGCTACCTACCGGGGTGACTACATCCACTTAGAAATGGATCTAAAAAAATGAACAATCAGATCTCTGTTCGAGACGTCGCCGCATTCGTCTACCGCTGCCCATTGGAAACGCCTGTACAGACCTCGTTTGGGACGATGGAGGATCGTCCTATGGTGCTCGTTTGCGTCACCGATGATGATGGTCACCAGGGCTGGGGTGAGGTCTGGTGTAACTTCCCAATGGTTGGCGCTGAGCATCGAGCTCGTCTTGTGACCAGTGTTTTTAAACCTTTGCTTATGGGCGTTTCTTTCAATTCTCCCGAGCAGGTCTTTGAGACCTTAACTCAACGTTCCGAAGTACTGGCGCTGCAATCGGCTGAGCCGGGGCCTTTCGCTCAATGCATCGCGGGTATTGATTTAGCCATTTGGGATCTCTGCGCGAGGCGTGTCGAGCAGCCGCTATGGCGCTACCTTGGGGGGCAAAGCGATCGCATTCAGGTCTATGCAAGCGGTCTGAATCCAACCCGGCCAGAGGTGCTCGCACAGAGCATGCAAGATAATGGCTATACACGCTTTAAATTGAAAATAGGCTTTGGCTTAGACCGGGACATCGAGAACCTAAATACACTACGTCGTACGCTGGGCGAGAACGTTGGGCTAATGGTTGACGTCAATCA
Source organism: Pseudomonas sp. M30-35 (assembly GCF_002163625.1). Taxonomy (NCBI): domain Bacteria; kingdom Pseudomonadati; phylum Pseudomonadota; class Gammaproteobacteria; order Pseudomonadales; family Pseudomonadaceae; genus Pseudomonas; species Pseudomonas sp. M30-35. The sequence continues at coordinate 4,901,578 of NZ_CP020892.1, read as the reverse complement.
GGGTTGGACACTGGAGGAGGCTAAAACACTATTGCCTCACTTCGAGCAGTTCGGGCTCAAGTGGGTCGAAGAACCAATACGCTGTACGGCGTCTTGGTCTGAGTGGCAGGACATTCAGAGTCATATAGATATTCCGCTAGCAGCGGGTGAAAATATTTTGGGTGAGCCTGCATTTGCGAAGGCGCTTGCCAGCAAGGCGCTCTCGATCGTACAGCCTGACGCTGCTAAGTGGGGTGGTATCAGCAAGGGATTACCGCTCGCGAGAGCGATCAACGTTTCCGGTGCATGTTATTTCCCTCATTACCTCGGCGGCGGTGTAGGACTCATGGCATCTGCTCATCTGCTTGCTGCTGCAGGTGGGGATGGCGCACTTGAGGTGGACTCGAATCCGAACCTACTGCGTACTGAGTTATCACCAGCGTTAAGGAACGTATGCGATGGCACTACTTCTCTTGGCCTGGAGCCGGGGATCGGCAATCTGGAAGGTATCGCCGTTATCGAGCAATACCTAACTGCTGTTTTCTAATTCTCATTTCACAAGTTGATGGATAAAGCTTTGTCGACTCGTAACCACGCTTTTATTATGAGGCATAGTCTTTAATATGAACCCTCGGTTTTCGCGTTTTTCGTTGCGAGTAGGTACCGATCCGGACCCGCGCTTTACCTTGGCCAACGAACGAACTTTTTTGGCTTGGATACGGACTTCTCTGGCATTGATGGCCGGTGGGATTGCTATTGAGGCATTTGCAAGCAACTCCCTCACACCCTCATTACGCAGTTTTATGGCGCTTGCGTTATTGCTGCTCGCAATGGTCGTTAGCACATGGGCCTGTTTTCGCTGGCTTGCCATTGAGCGAGCACTTCGACTAAAGGAGCCGTTAACGTTACCGCTGCATATTCCGCTCACTGCTGCTGGCGTAGTGGTAATCACATTGGTGTTTGCAGGGTGGCTTTACTGATGGCACTGTTTAGGTTGCGCAAATGAGCGCTCTGCACGGGGATCCAGGGCTTCAACCAGAACGCACCCTTATGGCTTGGGCGCGAACTATGATGTCCTGCTTAGTCGTTAGCATCTTTCTGATACACGGATTAATAGATCATCTCTGGCGATCGCTAGGGCTAATGATGATTCTCGTCATTTCTGCTGCCATTATTATGGCTTCCCTGCGTGCACGTTATTTTCGGCAATCAACCGGTATCAATGAAGAGGTTGTTATGCCTGCCAGCCGTGCAGTTTTTTCTCTGGGGATTAGCATCGTATTCGTTGTATGCACATACACCCTGTCCCTGCTGCAGGATTTGGTGAATTCATAGAAAGCCAGGCGATGTACAAAGTCAGTATCTGATGTGGCATGAACCCTAGCTCTGGCGAGCACTAAAAATGGTCTTACTCCAAGCTAGCGCTTGAGTTCGAATCGGCGACATTCCCTGATCGCCAGACACTTCTCTGTAATGAGCATTCTCGCTTGGCTGGGCACTAAGTCTCAGCAGGCAACTTCCCAACCTTTTGCAGATGAAATAACCCGTGCTCTTGGCCGTGGCTTGGTTGGTCTAATAGCTAAATCCTTGTCACCGGCAGATGAGCCGTCTCTGTGGTGTTCCCAAAGCGGAACTGCGTCACAAAAAAAGCAGTTATTTCACCGACTTAACCTCCAAATAAGCGTGTTTTGAACGGCTAGTTATTTAGCGATAGCGCCTTAGTGTGAATTGTTCCAAGTCGCTATCGAAAGTATTGCTAGGGTAACTGTAATCGCGCCTAACCCTTTGATTAAAAACGTTAATTATTTGGCGCCAAGGAAAGGTATGCTTAATGATACGAGTACACCGCGGCGCCTCTTGGTAGTCGACCCTTGTGATGATTGCCGGTCGCTATTACCAAGCCTTCGAGAGGCAGGATGGACCGTGGAAGGCTGCATGCTTGAGTATGCGGAGGAGCGTGACTGCGATGTCGGTTTGATCCGGCTCAATGAAATGCACTTGCGTCGCCCAGCCGCAATCAAGCAACTGTTAAGCCGCAGTGGTGCTGAGTGGATTGCAGTGCTTAGTCCTGACTTGCTGTCTTCGGTTAATACCCTTGGTGAGTTTGTGGGTGAGTGGTTTTTTGACTATCACACCTTGCCGTTTGACGTGTCTCGGGTGCATGTGACCTTGGGCCGAGCCTACGGGATGGCAAGGTTACGTGGGCGGAAAAGCGGCATCATTGATGATCATGAAAATGAGCTGCTTGGACAGAGCACACCTATCCGTGATTTACGTAAATTGCTGGCCAAACTTGCACCGACCCATTCCCCGGTATTGATCCGTGGTGAAAGCGGTACGGGTAAAGAGTTAGTCGCAAGAACCTTGCATCACCGTTCGAGCCGAGCAGGTAAGCCATTTATTGCGATCAACTGCGGGGCAATTCCTGAGCACCTAATTCAGTCAGAGTTATTTGGTCACGAGAAGGGTGCATTTACCGGCGCACATCAACGTAAAATCGGCCGGATTGAATCGGCAGACGGCGGCACCCTGTTTCTCGATGAAATTGGCGATTTACCCCTTGAGTTGCAAGCTAACCTGCTGCGTTTTCTGCAAGAGAAACAAATAGAGCGGGTGGGAGGGAGCCAGCCAATATCGGTTGATGTCAGGGTTCTGGCTGCAACCCATATCGATCTTGAAGCCGCGATCGATAACGGCAGTTTCCGAGAAGACCTGTATTACCGCCTCAATGTACTGCAAGTGCATACCGCCGCTTTGCATGAGCGAGTGGCGGATATTCCAATGTTGGCAAATTACTTTGCCAGTTTATACAGCGCCGAAACTGGCCGGCGGGCCAAGCGCTTTAGTGAAGAAGCATTGAAGCAGTTGGCTGAGCACAAATGGCCCGGCAATGTCCGTGAGTTGGCGAATCGAGTGCGGCGAGGTTTGGTGTTGGCAGAGGGGCGCCAGATTGAGGCCAAGGATCTTGGTCTTGAACCAGGCAGCATTCTTATTGAACGGCTTAGAACCTTGGAAGACTACAAGCGCAAAGCAGAGATTCAGGCCCTCAGCGATGCAATGGCGAGGTATCCTGAGAACTGTAGCCAGGCGGCACGCGGTTTGGGTATCTCACGGCCGACATTTTATCGCTTGCTGCATAAGCACCAGATTCGCTGAGGTTGCTTAGGCTCAGAGCCTGACAAAATAGGGCAGAGCCATAAGTGAGCAACCTATCGCAACCATCAGCAAAGTACTGCTAATGAAGTACGGAAACACCATCAGCCCCAATCCGCAAATAAAAGGCATGGTTCTACTGTGCTTTCGCCCGTAGATAAAAAAACTCAGCCCGACCGAGCCAAATACTAATCCCCAGAGCATTGCTTGAGTATCCACAACAACCTCGTGTGCTTGGATGGACTGCATAATAGGCACAGTAGGCGCACGAAGACCTAACCGGAACACGCTGCGGTTAGGTCTGTGGATAAGTTAAGCTTTCTGGTTAGAAGTAGTAAGGAAATCTGACGCTGAAAGTAAAGTCGGGGGCATCGGGTGTCAGGCCGATGGATAGGTTGGGCACGATGCTTAGGTTTTCATCGAACGCATAGGTCATGCCGATGTTGTAGTACGCGGCATTGGCGTCACTGCTGGGCACTGACGTGAAGCCTTGGCCTTCAGCCTTGACTCTGCTTTTTTGCGAAAGCAGCTGCGAGTAAGACATCGACAGACTCATGCGCTCGTTTAGCGCAAAGGCCATGCCCAAGCCGAATTGGAACCAGTTACCCAGCTTTACTGTGCCGGGTTGCTTGACCCCGCGCGTAGAGCTGATGTCACTGTAGTCCTCTTCCAGGTTATAGGTGTATGAAAGGTTGCCGAAGAGCACGGCTGGGTCGACGGTTTTGACCAACGATATGCCAGGAGTGATTGACCACACACCGTTGCCGGTTGGCAGCTCTTCTGGAACCGTCAAGTTGTCGTTGCCAGGTACTTGCTGAAGCTTGATGCCGTAAGGGTCTTTACCTGTAGGTGCCTTGACCCGCAGGCTGAGGACCGCATCTGGACGGCTCTCGGTTTCAGTCAGGAACTTATAAGCGATACCGGCACTGATATCACCGATTTCAGGGTTGCGGGTGACGGTTTCTTCAGAGATGGATGTGCTCGCGCCGCCTGCGCCAGCAGATTCAAATGTAGTCTCGCGGTACACCACAGGCACGTTGAGGTCGAACTGCCAACGGTCATGCCAGTTATACCGGCCAGTCAGATCGAGGGTTAAGGTGTCAGAGTTAATTTGGTCGACACCAATGTTGCCAAGAAAGATGGTGTCGAGGGCCAGGAAACCGTTAAGAAACAGTTGCCTGCTGTCGTAGTGACTGTAAGTCAGGCCTGTTTCAAAACTGAAGGTGCCTGTGCCGAAGAAGCCGCTGGCCTCGTTGTAAATATTCTCAACGCTGCGTGCTGGCGCTGCATCATCTTGCAGGCTGGTGCCGTAACCGGCTTCCCCAGATTTGGCCACCGTCTCACTGCGTCCGGTTGCAGGGATAGGGCGCAGCAGTGGTTTTTGAACGGGTTGAGACTCAACTTGTTTAAGTCGTTGTTCGAGCACCATCAAAGCTTTTTGCTGAGCATCGTAATGCTGTTTAAGTAGTTCGAGTTGTTGTTTTAATGCGTCTACTTCAGCGTCGGTCGCGGCCATCAATGTAGGCGCGGCAAGAGCGCTAGCCGCACATATAGCCAAGCCTAGAGATACGTGCTTCGGCATAGGAAAATATCCATTTCAGATCGGTCACAAATCCAGCCTAGACCATATTTACAGCCCTGTTGGACGCAAATTGTTAAGTTGGTTCCAATTACAGTTCAACCCGTTCGCGGTCGGCATATTTTCTTTCAGCAATACGTTGAGCGCGGCGAAATTGGTAACAGTGTTACTTGAGCCATAAATGTCGCTACGTTGAACTGCGCCGCCTGCTCCAAGCTGCTGCAGACTAGCGCCTTGGCCGTTGGCATCGATGGCCAACTGCAAGCCGCCACCCATTGGACTGACCCTTACCGTGCCGACGTCGCTGGTTTGCTGCACACTGCTTACTAGCTGTGAGCCGGACATCACAGCAGGTGCTGTATTGCCGTGGCTGACATCGATATTAAGGTTGTTGTAGCTGGTGTTTAGGTCACCGGCAGAACGGGTCGTTTGCACCACACCCTGAACATTATTGAGGCTGTTACCACCGCTTAGCTGGCCGGTGCCTTGGGCGGGCGAGTTACCCACTCCCGCGGCGATAGTTGCGGCCGCTGCATCATTGTTGCCCTGCTTAAATGTGGTGATGTTGAACACCGGCTTGATGCTCTGCTGGATTTGCATATCGACCTTGGCGCCGAGTACCTGGCCACTCGCGTTTTGCCACGTGCTGGCCATGGTCACACCAAAATTCACAATTCTTCCTGGCAGTACATATCGGCCGCGTAGTTGCGATAACTCCTGGTCACTCAGCTCTGCAGGTGCAAACAGTCCTGTGGCTTGGAGTGGCAGGCTGGCAGCCAAACAAATGGTTGCCACACACAGTTGAGTCTTCATGTCGTGCTCCATTAAAAGAAGTCACTTTGTATAAAGCCGAACTCCATCAACTCGGCATCATTGACTGGTTTGAAGCGGTCCAGACGGTTGCGCGCAGTCAGTGGCTGCGGCGGGTCTGTTAACGGATTGTTGCGATCATAGCCAGCGCCAATTACCGCGAAAACAATACCGTTCCAGCCTGCTTTGAAATCGTCCAGCTTGTAGCGCTTGTGGCCCAAAACCGGGTCGCCGACGTAGGCCCAATTGCTTTCGGTTTTCTGCAGCACTACAAAATGCTTGTAGCCGCGAACATCCAGCAGTACGACCACCGGGACTTTGATTTGCTCAAGTTGTTCAGCAGGAATGCGATAACCGCGGGCGCGTAAGCCAATGGCTTCGACATAACGTTTCATGTCGAGCATTGAGAAACCTTGGCTGCGTACAAGATCAAGGTCTGCTTGTTGAAGCATTCCTTCAATGACAGTTTGTTCGTCGATATCGAAGCGATAACCCTGATACAGAATGGTCGCCAGAGATGCAGCGCCACAGCTGAAATCAGTTTTTTGCTCGATCAGGTTGCTGAAGCGCCGTTCGCGAAAACTTTCGACGTTCTTAAATGCCAAGGCTCCGCCCGGTAGTACCGGAAAGCCCAGCTGAGCCGAGTAGGACGCAGGGCAAATCAACATGATCAGGACAACGAGAAGGGCGCGCATAAGTCAGTCCTTGGAAAAGAAAAGGGGTTCCGAACCTCCGGAACCCCCAGGACTTTCCTTAGTAGCGAAGCGATTCGCCGCCACCAGTACCGCCGGCTGGGCACGAGGTGCAGCCTGCAGCAATCGACAGAGAGTTGCTTTGCTGGTTACCAGCACCAGCCGCCACGTTGACACCGACGTTACCCGATACGTAGTTCAGCGAGCCACTCAGTACTGCAGTGTTGACCACTGGAGCGTTGAAGCCAGCTACAACCGGAATATTGCCGGTCACTACACCGAGCAGGCCGATCACACCTTCTTCGTTGAAGGCCAGTGCGCCGCCGTCACCGTTAAGGTCTGTAGCGCCTTGTGCGTTGCTATCAAGATCTACGTGACCAGTGTTGGTGCCACCTGGGTGACCTTCACCTTCCCAAGAGTCGAGATAGACATCACCGATCTGGTCAGATTGGCCTTTGTAGCCACCAATAGCGCCCATTTTCAGAGCGACTTTTGCAGAGCCATATTCAAGCGTGGCTTTGTTGTTGGTGGTGTTGTTTGTGATCGACTGAGTGGCTGTGCTGCTGGCGGTTGAGAACGCGCCTGCAGAGACCGCAGCAGCCATGTCGTTTTTCTGTTGGTTATAAGTACCCGCTCCAACGTTGGCACCGACGTTACCACTGGCGCCGTTAAGCGAGTTGGTGAGCGCTGCTGTGCTTGGGTTGGAATAGTTCATCACGCCGTTGTTGGTCAACTTCTGGTTAACAGTGGTTGACGATTCGGCGGTACCAAAGACAAAGCTAGCATCAGCACTGGCAAGTGCTGCGGCATTGGCCTGTTGGTTATTGGTACCTGCAACAACGTTGATACCGACGTTACCCGAGGCGCCTGCCCCAACGTCATCAACGCCTGCTGCGTTTTCAGTGCCTTCGTTCAGTACGCCGTTACCTTTGATGATCTGGGTATCGTCGACAGTTGCGGATGCACCTGTTTCTGGGAACCAAGATTTTTTCTGGTCAGCTTGTACTGTTGTCGCTGCCATGGCGACTGCCAAAGCGATTGCCAGCGGCGTCATTACTACCATTTTAGTTTTCATGGTGTATCTCCTTGCCTTGCTGTGTTGGACTTAGGACTTACTCACTTGTGTTGAGCTCAGGGCTAATCACTCACCCTGATACTGAGGTTGTTCCCCATGCGGTTCCCGACCCCAGCACTCTGGTTCAATTGCACAACTCCACGGCTTCCGACAAACGCAGTGTCATCGGTCGCTACGCGTCGCTCCCCAGTGGAGGGTGCAACTGCTCCTGAGATCTGTGTAATGGCCACGTTCTGCGACAGCATTGAGTCATCCAGGCTGATAAGCCCGGAGCTCACACTGATACTCATTGCATTGGCCTGTTGAGTTCCTGCCCCGGCGGATTGGTTGATACCGAGGACACCATTACCTGAGTTAAATGCGCCCGCCTCAATGGCCACGTCTGCGGCTTGAGATCTGTCGACGTTATGAATATTCAGGTTTTGAATTTGTTGGGTCGAAGCGCTGGCGCCGTTACCCACTGCCAGCGCTCTTGCATTACTTTGCTGTTGCCATTCGCCCGCTGCCTGGTTAACTGAAACAACGCCTTGATAGTGGCTGGCGCTGCTGGAAATAGTGGCTTGGCTCATGGATGCTGGCGATCCATCGGCCAAAGCCGTGGTTGAGATCGCAAGCGCTATTAGCAACGGCAGACTCTTCATCTCACTTGCCCCCACTGAGTATGTTCAATGGCGCAAGGCCGCGTTGAATGGTGCTGTTGATGGTGCCGCTCAAACCATTCCCTGAGTTGCCGCCTGAATGCCCGGCTGAGCCGGTGTTAGTCGCACCTTGGTGGTTGGCTTGGTCGGTGCCTAGAGCGTTGAAACCAGGAAGGCTGCCGTTGGGCATGATCATTGAGTTGATGCTGGAGCCCGTGGTGATGTTGGCAAAATCTGCATCCGCCAGCTCACCGCCCATTTGCGCATTGCCAAGGCTGCCATTGACTGTCGAGACAACTTGTCGCGAGATGTTGGTATTGACCACCGTTGGATTGGGGTCGGGGATATCAGTGGGATGCGTTGCAAGGCGCGGCTGAACCTGGCGGCCCAATACGATAATGCCGTCCTGAGCGAGTACAGGTGTAGCGCAGACGCTTGAAAGCATCACAAGCGCTACCGCCAGTAATGACGATTGGAATGACCCTGAACTGTTTCTACGTTCCATGACATCAATTCCTTCTACATATCTTCTTGCGCATTGAAGATGTGCAATGCAACTCTGCGGTTGGTTTTGCCTAAGTGTTCGCAGGAGTCGTGCCGGAATTGTTTTATCTAGGAATATCAGCAAGTTAGATTTTTTTGTAGCAGGCAGGGCGAAGCGCAGTGTTTCACCGGTGAGACACTGCTGCTCAGGTGTATGAGGATTATCCGTGCCTGACCAAGCCAAGCGTGGACTTAACGGGGTGTTACACGGATGAAACAGTCCCGCAGGAAACATGGCAAAGCTGTGTAAACCGCAGGTGCTGACTCGCGGATGTGTTTCATGGCTGATACAGGCGCGATCAACCAATGAGAGCGTTTTATGTGTGAGCGCACTTAAATCGACAAGTTCGGTGTGATTGGCTGGTGTAGAGCGGTTGCGCACTGTTTTGCGGTCAAGGCCGCAGTGCAGTCAAAAGCGGATGCTGCCGTTTTTTAAAATGACGTTGTAACGAATATGGTCTATCCCTCTCTATTAACAGGTCGTACACAAATAAATGCTGTGCGGTTGGCGTAAAACAAATAATCCGAGGATGTACACATGACTACTAAATCTACTTTTGCTGCAACCGGTGCTGCTATCGCGTTCACTGCTGCAACCATGTTTGCAACCATGGCCAGCACTGTTGTTGTCGCTGAAGATTCGCCTGTTCAATGCTTTGGTGTTAACGCCTGCAAAGGTCAAAATGACTGCAAAACCGCTGAAAACGCCTGCAAAGGCCAAGGCATCTGCAAAGGCCATGGCTTCAAAGCTATGTCTTTGGCTGATTGCAATGCTGCCAAAGGCCGTGTTGGCGAAGAGTAAGACTAGAGCAACAGGGAGCAGCCATCGGCTGATGGCTGCTCCTTTATTACTGTCCGAATCTAACCAAGGAGCTTGGCATGCCTGCTAAGTCAGACTGTCTTGGCTACGGCCTAGGACTGCGAATTCCCTACTATCAAGAAATCCTGGAACAACGACCTGATGTCGATTGGTTCGAGGTGATTTCTGAAAATTTCATGATTGAGGGTGGCAAAGCCCTTTATCACTTAGACGCGGTCGCTGAGCACTATCCAGTAGTGATGCACGGTGTATCGTTGTCGATTGGCGGTCCACACGAGATGGATCGCGATTACCTCAAACGTCTAAAGCTGCTGGCAGATCGGGTCAAACCGCAATGGATATCTGACCATCTGTGCTGGAGTCGCGGTAATGCCCATCACCTGCACGATTTGCTACCACTGCCTTTCACTGATGAAAGTTTGCAGCACGTAGCGGCGCGCGTTCGCCAGGTACAGGACGTCATTGAGCGTCCGCTGGTGCTGGAAAATGCTTCAACCTATATCCGCACCGCTGGCGACAAGTTCACCGAGTGGGAGTTTCTCTCGGAACTGACAGCAATCACTGGCTGCGATTTACTACTGGATGTAAACAATGTTTACGTCAGCGCGCGTAATCATGGTTTTGACCCGTGGACCTACATCAGCAGCCTGCCTGTGGATAAGATCCGCCAGCTGCATTTGGCCGGGCATACCGATTACGGCACTTATGTGATTGATACTCACGATCACCCAGTATGTGACCCCGTTTGGCAGTTGTACGAACGCACTATCAAACATCTGGGGCCGGTCGCGACCATGATCGAGCGTGATGATCACTACCCGCCATTTGCCGAGTTGATGGCTGAGCTGCAAAAAGCCCGCGAGTTAGGCGCGAAAGCCCTTCAGGCGGAGTCACTATGCGGCTGAATCAGTGGCAGCAAGAGATTGAAACCTATTTGCTAGGGGATGAGTCGGTCGCCAATCCTGAACTACGCGCCACATTGGTGGGCAGCGCGAATCTTGATGTCGATATGGGGTTGGCGATTTATCACAACGCCTATCGTGCCCGGCTGATTGAAACCTTGCGCGGCGATTACAGCGCTGTGCACGGTTGGATGGGCGATGAAGAGTTTGATGCCCTGGCCCTGGCCTATATCAATGCCTATCCGCCAGACCATTTCAGCTTGCGCTGGCTGGGTGCTCGATTTGCCGAGTTTATCGAGGCTCATCTTATCCCTGAGCAGGCCGAACCATTAGCGGAGCTTGCGCGTTTTGAATGGGCTTTCACCCTGTCATTCGATGCAGCAGATGGTCAGCCGCTAACAGAAGCCTTGCTCGCCAGTTTGCAGGCTGATGAGTGGCCAAATCTGCAAACACGCTTGTTGCCAAGTGTGCAGTGGCAAACTCTGCGCTACAACACCCTGGCGTTATGGCGCGCCCTGAAAGACGATAGCGAATTTCCGGGCAGTCATGCGCTGGAGCAAGAGTCAGTCTGTTTGATTTGGCGTAATGGCTTGATTAGCCGCTATCGTACACTTGCACCTGATGAAGCCAGTGCGCTCTACAAAATGGCCGTGCAAGGTGGCAGTTTTGCCGAGCTCTGCGCTGATCTTACACCTCTAGGTGATCACGCAATGGGTCAGGCCATCACATGGATTCGCCAGTGGCTGGCTGACGGAACCTTGCAGCGTCACATTGGTGAGCCAGTCGTCTATCAGGTCGATAGCATCATCAATCAGTAAGCTGAGCTACGCTTTTTGTTGTTAGCAAAAAGCGGAGGTTCACATGATTCAATTTATACCGCCGGTATTACGAAGCCTGCAATTGCCGTTGCGCTTGAAATTATGGGACGGCAATCAGCTTGATCTCGGCCCTCGGCCGCAGGTTACGCTGGTGATCAAGGATCCCAGCCTCGTAATGCAACTGAGTAATCCAAGTCTCGATGTTCTTGGGGGCGCTTACGTTGAGGGTCGTGTTGAGTTAGAAGGCAAGATGAGCGACATCATTAAGGTCGGTGTTGATCTCAGTGAGGCGCTGGTGCCTGACGATAACCCCGCCGCGGTTGAACATGAGCTGCATGACAAAGCCACTGATGCTGCCGCCATAAGCTATCACTACGACCTGTCCAACGAGTTTTATGCGCTCTGGCTCGACCCGGAGATGGTCTATTCGTGCGGCTATTTTGCAACCGGCAGTGAGTCGCTGGAACAAGCCCAATTGGAAAAAATACGCTTGCTGTGCCGAAAGCTGCGCCTGCAACCTGGTGACAAACTGCTTGATGTCGGCTGTGGTTGGGGCGGTTTCGCACGGTTGGCTGCACGTGAGTTTGGCGCAAAGGTTTACGGCATTACCCTCAGTGCCGAGCAACTGAAATTAGCGCGCGAGCGAGTTGCGGAGCAAGGCCTGGACAACCAGGTAGAGCTACAACTGATGGATTATCGCGACCTGCCGCAGGATGGTCGATTCGATAAAGTGGTCAGTGTCGGTATGTTCGAGCATGTGGGTTACGCCAATCTGCCGGAGTATTGCCAGTGCTTGTATGGCGCAGTCAAACCCGGCGGCTTGGTAATGAATCATGGGATTACCGCGCGGCATACAGATGGTCGTGCGGTTGGCCATGGGGCGGGTAATTTTATCGGCAAATATGTTTTTCCACATGGTGAGTTGCCCCATCTTTCTGTCATGACTGCTGCACTGAGTGATGCAGGATTGGAAGTGGTCGATGTCGAAAGCCTGCGCCTGCATTACGCGCGGACCTTGAACTTTTGGAGTGAAAGGCTCGAAACGCAACTGGATAGAGCTGCGCTAATGGTTCCAGAGCAAGCGCTGCGAATTTGGCGTTTGTATCTGGCGGGGTGCGCGTATGGTTTTGCCCAGGGCTGGATGAACTTGCACCAAATATTGGCGGTTAAGCCACTTTTGAATGGCGGTCACGATTTGCCGTGGTCGCGTGCAGATATCTATTCTTGAGCGCAGATATAAAGCCCCTGCGTGGGCCGCGTCGCTGGCGCTAATGCACCGTTAGCGACGCGTTTGTCTTAACATGCTGCAATCTTGTTGAGATGATCGGTGCATGCCAGCTTTTTTTCTTCGATACCGTGTGGGACTTACCGTTCTGCTGATTGCCATTGGCCTGCTTGGCAGTATGTGGTTGGCCGGGCGCTATGCACAGCAACGTGCCTGGCAGGAACGTAGCGTCGAGGCGCGCGGTCAGTTACAGCTGTATGCGCAATCCATACACACCCTGGTTGAGCGTTTTAGCTCGGTACCTGAGGTGCTCTCACTCGACAGCGATATCAAAGCGGTGCTCAGTTCGCCGGATGACCTGTTGCTGCGAGCAGCGCTAAATCATCGGCTGGAGCAATTGAATCGGGCTGCCGGTTCAAACGTGCTTTATCTACTTAACGTTGAGGGTGACACGCTAGCGGCCAGTAACTGGCGTGAGTGGAGCAGCTTTGTCGGCAATAACTATGCATTCCGCCCCTATTTTCGTGACGCGCTAAAGCAATCTTCAGGGCGTTATTTTGCGGTAGGGGTGACGACCGGGATACCCGGCTACTTTCTCTCGCATGTGGTGCTCGACGACCACGGTCAAGTCATTGGCGTATTGGTGGTCAAGCTGGAGCTCGAAGAGCTGCAGCGCGAATGGGTCGAGCAATCGGGCATCTTGCTGGTGGCGGATACTTATAACGTAGTGATTCTGAGTAATCGCCCAGCATGGCGTTTTCGAACACTGAGTGAACTGAGTGATCAAGCGCGAAATGAGCTGATTGAGGTGCGAAAATATGCAGAACAAGCGCTAAAACCTCTTCCCAGCCAGTTACGCTTGCAGATTAACCCCGAATCACAATGGCGTACCGTCGATGGCCCGGACGGTAAGCAGGATTATCTCTGGCAGAGCCAGCCGTTGGCGGACGAAGGCTGGAATCTGTACTTGCTGGTTGAGCCCCAAAGTGTGGTCGACAGTGTGCGCAGCTATCGATTGGCCGCCGCAGGTGTGTGGATGACCCTGGCATTTTTACTGCTGTTCCTGCTTCAGCGGCGTAAAAATCATCGCTTGCAAGCGAGTATCCGTGAGCGTTTAGAGCAGGAGGTTAGCCTGCGTACAGCAGAGCTGCGCGAGGCCCAGGACGGTTTAGTACACGCGGCGAAAATGGCAGCCTTGGGGCAAATGTCTGCGGCGATGGCGCATGAAGTCAATCAACCGCTTACAGCCATGCGCATGCAACTGGGAAGCTTACGCTTGCTACTCGACAGCGGGCGCCAAACGGATGTGTATGCAGGCTTGCAACGTATCGATGGTTTGCTTGAGCGTATGGCTTCATTGACCAGTCATTTGAAAACCTTTGCCCGCAAGAGTCCGGCCGGGCTCAGTGAGCGCTTGCAGCTTGGCGAGGTTCTGGATCAGGCACTACAGCTGTTAACACCGCGAATACGTAGCGAAAGCGTGCAACTTTGCAATCAAGTTGATTACAACGTACATGTTCTGGGTGATGCAATTCGCCTTGAGCAGGTGTTGCTCAACTTACTCAATAACGCTTTGGATGCCATGACTCAAACTGAAAATGCACAGCTTGAGGTGGTTATCCAGCGTTGTGCTGAGCAATGCGTGCTGACGGTCGCCGATAATGGTGGTGGCATTGCTGGGGATAACTTGAGCCATGTGTTCGATCCGTTCTTTACCACCAAGCCAGTCGGCCAAGGCCTGGGTTTGGGCTTAGCCGTGTCGTACGGCATCGTCCAGGAATTAGGCGGCACGCTAGAAGTATCTAACAGCTCTGTGGGCGCGGTTTTCACCCTGAAACTGCCGGTTGCGCCAGAGCCTTAAGGCTGGCGTTATCCAGTGGTACCTGCTCACAGTTTCAGCGGATTATTCAAATCGAGACTACTAAGTCAGGCTCATGGCGATACACTGCGCGCGTTCAAGTTGGAGGTTGTATGAGCAGTCAGGTGTTGGTTGTTGATGATGAAGTGGCAATCCGCGAAGCCGTGCAGCAGTGGCTGGAGCTTTCTGGTTTCAGTGTGCAAACCTGTTCAAGCGCCGCTCAGGCGTTGGCATTGGTTGATCGGGATTTCCCCGGTGTAGTCATCAGCGATGTGCGCATGCCTGGTACTGACGGCCTACAACTGCTGGAAAAGTTGATCGAGCTTGATCGTGATCTGCCTGTGATTATGGTCACGGGCCATGGCGATGTGCCGATGGCTGTGCAAGCCCTGCATCAGGGCGCTTATGATTTCATCGAGAAACCATTTACCCCTGAACGTCTGCTCGACAGCGTGCGCCGCGCCCTTGAAAAGCGGCGTTTGGTCTGTGAAAACCGTGAGCTGCGCCAACAATTTGCCAACAAAGACCGAATTGAAAGTCAGTTGCTCGGCGTTTCGCGGCCGATGGAAAATCTGCGTCGGCAGATTCTTGAGTTGGCCGGCACCTCGGTGAATATCCTGATTCGCGGCGAGACCGGTAGCGGCAAAGAACGGGTTGCGCGTTGCTTGCATGATTTCAGCGCGCGAGCGGGCAAGCCGTTTGTGGCGTTGAACTGCGCGGCGATCCCAGAGAATCTGTTTGAGAGTGAGTTATTCGGCCACGAAAGCGGTGCCTTTACGGGGGCGCAAGGCAGGCGGATTGGCCGTATCGAGCACGCTGACGGCGGCACTCTATTTCTTGATGAAATTGAGAGTCTGCCACTGGCTCAGCAAGTAAAACTGTTGCGCGTGCTGCAGGAAAAGACCCTTGAACGGCTGGGTTCAAATCGCAGCATTCAAGTGGATTTGCGGGTGATTAGCGCCGTTAAACCGGATTTACTCGATGAAGTGCGTAAAGGTCGGTTCCGTGAGGATTTGTTCTACCGGCTAAACGTTGCAACCCTGCAGATCCCAGCCTTATGTGATCGTCGTGAAGACATTCCGCTGCTGTTTGAGCACTTCGCCCAAGAAGCAGCGCAGCGCCATGGTCGGGAAGTGTCGCCGCTACCGGCTACTGAATTGGCACGTTTGCTCGGGCATGACTGGCCTGGCAACGTGCGTGAGCTGATAAACGCCGCTGAGCGCCATGCATTGGGCTTGAGCGCGCCGGTTGAGGCGTTCGCCAGCCAGTCGTTGGCTGAGCAGATGGAAAGCTTTGAAGCGCAATGCTTGCATAACGCCTTGTTGCACTGTCAGGGCAATATTGCTCGAGTCATGGAGTTGTTGCAGCTTCCAAGGCGCACGCTCAATGAGAAAATGCAGCGCCATGGTCTCCAGCGCAGTAGCTATCGTCCGGCGGGCAGCCAAGACGATGAATAGGCGGATTACCGCCTATGCTTGACTAGTTATAGGCGGATTGTTGCTGGTATTCGACTGTTAATTTATCAAAACCGGTCTAGAGCGGGACTTTCACGTATTGGCACGGCATCTGCTAAGTTTGATGTAACCCGTTTTTGTGTACGGGTAATCCAATAAGAAAGACTAGAGGTTTGCCATGAATCATCTTGCCTATTGCCTAAGCCAGCCGCGCTTACCAGCAAACGCCTCCTCCAGTACGCCGGGCAATATGCCTCGCGTAAGCGAAAGCTTATTTCTGACGCTCTAACAAGATCTGACGCCTGCCAGCCACTTTGCGGTGGGCATCGTCTACAGTGAAAAACTCTGCATAAAGCCATAACAACGACGGAGATTCATCCATGCGATTGACCAAGCGTTTAAGCCTGTTCGCAGCTGCCGCAACCTTGACTGCAAGCACTGCAGTTCTGGCAGCCCCAACCTTTATCAACATCCTCACGGGCGGCACCAGCGGTGTCTACTACCCGATTGGTGTTGGCCTGTCTCAGATCTACAGCAACGGCATCGAAGGCTCGAAAACTTCAGTTCAGGCGACCAAAGCATCGGTTGAAAACCTCAACTTGCTGCAAGCAGGCCGTGGTGAGCTGGCGCTGGCGCTGGGTGACTCTGTTGCTGACGCCTGGAACGGTGTAGAAGAAGCTGGCTTTAAAGCGCCGCTGAAAAAGCTGCGAGCGATTGCCGGTACTTATCCGAACTACATTCAGATCGTTGCCAACAAAGAGTCGGGCATCAAAACCCTGGCTGACCTGAAAGGCAAAAGCATCTCGGTTGGCGCACCTAAATCAGGGACTGAGCTGAATGCTCGGGCAATCCTCAAAGCAGCTGGCCTGACGTATGAAGACATGGGCAAAGTTGAGTTCTTGCCGTATGCCGAGTCGGTCGAGCTGATCAAAAACCGCCAGCTTGACGCTACGCTGCAGTCTTCGGGCTTGGGCATGGCGGCTATTCGTGACCTCGCGGCCACCTTGCCAATCAACTTCGTGTCGGTTCCAGCTGATGTGGTTGCCAAGATTGGTAACGATGCCTATCAGCCTGCCAGCATCCCAGCCGGTACATACGATGACCAAGACGCTGACGTTCCTACCGTTGCCATCACCAATATCCTGGTGAGTCATGAAGGCGTTTCTGAAGAAACCGCCTATCAAATGACCAAGCTGATGTTTGAAAACCTTGAGCGTTTGGGTAATGCCCACTCTGCGGCCAAGGACATCAAACTGGAAACCGCAGCTAAGAGCCTGCCAATCCCGCTGCATCCAGGTGCAGAGCGCTACTACAAAGAAGTCGGCGCGCTGTAATCGTAACGAGTCGGGGCGGGCAGGCGTTCGCCCCGATCAGTTTTTGATGTGATCTTCGCGCACCAGAGGTGCTAATAAAACCAGTGTTCCGCCGGAACGGTAGGTTTTGTTAGCGGTTCTGCGCAACCGTTACGTAATGAGGGCGTCATCGCCATGAGTGAGAACAACCAAGGCCTTTCAGCAAATCCGAGTGAGTGGCCAAAAGCGCTATTTATTGTTGCGCTGCTGTTTTCCATTTTTCAAATCACCACGGCGGCATTTCACCCCGTGTCGAGTCAGGTGCTGCGTGCGGTTCACGTCGGCTTCCTGCTGCTGACCGTTTTTCTATGTTTCTCCTCGACTGGCAAAGGCCGGCCATGGCAACCGGCCGCCTGGATTCTGGGCTTGGCGGGCATGGGCACGGCGGCTTATCAGTGGATATTTGAAGCCGATCTGATCTATCGCTCCGGCGACCTTACGCAGATGGACATGGTTGTCGGTCTGGTGTTGATTGCTTTGGTATTTGAAGCCGCACGTCGCGTGATGGGCATCGCCTTGCCGATAATCTGTGCGCTGTTTTTGGCCTACGGGTTGCTGGGCCAGTACTTGCCGGGCGATTTGATGCACCGTGGTTACGACCTGGATCAACTGGTTAACCAACTGGCGTATGGCACCGAAGGTTTGTACGGCACGCCGACCTACGTTTCGGCTACCTATATCTTCCTGTTCATCCTGTTCGGCGCATTCCTTGAGCAAGCCGGGATGATCAAGCTGTTCACCGACTTCGCCATGGGCCTGTTTGGCCACAAGGTTGGTGGCCCGGCTAAAGTATCCGTTGTGTCGTCCGCGCTGATGGGCACCATCACCGGCTCCGGTGTGGCCAACGTGGTGACCACAGGCCAGTTTACTATTCCATTGATGAAGCGTTTCGGTTACCGCCCGGCCTTTGCCGGTGGCGTCGAGGCGACGTCGAGCATGGGTAGCCAGATTATGCCGCCAGTGATGGGTGCGGTGGCATTCATCATGGCTGAGACCATCAACGTGCCGTTTTTTGAAGTCGCCAAAGCGGCGTTGATTCCGGCGCTTCTGTATTTCGGCTCGGTGTTCTGGATGGTTCACCTTGAAGCACGTCGCGCCAACCTGCACGGTTTGCCGAAAGATCAATGCCCGAATCCTTGGGCTGCGGTTAAAGAGCGTTGGTACCTGCTGATCCCACTGTTCATTCTGGTTTACCTGCTTTTCTCCGGGCGCACACCGTTGTACTCGGGCATGGTCGGTCTGGCCCTGACTGCAATTGTGATTCTTGGCTCTGCGATCATCCTGCGGGTATCGTCGGTGGGTATGCGCATTGCCTTCTGGGTGGCGTTGGGGGTGCTTTGCGCTGGCTTCTTCCAGATGGGCATTGCCGTGGTGTTTGGCGTTGTCGCGCTGCTGGTCGCGGTGTGCTGGTTCGTCAAGGGCGGCCGTGACACCTTGGTGGTGTGCTTGCACGCCCTGGTTGAGGGTGCGCGTCATGCTGTACCTGTAGGTATTGCCTGTGCGCTGGTGGGCGTGATTATCGGTGTGGTTTCGTTGACCGGTATTGCTTCGACATTTGCGGGTTACATTCTGGCGATCGGACAAGACAATTTGTTCCTGTCCCTGGTGCTGACCATGCTCACGTGCCTGGTGTTGGGCATGGGCATTCCAACGATTCCAAACTACATCATCACCAGCTCGATTGCCGCGCCTGCATTGCTTGAACTGGGCGTGCCGTTGGTGGTTTCGCACATGTTTGTTTTCTACTTCGGGATCATGGCTGACCTGACGCCGCCAGTTGCTCTGGCGTGCTTTGCGGCAGCGCCGATTGCCAAAGAGAAAGGCTTGAAGATCAGCCTATGGGCGATTCGTATTGCCATCGCCGGTTTCATCGTGCCGTTCATGGCGGTCTATGACCCCGCATTGATGATGCAGAGCGACAATTGGTTAGCGATTATTTATGCGCTGTTCAAAGCGGCTGTGGCGATTGGTTTGTGGGGCGTGGTGTTTACCGGCTTCCTCAACTTCAAACTGTCGTGGTGGGAGCGCATGCTGGGTTTTGCCGCGGGTGCAAGTTTGATTCTGGCCACCCCAATCAGCGATGAAATTGGTTTTGCACTGGCCGTGGTGTTCCTCGGTCAACACTTGTGGCGTGCACGCAACAAGCCGGTGGCTGCAGTTTGATTGGTTTGTGCATGGGCTTGGCTGGAACGGTGTGGGCACAGTTGCCCATCAGCGATTTCACCCTGGCCTGGAAGCACACCATCGAGCACATTCGCTGGGAAGAAGACTATCGCGTCACTGCCGAGGGCTTGGTTCTCGGTGAGGCGCGAGTCAAGGGTACTGGCGCCGGTATGGAAATACCGGATGACGCCGTACTGCGTGAGGGCAGCTGGCACTACCATCGCCAGTTACCGCCCCTGCAACCTCTGCGCTTGGGGCGAACCCCCGAGGCAGGGGATTATCAACTGTGTTTCAACCAGCGTTGTCACTCTGCGAGTGAATGGCTTGGCCCGCCAAAAGCGTCCCAGCCCGCGTTGGAACTTTGGAGTTGTGAGTTCAACTCCCCCGCATCGCAAGGTGCAGGTAAGGGTTAATTAGTTAACCTGCTCCCGGTGCCACAAGCGCTGGTTGTATGATGGAGAGAACCCCCATTTGGTTTTACCGGTGGGGGTTTTGTTCATCTGCACCATGGCCACCGGCCTCAAGAATCCAGTTCCAAGGGATGCTCTGATAAAGGTGGCGAGCGACGGTAGTACAAGGCAAAAAAGTGCGAGTAAGAGACCGGGGTCGCGCTCGACTTTACGTATTGTAAATGAGGATTATGAGCAGTTTTTTAACGCAGCAAGGGCTGACCCAGTAATACCTAGCGCAGTAGTTTTCAGAGGTTCCCTAAGAGTATTTGATCGTGAGTGACTTGACCTACACCACCTATTACCTTCAGATGCTCAGCCCTGAGCAACTGCGCGCCAAGCCACTGCCGACTGAGTTAACTGTCGTCGAGTGTCAGCACAAGCAATTTCAGCTCAACCGTTTCCTCTACCAGTTGGTGGGTGGGCCTTGGCTGTGGACAGAGAAGTTGGTCTGGTCGGATGAGCAGTGGCAGGCGCTGATCAACAGCGATCATCACCGTACCTGGGTGGCGTATTTCCAAGGTGCAATCGCCGGTTATTACGAACTGCAAATGAGTGCAGAAGGTGACGTCGAAATCCTTTACTTTGGCCTGGTTGAAGACTTTTTCGGCCAAGGTTTTGGCGGCCCTTTACTGAGTCAGGCTTTGCAGTCAGCGTGGTCCTGGCCGGGCGTTAAGCGGGTGTGGGTGCATACTTGTACGCTTGATCACCCCAGCGCATTGAACAACTATCAGGCGCGTGGGCTTGAGATTTATCGACATGAAGTTACAACCGAGTCATCCAGTTGAATCAAGACTAGACTGGCTGAATCAATACTGATTGGTTCTCTGGAGCAGACTATGCGTATGCGATTTATTACACCCCTGGTACTCAGCCTTGGGTTCACCCCGCTCATGGCCAGTGCGGCGCCGATTTTGCCTGGCCTGTGGGAAATCAGCACCAGTAACATGGCGGTTGATGGTCAACAGATGCCGGCGATGGATGTGATGATCGAAAAGCTTAAAACGCTGCCGCCGGAGCAGCGTCAGATGATGGAGCAAATGCTCGCCAAGCAAGGCGTGCGGTTGGGTGATAAGGGCGTGCAGATTTGCCTGAGCGAAGCACAGGTGAAGTCTGATGAATTGCCGCTGCAAGAGCAGTCCGGCTGTAAGCAACAGGTCACCGAGCGTTCTGACAAGCTCTGGAAATTCAGTTTTGATTGCCCGCAGGCTAAAGGGCAGGGTGAGACGAAGTTTATCAACGACAAGCAATTCACCAACACCGTTACCAGCACCTTTAACAATCAAGGCAAACAGCAAAGCGGCACCATGCAAACCAATGCCAGTTGGGTGGGTGCTGATTGCGGAACGTTGAAACCGCAGCAATCAAACTGAGTTGTAGGCAGTTGCAACAGAAAGGCTCGCCCTGTGGCGGGCCTTTGCGTTTACAAAATAGGTGATAGCAAACGCGCAATACGCATGCCGAGCTTTTGCAGGCGGTGTATGTGTTTGCGGTCTTCGATGCGTATCTCAATGCTTTGGCTGAAGTCTTCCAGCAACATTTTTTCGACTTCCGCGGCGAAGTCGTTATCGATTGTTAACAGGGTTAGTTCAAAATTCAGCCGGAATGAGCGGTTGTCCAGGTTGGCGCTGCCCACCGCGCTGGCGCAATCATCAATCAGCATGACCTTTTGATGGATAAACCCAGGCTGGTAGCGGAACACTCGAACGCCCGCTCGAACAGCCTCGAAGGCATACAGGTTGCTGGCGGCGAACACGATGCGGTGGTCGCGCCGGGATGGAATCAGTATGCGTACATCAACGCCGCGAATGACGGCTAAGCGCAGTGCCGTAACCAGCGACTCGTCAGGTATGAAGTAAGGCGAGGTGATCCAGATACGCTCTTTCGCCGATTGCACCGCCTCAACAAACATCAGCGAACATGTTTCATCTGGGTCAGCAGGGCCGCTGGTAATCAGTTTGCACATCACGCCGTCAGTGCTGAATACGTCGGCGAGCAGCAATTTCGGCAACTGCCGGGTTGACCAGAACCAGTCTTCGGCAAACGACTCCTGCAGGCACGCGACGACCGGGCCATTAATCTCTATGTGGGTATCGCGCCAGGGGGAAAGCGGCGGCTTCTTCCCAAGGTATTCGTCGCCGACATTGTGTCCGCCAACAAATCCACGTTCGCCATCAATCACCACAATCTTGCGGTGGTTGCGAAAGTTCAGCTGGAAGCGGTTAAGAATGCCGCCTCCCGTTGGAAACGCATGCATCTGTACGCCGCCCTTACGCAAGCTGTCAATGTAGCGCTGTGACAGGGCGTGGCAGCCAATACCGTCGTACAGAAAATAAACACTGACTCCAGCAGCAGCCCGCTCAAGCAGTACATCGCGCAGGCGGCGGCCGAGGTCATCGTCCTTGACGATAAAGAATTGGATCAGAATAACTTTTTGCGCCGAAGCTAAAGCACTGAAAATCGCTGCGAAGGTCGCCTCACCGTTAATCAGTAGCGCAACGTGGTTGTTGGCCAGGCACGGCATGTCACCCAGCCGGGGCAGCGCCCTTAATTGTTTATAACCCGGTAGCTCGCTGGCTGATACGGCTTCTTCGACCCATGGCCGCCAGTCCAGCTTGGACATCGCCGTGTGCATTTCCGTATCGGCTTCACGTCTGGCCGTTACATAAGCATCAAAATTGCTGCGACCAAAAACCAAATACGGCAGCAGGGTTAAATAAGGCATAAAAAACAGTGAAATTGCCCATGCAAGCGCACCCTGAGATGTTCTTACTGTAAATACCGCGTGCAGTGCTGCAATCAGCCCGCAGAAATGAATCGCTGCGAGTAAATAGCTCGCTAGTGGCGAGACAACAATGTCCATGTTCATGTTTATTCCTGTCGAAATATCCCCGCATTGATAAAGCGCGACTACAGTAACTATGGACGCTAAGCCATTATTTATTCGCGAACATTAAGGTGTGGTTAGCCTGCGCGCCAGCAGGAGAGCCTTCAACCTGTTAACATTACAGGTTATTCCGGGGCGCCGGATGTGTTTGAGAGTGATTACTCAAGCAAGTTCGCCGTTTGTTTTTGCATGAAGTTACAGACGCAGACTTACACCGGGTACGAGGGCATTGGAGCCTTATCAATAGTCCGCGAGATGCACAAAAGGAGTATTACAATATGGGGAAAACCCCTTCGCATGACACGACCCCGCAGGAAGAGCGCTTAGATAGCATTCCTGCTCCATCTGGTGAGTCCAATCTAATCGATACTGATTACGTGATTGGTCAAGATAATATTACCGGCAAGTATTTTTTCTCTCTGGATATCCACGGCAAAGTTTTCAGTATTTCTGCCCTCGCAGTCGTGCTGTTCGTGGTTCTCACTTTGGCCCTGCAAGAGCAAGTTGCTCCCCTGTTCACCGCTCTGCGCGACTGGCTGACACACAACCTTGCTTGGTTCTTCCTCAGTGCCGCCAACATCTTCGTAGTGCTCTGTCTGGTGTTGATTGTTTCGCCTCTGGGTAAAGTTCGCCTGGGTGGTATGGATGCCAAACCGGATTACACCTATATCGGTTGGTTCTCCATGCTGTTTGCTGCAGGCATGGGTATCGGCTTGATGTTTTATGGTGTGGCCGAGCCTATGAGCCACTTCGATACTGCGTTTGCTGGAGTTACGGCTGGGGCTGACGGTGTGCGCACGGACTGGGCCCCTTTGGGTGGTGCAGTAGGTGATGCTGAGGCGGCTGCAAAGTTGGGTATGGCGGCAACGATCTTCCACTGGGGCCTGCACCCATGGGCGATCTACGCGATTGTGGCACTGGCACTGGCGTTGTTCTCGTTCAACAAGGGCTTGCCACTGAGCATCCGCTCGATTTTCTACCCACTGCTGGGTGAGCGCGTATGGGGGTGGCCAGGTCACCTGATTGATATCCTCGCGGTATTTGCCACTTTGTTTGGTCTGGCAACATCGCTGGGCATTGGTGCCGAGCAAGCACTGGCGGGGCTTAACGACTTGTTTGGTATGCCGCTTACTGACACCAGCAAAGTACTGCTGATCGTCGGTATTACCGGTATCGCCTTGCTGTCAGTGTTGGCGGGTCTGGATAAGGGCGTGAAGGTTCTTTCCGAGATCAACATGGGCCTGGCGCTGCTGTTGCTTACCTTCATCATCGTGGTCGGACCTACGCTAGCTATCTTCACCGGCTTCTTCACCAACTTGGCGGCGTATGCGACTTACCTGCCGGAGTTGTCGAACCCGTTCGGTCGTGAGGATGCTAATTTCACTCAGGGTTGGACTGCGTTCTACTGGGCGTGGTGGATTAGCTGGTCGCCATTCGTGGGCATGTTTATCGCCCGTGTAAGCCGTGGTCGTACCGTGCGTGAGTTCCTTATTTCAGTACTGCTGGTACCGTCACTGGTTTCGGTGCTGTGGATGACTGCATTTGGCGGTACTGCAATCGGTCAGGTTGTAACTGAAGGCTTTTCCGGGGTTAAAGATGCCGCGCTTGAGTTGAAGCTGTTTGCAATGCTGGCTCATTTACCGTTGGCTGAAATCACCTCGTTCATCGGTATCGTTCTGGTCATTGTGTTCTTTGTCACCTCATCGGACTCCGGTTCGTTGGTGATCGACACCATCACTGCTGGCGGTAAGGTCAATGCACCGGTTCCGCAGCGAGTCTTCTGGGTAATCACTGAGGGCGTAGTGGCAATTGCCTTGCTGCTCGGCGGAGGCCTGGGGGCGCTACAAGCCATGGCGGTGTCGACGGGACTGCCGTTTACCGTTGTGTTGTTGGTGGGTTGTATTGCGATTGTGAAAGGCTTGATGTCCGAACCGCGCTAAAGCGATTCAGGCTTCAAGCAAAGGCGCCCTGGTAACGGTGGCGCCTTTTTTAATGGCTGGATTTTAATCTGTGGGCTTAACAATGCAGGCACAGTGAGGCTTAACACCACAAATCACCAACGGGTGTTTTCGGCGAGTAATGTGTGGCTATCTGAGCTTGCAATAGCTCTGCGGTGGCCAATGCATCGGTAAGTGCGTGGTGCGCCTGATAGTGGGGCAGGTTGTAGCGTAGGCGGCTGTCTGCGAGGCGAATAGAGGTTGGCTGACGGCCGCGCAAACGATCCCACCAGCTTGGCTTACGTTGGCTGCCGTGCATTCTTGCTTCCAGCTCCATGGTGTCAATTACTGGAAAGTGCAAGCCTTCGCCAACCGCTTGTTGCAGCGCGTGATCGAGGAATGATCGTTCAATATTGCGGTAGTGGACGACCATCACGCAGCCAGCCATGGCCTCCAGCAACTCGCCCAGAACCTGCTCAACGCGTGGCGCATAACGGATGTCGGAATGAGTGATGTGGTGAAAGGTAATCGACTGGCTGCTGAGTTCCGACTGGGGCTTCACCACCCAGTATTGTGCTTTTTTGCACTGAATCCGGTTGAGGTCGAATGGCATCAAACCCAGGCTGACAATGCAGTGGTTCTGCGCATCAAGGCCTGTGGTTTCAACATCCAGCGCGAGTAATGGCACCTCATCAAGCGGGGTATCAGAATGCACTGCACCGGCTTGATAAAAACGCGCTAGCCGCGGATCGCAAGCATTATCAGCCAGTATCTGATATTGCTCTTGCCATTGCGGTGCAGGCGTTTTTAGCTTGGGTTCACGCGGTACAAACACACTCATCGCGACTTACCACCAGACCCAGAGGTTTTAGGTTTTTGCGGTGCATTGTAGGGGTAACGAAAACGCATGAAGTTTTGCGCTTGGCTGAGCACCTGAAAAGCCTCTTTCAAATTGTGCCGCTCGGTTGAAGAGAACTTATCAGGCTCAATATAGTTGTCAGCCTTTTTATCTTCGGTCAGGCCCAAGGCTTGGTGGCGGATGCGCACCAAGGACAAAAACTCCAGCGCATAGCGCAGGTGACTGTTGGCTTCTGGGGTCATTAGTTTAGTGGCGGCGATGGCATCCAAACGGTCAAACGAGTTCTGGGCTTTTGAACCACAGGCCAGAGCATGCACGCGAATCAGATCGGTCAATGGCGCAGTACCGCGGCCCTTGAGGTTAATGATGTTCTTCTGCTGGCCGTCGGTTTCCATCACAAACTGGCGGAAAAAACCTAATGGCGGGGTACGGTTTAAAGCGTTGCGTGCCAAGGCAGCCAGGAATCGTGGACTGTCGCTGGCACGTTCAGCCAGCAAGTCTTTCAAGGTTTCAACCAGCTCGGCCTCACCGTAAATGCTGTCCAGGTCAAAGAAGATGCTGCTGTTTAGCAGCTTCTCAGGGTTGGGATTGTCGATCCAATCGTTGAAGTAGTCTTTCCAGACTCGCAGAGGTTGGCGCCACTTGCTGTTGGTGGCCATGATGCCACCTTTGCAATAGGTGTAACCGCACGCCGCCAGCCCATCGCTGACAAAGGTCGCCAGTTTGAGGAAGTACTCATCGTGCAACTTGGCATCGAAGCTGTCATCGAGGACCAAGGCGTTATCCTGATCGGTGACAATCAACTGTTCATCACGTGCCATCGACCCTAGCGCCATGAAGCTGTATGGCACGGGAGCAGGGCCTAGTTGCTGTTCAGCCAACTCAAGCAAGCGCTGGCTAATGCTGCGCCCAATACCTGACATTGCACTGCCGATCATGTGTGCGCTGGCATCTTCGTTGGCCATGCGGATAAACGTAGCGCGTATATCAGGCAGGAGCTTTTCGAGCTCATCAACCGACTGTTTGTTAAAGACGTTGTTGACCAGATACAAGCTACTCTGCGACTCGTATTTGATGATGTCAGCCAGTGTGACCACGCCAACCGGGCGACGTCGATGCACGAGGGGCAGGTGATGAATATTGTTGCGCAGCATGCACAAGATCGCTTCAAACACCGAGTCATCAGACTGCAAGGTAATTGGGTTCTTGGTCATAACCTCGGCAATCGGGGTATCGGCTGACAGTCCTTGAGCGACAACCCGGGTGCGGAAGTCGCGGTCGGTGATTATTCCAACCATGACGTGTAACGACTGATTAGCCGTTGAGGTCATGCGTGAGTTTGGCCACTCAACATCCGGATCAACGATCAAAACCGAGGAGACGTTATGCGCGTCCATCACTTGTGCGGCTTCGCGTACTGTGGCGCTGATATCAACGGTGACGGCGGGGCGATCGACCAGCTTGCGGACTTTGAGTTTCATCACGTCATGGGTTTTGCCCTGTGAGTTCACCGCCGCTTTTAAGCGCGATTGACCTTCAGCTTCGACAAAGTCGGCAAAGCTATCGTTGTTTTCACACAGTTTCTCGAAGACTTGGCCGGAAATAAAGTAAACCAGACTGTCTTCAATGGCCCGAGCGGGAAAGCGCACCTTGTGATTACGCAGTAAGCCAAACTGGCCAAAAATATCACCTTCGGTCAGGCGGTTATACAGCTCTCCATTGCGTCGATAAACCTCGACTGCACCACTTCTTACATAGTGTAAGTCTTTGATTTCTGAGCCAAATTCGAATATATCGGTGCCCGCTTTGTAATAACCGACTTCGGTATTCTGCGCCAGTTCGTCAAGGCTTTCATCGGGCAACCCTTCAAACGGAGGGAAGCGGCTTAGGTGGTCACGTATTTCCAATAATTCAATTTGCATGCAAACCTCGGCATTGTCCTTCTTGCTTCGGGTGGCTTAAGCACCAAGTAACCTTAAGTTTAGGTGTGCTGGTGCTTGGCATCTAGACATTCTAGAGCATGCACCTGTTCAATCTGTAATTAACTTGCCACGACGTCAGCTGTGGCAACAGCTAAATACTAAAAAATGCCTGGCCAGTCAGCAGGTGCCGCTGTGACTGGATTGCATTAGGCCGCGCGTGCGATGGTTCCACGTGGAACCCCCCTATCAAACAGGGCCTTGCATGGGTTTAGGCTGATCTGCCAGCGCTGGGTTGATTAGGTAATACCACCGCAAACTACTCATCGGTTATTCAGTGCGAATTTATAGTATATGTTATGTTATAACGTCTTTATGGCATTCAAGAAGAGCCTGAATAATGAGGAGTCGTAACATGCAAAACCGTTTACCCGTGACGGTGTTATCTGGATTTTTAGGTGCAGGCAAAAGCACTTTGCTTAATTACGTGCTGAAAAACCGCGAAAACCTTCGCGTCGCAGTGATCGTCAATGACATGAGCGAGATCAATATCGATGGTGGTGAAGTTCAGCGCGATGTCAGTCTCAACCGAGCCGATGAAAAACTGGTCGAGATGAGCAACGGTTGCATCTGCTGCACGCTGCGTGAAGATCTGCTGGAGGAGGTTGCGCGACTGGCTCGTGATGGTCGTTTTGATTATCTGCTGATTGAGTCAACCGGTATTTCAGAGCCTTTACCGATTGCGGAAACCTTCACCTTCCGTGATGAGCAAGGTCAAAGCCTCGCGGATCTGGCACGTCTGGATACCTTGGTCACAGTGGTTGATGGGGTGAATTTCCTGCGCGATTTTCATCAAGCTGAAAGTCTTGCCAGCCGCGGCGAGTCGCTGGGTGAGGATGATGAGCGAGCCATTACCGACTTGCTGGTAGAGCAGGTTGAATTCGCGGATGTAATTCTGATCAGCAAGACTGACCTGATCAGCCAAGCTGAACGCGAAGAGCTGACGGCAATTTTGCGCGGGCTGAATACTCAGGCTGAGATTTTACCGATGAGCATGGGTGAAATATCGCTGCACAAGATTTTGAATACCGAACGCTTCGACTTTGAGCGTGCGGCGCAGGCGCCTGGTTGGCTGAAAGAGCTGCGCGGCCAGCACAACCCGGAAACTGAGGAGTACGGTATCGCGTCGACGGTTTATCGAGCGCGGCGCCCGTTTAATCCGCAGCGTTTTTTCGAGTTTGTCAGTGGCGAGTGGACTAACGGCCGGTTGTTGCGTTCAAAGGGTTATTTTTGGCTAGCCAGCAAGTTTCAGGAAGCAGGCAGTTGGTCGCAAGCGGGTGGTCTACTGCGCCACGGTTTTGCTGGACGCTGGTGGCGTTTCGTACCGAAGGAGCAGTGGCCGAGCGACAACGAGTCTACCCAGGCAATCCTCAAAAGCTGGGATGAAACCTGCGGTGATTGTCGTCAGGAACTGGTATTTATCGGGCAAAACATTGACCTGAAAAAGCTCAATGCTGAACTTGATGCCTGTTTGCTGACCGATGCAGAAATGGCGCTTGGCAGCGAGGCGTGGCGCCAATTACCGGACCCATTCGGCCCATGGTTTGAAGACGTCGCTTAAGTGCGGGAACGCTTATCAACAGGCAAAAAAATAGGCTGCTTTATGAGCAGCCTTAAGCACCTGAAAAGTGTCAGTGCGTGATCTGACACGAGGAGTTTGGGTACCTGAAGCTATTAAGCCGTAACTAGATGACAAACTGATTACAGCGCAACGCCTTAGCGTGCCATCCATACGCCTTTGCTTTGTTTCTCGCAAAACGGTTTAAGAAATGCGCTATCTGTGGCCACGCCGTAGTAGTGAATATCTTGCTGGTACGGCATTCCACCAACGGTTGCGTTGCGGCATACGCCGTAAGCGCCAGCGGGGCATTGCTCGACAAAGTCGACAGCGACTTTCTGGCCCTTTAGCTCTGGCTTGCAGAAGCCCTTGCGAAACAAGTTGGTTGGGATCGTCCGGTTTTGCTGGCAAACTTTGACGTCCAGTCTTTGCGCCTGGCTATGCACTACACAGGCTTCACCCCAGGCCACACTCGATATTACGCACAACAAAACGGCTGCTAGGCAACGCATTGGATACCTCCAGAACTATATGCTGGCGACTTTATCACGCTGCTTTTTATGCGTCTGCGTGATGATGCCGCTAACCTGATCCATAGGCACTCAGGCAGAGTTTGAACTCAACGAAATTATGCTTAAAAACATTCCGACTCATCTGATTGCTGGCCCGTTGGGCGCAGGCAAGACCAGCCTGATCCGCCAGCTGCTTGAGCAAAGACCAGCTCAAGAACGCTGGGCTGTGTTAATCAACGAGTTTGGCCAGATAGGCCTGGATGCAGCACTGCTAAGCACGGACCAGGATGGCGTTGAAATCGGCGAGGTTGCCGGAGGCTGTTTGTGTTGCGTTAACGGTGTGCCGTTTCAGGTTGGGCTGGCTCGCTTGTTACGCAAGGCCAAGCCACACCGAGTGTTTATTGAGCCTTCTGGCCTTGGTCATCCGCAGCAATTACTTGAGCAGTTACGCCTCGCGCCTTGGCAGGACGTATTGGCCGTACAGGCGCCGATACTGGTGCTTGATGCCCAAGCCTTGGCGCAAGATGCTGCGCTGCCTGAGAGCCAGCAGGCGGCCTTGAGCAGCGCTGGGCTTATACTGCTGAATAAGTCCGAGTCTTTGACTCAAGCGGATAAGGTCCGGGTACAGCTTCGGTTGCCTGATCGGCCGCTAATCTGGACTGAACACGCACAGCTTCAGTTGCAGCAATTACCGGGCTTAACCGCACAGCCTTCGACTGCTGCCAGTGCTGCCGAATTGCCGGTAGGCGTAGCGCCGCCGGTTGAAATATGGCGTAAGTACGATCAACCGATTTGCCAGATTCACGACCAGCCAGAAGGCTGGAGTCTTGGTTGGCGCTGGCATCCGAGCCAGCAGTTTGAATTGTCGCGCCTACAGCGCTGGTTGTTGGCGCTGCCTTGGCAGCGCGCTAAATTGATCGTGTGCAGCGACGCCGGTTGGCTATCTGCCAATGCGCTAACCAATCAGCCTCTGCACTGGCAACAGACCGAATGGCGCAAAGACTCGCGTATTGAGTTGATCTTCAAGCAGGCGCAGGACGTGGACGCGCTCAGTCAGAGCCTGCACCTTTGTTTATTGAGCGGCAAAAAGTAACGCGTGTTTGGCGGCTTAAATCTTGCTGGGCACGCTGAGTGGGCAATTGCACGCGTCTGATCAGTCAATTGCATTGGTGGTGACCACTGCTTGCTTCTGACTTGACCAATAGGCGGCAAAGTCGCCTCCGGCAGAGAACGGCCAATAGCGGACGTTTACGGATGACTTGAAGCCGTTTGCAAGCAAGGTACTATTCAACAGCTCCTTGCTCCCAGCTCCAAGATGAAACGGGTGAAAACTGAGGGCCAGCCAGGTAAGAAACTCGCTAACTTCCGCTGGCCCCATCTCCAGAGGGTGACGCATCCGGTGGTAGCGCAGGAAATAGCGTATCCAGTACCAGTAGGTCTTCTCGGTGCGAATGCTGTAGTGATTCACCCTAATAACGTTACGAAACTGTTCTCGCAGGCGTGGCTTGGCTGGTGTGGTATCCATATTGCACCAATACTGTATACCCGAACAGTGTTATTGGTTGCACAAGAAGAGGAGGTCAAGCGAATACAGGTCGCATGCAACAGTAAGAAGATAACCAATTGTTTTATAGAGAGAATTTACGTATTGAATCGACCGGGCGAGGTATTGTTATGAAGAAGTCACTAATATGCAATCATAAAGCCGTCGGTCCACTAAACTGTTAGGGCGTTACAGGAATTACCATGCCAAACTGCCTATACCAATTAGCGCAAGACTTTCAAACGCTCATCATGGGCTTTCTCGGATTTTCAGGCGTAATATTCACTCTTTATATGAATGCACGCTTATCTAGAAAGCAGCACGAGCGCAACATTGCTCACGAAGAAAAGACACTCAGGACAGCACTTCACGCAGAGTTAGAACTGGCAAGAAGAGCTTTTGTTGGTATAACCACACCAAGCGGCGACAGTAACGAAGATCAAGGGGCATTCTTTCCAGAGCGCTATTCCCAGTCAACTTATCAAAGCCTAATTCCAAAAATTGGCCTTTTATCACTAACCGAAATCTCCGCAGTCACAGAGGCTTACGCCTTAATCAGCGAGCTTCCTATACGACTCAATTTATTATCATCAGGGCATCATGAATCTTTCGAGCGGCCAGGATACATTTACATTGCCGGTGAGCATGCAGAAACGGCCATGAGCATCATCTATAGAAATTTTCTCCCAAAAATTGAGCTCGCCGTAGAAGCACTGCAGCAACCGGCATAACCACACAGCGTGGCAACCCCCTAACTAGTGGTTCAAGTCGTTCGCTTTGCTCACTCGGGACCGGCTAAAGCCGGCCCCTTAGCCAAACGTTAGCACTCTCAAGGAGTACTGAGTGATATCAAAGAAAGAGCTAAAAGAACTAGCAATCGCTCTTGGTAAAAAATATTTGTTCCCAGACTTTACCAACAAGCTCACGTGGTTTGTTGTTACAGTTGGAGGAACAATTATTTTGACCCCAACTGCTTTTAAACAGATATTTTATAACTGGCTAGTTGCAACCTTTAACTTGAATTCTGGGGCGAAATTCACGTTTGCAGAGCTAGAATCAAGTACAGCTGACTATACGCTGGGCTTTTCTCTCATCGCATTAGCATTAATCCATAACGTCGCAAACAGGTACTTTATTTATAAAACCGGTGACATCGCAGCAACCGAAGCAAAGGAGCTAGAGGCTGTAGATCGTGCGTTGTTTGAAAGATTTCTAGCAGAGTTTCCTTCTAACTCAAGATCGGTGGCTCTTCTAAAAGAGCATGACTTCGGTAACTCCTATTATGACAACAATACCGACGAAATTGATCGCTTCGTAGACACATGGAATACCGCAGAAACAGAGTTTTTGGATCAGGAGCTTGAGGCTGCTCGCAAAGACCTATACCAAAAAATGCATGAGTTTATATATAAGCTAGCCCAAAGTTCTGGGTATATTCACGCAGGCCCTATGCTGTCCGCTGTTCCCGATGCCTACCTGGAAGCCTGGAATTGGCCTGAACATGTCGATTTACGAATTAAAGAACTTAATGAGAAAAGCACCGAGTGCTATAAACTTCATCAGCAGTTCGTCATGCTTGGACGGCGTAAGCTAAAGTGCTAACAAGGTGCTGCTGTCGGACAAATTTTCCGCTGCGCTCCAAATTTGCCGCAGAGCGCGGCGTTATGCATCTTAGGAGTGCAATGTGACAAAGGAAGTACTCAACTTATTCATGGCGGTCTTTTACATTTCAGTAATGGCTGGCGCTATAGTTTTCGTTTTCTGGATGACAATCCAGAAAAGAAAGAATATGGAGAGCATGAAAGGAAACATAAAGCAAAAGCTTTCATCATCAGTGCCACTTTCCGCAAAAGACATTACATTAATTGGGCGCGGTTTCGACCTATCCCCCAAAAGCAGTCGCGATGTAATTTATAGACTCTATGCCGAGATTGATGAGCCCACCACCTTTTCAGCATTAAAGAAATTGGTAGTTGAAATCGAGAAAGAAGAACCCTTTGACGAACTGCCTGACGAAGTAAAGCCATCCCTCTCTAGGCTGCTTAAAATTATTGAATCATCCCAAGATGACTCAGACAAACATATTCTTCTACCAATAACATCAACACTAAACAGATACACAGAACTCAAGTCAGAGCAAGAGAAAGCAAAGAAGCAAACAAACAGAGCCTACATAATAACGATTATTAGCTTCGTAGTTGGGGCAATAAGCTTCTACTTCACGCTCAAATCCCCATCAGATGTTGATATAAAAAGAGCCATGGAGCAGGTTTTAATTGAGCGCTCAGTCACCAACACCAACGAGCCGTAGCATAACAATTGGTTCAAGTCGTTCGCTTCGCTCACTCGGGACCGGCTAAAACCGGCCCCTTAACCAAACGTTAAATGCCGTGGCGAAGTGTGAGTCGCCCTTGGGGCCGTAGTCACTAGATGACCGCTCTTGGTCGCTTTCTGCCGGTCGAGACGTTGCCGCGTACTGGTCAAGCTGAATGCATACGCTTGTCAGCGGCAATGCAACTGGGCGGTCAAGTGCGATGCAATTACGCAAACCGAGAGTTATTGCGGAGGTGGGCGGTGCTCACGGCGCCATTGATCCAGTTCGATCACCTGCGGAGGTTGGCGCACCACGTGCGGATCTTCGCTTTGAGGCTCGCGAAATGGGTGCGGCGCCAGCTCAATGCTGCCAAGGTTGGGCCCGAACATGATGACCTGACCCGCATGGCGTTGTTCGCCAGTCACAGTGAATTCGAAGCCATAAACGCGGGCGATACGTTTGCGCCCTTTGCCATCTTTGAGCAGAGTGATTTTGCGAAACGCGACGTTTTCATCCAGCAGTTCGATGTCGACTCTCTCGCAGTATTGTTTGACTAATACCAGCGTGCGCTCACGCAACCCATGGGCATGCCAAAGCCAGCCGCCAGCAGTGGCGAGCAGCATTAGCACGAAGATATTGCCGAGGGTCAGCATGGTGAAGCTCCAGTTGAGCCGTGCAGGGCAGACAATGCTGCATCTTGCCAGTCGGGCCCGGTATTGTCTGCTATTGAGCGGCTTTGGCTAGCCTTGCTCTTTGAGTTGTTGGTAGCGGTGCTCCATTTCCTGACGGATTGCCCGGCGTTGTTGGCCTTTGGTAAAGCGGCGCTGTTCTTCGCGGGTTTCTGGTTGGCGCGGTGGCACTTTCATCGAGCGTCCTTGGTCATCGACGGCAACCATGGTGAAAAAGCAGCTGTTGGTATGGCGCACTGAGCGTTCGCGAATGTTCTCGGTCACGACCTTGATGCCGACTTCCATTGAGGTGGTGCCGGTGAAGTTGACTGAGGCGAGAAAGGTCACCAGTTCACCGACGTGAATGGGTTGGCGAAAGGTCACTTGATCGACAGAAAGCGTCACTACATAGCTGCCAGCGTAGCGGCTAGCACAGGCGTAGGCCACTTCATCCAGGTACTTAAGCAGCGTGCCTCCGTGGACTTTCCCAGAAAAGTTGGCCATATCTGGGGTCATCAGCACGGTCATCGTCAATTGCGCGTTTCCGGGAACCATTAGCTGAGCGTCCGTATCTTGAAGGAGGGAGGATTCAAACACATTGCAGGTTTGAATCAATAGTCAGTCAGTATTTGCCTCGCTCAGCAATACTGCGACAGGTGTTAAGCGGGGAACCGCGTGTAGGTCGGCACACGCGGTTATTGGGCTGATATTACTTACCGGCAGAGATACCGAAGTCAATGGCCATGTCGGCGCCAGTTATGGCTTCGGCTTCAGGTTGGCAGAGAAACCAGACCATCTCAGCGACTTCTTCCGGGCGCAGGAAGCGCGCTTCACGGCCCTGTGGGTACTGGCTAAGCAATTCGCGCTTGTAAGCCTTTGGGTTGCCGTTGCCGTAGCGTTCTGCTTGGTAGTCGAGCATTGGTGTGGCGATATCGCCAGGCGACACCACGTTAACCCGCACACCAAACTCTGCGAGCTCAAGAGCCATGGTCTTGCTTAGCATCACCAGCCCAGCTTTGCTCGCACAGTAGGCGGCTGAACCACGGTAGGCCTGGCGACCTGCATCGCTGGCAATATTGACGATGCAGCCACGGCTTTCTTTCAAATGTGGCGTTGCGGCCTGGCCGAGATAGAAG
Source organism: Pseudomonas sp. M30-35 (assembly GCF_002163625.1). Taxonomy (NCBI): domain Bacteria; kingdom Pseudomonadati; phylum Pseudomonadota; class Gammaproteobacteria; order Pseudomonadales; family Pseudomonadaceae; genus Pseudomonas; species Pseudomonas sp. M30-35. Next base: position 4,866,675 of record NZ_CP020892.1, on the reverse strand, counting down.
GCCGCCTTGAGATTAACCCCCATCACCAGATCGAAGTCTTCTTCACTGAACTTTTCAACCGACCCTTCGCGCCAGACGCCTGCAGCGTTGATAACCGCATCGATACGACCCGTGCTGGCCAGCACTGCTGCGATCAGTTCATGACAATTCCTGGCGCTACGCAGATCAGCAGTCGCACTGTAATCCAATGGCACCAAGGTATTCAGTGAGTGCAAACCACTTTTGTCGACATCAGTGGCTGTCACACGCCAGCGGCTTTGTGAAAAGCGTTTGGCGATGGCCCGACCGAGTCCGCCGGCGGCGCCAGTGATAAGGACGACAGGTGTGCTCATAAGGCTAACTCCAGTGGTTGCGTGTGTGGGTGAGGCTTCCGTTAAGCATAGGTGTGCGCTGACAGTACGCTAGCTGCATGCTCAGCGCTGGTTCAGCAGGCCTATGAGTTGAGACGCTTAAGTCTGATCGGGTGTTCAGTCTGTACGTGGTTGATCAGGCGGCGAGCGCTATTTAGAACATCTTGTTCATTATTTCGCACATGATCGGTGTGAAAATGCCTTGCTGTCAATCACGGCAGACGCGGGATCGCGCCTGCACTCACGGATTCAGCTCAATCAGCTTTCCAGCCAGACATCGCGAACCCAGTGCCAGACCGATTCCCAGTTCTCTTCACTGAGCTCTTCGGTGTCGTGTTCCCAGAGAACTACGGTGCCATCTTCTTCAACACAGTAGTAATTGCCGCGATCTTCACAGATCGGTACCAGTTCACGAGGCACGCCGAGTGACCAGGCCACCGAGGCAACTTCGGGCAGATAGGTATGTGATTGCGGGTCAGTTGCAGTCACAGGCTCAAGACGGCCATACACCACATCGCTGACTTTGAGCAGGAACTCACGCAACTCAAAAGGCAAGTGAATCAGGATTTGCTCCTGAATTTCGACTAGCAATTCTTCTTCAGGCAGCTCAAGCGGCACTGGAACCGGTTCGTTCAGTTCGCGTAGTTGATCAATAACTTCTTCCACGGGCGGGCTCCTGGACGGTTGATGGCTAGCGGTAGGATTGCCGAGCTAGGAACGCATCGGCAATGGGCGCTTTATACAGCAGCCAAGCGCAGGCAAACAGCCTAATTATGCATGCAATTTAGCCGAGCGGAATATGTGCCGATTTGTTGTCTTCTAGGTCGCTGCGCTAAAATCGGGATCGGCTCGGTGGCAGCTTGATCCAGTTGATCACTTGGGTCGAGGCGGGTGGGTGCGTTGTAACTGATTCAAACTGGCTGCTTTGCGCCATTTTAAATCGGTTACAACCCCCTAGTTTGGCTTACGGGTTTGGCTTATGCGTTCTGACGAATGCCTGCAACAATCCACGGCTGGTTTTCGCCAGTGGCACGCTCAAGACGCCAGCTTTCGCTAAAGGCTTCACCTTGATCGAAGCGTGAGGTTTTGGCGATACCGCTGAAGGTCAGGGTCGCGATGGTTTTGTCGCTCTGGTCGTCAACACCATCAAGCTGTACATCAAGCTCATCAATGTAGGTGGCCTGGAAGCCATCACCCAGATCCGCACGTTCACGCTTGAGGAACTCAAGTAATTGAGGGGTCACAAATTCGCTGATCTGCGCCATCTCGTTGGCGTCCCAATGCTGTTGCAAGCTCATGAAATGCTCGCGGCCAGCGGCGATAAAGCTTTGTTCATTGAACCATGCAGGCGCATTGATCACCGGCTTACTGGCTGCGGCCTTGTTGCCGAAGATTGAAGCTGCAGGCGAGTTAGACTGGGGTATCTCGCGCTGCATCGGCGCACCATTAGCCGTATGTGGCTGTGCAGCCTGACTACGTGCGGCGAGAAAGCGAAAGATCATAAAGGCGATCAGGCCGATGATCAGAAAATCAAAGATCTGCATGCCCTGGAAACCATCGCCCATAAACATCGAGGCCAACAAACCGCCCGCGGCCAAACCGGCTAATGGGCCAAGCCAGCGCGAAGCACCGCTTGCTGCAGCAGCAGGGCGAGCCGCAGCGGCTGCACCGGCATTAGGCTGCGATTGTGGCGCCGCCTGGCGGGTTTGGTGGCTTGGCGCCGAACCGAATGATTTGCCACCACCAAAACGTTTGGCGTCGGCGTGCAGGCTGAAAGTCATGGCCATGCAAAGCACCATGGCGAGGCTGATGAAACGTTGCATGAGGGTGTGTCTCTTGGTGGTAAACAAGTGATGAAGCTATGCAGACGATACTGCGTGAGCTCTGTCAGGATGACTAGCGAGAGAATGTTTCGGCTTTTTTCTGCGAGACGTTGTCATTGCAGGGTCAAGGTGACACCTGAAAGGCGATGCTCTCCACACACTGGGTGAAGAGAGCATCGCCTTGGATGACGGGTGTTACCGCCAGTCGTACAGCTCTTTTTCAGAGACTTCGTGCATTGGCGTGACCTGCTCCTGGAAGGCCTTCATCGAGTCCCAGATACGCGTGTTCAGCTCGCTTTGCCCAGCCAGTTCATCCAGTACCGCACTGGATTGCTGCTTCATTGCAGCGAGAACTTCATCGGGGAAGCGCTTGAGTTGTGTGCCTTGTTTCTTCAGTTCAGCCAGCGCTGTGGCGTTGTGATAAACGTAGTCGTCCATCATGTCCTGATTAGCCGCCAGCGTGGCTTCGGTGAGGATGGCGCGCAGGTCTTGCGGCAAGCTGTCGAGAGCTTTCTGATTCGCCAGCAATTCCAGTACTGCTTGCGGCTCTTGCCAGCCCGGGAAGTAGTAGTACTTGGCCGATTTGTTCAGGCCAAAGGCCAAATCGTTATATGGGCTGACCCAGTCGGTTGCATCAATTGCGCCGGTTTCCAGCGCGGTGAACACTTCGCCGCCCGGTAGATTGACTGTGGTTGCACCCAAGCGGCTGAGTACTTCGCCGCCGAGGCCCGGCATGCGAATTTTCAGGCCTTTGAGGTCGTCCAGCGAGTTAATTTCCTTGTTGTACCAGCCGCCCATTTGCATGCCGGTATTGCCCACAACCATCGGTTTAACACCGAAGGGTGCATAGGCTTCGTCCCAAAGCTTTTGACCGTCGCCCTTGCTCAGCCACGCATTCATTTCGCTGGCGGACAGGCCAAACGGCACCGCAGTGAAGAACTGTGCGGCGGGTACCTTACCTTTCCAGTAATACGCTGCGCCGTGGCCTAGTTCAGCGGTGCCGCGTGAAACTGCATCAAACACTTCAAGTGCCGGAACTAGCTCGCCCGCTGCATAAACCTTGATGGTCAGGCGGCCGTTGCTCATGGTCGAGACACGTTCTGCCAGGCGCTCTGCTGCGGTGCCCAGCCCGGGGTAGTTCTTCGGCCAGGCGGTGACCATCTTCCAGTGGAAGCTTTGTGCAGGTGCGCTGGTTTCTGCGGTTGTTGCCTTGGTTTCTTCTTTGCAGCCAGCCAGGCCCATGGCAGCGAATAAGGCGACGGCAGCGCCGAGCAAATTGCGGCGGTTCATCAATATCTTCCCCTGTGTGCGGTTATTGTTATAACGCGTCTAATTTTGCGTAGCTAAGCATCAGCCACTTACTGCCTTCATCTTCAAAATTCACTTGTACCCGCGCCTGCGCGCCAGAACCCTCAAAATTGAGGATGGTGCCCTCGCCAAACAATGCATGGCGTACGCGTTGGCCGAGGCTGAATGCAGTTTGTGGAATCTCGCTGCCAGCGAACATCGAGCTGCTGCTGGTGCCTTGATTGCTACTGCCGTAAGGACGGCTGACGCTGTTGGACAGGCGCACTTCCTGGATCAGTGCTGGCGGGATTTCGCGGACGAAGCGCGAAACCTTGTTATAGGTTTCACTGCCATACAGGCGCCGTGTTTCGGCGTAGCTGATCACCAGTTTCTGCATGGCCCGGGTGATACCGACGTAGGCCAGACGGCGCTCTTCTTCAAGGCGGCCGGGCTCTTCGAGGCTCATCTTGTGCGGGAACAGACCTTCTTCGACGCCGACTAAAAACACCTGCGGGAATTCAAGGCCCTTGGCACTGTGCAGGGTCATCAGTTGAATGCTGTCTTCATGCTCGGCCGCTTGTGTATCGCCGGCTTCGAGCGAGGCGTGGCCGAGGAACGCTTGCAGCGGCGTTTGCTCGTCATCTTCGTCGTTTTCGAAGGTGCGCGCGGCGCTTACCAGCTCTTCAAGGTTTTCGATGCGGGCCTGGGCTTTCTCGCCTTTTTCAGCCTGGTGATAGGCGATCAAACCGCTTTGTTCGATGACGGTCTGGGCCATCAGGTGCAGCGGCATTTCCAGCACTTTGGCCGCGAGGTTTTCAATCAGCTCGATGAATCCCGCCAGTGCGCCAGACGCGCGCCCGGGAAGCAGCTTGCCCGCAACCATCAGTTGTATGGCTTCCCACATCGCCACATCGTTGCTGCGGGCAAATTCGCGAATGGTTTCGACTGTTTTTTCGCCGATACCACGTGCCGGTACGTTGATGATTCGCTCCAGCGCAGCATCGTTGCCGCGGCCATCAAGCATGCGCATGTAGGCCATCGCGTTCTTGATTTCAGCGCGCTCGAAGAAGCGCTGGCCGCCATAAATGCGATAAGGGATTTTCTCGCGCAGCAAGGCTTCCTCAAGCACTCGCGACTGGGCATTGGAGCGATACAAAATGGCGATTTCGCTACGCTTGAGGCCGTCTTTGCGCAGCGCATCCTCAATCGACTCGACCACATAACGTGCTTCGTCGTGTTCATTGAAGGCCGCATACAGGCTGATGGGTTCGCCATCCGTGTCTTCGGTCCACAACTCTTTACCCAAGCGCCCTTGGTTATTGGCGATCAGCGCGTTGGCGGCCTTGAGGATGCCAGCCGTAGAGCGATAGTTCTGCTCCAGGCGGATCACTTCAGCGTCAGCAAAATCACTGGAAAATTGCTGGATGTTCTCGATCTTGGCGCCGCGCCAGCCGTAAATCGACTGGTCGTCATCGCCCACCACCATAAAGCTGTCGCCACCTTTGGCAAGGATACGCAGCCAAGCATATTGCACGGCGTTGGTGTCTTGAAATTCGTCGACCAAAATATGCCGGAAGCGGCGCTGGTAATGTTCCAGTAGGCCCGGTTTGTCGCGCCACAAATCCAGTGCACGCAGCAGTAGCTCGGAGAAGTCGATGACGCCCGCACGGGCGCAAGCGGCTTCATAGGCCTCGTAGATTTTCAGCATGGTCGCGAGGAACAGGTCGCCGCCCGGCTGGGTGTGTTGCGGGCGCAGGCCTTCGTCTTTCTGGCCGTTAATAAACCACTGCGCCTGACGGGGCGGCCAGCGCTGCTCATCTAGGCCTAGTTCGCGAATAACTCGTTTTACCAGGCGTTGCTGGTCATCCGAGTCGAGAATTTGGAAGTTTTCGGTCAGGCCGGCTTCTTGCCAGTGTGCGCGTAATAACCGATGGGCCAGGCCGTGGAAGGTGCCAACCCACATGCCGGCCGGGCTGGCGCCGAGCATCTGCTCGATACGCACACGCATTTCGGCTGCGGCTTTGTTGGTAAAGGTCACCGACAAAATGCTGTGGGGTGAAGCGTTCACAACCTGGATCAACCAGGCGATACGGTGCACCAATACGCGCGTTTTACCGGAGCCAGCGCCGGCCAGGACCAATTGACGGCCAAGCCCAGCCGCTACGGCTTGGCGTTGAGCGTCATTTAGAGAGTTGAGGAGAAGCGAGAGATCATCATGCATCGCAGCATTCTAGGGGGCTGGGGCACGTAGGGCAAACAGCGGTTTCAGAATCTTCTTACGCTTCGCGCTATTGGTTGATAAGCATGCTTGTTGCGGCATGTTTTAAGGCGTGCCCTAGCGAAAGTAGAGCATCAAGGCTGATACCGGGTTAGCCATCACTTGGTTGGTTAAAGATGGCACGAGGACGTGGCGTTAATTGCTTGGGTATTAGCGTTGGGTGAGACGCAATGTACGTGCTTGAAGCCAGTATCGTTCAGTCGTAATTGCGCAAGTGCTCATTCATGTAGTCGGCTTTTAAGGAAGATTGCCATGCCTAAGTCTCCACCGATCAATATAGCTGTGCGTTTCTTGGTGCTGTGTAAAGGCAGAATTCCGATGCCATTCAAAAGAGCCATACTCAATCGAATCAAACCCAAGCAAGCTGCAAGCTTGATCTGCCAATCATCAGTTGAGCCGTTTTCGAGCCTTACACAGAGTATGCCTATGCCTCTGATTGCGCAGGTCGTAAGGCACCTGAACCCGCAGGTTATTCGTGACGATTACATGGCCTTGCCAGAAGAATTTCATATTGATCTGACCCAAGAGCTTTGTAGCATTCATGCATTTTCGACAGCTGCTGACTTCACAAACTTTCTTTCTGCCGCGCAATTGAAAGTGCTGTTTTTCGCACTTAATAGCGAGGCCAATGTGGTGTCTATTCTTGAGCATATGAAGAACCTGCCTCTTGTCGGGCGGGGTCTGCGTGGCTGTTCGACCAGTTATCTATCGCGCTTGGCCGAGGAGGCTGGGCAGCGTCAGCGTATGGAGGCTGTGGCGCAGGTAATCGGCATGTTGTCGATGCAGCGTCAAGCAGCCATCTGCGCAAGCCTGAGCCCGGCCGCATTGATGCAGTTGCTGCCACAGTTATTGCTGTTAAGTAATGATCGGTTGAGCCGGTATTTACCGCCGAAATTGCTCCAGGTTATCGCTGCTCGCTCAGGTTGAGCCCGGCGATTGCATCCACTTTCGTCCGTGTCGCTCAAGTAGATGTTGCAGCTGTTCTGGCCCGCTGCTGCCTGCTGGATAAGGTCGCGGGCGCTGATAATGTTGCTGCCAGCCTTTGATGATTGGGTCCACCCAGCGCCACGCGGCCTCAACCTCATCGCGGCGCATAAACAATGTCGAATCACCGTCAATCACATCTAGCAGCAAGCGTTCGTAGGCATCCCAGCGACGTTGTTGCTTGAATGCGGTAGCCAGATTCAAATCAAGCGCAACTGGCTCCAGCTTCATGCCCTTGCCCGGATTTTTCGCCATCAGATGCAGGCTGATGCGCTCTTCCGGTTGTAGGCGAATCAGCAATTGATTGGCATCGCCCTCGGCAAACAGCGCGTGTGGCACGGGTTTGAATTGAATCAGAATTTCCGAGGTCTTCTCTGCCAGACGTTTGCCGGTGCGCAGATAAAATGGCACCCCAGCCCAGCGCCAATTTTCGACCTGTGCCTGAATCGCGACGAAGGTTTCGGTATCGCTGTCGTTATCGACATTTTTCTCGAAGTAGTAGGCGGGCACGGGTTGACCCGCGATCTGGCCTGCGGTGTATTGCCCGCGCACGGTTTTGTCGCGCACATCCTGGTCGGTTATTGGCCTTAGGGCTTCGAGCACTTTAACCTTCTCGTTGCGCACCGACTCGGCGTCAAAGCGCACCGGCGGCTCCATCGCAACCAGGCAGAGTAGTTGCAACAAGTGGTTTTGAACCATGTCGCGCACAGCGCCAGCTTGCTCGTAATAGTTGCCACGGTTCTCGACGCCGAGAGTTTCGCAGACGCTGATTTGCACGTGGTCGATGTGCGCAGCCCGCCAAATGGGTTCGAATAGCATGTTGGCAAATCGCAGCGCCATCAGATTCTGCACGGTTTCTTTGCCGAGGTAGTGGTCGATGCGAAACACCTGCGACTCATCAAATACGCTGCCCAGCGATGCATTGATTGCCTGTGCCGACTGCAAGGAGTGGCCGATAGGTTTCTCCAGCACGATGCGCGAGTACGGATCGGCTAACCCAGCGGTTTTCAAGTGTGCAGCGATGGCTTCGAACAGGTCAGGTGCGGTTGCGAGGTAGTAAACCCGCACGCGCTTTTCGGTGCTGCCCAGATACTGCGCCAGGCGAGCAAAGTCAGTACGTTGCGAGGCGTCCATCGTGAAGTAGTCGAGGCGGTCGCTAAAGCCTTGCCAGCACTGTGGGTCAAAGTCAGATTTGCCGATTTTTGCTCGGCAATGGCGCTCTGCGAGGCTTTTGTAGTCCGCGCTGCTGTGCTTGCTGCGGGCCAAGGCAATGATCCGCATATCAGCATGCAGGCGACCGTCGCGATGCAGGTAATAGAGCGCTGGAAGCAGTTTATGCAGAGCCAGGTCGCCGGTGCCGCCAAAAACCAACATGTCACACGCAATACTCAAAATCGCAACTCCAGCTCGGTTAAACAGTGCGATGCACGCACTCATGTAGTATAACTACAAAGTCACTACAGCAATGATTACTTCACCGTGTCGTTAGGCCACAACCCTGTCCATTTTTGTAGATTAACTCGGGTTAGGTTCTTGGCGACTCACATGCCTGTTAAATACCGAGTCTAATCTTGTGAATTTGTTGCAGCACATCACCCAATCGCGCCACTTGCTCCGTAAATCCGAGCTTAAGGTGGCTGATCACGTGCTACTTGATCCGGCAGTTGTCATGCACAGCTCCATGGCCGAGCTTGCGCACAGTGTCGGAATCAGCGAGCCCACCATCGTGCGATTTTGTCGGGCGATTGGCTGTACCGGATTTCAGGATCTCAAGCTGAAGCTGGCGCAAAGTCTTGCCGCCGGCGCCAGTTTTGGCCAGTTTGCGATCCATGAAGATGACTCGGTCTCGGATTTCAGCCTGAAAATCTTCGACACCACGCTGCACACCTTGATGGAAGTGCGTGAAAAGCTTGATCCGCAAGCGTTGCAGTTGGCGATTGCCGCCTGCGCTAATGCACAGCGTGTGGAGTTTTACGGCTTTGGTGCATCAGGTGCGGTAGCGGCGGATGCCCAGCACAAGTTTTTCCGTTTGCTGCTGACTGCTGCGGCCTATTCAGACCCGCATATGCAGGCGATGTCAGCGGTCACTCTCAAGCCCAATGACGTGGCGATCTGTATTTCCCAGTCTGGACGCTCCAAGGACTTGCTGGTTACCGCCAATCTGGTACGTGAAACCGGCGCCACACTGATTACCCTGTGCCCGAGTCAGACCCCTTTGGCTGACCTGGCTAGCGTCAACTTGGCGGTGGATGTTCACGAAGACACCGAAATCTATACCCCGCTGACTTCGCGCATTGCCCACTTGGTGGTCATTGACGTGCTTGCGATGGGCGTTGCCATGGCGCGTGGCCCGTCGCTGGTTAATCACCTAAAAAGCGTCAAGCGCAGCCTTCGCAGCCTGCGGTTGTCACCAAAGAGCGTCAAACCCAGCGAAGAGCATTAAGCCTGACCGCACGCTAATCGCGATTCACCGCAGCTTCACTGTTTTGCAGTCAAGCTGTCATGTTTTAAGTCGACTCTGAGACTCCTGATATCCAGTCTGGGAGTCTGAACATGTCGCGCTATGTTGATGAATCGCAGCCGTACGCCAGCAGCCAAGCCAAAGCTCGGCGTAAATTGGTTGACCAGCGACGCATGGAATACCGCCGAGCTATCGAGAGCTACTCCGAGCAGCGTCTGCTGCAACAGGAGTTGTCTGACTACCCTGAATTAATCGCTGCCAACTATATCGCTGCTTCGCGCGAGCTAGGTCGTGCAGTGGCGCACCCAGCACATTAACCGTTCGAGCCAACGCCGGGGGCAACTGCTTCTGGCTTTGCTTGCGGCCTGCTGAATCGTTCAGCCAATAAGGTAATTTGGCTGCGTTGGTTGCGCACAAAGGCGAAGAATTCCTGCGCCACGGGTGACAGGTATTTGCCGCGCGGATGCACCACACACCAACTGCGTAGCAGGGGGAGCTCGCTGACGGGCAGCTCTTTCAGCACGCCGCAATCAAGTTCGCGGCGCACGGCATGCCTTGGCAGAAGCGCGATGCCCAAGCCTGCGATAACACCCTCGATTTGCCCTTCAAAAGAGCCAAACTCCAACGTATTGGCGAAGTGTGCCCGTTTTTGATGGCAATACTCTTCGCAGGCTTTGCGAGTACCCGAACCCAGTTCACGGGTCAGCAGTGGATACGGTGTCAGTGCCTGTAAGTCCAGCACCTGCTCTGTGCACAGCGGGTGATCGGCTGGCGCTACCGCTATGATCGGGTTGTTCAGAAAGGGTAAAAACTCCAGCGCCATATCGGTTGGCACCTGCGACAAAATCAACAAGTCATCGCGGTTTGCGCTTAGTCGTTTGACGGCCTGCGCGTGATTAACCACGGTGAGTTGCAGGTTGATTTCCGGGTATTGGTGGCGAAATGCGGCGAACAAGTGAGGAATAAAGTATTTGGCGCTGGATTCAACCGCCAGGCTTAGCTGACCTTGTAGCGATCCCTGCAAATTGCTCAGTTGCATATCCAGGCTTTCCAGCCGGCCAAAAATATCTTCGCTGGCACGCAGCAGTGCTTCGGCAGCTTCTGTGCGGTGCAATTTTTTGGCGACGTAATCGAACAGAGGCTGGCCGGTTAGCTCTTCGAGCTGCCGAATTTGCAAACTAACCGCAGGTTGGGTCAGTGACATTTCCTCGGCAGCGCGGCTGTAGGACTGTTGCTCGCAGACTGAGCGAAACACTTGCAGTTGGCGAAGTGTCATTCGCATCAATGATTTACGCACGGTTTGTTGCCTCACCTTAGTGATTTTGCGACTCAGCCAAAGCAAAAAGCTACGCCTGAAAACCTATATATAAGTTTTTACTTATGGGTAATCAAATAATTATTGATTTTAGGTAATTGATTAAGCGGCGTAGGGTTGAGACACAACCGCTTACAGAAAGTCGATGGAGCGGGGTTTGTTTGCCCAATGCTCGAGGACAACACTTGTGATCAAGAAAATCCTGATTGCTAACCGCGGCGAGATAGCCGTCCGTATCGTGCGTGCTTGCGCCGAGATGGGGATTCGCTCGGTGGCTGTCTACTCTGACGCTGACCGCATGGCGTTGCACGTAAAACGGGCTGATGAGGCGCACAGCCTTGGCGATGACCCGCTGGCGGGTTATCTGAACCCGCGCAAGCTGGTCAATCTGGCGGTCGAAACCGGTTGTGATGCACTGCATCCCGGTTATGGATTTCTTTCGGAAAACGCCGAGCTTGCGGACATCTGTGCCGAGCGTGGCATCAAGTTTATTGGCCCTAGCGCTGAAGTGATCCGGCGCATGGGTGATAAAACCGAAGCCCGTCGTAGCATGATCAAGGCCGGTGTACCGGTCACGCCCGGTACTGAAGGCAACGTCGCCGATATTACCGAGGCACTGACAGAAGCCGAGCGGATTGGCTATCCGGTGATGCTCAAAGCCACCTCGGGAGGTGGCGGTCGCGGTATTCGTCGCTGTAACAGTAAAGCTGAGCTTGAGCAGGCTTACCCGCGAGTCATTTCTGAAGCGACCAAGGCTTTCGGCAGCGCTGAAGTCTTTCTCGAAAAATGCATTGTTAACCCTAAGCACATCGAAGCGCAGATCCTCGCGGACAGCCACGGCAATGTCGTGCATCTGTTTGAGCGTGATTGCTCGATTCAGCGACGCAACCAGAAACTCATCGAAATCGCTCCCAGCCCTCAGTTAACCCCCGAGCAGCGCGCTTATATTGGTGATCTGTCGGTGCGTGCAGCGCAAGCTGTAGGTTACGAGAATGCTGGCACCGTGGAGTTTCTGCTCGCCGAGGGCGAGGTGTATTTCATGGAGATGAATACACGGGTGCAGGTGGAACACACCATCACCGAAGAGATCACTGGGATCGACATCGTTCGCGAGCAGATTCGTATCGCTTCCGGCTTGCCGTTGTCGGTTAAGCAGGAAGACATTATTCACCGTGGGTTTGCCCTGCAGTTTCGGATTAACGCCGAAGACCCGAAGAACAACTTCCTGCCGTCGTTCGGCAAGATCACCCGTTACTACGCGCCCGGCGGCCCCGGCGTGCGCACCGACACGGCGATCTATACCGGCTACACCATTCCGCCGTATTACGACTCGATGTGCCTCAAGCTGATTGTCTGGGCGCTGACCTGGGAAGAGGCCATGGATCGCGGCTTGCGCGCCCTGGATGACATGCGCGTGCAGGGAGTCAAGACCACCGCCGCCTATTATCAGGAAATTCTGCGCAACCCGGAATTCCGTAGCGGCCAGTTCAACACCAGCTTCGTCGAGAGTCATCCGGAACTGACCGAGTACTCGATCAAACGTAACCCGTCGCACCTGGCCATCGCCATCGCCACTGCAATTGCTGCCCACGCTGGCCTGTGAGGAATTGAGAAATGGTTAAAAAAATCACTGTTACCGACACCATCCTGCGCGACGCTCACCAGTCGTTGCTGGCCACGCGCATGCGTCTCGACGACATGCTGCCGATCTGCGCCAAGCTCGATCAGGTCGGTTACTGGTCGCTGGAAGTCTGGGGCGGCGCTACGTTCGATGCTTGCGTACGCTTTCTCAAGGAAGATCCGTGGGAGCGTCTGCGCCAACTCAAGGCTGCGCTGCCTAATACGCGCCTGCAAATGTTGCTGCGTGGCCAAAACCTGCTGGGTTATCGGCACTACAGCGATGATGTCGTCAGGGCATTCGTCGCCAAGGCGGCGGTTAACGGCATCGACGTGTTCCGTATTTTTGATGCGATGAACGATGTGCGTAATCTGCGCGTATCCATCGAGGCAGTAAAAGCAGCTGGCAAGCACGCTCAGGGCACCATCAGCTACACCGTCAGCCCGGTGCATACCACTCAGGCGTTTGTCGACCAGGCCAAAGCCATGCAAGCGATGGGCATCGACTCTATCGCGATCAAGGACATGGCAGGCCTGCTGACCCCATACGCCACCGCTGATTTGGTTAAAGCGCTGAAAGATGAAATCGATCTGCCGGTATTTATCCACAGCCACGACACCGCAGGCATGGGGTCAATGTGTCAGCTCAAGGCGATTGAAGCCGGTGCTGATCATATCGACACTGCCATCTCCAGCTTCGCATGGGGTACCAGCCACCCGGGCACTGAGTCGATGGTTGCAGCGCTGCGCGGCAGCCAATACGACACCGGTCTTGATCTGGCGCTGATTCAGGAAATCGGTTTGTACTTCCACGCGGTGCGTAAGAAGTATCACCAGTTTGAAAGCGAGTTCACCGCAGTCGATACCCGTGTACAAGTCAATCAAGTGCCTGGCGGGATGATGTCCAATCTCGCCAACCAGCTTAAAGAGCAGGGCGCGCTTAACCGTATCAACGAAGTATTTGCGGAGATTCCAAGGGTCCGTGAAGACCTCGGTTTCCCGCCGTTGGTGACGCCAACCTCGCAAATCGTCGGCACTCAGGCGGTGTTCAACGTACTCGCAGGCGAGCGTTACAAGACCATCACCAACGAGGTCAAACTTTACCTGCAAGGCCGTTACGGTAAGGCGCCGGGCAAGGTCAACGAGAAGTTGCGCAAACAGGCCATTGGCAGCGAAGAAGTCATCGATATCCGCCCGGCTGACTTGATCAAGCCAGAGCTGGCCAAGCTGCGCAAAGAAATCGGTACTGTTGCCAAGTCTGAAGAAGACGTGCTGACCTACGCCATGTTCCCGGACATCGGGCGCAAGTTCCTGGAAGAGCGCGAAGCCGGAACTTTGGTGCCTGAAGTGCTGCTGCCAATCCCTGATGGCACTGGCGTCGCAGCGGCTGGCGGTGAAGGTGTGCCGACCGAGTTTGTGGTCGATGTGCACGGTGAAAGCTACCGCGTCGACATCACCGGCGTTGGCGTTAAAGGCGATGGCAAGCGTCACTTCTATCTATCGATCGATGGCATGCCGGAAGAGGTGGTGTTCGAGCCGCTTAACGACTTTGTCGCGGGTGCCGGAGGCAAGCGCAAGCAAGCCAGCGGCCCGGGTGATGTGAGCACCAGCATGCCGGGCAACATCGTTGACGTCTTGGTTAAGGAGGGTGACACGGTCAAGGCGGGCCAGTCACTGCTGATCACCGAAGCGATGAAGATGGAGACCGAAGTGCAAGCGCCAATCGACGGCACGGTCAAGGTTGTGCATGTCGCCAAAGGCGATCGGGTAAATCCGGGCGAAGTATTAGTCGAAATCGAATAGCGATGCGTAGACAACACTGACAAGCGACTGCGCTCTGGAGCGCACCATCCAATTACAAGTTTCTCTGCGGGAGCCTTCGGGCTCCCTTTTTTTGTTCGGATTTTCCCGTCGAGTGTGATTGCGCCTAGCCGGAATGCGTCTAGCAACTGTAGGCTGGACGCCGTTCAGAATTATCACGAGTGGGCTGATGCAAGCGCTGTTAGACGAGATCATTGAGAAAACCCGACCTTTGCTTGGGCAGGGTAAAGTCGCCAACTATATTCCGGCATTGGGCGGTGTTGAACCGAACCAGCAGGGTATTGCTGTGTACAGCAACGAAGGTGAGTTATTTACTGCTGGCGATGCGCGAACGCCGTTCTCGATCCAGAGTATTTCCAAGGTATTCAGTCTGGTTCAGGCGGTTGGTCACTCGGGTGAAGCGATCTGGGACCGGCTCGGTTACGAGCCTTCTGGTCAGCCGTTTAACTCCTTGGTGCAGCTTGAGTTGGAGCGCGGCATTCCGCGAAATCCGTTTATTAACACCGGCGCACTGGTGATCTGCGATATCAACCAGTCGTGCTATGCCGCGCCTTCGCTGGCCATGCGTGACATGGCGCGACGCCTGTCAGGCAACCGTGATGTGGTGATCGACAGCGTGGTGGCGGCTTCTGAATACGAGCACCGCGCGCGTAACGCTGCAGCCGCCTACTTGATGCAGTCATTCGGCAACTTCCATAATGATGTCGACTCAGTGCTGCGCAGTTACTTTAACCACTGCGCCTTACGCATGAGCTGTGTGGATCTGGCGCACGCCTTTAGTTTTCTGGCCAACCAAGGCGTAAACAGGCTCACTGGCGAGCGGGTGATGAGCCCACGACAAGTGACCCAAATTAACGCGATCATGGCAACCAGCGGCCTGTATAACGAGGCTGGCACATTCGCTTATCGCGTTGGCTTGCCCGGCAAGAGCGGGGTCGGCGGCGGGATCATTGCTATCGTTCCTGAGCGTTATTCCATTTGCGTGTGGTCACCGGAGTTGAATCCTGCCGGTAACTCGCTGATCGGTTTGGAAGCGCTGGAGATGCTTAGCGACAAGATTGGCTGGTCGGTCTATTAAGGAGCCGCGGATAAACGGCTGAGCCACCTTTGTTAGGGTCCCCGTAGAGGTGACTAACGCTTTTGCTAGCCGAGTGATTCAGGCTTTCAATCATCATAAGGACAACCCATGGTTACCTGTTATCTGCGTTACATCATCGATGCCTATAAACAAGCAGAGTTCGAACACTATGCGCAGCTTTGGATTCCACTGGTAGAGAAGTTTGGCGGGCAGCATCACGGCTACTTCCTACCTTCGGAGGGCGCCAATAATGTTGCGCTGGCTTTGTTTAGCTTTCCCAGCCTTGCAGCTTACGAGCAGTACCGCATTGACTCTATGGCTGACGCAGACTGCCAGGCAGCTTTTCGCTACGCAGAAGAAACCAAATGTATTGTGAGTTACGAGCGCAGCTTCTTCAGGCCTGTGCTGAAGTGAATTTGTCAGGCGCGCAGACGCAGCGCTAGCTCATGCTTGGTTGCAGGTTAATCAGCCAGGTTTACCGGCCAGCTTTTTTACTCCTCACATAAAGTGCTTCGCCTCCAGTTGAACTGGTGCCACGTAACTGCAACTCGAAGTGCTTGGCTTGGCCGCGAATCAAGTCACTCAGCTTCTTATAACCATATAAGCGTGAGTCAAACGCTGGGCGCAGTTTGCTGATATTTTGGCCGAGCGCACCCAAGCCAACCCAACCATTTTCATCATCAATGTCGTCGATGACCTTCGCGATAAAATCGACAGGGACTTTTTGTGCTTTGGTGCTGGCGACGGACTTGTTTGGTTCGGTGGAAGAGGCATCGTGGCTGCTGGATTGGGTTTTATCGTCGCCTTCAACTGCTTCAGATGCATCGGAGCGAAGAATTTCGGTGTAGATGAATTTGTCGCATGCCGAGACAAATGGCGAAGGTGTTTTCTCCTCGCCAAACCCGTATACCATCAATCCTTCTTCACGCAGGCGTGCAGCCAGGCGGGTGAAATCGCTGTCGCTGGATACCAGGCAAAATCCGTCGAAGCGCCGCGTGTAGAGCAAGTCCATCGCATCGATGATCAGTGAGCTGTCAGTGGCGTTCTTGCCTTTGGTGTAGGCGAACTGTTGGATTGGTTGAATAGAGTGATCGAGCAATACTTTTTTCCAGCCGGCCAATTGTGGTCGAGTCCAGTCTCCGTAGATTCGTTTGACACTGGCAATACCGTATTTGGCAATTTCCTCGAACAAACCTTCGACGATTGCAGGTGGTGCATTGTCGGCATCGATCAACACAGCCAAATGTGTTTGTTGGCGCGGAGCAGGGGTTCTATTAGCCACTGTCGATCCCTAATTGGACGGAAGGGAAAACATACGTCGAATATATGCAAGACGCCACAATTGTATTTATGAGCTGGTTACAGCTGCTCTAGTCTGCCGCCTTATAAGGACAGGCCAGTTATTTATCGCTATGGTTTAGACACATACAATCTGTCCACTTTTCCATAGACCCCAAAAAATAAGGAACAGCAATGTCGATCACGATGCGAGCCGCAGGCGGTTTACTGAGCATGACCGTTGGCCTGTTAATTAGTGGGTGCGCGCAGACCGCAAGTACTGAAACCGACGCCGCCAATAACTCATCGAAGCCAGAGAAACACCAATATATTGGCCGCGCTCAAGACTTATACGATTTACCGCCGCTGTATCAACCAGGTACTTATCGTAATATGGATCAGCTGTATTTCACCCGCGCTGTAGCCCGTGGTGAGAAGGTTTATCCGTTACCGCAGCAGGCTAATATCGACGTTACTTATCAAGCCGACGGTGCCGAGCAAACCGCCGATGACTTTATGCGCCGCAACCGGGTTGGCGGTGTGTTGATCATCAAAGACGGCAAGGTGGTGCTGGAAAAATACGGTTTGGGTAACGATGCCAACACCCGCTGGACATCATTCAGCGTGGTTAAGTCGATCTCGTCGACCTTGGTCGGTGCTGCTGTGCAGCAAGGCCGAATTAACCTCAATGCACCGATGACCCAATATCTGCCAGCGCTCAAGGGCGGGGCCTATGACGGCGTTACCGTTGAACAGGTTTTGCGCATGAGTTCCGGGGCTGACTGGAACGAAACCTATCGCGACCCGACGTCGGATCGGCGCAAGATGTTTGAGCTGCAGCTATCAAATACGCCGGGCTCGTTGGTTAAACAGCTGAGCCAGCTGAAACGTAAATCTAAACCGGGCACTGTTTTCAAATACAGCACCGGCGAATCGCACCTACAGAGCGAGTTGGTTCACGCGGCTACTGGCATGACCACCAGCGATTACTTGTCAGACCGTATCTGGGCACGCATGGGCATGGAAAAACCAGCGTTCTGGCAACTAGATGCTCAGGCGGGCCAAGAAATCGGCAGCAGCGGTTTTTCCGCCACGCTTAAAGATTATGGGCGCTTCGGACAGTTCATCCTTAATGACGGGGTGATTGATGGCGAACGTATCTTGCCAAAGGGCTGGCTGGATAAAGCCACCGAGGTTGACCCTGCTTCATACCTGGCGCCAGGTAAACTCTACGGTGGGGAGTACATCCTCGGTTACGGCTACCAATGGTGGTTGTTCCCTACCGGCAAAGCCGCGCGACCTCAGCATGACGGTGCCTTTGAGGCGCAGGGCATTTTTGGCCAGTTTGTTTATGTGAACCGTAAAGAAAACCTGGTTGCAGTGGTCTGGAGTGCATGGCCAGAGCCGGAAATGGACAAGCAAGAGATGGAAACCTACGACTTTATCGCCGCGGCGATTAAAGCGCTGAAATAGCTTTGAGGTAAGTAGAAGAGGGCAGATCTTTGGTCTGCCTTTTCAGCTTTAACCGGAGCGACTCACTCGGCAGGTCGCAATCAGCGGTGTCTTGACGCTATACTTACCGCTCAGTTTCACCCTTGAGCAAACACTCGCATAATGGTACTCCGAATGACTCACTGGCAGCCTACGCCGCCTTAGCGCTACGCCCCCCGCAACATCGCGCACCCGCCTGTTTCGCTCGCGGTGCGTACGGCTGTATGCCCGGTTCTTACACCCAAAGCATCCAGCAAATAATCATCACAACTTGAATTCGTATCGACGCACTCGCCATTCACCTAATATGCGTGCGATGCATTGCCTTGGACATTCTGATGCTGCAATCACTCAAACAAACATGGTTTTCTAACGTCCGTGCAGACGTGCTTGCGGGGCTCGTAGTCGCCTTGGCATTGGTTCCAGAAGCCATTGCCTTCTCCATCATTGCTGGCGTCGACCCCAAGGTTGGTCTTTACGCCTCCTTCTGTATTTGTGCTGTTATTGCCTTCGTCGGCGGGCGTCCGGGCATGATCTCGGCGGCTACCGGTGCCATGGCGCTGCTCATGGTCACCTTGGTTAAAGAGCACGGGTTGCAATACCTGTTGGCCGCCACCTTGCTATGTGGGGTTCTGCAAATCCTCGCCGGCTACCTGAAGCTTGGCTCATTGATGCGCTTCGTCTCACGCTCGGTGGTGACTGGTTTTGTTAATGCACTGGCTATTCTGATTTTCATGGCGCAGCTGCCTGAACTGACCAACGTCACCTGGCATGTCTACGCCATGACCGCAGCGGGCCTTGGAATAATCTACCTGTTTCCGTATGTACCGAAGATCGGCAAGCTGTTGCCTTCGCCGCTGGTGTGCATCCTGACGCTGTCCGCAGTTGCCATTTACCTTGGTCTGGATATCCGCACCGTAGGTGACATGGGCCAGTTGCCTGACACGCTGCCGATTTTCCTCTGGCCTGAAGTGCCGCTGAATCTTGAAACCCTAAGCATCATCTTCCCGTACTCAGCCGCTCTGGCAGTTGTTGGCTTGCTCGAGTCGATGATGACCGCGACCATCGTTGACGATTTGACCGACACCACCAGCAACAAGAACCGCGAATGCAAAGGGCAAGGTATTGCCAACATTACAGCGGGAATGTTGGGCGGTATGGCTGGCTGCGCGATGATTGGCCAGTCGATCATCAACGTGAAGTCCGGTGGTCGTACCCGTCTTTCCACGTTGTGCGCTGGTATCTTCTTGTTGCTGATGGTGGTGTTTCTGGGCGAGTGGCTCTCCAAGATACCGATGGCGGCACTGGTTGCGGTGATGATCATGGTATCCATCGGCACCTTTAGCTGGGATTCCCTGCGCAACCTGAAAGATCACCCGCTGTCGACCAACCTGGTCATGGTTGCCACTGTAGTGGTTGTCGTCGCGACGCATAACCTGGCCTTCGGGGTATTGGTCGGCGTGCTCCTGGCATCGCTGTTCTTTGCCAACAAAATCGGACATTACCTCGATATCCAGAGCAGTCTTGATGAGGCAGGGTCACATCGTACATACCGCGTTGTGGGTCAGGTGTTCTTCAGTTCAGCCGACAAATTCACCAGCGTTTTTGATTTCAAGGAAGCGCTGCAGAAAGTTACCATCGACCTGACTCAGGCGCATTTCTGGGACATCACTGCCGTTGCTGCATTGGACAAGGTGGTCATCAAATTCCGTCGTGAGGGTGCCGAGGTTGAAGTGCTCGGGCTGAATGAAGCAAGCGCCACAATCGTTGATCGCTTTGGCGTGCATGACAAGCCTGATGCCATCGACAAGCTCATGGATCATTAAAGGATATTGATAATGACTCACGTAATGGCATGCATTGATAACTCACAGTCTTCACTGGCAGTCTGCGATTACGCAGCATGGGCGTCGCAACAATTAGTAGATGCGCCACTTACCTTGTTGCATGTATTGGATGAAGAGAAATACCCGGCTGCAGCTGACCTGAGCGGCAATATTGGCCTTGGTAGCCGGGAGCATCTGCTGGAAGAGCTTGCGACCTTGGATGCCCAGCGTGCCAGAGTCGCTCTGGAACAGGGCCAGCACATGCTTGAGAGCGCCAGAGAGCGGACGGTCAACTTCGGTGCCGCTGCCCCTGAACTCAAGCAGCGTCACGGCCATTTGGTAGAAAGCCTGAGTGATCTTCAGGACGATATTCGCCTGTTGGTGATCGGTAAAGTAGGCGAAGACAGCGCACGCGATACGAGCACCCTTGGTCGCCAGATAGAAGCTGTTGTGCGGACAATTCAGCGGCCCATTCTAATCACCGCCAATCGCTACAAAAAGCCGGAAACAGTAATGCTCGCTTTCGATGGCAGCCCGACAGCGCAGAAAACCGTTCAGATGCTCGCCGCCAGCCCGCTTTGCAAAGGCCTGCCGATTCACCTTGTTATGGTTGGAGTCGACTCGACAGATAACCGTGATGTTCTGGGTAAAGCAGCAGACGTGCTTCTCTCTGCTGGCTTTGACGTCAAAACGCAGATCCGCTCAGGGGATGTGGAGGCTGCTCTGCACGATTATCAGGCAGAGCAGGGAATTGATCTGCTGGTCATGGGCGCTTACGGGCACTCACGCATTCGCCAGTTTCTGGTTGGCAGTACGACCACGACCATGCTGCGCACAGCCACCATTCCTGTGTTGTTGCTTCGCTAAGGAACCTCTCCCGGCCCCGGTATTTCTTCGCTTGAAGAAGCACCGGGGGCAGCGAAGGAGACTATCTAGCCAAGGCAGCACTCTCGCCGTGCGCTAGCTTTAGAAACCAAGCTGCCACTGCACAATCAAGGCATGGTTGCGTGAGTCATTACCGAGTTGGCCATTGTAGGCCAGGCCGAGGTTTTGCTTGGCGCTGATGCCGACGTCAAAGCCTGCCTCCAAGAGCATGCTGTTGCGATCCAGCGCGCTGCCTTCAACGCTGAATGCCGTACCGCCACTGAGGAATGACTGGCGCGTGTTGCTATCGACGTCACCATAAACATGGCGCCAGCCGACGCCGAGGCGTGGGGTGAAGCTCATGCCGTTATCCAGGGTATCGAAGCGTGCAATGCGCACACCAAAGGTGCTGGTCATGTTGTCTTGGTCTTGTGATTCAACATGCAATGCGGCTGGGCCACCTTTTTCGTTGTAGCTGTCGCGCTCGTAGCGTTGGTAGCCGAGGTTGGCGTAAGGCTCGGCCTGCAGTTTGCCGCTGTTGATGGTGTAACCAAGTTCAGCAAAAGCTTGCAGGCTGTCGGCATCGTAGTCGCCGCGAACCGTGTCGTTGAAGCCGTTGAAATTGATCTCACGCTTGCTGTCGCCGTCATGGCTGCTGTACGCCGCACCGAGGCGCAAGTTATAGGCGCCGCTTTGACGTAAGGCATAAGTGCCGATGTGATAACTGTCGACGTTGCCATCAGCATCGCTGCCAGCGTCAATATCAGTGCTTGAATAGCCAGCCAATACTCCTAGCCGCCATTGCGTATTCAGCGCCCAGTCGGCACCGACTAGCGCGCCCCCAGTATTCTGGTCGATATCATGGCTGCCCGCGTTACCGTCGAGCGTGCCTTGGCTGCCCAATGCCTGAACCCAGAGTCTGCCTTGAGCATTCGGATCATTAAGGTTGCGCGCCTCGTTGGGCAAGCCATTGGCGGCAAGCAGCGGGCCGTCTTGCAGGTCAACTGCGCTTTGCAGGTTGCCACTCATGCCGCCACCGAGTTGCTGCATGGCACCGAGCATGGCGCTACCGACCTGACTGCTGCCTGCCAGTGTGGCGTTGGCCAAGCTGGCGTTGCTGGCGCCAGAAAGTTGCTCAAGGCCTGCGCTGGCGCTGCTTGCATCACTGCTTAGTAACGCGTTGTAGAGGGCTGGGTTGCTGCTGGCGGTGATGCGCTGTGCGGCGCTTGCAGCATTGCCGCCGCTGGCCATATCACTGAAGGCGACATCGTTGCGCTGCAGTTCGAGCTCAACACTATTGCCGGTGTAGGACAGCGTTGGAGTGAGGAAGGCAAAGTTGCTGCTGACGCTGGCGAACTCACCGCTGACGCCCCCGGTTGCGTTAATCACGCTGTAGCTGCTTTGCGTTGGATAGTCGCCACTGCCTGCGCGGACATCCAGCTTGGCACCATCAACCTGCGCGGTGCCATTGACCTGCACGGGTGTGTGGCTGCCGTCAGCCGCGACGGCGAAAGCGAGTGTTGAACCTGCTTCCAGATTGAGGTTTTGCAGTTGGCCAGCGCCGCTGTAGGTCGCACCTGACTTAACATTCAACGTGCCGCCGATTTGGCCTTGGTTGATCAGTTGTGCGCCGCTCTGAACCTCACCGCCTTCGCTGAAGTCATTGCTGGTGACGGACCAGGTGCCTTGTTTAACGGCCAGCCACTCAAAATTCTGGCTGTTGCCGAAACTGCCGCCTGCAGCGTCGTCCAATGTCACGCTATCGCGCCCGGCGCCGCCGTCGACCAAGCCAACAAACTGGCTGCCAGCGCCTAACGTCAGGCTGTCATCACCGCCGCCTAGATCCAGTGCTAAACCGCTGGTGCCGCTGATTAAACCATTATTGATTACGCTGTCGTTTTGCTCACCAATAATGCGCACACCGTCGCCGTTCAGGCCGAGGATGCTGCCGTGGTTTTCGAGGAGGGTGGCGAACGGTGCACCGCCGGTTGCGCTGTCATCAATCAGCACCGCGTTGGCGGCACCGCTGATGGTCGCACCTTCGCGGTTGATAATGGTGCCGCCGCCCATGGCGATACCTTCGCCGGTATTCGCTGCGCCGTCTTTCTCACCGCCAGCGCCAGTGCCTTCGATGGTGCCGTAGTTGTCGATGTAGCCTTGGCCGTCGATATCAACGCCATCACCGTCACCGGTTGCCAAGCTGTCGTTATAGCGACCGCTGATCAAGCCGTAGTTTGTGACTTTGCCGTTACCGTCAGAGCCAAAACCGGAACCGTTGCGGCCAATTACTTCGCCGCCAGCATAGTTGATCAGCTCGGCGCCAATATCTGTGGTAATGCCGTGTCGTCCTCCGGAAATAACGCCGTAATTTTCAACTTTACCACCCGATGATTCATCAAAGTCGATGCCATCGAATTTCTCGCCATCAGCGGTTAAGTCGCCGCTGCTGATCTCGCCATGGTTAATCACTGTGGCGTTGGCACCGAGGCGCATCGCGTCTTCAACTACGCCGTGTATGACACCGGTTTCGCGGTTGAGGATGTCAATTTTCACATCAGTTTGCAGCGCCTTGAGCATGATTGCCCGGTCGCCTTGCGAGGTGATGGTGCCCGCGTTGTCGATACTCACCGTGCTGCCTGCAAAGTCGCCGTCGATGCGGATGCCTTGCTTGGCGGCATCAATGGTTGCACCTGCACGGTTGATGATTTGATAGTGGCGTGCAGGGCCATCTGCATCGTCGCTATCTATGCCGCGATCTTTGCTTGATTGCAGAACGCCGCTGTTATCA
Source organism: Pseudomonas sp. M30-35 (assembly GCF_002163625.1). Classification (NCBI taxonomy): domain Bacteria; kingdom Pseudomonadati; phylum Pseudomonadota; class Gammaproteobacteria; order Pseudomonadales; family Pseudomonadaceae; genus Pseudomonas; species Pseudomonas sp. M30-35. The sequence continues at coordinate 4,843,414 of NZ_CP020892.1, read as the reverse complement.
ATGGTCACGCCCGCGCCGCTGGTATCGCCCTCAAGCAGTACCGCCGGGTCTTTTTTAGTAATAACGCTACCGCTGTTGGTAATAGTCAGCGTGCTCTCGCCAGCAAGTTGCTGGCTGTCGGTGACCGCGTCGTTGATTGTCTGGCTGGCTGCCAATGCCTGCGTGGTGACGCCGGCGAACAGGCTGAGGGCGATACAACGGGCAAGATGGGTCGATCGAAGGTGCATGGCAGCGAGCAGTCCTTGTTATTAGGAATAGCCGCTTTTTATAACGGAGTCATCTTACAGTTTTGTAACAGCTGCTTAATTGGAATAGCTCATCAACTTACCTCAGCTAAAGTTTATTGCTCCATAGACTAGGAGTTGGACATGGCTGAGCAAAAAGCTGAAGGAGGTTGTCAGTGCGGCGCGGTGCGTTACTCGCTGAGCGGTGAGCCGGTGATGGCAGCTATTTGCCATTGCACAATGTGCCGGCGAGCACATGCGGCACCCGCTGTAGCCTGGGCAATGTATCAACAGGACCAAGTTCGTTTCACTCAGGCGCAGCCTAAGCTATACGCTTCATCGGCAGATGCTCAGCGCGGTTTCTGTGAGCACTGCGGTACGCAGATTTTGTTCAGCGCCAGCTTTCTGCCGGGCTTGATTGATATCACAATCGGCAGCCTCGATGAGCCGCAGCGGATCACCCCGACACTGCATTATTGGCACTCGGAGCATTTGCCGTGGGTGGAGTTTGCCGATAGCTTGCCGCGTTATCCCGAGCTACCGCCTTTCGAATGAACCGCACAGTCATGCGGCAATTATCCAAGGCGGCTGAGTTGCTCGGCGTGGCTGCGCGCTTACTTGAACTGCTTGCGGTACTGGATAAAACCAGAGCGCTCGGCAATGCGTTCATAGAGCAGCATGGCTTTGCTGTTGCTCTCGTGGGTGAGCCAGTAAGCGCGTGAGCAATTGGCCTGTTGCGCTTGCGCGTAGACAAACTCAATCAGTTGGCGCCCGCCGCCATTGCTGCGCACATTTTTGTCGATGAATAAGTCCTGCAAATAGCAGTAGTCTTCAACGGTCCACGTTGAGCGATGGTAGACCCAGTGGACGAGGCCAATCGCCTGGCCGTCGTGCCACGCCAGCGCGGCATTGACCGGCTCATTAGGGTCGAGAAAGCGCTGCCAGTTAACTTCGCTGGCCTCGACCGGAATTTCGGTCATGTAAAAGCGCTGGTAGCCTTGCCAAAGTGGCAGCCAAGCTGCGTGGTCTTCGGCGCTGACGGGGCGAACTTCTACTTCGATACGGGCGGCCATTTGCTGTCCTCCGGTTAGTTATTATTGTTGTTTGTGGCTGTTTACTCAGCGCGCTCACCGCACAGATCAAGGCTGAACCAATGCTCGACCTCTTGCTGCGTGAGGCCTGCACCCAGCAAGGAGAATAACTTGCCCAGCGCCGCTTCGCGAGTCATGCCGCCGGCAGAAACCAGCCCAGCCGTTTGCAACTGGCTACCGGCTGCATACACGCCAAACTCAACATGACCTTGCGGGCACTGGCTGATTGCCGCGAGGACAACGCCACGCTCATGCGCGGTTTTAAGCGCGGCCAATAGCGTGGCGTTATCCGAGGGGCCTGTGCCGCTGCCGTAGCACTCAAGCAGCAGTGCTTGTATACCGCTGCTGAGCAGTGCGCTGATGTGTTCAGCCTGTATACCGGGATAGAAGGGTAATACGGCAATGCTTACCGGGTGGCGTGGCTGACGATAATCAATGGTCTCTGGTATCTGCCCGGCACGCTGACTGACACGCTGGCGCGGTAACACAGTGAATGCATCAAAGGCGTCACTTTGCAGTTTGCTGACGCGTGCGCCATGCATCAACGCGCCGTTGAAATACACCTGCACACCACTGGCCTGCTCTTGATGCAGCGCACGCATGGCACCGAACAAATTACCCCATGCATCGCTACCTTCGGTGCCAGCAGGCAGCATGGCGCCGGTCAATACCACCGGCACGGGCAAGCCCAGCAACAGAAAACTCAATGCAGCGGCGCTGTATGCCAGGGTGTCAGTGCCTTGCAGTACCAGCACGCCGTCGCAGCCGTCTTGCTCAATGCCTGCGCGAATTGCGTCAACCATTGCCAACCAATTGGCTTGGCTCATGTTGGCGCTGTCGATGGGTGGCAGTAATTCGCTGAAAATCCAATCGGGTAGTTGGCCTTGACCTTCCTCGGATTGTTGCGCACGAACACGGGCTTCAAATCCGGATGCCGGGGCCCAACCGTCGGCACTTTGTTGCATGCCAATCGTACCGCCGGTGTATAACACAAGGAGTTTTTCGCAAGCGGCCATGGTCGCTCCTTAATAAATGCGGGATAACAAAAGGGGGCTATCAAGCCCCCTTTTGTGGTTACAAATAGCGTTGTAACAGGCCGCTCCCTGTGCCTGCCTGTACCGCCCCAGCCTTTAGACTGGATTGGTCACAGCAGTCTTCTCAGTGTTGTTCTGAGCCTTCAGTTGCGCCCAAACAGCTGGGTCAAGATCCAAGTCACTGAATTCCTTGGGGTCGAATACCGGAGACTTTACACCCGCTTTCATCTGCTTGTCGTAGTCACGCATCAAGCGCAGGCCAATCTTGAACAGCAGCGCCAGGGCCACCAGGTTGCAGATAGCCAGCAAGCCCATGGTTACGTCAGCGAAGGCGAATACGGTGCCGAGGTCTTGTACCGAACCCCAGAACACCAACACGACAACCATGACCCGGTAAACCACGACCGGCGTACGCTTTTTGGTGAAGAAACCCAAGGCGTTTTCACCCAGGTAGTAGTTGTAGATCAACGTGGTGAACACGAACAACAGCAAGGCGACGCTGATAAATACGCGGCCCCATTCACCGACAACACTGGCGACAGCGGTTTGTGTCAGCAGTACACCGGCCATCTCGCTGCCGGGCTGATATACACCCGAGAGCAGGATGATCAGCGCAGTGCAGCTGCACAGAATGATGGTATCGATGAATACGCTGAGTGATTGCACGATGCCCTGCGCGACCGGGTGTGGAACCTCGGCAACGGCGGCCACGTTCGGTGCACTGCCCAGACCCGCTTCGTTGGAGAACAGGCCGCGCTTAACACCCATGATAATGGCTGCGCCAATACCGCCCGCAAACGCTGGCTCAAGGCCAAAAGCACTGCGGAAGATCAGCGAGAATACTTCTGGGATGCGATCAGCGTTGCTGCCGATGACGAACACAGCCATGGCGATGTATGAGAACGCCATCACCGGAACCAGAATGTCGGCGAACTTGGCGATACGCTTGATGCCGCCGAAGATGATCATACCGATCACGGCCATCAGTACCACACCGCTGACATAGGTGGGCACGCCGAATGTGTCATACATCGAGCTGGCAACGGTGTAGGACTGCACTGCGTTGAAGCCAAAACCGAAGGTCATCAGCAGCAGGATCGATACGACGATGCCTAACCAGCGCTGGCCCAAGCCATGCTGAATGTAAAAAGCAGGGCCGCCACGGTAGCTGCCATCGGGATCGCGGCGCTTGAACAGCTGGGCCAGCGAGCACTCGAAATAGCTAGTGGCCATACCAACCAGCGCTACGATCCACATCCAGAAGATTGCACCAGGACCACCCAGGATAATCGCCACCGATACACCGGCGATGTTGCCTGCGCCGACGCGACCAGCAACCGATAGCATCAATGCCTGAAACGAGCTGAGTTGGCCCGGCTGGCGCTTAAATGCCTCAGCAAAAATGCTGAACATGTTGCCGAAGTAGCGGAATTGAACGAAACGCGAGGAGATGGTGAAGAACAAGCCAAGACCGATCAGCATTACGATCAGCAGCTTGCTCCAGATGAGGTCATTGAGTAAGTCGAGCATGGGGGCAGTCACTCTTGTTGTTCTGATAAGAAGTTGGTCTCTGCGGACCTTTTTCAATGATTGTAGATGTGAATGTTACAAACAATTTCGCGGGTTGCAGTGATGTGATGCTATTTGATGCTAATATCGCGTCACTTTACTTGGCTGGAATACCCGCATGTCGGATTCTTTTGGCGCTAACCTTAAGCTACTTTGTAGTCACTACCGCTCAATTGCCGAGGTATGTCGCAAACTCTCGATAAATCGAGCGCAGTTCAATCGTTATCTGGCGGGCCAGAGCAGGCCGACCACGCATAACCTGAAGCGAATTTGCGACTTTTTTGGCGTCGAAAATTACGAGCTAGCGCTTCCGCAGGAGCAGTTTTCGCGGCTGATTGGTGCCCGCGACAACAGCATCACAAGTGCGTCAGCAGGCGCGCCACTCCTTGAGTTATTTGAATCACTCAGTGAGCATTCAAACGATCTCTCGCGTTACTGCGGTTACTATTTTGAGTATTCCAACTGTATGTCGGTGCCGGGGCAGATTTTGTTGTCGCTGGTGCACCTGCGTGAAGAGCGTGGCAGCTTTGTATTTGAGCGCCAGGAACGTCAGGAGCGTGCGCGCGGCGGTGGTGCGGAGGATTGGGTGCGGTGTCGTTATTTAGGCGCGGCGTTCTATCTTCAGGATCGGGTCTTTTTGATCGATTATGAAAGCCTGACCGGCAATGAGATGAGCCAGACCATACTTATCCCCAGCTTCAAGAGTCGCATCACTCGTTTGAATGGCTTGAAGACCGGCGTCTCCAGTGGTGATCAGCGCACCCCAGCCTGTACGCGGGTGGTGTGGGAATTTCTGGGTACTGATATCAATCGGGTTAACACCTATCGTCAGGTGATGCTTTATGCGCCCGATGATCCGCGTATTGATGATGACGTGCGCCAGCGCTTGGCTGGCGCCCGCATCCGACAGGGTTTATTCGAAATCGAATAAACCCCTTTGCGCCAGTTGTTACTGGGTGCCGTCGTGGTTGGGGCTGTTGTAAATCTCAACATCCAGTTCGTTTTCGCTGCGGCCAACCAAGGTTGTTGTCATTAGATCGCCCGCGACGTTGACGGTGGTGCGCGCCATATCGAGAATGCGGTCGATACCGGCAATCAATGCAACACCCTCGAGCGGCAAGCCAGCAGCGGTCAGGACCAGGCCGAGCATAATCAAGCCTGCGCCAGGAATACCGGCCGTGCCGATAGAGGCCAGCGTGGCGGTAAGGATGATCATCATGTACTGGCCAGCGCCAAGATCAACACCGAACGCCTGGGCAATAAACAGTGCCAATACGCCTTGGTAAATCGCCGTGCCATCCATGTTGATGGTAGCGCCAACCGGCAGCACGAAACCCGCAACGCCCTGCGATACACCGAGGTTTTTGCGTGCACATTCAATCGAAACCGGCAAAGTACCGGAGCTGCTTGAAGTACTGAATGCCACGGCCAATGCCGGCGCAATGCCGCGTAAGAAGCGCATCGGGCTTAAGCGTGCGAGCAAGCTGATCAGGCCGCCGTAGACCAACAACACATGGGCGATGCTGGCGAGGTAGATAACCCCGATCACTTCGGCCAGTGGCAGCAGCACTTCAGCGCCGTGGCTACCCACCACACCGGCGATCAAGGCAAACACGCCATAGGGCGCGAGGCTCATGATCAGGTCGGTCAGCTTGTAGAAGATTTCGGCCAAGCTATCGAACAGCTTGACCGCCGGTGCGGCTTTTTCACCGATCAAGTTCATGCTCACACCAATAGCGATGGCGAACACGATGATCTGCAACACGTTGCCTTCAGCAAAAGCGGTCACTGGGTTGCTTGGCACCAGGCCAACCAGGATGGATACCAGCGATGGCGCCTCTTTGGCAGTCTCTTGGCCGCTGGCAACCATATTGAGGCCGTCACCTGGGGTGAATACCGCGCCAAATAACAGGCCAATGCTGACTGCGAACGCGGTCGTGACCATATAGATGGAGATAGTTTTTATGCTGATCCGCCCCAGCTTGGCGGAATCCTGCATGGACGTGATACCTGCCACCAGCGAGACAAACACCAGCGGTACGATCAACATCTTGATTGCATTGAGGAACAGGGTTCCGATGGGTGCCAGAACCAGCGCGTCTTCTTTGAAGATTGCGCCTGTGGCAACACCAAGGACCAGGCCAATGAGTATCTTGTGCCACAGTTGCAGACGCTTCCAAGGGCCCGGCGATGTTGCGGTTTTAGAACTCTGAGACATGCATTTCACCATTCCAGTAACTGTTGTTGAGCAGACCGTCTGTGCGGTCTTGGAGGTTGCTCGTAACCTGCATTGTTAGGCTGCCTGTACGAAAAGTGCCTGCGTGGTGACTTTTCATACAGACCCTAATGCCGACGAAGTCATATTCAGCACTTCGTTGGCTGTTCACCTGCTGGCCACGCGCAAATGTTTAACTTGCACTTACTCATTGGCCCTTCGGCGTTTAGCCGCAGGCATTGGGTAGAGATGTGCAGGGAAATACAGTGAGCGGTGTCGGCAGGGGGAACATAAAGGGCGCGCAGTTTACCGAGCGTTCGCTGCGTTTTCTCCCTATGTTTCCCCCTGACGGAGCGTTTTTAAGCGCTTTTCGTCGGAAAATTACTAAGCTTTGAGCGGTACCAGGCGCGGAGCAATCATGTTTTCCGGACGCAGAATGTCGTTAAGCGTTTCGTCATCCAGCAGCTTCTCTTCGCGCACCAACTCCAACACGCCGCGGCCGCTTTCCAGAGCGAGCTTGGCGATACGGGTGGCATTTTCGTAACCGATGTAAGGGTTCAGTGCGGTGATCAGGCCGATGGAGTTCTCCATCAGTTGACGGCAATGTTCTTCGTTGGCGGTGATCCCGACGATGCAATGCTCACGCAGCATGTCCATGGCGCGTTGCAACAGACGGATCGAATCGAAGATTTTATAAGCGATCAGCGGTTCCATAACGTTGAGCTGCAATTGACCGCCTTCAGCCGCCAGGGTCAGCGCCAAGTCATTACCGATCACTTCAAACGCCACTTGGTTAACGGCTTCCGGGATCACCGGGTTGACCTTGCCCGGCATGATCGAGCTGCCCGGCTGACGCGGTGGCAGGTTGATTTCATTGATGCCGGTACGCGGCCCGCTCGACAGCAAACGCAGGTCGTTACAGATCTTCGACAGCTTCACTGCAGTGCGCTTGAGCATGCCCGAGAACAGGACAAACGCGCCCATGTCCGAGGTGGCTTCGATCAAGTCAGCTGCGGGTACTAGAGGTTGTCCGCTGATTGCCGCCAAGCGCTCGACGGCGAGCATTTGGTAGCCCGGGTCGGCGTTAATGCCGGTACCAATTGCAGTGCCGCCGAGATTGATTTCAGTCAGTAACTCTGGCGCCAAGCTGCGCAAGCGTGCGAGATCTTCACCGAGGGTGTTGGCGAAGGCGCGGAATTCTTGGCCGAGGGTCATCGGCACGGCGTCTTGCAACTGAGTACGGCCCATCTTCAAGACGTGGGCGAACTCTTCGCCTTTGGCAGCGAATGCATGAATCAAGCTATCAAGGCTGGCCAGCAATGTGTCGTGGCCGAGTAACAAGCCCAGGCGAATCGCGGTTGGGTAGGCGTCGTTGGTAGACTGGGCCATGTTCACATCGTTGTTTGGATGCAGGAAGCCATACTCGCCTTTTTGCTTGCCCATGGCTTCGAGCGCGATGTTGGCAATGACTTCGTTGGCGTTCATGTTGGTCGATGTACCGGCACCGCCCTGAATCATGTCGACCACGAATTCGTCGTGGAAATCGCCGCGAATAATCCGGGCGCAGGCTTCGCTAATGGCCGCGTGCTTTTCGCCGCTGAGGTGGCCCAACTGGCTGTTGGCGTCGGCTGCTGCTTGCTTGACCATCGCCAAAGCAGTGACCAGCTTCGGGTAGTGGGCCAGCGGTACGCCAGAAAGACGGAAGTTGTTTACGGCGCGCAGGGTTTGAATGCCGTAATAAGCATCTGCAGGGACTTCGAGGGTACCGAGCAGGTCTTTTTCAACGCGGAATGATGCAGCAGCGGACATGATTGAGGTGATCTCTGGATTCGGCGAGAGGTATCGCCATGCCTTCTAGGGTAAGGACTTCATGGATATTCAAGCCAATGCTGTTAAACGCTATGCTATGCACAATCGGCATAATGTTAGTGTGACTCCACAACGCTGATCAGCGTTGTGTGGATGCTGGCTTGAGCAATGGCCACACCTGTGCAGGCACGCGAAGCTGGCCTGTGGATAACTTTCAGGGTGTGAATAAGGCGTTGGGGGGAGAGATGAATCTGGAAACCAAATGGCTGGAAGACTTTGTCGCCTTAGCCGGCACGCGTAGTTTTTCGCGCGCGGCGGAGAAACGCTTTGTCACCCAGCCAGCGTTCAGTCGGCGGATTCGCAGCCTTGAATCGGTGCTCGGGTTGACGTTGATAAACCGCTCTTGCACCCCTATCGAGTTGACCGAGGCGGGGCAGCTGTTTCTGGTGACAGCGCGGAGCATGGTTGAACAATTGGGCGAGGTCGTACGGCATTTGCACAACCTTGAAGGTAAGCAGGGTGAAGTGCTGCAAATTGCGGCGGCGCATTCGTTAACCTTGGGCTTTTTTCCCGAATGGATTGCCCGGCTGCGCCGTGAAGGCTTGCCGCTCAACACCCGTTTGGTGGCGACCAACGTGGGTGAAGCGGTGCATTCGTTGCGTGAAGGCAGTTGCGATTTGATTCTCGCTTACTACGATCCTGACGCTGCTTTGCAGATGGACCCGGAGATATTCCCATCGCTGTACATGGGCAGCACAGAGATGTTGCCGGTCTGCGCAGTGGATGAGTACGGGCAACCTTTGTTTGATCTCGACAGTGGTCAATCGGTGCCGTTGCTGGCGTATAGCGCTGGTGCGTTTCTCGGGCGCTCGGTCAACCTGTTGCTGCGCCAACGTGCGTTGCGCTCGACCACGGTGTATGAAACCGCAATGGCAGACAGCCTCAAAAGCATGGCGCTGCAAGGCATGGGCGTGGCGTGGGTACCACGTTTAAGCGTGACCGCCGAACTGGCGCGGGGCGAGTTGGCGGTGTGCGGTGGAGACGCGTGGCAATCACCACTGGAGATTCGTTTATACCGCTGCGCCCTGGTGCGCAAAGCCGCCGTGCGCCTGCTCTGGCGCAAGTTAGAGAGCGGAGAAGTAGGACAGACAAAGTAGGCTGGACGAGGCTTTTTCCGTCCACCATTGCGGCTGTGGATAACTATGCGATTGGTGTGGTGTTGGTGGAAACCTTCGCGTTGTCACACCCTACGGGGCAGATGTTTTACCTGTCGATGATGTAGGGAGGACAACGCTTTTCTGTCCGCCATATGTGGCGCGGATATTGGCTGCTTGTTGATTTCTGGTGGACAAGCTTCGCGTTGTCGCACCCTACGGAGCAGATGTTTTACCTGTCGTTATGTAGGGAGGACAACGCTTTTCTGTCCGCCATATGTGGCGTAGATATTGGCTGCTTGCTGATTTCTGGTGGACAAGCTTCGCGTTGTCACACCCTACGGGGCAGATGTTTTACCTGTCGATGATGTAGGGAGGACAACGCTTTTCTGTCCGCCATATGAGGCGCAGATATTGGCTGCTTGCTGATTTCTGGTGGACAAGCTTCGCGTTGTCACACCCTACGGGGCAGATGTTTTACCTGTCGTTATGTAGGGAGGACAACGCTTTTCTGTCCGCCATATGAGGCGCAGATATTGGCTGCTTGCTGATTTCTGGTGGACAAGCTTCGGGTTGTCGCACCCTACGGAGCAGGGTGCGACGGCCTTGTTTGAGCGTTAGGTTCCTGACTTGATCTTTGTCCAGGCCCGGGTGCGCATCCGCTCGGCTTTCTGCGGTAGCGGTTGCAACACATACAGGGTTTTCTGTGCCTCAGCGGTAGGTGTCAGCCCCGCATTATCGCGGATTTCAGCTTTCATCAGCGGCAGCGCGGCCTTGTTCGGGTTTGGGTAGCCGAGGAAGTTACTGGTCGATGCAATCACTTTTGGCTCGAGCAAGTTGTTGAGGAACTCATGTGCTTCTTCAACGTTTTGCGCGCTGGTTGGAATGGCAAATGAGTCAAACCACAGTGGCGCGCCTTCTTTCGGCAAGCGCCAATCAACCACCACACCGTTGCCAGCCTCTTTGGCGCGGTTAGCGAACTGGTAGAAGCTGCCCGAATAACCGATTGCTACGCAAATATCACCATTGGCAATGTCGGTCATGTATTTGGCTGAGTGGAAATAGGCGATATTCGGGCGAATCTTCAGCATCAGCTCGGTGGCTTTGTCGTAGTCAGCCGACTTGGTGCTGTTGGGGTTCAGGCCGAGGTAGTGAAGGGCGATTGGCATGATATCGCCGGGAGAGTCGAGCATCGCCACGCCACACTGCTTGAGCTTGGAAATGTTTTCTTCTTTGAATATCAGGTCCCAGCTATCGACGGGCGCATCGGCGCCGAGCACCTCTTTAACCTTGGCTGGGTTGAAGCCAATAATTACTGTGCCGTACATGTAAGGTACAGCGTGTTCGTTGCCCGGATCGTTCGTCGCCATCAGCTTCAACAGCTCTGGGTCGAGATTTTTCCAGTTGGGTAATTGGCTCTTGTCGAGCTTTTGGAACACGCCAGCTTTGATTTGAGTGTCGAGAAAGGTGTTGGACGGCACCACCAAATCGTAGCCGGAATTGCCGGTTAGCAGCTTGGCTTCCAGCGATTCATTGGTGTCGAACACGTCCCAAGTCAGCTTGATTCCGGTGCTTTTGGCGAAGTCTTTCGGCACCGACGGCAAAATATAGTCGGCCCAGTTATAAACCCGTAGTTCACGCTCAGCTGCATGTGCTGCGCTGGCCAGCATGGCTGTGCCGCAGAGTGCGGCGCCAATCAAGGTGCGGAGTTTTTTCATGTTTATGCGTCCTTCTTCGAATTATTAGGTCGGCAGACATTTTCAAAACCTTCCAACACATTGACTGCGTTAACGCCAATGGCCTCGACGGCATAGCCGCCTTCCATGACGAACAGCGTTGGTAAGCCCATTGCGGCAATGCGCTCGCCCATGCTCAGGTAATCCGGGCTGTCGAGCTTGAATTGCGAGATTGGGTCTTCTTTATAGGTATCGACGCCTAGCGAGACGATAACTACCTCGGCGTCGAATGCGTTTATTCGTTTACAGGCGTCATCCAGCGCAGCGCCCCAACTGTCCCAGGCACTGCCAGCAGGCAATGGATAATTGATATTGAACCCTTCACCAGTGCCTTCGCCGTGTTCATCGGCATGGCCGAGGAAGAAGGGGAATTCAAACTTCGGGTCACCATGAATCGAGGTGAACAGCACATCGCTGCGTGAGTAGAAAATAGATTGAGTGCCGTTGCCGTGGTGGTAATCGACATCGAGAATTGCCACGCGCTTGTGGCCTTGATCGATAAAGGCCTGGGCAGCGATTGCGGCGTTGTTGAGGTAGCAATAACCGCCCATTACATCGCTGGCAGCGTGATGCCCCGGTGGGCGGCACAACGCAAATGCGCTGTGTGCGCCGTTGGTAATTTCGTGTTGCGCGGTGAGCGCAACTTGCGCTGCGCTATAAGCCGCTTGCCAAGTGCCTGCGGTGATCGGGGCGCCGGCATCAAAGCTGTAGTAACCGAGTTGCCCGTGCAGGCTGGTTGGCAAGCGCTGGCTCAAGGTACGGGCTGGCCAGGTGTAAGGCAGCAAATCCCCGGTCCCATCTTGTTCTTGCCAGCGCGCCCAGGCGCCCTCGAAGAAGTTCAGGTATTCGGCAGTGTGAATGCGTTGTATGGGGTCGCGGCCAAAGTCCTGCGGCTCGCGAATCTCACCAATATTGCGATCCTTCACCCGCTGAAGAATATGATCTGCACGTTTAGGCATCTCAAAGCAGGGCATCAATTTGCCGTCGATCAACTCGCAACTGCCGTGATGAAGATGATGGTCGTCGCTGTAAATGGTGAGCATGATATGGAGCCCCGCGGTTATTTGTTATGGCTCCATTGTTTGCTTGCAGGGCGCTTGGGTGAACGCTGACAACGGCCAAAAGGGGATCGATATGGCCAAATTTTACGACCGCTGCGAGCCTTTCTCATCGCAATGGCCTCTTGCGGGTTGTGTACTCAAACTCTGAAATGGCTGGGTGCTACGCCGCTCCAGCGTTGAAAGGCGTGACGGAAACTGGCCGTTTCACTAAAGCCGAGTTCTTCGGCAATCCGGTAGATGGGCCAGTGCTCTTTACCGAGTAACTCTTTGGCACGGGCGAAGCGCAACTCATCAAGCAGTTGTTGATAGTGCGTGCCCAAGGCGTGCAGGTGACGACGCAGGGTGCGCGGCGAGCAGTGCATCTGTTGAGCCAGTTGCTCCAGGCCTGGCGGATTAGGAAGCTGCGCTTCGATGTGCTGACGTACGCGTGCGAGCCACGTTTGCCGGGTTGTGAACTCGGTATTTTGCTGGCGGCAGCGCACCAGCATTTCTTGGTGGGTGACGGGGTCGGCCAGCGGCAGGCGTTTTTGCAGCAGGCTTGCGGGAAATGCGAAGGCATTCTGGCTGGCATTAAACGCAATGTCCTGGCCAAAACTGGATGAGTAAAACGCGACATACTCGGGCTGTTGATGAGTGAACGTCGCGCGGGTCACGCTAATGGGTTCACCCAGAAGGTCATCGCACATCAACTTCAGTGAGGCCATGCACATCTCGACGCTAAATACCTCAAGCTGTTCCAGCTGTTTGTAGTCGCTGGCGCTGATCCAGGCAAGATCGTTGTCGACGTGCAAATTGAGTTCGAAATAGGTGCCGAGTAACGCTGGATAACCGAACATAAAGTGCAGGGCGTCACCTAAGGTTGCACTTGATAGCGCGGCGTAACCAAGCAAGCCATAAGCTGAAACATGCATGCGCCGGCCCAGTTCAAGGCCAAGGTCGCTGCGCAGGGCTAAACCATTGGCGCAGACTTGCAATTCCTGGTGTCGGGTAATGCGCGTATCGGTACTGTCCAGTGCCTTGGGGTCGATACCGCTGTCCGCCAGCAACGCGTCGATGAGCTCGGGCTGGTTGGCAAAATACTTGAGGGTCAATGAGACCACGTGCAGTGTGGTTAAGTGAGCCTGCAACATTGCGGTGTCCGTACTTATTGTTTGAATACACTTTAAGCAAAATACACGCCGAGTTTGTCGACAATTTGCCGAATATCGGCGTTCTCGTTGGTAATTGCAGCTTTGACGTATATTTGTTGTTACCAAAGCATGACCAACGGTCAGGGTTAAAGCCCCATTCTCCGGTGTTTACACGCGTTTTTTTGCGGTACACTGCGCGGCCTTCGGCCGGCGGCACCCGGCTATATATCGCATACAAGCCACGCTGGTTAAACCGCGTGGCTTGTTAGTTTTTGACGCGCCAGCTGGCGCCAAAGCAAGAGGCACAACGATGAGCACACTGGTAGGCGTGATCATGGGCTCCAAGTCCGACTGGAGCACCCTTAGCCACACCACCGAGATGCTGGATAAGCTGGGTATCGGTTATGAGGTGAAAGTTGTTTCAGCTCACCGCACCCCAGACTTGCTCTTCCAGTACGCCGAGCAGGCTGAGTCTCGCGGTATCCAGGTGATTATTGCTGGCGCCGGTGGCGCTGCACACTTACCGGGCATGTGCGCGGCTAAAACGCACCTTCCTGTCCTCGGCGTGCCGGTGCAATCGTCAATGCTTTCAGGTGTTGATTCGTTACTCTCTATCGTCCAGATGCCCGCCGGTGTTCCGGTTGCAACCTTGGCGATCGGAAAAGCTGGCGCAATTAACGCGGCATTGCTGGCGGCGAGTATCCTTGGCCATCAACACCCGCAGTTTCATGAGGCGCTGAAAAAATTCCGTGCCGAGCAAACTGAAACTGTTTTGGACAATCCAGACCCGCGCCAAGCTTGAGTCGATCTAAAAGGGCTGTGTTATGAAAATCGGTGTAATCGGTGGCGGCCAGTTGGGCCGCATGTTGGCACTGGCGGGGACTCCGCTGGGCATGAACTTCGCTTTTCTCGACCCGGCGCCAGATGCCTGTGCACAAGCGCTGGGTGAGCATATTCGTGCCGATTACGGTGATCAGGACCATTTACGCCAGTTGGCTGATGAAGTCGATCTGGTGACTTTCGAGTTTGAAAGCGTACCGGCTGAAACCGTTGCCTTTCTGTCGCAGTTCGTACCGGTTTATCCAGGCGCACAAGCACTGCGTATTGCCCGCGATCGTTGGTTCGAGAAGTCGATGTTCAAGGACCTTGGCATCCCGACGCCGGAGTTCGCTGATATTCAATCGCAAGCGGATCTTGATGCTGCCGTCGCCAGCATTGGCCTGCCAGCCGTAATGAAGACCCGCACCTTGGGCTACGACGGCAAGGGACAAAAGGTTCTGCGCAGCGCCGCAGATGTTGTCGATGCCTTTGCTGAGCTGGGCAGCGTGCCTTGCTTGCTCGAAGGTTTCGTACCGTTCACTGGCGAAGTCTCGCTGGTAGCTGTGCGTGGCCGCGACGGCGAAACGCAGTTTTATCCGCTGGTGCACAACACCCATAACAGCGGCATTCTCAGCTTGTCGATCGCCAGCAGCAATCACCCACTGCAGGCGTTGGCGGAAGATTACGCCAGCCGCGTGCTGGATGAACTCAACTACGTTGGTGTGTTGGCATTTGAGTTCTTTGAGGTCGACGGTGGCTTGAAAGCTAACGAAATCGCCCCGCGTGTGCACAACTCCGGGCACTGGACGATTGAAGGCGCTGAATGCAGCCAGTTTGAAAACCACCTGCGCGCCATTGCTGGTTTGCCTCTGGGTTCCACCGCGAAAGTGGGCGAGAGCGCCATGCTCAACTTTATTGGTGAAATTCCGCCTGTGGATAAAGTTAGCGCCATTGCCGACTGCCACCTGCACCATTACGGCAAGGCATTCAAGGTTGGGCGCAAGGTTGGCCACGCTACTGTGCGCAGTAAAGACCGCGCTACGCTGGACCAACAAGTTGCCGCCGTACAGGCCCTTATCGACGCTTGATGAGCTGACCTGGCGCTGCGCAAAGCAGCGTCAGGGGAACCTCCATTCAGATTGGCCGTCAGATTGCTGAGCGCCATAGTTGTTCTAGACTGTGGTTTGAGCGCCAGTATCGTCCTGTGATGATGCCTACTGCTTGAACTCAAGGCGCAATAACTTGAAATGGAGAACAAGCCATGGGAATTATCGGCACAATTTTTATCGGTCTGATTGTGGGTCTAATCGCACGCTTCCTTAAGCCTGGCGATGACAGCATGGGCTGGATCATGACCATCCTGCTGGGTATCGGTGGGTCGCTGGCAGCGACTTATGGCGGTCAAGCGTTGGGCATTTACCAAGCAGGTCAAGGCGCCGGGTTTATCGGTGCAGTCGTGGGTGCGGTGGTTCTACTGTTTATCTACGCCATGGTTAAAAAGAACTGATACAGGTTCCGTTGTTGTTCTGCAAAAAGCCGCCGTGTGGTGACACACGGCGGCTTTTCTATTTGTAGCGCAGCACAGGCTGCCGCAGCAGTTTTGAGAGGGCCCTTAAGGGTTCAAGCTTGCATGTGCCTGCGGGCTGGATAAAACTGCAGGCCTGCTTTTCGCCGGGATGATTGTTGATGTTGCGTTTGTTAATACTGCCTCTGTTGCTGATCAGCAGCCTGGCCTTTGCTGAGTTGCCCGAAACCGACTGGCTGGCGCTAATGCCTGCCGAGGACCAGCAAGCCCTGGAAAACATGCCGGACATCAGCCATGACAGCCCCGAAGAAGACAGCACGTTCTACCAATCCGGTGGCCTTAAACAGCGCGATGCAAAGCTTCCCGCAGTCATGTACTCGGCTAAAACCGTAGCGGCGTTTAACGGCAAGCAGATTCGTCTTGGCGGTTATCCGGTGCCACTCGAAACTGACGCCAAAGGGCGCAGCACGCTGTTTTTCCTCGTGCCATACCCCGGCGCCTGCATACACGTACCGCCTCCGCCTCCGAACCAACTGGTGCTGGTGCGCTACCCAAAAGGTATTGCACTGGAAGATATCTACGCGCCGTTGTGGGTTAGCGGTGAGATCAAGGTTGAGAGCGTCAGCAACGATCTCGCAGATGCCGCCTATGCGCTGGATGCCAGTGAGGTGAGGCTCGTCGAGGAAGAAGACCTGTAACGCAGTGCACGGCGCGCCTTTAGCAGGTTTGCGCCTGTGGATAAGTCAATTTTCGGTTCTGTTCTTCGCGGCAATCCACTGTGACATGTATTGCGTGCTTTTCAGTGTGTGATGACGAAGCATGCTACCGATGAAGTTATCCCGCCGGTGCGCGTCGAGATTCTGGCTTAACTGAGTAAGCCGACTAATCAATTCGCTGCCCAAGCGCTGACGATCAAAGCGCTGCTGCAAAATTGCAGTGCCTTGCGCTTGAGCCTGCAGCCAGCGGTTTTCATCTTCATACAGCGCCGCAGCCGCATCGGCAAAGGCGCTTGCGCAATCGACCACCGCTCCGCCCCAAGGCATATCGCCATGCATCCCTTCGCTGCCAATTGCGGTGGTGATGCTCGGTGTACCGCACGCCATTGCATCAGCCAGCTTGCCTTTAATTCCCGCACCAAAGCGCAGTGGCGCCAAGCACACACGTGCTTGGCTCATGACTTGATGTGCATCATCGGCCCAACCCAGCACATGAAAACCTTGCTTGGGGTTATGCAGCGTAGTGGCTTTTGGCGGAGGATAAGCGCCATATACATGCAACTGTGCGTGCGGCAGACGTTGGCGAACCAACGGCCACAGCGCGTGTTTTAGCCACAACACTGAGTCCCAGTTAGGCGCGTGGCGGAAATTACCGATGCTGATGAAGTGTGCCCGCTCGGCGAACGGGGCGGGCTCGCTGGCGCTGGGTATCAACATCAATGCGCAGTCGTGGATGAGCGCGACAGGCACCGCAAAGGCCTGTTGCAGCAACTGCGTCTCAAACGTTGAGATCATCAGCGTTAAGTCGCTACGAAAGATCGCTGCGACCTCGCGCTTGGCGGTATCTAACTCTGCCATTGTGCTAAAGAGCTGCTCGGCGTCTGCGGTTATTGCGCCTACATGCTGCTTTTCTGCCTCGCTTGCACAGGCTTGCTGCGCACTTTTCAGCAGCAACTGGCGAGCCTCACGCAAACTGTGTAAGTCGCAGGTGTCGAGCACGCGCAGGGCTTTAGGGCAGACGCGCTCAACGCGCCAGGCGAACTGCTCCTCAGTGAAGAACCGGTCGAACAGCACCATATCTGGCTGCATTTCAGCTACCAGTTGATCAAAGCTGTCGCAGTTGAGCGCAACCTGAATCTCTGGAATGCCCAGCGTAGTTAAGTCAGCCCGGTGTTCTGACAGCGCAGCAGCACTGGCGAAGGCCACCTGCCAACCTTGAGCCCGAAACAACTCCAACAGCTCCATCATCCTACTGCCCGCAGCCGATGAGCGTGGTTCTGGCCATACGTAGCCGATAACAAGGATCTTGTGCATAGGAGAGGAGAGTCAGCTGTCGAAAAAACGAATTGTAACGGACTTGGCGAGCTAAGCAGTGATGAGCGCTAGAAGAGTAAGCGCCCATGAACCGTACATTCAAAGTGTTTGGCTAATCCCGGATGCCCTATCAACATCAAAGTTAAACACGCACCACATGCGCGTGTTGTAGCCGGAAGGTGAGGGCAAACGCACTAAACAGCAGTGCGTTAGACAGGTTGGTTACTCGCCAAGGGTCTGCTTCATGCTTTTGGTCAGTGCCTTAAGGCTTGGCATCAGTACCTCGGGTGGCGGGGTTAGGCCTTTTAGATCGTCGGTACCCTGCTTGAAAGTTCTGGCTTGTATAGCGATCAGAGGCTTGGCCAGGCCGCCGATGTGAGCTAGTCCGAACCAGGCACGCTCTTTTTCAGCCGAGCCGGTAATCAGTGCTGTAGGTATCGGAGGTGGCTTTTATCTACGAGGTGATTGCCTTAGAGTCGTAGGGCTAGGACATACATCGTCAGCTAGTTGCTTTAACGCTTTACTATCGAGTCGCTCTATTGTCATTGGATCTGCAGTTTTAATGATGTCCAGATACCTAGGAATATCAATTTCTTCATGCTCATAGACAACAAAAGTCGTTTTGGAATCAATTACATGGCACTTTGATTGGTGTTTTATATATGTTCTGGGAATTGAGTTTTTCCAGGTTTCAATGTTTTTATAAAAGTTGTGAACTTCTATATCTTCAATATTTGCGACTACAAAGTCTAGAGTTTCGTTTTTATGTGCCAGGCTTTCAGTTTTGACTTTTGAACGTTCAGCTTGCCACTTATCTGTGTAGGTGTAGCTTATGTCCTCGTAGTTACTATTTAAAATAGTATTAAGTCCACACACTGCATTTGTAATGAGAAGACCGTTGTCATGGTTTCGTAATTCTGCGTATAGGCAGTCAATTATTATGCTGTTTTTCCTGGGCTTTAGGGTGTAGTAAGTATTAAAATCATTTCCAGCATAAATTGAAGGCTTATTATTTATTGTCGTAAGCTCGCGGTACGAATTTCCGTTCATGCCTACGATATCGTCAAATTTGATTGTCGAACCATCTACATTCAAAAAAACACTATTTCCCCCTTTGGTTGTATAGACTTCACTCGCATAGGCTGCTGAAAAAATAACCCTGTATATTAGAGGCAGGAGAATGGTCGTTCTCTTGTTCACTTTAATTAGACCTTGAAATTATAATTGGACCTTAAAATATTGCGTGTTCAAAAAAGTTAGCAGTTTAAAGGTGAGCTGTTGCTCTGCTCTAGGTCATGAATCATATTCATGACTATTACGGTGAAATACACGTCTCGTTTGCTATGTTGACAAGTGTTCCATATAAATTCCAACTGCTATCAGTTGTGTCCCAATAACCGCCACAAAATTCTCCAGTTTCTTTTTTGACAATGCAACCCGTGTCCATTTTCACAAATATGCAGTATGCGCGATCGTATAACTCTTTTTGCTTACCGTATTCAAGTGTGCCTGAGTTAATTGCGTTTATAACAAGGTGTTTTTTATTTGCAGATAAACTGTCGCTGTCAGGTGTGGCGAACGACGTGTGCTCTTTCAGTATTTGGTGTTTATTGGCACTCTGATTTGAATAGTAGACAGTTTGCCATGTATCCTTTATTGCATTTTCAAAAGTTACGATTCCTCCGTCTGCAGTTATATTTGTGCTGTTTAGATTGTTTGCATTCACTAAACGGTATGAGCCTAATAATGTGAAGAGTACTATGGTAAGTAGTTTTAGAGTTATCATTTTGCTCTGAGATAAGCGCGGCTTGGTATTTTAGCCTGCATTTTTCTATGGTTCATTCCGGATATGTAGTCGGAGTATAGAGTCTTAGCTTCATTTTTTTTGCCAACGGCCCAATAGCTATCTGCTAGATTTAAGTAAGCGACAATCCTATTGGGATGCTCCGTGATGACTTTGTTCAGCAGTTCTATAGCCTCTCTGAAATATCCTGCCTGCTCGAATAGAAATCCTAGGTCATTAGACCAACGGGGATTGTTCGGGAAGTAGTACTTATTGGCAATGTAGCGTTCGGCTGGGCATATCCCAGCGTTACCGTTCCCTTCTATAAAGGTGGCCATAACTTGCTTGAGGTGTTGTTTATCTTTTGTCTTATAAGCAGCTAAAACTTGATCAAAACCAACTGAACTCTCTTGCTGCATGAGTTTTAAGACCTGACTGTTACCAGTTTGTATATTTTGGCGAGTTTTTTTCAGACTCTTAAAGGCCTCGCGTCCATTGAAAACTTGCAGTGACGTTGTTAAAAGATTTTCTTCTTTAACAACATATACGCTCTTCAGTGAACGGTCGCAGGAGGTATTGTTTGTGTTTAGGAAAATACTGTGAAGCTTTAGACCTTTCACTTTCGAGTCATAAGAAAACTGAAGATTGAAGTTGTAGCTGGAATTACCTTCCTCTATAGTCCTCAACACTAAGTACTTACCAGCTGTGGATGGGTAGTTAACTTTCGTTGTTTCACCTTGTATATCGATGATGCTAGTTAGGTTAGGGGACGATGTCGATACCTCAACCTCAAATCCATCATAGCTGGCTGGTGAGTAGTCATTCTCCACAGGCAGTAAAGCCTGTATCGACTCAACCAGAACTTTACCATTGTCAATGATTAGTAGTATCGGGGGTTGTTCCTTGCCGGATTTTCCACGCGCGACCAAAATCGTCTCGTCTTGTCCATCGCCGGTCAGGTCTGCGTGCAATGTTTTTAGGATATTTAAGTCAGACAGTGATGCGTCGTGTTCTTTGGCCTGAGATACGTTGCTCAACAAAATAAGATGCAAGAAAATAGCGATGCCAAGTCGAGGTCTAATATGGATCATTGTTGGAATACCTGATAAATAGCTGTAAAATTTTACTTGCCCCTAATAATTATCCCATGTTCAGATTGAGCGCCGTAGTTATAAGGCTTGTGCTCTTTGTCCAGTTCTGTAATAGGTTATATAGTTTTATCTACTCTAAAATCTCAGGTTTAGTTTAGGGAGGTTGATTGAGAGAAAGGTTGCATTGATAGGTTTTTCAATGTTTCTCGTGAAATTTTTCCGATATGTTTTTTGTTTCAATCGAGGTCAAGCAAGTTGTCTTTCACAGTGTCTGGAATACAAGCTATATATGTGATGTAGTGGGCGTTTTTTAAAACTAAGACTCCACTGCTTGGCTCTTGAATATTTGCAGATCTATTGATTTTTGTTATGACTGTATATGTATAAGCGCCATTTGGAAATGTCACAGAGTTTGATAGTTCATTGCCAGAAATATGACTTATAGAAATTTCTACGTGCTCTCTATTTTTTGTTAGCTTAAGCTCTGGCGGGTGACTTATTCGACCAAACGCATACGTCAATATGTTTTTTGTTTTGTATACGCTAATGCTTTTATTATTCGCCGTTTCGCACTGGAACACAGGTATGGGTTTTTCTGCACCCTGTGCTAATACAGGAAAATACATAATGAATGACAGAGCGATATAAATATACCTCACGTACACCTCTTGGTTTTAAATAATAATTTCTGGTTGTATATTTTTTGCAAGTCATCTATGTGTAATGAAAGTGCAGTAATTATTCCGGCTTAATAATTTATATTGGTAGCTATATTTGTATTATGACAGTTTGCCATCTTCATGTCTTGGCAGGCTGTCATTGAGCTAAACTTCTTAAGTATTCAGAACGTAACTCGCTTAAGCGAGAAACACATTTGTTAATAGTCGTTTCGTATGCTTGAGTTCCAGGCTCGATTTCAAAACTCTCTAAACCGCAGTCCGAATCTCTGAGCTTAATCCATATTCGCTGTGAGGTTTTTATGTTTTGTATTAGTTCATTTTTAAGTTTTAAGTCGTTTTTGTACTGATAGTTTATATTTGATATTAGATTTTGATAAGTGGTGTTCAGTTGCTTGTCAGCGGTGAGGCGCTCAAGTTTTGAGCAGTCATATATTTGCTGGCTTGAGGCAATGTTGTTACAAAGATCTATTGTAGAAGTGTCTGCAATACAGTAGTTGGAGATTAATATTCCAAATAGTGCTATGTAAGCTAGAGGTGTTTTAAAAAAAGCAGTCATTTGTAATCCTTTATGTATTCTGCTCGCTTTCTACCAAGTTTATATTGACTGATGGTGGGTGTACGCTTGATATAATTAACCAACGATGCTGCACGGCATAGTTATTGTATGCATTTTTCACCATCGTTCTCGCCATGTGTAGTTGTTTTAGGACTGGTCATGGCAATATTTAGTGCAAAATGCATGCTACGGATTATTGAGGGCGGCCGTTATCGGACCAAAATATTCAGAGCGTAAATAACTCAAACGAGAAGTGCATTTGTTAATGCTGATTTCTTATTTTTGAGCTTCGGCTCTGGTTTAAAAAATAGTCTAAAATAAAGTCCGAATTACCAAGGTCTATAGACTTTGGATTACTGGTCGTTAGGAGAATTTAAACACTCCAAATCTTGAGGCTCATTATCAATGAAAGTGACAAAACATTTTTTGATTTGTTCCCCGGTAGGTGTTAGTGGAGTGAAGCTAATTTTAAGAATTACACCACTGGCATCCATTTCTATACCCTTAATGTCGACTTCCGCATAGTCATTTAAAAAGTTTTTTCCTTTGAGGGAGCAAATTTTCTTATCATTTAAAATTTTTCCTTCGCCGCCTGGCTTAAGTACTTGGATGTGAGCACAGGGACTGTCAAATGTTCTCACGTAGCGGACAAGTAGTTCATTAACAACTCCGGTTTTGGCCTCATAAACATTTGAGTAGTTTATAATGTCAGCTTGGTTGTTTGCCATGCATAAGCTTGGGATAAATAATAATACATAATTAAACTTCATAGCTTACTCCAAATACTTAATTCGACGGAAGTAACGATCTTCTGGTACGCCTACCCACAATGATTTGGTAGATAGCTTCAATCTCAAACCATCTAGATTATTCTCTACAATTTCCTTTTGAATGTTTTGTCTGGAGCTCGGTGTATAGTCACCTCTGTAAATTAAGTCAACAGCTATATCCTGTATTTTTGATTCGAGATTACTCCAAGTTAAAGTGCCGTATTTTGATATATTTGCAGGTGAGCTTGATATGCGAACTACTTCGCTTTTCATAAATTCATAAACAGGTATGAATAATAAATACTGCTGCTTTCGGCTTATTGTTTGTTTTTTTACCTCATCGGGCGCACTACTTAGATAATTTTTTGCGTTGTTTCCTGATAATCCCTTACTGGCTAGTAACCATGAGTAGAGAGGCTCTTTAATGCCAGCATTAGCTAGATCTTCGGCGGGATTCGGTCTTTGTCCTAAATCATACCCACGACCGATCGTTATACCTGATGCTCCGCCGGGCCAGTGCACAACCCTGCTGAAATAACGGTGCAGCGGATTTGTAACGTCTTCAACATCATTCCCTTCAACATCAAATGTTAATTGGCCGAAAGGCACTTTTAGCCACTTAATATCATTGTCATCGTTCGTACAGCGATGAATCATCCCAACTACCTGAAAATGCCACGCTTTCCCATCCGCGCTTAAGCCTTGTTGCCCTGCCAGTTGATCCCACCAGCTTAATTTCTCAATACGTTGCTTCTCGGCTGTCCAAATCAGGTTTGGTTCACTGGGTTCTGGGGTGAGGATGTCGTCGAGTTCATCCCATTTAGCCGGGTTTTTAAACCACTCGCTCTCGTATTTGGTGATGATTTGAGCGAGGGCTTGGGCTGACCAAGGCTTAGCCAGTGCCGATTTGATTTCACGGCTGCTCAATTTGTCGTCTTTGTTGCTATCGATTATCTCGTATAGCCGAGCGGCGCTGGTTAGCGGGCCGCCATCGACTTTATTGATCATCGTTTGGTAATTGGTTTGTTCCTGTTTGTCGAGCATACCCATAGAGTCTAGGGCATAGGCTACGTGTTCGACGGGTTTACCCGTCTCCTCAATGTAGTCATAACCTTCCCATTCCCATGGGCTGTGCCGGGTAGTGATGAGTTCTTGCTCGCACAGCCAGCCGCTTATGGATTTGCCGTCTTTATCCGCCAAAAGATTTTCCAGTCGCCACCAGTTGGTAACTTCCGCAGGCTGGCCGCTCGTACCGGGCACGCTAACCTTTATCTTATGGGTCGCAGGCAACCCATCCAGCAGGTTTTGCGGGATGGTCAAAGTCACGCCGACTTCAGTTCCCGCATCGGTCAACTTCGGGGGATTGGTTTCGCTGATGCCTTCATGGTGGGCGATTAGTTTGCTTGCACCTTTGTGAATTTTGAGCAGTGTTTTCTGCCCATCTGCCAAGGATGCAGCCCAAGCTCGGCTTCTACTGATAAAGCCAGGCACATCATCACAGCTGAATAACTCAACGTGAAGTTGCTGCTGGTCCACAGCGTCATTATTTTGATAAGTACCGATGTGGCCGATTAACTCTCCAGCCTTGATAGCGGTGGGGGTGTCGAGGATAACGATGCTGTCAGTGTTTTTCGGTTTTGCATCGGCAACTAGAGATTCAAACCAGACGTAACCGGGAAGCTTACCGTCGGCTGCAGGTATCAAGGCGGGTGTTGAAATGCCACTGACAATAGATTCGAGTTTGCGGTATTTGCCTGTTCCACTGACGGTTATTACGCTTGCGCGTGGCAGTACGGCAATGATGTCGCCACCCTGCTCGGTCGCTCGAACATTCAGCCCGAGTATTTCGGTTGCAGGCTTGTCTTTGGAGTCCTTCTCGCTAATGAGGTAGCGGTCAGCACCCAAGCTGTGCATTTCCTCTTTATAAACCCAAGCGTCTCCGGTTAGCTCAGCCACGTTGGGGGTTGTGCTGCTGACTTTCAGCCAACGTCCATCCGGGCTCGCCTCGCTCGCTTCAACGATTACGCCTCTTGGAATCACGCCATAGATCGTGCTGTACCCTGTTTGGCCGGTATAACCTGAGCGAGCATTGAGGCCGAGAACTGGGTCCTTAGCATCGCTTTTGACAGCATATTCAGCACCTTCGCCCCAGAAGCTTGGTTTGGCTAATTTGGTGTCGGCTTGATAACTCTTCCAGTCCTTCAAGTGCATATACAGGCTAAACAGAGTAATGCTCGGTGGAGGAGTGGCGGTTGCAGTATCCGCCGATGTTTGGGCTGTCCCGCTTTCAGGTTTTGTCGGCTTCTCAGGCGCTTGCAGTGTGTGCTTTACCAACACAAAGCCAGTCGAAAATGCAGCCGTGGTCTGCATTGGTGGCTTACCCGGGTACACAGTTGTTGGGTAGGACGCATCTATGCGATAGGCGATGACTTCTCCATCAGCAATACATTTGACGCTGGACTGATCAAAACTATTTGCAGTGCCTTTGTCGAAATGTATACCGCCATGCCATAAACCGTTTGCACCAATTGGGTACGTACCACCAGCGGCATTACTCAATGCAGTCAACATTGAAAATGATCCGTCACTCGCTTCTTTGGCTGGGCACGGCAAGCTCCAGTTGGTGACTAACACTTTGTCATCCATGTCTAATCCCTAGCTTTAATCCATTGAGTTGAGCAGGCAGCTCAACTTGAAAAATTGATTGAACGGTTGGATTTTTTTAGCGGTGTAACCGTTTGGCTTAGTGCTTGGCCTAACGCCTCACCAGCCGAGTCTTGGTCTGCTGCCCCGGGTAAGCCGGGTGCAAGTATTCCAATCCCCGAACCCTTACCCGGAGCGCCGCCGGCGTTGAAGCGGATCATTGGGCCAACCATGCTGATGCCGCTTGGGTCGAGTTTGATAAAGCTGCCGCCCGCTTGCAGGGTGAGTTCTACGCCTGCTTCGATGACCATTTTCTGGCCGGCCTTGAGGTGGATTTCGCGGCCTGCTTTGGTCAGTTGGGCGGTGCCGAGTTGGGTGTGTTGGCTGACGCCGATACTCAGGTGATCGTTGGGTTTGACTTCGACTTTGCGGTCGCCGGTAACGGTCACGTGTTCTTCGGCTTTGAACTCACTGAAGCTGTTGGCTTCGACGGTGTCGTGGCGCTCGTTGCCGATGTGAATTTTCTGGTCGTGTTCGATGTTTTCATCGAGGTCGCGCTGGGCATGGATGAATATTTGTTCTTCGCCCTTTTTGTCTTCAATACGCAGTTCGTTGTAACCCGCACCGCCCGGCGTGCTTTGGGTTTTAAAGGTGCTGCGGGTTTTGTTCGCAGGCAGGGCGTAAGGCACATTGTTTTCTGCGTGGTACAGGCAGCCGGTGACCACGGGTTGATCTGGGTCTGCCTCAAGAAAGGTCACCAACACTTCCATACCGATGCGGGGGATGGCAATGCCACCGTATAAGTCGCCAGCCCAGTTTGAGGCGACACGTAGCCAGCAACTGGATTTGTCGTCACCGCTGCCTTCACGGTCCCAGTGGAACTGCACCTTGATGCGGCCGTACTCGTCGCAGTGAATCTCTTCGCCCGCCGGGCCTGTTACCACGGCGGTTTGGCTGCCGAGAACTTGCGCCTTGGGGTGCGCCAGCGGGGGGCGGAAAGGAATATCCCATGGCGTTGCGACAAAGCTATTGCGATAGCCTTGTTGGAAGTCGTCCGCGTCGCCAATGTCATGAGTCATCGACTCTTCGAGCACTTGCGGCTGTTTGCCTTCATGGCGTACCTGATGGATCAGCCACAGATCATTCCATTCGTTGCGCGGATGATCGGATATCTCTAAAAAGTGACCGCTGATCAAGGCGGGTTGGTCGCTGCTACCTTCAGCCAAGCGATAGTCGCTGCGGTGGCGCTCAACCGCGCGTTGGCTCAGGTGTTTGCCGCGCTCGCGCTCGCTGAAGTGGCCGGGATAGCTGTAGTCTTCCAGGTCTGGAAGTGCTTTGGCGTCTTCATCCTGTGGCTGTTTGTAGGCAGACTCAAGCAACAGGCGCGGTGTTTCAAAGTTGTAGTCGCGCTGGGTGACGCGGCTACTGCGCGTTTGTTGGCGCATGGCAAAACGGCGGATTGCCGGTTCCTTGGCGACCATGCCGCTGCCGGGTAAATACACCGTGGGCCGGCCAAGCTTGGGGAACACGGTTTGGTCATCACCAAACACCAGCAAGTGAGCGTCCGGGCTGTGTTGAAAGTGGTAATGAATACCTTCTTCTTCGCACAGGCGCTGAATAAAGTGCAGGTCGGTTTCATCGTACTGCACGCAGTATTCGCGGGGCGGATAAACCGTCGGACCGAACTGAAATTGATAGCTGTTGCTGAGAATGCCGTGCTCTTCAAGCACCACACTGATGATTTGGGGCACGCTTAGCGCTTGATAAATACGCTGGTTGGTGCGCAGCGCCAAGTAACTCAGTTGCGGCACGATACTCAATTGATAACGGGTCAGGCGTTTACCTGACTCACGCTGGGCAAAGCTTTGGATGATGCCGTGAATACCCGCGCCTTGCGGGGTAAAGGCTAGAAATGCGGCCTTGCCGAGTAGGCTTTCAAGGTCGATATCCGGTTGCTCGCTAACCACCTCGATCTGCAAAAGATAGGGCTGACTAATGCTTTCAACGCCGGTGAAGTTAAGTACCTGCAAGTCGTGAGGCAGGTCTTTGATGTTCAGGCTGAAATGGGTCTCATTGGCCGGATTGAACATGTCGGTTTCCTTGTGCAGTAATCATCCTTTGGCACCTTTTGACGAGAAATGACTAAGCCATCCGGTTCGTCTCACAGGCTCGGGCGTTTGAAAAGCGTGCAGTAATTCGGTGCAGCACTGGCTGCGGTGTTGCGCCTCGAAAGCAATCGCCTTGAGCAACGCATCCCAGCAGCGCTGGGGAATTTGGTCGGGGCGCTGCAGTTGTTGATCAAGCTTTATGTTCATCGCCTGGCGTGCGCTCAGGCGCTGGAACGGATGCTTACCGCTGCTGAGCTCAAGCAACACGCAGGCGAGAGCATAAATATCGGCGGCGGGGGTAAGCGGTTCGCCGTTGATCAACTCCAGCGCGGCATAGCGCGGTGTCCACGCATTGAAGCGTCGGCGCGACAAGCGCGGTAAACCTGCAAGCAAGCCGTCTATTGGCTGGCCCAGGCCGTAATCAAATAAGCGCAAACCATCATCGGCGAGTAATACGTTGCTCGGTTTTATATCGCCGTGAAGCACACCTTGTTGGTGCGAGTAGTGCAGCGCTTCGATCAGTGGAATTGCAATTGAGCGCAGCTCATCCCATGGCAACCCGTGTGGGTTGTCGCAAAGCAACTGATCCAGAGTTGGGCCGTTTAACAACTCGAGGGTGATGAACGCCCGCTTGCTCGCCATATCCACATCAAAGCTGAACACACGCACTACATGCGCGTGTTGTAGCCGGGAGGTGAGTGCAAACTCACTGAACAGCAGTGCGTTGGCATCAGGGTATTCAGCGAAATCATCGCTCAATGTTTTTAGCGCAATGTAGGGATTCGGATCGCCAAATTGCTCGCGCAATAAATCCCTGGCCCGATAGACAACGCCCATGCCACCGACACCCAGCAAGCGCTCGAGCGTGTAGCGATTGCCGAATATTTCCGACACCTCGCTCAACCCTTCAGGCGCCTTTTCCGGTGCCGATTTGGCGGCATTCTCGGCAAAGGCAAAGTATGTCAGATCGTCAGGCTCGTCATCGAGCGCTGCTGGCCTGTCGGCGGCATTCTGGCTAGTCATTCACCATCCTCATTGGCGCACCAGTACGGCGCTGAGGTTGTCGCGCGCGGGGCCATCAAGCACGTGGTCAAACATGCGAGAAATTGCCAGATGCGGCGATGACAGATTGAGCTGAGCGCTGATCGCATCGGCGCTCAGGCCTTGATACAAACCGTCGCTGCAGAGCAAAAAAGCATCGTTGGGGAACACATCCAACTCAATTGTCTCGAGTTGAAGGTCCTCATACGCGCCAATCGCTCGGGTCAGCGCGTGCGAGCCCGGATGGAACTTGGCCTGCTCAACGGTGAGCTTTTTCTCGTCGATCAACTGCTGTGCGAGTGAGTGATCGCGAGTGAGTTGGTAAAGCCGACTGCCGCGCCACAAATAGCAACGGCTGTCGCCAGCCCATACACAGGCCGCCCGCTCGCCATCAATCAGCAGCGCGACCACTGTGCTGCCGATGACGGCATCAGGGCGCGCAGCGGTGACGGTCAGTTCTTGGCCGAGGCGCCGATTTAACTCATGAAGGCATTTGCGCACATGCTTGAGGCGCTCCTCAAGCTCGCATTCATGCGGTAACTCAGCGAGTTGCTCAACAATCAAACGACTGGCGAGCGCGCCGTTTTGATGGCCACCCATACCGTCGGCGACCACCCACAAGCCGCGTTCTGGCATTGCCAGAAACGCGTCTTCATTACGTGCACGCACTTTACCAGTCTCGGTTCTCGCGACACTTCGCCATTGGCTAACTGCGCTCTGCATCAAAGCGCAGCCGGCAGTTTGAAACTGCGCAACATGTTGATGTCGAATGGGTTCGGTGTGCGCTGGCTGTGCAGCAAGTAGTTCGCACGCAAGCCACCCAAATCAGCTTTAAGCAACAACACATCGCGGCCGCTGTGGTAGTCGACACTCATTAAATCGAGCAGACGGAACAGCGACCACGGTCCGCTATTCTTCTCAATGCCAACGCGGCGACCATCAAGCTCCTCAAGGACCAAGCTGGTGCGGCCTTCATTCGCCTGGGCTGGCCAGCTGAATGACGTTTGCACGATTGGCCCGTGACGGTACTCAAGGTCTTCGTCGCCGAAGCGGAAGTCAGCACGCGCCAGGCTTGAATCCAGTGAGTAAGGCTCCAGCGTAAACAGCACCTGAGGCTCGTTTGGATTCTCCGCAAAGAAACTGCGGCGAATGGTTTGAGCGTTGCTCATTTGTCTCAGGAATGAACCCGAGATCGGCATGCCTTGGCCATCCACACGGCGCAATTGATATTTGCCTGAACTGCCGCGTACAAAGGGTTTCAGGTAGCTGTCGAAGAAGTCCTGAGCAATACCATCCGCTTTGAAAAACTCACGGAAGTCGGCAATTGCAACGTCGCTATCACTGTCAGCACTGAACGGGTAACGGTTGCGCAGCGAGGTGCGGTACGACCCGTACAATTCGTTCTTGTAGCGCTTGTTGAGGTAGCCGTACGCTTCATTCAGCGTCAGCGTCCAACTGCCCATTGCCAGAGGTTGGATCCAACCCTGTACCGGCATTGGCAGTCGCGCGGCGGCAGCAGTTACTTGGTCGATCGCATTAGAGCGACCGCCCATGCGACCCTTCGCTTGCTCAAACGCAGATTGCTCAGGTGCGCTGGCATTGGCCAGGCTATTGAGTTGTATCTGCAGCTCGCTCAGCGCTTGTTGAGTCGCTGCCAGTTCCGGACCAGGACCGCCTTCTTTATCGAGCAAGCGATGCAGTGGCTCAAATTGGCGCTGAAGGGTTTTGCGTGCAGTGTCTGGCAGGCTGTCGGCCAACGAGGTCTTGGCTTTTTCCGCCGCAGCGGCTGCAAGCTTCGCGGCTTTACCCAGCTTGCCATTTACCCCTTTGATTTTACCTGCCGCTGCAACACCGTCTGCAACTTCGGCAAGGCCCGCAAAACGGGTGTTCTCACGCACCTCAACCAGCAACTGCACCAGTGGCGAGTTAGCGGCTGTAAGTGCGGCCAACTCTTGTGAGCCTTGCGTAGTGCTGGATATCGGTTGGATGGATATTTTCGCTAGCGCCTCACTCCAGTAGTTGGCGTAATCGCGGAAGTACAACTGCTCCATCTCGACCAGCAGGCGGCTCAAATCCTTGCCGCTCAGCGTTTCTGACGTGTCGTCGCCGAGTACCCAGTTGTCCTGCAGGATGTTGCGCACCAGATCGCCGCCTTGAGCGACAAACATCTTCTGATAACCCGTCTGCGTGTAGAAACCGGGAATCGTGTAATCACTGCCGATAAACAGCCGCGCTTGTGGGCCCAGATTTTGGCTCAGGCGATACTCTGGCAGGCTACGCGCTTGATCACGAAGCATGCGATAGACCACATTTGCCAGCGATTCACTGCGCAGTATTTGTCGCGCTTGTGCAACCAGTTGGCTGTTTAGCGAGTACGGTTTGAACGGACCACTGAGCAAGCGTGAGAAATGATCATTCAAGCTTTTTTGCGCAGTGCTATTGCCGGAATAACTCACTGACCAGTCAGCAGCCATCCAGTCTTGCAGATACGCAGGGTCACGGCGTGATTCCAGGTTGAGCATCAGGTAGGCGCGCAAGCTGTTGAGCAGTCGCTCGCGGTCATCCATGTTGGCGCGAATCTGCGCCTCAAGCTGACGGGCCACGCGCGGTAGCAGCAACTCCTCCAACTCTACGCGATAAGCGCTTTGCACCACCGGGTCAACGTCTTCGCCCTGGTACAAACCTGTACGCTGGAAGTAGGAGACATCATCAATCGGCGGGAAAACCTGGGTTGCCGCGTAGCTTTTATCCAGCGCGCCAAGGATGCGCAGGGCATCATCTTGTGGCGTTATTTTGGCCTGTTCTTGGGTCAGGTCCTGAGCAACGCTGCGTACTTGCTCCAGGCGTCCGTAGTTAGACGAGAAGCCATTGGCCCAAAGGAAACCGAAGATTGCCAGGCACGCGATTGCGCAGCCGTACATGAGCCGGTGACCCCAGTCGATGCGGCGAACTTCGCGCTTATCCAGCCCAGCCAAATCTGACTCAGGAAAGATCACCCGGCTCAGCAGTTGGTTGATAAAGCGAGTGCGACCTTTGCGGAACGTCGGCAGGGCGCTTTTGATCAAGCCAAGGTTGTCGCCAATGCTTGCGGTCATGCCGTCAAGTTGGCTGTCTAGCTCTGGCGCACTGGTGAAATAGAACCCACGCAGGCGGCTGGCGCGCTGATAACGGTTGCCGCTAAAAGCCAGTTCAATGAACAAGCACAGGCGCTCGCCGACCTGACCAAGCTGGTGCGGGAAGTCGAGAATACGGCCGCGGCGCAAGGTGTCGCGCTCTTGGTGCATGCGCAAGATAACTTGGCTGTTGAGGCGCGTGAGCAAGGCTTCGAACTCGCGGCGTACCACTGGGGTGTCGCTGCTGTTTTGGTCCTTGCGAAAGCTGGCGCCGAGCACCTGATCGCTTTCTTCGCGGGACAGTTGATCAAAGAACTCATCGAAACCAAGCGCTTTGTCGGCTTTGCTGACGGCCAGATAAACTGGAACATCCGCGCCAAGCCGCTGGTGAATATCTTGTAAGCGTTGACGGGTCTGACGTGCGAGTGTTTCCAGTGCCTGTTCAGATTTACCTTGCAGGTCATCCAGCGCAATATTGATCAGCACGCCATTGAGCGGACGAGCGCGACGTTTGCGCAGCAAGTCGAGCAAGGTGGTCCAGGCGCTGCCGTCGACTTGTGGGTCTGGCTGAGTCAAATAGCGCCCGGCGGTATCAATCAGCACCGCATGTTCTGCAAAGTACCAGTCAGCGTAGCGCGTGCCGGATACATTCTTGGTCATGCGCGAGGCGTCACCCCGGTTGAGCGGGAACTCGAGCCCGGAAAAATCCAGCAAGCTGGTTTTACCGCTGCCTTGTGGACCTATAACCAAGTACCAAGGCAAGTCATTGCGCCAGCGTTCGCTGCGGCCTTTGTACATGCTCGAGCGTTTAAGGGTGCGCAGTGCGTCTTTAAAACGGCGGCGCAACTCGTGCTGCTCGTCGCTAATCTGACCTTCGCGGCGCAGGCGTTCTTGAGCTTGCTCATCGTTTTCATCTGCTTTCTTTTGCGCAGTCGCTCGCCAGCTGACGAACACCATTGTCAGTCCCCAAATGAGGAACAGAAAGCTGATGGTTAACAGACGGCTGGTGGCTGATGCCCAGAATTTGTAGTCGTTGACCGCAAACAATGGGCCAACGAACCAAACAATCAGGGCAATGAATAGAACCAGCAACAGGCTCCAGACCCATGTTTTACGCAGGAATACGGCTACTTTGCCGAAAAAGCTCTTCATTTTGGATCATCCATGACCGCTGCAGAGGTCGGTAGATTTTGCTGAAATGGCTCAAGCGTGGTGTCGCGTTGCTCGCTCAATACCCAGGCGAAACCGCTGTACATAACACCCAGAGAGATGACGGTGAACAGTGCAACCATCCACCACGGCACAATCCGCACAAGGCGATTGCGAGCATCTTTCAAGCCTTCCCAGTGCGGTGAGATATCCCGTGGAATATCGCCACGCAACTGGCGGATTTGCCGGTAAAGGCTGTCGCGTACCGCTTCCAGTTCGAGCATGCCGCGTGGCAGGACGCGGTATTTGCCTTCAAAACCGAGTGACAGACACAGATACATCAGCTCCAACATGGGCAGATGTTTGACCGGGTTGCGGGCGAGGCGCTCAAGCAATAGGAAGAACTTTTCACCACCGAATGTCTCGTTGTGAAAGCTGCTCAGCAGGCTCATTTTCGACCACTGGCTTTCATTGCCCCAGGCTGTTGTGACGACTGCTTCGTCAAGCACTGTGCACAGTACATAACGCGCCGCCATGACCTGGCTGTTGTCCGCACCTTCATTGAGCGAGGTGTGTTCGAACAAGCGAATTGCGCTGCTCAGGCGCTGATGCAAGCTTGAAAGGTCTTCGTGCTCATGGCTGTGCTTGAGCCTGACCACTTCAGAGAGCAATGGCGAAGCAGCAGCAACCAGCGGGTTGAGGCTGATGTTGAAGCTTTCTGATGGCCGCAGTCGTGCGGCGTAAATCATCCGCTCTTCGAGCTGTTCGAATTTTGGCGCGGTGGCAAAATCGGTCAGCGGGCTTTGTGCTGGAGCGCCACCGTCTCGGCTCAGAATGACGGTTTTGTCACCCTGGCTGTAGTTGTCATCCTTGTTACTCATAGTCAGTTCCTGATCGCCCAGAATTTCAGCTCAAGCTCAGTCAGCTCGCCGGAGACATGGAATGCGAAGCCGCCGGAGCGCTCCAGTTGTGCACGCTCTTCGGTGGTCAATTCCAGTGCGAAATAAGTCTTGCCGGAGTGGAATGGGATCTGCCGTGGAGCCACCGACAATGGCTTCACCTTGATACCTGGTAGATGCAGGTTGACCAGTTGGCGAATGCGTTCAACCGGCGCTACTTTAAGGTGCGCAGGCAGGCGGCGGCGTAGTTCCTCGGAATCACACTGGGCACTGGCGGCAAGCACGAACGATGAAGTGTTAAGCAGCTTGTGGTCGTGTAGCGGCGAGACCTGAATGCCGTACTGACGCTGTTGCAGCAGAAGTTCGATCGCGTGTTGTTCGAGCACCATCGAAAGCAATTCGCGCAGCGCGTCCATCAGTTTGCCGAAGCTCTGTGCCTGATCGCTGTGCAGGTAATAACTGTCCAGACGTGGGCGTTTACTCTCGCCGGAATAGGTCGCCAGTTCGCCGAGCAAAGCCAATAGCTCACGGTAAATATGCTCGGGGTGAACATGCTCGATATTCAGGTAATGACGTAACACCGGTTCTGAACGGTTGATTAGCTGCAGCATCAAAAAGTCGCCAACTTCGGCGCCTGCGACTTTGCCAGATGCGCGAATCCGTTCGGCGAGAATATCGCCACGATGGCTGAGCATACTGATAACTTCTTTCAAGCATGACAGCAGATAGCCAGACGCCTTGAGATTGACATAGCTCGGCATGAACTCGGTGTCGAGGCTGACAACCCCAGCCGGGGTGCTATCGAAGATCACACACAACTGCAGTTTGACGAACGCCTGGTCGCTCTGCTGATCGCCCATCAGCAAGCGAAAGTCCGGGCGGGCGCAACTTACCTGGCTGCTGGCGGCGTCATCGGCATTCGAGTCGGCGACATTCTCGACCACGGCGGTATAGCGCGACAGCACATCTTGCTGCTCAGGTCGGCGGCTTTCGATGTGATTACCGGTCACCAAAGGTAACGCCAAGTAAACCGGCATGTTGCCAGTGCTTGGCGGTACATCAATTACCAGCGGCTCACGCTCGCTGCCAAGGTCAAACAGGCTACCGTCGGGCAGTACACCGCTGGCCTTGCTCACGACCAATTTGCCCATGTTGAGGAATTGGCGGTCGATCTCCAGTTCGAAGAAACCCCAGGCATAGCTCTCAAGCTTTTGCGTGCGGGTCTTTAACTGGTAGTCGTAGTATCGGTCATTTTGTTGAAAATGCTGCGGGCGCAGCAGCATCCCTTCTTGCCAGACTACTTTGTGTTGGCTCATGGTTTAGTCCTTGCCCGCTTCAGCATCGGACACCGCATGTATGCCTTCTTTATCAAGGCGCAAATTGATCCGGTTGAGCGCTTTGTCATGCAGCGGAATCACGAATTGCCATTGGGTCTCTGGCAGGTCGCGATAGGCAGCAAGAACACCCACATAACGGCTGCCTTCTTTTACCGTCAGCTTCAGCTGGCGGTTTTCGCCTGGACGTAATTCCAGTTCTTCAAGAGCGACCAGGTCAGGAGAAAGGGCTTCTTTTGGACGCTCATAAAGCGAGAAAAAATCTGCATTTTCGAAGGCAACCGGATGCTTCAGCTCCATCAACCGAATGACGATTGGAGAAGGGCGGTTGCTGATATCAGGATTGAGCTCGCTGCTACCTGACAGGTTCAGTTCTAACTTGGTGTAACTTGAGTATGGCGACAGTGCTGAGCAGCCTGTGAGTGCCAAAAGTGCGGTGAAGACCAATAAGGAAATCAAGCGTTGCATGGAAATCATCCTTGAACGTCATTGTTGAGTGTGGCGATCAGGCGAACCTGTTCTTCGTAAGTAGTGGCAAAGTCGCGGGCAAACAGGCGCTCATTCCACTCATTGTTTTGTTCGAGGCTGTTGTGCAGGCGCCGGTAAGCGCGCCAGCGGCTGCCCGAGGTGGCCCATAGCGGTTTGCGTCCGTCGCGTTCAAAACGCAGGATTAATTGCTCGGGCGACAATTGCTCAAACACACCTTTAACCGCCGCGCGGCTGGCAGCCAACAAGGCAACCTGGTGTGCTTGCAGGTCACGAAAGCCTCGGCTGATGGCTTGCTCAGCGGGTAATTGCCCCGGCTTTTGCCCACGCAATAGCGTGTTCATCACATCGCTGGTGTCGGTGCTGGTTTTCAGCGGGTTATTGCCGGAGCTCTGCACCGTGGTCAGGGCCAGGCGCATTTCGTTTTTCAATTCGCTGCGCGTGCGCAAACTGTGTTGCAAGCTGCTAACGCTTTGTCTGAGCAATTTGCCAGCGTGTAGCGCCAAGGCCTGGCGGGCAGGCTCGTCGAGATCATTGAGCGGTACGCCAAGCGCTTCTGAAAAGCGCTGCCAAAAAGCCTCGGACATTGACTCTGGTGCCGGCGCGGGCTTGCTGGCTTGCGCGGCACTGGGCGCTACCAGTTCGGGAACCAACAGGTTTTCGGTTTCGACCCGTGCGTAGTCATGTTGCTGCGCATCGCTCAGTTCTGGAACGTCAAGCGCGGCCAGTTCATCGCTGGGCTCATAGCCTTGGCTTTGCTCTTGCTGATCCAATGCGTTAAGCGGATCCAGATCGAGAAAGGCGTCATCGGGAATGATGCTGCTGCCGGTTGTGTGCGTGAGCCCAATATCAGCCTCAAACTTACTTGGGTCCTGGATCAGGCGGGCGCGCACCTCGAACTCGCCGAGGCAATAGATGCTGCCGTGCTCAATGCGATGCGGCTCTTGCTTGCGCAGGTTGGCGCCACTGTCTTTGAGCTGAATACCATTGCTGCTGACATCTGTCAGGTAAAAGCCACCATCGCGAAAACTGATTTCGGCATGGCGGCTCGAAAGAACGCGTTTGCGGTCGGGTAGAACCCAGTCGCAGGTGTCCGCACGGCCGATAATGCCACCGGCTTGCTTGAAGGTTTTGCTGGTCGCAAGGCCGGGCAAAAATTGCTGGGCGCTGACTACGTCGAATACCAGTTCCATGGTGCCTACACTCCTGAGATCAATTGCCGCGTTTGTCAGCTTGCGGGTCGCCTAGTGGACGAAATTCATCGTCGTTAAACTTGTAGTTACTGGTGCAACCAGCAAGTGTCAGCATTACAGCTAGCAATGTTATGGCCCAGAAGTGTGGCTTCATCTTGAGTTCCTCATACGTTAAAGCTGGCAGAGCTCAGCGGGTGTTAAGTGTTGTGATTTAGTATTTTTAAGTCGTTCAGATATCGTCTGGGCTGATGCCCAAGCGTTCCATTCGATACAGCAGGGTTCTGCGTGGAAGCCCCAGTTCACGGGCCGCCTTGCTTTGATTGCCGCGGTTCCTGCGCAGGCTGTCGAGCAAAAAATTACGTTCGACTTTCGCCATGCGCTCGCGCAAATTGGTCGCAGTGTCGCTAGCAGTTTCGCGATTAAGGTTGAAGTGCTCGGGCAACAGTTCATCGTCTTCACAAAGCAATACGGCACGTTCAACCAAACCTTTCAGCTGGCGCACGTTGCCCGGAAAGCTATATTGCACAAGCGCGGTCAGGGCCTCTTCGGACCAGCGACAAGGGCCGCGTTGAAGGAACTCGCAGGTGTTTTCACCAAAGTGTCGAGCCAGCAGCAGAATGTCTTCGTTGCGTTCACGCAACGGCGGTAACTCAATTGGGAAGTGCGATAGGCGATAGAACAAGTCTTCGCGGAACAGACCTTTTTCAACTTGGTTTTGCAGGTCGTAATGCGTCGCGGCAATGATTCGCACATCAACTTTATGCGTGTCGTTGCAACCCAGCGGACGAACTTCACCTTCTTGCAGAACGCGCAACAGTTTGGCTTGAAGGCTAAGTGGCATGTCGCCTATTTCATCAAGAAACAGGGTGCCATTGTCAGCCGCATCAAATAGGCCCTTGTGGTCTCGATCAGCGCCGGTAAAAGCACCTTTGCGATAACCGAACAGCTCGCTTTCGAGTAGATGTTCAGGCAGTGAAGCGCAGTTCTGTACGACGAAATTCATACTCCGGCGCGAGCCACAGTTATGAATCGCGTGGGCGACCAATTCTTTGCCAGTGCCGGTTTCACCGGTGAGTAATACGCTCACCGGGTTATGCAGGACTTTGCCAATCAACTGATAAACGTCGCGCATGGACTGGCTATTGCCGATCAGCCCGTAACCGCTGGTGCGGACGGGCTCAACCTGGACTTGCTGTTGCACTTCGCTCGGCGGCGGCGGGAGCAGGCGATGCATTAATTGCAACTGGTTGACCCCAAAGTTTCCGAGCAGGCTCAACGAGTCAGAAAAACCTTGCAGGTCTTGCGTATGGTGGCTGGCGCATAACAACAGACCGCTGACATGTTGCTGCTTATCAACAATGGGTAAGCACAGCAAGCTACGCCACGGCTGCTGGGTGGCCGGTAAGAACTCAGTTTGATGCAGGCTGTTGTCGAGTTCGTTAAGGCTCAATACACGGTTTTGGCACAGGCAATATTGCAGCAGTTGCTCGCCGTCATAATCGCTCGGCAAACTGTCGGCAGCCTGTGGCTGTTGCAAACCATTGAGCCATTCTGCGGTTAATGTCAGGCGTGTATGGGTGCTGTCCAGCAGGTAAAGCTGGCTTAGCGCCGAGCCAGTCAATTCAGCGGCCGCCTCAACCAACCCACCGAGCAGGTTGTTCGGGTTATTGACCTGAGCCAAACCTGCCAAGCGCAGCAGCAGCCCCTCTGCATAATTCAGAGGCTGTGGTACCTGAGCGAGAATGGACGGCACGTTAAGTGAACTCACAGACCACTGCTCCATGCTCATCGAGGGTTGCGTGAACCTGAGTCAAGGTTTCGCCGCTGGCCATTGCAGCGAGCAGGCGATCGACCACCAACGGCTGTAGGTGCTGGTCGATCAAGTGATCAATCAGGCGTGCGCCACTTTCGCTATGGGTGCAACGCGCGGCGAGGTTTTCGACCAGTGCCTGGCAATGACTGAACTGCAACTGACGACGTTGCAGGCGTTCGGCAAAGCGTTCGAGTTTCAGTGTGGTCAGCTCGTGCAGCACTTCACCGCTCACCGGGTAATAGGGCACTACACGCATACGGGCGAGCAATGCTGGTTTGAAGTGCTGGCTGAGTGCCGGGCGGATGGCCTGCTCAAGGTCTTCGGCGGCTGGACGTTGACCGTTCTGGCACAGTGAGTCGATGCGCTCGCTGGCCAGGTTCGACGTCATCAGAATCAAGGTATTGCGGAAGTTAATCTCGCGCCCTTCACCGTCGTTCGCCACGCCTTTGTCGAAGATCTGGTAGAACAGATTGAGGATGTCCGGGTCGGCTTTTTCGACCTCATCAAGCAACACCACAGAGTACGGTTTTTGTCTGACTGCTTCGGTGAGCATGCCGCCTTCGCCATAACCGACGTAGCCCGGCGGCGCACCGATCAGTCGCGAGATGCTGTGCTTCTCCTGGAATTCAGACATGTTGATGGTGGTCAGGAAGCGCTCACCGCCGTACAACAAGTCAGCCAACGCCAGTGCGGTTTCAGTTTTACCAACACCGCTAGGCCCGACTAGCAGAAATACGCCAACCGGTGCATCTGGACGATTGAGGCCGGCAGCGGTTGCGCGCATGGCGCGGTCGAGTGCGCTAATGGCTTGTTCTTGTCCGCGTAGGCGCAGACGCAAGTCTTCAGAGAAACTGATGACTTTGCTGTTGTGTTCGCGTGCCAATTGGCTCAGCGGCACACCCGTCCAGTGGCTGATAACCTCGGCAACCAGGCGCGGACACACTTCATAGCTGACCAAGCGTTGCTGGCTTTGCGCGATGCTCTGCTTGGCCTGCACCGCATGCAATTCGGCTTCGAGCTGCTCGAGATCAGGGTGCTCGGGGTGTTCGCTATTGTCCTCGGTGGCCACGGCTTCCAGCGCTTTTAACTGTTGGCGAGCCTCGGAGCAGCGAATACGCAGGCTTATCATTTGCTGCGCCAAATCACGCTGGATCGCCCAGCGCGTTTCCAGTTGTTCAAGCTCCGCCCGGGCATCTCGCAAGCGCTGTTCGAGTTTTTCAGCAACTGCGTCATCGATATTCAGCCCCGAATCGCGGTCGCGCCGTTGAGCTTGAGCTTGACGCTCGCCTTCAGCGATTTCGTTACGCAGTTGCTCAAGTGCTTCAGGCGGTGCTGCCAAGCTGATGCGCACGCGGGCGCACGCCGTATCCAGTACATCGACGGCTTTATCCGGCAATTGTCGTCCCGCGAGATAGCGTGCGGACAGCTCAGCCGCCGCCACCACTGCATCGTCACGCAGGTAAATGCCGTGGCTCTTTTCATACACCGGAGCAAGGCCGCGCAGAATCGTCACGGCTTCAGACACAGTGGGTTCGTGCAGTTGAACCGGCTGGAAGCGTCGCGCCAGTGCAGGGTCTTTCTCGA
The DNA here is from genome assembly GCF_002163625.1 of Pseudomonas sp. M30-35. Lineage (NCBI taxonomy): Bacteria > Pseudomonadati > Pseudomonadota > Gammaproteobacteria > Pseudomonadales > Pseudomonadaceae > Pseudomonas > Pseudomonas sp. M30-35. The sequence continues at coordinate 4,803,774 of NZ_CP020892.1, read as the reverse complement.
AGTACTTCTTGTACTCGCTCCACGTCGTTGCCGCGATGGTACGCAACTCGCCACGGGCCAAAGCCGGTTTGAGCAGGTTAGCCGCATCACCACTACCAGCCTGACCGCCAGCACCAATCAAGGTATGCGCCTCATCGATAAACAGGATGATCGGTTTCGGCGAGGCTTTGACTTCGTCAATCACCCCTTGCAAGCGACGCTCGAACTCGCCTTTGACACTGGCCCCGGCTTGTAGCAAGCCGAGGTCCAGGCACAGCAGCTCAACACCTTTGAGTACTTCAGGCACTTCATCAGTGGCGATACGCAGGGCAAGGCCTTCGACAATTGCAGTCTTGCCAACACCCGCTTCACCGACCACGATCGGATTGTTCTTGCGCCGCCGGGCGAGGATGTCGACCATCTGGCGGATCGCTTCGTCGCGGCACAAAACCGGATCGAGTTTGCCGTCCCGCGCTTGCTGGGTGAAGTTGTGGGTAAAGCGCTGCAAGTTCGACTCAGCACTGCTTGAGCTTTTTGCGTCGGTAGCTTGCGGTTGCTGAGACATTGCAAAGTCGCGCAAACGTTCCGCATTCAGTTTGCCGAGCAGGCTTTGGTAATGGCTGCCGGCATAGCGCATTGGGTTGCGCAGCAAAGCGAGAATCAACGCCGCCTGATCAATTTGGCTGCTGCCCAGCTCCAGGTTGGCGACCAGCAATGCATCCTGTAGCCACTGCACCAGCTCGGTCGAGAACACAGGGTTACGCGTCGCACTGTGCTCGCTACTCGGATGCAAGGCTTTGGCAAGCTCGCCCGCATCAATTTCGGCATCATTCAATGCCCGTTTCAGCAACCCTTCCGGGCGCTCTAAAAGGCCCAGCAGCATGTCTTCAACCAGCACTTTGTTGCCGCTACGTACTACGCAACGCTCAGCCGCCATTTCGAGATCGCGCTTAGTCTCGGCATCAAGTGCTTGCACCAGTTGTTGTAAATCGACGTTTATCATTTCATCTGTCCTTAATGAGCTCTTTTGCCAAGCGTGACGATGCCATCGGCGTTGTCGCAGCCGAGCCAGCTGGTCCAGCCGAGTCGGCAGAAATTGTCATTGCCAATGCGTAGTTCTTTGATCTGGTCTTTGCGCAGTTGCAGGCGAATGTCGTAATCCATTGGGTCACGCAGGGTGAAGCGCACCAGTGCGCAAAGCGGGTTGTAGCCGCTGCCAACGGGTAGGAATTGTTGGAACATGTCCCATTGCAGTTCGCGAATGTGCACGCGGAATTTGCCACCGCGGTCGCGCACCCAACCGCCCAGCACCAAGCTTTCACCCAGCATGCTGTTGGCGGTACCCAACTGATTGCGTTGCTCGGCGAGAATCTCGACGCGGCGTTCGATGAACTGCTCTATGTACACATCGGAGTGCTTGAAGTAGTAACGCAGAACTGACTCAATCAACGCCGCCGAATGCGCGCGCAAGCTGAGCAGGCCGAGGTACGGGAGCAAGCGCTTCCAGTTGAGTTCTGAGGTCGCTCGAATTTCTTCACCGCGCAGACCAATCAACGAAAACAGTTGTTGTGATAACGGGTCCAGCGCACCGGTTTTGAAGCGCGAGTGATAACGGTATTTTTGCCAAACCGGCAGCAACAAACGTTGTAAACGGTTGTTGAACAGGTCGAGAAAGTCTCGGGTTGGATTGCCATCTTCGCTGTCACCAAGTGCCTGTTCGCCATAAAAGGCAGGCAGCGGCGAACCCGAGCCGATCAAGCTGACCAGGTTGATGCGCATACGGGCTCGCAACTCACCGTTTTCCTCGATGAATTCGACGCGCTCGATGTCGCTTCCAGGGAAACCAAGACTCGGGTTTGCCTGTAGCTCAAGATGCAGGTGCAAAGACTCCTCATCCAGTTCGGGATGCGCTTCTTGCAATCGTTTCAGCACCAACTGCACACCCTGAAACAGGCTGTACTCGCGGATGCCCCGGCTAAGCCGGCTTATAGCAGGGGTTGTTGCCCCATGCGTGGCGTCCATGTGTAGACCTCTCCCTGAGTACTGTTCACGCGCAGCTCGTGGTAAGAATTCAAGCTGGCATAAAGGGCGAAAAATTCATTAAGTACCGATGCGAACAAAAACAGATCGCCCTCACCGATGTAGCCGTCTGGATCGATAGTCAGTTCGGTGCGTACACCGCGTATCGGCAGCCCGCGTTCCAAACGGTCGACATGGGTGTGGCGAATGCTTTTCAAGCCATCGAGCAGGCGTTTGCTGACTTTTTCAGCGTGTTGGTCGTAGTAGCGGGGTAAATCGTAGGTTTCGAGAATGACTTTCAGCGCTTCAACGTTGGCCAGCGACAGGTAATTGAGCGACATGTTGGAGATCAGCTTCCACAGGAAGTCGCGATTCAATGGCGGCGCGTAACTCGGGGTGACGGCGCTGATGTTGCGAAAGAGCAGGAAACCTGGGGTTTTTTCGCTGGGCACACAGATATCACCGAGGCCCAATTTGCTCGGCAGGTTCTGGTTGGTGCAGGTCAGATCAATCGATAAGGTCTCGTGCTCGGCTTGATCGCGCAGGCCGAAGCTGAGCCAGGTGTCGGTGCCTTCTCTGAGTAAGGATGTTTCCTGGCGCACGCTGTAGTGCGGGCGTGCGGTGCCGACATCAAAACTAGCGTCGTGCTCGAATGACTCAAAGGGGACGTACTCTTCATAGCCTTGGCCGCCGGGTTTCCAGCCGGTTACACGGTCAACTGAAAACACCCCGCAATGCTTGGCGCTTAGTTCAGCTGGCAGCAGTAAATAACGATCTTGTTTGCCATCGAGCCGAATCGGCGTGGCGTCGTGCTCAAACAAGTTGACCACGGGGGTGCAATACAACCGTACGTTATCCAGCGTTGGACGGATTCGCTGCTCGCCCGCCTTGTTGATATCAAAGCGCAACTCGATGCCACGAGCTTGTTCCATGACCTCCGGCGGAACCTGTTTCAAGCCATCCAAACCGAGCACATCGACAAACATGAACTTCTCTTGGAAGGCGAAATACTCTTGCAGGTAGCGGTAGCCGCGAAAGGTATTCAGCGGATAGGGAATCAGTGCCTGATCTTCGGCAAAACCAACCGGCTTAATCTGATTGGCGCTCAGCTTCAGGCTCGGTACGGCGACTTCTCTGGCATCGCGCAGAATGGGTTTGCCATTATCGTCGAGCAACACCACTTGGATGCTGCCCAAGTGATGCAACAGACCGAGGTACAACATCTGGCTGATGTAACGCTCGCCAGCGAGGTGTAGGCGCAGCTTGGTCAGATTAAGATCAGCGATATTGCCGTCGGCACTCATCTGCAATTTCAGGCTGAGCACCGCGCCCATCCCTTTGACCGAGTACTGCAGAGCGTTCATCGCCAGCGGCAATACATCGGTGTCGTAGGCGGTGCGGAACTGACAGGTCACACCCTCAATCGGTTTTGCTTCAACTGGCGTATCACGCGGCACAAACTGAGCGGCACCCGAGCGCTTTAACGGTTCAAACTGAAGCATGCTGAAACCCGGCAACGGGCGCATATAGTTCGGCCACAGCAAGTACATCAATGAGTGAGTGAGCTCTGGCAACTCATCATCAAGTTTTTGCCGCAAGCGCCCCGTGAGAAAGGCAAAGCCTTCCAGCAAACGCTCGACATCCGGGTCACGACCGCTCTGCCCAAGAAACGGCGCCAGCGCCGGATTGCGCTCGGCAAATCGCTTGCCCAGTTGGCGCAGGGCGGTGAGTTCGCTCTGGTAGTAGTGGTTAAAAGACACGGATCAATCCTTTAGTACTTCATGGTTAATGAAAAATTACCGTTGTTCAGTGGCGTGCATTAATCGATTTGCTACAGCGTTAACCCGAAGCTAATGCAGGTAAAAAACAGCACGCAACGGGTGCTGTGGTAGTAAATATAAAAGTATGCAGATCATGCATGTACTTACGGAGCTGTTTAGAAATTCTTGCATTTAGAGAATATTTCCAAAAAGCAGCTTGTTAAAACTACAGAGCGCCGAGATTATTGAAGCCGGAAGAACAAATGAGTGAATGCTTTTATTAAAACTACGCTGTTCCAGTGTTAGGTTGATGCTTTTGAGCGTGTAATAAACTGCCGCATACAGCATGGGGATAAACATGAGAATGCAAAAAGTTAACAGCGACTGGTACAGATCGGATGCTATGAAATACTGTGCCCAGCTTGGTCTCCCCGTGTTATCTGTGAGTGATTGCGTAGCAAATACCGTTGCATAGACTAAAGCTGTGGCAAAAAAGAAGCCGCGGAACATAATTTCTTGTTTGCTATGTAATCCGGTCATCATGATCCACCTCCCTTTATGGTCCAGTACTTTGCGTCGTTAAAATGTAGGGTGCTTACTAAGTTTTGATAGATTCAGGTGTGAGGTTTCTCGAGCAATAGTCATGAGCCAGGGATAAAGGCCCGTTTCGTTGGTGATATTGTTTGGATAAATAGCACTAAAAGTTGGGTTGGTCACAATCAAGTAGGAGCTCCTGCCATTCTTTATTAGCTCCCGTTTGCTGTAAAAACTCATGGCGCGCAGCTGGTGTGCAACCACTCCAAAATGGCATCCACACCCACTCCCACCAGTACTCAAGGCTGCCTTGCTTAGCCATAACTGCTTCAATAGGTTGCAGTTGGGGAAACGTAATCCATGGAGGCATTGGTGGTCCGACAAATTTATCGATGGCGTTTATCAAGCGTCTTGAGTTAGTTGTAAGTTCTACTAGAACACCATTGAATTCATTGCGCCAATGAGCACTGACTGCCTCATTATCTATGTTAGAGACTATAGAGTTGTCTTGAGGAAGTTTGACGTTTATTGTTTCAAGTATGAGTGTTTCAAGACGTTCAAGTTCTTCAGTTGGTAATACGGCAGCTATATAATAGGCGCATACTTGTCTTTCGCTTAAGTATATTTTTCGGGGGTAAGGATTGAGTTTTTCAGAGCCGTCAACGATCAGTGGATTCATATGCGAGCAACCGAAGTCTCTGAGCGTACTTGTTTTGCGGAATTTGTTTATGATCATATCAATTAACTTCATATATGCTCCAAGCACACATATAGGTAACAGGGATATTATGTTTAGTTTTCATAAATATGATCCGCCACCCAGTCCGCTCCAAAGTATCCTGCTACTCCACCTACAATTCCACCCACAAGTCCTGTAATTATAGCCCCCGGCCCGGTCTCGATACCGACTGCCGCGCCCACCACCCCGCCGAGTTTAGCGCCCGCATATGCAGCACCCCAGCCGCCAGCTTGGCGAACTAGTTCAGCTTCAATAGGTTTTGCACTGCCTAATGCAATTGACTCCTGTGTTGCATTATTCAAATCGTAAGCTGTTAGAACAATGCCCAATACTTGGGTCGCGCGGGCCGTTCTTGTTAATAATTGAGTGTTGCGTAAAGAGTCTTCATTGAAGATAGCGCTTGCAGGAACTTTTTCTCCATGCAGTAGAACTTCTTTGTCAATATTTTCTACGTAGTTTGCGATTTGTGTAACACGCTTTTCTAGATGGGGATGCTGAGTCTTATATGCATTAAGCTCATCAATGATTTCTCTAGTTGAAACAAGTTTTAAGCCCGATGCTTTGGATTTTTTAATGTCAATAAATACACTTCTACCGTCAAATCTCGGCGAACCTTGCGGGAAAATTGAGCTGGTTGATATATAAGATGAAACATTACGCCCCCCACCCATAACGTGTTCGGCTATTGAATAGGGTGCCGCAGCATTTTTTGGCATCATTCCATAGCGTTCTGGTGTGAGCTCAGACAATTCCTGCAGCGGTGCTAAATTCATCTCTTTCAAGTACGGACTGGTAGAAGGTGTGTAAATTTTACGTACCAAAAAGCCGTCGGCCCCCACTTCGTCTACTACCACATAGAAGAATGCTCGCGCAGGCATTAGGTATCCCGGAATCTGACTGACAGACCCGGGTTCTTGGTTGGTTGGCGCGTTTTTCACATAATCGTTCACGTAAGGCTCCACTTCTCGAGTGCTGCAACGCCTGTAGTTACTTCAAGATTCTCTTGTGCGCTCGTTGTGATACGTGGCGTATGACCGGTAGCATCAGAGATGCCGGTATGTGTGCGTCCTGATTGCTCTTTAATGTGGTAAGGAACGTTTGCTAGTGGCTTGCCAGAACTGTCGATAATCTTGAACTGTTCATCAAATACGCCTAGTGAGGGGATAAACTCAGCCGGTGTATGCGAATTACCAATCACCACCGTCCCGGAGCCAGTAACAATCGCGTTGTTGTTATGGCTGGCTGTGGAGCCGAGTACCGCTGCGGGCTTGCCGTTGATTAGCACGTTGCCAACCACTGCGCTGCTGATCACGCTGTCGCACGCGGTTTTGTCACCGAGACGGGCAGCTCCCAGCCCATCAAAAAGCACGTCTGAAGAACCCTCTACGATTGGGTTTTTGTTATGACCTGAACAGGCGGTCATGTCGCTGATTCGCGCGGCGGGTTTACCAGACACGGGGCTCTCCTGCGTTAACGGTGACTTGGCCACTGCCGTCCAAGCTGGCAGCGAAACTTACCCGGCGTTTAATGCCGGCTACTTCAAGCAGGCCTTCAATCGTGAAGGCCAGGTTTAGTGGGTTTTGGTCGCGTGGCATCGACACAACCCTGACCTCACGTAAACGGGGTTCGTACGCTTCGATAAAGCGTTCGATAGCGATACGCGCTTGCTGCAACGAGTCGTGCAGTGACAAGCGCATATCGTTGAGATCGGGCAACCCGTAGTCGGCGAGCGTTTGCACGCTGCCGGCCCGGGTGCTGAGCATTTTTGCCAAATGGGCAGCCACCGACGCCATGGCACTTGCCTCACGCGTCCAGCTGGAGCGTCGGTCAAGTTCACCACCTATGCGTTCGAATAGACTGCCGTATGACATGGGTGCTTATTCCTTATCCAGCTTGCCAACCAGCGACAGGGTGAAATCTGCACCCATGTACTTGAAGTGCGGACGCACATTCAGGCTGACGCGGTACCAGCCAGGCTCGCCTTCAACATCGCTAACCACAACCTGAGCGGCGCGCAGCGGACGACGGCCACGGATTTCAGCGTTCGGGTTTTCTTGGTCGGCAACGAACTGACGAATCCATTTGTTCAGTTCCAGCTCAAGGTCGGTGCGCTCTTTCCACGAGCCGATCTGCTCGCGCTGCAGCACTTTCAAGTAGTGCGCCAAGCGGTTGACGATGAACAGGTATGGCAGCTGAGTGCCCAACTTGTAGTTGAGTTCTGCGTTTTTACCTTCTGCACTGTTGCCGAAGAACTTCGGCTTCTGCGCTGAGTTGGCCGAGAAAAACGCGGCGTTGTCGCTGCCTTTACGCATGGTAAGGGCGATAAAGCCTTCTTCAGCCAGCTCGTACTCGCGGCGGTCGGAAACCAGCACTTCAGTTGGAATCTTGGTTTCGATTTCGCCCATGCTTTCAAAGTGGTGCAATGGCAGGTCTTCAACCGCGCCGCCGCTTTGTGGGCCGATGATGTTCGGGCACCAGCGGAATTTGGCGAAGCTGTCGGTCAGCTTGCTGGCAAAGGTGTAAGCGGTGTTGCCCCACAGATAATGCTCGTGGCTGTTGGCGACGTTTTCTTTGTAAACGAAGCTTTTGACCGGGTTTTCTTCTGGGTCGTACGGGTTACGCAGCAGGAAGCGCGGCAAAGTCAGGCCGACATAACGCGCATCTTCTTGCTCGCGGAAGCTCTGCCATTTGGCAAATTGCGGGCCTTCGAAGTGGTCCTTGAGGTCTTTCAGATCAGGCAAGCCAGTGAAGGCTTCCAGGCCGAAGAATTTAGGACCGGCAGCCGCAATGAACGGCGCGTGCGACATCGAGGCCACGCTTGCCACGTACTGCATGGTCTTGATGTCTGGCGAGCTTGGGTTGAAGAAGTAGTTAGCAATAATCGCCGCGACTGGCTGGCCACCGAACTGACCGTATTCTGCGGTGTAGACGTGCTTGTACAAGCCCGACTGAACGATTTCTGGGCTGTCTTCAAAGTCTTCCAGCAAGTCTTGCTTGGAAGCGTTGATCAGCTCCAGCTTGGTGTTCTCGCGGAAGTCGGTGCGATCAACCAATAGCTTCAGGCCGCGCCATGAAGACTCCAGCGCCTGGAAGCTCTGGTTATGCAGAATCTCATCCATCTGGCTGCTGAGCTTGGCGTCGATTTCCGCGATCATGCGATCGACCATGGCCTTTTTAACGGGCTCATTTTGGTTTTGCGGCTTGAGTAACTCTTCAATGAACGCCGACACGCCACGTTTGGCGATGTCATAGGCTTCGTCGTCTGGAGTCAGCCGGGTTTCAGCGATGATTTGGTCCAGAAGACCGACTTCGGTAGCTTGGCCGCCGGTGTCTTTTGCTGCGCTAGTGCTCATCTAATAGCTTCCTTGTTAATTGCGATCAGGATTCAAGCTTGCCTTGGGCAGCGAGTCCGAGTTCACCGAGTACGCGGTCACGAGAGTCATCGTCAGCCAACACGCTTTCGATGGCTTTGCGGAACGCTGGAGCGTTGCCCAGTGGGCCCTTGAGGGCGACCAAGGCGTCACGCAGCTCCATCAGCTTCTTCAATTCTGGAACTTGCTCAACCACGTTGGCTGGGTTGAAGTCCTTCATTGAGTTGATGTTCAGCTTTACGCCAAGCTCTTCGTCGGCACTGTCTTCCTGCAGACGGTTTGGCACGGTGAAGGTCAGACTCAACTCTTGCTTCTCGAGCACTTCGTCGAAGGTATTTTTGTCGATGCTGACCGGCTTGCGATCTTCGATCTTGCGTTCGTCATGACGCTGAGTGAAATCACCCAACACCATCAACTTCAGCGGCAGTTCAATTTCTTCTTGAGCGTCGCCAGTGGCGGGCTTGAAAGTGACGTTAATCCGTTCCTTAGGTGCAACTGAGCCTTCTTTGGCCATGGGAGTTCTCCTGTTCGGTTATGGCCCGGGGGCCTAGTCCAGCACCACTTCGAGATCGATGTGGCACAACCTGCGGTAGATCTCATCCTTGTATTCGCGCACAGAGTGGTTCTGCGGTAACAGCTCACAGCAGTTATGCAGCATGTGCAGGACTTCGAGGGCGAGATCGGGTTCCCAGGCAGCGATGCCTGAGGTTTGAATCATCTGGTCAAGGGTGTCGAGTTGGGTCTTGGCCAGCTCATACTTTTTGGCGGTGAAACACAGTCGAGCGAGGGTCAACTGCCAGAAAAAAGACTCACGTCCGCCGCGAGCTGATTGCATGGCTTTTTTGATCAGCTGAACGGCAGGCTTCAAGCCTTCTTTGCGCAATACGGGTAGCGCTTCTTGCAGGGCTTCATCCCACGCCCGCTGGCTATCATCACTGCTGCTCACGGGCGCGCTGGCTGGTTGTTGTGGCGTTACGTGGGGCAGTACGTGAGAGCTCAGCCACGCTCGGGTTTGTTCGTCCGCAAACGGTGTAGCGTCGTGAAACTGCAGCTCTTCAAGGCCACTCATGCGTTGCATGAATAACGCCAACTGGATTTCGATTTCGAGAGCTGCTGCTTCGGCATTCAGGCCTTGCAGGCATTGCCAAGCGAGGTGCTGGCCATCGAGCCAGAAGGGTGCTCTGGCAATACTGGTCTCAAGATCAACCAAGAGGTCGGCGTATTGACCTTGCTGATAACGCTCCTGATAGTTTTTTAACTTATCCACAGGCAGGCCGCGTAAACCCGTAACCTTCTCGGCGTTGCGTTCCGGCAAACTGTCGATAGGTAGCCACAGCAGGGTTCTGGACAGCCGCAAAGCGCGCACATCACTGACTTTTTGCTTGAGCCAGTAAGCACAAAGAGGCCGCGACTGGTCTTGCAGGCTACGCAACTGCTTGTGTGCGTCTTTTTCGCTATCAACCGATGCGGCGGAGGTCAGCAAGTTGCTTGCAGTTTGCTTAACCTGGGCAATCGCGCCTGCAACCCCCTTGTTCGAATCCTGCTTGCTTTGGCTTGCGCGCTTGATCTGCTCTTCAAGACGTCTGCACAGCGGCAGCAGTAAGGGAGCGTCAGCCCCAAGCTGTTCGGACAGGCAGCCTTCAAGCTCGCGCAGTTTTGCCGCGAGATCACCAAACAGGTCGAGTCGCTCGCCAACCGGGACGTGCTCTGCAAGAACTTGTTCCAGGCGCGGGGTTAACCAGCTTATTGCGGCGGCGCGAGTGCGTGCTTTTTGCGGGTAAAGCTTGCCCCAATGCTGGGTGCAAAGCGCGTGCAAAAGCACAATTCCAGCGTGCAGCCCGGCGAAGGATTCACGCTGGTAAAGCGCCCAGATCAACCAGGCCGTCACGCGGATATCTTTGGAGTGGCTGGTGAGAATTACTTCACTGGATTCGAGTACTTTTTGCCAGTCAATCGTGCCCACTTCGTGTAAAGCATTTGCTTTGCGAAGTTCGCTTTCGAGATGCTCGTACTCTGTCGAATAGCGAATATCGCTGCCAGCAAAGTTGTCGGCTGATATGGGATTGTTTGCAAGCGAGAAGTAGCGTGCAGACAACGGACTTGAATAGGTCATTCCCTGACTCGGTATAATATGGCGGACAAAAATATGTAGCTTAGTTCACGTTTGTGAATGTAAGCCTACATAGAAAGTGCGCAACTTTTTGCGCACTTTCTATGTGCAATAAGTTGCGCAAACGTCTCTGAGGCCCGCATCCTATCGGCCTTGCTTTCGATAGGCAATATATCACTGTGATGTTTAATTGGTACTACAGTTCTGAACTTTGTACTGTCTTTGTGGTATCACCGCGCTATCAGGCACTTATAGCCATTTAATATCAGGGCTTTATCCATTTTATGGATGTTTAATTCTGTGAAACAGTCCTAATACTAAAGTAGGGGTGTGTCACAAATAGGATTTTGTATTGGCGGATCAAATAGCGTGTCTGTTGGAATCCACAGACACGCAAAACTAGATTTTTGCTATTGCAGATATATTAATAGAATAGTTACTTCATACTAGCGTTTGATTGGTGGTTGGTTTCTCAACCCAAATATCGATGTACAACTCATGTTCGGCCGCAGGCGCTAGCGTTACCACGTCATCAAGAACGTTGGCGTGCTCGATGCAAAGCATTTGTTGCCAGGCCGCGCTGTCGAATTGCGATAAGCGCTGAGCTTTGGCTACCCAAGGGTTCCAGACCACAGCGGATTGTGAGCCACTGCTGAGCAGGTTGATTGTGCGCTGCCAAAGTGGGTCAATAATCTGTAGTTTGGCCGCTGGCTTCAGATAGATTCGGTCAGTCTCACCGCTGAAGTGCAATGCCCCGGATTGTGTGCGCGTTTGCCAATCCTCCAAGGTCTCGATGTAGTCGCAATCCTGTAGACCTTCAACGCTCACCTGCTTGATATCACTGACGGCGAAATAGCTGTGCAGCGCCTGGCTGAAGACCAAGGGTTGCTGGCTAAGGTTGCGGCACATCAGGCTAATGCTCAGGCGTTCACCAAGGCGCACGCGCAAGGTTAATTCGGCAGCATGTGGCCAGTGCTCTAGCGGCTGTTCAAGGGTGTTGTAGCTAAAGGTGATGGCGACTGCTTGCTCTTGCTGCTCAACACCTACCAATGACCAATCAATGCTGCGCACAAGGCCGTGTGCAGGTGCCTGGTGCGGCTGCTGGTACATGGCTTGAACGGTTTGTGGGTTGCGTAGCAAGTCACCGAACCACGGCCAGCACACGGGCACGCCACCGCGCACGCTAGTGCCGGGCTCAAGCTCGGCTTGTTGGCTGAGCCAGATGATCGGCGGTTCATCGTCATGGGTATAGCTGAGGATTTGTGCACCTTGCTCAGCTATCAGCAGTTTGCTGTTGTTGAAGCTCAAGCTCCAACAGTCCAGGGACCCTGATTTTGTAGGTTCAACGCTTGCTATGCTCATCAGCTTTCCTGCGGTAAATGTTGAGAGTGGAGCGCGGCCAGGCAACCCTTAATGCAAAACGCCCGTAACAAGTACGGGCGTTTTGACCAAGCGGTGCCGCGTTAGTTGCCGTAGACCTGCTCCGGTAGCCAAGTGATCAGCCCCGGGTAGATATACGCAATGACCAGCAAGATAATCTGAATCAGAATGAACGGCAGCACACCTTTGTAGATGGTGCTGGTTGCAACGGATGCCGGTGTAACCCCGCGCAAGTAAAACAGCGCAAAACCGAACGGTGGTGTGAGGAACGAGGTCTGCAGGTTGAGTGCGATCATTACCCCCAGCCATATTGGGTCCAGACCCATTGCCAGCAATACCGGGCCAACAATCGGCACCACCACAAAGGTGATCTCGATGAAGTCGAGAATGAAGCCGAGGAAGAAGATCACCACCATTACCAGGAAGAATGCGCCGAGCACACCGCCCGGTAGTTGAGCGAAGACCTCCTCGATCAGTACTTCACCACCAAAGCCACGGAATACCAGCGAGAACAGTGAGGCACCAATCAGAATCATGAACACCATGGCACTGATTTCAGTGGTGCCGTAAGCGACTTCTTTCAACTGCCTGAAGTTGAGCTTGCGTTTTAGCATCGCCAGAATCATCGCACCCAATGCGCCCAGTGCCGCCGCTTCAGTCGGTGTTGCGTAACCGGCGAGAATCGAACCGAGTACCGCGGCAATCAGGATCAGCGGCGGAATCAGGGCGTTTGCCAGCTTGCCCCACTCAATTGGGCCAAGCTCTTCTTGTGGCAGGGCTGGCAACTTCTTCGGTTGGAATATCGCTACGCCGATGATGTAGAGGATGTACAGGCCCACCAGCAACATGCCGGGCAGGAATGCACCGACGAACAAGTCACCGACCGATACCGTCTTTGGCGAGAAGATGCCCATCTTCAATTGCGCCTGTTGGTAGGCGCTGGACATTACGTCCCCGAGCAGAACCAAGACGATTGAAGGTGGGATGATCTGCCCCAGAGTGCCGGTTGCGGCCAATGTGCCGGTCGCAATTGCAGGGTCATAGCCACGACGCAACATGGTTGGCAGTGCAAGCAAGCCCATGGTGACGACAGTCGCGCCGACAATCCCGGTACTGGCGGCGAGTAATGCCCCCACCACGCAGACTGAAATCGCCAGGCCGCCGCGAAGAGTGCCGAACAACCGCGACATGGATTCGAGCAAGTCTTCGGCAACGCGGGATTTCTCCAGCATTACCCCCATAAACACGAATAGCGGCACCGCCAGCATCGTCTGGTTGTTCATGATGCCGAATAAACGGTTGGGTAATGCGCTGAGGTAGGTGGCATCGAAGGTGCCGGTGACGATACCAATCCCGGCGAACAGCAGTGACACGCCGCCTAGGGTAAACGCGACCGGATAACCGGCCATCAAGGCGATACAGATGCAGATAAACAGCAAAATCGGCATTAATTCAACCATGCTTCACCTCCGGCTCGGGCAAACGACCGGCGAGCATGTAGAAAGCTTTAATGATGTCGGAGATTCCTTGCAGAACCAGACCCGCAACCAAAACTAGAATGATGCTTTTTTGTAAGTAGACGAAGTGCAGGCCGCCAGACTCACTTGAGGCCTCTTTCGTGGCCCAGGAGTTGGCCACGTAGTCCCAGCTGCTCCAGCCCAGAAACAGGCAAAGTGGCAACAGGAATAGCAGCGTCCCGAGAATATCCACCAGAGCTTGGCGTTTGCCGCTGAATTTCTGGTAAAAGATATCTACGCGTACATGTGCATTGCGTTGCAGCGCCCAGGCAGCTGCGCCCATAAAGACCAGGGCATGGGCATATAAGACAGCTTCTTGCAAGCCTGTGGCGCCGATCCCGAAGCCGTAGCGTAGGATGACTACAATGGCGGTTCCGAGGACCAGAAAGGCGGTTAGCCAGGCACAGGCCTGACCAAAGCGTTTGTTCAGCGCATCGATAATGCGCGCAAGGTGGAGCAAAAGGGGAGGCTTGTCGGACATGGTGAGTCCTTATCGTTATGGGTGAGTATGCGGGCAGGCCGGTGATTCTAGGCAGCTCGTGGTCATGCAGCAATGGCACTACAACTTTAGTCGTATCTACTAGGCTTGAGAGTCACTTCGCCCTATGTTACTCAAGCGCGGTCTGCTGACAGTGATCCTGTGGTAAGACCAATACAACAATAAGGAGCATTGCATGAAACGTCGTCAAATTCTCGCTGCAGCTGGTGTAGGCCTTGCCGCCACTGCGTTGGCGGGCTGTAACAAAGAAGCTGATTGCAGTAAAGAAGTCGCTGCGGGTAGCGCTGCCAAGCCTGAAGAGGGCGGTGGCGGTGAAACGTTCCACTGGAAAATGGTCACTTCATGGCCGAAAAACTTTCCTGGCGTTGGCGTTGGTGCAGAAAATTTCGCCAAACTCGTTAATGAAATGAGTAAAGGCCGTCTGACCGTAAAAGTATATGCCGCCGGTGAACTGGTTCCTGCGCTAGAGGTATTCGACGCGGTTTCGCGCGGGACTGCCGAAATGGGCCACGGCGCCCCTTACTACTGGAAAGGCAAAGTGCCGGCTGCGCAGTTCTTCTGTGCCCTGCCATTTGGTCCTAACGCGCAAGAAATGAACGCCTGGTTGCACAGAGGTGGCGGTCTTGAATTGTGGGAAGAGGTATACAAGCCGTTTGGCGTGTTACCAATGGCTTGCGGCGCAACTGGCGTGCAGACTGCTGGCTGGTTCAACAAGGAAATCAACTCGGTTGATGACTTCAAGGGCCTGAAAATGCGTACGCCGGGCCTGGGCGGTGAAGTACTGACCAAAATGGGCGGCACCGTGGTCAACATGCCTGCCGGGGAAATTTTCACCGCACTGCAAACCGGTGCAATTGATGCTACCGAGTGGATTGGTCCATACAACGACCAAGCACTGGGCTTACAAAAAGCCGCTAAATACTATTACACCCCAGGTTGGCAGGAGCCGAACGTAACGTTTGAGCTCGATATCAACATCAAAGCATGGGAAACCTTGCCAGCGGACCTGCAAGCCATCGTTCGTGCCGCCGCGCGTGATATCAACGCTGACATGCTTGACGACTACAACGCTCGCAACATGGAGGCCATGGAACAGCTGAAGAAAGAAGGCGTTGATGTTCGTCGTCTGCCTGATGATGTGTTGGCCAAGCTTAAAGGCATCGCGGCTGAAGTGGTTGATGCCAGTGCTGCAGCCGATCCTGCCGCGACCAAGGTATGGGCGCAGCAGAAGGCATACCTCGAGCGTCTTTATGAGTATGCCGAGTCGAACGAGAAGGATATCTACAACATCCGCGGTTAATCGCGAGGCTGTTTGTAGCGCAAATAAAAACGCCGGCAACTGAGCCGGTGTTTTTTTATCTGCGATTTGCTGCGCTAAGGCTGAGTTCCCTCAACCTTAGCGTCTTGGCGGCACTGGACGGGTTCGCCCGCTGCCATCAATTGCGACAAAGACGAAGACAGCTTCGGTGACCTTGCGCCATTCACTGGAGAGTGGGTCATCGCTCCAGACTTCGACCAACATCTGAATCGAGCTGCGGCCGATCTCAAGTTCCTGAGTGTAGAACGATAACTGCGCGCCAACTGCAACCGGGACCATAAAGGCCATGCGGTCAACGGCAACGGTGGCCACGCGTCCGCCAGCGACTTTGCTCGCCATGGCAGTGCCCGCCAGATCCATTTGTGATACTAGCCAGCCACCGTAAATATCACCAAAACCATTGGTTTCACGGGGCAATGCAGTGATTTGCAGCGCTAAATCACCTTGCGGGATTGGGTCATCCTGTTCGAAGTCATTCATAGACGTAACAGCTCGCGGCGCAGTTGTTGTTATGGAGCGCTGCAGATGAGCGCAGGGCGAGTATACCGACTGAGCGGTCGCTGGGCGACCGCAGCCATCAATAACCTACAGACTACGCAGATATAACTATTTTTCGCCGTACAGGCAAATTAGTGGCAGACGTCATCTAACTGTCACATTGTTTTCATAGATTGGTCATACGGCCTGCGGATACTTGGGCCCGTTCCATCCAACACTACAATTCAGCTAGGAGCAAAGCATGAAACTCAAGCGTTTGATGGCGGCCATGACTTTTGTCGCCGCTGGCGTTACAGCCGCCACCGCGGTAGCCGCTATCGACCCGGCTCTGCCGACCTATGAAAAAACCTCCGGTGTATCCGGTAACCTGTCGAGCGTAGGCTCTGACACCCTTGCTAACCTGATGACCCTTTGGGCTGAGAACTACAAAAAGTTCTACCCGAACGTAAACATTCAGATTCAGGCTGCTGGCTCTTCTACTGCGCCACCTGCATTGACTGAAGGCACTTCTAACCTCGGCCCGATGAGCCGTAAGATGAAAGATGCCGAGCTGCAAGCATTCGAAGAAAAATACGGCTACAAGCCGACCGCAGTCCCAGTTGCTATCGATGCCCTGGCAGTGTTCGTACACAAAGATAACCCGATCAAAAGCCTGACCATGGCTCAAGTTGATGCGATCTTCTCGGCGACTCGCCTGTGTGGCGAAGCCAAAGACATCACAACCTGGGGTGACGCAGGTATGACCGGTGATTGGGCTGCTAAGCCGATCCAATTGTTTGGTCGTAACTCAGTATCCGGTACTTACGGTTACTTCAAAGAAGAAGCACTGTGCAAAGGTGACTTCCGTTCAAACGTTAACGAACAACCAGGTTCTGCCTCGGTGGTTCAGTCGATCTCCAGCACTGTTAATGCCATCGGTTACTCGGGCATTGGCTATAAAACTTCCAGCGTTCGCGCTGTCGCCCTGGTCGACAAGGAAGGTAAGGCTGAAGAAGCAACTGAAAGCAACGCTCTGTCAGGTAAGTACCCACTGTCGCGCTTCCTCTACGTTTACGTAAACAAGGCGCCGAACAAGCCGTTGAGCCCGCTCGACGCTCAGTTCCTGAAAATGGTTCTGTCTAAGCAGGGTCAAGAAGTTGTAGTCAAGGATGGTTACATCCCACTGCCAGCCAAAGTGGTTGAGAAAACCATGAAGGAACTGCAGCTCTAAGCAGTTCCTGGTTGCGTGAAATGATCTGATGTACCGACGCCCGCGCTCAGAATTGAGCGCGGGCGTTGTCGCGTCATCGGGCTGTAACCTATCTGTCATAAAAGACCGTTAGATTTGTGCCTCCGCTGACTCATGGCGCGCGTACACAACCGCCCAGAGATCCTCGAATGAACGACTTGGCCAATGAATTCATGAACACATCTACCGATAGCAGCCAACGAATCGACTTCAATACGCCCGTCTTGCTGCGTAAGCGCCGTAATCGTGCGCTCAAAGACCGTATGGCGCGGTGGTACGTGTCGATTGGCGGGCTGGCGGTGCTGGCGACAATCACCCTGATTTTCTTCTACCTTGCCTACGTGGTGATGCCGATTTTCTCCGGGGCTGATCTCACCGCACATAAAGCCCAGCAGCCAGCATGGCTTGCAGATCAAGGCGATGCATTGATGCTCGCGGTTGAGGAGCAGAACAGGGTCGCGATGCGTTTAAACAGCAAGGGCCATGTGCAGTTCTTTAAGCTCAAAGACGGCTCCCTGCTGACCAGCATCGATCTGCCAATTCCGGCCGGCGCAACCATCTCTTCATTCAGTGAAGACCAACCAGGCAGCCGCCGCACTGTAGTCGGCCTGTCTGACGGTAGCGTGTTGGTATTCAAGCAAAACTATGCGGTTACCTACCCGAACAACGTCAAAACCATCACCCCGGTCATTCAGTACCCGTTTGGTGAAGAGCCGATCAAGCTAGATCCTCAAGCTCGTGCGCTTGAGCATGTGGCAATGAGCGTAAATGGCGATAATGTGCTGCTCACCGGCTCGACAGGCACTGAGTTGCACGTGCTGTCGATCGTCAATGAAGAAAATCAGTTCACCGGCGAAACCAGCCAAGAACAGAAGGTAGTGGATTTGCCGCAGATCGCCGAGCCGATCAAGGCGATGATTATCGACCCGCGTCAACAATGGCTGTATGTCTTCAACGGCAAAGCCACCGCCGATGTTTTCGACCTGCGTAGCAAGTCCTTGAACGGTCGGTATACGCTGCTTAAAGGCGATGCCGAAGTGACGGCCGTTAGCCCATTGCTGGGCGGCATCTCGCTATTGATTGGTGATAGCAAAGGCGGTATCGCCCAGTGGTTTATGGTGCGTGACAACGACGGCAAGTCAGCCTTGACCCATATTCGTGGCTTCCAGATGAAGGACAGCCCGATTACCCAGTTTATGCCTGAGGAGCGCCGCAAGGGCTTTATGGCCATGGACAGCCAAGGCAACCTCGGCCTGTTCCACAGCACGGCGCATCGCACACTGCTGATTGACCCCGTGGCAAAGGGCGCCAGCGTTGCTGCATTGTCACCACGGGCCAGCCGCGTACTGATTGAGTCCAGTGGCCAACTGCAAACCTACACGGTCGATAACTCGCACCCAGAAGTTTCCTGGAGCTCGCTGTGGGGTAAGGTCTGGTACGAGAGCTACGACGAGCCCAAGTACATTTGGCAGTCGACCTCAGCCAACAGCGACTTTGAACCAAAGCTGAGCTTGGCGCCCCTGACCTTCGGTACGCTTAAAGCAGCGTTCTACGCCATGCTGTTGGCGGCGCCGTTGGCTATATGTGCGGCAATCTACACCGCCTACTTCATGGCCCCGGCCATGCGCGGCAAGATCAAACCGGTTATCGAGTTGATGGAAGCGTTGCCTACGGTAATCCTTGGCTTCTTTGCCGGGCTGTTTCTCGCACCTTATGTCGAGGGGCATCTACCCGGAATATTCAGCTTGCTACTGCTGACACCGATAGGGGTGCTCGTCGCCGCCTATCTGTGGAGCCGTTTACCTGAGCGCATTCGTCTTGTGGTGCCGGATGGTTGGGAAGCTGCGCTGCTGATTCCGGTGATTCTGCTAATCGGCACGGTTTCATTGTCGATGAGCGGGTACATGGAGAACTGGTTCTTCGGCGGCGACATGCGCTCCTGGTTGAGCAACGATCTAGGCATCGCCTTCGATCAGCGCAACGCCTTGGTCGTGGGTTTGGCGATGGGCTTTGCAGTTATCCCCAACATCTACTCGATTGCTGAAGACGCTGTGTTCAGCGTGCCTAAGAGCCTGACATTTGGCTCGTTGGCGCTGGGTGCAACACCTTGGCAGACCCTGACTCGGGTGGTGATTTTGACCGCTAGCCCGGGCATTTTCTCGGCATTGATGATCGGCATGGGGCGTGCAGTAGGTGAAACCATGATCGTACTGATGGCCACCGGTAATACGCCAATCATGGACATGAACATTTTTGAGGGTCTGCGCACCCTTGCCGCCAACGTTGCGGTTGAGATGCCTGAATCGGAAGTTGGCAGTAGCCATTACCGAATTTTGTTTCTCTCTGCGCTGGTGTTGTTGAGCTTTACCTTCGTGATGAACACGTTGGCAGAAGTCATTCGAACCCGCCTGCGTAAGAAATACGCCTCGCTCTAAGACTCAGGAAGGTAGACGTCCGTGAACGTGAAAAAGCAAAACCTCAAATCCTGGTTCCAGAGTGGTTCACCCTGGGTCTGGATGACCGCCAGCGGTGTATCGATTGCCGTGATCATGACCATCGGTCTGCTCGCCGTAATCGCTACCCGCGGCCTGGCGCACTTTTGGCCAGCTGATGTGATTCAAGCCTCCTATCAAGTGCCGGGCGAAGCACCGCGCGTGATGGCGGGTGAACTGGTTCAGGCCGAACAAGTAACGCGTGCACGTTTGGCCTCTGCAGGCTTGCCTGTTGATGTGCAGGGCGGCGAGTTCATGACCCGCGAGCTGTTCAAAGTCGGTAACCGTGACATTAACGGTGCGGACTTCAGCTGGGTCGTCGATGAGTGGATGAAAGATGCCAGCACGCCGGAAGACATCGTGGCGGTGGAGCGTCGCGAGTGGGGCAATTTCTACGGTTACTTGGTTAACGTTAAAGAAAGCGGTAAACAGGTCGCTGAGGGCGATGCAGCCTGGGATGAGCTGCAAAAGCGAATTGACCGGATCGACGAGTTACACAGCAAAATCTCGAAGCTGCAGAAAAAAGACATTGGCCGGATCAACTACGGTCTTGAAGGCTTGCGCCTTGAAAAACGCAAGCTGGAACTGAACAATGAGTTGACTCCCGCCGCCCAAGCCGACCTCGATGCTGAGCGTGCGCAGTGGGATGCCGAATACAAAGTACTGGAAGCACAGTTGACTGACCTGCACGATCAGTTCAATCGTGACAGCGTGACTCTGAAGACGGTAGACGGCACAGAGAAAGAAATGAGCTTGGGTACTGTGGTTCGCGCATACATGCCGAATGCCATGGGAACGACTGAAAAGCTTGGTTTCTACTTCGCCAAAATATGGGAATTTCTCAGCGAAGACCCACGTGAAGCCAACACCGAGGGCGGTATTTTCCCGGCTATCTTCGGCACCGTGATGATGACCCTGATCATGGCGGTGATTGTTACGCCGTTTGGTGTACTGGCCGCTATCTACCTGCGGGAGTACGCTAAACAAGGACCGATGACTCGCATCATTCGGATTGCGGTGAACAATCTGGCCGGGGTTCCCGCGATTGTATACGGGGTGTTTGGCTTGGGGTTTTTCGTCTACGTACTGGGCGGATCGATTGACTCGATGTTCTTCCCGGAAGCGGCTCCAGCGCCAACCTTTGGTACGCCTGGTTTGCTCTGGGCTTCGCTGACCCTGGCTATCCTTGCGGTGCCGGTGGTGATCGTCGCGACTGAGGAAGGCTTGGCGCGTATCCCGCTTGCATTGCGTGAAGGCTCTCTGGCGCTCGGCGCCACCAAAGCCGAAACCTTGTGGAAAGTGGTGCTGCCAATGGCCAGCCCGGCAATGATGACCGGTTTGATTCTGGCGGTGGCGCGTGCAGCGGGCGAAGTTGCGCCGCTGATGTTGGTCGGTGTGGTTAAGTTGGCGCCAGCACTGCCGCTTGATGGCAACTACCCGTACTTGCACTTGGATCAGAAGATCATGCACCTGGGCTTCCACATCTACGACGTCGGCTTCCAAAGCCCTAACGTTGAGGCAGCGCGACCGCTAGTCTATGCCACAGCGTTGTTGCTGGTGCTGGTAATTGCCTTGCTTAACCTCAGTGCAGTGTTTATTCGTAACAATCTGCGCGAGAAGTACAAAGCGCTGGATCATTAAGAATTTTGGTGGGCTGCGCCGCTGTGTGCAGCCCCGATCAACAAATTGTTAGCGTAGGGAGCATCCCATGCAGCACGGAACGACACACGGTATCGACATCTCAGCTCTTGGCCGTGAAAAGCAAAGCTTAGATTTGAACAAAGAAACCACCGCCATCCATGTACCGGGTTTGAACCTGTACTACGGTGAAAAACAAGCACTGTTCGATGTCAAAATGAACATCCCCAAGCAGCGCGTTACCGCATTTATTGGGCCGTCTGGTTGCGGTAAATCGACACTGCTGCGTACCTTCAACCGGATGAATGATTTGGTTGATGGCTGCCGTGTTGAGGGTGAAGTGAACCTTGATGGCACCAACATCTACCGCAAAGGCGAAGATGTCGCTGACTTGCGTCGTCGCGTTGGCATGGTGTTTCAGAAGCCAAACCCATTCCCTAAAAGCATTTATGAAAACGTGGTTTACGGCCTGCGTATTCAAGGGGTGAACCAGAAGCGCGTGCTTGATGAGACCGTTGAGTGGGCTCTGAAAAGTGCAGCCCTGTGGGATGAGGTCAAAGACCGTCTGCACGAGTCCGCGCTGGGAATGTCCGGCGGTCAGCAGCAACGTCTGGTGATTGCGCGTACCGTAGCGGTGCAACCAGAAGTCTTGTTGTTGGATGAGCCATGTTCGGCACTCGATCCGATCTCGACGCTGAAAGTCGAAGAGCTGATCTACGAGCTGAAATCCAAATACACCATCGTTATCGTGACCCACAACATGCAGCAAGCAGCGCGGGTTTCCGACTACACCGCGTTTATGTACATGGGCAAACTGATCGAGTACGGCGACACCGATACGCTGTTCACTAACCCAGACAAGAAGCAGACTGAGGATTACATCACCGGTCGCTACGGTTGATCGCTCCGGCCATGCCTGGTGACGCTGAACTGCGCCGGCGGGCCTTGCCGTACTACTCGTACTGTCTGCGGACCGCCTTCTTGCTCAGCGCCACCTTGCAAGGGCCGGTACCTACAGAATGTCTGGGTTAAGAGCGCCAGGCAGTCAGTAACCCGTTTTTTGTATTTAACTAATTTCGCGTCGCAAGGGCTTGAGCATGATTAATAAAGACAGTCTTACTCATCACATTTCTCAGCAGTTCAATGCCGAGTTGGAAGAGGTGCGCAGCCACCTTTTGGCGATGGGCGGTTTGGTTGAGAAGCAAGTCAATGATGCGGTCAACTCGCTGATTGAAGCCGACTCTGGTCTGGCTCAACAAGTGCGCGAAATCGATGACCAGATCAATCAGATGGAGCGCAACATCGACGAAGAGTGCGTGCGCATTCTGGCTCGTCGTCAGCCGGCTGCTTCTGACCTGCGTTTGATCATCAGCATCTCCAAGTCGGTCATCGACCTGGAGCGTATCGGTGATGAGGCGACCAAAATCGCCAAGCGCGCCATTCTTCTATGTGAGGAAGGCGAAGCGCCGCGCGGTTACGTCGAAGTACGTCACATCGGCGGTCAGGTACGCAAGATGGTGCAGGAGGCGCTTGATGCCTTTGCTCGCTTCGACGCGGATCTGGCTCTGTCTGTGGCGCAGTACGACAAAACGGTCGATCGCGAATACAAAACCGCATTGCGTGAGCTGGTGACTTACATGATGGAAGACCCGCGCTCAATCGCCCGCGTTCTGAACATCATCTGGGCCTTGCGTTCGCTGGAGCGGATTGGCGACCACGCCCGTAACATCGCTGAGCTGGTTATCTACCTCGTACGCGGCACTGACGTTAAGCACATCGGCCTCAAGCGCATGCAGGAAGAAGTAGAAGGCACAGGTAAAGATAAGTAGTCCGCTTTACTCGCGCTGATGGCCGCAGAGTAATTGTCTGTTGGCCTTTAGCCATCCACCCGGACTATGCTAGGTACGGTAGATGAGGGGTGGTTGATGAGTAAAGTCCGTGTTTTGATTGTGGATGATGCAAGTTTTATTCGTGATTTAGTCAAAAAAGGTCTGCGCGATCACTTTCCCGGTGTGCAGATTGAAGAGGCTGTGAACGGTCGTAAAGCGCTGCAATTGCTGAGCAAACAGACGATTGATTTGATTCTGTGCGACTGGGAAATGCCAGAAATGTCCGGGCTTGAATTGCTCACTTGGTGTCGTGAGCAAGATAGCTTGAAGACCACACCGTTTATCATGGTCACCAGCCGTGGTGATAAAGAAAACGTGGTTCAGGCCATTCAGGCTGGGGTGTCAGATTTCATCGGCAAACCATTCTCCAACGAACAATTGGTCACCAAGGTCAAAAAAGCCCTGCATCGCGCCGGCAAGCTTGAGGCCTTCGCTCCGAGCCAAAAACCTGCCAGCAATGCATTCGCCAATGACTCTTTATCGGCCTTGACCGGTGGTAAGGCTGAGGTGATCAAACCTAGCCAGCCAGTGGCTCCTGCCCCTGGATTTGCAGCACCGACACCGACCGCCAAACCCGCAGCAGCACCTTCTGGTCGAGGGCAGGGCAGCTTGCGTTTACCGGGTGGCAGCATGCCCTGTGCGATCAAGGCGCTAAGCCTCAAAGAAGCGCAGTTGCTGGTCAAGCGCGGGCAACTATTGCCGCAAGTGCTGGAAAGCGCTGTGCTTGACCTGGAGCAGGGTGATAGCTCAGAGGTTGCCCGGCTCAATGGTTATTTGCATGCGGTTGCGGCGTTTGAGCCGAAACCTGACAGCGAATGGTTGCAACTGACCCTGCGCTTTGTTGACAGTGACCCGCAAAAGCTCGACTACTTGTCGCGACTTATTGCCCGCGGTACTGCGCAAAAACACTTCACCCCCGGCGGCTAGCTGCCTGCATGAACTGAGGTCTGGGCTGTGGACGACCGATCGTCGGCTATGGTCGAGATACAGTGCACATCTTCGTACAAAGCATCTCGTTCCACGCTTACGCTACTGCTAGTCTGCCTAATCCGGACAATCAGAAAAACATAAGATCCGAATCGATATGCTAGGGCGCTTACTACTTCTCTTCAGTTTTATGACTGTGGCCGTTGATGCTGCGGCCATCACAATCTACAAGTACACCGATGCCAATGGTGTGGTGACCTACACCGACCAAAAGGCAGCCGGTGCGCAGGTGTTTGTGTTTCGTGACCGCATGGTTGAGAGCCTCGCCCGCGAGGTAAAGCTGGAAACCCTCAAGCATGCCGCAGGTGAAACCCTGTTGGTGCGCAACGACCTCTATGCACCGGTGCAGATTGAGTTGAGCATCAATAATGCCGAGAACGCCGTAGGTGTTCCTGAGAAGCCAATCAGTTGGATTCTCGCGCCGCGTAGCAAGATCCGTTTGGCCACGCTGGCGCCGATGGATGCCGGCAAGCCGCTGCACTACAAAACCAAACTGCGCTACGCCATGGGTGACCCGCGGCTGATTCCTACGCAAAAGAACTATCCGTTGCCTTGGCGCGGTGGTCCGTTCAATTTGAGTCAGGGCGCTAACGGCAAGTACAGCCACTTCGGCCCAAAAGGTCGCTACGCCTTAGATATCGCCATGCCTGAAGGCACGCCTATCGTGGCCGCGCGCTCTGGTGTGGTGGTCAAAATAGAGAATCATCAGACCGGGCGTGGTAACAATCCATCGGGTAACTTTGTGCGAGTTCTGCACAAAGACGGCACCATGGGGGTGTACCTGCACTTGATGAAGGGCTCGGTCAAAGTTGCTGAGGGCACTCACGTCAATGTCGGCACACCGCTGGCGCTATCGGGTAATACCGGCAACAGCACCGGCCCGCACTTGCACTTTGTGATTCAGCGAAACGTAGGCTTGGCGCTGGAGTCGATTCCCTTCGACTTCTCACAGCCGGTGAATACCTTGCCGAACTTCGCCGTGGGCGGCGATTAAACCTTTGCCTTCAAGGGTATGCAGCGCCTGAGTCGGCGCTGCAAATCGAGCCTATTCCTGCGAGTCGTTCAGCTGCAGCACTTTCGCCAGAACGATCTTCGGTCCTTTCATCTTTTTGACGATGATGCGCAGACCTTCCACTTCAAGTACTTCTTCCTCTTCCGGCATGCGCTTGAGCGTCTCGTAGATCAACCCAGCAAGGGTCTCAGCCTCGATATGGTCAAGGTCAATGCCAAGCAAGCGCTCGACCTTGAACAGCGGTGTGTCGCCGCGCACCAATAGCTTGCCAGGCTGGTAGGCGAGGATGCCGCGTTCGGTTTTGCGGTGTTCGTCTTGAATATCGCCAACCAGGGCCTCGAGTACGTCTTCCATGGTTAGGTAGCCAATGACTTTGCCGTCTGCTTCTTCGACCAATGCGAAGTGTGAGCCACCCTTGCGAAACTGCTCCAGCAGGGCGGACAGCGGCATATGGCGGCCGACCCGCTCCAGCGGATGCATCAATTCGCCAACCTTTAGCGCAGAGGGCAGCATTTCCAGTAACGATAAATGCAGCAGCAGGTCTTTGATGTGCAGCACGCCAACAAATTCGCCTTGGTCCTCGTCGAATACGGGGTAGCGGCTGTACTTATGACGGCGAAATACGCTGAATACTTGATCCAGCGGCGCGTTCAGGTCGATGTAGACCAGGTCTTCACGCGAGTTTGCCCAATCGACAACCTCCAACTCACCCAGCTCAACGGCTGAGGCCAGCACGCGCATGTCTTGATCGCTCGGGTCGCTGGCGCGGCTCGAGTGCAGGATCAGCTTGAGCTCGTCACGGCTGTAATGGTGCTCGTGGTGTGAGCCCGGCTCACCTTGGCCCGCGATGCGCAAGATAGCGTTGGCGCTGGCGTTTAGCAGGAAAATGGCGGGATACATTGCCCAGTAAAACAGGTAGAGCGGCCCAGCTGTCCACAGCGACAACAGCTCGGGTTTACGAATCGCCCATGATTTTGGGGCCAGCTCACCGACGACAATGTGCAAGTAAGAGATGATGAAGAACGCGCTGAAAAAAGCGATGCCGCTCACCAGCTTGGGTGATTCGATGCCCACGTTTGCCAGTAACGGTTCGAGTACGTGCGCAAACGCCGGTTCACCTACCCAACCAAGGCCAAGGGAGGCGAGGGTGATACCCAGCTGGCAGGCAGATAGATAGGCATCTAACTGGTTATGTACCGTGCGCAGGATATGCCCGCGCCAGCCATGTTGGGCAGCGATTGTTTCAACTTTTGTCGAGCGCAGTTTGACCATGGCGAATTCTGCGGCAACGAAGAAGCCGTTGAGCAGAACCAGAAACAGAGCGAACAGAATGAGGCCAAAGTCGGCAAAGTAGCTTGTATCAAGGTAACCAGTCGAGGGGTCCATATAGGGTTCAAATAACTAATGACCGCTAAAGGTTGGGGGCACAGGTTGAGCTTTGCAAGCCTGCTATCAGACTAAATTACATTACAGCCCATGAGTGGTATTTAGATCGCGTCTAAAACTAGCGCACTAGAGGTTTGGACGCACGACCTGCATGGGCGGGAAATTGCAGGTAAAGGTACTGCCCTTGCCCGGAGTGCTGCTGATCTCGAGCAACGCACGGTGGCGCAACAGTACGTGCTTGACGATGGCCAGGCCCAACCCTGTACCGCCGGTGTTGCTGGCGCGGCTGGAGTCCACTCGATAAAAACGTTCGGTCAGGCGCGGCAGGTGTTTGGCTTCGATGCCGTGGCCAGTGTCATGCACCGAGAGATGGGCGCCGCTGGGATCAACCCACCAGCTAATATGAATCTTGCCTTGGTCAGGCGTGTACTTCACCGCATTGAACACCAGGTTGGAAAACGCGCTGCGCAGTTCCGCTTCGCTGCCTTTTAGTTTTAGCTGCGGGTCCACTTCCAGGGTGATTTCATGTTTACGTTCCCCAGACAGCGCCAGAGCATCGCTCTGGATCGATTGCAGCATCGCATCAACGGCCACTGGATGATTGTCTGACGGGTAGTCCGTGGCTTCCAGCTTAGCCAGCAACAGCAGGTCATTGAGCAAGTTCTGCATGCGCCCACCTTGCTGCTGCATCTGTTGCAGCGCACGGACCCAGCGCGGGTTAACGGCTTCAACGTTGTCGAGCAAGGTTTCTAAATAACCGGCGATTACTGTCAGCGGTGTGCGCAGCTCATGGGAAACGTTGGCGACGAAGTCTTTGCGCATCTGCTCAAGTTGATGCAAACGGGTGACATCGCGCACTAGCATCAAGTGTTCATGATTGCCGTAACGGGTGATCTGATATTGCAGTCGACGTCGATCCGTCAGCGGTGACGGCAAGTCGAGGGGCTCATGAAAATTATTGCCCTCGAAGTATTCTTTAAAGCGTGGGTCACGCACCAGATTGGTAATTTGCTGACCGCTGTCCTGTGGCGTTTTCAGGCCCAACAAGGTTTCGGCGGCGATGTTCCACCAATCCAGATTGCCGTTGCTATCGAGCATGATCACTGCGTCTTGTAGCGCAGCGGTAGATTCCTGTACGCGGTCGATCACCGCCTGCAGGCGCCCACGAACCTTTTGGTCGCGACGTTGCAGGTGATAAATACTGTCGAAAACTTCACCCCACATGCCATAGCCATCGGGGGGCGGCTCGTCAGGTTTGTGCTCTTGCAGCCACTTGTGCAGGCGCAACAGCTGGCTCAATGTCCAGCCAAGGTGACCAGCAAGGCCGATGACCAATGCCCATGCGTATTCGCCCGTCACCAAACCGACCAGTAAGCAGGCACTGACCAGCAACAGCAGGCGGCGCACTACAGCGCCTTGCCAGTTTCTATTCACCTAGGGAACCTCTGAAAAACTACTGCGCTAGATATTACCGTGTTAAAAAACTGCTCAAAATGCTCATTTAGGCCAACTAAAGTCGAGCGCGACCCCGGCCGCTTTCTCACATTTTTTGACTCGCTTGCGCTCGCCCTTCGGGCCAGCCTTTGGCTGTTACTCCCGCTGGTCGTTGCGCCTTGTACTACCGTCGCTCGCTACCTTTTTCAGAGAGTTCCTAGTGCTCATCCGCCAAGCAATCCTTTCGCTTATCGCCAACAGGCATTAATTGGCGACGTGGGTTGATCCATCCAGCCAAGTTTAGCTTTTGGTGGAAAAACGGTACCCGGTGCCGCGTACGGTTTGTACTAGATTTTCGTAGACCTCGCCCAGCGCTTTGCGCAAACGGCGGATATGTACATCGACCGTGCGTTCTTCAACATAGACGTTGCCGCCCCAGACTTGATCAAGTAACTGACCACGGGTGTAGGCGCGCTCTTGGTGGGTCATGAAAAACTGTAGCAAACGGTATTCGGTCGGCCCCATTTCTGCGGGTTTACCGTCGATTGTTACACGGTGGCTAACGGGATCAAGTAACAGTCCGCCGATTTCGATCGGGCCTTCATTGTCACTTGGCCCTGCGCGGCGCAGCACGGCTTTGAGGCGTGCGACCAGTTCACGTGGCGAAAACGGCTTGGTGATGTAGTCATCAGCGCCGACTTCGAGGCCCTGGATCTTGTTGTCTTCTTCACCTTTGGCGGTGAGCATGATGATCGGAATATCCCCGGTCATCTCGTCCCGCTTCAGGCGTCGCGCCAATTCGATACCTGATGTACCAGGCAGCATCCAGTCGAGCAAAATCAAATCAGGTTTACGGTCAACGATGATGCTATGGGCCTGCTGGGTATTTTCAGCTTCCAGGCATTCATAGCCCGCCATCTCCAGAGCGACCGCAATCATTTCGCGGATCGGAGCTTCGTCATCGACGATCAGGATATTCTTGCCAACCATGATTACGGCCTCGGTAGGTTCAACTGTTATGCGCTGCATTAGATAACGGAATTATTGCAGTCATATGACAGATAAATGCAGCGCGCCGATAAATCAGCCGTTTACAGCACTCCTAACTCAAGCAGGCACGGGCGCAGCGCGCAACGCATAATCGGCAACCAGCCCGATAAAAATTGCCAGCCCGGCCCAATGGTTGTGCAGAAATGCCTTGAAGCACGCCATGGGTTCACGCTCGCGGGTACTCCAGAACTCCCAGGCAAAACAGCCTGCCGCGCCCAGCAATCCCAGGTGGAAATAAATGCCAAGGTCGAAGCGTGCCGCTGCCATTAACAAGCACAGCAAAGCCAAGCCTTGCAGCGTGACGATGATGATGCGATCGGCCTCACCAAACAGAATAGCGGTCGATTTAACTCCGATCTTTAAATCGTCGTCGCGATCAGCCATTGCGTAGTAGGTGTCATAAGCGACCGTCCACAGCAGGTTGGCGATATACAGCAGCCAGGCTTCGGCGGGCACGCTGCCGGTTTCTGCGGTGAATGCCATCGGCATACCCCATGAAAACGCTGCACCCAGCACCACCTGCGGGTAGAAGGTATAGCGCTTCATAAACGGGTAGCACGCCGCGAGTGCGACGCCGCCAAATGACAGCCAGATGGTGGCTGCGTTGGTAAACAGCACCAGAATAAAACTCAGCGCGACCAGCACTGCAAAGAAGATCAGCGCCTCACGCGGTTTGATTTTGCCGCTCGCCAGTGGCCGTTGTTTGGTGCGCTTGACGTGGCCGTCGAAGTTGCGGTCAGCGTAGTCATTAATCACGCAGCCAGCGGCGCGCATCAATATGACGCCAAGGACGAAAATAAACAGGTTCTTCAGGCTCGGCACGCCTTCAGCCGCGACCCACAGCGCCCACAGGGTTGGCCAGAGCAGCAAGTAGATGCCGATTGGCTTGTCCATACGCGTTAGCTGAATAAAGTCCCAGCAGCGCGGGTGCAGGCGGTTGAGGGATTGCAACAGGCGGGTATACATCGAGCGCTTTCTCCGTGGCAGTTGCGCGGATTATACGGGCAGTATGCCCGACTGACTTACCGTTCGATTTGCGTTGCCGCCCAGAACGCTGGCAAAAAAACTTCAGCGACTAAAATCGCCAGCTTGCCCCGGCTAAAACATGAGCGTCGGGCCCACAGCCGCTCTGCACGCACCTCTTTCGGCAAGCATGCGCCCGGGTAATGACAGGCGTGCAGTTCACCGCGATCAAAGGCGTGATCACTGAACAATAATTCACCGAGTGAGCGGGTGCCGAGTTGGGCCAATGCCAGCCCAGAGCCTTCAAGTGCACTGCGCGCGCTGACACTGCGGGCGAATACCCAAGGCTCACCGTGGCCGCGCAAATACACCTCGCGCACCCAGCCTTGGCTGCCATCGGCAACACCCAATGCTGCGCACTCATCGTTGCGCATGCGCTGCCAGCCTTCGCTGAGTGGCGTCACACTGAAATTGTCCGCAGACAAGGTTGTCAGGCGCTGAGTCAGCGAGTCCTGATTAACAAACAACCAGTCGTGCACCTGGTCACTTGGCGAAGGCTGAAGTTGGCTGGCGGTAAACCAGCGTGGTGGGTGGGCTAGCGCAGCTGAAGGCACGAGGTTGATTCACCAGTGTTTTTGAGGTGCGCGAGTTTATCACGCTGTTTATTCATGCCCAGCCCTCAAGGCGCATGGTCGCGCGCACGAGACGTTGCTCTTCAAGCTCAATGTCTTGCAGGTTGTCACGGATGCTGTGGATATGTTCGCGTGCGGCGCGTTGCGCTTGCTCTGGCAGGCGCTCGATTACCGCGTGATACAGCCGTGAATGTTGGCGGTCGATCTGGCGTTTTTGCAGCGGGCGGTGGTAGAGGTTATTGACCGAAGCAAACACCGAGTTAAGCATCAGGTCAGTCAGCGATTGCAGGGTGTGCAGCAGCACCGGGTTGTGCGATGCCTCGCAAATGGCGATGTGGAACGCATGGTCGAGCCGTGCATGTTCGCGGGCATCAATTTCGCGGGTGTCGCTGTGCGCGGCGAGCATTTCTTCATAACGCCGGGTCAGCAACACAAAATCTGCATCGGTGCCGCGCAGGGCGGCCAAGCGCGCCGATTCAGCCTCAAGCAGGCCACGCACTTCCAGCAGATCAAACAGGGTGCGCGGTTGTGAGCTGAACAAGTGCATCAGCGGGCTGGCATCACGGGTGCCGGTAAGTTGCGCCACACGTGAGTCGCGGCCTTGAGCGGTGTCGATGATGCCGCGCCCGCGCAATACCTTCAGCCCTTCACGCAGGGCTGAGCGGGAGATACCGAGCTTCTCGCACAGGCGTCGTTCCGAAGGCAGCGGCTGGCCAACCTTAAGCACGCCATCAACGATAAGACGTTCAATTCGTTCGGCAACCACATCGCAAACCTGGCGCCGGGCAGTCGTGGTTTCTATAGGCATTTGCGTCCTTGGTCACTGGTAGGACCAGTTTTTAATTGTTGTTCAAGGTCTGATCAATATATACCCAATGCTCAATGATTGTGGGGTTTATAGGGTGAGATCAATAAGACCTACCGCTAACAAACTGGTCGTACCAGTTGTCTTAGTGCTAGACGCTAAGTTTGTAGAGGCTTAAACATGGCTGCATAACGAGTCTGTGCATTTTGTGCACCGGCAATAACAAAAAATGCTGCTGTTGAAATGAGCCTGCCATGAGCATTGTTTACGACGAGCGAGTCGATGGTGTACTGCCTAAGGTCGATAAGGCAGCGCTATTGAATGAACTGCAAGCACGTTTGCCTGATCTCGACGTGCTGCACACTGAAGAAGACCTCAAGCCATACGAATGCGATGGCCTGTCGATGTACCGCACCACACCTATGATGGTGGTCCTGCCCGAGCACATTGAACAAGTCGAAACCCTGCTAAAGATTTGCCATCAGCGCCAGGTTCCGGTTGTCGCACGCGGTGCTGGCACAGGATTGTCTGGCGGCGCTTTGCCTTTAGAGCAGGGCATTCTGCTGGTCATGGCGCGCTTCAACAAAATTCTCGAAATCGATCCGGCGGGGCGCTTCGCTCGCGTGCAGCCGGGTGTGCGAAACCTGGCAATCTCGCAAGCTGCCGCGCCTTTCGATTTGTATTACGCCCCCGATCCATCTTCGCAAATTGCTTGCTCGATTGGCGGCAACGTCGCCGAAAATGCCGGTGGCGTGCATTGCTTGAAATATGGCTTAACCGTTCACAACCTGCTTAAAGTCGAAATCCTCACCGTTGAAGGTGAGCGTATGACCT
This sequence comes from Pseudomonas sp. M30-35, assembly GCF_002163625.1. Lineage (NCBI taxonomy): Bacteria > Pseudomonadati > Pseudomonadota > Gammaproteobacteria > Pseudomonadales > Pseudomonadaceae > Pseudomonas > Pseudomonas sp. M30-35. Next base: position 4,771,700 of record NZ_CP020892.1, on the reverse strand, counting down.
TGGGTAGCGATGCTCTGGATTCACCAGGCTTTGATTTGCTGGCGCTGTTTACCGGTTCTGAAGGCATGCTCGGGATTGTCACCGAAGTGACGGTCAAGCTGTTGCCCAAGCCGCAGGTTGCCAAGGTCTTGCTGGCCAGCTTCGACTCGGTTGAGAAAGCCGGGCGCGCCGTTGGCGACATCATTGCTGCAGGGATTATTCCCGGCGGCTTGGAGATGATGGACAACCTGGCGATTCGCGCCGCCGAAGACTTTATTCATGCCGGTTACCCGGTGGATGCCGAAGCAATCCTGCTCTGTGAACTCGATGGCGTTGAAGCCGATGTTCACGCCGACTGCGAACGGGTCAAGCAGGTGCTTGAGGCTGCTGGTGCAACTGAGGTGCGTCTGGCCCGTGACGAGGTCGAGCGGGTTAAGTTCTGGGCCGGACGCAAGAATGCTTTCCCGGCAGTGGGGCGTATCTCGCCGGATTATTACTGCATGGATGGCACCATCCCGCGCCGCGAATTGCCTGGAGTGCTTAAAGGCATTGCCGATTTTTCCGAAGAGTACGGCCTGCGCGTGGCCAACGTATTCCATGCCGGTGACGGCAATATGCATCCGCTCATTCTGTTTGATGCCAATCAGCCGGGCGAGCTTGAACGCGCTGAGGCGCTGGGCGGCAAAATTCTCGAGTTGTGTGTCAAGGTCGGTGGCAGCATCACTGGCGAACACGGCGTCGGCCGCGAAAAAATCAATCAGATGTGTTCGCAGTTCAACAGCGATGAGCTGACCTTGTTCCATGCAGTGAAAGCGGCGTTTGACCCCAGTGGTTTGCTCAATCCGGGCAAGAACATTCCAACCTTGCACCGCTGCGCCGAGTTCGGCTCGATGCACGTGCATCACGGTCAATTGCCATTTCCCGAACTGGAGCGTTTTTGATGGTTGTGCGCCATGATGCAGACGCCAGTACTGCGCTGCTTGAACAAGTGAATCAGGCCCTCAATAGCGGCACCAAACTGCGTATTCAAGGGGCTAACAGCAAAGCTTTTCTGGGCCGCAAGGTCGAAGGTGAAGTGCTCGATACCCGCGCTCATTGCGGCATTGTCAGTTACGACCCAACTGAGCTGGTGATCACGGCTCGCGCCGGTACGCCGCTGGTTGATTTGCAAGCCGCGCTGGATGAAGCCGGTCAGATGCTCACCTGCGAGCCTCCACACTTTGCGGAAGGCGCAACTGTCGGCGGCATGGTCGCGGCGGGCTTGTCAGGTCCACGCAGGCCGTGGTCGGGTGCGGTACGTGATTTAGTGCTGGGCACTCGCGTTATCACCGGTTTTGGTAAGCATCTGCGCTTTGGTGGCGAAGTGATGAAAAACGTCGCCGGTTACGACGTTTCACGGTTGATGGCTGGCAGCTTTGGTTGCCTTGGGCTGCTCACCGAAGTGTCGCTGAAGGTACTGCCCAAGCCGCGTGAGTGCGTCAGTCTGCGCTTTGAGGTTGATGTCAACACAGCCCTGAAAAACCTGGCTGAATGGGGCCAACAACCGATTCCGATCAGCGCCGCGAGTTATCACGATAACGCTCTGCATCTGCGCCTTGAGGGCGGCGAGGGTTCGGTTGCCTCGGCTCGCGAGCGTTTGAGCTGCGAGTTGCTGGATGACGATTACTGGCAGCAACTCAATGAACATCAGCTGCCGTTTTTCCGCAGTGAAAAACCACTGTGGCGCATTTCAGTACCGAACAACACCGGCGCGTTAGCACTGCCGGGTGAGCAATTGATTGATTGGGGGGGAGCGCAGCGCTGGTTGAAGTCTGATAGCGATGCCCAGTCGATTCGCCAGATTGTCAGTGAAGTTGGCGGCCATGCGACCTGTTTCACCATGGGCGCAAGCGACAGCCCGATGCCACCGTTGAGTGCACCTCTGGCGCGTTATCACCGTCAGTTAAAAACCCAGCTGGACCCGCAAGGGATCTTCAACCCTGGCCGCATGTATCCCGAGGTTTAAGCTGTGCAGACCAATCTAAGCGAACAAGCCAAGCGTCTGCCGCGTGCTGAAGAAGCCGAGAGTATTTTGCGCTCGTGCGTGCATTGCGGATTTTGCAATGCGACCTGCCCAACCTATCAATTGTTGGGTGATGAACTGGATGGCCCGCGCGGGCGTATTTATCTGATCAAGCAAGTGCTCGAAGGCCATGAGGTCACGGCTAAGACCCAGCAACACCTGGATCGCTGTTTGACCTGTCGTAACTGCGAAACCACCTGTCCTTCAGGCGTTGACTATCACAACCTGCTGGATATCGGTCGTGCTGTAGTTGATGCCGCGGTGCCGCGCTCAGCCAGTGATCGCATGTTGCGTGAGGGCCTGCGACTGCTAACGCCGCGTCCGGCTTTGTTTAAATCACTGACTCAGGTTGGGCGGGTGTTTCGTCCGCTGTTGCCGGAAACCTTGAAGCACAAATTGCCGCGTGAAGTTCGCCCGGCTAAAACGCGACCAGCAGTGACCCATGCTCGCCGGGTGTTGATGCTCGAAGGCTGCGTGCAGCCGGGGTTATCGCCGAATACCAATGCGGCAGCGGCACGGGTGCTGGATAAATTAGGCATCAGCGTGACGCCGATTCAACAGGCCGGTTGCTGCGGCGCGGTGGATTACCACTTGAATGCGCAGGACGCTGGCCTTGACCGCGCCCGGCGCAACATTGATGCCTGGTTGCCAGCCATAGAGTCTGGCGCCGAGGCGATAGTGCAGACCGCCAGCGGTTGTGGCGCCTTCGTTAAGGACTACGCGCACATGCTCAAACACGATCCAGCTTATGCAGCCAAGGCCGAACGCGTCAGTGCGCTCACCAAAGATTTGGTCGAGGTGTTGCGCGATGAGCCCGTTGAAGCGCTCGGCGCTGATTCAGACATGCGCTTGGCATTCCATTGTCCGTGCACACTGCAGCATGCGCAAAAGCTCGGTGGTGCCGTTGAGAACGTGCTTGGCCGGATTGGCTTCAACCTCACCAGCGTGCCTGATAGCCACCTTTGCTGCGGCTCCGCTGGCACCTATTCATTGACCCAGCCGCAGCTGTCGAAACAGCTACGGGACAACAAGATGAATGCCCTTGAGAGCGGTAAACCCGAGGTCATCGTCACCGCCAACATTGGCTGTCAGACCCACTTGGATGGTGCAGGACGCACGCCAGTTAGACACTGGATCGAGCTGGTTGAAGAAGCCCTTAATTAGGATCTATGTCATGCAAACCAAAGCTATCTTGAGCCAGCAGGAAGTTAACCGAATGATCGCTGCAGCACGTACCGAGGCTCAGCAAAACCAGTGGGCGGTGAGCATTGCCGTGGTTGATGACGGTGGCCATCCGCTGGCGCTGGAGCGTCTTGATGGTTGCGCGCCAATTGGTGCCTACATCGCCACTGAAAAAGCGCGTAGCTCGGCGCTGGGACGTCGCGAGTCCAAGGGTTATGAAGACATGGTCAATGGTGGGCGCAACGCTTTTCTGTCGGCACCGCTGTTGACCTCTCTGGAGGGCGGGGTGCCGGTGATTATTGATGGTCACGTGGTCGGTGCAATCGGTGTTTCTGGCGTTAAAGCCGAACAGGACGCACAAGTGGCTAAAGCGGGTGTGCAAAGCCTGATTTGAATTGATTTGAGAGCCCGGCCCGCGCGTCGGCCCAGTCGTAATTAATGGAGATGTGAAGATGACTAACCGGATAAATTGCCAGCGCTTGCAAGTAGCTGACAACCTCAAGCGTTTTGTCGACGATGAAGTGCTGCCGGGCACAGGGATTGAGTCCGAGGCTTTCTGGGCAGGTTTTGATGCGTTGGTGCACGACCTGGCACCGCTTAATCGCGAGCTATTGGCTGAACGCGATCGCCTGCAAGTTGAACTGGATAACTGGCACCGTGCTAATCCGGGCCCAGTCACCAACATGCCAGCTTATCGCACGTTTTTAGAGTCGATTGGCTACCTGCAGGCGCAGCCGGAAACAGTCAGCGTCAGCACCACTGATGTAGACACTGAAATCAGCAGCCAGGCAGGACCGCAGCTGGTGGTGCCGGTGATGAATGCGCGCTACGCATTGAATGCGGCAAATGCGCGCTGGGGCTCGTTGTATGACGCGCTCTACGGCACTGATGCTATATCCGAGGCTGATGGCGCCACCAAGGGGCCGGGCTATAACCAAGTGCGAGGCGCCAAGGTGATTGCCTTTGCGCGTACCGTGCTCGATCAAGCTGCGCCATTAGCCCGCGGCTCGCATGCTGATTCGGTGCGCTACAGCGTTGTTGGCGGCCAGTTGCAAGTTGGCTTGCAAGACGGCTCATCGGTTGGTTTGAAAGCGCCCGAGCAGTTCGTTGGCCTGCAGGGCTCAGCCGATGCGCCCAACGCAGTCCTGCTGAGGAACCATGGCCTGCACATTGAAATTCAAATTGACCCGAGCAGTCCAATCGGCCAAACCGATGCTGCAGGTGTTAAAGACTTGCTGGTTGAAGCGGCGCTTTCGACCATTCTCGATTGCGAAGACTCGGTTGCAGCTGTTGATGCTGACGACAAAGTTGTGATTTATCGCAACTGGCTCGGTTTGATGAAAGGCGACCTGAGCGAAGCGCTGGAGAAGGGCGGCAAGCAGATTGTTCGCCGACTCAATCCTGATCGTAAATACCAGACGGGTTCGGGTGCAGAGCTGACATTGCACGGTCGCTCGCTGATGTTCGTGCGTAACGTCGGCCATCTAATGAGCAATCCGGCGATTCTCGACGGCCATGGCAATGAGATTCCCGAGGGAATTCTTGACGGGGTGATGACCAGCCTGATTGCCCTGCATGACCTGCAACGCAAGGGCAACTCGCGCACCGGCAGTGTGTATATCGTCAAACCAAAAATGCATGGCCCGGCTGAGGTCGCCTTTGCTGATCAGCTATTTAGCCGTATCGAGTCCTTGCTGGGGATGGCCAAGAACACCTTGAAAATGGGCATCATGGATGAGGAGCGTCGCACCAGCGTTAACCTCAAGGCCTGTATTGCCGCGGCTTCTTCGCGCGTGGCGTTTATCAACACCGGTTTTCTTGATCGCACTGGCGATGAAATGCACACGGCGATGGAAGCTGGGCCGATGCTGCGCAAAGGCGATATGAAGTCGACGCCGTGGATTCAAGCCTACGAACGTAACAACGTGTTGGTAGGTCTGGCTTGTGGTCTGCGCGGTAAAGCGCAAATCGGTAAGGGCATGTGGGCAATGCCGGATTTGATGGCCGACATGCTGGTGCAAAAAATCGGTCACCCAAAAGCCGGGGCTAATACCGCGTGGGTGCCTTCACCAACAGCGGCGGTATTACATGCCCTGCATTACCATCAAGTTGATGTGCAAGTGGTGCAGCGCGAATTGGAGCTGATCGACCTTAATGCGCAACGCAATGGTCTGCTTAAAGACTTGCTCACGGTGCCGGTTGCGGCTGAACCAAACTGGAGTGAAAGTGATATCCAGCAAGAGCTGGACAATAACTGCCAAGGAATTCTCGGCTATGTTGTTCGTTGGGTTGAACAAGGTGTTGGTTGCTCGAAAGTACCGGATATTCACAACGTTGGCTTGATGGAAGATCGCGCAACTTTGCGTATTTCCAGCCAACACATCGCCAATTGGTTGCGTCACGGTATTGTCAGCCCGCAGCAGGTTGAAGCGAGTTTGCAGCGCATGGCGGCGGTGGTTGACCAACAGAATGCTGGCGATTCGTTATACCGGCCGATGGCGCCAGAGTTTGCTCAGTCTGCGGCGTATTTAGCCGCGAGTGACCTGGTGTTCAAGGGGCGAGAACAACCGAGCGGCTATACCGAGCCTTTGCTGCATGCCTGGCGTCAGCGCTTCAAGCAGCAGCATGGCTAAGCAACAACCGTAATACCAGGCCCCGACCGCTTTTAGCAGTCGGGGCTTTTGAGCATTGGCGCCGACCTCGGCTATACGCTGGGGTCGACGCCACATAGTCCTGCGTAGACCACGCGGGGCTAAGTGCGTGGCGCCGGGTAAGACCCGGAAAATATGTGGTTCACAAAAAAAACAAGGAACCAACCTAATGAGTCAAACACTGTTGTCCATATTGGCCTTTGTGCCATTGATACTTGCGGGCGTATTACTGATTGGCTTCCGCTGGCCAGCCAAATACGCAATGCCCGTGGTTTTTATCCTCACCGCAATCATTGGTCTCTCGGCGTGGGACATGTCCGTTGTCCGGATCGTTGCCTCAAGCTTGCAGGGGTTGATTCTGACTGCTGCTATCTTGTGGATTATCTTCGGTGCGATCCTGCTGTTGAACACCCTCAAGCATTCGGGCGGTATCAGCGCCATTCGCCGCGGCTTCTCCGGCATTAGCCCGGACCGTCGGGTGCAGGCGTTGATCGTGGCGTGGCTGTTTGGTTGCTTTATCGAAGGGGCCTCGGGCTTTGGTACTCCGGCAGCAGTCGCTGCACCGTTGCTGGTCGCGCTGGGCTTCCCTGCGTTGGCCGCGGTGGTTCTGGGCATGATGGTGCAATCGACGCCGGTGTCATTCGGTGCGGTTGGTACGCCAATGCTGGTGGGGGTTACTGGCGGTTTGGATAAGGCCGGTCTTAGCGAGCAATTGATCACTTTGGGCAGCAACTGGGACGTCTTCTTCCAGATGATCGTCTCGCGTGTGGTTATCACCCACGGCCTCATTGGTATTCTCATGCCGCTGATCATGATTTCGATCATGACCCGCTTCTTCGGTAAAAATCAGTCTTGGAAAGAAGGTTTGGTGATGGCGCCATTCGCCATCTTCTGCGGCCTGTGCTTCGTCATTCCATACATGGCTGCTGGCGTCTTCCTCGGCCCGGAATTCCCGTCAATGATCGGGGCAATGGTTGGTTTGGCCATCGTCATCCCAGCTGCTAAAGCGGGCTTCCTCCTGCCTAAACAAGCCTGGGACTTTGCTGAGGCCAAAGACTGGCCAGCCGAGTGGATGGGTAAGTTAGAGATGAAAATCGAGGACTTGGCCGGTAAAGCGCCGATTTCTGTGCGTATGGCTTGGGCGCCGTACCTGCTGCTGGCGATATTTTTGGTGGCATCACGGGTTTTCCCAGAACTTAAAGCCGCATTGTTGTCGGTAAGTTTTGGCTGGAAGGATATTCTGGGCGAAACAGGCGTCTCCGGTACGCTGGAGCCTTTGTACTTGCCCGGCGGCATTCTGTGCATGGTGGTCTTGGTTACATTCTTCCTGCACCGCATGCGTTTCAGTGAAATGAAAGCCGCGCTGAGTGAGTCGAGCCGCACGCTTCTGGGCGCCGGTTTCGTATTGATCTTCACCATCCCGATGGTGCGTATTTTGATTAACTCGGGCGTCAACGGTTCCGACCTGGTATCGATGCCAGTCGCTATGGCGCAACTGGTCGCTGATAGCGTGGGCAGTATCTATCCATTCTTTGCCCCGGCAGTGGGTGGTTTGGGTGCGTTCATTGCGGGTTCAAACACTGTGTCCAACCTGATGCTTTCGCAGTTCCAGTTCAACGCTGCGCATTTGCTCGGGGTTTCTGGGGCTATGATGGTTGCCGCACAATCGGTTGGTGCCGCAGCAGGTAATATGATCGCCATTCACAACGTGGTGGCAGCGTCTGCAACTGTCGGATTGCTGGGACGTGAGGGCATCACCATGCGCAAGACCATATTGCCAACCCTGTATTACCTCTTGGCAGCCGGTAGCCTGACAATGATTGCGATGTACGGTATCGGCATCAGCGATCCACTGATGGCAGCGGGTTAATCCTTGATATAGAGCGTTTACTGCCCGTCTTTTGCCGGGCAGGTCTAAACTTAAGTTGGCCGCATAGACGCGGGTAATTGTCGGTCAACGGCTTGGCGCACTGGCACATTTACGGTAGTTTGCCGCGCATAACCGTGAGATTCACCTGAGGTTGATATGAAGAAGTGGCAGTGCGTGGTATGTGGCCTGATTTACGATGAGCGTCTGGGCTGGCCGGATGAAGGCATTGCGCCAGGAACGCTGTGGCAAGATGTGCCTGAAGATTGGCTGTGCCCAGACTGCGGTGTAGGCAAGGCTGATTTCGAGATGATCGAAATCGATTAATCTACCGCCAGCGCTGAATCATCTTGCGGGTTCTGCGCTGACCCGCGTTTTAAACAAAGCGGTGACCCATCCGGTCACCGTTTTTTTTGGCAGCTTTTTAGGTGCCACTCCGTTTGATTTGGAGCGTGACCAATAATTGGTTAAGGTCGTGTGGCATTAATCATTTGCGCCGCGTACAGGCACAAGCAGCAATCTGTATGCTGCCTTTTCTATCATCAAGCAGCTACTCGACGCGGCGCTCAAGCGCGGCATGCATTAACTAAGGAAATATCGTATGAGCGCACCTGTGGTTATCGTCGGTACCGGGCTAGCCGGTTACAACTTGGCTCGCGAGTTTCGTAAGCTTGATAGCGAAACGCCTTTACTGTTGATTACTGCTGATGACGGTCGCTCGTACTCAAAGCCAATGCTTTCGACCGGCTTTGCCAAGAATAAAGATGCAGACGGCTTGAGCATGGCCGAGCCAGGCGCAATGGCCGAACAACTCAATGCTGAAGTGCGGACCCATACTCGCATCACCGGCATTGATGCCGGCCACAAGCAATTGTGGGTCGGTGAGGAAGCGATTGTATACCGCGACCTGGTTTTGGCGTGCGGCGCCCAGGTGATTCGGGTGCCGGTTGAGGGTGATGCGCAAGACGCTATTTACCCGATTAACGATCTTGAGGATTACGCCAAGTTCCGCAGCAACTCGGTTGGAAAAAAGCGTGTGCTCATAATGGGGGTTGGTTTGATTGGCTGTGAATTTGCCAATGACCTGACGCTGGGTGGCTATCAAGTAGAGTTGGTCGCCCCTTGTGAGCAGGTTATGCCGAGCCTGTTGCACCCAGCCGCTGCTACAGCTGTGCAGGCCGCACTTGAAGGGCTTGGCGCACGTTTTCATCTTGGGCCGGTATTGGCCAGCCTCAACCACAAGGCAACAGCGCTTGAGGCGCATTTGTCTGATGGCACCGTAATCGAGTGCGATCTGGTGCTTTCTGCGATTGGCTTGCGCCCGCGGACTGAACTCGCTGCCGCCGCTGGGTTGCAGGTCAATCGCGGTGTCATGGTTGATCGCCAGTTAGCGACGTCCCACGCCAATATCTATGCCTTGGGCGATTGCGCTGAGGTCGATGGTTTGAATTTGCTCTACGTCATGCCACTTATGACCTGCGCACGTGCCTTGGCGCAGACTCTGGCAGGTAATCCGACATCGGTCAGCTACGGCGCCATGCCTGTGACGGTTAAAACCCCAGCGTGTCCTTTGGTTGTGTCGCCTCCACCGTTTGGTCAGCACGGCGAGTGGACTGTTGAAGGCAGTGGTTCTGACATCAAAGCACTCTGTCATGATTCGTCTGGAGCGCTGCTGGGTTACGCGTTAACCGGTACGGCCGTGCAAGAAAAACTGGCTCTAAATAAGGCCCTTCCAGCCCTGTTGGCGTAAATAACAGCCGATCTGTCGGTTACGCCACAAAATTGCTTGGCTTAACTGCCGATCAGTACTGGCGCTGCTCCTAAACGCATGCCATTCTCCTTGTGTCTGCCGCAGCGCAGAGCTGTTGCGGCGCCTTGGGCGCTGCTCTTGGAGCAGCACGGACACAACAAAAACAAACCGTCAAAGGGGCAACTATGCGTAAACCAGAACTCGCCGCCGCAATCGCGGAAAAAGCTGATCTGAGTAAAGATCAGGCAAATCGTGTACTTAACGCCGTGCTTGAAGAAATCACCGGTGCACTGAACCGTAAAGACAGTGTGACCTTGGTCGGCTTTGGTACTTTCATACAGCGCCATCGTGGAGCCCGTACGGGTAAAAATCCACAAACTGGTGAGCCTGTAAAAATCAAAGCCAGCAATACCGTAGCCTTCAAGCCGGGCAAGTCTCTGAAAGATGCGGTAAACGGCTAGATAATCGTTTTATCTTCTGTTGATAAGTTTTGCAAAGCCCCGTAATTCGGGGCTTTGTGCTATCTGCAGCACATAAAAATATCGAAGCGAGGTTTCACTTAACAATCAAAAGAATAAGCGATCGGTTTCATTACGATATCCCGGATATCGCACCTCGAGCCGTTTTGTGACGGCAATATTGTCCACGCTTTAGACCGGATGTAGTCCTTGCTGCAAACCGCTACAATGCGCCGCCGAATCTTTCGAATATCGAGGCTGTGCGCATGAAGTTCCGTTTTTTGCTGTGGATGCTGGGCCGCCTGATGGCTAAGGCAAGTCGCGACAATCCCAAGTTTCAAGAGCAGCTCGTCGACCGCGATATGGTGTTTCAGTTGCATACCCTGGACGGCAAAATTGCCCGTCACTACATTGTAAAAAACCAGCGTATTACCAGTAAGCGTGGCCCAGCCGTTGAGCCTGCATTTGCGCTCGGCTTCAAAGATGGCGCCTATGGTTTTGCAACCATGAATGCCAAGAACAAACAGTTGGCCTTTATGCAGGGTATCCAGAACAAGGATATCCAGATTCAAGGCAATCCTGCGCTAGTCATCTGGTTCCAGGGCCTGACCAAATACTTAGTACCGAAAAAACCAGGTAGTGAGAAAAAGGCGAGCTGAATAGCATTTGTCAGTACCGAGTCTGGTCGCCAGTTCCAGCATTAGGTAGTGTGCACTAGTTGTTGAGTTCCTTGGGCATGGCGTACAGCCATCGCTTGAGCTTCAAATCTATGCTCTTGGAAGCTGCCTAATGCGTATTTGGTTGTCCCTGCTGTTACTGGCTATTGCGCCTTTGACTCACGCCGCACCGGCAAAAGTTGAGGCTTTCGCCGCAGTATTTGAGTTGTCTGGTGTGAGTTTGCTGTGTGATCAAACATTGCCTTTGATGCAGCGTGGTCTGGATGACAAGCAACGCGCCCAGGTTGATAAACTGTTTGACGGTGAAAAGCTCTGTGCCGATCTGGCGGAGAAGCTTTCAACCCAGATTGATTCCGCGCAACTGGAACAGGCCCGCCAATTACTCAGCAGCCCGCTGGCCAAGCACTTCACTCTGGCTGAACGCGCGGTTGCAGACAATGGCGCGGAGCAGTTGAGCGAATACCGCAAGCAACTGGCTGAGCGTCCACCAAGAGCCAGCCGACTGGCGCTGGTGCGGCGTCTCGACAGCGCCGCCCGCACCACGCAAATGGCCACTTTACTGCGTTATGAGTCGGGCAAGACCCAAGCGCTTATGGCGCTTAAAGCCCGTGGCGAGAGTTTGGATGAACAGGCGCTGAGCGCTAAAACTGTTGAACATCAGCAAGCGTTGCATGCCTCAAGCCAGCAAGCTGTCGAGAGCTATATGCTGTTTGCCTATCGACGTATTCCGAGCGATGAAGTCAACGAATATGCCGCTTTGTATGAGCAGCAATCGGTCAAGCAGTTGCTAGACAGCACAATGCAGGCATTGCCGGAACTGTTTGCCCAACGGCGCGCGCAGTTGCCCTGAGTCGCACATCAAAGAAGGGCTGTTAAGGCCCTTCATGATGGCTGTGTTGCGCCCGTCAAGCTAGTGTGTGGGGTGAACCAACGAGGCCAGCTCACGCAAGGCTACTTCGGCTGCCAGTACTTCACTGACCACTGTTTCAGCTTTATCGCGATTGATCTGCAGCGAGTCGAGCAGGCTTTGCGGTATTTCGGAGCACGGCCCAGAACCTATTCCGCGATTGCGCAGCAAGTGCACGGCCAGGTTTACCAGCCTTGGGTAGGCCGCATTAGCTTCGTTGTAGTCGGGATCGTTCTGGAAACGCAGAGCATTAGCCAGTTCTTCTGGCATGTCCCATGAGCGCATCAACCATGCACCGATCTGATCACTGCTGATGCCCAGCAGGTGATGTTCGACGTAGTTGTGAGTCAGGTGTGGATTGACCTCAATGTGCCGGCAGATTAGCGACAGGTGTGGCGGAAACACATGCGCCAACACCAGATAACCGAAATTATGCAGCAGGCCTGCAAGGTAGGTCAGACCTGATTCGGGGCGTTCAGCGCGCGGCATGCTCCGGGTCAGACCTTCAATCACCGCCGCAGTATAAATTGCTTGATGCCAGTAAGGCGTCGATTGCTGTGGCTGGTCTTTTGGTGGGCTTAGGGTTTTACCCAAGGCAAGGCCCAGCGCCAGGTTGATCACCAGATCAAAACCCAGAACGCGGACTATGGCGTCTTCAACTGAACGAATCTTGCTGGGTGCGGCGTAATAGGGCGAGGCTGCCCAGCTTATTACCTGAGCGGCGAGCGCCGGGTCGGTTTCGACTACGCCGGTGATGTCATCGATAGTTGCGTTGGGGTCGACGCGTAATTTGATGATTTTTTGTGCGGACTCCGGCAGCGGTGGAATCTCGATGGTTTCCTCAAGGCGTTGTTGAATACGTCTTGCCGTGAATGCTTGCACTGCTTGAGTGATTTCGCTGCGGTCGTCGTCGGGGCGGTCGAGGTTGAGCTTGATGTTTTTTAGCGGCTCACCGAGTAAAGCCGCGCTGGATTTGCTTAGCAGAACTTGCAAATCGGCACGGGCAATTTCCAGCAACACGCCACTTTGCCCCGATTCGATAAACACCGAAGGCGCTTTGAGTAAGCGGTCATCATAGAGACACGGCGAATTGAGCAAGGGCGGTAATGCGGGGAGCTCTGATAGCCCGTGCTTGCTGAGCATGCGCTGCTGGCGTTCGGCGGTAACGGTCACCAGCTTGCGCCCAGTCAGATCCGCCAGGCGGCTTAGGTCGAGTAATTGGTCTTGGCTGAACAGGACCAGCAACGGGCCGACTGCATCCTCCAGCATTACGGCTTGGACACATTGTGCCGCAGGCAGGTTGTTGAGTTTACGGCGAACGTTGAATGTCACCCCAAGCTTTTGCAGAAATTGCGCGATAACCAAAGGCGGTTGCGGCAGGTTGTCGAGTGCGGTGCTAGCTTCGTTCATTAGAAAATCCGACATTAATGCGCGTGTAAAAACAACAAATGTAGTTCAACGGTGTTGGCACGCCGGGGGACGGGCGTCATCGACCATGACCATTGTATCGGCCGTGTCACAACACGCTACACCACTTGTCGTCAAACTTGGCCGTATTGTTGGCCGTGGCGCAGCCAGCGTTCAAGCAGCGGGCTGACGTGATTTGGCCAGTCGTGCAATAAATGCTGGGCCGCGTCTCTGACCGCAGGCAACAGATCTGCGTCTCGCATCAGGTCTGCGACTTTGAACTGCAGCAAGCCAGTTTGACGCGTGCCGAGCATTTCACCCGGGCCACGTAATTCCAAGTCTTTTTCGGCGATGATAAAGCCGTCGCTAGTTTCGCGCATGATGCCCAGGCGTTCACGGCCAATTTGCGACAACGGCGGGTGATAAAGCAGCACGCAGTGGCTCGCTGCACTGCCGCGACCTACCCGACCGCGTAGTTGGTGCAATTGAGCGAGACCTAGACGCTCGGGGTTTTCAATAATCATCAGGCTGGCATTAGGCACGTCAACGCCAACTTCGATCACCGTTGTTGCGACCAATAACTGTAATTGCCCCTGTTTGAAACGGTCCATCACTGCGGCTTTTTCGCTGGGTTTCATGCGGCCATGGATCAAGCCAACATGCAAACCGCCGAGTGCTGCTGAGAGGTCTTCAAAGGTGGTTTCTGCCGCCTGGCAGGTGAGTTCTTCGGATTCCTCGATCAAGGTGCACACCCAATATGCCTGGCGCCCTTCATTGCAGGCTGAGCGAACCCGGTCGACGACTTCGAAGCGGCGGCTGTCAGCCACCAGCACGGTATTCACCGGGGTTCGCCCGGGCGGCAGCTCATCGAGGATCGAGGTGTCGAGGTCGGCGTAGGCGCTCATCGCCAGCGTGCGCGGAATGGGGGTTGCGGTCATGATCAACTGATGCGGGCACATGCGTCCTCCTACGCCTTTCTGACGCAGTGCCAAGCGCTGCTGCACGCCAAAGCGATGTTGCTCGTCGATAATTACCAGAGCGAGGCGGGCGAACTTCACTTCATCCTGAAACAGGGCGTGTGTGCCGACAACCATGGGCACGCCACTGGCTATTTGCTCCAGTGCTGCGGCCCGCGTTTTGCCTTTGAGCTTACCGGCCAGCCATGCGACATCAAGCCCCAGCGGTGCGAGCCATTTGCTGAAGTTGATAAAGTGTTGCTCGGCGAGAATCTCAGTCGGCGCCATCAGCGCGACTTGATAACCCGCTTCCAGTGCCTGCAATGCCGCAAATGCGGCGACCACGGTTTTACCCGCACCAACATCGCCCTGAACCAGCCGTAACATGGGTTCAGGTTGCGCCAGGTCGTAGGCAATCTCTGCGCCTACGCGCTTCTGAGCGCCAGTGGGTTGGAAGCCCAGTTGATCGAGAAACAGGGCGGGCAAGCGTGTCGCCACCGGCAATTCAGGCGCTTGCTGTGCGCGCAAACTTTCGCGCAACCGTTGCAGTGATAGTTGGTGGGTCAGTAACTCTTCAAATGCCAAGCGATGTTGCGCCCAGTGCCGGCCTTCAGCAAGTTCTTCGAGATCGGCATCTGGCGGTGGTCGGTGCAAGTAGCGAATGGCTTGGTCCAGCGGCTGTAGCCGGTACTCATCAGCGAGCGCCGGTGGCAACCAGTCAGGCAGGCTGTGCGGGCCAAGGCGGCCAAGTGCTTGTTCGCTGAGCTGGCGCAAGCGTTGTTGGGTCAGCCCTTCGGTCGACGGATAGATAGGCGTCAGAGTTTGTTCGACCGCAATCGGTTCTGTACCAGAGGTGGCGCGGTATTCCGGATGGTAAATTTCCAGCCCTGATGAGCCTGGACGAACCTCGCCGTAGCAACGCACATGGGTGCCGCGTTTCAGGCCTTCTTTCTGTGCTTGGCTGAAATGGTAAAAGCGCAGGCTCAGGGTGCCGCTGCCGTCTTGCAGGCGTACCAGCAGGCTGCGGCTGCGGCCCATGACGATATCCGCGCCTGCAACCACGCCTTCAACCACGGCGTCCTGACCGGGCCGCAGGGCGCCAATCGGTACGATGCGAGTGCGGTCTTGATAGCGCAGCGGCAGGTGAAACAATACGTCCTGGAGCGTTTCCAGGCCGACCTTCGCCAGCTTTTCAGCCAGCGCCGCGCCAACGCCTTTCAGTGCGGTGACTGAAACCGCTGCTAACTCCGTCATGCCAATCCTTACTCGTTTGACGCCTGCGGTTTGACCACCGAGCAAAGGCGAATCGAGTCAGCAACAATCTCAATTGCTTTCGGCCGTGGAAAGCTGGCGCGCCAGGCAATTGCAACGGTACGAAATGGCGCGGGTGCTGCCAGTGGTCGTACTTCAATCACGCCCGGCGCGTAGTGGTGACTGTTGACTGCCGAGAGCGGCAGAATCGATACGCCAAGACCAGAGGCGACCATGTGCCGGATCGTTTCCAGTGAGCTGGACTCAACCGTGGTGTGCTTGGCATTGTTGTCACCCCCTTTGCGCAGCGCCGGACAGGCTTCCAGCACTTGATCGCGGAAGCAATGTCCTTCGCCAAGCAGGAGCAGGCTCTTATCGTTGAGCAGCTTGCTGTCGATGCTTTTAAGCTCGGTCCATGGATGCCCGGCGGGCAGCAGCGCATAGAATGGCTCATCGTAGAGCGGCAGGGTCAGGACATCGGCTTCCTGGAAAGGCAGGGCGATGATCACTGCATCCAGTTCACCGGTGCGCAGCTTGTCGCGCAGCACGTGGGTGAAGTTTTCTTCGATATAAAGCGGCATCTGCGGCGCAACACGGTGCAGTTGCGGGATCAGGTGCGGGAACAGGTAGGGGCCGACGGTATAGATAGCGCCAATTTTCAATGGCGCGGCCAGCTGGTTTTTACCTGCTTGGGCTAATTCACGGATACCTTGAGCTTGCTCAAGCACCTTTTGCGCTTGGGTGACAATGCCTTCACCGACTGGAGTCAGGCGAACCGCACTTTTACTGCGCTCGAATATCAACACGCCAAGCTCGTCTTCGAGCTTTTTCACGCCGACAGACAATGTTGGCTGGCTAACGTGGCAGCGTTCAGCCGCGCGGCCGAAGTGTTGTTCGTGGGCGAGAGTGACGATGTAGCGCAGTTCGGTCAGGGTCATAGTGTTTATCCATTAAGTTGCGCCTTAGCATAGCCTTTGCAATGCGTGGAACCAACAGCGCTAAACTGCGAGGCGAATAAAATATGGAGATTGATGTAATGGCATTACCGAAAGTGTTGGTCGCCGGGTGCGGTGATGTAGGAACGCGTTTGGCTTTGCGACTCGCTACCGAGGGCTGGACAGCCTATGGTTTGCGCCGTTCGGTGGAGGCATTACCTGGGTCGATCATCCCGGTGGCGGGCGACTTGAGTGTTGATCAGTGCCCAACCGACTGGCCATCAGGGCCGCTTGATTACGTGGTTTATAGCGCAGCCGCTACTGTGCACGATGAGGCGGGCTATCGAACCGCCTATATTGATGGTTTGCGTCATGTCCTGGCTTGGTTGGCGCAGCACGGGCAAACACCCAAGCGGTTACTGTTTGTATCGAGTAGCGGTGTTTATGGTCAACAGGACGGCAGCTGGGTCGATGAGGCATCTGCCGCTGAGGCTACAGGCTTTTCAGGCAAGGTTATGCGTGAGGCTGAGCAACTGGTTTGGGACTCAGCTATTGCCGCAACTGTAGTGCGTCTAACCGGTATTTATGGTCCGGGCCGTGAGTGGCTGCTCAATCAAGTGCGTCAGGGCTACCGGGTGACGAGTGAGCCGCCACTCTATGGCAATCGCATTCATGTCGATGATGCGGCCGGCCTGCTGGCGTTTCTGTTGCAATCAGATGCGAATGGCGTAGCGCTGCAGGATTGCTACATCGGAGTTGATGATGGGCCCGCGCCACTGCATGAAGTGGTTGCCTGGTTGCGTCAGCAATTAGGTGTCAGCCATTGGGCTGAAGAGTCGAGGGTGCGTCGTGCGGGGAGTAAACGTTGCAGCAATGCACGGGCTAAAGCCTTGGGCTGGAAGCCAGAGTATGCGACTTATCAACAGGGCTATGCGGCGATTTTGCAGGCGTTGGATAAGGGCTGTTAAGCGGGGGTGATCAACTCACGGCCAGTATAGGCGCTGGCCATGAGCAGTGTCTGGACTTATTCGATAACCAGAATCGCATCCATCTCAACCTGCGAACCTTTTGGCAGGGCCGCAACACCAATTGCAGCGCGAGCCGGGTATGGCTGCTGGAAATAACGGCCCATCACTTCGTTAACGGTGGCGAAGTGCGACAGGTCGGTCAGGAAGATATTGAGCTTAACGATGTCCTTGAATGTGCCGCCTGCAGCTTCAGCAACGGATTTGAGGTTCTCGAACACCTGAACGGTCTGGGCTTCAAAGCCTTCAACCAGCTCCATGGTTTTTGGGTCGAGCGGGATTTGACCGGACATGTACACGGTGTTGCCCGCTTTGATCGCCTGCGAGTAAGTGCCGATGGCAGCTGGTGCTTTGTCGCTGGTGATTACGCTTTTGCTCATGGAATGCTCCTTGTGAATGGAAATAGGCTGGCGCCTGCATGCAACAAATAGTGTGGGTAGTGTGGGCTTAAGCTTTGACGCGGGTGATGCGCATGACGCCTTTGAGTGCGCGTAGCTTCTTGATCACGCGGGCCAAGTGCACACGGTCATGCACGCTGACCACCAGTTGTACCACGCTAATGCGACCATCACGTTCATCCATGCTGATCTTTTCGATGTTGCCGTCCGCACCGTTCACGCTGCTCGCCAGCAAGGCAATAAGGCCGCGCTGGTGCTCAAGCTCAACGCGTAGCTCAACATTGAATTCGCCGGTGACATCTTTCGCCCACGACAGCTGAATACATTTTTCCGGGTTATTGCGAACGTCGCCGATATTGCGGCAGGTCTCAAGGTGCACAACCATACCTTTGCCCGCCGAGAGGTGGCCGACAATTGGATCGCCCGGAATTGGCGTGCAGCACTTGGCGTAGCTCAAAACCAAGCCTTCGGTGCCGCGGATCGCCAGTGGGCTTTCGGTATTCGGCAGTTCATCACCGTCGCTGGCGAGCAGGCGGCGAGCGACCACGTAGGCCATGCGATTGCCCAGGCCGATGTCTTCGAGCAGGTCTTCAATAACCTCAAGTTTGTATTCACTGAGCGCATGCTGAATGCGCTCTGCTGGGATTTTCTCAAGGTCGTACTCGAAACTGGCGAGTACTTTATTGAGCAGGCGCTCGCCAAGGCTGATCGACTCGGAGCGGCGCTGCTGTTTAAGCGCATGACGAATATGGGTGCGGGCTTTGCCAGTGACCACAAAGTTAAGCCACGCAGGGTTCGGCCGTGCGCCAGGGGCGCTAACAATCTCAACCGTCGAGCCGCTTTCAAGCGCCTGAGATAATGGCGCGAGGCGACGATTTATACGGCAGGCGATACAGGTATTGCCGACGTCGGTATGCACCGCGTAGGCGAAGTCGACTGCCGTGGAGCCTTTTGGCAACTCCATGATGCGACCTTTCGGGGTGAAGACGTAAACCTCGTCCGGGAAGAGGTCGATCTTCACACTCTCGATAAACTCCAGCGAGTTGCCCGCCCGTTGCTGCATCTCCAATACGCCTTTAACCCACTGACGAGCGCGTGCATGCGTGCCTTTGGGTTGTTCGTCGTCATTGGATTTATACAGCCAGTGGGCGGCGATGCCGTTGTTGGCCATCTCTTCCATTTCGTGGGTGCGAATCTGGATTTCGATTGGCACACCATGCATGCCGAACAACGTGGTATGCAGCGACTGGTAGCCGTTGGCCTTGGGGATCGCGATGTAATCCTTGAAGCGACCGGGCAATGGTTTATACAGGTTATGTACAGCGCCGAGCACGCGGTAGCAGGTATCGACTTTATCAACCACGATACGGAATGCGTAAACGTCCATGATTTCGTTGAAGGCTCGGCGTTTGCCGCGCATCTTCTGATAAATGCCGTAAAGGTGTTTCTCGCGACCAAGTACGTTGCCCTCGAGGCCTTCGCGCTCCAGGCAGTGCACCAGTGACTCTTCGATCTTGTTAACGATCTCTTTGCGGTTGCCGCGCGCGCGCCTGACCGAGGCCCGAATCAGTTCGGAGCGCATCGGGTGCATGGCTTTAAAGCCAAGGTCCTCAAACTCCACGCGCATGCTGTGCATGCCGAGACGGTTCGCGATAGGGGCGTAAATTTCCAGGGTTTCTTTGGCAATGCGCCGGCGTTTTTCGCCTGACAGCACTTCAAGCGTGCGCATGTTATGCAGGCGGTCAGCGAGCTTGACCAGAATCACGCGAATATCGCGCGCCATGGCCATGGCCATCTTCTGGAAGTTTTCAGCTTGAGCTTCAGCCTTGGTCTCGAAGTTCATCTGGGTCAGTTTGCTGACCCCATCAACCAGTTCAGCTACGGACTCGCCAAACTGCGCTTGCAGGGCTTCCTTGGCGATACCGGTGTCTTCGATTACGTCATGCAGCATTGCGGCCATCAAGCTTTGATGGTCCATGTGCATTTCAGCAAGGATGCAGGCCACCGCCAGCGGATGCGTGACGTAGGCTTCGCCACTGCGCCGGCGTTGGCCGTCGTGGGCTTGTTCAGCGTAGTAATACGCTCGGCGGACCAAATTGACCTGGTCGTGGCCGAGGTAGGTCGAAAGTCGTTCGGCGAGGGCGTCTAGGCTCGGCATGAGAAATTCTCCTGCTGAGTGTTTTGACCCTGCGCCTTGCGACGTCGACCCGGCATAGGCTTACTGAGACTCGTTAGCCTCGTCCTCGAAGGCTGCAAAAAGCGGCTCTTCTTCGACGATCTCGTCTTGGGCGATAACGTCGTAATCAACCAGACCAGCAGCAATTTCACGCAGCGCAACTACGGTTGGCTTGTCGTTTTCCCAAGCCAGTTTTGGCTCTTTGCCGCCAGTGGCGAGTTGACGTGAACGCTTGGTGGCCAGCATGACCAGCTCAAAGCGGTTATCAACGTTGTCCAGGCAATCTTCAACGGTAACGCGGGCCATGGTGTTCCTCGTAACAAATGCAAGTAAAGCTGGGCCCAAATGGGCGAGCGGACTGAATAGTCTAAAAAATCACCAGCATTAAGGGAAGCTTTAGTTTTGTTTAAGCGCCCTGCGGCTCAGGCCAGCAGTTCACTGAGCAAGCCTGCGTGGCGTTGCTGTTGCGAATTTTGCTGCAGCTGGTTGGCGCGGAAGACCGCTTTCAGGTCGCTCAACGCATGGGCAAAGTCATCGTTGATGATCAGAAAGTCATATTCGACATAGTGGCTCATCTCGCTGACGGCTTCACGCATGCGTTGCTCAATAATCTCACCGCTATCCTGGCCGCGGTTCGTGAGGCGATGGCGCAGGGCTTCCTGAGTCGGAGGCAAAATAAAGATTGAGCGCGAGTCCGGCATCAGCTTGCGCACTTGTTGGGCGCCTTGCCAGTCGATTTCAAGAATCAGGTCATACCCTTCAGTCAGGGTTTTTTCCACCCACGTCTGTGACGTGCCGTAGAGATTGCCGAAGACTTCCGCGTGCTCAAGGAATTCGCTTTTGTCGAGCATGCCGTGAAACTGCTCGCGATCGACAAAGTGGTAGTTCACGCCGTCAGTTTCACCCGGGCGCATGGCGCGAGTGGTATGTGAGACCGAGACACGAATCATCGCCTCGCTGTCGATCAGGGCCTTGACCAAGCTGGTCTTGCCCGCACCGGATGGCGCGGAAATGATGTAAAGGGTGCCGGTGGTAAGGCTCATGATTGCATCCTAAAAAAGCGGTTTGCCAAGCGTAGCAGCGTTTGGCGACACATTATTAAAGCTGTTGCCAGCAACTGCTGGCTAAGTCTGATCACTCAATATTTTGTACTTGCTCGCGCATTTGTTCGATCAACACTTTGAGGTTGACGGCCGCTTGCGTGCTACGCGCATCAAACGCTTTGGAACCCAGGGTGTTTGCTTCGCGATTGAGTTCTTGCATCAAAAAGTCAAGGCGTCGGCCTGCTGCGCCTGGAGTCTTTAGTACACGGCGAACCTCGGTCACGTGGGTGCTGAGCCGGTCGAGTTCTTCGGCCACATCACTTTTCTGCGCCAGCAATACCATCTCTTGCTCCAGGCGCTGCGGGTCTAGCTCCGCTTGCATTTCCTTGCAGCGATCGAGAATTTTCTGGCGCTGAGTCGTCAGCATCAACGGCACCAACTCGCGCAGTGCTTCGACTTCGGCGCTAATACCGTCGAGGCGATCATTGAGGAGCTTGGCCAACTCAATGCCTTCGCGAGCACGGCCTTGTTTGAGCTCTTCAAGCCCTTGCTTGAAGCAGCTCAGCGCCGCTTTGTTGAGCGTTTGCGGATCTGCCGAGTCGGCGACCAGCACACCCGGCCAGCCCAGTACTTCAAGTGGGTTGAGCGGCGCTGGGTGCTTGATCAGGCCTGCAACAATCTCGGCGGCGGCTACCAGTTGCGAGGCGCGCTCGCGGTCGACCTGGAGTGGTTTGCCGGTGCTTTCTTCGGTGAAACGCAAGGTGCATTCCAGTTTGCCGCGTGAAAGTCCCTGGCGCAGAGCTTCGCGCACAGCGCCTTCAAGGTCGCGAAATGCTTCTGGAAGCCTCAGGTGTGGCT
Organism: Pseudomonas sp. M30-35; assembly: GCF_002163625.1. NCBI lineage: Bacteria > Pseudomonadati > Pseudomonadota > Gammaproteobacteria > Pseudomonadales > Pseudomonadaceae > Pseudomonas > Pseudomonas sp. M30-35. The sequence continues at coordinate 4,750,118 of NZ_CP020892.1, read as the reverse complement.
CAAGGTAGCGGTGATTGACCGAGCGCAGTTCCCAACTCAGGGTTCCATGGGCCGTCACCTGTTCGGTACGGGCGAAGGCAGTCATGCTGTGGATCATGCGCGAACCTCTGACAGAAATAAGCTGGAAAGCCGGAGATTGTAGCGCAGTGCGTCGGTCCGACCCAATTGGTCATGTCGTCGTAGCCTGTGGCGCCTTATAATGTCTGACAGATTTCAATTCAAAGCAGGAATTCCTTGATGAAACGTCCAAGTGGCCGCGCCGCTGATCAATTGCGTGCAATCCGTATCACCCGTAACTACACCAAGCATGCGGAGGGTTCTGTGCTGGTTGAGTTTGGTGATACCAAAGTGATTTGCACGGTCAGCGTCGAGTCTGGCGTACCGCGCTTTCTTAAAGGTCAGGGCCAGGGTTGGTTGACGGCTGAGTACGGCATGCTGCCGCGCGCCACCGGTGACCGTAACCAGCGTGAAGCCAGCCGCGGTAAGCAAGGCGGTCGCACGCTGGAAATTCAACGCCTTATCGGTCGCTCGTTGCGTGCTGCTCTGGATATGTCGAAGCTGGGTGAGTTCACCCTCTATGTTGATTGCGACGTGATCCAGGCCGATGGCGGCACCCGCACTGCGTCGATCACCGGTTCCATGGTTGCGTTGATTGATGCGCTTAAGATCATCAAGAAGCGTGGCGGCCTTAAAGGCGGCGACCCGCTCAAGCAGATGATTGCTGCGGTGTCGGTTGGCATGTATCAGGGCGAACCCGTACTCGATCTGGACTACCCGGAAGATTCGGCCGCCGAGACCGATCTGAACGTGGTCATGACCAGCGCTGGCGGCTTTATTGAAGTGCAGGGCACCGCTGAAGGCGCGCCATTCCAGCCAGAAGAGCTGAATGCCATGCTCGCCCTGGCGCAAAAAGGTATGAATGAGCTGTTTGCAATTCAGCAAGCGGCTTTAGCTGACTAATCAAGCTGACTAATTTAAACAGGGAGGCAATGATGGAAGAGCAAGTGCCAGTACCGACTCCAAGCCAGGATGCGCGTCAGTGGGCTATGTTTTGTCACTTCGCGGCCTTCCTTGGCTTCGTTTTCCCGTTCGGTAACCTGGTGGGCCCGTTAGTGGTCTGGCAGATCAAAAAGGATCTCGATCCTTTTGTTGACGAGCAGGGCAAGGAAGCGCTGAACTTTCAGATCAGCATCACTATCGCCTTTATGATCAGCATGTTGTTGATGCTGGTGGTGATTGGCTTTGTGCTGACCACACTGGTGGCAATTGTTGGTGTTGTGCTGGCGATTATTGGCGGGATCAAAGCCAATGAAGGTCAGTCATATCGCTACCCATTCTGCTGGCGCATCGTGAAATAGGCAGAATTGAGGCACAAAAAAACCGGCATTGAGCCGGTTTTTTTGTGCCTGATAGTTTTACACGCTGAGAATCCAGTCGTAATCAACAATCAGTGGTGCGTGCTGCGAGAAGCGTGGCTGACGCGGCAGGCGTGCGGTACGCACCGTACGGCGCATACCCGAAGTGAGCAATTGATAGTCAAAACGGTAACCCAGGTTGAGCATTTCAGCTTGCTCGTTGTCTGGCCACCAACTGAATTGCTCACCTTCACGGCTAACCTCACGCAAGGCATCAACATAGCCCATGGTGTTGGTTATTTCGTCCATCCACGCTCGCTCAGGCGCCATAAACCCAGGCGACTGTTGGCAGTCGCGCCAGTTTTTGGCGTCGAGCTTCTGGTGCGCCACATACAGCGAGCCACAATAAATGTACTCGCGGCGCTTGCGGCGCTGCTTGTCTAAGTAACTGGTAAAATCGTCCATGAACTTGAACTTCTGGTTCAAGCTCTCGTCCCCGCTCAGCCCCGATGGCAACAGCAAGGTGGCAATACTTACCTTGTCGAAATCTGCTTGCAGGTAGCGCCCGTAGCGATCAGCTGATTCAAAGCCTAAACCGCTAATCACCGCCTTGGGCTGTAACCGTGAATACAGAGCCACACCACCTTGGTCTGGAACTTCGGCATCACATGCATAGAGGAAATAGCCATCCAGTTGGAAGGCTTGGTCGTCCAGCTCAAAGGCGGAGGCACGGGTGTCCTGCAGGCAAATCACGTCGGCATTCTGTGCTTGCAGCCAACTGAGCAAACCGCGCTCGACTGCAGCATGAATACCATTCACGTTCACACTGATGATCCGCATAAATGGCCCCCAAAAACACGTGGGTGTATGATACCCGAGGTCGTCATCTTTAGCTAAATTACTAGCCTCATCTGTGTATTTCGGGACAATTCATGCAAGCCTACCAGCGTGACTTCATTCGTTTTGCCATCGAGCGCGGAGTCCTGCGCTTTGGTTCGTTCACCCTTAAATCCGGGCGTGTCAGCCCTTATTTCTTCAATGCGGGCTTGTTTGACAGCGGTTTGGCGCTGGCTCAGTTGGGGCGCTTTTATGCCGCAGCTGTAGTTGATAGCGGCATCGACTTTGACGTGCTGTTTGGCCCTGCCTACAAAGGAATCCCTCTGGCGGCCACCACTGCAGTCGCCTTGGCAGAGCATCATCAGCGCGATATGCCTTGGTGTTTTAACCGCAAAGAGGCTAAAGACCACGGCGAAGGTGGCACCTTGGTTGGCGCGCCATTGGCTGGCAACGTTCTGATTGTTGATGATGTGATCACGGCGGGTACGGCGATCCGTGAGGTCATGCAAATCATTAAATCGCAGAATGCACACTGTGCTGGCGTACTGATTGCATTAAATCGCCAAGAGCGGGGTCAAGGCGACCTTTCGGCTATTCAAGAAGTTGAGCGAGACTTTGCCATGCCGGTGGTGAGCATTGTTTCGCTTGAGCAAGTACTTGAGTATCTGGCAGAAAATGCTGAACTTAAACAACACCTGCCAGCGGTAGAAGCGTACCGTGCTCAATATGGGATTTAATGACTAATAATTAAGGGCTTGATTGTGCTGAAACCGGTTTTACGTTGCTGCTCGCTAATTCTATGCTTACTGCCCTCGGTTGCGGCCAATGCAGGCGACGTACTGTACCGCTACACCGACAGCAAAGGTGGCATCGTTCTTAGCCGTCAGGGTGTGCCGCCGGAGTTTATTAGCAAGGGTTATGAAGTCCTGAATGATCAGGGGCGTGTGGTGCAAGTGATTGCACCTGCGCCAACGCTTGAAGAGCGTCAGCGCATGCTCGAGGAAAAGGCCCGGGCCAGTTCCGACGCTCAGCTCAAACGGTTGTACAGCTCACTTGAAGATATTGATCGGGCGCGTGATCGTAAGCTGGCCGAGCTTGATGGGGTGATTAGCGTGGCTCGCGGTAATCTGCAGTCGGTGCGTACTCATCAGGCTAACTATCAAGCACAGGCGGCTGATCTCGAGCGCAGCGGACGCGACGTTCCCGAGAGTTTGCTGGTGCAGATTAATAACCAAAAGATCGAGCAGCAGCGTTTGATGCACGATATCAAACGCTATGAGGCCGTGCGCAAGCAGTCTGAGGCCAGCTTCAATGCTGACCGTGCGCGCTTTGCTGAGATTATGTCGCGCTGACAGACGCGAAGCCGGGTGGCTGACGCTTTTTCATCCGCCATTTTTGGTTGCAATATGGGTTTGCTTGAACATTTCGTCGGTTGAGTGATGGCGGACAAGCGTGGTGTTGGCCGCTCTGCAGATCACCATTTCTGGCAAAAAACGTCACGTTACCGCCATAAATTGTCAGGTGCGCAGCAGATCAGCACCACGTGTGCTGATCTGCTGGCCTGTCATCAGTGACGTTTGCGGTTGCAGATTTGGGTACCGACGCCACTGTCAGTGAAGATTTCCAACAGCACTGCATTCGGTACCCGGCCATCAATGATGTGCGCGCTGGTCACGCCGCCTTGCACGGCTTCCAGTGCGCAACGGATCTTTGGCAGCATGCCGCCGTAGATAGTGCCATCGGCAATCAGCTCATCAACTTGTTCAGTCGTCAGGCCGGTGAGCACTTCGCCCTGTTTGTTCATCAAACCGGCGATGTTGGTCAGCAGCATCAGCTTTTCAGCTTTGAGTGCCTCGGCAACTTTACCTGCGACCAGGTCCGCGTTGATGTTGTAAGACTCGCCCTCAGGACCTACACCGATGGGCGCGATCACAGGAATGAAGTCACCTTTGACCAGCATGTTGATGAGGTCAGTGTTGATCCCTGTGACTTCGCCAACGTGGCCGATATCAATGATTTCAGGCGTGGTCATTTCCGGTGTTTTGCGGGAAACGGTGAGTTTCTTCGCGCGGATCAACGCGGCATCCTTACCGGTCAGGCCGATAGCGCTGCCGCCATGGCGGTTGATCAGGTTGACGATGTCTTTGTTGACCTGGCCGCCGAGAACCATTTCAACCACGTCCATGGTTTCTGCATCGGTGACCCGCATGCCATCAACGAAGTGGCTTTCGATCGAAAGGCGCTTGAGCAAGTCGCCAATCTGCGGACCACCGCCGTGAACTACCACGGGGTTAATGCCCACGGCCTTCATCAGCACGATGTCGCGGGCAAAGTTGGTTTTCAGCTCATCACTTTCCATGGCGTTGCCACCATATTTCACCACCAAGGTCTTGCCGACAAAGCGGCGAATGTATGGCAGTGCTTCAGAAAGAACTTTGGCCACTTGGGTAGCGGCATCACGCTCAAAGGTCATGCGGGACTCCATCGCGTTAAAACGGCAATTTTATGTCAGGTGCGAGTGCAGTCATTTGCTCGCGGAAAATTACTTTAATGCGTTCCAGCTCTGCTTCGGTTTCAGCTTCGAAGCGCAGGACCAGAACCGGCGTGGTGTTTGATGCGCGGACCAAGCCCCAGCCTTTTGGATAATCAACCCGTACACCGTCGAGCGTAGTGATATTGGCATCGCCCCATGAGCCCTCGCGCTGCAGGCGGTCGATGATCTGGAACTTGTTCTCTTCGGTAACCTGAATATTGATTTCCGGTGTTGAGACGTCACTTGGGAATGCAGAGAACACATGTTCGGCATCGCGCTTGTCCTGACTGAGGATTTCCAGCAGCCGTGCGGCGCTGTAGATACCGTCGTCAAAACCGAACCAACGCTCTTTGAAGAAGATGTGGCCGCTCATTTCACCGGCTAGCAGGGCGCCGGTTTCCTTCATCTTTTTCTTGATCAGCGAGTGACCCGTTTTCCACATCACCGGCCGGCCGCCGTAGCCGCTAATCAGCGGGGTCAAGCGACGAGTGCACTTAACGTCGAAGATAATATCGGCGCCCGGATTGCGCGAGACAACGTCTTTGGCAAACAGCATCAGTAAGCGGTCAGGGAAGACGATGGTGCCGGTGTTGGTCACAACCCCAACGCGGTCGCCATCACCGTCAAAGGCTAGGCCCAGGTCAGCTTTCTCAGATTTAACCTTGGCGATCAGGTCGACCAGATTCTCGGGCTTGCCCGGATCTGGGTGATGGTTGGGGAAGGTACCATCGACATCGCAGAACAGGGGAATAACCGTACAGCCGAGCGCTTCGATCAGTTGCGGGGCGATCACGCCTGCAGCGCCGTTGCCACAGTCAACCACCACTTTTAGAGGCTTGGCGAGGGCAATATCGTCGCGAATCTGTTTGAAGTAGCGATCCAGTACATCAACTTGCTCAACACTGCCGACACCGCTGCTGAGGTCGTTGGTGTCGATACGGGTTTTCAGCGCAAGAATTTGCTCGTTGGCCAGGGTGTCGCCGGCGATCACAATCTTGAAACCGTTGTAATCAGGCGGATTGTGGCTGCCGGTGAGCATCACTGCGGATTTGCCGCTGAGAATGTTGGCGGCGTAATACACCACTGGAGTTGGCACCATGCCGACATCACTGACGTTACAGCCACTGTCGACCAAGCCTTGAATTAACTGCTCAACCAGTTCTGGGCCTGACAAGCGCCCATCGCGACCGACTGCGACGTCTGGCTCGCCCTTGGCGAGGCTTTCAGAGCCGACTGCGCGACCAACCCAATAGGCTGTTTCAGCTGTTAGGGTGCGGCCAACAACACCACGGATGTCGTAGGCGCGGAAGATATCAGCAGGAAGTTTAGGTGCGACTTGCGAATTACTCATAACAGATGACTGCTCCAATCCCAGGAGATCCTGGTCTTCATCGAGAATGTCGATATCGAGAATATCGGTATCTTGAAATAGTGGGTCGGCAAATATGACCGGCTTTTCTGCCGCAATCTGAGCCGCCTTTTCAGTCTTGCTGGTCTTGGCGGCTGAGTCTTTGGCGTTGCCGGTGCTTTCTGCGCGACGTGGCATGCGTGCCAGCGTTTTCGCCAGGTTATTCAGTGCTGGCAGGCTCAGGCTAAAGGCTTTGACGCTTTTCCCCGCGGAGAGTTCTTTGGCCAACTGTTCTAGCTGATTGATATCGGCTTCGAGGTGTCTATTAAAACTGCGATGCACTAGGTAAAAACCGATCACTGCACCCAGCAATGCCAGGAGCCCAGCCAGCGCCAGTGCCAGCGGTGAGAACGCGGCGCCACTCAGTGCCGGACCAGGGGTGAAGCGCAGTGTCCAATTTGGGTTGCCGCTGTTGAGCTGTTGCGGGTTGCCTTGAACCGAGCCGCGTTGAACCAGGACTTGAGCAGCAGCGGTGCCAAATTGCTGACTGAGCTGGATTGCACCGACTTCCGCTGGCAGCGGGGGGAGGCTGGCCATTAAACGGTTGAGGTCAAACGCCAGCAACAGCGTGCCTTGCGCCGCCTGGTCTTTGCTTAAACGCAATGGCGCAACGCTGTAAACCAGCCACTGTTGGCCGACTTTGTAAGCTTCAACCGCAGGCGTCTGGCCGTTCTCGACACGGCGCAGTAAATCCAGCGCAGCAAAGTTCATTGGTGCAGTACGGCCCATGTCTTGTGTCGCCTGGCCGCGCAGGTTGATTTGCGCGTCAACGATGCCATTCCAGTATTTCAGCGAGCGCTCAGTAGCCCGTATCTGCCCGATATCGTCGCTTTGCAGCGCCGCAATCAGCGCTGGGTTTTGCGCTGCCGTTTGGGTGTCGGCGGCAAGTTGTTTCAGGGCTTGCTGCAATGCTGTCGCTTGACTCTCGCCCCAGGCTTTGCTCAGGGCTTGATGCTGCTGTTGCTGGGCACTGCCGAGCATACCGAACCAAAGCACGCACCCGGCCAGCACCAAGCCGACAAGGGCAGCAAGTAAGCCGGGTTTAAGGGCCTCTAGTGTGTTTTGCTTATTGCTCGATGCTTTGGCGGCCGCCTGTTTGATCATCTCGTTGGACAGCTCGTCCTTGGCGGCACGTTTGAACAACTTCATCGAACATCTCCCTGACCCATTATTCTTAGTATTAGCTCCTGCCAGCGTTACAGAAGTAAGTTGGCAGGTTCAAGGTAGTGCAAAAGAGCTATTTTACAGCCGCTTAATGGGTGCCTGAGTGGCCGAAGCCGCCGGCTCCGCGCTGGCTTTCATCAAACTCTTCAACCATTTCGAAGTGCGCCTGCACAACAGGAACCAAAACCAGTTGGGCAATGCGCTCACCGATGTTGATGGTGAAAGCGTCTTGGCCGCGGTTCCAGCACGAAACCATCAACTCGCCCTGGTAGTCCGAGTCGATCAGGCCCACAAGATTGCCCAGCACGATACCGTGCTTATGGCCGAGCCCCGAGCGCGGCAGAATCATTGCAGCAAGGCCCGGGTCGCCGATGTAGATCGACAAGCCAGTCGGGATCAGGACGGTTTGGCCTGGCTCAAGGGTCAGTGCTTGTTTGAGCATCGCGCGCAGGTCGAGGCCGGCGGAGCCTGGTGTGGCGTACTGCGGCAGTGGAAATTCGGTGCCGAGGCGCGGGTCAAGGATCTTGGCTTGTAAGGCGTGCATATTAAATTCTGTTATCCATCAATAAAGTTCAGGCGCGATTCATGCGTTCAGCAATGAAGTCGACTAATTGGCGGGCAATTTTGCCCTTGCTGGTCTGGGCGAAGCTGCTTTGTTGCAGTTCACGATCAATGATGGTGATCGCATTCTCCTCACTATTGAAGCCTATCGTGGGGTTGGCCACATCGTTGGCGACGATAAGATCGAGGTTTTTATCTTTCAGCTTGCGTGACGCGTATTCCAGCAAATTCTCGGTTTCTGCGGCGAAGCCGACACTGAATGGCCGGTCTGTGCGAGTGGCCAGCGTGGCGAGGATGTCCGGGTTGCGGACCATCTGCAGAAGCATGCCTTCGCCGCTGGTCGGGTCTTTTTTGAGCTTGTGCTGTGCGACCACTTCCGGGCGATAGTCGGCAACTGCGGCGGCGGCAATCAATAAGTCGCAGGGCATAGCCGCTTCGCAGGCAGCCAGCATGTCGCGGGCGCTGACGACATCAATGCGCGTGACCCGCTCTGGCGTCGGCAGGTGCACTGGGCCGCTGATCAGGGTGACTTTGGCGCCAGCCTCGGCCGCTGCTTCAGCAAGTGCAAAACCCATTTTCCCCGAGCTATGGTTGGTGATATAGCGCACCGGGTCGATGTTTTCTTGGGTTGGGCCAGCGGTAATCAGTACATGAACCCCGCTGAGGCTTTTGCGCTCAAAACAGTCTGCGGCGAGTTGCGCGAGGTCGTCAGCTTCAAGCATGCGGCCCAAGCCAACGTCGCCACAGGCCTGGCTGCCGGAGGCAGGGCCAAATATATGCATGCCACGCTGGCTGAGAATCTGCGCATTGGCTTGGGTGGCTGGGTCGCGCCACATGGCTTGGTTCATCGCGGGTGCCAAGGCGACGGGTGCGTCGGTGGCTAACACCACAGTAGTCAACAGGTCGTTGGCAACACCTTGGGCGAGGCGCGCCATCAGGTCGGCCGTGGCTGGGGCGATCAGCACAAGGTCGGCCCAGCGTGCTAGCTCGATGTGACCCATTGCGGCCTCGGCTGCGGGATCGAGCAGTTCTTGGTGAACGGGATTGCCGGATAAGGCCTGCAAGGTCAGTGGCGTAATAAATTCGCGGCCGCCGTGGGTCATGACGACACGTACTTCTGCGCCTTGATCCTTCAGTCGGCGTACCAGTTCTGCGCTCTTATAGGCTGCAATGCCGCCACCCACGCCGAGGATGATGCGTTTCCGATAAAGACGCTGCATAGGCCTGCCTTGCTCAAGATTAATGTACGACGCGGTGATGACGCCTCCCCAGGCCAATCACCACGAAAAAAGGTAGGCTACGATAGCACAGAGGCCGCTAGGGAACAGCGGCCTTGACAGACAGGTGCCCCTGTTTGGCCTGCATGCGCAGGTTTCAGCTATGACATGGAGATGTTTGTATGAGCATTCGCGACTGGCCTGCGGCGGAACGCCCGCGAGAAAAACTGTTGGCACATGGCGCTGGGTCTCTGACCGATGCCGAATTACTGGCGATATTTCTCCGAACAGGAGTTGCTGGACGCAGTGCGGTGGATCTGGCGCGCCACTTATTAGCGGACTTCGGCACGTTGCGCAGTTTGTTGCAGGCGGATCTTCCGGCATTTTGTCAGAGCCTGGGGCTGGGCCCGGCCAAGTTCTCGCAGTTGCAGGCGGTACTGGAAATGGGCCGTCGGCATTTGGCTGAAGAAATTCAACGAGACGACGCGCTGCAAAGCCCGCAGGCTGTACGCGATTACCTGAAATCAGTGTTGCGTCACGAGCCGCACGAGGTGTTTGGCTGTTTGTTTCTGGACGCCAAACACCGGGTCATTGCGTATGAATCGCTGTTTACCGGCTCAATCGACAGTGCCAGCGTGTATCCGCGGCAAGTGGTGAAGCGTGCGCTGGCGCACAACGCTGCTGCACTGATTCTGGCGCACAATCATCCGTCAGGTGTGGCTGAGCCAAGCCAGGCTGACAAGGTGCTCACCCAGCGTTTGAAAGCGGCTTTGGAGTTGGTTGAGGTGCGCGTGCTTGATCATTTCATCGTCGGCGAGGGTGAGCCGTTGTCGATGGCGGAGCACGGCTGGATGTAGCCAAGGCGCTGAGCAGTCAATTGAACCTCGGGTCAATGACTTCTCAGCGCTTTGCAGTCTTATTTGCCGATACTGACTCTGGAGAAGTCCTGCCGGCCAAACGGGCTGACGCTGTAGCCGCTGACGGTGTTGCGCGTCAGTGCGGTAGCCGTTGGATGCGCCAGCGGCACCCACAATGCTTGTTGCTGGATAATGGCTTGGGCCTTTTTGTAGATATCGCTGCGCGCCGCTTGGTCGCTAAGGGTTTTGCCCTGGCTGATAAGTTTGTCCAATTGCGGGTCGCAGTAGCGCGCAAAGTTCAGCCCAGATTCAACTGAGGCGCATGAAAACTGTGGCGTCAGGAAGTTATCCGGGTCGCCGTTATCGCCTGCCCAGCCCATAAATAGCAGGTCATGCTCGCCAGCTTTGGCGCGGCGGATCAACTCGCCCCACTCAATCACTCTAATTTCGGCAGTGATGCCAATTTTGGCTAAATCAGCTTGTAGCAGTTGTGCGCCCAACTTCGGGTTGGGGTTAAGCAGACTGCCGCTTGGGCGAGTCCAGATGGTAGTTTTGAAGCCGTCAGCAAGGCCTGCCTGCTTCAACTTGGCTTTGGCTTGCTCTGGATCATAGGCATAGCCGGGCAGGTTTTTGGCGTAGCTCCAGGTGTTCGGTGGATAAACCCCGTTAGCGGCCTCGGCGCTATCTTCAAACACCGCCTTGAGATAAGTCGCTTTATCGAAAGCCAGATTTATAGCTTGGCGTACTTCGGGTTTGTCCAGCGGCGGATGCTGGGTGTTAATGCCGACAAAGGCGGTCATAAAGGCGTTGGTCTTCACCGCTTTTAGTGCAGGGTCTTTGGCGGCAACGCTGATATCCACTGGTTTTGGCGACAGGGTTATCTGGCACTCGTTATTGCGTAGTTTTTGCAGGCGCACGTTGGCGTCAGGGGTAATGGCGTAGACCATTTTGTCGACGGCTGGCTTGCCCGCGAAGTAATCCTGATTTGCGTCGTAGCGGATCACAGCGTCTTGCTGAAAACGCTTAAAAATAAAGGGGCCGGTGCCGATCGGTTGGCTATTGAGGCTGTTTTGTTTGCCCGCTTTAAGCAGCTGGTCGGCATATTCAGCGGAATAAATAGAGGCAAAGCCCATGCTTAGTGTCGCCAGGAAGGTCGCATTTGGCTGGGTCAGATTGAAGCGCACGGTGTTGGTGTCAGGTGCATCAATGCTCTTGATCAGGCTGGGTAATTGCATTGATTGCGCGTGTGGATAACCGCTCTGAGCGAACGCGTGCCACGGATGTTTAGGGTCGAGCATGCGCTGAAAGCTGAACACTACGTCATCAGCATTCATGGCCCGGCTTGGTTTGAAGTAGTTGGTGGTATGAAAGCTGACATTGGGCCGCAGTTTGAAGGTGTAGCTCAGGCCGTCATCGCTGACTGTCCAGCTCTGCGCGAGGCTGGGGACGACTTTGCCGCTGCTGGCGTCAAAATCGACTAAACGGTTCATCAATACATCTGCGGAGGCATTGGTGGTGGTCAACGAGTTGTATTGCACCACGTCAAAGCCGTCTGGACTGGCTTCTGTACAGACACTCAGCGTTGAGGCTTGCGCCAACAAGGGGCTCAGCAGCGGTAATAAAAGTAGAGGTAACGTCTTACGGCGCATGGGCTTATTCCTTGACGGTGGTGTGCCGCGCATTCATCGGCGCGTAGCAATGATTCACCCTAATTCAAAACGGTGTGGTAAGACAATCCAGTTAGGCGACGAGCGGTAATTCGCCATTAACTCCCACAGCGCCAGCCTGACGCGGTAGAATGCGGGGCTCAGCGTTGCAGTAGAAAGTTTGTTTGTCCTTGTTGTACGGTAGCCTTTCTGGTATAAAGCAGCGCTCTTTTCTAGGGGCCCGGTTGTTGCGCTTTCAGGTGTGGCCGGTAAGACCCTCGAGAAACGCGGCGCTTTGCGCCAATGACACTGAATTTAAGCGGCCAACCCATGCCGGGTTGGGCATGTGGTTTTTAGAGGGCTGAGGCATGTCAAGAGTCTGTCAAGTTACCGGTAAGGGTCCGGTAACCGGGAACAATGTTTCCCACGCACACAACAAAACCCGTCGTCGTTTCCTGCCAAACCTGCAGCATCACCGCTTCTGGGTTGAGTCTGAGAATCGCTTCGTACGTCTGCGCGTATCTGCTAAAGGCATGCGTTGCATCGACAAGCGCGGCATCGATGTTGTGTTGTCCGAGCTTCGTGCTCGTGGCGAAAAGGTTTAAGGAGCTAAATCATGCGTGAATTGATCCGTTTGGTGTCGAGCGCCGGTACTGGCCACTTCTACACCACCGACAAGAACAAACGCACTACTCCGGACAAAATCGAAATTAAAAAATTCGATCCGGTTGTGCGCAAGCACGTGATCTACAAGGAAGGCAAGATCAAGTAATTGATCAAGCATTCTTGTTGCACAAGCTTGATGAGAAAGCCCGCCAACATGGCGGGCTTTTTCTTGCTCCGATTTTCACCTGGGCTGTAGATACGGCCTGTCAGGTAAATGTTGAGCAGCAAAAAGCCCGCACGCAGCGGGCTTTTTGCATTCTGATTCGCTATGAAGCAGTTATTCAGCCGTTTGCTCGAAGATCACGTAGACCTTGCGGCACGTCTCGAGTACTTCCCAAGTGCCAGAGAACCCGGCGGGAATAACGAAGCGGTCGCCAGCGCGTAAGGTTTTTGCATTGCCGTCCTTGTCGCGCAGAACTGAAACGCCCTGCAGGATTTCGCAGTATTCGTGCTCGCTGTAATTGACTGTCCACTGGCCGACGGCGCCTTCCCAGACACCTGTGTTGAACTGGCCGCATGGGCTGGCATAGTGATTACGCACGCTTTGCGCGGGGTCACCCTTGAGCACTTTTTCAGGGGCCGGGTGATAATTTTCCAGGGTGCTGCTGGCTTGGGCGAAGTCGACAATCTGCTCAATTTTCATCTGTGGCATCTCTGCGTATTGGCTTGTTGTGCGTGTCAGGCATGTAGCGCTGGCGTTTATTAGTCTGAGTCTATGTTTAATAAAACGAACATGACAAGGCCGTTTACGGCTTATTTGTCAAATATATTGAAAAGGTAGAGCCCTCTGGTTTAGTGTTGCGGGCAGGAAATGGCCGATATGGGCCTTGCAGAATTATTGACAGTTCGCGTGCAGAATGCGCGCCACTTTTTACTGATAGAGGATGCTTGCATGACTAGCCTGACTCGCGCCGACTGGGAACAGCGCGCCAAGACGTTGAAGATTGAGACTCGTGCGTTTGTACATGGTGAGTACTGCTCGTCAGAGTCCGGTGAAACCTTTGAGTGCATCAGCCCGGTAGATGGCCGCTTGCTGGGTAATGTTGCCAGCTGTGACCTTGCTGATGCTGAGCGCGCTGTACGGGATGCACGCGCCACCTTCAATTCGGGTGTGTGGTCGCGCATGGCGCCAGCCCAACGTAAGAAGATCATGATTCGCTTTGCTGAGTTGATCGAGGAGCACGCTGAAGAGTTGGCGCTGCTGGAAACTCTGGATATGGGCAAGCCGATCAGTGACTCACTGAACATTGATATGTCGGCTGCGGCTAATGCCATTCGCTGGAATGGCGAAGCCATCGACAAGGTTTACGATGAAGTAGCGGCGACTGCTCATAACGAACTGGGTTTGGTCACTCGTGAGCCAATCGGTGTGGTTGCGGCTATCGTTCCGTGGAATTTCCCGTTGCTGATGAGCTGCTGGAAGCTCGGCCCTGCGTTGGCCACCGGTAACTCAATCATCCTGAAACCATCGGAAAAATCACCGCTGACCGGTATCCGTGTCGCTCAGTTGGCTGTTGAAGCCGGTATTCCTGCGGGCGTATTCAACGTGCTGCCAGGCTTTGGTCACACTGTGGGTAAGGCCTTGGCCTTGCATATGGATGTCGACACGCTGGTCTTCACGGGTTCGACCAAAATCGCCAAGCAGTTGATGATTTACGCGGGCGAGTCGAACATGAAGCGCGTTTGGTTGGAAGCTGGCGGCAAGAGCCCGAATATCGTCTTCGCTGATGCCCCAGATCTACAAGCAGCTGCCGAGTCAGCCGCTGGCGCCATTGCCTTCAACCAGGGTGAAGTCTGCACCGCAGGCTCGCGTTTGTTGGTTGAGCGCTCGATCAAAGACAAATTCTTACCCTTGGTGGTCGAAGCGATCAAAGGCTGGAAGGCAGGCAATCCGCTTGACCCAGAAACCAATGTTGGCGCACTGGTTGATACCCAGCAGATGAATAATGTGCTGCGCTACATCGATGCAGGCCACAAAGACGGCGCCAAATTGGTTGCCGGTGGTAAGCGAGTCATGGAAGAGTCGGGCGGCACTTATGTTGAGCCGACCATCTTCGACGGTGTGAACAACGCAATGACTATCGCCCAGGAAGAGATTTTTGGCCCGGTTCTGTCAGTTATCGCGTTTGATGATGCCGAGGAAGCGATTGCAATCGCCAACGACACTATCTACGGTCTGGCTGCAGCAGTATGGACCAGCAACTTGTCGAAGGCCCACATGACGGCCAAGGCGCTGCGCGCGGGCAGCGTTTGGGTCAATCAGTACGATGGTGGCGACATGACTGCGCCATTTGGTGGCTTCAAGCAGTCGGGCAACGGTCGTGACAAGTCGTTGCATGCATTCGATAAGTACACCGAACTGAAAGCAACTTGGATCAAGTTATAAACTGAAGCAAGGCGTTCACACGCTGCGTAAGGTCCGTCTCTAGTTAAGAGGCCGGCTCAGATGAGCCAAACCTGCGGCCGGGTTTTCCGGGGGATTATTTCCTCTGGAGGCCTGGCCGTTTTGCTTTTTGCAGTGCAAGCACACAAGGAGTCTGGTAATGCGTTGGGGTACCTATTTCGCCGTGTCCATGGCGGTGATCAGCATTGGTTTGGCATTGGGTGTGACCATGCCGCTGGTTTCGCTGCGCCTTGAGAGTTGGGGATATGGAACGTTTGCCATCGGTGTGATGGCTGCCACCCCGGCTGTCGGCGTACTGCTCGGTGCCTCGCTTGCCGGACGTCTTGCTGGGCGACTGGGTACTACGGTGTTAATGCAGACCTGCCTGCTAGTCGGTGCGCTGTCTGTGGCGATGCTGGCCTTGGTGCAAAACTATACCGTGTGGCTATTCCTGCGTTTACTGCTGGGCGTTGCCCTGACCATGGTATTTATTCTGGGTGAGAGCTGGATTAATCAGCTGGCCGTGGAAAAGTGGCGTGGTCGCCTGGTCGCGCTGTATGGCACCGGTTACGCCTTGAGTCAGCTGTCCGGCCCTCTACTGTTGCATGTCCTCGGTACTGAAGGCGATCGCGCATTCTGGGTCGGCACTGGCCTGCTGATTAGTGGCTCGCTGATTTTGTTGGGCCGTACCGGTGCGCCAAAGGTCGATGGCCACAGCGCCTCGTCAAAAGGCCTGCTGGCCTTTTGTAGCAAGATGCCAGCGATTGCCTGGGCGGTGGCGTTGTTCGCTGCTTTTGAGTCGATGATGCTGACGTTATTGCCGATCTATGGATTGCGTCAGGGTTTCAGCCAGGACGTTGCGCTAATTATGGTCAGCGTTGTGGTGGTGGGCGATGCTGCCTTGCAGCTCCCCATTGGCTGGTTGGCAGACCTGATGTCGCGGCGCAACCTGTTCCGTGGCTGCGGAGTGGTGCTGTTGTGCTCAAGTTTGAGTATCCCATTGGCATTGCATTCGCCCTTGATCTGGCCGGTGTTGGTGCTGTTTGGTGCCAGTGCGGGTGGCTTGTTTACCCTGTCGCTGATTCAGATTGGCGAGCGCTTTCGCGACGACGCCTTGGTGCGTGCTAATGCTCATGTCTCGCAGCTGTGGGGGATTGGCTGCTTGTTGGGGCCATTGCTTACCGGCGCGGCCAGCCAGTGGGTCAGCGGCCATGCCTTGCCGCTGCTGATGGCGCTCGGCGCCGCGGGCTTTGTGGTGCTGGCATGGCGCCCCGAACCGCAGCACGTTGCGGTCACATCCTGAGGCGCAAGCGGTAGGCGAGGGCTAGTCGGGCGAGGCAAGCAGTTGCGCAACGGTCTCGCCAACCGTGCGCACCGCATCCTCGATTTCGGCAGTGGCTTTGGTCGCGTAGTTCAGGCGCAGACAATTACGGTACTTACCCGTCGCCGAGAAAATGCTGCCTGGCGCGATCTGGATTGCGTGCGGCAGTAAGGCGCGATTCAGACGCTGGCTGTCGAATTCGCGATCAAGCTCGATCCACAACATAAAGCCGCCGTCCGGCTGGCTGACGCGTGTGCCGGCTGGGAAATAACGGCTAACCCAGCCGGTCATCAGGTCACGATTACGTGCATATTGGCTGCGCATGCGCCGCAGGTGAGGCTCGTAATGGCCCGCGCTGATGTACTCCGCCAGTGCGAGCTGCGGCAGTTGCGCGGCCATGCCGGTGCCGATGTATTTCAAATGCAGGATTTTCTGCAGGTAGCGACCGGGTGCGATCCAGCCGATGCGCAGGCCTGGCGCCAAGGTTTTCGAGAACGAACTGCAGAGCAGTACCCGGCCATCTTCGTCATAGGATTTGATCGTGCGTGGGCGCGGGTAGCTGTAAGCCAGTTCGCCGTAGACATCATCCTCAATAATCGCCACATCATAACGCTGGGCAAGTGCGATCAGGGCGCGCTTGTTGGCGTCCGGCATGATGTAGCCAAGGGGGTTGTTGCAAGTCGGTGTCAGTTGGATGGCTTTAATCGGCCACTGTTCAAGCGCAAGCTCCAGGGCTTCAAGGCTAATACCGGTGAGCGGATCGGTAGGCAGTTCGAGGGCTTTCATACCAAAGCCTTTAAGTGCCTGCATCACGCCATGAAAGCTCGGTGAGTCGACTGCAATCACATCGCCGGGTTTACAGGTGGCGCAGATCGCCGTGGATAAGGCTTCATGGCAGCCGGTGGTCGTGACGATGTCCTGCGCGGGTATCTGGCAGCCGGAGTCGAGCATCAATCGTGAAATCTGTTCGCGCAGCGCAGGGTCGCCATGGATGCAGCCATAGCTGAGCTCTTTTACGCTTTGTCGACGGCTGAGGCGCGAGATTGAGCGCAGCAAAGGTTTTAGTGTTGGGCTGCTGATGTCAGGCATACCGCGACCTAACTGCAAGATATCGCTGCCCGGCGCGATGCTGATCAGTTCTAGTACGTTGTCCCACTGCGACACATCCAGCGGTCGCTGAGCAGCGCGGTTGACCATCGGCAACTCAGGTTTCTGGCGGCTTGGCGGCACGAAATAACCTGACTTTGGGCGTGGTGTCGCCATGCCCTGATCTTCAAGGTGACGATAGGCCTGCTGCACCGTACTCAGACTGACTCCATGTTCGTTGCTCAATGCGCGCACTGAGGGCAAGCGGTCGCCGGGGCGATATAGGCCTTGCTCGATGCGGGAGCTGATCATTGCCGCGAGGTCGATATAAAGGGTCATACAGATTAAGCTCGGTCAGGTTGCTTGGCTTCTGGTTATTGAAGATATACCAGTACAGTTGCTGCTGAAAATTACCATTCAGCGGCCAATTTAGATCATCTGTATGGATTTAATATATATTTTCTGAATCTGTCATGCTCTTTATGTTCGCGCCATTATTGACTCTCGAAATGATTGAGTTTCAGGAGAAAGGAGATGAATGGTTTAAGCGATGTGCGGTTGACCCTCGGCCAGCAAGAGTTGCAGCAAGATGCAACGCCGCGTATGTCCACGCCTGCTGTATATGGCCCGCCAGCGTCACGCTGGACACTGTTACTGCGCCGGATTAGCACTCGTCGAGCATTGCTCAAGCTTAATGATCATCAGTTGGCTGATATCGGGCTGACGCGTGCGCAGGCACATCGCGAAGCTAATCTGCCCTTTTGGAAGCTTTGAAACCGCAGCGAGGAGATAGGCATATGAACATCGCAATTTTGACATTCGAAGGCTTTAACGAGCTCGATTCGTTCATTGCGGCCGGCATATTGAATCGCATGAAAGGCCAGGGCTGGAACGTGCAGATTACCTGCCCGGATGACTACGTCACCTCGATGAATGGGGTCAGGGTTGCCGCGCAGCAACCCCTGGAATTCGCCAACACTGCCGATGTGGTTTTAGTCGGGAGCGGTATCTTCACCCGTGACATCGCCAAGGATCGGCGGATTCTTGATCGGCTCAATCTAGACCCGGCCAAGCAACTGGTGTGCGCGCAATGCTCCGGCGCATTGCTGTTGTCGGTAATGGGCGTATTGAACGGTCTGCCAGCCTGTACCGATTTGACCACCAAACCGTGGGTGGTTGAGTCGGGGGTTAACGTGCTGGATCAAGCATTTTTTGCCGAGGGCAATGTTGCCACGGCAGGTGGCTGTATGGCTTCGCAGTATTTGGCGACCTGGATCATTGCCAAACTGGCAGGTAAGGACGCCGCTGCCTCGGCCATTCACTATGTCGCGCCAGTGGGCGAAAAAGACTTGGCTGTCGCGCATAGTTTGTCGGTGGTCCAGCCTTATATTAAGCAGCCAGCGGTTGCATAAACCGGGGTTAATCCCCCGGTTTCAGGCTTACAACACTTCCTTCATGCGGTGCCAGAGCATGCCCAGCGCGAGCAGGGGCGAGCGCAGGTATTTGCCGCCCGGGAAGGTCATGTGCGGCACCTTGTCGAACAGGTCAAAACCCGTGCTGGCTTGACCGGCAATCGCTTCACCCAACAGTTTGCCAGCCAGATGCGTCGCGTTGACGCCGTGACCGGAGTAAGCCTGTGCATAAAACACGTTGTTCTGACCCTTGAGGCGACCGATTTGCGGCAGGCGGTTGGCGCCAATGCCGATCATGCCGCCCCACTGGAAATCGATTTTGGTGTTTTTCAGGTGCGGGAATACTTCAAGCATCTTCGGCCGCATATAGCCACTGATGTCTTCGGGATCGCGCCCAGAATAGTGACACGCGCCACCAAACAGTAAACGGTTGTCTGCCGATAGACGGTAATAATCCAGCGCCACCCGCTGATCACACAGGGCCATGTTCTGCGGAATGATTGCCTGCGCTTGTTCAGCGCTCAACGGCTCTGTGGCGATGATATAGCTGCCCGCCGGGAGCACCTTGCCGCCAAGGTTGCTGTTCAGCTCACCAAGATATGCGTTGCAGGCCAGAACCAGGTTACTGGCACGGACCACGCCGCTGCTGGTATGGACCTTGACCTCAGCGCCGTACTCGATGCGAGTGACTGGCGAATCTTCAAAAATCTGTACGCCCAATGCCTGCGCAGCAGCGGCTTCACCGAGTGCCAGATTGAGCGGGTGCAGGTGACCGGAACCCATGTCGATCAAACCGCCGACATAACGGTCGGAGCCGACAACTTCGTGCATTTGGTTGGCTTGCAGCAAGCGCAGCTGGTGTTGGTAGCCGAGGCTTTTCAGCTCATGCGCATCTTCGGCGAAGCCTTCGAGGTCGCGTGGCTTGTTGGCCAAATCGCAATAGCCCCACGTCAGGTCGCAGTCGATATTGAACTGCTCGACGCGTTTGCGCACGATTTCAACTGCTTCCAGGCCCATCAGTTTGAGTTCACGCACGCCGCTGGCGCCGATCACCGATTCAAACTGCTCAACACCGTGGCCAACGCCGCGAATCAGCTGGCCGCCGTTACGGCCACTGGCGCCCCAACCCACCTTGCGGGCTTCGAGCAACACCACTGAAAGGCCTTTCTGGGCCAGTTCAATCGCTGTATTGAGGCCCGAGAAGCCACCACCGACAATGCACACATCAGCGCGCAGCTCACCTCCTAAAGGTTGCAGCGCAATGGTGCGGTTAGCGCTGGCGGCGTAATAGGAAGCAGCATGCTGATTGTTGTGAACCGGTTGGTGAACGCGGGCGTTCATGTGCGAAATCCTGTTTATTGTGTTTGGAAAATTTTACGAAGCATAAGCGTGGTCTTCCTTAATCGCCAAGTGCCACGTAGCAAAAATCGATAATTAATTACCAATGGACGGCGATTCACGGCTAAGACAGTTACCATGGTTCGTCCAACACTGAGGCGCTGTTATGAGTTGTACCCGTCGTAAAATTGATCATCTGCGCCTGCATATTCCGCGCTTTGACTGCATCCCCGGTTGCCACGACTGCTGCGGCCCGGTCACGGCCTCATCTGAAGAAATGTCGCGGCTGCCACACAAAAGTGATGCCGAGCACGAGGCAGCGCTGGATGAACTGAATTGTGTGCACCTCGGGCCGCAAGGTTGTCAGGTGTATGACCAGCGCCCGCTGATTTGCCGATTGTTTGGCACCACGCCACGCATGCCGTGCCCGCATGGCCGCGGCCCCGAAGAGCCGATTGATCCACAGGTTGAACAACAAGTGCACAACCTGATCGCGACCACGCGCCAGGTGCTGGTCTAGGTTATTCCGGCACGGGGAGGCTAAGGCTTTCCTTCACCTCTTCCATGACGATGTAACTCTTGGATTCGCGAACGTGCGGCAGCTTGAGCAGAATGTCGCCCAGCAGCTTGCGGTACGACGCCATCTCGTTAATGCGCGCTTTAACCAGATAGTCGAAATCGCCAGAAACCAGGTGGCACTCCAATACGTGCGGCAGTTTCAGTACCGCGCGACGAAACTCCTCAAAGGTGTCGCCAGACTTGTAATCAAGGCTGATCTCGACAAATACCAGCAGGCTGGCCTTGAGGTTCTGTGGGTTTAGGCGGGCGTGGTAGCCCATGATGATGCCTTCGCGCTCAAGCCGGCGGACCCGTTCGGTGCAGGGCGTAGTCGATAAACCTACACGTTCGCCCAACTCAGTAAACGAGATGCGACCATCCTCCTGCAGGACGCGCAGGATGTTGCGGTCGATTTTGTCCAGGTCACGGCGAGACTGGTGCTGAGTACGCATAGGAAATACTCCTCCGTCCAAGCGGATTTTTGCGAGAGTTATTACTAAATATAGGCTAATGTTTAGTTAATTGCACTGCTCAATGATTCATATACTAGCCGCATCTACTCTCATGATAAAAAACGCCAGTGCATAGTCTCGGCGAGGAGAAAAATGATGCGGGTTCTGGTTCTCGGTAGCGGTGTGATTGGCACTGTAAGCGCTTATTATTTGGCACGTCAGGGTTTTGAGGTGGTCGTAGTTGATCGTCAGGACGGCCCTGCGCTGGAAACCAGCTTCGCCAACGCTGGTCAGGTTTCGCCTGGCTATGCATCTCCTTGGGCTGCACCGGGCGTTCCGCTCAAAGCTATCAAATGGCTGCTGCAAAAACACGCGCCATTGGCAATCAAGGCCACTGCTGACGTTGATCAGTACTTGTGGATGGCGCAAATGCTGCGCAACTGCACGGCCAGCCGTTATGCGGTAAACAAAGAGCGCATGGTGCGGTTGTCTGAATACAGCCGTGACTGCCTTGACGAGCTCCGCGCCGAAACCGGTATTGCCTATGAAGGCCGCAGCTTGGGTACTACTCAGTTGTTCCGGACCCAGGCGCAAGTCGATAACGCGGCTAAAGATATCGCCGTGCTCAAGCAGTCGGGCGTGCCATTCGAGTTGCTTGATCGCAACGGCATTGCACGCGTTGAGCCGGCTCTGGCGAGCGTGACCGACAAGCTTGCCGGTGCACTGCGTTTGCCGAATGACCAAACTGGCGACTGCCAGATGTTCACCACCAAGCTGGCCGAGATGGCACGCAAGCTGGGTGTTGAGTTCCGTTTTGGCCAGAACATTGAGCGCATTGAAGCGACGGGCGACAAAATCAGTGGCGTGGTGATTGACGGCAAGCTGGAAACGGCTGATCGCTATGTGCTTGCGCTTGGTAGCTTCAGCCCGCAACTGCTTAAGCCGCTGGGTATTCGTGCGCCGGTTTATCCGCTCAAGGGTTACTCGCTGACCGTGCCTATCGTTAATCCTGATATGGCGCCGATGTCGACTATTCTTGATGAAACCTACAAAGTGGCGATGACCCGTTTTGATCAGCGCATCCGGGTCGGCGGCATGGCTGAAATCGCCGGTTTCGACATGAGCCTGAATCCGCGTCGTCGTGAAACCCTGGAAATGATCGTCGGAGATCTTTATCCACAGGGTGGTGATCTGGCTCAAGCTGAGTTCTGGACCGGTCTGCGTCCAGCAACCCCGGATGGCACGCCAATCGTGGGCGCCACTCGTTTCAGCAACCTGTTCCTAAATACCGGCCACGGTACGCTGGGTTGGACCATGGCCTGTGGCTCTGGTCGATTCCTGGCCGATACCATGGCGTCCAAACGTCCACAGATCAGCGCTGAAGGCTTGGATATTTCTCGTTATAAGCGCACCAAGGAAACTCAAAAACATGGCTCTACAGCGCCTGCGCACTGAAACCCGTTACAGCGAAATAGTTATCCACAATGGCACTGTCTATTTGGCTGGCCAGTTGGCGGATGACTACAGCGGCGACATTGTTGAGCAAACCAGGCAAACCCTGGCCAATATCGATTTGATGTTGAGCGAGGCGGGCACCGACAAAAGCCGAATTTTGTCGGTGACTATTTACCTAAAGAACATGGCGCGCGACTACGCCGGTCTTAACCAGGTATGGGATGCATGGGTTGCACCCGGCACCGCGCCAGCTCGCGCGGCGGTCGAGGCCAACATGTACACCCCGGAAGTACTGGTTGAGATGACCGTAATTGCCGCTCTGCCGTAAATAGCTCTGCCGTAAAGAACGGAAGTGTTTTCAGGAACCATGTGTCACCCCTAGCCCAGCACTGCTGGGCTTTTTTTAACCGATTCAACCCACTGCAAAGAAGCTCAATTTATGCGTCCAGCCCGTGCTTTGATTGATCTAAACGCCCTGCGCCATAACTACCGTTTGGCCCGCGAGGTTTCTGCTGCCAAGGCACTAGCCGTGATTAAGGCAGATGCATACGGACATGGTGCGGTGCGGTGTGCACAGGCTCTTGCTGGGGAAGTGGATGGTTTTGCGGTGGCCTGTATTGAAGAAGCACTGCAGTTGCGCGAAGCCGGTATTGTTCAGCCAATTTTGCTGCTCGAAGGCTTTTTTGAGGCGTCAGAGCTGGCATTGATTGAGCAACACCAGTTGTGGTGTGTGGTGCATTCAATGTGGCAACTTGAGGCGCTTGAGCAAGCGAACATCAGCCAGCCGCTGACCATTTGGCTGAAACTGGATTCCGGCATGCACCGTGTGGGGCTGGAGCCTGACGAATACGCTGCGGCCTATCAGCGTTTGCATAGCTGCGCCCAGGTTGAAAAAGTCGTGCTGATGAGTCATTTCGCCCGCGCCGATGAACTGGGCTGCTCGTGCGTCGGGGAGCAAGTCGCGGTATTTGAGCGCGCCCGCAAAGACCTCAACGCCGAAGTGAGCTTGCGTAACTCTCCCGCACTGCTGGGTTGGCCAGATGTAGCGAGTGACTGGGTGCGTCCTGGGATCATGCTGTACGGCGCGACCCCGTTCGAGCAGGCACAGACGTTGGCCGCGCAGTTGCAGCCGGTTATGACCCTTGAGTCGAAAATCATCAGTGTGCGTGACTTGCCTGTTGGTCAACCGGTTGGTTATGGCGCCCGCTTTATCACTGAGCGGCCAACTCGCGTGGGTGTGGTTGCGATGGGTTATGCCGATGGTTATCCACGGCACGCGCCGACGGGCACACCGGTGATGATTGATGGCAAGCTGAGCCACTTAATTGGTCGTGTGTCGATGGATATGCTGACGGTTGATCTGACTGACTTACCAGATTCAGGGCTTGGTAGCCGAGTCGAACTGTGGGGCAAAAACGTGCTCGCGAGTGATGTTGCCGCCCATGCAGGGACGATTCCCTACCAGCTGTTTTGCAATCTGCGCCGTGTGCCGCGGCTCTATTTGGGGGATTAAAAACTGCAAGTGCAGCCCTAACTATTCAGCTGGACAATATTTAGGCACAAACTGTTGTAAATACTGAACGCTATTGCCATGATACGGTTACATTTTCCGTATCTTCCCGAGGGGACGCAAGCATTGGACGTCGGTGTACGACTGCAATCCATCCGTAAGTTAAAAGGCCTTTCCCAGCGTGAACTCGCCAAGCGTGCGGGCGTCACTAACAGCACTATTTCGATGATCGAGAAGAACAGCGTAAGCCCCTCGATCAGTTCGTTGAAGAAAGTGCTGGCGGGTATTCCAATGTCGCTTGTGGAGTTTTTCTCCCTCGATGTGGATCAGGACAGCAATACTCAAGTCGTCTACAAAGCGAATGAGTTGATTGATATTTCTGATGGCGCCGTGACCATGAAACTGGTCGGCAAGGCTCACCCCAGTCGTGCCATTGCCTTTCTCTCAGAAACCTATCCTCCGGGCGCCGATACCGGCGACGAAATGCTCAACCACGAAGGTGAAGAGGCTGGGATGCTGATTGAAGGCCGTCTTGAACTCGTGGTCGGTAGTGAAACCTACACCTTGGAAAAGGGTGATAGCTACTACTTTGAGAGCAGTAAACCGCACCGTTTTCGCAACCCTTTCGATGAGCCAGCCAAGCTGGTGAGTGCGACAACGCCGGCCAATTTCTAAGCCATTACTAGAAAGTACTGCGTTAGCTGTTCAGAGAATTTTATGTTGTGTACCTGCTGACGCAGGCAAAAATGCAGTCTTTACCCGTCGGGTTGCCTGCGTAAGTTAATAAATCGGGTTGAAACTGCGGCATTTGGTGTGTTTCAGCTTGCAGGGCTTCTCGTTATACTTAGCGCCCGCTCGCGAAACCGTGGCCGCGGGCGAACCAAGCCACGATGAGGGTGTAAGCGTGAATATGATTAAAAAAATGCTGGTTGCTCCGGCAGCCGTGCTAGCTATCTGGGCCGCTTCTGCTCAGGCAGCGACTGACGATGCAATTGCTGCACGTTTGAAGCCCGTGGGCGAAGTTTGCGTCCAAGGCGAAGAGTGCAAAGGTATTGAGGTTGCTTCTGCTGCGGCAGGTGGTGGCGGTGCTAAATCTCCGGACGACGTTATTGCTGGGCACTGCGGTGCTTGCCACACGACTGGCGTATTGGATGCACCGAAAATTGGTGACACTGCGGCATGGAAAAAACGTGCTGACGAACAAGGTGGCCTTGACGGTCTGCTGGCTAAGGCCATCAGCGGCATCAATGCCATGCCGCCTAAAGGCACTTGTGGCGACTGCACCGATGATGAGCTGAAAGCTGCCATCGAGAAGATGTCTGGCTTGTAAGCAGATAACGTCTAAAAAAACCGCCTCAGGGCGGTTTTTTTGTTTTTAGCGTTCGGGGCGTAATTGCGATGAGGGTATAGTCGAACTGGGGTGATCAGCAAAGCGCAAGGAGTGCTTAATGCCGCAACTGTGTTCGATTGATGATGCTGTAGAAAAGGTCTTGCGCGAAATTGACGGGCCGATACATCTCGGTCTGCCGCTGGGGCTGGGCAAACCCAACAGTTGGGTGAATGCGCTGTACCAGCGCTGCAAGCAGTTGCCGGAGCGTGAGTTAAACATCTACACCGCCTTGTGCCTGGGGCGTCCGCATGCCGAGCCGGGGCTGCAGCAGCGTTTTTTGCAGCCGTTCGTCGAGCGTGTATTTGCCGATTATCCCGAGTTGGACTTCCTCGGCGACCTGCGTCGTGGCGAGTTACCTGCGAATATCCGCGTTGAGCAGTTCTTTATGCAGCCGGGGAGCATGCTCGGCAACAATGACGCGCAGCAAAACTACGTCAGCAGCAATTACAGCCATGCGGCGCGAGATATTAATGCACGTGGCCTCAATGTACTTGCACAACTGGTCGCCACGGATCCGTTGCGACCAGAACATTTCAGCCTGAGCTGCAATCCGGACATCACCCTCGATCTGTTACCGATGTTGGACAAGCGCCGGGCCAATGGCGAGAAAATCCTCTACCTGGCTCAGGTTCACAGCGAGCTGCCCTTTATGTCGGGCGCTGCTGAAATTACCTGTGAGCGGTTTGATATCCAGCTGCAAGACCCAGAAACATCAGCCTTGTTTTCAACCCCCAATATGCCGATCAGCCTGCAAGACCATTGTATTGGCCTGCACGCCAGCACACTGGTGCGCGATGGCGGTACCTTGCAAATTGGTATCGGCTCGATGGGCGATGCGTTAACCGCCGCCTTGTTAGCTCGTGATAGCAACAACAGCCAGTACAAGGCGCTGCTTGATGCACTGAGCTGCACAACCGATTGGCAAGCATCAATCGAGACGATAGGCGGGACTGAAACCTTTGCCGAAGGCTTGTACGGCTGCAGTGAGATGTTCGTAAATGGCTTGCTGGTACTGGCTGACGCCGGAATTATCCGGCGTGCAGTTTACCCAGACTTGCGGGTGCAGCAACTGGCCAGCGCTGGCGCTCTGGATGAGCAAGGTCGACCGCTAAGCATTCAGGCATTGCTGGATGCGGGGCTGGCATCCACGCTTGATGCGCCGCGCTTGGCTGAGCTGCAGCGTTACGGCTTGCTTGCAGCTGAAATCAGCTGGCACGAAGGGCAATTAAATTTGCCTGGCTCGTTGCAAGTGCCGGCGGACTTGACTAATCCGCAGACCCAACAAGCGCTGGACACCTATTTGCGCCCGGCAAGCAATCCAGCGGTATTGCACGGTGGGTTCTTTTTAGGACCACGTTCGTTCTACAACCGCTTGAACGAGTTGAGTTTTGAGCAGCGCCAACGCTATGCCATGACCGGTATTTGCTTTATCAACGAACTCTACGGACAGGAACAGTTAAAACGTTTGCAGCGCCGTGACGCACGGTTCATCAACACGGCATTTACCATGACATTGATGGGCGCGGCGGTGTCCGATCAGCTGGAAAACGGTCGTGTACTCAGCGGCGTTGGCGGTCAGTACAACTTTGTTGCGCAGGCTCATGCGCTAGCGGATGCGCGCTCCATATTGCTACTGCGCAGTTGGCGTGAGTCTGACGGCGAGGTCCGCTCCAATATCGTCTGGGAATATGGGCACGTCACCATTCCCCGGCACCTGCGCGATATTGTTGTCACTGAATACGGCATTGCTGATCTGCGTGGTAAAACTGATTCGCAGGTGATCGAGGCGTTGCTGAATATCAGCGACTCACGTTTTCAGGCTGAGTTGATCAAGCAAGCGCAAGAAAACGGCAAGCTGGACAAGGCCTTCCAACTCGACACCCGCTACAGCAATAACCTGCCGGAGCGCCTTGAGGCTTTACAAGCGCAATACAGCGCCATTTTCGATGAGTTTGCGCTGGGCTGTGATTTCACCCCAGAGGAGCGTGACTTGCTGCGCGCCCTGACTTGGCTTAAAGGCAACTTCAAGCTCAAGCAAATAGTGCGCCTCGGTAAGGCGACGCTTGAGGCACCAAAGCCTGCGGCGTTTATGCCGCAACTGCAACGCATGAGCCTGGCAGAACCGCACGGTCTGCGTGAAAAGCTGTATCAGCGTTTGCTGCTGGCGGGCTTGCAAGCGACCTCATCAACGGCGCATTAACAACACGCCATTGATGAGCTGCAAGGCTTATTCGAGAAAAGTAACTTTGCCGTCCGCCAGTGAGCTGATGCGTGCCAGGGATTCAACCCGGAATCCTTGTTCGTCCAGCTCGTTACGGCCAACTTGAAATGACTTCTCGATCACCACGCCAATCCCGGCGATGCTCGCGCCAGCTTGTTCAATCACATCGATCAGCGCTTTTGCAGCGCGACCGTTGGCCAGGAAATCATCAATCACCAGTACATGGTCATCGGCGGTGAGGTGCTTGGCCGAGACCGCAATGGTGCTCTCAGTCTGCTTGGTGAAGGAGTAGACCTTCGAGGTCAGCAAGTTGTCTTTGAGCGTTAGCGACTGGTACTTACGGGCAAAAATAACCGGTATCCCGAGTTCCAGGCCTGCCATCACCGCCGGGGCAATGCCGGAGGCTTCGATGGTGACGATTTTAGTGATGTTCTGGTCGCGAAAGCGAACCGCGAACTCATGGCCAATCTGTTGCATCAGCTTGGGATCAATCTGATGGTTCAAAAAGGCATCGACTTTGAGTACTTGCTCTGAGAGGACAATGCCTTCTTCGCGAATTTTTTGTTTCAGCGCTTCCACGCAACATCCCTCATTTAGTGTGAAACCCCAATCTATGTCGAGGTGTTGTTCAGCCATTCAGCTCTACACAGTCAACAGTTGAGCCATAGCTAACTGCCTATTTTTTCAGCATTGCCCTCAGGTCCGCCAGTGCCGCATTGCCACGGGCGGCTTTTACCTCAACTGGCGCCTCTTCCAGGCCTTCCCACTGCAAATCCTCTGGCGGCAATTCGTCAAGGAACCGGCTGGGCGTACATTCGATTATCTCACCGTATTGTTTACGCTTGGAGGCGAAGGTGAATGCCAGCGTTTCCCGTGCGCGGGTGATACCAACGTAGGCTAGGCGCCGCTCTTCTTCAATGGTGTCTGCTTCGATACTGGAACGGTGCGGAAGGATTTCTTCCTCCATGCCGATAATGAACACATACGGAAACTCCAGACCCTTGGATGCGTGCAAGGTCAGCATCTGCACGCCATCAGCGCCTTCCTCTTCCTCTTGTTGGCGTTCGAGCATGTCACGCAAGACTAGCTTGCCGATGGCATCTTCGATGGTCATGTCGCCGTCTTCGTCGCGTTCCAAGGTGTTTTTCAACGCCTCGATCAGGAACCAGACGTTGCCCATGCGCGCATCCGCCACTTTGTCGTTGGACGCATTTTGGCGCAGCCAGTTTTCGTAATCGATGTCCATGACCATGCTGCGCAGTGCGGCGATTGGATCATTCTGCGCGCACTGCTGGCGTACGCCATCCATCCAGCGGGTGAAACGTGCCAAACGATCGGTAAAACGGCTGTCGAGGTGTTCACCAAGGCCGAGTTCACCCGCCGCCTGGTACATACTGACTTTACGCTCGGTGGCGTAGTTGCCCAGTTTTTCCAGGGTTGCCGAGCCGATTTCGCGCCGCGGTACGTTAATCACCCGTAAAAAGGCGTTGTCGTCATCGGGATTCACCAGCAGGCGGAAGTAGGACATTAAGTCCTTCACTTCCTGGCGCGCAAAGAAACTCGTGCCGCCGCTGAGGCGATAAGGAATCTGGTGGTGCTGGAGTTTCAGCTCCATCAGCTTGGCCTGATAGTTACCTCGGTAAAGAATCGCAAAGTCGTTGTAGGGCCGGTCGGTGCGCAGGTGCAAGGTGAGAATTTCCATGGCCACGCGCTCGCACTCGGCATCTTCATTGCGACAACGGATCACGCGGATCTCATCACCCACGCCCATGTCACTCCAGAGTTGTTTCTCGAAGGCGTGCGGGTTGTTGGCAATCAGGATATTGGCGCACTTGAGGATGCGGCTGGTCGAGCGATAGTTCTGCTCGAGCATGACAATCTTCAGTGACGGGTAGTCTTCCTTGAGCAGCATCAGATTTTCTGGCCGGGCACCGCGCCATGCGTAGATCGACTGGTCATCGTCGCCGACAACGGTGAACTGGTTACGCATGCCCACCAACAGTTTTACCAGCAAGTATTGGCTGGCGTTGGTGTCTTGATATTCATCGACCAGTAGATAGCGAATGCGGTTTTGCCACTTTTCCAGAATGTCCGCATGTTCCTGAAACAGCTTGACGGGCATCAGGATCAGGTCATCAAAGTCGACAGCGTTATAGGCCTTTAATGTGCGCTGGTAATGCAGGTAAACGATGGCTGCGGTTTGTTCTTTCGGGTTGCGCGCTTCGGCCAGCGCCTGGTCGGGCAGAATCAGGTCGTTTTTCCACGAGCCGATGTAATTCTTGATCTCATCAATGCCGTCGTCACCGGCATACTCTTTTTGCATGATGTCGCTGAGCAGCGCCTTGATATCACCCTCATCGAAGATCGAGAAGCCCGGCTTATAACCCAGGCGCGCATATTCCTTGCGGATAATGTTCATGCCCAGGTTATGGAAGGTCGAAACCGTCAACCCGCGCGCTTCAGCACCTTTGAGCAGCGTGCCGACACGCTCCTTCATCTCGCGCGCAGCCTTGTTGGTAAAGGTCATGGCGACAATGTGCTGGGCGCGAATGCCGCAGTTTTGCACCAGATGGGCAATCTTGCGGGTGATGACGCTCGTCTTGCCGGAGCCAGCACCGGCGAGCACCAAAAGAGGGCCGCCGACGTAGTTCACGGCTTCCTGCTGCCGGGGGTTCAGTCGGGACATTACAGTTATCACATGGAGAGTGGGCGCGCATTTTAGCAGGCTCAGCGCTTTGTGCCTTGACCATCTGGAAGTGTGTGTTAGCGCACGGAGTCAGACGAGGTGGGCTTGGTTCTTTGGCGAATTACAGTAATCTTCGAGCGATGACAAACATTCAATAGTGGCTATATGCTTCTTGTCGGTTTGTACCGTCGGTCAGAATCCACAGGGTTCAGCGCTAGCCAGCACACCTCAAAGGTGTGGCACTTGTCGAAGGCTCGACTTTAGAGCAGGATGCTCCAGCGCAACAGGGATGTGCAGATTAGACGCCGAAAAGGCGCGTTTGGTGGAGAAACCACTGCATTATTTTGTCTTTGGGGAGGTTGTTTGTCTGCGTTCGTCGAGCCCTTAACGCTGATCCTGCTTGCCGAGGATGCTACTTGGCCTGCGCTAGTGCAGGCATGCCTTGAGCCTATGGACGGGGCGTACTCGCTCATCTGCGCCTCCTCTTGGGACGTAGCACGTGACCTATTGGGCGACCACAACAGCAGTGTGCTGCTGACTACGCCGAGTTATCTGCCGTCACTTGGTGTTTGCCCGCTACCGCTCATCTTGTTGCTCGAGCAGGAACCCCTCGATGAGCCGCAAGGCATCAATGATTGGTTGGTCCGCTCGCAGCTGACCAAGGATGTACTGCGCCGTTGCCTGCGTTATGTGCGCGAGCAGGGCTCGCTCAAACACACACTTAATCGTTTGGCGGAGCAAGATGCGCTGACCGGCATTGCTAATCGCCAAGGTTTTCAGACGCTGCTTTCGGCGCGTTTAGCGGCAACTGATAGTCGCGGCCTGGCGCTTGGCCATCTTGATTTGGACAATTTTCGCCACGTTAACGATTCCTTGGGGTTTCAGGCTGGCGATAATTTGATCACGCAAGTGGTTGCGCGGCTTAAGTCGATCCTGCAGTCGGGTGATCAACTGGCTCGATTAGGCAGCGATGAGTTTGCCTTGTTGCTCGATACCCGGCGCGATCCGCTTCGCGTGGAGCGTTTCGCCGAGCGCTTGACCGAAGTGTTGGCAGAACCCTATTGGGTTGACGGTGAGAGCCTGATGCTCGGCTGTAGCCTTGGTCTGGCCCATGCCCGCTCCAATGCGGGGCCTGATCCGTTGATGTGGCATGCGCACATTGCCATGCAGCAGGCTAAGAATCAGCAAGGTTGCACCTCATACATCTACGATGAGCGCATCAACCACAATGCGCGCAGCCAAGCTGACCTCGAAAGTGAATTGCGCCGGGCACTGCGTCGCGATGAGCTGGAGCTGCATTATCAGCCACGCTTGTGCCTGAAGACCGGGACTATTGTCGGGCTTGAGGCCCTGGTGCGCTGGCGTCACTCAACCCGTGGTCTGCTTGCACCGAATGAGTTTGTACCGCTTGCCGAAGAAAGCGGTCTGATTGTACCGCTCGGTTACTGGGTTATTTCCCGTGCCTTGCGTGACATGCAATGGCTGCGTGGGCAGGGCTTGGCGCCGCTGCATATGGCAGTCAATCTGTCGTTCCGCCAGTTTCAGGACAGCCAGCTGTTGCCAACGCTCAAACGCTTGATCGATGAGCGTGGGATTGGTGCGCAGTGGCTGGAGTTTGAGCTGACCGAGACCGCCATCATGCGTCGTAGCGACCATGTGCGTCAGACCATGCTGGCGTTGGGCGAGCTGGGTGTGCGCTTCTCGCTGGATGACTTTGGCACTGGCTTTTCTTCGTTCGTGCACCTCAATAGCCTACCGATTACTTTGCTCAAGATTGATAAAAGCTTTGTCGGCGGCATGTGTGACCGTTCGGAGAACCGCTTGCTGGTGCGGGCAATGATTAACTTGGCCCATAACCTCAACTTGCAGGTGGTCGCTGAGGGTGTTGAAAACGCTGAGCAGCTCGCCATGCTGCGCCAGTTTGGTTGTGATCAGGCGCAGGGTTTTTTGATCAGCAAGGCCATTTCACTGAGCGATCTGGCGAAATTTATGGCGTGCGATGTGCCTAAGCTGCTGCCGGGCGTGAGTAAGAAAAACTAAGTTGCTGTGTCGCAAGCCTTGAGATCCTCACTGGCCAGCATGCGTGCGGTTTTCCATTCAAAGCCCAGCGCCAGGCTGACTGCGGCGCATGCAAGACCGCTGGCTAACCCCCACCAGACACCTGCGGCGCCCCAGTTAAAGACAAATGTCAGCGCCCACGCCATGGGCGCACCAATCAGCCAATAACAGACCAGACCGGTGTAAAACGTCGTTTTGGCATCCTTCAGGCCGCGAATCGCGCCCATGGCGATGGTTTGAATACCATCAAACAGTTCAAACCAGGCAGCAATCGCCAGCAAACTAACGGCCAGCGCGACAATCGATTTAAACGCGGGGTCATCCGGGTCGAGAAATAAGCCAATGACCCATTGCGGTGCCAGCCAGAACAACAAGGCAAAGCCGAGCATGCAGGTCGCGCCAAACATGATGCCCAGTCGGCCACTGCGCCGCGCCTCAAGCAAGCGGCCAGCGCCATAATGCTGGCCAATCCGGAAGGTGACCGCATAGGAAATACCAACCGGCACCATAAAGGCGACGTACACCGATTGCAGGGCAATTTGGTGCGCGGCCATCTGTGTGCTGCCCAGCGCACCCATGCACAGCGCGGCAAAGGCAAATAACCCTGACTCCACTGCATAGGTGCCGCCAATGGGTAAGCCAAGGCGAATCAGCTCCTTGAGCTCTTGCCAGTCCGGCTGCCATACACCCCGTTGCAGTGGATACGCGTGATAGGCGCTGTGCCGCATCACATGCCAAGCCAGAAGCAAGGCCATGACGCTCATTACAATCGCGGTGACCAGGCCAATGCCAGCCAAGCCCATTTGCGGCAGACCAAACCAACCTTTGATCAAGGCATAGTTGAGAATGAAGTTCGCCAGCGCACCACCAATGCTGATCGCCATGACCGGCCCGGGTCGGCCGATTGCGCTGGTAAAGCCGCGCAGCGCCATAAATGTCATGTAGCCGGGCAGGGCGAATACCAAGGTCGAGAGAAAACGCATGGCTCGCTCAACGTTTTCCGGGGTTTGCTGGAAATGCTCCAGGGCGGGCTCAAGGTTCCACAACATCAACCCGGCCATCAAGGCCAAGCCCCAGCCCATCCATAAACCATTCTGGGTCAGGCGGGTGACACCTGCTGCGTCACCAGAGCCATGACGAATAGCCACCAAATTACCCACTGCGCCAATTGCCCCGACGCAGAAAATCGAGACGAACGAATAACATGCCGCGCCAAGCCCGCCACCTGCCAGCTCTTGAGGGCCAAGCATGCCCATCATCACCGTGTCAGTGAAGACCATTAATACGTGCGCCAATTGCGCCGCGATAAGCGGGCCAGATAGACGCAGGATAGCCAGCAACTCAATACGATTAGGGCTCGACATGCGCGGGTTCTTCAGAAAAGTGAGTAAGGTTTGCCAGCGCTGCCATCAGCAAAGCGACTGCTGCGAAACGCGCTTAAATCGAGTGATGTATTACCCTGAGTCGCCCATTGCGCCATCAGTTGACCGACGATTGGGCCCATGGCAAAGCCATGACCACAAAAACCGGTAGCGATCAGCAAGCCGGGAATTTGGCTGGGCGCATCGAGCACTGGAATGCCATCGGGCAAGACGTCGATAAACCCAGCCCAGCTCTCTATTACGCGAACCTCATGCAATGCCGGAAAGGCGCGGGCCAAGGCTTTTTCAGCGGCTCTTACACGGCTTAGCTCGGGTCTGGCGTGTGGGTCGCGTTCGCCGAGCGCTTTATTCTCGCCGCGCAGGCGTAGCTTGAGGTCATGCAGCAACGCAGCGTTTAGATGGAAGCGAAAACTGCGGTGATGCTCCGGCAATAACGGTAAATACCACGAGGCGCCGCGCATAAAGTCCAAGCTCAGGTCGACGTCAGCTTGCGCCTCATCCGCGAGGTTGAGACTGCCGTCAGCCCGTTGCCGAATGCCAATGCCGTGGCCAATAAAGCTGCAGCCGCCAATGTCTGGAACCGGGCTGGTGCGCGACACTGTACTGCGCAGCGCTTGCTGGGGAATATCCAGCCCAAGCGGTGCCAGCAAACGCCAACTGCTGGCACCTGCAGCAATCAGCACGCGTGATGTTTTGACGTAGCCGCGTTCAGTCTGCACGCCACAAATAGCGCCACCTGCGCGATCGATCGCAGTGACACCGCAGCCTTCGGCAAACACCACGCCTGCTTCCACGCCACGCAGTGCATAGCCCGGCGCTACCCGGCGCGGCTCAGCTTGGCCATCACTTGCAGTGAACAATCCGCCTTTTGCCGGATTGGCCAAGGCCGGTAGCTTGGCGGCGACTTCGCGGCTGCTCAGGAGCTGGGTGTCGAGGCCATGGCTGGCGGCAACGTCCAGCCAATCATGGTACTGACGCAGGTGCTCATCATTTTCAGCCAGATACATGCAGCCGTCTTGCCGCCACTCCAAAGGTAACTGCAACTCATGCTCAAGCTGCTGCCACAGCTTGATCGAGGCCATCATCAGCGGTACTTCAGCCGGGTCGCGTGCTTGTTGACGAACAAAGCCCCAGGCCCGCGTCGATTGCTGGCTGGCCAGCCCGGCTTTGTCACAGACCAACACCGATAAGCCCATTTGGCGCAGGTAATATGCGCTTGCACAGCCCATGATGCCTGAACCGGCAATGACGATATCGACTTCGCGTGGCAGTGGTGCTGCACTGCTGATAGCGGGATGAAGTGGGTAGCTGCCGTGCGACATAAAAAGGGGCCACGTTGAGTATTTGAGGAACCTCTGAAAAACTACTGCGCTAGGTATTACGGCGTTAAAAAATTGCTCAAAATGCTCATTTACAGCTCGTAAAGTCGAGCGCGACCCCGGTCGCTTTTTCGCATTTTTTGATTCGCTGCGCTCGCCCTTCGGGCCAGCCTTTGGCTGTTACTCCCGTTGGTCGTTGCGCCTTGTACTCCCGTCGCTCGCTACCTTTTTCAGAGGTTCCTTGGTCGTGCAGTATGTGAATGTACGGCGGCTTACTGCAAAATGAAAATATCTCTCTTTAGTATGAGTTTTAGTTATCCATGAGTCGCAAGCTACCACCGTTGTATGCACTGCGTGCTTTCGAGGCAGCCGCACGCCATTGCTCGTTTACTCAGGCGGGCGATGAGCTTGCAATCACGCAAAGTGCAGTGAGCCGACATGTGCGCACGCTTGAGGAGTATTTCGACTGTCGTTTATTCGAGCGTTGCGGGCGTAGCCTCAAGCTAACGGAGCCAGGTCGTACTTTACTCCCCGGCTTGCGCGAAGGCTTTGATGCATTGGAGCGTTCATGCGCTCCTTTGCAGGCTGATGATGGGATATTGCGTTTAAAAGCTCCGTCGACCCTGACCATGCGCTGGTTGCTGGCCCGGCTTTCGCGGTTCCGTGCGCACAATGATGACATTGAGGTGCAACTGACCAGCGCATGGATGGATGTCGATAAAGTCGATTTCCTGCATGAACCCTTTGATTGCGCAGTACTGCTGAGCACCGGCAATTTTGCTGATGATTGGGAAAGTGAATTGTTATTTGCTGAGTGGTTGATCCCCGTGTGTGCGCCCGATGCTGCGCGCAATGGCGCTTGGGATCTGGCGCAACTGCAAAGCGCAGAATTGCTGCATCCAACCCCAGACCGCCGCGATTGGCGCCAGTGGTTACAGGCAATGAACCTGGCGGAGCACATACCGCTGCGCGGCGGGCAGGTGTTCGACACCTTGGAGTTGGGCATGGTGGCGGCAGCGCGTGGCTACGGCGTGTCGATTGGCGATTTGGTGATGGTCGCAGAGGACGTCGAGCAAGGACGCCTTGCTTTACCTTGGCCAGCAGCGGTGCCGAGTGGCTGCAGTTATTACTTGGTATGGCCCAAGGCGCGGCGTAATCAGCAGCGGTTCCAGCGGTTGCGTGACTATCTGGTCAGCGAGGTCGCCGCAATGCACCTACCGCAGGTCGAATGGATCAAGTAATCGGTCAAACACTACTTAAGTTATTTGTCCCATGGCCGATGAAGCCGACACAGCAGTGGTGCCTCCGATGTTTGTGGCGCCCAGAGTATTTGTTATGTCGGAGCATTTATGAACCATTCCCGTTCTTCCATCACCCGGCAGCTTGCTATGGCGCTGGCGATTATCCTGACTGTTCTGATCAGCCTCAGCACAGTGTTCGCCTTGCGCTCTTTGAGCGATGCCAACGTGGCGATCCGTGAAGAACATTTGGCCAGCGAGTCGCGCTTGATGGCTGATCAGCTGAATACTTTCAACACAAGTCTGCTTGAGAGTACGCAGCGTCTTGCGGGCCTGTTTGAGAAGCGCTTCAGTTCGGGGATGGTCGTCCGGCCAGCTGAGCGAATCAGCGTGGTTGGTGTGCAGACGCCTGCGCTGTATGTCGGCGACGAACTGCTCAACAATGTTTTCGAGCGCGTAGATGAGTTTAAGAACCTGACGGCGGGAGTGGCCACGGTATTCGTCCGTGATGGCACTGAGTTCGTGCGAGTGACAACCTCGCTAACCAAACAAGATGGCAGTCGTGCCATCGGCACGGTGCTGGATCACAATCACCCTGCTTATCAGCGCTTGCTTCAAAACCAAAGTTACGTGGGGCGCGCGTTGCTTTTTGAGCGCTCTTACATGACCCAGTACACACCGGTTACCGATAGTCAGGGCCAGGTGATTGCAGTGTTGTTTGTCGGCTTTGATTACACCGATACACAAAACAGTCAGTTTGATGCACTCAAGGATTTCCGCATTGGTAAGGCAGGCTCGCTGGCAATCTTCGATACAAGCGGCAAGTGGCTGGTTGCCCCCTTCGCTGCGCAAACAACGGATTCAGCGCCTGCGCAACTGATAGAGCACTCGGCAACGCCCAGCAAAGGCATGATCTGGAGTGATGGCCAGCAAGACTTTTACAGCGTTAGCGCACCTTTCAACGCGGGTGGCTGGCAGGTGGTCGCAAGTATGCCGATGGCTGAAGTTCAGGCGGTGACTTGGTCGCTCGGCTGGCAGCTGGCGATTGGCAGTCTGATAGCGCTGGTATTGGCAGTTACAGCGGTGATCTGGTTGCTGCGACGTAAGTTGCAGCCGCTTGGTCAGTTGGTTAAGCAAGCGCAGGCTTTGGGTGCTGGTGATTTGAGCGCACGCTCAACGCTCAGCGGCAATGATGAAATCACAGATCTCGCCAGTAACTTCAACCAAATGGGTGAAGCGCTTGCGAGCATGGTCGCGCGTATTCGCAGTTCGGCACAGGCGGTTAGCAGTCGTGCTCAGGCGCTATCAGGCCTTTCCAGCGGTGCTTATGAAGGTATCGAGCAGCAGTCGGGTGAGATCACTAGCATGGCGGGCGCAGTTGAGGAGTTCAGCGCAACATCCCTGAATATCGCCGACAACATGCGCCAGACCGAACGTCTGGCCAGTGATAACGCTCAGCAGACCAACATCGGGCGTAGCTCGATGGACGAGGCGTCAAAGGCACTTGAGCAGATCGCCCACTCATTGGATGCTACATCAGCGGTGATCAACACTTTAGGTCAGCGTTCGCAGGAGATCGGCGGTATTGTCAGCGTGATTACCTCGATTGCCGAGCAAACCAATCTGCTGGCTTTGAATGCGGCGATTGAAGCTGCACGCGCGGGAGAGCAAGGCCGTGGTTTTGCCGTGGTTGCTGATGAAGTCCGTAGCTTGGCGGGGCGCACCCGTGATGCGACGACAGAAATTTCCAGCATGATCAGCAGTATTCAAACTGAAACAACCACTGCCATCAGTACCATGCAGCAAGGTCAGTTGTTGATGAGCGAAGGCTTGCAGCTTAATTCTCGGGTGGTCGAAGCGCTGGCACAAATTGCCGAGAAAACCAGCATGGCCGGGGAGCAGTTTGCCTCAATCACTACCGCCACTTCAGAGCAAAGCAGCACGGCGACAGCGTTGAGCAGCAATCTGCAGAGTATTGCCCTGGCCAATAACGAGCAGCACCAGGTGATCTTGAATCTGGCAGAGACCGCCCGCGAGCTTGACGGCTTGGCTGGCGAGTTGCGCGATGAGGTTGGACGCTTTCAGTAGCGGTACTGCATCAGCTCTGCGCATGACCGCGGTATTGCATTGCTTCAGCCAAATGCTGGCGGCTGATCTCTGCAGCGCACTCAAGGTCGGCCAAGGTGCGCGCAACTTTGAGTACGCGGTGAGCCGCACGCAGCGATAAGGCCAGCCGCTCACAGGCATTCTCCAGCCAGCGCTGATCATCTGCCTGCAAAGGACAGTGCTGGCGTAGGCCCGCCAGATCAAGAAATGCATTGGCGCAGCCTTGACGTTGCATCTGCCGTTGGCGGGCGTTGGCGACATGGGCGGCGCTGGTGGCGGTGTCACTTCCTGTGCTTTGCGGTACGTGCAGAGTTGTCGTTTCACGGGCCACGGTGACGTGCAAATCAATACGGTCGAGCAGGGGCCCGGAAAGCTTTGCCCGATAGCGTTGAATCTGCTCGCTGCTGCAACGGCAGCGCCCGCTGGGGTCGCCGAGAAACCCACATGGACAAGGATTCATGGCGGCAACCAGCTGGAAACGGGCCGGAAAGCGCACCTTGTCACGGGCGCGGGCAATCACGATATGCCCGCTTTCAAGGGGTTCGCGCAGCACCTCAAGCACTTTGCGATCAAACTCAGGCAGTTCGTCTAGAAACAACACGCCGTGGTGCGCGAGTGTGATTTCGCCGGGTTGCGGGCGACTGCCGCCACCGACCAATGCCGGCCCGGATGCGCTGTGATGGGGTGTTCGGAAAGGGCGCTGTGGCCATGCCGTCAGCGGGGTGTGGCTGGCCACCGAATGAATGGCGGCAACCTCCAGCGCTTCCTGTTCACCAAGCGGCGGCAATAAACCGGGTAGGCGGCTGGCGAGCAGAGTCTTGCCGGTGCCGGGTGGGCCGCTAAACAGTAAGTTGTGGGAGCCGGCTGCGGCGACCAGCAATGCACGTTTTGCCGCTAATTGACCCTGTACTTCGGATAAGTCCGGGTAAGGCTGAACATGGTGCAACAGGCCTTTTGATTGATACGGTGCAATCACCGCCAAGCCATTGAAGTGCGCCGCCAACTGCAATAAATGCTCTGCTGCAATCACGTTCAAACCGGAGGCGAGGCTGGCCTCTTCGGCGTTGGCGCTGGGCACCACTAACGTGCGGCCACTGGTTCTGGCGGCCAGAGCCGCTGGTAATACTCCGCGCACAGAGCGGATTTCCCCGGACAATGCCAATTCACCCAGGCACTCAATGTTTTCAAGTGCTTTCGCGGGTATTTGTCCGCTCGCAGCGAGAATTCCCAAGGCGATGGCTAAATCAAAACGACCGCCGTCTTTGGGCAAATCGGCGGGCGCTAAGTTGAGCGTGATGCGACGCGGGGGAAACTCAAATGCAGAGTTGAGAATGGCACTGCGTACTCGGTCTTTGCTTTCTTTTACCGCTGTTTCGGGCAGGCCGACCAATGCCAATGATGGTAAGCCATTCGCAAGGTGGGCTTCGACAGTGACGGCGGGTGCATCAACACCCACTTGGGCGCGGCTGTGGACTACGGCCAGCGACATCGTTCACTCCTTGAAATCTAGGGTATCGCTTCCTGCGATATATCGAGAGTAACAGGTTCGGCTGGAGGGGGACGCAATCGGCTGGTTCAGCTATGGATTGTCGCTGAGCAATAAAAACGGAGCGCGAAGGCTCCGTTTTTATTGGCTGTAGCTGGGGGTTAAAATCTTAAGCGCATACCTACTGTGCCGTTGACGGCAGTGCTGTCGCCAAAGTTATTCACAGATGAGTCGACAGACACCTCGCCATACAGCGAGAGCTTGTCTTCATTCCAGTTATAACTTCCGCCTACACCGAGGCCTGTCCAGAGTCGTTCAGGACGATTTTTGAGTTTTACCTCGGCAACATCAACCTGTGTGCCATCGAGAAACTCGTAGTACAGATTGCTGATTGCGTAGACATGGCTGCGGCGGATTTTGTTGGTGTCATCCAGCCAGCGACTATCGTGATCAAGCGAAACACCAAGGCGTGAGCGCAGGCTATCGGCTGAGTCGAGGGAGGTGCGGGTGTTGAACTCATCGGTGAAGCTGTCGAAATCAACGCGTGAGTAGATCAACTGAGCTTGTGGCGTCAGGGTCAGGGTTTGGTTAAGTTCAATTTGCTTACCGCTCTCGACGGAGAAGGCGTAGCCAAAACCATCGTTATCCGACGTCAGCCGACGATCTGTTTCGTCAGAATCAATATCGGTTTTATACCAGGTTGCCGAGGCTTGCGAGTCAACATAAAAGCCATTTTCTTGCAGCCAAGTTAAGGTCAAACCGGCACCGTAACCTCGGCTGTCGATATTACCGTCACCGAAAAATGAATCAACCTGCGAGTCAGATGTTCCGTAGTGTGCCGTCACCCCGCCAATCAGCTTGTTGCCGCGTTCGTCCTCGTTCAGCAAGGCGTCGAGTCCGGCCTGCATTTTCCAGCGATTGGTCACTGAGTCGGCATCGATGGTTCCGGCATTTGGACGGTTACGTTGGTAGGTGCCTTCAACGCGAGCCCAACTGGCACCGTTTTCGATATAGGTTTGCTCGCCGTCAATGTTGGTGGTTGTGTTGGTGGTTGTGCTGGTTTGTGCCGCTCCACTGGCGGCGTGCCAGTAACGATTGCCAACACGCTGTTGCATGGTTGGCAAACCGTTCATATCGAGTAGCGCTTGGCCATACTGCTGGTACAGCGCAGCCGCAGGGCTGTAACGCGGTGCTGTTGGGGTTGGAGGGGTTGTCGGATCGACCGCGGGAGTCGGCTGAATCGTTGAGGCCAGATACCAGTCACCGGTTGGTGCTTTGTGTAGCGTGTAAGCGTAGGCGCCAGCGACAACGGCTTGTTGGTTGTCCTTGGTCACGATGTCGCCATTGAGGGCGAACACGCCGTTTGAGTTACCCGCTACTTGCACGACTTCGATGCCGTTGTTGGTCTGAGCGCCAGTACCGCCGAGATTATTGACGCTGAGTGCAGTGTTGCCCGCAGAGTTACCTTCAATCACCAGCTTGTCGGTTAACGAATTATCGCCGCCGAGGACGCTGTCGATTTTCAGACTGGCGTCTTGTCCGCGGTAATTGCCTGAGGCGCCATTTGGATTGCTGGCGACGACAAAACGATTGCCTGCGCTGTTGTTTTGCAGGTCGATGGTGCCACGGTTGTTAACGTCACCCGTGACTGTAAATTTTAATTGTGTGGTGCGCACGGTTGCACCTCGATTGATGATCAAGCCCCGTTGCGTTACATCGTCGCTGCCGCCAACGGTGAGGCCTGATGCGCCAAACTTGATGCGGGTGCCTGCATCGAGAACCACTGTTTCCCAGTTCTGCAGAGTGTCAGCAGCGACATCTCGCTCGCCACCGGCAAAGGTCAGGCTGTCGCCGCTGCCATTGAGGTTGTCGTAGACACCGTTGCCGCCATCGAAAAGACTGACTGCCGAGATGTCCGCGCCATTTTCGATAGTTGCACGGTCGGCGCCCATGCCAAGCATGACCTTGCCGCTCGTTGTGCTGCCCGCTAACAGGTTTAACTGATCATCACCAGCGTTGGTCAGGATGTCACCGTTAATCGTGCCAGCACTGTTGATCGTGCTGTCACCGCTACCGTCGAGAATCGCGATCCCCGAGGCTGCGCTTACGTTGGCTGTTGCGTCGAGGTCAACACTACCATTGGCTTGGGTGCTGGTTTTGATACCTGCGGCCTGACCACTGCCGCCGAGCAACGTACCTGCGGCTTTAATCCTGTAGCGCTGCTCGGGTGAAACCGCTTGAGCAACAATCGCCGAAGCATTTTCTCCGCTCGCGTGAACGCTCGCCATTGGCCCTTGGTTAACGCTTACATCGCCACTAATTGAGTAGCCATAGAGGCCATGGCTGCCATTTCCTGAGGTGGTAACGGTGCCGCCACTTTGGTTGATGCTGCTGTTACCTGAGCCAGTGGCTTCTGCCAGAATCCCGTGACTTAATTGTTCAAGATCGCCCGTGCCACTGGTACTGATACTGCCGCCAGACTGGTTGATGCTGACATTGCCTTTGCTCAGTGGATCACTCTGTGCCAGCAAACCAACAGCGCTATTACCTAGGGTTGTGACACTGCCGCCGCTGAAGTTGATGATGCTGTCGTTGTCGATCCGGCTGGGCGCACCGTTATCGGTTTGGACAAAGATAGCTTCAGCTTCTTTGGCGAGGGTGGTGATACTGCCGCCCGTCATGTCGACCTGGGCGACGCCAGGGCCGCCGCGTACCAGCGCATAGGCACCTTCGGAGTCAAAACCGCTGCTGGCGGTGCCGGTGGTAATACTGCCAGCACCTATTTTGATACGTGCATCACCGCGGCTGTTTTGTACGCGCAAGGCGTCAGACGTATCTCCAAGAGTGGAGAGTGAAGCTCCGGGAGTATTGAACACGATCAGCGAGTTCTTACCGTTGTTGGTATTGCCGCCCGCCATGTCGATGATCACATTGCCGCCATCAGCGGCGAATACACCTTCGTTATTGTTGTTGTTGACGCTGATATCGACGTTTTCACCGGTGATGACCACGGCGTTATTCTCGCCTGTGGCAATAATGCCAAAACCTTCGGAGCGACTGCTGAGGTTAGCCAAATCAATGCGTGAGCCCGCTGTGCCATTGGCCTCAACCGCGCGGCTGACCACCTCAAGTATTGTGTCGCCTTGCACCTTGATGCTGGCGCCGTTACTCGCACGTAAGCCGTGCTCAAGTTTCACCGCGGGTTTATTGCTGGTGCCTGCGGGGCCACGGGACACAGCATCAAGGTTGCCGTTAAGCAAGATGCTACCTCGGTTTGCGTCAATCGCGATGGCATCCGCCTGCGTGGTGATCAGGCGAGTATCGCCGCCGATCACAATCGAGCCGCTGTCGGTCGAGCGCAGAAGTTGACCGGTTGCGGTGCCTGCTGCGCCGTTGAGGATGCTGGTGAGGTTGCCCTCAATGCTCAAGGCTGCATTGCGGGCAAATACCACGGCGCGATTACCGTCGGGCGTGCTCGGTAAAACTTCAGCACTGATGTCTGGCGCTGTCAGCGTCAGTGAACTGTTGGCGCTGCTGCGAATCGGTACATTGATGGTGTTTGAGGTAAAGCTGGTGTCTGCGTTGGTGCAGGTCGAGCCTTCCGTGGCACCGGCGCCTGGCTGAGTAACGCATGCCGCATAAGCGCTGTCGGAGCCGCTAACCGTCAAAGCCAGAAGTGCGCTGAATGAGGCGCACTGCAAGGCACACAGTTGACGTCCTGCACGCACAGTGAATGCCGGGGTGGAGGTGGAACTCTTCTTTATAGTCCGCTTCATGATCGACTTCCTTTGTCGTAATCTTCGAGGCGCATCAGGGCCGCAGAATCCGTCTGCTTGAAAAGCCTGATGTTGAAGCGTGATGTTATCTATGGTTCCAGCGCGCAATAACCGGCTGTAAGAATTGTTTAGATTCCGGGCGTCTGTCGCTGCCAAATGGGCTGAATGCTGGAACTTGAGTCAATTGCTTGGCTGTGGCTCGCGGCCATCAATTGACAAGAAGGCGAGGTGAGGGCCGTCGCCAAGGTTCTGATTGATTCGCTACAGTTAGCAGGTTAGTCGCCCAGGCGACCAGAAGACATGCCGCAGAAGGCATGCCTTGGCGGCCACTGCCTTGGCGACCACTGTTGTGGCGCGCCATAGATTGCCAGCTTATTGCTGGCTGGGTTCTGCGGGTGTGGTTACTGGGCTGTTGGCTTCAAGTTCAAGGACTTTGGCTTCGAGTGCCTCTAATCGTGCACGCGTGCGGGCCAACACGACCATCTGGCTGTCGAATTCTTCGCGGCTAACCAAATCCAGCTTGCTGAATCCGCTTTGCATCAGCGCCTTGAATTGCGCTTCGAACTCCGCGCGGGGCAGCGGCGTATCACCATTGAACAGGCGCGAAGCACCAGCGGTGAGGGCGTCGAGCAGAATTTTTGGTGGCAACATGACTAACTTCCAATTGCGGTAGACCGAAAGTGTAACACGCAGCGTCGGGTGCGCTGATTGTGCGGTCTGCACGATTATTGCGCGTGATGCCCGCTGGCGATGCACTGTTGTTGTGCATTAAATCATTGAAATCCACGGTGTTGTGCCTGTTGTAGCGCCTAAGTCCATGAAATGACGCAGCTTTATCATGTTTGGCAAGCTTTCTGCTTAGCTCCAAGTGAAAGATGCACTGATGCAGTTCCGGTGCGTTAGTCGGAGCACAGGAGTGTTTCGTCAGGAGCGGTTGGTGGGTGTTGGTCTTGCCGAGTTAGAGCAGCCAATGCATTACAAAAGCCAGGCACTGCGCTTAGACTTGGCTCGGGTTTGCAATTCCTGGGGCAAGTCCACCTTACACGGGAGAGAGTTACATGAAGCTAGTTACTGCCATCATCAAGCCGTTCAAG
Source organism: Pseudomonas sp. M30-35 (assembly GCF_002163625.1). NCBI lineage: Bacteria > Pseudomonadati > Pseudomonadota > Gammaproteobacteria > Pseudomonadales > Pseudomonadaceae > Pseudomonas > Pseudomonas sp. M30-35. The sequence continues at coordinate 4,705,603 of NZ_CP020892.1, read as the reverse complement.
TTGGATGACGTCCGCGAGTCACTGTCGGAGATCGGCGTGCAGGGCATCACTGTTACTGAAGTCAAAGGCTTCGGTCGTCAGAAGGGCCACACCGAGCTGTACCGCGGTGCTGAATACGTTGTCGACTTTTTGCCAAAAGTGAAAATCGACGTGGCAATCGCTGACGATCAACTGGATCGGGTCATCGAAGCCATCACTAAAGCAGCCAACACCGGCAAGATTGGTGACGGCAAAATTTTCGTAGTTAACCTGGAACAGGCCATTCGTATTCGTACCGGCGAAACCGATACCGACGCGATTTAAGCCCCAAAAAACCGAACCCCGCCCCAGGAGTTAAACCATGACTCTGCGAAAAATCGCAGGGCTAGGAGCCCTTTTGTCCCTCGTTTTGCCAAGCGTTGCGCTGGCTGACGAGGTTGTACTGAACAGCGGCGACACTGCGTGGATGATTGTTGCCACCGCACTCGTGCTGTTTATGACCATTCCTGGCCTGGCACTGTTTTATGGCGGCATGGTGCGTTCCAAGAACGTGCTGTCGGTAATGATGCAGTGCTTCGCTGTTACTTGTTTGGTCAGTCTGTTGTGGGTCGTTTATGGCTACAGCATGGCGTTTGACACCACAGGCATGGAAGAAGGTGTTGTTAACTTCAATTCCTTTGTGGGCGGCTTGTCGAAAGCATTCCTCAGCGGTTTGGAGACTGACAGCCTTGTCGCCGCGGTTCCTGAAAGCGTGTTCATCACCTTTCAAATGACCTTTGCCATCATCACACCTGCTCTCATCGTCGGCGCATTCGCTGAACGCATGAAGTTCTCCTCAATGCTGGTCTTCATTACCGCGTGGTTCACATTGGTCTATGCACCAATGGCGCACATGGTTTGGGGTGGCGTGGGTGGCTTGCTGTGGGATTGGGGCGTGCTCGATTTCGCGGGCGGTACTGTCGTGCACATCAACGCCGGTGTGGCGGGTTTGGTGGCGTGCCTGGTACTGGGTAAGCGCAAGGGTTATCCAACCACGCCAATGGCTCCGCACAATCTGGGTTACACCTTGATTGGCGCGGCAATGCTCTGGGTCGGTTGGTTCGGTTTTAACGCAGGTTCTGCACTTGCAGCGAACGGCACGGCGGGTATGGCCATGCTGGTTACTCAAATCGCCACGGCTGCTGCGGCGCTGGGCTGGATGTTTGCTGAGTGGCTGACACACGGCAAACCAAGCGCACTGGGGATTGCCTCGGGCGTGGTTGCGGGTTTGGTTGCAATTACCCCAGCCGCCGGAACCGCAGGCCCTATGGGCGGGCTGGTTATCGGTCTGGCGTCGGGGGTTATCTGCTTCTTCTGCGCCACTAGCCTGAAACGCAAACTCGGTTACGACGACTCGCTGGACGCCTTCGGTGTGCACGGTGTCGGCGGAATCGTCGGGGCATTGCTCACGGGTGTATTTGCAGCACCTGCATTGGGCGGCTTTGGTGAAGTTGAAAACATTGCAGCGCAACTATGGATCCAGTTCGAAGGCGTGATCTTCACCGTGGTTTACACCGCGATTGTGACCTTTGTGATTCTCAAAGTGATCGATTTGGTAATGGGGCTGCGGGTCAGCGATGAAGATGAAGCTGTCGGTCTAGATCTCGCCCAGCATAACGAGCGTGGGTACAACCTGTAAGCACACAGAGCGCGCCCCTCGGGGCGCCCTAACCGAATAGCGCTATTGATAAGGCGCACGGCACGAGGTGACATATGGACAACACAGCATTGACAGCATTGACGTACGGTTTTGACACCTTCTACTTCTTGATATGCGGCGCATTGGTGATGTGGATGGCGGCGGGTTTCGCCATGCTCGAATCCGGTCTGGTACGCGCCAAGAACACCACCGAGATTTTGACCAAGAACATCGCGTTGTATGCGGTCGCCAGCGTCATGTATCTGCTCATTGGTTACCACATCATGTATTCCAGCCCTGAAGGCGGCATTCTGCCAAGTCTCGGCTTTTTGATTGGTAGCGAGCACAGCGCTGAAGCCGTTTTGGCGGGTGGCGATGATGCGCCGTACTACTCATTGCGTTCGGACTTCTTCTTTCAGGTGGTGTTCGCTGCCACTTGTATGTCGATCGTTTCCGGTGCGGTTGCTGAGCGTATGAAGCTCTGGGCGTTTCTAGCCTTCGCGGTAGTGATGACTGGTTTCATCTACCCAGTACAAGGTTTCTGGAAATGGGGTGCAGGCTTCCTTAACTCTGCAGGCTTCCTCGACTTCGCAGGTTCTGGCGTGGTGCACATGGCGGGCGCTGCTGCGGCTCTGGCAGGTGTTCTGCTGCTGGGTGCACGTAAAGGTAAATATGGCGCTAACGGCCAGATTAACCCGATTCCGGGTGCTAACTTGCCAATGGCCACGCTGGGTACATTCATCCTGTGGATGGGCTGGTTTGGTTTCAACGGCGGTTCGCAGTTGAAGATGAGCACCATTGAAGATGCCAACGCTGTTGCTCAGGTGTTTGTTAACACCAACATGGCCGCTGCGGGTGGTTTGATTGCAGCGCTGTTGGTGGCACGCATCCTGTTCGGCAAAGCTGACCTGACCATGGCCCTTAACGGTGCGTTGGCTGGTCTGGTTGCGATCACCGCTGAACCACTGACCCCTGGCGCCCTGCAAGCCACGATGATCGGCGCTGTTGGCGGTGTATTGGTGGTGTTCGCCATTATCAGCCTCGATAAGCTCAAGCTCGATGATCCAGTGGGTGCTATTTCGGTACACGGCGTATGCGGTATTTGGGGGCTGCTGGCTGTTTGCCTGACCAACCCTGACGCAACCTTGGGCGCTCAGTTGCTGGGTATTGCTTCGATCTTCGCTTGGGTATTCATCGCCAGCCTGATCGTTTGGGCAATCATCAAAGCGGTTATTGGCCTGCGGGTTAGCGAAGAAGAAGAATACGAAGGTGTGGATATTGCCGAGTGCGGTATGGAAGCTTATCCAGAATTCACCAAGTCATAATTCGCTGGAAGATTTTAGCGTCAACGCTGGTTGAATAATAACGGCGCATGCTCCATCAGCAACACCACAGCCCAGCAAGCGGATTTACCTTGAGTAAATTGCGCAGCTGGGTTTTTTTGCGTTTGAGTCTCGGGTGGCAAGCAACGTTGTTAAATAAACGATAGCTGCTACTTTTACTTTGTTTTTTCTGGAGGCGCGCTAGAATGCGCGCCGTTGGGCTCAGTCTTTTTGCAGTGACTGATGCCCGCCCGAGCGAACTGGCAGAGGACGTCTCAAGCGACTTTTGTCAGGCAAGGGCATTTGAATTTTTGCTGGCGGTGTACGAAATTTACGCAGCTGGGCTATAACTAATCTGCTTTCGCATTTCATGAGGCTAAACATGAGCGACGAAGATCTCGAACAAGAAGAGTTGGATGGGACTGACGAGGACGATGGTGAGGATCTTGCTGCGTCTGACGATGGTGACCCAAGTATTGATGACGATAGCGATGACGACATTGCCGCGCCTTCCGGCAAAAGCAAAAGCAAAAAAGCTAAAGCTGCGGTAGACCCGGAAGATTTGCCAAGCGTTGAAGCCAAGCAAAAGGATCGTGACTCACTGGCCCAGGCCATGGAGGAGTTCCTGGCACGTGGCGGTAAAGTGCAAGAGGTCGAACCTAACGTGGTTTCTGACCCGCCGAAAAAGCCGGACAGCAAATACGGCAGCCGCCCTATTTGAGTGCTCGCTTAATCAAAAAAACCTGCTTAGAGCAGGTTTTTTTGTAGCTGATGATTGGTCAATCCACAGATGCCGACCTTAGCCGGTCAACCAACTGCTCAGGAGTTTGGGTAATTGCGCCAAACTGCTGACTTCGCCGTCTGGTGGGGCTTGGTCGGGCCAGGTTCGATTTAGTGGGTTGAACCAGATGGCGCGCATGCCAGCGGCTTGTGCGCCAGCGATATCGTCGCACGGGTGGTCGCCGATATGTACCGCGAACTCTGCGCTGACATTCGCGTGCCTAAGCGCTTCTTGAAAGGGTTTAGGGTCTGGCTTGCCAATCCCTAAGTCTTCAGCGCACAAGGCAAATTGAAAATAATCGGCCAAACCCAAGCGTCGAACATCGGCATTGCCATTGGTGATCACTCCGAGCTGGAACTGAGCGGCCAGTGCCTCAAGGGTTGGATGTACCTCGGCAAACAGTTCAACTTGATGGCGGGCGGCCAAAAACACTTGAAATCCGGCCTCAGCCAGCGCTGAAGCTTCTTTCTCGACATAACCCGCACCTTGCAAGGCATTGCGCAGAATACGCCGACGCAGCTCGCTCAGACGGTGTTTAAGGGTTGGCTCTTGCTCCAGCAGCTGATTGCGAATCTGCCACAGATGTTCAACTGGCACGGCACCTAACTTGGGTGCATACATGGTCAGCCAGTTACGCAGCGCGGCCTCGGCGTCTTGCATCACCGGAGTGACATCCCACAAGGTGTCGTCGAGGTCAAAAGTGATTAGCTTGATGGTCATTCACTGCTGCCTTTGCGTTTGGCCCGTGGATGGGCGCTGTCATACACCGTGGCCAGGTGTTGGAAGTCCAGGTGGGTATAGATTTGCGTCGTGGCAATATCGGCGTGTCCAAGTAGCTCTTGTACCGCGCGCAGGTCTTGCGACGACTCCAGCATGTGGCTGGCAAACGAATGCCTGAGCATGTGCGGATGCAGGTTCTGCCCAAGCTCACGAACCCCAGCCTGGCGTACCCGCAATTGTACGGCGCGGGCGCCAATACGCTTGCCTTTCTGGCTGACGAACACCGCGCCATCCGCCGGTGCGCTTAATGCCCGCATTGGCAGCCAGTTTTCCAGCGCTTTGCGGGCCATGCGCCCCACTGGCAGTTCGCGGGTTTTATTGCCTTTACCCTGCACGCGGACTAACCCTGCGGCTAAATCGAGACCGTCCAGGTTGAGGCTGACCAACTCGGACAAGCGCAGGCCGGAGGAGTAAAACAATTCGAGCATGGCTTGGTCGCGCAGGGCGATAAAGTCGTCCTCGACTGCGCCGTCGAGCAATTGCCCAGTACGGTCGGCATCCAGCGTCTTGGGGAGGCGGCGCTCACCTTTGGGCGGCATCAAGCCACTGGCGGGGTCGTGCTGGCAGTGGCCTTCGCGAATCAGATAACGGTACAGCCCACGCGTTGCCGAAAGCAGGCGCGCTAAGCTGCGACTGGACTGACCTTGCATATGCAGATGAGCGACCAGTCGGCGCAAGCGCGAGGTGTCGAGTTGGCTCCAATCAGCCAATTGTTCACGCTGACAGAAACTCAGCAACTTGCTCAGGTCGCGGCTGTAGCCATCCAGCGTATGCGCGGAGACTTGGCGCTCACTGCGCAGGTGTTCGAGGTAGGCGTCGATGCGAGCTTGCATGGTGACTCCTGAGGCGCCGCTTGCGCTGGATGGCTAACAACTTCTGGGCTGACGTCGCAGCCACCTATGTAGCCTTAGCGAACCGAGCGAAGCGGGGTCGCAAAACGGGGCAGTACACGTGCTAGCACTTCAGCGATGTAGCCGAGGAATAAGGTCCCCAGCGAGCTTTTGTAGTGCTGCGGATCGGTGCTGCCAATGGCCAAGACGCCATGGGTGCCCTGATGAGTGATTGAAACCACCGCCGCCGAGCCGACATTTCCCGCTTCACTCTTGCCGAACAAGAATGCCAACTCGTGTTCACGCAATACGCCGCAAATGGTTTTGCCGCCTGCCAGCAAGCCACCAATAGCTTGATGTGCTTCAGTGCTGCTCATCGAGCGGCCGACCGGCAGGGGATTTTCGCTGAACAGGATAAGGCTGACGAAAGGCACCTGAAACTCACTGCGCAAACTGTCTTCAACACAGCTGACGACTTCTTCAAGGCTGGCGGCGTCGAGCATATCAAGGACCAAGCGGCGAGTTTTCTCGAACAGCCGGTCGTTGTCGCGTGCCACATCCATGAGTTGCGACAAGCGATGACGCATGTCGATATTGCGCTCGCGTAGCAGGTTTACCTGACGCTCGACCAAAGAGACCGTGTCGCCACGTTGGTGCGGAATGCGCAGCTCTGGAATCAAGTCATCGTGGTCGATGAAAAACTCCGGGTGCAGGCGCAAGTATGCGGCCACGGTGGCTGAATCGAGGGTTTTTGGTGAATCCTGCTGGTCACTCATAAGCGAACTTGTCCTTCGTAAACACGTACGGCGGGCCCGGTCATCATAACGGGCTGGCCGGGGCCTGCCCATTCAATTAAGAGTTTGCCACCTAGCAGTTCTAGTTGCACCGGCGAATCCATCCAGCCTTGGCTGATTGCAGCTACTGCAGCGGCGCAAGCGCCGGTGCCGCAGGCTTGGGTTTCACCTGCGCCACGCTCCCACACACGCAATTTAGCGCGCTGGCGATCAATCACCTGGAGGAAGCCAACGTTAACCTTCTGTGGAAAGCGCGGGTGGTGCTCAAGTTTAGGGCCCAAACCGTGAACCGCAGCGGTTTCGACGTTATCCACACGCAACACCGCATGGGGGTTGCCCATGGATACGGCGGCGAGTTCAACCGTTTCATCGTCGACCTCAACCCGATAGCTAAGCGCTTGCGCGTCAGCTTGAAACGGAATCTGCTCTGGCGCTAGACGCGGCGGGCCCATGTCGACAGTGATTTGGCCATCGTTGCGCACGTTGAGCTCGATGATACCGCTTTTGGTCTCGACCCGAATTTGCCTTTTAGCGGTCAGTCGTTTGTCCAGTACAAAGCGCGCAAAGCAGCGTGCACCGTTACCGCATTGCTCAACTTCGCTGCCGTCTGAGTTGAAGATGCGATAGCGGAAATCAACATCCGGATTGCTCGGAGGCTCAACCAGCAACAGCTGATCGAAGCCGACGCCAGTGAAGCGGTCGCCCCACTGCTTGGCATTTTTAGGCTGAATGTGCGCGTGCTGGCTGACCAGGTCGAGGACCATGAAGTCATTGCCGAGGCCGTGCATTTTGGTAAAGCGCAATAACATGGGGTTACTCCGGCAGACGGCTTTCGCCCGCATAGAGTTCGCTGTATGTCTCGCGGGCACGCACTTCAACGGCGCGCTGATGATCCACCATCACCTCAGCGGCGCGACCGCGAGTGTTGTAGTTGGAACTCATCACGAAGCCATAGGCGCCAGCGGAACAAACAGCCAGCAAGTCTCCCTCAGCCAGATTCAGTTGGCGATCCTTGGCGAGGAAATCACCGGTCTCGCAGATCGGCCCGACGATGTCGTAGTTGCGGGTCAGGCCTTCGCGCGGCTTAACCGCGATAACATCCATCCACGCTTGATAAAGCGCTGGACGAATCAGGTCATTCATTGCCGCATCGACGATGGCGAAGTCTTTGTGCTCGGTATGCTTGAGGTATTCGACCTGCGTAAGCAATACGCCTGCGTTGGCGACAATCGAGCGGCCCGGCTCGAAAACCAGGGCCAGATCACGCCCGGCAATGCGTTCACGCACGGCTTTGATGTAGTCGCCAGCCAGTGGCGGCTCTTCGTCACGGTATTGCACACCGAGGCCGCCACCGAGATCCAGATGCTTGAGTGCGATGCCGCGTTCAGCCAGACGATCAACCAGAACCAGCAGGCGATCCAGTGCGTCGAGGAACGGCGGTAACGTGGTCAACTGTGAGCCGATGTGGCAATCGACACCCACGATCTTCAGGTTTGGTAGTTCGGCGGCGCGGGCATACACGCTTTCGGCGTCAGCGATGGCGATACCGAACTTGTTTTCTTTCAGACCGGTGGAGATGTAAGGGTGAGTGCCGGCATCAACGTCCGGGTTCACGCGCAATGAAATTGGCGCCCTGACGTTCATCTGCGCGGCGACTTCCTGCAAGCGCTCCAACTCGTCGATGGACTCAACGTTAAAGCAATGCACGCCAACGCTTAACGCGCGGTGCATGTCCTCACGGGTTTTGCCGACGCCTGAGAAGACGATTTTGTTGGCGCTACCGCCTGCTGCCAAAACACGTTCAAGTTCGCCGCGTGAAACAATGTCGAAGCCTGAGCCCAGGCGCGCCAGTACATTGAGTACGCCCAAGTTGGAGTTGGCTTTGACCGCGAAGCAAACCAAGTGCTCCATGCCCTGCAATGCATCGGCATAGGCCTTGTACTGCGCTTCAATGTGCGCACGCGAGTAAACGTAGGTCGGCGTACCGAACCGTTCGGCAATGGCGGACAGCGCCACGCCTTCCGCGAACAGCTCGCCGTCGCGGTAGTTGAAGGCGTTCATAAAGTGTCCTTATTCGGTTTGTGCTGCAGGTTCTTGTGTTTCGTCCGGCAGGTAAAGTGGGCCTTTTTGGCCACAACCTGAAAGCACAGAACTGACAGCGACGATCGCGATAAGGGCAGTAAGCAGCCGCTTCATGTGGAAATCCTTGATAAAAAACACTATTGAGCAGGAGTATACCGGCCCCCCGGCGGCTTGCCTATGCGCTAAGAATGCCAGTATGAAGAGGGCGTCTGGCTTGGAGCGCCGAGCCTGCTTACGTTTGGTCAAGTACGGGCAAGCCAGCCTAGAATGGCAATTGTTCAGCCACAGGAGTCGTGATGGATAACCTTGCAGCGCTCACCAGTTCGGTCTCTGTCGCCTATTTACAGGGGCTGCTCGACTACCTTGAACGCCAAGGTCAGCCTGTGGATAAGTTGCTTGTGCAGCTCAAGCTGAACCCGCAGATACTGAGTCAACGCGACCAGCGCATCGATGCCCAGCTGTACGTCCAACTGCTTGAGTTGGGGGTTAGCACCAGTGGCGATGAATGCCTGGGCCTGCATGTTGGTGAGTCGGTTCGGCCCGGCTACTACGGCGTACTGGGCTATTTGATCATGAGCTGTGCGACTTTAGCTGATGCATTGCATCGGCAAGCGCGTTACGCCTCACTGGTGGGTAATCTCGGTCATGTTGATCTAGCCGATGAGCCGCCCCGTGCCGGTGTCGAGGCGCAAGTTGCGCACAGCTGGCAGCCGTTGTTGCAGCCGTCCCGGCAATTGAGCGAGGAAACACTGGCCGGTTGGATGACCTTTGGTCACTGGATTAGCGGTTTGCAGATACCTCCCACCGAGGTGCGATTTCAGCACCGTGCGCCAGCTGATACCCGTGAGCATCAACGAATTTTCCGATGTCCGGTTCTGTTTGAACAGGCAGACAACGCGCTGGTATTCCCCAAACGCTTGCTCAACACCCCGTTGAGCCAAGCAGATGTTCAGGTGCGCAGCATGTTTGACGCATACGCTGATCGCTTGCTGACAGAAATCAAGCAAGGCAATAGCGTGCTTGATCAGGCGCGCCTGCTGCTGGTTCAGCAGTTGTCACAAGGCACGCCAGAGTTGGCGCAGATTGCCGAGCAGATGGCCATGAGTCCGCGCACTTTGCAGCGCCGGTTGAATGATGCAGGCCTGTCGTTTAATCAACTGCTGGAACAGACCCGCAAGCACATGGTGCTGCAGTACTTGGCAGACCCGGAGCTGGGGTTGGGCGAAATCGCCTACCTTGTTGGTTTCAGTGAAGCCGGTTCGTTGGCCCGAGCGTTTCGTCGCTGGACTGGGCAAAGTCCGCATGAGTATCGCGCCTCTCTCTCATTTTCATTGGACTAAAACGCCAGCATTGCTGACAAGCATACAAAACAGGCTCAACACACCGTACACTTGGATGTCTTATATGATTACAGCGCCAGATTCAGCGAAGCCGTTTCGACATGCAGGACGCACGTTTACGTCGAATTCCTTACCATCGACTTCCCCAACCGTTCTGCACGCTCTGAATTTTCTGAGGTAATTTGCAATGAGTTTGACCGAAGCCCGCTTTCACGATCTGGTAGATGCTACGCAGCAAGCGATAGAAGATATTTTTGATGACAGCGACTTGGACATTGATCTGGAAAACTCAGCTGGCGTGCTGACTGTGCGCTTTGAGAATGGCAGCCAGCTGATTTTGAGCCGTCAGGAACCTATTCGGCAGTTGTGGGTAGCGGCTAAGTCGGGTGGTTTCCACTTCGATTACGATCAGTCCAGCGAACGCTGGATTTGCGATACCAGTGACGAACTGCTCGGCGAGATGCTCGTGCGCATCACCCAGGAACAATCAGGTGCAGACCTTGAATTCGACGAGCTCTGAGACACAACAAGGCATCTCGCAACTAGCTGCAGAGCCGGTGGAGTCACCTTGTCAGCGCCGTTGCTGTCTGGATGATGACGATACCTGTGTCGGCTGTGGCCGCACCTTGAACGAGATTCGTGCGTGGAGTGAGTCTGATACAGCGCAGCGTTTGGCAATTTGCCAGCGCGCCAGCCAACGTCTGTTGCAAGGTAATACCTGACCCAGTGGTCTTGTTTATTTAATTGGCTGTGGTACGTTCAGCTTCAGCACTTGTTAAAAACCCCGTCTTTCTGGCGGGGTTTTTGCTTTTTTAGCCTTCGTTTTAAACGATTTACCCACGATCCGTATTTCAAGGAGATCTGCGTTCACCATGAGCAGCGCACCGACAATCACCATTACCCGCCTCGACATGCAGCGGCTTGAACGCTTGCTCGACGACCTTGACGACTTTGGCCCAGGTGCTGTCGCGTTGCAGGCTGAACTTGACCGTGCAGATGTTATCGGTCACGACGAAGTGCCCGCCGGTTTAGTGACCATGAACTCGCGTGTGCACTGCCGTGAAGAAAGCAGTGGCAAGGATTACCACCTGACATTGGTGTATCCGCAGGATGCGGGTGGTGAAGGCAAGGTTTCGATTCTTGCGCCAGTCGGCAGCGCCTTGCTGGGCCTGAGCGTTGGCCAGCACATTGACTGGACCAGCCCTAACGGCAAAGTACTCAAGCTGACTTTACTGGCGGTTGAGTATCAGCCGGAAGCTGCTGGCGAATACTCTCGCTAAACGCCTGTTTGATACGCCAGTGAATCCCGGGGCTTATGCACAGAGCCTCGGTTCCTTAGCTTTGCTTAGATTGTGCTTCAAGTATTTGCGGGTCACTCAGGCATTTTGCAGGGCCATATTCAAGGCCGCCTCCAGCGTGGTTTTGTAGCGCAAATAGTGCAGGGTCTGGATCTTTTCTTCAGATACAACCGCAGACAAATCAACATCAGTGATGTAGCACGGATAACGCTCGCCGCCGCGCCGCTGAGCCAGAATGTGTTGAGCCACTGCCGCGTATAAGTCGCCTGCATATTGCAGTTGCGAAAACTCTTGATGGTTGCAGTAAAGCGTCACCCGCACGCGCTTGCCGCCTGCTGGACTGATAATCGCCTGCACGTCGTAAAACGGATGGTTGATCGGTGATTGCGGTGCTTCGCACTGGATTATGGATTTGGCCGTGCTGGGTGCATCTGGGAGAACTTGATAGTAAGCAATTTCGGGCAGCGCTTGCTGTCGCTCAGGCATGGCCAGCAGAGCATTGCGCCGATACAGCAGTGACTGCAAAAAGCGTTGAATTGGGGTCAGCAGGCAGTGTTCGTCGGTAAACGAAAGGCGCTGGCGCCACAGTGCATTGTGCTCATCAAGAATGCTCAGTTCAGCCTCTGCGCCATTGCCAACGATGCGGTAAAACACTTGAATACAATTTGCGTTGGCGGCGGGCAAAATCAGGCTCAGGTCGTCGTTCTGCAATGCACTCCGGTCAACATGCAATGCACTGGTCTGGCTCTGCGCGCTGCCCAGATGCTCGACCAGTTCGGTCATGCTGTTCAGGGTGCTGTGGTGAACCGGGGCCGAACCCAACTCAAGTACGTGAAACAGCTGCTTGGTTTGTACGATGTAGCGCTGGGGCAGCGCTATGGCGTGAGTACTTTGAACCTGGGTGAATAACTCTTCCACGCGCTCGGCGATAGTCATCGCTCTGTTGCGGCAATAGCAGCGTACTTGTAAGGTCGGCGGCGCTGCATTTCGGGGTAGACGGTTGAGGTAGTCGCGCAGGCAGTCGATTAACGCTGTTGGGCCGCTATAACGTTGAACACTCAGCTCGTTCCAGCTATTCAGACTGACCTGGTCGATGCTCTGCACCAGGTTTTCCCGCACGCCTGAATACCCCAGCGCATCAATGTGCTCGGTGGTCATGTGCACATTCATTTGGCTGTGCTGTTTGAGTGGGTCGATGCCTGCATTTACCAGCAGCAAAACCGTGCTTGGATGACTGTTTTTACGCAGCGCGGCTTCGCCAACCGGTGGGAGTGGCAGGCTTATGGATTGGCGCAAACTGAGCAGTAGATTGGACAGTTCGAACTCAGTCAGATCAGTGTCGCCTGGATGTAAGGATATCCGCGTGCCACTGTCGATGATCCCGTTGAGATGGCTCCACGCCAGCAGCTCAACCAATTCCCGAGTGCGCTTGATGGGGGCAAAATTCGGCCAGCTCTGCGCGCCTAAGCTGCCGCTAAACAAGGCCCATTGTTGTTCGTTGGGCGCCTCGGGGCTGGGCGAATGCACGAGGGTAATAGTGTCTTCTCCGAGATCGGGGGCGATACCGGGGTTGATAAACTCGACTTTAGCTGCCTTGCGCTCGAATGCGGCATACAGGCGTCGGCCAAGAATGGCCAGATCCTGTTGGCTTACAGTGCTGTTGCCACGCAGATTGCGGCTGAATTGCACAAGGAAGCGATAACTGTAGGTCAGTTCATTGACCAGCATGTGCCGCTCTGTATTGACCTGACGTACCTTCCACTGGCTGCGACTGTCGAGTAGTACCAGCTTGCGCCGGTCCCATTGCCACTCATCACTGAGGCGCTCAAGCAGCAAACGCTGCCAGCTTTTGACGCCATTGCGTGGCGGTCGGCTGAGTTTCTTGTTGGCTTTTAGATACACGCAGCGCCGAATCAACTCAAGGCGCTGATGCTCATTACGCGCGAGCAGGTACTCCTCAATACGCCGGTAAACCACGATGTATGGGTCAAGCTCATCAAGCTCTAGTTTGTTGGCGAATACCGAATGCTTGAAACGCAGCGACAAACACTCAACCTTGGGGTGTTCGCTGGCGTAAATTTCAGTCAGCAGCAGCTTTAGCACCGACTTGTAGGGCGACTTGATGCCCTTATATAACTGCCACATGCCCGCGCCAATGAACTCGCCGGGTGGAATGTGCGCAAGACTGCCCAGATCCAACACTTCTTCGCTGCGCACAAAGCGTTTCTCAAGCAGGGTTTGGGTATAGCTTTGGTAGCGCGCCTCTTCGAATGCAGGCACCAGCCACCACATGGGCGTGCGACCACCGAGCCAGATGGCTGTGCGATAAAACTCGTCGAGCAGCAAGTAATGTTGGGTGGTGCCGCAGTCGTCCGAGGTTAATTGCGAGTCGCGCTCGCCGAGGCGAAATCGCTTGGGGTTGACCAGAAAGAAATGCACCTCGCTGCCTTGAGTTGTCGCCCAATTTTCAAGTAGCGCGCACTTTTTGCGCAGTTCGCCCAGCGCTTGTTCACTGAGTTCAGGAGCGTGGCAGAGCCACAAGTCCATATCGCTTTGGTCGGCCTGAGCCAGAGTGCCGAGGCTGCCCATCAAAAACAGACCCTGCAGCGGTGCTTGTTGCTTGCCGCGCAGTGCTTTGTAGGTGAAGGAGCGGGTCAGGCGCTGCGCGTTAGCGAGCACATCAGCTTCGGGTTCATAGCCGCAAAGGCCCGCCGGAGTGGTGCTGGAGACATAGCCGGGCAGCAAGGGGTGATTGACATGGAGCAGCAGTGGCAGCAGTTTCAACACCAACTGCTGCCGGCTTGAAAGCGCCTGATTGGCGCGCAACAAACGGCCCTGATTAATCTGAATGAAACGTTTACGCAGCTGTGCGAGTGCCTTGCGGTCAATGCCGTCGTCAAGGTCAGGGCGGATTTCTTGATTAGCGGGCATGTAGTCAATCTGCGCTTAGGGTTGCGATCACTGGCAAAAGCTCGCAAGCGATATTTTAGCCTGTATCGGCTGCGCTGAAGCTTTCTGAAGAAAGCCTCAGCGTTGATTATTCTCAGTTAAGGGTTTGCGGCGCGGTTAAGTGCGAATGCTTTCGCTTCGGGGCCGGGTAATGCTTTGGCGTATAGCCAGCCTTGTACATATTGCACGCCTGAGGCTTTCACAAACTCTGCTTGCTCAGGTGTTTCGACGCCTTCGGCAATCAGGCTAAAGCCGAGGCTGCGGCACAGATAACAGGTCTGTCGGTAGAGGATACGGCCTTTATGCTCATTGGCATTTTCAAGAATGCTGCGGTCGAGCTTAATGCTGTCAACGTTAATCCGGCTCAGTAAACTGAGGCTGGAATACCCGGTGCCAAAATCATCCAGTAAAAAGCTAAAGCCGAGGTCTTTCAATTTCCCCATACAGCTTTCAACTCGGTTGAGTTCGAGCATAAATGCCGACTCGAGTATTTCAATTTCAATGCGTGGGCCGTAACTCCCGAGGCGATCGATTAGCGTGCTGAGCATCTGTGGATCGGCCATGCTGTTGGGGTCAAGGTTGATACTGACTTTTGGGGTGAAACCTTCCAGTTCCCAGTTGGCAATGTCCTCGGCCACGGTGTCGATGACGAACTGGTCGATGATGTGTGAATAGCCCGCGCGTTGGAACGCACCGACAAAGTAAGGACCTTTGAGTACCCCGGTTTCATCGGTGATTCGCAGCAGTGCCTCAAAACCGACGACTTGATTGGTTTCGAGCGATAGCTTGGGTTGGTAGTGCAACTGTAGATCGCCAGCGAGCACATCTTTGATGGTTTTTTCTAAGTCAATTTCAGCGCGTAAGGATTCAGACTGTTTCTGCGTATATTGTTGCTCAATACTGCGACCGATCTCGTCATTAAGTTGCACGCGTTTAGCTAACCCGTTATCGAGGTCATGGCGCTCGTAGATAATTGAGAGCCGCTTGACGAAAGGTAAGTAGATACAGGTACCTAAGGTAATTAACCCCACTTGAAGCAAGACGGTGGTAATACTTCCGCTCGCGATATAAGCATTCAGCAGAGGCGGTGTAATCCACGGGAAGGAGTGGCCGTTGAAGCTAAAGTAACCCGTTGATATTGCTGTATAGGCAATGCACAGGTTGAGCAACGGCACGGTAATAAATGGCACCAGCAGTCGCGGGTTAAATACGATTGGCAGACCGTAGATCAGCATCTCGTTTATATTGAATAACGCAAACGGCGCCGCAATTTTGGCAAGGCGTCGCGACGTAGCATCTTGCGTGCCTATATAAATCGCAATGACCAGCGACAGCGTGGCGCCGCTGCCCCCGAAAATAATAAACAAGTTTATAAATTGATCAGTCGTTAGGTTGGGCGCAAGAAGGCGTGCGTCACCTTGTGTCCCGGTCAGCAATAAATAGGCATTGTCGCCATGCACACCGATCACCCAGAAGACATGCGTCAACAAAGTACGTATGAACAGCTGCACACTCATGTCAGCCGCGTTAAAAACGACGATAAGTGGGTCGACAATCCAGTGTGCAATCACGGACAGTAATAAACCGACGATAAATAACAAGATAAAACAAATAAGGGTCGGTATGGAGTTATTAAGGTGCTGCTTCAAGTAGCTGCTTAATAGTTTGCCTTTAATCAGTTGCCAGGCTTTTATTGCGATTAGCGGGCGCAGTAAATAGGCCGCCAGAATGGGTAGAATAACGGCGCGAGGGTCACCGAGAACGTCCGTGATAAAAGCAATATTCGGACCTTCGCTTTGAGCCGGTATATGCAGGGCAAGTAAGCTGCTAAAGGCAAGGGAACACACTACCACTGCCGAGAGTTGTAAGTGTTTAGCAAAGTGGAATGACAGTGAAATAAGCGCGAGCAGTGGAAACAGCAAAGAAAGCTGGGCACTGAATACGGTCAGCCATTGTGTTGCGTGGATAATCGGTGGGTGCTCAAGGGGCGCGGCAACAACCAGGGCAAGGATCAGCAAAATAAACGACTTTGCCAAAATAAACGGCAAGAGCGCGATGAAAGACTCTCTAATTGAGATCAGGAAGCTGCTACCAAGCGGCTTGCGAATATGTGACATTGTTATTATTAGTCATGTCCCTGTCCAGACGGGCAGTCTAACCCATACTTTCGTTAGCGCTATGGTTTTTCAGCACAGGTTCTGAGGGGTATGAGCGAGGCGGGGCAGGCGGAGCACGTCCGCCTGCTGGGTGCCGTGTTCAAGCAGGCTGTGGCTCGGAGAGAATACCTAGCAGCACTTGCGTATGTTCGACTGCATCTAACCCAAGGCTGGTCAGGTAGCCGCCATCATCGAGCGAGATCAAACCTTTGGCATGCAGGCGCTGAGCGGCTGCTATCGCTGCTGGCGATGCCGTGTGGTGCACTTTGAGCCCTTCTTTAGTGTTACCCAGGTTGTACATCGAGAGAATTTCGAGTTCGGCAATAAGTTCGGGGGTAAAGGCCATAAGTACTCCAGCTATTATTTTAGGAAACCGCTGAAAACTACTGCGCAAGACTTTTGGGGCAGTCTTCGCGGTGTATGACAGATGCTCAAGATGCTTTTTTAGCTCAGCTCCAGGCTATCTGTATGGCTTGTACTGTGTACGCTCGCTACCTTCTGTATCGACTCCTTTGTTGGGCGACGCTCAGGTTGGATCAGTGTAGCTAAGGCTCGCTCAATCTGCTGCGAGATGATTATGCCAGTGGTCGAGTATTTGCTGATAGGTACCGTTTGTGTGAATGATCTGCATACCCTTATCGAAACGGCTGATGAGTTCCGGTGCGCGCGGGTCTTTGCGGGTGAAGCTCAGGAATAGTTGGGCGTGGATCAATGTTGCGACTGGAGTGAACGCATCTTTAAATTCTGGGCGCTCTGCAATCAAGGCCCTGACGGTTCCGCGATACGCCGCGGTATAGTCGACTCGGCCGCGCTGTAGCATCATGAATCCGTTGAGGTCACGCCTGACAGGCACGCGCTGGATGCCCGCCATTTGGTCGAACTGAGCGCCGTATTCATAACCAATGGTGACGGCAACTGATTGCCAACTTAACTCAGCAAGGCTGAGCACAGGTCTAGCCGTTTTACTGTTGGCCCACAACAGGATGTCATCGTTGAACAGTGGGTAATTCGGTAAGAGGTATTCGCTGGCAATCTGCTTATTGGGCAAGGTATTGAAGCAGGCCATTATCTCGCCGCGCAACGCGGTATCCATGCAGCGTGAGTAAGGGTAAGGCACTAACTCGATATCGGTATTGCTGGCGGCAAATGCCGCACGAACAATATCCACTGACATACCCTGAATTTTGCCATTGCGCAGTGCGGTGTAGGGAAACCAATCGTCTTCGGCGCCTATCCGAAAAGTTTCCGCCTGCACGCTGTTCGGGCCGAGGCTCAATAGTAGGCATAACGTTGCGAGGGTTAGCCTGTAGCTCACTCGATTATGGCCTCCATTAGCGTGATTGCCGGTGCTTGGCATTGGTCACATGTCACCTGGCGACAATCATGTGACGCAGACCCTACTCGGGCAACTCTGGCAATGCGCGTAAACCTGACTCATAACGTTGCAGATTAAACGGCTGATCGGCTTCCAGCATGCTGTTGACTTCATAGGCCAGCACTTGAGCCATCAACTGCAATATCTCATCGCGGTCATAGCCCACCAGCGTCAATTTATTCAAGGTTGCTCGGGCTGCTGCGGGCTCACCTGCCTCGATCTGATTTTCGACTGCTTCGATCAATCGATCTTCAGCAAATGTCTCGTCTTCGTTGTTTTCGATATCGCTCATTTCAGTCTCGTCCGCAGGTAGAGTTTGCAGTGTGCCAGTCTGTACAAGCTTTCGCTATTCACTGCTCTGATAAGGCTGGTCAGTTGCTGCTTTGCAAGTCTATAACCCTAGCTTGGACAATCTGGGAGCCTGCCGTGATGCTGAAACTTTATGGATTCGCCGTTAGTAACTACTACAACATGGTCAAGTTTGCCCTGCTGGAAAAGGGCATGGCTTTTGAAGAAGTGCCGTTTCACCCTGATCAGAGTGAGCAAAGCCTAAAGATCAGCCCACGCGGCAAAGTCCCTGCGCTGGGCACTGAGCAGGGCTACATGAGTGAAACCAGCGTTATTCTCGAATATATCGAAGAGACGGGCAGCGGTAAGTCGTTGTTACCCAGTGAACCCTATGCGCGGGCACAGGTTCGTGCGTTGATGCGCGAGATTGAGTTGTATATCGAGTTGCCAGCGCGACTAGGTTATCCACAGGCCTTCTTCGGCATGCAGATTGCGCCGGCACTGAAAGAAAAGTGCAAGGTAGAGTTATTGGCGGGAGTTGCCGCGCTGAAGCGTCACGGCAAATTTGCGCCCTATGTTGCCGGTGACAGCATGACACTGGCGGATGTGTATTTCTTGTACAGCTTCGATCTGGCTTGTGCGGTCGCGGCGAAGCTATTGGAGATTGATCTGCTGGCTGACTTTCCAGAGGCTGGCAAATTACTTGCTCAGATGAACAAGCAGGCCAACGTACAGAAAATTGCGGCGGACAAAGAAGCCAACATGCCTGAGTTCATGGCAATGATTAAGGCGCGCGCTCAGGCTAACGCCTAGCGGGTTCTTGCAAAGCCGGCCACAGGCGACAAGCAATACCTAGTCGCCTGTGGCTCGCGCAATTAACGGCTGGCCAGGAGTGCCTCGCCGCGCTTGACCGCTGCCCTGACTTGCGCCGGTGCGGTGCCGCCAATGTGATCACGGGCGTTGACTGAGCCTTCAAGCGTCAGTACGTCAAATACATCGGCGTCGATTTGGTCGCTGAACACGCGCAGCTCTTCCAGAGTCATTTCGGCGAGATCTTTACCGCTATCAACACCGAATTTCACCGCGTGACCGACAATCTCGTGGCAATCACGGAATGGCAGACCTTTGCGCACCAGATAGTCTGCAAGGTCGGTCGCTGTCGAGAAACCACGTAAAGCAGCTTCACGCATGATTGCATGCTTGGGCTTAATCGCCGGGATCATGTCGGCAAACGCACGCAGGCTGTCACGCAGCGTATCGGCGGCGTCGAACAGTGGCTCTTTGTCTTCTTGGTTGTCCTTGTTGTAAGCCAGAGGTTGGCCTTTCATCAAGGTCAGCAGCCCCGTCAGAGCGCCAAATACACGACCCGTTTTGCCGCGTACCAGCTCAGGTACGTCGGGGTTTTTCTTTTGCGGCATGATCGAGCTGCCGGTGCAGAAGCGATCCGGCAATTCAATAAATTGAAACTGCGCACTGGTCCATAGCACCAGCTCTTCCGAGAAGCGCGACAGGTGCATCATTGCAATACTCGCCGCGGCGCAGAATTCGATGGCGAAATCGCGATCGGACACGCCGTCCAGCGAGTTACCGCCGACGCTATCAAAACCGAGGAGTTCGGCGGTCATGTCACGCTGAATCGGGTAAGTAGTACCGGCCAGTGCGGCCGAGCCCAGCGGCATGCGGTTGGTGCGTTTACGGCAGTCAACCAGGCGTTCGTAATCGCGCGACAGCATTTCGAACCAGGCCAGCAAATGGTGGCCAAAGGTTACCGGCTGAGCTGTTTGCAGGTGAGTGAAGCCCGGCATGATAGTCTCGGCTTCGCGTTGTGCCTGTTCAAGCAAGCCTTGTTGCAGGCGCGTGATTTCACCGAGGATGATGTCTATCTCATCGCGTAGCCACAGGCGAATGTCGGTTGCGACCTGATCATTCCGGCTGCGCCCGGTGTGCAATTTTTTACCGGTGATACCGATCAAGTCGGTGAGGCGGGCTTCGATGTTCATGTGCACATCTTCGCGCTCGATACTCCAGTCGAACTGGCCGGCTTCGATTTCGCGCTGAACGTTGCCCAGGCCCTCGATAATGGTGTCGCGCTCTGCTTCACTGAGCACACCGACTTTGGCGAGCATGGTCGCGTGGGCAATCGAGCCCATGATGTCGTGGCGGTAAAGGCGCTTGTCGAATTCGACAGAGGCGGTGAAACGGGCGACGAAGGCGTCGACTGGCTCGCTGAAGCGGCCGCCCCAGGATTGGTTGGTCTGTTCAGTGCTCATGAGTTCGCTCGGCTGGTGCGCTAGTTCGGCCAGAACGCAGCCACACATGTTCAAAGTGATTAAACAGGCAACTTGAGGGCGCCTGAAAGCAGCTTGAAACAGCGGGTCGCGACCGGCGTGACGGATACTTGGGTCGATAATAACAGGGCTCACACGCAAAATCGCCGGGTGAGGTTTGACAATAGGTTTGCCGAGCCGCTGCTGACAATGTCGCCCGCATCACAATTTGTAGGGTTGCCCGGTTGTTCACGGCACTATTTCAACCGTACAGAGCTTGCCCACTTGCTGAGACTTCGCGCCACACGGAAACTGCGCTGATGCGAAATAAACCATTTAAAACAGAAGAACAACGCGCGCCGGTTGATGATTTCTTCGTCCCCGAGCTCTGCCAGCCGGAAGCCCTGCTGAGCATTGTCCTGCTCGCTGAGTTATTGGTGCTGGTGTTGGTCTTGGCTGAGCCTATGTTGCCCGGCTTTAACTGGGTGCGCTTGGCGCTCACGTCGTTATTCGTGCAATGGATTGTATTGCTCTCGGCGGCTCTGTTGTGTCGTTTGCGCCCACTAATGGCGCGTTGGCGGGCTGAAGTGGCTGGGCTGTTTTGTTGCACCATCGTGGTTGCGCTGACCATGATTTGTACTGCGGTCGCCGACTTTTATGACCTGGGCGGGCAATTGCCCCGTGCTGGCGAGGTCAATCTTTATCTGCGACATGCATTAATCAGCATGATTATGTCGGCACTACTGCTACGCTATTTTTATCTGCAGAGCCAATGGCGTAAACAAGAGCAGGCAGAGTTGCGTGCGCGCATTGAGTCGTTGCAGGCGCGTATCCGGCCACATTTTTTGTTCAACAGCTTGAACAGTATTGCCAGCTTGGTGGTGCTCGACCCGAATAAAGCAGAGCAGGCGGTGCTGGATTTATCTGATTTGTTTCGCGCCAGTCTGGCCAAGCCCGGCAGCTTGGTTAGCTGGAGTGATGAGTTGGCGCTGGCGCAACGATATTTATCGATTGAACACTATCGTCTTGGCGAGCGTCTACAGTTGAAGTGGGAGGTTGCAGATGTCCCTGAGGATTTGCCGATTCCTCAGCTGACGCTGCAGCCACTTCTGGAAAATGCCCTGATATATGGCATCCAGCCATTGGTACAGGGCGGTTTGGTTTGCGTCGAGGCTCATTACCTCGAAGGAGTGTTTCAACTGACTGTGAGTAATCCTTATGTTGAGCAAGACATGCCGCCTTCGCGTGGTACTCACCTCGCCTTGGAAAATATCGATGCACGTCTTGCGGCACTTTTTGGGTCTAAAGCCAGTCTCAGCGTGGAGCGCCGTGACGGCCGCCATTACACCCGTCTACGCTATCCTTGTGCGAGACTCACGCAGGAAGCCAGAGCAATATGAATGTTCTTATCGTCGATGACGAACCCCTAGCTCGAGAGCGCCTAAGCCGAATGGTTGGCGAACTCGATGGTTACCGTGTCCTTGAGCCAGCTGCTAGCAATGGCGAGGAGGCACTGAGCCTGATTGACAGCCTGAAGCCTGATGTTGTGCTGTTGGATATCCGCATGCCGGGCCTGGATGGATTACAGGTCGCAGCGAAACTGTGCGAACGCGAAGCGCCGCCCGCGGTGATTTTCTGTACTGCCCACGATGAGTTTGCCGTGGAGGCATTTCAGGTCAGCGCAGTAGGCTATTTGGTTAAGCCGGTGCGCAGCGAACACCTTGCTGAAGCCTTGAAAAAGGCTGAGCGGCCCAACCGTGTGCAACTTGCGGCACTGACCCGGCCAGCGATCGAAACGGGTGGAGGTCCGCGCACCCATATCAGTGCGCGCACACGCAAAGGCATCGAGCTGATCCCCTTGGATCAGGTGGTGTATTTCATTGCCGATCACAAATACGTGACCCTGCGCCATGAACATGGCGAAGTCTTGCTGGATGAGCCGCTGAAGGCGCTTGAAGATGAGTTCGGCGACGGATTTGTGCGTATTCACCGCAATGCACTCGTTGCGCGCGAACGCATTGAGCGTCTGCAGCGTACGCCGCTGGGCCACTTCCAATTGTTCCTCAAAGGGCTTGATGGTGATGCGCTGGTGGTCAGTCGTCGGCATGTCGCGGGTGTTCGCAAATTAATGAACAGTCTTTAGTCCGGCCAAATCATAAGTATTGCTGCATCAGTGCCGGGAGGCTCGTAACGCCGTAGCCTGTTATTATCTGGGGCAGTTCGTATTCTGGAATTGCCCATGCCCCGTGAAATTCGCATCGCGACCCGTAAAAGTGCCTTAGCCTTGTGGCAGGCCGAGCACGTAAAGGCTCGTCTAGAACAAGCTCACCCAGGCTTGGTAGTCAGTTTGGTGCCAATGGTTAGCCGTGGCGACAAGCTGCTGGATGCGCCGCTGGCTAAGATTGGCGGCAAGGGTTTGTTCGTTAAAGAGCTGGAAACCGCATTACTGGAAAACCAGGCGGATATCGCCGTTCATTCGATGAAAGACGTGCCGATGGACTTTCCTGAAGGCCTCGGTTTGTATTGCATCTGTGAGCGAGAAGACCCGCGGGATGCCTTCGTCTCCAACACCTTTGACAGCCTCGCTGCGTTACCGGCTGGCAGTATTGTCGGTACGTCGAGCCTGCGACGTCAGGCGCAATTGTTGGCGCGCCGTCCTGATTTGACCATCAACTTCCTGCGTGGCAACGTCAATACGCGTCTGGCTAAGCTCGATGCGGGTGAGTACGACGCAATTATTCTGGCCGCTGCGGGTTTAATCCGCCTCGGTTTCGGTGAGCGTATCCGCGACTCCATCAGTGTTGAGGACAGCTTGCCAGCCGGCGGGCAGGGCGCAGTCGGTATTGAGTGCCGCAGCGCTGATGCTGAGATTCATGCGCTGCTTGAGCCATTGAATCACCGCGAAACGGCGGTGCGCGTCACGGCTGAGCGGGCGTTGAACAAGCGTCTGAATGGCGGTTGTCAGGTGCCAATCGCCTGTTATGCGATTATCGAGGGTGAACAGCTCTGGTTGCGTGGCTTGGTCGGCCAACCTGACGGCGGCTTGCTCTTGAGCGCGCAGAGTCGTGCGCCATTGGCAGAAGCAGAAGCGCTCGGTATAGCGGTCGCTGAAGATTTGCTTGGGCAAGGTGCCGAAGCCATTCTTGAAGCCGTGTATGGTGAGGCAGGCCACGCGTGAGTCAATGGCGTTTGCTGCTGACCCGCCCGCAGGATGAATGCGAGGCGCTGGCCGCTATCTTGGCCGCACACGGGGTCTACAGCTGCAGTTTGCCACTACTGAATATCGTCGCGCTGGATGAGACCGCCGAGCAGCGGGTAATCCTTCGTAAGCTTGAGGGTTACTGCGCGGTAATTGTTGTCAGTAAACCCGCTGCACGTTTGGCTACACAGCTACTTGAGCGCAATCAGATTCAGCCTTCTTCCGCGCAACCCTGGTTTAGCGTGGGCGCCGCGACTGGCGAAATCTTGGTTAATTATGGTTTGGCTGCGCACTGGCCAGAGCAGGGTGATGACAGTGAAGCACTGCTTGCCTTGCCTCGACTCAAGCAAGCATTAAACACGGGCCATGCGCCCCGAGTTTTGATCATTCGCGGCGAAGAGGGTCGAGAAATGCTCGCCGACAGTTTGCGCCGTCGGGGTGTAGTGGTGGATTATCTAGGCTTGTATCGTCGTGAGCTGCCGCAATATCCTGCGGGAACCCTGCAAGCGACTCTGTGCTCAAATCAGCTTAACGGCGTATTGGTGAGCAGTGGTCAAGGGTTTAAACACTTGCAGCAACTGGCAGGCGAACAATGGCCAGCATTAAGCAAGCTAACCTTATTTGTACCCAGTCAGCGTGTCGCCGAACAAGCGCGCGCGGCAGGAGCTGAAATTGTAGTGAACTGTCGCGGTGCTAATGCTGCGGCTTTGTTGGTGGCGTTGCAGGCTGAGTCTGCCCCCGCCCTCTGATACAAAGGATGGATACGTGAGCGAAGCGACTTCCCCGAAAGAGCAGCCTGTGCAGGATGCACCCAAGCCAACGACTAAAGCGCCAGAGCGTGCGAAATCGTCAAGCGGTAATGGCCTCGCGTTAATCGCCTTATTGCTGGGCGCCACTGGCATTGCTATTGGCGGCTGGGGTGTCTGGCAACTGCGCATGTTGCAAACAAACGAGCAGCAACAAGTGGCTCAACTTGAACAAACCCAAGCTCAGGCTGCAGCGCTTTCTCAGCAGGCCAAGAGCCTCGACAGCCGTTTGCAGTCGCTGCCACCCCCGGATGAATTGGATGAGCGTCGGCGCCTGGTGCTGCAGTTGCAGGGCGATCAGCAGTTGCTCAACAAGCGCCTTGAAACCGTGCTCGGCGCGAGCCGTCAGGAATGGCGCTTAGCTGAGGCCGAGCATTTGCTGCGCTTGGCAAGCCTGCGGTTGTCGGCGCTGCAAGATATCAACAGCGCAACGGCGTTGGTGCGTACTGCTGATGAAATCGTCCGCGATCAGGATGACCCGGCCGCCTACGCAGTTCGTGAGCAGTTGGCGAAAAGTCTTGAAGCGCTACTGACTACGCCCAATCCGGATCGCACCGGCCTGTTCTTGCAACTCGGCGCCTTGCGCGATCAGGGCATGCAGCTCAATGCGTTGAACCCATCTTTTAAAGATGACGGCGGGGTGCTCGGTCAATTGGCTGAGGAAAACTATGGTGAAGGCTGGTGGGCCGGTGTTCTGCAAACCGCTGGGCAGTACGTGCGCCTGGACTTCAATGCCGATCAGAATATTCGTCCACTCCTGGCTGGCCAAAGCCTGACTCAGGTTCGCCTGGCTTTGAGCCTGGCGCTGGAGCAGGCGCAATGGGCGGCCTTGCATGGCCAGACTGCAGTGTACAAACAGGCGCTGACTCAGGCGGCTGACGTACTCGATGGCAACTTCAATAAAGACAACCCAAGCAGCCGTGCCTTGCGCGCGCGCGTGGGCGAGTTGATTGATCAAAGCATTGAAGTCAAAGCACCGGATCTAACCAACTCAATCAACGCCATGCAGGCTTATATCGAGCAAAAGCAATCGGCTCGTGAGCGCCTGAAAGATGCACCGGTTGCAGATAAGCCAGCGACGGAGGAGGCGGCTCAATGAAACGCGCTTCCCTGCTGATATTAATTCTGCTGGTTGCTGGCGGGCTGGCTCTGCTTGGCTACTCAATTGCTGAGCACAAAGGTTATGTACTGCTGGCCTACAAGAGCTTTCGGTATGAATCCAGCCTATGGATCTTCCTCGCGTTGATCGCGGCGATCTGGCTGATTGTCTACCTGTTGCGCCTGCTGCTGCGTTTGTTGGTAACCTCTGGGCGACTGGTTAACCCATGGTCACGTCTGCACCACAATCGTCGTGTGCGATTGGCCTCCGAACAAGGTTTTGTTGATCTGGTTGAAGGACGCTGGTCAGCTGCGCTACGCCATTTACGTAAAGCCGCTGAGGCTGAACCACTGCCGCTGATGTATTACCTTGGCGCTGCCCGTGCGGCTCACGAACTGGGCCAGAAGGAAGAATGCGATGCGCTGCTTGAGCGCGCACTTGAGCGTCAGCCGCAAGCGGAACTTGCTGTGGCACTGAGTCATGCCGAGTTTCAGCAAGCTCGCGGTGAGTTAGGCGCTGCGCTGGAAACGCTGCAGGTGATGCATGAGCGGCATCCGAGCAATCAACAAGTGTTGAAGCAATTGCAGCAGTTGTATGTGCGTAATCAGGATTGGTCAGCATTGCTTGGTATCTTGTCGACTGTACGTAAAGAAAAGATGCTCAGCGGTGAGGCCTTGGCTGATCTTGAGCTCAAAGCTTGGCGTGGTCGCTTGGCCACAGCGGCGGCCAGTGAAGAGGGCGGCCATGAAGCCGCGCTGACTAATCTGAATAAAGCCTGGAAGCAGCTTTCTGCTGCGCAGCAGCAAGAGCCGATGCTAGTGGCAATGTATGCCGAGCAGTTGCGCCAACTGGGCAGTGAAGAGGACGCAGAAGCCATATTGCGGGCAGCGTTGAAGCGTAACTATGACAGCCGTTTAGTGCGTCTCTATGGCTTGTTGCGCAGCAGCGATGGTGCGCGCCAGCTACAGACTGCTGAGAGCTGGCTAAAGGCTCACCCGACTGACGCTGACCTGCTCCTTACATTGGGGCGCATCTGCGAGCACAACCAACTGTGGGGCAAGGCCAAGGAATACTTCGACGCCAGTCTGCGCTTCCAGCGTCATCCAGAAACCTGCGCCGAGCTGGCACGCTTGCTGGCGCAGTTGGGTGATGTTGAGCGCAGCAATCAACTGTTCCAGGAAGGTTTGGGTCTGCTTGATCAGCGACTCAGTGCTTTACCCGTAGCGACTCACACTCACGGTTAAACGCGCACGCGGTTAAAAGCCCTTGCTTGCAAGGGCTTTTTATTGGTTTTGATTTGATTAGCAGGTAGTTTAGTTCGCGCTTCAGCCGACGTGCGGTTGCCGTTAAGAGACAGTCAGTTGCGCTAGAGCGCGCTTTTACCTTGAAACGCTTAGGTGCTTTCTACTACCGTAGGCGCCTTTGTCATGATCCTTCGGAGCCACCATGCACTTGGCTAGCCCACGTAGTCTATTTTTGCTCGCCTTCCTTGGTTGTGTCGCCTTGATGGGCGGTGCGCTCTATCTTGAGCATGTTGTTGGCTTGGAACCTTGCCCGCTGTGTATTCTGCAGCGTATCGCGGTGATTGCTTTTGCGCTGTTCTGCCTGATTGCCGCCATCCATGGCCCGGGGCGCATCGGTCGGCGAATATATGCTGGCCTCGCTTTGTTCAGCGCCTTGATCGGTGCAGGCACTGCGGCCCGCCAAATCTGGCTGCAAAGCGTTCCGGCTGACCAGTTACCGGCTTGCTTGCCCAGCCTTGAATACATGATGAACGCGCTGCCGTTCCAGGAAATTATCCGCGTGGTATTACACGGTTCTGCTGACTGTGCCGAGGTCAACTGGACCCTGTTTGGCATGAGCATTCCTGAATGGAGCCTGTTGGCATTCATCGCGATGATCATCTTTTCTTTGCTGCAGTTATTTCGCCGCGGGTAAATCTTCTCCTAAGCCTTTTTGGGTTTGTCACAAAGTCAGTCTCTGCTTATGCAGTTGTGCAGTCTTGCGGCTGCACAGCGATCAACTCCCCAGTCTTAAGCTGTAAGCCCTGCTTTGCGCGGGACACAGATTAAACGCCCGTATGAAATTTTCTCGGCAGAGTGCCTTGATGGCGATTGGCGGGGAGCATACTCTGGCTTTTACAAGAACAGTTGGCACCCGTCGTTTAGGGTTCCAGTCGCAAATTGAATAAGCCGATTGTTAGGAAAGTGTCTCTAATCGGGCGTATAACAGAGAAACCGATAAGGGGAGTGAGGTCATCATGCTCGATAGTTGTCAGAACGCTCAGGAACGATGGGGTGGTGTCCACCTACTGATTGATCGTTGGCTCAAGGAACGCGAAGAGTTGGTTTTGGCATATTCTGCAGCCAGTGCGCCGACCACCGCTACGAGCACCAATGAACCTGCTGTGCAAAAGTTCTGCGAGGTTTTGGTCGATTACGTTTCAGCAGGCCACTTTGAGGTCTATGAGCAACTCACCAATGAAGCTAAAGCTTTTGGTGATGAGCGCGGCCTTGAACTCGCCAAGCAAATCTGGCCACGCATTGACGTCATCACTGAGGTTGCGCTGTCGTTTAACGACCGTTGTGACAATGGTGACTGCCGTGATAATGCTTCACTGGTTGCGGAACTGAATCGATTGGGCCAATTGCTTCACGAGCGTTTCGAGCTCGAAGATTGCTTGATTGAAGTGTTGCACAATGCACATCAAGAGCAATCGACTGCAGCGGTTTAAGCGCTGTGGCTAATTGATCGTTGGCGCTTTGATAGGTGTGTGAGCAACCAGGCTCAACACACCTGTTAAACGCTGCATCCAGTTGCTCGATTCCGTGCAGCTTAGCGCTGAAGACATTTTTTAATCTGTGTTTTTAGCCGCGTCCTATCTTTCGCATTCAGCGATGATAATTTTCCATTGAAAGATACGTTGTGGTGCCTGCATGGGCTGACTGTGCCGGGCTGTTTTGTTGTCTGTGGTATCAGCTTGAACGACTTGCGGCACATTCTGTTGAATTGCTGGTCAGAATAAGTCAGGTCCGATTATTGGCCGTTTCAGTGCGTAAAGTGGTTGATCATACGTGGAAATATTTTCGCCAATAATTCAACAAATGAGCAGATAACTAGCGACTGTGCAGTCAGGCGTCTAGTATGGGCTCATCAACAACCGCCAGGAGGCGAGCCATGTCGGCGAAAAAGAGCGCAAACAAAAAATCGGTTTCGACCCCGTTGCACCTACTTCAGCAACTTTCCGGTAGCTTAATGGAGCTCTTGGAAGATGCTTGCAGCAAAGCCTTGGTTGATGCAGAAAAACTGCTCGCCAAGCTTGAGAAGCAACGCGGCACTGCCCAAGAAAAGTTGCACAAAGCGCGTGGCAAGTTAGAAGACGCAGCCAACGCGGGCAAAAACAAAGCACAGAAAAAAGCCAAAGCCAGCGTTGCTGAGCTTGAGGACCTGTTGGATGCGTTGAAAGATCGCCAGACAGAAACGCGTGGCTACATCGTCAAGCTGAAGCGTGATGCTCAGGAAAGCCTGAAACTGGCTCAAGGTGTGGGCAAAGTTAAAGAAGCTGCGAGCAAAGCGATTGCTAGCCGCGACGCCAAACCAGTGGTCGTTAAAGCTGCACCCGCCAAGACAGCGGCAAAACCGGTAGCCCGTAAGCCGGTAGCCCGTACTCCTGCCGCACGCAAACCGGGAGCCCGGACGCCGGCAGCCGCTAAACCAGCACCTGCACGTGCTGCTGCAAAGCCGGCGGCTAAAACCACAGCAGCTAAACCTGCAGCCAGACCGGTAGCGAAGAAGCCCGCAGCGGCTAAACCTGCTGCAGCTAAAGCTCCAGCCGCCAAACCTGCTGCCAAGCCCGCACCGCGTGCCACTGCAGCTCGTAAACCGGCTGCTGCAAAACCGACCCCAGCTCGCGCTGCTGCGGCCAAGCCAGCGGCTAAAACTACAGCCGCAAAACCTGCTGCCAAGCCCGCAGCCAAGCCGGCTGCGCGTAAACCCGCTGCTGCAAAGCCGGCCGCAACTAAGGCGCCTGCAAGCAAGGCTCCTGCGGCAAAAGCACCTGCTGCGAAACCAGCGGCCAAGCCAGCTGCTGCCAAGCCAGCCGCTAAGCCAGCCGCCAAACCTGCGGCTAAACCAGTAGCCCGCAAGCCAGCCGTTAAGCCAGCAGCAAAACCAGCGGCAAAACCTGCAACTCCGGCAGCGGCGACCCCAGCTCCTGCTCCTGCCGCATCAGCTGCCGCAACACCTGCCAGCGTGACGACGCCAGCTGCGAAGCCTGCAACTGAGTCTTAAGCTGTTAGCGATATTGGGCCGCGATGTGCAGTTGTTCCAGCGCGTCGCGGCCTGTCTCGTTAAGTACGGGCGCCAGGCCTTGCAGCCAAGCCGTTAGCGTTTCTTCGGGACCATCCTGCCAGCCCACCGTCAACGCGGCCAAGCGTTGCAGCTGTATTCGTTCTGCCTCAATCTCCAGACGCTTGACTTGCTCACGTAGCAACGCCAGCTCGCTGTCGTGGTTAGCCGCTGTGCGCCAATCCTGACGCAGCTGACGCAGAGCCGTCACAACTCCGTGTTGCCATGGGCGCGCGAGCAAGCGCATTTTCTCCGCATGCTCAGGGTTGTAGCTAACGCCACGCTTGCCCAGCCATGCTGCGCAAAGCAGTAAGCACACGTCGCTGCCCAAGCCTTGTAGGGTTAAGCAGGCCTGCTCGACTTCGGGGCGTTGATAAAAGCTTTCGGCGAATCGCCACAGATCAGAGGACATAGTGCTTTCCGGGATTGTCGCGAAGGACTCTGATAGACTCCGCCGCCATTATGATTCGACTCTTGAACCTTACATTACAGCGCGGCCCTCAACGTTTGCTAGAAGACGCTGAGATGACCCTGCACGCCGGTCACAAAGCCGGTCTGATCGGTGCCAATGGCGCCGGTAAATCCAGCCTGTTTGCCTTGCTGCGTGGCGAGCTGAGTGCCGACTCAGGGGACTGTCTGTTGCCCGCTGACTGGCGCATCGCCCATATGCGCCAAGAGGTCGACGTTCTTGAACGCATCGCGGTCGATTATGTGCTCGACGGTGACGTACATCTGCGTCAGGTGCAAGCTGAGTTGGCCGTGGCTGAAGCTGAGCAGGACGGAGCAGCGGTTGCGCGCCTGCATACGGCGCTCGATAGCCTTGACGGTTATACCGCAGAGGCTCGCGCACGCAAACTGCTCGCTGGGCTGGGTTTCGATAATGCCCAGATGGATCGTCAAGTTGGCGATTTTTCCGGTGGCTGGCGTATGCGCCTGAACCTGGCTCAGGCGTTGATGTGTCCTTCCGACCTGTTGCTGCTCGATGAGCCAACCAACCACCTCGATCTCGATGCAATCTTGTGGCTTGAAGGCTGGCTGAAAAGCTATCCCGGCACCATGCTGTTGATTTCTCACGACCGCGATTTTCTCGATGCGGTGGTTGACCACGTTGCTCATCTTGATCAACAAAAGCTCACGCTGTATCGCGGCGGGTACTCAGCATTCGAACGCACCCGTGCCGAGCGTATGGCCCAGCAACAACAAGCGTTCGAGAAGCAGCAGGCGCAGCGCGCGCACATGGAAAAATACATCGCCCGCTTTAAGGCTCAAGCCACCAAGGCGCGTCAGGCGCAGAGCCGGATCAAGGCTCTGGAGCGACTTGAAGAGCTGGCTCCGGCCCATGTTGATTCACCTTTCGACTTCAGCTTTCGCGAAGCCGATAAGATTTCCAGTCCGTTGCTGGATCTCGATGATGCGCGTCTCGGTTATGGCGACACGGTAATTCTGCAGAATGTGAAGCTCAATCTCGCACCGGGTGCGCGTATTGGTTTGTTAGGGCCCAATGGCGCAGGTAAATCGACACTGATTAAAAACCTGGCCAATGAACTGCAACCAATCTCGGGTCACTTGCAGCGTGGAGAGAATCTGGTTGTAGGCTATTTTGCCCAGCATCAGCTTGATGCGTTAGACGACAAAGCCAGCCCGCTTTTACATTTCCAGCGTGTAGCGCCAACCGAGCGTGAACAAACGTTGCGTGATTTTCTCGGTGGATTTGACTTCAGAGGCCCGCGCTGTGACGAGCCGGTAAAGAACTTCTCCGGCGGCGAAAAGGCTCGATTGGCGCTGGCATTGATCGCGTGGGGCAAGCCCAACTTGCTGCTGCTCGATGAACCAACCAACCACCTCGATCTGGAAATGCGCCTGGCGTTGACCATGGCCCTGCAAGAATTTACCGGCGCCGTGGTTGTGGTCTCGCACGATCGTCATTTGCTGAAAAGCACCACCGACGAGTTCTTGTTGGTGGCGGATGGCGGCATGCGTGTATTTGATGGCGACCTTGAAGACTATACCCGCTGGTTGGTTGATTACCGTGCTCGCCAAGCGCCGGTAGCCACAGCGCGCACTGACGCGGGTGTGGACCGAACTGACAAGCGTGCGCAACGTCAGGCCGCCGCCGCATTGCGTCAACAGTTGGCGCCGCACAAGCGCGAAGCCGACTCGCTGGAGAAACAATTAGGTCAGCTGCACGACAAGCTTGCAGCGGTTGAAGGCAAGCTCGGTGACGCGGCGATTTATGAAGCGGCGCGTAAAGATGAGTTACGCGACCTGCTGGCCGAGCAAGCCAAGCTCAAGAGTCTTGAGGCGGATCTCGAAGAACGCTGGATGGACGCCTTGGAAACGCTTGAGTCTTTGCAGAAGCAGCTTGAAGAAGCTTCATAAGCGCCCATTGGACTAGGCTCGCGTCAGGGCAATTATAGTGCCGTCGAGGCTGGGCGGTTTTAGAGGAAAAGGGTAGGCTACTGGCTAGCCTTCTTTATGTGTGCGGAGACAGGGTCATGGCGCTGGAAACCTGGCTGGCTTTTTTTGTGGCGTGCTGGATCATTAGTCTCTCGCCGGGCGCTGGTGCTATCGCCTCCATGTCGGCTGGCCTGCAGTACGGCTTCTGGCGCGGCTACTGGAATGCGCTTGGCCTGCAGATTGGTTTGGCCCTGCAAATCGTCATTGTTGCGGCCGGGGTTGGGGCGATTCTCGCGACCTCAGCCTTAGCGTTCAGCCTGATCAAATGGTTTGGCGTTTTCTATCTGGTCTACCTTGCATATCGGCAATGGCGGGCGCTGCCAAGCGACCTTAGTGCCGAATCGTCAGAGCGCCCAACCGGGCGACCGTTGACCTTGGTCCTGCGTGGTTTCCTGGTCAACTTCAGCAACCCTAAAGCCATCGTCTTCATGCTCGCCGTGCTGCCCCAGTTTTTGAACCCACATGAGCCGTTGGTGGCGCAATATGCGGTGATGGGGGTGACTATGATTTTTGTCGATCTGATTGTAATGGCGGGTTACACAGGGCTTGCTTCACGGGTCCTGCGCATGTTGCGCACGCCACGCCAGCAGCGGTTTATGAACCGCAGCTTTGCGGTTCTTTTTGTGGGGGCTGCAAGCTTGTTGGCAACGGTTCGTCGCGCCGCCGTTTGATGTGGTACGATCGTTCCTAAATCTGAGGGTGTTAGCGCTCTTGGAAGGCTTTGGTCTATATTAATTTGACTGAGTAACAGCATGCCGCGCCCATTAGTTGAGCCAGATGTCACTGAGCAAAAACCACGTTTAACTATCGCTGCATTAAGCTTGCCGCCCCTAGAAAATGCCCTTATTGCGACCTGTGCAGAGTTGGCGATTACCCAGGCTTATTTCGCCGCCTTGCGCACGCCGGGTGATACCCAGTCTCCTCGCTTGTTACTCGCTATCAGCCCGGTCGGGATTGCTGCACAGCGGCGTCTGGCAGCGGCTGTCGCCGAGATGCTACCGGAAGATGTCGAGCTGGATTTGCTAGTGCTTTCAGACGATCCGCTTTCAGAGTCGTTGCGCCAAAGTTGCAAGCCATTTTATAGCGGCTAGTTCCCAGCCGACACCCTCAACTTAATCTGCAAAAAACTAGCCTGTTGCCCGTAGGCTAGGCGCTTAATCGTGCCTGTTGGCCGATGCCTATCAACACCAGTTGGTGCTAAACGGCTTAGCGCAAAACAAGATATTGTCGATTTGGCTATTGCTCAACGCCCTCTAGCGAGGTGTCACAACGTGCGCCGCCGGCATTGCCATTCGAAGGTTTGCTCGCGGATCTATGCTCGCGGATCTAGAAGTACCCACGACTTGTAATCTCGACTGTTTGCGACAAATAGTCGCCCGTCATCCGCCATTCAGGGGTTGAGAAAAATCGTTAGGAGGACAACAATATAATGACACACATTTGTATTTGACATTGAGTCCCATATGCACCTTCAACGTCGTATTTTTACTTGGCTATTGGTGCCGTTGATGGCGTTTTTTAGCCTATCAGCCTTGGCCGAGCCAACCGATGGAGCGGCCCAGGCATTACATATGCTGGGGTACCTGGGGGCGGATTACCCCGCGACAGTAGCCAGCGGTAAAGTTATTGATGCTGGTGAATACCAAGAGCAGCTGGAGTTTCTTGGCGTACTTCAAGGTTTAATCGTGGCCCTGCCGGCCAACGAAAATCGTGATCGCTTGGAAACGGGCGTTGCCAGTTTGCGCAAACACATTGAACAACGTGACGAAGGCTCGGTGGTAACACTGCAAGCGCGGCAGTTGGCAGCATTGCTGGCAAGCAGCTATGAAGTGAGTCAGGCGCCATCTATCACCCCAGACCCCACGCGCGGCGAGCCACTGTTCGCGCAGAACTGCTCGGTGTGCCACGGCGCTACAGGTGCTGGCGATGGCCCGGCCGGTATTGGTCTTGAGCCGCCACCGGCCAACCTGCGCAATGCAGCGCGAATGGATCACCTGAGTCTTTATGACATCTACAACACCATCGGTTTAGGTATCGACGGTACTGACATGGCGGCATTTGCTGATCAACTCGATGATCGCCAACGCTGGGACTTGGCCAGCTACATTGCCAGTTTTACCGCAGACTCATCGCTCAAGGGCAAGTCGTTCGGTATCGCCAGTCTGGCTGAGCAAACCCCTGCCGAAGTGGAGTCAGCTCAAGGCAAAGAGGCGGCTGCATTGTTCCGTGCCCAGCGTGCCGTTCCTCCGGTTGAGAGGCGCGGTGCCGCGCAGCTGATTAGCCACACCGAGCAGACCCTGGAAAAAAGCCTCAAGGCGTATCGCGAGGGTGATAAGGAGCAGGCATACGATCTTTCAGTTGGTGCTTACCTTGAAGGCTTCGAGCTGGTTGAGAGTGCGCTAGACAACATTGATTCGGTGCAGCGCAAGACCACTGAAAAGTCGCTGATGGCTTATCGTCAGGCGTTGCAGGACAGCCTTTCTGTAGGCGAGGCGGCGCAACGTCTGGAGCACGCAAAGGTTGAGCTCAATAAGTCAGCCGCGTTGCTCGACAGTGGCGATGGTATGTCAGCGTCACTGACCTTTATTTCCAGTCTGTTGATTTTGCTGCGTGAAGGCCTTGAAGCCATTCTGGTTCTAGCGGCGATCCTGGCATTCCTGCGTAACACCGGTCAGGAAAAAGCCGTGCGCAGCGTGCATGTTGGTTGGGGCTTGGCTCTTCTGGCAGGTTTCGGCACTTGGGCCTTGGCGGCCTACTTGATTGATGTCAGCGGTGCGCAGCGTGAGTTGCTCGAAGGCGCAACGGCGTTGTTTGCCAGCGTCATGGTGCTGTGGCTTGGTGTGTGGATGCACGATCGGCGGCATGCGGCTGCTTGGCAGAGTTATATCAAGAGCAGCATGGTTGGCGGCGGTGGCCGTTTCGGTTTTGCCCTGCTGGCGTTCTTCTCGGTCTACCGCGAGCTGTTTGAGGTGATTCTGTTCTACGAAACCCTGTGGCTGCAGGCCGGGCCCGCAGGCCACAACATGGTCATCGCCGGTGCAGGTGTTGCGTTAGTGCTGTTGTTGGGCGTTGCCTGGGTGATTCTGCGGGGTTCGCGCAAGCTGCCATTGGCTACCTTCTTCACGGTCAATGCGATTCTGCTGTGCGTACTCTCAGTAGTGTTTGCTGGCCACGGTGTGGCAGCCTTGCAAGAAGCGGGTGTGATCGGTACGCGCCCGGTCAACTTCTTCGAGTTTGATTGGTTGGGTATCCACCCAGACGCCTACAGCCTCAGTGCCCAAGCGGCGGCGTTAATTGCGATCGCATTGCTTTACGGTCGCAGTTGGTTGAATGAGCGTCAGCGTGCGACGGTTAGCGCTGAGTAACGCCAGAGGCTAAAAACAAACCCGGCTTGCCATTGTGCTCGCCGGGTTTTTTAATGCGTGCTCCAACCCATTAGGAAAACCTGCATGACCCGTGTATGGATAGATGCAGATGCCTGCCCGAGAGCTGCGCGTGATCAAGTGGTGAAGTTCGCTCTGAAGCGCGGCTTTGAAGTGGTGCTGGTTGCGGGGCAAGCCCAGCCGCGCCCTAACTTTGCTTGCGTGCGCCTGATCGTGGTGCCGAGCGGGCCGGATGCCGCCGATGATTATTTGGTTGAGCACGCAGTGCCCGGTGAACTGGTGATTTGCAGCGACGTGCCGCTCGCAGACCGTTTGGTCAAAAAGGGCGTGGCGGCGCTCGATCCGCGCGGTAAAGAGTTTGATGAGCGCAATATGGGCGAGCGTCTGGCCGTGCGTAATTTGTTCACAGACCTGCGTGAGCAAGGCCAGGTGGGCGGCGGGCAGGGGGCTTATTCAGACAAGGACCGCCAGCACTTTGCCAACTCGCTCGACCGCATCCTCACACGTTTAACCCGAGTCTGAGCGGCATTGGATTGGCGTAGAGCTTCAGCCGCATAACGTAAAGCTTCAGCCGCATAGATAGGTGCCGGTGCC
Source organism: Pseudomonas sp. M30-35 (assembly GCF_002163625.1). Lineage (NCBI taxonomy): Bacteria > Pseudomonadati > Pseudomonadota > Gammaproteobacteria > Pseudomonadales > Pseudomonadaceae > Pseudomonas > Pseudomonas sp. M30-35. The sequence goes on along the minus strand of NZ_CP020892.1, from coordinate 4,669,799 downwards.
GACAGCAATCAGGGTGCCGTCATCGCTGTGTAATTCGCTGCGAACAACCGCGACTTTGTTGCCAGAGCGCAGCATGACTGCGTTCGCGGTAAAACTCTGGCCGCGTCCCGGTCGCAGATAGTCGATGCGCAAGTCGATGGTGCCCAGTTTTGACAGGCGGGCCATGCGCTCGTTGCTGTCGAGGTGTTGATGGCGTTCAAATGCTCCAATCAACGCCATCGCGCCGCCTGATACATCAAGGATGGTCGCGATAACGCCACCGTGAAGAATGCCGTGGACGAAGTTGCCGATCAGCTCAGGCTTCATCGGCAGGCTCATGCGCACTGACTCTGTTGAAAGGTGGTCGATGGTGATGCCCAGCGACTGGTTAAACGGGATGCGTTGGAAGAAGGCGCTGATCGCCTGATTCATTTCGTCAGTCAGAGTAAAGGCCGCGTGGGTCATGATTGATTGCTTACGTGGGGTTTTGCCCACGCTGGCGTAGTGCGCGGGTTTTGACCAGAGGCGCGGCGGGAGTGCCGCGCTCATTGGCCAGATAACCCTGCAATAAAGTGGCTGAGCTACAAACAGCCTACTTGTGGGTCATCTCCAGCACCCGGTCAACAAGCTTGTAGATGCCAGATGCGGCTTCGCTTATCGACTGCGCAAGCATATAAGCAGGTGTTGTGACCAGCTTGCGGGTCTCGTCTACAAATATTTCACTGACCTCGCAGTCGTGATGAATTGCACCCATCGCAGTCATCGCGCTGGCGGTGTCTGGATCGTTGCCGATGGTACAATTGACGCCTTCGCCGAAGAAGCGCGCAGCCATGGCTGGAGCGATACACATCAAGCCAACGGGTTTGTTCGCTGTGACAAAGCTCTGCACAGCCTTCAATACGTCAGGTTGCACTGTGCAACTGGCGCCAGCGACAGCAAAGTCCGATAGGTTTTTAGCTGCACCAAAACCGCCAGGTATGATGAGCGCGTCGAAGTTGTCAGCGCTCAACTCATGGACATTTTTGATTTCGCCACGGGCGATGCGTGCAGATTCAACCAACACATTGCGCGTTTCACTGGTTTCATCGCCGCTCAGGTGGTCGACCACATGCAGTTGTGGCACATCCGGTGCAAAGCACTGGACCTGAGCGCCTCGTTGATCCAGGCGCAGTAAGGTGATTACGCTTTCGTGGATCTCGGCGCCGTCATACACGCCGCAACCTGAAAGAATTACAGCAACTTTTTTATTCATTGAGTTCCCCTTAAAAACCGCTGAAAAACTACTGCGCTTAGTATGGCTGAGGCAGCCGATGCTACGTTAAAAATCTGTTCAGATGACTTATTCACAGCCCGTAAAATCGAGCGCAATCCCCGGTTGCTTTTCGCATCTTTGACTCGCTGACGCTCGCCCTTCGGGCCAGCGAACACGATTTAATGCGAGCTGGCTTTCCATGAATGCAGCGACAGTCGATATAGCGGCGCCAAATCACGCACGCGATAAACCTTCGACTGTTATTTCGGCTGGTTGTTGCATGTGACCATGTTTGTCTTTGCCGGCCGCTCGCCCGCTATCAGCGCAGGTTTTGTGTCTTCATCTGCCACTGTATTTGGCTTGTTCGGCCGCGAATCAAGCGTCCGACTGGATTACGCTTGATAGTAGAGTCTGTTGCGGTTTTGTTCACCTTTTGTGGCGAACTAGTTACAGGCTTTCGCGCCAGGATAACCATAACGATACGGCTGAGATATGAATTACATTCTATATGCAGTGCCATTCTTCTTTGTGTTGATCGCCCTCGAACTATTGGCAGATCGGTGGCGAGGCGTCAGTACCTACAGGCTTTCTGACTCGATCAACAGCATGAGCGCTGGCGTCTTGTCGACCACGGTTGGACTGGTGACCAAAGTCATTGGTCTACTCACCTATACCGTTGCTTGGGAGCATTTTGGCCTGTTTGAATTAGCCGCAGACAGTCTTTGGGTGTGGTTGTTTGCCTTTGTCGTATACGATTTTTGTTACTACTGGAATCATCGTTTGGGCCACGAGCGCAATGTGCTTTGGGCAGCACATTCGGTGCATCACCAGAGTGAAGAATACAATCTCACCACGGCCTTGCGTCAGACCAGCACAGGGTTTCTCTTCGGTTGGATTTTTTACCTGCCGATGGCGCTGATCGGGGTGCCGCCGCTGGTATTTCTGGCGGTGGCTTCGTTGAATCTGCTTTATCAGTTCTGGGTCCACACACGGCACATCCCTAAGCTGGGCTGGTTCGAGTGGTTATTTATCACACCGTCAAACCACCGCGTGCATCACGCGCAAAACCAGATTTATATGGACCGTAACTACGGTGGTGTATTTATCCTCTGGGATCGTTTGTTTGGTTCCTTTCAAGAAGAACTCGACGAACATCCGGTGGTGTTTGGTGTGACCACGCCATTGGCCAGCTGGAATCCGCTGTGGGCCAATCTGCAGGTGTATGCGGCGCTGTGGCAAGACGCCAAGCGCACGTCGTCAATCTGGGACAAGCTGCGCATATGGTTTATGCGCACGGGCTGGCGTCCGGCAGATGTTGCCGCTGCGTATCCGCAAGCCAAGCCGGACCTGAGCCAGTTTGTTAAATTTGATGTGCCGCTGAGTGTTTATCGTAAGGTCTATGCCGCGCTGCAATTTAGCGTTTATGTGCTCGGCGGCAGTTACTTAATGGCCAACGCCGAGCAATTGAGTGTGCTGGCATTATTGGTTGGCTGCATTTGGGTTGGCTTTGGTCTTTACTGCATTGGGGTATGGTTGGAAAGCCGTGATTGGGCGGTGCGTATTGAACTGGTGCGCCTTGGGCTCAATGTACCACTGCTGTGGTTGGCAGACATGCAGGGTGTGTTTCCCATGAGCGGTTTGGCGTGGTTACTTGTGGCGGTATACAGCGCCTTGAGCTGCGTCGCGCTGCTGGCTGAGCGGCGTAACGACCAGGCCGTTGCGGCTTGAGCGGGCTATTGCTTGAAGATAGCCAGCTAGTTGGCTGAATGATCGCGGGCTTAAGCTTCGGGTGATTGAGAGCGGTTGCGCGCTTTGCACCGTGAGTATAACCAAAGGCTCAAGCCGATCACCGCGATGCTGCCCAGCAGGTAAAACTCATAGCGGCGCAAGTCGCCGAGCACCGACTGCAACGCGCTGCCCAAGTGGTAGGCGGCGTAGCTAATGCCTATCGACCAGACCGCAACGGCAATGCTGTCCAGCAGCAGATAGCGGCGCCATGAGTAGCCGGTCATGCCGATGGCCAGCGGCATGACCATGCGCATACCATAGATAAAACGAAAACTCAGAACCCACAGGTCGGTATTGCGCCGTAAGTGATGCAGCGCTTTGTCGCCAGCCTTTTGCCATTTCGGTTTCTTTGCTAGTAACGTGCGTCCGTGTCGACGACCGAGGAAATACCACCATTGATCTGTCGCCAGGGTGCCGCAGAAGGCAAAAAACGCCACCCACTCAATCTTCAAGTAACCTTGCAAGGCGAGGTACGCGCCAAACAGTACCGAGGCCTCGCCCTCGATAAATGTGCCAACAACCAGCGCCACATAACCGAACTGATGAATGAAATGTTCAAGCATTAAGGTGTCTCAGCCATGCATGAAGGTGCTTAGATTACCCCTTCCGCTGCTCGGGAAATACTCGGCTGCGCTCGACGGCGCACGGCTGGAGGGTACAATCATTCGATTAATCGTTGCTCGCGTCCTCGCCCACTCGCTTGAATAGGCTGGGTATCGCCATTTTTGACCCTGATTGCTTTGACTGCGACGCGCAGTCGCAGTTCGCAGAAGGCTGTCATTAATTGGTCATAATGTTCGTTTATAACTGTCACACTCGCCCGTTGCTACGGGCTATGGAGCCTGTCGTGAGTTTTACCCCTGCCCACCGTCTGTTCCCCGCCACACGCCTGCGTCGTAACCGTCGTGATGATTTTTCCAGGCGCCTGGTGCGCGAAAATCGCTTGAGTGTTGATGACCTGATTCTGCCGGTCTTTGTCCTTGATGGTGACAATCGTCGTGAACAAATCCCGTCGATGCCAGGCGTCGAGCGGTTGAGTATCGACCTGTTGCTGCAAGAGGCTGAAAAGTGGGTTGAGTTGGGCATTCCAGCCTTGGCTTTATTCCCGGTCACGCCGCTTGAGAAAAAATCGCTGGATGGCAGTGAAGCGTGGAACCCTGACGGCATTGCCCAGCGCGCGATTCGTGCATTGCGTGCGCGTTTCCCAGAGCTGGGCGTGATCAGTGATGTGGCATTGGACCCGTTCACCACCCACGGTCAAGACGGCATTCTCGATGCAGACGGTTATGTGCAGAACGACATCACCGTTGATGCACTGGTCAAGCAAGCGTTGTCGCACGCCGATGCCGGTGCTCAGGTTGTTGCGCCTTCGGATATGATGGACGGGCGTATTCAGGCGATCCGTGAAGCGCTGGAATTGGCTGACCATACCAATGTGCGGATCATGGCTTACTCCGCCAAATACGCCAGCGCCTATTACGGCCCATTCCGTGACGCCGTGGGCTCAGCTGCTAACTTAGGTAAAGGCAGCAAGAACACCTACCAGATGGATCCGGCTAACGGTGACGAGGCGCTTCACGAAGTGGCCGCCGACCTGGCTGAAGGCGCGGACATGGTCATGGTTAAACCGGGTATGCCGTATCTCGACATCGTCTGGCGCGTTAAGCAGGAATTTAAGGTGCCGACCTTTGTCTATCAGGTCAGTGGCGAGTACGCCATGCACATGGCCGCCATCCAGAACGGCTGGCTCAGCGAGGCAGTCATTCTTGAGTCACTGACAGGCTTCAAGCGTGCAGGCGCTGACGGTATTCTGACTTACTTTGCCGTGCGTGCGGCCGAACTGTTAAAACAAGGGCAATAGCCCCTAGGAACCCCGCAAATGAACACCGAAGGATTGACTGAATTGCAAACTGAAGAGCCGGTTGTCGTTGAGGCACCGGCACCGGTTGTTGAGCCTGCTGCACCGGTTGCCGCAGAGGCTCATCCGGCGCCGCCAATGGTGGTGCCGAGCCTGGATGACAGCAGCTTGTATATCCACCGCGAGCTGTCGCAGCTGCAATTCAATATCCGCGTGCTTGAGCAGGCGCTGGATGAGTCATATCCGTTGCTGGAACGCCTGAAGTTCTTGCTGATCTTCTCCAGCAATCTGGATGAGTTCTTCGAGATTCGTGTTGCGGGCCTGAAAAAACAGATTACCTTCGCCCGTGAGCAAGCGGCTGCTGATGGCCTGCAGCCGCATCAGGCGTTGGCGCGTATCTCTGAACTGGTGCATGAGCAAGTCACGCGTCAGTACACGATTTTGAATGAAACGCTGTTGCCGGCACTGGAAAAGCACAAGGTACGGTTTATCCGCCGGCGTCATTGGAACACCAAGATTAAGGCATGGGTGCGGCGCTATTTTCGTGATGAAATTGCGCCGATCATCACCCCGATTGGTCTTGATCCAACGCACCCATTCCCATTGTTGGTTAACAAGAGCCTGAACTTTATCGTTGAGCTTGAGGGCGTTGATGCCTTCGGTCGCGACTCGGGCTTGGCGATTATCCCGGCGCCACGTTTGTTGCCGCGAATTATCCGCGTGCCGGAAGAGGTTGGCGGCGCGGGCGATAATTATGTGTTCCTGTCGTCGATGATCCACGCTCACGCCGATGACTTGTTCGTCGGCATGAAGGTCAAAGGTTGCTATCAGTTCCGCCTGACACGTAACGCCGACTTGTCGGTAGATACCGAGGATGTGGAAGACCTGGCGCGTGCGCTGCGCGGCGAGCTGTTCTCGCGTCGTTATGGTGATGCGGTGCGGCTTGAGGTGGTGGATACCTGCCCGAAAAACCTCAGCGATTATTTGCTCAAGCAGTTCGGTCTGGCCGACAGCGAGCTTTACCGTGTCGGCGGCCCGGTAAACTTGACGCGGCTGTTCAGCGTCACCGGCTTGGAAAGCCATCCAGAGCTGCAATACACGCCTTTTACCCCGGTTATTCCCAAGCTGCTGCAAAACAGTGACAACATCTTCAACGTTGTCAGCAAGCAAGACATTCTGTTGCTGCACCCGTTCGAGTCATTCACGCCGGTCGTGGATTTGCTGCGTCAAGCGGCCAAAGACCCGCACGTACTGGCGATCAAGCAAACCCTGTATCGCTCGGGTGCTAACTCGGAAATCGTCGATGCGCTGGTTGAAGCGGCGCGTAACGGTAAAGAGGTGACGGCGGTTATTGAGCTGCGCGCCCGCTTCGATGAAGAGTCAAACCTGCAGTTGGCGAGCCGTTTGCAGGCCGCCGGTGCGGTGGTTATTTACGGTGTTGTCGGCTTTAAAACCCACGCCAAAATGATGCTGATCCTGCGGCGTGAAAGTGGCGATATTGTGCGTTATGCGCATATGGGCACAGGTAACTATCACGCGGGCAACGCGCGTCTTTACACCGATTACAGCCTGCTGACGGCAGACGTTGCGCTGTGTGAAGACGTCTCGAAGATGTTTAGCCAGTTGATCGGTATGGGTAAAACCCTGCGCATGAAGAAGTTGCTGCATGCGCCGTTTACCCTGAAAAAGACCTTGCTCGACATGATCGCCAAAGAGACCTTGTTGGCCTCTGAAGGAAAGCCTGCGCACATCATGGCCAAGTTCAACTCACTGACTGATCCGAAGATTATTCGGGCGTTGTATAAAGCCAGTCAGAGCGGGGTCAGGATTGATCTGGTGGTGCGCGGTATGTGCTGCCTGCGTCCGGGTATTCCGGGTGTTTCGCACAACATTCAGGTGCGCTCGATTATTGGCCGCTTCCTTGAGCACACGCGGGTCTTCTACTTCCTCAATGAAGGCGAGGAGAAGATCTATCTGTCGAGTGCTGACTGGATGGAGCGCAACCTCGATAAGCGCGTAGAAACCGCGTTTCCGGTCGAAGGCAGGAAGCTGATCTTGCGGGTCAAGAAAGAGCTGGAAATGTACCTCAGCGATAACACCCACAGCTGGGTATTGCAGCCTGACGGTCGCTACCTGCAAAGCAGTCCGACCGGCAACCAAAACCCGCGCAGTGCGCAGGCCGGGTTGCTTGATAAGCTGACAGTACCGCTGGTTAGCGCACGCTAAGCTCGATACCGACGCGTTTTAACCACTCGGCTTCCTGAGTGAAGTCAGCCTGGGTCAACGGGTTGGCTTCCAGCCAGCCATCCGGGAAGCGGTACTCAAGGCTCTGTGCAGAGGCTTTTAGCTCTACTTTGGGCATTTCCTGAGTGCTGCGGATGTGATGGAACAGAATCGCAAAGCGCAGCAATACGCATAGGCGAATCAGGGTGATGCTTTCTTTACCGAATTCGGCGAGCTTGTCCTTGGGAATATTACGCCGGTGGCCGCGTATCAATAAGGCCAGCATCTGCTGGTCGATGCGTGAGAAACCGGCCAAATCAGAGTGCTCAACCAGATAGGCGCCATGCTTGTGATATTGGTAGTGGGCGATGTCCAAGCCCAGTTCGTGGACGCGTGCGGCCCAGACCAGCAGCTCCTTGTGCCAATCCTCTTTTAGCGACCACGTTTTCTCAACCTGTGCGAGCGCCTCGAGTGCCTTCGATTCAACGCGGGCGGCTTGCTCAAGGTCAACGTGATAACGCTCCATCAGCGCGCTCAGGGTGCGCTCACGGACGTCTTCATGATGATGGCGGCCGAGCAGGTCATAGAGCACGCCTTCACGCAGCGCACCTTCTGAATGGGACATGCTGTTCAGCTCGCAGGCATCGAAAATGGCCTCCATGATTGCCAAGCCAGCCGGGAAAATGCCGCGACGATCTGCTTTGATCCCGTCGAGATCAAGCTTATCAACGTCACCCAGCTTGAGCACTTTGCGCTTCAGCCAGGCCAGCCCTTCGCTGTTGACTTCACCTTTACCCAAGCCTGCTGCTTGAATGGTCAGGCCGATTGCCTTGATGGTGCCAGAGGCGCCAACGGCTTCCTCCCAGCCCAAGCGGCGCAGTGCATGCTCAATACCCATTATCTCGAGACGTGCAGCAGTGTATGCCTGGGCGTAACGTGCTTGAGTAATCTTGCCGTCTTTGAAAAAGCGCTGGGTATAGCTCACACAACCCATCTGCAGGCTTTCGCGCAGCAGGGGTTCAAACCGTTTGCCGATAATGAATTCGGTGCTGCCGCCACCAATGTCAGTAACGAGGCGCTTTCCGGGGGTATCGGCAATGCTGTGTGATACACCCAAATAGATCAGTCGAGCTTCTTCGCGTCCGGAAATCACTTCAACCGGGTGGCCCAATACTTCTTCGGCGCGTTGAATGAACTCCGCGCGATTACGGGCTTCACGCAAGGCATTGGTGGCGACGATGCGTACAGCACCTTGGGGCAAGTTTGCAGTGAGTTGGGCAAAGCGGCGCAAGCAGTCGATGCCGCGCTGCATGGCGTCTTCGTTGAGAACCCGATCTTCGTTGATACCTGCGGCGAGTTGCACCTTGTCGCCGAGGCGTTCAAGGATACGGATTTCGCCATGATCGGCTTTGGCTAACACCATGTGAAAGCTGTTTGAGCCAAGGTCGATAGCGGCAATCAATGGGTATGACTCGTTAGAGTTTTCTGGCATGGCATGTGAGATCTCGATGCTGAACTCGGTCATCGTGCCACGATCAACCGACCACGCCAACGCCTAGCAATCTGGTAGCAGATATTTTTGCTGGTCATAAAGACCTTGCCGCACCCACAGGCGGGCGTCCGCTGGGTTTTTTGCAAGGCCTTAATAAATCTTTCCAAGTGATTTTATAGCGACACCAGTAACGATCGCTGAACGTCTTGCTCATCGCAGTTATGCGCCTCGCCGTCGCGATCAATGCTCGCAAACACTTCACCGAACGGCGCAAAGGGCTCGCGGTATAAAGGGCTCTTGGCGTAGCGCTCAGGGTTCGCTCATAAATGAACCGAGCTAATGAAATTGCGCAACTCTGCTGTTTGCGGTTCGGCAAACAGTTGTTTCGGGTCGCCCACTTCATGCACTTTGCCTTGATGCATAAACACCAGCTTGTCGCCGACTTCACGGGCGAAGCGCATTTCATGGGTGACCATAATCAGGGTCATGCCTTCGCTGGCCAATTGCTTGACCACCGCCAACACCTCATTTACCAGCTCCGGGTCGAGCGCCGAGGTTATTTCATCGCACAGCAGCACCTTGGGCGACATGGCCAAGGCCCGTGCAATGGCAACGCGCTGCTGTTGACCACCGGAAAGTTGCTCGGGGTACGCGGCAAACTTCTCGCCAAGGCCGACGCGATCGAGCATTTGCTGGGCCAAGGTTGCAGCTTGTTCGCGGGGTATCTTTTTCACCACCTGAGGAGCGAGCATTACATTCTCGCCAACGCTCAGGTGTGGAAACAGATTGAATTGCTGAAATACCATGCCGACCTTTTGCCGCAAGCTGCGTAAATCGGCACGCGCTGCGTCGAGGTATTCGCCATCGACTTCAATTACCCCGTCATTGATCGATTCCAAGCCATTGAGGGTGCGCAACAAGGTGCTTTTGCCCGAGCCACTGCGGCCGATGATGGCCACGACTTCACCTTCGGCTACCTCAAGGTCTATCCCCTTGAGCACGTGATTGTCGCCGTAGTATTTGTGCAGGGCGCTGACGTTAAGCAGTGACATTGAGCCTCCTTTCCAGGCGGTGTGCAGCAAACGAGAGGGGGTAGCAGAGTAGGAAGTAGCCCAGCGCAACAAAGCCATAAACCATGAACGGTTCAAACGTGGCATTTGCCAGCATGCCGCCGGTTTTGGTCAGTTCGGTGAAACCAATGATTGAGGTCACAGCGGTGCCTTTCACGACCTGCACCGAGAAGCCAACGGTGGGGGCGATGGCGATACGCAGGGCTTGCGGCAGCACTACGTGGCGCAATACTTCGAGCCGCGACAGGGCCAGGCTTTCTGAGGCTTCCCACTGCCCGCGCGGAATGGACTCGACACAACCGCGCCAGATCTCGGCGAGAAACGCGCTGGTGAACAGCGTGAGCGCGATAGCGGCGGCCAGCCAGGGTGAAACGTCGATGCCAAGCAGGGCTACGCCGAAAAACACCATGAATAACTGCATCAGCAAAGGTGTGCCCTGGAATAGCTCAATGTAGCCGTAAGCCAGAACCCGCAAAGGCTGCAGCGGGGCGATTCGCGCCAGTAATACTAGCAACCCGGCAATACCGCCGCAGACAAACGCCACCAATGACAACAGCAGCGTCCACTGCAAGCCAGTGAGCAGGTTGCGGATAATGTCCCAAAGGGTGAAGTCCATCAGCGCGCTCCTGCAATAAAGCGTCGGCCAACCCACGCCAGCAACTGGCGAATAATGATCGCCATGGCCAGGTACAGCAGTGTTGTGACTAGATAGGTTTCAAAGGCGCGGAAGTTGCGTGATTGAATGAAGTTGGCGGCGAACGACAACTCTTCCGTGGATATCTGCGAGCACACCGACGAGCCCAGCATGACGATGATTATCTGGCTTGATAGCGCGGGCCAAACTTTACTCAACGCCGGGCGTAGGACGACATAGCGAAATATCTCAAAACGGCTCATGGCCAATGCTGAAGCGGCTTGGAGCTGGCCAGCCGGAACGGCTTGAATCCCTGCGCGGATAATTTCCGTGGAATAGGCGCCGAGGTTGATCACCATCGCCAGTACGGCTGCTTCCCACTCATTCATGCGTACGCCAAGGGCGGGCAGGCCGAAGAAAATGAAAAACAGCTGAACAATAAAGGGCGTGTTGCGTATCAGCTCAACGTAGATCGCAAAGACCCGATTGAATGGTTTGATCTTCCAGGCACGTAATACCGCGCCAATAATCCCTAAGCCGACACCGAGCACAGTGCCAACCAGCGTTAGGGCCAGGGTGAACATTGCGCCTTGCAGCAGCAGATCAGCATTTTCAAGTACGGGAACAAAGTTGAACTGGTACGCCATCGAGTCAGGCCTCCAACAAGGTGTGAAGGCTTATAGGTCGGCAGGCAGTGGCTGCTTCAACCATTTCTCGCTGATGTCGTTGAGGCTGCCGTCAGTCTTGGCGGTGCTGATGATCTGGTTAACCTTGTCGAGCAGGGCTGGCTCGTTTTTGTTCAAGCCAACATAAGTGGGCGAGTCCTTGAGGTTGAGCTTCATTGCAGGTACACGTTTTGGATTGCGCTCAGCAATGGCCGACATCACAACGTTACCACTGGCGATTAAATCAACCTGGCCAGAAAGGTAGGCGGCGATGGTCGAGTTGTTGTCTTCGAAGCGCTTGATCGTTGCATCTTTAGGCGCAACCTTGCTTAGCTCGATGTCTTCGATAGCGCCACGGGTGACGCTAATGGTTTTGCCGGAGAGGTCGGCCAGCGATGCCACAGCGGCGTCCTCAGGACCAAACACCCCTAAATAAAACGGCGCGTAAGCCTCCGAGAAATCAATTACCGATTCACGCTCAGGGTTTTTACCCAGGCTGGAGATGACCAGATCAACTTTGCCGGTGGTTAGGAACGGAATGCGGTTGGTACTGTTGACTGGCGTGAGCTCCAGTTTTACCGAGAGTTTGTCAGCCAGCAGTTGGGCTGTGTCGATATCCAGGCCGCGAGGTTTTAGATCAGGACCCACCGAGCCAAATGGTGGAAAGTCTTGCGGGACTGCAACTTTCAACACCCCGCGTTCGCTAATGTCACTGAGGCCATCAGCACTGGCTGTGGTCATGCTTAGCATCAGGCTAGCGAACAGGATGCTGAGTAGGCTGCGGTTAGCGTGGGTCATGGCTGTCTCCCGACTGGGTAATTAAATTCGAACAATTTCGATAAGTGCTTGATTGCATCAGCTGTGCCAATAGTCAGTAGATTCATGCACTTACGATTATTGCTTTTGCAAAACAAGGTCTTACTGGTCTGAACAGTTAAGAATCTGACTAGTTGGTCGGGAATTTTTTTGCGCCATCTCAGTGCGCTAATTTCAAGGGCGCGCAATGGCGGGGCGTAACTTGCCAGTGGGTGCTAAATGGCCTTACAAAGACAGTCTTACTGGACTGACCGGCCCGAACAGTTATGCATGCTTCTACGCCTCGCGCGGTACCTGAATATGCCCTGCAAGCAATCCGCGATCTGATCGAGCAAGAGGATTACCGCGCTGGCGATGCGCTGCCCTCGCAGCGTGATCTGGCCGAGCGGCTTGGGGTCAGTCGTACCTCATTGCGTGAGGCGCTTTCATCGCTGAGCGCGTTGGGCTTGGTCAGTGTGCAGCCTGGTAAAGGGGTGTTTGTGCAGGCGCCGGCAACGCAGCTGACCGCTAGTAATGGGTTCGCTTGGCCGTTTGCCGCTCAGGTCTCTGCGGCCGATACCTTTCAGTTACGTTTCGCATTAGAGGGCTTTGCTTGCGGGCTCGCGGCGGTGACCTTGAGTGCGCAAGAGCTGGATGCCCTGCAAGATAACGTCGAACAGATGCGGTTAGAGCTGCGGGCCAGTGATTTTGAGCGCGCGTCACAGCTGGATTTTGATTTTCATCGGCGTATTTTGCAGGCCAGTGGTAATCAGGCGATGCTGGGGATTGTCACTTCGAGCGCTGATATTTTCCTCGAAAGTCAGAAGTTGCCGTTCATTCGTCCCGAGCGTGCGCTGGAAACGTGGAAGGAACATACTAAGATTCTCAGGGCGCTCGGACGTCGTGCAAAAGCACCCGCGCAGAAGGCTATGCAGCAGCACATACGCGCCGCTGCTTTACGCACAGGCATCGCTTTCGTCACGCTTGGAGATTAGTTCGATATGAAAAATGTATTGAGTTATTGAAAAACGCAATTGTGCTTTTCTGGCTGTGATTGCAAAGCCGCGTTATGATGTCTGCCAATTTTGTTGCTTCCGAACTCGGAGATTTCCATGAGCGAATTCATCACTAGCGTCAGCGACGCAAGCTTTGACCAAGAAGTCATTCAAGCCGAAGGCGCTATTCTGGTCGACTACTGGGCTGAATGGTGTGGCCCGTGCAAAATGATTGCACCGGTTCTCGACGAGATTGCTCAGACTTATCAAGGCAAGCTTAAAGTTTGCAAACTGAACATCGACGAAAACCAGGAAACGCCACCAAAGTACGGCGTGCGCGGTATCCCAACACTGATGCTGTTCAAGAATGGCAATGTTGAGGCGACCAAGGTTGGCGCACTGTCGAAGTCGCAACTGACTGCGTTCCTAGATAGCAATATCTAAGTCGTTTTGTGAAAAAGCCCCGAAATATCGGGGCTTTTTTTGTATTTAAAGGCTAGACGTGCGTATTTGCACGATGTTACATTCGACCTCGCTGTATTTCCTATACAGCCCCCTGCATAGCCGTCGCCGACGCATTCCTTTATGAATCATTTCGCGATCCAGTCGCCTTCAAGTGCGGCGCGGCCTCCCAAGCTAATAGCTTATTTTCCCTCCTCACAATGATTACGTCATTCCTATGAATCTGACCGAACTCAAGCAAAAGCCGATTACTGAACTGCTCGAAATGGCCGAACAGATGGGCATCGATAACATGGCCCGTTCGCGCAAGCAGGACGTGATTTTCTCGCTACTGAAACGACACTCTAAAGGCGGCGAAGAAATTTCCGGTGATGGCGTGTTGGAAATTCTCCAGGACGGTTTCGGCTTCCTCCGCTCTGCGGATGCCTCATATCTCGCTGGCCCAGACGATATTTATGTTTCGCCAAGCCAGATCCGCCGTTTCAACCTGCGTACTGGCGACACCATCGTCGGTAAAATTCGCCCGCCAAAAGAAGGCGAACGCTACTTCGCACTGCTCAAGGTCGACACGATCAATTACGACCGTCCTGAGAACGCGAAGAACAAGATTCTTTTTGAAAACCTGACGCCGCTGTTTCCTACCAAGCGTCTGGTTATGGAAGCCGGTAACGGCTCCACTGAAGACATCACCGGTCGCGTTATCGACCTGTGTGCGCCGATTGGTAAAGGTCAGCGTGGTCTGATTGTTGCGCCGCCAAAAGCGGGCAAGACCATCATGCTGCAGAACATTGCCAGCAACATCACGCGTAACAACCCTGAGTGCCACCTGATCGTTCTGTTGATCGATGAGCGCCCTGAAGAAGTAACTGAAATGCAGCGCACTGTGCGCGGTGAAGTCGTTGCTTCGACCTTCGATGAGCCACCAACCCGCCACGTGCAGGTTGCTGAAATGGTCATCGAGAAGGCCAAGCGTCTGGTTGAACACAAGAAAGACGTGGTCATCCTGCTCGACTCGATTACCCGTCTGGCGCGTGCCTACAACACCGTAATCCCAAGCTCCGGCAAGGTATTGACCGGTGGTGTTGATGCTCACGCCCTGGAGAAGCCAAAGCGCTTCTTCGGTGCCGCACGTAACATCGAAGAAGGTGGCTCGCTGACCATTCTGGCGACCGCGCTGGTTGAAACCGGTTCGAAGATGGACGAAGTGATTTACGAAGAATTCAAAGGTACCGGTAACATGGAACTGCCTTTGGATCGTCGTATCGCTGAGAAGCGCGTTTTCCCTGCGATCAACATCAACCGCTCCGGTACCCGCCGCGAAGAGTTGCTGACCGCTGAAGACGAGCTACAGCGCATTTGGATTCTGCGTAAGTTGCTGCACCCAATGGATGAGATTGCCGCCATTGAATTCTTGATCGACAAGCTTAAAGCGACCAAGACCAATGAAGAGTTTTTCATGTCCATGAAGCGTAAGTGATTGGGGTTGATTGGGGTTGGCTTGCGGCCGTGTGTGCTGCGGTGATGCTGCGTTAGAAATTACCTCGGCGTGCTCATGTACTACTCGTACACTGCGCGGCCTCGGTAATTTCTGCCTTGCCTGACCTTTGCACACGCGACCTCGGTTTGCGGTGAGTCGTGTTTAGATCAAGTGACTTGTTGTACTGTAAGATTTCGCAAAAGCCGGGTAATCATTACTGATCCCGGCTTTTGTGTTTGTGTGAATTGGCTTTTGGCCTTCTGAATAACTGAGTGGGGCGTTAAACTTTGCGCTTCGATGGCTCTGCCTGACACGAGGCTCCTGCATGCAGTATCGCGACCTGCGCGACTTTATCAGCGGCTTGGAAAAGCGCGGCGAACTCAAGCGTATCCAGACTCCGGTGTCCCCGGTGCTGGAAATGACTGAAATCTGTGACCGCACCCTGCGTAAAGCGGGGCCAGCGTTGCTGTTCGAAAACCCGACCGGGTTTGATATGCCAGTGCTCGGTAACCTGTTCGGCACGCCGCAACGTGTGGCGTTGGGTATGGGTGCCGAGGCCGTTAGTGAGCTGCGTGAAATTGGCAAGCTGCTCGCGTTCCTCAAGGAACCTGAGCCACCCAAAGGTCTGAAAGATGCGTGGGACAAGCTGCCGATCTACCGCAAAGTGCTGTCGATGGCGCCCAAGGTATTGAAAGACGCACCTTGTCAGGAAGTGATTGAAGAAGGTGATGATGTCGATTTGACCAAGCTGCCGGTGCAAACCTGCTGGCCTGGCGATGTCGCCCCGCTGATCACTTGGGGACTGACCATTACCAAAGGGCCGAATAAAGAGCGCCAGAACCTGGGTATTTATCGGCAACAGGTGATTGGCCGGAACAAGGTCATCATGCGTTGGCTCAGCCATCGTGGCGGCGCCCTGGATTTCCGTGAGTGGTGTCAAAAGTATCCGGATCGCCCATACCCGGTGGCAGTTGCGTTGGGCGCTGATCCGGCGACCATTCTTGGCGCAGTCACACCCGTTCCGGACAGTTTGTCCGAGTATGCATTTGCGGGCTTGTTGCGGGGCAACAAGACTGAGCTGATCAAGGCCCGTGGCAGCGATTTGCAGGTGCCCGCCAGCGCTGAGATCGTTCTCGAAGGGGTCATTCACCCCGGCGAGATGGCCGATGAAGGCCCGTATGGCGATCACACCGGCTACTACAATGAAGTGGATAGCTTTCCGGTGTTTACGGTTGAGCGTATTACCCGTCGGCAGAAACCGATTTATCACAGTACTTACACCGGTCGGCCGCCCGATGAGCCCGCGATTTTGGGTGTGGCGCTGAATGAGGTGTTTGTCCCGATTCTGCAAAAGCAGTTTCCGGAGATTACCGACTTCTACCTGCCGCCTGAAGGTTGCTCCTACCGCATGGCGGTGGTGACCATGAAGAAACAGTACCCGGGCCATGCTAAGCGCGTGATGCTTGGTGTGTGGTCATTCTTGCGTCAGTTCATGTACACCAAATTTGTCATCGTTACCGATGACGACATCAATGCGCGTGACTGGAATGATGTGATTTGGGCGATTACCACGCGCATGGATCCGGCTCGCGACACTGTGATGATTGAAAATACACCGATCGACTACCTCGACTTTGCCTCACCCGTTTCGGGTTTGGGGTCGAAGATGGGGCTTGATGCAACTAATAAATGGCCGGGCGAAACCACTCGCGAATGGGGTCGGGCGATTGTTCAGGACGATGCCGTCAAACGAAAGGTTGATGATATGTGGGCCGAGCTAGGGATTGATTGATGCTGCATTGGAGTCGGAAAGCGTTATGAAAGTCATCTTGCAACCTTCAGGTGCTGAAGTTGAAGTGCAGCCGGGTGAACCCATTCTTGATGCCGCGCGGCGTCAGGGCTTTGATTGTCCGCAAAGCTGCCGCAACGGTAATTGCCACATTTGTGCGGCGCTGCTGGTTGAAGGTCGGGTTAAGCAAAATGGCAGCGAGCTTAATCACGGTGAGTTATTCACCTGTCTGGCCGAGCCGTTAGAAGACTGCATTGTGCATTGGGACGGGGTGCTGGCGCCGGGAGAGTTGCCGGTGCGCGAGCTGTCTTGCCAGATTGTCAGCTGTGCAGACGTAGGCGGCGATGTCTACCGCCTGTGTCTGCGCGCGCCTGCCGGCAAATTACCGCGTTATCACGCCGGCCAGTATCTACTGCTGCAACGCGCTGAAGGTGACTACACCGCCTTTTCGCTGGCTTCTGCTCCGCATGCTGGGCGCGATCTTGAGTTGCACATCCTTGCCCGAGATGAAGAAACTGTGGCCCTGATCGGACGATTACAGCAGCAGGGGTTTGTTCGCGTGCAGTTGCCGTTCGGCGATACCCATTTGGCTGAGTTGCCTGCCGGGCCGTTGGTGTTGATCGCCGCAGGCACCGGCATGGCGCAGATGCACAGTTTGATTGAGCATTGCCGCGAAGCAGGCTTTAAGCATCCGGTGCATTTGTACTGGGGCGCACGCAGCCCAGATGATTTCTATGACTTGCCGCACTGGGTCGACTGGCAACAGCTGGAAAATCTGACCCTGCATAAAGTAGTCAGTGATCAATGCGGCTGGCAGGGCCGTTGTGGCTTGCTGCATGAAGCCGTGAGCGAAGACTTCAGTGACCTTAAATCCCTGCATGTCTATGCCAGCGGCTCACCGCCAATGGTTTACGGAACGCTTGATGCGTTGGTAGAAGCGGGCATGGACGCGCACCAGATGCGTGCTGACGTGTTTGCCTATGCTCCGCGTGATTAACCGTGCATTACTGCGCCGCTGTTTAGCGAACCTGAACCACGACCTTGCCAACAGCCTTGCGTTGGCCTAGCAGGTTGATTGCGTCGGCGGCTTTTTCCAGGGCGAAGGTTTCGGACACCAGTGGCTTGAGTTTGCCTTCAGCGTGCCACGCGAACAGTTGCTGGAAGTTGGCGAGGTTGTCTTGCGGTTGACGCTGGGCGAATGAACCCCAGAATACGCCGACCACCGATGCACCCTTGAGCAGCATCAGGTTGACTGGCACTTCCGGGATGCGTCCGCTGGCAAAGCCAACCACCAGCAAGCGACCATTCCAGGCAATGCTGCGTACGGCAAGGTCAAACAAGTCGCCGCCGACCGGATCATAGATGACGTCTGCGCCCTGGCCGCCGGTAATGCGCTTAACTTCTTCTTTGAGATTGCTTTCGTTGTAGTTGATCAGCTCATCCGCGCCTGCGGCTTTAGCCACGTCGAGTTTTTCAGCACTGCTGGCGGCGGCAATTACCTTGGCGCCCATGGCTTTGCCGATTTCGACGGCAGCGAGGCCGACACCACCCGATGCGCCGAGCACCAGCAAGGTTTCACCTGGCTGTAAGTTGGCGCGCTGTTTGAGGGCGTGCATCGAGGTACCGTAGGTCATGCCAAAGGCTGCTGCGCTTGGGAAGTCCATCAGTTTAGGCACCGGCATTACGTTATAGCTGGGTACCGCCACCTGCTCGGCAAAGCTGCCCCAGCCTGTCAGTGCCATGACCCGGTCACCGACTTTCAGGTGGCTGACTTTTTCGCCAACGGAGCTGACAACACCTGCTGCTTCGCCACCCGGAGAGAATGGGAAGGGTGGCTTGAATTGGTATTTGCCTTCGATGATCAGCGTGTCTGGGAAGTTGACACCGGCGCAATGCACGTCGATGACCACTTCGTTTTTCTTCGCCTCAGGGTTGGCGGTCTCTTCCACCACCAACGTCTCGGCAGGGCCAAAGGCTTTGCATAGCACGGCTTTCATCGGGCACATCCTTTTTCAAGTAATGAGGTGCAGTGTAGAGTTCTGATAGGTCGGGTCAACAAGCATGGTTGCTTGTAATGGTGCAGCATAAGCATTGTGCTTGGGCGCTGGCGTTGTAGTCGCTATGCTTGGCACAACCCTTACGGAGAGTGAGTCCTGTGAAAGCCATCCTCGCACTATTGATTGCCCTGACATTCCCCTTGCATGCAATGGCCGAAGAAACCGAAGCCGAGGGCGAGCAAGCAGCGCCAGCAGTTGCTTATATCAATCTGACGCCAGCGCTAGTGGGTAACTTTGGCACCGGACCTAAGTTGAAGTTTTATAAAGCGGATGTATCGCTACGTGTTGAAGGGCCGGAGGCTGAAGCCAAGGTCACCCATCATGAACCCTTGATTCGCAATCAATTGGTGATGCTGTTTTCCGAGCAAACCGAAGAGGGGCTGAGTGCGCCCGATGCTAAAGAAAAGCTGCGCGAAGAGGCCTTGAAACAGGTTCAGCAGGTGCTGACTCAGGAAGAGGGTGAGCCGCTGGTCAAGGATTTGCTGTTCAATAACCTGATCTTGCAGTAGTCGTTCGCTACACGCAGGCTTGAGGGCTCAGCTCACCGGGCGGGCTAAGCAAGTACGGTTGCGTCCTTCGTGCTTGGCTTGATACAGCGCCTGGTCGCTGCGCTCGATGAGGCTATCTGGCAGGTCTTCGTTATCAGCGTTGATGCTGGCAATGCCAATGCTCAGGGTTAGCCTGCCGAATGGGCTGCTGAGGTGTCTGATGCGCGCTTCATCCAGCTTCTGGTGGAGTTGGGCGGCAATGTGAGCGGCGCCTTCGGCACCTGTGTTGGCCAAAATAATCGCGAACTCTTCGCCGCCATAACGGTAGGCTGAATCACCTTGACGGTGCAGGCAGTCCTGCATGATCTTGGCAACATGGCGCAATGCATCATCACCCGCCAAGTGGCCGCGCTGATCGTTATAAGCCTTGAAGTAGTCGATATCGAGCATCATCAGGGTCAGTGGTGAGCCCGAGCGCTGCAAACGTCGCCATTCGCTCTCCAATTGATTGTCAAAATAGCGCCGGTTAAACAGCCCGGTTAATCCATCCTGTTGCGACAGGGTTTTTAGCTGAGCCTCAAACCGCAGGCGTTCGCTATTGTCGCGCGACACGCAGATCAAATATTCGTGCTCATTGATCACGACCAGCTGTGCACTGATTTCAGCCGGTTGCGTACTGCCATCGCGGCGGAGCAACTGGTGTTGTGACATCTGCGAGGGGCTGCTGTCTTGAGACTTGCGCAACTCGCTGAGCCAGTTGGTAAAGTTAGGTAATAGATGGTCTGGGTTCTGTTTGAATAAGTCACTGAACTCCTCGGCGCTGTAACCAAGCGAGCGATAGGTGGCGCGATTCATGTAAATGATTTCACGGCTATCGGGATTGACGATAAACAGGCCGTCGCTGCTTGAGTCGGTCATGTCGATAACCAACTGCAAGCGTTCGCGGCTCTCTATCAGCACGTGTTCAATGTGCTCACGTTGCGCTATCTCTTTATTCAGGCGCTGGTTACTGTTCTGTAGATCATTGGCGCGTTGATGGCTTTGCAGGGCCAGCGCCAATGCAGCGACCAGCAATGTGCTGATGATCAAGCTGGCGCAGAGGACGAATGTCGGCAGTGGCGAGTGCAGCCTGGCGAGCAGTTTTGGGCTGGGTTTCAAGGTGATAGCAAAGCTTTGATTATCCAACAGGTGAAAGGCAATCTTCTGTTCGAATTCCGCCTTTGTGTCGGGTTGCTCACGGCTGTAGATCGGTTTGCCGTTTTCCAGTAGATCGGCGCTGAAATAATCGCGATCAACTTCAGATAACAACTGATCCATGAGCGGTTCAACTTTGAATACGCCTTGTAAAAAGCCATCGAATACCCGTTTGCCCTGTTCATTCTTGATATACAGCGGGGTATATAAAACAAAACCGCGGCCGCCTTGAACCAGGGCAAAGCTATTGGAAAACTGAGGGGTGCCGGTGTCGCGGGCGTGTAATGCCAGCGAATAGTTGGGATGGTCAGGCTTTAGGACAAAATTGAGCGCAGCCTCATTGCCGGTGATGGGCGCCACCCAGCGCATATGCAGGTCAGGGCCGAGCCACTGAATCGACTGATAAGCCTTGAAATGCTCTAGGGAAAACTGACTCTCAAGCAGCCATTGATCTTTGGGAATACGCCCACGCTGGTTCCATAGTTGAGCGACGCGATAAAGGTCATGAACCTGATAGTCGAGGTTGTTTTGCAATCGTGTTGCGAGATTTTTTGCTTGGGAGCTAACCCGTTCAGCGATGGATTGCTGTTGATCCTGAACCATCTGCTGCCAAACGGTCAGGCTGGCAAAATAAAGCCCGCTTAATAGTACCGCCAGTGCAAATCGGGCAATCCATGTCTGTGGCAGGCGTTGCGCCATATAACTGAGTCCACTCTAGTCGTCGTATTGTTATTAGGTGTCAGTGCATTTGTAAAATTGCTTGCCAGTGGGTTTCTTGCACTGGCATTACTGATAAGCGGCTACCTTTTTGCACAAGTGGCAGCTCGAGCAGCGCATGCTGCGCCTTCAGGTCGGAGAGTTGAATAACCTGCTTGAAGGCTTCTACGAATTCGACATCGACGGCGCTCCATGGGTTCTTCTCGGCAGTGGCTTTTGCATCGAAGTAATGGCTTTTTTTATCAAGTGCGGTTGGGTCTGGATAGGCTGCGCGGCTGATGCGAGCGATACCTGCAATACCAGGCTCAGGGCAACTTGAGTGATAAAAAAAGAATAAATCGCCAGCTTTCATGCTGCGCATGAAGTTGCGTGCTTGATAATTACGTACCCCATCCCAGCGCGCAACCTTTAAGCGCTGCAGGTCATGGATTGAAAATTCGTCAGGTTCTGATTTCATCAGCCAAGTGGGCATGAACTTTGCTCCAGCAATTATGTCCTTAAGTCCTTGAGGATACCCGCAGAGCGGCAAGTTGCAGGAATATCGAGTATTCGGGTTGTAAGGTGTCCAGCAGTTGACCGTTGGGCACCTGCAATTGCCGAGTGCCAGGCACAAGCACACAATGCCAGCGTTTCTACGGGTTTAGTAGTTCGTAGTTCTATAATAAATGCCGCCGGTAACACCGTGCGCAGATTGCCTCAAAGGGGGAGGCATTCTATGAGACGTAAGCCAGATTTGTTGTGGGTGCTAGTAATTCTGTTCAGTTTGGGCGTGGTGACAACGGGTTATACACAGAGCCTGTGGGATCGCCAGGCTGATACGGCGGTGAGTGAGTCGCATCAGTCGTAGTCGTCAGGATTGAACGGCGCTGCAGGATGCGGCGCAACTTTATGGACAGGTGCCCTTAATCGTTCAGTACCACTGTTGATCCGTTACCGTCGCGTTAAGCGGCACATCCCAACTGGCCATGGCCAGCTTTTCGACTTGTTGACACTCATGCGCCAAGCCTAGAAGCGTCGGTTTGTGACAATTTTTGCGCCTTGCTCGGTAAGCCAGGCTGCGGTCGTAGAATCCGCCGCCCATACCGAGACGTCCACCTTCACTGTCAAAACCGACTAGCGGTAATAAAATTAAATCGAGTGCCCAGACTTTACGTTGCTGAGCCGGGTTTGCGCGCGGTTCGGATATCCCAAAACGATTACGTCGCAATTTTTCAGCTGGGCGAATGCGCTGAAACACCATCTTGCTTCGCGGCCAGGCATTGAGCACTGGCAGGTACGTCGCTTTGCCACGTTTCTGTGCGGCGCGCAGGAGGAGGCGCGGATCGATCTCACCATCATTCGGCAAATACAGGGCGATGTGCTTGGCACGACGAAATACAGGGTGCTGCGCAAGCTGTCTGTATAAGCCTTGCGCGGCACGGCGTTGCTCGGCTGGCGAGAGTGCGCGGCGCGTCTGGCGTAATGTACGGCGCAGTTGCTTGCGACTTAGAAGGGTTGGATCGAGCATCAGAAGCGTCTGCAAGATCGCTTGCTGCCACGGTAAGCAACAAGCATGAATAGAGTGACTCCCCGACGTGCCGCTGTCGGTGTAGCCCTTGAACCCGAAAGTTCAAGGTGGAGGTTGAAGGAGGCGTTCAGGCTTTCCGTCGAGCGGACATGCACACCGGCCCCAGCTTGCAACCCCCGGGGTTGTGCGTATCGGCTCAGGGACATGACCAACTGGCGCACACTCCAGGGAGCAGGAGCGAGTATACCTGAAAGCGTCGCGTGGATCAGCCCGGCTGACCACCAACATCATCCGCAAGTGCGTTATCGACCCGTTGCAGCAAGTCGCGTACCTGTTCGCGGGTTGATGAGGTCTGCTGATCCAGGTCGCTTTGCTTGTGCAACAGCTCGTGGGTGATGTTCAGGGCGGCCATCACCGCTACGCGGTCGGCACCGATGACTTTGCCGCTGCTGCGAATCTCGCGCATTTTTGCATCAAGATAGCGCGCAGCGCCTTCTAAGTTTGCGCGTTCGTTCTGTGGACAATTGATGCAATATTCTTTATCGAGGATCTGAACGTTTACGGTATTCGACTGTGTCATGAGTCCTGCTCCAGGGCTTTAAGGCGCGAAATCATTGATTCGACCTTATGCCGGGCCAATTCGTTCTTTTCAATCAGATGAGCGCGCTCCCCGCGCCACGCTTGCTCGTGTGCAATCAGTACTTTGTTCTGAGCCTTGAGTTGCTCAACACGCTGGACAAGTGGTTCCAGTTTGCTCAACAGGGCTTGCAGATCGGCGTCTTCCATGGGGTCTCGCTAAGGCAAAGATTGATCGGGGGCTAGGTCTTCGTAAGCGTTTTCGTAAGTTTAGGATATAGGCGCGATGCCGTCTGGGGTCAAACCGCAAATGCCGATCTACGACGGGGTAGGCATCCTGAGGGCCACGGCCAGCAGTTGCAATATCCGTCAGGTTGACGCGTTGTACCTGTCCTGGCACTGATCAGCAATTCGATGACCGACTCATCTAGCGTCGATGGTCTTGGTGGGTCTGCAAATGCTAGGATACCAAGCCTCTATTCTAGTGATTGCGCCGTCTGGCGCCTAGTAATCTATGCCAACTTCTAATTCTCCTTATTCTGCATTCGCCGCGTTGCTATCCAGCAACGGGTTTTCTATTTCTCCTGCCGAACTGCAAGGCTTGCTGCTTGGCCGCAGCTGCGCGGGCGCAGGCTTTGAGGTCGACAGCTGGCTGGTCGACGCCGCCGAGCTGCTTGGCGCCGCGCCTGTTGATACCGTGCGCCAAGCGCTGATTGGCCTGCAGGAAATGGTCAAGACTGAACTGACGGGCAGCGAGGTCACCGTGGTCTTGTTGCTGCCATCTGACGAGGCGCCACTGAGCGAACGTGCTGTGGCTCTTGGTCAGTGGTGTCAGGGCTTCCTCGGCGGGTTTGGGCTGGTGGCCGGTGATACCGCGCTGAGCACCGAAGCGATGGAGGTGTTGCAAGACCTGTCAGCAATTGCCCAAGTACAAAACGCCTTGGAGGAATCCGAGGAAGGTGAAAATGACTATATGGAAGTCATGGAATACCTGCGCGTAGCGCCGTTGCTGTTGTTTAGCGAGTTTGCCAAACCTGAAGCGCCAGCCCCAAAGCCGTCGCTGCACTGATTTTAAGTCTCAACGAGCGGAACCCGTCAGCCATGATCAGCATCCCAAAGTCGGAATATGCCCGTCGGCGCAAGGCGCTGATGGCGCAGATGGAACCCAACAGCATCGCAATTTTGCCTGCTGCCCCGGTGTACATTCGTAATCGCGATGTCGAGCACATCTTCCGTCAGGACAGCGATTTTCAATACCTCTCAGGCTTTCCTGAGCCTGAGGCGGTGATCGCGCTGATTCCGGGGCGCGAGCATGGCGAGTACGTATTGTTTTGCCGCGAGCGTGATCCGGAGCGTGAGTTGTGGGACGGTTTGCGCGCAGGCCAGGACGGCGCCATGAGTCGTTTTGGCGCGGATGACGCATTCCCAATTGGCGATATCGACGACATTCTGCCGGGGCTGATTGAAGGCCGCGAGCGGGTTTATTACTCGATGGGTACCAATCAGGAATTTGATCGCCACTTAATGGACTGGATCAACGTGATCCGCTCTAAAGCGCGCCAAGGTGCGCAGCCGCCGAATGAGTTTGTCGCGCTCAACCACTTGCTCCACGATATGCGCCTGTACAAGAGTGCTAACGAGGTCAAGGTAATGCGCGAAGCGGCCGAGATTTCGTCGCGCGCTCATGTGCAGGCGATGCGCGTCAGTCGCCCTGGTTTGTTTGAGTTTCACCTCGAAGCCGAGCTTGATTACGAATTCCGCAAAGGCGGGGCAAAAATGCCCGCTTACGGCTCGATCGTCGCGACGGGCAAGAACGCCTGCATCCTGCATTATCACGAGAATGACGCGGTTCTGAAGGACGGCGATCTGGTGCTGATTGATGCCGGCTGTGAGATCGATTGCTACGCCAGCGATATCACCCGTACATTTCCGGCAAATGGTAAATTTTCACCTGAGCAAAAAGCCATTTACGAGCTGGTGCTGGCTTCACAAGAAGCTGCATTCCTCGAGATTGGCCCCGGTAAACACTGGAATCAGGCGCACGAAGCCACTGTGCAGGTGATTACTGCGGGCTTGGTCGAGCTCGGCTTGCTTGACGGAGATGTTGACGAGTTAATCGCCAGCGAAGCCTACAAGGCCTTTTACATGCACCGCGCCGGTCACTGGCTGGGCATGGATGTGCACGATGTCGGCGACTATAAAGTCGGTGGCGAATGGCGCGTGCTTGAGGTCGGCATGGCAATGACGGTTGAGCCGGGTATCTATATTTCTCCGGACAATCAAAATGTCGCGAAAAAATGGCGCGGCATCGGTGTGCGTATCGAAGATGACGTAGTCGTCACCAAAACCGGCTGCGAAATTCTGACCACCGGGGTGCCGAAAACCGTCGCTGAAATCGAGGCGTTGATGGCTGGCGCGCATCAAGTTGCCTAAGCCAATGCAGCGCGTCGAGCTGGCAATCATTGGCGGCGGTCTGGTGGGCGCCAGCTTGGCGCTGGCGCTACAGGACGAGGCGAAAAAACGCGGCTGGCAGATTTGCCTGATCGAGCCGTTTACGCCGGGCTCAGGTTATCAACCGAGTTATGACGCACGTTCGACAGCGCTGTCCTATGGCTCGCAGAAAATCTATCAGCGCCTGGGGATCTGGCAGCAGATCGCCAAACATGCCGAGCCGATTCAGCACATTCATGTGTCTGATCGCGGGCGCTTTGCCGCTGCCCGACTGAGTGCGCTTGAAGAAGGCGTGCCCGCGTTGGGCTATGTGGTCGAAAATGCCTGGATTGGCGAGTGTTTGTGGCAGGCGCTTGATCAATCAGTGGTGACCTGGCGCAGCCCCGCGCAAGTCACTCGTCTTGAGGCGCTGGGCGACGGTTACCGGCTGACTCTGCAAGATGACGCTGTGCTGGACTGCAGTTTAGCCATTCTCGCCGAAGGTGGTCGCTCAGGTTTGCGTGAGCAGTTGGGCATTAACGTCAAGCAAACGCCCTATGATCAAAGCGCCTTGATCGCTAACGTCAGTACCCGCGATGCTCATATGGGGCAGGCGTTTGAGCGTTTCACCGAGGAAGGGCCGATGGCCATGTTGCCGCTGGCTGGCAACCGCAGTGCGTTGGTCTGGACTCGTGCGACAGCTGATGCCGAGCGCTTGCTGGGCTTGCCTGACGCCGCCTTTATCGCAGAATTGCAATTGGCATTTGGCTACCGTCTCGGCGCTATTACTCAGGTCGGTGAGCGGCATTTATATCCGCTGGCGCTGGTTGAGGCACAAGAGCAGATTCGCCCACATCTGGTGGTGCTAGGCAATGCTGCACACAGCCTGCATCCCATTGCAGGACAGGGCTACAACTTGTCCCTGCGTGACACCATTGCGCTGGCTGATTGTCTGCTTGGCAGTGATGCGCCGCTTGGCGACTTCACCACTTTGCAGAGCTATTTGCGCAGCCAACAACTGGATCAACAACTGACTGTGGGGTTCTCCGACCAAGTGACCCGCCTGTTCAGCTCTGGTGAGCCGCTGCGTGTGGCTGGGCGTAACCTTGGCTTGCTCGGGCTTGATCTGTTGCCGTCAGCCAAGCGCTGGTTTGCGCGTCAGGCCATGGGCATAGGCACGCGATCACAGCCATGAGCGACCTGCAAAAGACCGCGCGTAAGGCACGTTTTCTACGCTGGGTGCTT
Source organism: Pseudomonas sp. M30-35 (assembly GCF_002163625.1). Classification (NCBI taxonomy): domain Bacteria; kingdom Pseudomonadati; phylum Pseudomonadota; class Gammaproteobacteria; order Pseudomonadales; family Pseudomonadaceae; genus Pseudomonas; species Pseudomonas sp. M30-35. The sequence goes on along the minus strand of NZ_CP020892.1, from coordinate 4,643,106 downwards.
AATGTCTATCCGCCGTATTTAGGCGCTGGCATTCGTGTGCGGCATATTGCAGCAGATTTCAAGCATGTCCGCGTGAAGATGGGGCTGGGCTGGTATAACCGTAACTATGTCGGCAGCCAGTTTGGCGGCAGTCTGTATTCAATGACTGATCCATTTTTCATGCTGATGTTGATGGAAAATCTTGGCGGTGATTACATCGTTTGGGATAAAGCTGCCAGTATCGACTTTATTGCGCCAGGCAAAGGCCCGGTGTTTGCTGAGTTCAGCATTGATGATGGCCTGCTCGAAGAGATTCGCACACGTACCGCAACTGGTGAGAAGTACTTGCCCGAAATGCAGGTTGATGTGCGCGATGCCGCAGGTACGTTGATCGCCAAGGTGCACAAGACCTTGTATGTGCGGTTAAAACCTCGCGTCAGACAGGCTGCTTAAGGAATGAATATGCACGCGGATATAATTATTGTCGGCGCCGGAATGGTCGGCAGCACGCTGGCCTTGGCGCTGCAATCGAGCGGCCTGGAAGTTCTGGTTATCGACGGTAGTCCTTTGAGCCTGGAGCCGTTTGCCGCCGATGCGCCGTTTGAAGCGCGCGTCAGTGCCTTGTCGATGGCCAGCCAGCGGGTGCTGGAGCGGCTCAATGTGTGGCCGGGTATTGAGGCCAGGCGCAGCAGCGCTTATCGCGACATGCATGTGTGGGACGGCGCTGGCACCGGCAATATTCACTTCAGCGCTGCCAGTGTGCACGCTGAAACCCTGGGGCATATTGTCGAAAACCGGGTCGTTCAAGATGCGCTGCTTGAGCAGTTGCATGAAAGCAATATTGGTTTGCTGGGCAACGCCAAGCTGGAGCAACTGCGCCGCTCCGGCAACGCTTGGCTGTTAACCCTTGAAGATGATCGCGAGTTGCGTGCGCCGCTGTTGATTGCGGCTGATGGTGCAAACTCTGCCGTGCGTCGTCTGGCCGGTTGTGCGACGCGTGAGTGGGATTATCTGCACCATGCCATCGTCACCAGTGTGCGCACGGAAAAACCGCATCAATCGACGGCTTGGCAGCGCTTTACCGATGACGGTCCACTGGCTTTCTTGCCCTTGGCCAGTGCCCAGCCAGACCAGCATTGGTCTTCGATTGTCTGGTCGGCAGTGCCCGCTGAAATCGAACGTTTGATGGCGCTGGATGATCAGCAATTCTGTGTTGAGCTTGGCAACGCCTTTGAGCAACGCTTGGGCAAGGTTCTGCACAACGATCGCCGGGTTGCCATTCCGCTGCGTCAGCGGCACGCCAAGCGTTATGTCGAACAAGGTCTGGCATTGATCGGTGATGCGGCGCACAGCATTCATCCACTGGCCGGGCAGGGCGTTAACCTAGGCTTTCTCGATGCGGCGGTGTTGGCCGATGTGCTCCTGCATGCGCTGGCGCGTGGTGAGTCGCCGGCCGATGAGCGCGTACTGGGTCGTTATGAACGTCGGCGGATGCCGCACAACCTGGCGATGATGGCTGCAATGGAGGGCTTTGAGCGCCTGTTCCAAGCAGACCCTTTGCCTGTGCGCTGGCTGCGTAACGCCGGGCTCAATTGGATTGATGATTTACCTGAAGCTAAAGCCTTGTTTGTGCGTCAGGCGTTAGGTTTGAGCGGTGATTTACCCTCACTGGCCAAGCCTTGAGTACGCTATAACGCCCGGTAGTGCTGGGGTGCGGGTGTCGTGTAATTCGCAGTAACATCTGCTGAGCAGTGCTTGGTTGTGATGCTAAATGCTATTCAATATCATTTGCAGATTAACTCAACAACTTTAACAAGAGGCAACGCCCATGCAGCCAAGCAAGCGATTACTCGCCATGTTCACTCTGACAGCCCTTGCTGGTGGCGTTCAAGCCGCTGATGAAGTGGTTGTTTACTCCTCCCGGATCGACGAGCTGATCAAGCCTGTGTTTGATGCATACACTGCCAAAACCGGCGTGCCGATCAAGTTCATCACGGATAAAGAAGCGCCACTGATCGCGCGTCTCAAAGCCGAAGGCGCCAACACGCCAGCTGACATGCTGATCACCGTGGATGCGGGTAACCTATGGCAGGCTGAACAAGCTGGCGTGCTGCAGCCGTTCAAGTCGGCAACTATCGACGCCAACATTCCTGCTCAGTATCGCTCCAGCACTGACAGCTGGACGGGTTTGTCGCTCCGTGCGCGGACCATCTTCTACTCCACCGACCGAGTCAAACCGAGCGAGTTGTCGACCTACGAAGCGCTGGCCGACAAAAACTGGGAAGGCCGCCTGTGTCTGCGTACCAGCAAGAAGGTGTACAACCAGTCGTTGACCGCAACCCTGATTGAAACCCACGGCGAGGCGAAAACCGAAGAGATCATCAAAGGTTGGGTGAATAACCTGGCGACCGATGTTTTCGCCGATGACACCGCACTGCTGCAAGCCATCGATGCGGGCCAGTGTGATGTTGGGATCACCAATACCTACTACTACGGTCGTCTGCACAAGGCAAACCCGGAACTTAAGGTCAAGCCGTTCTGGCCTAACCAGCAAGACCGTGGCGTGCACGTCAACCTCGCGGGTGCCGGTATCACCAAGAATGCACCCCATGCAGAGGCTGCGCAAAAGTTGCTGGAGTGGATGACCTCTGCAGACGCGCAAGGGCTGTTTGCTGGCCTGAATCAGGAATTCCCAGCTAACCCGAAAGTGCCAGCATCTGAAGAAGTTCAGGCTTGGGGCACATTCAAGGCCGACGCCATTCCGGTTGAAGTTGCCGGTAAGCGTCAAGCCCAAGCCATCATGTTGATGGACCGCGCTGGCTGGAACTAAGTGCTGTTTCAGTAAAGCGAACCGTTATACTCGACGCCCCGGCCTAGTTCCGGGGCGTTGTTATTTCTGTTTTGAGGATTTTGCGTGGCCCATCCTGCCCAGCGTCGCTGGTATCCCATCGCCTTTGTGGTTGCCCTGTTGGTGCTATTGCCGTTGACTGTGATGTTATTCAGTTGGCATGAAATCGACCGCGAAATCTGGGCGCATTTGTGGCAAACGCAAATGCCCCGGCTGATTGGCAACACGGTGATTCTGGTTGCAGGCGTGAGTGTTGGCGTGACCGTGCTGGGTGTGAGTCTCGCGTGGCTGACCAGCCTTTGTGAGTTCCCGGGCAGGCGCTGGCTGGATTGGGCGCTGATGCTGCCGTTTGCGATTCCAGCTTACGTTCTGGCCTTTGTGTTCGTCGGGCTGCTGGATTTTTCCGGGCCGGTCCAGACGCTGCTGCGTGAGTGGTTTGGCAACGGTGTGCGCTTTCCGCGCGTGCGTTCTACCGGTGGTGTGATTACCGTTCTGGTGCTGGTGTTTTACCCCTACGTTTACCTGCTCGCCCGTAATGCCTTCCTGGCGCAAGGGAAGGGTTTGATGGAGGCGGCGCGAGTGCTTGGACATAATCCTTGGCAGGCATTTTGGCGCGTGGCACTGCCGATGGCGCGCCCGGCAATTGGCGCTGGTCTGGCGCTGGCGATCATGGAAACACTGGCTGATTTTGGCGCCGTTTCGGTATTTAATTTCGACACCTTCACCACGGCAATTTATAAGACCTGGTACGGTTTCTATAGCCTGACCAGCGCCACTCAATTGGCCAGCTTGTTGTTACTGGTGGTGATGCTGGTGCTATATGGCGAGCGTCGAGCGCGCGGGGCAGTCCGTCCAGCCAATGAGCGGCCACGTGGCAAGGCGTTGTACAACCTCACTGGTTTTAAGGCGCTGGCCGCCAGCGGCTGGTGCTTGTTGGTGTTTGCCTGCGCGTTTGTGATTCCGCTGCTGCAATTGCTGGTGTGGTTCTGGCAGCGCGGACGGTTTGATTTGGATGAGCGTTACACTGCGCTGATCCTGCATACCCTGTATCTCGGCTCATTGGCTGCTTTGGTTACCGTCAGCGTCGCTTTACTGCTGGCATTTTCCCGGCGGTTAACGCCAACACGACTGATGCGCTCAACGGTTAGCCTGGCCAACCTGGGTTATGCCTTGCCTGGCTCGATGTTGGCGGTGGCGATCATGCTGGCTTTCAGTTACCTCGACAATCAGTTGGTAATCCCGCTTTCAACGCTTCTTGGCGGCGCAGGTAAACCGCTACTGCTTGGCAGCTTGGCCGCGCTGCTGCTGGCCTATCTGATTCGTTTTATGGCGGTTGCTTACGGTCCGTTGGAAAACAGTCTGGCGCGGATTAGGCCTTCGCTGCCCGAAGCGTCGCGTAGCTTGGGTGTCGGCGGAGTGAAGTTGTTTTTCCGGGTTTATCTACCTCTATTATTGCCCGGTGCGTTATCGGCGGCGTTGCTGGTATTTGTTGATGTGCTCAAGGAAATGCCCGCTACGCTGTTAATGCGTCCGTTCGGTTGGGATACGTTGGCGGTACGAATTTTTGAAATGACCAGTGAAGGTGAATGGGCTCGTGCGGCACTGCCGGCGCTGACTTTGGTGGCCGTCGGTTTGCTGCCAGTGGTCGCTTTAATTCGACGCTCTGCGCAGACGCGCAGCTGAGAACTTGATTGTATGAAGGCTCTATTTCAGCCGTTCACTGGTCGTTTGATCGGGCGTTTACCGTGCAGATATTCACGCCCAAGATGACCCGCTCGTACCTTGCGGATACAATGCACGCGATTTGCTGCAACCAGCCTTATAGGATGGGTGTTTGTAAGCTGGCGGCACGTCTTGTTGATCAAGCCGTTGCGGACTCGCAAACAGGGCTGCAGTTTTGCCAAAGCCCGGAAGGAGAAACCCATGGGGCAGCGCACACCTCTTTATGACCTGCACCTTGCTTTGGGTGCCAAAATGGTCGACTTCGGCGGCTGGGATATGCCGCTGCATTATGGTTCGCAAGTAGAAGAGCATCATGAGGTTCGTCGAGACTGTGGCGTATTTGATGTCTCGCACATGACCGTGGTGGATATTCACGGCGACCAAGCAAAACAATACTTACAGCGTCTGCTGGCCAATGACGTTGAGCGCCTGCAGGGGCCGGGCAAGGCGCTCTACAGCAGCATGCTTAACACCGAGGGCGGTGTCGTTGATGACCTGATGGTCTATCTGACTGATTTTGGTTATCGGGTTGTGGTTAATGCGGCAACGCGTGACAAAGACTTGGCCTGGATGAGTCAACAAACCGAAGGTTTTGCTGTGCAGTTGCATGAACGCAGCGACCTTGCGATGTTTGCTATTCAGGGCCCGCATGCGCGTGAAAAAATTTGTGAACAGGTCAGTCAGGCGCGTTCGGCGCTGATCAATCAGTTGGTCCCGTTTCAGGGGCTATTTGAAGGAGACTGGTTCATCGCCCGCTCGGGTTATACCGGTGAAGATGGCTTGGAAATCATGCTGCCAAGCGATCAGGCCGTGTCATTTCTAAATGACCTGGTCGGTGCTGGTATTTCGCCGATTGGCTTGGGGGCACGTGACACCTTGCGCCTTGAAGCTGGGATGAACCTGTACGGCCAAGATATGGATGAAAGCGTCACCCCCCTAGCCTCAAACTTGGCCTGGAGTGTAGCGTGGGAGCCAGCTAATCGTGATTTTGTCGGGCGTAAAGCGTTGCAGCAACAGTTGCAGCGTGGTATTTCGACAAAATTGGTCGGCCTGGTATTGGAGGAGCGCGGTGTTTTGCGTGCTCACCAGGTTGTGCGTGTTGAGGGGGTCGGTGAGGGTGAAATCACCAGCGGAAGTTTTTCACCGACCTTGAATAAGTCGATTGCCCTGGCGCGTTTGCCCGTTGCAACCTGTGAACGTGCAGAAGTCGAAATTCGTGGCAAATGGTACCCCGTTCGCGTGGTTAAGCCTGCGTTCGTTCGTTATGGTAAGGCGTTGATATAACCCCATAACTGAATTATCTACCGGCTCTGAAGTTGCCTTTCAGAGCCGTTTTGCGTGACCAACGGTTTGGTTGAAAGCTGTCGAAGTTGCCAAGCCCTGCTAAATTTTCCTGACGGCGCGATCGCCGTCATGCCTTATGAGGAATCCGACATGAGCAATATCCCCGCCGATCTGCGCTACGCCTCCAGCCATGAATGGGCTCGTTTAGAAGCTGATGGCAGCGTAACAGTAGGTATTTCCGACCACGCGCAAGAAGCGCTGGGTGATGTGGTTTTTATCGAGTTGCCAGAAGTCGGCAAAACCCTGACTGCCGGTCAGGAAGCCGGTGTGGTTGAGTCAGTCAAAGCAGCATCGGATATTTACGCACCTATTGGCGGCGAAGTGATCGCGATTAATGACTCGCTGGCTGACAGCCCAGAAAGCGTCAACACTGACCCGTACGGCAACTGGTTCTTCAAGCTGAAGCCAAGCGCTGTTAGCGAACTCGACAAGCTGCTCGACGCGGATGCGTACAAAGCTTCTGCTGACGCTTAAAACAACCGCTAATCTGCGGCTCACTTCGAGCCGGGTCTGTTACTGCGCACTGTAAAATGCGCAGCAACAGCTACGCAGGTTTAAAACCTTCGTGCAGATGGTTGAGAGTTTTCTAAGCTAATAAGGCCTCGTATTGCAGCGGATGAATACCCAATTGGGGATTCAGACGTGCGCAATGGCGAGGCCTTGTCATTTCTAGAGGTTCTCAACATGCCAGCAGCGCCGTCTTTGTCGCAACTCAAGCAGCCGGATGCATTCCTCCGTCGTCATATTGGCCCAGATGCCGTCGAGCAACAGGCCATGCTGGCTGCGCTACAAGTGCCTAGCCGAGCCGCGTTGATCGAGCAGACCGTACCGCCTTCTATCCGCTTGAATCGCCCATTGGCATTGCCCGCTGCGCTTGATGAACAAGCGGCGTTGGCCAAGCTGCGCGGTTACGCCGAGCAGAATCAGCCGTGGACCAGCCTGATCGGCATGGGGTATCACAGCACCATTACGCCGACGGTGATCGTGCGCAATGTGCTGGAGAATCCTGGCTGGTACACCGCCTATACCCCGTACCAGCCGGAGATCGCCCAAGGTCGACTCGAAGCGCTGCTTAACTTTCAACAGTTGACCATCGATCTTACCGGGCTTGAGTTGGCCAGTGCCTCGCTGCTCGATGAGGCCACTGCTGCGGCTGAGGCCATGGCGTTGGCCAAGCGGGTTGCCAAGTCAAAGAGCAACCTGTTCTTCGTGGATCACAACTGTCATCCGCAAACTATTTCGGTGGTACAGACCCGTGCCGCCGGCTTTGGCTTTGAGCTGCTGATTGCCGACGTCGCCAGCCTCGGCGAACACTCAGTATTTGGCGCGCTGCTGCAATATCCGGACACTCACGGTGATATCCGCGATCTACAGCCGGTCATCGCCCAGTTACATGCGCAGCAGGCGCTGGCCTGTGTCGCGGCGGACCTGATGAGTTTGTTGTTACTGACGCCGCCGGGTGAGATGGGTGCTGATGTGGTGCTCGGCTCAGCCCAGCGCTTCGGTGTGCCGATGGGTTACGGCGGGCCGCATGCCGCGTTCTTTGCCACGCGTGATGCGTTCAAGCGGGCGCTGCCGGGGCGCATCATTGGCGTGTCTAAAGATTCGCGCGGCAACATGGCATTGCGCATGGCACTGCAAACACGCGAGCAACATATTCGCCGTGAGAAAGCCAATTCAAACATCTGCACCGCGCAGGTGTTGCTGGCGAATATCGCCAGTTTTTATGCGGTGTATCACGGCCCACAAGGGCTTAAAGCCATTGCTCAGCGGATTCACCGGCTAACTGCGATTCTGGCTACAGGGCTGAAAAGTGGAGGTGTTGAGCGTGATAACCAACACTTTTTCGACACCTTGACCCTGGAGGTCGGCGGCAGTCAGACTGCGATCATTGAGTCAGCGCAAGCGGCCGAGATCAATCTGCGCATTCTGGGCCGAGGCAAGCTTGGCGTCAGCCTTGATGAGAGCTGTGATGAACACACTGTCGAGCGCTTATTTGCGGTGTTTCTGGGCGCTGATCATGGCTTGAGTGTCGATGAGCTCGATGCGGGCGAGGTCGAAGAGGGTATTCCGAGCAACCTGCAGCGCAGCTCCAGCTACCTGACACACCCAGTGTTCAATACCCATCACAGCGAAACCGAGATGCTGCGCTACATCAAGCAGCTTGAGAATAAAGACCTGGCACTAAACCAAGCAATGATCCCGCTGGGCTCGTGCACCATGAAGCTAAACGCCACCAGCGAAATGCTGCCGATCACCTGGCCCGAGTTTGCCAACCTGCACCCATTTGCACCGCTCGATCAGGCGCACGGCTATGCCTTGATGATCAATGAGCTGGAGGAGTGGCTGCGTGCGATTACCGGTTTTGATGCGATCTGCATGCAACCCAACTCCGGGGCGCAGGGCGAATACGCAGGCCTATTGGCGATCAGCAAATATCACCAGAGTCGCGGCGATACGCAGCGTAATATCTGTCTGATTCCGGCTTCGGCACATGGCACAAACCCCGCGTCAGCGCAGATGGCCAGCATGCACGTGGTGATTGTCGAGTGTGACGCCGAAGGTAACGTCGACCTTGCAGACCTCAAGTTCAAAGCGGCCGAGGCGGGTGAGCGACTGGCGTGTTTGATGGCGACCTATCCTTCAACTCACGGCGTATATGAGGAAGGGATCGTTGAGATCTGCGAGGTGATCCACGCCAATGGCGGCCAAGTTTATATGGATGGTGCCAACCTCAATGCTCAGGTTGGCTTGGCGCGTCCGGCAGATATCGGCGCCGATGTGTCGCACATGAACCTGCACAAAACTTTTTGCATTCCCCATGGCGGCGGAGGCCCCGGCATGGGGCCAATTGGTGTGCGGGCGCATTTGGCGCCGTTCGTGGCCAATCACCCGGTGATCGAGCTGAAAGGCCCTAATCCTGAAAATACCGCGGTAAGCGCGGCGCCTTGGGGCAGCGCGAGTATTTTACCGATCAGTTGGATGTACATCGCCATGATGGGCCCACAATTGGCCGACGCCACCGAGGTGGCGATACTCAGCGCTAATTACTTGGCGCATAACCTTAAGGATGCATTCCCGATACTGTTCAGTGGTCGTAACGGCCGCGTCGCCCATGAATGCATTATTGATTTACGACCGCTCAAGACGCAGACCGGCGTCAGCGAGGAAGATGTCGCCAAGCGCCTGATCGATTATGGGTTTCACGCGCCAACCATGTCTTTTCCGGTACCCGGCACGCTGATGATCGAACCCACGGAAAGTGAGTCAAAGCATGAACTGGATCGTTTTATCGAAGCCATGTTGTGCATCCGTGCGGAAATCGCCAAGGTGCAAAACGGTGACTGGCCAGAAGATGACAATCCGTTGGGGCGAGCACCGCATACGCTGGCGGACATGGTTGGGATCTGGGAGCGGCCTTATAGCATTGCCCAGGCCGTGACCCCAAGCGAGCATACGCGCCAGTACAAATACTGGCCGACGGTTAACCGCGTAGACAACGTATATGGCGACCGTAATCTGTTCTGTGCTTGCGTGCCGCTAGACGCCTATCGCGACTAGTTGGCGACCTGTAGCGCCGTGGCTGGCGCTACAAATATTTGCCTCGCAGGTTATTGGCTGGGCTCAACCAATAGCAACACGCCGTCTTGGCCAGTGACCCGCACCGTGCTGCCGACTGGGAGATCAGGACCGCTGACCAGCCACAATGTATCACCGGCTTTGATCTTGCCGCGCCCGCTGCTGATGGCTTCATGCAGAGTGAATTGGCGGCCAAGTAATTCGCTGCCGCGGTCGTTCAGACCGGGTTGATCGGAGATTTTCCCGGCGTGGCGTTGGCGTTTCCACCATAGAACAGCACTCAGCACTGAGAGCACCGCGAACAAGACAAATTGCAATGCCCACGGCAGCTCCGGAATCACATAGGTGATGATGCCGACACCGGCAGCCGCAACGCCGATCCACAACAAGTAGCCACCGGCACCGAAAACTTCAAGAATCAACAGCAAGGTGCCAAGCGCCAACCAATCCCAGAACGTCAGGTGTTGTAGAAAATTGAGCATCACTTAGCCTGCTTGTCGCCGAAAGTTGCTTTGATAATTTCGCCAATACCGCCGACAGATCCGATGATCTGGCTGGCTTCAAGTGGCATCAACACCACTTTGCTGTTGTCTGCGCTGGCCAGCTTGCCTAAGGCATCAACGTATTTTTGGGCAACGAAATAATTGATCGCCTGCACATTACCGTTAGCGATTGCCTCTGAAACCATGCGTGTTGCCTCGGCTTCTGCTGCTGCGGCTCGCTCACGGGCCTCCGCTTCGAGGAAGGCAGCTTGGCGCTCGCCTTCGGCTTCCAGGATTTGTGCTTGCTTCTTACCTTCAGCAGTCAGAATCGCAGCGGAACGCGAACCCTCAGCCTCAAGGATTTGCGCGCGTTTCAAACGCTCGGCTTTCATTTGACTGGCCATGGCGTTGACCAAGTCTGCTGGCGGGGTAATGTCTTTTATTTCGATACGGGTGATCTTGATACCCCACGGCGCGGTGGCTTCATCAACAGTGCGCAACAGGCGCTCGTTGATGGCATCACGCTGGCTGAGCATTGCATCGAGCTCCAGCGAACCCAGCACGGTACGGATGTTGGTCATCACCAGATTACGGATGGCGTGGTCAAGGTTGTTGATCTCATAAGCGGCCTGCGCGGCATTGATCACCTGCGAGAAGCACACCGCATCAATCTGCACGATGGCGTTGTCAGCGCTGATCACTTCTTGCGGCGGTATATCGAGCACGGTTTCCATCACGCTGAGCTTGCGGCCAATGCGATCAACCAGCGGCACAATGATGTTCAACCCCGGTTTAAGGGTATTGGTGTAGCGACCGAAGCGTTCAACCGTCCATTGTGAACCTTGCGGTACAACCTTGAAGCCCATGAAAACCACGGCGACCGCGAGGCCGACGAAGAGAAAAATGACGCTGCCGATTTCCATACAGTTAATCCTAAGTGGGTGCAGGCGTTGTTAGCCGACCATCTAAACACGGCTGATTTTTTAATGTCGCCAAGCAGCTCTCAGCAGAGTCATCTCACTAAAATAAAACCTCAAGGTTTCAGCTTTATAGCGCTGCCTTATTGTTGTTGAGATGCGCTGCGTTATCGTTGCTCACTCTGTGGGGTTACCCGCAGTACTTCTTCAATCGTAGTCAGTCCGGCGGCAACTTTTTGCGCGCCAGACAAACGCAGGCTACGCATGCCTTCCTTGAATGCTTGGCGACGCAGGGCAATCAGGTCTGTTTCGGCACTGAGCAGCGACTTCATACCGTCATTGAGTAACATGATTTCGTAAACCCCGGCCCGGCCGCGATAACCGGTATCGCGACACTCCAGGCAACCAACGGCTGCATGCGCGCCAGTTGGCAACGGTGCATTCCAGGGTTTGGTCAGGCTTTGCCAGTCACTTTCATCAAGCGTCTGCGGGGTTTTGCAGTGTGGGCAAAGCGTACGCACCAAACGTTGCGCCATGACCCCGAGCAATGTTGCCTTGAGCAAGTAATGCGGTACGCCTAGCTCAAGCAAACGGGTGATAGCGCTGGGTGCATCGTTGGTGTGCAGTGTGGACAGAACCAAGTGCCCGGTGAGCGCCGCTTGAATCGCCATTTCAGCGGTTTCAAGGTCACGAATCTCGCCGACCATAATGATGTCGGGGTCCTGACGCATCAATGAACGCACACCGCTGGCGAACGTCAGATCAATGTTGCTTTGCACCTGCATTTGATTGAAGGCTGGCTCAATCATTTCGATTGGGTCTTCAATGGTGCAGACGTTTACTTCATCGGTGGCCAGCTGCTTGAGGGTTGTATACAGCGTGGTGGTTTTACCCGAACCGGTCGGGCCGGTGACCAGAATGATACCGTTGGGTTGGCCGGTCATGCCGGTCCAGCGCTTTAGATCGTCTGCCGAAAAACCCAGTTGGTCGAAGCTTTTTAACAGCACTTCCGGGTCGAAAATCCGCATCACCAGCTTTTCACCGAACGCCGTCGGCATGGTTGACAGGCGCAGTTCGACTTCGCCGCCATCGGGGGTTTTGGTCTTGATCCGACCGTCTTGGGGTTTACGCTTTTCGGCAACGTTCATCCGCCCCAAGCTTTTCAAGCGGCTGACAACCGCCATCGTTACCTGCGGAGGGAATTGATAAACCGTGTGCAGCACGCCGTCGATACGAAAGCGCACGCTGCCTTGCTCACGGCGTGGCTCGATGTGGATATCACTGGCGCGCTGTTGATAAGCGTACTGAAACAGCCAATCGACGATATTGACGATGTGCGCATCGTTGGCGTCGGGCTCCTGGTCTTGCGCGCCAAGGTTGAGCAGCTGCTCGAAGTTACCGGTGCCGCTGACTTTCATGTCCACCGCAGTGGCGCCGGTAACCGACTTGGCCAGTCGGTAGAACTCGACGGTGAAGCGCTGGATATCGACCGGGTTGGCCACGACACGCTTGATGGGTCGCTTGAGTACATGACGCAAGTCATCTTCCCAGCTGCGCATCAACGGCTGGGCACTGGCGATTGTGACCGCTTCCTGATTCACCGCGACCGCGAGAATTTTGTGGCGCTGGGCGAAGGCGTAAGACATCAGCGGTGTGATCGCGGCAACATCAATTTTCAGCGGGTCGATGCGCATATACGGCTGGTTGGCATATTCCGCTAGCCATGTTGTCAGGCCTTCGAGGTCAAGCTTTTTGCCGGGGCGCGCTAAATCGTCGAGCTGTTGCGCGGCCAGAAATTCAAGCGGGTGTTGTTGGTTCTTGACTGCACTGCGCCGGATCGCCAGACACTGTTCGGCGTTGTCCTGATCAACCCGGCCTTGCGTAACCAGCTCACGCAAAAGGTCGCCGAGATCAAGAACGCGGTCGGGTGTGGACGAAGTCATTACGGACATGTGTTTTCCTGCAGTCATTTCGTGATGCACCTAGCTTGAAGCCAAGTGGCGAGCTTGTCAGCTAGCAGCTACTGATTCTGTAGAGTAGTCGGCTGCGCGAACCTGTGCTGTTGGCGTGGCTCAAGTACTGTGTGCGGAACTGTCGCCTAGAATGCTCGAAAGCGCGTGGCACAACAACATTGCTTGAACCATGCAGGTTAACGGTTGAGTAATCGTTATTGGGATAATTCTGAACCGTGCTGCGCAGGCAAATGTAAGTTGGCCAGTGAGCAAGATTTAGCGAGCAGTGAAGGGGCTGCGGCAGATGCCTAAGCCCTGAAAATAAATCTGCGCCCTCTGGCCGCCGAACCCCGCCTAGACTGTTTACAATGTGCCTCCGATTATCCCGGGCCATAAATATGGCTGCACCGAACAAGGATCTCTCTGCCATGGCCTCGCCAGATAAACAGCAAAAACGCGCCCAGCGGGCCAAAGCAAAAGCCAAGCAAAACCGTTCGGGCAAGGCTAAGCCGAATGTTGTGCATCCGGTGTTGGCCAATCCGTTGATTGACGAGCCGTTCGATGATGTTGAGATCGACCTGAGCACCTTCGACTTTAAAGACATCGAAGAAAACGGTTTCGATCCCGCGCATTTCAACGACCTGTTTGAGGCGATGAAATATGGCGAAGGCATCAGCCTGCTCGCAATGTGCCTGGTATTTCTGCAATACCCCGTATTGGAGCTGGTGATCGCCGAGGAAGCGCAAGACTCAGCCACCGACTTCATGATGGGCCTGCTGATCACCTATCGCGGGATCTTCCACGATGAAGACGAAGACACGGCAGTTGAATGGATCGGTGGCGACGCCTTTCAGAGCGCCTACAACGATGCATCGATCATCCTGCAAAAGAAAAATGCCCGCAGCCCCTCAGGCGCTCGCACTTAAAAGCGGGGAAGGGGATAGGCCGCGACTTGGGGAGTGGCAAACTATTGGTTTCGGGTACAGATCGATTGCAGAAAGTGGCTGCTGGAATAGTTGCAGAGCTTTGATTTTGGTAAGAGGCTCTATCTGCTACAGCTGTCCGTTTTTGGTCGATTTCAGCCTTCCGTGACCGGCAGAGAACGGCCAATAGCTGCCTGTCGTAATCGGCTCAAATCGACTCAAAGCAGAAGCTCGATTTGGAAAGTCCGATGGCTGCTTCGCATCGGGAGCGATCGATCGTTAGGGTACTATGAACGCTAGCCACCGACCGGAAGCAGCCCTCCGGGACAGCCAGCTCAAGCCAGCACGGCCCCTCTCGCTTGACATCGCCACTGAATCTGCATGGCTTAGATTGAGTAACCGTTCTTCGCCGTCTTCAAGAGAGACTCCCCGTAGCTGCTCGGTTGCTTGATCTGCCTGCTTGCGAACACGCTGATGTCAAGGTCCGGCTTCCCACGGGCAGTGGTGACCTGTTCGATGCCTAATGACGTCAGGACGAGGTAGCAACCCTCTCCCCACAGGGACTCCGCATCGATATCAACCGGGCCGGCATCACGCCACCAGCAGAGCCTTGCGATCACAGCGCCGCTCGGGTCGAGGAAGACGCTGGGCTCCTCGCCATGCGCGCTCCAGCGAAGCCGCTTCATCCAGTTCGGGCACAAAGCGAACGAATAGGCCGCTGCGTCAAAGCCCATGTCCACCGAGCAAACAACCCTCCTTACCAGCGTTGGCGCCAGATCATTGTCAAATGCGACGTACTGGCCAAGCCAAACAGCGATGGGCAGCCTGGCATAGCAGTCGTCGAAGTCTTCACTGTCAATCTCTGCCGAGGGTGCTCTAAAGCGGTAGAGACGGTGCTCCGACAGCCGTGGCTTGAGAATCTTGAAGCAGGATACTTCGGCCACGACTTGGCCGTGGCTGTCTGCTGGGAAGGGGGCAACATCACCGTCGACTTCGTCAATCCATTTCCGTTCTCGCTCGGACCAACCCGCACTTCGGTTCAACAGCGGCATTCGGATCCACTCGGGGCGCCCTCGTGGGAGCTTCAGTGGTCGAGGCGGAAGCGGGCAGCCCAAACGTTCCAAAAGCGTGAGCATGTCGCTGCCTTTCACTTTGCCGGCCAGCCGCAGTTCTCCTGCGACGTGGCGAAGTGCGGCAAGGGCAATGTAGGCGTGGGGCTTCAGGTAAGTGATCTGCATGTCGAGCACGCGAAGCTGAGTCTCAAGCCTTTTGGTGCCAGAGGGCCCGAATGCCTCAAGTCCACCCCAATCCTGGATGAACATCGCCGCGCGTCGGCGGACTGTCATCTCCTCAATGCCTGCCGCCTTCGCGATGTGACGTGCCGTCGAGCGCAACATCTCGGTCCAGCCAAGCGGCGACTCGACGCGCATTGCACCAGTTCTTTCGTCCGTGAATGCCTGGTCGCCCTCTGGCGGGTGCTCGAGTTCAAGGCGATAGAAGAGCGGCAGTGGTATCGCGTCCAAGGGGACAGCCTGCCTCCACCGATGCGACAAGAGCGCGGCTGACTCTGCCACCGCGATGTCACGGTGACTGACCAACGCAGCCACGGCGCTGCCCAACTCGGGGGCAAGGTCCGCGCTGTCAGCAGCCAGCAGAGTTCCGAGCGCATGCAAGGGGGCATCTAATTCGCCGGCTATAAGTCGCCGCATAAGGGACTTGAACAAATCTTGGCCGAGTCCGGCTTGCCTTGCCAGGCTCAACGTGCAATTGCGTGCGTGTCGCTGAACTTCTGCAACGGGCAGCCGATAGGCAAAGTGCAGCAGATCCTCCAAAAGTTCCGTGTCGCTGAGCGGTAGCTCGCTCGGCTGGAAGGGTCGCCCCAGCTGGAACTCGCGAGTGCAGGCCATCTGCTCCTCAAGTAGCGACCAGATGGCCGGCCAATCCGGCGTCGCGCTGATTACCGGCATTATCGAATCCAGCTCTGTCAGCAGTGACTGGGTGTTCTCCTGGCCCGCCGTTACTGAATCGACAATGTTCTCGAAGGCGGCTGGGCATGTGGATGGTCCCTGCAAGAGCTTCTTCGCCTCAAAGTAGAAGAACTTACCGCCACCCATCCACTGGCTCCAGGAACTCCAGGGGTCCTTGCTTGACTCGTAGCCTTGCATCAGCTTCTTGGCGTACTCGACCTCCCCCGCCGCAGCCAACCTTTGAACCATCAGGAAGCGGCAGCGCGCGTCGTCCTGCAAGACCTGCCAGCGCTCAAAAATCCTCCGCGCCAGATGAAGCGGGGCCGTCTCGGCCAGATCTCTGAAACGGTACGGGGCGTTGTAGTTCAGTTCGTCGCCATCCGCTTCAAACGCGCGCTCAAGCTGCTCGAGAGTGGTCTCCGAGTCGTACTTGCTTGGCGTATACGAGTGTCGAGGTTCCGGCGCTTCTGACGTCCACCGGGCTACGGCGGCGTCGAGCTCGGCAGATGAAAACCCATGTCTTCCGGCAGCGGTGCGAAGGCGCTGGAGCAGTCCGACCCTCTCGTGTGCCCTGCTGGCTACCTCGATCACCGCCAAAAACATCCGCGCGAGCGGTTCAATCTGTATAGGTCCTACGGCGTCGGCGGCGATGTCGATGAAGTCACCGACGTGGTGCGGGTCCCGGTAGTACGGTTCCATGTAGAACGGCAGACACAGACCGCACCAGACCGTCGCGCAAGCCAGGACGAGTTCAGGGCTTCGCCGCACCATCCCCGTCATGAGCAGGTCAACACGGTTCGGCCAGCCAATCAGATTCCAATCCGCCAGTGTCTTTGACACCTCGAAGCCGAAGCGAGGTCCGACCTGCGTCGCTTCCTCGATTAGCGACATCGTCAAACGATGCGCGGCCGACGAGCCCTCCGTTTCGGTCATGCCGCCGACCTGGCGCATTAAGGTCAAGACTCGCTTGACACGGTTCTCCGGGTCAGCGGCGTTCGCAAGGACCAGGATGTCTCGCCAGATTGCGTACTGGGGGTCTTTCTTGGGGGCCAACGCGTAGCCAAGGCATTGCTCGGGAACCGTCGCCAGCAACTGTTTGGCCCGCTCTAAGTCCCCGACCGCAGCCAACGCGATGGCCAGATCGGCCACCCCGTCGATCTGCTCGCTCGGCGTGCTCTCCTGAAGCTCCGCCACGAGTGCGTTGAGTCGATCGACGGCCGCCACCCGGTCACCGTCAACCCTATACGCATCGACGACCAATCTGCGTCGCAGGTACGCAGTGCCCCCCAGCGTCGATGAGGCGATGGCTGCGTCAATTTCCCGAAGTACCGCACGGTACTCAGTCTCGCCGCGCTTGGCGCCGAGCCTCAGCAGCACTGGCACGAGCACGGGGACCGCTTTGAAGGCCTGCTGGATGCGATATGACTCGCTGCCGCCTTCTGATGTCAGACTTAGGACGTACCCAAGGGCAATGCGGGCTTCGTCCTGGATGCTGCCGGCCGGCACGGACGCGTTGTCGATGGCGGCGCGACCTAGAAGCACGCCTATCGTCGAGGCGTGCTGCTGGAACGGATGAAGGAAGGTGTGCTTCGACGGTGTCGCGCTTGGCAGCGGCTTATTGAGCAGCGTGCAAAGCCTCGCGTGATGCATCACCGCACCGACCAGATTACCCAGCCCAGCCAGGTCCGTCTCGTCGTCGCACATAGAGATCATCGGTGCGACCAGCTTGTCGAACAGGGCCTCGGCTAGGTCACGACGGTCAGCTTCGAATGCAATTAGTGCCATCCGGCGTCGGTAGCCGTTGGGTACCTCTACGAAGCCAGGAAGGGCGGCGGCAGCATCAAACAGGGCAAGCGCTTGCGCAACGTCGCCACGCCGACTGGCCACAAGACCTGCGTGAACCATCACCGAAGGTTTGTCTTCGTTGGCTACCCCGAGCTTGCTGCAGAGGTCTTGTGGATCGGCGCCAACCTTCTGAAGGAGCATCGCCTCTGCGGCTTCCCTCCTCAGATGCAGTTGCAGCGCGGCGACAGTTTGCGGATCCACCTTTTCGGGCTGGCGTAGCCCCTCTGCGGCGAGGTGGTCAATCGCTATCTGGATCTGCTCGGTGTCTCGGAAGTGGACGGCGCGCCTTGCCCACCTCTCGAATTCCGTTATGTTGTGGTCGTGCCCGTGGTTCTGGAACTTGGACGTATGGAGCTGCGACAGTGGCTCGAGGCTTTCAAACAGTTCCTTCGCCCGCTCGAAGTCCCCTCGCGCTAACAGGGCGTCGACGACCTCGTAGCCCTGGCTGGGGAAGTACTGCACGAAGGCCAGGGCTGCATCAATGTCCCCAACCGCTAGCATCGCCAGCGGAAGCTGGTTGGCGTACTCAAGGGCAGTTTCCCGCCGTCCCACTTCGTCACGACACAGCAGCAGCCGTGCGAAGGCGGTCGCATCGTGCGTTCCACGCACTGCCAGCAGAGCTAGGCGGATATCGGCGTGGATCTCGGCGATAGAACGCCCGTCAGCCAGTTGCTGCCTGAAGCGAGCGGGCATAGCTAGCGCAAGTACATCGGCACCGTCGCCGGCACGGGCGCGGTAGCGCAACTCAAGCCAGTACTGCGCCGATTCGGGCGGCGCGTTCTTCGCCAACTGGGCGAGGTCGCGGTACACGCGCTGCGAGTATTCGGCATCGACGCTTCCGAGGCGGGTTCGAGGTTGAGCGATGACGAACAGCCGAAAGCTGTTGTGGAAGACGCTCCACCCCTGGGATGAACTACGGAGCAGGTGCCGTGCAACGATCAGAGCGCGTTCAATCGCGGACTCCTTGACCATTGTGGCCAGCAGCCGCAGGTCCACAGGTGCCTCAGCACGAGCGATGTAGCTCAGCACGTCCATGGCATCGACATCGCTTGCGATCTCGCGCCAAGCAGCGGTGTACACGGTCTCAATATCGCCGTCGAACGGCATCCCACCGCTGAGAAGGTGCTTACTGCCGGCTTCGTCCGCGTGCAACAGCGCATGAATTAAGTAGCGCGTTGCCAGCGGGTGGCCATGCGATAGATTGCTTAGATCCAATCTTGGAATCTCGGCAGGCAGGCCAAGCGCATCTGCCATCCGGGCGACCTCCTCGCGGCCGAGAGGTCCCATGAGAACCTGTCGCTCGCTTTTCTCCGCTTGCTCTCTTACTGCGGGCTTCAGATTCGCGAGATCCAGCCGCTGCGTGCCGAGGATGAACACAACCCCGTTGGGGATGGCAGCGGGAAGAGGCAGCTCGCCCAGAAGCGAATTGGTCGGCCGCTCTTCGCGAGGCACATGGTCGAGCCCGTCGACGACGATGATTGTTCGGATCCCGTCGCGGTCGAAGCGTTCACCAGCCTGCTGTACCAAGACGCCGAACTGCTCTCGGCGCTCATGCAGCGAGTCGTCGCGAAGACGAAGTCCAACCAAACCGCTGTTGCGTAACTGCGTGCCGACGTCAGTCAGGAAGTTGTCGGCCTCCCCGCGACCCACGCCTTGAGCAGCACCTGGCACGTACGCCAAGTAGCGAACGAGCCGGATATTAGCCTCAGTGGCCAGCGCAACCTGCAGGAGAGTGGACTTCCCGGAGCCAGGCGGTCCTATGAGTGAGACGTAGCCCTGGTCGGCGGCATGCAGCGCGGCTAGCAGCTTGGCCTCAGTGTCACGGTTGCGCTGAACATAGGCGCCGACTGGGAACCGGTGGATTAGCAGCGTCTTGGAGGGATCGCGCCAGCCAAGCTCACGAAGCAGCTCGTCACGCGTCCACCTGTCTTTGTCGCGGGCATCGGCGACCAGCTTGGGCAGTACGCTTGCAATCTCGGATGCCTGCCGCGCCTGCTCGGCGTTCAATTTGTGCGACTGGATGAAGTCCGCCGCAGCTCCGCACACCACACGGAGGCTGTGCAAAAAAAATTCGAAGTCGTCATCGCCCAGGCCGGCTTCACGGCGCAGGTGGTTGATCAGTCGACTCCATTCCTGCGTGTACCAATCCGCTAGCGGCCGATTTGGATGCTGTTGGAGTTCCTCAAGAAATGCCGCGCTGTGGGGCGGCGTGCCATCGCCTGGCTTGTCAGTAATCGACGGAAAGTCATTAACAACCAGGCGAATCTCGACCCGGCTTCCCGGGTTGTCCTTCCGCAGGCACTGCCAAGCATGAACCAGGGGCCTCAACAGGCCGTTGGCACCAGTAAACAGCGTCTCAACAGTGAAAGTGCCTGGGAACTTGGACGTCTTGAACTGGTGACCGACCACCACCCCATCGAAACCGAGCACCAAGTCGTCGGCAATACCCGCGTTGCGGTCTGCGACGCCGATCCAGAGCAGCTCGTCGCGCTCGAGCGCAGCATAAATGGCAGCGCCCGCCCGCTCGTACTGGCCAATGTATCCACGGAGTGCTCGGCGTTCGCCTTCCGCCGGCGCAGTTGCTGGAGCTACAGAGGTTGATGGATTCGGTTTCTTGGACATTTTTGGAGCCATGTGAATGGATTAGGTAGTTGACGCCAACTGATACCAAGAATACTGCTTCAGCATAACCCGAGGCGTCCAGCAACAGACGGTAGATGCGGCTAAGTCATTGAGCGCTGCTCTGAAACGAAGCCTGGCCAGCCCCAATCGGAGCGGTCATTCACGAGATGGGTCGTGAATGACTAACATCAGCTGTGGATTCAACCAATAAATAATTTTCCTTCTATGGCGAGCACTCTCGCCCTAAGTGGGTGTCCGGGATCAGTAGACCACTACAATCACCGTCGCTGGTGGCTTCTGCATAAGAAGCTCTGGGGGGGGTAGAAACCTTATTGGATTGGTTGCTAGAGCGCCGGATCTCTGGCCTGCGGTGATAATCGTGCGCGCGCTGCGGGCAATCCGACGGACCTTCCCCTGAGTGAGCGCACGCAGATGAGTCGTAGGCAACCATGGGGGCGTTCGGTAAGCTTACTTGCGCTCGGCCATATCCTTGGCGGAGCAACCGCCATCACTAAACTTCCGATACACAGAGAAACTGGGACCTATCACGACTATGCATTTACACAGTCTAGCCTTGACTAATGTTCGCCAGTTCGAACAACGAACTTTCGAATTTCAACCCGGTTTTAACTTGCTAGTAGGTGAAAATGGCGCTGGCAAGACTACGATCCTTCGCAGCATGCTCGCGGCATTGGGTAGCGCACAGCAAATGAGACGACGTCCAAGACTAGAAGACAAAGATATTCGGCTGAGAGCGCGTGACGCTGCCGTGAGTGCGCTGGTTCAACCCGCGGAAGGCAAGCTTGAAAAATTTCAACTTCAGAAGAAGCTTTGGGAGCGTGCTACTCGTTCAGCTCCTCGAGGGAATCTTCCACTGATTCTGCTGTACTCGTCGAACGAAGCCATCTGTTCCGAACTGAAAATGAAACGTGCCCCCAAAGTCCGGGAGGATTACAGCGATCGGCTCCGGAGCAGTGAAGCCTTTTTGTATGCCGCTGAAAGAGATTTCTCTAACAGGCCAACTGAAGCAAGCGAGCGCCAGTTCGGAGACAGTCGGTCAGTGCGAAATTTTGTTGGAAAAGTACTTTCTACATTCTCTACTGATATTGGTGCTTTCTATTGGCACTTCGAGCCTTATGACTGCTCTCTCGTCCCCCCAAGAGGGAAAGACAAGAACAGTTACTTGGATGCAGAGACGCAAAAGCATGTTCGAATTTTTGCTATGCGCAAATTTCAAGAGGACCGAATGCGAAAACAGCCTTTCCATTGGCCTGACCAAGCAAAAGTCGTCCTGACACCCGAGCCCCCTGACAGGAACCTGCCCTCTCTGCGTCAGATTTGGCAAGGCATTAAGCTGCCGTCAGAGGGCATCCAGGAGTTTCTAACATCTTGTTCGCTGGAGGTTAAGCTCACTCCGCGAATCATGATCAAGCGCAAAATAGGCACCCTCAGTCTGGATCAGCTTTCCGACGGAGAGCAGCGGCTGTTTTCGCTATTTGTTGACATTGCGAGACAGCTGTATGTCAGCCGGCCGAATGGTGCGTTTGGCGAAGGTGAAGCGATTATCCTTATTGATGAAATCGATGTTCACCTTCACCCTAAGTGGCAACGTCGTATTGTTCCAGCTTTGGAGGATATATTCCCCAACTGCCAGTTCATTGCCACTACCCACTCGCCCTTTGTGATTCAGGCGGCCGGTCGCCAGCGAATTACATTCATTGAGCCACATTCCTCAATGGTGCTCTTGGAGGGGGGGAATAGCCTTGAAGATATCGCTGAGGATGTTCAAGGCATTTCCCAACCTCAACGCAGCGTTCGGGCAGAAATATTAAGCTCTGCGGCAAAACGCTACTTCACACTTCTTGAGACGAAAGCGGAAGACTCGCACCAAGTAGACCCCGACGAGTTGCGCGAGGCTGAAAGACTCTATCGGGATGCGAGCGAACCATTTACAGCAGACCCCGCGTTGCATGCCTTGCTTAAAGTTCTAATGACGGAGGGCAAAGCCCAGTGAGGCCTATCACAAGGGGGATGGCACCCAAGAGATATGGAAAGTATCAGGAGGCTATTGGTGATCTAGAAGATGCCTTTGGTTCATATTGCAGTTATTGCGAACGTCGCTTCCCTGCGCTTTTGGCTGTAGAGCATGTGTCTCCGAAAAGCTCAGATGCTGCACGTGCGACCGATTGGACCAACTTTCTTCTTGGTTGCGTTAACTGTAATTCAACCAAAGGCGATAAACCGACAAACAATCATGACTTTCTTTGGCCGGACAAAGACAACACTCTTACTGCCATCGAATATAGAGATGGAGGGATAGTTCAACCTTCGTTAGCGCTCGCCCCTCAAATTGAGGCTAAGGCGGCTGCTTTGATAGACCTTGTAGGGTTGGATCGCCATCCCGGCCAGCCTGCCGCCAAACAACCGACCGATCGAGATAAGCGCTATCTAGAGCGTGAAGAGAAGTGGACGCTTGCTCAAGCCACGCGCGCCAAGTTGATGCGCAACGATACTCTCGACTTCCGAGAGGTGGTGGTCGACCTTGCGAAGCAGTCTGGTTTTTTCAGTATTTGGATTGCAGCCTTTCACGATGACCCAGACATGCGTCGTCGTTTAGTCGAGGCTTTTGTCGGAACCGCGAGAGACTGTTTCGAAGCTGATTGGGGTCTTAAAGTTAGAGTTGGCGGCCATATCTAGGCCGCGACCTGATGCTGGTCAGTGTCCTACATCTCGGACGTCCGCTTTTGGCCGAGAGTTGCTGATTAGAAACATAACAATCCTAGTCTGCCCCGACTGTTCGATTGTTATGTGTATCCACCAAGTCATCCAAGCTTCAGCTGTGCAAATGAAATCAGGACCCAAACAGACAACTCACCCGCATCGCTAGGTCGATTTTCGGTAGACATTTAAGGTAAGTGGGACGTTTTCAAGGTCGACTGGCCCAGTTCGGTTATCTGCAATGATGCCTTTGGCATCATGGTCACCCCGGCGACTTTTGCAGTCATCGGCTGGTCCCTGCTACCCTCTACTTGCTTAGGCTCGGCCTCCAAATGAGCATCCGGTTGGGCGAGCATGCGCTGGTAATCAGTGAAGAGGTGCGGCAATTTAAGACAGCGCTGACGTGCTGACTCGTCTGCAGATGCAGCGGCCGCGTGCGCCTAAACTATCTCCTCTAACAGTTCACTCCTGAGCCACTCTATCAAATGCTCGGTTTCTCTTCGCTCAGCAATAACTGGGCGTTTAAAAATCGATATCGCTTGTGGCAAAAACACGCTTTCAGAGCAAGGCCTTGTCAAGGCTCCGCTATCAACCAATCTCCCGGCAGTTCGAGCCCAGCCGACGGCAATACCGTGTCCTTCCACTGCTGCTTGGAGCATCATCGGGTAACTGTCGAAATAGCGACTTTGGGTGCGCCCATCCAGAACAATACCGAACTCGGCTAGCCAACTGTCCCACTCCATCAGATGAGGAGGCGTAGCCCGATGGTGCAAGAGCGTGTGGTGTACCAAGTCTGTGACTTTCAATGCTTCTTCATGCCTATTGAGATAGTTGGGACTGCACACCGGGAACACTTCGTCAGAGGCCGTGAATAACAGGTGATTTATTCCGCTTGCTCGACCAGTGCTCTGGAGAGCAACGTCGAAATGGCCACCGAACTCCGTTAACGGTTGGGTAGTGGTAACGACTTGAATCTCGATATCTGGATGGCGTTGATGGAAGCGAGAAAGGCGCGGCATCAGCCAGTAGAACGCCTCACAAAGTTGGGAAAGCAATACGACCTGATGCCTGCGGGACGCAACTCGCAAGTTATCAGCAACTGAGCCTATCTGGTTCAACGCGATACTCACAACAAGCCCTAGCTGTTGTCCTTGTGGCGTTAAAAAGACTGCACGATTACGTCTATCGAAGAGCGTTACTCCGAGATCCTCCTCAAGCCCGCGAATCTGTCGGCTCACTGCTGCTTGAGTGATATGCAGTTCGTCAGCTGCTCGTGAAAAGCTGCCTAGGCGGGCGGCCGCTTCAAAAGGCAACAAGCTAGCGAGTGGCGGGAGTGATTTACCGAGTAGATTCATAACCGTGGATTATGCATTGCGGGCTGAGAACTCGTTTGTAGCATACATCCGGCAACGTTCAAGCTTGCGATTACTCAGCCTTGGAGTTGCTTATGAACATATCTGATCATCCATTTGCCCTAGGCGTGTTTTTTGCGGTATTCGCCACACTATGCTGGAGCTCGAATTTCATCGTTCCCTATGTCACGGGGAACTACAGCATATTTGACTTTCTGGCAGTTAAATTCGTGATTGTTGGAGTTGTCGGTGTCGTTTGGATGATCGTCGACCGCGCCAATCTTCGAGGGCTGACGCCTCCCATGCGAACGATGGCGTTGGCGCTGGGAGCCATCGGTTATCTCGGGTACAGCGTGTGCATTGCATGCGGCGTCATGATCAGCGGTCCTGTCCTGACGCCGGCATTCATCGCGGTGGTGCCTGTGATGCTCGCGCTGCTTGGCAACGCGCAAAACAAGATGTTGGCGTGGGGAAAGCTGGCATTGCCTTTATCCATGCTGGTGTTCGGCCTTCTGCTCATCAATATCATCGCTAACGACACCCCATCCAACCCACAAGGCACCGCCGTGATCGGGATCGTTTTTTCTGTTTGTGCCGTGGCGTTTTGGTTAGCGTTCAGCGTGCTGAACCAGAAATGGCTGAGTAAAATTCCACTGTATTCAACAAGCGCGTGGACAGGGCTCATGATGGTCGGGAGCGCGCTCGGCATGATATTGGTATTGCCCTTGGGATATGCGTTTAGTCTTTTTGAAATGCCCGCCCAAGGAGCCAGCTTTGCCAATGCAGGAGGTCTCTATGCCTCGGCGTTTCTAATTGCAATTTTGTCGTCTGTATTGGGGGCATGGGCGTGGAACAAGGCGTCTCGTTATTTACCCATGGTGCTTTCGGGGCAGCTAATTGCTCTTGAGTCCCTTTTCGCGACCCTACTTGGATTGTGTTTTGAGCAACGCCTGCCAACGGTGTATGAAGCCTTGGGTATTACGGCCGTGTTGACAGGCGCAATGCTGGCCATACGGATGCTCTTTGCATCGTCTGAGATGGGGCGAGATAAGCTAACGGTGTCGTAAGCCCGGCTCTGGTCGATGTTGTGGCGGGACGTGTCTTCCAGGTTGATCGAGTAGAGTAGGCGTTGTTGTCCTCCCGGTGATTGTCCCTTCATGCTGTGTGCTTCCCTGCCGGCCAATGCAGAGATTTTGCAGCAGGGCAGGCAAGGGGTTACTTTTTCAACAGAATCGGTCGAAAACAGCCACTCGCTATCAGCTTCAAGTACGCTCTAACGTTCGATTAGGTAACTCCCCTCGTGCGTTCCTTTCCACCATTGCAACGATCACATCCAACAATTCATCCTTGGCTTGTTCGGCTGTAATCTCGCCGCTGGCTGCTGCCCCTGAAAGTGCTTCGGCAGCCCCCAGCATCGCGTGCAGGCTCGCTAATTTCAGTTCGCCGGCGCCCACGAAGGGCAAAAATAGCGTGTGGCATTTGTTCAGGAAAACCGCTTCATATTCGCGTTTGGTTTTTTCCAGCTCCGGTGTGCTCGCCAACGCCGCAATAACGCCAGGGATCTCCCGGCCTTGGAGTAGCACACAGTCGACATAAGACGAAGCGATGACCGTGGCCCGGCTCAACAAGGTCGGTTCGCTAGCCTGCACGGCGGCGTCCATGATTGATGTCTGACGTTGATCGAAGTCTTTGTACAGCGCAGCGAGCAATCCAGAGCGGGTTGCAAAATGGTCATAGACCACCGGTTTAGTCACCCCGGCCTGTTCGGCAAGCCTGCCGAGCGTGAGCGCTTCGGTGCCTTCATCGCTGACCACTTGCCAGGCCACGTCGAGCAACTGGCGAAGACGTTCCTCCCTTGCCAGCCGACGACGCGGCTTGGACTGCCCGTCAATATTGCCCTGCTTGGTGATTGACATCGCTATATACCATTAGTAACTTAAAGGTGTAAGTTACTAAAAGTATATAGCCGCCTTTCTTGCGGTTCAATCTACTCAGGAGATTTCGACATGCACACACTCATCGTTGTCGCTCACCCAGAGCCTGAGTCACTGTCTCACGCCGTCGCTGCGCAAATAGCCAGAGGCATAAACCTGGCAGGTCAAAAGCACACGTTCGAGGTAGCCAACCTCTCACAGGAAGGCTTTGACCCCCGCTTCACCGCAGCTGACCTGGCCGTACACCGCCAAAAAGCACTGCCCTCTGCCGATGTACGGGTGGAGCAAGCCCGAATCGACCGAGCTGATGCTTTGGTACTGGTTTTCCCCGTTTACTGGTGGGCCATGCCCGCGCTTATGAAGGGATGGATAGACCGTGTGTTCTCGAACGGCTGGGCATTCGACTTCAGTCTGCAAAGCGGCCTGATCAAGAAGCTATCGCACTTGAGCGTTCACTTGGTGGGCATCGGCGGCGCCGATACGGCGACCTATGCCAAGCATGGCTATGCGACGGCAATGAAGACGCAGATCGATCATGGGATATTCAACTACTGCGGGGCTCAGGTGATGACCTCGAAATTGCTATTGGATAGCGAAACCGCTGACTCGGGCCAGGTGCTGCACGCGGCCGAGCAGATCGGCCGTGAAATCCTAGCGGCGATGAGCACGCCAGTATCGCTGTCCGGTGGCATGCAATAGCGCAAGAAGAGGGCGACTGTGTGGCCGGCCAGGCAGGCTCGAAAAGTAGCCGTTAAATGAAACTATGAAGCCCGGAGTTCGGGGCAGATAGCGATTGAATTTGACCTGACAGTCGTAGACTTCTAAGCAGGACTGTCAGATCAAATCGCGATCACTACAAGTTAGCGACATCAAGCCAGTGGATTCCTCACAGCGACCAATTGTTTAAAGCCAACAAGCTTCCTATTGCACGAGTATTACTTGGCAAAGAAGCTGTTTTGATCAGCATCTTCTCCGGTAGTAAAAGCGGCGTCTTCAATGTGATAGACCGTCGGCTCTTCCGAGAAGTATTCCTCCAGACGTGCCATGAATACCTGATGGTCCTCACTCGCTTCGAAGCCCTTGTGATCCTCAAGTGATTGCCAGCGCACTATCAGATTGAGTTGCTCTGGCGTCTCTATCCCTTGGGCGAGCATGTGACCGTGGTAACCCTTGGCGCGGCTGAGCAAAGGCGTGACCTCAGCGAATGCATTCCTGAAGTTTTCAATGTGTTCTTTGTGAATGGGAAGCAGAGCGATTTCATAAATCATGGCGTTTCCTCTAAGTTTCAAAGTTATGCAGTGACGCCATCAACTGGCGGCACGACGGCAATTGCGATTTTCCCTCGAAGACCGTTGTTACGGCTTTCCAGCAGGGCATGGGCGAGACCAATGTCGGCTAGCGAGTAGACCGCACCGACATGTGGGCGCAGCTGACCGCGCTCGACCAATGCGCTTAACTCATCGAGCTTGCCGCGATTTTGTCTGGTGAACACGAAGTGATAACTGGCGTTCTTGCCCCAGGCTTCAACGAGATTTTGTGGCTGGGCAATGTCCACAATCGAGACCACGCGGCCAAGTTGTGCGAGCGCGTCGGGGCTACGTGCCAATGTGTTGCCGCCGATGGTGTCGAACACCACATCAACTCCGTTGCCAGCGGTTTCCCGCAGGATGGCGTCGACGTAATCCTCTTTCTCGTAGTCGATGAGTACATCGGCACCCAGGCTTCGGGCGAACTCAAAGTTTGCTTCGCGCACGGTGGTGAACACCCGCGCTCCTATGGCTTTTGCCAACTGAATCGCTACGTGGCCCACACCTCCCGCGCCGCCGTGTATCAGAATGCTTTCGCCGACTCTGAGCTCCGCCCGCCCGATCAGGGCCTCCCACACTGTCCCGCCAACCAGGGTCAGGCTGGCCGCCTCAAGATGGCTAAGTGATTTTGGCTTATGTCCGATGATGCTTTCAGCAGCAACGTGGTACTCGGCATAACTGCCTGGGCCGTCGAAAATTTGCGGGGTGTACCAGACTTCGTCGCCTGGCACGAAGCTCGTCACACCTGGACCAACTTCTTCGATAACGCCGGACACGTCATGCCCGGTAATGGCCGGCAGTGGCACGTAGTCGGGATAGTCGCCACGTCGTACCTGATAATCCAACGGATTGATGGAGGTTGCGTGTACCCGGACCAGGACTTGTCCCGCGCCCGGAACGGGCTTGGGTACGTCGCTCAGCTCGAACGCTTCTGGGCCACCAAATGATTTAAGTAGTTGCGCTTTCATTGTAGATCCTCGTTTCTTTAAAAAGAGATATCGAGATTTATCGATATATTAGGGTGGAAAAATTAACGGGTTTCCCTGCGTTTCAGTTCATCTTGAATCGCTGTTTCGGTAAAAAGGGATATAGGGAATAACCGATATATCCATGTAAATAATTACAGCTCTTTCCTTATCAGTTCGGCAAGAGCGCTGATGTTTGCTTCATTGCGTTTGTAGTAGGTCCACTGCCCAACGCGGCGGACTTCGACCAGACCTACTCGTTGCAGCGTCGCAAGGTAATCGGACACCGTCGATTGCGACAGGCCGACGCCTTCTTGAATACTGCTTACGCAAACGCCCACCGTATGAACGTCCCCTTCATCCTGTGGAGGGAAGTTATTCTCCGGATCCTTCAACCCCTTGAGGATTTCAAGGCGAGTGCGGTTGGAGAGGGCTTTGAATATTTCGATTAAGTTCATGGTTACGATGATATCGAAACTTACCGATATGTCAATACAAGGGTCAGCCGCTCGTCGGACATGTCGTTTGAGGGTTGCTGCCTGTAGGGCAGTCAGGCTACGGCAGGTTTCAAGTAGCAGTACAGACGTCAAAACCGGAGCCGCGTTTTACACACTCTGGGCCAATAGCAGTCGTTCGGGACAATAAAACCAATGGCTCTACATTCTGGTGAAGAAGAGTGAATGAGATATCTTGTCGAGCTGTGGATCCGTTCAACATTTCAAGGAAGCCAATGCTGAGTTCACTCGTATCAAATGGTCAGCCACTACCTAATGACCGATCAGAGCTGTTGGTGCCATGGTGGAGTTTTACGAAGACAGTCTTAGCCGTTACTGCGCTATCGCTGGTGCGTGATGGGCTGGTCGGGTTGGACGATCCAATTCTTGATCAACCCTTCACGTTGCGCCAGCTACTGCGGCATGAAGCGGGTCTTGCCGATTATGGCGAACTTGCGGAGTATCACGCCGCCGTTGCTAACAATGAGTCGGCTTGGTCGGCGGATGAAATGATGCAACGCCTTGATGGCTCTCGAGTTCGATACAGCCCCGGAACCGGGTGGCGGTACTCGAATGTTGGCTACTTGCTTGTGGGTCGGCTTATTCAACAGCTGACTGATCTGATGCTTGATGATGCAGTGAGTCAACGTGCACTAACCCCACTTGGCCTGTCGAGCGTGCGCTTCGCTAAAACGCGAGCAGACTTACAAACGACCCATCTTGGAAGTACAGGTTATGACCCCGCTTGGGTCTATCATGGCTTACTGATCGGCCCAGTTTCGCAGGCAGCGCTGTTCCTGGGTCGACTCCTTACCGGAGACCTTCTCTCCATGGGATTGCTCCAGGAAATGCAGAAAGCACGAGCATTGGGCGGTCCAATTCCCGGACGTCCATGGATCACTCCGGGCTATGGCCTTGGTGTGATGCAGGGTTCTATTGATGGCGGGTATTCCCTATGCGGACACACCGGTTGCGGGCCTGGCAGTGTCATTGCCGCTTACCATCTCCGCCAGGGTGATTTTTCGGCTTGTTGCGCTGTTTTTGAGACGGGCGCCAGTGAAGACGCCGTCGAAACTTTAGTTATAGAGCGGCTGATGCAAGCCTTGCGGCAAGAGCGAAATTAGTGGATTTATGTTTGATCAATACCTGAAACGATGGGAGCTGACCATCGATGGCGACGCTTTTGTCTCGCTAAATGGACATCTACTGCCCGTTCGCCAGAATGGCTTGCCAGCGATGCTCAAAATCTCGCGAGAGCTAGAAGAGCAAGCAGGCAACCTGCTCATGGCTTGGTGGGACGGTGAGGGTGCGGCGCCAGTACTGGCGCATGATGGAGAGACTTTGCTTATGGAGCGCGCGAAGGGCTCGGGCTCGCTTACGCACTTGGTGAGCGTTGGCCAGGACGACGAGGCTACTCGCATTCTTTGTGCTGTGGCCGGCCGTCTTCACACACCACGTACACAACCGGCTCCTGCTTTAGTCCCGCTGGAGCAATGGTTCGAAGCCCTGTGGAGCGCAGCGGTAACGCACAGAGGGATCTTTGAGCAATGCGCAAAAACTGCCCGCAAACTCTTAAGTGCCCCGCGCGATGTCAGGGTACTGCATGGTGACATCCACCACGGCAATGTATTGGACTTCGGCCCCAAGGGATGGCTCGCTATTGATCCTAAAGGACTGTACGGAGAACGCGGCTTCGATTACGCGAATATTTTTTGCAATCCCGATAGCAAAAGCGCTTTGGCGCCAGGCTGTTTTGCGCGCCGAATCGGCATCGTCGCCCAAACTTCCAAGATTGATCGCCGCAGGTTATTGCAATGGGTACTGGCGTGGGCCGGTTTGTCAGCCGCCTGGATGCTCGAAGATGACATTAAGCCGGTAATCCCCCTTGAGGTGGCGAAGCTTGCTGCGTTGGCGCTAGATTCGTGAGTTTTACCGCCAGACAAGGTCTTTTCTATCAGCTTTGCGGCGATCCCTGTAAGCCGTGATCGACTGGCGCCGGTCAGGCGCTTCATAATCAGCGGCTGTCGCTGGTTGTTTGGATATATAAAGTGCGCCAGCGAAGGTCATCAAGACTACTGATTATCAGTGCCTCTGAAAAAGTGCTTCTCTTCACGTTCAGCCATAAAAATGGAGCGCTAGCGGGTGATGAATACTGGGCAACGCCTGGTGGCGGACTCGAAGATGGAGAAACATTTGAATGCGCTGCGATACGTGAGCTACGCGAAGAAACAGGCATAACTGTTTCCTCAGTAGGCGAACCTATAGCAGATCGAGAGTTCGCGATGCGTATGCCTTCGGGTGAAATGGTGATGTCCTTCGAGCGGTATTTCATCGTGCGAGCGAGTGGTGAAAAGGTATCCTGCTTGGAGTGGACATCACACGAAAACGAGGTAATGGCCGATTACCACTGGTGGTCTATCTGTGCGCTGAAAGCAACAAGGGAAATAGTTTGGCCAGAGTCACTCATAGAAATGCTTGAGAAAGCAGGCGTTAGAGAGCAAGCGCTTTCTTCCACTGCGAGATAAGGGATAGGGGTTAGTAGGCGGCAGGCCACGGTTTTGCGAAATTCCGATTTAAACGTGGTCTGACCCCAATTACATGAAAGGACTCATAGACAACGTGGATGGACTCTACTGAGCCGCTGTGACAGCGGCAATCTCCGAGATATCGCGCTCGTACAGGCCGCCACCGAGGGACTTGTACAGTGCCACCCGGTTGGCGATTTCAGCGCGGCGCAGTTCCAGCAGTGCCTGACGTGCGGCGTGCAGTTGGCGCTGGGCATCGAGCAGCTCCAGCCGACCGTCGACGCCAGCGCGGTAGCGCAGGTCGGACAGTTGCAGACGCCGCTCGGCAGCTGTCACCGCACGTAGCTGCGCATCGATCTGGCGGTCGTAAGTAGCCGTTCCAGCAAGGGCGTCGGCCACTTCGCGAAAGGCGGTCTGAATGGCGCGTTCGTACTGGGCGACAGCCTCGAATTTGCGCACCTCAGCCAAACGCAGTTCGGCGCGCAGACGCCCGCCCTGGAACAGCGGCTGGGAAATCTGCGGGGCGAATCGCCAAACTTGTCGGGCCGGATCGAACAGGGCGCCGAGCGAGGTGCTGGCATAACCGAAGGAAGCGGTGAGGGATATCTGCGGAAAGAACGCCGCCCGCGCTGCACCAATATTGGCATTGGCGGCCACCAGCATCTGTTCGGCCTGGCGCAAATCCGGCCGGCTCAGCAGCAGATCAGCCGGAAGCCCGGCCGGCAGCTGCGCGATCACCGATTGGCGCTCCAATGGCAAGGCGGGCGGCAGGTCGTCGGGCAGCTCGTTGCCCACCAGCAACTGCAGCGCGTTGTCTGCCTCGGCCAGGGCGCGGTGGCGCGCTTCCAGGTCGGCATCGGCTAGGGCCACCAGCCCTTCGGCCTGGGCCACGTCTAGGCTGCTGTTCTGCTCGGCTTGCTTGAGTAAGCGCGCCAACTCCAGCGACTGCTGCCAGTCGGCCAAGGTACGCTCGGCCAGTTGGAGTTGCTCGTCGGCCAGGCGCTGGGCGAAGTAAGCCTCGGCCACCGCACCGATCAAACTGATCTGCGCTGCGTCACGCCCTCGCTCGCTAGCCAGATAGCGCGCCAACGCGGCATCGGAGAGCGCCCGCACGCGACCGAACAGATCCAACTCGAAGGCGCTGAGGGTGACGCTCACCCCAGCCTGCTGGCTCATCTCGCGGCTGGCGCTGCCGTTCGCGTCGTTGCTCAGGGTCCGCTCACGCGTGCGTGTCGCCTCCAGCCCTACGGCTGGCAGGCGCGAGGCGTGCTGGATATTCGCCTGCGCCTGCGCCGCCTGAACGTTGAGGATGGACAGGTGCAGGTCGCGGTTATTCGTCAAGGCCAGGTCGATCAGTCGTTGCAGGCGCGGATCGCTAAACATCGTGCGCCAGCCCAGCGCACTGGCCGGCAGTGTCGAGGCAGGTTTTTCGGAGGCTATAGCAAAGCTCGTTGGCACCGGCGCGGCTGGACGTTGCAGGGTTGGCGTCAGTGAGCAGGCAGTCAGACAGCCGAGTAGCGGTAGGGTCAGTAACAGGCGCATCAAGGGTTCTCCTGAGCCAACGAGGCACTGCCACGCTGCGCACGCCGGGCGCTCAAGCGCTCCTGCGTGCCGACAACGACGACGAAAAAGACCGGCACGAAGAACACCGCCAACAAGGTGCCGCTGAGCATGCCGCCGAACACTCCGGTACCGATGGCGTGCTGGGTTTCCGCGCTGGCGCCGCTGGCGAGCATCAGCGGTACCACGCCGAGAGTGAAGGCCAGCGAAGTCATCAGGATCGGGCGTAGGCGCAGGCGCGCTGCGGTCACCGCGGCGTCGACCAGCGTGCGACCTTCAGCGTGCAACTGGCGGGCGAACTCGACGATGAGGATGGCGTTCTTCGCCGACAGACCGATGATGGTAATCATCCCCACCTTGAAGAACACGTCATTGGGCATGCCACGCAGCATCACTGCGGCCACCGCGCCGAGTAGGCCCAGCGGCACGACCAGCATCACTGACATCGGAATCGACCAGCTCTCGTACAGCGCCGCCAGTACTAGGAACACCACTAGCGCCGAGAGCAGCATCAGTAGCGGTGCTTGCGCCGCCGACTGACGTTCCTGCAGCGATTGTCCTGTCCAAGCCACGGCGAAGCCTTGCGGCAACTGAGTAACCAGTCTCTCCATTTCGGCCATCGCCACACCGCTGGACACGCCCGGCGCTGCGCCCCCGGAGAGTCGTACGGCGGGGAAGCCCTGGAAACGCATCAATTGTTGCGGCGACTCGCTCCACACCGGTATCACCACCTCACGCAGCGCCACCATGCCGCCAGTGGCATTGCGCACGCGCAGGCTGAGTACGTCGTCCAGTTGCATGCGCGCAGGGGCGTCGGCCTGCAGGATGACCTGCTGCATACGCCCGGCATTGGGGAAATCGTTGACGTACAGCGAGCCCATGGCCGCCGACAGCGTGCTGCTCACTGTGGCAAAGGACAGGCCCATAGCTTCGGCCTTCTGCCGGTCGATCTCCAAGCGGATGCTTTCGCCGGGTGGCAGGCCGTCCGGATAGACATCGCTGACCACCTCGCTCTGTGCGGCCAGTTGCAACAGTTGTGTCTGCGCAGCCAGCAACGCGGCCTCGCCCCGGTTGGCCCGATCCTGCAGAAACAGAGTGAAACCGGAAGATGTGCCGAGCTCGTCGATCGCCGGCGGCATCAGGCTCATCACCGTGCCTTCGACGTTGTTGGCCATGGCCTGCTGCGCCAGCGCCGCCTCTTCGGCAGCATTGGCGCCATCACGCTGATCCCAATCCTTGAGCATGGTGAAGGCCATTGCTGCGTTGGGGCCGGAGCCAGCGAAACTGAAACCCAGCACCACTAGGTTCGCGTCCAGCCCCGGACGCGATGCCACGTGTGCCTCGTAAGCCTTGACCACTTCCAGCGTGCGTTCGCTTGTGGCGCCGGTGGGCAATTGGATGGAGGTCATGAAGTAACCCTGATCTTCTTCGGGCAGGAAGGACGACGGCAGCTGACCAGCGGTGATGACCAATACCACGCAGAGTACGGCGAACGCCGCCATCATCCGCCCGCTACGACTGACCAGGAGCGTCACGCGCGCTCCGTAGCTCGCCGTGAGGCGCTCGAAGCCCCTATTGAAGGCACCGAAGAATCCACGTTTCTCATGGTGGTCAGCGCTGACCGGACGCAACAGCGTGGCGCAAAGCGCAGGCGTCAGGGTCAGGGCAAGGAAGGCCGAGAACAGAATCGACACCGCCATCGACAGGGTGAACTGCTGGTAGATCACTCCCACCGAACCGCTGCCGAAGGCCATGGGGATGAATACGGCGGTGAGCACCAGAGTGATGCCGATCACCGCGCCGGTGATTTCCTGCATCGCCCGCGAGGTGGC
Source organism: Pseudomonas sp. M30-35 (assembly GCF_002163625.1). NCBI lineage: Bacteria > Pseudomonadati > Pseudomonadota > Gammaproteobacteria > Pseudomonadales > Pseudomonadaceae > Pseudomonas > Pseudomonas sp. M30-35. The sequence goes on along the minus strand of NZ_CP020892.1, from coordinate 4,608,239 downwards.
TTCCTTCGGCGACAGTCCCTGGGTTGCCATTAGCCGCTCAACGTTCTCGACCACTACGATGGCATCGTCGACGATGATACCGATGGCCAGCACCATGCCGAACATGGTTAGCGAGTTGATCGAGAAGCCGGCCAGCAGCATCACCGCGAAGGTGCCAAGCAGCGCGATGGGCGCGACGATTGCCGGGATCAGCGTATAGCGTATGTTCTGTAGGAACAGAAACATCACCAGAAACACCAGCGCCATGGCCTCGAACAGGGTGTAGATCACCTTCTCGATGGAAACCTTGACGAAGGGCGCTGTATCAAATGGCACCGAGTAGGCCATGCCCTCCGGCATGCCCGGCGCCAGCTCGGCCAGACGCTCGCGCACGGCCGAGGCAGTGCGCACGGCGTTGGCACCGGGCGAAAGCTGAATGGCGGCACTGGTCGCCGCAACGCCGTTCTCACGGTTGGAAAAACCATAGGACTGAGCGCCCAGCTCGATCCGCGCCACATCGCCGAGCACGACCTTCGCTCCATCAGCGCCGGCACGCAGGACGACGGCAGCGAACTGTTCCGGGTTGGTCAGTTGCCCCTGCACGGTCAGCGGCACAGTCAGGCGCTGGCCCGGCAACGCGGGCTCGTCGCCGACCCGCCCGGGTGCAATCTGTGCGTTCTGCTGTTCGATAGCCTGGGCCAGCTCGTTCATCGTCAGGCCGTAGGCGGTGAGCTTGTGCGGGTCGACCCAGACGCGCATGGCCTGCTCGGCGCCGAACAGTTGCACACGCCCCACGCCGTCGATGCGCCGTAGCTCCTGGACGATGTTTCGCGCCAGATAGTCGTTCAGTGCGACTTCATCAAATTGGCCGTTGGGTGAGGTCATGCCGACCATCATCAGAAAGCCCGAGGCAGCGGACTCCACCTGCAGGCCGCTTTGCCGCACGGCCTGAGGTAGGCGCGGCTCGACGGCCTTGATGCGATTCTGCACGTCCACCTGGGCCAGCTCCGCGTCGGTGCCCGGCTTGAAGGTGGCGGTGATCTGCGCGCTACCCGAGGTGTCGACCGAGGATTCGAAGTACAGCAGGTTCTTCACCCCCGACAGCTCGCGCTCGACCAAGCTCACCACCGAGTCGTTGAGTGTCTGCGGGGTGGCCCCCGGATAGGTGGCGTAGAGAGTCACCGACGGCGGTGCCACCGACGGATAGCGGGCAATTGGCAACTGCGGGATGGCGATCACGCCGACCAACACGATGAACAGGGCGATCACCCAGGCGAATACCGGGCGATTGATAAAAAATTGGGACATGACAGGTTCTCCGACCTCAGTGCGTGGCTGAACTAAGGTGCTCAGTGGTGGCTGTGGGCTGCCAGATGTGCGCAGTGACCTGCGCGTCCTCCGCCAGGCGTTCGCCGCCTTCGATCACGACCTGCTGCCCAGCGCTGAGGCCGGATGCGATGCGGTAGCGGCGGTCCACCAGCTCTCCCAGTTCAATAGCCACCCGCTTCGCGAGGTTGTGATCATCCACTACCCATACGCTGGCCTGTCCACCCGTACGGATAACGGCTTGCTGAGGCACGGTCAGCGCCTTGGGGTAATGCGCCCGCGGGATACGCGCTTGGACGTACATACCCGGCAACAGCTGGCGCTGGGGGTTATCGACCAGAATGCGCAGCAGCACATCACCAGTGCCGGCATCCACATCAATGCCGGAGAACAAGATGCGACCCGTCAGTCCGGAAGGTTTTCCGTCGCTACTGAGGACGTCTGCTACCAGCCCCGGTCCGGAGGGTTGGACCTGATTGGCCAGTGCCTGACGCAGCGACTCCAGCGACGCTGTCGATTGGCGTACATCGACATACACTTGGTTGATCTGCTGGATTCTCGCCAGCGGCGAGCTGTCGCTGGGAGACACCAGCGCACCTTCACTCACTAAAGCCTGATCGATGCGCCCGGAGATCGGCGCTTCGACGGTAGCGAACTGCAGATCCAACTGTCGACGTGCTAGCGTCGCTTTGGCTTGAGCCACATCGGCAGCCGCCTGATCACGCAAGGAGATGGCGTCGTCATACACTTGACGACTAACGGCTTCAGCCTTCATCAGTGGTTCGAGGCGGTCAGCCCGAATACGCGCGCGAGCCAGCACGGCCACCGCTCGCTGCAACGTGGCTGCTGCGCTGTCGGCCTCGGCTTTGAACGGTGCTGGGTTAATCTGGAACAGAGCAGCGCCAGCCTTGACTTCGGCGCCTTGGTCGAACAGCCGCTGCTGCACGATGCCGCCGATCTGCGCGCGAATCTCGGCTGTGCGCACGGCTGCAACACGCCCTGACAGGTCTTCGTTGACCCTGAGTTCGATTGGCTCGAGTATCATGACGGAAACCTGAGCCGGCGGCGCGCTGCCCTCGATCGGCTGCGCTGGGTCGCAGCCGACCAGAACCAGAAGTACAAGCCCGAGCCACACGGCGCGCCACTGTCCTTGTTGAAAACGCATACCTAAGTTACCTCGCTGGATGCTCTGCCGCCGCACGAAGCGGGCGGAAGCTCAAAAAGCGCGAGTCTTACCTAGAACAGTTGGGATTCATTCGAGATTATGTGGAGATTATGTGGAGATCGTAATTAAAGGTGGAACCCCATGACCTTGCGCGCAGCAGGCTCGAGTTCGTCTACACGGTCCAATCAAGTGCCAATGACACAAGCGCTGATCCTCATTGCTGAAGATGAAGCTGAAATCGCCGAAATCCTGGCCGCGTACCTGAATCGCAGCGGGTTGCGCACGATCCACGCCGCGGATGGACAAGACGCCCTGATCAAGCACCAGAGCCTCAAGCCCGATCTGGTACTGCTCGATGTGCAGATGCCTCGTATGGATGGCTGGCAAGTGCTCAGTGAGATTCGCCATCGCGGTGAAACGCCGGTCATCATGCTCACTGCACTCGACCAAGACATCGACAAGCTAATGGGATTGCGCATCGGTGCTGACGATTATGTGGTCAAACCCTTCAGTCCCGCCGAAGTCGTTGCTCGGGTCATGGCCGTTCTCCGGCGAGCGAAGACAGTGGCTGTCGACGGCGTGCGCCTGCTGCGCGTTGGCGTATTCCAGATCGACTTGGACAACCATGAAGCCAGCGTAGATCTAGATGGCCAGCGCCACACACTGGATCTGACCCTTACCGAATTCAAGGTTCTGACCAGCCTCATGCGTTCGCCCAAACGCGTGTTCAGTCGTGCTGAGTTGCTTGTCTCCTGTCTGCCCGAGGGCGACACACTGGAGCGGACCGTGGACAGTCATGTCAGCAAACTGCGCAAGAAGCTGGAGAGCCTAGGTATTCACAACACCCCGGCAAGTGTTCGGGGCGTGGGATATCGTTTCGGAGGTGACGCGTGAGCCGCTCGCCGGGGTTGCGCAAGCAGATCATTCTTTCCTTTAGCGTCATGGCCCTGGGTATCCTTCTACTCTCGATAGTCGGCACGTACGTTTTTTATGCGCTCGCCTCCACGTACCTGCCTGACAGCATCTCCGAAACCTGGGTCCCGTCACGTATCGAGTTGACCTGGATCCTGGGCATCATAGTCGCCGCAATGATCTTAGCTGGCTACGTGGCAATCAGACTCTCGCGTCGCATCATCACTCCGTTGAATTCGGTCGCTCACAACCTGCGTGAGGTTGCACAAGGTAACCTGCAGGCTCGCGCAACCCTCGATGAGCATGCGCAGGGCGAGACGGCCCAACTGGTGCGCGACTTCAACACTATGGCTGAGCGCTTGCAAAGCGTGACCCGCGAGCGGGAGTTCTGGAACGCTGCCGTTGCCCATGAGCTGCGTACGCCGGTCACGATTCTGCGTGGGCGCCTGCAGGGATTGGCAGAAGGGGTTTTCACCCCCAGCAGCGAGATGTTCATTGGGCTGTTGCGCCAGGTGGAGGGGCTTGGCCGGCTGATTGAGGATCTGCGTGTGCTAAGTCTCACCGAAAGCGGCCACCTCGAGCTGGATCTGGCGCCCACCAATCTGGCGCAGGAAATCTCCGTTGTCGTTCACGCGTTCGCCAGCAGCTTGCAAGCCCGAGGCTTTAACCTCCAGCTTGAGGTGGGCGAACAGACGCAAGTCATGTGCGATGCATTTCGCATCCGCCAAGCGCTCATGGCGCTGCTGGAGAATGCGTTGAAGCACGCGGAGCCCGGCGTGTTGCGCCTGAGCGCCGAGGTCTCGAACGGTATCTGTCAGGTGAGCGTCGAGGACAACGGCCCCGGCATTACGCCGGACATCGCTGTTCAGGTGTTCGAGGCGTTTCGCCGCGGCGACCCATCGAGATCTCGCAGCAGCGGCGGCAGCGGTCTGGGCTTGGCAGTCGTCAAGGCCATCGCCGAGGCTCATGGTGGCCAAGCGGTTTGCCGGCCTTCTGATTCTGGAGGAACTGCATTCGTTCTCCGTTGGCCCATTCGGGACTGAATTTCCCCGCGTTTGCTAGACGCTGAATACTCGCCTTTGGCCGCTAGCCGTCATTTATCAATGGCGACTAACAGCCCCTCACATCTTTGTCACACTAGCGCAGCTGCAATCGTTCTGGAGCGCCAGGCAAAAGCCAACACCATCAGCAGTCCCAGACCCGCCATTGCCGCTCCGGCGAGGGAAATCGCCGGATAACCCAGCCCGGCATTGATCACAGCTCCGCCCAGTGCCGCTCCAATCGCGTTGCCGAAGTTGAAGGCACCGATGTTCACCGCCGAGGCCAGGTTGGGCGCGTCCTTGGCAGCTTCCATTACGCGCATCTGTAGCGGCGGCACCAGAGCGAAACTGGCGATACCCCATATCAGGATGGCAACAGCGGCCGGCAGCGGCCAACGCATCAGTACGGTGAACGCCAGCAAGACCAGAATCAGTACGCTCAGCGAAACGATCAGGGTGCGGTCGATCGAACTATCTGCGGCTTTGCCGCCCCACATATTGCCCAGGGTCAGGCCCACGCCGTACAACACCAGCATGGCGGTGATGAAGGCGGTCGACGCGTGGGTCTCGCTGCTGAGGATCGGCGCGATGTAGGTGAAGACGGTAAACATTGCACTCGAACCGACTACGGTGAGGGCCAACGCCCCCAGCACCGGGCCACGGCCCAGCACCCGAATTTCAGCCAGTACACCGACGCTTTGCGGCGTTGGCAGGTTGGGCAGGGCGAACCACAATGCGGTCATTGCCACCACGCCGAGGCCGGTAATACCCCAGAATGCGGTGCGCCAACCGAACAGTTCGCCAAACCAAGCGGCCAGCGGCACACCGCCGATGGTGGCCAGGGTGAGGCCCATAAACATTGCCGCAACCGCCCCGGCACGTTTTTCCGGGGCGACTACGCTGGCGGCGACGATGGAGCCAACGCCAAAGAACGCTCCGTGGTTCAGTGAGGTCACCACTCTGGCGATCATGAGACTGTAGTAATCGGTAGCCAAGGCTGACATCAAATTACCCAGGGTGAAAATCGCCATGAGTCCGATCAACAGATAGCGCCGGGGGATTCTGCCGGTGGTCAGGGTCATCAGCGGCGCGCCGAGCAGTACGCCCAAGGCGTAAGCACTGACCAACAGACCTGCGGCGGGAATGGAAACGCCGAGATCCGCAGCGATGCCCGGCAACATGCCCATGGGGGCGAACTCGGTAACGCCGATGCCAAAGGCACCAATGGAGAGTGCGACAAGTGGTGGATTGATACGCATGGAAGGCTCCTTATCTATGCCGCTAATGCTACGATTCAGTCATTTCAGGCGGTAGATAGCATTTCTGGCAATCACCTTTGCGTGGGGAGCACAAATGGACTTCAACGGCAGATCAGGTGAAATGGACGTGTTCGTCACAGTGGCGCAGGAAGGTAGCCTGTCGGCCGCCGCGCGTGCATTGGGGCTGACACCCTCGGCGGTCAGTCGGATCATCGCGCGTACCGAACAACGTCTTGGCACGCGGTTACTGTTGCGCACCACCCGAGCGATCACCTTCACCGCTGAGGGCGAGGCTTTCCTGCGCGGCGCCCGGCGTATCCTGGCCGACATGGCCGAGGTCGAAGAAGCCATCGCCGACCAGGGCGTACCAAAGGGCCGATTGCGGGTCAGCGCCGCCCTTGGTCATGGACGGCTGGCCATCGTTCCCTTGGTGGCAGCATTCAGCGCCCGCTATCCGAACATCGTCGTCGATCTCACCCTTGGCGACGAAGTGGTCGACATTCTTGGTGGCCAGGCCGACGTGGCGGTACGCTTTGGCCATCTGCCTGACAGCCCGTTGACCGCGCGCAGGATTGGCGACACCGGCCAGGTAGTGGTGGCATCGCCCGAGTATCTGCAGCGCCACGGCATCCCTCAGGAACCGGAAGACCTGCTACGGCACAACTGCCTACGCTTCAACTTCCGGCGTGCCGAACCCAACTGGCCGTTCATCCGCGACGGAAGAAACTTTTCCCTGAAGGTCAGCGGCAATATCGAATGCAGCAGTGGTGAAGCACTGGCACAACTCGCGCGAGTCGGTGCCGGTATTGCGCGTATCGGCGAGTTCAGCGTGAGCGAGGATCTGCAGCGTGGCGACCTGATACCGCTGCTTGAGGCCTGGAACCCCGGCGACCGGGAACCGATTCATGCGGTATTCGTAGGCGGCTCAACAATGCCAGCGCGGGTGCGGTTATTCGTGGATTTCTTGCTGGAGCATCACCGGATGTAAGCGCTGGCGTTACCCGGCCCTTGTAGGGACTCATGGTGCTGCTCGCATGAAGCAAGTAGTGACCAACACATCGTTGGGCGCGCTTTCAATGCGTTGATGTGCTTGACTGCAATAGTTGGGAGCCATGGCATTGACGCCTCGTCTGCACGTGGTGAGTGGCCGAGATTGGTCGAAGGTTATTGGTGATAGGCCAGTTTGCGATCCATCACCGATGCTTACAAACGGACAAACTCTCTCACTGGACGGTGGGCGGCAATCGCCAGTATTATTTTTATCCCTTATTCGCACGGAACCCTTCGTGGACCCCAGCCCCGTTACACCCGCTCTCTGCTTCTTTCCTGAACAGGGGCCAGCGATCAAATGATCGAACCTATTCTTACCCTTATTCTTGGTGTCCTGGTCATCCTGGCGATTATTGCCGTGAACGGTTACTTCGTTGCGCAAGAATTTGCATACATGGCCGTCGACCGCACCAGGCTCGCAGCATTGGCAGCTGCTGGTAACGCGTCGGCCAAGCGCGCACTGGCTGTTACGCAGCGCACGAGCTTCATGCTCTCGGGGGCCCAGCTAGGCATTACCGTCACCGGACTGCTGGTTGGTTATGTCACAGAGCCTTTGGTTGGCGAATCGTTGGGCGTTTTGCTTGGCGGGGCGGGCATTCCGGCTGAAGCGAGAGTGGCCGTCGGCACAGGGCTGGCTCTGGTGGTCGCCACGATCATTCAGATGATCGTGGGTGAGCTTTATCCGAAAAACCTTGCTATTGCGAACCCTGAGCCACTGTCGCTCGGGCTTGCCCGCTCGACACTGTTTTATATGTCGGCCTTCGGCTGGCTAATCAGTTTCTTCGACAAGTCCGCCAATCTGCTTTTGAAGTTACTGCGTATCGAGCCTATTCATGACCTAGACGTGAGCGCATCGGCTACCGATCTACCCCATATCATCGCTGACTCGCGTGACAGTGGTGATCTGCCGCGTGAGCTTTCGCTGATGATGGATCGCATCCTCGACTTCCCGCAACGCAACGTTGAACACGCGATGGTACCCAGGTCACAAGTTGACTGGGTTGAGCCTGATACGACGCTCGAAGAGCTGCGAGGGCTGATGGCGCGTGCCCACTCCCGTTATCCGGTGATTGATGACGATGATGCACCTGTGGGTGTAGTACACCTCGCCGACGTGCTTGCACGTCTCGACTTGGGGCAAAGTAGCGAGACCGTTGCGTCGTTGATGAGGCCTGCCAAGGTACTGCCGACGCTAATGCTGCTGCCAGATGCTCTTGATCAGTTGGTGCAAACAACTAATCAGTTGGCCTGCGTCATTGACGAGTACGGCGGCTTCGCTGGGGTGCTAACCATTGAAGATCTCGCCATGGAAATCGTCGGAGAGATCACCGATGAGCATGATGCTGACGTCGGTGAAGCAATCGTGTCTGAGGGTGACGACACCTGGGCCATGGAAGGTGATGTTCACCTCGACGAGGTCAGGCGCGTCATCGGTCACGACCTGCCTCATGGTGATGTCGAAACTGTAGCCGGTATGCTTATCGCAGAGCTTGGCGCACTGCCAGTGGAAGGTGACACCGTCACTATTGAGCTGCCTATTGACCCCGCCCAATTAGTTTCCGACGAACCCGTGAGGTATCTACTTGAAGTCGATGTGCTGCGCATTGAGCGACACGTTCCGACTGAAGTTCGCGTACGGCTGCTCAAGGTGCCTATGGCGGAGGAAGGCCAATGAATGATCCGCTGGTAGTCACGATAGCTACAGTCGCACTCATCGCCCTGAGTGGCTTATTCGTCGTCATTGAGTTCGCTTTGCTCGGCGCTCGCCGACATCGCCTTGAAGAGTTGGCTGTCAACAGTCCGTCCGCTCGGGCCGCATTGCGTGGCATGAATGATTTGACCTTGATGCTTGCCGGTGCTCAGTTAGGCATCACGCTTTGTACTTTCGCCCTGGGTGCAGTAACCAAACCTGCAGTCGATTTATGGCTCGGCCCAGTGTTCACTGCGTGGGGTTTGCCCGATTGGGCTGCTGGCGGTGCAGCGTTTGGACTCGCGCTTTTCCTGGTGACGTTCCTGCACCTGGTTGTCGGCGAGATGGCACCCAAGTCCTGGGCCATTGCACACCCTGAAAGGTCCGCTCTTGCCATTGGCATCGTCTCACGTATCTATGTCTGGCCGCTGCGCTCGTTGCTGAGCTGGGTGAATCGAATCGCCAACCGCCTAGTGAAGGCCTCAGGTGTTGAACCAGTCGAAAGCGCCGCTGTTGGCGGTCAGGATATTGAAACCATCCGACAGCTTGTTGAGCATTCGGCGAAGGTCGGCACGCTGAAACCTCAGATGCAACAGCAGATTTCAGGCTTGATCGACCTTGGCACGCTGCCAGTCGAAGTTCTGATAGTCGAGGGTGAGGCGCTGGTTCATGTTACTCGGGGTGCGACGGTGGCGGAGGTTCGCACTGCGGCCATTGAGTCCGGGCATCTTCGTATTCTGGTGTTGGGCGCAGAGGGCATCCAGCCGTCGGTGGTTCACGTGCGTGACACCTTGCTTGAGTCGGCGGCTCGACCGGCGCATGAGCTTGCGCGGGAAGCTTTTGTGCTTGACGCGAAAACCCCCGTCTATGAAGCGCTGACTCGCATGCGCAAGTCGAGTGTTCAGCTTGCTTTGATCATGAGAGAGGGGCGCTTGCTCGGTGTTGTCACGCTGGCCGACATTCTAAAGCGAGTGCTTCCGGTTGCCTCTAGCTCATAGCCGGCTGCCTCTAACTTATATGACTTATAGCCAGGGCGGTTAAAACACTACTTGCCCAGTCGGATTGGGGGGGGAGGGTTGTCGGTTGATTCGCCGCCGCGCCCGTTGCAGGCGCGGCTTGTCAGAGTTGGCTGTGCGCCGCTTATTTAACCAACTGGCGCCAGGATTTAAGGCTGGCAATGGCTATCGCTTGAGCTTTGCGGGCGCTCAGGCATTCCTCGTCAATGTCCCGATGGGCTAACTCGCTGAGTTTGCTTAGCTCGCCGTACAAACGGTCAACTTCGGCAACTTCCAGGGTGCTGCGAGCCATTCGCAGCCACGCCAGCAGGCGTTCGATGCGCGGCAGTTGCTCCGCCAGGTCTTCCGGCTGCTGCTGATAACGCTTGAGTTGCAGGCTGGCGCCTTCTTCGGCGATCAACGTTGGCAGCCAGTTGGCCAGCGGCGCGGCGCCTTGGCGATTACCGCGGTTGTTGCGCTCAATGGTCCAGCTACGCGCTAGCAACCAGCGCGACAGGTTCAGCGACAGCTGCCCCCAGCGTGTGTTGCTGAGTTCCTCGACAAACTGAGCGGGGGCACTTGCGCGTGCGGCTTCATCCCATTGGCCTGCGTGGAGGCGTGGACGCCAGTCGTTTAGCAAGCTGTCGAGTATCTGCCGTAGTTCGCTGCTGCTTGAGCGTGGTGCTGCTTGACCCAGGCTGCCGAGCAGGGCGCGCAGGTCAACCAGTTGTTCAAACCAGTCGTTGAGCAAACGCCAATGGCCGTTGAAGCGGTATTGCTCCGCCAGGCGTTGGCTGCTGCCGAGCAGGTGCCAGGCAATCGCGCAAAACGCGTCATCAAGGCTTAACTCGCCATTCAGCTCAGGGGCTGGCAGGCTCAGCGAGTAGCTGCTGGCATCGAACAAACGATAGCCGCGCTCGGCTTTGCTGATGTCGCATGGCATTAAGGGCAAGTCAGCCGCGAGCTCTGCTGCCAGTTCGAGCAGCGCTTCTGGCTCGCCTTGGCGTAGCTCGAGTTCCAGCTCGCAGATTTCTTCTTCTTTACCGTCGGCAATCACTTTGCCGAGGTCCAGAGCGGCCTCGATGATCACTTTGCTTTTGCCCCGGCCCCAGGCGATATCCGCTTTCTGGCGAGTAAAGTCAGTGGTGAAAATGGGTTTCAGCTGTTTTTTGTCGAGGTCAGCCAGAGCAACTGGCCAGCAGTTGTCATCGAGCTTCTTCACATCAAGCTTGGCTTTGGGCAGGTGCCAGTCCCACTCATTGCGTTCTGAGAGACCGGCTACACTTTGGCCGCGGGTCTTCAGTGTTTGAATAAATGTTTCACCGTCGCGGCGCAGGCGCAAAGCGACTTTTGCTTGAGCCAGATCACGATCAGGTGTATCAAAATATTGATTTAATAGCTCGTGCTGCTCCCAGCCTGCTTTATTGCGCTTTTTCAGCAAGGGGTGAGCCCGCAGGGCTTCTAGGGTTTCGCGGCTGACGCGTAACTTAATTTCTGTTTCTTTGAGCATGATGGTGCGTTTTACGCCTAGTATAATTTGTGACAGTCCGATGACCGTGCTGGCGAGCATAAGGTGCGATCCGTATACTTGCCGCCTTCTTTAATCAGGGGTCCACCCTATGCCAATCAATCCGTTTGTAAGCCTGTTCGGTCGTTCACCCATCGGCCCTATGCAGCAACATATCGCCAAAGCCCACGAATGCGCGGCGAACCTCGTACCTTTTTTCGAAGCCGTTATGGCTGAAGATTGGGACAAGGTAGAACAGGTACAACAGGAAATGGCTCGGCTTGAAAACGAAGCCGACAAGCTCAAAAAGAGCGTGCGCTTGCACTTGCCGAAAAACTTGTTCCTGCCGGTGCCCCGTTCGGATCTGCTTGAACTGCTCAGTGTACAGGACAAAATCGCTAACCGGGCCAAGGACATTGCAGGCTTGATGCTTGGCCGGCGTATGACCATTGCCGCATCGCTGCAGGCCGAGATGCGCATTTATGTGCAGCGCTGTGTCGATGCCAGTGCTCAGGCGCTTAAAGCGATGAAAGAACTCGATTCGTTGCTCGAGGCCGGTTTTGGTGGCCGCGAGGCGACGCTGGTTGAGTCGATGGTCATGGAACTTGAAGAAATTGAGCGCGAAACAGACGTCATGCAGGTGTCTGTTCGTCGTGCGCTGTTCAAACTGGAAAAGGACCTTCCTGCGGTCGATGTAATGTTTCTCTACAAGATCATCGAATGGCTCGGCGATGTAGCCGACCGCGCTGAGCGTGTAGGTAACCGACTGGAACAACTGCTGGCGCGCTAAGCGTTAGTACTCTTTCTAGGAATGACGGAAATTAATTTATGTCTTTGATTGCGGACTACGGCTTCGTGCTACTTGTCCTTGCCTGTCTTTTCGGTTTTTTCATGGCTTGGGGCGTCGGTGCGAACGATGTTGCCAATGCCATGGGGACCTCGGTTGGCTCACGTGCTTTGACCATTAAACAAGCGATTTTTGTCGCTATGATTTTCGAGTTCGCGGGTGCCTATCTGGCCGGTGGACAGGTGACTGAAACCATCAAAAGCGGGATTGTCGATGCTTCGATGATCAGTCCCGGGTTGATGGTGCTCGGGATGATGTCGGCATTGTTGGCAGCGGGAACCTGGCTGTTGGTGGCCTCCACCAAGGGCTGGCCAGTCTCGACGACGCACTCGATCGTCGGCGCGGTTATTGGTTTTGCCGCAGTAGGTGTGTCGTTTGATGCGGTGCATTGGTCTGGCGTGATGCCGATTGTGGCGAGCTGGGTGATTTCTCCGGTGTTGTCCGGTGTGATCGCATTCGGCGTGTTCATGAGCGTACAGAAGCTGATCATCGACACCGATGAACCCTTTGCCAACGCCAAGCGCTTTGTACCGCTGTATATGTTCGCCACCGGTTTCATGGTTTCGATCATGACCATGACCAAAGGCCTGAAACATATTGGTCTGGACCTCACTGGCGCTGAAGGCTTTATGCTTTCGGTTGCTGTCGGCGCCGTGGTAATGATCTTGGGTATCATCTTGCTCAGCCGGATCAAAATTGACGTTGAAGCCGATAAAGACTTCCACTTCGCCAGTGTTGAGAAGGTTTTTGCGGTGTTGATGATTTTCACCGCCTGTTCGATGGCATTCGCCCACGGCTCCAACGACGTTGCTAACGCCGTTGGCCCGCTGGCCGCAGTCGTCGGGGTGATTAATTCCGGCGGTGAAATGGTCGGCGCCAAAGCCGCCTTGCCAAGCTGGGTGTTGCTGCTGGGCGCGGTGGGTATCGTTATTGGTTTGGCGACCTACGGTTACAAGGTTATCGCCACCATCGGTAAAGAAATCACCGAACTGACGCCGAGCCGTGGCTTTGCTGCTGAGTTGGCAACCGCGACCACTGTGGTGGGGGCTTCGGCGATAGGCTTGCCAGTATCAACCACGCATACGCTGGTCGGTGCGGTACTGGGTGTTGGTATTGCCCGGGGTATCGGTGCATTGAACCTGGGCGTGATCGGCAAGATCTTCATGTCGTGGTTGATCACCCTGCCGGTTGGCGCTGCGTTGTCGATTGTCTTTTTCTATATCCTGCGCGCGATTTTCGGCGGGGCTTGATAAGGACCCGCCATTAACCTGCTAGCGCGGGTTAATGGTTGATAAGAACCGCTGACGGCACGACTGCTTTTAAACAGTCGTCGCCGTCAGCGGTTTTTTGTTGGGCGAAGTTTTTTGCTGCCCAGCAGCAACCCGCACGGCCCGTAGGGTGTGACAACGCGAAGCTTGTCCACCACTGTTCAAGCTGGCTGACTCATCCATGCAGTCGCGATTTTGGAGGGGGTGGATGAAAACAGCGTCATCCACCCCACGGGGCGCGCGTGACGGCTGCCGTTATTGACCACGTTGGTTTTGCTTTGCACCGTGAAATCAATTCGGTGGTTTAATCTCGGTAAGCGTTGCCTCTATGATGGGGCCACGCAAGCGGAGACTGGTCATGAATCTACCCAGCTTTAAAGAACAATTCGCCGCGCTGATTGCCGCGCCGTCCGTGAGTTGTACCCAAGCCCATTGGGACCAGACCAATCGCCCGGTTATCGAGCTGTTATCGAGTTGGCTGGAAAGCCTTGGGTTTACCTGCGAGACGCAGGAGATCACCCCCGGTAAATATAATCTGCTCGCCAGTTATGGTTCTGGCCCAGGCGGCTTGGTGTTGGCTGGACACAGTGACACCGTGCCGTTTGACGCGGCTCTGTGGCAGACCGACCCGCTGAAACTGACGGAAATCGATGGTCGTTGGCTGGGGCTTGGCACGTGCGACATGAAAGGTTTTTTCGCGCTGATCATCGAGGCTGTGCAGCCATTGCTCGATCAGCCGTTCAAGCAGCCTTTGTTGATTCTGGCCACATGCGATGAAGAAAGCTCGATGTCGGGAGCCCGTGCCTTGGCCGATGCGGGCCGACCGCTGGGACGCGCCGCTGTGATTGGGGAGCCGACCGGCTTGAAGCCGATCCGCATGCACAAAGGCATCATGATGGAGCGCATTGATATCCTCGGGCAGAGCGGTCATTCATCAGACCCAAGCCTTGGTCACAGCGCACTGGAGGCCATGCAGGCGGTAATGGGCGAACTGCAACAATTGCGCAAGCAGTGGCAGACCGAGTACCTCAACCCGCAATTCACTGTGCCGCAGCCCACGCTCAACTTGGGCTGCATCCACGGCGGCGACAACCCCAACCGCATTTGCGGTCAGTGTTCGCTGGAGTTCGACCTGCGCCCGCTGCCCGGTATGCAGCCGGAAGTGTTGCGCGCAGCAATCAAGCAACGGCTAAAACCGTTAGCCGAGCAGCATCAGGTCAAAATTGATTACGCGCCGTTATTCCCCAGTGTGCCGCCATTCGAGCAATCGGCTGATGCCGAACTGGTACGCTTGGCCGAACGACTAACCGGGCATCAAGCTGCAGCAGTAGCGTTTGGCACCGAAGCACCTTATCTTCAACAGCTTGGCTGTGAGACGCTGGTGTTGGGTCCAGGTGATATTGATTGCGCTCACCAGCCGGGTGAGTTCTTGGAAATGTCACGTATTGAGCCGACAGTACGTCTGTTACGTGAATTGATTAAAAGCTATTGTCTTAACTCATCCAGCGAGCAACCGAAGCCATAGGGAACCGAGGTGCTGCTGTAAACCTGTTTAGGAGGAGCGTACGCGTGACGAAGTCTCAACTGCGACGATAAAACGGCAAGGCTTTGCTTTTTCATCTGTCTGGCGCTGAAACTCTACTTGGAGAGCGCCGTGTTCTGCGTCATGTACTCGACTCACAGGTTTTTTGGGAATGCACGATTACGTTAATTGGTTGCGTCACGCTTCACCCTATATCAACGCTCACCGGGACTGTACATTCGTTGTGATGCTACCCGGCGACGGCGTTGCTCATACGAATTTCGGCAATATCGTCCACGACCTGGTGCTGCTGCACAGCTTGGGTGTGCGGCTGGTGCTGGTACATGGCTCGCGTCCGCAAATTGAAACGCGGCTTAACGCTCGCGGGCTGACGCCGCACTTTCATCGCGACATGCGCATCACTGACAGCCCGACGCTGGAATGTGTGATCGATGCGGTTGGTCAGCTGCGCATTGCGATCGAGGCACGCTTGTCGATGGACATGGCCGCCTCACCGATGCAGGGCGCCCGCTTGCGCATTGCCAGCGGTAACTTCGTCACGGCCCGGCCGATTGGCGTGGTTGATGGCGTGGACTATCACCACACCGGCGAAGTCCGTCGTATCGACCGCAAGGGCATTGGTCGCTTGCTGGATGAGCGGAGCATTGTTTTGCTGTCGTCGCTGGGCTATTCACCGACCGGTGAAATCTTCAATCTGGCCTGTGAAGACGTTGCCACCCGCGCGGCGATCGAGCTGTCGGCTGACAAGCTGATTCTGTACAGCCCGGAACAAGGCCTGCTCGATGAAAACGGCAAGCTGGTGCGTGAACTGCTGCCACAACAGGTACCCGCTTATGTGCAGCGCCTGGGCAGTAATTATCAGGCTGAATTGCTCGATGCTGCAGCTCAAGCGTGCCGCGACGGTGTGCGGCGTACGCACATCGTGAGTTATATCGAAGACGGTGCGCTGCTCAATGAGCTGTTCACCCGGACGGGTAACGGCACGCTGGTTGCGCAGGAGCAGTTTGAGTCAATTCGTGAGGCGACCATTGAAGATGTCGGCGGCCTGATTGAGTTGATCAGCCCGTTGGAGGATCAGGGCATTCTGGTGCGCCGTTCGCGTGAGGTGCTTGAGCGTGAAATCGAGCAGTTCAGTATCGTTGAGCGCGAAGGGTTGATCATCGCCTGCGCCGCGTTGTACCCCATTGCAGATTCTGATTACGGCGAGCTGGCGTGCTTGGCGGTTAATCCGTCTTATCGCCACGGTGGTCGCGGCGATGAGTTGCTTGAGCGCATTGAAGAGCGTGCCCGGGCACTGGGCTTGAAAAACCTGATGGTCCTCACCACCCGCACCGCTCATTGGTTCCGTGAACGAGGTTTCAGCCCCAGCGGTGTCGAGCGCCTGCCAGCGGCAAGGGCGTCGCTGTATAACTTCCAGCGCAATTCCAAGGTATTTGAAAAGCCGCTGTGAAGCTGTGCCGGTTAGCCGTTGGCACCGCTGCGTCGGTTGCAATGGTGGATGGATAAAGCGTCATCCACCCGACGAGGATTGATTCTTGTAGGGTGGGCAACGCGAAGCTTGCCCACCTTGGTTCAGGCCGCTGTGAAGGTGTGCCGGTTAGCCGTTGGCACCGCTGCGTCGGTTGCAATGGTGGATGGGTAAAGCGTCATCCACCCTACAAGGCTTGACTCTTGTAGGGTGGGCAACGCGAAGCTTGCCCACCTTGGTTCAAGCCGCTGTGAAGCTGTGCCGGTCAGCCGTAGGCACCGCAGCGTCGGTTGCAATGGTGGATGGATAAAGCGTCATCCACCCGACGAGGATTGACTCTTGTAGGGTGGGCAACGCGAAGCTTGCCCACCTTCCAAGGCTTAGGCCACAAAGCGCTTGCCCTCTCGGTGCAGCGCTATTTTTGTGGCGGCTGCTCAGGCAAGAACCAGTTGAGCAGCAGCGCGCTGATGCCGCCAGTGGCCACCCCAGATTCCAATACATTACGTAGCGCTTCCGGCATGTGCGCCAGGAACTCTGGCACTTGTGACACGCCCAATCCGAGCGCCAGCGACACTGAAATAATCAGCAGGGCACGGCGGTCAAGCTGGATGCTGGCGAGAATGTTGATACCTGAAGCGGCAACCGCGCCAAACATGACCAATGCGGCGCCGCCGAGAACGGGTTCCGGCACGGCTTGCAGAACCCCCGCAACGCTGGGGAACAGGCCAAGCAATATCAACATTGCAGCAATCCACAGGCCGACATGCCGACTGGCAACACCGGTCAGTTGAATCACCCCGTTGTTCTGCGCAAATACCGAGCTGGGGAAGGTGTTGAATACCCCCGCGAGCAATGAGTTGGCACCATTAACCAGCACGCCGCCCTTGATGCGCTGCATCCACTGCGGGCCGTCCACCGGCTTGCCGGATATTTTGCTGGTGGCGGTGATATCGCCAATCGCTTCGAGCGAGGTGACCAAATAAATCACCAGCATCGGAATAAACAACGCCCAGGAAAAGCCCAGACCGAAATGCAGCGGTACTGGCAGCTGGAACAGGGCCGCCTGATGCATGCCGCTGAAGTCCAGGCGGCCCATATACGCCGCCATTGCGTAACCCGCGGCCAAGGCGATAACGATCGCGCAACTGCGCATCCATACCACCGGGATGCGATTGAGTATGACGATGATCGCCAGCACGGTGCCGGACAGCATCAGGTTCTCAGCATTGGCGAAGGTGCCATTGGCCATCGCCGAAAAACCACCGCCCATGCTGATCAAGCCCACCTTGATCAGCGTCAGGCCAATCATCAGCACCACGATACCCGTCACCAATGGGGTAATCAGACGCTTCACAAATGGCAGGATGCGCGACACACCCATTTCAACAAAAGAACCGGCGATAACCACACCGAAAATCGCCGCCATTACCGCTTCTACCGGCGTGCCTTGTTTGACCATCAGCGCGCCGCCTGCAATTAACGGCCCGACGAAGTTGAAGCTGGTGCCCTGCACAATCAGCAAGCCAGCACCAAAGGGGCCGAAGCGTTTGCATTGGACAAAGGTGGCAATGCCGGAAATCACCAGCGACATCGATACAATCAGATTGGTATCACGGGCAGACACGCCCAGCGCCTGGCAAATCAACAGACCGGGAGTGACGATTGGGACGATGATTGCGAGCAAATGCTGAAGTGCGGCAACCAGGGCAATAAACGGCTTGGGCCGGGCATCGGGACCGTAGACCAGTTCGCTCTGATTAGCTGGCGGGGAAGTCAAATCTACTGGGGAATTCATACAGCCGTCCGCAAAAAAGCCGCGATTCTACAGAATTGCGCTTAATCGGACGATGCTTAGCTGACTTTAGGTGAACAGCCGGTTAGGCGTGCGTTGTTGCTCATGCAATGTGCTCAGGCAATGCACTGATGCAGTGAATGAAGCGCATATGGCTGTGGATAAAATATAGGAAGCCGCTATAAAGCGGCTTCCGGTATGGCTTACGGCACCAACTTGTCGAGCAATTCTTTGTCGCGCACCGCCCCTTTGTCGGCGCTGGTGGCGAGCAAGGCGTAGGCTCTGAGCGCCGTGGTCACCTTGCGCGTACGCGGTGCTACGGGCTTCCAGCCTTTTTTGTCTTGCTCGGCGCGGCGAGCGGCCATTTCCTCATCGCTGATCAACAGGTTGATGCTGCGCTGATGAATGTCGATAAGCACTTTATCGCCTTCTTGGACCAGGCCAATCGCGCCCCCGGCAGCCGCTTCAGGCGAAGCGTGACCGATGGACAAACCGGAGGTGCCACCGGAGAAGCGACCGTCGGTGAGTAATGCGCAGGCTTTACCCAGACCTTTGGATTTCAGGTAGCTGGTTGGGTAAAGCATTTCCTGCATACCCGGGCCGCCTTTCGGGCCTTCGTAGCGGATGATAACGATGTCGCCTTCTTTGACTTCGTCATTGAGGATGCCCTTTACCGCGCTGTCCTGGCTTTCGAAGATTTTGGCGCTGCCTTCAAACACGTGGATCGACTCATCGACTCCTGCGGTTTTCACTACGCAACCATCCAGTGCGATGTTGCCGTACAGCACCGCCAAGCCGCCTTCCTGTGAATAGGCGTTGGCTACGCTGCGGATGCAGCCGTTCTCGCGGTCGTCATCCACGGTGTCCCAGCGGGTCGACTGGCTGAATGCAGTTTGCGTTGGGATGCCAGCAGGGCCTGCGCGGAAGAAGGTGTGCACCGCTTCATCTTGCGTCTGGGTGATATCCCACTGGGCGATCGCCTCAGCCATGTTCGGGCTGTGAATGGTCGATACATCGGTGTGCAGCAAGCCGCCGCGTGCCAGTTCGCCGAGGATCGAGAAGATCCCGCCAGCACGGTGTACGTCTTCCATATGGTATTTCTGAATGTTCGGCGCCACTTTGCACAACTGCGGGATCTTGCGTGACAGGCGGTCGATGTCGCGCAGGTCGAAGGCAATTTCGCCTTCTTGCGCTGCGGCCAGCAAGTGCAGGATTGTGTTGGTCGAGCCGCCCATGGCGATGTCCAGGCTCATAGCATTCTCGAACGCCTTGAAGTTGGCGACATTGCGCGGCAGCACTGAATCATCATTTTCGCCGTAGTAGCGTTGGCACAGTTCAACCGCCAAACGACCGGCGCGCAGGAATAATTGCTCACGGTCAGAGTGAGTGGCCAACGTTGAGCCGTTGCCTGGCAATGCCAGACCCAAGGCTTCCATCAGGCAGTTCATCGAGTTGGCGGTAAACATGCCCGAGCAGCTGCCGCATGTTGGACAGGCGCTGCGCTCGTATTCGGCAACTTTTTCATCCGACGCGCTTTCGTCAGCGGCAATCACCATGGCGTCAACCAAGTCCAGACCGTGGCTGGCGAGCTTGGTTTTGCCCGCTTCCATCGGCCCGCCCGAGACGAATACAACCGGAATGTTCAGGCGCAAAGCGGCCATCAACATGCCGGGGGTGATTTTGTCGCAGTTGGAGATACAGACAATGGCGTCGGCGCAGTGGGCGTTGACCATGTATTCCACGGAGTCGGCGATGATCTCGCGGCTTGGCAGCGAATAAAGCATGCCGTCGTGGCCCATGGCGATGCCGTCATCGACTGCGATGGTGTTGAATTCTTTCGCCACGCCGCCAGCTTTTTCGATTTCACGGGCGACCAACTGGCCCATGTCTTTCAGGTGTACGTGGCCTGGCACGAACTGGGTGAAGGAGTTGGCAATGGCAATAATTGGCTTCTTGAAATCCTCATCCTTCATGCCAGTGGCACGCCAAAGGGCACGGGCGCCAGCCATGTTGCGGCCGTGGGTGGAGGTTTTCGAGCGATAATCAGGCATGACAGGTTCCTGCAGCTAATAACGGTTGGCGGGAGCCTGTAAAAACAACTGTGGTGGGTAACGCAGTGGTTTTTACAAGCGCCCTTATATACGTAGGGTGAGCCGGGTTCAGGCACAACGCAAACGGAAATGTCCGCGGGTTGGTCTGAGGTCACTTGCGGCGCAGGGTTAGCGCGGCAGTGACCAGCTCCGCCGAGGTGTGGCAGGAGACTTCTGATTCTAATCCCTGCGAGCGGTTTGGCGAAAGGGTTGTGGCGACTGATGGACGGCTTGCTCGTCGCTTCACTCTGGTTTGCTCGCCGCTTTACTGCTGGCTTAATCCTGCAATTAAGCCTCGACGCCGCGTAAACGGGCTGAGCGTCGGCGCAGCAGTTCGATGGTCACCAGCATGATGATTGAGAGGATGATCAGCAGTGTGGCAATCGCCAGAATGCTCGGATTGATCTGTTCACGCAGGCCCGAGAACATTTGCCGGGGAATGGTGCGTTGCTGCGGCCCGGCCATAAACAGAATCACCACCACTTCATCGAACGAGGTAATAAAGGCGAATAACGCGCCGGAAATAACGCCGGGGCGAATCAGCGGCATGATGATGTCCCAGAACACTCGCACCGGCCGTGCGCCCAGGTTTAACCCCGCGCGCACCAGCGAGTAGTCGAAGCCAGTCAGTGTCGCCGTCACGGTGATGATGACGAACGGTGTGCCGAGCGCGGCGTGGGCCAGAATCACCCCAAGATAATTGCCCGCTAAACCTAGGTCCGAGTAGAAGAAGAACATGCCCGCGGCGGTGATGATCAGCGGCACGATCATCGGTGATAGCAGCAATGCGGTGATTAAGCGCCGTGCAGGCATATCGTCGCGCGCTAGCCCAACCGCCGCGCAGGTGCCCAAGAGGGTGGCGATGATCGTGGCGCAGATGCCGATAAAGAAGCTGTTCTTGATTGCCAGAACCCACTTTGGATCACTGAAAATTGCACTGTACCAGCGCAGTGAGTACGCCTCGGGTTGGAACGTCAGCATGCCTTTGGTAAAGCTAAAGAACGGCTCGACGTTAAACGACAGCGGAATAATCACCAGGATCGGCATGATCAGGAAAAACAGCACCAGCCACGAGGTGCTTTTCAGCAGCCAGGTGCCAATGTGATACCAGAAGCCGAAATATGCAGGAGTTTTGGCCATGGTTTAACCCAACTTGATATTGCTGGCGCCGACGAAACGGTCGTACAGCCAGTAGAGCAACAGAATCAGCGCGAGCAGCAGTGAGCCCAGCGCAGCGGCCAGCTCCCAGTTGTTCGAGCGCTGCATGTGGAAGGCAATGATGTTGCTGATCATCTGGCCGTCGGTGCCACCCACCAGCGCTGGGGTGATGTAGTAACCCACTGAGATGATGAAGACCAGCAAGGCGCCAGCGCTAAGGCCGGGTAGGGTCATGGGAAAGTAAATCTTGGCGAACGCCGGGATCGGTTTATCTCCCAGTGACAATGCGGCGCGCATGTAGCTGGGGTCAATGCCGCGCATCACGCTGTACAGCGGCAGAATCATGAATGGCAACAGAATGTGGGTCATCGCGACCACGGTGGCGAACGAGGTATAGAGCATCTCGAACGGCTCATCGGTTAGTCCGACGCCCATCAGGAATGAGTTAATCACCCCGTTGGTCTGCAACAGCGCAATCCACGCAGTCGTGCGCACCAGTAACGATGTCCAGAATGGCAGCAGTACCAACACCAGCAGCAGGTTCGCGCGGTTCGCCGGGAGCCTGGCAAGGTAATAGGACAGCGGATAGCCAAGTGCGGCGCAGAGCAGGGTGATCACCAGCGCCATGGTCAGCGTTTTGCTGTAAAGCTGCAGGTAAATCTGAGTTTCTTCGCGCACTTGAATACCCGTGTCGGGTTTCAGTTCGAGGTCGAGTGCGGTCAGGTAATAATCGTAAGTGTACCTCTTACCAGCACGCTGAATCGCGAACCACAGGTCAGTACGTTGCCACTTGGGGTTGGCGGCGAGCAGGGTTTCGGCGCCTTTTTCTGTGAGGTCGTCACCTTTCAGTTTGGTGACTTTACGCGCTGTGGATTTGACCACGCTAGACATGCCCGCGTAGGCACGGTTGATCTCTTCAGCGAGCTTGCCGGACAGACGCTCCTTGGCCAGGCCATTAAGCTCTACGGCAAAAATTTGCAGGGTCTGTTGATCGGGCACAGCTTTGCCGTCCCAGTCTTTCAGCGCAATCAGGGTGTGCGGAATCAGCTCGGCCACTGTCGGGTGATGCACGCTGCGCCAGAGCATGCTGGCGATGGGGGCAACGAAGGTCAGTAATATAAACACCAGCAGTGGCACCACAAACATAAACGCGGTGAGACGTTTTTTGCGTTGCGCGCTGGCTGCTTGTCTGGCTTCAGTGGTGGTTAACGATGACAAGCGTGAACTCCGTAGATCAGGGGTCAGTCGTAAATCCAGCTGGGCGACTTAGTCGTCGCCCAGCTGATGGGGCGTTAAGTTACTTGAGCAACCACTCGTTGAACTTCTCACCGAGCGACTCGCCGTAGTCTGCCCAGAACTCAGAACCGGCACGGATACCTTCATCCAGGTGCGCAGTTGGCAGATGCGGTGCTGCGGCAGGGTCCATCATCGGCGTTGAAGACTTACGGGTTGGGCCGTAAGCCACGTCACTCATCCCCGCCAGTGGCTTGGATTGGGTGGCGTAAGCGATGAACTTGAATGCCAGGTCTTTTTTCGGCGAGCCTTTCAGTACTGCCCAGGCGTCGAGGTCGTAGACGTGGCCGTCCCAGACGATAACGAAAGGTTTGCCTTCTTTACGGATCGAGTCATAGAAGCGACCGTTAGCCGATTGCACCAACACCGCACCGCCATCATTCAGCAGTTGTGGAGCTTGCGACCAGGAGTCAAACCAGACGATGTCGTTCTTGATGGTGTCGAGCTTTTTGAAAGCGCGTTCCTGACCTTCAGGCGTTGCCAGAACTTCATAGACATCTTTAGGGGCAACACCATCAGCCAGCAATGCCCACTCCATATTTACCTGCGGACGTTTGCGCATGGCGCGCTTGCCCGGGATTTTTGCAGTGTCGAAGAAGTCGCCAATGCTGCTCGCCTTGGTGTCGCCAATGGTTTTTTCGTTGTAGGCAAACACCACCGACCAGACAATGTTGCCGATCGCACACTCGCTGGACAGGGCATCCGGGATGAAGTCTTCCTCAGCCGGTGTGCCGTCCACACCTGGTGGCAGAATGTCACGCGGGATGGTTTCGAGTAGCCCCTCGGAACAGGCGCGCTCAAGGTCGATTACTTCTACGTCGACCACGTCCCACTGGATATTGCCGGACTCAACTTGAGCCTTCATTTCGGCCACACCGCCGGAGTAGTCCTCGAACAGCACCTTGACGCCGGTATCCTTTTGGAACGGGTCAATCATGTGATTCTTTTGGGCTGTGCCGTAAGCGCCACCCCAGGATACAACAGTCAAACTGTCTTCAGCGTGCGCGCCAAACGACGCCAAGCCCAAGGCAGCCGTCAGAGTGAAAGCGGAAATACTGGTGCATAGTGATCTAGCCATATCCGTGCTCCATTGCCTGTTTTTATGTGTGTTGCTAAGCCGCTTTGGGAAGTCTATGCAAATTAATGCGCTGCCTTTTCCACGGCTACGGAACCTGTGTTGTTGTCTGTGGTGCAGGCCGGTCAAGCGCCTGACTGTCTTGGGCAAGCCAGGCCAAGGCGACTTCATCTTTGGCGCTGAATTGCGGAGCTGAACTGTCGTTCAGATTCTTGACTACCAACTCAGTGCCGTCTGCGGCTTCGAACTGGTAGCGAATGTATTCGCCGACATAGTGGCGAGCGACGAAGCGGGCCTTGATCTGGTTGCCTGTGGTGCCAAGGCGATCGGTAAAGGTCAGCTTCTCGGGGCGTACCGAAATGGTGGTTGGCGCGCCAACCTCTGTGCAGTTGGCTTTCAGGCAACTGACTTGCGCGCCGTCTTCGAGGCGTACGGTGACGGTGTCTGATTCGACTGAGGCAATGGTGCCTTTAAGCGTGTTGCTCTCGCCGATAAAACCCGCAACGAATAGGTTGGCCGGGCGCTCATACAGCACGTGTGGCGCCGCGCATTGCTGGACGATACCGTTGTTGAATACGGCAATGCGGTCGCTCATGGTCAGCGCTTCAGTCTGATCATGGGTGACATAAATCACGGTGAAACCGAGCTGCTCGTGCAGGCGTTTGATTTCGAACTGCATTTGCTCGCGCAGTTTTTTGTCGAGAGCGCCAAGCGGTTCGTCCATCAGCACGATATCCGGGGCGAAAATCAGCGCGCGGGCTAAGGCCACGCGCTGGCGCTGGCCGCCGGAAAGCTGGCCGGGATGCCGATTGCCAAAGTCTTGCAGCTCAACCAGCGCCAGGTATTCATCGACCTTGGCGTTGATTTCATCCTTGCCCATTTTGCGAACTTTCAACGGGTACGCCAAATTTTCGCGCAGGGTTAAGTGCGGGAACAGGGCGTATTGCTGGAAGACCATGCCGATGTTGCGCTGGTAAGGCGCAATGCTAGTGACCGAGCGGCCATTGATGAGGATTTCGCCGCTGGTAACATCCTCGAAACCGGCGAGCATCATTAAGCAGGTGGTTTTGCCTGAGCCTGACGGGCCGAGCAGGGTGATAAATTCGCCCTTGGCTACATCGAGGTTGAAGTCTTTGACTACAAGGCTCTTGTTGTCATAGGTCTTTTTTACGTTGGTGAATTGCAGGAACGGTTTGTCCCCAGCTTGATCAGCCATACATCTCCCCGCCCGAAAACAAAAACAAGCACTGGCTCATGACCAGTCCTTGTATATTTTTTACCAGCAGTAGCGCCTGCTCATCTGCGATCTGCTGTTATTGATACGTTTTATGCTGAACAACAAAGCAATTACCACGCCAAACAAAACAGATGGCCTATTTGACGCGTCGCTTTGTCGATAAGACTAGTTGGCTCTGGGCTATTGGCCACTTTGGGTGTGGGGACTTGTAACAACTACACAGCAAAACGCTATGCAGCAGACACCCGAATACCCGCACGGTATTAGTGCGTAGCTGTTGCAGGTGTATTGGGCGGGGGCGTTGGCGAGCGCGGCCACATCCTAAAATCAGGTGTGGCCGCCGCTAACTGCTTTTAGCTGTTTGGCAGCAGCCGGCAAGTCAGGCTCTTGATATAGCGAGTCTCAACGATAGCTGGATGCACCGGGTGATCAGGACCTTGCGCGCCGCGCTCAAGCAACTGGATATTGCGATCGAGGTGGCGTGCGCTGGTCAGCAGGATATTCTGCAAGTCATCTTCGGGCAGGTGCATGGAGCACGAGGCGCTGACCAGGATTCCGTCTTTATTAAGCAGACGCATCGCCTGTTCATTGAGGCGGCGGTAAGCGGCTTCACCGTTTTTCATGTCTTTTTTGCGCTTGATGAACGCAGGTGGATCAACAATCACCACATCGAAGCGCTCTTCGGCCGACTTCAACTCTTTCAGCGCGGCGAAGGCATCGCCTTCAACACAGACCACTTGCTCAGACAAACCATTGAGCGTTGCGTTGCGCTCAACACCGTCCAAAGCAAAGCTTGAGGCATCGACACACATGACTTCAGTGGCGCCAAATGCAGCGGCTTGCACGCCCCAGCCGCCGATGTAGCTGAACAGGTCCAGCACTCGCTTGCCTTTAACATACGGAGCCAGGCGAGCGCGGTTCATGCGGTGATCATAGAACCAGCCAGTCTTTTGACCTTCGATGACCGGCGCTTCGAACTTAACGCCGTTTTCTTCCAGCGCGACCCATTCAGGCACCACGCCAAAGGCGGTATCGACATAACGCTCAAGGCCTTCAGCGTCGCGCGCTGCGGAATCATTCTTGAGCAAAATCCCGCTGGGTTTGATGGTTTGAATCAGCGCTGCAAGCACGTCATCCTTGTGCCGCTCCATGGTCGCAGAAGCCAGTTGCACGACCAAAATATCGAAGAAACGATCAACCACCAGGCCTGGCAGCAGATCAGAATCGCCATAGACCAAGCGGTAGCAAGGCTTGTCGAACAGGCGCTCGCGCAGGCTCAAGGCAACGTTAATGCGATGCACCAGCAATGATTTGTCCAGCACATGCTTGACGTCACGCGACAGCAGGCGAGCGCAGATCAGGTTGTTCGGGCTGAGCGCGACAACGCCAAGCGGCTTACCGCCTGCGGCCTCAAGAATCGCTTGATCACCGGCGGCAAAACCGTTGAGTGGCGTGGCGGCGACATCAATTTCGTTGCTGTAGACCCAAAGATGGCCGGCGCGCAGGCGTCGGTCGGCATTGGCTTTCAGGCGCAGGCTGGGCAGGGACATTGGGTGCTCTCCGAAAAAAGAGCGAAATTATAGCGCAGCACAGGCTTCTTAGGGCTGTGCTTGCTGGTTTTAGCGACAGGATAATGTGAAAATTAATCGCTGAAATATCTACCGAATTGGCGACCTATGCCCGAACTCCCTGAAGTCGAAACCACCCGCCGCGGCATTGCGCCTCATTTAGTTGGCCAACGTATCAGCCGGGTGATTGTGCGTGACCGCCGCTTGCGTTGGCCGATCCCGGAGGACCTCGATATTCTGGTCTCAGGCCAGCGTATCGAATGCGTCGAGCGCCGCGCCAAGTATTTGCTGATCAAGCTCGAAACCGGCAGTTTGATCAGCCACTTGGGTATGTCTGGCAATCTGCGGTTAGTGCCATGTGGCACGCCTGCGGCAAAACACGAGCATGTCGATATCGAGCTGGAATCGGGCATGGCGCTGCGCTACACCGACCCGCGTCGTTTCGGTGCGCTGCTCTGGAGTAACACGCCACTTGAGCATGTGCTGCTGAGCAAGCTGGGGCCCGAACCCCTGACCGATGCGTTTTCCGGCGAGCGCTTGTACGAGAAGTCGCGAGGGCGTTCGATGGCGGTCAAACCGTTCATCATGGATAACGCCGTGGTGGTCGGTGTGGGCAATATCTACGCGACTGAAGCGCTGTTTGCCGCAGGGATTGACCCTCGCCGCGAAGCCGGAAGCATTTCCAAGGCGCGTTACGCCAAGCTGGCGGTGGAGATTAAACGCATTCTGGCCCATGCCATCGAGCGTGGCGGCACTACCTTGCGGGATTTTATCGGCGGTGACGGCCAGCCCGGCTACTTCCAGCAAGAACTGTTCGCCTATGGCCGTGGCGGTGAGTTTTGCAAAGTGTGCGGCAGTACATTGCGTGAGCTAAAACTGGGGCAGCGCGCCAGCGTTTATTGTGCGCAGTGCCAGCGCTAGCGAGTCCATCACTGGTGGTTGCTGGCTTTTCAGAGGGCGCTGAATGCGGTTAAAGAGTGATGCAGTCTGCGTTCTCACGTCAAAAAGTCAGTTGAACGGTGCTTGTTCACGGATATTGAAGCCAATCACGCTGACAATTGGCATTGCGCTGATATAGTTATATGAACTGACTCTGTATCGTTGAAGGATTATTCCATGAATCTGTTTCGCTCGATCGCTGTTGTCCTGGCGCTTTCCTCTGGCCTGCTGGCACTACCGGCGTCGGCTGAAGTGGTTCAGCGGGACGACAATACCAGTGGTGACCCAATTTACACCGCCAATGCACCCAAGGCGTATTCGATGATTGGTGACTTGCTTATTGCACGTCCACTGCTTATCGGGGCGACCATCATTGGTACTGCTGCATTTATCGTCAGCCTGCCATTTACCGCGCTCGGCGGTAACATTGATGAGGCCGCAACCGCGCTGATCCAAGAGCCGGGTCGCGAGGCTTTTCAGCGTTGTCTGGGTTGCACCAGCGTGGGTTACAAAGGCAATAACTGAGTTCTACTCAGAACAAAAAACCGGCGGATTCATACTCTGAACGCCGGTTTTTTTGTGCCTGAAGTACGTAGGGCGAACACCGCTTTTTGTCCTGAGCATCTGGTGAGCCCGGTGAAGCGCGACCTGGGCAACCTGATGCGGGTCAGGCTCGGCGAGCCATCAATAGCAGCGAGGCGGCAGCGGACAATAATCCGGCACAGCATCGATTGAAAATCCTCTGACCTCGAGGCTGGGCAAACCAGCGGCGCATATGCAATCCAATGTATGCGTAGATCCCGATAGCAATCCATTCCAATGCCAGGAAACATAACCCAAGCACCGTAAATTGAGCGCCAATGTCTGCAGTCGGATCAATAAACTGCGGTAGGAATGCGGTAAATATCAGAATGGCTTTGGGGTTACCTGCCGCGACGAGGAACTCTTGTCGTGCCAGAGTCCATAAACCCACGTGGGTGCTTGCTGGCTCAGCCTCGGCTTTCGCGGCAGCGCCCCATAGCTGGTATGCCAAGTAGAATAGGTAGCCAGCGCCAACTATCTTGATCCCATAGAAGACCAGTTCTGACGTTTGTAGCACGACAGCCAAGCCTGCTGACGCCAGTGCAATCATGATCGCGAAGGCAAGCAGACGACCGGCACCCGCCATACAGGATGAGCGGAATCCATATCGGGTGGCGTTGCTGATAGAGAGCAGATTGTTAGGCCCAGGTGCCATATTCAGTGCAAAGCACGCGGGCAGGAATAACGCTAACGTCGCAAGCTCCATGTGCGTCTCCATGATGACTCTGCGCCAATGCTACATTTTCAGCTCAGGATGCACCATCGGCCGCTCACCTGGTGTTCGCCATTGGTGATGGTCGGCCTATCTTCAGGTGCTTTCAGCGCTAAGCTTCGCGTTGCTGCTCAGGTGAGTGCGTAGGCAATGTCTGTTGACGAAGCAGGCTGCCAAAGTTTTGCGGGCGGTGGATGCAGTCGGTCAGTTGCAGTGCGTGCCACAGCAATGCCTGGTTGCTGGAAATAACCGGTAAACCTAAACGTCGCTCCAGCTCATCAAGCAGCTCAAGGGTGCGCAGGTTGGTGCATGACAAGAACAATGCATCTGCTTTGCTGCCTAGCAACAGCTGCTCGGCGGCGTGGGCAATGG
Organism: Pseudomonas sp. M30-35; assembly: GCF_002163625.1. NCBI lineage: Bacteria > Pseudomonadati > Pseudomonadota > Gammaproteobacteria > Pseudomonadales > Pseudomonadaceae > Pseudomonas > Pseudomonas sp. M30-35. Next base: position 4,579,372 of record NZ_CP020892.1, on the reverse strand, counting down.
CATCTGCTGGAATCCGTGGGATCAAGGCGTCATCGAGCACGGCAAAGGTGCCGAATGCGCTGATCTCCAACCCCGCTTGTTGCAAACCGAGGTATATCGGGTAATTGACCTCGCCAATGTAGGGCGTGAGTACCGCCACTTTCTTTGCGTTCAGTTCACGCAGTGCGGCTTTAACCGCGCTCCACGGATTGGTCACCGGTATGCCCGGGTGAGCCTCATTAATCAGCCGACTGACCTCCTGCTCGCCAATCAGTATGCTGCCCGAGGTGCAACCGAACGCGATTACATCGAGTGGCATTCCCGGTACCAGCAAGGTGCTGGACTGCGTCAAACTCTGCGCCATTTTACGCAAGCCTTCTGGGGTAACCGTCGGGCTGCAGGGGGTGCGCGTGCTGTACAGCTCAACACGTTCGCCGAGCAACTGGCGCCATTCATTCTCCAGAGTGAAATCGCTGGCCAGTTGCACCAGGCCAATGCATACGCAGCCATTATCACTCGAACTCTGATGCTCGAAGCGTTGTTGCAGCGCTTGAAACTCGGCGAAGGTTTCGATCATTTCAAGCACCTTCGAGCAGGCGTGCTGCATAGTTGGCGATGGCCGTATCTTGCACGCCGGTGCCGGTCAGGTCGCACACTGTGATTTGTTGGTCACTGCTGCGTGCTTTTTGCTGCTGGCTGATCAAACTGCCGAGTTCGAATACTTCGCGTTGCAATGCAGGCGCGTGATGCAGTTCGCCGAGCGCGCGAGACTGGCTGAGACGGTCAACCACCAACACATCGGCGCTGGCCAGAATGGTCGGGTGCAATTCATTTTTATGCGGATTGTCCGAGCCCATGGCTGTGACGTGAACACCTTTGGGCAGATCAGCCCAGTTCAAAACTGGCTCCCGCGCTGGCGTGGTTGTTACCACGATGTCAGCCTGTGCGCAGGCACTGGCAGCGCTGTCATGGATGCTCACACTGAGAGCGTATTGCTCCTGCATATGCGCCGCATACGCTTGCGCCTTGCTGCGGTCACGGGTGTAGACATGGACCTCGCGGATATCACGCACCAGTTGCAGAGCCGCGACTTGCAGTTCGGCCTGTAGGCCCGCGCCGATTACCGCAACCCGTTGTGAATTGCTGCGTGACAAATGCTTAGCGGCAATCGCGCCGGCCAGAGCGGTGCGAATATCGGTCAGGTAGCCTTCGTCAAACAGTACCGCATCGACCAGCCCGGTCTTGGCTGAGAACAGCAGCATCAAGCCGTTGAGGCTGGGCAGGCCGAGGGCCGGGTTGTCGAAAAAGCCGGGGCTGATCTTGATCGCGAAGCGTGGCCAACCGCGAATATGCGCGGTTTTGACGTCTACCTCGCCGTTGCTTTCGGCAATATTCATGCTGAGTATCGGTGGCATTTCAACTTCGCCACGGCCAAGCGCAGCAAAGCCTGCTTCCACGACCTCCAGTGCGGCTGGGTCGAGCTTGACCACCGCGCTAATCTGCTCACGGTTATAGATGTGCATAGTTGGCCTCTCCAGCCAGTTGGCAGGCTTGGGCAAAGGTGTTGTTGGATAGATTCTGGCCGCTGATCACCAGCGCCACCTGCCGACCGCGCAGGTTTATTTGGTGCTGTTCAACTGCCGCGATGCCAACCGCCGCTGCACCTTCAACCACCAAGCGTTGATGGTTGAACAGATGCAACATGGCGCGAGCAATTTGCTCTTCGTCGACCCGAAAACCACGGTCCATATAGCGCTGGGTCATGGCGAAGGTCCACGCATTTTCAAGACCGATGCCGCCGCCCAGACTGTCTGCCAGCGAGGCGACTTCCTGAACTTGCACCGGCTTGCCAGCGGCCAGGCTCTCAAGCATTGCTGCGCCTTGATTCATGCTCACGCCAATCACCTCGGCGTTGGGATTGATGGACTTGACCGCCAAGCCAATTCCGGCGATCAAGCCGCCGCCCGAAAGCCCAGCAAAGACCGTATCAATCTGCGGTTGTTGTTCCATGATCTCTAGCCCGCAAGTACCTTGGCCGGCGATCACTAATGGGTCATCAAACGGGGAAATGTAGGCCAGGCCTTGTTCTTGTTGCAGGCGCCGCGCTTCGATGTCTGCATCATCTTGGGTGTCACCGACAATCACCACCTGTGCGCCACTTTCGCGTAAGGCGGCAACCTTGTTGTCCGGCACCAGCTTGGAGATGCATACCGTTACGGCAATCGCCAGATGCTTCCCGGCGTAAGCTAAGGCGCGACCAAAGTTGCCGGTCGACATGGTCACCACACCGCGCTCACGTTGGGCGTCATCCAGGCCGAGCAGTGCGTTGACTGCACCGCGCAGCTTGAACGCGCCGGTGGGTTGTAGGTTGTCGAGTTTGAGCCAGACATCGCAGTCCCAGCGCCGAGAAAGCGATTCGCTGCGCAGCAAAGGTGTGCGTTCAGCCAGCCCGGCAATTCGTTGCTGCGCGAGATAAATGTCTTTCAGGGTTAGTTCGGTGTGCATGTTATTTCCCGTCCCAACAATTAAAAGGCCGGAGGCTGAAGGCGTCCGGCCGGGTTAGCTGGCGGGTGTTACTTGGCTTGCCAGGCACCGCTGCTGATCAACTTGTCGGTGACTTTGTTCACTGCGCGTTCTGCGCGAGCGACGATGTCATCCACTTCGTCACGGCTGACAATCAGGGGTGGCGCAAAACCTAGAATGTCACCGTGCGGCATGGCGCGGGCGATCAAGCCTTCTTCCAGACAGGCTGCAGAAATCTGCGCACCGACTTTCAGGTTCGGGTCGAAATGCTGACGCTTGCTGCGGTCGCTGGAGAACTCCAGCGCAGCCAGCAGGCCAATGCCCCGCGTCTCACCGACCAACGGATGATCGCCGAAGGTTTGCTGCATCCGTTGTTGCAAATAAGCACCGGTATCGCGGGCATTACCGGTGAGGTTTTCACGGTCGATAATGTTCAGGTTGGCGATTGCCGAGGCGATCCCCATTGGGTGACCGGAGTAGGTGTAACCATGGCCGATTGCGCCGTAGGTGTCGGTGCCTTGTTCAAGCACTTGCCAGACGCGCTCACCAACGATTACGCCGGAAAGTGGCTGGTAGGCCGAGGTCAAGCCTTTGGCTACGGTGATCAGATCTGGTTTCATTTCGTAGTACTGCGAGCCGAAATCCACACCCAAACGGCCAAAGCCACAGACCACTTCGTCGGCGATCAGCAGGATGTCGTACTTATCCAGCACCTTGCGGATTTCAGTCCAGTAGCCTTTTGGCGGTGGCACGATACCGCCGGTGCCAAGCACCGGTTCACCGATCATTGCGGCGACTGTATCGGGGCCTTCAGCGAGGATCATTTCTTCAAGTTTTTGCGCGCAGTAAACCGAGAATTCCTGCTCGCTCATTGCGTCATCTTCGCGGCGATAGTAAACCGGCGCGACTGTGTGCTTGATCCGCTCAAGTGGCAGGTCGAAGTGTGCGTGGAATACCGGCAGGCCGGTCATCGAACCGGAGGCGATGCTTGAGCCGTGATAGCCACGATCACGCGAGATAACTTTCTTTTTGTCCTTACGGCCGAGGATATTGTTGTAGTACCAAACCAGTTTGAGCTGGGTTTCGTTGGCATCCGAGCCGGACATGCCGTAATAGACTTTGCTCATGCCTTGACCGGCGAGTTTGACGATGCGTTCTGACAGTTGCGCCATGCCTTCGGTCGTGTGGCCAACGTAGGTGTGGTAATACGCCAATTGCTTGGCCTGCTCATAAATGGCTTCGGCCATTTCAGTGCGGCCGTAGCCAATGTTGACGCAATACAGACCGGCAAAACCGTCGATAAATTCGTTGCCAAGCGAGTCCTGAATACGAATGCCTTGGGCGCCGGTGATGATGCGCGCCGGGCTTTCGCCATGGGCATGTTGCTTGAGGTGAGTCGAGGCGTGGAAGACGTTCTGGCGATCAATCTCGATGATTTTCTGGGTGTCGAGGGTCATGATTATGTCCTTGGTTGATAGGTTGGCGTTCAAGTGACTCAACGCAATTAACAGCCGCTGACACTGGGCAAATTACCCAGGCAGTAGTATTTGATTTGGGTGTACTCATCGAGGCCATGGCTTGAGCCTTCACGGCCTAGACCTGACTGTTTAACGCCGCCGAATGGCACCGGTGGTCCGGTCATCTTCACCGAATTGACGCTGACCATGCCGAATTCCAAACCGCGCAGCAGTTGCCAGATCTGGCGGATGTCATAGCCGTACACATAGGCCGCGAGGCCGTATTCGGTGTCGTTGGCCTGGCTAATCACTTGCTCCAGGTCGTCCCACGGCAGCACGCCTGCAATCGGCGCAAAATTCTCTTCGCGGTACACACGCATTTCAGCGGTTACGTCAGCCAGCAGGGTGGGTACAAAGAAGTTGCGGCCCGGTGCCTGGTCTTGCTCGCCCATCAGCAGGCGTGCGCCTTTGGCCACGGCATCGTCGACCAGCTCTTGAGCTTTGCTGACGGCTTTTTGGTTGATCAGCGGACCTTGATTGACGCCCCGAACCAGGCCGTTACCCAGCGTCAGTTCGCCCATGCGCCGGGCGAAGCTTTCAAGGAATGGCTGGTACAGTGAGCGGTGAACGAAAATCCGGTTAGCGGCGAGACAATCCTGGCCAGTGGTCTGGAACTTTGCATCGATAGCCGCCTGCGCAGCCTGCTCCACATCCATGTCGGGCAAGACGATAAAGGGTGCGTTACCACCTAGCTCCATTGAGCACTTTTTCACCGTCGCCGCTGATTGTTCGAGCAGTAAGCGGCCAACGCGGGTCGAGCCGGTGAATGACAAGGCCTTAACCTTGTCGCTGGCACAGAGCACCCGCGAAATCATCTCAGGCTCACCGACGATGACGTTGAATACACCCGCCGGGAAACCCGCACGCTCAGCCAGTTCGGCCAAGGCCAGTGCCGAAAAGGGTGTTTCCCCTGCGGGCTTAATCACTACGGTGCAGCCAGCGGCCAATGCCGCTGCAGCTTTGCGAGTGATCATCGCGCAGGGGAAGTTCCACGGCGTAATCAGTGCCGCAACGCCAATAGGTTCGCGGACGCTGCCGAGTTGCGCATTGCTGATATGGCTCGGAATTGTTTCGCCATAACTGCGGCGTGCCTCTTCTGCGAACCAGGTGATAAACGAGGCTGCATAGTCAATCTCGCCCAACGCTTCAAACAGTGGCTTACCTTGCTCCAGGGTCATGAGTCGGGCCAGGTCTTGTTTGTGCGCGAGCAACAGGTCGTGCCATTTCTTGAGGATTTCACCACGAGCTTCAAGTGACAATGCACGCCAAGCAGGAAACGCTGATGAGGCTGCCTCAATGGCTTGTACCACTTGCGGTTCATCGAGCTGAGTGCAACGGCCAATGATTTCTTCGGTCGCGGGGTTGATCACCGCTTCATCGCGACCGGAGCTGCCTGCGGTCCATTTGCCATTGATATAAGCCAGCTGGCGTATCAAGCGTGGATCTTCGAAATTGTGCATGCAGTGCATCCTCTCTACTGGCTCGCATTGCAGCGAGCATGGTGCTAATCATGGCTTCCACTTTAAGAGGGATTGGCTGTCGTTTTTTTCTCTTCGTGCGGGTTCTATCCGAGGTTTTTTTGTTTTGCAGGCACTTAAGGTGGTGTTTTTTTGGGCTGGCTCAGCGCGACGATTGTGGCCAGCGTTTCAGGCAAGGTCGTCGTTGATTTCCAGTGGTGTTTCGCAGTGTTTGATGGTTTTGGTCACTATGTAGGTGAAGTAGCGTTCAATACCGAGGTCGGCCATTAACCAGCGGTCGATCAGGCGCTGGTATTGGTCGATATCGCGGGCCATGACTTTGATGATGTAGTCGATACCGCCGCCGGTGGCGTAGCATTCGGTGACTTCAGCGCATTCGTTGATGGCGCGCTCAAAACGTTGGAAGGCTTCGCGGTTGTGTTGTTTGAGGCTGATTTCAACCATAACCGGAGCTCGCTTGATCAACACTTCGGGGTTTAGTTGGGCGCCATAGCCACGAATAATCCCTGCTTCTTCAAGGCGCTTAACCCGTTCCCAGCAAGGGCTTATCGACAGGTTGATCGCTTCGGCCAAACTGGATTTGGTGATGCGGCCATTGTTCTGCAGGATTTGCAGAATCTTCAGGTCGTAACTGTCCAGACGCATACTTCTGCTCCGGCGCAGAGCACCTGCGCACCTGATGTAACAAAGCTGGCGAGAGGTCTTGCCAGCGAGGGAGCTCCTGATGCTTTTCAGGGGCTCCCTTGAGGGCTTGTGCTTACTGTTTTTCTAAGTCAGCAATTTCTTTTTCCAGCGCTTTAAGCGCTGCACCGGCATCTGGGCCGGCCAGTTCGACCAGTTTTTCACGCAGTGGCAGGCTGGCTTTGCGGAAGACATCTTTCTCGGCTGGAGTCAGGTGTACGATTTTGATATCCGGCTTGGCCTTTTTGATTTTTTCCAAGCGGGTTTTGCTGTATTCCTCTTGCTTATCGAAGATGTACGGGCCGAGCTCGGTTATGGTTTCATCGATAATCTTCTGCTCGTCAGCAGGCAGGCCCTGATACCACGATTCACCCGATAATACGGCGACCGTGAATTGCTGTTGGCCGGACCAGGTCAGTACGTCGTTGACCTCGTAGAATTTCATCTCTTCGATGGCAAAGATCGGGTTTTCCTGACCGTCGACCATCTTCAGTTGCAGTGCACCATAGACTTCGGAGTAAGGCAGTGGTGTAGGCACTGCGCCGAAGGCTTTGTAGGCTTCAACCAGCATAGGTGAGGCCATGACGCGCATTTTTACGTTTTCGAAATCCGCAGGCTTGTGGATTTCCTTGTTGGTCGTCCAGACCATTTCACCTTCCGGGTACATGCTCAGAAGACGTAGGTTGCGAGTCTTCAGCTTGTCAGCCATTGGCCCGTAGATGGTTGGGCTTTCGGTGAGTACCTTGAGATTTACCTTGTTGTCTTGTGACAACAGGTAAGGCACAGAGAACACCTGCATTGATGGAGCGGTCGAACCTAGAATTCCGGTTGAGCCGTGGGTGAATTGAAGGACGCCGTTGGCAACCAGTTCGGTCAGGTCTTCCGATTCGCCCAGTGAGCCGTAGGGATAAACCGTGACGGTGATTTTGCCGTCGCTTTTTTCTTCAACCAGTTGTTTGAATTTTTGCGCATAAGCGTCTTGCACGCTGCCACTGATTTCTTCGAGTGCGAATTTCCATTCTTCTGCCGCTGCCTGACCCGCTAAAACTAAGCCCATTGCAGTAGCTAAGGCTACTTTCTTCAGTGTGCTGAAATTTCTCATGGTTAGTTCTCCATTTATTTTTTTGTGTGCAGGGTTGTGTCAGTTATCCACTATGTCGGCTATTACTGCGAGGGTATCGCCTATGTCGACCAACGCTGGAAAGCGTCTTGCAACGAGCAAGCCATCACGCTCGGCGCGGTATTCAACTGCTGGAGTACCGGTGCGTTCAAAACTGTGTACGCGAGCGATCAAATCACCGTTTTTAACCCGATCGCCAATGCTTAAATTAAGTTCGAGAATGCCGCGATGCAGACTCTGTACGTAGCAGCTTGCATCGGGCATATCCAATAACATCAGCGGTTCGTCCGCAGGCTCGAACTGGCCTTCGGTGATGCCTGCGAATTTGAGGAAATTACGTACGCCACGGTCCGCCAGTGCCATGGTTTTTGGCGTGCTGGTGCCGCCGCCACCCAATTCCGTGGTGACGAATACCTTGCCCTGCGACTCGACCGCGGTGTCGTACAACGAGGCGGCATCAAGCTCAAACAAGATCATGCTGGCCGCTGTACCGAAGACTTTAGCCCCTTCAATACATTTGGCCTCTTGCTGCGGATCTTGCAGGCGATGGGCTGCCGAGAACGGCAGAATATCGAGCGTCTTGCCGCCGGAGTGGATATCCAGCGCGTAGTCGCAGAGCGGTATTAGCGTGCGTTGAAAATAGTCAGCAATCCGCTCCGTCATGCTGCCGTGGGGATTACCGGGAAACGCACGATTCATATTGCCTTTGTCGATCGGCGAGGTACGACTAGCGCTTTGTACGGCTGGGTAGTTCATCGCCGGAACGATGATCACCCGACCTTTAACCTCATCAGCACGCAACTCGCTGGCCAGCTTGAGTAAGGCGGTGATGCCCTCATATTCATCACCGTGGTTACCACCGGTCATCAGCGCGGTCGGACCGTCACCATTTTTCACCACGGTGATTGGGATCATGATGCAGCCCCACGCCGACAAATCATGGGAGTAGGGCAGCTTGAGATAGCCGTGCTGTACGCCGTCACGATCAAAATCTACGGTCGCGCTGATGGTGCTTGCCGCGACCTGTCCTGCACCGCTGACAGACCGCTGCTCGGCATCAGCTGAAATGTTCATTGCTGCAATACTCATGTTAGGGCTTCACAAACAGTTGGCGCGAATAATCGCAAAAGGTGTCAGCACCTGTTTCGCTAATCAGAATGCTTTCGGTGGTTTCCAGGCCCCAGTCGTCCAGCCACAGGCCGGGCATAAAGTGAAAGGTCATGCCTGGTTGCAACACTGTGGTGTCACTTTCACGCAAGCTCATGGTTCGCTCGCCCCAGTCTGGCGGGTAGCTCAGACCGATTGGGTAGCCACAGCGATTGTCACCACGGTCATAACCGTAGCGGCGCAGCGTGCTATTTAATTCGCGGGCTATATCACCGCAGGTATTGCCGGGTTTAGCCATCGCCAGGCCCGCTTCCAGCCCGGCGTTAATGGCTTCTTCAGCCTTGCGAAATGCTGCCGATGGCTCGCCCAGATAAACCGTGCGTGACAAGGGGCAGTGGTAGCGCCTGTGGCAACCGGCAATCTCAAAGAATGTGCCTTCGCCTTTTACAAACGGGCGGTCGTCCCACGTCAGATGCGGCGCTGAGGCATCTTTGCCTGATGGCAGCATCGGCACTATTGCTGGATAGTCGCCGAATTTACCGTCGTGGCCGGTGCAGGCAACGCGATAGATTTCAGCCACTAGAATGTTTTTGGGTAAGCCGGGTTCGATCATCTCGAGAATGGCACGGTGCATGTTTTCAACAATCCGTGCGGCCACGCTCATGTATTCGATTTCTTGATCGGACTTGATCGCCCGGCACCAGTTGACCAGGCCTGTGCTGTCGACCAACTGCGCCTTTGCCAAACCTCGCTGTAGCGCCTGATGAGAGGTGGCGCTGTAGTAATAGTTGTCCATCTCGACGCCGATTACGCCTGAGGTCCAACCGCGAGCGGGCAGGACTTGCTCGCACAGATAATCGAGGGCGTGATGCGGCGGATTCATCACATAGTTGTCGCTGTATGACGTGATGTTCTCTTCAGCCAGATAAACTGTGCGTCGAGCGCCGTTGGCGTCAATGCCGCGGCCGAACCACAACGGCTCGCCGTGCTCGCCAACCACCACACACTGCGGGGTGTAAAACGACCAGCCGTCATAGCCTGTCAGCCAAGACATGTTTGATGGATCGTGAACAATTAGAGTATTGATCCCTTTTGCGACCATGGCGGCGCGCACCTTGGCCAGACGCTGGGCGTACTCTGCACGGCTGAAACTCAACGCAATTTCACTCATGACAGCATCTCGATAACGAACGTATAAAACGTTCAGAATTCAATCAGTTCGTTGGCAGTGCCTGACGAACACCTGTGCTGCGCGCCATCGATAAACCGCTGAGAATCATTCGATGGAGCCCCCCGCGGCGTGCTCAATTGTTTTTATACGGATGAGCACTCAGTGGAGAAATTGTACTGAAGCCTGCTAAAGTGATCGTGAAGAATGCAGGTCAATACCTTTAAAGACTCAATATCATGACCATTACAATTATCGTCAAGGAATTTATTGACCTATGACAATTGACCTAAAGCCGTTTATTCGCACAGGTCTGCCGAAATACTTAGCTATTGGTAATGCGCTGACAGAGGCAATCAATACCGGTGCGCTGGTGCCTGGCAGTAAACTGCCAACTCATCGCGAGTTGGCGGAGACACTCGGTGTAAGCGTGCAGACGGTAAGCAATGCGTATGCCCATGCCGAAAAACAGGGCGCAATTTATGCCCAGGTAGGCAGCGGCACCTTTGTCCGTAGCCGGCATGTCAGCCATGAGTCCGATTACCTGTCGATTGACGAGCACGAAGACCCTAGCCGCGGTATTGATCTGTCCACTGCGCATCCGGTGTGCACCCCGCGTCACGTCAAGCTCTATCGCGAAAGCCTTGAGCGACTGGCGCGTGAGGGGCGGGACGACTTCATTACCTCATTCCATCCCACCCAGGGTTTGACCCTGCACCGCGAGGTGGTCTGCACCTGGCTGGCGCAGCAGAAGCTACCGGCTAATCCCGACAATCTATTGTTTTGCAATGGTGCCGCCCATGCCCTGACGATTGCCATGGCAACGGTGCTCAAGCCCGGTGATACCGTGCTGTGTGAGCAGGAAACCGGCATGTTGTTAATGGCTTTGGCGCAGACCCTGCACTTTAAACTCAAGGGGCTGGCCATCGACGATCAGGGCTTATTGCCAGAAGCGCTGGAGGCCGCATGCAAGCAGGGCGGGGCTCGCGTGCTGTTCTGTACGCCAACGATGAACAATCCGACTACTGACACCATGGGCCTTGAACGGCGTCAGGCGATTGCTGACCTGGCGCGAAAGTACGACCTCACTGTGGTTGAAGATGATGTCTACGGAGCCCTGCAGCCTGATCGCCATCCGCCGTTATCCGCGTTCATTCCTGAGCGCAGTTTTTATGCGACCAGTCTGACCAAGATCACGCTACCGGGCATGCGTGCCGGCTACTTGGTGACTCCACCAAACATGGTGCATCAGGCGATTGGTCGGTTGCGCAGCACCACTTGGATGGCAACCTTGATGCCCTTTGAAATTGCCAGTTGGTGGATGCAGGACGGCACCCTCGACCGTATGGTGAGCTTCCAGCAGCAGGAGTTGGCCGCGCGCCAGGCGCTGGCACGTGAGCACTTGACGGCGTGTCAGTTCAAGGCCGATCCCAACGGCATGCATATCTGGGCTGAACTGCCTGGGCATTGGTCGCCAGAAAAGTTCGCCCGTCGTGCGCGCCAGGAAGGGGTGATGATCTTTCCGGCAGAACCCTTCCTAGCGACTCCTGATCGAACCAACCAACACGTGCGCTTCAGTTTGGGCGCCGAACAGAGCCGCTCGCGGGTTGAGGCGGGGCTGAGCATCTTAAATGGGCTGATGCTTGAGGCTCCGGTGCCAATGCATTTTGTGTTCTAAAACAGAGCATAATCATTACAAGCGCCCAACTTGTGGGCATTTGTAATGATTCAAATAATCAATTGACATGGTTTTTTGTCGGCGATAAGGTTTGGCCTCCACAACAAGAAAGCGTCCGCTCACAAGAGCCGGATTGGAGGTAGCTATGACTTGGCTGCGCAAGTTGGACTGGATGCTGGAGAAGCTTGAAGCCTTCATCCTCGCGAGCGGCATTTTGCTCATGGCGCTGAATTCGGTCGGTAACGTGATTGGACGTTATGTGTTCAACCAGAGCATCTACTTTTCCGAAGAGCTCAATCAGTTTCTGCTCATCTTCGTCACATTCGTTGGTTGTAGTTATGCCGCGCGTCACAGTCGGCACATCAGCATGAGCGCATTGGTTGAGCAACTCACCGGCAAACCTGCCGCAGCAGCCCTGTTAATCATCAATACATGCACCGCTGGCTTAATGCTGTGGTTGACCTGGGCCTCGGTGGGCTATGTCGAATCCGCTGCGCGAGTGGGGCGCTCATCATCGGCGCTACAGGTGCCACTGCATTACATTTATCTGGTGATTCCTTTGGGGTTGGGCATGACTGGGCTGCAGTTTGCACGCCACGCTTATGTCCAGCTGCAGGTTCTGCTTGGGCGCCGTGAGGCTCCAGAGCGGCACGTCGACGCCACCGTCCCTTCGCAACACTGAGCCCGCACCCATGGATATGACGACCACGCTGTTAATTATCATGCTGGTGTTGCTGCTTTGCGGTTTCCCGATGATGACTACTTTGCTGGCTGCTTCGGCGGCAGGCTTTACCTTGTTTTTCACCATGGGCCCAGAGTTTATCGTGCAGCAGATGATTGCCGGTATACGTCCAGCCGCATTGGTGGCAGTGCCGATGTTTATCCTGGCGGCAGACATCATTACGCGCGGCGCAACGGCGAACCGTCTGCTCGATGTGGCAATGGCATTTGTTGGGCATGTGCGCGGCGGCATGGCGGTCACCACTGCTTTGAGTTGTGCTCTGTTTGGCGCGTTGTCTGGTTCAACTCAGGCGACAGTGGTTGGGGTTGGCAGCATCATGCGCCCCAAGATGTTGCAGCAAGGCTACAAAGATAGCTTTGCGATGGCCTTGATCATCAATGCCTCAGACATCGCTCTGCTGATTCCGCCTAGCATCGGCATGATCATCTATGGTGTGGTTTCAGGCACTTCTGTCGCCGAGTTGTTCATCGCAGGTATCGGCCCCGGCTTGCTGCTGATGTTGTTGTTGTGTGGCTATTGCTACATCTATGCACGGATTACCGGTATTCCATCTGGCGAGAAGTTCAGCTGGATCCAGCGTTTGGTAACTTGTCGCCGAGCAATACTGCCTTTGCTGCTGCCGGTGCTGACCATCGGCGGTATTTATACTGGCGTGTTCAGCCCGACTGAAGCGGCCGCCGTTTCAGTGTTGTATGCACTGATTCTTGAGGTGCTGATTTTCCGCCGGGTGAAGCTCAGTGAGCTATCGTCGATCGCCTTGTCTACCGGCTTGATCACGGCGGTTGTATTTATTCTGGTGGCGGCTGGCTCGGCGTTTTCTTGGGTGATCTCGTTTGCCCAGATCCCTCAGCAGATCCTCAGCGGCATCGGCATCATGAGTGCGTCACCGACAGAGTTGCTGGTGATTATCTCGGTCGCCTTCTTCATCGGCTGCATGTTTGTTGACCCGATTGTGGTCATGCTGATCCTGGTACCAATCTTTGCCCCGGCGGTGCGCATCTCGGGTCTCGACCCGGTGCTGGTAGGGACTATCGTCACCTTGCAAGCCGCTATTGGTTCGGCAACACCACCGTTTGGCTGCGATATTTTCACTGCCATCGCCGTGTTCAGGCGACCTTACCTAGAGGTAATTCGGGGCAGCCTGCCGTTCTTCGCCATTCTTATGTTGATGTCGGTATTGCTGATCATGTTCCCGCCGATCACCTTGTTCTTGCGTGACTTGGCATTCCGCTAAGCAGCTCCTGCCGCGCTTGAAACTGGGCTACCGTAGGTGGAAACACTCCCGTAGGTTGCGACAACGCGAAGCTTGTCCACCAAGTTTCAGCAGGCAGTCAGCTCAGCTGTTTGCAGCCGCAAATGGTGGGTGAAAAAAGCGTCATCCACCCTACTGGTCGCTCAGAGCGGGGGCTATATGTGGAGTGGAGGCGCGACTCGTAGGGTGCGACAACGCGAAGCTTGTCCATCTAGGTTCAGCAGGCAGTCAGCTCAGCTGTTTGCAGCCGCAAATGGTGGGTGAAAAAAGTGTCACCCACCCCTACAAACCCGGTCGTATACCGTTTGGACGCCGGGGTTATTCGGGCTTAGCGTCTTCCACCTTTTTGGTCACTTGCGCGGTGCCAATGCCGCGGGGGTCGCTGGCCGCTTCAACCAGGTTACTTTGCTTGTGCCAAAACAATACCTGTTGATTGCCATACTGGCGGTCTAGCGCTTTCAGTTGATAGCCACGGCCCTGTAGTTCAGCGATTTGCTTGGCGCTAAACGTATTTGGTTCGTGCTCGATTACGTCAGGCAAATACTGGTGGTGGTAGCGTGCCACGCTCGGCCAGGTCGCGATCGGTTGGCCATCGAGGTACTGCAAGATAGATAACAACACCATGCTCGGGATCCGGCTGCCGCCCGGAGTGCCGAAACTGGCGAAGTCGTCACGGCTTTCGATAAATGTTGGGCTCATGCTCGACAAAGGGCGCTTGCCTGCATCTACCGCATTGGCGCGGCTGCCGGTTAAGCCGTAGGTGTTTGAGCCGTCAATGTCAGCGGCAAAGTCGTCCATTTCATCGTTGAGCAGCACCCCTGTACCGGGTGCAACGAATGCTGCACCGAAGGGCAGGTTGATCGACAGCGTGGCTGACACAGCATTGCCATCCGCATCGAGCACAGTGAAATGGGTGGTGTGATTGCCCTCATGCAGCTTGCCGGCAGGAGGTAGGCTGGAGCTTGGTGTGGCGCGCTGTGGATCGATACCTTCGGCTAGTTTTTTCAGATAGCTGCGGTCGAGCAATTGTGGGGCCGGGTTTCTGACAAAGTCGGGATCGCCGATCAGGCCGCGGTCACGGTAAGCACGGCGAAGTGCTTCGACTACAAAATGTGCCCGCTGCACCGGCTCGGCTTTTTGCCACGGCAGTTGTTGCAACATCGCCAAGCTTTGCGCGATAGCAATGCCGCCCGCAGACGGTGGTGGCGCAGTGATCAGTTCTTTGCCGTTGGCCAGTTGGAAGCGCAGCGGAGTACGCTCGACCACCTTGTATTCACTGAGGTCACGCAGGGTCCAGATGCCGCCAGCCTTACGCACACCATTGACCAGCTTACTCGCGGTTTCGCCGCCGTAGAAGCCAGCTTTGCCGTCACGGGCAATACGTTCAAGGGTGCGTACCAAATCGGGCTGACGGAGCAAGCCAAACTCGCTTGGAACCTCACCGTTGTGCAGGAAAATTCGCGCTGTTTCTGGGTCGTCACGCATCGCCGCGAGGCGCCAGCGGGCTCGCTCGCGATAAACCCGGTCGTACGAAACGCCGTCGCGCGCCAAGCGAATCGCTGGCAACAGCGAGTCTTTCAGGGGGAGGCGGCCATAGCGTTGAGCAAGCTCGACCAGCGCTGCAGGCAAGCCGGGGATTGCAGCCGCCAGCGGGCCATTGAGGGAAAGCTCAGGCTGGATTTTTCCGTCGCGCCGGTATAGATCCGAATGCGCGGCGAGCGGTGCGCGTTCGCGGGCATCGAGAAAGCGGTAAGTGGGTTGTTCAGCGGCTTGGCGCAACAGAAAGAAACCGCCGCCGCCTAAGCCTGAGCTATAGGGCTCAACCACTGCGAGCGCGGCACTTACCGCGACCGCCGCGTCAAAAGCGTTGCCGCCATGGGCCAGGGTTTCTTCGCCCGCAACAGTCGCAGCAGGGTGCGCGCTAGCGACTGCAGCCTGTCCGGGACGGGAGGCTGCTTGCAGGTTGAAAGTGCTGAGGAGTAGTAGTGCGCAGAGAAAAAGCTGTCGAGTCATGGTAACCGTCGGTTGTTGTCGCAGCGAGGGTCTGACTGGGGTCTCAGGCATCATTGCCTGTGATCAGCCGTTGCGGGGCAGGGCGACAAGATACCGCGATCAATCACGCCTTACCGGTAATGATCATGTATTTCTGCATCAGTTCATCTTTGCTCTCGACGTGGCTTTCGTCCAGAGGAATGCAGTCAACCGGGCATACTTGCTGGCACTGCGGTTCGTCGTAATGGCCGACGCATTCGGTACACAAATTCGGGTCGATAACGTAGATCTCTTCTCCTTGAGAGATCGCTGCGTTCGGGCACTCAGGTTCGCAGACGTCGCAGTTGATGCAGTCGTCGGTGATGATCAGGGACATGCAGTACGGCTCCTGTCGAAGCGCGTGGCTTCGACGATTTCTAACTTCGAGACGCGAATTGTGCCGGATTGTCGCGATATGCGCCATTGTTCACGCCAAGCCAGTGCTGTTCAGAGCTGCTAGCTTAAAATCGCCGTGTCCAGTCAAGTGTAGCTCAGTAGCCGCTTACTTCTTGAAACGCTCGTTTAGTGCTTCGGCCACGGCTGGATGAACAAACTTGCTGATATCACCATCCAAAGCGGCAATCTCGCGAACCAGTGTCGAAGAAATGAACGAGTATTTTTCAGACGGCGTGAGGAACAAGCTTTCGACATCCGGAGCCAGTTGGCGGTTCATATTGGCCAGCTGAAACTCGTACTCAAAATCCGACACCGCGCGCAGGCCACGCAGGAGCACGTTGGCGCCTTGCTCTTTGGCAAAATGTGCAAGCAGGCTGGAAAATCCAACCACTTCGACATTTGGCAGGTGCTTGGTGACTTCCTGAGCGAGGGCTACGCGTTGCTCAAGCGGAAACAGCGGGTTTTTCTTTGGGCTGGCCGCGACGGCAATGATCACGCTGTCGAACAACTTCGAGGCGCGCTCAACCAAATCACCGTGACCTTTGGTGATTGGGTCGAAGGTGCCCGGGTATAACACTCGATTCATCGTGACGTCCTGGCGAGTCCGTTTGGGAGTCGGATGGTAGCGCAGCAGTCCGCAACGGCCAAGTCTGGGTACGCGGTTGTTGTGGCAAAACCTTATCCTAGAGGGCCTGCTGCGCTTAAAAAACTTTGCAGGCAGAGCCCATATAAGGCTTTAGGCCGTTTTTAGACGCTCAGCCAGTAGGCTCGAAAGTTTTGCGGTAAGCCCGTAAACAGACAGCTGTGGATTGGCGCCAATGCTGGTCGGAAACAGTGAGCCGTCATGGATTGAAAGATTGTTAAGTTGATGATGACGGCCGAGGCTATCGGTTACCGCCAGCTTAGGATCTTCGCCCATTGCGCACCCGCCCATGACGTGCGCACTGCCCAAGCGAGTGCGGTACAGCTCCAGGCTCAGGTTGTCGATTTGACTGCGCACTTGTGCCGGCGTCTTTGCGTATTGGGCGTCGGCGTGTAATGGCATTACCGATTTCGCACCCGCAGCAAATTGGATTTCAGCCATGCTATGAAATGCACGGCGAATCCCATCCCAGGTGTAATCGGTCATCTTGTAGTCGAGTACCGGGCTACCGTCATCGCGCAGCTCAACCGTGCCTTCAGCACTTTCGGGGTGGAAGCCGTCACGCATCAGGGCCAGCATCATATTGGTGTGTGGCAGCTGTTCCATACGCAAAGCATTGTCGACGCCAAATTTACCCACCAGCGTCGTGGTAAGGGCTGGCTGTAGTGGCGGTACTTCAAGTTTATAAGAGAGTGGGCCAGTGGTGCCCTGGTCCCATTGGAAGTTGTCGGAATAGATCGATTGCGGAGCGCCGTAGAACGGATTGATGACTTTATCGAATAGCGCAGCCGAGAAGTTGACCGGGTGGATAAAGGTGCGTTTGCCTGCGCGATCATGCGGGTCTGGGGCATCAGATCGCTTAAGAATGGCTGGGGTGTTGATGCCGCCGCCAGCGAGAATGTAGTGACGTGCCTTAACCCTGATCTTGCGTCCAGTCGGTGCTACGCAGCGCTCATCCAGCGCGACACATTCAAGCCCGCTGACACTGTTGCCGTCATGTATCAAGCGTTCGGCGCGTGCCAGGTACAGCAGCTCCCCGCCTTTTTCCAGCGTCGCCGGGATCGTCGTCACTAGCATTGACTGCTTGGCGTTGGTTGGGCAACCCATGCCGCAATAACCCAGGTTCCAGCAGCCGCGGACATTGCGTGGGATAACCTTCCAGCTGTAGCCAAGCTTTTCGCAGCCGCTGCGAATCACATCATTGTTGGCGTTAGGCTCAATAGCCCATGGCGCAATACCTAAGCGCTGTTCCATCTGCTCAAACCAAGGGGCCATTTCGCTCTCGCTGTGGCCTTTGACATTGTGCTCTTTGGCCCAGTGCTCAAGGGTTTGGTGTGGCGTGCGAAAGCTGGATGTCCAGTTGACCAGGGTTGTACCGCCGACTGCGCGGCCCTGAAGAATTATGATGGCGCCGTCCTTGCTCATACGCCCGATGCCTTCTTGGTAGAGCGTTGGGTAGGCTTCGGCTTCCTGCATTTTGAAGTCGCTGCTGGTTTTAAGTGGTCCTTCTTCAATCAGCAGGACCTTATAGCCAGCAGCACTGAGAACTTCAGCGCTGGTGCCGCCGCCTGCGCCAGTACCGACAATCACAATATCGGCTTCTAGCGTTAAGTCTTGCTCAAGGCGTGAACCGTTGTAGGTTTTCCAGCCGCGGGCCAAGCCTTCGGCAAATAGATCAGGTACAGGCATATTAGGCAGTTCTCTGGTTAACTCTTATTAGAAGTGGGCGCTTTGGCCCAACTGAGCAAGACGTTTACTTAAAAGGTAGGCGGTCCTGGGTAGCCGCAGTGAGCCCAGGACTCGGGGCGGCTGTACCAACTCATCAGCACCAGCTTTATTAATGAGTCGTAACCCATTTTCAGCAGGCTAAGCGAGCTGTTCTGCCAACGCTCCAGAAAGTGGCGAATATCTTCTGCACTGGCATTTTCCCAGCTGCCCCAGATGCCCGTTAACGGACCCCGGGTAACCGGTAATGCGAGCACATCGAATAGTTGTACGGTGAGCTTGAGTAATTCTGGTGAAAGGTGGGCGAGACTTTTATCGAGGCTTTGAATCGTGCCTGTCACGGCTTGCTGCATTTGTGCTGGAGGCACCGCGCCTTCGATAATCACTGGAATGATTGCAGAAAGCAGCGCCATATCTGATGCGCGAATCACTCGAAAACCATCAGCTGGCGTGCTGGCCGAGCAGCCACTGAGCGTTGCAGTAAGTCCTGCTGTTGCTAAAAAAGCGGTGCCAATCAGCCCTGTTTTTAAAAAGCCTCGGCGGCTCATTTCAACAGTATTCGGGGGGGCTTTTGTCATTTTTATTGTTACCGTCGTGATTGCATGCGCCGCTGACAGCACGTGCTGTCAGCGGCGATTGGTTTAGCGCACAAATAACTTGTAGATCATCTTCTGAATCGACGTGCCATAAGGCGGATAGATGGTTTTTGCAGCGTTAAGACGTTGCTTGATGAATACGCCTTTGGCTTTACTGAATGTCAGGAAGCCTTCGTGGCCGTGATATTGGCCCATACCTGAGGGTCCGATACCGCCAAACGGCATGTCGTCTTGAGCCACGTGGAGCAGGGTGTCGTTAATGCAGACACCGCCTGAGTGGGTCTCATGCAGCACTCGCTGCTGTTCGCCCTTGTGATAACCAAAGTAGTACAGGGCCAATGGCCGCGGGCGTTGGTTGACGTAAGCGAAAGCATCTTCGATGCGCTCATACGGCACGATAGGCAGCAGTGGGCCGAAGATTTCGTCCTGCATGATTTTCATGTCGTCATTAACGTTGAGCAGCAGTGTGTGCGGCATGCGTCGGTCTTGCGCGTTGGCAAACAGCGGAATCAGTTTGGCGCCTTTGCTTTCGGCGTCACTGAGGTAGCCATTGAGACGAGCTTGCTGGCGGTCATTGATGATCGCTGTGTAATCAGGGTTGTCTTCAAGCTTCGGATAAAACTTCAATACCACTTTGCGATACGCCTCGACAAAGCCCTCAACCTGGCCTTTAGGCACCAGTATGTAGTCAGGTGCTACGCAGGTTTGGCCAGCATTCATGGTTTTACCGAAGGCGATGCGTTCAGCGGCATCGTCCAGTGACGCGTCTTTGCTGATGATTGCCGGTGATTTGCCGCCCAGCTCCAGGGTGACTGGGGTCAGGTTTTCTGCGGCGGCGCGCATTACATGTTTGCCGATGCTGGTCGCGCCGGTGAACAGCAAGTGATCGAAAGGTAGCTTGGAGAAGGCCATGCCCACTTCGGCTTCACCCAGCGCAACGCTGACCAGGTCTTCTGGAAATATTCTGCCTAGCAGGTCTTTGACCAGTTGCGAGGTGGCCGGAGTCGACTCGCTCATTTTGATCATGACCCGATTGCCAGCAGACAATGCTCCGACCAGTGGGCCTATGGTCAGGAACAGAGGATAGTTCCACGGCACGATCACGCCGACCACGCCTACTGGCTGGTAGATGACTTTGGCCGATGCGGGCATAAATTGCATGCCGACACTGCGCCGTGAAGGCTTCATCCACTTTTTGATGCGTTTAGTTGCGTAGTGAATGTTGTGCAAGCTGGGCATGATTTCGGCGAGCAGCGTTTCATCTGCTGAGCGGTTGCTGAAATCTGTAGATATTGCCGTGATCAGGGCTTGCTGCTCGTTTTTTAACAGGTCGCACAACGCATTCAACCACTGAATACGCTGTTCAGCAGGCGGCATAGGGTTTGCCTGATAGGCCTGGCGTTGCAGGGCTAAGGTGCTGTCCAACTGATCAATCTGCTCTTGGTTTTTTTCTAGGTAAGCGACGTTGGCGACCATGTTTATGCTCTCTACGATTCGGTGTGGACCTTGCTGGGCAATAGCACAAGGCTAAAAAACGTTGAGATGAATTTTTAGAGCAATTACTCTAAGATGTCAAATAGCATAGGGTTTTTGCTTGCAAATGTGGCTATGTCAAAAGTTGGGTGATATCGCAGGTTTACTGGAAAGAGACCGTGCAGTAACACTTTTGCGGCGTCAGCGTGTACCTTTTGTTCGGGCCGCACCGTGCTTGATGCATTCAATCCTGACTACGTAGTGAGATCCTGTTGTATATGGCAGCTCCGCTGAAAACCCGCGAACGTATTATCCAAGCAAGCCTTGAGCTGTTTAACAGTCAGGGTGAGCGTAGCGTTACGACTAACCATATCGCTGAATATTTGCGCATCTCACCCGGTAACCTGTATTACCACTTCAGTAATAAGCAGGCGATCATCGCCGAGCTGTTCATTCGTTATGAAAGTGATGTCGACGGTTTTTTACGGCTGCCAGAAGGTCGTGAGCCAAGCATTGCAGACAAAAATTTCTATCTGGAATCGCTGCTTGAAGCGATGTGGCGCTATCGGTTTTTACACCGTGACCTTGAGCATTTGCTCGACAATGACCCATCGTTGGCTGAACGTTACCAACTGTTCTCTGAGCGCTGCCTGCAGGGCGCGCAAACTATTTATCAAGGCTTCTGCGATGCCGGTATTCTGGTGATGACGGCTCTGCAGATCGAGGCGCTCACTCTTAATAGCTGGATCATTCTGACTTCATGGGTGCGTTTTTTATGCACATCACAGCATAAGTCTGGCGATCTCAGTGAGGAGATGCTGCGGCGCGGCATTTATCAGGTGCTTGCGCTAGAAGTCGGGCTGATAGCCCCTGCAGCTCGTGCTGAGATCGAAGCCTTGCATCAGACGTACTATGTGCCGCTCGAGGCCTTGGTTTAGAGGCGCCCAGCGCTCTGGCTAAGCCATTGCGGAATACGCCGTTCAAGGTAGTAGCCCGGGCGCTGTGGTGTGCCCTCGATAAAGCCGACATGGCCGCCTTTGGGGTGCAACTCAAACTCGATGCAACTTGCCAGCTCATCCGGTTCTGGAAGGCTGTGCTCAAATACAAACGGGTCATCCTTGGCCTGGATTAGCAGGGTTGGCGTGCAAATTTTGCCGAGGAAGTAGCGGCTTGAAGAGCGCTTGTAATAATCCTGCGCATCGCTGAAACCGTGGAGCGGAGCGGTGACTTTGCCATCGAAGTCCCAGAAGGTACGCATGCCGTCGAGCGGGCCGAGCTTTTCGAGTATCGACAACTGGTCAGCCTGGCCGCTGTGGCTGAACAGGCGTTGTTTGTCTCTAACGTAAGCGACCATCTCGCGCATAAAGTGCGCCTGATACACCTTTGAGAAACCCATGCCGATGCGGTCAGCGCATTGGTCGAGCCTGAACGGCACCGAAACTGCGACAGCGCCTTGCAACTGACTGTCTTTGCCCGTTTCTCCAAGATACTTGAGCAGTACATTGCCGCCGAGTGAATAACCCGCCGCGTAAAGGGGTGCCATAGGACGCTGCGCGCGCAGATGACAGACCGTTTCAGCCAGATCTTCACTGGCGCCGGAGTGATAGCCGCGCGGTAATAGATTGGGCTCGCCGGAGCAGCCGCGCCAATTCAGAGCAACACTGGCCCAGCCTTGAGCGGCAAGCGTTTGTTGGACGCCAAGGATGTATAGCGAGTTGGATGAGCCGGTTAAGCCGTGCAGCAGGAGGACCAATGGTGTGTCTGCTTGATGCGGCCCATACCAGTCCATATCCAGAAAGTCGCCATCGTTAAGCCACATGCGCTCGCGCCGCCGCTCGAGCGTTGGAGAGGTGCGGCACATTGAGTTCCAGAGCGTCTGTAAATGCGCGCTTGGAAGCCACCATGCAGGCTTAAAGGAATTATTCATCGGTGTTGCCAGTGGGCATGTGTGGTTCAGCCTCGTTCTTTCGAATACGAGGCTGGGTCTGTTTATCAGAGGTTTCTTAGGTGCTGCGTTCCCACAAAGAGTAATACACCTGCCCGGATTTTTTCTCGCGATGTAAGCGCCAGTTGCTCGGTAATCCCAGCTTTGAAGGCGCCTTTTCGCTCTCACAGTAGATCCAGGCGGCGTCACTTAGCCAGCCGCGGGACTCAAGCAGCTCGCAGGTTGGAACCAGTAGATCTTGATGAAATGGCGGGTCTAGAAATACTAGATCGAACGCAGTTGCAGGTTGGGTTTGCAGATAGGTAATGGCATTGCTTTGCAGTAGCTGGCCATTCTCACAGCGTAGGGTCTGCAGGTGGCCGCGCAGTGATGCAACTGAGTCAGGGTTCAGGTCCAGCGCTAATGCACTGGCAGCTCCGCGAGACAGTGCTTCCAGATACAGCGCGCCGCTGCCGGTAAACGGGTCGAGCACGCGTGCGCCTTCAACGTACGGAGCTAACCAGTTGAACAGGGTTTCACGCACCCGGTCTGGGGTGGGGCGCAGACCTTGTGCATCAGGGAAAGTGAAGCGCCGTGAGCCCCACTCGCCACCGATAATTCGAACATGACCTAACCCGCCGTGGGCGCCTGTTCTGCTAGCTTGTTTACTCATTAATGCTCCGGAACGCCCAGCGGTTGCTCGGCAGGGTTTTCAGTGGGTGGCGGCAACTCTTGTTGAGTAACTGTCGGGCCCGCTGTGACGATGACCATTGCATCTGGGTCGAGGTGTTTGGCCATGGCTGTTTTAACTTGCTCGACGGTTAGACCCTGAACCTGCTGCATAAAGGTTTCGAGGTAATCGAGTGGCAGATTATAAAAGCCTATAGCGCCCAATTGGCCAACAATCGCCGAGTTGCTCGCAGTCGATAACGGAAAGCTACCCGCCATTTCGCGCTTGGCATTATCCAGTTCTTTCTCGGTTGGGCCGTTTTTCAAGTATTCGCGTAGCAGGTCCTTGACCAGTTGTAGCGTGCCTTCGCTGAGTTCTGCCCGCGTTTGCAGGTTGATCATAAATGGGCCACGAACCTGCATGGCGGTGAAACCGGAGTAAACACCATAGGTTAGCCCGCGTTTCTCGCGAACCTCTTCCATCAGGCGTGTACCGAAGCCACCGCCACCAAAAATTTGGTTGCCCATGTACAGCGCTGCGTAATCCGGGTCTGCACGATCGATTCCCAGCTGAGCTAGCATCAGGTGAGTCTGCTTGGAGGGGAACTCAATATGATTACTGCTTGCGGCTGGCTGTTGCGGCTCAACAATAGCGGGCAATGCCGGGCCTTTCGGTAGTGCTGCCGAGACTTTTGCAGTGATCGCCTCTGCTTCACTGCGAGTCAGGTCACCGACCAGTGCAATAACCGTGTTACCGGCACTGTAGGCTTTGGCGTGGAAGGCTTTGAGTTGCTCGATAGTAATCGGCGGGATTGATTTCTCGGTGCCGTCACTTGGGTGCGCGTACGGGTGTTTGCCATAAAGCTTCTTGAACAGTTCGATACCGGCAAGGCTGCCAGGGTTCTGCTTTTGATATTCGAAACCAGCGAGCACCTGGTTCTTGATTCGAATGAAGGAGTCTTCTGGGAATGTCGGTTGACCAATGACCTGATTGAACAGCGCCAGAGCGGGTTCACGTTCTTTTTTCGCGCTCAGGCTACGCAGGCCTGTAACCGCCATATCTCGGTATGAGCCGTTGCTGAACTCAGCGCCGAGGTCTTCAAAGCCTGCTGCAATTTGGCCAACATCTTTCCCCGGCACGCCTTCATTGAGCATGGCGTTGGTTAACATTGCCAGGCCTTGAACATCGCCATCCTGGCTGCTGCCTGCGGCATAGGTCAGGTGCAGGTCGAACATCGGTAGTTCGTGAGCTTCGACGAACAAAACTTTTGCGCCTTCGCTGGTTTTCCAGGTTTGGATATCCAGCTTGCGATGGCTGACGGTCTCGCTCATTTCGCTGAGTGATTGCAGTTTATTGCCGCTTTTAACGTTAGTGGCTTCAGCGCTGGCGCCGAGGCTGGTGATCGAGAGGACCGACAGCAGGGCCAGGCTCAACAAGCCCGGACGCAAGGGGGTGCGCTTATTCATCGCTCTTCTCCTCTGGCAGAATGTAAGCGACGCTGAGGCGATCGCGAGTGAAGAATTTCTTGGCTGCATCCTGGATATCCGCAGGCGTGACGGCTTCAAGCTCGCTGAGCTCTTTATCCATCAGCTTCCAAGACAAACCGACTGTTTCCAGTTTGCCAATTGAAGTGGCTTGGCTGGTGATTGAGTCGCGCTCGTACACCAAGCCAGCGATCACTTGCGCACGTACGCGGGCAACTTCTGCAGTTGATGGCGGATTGTTCTGCAGGTTTTGCAGTTCTTCCCACAGGCCCGCTTCAGTTTCCTCGATGGTTTTACCCTTTTGCGTGTTGGGTGTTGCCGTCAGCATGAACAAGCTATCGCCGCGCGGGTAGGGGTCATACCAAGCAGATGCGCCCGACACCAGTTCTTGCGCACGCTCAAGGTTTGTTGACAAGCGTGCGCTGTAGCCGCCGTCAAGCAAGGCTGCGATCAAACGCAGGGCGTGTACGCTGCGCGGTTTTTCTGCGGTGGCCAGTCCCGGTACGTTAAAGCCCATCATCAGGCTTGGCAGTTGGGTTTTGAGGTGCAGCGTCAGGCGACGTTCGCCTGGCTGATCAAGGTCCTTGGGGATTTTGACCGCAGGCACTTCGCGCTTGGGAATTGCGCCAAAGTATTTCTGAGCAAGCGTTTTGACTTCAGCTTCGCTGACATCGCCCACCACCACTAATGTGGCGTTATTCGGTGCGTACCACGCCTCGTACCACTGGCGCAGCTCATCGATACTCATGCGCTGCAGGTCAGCCATCCAGCCTATCGTCGGATTGTGATAACCGCTGGCGGGGTAAGCCATCGCCTTGAAGCGCTCATACGCCAAGCTGGTTGGCTTGTCGTCGGTACGCAGGCGACGTTCTTCTTTGATGACTTCGATCTCGCGCTTGAACTCCTCAGCGGGCAATTTCAATGTGGCCATGCGGTCTGCTTCAAGCTCCATCGCGACACTCAGGCGGTCGCGTGCGAGTACTTGGTAATAGGCGGTGTAGTCATCGCTGGTGAAGGCGTTTTCTTCAGCGCCGAGGTCGCGCAGAACGTGCGAGGCCTCGCCCGGACCGAGCTTGCTGCTGCCTTTGAACATCATATGTTCAAGGGCGTGTGACAGCCCGGTGCGGCCAGGCGTTTCAAAGCTGGAGCCCACTTTGTACCAGAGCTGGGAGACCACCACTGGCGCACGGTGGTCTTCACGGACAATCACTTTGAGGCCATTGTCGAGGCTGAATTCATGAGTGGCTTGGGGGACGGCTGCGAATGCAGAGAGAGGAATGCAAAGCATGCCAATCAGCAGGCCGGTAGCGCGGCGGGCAATCGTATTCATAAGAAGGGGGTCACCGAAGATAAAGGTTTACCAAACAAGGATGACTGGGGCGCAAATGTGCGAGTCTGAAGCGTTTGAGGTTGATGTTCAGCCTGCAAGTGTTTCATATCCAGCTTAATTCTGCGCCTGGGCCGATCATCACACACCACGCACTGGTTAAACAGCTGCGAGCAGCGACTGGTCAGTCAGATGCGCGAGGTCTTAGCGTCGGCAGGTCTTGAGGTGCTAGGATACTCATCCGTTTTACTGGCGACCATGCCTGTAAAAGTGACTAAAAACCACCGCTGAACAGTTAGCTGCGACTATTTGTCCTGCAATTGTTGGGGTTTTAGTGCTGATACTGGCGCGTTGCTTCTTTGAGATAGTCGGCCTCCATGTTTGGTTCCAACGAAGATAAGAAGACTCCAGCAGCGTCTGACGCGAACATTTCCGTGCAAGCTGCTGATAAAACTGCCGAGAAGAAAGGTCTGTTTGGCTGGTTGCGTAAAAAACCGCAAGAGCCAGCCCCCGTTCCGGCTGAACCCGAGGTGCAGAAACCTGCGCCCGCTGAATCGGTTGCGCCCGCTGCTGAGCCAGTCGCTGACAAGCCCGCTGCATTGGAGTCAGAGACTCGCGAGGTGGTTACGCCACCTGCGCCACCTGCGCCAACTGTCATGCCTGCTCCAGCCCAGCCGAGCGTTGCCGCGCCTGCAACTGAGCCTGTTGCCACGCCGCCAGTGATCGCTGTCGAGCAGGAGAAGTCGGGCAACCAGAGCAGTTGGTTCAATCGCCTCAAGCAAGGCTTGTCGAAGACCAGCGCAGGTCTTGGCGAAGGTATGGCCGGTTTGTTTCTCGGTCAGAAGACCATCGATGACGACCTGATCGACGAAATTGAGACGCGTTTGCTGGTGGCAGACGTTGGTGTTGAAGCCACTACGCTGATTATCGAGAACCTGACCCAAAAGGTTGCACGTAAACAGCTCACCAATGTCAACGCGCTTTATAAGTCACTGCAAGACGAGCTGGCAGCACTGCTTAAGCCGGTTGAGCAGCCGCTAAAAGTCGACAGCAGCAAAACGCCTTACGTGATTTTGGTGGTCGGGGTTAATGGCGCGGGTAAAACCACGACCATTGGCAAGATGGCGAAAAAACTGCAGCAAGAGGGCAAAAAAGTCATGCTGGCTGCGGGCGACACCTTCCGTGCAGCCGCTGTTGAGCAGCTACAGGTTTGGGGTGAGCGCAACAACATCCCGGTTATTGCTCAGCATACTGGCGCTGACTCTGCCTCGGTGATTTTCGATGCGGTGCAGGCTGCCAAGTCGCGGGGTATGGATGTGTTGATCGCAGATACCGCCGGGCGTCTACACACCAAAGACAACCTGATGGAAGAGTTGAAGAAGGTTCGCCGGGTGATGGGCAAGCTTGATGACACTGCCCCGCACGAGGTCTTGCTGGTGCTGGATGCCGGAACCGGGCAGAACGCGATCAATCAGGCGAAACAATTCAATCAGACCGTGAACTTGAGCGGTTTAGTTTTGACCAAGCTGGATGGCACAGCTAAAGGTGGTGTGATTTTCGCCCTGGCCAAGCAGTTTGGTCTGCCGATTCGTTATATCGGCGTTGGCGAAGGGATTGATGATTTGCGTACCTTTGTCGCCGATGACTTCGTTAAGGCGCTATTTGCCGAACGTTAGTTCACTGCCTAGGGTCATTCGACAAGCGCAGTCGTTATACCAAGGATTCACAATTGTTTTTGACTAGGACACTCCCTCGATGATTCGATTCGAGCAGGTCGGTAAGCGTTATCCGAATGGACATGTCGGGCTACACGAACTCAGCTTTCGTGTGCGTCGGGGTGAGTTTTTATTCGTCACCGGCCACTCCGGCGCGGGCAAAAGTACCTTGTTGCGTCTGATCTTGGCGATGGAAAGGCCAACCAGCGGCAAGCTGTTGTTGGCGGGCCAGGATCTGGGCCAGATTACCAATACACAGATCCCGTTCTTGCGCCGCCAGATTGGCGTGGTGTTCCAGAATCACCAATTGCTGTTCGATCGTAGCGTTTTCGATAACGTTGCCTTGCCGCTGCAGATTCTCGGCTTGTCCAAGGCCGAGATTGGTGAGCGTGTTGGCTCTGCGCTGGAGCGTGTGGCGCTGTCGGATAAAGCCGAGCAGTTCCCGGGTGATCTTTCAACTGGTCAGCAGCAGCGGGTCGGCATTGCCCGGGCCATTGTTCATCGCCCGGCGTTACTCTTGGCGGATGAGCCAACCGGTAACCTCGACCCGCGTCTGGCCGCAGAAATCATGGGTGTGTTTGAAGACATTAACCGGCTGGGCACCAGTGTGCTGATTGCCAGTCACGATTTGGCGCTGATCGCACGCATGCGCCACCGCATGCTGACATTGCAGCGCGGCCGTTTGATTGGTGATGGAGACGCCGTCTAATGAGTGCGACCCGTATGCCACCCCCGCAGCCTGCACAACGTGTCGGTGCTGCACCTAAAAAAGCCGAACATAACAGTCTTGAGGACGGCCCGGACTTCAAGACCCAGCTGCATTCCTGGCTGGAAAATCATCGTGCCAGCCTGGCTGACAGCCTGCGCCGTCTGGGCAAGCAGCCAATTGGTAGCTTCTTCACCTGTCTGGTGATGGCGGTCGCGCTGAGCTTGCCGATGGGGTTGTCGTTGTTGCTCAACAATGTAGAGCGCTTGGGCGGTTCGTGGCAGCGTGCGGCGCAGATCTCGCTATTTCTACAGATTGATGCGACTGACGCAGATGGTCAGGAGCTGCGCGAGCAAATCGACAAAATGGATGATGTGGCGCAGACCGATTGGGTCAGCCGCGAGCAAGCCCTGACGGAGTTTCAGGAGCAATCAGGATTAGGCCAAGCGCTGAAGGAACTGCCTGAAAACCCGCTGCCTGGTGTGGTGCTGGTAACGCCGAAAGAGGTCGACAAGGTTGGCCTTGAGGCGCTACGCACGCGTCTGGCTGCGTTACCCAAAGTGCAGCAGGCGCAGTTGGATTTGCTCTGGGTGGAGCGCTTGACTGCGATTCTTAAGCTCGGCGAGCGTTTTATCTTCGGCCTTACGTTGCTGTTGATCATGGCGCTGCTGCTGGTGATCGGTAACACCATCCGCCTGCATATCGAGAACCGCCGAACGGAAATTGAGGTTATCAAGCTGGTCGGCGGCACTGACAGCTATGTGCGCAGGCCTTTTCTGTATATGGGCGCGCTCTATGGTTTAGGTGCCGGGGTTCTTGCCTGGATGGTGCTTGCTTATGGCTTGAACTGGCTCGATGGCTCGGTAGTGCGTCTAGCCGGTTTGTACGGCAGCGACTTCAGTTTGGGCGGCGTCACCATCGCCGATGGTCTGTCACTACTACTCGGCGCGGTATTGCTCGGTTATATTGGCGCCTGGATTGCGGTAGCGCGCCATTTGCGCGAGCTGGCTCCTAAGTAACAAGCTATTGATTTGATTGATATTGACTATTAGTAACTGAACTTGTAGAGACGTTATAAGTCATATCGAGCAGTGTTAGACTGCACGTGTTAAGTCGTTCGGAGGATTCAAATGTCCACTTCCTTGCAACCTGTTCATGCGTTAGTTCCAGGCGCCAACCTGGAGGCTTATGTGCATGCGGTCAACAGCATCCCGCTGCTGACTCCAGAGCAGGAGCGCGAGCTGGCCGAAAGTCTCTTCTACCACCAGAATTTAGAGGCTGCACGGCAAATGGTGCTCGCTCACCTGCGCTTTGTCGTGCATATCGCGCGTAGCTACTCGGGTTACGGTCTGGCGCAAGCTGACCTGATCCAGGAAGGCAACGTCGGCCTTATGAAAGCAGTAAAACGCTTCAACCCAGAAATGGGCGTGCGCCTTGTATCGTTCGCGGTGCATTGGATTCGTGCAGAAATTCACGAGTTCATCCTGCGCAACTGGCGCATTGTTAAAGTGGCAACCACTAAAGCTCAGCGTAAGCTGTTCTTTAACCTGCGTAGCCAAAAGAAGCGTCTGGCCTGGCTGAACAATGATGAAGTCAACGCAGTAGCTGAAAGCCTGGGTGTTGAACCCCGTGAAGTGCGTGAAATGGAAAGCCGCCTGACTGGCCATGACATGGCCTTTGATCCTGCGGCGGACGATGACGACGACCGCGCATTCCAGACGCCAGCGCAGTACCTTGAGGATCACCGCTACGATCCTGCGGTACAACTTGAGAACGCTGACTGGAGTGACAGCTCTACAGCCAACTTGCATGAAGCGTTGGACGGTTTGGATGAGCGTAGTCGCGATATTCTCTATCAGCGCTGGTTGTCTGAAGAGAAGGCCACGCTGCATGATCTGGCTGCGAAGTACAATGTCTCTGCTGAGCGAATTCGCCAGCTAGAGAAGAATGCGATGAGCAAGCTTAAAGGCTCGATTGCCGCATAAGCATAGCGATTCAGGAAGCCGCACATCAGTGCGGCTTTTTTCTGTCTGAGGAAAAGTATGAAGTTGCCGCCGTTGCGAGCCCAGCACTGGTTAATTTTTGCAGGTGTTGCGTTTATCTTTTTTAGTTGGGGCGCGTGGCTGATGCGCGGCCCGCAAATGGTCGAACCACTGGCATGGTTACAGAAATGGCAGACCGATATTTTTGACCCATTGGCCGCTGATCAACTAACGCTGATGCGCCTTAGCAGTGAGGTCGAGGAAGACGGTGAGCTTTGGCTGCAGCCGCGTCTTGACGGCTCTCGGTTGCTCTATCGCAGTGAGCTGCAGGCTGATGACCAAGCGTGGGCTGTCGAGGCCCGAATTGCCTTGAGCGATGATGAGTTGGTCAGCCTGATGGCCGCAGTCGGCGTCGATGAAAAAGGTGAGGAGCAGCCACTCAGTGCGCAGTTGGTCAGGCAGCTCGGTCATTACGAGGTCATCTACCTAAGTCTCAAGCCGTTGGAGGCTGTCGCCACGCAGCGAATCATCAGTAGTTTGGGCCAGCCTAAACTGAGCCTTGAGTTGCAAGAGGGCGGCCAAGCCCTGGTTTATCCAGAGCGAGGTTTGACCGTGCATACGCTTGATGATGAGGTTGGCCTGCTATTTGCTGTGCCGCGGCGTTTACTTGAGTGATAGCCCTGAACGGGGTTAGTTGTCCAGCATGGCTTTTAACCATTGCGGCTGCGCTGTACTGAGCTGATTGAGGTAATGGCTACCGCCGAGCTGACGCATTTGTCGGCGAATCCAGTTTGCCCGGCGGTTGATATACGCTGTGGGTCGGCTGGCGCTCCATTGGCGCGGGTTTGGTAGCACTGCCGCCAGCAAACTCGCCTGATGGGCTGACAAGTAGGGCGCTCCAATTCCAAAGTGATGCTCTGCTGCTGCCTGCGCACCAAATACGCCATCGCCCCACTCGACGCTGTTTAGATACACTTCGAGAATTCGTTGTTTTGGCCAGAGCAATTCAATTAGCCCGGTGAACCAAACTTCGATGCCTTTGCGCAACCAGCTGCGGCCTGACCACAGAAACAGGTTCTTCGCCACTTGCTGGCTCAATGTGCTGGCGCCGCGCACGCTGCCACCTTCCTGGTTGTGCTCGATGGCGGCGCGGATCGCGGCTAAATCAAAGCCCCAGTGATCCGCGAATTTCTGGTCTTCGCCAGCAATCACTGCAATCTTCAAGTCATCAGGCAGTTCTTGCCACGGCCGCCATGTGCGCTGCAGATCAATGGGTTTGCCATCCATCCACGATTGCACTTTGCGCTCGACCATGAGTGCGCTACCCGGCGGTGGCACCCAGCGCAGGACCAAGACCAGCAAGGCCGAGCCGACCGTGAACCAGAGCAGGGATTTAATCAGGATACGGCGGATGGTTTGCAACATGCGTGCTTGGCCCGGCTGAGTTTGCGGGCCATTATAACGATCGTAGTGGTCTTGTCTGGAGTGTTCGATGGCTCGTTTGTGGTTAATCTTGTCAGCGGTTGCTGGTTTTAGCGGTGTGGGCCTTGGTGCGTTTGCCGCCCATGGCTTGAAGAAAACCCTCAGCGCTGAGTATTTAGCGGTATTTCAAACCGGCACCCATTACCAGTTGATTCATGCATTGGCATTATTCGGTGTTGGGCTGCTTGCGCTTTATGTACCTGGGCGTTGGGTTACGTTGGCGGGTGCATTCTTTACCGCCGGTATCGTGCTGTTTTCCGGCAGTTTGTATCTGTTGAGCCTGAGCGGAATCAGCAAGCTGGGTATCATCACCCCATTTGGCGGCTTGGCCTTTCTGCTTGGTTGGCTATGCCTGGGCCTGGCTGCCTGGCGATTAACGCCGAACTGAGAAAGCTGGACATGACTGTAAGCTGACTCGCACGTCAGAAAAGAGGGCGAATGATACTGTTTGGCCTTGGTCATAGCGGTTGATCGGGCTAGAATGCTGACCCCTCTAAATTTGTGACCGCTACGTCATGCGCATTCAATTGAATGGTGAGCCGCTTGAGCTTGCCGATGGCCAGACTGTCGCTGGGCTGATTGCTCAGCTGGATCTGACGGGCCGCCGCGTTGCGGTCGAGCTCAATCTGGATATTGTGCCTCGCAGTCAGCACGCCAGCACGGTGTTATCTGAAGGTGATCGGATTGAAGTCGTTCATGCGATTGGTGGCGGCTAAGTACTTCCTTGCTACTACGTGAGTGTCCGCACCCAGCCAATTTTTGTCAGGTGCTCAAAGGCAAGCCATCAGCACGTATTGACTGGCTGCAAAGAGCGCAACCCGCACGAGGAGTTTTCGATGAGCCAAGTTCGTAACGACAAGCCTTTCACGCTCGCCGGCCGTACCTACCAATCGCGTTTGCTGGTGGGTACCGGTAAGTATCAGGACCTGGAACAAACCCGCGTCGCCATCGAGGCCTCTGGTGCGGAAATTGTCACCGTAGCGGTGCGGCGCACAAATATCGGCCAAAATCCGGGCGAGCCAAATCTGCTCGACGTGATCTCGCCAGACCGTTACACCATCTTGCCGAATACCGCCGGTTGCTATGACGCTGCCGAAGCTGTGCGCACCTGTCGTTTGGCCCGCGAACTGCTCGATGGTCACAATCTGGTCAAGCTTGAAGTACTGGCTGATCAGAAAACCTTGTTCCCTAACGTGATCGAAACGATCAAGGCCGCCGAAATTCTGGTCAAAGATGGCTTTGACGTGATGGTTTATACCAGCGACGATCCAATTATCGCCCGTCTATTGGCCGAGATGGGTTGTATCGCAGTAATGCCGCTGGCCGGTTTGATTGGTACCGGCCTGGGCATCTGTAACCCGTATAACCTGCGCATCATTCTTGAAGAAGCCACCGTGCCAGTGCTGGTTGATGCCGGTGTCGGCACGGCATCTGATGCCACCATTGCCATGGAGCTTGGCTGCGAAGCCGTGCTGATGAACAGCGCTATTGCTCATGCGCAAAACCCGGTGATGATGGCTGAAGCCATGAAGTACGCCATTGAAGCTGGCCGCCTGGCGTACTTGGCTGGGCGCATGCCGAAGAAGCTTTATGCGAGTGCATCGTCGCCACTTGAAGGTATGATTCGCTAAGGCACCTCTGAAAAACTACTGCGCTCGATATTACTGGGGCAGCCCGTGCTGCGTTAAAAAACTGCTCAAAATGCTCATTTACAGCTCGTAAAGTCGAGCGCGACCTCGGTCACTTTTTCGCAGTTTTTTGCCTTGTACTCTCGTCGCTCGCTACCTTTTTCAGAAGGCCCCTAAGGCCTGTTTTTCCTTAACTGCCTATCCGCGCCAGCCATAGTCTTGGCGCTGATAGACGCATTATGACCGAGTTAAAGAGTACGAAATGACTGATTCCCCGCAGGCCACGCCTGAAACTTCGCCCAAGCTGCGCACCATCAAGAGCTTTGTTATGCGCGCTGGCCGCATGACCGAAGGGCAGCAGCGGGGCCTTGATCAGGGCTTGAGCAAGTTCGGTTTAAAGCTTGAAGACGGCCCGCAAGATTTCGATGCTTTATTTGGCCGCCAAGCGCCACGGACCTTTGAAATCGGCTTCGGCATGGGCCACTCATTGCTTGAGATGGCCAGCGCTGCGCCTGAGCATGACTTTATCGGGGTTGAGGTGCACCGTCCCGGTGTCGGTGCTTTGCTCAACGGTTTGCTGACTCAAAATCTGAATAATGTGCGGGTCTATAGCTGCGATGCTTTGGAGGTGCTGCGTAACTGCATCGCTGACAACAGCCTTGACCGACTGATGTTGTTTTTCCCTGACCCATGGCACAAGGCGCGGCATCACAAGCGGCGTATTGTTCAGCCCGAGTTTGCCGAACTGGTGCGGCAAAAACTCAAAGTCGGCGGCGTGCTGCATATGGCCACCGACTGGGAACCTTATGCTGAGTACATGCTGGAAGTGATGAACGTGGCGCCTGGCTACAAAAACATGGCGGATGATGGCCTATACGTTCCGCGCCCGGCAGAGCGTCCAATCACCAAATTTGAGCGTCGTGGTGAGCGGCTTGGTCACGGCGTCTGGGACCTCAAGTTCGAGCGCCAGAACTAAGCTGTCTCAAGCGCAGCCTTGCTGTTCACCAGTCTCAGCAAGGCGCCGTGCTTAATCCTCAGCAACCCAGCTAAACCGTATCGTTTACAAAAAATTGCAATTGCACTTGCCTGCGCGAGTCCCCCGTGATTCAAGCCTTGCTGGCCATGCGCGTAGGGTCGCGCAGTGGGTGTCCCATAAATTTACGGGTCATCCGAAGCAAATGCTTGTTTGAAAGGGTAGACTGCGCCCGACTTTTAGCCGTGAGTCGCATGTGCCTGCCTTTAGCACGAGCGATTGGGTGTTAATCAAAAAGCTAAAACACCAATTTCAAGGACGAAATACTAAGCCGGGAGGACTCGGCGCCAGGATGGCTTCTCACCAAGACTGACCAATAAAGCCAAGCTATTGCTTGTGCATAAAAACAGCGGTGCATGAAAGAAGTTTGCGCTGTGGGAGAGAGTACTGTGTTGCGAAAACTTTCGATTTTGTTGTTGGCTGGAGTGGCGCTGCAGGCGCAAGCTAAAGTTGATAATGCTCAGGCTGTTCGGCTTGGCCAGGACTTGACCCCGCTGGGTGGGGAAGTGGCCGGTAATGTCGCTGGCTCCATCCCGCGCTGGGAAGGTGGGTTAGCAACGCCGCCAGCCAACTATGTGTCGGGCATGCATCACCCGGACCCATACGCTGGCGAGCAGCCGTTGTATCAGGTCAATAGTCAAAACATGAACCAGTATCAAGCCCAGCTGCCAGCGGGCCTGAAAGTCTTGCTGGAAAAAAATCCGGATTACTACCTACGTGTTTTCCCGACTCATCGTAGCGCGGCTGCGCCACAGCGTATTTACGATGCCACGCGTTACAACGCGGTAAACGCGGAGCTGATCTCTGGCGGCAACGGTGTGCAAGGGGTTGCCTCTGGGGTTCCATTCCCGTTGCCGCAAAATGGCCAGGAGGCCATCTGGAACCACATCATGCGTTACCGTGGCGACCAGATCAGTTTTGTGACTAACCAGGCTGCGGTGCTCTCCAACGGCGCATACAACCTGCTCAAGCTTGAGCGAGATGTGTACTTTCTATACGGCCGTGAGGGTGTAACGCCGAAAGATCTGGATAACACCTTGTTCTATTACAAATACAAGGTCATTGCGCCATCCAAGCTGGCAGGTTCGGCGCTGGTCGTGCAGGAAACGCTTGACCAAGTGTTGGCGATTCGCAAAGCCTGGCGCTTCAACCGTGGCGAGCGCCGTGTGCGTCGCCTGCCAATGCTGGCGTATGACACCTTGCAGCCAGATACCAATGGCATGGCCACAGCAGACGTTGTCGATTCCTACAACGGCGCGCCAAACCGCTATGAATGGAAGTTGTTGGGCAAGCAGGAAATGCTGGTGCCTTACAACAGCTATGCGGTGCATCAAAAGGGAATTCCTTACGAAACCATCCTCAAGCGCAATACCATCAACCCCGCGTTGCTGCGTTATGAGTTGCACCGTGTATGGATCGTTGAAGCAGACCTGCG
Source organism: Pseudomonas sp. M30-35 (assembly GCF_002163625.1). NCBI lineage: Bacteria > Pseudomonadati > Pseudomonadota > Gammaproteobacteria > Pseudomonadales > Pseudomonadaceae > Pseudomonas > Pseudomonas sp. M30-35. The sequence continues at coordinate 4,543,877 of NZ_CP020892.1, read as the reverse complement.
TAAGGGCTTTAGCCACCCTTATGCCAAGCGTCGCTTTTACATCGATGAAGACAGCTGGCAAATTTTAGCGGTCGATCTCTACAACAAAGATGGCGAGCTGAGCGGCCTGCAAGAAAGCCACCCGATCAGTTACTACGATGTGCCGATGTTTGGCAGCACGCTGGAAACGATCTATGATTTCAAAGGTGAGCGTTACTTTGTCGATGGCCTCGATAACAATGAGCCCATGTATAACTTTAAAGTTGGCCTGACACCACGTGACTTCACCCCGCAAGCGCTGCGTCGTTCGGGTAACTAATTAGTTCTCGGGTAACTTATAGGTTTAAGCGGTTCATCCGACACCCTGCGAGGCTCAACTTCGCAGGGTGTTTTGTTTTACAGGCCCTGATCTGAACGACCTGCTTCTCTAAACGGCCTGCTTCAACGTCGTTTCAAGCGCCGTGCTTTTTCAGCATCACCAGACGCGGAAAAGCCGCCTTAAGGCGGCTTTTTGTGTGTGACTGCTGATACAGTACTTACACGTTACGCGATGAAACTATGGAGATACACGTGAAACAGGGGCCGCTCATCACGGCTATAAGTGTTGCCTATGTGCTGTGCTCTGAAGACTTAGTAGCGTCGTCATTCGCTGCTCCGCAGTGGGCCCAACTCGTCTGTGCACTGCCGGCTTAAAATTTGCTGATAATCATCATCAAGATGCCGGTTTGACGCTACAAACTGTTGGTGCTGAACATTGATATGACCACATTACGTGGAGTTTTCAGGCTCAGTTGTCGGCTAACTCGAGGGTTTCAATACTCAACCAGTGGCAAGGTCGTTGGCCTCGTGTACCGGCTCAAGCCAGGCAAGAGCATGAGGTGCGTAGGGTCATTCGGCCCGCTTTGTTGATGGTTCAGTTCAAAGCAGTCAAGCTGCCGCAAAAACCGATTCCTTCATATAAAGCTCCTGTGCAACTGTTCATGACCTCAATCTACTCCATGGCGGAGTTCGCCGTTAGATGGTTTAGTCATACCCAGAAAATTAATATTTCTTTATCAACTGAGCGTGCTGTCGAGCCCAGTGAATACGGTCGGTTTGCTTGAGTTCAGGCGCGTATTTGCAAGTGACCGATCGTCGTATGGGTATTCGCCCGAACCAGCAGCTGTCACATTCGCCGTGTGCACGTACTTAGCGCTCAACCGACTGAAGATATACAAAAGAGGACAGATTGTTGATTTACGACAGCTTGCAACGCACCTTTGGTTACCAGCAATTCCGCCCCGGTCAGGAGGCTGCAATCAATGCGGTTATGGCAGGGCGTTCAGTCGCGGCAATCTTTCCAACGGGCTCTGGTAAGTCGATGTGTTACCAGTTGCCAGCCATGCATTTGCCGCACTTGACGCTGGTGATCTCACCGCTGCTGGCCTTGATGCAGGACCAGCTGGCATTTTTGCAGCGGCATTCGATTAAGGCGGCGAGTATCGATTCTGCGCAGAGTCGAGAAGAGGCCGCGCAGGTGATGCGCGACGCCAAGAGTGGTGAGTTAAAAGTCCTGATGATTTCGGTCGAGCGTCTGAAAAATGAACGCTTTCGCAACTTCATCCAGCAGGTGCCGATCTCGCTGTTGGTGGTTGATGAAGCGCACTGTATATCGGAGTGGGGGCATAATTTTCGGCCTGATTACCTGAAGTTGCCGGAGTACCGTCGGCAGTTCAACATTGCTCAGGTGTTGCTGCTTACCGCGACAGCGACTCCGCCGGTCATCGCTGATATGCAGCGCAAGTTCGAGATTGCTGAGACGGATGTGGTGACCACTGGTTTTTATCGGCCCAATCTTAATCTACTGGTCGAGCCGGTTGCAGGGGCTGACAAACAGCGGCGCTTGGTTGAGTGGTTATCAGCCAAGGCGGGGCAGCCGAGTATTGTTTATGTCACCCAGCAGAAAACCGCTGAGCATATCGCGGATTTACTAGCGGCCAGAGGGTTTCCCGCCAGTGCCTATCACGCCGGAATGCCGCATGAGCGACGTGAGTTGATCCAGCGTCAGTTCATGGGCGGTGAATTGAACTGTATCGTCGCCACCATCGCCTTTGGCATGGGCATCGATAAAAGTGATATCCGCAATGTGCTGCACTACGACTTACCCAAGTCGGTGGAAAACTACAGCCAGGAAATCGGCCGCGCCGGGCGTGATGGCCAACCTTCAGATTGCTGGGTCATGGCCAACCGCGACAGCCTTAATGTGCTGGAAAACTTCGTTTACGGCGATACGCCGGAACTTGAGGGGATTCGTTGGGTGCTTGATGAACTGCTCGCCAGTAGCACTGATGGCCAGTGGGAACTGACCCTTAATGTGCTTTCAGAGCAGAGCAATATTCGTCTGCTGGCCTTGAAGACGTTGCTGGTGCAGCTAGAGCTTAGGCGCATTATCGCGCCTAAATATGCCTATTTTGCGGAATATCGCTTCAAATACCTGATTGAGCCAGAACAGCTAAGCGCCAAGTTCGAGGGTGAGCGCCGAGATTTTGTTGAGGCCTTGATCGAGTCATCGAAGCGCGCGCGAACCTGGTGCACTGTCGACTTCGATCAGCTTTACCAGCAGCACCAGGCTGAGCGTGCCCGCGTGATAAAAGCGCTGGATTATTTTCAGGAAAACGCCTGGATAGAGCTTGAGAGCAAGCAAATGACCGAGGTTTATACATTGCTTGATCCCGCGTTTGATCCCGGCCAACTAAGCGCAGAGCTGCACCGCTACTTCAAGCAACAAGAGCACAGTGAGATCAAGCGTATTCACGCCATGCTCGATTTATTTGCCAGTGATACATGCCTCAGCCAGCGGCTAGCCAGTTACTTCGGGGATGAGCAGGCGCCGTTGCAGTGCGGTCATTGTTCGGTGTGCCAAGGCCAGATTGCACACTTGCCCGAGCCGCCAGTACTAGCACCGCTCAATCAGCAGTCGGTTAGCGCGTTAGGCGGTGAATTTATTCAGCGTTACCAAGGTATGAAGGAAGGAGCGCCGAGTAGCGAATGCTTAACCCGTTTTTTCTGTGGTATCAGCGTGCCGTTGCTGACCAAGCTGAAGGCGCGCAACCTGGCAGGATTCGCGGCGCTGCAAGATTACCCATATGCCCAGGTGCGTGAGTGGGTTGAGACCTCGGCATAGCCGCTTAAGGTTGTTCAGGCGCGTTATTGCTCTGGCTGACCGTCCACTCGACAATTTGGCTTGATAGGCTGTCAGCCGCACTGCCAAAGGCTTCAACCACATTGCCGACAGAGGTGTCCGTCGCCGCTTGGCTGACGCTAAAACGTTTGCTGGCGATAATCTGTTGGCGGCTGCCGACCAGTTGCGCATCAAGCTGAATTTGCACCTGCGGCGCTCCGTTGCGGTATTCACTCTGAAATGCCCGGAGGCTGCTGACCAGTTGCAGGTCAGTTTGCAAATGGTTGTCGTCACTGCTCACCGCCGCAAAGCGGTTGGCGTTGACGAAGCCGTCGATCAAGCGATCACGCAATATGGTCGGTGCGCGATCACTCCAGCGCACACCTTGATAAGTACTGATCTGATTGCCATCGGGCAGCACTACAATGCGTGAGCTATCGAGAATCTGGTTACTGCTCGGGCGATTGATCTGCAAGGTCATGGGGCTGCTGTTTGCGCTTGAGCTGGTGCTCGGTGCAGCGCTTGGCAGGCGATAAACATGCAGCTGTTCTGGCTCCGGCAAGATCGAGCAAGCACTGAGCATGAGCGCGCTAAAGAAGAGGGCACTGACGCTGATAAACCGGCTCATGGTTGAAACTCCTTAATGGTATCGCTGCGCAGTAGGTAAGCCGGGTCGTCCTCGACGCGGCGTGAGAACGAGCGGATGGCGCTCATGGTGTCGCGCAGCTCATTGATCGCCGGGCCCAGGTTGCTGACGCCCTGGATACCTTGGCTGAGAGCATCGCGGTTCTCGCTGAGGATACGTTCGATATTACTGCTGCTGCGCTCCAGCGATGCACTGATGCGCTCGATGTTGTCGAAGCTCTTGCGCCCTGAATCATTCAGTAGGCTATTGGCATTGCGCATCAGCGTGGCTGTTTCCGTGCTGGCGATACTGATTTCTTTCGCGGTTTTGTTCAGCGTATCGCGTTGTTCCGCGACCATTGCGGTGACAGCTTCAAGATTTTTCAGCGTCTTGGATACCTGTGTCAGGTTCTCGTCGTTGAGCAGGTGGTTGGCTTGGTTGATCAAGTGATTGACGTTGACTACCAGGTCATCGCCATTGGCGAGCAATTTGGACAGGGGTGAGCGATCAGCAATAATTTCAGGTCGTTCGCCATTTTCACTAAGCAAGCGTGGGCTTTTTGGGGTGCCGCCGTGCATTTGGATCACCGCAGTACCGGTAATACCGGTGATCGACAGGCGAGCTCGGGTGTCAGTTTTAATCGGGGTGTTGCTGGCGATACGGATCCAGGCTATGACCTTGCGCGGATCTTTGGGATCAAGGAACAAGCGCTGAACATCGCCGACAGTGATGCCGCTGTATTGAACGGCGCTACCGCGTGACAGGCCGTTAACTGTTTCATTGAAAACCACGCTGTATTCGTTGTACTGCTGGTCGGCGGAGTGCTTGCTCAGCCAGATCGCAAATACCAGGGCAGCGCTGACGACTAGCACGGTAAACAGGCCGATCAAAACATGATGTGCGCGAGGTTCCATTAAGCTCTCCGTGGCGCGTTATCCGCTGCCTGCTTGGCCGCGCGTCCACGCGGGCCGTGAAAATATTGCTGAATCCATGGATCATCAGTTGCGGCGACGTTTTCCAGTGTGTCGGCGACCAACACACGTTTTTGCGAGAGCACGGCGATACGATCACAAATGGTATAGAGCGTGTCCAGATCGTGGGTGACCAGAAATACGCTGAGGCCGAGTGCGTCGCGCAGGGTCAGAATCAACTGATCGAAGTCAGCGGCACCAATTGGGTCGAGGCCAGCGGTGGGCTCGTCGAGAAACAAAATATCTGGCTCAAGTGCCAAGGCACGGGCTAACGCTGCACGTTTGATCATACCGCCCGATAGTTCCGCCGGGTACTTGTTTCCGGTCACGCAGGGCAGGCCGACCAACGCCAGTTTGACCCGTGCCAGACGCTCAGCCGAGGCGCGGCTGAGCTTGGCGTGCTCGATCAGCGGCAGCGCGATGTTCTCGCTGACGGTGAGTGATGAAAACAAAGCACCACGTTGATAGAGCACTCCAAAGCGACGCTCGATCAACGAGCGCTGGTGTTCGTCCAGCTCCAGCAAGGTTTGCCCAAAAACATTGACGTTACCTTCGTTGGGTTTGCGCAAACCGACAATCGAGCGCAGCAGCACCGACTTGCCCGTACCCGAACCACCGACGACACCGAGCACTTCACCGCGGTATAAATCGAGGTCGAGGTTTTCATGCACACTCTGCGTGCCAAAGCGGTTACACAGCCCGCGTACTTCAATCACTGTTTCCTTACTCACCAGCCCATCTCCACCATGAATAACGCGAAGATGGCATCGAGCAGAATCACCACGAAAATTGACTGCACTACACTGGAGGTTGTGCGCTCGCCAACTGACTGCGCGCTACCGGTGACTTTGAAACCCTCCAGGCAACCAATAATAGCGATCAGAAAGGCAAAGATCGGCGCTTTGACCATACCCACGACAAAGTGCTTCAGCTCGATGCTTTCGTGGAAAATGCTGATGAAGCTGGTGACCGAGATATTCAGAGTCAAGGCGCAGACCATGGCGCCACCAACGATGCCGCAGATCATCGCAATGAATGTCAGCACGGGCAGGGCAATCAGCATGGCGTAGACCCGCGGTACGACCAGCAGCTCAATCGGGCTGAGGCCTAGCGTGCGGATCGCGTCAATTTCCTCATTGGCCTTCATCGAGCCAATTTGCGCGGTGAAGGCGCTGGCTGTGCGCCCCGCCATCAGGATTGCTGTGAGCAGCACGCCAAATTCGCGCAGGAAAGAGAACGCAACCAGGTTGATGGTGTAAATACTGGCGCCGAAGTCGGCCAGAATCGTCGCGCCTAAAAATGCCACGACTGCGCCGACCAGAAAGGTCAGTAGCGCCACAATTGGCACCGCATTAAGCCCGGTTTGTTGAAGGTGTGCTGTCAGCGAGGTGATGCGCCAGCGACTGGGTTTGAACATTACGCTGAGCATGGTGCTAACGGTTAATCCAAAGAAGCCGATCAGCTCGCGGGCCTTGCAAAAGAAGTCATCGACAGCAATACCGATGTGCCCAAAAAACTCAGTAATGGATGAAGGGTGTGGCGCAGGTGGTGTTCTTTTGGACTCAGTTATTGCGTGACCCACGCTCAGCAACAGTTGCCGACGTTCGGCGCTCAATTGCGGGGAGCTGGTCTCAAGCTCCTGTAGCCGCGCTTCGCCGAGCAGCTCGACTAATAAAGCGGCTCCAGCTGTATCCAATTGGCTGATGTCGCTGAGGTCAATCGTCGCATCAGCAGCCACCGCTTCGCGGGCGCGCATGACTTGCGGCTCTAGCGCAGCGAAATGCGCCAACGTCCAATCGCCGCCAATGTGCAAGCCAGAGCCAGCATCCTTGCGGTCTAATTGAAGCGGGTTGATAAACGGTGCTTGGGTCATGTGTCTGGCTTAACCTGCTCGCTTTGCAGATAACAGTAACAGAGTCAGCGCGGCGCTATAAATGCTCAGCTGCGTTTGCCGGCTAATTGCAGCGCAATATCTGGCTGGCAAGCTAGAATCGCTGAATATTCAAATGGATCGTGGCCGGGGACGGCCTAGCTCATGGACTGTAGATAACGATGAAGAAATTTATTTACCTGATTGTTGCACTGGTCTTGGCCTACGGTTTCGCCAAAGAACAGGGCGTTTCGATCCCGGGCTTTAGCGGTCAAAGCTCAGCCGAGGTTTCCAATGCCGCGCTATTACAGGCTTACAACAGGCAACAGAGTGATGTTCAGGTCGGGGGTCAGGGCCAAGTGGTTAAAGTGTTGCGCGATGACCTGAAAGGCTCAAGGCACCAGAAGTTTATCCTCAAGATTGCCGGTGGGCCGAGTGTATTAGTCGCCCACAATATTGACTTGGCGCCGCGTATTGACGGCCTGCGTGCAGGCGACAGTGTTGAGTTCTATGGTGAATATGAGTGGAACGACAAAGGCGGCGTCGTGCACTGGACCCACCGTGACCCGGGGCGCCGTCATGTTGATGGTTGGCTCAAGCATGACGGCAAGACTTTCGAATAGCGGGGCTAATCAATCATCTCTGCGCCGGAGATGACAGGGTCTGGTAAAGATACCGGCGCCGGTGAGATTTGCAGGTATTTGATGCTCTCACGCGGAATCATCAGCAAGTCGCCATCGACTTCGATCGATAAAAACGGCGACTCAAGTTGCTTGCGAATTCCCCGTGCAACCTCGACTGGGTCTGAGCTTTGCTGGGGGAAGCGCATTGCCAAGCGCTGGCCGTCCTGGAAGTACAGGTACAAATGTTTGATCGGCTTCATTCAGGCAACTCCATTGACGTTGTTTCTGACTGGGGGCGTTCCTGCCCAAAGCCTAGTCGCAGGAGCTGGCTTGTGCGTAGCGATTACAGTGTTGTGTTACACGCTTAATGCGGCCAATAAGTTTCGGTGCGGCCACTGGCTAGTCAGCCGCAATACTCAATAGTTGCTCGATCAGCCATTGCAGTGCCGGGTCGCGTTGACGCTGGCTGAGGCTCACCACTTCGAGGTGGAAGGCTTCTAGCTCGAAGGGTAAATCGAACAGCTGCAACGGAAGCAGTGCTGCAAAGTGCTGCGCCAGTTGGTCTGGCAGCACGGCGCCGAGATCGCTGGAGGCAACAATGTGCGCCGCTTGCAGGTAGTTCGGAGTGGTGTAAACCACATCACGCTGTAACCCTTGCTCGTTTAACCATTGATCGACCATACCGCGCGTTTGACCGCCGTGGACCCACAGCTGGCGCAGCTTGAGGAACAACGGCAGATCAACACCATTGCTGACCAGAGGGTGATTTTTACGCACGGCTAACTGCAAGGTTTCACTGGCCCAGTGCTGGCGGCTAAAACGCGCTGGAATATCCTGGAAGCGGCCGAGTACCAGATCCAGATCGCCGCTATCCAGCGCCTCGACAGGTAAGCGCGGATTCAGATGGTGAATATCAATACGGATGCCCGGAGCCGTGTCACTCAGCTTGCGCATCAGCTGTGGCATGCAAATCAATTCGACATAGTCGGTCAGCGCAATGTTGAAGTGCTGGCTGCTGCTGGCTGGGTCAAAGGTTTGCCCGGCAGTCAAACTTTGCTCGATTTGTTGCAAGGCCATGCGAATTGGCCCGGCAAGCGCCTGCGCGCGAGGTGTTGGCTGCATGGTTCTGCCGGTGCGAACCAGCAGCGGGTCATCGAGTAAAACCCGCAAGCGATTGAGTGCATTGCTCACCGCTGGCTGGCTCAATGCCAAGCGTTCAGCGGCCCGCGATACATTTTGCTCGCGCATGAGTGCATCCAGCACCCGCAGTAGGTTGAGGTCGAAGCTAAGTATATTCATTCGCTGAATAGTATGTATCACAATACTAAATTTCAATAATAGTAGCGTGTTGCTTATGGTGGTGGGCGATCTTTAGCTGGCTCAATTACAAGAGGGATAACCATGAGCAGTGTTTTTGATATTCAGCGCGCCGCCGTTATTGGCGCCGGGACCATGGGCCGGGGGATTGTCATGAGTCTGGCGAATGCCGGCATCCAGGTACTTTGGCTCGACAATAACCCGCAAATGCTGGAGCAAGCGCTGGCAGTGGTCGCGAAGACCAACGAACATAACGTCAAATTAGAACGCATCAGCGCTGAACAGTCGGCTGCGCGTTTCTCCTGTATTACCCCGGTTGCGGATTACGCGGCGTTGGCTGATGCCGATCTGGTGATCGAGGCGGTGTACGAGAACCTTGAGCTCAAACAGCAAATCTTTCGCACGCTGGATAGCACGCTAAAGCCGGGTGCGATTCTGGCGAGCAATACCTCTGCGTTGGATATCGACGCAATTGCTGCTGTGACCCAGCGCCCGGAGCATGTGCTGGGGCTGCACTTCTTTAGCCCTGCGCACATCATGAAGCTGTTGGAAATTGTGCGCGGTGAGAAAACCAGCAAGGCGGTGCTGGACGCTGCCTTAGCGCTGGGTAAGCGCATTGGCAAGGTCAGTGTAGTGGCTGGAAACTGCGACGGTTTTATTGGCAACCGCATGCTTCACACATACGTGCGAGAGGCGCGAATGATGTTGCTTGAAGGCGCGTATCCGCATCAGGTAGACGCTGCGCTGCAAGGTTTTGGCTTCGCCATGGGGCCGTTTCGTATGTACGACGTGGTCGGTATCGACCTCGAATGGCGCGCCCGCGAGTTGGCGGGCAAGGGCCAGGATGAGCCTGCTGTCCAGGTTGATAATCGCCTGTGCGAGCTGGGCCGTTTCGGGCAGAAGGCGGGTATGGGCTATTACCGTTACGCCGAAGGCAGTCGTCAGGCTGAACATGATCCTGAGGTTGATGCGCTGGTGCTCAAGGTTTCCGAGACACTTGGCTTCACGCGCCGTGATATCGACCCAGAAGAAATCCTCGAGCGTTGCTTGCTGGCGCTGGTCAACGAAGGCGCGAAAATTCTTCAGGAAAATATCGCTGCCAACAGCCACGATATCGACTTGGTGTATCTCAACGGTTACGGGTTCCCCGCTGATAAAGACGGGCCAATGAGTTGGGCCGATACCCAAGGCGCGGCTGATATTCAGGCACGCCTGCAGTATTTGCAGGAAAACCGGGGCACGCATTGGCAGCCCGCTCAGTTAATTAATCAACTGGTAGCGAGCGACAAGCGCTTCGCTGATGTGCAGGAGGGCTCGCTATGAGCTATCAAGCGCCACTGCGTGATATGCGCTTTGTCATGCATGAGTTATTCGATATCAGCGCACATTGCCAAACGCTGGGTAACGGCCTCGATCGTGAGCTGATTGATGGTGTGCTTGAAGAAGCTGCACGCTATGCCAGCGAGGTGGTTGCACCGCTTAATCGCAACAGTGATGAACAGGGCGCCAGCCTGGTTGATGGCAAGGTGACTACGCCGGATGGCTTCAGCGAGGCTTATCAGCAATATGTGGATAACGGCTGGGCGAGCATGACCGGCCCGGCAGACTTTGGCGGGCAGGCACTGCCACAATTGCTGGCCTGTAACTTCCACGAGATGCTGATGGGCGCGAGCTTGTCGTTCCGGGTTTATTCGGGTCTGACCGAAGGCGCGGTGCTGGCGCTTAATGCGCACGGCAGTGATGAATTGAAGCAGGCCTATCTGCACAAGTTGGTCAGCGGCGAATGGACCGGCACCATGTGCCTGACCGAGCCTCAGGCGGGTACTGACCTGGCCTTGCTGCGGACCAAGGCCGAGCCACAGGCTGATGGCAGCTATCGGGTGAGCGGCAATAAGATTTTCATCAGCGGCGGCGAGCAGGACCTCAGCGAAAATATCGTCCACTTGGTCTTGGCTCGCTTGCCTGATGCACCCGCCGGGGTTAAAGGCATCAGCTTGTTGTTGGTACCCAAGTTCACTGCTAACGCCGACGGCAGTCTTGGTCAGCGTAACTCGCTGAGTTGTGGCGCGCTTGAGCACAAGATGGGAATCAAAGGCGCGGCGACCTGCGTGATGAATTTTGATGGCGCCACCGGTTGGTTGATCGGTGAAGCGAATCAAGGTTTGGCGGGGATGTTCACCATGATGAATGACGCGCGTTTTCAGGTCGGTTTGCAGGGTTTGGGTGTTGCCGAAGCGGCTTTTCAGGGGGCGCTGAGTTACGCCCGTGAACGTTTGCAGTCCCGCGCCTTGACCGGGCCAGCTGCGCCTGAAAAAGCGGCTGATCCGATCATTGTCCATCCTGATGTGCGGCGCATGTTGTTGACCCAGAAAACTTTAGTCGAAGGCTCGCGCATGTTGGCTGCCTACACGGCGCGCTTGCTCGATCTGGAGCATGCTCACCCGGATGCCGCCGAACGCAAAGCTGCGGGTAAGCGGGTGGCGCTGCTGATTCCTATCGTCAAGGCATTCTTCACCGATATGGGGCAAGAGGTCGCCAGTCACGCGGTGCAGGTGTATGGCGGACACGGCTATATTCGTGAGTGGGGCATTGAGCAGTTGATGCGCGACAGTCGTATCACTCAGCTTTATGAGGGCACCAACGGTATTCAGGCGTTGGACTACATCCGTCGTAAGCTGTTGGGTGACGGCGGCCAGCAGTTGGCCGAACTGTGCGATGAGTTCAGCCAGTTGTGTGCTGTGCAGGCGCAGCGCCCGGCACTGCAAGCCATGGCTGCAACCGTTCAGGCGCGGTTTGAGCAATGGCGTGAACTGACCGGCGAAGTGATTGGCGCATGCCAGCGCGACCCACAGGAGATTGGTGCGTGCTCAGTGGACTTCTTGCAGTATTCGGCCTATGTGTTGTTGGCTGGCTTTTGGTTGCAGGCAGCCGCACGCGCGCAAGACCGGCTCGATGCCGGTGATACGGATGCTGAGTTCTATCAGGCCAAATTGCACAGTGCGGATTTTTACCTGCAGCGCGTGTTGCCGCGCGCGAGCATGCACCGTGAAGCGTTATTGGGCGGTGCCGACTGTCTGATGGCCATGCCTGAGACCAGTTTTGCGTTTTAATGGCTAACGCTAGGCAGCGCCGCTCCACGGTGCTGCACGCCCAGTACAGATAATAAGAGGACATCGATCATGCGCCCATTCAGCTTTGCGACAACCGCACAGATTATCTGCGAGTCAGGTTCTTCCAATCGTCTAGCGGAGCTATGCCGCGAGCGTGGCGCCAAACGTGTATTGATCGTGACGGACCCTGGCATCACCAAGCTCGGCTTGTTGAGCTCGGTGCTACCGGGCTTTGCCACTGAGCAGGTTGCATTCGAGGTATTTGATCAGGTGGTTGCTGATCCGCCCGAAGCAATCGTTGCGGCCGCAGTCGGCCAAGCGCGTGAGTTGGAAGCCGAACTGATTGTTGGTTTTGGTGGCGGCAGCTCGATGGATGTCGCCAAATTGGTCGCCTTGCTTGCTCATCCGCATAGCACACAGCAACTGTCGGAGATCTACGGCGTCAGTAATGCGACTGGCCAGCGCTTGCCGCTGATTCAGGTACCAACCACCGCCGGCACCGGCTCAGAAGTCACCCCTGTAGCGATTGTTACCACCGGCGAAACCACCAAGATGGGTGCGGTGTCGCCGCTGCTACTTCCGGATTTGGCCCTTCTGGATGCGGAGTTGACCTTGGGCTTGCCTCCAGCGGTGACCGCCGCCACTGGCATTGATGCCATGGTGCACGCGATCGAGGCCTACACCAGCGTGCACAAGAAGAACCCGCTGTCAGATATGTTGGCGCGTGAAGCATTGCGGCTGTTGGCGGCTAACCTCGATGAAGTTGTGCATAACGGCAGCAACCGCGAAGCGCGCCAGGCAATGTTGCTGGGTGCATGTTTGGCAGGGCAGGCGTTCGCCAATTCTCCCGTTGCGGCGGTGCATGCGCTGGCGTATCCACTGGGCGGACACTTTCATATCCCTCACGGCTTGAGCAATGCATTGGTGCTCCCGCATGTGCTGGGCTTCAATGCCAGCGTTGCTGCGCCGCTTTATGCTGAATTGGCGCCGCTGGTGTTGGGTGAGAAGTTACGCGCGGGCGTGGCGATGGATCAAACCGAGCAGTTCATTATGGAACTGGCAGATTTCAGTGAACGCAGCGGTTTGCCAACCCGCTTGCGTGATGCAGGTGTTGCGCAAAACATGCTTGAGCAACTGGCGCGTGACGCGATGCTGCAACAACGTTTGCTGGTGAATAACCCGCGTGAGATGACTGAACAGCACGCATTGGCGATTTATCAGTCAGCGTATTGATTGACTCGCGTACATAGCTATTTCGGATAAGGACTTTGCATGAACCAAGCCCAACACCTGCGCACGGATTACCGGCACCTACAAGTGGTGACCACGCGCTGGCATGACAATGACATCTATGGCCACGTTAACAACGTCACTTATTACAGCTACTTCGACAGTGCAGTGAATAGCTACTTGATTGAGGTTGGCGGTTTGGATATCCACAACGGAGAAGTGGTTGGTTTCGTGGTCAGTTCAAGTTGCGACTACTTTGCCTCAATTGCATTCCCGGATCAGATAGAGCTAGGCCTGCGAGTTGGTAAACTGGGCAATAGCTCGGTGCAATATGAGCTGGCTGTGTTCAAGCAGGGCGAAGAGTTGGCCTGCGCGGCGGGACGTTTTGTGCATGTATTTGTCGACCGTCAAAGTAATCGCCCAGTGCCAATTCCTGAGCAGTTACGTCGTGCCTTGGCGGAGCTTCTGACCGAATAAGCAGTGCTTTGACAGTCACTAAAAAGCCCGCAACTATGCGGGCTTTTTGTATGCGGGGCTAAGTCCTGATTAGGGCTTAGTGATGTTTTTTGTGCTTCTTATGTTTGTTCTTACCGTGGCCCTTGTGACGGTCGTTGTCGCGGTCGTCATCCGCCAGGTTATTGCCTAGTGCGCCACCAGCGGCGCCGCCAAGGCCAGCGCCAATCGCTGAGCCGGTGCTGCCACCGATCTGATTACCAAGTACTGAACCGCCAGCAGCGCCTAAGCCGCCGCCCAGTGCTGATTCAGTTTTGTTGCCGTCGCGTGAAGTCATCGCACCGCCGGCGGCACCGCCGACGCCAGCACCTACTGCTGCGCCAGTGCTGCCACCAATTTGTTGGCCGATAACATTACCCAGTGCGCCGCCAACGCCGCTGCCGATGGCAACCTTGCCGTCATCGGCGAAAGCCATTGGGGCTGTCAGTGCGCTAAACGCTACTGCGGTGATTAATGTACGCATAGAACTAACCTCGAAATTCAGTCGCCCAAACACTGCAGGGCATTGGCTGTGTCTCATCCATTAGGCAGTCCACACAGCATTACTTGACAGTTTGATGGCAAAAGGCCGCAAAAGTTCCTGGCGGGCACTGCATCAAGACTGCGCTACACAGTTCTAGCGACGGCGCCAGCCGCGGTTCCAGTGCTTTTTGTGGCGGTGCTTATCGCGTTTCCAGCTGCGACGGTCGCGGTCACGGTGATGATGATCCCGGCGATAACCATCACGGTCATCGGAACGACTTTCGTTGCCGTAATAGTTGCCTAGCGCGCCACCTGCACCGCCACCAAGGGCTGCACCAATCAAACCACCATTGGTGCCACCGATACTGCGTCCGGCAACGTTGCCACCTGCACCGCCAAGGCCGCCGCCAATGGCTGCTTCTGTACGGTTGCGACGGTCTGCACCGGCTGCACCGCCAGCTGCACCGCCGACACCCGCGCCAATTGCAGCGCCCGTGCTGCCGCCCATTTGTTGGCCGACTGCTGCGCCCAATAAGCCTCCCAGCGCGCCACCGATTCCAGCTTCAGTGCCACCGGCAAAAACGCTGGCACTGCTCATGCTCAGGGTCAGGAAAATAATTGAGGAGTACTTCATAACTACAATCACTCAATGGATGTTGATGCCGTGATCCTCTTGTTGTGCAAGTAACTGCGCAAGCTAAATCCGACCAATAACCCGAATTTTGTATACATTGTAAATATATGTTTTTAATGAAGAACTTTGTTGTATTTGCGGGTGTCAGAGACTGATTGCTCAGGTTGGATAATGGCTATTTAACGGCTGTTTTTGAGGTTGAATTGCCATTATCGCGGGCTAGTTTACTAGCCTGGTCGCGTAGATAAAAAAGCCTGAATAATCGCTATTCAGGCTTTTTTGCGACAGCAGTTCCAGAGCAAAGCGTTAAGCGCTTTTGCTTTGAATTATTTGTTCATCGACCGCGCTTGCAAACAGCCGAATCGCGATGAATTTTGAGGTTGGAGTGAAGCTGCCGCTGCCGTAACTCTGTAACGGCACCAGTGGGTTGGCTTCTGGATAATAAGCCGCAGCCTGACCCGCAGGAATGTCAAAAGCGAGCAGGGTGAAGCCCTTAATCTTGCGTTCAAGCTTGTCATCCCAGAGCGAAATTGCATCGACTTTCTGCCCCGGCTTGAAGCCCAGGCGGATAATGTCTGCTTGGTTGGCAAATATCACGTCACGCTGGCCGGTGACGCCGCGATAGCGGTCATCCAAACCATAAATGGTGGTGTTGTACTGATCATGCGAGCGCAACGTCTGCATGATCAGATCAGCCTTTTGACCACTGCGTTTGGCTTGTTCTGGAATTAAATCATCAAGTAACGGGTTAGCCCTGAAGTTGGCTTTGCCTGAGCGGGTTTGCCACAGACGTTGCGCCGCTGAGTTACCGAGATAAAAGCCGCCTGGCTGTTCCAGCCGTTGGTTGAAGTCGGTGAACTCAGGGATGGTGTCGGCAATCAGCTGGCGAATTTCGCGGTAATCGGCAATCAAATCGTCCCAGTTGACCGGGGTGTTACCTAATGTGGCCTTGGCCATGCCTGCGATAATTGCGGGTTCTGAGCGCATCTGCGCTGATAGTGGAGTCAATTGTCCGTAAGACGCATGAATCATGCTGAATGAGTCTTCAACCGTAATGGCTTGCGGGCCGCTTGCTTGCAGGTCGATATCGGTGCGCCCCAAACACGGCAGAATCAGTGCATCGGTGCCGATGGTCAGGTGGCTACGGTTGAGCTTGGTGCTGATTTGCACGGTCAATTCGCAGTTTTTCAGGGCTCTGTGACTGACTGGCGTGTCGGGTGTTGCTTGGGCGAAGTTGCCGCCCAAGGCGACAAATACTCGGGTGTTGCCAGCCAGCATGGAATCAATTGCTGCAACCACGTTGTGGCCTTCTTCGCGCGGTGCGCGGAATTTGAAGCGTTGCTCCAGTGCGTCAAGCAGCTCAGTGGGTGGACGTTCGTCGATGCCCATGGTGCGATCGCCCTGAACGTTGCTGTGGCCGCGTACCGGGCACAACCCCGCGCCAACGCGACCTATATTGCCGCGCAGCAGTTGCAGGTTGGTGATTTCCTGAATGATTGCCACCGAATGGTGGTGCTGGGTGATGCCCATGGCCCAGCAGATAATCACGCGTTCAGCCTTACGGTAGAGCAGGGCCGCGTGTTCCAGTTCTTGCAGGGTCAAACCAGATTGCTCGGTCAATGACTGCCAAGTGGTGCCGTCGAGCAGATGTATGTAGTCGTCGATACCCTGGGTGTGTGCTTCGATGAAGGCATGATCGAAGACACGCGGCTGCTTGTTGTCCTGCGCTTCGCGTTCCCACTGCAGCAGGAATTTCGCGATGGCACGCATGGCCGCCATGTCGCCGCCCAGCGCTGGGCGAAAGAAGCTGGTATTAAGCGGCTCAGAGCCGTTGGTGAGCATCTCAATGGGGTTTTGCGGGTGCTGGAATCGCTCAAGCCCGCGCTCTTTCAATGGGTTGAAACAAACCACTTGGGCGCCGCGCTTCACCGCTTCACGCAGCGGTTCGAGCATGCGTGGGTGATTGGTTCCTGGGTTTTGACCCAACACAAAAATTGCATCGGCCATGTCGAAATCATCGAAGGTGACGGTGCCTTTACCAATACCAATGCTTTGGCCCAAGGCAACGCCGCTGGCCTCGTGGCACATGTTTGAGCAGTCGGGAAAGTTATTGGTGCCGAACGCACGGCCAAACAGCTGGTAGAGATATGCCGCCTCATTACTGGCACGGCCCGAGGTGTAGAAGTCCACCTGATTCGGGTTGTCGAGTGCATTGAGGTGCTTGGCGATCAACTTGAAGGCGTCGTCCCAGGCAATCGGCACATAGTGATCGGTTGCTGCGTCGTAACGCATTGGCTCGGTCAGACGGCCCTGATATTCCAGCCAGTAATCGCTTTGTTCACGGAGCTGGCTGAGGCTGTAGCGCGCAAAGAATGCTGCGTTGACTGCGCGGCTGGTGGCTTCCCAGTTCACGGCCTTGGCGCCGTTCTCGCAGAATTTCACCATGCCACTTTCCGCAGAATCACCCCATGCACAGCCGGGACAATCGAAGCCGCCATTTTGGTTGGTCTTGAGCAGGGCGCGCAGGTTCTTCAGCGGCTGCTTACTGTCCAACCAGAATCGCGTCACGCTACGTAACGCACCCCAGCCCGCAGCCGGGCCTTTGTAAGGTTGATAGCGTGGATTAACGACTTGCATGTTCATCGACTGGATGGCCTTGTTGGTGCTGGGCTGAAAACCCTTGGAGAACTGTGGTGAGGCAAATGGATCAGGTTGAGGTTATGGCGCCGTGCCCATTGCACGCTGAGAGCGGTAGGGGCGGACAAGCTGACGAGCGTGCGGATACCTGCGCGAACTGCCTTTTGGATGAGTTCCAGGCTGCAACGGCTGGTGATCACCGCGAAGCCATGTTGCGTATCAATTGCGTTGTTTTGTAAGGCGCCGATCAATTTGTCCAGCGCATTGTGGCGTCCGATATCTTCGCGGCAGAGCTGAATTTCGCCCTGTGCATCCACCAATAATGCGGCATGCAGTGCGCCGCTGGTGCGGCCCAGTTGCTGCTGCGCACCTATGCGTTGGCGCAGCTCAATAAGGTGCTCGGCGGGTGGTAACGGGCTGATTGGCAATGGTTTGAGTGCAGGCAATGCCTGATCCAATGCTTCTACGCCACAGAGGCCACAACCGCTGGTACCAGCTAATTGCCGGCGGTGTTCTTTAAGCGCCCAAAATGCCCGATTACTCAGGGTCACTTGTGCGTTGAGGGCATCCCCTTTGCGCTCAAGCTGGATGTCATAAATCTCATCGCTGGCGTCGATCAGTGCATTGCTCAGGCTGAAACCGGTAATAAAGTCTTCAACGAAGGACGGTGAAACCATCATCACAGCATGGTTGATGCCGTTGTAGCTGATAGCCAGCGCGCACTCATCAGCCAGCGTCACTGCATCGGTGACACTGTCTGCGGTCAGTTCGGCATAGCTGTAATCGGTGGGTGAAGTTGTGATTTCAGCAATGTCTTTGTTCGGCTTGGCAGGGGGCATACACGGTTCCCCAGAGAGGTTAGAGGCGCATTGGTTTGCAGTAAGCCTATTGCTTTAATCAAAGGGCGTCTAATCGCTATTTTTGATGCCTTGATCGATGCGCTCTATCGGCTGTTGCTAGAACTTATTTTTCATTTAATAACAATATTTTAGCTTGATCAAAGCAGGCTTGGGCCAGTGCCGAACGTTGGCCTAAGCCACGCATTATGAGCCCGAGTGGGGCTAATGTGTGGGCGTCCTCTATCGGCGTTAGTGTCAGATTTTCGGTGAAATCATTGAGGCCGCTGTTCAGTGGTATCACTGCGCAACAGGTACCGGCGCTGACTGCTTGCAGCAACTGGTGGACGGCGTCTGTTTCGAGTCTCGGCACTGGCGTGATGCCGCGTGAGCGCAAGTTATGGTCGATGGATTGGCGAAAGTGCATCCCGCTCGAAAGTAGCCCCAGTGGTAACTCTGCGAGGTCTTCCCAGTTCAGGGGCTGGTTGGGGAGTTGAAAATAGCGCTGGTCATACAACAATCCCATACGCGATTCGGCAAGTTCGAGGCTTTGGTAATGTTGGCGATCAAGGTGTTCGACATAAGACAAACCAAGGTCAATCTGGTTGCTGCTCAAACGCTCAAGTATCTGCTCGCTACTCAGTGAGAATAGCTCAAAGCGCAGCCCCGGATGGGCTTCGGCGAACTGCTTTACCAGGCGCATCGGGTCAAAGCCTGCAAGCGGTACCACACCTAAACGCAGGGTGCCGACTAACTGGCCACGGCAGGCCGCGGCTTCTGCATAGAGTCCGTCATGGGCGGCCATGACCGTACGCGCCCAAGCCAGAATACGCTTGCCGTCCTCGCTGAAACCCTCAAAGCGTTGACCACGTTGAACCAACTCAAGCCCCAGCTCTTGCTCCAGGTTGCGCAGGCGCATTGATAAGGTCGGCTGGGTAATGTGGCAGCGCGCAGCAGCCTGGCCAAAGTGACGAGTTTCATCCAGCGCGATAAGAAACTTCAGTTGTTTGATATCCATGCACAGGCCTCTGTTTGGAATTCGATTCTAGTGCGCTGCCGAGGGAGTTCAATCAATCATTTGGGTAATGCGCGTAGTCGGTGCTGGAAGCTGGGCAATCTTAATAATTCTTCAGATCAGTGGGTCATGCCCATGCTCATTTCAGGCTAGACTTCAGCTTCCGGGCATTATCAGCTCGGAATTTTTCCAAGGAATTAAGAGGAATAGCGATGAGTATTTTCAGTTTTGTCAAAGAAGCCGGGGTAAAGCTCTGGGAGTCAGTGGTTGGCCAGGAGGCGCAAGCTGCTGAGTCACTCCAAGCGCATGTGGCCAAGGTTGGTTTGGGTAATCCTGCGATTCAACTGAGCGTCGAAGGTGAAAAGGTGATTGCCAGCGGTGAAGTCGCCAGTCAGGAAGAGAAAGAAAAGATTCTTTTGGCATTGGGCAACGTTGAGGGCGTATCGGAAGTAGAAGACAACATCACTGTTGCTGCGCCGGCTCCTGAAGCACGTTTTGTAACGGTTAAGAAAGGCGACACGTTGAGCGCGATTGCCAAAGCCGAATACGGCAATGCCAACGCCTACAACAAGATTTTTGAGGCCAACAAGCCAATGCTCAGCCATCCAGACAAAATCTATCCGGGCCAGGTACTGCGCATTCCTCAGGAATAAGCACTCGAAGTTGCTGAGGCTTGGCTTTCCCAGCCAGCCTTGGCTTAGCTCAAAATAACGCGTGCGCTTGGCTGCTCAAGCATTCAAGCGCATGTGCTTTCTCGCCAGTTGGGCTCAGCAGCCCATCCATGCAATCTGACTTGAGCGGATTGGCTTACAAATTCTGCAATATCGCCCGGTAATCCTCAACGGCTGCAAACTCGGCTGTGTCACGCGGTCCTTGCCGACTGTCGGGTTCGCGTATGGCAAGCAGATGGGCAATACCAAACCGGGCGGCGCTGCGCAGGACCGATAAACTGTCGTCGATAAACAGGCTGCGCGCAGGATCAAATAACAGGTCCTGCTTGAGCGCAAACCAGAACTGCTGGTTCTCTTTGGCGAAGCCATAATCATGGGAACTGATCATGCGCTCGAAATAGCCTGCCAGTTCGATGCGCTCAAGCTTGAGTGACAGAGAATCACGGTGTGCGTTGGTGATCAACACCACCCTTTTACCGGCAGCGCGAATGGCTTCCAGGAACGTATCAGCATCTGGCCGCAGGGCAATCAGTTCAGCAACTTCACGTTTAAGATCGCGAATCGACAGCTTGAGCTCGCGGCTCCAAAAGTCGGTGCAATACCAGTTGAGTTGCCCGGCGTGTTCCTTGAACAATGGCATCAACTCGGCGTCAGCGTGTTCACGACTGATCTTGTGATGTTCAGCGTAACGCTGAGGCAGATGCTCCAACCAGAAGTGATTGTCGAAATGCAGGTCGAGCAGGGTACCGTCCATATCCAGCAGAACGGTGTCGATTTCGTGCCAAGGCAGTGCAGTCATATGCGGCTCATCGTCGGTCGGTGAGTTTTGTGGGCTAGGTAATCCACGCAAGCGTAGCTAGCGAGAGTCGTGATTACGCAATCTTCGGGGCTGATAATCCGACCAAGCGCGGTATGATAACTCGCAAGAACAGTTAAGGAGCTCTCTTCATGCGTCAGAAGCCCACCGTACTCGCCAGCGAAATCGTTGCCAGCAGTCGCTTGTTTCGTGTTGAGGAACTGCAACTGCGTTTCAGTAATGGCGTCGAGCGTACTTACGAACGGCTGGTTGGCAAAGGCGTGGGCTATGGCGCAGTGATGATTGTGGCCATGCTTGATAAGGAGCATGCGGTGTTGGTCGAGGAGTATTGCGGCGGCACCGATGACTATCAGGTGTCGCTGCCCAAAGGCTTGATTGAGCCTGGCGAGGATGTGCTTGATGCCGCCAACCGTGAGCTTAAAGAAGAAGCCGGCTATGGCGCGCACAAACTTGAACTGCTCACTGAGCTAAGCCTGTCGCCGGGCTACATGAGCCAGAAAATCCAGGTGGTGCTGGCCAGCGACTTGTATGAAGAGCGCCTGCCCGGCGATGAGCCTGAGCCCATGCGGGTGGATAAAGTCAGCCTGCGCGAGCTGTCGAGCCTGGTTCAGCACCCGCTGTTCAGCGAGGGGCGGGCACTGGCTGCGTTGTACTTGGCGCGGGATATTTTAACTCAGCGTGGGGAGTTTCCGCAGTGAGTGATACGTTGATTGCCGCGGTAGTGAAGCTGGTGCGTGAGGCTGGGAAAGCCACGTTGCCGTACTGGCGCGCAGGTGTCGAGGTCACTCAAAAGGCTGACGCTTCGCCAGTTACGGCAGCTGACCTGGCGGCTCATCACATTCTTAATGATGGTTTGCTAGCGCTCGATCCGAGCATCCCGGTGTTGTCTGAAGAAGCGGCGAATATTGCCCTCAGCGAGCGCTCGCAATGGACCCGCTGGTGGTTGGTTGATCCGCTCGATGGTACCAAGGAATTTATTGCTGGCAGCGAAGAGTTTACGGTTAACGTCGCCCTGATCGAAAAGGGTGAAGTGGTTTTCGGCGTGGTCGGCATGCCGGTTAATGACAGCTGCTTCTACGGTGGCTCGGGGCTTGGTGCCTGGCGTGAAGATGCTCAGGGTGAAGCGCACGCAATTCGCGTACGCGTGGCGCCAACCAGCACCTTTACCGTGGTTGCCAGCCGCCGTCACACCAGCCCGGAGCAAGAAAACCTGCTTGCCGGTTTAGCCGAGCACTTTGGTGATCTGGATTTGGTAAATGTCGGCAGTTCGCTGAAGTTTTGCCAGCTGGCGCAGGGCGTTGCCGATTGTTATCCGCGCTTAGCTCCAACCTCGCAATGGGATACCGCGGCCGCTCAGGGCGTACTTGAAGGTGCTGGAGGTGAGGTGCTGACCCTGCAAGGCGATGCGCTGACCTACGAGGCGCGGGAGTCGCTACTCAACCCGTTCTTTCTGGCCTTGCCAGCTTCTGCGCAGTGGCGCGGCCAACTGCTGAGCCTGGCTCGCGAACTTAGCTGAGCGCACAGCATATGAATGCCGCTCGTTGGATGGCTAAGGACAAGCTTGTCCATCAAGCAGAAAAGCGCCTAGCTTGAGTCGTAGTCCAGGTGTTCGCAGCGCTACAAAGGGTGGATGAAAAGCGTCATCCACCATTTGTCACCCATCAAGGCTGTCTAGTCGAGCATATCGCTATAGCGATCATCGGTTTGAAATACCAACGGCTGTTCAAATCCGGGAATGATGATTTGCTCGGTGCCGATCTCAATCTCGCTGTCGTCGATCAAGTCTTTGCCGAAGTTATAGATGATGTCTAACTGGCCAAGCAGGGCCTTGCGGTCGTACTCGGCGGCAGCGGCGCGGGTCTTCTCGCGACGTTGCAGGTAGGCATTGAAGGCCGCTTCGCCATAACGCTTGCGCATCATTCGTTCAGCAATATGCGGTGCCAGCACCACGCCGCTGGCGTTGTTGCCACCAAAACCTTTGGAGTTGATAAAGCACACATCCATTGCCTGTTGGCCGAGGTTGCGGTCTTGGGTCGCGATGCTCAGGTGCTGCTGATGCACATCGTCGGCGACTTCATCGATGGTCTTGATGCCCGGCAAGATTCCATATTTAAAGGTGCCCAGCGCCGAGATCATCTGGTCGCCGCTGGCGGTTGCCAGCGAGTGACCAACAAAGGCTTTAACCGCTGTGATCGGCCAGCTTTCGATGCCGAAGGCGCTGGCGATGCGGTTGAGCAAGTCAGACTCAGTGGTGCGGTTGGCTGGTGTGCTTGAGCCGTGAGCGTGGACGAAGCTGCGCTTTTGTACCGCTTCGCTGCCGAGCAATTGGTTGGCGCAGGCGACGGCTTTGGCCATGGTCAGGTAATTACCCGGACCTGGCGCCGAAATGGATTTCTTGTAACCGTCAGCATTGATAAACACGTCTGGCACGGCGCCATGAATATCCGCACCCAGCTCCATTGCCAACTCATCATCCATAAGCATGATGTATTGGCACGACTCCGCGAGGGTGAAGCCACAGTTCTTGCCAAAAGGACGGCTGGCGCGCTGGAAGTCGACTTCGTCAGAGCCTTGGATCTGACGTAAGCCTTCTTCGGTGGCCAGTGCGCCCATGGCGCCGTAGCCTTCGATACATTCCTGGGTGATCGGTGCTTCACTGTTGCCGATTAACGCGACCCGCGCTTTGCCCGACTGAATGTGTTCGATGCCTTTCTGCAAGTTGTAGAGGAAGGTTGCGCAGGCGCCAGTAATACTGCCGGTGGTGCCAACGCTGCCCAATACGTAGGCGTTGATAAAGTCGGTCGGCATGCTGTTGAAGCCCAGCGGCAGCTGTTTGGCGGTGACTCGGCCGCCCTTGAGCCGCGACTGCATCAGGCCGCCGTAGCCGTTTTCATCGAGCTGGCTCATGATGCTGCCAGAGAAAACCGCGACTTCATCTGGCGCGACATGCTTGCTGATTACTTGCCAGTCAATGCCGGTGGAGCGCAGCGCATCGGTTGCGCCGACTACTGTCATGGCTAAGCCGCGCGGGTGGAATCGCGCGTTGTAGAGTTCGCTTGGCTCAAAGCCATTAGGCAATTGACCGGCTGATTTCACCGGCAATGCGCGGTAGCTGTCGATTTTAAAATCACAGCTATCATAAAGCGTGACCCGAACTTCACTTGGGCTCAGGTCTTCAACCGCCCAGTCTGACGGTAGCGGCTCTGGCAACTGCTTGCGCAGGGTGATGAAACTCAATGGGTTACCGGCCGTGGCATCAATAGTGATGCTTTTTTGCCAATGTGCGGCATCGACATCGAGGTACTTTTTCTCGATGCGGCGCACCAATGTCGAGGCAAAGATGTAAGCCGAGAACTGCTCATCGATTTGCTCGAGACTCAGTGCTTCATCTTCCAGGGACTGGTAGTGGCCATCAACCACTTTGATCAGCTTCATCAGCACCGCCAGCCCAGCGATAGTCGCCTGGCGGCTAGCAAGGTCCATCGACTCGATCACGGTACGACGAAACCCGTGGTGAAACGAGCTGCGTCCTGCTGCGTTATAACCACCAAAACCAACAATAACGGGTAAACGAGACATGCGCAGGTAACTCCTTGAATAGGTAAACCAAGACCGACACAGTTGAAGAAATGAAGTCTGTCTTGAATGCGCGGAGAACGCGCAGTGGTGTTTAAATTTTAGGCTGCCTATGCTGACGCATTTGCTGACTTGTAAGTCACTGTTTTCGACCAATGTAGCGGTTCATCAGCACCTTACCCCTGTTAGGGTTAATACTCGAGTGATACGCATGCGATATTGACCGCTCTGTCGGTGTGGCTAGGCGTTGTGTAAACAGACGCTATTTCAGGTTTCGCTGGAGAACAATAATGAACAGCAGCAACCCTTATGAGTTCGGTATGCCGCGCGATGCGGCTAATTTTCAAGCATTAAGCCCGTTAAGTTTTCTTGAGCGCGCGGCATCAGTTTATCCACAGAAGCTTGCGCTGATAAATGGCGCTCTACGCCAAACCTGGGGTGAAACCTACACTCGCTGCGTACGTTTTGCTTCGGCCTTGGCACAACGCGGGATCGGTCTTGGTGACACGGTTGCAGTTATTGCGCCTAACGGCCAAGCCATGTTCGAAGCGCACTTCGGTGTGCCCATGTGCGGCGCAGTGCTGAACGCTATCAATACCCGGCTTGATGCTGAAACCATAGCGTTCATCCTCCAGCATGGCGAGGCAAAAGTACTGCTGGTCGACAAGGAGTTCAGCGAAACAGTGCAGCGTGCGCTGGGGCAAATGGCGGAGCGGCCACTGGTTATTGGCATTGATGATGTCGAGTATCCTGAGGGCTCCTTGCTCGGCGAGTTTGATTATGAAGCGCTGCTCGCTGAGGGTGATGCGGGTTATGCCTGGAGCCTGCCCGCGGATGAATGGCAGGCCATTGCCCTCAACTACACCTCGGGCACCACGGGTAATCCCAAGGGTGTGGTTTATCACCACCGTGGTGCGCACCTCAATTCGCTATCGAACGCCATGTGCTGGGACATGACACGCTTTCCGGTGTACCTGTGGACGCTGCCGATGTTCCATTGCAATGGTTGGTGTTTTCCTTGGGCGTTGGCGGCCTATATCGGCACCAGTGTCTGTTTGCGTCACGTTCGCGCCGATGCGATTTACCCGGCGCTGGCCGAGCATGGGGTTGATCATTTTTGTGGCGCGCCGATTGTGTTGAACATGCTCGCCAATGCCGCGCCTGAGCTAAAAGCGCTGAAAACCCAGCCAGTAAAAGTGCTGACAGCAGGTGCCGCGCCACCTGCTGCGGTGATTGAGGCGATGGAAGCGCTCGAATTCAAAGTAACTCACGTCTACGGACTGACCGAAACCTACGGACCCAGCGTTGCCTGCGAGTGGAAATCCGAATGGGATGAGCAGACACCTGAACAACAAGCCAAGCTGAAATCGCGCCAAGGCGTGCGTGCGCCACTGCTTGATGCATTGATGGTGGCTGACCCCGAAACCCTGCAGCCGGTGCCAAAAGATGGTGAAACCATCGGCGAGATATTTATGCGCGGTAACGTGGTGATGAAGGGCTACCTAAAAAACCCTACAGCAACTGCTGATGCGTTTGCTGGCGGCTGGTTCCACTCGGGAGACCTGGCCGTGTGGCATAGCGATGGTTATGTCGAGATTAAGGATCGCTCAAAAGACATCATCATCTCCGGTGGTGAAAACATCTCTTCGATTGAATTGGAAGGCATTCTGTACCGCCATCCCCATGTGCTGGAGGCTGCAGTGGTGGCAATGGAAAGTGAGAAATGGGGCGAGACGCCTTGTGCATTTATCACCCTGAAACCGGGTACAGAATCAACCGAGGAGTCGATGCTACGGTTTTGCCAGACCCATATGGCACGCTTCAAAGTGCCGGGAAAAGTGGTGTTCTGTGAGTTGCCAAAAACCTCCACCGGCAAGGTGCAGAAGTTTGTTCTGCGCGAACAAGCCCGCAACTTGCCGAAGTAGTTCAATGCTCGCTTGAGGTTATTGATGGGATAAAAAAAGCCCGGCGCAAGGCCGGGCTGAAGTGTTGCAATCGATACTTTAGACCTAGTTCATGCCCAGCCAGTTTGGCAGTGCCATTGAAACGGCTGGGATGTAGGTAATTACCATCAGGAAGCCCAGTAGCAGCATCAGCCAAGGCCATGCGGCGCGGATCACCTGAGTCAGCGGCATACCGGTCACCGCCGAAGTCACGAACAGGTTCAGACCCACCGGCGGGGTTATCAATCCGATCTCCATGTTGACCACCATGATGATACCCAGGTGGATCGGGTCGATGCCCAGTTGCACAGCAATCGGGAACAGGATTGGTGCCAGAATCAGGATGATGGCCGACGGCTCCATGAACGCACCGGCGACCAGCAGCACGATGTTGACCACCAGCAAGAACTGCCAAGGCTGCAAGCCAGCTTCAATCACCCAGGCGGTGATGGTCTGCGGGATTTGCTCGGTCGTCAGTACGTGAGCAAACAGCATGGCGTTGGCGATGATGAACATCAGCATGATGGTCAGCTTGCCCGAGTCGAGCAGCACTTTCGGGCAGTCGCGGAAAGTCAGGTCTTTATAGACAAACAGCGCGACAAAACCGGCGTACACCGCGGCCACCGCAGCGGCTTCGGTTGGGGTGAACATGCCCGAGTAGATACCGCCGAGAATAACCACCATCAGCAGCAGGCCCCAAATCGCTTTACGTGCGGCGGTGAGGAACTCGCGGAAGGTTGCACGTGGCTGTGCAGGCAGGTTCATTTTGCGCGCGACGATGTAGATCGCCAGCATCAACGCAAAGCCCAGCAGCAGGCCCGGAACAACCCCAGCCATAAACAGTTTGCCGACCGATTGTTCAGTCGCCGCTGCGTAGACAACCATGACGATTGAAGGCGGAATCAAGATCCCCAGCGTACCGGCGTTACACACGATACCGGCGCCGAACGCTTGCGGATAACCCGAGCGCACCATGCCCGCGATGGCAATCGAACCCACGGCGGCAACGGTGGCTGGCGATGAGCCCGACAGCGCGGCAAACAGCATGCAAGCCATTACCGCCGAGATCGCCAGACCGCCACGGATGTGACCGACGCAGGCGTTGGCGAAGTCGATCAGACGCTTGGCCACGCCACCGGTGGTCATAAACGCACCGGAGAGCAGGAAGAACGGAATCGCCAGCAGCGTGTAATGCTCGGACGTTTCAAACAACTTGATCGCCAGCGAACGGACCGAGTCCGGGCTGAACAACATGATCGTCACCGAACCTGCAAGGCCCAGCGATACCGCAATCGGCACGCCGATAAACATCAGCACAAAGAGTGCGACGAAGAGGAACAGAATGGTCATTGGTTATGCTCCCCGTGCTCTTTCAGTTTCAATGCATCTGCTGCTTCATCAGCCAAGCCCAGGCCGGTTTGCTTGTTGCTCAGAATGCGCACGAAAATTTCCAGAAAACGGATAAACACCATGGCATAGCCAAATGGCACGATGGCGGTGATGTGCCATTGCTGGATGCCGTAGTGGCCAAGGTCTTCAGCACCGATGCCCGCAGTGAACAGGGTTTTGACCCAGTCAAAGCTGCCAGCCGCGATCATTCCGGCGTAAGTCAGGCAGGCAACGCAAGCGATCAGGCCAATGATTCGCTGAATTGGACGTGGGGCCAGCTTGACCAGCGCATCCACACCGATATGCCCTGCAGTGCGGACACCGTAGGCCAGACCGAAAAATATTAACCAGGCAAACAGCGCCTTGGTCAGGGCAATACTCCAGGTCATGGACTGCGCCATGTCGAGGATGTGGTCACCGATCCAAAACAAGGTTTCGCTACCGCCTTCCCACTTGTCAGCCCAGCTGTAGAAGAAGGTGTAGAGGTTGTTAAGGATTACGTAGGTAAAGGTTACTAGCGTCATCGACCCTAATAGAAAGGCTATGAAGCCTTCTTCGAAGTGGTCCCAAACGCGCCGCAAGGCGTTCATCAATAAGATCTCCAAAGGTGAGGGGCGAAGACCGTGGCAACCCGCGGTCTTGCGTAAAGACCCAGTAGCGCATGCGTTCTTACATGTGCACTACTGGGTTTCAAGCCGCTGTCGCGGCTAAATCACCTTACTGGTTGGATGCTTCAGCGGCCTTGATCAAGTCAGCGCCGATGTCGCCTTCAAACTTCTTCCAAACAGGCTTCATGGCATCGCGCCACTCTGCACGCTGCTCTGGAGTCAGGGTGATGATTTCGCTAGTTTTAGCGTCGATGATGCGCTGCTTGTCACCTTCGTTGAGGATCTCAGCTTGCTTGTTCACTTCAGCTGTTACTTCAACCAGGATCTTATCCAGCTCGGTGCGTACATCTGCAGGCAGGCCGTTCCAGAACTTGGTGTTGGTGATCAGCATGTAGTCCAGTACACCGTGGTTGGATTCGGTGATGTACTTCTGAACTTCGTTGAACTTCTGGCTGTAGATGTTCGAGTACGGGTTTTCCGCACCGTTTACAACGCCAGTTTGCAGGCCTTGGTAAACCTCGGCAAAGCTCATCTTACGTGGGTTGGCACGTACTGCTTTGAATTGCTCTTCAAGCACTGCAGATGCCTGTACGCGGAACTTCAAGCCGCGAGCGTCTTTTGGCTCGTACAGAGCCTTGTTCGCCGACAGCTGCTTCATGCCGTTGTGCCAGTAACCCAGGCCTGTGATGTTTTTTGATTCCATCGAAGTCAGCAGTTCCTGGCCTTGTGGGCTTTGCTGGAACTTGTCGACTGCGTGAATATCGTTAAACAGGAATGGAAGGTCGAAAATCTGCAGTTTTTTGGTGTATTGCTCGAACTTGGCCAGCGATGGAGCGATCAGCTGCACGTCACCGAGCAACAGCGCTTCCATTTCCTTGCCGTCGCCGAACAGCGACGAGTTCGGGTAAACCTCTACCTTTACTTTGCCTGGCAGACGCTCTTCAGCCAGTTTCTTGAACAGGTTGGCGCCTTGGCCTTTAGGCGTGTTGTCGGCTACGACGTGGGAGAATTTGATCACGATCGGGTCGGCCGCTTGGGCCATACCAGCGATGCTCAGCGACAGGGCACATGCGAGCGCCTTGGCAGTCATTTTGAACATGCGAATACTTCCTCTTGTTGTGTTTATAGCGTTGAGCGCCGTAGCGCGAAAAACGGGCGAACAACAACAAGTCTAGGCTGCTTGTCAGAAAATGACGGGCGCATGGCAGAGTTTGCCTGGCTTGTATTTGTTGTATCGCCTACGAAGGTTAGAGCAACGCTCATGCCAGTGTTGTGTTTATGCGAGAAACAGTTAGCAGATTAGCCGGTTAATTTGAAAGTTCACCGTAAACAGTGGCTTTCATGGCGTTTTTGATTGGCGCGGGTAATTTGTTGCTGTGCGAGATATGCACAGCAACAAATGATTGTGTATTAGAGGTGGCGGTTTTCCGCCAGTTAGTCCGCGTGATCTGGCGAGCTTTCGCCAGTGTCAGCAAAGCTCAGGCCATGCTTGCGTAACTTGTCGTGCAGGGTCTTGCGCGGTACGCCCAAGGCTTCGGCCAGGCTGCGCATCGAACTGTGCGTGCGATTGAGTTCGGCGGCGATGATTGAGCGTTCAAACCGCTCGACCTGGTCGCTGAGCGAGTCATTTTGTGAGTCCAGTGCTGGCGACTCGTCAAACACCTGTTCAAGGCCAAGACCCAGACCCAAGGCAAAGCGCTCGGCGGCGTTTTGCAGTTCGCGCACGTTGCCCGGCCAGCTGTGACGCAACAACTGCGCCGACTGTGTTGGTTGCAGCGGACGACTGGGCAGCGAGTGGCGTGCGCTGGCGTTGTCGGCAAAATACTGGAACAGCATCAGGGTATCGTCGCCTCGTTCGCGCAGCGGCGGAATACTCAGTGGCGCGACGTTGAGGCGGTAATAGAGGTCGGCGCGAAAACGCCCTTGATCGGCCGCTTGACGCAGGTCTTCCTTGGTCGCGGCAATGATGCGGATATCCAGTGGGATCAACTGGTTGCCACCCAAACGTTCAACCACTCGCTCTTGCAGCAAGCGTAGGAGTTTGACCTGTACATCCAAACTCATGCTTTCGATTTCATCAAGAAACAGCGTGCCGCCATTGGCAAACTCAAACTTGCCGATCCGGCGCTTCTGCGCGCCAGTGAAAGCGCCGAGCTCGTGGCCAAACAGCTCGCTTTCCACCACTGACTCGGCCAGCGCGCCAGCGTTGATTGCCACAAATGGCCCGTCGCGGCGGTTAGACAAATCATGCAGGGCGCGCGCGACCACTTCTTTACCTGCGCCGGTTTCACCCAGAATCAACACGTCAGTACTGATGCTGGCGAGTGCGCCGATCTGCTCGCGCAGCCGTTGCATGGCTGTTGATTGGCCGACTAAACGCGCCGTTAGCTGGTGTTGGTCAGTCAGGGCCAAGCGCAGGCTACGGTTATCCAGCACCAAACGGCGCAGGGCCAACGCACGCCGCACGCTGTCGAGCAGGTCTTCGCTGGCGAATGGCTTTTCGAGGAAGTCATAAGCGCCTGCGCGCATGGCTTGTACGGCGAGCGGCACGTCACCGTGACCGGTAATCAGCAGAATTGGCAGCTCTGGGTCCTGCTCTTGCAATTGCTTGAGCAGTTGCAGCCCGTCGATGCCCGGCATGCGGATGTCACTGACCACAACGCCCGGCCAGTCGCGAGCGATATGCGTGGCGATGTCCTGAGCATTGGCCAGACTGGTGACCTGTAAACCCGCGAGCTCAAGCGTCTGGCTTAAGGCTTGGCGCAGGAGGGGGTCATCATCAATCAGCAAAACCTGAGTACGGGCGTCGAGGGTGGTCATGGAGCTAAACCTCAGGGTTGGGCAATAACAGTCCGTGTTAATTGGCAGATAAAATTTTTATGGGCTTTTAGCTTTCGTTATCGAATCGGTACTGACTACTCATGCTGCTGTCGCTACGCAGCAAATGCAGGGTCAGCACGGCGCCGCCGTCTTTATGATTGGCGAAGCGTAACTCACCACCCAAGGCGCGCATCAAGGTTTCGCAAATAGCTAAACCGAGGCCCAAACCCTGAGCGCTGGTTTTAGTGGTGAAAAATGGTTCCAGCGCACGCTGCATGGCTTCAGGGCTGAAACCGGGGCCATTATCGCGCAGGTGCAGGTCCAGCGTTGTTTCGGTCATTTCTGCGCTGATCCAGATGCGGCGTGGCTGTGGGCGTTCGCTCAATGCATCCAAGGCGTTAGCCAATAGATTGCCGAGCAGTTGGCGCAAGCGGGTCTCGCCAGCCTGGACCCACAATGTTGCATCGGGCAGGTCGCGAATCAACTCTACATCCATGGCGCGACGACGCTTGGCCAGTAAAGCCAGGGCGTCATCGATAGCGGGTTGCAGGGCGACCCTTTCAGGCGCATGCCGGTCACGTCGGGCAAAGGCGCGCAAGTGCAAGATGATCGAGGCCATGCGTTCAGTTAACTGGCTGATCAGCTTGAGGTTGCTGCGGGCCTCATCGTTGCGTTGATGATCAAGCAATACGCCTGCATTTTCTGCGTAACTGCGGATGGCTGCGAGTGGTTGATTTAGCTCGTGGCTGATGCTCGCGGACATGGTGCCCAGCGCCGACAATTTACTTGCCTGAACCAGTTCATCCTGTGCTCGGACCAACTCCTGTTGGGCGTTTTCACGCTCAAGCACTTCCAGGCGCAGACGGCTGTTGAGTTGCTCAAGATCTTGTGTGCGCTCAAGTACGCGTTGCTCCAGTTGCTGACGAGCATAAGCGTCGAGCGCGATACGCTCCAGATAGTGGCGACGCCGTTGCATCAGCAAACCGAGCAGTAATATCAGCATTAATAATGCGGCACCGCCGACGGCGACTGCACTCCGCACAGGGCGGTCGAGTAGGGCGCGTGGCGCCAGAATACTCACTGTCCAGCCGATGTTGTCGAGCTCGCGCGATTGCTGCATCCACGCATCGGGCTGAAGCTTCAACGGTGGCGGTGATTGGATTTGATA
Source organism: Pseudomonas sp. M30-35 (assembly GCF_002163625.1). Classification (NCBI taxonomy): domain Bacteria; kingdom Pseudomonadati; phylum Pseudomonadota; class Gammaproteobacteria; order Pseudomonadales; family Pseudomonadaceae; genus Pseudomonas; species Pseudomonas sp. M30-35. Next base: position 4,511,903 of record NZ_CP020892.1, on the reverse strand, counting down.
GGGCTGCGTGTCGGTAATCGCTGCGCGTTCGGCGTTGTCCAGTGCTCGGGTTGCGTGGAAGCGCCAGCCTGGATGCGAGGTCAGAATCACTACGCCGTAATTGTCGGTCACCAGCAAGCGTTCTGGGCGGTCACCCCACAGTGTTTCGGTGTGGTCGAGATCGACCTTCACCACCAGTACGCCAATCACCCCAGTTGTATCGCGTACTGCTGCAGCAAAGAAGTAACCGCGCTTGCCCGATGTTGTGCCTAAACCAAAAAAGCGCCCGGGGCGACCCTGCAATGCTTCACGAAAATACGGTCGGTAAGAGAAATTACGATCGACAAATGAGTCGTCTTGCTGCCAGTTGGAGGCCGCCAGGGTTTGTCCGTTGGGTGCCATCAAGTAAATAACATCGGCGCCAGTTTGCTCTTTCAAGTCATTGAGTAAGCGGTTTGCGTTATCGCGCTTAACCCCCGAGCCGGGTTGACCTAATAGTTGGCGCAGGGTTGGCAATTGACCCAGAATCGGCGGCAAAACCTCATAGCGATTGAGGGTGCCAAGCAGGTTGGCGACATAGAGGTCGAGAATCTGTTGCCTCTGCTCAGCCAACTGTTCGCGGTAATAACGCTCGATAACAATTTGTAGCGGCCACAGCAACGGCGCGAGCACAAGCCCGAGCAGGAGCAAGCTGCGCCAGCGTAGACGACGGGGGACAGTTGGGTGGGTTGCGCGACTCATGCTGCGCATTATGCACAGAGCGAAATAAAAGCGCTTGCTCGAGCGTCGTGTTGGTCACTCAGGCTGGCGTTGGTACCCGCCTGAGTGACTCAACGCTGGTTGTGTTTAAGCGATGTTTTCGAAGTCGCTGGCAGCATGGCGTTCGCGCAGTTGCTCGTGCGGCTCACCCCAGGTGCGGTTGACCATGCGCCCGCGTTTTACCGCAGGACGGCTGGCAATTTCTTTCGCCCAGCGCTGCACATTCTCGTAGCTTTGCACTTGCAGGAACTCACCTGCATCGTAAATACCTCCCAGAGCTAGTAAGCCGTACCACGGCCAAATGGCGATATCGGCAATGCTGTATTGATCGCCAGCGATGTAACGGTTGTTGGCGAGTTGGCGGTCAAGTACGTCGAGTTGACGTTTAACTTCCATGGCAAAGCGGTCGATTGGGTACTCGAATTTGCTTGGCGCATAGGCATAGAAATGACCAAAGCCGCCGCCCAGATATGGCGCGCTGCCCATCTGCCAAAACAACCAGTTAAGCGCTTCGGTGCGGGCTTTCGGTTCTGTTGGCAGCAACGCACCAAACTTTTCGGCCAGATGCAGCAAAATCGAGCCGGACTCAAATAGCCGGGTTGAGGTTGCGTCACTGTTATCAATCAACGCAGGAATCTTCGAGTTCGGGTTAACGGCGACAAAGCCGCTGGAGAACTGATCGCCTTCGGAAATATCGATCAGCCAGGCGTCGTATTCCGCACCCGAATGCCCAAGCGCCAACAGCTCCTCAAGCATCACCGTGACTTTTACGCCGTTGGGTGTTGCAAGCGAGTAGAGCTGGAGCGGGTGTTTACCCACGGGCAATACTTTGTCGTGAGTTGGGCCGGCAATCGGTCGGTTGATGCTCGCAAACTTGCCACCACTTTCTTTCTCCCAGGTCCAGACGGCAGGTGGGGTGTACGCAGCGTTATCGTCCATTTCGGGTTCCTCTATTGAGCAATAAGTGGGTTGAGGTACGTCATATGCTTAAGCAATGATCTGCTCCGCGAGCTCGCTTAATTCGCTGGCGATATAGTCCGGCTCAGGCACGCCAGCTGTCGGCAGCATCGCGTTGTATGGGCGCAGCAGTAGTGCGCCTTTACAGCCTGCAGCCTGGGCGCCAATCGTGTCCCATAGATGGCAGGCGACCATGATTAATTCGCTGCGCTCTACGGCCATCTGATCAGCCACCAGTTGGTAGGTTTCAGGGGCGGGTTTGAATTTTTTTACTGATTCAACGCTGAATGAGTGTTCAAAGAACTCGCTCAGGCCCGCGAGTTCAAGCGCTGTAGGCGATGCGCTGCTGGCTGAGTTGGTCAGCGTCACGAGGCGAAAGCCGGCATCGCGGAAGCGCTTGAGTGCTGGCACCACGTCGGCGTGGGCGGGCATCGTGCTCATGCGTTGCTTGAGTTCGTCGATATCGGCGTCGATGATAGTTTTGCCATGAATCGAGGCAAGCATCTTCAGTGAACCAGCGGCCAGCTCGCCGAAAGGGCGGTAAAGGCCGCTGAGGGTCATGGTTTGTGAGTACAGAATCAGCTGTGCAAACCATTCACGCAGTACCGCAGCGTCAGCAAAGACCCGCTTAAACAGCGGGTTTAGCGTGGTGATATCAAGCAGAGTTTCGTTCACATCAAACACGATAATCGGTGTTGTTCTGTGCTCTGGCATTGGACATCCTTTTGCAAAATGATTTTTGAAGGATCGTTCAAATATGGGCTTACGTTAATTGAGAGTTTTCAGTCAATCAAGCTATAATTGAGTGATCGCTCAAAATCAATCCATTGTCATTCCCAAGGACCGCTATGCCTCGCGCAGCCTGCTTTGATCGTCAAGTCGCTCTGGAACGCGCTGTCGAGCTATTTTGGTCGAGGGGCTATTACGCGTCTTCGATGAAGCATATCGAGCAGGCACTGGATATGCGTCCCGGCAGTCTCTATGCGACCTTCGGCAGTAAAAGCGGTTTGTTTATGGAAGCGCTGGATGCCTATGTGGCGCGCACGGGTGAAAACTTTCGTTTGTTGCTGGAGGGATCACCGACCGTTGTCGATGGATTGAAAGGCTACTTGCGTTCATTTGTGCGGCCATGCGCAGCTAAAACTCAAATGCCAGCGCAAGCCTGCATGTTGGTTAAGACCTTGCTTGAAATCAATCCAGAGGATGCTGAGCTACTGGCTAAGGCTGACGCTGTATTGGCGCTGGTTGAGCAAAGAATTTGCAAGGCATTAGAGCAGGCCAAAGCTGCAGCTGAGTTACACCCTGACGTCGATTGCTCAAGGCTGGCGCGTTTGCTTCAAGCACAAATGATTGGCTTGCGGGTGTTTGCCGAGCGCGATGTACCTGACGCTCAAGTCGAGGCGCTTGCCGATGATATAGCCAATCTAATTGACGCTTATCGGCTGGTTTGAGCCCTGCCCCCTTCGGTTACTTGTACCTTTACGCCTGCTCGTTTAGCCAAGACGGGCGAATGTGAGGGGCCCGGAGCAATTAAATCGATACTTTTAAAGTATTGATTACATATCTTACATATATTTTTAATCTTGATCGTTAGCCTCTAGCATCTCGTTTGCTGCCACTTGCCTGACAGCTCAAATAAAAACAATTAAACGAGGCAACAATCATGACGATATGCCACTTGCGTGTCCAAACTGTGCTCGCCGCCAGCACAGTCTTATCCATTCCGCTGACTGCCAATGCAGCCTTTTTTGAAGACAGCAAGGCTTCAGTCGAGCTGCGCAACTTCTACCTCAACAGCGATTACCATCAACCCGATGCGAGGCAGTCGCTGCGCGAAGAGTGGGCTCAAGGTTTCATCTTCAATTACAGCTCGGGATTTACCGAGGGCACGGTAGGCTTCGGAGTGGATGCTATCGGTTTGCTCGGGGTTAAATTGGATTCCGGGCCGGACCGGCAAAATACCGGCTTGTTGCCTGTCGGTGACGATAAAGCGCCCGATGAATACAGTCAGTTCGGCGCCGCAGCGAAGATGCGTATTTCTGAGAATGTTTTGCGCGTCGGTACTCTGATACCAAAGCTGCCAACGGTGCTGCCTAATGATTCGCGCCTGTTACCCCAGACTTTCCAGGGTGCGCAGTTGCAGTCAAAAGAGATCGACAATCTGACTGTGGATCTCGGTCGCCTGACGCAAAACAGCCTGCGTAACTCCAGCTCTAACGATGATATGGCCGTCGCCGGTAAAGGCATCCGTGGCGGGCAGGAGAGTGACGAATTTAACTTTGCCGGTGCCAATTACAAGTGGGGCAAAAACCTGACCACTGGCTACAACTATGCACATCTCGACAAAAACTACCGGCAGCACATCACCAATATCAAATACAAGTATCCGCTCGGTGATGACCAGTCTATAGAAACTGATATTCGCTATGCCTACTCCAGCAATGACGGCAAAACCAATATCGATAACAAAGCCTTCGGCGCCAAGTTGATCTACAACCTTGGCGGCCATTCGTTCGGTGTCAATTATCAGGAGATGAATGGCGAAACCGGCTTTCCGCACATCGAAGGTACCAACTCATATCTGGTCAACTACGTGATGATCTCCGCCGACTTTGCCAGCCCTGAAGAGCGGTCCTGGCAGGCGCGTTACGACTACAACTTTGCTGCGGTTGGTATCCCGGGCCTGACCTTCATGACCCGTTACACCTGTGGTGACAACTTCGTTCGCTCGCCTGGTCGCGAGGGCAAAGAGTGGGAACGCAACACTGATATCGGTTATGTCGTGCAGAGCGGGCCGCTCAAAGATTTCGGGATCAAGTGGCGCAACGGCACCTATCGCAGCAACGGCGGCAACGATATTGATCAGAACCGTTTGATCTTCAGCTACACCCTCGCGCTGCTTTAAGCCTAGGCGCTCTGCTGCTGCTTTGTTCAATCGTCACCAGCCAGTTGGCGATGACCAAATCTGATCTGTTCGGAAGGAACGCAACATGAAATTCAGAAAGAACCTGATCCACCTTGCTGTCGCTTATTCTCTTTTTTTCTCATACAGCGCTCAGGCGGCCAACACCGCTGACCTGCCTTGCCGAACGACGGCTGAATGCGCGGCGCAAGCTGAGAAAATCGGTGCAACCGTTGATAAGCGCAGCGGTAAGGGTGGCGCTTATGAGGAGCAGTTCAGTTGGATGAACCGCATCAACAAAGCCTCAATCGTGATGCTCACGGAAGAAGGTGTTGTTACCCCCAAGCTCGGCCACCTTATCGCTGGTGGTGTGCAGCATGTGATCGATCAAGCCAAGCAACCAAACGGCAAACGACCGAGTGATGTGTTGCAGGTTGAAAAGATCATGGTCGACAAAATCGGCCCAGAGGCTTCCTTGATTCACTCTGGCCGTAGTCGTCAGGATATGTACGCGACCTACCGTTTGGCCGTGCTGCGTGCTCAGGTGCTGGACTACAGCGATGCCTTGAATAAGGTCCGCGAGCGCGTGCTGAAAATTGCTGAGAAGAACGTCGATACGCTGGTCCCGGCATATACCAACGGTGTGCAAGCGATGCCGATCAGCTATGCACATTACTTGTTGGCATTTGAAGCCTCGTTCGAGCGAGATGCTCAACGCATCCATGAGCTCTATGCGCGTTTGAACCTAAGCCCGATGGGCACCGCTGTATTGGCTAACTCGGGATGGCCGCTGAACCGTGAGCGTTTGGCCGAGCTATTGGGCTTTGATGGATTGCGCGAAAACTCGCTCGATGCAGGCCAGGTGTCTACCTTCGATATTCCGCTGGAAGCTGCTGGCATTGCTTCATCATCAGCTATCCGTGTCGGCGCCATGATCGGTGATATTCACACCCAATATCACCAGACTCGTCCGTGGCTTCTGCTTGAGGAAGGGGCGACCTACAGCAGTAGCGCCATGCCACAGAAACGTAATCCGGGCCTGCTTATGCGCACCCGTGAGTCTGCATCCGACGTCGTTGGGCTGGCTAACGCCACGACTATCCGGGCGCACAACGTGACCACCGGTATGACTGACTATAAGGCTGCATTCGACTCGCTTGGAGTGTTTACTTCGGCCACTCAGATGTTCAAGCGATTGGACAAGGTGCTGGCCGCATTGGTGATCAATCCAGAGCGTGCAATGGAAGAGTTGGACGCCGACTGGACCACCTCAATGGAGCTGGCTGACACCCTCGAGCGTGAGTACAAGGTGCCGTTTCGCATTGGCCACAGCTTTGCTTCGCTGGTAGTTGGTGCAGCGCGCCAAGAGGGTTACTTTCCGAAGAACTTCCCCTACGCCGAAGCACAAAAGCTGTTCACCCAAGCGGCCAAGAAGTACAAGTGGGAGCTGGAAAAACTGCCTTTGGATGAAGCAGCTTTCCGGGCGACATTATCGCCACGCGCAATGGTTGAATCACGTAAAGGCACGGGCGGGCCTCAGCCAAAAGAGGTTAAACGCATGCTGGCTGAAGCGCAGAAAAGCTTGAAGGCTGATCGCAACTGGATGACTGAGCACCGTCAGCATTTGCTGGATGCTGACGCTGAATTGGACAAGGCCTTTGGCAAGCTGGTGAAAGCATCTAACTAACCTCGCATGCGACCGGCTAAGTGCCGGTCGCTTTTGCGTCACGGGCTGGATAAACATCTTCAAGCACGTTGCAAGCCGCAATGCCTTCCCGCAAAACACGTGTTAAAACTTCTCCGGCATAACGCCAACCGCTAGCCCAATACCTGCGCTAATTTGTCTCGATCTATCTCTTTGTGCCAGCTGGCTATAGTCAAACAGGCTACGCAGTTACCCAGCACATTGGTCAGTGACCGGCACTTCATCATCCGCTCTACACCGATGAGTACACCGATGCTTTCCAGCGGCACTATCTGCAGCACGCTGAGGGTTGCGGTCAGGGTAATAAATGCCGAACCGGCGACGCTGGTGGCGCTTAATGAGGTCAGCAAACTGACAAGAAGCACGGTGAGCAGTAGCTGCCCGTTTAGCTCAATATGGGCTGACTGCGCGAGAAATATCACCGCGACCATCAGATATATATTGGAGCCGTTGAGATTGAAGCTATAGCCAGTGGTAAGCGTCAGACGTGCAAGCTTGCTATTGCATCCCGCAGCTTCGAGCTTGTCGATCAAACGAGGCAGAGCCGCCACCGATGAGCCGGTGGATGCGACCAAAAATAGTTCTTCCTTGATATAGCCAAGCAGTTTCCACAAGCTGATGCCGCTCACTCTAAGCGCTATCGTCAGCATTGATAGAATGTAAAGCAGGCTGGCGGCGTAGGCTGTGGCGACGAATTTTACGAGAGGAATTGTCGCTCCGGCACCGTATGCGCTGATGGTAAATGCGATGGCGCCAAATGCAGCCAGAGGAGCAAAGCGAATAACAAATTGCATGGTCCGGAAAACCAGCCCAACAGAATCCTTCAGCGCGTGCCTGAGCTGGCTGCCTTTGTCGCCTGCGAGCCCCAGCAGTAGCCCTGCAACCAAGGCTGCGAGCAGCACCTTAAAGATAATACTGTGTTCGAAAGCGATCGCCAGCAAGCCTGGAACCTGGGTAACCGAGATGCTATTAACGATTACAGTCGCATGCGGCCTGCTTTGCTCAGCCATTGGCATATCAACACCAGGCTGCAGCAGTAAGGCGACCGATAAGCCACAGATAAGTGAGAGCAGCGACATTAACTGCCAATAGCCCAGGGTGCTTAGACTTAACCTCAGGGTCGTGCCGTAACCACGCAAGCCCGCAACGCTTGAAGCAATGAGTACGAACATCACTACGGGTGTGATGAGCCGCACAACGGCAATAAACAGGTCACTGAAAACCTTCATCTCGATTGCCAGCGTGGGCTTCCAGACACCCAGAAGGCTGCCGAGCAATACAGCCAGCACTAACTGAGCAAGACCAGATCGAACAACTCTGAGCATCAGTAATTCTTAATTATTATTGGTTTGATCCCCTGTGCCGTCCGGGGCCTAACATCCTATCCCATCCCCAGTGGATTCGGTATCGTGCAGCGCAGCTACTTACTCGACACAGGGTGAACTCGTCATGGAATTGCGTCATCTTCGTTACTTCGTCATGGTCGCAGAAGAGCAGCACTTCACCCGCGCCGCTGCCCGGCTCAACATGCAACAGCCGCCGTTAAGTCAGCAGGTTCGCGCATTGGAGCAGGAGCTTGGCTTTGATCTGTTTGTCCGTCATCCCAAGGGCGTTGTGCTAACGGCGGGCGGTAAAGTTTTTCTGAGTGAAGCCAAAGAGATTCTACGCAAGGTAGAACTTGGTTCACTCAAGGCTGCACGAACAGCTCAAGGTATCGAAGGCACTTTGAGTGTTGGTTTCACTAGTTCGGCCGCCTCACACTCGCTGATCCCGCAGATTATCCGCAGCTATCGCGAGCGTTACCCTGGCGTGGATATCAGCCTGCATGAAGGCAACGCCAGCGAGCTGACCGAAAATGTGCTGGCCGAGCATACCGATATTGGCATTCTCCGCGCCCCGGTAGCGCACCCTAAGACGGCTCAGTACCATCACTTGCTGAATGAAGAATTGTTGCTGGCCCTTCCTGACGGTCACCCGCTACTCAACGGCCAGTCGCCTACCAGTGAAATTAGTGTGTCATTAGCAGAACTGGTTAATGAGCGCTTCATTCTGGTTCGGCGTCCGGGCGCCCCCGGTATGTATGCCAATCTCGTGCAGGCTTGTCGTAACGCCGGTTTTGAACCAACAATCGCCTTTGAGGTAGAGCGAATGCTGACCAATGTCAGCTTGGTGGCGGCAGGAGCAGGAATCTCGGTGGTGCCCGCTTCAATGAAGGGCTTTCATCAAGGCAGCGTCGTCTACTGCCACCTGCGCGACGCCAAACCTCGACTTGTCGCGCCTATTACGCTGCTGTGCCGAAGTTTCAACCAATCGCCACCCATCATTAATTTTATCGAGTTGGCGCAGCAACTCAGCAACCAATATCGCAAGCGCTCAATACGCGGGCGTGCGAGCCCAGTTGAGAGTTGACGCGCCTAGCGAGCAGGGTGTCTGTTCAGCTGAAGACCAAAGCCTGATGCAATGCTGTACCAGCTGTGACTCCGTCAGCTGCGGCCCAAGTTGCGTTATGCGGTGCCCGGGCGATGTCACCGGCTGCGTAGACGCCGGGAACCGAGGTTAGTTTGTTGGCATCGGTGCGGATCAGCGGGCCGAATGGTCCATCTTCCAGAGCACAGCCCAGTTGCTCCGCGAGCGAGTTGGAGAGTTGGGTATGAGTGTGGATGTACAACGCGTCTATGGTGCTGTGGCGACCCTCTTCGAGTTGCAGTGCTGAAAGATGCCCATGTTCAGCAATGGCCGCAGCAATTCCTGCAGGTTCGATCGCAATACCTCGCTTGGTAAGCTCGGCCAGCGCATCCTGGTCAGGATGCGCTGGCCATTCAAGTACAGCGTGGTTGGCCCCCACTCAGAGATTAATGTGGCATGGCGATAGGAGCCGGGGCCTGCGTAAAGTACGCCCAGGCGTTTGTTTGCAAACTCGTAGCCGTGGCAGTACGGGCAATGCAACAAGCTGACACCCCAGCAGGATGCCAAGCCGGGAATTTCTGGCAGTACGTCGGAGACGCCGAAAGCCAGCACCAACTTAGTGGCTCTAAGCACTTCACCGGATGCGAGTTGCACAGTAAACCTTTCGCTCATCTGCTCTGCAGCAGTTGCATAGCCATTGATGAGCCTCGCATTCGGGTAATTGGCCAACTGTTGCTTGGCAGCGGAAATCATTGCCTGTGGTGGTTGCCCATCTTGGCCAAAGAAACCGTGAGATGCCCCTGCGAAGCGGTTGCGCGGTGCACCACTGTCGATCACGCAGACTGTGCGGCGTGCGCGTGCAATATAGATGGCTGCGGATAATCCGGCGAAACTACCGCCGATGACAATAGCGTCAGAGTTCATGGATATTCTCCAAATCAAACGCATCGCCGTGCCTATGCAGGCGAGCATGGAAGTCCTTACTGAGGCTGGCCAACGTTACTTGGCAAAGTCGAGCCATCAACAGCGCTTCGGCAGCTTCAAAGGCACTGCTCAATGCGGCATTGACGGCTTCCTCAACAAGGCAACCCGGCGCCTCCGTGCGATTGCCCATGGCAAGGAGCTGGGGAGAGCCCAAAGCGCTGTAGATATCCGCCAAAGTGATGGCGGCAAAGTCACAGGAAATCCTCCAGCCGCCACCGTGGCCTTTTTCAGAACTGACAAAACCCTGTTCACGTAACCCCGCCATGATTCGTCGAATAACTACGGGGTTCGTTTGCATGATCTTGGCCAATGCATCAGACGTGATTGGGGCGTCTACTTCAGCCATGTGCAGAAGGACGTGAAGAACACCGGAAAGCCTACTGTCTCTTTTCATGTAACTTACGTTATTACATGAAAGGCAATAGGTCAACGTTGTTGTTTGGAGGAGGGCGAAGGCTCGTCCACCGCTTCGCTTGTTGAAGGGGTGTTTTGGAGCCGATAAGAGCCTTTTGCGAGAGAAAACCCGGTCAAGAGTGCGTAAGGCACTTATCGGCTTGGATTGCTCAGGATCAATACCGTGGTCTGTCCCCGTTCCCCTGCTGAAGCCGACTAACCAAGCGGTGCAGCGCCGTTTCACCAATCCCGAGTGGGAACTGGTCTCGATAAAGCTGTAATTTTGTTTGAGCACGAGGTCGGCAGCTGCATGCTTGAACTCAATGGCGAGCATTCCCGCCTAAATGAGTGTCCGGTTTCACGGTCGTTAGCGGTTGGTGTCGATACATAGGCTTTCTCATTTCGAAACCATCCTCGCGAATAACGATCCCTGTCGTGGTAATCAGAACCTGTAGATCAGACTCAGGCTTCCTACATGGTTGGTCAGGTCGCTACCAAAAGCGCCGTCGTAGCGTACGCCCAGCCCCAGGTTTTGTGAGCTCAAAATCTCCGCTCCCGCGCTGATCCGGCCAACAACGTCGGGCATGGCCACGTCACTGTCGAAGGAACCTGCCGCCGGATCGGTGCCAGCAAAGCGCGCGCTGGTCCGGTAATGGTCGAGCGACGAAAGGCTGACCCCCACGCGGCTGTAAACCCGCAGATCTGCACCGTTGTCGAGGGTAAAATTGTGTCCCGCTTCGATCGCCGGTGTCGCCACAAAGGCTGTTTGCTCGCTGTCGTCCACCTCCAGCGCCAGTTCGCCTGCACCATCCTCGGTGTAACCCTCGGAATCGGTCCAGATGACGTCAAGATCCATCATCGGCGTCACGTAGGATGACCCGAAATCCGTGCGATAGCTTGCCCGCAAGCGTGTCGCCACGCTGGTCACGTCGTGATCGCCGCGTGCTGTGTCAGCGCCGGCGGTAAGACCGGGCTGGCGGGTCGTGTCGAAATTGCCGCGGCTGACCACCCCGGCTGCGGCGAGGGTTATTGGGCCGATCGTGCGCGTGACCGAAATACCAGCGAATACCGTCTCGCCCTCGGCCGCGCCATAGCCGTCCTCACCGTCGAAGTCAGCGCTCTCGTAGCCGATTGCCCCGCCGATCCGCCAGTCGGAGTTCAGCATCGTCGCACCGGCCAAGCCGACAGTATCAACATGCCCGTCATAGCCGAAGGCGTCATCGCCGCCTCCCTGATCGATATACTGCCCCGAGCCTAGGATTTGCAGGCAATTCTGGCTGTCGGACCAGGCTCCAGCGTGGGCCGAACAGTCGAGAACAGTCGAGAACCGGTTTCGTGCAAGTTCAAAACTTGCCGATTCCGCAGCCAGACTTGCCCCGGGCGAGAGCTTCGACAGGGCCTCTCGGTAGCCACCGTCGCGCGCGGCGATCTCCAACGCCGCCATGGCCTCAGCGGTGTTGATGTCGCCCGCCCGGAATACATCGCCAAGGTAGTCTGCGACATTCTCCTGCTGCTCGTTCAGGCCGTGACGAGCGTCGCTTAAAGTCTCCCCCGACACGGCTACCGTGTACCTATTCTCGGTAACCACATGCTCGAAGGTGAAGAGTTCGGATGCGTCATCGTCGAATCTCCCGACGATGCCTTCCTCGGCGGTCAATATCGTCATCTCTGCGCCGTTGAGGATCGACAGTGGCTCAAGTGTCAAGGTACCGTCCAGCGTTGTGGCCCCGTCGATCGCCATCAGATCGCCCTCGTTACCGGCGAAATCGACTGCAGCATGAGTGTCGCCACTGTCGGACTGAGCAAAGTCCCCGGCGACAGTCAGCGTATCGCTTCTGCCCGGATGACCAACATCCAGACGCCCCTCGTTGGTGACATCCGCCTGGTAACGCGTTGCCCCGGTCAGCGTGCCGCCTTCCTTGTTGAGCACCGTCACGGGATGCGCCGGCACGGCGCTAACGGCGGCATACGGGGCGGCGAAGATTGCCTTGCTGAGCATCGCGGTACCGGTTCCCTGAGAGCGAGACAGAAGATTCCCGTCTACATCATAGGCCTCGATACTGCCATCGATCCGGCCGAGACTTTCATTGGTGATCGCCAGGCCACCGGCATTGGGATTATCGTTATTGGAGTTATCGCTGCCGTGATAACGGATCGCGACGCCTGAGGCGGCGCTGAGCGAACCACCTTCATTAACCGTGACGGTATTGGCGCGGTCGCCCTGATCAGTGCCGCCAGCGACGACCATCCCTGCGCCCTGGCTACCCGAGCCACCCACGACTGTGCCGGCGATGTTCACTTCTACGCCGCCGTTGGTCTGGCGCGAGTCGCTTTGCGCGAAGATGGCGACCGAGTCCTCACCATTCGCTCGGACGGATCCATCGTTGATGACATTGACGGTCACCTGGCCGCTCCTGCCGACCGTGCTTGCGTTCTTGTTCGACCCCATAAAGGCACTGGATCCGTTGCCTCCAAAGCCGCCACCGCCGCCGATCGACTGTGCGATGACTCCAAAGGAGTGATCCCCGTCGGTTTCGATATGCGCGTTGTCGAGTGTCACGGCAACGTCACCACCGTCGCCATAGCTACCCGCGTCGTCACCCTTGAAGGAAAGCGGCGCTCCAGACGCGGAGCCACCAATTCCGCCGCCACCGCCGATCGATTGGGCAATGACGCCATGGGCGGCAAGGCCACGGGTGTACAGGCCACTCTTCGTTGTGATATCGACCGATACGTCACCGCCGTTGATCACGCCGCCGGCCGAGCCACCGACCACCAGCGAAGCAATGCTGTCTGCCTCTCCGGCGCCACCGATGCCGCCGCCACCGCCGATCGACTGTGCGACGACGCCAAACGCACGATCGCCATAGGTAATCAGCCATGTGCCAAGGTCGAGATCGACCCTGCCGCCGCTGCCTCCGGCGCTCCCGGCGCCACCGACGACCAGATCAATCTGATGACTGTCGTCATCGTCTGCCGCCTTGGAACTACCGGCGCCACCGATGCCGCCGCCACCGCCGATCGACTGCGCGACGAGGCCATGTGCGTCGTCGCCGTTCGTCGTCAGGTTGATCCATCCTCCGGCAGATACAGTTCCACCATCGCCACCCGAGCCGCCCGAGCCTCCTGCGGCGGCACCGACGGTGATCTTGCCGGTCGCCTGGTCGGACCCATCGCCGCCCTGGCCACCGCCACCCCCAATAGACTGAAGCAGAGCACCATAGGCGCTGAAACCCGAGGTAATGATGCTGTTGCCATCACCGTTGTCATCGAAAGTGACGTTGACCTTGCCGCCACTACCACCGGCACCACCGCGCCCGCCGACGCCGACGGTGATGTTGGCCGTTGCCTGGCTGCCGGATGCAGTGGATGTGCCTCCTGAACCGCCGCCGCCGCCGATCGACTGCGCGACGATTCCGTCTGCCCAGTCACCGGTGGTGGTCACCACACCGGCATGCGTCAACTCGACCGTGTTGCCATCGGCAGCCGTGCCGCCTGCGCCGCCGTCATCGATTGATGCTCCGACACTAACACTGAAACAGTAACCGGATTCGCCGTCGCCATCATCGCTGGAACAATCACTCTCACCACTGTCGTCATGCGACTCGGAATCGTCAGAGGTCGCCTGGCCTACCGAACCACCGAGCCCGCCGCCGCCGCCAATCGACTGCGCCAGAACCCCGTCAGCATCCGCCCCGAAGGTATTGATTTTACCCGCGGTGGTGACGTTGACGGTGCCAGCCGAACCACCGCTGCCGCCGGTACGGCCGAGGCCAACGCCGACAGATGCGGAGAATGCGCCGCTGCCCCCGTCTTCCCCGCCACCGCCAGCTATGCTGTCACTGGCCGAAAGCCCGACGCTGGCACCTTGCGAAGTACCGCCGCCGCCGCCGATCGACTGAACCAGAACGCCACGCGATCCTGATCCAGTGGTCTGCACGCTGGTGCCATCATCGAGATCCACATTCGCTGTTCCGCCGTTGGCACCACCGCTACCGGCGCCGCCGACACCAATATTGGCCGTCAGGTTGAAACCGCCGCCGATCTGCTTGCTATTCACGCTGCCAACACCACCATTGCCGCCGCCGCCGCCGATCGATTGCGCCACGATAGCGTTGGCGTAATCGTCGGCCGTAGCTACGGACGCGCTGTCGGAGAGCGCCACAGTCACGGCACCACCATTGCCTCCACCAGCGCCCGCGCCACCGACAGAAACTCCGATATCCGCGCTGACCGTGTCCTCGATCCCCGCTGTCGAGGCCATTGAGGATGCCGAGCCGCCGTTGCCGCCACCGCCACCGATGGATTGCGCCACCAGACCATGCGAAGACGTACCTTTTGTGGCGACCGTGGTGCTGCCGTCGAGGCTCAGCGATACCGCGTCGGCGTTATGGGATGATCCACCGCTGCCACCGACGGCGGTCGTGACGCTCATCGCGAGCGAGACGCCTTCGCTGGTGGGAATCGCTACGGTGAGCGCGTCGGCGACTGAGGACCCGCCGCTGCCGCCACCGCCGCTGATCGACTGCGCGAGCACGCCAATGGCATCGGTTACGTCGCCACCGTCCTGGCCGGTTTTGATAGTGCTGTCAGTCAGATCCACGAAAACCTTGCCACCGGCGCCTCCAGAAGCACCCGTGCCACCCACCGCTACCGACGCCGTGAAGCCGATATCTGCGGAATAGGAACTGGCAGACCCGCCTGTGCCGCCACCGCCGCCCACCGACTGTGCCACGATGCCCGCAGCGTGCGAGCCCTGGGTTGTCATGGTCAAGCCCTGAAAGCCGACGTTTACGGTATTTGCGTAGCCGCCACCACCACCACCGCCACCGACCTGGAAACTGGCAATCCCGGCAGCCGCACCCGTGGCATTGCCACCATTGCCGCCGCCACCGCCGACCGATTGCGCGAGGATACCAAGCGCACCGGAGCCCGAGGTCGAGATGGCAACCGCCTGTGGCGCGTCCGAGCCTGCAGAACAATCGCCGCCAGCATTTTTATTGGTGACGCAGGCCCATCCGCCGCTACCGCCACCCGAAGCGGTGCCTCCGACGCCAATCGCTGGAACTCCGACCGACATATCGATCACATTCCCGCCATTGCCGCCACCGCCGCCGATCGATTGCGCCATGATCGCGTGTGCCATCTCTCCCAGCGTGGTGATCGATCCACCGGTCAAAATGGCGCTGGCATGTGCGGCGTTGCCGCCGGCGCTGCCCTGGCCACCAACTGTCACGATACCTTTCGCACCACCGCCAGTGCCGCCGCCGCCACCGACCGACTGGACCATGATGCCGACCGCTGCATCGCCACCAGTGCTGATGTCACCCGAGTTCGAAACCATGGCGTCACCGGACGGGTTGGAGTCGCCACCGCTGCCGCCAATCGACAGAATGCCCCCGGCTGTGCCCGCCGCGCCGCCACCACCGCTGATCGATTGCGCCAGGATGCCATGCGCCGAATAGCCTGATGTACGGATTGCACCTGCGTTCTGAGCATTTGCCGTTTCCGCCGATCCACCATTGCCACCATCGCCACCCAATTCCAGCGTCAATCCGTTGGTGATGCCGCCAGTGCCGCCGCTACCGCCGATCGATTGCACCAGAAGGCCATAGGAATGATCGCCAGCGGTGGTGATTGCCCCGTCAACGTTAGTGATGATGGCCTTGCCGCCATTACCACCATTGCCACCATTGCCGCCGCTGCCGCCAAGCACGTCGGTAAAGTCACCGCCTGTGCCGCCGCCGCCACCGATCGAATGCAAGGTTACTGCAGCCGAGAAATCCCCCGACGTTGTGATCTCGGAACCACCTGTCATATAGGCACCGACGCTGCCAGCGTTACCGCCGTAGCCACCACCACCACTTGTACCGACAATCGCCGTGTCATCGCCGCCATTACCGCCCTGGCCACCGATGCTCCCACCCAACACTCCGTAGGCATAGCTGCCGTTCGTCTCGATGGTGCCGCCACCAACATTTATTTGGATCTGACTGCCACCACCACCACGTCCACCGGAACTGTCCTTCTCGCCATCTTTTCCATCGCCGCCGCGCCCGCCCCGGGTCAGTCCGACCACGCCCATGACATCATCGCCGGATGTCGACACCGTAGCGCCTTCGACGCTCAGGGTCATCGTATCGTTGCTGGCGTCTCCACCAACACCGCCGTCCGACGAGCCATAGCCGGTGCCCCCGTTCCCCCCCTGATTGATGGCAACGATACCGCCCGATAGCTCGCTGACATCGGCGGTATTGACGACAGTAATATCGGAATATGTATCGACTAAAATGGTGCTGCCGCGCGCGCCGTTGCCGCCATTATCGGTGCTGTCATAAGAAGCCGTGCCGTTAGCGCCCTGGCTCAGCGCATAGATGCCGCGCACGCTGCCAGAGCTGTTCGAGTAGATATTGATTGGGGCACGACCTGGTGCTGATGCTCCATTGAGAATATCGATGGCGCCACCCGTACCACCGGAACCGTTGTCGTCGCCACCCTGACCGCCAAGGGATTTGCCGACGATGCCCCAGGTATAGTCCAGCCCGTTCAGCAGGCTGCTCTCACTACCTAGATTCACTTGCCCGTTGTTGGTGATGCGGATGGTGTTGCCGTTGCCGCCGGTGCCGCCCTGTTGGTCGCCCACCACACCGTCGTTCTGATTACCGCCCTTGCCACCCTGGCTCCAGCCAAGGATGCCGGACATGCCTCTGCCTTGAGCGGCGGCAACCGATTCTACGGTCAGCGTTCCAGTGTTGTTGATGGTGACGGCCCCACCCCACGCACCATTCCCGCCACTCGACTTGTAATTATCATTATCCGTATCCCCGTCGCCGCTGATGCTCAATGCCGAAATCAAATTGCCGATCGAGCCCGGATCGTTCTCACTGGTCAGGGTTACAGGGCCAGAATTTTTGATCGTAACGCTGGCGCCGTTCCCGGCAGCCCCATCGTCGACGCCATCGCCACCACGTGTGTGTGCCAGGATGATACCGTTCTGGTCTGTCCTCTGTGAGGTGTAAGGGAGACTGCTGCCAGCCGTATACGATCCTTGGGTTTCAAGCGTTATGGCCTCTCCGGGGCTACCGTCGTTGCCGTTGCAAATCGACCATGTATATCCAAAATCGCCTGAACCCAGTGACTGGCTTGCAGATCCATCGCAGTCTGCACGCGCATGGCTTAACATGGCCAAACTGCACAGGCCTACAGCCGATGCGGTCAGTACACGCAGGGTGTTCGGATTGAGTGGGTTTTCAGAATGACTGCCGCGCCTGGATGAGTCTTTGTCTTTGTTATTCATGTCTACAAATCCAACGGTTTGGAGTTTTTGATTGACTGGGCGGCAATCTATGATGGGCTTTCCAGCGTCTGATAAGGATTTAGGACCATTGCAGTCATCATTTCTACTGCTCAAAACAATTGAATTCTGACTAAATCTTGCGCCTCGGCGTTCGGGTCGAATCAAGGTGAAGAGCTAACTGATCAATCGACCACAGCTACATCCGTCGACCTTTCCAACGCCTTCTTTCCCGGCACAGTTGTACTTGGGCAACACTCAACCCCTGCCATATAAACGGCATGATGCGCAGGGGTGGTACCACAGGGGAGCCCGTATAAATGCTCAAGAATGCTTGACCCCAAGTAAGTACTGGTCGTTAGTCGGTCGTGCCGTACTACTGGGAAAGCATCTCGGTTGAAATCGGAGAAAATTGCCCAGTAAACCGGGCTATTCAGTGGGTCAAGGTATGGCACTGGCGGCCAGTGCGCCGCAGGCACATGCTCATGTGCTGAGATTGCGGCAGATAACATGACAACCTCGTCCAACAGAGGTTATTCAACGTGGACCATGCAGTTTCGATCTAATGGACACAGGTCGCGATGCATGGCCTTGGTAGTGACATCAAGCCACGCCTTTACCGAGGATAGGGTCGTTTACATCATAGGTTTTACGGGTCAGAACGATTCAGTGCTGATTAAAACTTGCCTGATGGCGCGCCTTCTGTGATTCAAGATCCGAGGGGTGAATCGATTGGTCTTCTAATCGAAATATCAATTCATCACCTCCAGTGAATTCCATTCAATTCTTGCAGGGCACGATTGTACTTGCGCTATCCTTCATCACCTGCCAACTATAAGAACCGTAACAACGGGTATGTGGCGAGGGACTGTGAAAATGCTCAGCGATGCTTGATCTCAAGACAGTGCTGATCGTCAGCCTGGCCACCGCCAGTCTGCAGGCGGTTGCTTGGCTCTTTGTCTGGTTGGCGTGGCGTCATCTCTACGAGCTCAAGTTTCTCGCGGTAGGGTTTAAGGCAATTGCCATAGGGCTTCTCCTATTGCTCCTGCGAGAGGAGCAGCCAGCAGTCTGGTCCATCGTCCTGTCCAATGCCGTTATCAAGCTGGGGTTGGTTCTGCTTGCAGTAGGCCTGGCACGTTTTCTGGGGCAGTCGCGCTACACCTGGGTTGGCATCTGTCTGCTCATTTGCTATGTCGTGATCTGGAGCATCGCGATGGTCGTTGACCCAAGCAGCATCGCGATCCGCATCCACACATCCACTCTCTTCACCGTGATCGCTATGTCGGCCATGTCGCTGGTGCTGCTGCGAGACCGGACACAACCCTGGCTTTTGCGTTGGATGACGCTTGGCGTGCTTGCCTATTACATGGCAGCGAGCATCATTCACAGTGCCATCGAATTCTGGTTTCCGGCCACTTCGCAGGATGTCACTGTTATGAACGACCGCAACACCTGGTATCTGCTGCAAGGTATTCTGTTCCAGATCGCCTTGTTCGCCTGCCTGCTCTTCATGGTCAGTTCACGGCTCTCAGCTGATCTGCGCGAGAAGAATGACGCCCTGTCACGGGAAGTGCTGGAACGGCGTAAGTTACAAGACCAGTTGAACACCAGTCTTGAGTCTGAACGTGCGCTTCGTGAGGAGCAGGCTGACTTCATGCGCGTTGTCAGTCACGAGTTTCGCACCCCGTTGGCGATCATCCGTAATGCGGTCGATATGATTGGCCTTGTCGGCGATAGATCTCATGAGGCAACGAAGGAACGCCTCTCCGGCATTGGTGAGGCGTTGGACCGACTGTTCTCCCTGATCGATCGCTTTATGTCGAACGACCGAGAAAATGGCTTTCAGCCCGAATCAATGCCTATGGCATCTCTTATCGCCGATGTGCAATTGCATTTCGAAATGGGCGGCCGCAGTGAACGTTTGTATTTCCAGACAGAGCACGAGGCAGCATCGATATTCGTCGATCCAGGCATGATGGCGACGATCGTTATCAATCTTATTGACAATGCGCTCAAATACTCGCCAGAGGGCCAGCCCGTTTATATCGATTTCTGGGTCGAAGTCGGTTTCTTCAATATCCGGGTGCGTGATCACGGCATCGGCATACCGAAAAACGAATTGCCCAAGATCGGACGACGTTTCTATCGGGCCTCCAACACCAAGGCCGCGACCGGCACCGGGCTCGGCCTCTACGCGTCCCGCAAACTACTGGCCTACCATGGTGGCACACTGGAGTTACTCGCCAATGAGGGGAGGGGGACGGTGGCCGTCTTGCGCGTGCCGCTGCCAAACGAAGCAACCCAGTCGGCGAAGCCATAGGAGGCGATGACTTGACGCACGTATTGATTGTTGAAGACGAACTGCGACTCCGAAAGGATCTCGTTGACTTCCTCAAACTGTGCGGCTTTACGGCTGAAGGTGTCGCGACGGCTGAAGGCCTGCGTCAGACGCTGTTGGATAGCGAGCTACCTGACATCATCATTCTTGATGTCGGGCTGCCAGACGGAAACGGGTTTGAGCTCGCCAGCGAAATTCGCGCGGCCCATCGCTGCGGCATCATCATGCTTACGGCACTAAGCGATAGTGACGACCGTATACGAGGCTTTGAAAGTGGCGCTGACATCTATCTCGTCAAGCACAGTACGTTGCGGGAGATCGAAGCGGCAATCCGCAGCCTGTTGCGGCGGACAGGTGGCCTGGCCGATGCAACGGACAACACCGGAGAACACTGGGTATTGGACAGCAGAAACTGGACGCTAACAGCACCAAACCAGCATTCGCTCAAGCTGACCGCGACCGAGTTTACTCTCTTGAGTACGCTTTGCGACTCCGAGGGGGGCGTTTGTGATCGAGAGAAACTGGTGGAGACGATTGCCCGACCAAGGGCTCATTTCGACAACCGGTATCTCGATGCCGTCGTCAGCCGACTTCGTCGCAAGGTAGATGAACACACCAACCTGCAAGCTCCCATCAAGGTGGTCTATGGCGTCGGCTATACATTTACCGCACCGGCGATTGTTCGATGATCGTTGCGAGCGTCGAGTCGTTGCGTGGCGTTGAAACCTCAAGGGCCACTTCGCAGCGACTAAGGTGGTCCGATCATAGAGTCGAGGATGCTGACGACGCGAGAGTTGCGATCACTCCAGAACCCCGATGAGTACCAAACGCGCTTTCCTTCCAGTCATGAACAAAAGCGGTGCGGACAGTTGGGGCTAATCTCCGGAGGTGTACCTGATCAAGGGTAAGGACATCTCAACGCTGGACTCAAAAGGCGGTACGACTCAAATGCAATGCAGATTCCAGCGTTAGCCGCTCAGATGCGCTGCGTTCGATGTAGGCACTGAGCACTAATTCATCTTCGGTGCGACGCGCCCAATCTTCGGCATTACGTTTGGTTCTGAAGGCTTTTGATGCTGGAGGTCAACCGGACTTGCGGATTACCGCTTTCCATGTGCCTTGGGGAGTTTTTACTAGGGTTGCCATACGCTCTCCGAGGTGTGCTCAGTACGGGACTGTGCTGGAACTGTACCTCGGGAACATCTGATTACGGCGTCAAAAACAGCAAATTGCATGCAGTCTTTGTTTTGTATGGTGCCGGCACCAAGAGTCGAACTCGGGACCTACTGATTACAAGTCAGTTGCTCTACCAACTGAGCTATACCGGCATTTGTGGGGCGCATTATATAGATAAGTTTCTGGCTGACAAGGGCTTTTAGTGGAGTTTTTTGTTCGTCTAGCTATGAGCAGCGAATTTCTTATGCACAATTGGTTAGTAATTAATCAATTTGTATTAGCCTGAGGTGCTTGTCATCACTCTGTCATGCAAGCTTATGTTTTTGTTGGTTATTAATTATTGGCCGAAAATAGTCGGTTTTTTGTCAGTGAGATCGCAGCGGCTTTAGAGCGGCTTTTGCAGAATCTATCAACAAAGTTATCCACAGCTTCAGTGGCAGAAGCGATACGCTCAGCGACCAGCATAAGGTTGCGCGGGGTTAGCTCGCGCGAACAGAAGCTGCCGAGCTGAACGGTGTAGCCGCGTTCGCACAAATACAGGGCGCGGTCGAGCAGTAACCAGACTTCTAGCGGTCGGCGAAACAAGCCGCGTAGTAACTCGAGATTGCGCACCTGTGCTAATAGTTGCCAGCCTTTGGCTTCAAGTTTGGCCCAGTCGGTTGTGGTGGGCGGAGGCGCAATATCTTTCAGCTTGGCGAGATCGATACAGAACTCGGCGAAGGGTTTGTTAAGCCAGGCGGACGCCAGTGAAGGCGTTGGTAAATATTCGTCTAGCCCACGTAATTCGCGCTGTAGGCAGTCAAAGGCCAAGCGTCGGGCCATGGAAATGTCGCGTTGTTTACGCACCCGGCTACCGGCGGTTACGGTCTCGCTGAGGGGCAGGCCGAGGTCCTGGATCGACAGTTGAAGTTTGCTTGCTTGAGCGATTTTTGACAGCGGCTGATAGTGGCTGCTGCTGATGCGGTTGTAGCAGCAAGGGGCGATTGCCAGTTGCTCGCAGCCAGCCTCGCTTGCCAGTCGCATCAGTCGAACATGCAGGTCGCCACAGGCATGTAGCGCCACTGGTGTGTGCTCGGTTTTGAGCCATTTCCCAGCGTCTGTTGCCAGTACATCCTGCTCAATATGTTGCGCATTGATGCCCAGCTTTTGGCTTAGCTGTGCACCTTTATCCACAAGCTGGGGGTCATATTCAAAACAGCTCAATGGCTGGCCTTGTCGGGCTAATAATCGCCCAAGGTGGCCCTTGCCTGAGCACCAGTCGAGCCAGTGCCGCGTTGGTTTTTCAAAGCTCAAGCTGTTGGCGAATGCCTGAATTTGCAGCCATTTACGCCCCGGGATGTCATTGCTCAAACGGCTGGGCAATTGAGGGCCATTTATGTGTGGCAGCGGAGCAATCTGGCACAGCGCCTGGGCCTGTTCGGCCAAGCTGATAAAGGGCTCAGGCGCCTTTAGTTTGTGCGGTTCAGCTTGAGCCTGTTCAGCATCGGCAAGACTACGTGCTTTCAGCCAGATCGCTAATTGCGGGTGGGTTTGTTCCCACGCCATGGGGCGATCGCTGAATGGGCGCGGTCGCCAGAGTGCTTGATGCTCGCTAAGAAAACGATTTAGCGCCTCGAAGTGTTTGGCTAAATCGTTGGGTGATGGCATTTGCGGTGTCTTCATGAAGGCCGCAGGCCTTTGCGGCCTGCGGCATTTAACGGCCTTGGCAGGCGTCTACGCGCAACCAGCGTTCAAGCAATTTGAATGCTTGAACGAGGATGAAGGCAATCACCAGATAGAACAGACCGGCAGCAAAGAAAATCTCCACTGGCAGGTAAGTCCGGGCGATGATCGTCCGCGCCATGCCAGTAAGTTCGAGTAAGGTCACGGTGCTGGCAAGCGCGCTGGCCTTGAGCATCAGGATGACTTCGTTGCTGTACGCGGGTAGGCCGATACGTGCCGCGCGCGGCAGAATAATACGCAGCATGGCTTGGGTTTGTGACATGCCAAGTGCTCGCGCAGCTTCTACTTCACCCTGGGGGACTGCCTGAATTGCGCCGCGCAGAATCTCGGCAATATACGCGGTGGTGTGCAGCGTCATGGTGATCACTGCGCACCAAAACGGGTCGCGCAAGATCGGCCATAGCGGCCCATTACGCACTGCATCAAACTGGGCGAGGCCGTAA
Organism: Pseudomonas sp. M30-35; assembly: GCF_002163625.1. NCBI lineage: Bacteria > Pseudomonadati > Pseudomonadota > Gammaproteobacteria > Pseudomonadales > Pseudomonadaceae > Pseudomonas > Pseudomonas sp. M30-35. The sequence goes on along the minus strand of NZ_CP020892.1, from coordinate 4,488,845 downwards.
TACACCAAAAACAGCTGAACCAGCAGCGGTGTGCCGCGAAAGAAAAATATGTAGCCGTAAGGGATGCCGCGAACCAGCAGGTTCTTTGAGGAGCGGGCGATGCCCATTGGTATCGCTAGAATCAACCCGGCAACCACCGCGATTGCGACTAGCTCCAGGGTCAGTACCGCGCCTTCAGCCAGGCGTGGCAGCCACTTGATGATGACTTCCCAGTTCATGCGGCGCTCCTGCTAAATCCGCGACCCGCGCGTTTTTCAAGGAAGTACATGCCAGTCATGGCAATGACGGTCAGGCCAAGATAAATAAATGCGGCAACCAGGAAGAAGGTGAAAGGTTCTTTGCTCGCGGTAACAGCAATTTGCGAGCGACGCATGATTTCATTCAGGCCGATCACCGAAACCAAGGCTGTGTCTTTCATCAAAATCATGAACAGGTTGCCAAGGCCGGGCAGGGCGATGCGCCACATTTGTGGCAGAATCAAACGCCAGAAAATACGTGGTTTAGACATGCCCAGCGCCTGACCCGCTTCGCGGTGGCCTTTGGGAATGGCCAAAATAGCGCCACGAAAAACTTCAGTCGCGTACGCGCCGAAGCAGATGCCGAGTGCGATTACACCAGCAGCAAAGGGGCTCAGCTCCAGGCTTTCAATGCCTAGAAAGTCAGCCAGTGTGCGCATCATGCTAACGGTGCCGAAATAAATCAGCAGTACCCAAAGCAGTTCGGGGATGCCGCGCACAATCGTTGAATAGGTCCCGCCCAGCCACTGCACTGGCTTGTAAGGCGATGTTTTGGCCAGTGCGCCAAGCAGCCCAAGTACCAAACCCAATACCAGCGCAGAAAGCGCCAGCTTAATGGTCATCAAGGTACCGGCAGCGAGTGCGGGGCCGAATCCGTAGAGGTCGAAATTCATGGGGGCTCAGATGTTTGCGCCGCCCAGTAAAGGGCGGCGCAAAGCTAGCAGCTTAGTAAATGCTGAAAGGGAAGTACTTGTCGTTGATCTTCTTGTAAGTACCGTCAGCAACGATCTCTTTCAGAGCAGCATTGAGCTTCTCGCGCAGAGGGTCGTTCTTACGCACGGCAATACCGATCTTGTCGTTGTCGAATACCGGGTCGCCTTTGAATTCAAAGCTCTTGCCCGCATCGCTTTTCAGCCATTCCCAGTTGACGAAGGTGTCAGCCAGTACGCCATCAAGACGGCCAGACGACAGGTCTAGGTAAGCGTTTTCCTGGGTGTCGTACAGCTTGATGTCGACAACGCCATCCAGGTTGTCTTCCAGCCACGTACCGGCGATGGTCGCGCGCTGAGCACCAATCACTTTGCCATCGAGGCTGGCTTTGTCAGTGGTGAAGGTTTTGTCTTTTGGTGCAATGAACTGCAGCTTGTTGGTGTAGTACGGATCGGTGAAATCAACTGCTTGCTTACGCTCTTCGGTGATCGACATCGAGGCGATCAGGAAGTCGAACTTCTTAGCGTTCAGTGCTGGAATGATACCGTCCCAGTCGGAAGTCACGACTTCACATTCGGTTTTCATCTTGGCGCAAAGTGCTTGACCAATTTCGACGTCGAAGCCGCCAACTTTGCCGCTTGCGTCAATCAGGTTGAACGGAGGGTAAGCACCCTCTGTACCGAGTTTCAGTTTGTCTGCGGCGACTGCGCTGGTGCCGAAAGCCAGAGTGGCGGCTGCAACCAGTAAGATCTTTTTGTAGTTTTGCATTCCAATGTTGCTCCGTGTTAGCTATTGCTTGACATGAATTGTTTGCAACGCACCGAGTCAGGGTTATCAAACACCTGCTCGGGCGTTCCTTGTTCTTCTACCAGGCCCTGATGCAGGAAAACCACTTCACTGGAAACCTGACGAGCGAAATTCATCTCGTGGGTGACCAGTAACATGGTGCGGCCTTCATCTGCGAGTGCGCGGATCACATTAAGCACTTCTTGTACCATCTCCGGGTCGAGTGCCGAAGTAGGTTCATCGAAGAGAATAACTTTTGGCTGCATCGCCAGTGTACGAGCGATGGCTGCGCGCTGTTGCTGTCCGCCAGAAAGTTGGTTGGGGTAAACGTGGCGTTTGTCGGCAATACCCACTTTTGCCAGCAATGCTTCAGCGGTTTCAATCGCCTCGGCTTTGCTCTGGCCCAGTACGCGGCGCGGTGCTTCGATGATGTTATCGAGCACGCTCATGTGCGGCCACAAATTGAAGTTCTGGAATACAAAACCGATTTCGCTGCGCAGGCGATTTATCTGTTTGCCATCAGCAGCAATCAGTTCGCCATTTTTTGCGGATTTCAGTTTGAGTTCTTCACCCGAGACAATGATTTGTCCCTTGTGTGGGTTTTCCAGCAGGTTGATGCAACGCAGAAAGGTTGATTTGCCTGAACCGGAGGAACCCAGAATAGAGATCACATCGCCATCACGGGCGGTGAGGGAAATGCCTTTAAGCACTTCGAGGTCGCCGTAGCGCTTGTGCAGGTTGCGGATTTCCAGCGCGGCAGCTGCATCGGCCATGGGTTGTCCTCTTGTTATTGGATTTGCGCCAAGTATCAATTGGCCATCCTATTAAAGCGCCAAGCTAGCACAGCGTCTTATGGAGCGCCAAGCGGGCCAGAGCCGGTATCGGGTCTGAGTGCGCGAGGGTGTCGCATCACTGCAGTTGCCTGTCGCGCAGATACAAAAAACGCCATGCGTGCCTGACGTTTTATCCAACTGGCTAAAACAGGGTTGTTCGAGTCTACGCTAAAACAATTTGCTGAGTACTGCGCGCAAATGTGCGCTAAAGAGCTGAATACGCTGCAAAATTAGATAAATTATGCCCGAGCAACAGCTCTCAATGCTAGCGATAGGCGACGGGCTTGCATGGCATGCTCGGGAATATGCTTTGCGCCCTCACTGATAGGAACAAGCAATCCTTGGTCTGCCCGCTTTCTGATTGGATACGTCGAATGCCTGGCAACACATGCAGTGCTTCAGTGGGGGTTGGCGGCTTTAGGTAGCAAGGTGAAACTCAGGCAACAAAAAACCCGCACTAGGCGGGTTTCTTGTGGGCTTTCAGATGCTGTTGACACCACCTGAAATCAATTAGTGGTGCCCAGAGACGGAATCGAACCGCCGACACGGGGATTTTCAATCCCCTGCTCTACCGACTGAGCTATCTGGGCAACGGGGCGTATTAGACGGATTTGACGAGGGCATGTCAAGCGCCGGTATGAAAAATATTTAAAGATAACGGGCGCTTACGGTGAATTCGGGTTAAATCGATCAAGTTTTGATCAGTTTCACCCTCGGTCGAATTTACTCGCTGGGAGGCACATAACCTTCGGCTTGTGCGTAATCTTCGCCAGACAAGAACTTGTCCATCTCGGCCTGGAGGAATTTGCGGTCCTCGGCGTTCATCATGTTCAAGCGACGCTCGTTGATCAGCAGGGTTTGGTGTTTTTGCCACTCATCCCACGCTTGCTTGGAGACGTTGTTGAAGATGTCTTCACCTTTGGCGCCTGGGTATGGCGGGCGCTCAAGGCCTGGAAGTTCTTGCTTGTGCTTGCGGCACATCACGGTACGAGTCATGACAATTCTCCTGCATTCAAGGCATCTGCCGCGCGTTTCAGTAACTTTTTGACCGGGGCAGCAAGGCCCAGGCGCGGCGGTTGGGCGAGGTTATACCAGAGCCAGTCGGCCTCGGCCACGCTAGCCGGAGCTGTGGTGACGTTGATTAACCATGGCTCAATAGCCAGTTGGAAGTGGCTAAAGGTATGAGTGAGGTCGGCGAGTTGTTGGCGCGCGCCTAAATTCAGCTGATGGCTATTGGCGAGTAATTCTAGCTCTTGCAGGTCAGATAGCTCCGGCAAGCTCCATAAACCGCCCCAAAGACCGCTGGACGGCCTGCGATAAAGCAGAATATCGCCTTCACGGTTGGCCAGTATCGGCATCAGTGTGCGTTTTTGCGGCAGCGTTTTGCGCGGTTTTGGGATCGGGTAGCGGATTTCCAGACCCAGCAGGTGCGCCTGACAACCCGTTTTAAGCGGGCAAAGCAGGCAGCTTGGCTTGCTGCGAGTGCAGAGCGTCGCGCCGAGGTCCATCATCGCTTGGGTGTAGTTATTCACGCGCTGCTGCGGAGTGAAGCGTTCAGCGACATCCCACAATTGCTTGGCAACTTTGGGTTCGCCGGGATATCCCTCTTGCGCGACATAACGAGCCAGAACGCGTTTGACGTTGCCGTCGAGAATCGGCGCGCGCAGGTTCATGCTCAAGCTGGCGATAGCGCCCGCTGTAGAGCGACCAATGCCGGGCAGGGCGATCAGTGCTTCAAGGTCGCGTGGAAACTCTCCACCGTGCTCGCTCATCACCAGTTTGGCGGTTTTTTGCAGGTTGCGGGCGCGAGTGTAATACCCCAGCCCGGTCCATAAATGCAGCACTTCATCTTCTGCTGCTTCGGCCAAGTCGCGCACCGTTGGCAGCGCATCCATAAACCGGTCGAAGTAACCCAGGACAGTGCTGACTTGGGTCTGCTGGAGCATGATTTCAGACACCCAGACGCGATAGGGTGTTATGCCCTGTTGCCAGGGCAAGTCTTTGCGGCCGTGCAGGTCATACCATTGCAGAACAGCTGTTGAAAACTGCTCTGGACTCATCGCTTGAACAGGCCCTTGAGTGCGTCTTTTAGTTCCGGGCTGACTTTGTCGCCGAGTTTTTCTTCGAGCTTCTCGGTGAGTTTTTCGCCCGCTAATTTGGCTGCAATCTTACCCAGGCCATCTTTATCGAGACGGCAAGCTTTAGCGCCAAGTTCAAGCGGACCACGGCAGCGAATTGGCCATTCAAGGCCGACGTAGCGTTCGTTAACCTGGCAGGCCGGGTCTGGCATTGCACGGGTGTCACCGATCAGGGTGACGCCGATGCGATAGTCCAGGCCCAGCACGCGCAGATCGAGGTCGCCGTCACCCGTCACATCCAGGCCGGGTACCTCGACCTTCAAGTCGGGATTACTGGCAACGCCATTACGGAAGGTCAGATTACCGTTCAGGGTTTTAAACGGAGTGTCCTTGCCGCTGACCTCGCGGGTCAGTTGCTTGCGGTTAAGCGTGGCAATGCCTTGGCAGATTTGCTGCTCGAGGTTGGCATCGACCAGCACGCCGTTTTCCAGAGCAAAGCTGCTGGTGCCATTGAGTGCTTCGATCCAGGCTTTTTGACTGTTGCCATTAGTGGTCAGATTAGCTTGCAGGTCGAGCAGGCCTTTGACCGGTGCTTTGTTTTTAGCGGTAGTCAGAAACGGTTCGACTTGCAGGCTTTTGATGGTGCTTTGCAGGCTAAGTACAGGCGTAGCTGGGCGCACGTCGACTCGTGCCTTGGCTACAAAGCTGCCGCTGCCGAGTTTGCCGCTGGCGTTGTCGAGAGTGAGCAGGCCGCCTGCGCTTTTGGCTTGCAGGTCGACATCGCTGAAGTTTTGTTTGTCTGCCGTTAAATGATCAAGCTTCAGTGCAACTTGCATGTCGAGTTTGCGCAGGCGATCGATTGGGAGTACCTGGTCGGTGCTCCATGCTTGCTGGGTCGGTGCCTTAGGCAGCGCTGAAGTGCCTGAAGCACCGGCGCTGGCTACGCTTTGCTTGACTTCGGCATCACGTGCACTGGCTTCTTTCGACTTTGGCGGCAGGTAACGGTCAAGGTCTAGTTTGTCGCCTTTAAGGTTTACGCGCAGTGCCTGTTTGGCGAAATCGTCAACCGCCAGCTCGCCGGTGAAGGTGGTGTCGTCGAGCTTGAGCGTCATTTCATTGAGTTTGATGCTGGCTGGGCCGCCGCTAAGGCGGGTCACCAGTTCAAACTTGGCCAAGGTGTTTTCGTCGTTTCTGGCAGGAATTTCCTGACCAATGCCTTTCAGGAACTGGAGCAGGTTAACTTCCGCAATAGACAAGCCGCCACTGAGCTTGGGCTTGTTGCGCAGGTCGGTAACCTCGATATCGCCAATCGCGCGAAGCTGGTTGGCAGAGAGCTTCAAGCTGCTCCATCGTGCAATGTTGGCCGCCATATCAACGGTCAACTGGCCTTGCAGGGCATAAGTCAGTGTTTGACCGTTAAGGGGTTCGCCGGATGCTTCGCCGGAGATTTTTGCGTTTTCAAGTTCATAACGCTGCAAGACTCGGTCAAAGCGCAGATCGCCTTGCAGCTCAGTGCGGGCGCGCATTACCGGTTTGTTGATGCCAAAGAAAGCGCTGAGCTTGACCGGTACGCTGGCGCCTTCCTGGATCGCGCCGGTGGTCAGTTGGATGCTTTCAGCGCTGAACTGTTGGCCTTTCTGGGCGTTGTGATAATTAACCCGGGCGCTGTTGACGATCAAGCTATCAATATCCAGCTTGACCGGTTCACTGGTCTGGGTTGTTGTCGCCGGGGCGCTTTGTTCAGGCTTGGCAGCAGAGTCATCAGTTGTGCTGGCAGTCTTTTTTGGGTGGCCGACGTTTTCCCAGTTGCTGTGACCTTTATCATCGATGTCGAGGTTGAGATTAAGGCCATCAACGCGGATGTCGCTCATCTGCACTTCTTTGCGCAGCAACGGCAATACACGCACGGATAACCCGAGCAAGCGCAGGTCTGCAAACGGCTTATCCGGGGTGTCGGCGCTGGCCAGGGTTGCGTCGGTCAGCTCAAGACCTAGCCATGGGAACAGGCTCCAGCCAATATCGCCGTTGAGTGTTAGCTCAAGGTTGGCTTTCTCGCGGGCAAGATCGCGGATCTCGTCTTTATAGTCGTTGGGATCGAACAAGTGGGTCAGGGCAAAGCCCAGCGCCACAATGATCAGCAGCAGTCCGAGGAAGAATAAACCCAGGATTTTGCCGAGCGATTTCATGATCGATTCCTTGTATGCATTAACTTGAATATAAACAGGCAAGTATAGCGTTGCGTGGGTTACAAATTAACGCCCGCAACTCGTTCGGCAATTGCCAGGCTGGCAGTAAGACCCGGCGACTCGATTCCAAATAGGTTGATCAGCCCCTGCAAACCGTGGTCTGTGCTGGTTTGGATGACGAAGTCTGCAGCCGGTTCCCCTAGCCTGGACAGCTTTGGACGGACGCCACTGTAACCCGGCACAAGGCGAGAGCTGTCGAGTTTCGGAAAATATCGGCGGATTGCTTGTGCAAAAGGCTCAAGCAAGCCGGGATCAACGCTGTAATCAACTTGCTCAACGTAGCGAGTGTCTGGGCCGAAACGTAACTGGCCAGCGAGGTCTAGCGTGGCATGAATGCCCAGTCCGGTTGCGTTGGCCTCCGGCATTGGGTAGATCAAGTGGCTAAACGGTGAGCGCCCGCTGTAACTGAAGTAGCGACCTTGGCACAGGTGCAGCGTTGGGATCAAATCAGCGCTAAGGCCGTGGGTGTTGTGCGCCAGTTGCTGAGCAAACAGGCCGCCAGCGTTTAGCACTTGCTGGGTATGGAGGCTAAAGGGTTCGCCGCCACTTGAGCCATGTGCAAGCCAGCCGTCAGAGGTCGGTTCGAGCCGCTCTATGCGTGTGTCGAGCACCAGTTGCGCGCCATTGTGTTCGGCGCGGGCAAGCAGAGATTGTAAATAAGTATGGCTGTCGATGATGCCGGTGCTCGGAGATAACAGCGCCTCCACGCCGCGCACTGCGGGTTCGAGGCTGTGAAGTTGTTGCTGGCTGATGCTTTGTAAATCATTAACGTCGCAGGCTTTAGCGTTTTCGGCGATGGCTGCAAGGTTGCTACGCTCAGCATCATTGACCGCAACCAATAGCTTGCCGATGCGCTGATGTGGCACGTGATACTTCTCACACCACGCATACAGTCGGTCGCGACCTTCAAGGCATAACTGTGCTTTGAGTGAATCTGCGGCGTAGTAAATACCTGCGTGAATCACTTCGGAGTTACGACTTGATGTATGGCTGCCGATGAGTTTTTCGTTATCCACAATCAAGGTGCTTTCGCCGGGTTTGGCGAGGCGGGCTGCGCAGGCAAGGCCCAGGGCGCCGGCGCCGATGATCAAACGGTCAATTTTGTCCATGATGGGCAGTCTTCAAAGTAAGCATAGTCAGTCGTTATAGCGTTATTAGCGCCAGTGCCGCAAAGCTCAGTTGGATGGCATCGTGAATATGTACGAACCTGCGCGGCAGCTTTTAGGGAGCCTCTGAAAAACTACTGCGCTAGATATTACTGGGGCAGCCCTTGCTGCGTTAAAAAACTGCTCAAAATACTCATTTAGGCCAACTAAAGTCGAGCGCGACCCCGGTCGCTTTTTCGCACTTTTTTGCCTTGTACTATCGTCGCTCGCTACCTTTTTCAGAGGTTCCTTAGAGATGGATCGGGCGCTTAAAAATCCAGTGCAGGTGCTTTGTTAGGATGAATTTCTTACTAATGGTGATTCGTGGGCGTCAGCATTGGTCATCGCCGGTAGCCGCTGCGGATAAGGCTGCCTATAATGGCTACCCTTTTGCACAACGATTGAGTGGAGCAGGTGATGGCCGAACGTACGGCATTCGTCGAGCGCAACACACTGGAGACCCAAATCAAGGTCTCGATCAACCTAGATGGTACTGGCAAGGCGCGATTCGACATCGGCGTGCCATTTCTTGAGCATATGCTTGACCAGATCGCTCGCCACGGCCTGATTGATCTCGATATCGAGTGTAAAGGCGACCTGCACATTGACGACCACCACACCGTCGAAGATGTTGGCATTACCCTCGGCCAGGCGTTTACCAAAGCCATCGGCGACAAAAAAGGCATGACTCGTTACGGCCACTCTTATGTGCCGTTGGACGAAGCGCTGTCGCGAGTGGTCATCGACTTCTCGGGTCGTCCTGGCTTGCAGATGCATGTGCCATTCACCCGTGCGGTCGTTGGCGGTTTTGACGTTGACCTGTTTCAGGAGTTTTTCCAAGGCTTCGTTAACCACGCACTGGTGAGTCTGCACATCGACAATCTGCGCGGCACCAATACGCACCACCAGATCGAAACCGTGTTCAAGGCATTCGGTCGCGCGTTGCGTATGGCGGTTGAGCTTGATCCGCGTATGGCTGGTCAGATGCCGTCGACCAAGGGCGTGCTCTGATGCAGACAGTCGCCGTGATTGACTACGGCATGGGCAACCTGCACTCGGTGTCCAAGGCGCTTGAGCACGTTGGCGCAGGCCGCGTGCTAGTGACCAGCGATGCTCAGGTGATTCGCGAAGCTGACCGCGTAGTGTTTCCCGGCGTCGGTGCGATTCGTGACTGCATGGCTGAAATCCGTCGTTTGGGTTTCGACCAGCTAGTGCGTGAAGTCAGTCAGGATCGCCCGTTCCTTGGCATTTGCGTGGGTATGCAGGCGTTGATGGATCGCAGCGAAGAGAATGGCGGCATAGATTGCATTGGCCAGTTTCCCGGCTCCGTGCGTTTCTTTGGCAAGGGCCAGGTTGAAGATGGCGAAGCGCTGAAAGTACCGCACATGGGCTGGAATGAAGTCGCGCAAACGGTCAAGCACCCGCTGTGGCACAACATCCCTGACATGGCGCGCTTCTACTTCGTGCACAGCTACTACATCGAAGCGGGCAATCCTAAGCAAGTGGTTGGTCGCGGGCATTACGGCAACGATTTTGCCGCAGCGCTGGCTGATGGCTCGCGCTTTGCCGTGCAGTTCCATCCAGAAAAAAGCCACACCCATGGCCTGCAATTGCTGCAGAACTTCGCGGCATGGGACGGTCGCTGGTAAATGGCTCGGGCCAAGGATAAAGCCGCTATTCTGGCCCTTGAGCCTGCTCAGGAGGCGGCTGCCGTGGCCAGCCTGCAGAAGTTTCTCGATCAGCGCTTCGAACTTGAGTTGGGCTCGTTTGAAGTGCAGGAGATTCTCGAGCTGTTCAACCGCGAGATCGCGCCGCTTTACTACAACAAGGCTGTTGATGATGTGCAAACCGTGCTTAGAGACCGGTTTGAGAGCATCGAAAGCGACTTGTGGGCACTCGAAAAAAGTTAACGAACCGCTGAACCGCCCCGCACAGGCTTGAGGCATTCAGCGGCTCTCTTGGATTAATGATAAGACTTGAATAGGTTCAACCGATGCTGATTATCCCCGCGATTGACCTCAAAGACGGCGCCTGTGTGCGTCTGCGCCAAGGCCGTATGGAAGACTCAACGGTGTTTTCCGATGACCCGGTGAGCATGGCTGCCAAGTGGGTAGACGGTGGCTGCCGTCGCTTGCATCTGGTCGATCTGAATGGCGCATTCGAAGGCCAGCCGGTCAATGGCGATGTGGTCACTGCAATCGCCAAGCGCTACCCAAATCTGCCGATCCAGATCGGTGGCGGTATTCGCTCGCTGGAAACCATCGAGCACTACGTTAAAGCGGGCGTCAGCTACGTGATCATCGGCACCAAGGCGGTCAAGCAACCAGAGTTTGTGGCTGAGGCCTGCAAAGCCTTTCCGGGTAAAGTCATTGTCGGCCTGGATGCCAAAGACGGTTTTGTCGCCACCGACGGTTGGGCTGAAGTCAGCAGCGTCCAGGTGATTGACCTGGCCAAGCGCTTTGAAGCTGATGGCGTCTCGGCCATCGTTTATACCGATATCGCCAAAGACGGCATGATGCAAGGTTGCAACGTACCTTTCACTGCGGCATTGGCGGCGGCGACTTCGATTCCGGTCATTGCTTCTGGCGGTATCCACAACCTCGGTGATATCAAAAGCCTGCTGGCCGCTAAAGCCCCGGGCATTATTGGTGCAATCACCGGTCGGGCGATTTACGAAGGCACCTTGGACGTTGCTGAAGCGCAGGCATTTTGCGACAGCTACACGGGTTGAGCGACTCGCTTCGGTAGGTGGGCAACCCGTGCGTTGTCCACCCTAAACAGGATTTCATCATGGCACTGGCAAAACGTATTATTCCCTGCCTCGACGTCGACAATGGCCGCGTGGTTAAAGGGGTTAAATTCGAGAACATCCGCGATGCCGGTGACCCGGTAGAAATTGCCCGTCGTTATGATGAGCAGGGCGCTGACGAGATTACCTTTCTCGACATCACCGCAAGCGTTGATGGCCGCGACACCACTTTGCATACCGTTGAACGCATGGCCAGCCAGGTGTTTATCCCGCTGACCGTTGGTGGCGGGGTGCGCACGGTGATGGATATTCGTAACCTGCTCAATGCCGGCGCTGACAAAGTCTCGATCAACACCGCTGCGGTGTTTAACCCCGAGTTTGTGGGTGAGGCTGCGCAGCGCTTTGGGTCGCAGTGCATTGTTGTCGCGATTGACGCCAAGCGGGTTTCTGGCCCAGGCGAAACCCCGCGCTGGGAAATTTTCACTCATGGCGGGCGCAAGCCAACTGGGCTGGATGCGGTGCTGTGGGCGAAAAAGATGGAGGACCTCGGCGCTGGCGAAATTCTCCTGACCAGCATGGATCAAGACGGCATGAAGAGCGGCTTTGATCTGGGCGTTACCCGGGCGATCAGCGAGAGCGTGGGGATTCCGGTTATTGCGTCCGGTGGCGTGGGTAATCTCGAGCATTTAGCTGACGGGATTATTGAGGGCAAAGCGGCTGCGGTTCTTGCGGCCAGTATTTTTCACTTCGGTGAATACACCGTGCCTGAAGCTAAAGCCTACATGGCCAGCCGCGGCATTGTTGTGCGTTAGTCTTTCCAATGCTCTATCTCGGGTCACGGGGAGGTGACCTGAGTCGCAGCTATACACATCCAATTGTTGTCTGCATAAAAACAGGGCTAGTCTAGCCCGCCTAAAATTATAAGTTCTGAATTAGGGTTGTGATTGATGTTGAAGCGTCTGTTGTTGGCAAGTGCTGGGGCACTGCTATTGATGTCTGCGGTGGCGAGAGCCGAGATTGATGAAAACTACCGCATGGTCTTACTGACCGAAAACTTCCCGCCATACAACATGGCGATCAACGGTAAAAACTTCGCTCAGGAAGATAATCTCGACGGTATTGCCGTGGATATCGTGCGTGAAATGTTCAAGCGTGCAGGTATTCAGTACAGCCTGACACTGCGCTTTCCTTGGGACCGTATCTACAAATTGGCGCTAGAGAAGCCGAACTACGGTGTCTTCGTGACCGCGCGTTTGCCTGAGCGTGAGAAGCTGTTCAAGTGGGTTGGGCCAATCGGTCCCGATGACTGGGTTCTTTTAGCCCGTGGCGATAGCAACATTACCGTAAAGAATCTCGAAGAAGCCAAGCAGTACAAAATTGGCGCGTATAAGGGTGATGCGATTGCCCAGCACCTGGAAGAGCAGGGGTTGTCTCCAATCACTGCATTGCGCGATCAGCTCAATGCTACTAAGTTGATGGCTGGGCAGATTGACCTCTGGGCCACCGGGGATCCAGCCGGGCGTTATCTCGCTAAGCAAGAAGGAGTTTCTGGCTTGAAGACAATCCTGCGTTTTGACACGGCTGAGCTATATCTGGCACTCAATAACCAAGTGCCGGATGAGGTGGTACAGAAGCTGCAGGCTGAGTTGGACAAGATGCGCGAAGAGGGCTTTGTCGACGACACCCTCAATAGCTATCTGTGAAACCAAACGGGCCTTTTAAGGCCCGTTTGTTTAAGGGGAGTATGAGGGTTGCGCCGCAGCCCTGCGGGCATAGGCGTTGCTAGCCAATAATCACAATACATAAGGGCGGGGTAAGCAAGATGCTGAAGTTAGTGAAGAGCGGTCTGTTGTTCGGGCTGGCGCTGATGGCAAGCGCGGCACATGCAGAGTTACCAGAAGACTACAAAGTAGTGTTACTGACTGAGAACTTTCCACCCTTTAACATGGCGGTGGACGATAAAAACTTTGCTCGCGATGATGGGATCGACGGCATTAGCGCTGACATAGTGCGGGAGATGTTTAAGCGTGCGGGGATCAAGTACACGCTGACGCTGCGCTTTCCATGGGATCGCTTGTATCGCCTGACCTTGGATAAACCCAACTACGGCCTGTTCTCGACCACCTACACCGAAGAGCGTAAACCACTGTTCAAGTGGGTTGGGCCACTGGCTAAGACCGGCTGGGTGTTGCTTGCAGCGCCTGGCAATGACATCAAGGTTGCCAATCTCAAGGACTCGGCGCAGTACAAAGTCGGTGCCTACAAGAACGACGCAGTGAGTCAGGCGTTAGAGAGCGAAGGGCTGAAGCCAATCAATGCGTTGCGCGATCAGGAAAACGTCAAGAAATTGATCTCCGGCAAGATTGACCTCTGGGCAACGACCGATCCTGTGGGGCGTTATATCGCCAAGCAAGGGGGTGTCAGTGGGCTTAATACAGTGCTGCGCTTCAAGGAAGCTGAGCTGTATCTGGCATTGAACAAAGACACCCCGGATGAAGTCGTGCAGCGTCTGCAGAAAGCACTGGATGAGTTGCGTACCGAAGGTTTCATTGATGACATGACCAACAGTTACCTATAACTGTGCACAATAAAAACCGGTCTGGCGATAAGCCAAGCCGGTTTTTTTGTGGCTGCAGTTTGGGCTAACAACTCAGATATTTATTGGCATCAAGGGTGAATGAAAACCGCGCCATTCACCCTGCGTAGCTGCCGACCTACTGTAGGGTGCGACAACGCGAAGCTTGTCCACCAAGGTTCAAACAGCAACGTGTTTGCCCTTGGTGTTCGAGGGTTTGCTTAGTTACGAGTGATGTTCAGGCCTTTGAGCAGGCTTAATGCCTGGCTCAACTGGAAGTCATCATCTTGTGGGCGCGCTTGAGCTGCTTTAGCGCTGCTGCTTGGTTTGTCAGCGCCGCCGTTACCGTTGCCCAAGTGACCTTGCAGGTCTGCCTCTTTATAGTTGAGGCTTGATGCTGGGCCTTCGCGGGTGAGCTTGGCACGATTGACTTCAATGTCCGGAACAATGCCCTGAGCCTGGATCGAGCGGCCATTGGGGGTGAAGTAAAGCGCGGTGGTCAGTTTCAGCGCGCGGTCGTTGTTGAGAGGAAGCACGGTTTGTACTGAACCTTTACCGAAGCTGTCAGTGCCCATTAGCACGCCACGCTTGTGGTCTTGCAGGGCGCCGGCGACAATTTCAGATGCCGAAGCGCTGCCGCCGTTGATCAATACCACCAGCGGTACACCTTCACTGGCGTCAGCTGGGTCTGCGGAGAAGCGCAGCTCAGAATTGGCGATGCGACCTTTGGTGTAAACGATCAAACCCTTCTTGAGGAAGTTATCGGTTACTTCAACCGCCGCCTGTAACACACCGCCTGGGTTGTTACGCAGGTCGAGAACCAGGCCGCTGAGTTTCTTGCCATTGTCTTTGCGCAGCTTGTTCAGGGCTTTGCCGACTTCTTCACCGGTGTTGACCTGGAACTGAGAAATGCGAATGTAGCCGTAGCCAGTCTCCAGCATCTGGCTCTTGACGCTTTTCACCTTGATCGCGGCGCGCACCAACTCAACCACGAACGGTTTGCCGCCGTCACGAACGATCGTCAATTTGATTTTACTGCCAGCCTTGCCGCGCATCTTGTCGACAGCATCGAGCATCGACAGGCCTTTGGTAGGCTGGTCGTCGATTTTGATAATCAGGTCGCCCGGTTGAATGCCAGCTCTTGAAGCTGGAGTGTCATCAATCGGTGAGACGACTTTAACGAAGCCATCTTCCATGCCCACTTCAATGCCGAGCCCACCGAATTCGCCGCTGGTGCTTTCTTGCAGATCAGCGAAATCCTCTGGCCCGAGGTAAGCGGAGTGCGGGTCGAGGTTGCTGATCATGCCTTTAATGGCGTTTTCCAGCAGTTCCTTATCGGTCACCGGCTCAACGTAAGAACTCTTGATGCGGTCCATCACCTCAACGAAGGTGCGCAGCTCATCAAGGGGCAATGGCGCCTTATCACTGGCCGTAGCCGTTGCTGGAGCAATGATCTCTGCAGCATGTGACAGTGATACGCCGCTCAGCAGGGCGATCGCTAAGGCCAGAGAGGTAAGGCGGGACAAATGCGGCATGTCGAACGGACTCCTACGGAATAAATAAGCGCTTATCCTTGCGCGCGGCACCATTGTGCCGGATCGCTAGGGCGACCCTTCTGGCGAATTGCAAAATACAATGCAGGCGTACTTTGCCCGCCACTGGTGCCTACTGTTGCTATAGGATCGCCAGCTTTAACCACTTCTCCAGCGTCCCTGAGTAAGCTCTGATTGTGCCCGTACAGGCTCAAATAACCATTGCCGTGATCGAGAATGACCAGAAGTCCGGCTCCACGCAACCAGTCAGCGAAAACTACACGACCGCCATGTACGGCGCGGACCTGGCTACCAGCGGTTGCGCTGATTAGTACGCCATCCCACTTGGTTCGAGCGTCTCCACCACGCGGGGTTCCGTAGCGTGCTAGTAAACGGCCATTAACTGGCCAAGGTAGCTTGCCGCGGGCGTTGGCGAATTTACCGCCGTAGACCGCGCCAGCGCTGACAACTGGCCCGCTCGCGCTAGCGGCGGGTGAGCCTGAAGAACTGTTCTGTTGTTTTGCCTGGTTGGCGGCGGCCAATGCTCTTTGCCGTGCTGCTTCGGCTTCACGGGCCTGCCGAGCGAGAGTTTCATCGATGGTTTTGATGACTTTGGCCAACTGCGCCTGATCGCGCTGACGGGCTTTGAGCTTTTTGTCGCGCGCCGAGTAGTCTTTGTTCAGTTTGGCCAGAGCAACCTGACGTTCCTTGCGCACCTGAGCAAGCTTTTCAGTCTGGGTGTCTAGCGTGTTTTTTTGCTCAAGTAGCTGGTGCTGCTGGGCGGTGATGTCATTTTCGACGTTAGCCAATTGGCGCAGGGTTTCGTTGAAGGTATTCAACTGCTCCATGCGCGCCTTACTGACATAGTCGTAATAAGTCATGGTGCGCGAGAATTTCTCGGGATTTTGCTGGTTGAGCAGCAGCTTGATGTACTCCTGGCGACCGCTTTGGTAGGCCGCTCTGGCTTGAATCCCGATCAGGCGTTGCTGTTCAATTCGTGCGCTCTGGAGTTTTTTTTTCTCTGTTTCGAGGCGCTTGATCTCTTCTGCACCGTCGTCGAGCTGTTCTTGCAGGCCTTTGACCTGCTTTTCCAGCTCGCCCATCTCGGTTTCCGTCTGTTTCAGCGATTTCTGTATGCCAGATTTTTCCTGCTGAATTTTTTGCAGCAGCTTCTTCAGCTCGACGACATCTGACTGGGCGGCATTAAGTTTTTTTTGCGCGTCAGTTTTCTCGTCTGCGAATGCAGGGGAGAGTAAGCACGTCATCAATATCAGAATTAGGGCGCGAAACATGGGGCGGGGCATACCTGTGCATAAAGTGGCTCTAGTATGCCCGTGGTCTGGAGCAAAAAAAATGCCCCAGACCAGCGGGCTGAGGCATTTGTGGATTTTATCGACCAATCCTCACTTATCGAAGGTCAGAATGCTGGTGCCGGTCATCTCGCTTGGCACCGGCAAACCCAGCAACGTAAGCATGGTTGGGGCGATATCTGCCAGTACAGCGCCATCACGGACTTGGGTGTCGCGCTTGCCAACATAAATAAATGGCACCGGCTCACAGGTATGCGCAGTGTGCGCTTGGCCAGTTGATTCATCTTCCATTTGCTCAACATTGCCGTGGTCGGCGGTAATCAACGCTTCACCACCTACTTTATCGAGCGCGCTGACAATGCGCCCGACACAGCTGTCCAGGCATTCCACTGCGGCCACTGCGGCGGCGAATACGCCGGTATGGCCGACCATGTCGCCGTTGGCATAATTGACCACGATGACGTCGTAACGTTGGTTCTCAATGGCATCGACGATTTTGTCAGTGACTTCCGGCGCGCTCATTTGCGGCTGCAAGTCATAGGTGGCGACATTCGGCGATGGAATCAGGATGCGCTCTTCACCGGCAAATGGCTCTTCACGGCCGCCTGAGAAAAAGAACGTCACGTGGGCGTATTTTTCGGTTTCGGCGATGCGCAGTTGCGTCTTGCCGTTGTTGGCCAGGTACTCGCCGAGCACATTGGTCAATGGCGTCGGTTTGAATGCGCTCGGTGTATCGATGCTGGCTGCGTACTGTGTGAGCATGATGAAACCAGCGAGCTGGGGAACGCGGGCACGGCTGAACTCACTGAAGTCTGGCTCGACGAAGCTGCGCGTCAGTTCACGCGCACGGTCTGCGCGAAAGTTCATGAAAATGACGGCATCGCCGTCTGCAACCGATACCGCGTCGCCAATAGTGGTCGCTTTAACGAATTCATCGCTTTCACCACGTGCGTAGGCTGCTTCAAGGCCCGCGCTGGCGTTTGCTGCGTTGAACTGGCCTTGACCATTGGCAATCAGGCTATAGGCTTGCTCGACACGGTCCCAACGATTGTCGCGGTCCATGGCGAAGTAGCGGCCGATGATGCTGGCGATACGCCCTTTGCCGAGCTTGGCGAAAGTGCTGTCGAGTAGATCGATCGATGTTTGCGCGCTCTTTGGCGGCGTATCGCGACCATCAAGAAAAGCATGCAGATAAATTTTTTCAGCGCCGCGCTTTACCGCCAGTTCAACCATGGCGGCAATGTGATCTTGGTGGCTATGTACGCCGCCGTCGGAGAGCAGGCCGAGAATATGCACGGCTTTAGCGTTATTTACCGCGTCATCAACTGCTTGGTTGATGACTGGGTTGTCGAAAAACTCGCCATCACGAATGGCTTTGGTCACGCGGGTAAAGTCTTGGTACACCACCCGGCCAGCGCCGAGGTTCATGTGGCCTACTTCTGAATTGCCCATTTGACCGTCTGGCAGGCCAACGTCCATGCCACTGCCGGAGATCAAACCGTGCGGTTGTGTCGCACGCAAGTGATCGTAGACCGGTGTATTGGCGGCAAAAATGGCGTTGTGTTCGGGGCTGTCACTGTGCCCGAAACCATCAAGAATGATCAGTACCAAAGGTTTTGGCGTGGCGCTCATAAAGCTGGCTCACTCTGTTGTAGGCATAAAGATTGACCATTTTAAGGCCTAGCGGCTATCAAGTCACCGCTGGACGGGGTTTGGCCGACTTGTGGGGCTGTGTATACTGGCCGGCATTTTACCGTCCTGGAATTTCCTGATGCTTGCCAACGCCATTGAATTTGTCACTAACCACTATTTGCTTGTCGGCACTTTCGTAATCCTGCTTGTGTTGTTGCTGGTTACTGAGCTGCGAAAGGGCGGCAAGAGCTTGAGCAGCCGTGAGCTGACCGCGTTGCTTAATAGCGAGCAAGGGGTCGCACTGGATGTGCGCTCGCAAAAAGATTTCTCCGCTGGCCATATTGTGGGTGCGCTGCACATTCCCTACGACAAGGTCGCGACTCGTATGGCAGAACTAGAAAAACACAAGGCTAAAACCATTGTTGTAATTGATGCTGCCGGTCAACATGCGGGTACAGCTGCGCGTGATCTGCAAAAAGCGGGCTTCACCGCAGCAAAATTGTCGGGTGGGATGTCCACTTGGCGTGGTGATAACTTACCTGTGGTGAAGTGAGATGGAAGTCGTCATCTACTCAAGCGACTATTGCCCCTACTGCGTGCGTGCCAAGCAATTGCTGGTGAACAAAGGGGTGGCCTTCACTGAAATGCGCGTCGATGGTAATTCTGCACTGCGTGCAGAAATGACACGTAAAGCAGGTAGAACTTCGGTTCCACAGATTTGGATCGGCGAAACCCATGTGGGTGGTAGCGACGAACTTCATGCCTTGGAGCGCGCCGGCAAGCTCGACGCCTTGCTCAAGGCATAACGGTAAGACTTTAAATTCTGCTTTAACTAATAAGAAGGCATTGGTATGACTGAACAAGCAAACAATGGTGCGGGCGCAACTGAAGAACAAACTCCACAGTTCTCGCTGCAGCGTATCTACGTACGTGACCTTTCCTTCGAAGCACCGAAAAGCCCAGAGATTTTCCGTAAGGAATGGACGCCTACGGTCGAGATGGATCTGAACACTCGACAGAAACCTCTGGACGGTGACTTCCATGAAATCGTGCTGACTTTGTCTGTGACCGTTAAGAACGGTGAAGAAGTTGCCTTCATTGCTGAAGTTCAGCAGGCGGGTATCTTCCTGATCAAAGGTCTGGATGGCGCATCGATGAGCCACACCCTTGGCGCTTTCTGCCCGAACATCTTGTTCCCATACGCCCGCGAAACCCTGGACAGCTTGGTTGTCCGCGGCTCGTTCCCTGCGTTGATGCTGGCGCCGGTGAACTTCGATGCACTGTACGCCCAGGAGCTACAGCGTCTGCAGCAAGCGGCACCAGAAACCACAGCTTAATAAGGCATCAGCCTGAGTTGAGTTGCTCATAAAAAACGCCCCTCGGGGCGTTTTTTATGACTGCAGCTTAATTAGCGGGCTTGGCCTGGTTCGTTGGCGGCATGGCAAAACCTTGTTGGCGCCATGCCTCGTAAACCGCAACGGCTACGGTATTCGACAGGTTCAGGCTGCGACAGCCTTCACGCATCGGCAAGCGCACACACTGCTCAACGGGCAGCGCGTCACGCACCTCCTGCGGCAAGCCGCGACTTTCCGGACCAAATAGAAATGCGTCACCTGCTTGATAACTCACTTCGTGGAAGCCTTGCGTGCCTTTGGTGGTGAAAGCGAACACCCGTGGCTGGCCGAGGCTGGCCAGGCAGCTCTCAAGGTCTGTATGGCGCTGTAGCGTGGCGTACTCGTGGTAATCCAACCCTGCGCGCCGCAGACGTTTATCATCCAACTCAAAGCCGATTGGCTCGATTAAATGCAGGCTGCATCCGCTATTGGCGCAGAGCCTGATAATGTTGCCGGTATTGGGTGGTATTTCTGGTTGAAAAAGGATGACGTGAAACATGCGCGGCTCCGAGCGTGAAGGCGGGCAGTATTCTACTCCCGATACGGGTGATCGGCCTCGTCCTTGGTTACAAGTGATTGGCTCCTTGGCCATTTTTGGCTTTTTAATCGGTTTAATGTTTGGTGATTTGTTTCGCCCGGATGCCTTGCGTCTTGATCGTATCGAGGTGCGGGAGGCTGGGCTGCAGCTGTGGTTCAACGAGCAACCAGCCCCGCAAAGCGGCGAGTACAACGGCGCTTATGTGCTGCGTTTGCGAACGCTGGGGCGCGAGCAGCAAGGCCAGTTACAGCTCAATGGGCGAGCGGTTAACTGGCGGTTGCAAAGAGATGAGCGGGATATGGTGTTAACGGTTATTGCGGCCCGCCCTCTGCGCGGCGAATGGCGCGCTGAAGAGGTAGACGGGCAATGGCGGCTGAGCGTCAGCCTGCAAGAGCAATAAAAGAGGGGAATCCCCGGCCTGCCTGTACCAAGGCCCCCAAAACTGGAGTTGCTTAGGTATATGCAGGCAGTATGCCAACTTTTGTATTGCGCCTTGATGTCAGGAAAGACGGGCTGTTTGCGCCATAGAAAGCTTATTGCAACGGACTTTGAATCCCAAAAAGTGTCTCTCATGAGTGCATACGCTCCATTTGAGCGCCGTTTTTGGGCATGGCTTATTCTCGGTGATGGCAGGTTTATTGCGAAAGCTGCTTGGTTGAGGTCATTAACCAGCCGCTGCCAATTGATTGCTTATTCATGCTCTGGAATATCCGGTTCTACAAGCCGCGCTAGCTGCTCGAGAGACTCTTGCCAGCCCAAGTAGCACATTTCTTCTGGAATCACAGAAGGAATGCCTTCTTGAACAATGCGGACGTCGGTTCCGCAGGAAACGGCTTTTAGATCGATCGATACCATCATTTCACCGGGAAGGTGTTTGCTGTCAAAGCGGTCTATATGTTGAATTCGCTTGTGAGGGACTAACTCAACGTATTCAGCGCTGAAAGAATGGCTGCTTGCACTGCCGAAGTTGGTGAAGGACATCTGGTAACCGCCACCGACGCGAACATCCATTGCGTGGATTGTCCCGATGAAACCATACGGGGGTAGCCAGCGTTCCAAAGCGCCTTTATCGGTAAAGGCTTTATAAATGCGCTCAGGCGGTGCCCGTAGCACACGGTGTAGTTGCACTGTACCGGTAGGCATCGCATTCTCCTGCGAATAGGTCAACTGTGCGCAGCCGCCAGTGGCAGGCCGCACCCAACCTATCCAGCTTAGTTCAAACGCTGGCACTCTCAATAAGCGTGCTTATGTCTATGTCCTGCGCATAAAAAACGGGCCTTAATGCAAGGCCCGTTTTTGTGTTGCTTATACGCTTACAGCAAACTCAGTTGTCATCGCCGTCGTCGTCATCGCTGCCGTCGATGTTCATGCCCAGTTCTTTGATTTTGCGGGTGAGGGTGTTGCGACCCCAGCCGAGCAAGATCGAGGCATCGCGGCGCCGGCCAGCGGTATGTTTGAGTGCTGTTTCAATCATGATGCGCTCAAATGCGGGGACGGCACTGTCGAGTAGATTTGACTGGCCGCGGGCCAATGATTGATCCGCCCATTGACGCAATGCTTGTTCCCAATTGCTGACGGGAGTGCTGTCTTGTGGTTGCGAGAGCAGCTCAGGCGGCAGGTCATCGATATGCACTTCACGGCCAGAGGCCATGACGGTGATCCAGCGACAGGTGTTTTCCAGCTGACGCACATTGCCCGGCCACTGCAGTTGTTGCAGGTAATCTTCGGTTTCGCTTTTCAGTAGCTTGGGTTCGACCGACAGTTCAAGTGCAGCGCGGCTGAGGAAGTGCCGGGCCAAGGTTGGAATGTCTTCACGGCGGTCTGACAAACGCGGAATGTGAATGCGAATGACGTTGAGGCGATGGAACAAGTCTTCGCGGAATTTGCCCGCATGCACCAGGCTTTCAAGATTCTGGTGAGTGGCGGCAATAATCCGCACGTCAACCTTGACTGGCGTATGCCCGCCCACGCGATAGAACTCGCCATCAGCCAGTACCCGCAGCAGGCGAGTCTGGGTGTCGGCGGGCATGTCGCCGATTTCATCGAGAAAAAGGGTGCCGCCATCAGCTTGCTCGAAGCGGCCGCGACGCTGATTGGCTGCCCCGGTGAACGCGCCTTTTTCATGACCAAACAGCTCGGATTCCATCAAGTCTTTAGGAATGGCCGCCATGTTCAGCGCAATGAACGGTGATGCGGCGCGTGGGCTGTGGCGATGCAGTGCGTGGGCAACCAGCTCTTTACCTGTGCCTGACTCGCCGTTAATCAAAACCGTGATATTGGAGTGCGATAAGCGGCCGATGGCGCGAAACACTTCCTGCATCGCTGGCGCTTCACCGATGATTTCGGGTGTTTGTGCTTCAGCAACTGGAACGCTGAGGTTTTGCTGTTCTTGCGCATGCTGATTAGCGCGCTTGACCAGCGAAATCGCCTCATCCACGTCAAACGGCTTGGGCAAATATTCGAATGCGCCACCTTGATAAGAGGCTACCGCACTGTCGAGGTCGGAATGTGCAGTCATGATGATGACCGGTAGGCGCGGATGCAGGTCTTGAATGCGGGCAAGCAGGTCCAGCCCGCTAACGCCCGGCATGCGAATATCAGAAATAATCACATCAGGCTGTTGGCGCGTCAGGCGGGTAAGCAGGCCATCGGCGTTGTCGAAGGTTTGAGTGATCATACCTTCTTGCTGCAAGGCTTTTTCCAGTACCCAGCGGATAGAACGGTCGTCGTCGACAATCCAGACGGTTTCACTACGGCTCATGGCTGAGTTGCTCCTTGTTCCAGCGGCAGAAAGATCGTGAATACGGTGTGGCCTGGATGGCTTTCGCACTCGATCAGACCTTGGTGCTGACTAATAATGTTCTGCGTGATTGCAAGGCCAAGTCCGGTGCCGTCGGCACGGCCACTGACCATTGGGAAGAAAATGGTTTCTTGCAGCTCTGGAGGGATGCCGGGGCCGTTGTCGATAATTTCAATCTTGGTGACCAGGCGATGACGCACATGACCAATGGTGAACTGGCGCAATGCCCGAGTGCGCAGGGTAATGCGACCCAAGCGCATATCGCTCAATGGGCTCAGCGCCTGCATGGCGTTGCGCACGATATTGAGCATGGCCTGGATCATTTGTTCGCGGTCGATCAGTACATCCGGGATGCTCGGATCGTAGTCACGCACCAAGGTGATGCAGCCTTGGCTTTCGGCTTCAACCAGGCTGCTGACGCGCTCGAGCACTTCATGCACGTTGGTCATCGATAGCGACGGCAGCTTGTTCGAGCCAAGCATGCGGTCAACCAAATTACGCAGGCGATCAGCTTCTTCAATGATCACGTTGGTGTAATCCTTGAGGTTGTCTTCGGGGAGTTCACGGGCCAGCAGTTGCGCTGCACCACGAATGCCACCCAGTGGGTTTTTGATCTCGTGAGCTAAGCCGCGAACCAGCAGTTTGGTGGTCTCTTGCTTGGAAAGCTGCGCTTCTTCTTTGGTGATGCGCAGCATGCGGTCGCGAGGGAAGACTTCGAGCAGGAGCAAGGTTTTGCCGCGACTAATCACCGGTGTAACAGCATAGTCTACGGTGAGGTTTTGCCCGGTTATCGAGGTCAGTACCGCTTCACGCTTGTTGAATGGATGGGCTTCATCAACCGCTTGGCGCAATGAGCTGAGTGCTTCAGCGGACTCAGTGAAAAGCTCACTGATAAATTGGCCGTGGCTGCGTTGGCCGCTTACGGCTAAGAGCATTTCGGCAGCCGGGTTCATGTATTCAAGACACAGTTCTGCGTCGAGCAATAATGTAGCGGTTGTCAGGTTGTCGAGTAGCAGGCGGTGCAGTGCGTCGTTAATGATCATAGGCATCGGCTTCCGGCAGTGGTTATGAAAATGCAAGAAGCAAACCAAAGCCCTGAAAAGTAGCGTTTAACCCGCATAAATAGCGACAACGCCCATAAATAGGTGTAGATCGCCGTGCGCAGGGCGACCCAAAACAGGGAGAGTATAGAAGTCGTTGCTCGCGCGCGCACTAAAGTGGTGCGAGTGCGTGATGGGCTACATAAAAGGAACGAAAGGAATGTCGCTTTCTTCTTCAGGTTTATCCTTCAGCGGGCATTCCGGGCGCACACCAAAGTCTTTTATTTTGCAGGGATTAACCTGGCGCTTTTGCGCCAGCGACGTGCGCAGCAGGTGGAATGGCTGACTTGGCGTTCGCTCAATGATGCGCTCATGCTCATCAATGATTTCAACGGCCAATTGGTGCGTGCCGCGATCAATATTTTCAAGTGGGAAAACCGGGCTGCGGCCGGTCTCGCCGATCACATCGCCATCGAGGATCAAACGAAAACGATGGCCGGGTAGCAGTTCCGGTTCACTGGTGGCGCTGACAATCAGATTGCCTGCGTTGTCGCGAATCGTTGCATCGGGTTGTGGCACCAAAATGCGCAGAAGTTGATAGGACAAAACCACCGGTTGGGTTTGTTCAACTTCCGGTTTTAGCTTGATGGTGGGAGTCATGCCGTTGGTGGGTGCCATTTTGACCGGCTTGGCATCACCACCTCTGGGTTGGTCGGTAAACACCCGATTCCCTTCCGCATCTATATAGGTGTAGACCTGCGCCGAGGCGGGCAGGCTACTGAGCAGCAATAAACAGATTAAAAGTGCGCGCATTAAGGGGCTGGCTTAGGTTTAGGTTTAGGAACGAATGCGGGGCTGTTGTTGGTGTTGACCCGTTGCACGGTAAAGAAGCTGGTTTCGCTTTGTTGCACGGTGTTGGTGGCGCTGATCACTTGCACTGCCAGTGAGTGCTCGCCGCGATCAATATTGTTCAGTTGTAGGCGCGGTACGTTAGACGGCTCGCCATAAGGCTGGCCGTCGAGCACGAGTTGCAGGCGATGGGCTGGCGATAGACGTGGCTGAATATTAACGCCGACGCTGAATGTGCCGTTGTTTGCACGCAGCGCTGCTTCATCGGGTATGCCTGTTAGCTCAAGCACTTGATAAGACGCCTGAGCTTCGGCAGGGGCCTCTGTGCTGTCATCGCTGATTGGCGCTTTCGGTGTTTGCATCTCTACTGTGTTGGTTTTGGGTAGCTCGATGACTTCTGTCTTGGCGCCATCAGGTGGCTCATTGGTGAAAACCGTGTTGCCGTTGGCGTCTGTGTATTTATAGATTTGCGCGCTGGCCGGCAGGGCGGCGGCGAGTAAAAGGCAGGCAATTAGGGTGCGCATGGCCGATCTCTCAATTGAGTTTGCTAATAAAGATTGCACTGCTCAGCGCTGCTGGCAAGTGTCGGCATGTTGCAGTGTGTGCGGGCGCATAAAACAAGGGGGTGAGGGCGCTGGCGGACAATCTACGCGGGTTTGGTCCGGGTTGCAGTCTTATAAAAACAAAAGGCCACCCGAGGGTGGCCTTTTGTCATACCGGCTGGATTAGACGCTGTAGTACAGGTCGTATTCCAGTGGGTGTACGAAGGTGCGTACTTTGATTTCTTCTTCGTGCTTGAGTTCGAGATAAGCATCGATGAAGTCGTCGCTGAATACGCCGCCTTTGGTCAGGAACGCACGACCTTTGTCGAGCTCTTCCAGGGCTTCTTTCAGGCTGCCGCAAACCTGTGGGATCAACTTGCCTTCTTCTGGTGGCAGGTCGTACAGGTTTTTGTCAGCTGCATCGCCAGGGTGGATCTTGTTCTGGATACCGTCGATACCAGCCATCAGCAATGCTGCGAAGGCTAGGTATGGGTTGGCTGCTGGATCCGGGAAGCGCGCTTCGATACGGCGAGCTTTAGGGCTGGCAACGTAAGGAATACGGATCGAGGCAGAACGGTTGCGAGCCGAGTAAGCCAGCATTACTGGAGCTTCGAAGCCAGGGACCAAACGCTTGTAGGAGTTGGTCGATGGGTTGGTGAAGCCGTTCAGTGCCTTACCGTGCTTGATGATACCGCCGATGAAGTACAGAGCGATGTCAGACAGGCCGGCATAGCCTTCGCCGGAGAAGGTGTTCTTGCCGTCTTTGGAGATCGACATGTGAACGTGCATACCCGAGCCGTTATCGCCGTACAGTGGCTTAGGCATAAAGGTAGCGGTTTTGCCGTAGGCGTCAGCAACGTTGTGCACGCAGTACTTCAGGGTCTGAACTTCGTCAGCCTTGGCTACCAGGGTGTTGAACTTAACGCCGATTTCGTTCTGGCCGGCAGTCGCCACTTCGTGGTGGTGAACTTCGATGACCAGACCCATATCTTCCATGGCATTACACATGGCGGTACGGATTTCATGATCGTGGTCGCATGGCGGAACTGGGAAATAACCACCTTTAACGGCTGGACGGTGGCCTTTGTTGCCGCCTTCGATGTCGCCGTCAGTGTTCCAGGAACCTTGCTCGGAGTAGATTTTGAACATCGAGCCGGAGATGTCCGACTTGAACTTTACTTCGTCGAAGATGAAGAACTCAGGCTCCGGGCCAACGAATACAGTGTCACCGATGCCGGTCGACTTAAGGAATTCTTCAGCGCGCTTGGCGATGGAACGTGGGTCGCGGTCGTAGCCTTGCATGGTGCTTGGCTCAACGATGTCGCAAACCAGAATCAGGGTTGGCTCTTCGGTGAACGGGTCCAGCACGGCGGTTTCATCAACCGGCATCAGGATCATGTCGGAAGCTTCGATACCTTTCCAGCCATGAATAGAGGAACCGTCGAACATTTTGCCATGTTCGAAGAAGTCTTCATCCAGCGCGTCGCGTGCGGGCATGGTTACGTGGTGCTGCTTACCCTTGGTGTCAGTGAAGCGCAGGTCTACCCACTTCACGTCGTGTTCTTTAATAAGTTGAATCGACTTCGACATGCTGTCCTCCAGGCGGATTAGGCTCAATCTGTTGAGCCCACAAAATTCGGAAAAGCTCGGCGGATACTCCGCCAGTACTACCTGCCTCACAAGGGAGCAATTTGCATGCCAGTGCACTGTGATGGACTAAAACCCGCAAACGCAGGAGCGGCGGGGGTTGATCGCAATTTATAAATTGATCCGCGCACCAAATAAGTGCTGCGCAAAGTAATTTGGCACCACTTTAGTGCGCTAAAATGTTTGAGTAAGGTTTTTGATCAAACCTTGCACAATTTCCGCTATAATCCGCGCCCCTGTTTTTTCGCGAGCTTGGCGCGCGTTGCTTCCATGAAACTGATCGTAAAAGTTTTCCCAGAAATCACCATCAAGAGTCGGCCCGTTCGCAAGAACTTCATCCGGCAATTGGCCAAGAACATCCGCTCCGTGTTGCGCGATCTCGATCCGCAGCTCTCGGTTACCGGTGTCTGGGATAATCTGGAAGTGGAGACAACCCTAACTGATGCCAAGCTTCTCGGCGAGCTGACTAATCGTCTTAGCTGCACGCCGGGGATCACTCATTTCCTGGAAGTCAACGAATACCCACTGGGTGATTTCGACGATGTACTGGAAAAGTGCAAGCTGCATTTCGCTGACCAATTGCCGGGCAAGATTTTTTCTGTGCGCTGCAAGCGTGCGGGCAAGCACCCCTTCAGCTCGATGGATGTTGAGCGTTATGTAGGCAGTCAGTTGCGTCAGCAGTGTGGCGCTGCCGGTATCTCTCTGAAATATCCTGACGTTGTCGTGCGCATGGAAATCCGTGACCAACGGCTGTTCGTCATCCATCACCAGCATGAAGGCCTTGGCGGTTATCCACTGGGTTCGCTGGAGCAGACGCTGGTATTGATGTCGGGCGGCTTTGACTCAACCGTCGCCGCCTATCAAATGATGCGTCGTGGCCTGGTGACTCACTTTTGCTTCTTCAATCTCGGTGGCCGCGCCCACGAGTTGGGCGTGATGGAAGTTGCGCATTATCTGTGGAAGAAATTCGGCAGCTCGCAACGCGTACTGTTTATTAGCGTTCCGTTTGAGGAAGTGCTCGGCGAAATCCTCGGCAAGGTGGATAACAGCCAGATGGGTGTGGTGTTGAAGCGCATGATGTTGCGCGCCGCTACGCAGATCAGTGATCGCTTGCAGATCGACGCTCTGGTGACCGGCGAAGCTATCTCGCAGGTGTCGAGCCAGACCCTGCCCAACTTGTCGGTGATCGACGCCGCCACTGAGAAGCTGGTGCTGCGCCCGCTATTGGCCAGCCATAAGCAAGACATTATTAATACCGCGACGCAGATCGGCACCGCCGACTTTGCCAAGCATATGCCTGAATACTGCGGTGTGATTTCGATCAACCCGACCACCAAAGCCAAGCCCGATCGCATTGCTTATGAAGAAAAGCAGTTCGATATGACGGTGCTTGAGCGTGCAGTTCAGAGCGCAACCCAGCTACCGATCGACAAGGTCATTGATGAGCTGGGCAAAGATATTCAGGTTGAGGAAGTCAGCGAAGCCCTTGCCGGACATGTCATTATTGATATCCGCCATCCGGACAGCGCCGAGGACGAGCCATTACAGCTGCCCGGCACTGAGGTGCAAACGCTGCCGTTCTACGCACTCAACAGTCGCTTTAAAGAGTTGGATCCTAGTCGCCAGTATTTGTTGTATTGCGACAAGGGTGTCATGAGTCGCTTGCATGCTCACCACTTATTAAATGAGGGGCATGCGAATGTGCGCGTTTATCGTCCGACATAAGACGCCCGGGTTGAATGGCGGCAGCATCCGCCATCGCCCTCCCGACATACAGGCGGCGTAAAAGCTGCTGAGCGAGGCGCTTTGGCCATCGCTCGATGCGTTTTTACGCCGTCTGGCAGAATTTATAATTACTTAATACTCGCCGCCTAAACTATGCGGCAGACCGAATCCTCTGATCGAGATACACAAGTGATCGATAATCTACGTAACATCGCAATCATTGCCCACGTTGACCATGGTAAAACCACCCTGGTAGACAAACTCCTGCGCCAGTCCGGCACGCTTGACCGTAAAGAGCTTGAAAACGAGCGCGTGATGGACAGCAACGACCAGGAAAAAGAGCGTGGCATTACCATTCTGGCTAAAAACACCGCTCTGAAATGGCATGACTACGACATCAACATCGTAGACACCCCGGGCCACGCCGACTTCGGTGGTGAAGTTGAGCGTGTAATGAGCATGGTTGACTCCGTGCTGCTGGTGGTTGACGCCCAAGACGGCCCGATGCCACAGACTCGCTTCGTAACTCAGAAAGCGTTTAAAGCTGGCTTGCGTCCTATCGTTGTAATCAACAAGATCGACCGTCCGGGCGCACGTCCTGACTGGGTTGTTGACCAGATTTTCGACCTGTTCGATAACTTGGGTGCAACCGAAGAGCAACTCGATTTCCCAATCGTTTATTGCAGCGCCCTGAACGGGATTGCAGGTCTTGAGCACGATAAGCTCGAAGAAACCATGGACCCGCTGTTCCAGGCGATCATCGACCACGTACCGGCTCCAGCCGTAGACGTTGATGGCCCGTTCCAGATGCAAATCTCGCAACTGGACTACAACAGCTTCCTCGGTGTTATCGGTATCGGTCGTATCGCTCGCGGTAAGGTCAAGACCAACACTCCAGTGACCGCTATTGGTACTGACGGCAAGAAGCGTAACGGCCGTATCCTCAAGATCATGGGTCACTCGGGTCTGCAGCGCGTTGAAGTCAACGAAGCGCAAGCCGGTGATATCGTTTGCGTAAGCGGCATGGACGAGCTGTTCATTTCCGACACTCTGTGTGATCCGCTGAATGTTGAAGCGCTTGAGCCGTTGACCGTTGACGAGCCAACCGTGAGCATGACCTTCCAGGTTAACGACTCGCCGTTCTGCGGTAAGGAAGGCAAGTTCGTCACCAGCCGTAATATCAAAGAGCGTCTCGACAAAGAGTTGCTGTACAACGTTGCCCTGCGCGTTGAAGAAGGCGACAGCGCTGACAAGTTCAAGGTTTCTGGCCGTGGTGAATTGCACCTCTCGGTACTGATCGAAACCATGCGCCGCGAAGGCTTCGAGCTGGCTGTAGGTCGTCCGGAAGTTATCATCCGCATGGTTGACGGCGCTAAGCACGAACCATTCGAAAACGTCACCATCGACCTGGAAGAGCAGCACCAGGGTCCGATGATGGAGCAGATGGGTAACCGTAAAGGTGACCTGACCAACATGGTTCCAGACGGCAAGGGTCGTGTACGTCTTGAGTACACCATTCCTGCGCGTGGCCTGATCGGCTTCCGTAACCAGTTCCTGACCCTGACTTCGGGTTCGGGCATCCTGACCAGCATCTTCAGCCACTATGGTCCGATGAAGTCGGGCGATATGGGCGGTCGTATTCAGGGCGTTCTGGTTTCCAGCGCCACTGGTAAGGCTCTGACTTACTCGCTGGAAACGCTGCAGGCTCGCGGTAAGTTGTTCCTCGGCCACGGCGACGACGTATACGAAGGCATGCTGGTTGGTATCAACAGCCGTGATAACGATCTGGTTGTTAACCCAACCAAGGGTAAGAAGCTCGATAACATGCGTGCTTCCGGTAAAGACGAAACCATCGCTCTGGTTCCGCCAATCCGTTACACCTTGGAACAAGCTCTGGAATTCATCGAAGACGACGAATTGGCTGAAATCACGCCTAAGTCGATCCGTCTGCGTAAGAAGTTCCTGCTTGAGACTGACCGTAAGCGTGCTAGCAAAAACTAAGCATTAGTTTTAGCTACACCTAAAAAGCCCCTGGCAGCTTGGCTGTCAGGGGCTTTTTTGTGTCCGTTTTTGGCGTGTAATGACAAAAATAATCGACATTCTTTTCACAATGTTTCTGCTATTTTGCCCGGCTTTAATCGCTCGTCCCGTTTTAAGTGCACATGTTCGGGGCCGTTGAGTGTATCGGTATTGAGTAGGAGTTGGACATGCAAGTAGCGGCAGCCGCCAAGGATGAAAAACGTTGGGATTGGGCAGGGCTCGGTTGGTTGTTCCTGTTTTTCTGGTATTTCTCCGGCGTTACACAGTTATTGATTCAACTGACAGACACCACGGGTTTTGTCAGTTTCCGCCAAGCGTTTTTGGTCAGTGGTATGTGGCTGATCCCGGTCTTGTTATTCCCCAAGCAAACCAAAAACATCGCCGCTGTGGTTGGCGTGGTTTTATGGGCGTGCTCTTTAGTGGGGTTGGGCTACTTCTGTATTTATGGCCAGCAATTTTCACAAAGCGTTATTTTCATCATGTTCGAATCGAACATGGCAGAAAGCATGGAATATTTTGGCCACTACTTCGTGTGGTGGATGATTCCGGTCTATCTCGTTTATACCGTTGTTGCTTGGTTACTGTGGCGCAAAATCCGACCGCTCGAGTTTGGCGTTACCCAGGCTCGGGTGCTCAGTGTTGTGCTGCTGCTTAGTTTGATTGGCTACCCGTTGGCTAAAGAGATCAGCAAGCGTGCAACGCTGGGTCTGGCACTCGAGCAGTTTGCAGAGCGCATCGAGCCAGCAGTGCCTTGGCAGTTGGTTGTGGGCTTTGGTAAATACCGCCAGCAACTCGACAACATGGAAAAGCTTCTGGCGGGCAACGCCAAGCTTGCGCCGCTCGAGAATATGAAGGATGTGCGTGCTGACAAGCCGACAACCTTGGTGTTGGTAATTGGTGAATCAACCAACCGTCAGCGAATGAGCCTTTATGGCTACCCGCGTGAAACTACACCGGAGCTGGATAAGCTGCGTGATCAGTTGCAGGTATTCGACAATGTAGTAACGCCGCGCCCTTACACGATCGAGGCACTGCAGCAGGTTCTGACCTTTGCCGATGAGAAGAATCCAGACGGTTATCTGACGACGCCATCGTTGGTCAACATGATGAAACAGGCCGGTTACAAGACCTTCTGGATCACCAATCAGCAGACCATGACCAAGCGCAATACCATGCTCACCACATTCTCTGAGCAGACGGATGAGCAGTATTACCTGAACAACAACCTCAATCAGAATGCTCGCCAATACGACGGTGATGTACTTGAGCCCTTTGCCAAAGTGTTGGCTGACAAAGCGCCGCGCAAGCTGATTGTGGTGCACTTGCTGGGTACGCACATGCGCTACAAGTACCGTTATCCGGAAGACTTTGACAAGTTTACCGATAATAAAGGCGCGCCAAAGTGGGTGACTGAGGACCAGTTAGCAACCTACAACAGCTACGACAATGCGGTGCTGTACAACGACTTCGTCGTATCTAGCCTGATCAAGCAGTTCTCAGCGACCAAGCCGGATGGTTTCCTGTTGTATCTGTCGGATCATGGCGAGGCCGTGTTCGACACTCCGAAAGGTGGTGTGATTGGTCGTAACGAAGGTAAGCCAACTTCGCCGATGTATACCATCCCGTTTATGGTCTGGGCGTCGGATAAGTGGAAAGCACACAACTCTTTTGACTTCAGCAGCATGCTTGAACGGCCTTACAGCAGCTCGAACCTGATCCATACCTGGGCTGATTTGGCTGGGCTGAGCTTTGGCGAGTTGGATAAGAGCAAGAGCTTGGTGAGCAACACATTCATCGTCCGTCCGCAAATCATTGGCGATCCGTATAAACCGAAGTCGTTGATTGATTTCAGCTTGATCAAGCCAAAGAAAATACAGTTGAGCAAGGATGACGTGGCGACCAACTAGTCGACACTAAGGCGCTGCTGAAAAACAGCACTGCCAGTAAGCGAAGCCCTGGCGATTACAACCAGAGGGTTATGTGGCACCGCTAAGCTTGAGCAGGCCAACAGCCAGGAACAGCCAGGCCATGCCGACAAAGCCGAGTCGCCAAGCAATGACCATAAGCCGTTTTATTTCGGGGGGGAAGTTGCGGACTTCCTCCGGGTCAAGTGTGCCTTGCCGAATATGGATATTTGGCCAGAGTACGAAACCTCCGGTGCTACCAACCTGCATGCAGCGCGATATGAAATCGAATCCTGCCCACATCCGTTGATAATTCCGTACGCCAAGGCTATTTGGAAACGCCGAAATAACTTGATCATAGTAACGATGGGTGATGTATACCTGAACAGCCAAGCCAGACAGCGCAATCACGAAAGGTGCGAGAAGGAAAGTGATTCGTAAGTATGGGTGCCAACTATAAAAGTCAATCATTGCAACACCTTATAGATTTCTTCTCCCGCTAGCCCACCAGCCCACCCCCCCGCCAACACTGCCAGCAACCGAAGCCCTGGCGATTACAATCAGAGGGTTATGTGGCACCGCTAAGCTTGAGCAGGCCAACAGCCAGGAATAACCAGGCCATGCCGACAATTACCAGCCAAGCGGATACTGCCATCAGACGCCTCAGCGAAGGGGGGAAATCGCTGACATCGTCGGCATCGATCACTCCTTTGCGAACAAGGTGCTGCGGAAAGAGCAAGGCACCGCTGAGCGAGCTGACCAAGTAGCACCGCGAGGCCAGACTGCTTGTTCCCAAGATGTCCCGCTGTCTAGCCCAAGCGCTTTTGGGAAACGCCGAGATCATGCTATCGAAGTGGCGGCTACAAGCGATATAGACGCCAATCGCAACGCCAGACAGCGCAATCACGAAGGGTGCCAAAAGAAAGGCAATCTGCAAATCCAAGGGCCAAGTTTCAAACCAAACGTTGAAGTTCATTGCTGGCTCCTCTCGTAGATTTTCTCTCCCACCAAACCTCCAGCCCACCCACCACCAGCACTGCCAGCAACCGAAGCCCCGGCGATTACAACTAGGCCGCAAACGATTCCACCTAAGCCGCCCGAAGCTAGTCCGATAGCCGGGCAAACTGTCGGAATAGCAAGCCCACCAGCCCATATTCCTGCTGATCCACCACCTACCCCCCCAGCAAAGCTGCCCGTCTCAGTGAAGCGGATTTTCTGGCACGCCTGGGTTTCCCCCGCCTCGCACACCTCCTTAACCTTCAAGGTAGAGGCCGTGCCGCCCAAGGCGATGCCAATATAGCCGCCGTACTTGAGGTATTTGGCCGCTTTGGCGACCTCGTCCATATGGGTGGCGTAGCCGGGAATCTGGCCCGGTGCACCGCCATTGCTCCAATGGTGTACCAGGCTGCGGGTAGAAATGCCGAGGTCACGGCGCAGGGTTGAATAGCTTCCCAAGCCTAGCTGCTTGCCGAGGAAGGTGGCCTTCAACTGCTTGTCGAGCTGGCGGTACAACTGCTGGCGGGTGGCAAAGAATTGCGAACTTTGCAGATGGCCATGTGTGGCAAATTCGCGTTGGTGGAGAAACTCGATGTCGCGAAGCGTCTCCTCGATCTGCTTCAAGCCCTTTCCCAGCATGTCGGTGCTAATCCCTAGCGACTTGCTGGCGCCACCCACCATCAAGGCAATTTCAGCCTGATGCCTTGCCATGAAGTCGGCTTCGCCTTCGCTCAACGGCTCCAGGGCGGTACGTACCTTGGCGGCAGCCGCCATCAGGTCGGCCTCTTCACGCAGGCAGGCGGTTGGGTTGATGAGGTTACCCAAGACCAACATTTCCCCAGCCTTGAAACCTTGGGCGAAGGTGGGATTCAGCGACTTGATGCGGCTGACCAGATCTTTGTAGGGCGTATCGGCAAACAACTTGGCGAGTACCTGCTCGCCGGACATGCTGCGTGGTACGACATAAAAACCGGGCGGCAGTGGGACGGGGAACTTGGGCATGTCCGGTGGTGGCCAGTCCGAAAGCTCGGGGATGGCTTCAGCTTTCTGCTCCCATGCGGCAAAGGATGCGCCGCCGTTAGCTGGCTTGGTCTTCGGCAACTCGGCCTGACGGCCCCAGCCGTGATTAGTTCCCCAACTGGAGTCGCGGGTGCCGGTGCTGTCCGCCAGCCAGCCGGTGTCCAGATCCGAACTCTGATCGAACGGGTAAGTCTGGTCTTTAAAGCTGTCCGTCGCCATGAAAATCTCCTTGTATTGTCGAATCAGGCAAGAGTGTACCTTTTTCAAGATATCGGCCAATTGGCTCCTATTTACGAACATTGTGCCAGAACAGCTCTAAGGATATGCCGGGTGCAATCGCTGGAACTGGGTGTCAGAATCGTCGGAATACACATTTAGTGTACGTTTTCGTTCCGTTGGACTTCACCCCTCGAAAAGCCCAGGATCAACGGGGTTTGACGGTGGCGTGATCAGTCAAAGATCGGACGCTGCCCATCACCTAGAGCTTTGCGGATAACGTTGGCACTCAAGTCGTGGTCTACATGCTGTTTAAGTGTTGGAACTAGTGGTTCCACCAGTTTGTTCGAGTTCTAGGTTGAAATTCATCACCCGCCAATTGCCAAGGGTCAAATCCTTCACTTTCAATTGTCACGGACAAATGCACGGATGTTGCGCACGTTAGATAAAACGCGCATAACTTCGCCGTAAGTGTTACTAGCCATTAAATAACCTAAGATTCTAATGGATAAAATACTATTGTGTTTGTAGAGAATTCAAAGCTGACATTCCCCGTGGCCTTATCCTGCAAAACAAGCATGGTGGCGAACTGCTTTCCTGTTTTTACTGAAAAAGCCTTCTACTTCAGCCAGCTTTTATCGTTTAGCCAGTTACACTCACCCGTCAGATTTAATAGTGTCATACCTTTTTCTTGAGCTTTTACATAAAGTTAAATTAAATTCGAGTCGCCACGTTATGCGGTTATTTATTATTGTGCTTTTCAAAATAACGAATTTGGTTTGTTTGTAATATCTTATGGCGATGCGCTGATTTTTGTTTTTCCAGTGATTTGTGAAGTCGCGATATATCCTGATCACCTGCTTTTATGGTTATTCTGTTTTATAAATTATACTTTTTAAATGCCGTCGATTCCGTTGTGTAACGGCCTCCATTATTCTGCGTAGCGGTAATATTTACTGTTATCGAGAATACCCATCAGGGAAACAGCTCTCGTTTTTGAGTGTTGTTTATGCAGTTATTAAATAACGGAGAACCGGATATTATGTCTGATGTAACTAAAAAAACAGAAAATAACCTTGCGGCACTGGCCATAGATTTTTCTACCCTCATTCACATTGACAGCATTGCTGATAACATCGGCAGCCATCAGGGGGTGATTGCCGATGGTGGTCTGACCGATGACCTGCAGCCCACCCTCTCCGGTTATCTGCCGGGAGCTGAAGGGCTTAGCATCCGCGTTTTCCTTAACGGTTCCGTTGTGGGTTATACCGTGGTAGAGGATGACGGCAAGTGGTCGTACACGCCAGAGACGCCGTTAATCGCGGGAACCGAAAATGCGTTTCAGGTAAGCCTGATTGACCCGGCTAACGGCAACACGCAGTGGCTCTCCAACGAGTACAACATCACTACCACAGAAGCCAACCAGGATGTGGGTGGCCCACCTGCGGCGCCGATTATTGACAGCGTGGTGGATGACGTTAAGGGTTATAAAGGTTTCACAGGTGAACTGCAGGACGGTGGCCTGACCAATGATGCGCGTCCGGCGTTGTCCGGTCGTGCCGATGCTGGCAGCATCGTTAATATTTATGACAACGGAAAACTGCTGGGCTCTGTTACGGCCACAGATAACGGTACTTGGACATTCACCCCTGCTACTAACCTGGCAGACGGGGCTCACAGCCTGACCGCGGCAGCTGTAAACGCAGCCGGCGAAAGCGCGCAGACTGCCAGTTTCGACATTACCGTTGACACCGTTATCAGCAAGCCGGTATTGGATGCGGTCACCGACGACCAGGGTGCTGCACGGGGTGTCGTAGCTGACGGCGGCCTGACCGATGACAGCCGACCGGTACTGACCGGTCATGCGGAAGCCAACAGCCGTGTGGATATTCACGTCTTCGGCCCGAATGGCAAAGAGCTGTATTACCAGAGTGTGACTGCCGGTGCAGACGGCACCTGGAGCTACCAACCGAAAGCGTTCACCACGCAGGGAACGTACTCGTTTGGCATCAGCGGCGTGGATAAAGCCGGGAACGCCTGGTATGACTACGGTGACAAATATTCAATCCAGTTTGTTGGTGCAAACCAGGATGTGGCCACCCCGGCGGCGCCAGTGATTGACAGCGTGGTGGATGACGTTAAGGGTTATAAAGGCTTCACAGGTGAGCTGCAGGACGGTGGCCTGACCAATGATGCGCGCCCGGCGCTGTCCGGCCATGCTGAGGCTGGCGCGGTTATCAACATCTATGACAACGGCGTACTGCTCGGCTCCACGACGGCTGCCGCCGACGGCAAATGGACATTCACTCCTGCCACTGACTTGACAGACGGCGCTCACGGTCTAACCGTTGCTGCCGTAAACGCAGCCGGCGAAAGCGCGCAGACTGCCAGCTTCGACATTACCGTTGACACAACAATCATCAAACCAGTAATCGACACGGTTACCGATAACCAAGGGGGTGCGCAGGGCAACGTTGCTGATGGTGGACTGACCGATGACAGCCGCCCGGTACTGACCGGCCATGCGGAAGCTAACAGTCGTGTAGACATTCACGTCTTTGGCCCGAACGGCAAAGAGCTGTATTACCAGAGCGTGACTGCCGGTGCAGACGGCACCTGGAGCTATCAGCCAAAAGCGTTCACCAGTCAGGGGACTTACTCGTTTGGCATCAGCGGCGTGGATAAAGCCGGGAACGCCTGGTATGACTACGGTGACAAATATTCAATCCAGTTTGTTGGTGAAAACCAGGACGACACCACTGCACCTGATGTTCCGGAAATCACTTTCGCTATTGACGACACTGGCAGCTCACTGAATGGACTCGACGCCGGCGAAACTACCGAAGATACCACGCCGCAACTAGCCGGGAATGCTGAAGCCAATAGTGTCGTGACGATTTACGATAACGGCAAGGCGATTGGCTCAACCACAGCAGGCAGCGGCGGAGCCTGGGACTTCACGCTGCCCGTACGCAGTGTAGGTGAGCACACCTTCACTGTTACCGCAACGGATGCGTCCGGTAATACCAGCGCAAGCTCTATGGGCTTTGAGTTGAACATTGCTCTTCCGGATACCTCGCCACCGGATGCTCCGGAATTTCTACTGGCCAAGGATAATGTCGGTGAGATTCAGGGACCCGTGTATAACGGCGGCACCACGGACGATACCAGGCCTGATTTACTCGGCACCGCCGAAGTGGGCAGCCTGATAACAGTTTATGAAAACGGTAGTGTGGTGGGCTCCACGATCACAACCATTACCGGGAGCTGGGCTATTTACGGCCTGCCTCTCAGCGAGGGCTTACATACTTTCACCGCCACTGCAACAGATGCCGCAGGCAATGTCAGTGGAGCCTCAGCGCAGTTTGTACTGAACATTGATACTGACACCACTGCACCTGACGCCCCGGTTATCACTGGTGCGTACGATAACGTGGGCGAATATCAGGGAGACATCGCTAATGGAGATGCAACGGATGATACCCGACCGGTTATGCACGGTACGGCGGAGGCCGGGGCACAGATCACCATTTATGATTTTAACAACAGCGTGAGAGGGCAGACCATCGCCGGTGAAGACGGCAGTTGGTCTGTGGAGCTCAGCTACAGTGCGACATCAGGAGGCGGGTATAATTATTATGCGGTTGCAACTGATGCCTCTGGAAATATCAGTGAAAACAGTAATAGCTGGCTGATTTATTATGCTGAAGACAAAGACACCACTGCACCTGATGCACCCGTTATTACTAGTGTTTACGACGATGTGGGAGCATCAAAAGGTAACTTGTCAAACGGTGCCAGCACCGATGACACCGCGCCAGCGCTGAACGGTAAGGCTGAAGCCAACAGTATCGTGAAGATTTACGATAATGGCTCAGTGACAGGTTCTGTCACAGCAGACAGCAGCGGCAACTGGAGTTTCACTCCGTCAGCCCGCAGCGAAGGGAAGCACACCTTTACGGCAACGGCAACGGATGCGGCAGGTAATGTCAGCGGCAAGTCTGCGGGCTTTGTGGTGAATGTGGATACGCACACTTCAGTAACCATTGATGGCCTGATAGATGACTCTGGCGTGAAGACGGGCCTAGTGCCTGATGGCGGTAAATCAGATGACTTGTATCCGACGCTTACAGGTACAGCTGAGCCAGGCAGTACGGTTTACATTTCTGAAACAGTACCATCAACAGGCTACTCGTATAACGCTAGCGTTCAGACAAACAGTGACGGAAAGTGGGAATACAATTTTGGTGTACTTCAGCACGGTATCCATAATTTCAGTGTATATGCTATTGACGCAGCAGGTAACAAGAGTGCTGTAGAGGATTACTCCTTTCAGCGCGTAGCTGATAACTTTGATTTGCCTGAGACGTACAGCTGGAATTTCAATGATAAGACAACTCAGGGCTGGACGCTGGTAGATGAAAATGCTAAGCCGGGGAATGTGAGCTTCCGGGATGGACGTATTTATTTCAACACCAATTCCGAGCTTGGAACTGACTATTCTGGCGATGTTATGAGTACCACTATCTTGGTGAGAGCCGGTCAGAGCTATAACTTCGAGTTTGCTTATGGGCGCAATGAGCAAGCTGTTGATGAGGGACAGCGAGCCTCTGTTGCTATGACGGTGAACGGCCAAGCGGTGACATCCTATGAAACTGCGCAGGATGGTGTCACCTATGTGAAGGGGAGCTGGACCGCAGAAACGAGCGGTGAAGTGGTTCTAGCGTTCAATGACAAAACTGCAAATGCAGTTGGCAATGATTTCTGGCTGGATAACATCACTATGGTGCAAAAAAGTGTAAACCTGCAGGGGCAAAGCTTAATGTACTCATCTGATGTGGACGTGCAACTGGTTGGAGATGAGCTCCATAACGCACAGCCTTCAGTGATGACCCTGTCCGAAGTGAATGAGCAGCAGGGGCTGCAGGGGGCTACAGCAGATATTACCGATCAGCAGCAGAACACCCTGCAACTGACGCTGACCGACATTCTGAGCGAAGCACATGACAACCTGTTTATTCAGGATGGCAAGCAGCAGCTGGCCATTACCGGTGATGCCGGGGACGTGGTTGAGCTGAAGGTGGAAGATATGGCCCGCGACTGGCAGGATGCAGGGCAGGTCACCGCAGGCGGCGTGCAGTATGAAGTCTACCAACACGCAGACCTGAACGTTGAGCTGCTGGTGCAGCAGGGCGTGGAGCTGCAGCAGGTTTCATAACTTGAAAAGTATTATCTGACTTTGACAACTCCCCCGGCTTCGGTCGGGGCTAATGAGATGGTCCCCCCACCCTGGAAGCGTATGCTGACAGGGTGTTTTTTCCATGAAGACCCCACCATGAAAATGTCATGAAATATCTCTCGTGATATCTTTTTAACGGACATGCACTAGCGATAGTGCCATACCCTTTTCTTGAGAGCTTACATAAGGTTAAGTTAAATTCGAGTTGCACATGTTGTGCGGATTTTTTATTATTTATTGTTATGGTTTTTAAAATAACAAATTTGGTTTGCTTGTAATATCTTATGGCGATGCGTTAATTTTTTGTTTTCTCAGTGATTTGTGAAATCGCGATATACCATAATCACCTGCTTTTATGGTTATTCTGTTTTATAAATTATACTTTTTAAATACCGTTGGTTCCGTTGTGCAACGGCCTCCATTATTCTGCATGGCAGTAATATTTATTGTTGTCGTCGATGCCATCAGGGAAACAGCTCTCATTTTCGGGTGTTGTTTCTGCAGTCATTAAATAACGGAGAGCCGGACATTATGTCTGATGTAACTAAAAAAACAGAAAATAACCTTGCGGCACTGGCCACAGATTTTTCTACCCTCATTCACATTGACAGCATTACTGATAACATCGGAACCCATCAGGGGGTGATTGCCGATGGTGGTCTGACCGATGACCTGCAGCCCACCCTCTCCGGTTATCTGCCGGGAGCTGAAGGGCTTAGCATCCGCGTTTTCCTTAACGGTTCCGTTGTGGGTTATACCGTGGTAGAGGATAGCGGCAAGTGGTCGTACACGCCAGAGACGCCGTTAATCGCGGGAACCGAAAATGCGTTTCAGGTAAGCCTGATTGACCCGGGTAACGGCAACACGGTGTGGCTTTCCAATGAGTACAACCTCACCACTACAGAGGCCAACCAGGATGTGGGTGGCCCACCTGCGGCGCCAGTGATTGACAGCGTTATGGACGATGTTAAAGGCTTCACCGGTGAACTGAAAGATGGTGGCCTGACCAATGATGCGCGCCCGGCGTTATCCGGTTATGCCGATGCTGGCAGCATCGTTAATATTTATGACAACGGAAAGCTGCTGGGCTCTGTTACGGCCACAGATAACGGTACTTGGGCATTCACCCCTGCTACTAACCTGACAGACGGGGCTCACAGCCTGACCGCGGCAGCCGTAAACGCAGCCGGTGAAAGCGCGCAGACTGCCAGTTTCGATATTACCGTTGACACCGTTATCACCCGTCCGGTTATCACCAGCATTCAGGACAACGCTGGCAGTCAGCAGGGTGATGTGGGATATGGCGGAAAAACGGATGATAAAACACCGGAACTCTTTGGTACCGCAGAAGCCAGCAGCATTGTCGTACTGAGTCGTAAAGGGCCTAACGGCGTCACCTATGCTATGGGCAGCACACAGGCTGACAGTAATGGCGACTGGAGCTTCATTGTACCGGACTCCAATAAAGGTTTTCGCTTTAAAGGCAACTACAGCTTTACGGCCACAGCCACTGATGAAGCAGGAAATGGCAGTGCCAAAAGCGCTGCTTATTCGGTGAAGTATGTCGGCACCAACCAGGATGACACCACGGCACCGGATGCACCGGTTATTACCAGTGTCTACGATCATCTAGATCAGACCGGTTATATTCAGTCAGGCGACACCACCGACGACACGATGCCAATTCTGTTCGGTACGGCAGAAGCCAGCAGCATCGTGATGATCTACGATAACGGTCAGGCAATTGGCTCCGTCACGGCAGGCAGCAGCGGCACCTGGAGCTACACGCCACCTGCACGCAGCGAAGGCAGCCATAC
This sequence comes from Pseudomonas sp. M30-35, assembly GCF_002163625.1. Lineage (NCBI taxonomy): Bacteria > Pseudomonadati > Pseudomonadota > Gammaproteobacteria > Pseudomonadales > Pseudomonadaceae > Pseudomonas > Pseudomonas sp. M30-35. The sequence goes on along the minus strand of NZ_CP020892.1, from coordinate 4,447,245 downwards.
CTTTACGGCCACTGCGACTGATGCGGCTGGCAATACCAGTGGTAAATCCGGCGGCTTTGTGGTGAATATTGATGTGCCTGACACCACGGCACCGGATGCACCGGTTATTACCAGTGTCTATGACGACATAGGCGTAATGAAGGGTGAGGTGGCAAACGGCGACCTCACGGATGACTCTCTGGTGAAGATATCGGGCACCGCTGAGGCGAACAGCATCGTTACTATCAGCCATGTTATCGAGGCAAATGGACAGCGCTATATCGACGGTTCAGTAGTAGCAGATGCCCAGGGTAACTGGACATTCCAGATGACTGATGAGTTCAGGTCTAATGTGTACGGTAACCGTGTTATTACCGCCACAGCGAAGGATGCCGCAGGTAATATCAGTGCTTCCAGCGCTGAATATGTGGTGAATTTTGTTGCCAGTAATCAGGATGCGCCGTACACCTCCGGCATTGAACAGTTTGGCGATGCCGGTAATGAGCAGGGCTACTCGTTCATTACCGCTCAGGGCGTGAAAGTAACCAGCACTGTCGAAATGTTTCAGGGTAGCGCGCCAAAAGGCTTTACGAATCGTTTAGGTGGCGACACTTATGTGTATACAGCCTTTGATGACCAGAAGCAGAAGACTGGAGAAGTGCATGTCAGATTGCCCGGTATTGCAGACACAGTCACCATTAGTGGCGCAGGTACAGACTCGGTGACCTTTTATAATGCGGAAGGCAATGTTATCGAAGTCACTGCCTTCACAGATTCAAATTATGGCCATAACCTTAGCATGGATCTTATGACTGCTACCGCAGCCAATGGCGAAGCAATTGCTTCATTCACCCTACACGATGCATCTTTTGTGGCAGGGGTAGAATGGGGGTCGACAACGACAACTCCTAACACCATGATGCAGGAAGCAAGTAATGCGAATTCTGTAGATAGCGGCGACGATGCAGTACTTTTGTCACAGGTCGAAGCTAAGTCGTATATAGACATCACCGACCATCAGCAGAACACCCTGCAACTGACGCTGAATGACATTCTGAGCGAAGCCCATGACAACCTGTTTATTCAGGACGGCAATAAGCAGCTGGCAGTCACTGGCGATGCGGGTGATGTGATTGAGCTTAAGGTTGAGGATATGACCAACGACTGGCAGGATGCAGGACAGGTCACCGCAGGCGGTGTGCAGTATGAAGTCTACCAACACGCAGACCTGAACGTTGAGCTGCTGGTGCAGCAGGGCGTGGAGCTGCAACAGGTTTCATAACTTGAAAAGTATTATCTGACTTTGACAACTCCCCCGGCTTCGGTCGGGGCTAATGAGATGGTCCCCCCACCCTGGAAGCGTATGCTGACAGGGTGTTTTTTTCAGAAGACACCGTTATGCAAATGTTGCGCTTATGGACAATGGCCGAAACTGAATTTATGACTTGACAATGCGGGCAATCTGACCTGATTGCCCTGCAGCTGGCTAGACTTGACGGAAAGGTGCAGCCTGAGGCATAGAATGCCTGTTCCTCACCCGGTGGTTGGCAGTTCTGCATCCTGCAGCCGTTGTGTATACGTCAGTGATACGTACTGAGAACCTTTGTCATAGATGGATGGTGCCCTGAAGGGCGTCTTGCCTGCCGCGGCTGTACCTGCGCGTTCACCACGAGCGAGGTCTCCATTGATGATGACACCCGCCAGTTCCATTGTTTTCATCAGCCCCTCCGTTGTACGTATACCAGCCATATGGATGCCTTCTCGCTGCAGCTAGCGCTAGATCATACGGGCGCGCGCCATAGACACTGTAGTTTTCATCGTACACACGCTGTATCTCTGCCTTCCAAATATTCGTCACGCTGCCAGCGCTGGCTGTGTGTTCCCGGGTGCCGATGGCGCCGGTTGTGCTAGTCAGGTCTCCTTTCATTGAAAGTTTAGTCTCCAGGATTCTGAGGGCAGTTCAGCAGAAGTCACCTCGTTCGTGTTGAATACCTGTATGGGCGAGGGGCGGCTTTGTTCGAGGGTGGTAATGGTAAGTCGACTCATGGAGTCTCATTTAGATGCTAAACCCAGTAATGGACTTCCCTATGCTTCTAATACTCATAAATACCAAAATCATAAGGCAAGCAAGCTGTTTATTATTAGTAAGCTATATAATGGCAGCAGGGGTTTTAATTATTGGAATAGTCGAGTTAAGTGTAAAGTGAAATTTCAATAATTAATGTGCAGTGTAACTCTCTGCTTTATAAGTAATGATTTAAATAAAGCATGGGGTTATGAGTGCGTGGGTTTATAACTGCATCAGTGTATAAATTTTTAAAATACCAAAGAGGGTATTTTAATAAAACAATCTGAAGGTCGGAATATTGTTACCATGTAGTTGTTATACTGATTGCAAAGTATCAATAAAAAGGATCAGTATGAGATCTTCACGTAAATTTATTCCGCTAGCACATAGTAGAAAGAATATTCAAAACAAAATGCTGCGATTGGCCGAGACGTTCAAAAAGTCTATGTCGATGGGCGATTACTTTGAAGCCAGAAAATGCTGCGAATCTGTGCTGGCGCTGAGCCCTGATAATCCTTCAGTTCTCAATGATTATGCTTTGACACTGATGCGTACCGGCGATCATCTCATGGCATACGACATCTACATGAAAATGTTTATGAGTAAGGAGCAGAAGCAGTTCCCTGGCAACTGGCTGGATGGCCTTGCTGAGGTTTGCGGATGGCTGGGCAAAACGGAAGAGCTGCAGAAGTATGGGCACTATTCTCTGACGCTTTCCGACCAGGCTTGCAGCAATGGGGCTCGTTACGAACTACCTTCAGAAGCGCCCCCGCAATTTGATCCCAGCGATAAAACGCAGAATGTCATCTCGTTCAGTCTTTACGGCGCCAGCCCAAAATATTGTGAAACGATGATCAAAAATGCTGAAATCGCTACCGAACTTTACCCTGCATGGGCCTGCCGTGTGTATTACAACGATTCGGTGCCCGAAACCGTCATAAACCGTTTGCGCGAGCTTGCCGTTCAGTTATTCGATATGACCGGAGAATCCGAGATCACACCAACGATGTGGCGCTTCCTTGTAATGGATGATCCTTCTGTAACCCGTTATCTGCTTCGCGATGCTGACTCTTTGTTTTCCGAAAAAGAAGTAGCTGCTGTAAACGAATGGCTTGCTTCTCCATACTGGTTCCATCATATGCGAGATTACTTTACCCATACCGAGCTGTTATTGGCCGGGTTATGGGGAGGGTGTCGGGGTGGCTTCCCTTGCGTTAAAGAGTTGATGGTGAAATTTGTCCGGCAGTACAACGGAAGTGCGCGTTTTACTGACCAGCAATTTCTGCGATCTGAGGTCTGGCCGACTGTGCGTCAGAGCATCCTTAACCATGACGAAATTTTTCTTTTTCATCATGCGCAACGCTACCCTACACATGCCCCGGTTCGCTGGCAAACCGAGCATTTTCATATAGGGAGTAATACCAGTTACTCCAGTATTGGAGGAACAGCTGATAGCGCAGATGGGTCAAAGATAACGGTCAGACTAGAGACTAGGAAGCATTATGTGGATTATGAAGTGAATGTTCAGAATGGAAGATGGACATTACCTTTGCCTTTCTTTTTAGTAGATGACTACCAGAAGGGAGAGTTAAAGATTACCGCACAAAGAGGATAAGTTACATGGCGGGTAAAACAGGTGACTGAACCAGTCAGTCATCTGTTTGCGTAGACTCACTGAGTATTTACGAATCGAGGTCAGAGCTTTCTTGCTCTGGTTCCATAGCCTTAATAGCATCAAGGCATAGACTAATGAAACCTTTACGCTTAGCTGAACTATGAAAGTGTGCATAAAGAGTTGAAGTCATTGTGGTTTCAAAAGGTAAATCATAAACTTTTAGCGGGAAATAATTTACCAGGAATCTCTCTAGGTATTCGGGAATCAGCATGATGTAGTCAGACATGCCGCAAATCATCATCGAGTTAAGAGAGTTTTCAGAGCACATACCGATGCGCCTGCTATAAATCTCCTCTATTTGATTTGCATCACCTTCCTGAATTAATGTTTCATCCGGGAATTGCGCCCATTTAATATGCTTATTACTGTTCCAGTCATCAAGAGTAAGGCAATCCTTGATGGTTGGGTGATTGGCGCTGACTAATGCCTTGAATTTCGAAGAGAAGAGTCGCTGAGAAATGATAGAGGTATCATTAGGCAACAGTCCTCCAATATCCAGATCCACCTCGTGATTCCTGATTTTCATGATGCGCTGTTCATTGGAGATAGGAATATTAACAAAGTTAAGGCACAACCCATCCATTAAGTCTTGATTCTGATGTGTAAAGTGCGAAAACCAAAGCTCAAAAAATGTGTAGGTGCTGACCGTGATGTTGCGATAAATATCAGGGTTATCAGAATGGAAGGAAAAGTTGAGACCATCGGTAATCAACGATATAGCCTTGACATATCGATGGTTTAGTTCGTGCGCTAAAGTGGTAGGAGTAATGCCATTTTTAGATCGGGTAAAAATAGGGTTAGAAGTTGTCTTCCTGATTTTGTTGATGGCATAAGTTACGGATGAAGGCGACATGGCAAGTTTTCTTGCAGCCGCTGTCACACTTCTACATTCGATAACAGCATTAAGTATTAACAGTGAATTGAGGTCAAAGTCTTTTGAGTTCATTTTAATCCTACCTGATTCATATACCTCCTCTGCGGTGCTTCGTACTTGTCGGTACAACGTAGCCAGAAGAAGCGCATCCTTTCGTTACTTCATTGCTATGAGCTTCAATATATAGCTTTACAATTTATGTTTCGTCTGAATATTTGATTTTGTTAAAAAAGGTATTTTAAATATTCCTCCTTGCTTGGTCTTGCCAAGTGTCATCACGCATGCTCCAAAGGAGGCTAGTAAATGCCTATTATTATTACTTTGAAAAGCATCTTTAGTACCTGATCTAAATTATAGAATAGTCTTATTATAAAATTAATAATGCGGCCACGAATAGCGCTAAAAATAAATTTTGTTTTTCTATTTTGTAAAAAATGCGTAAACATGCATTCAGAATAGTAAATTAAAGAAAATAGAAATTGAAAATTCATGAGAAAAATCAATGAGTTATGTTGTTTTGTATTTTTAGATTTTAATGTAAGTAAAGTCAAAAATATTTTATGATCGTCGTTGCTGAGAAGGTTGGTGTCGCCGCAATAATCTGAACCAAAAGGCGAGAATATAAAAGGAAAGTCATCTTGGTTTCGAGATTGAATAAACCACAGTATTTTTAATTTAATCTTAATGTGTGTGTGGTGACTTTTTCATGTTTCGATAGCTATATGGCTCTCATAAGGGATTTGTCTGCAGGGATTTGTCTGCTATGACTAAATTTATAAGGGTTTCTACAAGGAGTGTAATCAAGTGGAAAGCAAAGCTATAAATCTTGTTGTTGTCGATGGAAAGAAAATTAGCAAGACTGTTGAATTAACTCATGGCGATATGAGTGGTCCGGTAACCATCGAAGCAGTTGAAGATGGGAAGTATCTTCTTGCGGAGCAAGGTTCAGGTGTTGCACCTGAGAACATTACTGTCAAGCGCGTTGGGGATGACTTATATATCAGCCTTGAAGGTGAGGATACAGACAATCCTCAGGTCATTATTTCCGACTATTATCTGAACGAAAGCGAATTGATTGGTAAAGGTGAAGATGGAGCATATTACAGCTATGTCACTTCACTGGGGCAGGATAGTGCAGTAGTTACTGCTGACACCGCAGAGCCTTTGGCTTTGGGTAAAGATAGCATTCCTGATTTTGCGGAAGGTTTAATTGCCGAGAATGATGACGATACCATGCTATGGGCATTGCTGGGCCTAGGTGCTCTGGCTTTGGTGGGGGGCGGGATTGCAATCGCAAATAATAATGATGGTGGTGGCCACCACTCATCCAGCGCCACTTCCGCCCCTGTCGTTACGGTGAGTTCAGGTACTCTGGATTCTGCAACCGATGATGTTGGTAGTACTCGTGGCGTGATAGCCGATGGTAGCGTAACCGATGACAGCAGGCCTACCTTTGCGGGCAGCGGCGTGACGCCAGGCGATATTGTTGTGATTATCGACAATGGTAATAATCAATTGGGTACCGCAACGGCGCAGGCAGATGGTACTTGGTCATTTACGCCTGATACAGCGCTGACAGATGGAGAGCATGCAATTACAGTTGTTGCCGTTGATAGTGGTGGAAATGCTTCCGAGCCTTCAAATGCCATTAACGTCATTGTTGATACCGTAGCGCCAGCTGCAGCGGGAAGTATCGTTGTAGAAGAAGGGACTAATACACCAACAATTACTGGGGATGCAGAAGCTGGCACCGTGGTTATCATTTCCGATAACGGTAAAGAGATTGGCAGCGCCCAAGTCGATGAAAACGGTAAGTGGAGCTTTACACCAGAAACGCCACTGGCCGATGGTGACCATGATATCTCTGTCGTTGTTGAAGATGATGCAGGCAATGTCAGCCCTGAAGCGGATGTTCCTGTCACCATCGCTCCTGACAATGGCGGTGGTAATGACAATGGTGGTGGTAGTGATGCTCTCGCCCCGTCCCCCGCTGAGAACGTGACCATCGCAGATGATGCCGGTAATCCGATCAATAACGGTGAAACCAACGATAATACGCCAGTAATTTCTGGTGACGCTGAAGCCGGTTCTGTCGTCATCGTTTCCGATAACGGAGAAGAGATTGGCAGCGTACAGGTCGATGAAAATGGTAAGTGGAATTTTACGCCAACCGACCCAATTGCTGACGGTGAACATATCATTGATGTGGTCGTCGTTGATGATGCTGGAAACAAAAGCCAACCAACAGACGACATACCGTTCACCGTTGATACGCTAGCACCAGACGTTGCAACCGGACTGGCTCTCAACGATGACGTTGGTGAAGAACAAGGATTGATCAGCGAAAACGGTGTTACAGATGATGCGCTGCCAACCTTTAGTGGAAGCGCTGAACCTAATGCTGTTGTCACCATTTCTGATCACGGTGACGTTATTGGCAGCGTACAGGTGAAAGAAGATGGTACGTGGGACTTTACGCCTGAAACTGCACTGGCCGATGGAGACCACAGCTTCACGACTGTCGTTAAAGATAGTGCCGGTAACCAGAGCGCCTCCTCTCCTGCATTCGACTTTACCGTTGACACATCAACTCTCACGCCTTCTGTTGCGTCAGGCACTGAGAACTTTGAAACGACAGACAAATTCCAGTTTGCCGCAGATGGTGACAGCGTGACGCTTGCAAGCGGCGTAACAATGACCCTAGTAAGTGGTCCGACAGATGGCCAGGGTCAGAACGCCTATACCGAAATTTCTTCAAAAGGTCTCGTGCTGTTTGCTCCGGAAGAGCTTGGCAAGCAAGCTTTGATGGTGGTGCAGAACTCAGAAGTGAGAATTGATTTTGGCGGTACAACTAATTCAGTCAGTTTTGACGTGAATGCTTCCAGCTTCCCGGGCAGCACAGTGAGTTACTACGATGCCAACGGCGAAGTCATGCAGACCCAGTATCTGCCTGTTCAGACTGACGGTGCGGTACAGACCATGACGTGGACGGCTCCAGAAGGGCAGAGCATTGCCTCAATAGCCATCGATACTGGAGCGGGTAGCGGCAGTAACGTAATTACACGTTTCGACAACTTTGTGTGGGGAACTTCATCTACAGAAACAGTAGAAGCAACGCATGAAGTCACGCCAGAGGTTCAGTCACTTACTCACCAATTTATGACTGATACAGGTTTTGACTACTCGTTAGACAACCAGTTGCAAGCTGATACTGAGTCTCATGCTGCTCAACAGGGGATTATCGACATCCACGACGCCGTAAACCTGAGTATCGATGAATTACTGTCCGCTGCTACCAAGAATCTGTTTATTGATGATGGTAAAGAGCAGATTGTGATCGGTGATGAAACCGGAAGCAATGTGGACTTTGATATCGCTTCTTTCTCAGGCAATCAGGGTTGGGATACCGAGGGCCAGGTTACTGCAGGCGGCGTAGTTTACGATGTATACCAGCAGCATGAAAGCGACCTTGAACTGCTGATCCAGCACGCATAATACAAATGACCCTGCAGGAAACAGCAGGGTTTTAATAATATTTAATTTAAGCCTCTAATAGTAAAATTAGAGTGGGGTGTAGGATGTTGAAATTACGTCAAAAGAACTTGTTTCTGATGCTGGCGACAGGTTTAGTCTGCCAAGTGGCTGTTGCAGCTGAAAACACTGTTTTAAAAAACGATTATCAAATGGTTCCTGATGTGGACAAAAATCAGGCGCAGATTGTTTATTTTCGAACTAATAGCACTGAAGCTGCAAAACAAAATTCCAATATTTATGTGGATGGTGAATTTCATACTGCATTGATCCCAGGAAGCTACACTGCTTTCTGTGTAAAGCCAGGAAGTCATATTATTGGCTCATGGCTGGGTGATGCTCCGCTGTATCAGGGAAAGCAGGATAAGAAAAACACTATTACCTTAGAAGGCGGGAAAACGTATTATCTTCGTGCCGCCGAAAGTAATCAAAATACCCTCAATGTGACTCAGGAGCGTGAAGCTACACCACTGTTAATGAAGACACGTTTACAGGACCTTTTATTTTCCCGAGCATCTGCTGTAACAGAATGTCAGTATCAGTACAAAGATTATGTTCTTGCCAGTGACGTAATGTTCGAGTTTGGTAAATCAGGTATCAATAGTATCAGTGGGGATGGCCGTGAAGCCCTTGCTGAAATTGCTAAAGATCTGAACCAAGGTGCTAGTTCAAAAGTGGTTGTAATTGGTCATACCGATCCGATTGGTTCGACAAAAAGCAATCTGGCTCTTGGTCTCAAGCGTGCTGAAACAGTTCGTTCTTTACTGCTGAACGCTGGTGTCAATGAAAATAGTGTAGATGTCAGCACCGTAGGCAGTAGTGAACCTGTGGCATCAAATTGTGAAAATTTATCTCGCAGCAACAAAATCAGCTGTTATGCACCTGACAGGCGTGTGGTGGTTCGAAGTTACGCCAAGTAAAATAACGCCGGCGAACAGCCGGCGTTATTTTTTTATCCTTCAGCCAGCAAGACTGTTATGAAAAAGGATGTGGTTTTGAGGTCGGAGGAGGAGGAGAGAGAGGTCCGTCCAGAACGACAACTTCGCCAGCAAGATAAATGGTCTGGAACTCTCCAACCCCATGCCATACGCCGGAAATGATATTACCGCTTTCAATTTCTTCAATTTCTTCATCAGAGTAGTAAGCAATTTCTGCTACTCCGTTATACTCTATCCAGTAATAACCATTGTGCATCATATATAACTCGTATTTTAAGAATGCAAAAAAATTAAGTGATTATACTATAAGTCTTCGCAAGGTACATCGAAATCAACTTGGAGGCGAATGTAAAAATCAATAGTGTACAGAGGGTTTCGTCATTAAATTGGCGTCAATTAATCATGCATGTGTAATTGATATGGTTAAGAGTGTCATAAGAAGTGTGCTTTAGCATTGGTTTGAATTCCCTGCATTTAATTTTGATTGTTTCCCGTGCCCTGCGGACTGAGGTGGTGCCCAAGTTTTGAATGTCGCTGATTATCTAGCTCGTCATTAAGACAGTAAAGCACCAGGTTGGTTTATAGTAATAAGATTTATATTGGTTATTGCATTTAATAACTAACGCCTATAACAATTTAAGTCTCTATGTTTTTTAATGGTTTCCTGTAATTTTTATTTTGAGGTAGCATGGTATTCATGAGTAAGGATAGTTATCCATCGAAAAGCAGGGTGCGCAAAGAATTTGTAGATGAAATAGCGCCGTTTATAGGTGATCGTAATTAGAGCGTCAGTCTGGCATTGTTTGGTATTGTTCCGACAGCTAATGGTCCGATACACGCAACGAGTACTGATAATTCAGCTAGGTCGGTCTGATGAGCTTGTAAGCACCGTTTCAACTGTAGTGAGATTTCTCCATTATCTGGTATAAGGGCTTGTTTTTTTAGACACTTCATTATTGTTCAGTATTCTGCGTAACTATCACCTGCCCCGATGAGTATTTAATTGCTTTCTTTAAAGTGCAGAGTGAATGAGGTTGGCTACGATGTCAAACAGTGAGGCGGAAAAGATAATTAGTAATAGTGAGTGATTACTTGTATAAAAAATCAATAAGTATCTCAAGTGCGACCCAATAATACTGCTTAGTATTCAATATGGGTTTTCTGATGTTGCTAGTTTGCTGTCAAATATAAAGCTGATGTTTGTCATTAACTTAATGTTCTGAGTGATAATGATATTTCTCTCGAAGAGAGGCTAAATGTTTGTATGTCAAGAAAATATTCTAGCGACGGTCATATGTTTAAATGCCATGCTTGTATTCAGGTACGTGATCAGTTCAAATCTGACAATATTCTGAGATAAGCCAGGTGTCGGTAACGAAAGCAGTATGCTGAATAAAGAACCTAGCTTCATACTGAAGTTTATATGCGGGCACTCATTATCGGTGTAATATTTTTCCTCTTGTTTGTCTGTTTTTTATATGTCCTTGATAAGCAATAAGAAAGCGTTTTATCCCGATACCATTATTTTCTCACTCATCTTCTGGATTTGATTGATGTCTACGGCTATCAATCCACTCCGTTATCTGAGTGCGTCACTTTACGTTGTGCGTAATGTACTTCTAAAGCGTAGTCCAAGATTCAGAACTGACTACAGTAATCCATTTAAATTGTTTATTCGGCTTTTTAAAAAAAAGCTAGTAACACCTGTGTATCAATACCTTAAGAGGCATCAGGCTGTTTTTTTGATAATTAAAAAAAGGTCTATTTGAATTTAAAATCGACTCTCAGGCATTGTAAGCGGCGGGGTAAGTCCACTTAATGAAAATGCCATTTTCCGGAATTAAATTGTAATGAGCAGTGTTGAAAATGAGAGTCAGGAATATCTGAACAAAAAAATTACCGTAGATGATTCACTTCTCATGACCGTTTCATGGGTTTGCAAGTATTATAATCTTGGCGCATCCGATGATGCTCTGATGGCAGGTATCCCAAAAGGGAGGTTTCTTACTTCCTCACAATCCTTAATTGCTTTGCAGAATGCCGGCTTTTCAACTGGCCTAGTTGAAAGAGACATTACTGAAATTCCAGAGCAGTTAGCCCCCGTCATTCTTTTGCGGAAAAGCAATGCTGGTGGCTGCCTGTTTTTAGGCACAGAAACAGTAGAAACCGAGGATAAAAGAAAAGCCACTGCTTACCGGGTCATCCTACCTGAGATCAGTCAAGAATCGGTTGTAATTTCCGATAAAGAAATACGTGAGATATATTCTGGCTTTGCCATTTTTCTTAAGCCAAAAGCTAAAGTCGATAGACGTGTAGACGAAACGGAATTGAAGCCTTCTGGTCACTGGTTACTGGGTACGTTGTGGCGCTATCGCCGCTATTACCGAAGTGCGGCAATAGCAACATTACTGGTAAACATTCTGACCTTGGCCAGTATCTTCTTCACTATGAACGTGTATGACCGTGTTGTACCAAACCAAGCGTTTGTAACCTTATGGTCGCTGGCCATCGGTGTTATTACGGCGATGCTGTTCGAAGCCTTTGCCCGTTATATCCGTGCTCATCTGATTGATGTTGCCGGTAAAAAAGCAGATTTGGTTCTCGGAACGTTGCTGTTTCGTCAGATGCTTTCAATAAAAATGGAGCACAAACCATCATCTTCTGGCTCTTTTGCCAATCAGTTGAGGGAGTTCGAGTCAGTTCGCGACTTCGCTGCATCAGCCACTTTGTCAGCGATTGCCGATATACCATTTGTCCTGTTCTTTATCGGCATTATTTTTACCATTGGCGGGTACCTAGGTTTGGTTCCGCTGATCCTGCTGCCCATCATCCTAGCCATCAGTCTCATCATTCAATGGCCGCTCGCCAAGACAATGAAAGAGAACCTGCGTGAGTCCTCGCTTAAACAGGGCGTACTTATTGAGTCTATTGAAGGAATGGAAACGCTGAAGGCTGTAGGAGGAGACTCCTATATGCAACGTCGCTGGGAGAATTTCAGCGCCTTGGCATCAGAAACCAGCATGAAATCACGCCGCCTTTCCGCTATGGCAACTGGCTGCTTTGCATTCTTCCAGCAGATCCAGACGGTCATCATCGTCATTGTTGGTGTTTATCTCATTAGTGCAGGAGACATGACCCAGGGGGCGCTGATAGGCACGGTTATGCTGGCCAGTCGCGCAACGGCTCCATTGGGACAAATTGTTGGTCTGGCGGTTCGCTTTCAGCAGGCAAAAGCAGCTCTTGAATCACTTAATGGCCTGATGGAGAAACCGTTAGACCGTGACGAGCGTATTGATTACCTGCCTTCCCCTGAGTTGAGCGGTAATGTCGCGATGAGTGAGATTGAGTTTGCTTATCCGGCCCCACCAATGCAGCCAGCAATACCCGTGCTGAAGAAGATTAACATCACTATTAATAGAGGGGAGCGTGTGGCGATCCTCGGTAAAATCGGTAGCGGCAAATCCACACTATTGCGCGTGCTGGCGCGTCTTTTCACCCCTACGGCCGGGCAGATTTTTGCCGACGGGCTGGATGTCACACAAATCGACCCGGCAGACTGGCGTAAACACGTCGGTTTCGTCAGCCAGGACTCACGTCTTTTTTACGGCTCTCTGCGTGAAAACATCATGATTGGCACACCTGACGCCACAAGCAAAGAGTTCCTTCGTGTTCTAAAGCTTACCGGCCTTGATCAGATAGCGGCTAAGCACCCACTGGGCATCAACTTACCAATCGGTGAAATGGGGGATGGTTTGTCTGGTGGTCAGCGCCAACTCGTTTCGTTAGCCCGTAGCCTGATTGCCCGCCCGGCCATACTTTTACTCGACGAGCCAACCAGTTCGATGGATATGCAAACCGAAAACAAGTTCATTGAGCATCTGAAAACCGCAACAGATGATCAGACTTTGGTCGTCGTCACCCACCGTCCATCGATGCTTTCTCTCGTTGACCGAATCATTGTCATCGATGACGGCAACGTGGTCGCTGACGGGCCAAAAGATCATGTTTTGGCATCGCTAGCTGGCAAGCCACCTCGGTCTGCCTCAGCAGCAAGGCAGGCAGTAAAACCGGTAGCCAAAAAGGAGGTAGCCGTGTCGCTGGTAAAAGAAGGGAGCGCCACTGCGCCAAGGGAATCTGAAGAGGCTGCACAGTGTTAGGAAGACAGAAAAAAGCAAGTAATCTGACGCCTGCTGACGCAGCGTTTATGAACGATGTCAGAGCATCTTTGTTGGCACAGAAAACCCCAAAGTCAAAACTAGTGCTACAGCTTATTGGAGTTCTTTTTGTCTCGATGATGGTCTGGGCATATTTTGCCCGCGTAGAAGAGATTACCCAAGGCGAAGCCAAGGTCATTTCCAAAAGCCGTGAACAGGTTATTCAGAACCTAGAGGGCGGGATTCTGGCGGAAATGGATGTCAGCGAAGGCGAAGTTGTGGAGAAGGGTCAGGTCCTGCTGAAACTGGATCCCACCCGCTCCAGCTCAAACTATAAAGAAACGCTCTCTAAGGTGACAGGCCTTCAGGCGGCTATCGATAGACTAACTGCTGAGTCCTACAACAAGCCTTTAATATTCAGTAAATCTATAACTGATGAAGACATTATCAAGCAGGAGACGGATGCTTATAACTCACGTAAACACGATCTGGACGAGAGTATAAAAGCTCTTAAACAGAGCTACCAGTTGATCATGAAAGAAGTCAACCTCGCGTCACCGTTAGTTAAGAAAGGATTGATGTCGGAAGTTGAACTGTTAAGGACCCGCCGTCAGGCAACCGACCTTTTATCTCAAGTTGTGGAAAGAGAAAGCAAATTTAGAGCTGATGCCAATAGCCAGCTGGCCAATTTACAGCTCGAGTTATCTCAAGCTCAGGAAAGCCTGATTGGCAGAAAGGATGTCTTGTCTCGAACCACTATCTATGCCCCTGTAAAAGGAACAATTAAAGATATTCGCGTTAATACTCGCGGTGGGGTTATCCAGCCGGGTGAACCGATCATGAATATCGTCCCGTTGGAAGATCAGCTTCTGGTTCAGGCCAAGATTAAACCTTCAGATGTAGCGTTCTTGCATCCAGGACTGCCTGCAACTGTGAAAATCACGGCATACGATTTTAGTATCTATGGCGGCCTGAAAGGCATCGTGCAACAAATCAGTCCCGGAACTATGAAGGATGAAGACAAACAGGCTCGTGGCCGTCCGGATGATACGTATTACCAAGTGATGGTGCTGACTGACTCAAGCAGCCTACATGTCAAAGACAAAGTCCTACCAATCATTCCAGGCATGATAGCCAGAGTTGAAATTAAAACCGGAGAAAAAACCATTCTGGATTATCTCCTCAAGCCGATTTACAAAGCACGTGAAGCATTCAGGGAACGATAGATGAAGAACATGGGAAATAGTTCTAAATATAAGCTGAGTTGCCTTGCTGTTATTGTAACGTCTGGATTGATATTTCCGCTATCTGGTTATTCACAAGAGCAGCATTCCAAGCAAAAGAGAGATGTTGGTATTCCTCTTATCTCTCCTGCAGAGGAAGGAAGTTCTGATGTGGGGTTTAAGAATCTGGAACCTGAACCGCCGACAATAGGCACCATGTACCATATTGCTGATGATCAGGCCTCAAAAATTTTATCTGAGAGTCTCTCGCGTTCAGCGCCTGAGCCGCTTATTAAAAGCTATCTCGTTAAAATGGTACGGGCGGCAAAAGATTATACGCCGCAAATCAAAGAGGCGATGACTAACCATGAAGCAGCGGAAGCCGATGTTGATCAGGCGGAAGGCCAGCGTCTACCGCAAATCAGTGTTGGAGTGCAGTCAAATCCGGCGCAGTTCGGATCGGGGCAACGTATTGATAAGCGGGACCTAACCAATGGCGTGAGTATTAATGCCACAACCTCTGTTTTTGACTGGGGCTATAACCGCAAAAATATTGAAAGCAAAGAGTACACAGCGAAAGCGACAGAGGCGAATTATTACGCTCAATACGAAGACACGTCATATCAAGTGTGCTCACAGCTTGCAGAACTGGCGAAACAAAAACTGATCACTCAACTTAGCCAGGCATATGTAGAGCGTATGTCACGATTGGTTAACATGATTGGAGACATCAGTAAAATGGATTCCGGGCGTGTGGGTGAACTTACCCAGGCTCAGGCTAGGCTTTTACAGGCGCAGACAGCGAGGGATGCGGCTGAATCAAGAGTTCGTGACGCGGAAATTGCGCTGAGAAAACTAACAGGGCGTACATCATTCGAAGGGTTACCGACAGGGCCGGCATGGAGTATCCGTATTGATGATCCCAATAGGTTGTTCAGGGCTATCGGTCGTCACCCCGTGATTGTTCAGGCAAAAAACCAGGCATTATCTGCGCTTGAGCAGTCAAAAGCAGTCAAAGCAAACAATCTTCCAAAGCTTGACTGGGTTGTGAGTAAAACTTTCCCTGTTAATAGCGGCGCGTATGATCAGGCCTGGCAAACCTACTTGAATGTAAGTTGGGCGTTGTATCAGGGGGGGGCTGGAACAGCACAAGAGAGAGCTGCTGCATTACGTGCTTCTTCTGCACAGCAACAGGTCGAAGAACAAACAATCGACTTGCGTAGTAAAGTCCGTACCGCAATTCATAATGCTGAAACGCAGCTGGATCAGTCTGATCAGTACCACCGCTTGGTTACAGCAACGGACCGCGTTAGAAAAGACTTTTTCGAGCAATGGCGCCAGTTAAGTACCCGTACTTTACTGGATGTTCTCACGGCAGAGAGCGACTACTACAACAATCAGGTGAACGAAGTGACGACACGCTTCAACGCGTACACTTCGATATTTACCAGCTATGCCAATGCGGGATTACTGAATCAGTGGTTAGGCGTAAACTAAGAAAGTACAGATTATTTAAATTTATCTGACTCCTGTACATCTGACGATATGCATCAGTTCTGGAACCGGTATTCTTCAGGTTCCAGAATTTTTATATATTTTATACAAGCGGCCGCACGTCTTGGCGGTGTATCATTTAATCGCCATGAAAATTTGAAGTCATAATTTTAAATGGTCGTCTTTGGGTCTGTAAGGAAGTAACTAAGAAGGTTTTATACTAATTCTATCTTGCCGGGCAGATACCTGAGGTGTGTGGAATTAATCTTGTTTGATTGCGCATGCAGATTCTTACTCACCCGTTGAGTCGGCAGTGCGACGGTACTTGATTTTGCAGAATAGATAAATAAGCTGACGCAAGGCTTCCTGAAGAGCTTGATTTCAGTTATCCCGCATCAAATGAGTGCGCATGCACCCATTAAAATATAATTCATATTTGTATTGTAGTCATAATGCAATGCATTTTAAAAGTTTGTGTTATATGGAAATGGAACTTGAAAAATACGAACAGCCGACAAGGCGTCAGCAATGCAGGGGTATGGCGCGAAGCAAAATGCCTGATTTATAATTTTAAAAATTACAATTGCATTGTCTCAATAAGGGCGGAGATATAATATTCTTGGTGTGAAAAGTCATTTCATTTTTTTATGCAAAATAAAACGATGTTATTGGAGTAATATAATGGACGTTTTGTTATGGGTAGTGTTTGGTTTGATCGCTGGTATTGTCGCTAAATTCATCGCGCCGGGTGAAGGTGGGGGTGGATTTATTATGACTACAGTGCTTGGTATTGTTGGCGCAGTTGTTGGTGGTTGTTTAGCCTCACTTGTAGGCATTGGCAGTATTTCTGGGTTTAATATTCCAAGTATGATTGTCGCTGTTGTCGGAGCGCTGATCGTTCTGTTTCTATATCGTAAGCTATGTAAATAAAATATTATCAGGTGTTTTTTATGAATCGAAAATTATATGCCGAGTTCTTTGGGACTTTTTGGTTAGTCTTTGGCGGCTGTGGAAGCGCAGTTCTTGCGGCGAACTTCCCTGTTAGCGGTATTGGCTTTATTGGCGTATCTCTGGCTTTCGGCTTTACTGTAATGACAATGGCCTATGCTGTAGGGCATATATCTGGTGGTCATTTCAATCCCGCCGTCACTTTAGGTTTATGGTTTGGAGGGCGAGTTTCTTTCAAAATTGTGCCTTTCTATATCATCGCTCAAGTAGCTGGCGGGATCGCCGCAGCAATGACTCTATACTGGGTTGCCAGTGGGCAAGTTGGTTTTAATGTTGTCGACAGTGGATTTGCCGCGAATGGGTTTGGAGAACATTCTCCAGGCCAATATTCAATGACCGCAGCAATCATAGCGGAAATCACATTAACCTGCTTCTTCTTGCTGATCATTATGGGGGCCACGGATTCACGAGCACCTGCAGCGTGTGCTCCGATTGCGATTGGTCTTGGATTAACGCTAATTCATTTGATCAGCATTCCCGTAACTAATACCTCTGTCAATCCTGCGCGCAGTACAGCCGTTGCGATATTCCAGGGTACTTGGGCATTGCAACAGTTATGGTTATTCTGGGTAATGCCGATTATCGGCGGCATTCTCGGTGGGCTAATCTATCGATTCATGCTTCAGAATTCAAATGAGTAGGGTGCTACTTACTGATGCCAAACTTTCAAAGTCACCTTAATGGTGGCTTTGTTGTCTGTAGCCTCTTCCCGCTAGCGGCCTGGCCTGAGCGGTTAATTCATTAATTTATTCGTGTCACGTTCAGCTTCGGCTTGTGTCGAACTGATAATGGCTTCAACTGTATGCGGAATTTAAGCGGCTTGGCTGAAAACTCATTGTGGGCCTCGATATATTGGCAGACAGTTGCCTTTATATCTGAGGATACCCCGGTACAGCGCTCGCCCTTCCAGTTTTGCAAACCAGCTTTTCACAGCGTGAAACCAGGACGGGCTATGCCGGTGTGATCTGCAACTGAACTCTTGGACGGTGAGCCATGGCCACTTCTTTTGTTTATGGAGAAGAGGTTAAGCCGTATTGTGATTAAATTGCTCATGCGATATCTATTGCTTTAACTGCTGCGCCAGAACTGTTCTGGCGTAGCCTCTGCTATTTCCAGCAGTGTTCTCTTGTTGCTGGGTTATTTGTTGTTTGTAGTGAAGTAGTATGCTTGTTTAAGTCTCGCAATAGAGGAGTTTTGTCTTGATATGGATGCTCGCTCTGTTAATTTTAGATACTGTCTTGACTATCATCTTGCAATAGCGAGATGAGGATCAAATGGTTTTCCGGATATTAGTACTCCGTAGGCAATGCAGAGCAGCTTGCACATAGCTGCGCAGATAATCTGTTTACCCGTTTTGCCATTGGCTCTCATTCGCTCAGTCAGTACCCGAATAGCGGGGTTACGAGTGATGGATACGATACCTGGCATATAAAGCCTGGCGCGTAACCTGGCTGAACTCATGCGCGATATCTGCACATGTCCTTTGAGCATTCCTGATTCTTGTAACCTGGGATTAAGTCCGGCAAAGGCCGTGATCGCACGGCTACTTTCGAAGCGTTCGATATCGCCCAACTCCGCCAGTACAAGCGCTGCTGTTCTGTCTGCGATACCGTCGATACTGGTTAGCAGGTCTCGCTGGCCGCGTAGATCGTCGTTGTCATCGAAGTGCTGTTTGATCGCCTTTAGCGTTTCATCGATTTGTTGACGCAAGTGCTCAAGCACCGATTCAATTGACGTCCTGACCTTCTGCTCGCTTGTTACATCTAGACGGTTTTGCTCGATTTGTTCGAGTTCCTGCAAGTCCTTCAAACGACGCACCAATGCTTTCAAGCGGCGAATAGAAGGCTGCTCAGGTTGCCAGGCACGGAGTTCAGGCTGATGCCTGGCGCCATAGTCAGCGATAAGTTTGGCATCGACTTTATCCGTCTTTACCCGCTGCAGCTGGCTGCGAGCGTAATAGGCCATTTGTGCGGGGTTAAGGACGCAAACACGGTAACCCAGCTTAAACAGCCACTCAGCCAAAGCTTCGTGATAGATGCCAGTGGCCTCCATTACGACCCAGGCATCGGCTTCAGCGTGCTTAAGCAACCACTGCCGAAAGACCTCAAAGCCCGCAGCGTTATTACTCAGCTTGGCTTTGGTGCGGTACTTGCCGTTGTCTTGCAGAGTGGCGATATCGAAGGTGTGTTTGGCTATGTCGATCCCTTGAGGATCAATCGGGAACTATCGCTCTAAAATAAGCAGTAGTTGAGATACAAGGGTGGATCATAACGTCTACTGATTTAACTTGCGGTGAATTAAAGATTAACATTACGTGGTGTTTATCCTTGATGGCATCAGTTGTGTTGTTTTCTTGCTATATGCATTCAGGTGGTATGGAGGATTCTCAGTTTGTTTATATTAGTGGTGGGGTGTTTGATGATGTTTGGGTAAGCATGTTGCTATTTAGCTTGTGGTGTTGTTTTGTTTATTAATTGCGGCGTTTGTTCTTCATGATAGTTACTAATGAGTCCGGCTAAGTATAGAGTTCACAAATCAATCGGTAAAAATAAAAACAATGTTTAGGTTGTGTTCTCAGGAACTAAAAGTTGCCGGGGTGTTACATGGGGATGGCTCTGGTCCAAGGACTTGTTGATCTCTCTCTGCTTTAAAAAAACAAAAAAGCTCAAATTAATTTATGAAATTAAATGATGGCTTTCGTTAATCCCCTTGATCCAGCAGGGGAGTGTCAGGGAGTGCCGTTGTTTTTTGTTTTTCCATATTCTTTATTCTAAAATTTATGGTTTATTAGTCACGGTTCATGACGATACTCTGATTTCCCGCCACTTTCTGCGGCTTATATGGATAATGGGAATCGTATGAATAAGATTACAGTTATTAACTGGGATGAAAGTCAGGCTCCACAGGTATTCAACCTGAGCGAAGTGACTTCTGCAGAAGACATTATTGCTGTTCCGGCCATTCAGGATGGTCGTTATTTACTTGAAAATGAATCCGGTAATCAAATCACCGACGGTGTCTCTCTCAGCCGTCATAACAATGATCTGCGTATTCATACAGAGGCCTCTGTTACGCCTTCTGCGATCATTGCTGACTACTACAACTCACCTGCGTTACTGACTGTGCCAGCAACCAATAATATTGTTCAGACGTTGAACGTGGCTGATGTTCAGGAGACGCCGGTTTCTGTATCCCTGCTTGCGGAACCCCCTTATCTTCCATGGTCTGATGGTTACATCAGCAATGTGAGTGTCAACGATGATTTTGGTATTGATCAGGGTGAAATTCCCAATAATGGCGGGACGGATGACCTGACACCTACGCTGCAAGGCATGGTCATTAACGGTGGTGGGCTGGTATTAACCATTTATGCTAACACCGTGGAGATGGGATCGGTTGTTGTGGCAGACGATGGCTCATGGTTTTTCACCCCTGCAGAAGGCCAGTTTGCCTACGATACAAACTATACGTTCCAGACCCTGCTGAAAGATCCGGGTGGCTCCGATATTTTCATTGCACTGCCGTTCAGCTTTACATTATCAGCAGACGCAACACCGTCCGACTCACTGCCGCACACCGGCAATGAAGATCTGATTGTTATTGACCATCTGGTTGATGACGTTGGCGTTCATCAGGGCAACACCGGTAACAATGGTGTGACTGACGATCTGGCTCCGACCATTGAAGGTACAGTATTTGGTGGTGAAGGTCTGGTGCTGAAAGTCTGGGCAAACACGCTTTTCCTGGGGACAACACTGGTTGACGACACCGGTCGCTGGACGTTTGATATCACAGGTCTGGAAGACAATGCGCAGTACAACATTCAGGTGATACTGACTGATCCGGGTTCAGGTGCTGCCATTGTTGCCCTGCCATTTGTCTTCAATACTGGTTTTGACGTACCGGCACCGATCATTACATCGGTTGTTGATAATACCGGTAGTGTCCAAGGGCCATTAGCTGAGGAACAACCAACCAACGATGATCTTCCAACCATCAATGGTACGGCTGATGCAAACGCGGTGGTTAATATTTATGATGGCGACACCCTGTTAGGTTCAGCGCTGACAAATGAAAATGGCGTCTGGACATTTACCCCGGAATCACCACTGAGTGGCGAAGGTCCACACTTTATATCTGCCACAACGACCGACGGTACCAGCGAGTCGGCTCATTCAGGTGATTTCAATCTGAACCTGGATACCGTGATTGAAAAGCCAGTCATTACCGGGGTTGAAGATGACGTAGGGCTGACAACAGGCAATGTTGTACATCGCGGTGTATCTGATGACAGCAGGCCATTGCTGAGTGGCACAGCAGAGGCCAACAGCACTGTTGTTATCCGTGTTACGGGTGCAAATGGTTATAAGCATGTCATTGGTTCAGTAGTTGCTGATGAAAATGGTCTCTGGGAATACCAGGCAACAGCAAACCTGCCGGGTCAATACACTACTGGTACCCGGACGTTTAATGTGATTTCTACCGATGCTGCAGGTAATACCAGTACCAGCGATGGTTATGTAATCACGATTGTCCGCAGCAATATGGATGATGTCACGCCGCCTGATACTGCGATTAACCAGCAGTTGGACGATAATCAGGGCGATCATGTCGGTCCGATCGCCAGTGGCGATACAACAGATGATGCAACGCCAACTTATACCGGTGATGCTGAACCTGGCGCTATTGTAATTATCAGCGACAACGGCAAGGCAATTGGCTCGGTTGTGGCTAATGACAGTGGTCAATGGAGCTTCACGCCGGCTACTCCGCTGCCCGATGGCGAGCACAGCTTCTCGACCATAGTCAAGGACAGTGCCGGTAATATGAGCGAGCCATCTAATTCGATCGATTTTACCGTTGACACCACTCCGCCGGCCGTGATTGACGTCACCGTGCCGGACAACCTGTTGGTTACCGATGATGTCGGTACGCAGGTCGGCGCTGTTGAGCAGAACGGCGTGACTGACGATAACCTGCCAACCTTCTCCGGTAAGAACCAGACCGCAGGCGACATCATCACCATCCTCGATGGCGGTGTGGCGCTGGGTACTGCAGTCGTTAAAGCTGACGGCAGCTGGGAGTTCACCCCGACGGAAGCCATGGCTGACGGTGCGCATTCAATCACCCTGGTTGCCACTGATCCAGTGGGCAACAGCAGTGAGCCGTCTGCAGCCTTTGACTTCACCATCGACACCGCACCGCCGGCCGTGATTGACGTCACTGTGCCGGACAACCTGCTGGTTACCGATGATGTCGGTCCGCTGGTCGGCGCTGTTGAGCAGAACGGCGTGACTGACGATAACCTGCCAACCTTCTCTGGTAAGAACCAGACCACAGGCGACATCATCACCATCCTCGATGGCGGTGTGGCACTGGGTTCTGCAGTCGTTAAAGCTGACGGCAGCTGGGAGTTCACCCCGACGGAAGCCATGGCTGACGGTGCGCATTCAATCACCTTGGTTGCCACCGATCCGGCGGGCAACAGCAGTGAGCCGTCTGCAGCCTTTGACTTCACCATCGACACCGCACCGCCGGCCGTGATTGACGTCACCGTGCCGGACAACCTGTTGGTTACCGATGATTTCGGTCCGCTGGTCGGCGCTGTTGAGCAGAACGGCGTGACTGACGATAACCTGCCAACCTTCTCCGGTAAGAACCAGACCGCGAATGACATCATCACCATCCTCGATGGCGGTGTGGCACTGGGTTCTGCAGTCGTTAAAGCTGACGGCAGCTGGGAGTTCACCCCGACGGAAGCCATGGCTGACGGTGCGCATTCAATCACCTTGGTTGCCACCGACCCGGCCGGCAACAGCAGTGAGCCGTCTGCGGCTTTTGATTTCACCATCGCGGCAGCGGTACCTGATGCCGCGACCGACATCGTTATTAACGATGATGCGGGCGCGGAAAAAGGTGTGATTGTTCCGGGCGGTTCTACTGATGACACCTCCCCGACCATTGACGGTAATGCCGAGCCGGGTAGCACTGTCATCATCAACGATAATGGCGAAGCCATTGGTTCTGTGGTGGTAGAGCCTGATGGCACTTGGAGCTTCACACCGGAGACACCGCTGGATGGCGGTTCACACTCCATTGACACCGTGGTGGTGGATCCGGTAACCGGTGGTGAAAGCGCACCAAGCACGCCGATCGAGTTCTCTGTGGTAACAGAGGGCAGCGACAACTTTGAAACGGCAGCAAAAGCAGCACTAATCGTCGGTGAGCCACTGGTGTTGGCCTCCGGTCTAGTGCTGACCAGCCTCGACAGTGGTCGTGACGCAGGGTCGTATCTGAACGAAATCACC
The DNA here is from genome assembly GCF_002163625.1 of Pseudomonas sp. M30-35. Taxonomy (NCBI): domain Bacteria; kingdom Pseudomonadati; phylum Pseudomonadota; class Gammaproteobacteria; order Pseudomonadales; family Pseudomonadaceae; genus Pseudomonas; species Pseudomonas sp. M30-35. Next base: position 4,423,993 of record NZ_CP020892.1, on the reverse strand, counting down.
AGCAAAGGTATCGTGTTCTTTGCACCGGAATCATACGGCACGCAGGCGCTGGCCTTACTGGCAGACTCTGTGACCCGTCTGGACTTCGGTGGTGTGACCAATACCGTGAGCTTTGACACATCAGCGGTCTCCGGTGCGGGTGGCTTTGTGCATTACTACGATGCAGACGGTAACGAGCTGAACAGGCTGGAACTTCCAGCTTCAGAAGGCAAAGAAGTGAATACCGTCGCGTGGACAGCCCCTGAAGGTGAGTTCATCTCGTATGTCACCATCAACGTCGGCCCGGAAAGCGGTGACTCCCTGATCCGTGTGGATAACTTCTCTTGGGGTGATACACAGGTTCAGGGTGCAGAAGTTCCGGCTCCGGTGAGCTATTCTCTGGCCGGTATGGATGTGCAGGATGCGGCAGATGTTGCGTTGTTGTCCCAAGTAGCTGATGCGGCACAGGCTTCGGTCAATGTGCATGAGTCTGCGGAAGGTAAACTGACGCTGTCCTTGGACGATGTAATAAGCCAAGCAGAGCAGAACCTGTTCATCAACGACGGCAGTGCGCAGTTCGCGGTGACGGGTGAAGCAGGTGAGCACGTTGAACTGACAGGTGTGACGGAAAGCAGCCTGGCACAGCAGGGCTCGGTAACCAGTGGTGGCATGACGTATGATGTCTACACGGTTGCGGGCAGCAACACTGAACTGCTGGTACAGCAAGGTCTGGAGCTTCAGGCCGCGTCGTAACATGCAGAGCAGTCTGCTGTAAAAAGCAAAATGCCGGTCACATAAGTGACCGGCATTTTTTTACGCGGTTGAAAAGCAGAAGGCCCGGATGTTATTTCAGAGTTTTGCCAGAACGGTTACCAGTCCATAGGAATGAATCAGGGCACTTCCAGGGTATTCACCAGCTTTTATCAGATCACCCCTTCGGCTGATCGATCTTATTTACCATCTTTGATGCTGTAACCCAGTATACCGCCTGTTTCCCGTCCCAAATCGCTTTGCCAGCCAGAACATCAGGTGAGACTATTGTCAGCTTGCCATTTCTGCTGGAGTTTGGCATCAGCCTGCTCGCGGTGGAAATGGGCGATGGCAAGCCGTACGGATGCAGTCGTGACTTTGCGGCGTCTGTTGGCTTGGTGTCCAGACAGCACAGGCGGTAAAGCCAATCTATTGGGGATCAGCAAGCACGGCGATAAGAACCTCAGACGCCTGTTGGCTCAGTACTCTAGGGTTTACATGCAGCGACTGGAATACCAGAAGGGCCCGATGGCCGACTGAGTGCGCTCGCTGTTGATGCGACGCCACTCAATTGTGGTGGCCTGCTATTGCTGCAGTACCACGAGCTACCCTTCAGGTTTTGTGATACTTGGGGATATAGGCGCAGTAACCGGGGCGCGGGCCAATTTTAGGGTGATTACGGCAGGTCTCCGGGCGCACATCATAGATGGTGCACAGGCGCGATTTGCGATCCAGGTACATGCAGTCATTATTTGACAGGCGTGTCAGGGTGAAGATGCCTGATTTCTGGTTGAAGCGTTCAATAATGCCTTCTTTTTGCAAGCGCTTAGCGACGTTTCGTGGCGGGTCGCCTTTTTCAAACTCATCAGCCACACCCATGCGAATCAGGTCATTGAGGCGCACCTCGACGGGCAGTTGGCAGCAGCTGGAGTTGCAGCTGTGGCACATGTCACTGGTGTATTTGGCCCAAGTATCCAGGCGGTCGATTTCGGCGGCGGCAATCAGGTTGTTTTTCATTGGTCTGCTAAGCGTAGGAGGGAGTTGCGGCGGGCGATAATAGCGATGTCAGCAGTTTTGTGAAGTAACATCTGCTGACCGGTTGATTATCGTCTTGTGCAAGTTTAGCAGCGCCTGCCGTGTTGGTGTTTAATCTAGCTGCTAAACTGCGCCCAGCATTGCGTTTCAGCGGTTTGCTGCGCGATTTTGAACTAGGCGATAGGCAGTATTTTACGGCTAGCAGTAGCCCACATTTTCTTCTGGTTTAGCTCAGGGTGATCTTTTGTGCATCTTCGGTTGTGGGGCATGCTCGGTCTTTAGCCGTAATTGTTCTCATTGCACGTTTATCGGTGCGTGGCCGGCTCTTGGGAGTGCGCACCGTTGAGTCTTTTCAGCTCATGTAACCAGTCTGACTGGTCTTTTTCTGTGCAGTTGTTGATCACCAGTGTTGTGTGCTTCGGGGTGATCTTGCTGTCACGCTGGGTTTCGCAGCAGCGCTACTTCCCAGGGCAGAGCAGTTTTATCTGGCTGCACTTGGCCAGCCTCTGGTGGATGTTTGCAGCAAGCCTTGAGATGGCTGCGCAAGGCGCTGAGTGCAAAATGTTTTGGGCGAGTATGGCCTGGCCCGGAATTCTCATGACGCCGACGTTCTGGGCGGTGTTTCTCTGGCAGTACATTTACAGTAATCATCAACGCCTGAGCAATCGGCTGCTGTTGGTGCTCACTCTGGTGCCCACTCTGTGCTGGGCTTTGGCGCTGACTAATCCGTGGCATCACTTGATGTACGTCGAGCAAACAGCGCCGTTCAGCAGTGAGTTCGGTTCGCCAATCAAGTACGTGCATGGCAGCGTTTATTATCTGGCCACAGCTTACGGTTATCTTTGCATGGCGTTCTGCTCCGGCATTGTCATCCGTGCGGTGCTCAACAGTAATGGCCTTTATCGACGTCACTACCTGGCTTTTTTATTGCTCACTTTGGTGCCTTGGGCGACAAACGCCAGCCACGTGTTTCTGGGGATGTCGCTTTTTGGTTTTGACCCGACGCCATTCAGTTTCGCGTTCACCCTGATGGCCTTTGCCTGGCTAATTGTTGGGGTGCGCCTGTTTGACCTGTTGCCGGTTGCACGCAATTTATTACTTGAGGCGCTGTTTGATCCGGTGTTGGTGGTCGATTCGCAGTTGCGAGTCGTTGAGGCGAATCCGTCAGCGCTAAGGCTTTCAGGGCTTGAGCGTGATTGGCAGGGGCGTTATTTGCAGGATTGGCCAGTGGTAGGGGCAAAGTTATCTGAGGTGCTTAATCAGGCGCAGGGTTGCGAACCCAATCAGTTGCTGTCTTTACCGTCATTGAATCGCTATTTCGAGCTGAACATTCGCCCGGTCGAACGCACCACGCGCCATGAAGTCGCGCTATTGGGGCAAATGCTTTATCTGCGTGATGTCTCCCAGCGCCATATGAGTGAGCTGCAGTTGGCTGAAGCCCTGGCGGTCAGTGAGCAGCGGTTGCTTACTATCTCGAATTTGCACGAACAGCTGCGTGAGCAAGCACTTTGCGACCCGTTGACCGGGCTCTACAACCGGCGCTATCTGGAAGAGTTTTTTACGCTGGAGATCGACCGCGTACAGCGTGAGCAAAAACCATTATCACTGGCGCTGATAGATCTCGATCACTTCAAGCTGCTTAACGATAAACATGGCCACCTTGAGGGCGATGATGTGCTTAAAGCGCTGGCTGATAACCTGCGGCTTAACGTGCGCAGTTCGGATGCAGCGTTTCGTATCGGCGGTGAAGAGTTTCTTATCGTGTTGCCGGGGGCGGATCTTGAAGAGGCTTCTAAGCGCTTGAATATCATCTGTAAACAGCTGGCAGGGCAGCCGTTGGAAACCCGTGGTGGTTTACGTCAGGTGACCTTGTCGGCAGGTATTGCATGCTGGCCGATGCAGGGTTCCAGTCTGGATGAGTTGCTCGATGTCGCTGACGCTGCCCTGTATCAAGCCAAGCGCGCGGGGCGAAACCGAGTGGTCGCGTTTCTGTGAGTGACGTTTGCATAATGACTGGCGAGGATCATTCAGTCAGACCAAGTAGTGCAATCACTGCAAAAACTGGCTAAATTTGAGCTGTTGGTACTGCCTATAACAATAAATAAAGGAATACCCAGTGAAACGCATCCTAACTCCGCTCGCTGTGGCGTGCATGCTTGCCAGCTATTCAACGTTTACCAGTGCTGGTCCCTTCAGCAACTTGATTGTATTCGGTGACAGTTTAAGTGATGCCGGGCAGTTTGCTGATACAGATGGCCCCGCTGGCGCGACTCGTCGCTTCACCAACCGGGTGGGTCCTACCTATCAAAATGGCAGCGGTGAAATCTACGGCTCGACCTCACCTATGTTGCTGGGGGAGCAGTTAGGTCTGGGGCCGCAAGCACCTTCCACTTCACAGGTTTATGCTGATCAAGGTCTGGCCGACGGCAATAACTGGGCTGTAGGCGGTTACCGCACTGATCAAATTTACGACTCAATTACCCAGGCTGGCGGCTCGGTAGCAGGCACTCGCACTCGCGATGGTTACTTGGTTGACCTGGCAAACCGTGGCTTGAGTCTCGACCGCAACGCGCTGTTCTACGTCAATGGCGGCGGCAACGATTTTCTACAGGGCACTATCTTTAGCTCTGGCCCGCAGGTGGCTGCGACTCAGTTGGCCGACAGCGTGCGCGCCCTACAAGGTGCAGGTGCGCGCTATATCATGGTTTCGCTGCTGCCAGATGTTGGCACAACGCCAGCTATCTCAGGCACCGCCTTAGCGCCGACCATTACCGCGATTGGCCAGGATTTCAACACTGAGTTGGTCAGCCAGCTGTCACAAATCGATGCGCAAATCATTCCGCTTAACGTACCCGTACTGTTTAACGAAGTGCTGCAGAATGCTGCTGCGTATGGCTTCGATAGCACGCAAAATCTGACCGGCAGTTGCTTTGCCGATTGCGGCGATGTCAACGCGACGTGGGGCATCAATAGCGCTACACCGGACCCGAGCAAGCTGATTTACAACGACAGCGTGCACCCGACCACTGCCATTCAGGAAATCTTCGCCGATTACGCCTACTCGCTGCTTGCGGCGCCTTGGGAACTCAGCCTGTTGCCAGAAATGGCCCACGGCACCTTGCGCGCTCACCAGGACCAGTTGCGTAACCAGTACATTGCGGACTGGGAAGCCTGGCAGCCAGTGGGGCAGTGGCGTGCAATTGTTTCTGGCGCAGGCCAGCATCTCGACTTTGACAGCCAGGCGGCTTCGCCAAGTGGTGATGGAGACGGCTACAGCCTCAACGTCGGCGGCAGCTATCGAGTCAATGATAGCTGGCGCTTTGGCCTGATGATGGGGCTTTACGAGCAAAACCTTGAGGTGGGCAGCGCAGATTCCGACTACGACATGCGCAGTTACCTAGGCAGCGCATTTGCTCAGTATCAACATAACCGCTGGTGGGCGGATGCTTCCGTGTCGGCCGGTTATCTGGATTATCACGACCTCAAGCGCAAAATTGAACTGGGGCGCGTTGAGCGATCAGAAAAAGGCGATACCGACGGCACCTTGTGGGCGCTTTCGGGACGGGTCGGCTATGACATCGCGCAGCCTGGCAGCAACTGGCACCTGAGTCCATTTGTGAGCGCGGACTATGCAAAAATTGAGGTCGATGGCTATGACGAAAGTGGTGCTAGCTCCACAGCCCTTAATTTCGGTGATCAGGACCGCACTTCCAAGCGTCTAGGCATCGGTATGCAGGGCCGCTGGGCAATCACTCAAGCGACTCAGGTGTTTGCTGAAGTTGCCCATGAAGCCGAGTACGACGATGACAGTACAGATGTGCGGGTTTCTCTCAACAGCCTGCCCGGAATTGACTACAAATTGCAGGGCTACACTCCAGACGACAATCTCGATCGTGCCAGCCTGGGTTTTAGCCAGCAACTGGCTAGCGACCTTGCACTGCGCGGGGTTTACAGCCTGAGCAAGAGTGACGACAACAAGCAGCAAGGTGTTGCGCTGTCACTGGCCTGGGACTGGTAACTACCGATGGGCGGCAGCAGAAGACGCTGGCGCCCATAAACGGTTAAACTGCGCGCGATTTCCTATCTTCGGAGCCTGACATGTCCCGCGTTACCCTGAGTCGCTATCTGATCGAGCAAACCCGCAGCCACAACACTCCGGCTGATCTTCGCTTCCTGATTGAAGTTGTTGCACGGGCTTGTAAGGCGATCAGCCATCAAGTGTCCAAGGGTGCGCTTGGCGGCGTGCTAGGCAGCATGGAAACCGAGAACGTCCAAGGTGAAGTGCAAAAGAAGCTCGATGTTATTTCCAACGAGATTCTGCTTGAAGCCAACGAGTGGGGCGGCCACCTGGCGGGCATGGCATCTGAAGAAATGGACAACGCTTACCAAATTCCGGGACGTTATCCGAAGGGCGCGTACTTGCTGGTTTTCGACCCGCTCGATGGCAGTTCGAATATCGATGTAAACGTCTCTGTTGGAACCATCTTCTCCGTTCTGCGTTGTCCTGAGCGTAACGGTGACGAGGGCGATTTGGGCGAAGACGCATTCCTTCAGCCGGGAACTGAGCAGGTTGCCGCCGGTTACGCGATCTACGGCCCGCAGACCATGTTGATGCTGACGCTGGGCAACGGCGTTAAAGGCTTCACTCTGGACCGCGAACTGGGCAGCTTTGTGCTGACCCATGACAATATCAAGGTGCCTGAAACCACCCAGGAATTTGCCATCAATATGTCCAACCAACGCCACTGGGAAGAACCGGTTAAGCGTTACGTGGGCGAACTGCTGGCCGGTGAAGAGGGTCCGTTGAAGAAGAATTACAACATGCGTTGGATTGCGGCCATGGTGGCTGACGTTCACCGCATTCTCACCCGTGGTGGTTTGTTTATGTACCCGCGTGATGGGCGTGAACCTGAGAAACCAGGCAAGTTGCGCTTGATGTACGAAGCTAACCCGATGTCGTTCATTATCGAACAGGCTGGCGGCGTCTCAACCAACGGCGAACAGCGCATCATGGATATCCAGCCGACTTCCTTACACCAGCGTGTTGCGGTTTACCTGGGTTCGAAAGAAGAAGTTGAGCGCGTTACCTCTTACCATAAGAAGTAAACCGTGAATCAGCCTTGGCAGGAATTGCTTGAGTGGTGGTTTGGTCCATCGACAAGTGCCGTCGAGGCTGCTGCTGCGCGCTCCAAACTTTGGTTTGGTAAGCGCGACAGCCAAGATGCCGAGGCGCGAGAGCGCTTCGGTGACTGGGTCGAGCAGGCATTGGCGGGTCAGTTGCTTGAATGGCAAAAACAGCCCGAGGGCTGGCTGGCGCTGATTCTGTTGCTTGATCAATTGCCGCGAATGATCTTTCGTGATGATCCACGAGGGTATTCCGGTGATGCGCTTGCTCAGCAGTATGTTCAAGCAGGCATTGCGCAAGGCTCTGACCTGCAATTAGCACCTATCCAACGGGTGTTTATTTATTTGGTCCTGGAACACGCCGAAGATCTTTGCTTACAAGACCAAGCGGTTGCGGCATTTACCCAACTGCGCGCCCAGGCCAGCCCATCTGAACAGGCATTGTTCGCTGATTATCTCGACTATGCCGAGCGTCATCAGCGAATAATTGCGCGCTTTCAACGCTTCCCCCATCGCAACACCGTTCTGGGTCGTCCCTCGACTGAACAGGAACAGTTATTTTTGCAGGAACCTGGCTCGCGTTTCTGACGTCATATGCGACAGACGGTGAGCGAGTGTGCCAATCTTAGCTCACTGAAAATAGGGAGCTTTAGTTATGTCGCTGCGTAATATCGCGTTGCTGGGTTTTTGTGTATTGCTTGCTGCATGCAGCAAGGTCACGCAAGAAAACTATTCAAAACTCAAATCTGGGATGACTAAAGCCGAGGTTGAAGCATTGCTCGGTGATCCGACTGATTGCGCGGGTGCTATGGGTTTGTCGAGCTGTACGTGGGGCGATAGAAAGCAATTTATCAGCGTTCAATACGCCGGCGATAAAGTCATGATGTTTTCAGGCGAAGGCCTGAACTGAGGAAGCTATGAAGCGAATTCTTATAGGCGTATGCGCGGCTGCAATGTTGGCTGGCTGTGCCAATTCCGGCACTGGAGCAGTGCCGCCTAAGACCGTCGATAAAGTTGACCTGGAGCGCTACCAAGGAACTTGGTATGAGCAAGCACGCTTGCCGATGTTCTTCCAGCGCAACTGTGAGCAGTCGCAGGCGGAATACGCGCTGCAGGCTGATGGCAGTGTCAGCGTGGTTAACAAGTGCCGCGACGCCGAAGGTAAATGGCAGGAGGCCGTGGGCCAAGCAGTGCCTCAGGTTGAGGGTAAGACCGATAAACTCTGGGTGAGCTTCGATAATTGGTTTAGCGATCTCTTACCGGGTGTGGCCAAGGGTGATTACTGGGTGCTGTATCTGGATGATGACTACCAGCATGCGCTGGTTGGCAGCCCTAATCACAGGTACCTGTGGCTGCTGTCACGCAGCACTGAGCTAAGCACAGAGCAGCGCGCCAAACTGCTTGAAGTGGCGCATGACCGTGGTTATGACACCGAGGAACTGATCTGGCGCACGCCGGATGCAGAGATGCCAAAACAATAAGCACAATGCGCCCGCCGTAACGCCGGGCGCGTTATTGCCAGTTCAGCCGAGCCAACTTCCAGGTATCGCCTTCAAGCCACCACTCAAGTTTCACTGCGTAATGACGCGCGCTATCCGGGATCAATCCTTCAGCCCCGGTCAGGGCTACTTGGGCTTCGGTGTAGCCTTTAGAGCTGTAAGTTGGATCGATTCGACTGTCTTTACTCAGGGCCATGACTTTGACGTTCTTGTAACGTAGAAACAATAAAGTCATGGTGCGCTTGGCCCAGTCGTGATCAAACTGCTGCTGGGCGGCGAATTCAGGGTGTAACTGGTCCAGCACCGCGTTGGTTTTTTTCGCTTCAAGGTCGTCCTGTAGTTGCTGTACAGCCTTGTCTAGTGCAGCCTGTGGGCTATCTTTGGCGCCACAACCCAAGAGCAGGGCGAAACCCAGCAGTAGCGGTAAAGCAAATAGTTTTACTGACATACGCGATGCCTACTCCATGGTTATGATGCTCGGCAGAAAGGTTGTTACCAGTGCCGATGACACTGTAAAAAATATTTCAGGAGCTAACCATGCAAACGTTGTATCCGGAGATTAAACCCTACGCCCGCCACGAGCTGGCAGTGGATGCGCCGCATGTGCTTTACGTGGATGAAAGCGGATCGCCGGATGGTTTGCCTGTAGTGTTTGTTCATGGCGGTCCGGGAGCCGGGTGTGATGCGCTGAGTCGGCGCTTCTTTGACCCGAACCTGTACCGCATTGTCACCTTCGACCAGCGTGGCTGCGGGCGCTCAACCCCGCATGCAAGTGTGGAGAACAATACCACTTGGGATCTAGTCGCTGACCTCGAAGTTATTCGCCAGCATTTGGGCATCGATAAGTGGGTGGTATTCGGTGGCTCGTGGGGTTCGACTCTCGGTTTGGCTTATGCTCAAGCGCATCCCGAGCGAGTCCACGCTTTAATTCTGCGCGGGATATTCCTCTGCCGTCCGCAAGAACTGCAGTGGTTCTATCAGGAAGGTGCCAGCCGCCTGTTTCCGGATTACTGGCAGGATTACGTTGCGCCGATTCCGCAGGAGGAGCGTGGTGACCTCATGCGCGCATTTCATAAGCGCCTGACCGGTAGTGACCAGATCGCCCAGATGCATGCGGCTAAGGCATGGTCTACCTGGGAGGGCCGCACCGCGACACTGCGACCAAACCCGCAAGTGGTAGACCGCTTTTGCGACTCACATCGGGCCTTATCAATTGCCCGCATTGAGTGCCATTACTTTGTTAACAATGGCTTCCTTGAGCCTGATCAACTGATCCGTGACATGCACAAGATTGCCCATCTGCCCGGTGTTATCGTGCACGGTCGCTATGATGTGATCTGCCCGCTGGACAACGCTTGGGAGCTGCACCAGAACTGGCCAAACAGTGAGTTGCAGATTATCCGCGACGCTGGCCATTCCGCCTCTGAAGTCGGAATCGCCGATGCATTGGTCCGGGCAACAGATCAGGTTGCACGACGTATCCTTGATTTGGCGCCGGATGAAGCATGAAGGCACTGATTCAGCGGGTAAGCAGTGCGCAAGTGACGGTTGAGGGCGAAGTTGTTGGCGCGATTGAACAAGGTTTGCTGGTACTCGTTGGTGTGGAGCCACACGATACGCCCGCCAGTGTCAGCAAAATGTTGCACAAACTGCTCAAGTACCGGGTCTTTAGTGATGCCGATGGCAAGATGAACTGCTCGGTGAGTGATGTTGCTGGCGGCTTGCTGCTGGTATCGCAGTTCACCTTGGCGGCAGATACTAAAAGCGGCCTGCGCCCGAGCTTTTCTACTGCTGCGCCGCCAGCGATGGCTACGGAGCTGTTTGATCTGTTGCTCGAGCAGGCACGCCGCCAGCACCCGGTTGTCGCCACCGGGCGCTTTGGCGCTGATATGCAGGTGCAGTTGATCAACGATGGACCGGTCACTTTCCTGCTAGAGACCTGAGGCCGGTTTCAGCGCTTGCTGCTCTGTAGCAGAACGTCACAATCTGCTCATTCTGCTGTAGCGCTAAATCGGACTGTTCGGCCAAACACGCGATTTTTCCTGGAACCCCAACCCAATTGGTGTCCTGGCCGATTCTGCTATCGGCTAAGCCAAATAAGTTTTCTGGTTCTGTTCGTATGCCAGACACCCGCCTGATGAGGGCTTGCGCTGCTGATGTCTCCAGGCTGCAATCTCATAAGTTGGGGCAAGTAGGAAGCCTGGTGGGTCACGCCGAAAATCATGGTTTTGCTTGACCCCAGTTGGTAGCGGTGACCGTCGACCTCCAGCCTCGAGCCACATGGCTAGGCTCTGTGGGTCTTCGACTTCGTCGCGGGTGCCCAATCAGGGGGCGATGGGGTGAAGCTGAAGGTCGCGCCTTCTATGGTCATACCCCATCAACCGTGACTCCAAGCTACCAGGGGGCTGGGTTGAGCAGATTTAGGCTGAGCGTACGTGCGCGCCAGTGCCTCCGGCCCAGCGGTACTTATCCATGAGCGCGTCGGATAGCTGGACGCCAAGGCCAGGAGCACTCGGCGGCAGGATGCGCCCATTACTGAACTGCAGCGGCTCGGCGAGCATCTCGTCGCGCAGAGAAAAGCCCCAGGTCGGGTATTCCTGCAGTGTCACATTGGGTGCGGCAAACGCCCAGTGAAGGTTGGCCATTAATGTTGCCGCTGACCCCCAAGCATGGGGAACAACGCCCATGCCGAAAAGTTGTGCATTAGCTGCGATGCGCATGCATTCAAGAATGCCCCCGGAAGTGCAGGCATCCGGTTGAATAATGTCTACGCTGGCATGTTTCATCAGGTGACCGAATTCAGTTGCCCCGAACAGTGTTTCACCACCACTGATAGGCATTGGGGCTGCCGAACGGACCCTGGCCATACCCTCGTAGTCATCCGCGGCGCAGGGCTCTTCCAGCCAACTGATGTTGAATTCATCGATGGCTTTGGCGAAGTTAATGGCTGTTTTGACATCCCATGGAGCAGGGTGCGAGCCCATTACGGCGTCGACCATCAGGTTAATGTCCGGGCCAAGTAACTCGCGGCATTTCGCGACTTTGTCTACAGCTTGGTGAATATTCGTCGGTACGCGGATTTTGACGCCAGGCATGCCGGCAGCCACATAGCCGCGCATTTCTTCCTCCATCAATTCCTGCGGAAGCTCCAGACCGGCTGAGGCGTAATAGCTCAGGCTTTCATTGGCAAGTCCGCCAATGAGTTTCCAGACCGGCAAACCGGCAGCCTTCCCGGAGATATCCCACAAAGCGTTTTCAATTGCGCTGATGGCATTGATCGACGCGCCTACTCGTCCCCAGTACTTGCATGCTGAAGTCATCTTCCGTGTTAGCAGGGCAACGTTACGCGGGTCGCAACCGATCAGGACTGTTTCGAATTGACGAATGACCGCGCCAGAGGCTTCGGGGTAAAACCAACCTCCTGAGTAGGTGTCGCCGATGCCGTAAATGCCTTCGTCAGTTTGTATGCGTACCAGCGATGCATTGGCGACCTGCATTTCGCCGCCCGACCAACGAGCGGTCTTGTTGGGAGCGAGAGGGACAGAGAGCAGAATATGCTCTATAGCAGTGATTTTCATTATTCTTGATTCCACAGGGTTGTTCGGTAAACGGATGCGATGCGTCGGAGCTCCGCTATTGTTCTTTTATCAGTCTCAGGCGCTTGAGATGGGCAATGTGACTGTCGACCAGGGCCTTGGTTTCCGGTGATTTTTTCGCCCACTCTTCCCAGGTTTCACGTGCAGCCTTGCGAAAGGCTGCCCTGTCTTCGGTGCTCCAGTCATATACCGTGACGCCACTGGCTGTGAGTGAATCGAGGACTTTGCGGTTTTCGACCTCAGAGCGCATGGCAACTTGCAGGGCCAGTTTCTGCATGGCAGTGTCGATAATTGCGCGCTGGGTATCGGTCAGCGAGTTCCAGACACCGCTATTGCAGGCGAGATGGTCAGCCGACATGGAATGGAAGCCAGGGAAGGTCGTGTATTTGGCAATGTCATATATGCCCAGGCTCTTGTTATTCGCCAGGTAGGATGCGTCGGCACCATCGATAATGCCGGTTTCAAGGGCCGAGAAAATTTCGGTGAAGTCCATGACCACGGGTTTGGCGCCCAGTTTGGCAAAAATGTCGGACTCCATGCCCGGTGGGGAGCGGAACTTGAACTCTTTCAAGTCCTTGATGGTTTTGATTGGACGAGTTGAACTGAGTGACTCCTGACCGCCAGTGTGCCAACCGACGAAGGTCATGCCGTATTTCTGGTACAGCTTGTTCAGTACTTGTTTTCCGCCACCGTAATACAGCCATGAGAGTTGCTGGTAGGGCGTGTCGTAGCCACCCATCATGTCTGAGGCAAACTGAAACGCAGGGTTTTTTCCGGTCAAATAGCTGGCGTTAGTGAAGTCGCAGCTGAGTACGCCATTGGCTGCCGAATCAAATGAGCTGGCAGTATCAACCAATGCGCTCGAGTAGTACATGTCGACCTTCAGGCTGCCGCCTGACATGGTCTCGATATCAGACTTGAATTGGCCGATCAGTTCACCCGTAGGACTGCTTTCGGATTGGGCTGTCTGAATGCTCAATGTGGTTTGTGCCAGAGCCGCTCCGGCGAGGGCCATAAGTGTTGCGGCACTGGCAAGTGTATGTTTTAGCTTCATAGGTACTCCGGCTTCGTTTTTGTTGTTAGTCGGGTATGTTGACTGACACGCTCCTTCACTCAGAAGCGGATCGTTCTCCAATTAGTTGGTCGGTGAGCGCTTGTGCAGCGCGAGTAAACAGGGCGAATACATGGTCTTCATCGGGGGCGTCGGTGGTATCGATATGCCTGACGAAGGGGCAGGTAAGACTGCAAATCACCCGGCCAGAAAAGTCCAGGATTGGATAGCTCATGTTCACAATTCCCTCGGCGGTAATACTGGCTTCCCGGACAAACCCCTGGCGCCTGATTACCTCAAGCTTGGCCAGAAACTCATCCGTGGCGAGTGGCTGCTCCCCAGCCACTAAGCAGTACTTTTCGATCATTTGCCGCTGAACATCCTCGGGCTGAAACGCCGCGAGCACTTTGCCCGAGCCACTGTTGTACAGCCCAATATGTGCGCCATTGCGCAGCGACCACTGCCAGACCCCCGGTGATATGACAGGGTTTTCGACCACGACATTGCCGTCATCCCACACCGCCAGATGACATGATTGATAAGCCTCGCGCGCGAAACTGCGCATGATCGGCTCGGCAATTGTCTTTAACCGCTGCATGGGTGGATAGGCATTGACCAGCGTCAGCATTTTTAAACTGAGCTGATAACGATCTCCTGAGCCCGTCGTGACGATGTATCGGCGCCGAACCAGGGTGTCGAGCATGCGGTAAATCTCGTTAACGCCCCTGCCCAAGGTCCTCGCTATTTCGGTTTGACTAATTGGGCCGTCAGACACCGCTAGCAATTCAATAATGTCGAGACCCTTATCCAGCGCGGGAGCTGAATAGCGGTCGGTTTTGGGTTTTTCTTGCTGCGGTTTTTTCTCAGTCATCAGTTGCTCCTAACGCAATCCTTGAGCTGGACAGGTGCAATTCGTATTAGCAAATTATCTTACTGGTGAAAAAAGATTTCGTAAATAAAAAATAGGTGTTATAAAAAATACAGATCGGCTTAGAGCCGGAGGCAGAGCTAAAGAGGGGCATATGGAGCACTACACAAAACAATTGGCGACTTGCTACACGGGAGTTGTGCACGATGTGATGCGTGCGATGGGACTGCGAAATTTCACTTTACCGCGTACCTTGCGTCCGTTGATTAAAGGCCAGGTTCTGTGTGGGCCAGTCTTCACGATCGAGGGGCGGGTTGATGAAACCGCCGATGCGCATGAGACCTTGCTGCAATGGACCGGTTTGCTATCCAAAGCAAAGCCGGGACACATTTGGGTGTCTCAACCGAATGACAATGAGGTGTCCCATATGGGTGAACTTTCCGCCGAGACGTTGCAGAAAAACGGCGTTCTGGGGTGCGTGATCGATGGCGGGATTCGCGATAGCAGTTTTCTGGAGAAGATCGAATTTCAGGTCTGGCGCCGATTCCACACCCCTCGCGATGTGGTTGGCCGTTGGTTACCAGCAGGCTTTGATGTCCCAGTAATTATCGGTGATGTGACGATACAGCCTGGTGATTACCTGCTTGGTGATGTTGATGGTTTGGTACGCGTGCCAAAAAACCAGATTGCACAGGTTACCGAGGCTTCGGTAGCTGCGATGCAGACCGAGAACAAAGTGCGAACAGCAATTATGGATGGCACTGATCCGCAACAAGCCTACCTGCGCTACGGGAAATTCTAGCAATCCATTTGCGTACCAGCGTACGCCTAAAGGGACAAGGTCAGCCAATGGGTACCTGATTAATCATGCTTTGGTACGACTACTGGTATTTGCGGATTGTGGCGCCGCTCTTTGCTTAAACAAGGAACGGAAGTAAGGAGTGGTCTGTGCAGTGGATATGTATGCGCTAACAAGGTGGTGTGCTGGTTCGGGGTAATCCTGTATGGGCCAAATGGCACCGTTAAGCGCGACGCTAATTATAAAAATGACAAGGAGTTGCCCGTGTTCAATGCTGTTTTCTGGCCATTGAGTTTTGTTTCTGCAGCCAGCTATTGTGTCTGGAATTTTCCCAGTTACCTGCTTCTGTTCAACCTTGCAGGACTAGGGCTTGGTAATACATATCAAGCTGCAGGTTGGTTTGACGTTTCAGTTCTTATTTTAGCCTGTCTTGGTTTTGTACTTGGGGTGCTGTTCGTTACCCCGATCGAGGGCGAGTTACCTGTGCAGACTTGGTTTGATCGTATCGGCCTGTTTGCTGGCAGGATCTCGATGGTTCTTATCATGACTCTGGCTGTGGTCATGGCATATGAAGTGGTAGTGCGTTATATCTTTGCCGCACCTACTTTATGGGCCAATGAGTTGTCCCTGTGGATCGCTGGGTTGGTGTTTCTACTGGTGGGCTTCTACGCTCAGCAACAGCGAATTCATATCCGTATTGACATCCTGCACAGCGCCTTGCGTCCATCGTTGCGCAGGTGCTGTGACATCGTGAGCAGTCTGTGCTTGGGGTTATTTGCCAGTGCATTTGTCTGGGGATGTTTTAACGACGTGCAACGCAAACTCTCCAACTGGGAACGCTTCGGTACCAGCTTCAATCCACCGATTCCCGCAACACTATTGCCTTTGCTTGCGCTCATTATTGTGCTGATTGCAGTTCAGTCATTTATCAACCTTGTGGTTGACTGGAATGCACCGGGTCCTGGCCGTGCTGTTGATAGCAACCAGAGCCTGGAGAGATAGCGTATGTTGGATATCCAGACGATTTCCCTGATTTTGCTGGCAGGTATATTTATTCTGTTGGCCATTGGTATGCCACTGGGTTTTGCATCAGCCTCACTGGCTGTACTGGTGCTGTTTCTCAAGTTCGGTGACAGCGTCTTTATGCATTTTGGCAGTGGTCCGCTGAACATTCTGAGTCAGCGTATTTATGGCTTGTTAACAGACTATGTATTGATATCGATCCCCCTGTTCATATTCATGGCGAACCTGTTTGAGCGAACCGGAATTGCCTCGGAAATGTACAGCTCATTGAACGCATGGCTCAGCCGAACACGTGGCGGGATTGCTGTTGTGACCTGCATCATGGCCGTCATTATGGCGGCTATGTCAGGTATTATCGGTGGCGAGATCGTGCTGTTAGGGCTGATTGCCTTACCGCAAATGCTGCGCCTTGGTTATAACCAGAACCTTGCAGTGGGAACCATTTGTGCTGGTGGTTCACTCGGTACCATGATCCCGCCTTCAATCGTCCTAATCATGTATGGACTGGTCACCGAAACCTCAATCAAGGCGCTGTTTACTGCGAGTTTTCTGCCGGGTTTTTTGCTGGCGGGCCTGTACATTGTTTATATCCTCGTGCGTACTCGCCTGCGGCCAGAGGAGGCACCACTCCCGGAAGTGACTGCCGACACTATACCGGGACGAGAAACGGGGCTGCTGTTCCTGACCTTTTTGTTAAAACTCACCACAGTAGTGAGCGGGTTGTTTTTGCTGTGGCGTGCCCTGGGCTGGGCCACGAGGCGTAGTGTCACGACCGGTGTCGATGCCGCTTTGCTGTCAGGACTCACTCGCGGAACTATTGTGGCCGCTGGTCTGTTGCTATTGTCGTGGTTGCTGTCGCGCTTTGTTATGGGTGCAGAGCGACAGCGTTTGGCATGGAAAATGGGGAGCGGGCTGGTCGCGCCAATGGTTGTCATTGGAGTGGTGCTGGGTTCTATATATGGTGGCATCACCGGTATTACCGAGGCAGCCTGCATGGGCGTTGTGGCCGTCCTGCTGCTGGGGATTATCCGTCGCAGCCTGACTTGGGAGCATGTATGGGACAGTCTGATGCGGACCATTCGTGCCACCGGGAGCATCTTGTGGGTAACAATAGGTGCAACAACCTTGGCTGGGGCTTATACCATTGCCGGTGGACCGGCCTTTATTGCCAGTAGCATCGTTGATCTTTCGCTGTCACCCATGGGTGTGATTCTGGTGATGATGCTGATCTTTCTGCTGCTTGGCGCGCTGATGGACTGGGTTGGTATCGTGCTGTTGGTTATGCCGGTATTCCTGCCCGTGGTACTGAAGCTACCTGCCGAGGGTATTGGTTTGATTGGCGGCATAGATCCGCAGCATGTTGCGGTGTGGTTCGGTGTGCTGTTTTGCATGAACATGCAGGTCAGCTTCTTGTCACCACCCTTTGGTCCCGCTGCTTTTTTCCTGAAGTCTGTGGCTCCAGCAGGAATTACCCTGCAGCAAATTTTCCGTAGTTTCGTGCCCTTCATTGCCATTCAGGTTTTTGCTTTGCTGATGCTGCTATGCTGGCCATCTCTCGTAACTGCATTGTTGTAAAGTGAAGGTTATTGCTGTGGCGAACTGGCCTGCGGTCAAGCTAGATGACCGCCCTTACCCCTTGAGCTAGGGCGGCCTGACCATACCTTTGCGCTGCGCAATTCAACTCAATCACGAGCCGCTATGTGTCGCGATTGGCTCGCGCGCCAACGCCTCGGCGACAAAGTCGAGGCGGTCTTGACCGAAGTACAATTCATCGCCAACAAAAAAGCTCGGTGCACCAAATACGCCGCGTTTGACGGCTTCCTCGGTATTGGCTTTCAAGCGTTCCTTGACTGCTTCGTCGGCTACCAGTCGCACGAACTCTTCAGGGTCGAACCCTGCGGCGGTCAACGCCTGTGCGATTTGTTGCGGATCGGCAAGATCCTTTCTTTGCACCCACATCGCTTCAAACACGGTTTTTACATACAGCTCAAAGCGCTCGTCCTCCAAATAACCGGCTGCACCGCGCATCAAGGTCAAGGTGTTGATCGGAAAGTTTGGGTTGAACGTCAGCGGGACGTCGTAGCGTTTAGCGAAGCGGCCGAGGTCTTGCAGCATATAGCGACCTTTGGCTGGCACTTGTATCGGTGAACTGTTGCCAGTGGCTTTGAACACGCCGCCCAGTAACATTGGCCGCCAGTTAATTTGCGCACCTGCTTGCGCTGCAATCTGCGGTAACTGGGTCCAGGCTAGATAGCTCGCGGGGCTGCCAAAGTCGAAGAAAAATTCAACCTGTTTACTCATCGGGTAACTCCTATTGTTTTTCTGTTGCGCGCGGCTTTAAAAGGTTTCCATCCACGGCCGTAAATCCAGCTCATGCGTCCAGCTATCGCGCGGTTGGCAATGCAATTGCCAGTAGCTGTCGGCGATGTGTTCGGGGTTGAGAATGCCGTCTTGCTCTTTGCGCGCGTAGTGCTCCGGGAAATTCTCACGAATAAATGCAGTGTCGATGGCGCCGTCGATAATTGGGTGGGCCACATGGATACCTTGCGGTCCGAGTTCGCGGGCCATGCTTTGAGCCAGTGCACGCAAAGCAAACTTAGCCCCGGCGAAAGCACAGAATCCTTTGCCGCCGCGTAAAGAGGCCGTCGCACCAGTGAAGATGATGGTGCCTTGTCCGCGTGGCAGCATCACTTTGGCTGCTTCACGGCCGGTTAAAAAACCGGCTAGCGTGGCCATCTCCCAGACCTTGCGGTAGACGCGTTCGGTGGTTTCAGTGATTGAGAAGTTTACGTTGGC
This sequence comes from Pseudomonas sp. M30-35, assembly GCF_002163625.1. Lineage (NCBI taxonomy): Bacteria > Pseudomonadati > Pseudomonadota > Gammaproteobacteria > Pseudomonadales > Pseudomonadaceae > Pseudomonas > Pseudomonas sp. M30-35. The sequence goes on along the minus strand of NZ_CP020892.1, from coordinate 4,405,473 downwards.
GCCGATGTTGAAGATCACCGCGTGCAGCGGGCCTATTTCACGCTCAATCGTGGCGAACATCTCAATCACTTGTTCTTCAATCCGGGCGTCACAGCCAAACGCCCGGGCAGTGCCGCCAGCCTGCTCAATGCTCTCGACCAAGGGCTGCAGCTTTTCAGCATTGCGTCGGGCCACGCAGGTGACGAAGCCCTCACGGGCAAACCGTTTAGCGATCTCGCCACCGGTCGCGTCGCCAGCGCCTACCACCAAAACTGCTTTGCGTTGAGTTGTCATTGTTATTCCGCCTTCGGGTTCTGTTTTGGAACTTGCCTTGATAGTCGGTTCCATTTTGGAACCTGTCAAGCTATTCTTAGTAACGGATTGGTGGAGGCAATACATGCGCTGGGAAGAACTTGATCAACAACCATGCTCCTTGGCCCGCACCTTATCGGTAGTCGGCGATCGCTGGACGTTGCTGGTGCTGCGCGAATGTTTTATGGGCATTCGCCGTTTTGACGACTTTGAACAGCGCCTTGGCGTGACGCGGCATCTATTGTCTGATCGTCTAAAGAAGCTGGTTGAAGCGCAGGTGTTGAGCAAACAGGCCTATCAACAGCGGCCTGTGCGCGAGGAATATCGGCTAACAGCTAAAGGACGCGATCTGTATCCCGCGATTATGGCGCTGGTGCATTGGGGTGATGTGCACATGAGCGAGGAGGATGAAGCGCCAATTCGCCATCGTCATACTGCTTGCGGCGAGCAGATGCACGGGCTGATGGTCTGCTCGCACTGTGCTGAGCCGTTGCGGGCGCAAGACGTGCAATTGGAGGAATCGCCAAAGTATCGCGGCAAGCTGCTGCCTGCGCATTGGTCAGTGCGCAGGCTGGCGACTGAAGTGTCTCTCAACCTTAAAAGAGGCGAGCGAGCAGGGCGGTAACGGCTGTCTCGACGCGCAGGATACGCTCGCCAAGCTGCACCGGGGCAAGGCCTGCCTCATGCAGCTTTTCGACCTCATAAGGAATCCAGCCGCCTTCAGGGCCAATCGCGAGGGTGACTGGGCGCTCCACCGCCCGTGGGCACGCGGGGTAATCACCGGGGTGTCCGACCAGCCCCAGGCTGTCGCCAACGATCTGTACCAGATGGTCTTCGACAAAGGGTTTGAAGCGTTTTTCGATGCGGATCTCAGGCAGCACCGTATCGCGGGCTTGTTCCAATCCTAAAATCAATTGCTCGCGAATCGCCTCTGGCTGCAGGAATGGCGTCTGCCAAAAGCTTTTCTCAACCCGGTAGCTATTGAGTAGCACTACGTGGGCAACGCCCATGGAACTGATGGTTTGTAGCACACGGCGCAACATTTTCGGACGGGGTAGCGCGAGCAATAGCGTCAGTGGCAGCTTCGCTGGCGGCGCTTGATCAAGCTCGAACTGGATATGCGCTTGCTGCGTGTCCATCTGCAGAATCTGGGCATTGCCCATCAGCCCATTGATGCGCCCCACACGCAGCGTGTCACCGGCCTCGGCGCGATGCACTTCCTGCATGTGCTTGAGTCGCCGGCCGCTGAGAATGGCCTGGTCGGCGCTAATACAATCGCTGTCTTCGAGTAGCAGCAGGTTCACGGTTTGGTAGCAGGCGGCTGGTCCGCTTCATCGTTTGCTTCGCTGGGGGCTTGTTCTTCGGCTTCTTGTTCCCCGCGGCGCTTAACCATCGCGCCGCAGAGCAGGCCTGCTTCAAACAGCATCCACATGGGCACGGCGAGCAAGGTTTGCGAGAAAATGTCGGGCGGCGTCAGAACCATGCCGATAGCAAAGCAGCCGACCACCACATAGGGCCGCCCTTTGCGCAGGGTCGGCACATCAACAATGCCAACCCAGATCAGCAGGAAGGTCGCGACCGGAATCTCGAAGGCTACGCCGAAAGCGAAGAACAGGGTCAATACAAAGTCGAGGTACTGGCCTATGTCCGTCATCATCTCGACCCCTTCCGGGGTGACGCTGGCGAAGAAGCCAAACATGATCGGGAAGACCACGAAGTAGGCGAACGCCATACCGCCGTAGAACAGTAAGATGCTGGAAATCAGCAACGGCACAGCAATGCGTTTTTCGTGCTTGTACAGACCGGGCGCAATAAAGCCCCAAATCTGATGCAGGATCACCGGGATCGCGAGGAACAGTGCGACCATCAGGGTCAGCTTGAACGGTGTCAGGAACGGCGACGCCACCCCAGTTGCGATCATCGTCGCGCCAACTGGTAAGTAGGTGCGCAGCGGTGCGGCCACCAGCGCGTAGATATCTTGCGAGAAGTAAAACAGTCCAGCGAAAAGGATGAATATCGCAACCACGCAGCGCAGGAGGCGAGTGCGCAGTTCGGTCAGGTGCGAGACGAGTGGCATCTCATCGTCTTGATCAGGTAATCGGCTCATGGTTGTTGGGCTTTATCCTGGCTGGCAGCAGTGCTGGGCTCTGTGGCTGAGGGAGTGGCTGCGGGCAAGGGTTCACTCGGCGAACTTGGCTCGGGCGCTGCGCTCGGGGTCTCGCCAAAGGGTGCTGGAGCCGCGTCGCTTGGCTCAACGGCAGTGGCCGTTTGCGGTGTTTCGGCGGTGGGTTTAGTTGAGCTTTTGCCTGGGGCGAGAATGTCGTTCTTCATCGCCTTCATTTCGCGCTCAAGCTCGAGAATCTGCTCATTGTGTAATTGGCGACGAATTTCATCCGCGCCAATTTCGCGCTCAACATCAGCTTTGATTGCGTTGAAGCTGCGTTTGATCCGGCCAATCCATAAGCCCGCTGTACGTACTGCGCCCGGCAAACGCTCGGGGCCGAGCACGACCAGTGCAACAAGTCCGCACAAAAGCAGTTCAGTGAAACCGATATCAAACATGAGAGCTGACTCTTTGGACCTGTAACACAGGACCTGCTGGAGAGCGGGTGAGCAGCCAGCAGATGCTACGCATTAGTGCTGCGCGGCATCCGGGCGGGCCGTTTGGATCAAGCGAGCTGACTAAAGAATACTTAGTCTTTCTTGGTTGGGTCTTCAACCTTGCGCGCCTGAGCGTCAAAGGTCTGGCCTTTTTCGTCCTCAACCGGCGGTTTGTCCGCGTCTTCATTGCCCATCGACTTACGGAACCCTTTGATTGCATCGCCGAGGTCAGAACCGACACCTTTCAAGCGCTTGGTGCCGAACAACATGACTACGATCAGCAGGATAATCAGAAGCTGCCAAATGCTAATTCCACCGAAACCCATGATGTTTACTCCGATTTAAATAAGGTTTAGGACTCTGAACGTGCAGCTTTTTCTGCGTGTCCAGACAATCCAAAGCGTCGATCCAATTCGTCCAGCACAGCTTGAGGGTGTTGCCCAAGGGCGGCAAGCATAACCATGCTGTGAAACCACAGATCGGCTGTTTCGTAAATTACGTCGCTGCAATCGCCACTGATGGCAGCATCCTTCGCGGCGAGGATGGTTTCAACTGATTCTTCGCCGACTTTCTCTAAAATCTTGTTTAAACCTTTGTCATACAGGCTTGCTACATACGAGGAATCTGCCGCCGCGCCTTTGCGCGACTCAAGTACTTCAGCCAGGCGGGTCAGGGTGTCAGTCATGGCTGTGTCCTTCGGCATAGATTGCTTTTGGGTCTTTGATGACCGCGTCGACTGTTTTCCACGCGCCATTTTCAAATACGCGATAGAAGCAGCTTTCACGCCCAGTATGGCAAGCGATTCCGCCGAGCTGCTCGACTTTGAGAATGATCACATCGGCATCGCAATCCAGACGCAGCTCATGGAGCTTTTGTACGTGACCGGATTCCTCGCCTTTGCGCCACAGTTTGCCACGCGAGCGTGACCAGTAAATGGCGCGGTTCTCGCTGGCGGTCAGAGCCAGTGCCTCACGGTTCATCCAGGCCATCATCAGGATACGGCCACTTTGATGATCCTGAGCAATCGCCGGAACCAAACCATCGCTGTTCCAATTTATTTCATCAAGCCAATCGTTCATTGCAGATTCCGCCCAATTCGGGCTTTTCGAGTCTCTAGTTTGCCAGTACGGCTCGGGCGTGGCTATCGGCGCAGTACCAGATAAATACCTGCCACGAGCATTGTCCAGACCGGCCATGCGATCAGATCAAGCAGCAAACCCTGGTTAACCGCGCCAGCAATCAGTACGCCACCGAGCAGACGAGTGGGCCACGTATGGCTTGGCTCGACCGTTTTAACGGTAAGTTGCTGCTGGTTGAGCTTCTCCAGTGTATCGCGGGCAATCTGCGACAGGTGCGGCACCTGCTCTGCTTGTTGTTGCAGATTGCGTAGCAAATGCAGCGGGCTGATTCGCTCACGCATCCAGCGCTCTAAAAATGGCTGGGCGGTGCTCCACAAGTCAAGGTCTGGGTAAAGCTGGCGACCGAGACCTTCAATGTTGAGCAAGGTCTTTTGCAGCAGCACCAACTGCGGCTGGACTTCCATATTGAAGCGTCGTGCGGTCTGGAACAGGCGCATCAACAGCTGACCGAAGGAAATATCCTTGAGTGGTCGCTCGAAAATAGGCTCGCAGACGGTGCGGATTGCCGCCTCGAAATCATTGACCTTGGTTTGCGCGGGAACCCAGCCTGAGTCGATGTGCAATTGTGCGACGCGGCGATAGTCACGCTTGAAGAATGCCAGCAGATTACGCGCCAAATAGTCCTGATCCTCTGGGGTCAGGCTGCCAATGATGCCGCAATCGATAGCAATGTACTTTGGGTTCCAGGGTTGGCTGGTGCTGACGAAGATATTGCCGGGGTGCATGTCGGCGTGGAAAAAACTGTGGTCGAACACCTGAGTAAAGAAAATCTCTACCCCACGCTCAGCCAGAAGCTTCATGTCCGTGCGTTGGTCAGCCAACGTCGCCAGGTCGGTCACAGGGATGCCGTATATGCGCTCCATGACCAGCACTTTCGGGCGGCAATAATCCCAGTAGATTTGCGGCACATAAAGCAGGGGCGAACCTTCAAAGTTACGTCGCAGCTGACTCGCATTCGCGGCTTCGCGCAGCAGATCCAATTCGTCGTAAATAGTTTTCTCGTAATCGCTAACCACTTCTACCGGGCGCAAGCGTCGAGCATCAGCAGACGCTTTCTCAGCAACCTTGGCGATGATGAACAACCAGGCGATATCTTGGCGAATCACCGGTTTGAGGCCGGGGCGGATTACCTTGATCACCACTTCTTCACCGGTTTTCAGCCGAGCTGCGTGAACCTGAGCCACTGAAGCGGATGCCAGTGGCTGTGGATCAAAACGGGCAAAGGTGTCGGCTACCTTGGCGCCGAGCTGCTCTTCGATAAGTGCCAGGGAATGCGCAGGATCGAACGGTGGTACTTGATCTTGCAGCTTGGTCAGCTCATCGGCGACGTCGAGCGGCATCAGGTCGCGGCGGGTGGAGAGCAGCTGGCCAAACTTGATGAAAATTGGCCCGAGTTCTTCAAGGGATAAGCGTAAGCGCTCACCGCGGCTTAGACCCAAGTCCTTGCGCGGTAACCATCGCCACGGCAGGGCATAGCTGAGCACGCGCAGCCACAGCGGCAACGGTAAGGCAAAGAGTAAGTCATCAAGCTGATAGCGGATGATTACACGCAGAATTCGAAACAAGCGACGTACGGCGAGCAGCTTCATTCTTTGGGCTTACTACGTTGGGCGAGACGTTCGATGCGCGCATCGAGACGGTCGAGGGCTAACTTGAGGTCATCCAGTTCAGTGAAGCGTGCATTGGCTTCACGTTGTCCAACCAGGGTGCGTGATTCTTCGCTGAGATAATCGGCGAGGTTCAAACGCAAGGTATCGAGTGTTTGCGAAGTCCAGCTAGCGCGGCTGCGCAGGTGGCTACCCAGGAGTTGGCTGCCGACTGGACCGAGCCAGCGTGACAGTTCGTATTCCCAGTCGAGTTCGAGGTCTTGAAGTACGGCGCTAAGGTCGAGCAATACTGCGCTGTCGCCTTCGAGCTCAACTTCCGGGCTGTGCAGCACCGCTGTTTTATCGCTGCTGGTGGCCAGGCGAATCAAACTGGATGCGGGCGCACGTAACCGGCAATCAACGTCACCTTCCCAGTGGGCGGCAAGCATCAGTCCTTCACCGTCGGGCATGATGAACAGGCTCAATGCTGGCGCCTGACAGTCAACTGCGATCACCTTGCCAGCCAGAGGCTCAAGACGCGGCAGAGCAGTGCTGTCCAGCGCCAGCACCCGGTTGAGGCCGGCTTCAACACCAGCCAGTAGCCCACTCAGCAACATCAGGGTTTGATACCCCGGTGCAGCGCGACAATACCACCGGTCATGTTGTGGTACGTGGTGCGCTCAAAACCGGCATCGACCATCATCGCCTTCAACGTGTCTTGATCGGGATGCATGCGGATCGACTCAGCCAGATAGCGGTAGCTTTCCGAGTCATTGGTGATCAGCTTGCCCATCAGCGGCATAAAGGTGAATGAGTAACGATCGTAGATTTTCGAGAGCATGGCGCTTGATGGCTTGGAGAACTCCAGAATCAACAAGCGTCCACCCGGCTTGAGCACCCGCAACATCGAACGCAGAGCGTCCTCTTTATGGGTCACGTTGCGCAGGCCAAAGGCGATGGTCACGCAGTCAAAGTGGTTATCCGGGAATGGCAGTTTTTCGGCGTCCGCCTGAACAAATTTGACGTTGCCAGCAACGCCGCGATCAAGCAGGCGGTCACGGCCGACTTTAAGCATCGAGTCATTGATGTCCGCCAGGACCACTTCGCCAGTAGGGCCGACCAAGCGTGAGAACTGGCGCGTGAGGTCGCCAGTGCCGCCCGCGATGTCGAGCACCTTGTTGCCGACACGAACGCCGGACAGTTCAATGGTAAAGCGCTTCCACAGGCGGTGCATGCCGCCAGAAAGCAGGTCATTCATGACGTCGTATTTTGCTGCCACCGAGTGGAACACTTCTGCGACTTTTTCAGCCTTTTGGCTTTCCGGCACGTCTTTAAAGCCAAAGTGTGTGGTCGGTTCGCTGTCGCTGTTCTTGCGCGGATCGTTCATGTTGCGCTCACTTGAATCATAGTGAGCGCCATTCTAAACCCGCGACATGGTTTATGTCTTGGCATGCGCTATATGGCCGCGAGCAGAGCGACCAATTGGCCTGCTATAGTCAGGCCCATTAGGGTCAAAGTCACGAGGAAGCCAATGGCTAAAATTGACATTCAACGGCCACATTCACTGGGTCGCGATGGCGCCCGGGAGAAGGCTGAATATCTTGCAGAGCGCTTATCCAACGAATATGGCGTGCGTTATCAATGGAACGGTGATGTGCTCGAATTCAAGCGCAGCGGCGCTGACGGTCGAATTGAGGTTGGCGAGGACCAGGTCCGCGTGCAACTCAGCCTTGGTTTAATGCTCTCGGCATTGAGCGGCACGATCAAGCGCGAGATTGAGCAGGTGCTGGACAAGCATCTCGCCTAGCCGTTTGGGGTTGCGCATTAATTGCAGCTCTTAGTATGTAGTTTCTAATTTTCATCGATATGGTGTGTCTCAAGCCTGCACTTTGTGGGCGTTTCCTCTAAATATTTTGAGTGAGGTGCACCATGTCAAAAGTTGCTATCAAAAAGAAAGTTGTTGTCGAAGACAGCGCCACTGTGCTGACCGACGCCAAAATCTATGCGCGTAAAATCTGGCTTGCTGGTTTGGGCGCATACGCCAAAGCCGGTCAGGAAGGCGTTGAGTATTTGAAAGAACTGATCAAGACCGGTGAAGGTGTTGAGCAGAAAGGCAAAAAAATTGTGGATGAACAAGTTGATGCGGCTAACAGTCAAATCGACAGCGTGAAAAGCAATGTGCGCAGTAATGTCAGCAGCGTTAAAGGCAAAGTTGAATTGCAACTCGACAAAATCGAGAAGGCGTTCGACACTCGTGTTGCCTCCGCTCTGAACCGTATTGGTATTCCGTCAAAGCAGGACATCGATGTTCTCTCTGCTAAGCTGGATGAGCTGAGTGCTTTGCTTGATCACGTCTCGCGTACCAAATAAGGAGAGTCGGATGGCTGTTAAAAAGAAAGTCGAAAAAGAAGCTAGTTCGTGGATCGGTGGCGTAGAGCGTTACTCTCGTCAAATTTGGCTGGCCGGTTTGGGCGCCTACTCCAAAGTCAGCAAGGACGGCACTAAGCTGTTCGATACGTTGGTCAAGGATGGCGAGAAAGCTGAGAAGCAAGCCAAGACCGAAGTCGACAAACAAGTGGGTGCTGCTAAATCTTCCGTTGACTCACGTGTAGGTTCTGCCAAGTCGAAAGTCGACGAAGTACGTGGCCGGGCAATTGGCAAGTGGGGCGAGCTGGAAGAGGCTTTTGACAAGCGTTTGAACAATGCTATTTCGCGTCTTGGTGTTCCGAGCCGCAATGAAGTGAAAGCGCTTAACGCAAAAGTTGAAAGCCTGACCAAGCAAATCGAAAAGCTCACCGGCGTTTCGGTTAAATCGGTTAAGCCTGCGGCCAAACCTGCGCCTAAAACTGCGGCTAAGCCAGCACCAAAAGCAGCGGCTAAACCTGCGGCGAAAAAGCCAGTCGCCAAGGCGGCAGCCAAGCCTGCGGCAAAAGCTGTGGCTAAGCCTGCTGCTAAACCGGCCGTTAAAGCAGCTGCGAAACCTGCGCCTAAGCCTGCGGTTAAAACCGCTGCAAAACCTGCTGCTAAGCCGGTTGCCAAACCAGCGGCAAAGAAGCCAGCAGTGCGCAAGCCAGCGGCTAAGCCAGCAGCCAAACCAACTGCAGCTAAACCCGCAGCTACCGCTACACCGGCCACACCTGCTGCGCCAGCAGCGGCTACACCGGCAGCAACTCCAGCGACGCCTACTACACAGTCGTAAGCGTTTAGCGATTAAACAAAAAGCCCGGCATTTGTGCCGGGCTTTTTGCTATCTGCGAACTAGTTTTCCAAGTAGCGCTGGGCAAGGTGCTCGGCGGCAAACCGTGACTCGGCGTTCAAGTGCGGTGCAACCAGCATCATCACCTGGTAGACCACTAAACGGCTTTCGCCTTCATTGCCGACGATGCGTTGGTAGTCGAGTGAGAACAGCAGTGTCAGGGTTATCTGCTCAACAAGTTGGCCAAGGGATTGGGTGTCGCTGAGCAGTTGATCTTCAGCTTTGAGCCGCCCAAGCAAAGCTGCTAGCGTGCGCTTGAGCGCGTTAAGCCAGTGGCGCATGCCGCGGGCAATTTTCGGCAGGCGTCCGGTCAGGTTGGATAAATCCTGGAATAGAAAACGGTAGTTGGCCATGCGCTCGACAATCAAGTGCAGGAACAGCCAGTAATCCTCAACATCCAGTTGTGCGTCTTCGGGTGGGTCAAGCAAAGGTGCAAGTTCAGCTTGAAAACGCTCAAAGAGCTCGTTGATTAAAGGTTCTTTTCCGTGGAAGTGGTAATACAGGTTGCCCGGGCTAATGCCGAGCTCGTTAGCGATTTCAAGGGTTGAAACATTAGGCTCGCCCTCTTGGTTGAACAACATCAGGGCGCATTCGAGAATCCGTTCACGAGTTTTCATGCTGGTTTCTTATTGTTGATGCTCATGGCCTCAAGATAACTGTGTCACGCGGTTTCGACCAGTAGCAGGTTGTGCTCGCATTGCGAGTTGCCTGGGTGCGCCAGGAAACTCCCTAGCGCACATGCACGTAATTACCGGGCGCGTCTGCCAACAGTGGGTGGTTCTGATCACCAATGGCCATAATGGTTTCGCGCTGAGTGCCCGAGCGCGCTTGAATCCACTCCAACCATAGAGGCCACCAACTGCCTTGCTGGTTTTTTGCATCGTAATACCAGGCGCGAGGGTCCGAGGTGAGTTTGGGGTTCTCGAAGAAGTTAGCCTTAGGATTGCCTGGCGGGTTAAGAATGCTTTGGATATGCCCGCTGTTCGACAAAATGAAGCGTCGGTCGCCACCGAGCAGCAGGGTCGAGCGATAGACAGCATCCCACGGGGTGATGTGGTCATTGATCCCCGCGACGTTAAAGCTGTCGACGTTGACCTTCTGCATATCAATCGGCGTGCCGCAAATCTCCAGGGCGCCGGCTCGGGTCAACGGGTTGTACTTGAAGAACTCGATCAAATCGCCATGCAGCGCTGCTGGCAGACGCGTGTTGTCGTTATTCCAGTAAAGGATGTCGAAGGCGGGCGGTAACTTGCCCATCAAGTAGTTATTGACCCAGTAATTCCAGATCAAGTCATTGGGCCGCATCCAGGCAAATACCTTGGCCATGTCACGGCCATCGAGTACACCTTGTTGATAGGAGCGCCGCTTGGCTGCTTCAAGCGTCTTCTCGTCGGCAAATAACATTGCCGGGCTTTCGATCTGGCTGTCGAGCAGGCTGACCATATAGGTTGAGCTGGAGATTTTTCGCAGTTGGCGTTTAGCCTGCAAATGCCCTTGCAGCGCGGCAATGGTCAAGCCACCAGCACAGGCACCGAGCAGGTTAACGTCTTTGCTGCCGGTAATGGCGCGGCAGGCATCAAGCGCCTCTTCAAGTGCTTGCACATAGCTTGAAAGGCCCCACTCGCGATGTTGTGGGTCAGGGTTGCGCCAGCTGACAACAAAGGTTTGCAGGTTGTTTTTCAGGGCGTACTGGATGAAGCTCTTCTCAGGCGACAGGTCAAAAATATAGAACTTGTTGATCTGCGGCGGCACGATAAGCAGTGGTTTGGCGTACTGCTTTTCGCTCATCGGTTTGTACTGGATCAACTCCAGCATTTCGTTGCGAAACACCACCGAACCGGGCGTCGTTGCCAGGTTCCGACCGACCTCAAATGCATGCTTGCTGACTTGGCTGGGCATGCCGCCGTTGTTCAGCAAATCATCAAGCAGATGGTTGAGTCCTTTGAAAACGCTGCTGCCGCCACTGTTGAAAAGCTCTTTCAGGGCCAGTGGGTTGAGCAAGCTATTGGACGGTGATAGCGCATCGCTCAACAACGACGAAACAAAGCGCGCGCGAGTGCGGTCATCGGCCGACAGCGCGCTTTCATCTATCCAGCTGTTCAGCTGTTTTTGCCATGCCAGATAGGCTTGCAAGCTGCGGCGGTAGAAGGGGTTGAGGTGCCAGGTCGGGTCACTGAAACGGCTGTCGTGTGGGTTGACCTTGTGCGGCGTATCGCCGACCAGCACGCGACCTAGCTGACTGCCAAATGCTAGCAAATGCTTGGCACTGTGTACTGGCTGTTTAAGTCCTTGCAGCGCTAGAACACGGAATGTAGAGATAACATCGCGACCGCGAAGGCCAGAAATAGCGTTTTGCGCATTCATGGCTCTGGCCGAACTTGGCAAGCTGCTTTTGCTAATTTTATCAGGCATGAAATAACACTCCGTCGTTATTTTGCTGCGAATCCTTGTGTGCTTTTCTGTGCTATTGAGCTGGGTTGAGCAACTTCAAAGCAGTAGATGAGTGCATACAAGGACGCCAGGACTCATTGTTTTATATTGAGCAGCAAGGCTTGTACCAATGTGGCTAAACCTGCATTGCAGAGCCTGTGAGTTCTGCAGGCAAAAAACCATCTAGCGCTTAAATGAGTCAACTATAGGCAGCAAGCACTACAAGAGTGCGACAGTCTCATGACTGCCGCTTACCTGATTAATGGGTTGAGGTCGCAACAGGGACGGGATGCATGACTGCGCGTTGACGCTCTTCGTCGAGGAATTTCATGATGATCGGCGCAACAGTTTCAGCGCGGGTCACGAGAAATAGATGACCGTCATCGATCACATGCAACTCAGCATTTGGAATACGCCAAGCCAGCAGCCGCATATTGATCAACGGAATAATGGGGTCGTCATCACCGGCCAGCACCAGTGTGGGTTGACGAATCTTGTGCAGCCAGTGAATGCTGGTCCAACCCAGGCCTGCGAACAGTTGCCAGTAGTAACCGACTTTGCCTGATGAGCGCACTTTACTGGCATGGGCCATAGCCAGCTTCGGGTCACGGCGAAATGCACCGCCGTAGATGGTTGGCGCAATTTGTACGCCGTATGAGGGCTGGATATAGCGACGAGGACTGGCCATGCGCAGCAATACTTTAGGTTTTCCCGGAACCATTACTGCGCCCGCTGCCGTCGCTGCCAAAACCAGTTTTTTGCAACGTTCGGGGTAGTCGTGAGCAAACTGCTGAGCTAGCGCGCCCCCCCAGGATACGCCGATGACATTGACCTGACCGTAATCGAGGTAGTCGAGCATCCGCGCTGCCAGTTTGGCGAGCCCGGGAAAGCGATACGGTGTGCTGGGTGTTGATGAACCACCAACCCCAGGCACATCGAAAGCGATGACTTCGAGTTCGGGGTCGAGTGCTTTAACGAACGGCATGACCAACTCAAGGTTGGCGCCGATGCCGTTGAAGATCAGCAGCGGCGCTATCTTGCTATTACCGGGGCGAACCGCGGTACGGATTGTCTGGCCATCCAGTTCGATGGTGCGAAATACAAATGGTAGCGACATACGCATAGCCCTATCAGTTAAACCGTCGGCAAAGACGGTTCTGGCTGTATTCATAGCCACCAGATCATTCTGGTTCGCTGAGTTTCAATGAGCAGCGCTATATAGCGCTGCGGGCATCAGTGCGCAGTGCGCAGTTAGTTAACGTTCGTGTACGTAGGTACCCGGTGCGGCTTCACCCGCTGGGTATTTTTTATTGCCAAGCTGGGCTTTTGCCGGTTTGGTCTTCCCTGAGCGTTCAGCTAGCCATTGTTGCCAGTGCAGCCACCAGGAGTCGGTGTGTTTGGTGGCGCTTGCCTGCCAGTCTTTGGCCTCATCCGGCATTTCGGTATTGGTCATGTAGCGTGACTTGGGGTTGCCAGGCGGGTTGAGAATGCTCTGGATGTGGCCGCTGCTCGAAAGCACAAACTCACAATTGCCACCAAATAACTTGGCTGACTTGTAGCAAGACTCCCAAGGAGTGATGTGGTCAGCGCTACCTGCAACGCAAAACAGATCACTTTTAACCTGTTTAAGGTCAATCGGCGTGCCGCAGACTTCAAGTGCGCCCGCGCGTGTCAGCGGATTGGTGACGAACATATCAATGAACTCGCCATGCAAGGCCGCTGGCAAGCGTGTAGTGTCATTGTTCCAGTACAGGATATCGAAAACAGGCGGCTCGTTACCCAGTAAGTAATTGTTGACCCAATAATTCCAGATCAAGTCATTGGGGCGCATCCAGGCAAATACTTTCGCCATGTCGCTGCCCTCAAGCACGCCTGCTTGGTATGAGCGACGTTTTGCGGCCTCCAGGGTTTTTTCATCGGCGAACAGCGCGACCTGAGAATCTAGCTGGGTGTCGAGCACACTCACCAGTAAGGTCAGGGCATGGACTTTCTGCTCGCCCAATGCGGCGTAATGGCCGAGTAACGAGGTGGTGGTCAAGCCGCCAGAACAGGCGCCAAGCATGTTGATATCTTTACTGCCGGTAATGGCGCTGACCACATCAATCGCTTCTTTAAGCGCTTCGATATAGGTGCTCAGGCCCCACTCGCGCTGGGCTTTAGTCGGGTTGCGCCAACTGACGACGAAGGTCTGCACGCCGTTGCGCAAAAGAAACAGCGCAACGCTTTTTTCTGTCGACAAGTCGAATACATAGAACTTGTTGATTTGCGGCGGAACGACCAGCAGTGGCCGCTCGTGAACTTGCTCGGTGACGGGCGAGTATTGAATCAGTTCGAGCAAGTCATTACGAAAGACCACAGCGCCTTCTGTGGTGGCCAGATTTTTACCGACCTCGAAGGCAGACATATTAACTTGGCTGGGCATACCGCCGTTATTGACGATGTCTTTGGCGAGGTGTGAGAGACCGTCGAGCAGGCTTTTGCCGCCCGTCTCAAAGAAACGTTTGACCGCCATTGGATTCGCCAGCGTGTTGCTTGGCGCCATGGCTTCAGTCATGAGGTTGACCACGAAATGGCCGCGGCTGGCATCTTGTGGCGATAAGGTACTTTCGTCGATCCAGTGGTGCAGTTCTTTGCGCCACGCCAAATAGGTCTGCAGGTAGCGTTTGTAGAGTGGGTTCTGGCTCCAGGCTGGGTCGCTGAAACGGCGGTCAGTGGGGTCGGCCTGTAAGTCAGACTGGCCAAACATAACGTTCTTAAGCTCAAGGCCAAAGTGCGCGGCATGCTTGGCACTGTGTAAGGGTTGTTTTAGCGCAAGGGACAGGACCATCCGCGCCGATGTGAGCAGGTCTTTACCGCGGATTCCAACAACGGGATTGAGCCCAAGGGTGTTCTCTGAAGCTTGATGCTTCAGCGCATCATTATTTTTATCAACCATTTGACGCTCCATTGTCCTAAGACACCTACCTCAATTGCATTATGCACGTGGCCATAATGAAGAGCTTGGCATGACTCGAGTTACCGTATGCAATCAACATGACGACTGTATGCCGCTGGATGCTCCAGATGCAGGTAACTTGCCAGTTACTTGGTTACCCGAGTTTTTACGTTTGCGCAAGACACACGTGCACTGCTTTGGGTGAAAAGCAGTATGCCTTCAGAGATTAGAAAATGCGTTCTAACTGTGCAGCGATAGCTGACTGCGGGCGCTGGAGTGACAGATTTGGTGCGCGGCATCTTGATATAGAGCATGCCGCAGAAAATCGTACCCTGAGGTATTACTGCATGAGCCGCACAATCGACTCGTTGGGGTCGCGTGACTTGCCAGCGGCTTGCAGCTCTGCGAGGTAGTCTGACCAGAGCTGATCCTGACGAGTGGCAAGCTGGTAAAGGTAGTCCCAGCTGAAAAGCCCGCTGTCATGGCCGTCATCGAAGCACAGTTTTAGTGCGTAGTTGCCTGCGGGTTCGATGCTGCTCAAACCGACGTTAATCTTACCGGTTTGCAGGATTGGATTGCCGTGTCCCTGCACCTCTGCAGAAGGCGAATGGACGCGTAAAAACTCGGCAGACAAGGTGTAGCTGTCCTCGGCGTATTTCAGCGTCAGGGTTTTCGATGCTTTGTGCAGTTCGATTGCGCTGGGAATTTTCGCCATGGTCATTGCTTACGCCGTGCTGATGGTTAAAGGCAGTCGTTGGTCTTGCGCAGGGTGCGACAACGCGAAGCTTGTCCACCATGTGCTCAAGATCAAAACATCCAAGTGTTAGTTACTTACTCGATTGTCTGTCGGCAAAAGGGTGGATGAAAAGCATCATCCACCCTTACAGTCTAGCCAGTTTGGTGGGTAAAAAAGCATTACCCATCCTACGACATAGTTAGAGAATATAGCGCGACAGATCTTCGTCTTCGGCCAGTTCGCCCAAGTGGTTGTTGACGTAAGCCGCGTCGATCTGGATTGGCTTGCCAGTATGCTCGGCCGCTATATCGCCAGCGCTGAACGACACTTCTTCGAGCAGGCGCTCAAGCAAGGTGTGCAGGCGACGAGCCCCAATGTTTTCGGTCTTTTCGTTGACCTGCCAGGCAATCTCAGCAATACGCTTAATACCATCGCCGACAAACTCGATACCCAGCCCTTCGGTGTTGAGAAGGGCTGCGTATTGCTCGGTCAGTGATGCATGGGGTTCGGTGAGAATTCGCTCGAAGTCTTCTGGGCTCAAGGCTTTCAGTTCGACGCGAATGGGCAGGCGACCCTGCAGCTCTGGCACCAGATCACTCGGCTTGCTCAGGTGGAAGGCGCCGGAGGCAATAAACAGGATGTGGTCGGTCTTGACCATGCCCAGTTTAGTGTTGACGGTGCAGCCTTCGATCAGTGGTAGCAAGTCACGTTGCACACCTTCGCGCGATACATCAGCACCGCCGGTGTTGCCGCGCTTGGCGACTTTGTCGATTTCGTCGATGAAAACAATACCGTGCTGTTCAACGGCTTCCAGCGCACGAGTCTTGAGCTCTTCTTCATTAACCAGGCGCGCCGCTTCTTCGTCGCGAACCATCTTCAAAGCATCTTTAACTTTGAGCTTACGGCTCTTGGTTTTGCCTTTACCCATGTTCGAGAACAGGTTTTGCAGCTGGTTGGTCATTTCTTCCATGCCCGGAGGGGTCATGATTTCGATACCGGCTGGGCTGTCTGCGATTTCGATTTCGATTTCTTTGTCATCCAGCTCGCCTTCACGCAAGCGCTTGCGAAACAGTTGGCGAGTGTTGGAATCAGTGGCTGGAGCGGCTTCCTCTTGGAAACCCGAACGCGCAGGTGGGAGCAGGGCATCGAGAATGCGATCTTCGGCAGCATCTTCGGCGCGGTGGCGCACGCGGATGATTTCCTGCTCGCGAAGCATTTTTAGTGCGGCATCTGCCAGATCGCGAATGATCGATTCAACATCGCGGCCGACATAGCCCACTTCGGTGAATTTGGTCGCTTCGACCTTGAGGAATGGCGCGTTAGCCAGCTTAGCCAGACGTCGGGCTATTTCTGTTTTACCGACCCCGGTCGGGCCAATCATCAAGATGTTCTTGGGCGTGACTTCAGCACGCAACTCAGCAGGCAGCTGCATGCGTCTCCAGCGGTTACGCAAGGCAATCGCAACAGCACGCTTGGCGTCATCCTGGCCAATAATATGGCGATTCAGTTCGTGGACAATTTCACGGGGTGTCATGGACATGGATAAGGGCTCCGAATGGCGCTCAGGCGGATTAAATCGCCGAGTCCAGTTCCTCGATAGTCAAATTCTGATTGGTGAATACACAAATTGAGGCGGCGATATTGAGTGCGCTTTCGGCCACTTCGCGAGCGCTCATGTCTTCGGTGTTTTGCAGCAAAGCGATTGCCGCGGCTTGGGCGAAGCCACCGCCAGAACCCATGGCGATCAAGCCGTGTTCCGGTTCAACGACATCGCCGTTGCCAGTAATGATCAGCGAAGCATCTTTGTTAGCGACCGCGAGCATGGCTTCGAGGCGGCTCAGTGAGCGGTCGGTACGCCAGTCTTTCGCCAGCTCAACAGCGGCGCGGACCAAATGGCCCTGATGTTTTTCCAACTTGCCTTCAAAACGTTCAAACAGGGTGAAGGCGTCTGCAGTTGCGCCAGCAAAACCTGCGAGTACTTGGCCGTGGTACAGGCGGCGAACTTTCTTCGCGTTGCCTTTCATCACGGTGTTGCCCAAAGAAACCTGGCCGTCGCCGCCCATGACGACTTTGCCGTGGCGGCGCACTGATACGATTGTGGTCAAGGGGTGAGTCTCCACGCTGAGGGCGAAAATGCCCAGTGTAGAAACAAATGGGGGGGCGAATCGTGCTTTTCAACCGAGGCGCACCGATTTTCGCCTTAATGGTTGCTGAGGGCGTAACAGAAAATTGCTGACCGGCTCAGGTTGAGCCGGTCATGGAAAGGGCTTAGTTAGCTTTACGCTGCTGCAACAACAGGTTGCCGAAGCCATTGGCGGCCAAGGTTTTTTGCGACTGCGAGAGTTGCTCACGCGTCGCGAATGGACCGACTAAAACGCGGTGCCAGGTTTCGTCTTTGACGGTGCCAGCCTCTACCCGCACGCTCTGACCGAGCAGAGTAATTTGTGCGCGCACACTCTCAGCATCGTCTTTACGTCGGAATGAACCCGCCTGCAGGAAGAACTGAGTGGTCACCGGTGCAACTTGTGCGACCACCGGTGGCGGTGGCGGCGTTTCACCTTTTAGCGCCGCCTCAGCACGTGCAGCATCAATCTTCGCCGCTTCTGCAGGTGTGACCGGCTTCTGTTCAGGCTTGCTTTGCGGTAAAGCTTCGGACGGCACAATGACTTCTGACTCGGGCAGCAAGGTGTAGAAATCGTACTTGGGCTTTGCCGGTTCTGGTTTGGTTGTTGGCTTGGTCTGTTTTGCCTGTGCATTGCGCGCCTGCTCGGCACGGTCACGTTGCACCTCGCCACTGCCGGGCTTGAGATTCATCAGCAACATCACAAACACGCCAATTGCCAGGCCACAGGCGAGCCAGATCCATCCCGGAATAGGTTTTTTAGCAGGTGCTTTATAGCGACTGGCTCCGCGTTTAGGGGCCGGTTTTTTACGGGCTGCCACTTACATGCGCTCCAATGTTTCGAGGCCGAGCAATTGCAGACCTTGCTTGAGTGTGCGACCGCTCAACGCAGCCAGACGTAGGCGGCTTTGTTGAGTTTCAGGGCTTTCGGCGTTGATGATAGGGCAGTGCTCGTAGAAGCTTGAGAACAGGCCGGCAACATCGTAAAGGTAGGTGCAGAGAATATGTGGCGTGCCTTTTTCTGCGACGCTGTTGAGCACTTCGCCAAACTGGGCAAGTTTGCCTGCCAGGTCGATTTCTTGTGGCGCTTGGAGGTCGAGTGGACCGTTGATTTCGTCGAAGGATTTGCCGAGCTTGCGCAGTACGCTGGCGACCCGGGTGTAGGCGTAGAGTAAATAAGGTGCGGTGTTGCCTTCAAAGCTGAGCATCAATTCGAAGTTGAAGCTGTAGTCGCTGGTGCGGTGTTTTGACAGGTCGGCGTATTTAACTGCACCAATCCCAACGGCGTGAGCAATCGCGCGCAGTTCATCTTCGGCGGTGTCAGGGTTTTTCGTCTTGACCAGTTGGTAGGCGCGTTCTTCCGCCTCATCCAGCAGGTCGATCAGTTTTACCGTGCCGCCATCGCGGGTTTTGAAGGGACGCCCGTCTGCGCCGTTCATGGTGCCGAAGCCCATGTGTTCGAGCTGCATGTCTTTGGCGACAAACTCAGCGCGGCGCGCGACTTCAAATGCCATCTGGAAGTGCAGAGCCTGGCGTTGATCGACAAAGTATAAGGCGCGATCGGCTTTCAGTGTCTGGCTGCGATAACGCATGGCCGCAAGATCGGTGGTCGAGTACAGATAACCGCCACCGGCTTTCTGCACGATCACCGGCAGTGGGTTGCCTTCAGCATTTTTGAATTCGTCGAGGAAAACGCATTTGGCGCCTTCGCTTTCGCTGAGCAGGCCCTTGCTTTGCAAGTCTGCGACTACGTTGGCAAGGTCGTCGTTGTAGGCGCTTTCGCCGCGGACATCGGCTGGTGTCAGTTTGACGTTGAGGCGGTCATAGGCTTTCTGACAGTGGCTCAGCGAGATTTCATTGAAGCGGTTCCACAGGCGCATGCATTCAGGCTCACCGGCTTGCAGTTGAACCACCAGCTCGCGAGCGCGATGGGCAAAGGTTTCAGAATCATCGAAACGCTTTTTCGCGGCGCGGTAGAAGACTTCAAGGTCAGCCAGTTCGCTTTTTGCAGCCTCAGGGTTTTCTTCCATGTAGGCCAGCAGCATGCCGAACTGGGTGCCCCAGTCGCCCACATGGTTTTGACGGATGACTTCATCACCGAGGTATTCGAGCACCCGGGCAACCGCGTCACCAATGATGGTCGAGCGCAAGTGACCCACGTGCATCTCTTTGGCCAGGTTCGGCGAGGACAAGTCGACGATAACCCGTTGCTTTGCACCGGCTTTGCGTACATTCAGGTGCGAGTCTGCCAGTGCGGCTTCAAGGCGCTGAGCCAGTGCAGCGCTGTTCTGATAAAAATTGAGAAAGCCGGGGCCGGCAATCTCGACCTTGGTGATTTGCGGGTCGGCGGGGAGTGCAGCAACCAGCTTTTCAGCGAGATCACGCGGTTTCATCCGCGCAGGCTTGGCCAGCATCATGGCGATGTTGCTGGCGAAGTCGCCGTTGCTCTTGTCTTTGGTGTTCTCCACCTGAATCGTCGGGGTCAAGCCTTCAGGCAGCACGCCTTCAGCGATAAGGGCGGTCAGGGCTTGTTGGATCAGGTGGCGAATGCTGTCTTTCATGGTCTGCTCTGTCGGCCGATCTGGCGCGGCTGCGCGTGAGGCACTGGTTGAAAACTGTACATTATCGACAGCTTGGGGGGCTCGCATCAAGGGCAAAGCACTCAGCGGTGGTTAAAACCCTGATCGCTTGCCAGTAAAGCCTAGCGTGTTGGTGCTGGTAATCTAGCTTTGTCGATTAGAACAGGTCTATTGGATCGACATCCAGCGACCAGCGCACCGCTCGGCCGCTGGGCATTTGTTCTAGTGCGTTGAGCCAGCTATTAAGCAGGCGGTGCAGCGGTGCGCGGGCATTACTTTGAATCAGTAGTTGCGCACGATAACGCCCAGCCCGACGCTCCATCGGCGCGGGCACTGGTCCCAATAGTTCGATACCGCTGAGCTGCAGCTCTTCAAGCTGTAGCTCGGCCTCGGTGCAGGCCTGATCGAGAAAACCTTCAGCCTGACCCGGCTTATGCGCCTCGGCGCGTAGCAGGGCAAGGTGACAAAATGGCGGTAAGCCCGCGCTGCGCCGTTCACTCAAGGCTTGCTCGGCGAATGCAAAGTAACCTTGCTCGGTGAGTTGCACCAGTAACGGATGATCGGCCAAGTGACTTTGGATGATTACCTTACCCGGCTCTTCGGCACGCCCGGCGCGCCCGGCGACCTGAACAATCAACTGGGCCATGCGCTCGCTGGCGCGAAAATCCGCAGAGAACAACCCCCCATCCGCATCGAGGATTGCCACTAGCGTCACCCGTGGAAAGTGGTGACCTTTGGCGAGCATTTGGGTGCCGACCAAGATGCACGGCTCGCCTTTTTGGACGGTATTGAACAGGTTGGTCATGGCGTCTTTGCGTGAAGTGCTATCACGGTCGACCCGTAATACCGGAACGTCCGGGAAAAGAATTTGCAAACGCTCTTCAGCTCGCTCGGTGCCTGCGCCAACTGGGCGAAGGTCAACGCTTTTGCATTTCGGGCAGTTGTGCGGCTGGCGTTCTGCGTGGCCGCAGTGATGGCAGCGCAACTCACGGGTGCGTTGGTGCACGGTCATGCGGGCGTCGCAGCGTGGGCATTCGGATAACCAGCCACAGTCATGACACAGTAAAGTCGGCGCAAAACCGCGGCGGTTGAGAAACACCAGAACTTGTTGGCCTGCCTCCAGGGTTTTGCGAATAGCTTGCTGCATGGGGCCGGAAATTCCCGAGTCGAGCGGCAAGCTCTTCACATCGAGGCGTAAAAACTTCGGGGCCTTGGCGCTGCCCGCGCGCTGGTTGAGACGCAGCAGGGCGTAGCGCCCCATATTGGCGTTGTGCAGGCTTTCCAGGGATGGCGTGGCTGAGCCAAGCACAATCGGGATGTTTTCTTGATGAGCGCGAACAATGGCCAAGTCGCGGGCGTGGTAGCGCAAGCCTTCCTGTTGCTTATAGGAAGCGTCGTGCTCTTCGTCGATGATGATCAGACCCGGATTTTTCATTGGGGTGAATAACGCTGAGCGGGTGCCGATGATGATATCGGCCTCGCCATCGCGCGCCGCCAGCCAGGCATCGAGGCGGTCGCGGTCGTTGACGGCCGAGTGCAGCAACGCGATCCGGGCATTGAAGCGCCGCTCGAAGCGCTCCAATGTTTGCGGGCCTAAGTTGATCTCGGGAATCAGGATCAATGCTTGTTTGCCAGCCTCCAGCGTTTCGCGAATTAGCTGCAAATAGACTTCTGTTTTGCCACTGCCGGTTACGCCTGCAAGCAAATAGGTATTGAAGCTACCGAGCCCTGAACGAATCGCCGTGGTGGCTGCGTTTTGTTCTGCATTTAAAGTCAGTTCAGGCTGCGCCAGCCAGTTAGTCGGGCGCGGGTGTGCGGCATGGCGGCGCACCTCCACGCGGACCAGGTTTTTTTCGCGCAATAGCTCAAGGCTGTCTTTATTGAGTTGCAGCTGGCTGAGTAAGCCGTGCGCGACTCCATGCGGGTGCTGCGCGATGGTTTTTAACGCATCTCGCTGGCGCGGGGCACGGCTGAGGCGTGGGTCGTCGACGCTGGCGCCGTCATTCGCCAGCCAAAAACGCTCCTGGCGCGCCTGCGCGGGCTCGCCCTGGCGCAGTAAAATCGGCAGTGCCCAGCTAAAGGTATCGCCCAAGCTGTGTTGGTAATACTGTGCAGTCCACAGGCAAAACTTAAAAAATGCGCTTGGCAGTGGCGATTGTGGATCGAGCAGCTCCAGCGCCGGTTTCAGTTTGTCGGCTGGTATGTCGCTATGCTCACAGACCTCAACCAGAATGCCGACCATCTCGCGCCTGCCAAATGGCACGCGCAGCCGTGCGCCCGGCTGCAAGGTGCTCAGCGGGACACCAGCAGGCGGTAGATAGTCGAATAGCCGGCGCAGTGGCGAAGGCAATGCAAGGCGCAAAATAGCGTCGGTCACACACAGGCTCCCGGTGAGAAGGTGCCGAATATTAGCATGTGATCAGGCGACAGCCGGTGCTTTACACTGCTTGCGTGGGTTTCAGGGTCTGGTATAGTCCGCAACCCGTTCCGTGCGGTACCTGACATCCGGTTAGGTGGCGGCACACATTATTGAGGAATACCCGATGAAAGCCGATATCCATCCAGAATACGTCGCTATCGAAGCTACTTGCAGCTGCGGTAACGTTATCCAAACTCGTTCGACTCTGGCTAAGCCACTGAGCCTCGACGTTTGCTCTGAGTGCCACCCGTTCTACACCGGTAAGCAGAAAGTTCTTGACGCTGGTGGCCGTATCGACCGCTTCAAGCAGCGTTTCGGTGTTTTCGGCGCTAAGTAAGCAGCCGAATCGTCAAGGGCGACCAGAGATGGTCCTCTTCTCGAAACTAAAAAAGGCGTCCCTAGTGGGCGCCTTTTTTGTTTTTGCGATTTACCTTTCGCCAGCGCTGGCGCTTTGCCCTACTGCTGGTGAGGCCCCGGTTGTGTCTGTCAGTCGAGTGGTGGATGGCGACACGCTGCGTCTGGCTGATGGGCGTAGTGTGCGTTTGATCGGCATCAATACACCTGAGATGGCCGGTAAGGGCCGAACTGTCGAGCCTTATGCTGAGCAGGCCAAGCGGCGTCTGAGTGCGTTGGTTGCCGCCAGCGACGGACGCATAGCGTTGCAGGTAGGCGTCGAGCCCAAAGATCGTTATGGACGCACACTTGCGCACGTCTACGATACTCAAGGCCGTAGCCTTGAAGCCCAGTTACTGGCCGAAGGGCTGGGTTATTGGGTGGCCGTGGCGCCTAACCTTGAGCAGCGCCAATGTTTGCAGGTAGCAGAACAAACAGCCCGTGTAGCCAAGCTCGGTATCTGGCGCAATCCCCCGTTTATTACACCTGAGGCGCTGAACGCTGGTGGCTTCGCATTAGTGCGTGGGACGGTTAGGCGGGTACAGCGTAATCGCGGTGGTATTTGGCTTGAAATGGGTGGCTCACTGGTGCTGCGCGTGCCGGTTGATCAGGCGGATGCCTTTAGCAAAGCACAGGGGCAGGATCTGGTCGGGCGTGCGGTTGAGGCGCGTGGCTGGGTGGTCGATCGTGCTCGGCGTTCGACTTCTAGCAATAAATACGCTCGCTGGATGCTAACGCTGGGGCATGAGTCGATGCTGCAGGTACTGCCTTGATTGCGTCTTCAGTCCTGACTAAAGGTCTGTTTTTACCGCTTGCAAGTACGGCTTCGATAGGCAGGTGTGGGTATTGAGTGCTAGGTCTGACCGAACAGTCTTGTGCAGCTGTATACAATTTGAGTATCCTCGACGGTCTGCCTTAACAGTCCAAAAAAGCGGAACGCCAATATGTCTGATTTGAAAACTGCCGCTCTCGAATATCATGCCCAGCCACGTCCGGGTAAGCTGAGCGTAGAGCTGACCAAGCCAACTGCAACTGCCCGTGATTTGTCCCTAGCCTACAGCCCCGGTGTTGCCGAGCCTGTGCGTGAAATTGCCCGCGATCCTGAGTTGGCATACCAGTACACCGGTAAAGGTAATCTGGTCGCGGTAATCTCTGATGGCACCGCAATTCTTGGTTTGGGTAACCTTGGTCCATTGGCTTCCAAGCCGGTCATGGAAGGCAAGGGTGTGTTGTTCAAGCGTTTTGCCGGTATCGACGTATTCGATATTGAAGTCGACTCTGAAAGCCCGCAGGCATTTATCGATACGGTCAAGCGTATCTCTATTACCTTTGGCGGCATCAACCTCGAAGATATCAAAGCCCCTGAGTGCTTTGAAATTGAGCGTGCGCTGATCGAGCAGTGTGATATTCCGGTTTTCCACGATGACCAGCACGGCACCGCGATCGTAACGGCTGCGGGCATGCTCAATGCGCTGGAAATTGCTGGCAAGAAAGTCGAAGAGGCAAAAATTGTTTGTCTCGGCGCTGGTGCCGCTGCGATTTCATGCATGAAGCTGTTGGTGAGCATGGGCGCCAAGGTCGAAAACATTTACATGATCGACCGCAAAGGTGTTATCCACGCTGGCCGTGACGACCTTAATCAGTACAAATCAGTTTTCGCTAGTGAAACTGACAGGCGCACGCTGGATGACGCACTGGATGGCGCTGACGTATTTGTTGGTCTGTCGGGTGCAAACCTGCTCAGCCCTGAAGGCCTGCTGCGTATGGCGGCAAACCCAATCGTCTTCGCTTGTTCAAACCCTGATCCAGAGATCAAGCCAGAACTGGCACACGCTACACGCAGCGATGTAATCATGGCGACTGGTCGTTCTGATTATCCAAACCAGGTCAACAACGTACTCGGCTTCCCATTCATCTTCCGCGGCGCTCTGGACGTTCGCGCCACACGCATCAACGAAGAGATGAAGATTGCCGCAGCCATTGCGCTGCGTGATCTGGCCAAGCTGCCGGTGCCTAAGGACGTATGCGACGCCTATGGTGGTATTGAGTTGTCGTTTGGTCGCGAGTACATCATTCCGAAGCCAATGGATGCTCGCCTGATCACCCTGATCTCTGATGCAGTAGCAAAAGCGGCTATCGAAAGCGGTGTGGCTACGCTGCCATATCCTGCACACTATCCGCTGCAGTCAGTGGATGATGTGTTTAAAGGTTAAGTTTTCTGCATTAAAAAACCCGCTTCGGCGGGTTTTTTAATGGCTGCTGTTCGGCTATGTCAGAGCTCGCTTGCGCAAGCTCGACGGTTTAGAACAGGTCTATAGGGGCTGAGTCGTCAGCGGGCAGGGGGCTGCCAGGAACGCCGAGGTTAGGGTCGATCTCACCCATTGACGGTGGCGTATCTTCATTCTTGAACAGCTCGAAGTATGCGCCAGGTGTGCCCGGTGAAGCAGTGCGCCCACTGAATGGATCAATGCGTAGCGTCAGTATGCCAGGCGGCTCTTTCGGTGGGTTGCTTGGCTTGTCTTTGAGTACGGTGCCCATGTACTTCATCCAGATTGGCAGGGCAACGGTGCCGCCAAACTCGTGTCGACCCAGGCTTTCTGGTTGGTCAAAACCGGTCCATACGGTCGTTACATAGTCCGCGTTATAGCCAGAGAACCAACTGTCTTTCGATTCATTGGTGGTGCCGGTTTTGCCAGCCAGGTCATCGCGACCCAGCGCCAATGCGCGACGTCCAGTGCCGCGTTTGATCACGTCCTGAAGCATGTCGGTCATGATGTAAGCGGTGCGTGCATCAATAATGCGCTTGGCAACCGCAGGCTCGACAGGGGTCGCCGGGTCGACTAGTTCGGTTGGAGCCGCGATGCCTGTTTCCAGTGCGGGGGCTTCAGGTGCTGCCTGGCCAGCATTGTCCTCGGCGAGCTGTTGTTTTTGCTCGGCTTCAGTTGGTTCAACGCTTGGCACTGTTGGCGGGTTGGCGGTGAACACGGTCTTACCGTGGCGGTCATCAATTTTCTGGATCAGGTACGGCTGGGTCTTGTAGCCGCCATTGGCAAATACCGACCAGCCAGTAGCGATTTCCATCGGGGTTAAGTCGGCTGTGCCGAGGGCCAGGGACAGGTTGGGTGGCAGATCCTGTTTGTTGAAACCGAACTTGGTTGCGTAGTCGCGGGCGTACTCAATGCCAATCGCTTGGAGCAGGCGGATCGAAACCAGGTTGCGCGATTTATACAGTGCGACGCGTAAGCGTATTGGGCCCAGGAAGGTGTTGTTGTCGTTCTTGGGTCGCCAGACTTCATCGGTGCTACTGTTGGCGAAGACAATCGGTGCATCGTTCACCAGCGTTGCGGCGGTGTAGCCTTTGTCCAGTGCAGCACTGTAAACGAAAGGCTTGAAGCTTGAGCCTGGTTGACGTTTCGCCTGTATTGCGCGGTTGTAGTTGCTTTGCTCGAATGAGAAGCCGCCGACCAATGCGAGGATTGCGCCGTTTTTCGGGTCGAGCGACACCAGTGCGCCTTGAGCAGTAGGTGTTTGCACAAAGTTGAGGCTGCCATCTTCCTGGCGTTGTACGCGGATAAGGTCGCCGATCTGGGCAACGTCGCTTGGCTGTTTAGGGCGAGGGCCCATGCTGTTGGTATTGAGAAAAGGGCGTGCCCACTTCATGCTTTCCCAGTTGACGGCTTCTTCTTTGCCGTCGCGGGTGAGTACCAGGATCCCGCTTTTCTCAACTTGAGTGACGATTGCAGGCTCAAGCCCGCTGAACTGTGATTTTTTCGCCAGTTCTGCCAGCCAGGTTTCTTTGGTCATGCCAGGCAGGCGGCTTTCTGGGCCGCGATAGCCGTGACGCTGGTCGTAGGTCAGCAGCCCGCTGCGCAGCGCATCATTGGCTGTATTTTGCAGGGTGCTGGGAACGGTGGTGAAAACGTTGAAACCTTCTGTGTAGGCATCGCTGCCATAAAGGCCGACCATTTCGGCGCGGGCCATCTCAGCAATATAAGGTGCGGCAAGTTCGGGCGTGGCGACGTGATAACTGGCGTCGACGGGTTCGGCGAGTGCGGCTTGATAGCGCTCCTCATCGATTTTGCCAAGTAGGTGCAGGCGGCCAAGAATCCAGTCGCGGCGTTCTTTGGCGCGAGTCGGGTTGACTAAAGGGTTGTAGCGCGACGGGGCTTTGGGCAGGCCTGCGATCATCGCCAGTTGCGCAAGGTTAAGTTCACCAATGGGTTTGCCGTAATAAACCTGTGATGCTGCTTCTATACCGTACGCTCGCTGACCGAGGTAAATCTTGTTGACGTAAAGCTCGAGAATTTCGTCTTTGCTCAGTTCACGTTCTATCTGCAGGGCTAGCAGGATTTCGTTGATTTTCCGTGAAAAGCTTCTTTCGTTGGTTAAAAAGTAGTTCTTGGCAACCTGCATGGTGATAGTGCTACCACCGGTTTGAATTTGACCACTTTTCAAAATTTGCGTGGCAGCGCGCATCAAGCTGCTCGGGTCGACGCCATAATGGTGCTCGAAGTTGTCGTCCTCGGCAGCCAGTAATGCATTAATAAAGTCAGGCGGAATATCTTTAAATTCGATTGGCGAGCGTCGCATTTCACCAAACTCAGCGATCAGCTTCCCGTCACTGCTAAATACCCTTAAAGGTATTTGCAGTTGGATGCTGCGCAAAGAGTCGACAGAAGGCAGGCTCGGGCTTAGGTAGAGGAAAGCCCCACTTAAACTGAGTAACAGGCCACAAAAAATGGCGACGCAGGACCAAACAAAGAATTTCAGCAAACGCATCAAGATTTTTGGATTTCCAGATAAAAGAATGAGTTAAGAACAAGACAAAGCAAAAAGGAAAAAACCGATCACATTATAAGCGTTTTTTTCCACTGGGAGCCATTTGCGCTTCTGTCAAGACTGTTATTTAATGTAGAAAAACATAAATAGTCCGTAAGTAACGGATGCCAATAGGAAATCGGTCGTGCTAGGGCTCTTCAATAAGAAAGCGAATACGCTGCTGGGGATCGACATAAGTTCGACTTCGGTAAAGCTCCTCGAGTTGAGTTGCTCAGGAGGCCGCTACAAAGTAGAGGCCTACGCTGTTGAGCCGCTCCCACCTAATGCTGTAGTTGAGAAAAACATCGCCGAGATGGAAGGGGTCGGCCAAGCGCTCACGCGTGTGCTTTCCAAAGCCAAGACAGGCGTTAAAACTGTTGCTGTTGCAGTGGCAGGGTCTGCGGTGATTACCAAGACCATCGAAATGGAAGCCGGGCTTTCTGATGATGATCTTGAGAATCAATTGAAGATCGAAGCGGATCAATACATTCCTTACCCGCTCGAAGAAGTTGCGATTGACTTCGAGGTGCAGGGATTGTCTGCGCGTAATGCCGAACGTGTTGAGGTATTACTCGCGGCGTGCCGCAAAGAGAATGTCGAGGTTCGTGAGGCCGCGTTGGCGCTTGCAGGCCTGACCGCCAAAGTGGTTGATGTTGAGGCGTATGCGCTCGAACGCTCTTTTGCGTTGCTCGCAGAACAGCTCGGTTCTGGCGCTGATGACCTGACCGTAGCGGTTGTTGATATCGGCGCAACGATGACCACGTTGAGCGTTCTGCATAATGGCAAGACTATCTATACCCGCGAGCAAATGTTCGGCGGCAAGCAACTGACTGAAGAGATTCAGCGCCGTTATGGCTTATCTGTTGAAGAAGCCGGTCTTGCGAAAAAACAAGGCGGTCTTCCAGATGACTACGACAGCGAGGTTTTGCAACCGTTCAAACAAGCGGTTGTGCAGCAGGTTTCTCGCTCGCTGCAATTCTTCTTCGCGGCGGGTCAGTACAACGACGTTGATTACATCCTGTTGGCCGGAGGTACGGCTTCCATTCCTGATCTCGATCGCTTGATTCAGCAGAAAATCGGCACCCAGACATTGGTCGCCAATCCGTTCGCTGATATGGCGTTAAGTAGCAAGGTCAATGCTGGGGCGCTCGCGAGTGATGCACCTGCACTGATGATTGCTTGTGGTCTGGCGATGAGGAGTTTCGACTAATGGCACGGATCAACTTACTTCCGTGGCGAGAGCAGTTACGTGAGGAGCGCAAGCAGCGCTTCCTCGTTGCTCTCGGCGGTGTGTTGGCAGTATCTGCAGCTCTGGTGTTTCTGGGGGACCAGTACTTTAGTGGTGCTATCAAGCAGCAAAATGCGCGTAATGAATTCGTGCGTAAAGAAATTGCTGTGCTCGACACCCGGATCAAAGAAATCAGCGAGTTGAAAAAACGCCGCGAGCAATTACTTGAACGGATGAAAATCATTCAAGACTTGCAAGGCAATCGACCGATTATTGGACGGGTTTTTGATCAGTTAGTGAGAACTCTGCCCGATGGCGTTTTCTTTACCGGGCTTAAAATGACCGGCAAGAACATCGCAATTGTCGGTGCCGCTGAATCCAATAACCGTGTTTCGAATTTAATGCGCAACCTCGATTCTTCCGAATGGTTAACCGAACCGAATTTAACTGAAGTTAAAGCGGTGACTGCGGGTGCGGTTGATCAGGCGAATGTGTTTCAGCTGACGGTGCAGCAAACCCAACCGAAGCTTGATGGCGAGGAAGTTAAAAAATGAGCCTGAGAGAATCGCTGGACGGTTTGAAGCAGATCGATATTAACGACCTTGACCTCAACAACCTTGGCTCTTGGCCTGCAGCAGTCAAAGTGATTGCAGGTGCCTTGTTGATGGTTTTGGTACTCGCGCTTGGTTATAAATTCCACCTGGAAGACCTGCAAACGCAGCTCACCGGCAAGCAGCAAGAAGAGGTCACGCTAAAAGAGCAGTTTTCATCCAAGGCTTTTCAGGCTGCAAACCTGGAGGCATATAAAGATCAGATGAAGGAAATGGAGGTCTCATTTGGCGCACTGCTTAAACAGTTGCCAAGTGACACTGAAGTACCTGGCTTGCTTGAAGATATTACTCGCACCGGTTTAGGCAGTGGTCTTGAATTCGAAGAGATCAAACTTCTGCCTGAAGTTGCGCAACAGTTTTATATCGAGTTGCCGATACAGATTAAAGTTGTTGGTACGTATCACGACTTAGCGACGTTTGTCAGCGGTGTGGCCAGTTTGCCGCGTATTGTCACGTTGCATGATTTTGATCTGGTACCGGCGAATAAAGACACAACGAGCAAGTTGCGTATGTCGATTCTCGCTAAAACCTACCGTTATAACGATAAGGGGGTGCAAAAATGAAACGCGCCCATTTAGCAGTTGCACTAACGGTATTAACGCTTAGCGGTTGTGGCTCAAGCAGTGATTTCTCTGACTTGCAGGCTTATATGGATGATGTGCGTGCTCGACCTAAAGGGTCAATTGAGCCGCTGCCTAAGTTTCAGCCCTATGAAAGTTTTACCTATAGCGCCGCGGCTCTGAGAAACCCATTCCAGCCGCCAGTGAAGATAGAAATGATTCAACGCGCCAAAGGCTCGAAAGAAATCAAGCCTGATGAAACGCGGGTTAAACAATTCCTTGAAGGGTTCAATATTGAAGTCTTCGAGATGGTCGGTACGTTGTCCAACGATCGCGGCACTTTTGCCTTGGTTAGTGGTGCAGGAGGCGTTCATCGGATCAAGGTCGGGGATTACCTGGGTCGAAATAACGGACGCATCATTGCTATCAATGAGTCGAAAGTCGATGTGATTGAAATCGTTCCCGATGGTGAAGGTGGCTGGCTTGAACGGCCGCGAAGCCTCTCCCTCAAGGAGCGCTCTTAAATGAGCGGAGAGAACATGAAAAAAAATAATCGGTCTGCCAAACGGAACCTGAGAATGAATTGCTCCCTTACACGACTAAGTATCTCCTTGTTGGGGGTTCTGCTTTCGCCTGTGCTGATGGCAGCTAATCTAGAATCGCTCGACGTAGCTGCGATGCCGGGTGATCGAGTTGAACTGAAAATGACGTTCGACGAGCCAGTTGCTGCGCCGCGTGGTTACACGATCGAGCAGCCAGCGCGTATTGCGCTTGACCTTCCAGGGGTGTCTAACCAGCTAGGGACTAAAAACCGTGAGCTGGGTGTAGGTAATGCTCGCAGCGTGACGGTGGTAGAGGCTAAAGATCGCACGCGTCTGATCATCAACCTGTCTAACCTGGCGCCATACAGCACTCGTGTAGAAGGCAATAACCTGTTTGTCCTGGTCGGTGCCAATGCGGGCTCAGCAGTGGCCTCGGCAGCGCCTGCGCCAGCGGCTTCTACTTATAAAAAGCCACAAACAAGAAGTTATATTGCTCAGTCGAAGGCTATCAGCAATATCGACTTCCAGCGTGGCGAGCAAGGTGAGGGGAATGTGGTTATCACCTTGTCCGACCCTTCGGTGAGCCCGGATATTCAAGAGCAGGGCGGGAAAATCCGTTTGGATTTTGCTAAGACCCAGCTGCCTGAAGCGCTCCGTGTGCGCCTGGATGTTAAAGACTTCGCAACCCCTGTGCAGTTTGTCAGCGCCACCGCTTCGGCCAACAAAGCCAGTATCGTCATTGAGCCAACCGGCTTTTATGACTACCTGGCTTTTCAAACTGATAACAAACTGACGCTGAGTATCAAGCCGTTGACCAAAGACGATGCGGAAAAGCGTAAGACTGAGCGGTTTGCTTACAGTGGTGAAAAGCTCTCGCTGAATTTCCAAGATATCGACGTGCGTTCGGTGCTGCAGCTGATTGCTGACTTTACCGACCTCAACTTGGTTGCCAGTGACACCGTTGCCGGTAACATCACGCTGCGCTTGCAGAATGTGCCTTGGGACCAAGCGCTGGATCTGGTGCTGAAAACCAAAGGTTTGGACAAGCGCAAAGTGGGTAACGTTTTGCTGGTCGCTCCGGCGGATGAAATCGCTGCTCGTGAGCGTCAAGAGTTGGAGTCGCAAAAGCAAATTGCTGAGCTGGCCCCACTGCGCCGTGAGTTGATTCAGGTTAACTACGCCAAAGCCTCGGATATGGCCAAGCTGTTCCAATCCGTGACCAGTGCTGACGGCAGTGCTGACGATCGTGGTTCTATTACAGTCGACGACCGCACCAACAGCATCATCGCCTACCAAACACAAGACCGTCTCGATGAGTTGCGCCGTGTGGTCGCTCAGCTGGATGTCGCTGTGCGTCAGGTGATGATTGAAGCGCGAATTGTTGAGGCGAACGTCGACTATGACAAATCGCTGGGTGTTAACTGGCGTGGTGCGCAGGTTGGCAACGGTAACTTCATTGTTGGCGGGAGCGGTGGTGACCGCGTCGGCTCGGGTGGCAACCCAGCTACTGCGTTAGGTAACTTCGTCGATATGGGGGTGGCTAACGCAACTTCCTCGCTGGGCATCGGCTTTGTCACCGACAACACCATTCTTGATCTTGAGCTTTCGGCGATGGAAAAAACCGGTAACGGTGAGGTTGTATCGCAGCCGAAGGTCGTGACCTCGGATAAAGAAACCGCGAAAATCCTCAAGGGTGCGGATATCCCATACCAGGAAGCTTCCTCAAGCGGTGCGACCTCGACCACTTTCGTTGAGGCTGCTCTGTCGCTCGAAGTGACTCCGCAGATCACACCTGACAACCGGATTATCATGGAAGTCAAAGTGAACAAGGATGAGCCGGACTTCGCCAACCAGGTAAACGGTACGCCAACCATTCGTAAGAATGAGGTCAATGCCAAGGTCTTGGTTAACGATGGCGAAACCATTGTGATTGGTGGTGTGTTCTCCAACGAGCAGCGTAAAGGTGTTGATAAGGTACCTTTCTTGGGCGATCTGCCTTATCTGGGCCGCCTGTTCCGTCGTGATATCGTTGAGGACTCAAAATCTGAGTTGCTGATCTTCCTCACCCCGCGCATCATGAACACCCAAGCTGTCGCGGTGAGCCGTTGATTAAGTGCAAAATCTGATACTTGTTGGCCCGATGGGCGCTGGAAAAAGCACCATCGGGCGTTTGCTAGCTAAAGAGCTTCGTTTACCGTTTAAAGATTCTGATAAAGAAATCGAGCACCGCACTGGAGCAGATATTCCCTGGATCTTTGATGTTGAAGGTGAGCAAGGTTTTCGTGAGCGTGAGCAGTCGGTAATCGTTGAACTGTGCGAGTCTCAGGGCATGGTGCTGGCCACCGGTGGTGGTGCAGTCATGCGTCCTGAGAATCGTGCTGCTTTGCACCAGGGTGGCAGGGTGGTTTATTTGCATGCCTCAGTTGAGCAGCAAATCAATCGGACCGCGCGAGATCGTAATCGACCGCTGTTGCGTACTCTTGATCCGGGTAAAGTGCTGCGCGATTTGCTCGCTTTACGTGATCCTCTGTACCGGGAAATCGCGGATATCGTCATCGAAACCGATGAACGCCCCCCGCGAATGGTCGTACAAGAGATACTTGAGCGACTAGAAGCGCTTCCTCCCCGTTAAAGCGCAGCAAGAACTGCGCTATCCTAGAGCCCTTTCCTGACAGGGGGCTGCATGCAAATTCTTCAAGTCGAGCTCGGTGAGCGTAGTTACCCTATTTATATAGGCGCAGATCTGCTTGCGCAGCCGCAATTGCTGGCCCAGCATATTGCTGGTCGCCAGGTGGCGATCGTCACCAATGAGACCATCGCGCCCCTGTATCTACAGGCGTTGGAAACTGCGCTCAATGGCTTTAGCGTGACCTCGGTTGTTCTGCCGGATGGCGAAGCCTTCAAAACCTGGGAAGTGCTGCAACAGATTTTCGATGGACTGCTAACGGCTCGGCATGATCGACGCACGACGATTATTGCGCTGGGCGGCGGGGTTGTTGGTGATATGGCAGGCTTTGCTGCAGCGTGCTATCAGCGTGGGGTTAACTTTATCCAGGTGCCAACCACTTTGTTGTCCCAAGTGGATTCGTCGGTGGGCGGTAAAACCGGAATCAACCACCCGATGGGCAAGAATATGGTTGGCGCGTTTTATCAGCCGCAAGCGGTGCTTATTGACACCAAAAGCCTGCTTACCTTGCCGCCGCGAGAACTTTCCGCGGGCTTGGCTGAAGTGATCAAGTACGGGCTGATTTGCGATGAGCCGTTCCTGCAGTGGCTGGAAGTGAACATGCCTGCGCTGCGTGAGTTGGATCAAACCGCTTTGACCGAAGCAATTCAGCGCTCTTGTGCTGCAAAGGCGCGTATAGTCGCCGCCGATGAACGTGAGTCTGGGTTACGAGCGACGCTAAATTTGGGGCATACCTTCGGCCATGCGATCGAGACGCACATGGGCTATGGTGTGTGGCTGCATGGTGAAGCTGTTGCAGCGGGCACTGTCATGGCGCTGGAGATGTCGACGCGTTTAGGCTGGATCGAGCCTGCAGAGCGTGATCGAGCCATTCGCTTGTTTCAGGCCGCTGGCTTACCAGTAGTGCCGCCGAAAGTTATGACGCCGGAGCACTTTCTTGAACATATGGCTGTCGATAAGAAAGTACTCGATGGTCAGCTGAGGTTAGTGTTGCTCCGGAAGATGGGTGACGCCGTGATTACCAGTGAGTATCCACGTGAAATTTTAAGTGCCACGCTAAGCGCCGATTATGCAGCGATGGCTGAACAGCTAAAAAATTAAAGAGTGCCCCCCATGACTAGTTTGCACGCTGACGAGGCGTTCCTCGACCATTACCAATTTAGCCATGACCCATTTGCAGCGCGGGTGCCAGGCTTCAAGTTCTTCCCGGCGCAGCGCAAGCCCGTGCTCGGGCAGTTGCATCATTTGGCGCGTTATAGCCAGTTGCTGCTCGCCGTCAGTGGCCCGGAAGGCAGTGGTAAGACGCTTTTGCGTCAAGCGCTGGTTGCCAGCACCAATAAGCAGGCGGTGCTGAGCGTAGTTGTCACGCAAAATGCCGGTGAAGGCATGGGCGTGTTACGTCAGGTCGCTCAAGGCCTGCAAGTTGCCCAGCCTGATATGCAGTCTATTTTGGCGCAAATCGGCCAGTTGGCCATCACCGGTCAAGAAGTCTATGTGCTGGTTGATGATGCTGAGCAGCTCAGTGACGGCGACTTGCGCAACTTGGTGACCTTGGCTGCTGGCGGTCCAGAAGGGCGCCCGCATGTGTTTCTGTTCGCTGAAACTGCAATGCTGCCACGCTTTGATCAGGTTGCGGATGGCGAAGAGTGCTTCCACGTCATTGAATTGCAGCCTTACACCGAAGAAGAAACGCGCGAGTACCTTGCACTGCGCTTGGAAGGTGCAGCGCAAGGGCTAGAGGTCTTCACGGAGGAGCAGCTCACGACTATTTATGAGCAATCCGAAGGCTGGCCGGGTGCGATTAATCTGGCCGCGCGTGAAGTACTGGTCGATGCCATGCAGGCCAAGCGTACTGCAGGCAAGAGCTCTGGGTTCTCGTTCAACATGCCGCGTAAGCACATGTTGGCATTGGCTGTCGTTGTTGTTGGTGTATTGGTTGCCTGGATGATGCAAGGGCGTGACAAGCCTGCAATGCCAGAGGGTCAGGCCCAGGCGCCAGCAGAAAATGTTCAGCCACAGTCGCCGGTGACCGAGCCAGCAACTGAGACTGCTACACAGAGCGGTGACCCTGGCGCACCGGCCATTGAATTTGCCGGTTCAGGCGAACCAAAACCATTGCCTCTCGGTGGCGAGGCACAATCGGCTGATGCTGTGAGCAATAACCAGGCGCAAGAGGCTGAGACACCGGCAGAGCCGAAAGATGAAGCGGTCGCCACGCCAACCCCGGAAGCTAATCCGCGCTTATTAGTCGATACCCGTGAGCAAGTGCCCCCTGCTGTACCTGTTACCCCGGTGAAAACAGCAGAGGCCGCCAAGCCTGCACCTAAGCCAGAAGCGGCAACGCCTGCAGCAAAACCGGCAAATGTTACGGGTTGGTATGCCGATCAGGCCGGGTCGCGCTACACCTTGCAAGTAGTGGGAACCAGTGCTGAAAGCAATGCTAAGGCTTTTGTCAGTGAGAATGGCAGCGAGTATCACTACTTCAAGAAACTCTACCAGGGGAAGCCACTGTACGTCGTAACCTATGGTAGTTTTGCCACAGCGGACGCAGCAAAAGCCGCCATTAGTAAAATGTCGGCGAAGGTACAGGCGGGTAAACCCTGGCCGCGTACGTTTGCCAGTATCAAGCTGGAAATCGCTCAAGCTCGTTAGTCACGCGGCTTAGATCGGTATGACCAGACAGTCGTTAGCACGACTGTCTGGTCTAAAACATCGTTTTCGCGACATATGATTGCATTAGATCGTCACTAAAATTTGTGACGATCCGATCGGCTATGTACAATGACCACCCTTTTGCCTGCGCAAAGCTGGAGCAATGCCCTGTGCGTACGGTAAGTTGTTGAATTAGAAAGCAATTACCTCCCTAAAAAAGGAGGCCGCCTGGTGAGAGTCCCTATGAAAGCAGGTTTGTACCGTCCTGATGAGTTCAAGGATAACTGCGGCTTCGGCCTGATTGCCCATATGCAGGGCGAGGCTAGCCATCACCTGCTCCAGACTGCTATCGAAGCCCTGACATGCATGACCCACCGTGGTGGGATCAACGCTGACGGTAAGACTGGCGATGGCTGTGGTCTGTTGATGCAGAAGCCTGACGCGTTCCTGCGGGCTATTGCCCAGGAGCAGTTGTCTGTTGAGCTGCCTGAGCAGTACGCCGTCGGCATGGTTTTTCTAAACCAAGACTCGGCTAAAGCCGACGCTGCTCGCGAGAATATGAATAAAGAGATTCTGGCCGCAGGCCTGAGTCTGATTGGCTGGCGCAAAGTGCCGGTCGACACCAGCGTATTGGGCAGGCTGGCTCTTGAGCGCCTGCCGCAGATCGAGCAGGTGTTCATTGGCGGTGAGGGGTTCAGCGATCAACAGTTTGCGATCAAGCTGTTCTGCGCACGCCGCCGCTCCTCGGTCAGCAACGCGAATGATAGCGAGCACTACATCTGCAG
This sequence comes from Pseudomonas sp. M30-35, assembly GCF_002163625.1. Taxonomy (NCBI): domain Bacteria; kingdom Pseudomonadati; phylum Pseudomonadota; class Gammaproteobacteria; order Pseudomonadales; family Pseudomonadaceae; genus Pseudomonas; species Pseudomonas sp. M30-35. The sequence goes on along the minus strand of NZ_CP020892.1, from coordinate 4,369,104 downwards.
CTTCTCGCACAAGACCATCATCTATAAAGGTTTGATGATGCCCGCTGACCTGCAACAGTTCTACCCAGACCTGGGTGATGAGCGTTTGCAGACGGCTATCTGCGTCTTCCACCAGCGTTTCTCAACCAACACGCTGCCGAAATGGCCATTGGCGCAGCCGTTCCGCTTCTTGGCGCACAACGGCGAAATCAACACCATTACCGGCAACCGTAACTGGGCGCAGGCGCGTCGTACCAAGTTCGCCAATGGGTTGATTCCTGACCTTGATGAGTTGGGCCCGCTGGTCAACCGCGTCGGCTCGGACTCGTCGAGCATGGACAACATGCTCGAGTTGATGGTCACCGGCGGCATTGACCTGTTCCGCGGCGTGCGCATGATTATTCCACCTGCGTGGCAGAACGTTGAAACCATGGACGCCGATTTGCGCGCGTTCTATGAATACAACTCCATGCACATGGAACCCTGGGATGGCCCGGCTGGCGTGGTGCTGACCGATGGCCGCTATGCCGTGTGCTTGCTTGACCGTAATGGTCTGCGTCCGGCTCGGTGGGTGACCACCTCGAATGGCTATATCACCCTCGCATCGGAAATCGGTGTGTGGGATTACAAACCTGAAGACGTCATTGCCAAAGGGCGTGTCGGCCCGGGCCAGGTTCTGGCGGTCGATACCGAGACCGGTCAGGTGCTTAATGCCGAAGACATCGACAATCGCTTGAAATCACGTCACCCATACAAGCAATGGTTGCGTAAGAGCGGTTTGCGGGTTCAAGCAACCATGGACGACCACGACCATGGTTCAGACTTCTATTCGGCGGATCGCCTGAAGCAATACATGAAAATGTATCAGGTGACCTTTGAGGAGCGCGACCAAGTCCTGCGCCCGCTCGGTGAGCAAGGCCAGGAAGCTGTTGGCTCGATGGGCGATGACACGCCAATGGCGGTATTGTCGCAGCGCGTACGCTCGACGTATGACTACTTCCGTCAGCAGTTCGCGCAGGTCACCAATCCGCCGATTGATCCACTGCGCGAAGCGATTGTGATGTCGCTGGAGATTTGCCTCGGTGCCGAGCGTAATATCTTCGAAGAGTCGCCAGAGCACGCCACTCGCGTAATCCTTAGCTCGCCAGTCATCTCGCCAGCCAAGTGGCGCACCTTGATGAACCTGGATAGCCCAGGTTTTGAACGTCATTTCATCGACATGAACTATGACGAAAGCATCGGCTTAGAGGCTGCTGTCAGCAATATGGCTGACCAGGCAGAAGAAGCCGTGCGCTCAGGTAAAGTGTTGCTGGTGCTCAGTGACCGCAACATTGCACCGGGTAAATTGCCGGCGCATGCCTCTTTAGTCGTTGGTGCGGTGCACCATCGTCTGACCGAGAAAGGCCTGCGTTGCGACTGCAACATACTGGTCGAGACAGCCACCGCACGTGACCCGCACCACTATGCGGTGTTGCTCGGCTTCGGTGCTTCGGCGGTTTATCCGTTCCTGGCTTACGAAGTGCTGGGTGATCTGATCCGCACCGGTGAAGTCCTCGGCGATCTTTATGAAGTGTTCAAACACTACCGTAAAGGCATCTCCAAAGGCCTGTTGAAGATCCTCTCGAAGATGGGTATTTCGACGGTTGCCTCGTATCGCGGTGCGCAGTTGTTTGAAGCGGTTGGCTTGTCCGATGAAGTGGTCAACATGAGCTTCCGCGGCGTTGCCAGTCGCATCAAGGGTGCGCGCTTTGTTGATATCGAAGCCGAACAAAAACTGCTGGCTAATGAAGCCTGGAGTAACCGCAAGCCGATCCAGCAAGGTGGCTTGCTGAAGTTCGTCCACGGCGGCGAATACCATGCTTACAACCCGGATGTGGTCAATACCCTTCAGGTTGCTGTGCAGCAGGGCAACTACGAGAAGTACAAGGAATACAGCGCGCTGGTCGACACCCGGCCGGTGTCGATGATTCGTGACCTGCTCAAGCTGAAACTGGCCGACAAGCCATTGAGCCTTGATCAGGTTGAACCGCTGGAGTCGATCTTCAAGCGCTTTGACTCGGCGGGTATTTCGCTGGGTGCATTGTCGCCAGAAGCTCACGAAGCCATTGCTGAAGCGATGAACCGCCTGGGTGCGCGTTCTAACTCCGGTGAGGGCGGTGAAGACCCTGCACGTTACGGCACCATCCGCACATCGAAGATCAAGCAAGTGGCAACCGGTCGTTTCGGTGTGACTCCGGAGTATCTGGTTAACGCTGAAGTGCTGCAGATCAAAGTTGCCCAAGGCGCTAAGCCGGGTGAGGGCGGTCAGTTGCCGGGCGGTAAAGTTAACGGTTTGATTGCGCGCCTGCGTTACGCAGTGCCGGGCGTCACCTTGATTTCGCCTCCGCCGCACCACGATATCTACTCGATTGAAGATTTGGCCCAGCTGATCTATGACCTCAAGCAGGTCAATCCATCTGCGCTGGTTTCGGTCAAATTGGTGGCCGAGGCTGGCGTCGGTACGATCGCGGCGGGTGTGGCTAAAGCCTACGCTGACCTGATCACCATTTCCGGCTACGACGGCGGCACAGGTGCTTCACCACTGACCTCAATCAAGTATGCGGGCGCACCGTGGGAGTTAGGGTTGGCGGAAACTCACCAAACCCTGCGCGGTAACGATCTGCGTGGCAAGGTTCGGGTGCAGACTGACGGCGGCTTGAAGACCGGTCTCGATGTGATTAAAGCAGCGATTCTAGGTGCTGAAAGCTTCGGTTTTGGTACTGCGCCAATGATTGCACTGGGATGCAAGTACTTGCGTATTTGCCACCTCAATAACTGTGCGACCGGTGTTGCAACCCAGAACGACAAACTGCGTAAAGACCACTTCATCGGTACGGTTGAAATGGTCATGAACTTCTTCAAGTTCGTGGCCGAAGAAACCCGTGAGTGGTTGGCGTTGGTTGGCGTTAGCAGCCTGGAAGAGCTGATTGGTCGTACCGATTTGCTGGACATCCTGCCCGGTGAAACGGCTAAGCAGAACAATCTGGATATCAGCCCGCTGCTCGGCAGTGACCTGATTCCGGCCGACAAGCCGCAGTTCTGTACTGTTGAGCGCAACCCGCCATTTGACCAAGGTCTGCTTGCAGAGAAAATGGTTGAGTTGGCGAGCGCGGCAATCGAGTCAGCCAGTGGCGCCGAGTTCGAACTCGACATCTGTAACTGCGACCGTTCGATTGGTGCCCGTGTCTCCGGTGAAATTGCCCGTAAGCACGGCAACCAGGGCATGGCCAAGGCGCCGATTACCTTCCGCTTCAAAGGCACTGCAGGTCAGAGTTTTGGGGTGTGGAACGCTGGTGGCTTGAACATGTACCTGCAAGGTGATGCCAACGATTACGTCGGTAAAGGCATGACCGGCGGTAAGCTGGTGATCACGCCGCCACAAGGCAGCCCTTTTGCAACGCAGGACAGCGCCATCATCGGCAACACCTGCCTGTACGGCGCCACCGGCGGCAAGCTGTTTGCCGCTGGCACTGCTGGCGAGCGTTTCGGCGTGCGTAACTCGGGTGCCCATGCGGTTGTTGAAGGCACGGGCGACCATTGCTGCGAATACATGACTGGCGGCTTCATCTGTGTGCTGGGCAAGACTGGCTACAACTTCGGTTCGGGCATGACCGGCGGTTTCGCTTACGTGCTTGATCTGGACAACAGCTTCTACGACAAGGTTAACCATGAGCTGGTCGAAATCCAGCGCATCAACAGTGAAGCGATGGAGGCCTATCGTAGCCACCTGCAAACTGTGTTGGCTGAGTATGTTGCTGAAACAGCCAGTGAGTGGGGCGCTAATCTGCTTGAAAACCTGGACGACTACTTGCGTAAGTTCTGGTTGGTTAAGCCGAAGGCTGCGAGCCTCAAGTCCTTGCTGTCGAGCATGCGTGCTAACCCGCAATAAAACAGCTTCAAGCGGCTGACCTGAATCTTCAGGCCAGCCGCTCACCGTGATTGTCTTGCTGCGCCGCTTTAAACCGAGCGCATGCTGTTGAGAGGTTTTGAAATGACTGAACGTCTGAATAACGACTTCCAGTTCATCGAAGTTGGGCGTAAAGACCCAAAGAAGAAGCTGTTGCGTCAACGCAAAAAGGAATTTGTCGAAATTTACGACAACTTCAAACCGGCGGTTGCTGCCGATCAGGCGCATCGTTGCCTGGGCTGCGGTAATCCATATTGTGAATGGAAGTGCCCGGTGCACAACTTCATCCCTAACTGGTTGAAGCTGGTATCAGAGGGCAACATTCTGGCCGCTGCAGAACTGTCGCACCAAACCAACACACTGCCGGAAGTATGTGGCCGTGTGTGCCCGCAAGACCGTCTCTGTGAAGGGGCTTGCACCCTGAACGATGGTTTTGGCGCGGTCACCATTGGTTCGGTCGAGAAGTACATCACCGACACCGCTTTCGCCATGGGCTGGCGTCCAGATATGTCTGGGGTTCAGCCGACCGGCAAGCGTGTCGCGGTGATTGGTGCCGGGCCTGCGGGGCTGGGTTGTGCAGATGTATTGGTGCGCAGCGGTGTGACGCCAGTGGTGTTCGATAAGAATCCAGAAATCGGCGGCCTGCTGACCTTTGGTATTCCTGAGTTCAAGCTGGAAAAGACTGTACTTAGCCACCGCCGTGAAGTTTTCACCGGCATGGGCATCGAGTTCCGTCTCAATACCGAAATCGGTAAAGACATCAGCATGGATCAGCTGCTCGCTGAGTACGACGCCGTGTTCATGGGCATGGGCACCTACACCTACATGAAAGGTGGTTTCCCGGGCGAAGATTTGCCGGGCGTGCACGATGCATTGGATTTCCTGATCGCCAACGTTAACCGCAACCTTGGTTTCGAGAAGTCGCCAGAAGACTTTATCGACATGAAGGGCAAGCGCATTGTCGTGCTCGGTGGTGGTGATACCGCCATGGACTGTAACCGCACCTCGATCCGTCAAGGCGCCAAGTCAGTGACCTGTGCCTATCGCCGCGACGAAGAGAACATGCCGGGCTCGCGTAAAGAAGTGAAAAACGCCAAGGAAGAAGGGGTTCGCTTCCTGTTCAACCGTCAGCCAATTGCCATCGTCGGTGAAGACAAGGTTGAGGGTGTTAAGGTCGTTGAAACCCGCCTTGGTGAGCCAGACGCCCGTGGTCGCCGTAGTCCTGAGCCTATTCCTGGCTCGGAAGAGATCATCCCGGCAGAGTCGGTACTGATTGCGTTCGGCTTCCGCCCAAGTCCTGCGCCATGGTTTACCCAGTTTGAAATCGAAACTGACAGCCAAGGTCGTGTGGTTGCGCCAGAGCAGAGCACGTTCAAGCATCAGACCAGCAACCCGAAAATTTTCGCCGGTGGCGATATGGTTCGCGGTTCTGATCTGGTGGTAACGGCGATTTTCGAAGGCCGTAACGCCGCTGAAGGTATTCTTGACTATCTAGGCGTCTAATGACGCGGTTATCACGCTTTAAAAGGCCCGTAGAAAGCCTTGATTGAGCGCGGCAAATCGTCACGATAGATAAAAGGCACGGCACTCGCCGTGCCTTTTGCATTGCGGTCTGCGAAAATACCCGCACTTTTTTAATGTGATGACGACTACGGCCTGTAGTGCATGACACGCCCGTAGACTGTTAACACAGAAAAACTCTATGAATTACAGAGAATTGTGAACATGACTGCCTTGAAAAACGACCGTTTCCTGCGCGCCCTGCTCAAGCAGCCTGTTGATGTCACCCCCGTGTGGATGATGCGTCAGGCTGGCCGCTACTTGCCGGAATACCGGGCGAGCCGCGCTAAGGCGGGCGATTTCATGAGCCTGATGATGAATCCAGAGTTCGCCTGTGAAGTCACCCTGCAGCCATTGGATCGTTATCCACAGCTCGACGCTGCCATTCTGTTCTCTGACATTCTGACTATCCCGCACGCGATGGGGCAGGGCTTGTACTTTGAAACTGGCGAAGGCCCGCGCTTCAAGAAAGTCATTAGTTCAGCTGCCGATGTTGATGCCCTGCAGGTGACTGACCCCGAGAAAGACCTCGGCTACGTGATGGATGCCGTACGCACCATCCGCCGCGAGCTTAATGGTCGCGTGCCACTGATTGGTTTCTCGGGCAGCCCGTGGACACTGGCCACCTACATGGTTGAAGGTGGCTCCTCGAAGGATTTCCGCAAGTCCAAAGCCATGCTTTATGACAATCCGCAGGCGATGCACAACTTGCTGGATAAACTGGCGCAGTCAGTCACCGCTTACCTTAATGGCCAGATACTTGCGGGCGCTCAGGCGGTACAGATCTTTGATACCTGGGGCGGTAACCTGTCGTCTGCGGCGTATCAGGAGTTCTCGCTGGCCTACATGCAGAAGATCGTCAGTGGTCTGATCCGTGAGCACGAAGGTCGTAAAGTCCCGGTTATCTTGTTCACCAAAAATGGCGGTCTGTGGCTTGAGTCGATGGCTGCGACTGGCGCTGATGCGCTGGGCCTGGATTGGAGCTGCGATATTGGTGAGGCGCGTAAGCGCGTGGGTAATCAGGTTGCGCTACAGGGCAACATGGACCCGACCGTGCTATACGCCAAGCCAGAGGCTATTCGTAAAGAAGTTGCGCGTATTCTCGCCAGCTACGGCAACGGTACAGGCCACATCTTCAACCTGGGCCATGGCATCACCCCTGAAGTGGACCCTGCCCACGCAGGCGCTTTCCTCGAAGCGGTGCACGAGTTGTCGGCGCAGTATCACGGATAATGGGCTGTCATAGGCCTGCAAAGTTGAAGCTTAAAAGTGTCTAACCTAGCGTAGGTTTACACTTGATCGGCCCAAGCGCCCGATGCATCGCATCGGGCGTTTTTGCATTTAAATCACGGGAGCCAGGGCTCAAAGTGAGTAGCAGTGATTACTGCCGCTAGCATTGGCGGATGAAAAAATTGAGCCACTCCACGTAGGGTGTGGCAATGCGAAGCTTGCCCACCATGGTTGAAACAGCACAATACTCAACCTTGTGTAAGTAGGCCTAACCTTCACCGCCGTTATTGGTGGGTGAAAAAGCATCACCGACCTTACCGATCGTAGGGCTCATGAATATGCCAAGCCATGTTGTCCATGGATCGAACCCAAAAGCCGCCTTACGAAAACACTGAGGTGTTGTTTAGCAGGGCCGGTTTTGCCTTTATTTGAGGGTTACAAGTTCACCGCGCAATGCAACGCTGGCCATGAAGGTTCCAGCATTGCATTGGTAGTTATTCGCATCTTTATACAGGCTGCGCTGGTCAATACTGGCGATATCTATGACAGCGTTGGCACCGGCTTTTTTTGCTGCACTTTGTAAGGCCACAAGTGCTGATTGCAACGCCCAAATGCAAGCGTCTTTATCAGACTTGTTGGCACCATTGGTTTTCCGGCTGCTGGTGACTGTTCGAATGTGGTGTGCACTTCCTGGCACCGGTTGGCCGCTCAAATAGAATTGTATGCTGCCGTCCAGCAACCCTGCTTGAGTGGCTCGCTCCACACCTTCCTGGAAGGCAAAATAGCTGGGGCTTTCGACATCCCGCTTTACCGCGCCTAGGTTATTCAACGCTTCAATGTTTGGATCAATGCTCAGCTCTTTGAGCACATTATCGCGTAGCCGATTAACCCAGCGGTTGTAGTTGCCGTGAATCTCACCGTTCTTGTAGTCAAGGCCCCAGCTGCTGCGGTAACGGATCTCAAATGATGTCGGTGAGTATGGGATATCAACTTCAGCATGATGCCTGCCGCGTACGGTGATCTCGGCTTCGATTTGACCAGGTTTAACAGACTGGATCTTCCATTGCCGGTCATGTAGCGCCGTGACAATAGCCCGCTGCATCTGGTTTTCACTGATCCCCATATTACTAGAGAAGTTTTCCTGCGCATTGTAGATCGGTTTGCTGGTACAGCCCCCGAGCAGCATTGCAACGGCCGCTATTTGCAAGAATCGATGAGTTATGGTCATTGGTTTTAAACGCTTATTTTTTAGTGAGTGTCAGGTGTAACGACAAAATATCAGCGAGGTATTCACCCCGCCAAAAGCGAAGTTGTTATTCATCACATGATCGTTGCTCATCTGCCGGAACTCCCCGCGCAGATAATCAAGTGGGCCACAACGTGGATCCACTTGGTTGAGGTTCAGGGTTGGCACGTACTGGTCGCGATTCATCATTTCGATGCTGAACCACGACTCCAGAGCGCCGCAAGCACCAAGGGTGTGGCCGAAGAAACTTTTCTGTGAGCTGATCGGCATTTGCTCGCCAAACAGGCTGCTGGTGGCCAATGTTTCTGCGATGTCGCCTTGCTCGGTTGCAGTGCCATGGCCATTCACATAGCCAATCGCTTGCGGCTCCAGTCCTGCATCATCCAAAGCCAACTGCATGGCTTGGCGCATGGTGGTTTGTTCCGGTTTGGTAATGTGCAGGCCATCAGCATTGCAACCGAAGCCAACAATCTCTGCATGAATCCGCGCCCCACGCGCGAGGGCATGCTCAAGCTCTTCAAGAACCAATATCCCGGCACCTTCACCGATGACCAAGCCATCGCGAGATACGTCGTATGGGCGCGGTGAGCTTTGCGGTGCGTCGTTTTGCAGGCTGGTGGCATACAACGCATCAAAGACCATCGCCTCGGTCGGGCAAAGCTCTTCGGCACCGCCTGCGAGCATCATTGGCAAGCGTCCGAACTTGATCGCCTCATAGGCATAACCGATACCCTGGCTACCGCTGGTGCAGGCACTTGAGGTTGGAATCAAACGGCCCTTGAGGCCGAAAAAGATGCTGATGTTCGCCGCCGTAGTATGCGGCATCATGCGAATGTATGAGTTGGCGTTAAGCCCATCGGCCACCGAGTTGAGGAGCATATTGCCGAAGGCTTTGATTTCTTCGGTGCTGCCGGTTGATGAGCCACAGGCAACGCCCATGCGGCCATCCTGAATGCTTAGGTCGCCTAGTAAACCGGCGTCATCAAGTGCTCGCTCCGCAGCATACACCGCAAGTTTGGACACGCGCCCCATGCTGCGTAGCTGCTTACGCGTCCAATGTTTTGGAGTGGTGAAGTTATCTATTGGCCCGCCTAGACGCGTATTAAGCTCGGTATAGGTGTCCCATTCATCCATGCGCCGAATGCCACTGCGGCTGGCGCGAAAGTTGGCCTCGATGCTGGCCCAGTCATCACCCAGCGAGGTGACACCCGCCATGCCTGTGACTACGACCCGCTTAATGGCGACCTGTTTAGTCGTGGTCATCAACACAGCCCTCCGTTGACCGCCAGGACTTGGAGGGTGATGTAGGCGGCTTCATCTGACATCAGAAAATTTACAGCGCCCGCCACCTCGTCGGGTGTGCCGAGGCGTTGCGCCGGGATCATCTTGAGTAACTCATCTACCGGTACATGCTCGTCAAGCATGTCGGTATCGATCAGGCCGGGGGCTACGCAGTTAACCGTGATCTTGCGTTTGCCAAGCTCAATGGCAAGGGCCTTGGCGGCACCAATAATTCCTGCTTTGGACGCACTGTAATTGACCTGGCCGCGGTTGCCGATCATCCCGGAAACCGAGGTGATGCAAACAATCCGGCCGGGTTTACGGCGTCGAATCATTGGCATGGTCAGAGGGTGTAGAACGTTATAAAAACCATCCAGGTTGGTGCGCAATACTTGGTCCCAATCATCCTCGCTCAGAGCCGGGAAGGCGCCATCACGGGTGAGGCCGGCATTACATACCACGCCGTAATAGGCGCCGTGTTGCTCTATGTCTGCCTCCAGTTGCTCGCGGCACGCGGTGCGGTCGGCAACATCAAACTGAATGATCCGGGCACTTTGCCCCAGCGCGGCAATTTCGGTTTGCACCGCTTGCGCATCTTCACGTCGGGCGCGGCAATGCAAAACCAGATCATGCCCCGCGCGGGCCAGACGTAAGGCAATGGCACGGCCAATACCGCGGCTGGAACCGGTTACTAATATAGGGTCAGACATGTTTTTCGGCCTCGCCGGATTCTTCTAAAAACTGGGCTGCGTTAGGTGGCTGGAATACATTGAGCCGCGCGGTTGCATGAATGTCCGGTCCGGTCAGATGACACTCGAAAACCGCCATGCCGTTGTCATCCTGCAGTGAGCGCAGCGCTTTGATATGCAGTTCTGCGCCTAACGGGAAGGACTCAACATTGCACTCGAACTTACGCGTGCCGAGCAAAAAACCCAGTGCTATGGGTTTGCCCGCTTCGCGTGCATGGCAGCCGGCAAAGGCGGCAATGCTCTGTGCCATCAACTCAACACCTAACCAGGCGGGTAAGCTGCCATCTTCCTGATTGAACAAGCCATCGGCTTTTACCTGCACACGGGTCTCAACCTCATCGACGCCATAACGTACGACCTCATCAAGCAGCACCATATCGCCAGAATGAGGCACTAACTCGGCCAATGGAAAAAGGCTCATGGCACGACTCCTAATATTAGACTGACGTTACTGCCACCAAAGGCAAATGAGTTGCTCATGGCATAGCGCGGCGCAGTATCGAACTGGGTACCAGGTGCGGCAAGTTTGATGGGCGGCAGTTGCGGGTCGGCCGCGCCATCCCAAATATGCGGCGGCGCCAATTTATTCAGGTTGTGTTGGCTCAGGGTCAGCCAGCAAAAAGCCGCCTCCAGCGCCCCTGCTGCGCCAAGCGTATGGCCGCTGAGAGCCTTGCTCGATGAGCAGCAGATACCTTGCGGGAACAATGCCTGAACCGCCAGCGACTCCATAGCGTCGTTATGTCGCGTCGCGGTGCCATGCAGGTTCAGGTAATCGATTTCGCTGGCCTCAAGTCTGGCGGCCTGCAGGGCGGTACGCATCGCTTGTTGTGCCCCTTGGCCGTTAGGTTCCGGAGCGGAAATGTGATGGGCATCCGAGGATGCACCGCCACCGAGCAGGGCAATCGATTCAGCTTGCTCGACGTTGGGTTGCCGAGACATCAGAAACAACGCCGCGCCTTCGCCGATGTTGATTCCCTGACGGTTGCGTGAAAACGGCTGGCAGCGTTCTTCGCTGACTGCTTCCAGTGAACTGAAACCATTTAGAGTCAGCCCACAAAGACTGTCGGCGCCGCCGCAGAGCACGACATCGCAGGCACCTTGCTGAAGCAGACGATGGGCGCTAAGCAGTGCGCGAGCACTTGAGGTGCATGCAGTGGAGATACAGTAGGCCGGGCCGCAGAGGCCGAGCCAGTCGCTTAAAAAAACTGCAGGTGCCGAGATCTCTTGCTGCGCGTATGAGTAGTCGGCGGGCAGAGTACCCTGCGCGTGATGCAAGCCAATACCTTGTGTTGCCTCATCAATTCCCGAGGTGCTGGTGCCAATCACCACCGCCACTCGATGACGGCCAAACTGCTCGATTGCCTCGCGGATGTGTGGCTCGATTTGCAGCGCAGCGGCCAGCAACAGCTGATTATTGCGACTGTGCGCAGCCTCCATCGCAGCGGGCATCGGTGGCAGTTGGCTGGTGACTACGCCAAGGGTCAGTTGTCGTTCACTGCCCCAACCAGCTTGTTTGCGCATTCCTGAGGTGTCGCCACTGAACAGGGCTTTGGCGACTGTTTGGGTATCCGCACCGAGTGCGCAAACGACTCCTAGATGGTTCAAGTAACTGGGCATCATGGGTTCTCACGCGAGACAATCTGAGTGACGTGATAACGCGTCAGGCCGCCCGCCTCAAGGGTGAAGTCAAGCGGTTTACTGTAGTCGATTCGCCAGTTCGGGCTCAGCGTTCGTTGCGTGTCGCTGATGATTTGCCAACTCTGTGCAGGATAGTTTTGCGCAATGCTGGAGGTCGTACTGAGCGCAAATAACAAGGCGGCGAACAGTTCGCGAGCGGCTGGGTTGGGCGGTAATAAGCCTTCGTCATGCCAGGTGCCCGCGACCAGTTGCTGGCGTGCCAGTGGCGTGCCCATTGGATCAAACAATGACCAGCGTAATGTCGAACCTTGCGCCTGAATGACCAACAGCCAAACTTCCTCGCTAGCTTCAGCTTGGCGCTGTATCTGTAGGGTTAGCGGTAATTGGCTTTGCAGCTGTGGCGTTACCAGCGGCACTGGCGGCACTGGCGTACGCGCTGCGCAAGCCCCAAGCAGCAGGCACAGGCCGAGTATCAGGCTGCGTACTATCAGGCTGCGGCTCATCAACTTGGCGCTCATCAACAATGTACCTGCACAGGCTTGCGCGCCACGACGTTGACTAAAGTTTCGTCGCGTTCGCCAACGGGCTTGGGTTTACGCAGGCGCAAGCGTTCCAGAAGGCCGAAATCTTTCGCCCGGCTCCACCATAAATAGGGGTATGAAATCTGCCCTGGAGAAAACTCGAAACCTTGCTTATGCAGCATGTGCAGGTATTGCTCTGCAGTTTTTTGCACGTGCATGGGGTGTCGAAATAACCAACGGATAACCCAGGTGTCGATATAGAAACGGGTTGATTCGGCAAACAGCAACAGACCGCCCGGTTTGAGCACTCGGTAGAACTCCGCCAAGGCCTGATCTTGCTCAACCAAGTGATGGAACGTCTGATGGCAAAACACAATATCGACGCTGGCATCCGCCAGTTGTATCGCCGCGCAGTCGCTGCTGAGCAATTGCACGTCAAGACCGGCATCGCTGGCTTGCGCTTGCGAGCACTGCAAACTGCGGCGATCAGCGTCCAGGCCAATCAATCGGCTCGGGGCAAAGGCTTGCTGCAAGAGTTTGAATGACTTGCCTTGGCCGCAACCTGCATCCAGCAGCACTGGCGCTGTCGGTAGAGCCGAGCCAGCCAGAGACTTGAGATCATTGATAGCGACACGCAAAACGTGGTGCTGCCAAACATGGCTTTGGAGAAACCAGAAACCAAACTTGGTTTCTTCGACATACGTGTCAGCGGCAGGGTTCATCATGGTCCTTGTCAGGTTGGCGAGCATAATTGGGCGAGTACGCTCAGGCGGCGTTTGGGCTCGGCAACGTAGGGGTTGGTTTGGTCCCAGGCGTAGCCCGCAAGGATCGAACTGATCATGCGGCGGATGTGTGGAGCCGCCTTTTCGAAGTAGATGACATCTTGAAAAGTGCCGTCATACCAGCCTTCAACATAGGCGCGGAAGGTGTCGACTCCACGCTTTAACGGCTCGGCAAACTGGCTCTGCCAATCAACCTGTTCACCGCTCAGCTGGCGATGCAGCACGTTGGCAGCCATGCTCGCAGAGCGCATGGCAATGGTCACGCCTGAGGAAAATACCGGGTCGAGAAACTCTGCTGCATTACCCAGCAACGCGTAGCCAGGGCCATGTAGGCGCTTGACGTTGGCCGAGTACCCGGCGAGCGGGCTTGCCGGAGTATCCCAGACGGCATTTGCCAAGACAGTGTCCAGCGAGGGCGCTTGTTTTATTAGCTCACGCAGGCAAATAGTCGGGTCATCACTGAGGCCCTCGAAGCGTTTGGCGTCAGCGACCACGCCAACCGAGCTGCGGCCATTGCTGAAGGGAATGGTCCAGTACCAGATATCCCGCAGCTGCGGGTGCGTGGTGATAAGGATGCGCTCACGGTTGAAGGCGGGGCTGTCGATACGATCTTCAATATGGCTAAACAATGCTTTGCGCACAGGGAAGGTCGATGGCAACTCGAGGTCGAGCAATCGCGGGAGTACACGGCCATAACCGCTGGCATCAAGTACGAAGTTGCAGTTGATTAAATACTCTTCGCCATCCTTTAAGCGTTTGACTCGCAACTGCGGATGACTCGCCTCAAAGTCGCCAGCCACGACTTGCTCTTCATAGCGAATTTCGACGCCTTGGCGCTCGGCTTCATCAGCGAGAATCTTGTCAAATTGGGCACGCTCGACTTGAAAGGTCGAACCTTTTCCGACGGTAAATCCATCGCGAAAATCGATGTCTGTATAGCGCTCGCCCCAAGCAAATGCGGCACCATGTTTGACTTGGAAACCTGCGTTCTGGATTGCATCGAGCATGCCTGCTTCTTCGATAAAGTCGAGGCAGTGCGAGAGCAAGCTCTCACCAATCGAGAAGCGCGGAAAACACTGGCGCTCGAGCACTAAAACATCGTGACCATTGCGCTTGAGCAGCGCGCTGGCGATTGCGCCTGCCGGGCCAGCACCGATCACAACGACCGTTCGATTTTCGCTTTCAACAGGCTTCACTGGAGGTCTCTGCGTGATTGGTTTTTGGTGGAGTTCGATTGGCTGAAGAGCGTGCGGGACTAGCCCATGGCGAGTAGATAAAGCTCAGTAACAAGCCCAGGCTGACGGTAAGGCCAAAGTTGGCAATGGCTGGGGTGCTGCTGAACATCAGCAGGCCGAATGACAACCAACTGGTGAGTGCCGAAAGCATAGTGCCGACCAGGCTGACCGCTTCACCGCCTACCGATTCACGCATGAGAATCGCGTAGTCGATACCAATGGCGGTGATGAGCAACAAGCCAAATACACTAAACAACGTGAGGGGCTGCCCCAGCCAGCCAAGGCAGGCCAGTGTTGTCAGTGCCGCCAGTAGCGGCAAGCTGACGACGCGCAATGCGCCGCTGAGGCCAAAAGGTATGCACAGCAGAACAACAATCGCCGTGCAGGAAATCAATTTTAGGGTTGCCGCGCTGATCTGGGTTTGGCTGAACAGGTTATTCACCTCGCCCAGGCGATCGATCCATTCGACGCCTTCAAGGCCTTCCGCCGCGTCTTGCAAGAGCGCCGTGCTGGCCTGGCCATCGAGGCTAATCAAGCCGCTGACTCCCTGTGCATTGGCGCCCATCCATAAGGGGCGCCACGGCTCTGACAACGGTTCTGCAAGCATCGTCTCCAGGGTTTGAGCCGGTTGCTGCAGTAACGCATCCACCTCAGCCGTCAGTGCTGCTTGCGAAATTCCCGCATCGAGCAGAGGTTGCCAATACTGATTGAGCGTTTTAAGTGAGAGGCGCAATTCACTAAGCTGTGCGTCTGGCAGAATCAGTTGATTGAGTGACCGGTAACCGCGTAGTTCTTTGCTGGCGACGAGGCTGTCGAGGCGTTTGCTGAGTGCCGCTTGGCGTTGCAGCAGCTGTTGCTCATTGGCCGCTTTAACCAGATAAAACTGGCTGGTGGGTTGTTGTCCGGTCAGCTCGGCAATGCGTTGCGCCTGGCTAACCAGATCGGGTGCTTTGGCCAGCCACTGGCGCAAATCATTCTGGGTGTGTAGCTGCAATATGCCGCCCAGACAAAACAGCGCCAAGCCGATCATCAGTGGCCAGCGGGCGGTTTTAAGCAGGCGCGTGCGCCATGCCAGTAACCGGTAAGCGATGTTCAGCAGGGCGGGTGCGGGTTGCAGACGCATGCCTTTAAACCAGGCTGGCAGCAGGCAAATCGCAGCTAAATAAGCAGCGATCAGCCCTGCAGCCGAGAACACTGCAATTTGCGTCAAGGCTTGAAAAGGGGTGAACGCCAGCGCGATGTAACCCAGCAGGTTGGTGGCCAGACTCAAGCTTAAACCCGGTAGGGTTGCCCGCATCGCCGCCCAGCTTTGCCAATCTTGCTGTGCCCAGCACTTGCTCAGGTAATGTTGCGGGTAATCAATGGCCACGCCGATCAGGCTAGCGCCGAGAATCAAGGTTATGGCATTGATCTGGCCGAAAACCATGACGCACGCGGCACTGCCCGCCAACAGCGCAACCGCCACCGGCAGCAGACTCAGCAGCACGCGTGCTCGGCGATAGGCGAAATACAGCAGCGCTATCAATGCAATGATTGCGCTACTGCCCAGCAGGCTGATTTCACGGCTGGCCTGGGTTTGCCCGGCATTGGCATACAACACGCCGCCACTTGCCAGTAACTGCCCTCCGGCGGCAACGGCGGTGCGACGAGCGCTGGCCACATCTGTCGCCACCAACGACGGGGCTTGCAGATCAAATGCGTTGCCATGACTTTGCGCGCGCAGCAGCACCCAGGTCATGTCTTTGTCGGTGATCAATAACGCACCGCTGCCGAGATCGACCTGCACCTTGCTGTGCGGATTCAAGGTGGTTTGCGCGCGGGCGGTCAGGCCTAGCCAATCCTGCTCGATTGGCACAAGTGTTGTGCTTGCGAAGGTGTCGAACAGCTCGCCAACGCGGCGCTCAATGAACGCTTGCGGCTGATTTATCAACAGGTGTTTGTCGGCCGCTGGGAGCAGTGACAAGCGCCCAGCCAGGAGTTGCCGACGTAGGTTCGGCATATCACTCTGCAAACGCCACTGCACCTTAGCGAAGTGTTTGTTTGCGCGCAGTTGCAGACCAATCTCGGAGGCTAACTGGATGGCCGTGCTGCGTTTGCTGTGGCCGACTAAT
Source organism: Pseudomonas sp. M30-35 (assembly GCF_002163625.1). Taxonomy (NCBI): domain Bacteria; kingdom Pseudomonadati; phylum Pseudomonadota; class Gammaproteobacteria; order Pseudomonadales; family Pseudomonadaceae; genus Pseudomonas; species Pseudomonas sp. M30-35. The sequence goes on along the minus strand of NZ_CP020892.1, from coordinate 4,352,826 downwards.
AACAGGAGTTCGCGATTGAGCGGTTCCTGCATACGTTTCTCTGCGGCTTGAACTTCAGCGTCAACCTGACTCTGCGGCAGCAGGGCAAGTAAGCTGGCAACCACGGGCGGGCCGTTGCGCCATTGCCAGGCGACCAAGCAGATTAGCGCCACCAGCAACACGCCGAACAGGCGCGGCAGGCTGCGTTCAGTCTGCAAAATTGTCTCGCTCGGTTTGGCTCAGTGCAGATGCTGCCTGGCTGTTGGGCAGTTGCAGGAGCGTTCGGTCGCCTTGGGTTTCAAGCAGTTCGATGCGCTGCACCAACCCACCGCCTTTGATTTCGATGCGACTGAATATTTGCTTGAGCAGCAGTGCGCGCGGCTCCAGTGTCAGTGCCCAGTCATCCTTCGTGCCTTGCAGTTGCAGCTCAAAGTCAGCCTCCAAACCGGAACTGTCGCCACGCAACAAAGCCAGAAACAAGCGGCTTTGCTGGGCGGCGGCGTTATTGCCAGGTTGCATCTGCCAGCCATCGCTTGTGCGTCTGGCGATGCCTTCACTGTTGATCCGATACGTCTGGCTGATTGGGCTCTGTAGCTGCCACAGCAAACCGCTGTCAGCGGCGAGGACAAACTGGCCGCGGCTGGTTAAGGGCTGGGCCATCGCTCGCAGGTGTTTTTCCTGAATAAACGGGCCGCGCACGACGGCGTTGTTAGCGAGTTGATTGCTGAGCGCGGTCAAGTCGAACGCGCAGGCAATGGGTGCCATTAACAGGCAGCAGAGGCTGAGTGCTATACGTCGTATGAAATAACTCATGTCAGCGCGCGCTCAACGGCTTCAACAAATACGCGCGGTGATGCGAGTTGCATTTCTCGGCTGGCAATTTCAACGGCCACTTGCACACTGCTCGCGCGGGTAAGGCGTTCTCCGGTTGCGGCATCGCTGATCAGGTAGTGGATTTTCAAGCGGTTTTCCCACTCGACAAGGTCGGCACGGACGATAAGTGTCTGGCCAAACTTGGCGCCACGGATGTAGCGCAGTTGTAGATCAATAATCGGCCAGGCAAACCCTGCATCACGCATGTGCGAGTAGTTGTGGCCGATTTTGTCGAGCAGGGCGCAGCGCGCAATTTCGAGGTACTTGACGTAATGGCCATGCCAGACCACTTCCATCATGTCGACATCAAAAAAGGGTACGAGGATTTCGCTCTCAACCTGCAATACGCCGCTACTGCGCATAGAGCCTCCAGTGCTGTTTACGAATGCGTTGCAGACACAGCCTTAGCTCGCCTTCCAATGCTCGATCTTCTATAACCGGTGGGAAGTCCTGCGCCAGTTGCTCACGCATGTTCAGCAGCGGCTCAGGCAGTTGCCGGGAGCTGGTTTGCAGGCGTAGCCAGACACCTTGGTTAGCCGCGAGCAAGGTGGCGGCAGCAACTTGCTCCGTGAGTTCAAGGCTGCGCAAGGCGTCGCGGGCGGCAATAGTGCCCATGCTGACTTTGTCTTGGTTGTGGCACTCGGTTGAGCGTGAAAAAACACTGGCGGGCATGGTGTTTTTCAGGGCTTCTGCGGTCCAGGCACTGGCGCCGATCTGCACGGCTTTAAAGCCGTGGTTAATCATTGAACTGCTGGCAGGAGCACCGGACAGGTTGCTCGGCAGGCCATGGTTGTAACGTACGTCGACCAGCAAGGCGAGCTGTCGGTCGAGCAAGTCAGCAACGTTGCCTACCAGGTTTTTCAGGCTGTCCATGGCAAAGGCAATGTGCCCGCCATAGAAGTGTCCGCCGTGCATGACGCGCTCGGTCTCTGCATCGATCAGCGGGTTGTCATTGGCACTGTTGAGCTCGGTTTCGATGAATTGACGCAACAGGCCCAAACTGTCGGCCATGACGCCAAGTACGTGCGGGGCGCAGCGTAGCGAGTAGCGATCCTGCAGGCGGTGCAGTGCTGCTGTGGGCCCGGTGATCGCCAGATCCTCGCGCAGCCAGGCGGCGACCTGCATTTGCCCCGGATGCGGCTTGGCGGCAAACAGGCGCTGGTCGAAGTGTTCCGGGTTGCCTTCCAGCGCGACTACGTTGAGCGCGGTGATACGTGTGGCCAGTTGCAGCAAATAGTCGGCGCGTGAATAAGCCAGGCATGCCAGCGCAGTCATTACCGCGGTGCCATTCATCAACGCTAGCGCCTCTTTCGGGCGCAGGGTCAATGGTGTCCAGCCGAGTTGTTCATGGACCTCGCGCGCACTGCGGCGCTGACCTTGATAGAGCACTTCGCGCTCACCGCTGAGGGTCGCGGCGACGTAAGACAAAGGCGTTAGGTCGCCACTGGCACCGACTGAGCCTTCCTCAGGAATTAACGGCAGAATGTCGTGTTCGAGAAACCCCTGCAAACGCTCCAGCAACTCGACACGCACCCCGGAAACACCAAAGCACAGCGATTGCAGTCGCGCCGCCAGCACCGCGCGTGTTGCGTCGGGCTCAAGCAATTTGCCCAGGCCGCAGCCATGAAATGTATACAGGTGGCGTGGCAAGGCTTCGACTTGATGCAATGGCACAGCAACCACACAGGAGTCACCGTAGCCGGTTGTGACTCCGTAAATCACACCTTCTTTATCCAGCAGGGTGTCGAGGAAGCGCGCCCCTTTGGCGATTTTTTCGCGATAGTCGGCATCATGTTGCAAATGAGCCTTGGCGCGTTGTTGTGAAAGCGCGACAACATTCTCAATCGTCAGGTGAGTTTCGCCGAAAATGACCGGCTCAGGCTGATGTGTCGTCATCTGTATTCCAAAACGGATAAAAGTTGAACCACTGATCGGGTGCATCCAGGCAGCGCTGACCCAGACGGTCGGCAAAGCGTTGAGTCCACTCTCGGATTACGCTTTCGCGGGTGTCGCGCTTCCATTGCACGCTGGCGGCGAAAGGCTCAAGCAAGATCTGATACCGGCCCGCTATTTTGACGCAGCTCATAAAATTAACCGGACACTTGAGCAGCCCGGCCAGCAACCAAGGCCCTTGCGGAAATGCTGCCGGTTTACCGAGGAAGTCGACGTTGGCACGACGCCCGCCGTGTAGCGCAATCCGGTCGCCTGCGATGGCCAGCCATTCGCCTTGTTCAAGGCGTTCAGATAATTGCAGCATAACCGCAGGATTTAGCTCGCTGACTTGGATCAGGCGCATATTACTGGCGCCGGCCTCACCAAGTAGCTGGTTGAATTGCTCTGCATGTTTGGTATGCACCAATACATTCATCGTGACCTTATCACCCAGCTCGGCCAGTGCGCGGCACACCTCAAGGTTACCCAAGTGCGCACCAACCAGCATTTGTCCGCGCTTGCCGTGCATTTGCTGGCGCAACTGTTGAGGGTCGATCAACTCGATGTCGCTGGCGTTCAATTGACCGCGCCAGATATCCAGTTTGTCGAGCAAGGCGTCAGCAAATGCCATGAATTGCTTAAACACCGAGCTTTGCGTGGGAGCGGCGGTTTTTCCGCTCCAGAGCATCAAGTTGTGCTGATACTCGGCAATACTGCGCCGCGCTTTGCCGCCGAACACAAAGAAGTACAGGACGATTAAATAGAGCAGGGGGCTGATCAGTCTACGGCCGAGAAGGCGCGCTGCGGATACAGTGAACTTCATCAGCAGCAGGCTGCCGCGTTCCTGCTGAGCCGCCCAGTGCTGATGCTTGTTTATCTGATTCATTGGCGCCACCTGCGCCAGGCAATCAGCGGCGCCCGCAGCAGCATGCCAAAGAATAATTTGGCGTGCATTTTAGAGATCAGCAGGTTGTCGTGTATCAGGCGAAAGTGCGAGATACCGCCTAATGGATAATGCACGCGGATCGGTAGCCACTGCATTGATTGGTTCTGCCAGGCCATACGCACCAGAATTTCGGAGTCGAAATCCATGCGTTTGCCTAGATTGACCCGGTTGATTAGCTCAACGGTGCTGGGCAGTGGGTAAACCCTGAAGCCGCACATGGAGTCGCGTATCTGCAGCGACAAACTGTTTATCCACACCCAAATATGCGTCAGGTAGCGCGCATACAGACGGCCCTTGGGTACGCTTGCGTCATAAACCGGATAACCGCAGATAACGGCTTGCGGATGCAGTCGTGAGCAGGCGAGAAACGATTCAATGTCATCGAGGTTGTGTTGGCCGTCGGCGTCTACTTGCAGGGCATGGGTGAAACCGAGCATCTGCGCCTCACGCAGGCCCGCCATCACTGCACCGCCTTTGCCCTGATTTTGCAGCAGGTGCACGGCATAGCAATCAGCTTGTTCGGCAAGCTTTTCGATCACGGCGGTACAGGCCGGGCTGGAACCATCGTTCACCAGAATGCACGGCAGTTTGGCCTTGCCTAATGCGGCTACGACATGCACTAAAGCCTGTTCGTGATTGAATACCGGAACCACTACGCAGGCGTTATACATGATCAGCCAGCAAGATGCGTCCGGACGAGCACGCTGCATTGTTATGACTGAAGGCGAAATACAACTTGCCACGGCTGGTATCGAAACGCAGCGATAGCTGAATAGGGTCGCCGGGGCGCATGAGCTGCTGAAACTTGAGGACTTCCATTCCACCGAAGCGCGCAGGTAGAGGGTCGATCAGTTGCCGGGCCAAACGCAGTGCCCAATCAATTTGCACCACTCCTGGCACCACCGGAGTTGATGTGAAGTGACCGCTGAAGTGTGCAAGATCAATCGGTACGCGCAGTGTCAGCAAGAATTCGCCATCGTTTTCAGCGATGCTTTCTGGCGTTATTTGAGTGGTTCTTGGGGTGTCCAGAAGTTGTTCAACCTGCGCCTGCGCGAGCTTGCCTTGGCTGTTGTAAGGTAATTCGGTGGTCAACCGCCAGCGGCGAGGCAAAGCAATGGGTTCGACATGCCCGCTGAGATGGCTGCGCAGGGCTTGGGTGACGGCGCGTCTGCCGCGGTTGCGCAGCGCATGCAGGCCCGCTGGGCTGAGCGCAATCAAGGCACCGAGAAAGGCCCGGCCCTTGTGCAGCGTGCCGACTCGAGATTCGCTGACCCAGGCGTGGCTGTTGAGTGTGTTTTCAAGCATGGGCAGAGATACGCGCTTCTCTTCCAGCTTGATAATGCGGTCGAGTCGGGCGCGCAGCAAAAACCTGCCATCGGCTGCAATCTGTACGGCATCGGCGGTTTCCTCACGCTGCCCGGCAGGCAGATATGGCGAAGTAAGGCTCAATGCACCCTGCGGGTTGAGGCTTACTTCCACACCCTTGAACGGTTGCCAATATTCGCCACCTTGTCGCCAAGCGATGCCACCGGTTTCAGTGCTGCCGTAAATTTCGGTGGGTAACTGCTTTAAGCGTGCTTGCAGGCTCTGCGCGGCTTCATTGGGTAATACCCCGCCAGATGAGAACAGCATGCTGACTCGGCTCAAGGCTGGCCAGTCGAGGTTATCGCTCATGCGTTTAAGCAAGGCGGGGCTGGCGACCCAGGCAAAGTGTGGATGCGCGAGGCTGGCGCGCTGCATGTCTTCGCTAAAGGGCTGGGCGTGACGAAGAAAAGTCCGCCCTGCACACAGTGGCCACAGTACCCGGAAAAGCAGGCCGTAGATGTGCTGCACGGAGACACTGGCGACCACGACCGCGTTGCCCAGCGCGTTGCCCCAGAGCTGCTCTAGCGCCGCGACTTCGTTGGCCAGTTGGGCGATGCTCTTTTCGATCAGCTTGGATTCGCCACTGGAGCCGGATGTGCACAGCGTCAGGCGGCAAGTATCACTGTCCAAGCGGGTGGCAATAGCGGGCGTGTAGTCGCGCGTGTCGGGTAAGGCGTCAAGCCATAGATCAATCTGTGTGCCCAGCTTTAAACGGGTTTGCTGTTGTGCGTCAGCGGGCAGCAATATGGTCACCCCAGCCTGCCAGGCGGCAAACAGGGCAATCGCCAGGTCGGCGGCATCCTCGAGATGAATGGCGACTCGCTGAATCTGCTGAGCCTTGAAGTAGCTCGCCAGCAACAGCGCTCGCTGACAAAACTGTTGATGATTCAGTGCTGGATCGAGACTGACATTACGTTGCTCGAGTGGCTCAAGTAACAATGCTTCAAGGGAAATCCATTTCATGCGAATTTCCTTACACGTTGGCGAACTAACCATTCCGCAGCGAATAGTAGTCCCATCAATAAATAGGAAATTAAGCCGTTGTACAGCGTCCACCATGACAGCGGTGCCCATAACGTCAATGCTGTTGCGATCAAGCCGTTACACAAGAAAAATACTGCCCATACCTGAGTCACTTTGCGGGTGTAACGCACGGCTACAGCGGGCAAGTCAGGCTCGCGTAAACGCGCGAGGCGTTCAGCAATTGGCGGCCCGAATTCAAGGCTCAGCACAAACAGGCTCAGTAACATGGCGCTTAACAGCACTGGATACCAGCGCAGCAATGCAGGTGCACCCGCGACACCAAGTAGTGCGCAAAAGAGCAGTGCGGCCAGCGCCATCCAGCGTCCGCCCGGGCGTTGTTCGCCAAGCAGGAGTCGGGCGAGCCACAAGCCACCGAGCAACGCGGCAAATACACGCGGTGATAAATGCTCAATGCCGTAATACACCGCAAATGGATATGCCAGTCCGGCCAATAGCAAGATCAGGCCTAGCAGGCGGCTCATGCGGGCTCTGGGTTAACCAGCTTGAACACGGCCTCGACCACGTCACCTACAGTGCGTACCGATTTGAATTCATCGGCGGCGATTTTCTTGCCGGTTTTACGTTTGATGTGATCAATTAAATCGACCGCATCGATGCTGTCGATTTCTAAGTCCTGGTAGAGATTGGCATTCAGGTTGATATCCGCTGCGTCGAGTTCGAACAACTCAACGAGGGAATCGCGCAGTGTGTTAAATATTTCATCACGATTTTGCATGCTATTAACGCTCTCAAACGGCCTGACGTGCAGATACAAAAGCCGCCAGGTTGGCAACGTTGGCGAAGTGTTGACGGGTGTCCTTGTCTTCCGCATCGATTTTGATACCGAAGCGCTTTTGAATGGCCAGTCCCAATTCAAGTGCATCTACCGAGTCGAGCCCAAGGCCATCACCGAATAGCGGTTGATCAGTATCGATGTCCTCTGCGGACATGTCTTCAAGCCCCAGTGAATCTATGATCAAATTCTTAATTTCGAGTTGCAGTTCGCTCATCTGTTGCGAGCTCCTTAATAAAGTATTGGTGTAAGTAGTCATTGAGCTTGCGTGAAGCTATCGGCGCAGGGGCAGATGCCTTGAATTGTTTTGGATCGATATCTGGGCCAACCTGCAGCTGAAAGTGAAACCGCCGGGCAGGAATGCTGTACCAAGGCTCCGCTTTGGTTAGTGTGGTTGGCGAGACACTGATTGTTACCGGGGTGATTGTCTGTGCGCCGCGGATGGCGATGGCCGCTGCTCCGCGATGAAAGTTGGGGGGGTGTCCGGGCGTGGTGCGGGTGCCTTCAGGAAATACAATCAAGCACTGTCCGCTTTGCAATGCAGCAGCCGCTTCATCAAGCATTTCCATACTGCCGCTGTTGCTGATGTACTCCGCCGCCCGGATTGGACCCCGCATGCACGGGTTTTTCCACAGGCTTTGTTTGACCACGCAGTTGGCGTCGCGAATTAACGAGATCAACACCACCACATCAATCAGTGACGGATGGTTGGCAATGACCATTTGCCCAGGTTTACCCAGACGATCCGCGCCTTCAATGCTGTAAGTAAGTACACCGCTGCGGAACATCAGTTGAACAAACCAGTGGAAGCTCAAGCTGATGGCTCGCCGGACTCGTATCCGCTGCGCTTTGGCATCGCCCGGCATTAGCATCAATATCGGGAAGACCACAGCGCTGAGCAATACTCCACCTATTCCAAACAGGATGAAGCACAAGGCTGTGGCCACAAGGCGCCAAGCATATGGCGGGCTGTGCGGGCTTAGTTTGGCTTGCGTGACCACGTCCATTGCCGTCTATTCCAATAGTGGGTGAAGTCTTGGCCATTGCATAGTGCGCTGAGCAAACTTAAGGCGTGTGGCCATTCGCTAATTGGGCCATCTCCCGCGCGCAGTTGTAACTGCCAGTCGTCGCCGGGTTTGAGTAAAAGCCCAACGGCGTAGGCAAAGGGGATGTCGTCGATAAACGGTGTATAGATAGCCGGAGGGGATTCTTCGGCAATTACCAGCAATACTGCAGGTGCGCCTTCATTGAGCAATAAGCACGCCTCTTGCACGGCGTGTTCAAGGCTGTCTCTGGAGGCGGCGAGAGCGGTCATTTCGCTGGTGTCGCCGCGTAATATCGACCATTGACCGATAATCGCGTTATGGACCGATAAACTAAATTGAGTGGGCGACAGCGGCTCATTGTGCGCAAGGTCGTTAAGTAGGGCCAATGTACGCGGGGTTTCACCGTGGCGTGAGGCAAAAATCAGCGGTAGGGCCGGGTATGATTCGGCTAATGGCCACGCGACATTAAAGACCATCCGTGCCAGACGGCTCAGGCGTCTGCGTTGCATCGGTGCAATGAAGCTGACATCGGGCTGTTGCTGCTCATCGAGCACGCGTACAGGGGCCCGGCTCCACTCATGCCACTGATGCGTGCTTTCCAGGGTCGGGGCCCAGGCACGCCACTGTTCTATGTTGAAGTGCATCACGGAAGGAAATACCTAGCCTTTGAGACATCCTTGTCCGTTAAAGCTGCCTGCAGCTGGACATAGTTTGCGGGCAAAAACCAATTATCGTCAGGAGCAACTGGAGTAGGGGTGCCAGAAGCCTATCTGGCAAAGTGGTGGCATTATCTAGATGGCACGAAGCTTGCGCAAACCTTGACGTTAATTATTTTTGAACGATTACACTGAGATGCTAGGTTACATCAGCCTTGTAATGTAATTTCGCTAAAATTCATGGCTATTCAGGGATTGGGGGCAATTAACATGCGACGTGTGGTGTTTAACCAGAAGGGCGGTGTTGGTAAATCCAGTATCGCGTGCAATTTAGCGGCGGTGAGTGCCTCCCAAGGTTATCGGACGTTGTTGATTGACCTTGATGCGCAAGCAAACTCGACCCATTACCTCACGGGATTGACGGGCAGTGAAATCCCGTTGGGTATCTCCGAATTCTTCAATCAGACATTGTCCGGTGGGGCTTTTTCCAGAAAGGCCAAGGTCGATATTTATGAAACCCCGTTCGATAATCTGCATGTAATTACTGCCACGGCTGAGCTTGCAGATCTGCAGCCCAAGCTTGAGGCCAAGCATAAGATCAACAAGCTGCGAAAGCTGCTCGAAGACTTGTCTGAAGATTATGAGCGGATTTACCTCGATACGCCGCCAGCTTTGAATTTTTATACAGTTTCAGCGCTTATTGCCGCTGATCGAGTACTTATTCCGTTCGATTGTGACAGTTTCTCGCGTAATGCTCTGTATGGCTTATTGCAGGAAATTGAAGAGCTGAAGGAAGATCACAACGAGGGTCTCGAAGTCGAAGGCATTGTGGTCAATCAGTTCCAGCCGCGCGCAACCTTGCCGCAGCAGCTGCTTGATGAGTTGGTTGCCGAAGGTTTACCTGTGCTGCCGATTAACCTGATGAGTTCGGTGAAAATGCGTGAGTCGCATCAAGCCTGCATGCCGCTGATCTACCTGGAGCCCCGGCATAAGTTGACTCAACAGTTTGTTGAGCTGCACGACTTGCTCAATAGCGCTGATTAAGCCTGCCAAGTAAACAAAAAGCGCCGGCAAGGCGCTTTTTTTATGACTCGAAAATACTAGCGCACAACAAAGATATCGCAGGGGGCTTTGTGCAGAAAATGCTGGGCAAGGCTACCCAGCAGCGCTTGTGACAATGCACTTCGACCATGGCTACCGAGCACCATTAACTCAGCCCGGCGGTTATTAAGCTGTTCCTGCAACGCTCTTAGAATACTGCCTTGCTGCACCGAGTGGCTTAGTTTAGGGCCGTTTGGCGGTAGTTTGAGTGCTTCATCTTCCATTAGCTGGTCGATCAATGCGCTCTGGGTTTGTAGTTGCAGTTCAATCTGTTTAGCGTTGCCTTTATCTGGCTCGAATACATGCAAGGCGTGCAGTTCGGCTGAGCTAGGCAGCAGGTCGTAGGCTTTGCTAAGGGCACAACAGGCGCAGACTGAGAAGTCGATGGCGGCCAGCGAGCGCTTATAGGGTTTCACATCATTGCGCGCGACAATCAGCATAGGAACGTTGCTGCGCCGGGCGATTCGGTCGAGGCTGGTGCCGGAAAAATAATCATGGCGCGATTGGTGTGCGCCGAGAACCAGTAAATCGCAGCCAAGTTCGTTGATTTGCTGCAAGACTATCTCTGAGGGCTTGCCACTGAGAATGCGCAATGTCGTCGTTTTGGGCGCGAGCTTACTCAGACTGTGATCTAAAGTGAGCTTGGCCGCTTCGTGTTGCTGCTTGCTTTGCGCAGGGTCAAGGACGTGCAGGACGGTTAACTTGGCACTATGTTGCGTGGCGAGTTGAGCGGCCCTGCTCAAAGCGAGATCGGCGGTTTCCCTTAAATCGTGGGCAATAAGAATATGTGCAGTCATTAAAGAACTCTCCGGTCGACTCGCTTTATTATTACCCATCAATTAGCTGGTCTTTTGACCTATAGCAAGGTCATGTGTCAGTGGGTTCGTAACTGGTAGTGACCACGACTTTCTGCGACCACTTCCCCGCCTGAGTCCTTTAACTGAAGTTCCAGCATGTACTCGGCTTTTCCCAGACGTAGGGCTTCATCTTGCAAGTTTTGTATTTCAGTTGCACTTAAACGTGCTTCAACAGTGATATCACCTTTAGCTGGGCGCCGAAAGCGCAGGTTCATCTCTTTAACTATGGGGTAGAAGCGCTTGACGTCGAAGCTCGTGAGGTACAGCGCGCCTCCGGGAATTTCTGCAAGGGTAAACAGCGCACCCGCGTACATGCTGCCGATGTGATTTTGATTGCCAGCCATGGGCATGCGTAGCCTGACAAAACCAGATTCGAGGGCTTCGGCCTTGAGGCCGCTGCGCTTAACAAAGGCAATTTGTTCTTCAGTAAGTTGGCGGGCTATCTCGAACGGCAATGACATGGTTAGGCCTCATGCTAGATATGCCACTTAGCCTAAACCTTGGATGTCAGGTTGCAATTGACCGTATCTGTCGTTGGGCTTGACCGCAGTGCTCAATTAACTGGCAATAGGGCTTCATTGCAATAGTTCTTCAGGGGTTCCCTAGTGGTTTTTAAGCCACGCCAGCAGTTGCGCCAACCCCAGCGCTCCGCTCTGACGAGCCACTTCTTTACCTTGGCGAAACAGAATCAGGCTCGGGATTGAGCGGATAGCCAGTTGTCCGGCTAACTGCTGATTGGCTTCGCTGTCGAGTTTGCCCAGGCGGTATTGTCCCTGTAACTGGATGGCGGCCTGGTTGAACGTTGGCGCAAATGCTTGGCACGGGCCACACCAACTGGCCCATACATCGACCAATAATGGGAGGTCGCCTTTGGTCTGGCTGGCGAAGTTGGCCTGAGTCAGTTCAATCGGCGCGCTGGTTAGCAGCATTGCTTTGCAGCGGCCACAGCTCGGCTTGTCACTGATGCGCTCGCTGGGGATGCGGTTCAGGGCGTTACAGCTGGGGCAGGGTATAAGCAGTGGTTTGGACATGATTGACTCCAAGTTTATTGCCTATATTTGCGGCCGCCACTGGCGCTTTTCAAGGAAGCGAAGATCCGTGTGGCTCAGACCGGAACCAATGGCCAGAACAGTGGAATGACCAAGGTCGCCACCACCCACAACAATAGATTGAGCGGAATACCGACTTTCATAAAGTCGGTAAAACGATAACCACCGGCGTTATACACGAAGGTGTTGGTTTGATAGCCAATTGGCGTCGCAAAGCTGGCGCTGGCGGCAAACATCACGGCGACCACAAAGGCACGTGGGTCGATGCCGAGGTGTTGCGCCAAGCCAATTGCGATGGGGGTTACCAATACCGCAACTGCGTTGTTTGAGAGCATCTCGGTGAGCACCGAGGTGAATAGATAAAGCATTGAAAGCATCATCAGCGGCCCGGCCCATGGTAGCCAGCCCATCATGCTCTCAACCAATATTTTCACCAGCCCGACCTTGTCCATGGCGATGCTGATGGCGAGCATGCCGAAAATCAGGCTGAGAATTTTCCAGTCGACCGCTTTGTAGGCATCCTCAACGTCCAGGCAGCGCGTTGCCAGCACTGTGACCGCACCGATTATTGCCAGGCCCTCAATCGGCATCACGCCAAAGGCGGCCAGGATCATCACCGCAAAAGTTGCAATGATTGCGATTGGGGCTTTGTCTCGGCGGAATGCGCGCTCCTGTACGGCGTTAAGACTGATCAACTCGCCGTTGTCGGCGAACCGTTTGATCTGTGCCGGTGTGCCTTCAACCAGCATTACATCACCAAACTGCAGCTCGAAGTCATCCAGGTTGCCCTGCACATTTTCGTCTTGGCGATGCACCGCAAGCACAGCGATACCGTAGCGCGCGGTCAAGTCGAGGTCACGCATTGGCCGGTGGCTGTAGCGTGAGTTACGGCCGACGATGGCTTCGGCGAGAATTACATCGTGGCTGCTAATGGTTTCAAAGGCATCACTGCGATTGAACGACAAGTGACCCGTTTCGCGCAGCTCGACTACATTTTTGACTTGGCCGTGGAGTACCAGGCGGTCGCCATTGGCGAGCAGGGTATCGTGCGCTGGCTCAGTGAACTCTTGATCGGCGCGAAACAGTTTGAGTACTTGCAGTCCGCTACCGCCATTGAGATTGGCTTCGCTAAGGGTTTTGCCGATAACGGGTGAGTTATGGGGAACCAGCAGCTCGGTCATAAAGGTGCGGTCGAGGTCTGGGCGTAACTGTCGCGATAAGGTGTCGCGGTTTGGCAGCAGGTGGCGACCGACCAAGAGTAAGTAAGCCATGCCGGCAGTCGCCAGAATAAGGCCTGCGCCAGTGATCTCGAAGATGCCAAACGGGGCCATCCCGGCTTTACGGGCAACACCGTCGACCAGAATATTGGTCGAGGTGCCAATCATGGTCAGGGTGCCACCGAGAATCGTGGCGTACGACAGTGGAATCAACAGCTTCGAGGGCATGCTTCCCGCGCGACGTGCCAGTGATATGGCGACCGGGGTCAAAATCGCTACGACGGGTGTGTTGTTCAGGCAGGCGGAGGCTATCAGCGCCGTTAAGGTTAAACCGGTCAATACGCGGACGGGGTTGGTGCCGACCAGGTTCCCTAGCCAGTTGCCCAGCGCATCAATGCATCCGGTACGTTCAAGCGCTGCGGAGAGCACGAACATACACGCAATTGTCACCGGGGCTGAGTTGGATAGAACGCTGAGCACTTCAGCCGGGGTCAGCAGTTGCGTGACCAACAGTGCGGCGACCGCAATGGCGGCAACGATATCCGGGCTCCACGTTTCTCTGATGAAGGCAACCAGCACCCATATAATCAGAGCGCCAACAAACAGCAGTGGTAGTGAATCCCCGAACATGGGCGTCCTTTAACGTTGAATCTCGTATGAGGTATCAAGCGCACTATTGCCAATTGCACTTGGTCGCCAAGATAGTGGGGTTTGCTTAGATAGTCTAAGAATGTTTGAGAAGGTTTATATGCCTTTTCGGTTTAATAGATAAGCTGTATCCGTAAGACAGATTGCCACTGTTACTGTGCTCCGCGGGTGATGCGCGATAGGCTCAGATTTAAGAACTCTGTGATTGGCAAGGAGCAGGCAATGCGTCAGCTTGGTATTTTGGGCGGGATGAGTTGGGAGTCGACCAGCAGCTATTATCGGCTGCTGAACCAGGGCGTGCGCCAGCGTATGGGCGGCCTGCATTCGGCTCCGTTGCTGCTTCACTCGGTTGATTTTGCGCAGATCGCGGCGCTGCAGAAACAAGGCGACTGGGAGGCGGCAGGGCAGGTTCTTGCCGATATTGCCCAACGTTTACAAGGCGCCGGTGCCAGCGCCCTGTTGCTCGCGACCAATACCATGCACAAAGTCGCGCCAGCGATTGAGGCGGCTGTCGATATCCCCTTGCTGCATATTGGCGACGCTGTTGGCCAGGCGCTGCAACAGCGAGGAGTGAAGCGTGCTGCATTGTTGGGTACGCGGTTCACTATGCTCGAAGATTTCTATCGGCAACGCTTGGCTGAGCGCTTCGCCATTGAAGTATTGATCCCGCCCAGCGAGCAGGTTGAGGAGATAGACCGGATAATCTTTGCCGAGTTGTGCCAAGGGCGCTTTGAGCCCAGCTCCCGCGAATACTATCTGCAGTGTCTGGCGCAATTACGCGAGCGAGACGCTGAAGTCGCGATACTCGGTTGCACCGAGATAGGCTTGCTGTTGGAAGGCACTGAAGCCGCGCTGGCAATGCTCGACAGCACCGAGCTGCATGTCGAGATGGGCCTCAATTGGATACTGGCGGACAGCTGAGCTTATGATGAACAGCTGATTTCCAAGTGCTTGCCCCAATCTGGCGGGCGTTGGGCGAAGCGTTCTTTGCCCGGTTGCTCGGCAAAGGGTTGGCTGAGCACTTGGTGCAGCTCGCGCACGACGCTGTAATCGCCTTTTTCTGCTGCCTCGATTGCTTGCTGGGCAAGATAATTGCGCAGGATGAACTTGGGATTTACCGCGTGCATACGCTCACGCCGCTGCTGTTGTGACTGGCCCTGTAATGGGTCGCGAGCCATATAACGCTCAGCCCAGGCGTCGAACCCTGCTAAGTCAGTAAAGTCCTCGCGCAGGCGTGCCAAGGCAGTCTGCGGCTCACTTTCACCCAGCTCGCGGAAGAACAGGCTGTAGTCAATGGCGCTGCTCTGCATCAATTGCAGAAGGTCCTGGACCAAGGCTTCGTCGTCGTCCTTGCCGCTGGTAAAACCAAAGCGTCGACGCATTAAATCCAGATAATGGCTTTGGTACAGCGGTAAAAATAACTCAAGGCTGGCGCGTAATTCATCGACACTGATCAGCGGCGTTAGCGCCTGACCGAGCGCAGCAAGGTTCCACTGTGCGATGGGCACTTGATTGCTAAAGCTGTAGCGGCCGGTGTCATCGGAGTGATTACAGATGTGCTTGGCATCAAAATCATCAAGAAAGGCGTACGGGCCATAGTCGAAGGTGATACCCAGAATCGACATGTTGTCGGTGTTCATCACGCCGTGGCAAAAACCGTACGCTTGCCAGTGGGCAATCATTTCAGCGGTGCGCTCAACAATCTGGCGAAACATCATTAAATACGGATCTTGCTGTTCCACACAGGTTTCGAAGTGGTTGTGCAAAACGTGCTCGGCCAGCTGTTTTAGCTGCTTGTGTTGCTGGGTGTAATAGAAATACTCAAAGTGGCCAAAGCGAATATGGCTTGGCGCAAGGCGCAAGACCATGGCGGCGGTTTCTTGTTTTTCGCGCCAAACGGGCGTGCTTGAACCGGTCACGCAGAGCGCACGCGAGCTGGGGATGCCCAGCGCGTGAAGGTGTTCGCTGGCAAGAAACTCACGGATCGAGCTGCGCAGTACGGCGCGGCCATCGCCCATGCGTGAGTAAGGCGTTTGTCCGGTGCCCTTGAGGTGCATATCCCAATGTTCGCCAGCGTCGTTAATGACTTCGCCGAGCAATAAGCCGCGCCCATCACCGAGTCTTGGGGTGTAGCCGCCAAATTGATGGCCGGAGTAAACCATTGCCCGCGGCTCGGCATCGCTCCAAAGTTTATGGCCGGCGAATATCTGTGCGAAAACCTCGGTTTCTACCTCGCTCGGGTCGAGGTCAAGCAGCGCCGCGGCTGACTGGCTGGCAACCACTAAGCGTGGCTCGGCAATCGGCTCTGGCAGTACATGGGTTGAAAATGCATCGCCCAGGCGTGCAAAGCGATTATCAAATATCAGCTCGCTGAGTTTTTTCAAGGCGCTACTCCGGTAATGCAAAGACAGCGCCTCACAATAACGCGATGCTTAGTTCGGGTCGACCGCAGGCGGTGATGGTTTGGTGAGTGACACTTGAGTCGGTGTTTCTTCGGCCTGTGACTGTGGGGCCTGGCTGCTCTGTACCATGACCGGATTAACGGTTTTCAAGTTCAACTCGGCACCATTGAGATTCTTGACCACGACATCCAATTGATTGAATGCCATCTCGATTTTATGCTCGCGAAAACTCATGGCAATGCGCGTCAGCAATTCGTCGGTCGCAGCGTTACGATCGCCAAGCTCTCGAACATGAACCCGTAATTCATAGTTGAAGGTGCTTGCGCCAATTGTGAGGAAGAACAGCAGTGGCTCTGGGTCGCGTAGCACACGAGGGTTTTCCATCGCGGCTTGCATCATCAGCTTACGGGCCAACTCGAGGTCGGACTCATACGCCAGGCCGATCATCACGGTGATACGAGTGACGGTATCGTTCAGTGACCAGTTGATCAGTTGGTCGGTGACAAAGGTTTTGTTCGGCACAATGATTTCTTTGCGGTCAAAGTCGGTAATCGTCGTTGCCCGAATGCGAATTTTGCTGACTGTGCCGGAGAGATTGCCGATGGTCACAACGTCACCGATACGTACCGGACGTTCGAACAGAATGATCAAGCCGGAAATAAAGTTGGCGAAAATTTCTTGCAAGCCAAATCCAAGACCTACCGATAGCGCTGCGACCAGCCACTGTAACTTGTCCCAACTTACGCCCAGAGTCGATAGAGTTGTAACCGTGCCGACGGCTACGATGGCGTAGGACAGCAGGGTGGTTGTGGCGTATGAGCTGCCTTGGGCGAGCTTCATGCGCGAGAGCACCAACACTTCAAGCAAGCCGGGCAAGTTGCGCCCGAGCGCGATGGTAATACCGATGATCACTAATGCGCCAAGTACGTCGCTGAGGCTGATTGGGACCATGCTTGCCATCGCCCCGGTGCCGCTGACGTACTCGTACAGGGTGACGTTGTCGAGGTATGAGAACACTGAAATCAGGTCAGCCCAGATCAGCCAGAGCAAGCTGATAAACACACCCAGCAAGGCCAGCCGCACAAGTCGTAGCGATTGCTGGTTAACTTGCTCGATATCCAGTGTCGGCTCTTCTGTCACCACCTCGCCTGTTTCTGATTCCTCTGCGGCTTGCGCGGCCTGGCGTTTGGCCATTGCACGCTGATAAGCCAAGCGACGAGCCGCAACCGAAAGGCCGCGCACAAAGGTTGCTTCGACGATCAAGCCAAGCATCATCAGGCCAAGGGTGTCGAGTAAGCGGTCGGTTAGCCTGAGTGCGGTGTAGAAATAGCCCATGCCGACCACGACGATCAGGGCTAACGGCAGTATGCAGACAATGCTGGCAATGAGCGTGCGGAACATTGAGCTGTTTTCACGGGCTGGCCCGGTCAGCAGAACTCGGCTGAGCAACCACGCCATCAGCGCGTAACAGGTTACGCAGATGGCGATGCCGAGCACATCATCCGCCAGTTCTGCCGGTCGATGCCCGGCAATGGTCACCACGGCTACAAGGGCCAGAACAATCAGGCCTAGATAGCGAACATAACGTCGCAAGAAGGCAACATGCGGGCGAGTCCAACGGAAGTGCAGTTCAGCGACTCCGCTTGGCGATAAAATACGGTAGACGGTGTATAGCACCATCCAGGCTTGCGCCATGCTGAAAAAGGCAGACGCGAGACTGGCGTTTTGTCCGCGAGCATCGATTTGTAGAGCAAAGCCGCATAGCGTCAGGAACAGCCCACCCGGCAATGCCAGCAGGATATTCAACAAAATCGCCATCGGCGTGTGCAACTGGTTGTCGTTTTTGTAATGACCAATATCTTTGTGGAGGTCGGAAAGCTTGTTGGTAATTGCGCTGCGCCGCCACAACAGCAAGCCGATAACCAGTAACAACGGTAGGAACAGAAGGGGCTTGCCCACCAAGCCTGATCCGAACTCGCGAGTAGTGGAGATCCATGGCAACTCAGCGAGCTGGCGCTTGAGCTTGGCCGGTGAACTCATGAACCAATCGAGATTGAGTGGTTTGTTGCTTGGGATCCAGAACATCTGTTCTTCAAGCGTTTCGCTCAGTGCTGTAGCAGTAGTTTGCAGCTGCTTTTGCGTGAGTTGCAGGGTGATGGACTCATTGAGGAGTGCACCCAGCTCATTGCTTACCAGATCGAGCAGTTCCCGACGCTTCTCGATGATACTTTGCAGAGAATTTCGTAGCGCTGGGCTAATGTCTTCATCCGGCTGCTTTTGTATCAACGTATCGATATAGGTGGCTGGGTTGCTAATAAGCTCTCGCTGCTGATTGATCTCAAATTGATAGAGACGGATGTCGGCGATGTCATTAGACAAGTTCTTGTCGATATCCAGCTTCGGCAAGGCTTGCTTCTGCTGGTAAAGGATCTTCGACAATAAAATACTGCCCTGCAGCACACTGATTTGTTGATCCAGTGCCTGGTCGCTCTGATTGAGTGTGTCGAGCTGTTGCTTGGTCTGCAGGTTTTTCTGGGTGATTTGGTTGAGGCGATTAGTGGCTTTGAGCAGATAGTCAGAGTATTTAACATTCAGCGCGCTTTCACGGCTCAGCAAGCCGTCTCCGCCCAGCTTTTCGGCGCTTTGCGATTGCTCTGCAAAGGTCATCTCGGACATTTCGCGACGTTTCTTGTTGACCAGCTCCTGAAGGTTGGTCAACTCTTGCTCGAGACGTTTGATGCGCTCGTCTAACAAGGCCCGTTGGCTCGCACCTAAGTCTTGTAGCAGGCTGTTGCCACTCAGTTCCTGGCGGCGCAGTTGAGTTTGCGCATTTAACTGGGCCAGCTCAGCGTTCAGCTGTTCACTGGTTTCGTTGGTCAGTGGCGTTCCGGCGAGTTTGCCGCTCTTCAGTGCCTCGCCAATTTCGCGGGCGCGTGCCTGGTTGCTACTGATCTCCGCCTGCGCCCGCTCTGGGCGTGTTTGCGAGGTAATGATCAGGCTGTTGGCATCAATGATCTGTTTTTGCCATTCGCTAAGCTGGTTGTTGCGATCACTGAGCATTTGCTCGAGATCGGAAACTTTGCTGTTGCTATAGCGCTCGGCAACCGGTGTCGGTTGGCTGGCTTTGAGGCGCGTTAGCTCACGCTGCGCCTCACCAATCAAGCGTGGGGCTGCGCTTAGCTGCTGATTGAGTTTTTCGAGGTCCTTCTCACTCTGTTCTTTGAGGCGCAGCAGACTGAGAGTCTTCTCAAGTGTCTGCGTCAGCTTTGCAAGCTCGGCTTCAGGCAGCTTGCTGTCAGCCAGTGCTGACAGCTGGCTTTCTACATCACTGGATGATGGCGGCTCATTTGCAAATGCCAGAGGGCTGCTCAGCAGCAGACTGATGAGAGCGAAAGCAATGTATTTACGGAAAGAGGGCATGGTTGCGTTCGGGCGGCTCGAAGTTAACAGAGTTTAGAGGAATAGGCCGGGCCCGGGGCGACTGCCCTCTGGAAATTTAACACCCACCTTGCGGATCTTGTTGCCTTCCATCGCGGCGACCGTCCAGGTCAAACCTTGCCATTCGACCTGATCGCCAATAACTGGTTCACCGCCGATTTTATGGGCAATGAAGCGACCGAGAAGCATATTGTCTTCGTTTTCGTTCAGTTTTAGGCCATAGAGCGCGGCAACGGCGCCTACCTCAGCATCGCCTTCAAGTACAAAGTCGCCGAAGAAGCGCAGATCCTGGCCGCGTGTTGGCGCCTGACTGAACAATTTACCGAGTGCTTCCAAATTGTACGCATGGCCTATTACGCAGAGCAAATCGCCGGCGTCGAGCTTGGTGCTGCCCGACGGGTGAAGCAATTCATTGCCACGGAACAGTGCAGCGATCCGCGTACCTTCTGGCATTTTCAGGTCACGCAGTGGTGAGCCGATACACCATTTTTCTGCGCCTAAGCGATAAACGAATAATTCCCACTGGCTGGTCGGGTGAATTTCAAGACCCAAGCGTGAGAATGGTGCTGGCTCAGGTGGAACCGTTACCCGTAAAAACTTAGCCGCGAGTGGCAAGCTGGTGCCCTGGAGTAGTAACGAGACGATGACAATAAAGAACGCCACGTTGAAAAATAGCTGAGCATTCTCCAAGCCTGCCATCAGTGGGAATACCGCCAGAATAATCGGCACTGCGCCGCGCAGGCCAACCCAGGCAATAAATACGCGTTCGCGGTCATGGAAGGCGTGGAACGGTAATAACCCGAGGTACACCGCGAGGGGGCGCGCGATTAAAATCATCCACAATGCCAAGCCCAGTGCAGGCAGCGCAACTTTCAGTAATTCGTGTGGTGTTACCAGCAAGCCGAGGACCAAGAACATGCCGATCTGGGCGAGCCATGTCAGGCCGTCGAGCATATGCAGAATGCCGTGGCGCGAGCGTATGGCTTTATTACCAAGCAATAGGCCGCACAAGTAAACCGCAAGTATGCCACTGCCGCCCAGGGTGTTGGTGATGGCAAAGATCATCAGGCCGCCACTGACCACCAGTAACGGATACAGGCCATTGGCCAAGGTAATGCGGTTAATCAGGTTCAGCAGCAACCAGCCGCCGACTAAACCGAGAAATGCGCCCAGGCCAAACTGTAATCCAAGGCTGCCCAGTAAACTCCAGCTGAAGCCGGTTTGTCCTGCTTGCAACATGGAAATTAGCGTCACAGTCAGAAACACGGCCATCGGGTCGTTACTGCCTGACTCGATCTCCAGCGTTGAACTCACCCGCTCGTTAAGGCCACGCCCGCCGAGTAGGCTGAATACCGCTGCGGCATCGGTTGAACCTACAATCGCGCCAATCAGCAGGCCTTCCATCCAGCTCAGGTTAAACAGCCAAGCGGCTGCAACGCCGGTTAACCCAGCGGTAATCATGACCCCAACCGTAGCCATCGAAAGGGATGGCCAAAGGGCTACACGGAAACTGGAGACGCGGGTGCGCATGCCGCCATCAAGCAAAATAATGGCCAGCGCAAGGTTACCGACCAAATAGGCCAGCGGGTAATTAGAAAAGCTTATGCCACCGGGGCCATCGACGCCTGCAAGCATGCCCACGCCGAGGAATATGACCAAAATCGGGATGCCGAAGCGCGAGCCAAATGCGCTCACCAGAATGCTCATGGCTACCAGCAATGCACCGATCAAGAAGAGACTGTTGATGGTACTGGCATCCAAAGCGGCATACTCCTTTATCGACTGGCAATGCGCCTATGCATGGCACGTGCCACCTATAATAACCTGTGAGTTTGTCGCGTGGTTAAAAAAACATATAGCGTTATATGTGCAAAGCCTGAGGGGGCAGGTTGCCAAGGCTGTAAGTGCAGTGTTTTAAGCATCCCCACGAGCGTGGTTGAGGAGAGTGTATGCCGGTTCACCTTGCGCACGTTGCATGCACAAGGTGAGATCTTTTGCCTAGAACCAGCGGTCCTGCATATTGAGGCAGGTGTCGTCGCGACTCTCAAGAATTGCCAGTTCGTGATGGCAGCCTGGTACTTCCCACGTCAGGAAATAGCGCGCTGTTTGCAGCTTGCCTTGATAGAAGTCCTGATCCGCCACGTTGCCTTTTGCCAAGCCTTGTTCTGCACAGATTGCTTGTTCCAGCCAGCGCCAACCGATCACCGCATGGCCAAAAACTTTCAGGTATAAAGCCGAGTTGGCCAAGCCCTGATTAACCTTACCGCTCATTAAGTCACCGAGCAGTGCCAGGGTCACGCTGGACAGCCTCGCCAGCAGTTGCTCAAGGGGTATGCGCAGGTTGTTCAGTGATTCGAAAGCGCTCGCTCGTTCGCAGCATTGTTGGATCAGCTTGACCAGCTGTTTGAGCGCCGCGCCGTTATTCATCGACACTTTACGGCCCAGCAGGTCGAGAGACTGAATGCCGTGTGTGCCTTCGTGAATCGGATTAAGGCGGTTGTCGCGGTAGTACTGTTCAACCGGGTATTCACGGGTGTAACCGTGACCGCCAAGAATCTGGATAGCCAACTCGTTGGCCTTGAGGCAATACTCCGAGGGCCATGACTTGACAATCGGCGTCAGCAGGTCGAGCAACTCCAGCGCGGTGCGGCGTTGCTCTTCGGTTTCGAGTGTCTGAGTGTCATCAAATAAGCGTGCGGCGTACAAACCGAGGTCAAAGGCGCCTTCGACATACGCCTTTTGGGTCAGCAGCATCCGGCGCACGTCAGCGTGCTCAATAATTGCCACCTGTGATGAGCTTGGGTCTTTACCATCGGGCAAGCGGCCCTGTGGGCGCTGTCGGGCATAATCCAGTGAGTACAGATAACCTGCGTAGCCGAGCATCACCGCGCCCATGCCGACGCCAATTCGTGCTTCATTCATCATCTGGAACATATACGCCAGGCCATGATGCGGCTTACCCACCAAGTAGCCGACGCACTCACCGTTATCGCCGAAGTTAAGCGCCGTCGAGGTGGTGCCGCGCCAGCCCATCTTGTGGAACAAACCTGCCAGCAGTACATCATTGCGCTTGCCCAGCGAGCCATCGTCGTTAACCAGAAACTTGGGCACGATAAACAGCGAAATACCCTTAACGCCGGGCGGCGCATCGGGCAGTTTGGCCAGAACCATGTGCACGATATTTTCTGACAATGGATGGTCACCGCCAGAAATAAAAATCTTGTTGCCCTTGAGCCGGTAAGAGCCATCCTCTGCCGGTTCTGCACGCGTACGAATGTCCGAAAGTGAGGAGCCCGCGTGTGGTTCAGTCAGGGCCATGGTGCCGAAGAAACGTCCGTCAATCATCGGCTCTAGAAAACGCTTTTTTTGCGTTTCATCGCCGAATGCTTCAATCAGGTTGGCAGCGCCCATTGTCAGCATCGCGTAGGAAGATGTAGCGATGTTTGCCGACTGAAAGTGGGCGAAGCAGGCTTGTGATAACAAATTAGGCAACTGCATGCCGCCAACGTCGAATTCGCGAGTGGCGTTGAGAAACCCGGCTTGAAGGAAGGCGTCGACTGCTGGTTTGATTTCCGGAATCAGTTTGGCAGCGCCATCAACGTATTCGGGCTCGTTCTCATCATTCTTGCGGTTGTGCGGTGCGAACAGGTTTTCAGCGATGCTCCGCGCGGTATCGATTGCCGCATCGAACGTCTCACGGCTGTGCTCGGCAAAGCGTTCGCGCTGGGTCAATGCCTCGGCGTCGAGCACTTCGTAAAGTTCGAACGCAAGATTACGGGCGTTAAGCAAAGTCTCGGACATGATTGGCCTCCTGTTAGTCGCGCCGAGTCTAGGCAGGCGCCGCGGCACTGCCCAGTATTATCCATCGGCGTGATAAAGCCCTAAATCAGTCCGTATGCAGCCGCTTAACGGGGCTGGACCGGGTTGCGTGGAATTACAAATGTCCAGCACAGCCCCCAGAACAGCGCTCCCGCGCCAATCGCAAAGCACTGGGTTAGCGTAGCGCCCATTTGCAGGGCTTGTTCTGCAAGCCACGGGCCGAGTAACTGGCTGGCACCGTACAAGGCGATAAGTGCAGCAGACAGGCGTGGGCCTTGATGCGGGTGGAGTTGACGCGCAAGGCGTTGTGTCAAAAACACCGTGCCGATAAAACTGCCGCCGACGAGAATTGCGCAGAGCAAGATACCCACCGAGCCCGGCCACAGCATTGGTGCCGCAGCGCCAAGCCCTTGCGCGGCGTAATTGCACAGCAATGCCCGACGATCACCAATTCGCGCGCCGAGGCTGTTCCACAGCGCAATCGAGATGAGGCTGGCGGTGGCCGTCCATAACCAGGCGCCACTGACGAGCGGGTCGCTTGGGTCGAGTTGCTCTTTTGCCAGTGAGGGTAAAAATGTCATCGGTAAGATGTAACCCAGCCCGGCGCCGGTGTAGGCGAGAAATAGCGGCGTGCTGGCGCGGTCAAACAAGCGAGTGTGTGAATGCTTCACCTGTACCGCAGGTGTATGCAGTTTAAGCCGACTCAGCAATCCAATACTTAAAAGAGCCAGCGGCAGGCCTAATATCGCCATCGGCCACCAACGGTCAGCGCCGTTTAGCCAATTCGCAGGCCAAGTAGCGGTTGCGCTTGAAAGCAACAAGCCACCGCCCAGCCCCAAGTAAATCAAACCGCTCAGGCGTGTGCGCTGGTGTTGGGCTAGCCATTCGAGAACCAATGCCGGTGCTTGTACAAACACCACACCATTGGTGATGCCATTAGCCAGACGTAGCCATGTCAGGCTTTCAACCGAGGTTGCATAAACTTGCGTCACTGTCAGCAGGGCATTGAGCAGGAGCGCCAAGGGCAGGGCGATGCGCATGCGTGCCGGAGCATGCAGGGCCAATGCGAGTAACGCGCCGATCAGGTAGCCGATGTAATTCCAGGTCGCGATTCTGGCGCCTTGCTCAAGCGTTAGGAAACCATCGCTGATCAAATAGGGCAGTAGCGGCGTATAGGCGAAGCGGCCTAGCCCATGAACCACAACCAATGCGCTGGCACCGGCGAGTAAGGCAAGGATCAGATGGCGCTGCGGGAGAGTATTCATTCGTGAACTTAATACAGTGAAAACAAAAAGCCAGCAGGTACTGCCAGCAGAAGATTGCCATTAACTGGCAATCATAGAGCCTGCCGGTTAAATGCTGCGTGAATTCAAGGTGTAAATAACTGCGAAACCGAGCTAAGCGGTTAAACTGTAGGGCTTCGAGGAGCTGAATACCATGAACTACCGTCACGCCTATCACGCCGGCAATCACGCCGATGTCTTAAAACACCTGATCTTATGCCGGATGATTGCCCTGTTGTCACGTAAGGAGGCGCCATTTGCCTACCTCGACAGCCATGCAGGTGTGGGTTTGTATGACTTGCGAGGTGACCAGGCTTCGCGCACAGGTGAGTGGCTTGAAGGGATTGCCAAACTTTGGCAGGCCGATGACGTGCCTGAGCAGTTTGCCGACTATCTGCAGGTGATCCGTGCAATGAATCCGAGTGGTGAGCTGCGTCATTACCCTGGCTCGCCTGAGCTGGCGCGAATGCTTACCCGTGAACAGGATCGTTTGCAGCTCAATGAGAAGCACCCGGAAGACGGACGTTTACTCAAAGAAAATATGAAGGGTGACCGGCGCGTGGCTGTGCATCTTGGCGAAGGCTGGCATGTGCCGCGTGCATTGTTGCCGACCCAGGAAAAGCGCGTGCTGATGCTGATTGATCCACCGTTTGAGCAAGATGATGAGCTGGACCGCAGCGTCGAGTCATTAAACGATGCGATTGGCCGCATGCGTCAAGCAATAGTGGCTATCTGGTATCCAATCAAGGACCTGCGTCAGTTACGTAAGTTTTACCGCGACCTTGAAAAGAGCTCAGCGCCCAAACTACTGCGTATTGAGTTGTATGTTCACCCTACCGATGAGTCGCTGCGTTTGAATGGTTCCGGATTGGTCATTAGCAATCCGCCATGGGGCCTGGAAGACGAACTCAAGCTGTTGCTGCCTTGGTTGGCTGAGCGTCTGGGGTTAACTCAGGGCGGCTGGCGCATGGACTGGTTGATCGAAGAAAAAACCTCGGGTTAAGCGTCCCATAAAAAAGGCGACCTGGCAGAAGCGAGGTCGCCTGTATATTTATGCGGGCCTGATTACGCTGGCAGACATACGCCGGTGCCGCCCAAACCACAGTAACCGCTTGGGTTTTTTGCCAGGTATTGCTGGTGATAGACCTCGGCGTAATAGAACTCGCCGGCCTCAGCGATTTCAGTGGTGATGCTGCCTAAGCCTGCTTTATCCAACTCTGCCTGGAACATTGCCTGGCTTTGCAGCGCTTTAGCCAGCTGATCTTCGCTGTTGCAATAGATCGCTGAGCGGTATTGGCTGCCCTGATCGTTACCCTGACGCATGCCTTGCGTTGGGTTGTGAGCCTCCCAGAAGACTTTTAGCAGCGCCTCAAAGCTGGTGACTTTAGGGTCAAACACCACCAGCACGACTTCAGCGTGTCCGGTCAAACCGGAACAGGTTTCTTCGTAGGTTGGGTTGGGGGTAATCCCGCCAGCGTAGCCCACCACCGTGCTCCACACGCCGGGCTGTTGCCAGAAGCGCCGCTCAGCACCCCAAAAGCAGCCAAGCCCGAATATTGCTGTTTCCAGGCCTTGCGGGAATGGACCCTGGAGAGCGTTGCCATTGACGAAGTGAGCGTCGGGTACAGTCATCGCTACGTCCCGCCCCGGCAATGCCTGATCGGCTGTTGGGAGTTCTAGTTTGTTTACAAGAATTTGCGAACGCAGAGCCATGAGCCATTTCCTCAACATCGTTTTCATGTGCTTGGTAGACCGCCATTGTGCGACGACGTTACAAAATCGGCTAGCCCGAACTTAGCGAAAACAGCTAAGACCTAAGCATGGGGCCGTTGTACTAGTTGCGAATATAACGCTTCAAGCTGTCAATCAGGTTGCGCCCGGCAATTGCTTTGTCGAACAGAAAGCCTTGGCCGATATCGCAGCGTTGGCGCCTCAAGAACTTCAGCTGAGCGCTCGTTTCAATGCCTTCTGCAACGACTTTAATCTTAAGATTATGCGCCATGGCGATCACCGCCGAGGTGATCTCCATATCGTCTTGATTCTGTGGGATGTCTTTGATGAAGCTGCGATCAATTTTGATGACATCAATCGGGAATTTCTTCAAATAACTTAGCGACGAGTAACCCGTGCCGAAGTCATCCATAGCCAAACTAAGACCGAGTTTTTTTAGGCATATTAGCTGGCTGCGGGTGTCGTCGGTGGCCTCCAGCAGCAGGCTTTCGGTCAGCTCAAGTTCTACTCGTTCGGGCGGCAGCTGTTCTTCTTCGATGATTGTGCGAATAGCGCCGACCAGGTCCGGGTCGGTGAACTGTTTAGGCGAGACATTGATCGCCACCTGTATGGCGCCCATGCCCACAGCGGCAAGTTGCACGCTCATGCGGCAGGCTTGGCGAAACACCCATTTGCCAATCGGGATGATCAGTCCAGTCTCTTCGGCAACGCCAATGAATTGATCGGGGCTGATCATGCCTTTTTGCGGGTGATGCCAGCGCAATAGCGCCTCAATGCCGACCAATGCTCCGGTTTTCAGGCACAACTTGGGTTGATAGAACACCTCAAGTTCATTCTGGGTAAGGGCGCGGCGCAAGTTATTCTCGACAAACAACTTATGGTCGGCCTCGGCGTTCAGCGCCTCGGTGAACACACAGACCTGATGCTTGCCGTTAGCTTTGGCCTTATGCAGCGCAAGCCCGGCATGCTTGGTGAGTATTTGCGGGTCGGTGCCATGCGCCGGGGCGCAGGCGAGGCCAATCGAGCCGGTAATACTGATCAACTGATTATCGACGAACAGCGGTTTGTCCAAGGTTTTCAGGACTTGCGAAGCAATCACCTGGCCAGCATCCAGATCGTGATGATCAAGCAGGATGGCAAATTCGTTGCTGGCAAAGCGCGCCATAATCGCCGTCGGCGTCAGGGTATTGCGCAGACGTTTAGCTAAACTGGAAAGCAGCTTGTCACCGGTTTGGTGGCCGAGGCTGTCATTGATCCGCTTGAAGTTATCGATGTCCACCAGTAGCAGGCTGATACCCGTTTTGTCAGGCACAGCAAAGCGTTTTTCCAGCGCCCGAATAAACGAATAGCGATTGCCAAGACCGGTCAGATTATCGCGAAAGGCAAGGCGCTCAATGCGTTGCAGTGCGCTTTTGCTTTCGGTGATGTCTTCGTAAATGCCAATGTAATGGGTCAGCACCCCGTCATCGGCATGAACCTTTGAAATCGACAGCTGACTCCAGTACGGCTCAAGGTTTTTACGCCTGCTTTTGAATTCGCCTTGCCAGCTGTTATGACCTGATAGACCCGACTGGCTGTTAAATAGCAGATCGCTGAGGTTCTCCAGCGCAGGCAGCTCAGAAATTCGTCGCCCTTGCACTTCTTCCGCGCTGTACAAGGTTATTGCGGTAAAACTGGGGTTTACGTACTCAACCAAACCATCACGGTTGAGCAATATGAATGCACTGGCGCTTTGTTCCACCGCGCGCTTAAACAGGTACAACGCTTGCGTTGCGCTGCGCCGCTCCTGGTTTGACAGCACTTGCGCATATTGGTCAGCCAGTTCGCCGCAAAAGGCTATTTCGTCGGTCTTCCACTGACGTGGTCCGCCAACATGCTCAATACACAGGATGCCGATGACCTCGCCGTCTACGCGAATCCCGGCATCGAGCATGGCGCCAATATTCAGTGACTTTAAATAGTGCTGCAATTCAATCGCGCGTGGATCGTTCAAGGCGTCTTCGATATGCAGCGAGCGCCCAGCGCGCATGATGCTCATATAGTTCGAATTCAGCTTGAGGCTTTGCTCTTCTTTATGGTGTTGTTGATTGTCAGCCTGATACACCGTCACCGATTCAAGCAATTCGCCATTGATCAGCCAGATACTCGCCCGCCCGGTCGCATAAGTCTCGCATGCTGCTTGAGTGATCAGCCTGGCTGCGTCCTGTAATGCGTCACCTTGATAGATATGACGGGCCAAATGCAGAATTAGTTTTTGCTGGGCAAGAATGCGTTTTTTCTGTTGTAGCGGATCTTCAATTAGCGGCAACAGCTGCTCTTGCGGGTTGTGTTGCGTCCCTGGCGGCAGCTTCGATTGAGGCGTAGCGGTGACCAACAAGTAGCCGCGCAGTAGGTGACGTCCACGCTGTTTGAACGCCTCACCCATTTCCATCAGATTGAGCGCGCCCAAAGGCGTGTGCAGGGTGTAATGCACTAAGTAATGCGATTGCAGGCTCAGTTGCTGCTGGATTTGATCGTGCAGTGAATGGCGCGCTTCGGGCTCCATCAGGCTGGCGTAGGGTGACTCAACCAGGGCGCATAAATCGCTCGCGGCAATACCTAACTGACGCTCACAAGAAGGGTCAAGAAACAGTAAGGCCCAACTGGCCTCATTCATCCGCTCGAAACGCAGCATGCCCAACCGTGATGGTACTGGCAACTGCGTCACAACCTCGGCCACCAGTTGGCTGGCGACGGTGGGATGGCTTCTCATTAAGTGCTTTGCTTCCAGTATGCTGCGTTGGGCGAGGTAATCCGCCCAATTCACTATAGCGTCAAGTAAGGGTGCATTATGCAAATGCGACTGACAAGAAAACTAATTTTTGCCTTTTTGATTGGCAGCGGCTTGGTTCCTGTAGCCAATGTATCGGCCGAACCTGCCGCAGGCTTGAGCAGTACCGAACAAGCAAATTATCTGCATGAGCTTAAACGTCTATACAACACTCAAGATGAGCGCAAAGCGCTGCTTGCGCATGTCAATAAACTACTCCTGACCTATGCCTTGCGCGCGGGGTATCAGGTCGGTCAAGCAGACCGTAATGATCTTATATACAGCGTGGCTCTAGGCGCGCAGGGCGAGTTGTTGTTGCGTGAAGAGACTCGTGGCGAGAACAGTAGCGATATCGCCGTACGCAACCAACGTATCGACGTTTTCGGTGTTGACCCTTTTATTCGCTACGACTGTCCGACGAGCGGGATAAGCTGCAGCCTGAATAACCCCGTAACGGGCAACAAAATGATCACTATTGTGCGCGATAACAATGGTGCTGCTGATTTGGCCAAGGCCATGAGTTACCTGATTCGTAACGTGCAGAAAGGTTAGACCGCAAGATAAAAAAACCCCGCCAATGGCGGGGTTGAGGATGCGAGCGTGGCGTGCTCGAAACGTATTGCTAAGTCGTTACAGGAGCATGGTGCGGATATCGCCCAGTACATCGCCTAAACGCTTGGTGAAGCGTGCAGCAGCAGCGCCGTTGATCACGCGGTGATCGTAGGACAGCGACAGCGGTAGCATCAGTTTTGGCTGGAACGCTTTGCCATCCCAAACCGGCTGGATAGTCGCCTTGCTAACACCAAGGATCGCAACTTCAGGTGCGTTGACGATCGGCGTGAAGCCGGTACCGCCAATGTGGCCGAGGCTGGAGATAGTGAAGCAGGCGCCTTGCATGGCGTCTGGAGAAAGCTTTTTGTTGCGCGCTTTATCCGCCAGCTCAGCCGCTTCAGCCGCTAGTTGCAGCAGGCTCTTCTTGTCGACGTCGCGGATGACCGGAACGAGCAAGCCGTCCGGGGTGTCCACGGCGAAGCCAATGTGCACGTACTTCTTGCGGATGAAGGCTTTACCGCTTGGTGCGAGCGAGCTGCAGAAATCTGGCATTTCCTTGAGCATGAATGCGCACGCTTTAAGCAGCAGTGGCAGCACGGTCAATTTAACCCCAGCTTTCTCGGCTACAGCTTTCTGCGCAACGCGGAAGGCTTCCAGCTCAGTGATGTCGGCAGAATCGAACTGGGTCACGTGAGGCACGTTCAGCCAACTGCGGTGCAAGTTGGCGGCGCCAATCTGCATCAGGCGAGTCATCGCCACTTCTTCGATTTCACCAAACTTGCTGAAGTCGATTGCCGGAACTGGAGGAATACCTGCGCCGCCCGTTGCGCCAGCTGCTGCCGGTGCTTGCTTGGCCTTGTTCATCATGGATTTGACGTAAACCTGCACGTCTTCCTTGAGAATTCGACCTTTAGGGCCGCTACCCGGTACGGCGCCAAGCTCAACACCGAACTCGCGGGCCAACTGACGAACAGCTGGGCCAGCGTGAACCTTGTCGCCGTTCGCAGGTGCTGCGCTGGCTGCGGCAGCCGGAGCTGCAGCTTTTTCAGGTGCCTTGGCGGCTTCTGCTTTCGCCGGGGCTGGGGCAGCGGAAGGCGCCGCTTCAGCAGGCGCACTGCCAGCGACTTTCAGCTTGAGGATCAGGTCGCCGGTACCGGCTTCGTCATCCAGTTTGATTTCAACGCTTTCAACCACGCCAGCAGACGGCGAAGGCACTTCAAAGCTGGCTTTGTCCGACTCAAGCGTGAGCAGGGACTGATCAACTTCGATGGTGTCGCCTGCCTTGACGAACAGCTCAATGACTTTGCCTTTGGCGTCAGAGCCGGTGTCCGGAATGCGCACTTCTTCAATCGAAGAACCCTTGGCCGGGGCAGGTGCTGCAGCCGCTGCGGGCTCTTCTTTAGCTGGGGCAGAAGCAGGTTCCTGTTTAGTAGCAGGAGCAGCCCCCTCAACTTTTAGCTTCAGAATCAGGTCACCGGTGCCAGCTTCATCGTCGAGTTTGACCTCAAGGCTTTCAACCACACCAGCCGCTGACGAAGGCACTTCAAAGCTGGCTTTATCCGATTCGAGGGTGATCAAGGATTGATCAACTTCAACGGTGTCGCCGACCTTGACGAAGATCTCAATGATCTTGCCTTTAGTGTCTGAGCCCGTGTCCGGGACGCGCACTTCCTCGATGCTTGAAGCACCTTTCCCGGCAGGAGCAGCAGCGGCTTCAGCCTTCGGCGCCTCTGCCTGGGCCGCAGCAGGCTCAGCCTTTTTCTCAGGCTCGGCGGCTGCGCTTTCGCCTTCAACTTCGAGTTCTAACAGCTCGTCACCTTCTTTCAAGGTGTCGCCCAGCTTGACCTTGATGCTTTTGACAACCCCAGCTTTAGGCGCTGGGATCTCCATACTGGCTTTGTCAGACTCAAGGGTCAGCAGGCTTTGTTCGGCTTCAATGGTGTCGCCGACCTTAACGAACAACTCAATTACTTCACCCTCACCACTGCCGATGTCGGGTACGCGAATCAATTCACTCATCGTTTCGCTCCTTAGCAGTCCAGTGGGTTGAGTTTTTCTGGGTTGATGCCGAACTTGGCGATGGCTTCAGCCACCACTTTAGGTTCGATATCACCGCGATCAGCCAAGGCTTCAAGCGCGGCCAGCACAACGAAGTGACGGTCAACTTCGAAGAAGTGACGCAACTTCTTGCGGCTGTCACTGCGACCGAAGCCGTCAGTGCCCAGGACTTTGTACTCTTTGCTTGGAACCCACTGGCGAATCTGGTCAGCAAACAGCTTCATGTAGTCGGTACTGGCGATGACGGGGCCTTTACGGCCAGTCAGGCACTTCTCAACGAAAGTCTGCTCTGGCTTCTGTTCTGGGTGCAGGCGGTTACGGCGCTCCACAGCCAGACCTTCGCGGCGCAGTTCATTGAAGCTGGTAACGCTCCACACGTCAGAGGCCACGTTGAATTCATCACGCAGGATCTTCGCGGCTTCGCGAACTTCACGCAAGATGGTGCCAGAACCGAGAAGCTGCACATGGTGCGAAGCTTCCTTGTTGTCTTCCTCAAGCAGGTACATGCCTTTGATGATGCCTTCTTCGGCGCCCTCTGGCATGGCTGGCTGTTGGTAGGCTTCGTTCATCACGGTGATGTAATAGAAGATGTTCTGTTGCTCTTCCATCATCAGGCGCGTGCCTTCACGAATGATCACTGCCAGCTCGTAGCCGTAGGTTGGATCAAATGTGCGGCAGTTCGGGATGGTTGAAGCCATGATGTGGCTGTGACCGTCTTCGTGCTGCAAGCCTTCGCCGTTCAGTGTTGTACGGCCGGCAGTACCGCCGATCAGGAAGCCACGGGTGCGGCTGTCGCCTGCGGCCCAGGCCAAGTCGCCAATACGTTGGAAGCCAAACATCGAGTAGAAGATGTAGAACGGCAGCATTGGCTGGTTGTGGCAGCTGTAGCTGGTGCCCGCGGCGATGAACGAGGACATCGCACCGGCTTCGTTGATGCCTTCCTCGAGGATCTGACCTTTCTTGTCTTCGCGGTAGAACATCACCTGGTCTTTATCGACTGGCTCGTACAGTTGGCCTACTGATGAGTAGATGCCGAGCTGACGGAACATGCCTTCCATACCGAAGGTACGGGCTTCGTCCGGGATGATCGGAACGATGCGCTGGCCGAGCTCTTTGTCCTTGACCATCTGCGCGAGAATCCGCACGAAAGCCATGGTGGTCGAGATTTCACGGTCGCCCGAGCCATCTAGGATCGCTTTCAGCGTGTCCAGTGGTGGCGTTGGGATGTTGAAGCTGTTGGTGCGACGCTGCGGTACGAAACCGCCCAGTGCTTCGCGACGTTTATGCAGATACTTGGCTTCAGCGCTGCCTTGTTCTGGTTTGAAGAACGGCAGGTTCTCGAGCTGATCGTCATTGACTGGGATGTCAAAGCGATCACGGAATTTCTTCAGGCTATCAACATCAACTTTCTTGGTGTTGTGTGCCGTGTTTTTCGCTTCGCCAGCACCGGTGCCATAACCTTTGATGGTTTTGGCCAGAACCACGGTCGGCTGACCTTTGTGGTTGACTGCATCGTGGTACGCGGCATACACCTTGTATGGATCGTGGCCGCCACGATTGAGTTTCCAGATCTCGTCGTCGGACAGGTCAGCGACCATCGCCTTGAGTTCAGGCGAGTTGAAGAAGTGTTCGCGAACGAAGGCGCCATCTTTGGCCTTGTAGTTCTGGTATTCACCGTCGATCACTTCATCCATACGGCGCTGCAGAATGCCGTCGGTATCCTTGGCAAGCAGTGGGTCCCAGAAACGGCCCCAAACGACTTTGTTCACATTCCATTGGGCGCCACGGAATACGCCTTCGAGTTCCTGAATGATTTTGCCGTTACCGCGAACCGGGCCATCGAGGCGCTGTAGGTTGCAGTTGATGACAAAGATCAGGTTGTCGAGTTTTTCGCGGCCAGCCAGGGAAATGGCGCCGAGCGATTCTGGCTCGTCACATTCGCCGTCACCCAGGAAACACCAAACTTTTTGCTTACCTGCTGGGATAAAGCCGCGATCTTCGAGGTACTTCATGAAACGCGCTTGGTAGATCGCCTGAATCGGGCCTAGGCCCATCGATACAGTCGGGAACTGCCAGAAATCAGGCATCAACCATGGGTGCGGGTAAGAGGAAAGGCCCTTTCCATCAACTTCCTGACGGAAGTTAATCATCTGTTCTTCGCTGATTCGACCTTCCATGAATGCGCGTGCATAAATGCCGGGTGCAACATGGCCCTGGAAGTAAATCAGATCGCCGCCGTGCTCTTCAGTCGGCGCTTGGAAGAAGTAGTTGAAGCCGATGTCATACAGCGTCGCGCTGGAAGCGAAGCTGGAAATGTGGCCGCCCAAGTCAGGGTCGGTCAGGTTGGTGCGCATCACCATCGCCATTGCGTTCCAGCGCACCAACGAGCGAATGCGGCGTTCCATGAACAGGTCGCCAGGCATGCGTGCTTCGTGGGTTACCGGGATAGTATTGCGGTATGGTGTGGTGATCGCGTAAGGCAGTTGGGCACCGCTGCGGGTGGCCAGTTCGCCTAAGCGAGTCATCAGGTAGTGAGCGCGGTCTTCGCCTTCTTTGTCGAGTACAGACTCAAGTGCGTCCAGCCATTCCTGGGTTTCGACGGGATCGAGGTCTTGCATGGCTTGCTCCAGGGCGGAAAGGCTTCCAGAATCGGAGGCCAGGATTCACAGCCGGTTTTGTAAACTGGCCATTTAAAATTCTTGGATGTACCGGAGGTAGGACCGGCGCCGTGTAGTTTTACTACATTTGGACGTCGATTTCAGCACTTTGGATACAATCTTTAGTAGCAAAACTACAATTTAGTTAGTTGCAGCTTGTGTAAACCCCTCTAAATCAAGGGTTTGGTCTTTTTTACACAATTGCAGCCCTCCAAAAGGATAGACCATGAGCCTGCCCATGCTGGTCGCTTTACCCGCCAACTTGCAAGCCCAGGCTAGCAGTGCAAAGCAATCACTGTGTGGTGCTATGAGCGATCTGTCTGTAGCGGCTCGTAGCCAGTTCGACGGATGGTCAGGCGAGCGCCATGAAGCCTTGCTTCGTGTTTGTGCGTGCAGTGACTTTGTCTTGCAGCAAGCCTTGCGTGATCCGCAAATGTTGCTTGATCTGGCCGCAAGTGATGAGTTGGAGCGAGCGCTGGCGGCCGGGGAAATGCGCGGGCAGTTAGCTGCTGAGCTGGCTCAGTGCATTGACGAAGATGGCATGGCGAGCGCTCTGCGACGGTTTCGTAATCGCCAGCAGGTGCGCATCATTTGGCGCGATATCAACCGTTTGGCGGATTTGCGTGAGACCTGCGGCGACCTTTCTGAGCTGGCGGATTCTAGTATCGACCTCGCGTATCAGTGGTTGTATCCGCGCCACTGCGAACAGTTCGGTACGCCCATCGGGCGGCGCACGGGTGAAGCGCAGCACATGGTCATTCTGGGGATGGGCAAGCTCGGTGCCCATGAGCTCAATTTGTCTTCAGACATCGATCTGATCTTTGGTTATCCCGAAGGCGGCGAAACCGAAGGTGTAAAACGGCCGCTGGATAATCAGGAATTCTTCATCCGCTTGGGTCAGCGTTTGATCAAGGCGCTGGATGTGATCACGGTCGATGGTTTTGTGTTTCGCACCGATATGCGTCTGCGTCCGTATGGCTCATCGGGTTCGCTGGTGTTCAGCTTCAATGCGCTGGAGCAGTATTACCAGGATCAGGGGCGTGACTGGGAACGCTACGCAATGATCAAGGCGCGGGTGGTCGGCGGCGATCAGGCCAAGGGCGCTGAGTTGCTGGAAATGCTGCGCCCGTTTGTCTATCGGCGTTATCTGGATTTCTCGGCGATCGAAGCGCTGCGCAATATGAAGCAGTTAATCCAGCAGGAAGTGCGCCGCAAGAGCATGGCAGCGAACATCAAGTTGGGCTCTGGCGGTATCCGCGAAGTCGAGTTTATCGCGCAGGCGTTTCAGCTTATTCACGGCGGGCGAGATTTGAGCCTGCAGCAGCGGTCGCTGTTGAAAGTGCTTTCAACGCTCGAAGGGCAAGGTTATCTGCCTGCTGCGGTCACGGATGAGCTGCGCCAAGGTTACGAGTTTTTGCGCTACACCGAGCACGCGTTGCAGGCGATTGATGACCGGCAAACGCAAATGCTGCCGGATAACCCGTTGGACAAAGAGCGGGTGGCGTTGATGCTCGGTTTTGACGACTGGGATGCGTTTCACCAAAAGCTGATGTATTGGCGTGGGCGGGTCGACTGGCATTTCCGCCAGGTAATTGCCGATCCTGATGAAGATGAAAGCGCTGCTGACTCTGATGAAGTGGTCGGTTGTGAGTGGATGCCGCTGTGGGATGACGTGCAGGACGAAGAATCAGCGTGTCGGCAATTAGCTGAAGCAGGCTTCAGTGATGCGCAAGCTGCGTGGCGCCGTTTAGTTGATTTGCGCACCGGTAATCGAGTTCGTGCCATGCAGCGCCTCGGTCGTGAGCGGCTGGATGCGTTTATTCCGCGGTTATTGGCGCAAGCAGTCGAACACGAAGATCCTGACTTGGTCATGGAGCGGGTATTGCCGCTGATTGAAGCGGTTGCGCGGCGGTCTGCCTACTTAGTGCTGCTCACTGAAAATCCGGGTGCGCTTGAGCGGTTGTTGAACTTGTGCGCAGGTAGCCCTTGGATTGCCGAACAGATCACGCGCTTCCCGCTGCTGCTCGATGAACTGCTAAACGAGGGTCGTTTGTTTAACCCGCCGTTGGCGCCGGAGCTTGCGGCTGAGTTGCGTGAGCGACTGGCGCGGATTCCAGAAGATGATCTTGAACAGCAAATGGAAGCCTTGCGCCACTTCAAGTTGGCGCACCGCTTACGGGTTGCCGCCTCTGAAATCACCGGAACCTTGCCGCTGATGAAGGTCAGCGACTATTTAACCTGGTTGGCTGAGGCGATTCTTGATCAGGTGCTGGCCTTGGCTTGGCGCCATACCTGTGCCAAATACGGCACGCCGAAGCGTGTGGGCGGCGGCGACTGCGACCCGGGTTTCATTATTGTCGGTTATGGCAAGGTCGGCGGGATTGAGATGGGGCATGCATCGGATCTGGATCTGGTGTTCATCCATGACGGTGATCCGCAGGCGGAAACTGATGGACCAAAATCAATCGATACCGCGCAATTTTTCACGCGTCTGGGTCAGCGCATCATTCATCTGCTGACCACGCAGACTAACTCCGGCCAGTTGTACGAGGTGGATATGCGTCTGCGTCCATCTGGCGCATCAGGCTTGTTGGTCAGCTCACTTGGCGCCTTTGAGCGCTATCAAGAAAATGAAGCCTGGACGTGGGAGCATCAAGCGTTGGTGCGAGCCCGCATGCTGGTTGGCTGCAAGCTGGTAGCCTCTGAGTTTGAGCGGGTTAGGGCGTCTGTTTTGGGGCGTAAGCGCGATCTAGACAAGTTGCGCGCGGAAGTCAGCGAGATGCGGGCAAAGATGCGCGATAATCTTGGAACCCGTAAAACCGCCGCTGGAACGGCTGAAAGTGCATTCAGTGCGGAATCCGTGTTTGACCTCAAACAGGATGCTGGAGGTATCGTCGATATTGAATTTATGGTGCAATACGCGGCTCTGGCTTGGTCGCATGAACACCCTGAACTCCTTGAATTTACCGACAATATCCGCATATTAGAGGGGTTGGAGCAGGTCGGTGTCCTGGCTGGAGATGATGTTCTGCTCTTGCAGGATGTCTACAAGGCTTACCGTTCAGCCGCTCATCGCCAGGCGCTACAGAAGCAGCCGGGCGTGGTCAGTGGCGATCAGTTTCATGAACAAAGACGCAGCGTCTTGCGAATCTGGCAAGTGCTGGGTTTAACCTGAATTTAGCTCGGCTGTGTGGCGCGAAGCGCTCTGGCTGGTGTGTTTGAATCGAACTTGAGGACTGGTAATTATGTCGATGGCCGACCGTGATGGCGTGATTTGGTATGACGGCGAACTGGTTCCGTGGCGCAATGCGACCACGCATGTGCTGACCCACACGCTGCATTACGGTATGGGCGTTTTTGAGGGTGTTCGTGCTTACAACACCCCAGAAGGCACGGCGATCTTCCGTTTGGAAGCGCACACCGACCGCCTGTTTGATTCGGCTCACATCATGGGCATGACGATTCCGTTCAGCAAAGAACAGATCAACGAAGCCACGCGCGCCGCGGTGCGTGAAAACAACCTTGAGAGCGCGTACATCCGGCCAATGGTGTTTTACGGATCAGAAGCCATGGGGCTGCGTGCCCACGGCCTGAAAACCCAAGTGATAGTTGCGGCCTGGAACTGGGGCGCGTACATGGGTGATGAAGCCCTGCAAGTAGGTATCAAGGTGCGTACCAGCTCCTTTACCCGTCATCACGTTAATATCTCGATGACTCGCGCTAAAGCCAACGGTAACTACATCAACTCGATGCTGGCGCTGCAAGAAGCGATCTCTGGCGGCGCTGATGAAGCGATGCTGCTTGATCCAGAAGGTTATGTTGCTGAAGGTTCTGGCGAGAACATCTTCCTGGTCAAAAACGGCGTGGTTTATACGCCGGAAGTCACCTCTTGCCTCAATGGTATTACGCGCGACACCATCCTGACCTTGGCTGAAGAGCACGGTATCAAGGTGATCGAGAAGCGCATCACTCGCGATGAAGTGTATATCGCTGACGAAGCGTTCTTCACCGGCACAGCTGCTGAAGTCACACCTATCCGTGAGGTCGACGGCCGTAAAATTGGTGAAGGTCGTCGCGGCCCTGTAACCGAAGTGTTGCAGAAGGCTTATTTTGACTTGGTTACCGGCCAAACGAGTGCACACGCGCAGTGGCGCACATTGGTTAAGTAAGGCCTGGGTATAACCTGAAACAAGGAGGCACTCAGGCCGGTTGAGCGTTGTTCGCGACGCTTTCCGGCCGGTTTGCCTCCTTGGTCGTTTCTGGAATGAGCATGAAAATACTGATCGTAGGCCCTAGCTGGGTGGGTGACATGGTGATGGCTCAGACGCTGTTTCAGTGTCTGAAAGTGCGTCATCCCGACTGCGAAATTGACGTCTTGGCGCCAGATTGGAGTCGGCCGATTCTTGAGCGCATGCCGGAAGTGCGTAACGCACTGAGCTTCCCGTTGGGGCACGGTGTGTTGCAGCTGGCTACGCGGCGTAAAATCGGCAAGTCGCTCAAAGACCAATACGATCAGGCGATATTATTGCCCAACTCGCTTAAGTCAGCGTTGGTACCGTTTTTTGCAGGTATCCCTAAGCGCACGGGCTGGAAAGGCGAGATGCGCTACGGCCTGCTCAATGACGTGCGCACGCTGGACAAAGAACGCTATCCGTTGATGATCGAGCGCTTTATGGCGCTGGCATTTGAGCCCGGTGTCGAGCTGCCTAAACCTTATCCAAAGCCATTGCTGGAGATTGACCCGGTCAGCCGTGATGCGGCGTTGGCAGCGTTCGGCCTGAGCCTGGACCGGCCGGTGCTGGCGTTGTGTCCGGGCGCTGAATTTGGTGAGGCCAAGCGTTGGCCGAGTGAGTATTACGCCAAGGTCGCTGAGTTGAAGATTCGCGAGGGCTGGCAAGTCTGGCTGTTTGGCTCGAAGAATGATCACGCAGTGGGTGAGGATATCCGCGACCGCTTGATTCCCGGCTTGCGTGAAGAAGTCAGCAACCTGTCGGGTGATACCAGCTTGGCTCAGGCGATTGATTTGCTTTCGTGCGCTGGCGCAGTGGTTTCCAATGACTCCGGCTTGATGCACGTCGCCGCAGCGCTGGATCGCCCTCTGGTGTCGGTGTATGGCTCAACCTCGCCGCAATTCACTCCACCGCTGGCTGAACAGGTTGAAATTGTCCGCCTGGGGATTGAGTGCAGCCCGTGTTTTGATCGCACCTGTCGCTTTGGTCATTACAATTGCCTGCGTCAACTCAAGCCCCGTCCGGTCATTGAAGCGTTGGATCGTTTGGTGGCTGATCCGGTCGAGGTCGAATAGTGCGGGTTCTGCTAATCAAAACCTCATCGCTGGGCGATGTAATTCATACATTGCCGGCGCTGACTGATGCTGCACGCGCGATTCCCGGCATCCAGTTCGACTGGGTGGTTGAGGAAGGTTTTGCCGAGATTCCGACATGGCACCCCGCCGTGGCCCAAGTGATTCCAGTGGCGATCCGGCGCTGGCGGAAAAACCTGCTGCAAACCTTGAAAAATGGCGAGTGGAGCCGTTTCAAGGCGCGCCTGCGAGAAACCTCTTATGATCTGGTTATTGATGCGCAAGGCCTGCTCAAAAGTGCCTTGCTGACGCGTTATGTTGATGCGCCAATCGCCGGCCTTGACCGTGATTCGGCGCGTGAGCCGATTGCCAGCCGCTTTTATGACCGGCGCTATAGCGTGCCCCGTGATCAACACGCCCTGGAGCGAGTGCGGCAATTGTTCGCCCAAGCCTTGGGTTATTCATTGCCGGGTGGGATGGGCGATTACGGACTTGATCGTGTGGCTATGGCTGGCGAGCAAGGCACGCCCTATTTGTTGTTTTTGCATGGTACTACTTGGCCGAGCAAACACTGGCCGGAAGCCAATTGGCGCGAGCTGGCAGAGTTAATGAGCCTGCAAGGTTGGGCGGTGCGTTTACCGTGGGGCAATGCGGATGAGAAAGCCCGTGCTGAACGAATCGTCAGCGGTTTGCCCGACGCGCAGGTGTTACCCAGGTTAAATCTGGTGGCGGTGGCTAAAGTTATCGCAGGTGCTCAAGCTTGTGTTGCCGTTGATACCGGTCTTGGCCATTTGGCGGCAGCTTTGGATGTACCGAGCATTTCTTTATATGGCCCGACGTTACCGGGGCGGGTGGGTGCTTACGGTCGCTCGCAAGTGCATCTGTGCGCATCAGGCCCGAACGCGGGGCTGGGCGATCGACACAAGCCATGCTTTGAAAACTTACCCGCAAGTCAGGTTGCTGCTGAGCTGAACACCTTACTTTCGACTCAGGAGGCGGTGTAATGCGTTTAGCTTTTATCCTCTACAAATACTTCCCATTTGGCGGTTTGCAGCGTGACTTTATGCGCATCGCCCTCGAATGCCAGCAGCGCGGCCACAGCATTCGCGTGTACACCCCGATCTGGGAGGGTGATGTGCCCGAAGGCTTTGATGTAATCGTGGTGCCGGTCAAGG
The DNA here is from genome assembly GCF_002163625.1 of Pseudomonas sp. M30-35. NCBI lineage: Bacteria > Pseudomonadati > Pseudomonadota > Gammaproteobacteria > Pseudomonadales > Pseudomonadaceae > Pseudomonas > Pseudomonas sp. M30-35. Next base: position 4,312,115 of record NZ_CP020892.1, on the reverse strand, counting down.
CGCTGTTCAATCATCGGCGCAACGAGAAGCTCACGACCTGGATCAAGGCAGATCTGGAGAAGCACCCGGTTGACCGCGTTGTTGGGTTCAACAAAATGCCGGGGCTCGATGTTTACTACGCCGCTGACGGATGCTTTGAAGACAAGGCGCAAAATCTGCGCAACTCGATTTACCGCAAGTGGGGGCGCTACAAGCATTTCGCTGATTACGAGCGTGCAGTGTTTGCGCCAGAATCAAAAACTCAAGTGCTGATGATTTCTGAAGTCCAGCAACCGCTGTTCATCAAGCATTACCAGACCCCGCTGGAGCGTTTTCACTTGTTGCCGCCGGGTATATCGCTGGATCGCCGTGCGCCGGCTAACGCCGCGCAGGTGCGTGCCGAGTTTCGCCGCGAGTTCAAGCTGACTGATGATGACTTGTTACTGGTGCAAATCGGCTCGGGTTTCAAGACCAAAGGGCTGGATCGCAGCTTGAAAGCACTGGCTGCCTTGCCGCGTGAGTTGAAGAAGCGCACGCGCTTGATCGCCATCGGCCAGGATGATCCGTCATCGTTCCTGATGCAGGTCAAGACCTTGGGTTTGTCTGAGCACGTACAAATCCTCAAAGGTCGAAGCGACATTCCGCGCTTTTTACTGGGCGCAGATTTATTGATTCACCCGGCCTATAACGAAAACACCGGGACGGTGTTACTCGAAGCGCTCGTGGCCGGGTTGCCGGTGCTGGTGACCGATGTTTGTGGTTATGCCCACTACATAAGTGATGCGGATGCGGGCCGGGTAGTGCCTAGTCCGTTTCAACAGGCACGCTTGAATACCCTGCTGGCCGAGATGTTGGCCGATGGCCAGCAACGTGCTGACTGGCAACGAAATGGATTGGCATACGCCGATCAGGCAGATTTATACAGCATGCCGCAACATGCGGCCGATGTGATATTGGCGGAGCGCCCATGCGAGTAATGTTGAGCGAACCGTTTAAAACCCTGTGGGCTGGCAAAGACCCCTTTGTTGAGGTCGAGCAGCTGCAAGGTGAGGTTTATCGCGAATTAGATGGTCGCCGCACCCTGCGTACAGTCGTGGCGGGGCGTGGATATTTTGTGAAAATTCATCGTGGCATTGGCTGGGGTGAAATCATTAAAAATCTACTGGTGGCCAAGCTGCCTGTGCTTGGCGCCCGGCAAGAACATGATGCCATCGAGCGTTTGCAAGCGGTGGGAATTGACACCATGACCTGCGTGGCCTTTGGTGAGCGCGGCAGTAACCCGGCGCAGCAGCACTCGTTCATCATCACCGATGAGCTAGCGCCGACCATCAGCCTTGAAGATTACGCTGTCGACTGGCCAACGCAAGCGCCAGAGCCACGGCTCAAGCGCGCCTTGATTGAGCGTGTTGCGCAAATGGTTGGGCAGATGCATCACGCCGGGGTCAATCACCGCGACTGCTACATTTGCCATTTTTTGCTGCACACCGATAAACCGGTTACGGCTGATGACTTCAATCTCTCGGTGATCGACCTGCACCGTGCGCAAATTCGCCCTGTGGTGCCGCGCCGTTGGCGCGATAAAGACCTCAGTGCGCTGTACTACTCCGCATTGGAAATCTGCCTGACTGAGCGCGATAAATACCGTTTTCTGTGTGCCTACTTCAAGGCGGCGGGGCAGCCAAGGCCGTTGCGTCAGATCCTTGCTGAAGAACAGCCTTTATTGGCGCAGATGACGCGTCAGGTAGCAAAACTCTATTCGCGAAAAGTGCGTTACGGGGGCGCTCTGTAATGCTCGACTGGAAACTCGAAGACCGTTACAAGGCAAGAAGTGATGACTTTGGCAGCTTGGATGCTGTGTTTAGTTTGCAAGGCGAAACAATCACTAAAGATCCCATCTCCGAGGTGATTCGTGTTGAGCGTGCAGGAACCGGTTATTACATCAAACGTTATCGCAGTGCCGGTAAGGGGTTTCGCCGCTACATCAGCCGGACTCGGTTGCGTACCGAGTACCGTAACCTGAAACGCTTCGCCAAATGGGGCGTACCGACATCGAATATTGTCGCCGCCGGCCTTGAACGTAAGAACGGCGCCTTTGTTCGTGGCGCTTTGATTACCGAGGAATTAGCTCAGACGCAGGACTTGGCAGCACTGGTCAATAAGGCTGACGAGCGTCTTTCTCAGGCTGATTGGGTGCGTAAGGTGAGTGCGCAAATTGCGCAGGGCACCCGCCGTTTGCACGACAATAATTTCACCCACAACGATTTAAAGTGGCGAAACTTGCTGGTGGATGTCGAGGGGCGGGTGTATTTCATCGACTGCCCAACCGGTAGTTTCTGGTTTGGTGTGTTTCTTCAATACCGGATTATTAAAGATTTGGCGTGTCTTGATAAAGTCGCCAAATACACACTGTCGCGCACCCAGCGGTTACGCTTTTATATGCAGTATGCCGGGCATCAGCAGTTGGATAAGCGCGACAAGAAAAATATTCGTCAAATCCTTAAATTCTTCGAGGGGCGAGAGTGAAAGATTTTATCGCCAGCAAGGAGCGGCAACTCCTCGCAAGGCATGGCCTGGATAGCTTTGATGCGCTGTGGGCGCTCAAGCTTGAGGCGGTGGATGAGCCCAATACCGAGCGAGGTGGTTGGAGCACTGTGTTTCGACTGGATCTTGACGGTGAAGGCTTTTATCTCAAGCGCCAAAGCAACTACCTGACTCATACCTTAACGCACCCGTTGGGCGAGCCGACCTTTTCTCGTGAGTTTCGCAATATTCAGCGTTATGCCGATTTGGGCATCCCTGCATTGCAGGCGGTTTTCTATGCCCAGCGCAAAGTAGACGGAGAGCAGCGTGCGCTGTTGTTAACGCGTGCACTGGATGACTGGCAAGACCTCGACCAAGTGTTGCAAGACTGGCATATGATGCCGCCTCAGCAGCGCAATGCGGTTATCGATGCCTGTGCCCTGCTGGCCCGACAAGTACACGCAAGCGGTCAGGTGCATGGTTGCTTTTATCCGAAGCATGTTTTTCTGCAGGCGCGCGGTGACGCATTTATGGCGAAACTGATTGATCTGGAGAAAACCCGTCCCGCGCTGCTGGGCGAGCGTGACCGAGTCAAAGATCTCGAGCCACTCTTGCGCCGTGCTCACGTTTGGCGTGACGCCGACATCCAACGGTTCTTGAGTGCCTATTTGGGTTCCAGTGCGGACTTGCAACATTGGCTGGAACGGCTAACCAAGCGCCGCAAAACCAAGGTGGTGAGCGCATGATGCTGGCTCAGCTTCAGCGTGCCGGGCGCACCCCGGATCTGCCTATAGTGCTTGAGGATATCGGCCAGGCGCAGCTGCAGTTACAAACCTTACTGCGGGTGCTTCCGGGCCAGCGTTATGTTGGCAAGGCGCTGTGGAATGAGCACGCTGTGCTCGCAAAAATCTTGGTCGGTAACAACGCTGAACGACACTTTAAGCGCGAAGTTGAGGGCGCTCAGTTACTGGCGACTCATGGTTTGTTGACGCCGAAACTTTTGCAGCATGACAGTCGTCCGGGGCAAGGCGGTTGGTTGCTGTTTGAATACCTTGAGGGCGCGCAAAGTCTCAGTGATGTATGGCGCGATAGCGAGTCACAAGGCCCGCTCAGTGATGCTCAGCGGAGTCTGCTTGGCGAAGCGCTGGCTGTGATTGCTCAGATGCACAGCCAGGGCCTGTGGCAAGAAGACTTACACCTCGATAACCTGATGCGCCATGCGGGCCAGTTGTATTTGGTTGATGGCGGTGGCGTCTGTGTTGAGTCGTCTGGGCAACCACTCAGCCGCGATCAGGTGCTGGCTAATCTGGGTGTGTTCTTTGCCCAGTTACCGGCGAGTGTCGATGCTCATCTTGAAGAGCTGTTGGTTAACTATCTGCTGGTTAATGCCGAGCATGCTTTGCCACTTGAGGCGCTGCAAAAGCAGATCAACAAGGTTCGTCGCTGGCGCTTGAGTGATTATTTGAAAAAGGTAGGTCGCGACTGCAGCCTGTTCAGTGTGCAGCGTAGCGCATCAGCCTTACGTATCTTCAGGCGTGATGAGCAGGCTCAGCTTGAGCCGCTGTTGGCCCGCGCGGATGCGGCTATAGTGGCCGGCAAAGCGCTCAAGCTTGGTGGCTCATCAACGGTCGCCGAAGTGCAGCTTGGCGAGCGCAAATTGGTGGTTAAACGCTATAACATCAAAAGCTTCATGCATTGGCTAAAGCGTTTTTGGCGGCCGAGCCGTGCTTGGCACAGTTGGTGCGAGGGCAATCGCCTGAGCTTTTTAGGTATCGCAACCCCGCAACCACTCGCCATGCTTGAAATGCGCAGCTTTTGGTTACGACGCCGAGCATATCTGATTACCGAACATGTTGCCGGTGAGGATATAATCTGCCGCTTTAAGCCCTACGTTGAGTCTGCTGGCACGCCGGCGGACGTTGAACTGGAAGCGTTGGATGGGTTGTTTGCTGCGCTCAAGCGTGAGCGCATCAGTCATGGTGATCTCAAGGGTAGTAACCTGCTGTGGCAAGGTAATCGCTGGGCATTGATTGATCTTGATGCCATGCAGCAGCATGCCTCTGAGCGTAGTTTTGCACCGGCATTTGCACGAGATCGGGCGCGTTTTTTGCGTAATTGGCCCGCAAGTAGTGGTTTGTACCAGCTACTTGATCAACGTTTACCTAAAGCCGGTGAGTCTGCCGAAGGCTAAAAGCTGAGGCCCGCTGGGTGTAAGTAGCCAGTTAGGCTATGTAAATAAATAAGTGCTGCACTTTCAATAGTGCGGCAGATTTCAAGAGGTTTACCCTGTGGCACTGACGATTCTTGGATTATCTGGCGCACTGAGCCATGACCCATCTGCTGCACTGTATATCGACGGTAAGTTGATCGCAGCGGCTGAGGAAGAGCGCTTTGTGCGAGACAAGCATGCAAAAAATCGCATGCCCTATGAATCGGCAAAGTTCTGCCTTGAACAGGCAGGGATCAAGCCGTCTGATGTCGATGTTGTGGCAATACCATTTGCGCCGATCAGCATTTTTGACAAGGCCCGTTGGCACTATGCCAAGCGTTACTGGTATGCGCCTGACCGTGCCTTGGATGCAATCCTGACCGGCAACCGTCGCTACAAGCGCTACCGCAACAAAATCAAATGGTGTCTGGAACAGCTTGGGTTTGACTTGAAGAAGGTCAAAATTGAAGCTGTTGAGCACCATTTGGCGCATGCCTCCAGTGCGTATCACTGTTCCGGCTTCAAGGAAAAAACCGCGATCCTTGGCATCGATGGTAAGGGCGAATACGCTACGACCTTCTTTGGCTACGGTGAGAACGGCAAGATCCACAAGATCAAAGAGTTCTATGATCCAGACTCGCTTGGCGGCCTTTACGGGGCGATGACCGAGTTTCTCGGTTTCGAAATGCTCGACGGCGAGTTCAAAGTCATGGGCATGGCACCTTATGGCGATGCGTCCAAGTATGATCTGTCGCGCCTGGCCTCATTCGAGAACGGCGAGTTGGTGATCAATACTGAGTACGCCAACGTTATCGGTTTGCGTCGCTATAAAGAAAACGGCAAAGGCTTCTACTTTTCGCAAAAGCTGATCGACTGGCTCGGTCCAAAGCGTGAAGGCGATATCGCCGATGATCCTTACATCCACTACGCCGCCAGCATTCAAGCACTGTTTGAGAAGCTAGCGCTGCAAATGATGGATTACTATCTGGGCGATATCATCAAGGAGACCGGCAAGATCGCCTATGCGGGCGGCAGCGCCTTGAATGTAAAGCTCAACCAGAAAATCATCGCCCGTCCAGAAGTCAAAGAGCTGTTCGTCCAGCCCGCGGCCGGAGACGCAGGCACCGCGGTGGGAGCTGCGGCATATGTGTCGACTCAGCGCGGTGTGCCGGTCGAGAAGATGGAGCATGTTTACCTCGGCCCGTCATTCTCCAACGAAGATGTGATTGCAGCGTGTGCGCGTCACCCGAGCAAGCCGGTATTCAAGCAAATCGACAACATGCCTCAGCGCATCGCCAAAATCATGGTCGATGGCAATCCGGTCGCCTGGTTCCAAGGCCGTATGGAGTTCGGTCCGCGCGCCTTGGGTGGTCGTTCCATTGTTGGTTGCCCAAGCATTCCGGGTGTGGCTAACCGGATTAACGAGCAGATTAAGTTTCGTGAGCGCTGGCGCCCATTCTGCCCGTCAATGCTTGATACCGTGGGCTCGCAAATGCTCAAGGTCGATCATCCGTCACCTTTTATGACCTTCACCTTTGAAGTCAATGAAGAGTGGAAAACCCGAGTTTCCGAAGTGGTTCACGAAGACGGTACTTCGCGCGCGCAAGTGCTTAAGCGTGAGTACAATCCGCGTTACTACGACATGATGAAAGAGCTTGAAAACCTCACCGGCAATGGCGTTTCGTTGAACACCTCGTTAAATCGCCGTGGTGAAGCGATGATCTGCTCGCCAACGGATGCGCTCAATATGTTCTATGGCTCAGATCTGCAGTACCTGATCATGGAGGATATCTTGGTGGTTAAAGATGGCGTGGATTGGTTCGACGATGTCTGAACCCCTGATCAGTGTGATCATCCCCGCCTATAACTACGCGGAAAAAATATCGCGGGCAGTTGAGTCGGTGGTGGCTCAGCTTGGCGAAGCTGTCGCCGACTTGTTGGTGATAGATGATGGTTCTACTGATCAGACCTTGCAGGTGCTCGAACGGTTACAGGCTCAACACCAAGGATGCTTCCGGATTATTAGCAAGGCCAATGGTGGCTTGGCTACGGTGCGTAACCTTGGGATCAAGGAAGCCAAAGGCCGGTACCTGGTTTTTCTGGATGCTGATGATGAAATGGCGTCTGGAGCATTGGCTGCCTTAACCGAGCATATTCAGAGCAATCCTGCGACGCGCATGGTTATTGGCGGATTCTGGTCTGTGACTGTCGATGGCAAGCATCGACTGCGCCAGGCACCAGTCATTCCCCGTACTGCGCGTGAGCGCGTGTCTGGCTATTTGATAAAGAAAACCATTGCAGTCAGTAATGGCGCTTGTGCAATGCACCGCGAGGTCTTCGCGCCCGGCAATTACCCCGAGTCATTTCGTAGTGCTGAGGATATCCCGGTATTTGCTCAGGTGTTGGCGCGCTTTCCTTGCACGGCATTAGATCAGCCTCTGGCGTTGATTTATAAACATCCGACCAGCTTGAGGCATAACTTGAAGTTCGCTTATGAAACCGGACTGACTTTGGTTGACGAAGTGTTTGCCCCCGCCCGGATGCCCGCAGAGTTGCAGGACTTGAAGCGTAGTTTCACCGCCCAGCGCTGCGCCTCGTTGTTCCGCACTTTCTACAGTGCAGGTGAGCGGCAAGCCAGCTTGGTTTTCTACCGTAAAGCGTTACAAGCAGACTGGCGTCTAATAACAAATTGGTCATATACCCGCAAGGCACTGAAGCTCTTGCTGAGAGGGCGTTAATGTCGCGCAGACTCAAGGTTTTACAATTGCAGGGCAGCTACAACATAGGTATTTCTGGCTTGGCTGAGCAGATCATTCAAGGCCTCCCCGCAGAGCGGGTGGAAGTGGTCAACGCTTTCTTGTCGAGTGCGCCAAGCGAGGGGGAGCCGCAAAGCGTTGCATCTCGCTCGGTCTACTTTGACTTAAGTCAGTCGCAGCTTAAAGGGCTACGTCTCAAGGCCTTGCTCCGTTTGTATGCGTTCTGCCGTGCCGAATCATTCGATGTGGTTATTGCCCATCGGTTTAAGCCTATCAATCTTTTGATGCTACTCAACCGCTGGTTGAATATTCCGCTGTGTATAGGTGTTCAGCATGGCGTTGGCGATTTTGATCGTTCGTACCGTCGCTGGGAAACGCGCAGGCTATTGACCGGTAATTGGCGGATCGTGGGGGTTTCTCGCGCCGTTTATGAATACCTGCTCAATTGCGGTGGTGGCTTTACACCGGCCAATACCCTGAGAATTGATAATGCGATTGATATTCAGCGCGCTGAAAGCTTGCAGTTGTCACGTCAGCAGGCGCGTGAAGCATTAGCGCTTGCGCCGGAGCCTTTTATCTTTGGTGCTATCGGTCGTTTGGTTCCGGTTAAGGGTCATATCGACCTGCTTGAAGCCTTTGCCTTGATCAAGGATCGCCACCCTAATGTGCAACTGGCGATTATTGGTGAAGGCCGCTCGAGGGCCGAGCTGGAACAAGGCATCGTGCGGCTGGAGTTGCAAGGGCGCGTGCATCTATTGGGCGATCGCAATGATGCACAGCAGTACGTAAAAGCTTTTGATGTATTTGTTATGCCATCGCTGTCCGAAGGCTTGCCTCTGGCGATGCTTGAGGCGATGGCTGGGCACTTGGCGGTAATCGGCTCTGATATCGACAGCCTCAAGCCTATTCTTGAAGAAAGCCAGGGCTATGTGTTCCCGGTCAGGGATGTCCCCGCGTTGGCTGAGCAGATGCAGAAGGTATTGTCCCTGTCTGCAGAAGAGTTGCGGGCCAAAGGGAGTGACGCCTATGCCTACGTGTGTCGGTCTCACTCTATCGCTGACTTCCAGCAAAACTACCGGGATTTGATCGAACAGATAAGCATTACTGAGGCACTCCCCCATGGATAAGTTGCTTGAAACGCCTTTGGTTACGGTGATTATCGCCTCGTATAACCATGCACAGTACATCGAAGAGAGCATCAACAGCGTTCTGGCTCAGACTTACCCAAATATTGAGCTGATGGTCATTGATGATGGCTCAAGCGATGACAGCGTTGAGCGCATAACTGCTTTGCAACAAAAGCATGGGTTTTACTTCAAGGCTCAGCAGAATCAAGGACTCTCGAGTACCTTGAATCAGGCCATTGCTTTATCTAAGGGCAGTCTTATCGCGCCTTTTGGTTCTGATGACATCATGTTCCCCGAGCGCATTGCGCTTCAAGTCGCGCACATGGCAACGGCACCCGAAGCGGGCATTTGTGCAGGCAATATTGAAAGAATTGACAGCCAGGGGCGGGTGAGGGAAAGGCAACGCATTCGTGCTGCAAGACGCATGGATTTTGACGCTGTATTTCTCAAGACCGAGCCGATTGCGCCCGCACCCACCTTGCTATTTCGGCGTGAAGCGCTGGAAAAGGTCGGCGGTTTTGACCCGGCAATTCGCCTTGAAGATCTTTATATCGAACTGAGAATAACCCAGGCGGGCTACTACATCGATGTGCTGCAGGAGGTGTTGGCCCAATACCGGATGCATGACACCAATACCTATAAAAACCTACGGTTCATGATCGATAACGTACTCGCCACTTACGCATGCTTTAGCGATCACCCACGTTACCCTGACGTGTGTAATCGCTTTATTAACTCGATGCTAGTCAGGTGCGCCCGTACAGATAAAAAACTGGCCCGCGAGCTTTTCAAGCGTTTGCCAATACGTGCCTGGAACAGCAAGACGCTGCGAGCGTTTGGCCGTTATCTAATCCCTGCCTGAGATCGTGCAGAAACAGCGCGGCTCACTCGGCGTGCTGTTTATGTTTGGCAAAGGCCTGGGCCAATTGCTTGGCCGCCGACTCGCCGTTGGCCTGGGCGTAGCCGCGCAGCAGCGTGACTAGATGCTCATTGGCGAGCCAATAAGCATCTTCCGGGTAACGCATCATATGCTGAACATTTCGAGCGCGTTGCCATGCTGAGAGCGGTCGCGAGAATATCTTCATATCTGACAAATCGATCAGTGCATACTGCCCGTCGGGCATGCTCAAGACGTTACCTAGATGTAATGAGCGAAAGTAAATACCTGATTTATGCACGCGCCCGAGAAACGTACCGAACTTAAACAGTTGCTCAGCTAATTGGTCCTGGTTTAACTCACGCCAGTAATTGCGCAGGGTGACACCAGCAACGGGCTCGTATTGCAGGCCGTTGAGACCCAGTTCCGGTACTACAATGAGCTCAATGGTCACGGGGGCTGGAATACCCAGGGCGATCAAGCGCTCGGCATTGCGTGCGAAGCGCACTGAGGGCGGTGACCACAATGCCGAAGAGAATAAGCGCTTGCGCCGAAATAGTTTGAGGAAGCTACCGTCGGCGAGTTCGGCGACCTTCAGACCGTGGCCATCTTCCTCAATGGTCTTTGCACCCTGCAGCTTTGCCTTTAGTTGTGCCTGCGTCAGTGTGGTCATGCTGAGGCCTGCATGCGTTGGCGGATAGACAAGGCGGCAACCAATGCAACTGGAATCCAAGTCAGAAACCAGTTCTCATTCGGCCTTGAAAGAAAGGCGCTGCCTTCGGTGAGGCCGGCAAATACCCCATAACAGACTAAGGCTGAAACAAGCTGAATCGTCTTGTTGTGCCGTAACTCTATGGTCTTGCGTAATAGTGCTGCGTACATCGCAAGCCAAAGTGCCAACCCGATAAGCCCTGTATCCAGCATTACTGCCAGTTCGACATTATGTGGGTCTTCTAGCTTGCGGCCGCCTGCGGTGAACATGAACTCGCTCTGGTAGCCATGCCCCAGCCAAAGCTTTTCTTGAGCAATGGAAAGGGCTTGTTGCCATATCTCTGGGCGGTAAGAAAATCCCCGGGACATTAGCGAGCTGGGTAGGAAAAAATAAAGTGCCAGGCCCGCTAAACACACGGCGGAGAAAAGATAGAGCCCCTTTTTTCCTGATATCAGCATCAACCATATGGTTACGGCAAAAAGGGCCATCAATGGAGTTCTAGACCCTGTTTCAACCAGAACAGCCAATAATGGCAGCGCCAGGATGAAGCTATACCTGCTGAGTCGACCCTGTTGAGTGACCCAAAAGGCTAGCCAGTAGGTACAGAAAAAGCCAAATACATGGGATGACAGCAGAGGGTTGCGCATGGCCCCAGTACCAATGAGGCGTGCGCCGCTGCTAGCGTTTGGCAAGAAATGAATCAGGTTAATGACTGCCCCGACCGCCATGATGACCGCGCTGAGCCATAATGCTTTGAGCAGTAACTGTTCGTCCTTGCAGGCCATCATCGCGCAGCCTACAAACAGCATCAGTACATAGACTGGACGTTTGGCTACGCTTGCCGCGCTAGAGTCGGATAGGCTCCAGATAAGGCTGAGCAGCAGCCAAGCAGAAAACAAGACAAAACATACAACGATCGGCTCGCTTAGCAACTGCTTTATATACTGGGGCTTTAATATCAATCCCAGCAGTGCAGGGAACGCAAAGAGGCCATAGTACAGCTTGGTATAAAGGCTAGTGTTGGGGACCCAAATGAGCCCAGTCAGTAGCACAATATATCCAAGAGGTATCCAGTACTGTTGAATCAGCGCGTGTAACCTTGTACCTGCACCCATTTTTGCTGTCGAGGTAGATTGCATTGTCAGAACGGGGTTGTTAGAAAGGCGCGTAGCATAATTCATCTGCCCCAAATATGGAGATTTTGTCGGCTTTGTGCGCTGATTTGTGATCAGTTTTATGTCTGCAGTACAGGCGCATCTCGAGTCGTAGAGGGCCTGTGATATACTTTTTTATCCTACCGGTGCGTCGAGCCCTATGAGCGTTAAAACTCCTGCCCCAACCAGTCTGAAAATATATTTTCGTCTACTGAGCTATGTAAAGCCTTACATTGGCTACTTTAGCTTGAGCATCCTTGGCTACGTGATTTTTGCCTCGACCCAACCGATGCTTGCTGGAATTCTCAAGTATTTCGTGGATGGTCTGTCGAATCCGCAAGCGGTGCTATTTCCCAATGTGCCCTACCTGCAAAATTTGGAGTTGTTGCAGGCTGTTCCAATACTGATTGTGCTGATTGCAGTGTGGCAGGGGGTGGGCTCGTTTCTGGGTAACTTCTATCTGGCCAAAGTCTCATTGAGCTTGGTCCATGATCTGCGAACGGCACTCTTTAATAGTCTACTGAGTTTGCCCAATCGTTATTTCGACAGCCATAACTCGGGCCATCTGATTTCTCGCATTACCTTCAACGTGACCATGGTGACGGGGGCCGCTACGGATGCAATCAAGGTTGTTATTCGCGAAGGCCTGACGGTTATTTTCCTGTTTACCTATTTGTTATGGATGAATTGGCACCTCACGCTGGTGATGCTTGCGATCTTGCCGGTCATCGCTGTAATGGTCAGCAGTGCCAGCAAAAAATTCCGCAAGCAAAGTAAGAAAATCCAAGTGGCGATGGGGGATGTCACTCACGTTGCCTCTGAAACTATTCAGGGTTACAGGGTGGTTCGTAGCTTTGGTGGTGAAACCTACGAGGCCAAACGATTTGAAACTGCAAGTCGTGACAATACCCTGAAGCAATTGAAAATGACCAAGACTGGGGCGGTGTACACCCCCATGTTGCAGTTAGTTATTTACATCGCCATGGCCGTTTTGTTGTTCTTGGTGCTGTTTTTGCGCGGTGATGCAACGGCGGGTGATTTGGTGGCCTACATCACGGCCGCTGGTTTATTACCCAAGCCGATCCGCCAGCTTTCCGAGGTGAGTGCCACCATCCAGAAGGGCTTGGCCGCTGCGGACAGTATTTTTGAGCAGTTGGATGAGCCACCTGAAGTAGACACAGGTAAGTTCGAGATCGACAAAGCCACAGGCCGTATGGAGGTTAAGAACCTCAACTTTAAGTATCCAAGTGCTGAAAAGCAGGTGTTGCAGGACATCAACTTTGTTGCTGAACCCGGGCAAATGATCGCTCTGGTCGGGCGCTCTGGCAGTGGCAAGTCGACACTGGCGAACCTGATTCCGCGCTTCTATCACCATGAAAGCGGTCAGATCTTGCTGGACGGTGTTGATGTCGAGGACTACCAGCTGCGTAATCTGCGTCGCCACATTGCTTTGGTGACCCAGCAGACCACACTGTTTAATGACACGGTTGCCAACAATATCGCTTACGGCGACTTGGCGGGTGCGCCCCGTGAAGACATTGAAAGGGCCGTGGAGGCTGCGTACGCCAAGGAGTTTGTTGACAAGCTTCCACACGGTTTAGACACCGAAGTTGGCGAAAATGGTGTGTTGCTTTCCGGTGGCCAGCGTCAGCGCTTGGCGATTGCCCGTGCCTTGCTCAAGGATTCTCCGGTGTTGGTGCTCGATGAAGCCACTTCTGCGCTGGATACCGAGTCGGAGCGGCATATTCAAGCAGCGCTTGATCGCGTGATGAAAGGGCGCACGACATTGGTAATTGCTCATCGATTGTCGACGATTGAAAAGGCAGACCTTATTCTGGTTATGGATCAGGGTCAGATTGTAGAGCGTGGTACCCACGCTGAACTCTTGGCATTGAATGGCTATTACGCACGTTTGCATGCCATGGGTCTGGATGAAAACGCACCACTCAATCACGCCTGATAAACTATTCGACCGCCATCAACGGCCCTCGGAGTTCATATGAAGTTGTCCATGCCACGTTTTGAACAAGCCCCGGTTTTAGTCGTGGGTGATGTCATGCTCGACCGTTATTGGCATGGCGGTACTTCGCGGATATCTCCCGAAGCACCCGTGCCGGTGGTCAAGGTCGATCAAATTGAAGATCGTCCAGGTGGTGCCGCTAACGTTGCCCTGAATATTGCTGCGTTGGGCGCACCCGCCACGCTGGTGGGCGTGACCGGCGAAGACGAAGCTGCCGACAGTTTGACTGACAGCTTGCGTTGCGTGGGCGTTAAAACCCGGTTCCAGCGGATTAACGACCAACCGACCATTGTCAAACTGCGGGTGATGAGTCGTCACCAGCAGCTGTTGCGTATGGATTTTGAAGAGCCGTTCAATACCGACTCTGATGCGCTGGCTAAAGATGTCGAGTCGCTGCTCGACGGGGTGAAAGTGTTGGTGTTGTCGGACTACGGCAAAGGCGCCCTGAAAAATCATCAAGCCCTGGTGCAGCTCGCAGTTAAGCGTGGCATTCCGGTGTTGGCTGACCCGAAAGGCAAAGACTTTTCGATCTATCGGGGGGCGAGTCTGATCACGCCCAACCTGAGTGAGTTCGAAGCGATTGTGGGTATCTGTATCGACGAAGCCCAACTGGTCAGCAAGGGCGCCCAACTAATGCAGGAGCTGCAGCTAGGTGCATTGCTGGTGACGCGTGGCGAGCACGGCATGACCTTGTTACGCCCACAACATGCCCCGCTGCACCTGCCTGCTCGCGCCCGTGAAGTGTTCGATGTTACCGGTGCTGGCGATACAGTGATTTCAACTTTAGCCGCCTCAATTGCGGCTGGAGAGGAACTGCCACAAGCGGTGGCCCTTGCTAATCTGGCAGCAGGCATCGTCGTTGGCAAACTCGGCACTGCGGCGATCAGTGCGCCGGAGTTGCGCCGTGCTGTGCAACGTGAGCAGGGCTCTGAGCGTGGCGTGATGCGTCCCGATCAACTGTTGGTCGCGATTGAGGATGCCCGCGCCCATGGTGAGAAAATAGTCTTCACTAACGGTTGCTTTGACATCCTCCATGCGGGTCACGTGACCTACCTGGAGCAAGCCCGCGCTCAGGGGGATCGTCTGGTGCTGGCGGTTAATGATGACGCTTCGGTAAGCCGCTTGAAAGGGCCAGGCCGCCCGATAAACTCGGTGGATCGGCGAATGGCGGTATTGGCAGGGCTTGGCGCCGTTGACTGGGTGGTGAGTTTTGGCGAAGACACCCCGGAAAACTTGCTCAAACTGGTCCAACCGGATGTGCTGGTTAAAGGCGGCGACTACTCAATCGATAAAGTTGTCGGCGCAGATATCGTCACTGCCTATGGCGGCGAAGTTAGAGTGCTGGGGTTGGTCGAAAATAGCTCGACCACTGCCATCGTCGACAAAATCCGAAATCGTTAATGTCCCTTGTGCTAGCCACTGGCTTTATTGCCACTGGCTAGCGGCGGTGCGGTCATGGTCTGGTTGCAGGCATGACCGCATGATCTTTGGCATCTTTCATCGCTCAAGGAGCGAGATGCCATGTCCTCCGATGTTAGCGGTCATGCCTTGGCCTTGCTTAATCGCTTTGCTCAAGCAGATTGGCCTGATTACCTAAAACTACGTAAACCCTTCGAGACGTTGGTTTATAACGGCGCGAAAACAGGTTTTAAACTTGCTGCGCGGCGCTCAACCAACGCGCAAGCGCCACTGGCGCTGGAGGATTCGGGCGCGCTGTTTGATCTGACTTTGTCTGATGAGCAGAAAATGCTGATTGAGATGCTTGAAGGCTTCGCCAGCGAAGTTTTGCGGGCAGAAGCATACTCTGCTGATGAGCAGGCAACAGTCTCAGCGCCGTTGCTCAAGAAAATGCATGAGCTGGGCCTGGTTCATTATGCGGTGAGTGAACTCCACGGCGGCTTGGCTGGAGACTGCACGACCCTAACCAATGCCTTAATGGCGGAGTCGCTTGCAAAGGGCGATTTATCTCTCGCAGCGAGCATGTTAGTGCCATTATCCAGCGCTAACTGTATCCGGCGTTGGGGTTCAGCTAGCCAAAAGGCGCACTGGTTACCGCAGTTCCTCAAAGAAAATGACGCGCCACAAATGGCGATTGCCGTCAATGAACCGCATGGGTTATTCGACCCGCTTAAACTGACAACTCGGGCCAAGCGCAGAGGCAAGCACTATGTTCTTCATGGTGGAAAGTGCCTGGTCGTAAGAGGCCTTGATGCCAGTCATTTGATTATTGCCGCACAGACTGCACGAGGGCCTGCGCTGTTTATTGTCGATGCGGGCAGTAAAGGCGTGCAGCGCAAAGTTGAGCCTGCAATGGGGCTTAAAGCAACGGGTACATGCCGACTGCAATTGAGCGCGGTAAAAGTACCGCTTGAGGCGCGCTTAAGTGCCGATGATTTCAATTTCCACAGCTTTCTCAATTATGCCGAGCTGGCCTGGTGTGCCTTGGCGGTGGGAACAGCCCAGTCGGCCCTGGATTACGTGATTACCTACTGCAACGAGCGCATAGCCTTTGCGGAGCCGATCAGCCACCGACAAGGGGTGGCATTCATGATCGCCGACATGGCAGTCGAGATCGACGCCATGCGCCTGATGGTTCGGAACGCCTGCTCATTAGCCGAGCGCGGCAAACCGTTTCAGCAGATGAGCTACCTGACCCATCTACTCTGCGCCGAGAAGGCGATGAAAATTGCAACCGACGCGGTGCAGTTACTGGGCGGGCATGGATTCACTAAAGATCATCCGGCGGAGCGCTGGTACCGAGACATTCGCGCTGTTGCGCTAATGAAAGGCGGGCTTCAGTTGTAGCCCGTCTATCTCCGGCATTTGCCTTGAGGAATAAAGATGAATCTTGATATACCAAAGAAATTCAAAGGCCTGGTGAACCATGCTCATCAAGTGGCAGAGCATTATTACCGACCTATTTCGCGCAAGTACGATAAGGCCGAGCATAGTTATCCGCGTGAGCTGGAGCTTCTGGCGACGTTGCTTGACGGTATGAATGCCAGCTCACCTGAGGCAATTGGTGCGACATCGGCAAGTAAACGTGGCGACGTTGAACACGATCAGGGCATCAAGAACGGCGGCAATATGGCGGCCTTGTTGGGCATTATGGAGCTGTGCTGGGGCGATGTAGGGTTACTGTTGGCGATGCCGCGACAGGGCTTGGGTAATGCTGCAATTGCTGCGGTGGCTGATGCGGATCAACTGCAGCGTTTCAAGGGGATCTGGGCGGCAATGGCAATCACTGAGCCGGGTTGTGGTTCTGACTCCGCGGCCATCCGCACGACAGCAACCCAGGACGGTGACGACTACATCATCAATGGCGAAAAGATCTTCGTGACCTCCGGTGAGCGCGCCGATGCGGTAGTGGTTTGGGCTACGTTGGATAAAGCGCTGGGACGTGCGGCTATCAAGTCTTTTGTGGTTGAGCATGGCACGCCGGGTATGAGCGTGACGCGGTTAGAGAAAAAACTCGGGATTAAAGCTTCGGACACCGCCTCCATCAGCTTTACGGATTGTCGGGTACCTGCTCGCAACATGCTGGGCCCTGCGGAAATCAATGTCGAAAAAGGCTTTGCCGGGGTGATGGAAACTTTTGATAACACCCGGCCGTTAGTGGCGGGTATGGCGATTGGCGTGGCCAAAGCTTCGCTTGACCGCACTCGCGAGTTGCTCAAGAAAAAACTCACGTTTGATTACGCTACGACGCTGTTTAATGTCAGTCACGCTCAAGCTACGTTGTATCAGCTGGAAGCTGACTGGCAGGCGGCACGCTTGTTGACCCTTAAAGCCGCATGGATGGCAGACAATCGTATGCCTAACTCGAAAGAGGCGTCTATTGCGAAAGCTAAAGCTGGGCGTGTGGCCAATCAACTGACGTTGAAGTGTGTCGAGTTAGTCGGGGCGCTGGGATATGGCGAGGATGAGTTACTGGAAAAGTGGGCGCGCGACTCAAAAATTCTAGATATTTTTGAAGGCACCCAGCAAATCCAGTTATTGATTATTGCCCGACGTCTACTCGGTAAGACATCGTCCGAATTGAAGTAGTCGGCTGGTTACTCCGTTGCGTTGAACCTTGAATCCAGGTGTGTGGCCTTATGCATGACCAGCCGCTTTGAGCTGTGGCGGTGGGTTAGGCGCAGCAGTTTTAGGCGTTTGTTTGGTTTTGGCGGGTGTTTGAAGGTCTTGTTGTTGTACCCAGTCTTTCCAGCGGATGTGCGAATCTCGAACCACCCAGCCATCTTGAGGTGCAAAGCTTTCTGCCAACCAAACGCCCCGGGTGCTCGCTACCTTCAGCGCGCCTTTGTGCAAAGTGAACAGTTCGCCGGTGGGGCGACCTTGCTCCAGTGGCAGCAAAAACAGATCGGGGCGAGTGCGTTGCAAGCGTGCAACGAGCTTGCCGTCTTCAAGGCACTCGTCAACGTGGAACAGGCTCAACTGCTTGGCTTCTTTCGGCAGCTCCAAGCACAGATCATAAACCAGCTGCAACGAAGCGGTCGGCAAATGTACATAGGCGCGTGGACGCTCAAGTAAGGTCAGATTGCCACATTGAACCGGGCGTGCGGCTCCTGAGAGCGGGCTTAAGCGAAAGTTGACCGCCTCGCGATAATGCAGCGAGCCTTGATACGGCGCCGGCAGCCAAGTATCACCGAATCGGCCACTCAGCCAGCCCTCTGGGGTTTCCAGTAAGCACTCTTCAGCGACTTCTTGAATTGCAGTGAGCAAGGGTAAGTTGAGTTCGTGGGCGGGTACATAGCCCGATATTAACTTGAGCACCACATCACCGCGATCAAGCCGGCGTTGGCGGACCAGTACCCAATATTCGCGGCCTTGCCATTTCAGTGTCAGGCGAACTGAAACACCAAGATTTGCCAGCTCAACTGAAAACCGTTGCGGGTCGGTAATGTCTACCTTTTTTCGGCGCTTAAGCATTTCATCGAAATTGAGTGGCCAGCCGTAACCTTGGTAAGTCAGGCCATCGGGGGTGGCCTCGACACGCAATGGCAAGGTTTTAAAGTTGCCAGGATCTTTGCTGATTAAGGTGCGCGACATCTGAACTCCTCTGCGATTAGCCATTTAGCCAATGCGGTGGGTGACGGCTTTTGACTCTAGAGCCTGCCACAGTTTCACTGTCACTAAGGCGATGGGCTGGACAGAAAATGTTTCAGGCGATGTCTTGAATCACGGCCGCTGCGCTTGCAACGTTAGCGGTTAAATGTTGCGGATTAATGGTGCCAATAATTGCACTTGAAACGGCCCGATGGGCAAATATCAATTCGAAACTGGCGCGGATCGGATCCTCGCCAGGTGCTAAGCATGCGTGACCGCTGGCCAAGGCCTTTTTAATCAAAATGCCTTTGTTGTGCGCCTGTGCATAATCCAATACCGGCAATTCATCTTGTTGATTCAGGTTGTAGGTCACCATCGCACAATCGCCATCAGCCAGCGCTAGCAAACCACCTTCAACGGTTTTCCCGGACAGGCCGAAACTACGGATTTTGCCTTCGCGCTTCAACTCGGACAACGTCTGGTAAATACCGCTGTCACGAAGTATCGAGGCATCGTTGCCATCGGAATGTACCAGCAACATATCAATGTAGTCGGTTTCCAAGCGTTTTAGGCTACGTTCGACGGAGAGTCTTGTGTGCGCTGGGCTGAAATCAAAATACGACAAGCCGTTTTCAAACTCTTCGCCGACCTTGCTGACAATCACCCAGTCTTGGCGCTGGCCGCGCAATAGAGGCCCTAAGCGCGTTTCACTCGTGCCATAAGCAGGGGCAGTGTCGATCAGGTTGATACCTAAATTTTGGCTAAGGGCGAGCAGGTTGCGCACACTGGCATCATCGGGAATGGTGAAACCATTGGGATATTTAACCCCCTGGTCGCGACCAATCTTGACGGTGCCCAGCCCCAGCGGCGAGACCGATAATCCGGTTGAACCAAGCGGGCGGTGCAGGCCATGCAGGGTCTGAGTCAAAACAAGCTCTCCCATACTGGTTGGGCTATTGCTGGCCGTGGTAAATCAGGCAGGGTCGAGGCTGCGCTGGGCTCGACGCCATCGCGTTTGAAGCTAGCCAGCACCCGGTCGGAAAAGTCGGGGGCAAGCGCCAGCTTTGTCGGCCAACCAATAAGCAAGTTATCTGATTCAGCGAGAAATGCATTGTCTGGGCGTGTCAGGCCAGATTGCGCTGGTTCTGCGCGGTCAACGCGCAGGGTTGCCCATTGCGCACTGGATAGATCGATCCAAGGCAGCAGGTCACCCAGTTCTTTTTGCGCGACTTTGATCTGTGAATCCGGGTCGCGGGCGACACCTTCAGCTTCTGCAATATCACCGCCCAAGTACCAAACCCACTGACCGTCAGCTGCCGGGTGAGTGGTGACCGTAACCCGAGGTTTCGGACCGCCGCCGAGGCAATGAGCGTACAGCGGCTTCAGGGTCGGACCTTTGACTAAAATCATATGCAGCGGACGCAGTTGTTGAGTAGGCTGACTGATGTTCAGGGTCTTGAGCAGTTCAGCATTACCGTCACCCGCGCTGAGGACGATTCGTTGTGCGCGAATCTCACAGCCATCGACGCGCAGGCCGACTAATTTGTCAGACTCCAATAACGGCTCGATGGTCTGTCCTGCAAATAAGCTATCGCCAGACAATTCGGCAAGGCGGTTGATCAGGCTGGGCACATCCAGCACCAGCTCTGCGAGGCGGTAAACTTTGCCTTTGAATTTGGCGTGCTGCAGTGCGGGTGGCAGTTGATCGCCTTTAACTTGATCGACGCGCCCGCGCACAGCCTTACTGGCAAAAAAGCTGGTGAGGTTGCCGGCGATTGTGCCGGGCGACCACAAATAATGGGCATCGGAAAGTAAGCGCACACCGCTGAGATCGAGTTCGCCGGTGCCCGCCAACGCCTCGCGCCAGCGTCTTGGCATATCGGCAATCGCCTCGGAAGCACCGGTGAGCGCACCATGCAGCGCATACTTGGCGCCGCCATGGATGATTCCCTGTGATTTAACGCTCTGGCCGCCACCTAATGTGTGGCTTTCAACCAGAATGGTGGCGAAACCTTCTTTGCGCAGACGTGCATTCAGCCACAGGCCAGCGATACCGCCGCCGATGATTAGAACGTCTGTGCTTAGAGTGCTGGGCATACTCGCGTCTCATCAAAATATCAGACGCCCAGTATAACCTGCTTGCTGGACTCGGCTCGCCATGTGATGCCGAAAACCTGTAGACGGCCAAGGCTCTCGGCGCAGTTGAATGTCACGATCAGTGGCCGGTGGTTTGGGAGAACAGTTGAATAACCATGACCCCCGCGACAATCAGTCCCATGCCGAGCATGGCAGGCAGGTCGAGTCGCTGCTGATAAATAAAGGTCGCGGCAATACTCACCAGAACAATACCCAGCCCCGCCCAAACAGCATAGGCGACACCCACGGGGATGGTTTTGACGACCAAGCTGAGCATCCAGAAGGAAATCGCGTAACCGACAATTACCAGAATTAGCGGCAGTGGTTTGCTCAGGCCGCTGATGGCTTTCATCGATGTGGTCGCGATGACTTCAGCTGTCACTGCAATTGCTAAGTAAAGGTATCCGCTCATATGCATGTCTCCTGTGCAAGCCGGCTATTCTAGTTATTTGGCTGATGGGATAAAGTGATTACCTGCCTGTAATGGAGATAGGTTGTGCAGTGGAATCTTGAACAAATTCGCTTATTTGTCAGCGTTGCTGAAGGGCAATCGTTTTCGGCCGTTGCGCGGCAAATGAACCGGGTTCAGTCCGCCGTCAGCAGTTCGATTGCGATGCTTGAGGCGGATCTTGGTGTACTGCTGTTTGAACGCAGCAGTGGTCGCCAGCCGCGCCTGACCAAAGAGGGGGCTGCGCTGTTGGAAGAAGCTCGCGAGGTTTTGCGTCAATGTCAGCGCTTGGAGGGCAGGGCACTTGGCTTGGTGCGGGGCGAGGAGTTGTGCTTGCGCTTAGCGCAAGATGAGGCCATGCCCTATCAACCGGTGCTCGATAGTCTGGAGGCGCTCTCGCAGGCGTATCCCTTGATTGAAGTTCAACTGGCAAGCGGCGCGCAAGGTGAAGTCGCGCGAAAACTACTCGAACGCCGTGCAGACCTAGGTTTGTTGTTTCACCATGAGCAAATGCCCGACGCGCTTGAGCGCCAGCGCTTGGGCACGGTTGAGATGGTTACGGTTTGCGGTGCAGGGCATTCGCTTGCCGGGCTTAAGCGGGTTGATCGACGTGAGCTGGCGCGTCATCGGCAACTATTGATGGCGCTACAGGACAGCCGTTACCCCGGCGGTGAGCAGATCAGCCCGGCCGTGTGGCGCGCCGACAGCTTTTACGCCATGGCCGAGCTATTGATACGCAACTTGGGCTGGGCGTGGTTGCCGCGTCATGTGGTGCAGTACCCCACGTATCACAACCACTTGGTCGAATTGAGCAGTGACTGGACGCCACCACCGCTGGTGGTTGAATTGGTCTGGCGGCGGGATGAAACGCTGGGGCCGGCGGCGCGTTGGCTTGCGGATCGCTTTGCCGAGCACTTGCGCGCAATTGGCTGAGCCTCTGATAAGCTGATCAACTTCCAAATTTGGCCCCTTATTTATTAAGCCGAGCACTAATGAACCGTTTGCTTTACACCTTGTTGTTCCATCTAGGCCTGCCATTAGTCGCTGTACGTTTGGCCCTGCGTGCACGCAAGGCATCGGCTTATGCCTCGCGAATTGGCGAGCGCTTTTCGTTTGATTTGCCGCCGCTCAAGCCGGGCGGAATTTGGGTGCATGCGGTTTCTGTCGGAGAGAGTATCGCCGCCGCGCCGATGATCCGTGAACTGATGACGCGTCATCCTGATCTGCCGATTACCATCACCTGCATGACGCCAACCGGTTCGGAACGTATTCAGGCGATGTTTGGTGGCGCCGAATACCAAGGCCGCGTGCAACATTGCTATTTGGGCTACGACTTGCCTTGGGTGGCAGCGCGGTTTCTGGATCGGGCTCAACCCAGGCTTGCGGTGATAATGGAAACCGAATTGTGGCCCAACCACATCAATCAGTGCGCCAAGCGCGGTATTCCAGTGGCGTTGGCCAACGCGCGCTTGTCCGAGCGTTCGGCGCGAGGGTACGCGAGATTTTCCAGGTTGACCGCGCCAATGCTGGCGCAGATGAGTCTGATCGCCGCGCAAACGCCGGTTGAGGCTGCACGTTTTATCTCATTGGGTGCGCGCGAGGCGTGCGTTGAAGTGACGGGGTCGATCAAGTTTGACCTGACTATCGACCCGGCGTTACTTGAGCGTGCGCATGCACTGCGTACTGAGTGGGCGGCGCTTGAACGTCCGTTGTGGATTGCCGCAAGTACGCATGAGGGCGAGGATGAGCAGATCATTACTGCACATCGCAGGCTATTGCAGCAGTGGCCTGATGCACTATTGATTTTGGTGCCGCGTCACCCTGAGCGGTTTAATGCGGTGTTCGAACAAATCAAAGCTGCCGGGTTACAGGTTCAGCGTCGCTCAACGGACGAGTTGGTCACGGCTGAGCATCAGGTTTTACTGGGCGACACCATGGGTGAGTTGCTGTTTTTGTATGCGCTGGCCGATGTCGCATTTGTGGGCGGTAGCTTGGTTGCCAATGGTGGGCATAACTTGCTGGAGCCGGCAGCGTTGAGTAAGCCAGTGCTGAGTGGCCCGCACTTATTCAACTTTCTTGAGATTGCCAATCAACTGCGTGAGGCAGGCGCTTTGCTTGAAGTGAGTAATGCGGATCAGTTGGCGCAGCAGGTTGCGCAGCTGTGGCGAACACCGCAGCAGGCAGATGCAATGCGTGCTTCTGGCTTGTCAGTGATGCGGGCTAATCAAGGTGCGCTGCAACGATTGCTGGCGGGGTTGGAGCGTTGCTTAAAGGCTGGGTGATTGCCTCTCAGAGGTATTTCCAAAGCGTAAAAAACCCGACGTCAGTCGGGTTTTTTATCTGCGCCCAAACTTAGTAGTTGGGGTTGCCCTTCAACTGGGCTTCTGCGGCTTCAGCAAGATCTGGCGGCAGGAAGTCTTTGTCCGGGTTGTAGTCCGGTTTCAAGTAGTTATCCAGCGCTTCCAGATCACCAGGGCTCAACGTACCAGCGGTTTGCTTTAAACGCAGGTTGTTGAGGATGTAGTCATAGCGCGCATCGTTATAGGTACGAACTGAGCTGTACAGCTGACGTTGGGCATCGAGTACGTCAACGATGTTACGTGTACCCACCTGATAACCAATTTCGGTTGCTTCCAGCGCGCTCTGGTTGGAGACGATCGACTGTTTGCGTGCCTTTACGGTTTCGACATCGGTGTTAACTGCGCGGTGCAGGTTGCGCGTGTCCTGTACCACCTGACGGCGCAGGCTTTCGCGTTGCTGCTCGGTCTGGTTCAGGCGCTCATAGGCTTCGCGTACTTGCGAGCTGGTCAGGCCACCGCTGTAGATTGGGATATTCAGCTGCAGGCCAATCGAGCTTTGCTCAACATCGCCACTGTAAGGTGGTACGCCGCTGTTCAGGCCGCTGTTGGTGAAGCCAAGGCTGTCGTTGTCACCTTTTTTATAACTGGCGACGGCGTCAAGCGTTGGGGCGTGGCCCGACTTGCGTTGGCTAAGGGTTTCTTTCGCAGCATCAACTGCGTAGTTGCTGGCCAGCAGATTGAGATTCTGAGCTGCCGCCGTGTCGACCCATGCTTTGGCGTCGTTAGGCGTTGGCGCCAAGATCGGCAGGGTGTGGCGCATGCCCTCAAGTGCTGGGTAATCGCGGTTGGTCAAGGTGGTCAGTGCTTGAAAGGCATCGTCCACTTGACGCTCAGCAATGATGCGGTTCGCGCGAGCGGTGTCGTAGCCTGCTTGTGATTCAAGCACATCGGTTTTATCCGAAAGGCCGACATCAAAACGCTCGTTGGACTGATCCAGCTGACGTTTGAACGCTGCTTCTTCAGCCTTGGTCGAGGCCAGGTTGTCTTGCGCGCGGAGCACATTGAAGTAGCTCTCGGCACTTTGCAGAATCAGGTTTTGCTCGGTTGCAGACAGATCAAGAGCGGCTTGTTCGCTAGTGGCTTCAGCGGCTTGCAGCTGGAACCAGCGGTCTGCACGGAACAGCGGTTGGCTTAAGTTTGCCTGATACACCGTGCCGCTGCGGTTAGCGGTATAGGACGGTGAATCAAGTTTGGTGCGGGTATCAGCAAGCTCGGCGCCAGCGGATAAGTTAGGTAGTAACCCTGCACGTGCTTGCGGAACGACTTCACGGCGCGCTTGATAGTCGGCGCGAGCGGCGGCGATATCAGCGTTATTCTGCGCTGCTTCCCGATAAACCGATATCAGGTCGTTCATTGCGGTGGTCGGAGCTTGTTCAGCCCAAGCTTGACCGGTTATCGCACTAGCAACAGCGACAGCCAGAGAAAGTCTACGCAACATTGAGGTGATCCTAAAATTAGCAGTAATCGACAAGGCTAAGCGTCGCTGACGAGAGGGTCAAGACTGGCAATTAGCGTCATGAGTGTAGTTTGCAACAAGCTATGTTGCTTAATCGCAACAATTCTACAGTTTAGTGTAAGTACTGTTGATGTTAATACTCCTTATATTACCGCGTCACGAATCGACTAGTTGGCAAATCGATAGATTGTCAAAATGATTGGGCGGTAAATGTTTGGGCCGCACTCGGTTGAGCTGCACTCGATTGGGTCGCAAACCGACGCGCGGGTCAGCTTATTTTGACTTGTGGGTTGGATTTCACAAGCGTGCTGATAGAATGGTGATGTTCTTGTCGGGGTGCCCTAATTGAGGGGCTGAGATTGGCTGTTGCCGGATCCCGTTGAACCTGATCAGGTTAAGGCCTGCGTAGGGAACAAGATGTCCTCGCCATTCCCTCGGCGAGTCTTCTCAGCACCGTTTCGGTGACTCCCGCGCTAGCACTCCCTCGTTCAAGTTCGCTCCGACAACTATCTCAGGAGAGAGCCGTCGATGAGCGTACAACAACAAAATAGCCCCAAGAATCTCAGTGAGTCCGCGCAGGTTGACCAGCAGTCAGTCCAGCCGTTTACCCGTTCACGCAAGATTTATGTAGAAGGCTCGCGCGCCGATATCCGCGTGCCTATGCGTGAGATCAGCCTCGACATCACGCCGACCGAGTTTGGTGGTGAAGTGAACGCCCCGGTAATGGTGTATGACACGTCGGGCCCGTACACCGACCCGCAAGTGCAGATTGATGTGCGCAAGGGTTTGGCGGACGTGCGCTCGGCATGGATCGTGGATCGTGGTGACACAGAACAGCTCGACGGTTTGAGCTCACATTTTGGTCAAGTGCGTCTGGCGGACGCAGAACTCAGCAAAATGCGTTTCGCCCATGTACGTAACCCGCGCCGGGCGAAGGAAGGCCACAACGTCAGCCAAATGCACTACGCACGTCAGGGCATCATTACGCCTGAGATGGAGTACGTGGCGATTCGCGAGAACCTTAAGCTGCAAGAAGCTCGTGCCGCTGGCTTGCTTGAAGAGCAGCATCCAGGGCAAAGCTTCGGTGCTTCTATTCCACAGCAGATCACCGCTGAGTTTGTCCGTGAAGAAGTTGCCCGTGGCCGTGCGATTATTCCAGCAAACATTAATCACACCGAGCTTGAGCCGATGATTATTGGCCGTAACTTTCTGGTGAAGATTAACGGCAACATTGGTAACTCAGCGCTGGGCTCATCGATCGAAGAAGAAGTCGCCAAGCTGACGTGGGGTATTCGCTGGGGCTCGGACACCGTAATGGATTTGTCGACCGGCAAGCACATCCACGAAACCCGTGAGTGGATTATCCGCAACTCACCCGTGCCAATCGGCACGGTGCCGATCTACCAGGCCTTGGAAAAAGTCAACGGAGTTGCCGAAGACCTGACGTGGGAGCTGTTTCGCGACACCTTGATTGAGCAGGCCGAGCAGGGTGTTGATTACTTCACCATTCATGCGGGTGTGCTGCTGCGTTACGTGCCACTGACGGCGAAGCGAGTGACGGGCATTGTTTCTCGTGGCGGCTCAATCATGGCCAAGTGGTGCTTGG
The DNA here is from genome assembly GCF_002163625.1 of Pseudomonas sp. M30-35. Lineage (NCBI taxonomy): Bacteria > Pseudomonadati > Pseudomonadota > Gammaproteobacteria > Pseudomonadales > Pseudomonadaceae > Pseudomonas > Pseudomonas sp. M30-35. The sequence goes on along the minus strand of NZ_CP020892.1, from coordinate 4,285,706 downwards.
CTCATCACCAAGAAAACTTTTTGTACACCCACTTTGATGAAATCTGCGAAATCATGAAGGCCTATGACGTCAGCTTCTCGCTGGGTGACGGCTTGCGTCCTGGCTCGATTGCCGACGCCAACGATGCCGCGCAGTTCGGCGAGCTGGAAACCCTTGGCGAACTGACCAAGATTGCCTGGAAGCATGACGTGCAGTGCATGATCGAAGGGCCAGGGCATGTGCCGATGCACCTGATCAAAGAGAACATGGACAAGCAACTGGAGTGCTGTGATGAGGCTCCGTTCTATACGCTTGGTCCGCTGACTACGGATATTGCGCCTGGCTACGACCACATCACCTCCGGCATTGGTGCGGCGATGATCGGCTGGTTTGGCTGCGCGATGCTTTGCTACGTGACACCCAAAGAGCACTTGGGCCTGCCTAATAAGGATGATGTTAAAACCGGCATCATCACTTACAAGATTGCCGCCCACGCTGCTGACTTGGCGAAGGGGCATCCGGGGGCGCAGATTCGTGACAATGCCTTGTCCAAGGCGCGCTTTGAATTCCGCTGGGACGACCAGTTCAACCTCGGCCTTGATCCCGACACCGCGCGCAGTTATCACGATGAAACCCTGCCTAAAGACTCCGCCAAGGTCGCGCACTTCTGCTCCATGTGTGGGCCGAAGTTCTGCTCGATGAAAATCACCCAGGAAGTGCGTGAGTACGCCAAGGTGAATGGCTTGTCAGAGGAAAGCAAAGCGATTGAGGCGGGCTTCAAAGAGCAAGCGCAGCGCTTTAAAGAAGAAGGCTCGGTGATCTACCGCCAGGTCTGATTCAGATGCGTTGAGTGAAACTGCGAACGCCCGGCTGTATCCAGTCGGGCGTTCGCGTATCCAATAATAATTTTCGAGAGGCTTGCGTGTGAACATTCCGAGTACTTATTCGCCACATCACGCGGTGCCTGTTGGTCAGCGGGTGTTTGGCGCGCGTGACATGTTTTCGCTGTGGTTTTCGCTTGGCATTGGTTTGATGGTGCTGCAACTCGGTGCGCTACTGGCTCCGGGCCTGGGCATGGCCGGGGCGATGCTGGCTATTGCCTGCGGTACTGCAGTGGGTGTGTTGCTGCTCGGTGCAGTGGCGGTGATCGGTGTTGATACCGGCTTATCTGCCATGGCCGCGTTGAAACTCAGTTTGGGCAGCAAAGGCGCGGTGATGCCCGCCTTACTGAATATTCTGCAACTGGTTGGCTGGGGCGCGTTTGAAATTATTGTCATGCGCGATGCGGCAAGCTTGCTCTCAGCGCAGGCGTTTGGTGAAGGCAGCGTGTTGACCAATGCGGCGCTGTGGACCGTGTTTTTTGGTGCAATCGCCACGTTGCTTGCGGTGACCGGGCCGTTGACCTTTGTTCGACGCATCCTGCGTAAGTGGGGGATCTGGTTGTTGCTGGGCGCTTGTGTGTGGCTGACCTGGAATCTTTTCGACAAGACCGATCTGGCTGTGCTGTGGGCGCGTGCCGGTGATGGTTCGATGCCGTTTGCATTGGGTTTTGATATCGCAATCGCCATGCCCTTGTCGTGGCTACCGTTGATTGCCGATTATTCCCGGTTCGGCAAGCGCGCGCGCAACATCTTCGGCGGCACTGCGGCAGGCTTCTTTCTCGGCAACTTCTGGCTGATGAGTCTGGGCGTGGCTTATACCTTGGCCTTTGCGCCGAGCGGTGAGGTTAACGCGCTGTTACTTGCATTGGCGGGGGCGGGGCTGGGGATACCGTTGTTGCTGATATTGCTCGATGAGTCAGAGAATGCCTTTGCCGATATTCACTCGGCGGCGGTGTCTGGAGGCATCATGTTCCGGTTCAAAGTCGAGCACCTGGCACTGGCAATTGGCGCGCTGTGCACGCTGATTGCTTTGCTGGCGCCGTTGGCTGAATACCAGAACTTCTTGCTGCTGATCGGTTCGGTGTTTGCACCGTTGTTTGGCGTGGTGCTGGTTGATCACTTTATCTTGCGAAAACGTCAGGCGGCTTTGGCACCGAAGGTCTATTTGCGCTGGGACACCCTTCTGGCATGGGCTTGCGGCGTGGTGATTTACCACGTTTTAAGCAACTGGCTGCCGGATGTCGGTGCAACCCTGCCAGCGTTGGTGATCGCTGGCGGGCTCCAATGGCTGCTTGGCAGGGCTATTACGAAGCCGGTATGTACTCCGGCTTGAGAATCGCGCCCAGTTGCGAGTAAGGAATGGTCAGCGATACGTGTCCGCTGGAGTATGGCGCTAGGGAATAGACGTCATACTTGAGCAATACCGACTTTTTCAGCAAGGCTATGTTGTTGGTATGGGTGAAAGGCCAGGTTTTTACATACTCGGGGTCTTGATCGAGTTTGTTGGCCTTCAACCAACGCTGATGTGCTTGCTCCGCCGCCTGCCAAAAGGCGTCTTCGGTGCCGGGTTTGATCATGTCTTTCAGTGTCAGCGCTTTATGCTGATCGCGGTCATAGTTGATAAAGCCGCGGCCCGGCATTCCATGCGCGCCGCCAGTCGCTAAATAACTCGAAAGCTCGATGATCACTAATTGGTCATGTTGCTCGCGCATCTTGGCTTGCAAATAGGTTTTCCAGCCGGGCTCGGCGCGAACCAGAAAATCCTTTTCATAGGACTCAAGTGAAGCAGGCAGCGGCGCATCGGGTGCGTCAGCGGTCATGCGCCGCAATGCATGATCAATTAGCGAATTCAATTGCGGCTCTTCGGCAAACTTTAAGGTGTCGATGTTCACCAGAGGGCAAGGCTCACCGGTGCAGCCCGGCGTCACGTGTTCCCAGGCAATACGTTGAGCGACTAAGGGTTTGTCGCCAGGCATCATGCTCTGGCAGGCGCTGAGAAAGAGGCTGATGCCGACGATTGCGAGCTTTTTGGTCAGAGACATGTAATCCATCGTTTGGCTGAAGACTGTTGAGGGTTGCAGGCTTCGACTACAGGCTGGCGCTTGAGTTCGAGCCTTTACGACCCCATCTATGCTGCATGATCCCGGTGACGAGTGCACCTGCAAAACGCTGTTGAAGCTAATGTAAAGAGGCTGCGTTGTGCGAATTGCAGGGGTAGGATGCGTGAAAGTCAGGTTAACAGACTGAGTGAGGATTCAATGCCAGACACTTTTAAGCCGGGACCCGGTGCGTTCGAAATCGTTGAACGTGAAGCCTGCTTTCGAGGTTTTTACAGCCTTGATCGCTTGCATCTGCGGCATCGTCAGTTTTCTGGAGAAATGGGTCCGATACTCAATCGGGAAGTTTTTCTGCGCCACGATGCGGTCTGCGTACTGCCTTATGATCCACAACGTGACGTGGTGGTGTTGATTGAGCAATTCAGAGTTGGCGCTATGCATAAAAGCGAGAATCCATGGCTGCTGGAACTGGTCGCGGGGTTGATTGACAAAGACGAAGAGCCTGAAGAAGTGGCACACCGTGAGTCAATGGAGGAAGCTGGTTTGAAGTTGGGGGCACTGTGGCCGGTCACTCAGTACTATCCTTCACCTGGAGGCTCTAACGAACGCGTGCATTTGTTTGTAGGGCGTTGCGACAGTGAAGGGGTTGGTGGGGTCTATGGTCTCGCCGAAGAGGGCGAAGACATCAAGGTTCATGTCTGGCCTGTGGAAGATGCATTAGATGCAGTAAAAGATGGGCGAATTGATAACGCCGCAAGCATTATTGCCTTGCAATGGCTGGCGCTTAACCGCGCCGAGGTTAGGGGGTTATGGCAGTAAATTTGCTACGTGATCGTTACCGCGTTGACCTGGTCGAGTTGCAGACGGCTTGCGAGGCCAATTATGCGCGCTTAATGCGTTTACTTCCGGCTATGCGTGAGGAGCCGAGTGCGCGCCGCGTGGCGGTGAGCCAAGGAGAGAAGCTGCTCGGAGTGCTGGCGCTGGATGTGTTGGAAAACTGTCCCTACACCTCCACGGTTCGAGTGCGTCAAGAACACAGCTTGCCGTGGCTGCCGATACCTGCGCTGGAAGTGCGTGTGTATCACGATGCGCGCATGGCCGAGGTGGTCGGTGCCGAGAGTTCGCGGCGCTTTCGTGGGATTTATCCGTATCCAAATGCTGACATGCATCAACCTGATGAGAAAACCCAGCTCAACCTGTTTCTCGGTGAATGGTTAAGCCACTGCCTGGCTTGCGGTCATGAAACCGAGCCACAAATCTAAGATTGAACCTATTTATCCATCTGAGCCTTACCTCTAACTTCGATCATTTGCTAGGCTAGGTTTGACAGGCTAGCTAGCGCTTTACGTCGTTGGTGCGCCTGCGTATGTGATGCATGTTGAGTGTTGTTAAGGACGATGCACGTTGAACATGGCAGGCAGTGGCTGGGGATCTTTACCGCATGGCTTTGAGCCGGTGTATTCGCTGGTTTTGCTGTAATTGTGCGTGGGATATGTGAACCAGGCCGCGCAAATTGAGTTTCCCCGAGTTGTCCAAGCCGCCATAATTAAACTATTCCGCTCAAGGAGACGGCCTTGCCGAGCGCGCAAACTTATCCTGCCGACTCATCGGTGCTGCTGGTTCAGTTATCGGACAGTCACTTATTTGCCGAGGCGAACGGCAAACTATTAGGTATGGACACCCAAGACAGCTTGCAACAAGTGATTGAGCGAGTGGTCGACGAGCAGCCGCAAATTGACTTGGTGCTGGCCAGCGGAGACTTATCTCAGGATGGCAGTGAGGCCTCATACACTCGCTTTCGGCAGATGACCTCGGTTATTCGCGCCCCCGCGCGTTGGTTCCCGGGTAATCATGATGAAGTTCCAGCTATGCAGGCAGCCTGTATCGGCAGCAATTTGCTCGATACGGTGGTGGATGTTGGCAATTGGCGAGTCATTTTGCTCGATTCGGCGATTCCCGGAGCGGTTCCCGGTTTTCTCGGTGACCGCCAACTGGCGCTGCTGGAGCGAGCGCTGAGTGAAGCGCCTGAACGCCATCATTTAATTTGCATGCACCATCATCCGGTGCCGATTGGCAGTCGCTGGATGGACCCCATTGGCTTGCGCAACCCAGAAGCCTTGTTTGCAGTTGTGGCGCGCTTTTCACAGGTTCGCTGCATGCTCTGGGGGCATATTCATCAAGAGTTCGATCAGATGCGTAACTCGGTGCGACTGCTGGCTTCGCCGTCGACCTGCGTGCAGTTTGCGCCGGGCAGCGAAGATTTTCAGGTTGATACCAGCGCCCCGGGCTATCGATGGTTGCGCTTGTTTGGAGATGGGCGGATGGAGACCGGAGTGTCGCGCGTGACTGGAATCGATTTCGAGGTCGATTACAGCGTTAAGGGCTATTAACTGCCACGGGTTGGCAACACCACTCATATTTTGCTGCAAACACCGTGAAGCAGGCGCTTGCAGCTTGTGGTCGTGACCTAGTAGCCTGCTTCCCCATGACTGAAAATATCCTTTATTTGCATGGACTTAATAGCTCGCCAGACTCGCTCAAGGCCAGTCAGCTGCGCCGTTGTATGGCGCGTATGGGGCTGGCTGAGCAATTACGTGTGCCTGCATTGCATCATCACCCGCGTCAAGCGATTGCGCAGATCGAGGCTGAGATTGCAGCTATGGGAAGCCCTTTGCTGGTCGGCAGCTCACTGGGCGGCTACTATGCGACGCATCTGGCTGAGCGGTATGGCTTAAGAGCACTGCTGATAAATCCCGCAGTCCGTCCGCACGCACTGTTTGACGGCTTTCTCGGACCGCAAAAAAACTTTTATAGCGACGAAACCTGGGACCTGACGACAGATCACGTTAACGCTCTGGCCGAGCTGGAAGTGATACCGTCACAAGATCCCGAGCGTTATCAGGTATGGTTGCAGACAGCTGATGAAACCCTGGACTATCGTCAGGCTCAGGCTTTATATCGCGGTTGCGCGCTGCGTATTCAGGCGGGGGGGGACCATGGCTTCCAGGGGTTTGCTCAACGCTTGCCAATGCTATTTGCTTTTGCCGGTATTGCGCCCAAGTTGTGGCACGATATCGACTTTTCTGACCTTTGAATGACTCGCATCTCGCTGCGCCGCAGTCGCCGATCAATTACGGCAGCGCAGCCAGCGGTTATGTGAGTTTCTCGATTAACTGTTAAAAATTAAGAGACCCTATGGCCAGTTATAACGCCGACGCCATCGAAGTCCTTTCCGGTCTTGACCCGGTGCGCAAGCGTCCGGGTATGTACACCGATACCAGTCGCCCCAATCACTTGGCTCAAGAAGTCATCGATAACTCGGTTGACGAAGCCTTGGCCGGGCATGCCCAAAGCATTCAGGTGATCCTGCACGAGGATAACTCGCTGGAGGTCACCGATGACGGCCGCGGTATGCCGGTCGATATTCACCCTGAAGAAGGGGTGCCAGGGGTCGAGCTGATTTTCACCAAGCTCCACGCTGGCGGTAAGTTTTCCAACAAAAACTACCAGTTCTCCGGTGGCTTGCACGGTGTTGGTATTTCTGTGGTTAACGCCTTGTCGACCTTGGTCGAGGTTCGCGTCAAACGCGAGGGTAGTGAATACCGCATGACCTTTGAGAACGGCTTTAAAGCCAGTGAACTCGAAGTCGTCAATACCGTGGGTAAGCGCAATACCGGCACCAGCGTGCACTTCTGGCCAGACGGTAAGTATTTCGACTCACACAAATTCTCGATCAGCCGCCTTAAGCACGTACTAAAGGCTAAAGCTGTGCTGTGCCCCGGCCTTAGCGTCAGCTTTGAAGATAAAGCCAGCGGTGAGCGTATCGAGTGGCTGTTTGAAGACGGTTTGCGCTCGTATTTGGTCGATGCGGTCAGTGAATACCCGCGCCTGCCTGATGAGCCATTCTGTGGCAGCCTGGCTGGCAATAAAGAAGCGGTCGATTGGGCGCTGCTGTGGCTGCCGGAGGGGGGCGAAAGTGTTCAAGAGAGCTACGTCAACCTGATCCCGACTGCGCAGGGCGGTACCCATGTCAACGGCTTGCGCCAGGGCTTGCTGGATGCCATGCGTGAGTTTTGTGAGTTCCGTAACTTGCTGCCGCGCGGGGTCAAGCTGGCTCCGGAAGATATCTGGGAGCGGATTGCCTTCGTGTTGTCGATGAAGATGCAAGACGCCCAGTTCAGCGGTCAGACCAAAGAACGTTTGTCTTCACGTGAAGCCGCGGCGTTTGTCTCAGGCGTGGTTAAAGATGCCTTCAGCCTTTGGTTAAACGCGCACCCTGAGTTCGGCCAGCAGTTAGCTGAACTGGCGATTAGTAACGCTAACCGCCGCCTCAAGGCCGGTAAAAAGGTTGAGCGTAAGAAAATTACTCAAGGGCCTGCACTGCCGGGCAAGCTGGCTGATTGTGCAGGTCAGGACCCTATGCGCTCTGAGCTGTTCCTGGTCGAGGGTGACTCCGCCGGTGGTTCTGCCAAGCAAGCGCGGGATAAAGAGTTCCAGGCGATCATGCCGTTGCGCGGCAAGATCCTCAACACTTGGGAAGTCGATGGCAGTGAAGTTCTAGCCTCACAAGAGGTGCATGATATTGCCGTGGCCATTGGTATCGATCCGGGCTCAAACGACCTGACGCAACTGCGCTACGGCAAGATTTGCATCCTCGCCGACGCCGACTCTGACGGCCTGCACATTGCGACTTTGCTTTGCGCATTGTTCGTTCAGCATTTTCGCGCGTTGGTTGATGCCGGGCATATCTTTGTCGCCATGCCACCGCTATACCGGATCGATCTGGGTAAAGAGATTTTCTACGCCCTTGACGACGCTGAGCGTGACGGCATTCTTGACCGTTTGGTTGCCGAGAAGCGTCGCGGTAAGCCGCAGGTCACCCGATTCAAAGGCCTTGGTGAGATGAATCCGCCGCAGTTGCGTGAAACCACCATGGACCCGAATACTCGGCGACTGGTGCAATTGACGCTGGAAGATTATCCCGCCACTCAGGAAATGATGGACATGTTGCTGGCGAAAAAACGCGCAAGCGATCGCAAGGCGTGGCTTGAGTCGAAAGGTGATCTGGCTGAGGTTCTGCTTTGAGGCACACGTTTTTCGCTCTGTTATTGCTTAGTGTTGCACCATTTGTAGCGGCTAATCAGTTGGCTGTCAGTCAGCCGGTTGAGCAGCTTAAGTTAATCAGTGAGCACCCGGTCGATGGCATGTCTGCGGGCAATTTATCCGGGCTGGCCTGGTGCGGAGATGCATTGTGGGCGGTTTCGGATCGTGATGATGGTCGTATCTACCGTCTCGGCGGTGGTGACGGTGTGTGGCAAGCTGAGCCTGAGTTATTTACGGCACCACCCGCTCCAGACTCAAGCTTGCCTTGGGGAATTGGCGTGCGCGCATGGGCGACAGGTCTAGTGCGCGGTGGCTCGCTCGATTTTGAGGGCATCACCTGCGACTCGATCGGTAATCGCTATTTGGTCAGTGAGGCTAAGGCTGAGGTGTTGCTGTTGCCCGTCGCCGCAGACCCTGAGTGGGTGCGGCTGCCGAAGTCTCTGGTTCATCAAGCCCGGGGCAGCGGCATGTTGTTGCATTTCAATGCGCTGCTTGAAGGCATCACGATTGATCCTGCTGGTGGACGTATGTGGCTGGCGGCTGAACGTCAGCGCCGTGGTTTGTTGGTTATGCACAAGAAACGTTCAGTATGGGAATGTACCGGCGGCTGTGTATTGCTTAGCGAAAGCGGCAAAGTACCTGCGCCCGAGCAACTCGGCGGCACACCACAACCGAAAGATTTCTCAGACTTGAGTTACTACGCTGAAAAACTCTTCACTCTGGAGCGTCAGGCTCATCGCATCTGCCGGCGCAAGCTAAGTAATGGTGAGGTCGAGCGTTGCTGGTCATTTGCGGATGAAGCGCTGACCGAGGCGCGGCGTTACCCAAGTGCTTACGGGCGGGTCGAAGCATTGCAGATTGATCAAAGCGGAGCCTGGCTGGGCGTCGATAACGGTGGTCGGGTTCGTGCCGATGGCGAGGCGCGCCCTATCGTTTGGCGCTTTGCTGCACCGAAAGGTGGCTGGGAGGCTAACCAGTGAGTGCGCAGCCTGCGGGGAAGCGCGCCGGTCGGGTAATGCTCGTACTGGCGTGGGGCGCAGGCTTGTTCCTTGCGACGCATTTTTTTGGCAATCTTGAAGATAAACAGCGTAACCCGAACAGCAATCCACAATCGGTGCATGCCAATGGCTATGTTGAGGTGCGCCTGGCCAGTAGTCGGCAAGGACACTATTTCGCTAGTGGGCAGATAAACGGTGAAGATGTTGAGTTTTTACTGGATACCGGGGCGACAGATGTCGCCGTTCCAGCAGAGCTTGCTCGACAGCTGGGTTTGCAGGCAGGTGCAGCGGTTACCGTGCGAACGGCTAATGGCCAGACCACAGGGCATCGAACGCGGCTCAAACAACTTAAATTAGGCGATATTGTGCTTCACGATGTCACCGCTCTGATCGCTCCCGGTATGACCGGTGAGGAAGTATTGCTGGGCATGAGTGCCCTGAAGAAACTCGAATTTACCCAGCGCGACGGCACGTTGTTGCTGCGCCAATCAACTTTGCAATGAGGCACGCATGAGCGATTCTCTCGATTTGAGTCTGGACGGTGTTGAACGCCGTTCCCTTGCCGATTTTACCGAGCAGGCTTACCTCAACTACTCCATGTACGTAATCATGGACCGTGCTTTACCGCACATTGGTGATGGTCTGAAGCCGGTTCAGCGGCGCATCATCTACGCGATGAGTGAATTGGGCCTGGATGCTGACTCCAAGCACAAAAAATCGGCGCGTACTGTCGGTGACGTGCTGGGTAAGTTTCATCCGCATGGCGATTCGGCGTGCTACGAGGCAATGGTCCTCATGGCGCAGCCGTTCAGCTACCGCTATACCTTGGTCGATGGTCAGGGAAACTGGGGGGCGCCGGATGATCCAAAATCCTTCGCGGCCATGCGTTATACCGAGGCGCGGTTGTCGCGCTATTCGGAAGTCCTGCTGACCGAGTTGGGGCAGGGCACAGTTGACTGGGTGCCGAACTTTGACGGCACCATGAACGAGCCCGCAACCCTGCCTGCGCGATTGCCGAACTTACTGCTCAATGGCACGACAGGCATTGCAGTCGGTATGGCGACCGATGTGCCACCGCATAACCTGCGCGAAGTCGCTGCGGCCTGCGTGCGCTTGATTGATGAGCCGAATGCCACAGTCGAGCAGCTTTGTGAGCACGTATTGGGGCCGGATTATCCGACCGAGGCGGAGATCATCACGCCACGGGCTGATCTGCTGAAAATCTACGAAACCGGTCGTGGCTCGGTGCGTATGCGTGCGGTTTATCGGGTTGAAGATGGCGATATCGTTGTCACCTCGCTGCCGCATCAGGTCTCCGGTTCTAAAGTGTTGGAGCAGATCGCTGGACAAATGCAGGCCAAAAAGCTGCCTATGGTGGCTGACCTGCGTGATGAGTCTGACCACGAACATCCATGCCGCATTGTTATCATTCCGCGCTCAAATCGGGTCGATGCTGCGGAGTTGATGCAGCACTTGTTTGCCACTACTGAGCTTGAATCGAGTTACCGAGTCAACACCAACGTGATTGGCTTGGACGGCAAGCCGCAGGTGAAGAATCTGCGCCAACTGCTGCGTGAGTGGCTGGAGTATCGGGTTAATACCGTGCGCCGCCGTCTGCAGTTCCGTCTGGATAAAGTCGAGCGCCGCTTGCACCTGTTGGAAGGCTTGTTGGTTGCCTTCCTCAATCTGGATGAAGTGATCCACATCATCCGTACTGAAGAGCAGCCAAAAGCGGTGCTGATCGAGCGCTTTGCGCTGACAGATATCCAGGCTGATTACATCCTTGATACGCGCTTACGTCAGTTGGCGCGCCTTGAAGAGATGAAAATTCGGGGTGAACAAGACGAGCTGGCCAAAGAGCGTGAAAAACTGCTCAAGCTGCTTGGCAGCGAAGCGCGCCTGAAGAAGCTGGTGCGTGATGAAATCATCAAAGATGCTGAAACCTACGGCGATGATCGACGTTCGCCGATTGTCGCGCGTGCCGAAGCCAAGGCGCTGTCAGAAAATGAACTGATGCCTGCTGAGCCCGTCACTGTGGTGATCTCCGAGAAAGGATGGGTGCGTTGCGGTAAGGGCCACGACCTGGATGCGACGGGCTTGTCATATAAGGCCGGTGATGGCTTTAAAGCCCTGGCTCCAGGACGCTCGAATCAGTACGCAGTGTTTATTGACTCAACCGGGCGTAGCTACTCGTTGGCCGCGCACTCATTGCCTTCCGCGCGTGGCCAGGGCGAGCCATTAACGGGTCGTCTGACGCCACCGCCTGGCGCCACGTTTGAATGCGTGATGTTGCCGGATGATGAGGCGTTGTATGTGATCGCTTCGGATGCGGGTTATGGTTTCGTGGTTAAAGGTGAAGACCTGCAAGCCAAGAACAAAGCCGGTAAAGCTCTACTGAGTCTGCCAAATGGCGCCAAAGTGATACCCCCCAAGCCGTTGGTCAGTCGCGAAGAGGATTGGCTCGCCGCGGTAACAACCGAAGGCCGCTTGTTGTTGTTCAAGGTGGCGGACTTGCCGCAGTTGGGCAAAGGTAAGGGCAATAAAATTATCGGTATCCCGGGCGATCGAGTTGCTTCGCGCGAAGAGTACCTGACCGATCTCGCCGTTCTGCCAGTTGGGGCGACGCTGGTGCTGCAAGCGGGTAAGCGCACCTTGTCACTCAAGGCTGATGATCTTGAACACTACAAAGGTGAGCGCGGTCGGCGTGGCAATAAGCTGCCGCGGGGCTTTCAGCGAGTTGACAGCTTGCTGGTTGAGTAGCTGGGTAACACCTGAAATACTCTAAGGTAGATCAACACTGGAGTCTGACGCAGGTTTCTAGGATGATGTGACCACTGGCGGCGTTCATTGTTCAGGGCATATTCCCGGTGCGGGTAATAGTAAATTGCCATCGCATGACGTTCAGGAGTATGCCTGCCTGAAGTTTGGAATTTGTGTCTCAAGTGAGTTTTTCAGAGAGTTTTTAATTCGCTAACAATGAATGGTGTAGCCTAAAACCGTTTTTTGATTTTTATGGACATATAGACCGGTCTGATGACTGGCTGGATGATATTGATGATTGCAATGCGACTCCCCTTGATTCTGTTGGTAGCTCTACTCGGGTTAGCGGGCTGTGCGCGTTACCAGCCAGTACCTTTGTATCAGCTCGACAGTGGTGGCGCTAAAGTACCGTCCGCTGACGAGGGTGTGGCGGTGTTGCTGGGCCCAGTATCGATTGCCGATTACTTGCAGCGTGAGGCGCTGCTGCAGCGCCAGGAAGATGGCAGCCTGATCGCGTCGAGAGATGCGCGTTGGGCAGGCAGCTTGGCTTCAGACATTGATCAACAGCTGCTCCTTCAACTGTCTTCGCAACTGAACAGCCAGCGCTTGACGCTTGCCCCGGCAGTGCCCGGTGTTACCCCGCAGGTTCAGATACTGATGTCGATTGCCCGGCTTGATTCTGGCCCACGGCGCCCGGCCGTGCTTGAAGCCCAGTGGCGTTTAATGGGCAAAAATGGTCAATTGCTGGATGGTCGACTGGTGCGTCTGGAGCAGGCTCACGGTGGTTCTATCGCTGAACAAGTGCATGCTCAGAGCACGCTGATGCATCAACTGGTCGAGCAAGTTGCCATGGCGGTCAAGCAGCAAGACGGTGAGATTCCGGCAATCGCTGAGCGAGCACCTAAAAAAGCGCCTGCTACACCCAAGAAAGAAGACCCACCTAAAATCCCAATGGTACAACCGGTGCGAATTGACTCTGAAGTATTCCGGTTCTAAAACAGCTTGCAGGATAAAACTCAAAAAACCGCAGTTTGCGGTTTTTTGCATTCAGCAGCCAGTTCCAGCCGCCAGTGGCGGATGAGGCGCAGCTTGCCTGCCAAGCTGCAAGCGCCTGACACCTAGTAGCGAGAGGGGGGGGCCGGTGGCGCGGAGAGGCTGCAGCGCTAGCAGAGCACTGGGCCGGCTCTGCTAGCGCTGGAGTGTGTGGCTTACAATCCGTGGTTTAGTGGTCGCGCAACTTGCCTAACTGGCGTTCTAGCAGGGCTGGATACGGGTCAAGCAGCCTTTCGACGCAACATGCACCTTCTGGGCTGGCGATAGAGCGAGTGCGGGCGCGTTGGCGAACCAGTTCGTCATCGGCTACGCCACGTTCGACCAGCAGCAAGTTGCGGCTATGTTGTGACAGTGCCAGAGCGTCCTGTGAGGTTTCGTTGAGCAGCAGCTCACCCTGGCTAAGATCCATCAGGTCATTACCCAAGGTCATGCCCAACTGCAACTGCAAGGTGATGCCACTGTCGGCAACTTCAATTTGCAGGGCGTGGCCCAGTGCGCGCATCAGTTCACCACAGCAAATAGCATGAATCAGGAACTCTTCGCCGCTGTCTTGGCGATGGAATAGCATCAGGCTACTGCCGTCTTTAAGCGTGTGCAGTTCAGCTTGATAGAGGTTCGCTGCGCGGTCCAGACAATCACGATAACGTTTCAACAAATCCATCAAGCGGGCGCGCGGCAAACGACGTAGTTGCTCCTGAGCGCCTAGCTGGATCGCCAGCACTGCGCTTGGCTGGGAGCTTCTTGGTGTCGCAGGTACATGCGACGCAGGGGCTGGAGTCGCGTCAGCGAAGTCATCTTCGTCTAGTTCAGCTGCGTCGTTATCCATGTCGTGCAAGTCAGCAAATGGGTCGTTCCTGGTGTGAAGCGTGCTGTTTGCTGGCTGGTTCGTTTTGATGCTAGGCGTCGACCGTGGCGACTCGTCAAAGTCGTGCAGGTCATCGTTGTCATCGTCTTTGGCGCTGAGATTGGGCATCGAAAAACCCGGCTCATCGGCGTCTTCATCATAGTCGGCGTCCTGATCATCGCCGTAGTCCGCATCGTCATACAGGTCTTCTGCTTCTAGCTCGTGTTCTGGCTCCGGCTTTTCCGGGACCAAACGTGCTTGCAGTTGGCGGGCGAGATCACCAATTTCATCCTGACGACTGGCGCCAGGTGCAGGGTCATCGGGGTCACGCAGCCATACGCGCATTTGCAGCAGCGGCGTTGAAATATAACGGCCCAGGCGCAGGCTTAGCGTCAGTGCTAATGCCAGCAAAATCAGGCTGAGAATACCCATGCTCTGCAGGCTGATGGTCATGGGTTGTTCGAACTGACGCATATCCAGACTGATGCGCAGCTGTCCGGCTATTACTTCTTGAAAGGTGATAGGTGACGAGTACAGTCCTTCCGTCTCGCCAAGCATGCCTTGGCTTGGGCGCGAGCCTGCTTCGGCAAGAATGCGATTGTCGATGCTGTAAATAGCGGCATGTGCGACCAGTGGATTTTTCACTAGATTATTCAGCAGCACATTCAGGCTGAGAATATCGTTGGCAACCAGCAGCTCGGTGGCAGAAGACGCCGTTTGCGTAATCAGGCTGGTGCCTAGTGCTTCAGCTTGCTGCTGCATGGCTTGTTTGAACTGCATGCCGATCACCCACGCATAGATCACCAGCGCCATAGCGACGAGCAATAAGCTGTGGCTAGCGATACGCAATGCGAGTGGCACGCGACGTTGGCGCAATGCCTGAAATAGCAGGATAAAGAAATTATCGGATTTCACGGGGGCGGGCCGGTTCACAGCGCTCTGATCTTGTCGACTGAAGATGCCGCGCAGTATAGCGAGCGGCCCGCGTACGGCAAAGCACCGCGCATGTCCGAATTGCTTGGAAAGTGGGTAGAATGTGAGTTCTTCACCGGCCCTGCTGGGTATAACCGTCAGGCGAAAAACTATTCGACCGGGTGTGTTGCTGTCGAAATAGGCTGGGAAAGTGCTTTTTTCGTCTAGCTATCGTCTTTCGATGCTCTGTTTTGCGCCTCATTAACTGTCCCAACAGTCTTTTTAACGGCTGTTTACTACTTATCAAGCCTTTGGAGGGTGCGCCTTGCGCGAAATCGTCCTGATCAACATCACTGGTGAAGATCGTCCCGGTCTAACCGCCGCCATCACGGGAGTATTGGCCCAAGGTGGAGTCAATATTCTTGATATTGGCCAGGCGGTCATTCACGACACACTGTCTTTTGGCATTCTGGTCGAGATTCCTGATACTGAACGCGGTTCCTCAGTGCTTAAAGACGTGCTGTTCAGTGCCTATGAACTGGATCAGCAAGTGCGGTTCACGCCTGTCTCCGAGGCTGATTATCAGCTATGGGTCGACGGCCAAGGCAAAGCCCGGCACATCGTGACGCTGCTTACGCGCAAGGTCACAGCTGAACAACTGCAGCGGGTGAGTACAATCACCGCTAAATATGCGTTGAATATCGACCATATCGACCGCCTTTCTGGGCGCATGCCGTTGGATATGCCTGCCGAGCAGGGCAAGGGCTGCATTGAGTTTTCGGTGCGTGGTGAGCCTGCCGATCCTGCGGCGTTGCGCGCAGAGTTCCTCAGTGTGGCGCAGGAGCTGAATGTCGACATCGCGTTCCAGAGCGATTCGCTGTTTCGTCGTAACCGCCGATTGGCCGTATTCGATATGGATTCGACGCTGATCGAGGCTGAGGTCATCGACGAGTTAGCCAAGGCTGCCGGTGTAGGTGAACAGGTCTCTGAGATCACCGAGCGTGCAATGCGTGGCGAGTTGGACTTTGCGGCCAGCTTCAAAGAACGTCTGGCGCTACTAAAAGGCCTGCCTGAAACGGTATTGAGTGACATTGGCGCTTCATTGCGCCTGACTGAAGGCGCCGAGACATTGTTCAGCGAGTTGCGTCGTCTGGGCTATAAAACGGCGATCCTGTCCGGCGGTTTCAGCTATTTTGCCAAGCAGTTGCAAGCCAAGCTTGGTATTGATTATGTCTATGCCAATGAGCTGGAAATCGTCGATGGCCTGGTCACCGGTGTTGCGGTCGAGCCGATTGTTGATGCGCAGCGCAAAGCCGATTTGCTGCGTCAGCTCGCTGAAAAAGAAGGCTTGCGCCTAGAGCAGACGATTGCGGTAGGTGACGGAGCAAACGATTTGCCAATGCTGGCGATTGCTGGACTTGGCGTCGCATTTCGCGCCAAACCATTGGTGAAACAGTCGGCTAAGCAAGCCATCTCGACATTAGGTCTTGATGGTATTTTGTATTTGCTCGGCTTCCGTGACCGTGATGGCCTCGATTGAGCGGCTGATGACAGGCCAAAGGCTGTAGGCGATGAGCAGCGCTGAACCGAGTAAGCGGTTGTTCTTCGCCTTGGCTTGCACCCCTGCGCTGCGTGGTGCTATTTCGCAGTGGCGCAGGGGTTTGCAGCCGCGTTCTGGTCGGCCAGTTGCCGCCGAGAATTTCCATCTGACCCTGGCTTTTCTCGGCGCGGTGCCAGTCAGCCAAATTGACGCAATCTGCGCAGCAGTTAGCCAGATGCCGGTTACGGGAAAGTCGCTAACCGTCTACCTTGACTCTCTGCAAGTCTGGCCGCGTTCGAACATTCTAGTGTTGCAGGCCCAAGACCCGCCGCTAGCGCTTGGGCAGTTGGTCTACGCGCTAGAGCAAGCGTTATTACCTTTGGGCTTGTTGCTCGGGCCGCATGAGTTTCGAGCGCACTTGACCCTGTCTCGCGATTACCGAGCGGTTGTACCGGAAGCCATTGAGCCGGCTGAGTTCCTGCTCAGGGCGGACCACTTTGTGCTGTATGAGTCGCACAAGGGGCGCTATCGCGCGCTTGCTACGTGGTCTTTGTAGCCCTCGATCTCTCTCGGTGGTTTAGCTGACGGTTCAGCTCGGTGCAAACAGCAAAACGCCCAAGCAAATAGCTTGGGCGTTGGTTGTCGGATGAAAAAGCATCATCCGCCCTGTCTTCGTCGAGCCTCCTTGCAACGTTATTCGTCGTCAGAGGTGAAGTCGTAGTTCATGGTTTGCGTTGGCCCCTGCAGATAGAAGCCTTGAATGTAATTGACCCCGGCTTGCCAGAGGGTCGACAACACAGTTGCAGACTCAACGAAGGGGACGATGGTCAGCTTGGCTTGTGAGTGCAAGCTATCGAGTAGGGTTTTCAGGGCCTCCTGGTTCTCGGCGCGATTGAGGTCTTGGCTGAAGGAACCGTCGATCTTGACGAAGTCGATGTGCAGGTGTTTCAGCGAATTGAACGGGTTGAGTGCGCAGCCAAATTGGCTGAGCGCCACTTTACAGTGTAATTCGTTGAGGCCTTGAGTCAGCGCTTTCGCCTGCTTCAAGTATGTCACTGCATCGGTTTCGCTAAGCTGGAAGGCCAGTGCATCCGAAGGCAGGCGTGCGGCCTTGAGAGCAACGCTTAGCCAGGGGAGTAGCGTCTGATCCTGCAGGCTGGCGCTCGACAAGTGCACAAAGAGGCGTGTGTTATGGCCTTTGCTGCGATGCTCGGTGAGTTGCTTGATCGCATTCAGGATCACCCAGCGATCCAGCTTCTCGCCTAGCCCAGCCGTAACCGCATCTGCGAGGAATTCAGTCGGCTGGGTTTCTTCACCTTTCGAATTGAGCATGCGTAAAAGCACTTCATAGTGCTCTTGGTTGTCGCCGCGCAGGCTGATGATCGGCTGGAACAGTAAGCGCAAACCGTTGTTATCCAGAGCCTGCTTAACCATAGCCACAATATCGCCACGGTTTGCCGCAGCGGCGATCACATCGGCTGGGTTGAATAGTTTGAGGTTGTTGCCCTGTTCTTGCTCGTCGGCGCAGCGATGCGCGCGATCAACTACGACTTGCCCATTCGGCGTGGTCTCGTTGAGTCCAGCGACGCCAATTGAGAGGGTGGTTTGTGCTGTTCGGCCATTAACATCAAATAGATGGCTTTCCACTTTTTTCAGCAGCACTTTAAGTCCAGGCTCTGCCTGCTCAGGTGTGACACCCAGTTGCAGGGCGGCGAATACATCATCGCCAAAGCGTGCCAGCTGTGCTTCACCGGCGAAGTGGGTGCGTAACAGGCTGGCCAGATCGGCCAGCAACATATCGATACCTGCGATGCCGATGTCGGCAAGCAAGGTTGAGTACTGATCAAGGCGGATGTAAGCCAGACTGGACGGTTGTCCGGTATTCACTGCTCGATCCGCTGCTGTGTCGATCAACTCCAGGAAGTGGGGGCGGTTGAACAGCCCAGTGACCAAATCCTGGCTGCTGATTTCACGCAGTTTCTCTTCCAGTTCGCTATTGTCGGCATCCGAGCGAATAACGACTTGGGTGCATGGCTCCCCGTCGTAGGTAGCCGGGAGAAAGCTCATGCGTGCTTTGAAGCGCTTGCCGCTGGCTTTTACCCCAGAGAACTTCAGCTCTGCAGCACTTTCGCTGTCTGCGTAGTTCTTCAGGAAATTCTTGAATTCGCTTTGGTCGCAGCTGTCGATCAAGTCGATCATCGGCATGCCTTCAAGCTCTTCAGCATCTTCATAGTCGAAGAGTTCGAGATAGGCGCGGTTGGCGTAGATATGCATGCCGTCATGGACGTAAGTAATGGCGTCTACGGAGCTTTCAAGTAACAGTTGGCAGCGTTTTTCTGCTTCGCGCAAGGCCACTTCTGCGCGTCTGCGGGCACGACGCTCTTCGAGGTTTTGCAGCTCGCGTTTGGCGATCAGAATCAGGCGCTCGTCATCACCTTGCGGCAAGGCATCCTGGGCGCCCATGGCCAGTGCTTCAGTGATGCTGTCGGAGTCGTTGTCGGTGAGCAATTGGATTGCCGGCACATCTTTAGCCAAGCGCCGGATCGAGCCGATCGCCTCCGCTGGCGACAGCTGTTCACTGGTCGGTGCGCAAATCAGCAGGTCCCAGGTATGTTGCAGGGCTTCGCTGAGGTCATCGCTGGAGGTAAGACGGTGAACGCGTGTTGCGCTACCTGAGTTGCGAAACAGGCTGACAAGGCGTTCGGCCTCATTTTGCGAGTCTTCGAGGATCAGTAGGCGGATGGTCTTTTTTTCGATGGCCATTATTCAGTTCGGTCTGCGCCAAGGTATTCGCACCCTCGGCCAAGGTTAATCGTCAGTTGGGCAGATTTATCGTCGTATGCAGGTTCGAGTCGTGTTGAGCAGGGCACGTATGGTGTGCCTGGATCGAACGATGCAAAAGTGGCAGAGAGAAAAACATGTCTAACTGGATTAGTTACGCTGGCAGCACGCTAAATTAGATAATTCGTAAGGAATCTACAGCGACTTCCAGAGTGAGTCAAAGTCTTCCTCGGAACCCGCACGCTGGTTTTCCACGGGTGTGACGGGCTTCCCGTGATCGTCAGGTGCAGAGCTGTGGAGACGGTATTCAAACTGATTGAAACTGCCGGTTGAGGTGTGTTTTTGACCCAGAGCCGCACGGTGTTCTACCCCGGCGATATTGACTATAACTTTATTGCCCTCCTGGAAGGGCAGGCGCGGCACAATAACCGAAGCCGGGCGGGAAATAGCGCTTATTTCTGGCAGTAATAGCCCGCGTAAATAGCTGCTGTTTTGCTCGCTTTTGCGAATCAGCTGCAGGCCACAGGGTTGGGCATGAGGGGCGATAAGCTCGATACCCATCTGGGTGCCACCGCCGCGTGCCTGACGGATCCAGCGTACCACTGCAATACTCCAGGCTTGACCGGGAGCATCTTGAATACCCAACAGCTCTCCCGCTTGCAGTTGGTTAGGCACTTCTTTCGGCCAGGTAAGGCAGTATCCGCCTGGGCTGAGGTTGATGATGGGCAGTTCGAATGTCGGGAAAACCTGACTTTCGACGTCTTGGTCCGCAGCCTCATAAGTGTCGGCAGCTTCTGTTTGCGGTTTTTGGTACTCGATTTCTTCGTAGGGCAGGCCGTGATCCCAGGCGGGCGTTTTCTGCGCGTCGAAGGCATTCGCCCAGATATCTGGCTTGCCCGTTGATTCTTTAAATTCGACCTTGTTGATTTCTGCCGGCATTTTGAGGATGTCAGCAAAGGTGCGCTTATTGGCGATGAAATAGTGCAAGGCACTCATGCCAATGCAAAGGGTTAACGAGCCCTGACCATTGCTGCGCTGAAAAGTACGTTCGGAAATATCGCCCCAGGCCGCGCTCAGGTGTTGCAACAAATCAACGCTTAATCCTTCGGGTACCAGCAGTCGAGATTTGCCGACTGACTCTGGTGGAAGGAGCAAGTGTTCATTGATCGCATCAATCAGTGGATGGGTATCAATGCCGATCGCAACCTGCAGGTCTTTTTTCTGGAATAACGAGGTGTAACGTGGCGGGCCATCAAGTTGGGTTGCAACGGCAAATAAGCTTTCGGGGTCGTTACCATCTTCGATGTTGACCAAGGTGCTCCATTGCTCAAGCGCCTCGGCAACACGGCCAATGGCATTCTGGCGCATCTGATTGCAGCGCGAGCAGCCCATCAATGCCGCGACGATATAGTTTTGCTCGACACTCAGCCCTTGGCCGTGTCGGGCCAGCGGGTCGCGCACCACCATGTTTTTCAGGCCGCGCTGTTTGGCAATCAGATACAGCTGGTGCAGTTCAAACCACAGCCCTTCAGGAACCGGGCAGTAAAGCTGGCTGGCACGCACCAGCGGTCCACAAAGACTATGAATAGCGCGTTGCAGGGCAATCGTCAGCAGTTGCTTCGATTCTTTACTGCTTTTAATGACGTTACGCGAAATAACCAGCTTGTAGCCGTTGGCGAGATGGTTTTGCAGGGCCTGACAAAGGTTGGCTACTTTGCGCGGGCGTTCATCAAGCACAATGGCTTGATTGAGGAAATGTTTTTCCAGATGCTGACAAACATAGAAGACCTCTGGGCGTACCAACTCTAGAAGCTGTATGCGATTATCAGAGGGCGTTAGCAGCTGGTTTATCTCGACAAGCGCCTGATAAAGCTGGCGAGCCGTCTCGCCAATATTGGCTTTGGGCAGGAGGGCTATCCAGCGTTTAAGGTCACGCGGAGTAGAGTCACAGAACGACAGGCTCTGGTTTTTCGGCGTCGAAACGCGAAGCAAGAGGTGAGGTGTCTGTGTCTCAGTCAAATTTAGATACTCCATGCCAGCAAGAAGCCAACAATCAAGTGATCATACTAGAAACCCTAGCAGCGTCCTTGCGTGACACGGGATAAAAAACGAGTTGTATATTGTTGCGGCGCAACGCTATTAGCACAGCCCTAAGCATAGTCCTGTATGACTCGTGCGCGCTCGGTATTCCCTGACCGAGCGTTTTACAACTGTACACTATTCATTGAGCCGCGGCGTTTATGCGCCAGCCTTGAGTGCTTTGCTACCCATCAGTTGACCCATTTGCACACTGCTGCAAGCCGTCAACTCTTCGCTCCATTTAACCTGTTCAGGTCCGAATAGCACAATGGCCGTCGAGCCCAGTTTAAAACGACCCATTTCTGCACCTTTCTCCAGAGAGATTGGCGCACGTGCTGTTTCATCGTAGCTAACTGTTTTCAGCTCGCGTTTGGGTGGTGTGACCAAACCTGCCCAAACGGTTTCGACCGAGGCAACAATCATCGCGCCAACCAATACCACTGCCATCGGGCCGCGCTCGGTATCAAACAGGCAAACTACTCGTTCGTTACGGGCGAACAACTCAGGCACATTTTCTGCTGTGGTCTGGTTTACCGAAAACAGGCGGCCTGGGACATAAACCATCTGTTTGAGCGTGCCTGCCAGCGGCATGTGTACGCGGTGATAGTCTTTCGGTGATAGGTAAACGGTTGCGAATTCGCCGCCCATGAACGGGCTGGCTAGCTGGGTATTACCGCCAAGCAGTTCGACCACGCTAAAGCTGTGTCCCTTGGCTTGGAATACCCGGCCATGCTCAATTTTGCCGAGTTGACTGATGGTGCCGTCTGCTGGGCAGAGTACTGCATCCGTGCTGGTATCGAGTGGACGTGCGTCATCTTTGAGGGCGCGGGTGAAGAATGCGTTGAAATGCTCGAAAGCTGTCGGGTCTTCGACCTGAGCCTCGCTCATGTTGACGTTGTATTGCTTGATGAACCAGTTGATCAGGCGGTTTTTGAACCACGCAGCACGGCACTCAGCAGCGCAGCCAATCAAGCGCGATAACAAATGATGTGGCAGCAAATATTGGCTGATGATGAACAAGCGTTGTTTCATTGTGATTCCTTAGAGTCTTACTTGATTGTGCAGTGCTGCCGCGATGCTGCAAACACTGCACATACTGATGCGCGTATTACCGATAGCTCAATATTCTACAGGGGTATCTGGGTGGTTGCCCCATTCGCCCCACGAGCCGGCATAGGCTTTAACGTTGGGATAACCAAGCGCTTTTGCTGCAAGGTAGGTAAAGCCTGAGCGGTGATGCGTTTGGCAATGAGTGATGATTTCCTTGTCAGGTGTGATACCGAGCATTTGCAAGACCTCGGCCATATCCTGACGGATCCGCAGTGAGCGCGCGGGGTCCATGCCAGCGGTCCATTCGAAGTTAATAGCTCCAGGAATATGCCCTCCTTTGGCTGCTAGCACTTTTTCGCCGCTGTATTCGCCAGGGCCACGTGCGTCCCAAATTGCAAGGTCGCTAGCGCCAAGACGGCTTTGCAGGTATTCACGGCTGGCGGTGGGGGCGTCACTCAAGGTTAGCTTGACCGCGTGATGATGTAGCTCGGGTTGCGCAGTGCTGGTTTCTCGGTTTTCGCCGAGCCAAGCGAGCAGGCCGCCGTCCAGGTAGTGATAATTGCTGTGCCCGATGACATCCAGCAACCAAATAAAGCGCCCGGCCCAGCCGCCGCCTTCATCGTCGTACACCACATAAACGGCGTCAGGGTTGTGGCCAAGCTCAGTGAAGACTTGCTCTAAGTCTTCACGCTTCGGCAACAGGCCGGGAGCAGGAGGTTGGCCCAGTTGCGTGCGCTTTGGGTCGACAAAGTACGCGCCTGGAATATGCCCGGATGCATAGCGTCCTGCGCCAGTGAGGTCGACCAGTATCAGTTCAGGCGCGTCAAGGCGGCTGGCCAGTTCAGCAGGCTCAATAACCAGTGGGAGTTCAGCGAAGGCGGACATGCCGGACCTCAGTAGTCGGATATGACCGACATTGTAACGGAAAGGCTGGATAACCTTCGAGTGACTCTGCGAGAGATTATTACGGCCGTTTTGCTGCGATTTAACAGGCTCAAGATGCTTGTTTGAATGGTCGCTCTCACATACCGGGCAGTGTTGCACTGCCTTGGTTTGCTGGCTTTCTCGGAAGCTCCTTAGCGTCCGCGATTAGCAAAGTTGCTGAGAGCACGCTCAATGCATTGAGCGGTTTTTGCAAAGATTTGCAGGCGATTATCGTCCAGCGCTGCGCCGTTGCAATCACAGACCGCAATCATCACCACTCGGCCATTGGTACCCAATGACCTGAACAATAAATGCTCGCTGGGAAATAGCTCTTTAACTGCGCCCGACAAGCGTGCTGAAAATTGCGCGATATTTTCAGGGGTTAAACGCAGTTGTCCGGGAGTGCTCAGCAGGGTGCGCAGAACCTGACTTTGTTGTGGGTCAAGGCTCAACCCCAGGGCTGACTCATTGAGACCAATGGGATGTTGTGAGACCAGTTTGCTTTGCGTGCGATCTGACAGCAGTAAAAGCACGCGCTGCATTCCGCCAGCTTGAAAAGTGCGACTGGCGCAGGCGGTTAATTGCAGAACATTGTTAAACGCACTGGGCTCGCTGAGGAGTTGTTTGCAAAGCTGACGCCAGTCTTGGACGTCAGCTTTATTGGCAGGTGGCGGCTCTGGCGATATCAAGTGGCTGGCGTGCCAAGGCCAAAGCATTGCTTGCGCCGGGTGCCAAAGGTCCGTGGTAACCAGTTTGCGGGCGCTGATTGCGGCCTGCTGATGAATCGACTGCTGTAAGTCAGCAACCGGTAACTGCAGGTAAAGCCCGGTGAGTTGCTGCCAGCGCAGGCTGTGCTGACCATCCCACGAGTGGTGCGCTGAAAGTGCCAGGCCGTTTGCCAGAAGAATGCAATTGGCTGGGTGGCTTAGCCAGCGTTGTAAATCGGGGTCGGCATCCAAGCATTGTTGTTGATGCAACGGATGTTGATTGTCGCGGGCAATCAGCAGTGCCTTGGCTAGAAAGCGTCGGTCATTGAGCAGCAGTCGGTAGCTGTAGCAAATCCATTCGGGGAGTTTCCAGCGCTCGGCAAGCGCCAGGCAAAGCTGGAGCAAGGGGACTCCGAGCATGTCGATTTCGACCTTTTGCGCAGGCTCTGCATTGACCAGTACGCGCTGCTCCCACGTACTCAACAAATCGGGGTAGCTCGAAACTAACGCCCAGACCGGGGCAAGAAATAGCATGCTGCCCCAGTGGATTTCTTGCCATAGCCGGGCCAGACGGCCAGAGAACAACCCGTTGGCTTGTTGCGACGCGTGTTGGCTGATCAGTTGGATCTGGCGTAATGCTAAAGGGATTTCTTCGCGCTTCAGTGCAGGTAAGCGCTCAAGTAATGCCTGGGTGCGCTGTAGGCCGAGTCTGTTGAGTGCGTTTTCAAGGCTTTCAGCAGGCTCACCCAAGGTGTTTTGCGACGCGTTGGCTTCGCGTAGAACACTGATCGCCAATGCTGGGCTATTTTGAATTAAGTCAGCTATCTCACGTAGTGAGCGGCGACTGTCAGTCAGTGCGGCCAGAACTTTCTGTCGACTTTCAATCTGTACAGGCAATAGCTGCTTATCCAAGAGCGTCAGCCATGCTTTAAGAGTACGAGGTCTAGCTAATTGATTTGACATTAGGTTGGGCCAAACTGGCTTTTATTATTAACTGACTATAGTCTCGCGCAAATCTTCCGATATAGAGAAGGATTGTTTCAAATATTCCTAGGAACACTCTGAGAAATTGGCTGCGCTAGGTATCGCTGTGTTGAAAAGCTGCTCAAAATGCTCACTTACACCCACTAAAGTCGAGCGCGACCCCGGTCGGTTTTTGCACTTTTTGGCCTTGTACTCCCGTCGCTCGCTAAGCTCTTCAGGCATTCCCTTATTTTTAGGCGCATAAGTTTTTAAATTATGGCAAAAATCATCGGCATCATAGTGGTGTTCGCCAGCGTTCTGGGCGGCTTCGTCTTGTCTGGCGGCCATGTAATGGCATTGGTACACCCATTCGAGGTGCTGATTATTGGGGGCGCGGCATTGGGGGCTTTCCTCCAGGCAAACCCAGGCAGCACCTTTATGGTGGTGTGCAAGAAATCATTGAAGATGTTCAGTTCGCGCTTCAAGCACTCTTATTATTTGGATGTGCTGCGGCTCATCTACGAAATTCTCAACAAAAGCCGCCGTGAAGGCATGATGGCGATTGAGGCAGATGTCGAGGATCCGGCTGCGAGCCCGATATTCAGTAAATATCCGGCGATTCTCAACGATGAGCGGATGACCTCATTTATCTGTGATTACCTACGGATCATGTCCTCCGGCAATATGGCGCCGCATGAGCTGGAAGGCTTGTTCGACATGGAAATCGCTAGCCTCAAGGAAGAGCTTGAGCATCCGAGCCATGCGGTGGCGAAGGTTGCCGATGGTTTGCCCGCGATGGGTATCATTGCGGCGGTATTGGGTATCGTACTGACCATGTCAGTATTGGCCGAAGCGAATAACGCCGAAATCGGTGAAAAGGTGGGTACCGCGCTGGCCGGGACCTTTATGGGTATTTTGGCTTCGTACGGCTTTTTTGGTCCGTTGGCCTGTTCTCTGGAGCATGACGCCAAAGAAGAGGTCAATGTCTACGAGGCGATAAAGGCGGGCTTGGTTGCTTCTGCCTCCGGCATGCCGCCATCTCTGGCTGTTGAGTTCGCGCGTAAAGTCTTGTATCCGGCGCACCGCCCAAGCTTTATTGAGCTTGAGCAGGCTATGCGTGGAAACTAAAGGCTGAATCATGGAGAACAATCAGCCCATCATTGTAAAGCGGGTCAAGAAGGTCGTCGGTGGCGGCCATGGCGGCGCGTGGAAAATTGCCTTTGCCGACTTTGCGATCGCGATGATGGCATTTTTCATGGTGATGTGGCTGATGTCGTCGGCAACACCCGAGCAGAAAAAGCTGATCTCCGGTTACTTCCAAGACCCGATTGGCTTCACTGAAAGCGCCAGCCCCTATGTGATTGATCTGGGCGGTTCGCCAGCCCCTTCACCTGATCGTACGTTGAATCCTGATGCGCAGCCGGATGCACCACAGAGTGCAACGGATGTGCAGCCTGACACGTCTTCTGATGGATCCCCGATTGATCCGCACGAGGCGGAGAGTATTGCTGAGCAAATGGAGCGCGAGCGCTTGGAGTTGTTGCTCCAGGAGCTGCAGAACAAGGTCAATGAAGACCCGCAGCTGCGTAATTTCAAGGATCAAATTCTCTTTGAAATTACTCAGGATGGTCTGCGTATTCAGATCATGGATGCCGAAAACCGCCCTATGTTTGCCATCGGTAGCGCCCAGTTGCAGCCTTATTTCGAGGATATCTTGCTGGCGCTTACCGACACCATCAACGCGGTACCCAATAAAATCAGTGTCAGCGGCCACACCGATGCTAAACCCTTCGCTGGCAGCGGCGGCTTTGGTAACTGGGAGCTGTCTGCCAACCGCGCCAACGCAGCACGTCGGGTATTGGTTGAGGGCGGGTATGACCCGGATAAAGTGGCACGCGTGGTGGGTTATGCGTCTTCCGCACTGTTCGATCGCAAAGATCCGCTAAACCCGGTAAACCGGCGTATTGATATTGTCGTGCTAACCAAGCGAGCCCAGCGTGCGATAGATGGTGCGCAGGGGGCTGGAGACGCGCCCACTCCTCCAGCTTCAGACACGCCAGAAGCTGAAGGAGCAAATGTTACTGCGCCGGATATCTTGCCGCCTGAGGAGATCAAGCAGCGCTTGAATATCTTCGAAGACGGCGCGCTGAAGATCGATACGCCCGAACCTTAGGGGTGTAAGCGGCTTAGTATTCGTCTTCAGGCAGGCTCGCCAGAATATGCCGATAGCTGGCCATGCGTTGCGGTTGGATGCGACCTTCGTCAAGGGCTTTGAGCAGCGCGCACCCTGGCTCGCGGTCGTGTTTGCAGTCGCGAAAGCGGCAGTGTCCAAGCAGTTCATGAAACTCAATAAACCCGGCTTCAACATCGTCACGACTGACATGCACCAAGCCAAACTCACGAATGCCGGGTGAGTCAATCAATTCGCCACCACCCGGGAAATGGAACAGGCGCGCAGTGGTCGTGGTATGAGTCCCTTTGCCGGTCAACTCAGACAGTGGGCCAACGCGAGTGTCTACTTCGGGCAGCAAGCTGTTCACCAGCGACGACTTTCCGACGCCGGACTGGCCGACGAATACACTGACGTGCCCGTCAAGCTGCTGCATAAGCTGCTCCATGCCGTCACCGTGATGGGCCGACACTTCCAGCAACGGGTAACCGAGTTGGCGATAGACCGCGAGCATTGCGTTGAGAGCGACGCCGTTTTTATCGTCAATCAAATCTGCCTTGTTGAGCAGTAGTAGCGGGCGGATGCCCGCGTGCTCAGCCGCGACCAAGTAGCGGTCAATCAAGTTGGCGTGTGGTTCTGGCAGCGGCGCGAAGACGATGACGATCAGGTCAACGTTGGCAGCTACCGGCTTAAGTTGGCCGCGTGTGTCTGGGCGGCATAGCTCCGTGTTGCGCGGCAGCTGCGCGACAATAACGCCAATCCCTTGATTGCCAGGGCGCCAGACCACGCGGTCACCAGTGACCATGGTCGGCAAGTTGGCACGCAGGTGGCAACGAAAAACCTGGCCAGCCATTTCCCCTTCGAGCGCTTCAACTTCGACTTGGACACCAAAGTGAGCGATGACTAAACCCGTTTGTTCTGGGCCAAGATCACCACCTTCCAGTGTTTGCAGTGCTTGTGATTCGCGCTTGGCGGCGCGGGCAGCACGCTCGCCCTGGATTTTTTCGATGCGCCAGTTTTGCCGGCGATTGAGTTGGCGTTTGGCCATGAAGGTTCCGAAGGTATGTTACTTAAGGGAGGCAGAGTTGCAGCCGTCTATTTCGCAGGCAATTCTAGCACGGGCAAGGGCTCGTGCTCCGGCTAAACTGTGCAGCGCATCGGCCGACAAAGACAGGCAGTGAATCATGGTGGTAGCAAATTCTGGTGCTGCAAGGGCGGGAGTGGATTGATGGGGTTGGTTGATGGGCTGCGCCAGTTGGCTCAGCGCTATCCGGCGTTGGTGGCGCTGCTTGCTCAAGTGCTGGCAACGGCATTGTTGGTGGCGATTGTTCTGCTGGGCATCTCGGTTGCGGGCTGGCGTCTTGACTGGATGAGTGCCGGGTTGCTGCACGGGTTGCTGGCTGCAAGCATGGGTCGCTGGCTTGGGTTGTCGCGTTTCTGGTGGTGGTTGAACCTGGCGTTTGCGCCTGCCTTGCTCGTCTTCGCTGGTGCGCCGTTGCCGTCTTGGGTATTCCTGTTGGCCTTTTTGATTCTGCTGTTATTCAACTGGAACAGCTTCGGTGAGCGCGTGCCTTTGTATTTGACGGGTGCGCAAGGCACGCAGTTATTGGCCGGTGTCGTCGAGCAGCAGGTTGCGCCGCTGCGCTTTGTTGATTTGGGGTGCGGTCCTGCTGGGTCGTTGCTGGCGCTGGCGCGAAAGTTTCCAGAGGGGCAGTTTGTCGGGGTCGAGACTGCGCCGTTATCTTATTTGTTGGCCTTGCTGCGCTCGCTATTTCAAGCCAATTGCAGCATTCGTTATCAAAGCCTTTGGCGCACTGACCTGGCTGAGTTTAATGTGGTGTACTGCTTCCTGTCGCCAGCGCCCATGGCTGAGCTCTGGCAAAAGGCCTGTAAGGAGATGCAGCCCGGCACATTATTGGTGAGCAATACCTTCGCGGTGCCGGGTGTGCCAGCCGATCAGCAGTTGCAATTGAACGACTGGCGCGATTCGAGCCTGTTGCTTTGGCGTATCCCCAACTGATTTATTCGCTAAACTTGTGTTATCAGCTGAGGAGCGATACATGCAAAGTGAAAATAACCTGATTTGGATCGATCTGGAGATGACCGGTCTTGATCCTGAGCGTGACGTGATCATCGAAATGGCCACCATTGTCACCGACAGTGACCTTAATATCTTGGCTGAGGGCCCGGTCATCGCCGTGCACCAGAGTGATGAAGCGCTTGCCGGTATGGATGAGTGGAATACCCGCACCCACGGCGACAGCGGTTTAACCAAGCGGGTGCGTGAGAGCAAAATCAGTCAGGCTGAGGCCGAAGCGCAAACCATTGCTTTCCTTGGACAGTGGGTGCCCAAAGGCAAGTCGCCGATTTGTGGTAACAGCATCGGCCAGGATCGACGTTTCCTGTATCGCTACATGCCAACGCTGGAGGCGTACTTCCATTACCGTTATCTAGATGTCTCGACCTTGAAAATCCTGGCTGATCGCTGGGCGCCGCAAATCAAGGAAGGTTTCGTCAAAAAAGGTACGCATCAGGCGCTGGATGATATTCGCGAGTCCATCGCCGAGCTTCAGTATTACCGCGAGCATTTCCTCAAGGTTTGATTGCAGCGCTTTGACTGTGGCGTTTGAGGGCCCACTCAACATGCTCGCGCACCAGTTCTGACGGGTAATCGCGGCGTGCTTTGAGTGCTTCGATTACCGGAATGCTCGAGGGTGCGTTACCAAGGCCGACGGCTAAGTTGCGTAACCAGCGTTCGTAACCCGCTCTACGCAAAGGCGAACCCTCGGTGCGGCTGAGAAACTCTTCTTCGCTCCAGCAAAACAGCTCCGCCAGCTCGGCGTTGTCGAGTTGGTGGCGCGGTTTGAAATCCGATTGCTCTGTGGGGCTGGCAAAGCGGTTCCAAGGGCAGACCATCTGACAGTCATCACAGCCAAATACGCGGTTGCCGATAGGCGCGCGCAACTCTTCGGGGATTGGGCCCTTGAGTTCTATCGTCAAATAAGAAATGCAGCGTCGTGCATCCAGCACATAGGGCCCGACAAATGCCTGGGTGGGACAAATATCCATGCACGCTGTGCAACGTCCGCAATGTTCGCTGCCGTGTGGAGCATCTACAGGCAGGTCGATATCGACAAACAATTCGCCCAAAAAGAAATAACTGCCGGCTTTGCGGTTGAGTACCAACGTGTTTTTGCCAATCCAGCCGAGGCCGGATTTCTCGGCGATGGCCTTCTCCAGTACCGGTGCGCTATCAACAAAGGCGCGAAAGCCGAAGGGGCCAATCGTCTGTTGGATGCGTTCGGCTAAATGCTGCAAGCGCTTGCGGATTAGCTTGTGATAGTCGCGGCCTAGCGCATAACGGGAGATGTAGGCTTTCTCCGGTTGGGCTAGACGTTTGACCATTTGCGTGTCGCCCGGCAGGTAATCCATGCGCAGTGAAATCACCCGTAGCGTACCGGGCACCAATTGCTCTGGATGCGAGCGCTTGCTGCCGTGGGCCGCCATGTAATCCATCTCGCCTTGGTATCCGGCCTCCAGCCAACGCTGCAAATGTGCTTCGTGCTCGCCGAGGTCGAGCCCGCTGATACCGACCTGCTGGAAGCCCAGTTCTCGGCCCCAGTCTTTGATCGACTGTGCGAGTTGGTTGAGATCAAGCGTATCGATAGACATGTTCAGCGGCAAACCAATAGATGAGATGCGTATAATTCTGCCAGACAACGGAGTACTCGCATGCCGGATTCTGCAGACAATTTTCCTCTAGCCCTTTATAGCAGTGCTCAGGTGAGGCAGCTTGACGCCAGTTTGATCGCCGCAGGCACCTCCGGTTTTGAGCTGATGAGCCTTGCTGCGCATGCTATTTGGCGCGCATTGCGCCAGCGTTGGGGCAATGCCAGTGAACTGACCGTACTGGCCGGAAAAGGCAACAATGCTGGCGACGGCTACTTGATTGCCGAGCTGGCATTGCGCGCGGGTTGGCAGGTCAAAGTGCTTGCAGTTGGCGAGCCGAGTGCGCTTGCAGGTGATGCGCTGCTGGCATTCAAGCAAGCGCAGGCGGCTGGGGTGCTGATTGAGCCATGGTCTGAGCGGGCACTTCTCGATGGCGTGGTGGTCGATGCAATGCTCGGCACAGGCTTGAAAGGTCAAGTGCGAGCGCCTTATTGCGCCGTCATTGAGCGGCTTAACGCCAGTGGCTTGCCGGTGTTGGCTGTGGATATTCCTTCTGGTCTGAGCGCCGATACCGGTCAAGTCCTTGGCTGCGCCGTGCGTGCCGATATCACCGTTAGCGTGATTGGTTTGAAGATAGGTTTGTTTACTGGGCAAGCCGCTGAATATGTTGGGTGCCTGCAATTCACTGACTTACAGGCGGATCCAGCGGTCGTTGCGGCTCAGGCTGCCACAGCGCACCGGCTGGCTAAGGGGAGTTTGCCGCAGTTGGCTGCGCGTCAGCCGACTGTGCACAAAGGCCAGTTGGGCCATGTGCTGGTGGTGGGGGGGGAGCTGGGT
This sequence comes from Pseudomonas sp. M30-35, assembly GCF_002163625.1. Taxonomy (NCBI): domain Bacteria; kingdom Pseudomonadati; phylum Pseudomonadota; class Gammaproteobacteria; order Pseudomonadales; family Pseudomonadaceae; genus Pseudomonas; species Pseudomonas sp. M30-35. The sequence continues at coordinate 4,254,399 of NZ_CP020892.1, read as the reverse complement.
TTTGCGGGCGCCGCATTGCTGGCCGCGCAAAGTGCGCTGCGTGGCGGCGCGGGCATGGTTTCCCTGGCAACCCGCAGCGCGCATGTGAGTGCTGCGCATGTACGGATTCCAGAAGTGATGGCTGCTGCTGTGGCCTCAGCCAACCAACTGCTGGCGCTGGGTGAGGCCGCGTCGGTTTGGGTGGTAGGTCCGGGTTTGGGGCAGGGCGCATGGGGGCGCAGCCTGTTATCCGCTGCCGCGATTAACCAGGCGCCGCAGGTTTGGGATGCTGATGCGCTGAACCTGTTGGCCACTGGTTGTGTCTCACTGCCAGCAAACTGTGTAATTACCCCGCACCCGGGCGAAGCTGCACGCTTGCTCGGCTTGAGTACTGCTCAGGTGCAGGCTGATCGACCCGCAGCAGCGCTGGAGCTGGCCAAGCGGTTTGGTACGGTTTGTGTGTTGAAAGGTGCGGGTAGTCTGATTGCTGATCCTGACGGACAATTGCACCTATGTGATCGTGGCCATCCGGTGATGGCGGGTGCGGGGCTAGGTGATGTATTGGCCGGACTCATCGGTGCGCTGCTGGCGCAAGGCTTGGTACCCTTTGCGGCGGCAAGTTTGGCGGTTTGGTTGCATGCATGCGCCGGTGAGCGTTTAGCCGTCAAAGGGGTGGGATTGGCGGCCAGTGATTTGTGTGATGCCATTCGTCAGTTATTACAGGAGCAGTCTGTTGTCTGATTTAGAGCTATACGCAGCGGATGAGCAGGCCATGGTCGAGCTGGGTGGGCGCATTGCCGGTATTACGGCTGGTGCTGGGATAATCTATTTGCACGGTGATCTCGGGGCCGGTAAAACCACGTTTTCGCGCGGGATAATCCGTGGTTTTGGCCATGTGGGTGCGGTTAAAAGTCCCACCTTCACCTTGGTTGAGCCGTATGAGTTAGACAATATTCGGGTTTATCACTTCGACCTGTATCGCCTGGTCGACCCGGAAGAGCTAGAGTTTTTAGGTATTCGCGATTACTTCGATGGCGATGCATTGTGCTTGGTTGAGTGGCCGGAGCGCGGTACAGGCGTTTTGCCAAAGGCGGACATGGACATTACCATTAGCGTGCAGGGAGCAGGGCGGTTGCTGCGTTTTCAAGCGCATAGCTCGCGCGGTACTGCCTGGTGTGCCAATTTGGCCATTGGGAGATGAATAAAATAATGGGGTCGGGTATGCGCATAAGCGCGCGTTTAGTTTTGGTAGGGGTCGTACTGGCGGCTTTTGCGTCAGAGGTATTTGCTGCCTCGGATGTACGCGGCGTTCGCTTGTGGCGAGCACCGGACAATACCCGTTTGGTCTTTGATTTATCAGGCCCGGTGAAGCACAGCGTATTTACGTTGGCTGCACCTAACCGCATCGTGATCGACATCAGTGGCGCTAAGCTGGCGACCTCGCTTGATAAGCTTGCTTTGAGCAACACCCCCATTACAGGCGTGCGTTCGGCGCAGCGCACTGCAGATGATTTGCGCGTGGTGATTGACCTTAAAGACATGGTCACACCTAAAAGTTTCACCTTGGCCCCTAATCAACAATACGGCGATCGTTTAGTCGTTGATTTGTACGATAAAGGCGCTGATAGCACGCCTAATTTACCGCCAACCACGGTAACCCCTTCAGCGCCGGTGCTGGTTACTCCGACCCAGACCCGGCCGAAGTTGACCCCGGTGCCCAATGGTAAGCGCGAAATCGTTATCGCGATTGATGCCGGACACGGCGGCGAAGACCCAGGGGCGCTGTCGCCGGTGAAAGGGCGCGTGGAGAAGAACGTCACCTTGGCCATCGCCAAAGAGTTACAGCGCCAAGTCAATGCCGAGAAAGGCTATCGTGGCGAGCTGGTACGTACCGGCGACTACTTTATTCCATTGCGTAAACGTACCGAGATCGCCCGCAAGAAGGGTGCGGATCTGTTCGTTTCGATTCACGCAGACGCCGCGCCCTCGCGTGCAGCGTTCGGTGCATCGGTGTATGCCTTGTCTGATCGCGGCGCAACCTCTGAAACCGCACGCTGGCTGGCAGACTCGGAAAACCAGTCTGACTTGATCGGTGGTGCGGGTAACGTCAGCCTCGACGATAAAGATCGAATGTTGGCGGGGGTGTTGCTCGATCTGTCGATGACCGCATCGTTGTCTTCGAGCCTGAATGTCGGTCAGAAGGTGCTGGGCAACATTGGTCAAGTGACGCCGCTGCACAAGCGCCGGGTTGAACAAGCTGGCTTCATGGTGCTGAAGTCGCCAGATATTCCGTCGATCCTGGTAGAAACGGGCTTTATTTCAAATCTGAATGAGTCAAACAAGCTGGTAACCTCGAGTCACCAGCGGACACTGGCGCGCTCGATCATGACCGGGGTAAAGCAGTTTTTTGAGCAGAATCCTCCGCCTGGCACCTATATCGCGTGGATGCGTGACTCCGGCAAGATCGCCCAAGGGCCGCGTGAGCATCGAGTGAGCTCCGGGGATAGTCTGGCGCTGATCGCCGCGCGCTATCAGGTCAGCATGGCATCGATCAAACGTGCCAACGCAATGACTTCAAACGTGGTGAAAATTGGCCAGGTTCTGAACATTCCCGCTACCTCATTGGCTGCACAACCATGACTGATGCTGCAAGAATCCAGCTGCTTAGCCCGCGGCTGGCTAACCAGATTGCCGCTGGCGAGGTCGTAGAGCGGCCCGCCTCGGTCATCAAGGAATTACTAGAGAACAGCTTGGATTCCGGTGCCAAGCGCATTGAAGTGGATGTTGAACAAGGCGGCGTCAAGCTGTTGCGGGTACGCGATGATGGCGGTGGCATCTCCGCTGACGACCTGCCTTTAGCGCTCGCTCGTCACGCCACCAGCAAAATTCGTGAGCTTGAAGATCTTGAGCAAGTGCTGAGTCTCGGCTTTCGCGGTGAGGCATTGGCATCGATCAGTTCGGTTTCGCGGCTGACCTTGACGTCACGCACCGCCGACGCCGATCAAGGGTGGCAAGTCGAAACCGAGGGTCGCGATATGCAGCCTCGGGTACAGCCTGCTGCGCACCCAGTTGGAACCTCGGTCGAAGTCCGCGATTTATTTTTCAATACGCCCGCGCGGCGTAAGTTTTTGCGTGCTGAGAAGACCGAATTTGATCATCTGCAAGAAGTGATCAAGCGTTTGGCGTTGGCGCGGTTTGATGTTGGCTTTCAACTGCGCCACAACGGCAAGACCATTCTTTCGCTGCACGAGGCGCATGACGATGCCAGTCGGGCTCGGCGTGTTTCGTCAGTGTGCAGTAACGGCTTTCTTGAGCAAGCCTTGCCAATTGAGATCGAGCGCAACGGCCTGCGGTTATGGGGTTGGGTTGGCTTGCCGACCTTTTCGCGCAGCCAAGCTGATCTGCAGTACTTCTATGTCAATGGGCGCATGGTTCGCGACAAATTAGTCGCTCATGCTGTGCGCCAGGCTTATCGCGATGTGCTGTTCAATGGGCGCCATCCGACCTTTGTCCTGTTTCTTGAAATCGATCCGGGCGTGGTTGATGTCAACGTGCACCCCACTAAACACGAAGTGCGTTTCCGTGATGGGCGCATGGTCCATGACTTTCTTTATGGCACCTTGCATCGCGCGCTCGGTGATGTACGCCCAGAAGATCAGCTAGCAGCGCCTGCATCGGTTAATACCATGGTGCGTCCGACGGGCCAGGCTGCTGGTGAGTTTGGTCCGCAAGGCGAGATGGGGCTGGCGGCCAATGTGCTTGAACGCCCACAAGCTGAATCGGTTTGGCGCTCGCCAGGTGCAGGTTTTCAAGGCGGGCGTGGCGCTTTGCCTGCCGCTGAAGCCCAAGGCGCATACCGCGAGTATTTTACGCCGATGTCGCCAGCTCCAGCGCCTGTTGGCTTGCCGCAAGAGCAAGGTGATGTGCCGCCGCTGGGCTATGCGATCGCGCAGCTCAAAGGTGTCTATATTCTTGCTGAAAACGTGCAGGGCATGGTTCTGGTTGATATGCACGCTGCGCACGAGCGGATTACTTATGAGCGTCTCAAAGTGGCGATGGCCAGCGAAGGTTTGCGCGGTCAGCCACTGTTGGTGCCTGAGTCGATTGCAGTGAGTCAGCGTGAAGCGGATAGCGCTGAAGAGCATGCGGCGCTGTTTCAGACGCTTGGCTTTGAATTGCAGCGCTTAGGGCCGGAAACCTTGGCTATCCGTCAAATTCCGGCACTGCTCAAACAGGCCGAGGCCACACGACTGGTGCAGGATGTGCTCACTGATCTGCTCGAATACGGCACCAGTGATCGCGTTCAGGCGCATATCAACGAATTGCTCGGCACCATGGCTTGTCATGGCTCGGTGCGGGCTAATCGACGCCTGACGCTGCCTGAGATGAATGCGTTGCTGCGTGATATGGAACACACCGAGCGTAGTGGTCAATGCAACCATGGTCGTCCGACATGGACGCAGCTTGGTATGGACGATCTGGACAAATTATTCCTGCGCGGACGTTGATTGTTCGCGCAGCCTCGCTGTTATCAAGAGATGTAACCAATGTCTGAGCGTCTGCCGCCAGCAATATTCCTGATGGGGCCTACGGCTGCCGGTAAGACCGATTTGGCCCTGGAGCTGGCGCGGGCGCTGCCTTGCGATCTGATAAGTGTCGACTCGGCGTTGATCTACACCGGCATGGATATCGGCACGGCCAAGCCTGACAAAGCCACGCTGGCTGAGTACCCGCACCGCCTGATTGATATTCGCGACCCGGCGCAAAGCTATTCGGCGGCGGAGTTTCGCACTGATGCATTGGCTGAAATGGCTGAAATAACCGCCAGAGGCCGGATTCCATTGCTGGTTGGCGGCACCATGCTCTACTACAAGGCATTGCAGGAAGGCCTGGCTGATATGCCGGGTGCTGATGCTCAGGTACGTGCAGAGATCGAAGCGCGGGCCCTAGCCGAAGGTTGGGCTGTGTTGCATCAGGAATTGGCTGCAGTTGACCCGGAGTCTGCCGCGCGTATACATCCTAACGATCCTCAGCGCTTAACTCGGGCTCTTGAGGTCTATAAAGTCAGTGGGTTGAGCATGACTGAACATCGTCAGCGTCAGGCGCAACAAAATGTTGACGTTAACCCGGCGACTGCTGGGCATTTACCCTATAATGTTGCTTGTGTGGCCATTGCTCCGGCTGATCGAAGCGTGCTCCACGAACGAATTTCACAACGTTTTCAGATAATGCTTGAACAAGGCTTCATCGAAGAGGTCGAACTTCTGCGTCAAAGAAGTGACTTGCATCCAGGTTTACCGTCTATACGAGCAGTAGGTTACCGCCAAGTGTGGGAATACCTCGACGGCGGTGTAAGTCGTTCGAAGATGCAGGAATTGGGGATTATTGCGACTCGCCAGTTGGCCAAACGGCAGTTTACATGGCTGCGCAGTTGGCCTGATGTGCACTGGCTGGATAGCTTAGCTTGCGACAATGCGTCACGTGCCTTGAAATACTTTGCATCGGCCTCCATATTGAAATGAGACCATGCCGTTAGCCGTCTATCCTTGAGGGAGGGCGGCGCTGAGTTGTTTGTTGATTCTTAAATTATTGAAATTGATCCTTAAAGGAGTGCGGCACATGTCAAAAGGGCATTCGCTACAAGACCCTTACTTAAATACCCTGCGTAAGGAACGCGTACCGGTATCTATATACTTGGTAAACGGGATTAAGCTGCAGGGGCAAATCGAATCTTTCGACCAGTTTGTAATTTTGCTGAAGAATACTGTCAGCCAGATGGTCTATAAGCACGCAATTTCCACCGTAGTGCCGAGCCGCCCGGTTCGTCTGCCAACCGCTAGCGAAACGGAGCAGGCAGAAGCCGAGCCAGGTAACACCTGATTTTAGGGGGCTGTATTGTTCTTCGAACGCCATGAAGGTGGTGAACGGGCCATCCTGGTTCATTTGGATGGCCAGAACTCCGAGGCGAGTGAAGATCCGCAAGAGTTTCAGGAACTCGCTATTTCAGCGGGTGCTGACACGGTGGCCTTTCTCAGTGTGCCGAGTAATCGGCTGACTGCGAAATACCTCATCGGTAGCGGTAAGGTTGAAGAGTTACGTGACCAAGTTAAGGTTGTTGAAGCCGACTTGGTTATCTTTAATCACGTTCTGACACCCAGTCAGGAACGTAATCTTGAGCGTGCCTTTGAGTGTCGCGTATTGGACCGTACAGGTTTGATTCTCGACATCTTTGCCCAGCGTGCGCGTACTCACGAGGGTAAGTTGCAGGTCGAACTTGCCCAGCTTGATCACTTGAGTACCCGCCTGGTCCGTGGTTGGACCCACCTTGAGCGACAAAAAGGTGGTATCGGCTTACGGGGTCCGGGTGAGACGCAGCTCGAAACCGACCGCCGCTTATTGCGGGTTCGTATTCGTCAAATTAAACAGAAGCTCGACAAGGTCCGTAGCCAGCGTGAGCAGGCTCGCCGTGGTCGTCAGCGGGCAGACATCCCTTCGGTTTCCTTGGTTGGTTATACCAACGCCGGTAAGTCGACATTGTTCAATGCGCTGACCGACTCTGAAGTCTTCGCAGCTGATCAATTGTTCGCAACGCTTGACCCAACTCTGCGTCGTCTAGAATTAAATGACTTTGGGCCCATTGTGCTGGCTGATACGGTGGGCTTCATTCGCCACTTGCCGCACAAATTGGTTGAGGCGTTTCGTGCGACCCTTGAAGAGTCGAGTAACTCCGACTTGTTGCTCCATGTGATTGATTCGCATGAGCCAGAGCGTATGGCGCAGATGGAACAGGTGATGGCGGTGTTGACTGAAATTGGCGCGCATGAACTGCCGATTCTTGAGGTCTACAACAAGCTTGACCTGCTCGAAGGGGTTGAGCCACAGATTCAACGTAATGCCGATGGCAAGCCACAACGTGTATGGTTGTCGGCACGCGATGGACGTGGTCTACCTTTACTTAAGCAGGCAATTGCGGAACTCTTGAGTGATGATCTGTTTGTCGGCACATTACAGTTGCCGCAAAAGCTGGGTCGGTTGCGTGCTCAGTTTTTTGAGTTAGGCGCCGTGCAGAGCGAGGGTCACAGCGAAGATGGCAGTAGTTTGTTGGCAGTTCGTTTGCCGCGTGTGGAGCTGAACCGATTGGTGAGTCGCGCCGGTCTGCAGCCCTTAGAGTTTATTGAGCAACACACTTTGCAATAAAGCCTGTGTCAGCGGTTGTGCCGTTGAGGCTGGGCATTCGGTAGCATTGGCTGGCGCGCCGTGGGTGCGTCTTTGCTTTATCAGATGGAGAGCGCTATGGCTTGGAATGAGCCGGGTGGCAACTCGAATAATCAGGATCCGTGGGGTGGGCGCCGTAATAACGGTGGCGACCGCAAAGGACCTCCGGATCTCGACGAGGCCTTCCGCAAGCTACAGGAAAGCCTTAACGGGTTGTTCGGTGGCGGTAAGAAACGTGGCAGTGGCGACACTGGCAGTGGCAGCAACAAGGGTGGCTACGGCATGCTCTTGGTTGGCTTTCTGGTGGTCGTGTCTTTTTGGCTTTACAGCGCGATCTATGTCGTCGATGAGCAGGAGCAGGCTGTTGTTCTGCGTTTCGGTAAATATTACGAGACTGTCGGGCCGGGCCTGAACATCTACTTCCCGCCGATTGATCGTAAGTTTCAGGAAAACGTCACCCGTGAGCGTGCATACAGCAAGCAAGGGCAGATGTTGACCGAAGATGAAAACATCATCGAAGTACCACTGACCGTGCAGTACAAGATCAGCAATTTGCAGGATTTTGTACTTAACGTAGATTCGCCTGAAACCAGTTTGCAGCAAGCGACTGATAGCGCGATACGTCATGTGGTTGGCTCGACCGAAATGGATCAGGTTCTGACTGAAGGTCGTGAACTGTTGGCCAGTGAGGTCACGGAGCGCTTGCAGCGTTTCATGGACAACTACAAGACGGGCATCGTGGTGACTCAGGTGAACTTGCAAAGTGCTGCGGCGCCGCGTGAAGTTCAAGAAGCGTTCGATGACGTGATTCGTGCTCGTGAAGACGAGCAGCGTGAGAAGAACCAAGCTGAAACCTATGCCAATGGTGTGGTTCCAGAGGCTCGTGGTCAGGCCCAGCGCCTGGTCGAAGATGCGATGGGTTACCGCGACGAAGTGGTTTCTCGCGCCGAGGGTGAGGCTGATCGTTTCACTGCACTGGTTGGTGAGTACCGCAAGGCGCCGGATATTACCCGCGAGCGTTTGTATCTCGACACCATGCAAGAGTTGATGAGCAACACCAGTAAGGTCTTGGTCACTGGCGACAAGGGGCAGAACAACCTGCTTTACCTGCCGCTGGATAAAATGATTGATGGCCGTAAAGGCAGTGGCTCAAGTGCAATTTCCGGCAGTGCTTCGGCAAGTGATGCCGATACAAGGGCGGTGCGTACGCCACAACCGGTCGATCTACGTTCAAGGGAGAGCCGCTGATGAGTAGTAAATCACTGGTTGCCCTGATCGTTGCAGTGGTTCTGGCGATCATCGCTTGGAACAGCTTCTATATCGTCGCTCAAACTGAGCGTGCGGTGTTGCTGCAGTTCGGTCGTATCGTCAATCCAGACGTGAAGCCTGGTCTGCACGTGAAGATTCCATACGTTAACCAGGTGCGCCTGTTTGATGGTCGCTTGATGACATTGGATGCAAGCAGCTCGCGTTTCCTCACCTTGGAAAAGAAAGCATTGATGGTTGATGCTTATGCCAAGTGGCGTGTGCGTGATGCTGAGCGGTACTACACCGCGACTTCCGGTATCAAGCAAACGGCTGACGAACGTCTGTCGCGTCGTCTTGAAGCGTCCCTGCGTGACCAATTTGGTAAGCGTACTCTGCACGAGTCTGTGTCGGGTGAGCGAGATGCGTTGATGGCTGACGTGACTGCATCGCTAAACAAAGCGGCACAGAGCGAGCTGGGTATCGAGGTTGTTGACGTGCGGGTTAAGGGCATTGACTTGCCTAAAGAAGTAAACCGCAGCGTGTTCGACCGTATGAGCTCGGAACGTGAGCGTGAAGCTCGCGAGCATCGCGCCAAGGGTAAAGAGTTGGCAGAAGGTATCCGTGCGGATGCCGATCGTCAGCGCCGTGTATTGTTAGCAGAAGCCTACCGTCAAGCTGAAGAGCTGCGCGGTGAGGGTGACGCTAAAGCTGCAGCCATCTACGCCAAGGCATACGGTCAGGATCAGGAGTTTTACTCCTTCTACCGCAGCCTCAAGGCTTACCGTGAGAGTTTCGCGGACAAGCGTGACGTGTTGGTGCTGGATCCAAGTAGCGAGTTCTTCCGCTATCTGGAAAAATCTACGCAGCCATAACTTTCGCCCCGACGGACGCATGTCGTCTGTCGGGGTGACCGTTTAAGAAAACGTGGTATGATGCGGCAGCCGGGAAAATCCCGGCTTTTTTGCGTCTGTGGGAATCATGTGGCAGGAATTAGGCATTGCAGTCTGTTTGGTCTTGGTGCTGGAAGGCATCCTGCCCTTTCTCTATCCGCGTCGTTGGCGCGGTACGGTCGAGCAGCTAATTCAATTGTCAGATCGCGGACTGCGTCTTATGGGGCTGGCCAGCATGTTGCTGGGCACAGCACTTCTTTATTGGCTTCACTGATGGCTTGTGCCGCCCGGATCAAGAGGGGAATGGCGAAATGGCGACGGTAGACCGCTGGCTGCTGCCAGATGGCATTGAAGAAGTTTTGCCTCCAGAGGCTGCGCGCATTGAAGTGGCGCGCCGGCAGGTGCTGGATCTGTTCCAGTGCTGGGGTTATGAATTCGTAGTAACGCCGCATATCGAATACCTTGAGTCGCTGCTAACGGGCGCGGGTCAGGATCTCGATCTGCGGACGTTCAAGGTGATCGATCCTTTATCGGGTCGGCAAATGGGCTTCCGTGCGGACATTACGCCGCAGGTTGCACGCATTGATGCGCATACGCTACGCCGCGAAGGGCCTAGCCGCCTGTGCTATGCCGGTAGTGTGTTGCATGCGCAACCGCGTGCGCTCACCACCTCGCGCAGTCCGATTCAGTTGGGCGCCGAGTTGTATGGCGATGCGAGCCCGGCGAGTGATGTTGAGGTGATCAGTCTGCTGGTCAATACGCTTGAGCTGGCTGTCGTGCCGGATGTGCACATGGACCTCGGTCATGTCGGCATCTATCGCGGCCTGGCGCGTGCTGCGGGCTTGTCTGGTGCAGTTGAACAGCAGTTGTTTGATGCTCTGCAGCGTAAGGCTATTGATGAAATTGCCGAGCTGACCGAAGCATTGCCTGCTGACCTGAGCAAAATGCTGCGCGCACTGGCTGAGCTGTGCGGTGGTCGTGAGGTGCTTGATCTGGCGCAAGCGTGCCTGGTTGAGGCGCCGGATGACGTGCATGCGGCGCTGGATGATCTGGTGGCAATTGCCGATGAACTGAGTCTGCGTTACCCAGAGTTGCCGTTGTACTTTGATCTTGGTGAGTTGCGCGGCTATCACTATCACACGGGTGTCGTGTTTGCGGCGTTCGTACCGGGTGTCGGTCAGTCGATTGCTCAGGGTGGTCGTTATGACGATATCGGCGCAGACTTCGGTCGCGCCCGCCCGGCTACTGGTTTCTCGACAGATTTAAAAACGCTGGTGAGCTTGGGCAACATGCAGTTGGCGGATGCGCCGGCGGGTATTTGGGCGCCTGATCACCACGATGTTTACCTGTGGCAAGCGGTACAAAAGCTGCGCGGCGAAGGTGTGCGGGTTGTACAGGCTCTGCCAGAGCAATCTTTGGCTGATGCGCATGAGGCTGGCTGTGACCGTCAGTTGCAGTTGCGTGATGGTCGTTGGCAAGTGACGCCCCTGGCGTCCTGATATGTTTCCGTCGGTTATCACCGACATCTAGCTTGCGCGAATGAGGACAAGTGTTATGGGTAAGAATGTCGTAGTCCTGGGCACCCAGTGGGGCGATGAGGGTAAGGGCAAGATCGTCGATCTGCTGACTGAGCAGGCTGCTGCCGTAGTTCGTTATCAGGGCGGTCATAACGCTGGCCACACGCTGGTTATCGACGGCGAGAAAACCGTTCTGCACCTGATTCCTTCGGGCGTTCTGCGCGACGGCGTGCAGTGCTTGATCGGCAACGGCGTAGTGGTTGCCCCGGATGCGCTGATGCGTGAAATCATCAAGCTTGAAGATAAAGGTGTGCCGGTGCGCGAGCGTCTGCGTATCAGTCCTTCTTGCCCGCTGATTCTGTCTTATCACGTGGCGCTGGATCAGGCTCGTGAAAAAGCCCGTGGTGACGCCAAGATCGGTACGACCGGTCGCGGTATTGGCCCGGCTTACGAAGATAAGGTCGCGCGTCGAGGTCTGCGTATCGGTGATTTGTTCCACCGTGAGCGCTTTGCCGCCAAGCTCGGTGAACTGCTCGATTACCACAACTTCGTACTGCAGAATTTCTACAAAGAGCCTGCAATCGACTTCCAGAAAACTTTAGACGAGTGCATGGAGTACGCAGAGTTGCTGAAGCCGATGATGGCTGATGTGACGGCGATCCTTCACGAAATGCGTCGTGACGCCAAGGACATCATGTTTGAAGGCGCGCAAGGCTCATTGCTGGATATCGACCACGGTACCTACCCGTACGTAACCAGTTCCAATACCACGGCTGGCGGTATCGCTACCGGTTCTGGTTTTGGTCCGATGTACCTCGATTACATCCTGGGTATCACCAAGGCTTACACCACGCGTGTGGGTTCGGGTCCGTTCCCGACCGAGCTGTTCGATGAGACCGGTGCATTCCTCGCCAAGCGTGGTCATGAGTTCGGTGCTACCACCGGCCGTGCTCGTCGTTGCGGCTGGTTTGACGCGGTTATCCTGCGTCGCGCTATCGAAATCAACAGTATCTCGGGCCTGTGCCTGACCAAGCTGGACGTGCTCGACGGTCTGGAAACCATCAACATCTGTGTAGGTTACAAGGACCAGAACGGTGAAGTTCTGGTCGATGCGCCGACTGATGCTGATAGCTACATCGGTTTGCAGCCAGTGTACGAAGAAGTGCCGGGTTGGAGTGAGTCGACTCTGGGCGCCAAGACCCTTGAAGAGCTGCCAGCTAACGCGCGCAATTACATCAAGCGTGTTGAAGAGTTGGTGGGCGCACCAATCGATATCATCTCGACCGGTCCTGACCGCAACGAGACCATCGTGTTGCGTCACCCGTTCGCGTAAACACTGCGCGGGGTTAAAAAGGGTCGCCTGGTGCGGCCCTTTTTGCATTCCGGGATCAGGCGGCTTTGCGGCGAGACTATTGCTGCGGGGGGGGGGGGGGATTCTTTGGGCGCAAACCTCGCCAAACCTAAATAAATCCCTGGCCTTGCGGATATGAGCGCACTGTTTTGTGGTCTTATTCGGTGATTGCGAGGGGCTCGTTGTTGTGCTGCCGTTCGTTGCGTCTATGTAGTTACTGGCTGGGCCGTTGCTACTGTCGACTGCTCAGTTGAGAGCTGGCTACTGGGCTGGAGGCCTCTGGATTCAGGCTCTGCAGGCTGTCTGTTGGTTGCTGTCAAACAGCTGCTAAGCTAAATAACAGGCATAAAAAAACCGAGCCGTTGGCTCGGTTTTTTGAATTTGGTGCCCAGGAGAAGACTCGAACTTCCACGACCGTAAGGTCACCAGCACCTGAAGCTGGCGTGTCTACCAATTTCACCACCTGGGCATTGATTGCAAAGATTGCTCTTTTACGATCAACTACAACAACGTTTGCCGTCGTTGTGGCGCGCATAATACGGATCGGTTTTTTACTTGTAAACCCCCGTCGTTAAAAAAAATATTATGTGTTGCGGGCTGACCCGGACACCTGTTTCGCGCTTCAATAGGCGCATGGCAAACCGAATTTATATAGAAAAGGTGAATCCTCTCTAATGGCCGATTGGCAATCCCTCGATCCCGAGGCCGCTCGTGAAGCGGAAAAATATGAAAACCCCATTCCAAGTCGTGAGCTTATTCTTAAGCATCTCGATGAACGTGGCTCTCCGGCAAACCGTGAGCAACTGCTGGAAGAGTTCGGGCTGACAACTGACGAGCAGATAGAAGCGCTGCGTCGTCGGCTGCGTGCAATGGAGCGCGACGGTCAGCTTATTTACACGCGTCGCGGAACCTATGCGCCGGTTGATAAGTTGGATTTGGTACTGGGCCGTATCAGCGGTCACCGCGATGGTTTCGGCTTCCTGGTCCCGGATGACGGTAGCGATGACCTGTTTCTCAGCCCGGCGCAAATGCGTTTGGTATTCGATGGTGATCGCGCCTTGGCGCGGGTTGCCGGTCTCGACCGCCGTGGTCGCCGTGAAGGCGCCGTGGTCGAAGTGATCGCTCGCGGCCATGAATCCATCGTCGGTCGTTATTACGAAGAAAGCGGTATTGGCTTCGTGATTCCCGATAACCCGAAAATTCAGCAAGAAGTGTTGATCACTCAAGGTCGTAATGCGGGTGCCAAGCAAGGCCAGTTTGTTGAGGTGAAGATCACCCATTGGCCAACCCAGCGTTTCCAGCCGCAAGGTGATGTGGTTGAGGTTGTGGGTAACTACATGGCGCCGGGCATGGAAATCGACGTTGCCCTGCGCAGCTACGACATTCCCCATGTATGGCCGGATGCGGTGGTTAAAGAAGCCAGCAAGCTGAAGCCGGAAGTCGAAGAAAAAGATAAAGAAAAGCGGGTTGATTTGCGTCATCTGCCGTTCGTCACCATCGACGGTGAAGATGCGCGTGATTTCGATGACGCGGTGTATTGCGAGAAAGGTGGCGGTAACTGGCGCCTGTTCGGAGGCGGTTGGAAGCTATACGTAGCCATCGCTGACGTGTCGCATTACGTCAAAATCGGTTCGGCGCTCGATGCTGAGGCGCAAGTACGCGGTAACTCGGTGTATTTCCCGGAGCGGGTTATCCCGATGCTGCCGGAAGAGTTGTCCAATGGCCTGTGCTCGCTGAATCCGCATGTTGATCGTTTAGCCATGGTTTGTGAGATGACAATCTCGAAAACCGGCAAGATGACCGACTATCAGTTTTATGAAGCGGTTATTCACTCCCATGCTCGCCTGACCTACAACAAGGTCAGCACCATGCTGGAGCAGCCGAAGACTGTTGATGGCAAGGCGCTTTGCACTGAATACAAAGAGGTGCTGCCGCATCTCAAGCAACTGTATTCGCTGTATCACGTATTGCTGACTGCACGTCACGAGCGTGGCGCGATTGATTTCGAGACTCAGGAAACCCGCATCATCTTCGGTGCTGGGCGCAAGATTGCTGAAATTCGCCCGACCCAGCGTAACGATGCGCACAAGTTGATCGAAGAATGCATGCTTGCCGCCAACGTTGCCACAGCCGCATTTATGCAAAAGCATGAAATTCCGGCGCTGTACCGTGTCCACGATGGTCCGCCGCCTGAGCGTCTGGAAAAACTAAAAGCATTCCTCGGTGAGCTGGGTTTGAGCCTGCATCGGGGCAAAGCCAAAGATGGTCCTTCACCGAAGGATTATCAGGCGTTGCTTGAAACCATCAAGGACCGCCCGGATTACCACCTGATTCAAACCGTGATGCTGCGTTCATTGAGCCAGGCGGTGTACAGCGCTGATAATCATGGCCACTTTGGTCTCAATTACGACGCCTATGCGCACTTCACTTCGCCGATTCGTCGCTACCCGGATCTATTGATTCACCGGGCGATCCGCAGCGTGGTTCGCTCCAAGCTCGATACCCCGCACGTTCAGCGTGCCGGTGCCACGAGCATGCCCAAAGCGCGGATTTATCCGTATGACGAGGCGATTCTCGAAGAGCTTGGCGAGCAGTGCTCGATGTCTGAGCGCCGCGCTGATGAAGCCACGCGCGATGTGGTGAATTGGCTCAAGTGCGAGTTTATGAAAGACCGCGTTGGCGAGACCTTTCCAGGCGTAATTACTGCGGTGACCGGTTTTGGTCTGTTCGTAGAGCTGAGTGATATCTACGTTGAAGGTTTGGTGCACGTCACCGCGCTGCCAGCAGACTATTACCACTTCGACCCGGTACATCATCGTTTGGCGGGTGAGCGCAGTGGCCGCAACTTCCGTCTGGGTGACAGCGTTGAAGTGAAGGTTATGCGGGTTGATCTCGACGAGCGCAAAATCGACTTCGAAATTGCCCAAAGCGCCACCGATGCTCCGGTCGGCCGTAAGCGTGGTGACAGTGCGCGTGGGCGTAATGACCGCTCCGCAAAAGGTGAGCGCAGCAGCAAAACTGAGCGTGGCGGCAAGGGCAAGGGTGAGCGTGAAAGTAAATCCTCCAGCCAGCCAGCGCCGAATGCTGATGTGCAAAAAAGCCGTGATGTTAAGCGCGCATTGCTGGCTGGCGCCAAGGCGAAGCCAAAAGCTGCTGGATCCAAGGGGGCGTCAAAGGAAGAGGGTAAGCCGGCTGCGCCGTCTAAACATCGTAAAGGCCCGCCGAAGTCTGGTGGGTCGACCAGCGGTGCACCGCGTAAACGTAAGGCTAAGCCATGAGTCAGTTGGAAAAAATCTACGGCCTACATGCCGTAGAAGCATTGCTGCGTCATCACCCTAAGCGAGTCAAGCAGGTATGGCTGGCCGAAGGGCGTAGTGACCCTCGGGTACAGACCTTGATTGCTCTCGCGAGCGAGTCGCGCGTGCCGGTTGGCCAGTGTGAACGGCGCGAGATGGATGTCTGGGTTGAGGGCGTGCATCAGGGTGTTGTTGCGGACGTTAGCCCAAGCCAGGTTTGGGGCGAGGCCATGCTCGATGAGTTGCTCGATCGTACCGAAGGCGCGCCGTTGATTCTGGTGCTCGATGGCGTGACTGATCCGCACAATCTCGGCGCGTGCTTGCGTACCGCTGATGCGGCGGGCGCGCTAGCGGTGCTGATTCCGAAAGACAAATCAGCCACGCTCAATGCAACGGTGCGCAAGGTCGCTTGTGGCGCTGCTGAAGTGATTCCGCTGGTGGCAGTGACCAACTTGGCGCGCAGCCTGGAAAAGCTTCAGCAGCGCGGCTTGTGGGTGGTCGGCACTGCGGGCGAAGCCGAGCAAGAGATCTACGATCAAGACCTGACAGGCCCAACCATCCTGATCATGGGTGCCGAAGGTCGCGGCATGCGCCGTCTTACGCGCGAGCATTGTGATTATCTGGTCAAACTGCCAATGGCGGGCAGCGTTAGCAGTCTTAACGTCTCGGTAGCCACTGGTGTCTGCCTGTTTGAAGCGATGCGTCAGCGCCGTAATGTGAAAAAATAAGCCCGCATGGGCGCTGCTAAAGGCCGCGCTCTATTACGATTCAACTGGTCGCCGGATCATCTTCGGTGATCAGTTGAGCCGTCCGGCCGCTCGGCTGTAATTGTTCAAATAATCACCAGTTTACCTTGCTTGTAGTAGGGCGCTTCTCTAGAATGTCGCCCCTTGCCGTGACGGCAGGTGCTTTTGTGCCCTCCGCTCAGCAAGACTAACAAGTGATCTTCACTCCTTGCCTGACCGCATTAAGCGGCAGGCTACAACCCGTAAGGAGCATTTATGCGTCATTACGAAATCATCTTTCTGGTTCACCCGGACCAGAGCGAGCAAGTCGGCGGCATGGTTGAGCGTTACACCAAGCTGATCGAAGAAGACGGCGGCAAGATTCACCGTCTGGAAGATTGGGGCCGTCGCCAGTTGGCGTACGCTATCAACAACGTTCACAAGGCTCACTACGTGATGCTGAACGTTGAGTGCACTGGCAAAGCCCTGGCTGAGCTGGAAGACAACTTCCGTTACAACGACGCTGTGATCCGTAACATGGTCATCCGTCGCGAAGAAGCAGTCGTTGAACAGTCGGAGATGCTCAAGGCCGAAGAAAACCGCAGTGAGCGCCGTGAGCGTCGTGACCGTCCTGAAAACGCTGAGTCTGACGACTCGAACAGCGATGACAGCGACAACAACGACAGCGACAACGCTGACGAGTAATCCACGGATCTATTGAGGAGCCTATCAAATGGCACGTTTCTTCCGTCGTCGTAAATTCTGCCGTTTCACCGCTGAAGACGTGAAAGAGATCGATTTCAAAGATCTCAACACGCTGAAAGCTTACATCTCGGAAACCGGCAAAATCGTTCCTAGCCGTATCACCGGTACTAAGGCTCGTTATCAGCGTCAGCTGGCTACCGCTATCAAGCGCGCTCGCTTCCTGGCCCTGCTGCCTTACACCGACAGCCACGGCCGCTAAGACCGGATGTTTGACAAGTAGTAAGGGATTAACGCATGCGCGCCTTAGCTGAATTTATTATGCGCGGCCGTGTGCAGGCCACTCTTGTAGTGGTCGGATCGGCGGCATTGCCGCTGCTGTTCTGGTTGAGTGCTGCTGCAGGTTGTCTTGTACTCCTGCGGCGCGGTTTGAGTGATGCCCTGGGCATCCTCGCATGGGCATTGCTGCCGGCTATTGGCTGGTGGTACTTCGGCGATCCGCGCACCTTGTTGGTGTTGCTGGGCGCGCTGGGGATGGGGTTGTTGTTGCGCTCCAGTATGTCGTGGAACCGTGTACTGCTTTGCAGTGTGGCATTGGGCCTGGTGTATGGATTAGTTTTGAGTGTGCAGTCTCGTGAGTTCATTGATGCAGTTGCGGATGAGTTGAAACAGCTCATGCCGCAAGTGCTTGATGGGGTCTACCAGCAAATGTCGGTAGAAGAGCAGGCTCGCCTCAATAACTTAATTGCACCGGTCTTTACTGGATTGCTGGCAGCTTTGCTGCAGATTGTCAGTCTGTTGAGCCTGATGCTTGGGCGTTACTGGCAGGCGTTGTTGTATAACCCGGGTGGTTTCGGGCGCGAATTTCGCAGCTTGAGACTGCCGCCGCCGTTAGCGATGTTGCTGCTGGTGGGCATGCTGTTAGGACCGAACTTTGGTCCACAAATGGCCATGCTGACACCGTTGTGTAGCGTACCGCTGGCGTTTGCAGGCATCTCCCTGATTCATGGGTTGGTGGCGCAAGGGCGGATGTCCAAGTTTTGGACTGTGGGGCTGTACATCACGTTGTTGCTGTTTACACAGCTGACTTATCCGTTACTGGTGCTAATCGCCATTGTCGACAGTCTGTTTGATTTTCGTGGGCGTCATGAGCGTAAAAAAGGCTCTGACTCCACGAACGGTGAAGGTTAAAAGTTAAGAGGTTATTACCAAATGGAACTGATCCTGCTGGAAAAAATCGCCAACCTGGGCAACCTGGGCGATAAAGTGAACGTTAAGTCTGGTTACGGCCGTAACTACCTGCTGCCAAAAGGCAAAGCGACTGCAGCTACTGCTGCAAACGTTGCTGCTTTTGAAGCACGTCGTGCCGAGCTGGAAAAAATTGCTGCCGAGAAGAAAGCTTCTGCTGAATCTCGCGCTGCTCAGCTGGCTGAACTGGAAGTCACCATCACCGCTACTGCGGGCGATGAGGGCAAACTGTTCGGTTCGATCGGTACTCACGACATCGCTGATGCCCTGACCGCCTCTGGCGTTGAAGTGGCTAAAGCTGAAGTTCGTCTGCCGAACGGCACTATTCGTCAAATTGGCGAATACGACGTAGCCGTGCACCTGCACAGCGACGTTGAAGCAACCGTTAAGGTTGTTGTTGTAGCTGCTTAAGCAGTATGCGACATAGTAGATCTTGCACTTCGGTGCGAGGCTGCTGACAATCAGGCACGGCATTGCGCAAGCGATGTCGTGCCTTTTGTTTTTATGCACCTAAAGAATTATTCTCAGAGCTTATGAACGACATCAGCATTTCCGAGCAATACGACTTGCAAACTTCGGCCCTAAAAGTGCCGCCGCATTCGATTGAGGCGGAACAAGCGGTGCTCGGCGGCTTGATGCTCGACAACAATGCCTGGGAACGCGTGCTTGATCAGGTCTCGGATGGTGACTTCTATCGTCACGATCACCGGCTGATCTTCCGCGCCATTTTCAAATTGGCAGAGCGAAACCACCCGTTTGATGTGGTGACCCTGTCCGAACAGCTGGACAAAGAAGGCCAGTTATCTGCCGCCGGTGGCTTGGCCTATCTGGGTGAACTGGCCAAAAACACGCCGTCGGTGGCCAACATCAAGGCGTACGCGCAGATCATTCGTGAGCGCGCCACTTTACGCCAGCTTATCGGTATCAGCAGCGAGATCGCTGACAGTGCCTACGCTCCGGAAGGCCGCACTGGCGAAGAAATTCTTGATGAGGCTGAACGTCTGATCTTTCAGATTGCCGAGGCGCGACCGAAGACCGGTGGGCCGATGGCGATCAACGATATCCTGGTTAAGGCCATCGACCGAATCGACACCCTGTTCAACAGTGGCGATGACATCACCGGTCTGTCGACTGGCTTTACTGATCTCGATGCGCAAACCAGTGGCTTGCAACCCGCCGACCTGGTGATCGTTGCAGGTCGTCCGTCGATGGGTAAGACCACCTTCGCCATGAACCTGGTTGAGAACGCGGTGTTGCGCAGCGATAAGGCGATTGTGGTCTATTCGTTGGAAATGCCTGCTGATTCCATCGTCATGCGTATGCTGGCCTCCCTTGGCCGTATCGATCAGACCAAAGTGCGTGCCGGACGCTTGGATGATGATGATTGGCCGCGCCTGACATCCGCAGTAAACCTGCTTAACGACCGTAAGTTGTTTATCGACGATACCGCCGGTATTTCACCGTCTGAAATGCGCGCTCGTACTCGGCGTCTGGCGCGTGAGCATGGCGAGATCGGCATGATCATGGTCGACTATTTGCAGTTGATGCAGATTCCAGGCTCAAGCAGTGAAAGCCGGGTAAACGAAATTTCCGAGATTTCGCGCTCGCTTAAAGCTTTGGCGAAGGAGTTCAACTGCCCAGTGGTTGCCCTGTCGCAGCTTAACCGGGGTCTTGAGCAGCGGCCAAACAAACGGCCAATCAACTCTGACTTGCGTGAATCAGGAGCAATCGAGCAGGACGCCGATATCATCATGTTCGTGTATCGGGATGAGGTCTATCACCCGGAGACGGAATACAAAGGCGTTGCTGAAATCATCATCGGTAAGCAGCGTAACGGTCCAATCGGCACGACCCGTCTGGCGTTCCTCGGTAAATACTCGCGTTTCGAAAACCTCGCGCCGGGTAGCTATCAGTTCGACGAGGACTGATTAGCCTGCCTTGGGCTGTCACTGAAAGTCATTAGCTCTTGTACAACGGGGCGGTCGCCTGCTCGCCTAGAAAGGGTTTGAGGTAGTCATCCAGGCGTTGGCCCTCTACCGCTTCGAAGGTTTCAGCTCGATCTAGCAACTGCTCCACTCGATCGATACGAAAGTTGCGAAAATCGTTGCGCAGTTCACACCAACTGCACAATGTCCAGGTTTGCCCCCAGAAGAACAGCCCCAGTGGCCAGACACACCGCTCGCTGGTTTCCCCGCGCTCATCTCGGTAGCTGATCAGCAACTTGTGGCGTTGGCGTATAGCCCCGCGTAGCTGGCCGAGCCAGTGAACAGGGTACAGGTTGGTTTTGGGGGCAAATAACTGGTTGCGATTGAATTCGGCACGCATTTCGTTGGGCAGTACGCTGTGGATCTTCGCCAGTGCTGATTCGGCGGCTCGCTGAAGTTGAGGGTCCGCCCAGGCCTGGACCATGCTTGCGCCTACCAGCAGCGCCTCTATCTCCTCGCTTTCGAACATCAAGGGGGGAAGGTCCATAGGTTGGCGCAGCACGTAGCCAACGCCGGCCTCACCCTCCAACGGAACACCAGAGAGTGAGAGATCTTGGATATCTCGGTAGATGGTACGCACAGATACCTGCAGGCGTTCAGCTAGCCATTGAGCAGTGGTTAAACGGCGGCTACGCAGGAATTGCACGATTTGAAACAGACGGTCGGCGCGCCTCATGTTTCCTCTGGTGTTTGGGTTGCCAGGCGTGCTGCTGCGCGCCTGGCGTGGCACAGTCAGGTCATGCTGTGCAGACCCACCTCGTTGCCTTCGCTATCTTTTATCACAGCAATGTAGCCATGGGGCGCGATGGACATCTTGCTATGAATAATCACTCCGCCGGCCGAGGGGACTCGGCTCACCACTTCATCCAGATTGCCTTCGACGTTCAGGTACACCCGAGTTCCGCCAATACCGCTTTGCTGCTCGGCAGATTCGCTCAGGCAGCCACCAACACCGCTGTCTTGTGCATAGGGGAACACGGCCATGCGCCCGCCGGCGCTCTCCATTTCTTGTAGAGGCATTGCCAGTGCGCGTTCATAAAAGTCTCGGGCGCGCTCGAAGTTACTGACAAAAAGTTCAAACCAGTTGATCGCATTCATTTGCTCTTTCCTTGAAGGTCAGGGGGCAGGCAACGGCAGTCTCTGATGGTGCGTGTTAGCCTGTGAAGCTGACTCTAGAGCAGTGCTACTGACAGCCTAGTGTCAGTAGTTGTCAGCGTTGAGCGATAAAATTTAATTCGCCAACTATTGAGTGTCTTGTGGATCCGTACAAGTGGGCTGATTACCTAGTGCTTGCAGGTTGAGGACTGAGGTTTAAGATGCTCGGCTTTCATCTGCTGTGGAGCTTTGCCATGCGCCCGCTTGTTGCCACCATCGATTTGAATGCCGTTTGCCATAACTACGCTGTCGCCAAGCGCTGCGCGCCGGGGCGTGAGGCATTTGCCGTGGTCAAGGCCAATGCCTATGGCCACGGGGTGCGTGAGGTGGTTACGGCGTTGCATGACATTGCCGACGGGTTTGCAGTTGCCAGCCTGGAAGAGGCCGCACAGGTACGCGCCATGCACGGGCAGGCACGAATACTGCTGCTCGAAGGCTGTTTTGAAACCGTCGAGGTGCAACTGGCGCAACAATTGCGGCTGGACATCGCGGTGCAAAACAACCAGCAATTGGCTGCCGTGCTTGGCGCTCCTGAAGGGCAATCGCTGAACATATGGCTAAAGCTCGACAGCGGCATGCATCGTCTGGGTTTTGATAGCACTGAGCTGCGTGCGGCGCACCAGGCTTTGCGTGACAGTCGCCACTGCAATGAGCTAAACCTGATGAGCCACTTTGCCTGCGCAGATGAGCGTGGCCATGAGCTGACGGAGCGTCAGCTTGAGTGCTTCCTTGATGTGCTTGATCTGGATTTCAATCAACGTTCGCTGGCCAATTCTGCGGCGATTCTGACTATCCCTGCTGCGCACATGGATTGGCTGCGTCCCGGCATCATGCTCTATGGCGCCACACCCTTTGCGGATTTAAGCGTCGCCGAACTTGGGCTTGAGCCGGTGATGACTCTGACCGCGCAGCTGATTGCCGTGCGGCGGGTCGCCAAGGGCGAGTCGGTTGGATACGGCGCCAGCTGGATAGCCTCGCGAGACTCGGTAATAGGTACCGTGAGTTGCGGTTATGCCGACGGTTATCCTCGGCATGCTCCGCCGGGCACAGAGGCAGTCGTCAATGGCCAGCGTGTACCCCTGATCGGCCGGGTTTCGATGGATATGTTGACGGTCGATCTGACTGATTTAACCGCACCTGCTATTGGCGACTCGGTGGAGTTGTGGGGTAAGCAGTTGCCCGTCGATGAAGTGGCTCAGGGTGCGGGCACCATTGGTTATGAGCTGTTGACCAAAGTCACGGCGCGGGTGCCGCGACGCTACCTGAATGACTAATAGCGGCTGCGTTAAGGCATGGACAGTGGGTTTCGCCCCCGGCTAATTTGGGCTTGCCAGCGTAAGGTCGCTTGAAAGGGTGCTGGCCCGTATTGAGTTTAATGCGCTCCGCCGGCTTTCAATCCTGTCGGAAGCCTGCGGGTAAAAAACATCGCAAGCACACTGATTACCAGGGCAACGCCCATGATGTGGAATGCTTCGTTGTAAGCCAGGATAGAGGCCTGCTCGCGGGTTTGCTCGACGACTATTGCCAGAGCCCGGTCAGCGCTACCCAGCCTGTCAGTCAGCCATTGCAAGCGGCTGAGTGCTTGCGGGTTAGGGCTACTGAATGACTCACGTAAATACTCATAATTGCGGCTGGTATCGTTTTGCAGCATGGTCACCAGCAGTGCAATGAAAATGGCGCCAGTGAGATTTCGGATGATGTTGAACAACGCTGATGCTGCGCCAGCATCTTTGGGCTCGATATAGCTGGTTGCAATCAGGGATGAGGTGATCAGGATTAATGGCTGGCCAACGGCGCGAATTAGCTGAATATGCAGCAATTGCTCACCGCCCATATCTGGGTTTAGCGAGCCACTAAGAAAACTTGCATAGCCAAACAGCATAAAACCAATGGCGCAGAGTATGCGCGGGTCAATAACGCGCATGAGCAGGGGGACGCAAGGAATTATCGCCAGTTGTGGAAGGCCCATCCACATGATTAACCGGCCAATCTGCAGTGGATTGTTGCCCTGAATTTGCGACATATACAGCGGTAACGCATAGATTGAACCGTACAGTCCGATGCCCAGGCCAACGGTGGCAATACAGCTCAGGAAAAAATTACGGTTTTTCAATATGCGTAAATTGAGTAACGGGTTGTCGCGAGACAGCTGAATAATAATAAATGCGCCGAGGCTGATAAACGCAACAATCGCTAGGACTACGATCATGCGTGAGCTGAACCAGTCGCTGCGATAACCTTCCTCCAGAAATATCTGCAGCGCTGCTAAACCAACCGCCATGGTGCATATGCCTGCGTAGTCTGCTTGACCCAGAAGTTTCCAATTGATGGGTTGTTTTTTAAGGCCGTACATCAAGCCCGTGATCATCAGCATTCCAGGCGGAATGTTGATATAGAACAAGTACTGCCAGCCTAGAGTCTCAGTCAGCCAGCCGCCAATGGTAGGGCCTATTGCGGGGGCAAATGTTGCAGTTACGGCAAACAGAGCCATGCCGGTTGGGCGCCGATGTGCAGGCAAATGGGTAAGTACCATGCTGAACGCCAGTGGAATAAAGGCCCCGCCACACAGACCCTGGAATGCACGAAAGACAATCATGCTGTTGAGCGACCAAGCGAGAGAGCACAGCAGGGAAGAGCCAATAAAACCAACTGTCAGCCATATTGTTAAACGGCGTTTACCCAATAGATCACCGAGCCATACGGTGAGGGGAATGATGATGATTTCTGCAACCAGGTAGGCCGTTGATATCCATGATCCTTCGGCGATGGTTGCACCTAAAGCGGATTGAATTTCTTTCAGTGAGGCGTTGGTGATCAGGATGTCGATAACCGCCATAAACGCGCCCAACATGGTGCTGAGCACGGCTATCCAGTCGCGGAAGCTAGGTTCTTGCAAGGATGCTGAGGTGCTATTGGCGTCGATCAACAGCCACCTCTACTGAGAGGCCGGGGCGTATTTGTTCCAGCTCGGTAAAATCTTCTGGAAGCAGGATTTTTACGGGGACCCGCTGGATCACTTTAGTGAAGTTGCCTGTGGCATTGTCCGGCGGTAGCAGGCTGAATTGAGATCCTGTAGCGGGTTGCAGACTATCGATGACACCTTCAATAACCAGGTTGGGTAGGGCATCGAAGCGTAGCTGAGCTTTGTAGCCTTTACGCATTGAGTCAATTTGGGTTTCTTTAAAGTTTGCCTGTATCCACTTGGTTTGCGGCACCAGGGATAGCAATGCTTCACCAGGGCGCACATATTCCCCCAGGTTAAGTGAGCGATTGCCAACTCTGCCTGCAACAGGAGCGGTGAGCGTTGTGCGGGATAGGTTGAGCTCGGCCAAGTGCAGTTCGTTTTTGCGGCCCGTGATTTGTGTTTTTAGTTGTTGGCGGCGGTTGTCGAGCTGCGCTAAGGCTATTTTCTGGCCTTTAAGTGCTGATTTGGCTTGATCAAGCCTGGCTTGCGCCACGGCTACATTGGCCGATAAGGAGGAGAGGGCTTGCTCAGATGCAAACCCATTGGTGCGCATTTTACGGATACGCTCCAGGTTTTGCTGATGGCGCTTTAACTCTGCTTGACTGGCACGAATTGCCGCTTGTTGCGCTTCAATGCTGGCGAGTTGCTGATCACCCTGATTGCTTAAGTCATCTAGCTGTACGCCAAGATTTGCAATCTGTGTTTCGCTGCGCACAACATTGAATTTGAAGTCTGCATCTTCAATGTGTGCAAGGGTCTCCCCTGCCTCAACCCACTGGTTGTCATTGACACGGACTTGATCTATGCGTCCGGCGAGCTGGCTAGAAATAATTACGGTATCGGCTCGTACGTAGGCATTGTCTGTGCTTTCGATAAAACGCAAATGAAGCAGCCAGTAGCTCGCATAGGCTACTGCTACCAGCGCTAAAAAACTGGCAAATACGGCAAGTCGCGTCTGCGTCTTGCGATTCATTTGATAGGCGTCAGGGGACACCTCTGTAAACATTGATGAATCAGCAGGTGGCTCACTCAGGCTGACGTTCACAGGCGAGCGATCTCAACGTGACGTACGGTGGAATTCTGCGATTCACTTGGGTCTTGTTGGTAACTCATTAGAAGGTGGCGGCTATACAGCTTTTGGCGTTTATATGCCTCAAGCGCGGCTTCCAGAGGGTGGTTGTCAAAGAACCCACAGACAAGACTTTGTTTGGGGGGGAGGTGATGCTCAATCACGTAATCGAGCAGTGCTGTAAATACCTCCGGGTTATCTTGATCAACCGTCAGGCTATGTAGCGTCAAGTAGTCGAAGCAACTGCCTGGCGGCGGCAGGTGTATACCGCCGAATAGCATGCTGTACAGGTTATAAGGTAGGCGTGACGCAGCCAGCCAGGGCGTGTAACGGGTTACGCGTGTTTGCTTGAAAGGTTTCTGATCCCACATGCCGACAGTGCCAACGGCTTTACCGTTGATGAAGGCAATCAGGTAGCTATTGATCTTTATCCCTCGGTAATAGCCACTGCCGGCGAGCAGGTCATTGACGTTATAAAGTGGGAACCCCTGACGGTGGCTGGCTTCATCCCACAATTGTTGTAGCAGAGTCGCATCGCCTGGGGTTGCTGCGCGGATTGTCAGGTTGTTGGTGATTACAGTTTTTCGTTTCTGGGCAGGTATTAAACTGGTGATGACGCGTCCACCTGGATAGACGTTCGGCAGCCAGGATCGACCCCGATCAATGATGCCTAGTGGAATAAGGTTCTCTTCTAAAACCACAGCCTCCATCCATTCATCTTGAGCATGGGTATGGTCGGCAATGGCCAGAAACAGCGACTTTAAAGCCTTTCCTCCACGCGCTTC
Organism: Pseudomonas sp. M30-35; assembly: GCF_002163625.1. NCBI lineage: Bacteria > Pseudomonadati > Pseudomonadota > Gammaproteobacteria > Pseudomonadales > Pseudomonadaceae > Pseudomonas > Pseudomonas sp. M30-35. Next base: position 4,228,269 of record NZ_CP020892.1, on the reverse strand, counting down.
AGGGGCAACGCGTAAGTCATGAAAGTACCTGACTGCTTCAATTTTTCCGTCGATGTACTGCCGGCGCAGACCAATATCAATCATGGCAATGAGTACGCCAGGGGTATTCAGGTCCTCAGCAACGAGTACATGTTCATGCTCGCAACTCACGAGCGCGCCGGCAAAAAAATTGGGTTCTCGCTCAAATGTCAGGGTGATACTGCCCATTTGTGGCGTGCGTTTGAGCAGTGCCATAAGGGCGGTGTTGTCTTGGGCAGTGGCAAGGCGGGTTTGAATTTCCATTTCTTTATTCACTGGGTTGCCTGTAGTGCTTGGCGGAGTTCTATTGGTAGTGGGCCGGACCAGTGCCTCAGCGCTTCGAGTTTTATGTTCCCCTCAAGCATTCCGCGCACGCGAGATTGTTCTAGATAGATTTGGCGCATGTTAGGCAAACTGATGCAGCGTGCTTGTGCAAGCTGGCCAAGATCCCGCGCTAAGCGGTAATGGAAGTTATCCAGGAGTGCATGCTCAAGCTGGGATGCAAGGGTCGTGATGGGCACGGAGGTCGCGTCTGCCTGACCTTCAATCAATAAGGCATAACCGGGCTTGCCTGCGCCGCTATCGCTTAGGGCAAGTAGAGTGATGGGGAGCAAGTCGCAGTAGGTCAGGCTGTCAATTATTGTTTGTGCGAGCGTAGCGCTGATCTTTTCGCCGACCATATCAGTGCCGTCATTGCGGCCGAGAAAGGTAAAGCAAGGCAAGGTTCGCCAGTGGTGGCTAACTTCCAAAACGTCATTCATACGATAGCGTGCAAACCCGCTGCCGGTGGTCAGCAAGGGCATGACCTGCTGCCCCTTGCGCAATTGCCACGGGGCTAAAATTCGCCCATTTTCGAGGTCTTCAAATTCATACACATGGCTGCGATAAGCCAATGGGTAATGGCCTTGTACAGGAATGCTAACCACGCCCTCGGTTGCCCATAAACCCTTTCCCTGAAACTGCGCATGCGCGAGCATTCTTTTAAGGCGCTGAGCCCAGGGCGCCGCCGCCGCGGTATCCCAGGCGCTAAGGAGTGCAAGGTGTGGCCAAAGCGCTGCAAAAAATGCAGGGTCAGCGACGCCATCCCAAGCTTTTAAACGCTGCGCGGTTTTGCGCGATTGAGGGCAGTTCAGGCTACCCATGGCCCCCATTCGGTCACCCCAGCTACCACGTTCAAGAACCTCTGCAAGCTCTTCACGGCAGATGCTCAGTTGCTCGAGAAGGCCTAGGCCAAAAGTAGGGCTCCAGATTGAGATCACACTGAGGTGCTCATCAGCGGCTAAATAGGCGAGTGTCGCGAACAGTGAATCATCCGCTGTTTTAGCCAGGGCAATAGAGGTGGGCGCTGTTTGGGTGAGGCCTGCAATTAGCCGTTTACTGAGCGACATGAGCTGCATGTCGTCATTCAGTTCGCTGCTGCTAGCATCGCGTAATGAGGTTGGGATCCAGGACAACGACCAGTAATGGCTGCCTTGCGCAATGTTCGGAAATTGCCGGTACAGGTCACCGATCCAGGGGGTGATCGCCCGATCAAGTTCGCCTAAAAAAGCCTGCGTATAGGGAATCCACTTTATTGCAGAGGTCGAGCCGCTAGTGGGTTGGTAGCGGTTAATTGGGCTGTCAAATAGGTGGAGGCTTTGTAGGTTGCGCTGTCGCTCAATCGCATCTCGGTAGCTGTCGTAGGTCGTGCAAGGCTGCTTGCTGCCGAATTGCTCCCAATCATCGTCCGCTTTGAGAGGCGAATGCTTGCCTGATGATGAACGGGTATAGCTATGCAGCCACTTTTGTAACATGCCCCGTTGGATTGATTCGAGTTTAGGCGCCTCACGCTCGAAGCGCTGCAAGCCGCGTTTTATAAACGTTTTAAGGAGCCCATGACCTAATCGGCTCGCGAGGAGTCGTGTCATATTTTGGGGCCAGCAGTACTGCTCTTGAGCATACTTGGGCGTGTTTGATCTTTGGTTGTGGCGCGGCCCTTGAGTTTTAACCTGAGCACTTTTAGCGAAAGGTGATAGCAATACTTGATCAGCGCTGAGAACGAAATTTCCCCTGTGCAGGGCAGTTCAGTGCCTTTTCGCCAGCTGGGATTGCAGTCTTCAAAATAGGCAATATCAGGTTCTTGGGCGCGAATCTCGGGGGTGATTCTGGCAATATCGTCCTCGAGGCACGGGGCGCCAACGCCGAAGTCAAGCAGCATGCGTTCAGGGTCGAATGCATCGGGGTACTGTTGTGTGCTGAAGGCGCTAACGACATCACGTAACGTGTTGTCCTGCTTATTCCGGTTCGGATAGAAGTCGTAAAAGTTGCGTGTCAGTAGCAGGTAGGTTTTGTAGCCCTTGGATATTAAATACCAGTACAGGGGGGTGAATGGATGGCGTAGCCGAGCGAGGAGAATTTGCTTGTAGAACGCTACATGCAGACAGCGACTGCCCCAGTACTCGGGTTCAACAATTGTATCGCCGCTAAAGATTCCGCGAATTCTCTTGCCGTGCAGGTCACAGTCAAAAATGGTTAGGGTTGAGAAGCCGATTATTCGTTTTGTTTTGCGTGTGCGGGCAACAATTGCACCGGTTTTATGCTGAAGGTCATTGATAAAGATCGCGTGTGAGGTGTTCTGGTAAAACTTAGAATAAATTGCATACATCGCCTGCGTATCGGTTGTTTTTAAATTCTGCAACGCGATAAAGCTGCTGTAGATGCATTCGCTTGGAATTTTCACAACTCAGCCCTCTGTGACCAATTTATTCATCCGCACCCGCTGTGCTGTGAGTGCTGGATTGGCCAAGCGTGTCTTATTGATTGAGCGATGCAATGCTACTGGCCCGAACACTTCGCTCGCACGCATGGCCGCTTGGGGTAGGACGGTTGCTAGTGTCGATTTTTTGGCAAGAGCGAGGTAGTGATCTAAAGTTCTGCGCAACCGTTTGTCGGGTAACACAGGCTGAGCAGGGAGGCGCAGAAGCGGCAGCTCAACCTAGCATCCGTTACCGATGGTTGCGTGCCTTGGGCAAACTCAAGCTTGGTTGGGTGGGGGCAGTACAAAAGTCCTGTCGCGGCGCTCGTCTGGCTGCAGTGCAGACTAATCGGGGTTGGCTAAGCTTTCTTGCATGCCGGGCGTGGACATACCGCTCCAGACGAATTTATGAAGCTAAAGCCTGAGCTTAGTCGTCGGGTTTGGTTAAAATTTGTGCTATTATCCGCGCCCGTGAAAATCCATGAACCCTTCGGTTAACGTCATGCAAGCAGTCAAGCCATTATTCGATTATCCAAAATACTGGGCCGAATGTTTCGGACCAGCACCTTTCCTGCCGATGAGCAGGGAGGAGATGGATCAGCTTGGCTGGGATTCGTGTGACATCATCATCGTCACTGGCGATGCTTATGTTGATCACCCATCGTTTGGCATGGCGATTATTGGTCGTTTGCTTGAAGCTCAGGGCTTTCGTGTCGGCATCATCGCGCAGCCTAACTGGCAGTCGAAAGATGACTTCATGAAGCTTGGCGAGCCGAACCTGTTCTTCGGCGTCGCGGCCGGCAACATGGATTCGATGATCAACCGCTACACCGCGGATAAAAAGATTCGTTCGGACGACGCCTACACCCCAGGTGGCCAAGCAGGCAGCCGTCCGGACCGTGCCAGCCTGGTTTATAGCCAGCGCTGCAAAGAAGCCTACAAGCATGTGCCGATTGTACTTGGCGGTATTGAGGCCTCCTTGCGCCGTATCGCCCATTACGATTACTGGCAGGACAAGGTTCGCCACTCGATCCTGATTGATGCCTGCGCTGATATCCTGCTGTACGGCAACGCCGAGCGTGCAGTGGTTGAGATCGCCCAGCGCCTGTCTTACGGGCAAAAGATCGAAGACATCAGTGATATTCGCGGTACCGCGTTTATTCGCCGTGACACGCCTGAAGGCTGGATGGAGATCGACTCCACACGCATCGACCGTCCGGGCAAGATCGACAAAATCATCAACCCGTACGTGAACACCCAGGATACTGCGGCCTGCGCCATCGAGCAGGAAAAAGGCCCGGTTGAAGATCCGAACGAGGCTAAGGTCGTGCAGCTGTTGCCGCACCCACGTCTTGAACGTGACAAAACAGTCATTCGCTTGCCTTCATTTGAGAAAGTTCGCGGCGATGGCGTGCTCTATGCTCACGCCAACCGCGTGCTGCACTTGGAAACCAATCCGGGTAACGCTCGCGCGCTGGTGCAGCGTCATGGCGAAGTCGATGTCTGGTTTAATCCACCACCGATCCCAATGACCACCGAAGAGATGGATTACGTGTTCGGTATGCCGTACGCACGTGTTCCGCACCCGGCGTACGGTAAAGAGAAAATTCCGGCTTACGAGATGATTCGCTTCTCGGTGAACATCATGCGTGGCTGCTTTGGTGGCTGTACTTTTTGTTCGATCACCGAGCACGAAGGCCGGATTATCCAGAACCGTTCCGAAGAGTCGATCATTCGCGAGATCGAAGAGATCCGTGACAAGGTGCCAGGCTTCACCGGGGTCATTTCTGACCTCGGCGGCCCGACCGCCAATATGTACCGCATTGCTTGCAAAAGCCCGGAGATTGAAGCCGCGTGCCGTAAGCCGTCGTGCGTGTTTCCTGGCATTTGTGAGAACCTCAATACCGATCACTCATCGTTGATTCAGTTGTATCGTTCGGCGCGTGCATTGCCGGGGGTGAAGAAAATCCTGATCGCATCCGGCCTGCGTTATGACCTTGCGGTTGAGTCGCCGGAGTACGTCAAGGAGTTGGTCACTCACCATGTGGGTGGTTACCTGAAGATCGCGCCGGAGCACACCGAAGAAGGCCCGCTGAATCAAATGATGAAGCCGGGCATCGGCAGCTACGACAAGTTCAAGCGCATGTTCGAGAAGTACTCGAAAGAGGCGGGTAAGGAGCAATACCTGATCCCTTACTTCATCGCTGCGCACCCGGGCACCACCGATGAAGACATGATGAACCTGGCGCTCTGGCTCAAATCCAATGGCTTCCGTGCGGATCAGGTTCAGGCCTTCTATCCATCGCCAATGGCGACGGCAACGGCCATGTATCACTCGGGTAAAAACCCGCTGCGCAAGGTGACATACAAGAGTGATGGCGTGAGCATCGTTAAAAGCGAGGCTCAGCGTCGTTTGCACAAGGCTTTCTTGCGTTACCACGACCCACGCGGCTGGCCAATGCTGCGTGAAGCGCTTGAGCGTATGGGCCGCAGTGACTTGATCGGCAATGGCAAGAATCAGCTGATTCCAGCGTTTCAGCCAGCGGTTGACGGCTATCAAAGCGCCCGTCGCAAGAATTCGACGCCAGCCGGTAGCAAGAAAGTCGGCAAGCCAATGCTGACTCAACACACCGGCCTACCGCCGCGTGCCAGCGACGGCAGCAAACCTTGGGATAAACGTGAGCAGGCGAAAGCAGCTGCCTTCGCCAAGAACCAGGAAGCGGCCAGAGAACGCGCCAGTGCGAAGAAAGGTAGAGGCAAGAAGCCAACCAAGGCGCCTGCCGTTCCACGTTAAGCGTAAGAGCTGAACGTTTCTAGTTGAGTTGGATGCATCAAAAAAGCCGGATCGGGGAAGCCCATCCGGCTTTTTTGATTTCTGTGTCATTGCCACACGGGCGTGATTAGGGCGACCCACGACTGCTGGTTAGCCCAGCATCAGGCGCCAATATCGGCTCACCTCAATAGATGAGCCGCCCGCTTATCAACGACCCTCAACCGTAGCGCTTCTGCGCCTCAATCGCCAAACCATTACCGATGCTGCCGAAGTTATTGCCTTCGACATGGCGCGCGTTGGGCAGCATGGCCGCAACGCTTTGACGTAGCGCAGGAATGCTGCTGGAGCCGCCAGTAAAGAACACGGTGTCAACATCCGTCACACCGACGCCTGCGCTGCTTAGCAGTTGGCTGACGCTGGCGCGAATGCGTTCCAGCAGTGGTTCGATAGAGGTGTCGAACAGCTCACGGCTCAGCTCCGCAACCAGGCCCGGCTCAACGCGCTTGAGGTCAATCGGCCGCACATCTTGTTCGGTCAGTTCTATCTTGCTGTCTTCCACCTGCATGGCCAGCCAGTGCCCGGCGCGTTGCTCAATCAGCTTGAACAGGCGATCGATTCCGGTTGGGTCGACGATGTCGTAGCGCATGCTTTTTAGCGAGAGCTGCGATTTCTGCGCGTAGACCGCGTTGATCGTGTGCCACGTTGCCAAGTTGAGGTGAAAACTGGTTGGCATCAACGCATCGCTTTTCATGCGGCTGCCATAACCGAACAGCGGCATCACCCCTTGCAGGCTCAGCTGTTTGTCGAAGTCGGTGCCGCCGATGTGTACGCCGCCAGTTGCGAGAATATCGTCATGGCGCTCGGCAACAGCTCGGCGTTCGGGAGACAGGCGCACCAGCGAGAAGTCTGAGGTGCCGCCGCCAATATCGACGATCAAAACCAACTCTTCCTGGTTGATGGTGCTTTCGTAGTCGAATGCGGCTGCAATCGGCTCGTACTGAAAGGATACGTCTTTAAAGCCGAGCTTGTGGGCAACGGCGACCAGGGTGTTTTGTGCTTCTTGGTCGGCAACCGGGTCATCGTCGACGAAAAACACCGGGCGACCGAGCACCACCTCTTCAAATGGTCGATCAGCAACGGCTTCAGCGCGACTTTTCAGTTCGCCAATAAAGAAGCCAAGCAAGTCTTTGAAGGGCAATGCACTGCCGAGCACGGTGGTTTCGCTTTTCAGCAACTTTGAGCCAAGCAGGCTTTTCAGGGAACGCATCAGGCGTCCCTCGTATCCTTCAAGGTATTCGTGCAAGGCCAGTCGGCCGTAGACCGGGCGACGCTCCTCAAAGTTAAAGAAAATAACCGAGGGCAGGGTGATCTTGCCATCTTCGAGCTCGATCAAAGCATCGGCGCCAGGGCGCTGCCAGCCGACGGTTGAGTTGGAGGTGCCGAAGTCGATGCCGCAGGCGCGGGCTGGAGTAGAAAAAGACATGCTGCGCGCTGTTCCTGAAAAACGGCCGCGCATTCTATGCGAGGTGGCTCACGAATGCTCCCCATGTGTTGTGCTTTGCGACAAATTAACGCTGCTGAGGGTTAACTGAGGCTTAGAATTAATTGAAGCTTAGAGTTAACTTAAGCTGAGGGTTATAGCGGCGAGAATGCCGTAGCGTGCAGTTTTTGCGATGCTTACCAGCAACAGGAAGCGCCACAATGGCTCGCGCATGATGCCTGCGACCAGCGTCAATGGGTCGCCAATGATGGGTGTCCAACTGAGCAGCAGGCTCCAGCGGCCGTAACTCGCGTAAAAGTTCTGAGCCCGCTGTAACTGGTCTGCACTCACTGGAAACCAGCGGTGCTGACGGAAGCGCTCGATGTAGCGACCGAGCCACCAGTTGATCACCGAGCCGAGGACATTACCGACACTGGCTGCGATTAGCAGTAATAGAACAGAGTAATCTTTACTCAGCAACAGGCCAACGAGCAGCGCCTCGGATTGCAGCGGCAGCAAGGTCGCCGCACCAAATGCTGACAGAAATAAACTTAGGTAGATCGACAGGGCTAGCACACAGGCGGGGATCGCAGGTTTAAAGGCTAGCGTTTATCTGCGCAGAAACTGTGCAGATAAACGCAACAGAACAATCCCGATACGGGGTGCTCACTGCTGGTGCTCAGGACTGTTTGTCTTTTTCAGTCTGGTGCATGATTTCTTCCAGCTTGAGGCCCGTCAGGCCATGAATCGTGCGCCACAGGTAATAAAAGATCGCCATCATCATGATCATCGACGGGATTGCGATCATTGGGTAGCTGAGCAACGTCAGGCGGCCCAACTCGTCGTTGAAAGCCTCACTGCCTGCCGGGCTGACAACAATCCAGCGGGCCATGATGTAATTCATCACCGATGAGAAAAAGAACGTACCGCTGAGCAGGTATGTGGCTCTGAGCAGGCGCGCTTCGAACAACTGGGTGTTGCCGCCTTCCTCAAGCCGCTCTTGAATCTTGTCGACATTGAGCACGGTTTTGTTAAACAGCATCGTGCGAATTAGCGGGTAGCGCGTGCGCGTCGACACCAACACGGCAATACCGATCACGCCCGGTACGGCCGCTTCTTTGATCGCGAGCCATTGGGTATTCAAGTGAAGTAAACCAATGCCGCCGGTGAGAATCACACTAACCAAGCCAAGCAAGGCAATAAAGTTGAACTTGCGGTATTTGATCAGCTCGAATGCGCCCCAGCCGATAGGGAAGGCCAGAGCCAGCAGCAACGCGCCGTCTGGGCCAAGCCTCGCCTCGCCACTGAGCTTCATCAGCACCAGTGACGGTATGACGATGCTGACGAGTAAATCGATTAGTGGGCGGGGTTTGTGTTTAGGTGCTGAGGTTTCAATAGTGTCGATCATATCTGTCATAGCGCTGAGTTGAACCGCGATGATGGCCTGCTTGGGCCTTCTCGGCTAGCCCGATTATCGGTTGAAGTGTGTGATTTTTGTTCAGTTGGTCAATTGAACAAAAATCAATAGTCAGTTTTTGGGGTGAAAATTGTGCTCAATTGGGCCATGTTATGGCCTGTAAACTGCTTTTGGTAGCTATCAGGTAGATATCAGCAAGGGGGGGGGCTCAGCCTCATGATTTTGTTCCGTCATGCTGTGGATTTTTCTAATCTGGCCGATAGATTTCAAATGGATGTAATGCACAGGCGTGTATGGACGTCTAATTATGGCGCAATGCTTTAAGTGTCTGCAGTAAATGGCTACCGTCAAAATTTGTGGGTAAGGGGTTGGCTTGATGCGTTCTTTGCAGCGAAAGATTGTCGCAGTGATGCTCATGAGTCTGTGTACTGCCGGTGCCAATGCGAACTCGAGCAGCAATGCGAAGATACGATTGTTCACTGAGGAGGCTGCACCGCTCGCGTTTACAGAGGGAAATCAGTCACGGGGTATGTCGGTAGAGATTGCTCGCGAGTTGATTCGCCGTACTGGCAGCGATGATGCGGTGATAAAGATCAGACCTTGGGCGCGCGGTTACTACAAGGCACTGCATGACCCCAACACCGCAATCTTCTCGACGGTGCGTACGCCTGAGCGCGAAGAGCTGTTTCAATGGGTCGGCCCTATTTTGGTCGGCACCACCAGCTTTTACTCGTTGAAGTCGCGTGCCTTGGAGATCAATACCCTGCAAGACGCCAAGGCGAGTGGCCCGTTGGCCGTACCTAAAAAATGGTACACCTTTGATGCATTAAGTGAGTTGGGCTTCGACAATCTATACGGCGTGGCCACCGCTAAAAATATGGTGACCATGTTGAAACATGGCCGGGTTAAGCTGATCGCCACTCAGGACGTCACGCTCAAAGATGAACTTGCCACGGGTGGCCTGAAGGTTGCAGAGGTGCAGAGCCATGTGCCGTTTATGCACTCGGTTTATTACATCGCTTTCTCGTTGAGTACAGCCCCTGAAATTGTCGCCACCTGGCAAAAGGCTTTTGATGACATGCGGCGTGACGGAACCTACGCGATCATTTTAAAGCGTTGGTTGCCTGATGCAGACCCTGAGCAAAGTGTGCCGCTCCCTTAATTGGGAAATACCTGTCTAGCTCGTTTAAAAAGCCAGAGTTGCCCTCGCACCAGCGTGTGGCGAAAGACAGGTAATCGAGCGTCGTTTCAATATTAGTTTTTTGGAAAATACAGTCTATGCCAATCATGCAACGTGCTTCCCACCATGAGCTGCGCAGTGCTTTTCGCGCTTTGCTCGCCGCAGATAGTTGTTTTCATACCGCTTCGGTTTTTGATCCGATGTCTGCTCGGATCGCTGCCGACCTGGGTTTTGAGGTGGGTATCCTCGGTGGTTCGGTGGCCTCATTGCAGGTAATTGCCGCGCCAGACTTTGCCTTGATTACCCTCAGCGAATTTGTCGAGCAGGCCACCCGTATTGGCCGTGTCAGCCGCTTGCCGGTTATCGCTGACGCCGACCACGGCTATGGCAATGCGCTTAATGTCATGCGCACGGTGGTTGAGCTTGAGCGGGCGGGTATCGCCGCGCTGACCATCGAAGACACCCTGTTGCCTGCGCAGTTCGGGCGTAAATCGACTGACTTGATCAGCGTTGCAGAGGGCGTGGGGAAAATTCGGGCGGCGTTGGAGGCGCGAGTTGATCCAGAGTTATCGATCATTGCCCGGACCCACGCGGGTGTACTCAATGTCGACGAAGTGATTAGTCGCACAGTGGCGTATCAACACGCAGGGGCCGACGGCATCTGCATCGTGGGTATTGAAGATTTCGAGCACCTTGAAAAAATTGCTGAGCACTTGAGCGTGCCATTAATGCTGGTGACTTACGGCAACCCGAAATTGCGTGATGATGCCCGTTTGGCCAAGCTTGGCGTGCGTATCGTGGTTAACGGCCACGGCGCTTATTTTGCTGCGATCAAGGCGACCTATGACTGCTTGCGCGAGCAACGTGGAGCGGTTGCATCGGAGCTGAGTGCTTCGGAATTGGCGCTCAAGTACACCCTGCCTGAAGAGTACATTGTCTGGGCAGAAGAGTTTATGGACGTCAAGGAGTAACCTGAGCAGACGATCTGCGCTTGTCAAACGCTCTGGTTTGGCGCATACCCTAGTGACTCAAACTTCTTTCTCAGGAGGTTTCCATGGCTGGCGGTTGGGCAAATGATGGTGCGGTGCAAGAGCAGATAGACAGCAGTATCGAAGATGCTGTCGCGCGGGCGCGCAGCCAGTTACCGCAAGGCGAGAGCCTGCTCACCTGTGAGGAATGCGATGCGCCGATTCCACAGGCGCGGCGTGAGGCCATCAAAGGCGTGCGCCTGTGTGTGGTCTGTCAGGCTGCAGAGGATAAAGCCAATGCTGGAGTGGCTGGCTACAATCGCCGCGCCAGTAAGGACAGTCAGCTACGCTAGTCCCCCGGTTCAAGATTCTGGCACAAGGCCCGCGATTGCGGGCCTTGTTGTTTTCGCAGTATGAAGACAAACCGCAGAGGCTTCCTAAAATAGGAAGTAGCGCTGGGCCATTGGCAAGACCTCTGCTGGCTCACACCAGAGCAACTGGCCATCAGCTTTCACTTGATAGTTCTGTGCATCGACCTCGATATTCGGCAGGTAGTCGTTGTGGATAAGATCGCTCTTCTTTACCTCACGACAGCCTTTGACCACCGCGATCTGTTTCTTCAGCCCGAGCTGTTCGGGAACCCCGGCTGCCATGGCTGCCTGGCTGATAAAGGTCAGGCAGGTGGCATGGCGTGAGCCGCCGTAACTGGCAAACATGGGGCGATAATGCACAGGCTGCGGCGTCGGGATCGAGGCGTTGGCATCGCCCATCAAGCTGGCGGCAATCGCTCCACCTTTGATGATCAAGGTCGGTTTAACCCCGAAAAACGCCGGGCGCCAGAGCACCAGGTCGGCCCATTTTCCAACTTCAATCGAGCCGACTTCGTGGCTAATGCCGTGAGTGATCGCCGGGTTAATGGTGTACTTGGCGATATAGCGCTTGATGCGGAAGTTATCGTTGCCCTGACCGTCACCGGGTAAAGCGCCGCGCTGTTGTTTCATCTTGTCGGCGGTCTGCCACGTACGGGTGATGACTTCACCGACGCGGCCCATGGCCTGGCTGTCGGAACTGATCATCGAGAAGGCGCCAAGGTCATGCAGGATATCTTCGGCAGCGATGGTTTCACGGCGAATACGGCTTTCAGCGAATGCTACGTCTTCGGCAATGCTTGGGTCCAAGTGGTGGCAAACCATAAGCATATCGAGGTGTTCATCGATGGTGTTTTTGGTAAATGGCCGGGTCGGGTTGGTCGAGCTTGGCAGCACGTTGGGGAAGCCACAGGCCTTGATAATGTCGGGCGCGTGACCGCCACCGGCACCTTCGGTGTGGTAGGTGTGAATGGTGCGGCCTTTGAATGCGCCCAAGGTTGTTTCGACGAAGCCAGACTCATTCAGTGTGTCAGTGTGGATTGCCACCTGTACGTCGTACTGATCGGCAACGCTCAGGCAGTTGTCGATAGCCGCTGGCGTGGTGCCCCAGTCTTCGTGCAGTTTGAGGCCGATGGCACCGGCTTTGACTTGCTCGATAAGCGGCTCCGGCAGGCTGGCGTTGCCTTTGCCTGTGAAGCCGATATTCATTGGAAAAGCATCGGCCGCCTGCAGCATGCGCGCCATGTGCCAGGGGCCAGAGGTGCAGGTGGTGGCGTTGGTGCCCGTTGCAGGGCCGGTGCCGCCGCCGATCATGGTGGTGACGCCGCTCATCAGCGCCTCTTCAATCTGCTGTGGGCAGATGAAGTGAATGTGGGAGTCAATGCCGCCCGCGGTGAGGATCATGCCTTCGCCGGCAATTACTTCGGTGCCCGCACCCACGGCAATGGTCACATCCGGCTGAATGTCAGCGTTGCCGCCTTTGCCGATTGCGGCGATACGGCCGTCCTTGATGCCGACATCAGCTTTGACCACGCCCCAGTGATCGATGATCAGTGCGTTGGTGATCAGGGTATCTACCACATCCTTGGCGCATAGCTGACCCTGGCCCATGCCGTCGCGGATTACTTTGCCTCCGCCGAATTTCACTTCTTCACCGTAGTGGGTGAAGTCTTGTTCAACCTCTGCCCAGAGCCCGGTATCGGCCAAACGCACTTTGTCACCCACGGTTGGGCCGTACATGTCTGCGTACGCTTGTCTGCTGATTTTCATCAAATATGTCCTGTGTCTGACTGGCGTATCAAAGGCCACCCATGATTTGTCCGGCAAAGCCGAACACACGGCGATGCCCGGCTAGCTCAACCAGCTCAACTTGACGCGATTGACCCGGTTCAAAACGCACGGCGGTGCCTGCCGGAATATTCAGGCGCATGCCCCGTGCGGCTGCGCGGTCAAACGTCAGTGCATCATTGGTTTCGAAGAAGTGATAGTGCGAACCCACCTGAATCGGGCGATCGCCGCTATTGGCCACGGTAAGGCTAATAGTCCGCCGACCCGCGTTGAGTTCAATATCACCAGGCTGGATTTGGTATTCACCTGGAATCATGTGGGTTGTCCAATGGTTTTGAAGTAGATAGCCGTCGCTGTATAGCGCCCGTCCGGACTTTGGCAGTAATTGGGCAGTTCACCGACCCGCTGGTAACCCTGGGCGCGGTAAAATACTTCGGCTGGAGAGCCCGCCTCGGTATCCAGATAAAGCAGGCCGCGGTTTTGTTTTATAGCTTCTTGTTCGAGAGCCTGAATCAATTGCTGGCCCAGGCCGTGACGACGAGCGTGATTCAAGACCAACAGTTTTTGCACCTCGGCGCGGTTGCGGCCATTGGCTTTTTGGCACAACGCGAGTTGCACGCAAGCCAGCACCTGCTCACTGTCGACCACCACCCATAGCAATACGCTGCCATCATTAACGCCGGCCTGAACACTGTTGATGTAGTCGCTAGCCTCGGTTTCGCTCAAGCCAGCCATGAAGCCGACTGATGCGCCGTGTTGGACTGCATCGAAGAGCAGTTCAATCAGGCCCTGACGATAGTGGGCAAAGCTTTCCGGGTGGACGCGACGTAATTGAGCAGTTTTCATCAGGCGTTATTCCTTGTCGTCATCGTGCGTCTGTTCTTCTGCGTTTAGATTGAGCTGCATGAAAGTCAGATCCAGCCAGCGATCAAACTTGCGGCCCACTTGCGGCATTTGCCCGGTAACGCTAAACCCCAGCTGTTTGTGCAGGCGAATCGAGGCGCGGTTTTCGCTCTCAATGGCTGCGACCATCACATGCAGGTTGGCACTGCGTGCACGCTCAATCAGGGCTCTCATCAGCGCCGGGCCGATACCCAGGCCTCGTTGGTCAGCGCAGACGTAAACCGAGTGTTCAACGGTATGCTTGAAGCCTTCAATGCTGCGCCATGAGCCATAGGTGGCATAGCCGACCAAGCGCCCGGTGCTATTGCGCGCGGCGAGCACCGGAAACTTCGCGCCCTGCCGTTCGCGCAGCCAGATACGGCGGTTTTCCAAATCAACCGTTGTTTCGTTCCAGATAGCGGTGCTGTTGAGCACGGCATCGTTATAAATCGCCAGCAGCTCAGGTAGATCATCTTCGGTTGCGTTATCGATATTCACGCGAAGCTCCTCGGTGCAATGCGGCTATCAGGCGATTGGCTGGTGCACGGTGACCAATTTGGTACCGTCCGGAAAGGTCGCTTCAACCTGAATTTCTGGGATCATTTCCGGTATGCCTTCCATCACTTGATCGCGACTGAGCAGGGTAGTGCCAAAGTGCATCAGCTCAGCAACGGTCTGGCCGTCGCGCGCACCTTCGAGCAGCGCCGCAGAGATCAGTGCTATGGCTTCCGGGTAGTTGAGTTTTACCCCGCGGGCCAAGCGTCGCTCGGCCACCAGCCCGGCAGTGAAAATCAGCAGTTTGTCTTTTTCCCGTGGAGTTAAATCCATCTGTGTTTCTCCAACCTACGAGGCGTTAACATTTTCTAGAGGTTCCTCAGGTGTTCCAAATGCGTGGAGGTACTGCTGCGCGGCCAAGCACGGCTGGGCGTAAAAGCTGCCATAGCTGTATCAGCCAAGCACGTGCATGCAGGGCTTCTCGGGCTAGGCAACGAGCAACCAGCATGCCCGGCAACTGGCTGAGGTCGCCGCGTAATTCTAGGTCATTGGTCGCGGCAAGCTCGCGGCAGCGCTCCAGCAATTCCGGGTCAATGTCTGCACTTAGCAACAGGGTTGCAAACACCGGGCTGCCATCGAGGCCAATCGGCGAGTCCAGCAGACCATCGGCACCCGTTATGCGTTGGCGCTCATGCCAGAGCAACTCGCCGTCACGCCGGATATTGAGTTCGGCCTGAAAGTGGCCTAGATCAAAGCGTTCATGGCTGGCCGGACGGCCCAGGGCAACTATGTCCCAGTAAAATAGCCTGGCATCGCCGATCAATTCGATAGTGCTACTTAGCTCCGCTTGAGCGGCGCTGTAGACAATGGTTTCTTGCGGTAACCATTCCAATGTCGCACCGGCTTCAACCCGTATATTCAATTGCTGATAAGCCGGGCTCGCGGCGCGATACCATTTGGCGGCGCCGGGGCTGGTTAATTGTGCCCAGGCGTTCTCGCCGAGGTTAACCTCGATATCCAGGCGATCACCTCCGGCAATTCCACCCGGAGGGTGAACGATAATGTGCTGACACACTTCTGGCCCCTCGGCGTACAGGTGTTTCTGTACCCGCAGCGGGCCTTTGTGGCGGCGCATGACCGGACGTGTAGTGTCGGCATCACGCGCATAGCCAAGCTCCAGCTCGGCGTGCCAGCTGGGCGTGAAAATGCCTTGGTCAAGGGGTGCATTCATAACAGTTTGGTTGCCACGGTCATCATTAGGGAACCTCTGAAAAACTACTGCGCTCGATATTACGGCGTTAAAAAACTGCTCAAAATGCTCATTTAGGCCACTAAACTCCGTTTTTTCGCAGTTTTTTGCCTTGTACTCTCGTCGCTCGCTACCTTTTTCAGAGGATCCCTAGGCCAGTACGGCAGTTTGTGCGTAGTGCGCTGTTTTTAAAAGTCGTGCAGGGTGTGGGCGCTGAAAAAAGCTAAGGCAGCGCTGATAAACGACTGCGTCAGATATTACGGCGGTTCCTCAAATCGCGACCAAGCCCCTCACTCCATCGGCCTCCATGGTTTCACCGCGACCTTGCTGGACAATTTCTCCGCGTGACATCACCAAATACTGGTCGGCCAGTTCCGCGGCAAAGTCGTAGAACTGCTCGACCAGAAGAATCGCCATATCGCCGCGCTCCGCGAGTTTTTTGATCACCACACCAATCTCCTTGATGACCGAGGGCTGGATCCCTTCAGTCGGCTCATCAAGTATCAGCAAGCGCGGTTGGCTGGCCAGTGCACGGCCAATTGCCAACTGCTGCTGTTGCCCGCCAGATAGATCACCGCCACGGCGGAGCTTCATCTCTTTGAGCACCGGAAACAGCTCATAAATAAACCCCGGCACTTGTTTGGATTGGCTACCGGGAAAACGCGAAAGACCCATTAACAGGTTTTCTTCAACGGTGAGCCGAGCAAAAATTTCGCGCCCTTGAGGTACGTAAGCAATGCCTGCATGAACGCGTTGGTGCGGCTTGAAGCCGGTAATGGCTTGGTCCTCCCACCTGATGTCGCCTTGTTTGGCGGGAATCAAGCCCATCAGGCATTTGAGCAAGGTGGTTTTACCGACGCCGTTGCGACCCAGCAGGCAGGTGACTTCGCCGATCTTCGCGTCGAATGACAAACCACGCAGGATGTGGCTGCCGCCGTAATACTGGTGCAATTGTTGAACTTGCAACATAGGGATGTTCCTTGCTTGTGCATATTTCCGGATGCTGAGGACGCCCACCCGGATCATCAATCACAACTACTTATGGGGCTTAACGGCCAAGATAAACTTCGATTACTCGCTCATCGGCCTGCACATCATTGAGCGAGCCTTCGGCAAGTACGCTGCCTTGATGCAGGACGGTGACGTGATCGGCGATCGAGCCAACAAAGCCCATGTCATGTTCAACCACCATCAGCGAATGCTTGCGCGCCAGTGATTTGAACAGCTCGGCGGTGAACTCGGTTTCGGCGTCAGTCATACCGGCGACTGGTTCATCGAGCAGCAACAATTGCGGGTCTTGCATCAACAGCATGCCGATCTCCAGAAACTGCTTTTGGCCGTGAGAGAGCAGGCCAGCCTGACGTTCGCGCGAGCTATCCAAACGGATGGTTTCGAGCACTTCATCAATCCGTTCACGCTGTTCGCCACTGAGTTTGGCGCGCAAGCTGGCCCAGACCGACTTGTTGGTTTTCTGCGCCAGTTCGAGGTTTTCAAATACGCTTAGCGCCTCGAACACGGTTGGCTTCTGGAACTTGCGGCCAATCCCTGATTGGGCGATTTCGACTTCGCTCATTCGCGTCAAATCAAGTGTTTCGCCGAAGTAGGCGCTGCCGTTATCGGGGCGTGTTTTACCGGTGATGACATCCATCATTGTGGTTTTACCGGCGCCATTGGGGCCGATAATGCAACGTAATTCGCCAACGCCGATATACAAGTTGAGGTTGGTCAGCGCTTTAAAACCATCGAAGCTGACATTGATATCTTCCAGCGTCAGGATGGTGCCGTGGCGGACGTTGAGGCCTTTCTCCGCAAGACGCCCCGCGCCGATTGCATCACGGGCACTGCCCAGTGGGTCATAAATGGGTTCGAGCATGGCTTCTGGGGCCGGTGTGGCTCTCATTGTTTGCCCCCTCTTTTGAGCAAGCCGATAATGCCGTGGGGCAAATACAGGGTAATCAGGATAAACAGCGCGCCGAGTGCGAATAGCCAGTATTCGGGGAATGCGACCGTGAACCAGCTCTTCATGCCGTTGACCACGCCAGCGCCGAGCAATGGGCCGATCAAGGTGCCGCGCCCGCCCAGTGCAACCCATACCGCCGCCTCGATGGAGTTGGTTGGTGACATTTCGCTGGGGTTGATGATGCCAACTTGCGGCACGTACAACGCTCCAGCCAAACCGCAAAGCACCGCTGACAACACCCAGATAAACAGCTTGTAGCCGCGTGGGTCATAGCCGCAGAACATCAAACGGTTTTCCGCGTCGCGCAAGGCTGTCAGGACCCGGCCAAATTTGCTCTTGGCCAGTTTCCAGCCGAGCAGCAGGCTGGCGACCAGCAAGGTCACTGTGGCTAAAAATAGCGCTGCGCGGGTGGCGGGGGCGGTGATGTCAAAGCCGAGAATGCGTTTGAAATCGGTGAAGCCGTTGTTGCCGCCAAAGCCGGTTTCATTGCGAAAGAACAACAGCATGCCGGCGAATGTCAGTGCTTGGGTCATGATCGAGAAGTACACGCCTTTGATCCGCGAGCGGAAAGCGAAGAATCCAAATATCAAGGCCAGTAAGCCGGGCGCCAACACTACCAGGCACATGGCCCAGATGAAGTTGTCGGTTCCCATCCAGTACCAAGGCAACTCTTTCCAGGCTAGAAAACTCATAAACGCCGGCAAGCCATCACCAGCGGATTGGCGCATCAGGTACATGCCCATCGCATAGCCGCCCAGCGCAAAGAACAAGCCGTGGCCCAGTGAAAGCAGTCCTGCGTAGCCCCAGACCAGATCCAGCGCTAGCGCGACAATCGCATAGCAGAGGATTTTGCCGACCAGAGTTAATGTGTAGGCGTTAACGTGAAACGCACTATCAGCAGGCGTCAGGTGTAATAACGGCAGGGCGATCAATAGCGCCAGGACCAAAACGCCAATTGCAATTGATAGCTGTGGACCGAGCTTGGCGCTGGTGCGCGCCAAGAGGGTTTGGTTTAGGGGCATAGTCATTAATCGATCACCCGACCTTTGAGTGCAAACAAACCTTGCGGGCGCTTCTGGATGAACAGAATGATCAACGCGAGGATGAGAATCTTGCCGAGCACGGCGCCAATCTGCGGCTCAAGAATTTTGTTGGCGATACCCAGGCCAAACGCCGCCATGACACTGCCCGCCAATTGGCCGACACCGCCCAGGACGACCACTAAAAACGAGTCGATAATGTAGCTCTGGCCCAGGTCGGGGCCGACGTTGCCGATCTGACTCAGGGCCACGCCACCCAGCCCCGCAATGCCTGAGCCGAGACCGAAGGCGAGCATGTCCACTCGCCCGGTGGGTACGCCGCAGCACGCCGCCATGTTGCGGTTTTGGGTCACAGCGCGAACGTTGAGGCCCAGTCGGGTTTTATTCAGCAGCAGCCAGGTCAAGACCACCACGAACAAGGCAAAAGCGATAATCACGATGCGGTTATACGGCAGCACCAGGTTTGGCAGCACCTGAATACCCCCAGACAACCAATAAGGGTTGGCCACCTCAACGTTCTGTGCGCCGAACAATACACGCACCAATTGAATCAGAATCAGGCTGATCCCCCAGGTTGCCAGCAGGGTTTCCAGCGGGCGGCCGTACAGGTGGCGAATCACTGTGCGCTCCAATGTCATGCCGATAACGGCGGTGACAAAGAAGGCGACGGGCAGTGCAACCAGCGGATACAGGGCAATCGCTTCAGGGGCGAAGCGTTGGAACATGACCTGCACCATATAGGTCGAGTAGGCGCCGAGCATCAGCATCTCGCCGTGCGCCATGTTGATCACGCCGAGCAAGCCAAAGGTGATCGCAAGGCCCAGCGCTGCGAGGAGTAAAATCGAGCCCAGGCTCATGCCACTGAAGGCTTGGCCGAGCAGTTCACCAAACATCAGCCGACGCTTGACTTGAGCCAGGCTGGTTTCAGCTGCTGTACGTACAGACGCATCGGTTTCGCTGCTATCGGCAAGTAATCGCTCCAGGCGCACGCGTGCCAGTGGCTGGCCGGTTTCACCCAGTAAACGTACCGCCGCGAGACGCACTTGCGGGTCGCTATCAATAAGTTGCAGGCTGGCGAGGGCGAGTGAAAGCGCCTCGCTGACATCGGCATCCGCCTCTTGAGCCAAGCGCTGATTGAGCAGTTGCAGTTGCGCCGGTTTAGCACTTTTTTGCAGGTCTTGAGCGGCCTGCAAACGCACCGCTGGGTCAGCCGAGAATAATTGGTGGCTGGCCATGGCGGTGGCAATAAGGCCACGCAGGCGATTATTCAGGCGCAGTTTGCGCAGCTTACCGGCCGGTTCTACATCACCGCCTTCAGCGGCTTGGTAGCCGGAGTCGGTCTTATAAAAGGGTGTTTTGTTGCTGTCTGCCTCAACGCGGCCGCTTTGCAAGGCTTCCAGTAGTGGCAAGCGTGCCTCATCGGGGGTCGCAGCCCAGGCTTGCAGTAGCTTGGCCTGTTGCGATGAGTTGGCGGCGCTGAAATCCGCAGCGTCCCCGGCGTAACTGCTCGACCATGACAGGCAGAGCAAGAGCGCGAATAAAAGCCGGTAAAGGGCAGTGGTCATCATCCAGTTTCCTGTTAAAGCCCCCCCTCTCTTGGTGGAGGTTTTGGCGTGACCAGCGTTTGTGTACAGAGCACACAAACGCTGAGCCGATTAACGCTGAGTCGAGCCGCGAATCCTTTAGTTGGATTTGACGGCGTAGTCCGGCTTCTTGTCGTTACCCTCGATATAAGGGCTCCAAGGCTGCGCGCGGATTGGGCCGTCTGTCTGCCAGACCACATCAAACTGACCGTTATCCTGGATCTCGCCAATCATTACCGGCTTGTGCAGGTGATGATTGGTTTTATCCATGGTCAGGGTGTAGCCAGAGGGGGCCGCGAAGGTTTGCCCAGCCATGGCATCGCGAACTTTGTCGACATCAGTGGTGCCAGCCTTTTCAACTGCTTGCGCCCACATGTTGATACCGACATAGGTGGCTTCCATTGGGTCGTTGGTCACCGCTTTATCAGCGCCCGGCAGGTTCTTGGCTTTGGCGTAGGCCTTCCACTTCTGAACAAACTCCTGGTTGACTGGATTTTCAACCGACTCGAAGTAGTTCCAGGCGGCCAACTGACCAACCAGTGGCTTGGTGTCGATGCCACGCAGTTCTTCTTCGCCAACCGAGAACGCAACAACTGGGACGTCTGTGGCTTCAATGCCCTGGTTAGCCAGTTCTTTGTAGAACGGTACGTTGGAGTCGCCGTTTACCGTTGAGATAACCGCCGTTTTGCCGCCAGCCGAGAACTTCTTGATATTGGCAACGATGGTTTGGTAGTCACTGTGACCGAACGGGGTGTAAACCTCTTCGATATCTTTGTCAGCGACACCTTTACTGTGCAGGAAGGCGCGCAGAATTTTGTTGGTGGTGCGCGGGTAAACGTAGTCAGTGCCCAGCAGGAAAAAGCGTTTGGCGCTGCCGCCATCTTCGCTCATCAGGTATTCAACTGCGGGAATCGCTTGTTGGTTTGGCGCTGCGCCGGTGTAGAACACATTAGGCGAAAGCTCTTCACCTTCGTATTGAACCGGGTAGAACAGCAGACCGTTGAGTTCTTCGTAGACTGGAAGCACCGATTTGCGTGACACCGAAGTCCAGCAACCAAAGGTGACGGCGACTTTATCCTGAGTCAGCAGTTGGCGACCTTTTTCAGCGAACAGTGGCCAGTTTGAAGCCGGGTCTACCACCACAGGCTCAAGCTGTTTACCCAGCACACCACCTTTGGCGTTGATTTCGTCGATGGTCATCAATGCCATGTCTTTCAGGGATGTTTCTGAAATGGCCATGGTGCCGGAGAGCGAGTGAAGAATGCCGACCTTAATGGTATCGGCTGCGTGTGCACTGAACGGGAATAGACCGCTGAGAATTAAGGCACTGGCGGCGAGTGTCGTTTTTAGAAAAGGACGGCGTTTCATTCTTATGGCTCCATGCGCAGCTGTTGGAAGAGACTGGTTGAGTCTTCTTCCAATGGCAGCATCCGTGCCAATCAATGCAACTTATTGTTTTTTATGGTTTTTAATGGAGTCTATGACAGTTCAGAGACACACGGCTGCGCTGCAATGGTGCGCGTATTGGCGTGATGCACGCTCGACAGACGGTCGCGCACCGGATCAGGGCATTAAGTAGTTTTTAACCCCGGTGAAGATGATTTGTGCAGCTAACGCACAGACAAAAAGCCCCATAAGGCGGCTAACTATTTGTAAACCTTGATCGCCAAGCAAGCGCTCAAACTGATTGGATAAATAGAGCACGATACCCACGGTAAAACTGGCCAAGGCGATGCTCATGATCGCAACGACCTTGTCTCCCCAGTGCGGTTGGCTGGCGCCCATCAGCAGCAACGCACCGATGGTTCCGGGGCCAACAGTCAAAGGGATTGTCAGCGGTACGATTGTCACATCCTGCTGCACGTTATCCGTCTGTACGGCAGATTTTCCCTGCGCCATGCCCAGCGCTGAAATAAACAGCACGCTGCCCGCGCCAATACGAAATGCGTCGATAGTGATGCCAAACAAGGTAAAAATATATTTGCCGAACAGGTACAGCAAAATGCTCGCGATCAGCACCCCGGCCGCGACTTTCCAAGCCAGCCTTTTACGCTCTTTAACGGTGTAGCCACGGCTTAGGCCAATGAAGCACGACAGCACAAAGAACGGGCTGTAGAGCACGAGTAGTTTCAGGTACAGGCTGAATAAATCGGACGCCATGAGTGGGCTCTTAACTGCAGATGTGGTTGACTGATGGACGCCAAAGCATAGACCAAGCTACGTGGGCTTCTCTTTGCTGGGGGCTATGATCAGCGATTGAGACGCCGATCTCCAGCCCTGATCAGCCGATGGCTTGAAGGTTGTAGGTCAGGGGGCTTTTGCATCCCGTACCGCGCGTTGATCTATCCAGTAATTGACCAAGTCACGCAGTTGCGAAAGCTCGACAGGTTTGGCCATGTGACCATCCATCCCGGCCTGACGCGCGCGCTCTTTGTGCTCACTGAGGATGTGCGCGGTGAGCGCAACGACCGGTGTGCGTGGATGCTGCCCGGCAGCTTCCCAGGCACGTAGCAGTTCGGTGGCGGAGAACCCATCGAGTACTGGCATCTCGCAATCCATCAGGACCAGATCATAGTGTTTTGATTTGATCGCCTGCAGCGCTTCCTCGCCATTGCTGGCGGTGTCTGGCTGCAAGTTGAGCTTGCCGAGCATGCCGCGAATAACTTTGGTGGAAATGGTGTTGTCTTCAGCAACCAATACTTGAAAGTCAGCAGGTGGCTTATAGGTTGTGAAGTTGTTTTGCGTTGACTCCGAGGGTTTGCCATCGCGGCGATGGGTTAGCTCATCTGCCAAGGTCGCTTTCAGCGTATAGCCAGCGACTGGCTTGGCAAGGATGCGCTTGATCCCGGCGTTACGGGCGATGATCTTGCTTGGCATGTTACTGATGCCGGTAAGCATAACCAGCAAAATATCGCGGTTCAGGCTTGGGTCTTCTTTGATTTTTGCAGCCAGTTGCATGCCGTTCATGCCCGGCATTTCCTGGTCGAGCAGCACCACATCAAAGTATTCGCCCATGTGTACTTTGCTACGCAACAGCGCCAGTGCTTCTTTGCCTGAAGGCACTGCACTGACATTCAAGCCCCACGCGCTGCATTGCTGGAGCAGTACCTTCCTGCAGGTCTCGTTGTCATCAACGATGAGCAGGCGGGCGTCTTGCAGCGGGCTGTCGAGATCGGCTGTAGGTTGCTCAAGCAGTTTGCTGTCCAGTGGCAAGCTCAACCACAAGGTAGAACCCTGATTACTGCCGTTTTGGATACCAAACTCACCGTCCATCAAGCGAATTAGCTGCCGGGCGATAATCAGGCCTAAGCGCCCACCAAGTTTAGTCGCTGCGAGGAAGTCCTTGCTGTGCAGCTCAGCATGCAGCAATGCATTGCGCTCGCTAGGAGGCATCGGCTTGCCACTGTCTTGCACTGCGAGGCGCAAGCGAGGTTTACCTGCGTTGCTTTCCAGCGCGGCGATTAAAAGAATCTCACCGACGTCGGTTTGCTTGAAGGCATTGTCCAGCAGGCTTAAGAGCGCTTGGCGGATGCGTGTCGGGTCACCGCTGATAATGCGCGGCACCTGCGGCTGGATGAAACTGATCAGCTCGACTTTCTGTTGTTCGGCCTTGGCGCGGAAAATATCCAGGCAGTCTTCAATCAGCGCGTTCAAATCAAACTGTACGTCATCCAGTTCAATCTGCCCCGATTCAAGTTTGGAAATGTCGAGAATTTCGTTGATCAAACTAAGCAGCTCATTGCCAGAGCTGTGGATCGTTTGTACGTAATCGCGCTGTTTGGTTGAAAGCGGGGTGCCGAGCAACAGTTCGGTCATGCCCAGCACCCCGTTCATAGGGGTGCGAATTTCATGGCTGATCTTGGCTAAAAACTCGCCTTTGGCTTTGAGTTCTGCCGAGCTTGCTGCCAACTCACGGCTGGAGCTGAACTTTTCATGAGTGATGCGTTGCTGTCTCTCACTCAAGGCGATGCACAAAATACTGCTGCTAATGATGACTGTGAGCAGGAAGCCGTAACTCAACCAGCCTGATGGCATCGGCCAGATGCCAATGTGGATCGGTAGGCTGGCGATGTAAGCGACACAGAGAAAAGCGATGGAAACGATAAATAGCCGGGCAGGGGTATAACCGCTGCGCCACTGATGCAGGGCGACCAGTAAAATACTCAGGCCGCAAATCGCTGAAAATATATAGAGCAACAGCGCAAATTGCAGGTTTGTTGTGGTGAGGATGATGGCGAACAATCCTGCAATCACCACGATTTCTGAGAGTACCAGGCGTTTAAGCAGTAAGTAGGAAGGGCTGTCGCGAAAGAAGCTCAAGGTCAATGCCAGCGCGCAGAATAGCGCGACTAACATCGACAGATTGGCAGTCTGCGCCTGATACGGCTGTAGGCTGGCAAACCAGCCACTGGTGATGCCCAGTAAGGTGCTGGAGGAGAACAGAAGAAGAGCATTGATTGCGCATAACCACAGATTTGCTGACTCACGGCTCAGCCAATAGCGTACCAAGTTGTACAGCGCGAGCATGAAAATACTGCCCAGTAACGCACCGAGCAGCAGGGGCCGGGTTTCATTGGCCGCGATGTCTTGGGCGTTCTTCAATGAAATTGCTGGGCGCAGCATTTGTGGGGATGCCAGGCGCAAATAGATATCGATGGGTTTGTCGGCAATCGGTAGCGGCAACAAGAAGTCGCGACTGTTCAACGGTCTGCTCGACAGCGGCAGCTTATTGCCTGTGCGCACATGATCAAGCAGCTCGTCGCCATCCATTACATAGAGGTCTAGATAGGCTAGATAGGGCGAGAAAATTCTAATCAGTTGCTGTTGATTGCTCGGTGCTAAGCGGTAGTGCAGCCATGCAGCGGTATCGCCGCCGCTGGTTAGCAGGTCGTTGATATCGACTGGAGCGAATTGGGTGCTGTGTTGCGGGGAACGGATGTCACTGAGCTGCAACTCGCCACTGGAGTCGTTGAGAATTGACCAGTTATGACTCGCTGCCGCGTATAAAGGCAGATGAAAAAAGACTGTCAGCAGTAAGCTGAAAAACAGTTTGGTGGCAATCCCGGGCCGACGCACAGTGAATTCCCTTCTAAAGTTAGTCGGGAGATTATAGGTTAATAGGGTAATAGGGAAACATGACAAAGACGGCCAATTGGGCACCTTTGTCATGTTTTAGCTTGGGCGGGTGATTAGCCTTCGGCGTTTTCCCGGGCGATTGCGCGGTAACCGATATCTTTACGATAGAAACAGCCTTGCCAATCAACCTTTGCAGCCAGTGCGTAAGCATTCTGTTGCGCTTGTTGCACGGTTTCACCGAGTGCGGTTGCGCACAGGACTCGACCGCCAGACGTGACCACTTCACCTTCTTTCAGCGCGGTCCCCGCGTGGAAGATCTTGCCTTCAGTAGCCGCGGCGTTATCGAGGCCCTTGATCGCATCACCTTTGCTGTAGTCAGCAGGGTAACCACCCGCGGCCATGACCACACCAAGGCTAGGACGTGAGTCCCATTGAGCCTCAACGATGTTCAGGGCTTTGGCTTGTGCGGCTTCGATCAGCAGCAACAGGCTAGATTGCAGGCGCAGCATGATCGGCTGGGTTTCCGGGTCGCCGAAGCGGCAATTGAATTCGATGACCTTGGGCGCGCCGGATTTATCGATCATCAGGCCAGCGTAGAGGAAACCGGTATACACGTTACCTTCAGCAGCCATGCCCTTAACGGTTGGCCAGATAACTTCGTCCATCACGCGCTTATGGACTTCAGCGGTGACAACGGGCGCTGGCGAATAAGCGCCCATGCCGCCAGTGTTCGGCCCGGTATCCTGATCGCCAACTCGCTTGTGGTCTTGGCTGGTGGCCATCGGCAGCACGTTGGCGCCGTCGACCATGACGATGAAGCTGGCTTCTTCGCCGTCAAGAAACTCTTCGATCACGACCCGTGAACCGGCTTCACCGAATGCATTGCCCGCAAGCATGTCGCGCACGGCAGCTTCGGCTTCGGCCAGGGTCATGGCGACGATTACACCTTTACCGGCAGCCAGGCCATCCGCTTTGATTACGATTGGCGCGCCAACCTTTTGCAGGTAGGCCAGTGCCGGTTCAACTTCGGTGAAGTTCTGGTAATCGGCCGTCGGGATGTTGTGGCGAGCCAGAAAATCCTTGGTGAAGGCTTTCGAACCTTCCAGCTGAGCAGCACCAGCGGTGGGGCCGAAGCAATGCAGGCCGCGCTGATTGAACAGGTCAACCACACCCGCAACCAACGGCGCTTCAGGACCAACGATGGTCATTTGCACGTTCTTCTCGGCGAAGTCAGCCAGTTGCTCAATAGCCAGCACGTCGATGGCGACATTCTCACACTTGGCTTCAGTGGCGGTGCCAGCGTTGCCTGGTGCAACAAAGACTTTTTCGACGCGTGGGTCTTGCGCGATTTTCCAAGCCAGGGCGTGTTCACGACCGCCGCTGCCAATGATCAAAACATTCATGTCTGTCCCCTAATGGAGGCGGGCTGGTGAGCCCTTTTGGTGGATAAACAGAGCGTTACCCACTCTACTAAACGGTGCTTTCGGTGTTGCATGTGGTGGATGAAAACAGCGTCATCCACCCTACGGCTGTTTCATTATTCAACACCGCAGTCCAACACCACGATCCAACACAATCAAGGTCGCGATGAAGCGGGTAGATGCAAGGCGCCCTAGGTTTCGACAAGCGGAGTTGCCAAGTGGCAATGAGCATTGGCGGAACATAGGGCAACACAGCAGATGCCTGTTTCAGCGCGACCGTCTTTTAGTTAATGCCTAAAGTGGCGCATACCGGTGAACACCATGGCAATGCCGGCCTCATCTGCGGCAGCAATCACTTCGTTATCACGCATCGAACCGCCGGGTTGGATCACCGCAGTAATTCCAGCTTTGGCCGCGTTATCGATACCGTCACGGAATGGGAAGAAGGCGTCGCTGGCCATCACTGCGCCCGGCACTGGCAAACCTGCGTGCTCGGCTTTGATGCCGGCAATGCGTGCCGAGTTAACGCGGCTCATCTGGCCAGCGCCAACACCGACTGTCTGACGGTTCTTGGCGTAGACGATGGCGTTGGACTTAACGAATTTTGCCACTTTCCAGGCAAAGATCAGGTCATGGATTTCTTGCTCGCTTGGCGCCCGCTGAGTGACGATTTTCAGGTCGTCAGCCGTGATCATGCCAATGTCACGGCTCTGTACCAGCAAGCCGCCATTGACGCGCTTGAAATCCCAGCCCGCGCTACGCTCGGCTGGCCACTCGCCACACTCGAGCAAACGTACGTTGGCTTTCGCGGCAACCACTTCACGGGCGGCTGCACTGATGCGTGGGGCGATGATCACTTCAACGAACTGACGCTCAACAATGGCTTTGGCGGTTTCGCCATCCAGCTCGCGGTTGAAGGCGATGATGCCGCCAAAGGCTGATTCAGTATCGGTGGCGTAGGCCAGATCGTAGGCTTTGCGAATACCGCCTTCGTCTTCCGGCACAACCGCAACACCGCATGGGTTAGCGTGCTTGACGATCACGCAAGCAGGCTTAACGAAGCTCTTGACGCATTCGAGCGCAGCGTCAGTGTCGGCAACGTTGTTGTAAGACAGCTCTTTGCCTTGCAGTTGCACGGCGCTGGCGATGCTGGCCTCGCCTTTTTTCGCTTCAACGTAGAACGCCGCGCTCTGATGCGGGTTCTCGCCGTAACGCATTTCCTGAGTCTTGATGAACTGGCTGTTGAACGTGCGCGGGAAGGCGCCGCGGTCTTCAGTGCTGAGCTTTTCAGCGCTCTGCTCAATAGTCCCCAGATAGTTGGCAATCATGCCGTCGTAGGCGGCAGTGTGCTCGAAGGCCTTGAGGGCCAAATCAAAGCGCTGGGCATAACTCATGCCGCCAGCTTTAAGGCTTTCGATGACGCTGGCGTAGTCGCCAGTGTTGACCACAATAGCCACATCTTTGTGGTTTTTGGCTGCGCTGCGGACCATGGTTGGACCGCCAATGTCGATGTTCTCGATGGCGTCGGCCAGATCGCAGTCAGGTTTTGCGACTGTGGCTTCAAACGGGTACAGGTTGACCGCAACCAGATCAATTGGCTTGATGCCGTGCTGCGCCATGACGTCACCGTCAATCGCGCGGCGGCCGAGAATGCCACCGTGAATTTTCGGGTGCAGGGTCTTGACCCGGCCATCCATCATTTCTGGGAAGCCAGTGTAATCAGCTACTTCAACTGCTGCGACGCCATTGTCCTTGAGCAGCTTGTAGGTGCCGCCAGTGGAAAGAATTTCCACATTGAGGGCGACGAGCTCGCGAGCGAATTCGAGGATGCCAGTCTTGTCAGATACGCTGATCAAGGCGCGGCGAACGGGGAGGCGGGTGGTCTGGTCGGTCATTTCAGAGTCCATCAGAGCAGAGAAATAAACAAAAAGGCGACTGGTTAGGTCGCCCTTTTTGAGAGGAAGAGATTAGAGCAGGTCGTACTGCTTGAGCTTCTTACGCAGGGTGCCGCGATTCAGGCCGAGGAGTTCCGAAGCTTTGGTTTGGTTGCCCTTGACGTAGTTCATCACTGTTTCCAGCAGTGGCGCCTCGACTTCGGTCAACACCAGGTTGTATACGTCCGAGACGTCAGCGCCCTCAAGGTGGGCGAAATAGTTATGCAGCGCTTTCTCAACATTACCGCGCAGGGTCTGCCCTTCTGCGCTTGGCGTGTTGAGGTGCTGTTTCAAGCTGGTGTTGTCACTCACAGGTGCAATTCCACTTCCTAAAGTCTCGGTCAACATCGTCATGCAGCCACCCCATCTCCATCATTTTGCCGTTCGCGAAAAAACTGGCGAACGTTGGCGCACTGTGCGTCCGTACATTCAAGGCGATTGAATTCAGCGCGAAACTCTCTGGCGCCCGGCAGAGTTGCTAGATACCAGCCCACATGTTTGCGAGCGATTCGAGCGCCCATCACTTCGCCGTAGAAGACGTGCAGTGCGCTGAGGTGTTCTAGCAAAATACTTTCTATTTCGACCAAGCTTGGCGCTGGCATGATTTCGCCGGTGCGCAAGTAATGGTCTGTCTCACGGAATATCCAAGGCCGCCCTTGAGCGGCCCTGCCTATCAGTAATCCATCTGCCCCTGTTGCTGCGAGTACGGCTTTGGCTTTTTCCGGGCTGGTGATATCGCCATTGGCCAGCACCGGGATTGAAACCGCCTGTTTTATCGCAGCAATAGTGTCGTATTCGGCGTTACCGGTATAAAGATCTGCACGGGTGCGACCATGTACCGCTAACGCAACTATCCCGGCTTGTTCGGCAATTCTTGCCACCTCAACGCCGTTTTTATTCTCTCTGTCCCAGCCTGTTCGAATCTTCAAGGTGACCGGCACATCTACTGCACCGACCACGGCATGCAAAATTTCACGAACCAGGCTTTGGTCTTTCAACAGCGCAGAACCTGCCGCTTTATTACAGACCTTTTTCGCCGGACAACCCATATTAATATCAATTATCTGGGCACCCAATTCGACGTTCCGCTTAGCCGCTTCTGCCAGCATCTGCGGGTCGCCACCAGCGATCTGTACCGAGCGAGGCTCGGGATCATCCTGATGGATCAAGCGTAGGCTTGATTTACGCGTATTCCACAACCGCACATCGCTGGTGACCATTTCAGATACCACCATGCCCGCGCCCAAGCGTTGGCAGAGCTTGCGAAATGGTTGATCAGTGACTCCGGCCATTGGCGCCAGAATCAGCTGGTTCGGCAGTGTGTACGGGCCGATGCGTAACGTCGACATAGGGTTCCCTGCTCAAAAGACAAGCTGATGAGCCAAATAGGAGACGGCGAAAAAGGGGGAGAATCATACCTGCTCTGGATGACCGGATAAAGGCTGTTTTGAACAAAATCTGAACAGTTGCCAGCTTATCGCCATGAGTTATGAGGGCGATAAGCCGTTCATTTATGGGTGTTGTTAAGCTATTGCGGCGAGTGGAAGCTCAGGCTGTAGTTAACGGCCTGGTTGCCGGGATCAAGGATGTCCAGTGATATATGGATCGGCGTTTGGGGCGGCATTTCTGTGCGCCCAGCAAGTTCGCCTGATAAGTATTCGCCAGGCGTGAAGCGACGACTGGCAAGTAACTTTCCGCTGATGTCAGCAAAACGAATTTCCAGGAGCGGGAAGGGTTGCGAAAAAGCGGCACGGTTATAGATGATTGCATCGACCACCAGCGCGCCGCTGAACTCTGGATGTGAGCGCACGAGCAGGTTGCTGCTTTTGATCAGGTTGATGTCGACTTTGGCTGGCAATTCACAACCGATTGTCGGGCACATTTGTTCAAATATCGGGCGGTACTGATCTTGGCGGGCAAGCTGCTCGAAGTGATAAGCCACATATTGGCCAGCCAGTGCGCCGGCGGCCAGTAGTATCAAAATGCTCCAGCCGATAATTCGGCCCCACGACGGCCCGGGTTTCTGCCAGTCAAACTCAACCGGCTCGTCGTCTAGCTCGAAGAGTTTGTGATGGCCTGCATTGGCTTCCGGGCGAGAGGTTTGCTTCACGATGAGTGGTGCGTCTTCAGGCTCTTCAGCGTCATCAATGTCGCTGATTGGCGGCTGACTGCGCTGCGGCTCATCGGCCGGGCCGGCCGGCAACGGTTCGGACGGGGCATCGGTGTCCGGATCAGGCGCTGCCCCGAAATCAGCATCGGTGAGCTTGAGCTCAGGTTCGCTGCCGGGCGCATCGCTGCTGTAAGTCTGTGCCGCCAGGGGCGGGTGCTGAAATGGCTGCGTCGCAGGCGGTGGGCTGCTGTGCGTGTCTCGTTGTTTCAAGCCCAATGGTTCCAGGGCCATTTTATCAGCGGGCTTGATTTCATCTTCGCGCATTAGCTCTTCAGCCCAGCGCTCATCGTGCGCCTCGGGTGTATTGCGCGGTGGTGTGGCGAATACGGAGCTGAAATGGGTGCTGCGTTCAAGCTTGAGAAACTCTTGTGAGAGTTGCTGCTCACGCTCTTCTAGTTTGGCCAGCTCTTCATCAAGGTCCAGCTCATCGAGATCAAGATCGTCATGAATCCACAGCGTGTCTTCAGGATTTTTTGTCTTGTTGGTCGCTGCCGGAACGTGACTTTGTTGCGTCACTGGCGGTTTTGCGGGCACAGGTTTTTCCTGCGCAGGCGCAATCACATGGCCCTGCTGCTGCAACTGTTGAGCTGCATTGAATACGTTTAGGCAGGCGCCGCAACGCACAGCGCCGTGCGCCGCACCCAATTGCGCGGTATTTACGCGGAAACTGGTGCGGCATTGCGGGCACTGGGTGACAAAACTCTCGGTCATGCGACGGTCCGAAAAAACATTGGGGCTAGTCTAACGCAAGTCTTGAGGTGGCTGCAGCGTCAGGTTTTTAACGGCGTACGCCGCTGATGCGTACCCAGCCATCGTTGCTCGCGGTTGGGTCGAGGTCAAAGGCGGCAGCGTATGCGGCGCGAACGTCCTCGGCCTGTTCGGCAAGAATCCCCGACAATGCCAGGCGCCCGCCAGCTTTTACCAGCGTGGTGATTTGCGGGGCTAGTGCGACCAGCGGGCCAGCAAGAATGTTGGCAACTACTACGTCGGCAGGCTCCTGCGGCATATCGGCCGGTAGATACAGCTGGAAGCGTGCCGGATCGATACCGTTGCGCCCGGCGTTGTCACGCGAGGCCTCAAGTGCTTGTGGGTCAATATCAGTGCCTACTGCGTGCGGTGCGCCAAGCAGTAACGCGGCGATCGCCAGGATACCCGAGCCGCAACCGAAATCGATAACGCTGCAATCTTCAAGTGGCTGGCCATCGAGCCATTCAAGGCACAGAGCAGTGGTGGGGTGGGTACCAGTGCCGAACGCTAAACCCGGGTCGAGCAGCAAGTTCACGGCATCGGGTTGCGGTGCGTCGGTCCAGCTTGGAACAATCCACAGGCGCTGGCCAAACCGCATCGGCTTGAAGTTATCCATCCAACTGCGTTCCCAGTCCTGGTCGGCAATTTCTTCAACCTGGTGCTCGGGTAATGCGCCGCCAGTGAGCAGTTGCAAGTGGGCGAGCAGGGCATCGGTGTCGGTGTCCGCTTCGAACAGCGCTAGCAAATGGGTGTGCGACCAAAGCGGTGTGGTGTTCAGCTCCGGTTCAAAGATAGGGTTGTCTTCAGCATCCATAAAGGTCACAGACACGGCGCCCACTTCGAGCAGAGCATCTTCGTAGGTCGGCGCTTGTTCCGGGGTGATGGCGAGACGTACTTGTAACCAGGGCATAACGGAACCTCGTTGGAAGCCAAATCAATTTGAGCGCTTTGTGGGGGCGCAAGCTTACTGTAGGGACTGGCCCGCTTCCAGATATACAACTGCGTAAGCAACAAGGGCCGCCAAACGGCAGCCCTTGTTGTAGCAGGTCAGGCAGGCACTGGTATCAGTGCTTATCCATACCCAGTTTCTTTTCAAGGTAGTGAATGTTCACCCCACCTTCATTGAAACCCTTGTCGCGAACCAGCATCCGGTGCAGCGGAATGTTGGTCTTGATGCCGTCAACTACCATCTCGTCGAGACCGTTGCGCATGCGCGCCATGGCTTCGTCACGGGTTGCCCCGTAAGTGATCAGCTTACCGATCAGGGAGTCGTAGTGCGGTGGTACGGTGTAGCCACTGTACAGGTGCGAATCAACACGAACGCCAAAGCCGCCAGGTGCATGGAAATGCTTAACCTTGCCCGGGCAGGGCATGAAGTTATCTGGGTCTTCAGCGTTGATCCGGCACTCAAGTGCGTGCCCGCGAACGACAACGTCATCCTGGGTGAACGACAGCTTGTTGCCAGCAGCGATGCTGAGCATCTCTTTGACGATGTCGATACCGGTAACCATTTCAGTAACCGGATGCTCCACCTGCACACGAGTGTTCATCTCGATGAAGTAGAAACTGTCGTTCTCGTAAAGGAACTCGAACGTACCGGCGCCGCGGTAGCCAATTTCGATACAGGCATCGACGCAGCGCTTGAGCACTTCGGCACGGGCTTTTTCGTTGATGTACGGCGCCGGCGCTTCTTCAAGCACTTTTTGGTGGCGACGTTGCAACGAGCAATCGCGATCACCGAGGTGAATTGCGTTGCCTTGGCCGTCGGAGAGCACCTGGACTTCCACGTGACGTGGGTTGCCGAGGAACTTCTCCAGATATACCATTGGATTGCCGAATACCGAACCGGCTTCACTGCGAGTCAGGCGGGCTGACTTGATCAGGTCTTCTTCCTTGTAAACCACGCGCATGCCGCGACCACCGCCGCCGCCTGCAGCTTTGATGATCACCGGGTAGCCAACTTCGCGAGCAATTGCCAGTGCAGTTTCTTCGTCTTCAGGCAGTGGGCCATCGGAACCAGGAACCACAGGCACGCCAGCTTTGATCATGGCTTCTTTAGCCGAAACCTTGTCGCCCATCAGGCGGATGGTTTCAGCTTTCGGGCCGATGAAGGCAAAACCTGAGTTTTCCACTTGTTCAGCGAAGTCGGCGTTTTCCGCAAGGAAACCGTAGCCAGGGTGAATAGCCGTGGCGCCGGTGACTTCAGCTGCGCTGATGATTGCCGGGATGTTCAGGTAGGACTGGGTACCGGCCGCTGGGCCAATGCAAACAGATTCGTCTGCCAGAGCCAAATGCATCAATTCCCGGTCTGCTGTGGAGTGCACAGCTACAGTTTTGATGCCCAATTCTTTACACGCACGCAAGACGCGCAATGCGATCTCACCGCGGTTGGCGATTAGAACTTTTTCCAACATCGCTGGCTCTCCTCGGTTCAAACGATTGTGAACAGAGGCTGGTCGTATTCAACCGGCTGGCCGTTCTCGCCCAGAATGGATTCGATAACGCCGCTGGTTTCAGCTTCGATGTGGTTCATCATCTTCATCGCTTCAACGATGCAGAGGATGTCGCCTTTCTTAACGCTCTGGCCAACTTCAACGAAATTGCCTGAGGTTGGTGACGAGGCGCGGTAGAAGGTGCCGACCATCGGCGAGCGAACCACGGTGCCATTAAGCTTTGGCGCTGCCGGTGCTGCGGCCTCAGCGGCGGCTACTGGCGCGGCTGGCGCTGCGGCAGGAGCGGGTGCCGGTGCATACATAGGTTGTGGTGCATAGGCAGGTTGCTTGCTGTTGCGACTGATGCGTACTGACTCTTCACCTTCGTGAATCTCCAGTTCGTCGATGCCGGACTCTTCCAGCAGCTCGATCAGTTTTTTGACTTTACGAATATCCATAGCTTTTCAACTCCCAGTTGGGTCAGGGCCGTTCAAGTTCAAGTTGTTCGAGTGCAGCCTCCAGGGCCAGCCGATAACCGCTGGCGCCAAGGCCGCAGATCACACCTACAGCAACATCTGAAAAGTAGGAGTGATGGCGGAATGCTTCGCGTTTGTGCACGTTGGATAAGTGCACTTCGATGAATGGGATGCTCACCGCCAGCAATGCGTCACGTAATGCGACGCTTGTGTGTGTAAAAGCGGCTGGATTAATCAGAATAAAGTCGACGCCTTCGCCTCTGGCGGCGTGGATGCGTTCGATTAACTCGTACTCGGCATTGCTTTGCAGGTACAGCAGATGATGCCCTTTCTCACGGGCGCGGTGCTCTAGATCAAGGTTGATCTGCTCCAGAGTTGTTGCGCCATAGACACCCGGCTCGCGGGTGCCGAGTAAGTTCAGATTTGGGCCGTGCAGGACCAGTAAGGTCGCCATGTTCCGTGTTCCTTGTTGTTCTTACACGCAGAACTATGCCGGAGTCGCCTCGTGACTGTCTAGTTCTATGCAGTAGCCAGCACGATGGCCGGTGTTTGCGGCAGTTTTGTGACTGAGGTATTTAAAAGCGTTCGCGGGCTTTATTCAGCTGGGCTGAAAAGGTTTCAGCATCGACTTCACCGACAACACGAAGGTCTTGCCATTCGTCGCCGTTTTTATCGAAGAGTAGGATGGCTGGAGGACCGAACAGTGAATAGCGATCCAGAATCGAACGTTGTGCCGGGGTGCTATCGGTAATGTCGAAGCGTACCAAGGCGTAATCGTTCAGCTGGGTGATTACGGTGGGATCGCTGAGTACTTCTCGTTCAATGACTTTGCAGCTGATGCACCAGTCCGCGTACCAGTCGAGCAGGAGAGGTTTGCCACTGCTTTTAGCGGCGGCCAGTGCAGCGTCAAGCTCGGCGCCGCTGGTCACGGTTTGCCAGTTGCCATGTTGGGCTTGAGTGTTTGGCATCATCTGGCCAGAGCCGAGCTGCATGCGACCGAGCGGACGTAATGGGTCGTCATGGCCCTGCAATGCGCCAACCCAGGCGGTGAGCGCGTAGACCAGCAAGGCTAGGCCTGCAAGTTGCGCGAGTTTGCCTTTCGAGCTTTTTACATTGAACTCCAGCGCGCCGAGGAACAACGCGGCTCCTGCCGCCAGCAAGCCCCACAGCGCCAGCGTTACTGGGCCCGGCAATAAACGATCGAGCAGCCAGATGGATACGGCCAGCAGCATCACGCCGAACAAATTGCGTACGCTGTTCATCCATGCCCCGCTGCGTGGCAGCAACGCACCGCCGCCAGCACCAATCAATACCAGCGGAGCGCCCATGCCAAGGCCAAGGGCGAATAGTTGCAAGCCACCGCCCAGTGCGTCGCCGGTGCTGCTGATATAGAGCAAAAGACCGGTCAGTGGCGCTGTGACGCAAGGCGAAACGATCAAGCTGGACAGCACGCCCAGAGTCGCTGCGCCGGCAATTGAGCCGCCTTGGGTTTGCGAGGCCTTGCGGTCCAGTCGCTCACGAACGAATGCGGGCAAGCGGATCTCGAACATGCCAAACATGGCAATCGCGAACAGGGTGAAGAACAAGGCGAATGGGATAAGTACCCACGGCGATTGCAGCATGGCTTGCAGGTTGAGGCTGGCGCCAAACAGGCCCATCAATGCCCCGAGCGCGGCGTAACAGGCAGCCATTGGCAGGACGTAGGCGAGCGATAACACCAGGCCGCGCCGATTGCTTGGGCGGCCGCGTAAGACCACGCCAGAGAGAATCGGGAGCATCGGCAACACGCAAGGCGTAAAGGTCAATCCAAGGCCGGCGAGAAAGAACAGGGCCAGATCTGTCCATTTCCAGCTGGTCTTGTCAGCGCTGCCTGCCGCTGCGACGTTGCTGGCGCTATCGGCGGCTGCGCCACCATTGATTTGAATCTGCTCGGTTTCGGGCGGATAGCACAGGCCTTTGTCTGCACAGCCTTGATAGGTGACATTGAGCGTATAGGGCCGATCAGTCGGCGGGGCTATCGGCAGGTCAACGTCGACAATGTTGTGATAAACCTCGACTTCACCGAAGTACTCGTCGGTCTTCTGTTCTCCAGCGGGCATTTGCGCCTCGCCGAGGCCGATGTCGGCAGGCTCGGTGCTGAATTTGAAGCGGTGTTTGTACAGGTAGTAACCGTCGGTGGCGATGAAGCGTAGCTTTACGCTGTCAGCTGAAGTGCTGATCAGGTCGAGCTTGAAGGCTTCGCGAACCGGCAGGAAATCAGCGCTGTTATTCAGCGGGGCGCCCAGTGGCGCGAGGGCTGGTCGGTTATCGAGCAAGCTGGCGCTGGCGGGTAGTGCAACGATGAGCAGGAGCAGACTGATTAAACGGCGCATGTGAATCTCGATAAACAAGTATCCGCCCATCATAACGGAGCCGGGTAACTGATGGCATTGGCTGAGCTGTAAGCGGCTTTGTCAGACCGATGAAATGCAGCCAAGTGCGTCAATGGCGCCGTTTGCAAGGGGTGCGACAAATGCACGCGGCGCCTGCCGAGTGTCTTTTTTTCAGTGAATTTGATCTCCGCAGAGCGGCTTTTCAGGTTTTACAGGTGGAAGGCTTGCACCGCCGTGCGCAGTTCCCCGCCTAGCTGGAGCAGTTGTTCGCCCTGGTCGCGGCCTTTGCCGATACGTTGCAAGTTGTCATCGCCGAGGCTGTGAATGCGTTCACTGCGGCTGCGGATTTCGCTGACTGCGCCGCTTTGTTGGGCGGTGGCGGCAGCAATGCGCTCGGCAATATTGGCGATGGTGCGAATCGAACTGACAATCTCATCCAGTGCGCCATCTGCCGCAGCGGCTTGATTGGCGCTGGTTTGCGCGTGCTCCAATTGGCTGCGCATCGCATCGACCGAATGGCGAGCGGCTTGTTGCAGGCGGGCAATCAACTCCTGAATTTGCTCAGTTGCACCGCTGGTGCGCTGCGAAAGTGAACGAACTTCTTCAGCAACGACAGCAAAGCCGCGGCCCATTTCACCTGCGCGGGCAGCCTCGATGGCGGCGTTGAGCGCGAGCAGATTGGTTTGTTCGGCGATCCCGCGAATAACCGTAAGCACATTGCCGATGGTGGTGGTTTCTTCAGCCAGGCGCTCAATCGCCTGGGCGTTGTTCTGCACTTCACCGGCCAGCGTGTGCAGACCGGTAAGGCTCTGGCTGATGACTTGCTGCCCTTGCTCCAAGGCTTTATCGGCGTTCCGGCTGGCATCTGCAGCATCACTGGCGTCGTCTGCAACCTGGACAATGGTTGATTCGAGATTGCCTAGCGCATCGCGAATTTGCGCGGTGTCTGCCGCTTGACGTTCGGCGCCTTGGTGCATTCCACCGTTGAGATCGGCCAAGGTGCGACTCGATCCGGCGACTTGCTCGGCATGTTCACGAATGGTGCCAACCAAGGCCACCAGATAACTGCGCAGGTGGTTCAGCGAGTCTTCAATATCAACCAACTCGCGGGTTTTGCTATTGAGTTTGATGGGGGTGGCAAAGTTGCCCTGGGCCCAGGCAGACAAACCCGGCACTAACAGGGTAAGTACGCGGGTCAGGCGTCGTTGCAAGGTGTCGATGGTCAGCGCAATACAGAGAATCAGGGCAATCATAATGCCCTGTAAGAGCCGAACCTCTCCCTGAATCTTGGCGTGCTCGGCGCGCACCAAGGGTTCCAGTTCAGCCAATGCCTGGCTGACTTTATCGATTTGAGTGCGCGTGGCTTGGCTTAGCTGATTACGTTGCTCGATCAAGCCGACGGTTCTTTTGAGTTCGTTCGGATAACGACTGACCAGGCTGGCAAATTCGCGCTTCAGGCCTATGCCGCGATCCTCTGCTTGGCTCTTGGTATCTGCGGTGTCGAGCCCAAGCATCGCTGCAAAACCGTCGCTGGCGGACTGGTTTGTGTCTTCGACGCCCAGTAGCGGCAGATTGTTGAGCAACTGCGCTTGTTGTTCGAGCGCTTGGCGTTCGCGTTCAACGTCTGCGGCTAACTCGTTGTTGGCGCTGACAACTAACTTGTTGCGGGCGTGGCTGAGTTTTACCAAGTGTTGTGCAGCGCTGAATAACGGTGGGTGATATTGCCTGGCGGAGGCTGAATCGCTTTCTGCTGCGTATCGCGCGAGCTGCTCAAGGGCATCTGCCATTTCGCGCTCGGCCTGGACCATCAAGCCTTGAGGGTCACCGGCCAGTTTGCCAGCGGCCAGCAACTCACCCGCGCTGAAGCTGCGCAGGGCATCCAGGCTGCTGCGAACGTGGCCTGCAAGTTCAGCCGGTAGCTGATCAAGCTCAGGTTGCAACTCATCAATTGCCTTCAGCGCTTCGCTGTGGCGCAGCGCATCACCGCTTTGCAGGTAAGCGTTAATATTGCGGCTGACGTTTTTTTGGAAGCGCTCAGACAGATTCATATAACGCTCCATCAGCGCATACGGCCGTTCAAGCGCTTGTTGCGACCACCAAAGGGTTGCGCCCAGGGCGATGCAGGCAGTGACCAACAGGGCAGTGTTTAGGTTGGTGAAAAATTTCAGGCGCATTTGGGCTCTACCGACAACGGAACGGTATGGGCATGCTTGGCATGCCGTAAGTCCATGAAGTTATTGCGTTTTAGTTACAGAAGTATGACGCGGATGAAAATTGCCAAGTAGCCAACAGTAAAAGTCGGCGCTGGTTGGCCGGTTGTGCACATGCGGGTGCAGCTCTAACGGTGTGGATCACGGGTATAACGGGCCGTCCAATGCTAAGGTTGTGGTTCACACTGCGCATTAATGCGTGTTTCCCTTATAGTGGAAGCCTGTCGCGCAACCCTTGTTTGTGGTTGCTGTCGAACACCCGAACGCCGTAAAAGAAGGACATTGCCATGCTGGATTGGAAGAAACGCACGACTGGCACGCGTGACAACGTCGACGACTCTGTCGCCAGCGTCCGCAGTTATTTTCGTGGGGGCTGGGTAACCAAGATATTTGGCACGTTACTTGGCATCTATCTGTTGGTAGCGCTGGTGGTTGGCTGGTATTGGAGCCAGGAGCCTGACCAGTTCTCCGTTCAGCAGCACGCCGAGTCAGCCGCGCAGAATGCGCAGCGGCAAATGACCAATGGCTACACCACCGTTGAAACCCTTAAATATGTGGCCACAACCCTGCTCGAAAAGCCGGGTGGATATTTGTCCAACGACCTCGCGCCTCCGGGCCTGTGGCTGGACAACATGCCAAGCTGGGAGCTCGGTGTGTTGGTACAGGTACGTGACTTGTCGCGCGCTATGCGTAAGGACTTCTCACGCTCGCAGTCGCAGTCGACCGAAGACGTTGACCTTGCCAGAGCTGAGCCGCGCTTCAACTTCGACAACAAAAGCTGGGCACTGCCTGCATCCGAATCTGAATACCGTGAAGGTATCAAATCGCTGGATCGTTACCTCGCGCGTTTGTCGGGCGACGGTAAGCCGGCTGCGCAGTTTTATACGCGCGCAGATAACCTCAATAACTGGTTGGGCGACGCCGCCACACGTCTGGGTTCGCTGTCGCAACGGCTGTCGGCAAGTGTCGGCCAGGTACGCTTGAATACTGAAGTTAAAAACGAGCTAGTCGCCACCGGTGCAGCAGTGAAGGTTGACGAGAACGCCTACGAAACCCCGTGGATGCAGATCGACAATGTGTTCTACGAAGCACGCGGTCAGGCATGGGCGCTCGCGCAGTTCTTGCGCGCAGTCGAAGTTGATTTCGCTGATGTGCTGGTCAAGAAGAACGCTACGGTTAGCGTGCGTCAGATCATTCGTGAGCTGGAAGCCGCTCAAGAACCGATGTGGAGCCCGATGATTCTCAACGGTAGCGGTTATGGTCTGTTGGCTAACCACTCGCTGGTTATGGCCAACTACATCTCGCGTGCTAACGCTGGCATTATCGATTTGCGTCAACTGTTGTCGCAGGGTTAATTGATGCCTATCTCGCAAGCGGAGGTCGCCCACCGGGCGGCTTCTGACGCAGAGCGAATCGCCTGGGTTGACGAGCAAGACTGCCAGCTAGGCGTCTTGCCTCGCGCTGAGTTGCGCGAGCGAGGCCTGATTGGTCGCGCTACCTTTATATTGCTGTTCAATTCTGCGGGGCTGCTTTGCGTGCACCGCCGTACGCTGAGCAAGGCGTTGTATCCCGGTTATTGGGATGTCGCCGCTGGCGGGATGGTCATGGCCAATGAAAGCTACGCTGAGTCGGCCGCCCGCGAGTTGCAAGAAGAGTTGGGTATCGGCAACGTCATATTGAATGAGTGTCGGCGCTTCTTTTTTGATCAGGCGGACAATCGTTTGTGGTGCGCCGTTTTCTCTGCGGTGTCAGATGCGCCGCTGGTGTTACAGCCTGAAGAGGTGCTCGAAGCGCGGTTTATTACTGTGCAGCAAGCTTTAGCCGAGGCGAGTTTCAAGGACTACTGCCCAGACTCGCTGCAAGCCTTGCGTGCCTATCTAGAAATACGCAGCCAAAACAGCGGCTGTTAGCAGACTTGTTGCTTTGTCTTGCCCTCGCGCGTGACGTTTTCTCCGGGTGGCGCTCCACCGGGTGGCGCTCCACACCGTCCGATTCAGTCGCTGCATACCGCGCAGCAAGGCAAATATCGGTTTTTGTTCAGGATATGCCAACAGGCTGTCCATGATGTCGAACGCGTGCCTGTAAAAGTCGCTAAATCGGCGATTAATGGCGCGTTTTTATGCTTAGCATTCAGCCATTTTCTCGTTACACTGCGCGCCCTTTAAACCACCGCCCAAAGGGGCGTGGTGCGCTGCCCCTGCCAGAGTGGGGCTTCGCGGTTGACGTATGTCAGCCTATCGCTTTCAAACCTGTTGGGTTGTGTGTGTATCGTTACCCAGCATGTTTCTGACCTGCCAAAGAGGATAGCCGGTGGTCAAGAAAGCCTCGTCATTCGCCGCATTAAGCGGTTTGGTGTATTCCACTGACACAGGCCGGCATTGCCCGGATTGCAGTCAGCCGGTAGACGCCTGCATCTGTAAAAAAAACCTGGTCCCTGAAGGCGACGGTATTGCCCGTGTGCGCCGAGAAACCAAAGGCCGTGGCGGTAAAACCGTGAGCACCGTGAGTGGTGTGCCATTGCCTGAGGAACCCTTGAAAGAGCTGGCAAGCGCGCTGAAAAAGCGTTGCGGCTGTGGTGGCTCGCTCAAGGATGGGGTGATTGAGATCCAGGGCGATCACGTCGAGCTGCTGCTCGAAGAACTCACAAAGCGCGGTTTCAAAGCGAAGAAGTCTGGCGGCTAAGCTAAGCAGCTATTCTAAACTTCCTCGGTAGATTGCCAGTCAGCTACTGAGAAATCGTCATTTCCATCCTTTAATTTGTACAGGCACTGGTTTAGCCAGGGCTATCTATCGCAAGCAAGGGAGACTTCAATGTCTGCACGACGCACACGTAAAGATGACGGCAGCCAATGGACCGTTGCGGACAGCCGTAGCGTTTACGGAATTCGTCATTGGGGCGCGGGTTATTTCGCGATCAATGACAGCGGCCGCGTCGAAGTGCGCCCGAATGGCCCTGATAGCACCCCGATTGATCTTTATGAGCAAGTTGACGAGCTGCGCGCCAGTGGTTTGAGCTTGCCATTGCTGGTGCGTTTTCCAGATATTTTGCAAGACCGTGTGCGCCAGTTGACCGGCGCATTCGACGCCAACATCGCGCGTCTGGAATATCAAAGCAAATACATGGCGCTGTACCCGATCAAGGTGAATCAGCAGGAAGCGGTGGTTGAGAACATCATTGCTACCAAGGATGTTGCGATTGGTCTTGAAGCCGGTTCAAAGCCAGAGCTTTTAGCGGTGCTGGCTCTGGCGCCAAAGGGCGGCACCATCGTTTGTAATGGTTACAAGGACCGCGAATTCATCAGGCTGGCGCTGATGGGACAAAAGCTCGGTCACAACGTTTTTATCGTCATCGAGAAAGAATCCGAAGTTCAGTTGGTGATCGATGAGGCTGCAGAACTCAAGGTGGCGCCGCAGATTGGTCTGCGGGTGCGCTTGTCTTCACTGGCTTCCTCGAAGTGGGCTGATACCGGCGGTGAAAAATCCAAGTTTGGTTTGTCTGCCGCGCAGCTACTTTCGGTGGTTGAGCGCTTTCGTGCGGCCAAGCTGGATCAGGGCATTCGCCTGCTGCACTTCCATATGGGCTCGCAAATTGCCAATCTGGCCGACTACCAACACGGTTTCAAGGAAGCGATTCGTTACTACGGTGAATTACGCGGCCTAGGCTTGCCGGTCGATCACATCGACGTGGGTGGCGGCCTGGGCGTTGATTACGACGGCACGCACTCGCGCAATGCCAGTTCGATCAACTACGACATGGATGACTACGCGGGTGTAGTCGTGGGCATGCTCAAGGAATTCTGCGACGAGCAGGAGTTGCCGCATCCGAATATCTTCTCGGAAAGCGGTCGCTCGCTGACCGCGCACCACGCCATGCTGGTGGTGCAGGTCACCGACGTTGAAAAGCACAACGACGAAGTACCTGTCATCGAAGATCGCCAAAGCCTGCCGGAAACGGTTGGTTATCTGGCGGACTTGTTGGCGCCGACTGATTTTGAAATGGCCACCGAAACATACTGGCGCGCCACCCATTACATGAGTGATGTTGCCAGTCAGTACGCTGAAGGCAAGATTGGCCTGGTCGAAAAAGCCTTGGCCGAGCAGTGCTACTTCGCGGTGTGCCGGCGCTTGTACAACTCGATGAAGGCACGCCAGCGTTCACATCGCCAAGTGCTCGATGAACTCAACGACAAGCTAGCCGACAAATATATCTGCAACTTTTCGGTATTCCAGAGCTTGCCGGATACCTGGGCGATCGGCCAGGTCTTGCCGATACTGCCGCTCAACCGTCT
This sequence comes from Pseudomonas sp. M30-35, assembly GCF_002163625.1. Taxonomy (NCBI): domain Bacteria; kingdom Pseudomonadati; phylum Pseudomonadota; class Gammaproteobacteria; order Pseudomonadales; family Pseudomonadaceae; genus Pseudomonas; species Pseudomonas sp. M30-35. Next base: position 4,185,207 of record NZ_CP020892.1, on the reverse strand, counting down.
TGAAGAAGAGCCGCTGCGCCGTGCTGTGCTGCAGGATCTGACCTGTGATTCCGACGGTAAAATTCGACAGTACGTCGATGAGCAAAGCATCGAAAGCAGCTTGCCGGTGCATGAAGTGCGTGAGGGCGAAGATTACCTGTTGGGTATCTTCCTGGTAGGTGCATATCAGGAGATTCTCGGTGATATGCACAACCTGTTTGGTGATACCGATTCGGTAAATATTTACCAGAATCCAGATGGCAGTGTTTACCACGCGGGTATCGAAACTCATGACACCATTGAAGACATGCTGCGTTACGTGCACTTGTCGCCAGAAGAGTTGATGACTCATTACCGCGATAAGGTTGCCAGTGCCAAGATCACAGCACGCGAGCGCACAACCTATCTTGATGCACTGCGTTTGGGCCTGACGCGCTCCTCGTATTTGTCGTCATAACCTGGCGCTAAACAAAAAACCGGCCTAGTGCCGGTTTTTTTGTTTAAGCGTTGTGGATTCCGGCGATGGCTGGCGCCAGTGGCGGCAAGGTCGCAACAGTTAACGTCGCTAACCCTTGTCTAGTGCGCCTAACAGCGCATCTGCGTTCAAGCGGACATTTCGGAGTCGCTCTGCTTAGCCTGACTTTCGGATGGACATCACTTTAGTCCTGGTCCTATATCACATATTCACTTATTTCCTTGTGATTGAACTTTTTCTTCATGTTAATGTCGGCGCCTGTCAATGTTTTGATATCATTGTGCCTTCATTCAAGGGATTGAGTTTATGTATTCCGTCGTACGCTATTGTTGGCTTCTTGGGGTGCTGGGCGCGTCGGCTGTCTATGCCCAAACACCGCAGTCGCCAGGCGACCGCGATCTAATACGGGATCGTCAGGAACGCTTGCTCGATGAGCAGCAAAAGCGCCTAGAGACGCTCCAGCAGTTGCCGGGAAAGGTCGAGGCGCCCAAGCCTCAGGCTGTAGACCCGGACGCACAATGCTTTGATATCAAGCGCATCGACCTCCAGGGCGCCGAGCACCTAAGTGCTTCGCAGAGCACGCAATTGCTGACGCCGTACATTGACCAATGCTTGGGCGTCACTCAGCTCAATGACCTGCTCAAAGCCATCACCACTCACTACTTGAATCGTGGTTACGTCACCACGCGCGCCTACCTGCCGCAGCAGGATTTATCCAGCGGCACACTTCAGGTCATTGTTGTGGAGGGTCAACTTGAAGGCCTGGACAGTTCTGGTGTGGCCTCCGAGCGTGAACTTGGCATGACCTTTCCGGGTGAGAACGGTGAGATTCTTGATCTGCGCGAGCTTGAACAGTTAGTCGATCAATTGAACCGGCTGCCATCGCGTCAGGCCGAACTTGAGCTGGTTCCAGGAGAGGCAGTTGGTGGCAGTCGGGTTCTGATCAAAGGCGCCAAGGTTAAGCCCTGGCGTGTATCGGCTAATCGGCATAACGATGGTGACAAAAGCACCGGTGAGCAACAAGTCGGGCTCGGGTTCGACTGGGACAGCCCGCTTGGGCTGGCGGATCAACTGAGTTTGCGGGCGAGCAACGACATCGTCAGTGATCAGTGGCGCCACTCAGATAACCAAAGTATTTACTACAGCATCCCTTATGGCTGGTGGACCTTTTCATACAGCTACAGCCAAAGTTATTACCGAGCCCGAAACCAATCCAACGGTTTCGACTTCGTCTCCGATGGCGACACCAAAACGCACCAGTTTGCCGGTGAGCGAGTATTGCACCGCGACAACCTCAGCAAAACTTCGGTCAGCTTTGGTTTAAGCCGCCTGGATACCCGTAACTATATCGATAACAACTTGATTGACGTCTCCAGCACCCGGCTGACCGAAACCCAGCTGGGGTTTAACCATGGCCGCCGTATTGGCTCCGCTTTTATCAACCTCGATGCAGGTTGGCAGCAGGGGATTGGCGCACTGGATGCTCAAGGTGACGGCGACCCACATGGCGCCGAACCCGTGGCGCGATACAACAAATACACCCTGACCTTGAGTTACCTGCAACCGTTTGAGTTGTGGGGTGAGCGCTTTAGTTTCGACAGCCTTGCCACCGGGCAAAAAAGTGAAGACGTGCTCTACAGTGCGCAGCGCATCAGCATTGGTGGTTTGAGTTCGGTTCGCGGTTTTAAAGATCAATCGATTTCGGGTGATACCGGCGGCTACTGGCGCAACCAGTTGCGTTGGCGCCGCCCCGTGACCTGGGCGCCTTTGCAGCCCTGGGTTTATGAGTACGGCGCCACATTTGCCTATGACGTTGGGGTTATTCATGGCGACCGCTACAACTCGCTAAACCGTGGCCGGCTGACGGGTAACTCAATTGAATTCAATACGCGCGGTGAAAACTTTGCCGCCAGCGTTAGCTTTGCCCGCTCACTTGAGCGCCCGGACAGTATCGAGCGCCGAGAGCTCCCGGTTTATTTCCGCGTGGATTTGTTTTTCTGAGACCCCCACAGATTAGTTTTTATAAGGATTTATATATGCGTATCACCCTAAGAAACAGCCTGCCGTTACTTGTCAGTTTGACCCTTCTAATGGGGCTGTCAGGTTGCGCTACAGAGACATCGCGCAGCATGCCAACCGCGCAAGTTGAAAGCGTCAGCAGTGCCTACAGTGGCCCGCGCGCACCCATTGCAGTAGGCAAGTTCGACAATCGTTCAAGCTACATGCGCGGGATTTTCTCCGATGGCGTAGATCGCCTCGGTGGCCAGGCTAAAACCATTCTCATCACCCATCTGCAGCAGACCAACCGCTTCAATGTGCTCGACCGAGACAACATGGTTGAAATCCAGCGTGAAGCTGAGATCAAGGGGCAGTCGCAACGTTTGAAAGGTGCCGATTTTGTGGTGACCGGGGATGTCACTGAGTTTGGTCGTAAGGAAACCGGTGACCGCCAACTGTTCGGCATATTGGGTCGCGCCAAGACGCAAGTGGCGTACGCCAAGGTGGCACTGAATATTGTCAATATCAGCACATCTGAAGTGGTTTATTCCACTTTAGGTGCTGGGGAATATGCGCTTTCTAATCGTGAAATCGTCGGCTTTGGCGGGACTGCCAGCTATGACTCAACCCTGAATGGAAAAGTGCTTGATCTAGCTGTTCGCGAGGCCGTGAACAAGCTGGTTAAAGCGGTTGATAGTGGCGCCTGGAACGCACGCAACTGAACCCTTAAAACAACAATAAGGAGCAACAGAGATGACAAAAGTAGTGCTGGGTGTAGTTGTGATGATCAGTATTTTTCTTGCTGGCTGTGCAGCGCCGAGACAAACGCTGTACCAGTGGGAAGGCTATCAAACTCAGGTGCATGGCTATTTCAAGGGTGAGCCTCAGCAGGCTCAAGTCGAAGTGTTAGAAGCCGACCTGGAAAAAATCAAAGCCAAGGATGGTGCCGTCCCTCCTGGGTATCACGCTCAGTTGGGCATGCTTTATATGGGGCTTGGCAAGGATGACCAGATGATGGCTGAGTTCAATACCGAGAAACAACTTTTCCCTGAGTCGACCGCTTATATGGACTTCTTGATGGAAAACGCAAAAGGAGCGGCCCAGTGATGCTTATTCGTCTACTAAAGGCATCGGTAGTACTTGTGCTGATGGTCGCAGCCAGTGGCTGTGCCCCCATCCAGAGTGTTGACTATTCCGCGTTCAAACAATCGAGTCCGCGCTCTATTCTTGTGTTGCCACCGCTGAACGAGTCACCCGATGTGAAAGCCACCTACAGCATGCTTTCGCAGTTGACTTATCCCCTTGCAGAAGCCGGCTATTACGTGGTGCCAGTCGCGCTTGTGGATGAAACATTCCGCCAGAACGGCCTGAGTAACCCGGCAGATATTCACCAGCTTCCCGCGGCAAAGTTGCGTGAGATTTTCGGTGCTGATGCCGCGTTGTATCTGTCTGTGAGTGAGTACGGTACTCAATATCAGGTAATAAGAAGCGTCACTGCGGTGACGGCCAGCGCCAAGCTGGTAGATCTGGATACCGGCACCACGCTTTGGACGCGAACCGCAACCGCCTCAAGTCAAGAAGGCAACTCCAATAGCGGCGGTGGGTTGGTTGGCATGCTGGTTACCGCAGTGGTTACACAGGTCATCAACAGCTCGGTAGAGGATGCTGCTTATCCTATTGCTGGGGTGACCAGTGCGCGGTTGTTAAGTGCAGGTCAGCCAGGGGGGCTGCTTTATGGTCCTCGTTCGCCAAAGTTCGGTACTGACTGACTTTAGGTCTTTCTGAGAAAGCCGCTACAGATGTCGTGCTGGTTCAAGTCAATCGTTTTGCATCGCGCAGAGTAACTTTAGGAAGCTTAATTCATGGACGTTCGCAGCCCGTTAAATCAGAACATCGCCTTGATCCTGGCTGGCGTTCTGTTCCTGAACCCTATTGTTGCTTCTGCTGCCCAGTTAACGGTTGATAAGGCCGCTGGCGGTAATACCTCGCTCGGTCAAGCAGGCAACGGCGTACCTATCGTCAATATCGCCACGCCCAACGGCAGTGGCCTGTCGAACAACAAGTTTCGTGACTACAACGTGGGTGGCAACGGTTTAATTCTTAACAACGCCACCAACAAGACCCAGTCCACTCAGTTGGGCGGCATCATTGTCGGTAACTCCAACCTTAACGGCAAAGCGGCGCAGGTCATCCTCAACCAGGTTACCGGCGGTAGTCGCTCCAATCTTGCAGGGTATACCGAAGTTGCCGGGCAATCGGCTCGGGTCATTGTTGCCAACCCGCACGGCATTACCTGTAACGGCTGTGGCTTTATCAATACCCCGCGCGCCACGCTTACCACTGGTAAGCCGATTATTGAAAACGGTCGCTTGGACCGCTTTCAAGTCGATGGCGGTGATATCTCGATTGAAGGTCAGGGGCTCAATGCCAGCAACATCGAGCAGTTTGAACTGATCACCCGCAGCGCCAAACTGAATGCTGAACTGCAAGCTAAGAAGCTGACCATCATTGCCGGGCGCAATGATGTAAATGCCGAAACCTTAGCAGCAACTGCACGGGCAGCAGATGGCAGCGAGAAACCGCTGATGGCCATCGACAGCTCGGCGTTGGGCGGCATGTATGCAGGTGCAATCCGTCTGGTCGGCACCGAGCAAGGTGTGGGTGTCAAGCTGGCAGGGAACATGGCTGCCAGCGCTGGCGATATTCAGATTGATAGCAAAGGTAAGCTGACGTTGGGGCAAGCGGCTGCCAGCGGTAATGTGAAAATCGCTGCAGACAGCGCCGATCTGACCGGTAAAACCTATGCCGCTGGCACCGTCAATGTTGATGCAACTAAAGCGGTTAACGTTAGCCAGAGTTTGGCTGCCGCTGGCGCCGTCACCCTCAAAGGCGCGCAAATAACCAACAGCGCAATTATTGAGTCAGGTGTAAACCCAAACAACAGCCGCAACAGCACGGGTGATGTAAAGCTCCAGGCGCAGACGCTGAACAACCGAGGTACGGTGGCTGCTAGTCGTGATCTGGTTGTTGATAGTAACCAACTGAGTAACCAAGGCACGCTCACCGCCAAGCGTGGAGTCAGTGTGGGTGCGACGGCTGTGGATAACCGTCAAGGCAAAATCAGCTCTCTGGGCGATGTGCAGCTCAGTGGCTCCTTGAATAACAGTCAAGGTGGTCTGGTCACCAGCAGTGACGTGCTAACGATTAACGCGGGCACGATCAACAACAGCGGTGGTGAGCTTTCAGCGCAAAACGCCTTGAACCTCAGCGCTCAGCAACTTATCCAGAGTCAGGGCAAACTGCTTAGCAACGGCACCTTGAGCGCCGACCTGCAAGGCGGTGATCTCGATAACCGTAATGCCCAAATCAACTCAGCGAGTACGCTGACCCTTAAAAATATCGGTGCCCTGGATAACCGGGCGGGTGTGATTGGTAGTGCTGGGGCACAGGCCATAAGTTTGAATAAAGCCCTGAACAATCAGGGTGGCCAGATCATCAGTGATCAAGCACTGACCCTCAGCAGTGGCTCGCTGGATAACAGCAAACAGGGCACGCTCTCCAGCAAACAAGAATTACGCTTAACCACTGGCGCGTTGAACAACAGTCAAGACGGCCTGATTTCCAGCAATGACAAGCTGACCCTCACAGCGGGCGCTATCGAAAACAGTGGCGGTGAACTATCTGCACGCAACGCATTGAACCTTAAAGCTCAGAATTTGGTGCAGCAACAAGGCAAGTTGCTCAGCAGTGGCGTGCTCGGCGTTGACCTGAACGGCGGTGATATCGATAACCGCAGTGGCGTTATCAACGCCGCTGGCAGCCTGACGCTGAACAACATCGGCGCGCTGAATAACAACGCCGGAGTGATCGGCAGCGCTGGTGCGCAAACCCTTAAACTGAGCAACGCCTTGAGCAATCAAGGTGGCCAGATTATCAGTGATCAAGCCCTGAATATCAGCAGTGGCTCGTTGGATAACAGCAATAAAGGCACGCTCTCCAGCAAGCAGGGTTTGCTGTTAACCACAGGCGTGTTGAACAACAGCCAAGATGGCCTGATCAGCGGCGACAAACTCACCCTTACGGCGGGTGCTGTAAACAACAGTGGCGGCGAACTTTCTGCCAAAACCGCACTGGATTTAAAGGCACAGCAGCTTACTCAGCAGCAAGGAAAACTCCTTAGCAACGGCACCTTGAGTGCAGACTTGCAAGGCGGTGATCTCGACAATTCCAAGGGTCAGATTAGCGCGACCGCAGCAGTGGCGCTAAACAACCTCGGCGCATTAAATAACAGCGCCGGTGTAGTCGGCAGTGGTGGTGCGCAGGTCATCAATTTGAGTAAGGCCCTGAACAATCAGGGTGGCCAGATTATCAGTGAGCAAGGCTTGAATATCCGCAGCGGTTCACTGGATAACAGCAAGCTAGGCACCATTTCCAGTAAACAAATACTGGTGCTGAACACCGGTACGCTAAATAACAGCCAAGATGGCCTGATTACCAGCAGCGACACGCTAGCGCTGACTGCGGGTGCTATCAATAACAGCACGGGTGAGATTTCTGCGCAAAGCGCCCTGCAACTCATCGCGCAGCAACTTGTACAGCGTCAAGGCAAGCTGCTTAGCAACGGTAGCTTGAGTGCAGATTTACAGGGCGGTGATCTCGACAACGGCTCCGGCCAAATCAACGCAGCCGGTACATTGTTGCTGCATAAGATTGGCGCGTTGGATAACGCTGGCGGCGCGATCAGCAGTGTGGGCGCGCAGACGATCCAGCTAAGCAAAGCCCTGAACAATCAGGGTGGCAAGATCATCAGTGATCAAGGCCTGAACCTCAGCAGTGGTTCGCTGGATAACAGCAACAAAGGCACTATCTCCAGCAAGCAAGAGTTGGAGTTAACCACCGGCACCCTAAACAACAGTCAAGATGGCCTGATTACCAGCAACGACAAGCTCACACTCACAGCGGGCGCGGTTAATAACGATGGTGGCGAGCTTTCTGCGAAAACCGCACTGGCTTTAACAGCGCAACAACTCACTCAGCAGCAAGGCAAACTCCTCAGCAACGGCAGCTTGAGTGCAGATCTGCAGGGCGGTGATCTCGACAATAACTTGGGCCAGATCAGCGCAGCTGGAACCGTGGCGCTTAACAACCTAGGCGCGTTAAACAACAACGCCGGTGTGGTCGGTAGCGCGGGTGCGCAGACTATCGAGCTAAGCAAAGCCCTGAGTAATCAGGGTGGCCGGATCATCAGTGAGCAAGGCTTGAATATCAGCAGTGCCTCACTGGATAACAGCAAGCAAGGCACTATCTCCAGCCAAAAAGTACTGGAGCTAACCACTGGCGCGCTGGACAACAGCCAGGATGGCCTGATTACCAGTCGCGACAAAGTTTCGCTCATTGCTGGCGTGGTGAATAACAGTGGTGGCGAGCTTTCAGCCCAAAACAGCTTGAGCCTCAAGGTCAAGCAACTGATTCAGCAGCAAGGCCGACTGGTTAGCCAGGATCAACTGACGCTGGATCTTGCCAAGGGGGATCTAGATAACAGCGGTGGTTTGATTGCCGCAACCGGGCAATTGCTTCTGAACAATCTTGGTGCGGTGAATAACAGCAGCAAAGGGGAAATATCCAGCCAGCAGAGCTTCGACCTTAAGGCCAAATCGTTAGACAACAGCGGTCAAGGGTTGGTACTGAGTGCTGGCCAGCTCAATGTGTCTGGCACCACGCTGAGCAACCGCGACCGTGGTTTGCTCTCCGGCTGGCAGGGTGTGACTGTCTCCGGTGGTAGCTTGGATAACAGCCAATTGGGTACGGTTTCCAGCCGTGACGGCCAACTGGATATTCAACTCACAGGTGCATTGAACAACAGCGAACAAGGCGCATTGGTCAGCAAGGGCGACCAACAGCTGAATGCTGCGAGCCTGAACAATGACAACGGCATTGTCTCGACTGACGGTGCGATCAATCTTGAGCTAACTGCAGCACTGAACAATCAACACAAGGGCCTCATTAATGCAGGCAAGACGCTTGGCATCAAGGCGGGGGCAATTGATAACCGCGGTGGGCAGTTATTAACGGGTGCCAATCTGCTATTGGCCGCCACCAGTCTTGATAATCGTGCAGGGAAACTCAGTGGTAATGGCAGCCTCGACCTGACTCTTAGCGGGTTGCTGAATAACAGTCAAAAAGGCCAGCTGGCCAGTGCGGGTGATTTGCTAATCAAGGCCGCTAGTGTCAATAACACCGCAGGCAGCCTGATCAGCCAGCAAGCATTGCAACTCAATGCGGGCAGCCTGAGCAACAATCTCAGCGGTACATTGGCGGCGAATAATGACCTGACTGTTACGCTTACCGGTGCTCTGAACAACAGCGCTGACGGCTTGATCTATAGCCGCGATAAAACACTCGCTTTGACTGCTGCCAGCCTGAACAACAACGCCGGTTCCCTGCAGGGTAAAACCGCGCTTAATCTCAACATAACCAATGCGGTGAGTAACCAAAACGGTCGCATTGGTACTCAAGCGGGCAACCTCGATATTAGCGCAGCAAGCTTGGATAACAGCGCTTCCGGGGTGATCAACAGCTTGGGTGGTTGGCTCAAGTTACAGCTAACGGGTCTGTTTAATAACCGTACGGGTACAACTCAGGGGCAAAGCCTCGATATCCGCAGTGGCGACCTCGATAACAGTGCGGGCCACTTGGCTGCAACCGTTGGCAATAGCCAGATAGTCGCAAAAGCTATGAACAACAGCGCCGGCGGTTTGTTCGCGGGCGATGAGTTGAACGTGACGGCAACGACCTTTAACAACCAGGCAGGTAAAGTCGGCGCAAGCCAGATCGACTTCGGCCTCAGTGGTGCCCTAACCAACAACCAAGGCCTGATAGAAGCCAACCAACTGTTTAAGTTAGCGGCAACAGGCATCAACAATGAGCAAGGCAAGCTGCGCAGTTTGGGCGTGAGCGGCAGTAGTGTGCTGAGCGGTATTTTGCTGAATAACCGCAATGGCACCATTGAGGCCGCTAACCGTGACCTCAGCCTGACATTCACGGGCATGAACAATGCGTCCGGCACCGTGAGTCATGTTGGTGTGGGTGGCTTGGCGCTTAATATAAGCTCCGCTCTGCCGGATAACACCGCAGGCAAGTTGAGCAGTAATGGCTTGCTGAGCCTGACCGCCAATAACTGGACCAACAACGGCTTGGTTCAGGCCAGCCAACTGAAGCTGAATATCGCCAATCTCACGCAAGGTGCCAGCGGTAAGCTTCTGGCTAGCCAAAGCCTTATCGGTACAGGCGGCACCTGGCTGAATGACGGTCAGATTTCCAGCGATGCCAGCCTCAATGTCAACTTGACTGGAGGCTACAGCGGTAAAGGCAGCCTCGTCAGTTTGGCTGATCTAACCCTTAAAGCAGCCAGCCTGAACTTGAACAACAGCGCGAGCCGAGTTGCCGGTGGCGCTGACAGCACACTGACCCTTGGCAGCCTAAACAACCTTGGTCGCTTAACTTCAGCGGGTGATTTAAACCTTAGCGCAACAAACCTGACCAACAACGGCACCTTGGGAAGCGCTGAAAATCTAACACTCAACGCCACCACCCTGCGTAACGAAAACGGCCTGATCTTCAGTGGCGGCGATATGGCGCTATACGCCAACAGCCTGACCAATCGCTTCGCTGATGTTTACAGCTTGGGTGACATAACCGTTGCCAAAAACGCTGCCGGGGCACGCTCTGCTTTGCTGGAAAATATCTCCGCGACTATAGAAAGCAGTGGGGATATGTCGCTGAATGCCAATGCACTGATTAACCGCAAGGATGTCTTCAGTCTGGTGCAGGAGCAGGTCTCCGGTCAGATGAGTGTGAAGTGCTATGACTGCGGTGGTGATCATCACAATGTGGATTACATCGCGACAGAGGTATTCAACAGCGAGCTCAAAGAAGACTCCCCAAGTGCTTATCTGTTGAGTGGCCGTGACCTGCGTATTGTTGCGGGCACACTTGAGAACCAATACAGCACTTTGGCCGCGAGCAACGACCTGAGCATCACTGCCGACAGTTTGGATAATATCGGCGCGCAACTGGGACAAGCTACACGTGTACGTACTTGGAACACCGGGCGTGTTACCGACGGGACTGACGAGCGTTTTAGGGATAACTATATCTATCCCTATAACGTCGCCTCCTTGCCTAAGGAGTTGCCGTTAAGTGCTTTGTCTCGCTGGCAGTTGCTGAGCGATGTGACCGAGGCTGTGAGCAACGAAGTTGCCGCATCGGCCATTATTCAGGCCGGTGGGCTGGCCTCTCTTACCATTGCAGGGGAGCTGAATAATAGCGTCGTCACGTACCAGAGTCTCAACGCGGGTACGGATAAAGTTCAGGATTCAGGCGTCACCAAAAGCGTGGTGCCTGTAGTGGTTAATCTTAACCCGCAACTGCCACCTGACCTCACCCAAAAACAAATAGACCCGTTAACCCTGCCAGGCTTTAGCTTGCCGACTGGCGACAATGGTTTGTTTCGCCTGAGTGATTTGGGCCAACAAGCAACTCAAGTGAGCAACGGTGGTGCCGTCGGCCCAGTAACCGGCTCAACAGTTTCGGACGTAACGCTTGGGGCGCTGGGGCAAGCCCAGTATCAAAATCCAAACACAGTGACGGTCGGCGCCAATCAAGCTCAGGCTCAAGCGCAGCCGACTCAATACCAGAACCCAAATATCGTGGCAGTGGATTCCACATATGCCCAAGCTCAAGCATTGCCGATTACCTATCGTCCTGCGGGCACACCGAATTACTTAATCGAAACCAACCCTGAACTCACCAATTTGAAGAGCTTTTTAAGCTCGGACTATCTGCTGGGTGAACTCGGCTATGACCCAGACAGATTACAGATGCGCCTGGGCGATGGTCTGTATGAGCAGCGCTTGATTCGCGAGGCGATCCAGGCTCGCACCGGCCAGCGGTTTATTGATGGCCTAACCAGCGATGACGCCATGTTTCGCTACTTAATGAACAATGCAATCGCCAGCAAGGACCCGCTTAACCTGAGCTTGGGAGTGTCTTTAAATGCTGAGCAGGTTGCGGCGCTTACACATGACATCGTGTGGATGGAAACCCGCATCGTCAACGGACAAAGTGTATTGGTGCCGGTGCTTTATATGGCACAGGTCGATAACCGTTTGGCGCCAAATGGAGCTTTGATTCAAGGCCGTGATGTGGCGTTGATCAGCGGCAGCGAGCTGAATAACCAAGGTACTTTACGGGCCAGCAATAACCTCAGCGCAACCGCCAGCAACATCGGCAACAGCGGTCTGCTTGAAGCAGGTAACCGTCTTGATCTGCTGGCAACCGGCAGCATTAACAATACTGCTGGAGGCATTATTAATGGGCGCGACGTTAGCATAACGGCGCTCACAGGCGACATTCTCAATGAGCGCACAGTCAGCGGTTATGGTTTCAACGGGCGTAACGCTAGCCAATACGGCAGCGTGGTCGACAATGCCGCCCGTATCGAAGCCGGTCGTGATCTGACAATTCAAGCCGGACGTGACCTGGTCAATATTGGTGGAAGCCTGCAATCAGGCGGCAATGCGCGGCTTACGGCTGATCGTGATGTGGTCATCGGCGCAGCCCAAGAAGTCAGCGGCCAGGTACGTAAGGACAGGCGCCATTTCTGGAGCCAAGACAGCGTCACCCAACATGGCTCAAGCGTAGATATAAAGGGCGACTTGAACGCCAGTGCTGACCGCGATCTGGCGGTGGTGGCCAGTGAACTGCGTGCGGGTAATGACCTGAGCTTAAATGCGGGCAATGACCTCACGCTGGCATCAGCCAGCAATGATTCCAGTAGCGAATATCACTACAAACGCAGCAGCAAAAAAATCGACAAGGTAGACAGCAGCAGTCAGCAGCAAGGCAGCCTGATTCAGGCGGGCAATAATTTGAGTCTGGGGGCTGGTAGTGATCTAACGCTGATTGCGAGCAGCGCAGAGGCTGGGAACGACACTGCTCTTAATGCAGGGCAAGACATTAATATTCTGTCGGCTAAGGACGAAAGCTCACACTTTTATTTTAAGAAAAAGAAAGGCTCTTTTGGTCGTAAAAGCAGCAAGCAGTCTGAGAGCTACGACAGTAGTAATGTGGCCTCCAGCGTGAGCGCTGGGAATAATCTCACTCTTAATACCAGCATTGGGCAAGACGGTAGTTTGAGCATTGATGGTGGGCGAGACGTTAACGTAATTGGGAGTGAGCTTACTGCCGGTAATGATCTGACAATCGGTGCCACGGGTGATGTTGCTATCCTTTCTGGTGTTGAGGAGCATGGTTCATATACGAAGAAGAGTAAGTCTGGCTTTCTTGGGCTTTCTGGTAGCGGTAAGAGCCAGTTAAAAACTCAGGCAACACAGGTCGCAAGTGAATTGTCGGGCGGTAACGATGTTGTCGTAGCTGCGGGAAATGACATCCGTTTGCGTGCTAGCAGTGCAGCGGCTGGAAATGACGTTGTATTGCGCTCAGGCCTTATCGATGAGACTGGGGATATCAACCTGGTTGCAGCTAACGATACTGCCTACAGTTTGACCAAGCAGTACAAGAAAAAACCTGGGGTTTCTATTTCTGACAGTTTTGTCTCTGTCGCCTCGGCTAAAAAAGCAGGACAAGAGGCGCAGAGTAGTACCAGTGTTGGTAGCCAGGTAGCTGCTAATCGAGATGCGAACTTACAGGCTGAGCGCGACATCAATGTGCTCGGGAGTGGTATTTCAGCCGGACGTAACGTCAGCCTCGATGCTGGGCGTGACGTGAATGTGGCGGCAGCACAGAACAGTAATTCGCAAAACGACTGGGAAACAAAAAAACAGATCGGCGTCAGTGTTTCTGGTGATGACAACGGTATCACTGCTTTTGTCGGTGGAGAGCGTATTGGCGAAAAAGAGCGTCAGTTGCAGACGACTTCTGCCACTAGCCAAATAAGCGCAGGCAATGATCTCAGTGTGGCGGCTGGACGAGATATTAACCAGATAGGTTCAGACCTGATCGCCGGTAACGACATTGGGTTACAGGCCGGGCGCAACATCAGTATCGGTGCCGCTCAAGAAACACTTCTATCTGAAGCGCAACGAAGTGAGCAGCGGGAAGGGTTAAGTGGCACGGTAAGTCACAACTTTGGTAGTACCAAAGACGCATTGAGCAATGCAGGAAAAGGCGAAAACAACACGAGTAAGGCGTCGAGCAGTTTAAAGGCGGTCGACTCCGTTAGTCAGTTCATGTCTGGGCCAACTGCCGACGGTCGCACGGGTAACTCTCAACAGACCTCCAGCATCCAAACGATTGAAAGCAGCAATCGAGGCTCAACACTCAAGGCCGGTAACGACTTGAGTCTTTCCGCTGGTAATAACGTAACCATCCAAGGCGGTCAGCTGCAAGCTGGACGCGATATCTCCGTAAAAGGCCGAGACATCACCGTTGATGTTGCCCATGGTTCTGTGAGTCAACAGCGTGACCAGAGCCAGAGTTGGTCTGGTGGTACAGGAGGATCGACCGGAGGTTTCAAAGCCGGTATCGGGGCAAGCCACGGCGTGGCCAGTGAAAACGACGTCATAGGCACTAGCACTGTCAGCGAGTTAGCGGCAGGCCGTGACATAAAACTTCAGGCAAGTAACGACTTGGCCTTGATTGGCGCTCAGGCACAAGCTGAGCGCGAAATCAATTTAAGTGCCGGCAATGATCTACATATTTCTGCTGCGCAAAATGAAAGCAATAGCGACAGCGATCGGCGTAATGCCGGTGGCGAAGTTGGGCTGACGTTTGGTTCAGAAGGTATTGGTGTATACGCCAGCGTAAACGTAGGTAAAGGTAACCTTGAGCGCATAGCCGAGCGTCAACAGGAAGCTTATCTATACGCCGGCGACCGCCTGAGCTTTAACAGTGGGGCCGATACCACTATTGCGGGAGCACAACTGCAGGGGGGGGATGTAGTCGGGCGCGTAGGAGGCGACCTTTTAGTCTCTTCATTGCCGGATACCGGAACCGTTGAAGGTAAGCAGTACGACCTCAGTGCCACTGTAACACTAGGCCCTGGGTCTGGGGTGAGTGGTTCCGTCGGGTATGGCGAAACAAATGGTAAGACCAACTGGGTTAACAATCAGACAAGTATCTTGGCTGATGATCGTCTAGATATCCGCACTGGAGGTCACACGCAGCTAGATGGAGCATTGCTTGCTTCAGATACAGGTAACCTCAAACTCGATACAGGCACCCTCGGTTTCAGTGATATAGCTGGGCAAGATAAGGAGCACAGTTACTACCTCAACGTAGGTGGCTCCTATTCCAAAGGAAAGGGTACTCAGCAAGATAGTAGCCAAGTAGGAAAGGGAAATGAGGGTGAAAGTGGCTGGAGTGTTGAAGGCTATGAATACGATAAGGATCGCCAGCAAGTAGTCCGCGCCACAGTGGGTGATGGCGAGATTGTTGTTCGAAACGATGCTGAGACAGGTGAAGACTCTACATCCGGATTGAATCGCGATGTCGACAAGGCATTTGAGATCACTAAGGACTCGGAAGAGCGTACAGATTTGTATGTGACCGATAGGTCTCTTAAAGAAGTTGCTGCTTTAGCAGTCAAGGTCAGCAAAGAAATTCAAGCCCAGTTGGTTAATACTGATCAAATTCCCGCTTCTGCTACGCGGTTACTTGGCGAGGATCGTGCCTTAACCGTTGCCAAAAATTTGGTCAGGCACGGGCTCAGCCCTGAGGCGCTGAAAGGCCTATCCCCTGAAGCTACTCAGCGCTTATCCGATTGGGCTGATAAGGCTGAGTACGCTAACAATACCGTTATTGATTACGGTGATTCGGATAGCGGAACGACCTCCAGCGGACGGGATGTGAACGGTGTTCTTGTCTTAGATGATCAAACTACCACCGGCAGACCACGGACATCAGGCGAAGCATTTTTACGGAGCACTGCAAGTTTTCAATCATATCTTGGAACCTTGCCATTAGAACAAGTCGAGATAGCTTTAATAGGCATGCAAGCCCTGATGGGGCCTGTGAAGGCTGCGGTCAGTCTCGCGGGTGGTCTGCTATCGAATAGCTTAGTCGGTGATAAGATTGACGCTCTGAAAGAGTATGCAGCAGTTGGAACCACTGCTGGCTTGATTAGCGAGGAGCGTACAGAGGTTCAAGAAGAGCACGATTATGCTAAGCAAGAATACGCTGATGGTAATAAGAACTTTGATGACGGGGATATTTATGTACTAGCTTCCAAGTTTCTGATTAATTTAGCTATTGGTGGCGGAGGGCTACTGGCAGGGAAGGCGGTGCTTAAAGGTGCAAAAGGTAAAGGCTCTCAGGCTCCGTACAACTCACAAACAAGCAGAAATGAGCTTGAGTCTACTTATGGCCGTGACAACGTCGTTTCCACTACGGTTCCTCCAGTTGATGGTCGGAATGTGCATCTTGCAGGGCAGCGGCATCCGGTGACGGGGGTCGTGTTCGATAACAAGGGCTTTCCTATATTTGATGATGTGACTGCGTTTGACACGCGTATATCAATTGACACGTTTAAGTCAGCGAGTTACGAAGGGCAGATGAAACTCGCAACTAAGGATTTGTCGGGTGCTATACAGCAAGGCCAAGTAAGAGCTTCAAGCTTTACTGCCAAGCAACTCCAGCAGATTAGTGCAGGGGCAAAAAAAATTGATGGGTATACGTGGCATCACCATCAGGATAGTGGGCGAATGCAACTGGTTCCTGAGTTGCTTCATAAAAAAACAGGACATATTGGTGGCGAAGCAATGGGAGGTGGAATGTGAATTCTATTGAGCTTGGCAGTTTCAACGATGAACTGATGGCCTTCGTCATTACTTGTCTATTTTGTGGAGCTATTAGCAAAGAAGAACTCAATGTTTGGTGCGCTCAAGCTTTATCGCTGAATAAAGCCCCATCATATTTATATGACTTGATGGATTTTCATGATGAGATTTTCAAGGTGTATAAGGTAATTGGCTATGTGCCCCATTGGGAACATTCGGATGATGACGAGTATGCATTGTATGGTGTTGCCGCCCGTCGAGGTTTTGAACCTTACGACATGCCTTTAACCCCGAACGAAGCGCTTGCTCACCTTGAAGCGTCGCCAGATATTGAAAGTGTCTTTAGAGAGGTTTTTGCCTTTATCAAGCTGTAAGTCGGTGCAAAAGCAACAGGCCAGACTTTACGAGAAGTCGAAATAAGCTCTGGTGGCAAGGGTAAATAGGGGACAGGGTAAATAGGGGACAGACCACGTTTTTCTAACTGATATTTTGAATTAAGCGTGGTCTGTCCCCTATTGTTTAAGGGATTAATTGATGATTGATAAAATTCAATATGTAAGTCGAAAAGGCTCCGTTGCGCTTATTGGATTAGGCATGAATACGAGCCAGTTTGATGATGTTGAAAACGGGCTGCTAGTGCACAACGAAGGGCCGGTGGGTGTCTCTTGGGTGAGTGATGTAAAAGGTAAGATTGATTTCGCCATCGCTGATGGTTGTTTGTATGCTTACCCAACGCCTGATATGTTGAAGATCATCATTATTTGCTCAAATGACGAAATCGTAGAGCCGAATAATGCTGTTGTTCTGAATGAAGGTGGTACTAGGTTTTGCCAGTTGATGATACCTGAACGATTATCTACGTCGGAGGGCAGAAGACTGCCGCGAGGTGGGCTAACTGGCTTTATGCAATGTGGCTGGTTTGATGATCCGAATTACATGAGTTTCGAGTGTTATATTGCAGACTCAGATTTTATTGAAAGGCGGCTGTTGAGAATGTCTGACTTTCAATTTGATAAGCAATATTTTTATACGTGGAGACTGTAGTTTTTGAAGTGGAAAAAGATAAGTAGGGTAAATAGGATGCAGGCCACGGTTTCTAGCTGATATTTTTGAATTAAACGTGGTCTGTCCTCTATTGTTCATTGAAGGTGTATTTAGAGAGGTTTTTGCCTTTATCAAGCTGTAAGTCGGTGCAAAAGCAACAGGCCAGACTTTACGAGAAGTCGAAATAAGCTCTGGTGGCAAGGGAATAAATAGGGGACAGACCACGGTTTCTAGCTGATATTTTGAATTAAACGTGGTCTGTCCCCTATTGTTAGATAGTAAGTGAGAGGGATTATGGATGCTTTTCAGTTTAATAAAGAAGTTAAACCTCTATTGAAGGGCTACTCCGCGGAGTATTCAACATTCGCCAACGGGGATTTTGGTAACCTTGAGCGGATAGAGTTGGAAGGTTTTAATAAACTGGCGACTGTAGAGTTTTGGTCTGAAGGCTGGATAGGCATTGATATATATGACTGCGCTTGTGATGAGCAGGTCATGAATGTTTTGCTTTCTCCAGAGGAGAAAGATCTTGCTCCTAAAGAATTTGAAAAGCTTCTAGACATATTGAACCGAAATAATTAATAAGCGGGTAAATAGGGGGCATAAGGTAAATAGTGCTTAATAGGGGACACCCATTAGCCGGTCCTGCGTCAAGATCCAAAGTTTACCCGCCCTGCTTTTTAACAGCAGGGTGTTTTCCTCGTTAAACCTGAACAGTTGAACCGGTCGAGTCCGTTTCCTCGCCTGTGGCTACGACCGAGTCGCGCCAGTCACCCATATGGATCAAGCGGTGGTGATTCTTTGTAGTACCGCCCTGGCGGTAATCCGCCCCAGAGAAACGTTGGTGCCGCCAATGTGTCCAAAACGTGTCACAGAACCGTGGCTCATGTAAAAAATACACGTCCAGTCTCTACGGGCTCACTTGGCAGACGACTCGGGTACAACACACTCAGGCGGTGACAGCAGACCTCCACTCAGACCCGTTGGCTCATCCTGCCCAGTCCCCGAATTGGCTGATCTGCTCTCACCTTATTCACCTCTTAGGCGAAACAGCGTTTGGCATCGAAAGGCTGTTTTTCCTTCAGGATGTGGTAGCTCGCACGCGCCAGTTTGTGCGCCAGCGCCTTGGTCGCAACCACGTTGTTGGTTTTGGCTTTCTTCTTCTCGAAAAAGCGTTTGGCGTCTTCACTGAAGCGCCGGGCAAAGTTGGCCGCTTCGATAAAGGCCCAGATCAAATAGGCATTGCCATTCTTGGTGTTGCCTTCACTCTTTTTCTTGCCGTTGGAATAATGAGCGCTATCCACGCAGCGAGCATACGAAGCAAAGTTGCCGACGTCGGCAAAACGCTCAATATTGCCTGTCTCTAGCATGATCACGATCGCTAGCACTTCGCCGATCCCTGGCATCGACTTAAGCAATGCGAACTCCGGGCGCAGTCGGGCGCCTTGTAGCAGTCTGGCTTCCAGGCACCCTATTTGGCTATTGAACGCCTCAATGATGGCGACGTTGGCTTTCATCGCCAGAGCCACATCGGGTGGCAGGCTCAGCCTGTCTACCGATGCGGCTGACAGGCGTTTGACTGCAGCGCTACTCAGTCGGCAACCCAGCTGACGAGCCATGATGTTTTCCACCGCCAGGATATGTTGAGTCCGGCTGCGCACTAACTGAATACGTTTACGGGCGAGATCGCGCAACGCACGCTCTTGCGGAGGATGAATATAGCCCGTGGGCAAGATCCCGAGCCGCAGCAGATGGGCCAAGAAAGCCGCATCGTCCTGATCATCGGAATGCTTTAAACCGTCATAACGTTTCATCGCCACGGTGTTGGCCAGCTTCACCTCGAAACCAGCGCCCTTCAAACCATCGACCAGCCAGTACCAGTTGTAGGTTGACTCCACCACCACGCCAGCTAACTCGGCACGATGCGGTTCGAGCAGCATCACGATCTTCACCAAATCGTTGGGGCAACGTCGACTGAGGAGCACTCGATCCGTTTCGTCGGTAATCACCACAACACTGTTGTTCGAATGTAGGTCAATGCCACAGAATTTCATCACGGCCTCCTTGAGCAAAAGACAATGTTCGCACCTTGAATTTTGCACCACCTCCGCGAGGTGGGGAGGCCGGCTAGATGATTCTCAGACCACGTTTTTCTAGCTGAGATTTTGAATTAAACGTGGTCTGTCCCTTATTGTCCTTACTGTTCCTTCGGCTTTTTGACTTCGCGCGCAAGGAAGTCAATGACCAGTTCTGCTATTTCCTCATTGGCCTCCTCCAGCGCAAAGTGACCGGCATCGAGGATATGCAATTCGGCATCGGGCAGATCTCTCTTGAATGCTTTCGCACCAGGCACGATGAAAGAAGGATCGTATTTTCCCCACAGAATCAGTGCAGGCGGCTGATGCTCACGCATCCATTTCTGCCATACAGGGTAGGACTTCACGTTGTTTTGGTAGTCGTAAAAGAGCGTGGACTGGATGGCACGCGAACCGGGTCGCGATAACATGGCAAATTCTTCGTGCCAGGCTTCCGGGTTGTAGCGCTGCGGGTTGGGGCTATTGCCCAAATGCCGTTGGCGGACACTTTTGAAGGAGACAAAAGCGTCCATCACTTCCGGATGGGCCTCCGGATCCTGCCAGTATTTGAACAATGTTCCCCATTTCGCACCCAACCCTTCTTCATAAGCGTTGCCATTCTGTACGATGATTGCATTGACCGCTTTGGAATTGGCCATAGCCATCCTGAAACCGACCGGGCCACCATAGTCCTGCATGAACAAGGCATAGTTTTCCATGCCAAGCTCTGACAGTAGCTGATTCATGGTGCGCGCAATATTTTCAAAGGTATAGCTGTATTGAGCCGGCGTGGGAGCATCACTAAGTCCAAACCCTGGGTAGTCGGGAGCAATGACGTGATAGCCCGCGGCCGCCAGCAGCGGTATCAATGGCGTGTACATTTTCGAGGTCGAGGGATAGCCATGAAGCAGTACCACCGCTGGCCCATCTGCTGGCCCAGCCTCACGATAAAAAATCTTCAATCCTGCGACGTCACGCCAGTGATAGGTCTGGCTGGTGGTAGACGAAATCAATGCCTGTTCTTTATTCATAATTGCGCCTGATTTGTGAGGTACAGATGTCTCAGTTTTCGAAATCGCGGGCTCAACTATTGATTCTTTATTAACGGTTTCTGCCATAGGTGATGTGCAAAAAAACAGAATGAATGAGATAACGATAAATCTTTCCATGCGATCTGAGCCTTGATTGGGCCGGCGTACGAAACGACGTCGGGTTGATTGAATAACCGAGGGTAAATAGGGGACAGCCCCCGTTTTTCTAGTTGAAACGGTAATAGCTTCGTCTCTGCTTTACCTTCGACCTTTGCATTCATTTACTCTAGTCTCAGGCTGTCGCGAAAAATTACAAAAAAATAAAATTAAATAGAGTAAATAGAGAGTAAATAGGGACAGGCCACGGTTTTCTGGCTGGGGTTTAGAATAAAACGTGGTCTGTCCCCTACTGCTTCTTGATAATGTAGGCGGGTCGGTAGAATAGTATGGTAAATGCTTTGTTCAGGTATAGATTCTATTTATTGTTTTTAATGGTTTTATGTTCTTTTTTAAAGTTGAAGACTTTAGAAGTTGGTACAAATAGTTTTTATGATGTTCTAGCTTTTCAGTTATATGTTGGGCAGGCCGTATTTTCCTATATGTCAGGTTGGAGGATTGTACTTTCTCCAGGAGGAGGGCTAGGGCGTGATGCTAATCCTTGGTTAAGGCTGGTGGTAAGTGCTTTAGCTTTTACTATGTACTGCATGTCATTTTTTTTTAATGGGTATGGTAAGGGATGGTTTTGATGTTAGGAATCATAGGGCGGGCCAAGGTTTTTAGTTGAAACGGTAATTGGTCCGTCTCTAGTTTACCTCCGCCATAAGTATTAATTTACTCTAGCCTCAGACAGTCGCGAATGGATAAGGAGTTTCCAATGCCACGTCGAGCAAGGTTATTGCAACCTGGAATGGCGCTGTATCTTATTCAGAGAGGAAACAACCGTTCGGTTTGTTTCTATAGCGATGAAGACTATCAATTCTATTCTATCTGGAGCACTTGGCAGATCAGGCGCAAAAGCATGGTTGTGCCGTTCATGCTTGAGTAATAAGGAACAGGCCACAGTTTTCTAGTTGAAACTTTAAATAAACCATGGCCAGTTCCCTACTGTTTTTACTCAACGTCAGATTTCAATCGACTCGAAACCGCGAGGAAGTTGGTCGTTGGGGCGGACGTCATGGCACATGACAGCCCACTCATATTTCCAGTCGAATGTTGAGCTTGGAACAGTTTTTTTCTTGGCTTGTTTTTTAGCTGGCTTCTTGGCTTTTTTCTTGGGTTTCGCGACGCCAGCGATATCTTGCATTACATGAGAGCCAAGACAGGTTTTACAGGTTACTTTGTTCGCGTTTGGGGTGGTATCCAGATTGTCGTTGTCTCTACCGCATGCAACCTGGTTATCGGTTGTTTCGTAGTGCATTACCATGGCGAGAACCTCTAGATTCAGCATTGTTCTTATTAAGACTTGTTGTCAGAGGTAAAATTCAGAATATTCCGTGTCTACTGTGGAGTCAGGCAGTATAGCTTGGCGTTTAGTCCGCAACTAAAAGAGGGCAACAGGGGACAGACCACGGTTTCTAGTTGAAACAGTAGTCGGTCTAATATTGATTTGCTCTAGCCTCAGACTGTTGCGAATGAAGCAGAATCTTCCAACACGTGGTCGAGCAAGTGTACCGCTCCTGAATGGCTTCGCTGATACTTGAACCCGCCTAAGCTTTAGCTTGAACTCATCACCCCAAAGCCGCGCGCCATGAACGTGGCGAACAGGGGGATAATCAGCAGCAACAACAATTCCACGCGAATCGTCATGGTCACCAAGAATTTTTCCCGGCGACTGATGACTGGCGGTTGCCCCGCGTTTAATGAGTTACGCCAGTTGAGGTATACGTAAGTCGGGTATACCGAGAGCAACCCAACCAGGATAAACAGCCCGACCTTCGTGTGGAACAGGCTGTTGGAAAGGTAGTACTGCCAGCCTTTGCCATACCAAATGACCCGGACTAAACCTGTAAGCAAGACCAGGCCTGCGCAGATACCATAGGCTATGTCAGTGAAGATCAGGCGTCGTGCGCGTGCTACGTCCAGCTCTTTACCGAACGTCACGTGCTCGATGCTGAGTAACGCGAATAAGCCAAAAATCGATAGGTAGTGCAGGTATGCCGCAATTGCTTCGCCCATGTGATCTTCTCTGTGATGGCTTGTGAAATGATTAAGAGGGTGTTCCCGGTTTTAGCTGCTCGGCAATCTCAACCCGATTGCGGCCATTATTCTTGGCTCGGTAGAGCGCGCGGTCGGCACGCTTCATCGCATCATGTCCGGTCTCGCCGCTGCCGATCAGGGCACAGCCGATGCTGATAGTCAGTGGCAGCTCGGTTTGCTCAAGGCTGAAGTCGCTGCTGCCGATTTTGCTGCGTATGCGCTCAGCTATTTGCGCCAACTCATGCTCGTCATTTACTTGGGCCAGTACGACGAACTCTTCACCGCCATTACGGGTGACGATGTCATGCGGGCGTACCGCTGATGAGATTCTACGTGCGGCTTGCCACAGCACTTGATCGCCGGCGGCATGGCCGTGGGTGTCATTGACCTGCTTGAAGCGGTCGAGATCACAAAACAACACGCCCAGATACCCTCCGCGATCGAGCGCTGCGCTGTGTTCGAGTTCAAGAAAGTGTTCCAGGCCTGCGCGATTCCACAACTGGGTGAGTTGATCGAGCATGGCTTTGCGTTGTTCACGGCTTAAGGCGGCGCGTAACTGTTCAGTCTGATGACTGACGCGGCGTAGTTTTAGGTAGCCTTCGGCCAGCGTCGCCATGTCTTTGAATAGTTGCATCTCGCTGGGGCTGAGCTTTTTCGGCTGCGAATCAATCAAGCAGAGAGTGCCCAGTGCCAAGCCTTCCTCGGAGAATAGCGGCTGGCCTGCATAGAAGCGGACGTAGGGGTTGCCGGTGACCAGTTCGTTGTCGCGAAAGCGTGGGTCACTATGGGCATCGCTGACTACAAACATTTCTGGGCTTTGGATCGCCTGATCGCAGAAGGAGATGCTGCGCGGGGTCTCGGCGACATCGAGGCCAATACGTGATTTGAACCATTGGCGATCACGGTCTATCAGGCTAACCAACACCGTTTGTACCGAGAACAGTTCACGCACTATTCGCACTATCGTGTCCAAATATGGATCGGCTGGTGTGTCCAGCAGTTCTTGGTCGTCGAGAATGGCTTGCCGGTGCATTTCGCGTTCGGGCAATTTGCTACTTAGCATCATGGGTCTGTGTCTCTTCAGTATTCCACCAACTATTGTGCCGGTTCATATAGTAAGCATAGGCGCCAAGGCTGACCCCGCGTATTGCCATGAAGCATAAAAATGCCATCCACAAGCCGTGATTGCCGAACCCCTGTAGCAACCAACCCAATGGCAAGCTTACGCAGACAGCAATAAGCATAGCGTTGCGCATTTCTCTGGCCCGTGTGGCGCCGATGAACAGTCCGTCGAGCAAGTAACTCCAGACAGCAAGCAGCGGGAGTAGTGCCAAATAAGGCAAATAGCTGTGAGCGGTTTCACGTACTGACGGAATATTAGTCTGCAGCTGAATAAACCAGTCACCTGCCAGCCAGAAAAATAACGCAAATAACAGGCTTGCGATTAATGACCAGCCGGTTGCCACGATCAAGCTGCGACGTAGGGCATTGCGATCCTTTGCGCCTAGCGCATGGCCACAGAGAGCCTCGACTGCATGGGCGAGGCCGTCCAGAGCATGGGCGGTGAGCAGCAGGCCGTTTAACAGCAGGGCATTGGCGGCAACGGTAGCATCACCCAAGCGTGTGCCTTGCACCGTGACCAGGAAAAACACCAGTTGCAAGCCAAGGGTGCGGATAAAAATATCGCGATTGACTGCCAATAGTGGTCGCCAGCTTAACCAGCGGCGTAAAGCCTGCCAATTCACCGAGCCACTGTATGGGCGCAACGCTTTGCGCGCGAGCCACAAGCCGAGGAGGGCGCCGGTCCACTCCGCTACGACCGAAGCCCATGCCGCGCCGCTAACTCCCCACTTCAGGCCGAGGACCAAAAACAGGTCGAGCCCGACGTTCAATATATTCGTGGTTAAAAGGATCGCCAGTGGGGCGCGCGCGTTCTGGGTGCCAAGTAGCCAGCCAATCAAGGTATAGGTGGCAAGGGCTGCTGGCAGGCCAAACAGGCGGATCTGGAAATATTCCCGGGCCAGTTGATTAAGCTCGGCCGAGGGCTGCATTAAACTCAGGGCCAACTCGCTAAAGGGTACTGCCAGCATAATCAGCATTACAGCCAACGCACCGGCGAGTAATAAGCCCTGACACAGTACCTGGCGCAGGGCACCGCCATCCTCGCGGCCAGCAGCTTGCGCGGCAAAGCCGGTGGTACCCATGCGCAGAAAGCCCATGGCCCAGGTCAGCAACGTATATAAAGTGCCGCCAACGGCTACAGCTGCCAATTGGTACGCGTGAGGTAGATGACCGACTACGGCGCTGTCGACCAAGGCAACCATTGGCACTGAGATATTCGACAAAATCATCGGTGCCGCCAGCGCCCAGACGCGTTTATGCGTTGGGCGATGGTGCCATGCTTCGGTTAAATGCTGGATCAATTTGGCTGCGCCTGAGTGCAAATCAAACAAGCATGGCAGGGCTCAGCAGAAAGATAAATCTACTTGGCTGATCAATTGACGCATCAATAAGACCAAGTCAGACGCTTTAGCGTGACTGTTGTGCGCATGGCTGTTTGGCATATCCAGAGAGGGTGATGGCACCTCTATTTAGCGGGCGGAGTTTTTACGGCATCGTGCTCTGATTTGTCTTTGGGTGGGCTTTACAATGGGTTGTGGCGTTTAGGGTTGCCATCATCGCGCTGTTGTCATACAACTATTGGGTTATGATGCATACATATTGACCATAGGCCTGAAGATTCATGCTCAATCAAAACAACCCACAGCTTCCACGTCGTAAGCATCGCAGCCTTGCTCAAGAGCTTGTCGCCGAGCTTTCGCAGCGCATTCGCGATGGTGAAATCAAGCGCGGAGAGAAGCTGCCAACTGAGTCAGCGATCATGGCTGCACAGGGGGTCAGCCGCACGGTTGTTCGCGAGGCGCTTTCGCGGTTGCAAGCCTCGGGTCTGGTTGAGACGCGTCACGGCATTGGTACATTTGTCATCGATATCCCTACCTCTAACGGTTTTCGGATTGACCCCGCCACCATCGTGACCCTGCGTGATGTGCTGAATATCCTTGAGCTGCGCATCAGTCTTGAAGTTGAGTCTGCTGGTTTGGCTGCGCAACGCCGCAGTCCTGCTCAGCTACAGGCAATGCGTGCAGCATTGGATGCATTGAAAGACAGCGTGGCTCATGCCAGTGATGCAGTCGCCTCTGACTTCCAGTTTCACGTGGCGATTTCCGAGGCAACGGGTAACCGCTACTTCACAGACATCATGAGCCACATGGGCACCAATATCATTCCGCGTACGCGGGTGAACTCGGCGACCTTGGCCCATGACGACAAAGGCTTGTACATGGCTCGCCTTGAGCGTGAGCATGAGCAGATATTCGAGGCTATCGAGCGTCAGGATGCGGAAGCTGCACGAGCTGCCATGCGTTTGCACCTGACCAATAGCCGTGAGCGCTTGCGTCAGGCCCACGAGCAAGCTGAAAGCGAAGCGCTGCAGCCTCCCGCGGCGCCATAAAACAACCCAGCCGCCAGGTTGCCTGATCATGGGGGCTGGATGAGCCGTAAACCTGCAAATCCTGCTCCTGGCAGCACACCCACCTTGATTGATGTCGCGCGGGTCGCGGGCGTTTCGCCGATCACCGTATCCCGTGCGCTAGGGCGCCCTGAAGTGGTTGCCGATAAGACGCGCCGACGTGTGCTTGATGCTGTGCGCGCCACCGGCTACGTGCCCAATCTTGCCGCTGGCGCATTGGCTTCGAGCCGCAGCCGCTTGGTGGCGATCATGCTACCGACCATTGCCAATTCAATCTTCTCCGACACCGTACAAGCGCTCACCGAGCGGCTTGCGCAAGCGGGCTATCAAACCTTGCTCGGCCTGACCGGCTACGCGCCTGAGCAAGAAGAGGCGTTGCTCAGTGCATTGTTGGGGCGCCGTCCGGACGGTATCGTCCTGACCGGCACCGAGCACACGCTGGAAAGCCGTCAACGTCTGGCACGGGTGGGGATTCCGCTGGTTGAGGCCTGGGATCTTTGCGATCACCCGTTGGACATGCTGGTGGGCTTTTCCCATGAAGCCGTTGGACGCGCAGTGGCGGCTTACTTACTGAGCAAAGGTTACCGGCGTGTCTCCGTCATCACTCTCGACGACCCGCGCGGCATCAGGCGCAGCGAAAGCCTGGCTCAAGCGCTTGCTGAGCAGGGAGTAGCCGCGGTGGCGATTGAGCGTTTGCCTGCACCAGCAACGCTGGCCACCGGCCGGGAAGGGCTGAGTCGCCTATTGGCCAAGCATAAAGCGGGCGATGTGGTGGTTTGTAGCTCTGACACCATTGCTCAGGGCGTGTTGGCGGAGGCCGCTAGCCGGCAAATGACAGTGCCTGCACAACTGGCGGTGATGGGCTTTGGTGACTTATCCAGCGCGGCGCACATGCATCCGCCACTCTCAACCGTACGCGTCGATGGCCTGCGCATCGGCCGATCGATTGCCGAAGCATTGCTGGAGCGCTTTGCTGATCCATCTTTAGCGCGCACGCCGTTGCGTTTAGATACTGGCTTCGAAGTGATTGAGCGGAGCACCACTTAAATTTTTTTGGCTGTTGAATGATTGCGCAATCATCTTAGAATCAAACGGGCTGTGTCTTTTCTCAAGCCTTGTGGTCTGGCTGTAATTGCTTAATCAGACCGAGCCACAGGCGCTATTTGATTCGCCAACGTGGAGACTCCAATGAACCAACAGCCCGCTATGACTTGTGCCGATGATGACCGTATTGCTTGGCTCCGTTTGCGCTCCGTGGCTTTGCCGCTCGCTAATCCGATTAGTGATGCCAAAGTCCTGACTGGCCGACAAAAGCCAATGACTGAAATCGCTATTCTGATTGCCGAGATTGAGACCCGCGACGGCCATAAAGGCATGGGCTTCAGTTATTCCAAGCGCGCAGGTGGCCCGGGGCAGTTTGCCCACGCGGTGGAAATCGCGCCGAACCTGATTGGTGAAAACCCTAGCGATATCGCCAAGCTTTGGGACAAGCTGTGTTGGGCGGGCGCGTCTGTGGGGCGTAGCGGTCTGGCAACTCAGGCCATTGGTGCATTTGATGTGGCGCTATGGGATCTCAAGGCCCGTCGCTCGGGCCTGTCACTGGCGCGCTTGCTCGGGGCTCAGCGCGACTCGGTGCGTTGCTACAACACCTCTGGCGGCTTTCTGCATACACCGCTGGAGCAGTTGTTGAAAAACACCGATATCTCCCGCGAGCAGGGCATTGGCGGGATCAAACTTAAAGTCGGCCAGCCAGATTCCGCGCTGGATTTGCACCGGGTTGCCTCAGTGCGCAAGCACCTTGGCGATTCCTTCCCGTTAATGGTTGATGCCAATCAGCAGTGGGATCGGCCGACGGCTCGGCGTATGTGTCGTCGCCTTGAGGATTTCCAACTGGTTTGGATTGAGGAGCCGTTGGACTGCTATGACGCTGAAGGTCATGCCGATCTGGTGCGTCAGTTCGATACCCCGATCGCCACCGGTGAAATGCTCACCAGCCCTGCCGAGCACTGGGAGTTTATTCGTCAACGCGCCGCAGACTACCTAATGCCCGATGCGCCGCGTGTTGGCGGTATTACGCCGTACTTACGGGTGCAAACATTGGCTGAGCAGGCGGGCATGACGTTGGCGCCGCACTTCGCCATGGAGTTGCATGTGCATTTGGCTGCAACCCATACGCGCGAGCCTTGGGTTGAGCACTTCGAATGGCTGGAGCCGCTGTTCGAGGAGCGCCTGGAAACACGTGACGGACGCATGCTGGTGCCGACCCGTCCAGGCCTGGGCTTGACGCTAAGCGAGCAAGTTGCAGGCTGGACTGTGCAGCAGGCTGAGGTTGGTCAGCGTCCTTGATCGTGTTCGTTGAGGACATGGTTTTCCAGCTTCGCGGCATTGAGCAGGGCTTGCCTGACCGCCGCGCAAGCTGGGTTGTCGTCGTCCTCGCGCCAGGCCAGATGCAGGATGCTGTGCATGCCATCCGGTAACTCGATGGGGCGAAAGCAGAGGTTATCCTGACGTAAGCGTGAGGCGCCCAAGGGCACCAGCGCCAACCCCATGCCCGAGTTGACCAGGGTCAGAATTGTCAGGGTCGAGCTGAGCTTCTGCACCACCTTGGGCTGAATACGGTGGGTGCGAATCAAGCCATTGATCAATTCATTGAAGGGCTGCCAGGACGACAGGATAAATGGCTGGGCGTCGAGGTCCTTGACTCGAATCAGTGCTTGTCCGGCCAGCGGATGCTGGCGAGGCACGGCGAGCACGAATGGCTCATGTAGCAGGCTCACGCTGGTAATTCCCGGTTGTGTCACCGGCGTTCGCACAATGGCTAAATCAATGCGCCTTTCGCGCAGCGCCTCGGTTTGCTCGAAGCTGGACATCTCCTGCAGCTTTACCTCGATGTCTGGTAAACGTTCGCGTAAATCGTTGAGCGCTCGCGGCAGCAAGCCATGAACCGCATTGGCCACGAAATTCAACGCCACCGAACCGATATCGCCAGCCGCAATTCTGCGTGCTCTTTGCGTGGCCTGTTCGGCTCGCTCAAGCAAACTGCTGGCCTCAATCAGAAAGGCGCGTCCCGCGGCTGTGAGGCTGACGGAACGGGTGCTGCGCTTGAACAAGCTGACGCCAAGCTGATGCTCCAACAACCGGATCTGTCGGCTCAACGGCGGCTGGGTCATATTCAGTTGTTCGGCTGCCCGGCGGAAGTTGAGTTCCGTGGCAACCATGGTGAAACAGCGAAGTTGGGCAAGCTCGAACATTGATTCAATTCAGGTATCAATGGGATGGTTAATTAGAATAGACGTTGTTAATCCATGCCGTCATTCTTCTTGTTGAAAATTCGCACAACGAGATACCGCGATGCACCTTGAAATGAATGCACAAGACTCAATCGCTCGAGTTCGGCTGCGTTCATGCAATGTGTTTCAAGGGCATGCCGCGGCCCGTGTCCGTGATCAGCCAATAAAAAAGGCCAGCTACAAGAGCTGGCCTTCTGTGGTCACACGTCCATCAGGTACGGATGATTTGGTTGATCACGCTCTTCTTTGGGCGAATAGCGCTGATCAGTTGCCAGATCACAAAGGCTACAGCGAGCCCGAGGAATGTTGCCGAAATCGGGTTGGTGAGGAAGGTTGTGAAGTTGCCATCGGACATCATCAAGCCACGGCGCAGATTGGTTTCCGCCATCGGGCCCAGAATGAAGCCGATGATAAACGGCGCCGGTGGAATGCCCGCTTTGACAAAGGCATAACCGAGCACACCAAACACCAGGATCGACCAAACATCGAACAGACGGCTGCTAAGCCCGAATGCACCGACGACGCACAGCACCAGAATGATCGGCAGCAGAATGTGCTTTGGAATATCCAGCAGCTTGATAAAGATGCGCAGGCCATAGAATTCCATGAACAGCATCAACACGGTCGATACCAGCAACGCCGCGAAGATGGTGTAAACCAGCGGCCCCTGAGTGATGAACAGCAGCGGACCGGGTTGGATGCCGTGAATCAGAAAGCCGCCAAGCAAAATCGCAGTGACTGTGTCGCCGGGAATACCAAGGGTCATCAGTGGCAACATAGCGCCGCCAATGCCTGCGTTGTTCGCGGTTTCACTGGCGACTACGCCGCCCATGTTGCCCTTGCCGTAGCTGTCTGGATCTTTCGCGCGTTTCTTCGAAATGATGTAGGCCAGCAGGTTCGAAGTACCGGCACCGATGCCCGGCAAAATACCGACACCCAGACCAATCAGGCCAGAGCGGGTGGCGTTGGGAATTTGTTCGCGGAACTCGCGCATCGAAAAACCGAAGCCCTTGATGTTTTTCATGCTGATCGGTTCGGCTTTTTTAGCCGTTGGCTGACGGCCGCGTTCAGCCACCTTGATGATTTCAGCCACAGCAAACATGCCGATCATTACGGTGAGCATGGCGAAACCGCCATTAAGCTCAGCAAAGTCAAAGGTGAAGCGGCGAATCGCTTCCACTGGCGCAATACCAACGGTGGAAACAGCAAACCCCAACGCCCCGGCGAACAAGCCTTTAACCATCGAGCCAGCAGAGAGCGTGGCGATCAGGGTCAGCGAGAATACGGCGATGGAGAAGTATTCTTGGGGGCCGAAACGCAAGGCAAATTTGGCCAGTTGCGGCGCCAGAAACATCAACGCGATGATGCTGAAGATGGTGCCCAGAAACGAGAAGACAATTCCGACGCCCAGCGCCTTAACGCCTTCGCCTTTCTCCATCATCGGGCCACCGTCGAAAACCGTGGCAATGGAGGAGGGGGTTCCCGGAATCTTCAACAAGATGGCTGAAATCAATCCGCCGGATGTGGCACCGATAAACAACGCCACCAGCAAGGACAAGCCAGCGTGCGGGCCCATGGTAAACGTCAGTGGCAAGCACAGCGCAACGGCCATTGTTGCCGACAGACCAGGCACAGCGCCGAAGACGATACCCACGGCCACGCCGATGCACATCAGCAACATGATATGGATTGAAAAGACAGCACCGAAGCCTTGCTGCAATAAGTCGAGCATGGTCGATTCTCCTAGAAGCCAAACAGGCCGGATGGCAGCAACAGGTCGAAGGCCTCACGGAACAGCGTGTACACAACCGCAGAGGTGATCAGTGCAATCAGCACGTAAACCACATGGTTGACCTTTTGGTTAGTGGGTGTGAGCACGATGAACTGTAGGTACAGATAAACCGTGGTCATGATCGGGAAGCCGACAGTTTTCAGCAGGGCAATATAGCCGACGATCAAAGCCAGAGTTTTGACGACTGCTTTAAAGTCCGGCAACTCGCTGGGTGCCTCGCTAGCGGTGTTTGGCCCTTGCTCGGTTTGCGGCATTCTGCATGCTGCTAGCAGATGCAGTGCGCCCAATATGCACAGCAGTGTTGCGAGCAGGTAAGGGGCGAAGGTCGCGTCGATACCGCCATGCTGAGGCAACTGGGTTGTCATAAGCAGGTAGCCAATACCGACGGCCAACATGCAGCAGGCAATTGCTAACTCAGTCTTCTTGTTTATAGCCATCATTAACCTCTGGTGAGGGTCGTTTGGTACGGGCCGGTCAGCTGACCGGCCCGACCCTTACATCATTTGGACTGGCGCAGAGCGTCCTTGAACTGAAAGAAGTCTTCGCGGGTCTTTTTCAGGGTCGCGATTGCTTCTTCAGTGTTGAAATAGGCAACAGGTTGCTTGAAGGACTTTTTAAGTTCTTCAGCATACTGAGGGTTCTCAGTGATTTGCTTCATGATGTCGGCCATCTTTTTCACGATTACCGGATCAGTACCTTTTGGAAAGGCAACGACGTAAGGCTTGTCGATAGTGAAGTCGACGCCTTGTTCCTTGAAGGTTTTAACATCGCCCAACAGCGCGTTACGTTCGGCGTTAGGCTGACCCAAGGCAATCATCTGACCGCCTTTAATGTAGTCCTGCACTGACCCGTAGCTGATTGCGCCCAGGTCCATGCGGCCGCCGAGCAAGGAAACCACTTTTTCAGACACAGTGCCTGCGTCGATCATCTTCAGCTTCACACCCGCCAGCTGTTCAAACATCAGGCCTTGGATGTGCGAGAAGCTACCGATCTCAGTGCCGTAGGCGACGGTGTTTGGGTTGGCTTTAGCTTTATCGATCAGGTCTTTCAGGCTTGTCACCCCAGACTGTTCGCTGGCAACGAAGATGGCGCCTTTATCTACGCCAGCGATGCAGGAGATATCAAAAGCGTCGTAGCTGTCTTCTGTCAGGCCCGCGACTTCGTTGACGATCAACTGACCAGTGTGGGTAAACAGAATGGTGTTGCCATCTGCCGCGGCGCCTTTGACCTG
Organism: Pseudomonas sp. M30-35; assembly: GCF_002163625.1. Taxonomy (NCBI): domain Bacteria; kingdom Pseudomonadati; phylum Pseudomonadota; class Gammaproteobacteria; order Pseudomonadales; family Pseudomonadaceae; genus Pseudomonas; species Pseudomonas sp. M30-35. The sequence goes on along the minus strand of NZ_CP020892.1, from coordinate 4,152,771 downwards.
TTCGGCTGCCAGAGTACCGCCGCCGCCAGCGACGTTGGTCACGACCATGCTTTTGCCAGTAATTTCGCTGAAGTACTTGGCCATCATGCGGGCGTTGAAATCGGTATCACCGCCTGGGTTAGCGATTACCACCACTTGCACCGGACGTGTTGGCCAGCTGGCTGCGTCGGCTGCCAAAACACTTGTTGGGCTGCTTAAGACGCCCATGGCGATCATTGCAGACATTAGGGAGGCACGGATTGTTTTTTTCATTGGAATTCTCCGGGTGGTTGTAAATAGGCGCGCCTTATCGGGTGCGACCTAAGCTTGGACGTTTCGGGTCGTACTGCCAGCCCGCAACGAGGTACTGCATAGCCATGGCATCGTCACGTGCGCCAGTGGCGACACGTTTATAGAGTTCATGGGCGTTGTGTATACGGTCCAGGTCGGGTTCGATACCCAGCCCAGGACGTTGAGGAACCTGAACCTTGCCGCCGATGATTTGCAGCGGTTCGCGGGTCAGGCGCTCCTGGCCTTCTTGCCAGATCCAATGCGTGTCAATCGCGGTAATGCGCCCCGGTACAGCGGCCGCAACATGGGTAAACATGGCCAGCGATACGTCAAAGTGGTTATTCGAATGTGAGCCCCAGGTCAGACCAAATTCCGCACAGACCTGGCCGAGGCGTACAGCGCCTTGCATGGTCCAGAAGTGTGGGTCTGCCAATGGAATATCGACCGCTTCAAGGCGCAATGAGTGGCCCATTTGCCGCCAGTCGGTGGCGATCATATTGGTCGCAGTGGCGATGCCGGTTGCACGCTTGAATTCAGCCATGACTTCACGGCCTGAGTAACCATTCTCTGGACCGCAAGGGTCTTCGGCATAAGCCAGGAGGTGGTTTTGACCTTTGCACAGAGCAATTGCCTCATCCAGCGACCAGGCGCCATTCGGGTCGAGAGTGACGCGAGCTTGTGGGAAGCGTGATTTGATTGCGGCGACAGCAGCCATCTCCTCGCTGCCGTGCATAACGCCACCTTTAAGCTTGAAGTCGCTAAAACCGTAACGGGCGGCAGCGGACTCGGCTTGAATCGCAATGGCCTCTGGGGTCATCGCAACGCTGTGGCGCGTCTTGTACCAATCATCGCCCATGCCTTTTACATAGGGCAGGTCGGTTTTAGTGCTGTCACCGATATAAAACAGGTAGGCCAGCATCGGCACGCTGTCGCGCTGCTGGCCGGAGCCTAGCAATTCAGCAACAGGTACATTCAGGTATTGGCCGAGCAAGTCGAGGAGGGCGGCTTCAACTGCGGTGATTACGTTATCCAGGCGCAGATTGATTTCGTGAGGCTGGCGCAGAACGGCGGCTTCAGCCTCTGATGTTACTTGGTGAGCAATGGTCTGTGGCCCGTCAGCCTTGCCTGAGAGGGCTTGCTGCAGGCTGCGCAGTACACGGTTGTAAGCGCCGATTGGCTGACCTTCAACCAGGGGGCGAATACGTTCCAGCGCTTGGCGAATGCCTTCTCCGCCAGGCACTTCACCGATGCCCATGTTGCCTGCGCTGTCCTTGAGTAACACCAGGTTGCGAGTGAAGTAGGGGGCGTGAGCACCGCAAAGATTGAGCAACATGCTGTCTTGGCCGGCGACCGGGATCACCTGCATGCTGGTTACAGTTGGGGTCTGGTGCATTCCTGACGGACTCATTACAGCGCTTTCCGTGGGCTGTTGAGCACTTGGAGTGATGAGCTCAGGTGACCCCGTACTGAGGGTGTGTCCTGGGTATGCTTCGGAATCGCAGGCATAGAAGGATTCTCGTATTTGTTTTTATTGGTGTAGTTATGCGTCGTCGTACGACATGACAAATTTGTACCAATCACAGGCTCGGCTGTCAACGATGTTGTGTGCTCAAATGATGCAAGGTAGTGTTTGGCTGCGCTTTAATGTGGCGTAAAACCCCATGCTAGATAGGTTTATTTCATTTTCTTTGCAGCTTTAGGCTTAAGTCTAATTAAAAGAAGTGTTCTTTTTTATAGTTGTACGATAACGTATCACTTCGCTAAGACTACTAAACATACTCAACTGTCCAGGGTGTTCAAACAATGAATCCACAAGAACTGAAGTCCATCCTCTCCTCCGGATTGCTGTCATTTCCGGTTACTGACTTCGATGCTGCCGGTAATTTCCGTGCCGATACCTATGCGCGTCGCCTCGAATGGCTGTCGCCATACGGTGCCACCGCACTGTTTGCTGCTGGCGGTACAGGCGAGTTCTTCTCGTTGGCCCCGGATGAATATTCATCCGTGATCAAAACAGCGGTCGATACTTGCGAGGGTGGTGTGCCGATTCTGGCCGGTGTGGGTGGCCCAACTCGTTTAGCCATTCAGTACGCGCAAGAAGCCGAGCGTCTAGGTGCTAAAGGCTTGCTGTTGCTACCGCATTATCTGACTGAAGCCAGCCAGGAAGGTGTTGCAGCTCACGTTGAACAAGTGTGCAAGTCGGTAAAAATCGGTGTGGTGGTCTACAACCGCAATGTTTGCCGTTTGAACGCAACATTGCTTGAGCAACTGGCTGAGCGTTGCCCGAACCTGATCGGTTATAAGGATGGTCTGGGCGATATCGAGTTGATGGTGTCGATCCGTCGTCGCCTTGGTGATCGCTTCAGCTATCTCGGTGGTCTACCTACTGCAGAAGTCTATGCCGCAGCTTATAGGGCGCTTGGCGTACCGGTTTATTCATCTGCAGTGTTTAACTTCCTGCCGAAGACTGCGATGGACTTCTACCACGCTATCGCCCGTGAAGATCACGTCACCGTTGGTAAGATCATCGATGACTTCTTCTTGCCTTATCTCGACATTCGTAACCGTCGTGCAGGTTATGCAGTCAGTATCGTCAAGGCTGGCGCCAAGATTGCTGGCTACGATGCAGGTCCAGTTCGCGCGCCGCTGACTGATTTGCTGCCAGAAGAATACGAGCAACTTGCTGCATTGATGGCCAAGCAAGGCGCTCAATGATTCTGCGTGAGTTGCAATTAAGAAACGATTAAACCAATACCGCTGAGCTGTTCTGGCTCAGCGTCTTTTCGTGATCCTTCCTGCCTGTCGTAGGGTGTGGCAACGCGAGGCGTGCCCAGCAGGATGCGAGCAACGAAATGTCTGAAGCTGACTCAATAATGCTGGTGGCGACTATGACAATGGTGGCTGATGAAGTATCAACTAGCTTGCAGGTCGTAGATCACCGGTCACGCATGGTGGCTGTCAGCTCATACCTGGCGGCATAAAAAAGCCCGCCAAATGGCGGGCAAAGTGCGATGAAGTCGAAGGTCACACAGTTACGATTACAGAATGGACAGTGGGTAGTTAAAGATGAGACGGTTTTCGTCAAATTCGCTGCTGCTGTAGTCGCGGCGAATTGAGCTGTTACGCCATTTCATCGATAGGCTCTTGAATGTGCCGCTTTGCACTACGTACGCCAGTTCGGTTTCACGGCCCCACTCTTTGCCGTCGTCTGTCGTTGCAGTCTGGATGTTGTCGCCACTGATGTAGCGGTTCATCAGGGTCATGCCGGGAATGCCAACGCCTGCGAAGTTGAAGTCGTAACGTACTTGCCACGAGCGTTCTTTGGGGTTGTCGTAGCTCGAGTTGAAGCTATCGTTGGCCAGTGTTCCGCCGCTGGTGCCGTTGACGCGCATCCATTTGTCGTCGCCACTTACCTTCTGCAAGCCAAGGTAAAAGGCGTGCGCACCAATCTTGGCCGAGAACAGGCCGGATGCGGTTTTGTTGTCCAGCTTGCCAGCGCGTTCGCTGCCGTCTTCGCTACCGATGAAGTAGCCAAGGTTGGCGCCCAGCGTCCAGTCACCCAGTGGTTGTGAGTGAACCAGGTTGATGAACTGTTGGCTGTAGATGTCTTCCAGCTCTGCGTTCCATAGACCGATCAGAGTGCGGTCCTGGTTGAAGCTGAATTCACCGCCTGCGAAGTTGAAGCGATCCGACTCAGCGCCATTGAAGTTCATGTCTTCCATGCTGGCGTTGTCGCGGGTGCTGTTCTGGCGGAATTGACCACCATAAAGCGTCAGGCCGTCGACTTCCTTGGAGGTGATTTGAGCACCCTGGAAGGTTTGTGGCAGCGAGCGACCGTCATCGGAGCGCAGAATTGGCAGCACCGCCATCCATTCACCGACTTTCAGTTCGGTCTTGGAGATACGGGCCTTACCGGCTGCAGCGATGCGGCCGTAGTCGTCAGCAGGGCGCCCATCGTCATGCACTGGCAGCAGGCCGGTACCGGCAGTACCGCGGCCGCCGTCCAGCTTGATAGCAGTCATGGCAAGTACATCGATACCAAAACCAACCGTGCCTTCGGTGAAGCCTGAGCGGGCATCGAGCATAAAGCTCTGGGTCCACTCTTCAGCTTTGCCTTGGCCGTAGGCTGGGTTTACGAAGTTACGGTTGATGTAGAAGTTACGCAGGCCAAAGCTGACCTTGGCATCTTCCACAAAACCAGCAGCGTTAGCGCCGAGAGGCAGGGCGGATGCGGCGATGGCACTGGCAACAGCGAGAGAAAGAATTTTGTGCGAACTCATTATTATTTTGCTCCACTTGGAGTTGTTTCTTTTCCCAGGTACAGGCGCACGGCGTTGTAGTGATGTGACGAAATAACCCGGGGCGGGATAGGGGTGCAGGGCTGTAGCTACTCAGCGCGTCAGCGCTAGCTCTGAGCTCAATGTTATTGAGCTACGCAAGGCATAAGAGGGCTGATTGGAGCGGCTTGTAGTCGTCATTGTGTGACCTGTTCTGTTTATTATTGTTGTGTGTCGTCGTACAACGGCTCGGATTATTTGTAATCCAAATTGTTCTTGTCAATGCCTACTTTAGGCTGATACGCAATATTTGATTTTCATGTGTTTCACTGTAACTGATTGTTTTATATGTGGTTTAAATATGTCGAGCGCAGAAAGTCCGTAGCAATAATTTTTGAAGATTAGCTATTTCAATTAGATGAAAATGATTTTCTAATGTGTGGTTATAGGATGACTTTTGATGTTTCCCTGATTATTGGGGCATCCCTGCCACGGTATTCAAGCGCGAGGATCCTGCGCGCATTTCTGCCGTCCGATTGGCGGCATTAATCGCAACCCCAGCCGGTGAAGGTAGGGTCGACCGGTTCGTCGGAGAACGGGTTTGCTGAGATGAAACGCGCGTTGGACGGAGTCGCATGTTGCTGGTTTGGTCGTTGAGATAGAGGTCGAAATACTCCAGGCGTCGGGAGACAAGTTTTTCACTGTTATTCTGGTTAGTGGCCTGTTGGGTTCAAACAACATATCTTGACACAATGCCTCCCGAAAACATGGGTCAAGCGGGCGCAGTTAATAGACCCGGTTGCAATATAGATTGACACAACCTACGCCAGCGTTCGAAAACGCAGCCTTTGAATTGAAGGCATAGCGTGATCCGGTATATACCCTCTAAGCCAGTCTCAATCAGTGCTGTATATGCCTCATCGCGCGGGGCACTTTCAACCTCATCTACTTCTGGCAGTCTCTGGTCTAGTGATAATCTCGCGTTGCTTGAGAATGGCGATGTTTTGGCTGTCCGAAAAAACGCGATGTCTTCCTGCAAAGTTTCCTTGATCCGGTTATGGGGAACTCTGCTTATGACACGTATTGATTTCAAAGGAATTATCACAGAATTAAACATCCATTAAATGGATAACATCTTGATCTTAATCAGTTATAAATGCCTTATCGCATGGCAATATCGCAAAGACAGCGCAAAATCCATAGTAGTAGCACTAACTTAAACAGCATAACGGTATATTGCCTATCGAAGGCAGGGCCGATAGGATGCGGGTCTTGGAGGTATTTGCGCAACTTATTGCATATAGAAAGTGTGCAAAAAATTGCGCACTTTTTATAGTGGCTTATATTCACAAGCGTGAATTAAGCTGCATATTTTGTCCGCCATATTATACCGAGTCAGGGAGTGACCTATTCGAGCCCTTTGTCTGCGTGCTACTTATTGCTTGCAAACAATCCCATATCAGCCGGCAACTTTGTTGGCAGCGATATTTGCTATTCGACACAGTACGAACATCTTGAAAGCGAACTTCGCAACGCAAACGCTTTACATGAAAACGCCCGAGTCTGTGAGACGCACCGGATGGCTTAGTCATCTCTCGTCAAAAGGTGCCAAAGGATGATTACTGCACAAGGAAACCGACATGTTCAATCCGGCCAATGAGACCCATTTCAGCCTGAACATCAAAGACCTGCCTCACGACTTGCAGGTACTTAACTTCACCGGCGTTGAAAGCATTAGTCAGCCCTATCTTTTGCAGATCGAGGTGGTTAGCGAGCAACCGGATATCGACCTTGAAAGCCTACTCGGCAAGGCCGTATTTCTAGCCTTTACCCCGCAAGGCGCGGGTATTCACGGCATCATCCAAAGCTTTGCCCAGCGTGAGTCAGGTAAACGCCTGACCCGTTATCAATTGAGTATCGTGCCGCAACTGAGTTACTTGGCGCTGCGCACCAACCAGCGTATTTATCAAGCGCTAAGCGTGCCCCAAATCATCAGTGTGGTGCTTGAAGAACACGGCATTCTCAGCAACAGCTATCAATTTCAGTTCGGCCCGACGGTTTATCCGCCCCGCGAATACTGCGTGCAGTACGATGAAACCGACCTGCACTTTATTCAGCGCCTGTGCGAAGAAGAAGGTATTCATTACCACTTTCAACACAGCCCGGACGCTCACTTGCTGGTGTTTGGTGATGACCAAACCGTGTTCCCCAAGCTTGGCCGGCCCACGGTGTATTTACCCGGCAGCGGCATGGTCGCCAAGGAGCCGGCAATCCGCCGTTTTGCCATGCGCCAACAAACGCGCAGTAGCCGCGTCACCCAGCGCGACTACAACTTTGAAACACCGCGTCTGTTGCTTGAGTCTGCCTACAAACAGCCACAGGATGAAGACGCCACAGCACTTCCAGACCTGGAAGACTATAGCTATCCCGGCCACTTCAGCGAGCGCGAGCGCGGCAAACACCTGAGCCAACGCGCGGTTGAGCGCCACCGCAGTGACTATCGCCTGGCCGAAGGTAGCAGCGACCAGCCCGCCTTGATCAGCGGTCACTTTTTAGAGATATCCGACCATCCGCGCAGCGAGTGGAATGATCTGTGGCTGATCCATCAGGTACGTCATGAAGGCAAACAGCCGCAAGTGCTCGAAGAGTCGATGACTCATGACATTGGCGACGCGGACGATTTCCAACAAGGCTACCGCAATAGCTTTGTCGCAACGCCATGGGATATTCCTTTCCGCCCCCCGCTGGCGCACCCCAAGGCGCAAGTTCTCGGCAGCCAAACCGCCGTGGTAACAGGCCCTGCGGGCGAAGAGATTCACTGCGATGAGTACGGCCGCATCAAGGTGCAGTTCCACTGGGACCGTGAAGGCAGCGGTGACGACAAATCCAGTTGCTGGCTACGTGTCGCCTCAAACTGGGCTGGCGACTTATACGGTGGCATTGCCATCCCCCGCATCGGCATGGAAGTGCTGGTGACCTTTCTTGAGGCTGACCCAGATCAACCCGTGGTCACCGGCTGCCTGTACCACGCAGAACACAATGTGCCTTATGCCCTGCCTGCGAACAAAACCCGCAGCACCTTTAAAACCCTCAGCACACCGGGCGGTGCGGGTTACAACGAGCTGCGTATTGAAGACAAAAAGGGCGAGGAACAAATATTTATCCACGCCCAGCGCGACCTCGATGAAAACATCAAGCGCGACCAGAAAATTCACATCGGCAACGAGCGCCACGACACTGTCGAAGCCAACAGTTTCAGTGAGTTCAAAGCCGAAGAGCACGTGAGCGTTACCGGCGAGCGCAAAGTCGAAGTCAAACCCAACGATCACCTGAGTATCGGCGTTAGCCAACACACCCAGCTCGGCACCGCCCAACTGACCAAAGCAGGCCGCGAAATCCACCTCAAGGCTGGCCAGAAGATGGTCATCGAAGCCGGCGTAGAACTCACCCTGCAAGCGGGCGGCAGCTTTATCAAACTCGACCCAAGCGGCATCAGCATGGTTGGCCCAATGATCCGCTTCAACGCCGGCGGCTCTCCGGGTAAGGGCTCGGGGATTGCAGCGCTGCTGCCAGTGATCCCGTTAGCAGCGGCTATGGATAAAGCAGGTAGCCTGCTCAAAGCCCCCGAGGCTACGCCGCAACCGCAACCGCTCGAGGAAGAGGAAGAAGAGGAGGAGCTGGAAGAACCTACACCAGTCGGCATCACCCTGCGCATCGGCGTGTTCTTCGATGGCACCGGTAACAACCTGGCTAACTCTGCGGTCACCGAGCAGTGTCGGCGCAACGACCGTGAGCAGTACGACGAAGCCTCATTGCAAAGCTTGATCAGCAACTGCGCCCGTTATGGTTATGAAGACCCTAACGAGCAAGGTGTGTTCGCCAGCAGTCCGAATAACAGCTATGGCAATGCATCCAGTAATGTCGCGTTGCTCTTTGAGCTATACAAAGACAATGCCGCCAATCCTCTACAGCCTGATGCAGAAACAGGGTATCTGCCAATCTATATCGAAGGCATCGGCACCACCAGCGGCAAACAGGACTCCCTTTACAGCCAGGGCACCGGCCGGGGTGAGACGGGTGTAGTGCAACGGGTTGAGCAGAGCCCGACAGCAATCAATGAGCGCATACTAGATTTTATTCAAACCAACCCCGATATAAAAATCCGCCGTATCGAATTCGATATCTTTGGCTTTAGCCGGGGCGCGGCGGCGGCGCGGCATTTTGCCAATGAAGTGCTCAAACCTGCCGGTGGTGTACTGAGTGAAATATTTCAACCGGATCAACACAACATATTGGCTCAATTCGACTGGTCAGCCGATGCCAGCATTAATTTTATTGGCCTGTTCGATACCGTGGCGGCCATCGTTGACCCGTTGAGTGGCGACTGGAGCCCGGCCAATGCCGCTAATTCCGGCGTTAACCTGTACCTGCCGGCGGGTTGTGCCCGCAAAGTGGTGCAACTCAGTGCTCGTGACGAAAAGCGCTGGAACTTCGCCCTTAACAGCGTGCAGCCCGAACATCAGGAAATCGAACTGCCTGGCGCTCACTCGGATATTGGCGGCGGTTACCCACTCAGCCTGCAAGAAAAACTGTTGCTTACCCAACCACGGCAGGCGCGGGTCAGTATCGGCCGGCCGCTGGAGCAGAGTCAGGCCTGGCAAGACGTCAACAAAGCCGCTATTGACCTTGAGCTGCGCGGCCTGCCTGGTGACGGCCAACTGCGGCCAGTTGCCTGGCAACGCCCGCACCCGGATAAAAACCAGCGATTCGACCAAGCGCAATACTACTTGGTAGCCTTGGGCATCCAGCGCAGCGTGCGTGGCGAACTGGCGCGTATCAATCTGCGTATTATGCGCGAGCTGGCGGTTCAGCATGATGCGCCTTTCGAGAATATTCCTGAGACACCAAATTTTAGTCTGCCTGCCGATCTTCAAAGCATCGCTGATAAGCTGCTCGACTATGCCCAAGGTGGCCCCAATCCCCTGACCCAAGCCGATAACCGCTTGCTGCATGGCCGTTATATTCATCTTTCCGCCCACTGGACACCTGACAAGGGGCTGCTGCTCAGTAAACCTGCGCCCAAACATCGTTTGATTTACAACAACAAACCACAGGACGGTTACCCCGTATGAAACGACTACTGCTTTGCGTGTTCGCGGTCATGCTTTCCGGCTGCGCCACAGGCCAGGGGCAGCCTGACTTGCCTTACAACTACTGGTATGTCGGGCTGAGCGCGCCGCTCTATATGGAGGTCTGGGTAGAGGGCGTCGATGTGGTGGACCAACGCGGTCTGGCCTTTGAGCGGGTGCATGGAGGCACCGTTTCCTACAGCAACCAGACAGCTGGCTGGCATATGGGCGGGGGGAAAATGAAACAGGTGCCAGGCGTTGATCTGCCGGAGATTATCTTTGTGCGCTGGCAGTCGCTGGTCGAGCCGCAGACCTACAACGTGCGCATTGATATTCCGCAATGGGTGCGCGATGAAATGGTTATACCTCAGCGGGGTTATTGCAAATATAACAAAAGCTGGAAAACCGATTATATGAAAAAGATCTCCATTGGCATGGCGCCCGGGGGTATTGCCAAAGTTTGGTTGGGTGGCGGTTGTTCCGATTATAAGGAGATTGGGCGATTCGTCGGTGAGATCGAGAAGCGTGGCCCTTCTCAAGGGAAGACTGAGGGCCGGTATGCCTGGCCAGAACTCAAACCGGAATCCCAAGCTTATATCAAGAAAAACGGCATTCCCTACGGCTCTTGGTAGGAAACCCTTGTTATTGGCCACTATGCCCAAGGTGGCCCCAATGCCTCCCGCATGTACACGAGGAGTAGATTTCAGGCTACGCCTGTATTTCCCTGAAGCAAATAGTCCTGGCAAACGAGGATGAATTAAATAAAAACCCAGTAAAAACAGTGGTTTATGCAGCTTAAATTATGTTGTCCTGTGTCAATTCATGTTGTCCCAACCACCTGTGATTTTATCCGTGAACGGTGCCTAAACGACATGTTGAGTCTCCGTATCAGGCAGGAGCGCTATTGGTTCTGCCTTCCTGGAATCAACTTTAAGCGGTGATTTATGGTACAAAGTACCACCTGATATTTGTCAATTTCCGGGACGCACCGTGGCCTTTTCTATCGACATTATTTCCTGCATCACCGACCGGTTTGTGGAGCTGACCGCCACGGAAAAGCGTATCGCGCAATTTATTCTTGATGATGTGCAATCAGCTGCAGCGTTGCCGATTGCAGAAATGGCGCGCCGTACCGAAACCAGTCAGGCATCCATTACCCGCTTTGCCCGCGCCATTGGTTGCAAAGACGTGCGCGAGTTGAAGGTGAAACTCGCCCAGTCGCTGGCCGTGGGGCAACGCTTTATTCTTGATGTGCCAGACCTGGAAGGGGTGCAGGGGATTTATGAAACTATCATCAATGTGCTGGACATCAATCGCCACGCGCTAGACCCGCTGTCACTTAAGAAAGCCGTCGAGTGGCTGAGTGATGCGAGACAAATTCTGGCCATCGGGATGGGCGGTGGCTCGACGATTTGCGCTCAGGAGGTGCAGTTCCGCTTGTTTCGCCTCGGCCTGCCCGTGGTCAGCCAGAGCGACGGTTTACTGGTGCGCATGATGTGCTCCGCCGTCACGCCAAACGATGTGGTACTGGCATTATCTCTGGGTGGCTACACGCCGGAGATCATTGAGAGCGCGGCAATGGCAAGGCAGTATGGTGCGAAGGTTATCGCCATCACCCCGGAAGAGACACCGCTTGCCGCCAATGCCGACCTGGTTCTGCCGCTTATCGTGCGCGAAAACGACTACATATTTAAGCCGAGTACCTCGCGTTACGCGATGCTGGCTATGGTGGACGTGCTGGCAACTGAGCTGGCAATGGCCAACAAGAGCCAGACAAAAGACAGATTGCGCCGCATTAAGCTGGCGCTCGACAGCCACCGGGGTGGCGTTGACCGCCAGCCGTTGGGGGACTGATTGCGACGCCGATATTATGCCGAAGCGCAGTAGGGCAGAAGCGAGCCGCGTCATTTTCTGCTTTTAAACGACCAACGCCTAAAAGACCAGCGCCGCCATAAATTTTTGACTCTGCGTCCGAGTCACTTCAACGCTTTGCCCGGCACGATACAAATCGCTACCAAGCCCTGCTCCGGCGCAGCCTGCTTGCAGATACTCACCTAGATTTTCAGGCGTTACGCCTCCCACTGCCAGCACCGGTATTTCAGGCGGCAATACGGCTTTCAATGCCGAAATATACGCCGGGCCAAAAGCCGAAGAAGGGAAGATTTTCAGCCAATGCGCGCCAGCCTCCAGTGCGGTGAATGCTTCAGTGGCAGTCGCGCACCCGGCACAAACCAGCATCCCCGCATCAACCGCGCGGCGAATCACAGCAGGATTGGTATTCGGTGTGACCACTAGTTTTGCCCCGGCCTCCGCCAGAAAATCGACCTGCTCAACGTTCAATACGGTCCCCGCGCCGATCAGCGCTTTAGCGCCGTAGCGTGTCACCATCTGCGGAATGCTTTTCTGCCAGTTCGGCGAGTTAAGCGGGATCTCGATATGGCGAAACCCTTCTTCAATCAGCGCGCCGATGTGGTCGCTGGCTTCATCGGGAGTAATGCCGCGCAGAATCGCGACCAGTGTTTTAGTGTCTTGCATCAAGAATGCTCCTTATCCCTTGCTGGAATGCAGTATCGCCCGCGATTTCACCGGCCTGAATACCTGCGTCGGTTAATGCCTGGCGGTAACGACGGCACAACGATTCGCCGCCTACCAGCGTTACCTGCGTGGTGTCTCCTCGTAGCGTTGCCACTTCAGCCCCAATAAGCAGGCCCGATAACCATTCGCTGACGGATTCTGGCTGTAGGTCGCCCAACACCCGGGTCGCACGCGCGGCAAAGAGTTTGTTAATGAGTGCAGGCGACTCCAGCCCACTTTGCAGACCCGCCGCAAATGCAGCGCTATCGTCTCGCTGTTCCGGTAACCCTTTGCCAATCAGTGAATGGTTTATCAGAATGTGATGCAGCTCGCCGGTCATGGCCGTAGCAAAATCATTGACCGCGTTGTTCGCTACCTGCACCCATTTGCTGTGCGTGCCGGGCATGACGTAACAGGATGCTGGTGACAGCTGCATCGCTCCCAGCAACTGAGTCTCTTCACCGCGCATCACGTCTTGCTCGGTTCGCAGCCCCGGCACAATCCACACATTTTCAGCGACTTCAAAAAGCCGGGAGCTTAGCTCGTCCAGTGGGACTGGGCAGGCCAGATACGGCACGGGTTGCCATCCCGCGTCGCTGCCAATCATCCCGGCCATGACCACCGGAATCGCTTCTTGCTTACGCCACGGTGCAATGTATTTATCGAACACTTCACGGGCGGTTTGTTCAGCCAGACGGCTTACGCCATAAGGCAATTGCAGGTTGTCCACACACTGGCCGTTACGGTACAGCCAGGCGCGCAGATGTGTTGAACCCCAGTCGATTGCAATATAGCTTTCGCTCATCGAGCGTTCCCTGTCGCGCTTTTATCCAACGGCATAGCAACTGGCTCCGGCTGGTTTTCACGTTCGCGGGAAATGATCTCCAGCGCTTCTTCACGGCTAACTTTGCTGGCCGGGGTGATGACTGTCACCAATATTGCACTAAACAAGCTTGCCAGGACGGAAGGAATGCAAGAGTTGCCCCAGAATGTCAGCCAGCTCTCATTAATCAACATAGCAATGGATACCACCGCGCCAGCGATCAGAGCTGTTAATGCTCCCTGCCAGTTAAAACGAGTCCAGAAACGCCCAAGGATTGAGCACACAAACAGACCCGACATCAGGGTCGAGATCATTTTGGTGATATAGCTAATGATGTCATTTGACGTCAGGGCGAAGATCAGTGCCAGACCAATCACAAATACAAGCATCCAGCGGGAAAGCGCGATGGCCTTGTTTTCCGCAGGCATATGGCCGGTAATCATCGTGTACAGGTCGCGCATCATGATAGCCACAGCGGCAATTGCATCCGAGCTGGCTGAAGACATGGTCGCCGAAAGGCCTGCAATCAAAACAACCATCCCCAGCACGCTCGGCAGGAAGCTCGTTGCAAACAGAAACGCGTAATTGGTGTTTTCAAGCGAGGGGTTCATGGTGTAAGCCGCCATGCCGATAATCGCAGGCAGGATAGAGAAGAATAGGTACAAGATACCGGTATAGGCAAACGAGCGGCGGACCGATGAAACATCTTTACCGGAGTAGATTCGCTGGCGGTATGACGGTGTTGCCATTACGCCAACACCGATAACCGTCGCCAGAGACAGGGCGGGAATGACCCCCAGTTTATCGACCGCGAGGAAGCTCAATGCCTTTGGGTCCATGGCCTGTTGGATAGCTTCCCAGCCTCCAGCATGTACGACCGCCAGGATAGCCATCAGGATGAAACCGAAGAATAAAATAAGCGCCTGAATAGTATCCGTCCAGACCACGGCAGAATAACCACCAATGACAACATAAATAGCGAAGGCTAACGCAATAATGATTTTCGCTATGGTTAAATCAATACCCGTTGCCCAGGATAAATATAAACCACCGCCAAGAATATGAGCCCCAAGCCAGCCAATAGAGGCAATAAAAATCAGCATGCCAACAACGTTTTTTATGATATGGCTAGCGCCCGTATAATAAGAAAGCTCCTCACTCATGGTCATAAAGCGCAGCTTTCTGATTGGAGCAAACCACCAGGCGGTCAGTAATATTCCGACTGCGCCTCCCAGGCCATATAGCATTCCAGCCCAGCCATTACTGTAACCAAAACCGACTGCTCCCATGCTGGAGCCAGTACCTACCATGGTCGCGACTGTAGAGCCCAGCGTTAAAAACATAGGCAGGGATCGACCGCCGAGAAGAAAATCCTCACTGTTTTTTTGATTGCGCGAAACAAACCAGCCAATCCAAATCATGGCGAGAGCGTAAATAATGAATCCGATTAAAAACACATGGCTATTCATATCTGGCTTCCAGATTAATAATTAATGTGAAATTAGCCGTCTGAAAAAAACATACAGAAAACCCGTTAGCATGATCTAAAAAGACGTGCCTTATTTATTTGTTTTGTTATGTACGGGGCGGGGGAGTGTCAGTGTCTGCCGCCGCGATAATAGGGGGGGATTACGTTTGCACTCCTCCACCCTATGCAAGGCTTACTTCGCCCGATTATCGTTATAACAGGTCAAATCTACTTCCACTTTGCAGTCAACCACCAAGTCGGACACGCAGCACACGCGGGCAGGTGGATGGTCTGCAAAGAACTCGCGGAATACTTTGTTAAACGATTGGAAGTAGCGAGCGTCGGTCAGGAAAACTTTGACATGCACTACGTCAGCCAGGGTGTAACCCGTGCTTTCCATGATGTCCACGCAGTTCTGAATCGCCAGGCGGGACTGCTCGATAATGCCGCCTTCCACAACTTCACCATCTTTCATCGGCGTTTGTCCGGAGACATACAGCCAGCCGCCCGCTTCTACCGCTTTGGCGAAGGGCAGTTTTTGTCCGCCGGTGCCTGTGCTGTCGCCTATTCCGTAACGTTTTATGCTCATTGTTGCTCCTTTTATGGTGGATGACCTTGCGCTCTTCCACTCTACCGTTCAAATTTATTGGCTCGTGATTAACGACGCAGGAACCGTCCAGCTCGCCCGGTAACTTGCTTATCCAGGCCATAGCTCATCACGCCGTTAACCATGACCGCTTCGATGCCGGCTGCCGGCTGCTGAGGATCACTGAAACTTGCCGTGTCGTTGACCGTTTTCGGGTCGAGCATTACCAGGTCCGCGTAGTAGCCGCATTTCACCAGTCCGCGTTTGGGGAGCTGGAATCGTGCTGCGGACATGCCCGTCATCTTGTGCACAGCCAGGGTGAGCGGGAACAGCTTCTCGTCACGGCTGTAGTGGCCAAGCACGCGAGGAAACGCCCCCCACAGACGCGGGTGCGGCATTGGATCATTCGGCAAACCGTCAGAGCCGACCATCGTCACCGGATGGCTCAGCACCCGGCGCACATCCTGCTCGTCCATGTTGTGGTAGATCGCCCCGGCTGGTATCAGCAGCTTGCTCGCCTCTACTAACGTCATCGACCAGCTTTCGGCAATCTGCTTTAACGACTGCCCGGCAATTTCCGGGTGCGGCTTCGACCAGGTAATGATGATGTCGAACTCGTCGGTAATCTGTTTAACGTCCAGAGTGGAAGAGCTGGCGGAGTACGGGTAGCAATCACAGGAGACATCCTGCTGCTCGCGAACTTTATCGAATAGCTTCAGGGTCTCAACGGTACGGCCCCAGTTTTTCACCCCGGCACATTTATGATGCGAGACAACAACTGGCACTTTGCCGTGACGGCCAATGCGGAACGCCTCGTCCAGCGCATCCAGAATGGGTTCAAACTCAGAACGCAGGTGGGTGGTGTAAATCCCGTTCTGTGCCGCCAATTCTTCCGCCAACGCCATCACCTCTTCGGTGGATGACTGGAATGCTGAGGCATAGGCCAGCCCGGTACTTAACCCCAGCGCGCCTTGCTCCAGCGCGAGGCGAAGTTGTTTTCGCATCTCACTGATTTCGTCTTCGGTGGCGGTGCGGAACAAGTCGTCCATATGGTTGTTGCGTAATGCGGTGTGGCCGACCAACGTGCCGACGTTAATCGCCGGGCGAGCCTGTTCAATGGCATGGGCATAGTCAGCAACTGTTGGGTAGATGAACTGGGCCTTGTCACCGAGAAGATTCATCGGATCTGGCACGCTTCCTTTTATGGAGGCTGTTGCGGCGCTAATCCCGCAGTTGCCAACAATCACCGTCGTAATGCCTTGGCTGATCTTTGGTAGATACTCCGGCATACGAATCACGTTGATGTCGTCGTGAGTGTGGACATCAATAAAACCAGGTGCCAGCACACGGTCTGTGCCGTCAATTACATGCTGCGCCGGGTCGTTGATTGTCGGTGCAATCTTGGCAATAAAGTCATCTTTAATAGCGACGTCGGCACGGTATTCCGGGCCGCCGCTACCGTCGATGACTGTGACATTCCTGAACAGATAGTCGAAGTTCATGTCTTCAGTGCCTTGTTATGTTCTGGCTCAAACTTAACCATTTACAAGCAATAAAGACAGTGGGAAACTGCCTGAGAATCATCTGTTTTCTGATACTTTTATTCATTTAATTGGTGCTTTAAAAAATATACCGTTTATTTTCAATAAGTTATGAGTGGTACTTATTTTTAAAGAAAATTTAAATGCAAAGGAATAATGTTATGAAATATCAGGATGGTAACCTCGTTCCGCATAAGTCCAGCCCGATGTTTACCCCGGCTAACGTTTTGCAGGAAGACGTTTGCCTGCCGGTCGCGGTGATCAACAAAGCCGCGCTGGAGAACAATATCCAGTGGATGCAGCACTATGCTGATACACGTGGCGTTTCCCTTGCGCCGCACGGCAAAACCACCATGACCCCGTGGATTTTCCAGCAGCAACAACAGGCTGGAGCCTGGGCCATTGGCGTGGGCAGCGCATGGCAGGCCAGCATTGCCATGGTTACTGGCATCAAGCGTGTGCTGATGGTCAACCAGTTGGTCGGTAAGGCGAATATGCAGCTGGTAGCAAACCTCAGGAATGAATATTCGGATATAGATTATCTTTGCTGCGTGGACAGCGTCGCCAATGCGAAAGTGCTGTCTGCATTTTTCACCGCGCAAAACCAGACGCTGGATATCCTGATTGAGTTGGGCGTTTCGGGCGGACGCTGCGGCTGCCGCACAGCAGAGCAGGCGCTGGCACTGGCGGAAACAGTTTCTACCCTGCCAGGCTTACGTTTGCGCGGCCTGGAGTTGTACGAAGGCGTACTGCACGGTGACAACCCTCAGCCGAAAGTCGAAGCCTTGCTGCGCGATGCCGCTGCGCTGGCCTGCCAACTGGAGCGTTATGTAGAAGGTGAGTTTGTGCTTACAGGGGCGGGCTCGGTCTGGTATGACGTGGTCTGCAACGTCTGGCTGGATGCTAAAAAGCCGGCAAACTGTCGCGTGGTGATCCGCCCCGGTTGCTATGTCACGCACGACGGCGGTATCTACCAGGAAGCTCAGAACGACCTGATGGCGCGTGACAAGGTTGCCTGCGATTTAGGGGGGGATCTGGTTTCTGCGCTGGAGCTGGTTGCAATGGTGCAGTCCGTGCCGGAAAGTGACCGGGCGATTGTCAACTTCGGCAAGCGTGACAGCGCCTTTGATGCAGGTTTGCCGCAACCGGTGGCCCATTATCGCCAAGGCAAGGCGCTGGACCACCCTGCGGAAACCATCGAAACCACAGGGATCATGGACCAGCACGCGATGCTGAAGCTGAAGTGGGGTGCAGACGTACAGGTCGGGGATATTCTCGTGTTCAGCACCTCCCATCCATGTCTGACATTTGATAAGTGGAAAGCGCTGCTGTTGGTGGATGAGCAGTACAACGTGCTTGAGACGTTAGAGACAGCGTTCTGATCTAAGGAACGGCGGATGCCGATTATGCTCAGCTCAAAGGTAACGGTCGGTTGGTTTATGCCCGACTCCGGGTTTCGGCAAAATATCCCCGTGGCTGGTTCGCTTTAATCGCCACCCTCAGCCTGAGTAAGCGGTTGATAGTGCAGGCTGAACTCCAGCTCGGTTGACTGCCCTTGTTGCAATAAGCGCAGGCCGGGTTTGCCGGGTAAGTGGTGAGCATTAATTGGATGACTGACCGGTTCGAAGCAAAAGAAATCACTGCCAACCGGGCAATACAGCAAAAAGTAATCAGCGCCGCTGACTTGGCAGGCGAGTTGATAGCCTGCATCTGCCTGAGTGATCAGGCACGTGCCATCCCAGCCACCGAAAGCGTGGTCGACCAGTTCATCAGGTAACGGCTTTAGCTGGCTAAAGTTCCAGTCTGGCGGTATTGCGCATTGCGTGTTTGGCAGCTTGTCATCACTCGCTTTCCAGACTGTTTGCGCGGCTGCGCACAATTGCGTCTGCGGTGTGCGGGGCAGGTAAGGATGCAAGCCGATGCCGTGCCATGCCGGGTGCGCATCCAGGTGCGTCACGCGCATGCGTATGCTTAACCGGCCATCGCGTAGTTCGATGTGCTGCTCGGCTCGGTAGGCAAACGGCTGGTTACTGTTAAGCGTCAGGTGAGCATGGCTGCTGCTGTGCTCTGCAACATGCCAGGCTTGCTGCCACGCACTGCCATGAATCGGGTAGGCGTCGTGGTCAGTGTTTGGTGAAAGCGCTAGCCAGCCGTCAGGGCATTCAAAGCCGCCTTCGGCAATCCGGTTTGACCACGGCGCCAGCGGGTAGCAAGCCAAGCGCCGTGGTGAGCCGCTATTCAATGCCTGTTGATCGCTGGGACGCAGCAGGGGCTGGCCCGTTTGCTTGCTGCTCCAGTTGGCAATGCTGCCGCCAACTGCAGGTATCAGGCTGAGGCAGGTCAGACGGTCTTCCAGATGCAGCAATGAGGCTGGCATTACGGCTGCTTGCTGGAGGCGAGCAGGACAACGCCGCAAACGACAATCAGGCCACCAATGATCTGCACGCCGTTAAGCAGTTGATCGAGGATTAACCAACCAAACAGCAAGCCGGCCACAGGTTCGATGTTCATGACTGGCGCATTGCGGGTGATGTCTAGCCGGCTGACGAAAATAAACAGTGCAGAAAATGCCATCCCATAAAGCAATACCAGGCAGGCAAGGGCGACCCAGCCTGTTGGCGCGGAAGGTAGATCCATCCCACCCGGCAGCATGCCTGTGGCCCCTATTAAAGCCGTCGAAACAAACACCACCAACAATGTGAGCATGCTGCGTACCGTGCCGGGCATAGGGGCCAGGCGGTGTGCTGTTATCCACAGTGCGCAGGCAAACACTGCGGCGCCGGTCGCGCTGAATAGCACGCCCTCTATCCAGCTGGCATCCACGTCAGTCTGGCTTGCTAGCTGGGCCGGTACGTTGAGCGCCAGCACCAACCCAAACAGGATCGTGCCCATCAGCAATGTCGCTCGACGGGTGGGAGGTGGTCCACCGAGCGCCCAGCTCAGCAGGGCGAGAAAGATCGGCGCCAAATTGACCACCAATAACGCAAGTGCGACCGGAATGCGCATAACCGCCGAGTAGATGCAGAAGCTTTGCACTGCAATCAGCAACCCGAGCAGTAATTGCCAACCCCATGTTTGTCGACTCAACCGCAATACTTCACCGCGGTAAAAAACTAAAGCCGCCAGCACCAGCAGTGTGACTCCGGCACGACAAAGCATGGCCAGTAACAGGCCGGTGTCGTGGTCGAACGCGATACGCGCGGCAATGTGGTTGCCCGCGAACGAGCACGCCAGCGCAGCTAGAATTAGTACGGCTATGTGGCGGGGTAATGGGGTTGAGGCAGACATTGGCAAATCTATTCCTTGGCGGATAAATGAGAGCGCCGCCATGAAGGCGGCGCGCCCAAACTACAGCGCTCTACAGTAGAACGCTTGGCAACCAAAGTGAAATGGCTGGGATGTAGGTGACAGCCATTAGCACCATGAGCAATGCGCAGTAGAACGGCAGCAGCGCTTTAATGGTGCTCTCGATGGTTACTTTACCCACGGCCGCGCCAACAAACAGCACTGCGCCAACCGGCGGGGTGATCAGACCAATACCCAGGTTTACCAGCATAATCATGCCGAAGTGCACCGGATCAATGCCCAGGCCGGTAATGACCGGCATCAGGATTGGGGTCAGGATCAGGATCAGTGGCGCCATGTCCATCAGCGTGCCCAGCACCAGTAGCATGGCATTGATGCACATCAGGATCACATAGCGATTATCCGACAGGGTCAGGAATGCTGTGGTGATTTTTGCCGGGATCTGCATCAGGGTCATGATGTAGCCGAAGCTGGCGGCGAAGGCGATCAGCACCATCACAATCGACAGGGTGCGTACGGTACGGTGCATCAGCTTGGGCAGCTCACGCCATTTGTAGTCGCGGTAAATAAACATGGTCACGAAGAACGCCCAGACCACTGCGATTGAGGCTGATTCGGTCGCGGTGAATACACCGCTGAGAATGCCACCGATAATGATGACCATGGTCATCAAGCCCCAAAGCGCATCGACGCATATTTTCAATGCTTGCTTGAGCGGAATCACTTCGCCTTTAGGGTAGTTGCGGCGTCTGGCGAAGATCAGGCACATGCCCATCATCACAATGGTCAGCAAAATGCCTGGACCAATACCGGCGATGAACAGTGCGGAGATCGACACCGTGCCGCCAGCGGCCAAGGAGTAAAGCACCGAGTTGTGGCTAGGTGGTGTCAGTAGCGCCTGCACTGAGCCGCTGACGGTTACTGCGGTGGAAAACTCACGCGGGTAACCTTTGCGGGCCATTTCGGGGATCAGTACCGAGCCTACCGATGCGGTATCGGCAACCGATGAACCTGAAATCGCACCAAAGAAGGCCGATGCCACGATATTGACGAGTGACAGGCCGCCGCGCACAAAGCCAACCAGCACACTAGCGAATGCGACGAGTCGACGTGACATGCCGCCCTCGGCCATGATCGCGCCAGCGAGAACGAAAAACGGGATCGCCAGTAGCGAGAATTTATTAACTCCGCCTGCGACTTGAATCATCACTGCATGGAACGGAATGCCGATCCAGAAGGCTCCAGCCAGCGCTGATAAACCAAGGGCGTAAGCCACGGGCATACGCAGAACAATCAGCAGTAAAAAACTGCCCAATAGAATAAAAGCATCCATTACGACACGGCCTCGCTGGTTTCTTCGGATTGTTCGTAATCGACCGCGCGACGGTGGCTCTGGTCGCCGAAGAACAGGCGCTCAAGGATAAAGATAAGGGTTAAAGCACCACCCACAGGAATGGGGGCGTAACACAAGCCAACCCGTATATCTGGTAGGGAAGGGTTGAACTGATTCCATGTGGCTGCGCACAGCTTGATGCCCCAGATCAGCATGAACAGGCAAATAGTCGCCATCAATAGCTGCACCAGCACTTCTATATAACGTTGCAGGTGTTGTGGCATGCGGTCGGTGGCCATGGTCACAGCCATGTGTGCACCGGCACGGTAGCTTGCAGCTGCGCCAATAAAGGTGAATAACACCATCAACAAGATGGCCACAGGCTCAGGCCAACTGGAACCGCTGCCGAGGACATAACGGGTGAAAATGCCCCAGGGAATTATCAGGGCCATGATTGCCACAGACAGGCCGGCAACCCAGATGCAGCTGGTGTAGATCACGTCGTTGACGCGTAGCAGGGTGTTCTTCATTAACTTCACCACAATGCCTTGGGGCAGGGGCTGCCCCAAGGACTTTTAGAGAGAAGGTTGTTACTGGACGGCAGCGATACGCTTCATCAGATCAGCGTATTGCGCGCCGTATTTTTCACGTATCGGTGCGGTCGCGTCGTAGAAGGGCTTTTTGTCGACAGTGATGAACTCAACGCCTGCAGCTTTGAGCTTCTCTTCGCTAGCTGCCGATTTGGCATCCCACAATTTGCGCTCTTCCAGTTGTGCTTCCTTGGCTGTTTTCTTCACCAGCGCTTGTTGCTCGGCGCTCAGCGAATTCCAGGTTTCCTTGGACATTACAATCGGCTCAGGCAGGATCAGGTGACCAGTCAAGGTGTAGTACTTGGCGTTCTGATAGTGGTTGTGCTCAAGCATGGTCGGCGGGTTGTTCTCTGCACCATCAATAACACCGGTTTGCAGGGCGCTGAAGATTTCACCGGTATCCATGGCAATGCCGTTGGCGCCCATGGCTGTCATCATGTCGACGAACAGTGGGTTACCCATTACGCGAATCTTCATGCCTTTGAGGTCTTCGATCTTGCGTACTGGTTTTTTGGAGTAGAGGTTACGGGTGCCGCCGTCCATCCAAGCCAGCGCGACCAGATTGAATTCGGAGTTGGTGATCTTGTCGAGAATTTCCTGACCGATTTCACCGTCGATGATTTTGCGCATGTGCGCTTGGTCGCGGAACACGAACGGCATGTTGAACACGTTTACGTCTGGCACTACCGGGCCAACGATACCGAGGCTAACGCGGGTCATTTGAATCGCGCCAATTTGAGTCTGCTCAACCACTTCTTTCTCAGAGCCGAGCACGCCGCCTGAGAACATCTTGAAGGTGATATCACCGTTGCTGGCTTCTTCGATTTTCTTGCCCATCGCTTCCTCAGCCACTACGGTTGGGTAGCCTGCTGGGTGGATTTCGGCAAATTTGATTTCCAGAGCGTTAGCCGCTCCAGACAAGCAAAAGGCGAGGGGTAATGCAGCGATGAGCAACTTGCGTTTGAAATTCATTTGAATCTCCAGTCTTGTTGTTTTTTGAGTGCAGTGTTGCGGACAGCGTTGAACAGCGGGTGGATCAGCCGCGGAACATGGGCTCAGGTAGCCCCTTGGTCCCCGTTTGAAGTGCAAACACACCACCCGCCAGCGGTTGATCAGACAGGTCACCGTCGGGGCGGATGGAGGTCACGAATAGCGTGCTCAGGTCGGTGCCACCAAAGGCGCACATCGCTGGCTTTTTAACCGGTACAGACAGTGATTGGTCGAGACGTCCATCAGGGGTGAACCGATGTATAAGCCCGGCGTCGTTGCCGCAAATCCAGTAACAACCGTCTTGATCGACAGCCGCGCCATCCGGGCGGCCGGGAAATGCGTTCATATCAACAAACACCCGGCGGTTATGCGCTGTACCGCTGTCAGTGTCGTAATCGAAAGCCCAGATCAGCTGTACGTCGGGGTGTGAGTCGGACAAATAAAGCGTGCGCCCGTCCGGGCTAAAGCCCAGGCCGTTGGGAACGATAAAGTCATCCAATTGCTTGCTGAGTTGGCCATCGGAGAAACGGTACAGCGCACCAGCTGATACACCGGCCGCCATATCCAGGAGCATGCTGCCCGCCCAGAAGCGGCCTTGACGATCGCAGCGGCCATCATTGAAACGCATACCGGCTTGCGCATGCTCGACACCAGCGAGCAGTTGGGTCTGCAAGCTGCCATCGTTTTGCGGTTGTAGGTCGAAGATGCCGCTTTGCATCGCGCCGATCCAGCCTTGACCATCTGCGCGACAGGCGATGCAAGCCAGCATTTCCTCGGCTTGCCAGCTCCGAGTTTGTGCGCTGGCTGCTCGCCAGTTGTGCAGGCGGCGGGCGGGAATATCGACCCAGTACAGCGATTGTTCCTGGATATTCCAGACCGGGCTTTCGCCAACGGAATTACCAGCGTCGAGTATCAATTCGGCTTGCATGTCGGTTTCTCTTATTATTTTTTCGGGGCCGATGATTAAGCAGCTGTGCTTACTCGAAAGGACCTGCGGCGACAAAGGCGCCACCTTGATAAATCGCAGCGGGGTCATCGGCTGCCACTGGCGGCTGCGCTTCAATTTTCTCGCGGAATACTTCTGAGCTGTCTTTAGCGCTGAAGCTTAAGTGCGCGGCATAGCGGTTGTCCCACCAGACTTGGGCGTTGTCTGACATGCCGTAGACAACGGTGTGGCCAACGTCGGCGCTGAACAGGGATTTTTCGATCAGTTGAGTCAGGTCATCGAAGCTCAACCACGTCGACATCATGCGACGGTTTTGTGGTTCCGGAAACGAGGAGCCAATACGGATGCTTACTGTCTCAATGCCGTAACGATCAAAGTAGAAGCTGGCCATGTCTTCGCCATACGACTTCGACAAGCCGTAATAACCGTCGGGGCGACGAGGGGAGAGGGCGTCGAGTTTCTGGTCCTGCTTATAAAAGCCGATTACATGGTTGGAGCTGGCGAAAATTACGCGTTTCACGCCATGCAGGCGAGCGGCTTCATAGATGTGGAAGGTGCCGCTGATGTTGGCGCTGAGGATTTCTTCAAACGGGCGCTCTACTGATACGCCACCGAAATGCAGGATGGCGTCGACGCCTTCGACCAGCGCATGCACGGCGGCCTTATTGGACAGGTCGCACGGCACTACTTCTTCGTGCGGGCCAGATGCTGGACTCATTTCAGCGATATCAGAAAGACGTATTACTTCGGCGTAAGGACGTAGCCGTTCGCGTAGAACTTTACCAAGGCCCCCGGCTGCGCCTGTTAGCAGTAGGCGCGAGAGACGTGGTTGGGCTGATGAGTTCGTGGTCATGAGGGGGCCTCTGACGTGTAAATTGTTATTGTTTGTGTGGTTATACGTTGTCGTATGACATTTGTGGGCTGATTTCAACAGGGCTTATGGCGCTTGTCAACGTGACTAAAGTCGATGTTTTCACGTTTAGGTTCAGGCTAAGTAATGGCAATAACCGACTGTTCTCATGGAAAGACCAGTCTAAAGTCCAGCCTAGAGCGCTGTTTATTGCGCGTGGACTAATGTATCAACAAGCGAGCAGGGCGGGATAGGCTGGGCTCAATCGCCTGTTGAGCATGTGCAGTCTGTCGGTAAGGTTAAAAAATGCAGTTGGCAATTTAGATAGTTGTACGATAACGTATTTCCTCGGTTTGGTACTTGTACCGCCTCCATAATTGCTTCCAGGGTGTTCGAATAATGAATCCACAAGAACTGAAGTCCATCCTCTCTTCCGGCCTGCTGTCTTTCCCGGTGACCGACTTCGATGCTGCCGGTAATTTCCGCGCTGATACCTATGCGCGTCGCCTCGAATGGCTGTCGCCATACGGCGCCACTGCACTGTTTGCTGCTGGCGGCACTGGCGAGTTCTTCTCGCTGGCGCCAGATGAATACTCATCCGTGATCAAAACAGCGGTCGATACCTGCGACGGCGGTGTGCCGATTCTGGCAGGCGTGGGCGGTCCAACGCGCATGGCCATTCAATACGCACAAGAAGCCGAGCGTTTGGGCGCTAAAGGCTTGCTGTTGTTGCCACATTATCTGACTGAAGCCAGCCAGGAAGGTGTCGCCGCTCACGTTGAGCAGGTGTGTAAGTCGGTAAAAATCGGTGTGGTGGTTTACAACCGCAACGTATGTCGCCTGAATGCCACACTGCTTGAGCAATTGGCTGAGCGCTGCCCGAACCTGATCGGTTACAAAGATGGTCTGGGTGATATCGAGTTGATGGTGTCGATCCGTCGCCGCCTCGGTGATCGTTTCAGCTACCTCGGCGGTCTGCCGACCGCAGAAGTTTACGCGGCTGCTTATAAAGCATTGGGCGTACCGGTTTATTCCTCGGCGGTGTTTAACTTCATCCCGAAAACTGCGATGGATTTCTACCGCGCCATCGCCCGCGATGATCACGCCACCGTTGGCAAGATCATTGATGACTTCTTCTTGCCTTATCTCGATATTCGCAACCGTCGTGCGGGTTATGCCGTGAGCATCGTCAAGGCTGGCGCCAAGATCGTCGGTCACGACGCTGGCCCAGTTCGCGCGCCGCTGACCGACCTGCTGCCAGACGAGTACGAACAACTCGCCGCGCTTATCGAGAAGCAAGGCGCGCAGTAATTCATCAGGAACCCTTGGCGCTATTTGGCTCAAGGGCTCGCTAAACATTCAACGCGCCGTGGCTAGCTGCGGCCTGTTACCTGGAGGCTCTTGTGGCTGAGACAAAACGCTTTGAAAACTTCATCGGCGGCGAATGGGTGGCCGGTGCCACTTATTCGGTAAACCGTAACCCGTCCGACCTGTCTGATGTGATCGGCGAATTCGCTCAGGCTGACGCCGCGCAAGCGGAGCAGGCAATCGCTGCTGCACGTGCTGCGTTTCCAGCTTGGTCGACCTCTGGCATTCAGGCTCGTAGCGACTCTCTGGATAAAGTCGGCAGTGAAATTCTGGCTCGTCGTGCCGAGCTGGGCGAATTGCTGGCTCGTGAAGAAGGCAAGACTTTGCCGGAAGCCATTGGTGAAGTGACCCGCGCGGGCAACATCTTCAAATACTTCGCTGGCGAATGCCTGCGCCAGTCCGGTGAAGTACTCGACTCGGTGCGCCCTGGTGTTTCAGTTGAGGTCACGCGTGAAGGTTTGGGCGTGGTCGGCTTGATCACACCGTGGAACTTCCCGATTGCGATTCCAGCCTGGAAAATTGCTCCAGCCTTGGCCTACGGCAATTGCGTTGTGATCAAACCAGCTGATCTGGTGCCAGGTTGCGCATGGGCAATTGCTGAAATCATCTCCCGTGCGGGCTTCCCAGCAGGTGTGTTTAACCTGGTGATGGGCAGCGGTCGCGTGGTGGGTGACGTTATTGTCAACAGCCCGAAAGTCGATGGCGTCAGCTTCACCGGTTCTGTCGGTGTAGGCCGCAGCATTGCCGCTGCTTGCGTAGCGCGTCAGGCGAAAGTGCAGTTGGAAATGGGCGGTAAAAACCCGCAGGTTATCCTCGACGACGCCGACCTGAAAGTCGCTGTCGAACTGGCGGTACAGAGCGCATTTTATTCGACCGGTCAGCGTTGCACTGCATCGAGCCGTTTGATTGTGACCGCGGGCATTTACGATAAATTTATCGAAGCCATGGCCGCACGCATGCAGTCGATCAAGGTCGGCAACGCCCTGGAAAAAGGCGTGGATATTGGCCCGGTTGTCTCTGAGTCGCAGTTGAATCAAGACTTGAGCTACATCGAAATTGGTAAGGCCGAGGGCGCACGTCTGGTCTGTGGTGGCGAGCGCGTCACTTGTGAAAAAGACGGTTACTACCTGGCGCCAACCTTGTTTGCTGACTCCACTGCCGACATGCGTATCAGCCGCGAAGAAATCTTTGGCCCAGTTGCCAACGTGATTCGTGTAGCTGACTACGACGAAGCACTGGCGATGGCCAACGACACCGAGTTTGGTCTGTCAGCGGGTATTTGCACCACTTCGCTGAAATACGCTAACCACTTCAAGCGTCACGCTCAAGCCGGCATGGTCATGGTCAACCTGCCAACCGCCGGTGTTGATTACCACGTACCGTTCGGTGGCCGTAAAGGCTCGTCCTACGGTTCACGTGAGCAAGGCCGTTACGCCCAAGAGTTCTACACCACAGTTAAAACGACCTACATCGGCTAAGCCCCGTCATGCACCTTCCCCGCTGGCCTGTACGGCGGTGAGGGTGCAGCCGAGCAGACTGCATTGATACGCGTACACCCTTCATAAAAATAATCTGGGTAAACGATTATGAACACATCTAGCAATGGCCACGCCTTCGCTGGCGCGCCAGTGATCACAGAATTGACTGTTGTGCCAGTTGCTGGCCAAGACAGCATGTTGATGAATCTGTCTGGGGCTCATGGCCCGTATTTCACCCGTAACATTCTTATTCTCAAAGACAATGCCGGTCATATCGGCGTTGGCGAAGTACCGGGTGGCGAATCCATCCGCCAGACCCTCGAAGACGCTCGTACCCTGCTGGTTGGCCAATCAATTGGCGACTACAACGGCATCCTCAATCGCGTGCGCAAGACCTTTGCTGACCGCGACTCTGGCGGCCGTGGTTTGCAGACCTTCGACCTGCGCATCACCATCCACGCTGTGACTGCCCTGGAAGCCGCTCTGCTTGACTTGCTCGGTCAGCACCTTGGCGTACCGGTTGCAGCCCTGCTGGGTGAAGGCCAGCAGCGAGATGCCGTGGAAATGCTCGGTTATCTGTTCTATGTCGGCGATAAGCAGCAGACCGATCTGGAATACCGTGATGAGTCCAATGCCGATGATGCTTGGTTCCGCGTGCGCAACCAAACCGCAATGACGCCTGAAACCGTGGTGCGCCAGGCTGAAGCGGCCTACGAGCGTTACGGCTTCAAAGACTTCAAGCTTAAAGGCGGCGTGTTGCAAGGCGCCGCAGAGGTCGAGGCGATTCGTGCCTTGGCTGAACGCTTCCCGGATGCGCGAGTCACCCTCGATCCAAACGGCGCCTGGTCGCTGAGCGAGGCCGTGTCGCTGTGCCGTGATCTACACGGTGTTCTGGCCTACGCAGAAGACCCATGTGGTGCTGAAAATGGTTACTCCGGTCGTGAAGTCATGGCTGAGTTCCGCCGCGCCACTGGCCTGCCAACCGCAACCAATATGATCGCTACCGACTGGCGCCAGATGGGGCACACCATCTCTTTGCAGTCGGTGGATATCCCGTTGGCTGACCCGCATTTCTGGACCATGGCCGGTTCCGTCCGCGTTGCCCAGATGTGCAACGAATGGGGCCTGACCTGGGGCTCACACTCGAATAACCATTTCGATATCTCGCTGGCGATGTTTACCCATGTGGCTGCCGCTGCGCCGGGTAAAGTCACGGCTATCGACACCCATTGGATTTGGCAGGACGGTCAGCACCTGACCCGTAACCCGCTGAAAATCGAAGGCGGTCTTGTCCAGGTGCCTAAAGCTCCGGGCATGGGCGTCGAGCTGGATTGGGATGCGCTGGCCAAAGCCCACGAGCTCTACAAGGCCAAAGGTCTTGGCGCACGCGACGATGCAATCGCTATGCAGTTCTTGATTCCGAACTGGAAGTTCGACAATAAGAAGCCTTGCATGGTGCGCTAAATAGTTCTGCAACTGACGCTACCTCTGGCGTCAGTTGCGCCTCCCAATCTTTGCTGAGTTAGCCAGATGTCCACAGTCAAGCAAGGCCGTGTGCGCTACAGCGTCCTGCTCATGCTATTTCTCGCCACCACGGTGACCTTCGCCGATCGCTCGAGTTTGTCGATCGCCGGATCAGCGTTGCAGGCAGATTTGGGTATTGATGCGGTTACGTTGGGCTATATCTTCTCCGCATTTGGTTGGGCCTATGTCATCGGCCAGATTCCCGGAGGCTGGCTGCTTGATCGTTTCGGCGCCAAGCGCGTCTATGTGATCACTTTGTTTTGTTGGTCAGTTTTCACCCTGCTGCAGGGTATAGCTGGCGTGTTGCCGCTGGCCTGGGCCGTGGTGACTTTATTTCTTTTGCGCATGGCGGTTGGTTTTGCCGGTGCGCCTTGTTTTCCCGGAAACGCGCGAATCATTGCCGCCTGGTTTCCCACTGCTGAGCGCGGTACGGCAACCGCTATTTCCAGTTCTGCACAATACGCAGCGACCGCTGTGTTTGCTCCGCTGATGGGCTGGGTGGTGCAGACAATGGGCTGGCAGCATGTGTTTGTGGTGCTTGGCGGTTTAGGGTTGCTGTTGTGCCTGGTATGGCTGAAAGTCATGTTTGGCCCGCGCGAACATCCCCGTATTGGCCAGGCCGAGTTCAACCACATCAAGGACGGCGGTGCCTTGCTCGACCTTGAACCACGCCCTGCTGGCGCGGCAGGTTTGCAAGGGCGCTACCTCAAGCTATTGCTGACGCAACGGACCTTGATCGGGATTTATTTCGGTCAGTATTGCAACAACGCGATTACTTATTTCTTTCTCACATGGTTTCCGGTGTATCTGGTGCAAGCCCGTGGCATGACCATTCTCACCGCCGGTTTTGTCACCTCATTACCGGCCATCAGCGGCTTTGTCGGTGGTGTGCTGGGTGGGCTGTTTTCCGATGGCTTACTGCGCCGTGGCTATTCATTGACCTTGGCGCGCAAGCTGCCGATTGTCAGCGGTATGTTGTTGTCGAGCTGCATTGTCTTATGCCTGTACGCGCAAAGTGATACCGCCGTTGTTGGATTAATGGCGTTGGCGTTTTTCGGTAAAGGTTTTGGCTCATTGGGCTGGACTCTGGTGGCAGATACCTCACCAAGACAAATCATCGGGCTGTCTGGTGGCTTGTTTAATACCTTCGGCAACCTCGCGGCGATCACCACGCCAATCGTGGTTGGCTACTTGGTTAGCCGTACGGGTTCATTTGATTCCGCGCTGATTTATGTTGGCGCAAACGCTTTGCTGGCGGTGATCAGTTACCTGTTCATCGTTGGTCGTATTCACAGGATCGAGCTAGGCATTGAGACTGGACCGGGGGCGAAAAACGCTCTGCTCGGGCCAGCCGCGTCTAAGTCAGCATCCTGATCCGTATTGAGAGGAGAGCATGTCCATGCAGTTGATTCCCCATCAGGATTCGCCGCGCTACATCCGTCTGCATCCGGCCGATAACGTCGGTGTGGTGGTTAATGAGCAGGGCGTTGCAGCAGGCGGTCGTTTTGACGACGGTCTTGAAGCTGTTGAAGGTATTCCGCAGAGCCATAAAGTCGCGCTGCAAGACATCGCCCTCGACGGCGAAGTCGTGCGCTATGGTGAAGTGATCGGCTACGCCCTGGAGCCGATTGTCGCCGGGCGCTGGGTGACTGAAGCGCAACTGCGCATGCCCGAGCCGCCAGCGTTGGATAACTTGCCGAAAGCGACGATTTCGGCGCCAGCGGTTGAGCCGTTGCAAGGCTACACCTTTGAAGGTTTTCGTAACCCGGATGGCACGGTCGGCACGCGCAATATTCTAGGGGTAACGACCACTGTGCAGTGCGTGGTTGGCGTGCTCGATCACTGCGTTGAGCGGGTGCGCAAAGAGCTGTTGCCCAAATATCCCTATGTCGATGATGTAGTTGCGCTGTCGCACAGTTATGGCTGCGGCGTGGCGATCAATGCGCCGGATGCGGTGGTGCCGATTCGCACGCTGTACAACATCAGCCGCAACCCTAATCTCGGTGGTCAGGCGTTGGTCATTAGCCTCGGCTGCGAGAAGCTGCAAGCCAGCCAGTTGATGGACGGTGATGCGCTGACCAACGGCATGGACGAAGAAGACTGGTTGTTCCGCCTGCAGGATTCCGGGACCGGCTTCGCTGGCATGATCGAGCAGATCATGCAGATGATCGATGCGCGTCTGCAGGTGCTAAATCAACGTCGCCGTGAAACCGTACCGGCCAGCGAATTATCGGTGGGCATGCAGTGTGGCGGCAGCGATGCGTTCTCTGGTATCACCGCTAACCCGGCGCTTGGCGTTGCCGCTGATTTGCTGGTGCGTGCCGGGGCTACCGTGATGTTCTCGGAAAACACCGAAGTACGTGACGGTATTCACCTGCTGACGCCGCGTGCCGCCACTGTAGAAGTGGCTGACGCACTGATCCGAGAGATGGATTGGTACGACCGTTATCTGCAGCGCGGCATGGCTGATCGCAGTGCCAACACCACCCCCGGCAACAAGAAAGGCGGGCTTAACAATATCGTTGAGAAAGCCATGGGCTCCATCGCCAAATCGGGCTCAAGCACGATTGCGGGAGTGGTTTCGCCGGGTGAGCGGATTCGCGGCAAGGGTTTGTGGTTTTGCGCGACGCCTGCCAGCGACTTTATCTGCGGCACCCTGCAAATCGCTGCCGGGATGAACCTGCATATTTTCACCACCGGTCGCGGTACGCCATACGGCTTGTCCATGGTGCCGGTGATCAAGGTGGCGACTCGCACCCAGTTGGCTGAGCGCTGGCCGGACCTGATTGATGTAGATGCCGGGCAAATCACTTCCGGGCGCATGACGCTGGAGGAAATGGGCTGGGCAATTTTCCAGCTGTATTTGGACGTCGCCAGTGGCAAGTCGCAAACCTGGGCTGAACGCCACCGTCTGCATAACGACTTGGTGTTGTTTAACCCGGCACCCGTGACCTGAGCCGGGGAGCCTCTAAAAAACTACTGCGCTCGATATTACTGGGGCAGCCCTTGCTGCGTTAAAAAACTGCTCAAAATGCTCATTTACAGAACGTAAGTCGAGCGCGACCCCGGTCGATTTTTCGCAGTTTTTTGCCCTGTACTACCTTCGCTCGCTACCTTTTTTAGAGGCCCCGGGTTTCGCTGCTTTGTCCCGCACTCAAAGGCGAGGCAAGGCACAAATGACAACAAGGCCTGAAGCGAGGCTATTGTGGAGGCGAAGGTGCTGCACGAAAAACTGATCCGCGACATTGAGCAAATAGTCGGTCCGTCAGGACTGATTACAGACGCCGAGCGTATGCAGAGCTATCTCAGCGACTGGCGTAATGCCTACACCGGCAAAGCGGCGATGGTTGTGCGTCCGGCGAGTACCGAAGAAGTTGCGGCGGTTGTACGGTTGTGTCACCAGGCAGGCGTCGCGATTGTGCCGCAGGGTGGCAATACCGGTTTGTGTGGCGGCTCGATCCCTGATCAGAGCGGTGCTCAGGTGGTGTTATCCCTGACCCGGATGAACGCCATTCGAGCCGTCGATACCGGCAATGAAACCATCACGGTCGAGGCCGGGGTCATTTTGCAGCGCTTGCAAGAAGCGGCTGCCGAAGTCGGGCGTTTATTCCCGTTGTCACTGGGCGCCGAAGGCAGCTGCACGGTAGGTGGCAACCTGGCGACTAATGCTGGCGGCACCGCCGTTTTGCGTTACGGCAATATGCGCGATCTGACCCTCGGGCTGGAGGTGGTATTACCCGACGGGCAAATCTGGAATGGCTTGCGTGGCTTGCGCAAGGACAACACCGGCTACGACCTTAAGCACCTGTTTATTGGCGCAGAAGGTACTTTGGGCATCATCACCGCCGCGGTGCTAAAACTCTATCCGGCACCACGCAGCACCACCACGGCGTGGGTAGCGTTGCCAAGTACTGAGGCAGCCATCGAGTTGATCGCCCTGATGCGCAGCCAATGCGGTGACCGCCTGACGGGCTTCGAGATGATGTCGCGCCAGAGTGTCGAGTTTGTGATCTCTCATGTTGCGGGCTGCAATGACTTGTTCGCGCAGGAGCACCCTTGGTATGTGTTGATCGAGGTGAGCGATACCCTGGCTGACGCACCACTGGGCGAGATGCTGGAAAACGCCTTGGCTGATGCCTTCGAGCGTGAGCTTGCGCTCGATGCGGTGATCGCCAGCAATCAGACGCAAGTGGCTGGATTGTGGGCTATTCGCGAGGGTATCTCGGAAGCGCAGAACCATGAAGGACCGAGCCTCAAACATGACATCAGTGTTTCGGTCAGTAGTATCCCAGCGTTTATAAAACTGACTGATCAGCGTTTGCTTGAGGCGTTTCCGGGTGTGCGTATCGTGGCTTACGGGCATGTCGGCGATGGCAATCTGCATTACAACATAAGCAAACCACTGGGCAGCGATGATGCACCGTTCAAGGCACAGGCCGAGGCAATCATGCAGGTTATCTATGATGCGACGCTGCAATTTCGCGGCAGCATCAGTGCCGAGCACGGTCTGGGCCAATCCAAGCGCGAAGCGGCGGTACGCTACAAAGATCCGCTCGAACTCAGATTGATGCAGTCGATCAAAACCACACTTGACCCTGCCGGGCTGATGAATCCCGGCAAGGTGCTCTGAAACGCCTACCGATAACTAAGGAACCCCATGACCCAAATTCTCCAGATTGGCCCCTTAAGTGAACGTTTCAACCAGGCGCTAGCCGCTGAGTACGAGGTTACAGCGCTGTGGCAGCAGGCTAAACCGCAGGCATTCTTACGCGCACACGGCGAACGGTTTGAGGTGGTGGCGACCTCGGCGCGCTTTGGCTTGAGTGCCGAGCAAATGGCGCTGCTGCCAAAGTTGCAAGCCATTTGTAGCTTCGGTGTTGGTTATGACGCCATCGCGGTAGAACAAGCCCGTGATCGCGGTATTCCGGTCAGCACCACGCCTGATGTGCTCACCGACTGCGTGGCTGATCTGGCCATGGGCATGCTGATTGATATAGCGCGTCGTATTGCTGAGTCAGATCGTTTTGTGCGCTCAGGCGACTGGGAAAAACGTGGCTTTCCCTTGGCCATGCGCGTGAGTGGCATGCGCATGGGTATTGTCGGTCTGGGCAGTATCGGCCAAGCCATTGCTCGCCGCGCGGGTGGCTTCGACATGCCGGTGCGTTACCACAGCCGGCGCCCTGTTGCCGGCAGCCCTTATGGCTATGAAGCCGATTTGCAGGAACTGGCGCGCTGGGCAGATTTTTTAGTGCTGGCATGTCCGGGCGGAGATGCTACCCGTAACCTGATCAACGCACCGGTGCTCGAAGCGCTGGGGCCGGAGGGGTATTTGATCAACATTGCCCGTGGTTCAGTGGTTGATGAGCCAGCGTTGGTCAACGCCTTGCAACAACACCAGATTGCAGGTGCTGCGCTTGATGTATTCGCTGCTGAGCCACACGTCCCACAAGCCTTGCGTGAGATGAGCAACGTGCTGTTATTGCCCCATGTTGGCAGCGCAACCGTGCAAACGCGTCGCCAGATGGAAGACGTGCTAACCGCCAATATCAAAGCGTTCGTCGAGTCAGGCAAGTTGTTGACGCCGCTTTGACTGGCAAGCGCTGAGGTCTGCTTTAAAGGCCTCAGCGCTGCAGTTACTTGGGCTGACGGTTAAGCGTTGTCTGGCAATTTAGCGATGACCTTGATCTCGAACTGGAAACCATAGAGCCAGGTTACGCCGACGCAGGTGACGTTAGGGAAGGGCGCTTCACCCCAAAACTCGGGCACAACCTGCCAGATTTTTTCGAAATGGCTTTCGGGATCGACGATAAACACGGTTACATCAACCACGTCATCAAAGCTGCAGTCAGCCGCTTGCAGAACCGCATTCAGGTTGGTGAATGCAAGCCGGACTTGATCCTCCAGGTTTGGCTCTGGCGAACCATCCTCCAGGCTACCAACTTGCCCGGACACGAATAGAAAGCCGTTGGAACGGACCGCCGGAGAATAGCGGTTGCGCTCATACAGTGCTTGGCGACCGGCCGGGAAAACAACATCACGATTATTCATAATCAGTCTCCATCAATGGGTCGTGTTTGACCCGGAATTAACCTGGAGCTGACTTTAGAAACTTGCGCTTGGGCGATAAACCAGCAACCTTAGTCATCACTGTTTGTGAATTCCAAACAATCCCTTGAAAGGCTGGGGTGCAATGGACCGTTTCGATGCGATGCAGGCATTTGCCCGGGTGGTGGAAACTGGCAGCTTTACCAAGGCTGCCGAAACCCTGCACATGAGTAAAACCACGGTGACGCAGCTGGTGCAGCAGCTTGAGGCGCGTTTACGGGTCAAGCTGCTTAACCGCACAACCCGCAAAGTTGCGGTGACAGCTGATGGCGCGGTCTTTTACGAGCGAGTGGTCAAGTTGCTCAATGATATGGATGACGCGGAGACGAGCCTGTCTGCGGCGTCTTCGCTGCCCCGTGGCCGCTTGCGTGTGGATGTGCCCAGCCCCTTTGCGCGGATGATATTGATACCGGCATTGCCAGCGTTCCATGCGCAATATCCCGACATTCAGATTGATATGGGCGTCAGTGATCGCATCGTCGATATTCTGGGTGAAAATGTGGATTGTGTGGTGCGCGGCGGCGAGATAACCGATCAGTCACTTGTGGCCCGGCGCATAGGTGACCTGCAGCTGGGCGTTTATGCCTCACCGAGTTACCTGCAACGCGTTGGCACTCCGACACATCCGCGAGAACTTGAAGACTCGGCGCAGCGCACCGTCGGCTTTATTTGGGCGCGCACGGGTAAAGCCCTGTCATATGCGCTGCGCCGTGGCGATGAACTACAGCAGGTACAGGGACGTTATGTGTTGGCGGTGGATGACGGCAACGCCTACCTGGCCGCCGGGCTGGCCGGTTTGGGCGTGCTTTGGCTACCGGACTACATGGCTAAATCCTGCGAGGCGAATGGCGAGTTGGTGCGCCTGTTCAAGGACTGGCAGCTAGAACCGATGCCGATGTATGTGGCCTTTCCTCCAAACCGGCATATTAGTATCAAGTTGCGGGTGTTTATCGAGTGGGTTGCCACGCTGATGGCGCAACATGCCCCGGTCGTTGACCGACGCTAGCCGATAAATGCGTGATCATGATCGCGTAGCCCGGTCACATAATTAGTCTAAAGTGCTCTGCGTGATCGGCTGGCGAGGGTGTTTTTTGCTGCCTCGTCTATAGTTTCTAGTTTTTACGCTCGCCATAAAAAATGGAGTTTGCGATGCGCAACAAAGGAATATTGCTTGGCCTTGTACTGGGGTTGCTCGGTGCCTGTGATTCATCTTCTGATTCTGCACAGGTTACGGCGTCACCTGAACCTGAAGTGCCGGTAAGCGCACCTGCCGCCAGCAATTCCGCAGTGCCCCAACCTGCAGTTGACCGCGAGGCACTGGCCAAGCGTTACGCGGGTCGTGAGTTGACTGTTGCTGATGCATCCGAGGTGCAACTTGATGGCGCGAGTGCACTGTCGGTGAGCTTTTCTGTACCGCTTGATCCCGAGCAGAATTTTGCTGAGCGCTTGCACTTGGTCGACACCAAGACCGGTAAGGTCGATGGTGCGTGGGAGTTGGCCGACAACTTGATGGAGTTGCGTCTGCGCCACCTTGAGCCGCAGCGTAAATTGGTCCTCACGGTTGATGCTGGCGTGCGCGGTTTGAATGGCGCCACGCTTGGCACTGAGAGCATTACCCGGCTGAAGACCCGAGACCTGCAAGCCAGCGTTGGTTTTGCCAGCCGGGGTTCGCTTTTGCCGACCCGTCTGGCTGAAGGTTTGCCAGTGATTGCGCTGAACGTCGACAAGATCAATGTTGAGTTCTTTCGCATCAAACCGGAGTCGTTGCCCAAGTTCCTCAGTCGCTGGGGGCGTAACGCCAACCTTGATACCTGGGATGCAAAATCGTTGCTGCCCATGGCCGATCTGGTCTACGGCGGTCGGTTCGATTTGAACCCTGCGCGCAACACACGTGAGTCGCTGGTGTTGCCGATCACCGGGCTTGAGCCGTTCAAGCAGCCCGGCGTGTATTTGGCGGTGATGCGTGCGGCGGGTGCTTACAGCTATTCGCAGCCAGCAACGCTATTCACCCTGAGCGATATTGGTTTGTCCGCGCATCGTTATCACAACCGACTGGATGTATTCACTCAGGCGTTGGAAGGGGGAGAAGCGCAGGAAGATGTTGCCCTTGAACTACTTGATGCCAAAGGTCAGGTGCTGAGCACCGCCACGACTGACAGTAAGGGCCACGCGCAAATGCCGCTGACCGACAAAGCCGATGTGCTGTTGGCGCGCCAAGGTGCGCAAACGAGCTTGTTGCGTTTGAACAGTTCGGCGCTGGATTTGGCTGAGTTTGATATCGCAGGTCCTAAAGCACACCCGTTGCAGTTCTTTGTGTTTGGCCCGCGTGATCTTTATCGACCCGGTGAAACAGTGCTGCTCAATGCGTTGCTGCGAGACGCCGATGGCCGCCCGCTGAAGTCGCAGCCAGTGAATGTCGAAGTACGTCGTCCGGATGAGCAGGTCAGCCGTAAATTCGTCTGGACTGGCGATGATGCAGGTTTTTATCAATATCAACTGCAACTGGCTGAAGAGGCACCCACCGGCCGCTGGCAGTTGGTTCTGGACTTGGGCGATGGTTCGCCACAACTGTATGAGTTTTCGGTTGAAGACTTTTTGCCCGAGCGTTTGGCGTTGGAGCTAAAAGGCAGCGAACAACCGCTGGCGCCGCAGCAAGATGCACAGTTTGAAGTTACGGGACGCTATTTGTATGGCGCCCCAGCCGCTGGTAATCGCATCAGCGGTCAAGTCTATGTGCGGCCATTACGCGAGGCGGTGAAGAGCTTGCCCGGTTATCAATTTGGTTCGGTGACCGAGGAAGAACTTAATCAGGACATCGAGCTGGATGAGCAAAAGCTTAATCAGCAGGGTAAAGCGACGCTGAATGTCGAGTCGCGTTGGGCTGAGGCCAAGTCGCCAGTGCAGTTGATTCTACAAGCCAGTCTGCAGGAGTCTGGCGGTCGGCCGATTACCCGGCGTTTGGTGCAGCCGGTATGGCCAGCCGAGCGCATGCCAGCGGTGCGCGGCCTGTTCTCTGGCGAAGAGGTTGATGCCGATAGCCAGGCTGAGTTCGAAGTGCTGGTGGCTGATCCACAAGGCAATAAGCTGGCGGCTGATCAACTCACTGTGCGCTTGGTTCGTGAGCGCCGTGATTACTACTGGAACTTCTCGGACAACGATGGCTGGAGTTATCACTACAACGAGAAGTACCTGAATCTCAGTGAGGAAACCCTCAGCGTTGCGGCGGATGGCACTGCCAAAGTCAGTTTCCCGGTGGAGTGGGGGCCATACCGCGTCGAAGTGCTTGATGCGCAAACCGGCATGCTTAGCAGCATGCGGTTCTGGGCCGGTTATCGCTGGCAAGACAACGCCGACGGCGGTGCGGTGCGTCCCGATCAGGTCAAACTGGCCCTGGATAAACCGGCTTACCTGGCTGGCGGGGCGGCCAAGGTAACAGTCACTGCACCGGCGGCAGGCAAAGGTTATCTGCTGGTTGAGTCGAGCGATGGACCGCTGTGGTGGCAAGAAATTGAAGTGCCCGCCGAGGGTAAGAGTTTTGACATTCCAATCGCCAATGAGTGGGCACGTCATGACCTGTATATCAGTGCATTGGTGGTTCGCCCCGGTGAGCGCACAACCAATGCCACGCCTAAGCGCGCAGTGGGTTTGTTGCACCTGCCGTTACAGCGTGCTGATCGCAAGTTGCAGGTGAATCTGCAGGCGCCTGAGAAAATGCGTCCGCTGCAACCGCTGAGCGTCAAGGTCAAGGTGCGTAACGCTGACGGCAGCATTCCCAAGCAAGCGCAGGTGCTGGTTGCGGCGGTTGACTCGGGAATCCTCAATATCACTGATTACGCAACGCCAGACCCATTCGCCAACTTCTTCGGTCGCAAAGCCTATGGCGCTGATCAGCTTGACGTCTACGGCCAACTGATCGAGGCCGGGCAAGGGCGCATGGCTAAATTAGCGTTCGGTGGTGACGCGGCGCTGGCCGCGGGCGGCAAGCGTCCGGATACCAGTGTGCTAATTGTCGCCCTGCAAGCCAAGCCGTTGAGTCTCGATGAGCAAGGCGAGGGCGTCGTCAGTCTGGATATACCGGACTTCAATGGTGAACTGCGCTTAATGGCGCAAGCCTGGAGTGCTGATCATTTCGGCATGGCCGAGGCTAAAACTGTAGTCGCCGCACCGTTGGTGGCTGAGTTGTCGGCGCCACGCTTTATGGCCGGGGGCGACCAGACTACCTTGGCGCTTGATCTGACTAATCTCTCGGGGCAGGCGCAAACGCTCAAGGTCAACGTCACTGCCAGCGGCCAGTTGCGCAGTGATTACGCTGAGCAAGCGCTGCAACTCAAGGACGGCCAGCGCAGCACCCTGCATATTCCGGTCAGTGCCTTGGGCGGTTATGGCCAGGGTCATATCAAGGTCGCGGTGCAGGGCTTGAGCGTGCCGAATGAAGTACTTAAACCCTTTGCCCGCGATTGGGATCTGGGTGTGCGCCCAGCGTATCCGGCACAAGTAAGGCAGTACCGCAGCGTGATCAAGGATCAGCCGTGGAGCTTGCCAGACGGCGCACTCGATATATTCGAGGCAGCCGGGCTTGAGGCGCGCTTGGCGGTATCGAGCCGTCCGCCACTTAACTTGGGCGAGCAGATTCGCGCGCTCAAGGCTTACCCCTACGGCTGCCTTGAACAAACCACCAGTGGCCTGTATCCATCGCTGTATGCCGATGCCAGCACCCTTAAGCGTTTAGGTATCACCGGTGAACCGGAGGCGCAGCGTAAG
This sequence comes from Pseudomonas sp. M30-35, assembly GCF_002163625.1. Lineage (NCBI taxonomy): Bacteria > Pseudomonadati > Pseudomonadota > Gammaproteobacteria > Pseudomonadales > Pseudomonadaceae > Pseudomonas > Pseudomonas sp. M30-35. Next base: position 4,112,852 of record NZ_CP020892.1, on the reverse strand, counting down.
CGCTCGATTGAGTTGGGTATTGAGCGCTTGCTAAGCATGCAGCGCTATAACGGCAGCTTTGGCCTGTGGGGCGCGGACAGCCCGGAAGAGTACTGGCTCACCGCCTATGTAAGTGACTTCCTGCTGCGAGCGCGTGAACAAGGCTTTGCGGTGCCCGCAGAGGCGCTTAAAAAGGCCAATGAGCGACTGCTGCGCTATGTGCAGGAACGTAATCTGGTGGATGTTGATTACAGCCAGAATGTCGAGCACAGTCGTTTTGCCGTGCAGGCCTACGCCGGTTACGTGCTTGCGCGCAGCCAGCAAGCACCGCTTGGCGCATTGCGCAGTCTGTATGACCGGCGTGGTGATTCACGCTCAGGCCTGCCGCTGGTGCAGCTGTCGATTGCCTTGGCGAAGATGGGCGACCAACCGCGCGCTGACTCCGCATTGGCTGATGGCTTAACGCGCCAGCGTGTGGCTAATAGCTGGCTGGCGGATTACGGCAGCCAGTTGCGCGATGATGCATTGATTCTTGCCCTGCTCGAAGAGAATGATCTAGCGTCGAACAGCCGCGAACAGCGCTTGTTCAACTTGGCCGACGAGGTGGCGAGTAATCAGTGGTTGTCGACTCAGGAGCGCAATGCGCTGTATCTGGCGGGGCGTAACCTGCTGAACAAGCCTGAGCCAGCCTGGAATGCAGTGCTGCGCAGTGGCGACTTCAACTTTGATCTGAGTAATCAACAATCCGGTATCAAGCTTGAGGGTGCTGAGCTTGCTGCGCCGCTGAATATCAGCCAGCAAGGTGATGAGGCGCTGTATCAGCAACTGACTATTTCAGGCTATCCGGCGCAAGCGCCGATCGCTGGAGGTGAGAATCTGACCATTGAGCGTGATTACCTGGGCATGGACGGCAAGCCGTTGAACCTGAGGGATTTGCAAAGTGGTCAGTTGGTGCTGGTGCATCTCACGGTGCGGGCTAAAGAGCAGCGTGTGCCTGATGCCTTGGTGGTTGATCTGTTACCGGCGGGTCTGGAGCTGGAGAATCAAAACCTGGCGCAAAGCGCTGCGAGTCTGGATGACGCCAGTAGCCAGGTGAAGGAATGGCGCGAGTCGATGCAGAACGCTGGGGTTAAGCATCAGGAGTTTCGGGCCGATCGTTATGTCGCAGCGCTGGATGTGAGCCGTTACCAAAGCAGTCACTTACTCTATCTGGCGCGGGCGGTAACGCCGGGTAGCTATCGTGTGCCGCCGCCGCAGGTGGAGTCGATGTATCGACCTAACTGGCAGGCATTAGGGACTGCGCCAGCGCGCATGGTGGTCAAGCCGCGTTGATGGTTTTGCAGCCCGTGGCTATTGGCTGGGGCAGCCCGTGCTGCCCCAGCATCGGCTGCCGCTAATACCTGGCGCAGTAGCTTTCGGCGGTTCCTTAGGCAATCAAGCCGCTCAGCAGCCACAAGCCGAGGAACGCCCAGATTAAACCGGCGATAATCCCCGCGCGCATAAAAGCGCGAACTGCCTTGTAGAGCATCAGTAAGCCAATGAGCAGGACCACAACGCTGAGGATGGATGGGGTAATGCCAAGGGTTTTCGACATGCCATTGATAAAGCCACCAATGGCACCGCCAAATGCATTAAAAAATCCGCTAAGGCCATCAACTATAAACTTCACTACGGCGCCAAACGCCTGGCCGAGTGATTCAAAAAATCCCGCTACCTGCATACTGTTATTCCCTTTAATTCTGGGCTCACTATACCTGAGCCTGAGCAGCTTACCTTGGCCTGTGCCATTCATTCGCCCCTGCTGCTGGCGTATTGGTCTGCAAAGGGTGGTGTCGGGTTCCCGTACGTGGGTTAAATATTTGATGCGGTGGATGTTAGTTTGACTCGCCATTTACTCCGTCGTTGGCAGCGGGTGCCGATCCGCTGGCGGCTGTTGATTGGCGTGCCGGTGATGGTCTTCGCCGGCCTTCTCATACTCGATAAGCTGTTTCCCTTGCCGATGCCAGGGGATGATCAGGCACGGGTGGTGTTAGCCGAAAATGGCACGCCGCTGTGGCGCTTCGCCGATGCTGAAGGTGTGTGGCGTTACCCCGTGACGGTTGATCAAGTATCGCCGTATTACCTGCAAGCGCTGCTGACTTATGAAGATCGCTGGTTCTATCAGCATCCGGGGGTTAACCCCTTGGCGGTGTTGCGTGCAGGCTGGCAAAACCTCAAGGGCGGACGGGTTGTTTCAGGCGGAAGTACGCTGTCGATGCAGGTGGCGCGGTTGCTCGACCCACACTCGCGCAGCGTGGCGGGCAAGCTCAAGCAAGTGTGGCGCACAGCGCAGCTTGAATGGCACTTGTCGAAGGATCAAATTCTTACGCTGTACCTCAATCGCGCCCCATTTGGCGGCACGCTGCAGGGCGTGGCCGCCGCAAGTTGGGCCTATCTCGGCAAATCACCGAGCCAACTGACACGTGCTGAAGCGGCTTTGCTCGCCGTACTGCCACAGGCTCCGAGCCGCTTGCGCCCAGACCGTCATCCGCAACGTGCGCAAGCAGCGCGGGACAAGGTTTTGCAGCGCCTTTCCGCCTTCGATGTGTGGCCGCAATCAGCGGTTAATGATGCGCTGGAGGAGCCGGTGCTACTGGCGCCAAGGCAAGCACCGCGTTTAGCCCCTTTGCTGGCTCGGCGTTTGAACAATCCGGCGAGCCCAGCGTTGATTCACACAACCATCGATGCCGCCTTGCAGCGCCGACTTGAAGATTTGTTGATGGGCTGGAAAGCACGCTTGCCTGACCATACCTCGGCGGCAATATTGGTAGCTGAGTTACCCAATATGGCGGTTCGCGCCTATCTCGGTTCGGTTGATCTGGCGGACACCCAGCGCTTTGGTCACGTGGATATGGTCAGCGCGACACGTTCGCCGGGCTCGACCCTTAAACCATTTTTATATGGCATGGCGCTGGATGCTGGGCTGATTCATTCTGAATCGCTGCTGCAAGACGTGCCGCGCCGCTACGGTGATTATCGCCCCGGTAACTTTGCCGCGGACTTCAGCGGCCCAGTGTCGGTGAGTTCAGCGCTCGCCCGCTCGCTGAATTTACCGGCGGTGCAATTGCTTGAAGCTTATGGGCCAAAACGCTTTGCCGGAGAACTGCGCAGTGTCGGTGTTCCGCTGGCCTTGCCTGCGATGGCGGAACCTAACTTGTCGTTGATTCTGGGTGGCGCGGGTAGCCGTCTGGAAGAGTTGGTCAGTGGTTACAGCGCATTCGCCCGTGCTGGCAAGGTTGCGCGTTTGCGCTATCAACCCCTGGACGCGCTGTATGAGCGGCGATTGTTGTCACCCGGCGCTGCCTGGATTGTCCGGCGGATTCTTAGCGGTCAGGCGCGGCCCGACACTGATCCACATGCGGACTTGGTGCAACGTCCAACGCTGGCGTGGAAAACCGGCACCAGTTATGGCTTTCGCGATGCGTGGGCGATTGGCGTGGCACCGCGCTACGTGATTGGGGTGTGGATCGGTCGTCCAGATGGCACCCCGGTTGCAGGTCAGTTTGGCTTGGCTTCGGCGGCACCGTTGTTGTTGCAGGTGCATGATTTGCTGGTCAATCGCGACAGCCAGCGAGGCATTGCCCTACCGCGTGAGCCAAAACCCGCGAGTGTTGGCGTTGCCGCGATTTGTTGGCCGCTGGGGCAGCCACTCGACAGTAAGAGTGATAATTGTCGGCGGCAGCGTTTCGCCTGGACGTTGGACGGCACCACTCCGCCGACCTTGCGCGCTCAAGAGCAACCGCTGGGGCTTGGCCTGCTTGAGCGGGTCTGGCTGAATCCGCAGCAGTTGCGCGTCGATGCCGGTTGCCCCGGAGCTATCGCGCGTGACGTGGCGCTTTGGCCCGCGCCGCTGGAGCCTTGGCTGCCACGCAGTGAGCGCCGTGCCGCTCGCTTGCCCGCTGTTGATAGCGCATGTGCGCCTCATGCGGCTCCAGGCGCCGCGCCACTGACAATCGTTGGCGTGCGTGAGGGTGATCGCCTGCGACAGCCCGCGACCAGTAATCAAGCGTTGCGCATTGAGTTGTCTGCGCTGGGCGGTAGCGGTCGCCGGTGGTGGTTTTTAGAGGGGCAGCAAGTCGCGGAAACAGCTGCGGATGAGCGTTTTGTTCACGTATTCAAGCGCACCGGTGAATTTCAATTAAGTGTGCTTGATGAGAGCGGGCAGACCGCCTTGCTACGCTTCAGCGTGCTTCCGTAGGCGGGAAGAATACAGCTGACTGTACAGCCATAATTTAGCCTGACTGTACTGCTCCCATACGCGTCGGCAGTGTTTAGATGGGGTTTTCAAACTCTAGTCTGGAGAGCGCTGATGACGCCCAGAGATGCGTGTTTTGCCCTGTTGGTGATCGTGGTCTGGGGGCTTAACTTTGTGGTGATCAAAGTCGGCCTGCATGGCGTGCCGCCAATGCTGTTGGGAGCTTTGCGCTTCACCTTGGCGGCCATTCCAGCGATATTTTTCATCAAGCGCCCAAACGTGCCACTGCGCTGGTTGATTGCCTACGGCATGACTATTTCATTCGGCCAGTTTGCGTTTTTGTTTTCGGCCATGTCGGTCGGTATGCCGGCCGGGTTGGCCTCTTTGATTCTGCAGTCGCAAGCATTTTTTACCCTGATGTTCGCAGCCCTGGTACTTGGCGAGCGAGTGCGTACCAGCAACGTGCTGGGGCTGGTGGTGGCGGCCGCAGGTTTGCTGTTGATTGGCATGCAAAGCGGGGCAGGCATGACCCTGGCCGGGTTTGTACTGACAATATGTGCGGCGGTGATGTGGGCAATGGGCAACATCATCACCAAAAAAGTCGGTCAGATTAATCTGGTCAGTTTGGTGGTGTGGGGCAGCTTGATCCCGCCGTTGCCATTTCTGGCGATGTCGTTGCTGTTTGAAGGCCCTGCGCAAATCGAGAGTTCGCTGCGCAACATCAGCCTGTCGTCGATACTGGCTATCGTTTATCTGGCATTTATCGCAACTATTCTGGGGTACGGCTTGTGGAGCCGTTTGATGTCGCGCTATCCGGCAAGCCAGATCGCGCCATTCTCAATGCTGGTGCCGGTCATTGGTTTGAGTTCATCTGCAGTGCTGCTCAATGAGCAACTCAGTCATCTGCAAATGATGGGGGCGTTATTGGTTATGGCCGGGCTGGTGATTAATGTATTTGGCGGCCGGGTATATGGCCGTTTAGTCGCGCCACAGTCTTGACTTGCTTGTGTCCGTCATCGCTAGGCGAGTGGTGATCTGCTTGAGACTCAGCCACGAATAATTGCGCTGTATTCGGTTTATTAAGCGGTGCATCGCACATTTGTTGGCTGTGATACTGGGGCTTTATTTGGCGCTGGCGAGCGCACTGCTTTACTCTTATGCCACACCTGGATGTCAGAAATGGCTGGGCCGCGAAAAAACTGCGGCCGAGTCTTTGCTATTGGCATCATTTCTGGCGCTCTAATGAAAGCGCCGAACTGACCACGATCAGGGGCATAAGATGTCGTTATCTTCACGTGTTAAGCAGTTTGTCCAGTGTCTGATGATGGCTTCGGCACTCAGCGTCTCGGCTGCTTATGCAGCAAAACCAGTAGTGGTCTCGTCAAAGATTGATACTGAAGGTGCGGTCCTGGGCCAATTGATTGCCCAGACCCTTGAACAAGGCGGTGTGCCGGTAACCCTGCGCTTACAGCTTGGCGCCACCAGTATTGTCCGCACTGCACTTATTGCCGGTGAGATTGATATCTATCCCGAGTACACCGGCAACGGCGCGTTCTTTTTCAACCGTGCGGACAGCGACGTATGGAAAGATCCCGGCAAAGCCTACAGCACTGTAAAAGAACTCGATTTGGCGGCTAACCAACTGGTTTGGTTGCAGCCAGCGAATGCCAACAACACCTGGGCAATCAGCGTGCGGGGTGATGTGGCGCGTGAGCATAAGTTGGTGTCGCTGGATGATCTGGCCAGTTACCTGAACCAGGGTGGCGACTTCAAATTTGCTGCCAGTGCCGAGTTTGTTGATTCGCCTACCGCCTTGCCAGCCTTTCAGAAAGCCTATGGCTTCACCCTCAAGCCGGAGCAGTTAGTGGTGCTCTCGGGTGGCAACACCGCCGCTACCTTGCGTGCAGCAGCACTACAAACCAACGGTGTAAATGCCGCCATGAGTTACGGTACAGATGGCGGTTTGAGCGCGCTTGATCTGGTTGCCTTGACTGACAGCAAAGGCGTACAGCCAGTGTATCAGCCCGCGCCGCTGGTGCGGGCAGAGGTGCTCAAAAGCTATCCGCAGATTGAAACCTTGCTGGCGCCGGTTTTTGCAGCACTGAATGAGAAAGTCCTGCAAAAACTCAACGCTGATGTGGCCGTCAATGGTGCTGACCCACAACAGGTGGCGCGTAATTTTCTGGATGGCCTTAGTCATTAATGCATGCGCCTAAATTGCTTGAGCGTAATCGCGTTGTTGTGACCTTGGTGGTGCTGGCGTTGCTGGTCATCTGTTTCAGCAACTTTGCCAGTGTCCAAGCTAATCGAATTGTTCCGGGGCAGGGCCTTAGCCTGCTGGCGGGGCTCGGCTGGCCTTGGTTGTTAGCGGTTGTTGCCGGTTTGCTTGGGTTGGGCGGCCTGGCGCTGTGGCCAACAGCCAAACGCTACTGGTTAATGCTCGGGCTTAGTGGCGCACTGCTGATTCAACTGCCGGTGGCGCTCGCCTGGTTTATCCAGCAGCACATCAGTGCCGAGCAACCCTACGCGCGGGTTGGACTGGCGGGGAGTTGCTGGAGCTTGCTGTTTATCGGTGTTCTGCTTCTGGTTGAGTTGCAGCAACGGATTGCGGGTGGGCGCCGCGGGGTCAAGATTATTATCGCGCTGCTGTTCGGCGTTATCTGGCTGTTGATCAGCTCCGGCGCGTTGGCGCCTCTGGCTCTGTTGCGCGAATACAGCAGTCGCAGTTCAACCTTCTGGCAATTGCTTTACGGCCATTTGAGTCTGGTCGGCGGAGCGCTGTTGGTGAGTTTGGTGATCGGTTTGCTGGTGGCTTGGCTGATCATTCGTGTGCAGCGTTTGCAGCGTCCCGTTTTTGCCCTGCTTAACTTCTTTCAAACCATTCCAAGCCTGGCTTTGTTTGGTTTGTTGATCGCGCCACTGAGTTATTTGTCGGCACATTCGCCCTTGCTGCAACAGCTTGATGTGCGCGGCATCGGTTGGGCTCCAGCGTTATTGGCATTGATCGCTTACAGCTTGTTGCCGGTGGTGCGTAATACCTGTGTGGCCTTGCAAGGCGTTGCCGCAGAGGTGATCGAGTCTGCGCGCGGCATGGGCATGAGCAGTTGGCAAGTGTTTAGCCAAGTGCGGCTGCCACTCGCGCTGCCGGTGATCATCGAGGGCATTCGCATTACCACTATTCAGGCGATCGGCCTGACCGCAGTCGCCGCGCTGATTGGTGCCAGTGGTTTTGGCAGCTTTATTTTTCAGGGGCTGGGGCAGGGTGCGATGGACCTGGTGTTGCTCGGTGCTTTGCCAACCATCATCCTGGCGCTGTTAGCGGACGCCTTGTTCAGTAGTCTGGCCTCATTGGCTAAAGCAGGAGCACAAAGATGAATGGCGACGCCATGATTGAGCTACGCAATGTCAGCCGTCATTTTGGTGATATCACTGCGGTCGATAACCTGTCGTTACGCATCGAAAAAGGTGAAATTTGCGTATTTATCGGCACCTCAGGCTGCGGTAAATCGACCACTCTGCGCTTATTGAACAAGCTGATTGACTGCTCCAGCGGCGAGATATGGGTCGATGGCGAAAGTGTCGCAGCGCTCGACAGCAAGCTGTTGCGCCGGCGCATGGGCTACGCGATTCAAAGTACGGGGCTGTTCCCGCACTGGACGGTGGAACGCAATATTGGCGTGGTGCCGCGGTTACTCGGATGGTCGGCAGAGAAAATTGATGCACGGGTGCGTGAGTTACTTGAGTTGCTCGGGTTACCCCACGAAACCTTTGCGCATAAGTTTCCTAGCCAGCTTTCTGGCGGCCAGGCGCAGCGCGTTGGCGTTGCTCGTGCGTTGGCGGCCGACCCGGATATTCTGTTGATGGATGAGCCATTCGGTGCGCTTGATCCGATCACCCGCGAGGCGCTGCAAAACGAGCTGTTGCGCATCCAGATGCGTATCCATAAGACCATCGTTTTCGTCACCCATGACATTGATGAAGCCTTGCGTTTAGCGACCCGGATTGTGGTGATGGACAAAGGCCGGATTGTTCAACATGACACCCCGGAAAACCTGTTGAACAACCCGGCCAACAGCTTTGTCGAGAGTCTGCTGGGGCAATCCGAACGCGGCCTTAAGCGTGCCAGTCTGGAGCGAGTTGAACAGTTTATGTTACCGATCAGCGCGGAGCTGCCGAGTGTCTCAGTCGATGTCGGCAGTAGTCTGCGCCAAGCCTTGTCGCTGATGCTTTGGCATCGTACCGATGTGCTCTGTGTGCGTGATCAGGCTGCACAGCCGCTGGGTATTCTGCCGATCAACGCATTACTGCACAGTCGAGCGTCATGATCAGCCATATCAAAAATTGGCGAGGGCCGCTGTTTTGGCTCGCGTTGCTGGGGTTGGCCGTGTTTGGCATGGGCCAGTTCGAAGGTTATTTTCGCCTGTTGAGCCCCGCCGCAAGCGAAGTTATTTACCAACGGGAAAGCTTTGCGCAACTGCTGTTTAATCACTTGTTTGTGGTCGCCGTAGCTTCAATCTTTTCGATTGGAATTGGTGTCATGGCCGGGATCATGGTGACGCGCAAGTGGGGGCGGGATTTTTTACCGTTGGTGAGTCAGGTCGCATCAATTGGACAAACCTTTCCGCCGGTTGCGGTGCTGGCGCTTTCGGTGCCCTTGCTCGGCTTTGGTAATCTGCCAACGATTTTCGCACTGATGCTGTATGGCTTGTTGCCGGTTCTGCGCAACACGCTGGCGGGACTACAAGGCGTGTCACCATCAGCGCTGGAGGCCGCTCAAGGCATTGGCATGGGGCCGCTGCAAGTCTTGCTGCAGGTCGAGCTGCCGCTGGCCAGTCCGGTGATTCTGGCCGGTATCCGTACCTCCGTGACCGTTACTATCGCCACCGCTGCGATTGGCTCAACGATTGGTGCCAGCACCTTGGGCAACCCCGTGATTGCCGGGCTGGTTAACGGCAATACCGCTTATGTATTACAGGGCGCTGTGCTGATTGGATTGCTGGCTGTCTGTATCGACAGCACTTTCGAGCGCGTGCAGCAGGGGCTGGCATTGCGTTATGGCCGCTAGGCGTTCCGGCAGGTCTTAGCGCAGTATCAGTAGCGGGCTGGTACTCGAGGCGATTAACTGGCTGGTGGTGCTGCCGAGCAAGAACTGATGAATACGCGAATGGCCATACGCGCCCATCACCAGCAGGTCGATCTTTTGCTGCAATTGATAGGCACGAATTGAGGGCTCTATATCCGCCTCACGCCAGATGATCGTGACTTCGCTGGCAGAAGGTTTGATCATCTCCGCTGCTTCATTGAGCAGTACCTTGCATGCCGCTTCGTCGCTTCCAACCATCAGTAAGTGGCAAGGCAGCCCTGCCAATAAAGGGTTGCTGGCTACCATCTGCAAGGCTTTGCGAGCGGTGAAGCTGCCGTCATAGGCGAACAGGTAGTTTTGCGGCGCGATAAAGTCGCCACAGGTAATTAAGGTCGGCCGTTGCAGTGTGCGCACAACATTCAATAATTGGCTGCCTACGTGCTCGGCCACATTATCGTTAGTGGCGCTGTGGCGAGCGAGCACCAGTAGCCGGATGCTGTCTTCCAGCGCGCCAAGGCTTTTCACCAGGTTGCAATGCCCTTGGCGTATGAGTGGTGCGCTAATTCCCGCCTGCACGGCTCGTGTTTGCGCCGCTTCGAGTATCTGATTGCTTTGTTCGAGCACCTGCTTGCTGTGTTGCTGGTCAGCGCTCGCCAGTTCTTCAAGCAAATGCTCGCGGGTGCCTAAACCGATGATGCCGCTCAGGTCGCTACGTTGTGGATACTGTGTCTGATCCACTACGTGCAGAAACGTCAGTGACGTTTGCAGGCGCTGACTTGCCCATACCGCGTAATCACAAACAGCAGGGGTGGCGGTTGAGCCATCAATGCAGGCGAGTACTTCAGACATGGGCGGTTCCTTATTGAGTCTTCAATGACCTAGCAAAATATCTGCGATCTGTGGCTAATCGTGCACGCCAGCGGCACAGGCTTTATCCAAGCCTAGCACGATGGTTTCAGTACCCTCGCAACGCCGCTTGAGTAATCTTTGCGGCGCAGCCCCTGTTGTGGGGCACAGCGCTAAGGTCAATCGTGTCGGTGTCGTGAGCTCCAGCCTTAAGCTCAGCGTTAATTCAGTATCGGTGGCGTCTCAGCCGCGTCGGATCAGCCAGATACCCGCGACGATCAACAGCAATCCGCCTATTTTCCCGGCGCTGATAGGCGCTTCTTTAAAACCGGCCCAACCAAAGTGGTCGAGGGTTACCGCCATTGTCAGTTGCCCGGCAATAACCAGCGCCATAAATAACACGGCACCTACGCGTGGCCCTGCAAATGCAGCGGTTGCAATAAACATGACGCCGAGCATACCGCCACACCAGTGCCACCACGTGAGGCCTTTCAGCGCGCCGAGCGACGGTACTTCTCGTTGCGCCAAGACCAGCAGTAACAACGCTGTAGTGCCGACCGCGAAAGAAATCAGTGACGCCGCCAGTACGCTGGATACCTGTTTAGCTAATTGACCATTGATACCTGCTTGTAGCGGCAGGCAGGCACCTGCGACAAAAGGCAGGGCGAGTAACCACCAAATCGTAGCGGGCATAACAGAGATCCTTGGATGTGGGCGTCGTATTATGCCGAAAACGAACCGTTGAAGAAGCACCAAGCGAGGTATTGCTGGGGCAGCCCTCGCTGGCGCCAGCCTTTTGCGGAGGCAGCCTCCGCTGGGGCTCCAGCACGGAGTAGTGAGACGATTGTGCTCGTTGACGACTCGTAGGTTGGGTTATTCACTGTTTCTCGTTTTGCACTTCTATTGCGTGTGGTCTTTATAAATGTGTAGGTTCAATTGCAATGTGTGCAAATTAGTAAGAGTGAACTTTGTACAATTAAAGTGTCTCAATCTATAAGCTAGTAAATTAAGAGTGTGTTGGTGGTAGTGCTATATAACTTTGTGACTAACTAAAGGTGAATAGTTTGCACTTGGTATGGCGTAGTTATATAAACTGTTAATACCAATATACGGGTTGTTGTTGGAAAGTTATTGTACTTCTATAAGTCCCAGGTTGTTGGGTTTTCACAAGATGAAAGCTCTGATGTCTACGGCACTTATGGAAGGACTCTGATCATGAATAGCTCCACAATAATTAAAGCAAGCACAGCACTCGCACTGATATTAATGGTTTCACTCACTGCGGGTTGTAGCAGTGGCGGCGGTGGTTCGAAAAGTGTTGTAGATGGCAGTTCGACTGATCCTGGCGCAGTTGATGGTGGCGACGGCACAGGTAACGGCGGCGGTGGCGATGGAACAGGTAACGGCGGTGGTGGCGATGGCACTGGCGGCGGTGGCGATGGCACTGGCAACCCACCGGTTGTGACTAACCCTGATCCTGATCCGAACCCCAATCCTGACCCTGACCCTAATCCCGGTACAGGCCAGACTCCATTGGTGACCGGTGATCTGGTGGATAACATTGCCGACACTACCGGCGCAATCGGCGATGGTTTAACTGACCTGGGCGATCAGATTTCCAATACCCCAATTGCAGGCAATACTGATCTGACCTCAGGCGTTGGTGGCTTGGTTTCATCAACTGGTGATGCGGTCAACAGCATCAGCGATGGTTTAAGTGATGGTCTGGGTCAACTCGGTACAGATAGCAATTCAGTGGGCATTACCGTCGCAGGTGTGGGTAATGCGGTTGGCGATCTCGGCACAGGTGTTTCCAGCGTGGGTAACTCGCTGCAACTTGTCGGGGATAACTCTGCGATTCAGAAAGTACCTCTGGTTGGCGGTGTTGTGAGTAAAGTCGGTGGCGTTGTCGATGGCGTTGGTGAGCGTGTGACCATGCTGGGCGACACCTTAAGTCTTGCCAGCACCACGGGTCCTTTGGGGCAGGTGACCGATCAAGTGGGCTCCAAATTGTTGGTGCCAGTGGTGAGCATTGTTGAGGGCACAACTCAAACCCTCGGCACTGCAACTGGCTTGGGTCAGCCTGTGTCCGGTTTAGTTGCCAAGGTTAGCGACACGCTCGGCGGGCTGGGCGATAAAGCCGCCGGCGTCGGTGGCGGTAATCCACTTACTTCAACCATTGGCGGCGTCTTGAATGGTGTCGCAGGCACGGCTGGTGCTGCAGGTGGCTACGTCAATCCTGATGGCGAAGGCACTTCTGGCCTGCCCTTGGCTGCTGGCGGTTTGAACAGCCTGGTGACAACCACAAGTAGTTTAACCAGTGGTCTGGCTGACAAAACCAAACTCGGCGGCCCTGTTAGTGGCTTGCTCGAAACGGCTGGCGGCGCAGTGCAGTCGCTTAGCCAAGGCCTCAACTTGGGCGGAACTAACGGCATTGTCGGAGGTGCTGCAGGTAACGGTAATGCGATTGGTGGGACTGTCGCTTCATTAGGTACTTTGGTGGGTGGCAATGGAGTGCCCAATACCAACAATGGCCTAACTGCGCCATTAACGATTGCCGGTGCATCACTGGGTAAGGTTGTGACTCCGGTTGTCGGCGGCGTGAGTAGCGTCACTCAGAAGGTGGGTGATGCCACTAAGCTAGGCGCCCCGGTTAATGCTGCGCTTAACAACGTAGGGGGTGCGGTCAGCGGTTTGGGCACTCAGGTTGCTGCGGCGAGCAACAATCCGGTTTTAAAGCAAGTGGGTAATACGGTGGACACTCTTGGCAAAACTGTTGGCGTCTTAGGTGGCTTGGTTACAGGCACAACAACAGGTACTGGTGCTTCAGGTGGTCTGGGAGGTTTGTTGGGTGGTCTTGGAGCTGGAGCTGGAGCTGGTGGCACAGGTGGCGGTCTGACTGGAGGCCTGCTAAAACGTAAGTAGTGCCAGCATTAGGCGCCGAACCCTTTCAAGGGTTCGGCGTTATTTTTATTTGTGCTGTTCAAAACGCAGTAGTTTGGTCATGGAGTGTCCTATGCGCGCTTTATTAGTCCCAGTTTTACTGAGCTTGTCATGTTCTCAATTGGCCTTGGCGCAGCAGTTGCCAAGCTATCTCAACAGTAATGATGTCGAGCGAAATTTACCGACGCCCAATCTCCCGGTTGATGCCTATCGACCCGCAACCCCCGCTTTACAGGTACCTGAACCGCAGCCATCGCAACTGCAGATGGACTCCAAGTTTACGGTCAGAAATATCCAAATTGCCGGTGGCAGCGTTTACTCCCTCAATGAAGTGGCGGCGATCTTTCAACCCCTGGTTGGACGTGAAGCCAGTATTGGCGAGTTGATCGCCGCGACTCGCAGCATCACCCAGCGCTATCAAGACGACGGTTATTTACTGTCCTATGCGTACCTGCCGCCGCAGTCGTTTAACGATGGCGTGGTGCGTGTGGTACTGGTTGAGGGCTATGTAAAAAACTATGAGCTGCGTGGCGATATTGGTTCTGTTTCCAGCTATGCCCGCAAGTTGCTGGACAAAATCCAGGGTGAGCGCCCACTGACCCGCAAGACCTTTGAGCGATACACCACGCTGTTGACCATGATCCCAGGCGTCTCTGTCGGGGCGCAGGTTCCGCCGCCAGGCACCACCGACGGTGCAACAACCTTGATCGCTGAAGCATCGCGCAAGCCGTGGACATCAAGCATGAACCTGAGCGATAGCAGCCGGGATGATATTCAAGCGGTCCTGTCGGGGAGCAGCAATTCACAGACCGCAATGGCAGAGCAGATCACCGTCAGCGGTTTGTTTCCGCCGGGAGAAGACGAAGAACGTTACTACCGCCTTGATTACAGCCAGTTTCTCGGCAGTGAAGGCACTCAGTTAAGTCTTTATGGCTCGACCTACAAGAGTGAGCCCCATGACCGTTTGCGCCTGGATAACGGTATCGAGTTGACTCGCAAGCGTCAGAATGACCGCTACTCAATCGGCTTGTCCCACCCTTTCATTGCTGCACCTGATCGTTTATGGACAGCAGGTACGCGGCTCTATGCGGTCAATGATCACAGCAAGTTCGATGTGGTGGGATTTCCGCTGAGTATCGATAATGACACCGATATTCGGGTGCTGGGGTTTGAAACAGATTGGCGCCAAGCCGATAGCCAGCGTTTGCGGATTCTCAGTGCCGGCCTGTACCAGGGCATCGATGGCATGGGTGCGAACACCGATAACTCGCTTTATGATCTGGACTTTTTACGGCTGCGTTTGTCCGGCGTACAGAGTGATCAGTATTGGGCGAACTGGCAGGGCGTAATCTCTGCAGCGATGTACTGGACCGATGACAATCTGCCGGATGCCGAAACCGTCGTGCTCGGTGCGCAAAACTTCGGTCGTGGTTATCCCAGCGATCAAGCCTCAGGCGACAAGGGCTGGGGCGCCTCGTATGAGCTTAATTACAGTTATCGACGTGAGAGTGAATGGTTGCGGCTGTTGCAGCCTTATATCGCGGTTGATGCGGCGCGCAGCTGGTACAACGACTCGCCATTGCCAACTTCGCAGCTCTCCTCGGCGGCGTTGGGCATGCGTTTCGGCGATGCGCGTTACTACAACATCTCAGTGGAAGCGGCAAAGCCGATGTCTGATGTCGCCCTGGATAGCAACAATCGGCGTCCGCGGTTGACCTTCAGCTTTAGCTACCAACTCTGAGTAAGTGCAATGAGGCACCGTAGGGTGTGACAACGCGCAGCTTGTCCACCATGGCCGGCGCAAATTGCGCGTTGCGAATGGACTAAATGGCGGACAGAAAAGCGTTGTCCTCCCTACGGATAAACTTCACGCGTAGGGTGTGACAACGCGAAGCTTGTCCACCATGGCCGGCGCAAATTGCGCGTTGCGAATGGACTAAATGGCGGACAGAGAAGCGTTGTCCTCCCTACGGATAAACTTCACGCGTAGGGTGTGACAACGCGCAGCTTGTCCACCATGGCCGGCGCAAATTGCGCGTTGCGAATGGACTAAATGGCGGACAGAAAAGCGTTGTCCTCCCTACGGATAAACTTCACACGTAGGGTGTGACAACGCGCAGCTTGTCCACCATGGCCGGCGCAAATTGCGCGTTGCGAATGGACTAAATGGCGGACAGAAAAGCGTTGTCCTCCCTACGGATAAACTTCACGCGTAGGGTGTGACAACGCGAAGCTTGTCCACCATGGCCGGCGCAAATTGCGCGTTGCGAATGGACTAAATGGCGGACAGAGAAGCGTTGTCCTCCCTACGGATAAACTTCGCACGTAGGGTGTGACAACGCGCAGCTTGTCCACCATGACCGGCGCAAATTGCGCGTTGCGAATGGAATAAATGGCGGACAGAGAAGCGTTGTCCTCCCTACGGATAAACTTCACACGTAGGGTGTGACAACACGCAGTTTGTCCACCACGGCTTTGATTGCGACATAAAAAAGCTCCCGGCCACTGGGGTAGGGAGCGCGTGGAGTTAAAGCTAATCAATAATACCGTCGAACTACTGCTCAATACCGCATGGCTTTCACCGGCATTGTCGGCAACAGCCTATTAAGAATTTCCAGTAAACGATTGTGGTAAATCGGCTTTTTGAAAAAATCGATGACATTCAGGTCCAGCACATCAGTCACTTCGTCTGCGTCGGAGTGGCCTGAAGTGACGATGATCGGGAGGTGTTGGCGCGAACAGTGTTCGCGCAGGTGTTGGATCAGTTTTGCACCGCTCTCTTCAGGCATGCGCAAGTCAGTAATAACCAGCCCTATATATGGGTGACGGCTAAGTTGCTCGAGGGCTTTGCGCACCGAGATTGCGGTGTGGCAGCAATAGCCCTCAAATTCCAGCATTTCTGCCAACTCCAGCAGAATATCTTCTTCATCATCGACCAACAGCAGTTCATGGCGCTCGTTGGATTGATGGCGCATGGGGTAACTCCTAGCTTGATATCTAACTTAAAAAGTTAGGCTGAACTAGGTCGGGCAGCTATCACCGTCTACAGCGCCACAAATACTGATGAATATACTTCTAACAGCCGTACTAATAGGATCTGCAAACCCAACCAGAATAACCGCTACTAATGTAGCCACAATCGCATATTCAATACCGGCGGCTCCTTTTTCTTCTTTTATAAATGTGGTGGTTTTAACCATGGCGGCAATATGTAGTTTTCGGATTACATCGATCAGGGACATCTTAATCTCCTTATACACAGACGTACTTGCACGTTGATCATTGTTCATGCCAAGCGCCAGCGCAACTGTAAGAAGTAATTAGACCCATGGGTATAGTTATAAAGGCATAGTGGCGAAGTGGCGCAATTCCAGCTATCACTGTACCTAGCCAGTAAACGCTTTGGCGCAAGGGTTTTACGCCCGAGTGGCGGGTGCTTTTCAAGGCGGTTACTGCCACCTGTATTGATGCCGAGCACATAAAACAATAAGGCATTCACTAGTTGTCAGGGCAAAGGAGAGAGTCACCATGGACAGCCGGGTAACCATGGCGTTGGCTGGGGTCTTATTACTGGGAGCAGTGGTTGCAGGGTATTGGGGAATAACTCTGAGTCAACAACCGCCAGCCTCCAGTGATGCAGCCGTAGCGCCGCAAGTAACTGAACAACCTCAAACCCTAACTACGCGTATCGATGAGGCCACTGACAATGCGCAGCGTTCAGCTGTGGTAGTTGCAGTTAAGGCTTTATCGCCGTTTGTGCCAATCAAGGCCGAAGACGTTGCAATTGAGCAGTTACGTGTCGCACCTCAAGGCAGCTTCTCAAGCATTGAACAAGTTGTTGGACGTACCAGCTGGAACCCAATCGGCGCAGGCACTTGGTTAAGCCAGGAAAGCTTTGCCGCTGGCGGCCCGCTGGCGCAAATGATTCGTCCACAGGAGCGTGCAGTCGCCGTCGCGGTTGATGAAGTGATCAGCGGTGGCGGTCATGTACGGCCCGGCGACTACGTTGATGTGCTGTTGTTCATGCAGGAAAAGGAGGGTCAAAAGCAGCAAACCGCCCAGGTTGCGGTGCCTGCTGTGCGGCTCTTGAGTTATGGCCAGGAACTGGGGCCGAACCTCAATGGCCAAGCGGTGCAGATCAAAGACGAGGACGATAAGAAAAAACAACCGAGAGCTGGGCGCAGCGTAGTTCTCGCGGTACCGCAAGAGTTGGTAACTCGTTTAATGCTGGCCAGCCAGGCCGGGACTTTGCGTTTGGCCGTGCGCAGTGCTGATGAAGATTTGCACAAGCGTTATGCCGCAGGTGAGATCAACTTGGTCGCACTTGATGAGAAAACACGCAGCCTATTGCCACTGAACAACCTTGAGGGCAAGGCGCTGCCGCGTGCAGTGACCAACCGAGCCCCTCGAGCGGCTGCCCGTAGCCCTGGAGTCCAGGTGTTTCGCGGCGTAGAAAACTCTTGGCAAACTCCCTGACCTGCAAGGAAGCAAGACCATGATCTGTATGAGTCGTCGGATCGTTCTTACCCTAAGTTTAATGAGCTGCGCCGTGCTGAGCGCTTCTCAAGTCTGGGCTGCACCTGCGGCCTGTGCATCACTCGCGGCAGTCTCCCCTGTGATTGAAGTCGGCCAAGGTTTACAGCAGCAAATCCGTTATCCAATGGCGATCAAGCGTCTGGCTGTTGGTGACCCCAATACTGCCGATGTGCGCCTGACTGGTAATGACAGTTTTTTGCTGACCGGTAAAAAATCAGGCGCCACCAGCCTGATGGTTTGGACTTCGTGCAGCTCTGAGCCGCGCAGCAGCATGGTCTATGTCGAAGGCTTGGCGACGGCGGCAATGGCTCGTCCTGTGCAGCCCGATTCGCTGGAGTTGCCCGTCAGCCAAGTGCAGACAGACATCCGTTTTGTTGAAGTCAGTCGCAGCAAGATGAAAGAGGCGAGCACCTCGATATTCGGTACCGGCTCCAACAACTTTCTCTTCGGTGCCCCCGGAACTGTCGGCGGGGTCACTGTTTCTCCCGGACTTGTGGGCGGTATCAGCCCCAAGATTCCGCTGATTGACAGCGGCTTCAATGTTGTCTTTGGTGGCGGCAGCAGCAAAGTGCTAGGCATTTTGAATGCCCTGGAAGGCAGCGGTTTCGCTTACACCTTGGCCAAGCCCAGTCTGGTTGCGCTAAGTGGTCAGAGCGCAAGTTTTCTAGCCGGTGGCGAATTCCCTGTCCCGGTGCCAAGTAGTGGCAGTGACAACATCAGCATTGAATATAAAGAGTTCGGTGTCCGCCTGACTCTGACACCTACTGTGGTGGGCAATAATCGGATCAATCTCAAGGTCGCGCCTGAAGTTAGCGAGTTGAATTTTGCCGCAGGTATTGAGATCGCCGGCACCGTAGTTCCGGCACTGAATGTGCGACGCACAGATACCAGTATCAGCTTGGCTGACGGTGAAAGCTTTGTCATCAGCGGCTTGATCAGCAGCAGTAATCGCATGCAGTTGAACAAGTTTCCTGGCTTGGGTGATATCCCTATTTTGGGTGCCTTCTTTCGCTCGACCAACATCAGCCGCGACGACAGTGAGCTGCTAATGATTGTCACGCCACACTTGGTCCAGCCGCTCGCGGCTGATGCACAAATGCCTTCTTTGCCGGGGGAGAACCTGCGCAATTACGATCCGAACTTTTTCAAGATGTACTTCTTCGAGAACGGTAATTTCGACAAGCGCTCCGGCTTGTCGCAATAGGGGCTGGTTATGAGTCAGACATTTTTAGCCTTGACCCGTAATGACGCCGATCTTGAGTGGTTGCGGGGATCATTGAACTCATTGGGCGAAGTGCTCAAAGTCGGTCATGGTGCTTTAAACGAAGTGTTATCACTGGCGGACGTGACCGGTGCCGGTTTGTTATTTGTTGGCCTCGATCGTGAAAATCTAGTGGCGCAAAGCTCACTCATTGAAGGTGTGCTTGAAGCCAAGCCGATGCTGGCAATTGTGGCGTTGGGCGATGGTTTGGATAACCAGTTGGTATTGAGCGCCATGCGTGCGGGTGCGCGTGATTTTATTGCCTACGGGGCGCGTACCAGCGAGGTTACAGGTTTAGTTCGTCATCTGAGTCGGCGTATGCCGAGCCTGCAACCGAGCGCACAAGCCGGCAAATTGATCGCGCTGTATTGCCGTCAACAAGATGCCGATGCAAGTTTGATTTCCAGCCATTTGGCGCTGGCGATTTCGCAGACCAGTCAAACCACCTTGCTTCTCGATTTGGGGTTGCCGCCGGGCGACTGCTTGGCCACATTGGGCCTGCAAGCCTCGTTCAATTTTGCCGATGCTATTCGCAATACCCGGCGTATGGATGCAAGCCTGATTGACAGCGCATTCAGCCAGACGGGATGTGGCATGCGCGTACTCTCGCAAACGGCTAAAGATCAACCGCTTGAAATTGCCACTGCTGCGGAGTTGTACCTGCTACTTGGAGCGCTTCGCCAACACTTCCAATACATAGTGGTCAACCTTGCAGGCCAGCCTGAC
Source organism: Pseudomonas sp. M30-35 (assembly GCF_002163625.1). NCBI lineage: Bacteria > Pseudomonadati > Pseudomonadota > Gammaproteobacteria > Pseudomonadales > Pseudomonadaceae > Pseudomonas > Pseudomonas sp. M30-35. The sequence continues at coordinate 4,093,244 of NZ_CP020892.1, read as the reverse complement.
AGCGAAGCGCTACGCCTGTTTGCGAGTAATGCCGAGCGGCTGCTGTGGTGCACCGATCAGGGCGTTTCGGGGTGTCAGCGCAATCTTGAATTGCTGGCTAACTGGCGCGATGCCGGGATTAAGTTGAACAACGCCAGCCTGCTGGTTGACCGTTACATGCCTAGCGTTGCCCCGGACAGCGAAACCCTGGGCAAAACCTTTGCGCTGCCGGTGATTGAAGTGCTGCCGTCCAGCCCGGAAGTACGAATGAGTGCGCGTAACCTGGGCCGCAGTTTGTTTGATGTGTCACCCCGTGAGCGGATCAGCAAAGCACTTCGACATTTAGGTTGCCTGTTGGCTGAGCGGCGTAAAGAGGCGCGCGCATCACGTTGGCCATGGCCGCGGAGGAAATCCGCATGAGTGGCGAAACACTGTTTGGCGGCACCGCCCGTTACAGTCAGGAAGGCCAATATGACGGACAGGGTCTGAAACTGGTCCTGCACCGCTTCATCATCGATGCAATTGATGATGAAGGGGTCAATATTCTTGAGAGCCCGCGGCCGCAGGTTTCGCGTTTTGTCACTGATCGCGTGGTTGATTACGTCAATCGCCATCACCTTGCCGTGTCGCGTTATGAGATGGAGCGGCTGGCAGAAGAATTGGTTGATGAACTTACTGGTTTTGGCCCGCTTGAAGTGCTGCTACACGACGCTTCGGTAACGGAGATTCTGGTCAATGGCCCGAATCGCGTATTTATCGAACGTGACGGCATGCTTCATCAAAGCGACCTGCGGTTTATTGATGATCAGCACGTGCAGCGAGTGATTCAGCGAATTTTGGCACCGCTAGGGCGCAGGCTCGATGAGTCTTGCCCCATGGTCGATGCGCGCATGCCAGACGGCAGTCGGGTCAACGCGATTATTCCGCCAATCGCGCTTGATGGCCCTTGCCTGTCAGTGCGTAAGTTTCGCAAGGACTTACTGCAAAGTGCGGATTTGCTTGCGCATCAGTCGGTTGATAAAGCGGTCCTACAGTTTATTCGGCTGGCCGTGAGCCAACGCTGCAACGTGCTGGTGAGCGGCGGCACTGGCACCGGTAAAACCACCATGCTCAATGTCATGAGCTTATTGGTCGCTGAGCATGAGCGGATTGTCACCATCGAAGACACCGCTGAGTTGCAACTTAATCACCCGCACGTGGTGCGCCTCGAAACCCGTCCGCCAAATGCTGAAGGGCATGGTGAAGTGGCTGCCAGTGATCTGATTCGTAACGCCTTACGGATGCGACCGGACCGGATCATTCTCGGCGAGATTCGCGGCGTTGAAGTGATCGACGTATTGCAGGCCATGAACACTGGCCACGACGGTTCAATGAGCACGGTGCATGCGAACAGCGCGCAAGATGCATTGTTGCGCCTGGAAACCTTGGTCGGCCTCACCGGGCGCCAGGTAGCTGAGCGTACGTTGCGCCAGATGATTTGCGCTGCACTGGACGTAGTTATCCAGCTGACCCGCTTGCCCAATGGCCGCCGCTGCGTCAGTGAAGTGGTCGAGGTGGTCGGGATTCGTGATGATGTTTACGTCACCAACACGTTGTTCCGACTCGAGCGTCACTCTGGCAAATTCGTTCGCGAGGCAATGAATCCCGCCAGTGAAAAACTTCAGCATACTTGGCGGGAACTGCAGTGAACGCGTCGCTGCTGTTGGCTGCAATTTGCCTGATATTGGCAGCGTTGGCCTTGCTGGTTATGCAGTATGGCTGGCGCCAGTCACGCACCGAGCATGTGATTGAGCGGCTTGGACAAGCCAAGCCTGAAATGATCAAGGATACCCGTTGGGGCTGGCTGGAACGTGCGTTTCTGCGGGCAGGTCTGAAGCTACCCAATGAGCGGCTCGGGCTCTTGTTCAGCCTCTGGATGGTGCTACTGGTACTGGGTCAACTCGTCGGTGGCTGGATGTTTGCTTTGGTTGCGCTGGTGGTGCCGCCGTTAGGCCTGCATATGTTCCTGAGTTGGCGTTATCGCCGGCGTCTGCGACGCGTGGTGCATCAGTTGCCGCAGATGCTCGATCAGGTTATGCGCAGCCTGCAAACAGGTCGGACTTTGGGTGATGCATTGGTCAAAGGTATCGATACCGCGCCAGAACCACTGCATGGTGCATTGGCGCGCGTGCAGCGTAACGTCAAATTAGGCGTTAGCTTGCCGGAGGCACTGGATGATGTCGCCGAACTGTATGAGCAAGAAGAGCTGCGTATTCTCGCCTTAGGTGTCAAGGTTAATCATCGCTTTGGTGGCAGTGCCAGCGAGTTATTGGCCGGCCTGATCAAAGTGATTCAGGAGCGCGAACAAATCGCCCGGCAGCTCCGTGCAATGACCGGCGAAACACGGCTGACGGCTGTGGTGCTGGGGGTACTCCCGGTTTCGATGGCCGCCTATATCCTGGCGGTTAATCCAAGCTATTTGATGAGCATGTGGCTCGATAGCAGCGGCCAAAAAATGCTCCTTTGCGCATTCATCCTACAAGTGCTGGGCACTGTGATGTTGTGGCGCATGCTGAGGAGTATCTGACATGGCTTGGGCGGTGATGGTATTGCTGCTGTCCATGGCGGCTGCATTGTTGATTGCCAATGCATTACAGCAACAGCGGGTGCGGGCTCTTGTTGCCAAGCGCCTGGTTGGTGGCCGCGAGCAACCTCAGCATAAGGGACGGCGGGGTGATGCACTCATACAGCAGCTTGGCCGCAGTGTTTTGGGGCGCAAGCTACTCAGCCTTGATGGTGAAACGCACGTACTGCTCAACCGTATTGGCTGGCGGCGGGCCAATCAGCGGGCCTTGTACATGGCCTGCCAATTACTGTTGCCGTTTCTCATGTTGGGGCTGGTGGTACTGGTGATTTCGTTTCTGGCTGAACCCCCGGAAAAAGTCTGGGTGTTCTGGATCCTGGCCTTGGGTTGCGGTTTTTTATTGCCCAAACGCGTGCTGTCAATGGCGGCGGCCCGGCGACAACAGCAACTGGTTAACGAAGTCTCCATATTCATTCCGCTGTTGCGCATTTTATTTGATGCAGGCTTGACGGTTGAACAGTCCCTGCGGGTTATCAGCCTGGAAAGTAAAAAGCTGCTGCCAGTGCTTACGACAGAACTCGATGCAGTGCTCAAGCATGTTGACTCAGGGCTGGAGCTGGCAGATGAACTTAGCATCATGGGCAAACAATTGGATGTTGATGAACTGAGCGATAGCTTGGCGATTTTGCAGCAGCTTATTCGCCAAGGCGGCGGTGCAATGAGTTCTCTGCTGGCGCTGAAAAAGCTGCTTGATGAACGCCGCTTGACCAACCTTCAGGAATACATCTCCAAGCTGTCAGGGAAGATGTCGGTGGTGATGATGCTGTTCCTGTTTCCTGCATTGCTGATCGTTCTGGCCGGGCCAGGAATGAGTGCAATAGGCCGCGCCCTTGGAGGTATTTCATGAAGTTTGCGACAGTGTTTGGCAGCGTGTTGTGCGCCGTGGTGTTAAGTGGCTGTACGGCGAATCAGATAATGCCGGGGTATGCCGCAGATAACGCTAAAGACTGCGCCAACAAACCCTCCCAGGAGCAGGAATTGGCGCTGAACCTGGCCAAAGAGATGGCGGATGAGGGGCGCCTGTATGCGGCGTTGGCTAACTTGCAAGGGCTGCCGCAATCCTCACCAGAGGTGCGTTTGCGCCAAGCGCGGATCATGCGCAGTATTGGTCGCGGAGAGGCACAGGCGCTTTATCAAAGTTTGATTGGAACCTGTCTGACGGCCGCTGGTGAGCAAGGTCTTGGCCAAATTGCCTCCGCGCGCGGCGATCAAGCCGAGGCCTTACAGCGTCTCGAACGCGCAGCTGCTCTGGCACCAACCGATGCCAAGATTCGCAATGACCTTGGCATGGTTTACCTAACGCAAAAGCGTACCGATGACGCCCGCTTTGAATTTTTAACCGCTGTTGAATTGAGCCAGTCAGACAGCTTGCCAGCGACCAACCTGCTGGCTCTGCTGTTTGTAGAAAACAAGTCGCAGCAAGCCGCCGATCTGGTTTCCCGCCTGCACCTAAGCGCTGCACAGGTCCGTGAAGCGTTGCAGCGTTCCGAACAACTTAAGTCCGCAGGGCAGGCCCCATTACCGCTGGCCACTCAGGGGGCAGAAACTGAGCAAGCAGCTGTCGCCACAATCGGTGTATTCGCCGAAACCATCAGCCAAATTGAACAGGAAGTCCAGCCATGAACGGCTTGCCAAAACACCCTTTGGCCGTCTGTTATCTGATTGCTTTGGGTTTGCTCTATCCGGCATCTGTCCACGCGGAAGAACCAGCAACTAGCAGGCCGATACCGCAGCATTCAAAAACCGAAAGTTGGTTAGCTATCCAGCGTGATGGACGGGCTGCGTCAATGAAGTTGCAAAGGGCGACACCGGCTGAGCGTGAACTGGCATACCAGCGTTGGCTCGACAGTTATAGCCATTCGATTCCTGAGTTTTATGAACAGGAAACGGGCGGACAAATGTCAACTGGCGGCAGTAACTAGCAGGGCGGACAACGCTTTTTTTGTCCGCCGTTTCAGCGGTGAATAGATTCAACGATGGTGGACAAGTTGCACTTGTCACACCCTACGCGCAGGAGCAATAGCATGGTTAGCAGGCGTTCTCCTCAACATGCGCTGAGCTATAAACGCCAGCGCGGTGCGATTGGCATCATGGCGGCTTTGGTGATGCTGATGGCGCTTGCCTTTTTAATGCTGGCAATCGACAGCGGTCGCTTGTATCTGGAAAAACGCAGCGTTCAGCGTGTGGCGGATATGGCTGCATTGGAAGCGGTGCTTCGTGATGGAAATTGCCAGGCAAGTGCTGGCACGACGACCGCGCAAACCTATGCGGCCGAGAACGCGCAAATTCGTAACGGCTTTACCCTTGATGCCCAGCGCACGCTGGTCGCGACATGCGGTAATGTCGATGAAAGTGGCAGCCGCCGTAGCTTTACTGCAGACACTTTGGGCCGCGCGATTCAAGTTGACGCCCGTCGCGAGGTGCCCGCCAGCCTTATTCTGGGCGGGATTTTCGGCCAGCAGGTGACGATAGTTGCCCAAGCCGTTGCAGCCAAACGTGAGCCGCTTGCCGCCTTAACCTTGCGCACCACGCTGGCAACGGTTGACTCAACTCAGTCTCCGCTACTCAACGCCCTGATTGGTGGCCTGCTCGGTGGTTCAGTCAATCTATCGGCTGTGGGTTGGGATGGCTTGGCCAAGAGTCAGATAAGCCTGCTGGATTATCTTGATCAACTGGCAATCAACCAGGGCATTACAGCGGGGGATTATCAGTCGTTGCTTGAGGAAAATCTGTCGCTCGGCACCTTGTTGGATGTCGCAGCGACCACGCTGCAACAGTCGGGTACCAGCGCTAATCTGGATGCAGCGATTGCAGGGCTTACCGCTCTTTCTGCAGTGGTCCCAGCGGCCTCGCCGCTGTTGCAACTGGGCGATCTGATCAATGTACAAAGCGCTACGCAGAAGGCGGGGCTAGACACCGCACTCAACCTTCTACAGTTGGTTCAGGGCACGGTCGAGTTGGCAAACAGTAAAAGCGCCGCCTTTGCCAGCCTGCCCATTACGGTGCCGGGGTTGAGCAATGTAACCCTGAATATCAAAGTTATCGAGCCGCCGCAGCTGTCGGCCATTGGTAATCCTGAACTGGCCAAAGCAGACCCTTACGGGCCGAATCAGATTGCCGTGCGCTCGGCGCAGATTCGCACCTATTTGAGCATTGATTTGAGTGGGGCAACCGACGCTTTAGACAACCTTTTACAACCCGCAGCAGGAGCGTCGTTAAATAGTTTTTTGAATAGCGCTCTAAACCTCAATTTGGTTGGTGCTGTTGGAAATCTTATTGGTTCACTGGCTTGTGGCGGACTTTTGCCTGCATGTAACAGTATGAAGGTGAGCGCTGCCCAGGTACTACCTGATGGCCGAGTTGACGTGATGCTCGATGTCGCTGAGGCGCAAGCGAGGGTTACTGATTACAGCTGCACCAGCAGCACAGATAAGACTCTGGATGTAGACGTGACCACATCCGCCTTAAACCTTGCAGTCGGCAAGTTGGGCAGTGATTCAGCAGATGCCTTGGACCAAATATTTAACGCCTCCAGCACCCCTGTCGCCGCACCCATAGCGTTAATCAAACTGGGTGAGCAAACGCTCAGACCGACATCGTGCTTACTTGGGTTGTGTGCAGGCCTGCAATGGGCGAAAGCTGGTGGGGGCTGGGTTTCAGACCCTAAACTGGCGAGATTCGATGTTCGTTCCGGACTTGGCCTCACCCTCAATTCAGGCGTGATAAGCAGTGGAGTGGATGTGCCTTTGGTCTATGAATCGACGGCAAATCAGCTGCCGAATGTAGGAGAGGCGCCTTATGAAAAGTCAGCAACCGCCAATCACAATGTGGTGGGTAACTTACGCAATACCTTGGCGGGTATCGATTTAGAGCCCTATGCGAGCAGCAGCCCGCGCATACTGGACGGCTTGATAACTTCCTCGGTGGGTCTTATCAATTCACTGCTGGGCAGCTTGGAAGGGATAATCAAGAACGTACTTTCGCCGCTGGTTGATCCGCTGGTTAACACGTTACTCGATGGTTTAGGAATTGGTCTAGCTGAAGCAGACGTGGGCGCCAACCTGACCTGCGGCAGTCGCGCTGAGTTGTTGCTATGAACTCGATAGCGCGCTGCCCTATTGCAGTTACTGGCTCTGCGGGTGCAAATGCTCGTGGTCAGCTGAGTATTAAACGCAGCGTTCCATCAATGAGCGGTTGCCGCAGAGCCTTCACTCTTTCGGCTCGGCGACAGCGCCAAAGCCAATTGCGTGCGGTTATGCATATGGGTGAGGCGCAGTACCTGCGACACGTAGAGTTTCACCGTGTTTTCGGTAATCCCCAATTCGCAGGCGATCTGATAGTTGGTCAAGCCCTTGCCAATCAGGCGTGCGACTTCCAGTTGCCGCGGAGACAGCTGGTTGAAGTGCGCGGGGATTGCTTCAGCAGACGCTGCGGCAGGAGTGAGTTCAGGCTGGCCAAAGTGACTGCGCATCTGGTGCAGATCCAGATGCAACTCGCCGATAGACTCAGCCAGAAAGTGCAGCTTCTGGTTCATCTGGTCGAGTTTAGCGCCATCGTCGAGGCGCTCCTGCAAGTGCCGTTCAAGGCGTCTGACCGCTCGGCCAACTTCATCCATATTGATCGGTTTTTGATAGAAGTCAGCAACGCCCGCCCGCATTGCCGAAACCACATCCTGGGTTTTGGTTTGACCCGTGAAAATAATCGCTTCGAACTGGCGATTACCGTCGTAGGTTTTCTCCAAAGTATTGATCAGGCTGATGCCATCCTTGCCCGGAAGATGCAAATCGCTGAGCACAATGCCGATTTGCGGATCTGCACAGAACAATTCGATCGCTTCGTGCGCGCTGTGGCAACCAATGCATATGTAGCCACTGTGGTTAAGGAACTCACAAAGTTCTTCAACGATATCCGGTTCGTCGTCCACGACGAGGAGTTTTACTACGCGTTGATGCCTTTCCATGTCAGCTCACCCGGTTGCTTTAATTTTTTTAATAGCTTTGATGTTGTGTTAGCAGCTCATGCCCAGACTCCGAGCAACTCATGCCTAGAAATCTAAGATTTCTGACAGTAAGTACGTTCGTCCCATACTTAAGGTATAGCACTTTGTTTGTATTCAGAAAGTTTTAGTCAGAATAAAGGATGTCAAAAAACCACCGAAAAGAAATAGCCCGTACGGATAAGCTGTTTTTGAGTGTGGTTTCAGGTATTTGAGTCGTTTCTGTGTGCTGCTGCCGAGTGTTGGCCAAATCTTGTTTGCTGAGGATGCCCACGCGATGAAGCAGATACCGGCGATGGCAATCGTCATCAATAGCATTTGGCTGTTGCTGCTAAGACCAATGAATACCAGCAGCTTGACGTCTGCCGCCCCCAGCTTGTTAAGCATGTAACCGGGCAGGCTGAGTAATACGGCGAAGGCCACGGCAATCAAGGCCTCCACGGGTGTATAGCCCAGCAGGCTTTCAGCGCGGAGCAATAAATAGATGAGGGCGAAGGCAATGCCTCCGAATGTCAGCCAGTTAGAAATGCGCTTTTGCTGCACATCTTGTACGGCGCAGGCAGCCAACCAGACGAGCAAAATAGCGATATTCATGGATGTTGTGCTCTGTTAGTTGAGGATCATTAAATGGTACGTTCGTACTCTAAACTGGATGCTCTACAAAACAGACTGAATCTTCAACCCGGCTTGGATTGTGGGCGTGCATTGGAGGCATCGAAAATGCAACAGATGATTACAAGGGAGCCTCTGAAAAAGGTAGCGAGCGACGGGAGTACAAGGCGAAAAGATGCGAAGAAGCGACCGGGGTCGCGCTCGACTTTAGTTGCCCTAAATGAGCATTCTGAGCAGCTTTTCAACGCAGCACGGGCTGCCCCAGTAATCCCTAGCGCAGTAGTTTTTCAGAGGTTCCCAAGGGCTTTTGGTCGCCGCCAGAAAGGGGCCGCCGCGATCGAGTTCGCATTGGTATTCGTACTGTTTTTTGCAATTTTCTACGGCACCGTCAGTTATAGCCTGCCATTGTTAATGATGCAGTCTTTTAACAACGCCGCGGCCGAGGCGGTGCGCCAAGCCGTTGGGCTGGTACCGGGGCAGGCGGATTACCAGCAAGAAGCGTCAGATGTGATTGATCAACAATTGAGTTGGATGCCCAACTCAACCCGTGACCTGGTCGCGGTCGTTATCACCGCACCGGGTGCCGATGGAGTGATGAGTGTGCGCATCAGCTACCCGTACAACGCACATCCACTGGTACCGTTTTTGGTCATTCCAGGTATTGGGCGAGTGCCGAGCTTACCGGATGACCTTGTTGCAACAGCTAGCATCAAGCTGAATAACTAAGGAAAGGCTATGGCGAGCTGGTTCGGTTTCACCCCTAAAAATGATCTGCCCGCCAGCAATCAACTGCCTGCTGAAGCAGAGTCGCAGCCGTTGGTAAATACCTCGCCAAGTTCGGCTGGGTTGAGTATTTACCTGGATACTCAAGGCTTGGTGACGCGTATCGCCGGGCCGTTAGCCGCGCGTTTGGCAATACCTGTAACCCAACATCCGCTAAATGATTATTTGTGCAAAAGCTCGGCCTTGGCAGCCGACATTCCAAGCTATCAACAGCAGATGCTTGAACTTGATTTCAACGGGCGCGGTGGCTCGGTTTTAACCCTCAGAGGCTGGTTGCAAGCCCACGCTGAAGGCTGGCTGCTGCAACTATTGGATGTGTCTGATTTAGTCGAGCAGGCTCGCAGCAGTGACCTGCGCCGCCATGTACTGACCGAGGCCGCCGACTTTGCTCAGCGTCTGGGTTATCAGTCCGGTGAGCGTTTGCAGTCCGCAACGGTCGAGGTTTTATCCGAGTTGCGCCAAAGGTTACGTATCCCCAGCGTAGCGATTGCCCTGCGTGATAAGGCCGGCGACTGGCGGGTTTATGCTCAGCAAAATGTGCATAACAGCCAAGTTTGGCGCGATGACCAGGCACTGGGTAAGATCTTTGACGACTTGGATCAGGCCACTCCACAGCAGCTCAGCGCGCTGACGTTAACCAAGCATCCCGGGCTTCAGGTGTTATTTCCTCAAGGTCTTGGCTTTATTACGCCGTATCAGCATCAAGGGGTTACATCTGCCTGGCTACTCTGTGCAGGCTTTGACGCTCAATTGCATGCCCCGGCGTTGCAGATCGCCGACTGGACGCGATTATTTGACCCGCTTGGAGCCGCCTTGACCGGGCGTTTGCAAGCGCTGCAGCAGGCGCATCAGCAAGACCGGCAAAGCGCGTTGCAGGGATTGTTAGGTGCCGGTTGGTGGGAGTTCAACAGCCTTGATCAACGCTTGCAATTGGCGCCGGAGCTCGCCTCTACGCTTGGTATCGAGCTTGCCGGTGGGCTTGAATTGCCCGCTTGGCTTGAGCGCATTCATGCCGGTGACCGTGATGAGTTTCGCGTGCGCCTTAATCGTTTGATTGCTGGCGGTCAGAGTTTTATCCAGTGCCTGCGATTGCAGGTTGCTGATGAAGCTGTCGGTTACAGCTGGTATCGCCTGCAAGCCCTGGCCAAAGGGGCGGGTAATAATCTGCGTATTTATGGCTTCCTGATCGATATCAGCGATATCAAAGAGCAGCAAGCCAGAGCTTCGGAGGCGCATGAGCGTTTAAGCAATCTGATCGCCAGCGCGCCTGCGGTGATTTACGTGCAGCGCTATAACGATGGGGCTTTGAATCTGGAATTCTGCAGCGACAGTTTGCAGCCCTTGCTGGGTTGGAGCCTGGCCGAATTGCAAGCGGGTTTGCTCGCAGAAATAGTCCATCCGGATGACCACGAAAGCTTCTTCAATCGCGCACGGCAGTTGCTGCGTAGCGGCTCGGTCAGTTGTCGCTATCGGCTGCGTGACCGTCAAGGCAACTATCACTGGTTGCTGGATGAGTCGAAATTACTGCGCGATGAATTGGGTCAGCCGCGTGAAGCTGTTGGCCTGTGGCTGGACGTTACCGAAGCCACGCTTGCCGCTGAACGTATCCGTGAGAGTGAAGAGCGTTACCGGATTCTGGTCGAGGATTCGCCCGCAATGATTTGCCGTTATCTGCCTGACCTGACGCTCAACTTCGCCAACCGGCCGTTAGCGGATTATCTGGAGCGCAGCACTGAGCAGCTTATTGGTGCCAACCTTGGCGAGTGGTTATCTACCGAACAGCGAGATGCCTTTGCACAACGCCTGCTTGGTCTTACGCCTGAGAGCCCGATTAGCACCGCTGAAATATGCATGCAGTTGCCGGGGCGTGAGCATGCCTGGTGGGTTTGGGCGGATCGTGGGATTTTTGATGAGCAAGGACGCCTGCTCGAAGTGCAGGCCGTTGGGCGTGACAACACCGACGTGCGTAAAGCTCAGCAGCAACTGTTTCAAGGCGCCAAGATGGCCACGCTTGGCGAGATGGCGACCGGTATGGCCCATGAGTTGAACCAGCCGCTGAATGTGATGCGCATGGCTGTGGCCAACACCCTCAAGCGCATCGCGGGTGGTGACGTGCCTGCCGAATACCTGCAAGACAAGCTGAAGCGGATTGAGGCGCAGGTACTGCGTGCGGCGCGAATTGTCGATCATATGCGGGTGTTTGGGCGCCGTTCCGAGGCGGAACATGCGTTGTTTGATCCGATACAGTCAATAGAAGGCGCCATGTCGCTGCTACGCGATGGTTTATTGGGCAAAGGTGTCGAGCTGCATTTTGAGCCGGTAGATTTTGCGGTCAAGGTCAGCGGTCACGGCGATCAACTTGAGCAGGTGTTGATCAACCTGATGGTCAATGCCCGCGATGCGCTGTTTTCGCGTCTTGAACGCGAGCCTGAGTTTGCGCCGCGTATTGCGTTGTCTGCCACGTTATTGCCAGAAGGCGTGTTGATTGAGGTGCAGGACAACGCAGGGGGAATTGAGCCGCGCTTGCTTGAGCGAATCTTCGAACCGTTTTTCACCACCAAACCGGCGGGCAAAGGCACGGGTTTGGGGTTGTCGGTAAGCTTTGGCATTATCGAGCAAATGGGCGGGCAGTTAAGGGCTTTTAATCGCGAGGATGGCGCGTGTTTTAGCATTCTGCTGCCGCCGGTTTCAAATTCCAGTATTTAGCATGGATCGCAGAACAAAAGTTCTGTCGCCTGCTGGCAAAAAGTTACGCACCAGCTAGTCTTCATCGTGCTACGTTCCGGCAATGTATCGGGACGACAACTGCCTGATGCAGGAGAATCACGATGGATATGAATCGTCGACAGTTCTTCAAGGTCTGCGCCGTAGGCCTTGGAACGTCGAGCCTCGTGGCTTTGGGGGTCGCACCTCCCAATGCCTATGCCGACCAGATACGCCATTTCAAGCTGGCGCGTACGATCGAGACGCGCAACACCTGTCCATACTGCTCGGTCGGTTGCGGCCTGATTATGTACAGCCAGGGCGACGCCGCTAAAAATGTCGCGCAAAACATCATCCATATCGAAGGCGACTCGGATCACCCCGTCAATCGCGGCACACTGTGCCCTAAAGGCGCTGGGCTGCTCGACTTCGTGCACAGTGAAAGCCGCTTGAAGTCCCCGCAAGTGCGTGAAGCGGGCTCCAACGAGTGGATAGACATTGAGTGGGACACTGCGCTGGAGCGGATCGCCAGGCATATGAAGGCGGATCGTGATGCCAACTTCATTGAAACCAATGAGCAAGGCCAACGGGTTAACCGTTGGTTGAGCACCGGTTTTCTCGCCGCGTCGGCATCGTCCAACGAAGCGGGTTACATCACTCACAAAGTGGTGCGTTCACTCGGCATATTAGGATTCGATAACCAAGCACGTGTCTGACACGGCCCGACGGTGGCAAGTCTTGCCCCGACGTTTGGCCGCGGCGCCATGACCAATCACTGGACCGACATCAAGAATGCCGATCTGGTTTTGATTATGGGCGGCAACGCTGCTGAAGCTCACCCGTGTGGCTTCAAATGGGTGACCGAAGCCAAGGCGCATAACAACGCCAAGCTGATTGTGGTCGATCCGCGCTTTACCCGTTCCGCATCGGTGGCAGACCTGTACGCGCCTATTCGTACCGGCTCGGACATCGCCTTCCTCGGCGGGTTGATTTACTACCTGATCGCAAACGACAAGTATCAGCACGAGTACGTCCGTAACTACACCGACGTCAGTTTTATTGTGCGCGAAGGTTATGATTTCGAGGCGGGCTTCTTCAGTGGCTACGACGAATCCAAGCGCGGCTATCCAGATAAGTCTGGCTGGGGCTACGAGGTTGGAGAAGACGGTTTCGCCAAAGTTGACCCAACCCTGAGCCATCCGCGCTGCGTGTTCAACCTGTTGAAAAAGCATTACAGCCGGTACACGCCGGATATGGTCAGCAGCATTTGCGGCACGCCGAAAACCCAGATGATGCAGGTCTGGGAGACCATCGCCGAAACTTCGGCGCCGGGCAAAGTCATGACCATCATGTACGCGCTCGGCTGGACCCAGCATTCAACGGGCTCGCAGATGATCCGTGCTGGCGCCATGGTGCAGTTGCTGTTGGGCAATATTGGTATGCCGGGTGGTGGCATGAACGCCTTGCGCGGTCACTCCAATATCCAAGGGCTGACTGACCTGGGCTTGCTTTCGAACTTGCTACCGGGCTACCTGACGCTGCCTGGCGATGCCGAGCAGGACTACGCGGGCTACATTGCCAAGCGCACCAGTAAACCACTGCGTCCGGGACAACTTTCGTACTGGCAGAATTACGAGAAGTTCCATGTCAGCCTGATGAAGGCCTGGTACGGCAAAAATGTCAGCGCTGAAAATAACTGGGGCTACGACTGGCTGCCTAAACTCGATGCGCCAGGACCGGGTTACGACGTACTGAAAGTCTTCGACATGATGTACCAGGGCAAGGTCAACGGTTACTTTTGTCAGGGTTTCAATCCGATTGCCTCGTTCCCGAACAAGGCCAAGATTGGGGCGGCGCTGGCCAAGCTTAAGTACCTGGTAATCATGGATCCGCTGGCGACAGAGACCTCTGAGTTCTGGCGTAACGTTGATGAGTTCAACGACGTTAATACTGCGGATATTCAGACCGAAGTGTTCCGCCTGCCAACCTCATGCTTCGCTGAGGAAGATGGCTCGCTGGTAAACAGTGGCCGTTGGCTGCAGTGGCACTGGAAGGGTGCCGAGCCACCGGGCAAAGCACGAACTGACATCCAGATCATGGCGGGTTTGTATCACCGCTTGCGTGAGAAGTACTCCAAGGACGGCGGTAAATTCCCGGACCCAATCCTTAATCTCGACTGGCCATATTTGCAGCCGGATGAGCCGTCGGCTGAAGAGCTCGCCAAGGAATATTCAGGCAAAGCGATAACCGATCTGACCGACCCTGCAACCGGTGCATTGCTGGTTAAAGGCGGTGATCAGTTGGCAGGCTTCGCTCAATTGCGCGCCGACGGCAGCACCTCCAGTGGGTGTTGGTTGTTCTGCGGCTCTTGGACTCAGCAGGGCAACCAGATGGCGCGGCGTGACAACTCCGATCCATACGGTATCGGGCAAACGCTCGGCTGGGCTTGGTCGTGGCCGGCTAACCGGCGGATTCTCTACAACCGCGCGTCTGCGGATGTGTCAGGTCAGCCGTGGCAAGGGTTGAAAAAACCGCTGGTGTTCTGGAATGGCAAGTCATGGACCGGCGCCGATGTGCCGGACTTCAAGGCTGACTCACCACCAGAGGCGGGGATGAATCCGTTCATCATGAACCCGGAAGGGGTGGCGCGATTCTTTGCTGTCGACAAGATGGCTGAAGGCCCATTCCCGGAACACTACGAGCCGTTTGAAACGCCGATTGGACGCAACCCGCTGCATCCTGACGACCCGCGTGCCACCAGCAACCCGGCTGCGCGAGTGTTCAAGGGTGATATGGAGCTGTTTGGCAGCGCTGCTGACTTCCCGTATGCAGCGACCACTTACCGGCTGACTGAGCACTTCCACTTCTGGACCAAGCACTGCCGCCTGAACGCGATTGTGCAGCCCGAGCAGTTCGTGGAAATGAGCGAGGTGTTGGGTAAAGAGTTGGGTATCGCCGCTGGCGACTGGGTCAAGGTATCGAGCAACCGTGGCTACATCAAGGCGGTTGCGGTGGTCACCAAGCGCCTCAAGCCACTGACGGTTGATGGTAAAACCGTGCACCAAATCGGAATCCCGATTCACTGGGGTTTCTCCGGTGTGGCGCGCAATGGTTATCTGACTAACACCTTGACCCCCTTCGTAGGTGATGCCAACACGCAAACGCCGGAGTTCAAGTCCTTCCTCGTTAACGTGGAAAAGGCATAGGAGCTGACGCATGGCTACTCAAGACATCATCGCCCGCTCCGCCACCACAACCAGTTCGCCGTCTATTCGGCAGATTGACGAGGTGGCAAAACTCATCGACGTATCCAAGTGCATTGGCTGTAAAGCCTGCCAGGTGGCGTGCTCGGAATGGAACGACCTGCGTGACGAGGTCGGCCATAACCACGGCACCTACGAAAGCCCGGCAGACCTTACCGCCGACTCATGGACCTTGATGCGCTTTGCCGAGCACGAAGACGAAGCGGGCAAGCTCGAATGGTTGATTCGCAAGGACGGCTGCATGCACTGCGCCGAGCCCGGTTGCCTGACTGCGTGCCCGAGCCCGGGGGCGATCGTGCAGTACGCCAACGGCATCGTCGACTTCAATCAGGACCACTGCATCGGTTGCGGTTATTGCATCACGGGTTGTCCATTTGATGTGCCGCGTATCTCGAAAAAAGATAACAAAGCCTACAAATGCAGCCTCTGTTCTGACCGTGTTGGTGTCGGCCAGGAACCGGCCTGCGTTAAAACCTGCCCAACCGGCGCGATTGTCTTCGGCACCAAGGAAGACATGAAGGATCACGCCGCTGAGCGCATTGTCGACCTGAAATCACGTGGCTATGAAAACGCCGGTTTGTATGACCCGCCAGGTGTTGGCGGTACCCATGTGATGTATGTGCTGCACCATGCTGACAAGCCAGCGTTGTACTCCGGCTTGCCTGCGGACCCTGCCATCAATCCGATGGTTCAGGTCTGGAAAGGCGTGGCGAAGCCTTTGGGTTTACTGGCAATGGGCGCAACTGTATTGGTCGGCTTCTTCCACTACTTGCGTGTTGGGCGCAACGTGGTTGAAGAGGACGAACATCCTGCAGCTGTCGACACGGCCGTGCACAAGGTTGATCCAACGGTGCATGAATTCGACCCTAAAGCTCCGCGCTGAGTGAAATGATCAACCTCTGCAACGGCGCAGGTCGATGCAGAGGTTCGAGGGAGTCAACATGAGACATGACATCCAACGTTACACCGCAGGCGAGCGCAGCAATCATTGGGCGGTCGCGATTCTATTTGTCCTTGCTGGTTTATCTGGCTTGGCGCTGTTCCACCCGGCGTTGTTCTGGCTGAGTCATCTGTTTGGTGGCGGGGTGTGGACGCGAATCTTGCATCCGTTTATCGGCATCGCCATGTTCCTGTTTTTTATATGGCTGGTGATGCGCTTCATGAGCCATAACATGATCCATAAAAGGGACGTGCAGTGGCTCAAGCAAGCGGGTGATGTGATGGCGAATCGCGAAGGCAATATGCCTGAAGTCGGTCGCTACAACGGCGGCCAGAAGTTGCTGTTCTGGGTGTTGCTGGTGTGCATGTTGCTATTGCTGGTGACGGGTTTAGTGATCTGGCGCGAGTACTTTAGCTACCTGTTTGGCATCGACATAATTCGTTTGTCTGTGCTGCTGCATGCGGTGGCTGCGCTGGTGCTGATTATCAGCATTATTGTGCATATTTACGCCGGTATCTGGGTCAAAGGCTCGGTCGGGGCGATGCTCACCGGTTGGGTTAGCAAAGGCTGGGCGCGCAAGCATCACAGCCTTTGGTATAAAGAGGTCGAGAAGGGCGAGAACAAACATTGAGCCAAGGTGGCATGCGGGTGCATTGCACTCGCATGGCGCTCGCTTTTATATTGAGTTGCGACTGCACTCATTAAGCTGTTTTGCGAAAGGAGTCCTGCGTGTCAGGCAGAATATTAGAGCGCGGCGAAATCGAAGCGTCGGCAAACATCCCACCGTTTCTCAATCCTTGTACCCCATCATTATTTCAGCGCCGTGCCGAGCGCTTTAAAACCCTCGCGCAGAACCATCCACTGAGCGGTTATCTGCTGCTTATGGCGCAGCTTTGCGAAGCACAACATCGTGCGCTCGCGACGCTGCCTGCATTGCCGGGGCCAGACCAACGTGCGTTGGATCTAAGCCGCGAACATCGCATGCCGCCGCTCGCGTTCGAAGCATTGGTACGTGGCGATGATTGGCTGCAAGCGCTGGATAAAGTGCTTGAGCAGTTCAGCGTGCAAGACAACCCAGCGGTTACTGCGGCGCTGCAACAGTTGGCGCAAGCGGACAGCGGTCAGCGCAAGGCATGGGCGGTAAACCTGTTAAGCGGCCAGTTTGATTTGCTGCCCGCCGCCGTGGTGCCATTTCTCGGTGCTGGGCTGCAGGTGGCGTTTAGTCATTGGCTGCTGGCGTTGCCCGAAGGCACCTTGTCTGAGCGTGAAAGCTGCACCCAGTGCCCAGCCTGTGGCTCGCCGCCTGTTGCCGGCATGATTCGTCATCGCGGCAAGCAGATTGGATTACGTTATCTGACCTGTTCGCTGTGCTCATGTGAGTGGCATTACGTGCGGGTTAAATGCAGCCACTGTGAAGAGAGCAAGCAACTCGCTTACCTGTCGCGTCAGCGTGATGATGCAAAGCCAGAGGCGGCGCCCATTCGTGCAGAGGTTTGCCCGAATTGTCAAGGCTACTTGAAACACTTCTACCTCGAATACGACAGCGAGGCTGAGGCTTTGGCCGATGATCTGGCCAGCCTTGATCTGGATATGATGGTCGCGGAGGCCGGTTATATGCGCCGGGCGCCAAATCTCTTGCTTGCCC
Organism: Pseudomonas sp. M30-35; assembly: GCF_002163625.1. Taxonomy (NCBI): domain Bacteria; kingdom Pseudomonadati; phylum Pseudomonadota; class Gammaproteobacteria; order Pseudomonadales; family Pseudomonadaceae; genus Pseudomonas; species Pseudomonas sp. M30-35. Next base: position 4,075,700 of record NZ_CP020892.1, on the reverse strand, counting down.
CCGGCGCAGAATGAGAGCCTACACTGAGGTGTGACCCCTACGTTAAGGACGCTTGATGACGGCCGCTCGTCTACCTTCAGTCGACCGCTTGCTGCGCAGCCCGGCAATTGCGCCATTGCAACAACGCTATGGCCGCGAAGCCATGCTCAAAACCCTTCGCGACTTACTCGATGAGTTACGTGAGCCTGCGCAAAGTGGCGCTCTGGCCGCCATTGAACTCAGCGAGGCGGTGCTGGCCGGGCGTGTTGGTGAGCGTCTTGCTGCGCAGCACGCGAGTAAAATTCGCCGGGTGTTCAACCTCACGGGCACCGTGTTGCACACTAATCTTGGCCGCGCCTTACTGCCGGAAGAAGCCATCGAGGCGGTCAGCCTCGCAGCACGTTATCCGCTCAATCTTGAGTTTGATCTCGCCACCGGCAAACGCGGCGACCGTGATGACTTGATCACCGGTTTAATCCGCGAGCTGACCGGCGCCGAAGCGGTGACCGTGGTCAACAACAACGCCGCAGCGGTATTGCTCAGCCTCAACAGTCTGGGCGCTCGCAAGGAAGGGGTGATCTCACGCGGTGAGTTGATCGAGATTGGTGGCGCGTTTCGCATTCCCGACATCATGTCGCGCGCCGGGGTAAAACTGGTTGAAGTCGGCACCACCAATCGCACCCACGCCCGCGACTACGAGGCGGTGATTAACCCGCGCACCGGCTTGCTGATGCGCGTACACACCAGCAACTACAGCGTGCAAGGTTTTACCGCCAGCGTTCCGACGGCGGAGCTGGCAAACATCGCCCACGCCAACAATCTGCCGCTGCTTGAAGACCTGGGTAGCGGCACGCTGGTTGACCTGACCCGCTGGGGCTTACCCAAAGAGCCGACCGTGCAGGAGGCCCTGCGCGATGGTGCGGATATCGTCACCTTCAGCGGCGACAAACTCCTGGGCGGCCCGCAAGCCGGTTTGATTCTTGGCAGCCGTGAGCTGATCAACAAGATCAAAAAGAACCCGCTAAAGCGTGCCTTGCGGGTTGATAAGCTGACCTTGGCGGCGCTTGAAGCGGTACTCAATCTGTATCGCGACCCAGATACTTTGGCGGAACGCCTCACCAGCTTGCGTCTGCTTAGCCGCCCGCAGGCGGAAATCATGGTTCAGGCACAACGTATTGCCCCACTGATCGCGCAGCAGTTTGGCGAAGGCTGGCAAGTTTCAGTGCAAGCGGCTTTAGGCATGATCGGCAGCGGCGCGCAGCCAGTTGCACGCTTGCCCAGCGCGGCGATTTGCATTCGCCCGCTGCAATCCAAGCGTCTGCGTGGGCGCGCGTTGCGCAGGCTCGAAGAAAACCTGCGCTGCTTGCCGATTCCCGTACTCGGCCGTATCGACGATGACAGCTTATGGTTGGACCTTCGCCAACTGGATGACGAGCCGGCATTCACCGCGCAATTGCACCTGCTAACCGAGGAATAAACCTTGATTGTCGGTACGGCAGGGCACATCGACCACGGCAAAACCGCATTGCTGCAAGCACTGACCGGGCAGCAGGGCGACAAGCGCCCGGCAGAGCGCGAGCGCGGCATCACCATTGATCTGGGTTACATCTACGCCGACCTTGGTGACGGCCAGCTCACCGGCTTTATTGATGTGCCGGGTCATGAGCGATTTGTGCATAACATGCTCGCTGGCTCCAGCGGCATTGACCTGCTGCTGTTGGTGGTCGCGGCGGATGATGGCGTCATGCCGCAAACCCGTGAGCATCTGGCTATTGCGCAGTTATTAGGCACCCGCCGCGCGTTAGTGGCACTGACCAAGATCGACCGAGTCGATAGCCAACAAGCGATTCAGGCGCAGCAGCAAATCACTCAGTTGCTCAGTACAGGGCCGCTTGCAGACTCTGCGATTTATCCTGTTTCAAGCATCACCGGTGACGGCATTGCTGAGCTGCGTGAAGCGCTTAAAAACAGCGCGGATCACGTGCAGCAGCGCAGCATCAGCGGCTACTTTCGTTTGCCGATTGATCGAGCATTCAGTGTTTCCGGATCAGGCATTGTGGTCACCGGCACTGCCAAAGCCGGGCAAGTTTCAGTGGGTGATGAGTTAACGCTCAGCCCCAGTGGCCGCAGCGTGCGCGTGCGCGGTATGCATGCGCAAAACCAACAGGCGGATCACGCCATTGCCGGGCAACGCGTGGCGCTGAACATTACCGGCGAACGCCTTGCGCTGGAGCATGTGCGCCGCGGTGATTGGTTGCTGACACCGGCGCTGCACGCGCCCACTACACGCATTGATATTCAACTCGAAATACTGCCCGGTGAAAGCCGCGATTTCAGCCACTGGACACCGGTGCATGTGCATCTCGCCGCACAAGATGTCACGGGGCGTGTGGCGTTGCTCGAAGGTACGCATGTCGAACCGGGTAAAACCGCGCTGGCGCAGATTCTGCTCAACGCTCCGGTGCATGCGGTACACAATGACAGGCTGGTCTTGCGCGACCAGTCGGCGCAACGCACCGTGGCCGGGGGGCGTGTGTTGGACCCATTTGCCCCGGCTCGTAATCGGCGCTCCGAGACGCGCTTGGCGCAACTCAATAGCATGCGGGTGGATGAGCTTGAGGCGGCGCTGCCGACGTTGCTGCACAGTGCTGATAATGGCCTTGATCCGACACTTATTGAGCGTCAGTTCAATCAGCCTCGAGCATTGTGGACGTTACCTGGCGATGTACTAGAAATCACTACACGCATCGGTACCCGGTTATTCAGCCGCAGTGTTTGGCAGCAATTAAGCGAGCAGTTGCTGGACGGCTTACAGCGTTTTCACACCGATTGCCCAGATGAGCTGGGCCCCGATCGCGACCGTCTAAGACGTTACGCATTGCCCGCTCTAGAGCGTCCGGTGTTTATCAGTCTGCTTGAACAGCAACTTGCGTCTGGCTCCGTCGCCAACAGCGGCCCGTGGTTGCATTTACCTGCGCATCAGGTGCAACTCAGCGAGACGGATGAAGCCTTGCGCGAACAACTCTGGCCATTACTGCTCGCTGGAAACTTCGATCCACCCTGGGTGCGTGATCTGGCCAGCACCTTGCAACAGCCAGAGGCAGACGTGCGTTTACTGCTGCGCAAATTGGCCAGGCTCGGCATGCTCCATCAAGTGGTCAAGGACCTGTTCTACCCCGAACAAAGCATCCGCCAACTGGCCGCAATCGCAGTGACTATCGAACAACAAAACGGCTCGATCAAACCCGCCATCTGGCGTGACAGCCTCAACATCGGCCGCAAGCGCAGCATTCAATTACTCGAATACTTCGACCGCATTGGCTTCACCCGAAGGCTGGTTGGCGAGCGTAAAATCAGGGCGGATTCGGCGTTGGCCGAGATCAAATAATACCGATGCAACCACCGGGTAAACCTCAGGAAATATCATGGCTTCAGCCTTCGCCCACGCAGTCGTGCCACTGGTTGTCTACGCCGTCTTTAAAGGCAAGTCGATGAATTTGCGTTTGCTGGTGTTGGCGATTGTCTTGGCCATCGCACCCGATGCAGACGTATTGGCTTTCAAGTTCGACGTTGCCTATGGCTCGGAGTGGGGACACAGAGGTTTTACCCACTCATTATTTTTTGCTGGCTGCATAGCGGCTTTCTTCACACTGTTCGCCAAACAGCTCAACTCCAGACCCTTGGTCGTCTTCGCCATGTGCTTCACCGCCTGCGCTTCGCACGCTGCATTGGATGCGCTAACCAATGGCGGGCAAGGTGTGGCCTTGTACTGGCCGTTTAGTCTGGACCGCGTGTTTTTCCCGTTCAGGCCGGTGCAGGTATCACCAATAGGTGTTAGCGCTTTTTTCACCGACAGAGGACTCAGAGTTATCGCCTCTGAAATGGTTTGGATATTTATTCCGGGGTTTGTGATCGGTTTGGTTGGCGTTTTAGTAAGGCGGAAACTGAGTTAACGAAGGTGAAGTGACTTGTTATTTGATGTGAGCCAAGTAATAGCCCATGCAATGGGCAGCCAATTGCAAAATGATTGGCCAGGGTTTTCAAAATTGTTGGTCAGCGATCAGTTCAAGCTGCATTGATGGGTTATGCTCGGTTTGACGCTTTGGGACACTAGCTCGAGTGCCGAGCAGGACGCCTAAGTCAACATGGAAGGCAATCACGCCCGGTGGCGTGGCCGGGCTTCAAACCCTTGGTGTAGGTAGGTAGTTGCTGCATTTACCCGCTCAATACAAGGCTTTGAGTTTTTTGCATTGCTCGAATTTGCACATAAAAGCCCTTCGTTTTCGACATTTTTTCGACACGTAGACTCTTGATGACTACCCTTTGTCTGGCTGGTGTGGCACATTGGTATCGGTCCGTATTTCTGCTTGTAGCATAAAAATAAAACGTGGTCTGTCCCCTGATACTCCGGGTACACGATTGCAGAACACCCGGCTTATTTTGGGTTAATCGTTTTTCTTATGGCTATTTTCGCCTTCGCTATTTACTCGCTACAGAAGGTGCAGAAAGCACTAAGAACCAATACCAAGCCAGCCGAGGCTCGTGCACACAGACTCGCAAATGCAACAGTCTTCTTCACGGTAGGCGCTATCTGTTACTTTTTTGTAATGCATGTATATATTGGTATCGCTCCAGTCTAACAACTGATTCAAGTCGTTTGCTTCGCTCACTCGGGACCGGCTAAAGCCGGCCCCTTAACCAAACGTTAGCTATCCGTTATGAATGTAGAGTCAATACGCAAAGAATCGCTAGAACTGTGGGACAAATATTTTCGTGATGCCCATAGAGAATCTCAGTATGACAATGAATTTCGTGACTTCATTGATAATTTAAGAAAGAACGAAGAAGAGAATGCTGAAGCTTCTTTGCAGCCTTGGTTACAAATTTTCGAAGATGGAATACAGTGGCTTTCTAATATTTGGGGAATATTGTCACATAAAATGGATGGAGATGGCGGTAACGACGCGTTGCTGCTTAGTATTTGGTCCCTTGTAAGTTCATCTTGCAACTATGCAGTTGCAGTAAGATTACTCGTCATTTCCGGGCTGGATAACCCTGCGAGGTCCGCAGCAAGATCACTTGATGAACATCTATGTACTTGCATCGCCATACTAAATAAACCTGAATTGGCAGCGGGTTTTCAATCTAGTCAGTATCATGAAGATGCAAGCCAGTTTTGGTACGAAAACTTTAACAACAAAAGGTTGCGAAAACACTTAAATGCGGTAGAGAGAAGCGTGGGTCTAGAGCCGCATATAAGTAGGGAGTTCAGAGAGTATCGAGATAATGAGTTAAATTATTTCTCTCAGACAACTCACCCAACATACTTGTCTGGTGTTTTGGCTGCTAACGCCATTGATGTCGCTAATACAGACAAAGTGTCTCTAGGTGTTTTTGGTAAGCTATCAGCCTCCAGTGAAAGAACCTTAAATCATGTATGTAAATCTATTTGGTATTTTTCGAGGTTCGGCTTCATGCTACTTTTCAATGAGCACAATGGTAACAACCCTTTGATAGAACTGGATAAAGAGAACGAAATGCACCAGATGGCAGTTATCGGGCGTGATGTACTTCAAAAGCTGAATCTGGAGTACTGGGAATATACTAAGTATTCTGAATTGGAAAATAGCTAACAAAGCCAGCCAGTACAAATTAGGGGGGGCAGACCACGTTTTTCGAGCACTTTGGACTCAAACACCGCTTGCCCCTACGACTATCGGTTGAAATCAAAAAATGGCGGAATGCAGTAAGAGTCGAACTCTACAATTTGCTATGCCATTGCTGCACAGACCCGCTCAACGCAAGGGGTTGAGCTTTTTGCACTGCTCGTATTTGCACATAAAAGCCCTTCGTTTTCGACATTTTTTCGACACATAGACCTTTGAAGCTTAACCTCTGCCTGAGTGCTACGGCACATTGATATCAGTCCATATTGCTTTTGCAGCATAGAAAATAAACTGTGCCTGTCCCCTCTTACGGGCCTAATAAGTGGTTAAAATCGTTCGCTTCGCTCACTGGGACGTGCTAAAGCCCGCCCCTTAACCAAACGTTAGAAGCCATAGCAATGAATGAAGTCACCATCAAGTCAGCAGATACAGCCGCACAATTGGTGCTATCAGACATCGAAGGCGACTATTTTACTGCGACATACAAAAGTCATGACATCTTCGTTTCTAGGCGTGTCTGGGGCTACACCGACTGTAACTTATTAGTTGATCTATTCTCGTACATGGCCAAAGAATGGAAAGGCTGGGACGGGGAGATAAACTGGGCATCAATTGAGCAAGAGCTTTCAATTACATGCACATCAGATCAAAAAGGCCACATTGCGGTTAAGCTTAAGTTCTCCCAATATGAAGGCGCAGAACCTTGGGAAGCTCAGGTAGTTTTTGAATTTAGAAAGCGGAGTGATGGAAAAAGCATCAAAAGATGTTAAAGCATTTTTCCATGAGTGAATGGCTTCTAACTAGTGGTTCAAGTCGCTCGCTTCGCTCACTCGGGACCGGCTAAAGCCGGCCCCTTAACCAAACGTTAGAGCCCACTCATGAATCCACAACTCGCCGGCTTAGCCAATAACACCAAGTGGAATGAGCTACAGCAGTTCATGTCAGAGTTAGGGCAAAGAGCACCTTACTGGAGAACTAAAGCCACGAACGGCTTCATTTATCCACCACAAGGTTGGGATGGTGACTGGACTTATCATTTTCGCCTAGGAGAGCATAAGCTCATTGAGTGGTGTGAAATGCAATCTAGAGCCACTGAGGGAGCTTTAACTATGAGCGAAACTCTGGATATATGTCGACGCATAGGCTTTGAAATAGAAATTTTAGAGTCATCTATCAAAGTCATCGGTTACCGTCGTCTCTAACAACTGGTTCAAATCGTTCGCTTCGCTAATGAACAATAGGGGGCAGACCACCTTTAAATTCACATAGTCTGTTCTCTGTAAGTGCTAGTTTCTCGTTTCGCATTTAGGTAAATTTATGCGCTTTCAAATACTAATTTTTTAATTACGCCTGTTATTTTTGTATTTTTTAATAGTCATGAGGTGATTGCTGGCACCGAAGCAGTGGTATGTCCGGTTCCCGTCGCGGCTTCTTTAGATGAAATTGCAGAAGTAAAAGGTCAGCAATCATCAGGCCGAAACCCATTTGTCCCCGTAGAACTCGAATGCAAATACCTTAATCCCCCAAAGCACCTGATGTTGATTGAGTCTTCAGCTACGGTAAGTGAGTGCCAAGCAAATAAACATAATCTGAATGCTATGAAAAGTGGATGTCCATATTATGTTTCTGAAGGTGATGGTGGTGAAGGTCCAGAGTGGTGTATTCAAGATGGGCCGGCGAGCAATGAACTCATCGACATGTTTACTCTTCTTACAAATGCAACCTGTGATGAGTGACTCTTTTGGATAAGCTGGTGGTGCCTAGTGTTTATCCTAGCTGGGCAAAGGCAATTTCCAATTGCAAAATGATTGTTATGGTATTCAAAATTTTTGCATTGCGCTCGGATCAAGCAGCATTGATAAGGTATGCTCGATTTGACGGTTCAACGACTCAATAGCGACACGTTGAGACAGAGCAATATGGAAGGCAATCACGCCCGGTGGCGTGGCCGGGCTTCAAACTCGGTAGGGGACGGCAGCCGTTCCTAGGTAAGTTCGACTCTTACTGCCTTCCGCCATTTTTCATTGACCATTTTTGCCTGCGCCCTACAGGCCTGTGCCACCCATTCCTAAACGCTTGAATTTGAACCTCGGCGGACAAGCTTCGCGTTGTCGCGCCCTACGGGGGCTTGGCGTAGGGTGGATGACGCTTTTTCCATCCACCATTGGCGCGGTGTAGGGCTGGGTTATTTCTCCGCGTTTGATCGCGGCTTTATAAGGCTCGGTGGACAAGTTTCGCGTTGTCGCACCCTAAGCGGGGAAGTGTTTTGCCAGAAAGCCCAGTAACAACTCGTTCACTTCTTTGGCTTTTTCGCTTTGTATCCAATGGCCGCAATCGCTTAGCTGATGCTGCTCCAGGTTGCTGACGCGGGTTGGCATGCGGCTGATGGTGTGGGCTTCAAGGGTGGCGACGGGGTCTTTGTCGCCGACCAGGAACAGCGTGGGTTGCTCGATTTTTACATCTTGTAGAAACTCGGTTTTTTGCCAGTTGCGTTCGAAGTTGCGGTACCAGTTGAGTGCGCCGCGAAAGCCGTTTTCGGTGAAGGTTTCGACATAGGCCTGGAAGTCTTTTTCACTGCACCATTCGGGCAACTCATTGGGTATTTTGATGCCGTCGAATAGTTTGCTGTCGGCAGGGCGTTCTTGCAGCAGCAAGTCGCTGGAGCTGGCGCCTTGGATAAAGATGCGCAGGCTGCGTTCTATATCGGCATCCAGTTCCTGCTCGGCAACGCCGGGCTGCTGAAAGTAGACGATGTAGTTGAAACGCTCGGCAAACACTTCACGCATAACTTCGATTGCCGGGCGCTTGCCGCGTCCGGCGAAAGGCACAGACATGGCCACCAGTGTGCTGACGCGTTGCGGTTCGAGTTGGGCGAGGTGCCAGGCGACCAGCGCGCCCCAATCGTGGCCGACAATACAGACATTGTGTTGATTGAGTGCGGTCATGCTCGCCTGAATATCTGCGCAAATCGTCAGTACGTCGTAAGCGCTGATTTCCGCTGGGGCGTCGCTGCGGTCGTAGCCGCGCATTTCCGGGGTGAATACTCGATAGCCTGCGGCGACCAGTGCCGGTATCTGCTCGCGCCATGAGTGCCAGCATTCGGGGAAGCCGTGCAATAGCCAGATTGGACGACCGTTTTCGGGGCCCGCCATATGCACATGCAGGTTGATACCGTTTACAGCCAAGTCTTGCGCTTGCATGCCGATGCCCTCGTGATTGCCGATAAGGCTCAAGCTAGCAGAGGGCGGCATTCAGGCTAAGCAGCATTCATCAAATTAAAGCAAAGATAGTAGCCACGGTTATTGCAGCGCACAGGTTCTGCGGCCCGTCGAGGACTTGCGGAGGTGGCGGGGCGCATCGCACAGTTAAGCACAACGGTTAAGCACAACGGTCTTGGGCGACTGGATCACCGAGTACAGGAAGAACGACGTTTCCTTGATGGTGTCGGTTCCATGTGTGATGACCAGGCCTTCGACATCGTCTTGTGCCAGCCAGTGTTAGCAGCGTACCTGCAAGGCGTGCCCGGTCGCGATATCCATGTCCTTGCTATCCAGCTGCGCGACCTGCTCCGTATGCAGGATGAACCCGTCCGAGGCCGCAATGCCACTGAGCAGTTCGCTCAAGGGCAGGGTCCCGGCGGTATAACCGTGATTACCAGCCGTAGAAGCGAGGCCAAGTCTCGGTATTCCCATCCGGCAGCACGGCTTGGTACTCGGGGTGTTGTGCTCCGGTGGCGCAAGCGTGATTGGGCAGAATGCGCAGCCGCGTGCCGATCGGGAAGCGTTCCACGATGCTGCGATCCGGTTCGCCGGCATGGGACAGAATCCCATGTTCCTGGTTGGCGCCGCTCAGGGTGTAGCCCTCCAGCACCTTCCCGTCCTCGGTGCATACCTGACCGAAGCCAAAGTCATGCTTCTGCTTCTGTGTGCCACGGTCACGGCTCATCGCCATCCACCCCGCATCGACGATGGCCCAGCCTTTTTCTGTCTGGTGACCAATGACGGTCGTGAGGACGCTCAATGCGATGTCGTCTGTGGTGCACACGCCGACGTTGTGCATCACCAGGTCGAAGAACACGTAGACGCCGGCGCGCACCTCGGTCACACCTTCAAGGTGTTCGGCCGTCAAGGCTGTCGGCGTCGATCCGATGCTGACGACGGGGCACGGCAAGTCGGCTTCACGCAGCCTTTGCGCCGCGCGCACGGCGCCGGCACGTTCCAGTTCGGAAATGGCCAGCAGGGCTGCATGGTTGTCGCAGTCGTAGCTGGACCCCGCGTGAGTCATGACGCCACCCATTTGCATGCCGGCGTCCTGCAACACGCGCGCGACCTCGAGCAGGGAGTCGTCTTCCGGCTTGATACCTGAGCGGTGGCCGTCGGTGTCGATTTCGATCCACACCTCGAACACCTCACCATGCGCGCTCCCGAAGTTGCAGATTTCCCGGGCGGCTGCGGCGTTGTCCGTGACGATCTTCAGATCACAACCGCGCTGGCGAAGCCCAAGCGCTTGCGGGAGTTTGCTCGGGACCATGCCGACGGCATACAGGATGTCGGTAACACCCGCCTCGAAGAACTGTTCGGCCTCCTTGAGGGTAGAGACGGTGATGCCTTGCGCCCCGGCAGCAATCTGCTCCTGTACGACTGGCAGGCTCTTGGTGGTCTTGACGTGCGGGCGGAAGCTCATCCCGAGGGCGGTCATGCGCGCCTGCATGCGCTGGATGTTGCGCTGCATGCGCTGCGTGTCGATGAGGGCGGTGGGCGTACCAAGCTGTTGAATTGTGGTCATGGAGCTCTCTCGGTCTGAAAACGTGGTGTAGTTAGCAGATTGACATTTTGTATAAATTAATACAAAGTGTCCAGAATCATTAATGACACTTGGCCTTACCATGACAATACGCACCCCGGAGCAGCGAGTGCTGCTCGAACAAATCAAACAGGTCGCCGACGGCCTCGCCAAGACCTTCGCGCCCTTTTGCGAGGTGGTGGTGCACGACCTGCTGGACCCTTCGCACGCCGTATTGGCGATCCACAACAACCTGTCCAACCGCGAGGTCGGACATCCAGCCACCGAACTTGGCCTTGCCCGCATCATGGACCCCGAGTTCGAGCAGGTCATTGCCAACTATCCGAACCGCTTTGCGGACGGCCGACAGGTCAAGAGCACCTCGATTGGCATCAAGGATTCCGAGGGGCGATACATCGCTGCTCTTTGCATGAACATCGACCTTACGATGTTCCAGGGCTTTCAGGGCATGTTAAACCAGTTCGTCGCCATGCCGGTGAATGCGCCCGCCAGCGAGACACTTGACCCCGCTGGCACAGACGCGATCCGCGCCCGCATCGATCAGTTCGCGGCGCGTCTGGCCACTACGCCTCGCGCGCTCAAGGCGGGAGACCGTCGCGCACTGGTTCAGGAGCTAAAGGCGGCCGGCCTGCTGGACCTGCGCCGCGCAATGGAAACCGTCGCCGCGCACTTGGGCGTCTCTCGCGCATCGGTGTACAGCTATGCGAAGTGATGCGCATACCCGCGCGGCCTCAGACATCAGCGTATTCGACATGACCGGACTCGCGTTGCAGGACCTGGCTGTGGCGCGGCTCATTATCCAGAAGGGGTCCGCCGGTGCGGGCACCAGCGTTGCATGGCCTGGTGACAGGCCAAGAGAGGATTACGATGATCAACCTTCCCTCTTACGATGACGTTGCCACCGCGGCGGAACGTATCAAAGGCTACGCCCACAAGACACCGGTGGTGACTTCGCGCACCGTCGACGAAGAGTTCGGCGCTCAGGTCTTCTTCAAATGCGAGAACCTGCAACGTATGGGTGCCTTCAAGTTCCGCGGTGCATTCAACGCGCTGTCGAAGTTCAGCCCCGAGCAGCGCAAGGCCGGTGTCGTGGCATTCTCCTCCGGCAATCACGCGCAGGCCATTGCGCTGTCAGCCAAGCTCCTGGGCATTCCGGCGATGATCGTCATGCCGCACGATGCACCGGCCGCCAAGGTGGCGGCGACTCAGGGTTATGGGGGCAGCGTGGTGATCTACGACCGCTACAAGGAGGACCGCGAGCAGATCGGCCGCGATCTGGCCGAGGCGCATGGCCTGACGTTGATCCCGCCCTACGATCACCCTGACGTGCTCTGTGGTCAGGGCACGGCCGCCAAGGAACTGTTCGATGAAGTTGGCCCTCTGGACGCATTATTCGTACCGTTGGGCGGCGGCGGCCTGCTTTCCGGCTGTGCTCTGGCCACACGGGCGCTGTCGTCTAACTGCGGGCTGTACGGCGTCGAGCCGGAGGCGGGCAATGACGGTCAGCGCTCGTTCCACGCAGGCAGCATCGTACACATCGACACCCCCAAGACCATTGCCGATGGCGCTCAGACCCAGCACCTGGGCAAGCTGACCTTTCCTATCATCTTGCGGGATGTCAACGACATCCTCACCGCTTCGGATGCCGAACTGATTGACTGCATGAAGTTCCTCGCCTCCCGCATGAAGCTGGTCGTCGAGCCCACGGGCTGCCTCGGATTCGCCGCAGCCCGGCAGATGAAAGCCGAACTGAAAGGCAAGCGCATCGGTGTACTCGTGAGTGGCGGCAACGTCGACATGGCGCGCTTCGCGAGCCTGCTAGTCAGGTAGTGCCAAGGCGGGCAGCCAGCGAGCCGCCCATCTCTTTATAACCCCCAGCTGTGATCCGTTCGGATTGACAGGACGGGATTCCTTTGCCCTTTGATCAGAGTGATACACGCCATGAATCAAATCCTCCAACGCGCCGACATCAGTTGTGCAAACAGCTCGGCGGTCACCCCTCCTGTGGGCCATTACTCCCACGTATGCGTGGCGGGCGGCCTGGTCTTCATTTCCGGCCAGCTTCCGATTCAGCCGGATGGGACGGTTCTCATCGGCAGCTCCTTCGAGGAACAGTCAGCCCAGGTGCTGGCGAACCTTGAAGCCTGTCTGGCATGCGCGGGCGTCGGCAAGGAAAACCTGGTGCAGGTTCGCGTCTACGTCACCGACATCGAACGCTGGCCACTCTTCAACGAAATCTATGCGGCATGGATGGGCACCCATCGCCCCGCCCGAGCGGTCGCCGGCGTATCGCAGTTGCACTTTGGGCTCGCCGTTGAGCTGGAGGCGATTGCGTTGGTCACCCCTAAAATGACAAGCCTCGGCTAACCCGTCTTGAGGGTTCAGCGGAGGCTTAGCTGCGGTGCGCTATCTGGGGAATTGCGGCGTTATCTCCAATATAGCCGAAGAGCCTGAGCCTCGCGCTCCAGCGATCGGCGCTTGGTGTGCACGCAAGCGATATGACGTTGTAGTTGAAACCCGGAAATACCGGGGATAAAAAAACAATAAGCAGGAGAACGACAATGAAAAACTCATCTTCACCCGCTCGTCGCAGACCTTTCGCTTTCTGGACCGGAATGCAGCTCTGGAAGCAGATTTTCATCGCGCTGACGCTTGGTGTGATCCTAGGCACCGTGCTTAACCAGACCGGCAACGCGGAACTCGCTGCCAGCGTTAAGCCGATCGGCGATCTCTTCATCCGTGGGATCAAGATGCTGATCGTGCCGCTGATCTTCATCTCGCTGGTCACTGGTGTCGCCTCGCTGCAGGACCTCGCCACCATGGGGCGGCTCAGTGCGAAGACTTTCGCCCTGTACCTGGCAACCACTGCGGTAGCGATCTCAATCGGACTCGCGCTGGCAGCCGTGTTTAAGCCCGGTGTCGGTATCGATCTTGGCGCAGCGAAAACCGTTGCAGCCCAGGACGCGCCGTCAATCACCGACACCCTCTTGGGACTCGTGCCGACTAACCCGATCGAAGCTTTCGCGACCGGCAACGTGCTGCAGATCATCGTGTTCGCGATCCTGCTCGGTATGGCGATCGTACTCGCGGGAGACACCGCAAAACCGCTGAAACGTCTCTTCGAGTCGGCAGCTGAAGTCATGTACAAGCTTACGTCGATCATAATTTCCTTCGCCCCTTATGGCGTGTTCGCGCTGATGACCTGGGTAGCCGGCACCTATGGGCTCGACCTGCTGGCGCCGCTGGCGAAGGTTATTGCAATGGTCTATCTCGGTTGCGCCGTGCATGCGCTGGTGGTCTACGGGGGGCTGATCAAGCTGGTCGCTCGGCTCAGCCCGCTACGGTACTTCCAGGGCAGCATTGAGCCGATCATGGTCGCCTTTACCAGCACCTCCAGCTCGGGAACGCTGCCGGTCACGATGATGTCGGCCGAACGGAATCTTGGCGTATCGCGCCGTGTCTCTAGCTTCGTCCTACCCCTGGGGGCCACCATCAACATGGATGGCACCGCCTTGTATCAAGGTGTTTGTGCGGTGTTCATCGCCCAGGTGTACGGTATCGATCTGAACGCCAGTCAGTACCTGACCATCGTACTGACCTCGACACTGGCCTCCATTGGCACCGCTGGCGTACCCGGCGCCGGGCTGATCATGTTGTCGCTGGTACTGACTTCGGTCGGCCTACCGCTTGAAGGCATCGCGATCATCGCCGGCATCGACCGGATTCTCGACATGGCGCGTACCGCGGTGAACGTGGCCGGCGACAGCGCAGTAGCCTGCGTGGTCGCGCGCAGTGAAGGCGAACTCGATGAGGCCGTCTTCAATACACCCCATGTGCTCAAAGGCGACGAAACGTTCGCTAGCCGACTAATTGATCAGAACTAGCTCAATCCATACGCGATTGATCTACGACCTGACCCAGTGCGGGGCGGAATCCGCTCCGCACCCATTACCGCATAATTCTATTAAATTCGCGGCGTAAAGCCGCGAGGAGGCAACATGCAATACACCAAGGGGCTCTGCAAATGTGTATCAATCCTGCTCCTGGTTGGACTTCCCACTGCCGATGCGCAGCAGGTAACGAAGCCAAACATAGTGATCATTGCAACCGTGGGTACGATTGCCGGTGTGGACAAACTTAACGCAGCGGTGCGGGAGACCAAGGAGTTCGCCGCCGTGCGCGGTGAGCAGATCTTCCAGATTGGCTAGGAGAGTTTTAGCAATGAGCAATGAACGCTGAATGTCCATGGCCCATGGGTAGTACCTACAAGTTTGGGTGACCGCACTCTACAGCTTGCTCTTATCGGTCGAGGCGGCTGACTCAATCTGTTGGGTGTTCAGCGCAGTGCTTGAACGCCGTCATCGTCTGGGTTGAAGCCATCCAGATGCATGCGTTCTGCAAAGGCTTTCAAGGCTGCATCGCCGGTGAGCAGTTGCTGGCGGGCGTTTGCCCAATCACTTGGCTGCAAGCGGATCATCCAGCCTTTGTCATAACAATCCTGGTTGATCAGTGCAGGGCGGCGCACAACTTCGCTATTACTGGCGATCAGGATGCCAGCAATCGGCGAGCGTGCCGAGGATGCGGCTTTAGCAAATTCGACGATACCGAAGCTGCGGTCCGCCTCGATGGATTGACCGTCACGTTTGGGCGTGAAGGCGAAGATCTGACCGTAGCTGGCGCAGCCATAAGCACTGAGGCCAATGGTTAGCGTGGCGTCGGTTTCTTCGCGTAACCACAGATTGTGATCGGGTGCGTAGAGCAGGTCATCGGGGAATTCCAAACCGTTCAGCTTCATAGGCTCAGGACTTTGTCGTATTCAAGAATCATCTGTGCCAGCTCGCCACCGCTGGCGATTTCATCCAGCTCCGGGATGAGGCTACTTTCGTCGATTGCAACGCCCGGCGCTCGGCACATTAACAGGCGCACACCTGCGCTTTTGGCCTGCTGAATAAAGTGCCTGACGGGTTCGCCGTCAGTGGCTGCATACAGGTTATCGGCCACTTCAACTTGCGCCAACTGCGCCGCTTCACCACTGAGGAACACCGTCACTTGCGCATCCATGCAGGCCAGTAGTGTGGCGGTGTAAAACGGCGCCGCACAGCGTGCGGGTGTACTTGGGCCGCTGTTGACCACAATCAGGATGTGCTGGATGGCGGTGTCGCTCATAAGGCTTTGTCCATCTGAATTAACGCGACGCGTTGCCCGTCCGGAGCTTCGCGTTCGACGATGGCGTACGGGTCATAACCCAGTTGGCTGTAGAGTAGCAGGCCTGCGGTATTACCATTGAAGCATGACAGGCGCATACGTCTAGCCTGCTGATGAGTACGCGCTCGTTCTTCCATTACCTGTACCAGATAACGCGCGACTCCTTGACCACGTGTGTTAGGCGAGACCATCACATTGCCAAGCGCGCAATAGACGCCCGTTTTCCATTGATAAAAGTTGGCGAAACCGACCACTTCATTGTTGAGCAAGACAACCGTGCTGTCACGCCGATTGCTGATGGCATCAGCGATTTGAGCAGGCGTTAGCGGCCAACTCGCCTTGGGGTAGCAATAGAACAGCTCATTGGCGCTGCGGACAAAGGTGGCAACGGTGAGTAGATCCCGCTCCTCTGCAGGCCGCTGGCTAAGCCGGTGGGGTTTGGATACTGTGATCAACGCGGTGGATACTGGCTGAGTACTTTGGTCACGGTCTCGCGGATTGCGGCTTCGCGCTCGGTTGGGCTAAGCGTATTACGCGGCATGACTTGCTGGGCGCTGCCACGCCACACCAGTTTTTTGTCTTTGCCGTCGTAGAGATCTACCTGCAAGGTGCCGACCTTGTAATCGACAGTCTGGGTTTCGGTGTAGATCGGGCCGCCCCAATAACCACCGCCCCACGCGTTGTTCCAACCGCCACCGTAGTTGGTGGTGTAGAGGTTTTGCCGGTCATCGACTATCAGTGCAACTTGAACACTGAGATCGGCTTTCGTATTGGCAGGCGCTTCACGTAAGCCGCGTTGTTCAAACTGGTCCTTTACCGCATCACGGATGCGTTGCTCTGTCAGATCGCTTTTTAGGCGTGGATCATCTGGCGAGTAGGTCAGTGCCGGACTTTGCCAAGACCAGCTTTGGTAGCTGGCAAAGTCTCGGTTGGGGTCGTAGTCGCGGTCAATTTGAATACTTTGACAGGCACTCAGCAGCAAGATGCTGGCGAGTAATAATATATGGCGTTTCATTGTTTATCTCCGACGACCACTTAGGGTTTGTTGTCTTATGCAAGCGCGGCCCATGCCGTCAAACCAGTATCGAGTGTTGCTAACTGTGCTGCTCAATCCGGCGGGTAACTAGAGAGCGCGTTGTGCAGCGCTTCTCGTAACGCCTTGTTGCGTTCACTTTCATCACTGCCGCTAAGGGCTTCGGCGCTGCCACTCCAGATAGGCTGACCATCGCGGCTGTCGTAAAAGTCGACACGCACGACTGCGACTTCTTGCTGATAAGTGCGCACGATAGGCACGCTACCGTAAGCGCCGTAACGGTCATAGCGATCATAATAGCCACTGCCTGCACCGTAGTAGACACCGCCGCGGTCGTAAGATTGGCGCAGGCGGGTTTCTAGTCGCACGCTGGCGCTGACCCATAAGTCTGCGGCTTTACCGCTTTGCACCGGGCGTAAGCCGGCGCGGTCGAGGCTGTTACTGACTGCGCTGCTAATCATTGCACTGCTCGCCCAGGCGCTACCCGCGGGTAGCTGCTTATTGGCCCAGCTCCAACTGCGATAACGGCCGTAGTCGCGTGTGGGTGCCGGGTAGGCGCTTAGATCAATCTGCCCGGCCGCATGTGCAGGCGCTGGCGGCAGTGGTTTTGAGGATGCGCTGTAGGGATTGCTTGACTGGCAGGCCGCAAGGCCGAGCAGAGCTGTCAGGCCGAAGATTAAGCTGACTGCACGATGCATCTCGCGACTCCTTATTGACGTGGACGGCACACCCAGTGCAAATAGCGGCCTAAGCCTGCAAATGTGGGATGGCGCCGGTAAGCCAGTTCCATCTCCAAAAGGTCGATTAGCTCTGCCTTTAGCTGAAAGTCCCGTGGCATGTAGTCATGGAAAACACGCACACCACTCTGTGTTTCGACTTGCCATTCTCCGCTAAGTTGCGCTGCCAACTCATGCGGGTCGACAGGACGTTGCGGCGTCAGGCTTTGTTTTTCACCGGCAAATTCAGCTTTGCGTAACTTACGGAAATGGCCTTTGAGCAGGTTGCGGTAGATCAACGCGTCTTTGTTGTAAAACGCCAGTGACAGCCAACCATTTGGCGCCGTCAGTTGATGCAGAACGGGTAGGATTGAGTGCGGTTCGGCAAGCCATTCGAGTACCGCGTGACAGATAACGAGGTCATAAGGTTGGTTGCATTGGCCAAGCAAGTCTTGCCATGGCGCTTGGATGAATGTGGCCTCAACACCTGCCTCGGCGAACCGTTCGCGGGCGCCGTTAAGCATCGGCTCGGCAGGTTCAGCAAGCGTGACTTGATGGCCCCGCTGCGCCAGCCACAAAGACATATGGCCCAGCCCCGCGCCGACATCAAGCACGCGCAACGGCCGATCGGGCAGGGCTTCGGCGAGGTCTGCTTGCAAAACCGCTAGCCGAATTGCACCTTTTGCACCGCCGTAGATTTTTTCTGCAAAGCGGGTGGCGAGCTCATCAAAATGACGATCTTTCACGATGCAAACCGCCTTTCGCTGTCCGCAAGTTTGGCCCGTACGACCTGTTCCATGTCCAAACCCAACTCGCTGCACAGCAGCAGTAAATAAAGCACGATGTCACCGACCTCCTGACCCGCGTGTTCGAGCACATCATTTGAAAGCTCATGGGATTGCTGTTCAGTCAGCCACTGGAAAATTTCAACCAGCTCAGCCATTTCGACGCTTGCAGCCATCGCCAGGTTTTTAGGACTGTGATACTGCTTCCAATCGTTACGATCGCGAATCGCGTGCAGGCGGTTGGTGAGTTCGGTGATATTCATGCTGCGCTCCTTGAAGGCGCATAGCTTGGGATGGATCGTGCGGCGGTGCAAGCCGCTTGAGCTTACTTTGGCTGTAGCTCCAGAAATCAATGGTTTAGCGGCTGCCAATTGCCGTGCAAATGCAACATGTCATGTGAACTGGCCAGGGTGAATTGTCCTGTTGCGGCGTCTGCACTTGATTCAAGCGTGACGTCGCCTGGCAGTAACAGCGGTTTTTTGAAGCGCACATCAATCTGGTAGCCACTGTCTGGAAGTTGTTCGGCAAGGTCGGCCAGCACGCGGCCTTTGTTCCATAGGCCGTGAGCGATTGCGCGCGGGAAGCCAAAGAGTTTGGCGCTCAATGCTGACAGGTGAATCGGGTTGTAGTCGCCTGCGACTCTTGCGTAGCGCCGGCCGATATCGCTTGGGGCATGCCACTGGCCCCGCGTGGTCAGCGGTACATCCGGGAGTTCCAGTGGTGCTTCAGGGCTTCCGTCCAGCTTAACGCCACGACAAAGTACTCTGCTGTCACCTCGCCAAAGTAGGCCGAGTTGGTCTTCTAAACAGGTAATAATGCTGAAAATAGCGCCTTTGTCATGGGGTTTCAGATTTTCAACATGCACGCTGATGCTGAAGGGGCCAAGCCCCGCGAGTGGGCGTAACACTTGTATACTGTTTTCAAGGTGTACCAGGCCGAGTAGCGGGAACGGAAAGCGCTTATCGGTGAGTAGTTTCAGTTGCAGGGGGAATGCCAGCACATGCGGGTAGGCGGGCGGAAGTAGGCTGGAGTCGGCTGCACCGCAGACTTTGCGGTAGGCCGCAAGATTCTGTGGGTTGATGCTGGTATGGGTCCGCAGGCCAAGGTTTGGCAACTCTTTACCTGTAGCTCCACGTCGCAAAAGCGCCTGCAAAAATAGTCCGGGCAGCGCCGGCACAGTATCAAGGTCAAGCCATTGGATAGTCATTAATGTGCGCCTCCATTAAACGCTGACAGCAGCTTAGTAGCTGCGAAACCTCAAGCATTGGCCTCTGTGTTTTAGCATTCGTCAGGCCAGTCAATAGCACTTTGGACAATGGTTGTTCCGTTGCCGTTCGTTAATTGGGCAAGATGGCTGCTTGAGCCCGCCTGGTAAAGCTGCCTAAGATGTAAGGCACCTAATATGTACTTATAAAAGAAGTTAAGCATGCGCGATCTTACGGATGATATTGCGTTGATGCGGCCTGTGCTCGCCGCATTACAAGCCAGTGGAACTGACCCGGCCAAGGTTTTGGCACGTATCGGCTTACAAACAGGAGAGTTACCGCCTAACCGCTTTTCTCATGCGCTTCAGGAAATGTTTTGGCAGGCGGTTATTGATGAGACAGGGGAAGAACATGCCGGGTTGTTCCTTGTCGAACATTTGCCCATCTATCAAGGTTTGTTGCTCGAATACTTATTCCTCTCCAATGAAACCTTTGGTGCAGGCCTGCGTCACGCCTTGCGCTACATGCGTCTGCTCTCCGATACGCTGAAGGCACGCCTTGATGTTGAAGGTGGTCGTGCCGTTTTGACTTTAGCTGCGGACAGTGGTGTGTCGCGTCACTTTCCAGAGATGTTTGCCGGAGCTGTCATCCGGTTGTTCAACGCATTGACTGAAGGTGAGTTCGCGCTCTACGAGGTGCATTTCATTCACGAGCAGGGCGCCTCGAGTGAACAATATCGAGCCGTTTATGGCTGCCCTGCACACATGGGCAGCGAGCGTTATGCACTGGTGTTTGACAGTGCAATCCTGAGCAGGTCTTCAGCGCTAGCACAGCCTGAAGTGCTACAAATGCACGACTCTTTGGCGCAGCGCCAACTCAGTGAGATTGAGCGGTTTGACCTGGTCAACTCCGTGCGTGATTTGATTGCGGAACTGGTGATCGAAAACCGCGCCACACTGGAGCAGGTCTCGCTGCGATTGGGTATGCCTGCTCGACGTTTGCGTGAACGTCTGACCATCGCCGGTGTGCGTTTCAATGATCTGGTCAGCGATTACCGTTGCCGTCTAGCCAAAGACCTGCTGCTCAATACTGATGAGCGTATTGAGGTGATTGTCGAACTCACGGGGTTCTCTGAGCCAAGTACCTTTTATCGAGCATTCAAGCGTTGGGTTGGCGTAACCCCGGTTGAATATCGCAACCGGAGGAAGGCTTGAATCAAGTTTTATCTAGCGCTGCGCGAGCCCGCGCAGCGCTAGTTTTCTGTGGTTGTTTGGGCTTATAGCCTAGGCACCCAGCAGGCTTTGCCCACATACACGCATGACCTGACCGGTCACGGCGCCGGTGCATGGTTGAGCAAACCATGCCACTGCTTCGGCGACATCTTGCGGCAAGCCACCTTGGCCCATTGAATTCATGCGTCTGCCCGCCTCACGAATGGTCAGCGGGATGGCCGCAGTCATTTGCGTTTCGATAAAGCCAGGCGCAACGGCATTGATTGTGATGTTTTGCTTGGCCAGCGCTGGCGCCCACGACTGAGCGACACCAATGACTCCAGCTTTACTGGTGGCGTAGTTAGTTTGGCCCATGTTGCCCGCAATTCCGCTAATCGAGGCAATCAGCACGATGCGCGCATTCTCATGCAGCTTTTTTGCGTCGAGTAGCGCTTGGGTCAGTACTTGCGGTGCGCTGAGGTTGACGTTGATCACCGAGTTCCAGAAGCCATCACTCATTTTGGCCAGTGTCTTGTCGCGGGTAATTCCCGCGTTATGCACCACGATGTCGAGGCCTTCGGGTAAGGCTTCAAGTAGTGTTTCTGCGGCGTTCTCTGCGCAAATATCCAGAGCAATACTGCGCCCACCCAAGCGTGCGGCCAGGGCTTCGAGATCAGCCTGTACAGCTGGAACATCAAGTAGAACCACTTCAGCGCCATCGCGGGCCAGGGTTTCGGCAATTGCTGCACCAATGCCGCGCGAGGCGCCGGTGACGAGCGCTGTTTTGCCTGCCAGTGGCCGCGTCCAGTCTTTGACTTCGGCGCTACAGGCGTTGAGATGTAGCACTTGGCCCGATACGTAAGCGCTTTTAGGTGACAGGAAAAAGCGTAACGCGCCTTCCAGCTGAGTTTCTCCACCCTTGTCGACGTAGAGCAATTGCACGGTGCCACCACGGCGTATTTCTTTGCCCAGTGAGCGGGTGAAACCTTCAAGTGAGCGCTGCACGCTGGCCGCGACAGGGTCTTTAAGGCTTTGCGGCGGGCGGCCGAGCACTATGATATGTGGGCAGCTGCTCAGCCCCTTGAATGCCGGCTGGAAGAAATCGCGCAGGGCGATTAGCTGCTCGAAGCGGGTCAGCTCGCTGGCGTCGAACACCAGCGCTTTGAGCTTCGGCGAATGCTCTGCGGTCCAGCGCGGCAGGTCAAATGTGCCTTCTTCATTGGCAAATATTTGGTCGCTGAGCTTGTTGGCAAAGCGGCTAATGGCTTGGCTCAGTTGGCCACCGCTAAGCAGTATGGCGCCATCAACTGGACGATTACGTCCGGCTGTCCAGCGTTCCAGTCTTAGCGGCGCGGGTAGGCCGAGGGCGCTAACAACGCGGCGCCCGGTGGCTGAGTTGGCGAAAGATAGATAACGGTCAGACATGAAAGGCTCCTGCGAGCAGAACAAAAAGGTGAGCGAAGGGTCTTCTGAATAGCTAGCCAGCAAAGGGAGTGCAATGCGAGTTTTACCTATCGTAAATGATCATCGCTTTAACGCACTGAGGACAAATTCAGCAATCAGAGGCTCGATTACTCTACTGTGACAACAGTATCGCGCAATTGACTTGAATCTTTATCGGGTCGGCATGCAGGCCAATGTGAAGCTGCGGTTACACGCTAGCCTATGCGACACTCCAATTTCACTTTCGCAAGGAGTCACTCATGACCCAGCTGCGTCGCGTTGCCATCATCGGTGGTAATCGTATTCCGTTCGCGCGCTCCAACACAGCGTATGCCACGGCAAGTAATCAGGAAATGCTCACCAGTGCGCTGGGCGGTCTGGTTGAGCGCTTTAACTTGCATGGCGAGCGTATGGGGGAAGTGGTTGCTGGCGCCGTACTCAAGCATTCGCGGGACTTCAATCTGACTCGTGAGTGCGTTCTGGGCTCATTGCTGGCCCCGGAAACACCTGCTTACGACATTCAGCAAGCTTGCGGTACAGGGCTTGAAGCAGCGCTGCTGGTCGCCAACAAAATTGCCTTAGGGCAAATCGAGTGCGGCATCGCTGGGGGAGTTGATACCACCTCCGATGCACCTATCGGGGTGAACGAGGGGTTGCGCAAGATTCTGCTTGAAGCTAATCGCAGCAAATCCACCGCTGACAAGATCAAAACCCTGCTGAAAATTCGTCCGCGTCACCTGTCGCCGTCACTGCCCCGTAATGGTGAGCCGCGCACGGGCCTGTCGATGGGCGAGCACTGCGAGCTGATGGCGCAAACCTGGTCGATTCCACGCGATGAGCAAGATCAACTGGCGGTCGAAAGCCACCAGAAAATGGCGGCGGCTTACGCTGACGGCTGGCAAGATGATTTGCTGACGCCGTTTAGCAGCCTGACTCGCGATAACAACCTGCGACCTGATATCAACATTGAAAAGCTCGCCACCCTCAAGCCGGTATTTGAGCGCAGTTCGCGCGGCACCCTGACCGCCGCAAATTCAACACCCCTGACCGACGGAGCTTCACTGGTGCTGCTTGCCAGCGAAGAGTGGGCAAAGGCACGCGGTCTGCCTATTCTGGCCTACTGGCGTGACGGTGAAGCCGCAGCGGTCGATTTTGTCGACGGTGCTGAAGGTCTGCTCATGGCACCAGTCTACGCAGTGCCAAGGTTGCTGGCGCGTAACAATCTGACGTTGCAGGACTTCGATTACTACGAGATTCATGAAGCCTTTGCTGCGCAAGTGTTGTGCACCCTCAAGGCCTGGGAAGACCCTGAGTATTGCAAGACGCGTCTGGGCTTGGACAAGCCTTTGGGCTCGATTGATCGCAGCAAGATGAATGTCAAAGGCAGCTCACTGGCGGCAGGCCATCCATTTGCTGCAACCGGTGGGCGTATTATCGCCAATTTGGCCAAGTTGCTTGCGGCTGCAGAGCAAACTGAAGCGCGCGGTTTGATTTCGATTTGTGCGGCGGGCGGGCAGGGCGTGACGGCAATTCTCGAGAAGTAATGATGAGATGACTGGCATTGCTTACAGAGATATCGCTGAATAATTTAGCGGCGCCTCACAAGGCGCCGTTTTCGTACCTGCCGTTGGTTCCTAAGTGCAAATGGTTTTGGCCACAAGGGCTAAGCTGCAATTAGTTAACAAAGGGTGACTTCAAGGATCTTGTTGATGGCGCGTATCGGTGGGTTGCTACTGTGCTGGTTGTTATGTTTCTCGGTGCAAGCTGCACAAGTGCCGCTAAGTGATGAGGATCAAGCCTGGATAAAGGCTAATCCGATTATCCGTGTGGGTGTCGAGCGGGATAGCTGGGCACCTTTTGATGTGATCGACGAGCAGGGTGAATACACCGGTCTCAGCGGTGAATATCTGCAATTACTCAGCAAGCGTCTGGGCATGGGTGTTGAGGTCGTGCTGTTTGATAGCTGGGACGCCGCAGTCGCCGCGCTTAGAGCTGATAAAGTTGATCTCTTGCCTTCTGTGGTTCGAACGCCTGAGCGCGAGAAGTTTATGCGTTTTACCCAGCCTTACATTGTCAGCAGCAGTTTAATTTTCACCCGTTCGGGTGACCGCGTGCAAACGCTCTCCGACTTGGACGGCCATCGGGTTGCGGTTGAACGTGGCTATGTGGTTGAGGCGGGCCTCAAAACCAAGGTGCCCCGTATCAAACTGATGCAGGTCGAGACGACTCGCGATGCGTTGCAGGCATTGTCATCCGGGCGCGTTGATGCGTATGTCGGCGATATGATCGTTGCCAGCTATCTGATTCGCGAGCTCAACCTGACCAATATTGAGGTCCGCGCTGAAGCAGGCTTAACCAACAGTGAATTTACCTTTGCGGTGCGCATGAGCGCGCCAGAGTTGCAGCGGGCAATGGATGAAGCGCTGCTGACCGTCACTGACAAGGAAACGGCAACCATTAAAGCGCACTGGTTGCCCGCGTTGACCGAGTTTAACTGGCAGCGTTTGATAATGGTTGGCTGGCCATATTTGCTCGGGATAATAGCGCTGATTACCTTTGTTCTGGTCTGGAACCGCCGGCTTAGCGTGCAAATCGTAGAACGGGCGCGTGCGGAGGCAGAGGCCCAACTGCAGCGGCGTACGTTGACCGCATTGATAAACGCGATTCCGGATCCAATCTGGTTTAAAGATGAAAAAGGTAATTACGCAGGGATTAACCAAGCCTGCGCCGAATTGTTTGGCCTGACTCGCGAAGAGGTTCTCGGCAAGAACGATATGGAGTTGCTGGACAGTGAATGGGCTAAGGCGCGCGCAGGTCACGATAAAGTTGCCCTGAGCCAACATGGTGCATTCGAGACGGAAGGTTGGGCGCTTTATCCAGACGGGCGTCGCGTTGTGTTCGATACAGTGCGGACAACCTTTCAAGATGATCAAGGTGCGCTGTTGGGCTTGGTTGGTGTGAGTCGTGATATCACCGTGCGCAAGCAAGCCGAAGAGGCGCTATTGGCGGCCAAGGAGATGGCAGAGGACATCGCTCGGTTGAGATCGGATTTCCTGGCCAATATGAGTCATGAGATCCGGACCCCGATGAACGCCATTATCGGCATGTCGCATCTTGCGCTTCGCGCTGATCCTTCACCGCGGCAGCGCGACTATCTGAACAAGATTCAGCAATCCGGACAGCACTTGCTGGGGATCATCAATGACATCCTCGATTTTTCGAAAGTCGAAGCGGGTGAATTGAAGATTGAGCACATCGACTTCGACCTGCTTCAAGTGCTGGAGAATGTGGCCAACCTGATCGGTGACAAGGCCAATGAAAAAAATCTTGAATTGATTTTTAACCTTGATCCAGCCGTGCCGCAGTTTTTGATTGGTGACCCGCTCCGCTTGGGCCAGGTTCTGATTAACTTGGCCAATAATGCAGTTAAGTTCACTGATGACGGGGAAATTGAGCTGCTGATTCGTGTCGATCAGCGCAGCATCAGGGAAGTGTTTATCTACTTTGCCGTACGCGACACCGGCATAGGTATCAGCCACGAGCAGATCAGTCGACTGTTTCAGTCATTCCAGCAGGCAGATACCTCAACCACGCGTAAATACGGTGGCACCGGCCTTGGTTTGGCGATTTGTAAAAAACTGATTGAAGCAATGGGCGGTGAGATTGGTGTCGAGAGCGAGCAGGGCAAAGGTAGCCTGTTCTGGTGCTCAGTGCCGTTTGGTGTCTCCCTTGAGCAGGATTCGCTGCGGGATCAGCCTGTAGTGCTGAAGGGCAGACGCGTACTGGTGGTGGATGACAACAATACTGCACGTCAGGTGTTGCATGGATTGTTGGGTAACCTGGGGATGGCGGTTGATGTGGTCGAATCTGGCGCTCAGGCACTCAGCCAAATTCAGCATGCAATCGATCAGCGTTCACCTTATGAGTTGGTGATGATCGATTGGCAAATGCCGGTGATGGATGGCATTGAGACCACTCGGCGTTTGCGCGCACTTGAGTTGCAAAATGCCCCGAGAGTACTGATGGTCACGGCGTATGGTCGTGAGGAACTGCTGTTCAGCGCCAAGGCGGCAGGGATTGATGGTGTGTTGTTTAAGCCGGTCAATCCGGGGCTGCTGCGTGAGGCTGTTTTACGTAGTTTGAACGCTGAATCGCCCGATTCTGCGATCAGTTCATCGCGTAACCAGAGTTCGTTCCCCAACTTTAATGGACAGCGTGTGTTGCTGGTTGAGGATAACGAACTCAATCGTGAGGTGGCCGCAGGCTTACTGGAAGAAAGCGGGATTCTGATCGAGCACGCTGAGCATGGCGGTATTGCCCTGGATAAGCTGCGCGCCAACCCTGATGGTTATTACTCATTGGTGTTGATGGATATGCAAATGCCCGTGCTTGACGGTATTGGCGCCACTCAAGCGATTCGTAAAGAGTCACGGTTTGCAACGTTGCCGGTGATTGCAATGACTGCAAATGTGCTGCCTACAGCCCGTGAGGACTGTATTCGTGCAGGCATGAATGACCATATCGGCAAGCCAATCGACCCTCATGAATTATGGGCGACATTGAAGCGTTGGCTGGATATAAAAGAGCCGCGCTCGCAGGACACTGCTGCGCCGATTGCAACAAGTAAACCCAAGGCAATCGAGGCAGTACCGGTGGCTCACAACTGGTATTTGCCCGGGGTTGATGTTGTGACTGGCTTGCGCCGGGTGTTGGGCAAAGTGGAGCTGTATCAACGTTTGCTTACAAAGTTTGCCAGTAGCCAACATGATGTGCCCGAGCAAATCCGCGCAGCCATGTTGGCCGGTGAACATGAGGCCGCAGAGCGCCTTGTGCACTCGCTCAAAGGGTTGGCTGGTAATTTAGGTGCTGATGATCTGCTGGCCAAAGCGGGACTGCTGGAGTCAGCAATCCAGGACCCCGAGCACCGGCAACTGGACGTGCATTTGCAAAGTGTGCAAAACAGTGTGCGTGAACTCATTGCGGCAATCCTCAAACAGTTCCCTGAGGCGCCGCCGCCCGATGAGTCACCTGTGGATCCAGCAAGAATTCGAGAGTTGTGTATGCAACTTGAGCGCTTGCTGATCGAGGATGATCCTCGCGCAAGTAAGTTTTTGGAAGCGCAAGCTGTTGAATTACGCAAGTTTTTCAAGGATGACTATGATTCATTGGCGAGTGCCATACGTGCCTATGATTTTGTTCGCGCACTTCGTGTGGTTCGCGATCGCAGCAGCGGCGATACTTGAGGTATTAGGGAGAAATCATGATGGACGATAGCTTGAATTACTCAGATCAGCCGCTGGTACTTGTTGTAGATGATGTGCCTGAAAACCTTGAGCTGATGAGCGAATTGCTACTCGACAGCTACCGGGTCAAGGTCGCCAGCAGCGGCCTTAATGCATTGCGTATTGCGGCCAGTGATACGCCGCCTGATCTTATTCTGCTCGATATCACCATGCCCGGCATGGACGGTTATGAGGTTTGCCGTGCGTTAAAGAGCAACCCACAGACGGCAGGCATCCCAGTTATCTTCCTGACCGCGAAGAGCGAGTTGGCGGATGAGCAGCTTGGCTTTGACTTAGGTGCAGTTGATTACATCACTAAGCCAATCAGCCCGCCGATTGTGTTGGCGCGGGTTCAGTCGCACTTGCAGCTCAAGGTCAGCGCGGATTTTCTGCGCGATAAAAATGAGTACCTGGAGCTAGAAGTACGCAGGCGAACCCGTGAGATTGAAAAGCATCAGGAGGTCGCGATTGAGGCCATGGCCAGTTTGGCAGCCATGCGTGACAACCCGTGCAGCCTGCATTTAGCGCGAATTAAAGCCTATGTTGTTGCATTGACGACAGCGTTGGCGCGTCAGCAGCCAGGCTTGGCGGCTGAACTCAACGAGGAGCGAATCGCACAGTTAGGCCGCTCCGCATTGCTGCATGGTATTGGTAAGTTGGTTTTGCCCGATCGTATCCTGCTGAGTCCGACCGAGTTGAAAGGCCATGATCTCGAACTCATGCGGGGGCACGCCAAGGCTGGATATATGGCGCTGGAAGCAGCTGAGCAAAAGCTCGATGGCTCGTACAGTTTTTTGAGTGACGCCAAAGATATTGTCTACAGCCAGCATGAAAACTGGGATGGCACGGGTTACCCGCAAGGTTTGCGTGGCGAAAAAATCCCACTTTCGGCGCGTTTGATGGCTGTAGCGGGTCGCTATGAGCAACTCACCAGTCATCACGCCTATCGTCAGCCCCTGAGTCACGATGATGCGATGGCGCGGATCAATGCCGCCAGCGGCACACTATTCGATCCATCGGTAGTGTTAGCTTTAATCGAGGTCGCAGATGATTTCGCGGCGATTGCTCTGTCGCTGGAGGAGGATGCTGATGCCCTCAACTTCGAACTCGAACGCCTTAACGATTCGATGGGGGAGTCGATTGAGCTGAGTTTACCGGCAGATCCTCATTAGCCGTAGCCGGTAAGCCTGAGCCTTATTGCTGGCTCCACTCGAGCGTCAGCTCTTCTTGCCAGGCAAAACGTTCAAAGTGGCTGGCAACTACACCTTTGAGACGCTCAAGATGTTCTTCAGTTTCGCTCTGTACACTCAGCTGCAGGCCACCTTCAGTGGCTTGTAGCAGCGCTACGCCAAACTCAAATTCGATGCGACCCTGTTGCTCGTCGTAGCTAACAGGGATTTTGTGTGCGAAGTGTTTGCACAGCCGGCTGATATAGCGCGCCGGTGTTTCGGTGCTAACAAAGGCAGATGAAGTCAATGTCATGGGTAATTCCTTGGAAAGGGTTGTCTGCGGACTGATAGCCGACAGTGAAACGTTGGAGGACTGTGTAGGAGCTTGCAGCTCATCAACAATAGCCACATCCGAGCCAGCGAGACTGAGGCGGTAGGCGTTCACTCATTGGCCTGTGCCAGCAAATTCGCTTGCGCCAAACGATGGAAATCGTAATGAGTCGTATCTACTGTTGCCGCTATATACATAATTTCATAAGGTGAAAGCCGGGATAAATAGGCTATAAACGCTTTAACTAATAAGCAGGGCTTAATAATGGAGCAGCTAAAGCGCATGGCAATTTTTGCCACAGTGGTTGAGCGCGGCTCAATGGTTGCCGCCGCGGAGGTGCTTGGCATGACCGCATCTGCTGTCAGTCAGCAGATTCGTAAGCTGGAACAGAGCACCCAGGTCAGCCTGCTGCATCGCACCACCCGCAAGCTCACCCTGACCGAGGCGGGCGCAGCCTTTTACCAAAGTAGCGCACAAGTCATGGCGCTGGCGCAGGAGGCTGAGCAGCGTTTGGCGGAGATGCGTGATGCGGCTGTTGGCGAGCTGCGTATTGCAGTGCCGGTTGGCTTCTCTGGGCGTCACTTGAGTGATGCTCTGGCACCACTACTGCAGGCGCACAAAGGCTTGAGTGTGCAGTTGTTCTTCCAGGATGAGCGCATCGACCTCGTCGAGAGGCGGATCGACATAGCGATTCGCGTCGGCCCACAACAAGACTCAAGCTTGGTTGCACGGCACATTGGTGATGCCGTTTTTGTACTCTGTGCTGCGCCTAGTTATTTGCTGAATCGCTCAAGGATCAGTAGTCCGCAAGATCTGGTAGGGGCCGACTGGCTGCTGCTGAGTACCACGCAAATGCACGAAGCCCTTAACCTACAAGGGCCAGATTCCCAGATAGAGAAAATTCGTATTGACGGGCGATTGGGTTGCAACAACCTGCTCGCGGTGCGTAACTTTACGCTGGCGGGGATGGGCATATCGCTGCAGCCCAAGCATGAGATTGCAGATGAGTTGGCAACCGGGCAGTTACGTGTAGTGTTACCAGGTTGGCAAATGCCGCCGGTGGGTATTTATATAGTGACGCCGCGCCGCGATGTGCAACCGGCTAAAGTGCGTTATGCGGTTGAGGCTCTGCGCCGACATTTGTTGGCTAATTGACAGGCTCACGCAAGGTATTGGTCGTATAGACTGGGCGCTGTCGAAAGATTGCCGTATAACGAGCAGAACAGGTGAAGTGAGCCACAAAGGACCCGTGATTAAAGCTGATGAAGACTCCAAAACGTCTTGAACCCTTGGTCGAAGATGGTCTGATCGACGAGGTGATACGCCCGCTAATGAGTGGTAAAGAAGCTGCAGTTTATGTAGTGCGCTGTGGTCAGGAAATGCGGTGTGCAAAGGTCTATAAGGAGGCTAATAAGCGTGGTTTCCGCCAAGCTGCGGAATACCAGGAAGGGCGCAAGGTGCGTAACAGCCGCGATGCGCGGGCTATGGCCAAAGGCTCTAAATATGGTCGTAAAGGCCAGGAAGATGCCTGGCAGAATGCTGAAGTCGGTGCTTTGTTCCGGCTTGCCAGTGCTGGCGTGCGCGTGCCTAAACCGTATGACTTCCTTGAAGGCGTACTGTTGATGGAGTTGGTCGATGACGGTGAGGGCGGTGTCGCTCCACGTCTCAATGATGTTGACCTGCATCCCGATGATGCCCGTGAATTTCATGCGTTCATGATCGACGAAGTCGTCAAGATGCTGTGTGCAGGTCTGGTGCATGGCGACTTGTCTGAGTTCAACGTACTGCTCGGCCCTGACGGCCCGGTCATTATCGACCTGCCGCAAGCAGTCGATGCTGCAGGTAACAACCATGCGTTCAAGATGCTTGAGCGCGATGTCGGTAACATGGCGGCCTATTTTGGGCAGTTCGCTCCTGAACTGCGTTACACCAAATACGCCAAAGAAATGTGGGCATTGTATGAAGACGGCAAATTAACCCCGGAATCGGTGTTGACGGGCGAGTTTGACGACCCAGAAGATGCCGCCGACGTGGAAGCCGTGATGCGTGAAATCAAGGCCGCATTGGCTGAGGAGGCACGGCGCCAAGCGCTGCTTGACGCCGATGATGCCCCCGCAGGGGAGGAACCTCCGCCGCCCTGGATGCAGTAACTAAAAGCCCCTCTGGCAGACTGTGTGGAAACTACTGCGCTCGACAATACTGCGTTATAAACAGACGAAAAATGCTCATTTAGAACACCTAAAGTCGAGCGCGACCCCGGTCACTTTTCGTCTGTTAAGGCCTTGTCTAGCCTTCGCTCGTGACGTTCTCACACTGCCTGCGGAGAGGGGCTTTTTAATATGAGTCAGCCAGCGTTACAGGCTTGCGGCGCCGAAGGTGTCGCAGTTGCCCAGCTTGCCGCTGTCAAACCCGGCTTTGAACCAACGCATACGCTGAGCCGAGGTGCCGTGGGTGAACGAGTCGGGCATCACTTGGCCGCGAGTCTGTTTCTGTAAGCGGTCATCACCAATTGCATTGGCCGCGTTCAAGGCTTCTTCCAGGTCGCCAGGCTCCAGCCAGTTAAGGCGTCGTTGGGCGCTGTTTGCCCAAACCCCAGCGAGGCAGTCTGCCTGCAGTTCTTGGCGGACCAGCAAGCCATTGCTGCCTTCCATGCGTTGTCCGGCTTTGCGGGCTGCATCCACTTTTGCTGACACGCCGAGCAACGTCTGTACGTGGTGGCCGACCTCATGGGCAATGACGTAAGCCTGGGCGAAGTCACCGGCAGCACCGAAACGTTGTTCGAGTTCTTGGAAAAACGACAAATCGAGGTAGACCTGTCGGTCGCCCGGGCAATAGAACGGCCCTACTGCTGCGTCTGCAAAGCCGCAGGCTGAGTTAACCCCACCACTGAATAGCACCAGTTTCGGGTCCTGGTATTGGCGATTGGCGCTGCTGAATATTTCGCGCCAGGTGTCTTCTGTATCGCCAAGAATCGAGCGCACAAACTCAGACTGCTGGTCGTTGGCAACCGGATTGCTGCTTTGTGATTGCGAGGTTGGAGCACTGCTTTGCGTGGCTTGGCCTGCAATATTGCCCAGGATCTGGAGCGGGTCTTGGCCCATCAATAATCCGACCACGACGATTACGGCAATCCCGCCGAGGCTCAAACCACGGCCGCCACCGAATCGTCTGCCGCCGCCACTGCCGCGCGCATCCACTACGTTGTCACTGCGTCGCCCTTTGCTCCAGCGCATTGCTCGATTCCCTTTGATGATGCTGTTAATCAGTGTTGCTCAGTATAAGCCAGGCGCCAGTCCAGTCGTCAGTCAGAGTTGATTATGAGTAATGCTGGGCTTGCGCTCAGATGACGCCTAAGCTGGCAGTTATAAACAGCTTAAAAGGAATAGGCGATGTTGCTGGCAAGAGTGGTATTGACGATACAGATCATCATTTTGTTTGGCCTTGGATTGGCCTATTTCGTTAGCCCGCACCAAATGGCCAACTTATCAGGCATGTTGTTGCTGGAGTCAGCCGCGGTGACCGATGTACGCGCCTATTACGGCGGCACGCAAATTGGTTTGGCCGCGTTTCTCGGGCTGTCGCTGACGCGTATTGATCTAACCCGCAGCGCGTTGACTTTGCTGGTGCTGATTTACAGCACATTGGCCGTCGCCAGGCTTGGTGGCTTGTGGCTCGATGGCGGCTCCGGGCAAACCTTTAATCTCTATGCCTTACTGGCTGAAGTTGTCAGTGCCGGGCTGAGCTTCTGGGCATTGCGCAGCCTCAACCGAGGCTAGCTGCCTGACTTGATCGCGCGTACAAAAAAGGCCCCTCAAACAGAGCTTGAGGGGCCTTTGAGCCAGCTGCAGTTACTTACGCACCAGCAACACACCCGATTCCATGTGGTGGGTGTACGGGAACTGGTCGAATACCGCGCAGCGCTCAACGCGATGAGTATCGCTAAGCTGCTCAATGTTCTCTGCCAGCGTCTGCGGATTGCAGGATATATACAGAATGCGCTCGAAGCGCCGGCACAATTCGCAGGTGTCCGGGTCCATGCCTGCACGTGGCGGGTCAACAAACACCGTGCCGAATTCATAGCTCTTGAGGTCGATGCCTGCCAAGCGGCGGAATGGGCGCACCTCATTCAGTGCTTCGGTGAGCTCCTCGGCGGACAAACGCACCAAGGTGACGTTATCAACCTTGTTGTCGGCCAGATTTGCCAGCGCTGCGTAGACCGAAGACTTACTGATCTCAGTGGCCAGCACTTTACGCACACGGGTGGCCAGCGGCAGGGTGAAGTTACCGTTGCCACAATACAGCTCAAGCAAGTCGTCCTGACGTTCGCCCAGTGCTGCAAAGGCCCAGTTGAGCATCTTCTGGTTGACCGTGCCGTTAGGCTGGGTGAATGCGCCTTCAGGCTGACGATAACTAAAAGTGCGCCCGTTCACTTGCAACTCTTCGATCACATGGTCGCGACCAATCACCAGACGCTGACCCCGTGAGCGGCCGATCAGGCTGATGCCCAGTTCGTTGGCAAGCTGTTGCGCAGCGTCTTGCCAGTGCTGGTCAAGTGGGCGGTGATAACACAAGGTGAGCAACGCATCGCCAGCCAGCGTCGTCAAAAATTCAGCCTGAAACAGCTTGAAGTTCAGTGCCTCACTGGCTTGCCAAGCTGCTTTAACGCGCGGCATCAAATCATTGATACGCTCGCTGGCAATCGGGAAGTCATCAATCAGGATCGGTGTGCGCTTGTCACCTGCGGCAAACATTGCATAAAAACGCTCATTGCCTTCACGCCACAAACGGAATTCGGCGCGTAAGCGGTAATGTTCACGCGGCGAGTCGAACACCTCTGGTGCAGGCGCTTCGAACGGTGCGAGCAGATTGATCAAGCGTTGCTTTTTTTCTTCCAGCTGAGCGTCGTAGCTGGCTAGGTCGAATTGTGGCGCACTCATGGGTAACTCTTCAGCGTGGTCAGAAAGCTGCAGGTTAGCCCACAGCGGTTAACAAAGTCTTAGGCGTTAAACCAAGCGAACTTCATCACAAACAAGATAGCGAGGATCACCAGCGCCGGGTTAAGTTCTTTCCCGCGACCCGCCAGCAACTTGATAGCTGCCCACGTGATAAAGCCGAAGGCAATCCCGTTGGCGATAGAGAAGGTCAATGGCATCGCCAATGCAGTGACCACTACCGGCGCTGCAAGGGTGATGTCACTCCAGTCGATCTCAGCCAGGCCTGCCGTCATCAATACCGCGACAAACAACAGCGCAGGTGCCGTGGCGAAGGCCGGAACACTGCCTGCCAGTGGTGAGAAAAACAGCGCCAACAGGAACAGGATCGCGACCACAACTGCGGTCAAACCGGTGCGTCCGCCAGCGGTGACGCCTGCGGCTGACTCGATATAGCTGGTGGTGGTTGAAGTGCCCAGCAGCGAGCCGACCATCGCAGCGCTGCTGTCGGCAATCAGTGCGCGGCCCATTTTCGGCATATAACCGTCGGCGCGCATCAGTCCTGCCTTTTTAGCAACGGCAATCAAGGTGCCGGAGTTATCGAACAGGTCAACGAAGAGGAAGGCGAATACCACGCTGACCAGGCCAATATCCAGTGCGCCCATGATGTCCAGTTGCATAAACGTCGGTGCCAGCGATGGCGGCATCGATACCACACCAGCGAATTGTGAAACACCCAAGGCAATACCGAGGCCTGTGGTAAGCAAAATCCCGATCAACACTGCGCCGGTAACCTTGCGCGCTTCAAGCGCAACGATCACGAAAAAGCCGAGGATCGCCAGCAGTGGTTCAGGCTTGGACAAGTCGCCCAAGCCAACCAGCGTTGCCGGGTTGGACACAACGATGCCCGATTCTTTCAGGGCGATTAGTGCGAGGAATAAACCAATCCCCGCAGCAATCGCTGAGCGCAGTTCCAGCGGGATGCTGTTGATGATCCATTCACGAATCTTGAAGATCGACAACAGAAAGAACATGCACGCCGAGAGGAACACTGCACCCAGCGCGACTTGCCAGGTGTGGCCCATATGCAGGACTACGGTGTAGGTAAAGAAGGCGTTGAGACCCATGCCCGGAGCAAGCGCGATTGGGTAGTTGGCGATAAAACCCATGATCGCCGAGCCGATTGCTGCGGCTAAACAGGTGGCGACAAAGATCGCGCCTTTGTCCATCCCCGTTTCACCAAGGATGCTCGGGTTGACGAACAGGATGTACGCCATCGTCAGGAAGGTGGTCAGACCGGCCAGCATCTCTGTACGGATGGTGGTGTTGTGCGCTTTAAGTTGGAACAGTCTTTCCAGCATGCGGGGGTCCCCGTGACGCTAAATGCGCCGAAAGTGGTCTGATCGATAGCAAAGCACATCCATCCCTGAATGAACTTCATCACTGGCTATTCTGAAAAAGGCGCGCATCATACCAGTAAGGCCGGTGCCGGTGAATTTATGACCCGACAGAGGGTTTGGGTGCTGTTCGGACGAGGATCAATCGCCGAGTCACCGCAGCCATGCCAGTGTCTTAAACGCTGGCGCTGGCTTTCTTGACTGCGGCCAACTCGTGCTCGGTCTGTTCTAACGTATCGCGCTGCGCCAGGGTCGGGAACAGTTTGATCCAAGTACCTGTCACCAACAGCGTGCCGACACCACCCATGACCACGGCGGGCACAGTGCCGAACCAGTGTGCGGTGAGCCCAGACTCGAACTCCCCGAGCTGGTTGGATGCACCAATAAACAAGCCATTCACCGCGCTGACCCGGCCACGCATGGCATCAGGTGTTTGCAGTTGCACGAAGGCCCCACGGATAACCATGCTGATCATGTCAGCGGCGCCGAGCACTACCAGCACCACCATGCTGAACCAGAAAGAGGTCGATAGACCAAAGGCGATGGTTGCCACGCCAAAAATCGCCACTGCGGTGAACATGGTCCGACCGACCTGACGGTTGATCGGGAAGCGCGCCAGCCAGAAGGACATTAACAACGCACCCACCGCGGGCGCTGAACGCAGCAGGCCAAGTCCCCATGGGCCAGTCATCAGGATGTCTTTGGCAAAGACTGGGAGCAGCGCAGTGGCGCCGCCGAGCAGCACCGCAAACAGGTCAAGGGAGATTGCGCCGAACACATCGGGCCGGCTACGAATAAAACGAATGCCCGCGAGCAGATTGTTCAGCGATGCTTTTTCCTTGCTCTGCTGCGCGGGGTGTTTCGGCAGGCTGAGCATCAATCCGCACGCCAGCACATACAGAATCGCGGTGGGCACGTAGACCCAGACACTGCCGAAGGCAAACAGAAAGCCACCCAATGCGGGCGCGACTATGGTTGCGGTTTGCATGGCCGATGCTGATGCCGCAACCGCTGCCGGAAACAATGCAGGAGGCACCAGGCGTGGCAACAGTGCCTGCGTGGCGGGCATTTCAAAGGCACGAGCCGCGCCCAAACTAAACGCCAGCAGGAAAATCATCTCGCGACTGATTTCACCGCTGTAGCTGCTGATCACCAGTGCCAAGGCGATCAGCGCCTGTGCTGTCTGGCAAATGGCGGCAATGCGTGCCCGGTTGTAGCGATCGGCAACATGGCCGGTATGCAACATGAACAGCACGCGCGGCAAGAATTCGGCTAAGCCGACCAAACCAAGATCAAGAACACTGCCGGTGAGCTGGTAGATATGCCAACCGATTGCCACAGTAAGCATCTGAAAGCCGCTGGCGGTTGCAACGCGGGCAAGCCAGAACGCGATAAATGGGCGGTGGTGGCGCAGCAGGGTTGGCGTGGTGTTCGACATAACAGCGTCTGCTCGGGCGTGTGCGGGCGCAAAGTCTAACTGAAACAAAATATTTCGGCTGCCCGTTAGCACTATAATGGGTGGTTGCTTCGGGTAAATAACTCAGGCCAGCCAGCAGTGCTGAGTCCTGATAAAGTGGCACGCTTGGTGAGGTGATGGAGCTAAAAATGCAACATCTTGATTTACTGGTGATTCGTCAGGCTTTGCAATGGTCACTGGGCGGTCAGCGCGTTTGGTTGTGTACGGTATTGTTTACCTATGGCTCAGCTCCCAGAGCTCCTGGTTCTTTATTGGTCGTCAACGAACAGGGCGGCTGGTTGGGCTCGCTGTCTGGTGGCTGTGTAGAGGATGATTTTCTCCAGCGTGTCAGCGAAGGCGCGTTTCCTGAGCCCGTAACCCTGGTGCGTTATGGCGACGGTACAGACAGTTACTCGAATGTCAGCCTGCCCTGCGGCGGTGTACTTGAGGTGTTGGTTGAAAACCTGATGCCCAGCTGTGACGTGCAGGCGCATTTGCGTGAGTTGGAAAGCGCCTTGCTTGGGCAGCGCCGGTTGTTGCGTTCGGTCACCGTGCCGCACGGTGCGTGGCAGTTGATTGCAGATGTCGAACAGGGACCGCGAGTGCGCCGCGACTTGGATACATTGCACATTCGGATTGGCGCTGCACAACGCCTGCTCCTGGCGGGCTATTCCAGCGTTGCTCATATCTGCGCCGAGTTTGGCAAAACGCTTGGTTTTGAGGTGGTGCTCTGTGACCCGCGAGATGAAGTGCTTGAAGGCGTTGAGCTACCGGGCGTCGAGATCCGTCGTGAGTTGCCATCAATGGTTATCGCCGCCGGTGGTTGCCATGCGGACACTGCGGTTGTGGCGCTGACCCACGACCCGCGAATTGATGATCTGGCCATGATTGAAGCGGTGCGCACCGAGGCATTTTATATCGGCGTGATGGGGTCCCAACAAACCACCAACAAGCGCTTTGAGCGCCTGTTGCGTTCCGGGGGGCTGTGTGAGGCTGACCTGGCGCGTATACAAGCACCGATTGGTCTCAATATTGGCAGCAAAACACCCGCGGAAATTGCTCTGGCTGTGCTTGCTGACATCGTCCGCCAGCGCAATGGCATTGCCAAGGCGCAGCTCTGAACAGCGCCGCAAGCGGTGTCATCGCGGTCGTTCTGGCTGCTGGGCGAGGGCGGCGTTTTGGTAGTGATAAGCGCATCGCGCAACTCAGCGATGGCCAAGGCTTACTGGCAGCCACTGTCGCCCGCGCTCAGCGCCACTTTGCGCAGGTTTATGTGGTCCTGCGTGAGGGCGATGACCCGCAGGCGCTTGGTCTCACAAGCCAAACCCATCTTGTGCGCTGCGCAGATGCCGATCAGGGCGTGGGCAATAGTTTGGCCGCAGCGATTGCTCAGGTTGCGACCATCCACAGCCAGGCGCGTGCGGTTGCAGTATTGTTGGGCGATATGCCTTGGCTGGCTGACCTGACACTGCAACAGTTGGTGCACGCGGCTGACAGCTCGCGGATTGTGTTCCCGGTGTATAACGGTGAACGTGGTCATCCGGTCATATTCGGTCGGCAGTATTGGTCGCAACTTCAGTCTCTAAAGGGCGATCAAGGTGCCAGGGCGATACTGCAGGAACATGCCCATTCCTGCATTCCGCTAGAGGTTGAGGATGCTGCGATCCTGCTTGATGTTGATCATCCAGACGCGATTCGTTGAAACCCGAGGGTCATCGCGACAATGGGCCACAGCGGTTAATTCTGAGTAAGCAGCTATCCTTGATCCTGAGTGAGCAGCTTTGTGTTTGCAGTGCATTGATATGGGTCAGTGCTTCTGCGTCTAGTTTATGTTTATAGTGCGCTGTTATCGAATAACACTTTAACGTCCAAGGCTTGGTTGGGCGTGTAGTTTGCGCGCAAAAAATAGTGAAGGAACGCACCCAGTATCACTCTAATTACTAAACATAATAACGCTGGCCTCATTTGATGGTCAGAGTCTTGAGAGTATCTGGCAGGCTTCGAATGATTCGAGGTTTTGTATAACCTGATTGAGGACGCGCCATGTTCGGCTTAGAGGCATTGGATTTAGCCCGAATCCAGTTTGCTTTCACCATTTCGTTTCACATCATTTTTCCCGCGATTACTATTGGTTTGGCCAGCTATTTGGCCGTTCTCGAAGGCCTGTGGTTGAAAAGCGGCAAAAGTGTCTACATGGATTTGTATCACTTTTGGTCGAAAATATTTGCCGTTAACTTTGGTATGGGTGTGGTTTCAGGCTTGGTGATGGCCTACCAGTTTGGTACCAACTGGAGCGCCTTCTCAGACTTTGCTGGCGCCGTCACCGGCCCCTTGCTGACGTACGAGGTGCTCACCGCATTCTTCCTCGAAGCGGGCTTTCTCGGGGTCATGCTGTTCGGCTTGAATCGCGTCGGGCCGGGCTTACACTTCTTCTCTACGGTGATGGTGGCCATCGGCACACTGATCTCGACGTTTTGGATTCTCGCCTCCAACAGCTGGATGCAGACGCCGCAAGGCTTCGAAATTGTTGATGGTCGGGTGATCCCTGTCGACTGGTTCGCGGTGGTCTTCAACCCTTCGTTCCCTTATCGCCTGATGCACATGGCAACTGCTGCGTTCCTGGCCACTGCTTTCTTTGTCGGCGCATCTGCTGCCTGGCATCTGCTGCGCGGGCGTGACAGTCCAGCTATACGCAAAATGCTTTCGATGGCCATGTGGATGGCACTGATTGTGGCGCCGATTCAGGCGGTCATTGGCGATGCTCACGGCCTCAATACGTTGGAGCATCAACCCGCAAAAATTGCCGCAATTGAGGGGCATTGGGAAAATAAACCCGGTGAAGCCACACCATTGATTCTGTTTGGCTGGCCGGACATGGAACGGGAAGAAACCCGCTTCAAAGTCGAAATCCCCAAACTCGGCAGCTTGATTCTGACCCACAGCCTCGACAAACAAGTGCCCGCGCTTAAAGAGTTTCCGAAAGAAGACCGGCCTAACTCGACCGTGGTGTTCTGGAGCTTCCGGGTTATGGTCGGCATTGGCATGTTGATGATAATGATGGGCGGCTGGGCGTTGTTGCTGCGTCCGCGGGGCCGGCTCTATGAAAATCGCGCGTTCCTGCACATGGCCTTGTGGATGGGGCCTTCGGGTCTGATTGCGATTCTGGCGGGCTGGTTTACCACTGAAATTGGCCGTCAACCTTGGGTTGTTTACGGGCTGATGCGCACCGCAGATGCTGTTTCAAATCACACGGTTGTACAAATGAGCGTGACCTTGGTGCTGTTTGTCGTGGTTTATTTCGCGCTGTTTGGTGCGGGGCTCGGCTATATGTTGCGACTGGTGCGCAAAGGGCCAGTGGCTGTTGAGGGCACTAACCATCAAGAGGGTGGCCCAGGCCAGAAACGCACGCCGTCACGGCCGTTGTCAGCTGCTCCGGACGATGAATACGACACTCAGACTGAAAGGAGCTGAACATGGTCGGCATAGATCTCTCGCTTATCTGGGCTGTGCTCATCGCTTTCGGTGTGATGATGTACGTAATCATGGACGGATTCGATCTGGGGATCGGTATCCTGTTCCCGTTCGTCAGGGATGAAGGCGAGCGCGACCTGATGATGAATTCGGTTGCCCCCGTTTGGGACGGCAATGAAACCTGGTTAGTGTTTGGTGGCGCGGCCTTATTTGGTGCCTTCCCACTGGCTTATGCAGTAGTGCTTGATGCGCTCTATCTGCCGTTGATATTCATGCTGCTTGGCTTGATTTTTCGGGGTGTTGCGTTTGAGTTTCGCTTCAAAGCTAAAGCCCACAAACGACACATCTGGGATAAGGCATTCATTGGCGGCTCAATTACCGCGACCTTCTTTCAGGGCGTGGCGCTTGGGGCTTATATCGACGGCATCGAAGTGGTTGACCGGGTTTATGCGGGCAGTCCATTGGAGTGGCTAAAACCCTTCGCGCTGTTTTGCGGGCTTGCTTTGGTTGCAGCCTATGCGCTGCTCGGTTGCACATGGCTGATCATGAAAACCGATGGACGCCTGCAAGAGCAAATGCATAACTTGGCCAAGCCACTGATTCTTGTGGTCCTGGCGGTTACAGGTGTTGTCAGCCTGTGGACACCATTGGCCCATGCGGAGATTGCCGAGCGCTGGTTCAGCCTGCCAAACCTGTTCTGGTTCTTGCCAGTGCCGTTGCTGGTCATGCTTTGCACGTGGGCGCTGTGGCGCGCGGTGGAAAAACGGCAACATTACGCGCCATTTTTGCTGACCCTCGGCCTGATCTTTTTGGGCTACAGCGGCTTAGGCATCAGCCTGTGGCCGAACATCATTCCGCCAAGCGTGACCATCTGGGAAGCAGCGTCGCCGCCGCAAAGCCAGGCGTTTATCCTGGTTGGGGCGTTGTTTATCGTCCCATTCATTCTGATGTACACCGCGTGGAGCTACTACGTGTTCCGCGGCAAGATGAGCCATGACCATGGCTACCACTGAGGAGCGCAGCATGACTAGCTCGCAGCAGAAGAAACCGTTGTATCAGCGCATTGGCTGGCTGGTGGCTATCTGGGCGGGCAGCGTGCTGGCTCTGGGTGTTGTGTCATTGCTGCTACGCTGGTTTATGAGCGCAGCAGGCATGACCAGTTAAGTCGCCGCTGTAGGGTGTGGCAACGCGTAGCTTACCCACCGGTTCATGGTTGATGGCTTGATGCTCTGCGGCGTTTGAATGGTGGACGAAAAAAGCGTCGTCCACCCTACAGTTGTGGTTTGTAGGGTGTGGCAACGCGTAGCTTGCCCACCGGTTCATGGTTGATGACTTGACGCTCTGCGGCGTTTGAGTGGTGGACGAAAAAAGCGTCGTCCACCCTAAAGTTGTGGTTTGTAGGATGTGGCAACGCGTAGCTTGCCCACCGGTTCATGGTTGATGGCTTGATGCTCTGCGGCGTTTGAATGGTGGACGAAAAAAGCGTTGTCCACCCTACAGTTGCGGTTTGTAGGGTGTGGCAACGCGTAGCTTGCCCACCGGTTCATGGTTGATGGCTTGACGCTCTGCGGCGTTTGAATGGTGGACGGACAAGCGCCGTCCTCTCTACAGCAGCTTCGATAGAAACTGCTCCAGTCGCGGGTGCTTGGTGCTGCTGAAGATGTTGTCTGGCGTGTCGCTGACCAACAACTCACCGTCCTCCATAAACAGTACGCGGTCAGCCACTTCGCGGGCAAAGCCCATTTCGTGGGTAACCACCACCATGGTCATTCCTTCATGGGCCAGTCTTTTCATCACATCAAGTACTTCGCCGACCATTTCC
This sequence comes from Pseudomonas sp. M30-35, assembly GCF_002163625.1. Classification (NCBI taxonomy): domain Bacteria; kingdom Pseudomonadati; phylum Pseudomonadota; class Gammaproteobacteria; order Pseudomonadales; family Pseudomonadaceae; genus Pseudomonas; species Pseudomonas sp. M30-35. The sequence goes on along the minus strand of NZ_CP020892.1, from coordinate 4,033,795 downwards.
GGGTCGAGCGCTGATGTTGGCTCATCAAACAGCATGACATCGGGGTTCATTGCCAGCGCGCGGGCAATGGCGACTCGTTGCTGTTGGCCACCCGAGAGTTGCGCCGGGTAAACGTTCAGTTTGTCACCTAAACCCACATGCTTAAGCAGTTGTTCGGCGTCTTGCTCTGCCTTCTTTGGCTCACGTTTGGCGACCTTGATCGGAGCCAGCATGACATTGCCTTTAACTGTTTTGTGCGGGAACAGGTTGAACGACTGAAACACCATGCCTACGCGTTCGCGCAGCTTATTGATGTTGGTGCCGGGGGCATACATGTTGATGCCGTCGATGATGATCTGCCCGTTGTTGATCTGCTCAAGCTGGTTAAGTGCGCGTAGGAACGTCGACTTACCGGAGCCAGATGGACCAATGATTACAACCACTTCACCACGCGCAATGGTCGCGCTGACGTTTTTAAGGGCATGGCAGCCATTGGCGAAAATTTTATTTACTTGGGTGGCAACGATCATGTCTTTGCCGGTATAGGCTTCAGTCACTGGCGGCTAACCTCTTTTCAATATGGCGAACACCCCACGACAGCAGCGTCGTCAGAATCAGGTACAGGCCGGCAACGGTGATCCACACTTCGAATGTCGCGAAATTTCCGCTGATAGCCTCGCGTCCAGCTTTGGTCAGGTCGGTAATCGCAATCACCGAAACCAGTGAGGAGTCCTTGATCAGGTTGATCAACTGGCCCGCCATTGGCGGTAGTGTGCGCTTGAATGCTTGCGGCAAAATAACGTGAGTCATCGCCTTGGGGTAAGACATGCCTAGCGAGCGTGCAGCTTCCATTTGTCCGGGTGAGATCGACTGGATGCCAGAGCGTACGATTTCAGCAATGTAGGCACCGGTAAAGATCGACAGCGCCATGACCCCCGCAGAGAAGCGGTCAAGGTCGAGCATGGTGCCGATAAAGAAGTACATGATAAATATCTGTACCAGCAGCGGCGTGCCGCGAATCAAACCGATGTAGGCAAATGCCAGGTTCTGACAGGCCGGATTGCTGGAAATTCGCATCAAACCAGCGGCTAAGCCGAGCAGGGTGGCGAAGAACAGTGAAATCACCGATATCTTCAGGGTTACCCACAAGCCATGGAGTAGCGGGCCAGCACGCCATTGCACGGTGCGTGCGACTACATCGCCCTCAAAGATCAAGTCGCCTTGGGTTGCAACGGTCTGATCATACGCTTTGAATACCTGAGTTTTGCCACCGTCATCCAAGGTGAGGGTGATTGCATCTTGAGTGACATCAGTGATGGTGCCATTACCGCTGGCGCGAAGATCGAGCGGTGCGGTGTTGACGATGTAAGGCAGGACACGGGCCCATTGCCAGCTGTAGTTGATCTGCTTCGAGGCCATGTACAGCGTGCCCATTAGGCCCGCGATGATAAGTACTGATAAGCCGTGCCAAAGCCAGCGTCGGGGACTGGTCAACAAAGTGACCTCCTGAAAATTTAGGTTTTACGGTAACGCGCGAGGCAAGTGGAAATCAGGCCAGAGGGTAAGTCTGGCCTGATGGGTTTACTGAACCTGGTCGAGCCAGGCGTCGCTTTCGAACCACTTGGCGTAGAGACGATCGTAGGTGCCTTCACCCTTGATCTGACGCAGGAAGTTGTTCAGCACGTTGAGCATTTCCGGGTCGCCTTGAGCGACAGCCCAGCCCAGCGGCTCATAGGTGAATGGCTCGCTCAGGTGAACGATCTTGTCTTTGTTCTGCGCAAAGTAGATTGCGTTGAATGGCAGGTCGTAGATGAATGCATCCGCTTTGCCGTTGGTGACTTCAAGCACTGCGTCAGACTGGGTTTCAAAGACATTGATCTTGGCTTTGCTCAGCAGGCGCTTGACCGATTGCTCACCGGTGGTGCCGAGTTTGGTGGTGATGGTGTATTGCGGATCATTGAGGTCTTTGTAGTCTTTGATTTTACCCTTGAGCTTAGGGTTCAGCAGAATGCTCTGGCCGATCACGATATACGGATCAGCGAAATTCACACGCATGTTGCGCTGGGTGTTGATGGTCATGCCGCCGTTGATCATGTGGCACTTGCCCGTCAGCAGGGTTGGAATGATGCCATCCCATGCTGTGTTGACCGGGACGTATTTAACCCCCATTTGCTTGGCAAGCAGTTTGCCCATGTCAATATCAAAGCCGATAAATTGGCCCGACTTGCTCTTCATTTCGAAAGGCATGTAGCCCGCATCGAAACAAATTTTAAGCTCCCCTGATTTAACAATATCATCAAGAACTGGACCCGCTTGAGCTGTGATTGAAGCGCCTAGCAGGCTGGCGCTAATCGCCAAGCCGGTAAAAAATTTTCTCATGTGAGAGTCCTTATTATTTTGAGCGCATTATTGCGTTCTTATTTGTTGGCATCGGCCTTTTGTAAAGGCCCTTTGTTATAACAGGTTAAGCCTTGAATGAAAAAGTCCGGAGCAGGTAGCTGGTCGCTTAGAGGGAAGTCGGTCGTTATCAGCTACTTGATGGCTTTGAGGATGACAAATTTAGGGTTAGACGCCACTTGTTCGACGCCACGAAACAGGCGCTTGAGCTTTTGGTGGTAGCCCAAGTGGCGATTACCGACAATCCATAATTCACCGCCGGTGACCAGCGCGCTATGTGCTTGTTGGAACATGCGCCAGGCGAGAAAATCGCCAACCACCTGCTGCTGGTGAAAGGGTGGGTTGCACAGCACCAGATCCAATGAGTCAGCCGCTTGCTCAGCCAGACCGTCGCCTGCGCGGATATCTGCAGGGCGTTCACCTAGCGCTGCCCGCCAGTTGTCACGTGCGGATTGCACCGCCATGTAGGACTCATCAACCAATGTCAGTTGCGCCTCAGGGCTGTTCAGCGCATAGCAAATTGCCAGAACGCCGTTGCCGCACCCCACGTCTGCCACGCGCATCGGGACTTGATGTTTAGGCAGGTGCGGTAAGAACGCCCGAGTGCCAATGTCGAGGCCTTCGCGACAGAAAACGTTGGCATGATTAATCAGGCTGAGCCTCGGTTTTTCCAAGGTATAGCGGCTCGGGTAGGGAGAGACTGGCTGCGGTTTTTGTTCCGGCGATGCAATCAGAAGGCGCGCCTTTTTGACAGCCAGAGAAGCCTGAACCGGGCCGATGTATTTTTCCAGCAGGTCACCCGCGGCGCGCGGTAAATGTTTAACCATACCCGCAGCTACAACCTGAGCCCCCGGTGCTAACTGGCCATGTAGACGAATCAGTTGCTCTTCAAGTAAGGCCAGTGTCTTGGGGATGCGGATAAGTACGCGATCAAACGGTCCTTGGACTGTCTGTTCAGCCGGTACGAAGTTGACGGCGTCTGCGGCCAATTGATTACGCCGCAGGTTGATCTGTAGCGCCATGTGCCCCAGGTGCGAGTCTGAACTGCTGATAATCTCCATCGGCGTTTGTTCAACGGCTGCCAGCGCGCAGGCGAGGGCACCAAAGTTGTCGTTGAGAATCAACACGCGCAGGCCAGCAGTAATGCCTTGCTCGGCAAACTGGTTAAGCAGGTATTCGTCTGCGGCATCAAAGGCCTGCAGGGTTTCGTGTGACTGTTCAGGCTGGCGGATTAGCTCCAACTCAGCAAAAGGCGTAACAAATATAGGCATATAAGCTGCTGGTTTTTATCAACGGAAAAGTGCGCGACACTGCAGTCTCATGAGCCGAGCGGTTAGAGCGCTATAGCTTAGCTGTTTTAGCCTGATCACCGTGCAGCAATAGTGCCTGGTATTTGCTCGAGCCCAACCACTGACTCACTTAGGGAGTCCTATGAGCGCTAGTGATGAGAAGTTTACCCGGCAAACCCTTAGCGATGTACGTGTCTGGTCGCCAACTTTATTCAGCTTGCGCTGCTCACGGGATCAGGGGTTTAGATTTCGTGCTGGGCAATTCGCCCGTTTAGGGGTCAACAAGCCAGATGGCAGTGTTGTCTGGCGAGCGTATTCGATGGTTTCAGCGCCGCACGACGAGTTTCTCGAGTTCTTCTCAATCGTCGTGCCAGACGGTGAGTTCACCAGTGAACTGAGTCGTTTGTCCGTTGGCGATACGCTGCTTGTGGATAAACAAGCCTTTGGCTTTCTGACGCTTGATCGGTTTATTGATGGTCGCGATCTGTGGTTGGTCGCCAGCGGCACGGGCTTGGCTCCGTTCCTGTCGATATTACAAGACCTTGAAGTGTGGCAGCGCTTTGAGCGGATCATTCTGGTTTACAGCGCCCGCACAGCTCAGGAGTTGGCCTATCAAGAGTTGATCAAACAACTCAGCACCCTCGAACATCTTGCTGAACATGCACACAAGTTGGTGTATGTGCCGGTGGTCACGCGTGAGCCGCTTGCAGGCTGCCTCAATCAACGTATCACCGTATTGCTTGAGAATGGCGAGTTGGAGCGTGCTGCCGGGGTGGCGATGGATGCCGAAAACTCACGGGTGATGCTCTGCGGCAACCCACAGATGATTGATGATCTGCGCCAGCTGTTGAAACAACGCGACATGCAGCTAAGTCTTACCCGCAGGCCAGGCCAAGTAGCCGTGGAGAATTATTGGTAGGGTGCGACAACGCGAAGCTTGTCCACCAAGGTGGCGAATAGTTTGAGTATTCAGGTTGCCGCTGGCGGACGAAAAAAGCGTCGTCCACCCTACGGGTTGAGGCGACTCAGGTAGGGTGCGACAAGGCGAAGCTTGTCCACCAAGGTGGCGAATAGTTTGAGTATTCAGGTTGCCGCTGGCGGACGAAAAAAGCGTCGTCCGCCATTCGGTTCAACTAGGCTTGGCGTGATCACGCCAAGCTGTCTAGCAGGCGAGCGCGATGGCTTATTCGGCCTTACTTTTAAGCAGGTCGCGGATCTCAGCCAGTAATACTTGTTCCTGAGTTGGTGCAGGAGGCGCGGCTGGGGCTGCTTCCTCTTTGCGCTTGAGGCTGTTCATGACTTTGATCGCCATGAAAATAGCGAATGCCACGATTAGAAAGTCCACCAGCGTTTGGATGAACTTACCGTAATTCATGGTAACGGCTGGGAGATCACCCTGTGCCGCTTTGAGGATGATGACCAAGTCTGTGAAGTCGACACCGCCGATCAGCACACCTAAAGCAGGCATGATCAGATCGCCAACAAAGGATGCAACGATCTTACCGAACGCCGCGCCGATGATAATACCGACAGCCATGTCGACCACGTTGCCTTTAACGGCAAAAGCTTTGAATTCACTGATAATGCTCATGTTTCCAATCCTTGCGATGTCTGGTTGTCTGCTTATTCTAAACATTCAATTACATTTAGCCACTAGATAAGTCGGGGCCGTCAAAAGAGTGTCTGCTCGGCTCTATTAGTTGATTAGTGCTGAAAATTGACAATTTGGCTGTGAGGTTTTGCGCCTTGTTTAGACATGCGCTTGCAGGCAAGCAGAGCTGCTAGGCTCAACTAGTCTGAAGGTATATACATCAAGAGGGTGCAGACATGCCGCTGGAACATCATTCACTAAAGAACGAGTTTCCTCAATTCGCCAGCCAATTCAGCGCATTGGCGCAATCAAATAAGCGTTTTGCCCGGCTTGCCGAAGAGTACGAGGCATTGGATAAACGCATTTATGAAGTCGAAGACGGCCACAGCTCGATGGATGACCTGAACTTGCAAGGCCTGAAGATGCAGCGCGTGACGCTCAAAGATGAAATCTCCAACATGCTGACCAACAGTGAAGGTTAAGGCCTAGGAACGCTTTGGCACATGTTGGCAAATGAGGCATTTTCACGATATGTGGGTTGTCTCAGTTTCCTCAGGAAAGGCTATGATGGGCGCTTTGCTCTGAGGAAGTCTGCTGATGGCTAAGGCCAAACGCCTGTATGGCTGCACCGAATGCGGTGCCACGTTTCCCAAGTGGGCCGGTCAGTGCGGTGAGTGCAGCGCCTGGAATACCCTAGTCGAAACCATGCTTGAGGCGAATGCCGCTGCGCCTGGCGGGCGCAGTGGTTGGGCAGGCCAGCAGACACCGCTAAAAACCTTGGCTGAAGTCAGCGTTGAAGAGATGCCGCGATTCTCGACGGCATCCGGCGAACTGGACCGCGTGCTGGGCGGTGGCCTGGTCGATGGCTCAGTGGTGCTGATCGGCGGGGACCCTGGCATTGGTAAGTCGACCATTTTGCTGCAAACCCTGTGCAACATCGCTACGCGATTCCCCGCCTTGTACGTGACGGGGGAGGAGTCGCAGCAACAGGTTGCCATGCGTGCGCGGCGCTTGGGTTTGCCAGAAGACAAACTCAAGGTCATGACTGAAACCTGCATCGAAAGCATCATTGCCACGGCACGCCAGGAAAAGCCCAAGGTAATGGTGATCGACTCAATCCAGACCATCTTCACTGAGCAGTTACAATCCGCTCCTGGCGGCGTGGCGCAAGTACGCGAAAGCGCCGCTTTGCTGGTGCGCTATGCCAAGCAAAGCGGTACTGCAATCTTCCTGGTCGGCCATGTCACCAAAGAAGGGGCGCTGGCCGGGCCACGGGTGCTGGAGCACATGGTCGATACCGTGCTCTATTTCGAGGGCGAGTCAGACGGCCGCTTGCGTCTGTTGCGAGCGGTGAAGAACCGCTTTGGCGCGATCAACGAGCTCGGCGTGTTTGGCATGACTGACAAAGGCCTGAAAGAGGTGACCAATCCTTCAGCCATTTTCCTGACTCGGGCGCAGGAAGAAGTGCCTGGCAGCGTGGTCATGGCAACCTGGGAAGGCACACGGCCCATGCTGGTTGAGGTGCAGGCGCTGGTCGATACCAGCCACTTGGGCAACCCGCGGCGGGTGACGCTGGGGCTCGATCAGAACCGCTTAGCCATGCTGCTTGCGGTGTTGCATCGTCATGGCGGCATTCCAACTTATGATCAGGATGTTTTTCTGAACGTCGTCGGTGGGGTCAAGGTGCTGGAGACAGCATCAGACTTGGCGCTGATGGCTGCGGTTATTTCAAGCCTGCGTAATCGACCGTTAGCCAATGACTTGTTAGTGTTCGGTGAAGTGGGGTTATCCGGCGAAATTCGGCCGGTGCCAAGCGGTCAGGAACGCTTGAAGGAAGCCGCCAAGCATGGCTTTAAACGTGCCATTGTGCCCAAAGGCAACGCTCCGAAAGAATCCCCGGCGGGGCTTGAGGTGATTGCCGTCACGCGGCTTGAGCAAGCGCTGGATGCTTTGTTCGATTAACCGCGCCTGATTGAGTGGTTATTTCAGCGCGACTTAGTTTTCTTCGCCGAGCGCGCTGAGCTCACGTTCAAGTAGCGATTCATCACCCAGGTTCAGTTCGACCAGACGGCGCAGGTGGCTTATCGACTCCAGGTCAATGTGTTCACAAGCAAAGCCGAGTAGGCCGTCATCATCGCGGGTTTCAGTTACTTCCATGCGCACTTTGGCGACGTCGCTGAGGCTGATCTGCACGTCAAACAGTTGCTCCGGGTCTGCCTTCCAGTCAGCGGGGCGCTCGACCATCAGGCCTTTGAGTGAAACGTCATGCAGTTTCACGTCCCAACGCTGTGTGCCCTGGGATATCTCTGTCGGTGCATCAAAGGCGATCCGCTGAAAGCGTCTACGCTCTGTGTCTGTGCCGCTCATATTCAGCTCCTGATTTATGCTCTCAACACTATAGCCAAGCCGGCCGAGCTAAATATGTTTGTTTGCATGGAAAAATATTTTGATACTGCTTTTTTGGCGAAACCCCTTAAATCGTTGGGCAACACGGCGCTAGCTATTTGCTATCTAGACGCTGATGTCAGCATCGAATTTGACAGTTTTACGACTTTCGCCAAAGCTGCTAGTGCAGCTTTATAACTATTTAGCGTGGAGCAAAAGAAAAATGGAAAAGCGATTGCTGAGCAAAGGCTTGATTTTCGGTTTGTTAACTGTCGCCAGTGTTAGCGCATATGCAGAAGCGCCAGGCGGTCCATCTTGCGGTTGGGGTAATATGTTGTTTGATGGCCAGCGCGGTCTTGCACCGCACTTTCTTGCCAGTACCACTAACGGCACTTCCGGTAATGCCACCTTTGGTATGACGTCTGGCACTAACGGTTGTAGCACTGGCGGTAAGCTTACGTATGGTGGTCGTTCGATGCTTGCCATGAACGGCATGCTCGACTCTATCGCAGTGGACATGGCGCAAGGTCAGGGTGAGGCACTGGATGCTTATGCTGTACTGTTGGGTATTCCGGCAAGCGACCGTGCGCAATTCGCCAAGGTTACTCACGAGAACTTCAACACGATCTTCTCTTCCGCAGACGTTACCAGTGAGCAAGTTCTGGCTTCGACTCTGGACGTGATGAGCCGCGATAGCAAATTGGCCACTTACGCTAAAACTCCAGCGTAAATTTGCCAGGCATTAAAAAGCCCGCCATATGGCGGGCTTTTTCGTTTCACTAGCCGTAGGGTGCGACAACGCGAAGCTTGTCCACCAAGTGGTGGGTAAAAAGTGTTACCCACCCAAGCTGTTTACGCACCGTAGACCGGGAAGCGAGCGCACAAGGCTTTAACTTGGTCACGCACCTTGGTTTCGACAACGTCATTACCAATGTTGGCGAGAATCTCGCAGATCCAGTTAGCCAACTGACGGCATTCGTCTTCTTTGAAACCGCGGGTGGTCACGGCAGGGGTGCCGATACGCAGGCCAGAGGTTACAAACGGTGAGCGAGGGTCGTTTGGCACCGAGTTTTTATTGACGGTGATAAAGGCGCGACCCAGTGCTGCATCTGCTTCTTTGCCGGTGATGTCTTGCTTGATCAGACTCAGCAGGAACAAGTGGTTCTCCGTCCCGCCAGAAACCACGTCATAGCCGTTTTCCATGAATACGCTGGCCATGGTTTGAGCGTTTTTGATGACCTGTTGCTGATAGGTCTTGAACTCAGGCAGCAGGGCTTCTTTGAAGCACACTGCTTTCGCTGCAATCACGTGTTCCAGTGGGCCACCTTGGCCGCCCGGGAATACCGCCGAGTTGAATTTCTTTTCCAGTTCTTCGTTGCTGCGCGCCAGAATCAAGCCGCCACGTGGACCGCGTAGGGTCTTGTGGGTTGTGGTGGTCACAACGTCAGCGAATGGCACAGGGTTCGGGTACACGCCAGCAGCGACCAAGCCCGCAACGTGAGCCATGTCGACGAACAGGTAGGCACCGACTTTGTCTGCGATTGCGCGGAAGCGTGGGAAGTCGAGAACCTGCGAGTAGGCAGAGAAGCCAGCGATGATCATTTTTGGCTTGTGCTCAACGGCCAGGCGCTCAACTTCATCGTAATCGATCAGGCCGTCGTCGTTGATGCCGTACTGCACAGCGTTGTAGATCTTGCCGGAGAAGCTGACGCTGGCGCCGTGAGTCAGGTGGCCGCCGTGTGCCAGGCTCATGCCCAGTACAGTGTCGCCAGCATTGAGCAGAGCCATGTAGACCGCGCTGTTAGCTTGCGAGCCTGAGTGTGGCTGGACGTTTGCGTAGTCAGCACCAAACAGTTGTTTGGCACGGTCAATTGCGACCTGCTCAACGATATCAACGTACTCGCAACCGCCGTAGTAGCGCTTGCCCGGGTAGCCTTCGGCATACTTGTTGGTCAGCACCGAGCCTTGGGCTTCCATCACCGCTGGGCTGGTGTAGTTTTCCGAGGCGATCAGCTCGATGTGTTCTTCCTGGCGTTGGGCTTCTTGCTCCATCGCGGCAAACAATTCGGCGTCAAAACGGGCAAGATTCAAATCACGGCTGAACATGGCAATCCCCTGAGAAAACAGCTGGGCTGAAGAAATAGGGTGCGGATTCTACCCCATACTGCAGTCGTACGGGTATGAATGGCAGTCATGTGCCTGACAAGTGGAGCTCATGCCAAGTGCACAATGGTTTTGCTGTCAGGCTGGCGGGTATCAGTTAAGTATGAACAACGCCGCACCACTGAACTGGGCGCTTATTTGGTGAGCGCGCATAGGCTGACCGAGCAGAAAACCTTGAATTTCATCGCAGTTGTAGCGGCGTAAGAAGTCGAGCTGGGCTTGGGTTTCGACCCCTTCGGCAATCACTGCCAAACTCAAGCTGTGAGCCATGGCAATGATCGCCCTGGCTATCTGCGCGTCCTGTTCACCTTGCGGTAAGCCGTCGACGAAGCTGCGGTCAATCTTGAGTACGTCGATAGGGAACTGCTTGAGATAGTTCAGCGACGAGTAACCGGTACCGAAGTCATCAATCGCAATGCTCAAACCCAGGCTTTTGAGGCTGGTCAGGGTTTGCAGCGCGTTTGCCACATCGTTCATGAGGATGCTTTCGGTCAACTCAAGCTCAAGGCTTGCGGCAGCGACTCCAGTTTCTGCGAGAATTCGGGTAATGCGCTTGTCGAGGTCGCCATCCGCGAATTGTCGGGCCGACAGGTTGACCGATACTTTAGGGACACGGACCTTGTTGTCTTGCCAGGTCTTGAGCTGGCGACATGCCTCTTCAATCACCCAGTCACCGACATCGGCAACCAAGCCAAGCTCCTCCAGTACCGGGATGAATTCAGACGGTGAGACCAGCCCACGTTTCGGGTGGTGCCAGCGCAGCAATGCTTCAACGCCGGTCAGGCGTTGGCCGTTAGCGGCGAACTGCGGTTGGTAAAACAGCACCAGTTCGCCCTGTTCAAGCGCATGGCGCAGATCGCTTTCCAGCTCAATACGCTCTAGCGCGCGAGCGTTCATATCGCTCTGATAGAACTGGAAGTTATTCTTGCCGCGCTCTTTGGCGTGGTACATCGCGGTGTCGGCGTTTTTCATCAACTGGCTGAGTTCTTTGCCGTCTTGCGGGCTCAGTGCAATACCGATACTGGCGGTTACAAAGAATTCACGGCCCTCAAGCACAAACGCTCGGGCAAGGCTGGCGAGAATTTGTTCGGCAACGTGGATCGCACGGTTCAGCGCGCTGTCGCGGCTGGGGTGAGGCTTTAGCAGGAGGGTGAATTCATCACCGCCCATACGCGCAACGGTGTCGTCGTCATTGACGCAGGCTGCCAAGCGGGTTGCGACGTCTTTGAGCATACGGTCACCGGCTGCATGGCCGAGCGAGTCGTTGATCGGCTTGAAACGGTCAAGGTCGAGGAACATCAGTACCACCCATTCCTCATGACGCTCGGCCTGGTGCAGGGAGGTATGCAGGCGATCCTGGAACAATGTGCGGTTCGGCAGCAGAGTCAGGGCATCGTAGTAAGCCAGACGATGAATGCGTTGTTCGCTGGCTTTGCGCTCGCTGATGTCGCTGAAGAAGCACACGTAGCTGACGAGATCGCCTTCATCATCCTGTACCGCGGTAATGCCCACCCACGCCGGGAAGTTCTCGCCGTCGCGACGTTTCAGCCACACTTCGCCTTCCCAACTACCGCGCTGGTTGAGCTGGGAGAGGATGAAGTTCAGCTGGTTTGCCTGTTGTTTATCAGCCGTCAACCTGCTCGGCAGTTGGTCAATCACTTGTTTTGAGCTGTAGCCCGTCACGCGGCTGAACGCTTCATTGGTCTGCACGATATAACCGGCAGGGTCGGTGACCAGAATGGCGGCGGTCGAGTGCTCGAATACCGTGGCAGCCATGCGTAACTCGTTCTCGGCACGACGGTGTTGGCTAATATCCCGTGCTACGCCATGCAGGCCTTTGAATCGGTTGTCTTCATCCCACATAGGGACCAAACGCAGCTCCATCGGAACTTTTCGTTCGTCGCTGCGCAAACAATCAAAGGTAAATAGCTGCGGTTGCAACTTGCCAGTCAACTCGGCCACGCGCATCGGGTCACCCAACGCTGTGCGTAACTCATCAACGATGCCTATAAGCTCTTTCAGTTGTTCAGGTTTGGCGGCCAGGCTGAACAAACCTTGTCCTTTGAGCTGCTCAGGTTCGTAACCGAGAAGGGTCTTTATTGACGGGCTGATGTAGTTGGCTTGAAGTGAGCTATCGGTTGAGAAAATGACATCGGAGGTGCTTTCAGCCAGCAGTCGATAGCGCTGCTCACTATCACGCAGAGATTCACTGTGTTCAATTTGCTCTGAAATATCCTTGGCGACGCCGATCAGTCGGTCGACGTGACCTGCGGCGTTGCGCGACAAGGCTTGCTCGCGGATGCTGAACCAATGCCAGTTACCATCACGGTGGCGCCAGCGCAGCTGTGACTCAAGCAGAATGCCATTGCCGACAACGTGTTGCAGGTTGCGGATTCGGTGGTAGTAATCGCTGTCATCGGGATGCAGCAGGTCTTCCCAGAAACACTCGCCCAAGGCCTTTAGTTCTTCGCTGTTGTAGCCAAGCTGCAAGCCTAGGTGGTGATTGCTGAAGAGCACTGATTTATTGCTCAAATCATGTACGTAGAGGGTGTCAGGCACGGCCTGTACCACGCCCGACCAGAAGCGCTCTCGTTCGATCAGCGACAGTTCAGTTTGTTTACGGCTGGTGATGTCGGTGATGCTTAGGGTCACCGAGACCAGGTCATCGCTGTCCTCAGGCAGATTAATCAGTAACCACAGGTGCCGCTCTTGATCATCAGGTGTCAGCAGGCAGATTTCTTGATCAAGCTGAGTTTTGTGCGTCAGCAGAGCGTTAAGCAAATCGCCACGAAAATCGTTGAGGTTCAACTCACCGCGGTTGAACAGCAGTTCCCATACATCGCTTGGAGAATTGACTTTCAGCAGGCGCAGGGCGACGTGATTGGTCTCGCTGACCCGCATAAGTAGAGGCAACTGCTTAAGTTGCTCGGGGTTGTCCTGCAGCCATTGGCTCAGCTCAGCTGGCGATGTGACCTGCTGATCACTCAGGTATTGGGTCAGTGCTGAAAGATCGAGCACACAGAGAGCGGTGCCGGTGCCGTCGAATATGTCTTGGTAACGTCGGCGCGCATTAAGCAGCACGCGTGTGGCATGTTGCTCATCGGTGACATCACGTAGTACCCAGGCGTAACCATTGCGGTTCTCGCCATCGCTCAGGTTGCTACGATTGATATCGAATAAACGCTTGTGGCCTCTGACTTCAATTTCAAGCGGTTCAGGGCTGACGTCGTTGCTGAATGCGTTGCCCTGCAGCAGTAACGGATCAAGCTGCGGCAGCACTTCAAAAATATGTCGACCGCGGGCCATATCGATCAATTCGAAGAGGCTTTCCGCTTGCGGGTTTAAATAGTCAATATAACCTTGGCTGTCGGTAACAAGTACCCGCTCTTCAATGGCGCCAAGCGCACTTGCCGCCTGATACAGAGAGCGCCTCGAGTCCGCATTTGCCTGGTGCAACCGGCTTTGGTCGAGCAGCAGTCTGTACAAGGCCAGTAAGGTCAGAATCGAACACAGAATAAACAGCAGAAACTTACCGGCGAGCGTCGGTAGTTGTTCGGCCAGCACCAGGCTCTCGTTAAATAAGGCACGCAATTGCCAGTCGCTATGTTCAATCGGCGAGACATGAATGGTCTGTGCCAGATCAATCGCGGTTATTGGCGGAAAAATTCTTTTGGCTGACACCGCTTTACTGTGTGGGCCGACTTTGCTGTGTGGGCCAACAATGGCGCGCTGGTTCAAGCGGTCTTCCAATAGCCATTGGTAAGCATTCAGTTGGCGATCGTGTAACCAGGTGGCGATGGCTCCGCTACTGAAGCGCAGCAGCCAATAACCGTTGCGCTTAGTCAGTAATAGGTAAAAGCGCCCATTGGGCTCGGCAGTGAACGCATAGTGATAAGGCGCGCCAGCGTTGCGACTAACCAGGCTGGCGATAAACTGCGCATCCACTGAATGGGTTACGCTATCTGCCGCAATTTCACCGCTAGCAGACAAGCGGGCGATGCTTTCTATGGCTGGGTAAATGCCTCTCAGGGTGGCGACGAGTTCCCGTGTGTCATCAGGTGCGTCGTTGGTCAGCTTTTTTGAGCGTAATAAGGCTTGAGCAGACTGGGCCTTAATCGCCATGTTCATGCTCAGGGTGTTGGCCAACTGGTCGCTGTATACCAGCCCCAGTTGCCGCTGCGTCTGTAGCAGGTTGCGCGACTCAAGCAGTAATTGCCACAACAGCAAAGCCAGCATCACCAGCACCAATACCACCAGACTACGCTTAAGCGAGCTGCGCATAGGCGTGACTTGAGGCTCAAGCGGGGAGCGCGGAGTCTTTGATGACGTGGTAGATGTCACGTGTAATTAGACCTTGCAACGACAAAAGGCGCTGAGCGTTTGATTCAACACTGACGTTTGTACACAGCAAACAGTTGATCGCGCGCGGCAGGCAAGAATGCCACAGTTGTGGCAAAGTGCCAGCCCTGCCGATGAGCGGAATTTGCCCTAAAGCCTGCATTCCGGTAGCTTTGCTCGTCACGCGCGAGCAATTTTCTTTCAGATGTTGCCTAAGAGGCTGTAAACAGATTCGCTACGTAAGGGTTTAAGCCAGTCTGAATAGCTTGAAGTGTTTATTTGCTTAGGTAAATCGGCCTTCAGCGTTATTTTCACGGTATTTAAAGCCGGTCGTCGGAATCGTTACGCGTTCTCAAAATTCACGGAGTTTGTAGTTGCTGCGAGCGTATCGTAGCGCTTTATCCGTAAGGCGAATTGTTTCGCCTCAGTGAGCCATGTTGCGCGACATGCTCCTGTCCCCGTTTCTAGTCTAAGTATCAAGGTTATCCATGGCCCAATACGTCTACACCATGCATCGGCTGAGCAAAGTTGTGCCGCCGAAGCGGGAAATTCTCAAAAATATTTCTCTGTCGTTTTTCCCAGGCGCCAAAATTGGCGTGCTCGGCCTGAACGGCTCAGGTAAATCCACGCTGCTGAAAATCATGGCTGGCGTCGATACCGAGTTTGACGGTGAAGCGCGTCCGATGCCTGAGTTGAATGTGGGTTACCTGCCGCAGGAACCCGTGTTGGACCCAAGCAAGACCGTCCGTGAAGTGGTCGAAGAAGCGGTAAGCGTCATCAAGGATGCCCAAGCGCGCCTTGACCAGGTGTATGCCGCCTATGCAGAACCAGATGCTGATTTCGACAAGCTGGCGGCCGAGCAGGCCAAGCTTGAAGCCATCCTGCAAACCTCGGATGGCCACAACCTTGAGCGTCAGCTTGAAGTGGCCGCCGACGCGCTGAGACTGCCTGCGTGGGAGGCTAAAGTTGAGCACCTGTCTGGTGGTGAAAAACGCCGTGTAGCCCTGTGTCGCCTGCTGCTCTCTGCGCCTGACATGCTGCTGCTCGATGAACCAACCAACCACCTGGATGCTGATTCGGTGGCTTGGCTTGAGCACTTTTTGCACGATTTCCCAGGCACAGTGGTCGCGATTACCCACGACCGTTACTTCCTGGACAACGTCGCCGGTTGGATTCTCGAACTCGACCGCGGCGCGGGTATCCCGTACGAAGGCAACTACTCCGGTTGGCTTGAGGCCAAGTCGGACCGTTTGGCGCAAGAGTCCAAGCAACAGTCGGCTCATGAGAAAGCCATGAAGGACGAACTGGAGTGGGTGCGCAAAGGCGCCAAGGCACGTCAGTCAAAATCCAAGGCTCGCCTGCAACGCTTCGAAGAAATGCAGTCGCAGGAATTCCAGAAGCGCAGCGAAACCAATGAGATTTATATTCCGGCGGGTTCGCGTCTGGGTGACAAAGTTATCGACTTTGTTAACGTCAGCAAAGGTTATGGTGACCGCGCATTGATCGACAACCTGTCGTTCAGCATGCCAAAAGGCGCCATCGTCGGTGTGATCGGCGGTAACGGTGCCGGTAAGTCGACCCTGTTCCGCATGCTGATGGGCAAAGAACAGCCGGACTCGGGCACCATCGAAGTCGGTGAAACCGTGCAGATGGCCTGCGTTGACCAGAGTCGCGAAGACCTGGACGGCAGCAAGACTGTGTGGGAAGCCGTATCGGGTGGTTCCGACATGATCAAGATCGGTAACTATGAAGTGCCGTCGCGTACCTACGTGGGTCGCTTCAACTTCAAAGGTGGCGATCAACAGAAGTTCGTTAAAGACCTTTCTGGTGGTGAGCGTGGCCGTTTGCACCTGGCGCTGACCTTGAAAGAGGGCGCTAACGTCTTGCTGCTCGACGAACCCTCAAACGACCTCGACGTAGAAACCTTGCGTTCGCTGGAAGAAGCACTGCTCGATTTCCCTGGCGCTGCCATTGTGATCTCGCACGATCGCTGGTTCCTCGACCGCGTTGCCACGCATATTCTGGCGTACGAAGATGACTCGCACATTGAGTTCTTTGAAGGTAACTACACCGAGTACGAAGCGGATCGTAAGAAACGCCTGGGCGACGCCGCGGCGCAACCGCATCGCGTACGTCACAAGAAGCTTGCGCAGTAACGCTTTCTTGGTTTGAGTCAAGAACCGGTCTCTCCCGAGGCCGGTTTTTTTTGGCCGGAATATTTCGGCTGAATGATGCTTTTTCATCCGCTATTTCGGCGACGAACATTCGGGTTATGCACTGAACCTTGGCGGGCAGACTTGGTGTTGTCCGTCCTATGGGGTTTGCGTTGTCACACCCACGTTGTGCAATTTTTTCCTTGCGTGCCCGCACGCAAGACAAGCCATGGGTCGAGTTAATAGTCTGCGCTCAACTTTAAATTGAGCGGAGCATCGTTGTGAGCGACTGGCGCAATATCAGCCTGTGGATGGACCAGCTAGATGACCCTTTGCGTGCTCGCCCGACGCTGGGCGAAGACATCCAGGCGGATGTCGCCATCATGGGGGCCGGTTACACCGGGTTGTGGACGGCCTATTACCTTAAGCGCCAGGCACCGCAGTTGAAGGTTGTGATTGTCGAGGCGCAAACCGCAGGCTTCGGCGCTTCGGGCCGTAATGGTGGCTGGCTGATTGGTGACTTGCTCGGCAGCGACCGGCTGCTTGCTGGGCTTTCAGCGCAAGCGCGACACGCCTCACGCACGCTGCTGCACGGCATACCTGATGAAGTTGCCGATGTGCTGGCACGCGAATCCATCAACTGTGATTACCGCAAAGGTGGCGTGCTGTATTGCGCGGCCCGTTACCCGGAACAGGAAGTTGCGCTGCGCGCACAATTACAGGCCGCTCGGGCGCAAGGCATGGGCGAAGAGGATTACCGCTGGCTGACACCTACTGAGTTGGCCGGGCAGTTGCGCATTGCCAACCCATACGGCGCATTGTTCAGCCCGCATTGCGCGACCATCCAACCCGCGCGTTTGGTGCGTGGCTTAGCTGAGTGCGTCGAACGCATGGGCGTCAAAATCTTTGAGCAGAGCCGGGTAACCCATTGGGAAACAGGGTTGCTGCGCACTGCACAGGGCTCAGTAAAAGCCGATTGGCTGGTACCTGCGGTTGAAGGATATGCCGCGTCATTACCGCCGCTTGGGCGCTATCAATTGCCGGTGCAAAGTTTGATTGTCGCAACAGAGCCGTTATCTGCTGACACGTGGGCGCAAATCGGTCTGGACCGCGGGCAGGCGTTTAGCGAGAACAGTCGGCAGGTCACTTATGGGCAGCGTAGCGCGGATGATCGTTTAGTCTTTGGTGCGCGCGGTGGTTACCAGTTCGGTGGCCGTTTGCGCAGTGACTTCAACCTAAAAGAGCATGAGCTAGAGCTGCGTCGCTACTTGTTTGGTGAGTTGTTCCCACAGTTGCGTAACGTTCGCCTGACGCATTCATGGGGTGGCAACCTTGGCGTCGCCCGGCGTTTCCGCCCACACATGTTGATTGACCGTAAAGCGGGGCTGGCCTTGTCCGGCGGTTACGGTGGCGAAGGTGTCGGCGCCAGCAATTTGGGAGGGCGGACGCTGGCGGCGCTGATCCTCGGCCAAGACAATCAGCTCACTCAGCAGCCCTGGGTACTGGGCGATACGCCGCTGCGCAGTTTATCCGGTTGGGAGCCAGAGCCATGCCGCTGGCTTGGTTACAACGCCATTATAAAAAGTTTTGTGCACGAAGATCGCGTGCTAGCCAACCCCGCAACTGCGCCTTGGCGACGCCAATTTGCCCAGCGTTTGGCCGGATTTATGGAAGGCCTGATGCGCTGATCGCATGGGCCTTCTGTGGAACAACCTCATAACCCATAACAACAGGGCAGAACGATGAGCATCACTCAATTCAAACAGACCGCAACACTGTTGCTGGATGAATCCAATCCCGTTGCCGTGCCGCTTAGTGAACCCGTGGCCATTGCTTCGACCCACAGCGTTGAACGCGCTGACGGCGTCGAAACCGGGGTTTGGGAGTGCACACCGGGACGCTGGAGACGGCAGATTGTGCAGCAGGAGTTTTGTCACTTTATCGCCGGTCGCGCCACCTTCACCCCAGACGGCGGCGAGCCTGTGGTGATTGAGGCCGGTGATGCAATTTTGCTCCCGGCCAATTCAATGGGGGTTTGGGATATTCAGGAAACCCTGCGTAAGAGCTACGTGCTGATTTTTTAACAGATTAAAACAACAAGAAGTAGAGGTAAGCGTCATGCTAAAGAAACTCATCCCAATGCTGTTGCTGGCTTCAACGTGCCAGGCCACCGAGGCTGTGCGCGTCTACAACTGGTCTGAATATATTGCTCCTGACACCCTGGCAAACTTCCAAAAGGCCACGGGCATTGGCAATCACTATGATGTCTACGACAGTAATGAGACGCTCGACGCCAAGTTGATGGCCGGGCATTCCGGTTATGACGTGGTGTTTCCTTCTGATCACTTCATGGCGCGGCAAATCAAAGGCGGCGCATTAAAAAACCTTGATAAGAGCCAGCTACCGAACTGGAAATACCTTAATCCAGCGTTGCTCAAAGCATTGCAAACCAATGACCCAGGCAACCAGCATGGTTTCCCTTATCTGTGGGGCACAACGGGTATCGGCTACAACGTCGACAAGCTCAAGGAGGTGTTGGGGCCTGACGTTCCGTTGGATTCATGGGAGCTGATCTTCAAGCCAGAAAACATGGAAAAGC
Organism: Pseudomonas sp. M30-35; assembly: GCF_002163625.1. Lineage (NCBI taxonomy): Bacteria > Pseudomonadati > Pseudomonadota > Gammaproteobacteria > Pseudomonadales > Pseudomonadaceae > Pseudomonas > Pseudomonas sp. M30-35. The sequence continues at coordinate 4,014,901 of NZ_CP020892.1, read as the reverse complement.
TCAGCCAATGTGGGGTTGCGGTACTGGATAATGGCCCTGAACTGTTGCCGATTGCATTGCACTACCTGGGTTTGCCTCATCACAGTAAAGATCCGGCTGATTACAAAAAAGCTGAAGCCTTGCTCCTGCAAATGCGCAAGAACGTATTGTATTTTCACTCATCAAAGTACGTCAGTGACCTTGCCAATGGCGATATCTGTGTTGCCGTAGGCTTCTCAGGCGACATCATGCAGTCCGCTAGCCGCGCGGCTGAAGCGAACAATGGAGTGAATATCGAATACGTCGTGCCTAAAGAGGGCGCACCGCTGTGGTTTGATATGGTGGCCATGCCAGCAGACAGCAAAAACCCAGCCGCAGGTTATGCGTTTATGAACTATCTGCTGCAGCCCGAGGTAATGGCTAACATCACTAATTTCGTGCATTACGCCAACGGCAATGGTGCCGCCGATAGTTTGGTTGATCCGGCGCTGAAGGCGGATAACAAGGTTTATCCACCGCAAGAGGTCATGGCTAACCTGTATACGCTGGAGGCGATGCCGCTCAAAATTGACCGCGTTCGCACGCGAATCTGGAGCAAGGTAAAGAGCGGGATCTAATCGCGTACAGCCACAAAAAATCCCGCGATGCGCGGGATTTTTTGTATAGCTATCAGTCGCTCCATGCTGCGGCTGAATAATGAGTACCCGCGCTTTGCGTGGCTGTGCAGCGTTTGGGCAGCGTCAAGCGCATAGAAAGTTGTCACTTGCTCGTTGCGCGATACAGTCGCAGGCTTTCAACCCTAGCGCGATAGGCATCAAGACGGTCTTGGAGCTGGTCCTTGTGTTGCGCTGCCACGCAGTGCAGCAGCACGTTCAAGGCGCTGGTCAGACCGGCGGTTGATTCTAAAATTAAGCCGGTCTTGGTTTTCATGGTGATGATGTTGGGCGTGTCGAGGTGCTTGGCGATGCCGTATTCATCGGTGAAAACCACCAGATCGGTATTTTGCTTCAGGCAGTTCTGTGCAAAGGAGATACCCGCGTCAGCGTAGGGCGCAACGTCAATCAGGATCACGCAACATTGCTGGTCGTGGCTGTCAATCCAGTGGCCGAGCACGCCACTGTAAAGATCAAGAAACTCTGCACCGGAACGTACCAGCGCGAGGCGGTTGGCGAAATCTTCTGCCAAGCCGCGAATTGTCTGGAAACCGCAGACAAACACCCGCTCGGCCTGACTAACCTTGGCGACGATGTCATGCCAATATTGACTGCCAAGCTGGTCGGCAAACTCGTTGAGCGCGGCCACCTCCTGATGCAAATGAGCAACGAGGTCTTCCGGTTGCTGCATGCGTTCGATCAGAGTGGTGTTGAGCAGTGACCGCATTCGCACATCGTCACGAAGCTCTTCTTTTAAGCTTTTCAGGCCTTTGTAGCCCAGGCGGCGCAAAAAACGGCTGACAGTATTCGGGCTGACACCGCTCTTGGTCGCAAGCGTGGCCCCGGTCTCAAACACGAGCGTTTCCTGGTTGGCTTGGATATAGGCCAGCAGCGTGCGTTCAGCCGGTGTCAGCTTGCCTTCGAGACGTTCTATCCTGCTGTCGAGCATGTGCGTACCCTTGGTTATGATAAATAATTCTGGAATTAATGTATCAATGTGTTGGTCTTTGGAATAAATATACTCTATTCTCAAATTGCACCGCAATGAGATATCGGTCGACAGCCTCATGGGTAAGTCTGCGCAACTCAACAAGACCCAGCATCCTGCCGCCATCCGGTCTCGCTTTTCCTGCCGCAACAATAATTACAGCAGTCGTGCTGCATCAGTACGACCCAGCAACGGAGAACAGGATCATGCTCGCACTGCGTAAAACTACCCGCTACGTCGCCCTCGGCGCACTTCTCGCCGCCAATGGTTTGCAGGCCGCTGAAAAGCTGCATCTGTATAACTGGGGCGACTATATAAACCCCGAAGTGCTAAAACGCTTCACTGCTGAAACCGGTGTCAAGGTTTCACTCGACACCTATGGCAGTAACGAGGAAATGCTCGCCAAATTACAGGCTGGTGCCAGTGGCTACGATATCGTCTTCCCATCGGTACACATGCACGACAGCATGGCCGCGTTGGGGTTGTTGGAAAAAACCAACATCAACCAGAGTCCGGGCTTTGCCAATATCGACCCGCAATTCTTGCGTTCCAAGACTGACCCCAAAGGCGAGTACTGCTTGCCTTATGCATGGGGCACAGTCGGTATTTTCTACAACAAGACCAAGGTTTCCAAACCGATTGAGACCTGGGATGACTTCTTCGCTGAAGCCAAAGCTGGCAAGAAAGTCATTATGCTCGACGACATGCGCGAAACCCTCGGCGTTGGCCTGATCGAGAACGGTAAGTCGGTTAACAGTACCAACCGTGATGATCTAAAGTTGGCTGCCGACTGGCTGCTGGAACGCAAACCGTTAATATCCGCCTTCACTTATGACAGCGTGCCGATGGTTCAGTCTGGTGATGCGGCCGCCGCGCAGTACTTCGTTGGCGCCGAAAGGTATGTCAAACAAGAGCCGGAGAAGCTCGCCTATGTGATCCCAAAAGGCGGTGCGACCATGTATCAAGAAGATATTTGCGTACTCAAGAATGCGCCGAATAAGGCCAACGCCAAGCGGTTTATGGAGTTCTTCCTGAAGCCTGAAATCGCCGCGCTCAATACCGAACAGCAAACCAATGGCACGCCGAACAAGGCGGCACTTAAGCTGCTGCCCGACGAGCTGCGTAACGATCCACAGATTAATCCGCCGGCTGAAGTGATGGCCAAGCTGCAGATGTTTGAAGACATCGGCAGAGCGCTCAAACAGTACGACCGCACGTGGACCAAGGTGCGCACCGCCAACTGAGTCGTTGGCGGTCCCCGCCTGATCTCCCGCTGTTAATCCCGGCCACTTGAGGCCGGGACGGAGTTATACATGAGCGTTTACACCCGTATTGCGCCGGTCGTCGAAATACGTGGCGCGGTGAAGCACTATCAAGCCCCCGAAGGTCACGTGGTGCGCGCGCTGGATGGTATTGACCTGAGTGTCGGTGCCAATGAATTCGTGACTCTGCTCGGCCCTTCGGGCTGTGGAAAAACAACCCTGCTGCGCACGGTCAGTGGTTTTGAACAATTGGACGGCGGTGAACTGCTGATTCAAAACAAGCCAATGAACAACGTGCCAGCGCATCGGCGTCCGGTACACACGGTATTTCAAAGCTACGCGTTGTTTCCCCACATGAGTGTGGGTGACAACGTCGGCTATGCGCTGGAAGTACAAGGCGTTGGAAAAACGGAACGCCGTCAGCGCATAGGCGAAGCGCTCGAGCTAGTCGGTCTTGAGGGCCTGGAGCGGCGCAAACCCGGCCAGCTTTCCGGTGGCCAGCAACAACGTGTGGCACTGGCTCGGGCATTGATCGATCGCCCAGCGCTGCTACTGCTTGATGAACCTCTGTCGGCGCTCGACCGCCAGTTACGCCAAAGCATGCAGCGCGAGCTAAAGAAGCTGCAGCATGAATTGGGCATCGCCTTCGTCTTCGTCACCCACGACCAGGAAGAAGCGCTGACCATGTCTGATCGCATCGTCATACTCAACGGCGGCCTTATTCAGCAAATTGGTACGCCAACCGAGATATACGACCGCCCGGCCAACGCCTTCGTCGCGGGTTTCATCGGTGAAAGCAATCTGTTCGATGTCAGCGTCGTGGCTGTCAACGCGGGTGTAGCGCAGTTGCGCAGTGAGCAGGGAGATGTGTTGCACGTACCGGCCACACAGCTGCAGGTTGGTCAAAAACTGCAAGCAATGTTACGTCCTGAGCAGTTTCAGCTCGACAGTGTCGGCGGAAATAGTGCGGCGCTGGAAGGTATCATTGAGCAGACGCTGTTTGTCGGCAAAGACTTTGAAGTCAGCCTGCGAACTGCGCATGGTATGCAGGTAAAGGCTGTTATTCGTGATACTGGCCGCCATGATTTACACCGTCTACAGCCTGGCAGCAGCCTGCAATTGCGCTATGCGCTGGACGGCGTACACCTGCTTGATGAGGCTAAGCAATGAGCAGCTTAGCGGGCCGTCGGCGCCTGCAGTTGATTGGCTTGTTGAGCCCTGCGACATTTGTGATTGGCCTGTTCTTCCTCGCACCGCTGGCGATTATGGCAACGTACAGCCTGCTTGAGCCCGGCCTCTACGGCGGTGTCGAGTGGAATTTTTACCCAGACAATTTTGGTCGTGTACTGGGCTGGGCCGATGGCACGCTGGAAGAGTTCGATCCTGTTTACCTGGAAATAATCCTGCGCTCGTTCAAGCTCGCGGCGATCACTGTCGTGCTGACGCTACTGGTGTGTTATCCCGCTGCGTTCTGGGTTGCCCGCCAGCCGGAAAAGAGGCGCAACTTCTGCCTGTTCCTTATCACGCTGCCGTTTTTCACCAGCCTGATCGTGCGCCTCTACGCCTGGGTGATAATTCTGCGGCCGAGTGGCTTTATCAACACAATCCTCTTGGCACTGGGCATCAATACCCCGATCAATCTGATCTACACCGAAACCGCGGTGCTGATTGGCATGACCTATATCTTTATCCCTTTTATGTTCATGCCGGTTTACGCCAGTGTTGAAAAACTTGACCGCCGCTTGCTTGAGGCTTCAGCCGACCTGGGAGCCAGTCGCTGGCAGAGTTTTTGGAAAATCATTTTTCCCATGACACTGCCAGGCATCGCGGCGGGTTCGATCATCGTATTCATCCCCAGCTTAGGTAACTTCATTGTGCCGTCGTTGCTGGGTGGCGCGCAGGTTTTGATGATCGGCAGTTTGGTCGAGCAACAGTTTCTTGCCGCCCGTAACTGGCCATTCGGCGCTGCACTGGCAATGCTTCTTATGGTCTCGGTATTGGTGTGCCTGACCCTTAATGCGCTGGCTCAGAGTCGCAACAAGGCAGGTGCGCAATGAACTCACTAATGGCACGCATTGGTCGTGGTTTGCTCGGTGGCTATAGCTTAGCGTTCTTCATTTTTCTGTATCTGCCGATCGCGCTGATTGTGATCTATTCGTTCAACTCCAACCCGATCAACATGATGATCTGGAGTGGCGCATCGCTCGACTGGTATCGCTCGTTGTTCGGCATGTCCAACAGCCTTGGCTCAAGCGCGATGTATGTCGAGTCCACTGACCAGTTATTGGCGGCCTTGCGTACCAGCCTGATCATTGCCTTAAGCACCACCACCATATCAACGATTGCCGGTACGTTGATGGCGCTAGCGTTGGCGCGATACCGCTTCCGCTTGCAAGGGTTTTACCGGGTGCTGATGTTTATGCCGATGCTGATGCCTGACATTGTGCTGGGTATCGCGCTGTTGATTTTTTTCGTTGGGGTTGGCATGCCATTGGGCAAAACCTCGATCATCATCGGTCACTGCACCTTCCTCATCAGCTATGTATTTCTGGTGGTCAGCGCGCGGCTGGCCGGGATGGACACACGCCTTGAGGAAGCCTCAGCAGATCTCGGGGCATCGCCTTGGTGGACTTTCCGACGCATCACATTGCCGTTGATTTTGCCGGGGGTAATCGGTGGTGCGTTGCTGGCGTTTATCATTTCGATGGACGATCTGGTGATTACGTATTTCATCTCCGGCGTCGATTCAACCACCTTGCCGGTTTATATCTACGGCATGATCCGTCGGGGCATCAAACCTGAGATCAACGCCATCGCGACACTGCTGCTGATTGCTTCATTCATTATCGCTGCGGTCGGTTTATACCTGCGCAGTCGTCAGCCCGCGACAACCAAGGAAGACACACATGGCTAAGCTCCGTGCCCGCGAACTCGGTCTGCCTATGCCCGGCAAAACCGGCCCGAACAATGCCATTACCGATGTACCTGGGGTGCTGGTTGGCTACCAAACCATTAACGCTGTTGCCGCCAACGGTAAGCAGGTGAAAACTGGGGTCACGGCGATTCTGCCGCGCGGCTATCAATCCGAACCCCAACCGGTCTGGGCTGGTTTTCACGCGCTCAATGGCAACGGTGAGATGACTGGCACGCATTGGGTTGAGCACGGCGGCTACTTCGTCGGGCCAATGTGCATCACCAACACGCACAGCGTGGGTATCGTTCATCACGCTGCTACACGCTGGATCATCAATCATTACGCGGATGCTTGGCAGGCCGAGCATTTGTGGGCGATGCCGGTGGTTGCAGAAACTTACGACGGGGTGATCAACGACATCAACGGTCAGCACGTCACTGAAGCCGATGCGCTCGCCGCCATAAACTCAGCCACGCGTGGTGAGATCGCCGAAGGTAATGTTGGCGGCGGCAACGGCATGATCTGCTATGGCTTCAAAGGCGGCACCGGCACAGCCTCGCGTAGCCTTGAGATAGATGGCCAAAACTACACCTTCGGCGTCTTGGTGCAAGCCAATCATGGTCAACGCAAGTGGTTCAAAGTGCTCGGCACGCCAGTCGGCGAACGTTGGGAGGATGCCGCGCCGAAAGGGTTGGAGCGTGAGCGTGGCTCAATCATTGTAGTGATTGCCACCGATGCGCCGCTGCTGCCTCACCAGTTGAAACGCTTGGCTCAACGCGCTGGCCTCGGTATTGGGCTCGGCGGTACGCCCGGCGGTAATAATTCTGGGGATATTTTTCTGGCATTCAGCGTGGCTAATCCCCGGCCATTACCGCAACTGACACAAACCAGACTCAACCTCGAGTACCTGAATGATGAGTGCTTCGATGCGATCTATTTGGCAGCGGTGCAAGCCACCGAAGAGGCTGTGCTAAACGCCATGTTGGCGGCAGAAGATGCGCCAATGCAAAAGCCCGAAGGTGTTTGCCCTGCAATTGACGGCGAACGATTGAGGGCGATGATTCAGGCACAAAGCAGCTGAGCAGCTGCGGATATTTGTGCCTGTGATGCAATCATCTTCTCGAACGGGGCATCGCTAGGTGCTTTGCTACGGTGCGTTTAGTAGCTTGCCCGTTGCTGCAGATGCGCCAGGTACACCTTGCTTGGCATTCGGGTGCTGAGGGTGATCGCTTGTTTGGCATCTGCCTCGTCCAGCAACAGCCCTTGTCCTGCGGTTAATAGCTGCTGTTCACCCTTGAACTGACAGGTCAGCGGCCCGCCTGCGTGGCAGTAAATCATCAACACTGTTGTTTGCTCCGCAGCAGCTAAGCTGTGGTTGGCGCTGATATCCAGAGACTGCAAATTGTGCGCCCAATCGGCGCGGCGACTGATCACGTTGAAATCAGTCACTTCACCATCAACCAGTTCGGCATATACGCTTGCCTCGCCCCGAAACTCCCAAGGTTGAGAGTCGGCTGTGAGTTCAAACGCAGCCGCATCCTCAGTGTGCAAGCGCAGGCCTGCACCACTCAATATCGCCAGGCTGCGATCCAATCCGGTGAAGCTGGAAAAGCTGCCATGAGCGCCAACCCTGGCGCTGCTGATGCGCCAGGCAAAATCTTCCAGGCTCGCGCCAGGCGGGGCAATGGCGAGTTCTGCGGTGCTGCCGGCGCCATTTTTCCAAGGCATGTGCTTTGCGTTTGCGAGGTCAATTCTGCGGATGCTCATGGGTCTTGTCCTGTTAAATGTATATACAAATAACGCCGTTAGAAAATTATATTCTGAAAGTTATTTGGTTTTCGTCATTTAAAGTATAAGCCGTGGGTTGAATCAGCAAATTAATACTAATTATCAGGGATAATCAACGTCTTACACAAAATTTTGGCCGAGTGGATCAATCATTTGGCTGTGTGCATGGCGGTCGAAATGGGGCTTGACCCGTCGACTTATCAGTCATAATGTATATACATAAGAATTAAGGAGCAATCCGATGCCGTTATCCAGTCAAGATGCAAAGCTCTGGCGTGATGTCAGTGTTTTCGATGGAATACAGACGCTACCCGAGCCTATGGCCGTGTTGGTTAAAGGTGATTGGGTCGCCGGGCTGTGGCCAGAGTCCAGTTTTGATCTGCACAACGCGTCGGGTGCTGTCGAAGTAGGGCGGGGCGGTGTGATGACGCCAGGCTTGGTCGACTGCCACACCCATCTGGTGTTTGCCGGTAACCGCGCCGCCGAGTTTGAACTGCGCCTTGAAGGTGCCAGCTACGCCGAGATTGCCCGCGCCGGTGGCGGCATTATCAGTTCAGTACGCGCCGTTCGCGCAGCCAGTGAAGCTGAACTGCTAGCGCAGGCGCTGCCACGGCTACAGGCATTGATTGATGATGGCGTCACCAGTGTTGAGATCAAGTCGGGTTACGGTTTGACCGTCGCTGATGAGCTGAAGATGCTGCGTGTCGCGCGGCGTCTTGCTGAAAAACTCCCCGTACATATCACCACAACATTGCTCGGCGCCCATGCCTTGCCGCCCGAGTATGCTGATGACAGCGACGGCTACATCGACCTGGTCTGTGAGCAGATGATCCCGGCGGCCGCAGCCGAAGGTTTGGCCGATGCGGTGGATGTGTTTTGTGAAAACATTGCCTTTAGCCCTGCACAAACCGAACGCGTGTTCATAGCCGCTCAGGCCCATGGCCTGGCGATAAAAGTGCATGCCGAGCAACTGTCTAATCAAGGCGCCAGTGCCTTGGCTGCACGCTACGGTGCGCTATCGGCTGACCATATTGAGTTCCTTGATGAAGCCGGGGTTAAGGCCATGGCCGCAGCGGGTACTGTTGCGACCCTATTGCCGGGTGCGTTCCATACCTTGCGCGAAACGCAGTTACCGCCGATTCAATTGCTACGCGATAACGCCGTGCCAATGGCGTTGGCCAGCGATGCTAATCCGGGCACCTCACCTATTTGTTTTCCCACCTTGATGCTCAATCTGGCCTGCACCCTGTTTCGCATGACCCCACGTGAAGCACTGGCCGGGATGACTGCGCATGCGGCAGCGGCGATCGGGCGCAAAGACCTTGGCTGTATCGCGGTCGGTGCGCCTGCCAACCTGTGTGTTTGGGATGTGCAGCAACCTGCAGAGCTGGCTTATGCAGTTCAGCCCGGCCGTTTGCGTCAGCGTGTATTTGCTGGAGTGCTAACCCATGACCGTTGATCGCCACTCAATGCAGCTGTGGGCCGGGCGCACTGACCCTGAGGCAGATAGCCCACGCTGGCATCAGCGCATTCAACCGCTGACTTCTGATGCGCAGCCCGGTGTTGCGTTAATCGGCTTTGCCAGTGATGAAGGTGTGCGCCGCAATCATGGTCGCGTCGGCGCTGCCGCTGGCCCTGAAGCTATGCGTAAAGCCTTGGCTAATCTGGCTTGGCACCGCAACGGCCCGGCATTTGATGCTGGTGATGTGGTCTGCGCAGATGACAATCTTGAGGCAGCGCAGGCGCGTCTCGGCGTTAATGTTGCGGCATTGCTCGACGCCGGGCACTTGCCGATTGTGATGGGTGGCGGACATGAGGTTGCCTTTGGTAGCTGGCAAGGTCTTGCCCAGCACATGGCTAACGATGTTGCACCGCGCATTGGCATCATTAATTTCGATGCCCATTTTGACCTGCGTGACCCCGCTTTTGTGCGCTCATCCGGCACACCGTTCGCGCAAATTGCCGAGCAATGTGCGCAGCGCAATTGGCCATTTCGTTATGCCTGCCTTGGTGTAAGCCGGGCAAGCAACACCCGTGCGCTGTTTCAGCGTGCAGAGGCGCTGGATGTTCTGGTGCGCGAAGACCGCCAAATCCGCCCCGACAGCCTGCGCGAGATTGCTGCAGACGTGCAGGGTTTTATCGATGCCTGCGATGTTATCTACCTGACGATTGATATCGACGTATTGCCTGCCTGCGAGGCACCAGGTGTCAGCGCTCCGGCGCCTCGTGGTGTGCCGTTAGCGTTGCTTGAACCCTTGTTGGAGCAGATTCGCGACAGCGGCAAGTTACGCCTTGCAGATTTGGCCGAGCTGAATCCAAACCATGACATCGACACTCGCACCGCACGGGTTGCGGCGAGGTTAATCCACCTGCTGTCTCTGACTGGCTGACGCGCAGGCCCAACACAGCTATTTCTCCAACAAAAACAACAGTGAGGAATTACCCAATGAGTGTTTTCGCTAACCCAGGCGAAACCGTCCTGCAGTCCTTCGCAGGGGCGCTGTCATGAGTGAACAACTATCGCTAACGACTGGCGTGTCAAAGCCACGAGCCCTGGCGCGCCTGTTGGGTTACAGCTTTATTGGTCTGCTGATTTTTTTTGTGCCGTTCACCATCGGTGGGCGCTCAACCATTCTTCTCGACCATGCTGCCAGTGCCTTGCAAGCCAATGCCCGGCCGCTGGTCATCGTCATCGCTCTGCTGTTTATGCTGTATGGCGCATTGCAGCCCTGGCTCAGTGGTAGCTGGCGCAAGGACCTGACAACCACGGTGTTCAGCGTGCTCAAGGTCTGTGGACTGCTGATCGGTGTGGCGTATGTGTTGCGCATCGGCCCGCAAGCGCTTTATGCACCGGGTATGCTGCCGTTTCTGTTCGATAAACTGGTGTTGAGCCTTGCCCTGATCGTACCGCTGGGCGCGCTGGCGCTGGTATTTCTGATTGGCTTTGGCCTGCTCGAATTGATTGGTGTTTTGATGCAGCCAGTCATGCGTCCAATCTGGCGCACGCCGGGCAAATCAGCGATTGATGCGGTGGCTTCGTTTGTCGGTAGCTACTCGGTGGGCTTGCTGATTACTGATCGCATGTATCAACAAGGCCATTACAGCCTGCGCGAGGCGGCAATAATCGCGACGGGGTTCTCCACCGTGTCGGCGCCATTCATGGTCATCATCGCCAAGACACTCGGCCTGATGGGCAGCTGGAACCTGTATTTCTGGAGCGCAATGCTGGTCACCTTTAGCGTGACTGCGGTGAGTGCGCGCATCTATCCGCTGTCGAAGTTACCTGACGAGAGCCGCCCAGAGCCAGCGCTTAAAGTGGGTGAAAGCCGTATTGCCAGCGCATGGAATGCAGGCCTTGCGCAAGCTGGCCAGGCACCGGCTTTGTGGCTGTCGTTGCGTGAAACCTTTGTTGATGGTTTGCGTATGACCGCAGCCATTTTGCCAAGCATCCTAGCGGTAGGGCTGCTGGGTTTGCTGGCCGCCAAATACACCCCGGTTTTTGATGCCTTGGGTGTGCTGTTTTACCCGTTGACATGGCTGCTGGGTGTCAGTGATCCGATGCAGGTCGCCGGTGCTATCGCGTCGGGTCTGGCCGAAATGTTTCTCCCCGCAATACTGCTCAAAGATGCCGAGGTGATGGTCAAGTTTGTCGTCGCCATCGTTTCGGTCAGCAGCGTGCTGTTCCTCTCTGCATCGATTCCCTGTGTGCTTGCCACGCGGATTCCCCTGCGCTTGCGTGACCTGTTGTTGGTCTGGCTGCAGCGCACTGTTTTAAGCCTGGTATTCAGCATCCCGCTGGCTTACCTGGTGCATTCACTCAACCTTATTTAAGCCTTGACGCTACTTTAAAGGAGCCTGTTATGAGCCTCTTCCGTGATACTGAAATCCGCGCTGCACGTGGCAGCAAACTGACCGCTAAAAGCTGGTTGACTGAAGCGCCACTGCGCATGCTGATGAACAACCTCGACCCTGAAGTAGCTGAGAACCCGAATGAGCTGGTGGTTTATGGCGGGATTGGTCGTGCGGCACGCAACTGGGAATGCTACGACAAAATCGTTGAAGTGCTGACCCGCCTTGAAGACAACCAAACGCTGCTAATTCAGTCGGGCAAGCCGGTCGGTGTATTTGAAACCCACGCCGACGCACCGCGTGTATTGCTCGCCAACTCCAACCTGGTGCCGCATTGGGCGACCTGGAAACACTTCAACGAACTCGATGCCAAAGGCTTGGCCATGTATGGCCAGATGACCGCCGGTAGCTGGATCTACATCGGCTCGCAGGGCATCGTTCAGGGCACTTACGAAACCTTCGTTGAAGCCGGTCGCCAGCATTATGACGGCAACCTGAGCGGACGCTGGGTGCTCACCGCAGGTTTGGGCGGCATGGGCGGCGCTCAGCCATTGGCCGCAACACTGGCCGGTGCCTGCTCGCTGAATATCGAATGTCAGCAGAGCCGTATCGATTTCCGTTTGAAGACCCGTTACGTCGACGAGCAAGCATCAGACCTGGACGATGCCTTGGCGCGTATCAGCAAATACACAGCTGAAGGCAAAGCCATCTCTATTGCTCTGTGTGGCAACGCGGCTGAAATTCTTCCTGAATTGGTACGTCGAGGTGTGCGTCCGGACATGGTCACCGACCAGACCAGTGCGCATGATCCGCTCAATGGTTACCTGCCAAAAGGCTGGAGTTGGGAAGAGTACCGCGACCGTGCACTGACCGATGCTGACGCGGTGGTCAAAGCCGCCAAGCAGTCGATGGCTGAGCACGTGAGCGCAATGTTGGCATTCCAGAACATGGGGATTCCGACCTTCGACTACGGCAACAACATTCGCCAGATGGCACTGGAAGAGGGTGTCGACAACGCGTTCGACTTCCCGGGTTTTGTGCCCGCTTATATTCGTCCGCTGTTCTGTCAGGGCATTGGTCCGTTCCGCTGGGTTGCGCTGTCTGGTGATCCAGAAGACATCTACAAAACTGATGCCAAGGTCAAAGAGTTGATCCCGGATGACAAGCACCTGCACAACTGGCTGGACATGGCTCGCGAGCGCATCAGCTTCCAAGGTCTGCCAGCTCGTATTTGCTGGGTTGGCTTGAAAGACCGCGCCCGTCTTGCTCAAGCGTTCAATGACATGGTCGCCAGCGGTGAGCTGAAAGCGCCTGTGGTAATTGGTCGTGATCACCTCGATTCAGGCTCGGTCGCCAGCCCTAACCGCGAAACCGAAAGCATGCTCGACGGCTCCGATGCAGTGTCTGATTGGCCGCTGCTCAACGCCCTGTTGAACACTGCTGGCGGGGCGACATGGGTGTCTTTGCACCACGGCGGCGGCGTTGGCATGGGCTATTCGCAGCACTCCGGTGTGGTTATCGTGGCGGATGGCACGCCTGAGGCGCGCGCTCGACTGGGCCGCGTTTTGCGTAACGACCCGGGTACTGGAGTCATGCGTCATGCCGATGCTGGTTATGATATCGCCGCAGATTGCGCGCGGGAGCAAGGGCTTGATTTACCTATGCTAGGCGACCGCTAAGCTTTAGGACCCCGCCACTGGTGAACCTCACCAGTGGCGGGGTAATGGATGCAACACCCCATAAGGCAGACAACAATGCACTCCAATAGTCAAAAAAGCCTGAATCGTAGTGTTTTTATCCCGACATTTCTGGTCGTTGTTATCGCGGTAGCGGTTGGCTTGTTCAACAACGAGTTGTTGGTCCGCGTGGCCAAGGACGTCTTCTATTTTTCGCTCTCCGATTTTGCTTGGCTGTATCAGTTGTTAGCGATTTCGGTGCTGGGCCTGGTGGCTTACATCTTCTTCTCCAAGGCTGGTGATATCCGCCTTGGTGGCGCCAATGCAAAACCGACATTTTCAGTTGCCTCCAACTTTGCGATGGCTCTGACTGGCGGGATTGCGACCGGCGTGGTGACTTACTCAGTCAATGAACCCATCATTTATCTGGGTAACATCTATGGTGAAATTGCTAATCAATCGTTTGCGCCAAACAGCGCAGAAGCTGCGATTTTTGCCTTGGCGCGTAGTTTCCATAACTGGAGTTTTATTCCGTATGCGATGTACTCGATTGTCGGCTTGATGATCGCCTACATGCATTACAACCGGAAAAAAGACTTCTCGATTGCCTCAACCTTGTCGCCCGTAATCGGTGCGCATAGTAAGCGGCCACTGGTTAGGTCGCTGGTCGATATTGTCTCGGTACTGGCGATCGCGCTGGGCCTGGCATCGTCGCTTGGGGCGGGGTTGGCGTTGATTAGCTCGGGGATTGAATCGCAGTACGGCATTCAATCAAGCCCGATGACATGGCTGGTGTTGTCGCTGGTAATTACAGCTGTGTTTGTCACCTCGGCGTTGTCGGGGCTCAAGCGCGGCATTCAGTTCTTGTCCTCAATCAACGCCTATATTTTCTACGCCTTCGTGGTGATTCTGCTGATCGTCGGGCCGCTGAGTTATATCTTCAGCCTGTCGGTGACTTCGATCGGTTACTGGTTGGATAACTTTTTCCTCTGGTCGTTTGACACTAAGGAGTCTGGCGGCGAGGCACTGGTGACGTGGTGGACCATGTATGACTGGTCGATCTGGATTGCCTACGCACCGTTGATGGGGCTGTTTTTAGCGCGAATCTCATACGGACGCACACTGCGTCAGTTTCTGCTGATCAACTGGATTCTGCCATCGGTGTTCGGCATGGTTTGGTTCGCAATCTGGGGTGCCTCGGCGATCAAGTGGCAGCTCGATGGCAGCCTCGATTTGATCAAGGTTATTACCGATCACGGCGCTGTAGCTGGCTTGTGGGGTTTCTTGCAGCACTTGCCGATGTCAGGTCTGTTGGTGCCACTGGCGATCTTCACCTTGATTATCTCCTTCGCCACGGCGGCGGACTCCATGACCTCGACCATCGCTTCAATCTGCACCAAGAACATTCGTGCAGATGAAGAATCGCCCAAGTCGCAGAAGATTATCTGGGGTCTTTCGATCAGTGCGATTGCCTTCATCATGGTCGCTTACGGTGGCGGTGCGCAGGGCGTCGATGGCATCAAGTATCTCGCGGCAGCTGGTGGTTTCACCGTGCTGTTTCTATTTATCCTTATCGCTGCTTCGGCCGCTCGAGTGTTCGTTTTCAAAAAGGAAACACCAGACACTGAAGTGTTCGACAGTCGTGAGCAGCAAGGTGCAGTAAATGAACAACCCATTGCCTGATGTACTGCTCAGCGAAGCGTCCGTTACCTGGACCGATGTTGTTAACGTAGCGCGCTTCGGGGCGCGGATGGAGTTGTCTGCCTACCGCTGGATGCGGGTTAATGAAGCCCGTGAAGCGGTGTTGGCGATTGCCAACTCGAGCAAGCCGCATTACGGCATCAACACCGGCCTTGGTGCATTGTGTGATGTGGTGTTTGCCCCGAGCGAACTGAGCAAGCTATCGCGACATACGCTGATGAGTCATGCCTGCGGCGTGAGCTCACCGCTGCGTAGCGAGCAGGTGCGGGCGATCATGTGCTGCGCGGTGGTTAACTACAGCCACGGTTATTCCGGGGTGAGTGGCGCGGTGGTCGACGGCCTGCTGAATTTGCTCAACCAAGGCATTACGCCGGTGGTTCCGGGGCAAGGCTCAGTGGGTTACTTGTCACACATGGCGCATATTGGCCTGGCGCTGCTGGGCATCGGTGATGTCGAATATGCCGGGCAAATCGTCACGGCCAGTCAGGCGCTGGCCAGTATCGATATGCAGCCAGTCGAGTTAGGCCCCAAGGACGGTTTGTGCTTGGTCAACGGCACGCCAGCGATGACCGGCTTGGCCTGTTTGACCCTGGCTGACACTTATCATCTGGCGAGCTGCGCTGATGTGGTCGCGGCGATGAGTTTCGAGGCATTGGGCTGTCAGTTCGACGCGATCAGTCTAGCGGCCATTCAACGTAAAGCTCACACCGGTATGCAAAAGACTGCGGCCAACTTGCACCAGTTATTAGCCGGCAGTGAAGTCGTGGCCAAGAGTCAAGGCACGCACCTGCAAGACGCCTTGAGCCTGCGCGCAATTCCGCAAGTGCATGGCGCCTGCCGTGATCAGCTGGAGCATGCTGCGCGTCAAGTCAGCGATGAACTGAACTCTGCCACCGACAACCCGTTGGTGGTCAAGGACGGTGCAGAATACCGGATTATTTCGCAAGCCAATCCGCACGGTGAATCGGTGGCCATGGCCTGTGATTTGCTGACGATTGCGGTGTGCGAGTGGAGCAGTATTTCCGAGCGCAGGGCTTACCGTTTGGTGACCCCGCAGGCCAACAAACTACCGCCGTTCTTGACCAAGGGCAGCGGGGTTAAATCAGGGATGATGATTGCTCAATACAGCGCAGCTTCATTGGTTGCGGATAACAAGCGTCTGGCATTGCCAGCAGTCACTGATAACTTCCTGACGTCCGGGCTGCAAGAAGACCACCTGAGCTTGGGTGAAAGCGCGGCACTGAAGTTGGATAAAGCCATTGAAAATGCGTTTCACGTGTTGGCGATTGAGTACCTGTTGGCTGCTCAGGCTTTCGACTTTATTGAAATCCGGCCATTCGGCCAAGGCACCGGGTGCGCATGGGGTTTGCTGCGCGAGTTGGTGGCCAGTTATGAAGAAGAACATCCGTTGTATCAAGATATTCGTCACACCTATGAAGTGCTGCGCGACGTGAACACGCTGTTCGCCTTGCGTCAGGCTCTGCCGAATTTCGATCTTTGAGTGGATACCATTATGTCTGTTTTAACCTTGGTGCCGGGCCAGTTAAACCTCGCCCAGTTGCGTAATTTTTATCAGCAAGCGCAGCATGTAGCGCTTGATAGCAGTGCTGATCAAGGCATTGAAAACAGTGTCGCCTGTGTCCAGGGCATTCTCAATCAAGGCCGCACCGCCTACGGAATTAATACTGGTTTTGGCTTGTTGGCGCAGACCCGTATTGCCACGGAAGATCTGGAAAACCTGCAGCGCTCGCTGGTGCTTTCGCATGCCGCCGGTATTGGTGAGCCATTGGATGACGCCATGGTGCGTTTGATCATGCTGCTTAAAGTCAACAGCCTGTCGCGTGGCTTTTCGGGTATCCGTCGCAAGGTTATTGATGCGTTGTTGGCGCTGATCAATGCCGAGGTTTATCCACATATTCCGCTCAAGGGCTCGGTGGGTGCATCGGGTGATCTCGCACCGCTGGCGCATATGTCTTTGGTGTTGCTTGGTGAAAGCCAAGCCCGTTATCGCGGCGAATGGCTGCCAGCAAAAGAGGCGCTGGCGATTGCCGGGTTGGAGCCGCTGACTCTAGCGGCAAAAGAAGGACTGGCGTTGCTCAATGGCACCCAGGTTTCCACCGCTTATGCGCTGCGCGGCCTGTTTGAGGCCGAGGACTTGTACGCTGCTGCCTCGGTCTGTGGCGCCTTGAGTGTTGAGGCCATGCTGGGTTCACGTGCACCATTTGATGCGCGAATCCACGATGCACGCGGCCAGCGAGGGCAGATTGATGCCGCTGCGGTGTATCGCTATCTGCTCGAGTCGAGCAGTGAAGTTGGCCGCTCCCATGAAGCTTGCGACAAGGTGCAGGACCCGTATTCGTTACGTTGTCAGCCGCAGGTCATGGGCGCTTGTCTGACGCAGCTGCGCCAGGTCGCAGAAGTGTTGGCGGTTGAGGCCAATGCGGTGTCGGATAATCCGCTGGTGTTTGCCGCTGAAGGTGACGTGATCTCGGGTGGCAACTTCCACGCTGAACCGGTGGCTATGGCGGCGGATAACCTGGCGCTGGCGATTGCTGAAATCGGCGCCTTGAGTGAGCGGCGTATCTCGTTGATGATGGATAAACATATGTCGCAGCTACCGCCATTTCTGGTAGCCAATGGCGGCGTCAACTCAGGCTTTATGATCGCTCAGGTGACCGCTGCGGCACTCGCCAGCGAGAACAAGGCATTGGCGCATCCGCACAGTGTCGACAGCTTGCCAACTTCGGCCAACCAGGAAGACCACGTATCAATGGCGCCAGCTGCTGGCAAGCGCTTGTGGGAGATGGCGGCCAATAGTCGTGGCGTGTTGGCGGTTGAATGGCTGGGTGCGTGTCAGGGCCTGGATTTCCGTGCGGGCATGAAAAGCTCTGAAGTGTTGGAGCAAGCGCGCAAGGTGTTGCGAGATGTGGTGCCTTACTACGTTGAGGATCGCTTTTTTGCCCCCGATATCGCCGCAGCTGACGAGTTGCTCAAGCAGCGCGTACTGTCTGGCTTGATCCCGGCAAAAGTGTTGCCGTCACAGGGTTAGAAGGCGAAAAGGTCACGGCAGATTGGGCCGCGCAGCGCATGCGGCTCGTCCTAATCTGTCGCGGCCTGTATTATCAGGACGTCGCACCCACCCAAAGGAATTTACGTGGCCAGCACGACCCCACGTTACCGTGTCATTGAAGAACACCTGCTAGAGCGTATTAGCAGCGGTGCATACCCGGTCCATCATCAAATTCCACCCGAAGAGCAATTAGCCCGCGACTTTGGCGTAAGCCGAATGACGGCCAATAAGGCTATTCGCGATTTGGTGCAAAAAGGTTATCTAATCCGTCAGGCTGGGCTCGGTACTTTTGTTACTGACCGCAAAGCCGAATCGTCGCTGCATGAAGTCTTGAATATTGCTACCGAAGTCATTAGCCGTGGCCATGCATACAGCAATGACGTGATTCGTTGCGAAGCGATTGAGGCAGACGATGAAGTGGCGCTGCGCCTAGGTGTGCGTCTTGGCACTGAGGTGTTCCATACGATTCTGGTGCACCGTGAAAGTGGCGTGCCGATTCAACTGGAAGATCGCTTTGTTAACCCGCGTTGGGTGCCGGATTATCTGCAAACCGACTTCTCGCAAAAGACGCCCAATGAGGTGTTGGTCGCCAACTGTCCGATTTCTGATGTCGAGCATGTTGTCGAAGCGTTATTAGTCGACGACCAAACGGCGCAGTGGCTGGATATCAGCACCGCTACGCCGTGCCTGAGCATGGTCCGTCGCACCTGGTCGGATGAACACTTGGTTAGCTACGCGCGGCTGATTCACCCCGGCGACCGCTACAAGCTGCGCTCACGTTCCAGTCGGCGTAGTTGAGTCACGTTCAGTCCACTGCCAGACAATAAAATGCCGGGGCCAGCTGTGGCCCCGGCATTGTTTAATTGTCGCCCCGGCATTTTTTTACGGTCACAAAACCTATTCCACCGTGGTGGCCGGGAAGGCTTGGCTGCCTAATACGCTGCCATCAAGCTCCTTGCCGTAATAGCCGTCATCATCAGCGTGAAATTGTTTGGCAGTGGTCTCTACATTGTCAGTAAAGCGCGGGTCCTGCGGGCGTTCGCGGCTGTTCATATAAGCCGCTACATCCCACGCTTGCTGAGGCGTAAGTTGCACAGCCTTACCCAGCGGCATGTTCTCGAAGATAAACGTCGCCGCGGTGTTAACCCGGTGCATGCCCGCGCCCCAGTTATACGATTGTGGGCCCCATAATGCAGGCATTACCGGGACATCCGCCATCACTGTACCTTGACCTTCGGCGCCATGACACAAGGCACAGTGCTCGCTGTATACCTTGGCGCCACGTTCAGGTGACGGGATGTGCGGAGGTTTTTCGAGCGCAGCAAAAGCACGGCCCGGCATATGTCCTCGTCCATCGAGTTTGACCTTGTCGCTTAGCGGCCCGGGCAGTTTGAGCGAGTCGACATTACCGCCTTGTTGCAAGGCTGCGTCGCTTATCTCAGGCACAGCTTTATCGTGCATGCCGAACATGTCGAGCAATCCGCCCATCAGCAGCCAGTACGAGTAAGCCGATATCGCGACCAGTTCTGGTGAGTCAGCTGCCGGGGCTTTGCCGTTCATGGAGAAGTTGAAGCAACCCTGGATGCGTTCAGCAAAGTTGCTGACTTTATTGTTTTTCTTACGGAATGCCGGGTACGCCAGATACGCCGCCCACATGGGGGCTGCATACGCTTTGCTGCCTGCATCGAGGTGGCAGTTGGTGCAGTTGAGTTGGTTGCCGACGTATTTGCCTTTGAGCTGCTGGGTGTTGACGAACAGCTCGTAGCCTTTGCGGACTTTATCGCCAAACTCGCCTTCGGGGATTTTGCTCAGGTCGCGTGATTCGAAATAACCCAGATTTGCGGCTTTTTGTTGTGCTGGAATTTCGTCCTGCATGTCAGCCATAAAACTTTCAGCGCTGGCAACACCGCTGCCAGTCAGTAACAGGAACAGCCACGCTTTGTTGATAGGCATCGGTTGCTCCTCTACTTGATGGCTGACAGGTAATCGGCCAAGGCCTGAATTTCGCTGTCTTTTAGCTTGCTGGCGATGTGGCCCATGGTGTTGTCTGGGTCACCGCTACGCTCTTTATTTTGCCAGGCGATTAGCTGATCTTTGAGGTAGCTGCTCTGTTGTCCGGCTAAACGCGGAAACAGGCCACCGCCAACTGCTGATGGGCCGTGGCAGCTATAACAGGCGGGCAGTGAGCGATGCAGGTCACCTTGGTAATAGAGCTTTTCAGCGCCTGACTGATTGAGCACATCACCGCGTTTATGCAGCTTCGGTGCTGTGCCTTGCGTGGCGTAGTAGTCCAACGCTTGTTGGCGAACATTAAGGTCAACCAAGCTCTGCGCCATCAACGTCATGATCACGTTCTTCCGATCACCCGAAATGAAGTGTTCTATCTGAGCGTTCATGTAACTACTGGAGAGCCCAGCGAGCTTGGGGCCTTGTGTTGTGCCTTGCCCTTGCGCGCCATGGCAGATAACACAGCTTTGCGCGGCCTCAGGTACTTCAGCTGCACTGGTGTAATTGGCCAGAAGCAGTGTCAACAGCGAGCCGATAGGTAAGAGTTTGTGCATACGATCCTTCGAGCGGGCATGAATATGCATTAATGATAGGTTGCTTCGTGATCCTCGCCAGCCGCATAAAACATCTTGAGTCGATTACTTGGATGTTTTGCGCCGCAGCGCCTATTTTCTGCGCGCTCAATGTCAATAGTTGTACCACTTGAGCTCTAACATCAGAGTGTTTTCCGGGGTACTCATGTGACTGAAGTCACGTGTTGCACTAAAGCGCAGGCCAAGGTCGCGTGAGATTTCCCATTGTTGGGTCAAGTTGATGCTGCGACGCACCTCGCCGTTATGGAAATAATCAGCCTTGCCTTCCAGCAACAGATTGCCCAGCGGGTTGCGCCACAATAGTCCGCTGTTAAAACCGGCTGCCGGAGCGACAAAGGCGGCAAAGTCGCGGTTGTTCTCAATCCGTGCAGTGGCCAACGCAAAACCGATGGTGTTGTCAGTCAGTTGCCATGTACCACCGCCACCGCCAGTCAAATATGTAGCCAGAGACTCATCGTCATCTTTACCTGACACGCGCTCAGCTCCGCCTGAAACCTGCCACGACCATGGCTGCAGCAGTTCATTGCGCGGCGTCAGCGAGCGAATTTTTGCCAGATCGAGTTGCTGCAACTGCCAATGATTATTCTCGTACTGGCGTAGTTTCAGCTGGGCGATCTCAATCTGTGCGCCTATCGGGAAGCCATAGAGATTGTCGTTGAGGTCGTGATAAGCCATGCGTAAACCGTATTCCGCAAAGGCATCATCTCCACGGCTGCCGGCGCCCAACTGCCACGTGCGCGATTCATGTCCCGCCTCGGGCAGGTCGGGACGTTCAAGGTCGAGCAGCGGTGGCGGGTTTTGATTAATCGACTTGAGTAAGTCAAAGCTGCGAGCAGCCGTGGTCGAGTCGCGCTCACCGCTGGTTGTCCGGTAGCGCAGCAGGCGGAACGCGCCATCTTGAATCAGCGCTCGACGTTCGGTGGGCAACTGCTGGAATTCTGGATCAGCTAATGTCGATTGATCGGCTGCCAAGCGCAGCACCCACTGTTGTTCGTCATTTGTTAGCTGCTTGGCGCGACCCAGCAGTTCGCGTTCACGGGATGGGCGATAGTCAATGCGTTCAATCAGCCCGGCATCTTCAACTGCTCGCACCGTGTCGGTTGGAATAGCGGTTATTGGAAAATCATCAGTCAGCTCAATGCCGGGGCGCGCGATTTCCAGCAATTCAAGCAAGCGGTATGAGCAGTTTTCATCGAAGAAAAAGTAGTCGAACTCAATATCCTTGAGCTCCCAGACATGTTCCATCATGCGTCGGGTTTCTTGCGGGGTGAGGTTCAGCCGGTATTCCCACAAGTCGCGGTTTTCCAGGCTGCGGTACTCCGCCAGCTTCTCCCGATAAGGCACGACTGCAAAAAAACCGGGATAGCCGCCCATCAGGCCTTTCCAGGCATAGAGCATGCTGTTGTCCATGCCTTCAATAAACGCACCGAAATTTAGCGCATAACTGAGCAGGGCGGTGTTATTGCTGTCCACGTCAGCTTGATCGATACGCAGCAATGTGTGACCGAACATCGAGGACGGGCTGTTGAGATAGGCGGCCGGGAATACCAATACGGTGCTGTTGGGCGAGACTTCAGTCATCCACTCGCTGTACTTTTGGCACACCGGTTTGGGTAAGTCATTCAGTGAAAGCTGCTCGCTCAGCCAGCGGGTGCGTGCGGGAAATTTGCACTGGGCATGTTCATCGGCCAGTTTTGCGGGTGCGTACAATGCTTTGACGGTTGCGCTTAATTCCGCGGCTGGGTCGCTGTCACCATTGCTGGCGATAAAGAAGTCATCATCGTCTACGTAACTGCGCCAGCCGCCCAGTTTACCGGTTTCATAATGGCCCAACGATATCCAGAAGGGTTGCACAGACAATGCTTGCAACTGCGCTTCAGGAATGTTCGGAGCGGCCTGTACTGCTGCGCAGCAAGAAGCCACCAGGACTGTCAAAATCCGTTTCAATTTTTTAAGGTTCTTATACGAAAGGCCAGACTGGAGCTTTGGCGATGCTGGCGGTTTGTGTCAAGGCCATGAACCAACATCGCGGCCAATTGTTTAAGCGGTTATCTGTTTATTTTGTAGCATTGGTGCGTGCAGCTTTCTCAATTAAGACACACACTGTACACAGATGATCTGTGAGGAGCCTGTCATGACAGAGTTCGATCCATCTGCGGTGTTAAATGCATTACTTAACGAGTACAGCGCCCGTGCAGCGACTATTCGTACGGCCCTGTCTGACAGCCACTCGCCAGACTTCGCCGAACAAGCGACGCAAAGACAGAATGATGAAGTTCTGGAGGCGCTGTTAGCCGAGGCTGAGGAAGGCAGGCATGCGGTTGGCCTGGCCAAGTTGCGTTTAGCTGAAGGCACTTATGGCCAATGCTTGAAGTGCGCCGAACCCATTGAGTCCGCTCGACTGCAAGTATTGCCTGCCACAGCCTATTGTTTGGCATGCGCCGAGCAAAGCGCTATAGGTAGTTGAGAGCGTGTCCTTAGCGCCAGATAAAAAATAGTCGAAATTGATCGGCTGCTTTAGCTTGTGATCAGCGTCCGAAGCGGCGATTATTTCTCTCGCGTGTGCCCTCCGTACAAGGATCTCCAATGCCTGAATCTGTTGCTACCCAATTGCGGCTAGCGCCTGAAGCTCTAACCCGTCCCTTTGCTCCCGAGCAGTTTAATTTCACGACCACAGATGACTTGGAGCCTTTTCGCGGTGTTTTGGGTCAGGAACGTGCAGTAGAAGCCCTGCAGTTTGGCGTGGCGATGCCGCGTCCCGGTTATAACGTGTTTGTCATGGGAGAACCCGGCACTGGGCGTTTCTCGTTTGTGCAGCGTTATCTCAAGGCCGAAGGTAAGCGTATGGATACGCCTGCCGACCATGTGTATGTAAATCATTTTGACGAGCCACGTGAACCTCGCGTGCTAGAGCTCACCGCCGGTTCTGCTGGCGAATTCATTGCGGATATCAATCTGCTTGTCGATAACCTGCTGGCGACATTCCCCGCAGTATTCGAACATCCGTCCTATCAGCAGAAGAAGAGTGCAATTGATCGCGCCTTCAACAAGCGTTATGACCAGGCGCTGGATGTAATCGAGCGCCTGTCACTGGAAAAAGGTATCGCGCTATACCGTGATAGCAGCAACATTGCCTTTACCCCAATGCTTGAAGGCAAGGCATTGGATGAGGCTGAATTTGCTCAGTTACCTGAAGCCGATCGCGAGCGTTTTCATCTCGATATCGCGATGCTTGAGGAGCGTCTGAACGAAGAGCTGGCCAGCTTGCCGCAGTGGAAGCGTGAGTCGAGCAACCAACTCCGGCAGTTGAACGAAGAAACCATCACCGTTGCCTTGCAGCCGCTGTTATCGCCGTTGTCGGAGAAGTATGCCGAGAACGCTGAAATTTGCGCTTATCTGCAAGCTGTACAAGTTAACCTGCTGAAAACCGTGGTTGAGCAACTGGTTGATGTTGAGAAGGTTGACGCGCAAACGCGTAAATTGCTTGAAGAACAGTACTGCCCAAGTCTGGTAGTTGGCCATCACGTCGACGGTGGCGCGCCGGTTGTTTTCGAGCCGCATCCGACCTTCGACAACCTGTTCGGGCGCATTGAGTACAACAATGACCAAGGCGCGCTCTACACCAGTTATCGTCAGCTGCGTCCAGGTGCGTTGCACCGCGCCAATGGTGGTTTCCTGATTCTCGAAGCCGAGAAGATGCTCAGCGAGCCGTTTGTCTGGGATGCACTCAAACGTGCCCTGCATTCACGGCAACTGAAGATGGAGTCACCGTTGGGTGATCTCGGTCGTATTGCAACTGTCAGCCTCAATCCGCAGGTTATTCCGCTGCAGATCAAAGTCATCATCATCGGTGCTCGGCAGTTGTATTACGCGTTGCAGGATCATGATCCGGACTTCCAGGAAATGTTTCGTGTTCTGGTCGATTTCGACGAAGACATTCCCCTGGGTGACGAAAGCCTGGAGCAGTTCGCGCAGTTGATGAAGACCCGTACCACTGAAGAAGGCATGGCGCCTCTGACCGCAGCCGCGGTGGCGCGTCTGGCAACCTTCAGTGCCCGACTGGCAGAGCACCAAGGTCGCTTGTCGGCGCGTATTGGTGACTTGTTTCAACTGGTCAGCGAGGCGGACTTTATCCGTCAGCTAGCCAACGAGACGGTGACTGATGTTGGCCATATCGAGCGTGCACTTAAAGCCAAGGCCACCCGTACAGGGCGCGTTTCAGCGCGAATCATCGATGACATGCTGGCCGGAATTATCCTCATCGACACCCGTGGCGCTGCAGTGGGCAAATGCAACGGGTTGACGGTATTGCAGGTTGGTGACTCTGCTTTTGGCGTACCCGCGCGGATCTCGGCTACGGTGTATCCGGGCGGTTCGGGTATTGTCGATATCGAGCGTGAAGTTAACCTCGGTCAGCCGATTCACTCCAAAGGCGTGATGATTTTGACGGGGTATCTCGGCAGTCGTTATGCACAGGAGTTTCCGCTGGAGATCTCCGCGAGCATCGCGCTTGAGCAGTCATACGGTTATGTCGATGGCGACAGCGCTTCACTTGGCGAGGTCTGCACGCTGATCTCAGCTTTGTCGCGCACGCCACTTAAGCAGTGCTTTGCGATTACCGGTTCGATCAACCAGTTTGGCGAAGTGCAGGCCGTGGGTGGGGTAAACGAGAAGATCGAAGGCTTCTTCCGCCTTTGTGAAGCGCGTGGCCTGACGGGGGAGCAGGGCGCGATTATCCCGCAGTCCAACGTCACCACGCTGATGCTTGATGATCGTGTGTTGCAAGCGGTTCGCGACGGGCAGTTCCACATTTATGCGGTGCGCCAGGTTGATGAGGCACTAAGCCTGTTGGTGGGTGAAGAGGTCGGGGCGCCAAACGACAAAGGTCAGTTTCCAAGCGGCAGTGTCAACGCGCGTGTGGTTGAGCGTCTTCGCGAGATCGCCGAGATTGGCATGGGTGAAGAGGATAAAGAGCTGGAAGCGCTTGCCGAAAAGGTTGCGAAAGCGGTGCCAACGCCGTCCCCCAAAAAACCGCCCGCGAAAAAACCTGTGCCAGTCAAACCCACTGCTCCAAAGACTGGAAAGTCAGAGCAATAGCTTGCCGTTATAGCGCTCGGTACTGGAGGGCATTGCCAGTATTTGAGTGCTAGCCGGCAACGGCCTTGTTACGCGCCTTCGCACTGTTCATCCACACACTTACCCACAGGTATTAAGCCGTAAGTATGTGGCTTCCCTATGAGTACTTTTCGGGTGTAGGCTGTAGTTCTGATCATGAGAGGGTCGCCGCGATGTCGCGTAGTCTCTGCCTCACACGTCAATGCTTGGGTTTGGTCACGCGTATCGAATGCGTAGTGTTGCCACTGGCTGGCGAAAATGGACTTTGGACGCTGATCTGTGCTGCCGGTATTTCCGGGTCACAACCTTCGGTAATCAAAGCTCAAGGCCCGTTCTACGGGCCTTCTGTAGCAGAAGGGGTGTTGGCCGGAATAGCCGATAGTCTGGCGGATCAAGGCTATGGTTGTTGCCCTGATATGCTGATTTGGCGTCTGCATATACAGTCTGAACTGCGCCAGTTGAATGGCCATCGCTGCTCTCATCTAGGGGACTATCAGTTCCGCCCAGAGAACTGATTGCGCAGCGCCAGCCAACTTTTGAGAAAGGCTTGTGTAGCCTGCGTTTGCGCGGTCAGCTGTTAATCTTTCCACAGAGTTATCCACAGCGCGAAAAATAACCCTTCAAGGTATTTCAAGGGGCTTTTACGGCACCGTTGCGCGAGTATAATCGCCAACCTATTTATCCTGAGTGAGGCTTCATGGAACGCTTTATTGAGAATGCGATGTACACCTCGCGCTGGTTACTCGCCCCAATTTATTTTGGGTTGTCGTTGGGCTTGCTGGCGCTGGCGATCAAGTTCTTCCAGGAAATTTTCCATATCCTGCCTAACGTGCTTTCGATGGCGGAAGCTGACTTGGTCCTGGTCATCCTTTCTCTGATCGATATGGCGCTGGTCGGTGGCTTGTTGGTGATGGTGATGCTTTCGGGTTACGAAAACTTCGTCTCACAACTGAATATTGGTCCTGGCAAAGAGAAACTCAGCTGGTTGGGCAAGATGGACTCCGGTTCATTAAAAATGAAGGTCGCGGCGTCGATTGTGGCAATTTCGTCGATCCATTTGCTCAAAGTATTTATGGATGCGAAGAACATCCCAGACAACAAGTTGATGTGGTACGTAATTATCCACATGACCTTTGTACTCTCCGCATTTGCCATGGGTTACCTCGACAAGCTGACCAAGCACGAGAACTGATTCAGCGCTATACCTGCATTGTTGTTGCCGCCCGCCCGGTTTCAAGCCTGGCGGGCGGTTTGCGTTGAGCAGGCAGATAACCCGTATGTTCTGGGGGTAGCAATGTCCTGGGTGTACCAACACAGTCGCACGCGGTGGTTAAGCCAGAGATTGCTTTGTGCTAGGCTTGCCGGCCTTTTAAACCCGCAGCGGAGCAGTTCATGTCCGAACTTAATCTTACTACTGACGAAACACGCGTCAGCTACGGCATTGGTCGTCAACTTGGCGGTCAATTGCGTGATAATCCGCCACCGGGTGTGAGCCTGGACGCGATCCTTGCAGGCTTGACTGACGCCTTCGCGGGCAAAGACAGCCGTGTTAGCGAAGCTGATATGAATGCCAGCTTCAAGGTTATCCGTGAAGTCATGCAAGCTGAAGCACAGGCTAAAGCCGAAGCGGCAGCGGGCGCTGGCATCGCATTTCTTGCTGAGAATGCTGGCCGTGAAGGTGTCAACCAGCTGGCTTCAGGCCTGCAGTATGAAGTATTGGCTACAGGTGAGGGCGCAACCCCAACCCGTGAAGACACCATTCGTGCTCACTACCACGGCACCTTGATCGATGGCACTGTTTTCGACAGCTCCTATGATCGCGGTGAGCCTGCTGAATTCCCAGTTGGCGGCGTCATCGCCGGCTGGACTGAGGCATTGCAGCTGATGACTGCTGGCAGCAAATGGCGTCTGTATGTGCCTAGCGAACTGGCTTACGGCGCCCAAGGCGTTGGTAGCATTCCGCCGCACAGCGTACTGGTATTTGACGTCGAGCTGCTCGAAGTCCTGTAATTCCAGTGTGTGCTGAGCCCGGCAGATTCATGCCGGGCTCAGAAACGCTGAGTGCCGTGATTGATGTGTTCTGGCATAGCGGTCACGCAGCGTGTTTGCGCGCTTTTTTCTGAGCGCGAGGGTTTGATTGTCCGGGCGCAATGCGCGGGCGTAGCAGAACAGGAACAGGTTACGCACCAGTTCTTTCAGTACTGAGGGTTCGCTCGAATTCAGCTCGTGTAGGTCCAGATCGCCCATATCACGCAGCTCATCCAATGCTTCTTCCTCAAGCATCGCGCAGACTTCACCCGTGTCACGGTTGAGAATGCGCAGATAAGGTTGTGGCCGATCAAGCCAGGCGTCGATTAAATAGGTCATGTCTCATCTCCCTGAAGTGTTAGATGATAATAATTCCTATTCGCATAATAGCAAGGGTCAATTAGTGTTATTCGTCGGGCATTAAAAAGCCCGTCGCTTGGACGGGCTTTGTGGGTGCTGCGAGTGTGTCAGTGCGTTCGGGCTACGGCAAAGCGGCTCAGTTCGACCAATGCATCGCGGTACTCGCTGGCGGGCAGCACATCCAGGCAGGCGATTGCACGTTCTGCAAAGTCGCGGGCTTGTTGAGCGGTGTAATCGAGCGCGCCGGCAGTTTCAACTGCGTTGCGGATGCTTTCGAGATTTTCGATGCCACCTTTCTGGATCGCCTGACGCACCAGTGCGGCTTGCTCGGGTGTGCCTTCGCGCATGGTGTAGATCAGCGGCAGGGTAGGTTTGCCCTCCGCCAGGTCGTCACCGACGTTTTTGCCCAGGGTGGTCGCGTCACCGCGATAGTCGAGCAAGTCGTCAACCAGCTGGAAGGCAACGCCAAGGTGATCACCAAAGGTGCGCAGTGCTTCGGTCTGCTCTGCCGTGGCGCCCGCTAATGCAGCCGCACTGTGAGTTGAGGCCTCAAAAAGCATTGCGGTTTTGCCGCGAATGACTTCCATGTAGGTCTCTTCAGTGGTGCTGGCATCACGGATCTTCGACAGCTGCAGAACCTCACCCTCAGCAATCACGCGAGTGGCCTTGGAGAGGATTTTCATAACGGGCATCGAGCCCAGTTCGACCATCATCTCGAAAGAGCGCGAGTAGAGGAAGTCACCAACCAATACACTGGGAGCATTGCCCCATTGGGCATTGGCAGTGCTGCGTCCGCGGCGCATGTCGGACATATCAACCACGTCGTCATGCAGCAAGGTTGCCGTGTGCAAGAACTCAATGGTCGCAGCCAGCAGGCGCAGGTTGTCGTCCTGCAATCCAAGAGCCTTGCCGCTAAGCAAGACTAATAAAGGACGCAGGCGCTTGCCGCCAGCTGAGATAATGTAGTCGCCGATTTTCTCTACCAGCGGTACACGCGAGACAAGTTGTTGACGGATAATGCCATCAACGGCGGTGAAGTCGTCCGCCACCACGCGGTAGAAAGCCTGGGGTTGCATCAGTTGCAGGTGCTCCTCGAAGGTTGCGCGGCATGCTAGGCGGCGGGCCCGGGGCTGTCAAGGCAAGGGCGTGACCCGCTTGAGCAGTTTCAGGTATTAGAATGACAGCTTAACAAAGGGCTGAGCGTAGCTATATTACTGTTATAAAATGCCGCTCTGCATCAATATACTGCACCGCAGTTCGGAGCCTCCCGTTTCGCGATGGCTGCGGGGGCTTGCGCGGCGTTATCAGCTTGCGTACAATCGCGCACCCTGAACTTCCCCCTGGGCATTTCCCTGCCTTACGCAATTGCAAGGGCGTCTTTTCCGGCCCCGAGCAGCCATGCCAGCCGATAACTATCCCTCTAAAGAGCTGGGTGAGCAGGATTAACGGAGATATACCATGTACGCTGTAATTGTTACTGGTGGCAAGCAATACAAAGTCACCGAAGGCGAATTCCTGAAGATCGAAAAACTCGAAATCGGTACTGGCGAATCCGTCACTTTCGATCGCGTTTTGTTGATCGGCAACGGTGACGACGTTCAAATCGGCGCACCTGTTGTAGATGGCGCTAAAGTTGTTGCAGAAGTTGTGGCGCAAGGTCGTCATGATAAAATCCGCATCATCAAGTTCCGTCGTCGTAAGCACCACATGAAGCGTCAGGGCCACCGTCAGTGGTTCACTGAGATCAAAATCACCGGTATTTCGGCCTGATTCATTTCAGCCTGATCCCTTTATAGGAGTATTGACTCATGGCACACAAAAAAGCTGGCGGTTCCACCCGCAACGGTCGCGACTCAGAAGCCAAACGCTTAGGCGTTAAGATGTATGGCGGCCAGGCTATCAAAGCAGGCAACATCATCGTGCGTCAGCGCGGCACCCAATTCCACG
Source organism: Pseudomonas sp. M30-35 (assembly GCF_002163625.1). Taxonomy (NCBI): domain Bacteria; kingdom Pseudomonadati; phylum Pseudomonadota; class Gammaproteobacteria; order Pseudomonadales; family Pseudomonadaceae; genus Pseudomonas; species Pseudomonas sp. M30-35. The sequence continues at coordinate 3,984,971 of NZ_CP020892.1, read as the reverse complement.
CTGGTTACGGCGTTGGCATGGGTAAAGATCACACTCTCTTCGCTAAAGTCGAAGGCGTGATCAAGTTTGAAGTAAAGGGCGCCTTCGGTCGTCGTTACGTGAGCGTTGTCGCGGCTTAATCGCGGCAAGGTTAAAAGCCCTGTCCTTGCGACGGGGCTTTTTTGTTTTTGTATTCTTGGGGTTCTTGCCAAACTGTCCTGATAAAAGGCTTATGATTAAGCCCTTGTGCTAGGTCAATTTTGCAAGCACCTGTGTTCTTTGATTGTTGTTGTTGACCCGCTGTACTGGTGGGAGGCGTGCTCATGAAATTCGTCGATGAAGTATCGATTTTTGTAAAAGCCGGTGACGGTGGTAACGGCTGTATGAGTTTCCGTCGTGAAAAGTTCATCGAAAACGGTGGGCCAAACGGTGGTGATGGCGGTGATGGTGGTTCGGTATTTTTGATGGCCGATGAAAACCTCAACACGCTGATCGATTACCGCTACACCCGGCGTTTCGATGCTGAGCGTGGCTCCAATGGTGGCAGCACTGATTGCACGGGTCGTAAAGGCGAGGAATTGGTGTTGCGTGTGCCGGTTGGTACAACAGTTATCGATTCGGGCACCCAGGAAGTTATTGGTGATCTGACCAAGGCGGGTCAGCGCCTGATGGTTGCGCAGGGCGGCTGGCACGGCCTGGGTAACACTCGATTCAAATCCAGTACCAACCGTGCTCCGCGCCAGACCACGCCGGGTAAGCCGGGTGAGTCGCGTGATCTTAAGCTTGAGCTTAAAGTGTTGGCGGATGTCGGCCTGCTGGGCTTGCCTAACGCCGGTAAGAGCACCTTTATTCGTTCGGTGTCGGCGGCTAAGCCAAAAGTTGCGGATTATCCGTTTACCACGCTGATCCCTAACTTGGGCGTTGTCAGCGTCGACCGGTATAAAAGCTTCGTGGTTGCTGATATTCCAGGTTTGATCGAAGGTGCCTCTGATGGTGCTGGCCTGGGTATTCGCTTCCTTAAACACTTGGCGCGTACGCGTCTGTTGTTGCATCTTGTCGACATGGCGCCGCTGGATCTGACTGATCCTAGCGACTCGGCTGTAACTATCGTTGATGAGTTGACCAAGTTCAGTCCGGCGCTGGCTGAGCGTGATCGCTGGCTGGTGTTGAACAAGTCGGATCAGATGCTCGAAGAAGAGCGTGATGGGCGTGTGGCTGAAGTGGTCGCAGCGCTCGACTGGAAAGGGCCGGTTTATGTAGTCTCGGCTATTTCTGGTGAAGGCACGCAGCGTCTGTGTCAGGACATCATGGCCTACCTTGAGGCCCGCACTGAGAAAATGGCTGAAAACCCAGCCTTCGCTTCTGAGTTGGCTGAGCTTGATCAGCGCATTGAAGATGAGGCGCGTGCGCGTCTGCAGGCGTTGGATGATCAGCGTGCGTTGCGTCGCTCGGGGGTCAAGAGTGTCGAAGATGTCGATGAAGACGACTTTGATGATGAGGATGACGATGACGGCCCGGAAATCTTTTACGTCCGGGATTAAGCCATTATCAACGCCGCTTAATTGCGGCGTTTTTGTATGTTTCGTGACTAGTGAATGCGTTGTGCTTTTGGGTGCAAGGCTAGGGTTGAGGAATCATGCGTGACAAGGTGACTGGCGCGCGGCGCTGGGTGGTTAAAATCGGCAGTGCGCTGCTGACGGCAGATGGTCGTGGTCTGGATCGTGCGGCAATGGCTGTGTGGGTCCGGCAGATGGTTGCATTGCGTGAGCAAGGCGTAGAGTTGGTGCTGGTGTCTTCTGGTGCTGTGGCGGCCGGTATGAGTCGCCTGGGCTGGGTTTCACGGCCGAGCGCGATGCATGAGTTGCAAGCATCTGCTGCCATCGGTCAGATGGTGTTGATTCAGGCGTGGGAGTCGAGCTTTGCCGAGCACGGTCGGCGCACGGCGCAGATTCTGCTGACGCATGACGACCTGTCTGATCGCAAGCGCTATCTGAATGCGCGCAGCACCTTGCGCACCTTGGTTGAGCTCGATGTGGTGCCGGTGATCAATGAAAATGACACCGTGGTCACTGACGAAATTCGCTTCGGTGACAACGATACCTTGGCGGCGCTGGTTGCCAATCTGGTTGAAGCTGACTTGCTGGTTATTCTCACTGATCGCGAAGGGATGTTCGACGCCGATCCGCGTAATAACCCGAATGCCAAGCTGATTCACGAGGCGCGTGCTGACGATCCTGCCCTGGATGCTGTTGCGGGTGGCGTCGGCGGCGCTCTGGGTCGTGGCGGCATGCAGACTAAGTTGCGCGCTGCGCGGCTTGCTGCACGCTCAGGGGCGCATACGGTTATTGTTGGTGGTGCAATTGAGCAAGTGCTGGCGCGGCTTAAGTCGGGCGAGCGCTTGGGGACCTTGCTCGCGCCTGAGCGCGGTATGTTGGCAGCACGCAAGCAATGGCTTGCCGGGCACTTGCAGACGCGCGGTACATTGGTTCTTGATGATGGCGCGGTTAAAGCGCTGGCGACAGGGCGTAAAAGTCTGTTGCCGGTGGGTGTTCGCGCAGTAAAAGGCAGCTTCCGTCGCGGCGAGATGGTTGTATGTGTGGCTGCTGATGGTCGTGAAATTGCCCGTGGGTTGGCCAACTACAGTGCGCTTGAGGCGCAAAAAATTATTGGCCAGTCATCTGATACGATTGAAACGCTGCTGGGTTATGTTGATGAGCCAGAGTTGGTGCACAGGGATAACTTGATACTGGTCTAGGAGGGCGCTCTGATGCGTGTGGCGAATGGATTGCTGGCTGCGTTGATGGTGTTGCCTGTTCTGGCTTCGGCTGAGGAAATTGGCTCGGTATCCACTGTTTTCAAGTGGATGGGGCCGAACGACAAAATTGTCGTTGAGGCTTTTGATGATCCTAAGGTTGAGGGTGTGACCTGCTATTTGTCGCGGGCCAAGACCGGCGGTGTTAAAGGTGGTCTGGGTTTGGCTGAGGATCGTTCTGATGCCTCGATTGACTGTCGTCAGGTTGGGCCGATTCGCTTTACTGGCAAGCTTGAAGATGGCGAAGAGGTATTCAAGCAGCGTACCTCGCTCATATTCAAAACCATGCAGGTGGTGCGCTTCTTCGACCAGAAGCGCAATGCGCTTATCTATCTGGTGTATAGCGACCGGGTGATCGAAGGCAGTCCGCAAAACTCAATGGCGGCTATTCCCATCATGCCGTGGCCATCTGGCAAGTAAGCGTTCTGGTAAAAAAACCGCCACTTCGGCGGTTTTTTTCTGTCTATGCTTGGCTGTGTACAGGCTTTGGGGTTGAGCGCTTTATTTCAGGCAATAAAAAACCGGTCATAAGACCGGTTTTTTAAGGCGTTACGCCAAGAACTGACTGCTAATTAAGCAGCAGTGCTGAGTGCCTTGATGTGGGCATTCAGGCGGCTCTTATGACGAGCTGCTTTGTTCTTGTGCAGGATGCCTTTGTCAGCCATGCGGTCGATGACCGGAACAGCTGCAGTGTAAGCAGTTTGGGCCAGACCAGCATCTTTAGCGTCGATAGCTTTAACAACGTTTTTGATGTAGGTACGGACCATCGAGCGCAGGCTGGCGTTATGGCTACGACGCTTCTCAGCCTGTTTTGCGCGTTTTTTGGCAGAAGGTGTATTGGCCACCGTCAAGCTCCTCGAAAATTTGGGGTTGCAAACAAATAAGGCCGCGAATCATGCCTAGAAGGTATTCGTCTGTCAAGACTAAAGACAATTCCTGGCGCTAGCCTGACAAGTGGCAGGCCGCTACACTCGACGCCTTCGTGAACCGGTGGATTGTCCGCTGGCTCACTCGTATGCGGAAAAATCATTATCTCATGAATTTGCTTAAGTCGCTGGCCGCCGTTAGCTCTTTGACCATGCTCTCGCGTGTTTTAGGTTTTGTGCGCGATACCATTATTGCCCGTACATTCGGCGCTGGCGTGGCTTCGGACGCCTTTGTGGTGGCTTTTAAGTTGCCAAATTTGCTGCGAAGAATTTTTGCTGAAGGCGCTTTTTCGCAAGCATTTGTGCCTATTTTGGCTGAATACAAGACCCAGCAAGGCGAGGAGGCGACCCGGACCTTTGTCGCATACGTCACCGGCCTGCTGACATTGGTGCTTGCGGTCGTGACTTTGCTCGGGGTGTTGGCGGCACCGTGGATTGTGTGGATATCCGCTCCTGGCTTTGCCGATGAGCCTGATCGCTTCGCGCTCACCACTGATCTTTTGCGGGTTACCTTTCCTTATATATTGCTGATTTCACTGTCGTCGCTTGCCGGGGCGGTGCTCAATACGTGGAATCGATTTTCGGTGCCGGCATTCGTGCCTACGCTGCTAAACATCAGCATGATCGTGTTTGCGCTGTTTTTAAGCCCCTATTTTGATCCGCCGATCATGGCGCTGGGCTGGGCGGTGTTGGTCGGTGGTTTGCTGCAGCTGCTTTATCAGCTGCCGCACCTGAAAAAGGTCGGGATGTTGGTATTACCACGCCTGAATCTCAAGGATCGCGGTGTATGGCGGGTCCTGAAGCAAATGGGCCCGGCGATTTTTGGTGTGTCGGTTAGTCAGATTTCACTGATCATTAACACCATCTTTGCTTCATTTCTGGTGGCTGGATCAGTCTCGTGGATGTATTACGCTGACCGTTTGATGGAGCTTCCGTCCGGGGTGCTCGGCGTCGCGCTCGGTACGATTCTGTTGCCAGCGTTGTCAAAAACCTACGCCAGCGCCAGTCGCGAAGATTATTCGCGGCTGCTCGATTGGGGCCTGCGCCTGTGTTTTGTGTTGGTATTGCCGAGCGCGGTCGCGCTGGCTGTGTTGGCTGAGCCTTTGACCGTGTCGTTATTTCAGTACGGTAAATTCAGTGCGAATGATGCCTTGATGACCCAGCATGCGTTGATTGCTTATTCTGTCGGTCTGCTTGGCATCATCTTGGTGAAGATTCTGGCGCCCGGTTTTTACGCGCAGCAGAACATCAAGACACCGGTAAAGATTGCGATTTTTACGTTGTTCTCGACGCAGTTGATGAATCTGGCCTTTGTCGGTCCGCTTGCTCATGTTGGCCTGGCCTTGTCCATCGGTCTGGCGGCGTGCCTGAATGCCAGTCTGCTGTATTGGCAGTTGCGTAAGGCTGACATGTTTCAGCCGCAGCCCGGCTGGATGATGTACTTGTTGAAGCTGGTACTGGCGGTATGTGTAATGGCGTCGGTGTTGTTTGGCATCATGTATTACATGCCGCAATGGTCGTCTGGCGGCATGCTTGAGCGCCTGCTGCGCCTTGGTGTGCTGGTTGCGGCGGGGTTGATCAGTTACTTCGCCAGCTTATTGTTGATGGGCTTGAGGGTGCGCGATTTTTCGCGCAAGGCCATCGGCTAGCTTGCAACTTGTTTTCCTAGCCCCCAAATAAGGTAGGGCGGGTAACGCTCTTTTTACCCGCCATCTGTTTGCACAAGTATTTGGAAAATTGGTTGTAGCCTGGTGGACAAGCTTCGCGTTGTCGCACCCTACGCCGGTGGATGACGGTTTTTTACCCGCCATTCATTTGTGCAAATGTTTGGATTATTGGTTGCGACTTGTTGGGCAAGCTTGGCATTGTCCGGTCGCTGAGTAGAAACCGGCTTAATTGAGTAGCAGATTTCTGATCACCGCGACGTTGTTGCCTGTTGTCTGCTGTCGGGTATGCGTATAATCGACCACTTTATGAGCAAGAAGCGTGTTATGCAGCTGGTACGAGGCCTACACAATCTGCGCCCCCAGCATCGGGACTGTGTCGCCACAATCGGTAATTTTGACGGCGTCCATCGTGGCCATCAGGCTATTTTGGCGCGATTGCGTGAGCGAGCAGCAGAGCTTGGCGTACCCAGCTGCGTGGTGATTTTTGAGCCGCAACCCCGCGAGTTCTTTGGCCCAGAGACTGCACCGGCGCGTCTGACACGTTTGCGCGACAAGCTTGCCTTGTTGGCCGCTGAAGGCGTTGATCGGGTGTTATGCCTGGCGTTCAATCCGCGCTTGCGTGAGTTGAGCGCCGCAGAATTTGTACACAAAGTGCTGGTCGACGGTTTGGGTGTGCGTCACTTGGAAGTGGGTGATGATTTTCGCTTCGGTTGCGATCGGGCCGGCGACTTTGCCTTTTTGTCCGCTGCCGCAAAGCGCGAAGGGTTTAGCGTTGAGGCCGCCACCACGGTTGAGCTCGATGGGATTCGCGTCAGCAGTACGCGGGTTCGAGAAGCCCTGCAAAGCGCTGATTTCACTCTTGCAGAACTGCTACTCGGGCGACCATTCCAAATTGCAGGGCGTGTCTTGCACGGCCAGAAATTGGGACGTCAGCTGAATGCGCCTACAGCCAATATTCAGCTCAAGCGTCGCCGAGTGCCATTGACCGGGGTTTATCTGGTCAGCACTGAAATCGACGGTAAGTACTGGCCCGGCGTCGCCAATATTGGCGTACGGCCCAGCGTGAAGAGTGACGGTAGCGCCCATCTTGAGGTGCACCTTTTAGATTTTGCCGGAGATGTTTATGGCCGGCGTTTGACGGTGGCGTTCCACCACAAGCTGCGTGATGAGCAGCGATTTGCCTCTCTTGAGGCGCTAAAGACGGCAATTGCTGCCGATATTGCCGCCGCCCGTGCCCATTGGCAGGGCCAACCGCTTAAGTGAAGAGCCGAGATGACCGACTATAAAGCCACGCTAAACCTGCCTGATACCAAGTTCCCGATGAAGGCTGGCCTGCCGACGCGCGAGCCGGAAACCCTGAAGCGCTGGGACGATATTGGCTTGTATCAGAAACTGCGCGAGCTGGGCGAAGGCCGTCCAAAGTTTGTGCTGCATGATGGTCCTCCCTATGCCAACGGCAGCATTCATATCGGCCATGCGGTCAACAAGATTCTCAAAGACATTATCACCCGCTCGAAAACCCTGTCCGGCTACGATGCGCCGTATGTACCGGGTTGGGATTGTCACGGCCTGCCGATTGAGCACAAGGTCGAGACCACCTTTGGCAAAAATCAGCCAGCAGACCTCACTCGTGAGCGCTGCCGCACCTACGCGGGCCAGCAGATCGAAGGTCAGAAAACTGACTTCATTCGCCTGGGCGTTCTCGGCGACTGGGAAAAGCCTTATCGCACCATGGATTTCGCCAATGAAGCAGGCGAAGTGCGCGCTCTGGCTGAAATGGTCAAGCAAGGTTTTGTCTTTAAAGGCCTGAAGCCGGTTAACTGGTGTTTCGATTGCGGCTCGGCGTTGGCTGAGGCTGAAGTTGAATATCAAGATAAAAAATCTGACGCCATCGACGTTGCGTTTGCCTGTGAAGACAACGACAAGCTGGCCGCTGCATTTGGCTTAAGCAGCCTGCCGAAGCCTGCCAGCATCGTCATCTGGACCACCACGCCGTGGACCATCCCGGCCAACCAGGCGCTTAACGTTCATCCTGAGTTCAATTACGCGCTGGTCGATGTTGGCGACAAGTTGTTGCTGCTCGGCGAAGAGTTGGTAGAAAGCAGCCTTGAGCGTTATGGCCTGCAAGGCAGTGTCATCGCGACCGCTAAAGGCGAGGCCCTGGAACTGATTCGTTTCCGTCACCCGTTCTACGAGCGTTTCTCGCCTGTGTATCTGGCCGACTACGTTGAGATGGGCTCCGGTACCGGTATCGTCCACTCCGCTCCAGCCTATGGCGAGGACGACTTCCGTTCGTGCAAAGGCTACGGCATGAGCAACGACGATATCCTCAGCCCGGTGCAGAGCAACGGTGTTTACGTTGAGTCACTGCCGTTCTTTGGCGGCCAGTTCATCTGGAAAGCCAACCCAAATATCGTCGCCAAGCTCGAAGAAGTGGGTGCATTGCTCAAGCATCAGCCGATCCAGCACAGCTACATGCATTGCTGGCGTCACAAGACACCACTGATCTATCGCGCGACTGCGCAGTGGTTCGTCGGCATGGACAAGCAGCCCAATGAAGGCAACACGCTGCGTGAGCGCGCGCTAGGTGCTATTGAGCAAACTGAATTCGTTCCAGCCTGGGGCCAGGCGCGTCTGCACAGCATGATTGCTGGCCGTCCTGACTGGTGCATCTCGCGTCAGCGTAACTGGGGCGTGCCGATCCCGTTCTTCCTGCACAAGGAAAGCGGCGACCTGCACCCGCGCACCGCTGAGCTGATGGAAGAAGTGGCCAAGCGCATTGAAGTTGAAGGTATCGAGGCTTGGTTCAAGCTCGACGCCAGCGAGTTGCTCGGTGATGAAGCCGCGCAGTACGACAAGATCAGCGACACGCTGGACGTGTGGTTCGACTCGGGCACCACGCACTGGCACGTTCTGCGTGGCTCACACGCATTGGGGCACACCTCTGGCCCGCGTGCCGACCTGTACCTCGAAGGCTCCGACCAGCACCGTGGTTGGTTCCATTCATCATTGCTCACCGGTTGTGCAATTGACGGTCACGCGCCTTATAAAGAGTTGCTGACTCACGGCTTTGTGGTCGATGAAAACGGCCGCAAGATGTCTAAGTCACTGGGTAACGTGGTTGCACCGCAGCAGGTAAACGACAGCTTGGGCGCCGACATCATGCGCTTGTGGGTGTCGTCGACCGATTACTCCGGCGAGATGGCGGTGTCTAACGTCATCCTGCAGCGCAGTGCTGACTCGTACCGCCGTATCCGTAACACCGCGCGCTTTTTGCTCTCAAACCTGAGCGGTTTTGAGCCAGCCGAGCACGCATTGCCAGTCGATGAAATGCTTGCGCTCGATCGCTGGGCACTGGATCGTGCCTTGCTGTTGCAGCGTGAAATCGAAGAAGCCTACGACAGCTACCGTTTCTGGAATGTTTACCAGAAAGTGCACAACTTCTGTGTGCAGGAGTTGGGTGGCTTCTATCTCGACATCATCAAGGATCGCCAGTACACCACGGCGGCCGATAGTGTCGCGCGTCGTTCCTGCCAAACTGCACTGTTCCACATCGCAGAAGCGTTGGTGCGCTGGATCGCGCCAATTCTGGCCTTCACCGCCGATGAAATCTGGCAGTACCTGCCGGGCGAGCGTAACGAGTCGGTGATGCTCAATGGCTGGTATCAAGGCCTGACTGAGCAATCGCAAGACGTCGAAATGAACCGCGAATTCTGGGAGCGGGTCATGGCGGTTAAAGTTGCGGTCAACAAAGAGTTGGAAAATCAGCGCAAGGAAAAAGCCATCGGTGGCAACCTGCAAGCTGAAGTGACCGTATACGGTGAAGACAGCCTTATCGCTGATTTGAACAAGCTGGGTAACGAGCTGCGCTTTGTTCTGATCACCTCAACCGCAAGCCTGGCGCCATTGAGCGCTGCTCCGGCTGATGCGGTTGAAACTGAAGTCGCTGGCCTGAAGCTGAAAGTGGTTAAGTCGGCGCATGCCAAGTGCGGTCGTTGCTGGCATCACCGTGAAGACGTTGGCGTGAATCCAGCGCACCCGGAAATCTGTGGTCGCTGTGTCGACAACATCGAGGGTGCTGGTGAGGTTCGTCATTATGCCTAATGTCCCGAGCCGCTTTGGGCGGCTTGCTTGGCTGTGGTTGACGCTCTTGGTGTTTGTCATCGATCAGGCCAGCAAATTCTATTTTGACAACACCTTGACCATGTATCAGCAGATTGTGGTGATCCCGGATTACTTCAGTTGGACGCTGGCTTACAACAAAGGCGCTGCCTTTAGCTTTCTCGCGACTGAGTCCGGTTGGCAGCGCTGGTTCTTCGCTGCTATCGCGATTGCGGTGAGTGTGGTGCTGGTGGTCTGGTTGAAGCGCCTGAAAGCCGATGAAACCTTACTTGCGGTGGCGCTTGCGCTGGTCTTGGGCGGTGCGATCGGCAATCTGGTTGATCGTATTGTGCTGGGCCATGTGGTCGATTTCATTCTGGTGCATTGGCAAAACCGCTGGTACTTCCCTGCATTCAACTTTGCCGACAGCGCAATTACTGTAGGTGCAATTCTGTTGGGTCTGGACATGTTCAAAAGTAAAAAGTCCGAGGAGCACGCTGATGACTGATATTCGTATCGGCCCGGACAGGCAAGTTACTCTGCATTTCGCCATCAAGCTGGAAAACGGCGATGTTGTCGACAGCACATTCGACAAGCAGCCAGCAACCTTCAAAGTGGGCGATGGCAACTTGTTGCCGGGTTTTGAAGCCGCGCTGTTCGGTTTCAAGGCTGGCGACAAGCGCAGCATTCAGATATTGCCGGAGCAGGGCTTTGGTCAGCCGAATCCGCAAAACCTGCAAGTGATGCCGCGCAACCAGTTCGAGGGCATGGATTTGTCCCCCGGCTTGCTGATTATTTTCAATGATGCAGCCAACGCCGAGCTGCCGGGTGTGGTCAAAGAGTTTGACGACACCCAGGTGACGATTGATTTCAACCATCCCTTGGCCGGTAAAACCCTGAGCTTTGACGTTGAAATCATCGAGGTTAAAGCACTCTGATTGAGTGCAGTTGAAGGGCGCCCGCATCTACTTCTACAAGTCCTAAATTGGCGGATATGCACTGCGTGCCACCTGATGTAGGCTAATTACCCGTATCTTTCGAATTGCACGGCGCAACGAGGCCAGTATGCACATTAAACTCGCAAACCCACGTGGCTTCTGTGCCGGCGTTGATCGCGCAATTGAGATTGTTAACCGTGCGCTGGAAGTGTTCTCGCCACCTATCTATGTGCGCCACGAAGTGGTGCATAACAAGTTTGTGGTTGAAGATTTACGCGCGCGCGGCGCAGTCTTCGTCGAAGAGCTAGATCAGGTGCCAGACGATGTCATCGTTATCTTCAGTGCGCACGGCGTTTCCCAGGCGGTACGTGCTGAAGCTGACAGGCGTGGCCTGAAGGTCTTTGACGCGACTTGCCCGCTGGTGACCAAAGTGCATATGGAAGTGGTGCGTTACAGCCGGGAAGGACGTGAATGCGTGCTTATCGGCCATGCTGGCCATCCAGAAGTTGAAGGCACCATGGGTCAATACGACACCAGTAATGGCGGCGCTATTTATCTGGTCGAAGACGAGAAAGACGTCGAAAATCTGGAAGTGCGCAACCCTGAGGCACTGGCGTTCGTCACCCAAACCACGCTGTCTATGGATGACACCAGCAAAGTTATTGATGCCCTGCGCAGCAAGTTTCCGGCGATCGGCGGGCCGCGTAAAGACGACATTTGCTACGCCACCCAGAACCGCCAGGATGCCGTTAAACAGCTGGCCGCAGAATGCGATGTACTGCTAGTCGTCGGCAGCCCCAACAGCTCTAACTCCAACCGCTTACGCGAACTGGCAGAGCGCATGGGCACTCCAGCCTACCTGATCGACGGCGCTGAAGACCTCAAGCAAGAATGGTTTAACGGGGTCGGCGGTATCGGCATCACTGCCGGCGCCTCCGCACCAGAGGTTCTGGTGCGCGGCGTTATCTCGCAGCTACACGCATGGGGCGCAACCGGCGAAAGCGAACTGCTTGGCCGGCCTGAGAATGTGACGTTCTCAATGCCTAAAGAGTTGCGGGTGAAGCAGGTTTAATTTTTCAACTAATTTGCTCCAATAAAAAACCGCACATTGTGCGGTTTTTTATTGGTTGTTTTGCGCTTACCAGCAATCTTGGAAGCTTGCGGCAGTGCCTCCTTCGCCTTTGGTCCCACGACTGTTAAGGGTAAGCGTACCGCACTCGTTATCCCTAGCTTGAGCCCCCTGCGGTGCAGCGCTTAGCATCACGCAGTTGGCAATTGTCACATTGGCACAGGCTGCGGCAGTAATGCTGTAGCGTTGGTCTTCTGAGATTACTGCAGCGTTTGCGGCCACACCCATTGCCAAACCACCCGCCCCCAAATTCGTGGTGTAGGTTTGGTTTTGCGAGTAAAAGCGCTCTTGCGCCTGCATGATGCGCATCAGCCACGCTTGCCCATCTGAGCGACCGGAGCGTAGGACGTAGTCTTGATAGCTGGGGTACGCTATTGCGGCCAAAATACCGATAATCGCGACGACGATCATCAGCTCCATCAGGGTGAAACCCTTTTGCCTAAACATTAATTCTCTCTCCAATACAGACCGCGGATTGGGTTTTTGATTTCGCAGAGTTTTTGCCCTTCGGCGCATTCGACACCATCATCTTCATCAATGCAGCCCTCTGCACCACAAAGCAAACCTACGGGATTACCATCGCTTACTATCGTCGCAGGACTTGAAGGGATACCGCCATGGGTCAGGTCAAAGCTGCGCTTAGGTTCCTTTGTGCCAGAAATTGTCTGGGTGAATACCGCGCTGGCGTCGGTGAGATTCAAGGCGTAGAAGCGGCCGCTACCGACATCAGGGCCACAGGTTGTCACTTGCGAGCCGTTTGGCCGGAAGGTAGTGAACAACACAGCGCCTGCGAAGGTTACTGAGTTGGCCAACACCTTCTCGCCCGCCGGGAAGCGTATAAACCAGCCGCTGCTGTTGGCAAGCGTGGTGGGGTCGGGGGTGTAGTCGTCGCCAGGGGTGAGCTGAGCGTACAAGTCGTTGATTTCAGTGCGTTTTCCCGGGATTTGTGCCGCGGCAGCCGCTTGAGCCTTGTTAATTAAGTAGTTATGGGCATCAAACATAGTTAATGGTGCATCTGCATCGTTAGCGGTTGCATCAGCTAGCTCGGTAGCGGTCAGCAGATTGCTGGATGGGTCATAGGCCAAGTCAGCGAGTGCCTGGATATCAGCCTGAAGCCCAGATGCTAAGCCAGCAAGTGCCAGACGCTCGGCTTGCAGGGTCTGCAGCAGCGCGGTCTGAGTCTCCAGTGGTGAGCTTACGCCTTCAAGTGCTGTTTGATCTGCTGCTGCGGTAGCGGCAAGCAGTTCGGCATTGTCAATACCGCCCGGTGCGGGAGGAAGGCCTGCGAGCAAAGACTCAAGCTCTGCTTGCTTGGCGGCTAGCTGAGCTTTCTTTGCATCGCCTGTCGCTATATCACTCGAGTTATAGGCATTAAAGGTTTCGAGCTGTAGGGATTTGACCTCGGCCATTGCGGTATTGATTTCGCTGAGCTGGTCAACGATACCCGCGCGGGCAGTGACATCTGCAGAGCTTTGGTAGTTGTCGTTAAGGCTGTCCAGCTCAGCTTCCAGTGCTGTGGTATCAGCATCCACTTCTCGAGCGGCGATGATCTCTTGTTCTTTTGCGGTAATCGCGTTGTAGTCGTTCTCTTGGACTGGAGAGTTTGCCAGCGCGGTGATTCGCGCCTGGAGCGCGCCCCAGTCGGTCGCATCATCATTCTGCAGCTGAGCCGCTTTAAAGGCTGAGGCCTCGGCAGTGGTTGGTTGTAACTCGGTAACTTGTTTCAAGCCATCCTGAGCAACGACAGTCAGGCTATGCAACTGGGTTTGTTTGCTCGCCTCATCTGCGTGCGCTGTAACGTATGGATCACTCGTTAGAATTGCATCAATCGCACTTTGCTTCTGGTTGATGCTGGTATTGGTCGTCAGCAGGCTGTTGGCTTTATCCGTGTAACCAATGCTGCTCTGATAATTACTGAAGTTTTCCCGTGCGGCTGTCTCACTTGCGGTAAGGGCGTCAATTTCAGCGCGTTTAACATCGATTTGGCTCTGAAGCTCTGCCGCTTGGGTAGTCGACAAGTTAACGCTACTAACGTCTGTCAAATTGCTTTCGGTAACCGAGGTATAGGTTGCCGGAGCCGCGTAAACGTTAGCGTCTTTGATCATATAAAAACGATCAACAGCTGCCTCACTCAGTGGGTGCCCGCGGTAACCCGAGCCAATGCTGATGGTGTAATAAGTTTTGCCGCCGCGCTCTTTAATGAGCGAAACGTCTGGTTTGTTATAGAAACGACGGTTGTTCAGTTGATCGGTGCCAGCAATGTTGGCAATTCGACCGCCAGATGCAAAGTTACCAGCACCTGTGTTGTTGGACTTGATGTCGAAACGGAAGATTTGGCCGCGGGTATCGGAGGTGAATATGGTATCAATCAGCCCGTCGCCGCCTAGGTCAACCAGGGTTGGGTCAGCTGGCATGCTGTTGGTCATGGTTGCTAATTTCAGGTTGGCGTCGGTATCACCGCTAGGCCCTGCCATCCACAGTTTTTGCCCCGTAGCGGCGTCAACTACATAAAGCGCATTGCCGTAAGTATCTGTTTTGGGAAGATCCGGCGTGGTGTCGTTGTCTTGGATAGGATCATAGCCACCGGTAAAAATCAGTACGTCTGTCTCAGTGCCATTCCAATTGACCTTGGCAACTTTGGGTGTCGACCAGGTTTGGCCCAAGCGGGCGAAACCGGTGCTTGCGCCGCCGCGTATTACCCATTTTAGTTTTGGGCTGATGGACGATGGGTTACCAGCGGTGCTCGGTGTTACGTCCAGCGAGTAATAGTTACGGCCACCACGGCCCATGCCTGCATATAAATTTACTGCAGTTACCGTGCGCAACTTGGTCGTTTGATTGACATCGCCATAGCTGACTTTCAGGTCGAACTGGCCATCCATTCCGTACTTTTTATTAACGCTGCCCTGTGGGTCTTCGTAATAAGCCTTTAAGTTACCGAGTAGTTCTTTAGGTATAAATGAAAAGTATTCAGCACCTGTATCTGGGTTGATTGCACCAATAAAGCCCTCGTTGGTGCCATAGAACAGCGCCAGCTTATCTTGACTATTATTGGTATTGGCCCGGGTCAGGTCTTCATCACTGGTGTAAGCGACGACTTTGGGGGTGTTGTGCAGAATATCGCCGATTTGATAGCGGACAGAGTTGTCTGCTGGGTTAGTGCCTCGAGCCCATGTAATGATGTTGGATCTTTGTGTATCGGTCATTGACGCACTGCCAAGCATTGCTTTGGTAACTGCAGTGTTATTTGTCAATAGTTTGTTGTCGCTTCCGCTCGCCAAGTTGACGGATGCCGGGTTAGCACCGGGTTCAATGTTGGTGCCTGTATAGGTATAGATAACCCGTGTTGCGGGATTAGGCAAGCGGCTGGCTGCGCCGCCAGCTTCTGCGTTTTTACCGTCAGCGGACGGGCTCCAAAAGCTTTGTGCGCTATCGCTGAAAAAGCCTGTGCTGGAGTCGATTGCATTTTGTCCTTTGCTGTCGGTGACGATTAGGTCACCATCGACGGTAGTAGTGGCTTTATATTTTTTGACGTTGCCGACCCAGCGAGCGCCTTTAGCCGGGCGAAAGAGGGCGTAATAAAGGTCATTGCGGTAACCGAAGTTACTGTAAGCACTCACCGACACTGTCGGTGTGGTGAAGGTGGTGTTTTCCGCCAGAATGTCGGTAACAATTGATTTAAGAGAGCTAACCAGGCCAGAAGTGTTCTCAGTGATAAAGAACTTCCCCTTGCCAAGAGTTGCGGTGTCTTGCAGCAGTCGAGTGTCGCTGATATTACCGAAACCAATGGTGTAGGTCGATACCGTTTGCTTGCCTGCCAAGGATGCTGGGCCGCTGTCATTATTGGCCATCCACTCGGCTAAGCCGGGCATCCAGCAACCCGCATTGCTTTCTCCGTCCGTTGGGTAGCCACGGTTACATGAGGTGTACTGGGTGTTGGCAACTTCGGTTTTTACTAATTTGGATATAGTGTCGTTACTGCTACTGTCGCCATTGGGTAAGCCGTCGGTCAGCACAATGATGTTGGATTTTTGGCAAGAGTTGGTAATAGGAGACAAATAAGTGCTGCTATTTTTCTTGGACTCGTTATTGCTATTCCATGGGTTAACTCTTGTGGAACCTGTATTGTTTTCGATATAGCCTTGTGAGCTATTGCCATAAATAATGTTGCTGCCACGCATATATTGTACGGCTTCGTGATAGCTCTCAAGTAGCGGAGTAGCGCCACTTGCATAATAGCTCGACAGGTTTGACTTGAACGAACTGGCAGCGGTGCTGGCCTGCTTGACTGGGTTGTTAATAAACCCACCTTCGTTGTCAGAACTAAAGCGCGCCAGTCCGATATTTGAGTCGTCTGTTACTGCAAGTTCATCAACTAGTTGGTTTACAACTTGCTTCACAACTTGCAATCTGGTGAGTTGGCCGTCGCTATAGTATGTGCTGGTTCTTGTGCACCAGTCTCTTGGGTATGAGCCTCTTATTGGGGTCAAGCTTTTGCAGTCGGTGCCTGGAACGCCGTTCTGCATTGAGCCTGATGTATCAATAAGAAATAAAATATTTGGCCTGACCCGCTGATCTGCCGGTAAGTCGCGAGTGGTATAGATTTCGGTATCATCGGCAAGCGCGGTGCTTAATGACAAGGCTAAATAAGTAAAGGCTGAGGCGCCAATTGCGAGTTTACGGGTCAGGCTCATGGTCGAGTCCTCAGTTTTGATTCAAAAAAAGTTCAGTGGCAACCGGGAAGCGAGAGGGTGTGTAAAACACAGAGCCTGTCCAGTCGATTTTTAGGCCCAATTGGTTGTATTCGACTGGTTTGCCGTTTAAATAAACTATTGTGCTGTTATCCAGTTTTAGTGTTATCGGCGCACAACCCGTGCAGGGTGTGGCCAGAATCGTACCGTCTATGGTTCCAGGTGCTGAGTTTTTAATATTTAAAATAAATACGGCGCTTTCGATATAGAGCGGCTCTGGTTCTGCATCATCAGCGACGACAGGGGTTGATAGTGTAATAGTTGTAACTAGCAGGCCGATAAGCGCAATTAACTTTCTCATTAGAGTCTTGTCCTTATTTAAGGTTGAAGAAAACAAAACCCTGAGTCTGATCAGAGTAAGCGCTGTCGGCTATTGTTGAACGTGTTTTCATTTCATATTGTCGGCAGGTGTAAGCGTCGAAAGAGTACCCCTCGCCGAACGTTGCGCAGTCGAGTTTACCCATGCTACGCAGCTGATTAGCTTGGGTGAGGCCCGGCGCGGTGGTTAATGCTGTTAAGCCTGTGAACACTCGCAGATCTGGGAATCGCTGTCTTAATGTTGCATTCGGTTCTGCTGCTGCATTGGCTTTTGTTAGGTCGATTGCTGTTTGCAATAGGCCCCGATTGGCTTGGTCTCCAAAATATGCCATCTGCGACCTTATTTCGGTCTGCGCGAGCTGGAAGGCGGTATTACGGAACTGACTGCTACTGGCCATCCTTTCTTCGTTGGTCGCAAAACGTGCTGCGGTTATACCTGCAACTGTAAGTACAACCAGAAAGATAAGCGCCACCAATAAGGTTGCACCCTGTTGTTGCTCTAGAGACTGTTGAGTAATTTTCATAGTGATATCTCTAGATGTTTTTTAGCTGAATAGTGGTGGTAAAAATTTGCCGGGCTAAGCCGTCATCTGGAGCGATGGCTGGCGCATCCAGTAAGTAAAAATTGCGCACTGGAGGCCGCGGATTGATTGTGTCGACTGATGTCGCCAATAATGCGATACGCACTGAGAGCACCTTGCCCCAGTTGGTTACGCGATCCGCTGATACGAACTGGTTGACGCTGGTGGAGTCGCCACCCGCATCAACGCCATACAAGACCTGCATATTTTCGATGCCATCAATCAGCCTTGAGGTAGGGCTGATGGGTTGATTGGTTGTGCGATTAAAGGAGCGGCAGGCTAGCGCTGGCGAAGGGTTGTTGGCATCCGCCGCGGCAATAAAATAGGTATTAATGATGACTTGGTTGTCAGGAATTACCACGCCCGCGCAGTCACGTTTTGAACCGTCAATCGCTGGAGGTTCGAAGGTGAAGCTGACGGTGTCAGAGGTATTGCCCCCACCATTTGCAGAGCAGGCTGCGCCACTGTTGAGTGCGCAGTTGCGAGGTTCGATAGGGAAGAGTTTCCCCAAGGGGGCGCCTGGTGAGATATAGCCAGCAATACGCGCGCTCTGGGATATGAACTCCAGACCAAAGCGACCGTTTTCCTGCAGCTTTGACATGGCGTCATTAACGGCCAGCGTCTGTCGGCTGGAGAGGAATACTTGAATCACGCCCAACAGCAGAATAAGGCCGATCAGCATGCCAATCATCAGTTCAACCAGGCTGAGACCGGATTGCCTTTTCTTGGCGGCATATTTTAGAGGGTTTCTCATCTTTCTACCTGCACGGTGCCGGACATGTTTTCTGGAGTTGCGCCGCTGGTATTCGTGGACCTACTTTGCCAGTTAGCCGTAATGGTAAAGACATTACCTGTAGCGCTGATGTCTAAAGGTGTAAGTCCCGCTGCGGCAGGCCCTAGGAAGTCGCGGCTGGTATAGCGAGCATCAGCCGCATTAGCATTTCCTGTATAGGCGGTACCGTATGCGCACTGAGCTTCCCAGCGATCGAATGCAGCCATCTGCGCCGCAGAGCAATTGCTGGCATTAACTTTCGCGCCTGTTAGCGGGTCGAAATAGTCGCTGCAACGCTGTGGGGGTAACTTTGCGCAGTCGACCGCTGCGGTGTAGTCGGCAACATCTGCATCGGGGTTCGCGCGCATCCGCTCAGCCAATTCCTGCACAACCCAGGTGGCCTGAGTGCGGAAGCCACTGTCGCTTGAGCTCTGCAATGCGCTTAACTGAAGAGCTGCAAAGCCCAGCAGGCCCACAGTAAAGATCAATAAAGTTACCAGTGCTTCAATCAGCGACGTGCCGTTCTGAAAGCGCCGCATATCAGCAGTCGTCATCACGATTTACCTTTTTGTAAGAGGCTTTGCCAATCGCGCCGATATAAATGCAGCGCGCTTTAGAGCCTGTTGCCTCGAGTTTTGGCGAAGTGATTTTGAATGCCTGAGCACTCACGCCAGAAAGCAAGGTTCCGTCGCGCCTGAATGTCAGCTTGTTAGCCGATTGCAAGTAGGGGGCGGTAATTTGCACGCCACTGCCAGTCGACTGAAAGTTACGAATGACTGTGTTGCCTGTGCAGTCAACAATATCGCTCGGGCCAACGCACCAACCGTTGCTCCAGCCTGATGCGCTATTGGTTACCGGGATGACGGCAACGTTAGCGTTGAGCTTGGTTGCTTCAGTGCGAGCAAACGCAAGCGCATTAAGCAGTTCGCTGGATTGACTACTGACACGCTGAGAGACAATGAATGTAGTCATGTTTGGCGCCGCAATAGACACCACAACCGCTAACACGGCAATCGTGACTATAAGTTCTATGAGGGTGAAACCGCGTTCGCCTTGCATGAATATCCCCTTTGCCGAGCCTGCAACTTAATCAGTCGCAATCATAGCTACAATCAATAGTTTACTGACTGGCTGTTGCAGAGGGATGAGTGGTTTCGCACATATTTATTTTGTCGGTTGGGTCACCTTTTTGCTTTTGACTTTACCGAGTCGACTGACGATTACGTGGCGCATCTCTACGCTTTTACTAACCCCTATGCGGAAGGTGCCATTGCTGATCGAGGTTAAACCTCGACCATTGAAATGCAGCGATTTACCCGCCCCCATCCCGCGCCAGTTGATGTCGATCTGGTCGGGAATATTTAGCACCTTCATCAGGCTGTCTTTGGGGTCTAGTTTTCGATTGCCATCGAGGTCTTCGAACACACTGATTTCACGCGTCCAAACTTTAGTGCAACTACTTGATCCATCAAGCGGGCACAAGGTCATGCGTTTGCCGTTAGCGAGCGCTTGATGGCGAGTGAATCGTATAAAATGGATCAATTCAGAGCTGAACGACGACAGCGCGTATGATCGCTGCATACTTTGCAGATTTGGAACAGCTAGGCCCAGCAGAATTACCACGCAGGCCAGCGTTGTGAGAAGTTCAATCAAGCTTAATCCGTGCTCATTCTTATCGTACATAGTGCAATTTCCCTTCCTTGGAATCTTGCCGTAGATCTTTCTGGGAGTCAGATGTGGTCGCTGTAGTCGTTGGTGGTGGTGTTATCGGTCTTTTGTCAGCGCTGAATTTGGCGAAACACTGCGATGTGGTTTTGCTTGAGTCCGCAGCGGTCGGTACCGAGGCATCTTGGGCGGGAGGCGGTATCGTTTCGCCGCTTTATCCATGGCGATACAGTGATGCGGTAACGGCTCTGGCGCAGTGGTCGCAGAACTTTTATCCAGAACTGGGCGAGCATTTACTTGAAGTCACAGGCGTTGATCCTGAAGTGTATTCAACCGGTTTGTATTGGCTGGATCTTGATGATGAACATGAGGCTTTGGCCTGGGCTGTCTCGGCACAAAAAGTCCTTGAATCTGTAGATATCACTGAAGTTCACGCGGCAGTACCGGCTTTAGGAATGGGTTATAAACGTGCGATTTATATGCCGGATGTAGCCAACGTGCGTAACCCCCGGCTGGTTAAGGCTTTGCGCGCAGCGTTGCTGAAATTGCCAAATGTCACCCTCAAAGAGCACAGCCCAGTCAGCGGGTTTATTCAGGAAGGCAATCGAATTGTTGGAGTGCAAACTGTTGCGGGTGCGGTCATGGCAGATCAAATTGTGCTCGCTGCAGGCGCGTGGAGTGCCATGTTACTCAAGTCACTTGAGATCGTGCTTCCGGTCGAACCGGTTAAAGGCCAGATGATTCTTTATAAGTGTTCCGCTGACTTTTTGCCGAGCATGGTGCTGGCAAAGGGGCGCTATGCGATCCCGCGCCGCGATGGCCACATCCTGGTTGGCAGTACGCTGGAGCATGAAGGCTTTGATAAAACGCCTACCGATATAGCGCTGGCTAGTCTCAAGGCCTCCGCTGAAGAGCTTTTGCCGGCGTTGGCAGATGCCGAAGTGGTTGGTCACTGGGCTGGCTTGCGCCCAAGTTCGCCTGAAGGTATCCCGTTTATTGGACCGGTGCCTGAATTTGAAGGGCTGTGGCTAAATTGTGGGCACTACCGTAATGGCCTGGTTCTGGCGCCAGCATCGTGCCAATTGCTGGCTGATTTAATGCTGGGGCGTACACCCATAATTGACCCCGCGCCATACGCGCCAGAAGGCAGGGTTTAGTCAGCAAAAGGCGGGGAGGGTAATGCTGATAAGCGTAGGGTGTGACAACGCGAAGCTTGTCCACCAGAACTCGCCACGCAACCGAGTTCCACACCGCAAATGGCGGACAGAAAAGCGCTGTCCGCCCTTGTATCTCGACTACTGCTTATTTTAGAGCGATAGTTCCCGATTGATCCTCGGGGGAGCGAGTGCAAGCCGTGTCCGCCCTAAAGCTTCGAGCTTGTAACGTAGATAGCGCTGCACTCCTCCGCACTCATCCAGTAAGTCCGAACGGTATCCTGAGCCTCGAGCTCGCATCAGCAAGGTTGGACGGATGAAGTGATGATCGACCTAACTCAATGAGGAGTAAGCGTCATGACGATAGTTGTCGGCATCGACATAGCTAAACAGACCTTCGATATCGCCACTCTGCAAGATAACGGCAAGTACCGCACCAAAGCCAAGCTGAGTAATAACGCTGCGGGCTTTGAGGTCTTTCGGCAGTGGCTGCTTAAGCACGCTGAAGCCGATGCCTGGGTCGTAATGGAGGCCACTGGCATCTATCACGAAGCTTTGGCTGAGTGGCTGTTTAAGCTGGGTTACCGTGTTTGCGTCCTTAACCCCGCACAAATGGCCTATTACGCTCGCAGCCAGCTGCAGCGGGTAAAGACGGATAAAGTCGATGCCAAGCTCATCGCTGACTATGGCCGCAGGCATCAGACCGAACTACGAGCTTGGCAGCCTGAGCAGCCTTCTATTCGCCGTCTGAAAGCGTTAGTGCGCCGTTTGAAGGATTTGCAGGAGCTGGAGCAAATCGAACAAAACCGCCTAGATGTGACCAACGAACAGAAGGTCAGGGCGTCAATTGAATCGGTGCTTGAGCACTTGCGTCAACAAATCGATGAAACGCTAAAGGCGATCAAACAGCACTTCGATGACAACGACGATCTACGCGGCCAGCGAGACCTGCTAACCAGTATCGACGGCATTGCGGACAGAACCGCAGCGCTTGTACTGGCGGAGTTGGGCGATATCGAACGCTTCGAAAGCAGCCGTGCGGTCACGGCCTTTGCCGGACTTAATCCCAGGTTACAAGAATCAGGAATGCTCAAAGGTCATGTGCGGATATCGCGCATGGGCTCAGTTAGGTTACGCGCCGGGCTTTATATGCCAGGTATCGTATCCATCACTCGTAACCCCGCTATTCGGGCACTGGCTGAGCGAATGAGAGCCAATGGCAAAACGGGTAAACAGATCATCTGCGCAGCTATGCGCAAGCTGCTCTGCATTGCCTACGGAGTACTAAAATCCGGAAAACCATTTGACCCTCTTCTCGCTATTGCAAGATGAGGATCAAGACGGTATCTACCTCGTAGAGAGAACAACGCGAAGCTGGGTCTTTGTGGTTAATCGATGCCCAGCTTCTTCAGTCGATAGCGCATTGAGCGAAAGCTCAAGCCAAGCCGTTGCGCCGCCGCTGTGCGATTCCAGCGGGTTTCTTCCAAGGCTTGAACGATGAGTTTGCGCTCGATGTTTTCCAGGTAGTCTTCCAGATTGTCGATTTGCGCCAAGCTGGCTTCACCTTGTTCGGATGAGGTGCCGGCATCTGCCAGGCGTAGATCTGCAGCGGTAATTTGATCGTCTTCGCAGAGCGTGTAAGCCCGCTCCAGCATGTTTTCCAGCTCGCGTACGTTGCCGGGAAAACGGTAGCTTTTAAGTTTTTCTAGCGCGTCGGGTTGTAGCGTCGCAGCGGTTGCTCCGCCACCATTCGACAGGCGCTTCAGCATGACATCGGCAAGTTCCGCGATGTCTTCACGGCGTTCGCGTAATGCCGGGACCCGGAGTTCGATCACGTTAAGCCGGTAGAACAAATCCTGACGAAAACGCTCGGCCGCAACTTCGGCGCCGAGGTCTTTGTGGGTTGCGCAAAGTATGCGCACATCAACCACCACTTCATGCTGGCCGCCGACAGTGCGCACAGCTTTCTCCTGGATCGCCCGCAGCAGCTTGACCTGCATGGCCAACGGTAAGTCTGCCACCTCGTCGAGAAAAAGCGTGCCGCCATTGGCCGCTTGAAACAGCCCTTGTTTATCTTCTACCGCGCCCGTGAAACTGCCCTTTTTGTGGCCGAAGAATTCACTTTCCATAAGCTCAGAAGGAATTGCGCCGCAGTTCACTGGCACAAAAGGTTGCTCACTGCGTGGGCCCTGTTCGTGGATGAGCCGAGCCACGAGTTCTTTACCGCTGCCGGATTCGCCACTGATGTAAACCGGGGCCTGGCTGCGTGCAAGCTTGTGGATCTGCTTGCGTAGGGTGCGCATGGGTGGCGAGTCGCCGAGCAGGCGACTGTCGACAGGAACTTCTTTGCCGTCGGCAGCCTGAATGCGCAGCGCAGTGGCGACGAGTTCACGTAGACGCCCGAGGTCGACTGGCTTGGTGAGAAAGTCGAACGCACCGGACTTAAGTGCATTGATTGCAGTATCAAGACTGCCGTAGGCGGTAATCATCGCCACTGGCATTTGTGGGTGGCGTTGGGAGATGTATTGCACCAAGTCCATACCCGTACCATCGGGTAGCCGCATGTCGGTCAGGCATAAATCAAAGGGTTCTTTGGCCAGCCATTCGCGCGCCTCTTTAACGTTGCGGGCGCAACGTGTGTCGAGCTTCATCCTGCCCAGAGTTATCTCAAGAAGTTCACGGATATCCGGTTCATCGTCGACGATCAGGGCTCTCTGGCGGGTCATTGTAAGCTCAGTTTGCTGGCGTGGGCGAAGGTGATGCGAAAGCAGCTGCCACCCTCTTCGCGGGGTTTATAGTCAATGTGGGCTTGGTTGCTCTCGCAGAGTTCACGAGAAATATACAGGCCCAGGCCGGTGCCCTTGGCTTCGGTGGTGAAGAAGGGCTCGAAGATATTCTGATTCTGCTCCGGCGAAACACCTGGCCCGTCATCAAGGATTTCCAGCACTGGAAGGTCGCGATCGGGCTCGCGGAACAGTTGTAACCAAACCTGACCCCGTGGGTTCTTTTGTGCGCTGTAGCGCAAGCCGTTCTGGACCAGGTTACTCAGTACCTGGGTCAGCTGATTGGGGTCCATACGTGTATGGATGGTGCCAACCTGGGTGTCCAGGTGCAGCGTTTGGTTGGCGGGCATGGTGCTGCGGAACTCGCTGGCAAAGCGGTGCAGCCAGTACTTGAGGTCGAGAAGTTGTGGTTCCGACTGGCGCCTGCGTGAAAGTTGTAGAACGTTTTCAATCACCAGGTTCATACGGTGCGAGTGATCTTGAATGATTTGTGCCAGTCGCTGGTCTGGCTGGGTGAGCTCTTCAGACTCCTGGAGCAACTGCGCGGCATGGCTGATCGCGCCGAGTGGGTTGCGGATTTCGTGAGCAATACCGGCTGTTAGGCGACCGAGAGAAGCGAGTTTGAGCTGCTGGGCTTGTTGGGCTATCTGCGAAATATCTTCCAGAAACACTAATATGTGGCGTTGTTGGCCGCGTTGCAGAGCGACAAAGCTTGGCTGCACGATGGGGCCGTCTGCAAACGCTTGCAGACTGGCAGGGCGCATCGCCGGGTTTTGACGCCACTGCTGCAAGCGTTTAACCAGTTCCGGGGTGTGCGGATCAAGAATCTTACCGGCTAGGCCGTCACTACCGAGCAGTGTCAGCGCCCCGTGGTTGGCCAGTAACACACGGTGCATGTTGTCCAATACCAGAATGCCTGTGCGCATTCTCTCAATGATCAGCGCGTTCAGGATTTCCAGGCTGGCAACGTCTGCTGCGCGCGCGCTGGCTAACTGTTCACTGTTATGCAGGCGTCGGGTAATTCCTTGAACAAACAGGGCTGCCGCGAAGCAAAGTGCTCCAAGGGCGCCAGCTTGGATATATTGGCTGACAGCGGCGGGGCGGCTGAGGCTCAGGTAGAAAGTCAGGTAGATCAAGCCGACGGCGGCGGTGGCGGCAATAAAAATACCGATGCGCCCGCGTAGCAGGATATTAGAGATGGCGACTGCGACGATCAGTAGGTTGCCGATACCGCTGGGCGTACCGCCAGCCGCATAAAACAGGCACGACAACAGAATAACGTCGACCATCGCCAGGCTGACAACCTGCATGGAACGCTTGGGTTGCTGGACTGCAAGGGTAACCAGCACATTGAATATCAGATAAAACCAACTGATATTGCGAAACAGAGTGGCATGGGTCATCTCCAGCAACTCTACGTCCATTTCGCTTGAAATCAGCAGTACCAACAGCAGGCCGATAATCAGCCGGTATAGGTGATACAGCTTGAGAATTCGTATGCCCTGGGTACCGCCCAGAGCCAGAGCGTCATTGACCACCTTGGTCTGGGCCTTGTTTGAGGTGCTCGGTGCTGCAAAACCATTGCTGGTCGCTAGCTATTGCATGCTCGCGGGGTAGATGCACGCCACAGTTTGCGCAGCGCACCATGGGTTCTGGCTTGGTTGCCTGTTTCGGATTGGCTGTGTGCTTGGCTTGCATGAAACGCCGCCATAGCCAGTAAACCATTGCGACGATTGCCAGTATAAGTAGCAGGCGAAATAGGCCCATAACAGACTCTTCTTGATTGATAGCAGCAGTTTAACCAAGCGCGCGCGTGCGGCACAGTCGTTACTTCACGCTAACGTACATCTGCTGTGCTGGTTGCGGTCTTTTTTGCTGACTGCGAGTGCTCGGATTCTTTACGGTACGGGTTTAGCTATTTGCGACGCAATAAAAAGGAGGCCGTGATGGCCTCCTATTTATTGCGCATAAGTTGGACGTTGTATTAATCGAACAGGCCGAATGTCATGTAGCTGAACCATGAGCGGTCTTTGCCTTCGGCTTCATCGAGCTGTTGATCAACATCTTTCAACTCATCCGGGATCTGGTCTTCAGCTTCTTCGTACTGACGGATAACGTCCTGGCTGGCGCGAGTTTCGCCTGGCGGCAGTGGCGCGTCGTTTTCGATCAGGCCCAATGTGGCCTTGCTCAACCAGCTACGATCATCATCATCCTGACGCAGTGGCACGAATTCGCCATCTTCAAGGCTGGCATGATCCGGGTAGTTCAGCTTCAGCGTTTCCAGGCTGCTTTGCGCCAACTCATTCAGCGTCAGGTGCTGGTAAGACTCAACCATCACCGCCAAACCGTCGCCAACAGCTGGCGTTTCCTGAAAGTTCTCCACTACATAACGACCACGGTTTGCAGCAGCCACGTACGCTTGGCGGCTCATGTAGTAGTGAGCTACGTGAATTTCGTAGGCCGCCAGCAGGTTGCGCAGGTAGATCATGCGCTGCTTGGCGTCTGGCGAGTAGCGGCTGTTCGGGTAGCGGCTGGTCAGTTGGGCAAACTCATTATAAGAGTCGCGCGCGGCACCCGGGTCACGCTTGGTCATGTCCAGCGGTAGAAAACGTGCGAGCAGGCCACGATCCTGATCAAACGACGCTAAGCCTTTCATGTAGTAGGCATAGTCAACGTTTGCGTGCTGTGGGTGCAGCCGGATAAAACGCTCAGCAGCAGAGCGCGCGGCTTCTGGCTCAGCATTTTTGTAGTAGGCGTAGATCAGCTCTAGCTGTGCTTGTTCAGCATAGCGACCAAACGGGTAGCGCGACTCCAGAGCCTTGAGCTTGGTCACGGCGCTGGTGTAGCTATTATTGTCGAGATCCGCTTGGGCCTGCTGGTACAGCTCAGACTCGCTGAGGTTGTCATCCAGCGTCTCATTGGATGAGCAGGCGGCAGTAATGGCGAGAATAGCGATCAGCAGCAGGTGTTTCACTTGCATGGCGGCTTGCGTCCCTGTGACGGCGGCTGTCTTGAACAAAGCCGTCCTGTTATGATGGGCGCCCCTGGCACACTCCCGGGGGCAAAGACGCCGTATTTAACCACAAGCGCGTAGCTGAAACCAAAGGCTATGCCCCCCGCCGTTGCAGAGCATGTCATCTATAAATAAGCAGTCCATACAATTAAGTGCCGAAGTACCGACCGATTTGGGCGGTCAACGCCTTGACCAAATCGCCGCACAACTCTTTGCGGAGCACTCGCGTTCGCGCCTGACTACGTGGATTAAAGAGGGTTTGCTGACGGTCGATGGCAAAGTCATTCGCCCACGCGATATCGTTCACGGTGGTGCCCAGCTTGAGCTAAATGCCGAGCAAGAGGCCCAAGGTGAGTGGGTTGCGCAGGACATCGCGTTGGATATCGTTTACGAAGACGATGATATTTTGGTGATCAACAAGCCTGCGGGTTTGGTGGTGCATCCGGCTGCGGGCCATGCCGATGGCACCTTGCTCAATGCGTTGTTGCACCATGTTCCCGACATCGTCAACGTGCCGCGTGCTGGCATCGTTCACCGTCTGGACAAGGACACGACTGGCTTGATGGTGGTCGCAAAAAATATTCAGGCGCAGACGCAATTGGTCGACCAGTTGCAAAAACGTACCGTTAGTCGAATTTATGAATGCGTGGTGATCGGTGTGATTACGGCCGGCGGCAAGATTGATGCGCCGATTGGCCGCAGTTCGTCGCAACGTCAGCGCATGACTGTGACCGATGGCGGCAAGCAGGCTATCAGCCACTACCGCGTGCTTGAGCGCTTCCGCTCGCATACCCATGCGCGAGTCAAGCTGGAAACAGGGCGTACTCACCAGATTCGTGTGCACATGAGCCATGTTGGCTTCCCGCTGATCGGCGACCCCGTCTATGCAGGGCGCTTTCGTATTCCTCCGGCGGCGAGCCCAACCTTGGTGCAAAGCTTGAAAGAGTTTCCACGCCAAGCACTGCATGCACGGTTTCTGGAGTTGGATCATCCGGTCACCGGCAAACGCATGAAGTGGGAGTCAGCACTGCCAGACGATCTGGTTTGGCTGCTGACCTTGCTGCGTCAAGATCGCGAGGCGTTCGTCGGGTGAAACGCGTTGCTCATGACTGGTTGATTCCTGATTGGCCAGCGCCCGTGCGGGTCAATGCCTGTGTTACGACCCGTTCGGGCGGTATCAGCCAAGAGCCCTTTGCCAGCCTCAATTTGGGTCTGCATGTTGATGATGACCCCGTTGCCGTGGCTAAAAATCGCCAACGTTTGATGAGTCAGGTCGGTTGCCAGCCAGCATGGTTGAGTCAGGTGCATGGGGTTGCGGTTACCGAGGCTGACAACAGTCGTGTCATCGAGGCTGATGCCAGTTGGACGCAAACGCCCGGTGTAGCCTGCACCGTGATGACCGCAGACTGTCTGCCTGTGTTGTTCTGTGATCTTGCAGGCACTCGCGTGGCCGCCGCGCATGCGGGATGGCGCGGTTTGGCCGGCGGGGTGTTGGAAGCTACGCTGGATGCGCTGGCATTCGACCCGGCTGAAACCTTGGTCTGGCTTGGTCCGGCAATCGGGCCAGATGCATTTGAAGTGGGTCCTGAAGTGCGTGAGGCGTTTGTCAGCCAACACCCGCAAGCTGCCGAGGCTTTTGCGCCAAGTCGCAATGCCGGACGCTTTATGGCTGATATTTATCAACTGGCGCGTATTCGTTTGGCGGCAAAGGGTGTGACTGCCGTTTATGGCGGCGGGTTTTGTACATTTAGCGATCCGCGCTTCTATTCCTACCGCCAAGCATCGCGCACCGGGCGGTTTGCCTCTTTAGTCTGGCTGGCAGATTAAAAGCATTTGTCAGGCTGGCTTGAAAATCAGCCTTGACGACCCTATCTATTATCCATCTCAGCAGGCTTTCTTGATTAAAGCTAATCAAGTGTTCCAGCCAATACGGAGCACTCGTGAGGTTGTCCAAGAGCGACCGAATCAGCTTAAACGCTTTTCAGTGCTCACTAGCGCGATTCATAGCGCGGCCTGCTTTTAAAAGGAAGGATGACGCCATGCGAATAGATCGTTTAACCAGTAAGTTACAACTCGCGCTGTCCGATGCCCAATCTTTGGCCGTCGGCCTTGACCATGCCTCAATCGAGCCGCTGCATCTGATGCAGGCGCTACTCGATCAGCAGGGTGGTTCGATCAAGCCGTTGTTGATGCAGGTCGGCTTTGACGTACATAGTTTGCGTCAGGCGCTGAGCAAAGAGCTTGATCATCTCGGTAAAATTCAAAATCCAACCGGCGATGTGAACATGTCGCAGGACTTGGCACGTCTGCTCAATCAGGCGGATCGCTTGTCGCAGCAGAAAGGTGACCAGTTCATTTCCAGTGAGCTGGTGCTGTTGGCAGCGTTGGACGCCAACACCAAGCTCGGCAAGCTTATGCTGGGCCAGGGCGTGAGTAAAAAAGCCTTGGAAAACGCGGTCAATAACCTGCGGGGCGGTGATGCGGTTAACGACCCGAACGTCGAGGAGTCGCGTCAGGCGCTGGATAAATACACCGTCGATCTGACCAAACTTGCCGAAGAGGGCAAGCTTGATCCGGTAATCGGCCGTGATGATGAGATTCGCCGGACCATTCAGGTCCTGCAGCGCCGTACCAAAAACAACCCAGTATTGATCGGTGAGCCCGGCGTGGGTAAAACCGCCATTGCTGAAGGTTTGGCGCAGCGGATCATCAATGGCGAAGTGCCGGATGGTTTGAAGGACAAGCGCTTGCTGTCGCTGGATATGGGGGCGTTGATTGCCGGTGCCAAATTCCGTGGTGAGTTTGAGGAGCGCCTGAAAGCCGTGCTCAACGAGCTTTCCAAGCAGGAAGGCCGGGTGATTCTGTTCATTGATGAGCTGCACACCATGGTCGGTGCAGGCAAGGCCGAGGGTGCGATGGATGCGGGCAACATGCTCAAGCCATCGTTGGCCCGTGGCGAGTTGCATTGTGTTGGTGCGACCACGCTCAATGAGTACCGTCAGTACATCGAGAAGGATGCCGCGCTTGAGCGCCGCTTCCAAAAAGTATTGGTCGATGAGCCTAGTGAAGAAGACACCATCGCGATTTTGCGCGGATTAAAAGAACGCTACGAAGTGCATCACCGCGTAGCGATCACCGACAGCGCGATTATTGCGGCGGCCAAACTTAGCCATCGCTACATTACCGATCGGCAATTGCCTGACAAAGCCATCGATCTGATCGACGAGGCGGCCAGCCGCATTCGTATGGAGATTGACTCTAAGCCTGAGGTGCTTGATCGCCTTGAACGGCGCTTGATTCAGCTAAAAGTTGAGCGTGAAGCGCTGAAGAAAGAAGACGATGAGGCAACGCTTAAGCGTTTAGAAAAGCTGAAGGATGATATCGCCCGCCTTGAGCGCGAGTACGCGGACCTGGAGGATATCTGGAAGTCGGAAAAAGCCGAGGTTCAAGGTTCTGCGCAAATTCAGCAGAAAATTGAACAGGCTCGCCAAGAGCTTGAGGCCGCTCGACGCAAGAGTGATCTTGAGGCCATGGCCAAGCTGCAATACAGCGTGATTCCTGACCTTGAGCGCAGCCTGCAAATGGTTGACCAGCACGGCAAGACCGAGAATCAACTGCTGCGCAGCAAAGTGACTGAGGAAGAGATCGCCGAAGTCGTCTCCAAGTGGACTGGCATTCCTGTGTCGAAAATGCTCGAAGGTGAGCGCGACAAGTTACTCAAAATGGAAGACCTGCTGCATCAGCGGGTAATCGGCCAGAATGAGGCTGTGGTTGCGGTAGCCAACGCTGTGCGGCGCTCGCGGGCTGGTTTGTCTGACCCGAACCGGCCAAGTGGCTCGTTCCTGTTCCTTGGGCCAACCGGGGTTGGTAAAACCGAGCTGTGTAAAGCGCTGGCTGAGTTCTTGTTCGACACTGAAGATGCCTTGGTGCGCATTGATATGTCAGAGTTTATGGAGAAGCACTCGGTTGCCCGTTTGATCGGTGCCCCGCCTGGCTATGTCGGTTACGAGGAAGGCGGCTACTTGACTGAGGCCGTGCGTCGCAAGCCGTACTCGGTGATTTTGCTCGACGAAGTCGAGAAGGCTCACCCGGATGTCTTCAACGTACTGTTGCAGGTGCTTGAAGATGGTCGCCTGACCGATAGTCATGGCCGTACCGTGGATTTCAAAAACACGGTAGTGGTGATGACCTCGAACCTGGGCTCCGCACAGATTCAGGAGCTTGTGGGTGATCGTGAAGCGCAACACGCTGCGGTGATGGACGCCGTAACCACGCACTTCCGTCCGGAGTTCATCAACCGTATTGATGAAGTGGTGGTGTTTGAGCCGTTAGCGCGCGAGCAGATTGCTGGCATCGCCAAGATTCAACTGAGCCGCTTGCATCAGCGTCTGGCTGAGCGTGAGTTGAGCCTTGAGTTGAGCGATGAGGCGTTGGATAAGCTTATCGCCGTGGGTTACGACCCCGTCTATGGTGCACGGCCGCTGAAGCGTGCGGTGCAGCGTTGGGTCGAGAACCCATTGGCGCAGCTGATTCTGTCAGGCAAGTTTGCACCCGGAACCACGGTGAAGGGCACGGTTGTCGACGATCAGATCAGCTTTATCTAAGCCGCGCAGCTGTTTGCGTTAACTCTAAAGCCCTGCATTCGCAGGGCTTTTTTGTTGGGTTGCTTGTCAATTCCGGTGGACAAGCTTCGCGTTGTCACACCCTACGCTCTTATTAGTGTGTTGGCCTACAAGTGCTTGAGCAGGGTTTCGAGTAGTGCTGCCTGATCTTCGGCGATATCGATGATATGAAAACCGGCCCAGCAATGCTGACTGTCGGCACCAGGACGACTCCACAGGCAATCTGCGCCTAGTTGGACTTCGCCAATGCCCTCAATCAACTGCTCGCTGACGATCCGGCACTCAATGAGTGCATCGACCGCGAGTGGTGTATCACTGAACAACATGAAGCCCTCGCTGGACAGGTCGACAACCCGGCCAAGGCGTTGTCCTGAATGTAAGTCGAAGACTTCCAGCTGCAACTCGGGACTTTGCCGGTTGAGCTGACGACGATCCTCCATGTGGACTCCTTAGGTTTTTTCGGCTGCGCGGCCGGTAAAGCGCTGCAGCACACGATAAATTGAAGACAGAGCGCGATCTACTAACGGCGCGCTGCGCTCGATGGGGGCGACCCGGGCAAGTCCTTGCTCCATTTCTGTGGCGAGGATTGCCAAGGGTTTGATCGCAACACGCTGCCCGCTGTGATCCACAAACATGTAATTACGAGTTGTTGGGCTAAACCATGAAAGTTTAAGGCGCTGAGTTTGCCCGTCGGTGACAAATTCAAACCACGTGTCAAAAGCAATGCGGCTTAACTCTTTAGCCAGTGCTTGGGCGCGTGGCGATAGCCCGGAAAGAGATGTGGTTTGGCTGGCTAGCGTTGCGTCTTCGCCGAGCATGGCGCCAAGTTGGCTTTCCAGTAGCTGTGGGCTGAGTTTGGCGGCAACTTGAGGTTGGTTGGCTTGCACGGCGTGCTGGCAAGTTACCAAGTCCTGGAGCAGGCGACGTATACCGTCTTCATGATAGCCGCCCAACAACTGTAAACCCTTGCTCAAGTCCTCAAGTAAAGGCACACGTATGCTCTGCAAGCGGCTTGCGCCTGCTTCATCAAGCAGTGTGCCGCTCCAGGCCAGTTGTTCGGCAATCTCACACGAGCGCAACCATTCTGCGCTTGAGTCACCATGGCGCAGCAGAACGAAGACCAAGACATCAGCCCAGGTGAGTTCAAGAAAGTTGCGAATAATTGCGGGTGGCTGGCGGTTGCTCAGCGACGCACTGATTACGTCAACGGCTTGTTGGCGAGCGCTGAGCAGTTTGTCACGGCCTTTGGCGGCTTCTACGGCTCGGCGTTCACGCAAATCAGCTTTTTGTTTAAGCGTGGCTGCGAACTCGTTGAACTCTTCGAGCAGGGTGTCGAACAGCTGCAAATCGCCGATGAAGCCATGGATAACGCGTTCGACGACCCAGTGCATCTTGGCCAACAGACCGCGTTCGTCGCCCTCTGTGCCATAAAGCACTCCAGCCTGCGCCATGCTGTTGAGCAACTTGCGGGCTGGATGATGGTGCTGGGTGAACAGCGCCTTATCAAGCAACGCAACTTTAAGGTACGGCGTGTGCAGGTGCGATAGCGCTGTTTTGCAATTATCGGGCAGGTTGTCATCGTCAAGGATGAAGTCAAACAGCATGCCGACCAAGTCAATAATGTCGGCTTCTTGATCCGAGACTTTTTGTTGGCCGGGTAATTCGCTGTGCTCTTCGAGTTGGCTTTGCAGGTCCGCTTTCAGGCCGTCGACCTGCTGTGGCTGATGCAAGCGTTGGGCAAAGTCATCAGCGGATTGGCGCTGCATCCTGTTCAGTGCGTCGATCAACTCGTCCGCGCTATAGGTACGCGTGGCGCTGGCCGGGGCGAAGCTGCTGATACTGCGCGTGTTGCCCTGCAACGGCGTATTGGGGGCGCGTCGACGATGCTCGTTGAGCAATGAGGCCAAGCTGCTAAGCAGCGCCATCGGATCACTGGGCGGTGGAGAGTCGGCCGCAGGAGGTGGTGCATAGCCGTGCTCCGAGCCCGACATCCTCCAGCCAGCGGTCGTTTGATAGTTCGGCTGGGTAGTGCTTGGGCTGATTGAGCTTTGATCTTGTGGCTGCGCATCCGCTGTTTGCAGGTTTGAAGCTTTGCTTGTCGGCTCGGCTGAGTTGCTGTTACGCGGCGCGGTGTATTTGAGGTTAGGCAGAATACCGGCATCAATCAGGCGTTTATTCAGGCCCGCATAGATGCTTTCGAGGCTGTTCATCACATGCTGGTCAAACAAGGTATAGAGGATGACTTTGATCCGCAGAGGGAAAGGGCAGGGCTGTAACGCCTCACGGAAGGCCAGGGCAATCATCTGCGGGCCGAACGGATTGTTGTCCTCTACCAGCTTTACTCCGTTGTTGAGCAGGGCAAGTCGTTGTTCCAACGCAAATAGCGGTTGTGCGCAGCGGGCTTTGACCCGGCTTACCATATTGGTAACTTGTAGACTTTCTTCGTATTCCTCGTTTTGCATCAGGCTCAACGTATCAGCCTTCATCTCGCTGATCGCCTCGGCGGGCTTGAGCTTGCCATCAAGAAAGTCGGAAAAATTCTGGGCTATTTTTTGATGATAAAGGCGCTCAATTTGCGGACGCTGCTTGCGTATCTCACGCATATTGTCAAAAAACAGCGTTTGCACCTGGTTGTTTTCAGCTTTTTCAGCGCACTCAAATAAGGTGTCGTCCACTTGGCCAAATACACCCGTGAGGTGTTCGGCCAACCGGTTCATGACCAACTGCCTGCAGCTCTGCACCAGCACACCGAAACGCGGGGTAATGCCGCGGCTGGCAAGTGCCTGTCCTGAAATGGAGTGAACGTTCGGTGGGCCTGGATTGCTCATGTACTTTCCTAGCAAGTGTCCTTCCAGCCATTGCATCCTGCGCCGGCTTTATTAATAGAAGATATAGCAGTCACTGGGTGCCGTGCAAAGCATTGTCATAAAAGCAAAAAAGGGGGTTGACAGTCCGGCCGTAAACCGTAAAATGGCGCGCCTCAGATACGGGAAAGGACTTAAGTCTAGACGCTTATTTGAGGCTTTGGAGGTATGTAGTTCCGCGATAGCTCAGTCGGTAGAGCAAATGACTGTTAATCATTGGGTCCCAGGTTCGAGTCCTGGTCGCGGAGCCAAACTTTCAATATCGGGGTATAGCGCAGTCCGGTAGCGCGCCTGCTTTGGGAGCAGGATGTCGGGAGTTCGAATCCCCCTACCCCGACCATTTTTGGGTCGTTAGCTCAGTTGGTAGAGCAGTTG
The DNA here is from genome assembly GCF_002163625.1 of Pseudomonas sp. M30-35. NCBI lineage: Bacteria > Pseudomonadati > Pseudomonadota > Gammaproteobacteria > Pseudomonadales > Pseudomonadaceae > Pseudomonas > Pseudomonas sp. M30-35. Next base: position 3,950,521 of record NZ_CP020892.1, on the reverse strand, counting down.
GCTTTTAACCAATTGGTCGTAGGTTCGAATCCCACACGACCCACCATTTTCGCTCTTGCTGTTGATAAGAGTTGAATCTTAGGAACAGAGTCATTCACTCTGCTCCAGTTAAAAAAAGCGTCGATAAGGCGCTTTTTTTATGCCTGAAATTTGTAGCACCGGGTATTTATTCTGTATCGGATCGCTGGTGGACAAGCTTCGCGTTGTCGCATCCTACGGGGTGATGTTTATCCTGCAGGGAGGACAGCGCTTTCCTGTCCGCCATTTGTGGCTGTGGATAAGCTTCGTCAAACATTACTCTCCGAAATTACCCTGCTCATGCGCCGGGCTGGTACACCAGTCTTCGGGGTAAATGCCCATTGCCACTGCTCGATGAAAGCTTGAGTAAGGCCAATCAACCAGCTTTCGTACATGGTTGTGTTTCAGTGGGTTGTAATGGATGTAATCGAAGTGCAGTTGGTAGTCCTGCTCGTCGCAGATCAGGTGCTCCCAATAACGGCGCTGCCAGATACCGCGTTCTCTGCGGTGGAGTTGGATGACTGTTCGTGGTTCAGTTACCAGCAAGCGCTTGCTAAACGCGTGTTTAATAACCTTCCAGCGCAGGGCAAACTCGTTGTCGTTCGTTGGCAGCGTCCACATGCAGTGCATATGTTCGGGTAGCACCACCCATGCATCAATATGAAAGGGGTGGCGGGCCTTCGTTGCGCGGACTGTAGTGCGCAATAAGTCGATTTCACGGATTAATAGATCGCTTTTCCGGTCACGCAGATTAACAGTAAAGAAATAAGTAGCCCCTTGAGCGCGGGCGCGGCGGTAATTTGGCATGGTGGCTCATCCTTGAGCGGTTAGGTGCCATAAACCATGGTGGACAAGCTTCGCGTTGTTCACCCTACCGTTTGGTTAAGATTGGCGTTTTCCGGTATTTCGTAGATACCGTCTTGATCCTCATCTTGCAATAGCGAGAAGAGGATCAAATGGTTTTCCGGATTTTAGTACTCCGTAGGCAATGCAGAGCAGCTTGCGCATAGCTGCGCAGATGATCTGTTTACCCGTTTTGCCATTGGCTCTCATTCGCTCAGCCAGTGCCCGAATAGCGGGGTTACGAGTGATGGATACGATACCTGGCATATAAAGCCCGGCGCGTAACCTAACTGAGCCCATGCGCGATATCCGCACATGACCTTTGAGCATTCCTGATTCTTGTAACCTGGGATTAAGTCCGGCAAAGGCCGTGACCGCACGGCTGCTTTCGAAGCGTTCGATATCGCCCAACTCCGCCAGTACAAGCGCTGCGGTTCTGTCCGCAATGCCATCGATACTGGTTAGCAGGTCTCGCTGGCCGCGTAGATCGTCGTTGTCATCGAAGTGCTGTTTGATCGCCTTTAGCGTTTCATCGATTTGTTGACGCAAGTGCTCAAGCACCGATTCAATTGACGCCCTGACCTTCTGTTCGTTGGTCACATCTAGGCGGTTTTGTTCGATTTGCTCCAGCTCCTGCAAATCCTTCAAACGGCGCACTAACGCTTTCAGACGGCGAATAGAAGGCTGCTCAGGCTGCCAAGCTCGTAGTTCGGTCTGATGCCTGCGGCCATAGTCAGCGATGAGCTTGGCATCGACTTTATCCGTCTTTACCCGCTGCAGCTGGCTGCGAGCGTAATAGGCCATTTGTGCGGGGTTAAGGACGCAAACACGGTAACCCAGCTTAAACAGCCACTCAGCCAAAGCTTCGTGATAGATGCCAGTGGCCTCCATTACGACCCAGGCATCGGCTTCAGCGTGCTTAAGCAGCCACTGCCGAAAGACCTCAAAGCCCGCAGCGTTATTACTCAGCTTGGCTTTGGTGCGGTACTTGCCGTTATCTTGCAGAGTGGCGATATCGAAGGTCTGTTTAGCTATGTCGATGCCGACAACTATCGTCATGACGCTTACTCCTCATTGAGTTAGGTCGATCATCACTTCATCCGTCCAACCTTGCTGATGCGAGCTCGAGGCTCAGGATACCGTTCGGACTTGCTGGATGAGTGCGGAGGAGTGCAGCGCTATCTACGTTACAAGCTCGAAGCTTTAGGGCGGACACGGCTTGCACTCGCTCCCCCGAGGATCAATCGGGAACTATCGCTCTAAAATAAGCAGTAGTCGAGATACAAGGGCGGACAGCGTTTTTCTGTCCGCCGCTCGGTTCTGCTTAATGGAGCTTGAGGCGTGGTTCTGTACTGCGGCCGATGCAGTCGCTGAGCATCAGTAAAGCGGTGCGGAAAAAGCCGTACAGCGCCATTTGGTGCATGCGATAGAGCGATACATAAAACATCCGCGCCAACCAACCTTCGAGCATCACGCTGCCAGTTAAATTGCCCATCAAGTTACCTACAGCAGAAAAGCTCGACAAAGAAATCAGTGAGCCGTAATCACGGTATTGATACTCCGGCAGGGCTTTGTCTGAGCCTTGTACGCGCATCTTCAGGGTTTTTGCCAGTAGGGATGCCTGCTGGTGAGCGGCTTGAGCGCGTGGCGGCACATTGCGGCCTTCTGTACCGGGTTGCGGGCAGGCTGCGCAGTCGCCAAAGGCGAAGATGTTGTCATCTTCAGTCGTCTGCAGTGTGGGGCGGACAACCAACTGGTTGATGCGATTGGTTTCCAAGCCGGCGATATCTTTAAGGAATGCGGGGGCGCGAATGCCCGCAGCCCAAATCTTCAGGCTGGCCGTAATGGTTTCGCCTTTAGCGGTAAGCAGCGCATCGGCCGTGACTTCGCTAACCGCTGAGTTGGTCATCACGGTAACGCCAAGCTTTTCGAGGGCCTTATGCACCGGCTGGCTGATGCGCTCAGGTAGCGCGGGAAGTACGCGTGGCCCGGCTTCAATCACGGTGATGCGCATGTTCTCCGGCAAAATACGATTAAGGCCGTACGCCGCGAGTTCATGGGCCGCATGGTGCAGTTCGGCCGCCAACTCAACGCCTGTGGCCCCAGCGCCAACGATCGCCACGCTGATTTGCTCGATGGTTTCACTTTGGCTGGCATGTGCGCGCAGGTAGTGATTCAGCAGTTGATTGTGAAAGCGTTCTGCTTGTTCACGGGTATCGAGAAATAAACAATGTTGCGCAGCGCCAGGGGTGCCGAAATCATTGGTTGTGCTACCCACGGCGATAATCAGGCTGTTGTAGTGCAGGTCACGCTCCGGCACCAGAACTTGGCCGTGCTCATCCAGGGTAGCGTCCAGGCTGATCCGCTTGTTGTTACGATCCAGTCCAGACATGCGCCCGAGTTGAAACTCAAAATGATTCCATTTTGCTTGGGCAACATAATTCAGCTCGTCGCCCGATGAGTTGAGTGAGCCTGCTGCAACTTCGTGTAGCAGTGGTTTCCAGATATGGGTCAGGTTGGCGTCGACCAAAGTGACTTTGGCTTGACCGCGCTTGCCCAGAGATTTACCCAGGCGGGTAGCAAGCTCCAAACCGCCGGCGCCACCGCCGACGATCACGATTTGATGGCTCATTTAATAGACTCGCAAGGCTTTGAATAGAACAGTTAACGGGGGCGAGGGCGAGCGCTAAGCAGCTCATAGCACCAAACTCCCAAGAAATCGGCTGAGAACCCCGAGGGCAACGACTATGCCCAGTACCACCAATAACAGGCGCCAGACTTTAAAAGGGCGGCGTTCGACTTGGTGTTGTGGGGCGCTTAGATACTGATCAACACGTTGTTGGTCGTCAGGAGTAAGGCGACTGGTCATGGAAACCTCGAAGGTCGAGTGTTGCGTAGGCCTGATTATAGTTGTTTGCAGGCGCTGGTTTATCCAAGCCTAGCGCAATTAGCCGTTTGCAGTGTGTCCGATGTTCGGGTGCATATTACCATTGGCCGTGTGCTGGGCCTGCGCAGCGGCGTTCTGTCAGTTTAAGTCGCCTGCGCAGGGCATGGCTAGATTAGTCTATCTGCGCCTCTATTAATGGCTCAACAATCAGCCTGTCGTCGCAACGAATGATGCCGCTTTGCAGCACTCTGGCAGTAATCCCGCCATGGCCTCTCATGGCCTGAAATGTGCCTTGGCCCAGGCGTTCCTCTAGCCGTGCGCAGGGCTGGCACCAGCCGGTTGTTTCGAATACTGCCTGACCGATCCTAAAGCGCCGTCCTTTGAGACTAAACAAGTTGATACCGATGATCGCGATATTGCGCCGCAGGTCCTCTGGGCGAATTTGGTTGTCAGGCGCGCGACTTAATAATGCGCTGACGACGGCCAAGTGCTCCCATTGAATAAAGGTGACTTGCCGTGCATTACGTGGCCCCGGGCGGCTGTGGTCGCCGGTCAAGCCTTCATCGCGGCGTGCTTCCACGGCATCGAGTTCGATCATCGGCGCCCGTGATGCCGGGCGCACGCCAATCCAGCGCACTTGCCCGTGCTGGGGAACTGCTGCGAGTAATGCTTTGAGCGGGCTCATTGAAAGGGTGTCCGAGTCTGATTTTGGTTGTTCATGGTGAGTAAACTGCGGGTTGTAGCACCCCACATGGGTGGCGGTTATTCTGTAGGGCGGGCAGCGCTTTTCTGTCCGCCAAATGCAGCGCGGAGTTTGCTAGCTTGGCAATTTGTGGTGGACAAGCTTCGCGTTGTCACACCCTACGAAGTTTGCTTCGTTTGCTCTGGTGCTGGCTTTTTTCCGCCATTTACTGACTGCGATTATCGACGAATATTACGTTCACAGGCTCATGCCAGCGTCAAAAATAACGCTGCGGCCAAGATTATTGCGCAAAAACTCAGGGGCATCAGCGTGAGCAAAAATGACCCGGGCAAATGTGGGGGCGACGACCGAGAGCGAACGCCAACCTTGGCGCAGAAACTCGGTGGGCGGCGGGAAGTGACTGTTGAAATCCAGCACTGAGCGCTTCAGGTTGATATAGGCCAGCAGGTCTAATTCGCTGGGATCTATATCGCGTTCACGGTAGTTATGGGATTTTTTACTCAGTGTGGGAGCTAAGCGGGCGAGCATGTCTTTGGCGGGGATGCGCTTGGGTTTTGCCTCGCGGCGCACCAGCTGGCTGAGGGAAAATGCCCGGCGACGGCGTTCGAGTTCAGCGCGCCATTCATCATTAAGGCGGCGACCTTCGTCGAGCACAAAGAACACCTCGAAATTGGCATCGCGAAACAATACGTCAGGAGGCTCATTGCCGGGCGCGATAAACTCTTCAAGCCGGTGGCGCAGGTTAAACGCTTGCAATAGGCGCTGGCATACCCAGCGCTCGCGTTCCCATTTGCGAGCATTCGACAGAAATGCATTGGCTTGCTCGGCATGGTCTGTGAGCAAGCGTAGGTAATCAGAGTCATCCATTTGCCTAGCTTAGCTCCGCAGCCTGGCAAATGGATATGTTCGGGCGACGATCAGTTAGCGGTTTGGGGCGATTAGTCAGGGGTGTAGACTGCTGCCTACCTGTTTGTAGTTGAGGTGTGGCGAGATGATTGGTGCGGAGTTACTCACAACCACTAGCACGATTGTTGGCTGGCTGTTGTATGCGCCAATCGTGCTTTGGGCTGTGTTTCGTGCGCCTTGGCTGGCGTTAATCAGCGACCTGCGCCGTCAGCATCTGGTGTTCGCCACGGCTTTGGCGTTGTTTGTGTTGTGGTTGGTGCGGCGTGATTTCGAGTCGGGCTTGTCCTATCACTTCATCGGAATGACCGCGGTAACCTTACTGCTCGATTGGCCGTTGGCTGTGTTGGTTGGCCTGCTGGCGCAAATCGGCATGCTTATGTTGGGGCTGCAGGATTTCTCGGCGCTTGGCGTCAACGGCATGCTGCTGATTGTGCTGCCGGTGCTGGTCACCGAGCTCTGTGCCATGCGGGTCGAGCGCGAACAGCCGGACAACTTGTTTGTGTATATCTTCTTTTGCGGTTTTTTTCCGGCTGCGCTGGCAACCTTGCTGGTCATTCTCAGCGCATTCGGGGTGCTGTGGCTGGATGGCATATTTCAGATGCCGCCCTGGATCGAAGATTACATCGGCTATTTATGGCTGGTGATATTTCCCGAGGCCTTTATCAACGGCTTGGTGGTCAGTGCGTTGGTGGTGTTTTACCCCGAGTGGCTGGAAACCTTCAACCGCAGCCGCTATCTGTCGGCCCCGTGGAAGAACGACAAGCAGCCACCCGAGTCGTAGGGTGTGACAACGCGCAGCTTGTCCACCAGATAACGCGTGAGTTTTCGGCGTTGTACGCCCTTGATCAGTGGGTGCGAGGTGGGATTTCCTCGGAGAAAACATCATCTTCCAGCTCGTTACCGGGAATAGCATGCTCCTCAGATGCCCAGGCACCTAAGTCAATCAGCTGGCAGCGTTCCGAGCAAAACGGACGGTTAGGGCTTTGTGGGCCCCATTCAACAGGCGCTGCGCAGGTAGGGCAGGCGACGAGAGTTGGTGTGGTCATGGTTGGCCTCCACGTAAAGTCAGATAAAAAGTATGCAGGCGTTCTACTTCGTTGCGCAGCCAAATCAGGTCGCGATCGTTTACCAATACATCATCGGCAATTTGTAGGCGCTGCTGGCGTGTAGCTTGCGCGTTAAGAATCGCCTGCACTTGTTCGAGTGAAGTATTGTCGCGCATCAGCGTGCGTTCAATCTGCAGTGTTTCAGGTGCATCGACCACCAGTACGCGTTGGGTTAATGCGTGCTGGCCGGTTTCCACCAATAAAGGTGTGACCAAAATTGCGTAAGGCGAGGTTGCTTGCGCCAGATATTGGCTGATCTCTTGATTGATAAGCGGATGCAGTAATGCCTCGAGCCAACGGCGCTGTTCGGCATCCTGAAAAATCAGCTTACGCAGCGCGGTGCGGTCAAGCTGTCCATCCGCTTGCAGGATACCGGCGCCAAAGTGTTCTGTTATCTGGCTTAGAGCCGGGCGGCCGGGTTCAACCACCCAGCGCGCCGCTTGGTCTGCATCGACCAGATGCACACCGAGGTCGATAAAGCATTGTGCAACAGCGCTTTTGCCGCTGCCAATGCCGCCGGTAAGGCCCAAAATCCAAGGTTTCATGCGCGTGCAGTGGCTCTAGTCAATCAAATAGAGCGCTGATTGTAGAGCAGAGCGCTTGCAACTGGCGACCCTGGTCCAACATGGCAACGCTGATAGCCTATTTCATTCCGGCAAATTGCAGGTAGGTTGAGGTGATCTGGTCGCCCCAGATCAGCGCTATCCAGCCAGCGATAGCCAAGTAAGGGCCAAAAGGTATGGGTGTGCTGGTTTCGGCATTGCGCATGCGCAGCATAATCACACCAAGGACTGCGCCGACCAACGATGAAAGCAAAATGGTCAGCGGCAGAATTTGCCAGCCGCCCCATGCACCCAGCATGGCCAGCAGCTTAAAGTCGCCATACCCCATGCCTTCCTTGCCGGTTATCAGTTTGAACAGCCAAAACACCGTCCATAGGCTTAAGTAACCGGCAACCGCGCCCCAGAGAGCATCGTCAAGGCTGGTAAATAGGCCAAAATAATTGGCAATCAACCCCAGCCAGAGCAGCGGTAACACCAGTACATCAGGCAGCAGTTGGTGGTCGGCATCAATCAGGCTCATCGCCAGCAAGCCCCAGGTCAGCAGCAGCATCAAACCTGTTTGCCAAGTAAAACCAAAGTGCCAGGCGATAAAGAATGACAGCGCCCCGCAGGCCAGCTCCACCAAGGGGTAGCGTTTGCTTATCGCGGTTTTACAGCTGGAGCATTTACCGCGCAGAGCCAAGTAGCTGACGACCGGGATGTTTTCCCAAGGGCGAATCTCGTGTTTGCACGAAGGGCAGGTCGAGTTTGGCAAGAGCAGGTTAAAAGTTTGCTGGGCGTCTTCGCTAGGCAGTTCCAATGCTTCACGCGCCTGGGCCTGCCAGTCTCGCTGCATCATGATTGGCAGGCGATACACCACAACATTCAAGAAACTGCCAACCAGCAAACCGATAACCAGCACGCATAAAGAAAAGGCCAGCGCAGAGCTGGCCAGAAAGTCGAGTGTTTGCATGGGTTAGACTACAGAGCCCAGTTGGAAGATTGGCAGGTACATAGCAATTACCAAGCCACCAATCAAGACGCCAAGCACCGACATAATCATGGGCTCCATCAAGCTGGTAAGGCCATCGACCATATTGTCGACTTCATCTTCATAGAAGGTCGCTACTTTATCGAGCATTTCATCTAATGAGCCTGACTCTTCGCCGATGGCTGTCATTTGAATTGCCATGGTGGGGAAGGTATTGGTTGTGCGCATTGAGAAATTCAGTTGCATACCTGTTGAAACGTCGGCTTTGATTTTGTTCGTTGCATTTTTGAATACGATATTGCCGGTGGCCCCAGCAACGGAGTCTAAAGCATCTACCAGAGGTACGCCCGCTGCGAATGTAGTTGATAATGTTCTTGCAAACCGTGCAACCGCGGACTTATAGAGAATATCGCCAACAATAGGCATTTTTAAAAATGCTCTGTCCAAACCATCTCGAAATTTTTGTGAGCGCTTATGGGTTTCTTTGAATAGAAACGCGATAGCAACAAGACCTGCAAGAAATGCGAGCCACCACTTTTGCAGTGTCTGTGAAAGCCCAATTACCATTTGTGTAAAGGCGGGTAGCTCTGCGCCAAAGTTGGCGAATACCGATTCGAATTGAGGAACTACCTTAATCAGCAAAATAGCTGAAACGATCAAGGCGACTACCACTACGGCGATAGGGTAGTTCATGGCTTTTTTGATTTTTGCTTTTAGTGCCTCTGTTTTTTCCTTGTAGGTGGCTACGCGGTCAAGCAAGCTCTCTAGAGCACCAGCCTGCTCGCCAGAGTCTACAAGGTTGCAGTAGAGCTCATCGAAATACTGAGGTCTTGTTCGAAGTGCAGTTGCAAAGCTGTTACCAGCTGCTACTTGCTGCTTAATGTCATCAACCAGCTTACGCATATTGGGGTTGTCGAAGCCCTCACTGATAATGTCGAACGATTGTAATAGCGGTACACCAGCCTTCATCATGGTCGCCATCTGCCTTGTAAACAAAGCAATGTCCATTGGTTTGATTTTTTTACCTGCACTAAAAAGTGAGGCGGATTTCTTGCGTACCTTGATTGGGTTGATGCCTTGCTTGCGCAGTTGGGCTTTGACCAATGCAGGATTCTGCCCGTTGAGCTCGCCTTTGACGGTTGCGCCTTTCTTATCTTTGCCTTCCCAAGCGAATACGCTGGTTTTGAGTGCTTTTGCCGCCATGGTTAATCCTTGGTTACGCGGTTGACTTCCTCAAGGCTGGTGACGCCTTGCATCGCTTTCACCAGTGCCGAGGTGCGTAGATCATTGAAACCGTCTTTGCGCATCTGCGCGGAAATGTCGATGGAGTTGCCTTCCTCCATGATAATCCGTTGCAGGTTAGGCGTGTTTTTAACCACTTCATATATTCCGACACGACCTTTGTAACCGCCTTTGCAATTTTCACATCCCACGGGGCCGAAAATCTTGAATGTGCCAATTTTTGCCTCTGGGAAACCTTCTTCTAAAAGCGTCTCGCGCGGCACATCAACTTCTTTCTTGCAACTGCTGCACAGCTTGCGCGCAAGTCGCTGTGCGATGATCAGGTTGACCGAGGTGGCGATGTTGAATGACGGCACGCCCATATTGCGCAGGCGAGTCAAGGTTTCTGCAGCACTGTTGGTGTGCAGGGTCGACATCACCATATGGCCGGTTTGCGCGGCTTTTACCGCGATAGAAGCGGTATCCAGGTCACGGATCTCGCCAACCATGATGATATCCGGGTCTTGACGCAGGAAGGCGCGCAGCGCCTGGGTGAAGTCCATGCCCTGTTTGGGGTTGACGTTTACCTGGTTGATGCCTTCAAGGTTGATTTCGACCGGATCTTCCGCCGTGGAAATATTGACATCCGGGGTATTGAGGATATTAAGGCCGGTGTACAGCGACACGGTTTTGCCCGAGCCGGTAGGGCCGGTAACCAAAATCATCCCTTGTGGCTGCTTAAGGGCGGTCATATACAGGTCTTTCTGATCTTCCTCATACCCGAGGGCGTCAATGCCCATTTGTGCACTGGTTGGGTCGAGAATACGCATTACAATCTTTTCGCCCCACAAAGTTGGAAGAGTGTTAACGCGGAAGTCGATGGACTTGGTCTTGGATATACGCATTTTTATGCGTCCGTCTTGCGGTTTGCGGCGCTCGGAAATATCCAGCGAGGCCATGACCTTCAGGCGTGCGGAAATTCTAGGGGCAAGCTGAACAGGCGGGCGCGCGACTTCGTGCAGAATACCGTCGGTACGTAGGCGCACGCGGTAGGTCTTTTCGTAAGGCTCGAAATGCAGGTCGGAAGATCCACCCTTAATCGCATCTAAAAGCATTTTGTTAACAAAGCGAACCACCGGCGCATCATCTGCTTCCTGGGCGCCATCGCCGCCGCGTGGCTCGTCTTCGACCGTTTCAACATCCAGCCCATCCAGATCAACATCGGCAAGGTCTTCCATACCGCTGGTGCCAGAGTCGAAGAACTTCTCTATGGCGTCGCCAAGCTTGTCGTCTTCAACCAAGATGGCTTCAGTGTTGAGGCCGGTACTGAACTGGATATCAGTGACTGCTTGGTGATTGGTCGGGTCGGATACGCCGATAAAAAGCTTATTGCCCCGCTTCCACAGCGGAATGACGCGATGCTGGCGAACCAGTTTTTCGCTAATCAGCTCACGTGGCTGACTTTCTTTGTCAATCGAGCCAAGGTCAACAAATGACACGCCAAATTGGTCAGAGGCCAGCTCTGCCAGCGCCCGGCTTTTAACCAGCTTGTTTTGTACAAGGTAGGTGACCAACGACATTTTATTGCGTGTAGCTTGCTGTTGAGCTTGCTGTGCTGCTTTCTCATCAAGCAGTTCAGCGATGACCATTTGTTTGGCTAGGCCGGTGAGAGAGACGACGTCATTCATTGCAGGCTCCATAAACTATGCCTGCGTTATAGCCTAGTTGAAGGACAGAACCAAACTGACATTCAGCGGCTGACAAATTACGTCACATGCTGTCACTTATTTGGATGGGGTTGTGATGCGTAGCTTGCTTTCGGCTGGATATGGCGGTGTTTCCATAGTTGGCACAGTGAGTGCATTAGCTTGGTTAGGTCGTTGGGCCTATTCATTTTTAGGAGAGTTACATGAAAGCTCAAAAAGGTTTTACGTTAATCGAACTGATGATCGTAGTTGCGATCATCGGTATCCTGGCTGCAATCGCTCTGCCTGCTTATCAGGACTACACCACTCGCGCTAAAATGAGTGAGGTTATTTTGATGGGTGCTCCTGCAAAGCTGGCAGTTGCTGAAACATCTTCGTCACTTGGTGGGCTTGCTTCTTTAACTGCTTCTAACTCTGGCTACTCTTTCCCAGGAGCGACTGATTACGTTTCAAACGTGGTTATCACTGATGGGACTGGTGTTGTAACCGTTACCTCGACTGTACCAAATGCCACTGGTAGCCTGACGTTGACTCCACGAGATGCCGGTAATGGTCAGCTGACATGGGATTGTGCCGTAAGCGGTATTGACACTAAGTTTGTGCCTGCTGACTGCCGTAACTAATTTAGTTGTAGTAAAAAAATGGGCGATCTTAGATCGCCCATTTTTATTTGCATATTTATAGTTTTGCAATGATTAAGGATAAAGTTTTGGGGAGTGATGTGGAGTCCGTAGTTGTTGCTTCTTCAGTTCAGTGTGAAGGTGGGAGAGGTGTATGGCGGGTGCTATATATCGTCTTGCTCGCTTGCCCATGGTTGATTACTACGCACAATGATCCGTGGACAACCTTCTATAGTGAATGGGCGATGGCAGTTGTGCTGTTGCCATTGCTGTTTTGGTCTCTGCTAGTATGCAAAAAAAAATGGGCCTTTGATCGGTTGGCTCTTGTTGTTGCGTGTATTTCTATAGTTCCTATTTTTCAGTCTGTCTTTGGAGTGTTGGTATTTAAAGGGGATGCTGTTTTATACGTTATTCTTCTTTTGGGATTTTCCTGCCTTGTTTCGCTTGGGCAAAGGTCGGAGCTTGTAAACTCTGATAAGTTGGTTGGAGTGCTTTTTGCGAGTTTTATTTGTGCTGCAGTGGCCTCAACAGGGTTGGCACTGTATCAATGGTTCGGCTTAACGGGTCTTGGGATTTTAGTGCCGACGATGAGCGTTGGTGGGGGGCGGGTAGTAGCCGCACTTGGTCAGCCAAATAATCTGGCAACATTTCTAATGTGGGGAGTGGTTGCAGTTTGGTGGTTTTGGCATAAGCGTATTTTAAGTGGAGTGGTGGCTACATTCGTTGCTGCATTTATTTTAGTGGGTGTTGCTCTTACTGCGTCGAGAACTGGCTGTTTGCAGGTGTTTATTTTAGCTATATCCTTTTTGCTTTTGTTTTCAAAATTTAATTACAAGGGCTTCCGTTATCCTATTGTATTTTTAGTGCTTTGGTATTTGTTGGTTCTAGGGTTTTCTCAGATTTTTGCAGAGTTTTTTTTCGAGGAGGCGGGGCGTAGTTTTGCAGGAGTAGGCGTTCGCGCGAAATTCTGGGAAATGGCTCTTCGTGGTATTTGGGAGCATCCAGTGCTTGGCTACGGATGGAATCAGGTTGTCATGCTTCATGTGGCATTAGCTGATGAATACTCTGGGCTTGGTTCAGTAATGGGGCATTCGCATAATATTATCTTTGATGTACTTCTATGGAATGGCGTGCTGCTTGGTGGTGGGATTCTCATTGCAGCTTTCATTTGGGGGTATACGCAACTTCGTACTGTTAGAACTACAGAGCATGCACTCCTTTGGATAGCTGTTGGCGTTTTTTTTATACACGCAATGCTTGAACTCCCTCATCTCTACGCTTTTTTCACACTGCCACTGGCATTAATGATTGGTTGCGCTTCTGCAAAAGGACAGGTGAGAGCGGTTGTAACGGTTCCAAAAACTCTTGTGGCTTTTGTTGGTATTTTTTTTGCTGTAATTATCGGATGTATGTTTGTTGACTATAGCAATATTGTTAAAAATTTAACGGCGCACCGCATGGTAGCCGCAAAAATAACTGGGGCTAAGGTTCCAAGTGAACCACATGTCACTTTTTTAGTATCGTTACAGGATGCACTCAACGGATTAAGAGCAGAGCCTAAAAAAGGGATGTCTTTGGATGCGTTGAAGCGGTTTCGCGATACGGTTGAAAGATATCCAGTTAGTGCTGGTTTGTATCGTTATGCGAAGGCCGCCGCTTTGAACAATAACGCACCCGAAGCCGCGTGGGGACTAAGAGTACTTTGTGATCTTAAGGCTAAGCATGTATGCGATACAGCAATACGTGAGTGGAAAGAAGCCGCTGTGACCGATCCTGAAATGAAAGGCGTAACTTTGCCAAGGTAGTGCTGATTGGGCGGTTAGTCAGTGGTCACATTATTTTAAGGGGGCATTTCACAACCCCAGCCGCATCGACAAATCCACCGCCTTCACATCTTTAGTCAGCGTGCCGATCGACACATAGTCCACGCCCGTTTCAGCGATGGCTCTTAGTGTGGATTCGTTGACGCCGCCTGAGGCTTCGAGTTTGGCTTTGCCTTGGGTGATGGCGACGGCTTGGCGCATGTCATCAAGTGGCAGTTCGTCGAGCATGATGATGTCGGCGCCGGCGTCTAGCGCTTCTTGCAGTTCAATTAAGCTTTCGACTTCGACTTCCACCGGCTTGCCTGGGGCAATCTTGTGTGCGGCTTTTACGGCGGCGTCGATATTGCCGCAGGCGGCGATATGGTTTTCCTTAATAAGGAAGGCGTCGAACAGGCCGATGCGGTGGTTGTGGCAACCGCCGCAGGTGACGGCGTACTTCTGGGCGAGGCGCAGGCCGGGCAAGGTTTTGCGCGTGTCGAGAATTTTGATCTGGGTACCTTGCACCATATCTGCGTAGTGCTGGCAGCGGGTGGCCACGGCAGACAGGGTTTGCAAGAAGTTCAGCGCACTGCGTTCGCCGGTGAGCAGGGCGCGAGCTGGGCCCTCCAGATGAAATAGCGCCTGATTGGGTTCGACGCGATCGCCGTCGGCCACTTGCCAATGCACGGCCACGCGATCATCAACCTGACGAAAAACGGCATCAACCCAGGCTGTGCCGCAAATAACCGCTGCATCGCGGCTGATGACGGTCGCATGGGCCAAGCGTTCGGCGGGAATAAGCTGGGCGGTAATGTCGCCGCTGCCCATGTCTTCTGCTAGTGCTCGGCGAACGTTGGCCTCAATTTCAGCGCTCAGGTCGGCGAGTATCAGGTTAGGCATGGTGCGCTCCATTTTCAGTGAGCGGTGATTATAAAGGCAGACTTCATCGTTCTGCAGCTATAAACGCCGGTTTGGAGCAGGTGCTGGTTGGGGTTGGCTAGACAAGGAAATGATAAATCAGCTTATGTTTCTCGTATGGCAGAGGCTCCTTAGAGTGAATCATTTGATGATTTCAGGCTCTTAGAACGTAACTGATCGATGCGATATACCGCTCGTCAGTTAGGCCTGCCATGTGTGATCTGAGTCATGCCTGATGCTGTTGAAGGCTTGGTAAGTTGTGCTAGATGGCTATAATGCCTTCATATATTAGATTATTGACGCCATTACATTGACGTTCGATGTAGGTGATCAATCGATTGCATGCAGAGATTGCAGCCAAGGAGGGCGATCTGCAGGAGACTTGCGAACATGACAACTGACGCTAAGGTGGTTCACCTTAATCCTTTGGCCGCGGAACAGGCTAACGCTGCTTCTGCGGCGAGGCTGCCTGCTGCCTTGATTCAGTTGCGCGACAAAGCTGCTCAGCAGCTTAAGCAAGCTCTGCAGGCCTTGTTTGATAATGCTGACGACACGCTGTTCGAAATGGCTGATCGTGCAACCAGCAATGGCGAGCAGAATGCTTTTTTTGAAGCCATGCGTGATCTGCGTTTGAAGCGAAAGAACGTTGAGCGCGAATTTCTGCAAGCCATCTTCGAGTCTTTCTCCACCCTCAATCAATACTCCATTGGCAAGGCGCCATCCCTTGATAGCGTCTCGTTCGATAGCTTGTCGCTGGTGCAGAATGACGAGCTTGAAGAAACGGTCGCCACTGATGCAATGATCGCCAAAGTGCTCAGCCGTGATAGTCAGGCATTGAACCACCTTACTACGCGCTTGAATGCACTGGTCAGCCGCAAGCTTGATGACAAGAGCAACCCGTTGGGCCCTGCCTCGCTGTGCGCGAATTTCTTGAGCGCCTGCGCCAGTCTGGGTGTTGAAATCAGGGTTAAGCTGATCATTCTCAAGTTGTTCGAGAAGTTTGTTCTGGTCGATCTTGATCAACTCTATGCCGAGGCCAATCAGCAGCTGATTGCGGCAGGTGTTTTGCCTGAGCTGAAGTCGGCACCGGCTCGTCGCTCTTCGGCTCATGGCCAGGCCGCCGCTCGCGGTGCTGTTGGTGAAACGAGCCATCAGCATTCGGTTGCAGGCGAGTTTGCCGAGCAGGACGTGCAAGAGGTTTTCACTGCGCTGCAGGACCTGTTATCCCACGCGCGCGGCGGTTCGGTGGCTCAGCGCCACGTGCCTGCTGATGCCATGCCGATTACCAGTAATGACTTGATGCGCCTGTTGTCACATATGCAGCAGCGTGCGCCTGCGCAGGTGAATTCCGAATTTGTTGTGCGCGATCAACTCGAGCTTTTGCTCAGCCGTGCGAGCGCCAAAAGTGGCAAGACGCGGGTTGTCGGAGAAGTCGACGAAGACGTCATCAATCTGGTGTCGATGCTGTTTGAATTTATCCTCGATGACCGCACCCTGCCGGACTCGTTGAAGGCGCTGATTGCGCGCCTGCAAATTCCAATGCTCAAGGTCGCGGTGCTTGACAAGACCTTCTTCAGCCGCGGCAGTCACCCGGCTCGTCGCCTGCTTAACGAGATCGCTGCCGCATCGTTGGGCTGGGGTGAGCAAGATGATGCTCAGCGCGACACTCTGTTCCAGAAAATTGAGCAGATTGTGCAGCGTCTACTCAATGATTTTGTTGATGACCCACAGATTTTCGCCGAGTTGCTTAGCGACTTTATGGCGTTCACCGTTGATGAGCGCCGCCGCAGCGAGCTGCTTGAGCAACGTACCCGTGATGCAGAAGAGGGCAGCGCGCGTTCTGAGTTGGCGCGCAAGCAAGTCGAGCACGCTCTGAATCAGCGTTTGCTGGGGAAAAAACTGCCTGAAGTCGTTGTGCGTTTGTTGCAGGAAGGTTGGAGCAATGTGCTGACGCTGACCTGTCTCAAGCATGGCGTTGAATCAGAAGAGTGGAACGCTGCGCTGGGGACCATGGATGATTTGATCTGGAGTGTGGAGCCGCACGAAGATCCGCAGGCGCGCTTGCGCTTACTGGAGTTGGTGCCGGGATTGCTCAAGGCGTTGCGCGAAGGCATGAGCAGTGCTGCCTTCGATCCATTTGCCACCAGTGAATTTTTCAGCGAGCTTGAGAAGCTACATGTTCACGCGTTTCAGCGATTCAAACGAATCATGGCTGAGCCATTGATTGATGCTGGGGCCGAAGTACCGCTGCTGGAGTTGCCGCCGATTGTCGAGCCAGAAGTGGCGCCGATGATCGAGGTGGTTGAGGAAATCGTGCTGCTGGCTCCTGGCGAAACTGAAGCGACTAAAGCTGAAGTCGTATTGCCTGAAGACGATGAAATGCTGCCTAAAGTTGATGCGCTGCGTGTCGGAAGTTGGGTTGAGTTCCTTGAGGATGACGAGCACAAGCTGCGCTGCAAGTTAGCGGCGATCATCAAGCCAAGCGGCAAGTTTATATTCGTCAACCGCACGGGCATGAAGGTCCTCGAGAAAACGCGCATGGCCTTGGCCGTCGAGTTCCGCCGCAATGCTATTCGTTTGCTTGATGACGCGTTGCTGTTTGACCGAGCGCTTGAGTCGGTAATCGGCAATTTGCGGCGCCTGAAGAACGGTTAATTCTTTAGCGTTTATTCAAAGGGACGCCCAGCCAACTGCTGGGCGTTTTGCTGTGTGGGCCTTGGGGAGTGTGGTCTCCGTGGTGGACAAGCTTCGCGTTGTCACACCCTACAAAGCGATGTTTATCCTGTAGGGAGGACAGCGCCTTTCTGTCCGCCGCTTATGGTGCGAAATAGGGTTGCAGTGCGGCTTGTGGTGGACAAGCTTCGCGTTGTCGCACCCTACGAAGCGATGTTTGTCCTGTAGTGAGGACAGCGTCTTTCTGTCCGCCGCTTATGGTGCGAAATAGGGTTGCAGTGCGGCTTGTGGTGGACAAGCTTCGCGTTGTCGCACCCTACGAAGCGATGTTTGTCTTGTAGATACCGTCTTGATCCTCATCTTGCAATAGCGAGAAGAGGATCAAATGGTTTTCCGGATTTTAGTACTCCGTAGGCAATGCAGAGCAGCTTGCGCATAGCTGCGCAGATGATCTGTTTACCCGTTTTGCCATTGGCTCTCATTCGCTCAGCCAGTGCCCGAATAGCGGGGTTACGAGTGATGGATACGATACCTGGCATATAAAGCCCGGCGCGTAACCTAACTGAGCCCATGCGCGATATCCGCACATGACCTTTGAGCATTCCTGATTCTTGTAACCTGGGATTAAGTCCGGCAAAGGCCGTGACCGCACGGCTGCTTTCGAAGCGTTCGATATCGCCCAACTCCGCCAGTACAAGCGCTGCGGTTCTGTCCGCAATGCCATCGATACTGGTTAGCAGGTCTCGCTGGCCGCGTAGATCGTCGTTGTCATCGAAGTGCTGTTTGATCGCCTTTAGCGTTTCATCGATTTGTTGACGCAAGTGCTCAAGCACCGATTCAATTGACGCCCTGACCTTCTGTTCGTTGGTCACATCTAGGCGGTTTTGTTCGATTTGCTCCAGCTCCTGCAAATCCTTCAAACGGCGCACTAACGCTTTCAGACGGCGAATAGAAGGCTGCTCAGGCTGCCAAGCTCGTAGTTCGGTCTGATGCCTGCGGCCATAGTCAGCGATGAGCTTGGCATCGACTTTATCCGTCTTTACCCGCTGCAGCTGGCTGCGAGCGTAATAGGCCATTTGTGCGGGGTTAAGGACGCAAACACGGTAACCCAGCTTAAACAGCCACTCAGCCAAAGCTTCGTGATAGATGCCAGTGGCCTCCATTACGACCCAGGCATCGGCTTCAGCGTGCTTAAGCAACCACTGCCGAAAGACCTCAAAGCCCGCAGCGTTATTACTCAGCTTGGCTTTGGTGCGGTACTTGCCGTTATCTTGCAGAGTGGCGATATCGAAGGTCTGTTTAGCTATGTCGATGCCGACAACTATCGTCATGACGCTTACTCCTCATTGAGTTAGGTCGATCATCACTTCATCCGTCCAACCTTGCTGATGCGAGCTCGAGGCTCAGGATACCGTTCGGACTTGCTGGATGAGTGCGGAGGAGTGCAGCGCTATCTACGTTACAAGCTCGAAGCTTTAGGGCGGACACGGCTTGCACTCGCTCCCCCGAGGATCAATCGGGAACTATCGCTCTAAAATAAGCAGTAGTCGAGATACAAGGGCGGACAGCGCTTTTCTGTCCGCCATTTAGGTTGCGAAGTATGGTTGCAGTGCGGCTTTTGGTGGACAAGCTTCGCGTTGTCGCACCCTACGAAGCGGTGTTTGTCCTGTAGGGAGGACAGCGCTTTTTTGTCCGCCATTTGGGTTGCGGAGTTTGATTGCTTGCAGGTTTAGCGGTTTTCCGCTTGGCCCTGTCACCTTGCTGCTCTAGAGTAGTCGTCTGTTTAGAGGAATCTGTATGCAGCTGGATTCAAGCACCGGTTGGTTTCAAGGAATCCGCCACTGTCCTTCACCTAACTGCAATGAGCGGCCTGCGGGCGAGGTCTCATTGTTGGTGATGCACAATATAAGCCTGCCTCCGGGTGAGTTTGGTGGCGGCAACGTGCATGCTTTTTTTCAGAACCAGCTCGATGCTGACAAGCACCCGTACTTTGCAGAAATCGCTGAGTTGACGGTGTCAGCGCACTTTTTGATTGAGCGTGATGGACAGATTACTCAATTTGTCTCGTGTCGGGATAGAGCCTGGCACGCTGGCGTGTCGTGTTTTGAGGGGCGAGAAAACTGCAATGATTTTTCGTTGGGTATCGAGCTGGAAGGCACCGATGAACTGCCTTTTAGCGATGCGCAATATCATGCATTGAAAGCACTCACTTTGGCCTTGCAACGCGCCTATCCACAGATCACTCTTGAGCGTATGCGCGGTCACAGTGATATTGCGCCTGGGCGCAAAACTGATCCCGGCCCGGCGTTTGACTGGCAGCGTTTGCGCAATAGTTTGACTGAACAATAGAGGCTTATATGAATTTTCTGGTGTTGCTGTTGGTGCTCTGGGTTGAAAAGTTTTCGGCCTGGCGCAGTGCCATTCAGCAAGACGGTCCCTGGTTACGGCTGTTAGCCAAGGTTGAGCGCAACGAAAAGCAGCTGGCTATGCCATGGCTAGCGCTTGTCGGGTTGCTGGCTGTGCCGCTGCTGGTCTTGGCACTGGTGCTCATTGTGTTGGCGCCTGTTGCTTACGGCTGGCTGGCGTTACCCGTTCACTTGTTGATTGTGGTCTACAGCTTGGGTCGTGGTGATTTGCTGGTTGCCTTGGGGCCGTTTCGTGACAGTTGGCGTCGCAGCGACAGTGAGTCGGCTTATCTGGTGGCGCGCCGCGACCTAGGTATTGACGCGCAAGACCCGGAAGGTTTGCTGACAAATGTGCAGCAATACCTGGTTTGGCAGGCCTATCAAAGCTTCTTTGCAGTGATTTTCTGGTACGCCTTGCTTGGACCACTGGCTGCACTGGCGTATCGATTACTGGCTTTGATCGAGGAACATTCACAGCGGCCGGAACTGCAGTCGCGAGCCGGGCAGTTACGTCACGCATTTGATTGGTTGCCCGTACGATTACTCTGCGTAAGTTTTGGGCTAGTGGGTAACTTTGTAGGCGTCAGTCGGGCGCTGCTGCATGAGTTGCTGAGCTGGGATATCAGCGCTACACGCTTGGTCGCCAATGTTGCCAGAGCTGCGAGTGAAGTGCCTGCGCCGACGCTGGGCGAGGCCGGGGTAAACACGCTGGATGAGCTGTGGCAACTGTTGGTGCGCTGCGCGATTCTTTGGTATGCAGTCTTCGCGCTGTGGACGCTATTTCTTTAGGAACCTCTGAAAAACTACTGCGCTAGGTATTACTGCGTTGAAAAGCTGCTCAAAATGCTCATTTAGGACAACTAAACTGCGCTGTTTCGCATCTTTTCGCCTTGTACTCCCGTCGCTCGCTACCTTTTTCAGAGGTTCCTTAAAGCGTCCGTCGCCAGGGGATATAAAAAAACGTCATACACCCTACAAGGGCACGTAGGGTGTGACGACGCGAAGCTTGTTCACCCTGTTTCAAGTATCTAATCACGGGTTCTGACGGCCTGCCTTTGGCTTTCACTCTTTAGATGCATCCCCTGAGCCGCTTTTCTGCAGTATCTTGCGGTTCTTCGCTTACCTTAAGTTACAGAAGATCAGGTCGATAACAGGTATACAGAGTGCCTCTGTTGCTGCGATTGATTGTGCTGTCTGACCAATCGTCATGTTAAGGGCGCATGAGTAGTAAAAGGCAGCCAGCGGCATCGCTGAGCCTACTAATAAAAATAATTAGATCTGGAGACGTCCTGTGAAGACCGCGTTGTATCCGGCCATCGCGCTGATGAACCGCCTGAGTTTCGGCATGAAGTTTGGACTCATCAGCATCCTGTTTTTTCTGCCCATGCTGGTGACCAACTACTTTTTGATGCATGACGCTTATCGTCAGTATCGGATGAGTGAGTCTGCTCGCAACAGTATTGAGTCGCTATCAAACGCTCTGCAGTTGCGCCGAGACGCAGAGCTATACGCCAATTTGTTGAGTGTTGACGCTGAGTTGGGTGCCAATAACCAAGGCAGTGGCTTAGCTGAAGAAATCAGCGCGACAAAAACCTCGATTGAAAACACTGTAGCCAGCATGCGGCCCGCAGTGAGTGACGCCGCCGACCTCGCCGAATTTACCGCCCAGCAGGAGCAGGTTTCCGCAGGTCTGCAGGCGATAGAGGCAGAGAGCTCAATGCGTAGCAAAGCCGCTCTAAGCCGAGAACTGTTGGGCCGCACAGGTGTATTTGCCAAGTTGATAGCCAGTCAGGCTGGCTTGAGCCAAGACAGTGAACGTACTGTGCGGCAACTGACCAATTTGCTTATCAGCAGCATGCCTCAGGTTACTCAGGCATTAGCCCAAGGTCGTGAATTGGGTGCGGCGACACTCGGCCGGGGGGTGTTGAATTCGGCGGATAGCAATGCCTTTGCCGACTTGCTTGAGTCTTTGGAAAACCTTAGCGGTGCTTACGCGGTTGATGTTCAACAAGTGCTCAGCGCCAGCCCGGATGTGCGTACTGCGCTGGACGGTCTGGCTCAATCCAGTCAGGAATCACTGACTGATGCCGTGCGGTTATTTGAAGATCGAGTGGTGATCGCTGACACGCTGGATGCGCCATGGCGAGCTTTCTTCACTGATACCACGGCTTTGATCGGCAAAACCTACGATTTGAGCAATGCCGTGGTTAGCCTGCTTGACCAGCGCCTTGAGGAGCGCCTACAGGCCAGCTTAAACAAAATGTTGTTGATGGCTGTCGCGCTGGGGTTGGTTTTACTGCTGATTTTTTATCTTTACAGCGGCTTCTATGTGTCGGTTCGCACCAGCCTCAAGCAGCTTGGCATGACCATGAATCAAGTCGCCACTGGTGATATGACTGCAAGCTTCAAGGCCAGCAGTCAGGACGAAGTGGGCGATCTGGGCGGGGTGTTCAACGGCACTGTGGTGAAAATTCGTGAGCTGATTAACCGCGTTGGCCTGACGGTTGTTGAAGTCGAGCGCCAAGCTGAGCGAGTTGAGTCGGTTTCAGCACAGAGCAACCAGGCCGTTGCCGGGCAACTGGGGCAAATCGAACAGGTTGCCACGGCGATGAATCAGATGTCTGCGACTGCGCAGGAAGTAGCGCGTAGCGCCGCGGCGGCAGTAGGCAGTGCCAACAGTGTGAATGATGAAACCATCTCCGGCCGTGCCTTGCTTGAAGCGCAAGTCAGCAGTATCCAGCGACTTGCTGGTGAAATTGATCAGTCGGTCCTGGTGATCAATCAGCTTGCCAGCGACAGCGCCTCGATTTCGCAGGTTCTGGATGTGATCAAAGGGGTGGCAGAGCAAACCAACCTGCTCGCACTTAACGCCGCAATTGAAGCCGCACGCGCAGGTGAGCAGGGCCGGGGCTTTGCTGTGGTCGCAGATGAAGTGCGCAATTTAGCCAAGCGCACGCAGCAATCAACGGAAGAGATTGAAGTGATGATCTCCAAGTTGCAGGGCGGTGTAGGTGCTGCAGTTAAAACCATGGGCATCAGTCATAAAATGGCTGATGACACGGTGAAAGAATCAAGCAAAGTACAGGCTGCGCTGGAAAACATACTGGGTGCCGTGGGTATGATTGTTGATCAAAACCAACAAATCGCAGCGGCGGCTGAACAGCAGACAGCTGTTGCCCATGATATCGACCAGAATATTGTGCAGATCAATCAGGCGGGCGAGCGTACGGCTGAAGGTGCCAGCGATACCGAGCAAGCCAGCCGCGCGCTGTCTGAGCAGGTTTCACAGCTTAAGCAGTTGATTGGCGCATTCCGCGTCTAAGCAGCCTTACTGCGCGGTTACGTGTTGGTCGAAGACTGAAGTCTGGCGAGACTAGCTCGACCAACCGAATAACTGTTCAGCGTTGCTGCTGCTAATCGTGGCCAGTTGTTCGGGGCTGAGATTGAGGTGCTGTGCCAGCGCGCGACAAATATCCGGCAAGTGTTCAGGGCTGTTGCGTTGTTGCGGATACATCGCAGGCGGCATGTCCGGTGAGTCTGTCTCCAGCACGATGGCTTCATGCGGCAGGCGCGGTAGAACCCGGTGCATGCGCAACGCCTGCGGCCACGTCGGGGCGCCGCCAAGACCGAGTTTGAAGCCAAGCTTGATGTACTCTCGCGCTTCTTCATAACTGCCAGCAAACGCATGAATGATGCCGCCAGATTGCAGCTTTATGCGTTTCAGTGTGGCGATGGTGACTGCGTGCGAGCGGCGCACGTGAATTAAAGCTGGAAGGTTAAATTCAACCGCGAGCTTTAACTGTGCTTCGAACCAGACTTGCTGCGCTTGTGGGTCAAGCCCTTCGATAAAATAGTCGAGACCAATCTCCCCGACCGCACAGAGTTGTGGGTGGCCCTGCAAGCGTTGCAGCCACTCACGGAGTTCTTGCAGGTGTGCTTCACGGTGCTGCGCCAAATACATCGGATGCAAACCCAGTGCGGCGTACAGGCTTTTATCACTCTCGACCAGTTGCCAGACACGCCGCCAATTGGCTTGCTCCACACCTAGCACCACCATGCGTGCAACGCCCAATTCGCGGCTGCGAGCGAGGACTTCAGCGCGGTCAGCGTCGAAGTCGGGGAAGTCGAGGTGGGTGTGGGTGTCAATCAGGCGCATGCATTCAGGCCAGTAACGGTTGAGTCTGTCGTCCGCCTAGCATCGGTGATTTAGCTCGGAGAGGCCAGTTTTTCGCGCTGAGTTGAGCGTTAACTTTGCTCGGGCTTGGCTTGCTCGGATGCTTGTTCTGTTTGTTTCCTGGCTGCTGCATCAGCACTGTCTTGCAGTCTTTTACTGCGCCGTTTGGCGATCGACTCACGCTCGACATCCATAACTTGCATGGCTAAAGCGCGGTAAAGCGGCACTGGCGAGATGCGTCCTGAGATAGCGCTGGCCAGCAGGCTGGCGGCCAAAACCGGCAATGCCATGTCTTGGCTGTGTGATAGCTCGATGGTGATGACTGTCGCGGTTAGCGGGGTGCGAGTGACACCGGCAAGGTACGCCGCCATGCCAATCAAACCCGCTGCTTGCAGGCTGATACCGGGAATCCAGTCGGTAATCCACGGGGCAAAACTGGCACCGACAGCCAATGAAGGCGAAAACAGACCGCCGGGAATACCCGCCAGGTACGAGACCACGTTGGCGAGAAACTTCCAGATGATAAAGCCAGCGTCTGTAACCGGCTGGCCTTCAAGAATTGCCCGGGTTTCGGCGTAACCAGTGCCGAAAACATGTTGCCCGGAAATCAGCCCAAGCAGCGCCATGATCAAACCGCAAATACCTGCAAAGATCACCGGACGCTTCGCTCGCCAAGCCGCCATCAGCGCCAAGGGCCCGGGTTTAGCGGGCAATACCAGTCGACAATACAACCCTCCTGCCAAGCCACCCGCGACACCGCAGGCCAATACGGCCAGCCAGTCGCGGCTTAGCGGTAACTCGGCACTGAGTTCGCCGAAGTAACTGTAGTGACCCATCAAGCCGAGGGTGACCATGCCGCCGATCAAAACAGCCGTCAGCACCAAGCCGTTGAGGCTTTGTTCGAAGCGGTGGCTGAGCTCTTCAATCGCGAAGACCACTCCCGCCAGAGGTGTGTTGAATGCTGCGGCGATGCCTGCCGCACCGCCCGCGATGATCAGGCCTGAGCCTGCGCTACGGACCTGTAAACCAAGACGGCGGCCAAAGGTATACATCAACGCCGCGCCCACATGCACTGTCGGGCCCTCGCGACCAATCGAGGCACCCACCAGCAGGCCAGCCACTGACAGCACCATTTTTACTGCAGCAATGGGAAGTGATAACACGCGGTTACGGAAACGGCTGGAGGGGCGCTCAAGCGTGGCAATCACTTGTGGAATGCCGCTGCCCTTGGCGTTGCTGAACCAGCCTTGTGTGGCCCAGGCCAATGCGGCGAAACCTAGCGGGGTAACGAGCCATGGCCAGTAACTGCTGTGGTTGAGCATCAGTTGGAAATAGACGTTTGCCTCATCCGCTAGCCAGGCAAATGCCAGAGCCACCAAACCCACCAGCAGCGCACCGACCCAGAATGCCAAGCGCTGGCGCAGCACGCGCAGGTATCGACGCCGGGCACGAAAGCTTTGGCGCGCAGAGAGTTTTTTCTGAGGTTTAGAGTCGCTGGGCATAAGGCGCTGGACCGCATTGATGAGGGTCAGGCAAGCTCGTGTCAGGCTTGTTGTAGTATTTTGACACATATTGGTCTGTGGTGCCGGACGGTCTAAATTGATTAGCGCTCGATGCGCTCAGCCATGCGCTCGTTAGACCTTTGTGGCGGTGCTGCGGGTGCGTAAAAGCATGCGGCGAGCAGGGCGTACGCCGTTGGCCTCAATTATTGCTTCGGTATTTGTGTGCAGGCGTAATGCTTGCGCATGCCGGGTTATTCGCGGCTGCGGTATAGGATTGCTTAGAGGTTTGAGAAGAGACGAGAGACGGGCGCCTCTCGTCGTTCGATCATTATTGGTTGTTAGTGGTGTTCGCGAGTGGCGCGGAATTTAATATCCGGCCAGCGCTCTTCCATCAGCGCCAGGTTGACTCGGGTTGGCGCCAGATAGGTCAGGTGGCCGCCGCCATCAATGGCAAGGTTTTCCTGGGCCTTGTTCTTGAAGTCTTCGAGTTTTTTCTTGTCGCTGCATTCGATCCAACGTGCAGACCACACGGTGATTGGCTCGTAAGCGCATTCAACCTTGTATTCGCCCTTCAAGCGGCTGGCGACCACATCAAACTGCAGCACACCGACCGCGCCGAGGATGATGTCGTTGCTACGCTCTGGGAAGAACACCTGCGTCGCGCCTTCTTCTGCAAGCTCCTGCAAGCCCTGACGCAGTTGCTTGGATTTGAGCGGGTCTTTCAGGCGGACGCGGCGGAACAGCTCTGGGGCGAAGTGCGGAATACCGGTAAAACCGATGCTTTCGCCTTCAGTGAAGGTGTCGCCAATCTGGATGGTGCCGTGGTTGTGCAAGCCGATAATGTCGCCTGCGTAGGCTTCTTCCAGCTGTTCACGCTCGGAAGAGAAGAAGGTCAGTGCATCCGGTACGCGAACGTCTTTGCCCAGGCGCGCGTGGCGCATCTTCATGCCTTTTTCGTACTTGCCTGAGCAGATACGCATAAAGGCAATACGGTCACGGTGCTTCGGGTCCATGTTCGCTTGGATCTTGAATACGAAGCCGCTGAATTTTTCTTCAGTCGGTTCAATCACCCGTTCGTGAGCAGCACGCGGCAATGGTTTTGGTGCCCAGTCAACGACTGCATCGAGGACGTGATCAACACCAAAGTTGCCCAGAGCGGTGCCGAAGAAGACCGGGGTCAATTGCCCGCTGAGAAATTCTTCCTGGTTAAACTCATGGCAAGCGCCTTGCACCAGCTCAAGCTGTTCGACAAAACGATCGTATTCATCACCGAGGTGCGCGCGAGCTTCGTCTGAATCCAGGTGCTTGATGATCTTGGTTTCAGTGCGCTCGTGGCCGTGACCGGCGGTGTACACAATGATGTAGTCTTCGCTGAGGTGGTAAACACCCTTGAAGTCGCGGTAGCAACCAATCGGCCAGGTGATCGGCGCAGCTTTGATCTTGAGGACTGCTTCAATCTCGTCGAGCAGCTCAATCGGGTCACGAATGTCGCGGTCGAGTTTGTTGACGAAGCTGACAATCGGCGTATCGCGCAGACGGCAAACGTCCATCAGGGCGATGGTCCGTGGCTCAACCCCTTTACCGCCATCGAGCACCATCAAGGCGCTGTCCACTGCAGTCAGTGTGCGGTAGGTATCTTCCGAGAAGTCTTCGTGGCCCGGTGTGTCGAGCAGGTTGATCATGTGCTCGCGATAGGGGAACTGCATCACCGAGGTGGTAATCGAGATACCACGCTGCTTCTCCATTTCCATCCAGTCGGAGGTCGCGTGACGGTCGGACTTTCGCGATTTAACGGTGCCCGCCACTGCAATGGCTTTACCCATCAATAGCAGTTTTTCGGTAATGGTGGTTTTACCGGCGTCGGGGTGGGAAATAATGGCGAACGTGCGACGTTTCGCGACTTCGGCGGCCTGAGTGGTCATTGGGTGGTTGCCTGACTAAATGCGGTTGCGGGCGGGCGAACGACAGCCGGCCCGTAAAACCGCCAATTATAACGTGAAAAGCAGCTACTTTTGGTGAATGACCTGATCAGTAGTCAAACTGATGCCAATTGGTGCTTCTGGCAGCCCTGTATCGGCGGCTGATACCCAGGCTGAAAGGTTGTCATCTTGCGGTCATGCCGGGCGCTGATATTTGTCTCAATGCTTAATTCGTGCAGCATAAAACACGTTTTGTTTTGAATCTAAAACGATCAGCAACTAATGCATTAAATAGGGCTAAAAAGCGCCCATTGGTGATTGATCTACAGGGCGCATGGCCCTAAAGTTCCGCCCCGAACGTCCATGCTGGCAACGATCCATCCGGCTCAAGTACAGACGACGAGAGGTCATGCTTTTGTGGAAACAGCACAAGGCTGATTCTCGGCGAAATGCCTTGGGAAGTAGGCGACCAAAGTGGGGAGACTGATCAGACGTTCGAAGTTGGTGCATGCGCTATAGAACCTGGCTGCTGCGCCAATTTGCGTTGTTTCAACTGAATGTAGTTGCGTCACCTTCAGTAGAAGCAACCGGCCCCGCCGAATAATTGAACCCTCAGGGGCTCAGTTACTCGAAATTTATGTATTCCGGTTTAGCCAAATGGAGTCCACGCATGTCGATCAATGTTGATGATTACTACGCACCCGCCACTTTTCAGAAGATGAAGGCGTTTGCCGATAAGCAAGAAACTCCGTTCGTGGTGATTGATACCCAAATCATCAGCAAGGCATACGACGACTTGAGTGCCGGGTTTGAGTTCGCCAAGATTTATTACGCGGTCAAAGCCAACCCGGCCGTGGAAGTTATCGAGTTGCTCAAGGATAAAGGCTCGAACTTCGATATCGCCTCGATCTATGAGCTGGATAAAGTGATGTCCTGCGGCGTTAGCGCCGACCGTATCAGCTACGGCAATACCATCAAGAAAGCCAAGGACATCCGCTACTTCTATGAGAAGGGCGTGCGCATGTACTCCACCGACTCTGAGGCGGATCTGCGCAATATTGCCAAGGCCGCGCCTGGCTCGAAAATCTATGTGCGCATACTCACCGAGGGCTCAACCTCTGCTGACTGGCCACTGTCGCGCAAGTTTGGTTGCCAGACTGACATGGCGCTGGATCTGCTGATTCTAGCCAAGCAGCTTGGTCTGGACCCTTACGGTGTGTCGTTCCATGTTGGCTCGCAGCAGCGCGATATCGACGTGTGGGATGCGGCAATCGCTAAAGTCAAAGTGATTTTCGAGCGTCTGAAAGAGGAAGATGGCATCGTCCTGCGCATGATCAATATGGGTGGCGGTTTTCCTGCCAACTATATTCAGCGCACCAACAGCCTGGAAACCTACGCTGAAGAAATCATCCGCTTTCTTAAAGATGACTTTGGCGATGACTTGCCAGAAATCATTCTTGAGCCGGGTCGCTCGTTGATCTCCAACGCCGGTATTCTGGTCAGCGAAGTGGTGCTGGTTTCGCGTAAGTCGCGCACTGCGGTCGAGCGATGGGTGTTCACCGACGTGGGTAAGTTCTCAGGCCTGATCGAAACCATGGACGAGGCGATCAAGTTCCCGATTTGGACCGAGAAGAATGGCGAGATGGAAGAAGTGGTTATCGCCGGTCCAACCTGCGACAGTGCCGACATCATGTACGAAAACTACAAGTACGGCCTGCCACTTAATTTAGCCAGTGGCGATCGCCTGTACTGGCTCTCAACCGGCGCCTATACCACCAGCTACAGCGCGGTTGAATTCAACGGTTTTCCACCGCTGAAAGCTTTCTACCTGTAAACCATCCAGCAAAGCAAAAGCCCGCCAATTGGCGGGCTTTTGCGTTTTCGGCAGGGTGAATTAATACGCTGCCCAACCTCTGAGAAAGATTTTGATACAAATAATATTACAACTTTGTTACTAATACCAATATCGCTATTGATTATCAAATAGCATTGAGTCTCATTCAGCAATTGGAATAATTGTGATGCAGACACAGTACGTCAAGGATGCGCTCCCTCTTCCGCGGCTGGCTTCAGCGCGGCTGGCTTCAGCTATCGGGTTTGCCATTGCCTCATGTGCAGGTAATAGCTTCGCTGAACAGACCAGCGAAAAGAAGCAAGCTGTCGAGTTGGATAGCGTTACGGTAAAGGGTCATCAGGAAGATGATTTCAAAGTCGATAATCTACAGTCGCCAAAATACACTGCGCCCCTGCTTGATACACCGCAAACGGTCACGGTAATCAGTCAAGCGGTGATTGAGGACCAAGCCGCGCTTAGCTTGCGTCAGGTGCTGTCGAATGTCTCCGGAATCACCTTTGCGGCGGGTGAGGGCGGCGGCGGTTTGGGTGACAGCATCAATATTCGCGGCTTCAGTGCCAGCAGTAATATCCTGATTGATGGGTTGCGTGACAGTGCGCAAACCAATCGCTCTGACACCTTCAATCTTGAATCGGTTGAAGTGATAAAGGGGCCTAACTCTGCTTACGGCGGCTCGGGTACCACGGGCGGTTCGATCAATCTAGTGAGCAAAATGCCGCAAGCCCGGGATTTCAATCGCGCCAGCATTGGCCTGGGTACAGATCAATACCAGCGCCTCACTGCAGATATCAATCAGCAGCTTGACGGTGTGCCAGGCGCGGCGTTTCGTCTTAACCTGATGGGCCACCAGAATGGAGTGGCCGAGCGCGACAATATTGATCAAGATCGTTGGGGTATAGCGCCGTCGCTAACCTTCGGCATGGGCACCGATACCCAGCTTAACCTGAGTTACTTTCGCCAGTCTGACCACGATTTGCCCGACTACGGTTTACCCGCGAGTGACGGCAAGGTGTTGTCCGGCGTTGACCGCGACAACTATTACGGCTTTCACAACATTGACCGCGAAGAGACCGATACCGAGTCGTTTACGGTTAAGTTGGATCATCGATTCAACGACCTGCTAAGCCTGCAAAACCTCACGCGGTTTTCAGAGGTCGACCGCCTGACCGTGGTTTCCGCATCGCACGTGAATACCAGTGCGCCAGGACTTGCCCCGGGGCAATATGTTCCAGCGGGGCCGCAAGGTTTGGGCCGCGACTACAACACCAAGCTGGCGATAAACCAGACGAACCTGACTTGGAACTTTAACACCGGTCCTCTCGCACATGCGCTGGTGACTGGGGCCGAAATTTCTAAAGAGAAATATGATCGTACCAATAAATCCTACGGCCTTGATTTCACGGGGCAGGCTTTTGATCTGTACCACCCGCCGGGTTATTACAGCGGTCAAACCAATAAGCGCGACACCGAGAAAGTTAGTTCTGAACTCGATGGCCGAGCGCTGTATGTAATCGATACGATTGAACTCAATGAGCAATGGCAACTTAACGCCAGCCTGCGTTACGACTACCTTGACGGGAGTGCCAAGTCAGCCTCTATCCGTAATGGCGTGCAGGCTCCTTCCGCTCGCTTCAGTACCACCGATGAAGAGCTCAGTTCGCGTCTGGGTGTGGTCTACAAGCCGGCACCAAATGGCAGCATCTACTTGGCATGGGGTAACTCGTTCAACCCGTCAGCCGAGAACATTGTGGGCCGTGGCCGGATTGGCAGAGACTTGTCTGAGGATGATCAAAATCTTGACCCCGAAAAAAATGAAACATGGGAGCTGGGCACCAAATGGGAGTTGTTTGGTGATCGTCTCGCGGTCAATGCTGCGGTGTTCCGTGTAACTAAAACCGACGGCCGCGTAGCCAGCAACGATCCGTTGGCTGATCCGGTGGTGCTTGATGGTAAGCAGCGTGTCGACGGTATTGAGTTAGGAGTGGCAGGTAAGCCGACCGAGAATTGGGATATTTTCGCCAATTACACGTTCCTCGACAGCGAAATCCTCAATGCTGCGCCAAATGATTTCGCTCAGGAAGGTCAAGCACTGGCTAACACCCCGCCGCGCTCGTTCAGCCTATGGAATACCTACGATGTCACGGATGCACTGCAATTGGGTTACGGCTTGCAATACATGAGTGAGCGTAATATCAGCACCAAAAGCACTGCCAAGGTAGATGATTATGTGGTGCACAGTGCGATGGCTGCCTACCAGATTAACGATGAGGTGGATGTGCAGCTCAATGTCCGCAACCTGTTCAACGAAGAGTATTACGATCGAGTTCGCACCAGTACCGGTTCAACGTCTCGCTCGTCGTCATTGGTGCCAGGAGAGGGGCGCACAGCGATAGCCTCGGTGAACTTCGCTTTCTGATTGTGTCGTTAAAACCATGAACCAAGCTTGCCCAGCATTGTTGGGTGAGCTTGTTTGAGCATTGTTGGGTGAGCTTGTTTGGGTTTAAACGCTGTGCTCGTTGGCTAGCGCGACTTGGCGTTGCGCGTAAGCCGCATTGATATCGAGTAGTTCGGGATGATTGAGTGCGGCTAACGAGCGGCATGCGCTATGGATAAAATTTAAATTGCCGATTGCCAGTGCTTTTTCCAACCAGAAGCGCGCGCTGCTTATCTCGCCCAGCTCAAGCAAGCGTCCGGCATAGCTGAACTGCCCTCTGAAGTCGCCGCCTTCGGCAGAGCGGCGGAACCACTCAAGCGCAAGCTTGGGCTCGGCTGCAACCACCGTTCCTTCTTCGTAGAACCGGCCTAGCAGGTTCATTGACTTGGCATGGCCAAGCTCAGCTGCTCGCTGATACCAGACAAACGCTTGCGGCAAGTCGAGGGTGCCTGCGCGTCCAGTCGCCAGCAGGTTGGCCAGGTTGTACATGGCCCAATCCAGTCCTTGTGCGGCAGCTAGCTGGTAGCAATTGAGCGCGCTGTGCAAATCTATCGGGCCACCCCAGCCATGTTCATGGCAGCGTCCGAGCATGTTACGCGCCATGCTGTGACCGCGCTCGGCGGCTATCGAGAACCAACGCCGTGCCAAGGCTGTGTCGCGCTCTATGCCCTGGCCATCGAGTAAGATTTGACCGAGCAATGCCTGTGCTTCCAGCTCGCCCAGCCCGGCGCAGTTCAGTAGCCATTGCGCGGTGCGTCGCGGGTTTTCATGGGCATTGGCAGCCGACAGTGTTTCGGTTTTACGCAGTACGAAACTCATCGCGGTCTAAACCTCAGCCCAGCGCCGCAACAGGTTGTGATAGGTGCCAGTCAGTTGCGTCAACGATGGGTGCTCAGGTACATCACGGCTGAGCTGCTGTATGGCGTTATCCATCTCGAAGAGTAAGCTGCGCTGGCTGTCTTCACGGACCAAACTTTGGGTCCAGAAGAAGGAGGCAAAACGTGAACCACGGGTGACGGCAGCAACTTTGTGCAGGCTGCTCGCCGGATAGAGCACCAGGTCACCTGCTGGTAGCTTGACCTTTTGCACGCCGTAGGTGTCTTGGATTGTCAGCTCGCCGCCGTCGTATTCATCGGGGTCACTGAAAAACAAGGTGGAAGACAGGTCTGTACGCACCCGTTCGACCGAGCCTTTGACCTGCCGCACGGCGTTGTCGATGTGGTAGCCAAAGTCGTCGCCAGAACGATAGCAGTTGAACAGCGGCGGGAACACTTTGTTGGGCAAGGCGGCAGACATAAACAGCGGGTTATTCCACAAGCGCTCAAGCATGGCTTGGCTGATCTCCTTCGCCAGCGGGCTGTCTTCTGCGAGTTGCAGATTGTTTTTCGCCTTTGCCGATTGATGCCCCGCAGTGACTTTGCCATCCACCCATGCAGCGGCTTCGAGCGCCTCACGAATACGCGTGATTTCTTCGCGGTTGAACACGGCGGGTATATGCAAAAGCATGTGAGCTCCAAGCGGATGTGGTGGCAATTAGTTAATGATAACGATTTTCACTGGCATTTAGGAAAGTTCTGTAGCATTGGTTGGTCAGCAAGATGCCTACAGGGTTGCGTCTGCCAACGACACGTTCACCGCGCTGCTGCGCGAAACGCCCAAGAGCGTCACTATTGTTTCTGAGCAGGTGATCAAGGACACCGGCTCACTCAGCCTGGCCGATGCGTTGCGCACCACCTCCGGTATCACCTTTGGCACGGGTGAGGGTGGCAACCCTGCTGCCGGTCGTACAGCTTTGCTGAGTACTAATTTGCACTTCTGATTGGCTGGCAAAGTCGCTTCGTCGCCCTGGAGCTGACTTTTCATTGGAGAATCTTATGCCGGGGCATTTTTACGTTGTGAGGCCTGGGGTTTTACCGGGTAAATTTTAGGTAAATTTGAGTTGTTGAGAGTTTGTATCAAATAATATCGTATCTCGTTTCGGCGTCTGCCTGAGCTGCTCAGGTGTTATGTGCAGTTCAGATACTTGGGGAATCACGGTGTTCAAGAAAGTGTTGTTTCAGTTGCATTGGTTCTTTGGGATCAGTGCCGGTTTGATTCTGGCGTTGATGGGCATAACCGGTGCTATGTACAGTTTCGAGCCTGAAATTATCGAACTGCTCAACCCTTCAGCAGTAATTGTAAATACGCGAGAACAGCAGCGTCTGTCGCCGGCTGAGCTGGTACTTAAAGCGCAGACCCAGAGCGGTAAAACGGTTTCAGGGATGTTCTATCAAGAGCAGGGCACCAAACCTACCCGACTGTTTTTCACGCCACCACCGGGTCAGCGCCGTGGTGAGTCGCGCATTGTCGATCCCTATACCGGCGAGCAACTGGCGCCGCTGCGTGGCGAAGGTTTTTTAGGTTTTGTACTGCAACTTCATCGCTTTCTCGCGGTTGGCGAAGTGGGTAAGCAGCTGACAGCTGCAAGCACATTAGCGCTGGTGTTCTTTTGTTTGTCTGGCTTGTACCTGCGCTGGCCACGTCAAGCGGCCAGTTGGCGCGCATGGTTGACTCTGGATTGGGCGCGCAAAGGGCGCAGCTTTAACTGGGACCTGCACGCTGTCGCCGGCACGTGGTGTTTGCTGGTGTACCTATTGGCATCTATCACCGGCTTGTATTGGTCCTACGATTGGGTTCGCGACGGCATGATTCAGTTGCTTGGCGATGCCAGCTCAGGGCAGCAACGTAAAAAGGGTCGTGGCCGCGAGCCACAAGGTCCGGCGCCAGTGGTGGACTACGACAAGGTCTGGGCCAGTATTCGCCAAACGGGCGGCGATCAGTTGCAAGCATGGAGCCTGCGTTTGCCGCCGGTTGCCGGACAGCCCGCTCAGGTGTTTTACATGCTCAATAATGCAGAGCATCCGCGAGCATTTAACCTGATGGAAATGAACGCTGAAACGGGCAAGGTCGCAAGTGATAGCCGTTACAGCGACAAAAGCACCAGTGCGCAGTTGTTGGCCAGCGTTTACCCGCTACACACCGGCGAATACTTCGGTTTGGTCGGGCGGATTGTGGTGATGGTTGCAAGTCTGTTGATGCCTCTCTTCGCTATCACTGGTTGGATGTTGTATCTCGACCGCCGCCGCAAAAAGCGTGCGGCTCGCGTGGCTCAGCGAGCGGTGGTTAAAGGTGCCGCGAGTGGCGAAAGTTGGTTGGTGGGTTTTGCCAGTCAAAGTGGCTTTGCCGAACAATTGGCGTGGCAAACAGCCGGGCAACTACAAGCAGCGGGCATTGATGCCAACGTCCAGCCTCTAGCTAAAATTAATGGGCAAACGTTGAGCAAAACGCAAAACGCGTTGTTTGTGATTAGCACTTTCGGTGACGGTGATGCGCCGGACTCGGCACGTGGTTTTGAGAACTCGGTGTTAGCCAGCAAACTGGCACTCGGCGATTTGCGTTATGCAGTTTTAGCCTTGGGCGATCGTCAATATCAGCAGTTTTGCGGTTTTGCCCAGCGGATCCACCAATGGCTCAGTGGCCAAGGCGCCAACAGTTTGTTTGCCCCTGTTGAGGTCGATGCCGGTGATGTACATGCAATCAATCAGTGGAAGCAACAACTCAGCGCCGTCACTGGGGCCGATGCAGTGCTGACAACTGAAGAACCTTTCGCTACCTGGCGTTTGCATGAGCGTGAGTGCTTGAATGCCGGTTCTGCTGGCTTGCCGACGTACATGTTGCGCTTGCAGCCACCTGCAGGTGCGCAGTGGCAGGCTGGCGATATTCTGCAAGTTCGACCCGCTAATGACCCAACGGCTAAGCCGCGCGAGTACTCAATTGCATCATTGCCGAGTGATGGTGTGCTTGAGCTGATAGTGCGCCAAGAGCGTCATCCAGATGGTTCGTTGGGTCTGTGTTCAGGCTGGCTGACCGAGGCGATGCAACCGATGCTTGATCTACAGGCACGCTTGCGGCGTAACAGTGCTTTTCACCCGCCAGAAGATGACCGGCCGATTGTTTTGATTGGTAATGGCAGTGGCTTGGCTGGTTTGCGCAGCATTCTCAAGGCGCGAATCCAGCAGGGACATCGACGTAATTGGTTGGTGTTTGGCGAGAGAAACCGCGCACATGATTTTTATTGTGAGCAAGAACTGCTGGAGTGGCAGAGTAACGGTTTCTTGATGCATCTTGATCCAGTGTTTTCGCGTGATCAGCCGAGCAAACTGTATGTTCAGGATCATCTGCGGGCCGCTGAACAGCAACTGCGCGAATGGCTTGCTCAGGGCGCTGTCATCTATGTTTGCGGTAGCTTGCAGGGGATGGCAACAGGTGTTGATGCGGTGTTGCGCGAGGTGCTTGGTGAGGAATATGTAGATGGTTTACAGGAAGCCGGACGTTACCGCCGCGACGTGTATTAATGAAATCCAGCCACTTAGGGGCTTCTGCAACATAAGCGCTTGGGCCGACTCAAGCCCAAGCGCTTTGTACTATTTAGCTGTTGATATTAGCTGTTGATGGCTTCGGCGTGATGGCAAGCCACTTGCCGTGAATCGAGCAGACGCAGTTCCGGGCGCTCGATTTCACATTGCTCTGTCGCATACGGGCAGCGCTTGTGGAACGCGCAACCTGTCGGCGGGTTGAGCGGGTTAGGTAGTTCGCCACTGATCTTGATCTTTGGCTTGTTCGGGTCTGGATGAATTGCTGGCGTCGCGGACAGCAGTGCCTTGGTGTATGGATGCAGCGGGCGTTGATAAATGTGCTCGCTGGGGCCCATCTCCGCTGGCCTGCCGAGGTACATCACCAATACATCGTCGGCTACGTGGCGCACCACTGAGAGGTTGTGCGAGATAAATACATAACCGGTATTGAGCTCTTCTTGCAGGTCCATAAACAGGTTAAGGACCTGGGCTTGGATCGACACATCCAGCGCGGAGGTTGGCTCATCTGCAACCAAAACCTTGGGCGTCAGCATCATGGCGCGGGCGAGGGCGATACGCTGACGTTGGCCACCGGAAAACATATGCGGATAGCGCTGGTAATGCTCTGGGCGTAATCCGACCTGTTGCATCATCGCCTGGACTTTTTCGCGGCGTTCATCTTTCGATAATGATGTGTTGATTACCAGCGGCTCGGCCAGTTGATCGCCGATTTTCTGCCGTGGATTCAACGATGCATAAGGGTTTTGGAAAACCATTTGCACGTCGCGGCGCAGCTGTTTGCGTTGGGCTTTGCTGGCGCCGGTGACTTCTTGACCGGCAATTTGCAGCGAGCCCGAGCTGGGCTCCTCAATTAGGGTCAACGCCCGCGCCAGAGTTGATTTACCGCAGCCGGATTCACCGACAACCGCCAGCGTTTTGCCCGCGGCTAATTCAAACGAGACGCCATTGAGTGCCTGTACCGTGGCGTTGGGCTGGAACAAGCCGGTGGACACCGAATAATGACGAGTGAGGTCGCGAGCAGATAACACGCTGTTAGTTGTAGGCGCGCTCATCAAGCTACCTCCGAAGTCAGATTAAGCGGGAAGAAGCAACGCACAGCGCCTTGCGCATGGGGTTCGAGTTGCGGTCGTTGCTGGCGACATTGCTCCTGCACATAGGGGCAGCGCGGCGATAGCAAGCAGCCTTGCGGCCGGTCGTAGCGACCCGGAACGATACCCGGCAATGTCGATAAACGCTCGGCGCCGAGTGAGTGCTCGGGGATTGCCTTGAGCAGCGCCTCGGTGTACGGGTGAGTGGGGGTGTTGAATAACTCCGGTACCGTACCGACTTCCACCGCTTGGCCTGCGTACATGACGCACACGCGCTGGGCGGTTTCGGCAACCACCGCAAGGTCGTGGGTGATCAGTACCAGCGCCATGTCTTGCTCACGCTGCAGATTGAGTAACAGCTCCATGATCTGCGCTTGAATGGTTACATCAAGGGCGGTGGTCGGTTCATCGGCAATCAGCAGTTTCGGTTCGGCGGCTATCGCCATGGCAATCGCAACCCGTTGGCTCATACCGCCAGACAGTTGATGCGGATAGGCTTCGAGACGACTGGCTGCGCCCGGTATCTCAACCTTTTCAAGTAACTCCAGCGCCCGTTGGCGCGCAGCTTTGCCTTTCAGGCCCATGTGCTGGTGCAGGACTTCTTCAATCTGAAAGCCGACAGTGAAGCTTGGGTTGAGTGAGGTCATTGGGTCTTGGAAAATCATCGATAAATCTTTACCGATGATGTGGCGGCGCTGTTTGCCTTTAAGGCGCAGCATGTCGGTGCCGTCAAACTGCAGGCTGTCAGCTTTGACCTTGCCCGGTGCTTCAACCAAGCCCATCAGCGCCATCATGGTCACCGATTTACCTGAACCAGACTCGCCAACAATCGCCAGCACTTCGCCTTTGTCGACACTGATGTCGAGGCCATCCACAACCGGAACGGCATTCGCGTCGCCGAAGCGCACGCTGAGATTTTTAATATCAAGCAAGCTCATTCCGGGCTCCTCACACTGCGTTCTTGAGTTTCGGGTCTAGCGCATCGCGCAAACCGTCGCCCATCAAGTTGATTGCCAGCACGCTGAGCAAAATGGCCAAGCCGGGCATGGTGACAACCCACCACGCGCGCTCAATGTAGTCGCGCGCAGACGCCAGCATGGTGCCCCACTCAGGCGTTGGCGGTTGCACGCCAAGGCCAAGGAAGCCCAGTGCGGCTGCATCGAGAATCGCCGAAGAAAAGCTCAGGGTTGCCTGCACAATCAAGGGTGCCATGCAGTTCGGCAGCACCGTAATGAACATCAGGCGGGGTAAGCTGGCGTCAGCCAAGCGTGCAGCAGTTACATAGTCACGGTTCAGTTCAACCATTACTGCC
Organism: Pseudomonas sp. M30-35; assembly: GCF_002163625.1. Taxonomy (NCBI): domain Bacteria; kingdom Pseudomonadati; phylum Pseudomonadota; class Gammaproteobacteria; order Pseudomonadales; family Pseudomonadaceae; genus Pseudomonas; species Pseudomonas sp. M30-35. The sequence continues at coordinate 3,912,481 of NZ_CP020892.1, read as the reverse complement.
GCGCGGGTCAGACGCACGTACGAAGGCAGCGAGACAATGGCAATCGCGATCACGGTATTGATCAAGCCAGGGCCGAGGATGGCAACAATCGCCACCGCCAGCAGCAACGAGGGCAGGGCCAGCATTACATCCATCAAGCGCATGATCCCAGGGCCCAATAGCCGTGGGAAGAAACCCGCGACAAGTCCTAGAAAAATACCGGGGATCATCGACATCAGTACTGATGCCAAGCCGATCATCAGTGACAAGCGTGCCCCGTGAATCAATCGCGAAAGCAGATCACGGCCGAGCTCATCGGTGCCCAGCAAGAACTGCCACTGGCCACCTTCGAGCCATGACGGCGGCGTCAGCAGGAAGTCGCGAAACTGCTCGCTCGGGTTATACGGCGCGACCCACGGCGCAAACAATGCACAGAACACAATCAGGATCATGAACATCAAGCCAGCCACTGCGCCTTTGTTGTGGGCGAAGGCTTGCCAGAATTCTTTTAGTGGCGAGGGGTAGAGCAAGCTCTGATCAACCGCCGGGAGGGAGTTGGTTATAGTCATTTCAGGCCTCCTTAGCGCTGATGGCGAATGCGTGGGTTGGCCAAGCCGTAGAGAATATCGACGACGAAGTTGACCATAATGACCAGGCAGGCGATCAGCAGGATGCCGTTTTGCACCACCGGATAGTCACGTGCGCCAATCGACTCGATCAGCCATTTACCGACACCGGGCCAGGAGAAAATAGTCTCAGTCAACACCGCGCCAGCCAGCAATGTGCCGACCTGTAAACCAATCACCGTGAGTACCGGTATCAGCGCGTTACGCAGGCCGTGAACGAATACCACGCGGGTGGGTGACAGGCCTTTGGCGCGGGCGGTTCGCACGTAATCTTCACGCAGAACTTCGAGCATTGCCGAGCGGGTCATGCGGGCGATAACCGCCAGCGGAATAGTGCCGAGCACGATTGCTGGCAGAATCAGGTGTTGCAGGGCATCGATAAACGAGCCTTCTTCATCCGAGAGCAGGGTGTCGATCAGCATAAAGCCGGTGCGCGGTTCGATGTCGTAAAGCAAGTTGATACGCCCGGACACCGGCGTCCAGCCGAGCCAGACCGAGAAGAACATGATCAGCAGCAGACCCCACCAGAAAATCGGCATGGAGTAACCGGCCAGTGATATGCCCATGACGCCGTGATCGAACAACGAGCCCCGTTTCAGCGCTGCAATCACTCCGGCAGTTAGCCCAAGCGTGCCAGCAAACAACAAGGCCGCCAGCGACAGTTCAAGGGTCGCGGGAAATAGGGTGATGAACTCATGCCAGACACTTTCGCGAGTGCGCAGGGATTCACCCAGGTCGCCCTGTGCGAGATTGCCAATGTAATCGAAGTATTGGGCATACAAGGGTTTGTCGAGGCCCAGTCGGTGTAGCGCTTCGGCGTGCAGTGCGGGGTCGACACGTCGCTCGCCCATCATCACTTCGACCGGGTCACCGGGAATCATCCGAATTAACGCGAAGGTCAGTAGGGTAACGCCGAAGAAGGTTGGGATCAGTAGTCCCAGACGCCTGGCAATAAAAGACAACATACGGTTTTAACACTCCAGCAATTTTCAGTTCACCAAGCTACGTGGCTCAGCGATTTTTTATAACGAGTACGCAACATTGCCGAATACAGTGCCTGCATTCGCTTTAGCTTGGTTGTTAGGGCTTGAGGCTCACTTTGGCAAAGTTATTTGAACCCATCGGGCTTTGTACAAAGCCCTGTACATTGCTGCGCAGGGCGGTGAACTGTTTCGGGTAGGCGAGGGCAATCCATGGCGCTTGATCCTGAAATATTGATAATGCTTCGCGATACAGCGCTGCACGTTGCGGGCGAGGGCTAACCCGGCGCGCCTCTTGGAGCAGTGCATTAAAGTCTTTGTCGCACCAGCCGGACATGTTTTCACCCGACTTTGCGGCGGCGCACGACAGATTGGGAGTAAGGAAGTTGTCCGGGTCGCCGTTGTCGCCAGCCCAGCCCATAAACACCAAATCGTGCTCGCCGTTCTTGGCGCGCTTGATTAGCTCACCCCATTCAAACACGCGAATATCAGCGGTGATGCCGATTGTGGCGAGGTCTGCCTGCAGCATTTGTGCGCCGATACCGGGGTTGGGATTAGTCGGGCCGCCACCTGGACGGGTCCAGATAGACAGTTTGAACCCCTCGGTGTGGCCCGACTCCTCAAGCAGTTGCCGCGCACGTTTTACATCATGCGGCCAGCCAAGCAGTTGTGCATCGTGGCCCCAGAGTGTCGGCGGATAAGGCGCAACAGCGGGTGTCGCGCCGCCTTCACCATACTGTGCGCGTACATAAGCGGCCTTATCGAAGGCCATATTAATTGCACGGCGTACGCGCACATCATCCAGCGGTGGGCGCCGGGTGTTGATGGCTACATAAGCGGTGAGCAATGAGTCCAGTGCCTGAACCTTTACCCCGGGGCTGGTTTTTAGTGCCGCAATATCGGTCGGTCGTGGATACAGCGCAATCTGGCAGGCGTCGGCCTTTAGTTGTTGAATGCGCACATTTGGATCAGGGGTGATGGCGAACAACAGCTTTTTGATTGCCGGTACACCGTCCCAGTATTCCGGGTTCGCGTGATAGCGGACTTGGGAGTCTTTACTGTAGCGATCAAATACAAACGGCCCAGTGCCAATGGGATGGCTGTTGAGTTGTTTGCTGTTGTTTTGTGCAAGTAGCTGGTCGGCGTACTCGGCGGAATAGATCGAGGCAAAGCCCATCGCCATATCGGCAAGGAACGGTGCTTCGGGGTGGTTCAGGGTGAAGCGAACGCTGTGCTCGTCAAGCTTGTCGATGCGCTGAATAATGCTGGCCATGCCCATTGATTCTGCATAGGGATAGCCGCGCAACGCCTGGTCGTGCCAGGGGTGATCTGGATCTAACTGGCGGTTGAAACTCCAGAGCACATCGTCGGCATTGAAATCGCGCGTCGGCTTGAATGTTTCGGCGTGATGAAATCTAACGTTCTTGCGCAGGTGGAAGGTGTAGCTCAGGCCGTCTTCGGAAATATCCCAACGCTCGGCCAGTGCAGGCTCTATATCGGTGGTGCCCGGAGCGAACCGGACCAGTCGCTCAAGCACTGTTTCAGCCGAAGCATCGGCCGTCACTGCTGCAGTGTATTGCACCACATCAAAACCTTCCGGGCTGGCTTCGGTGCAGACAATCAGACTGTCTTTGTTGGCGGCTTCAACCACGCTTGCGCCAAGGCTGCTGCCGAGCAAAAGCAGGCTAAACAATAATTGTGATCTAGGGTTTGGCATTGAGTAATCCCTGATGCGTATTCGGAATGCGCCAGCAGGCGGATAGGCTTGCTGGCGCCCGGTTATCCAACCGACGTTTGGTCGGCTGGATAACAGCTGCTAGGGTTATTTCTCGACGCTGACGCCGTAGAACGAGTTAAGGCCGAATGGACTGATTTTGAAGCCTTTTACCGATTTGCTCATCGGCTGGAAGACGGTTGAGTGTGCCACTGGGGTGATTGGCACGTTGTCCTTGAGGATGTGCTGCGCTTGCATGTAAAGCTTGCTGCGCTCGTCCTTATCGTTGAGCGTTTTGGCCTTCTTGACCAAACCGTCGAAGTCTTTGTCGCACCAGCGGCTGTAGTTGTTGCCACCGATTGAGTCACAGCCGTAGAGCACGCCCAGCCAGTTGTCCGGGTCACCATTGTCGCCGGTCCAACCAATCAGCAGAGCGTCGTGTTCACCAGCTTTGGCGCGCTTGTTGTACTCGCCCCACTCATAGCTGACGATTCTGGCCTTGATCCCGATCTTGGCCCAGTCAGCCTGAAGCATTTCAGCCATCAACTTGGCGTTAGGGTTGTAGGGACGCTGTACTGGCATGGCCCACAAAGTGATTTCAGTGCCTTCTTTAACGCCGGCATCCTTGAGCAGTTGTTTGGCTTTCTCTGGGTCGAAGGCCGCATCCTTGATGGTGTCGTCGTAAGACCATTGAGTTGGCGGGATGCTGTTGACGGCCAGTTGGCCTGCACCTTGGTACACCGCATTGATGATGGCCTGTTTGTTGACCGCCATGTCCAGCGCCTGACGCACTTCGAGCTTGTCGAATGGCGGGTGCTCAATGTTGTAGGCGATATAACCGAGGTTGAAACCCGCTTGATCCGGTAGTTGCAGCTTGGCATCGGCCTTCAGCGATTCGAGATCCGCAGGGCGTGGGTACACGCTGACCTGGCATTCACCAGCCTTAAGCTTTTGCATGCGCACTGATGCATCGGTATTGATGGCGAAGATCAGGTTGTCGATCTTCACATCATCCGGGTTCCAGTATTCCTTGTTGCCGGTGAAACGAATCTGCGCATCTTTCTGATAACGCTTGAATACGAACGGCCCCGTGCCGATTGGCTTCTGGTTGATGTCGCTGGCTTTGCCCTCTTTCAACAGTTGCGCGGCATATTCGGCGGACTGAATAGAGGCGAAGCTCATGGCGAGGTTCTGGACGAACGCAGCGTCTACTGTATTGAGGGTGAAACGCACGGTCATGTCATCGACTTTGTCGATTTTGGCAATGTTTTGATCCATGCCCATGTCGGTGAAGTAAGGGAATTCTGTTGGGTAAGCTTTACGAAATGGATCGTCTTTGTTGAGCATGCGATGGAAGGTGAACAGCACGTCGTCTGCATCAAACTCGCGGCTTGGCTTGAAGTAGCTGGTGGTATGAAACTTCACCCCAGGGCGTAGATGAAAGGTGTAGGTCAGGCCGTCATTGGAAATATCCCATTTCTCAGCAAGACCAGGAATTACCGTGGTGCCGCCACGTTCAAACTGAGTCAGACGGTTGAATACGGTCTCGGCGGCCGCATCAAAGTCGGTGCCTGTGGTGTATAGCGCAGGGTCAAAACCTGCGGGGCTGCCTTCTGAACAAAAGACTAGATTGCTTGCAGCCTGAGCAAATGGCGCACTGGCGATCAGCCCAGCGACCAGCATTGCCTGGATGACGGCATTCTTACGCATAGAAACCTCATGTTTGTTGTGGTTATGTTGAGGGGCCTCTTATGGAGACCTTGGATGAAACTATGCAGGGCACATGCCGGAGACAAGTGCGTTAACTCATAAACTGGGCTATCCGTAGATGTGGTGTACGTTGCTGTCGCATTTAGACAAACTTTAGGTTTAAACATGGCGAAACGCCGCTATGGAGGCATAGCGGCGGTGCGTCGTTTTAGTGCTTTGAAGTGTTACTTTTTAGGGCATTAGTACTTCTATCACGCCGTCGGCATTAACTGTGACTTGGCTGGTGCCTGCTTCTACTTCAGGTGGCGCCGCGTCCATCATCATTTCCATGCTTTTACCGCGTGCCATGCGAATCGGCATTGGCGTTTGGAAGCCGCCACTGTTGATGTTCAGACTCACCAGCTTGTAACCCTTGCCACCCAACGCTTGAGTCGCCAGTTCGGCGCGCGCTTTGAATGCATCAACTGCACCTTTAAGCATGGTGTCTTCTTTGCTCTTGCGCGTGTTGTCGGCAATGCTGAAGCTCATTGAACTCATCTGCATGGTTTTCAGCATGTCGCCGGTCAGCTTCGATAGCGCGGCAAAATCTGCACTTTCAAGGCGCACTTCAGCACGTTCGCGCCATGCGATGATCTTCTTGCCTTTTTCGTCATATACCGGATAGCTGTTGCGGCTGCCGGTTGCAACGCTGACCCCTTGTGCTGCGCGTGCTTGTTTCAGCGCGGCGTTGAGGGTTTGCGTGACTTCAGTGGCAAGCGCTGCAGGGTCACTGTTTTGCGACTCTGTATAAAAAGTCACGTGCATCAGGTCATGGGCGATCTCTTCACTGACTTCAGCGCGCAGGGCTACTTGGTTGTAGCGGGCTTCATCAGCATGCGCAGAGAGGCTCAGCAGGCTGCTGGCTGTTAATAGCAGGGCGGTTGCGAGGCTTGGGAGACGTGACATTGATTGCATGGATACTTCCTTAATTGGCGTGTTGGTGCACAGCTTGCACACTAGGTTCACAAGGGTAGACGGTCTTTGTGATGGATTCGGGTTAAACAATTTAAAAAATAATAAGGCAGTCACAGCGGTCCTATCACTCGGCTTATCTACACCGCACAAACGCCGCGTTAGAGGCTTGTGCCAGACCCAGCCAGCAACCTGATGATTAAGCCCGCTAAACTACTTTGAGTGTTTTAGCTTGGTGTTGTTCAGCCATTATCCGTTGCAAAGTGCCTCAACTGCGGCGTGTTGACGCACTAGGTAATTCGGTTGCTTGGTTATACTCGCCAGACTTGTAACAGGCGTTATCGGAGAACCAATGCTCGCACCGGTGCAGTTGTTGTCGGCCAGTCGGCAAAACCTCAGGCGTTTAATTCTGATCCGCTTCTTGGTGCTCGCCGCCCAGGCTGGCGCGGTGGGGCTTGTCTATAAGTCTGGTTTGCTGGTGCTGCCATGGTTTGAGTTGAGTGTCACCCTGGCCGTTTCGTTGGCCCTGTGTTTACTCACAACCTTGCGTTTACGCGGCCCGTGGCCAGTGACTGAGCAAGAATATGCGCTGCAACTCAGTTTCGATTTGATCATCCACAGCGTGCTGCTGTTTTACTCTGGCGGCTCCAGCAACCCGTTCGTGTCTTATTACCTGGTGCCTTTGACCATTGCGGCTGCCACGTTGCCGTGGCTCTACACCGTAACCTTATCGGGGCTGGCGTTGACGGGTTATACCGTGCTGCTGGTTTGGTCGCATGCGGTTATGGTGCCGCTGGAGCAGCGCGAGAGCTTGCTGGTTTATGGGATGTGGCTGAGCTTCGCAATGGCGGCCGGATTGATTACCTTCTTCGTTGCGAAAATGGCTGAAGAGCTGCGCGGGCAAGACCAGCAGCGCGCAGAGCGCCGTGAAGAGAACCTGCGTGATCAACAACTTTTAGCTGTTGCCACCCAGGCTGCGGGCGCGGCACACGAGTTGGGAACGCCATTGGCGACCATGAGTGTATTGATCAAAGAGTTGCGCCGTGAGCACCCCGAACCACTGTTGCAAGAGGATTTGGCCGTCCTGCAAGAGCAAGTGAAGCTGTGCAAGGACACGCTGCAACAGCTGGTGCGCGCGGCTGAGGCAGATCGCCGTCTGGCTGTTGTCGAGCAATCCTGTGTTGAGTGGCTTGAGGTTACCCTCAATCGCTGGCACTTGATGCGCCCGGAAGCGAGCTATCGTTATCAATGCCTGGGTCGAGGTACAGCGCCACGCTTGATGCCGCCAGCTGATCTCACTCAAGCCTTGCTTAATCTGTTGAATAACGCCGCTGATGCGCATCCCGACAAGCTGGATATCTGCCTTGATTGGAACCACCAGTGGCTGTACCTGACCATTCGTGATTTTGGTGCGGGTGTGCCTCTGGCGATTGCCGAGCAGTTGGGGCGTCCATTCTTCACCACCAAGGGTAAGGGATTTGGTCTGGGCTTATTTTTAAGTCAAGCCAGCGTCACGCGTGCCGGAGGTACGGTTAAACTGTATAACCATGAAGAGGGCGGCACGCTCACTGAATTGAAACTGCCGCGTGCCTATGGCCGTTCGTAACCTATGCCAGTAAGGGAGCCTCTGAAAAAGGTAGCGAGCGACGGAAGTACAAGGCAAAAAAATGTGAGAAAGCGGAGTTTACTGCAGTAAATGAGCATTTTGAGCCGTTTTTTAACGCAGCAAGGGCTGCCCCAGTAATATCTAGCGCAGTAGTTTTTCAGAGGTTCCCAAGGAGTTAAGCATGTCTGAAGAAGCACTATTTGAGGGCGACGAGCAGCCGCATTTGTTGCTGGTCGATGATGATCCAACCTTTACCCGGGTTATGGCGCGGGCAATGAGCCGTCGTGGCCTGCGTGTATCGACCGCCGGCTCTGCTGAAGAGGGCTTGTTGCTGGCTGAGCAGGATTTGCCGGAGTACGCGGTAGTTGATCTGAAAATGGACGGTGATTCTGGCTTGGTGCTTCTGCCCAAGCTGCTCGAGCTCGATGCTGAGATGCGCGTGGTAATCCTCACCGGTTATTCGAGTATTGCCACCGCTGTAGAGGCAATCAAGCGCGGTGCCTGCAACTATCTGTGCAAGCCTGCGGATGCCGATGATGTGCTGGCCGCGTTGCTGACTCAGCATGCTGACCTTGACAGTCTGGTGCCAGAAAACCCGATGTCGGTAGATCGTCTGCAGTGGGAGCATATTCAGCGCGTACTGGCTGAACACGAAGGCAATATCTCGGCGACTGCTCGTGCGTTAGGCATGCATCGACGGACTTTGCAGCGTAAATTACAGAAGCGTCCGGTACGCCGTTAAAGGAGCCTTGGGATTGCGCTCCAATCGGCGTGTTTAACTGCCTTGTTCGTTTGAGTGCGGTCGCTTTTATCGGTTCGTCAGCAAAGTGGTTCAAACCTTTTAGTAGCAAGCTTGCTATGATTGTTAGCAGGCTACGAATTCGTCTGATTTTCTTGGTATTCACCAGCAACTTGCAGATCAATAAGTACCTGGCTACCTAGATTTGCTCAGAGGCTGCTGTGTTCGAAATCGTTCTGCAAACCATCAGTATTACCGCCCCCGTATTCGCCATGCTCTTTCTCGGTGTGGTGCTCAAGCGTTTGCGCTGGATCGACGATAGTTTTATTGGTACGGCATCCGAGTTGGTGTTTCGCGGCACCATGCCGACCTTGTTATTTCTCGGTATCGTCAACGCCGACATGAGTCAGGCATTCAAGCCTGGGCTGATTATCTACTTTGTGCTCGCCACCATAGTGACGTTCAGTGTTGCCTGGGGCTGGGCGATTTTTCGCTGCCCAGAGATCGAGCGTGGTATCTACACCCAAGGCGCGTTTCGCGGTAATAACGGCATTGTTGGTCTAGCCCTGGCGACCAGCATGTATGGCGACTATGGCTTGGCGATAGGCAGCGTGCTCGCGGGGGTGGTGATCTTTTGCTACAACATCCTCTCGGTGCTGGTGCTGGCGATTTATAGCCCCGGCGCCAAAACTGATCCATGGACGCTGTGCAAAAGTATTCTGACTAACCCGCTCATTATTGGTGTGGCATTGGCGCTGCCGTTTGCCTATTGGCAGATAAAGCTGCCTCAGTGGCTATTAGCGTCAGCCGAGTATTTTGCCCATATGACCCTGCCTCTGGCGTTGATCTGTATCGGCGGCACGCTATCGTTGGCATCCATGCGCCAGAGCAGTGATGTTGCTATTGGCTCAAGCTTGATGAAGCTGGTGTGGTTACCCATTTTGGCAACGCTTGGCGCGTGGTTATGTGGTTTTCGCGACGCCGACCTGGCGGTGCTGTTTCTCTACTTCGCCAGCCCAACGGCGGCGGCGAGTTATGTCATGGCCCGCGCCGCCAACGGCAACCATGAGCTGGCTGCTGCAATTATTGTGATGACCACGCTCGGGGCGGTGGTTTCAATCAACGTTGGCCTGCTGCTGTTGAAGTTGGTGGGTTGGATCTAGGCTTTGATGTTGCTCCGACCTGTTTGCGTTCAGCGATATAGCGGCTGAAGGCATCGAAGTCACTGGTGCAGAGGAGCGGGGCGATGCTCCTGATTTCTTCAGCAGGCCAGTCCCACCAAGCGGACTCTTGCAGCATCAGCCGAATGGGTTCTTCAAAGCGCCAGCGGATCAGGCGTGCAGGGTTGCCCCCAACCATGGCGTAGGCCGGAACGTCTTTGGTGACAACGGCGCCCGCAGCGACTACCGCGCCATCGCCAATGGTCACGCCAGAAAGAATCATGGCTTTTGAGCAGATCCAGCAATCATTGCCGATGATGACATCACCATTGCTGCCGGTTGCGTCTTTGATATGGGCAAGCTCTTCCATCTGCAACGGGAATGGGTAACTGGTGATCCAGTCGGTACGGTGGCGGCCACCCAGATAGATCTCAACGTCACCGGCAATCGAGGTATATGCACCAACATGCAGTTTGGTGCCCTCATTCCAGTCATGCACTTTGGGTTTGCCGTAAGTGCCATCGCCAAACGTGTAGTGCGGGTAACGCTCGCGCAGTTTCAGGGTGTTGCGATACAGTTTTGGCGTATTGCGGATACGTTTTCTGGCGCTGCGATTAAGGCATTTCCTTAAGAATTTCATTTATACACCCCGTCCATAGGATCTACATTATCCCGCTACGTAATAGGAATATTACGATAGTGCGATATCCGTGCTTATCTGATGCTGATTGTATATTGCTGTGCAGTGCGCCAGCAAAAGGTTCAGGTGACACGCTATTTCAACAACTGCATAAACTAAAAAGCCGGGCAATTAGCCCGGCTTTTTAGTACCCGATCACTCCGGGTTCAGCTTTTTTGCTGATACTCGTCAATGATTTCCTGGGCTGCGCGAAACGCATCGATTGCAGCTGGAGCCCCCGCGTAAGCCGCGCAGTGCAGCAGAGTTTCACGGATTTCTTCAACTGTGCAGCCGTTGTTCAACGCGCCGCGCACGTGGCCTTTAAGCTCTTGCGGGCATTTCAGCGCGGTGAGTGCTGCGAGGGTGATCAGGCTACGGGTTTTGCGTTCCAGGCCTTCCCGGTTCCAAACCCCGCCCCAGGCGTGCTCGTTGAGGTAATCCTGCAGCGGTTGAGTAAACGCTGTGGTATTGCCCAAGGCGCGATCGACATAAGCATCGCCCATGACTTCGCGACGTACTTGTTCGCCGTCTAAAGGTGTTTTGCTCATGCTTTGCTCCCTGTTCAATTCAGTCGCTGTTTTTGCCAGCTACGCACGGTGACAACGATCAAGGTGATTACTGTCAGTGGAATAACATAGCCGATCATTGCGTGGCCGAAGGTTTCAACAATCGGGCGCCCGGTGGCAAACAGCACCAGATACAGGGTGTAGGCACCGTAGTAGGCCAGGAACAGCAAGCCTTCCCAGCGGTTGATCCGGTAGCCGGTGAAGAAGATTGGCAGGCAGGCGACTGCGACGGCAATCATCACCGGGAAGTCGAACGCCAATGCGTTGGGCGACACCGAAATAGGGCTTGGAGCAACCAGTGCGGCCAAACCAAGCACGCTGAGCAGGTTGAACAGGTTACTGCCGACAATGTTACCCACGGCAATATCGCGCTCGCCTTTGAACGCTGCAAGGACCGACGTCGCCAGCTCTGGTAACGATGTACCGATGGCAATCACCGTCAGGCCGATTACCAGTTCTGACAGGCCTAATGCACGGGCCAGTGTCACTGCGCCTTCAACCAGGAAATGCGAGCCGCCGACCAGCAGCACTAAGCCAACAATGATCAGCAACAGGTTGATCAGCCATGCATTTGGCTTAACCGGTTGGTCGAGGCCAAACTCGGCTGCAAATTCATCGTCCGCTTCCGCGGCACCTTGTTTGCGGCTGCTGCGCACCAGAAAGAAGGTGTAAGCGACGATGCCGGTGAACAAGATTGCACCGTCAATGCGGCTTAGATTGCCGTCATAGGCGAGGCCAAAGGTTAACAGGCTGGCACCGATCATTAACGGTACATCCAAGCGAATTAGCTGGCGCGAAACAATCAGCGGTGCAATCAACGCAGTGGCACCAAGTACCAGCAATACGTTAGCGATGTTGCTGCCGACCACGTTACCGATAGCCAGGTCGCCGCTGCCGCTGACCGCCGACTGCACGCTGACTGCGGTTTCCGGGGCGCTGGTGCCGAAGGCGACTACCGTGAGGCCGATAACCAGCGGTGGAATACCGAATTGCGCTGCCAGCTTGGCTGCGCCGCGCACCAATACTTCGGCGCCAGCAACCAATAGCACCAGACCGGCAATTAAATAAACAAATGTCAGTAACGTCATACGGGGCTCCAGAAAGATGCGGCTAGTTTAGCCAGCCGCAGATTTGGCGCTATAAATAATTCGGGTGATTGGTAACCAGTTTTTACCCGTTGCAGCTTCGCTACGGACGCAAAAGCTTGATGCTTACCGGGGCGACGCCAGCACGGATCATATCGAGCTGCTCTGCAGCTTTTTTCGATACATCGATAATCCGTCCACGCACAAATGGGCCGCGGTCATTAATACGCACCACCACGGTTTTATCATTGCGTAAGTTGGTCACCAATACACGGCTGCCGAAGGGCAGCGTGCGGTGCGCTGCGGTTAGTGCGTTCTGGTCGAAGCGCTCGCCGTTAGCGGTTTTCTTGCCATGATGCTTGGCGCCGTAATATGAGGCGTTGCCAGTTGCACTGTAACCCGTGCCAACAGCCGCAGCGCCAGTACTGTCAGGGGTTTTGCTGGCGCAACCAGCCAGTAGGCTGAGCAAGCCGAGCAGTAACAGCGAACGTTGCATACGGGCTCCGAAAAAATCGTAGGGTGTGGCAATGCGCAGTTTGTCCACGATGCGCAGCTCAAATAGCCATGTGCAGCTCAAATATCAAAGCGTGCATTTTCTTACGAGTCGCGTCGGTTTTAACTGCCAGCAGCCACTCAGGGCGGATGAAGAAAAGCCTCATCTGCCCTACAAGTCGGGGCACTAACTTGTAGGGCAGTGCGATGACTTGTTAGCCTTCGAGCTTCTTCTTCAGCAGTTCGTTCACTTGTTGTGGGTTGGCTTTGCCTTTTGAGGCTTTCATGGCCTGACCGACAAAGAAGCCGAACATCTTGCCGCGCTTGGCTTCTTCCGCTGCGCGGTACTGTTCAACCTGTTCAGCGTTGGCAGCGAGCACCTCATCAAGCATCGCTTCGATTGCACCGCTGTCAGTCACTTGCTTGAGGCCTTTGGCTTCGATGACCTGATCGGCAGAGCCTTCACCGGCGGCCATGGCTTCAAAGACCATCTTGGCGATTTTGCCGGAGATGGTGTTGTCTTTGATGCGCAGGATCATGCCGCCCAGTTGCTCGGCGCTGACCGGGGACTGCTCGATATCGAGGTTGTCTTTGTTGAGCAGGCTGGAAAGCTCGCCCATTACCCAGTTGGCGGCGAGTTTGGCGTCGCCACAGGTTTTCTCAACGGCTTCGAAGTAGTCGGCCATTTCCCGGCTTGAAGCCAAGACGTTGGCGTCGTATGCCGATAAACCAAACTGCGCCTCGAAACGTTCGCGCTTTTGCACTGGCAACTCAGGCAAGGTCGAACGTAGTTCATCAAGGTAGCTTTGTTCGATCACCACCGGCAGCAGATCAGGGCAGGGGAAGTAACGGTAGTCGTTCGCTTCTTCTTTGCTACGCATCGAGCGGGTCTGGTCTTTGTTTGGGTCGTACAGGCGTGTTTCCTGAACAACTTTGCCACCATCTTCGATCAGCTCAATCTGGCGCTGAACTTCGTGGTTGATCGCCTTTTCGATGAAGCGGAACGAGTTGACGTTCTTGATCTCGGCGCGAGTGCCGTATTCAGCCTGGCCTTTTGGCCGCACCGATACGTTGCAGTCGCAGCGCAGTGAACCCTCAGCCATGTTGCCGTCACAAATGCCGAGGTAGCGCACCAGTGCATGAATCGATTTGACGTAGGCAACGGCTTCCTTGGCGCTGCGAATGTCCGGCTCAGAGACGATTTCCAGCAACGGCGTACCGGCGCGGTTGAGGTCGATACCGCTCATGCCCTGGAAGTCTTCGTGCAGGCTTTTGCCAGCGTCCTCTTCAAGGTGCGCACGGGTGATGCCGATGCGCTTGACGGTGCCGTCTTCCAGGGTGATATCCAGGTGGCCGATGCCGACGATCGGGTCATCCATCTGGCTGGTCTGGTAGCCTTTTGGCAGGTCCGGGTAGAAGTAGTTTTTGCGCGCAAAAATATTGCGCGGAGCGATATGAGCATCAATCGCCAGGCCAAACATACACGCCATACGCACGGCTTCAGCATTGAGAACCGGCAGCGTGCCGGGCATGCCGAGGTCAACCAGGCTGGCTTGGGTGTTAGGCTCGGCGCCAAACGTGGTGGCGCTGGCCGAGAAGATTTTCGACTGAGTCGCGAGCTGTGCGTGAATTTCCAGCCCGATCACGGTTTCCCATTGCATCTGAGTGATCCTTAAAATCCGGCTGGCACGCGAGTGTGCCAATCAGTGACTTGTTGATATTGGTGCGCCACGTTGAGCAGGCGACCTTCCTGAAAGTACGGCGCCAACAGTTGCACGCCGACCGGCAAACCATCGACGAAGCCAGCAGGCATCGACAAGCCAGGAATACCGGCAAGGTTGGCGGTGATGGTGTAGATGTCTTCAAGGTAGGCAGCGACCGGGTCGTTGCTCTTCTCGCCAAGTTTCCACGCCGGGTTTGGTGTGGTTGGGCCAAGGATTACATCGACATCATTGAATGCAGCCACGAAGTCGTTCTTGATCAGGCGGCGGATCTGCTGGGCCTTGATGTAGTACGCATCGTAATAACCGGCAGACAGGGCATAGGCACCGACCATGATCCGGCGTTTAACTTCTGCGCCGAAGCCTTCACCGCGTGAGCGCTTGTAAAGGTCTTCAAGGTTGACCGGGTTTTCGCAGCGGTAACCAAAACGCACGCCATCGAAGCGTGACAGGTTGGATGATGCTTCAGCCGGAGCGATGACGTAATAAGCGGCTATCGCGTTCTGGGCATTGGGCAGGCTGATGTCTTTAACCGTGGCACCAAGGGATTTCAGTTGTTCAACCACAGCCATCACCGCATCGGCGATTCGGCTGTCGAGGCCAGTGCTGAAATACTCTTTTGGCAGGCCAATGCGCAAGCCGGTCAACGGTTTGCCCAGCGCGGCGAGGTAGTCATCAACCGGTTGATCGACACTGGTCGAGTCTTTCGGATCGAAGCCAGCCATGGCTTGCAGCATCAAGGCGCAGTCTTCAGCGGTGCGGGCCAATGGGCCGCCCTGATCAAGACTGGACGCATAGGCGATCATGCCCCAGCGCGAGACGCGACCATAGGTCGGCTTGATCCCGGTGAGGTTGGTCAGCGCGGCCGGTTGGCGAATCGAGCCGCCAGTATCGGTGCCGGTGGCAGCAGGCAGCAGGCGCGCAGCCACAGCCGCCGCTGAACCGCCAGACGAACCGCCTGGGACACGTTCAAGATTCCACGGGTTTTTCACTGCGCCGTAGTGGCTGGACTCGTTGGCCGAACCCATGGCGAACTCGTCCATGTTCAGCTTGCCCAGCGTTACCGCGCCAGCTGACGCCAGCTTCTCGACCACGGTGGCGTTATACGGTGCTTTAAAGTTGTCGAGCATCTTCGAGCCGCAACTGGTGCGAATGTCGAGGGTGCAGAACAAATCTTTATGGCCGATAGGTGCGCCAAGCAAAGCGCCAGTCTCGCCAGCTGCACGGCGTGCGTCAGCCGCTTTAGCCTGTTGCAACGCGAGGTCTTCAGTGACGCTGATGAAGCTATTTAGTTGCGGGTCGAGTTGCTGAATGCGCGCCAATAGGTTGCGCGTCAGTTCTTCGGATGAGAATGTTTTGTCGGCGAGTCCGCGGGCGATCTCGGCCAGAGTCATTGGGTGCATACTAGGCTCTTTCCCTTACTCGATAACTTTTGGAACAAGATAAAGTCCGCTTTCGACAGCCGGTGCGATAGCTTGGTAGTCGTCGCGGTGATTTGTTTCAGTCACTTCGTCGGCTCGCAGGCGCTGCGTTGCCTCCAAGGGGTGAGCCAAAGGTTCGATACCGCTGGTATCTACCGACTGCATGTGGTCAATTAGACCGAGGATGTTGTTGAGTGTCTCGGTAGTTTGTGGGATTTCGCTGTCATTCAGGCCTAATCGGGCCAGATGGGCGATTTTTTCCACTTCGGAGCGTTCAAGCGCCATTGGATTTCCCTGTGTTAAGCCGCCGTAAAGTAGGCAGCCTGAAAGTGTGATTGAGTCGTCATGCATGCGATATGCAGGGAACGTATTTCGCAAACTAGCGGTCAAAGGCCGCGATGGTGGGCCAGAAGCCCGGAAAAACAGGCAATCTAACACATTGGTGCCTTGCTCAAAATCCCTTCCATTGTTAGAGTTTGCCGCACTTTTTTTACCCACGCGTTTCCTAGGGTCCTATATCCCATGTTCAAAAAACTGCGTGGCATGTTTTCCAGCGATCTTTCTATTGACCTGGGCACTGCCAATACCCTTATTTATGTTCGCGAGCGCGGAATTGTTCTCAATGAACCTTCCGTCGTAGCTATCCGTACCCACGGTAATCAGAAGAGCGTCGTTGCTGTCGGTACCGAGGCCAAGCGCATGCTCGGTCGTACGCCGGGCAATATTGCCGCTATTCGGCCGATGAAAGACGGCGTTATTGCCGACTTTAGCGTCTGTGAAAAGATGCTGCAGTACTTCATCAACAAAGTTCACGAAAACAGCTTCCTGCAACCCAGCCCACGGGTTTTGATCTGTGTGCCGTGCAAGTCGACCCAGGTTGAGCGTCGTGCCATCCGTGAGTCAGCGATTGGTGCCGGTGCCCGTGAAGTGTTTCTGATCGAAGAGCCAATGGCTGCTGCGATCGGCGCGGGTCTGCCAGTTGAAGAGGCGCGCGGTTCGATGGTTGTGGATATCGGTGGTGGTACCACTGAAATCGCCCTGATCTCGTTGAACGGTGTGGTTTACGCTGAGTCGGTACGTGTCGGTGGTGACCGTTTCGACGAAGCCATCATCACGTATGTACGTCGCAACTACGGCAGCCTGATCGGTGAATCGACGGCTGAGCGCATCAAGCAAGAAATCGGCACCGCTTATGCGGGTGGCGAAGTACGCGAAGTCGATGTTCGTGGTCGCAACCTGGCAGAAGGCGTGCCGCGTAGTTTCACGCTGAACTCCAACGAAGTGCTTGAAGCGCTGCAAGAGTCGCTGGCGACTATCGTCCAGGCGGTTAAAAGCGCGCTCGAGCAGTCACCGCCAGAGTTGGCTTCTGATATTGCTGAGCGTGGCCTGGTGCTTACCGGTGGTGGCGCTCTGTTGCGTGACCTCGACAAGTTGCTGGCCCAGGAAACCGGGCTGCCGGTGATTGTTGCCGAAGATCCGCTCACTTGTGTTGCGCGTGGCGGCGGTAAAGCGTTAGATATGATGGACCGTCACACCATGGACTTGCTATCCACGGAGTAGACCTTCCGTTTTAAACAAAAGCTGCAAGGCGGGCCTCAGGCTCACTTGCAGCTTTTTGTTAATGTCTGATGCTACGAGGACCCGCCTATTAAACCGCTATTTGCCAAAGGACCTTCGCTCGGTGTGCGCCTGCTGGTGCTGGCCGTCCTTTCGGCTGCCTTGATGGTGGTGGATGCGCGTTTTGATGTGCTCAAGCCTATGCGTAGCCAATTGGGCGTGATTGTCGAGCCGGTTTATTGGCTGGGCAGCTTGCCCGTGACGCTCTGGGAAAACACCACCCAGGAGCTAAGTTCGCGCACTGAGTTAGTCGCCGAAAACGAAAAGCTCAAGACTGAACGCCTGTTGATGCAGCGCCGCTTGCAAAAGCTCGCGGCTCTGACCGAACAGAACGTGCGGTTGCGCGAGCTGCTTAACTCGGCGGCGTTGGTTGATGACGATGTGCTCGCCACCGAGCTGATCGGCATTGATCCTAACCCGTTCACCCATCGCATTTTGATTGATAAAGGCTCGAAAGACGGTGTGGTGATCGGGCAGCCTGTGCTTGATGCGCGCGGTCTGATGGGGCAGGTGGTTGAGGTCATGCCGTATTCGGCGCGAGTGTTGCTGCTCACCGATACCAACCACAGTATTCCCGTTCAAGTGAACCGCAACGGCTTGCGTGCAATTGCCAGTGGCACCGGTAATCCTGAGCGCCTTGAGTTGCGCCATGTTGCTGATACAGCTGATATCAAAGAGGGCGACCTGTTGGTCAGTTCGGGTTTGGGTCAGCGTTTTCCGGCCGGTTATCCAGTGGCAACGGTGTCACAGGTGATCCATGATTCGGGTCAGCCGTTTGCGATTGTCAGGGCTATTCCGACTGCTAATCTCAACCGTAGCCGCTACATGTTGCTGGTGTTTACCGACCCGCGCTCGCCAGAGCAGCGCGCAACTGAGTCGGCTCAGGCGCAAGAGGCCGAAGACCTCCAGTCGATGCCTCCAGTTACGCCTGCCGAAGGCGAATCAACTGAAGCACCAGCTGCTGCGCCACCACCCTCGTCAACACCGCCGCAGCCACAGCAAGGAGCACAGCAATGAGTGGTGTTCGTGCACAGAATACGTGGGTTGTCTGGCTGAGTTTGATGTTCGCGCTGTTGCTCAGCGTTTCCAGTTTGCCAGACTTTATGGAAATTGGTCGGCCTCTCTGGCTCGCGCTAGTCCTGACTTACTGGGTGCTGGCGCTACCGCACCGTGTCGGCATGGCAACCGCTTGGATTTTCGGCCTGTTAGCGGATGTTCTCAATGGCTCGTTGCTCGGTCAGAATGCGCTGATCCTTAGCCTGATCACCTTTTTGGTATTAAGCCTGCATCAGCGCTTGCGCATGTTTCCGATGTGGCAGCAGAGCTTGGTGTTGATGGTTGTGTTTGGCTTGGCTCAGTTAGTCCAGTTATGGCTGAACGCGTTAACCGGTAGCCGTCCGCCAACCCTTACGTTTATTCTTCCAGCGGTTGTCAGTGTGCTGCTTTGGCCGTGGGTCAGCGTCATCCTGCGCAGCATTCAACAGCGTCTAGGCGTCAATTAAGTAGGCATTTGCCTGGCATCAACATTCGATAGGGAGAACTCTGCATGGCCACTTTGTATCTGGCTTCAGGTTCGTCGCGCCGGCGGGAGCTGCTTACGCAGATCGGTGTGCCCTTTATCACGCAAGTCTGCCCAATCGATGAAACTGTGTTGCCTGATGAGCAGCCAAGCTTCTATGTAGAGCGCTTGGCTCGGGCGAAGGCGCAGGCGGTGTTTGACCAGCTTGAGTCGCCAGCTGAGACGGTTGTGCTCGGCTCTGATACGGCGGTGGTTCTCGACGGCAAGATCCTTGGTAAGCCAGCTGACCGGAGCGAAGCGCTGGCGACCTTGCGCGCGCTGTCAGGGCGTGAACATCAAGTGTTGACTGCGGTGGCGTTGGTCGCGCGCGATAAAAGCAGAGCGGCGGTGGTGACAAGTCAGGTAACCTTTAGATGCATTTCAGATGCCGAGGCACAGGCATACTGGGCCAGCGGTGAACCGCAGGATAAAGCAGGCAGTTACGGTATTCAGGGTTTGGCGGCAGTGTTCGTCAGCCAATTGCAGGGCAGCTATTCGGCAGTGGTGGGTTTACCCCTGTGCGAAACAGCTGAGTTACTCGCAGAATTTGCAATTCCGTGCTGGCAATCGTTGCCAGTCCACACTTAAGGAAGTTGTAGGTCACGGGCGAGCGGGCTCCCCGAGTTTGCAGCTTCATCTCAAAAGAGATGGACGCATGAGTGAAGAAATCCTGATCAACATCACGCCGATGGAATCGCGCGTGGCAGTAGTCGAAAATGGAGTGTTGCAGGAAGTCCATGTCGAGCGCACACAGCGCCGCGGGATTGTCGGCAATATCTACAAAGGCAAAGTCGTTCGCGTATTGCCTGGAATGCAGGCAGCTTTTGTCGATATTGGCCTCGAGCGCGCTGCCTTTATTCATGCATCAGAAATCTCCAGTCGCGAAGGCGCTGCTGTCGAAACCATCAGCGCTCTGGTGCACGAAGGGCAGAGCCTGGTGGTGCAGGTCACTAAAGACCCGATTGCCAGTAAAGGTGCGCGGCTGACGACGCAGCTGTCGCTGCCATCGCGCTATCTTGTTTACATGCCGCGCACCAGCCACGTTGGTATCTCGCTGAAGATCGAAGATGAGGCTGAGCGTGAGCGCCTCAAGCAAGTGGTGGCTGATTGCGTAGGTGCCGAAGGCAGTGAAGAAACCGGTGGCTTCATTTTGCGCACGGCTGCTGAAGGCGCGGGTGCGGATGAAATCCTGGTGGATATCCGTTATGTGCGCCGTTTGTGGGGGCAAATCGCTGGGCAGATGAAGTCCGCGTCTTCGCCCTCGGTGATCTACGAAGACCTTAGTTTAGCTTTGCGTACATTGCGTGACTTGGTCAGTCCGCGTACTGAGAAAATCCGAGTCGATTCGCGTGAGACTTTTCAGAAGATCACTCACTTTGTCAGTGAGCTGATGCCGGAAATTTCTGACCGCCTTGAGCATTATCCGGGCGAGCGACCGATTTTTGATCTGTACGGCGTTGAAGATGAGATCCAGAAAGCCCTCGATCGCAAGGTTCCGCTGAAATCCGGTGGCTACCTGGTGGTTGATCCGGCTGAGGCGATGAGTACCATTGACGTCAATACTGGCGCATTCGTTGGCCATCGCACGCTCGAAGAAACCATTTTCAAAACCAACCTTGAAGCCGCTACGGCAATTGCCCGGCAGCTGCGCTTGCGCAACCTCGGTGGGATTATCATCATCGACTTTATCGACATGGAAGATGAAGAGCATCAGCGTCAGGTTTTGCGCACTTTGGAAAAACAATTAGAGCGTGATCACGCAAAGACCAATATCATTGGTATTACCGAATTGGGTCTGGTGCAAATGACCCGCAAGCGTACACGCGAGAGCCTTGAGCAAGTGCTCTGCGAACCTTGTGCTTGTTGTCAGGGACGCGGCAAGTTGAAAACCCCGGAAACCACCTGTTATGAAATTTTCCGGGAAATATTGCGTGAAGCAAGAGCCTATCAGCCAGAGGGATACAGGGTGTTGGCCAATCAAAAAGTAGTAGACCGTCTGCTCGATGAAGAGTCAGGCAATGTTGCAGACCTAGAGGCCTTTATTGGCCGCACCATTAAGTTTCAAGTGGAGACCATGTACTCCCAGGAACAATACGATGTGGTGCTGTTGTGACGTACACCCTCACCGAACAGGTTTGAGTTAGTTGGCACGCTCAGGCGGCTGGTTGGCAACGGTTCTGCGCTGGAGCCTGGGGTTCTGTGCGCTGGTATTAATCGTCACGGCGCTGCTGGTCAGTCTCGGCCGGCAGCTCACGCCATTAATTGCTGAATACCGTATACAGGCTGAAGATCAAGCGCAGGCAGCGTTGGGCTTGCCCGTGTCGATCGGGTCGCTTGAGGGCAGCTGGCATGGGTTAGCTCCCGAATTGATCGCCCATGACGTGACCTTGGGTGATGGTGCTGATGCTATGCGCCTTGATCAAGTTCGCCTGATTCCCGACTTGATAGCCAGCGCAATGGCCATGCAGCCAAGGGCTGAACTCTTGGCGATTGATGGCTTGCAACTCAGTGTGACGCAGAACGATGCCGGTGAGTGGCGCGTTGAAGGTTTGCCAAAACCACAAGACAGTACTGCGATTGATGTCGAGAAGCTGCTTGAACAGTTGAAAATGGTGCGCCATCTTTCTCTGCTCAACAGTCAGGTGACCCTCGAAGCCTATAATCAGCCTGCACACACATTGCGTTATGTGAACCTGACTCTGGGTTTCGCCGGTGGTCGTCAACGCCTTGATGGACGCTTGCAGTTACCTGATGGCAAGCCGCTGGCGTTGCAGGTGCGCTCGCAAATGAACGTCAAAAAATGGCGCGACTTGCAGGCTGATGTCTATCTTCAATTGCCTGAAACAGATTGGGCCAGTTGGCTGCCTAAAACGCTCACCCGCGACTGGTCATTGGACCATCTGCAGGTTGGTGGGCAATTCTGGTTGTCGTGGGCTGACGGTGCTCTCCGGCGTGCTGTAACGCAAATTAAAGCGTCCAAGCTCGAAGGTCACTACGCGCAACGTAAGCCTGCGAGCCTGACTGATGTGGTGCTCAACAGTTATTTTGAGCGTGATGCCGATGGCCTGACTGCACAGGTATCCAACTTCACTGCACGCGCCAATGAACAGCAAATTGGCCCGTTAAACTTTACCCTGCAGCAGCATGCCAAACAGGCCGACGTTACCGAGACATGGGCGCTAAGTGTTGATCGCCTGGACGTTGCACCTTTACTGCCGCTGGTGACGTCACTGGCGCCGGTTTCCGACAAAACCATTGCCGCAATTGGCACGCTGAACCCTCGCGGAGCCCTGACTAACGCCACCCTGCGTTTTCATCCTGAAGCCGAGGGCGATAAACGCGTGGAGTTTGCCACCAATACCGATGGGATCAGCTTTTCTGCGTACGATCATGTGCCCGGTATTGAAAATATTACGGGTAGCGTCACTGGTGACTTGGGCTCAGGCACGATTTTGCTTGATGCCAAAGAGTTCTCCCTTGATTTGGCGACGTTGTTTCCCAAAGCCTGGCTGTATCACACCGCGCGTGGCCAGGTAGATTGGCGGATCAACGAGCAAGGTCTGACCCTGCGTAGCCCCTATGTACAAGCCACGGGCGATGAAGGCAAAGCGGCTGCTGATTTTCTGATTCGTCTGAGTGGTGATCCTGAGGTTGAGGATTACATGGACTTGCGTGTCGGCATTACTGAGGGTGACGCACGCTTCACTGAAAAATACTTGCCGACCCGGGTCCCCGAGTTCAGTCCGCAGCTCGCGGATTGGCTGAAGACTTCGATCAAGGCCGGTGCTGTTGATCAAGGTTATTTCCAGTTTCAGGGCTCGCTCAACAAAGGCTCCAGCAAGGCTTCACATAGTATTAGCCTGTACTTCGCCGTGCATGATGCTGTGCTTGCCTACCAGCCGGGTTGGCCCGAACTGAAAGGTGCGCGCGGTGAAGTTCTAATCGAAGATGATCAGGTGCGCATCCGTGTCCCGCAGGGTCAAGTGCTGAACAGCACGGTGAAAAACGTCAATGTAACCATCCCACTTGAAGACCCGGATACGCCTCCACATCTGCTGTTGACCGCTGATCTTGAGAGTAGTGTTGGCGATGCGCTGAAAGTCCTCAAGGAAGCGCCGATCGGCACGGCGGAGATCTTTTCTGGCTGGCAGGGCAAAGGTGATTTGGTCGGCGCGCTGGACCTAGATATCCCGCTGCAAAAAGGCACACCTAGGGTGATTGTGGATTTCACCGCAAAGGATGCAGACGTTAAAATTGCCAATCCTAAACTCGATCTCAGTCATGTCTCCGGTGCATTCCGCTATGACACGGCCAAGGGCTTGAGTGCGCCGAGCATCCAAGCACAGTTGCTCGGTCATAAAGCCAAAGGCAAGGCCATTGCTCAAGCCGTTGATGGTCGTGCAACGAGCCTGATTGAGGCGCAAGGGCAAGTTCCGCTGCAGGCGCTGACTCAGTGGCTGGCGGTGACTCAGCCGATACCTGCAAAGGGCAATGTGCCGTACCGAATGCGCCTGAAAATTGATGATGCGCAAAGCAATTTGCAAATTGACTCTGAACTCAAAGGCTTGGCAATTGACCTGCCAGCACCTTTCGGCAAGGCCGCGAATGATCAGCGCAACACGACTCTCGAGTTGGGGCTCGGTGGTGAACAGCGCAGTTATAAGCTGCGTTATGCAAACATGCTGAGCTTCAACGGCGTCTCTCCAGCCGCTGATATTCTCCAAGGGCGTGGCGAGTTGCGTTTGGGGAGTGGAGTGGCGCAACTGCCGACACAGAAGGGCTATCGTCTGCGCGGTTCGGTTGCGGAGTTGAACCTGGCTGATTGGCAGCAGGCGGTCAGCCCGTATACAAGCTCATCCAAGGGTGCAGATTTACAGGCTTTCAACGATGCGCAGCTGAATATTGGCCGCTTTGTCGGGTTTGGTAAAACTGTCAATGACGTTACCGTGGGCGTGCGTCGCTCTGGTCCTGCCTGGGCATTGTCTGTTGACAGCTCACTCGCCAAAGGCAATATCGTATTTCCGGATGCCTCATCCCGGCCAATTAGCGCAGACCTTGCCTATATCCGCTTACCAAAGCCTGAGCAAACGGCTGCGGCCGCAACTGAAGCACCTGATCCGCTGGCGGATATCGATCCGCACAACGTCCCCTCGATTGATTTCAAAGTGGCTGACATAAAGCTCGGCGAACAGTCGCTGGGCCCTTCATCGTTGAAAGCCCGTGCGGTAGCCAATGGTGTTGCATTCAGTGATTTGAATATCAATCTTGCGGGTTTAAGGGTGACTGGCAATGCAGGCTGGGAAGGCGAAGCAGGTCGCTCCAGGAGCTGGTACAAAGGCCGGTTTGAGGGTGAGGACCTGGAAGATGTATTGCTGGCTTGGGGCTTTGCTCCGACTGCTACCAGCGAGCGCTTTCGTCTTGATGTAGATGGCTCTTGGCCTGGCTCTGCGCTGAATGTCAGTCTGGCACGATTCAGTGGCAATATGGACGCTTCTTTGCGTAAGGGCCAGTTTGTTGAAGTGAAAGGTTCTGCTTCGGCGTTGCGGGTGTTCGGTCTGCTCAATTTCAACTCGATTGGGCGTCGCTTGCGTTTGGACTTCTCTGACCTGTTGGGTGAAGGGCTGAGTTATGACCGTGTAAAAGGTAATTTGCAGGCGACCAATGGTGTCTATTTAACCCAACGGCCGATCACCCTAAAAGGCCCTTCAAGTGACCTTGAGCTCAATGGCACCCTGAATATGGTCGATGAAACTATTGACGCTAAATTACTGGTGACACTGCCAGTGACTAACAACTTGCCTATCGCCGCGCTGATTGTAGGGGCGCCGGCCATTGGCGGTGCATTGTTTGTTGTTGACAAGTTGCTGGGCGATCACTTTGCGCGCTTTGCCAGTGTCCAGTACGACGTCAAAGGCCCGATCCAGTCACCTAAGATCGACTTTGATAAACCCTTTGAAAAACCCAGGTAAGTACAAAACCCAGGTAAGTGCATTGCTCGGCCTGCCAGGATGTTGAGAGGGGCGTAGACTGACGGGTATTAGGTTATTGCTGTAGGAAAGAACATGAACCTCTCAGTTATTCAAATGGTGAGCCAGGATGATGTTCTAGCTAACCTGCAGCAAGCGCGCAATTTGCTTGAAAGCGCCGCCGAGCAAGGCGCTAGCCTTGCTGTCCTGCCTGAAAATTTTGCTGCAATGGGTCGCCGCGATTACCGCCAAATCGGTCGTGAAGAGGCAATGGGGCACGGACCGATACTGCCATGGTTGAAACAGGCCGCCCGTGACCTCAAGTTATGGATAGTCGCTGGCACAATTCCATTACCCGCGGCGGGTCACCCAGATGCTAAACCAAATGCGTGCTCGCTTTTGATTGATGCTGATGGTGAGCTAGCAGCGCGTTACGATAAATTGCACCTGTTTGATGTTGATGTCGCTGACAGCCGTGGGCGCTATCGTGAGTCGGATGACTATGAATTTGGCAGCAAGGTGGTGGTCGCAGATACGCCCGTTGGGCGTCTTGGTTTGACCGTTTGCTACGATCTGCGGTTTCCTGAGTTGTATAGCGCTTTACGTGAGGCGGGTGCGCAGTTGATCAGCGCGCCGTCGGCGTTTACCGCCGTGACCGGCGCCGCGCATTGGCAGGTGCTGATTCGGGCGCGTGCCATCGAGACGCAATGTTACGTCTTGGCTGCCGCGCAAGGTGGTCTCCACCCCGGCGGTCGTGAGACACACGGCCACTCAGCAATTGTTGATCCATGGGGACGCATTTGCCTGAGCCAGGCCCAAGGCAGCGAGGCGCTGGTAGCGCCGCTAGATGTCGCAGAACAGGCCTTGATCCGCCAACAAATGCCGGTAATGCGGCATAAACGATTTTTTGCAGCGGCCGAACCGCGGCTGCCAGGTTTGGAGTAGTTATGAGTGAGATGCTGATGTCGGTGAGCGATCACCTGTTGGGCCCAGGCGGTCTGACTATCGATAGTTTACCCGGCGTTCTAGGCGAGTTAGCTGGGCCGGGGATTGATGCGGCCGACTTGTACTTTCAAAGTCAGGTGTCTGAAACTTGGGTGCTTGAAGATGGCATCGTCAAAGAAGGCAGTTTCAACCTTGATCAAGGTGTCGGCGTGCGCGCTCAGTCCGGTGAGAAGACCGGCTTTGCCTACAGCAATGCGATTACCGCTAAGGCATTGAGTCAAGCCGCTGCCGCCGCACGTTCGATTGCTCGGGCTGGACAAAACGGCTGCGTCCGAGCTTTTAGCAGCCCAGAGATTACCGCGCTGTATGCGCCAAATAATCCACTTGATGTGATGGACCGTGCGGAAAAGGTTGAACTGCTCAAGCAGGTTGACCAAGCGACGCGTGCGCTCGATTCGAGAATCAAGCAAGTCACTGTTAGCCTGGCTGGCGTGTGGGATCGGGTTATGGTCGCTTCAACCGATGGTGGGCTTGGGGCTGATATTCGTCCGCTGGTGCGTTTTAACGTCAGCGTCATCGTTGAGCAAAATGGTCGCCGTGAGCGTGGTGGCCATGGCGGTGGCGGACGCACCGATTACCGTTACTTTCTTAACGAAGACCGCGCCATGGGCTATGCCCGTGAAGCGTTGCGTCAGGCGCTGGTCAACCTTGAAGCGATTCCGGCACCGGCAGGCAGTATGCCGGTGGTGATGGGCGCTGGCTGGTCGGGTGTGCTGTTGCATGAGGCGGTTGGTCACGGTCTTGAAGGTGACTTCAACCGCAAAGGCAGTTCTGCATACAGCGGCCGTATGGGTGAGAAAGTTGCTTCGAGTCTGTGCACCATTGTTGATGATGGAACCTTGGCTGAGCGGCGTGGTTCGTTGAGCATGGACGATGAAGGCACGCCAACGCAGTGCACCACATTGATCGAAAATGGCGTTCTCAAAGGTTATATGCAGGACAAGCTCAATGCCCGACTGATGGGCGTTCGGCCAACTGGTAATGGGCGTCGTGAGTCTTATGCGCACCTCCCAATGCCGCGCATGACCAATACATACATGCTGGCAGGTGAGAGCGACCCGGAAGAGATTATTCGATCGGTGAAGAAGGGGATCTACTGCGCCAACCTCGGTGGCGGACAGGTCGACATCACCAGCGGCAAGTTTGTCTTCTCAACCAGCGAAGCCTATTTGATTGAAGACGGCAAAATTACTGCGCCAGTCAAGGGGGCAACCTTGATCGGGAATGGCCCAGAGGCCATGAGCAAGGTGTCGATGGTGGGCAATGATCTGGCGCTGGACAGCGGTGTCGGCACCTGCGGCAAAGATGGCCAGTCGGTTCCGGTGGGTGTGGGTCAGCCAACTTTGAAAATAGATGCAATTACCGTCGGCGGTACAGGTAGTTAACGCAAGAAACTGCAAAGACACACCAATCACCTACGGGGAAGTGGGTCTCTTTGCAGTTTCTAGGTGTGGGCTTTCGAGGGTTAACGCAGGCCGCGTTTGCTCTCGTCTAGCTCACGGATGTATTTGAAGATTTTACGCGAGGCCGCTGGCGCTTTGTTTTGCGCTGCTTCATGTTGGCCTTGGCGAATTAGCTGACGTAAGTGTTGGCGATCGGCTTCAGGGTATTCACTGACGAAGCTTTCAAGGGTTTCGTCGTTGCCGTTAAGTAAACGGTCGCGCCAACGCTCAAGGGCGTGGAAGCGTTCGTTGTATTGACGGGTTGAGGCGTCAAGTTGATCGAGTAGGGTCAGAATCGCATCAGTGTCCTGATCGCGCATTAACCGGCCGATAAACTGGGCGTGACGTTTTTTCGCCGAATTAGCTGTGTGCCGAGAGGCTTCAGCCAGCGCAGTACGCAGCTCTTCGGTGAGTGGTAATTTGTTTAGCAGGTCAGGCTTTAGAGCAGCCAGACGTTGACCGAGGTCTTGCAATGCATGCAGCTCGCGTTTGACCTGGGTTTTGCTTTTCTCTTCGGAGAAGTCGTCAAGGTATTCAGACATGGGGGCGATCCAGTGGAAAACGCCGTCATGATAGCAGTTAGTTCTTAGTTGTAAGCGGTTGGGCCCGACAGGGTGCAGCTCACAGCGAAAATATTTTCAGGAGTAGGTATGAGTTCAGTAGAAGTTGTCGGCCCACAAATGGTCCCGCAGTTACAGGCTCAGGTGGAGCAGATTATCGCTGAAGCCAAAAGGCAGGGTGCCAGTGCCTGTGAAGTCGCGGTCTCTGTTGAGCAAGGTTTGTCGACTACAGTGCGTCAGCGTGAAGTTGAAACTGTTGAGTTCAATCGCGATCAAGGCTTTGGCATCACCCTCTATCTCGGTCAGCGGAAAGGTTCAGCAAGTACCTCGGCGACAGGGGATGCGGCTATTCGTGAAACGGTTGCGGCAGCGCTGGCGATTGCCAAACACGCCTCGGAAGATGAAAGTGCGGGCCTTGCAGACGCTGCACTGATGGCACGAGATCTACCTGATCTGGATCTATACCATGCGTGGTCGATAACTCCAGAGCAGTCGATTGAGCATGCTCTACGCTGCGAAGCTGCTGCATTCGACGCCGACAAACGTATCAAAAACGCCGATGGCACTTCCTTGAGCACGCATCAGGGGTGCAGGGTCTATGGTAATAGCAATGGATTCGTCGGTGGTTATGCGAGTACCCGGCACAGTTTGAGCTGCGTGATGATCGCCGAGGATAACGGCCTTATGCAGCGTGACTATTGGTATGACGTTAATCGGCAGGGTGAGTTGCTGACCAGCCCCGAAGATATTGGTGCACGTGCAGCCATGCGCGCTGTGAGCCGTCTTGGTGCCCGGCCAGTGCCTACCTGTGAAGTGCCGGTATTGTTTGCTGCTGAGTTGGCCACAGGCCTGTTCAGCAGTTTCTTGGGTGCGATCTCGGGCGGCAGTATTTACCGTAAATCCTCATTCCTGGAAGGCACAATCGGTCAGCAGCTTTTCCCTGAGTGGTTAAGCCTCGATGAGCGTCCGCATATTCCACGGGCAATGGCCAGTGCGGCATTCGATGGTGACGGCTTGGCAACCTACGCCAAATCCTTTGTTGAAAACGGCGAGTTGCTGTCTTATGTGCTGGGTACTTATTCCGGGCGAAAATTAGGCATGCCAAGCACCGCTAACGCGGGCGGCGTACATAATCTGTTTGTTACCCATGGCGCTGAAGATCAGCAAGCACTGATCAAGCGCATGGGGCGTGGCCTGCTGGTGACTGAGCTAATGGGGCACGGCCTGAACATGGTGACCGGTGATTACTCTCGCGGCGCTGGCGGTTACTGGATCGAAAACGGCGAGATCCAATTTCCGGTTCAGGAAGTCACCATTGCTGGCAATATGCGCGATATGTTCAAGCAGATTGTTGCTGTTGGTAATGATCTGGAGCTGCGCAGCAGTATTCGTACCGGCTCTGTCTTGATTGAGCGTATGACTGTTGCAGGTAGCTGATAACCAATAGCTAAGCACTAAAAAGGGAGCTTAATTGCTCCCTTTTTTCATCTTGCGAGCCTTTTGATAGCTCAAGTATTGGCTCAGAGCGCTACTCGCCCTCATCAAAGAAGTTGTTGATCAGTTCGATGATTGCTTCCAGCGCTTGCTCGTCTTGTTCACCTTCAGTTAACAGGTGAACTGTGGAGCCTTTGCCGGCTGCGAGCATCATGACCGACATGATGCTTTTACCGTCAACCAGACTTTGCGGGGTGCGGCCGACTTTAATGCTGCAAGGGTAGCGTGTGGCAACGCCGACAAATTTAGCCGCTGCCCGCGCATGCAAGCCTAGCTTGTTGATAATGGTTACTTCACAGGCGGGCATCGCGGCGATTCCTTAATTGAGGTCGCGGTGGCGAGTCTGGACGTTTTTGAACTGAGCTTTGAGGGCTTTGCCCAACCGGTTGGCGATATACACCGAGCGATGATGACCGCCTGTGCAGCCAATAGCGACAGTGACATAGGCACGATTGCTGGCAGCGAAGCGTGGCAGCCATTTGCTCAGGTAAGCATGGATGTCTTGATACATCTCCTGAACATCCGCCTGGTTGTCTAAATAGTCAGAGACGGGTTGTTCCAGGCCAGAAAAGTTGCGCAACTCGGGACGCCAGTATGGGTTGGGCAGGCAACGCACATCAAACACCACGTCCGCATCTACTGGCATGCCGCGTTTGAAGCCAAACGACTCAACCAGAAATGCAGTGCCTGGGTCTGGCTTGTTGAGCAAGCGCAGGGCGAGGGTATCGCGTAGCTGGTAGAGATTGAGGTGAGTGGTGTCGATCTTCAAGTCGGCCAGGTCGATGATAGGCTCCAGTAGTAGAGCTTCATCGGTAATGGCTTCTGCCAACGAGCGGTTGTCGTTGGTCAGCGGATGGCGCCGACGTGTTTCGGAGAAGCGTTTGAGCAGGGTTTCTTCGTTTGCATCCAGATACAGCAGGTCGCATTGAACATTGCGCGCCCGCACTTGCTCAAGCAGCTCTGGAAACATGTTCAAGTCGCTTGGCAAGTTGCGTGCGTCAATGGACACAGCAACATTTGGGCGAACTGAATCTTCCTGCTGAAATGCTCGCTCAGCTAGCTGTGGCAACAAGCTGGCTGGCAAGTTATCGATGCAGTAAAAGCCGTTGTCTTCAAGTACATCAAGCGCCGTACTTTTACCTGATCCAGAACGACCGCTGACAATAATCAAGCGCATGTAGATTCTCTGCCATTTAGCTGTTGTTCTGTATGTCGACAACAACCTGATACAGGGCGTCATTGCTTTGCGCTTGGCGCAGACGTTCGCGGACATCGCTGCGATCAAGCATGCTAGCGATTTGGCGAAGTAGCTCCAAGTGCTCGTCCGTTGCTGCTTCAGGAACCAGCAGTACGAATAGCAAATCTACCGGTGCGCCATCGATCGCGTCGAAATCTACAGGTGATTCTAGTCTGAGCAAGGCACTGATTGGCGCGTTGCAAGCAGGCAGGCGGCAGTGCGGAATGGCAATGCCATTGCCAAAACCGGTGGACCCGAGTTTCTCGCGGGCAATCAGGCTCTCGAAGATGTCTTGTCCATCGAGGTCGGGCAGTTCGCGCGCAACCAAGTTGGCAATCTGTTCGAGAACACGTTTTTTACTGCCACCCGGCACGTTCATCAAGGAACGGCCGGGGGTCAGGATATTTTCAAGTCGGATCATAGGAGTTGGGCGATATCAACGGGCCATTGCGCCCTGTTGACGGTCGAGCTGCTTTTCCTTGTGCTTGATAAGTTGTCTGTCGAGTTTGTCGGTCAGTAAATCGATTGCTGCATACATATCATCATGCTCGGCATTAGCAACTATTTCGCCGCCTGCAATGTGTAAGGTGGCTTCGATTTTCTGCTTGAGCTTCTCGACCTCCATAATGACTTGCACATTAGTAATCTTGTCGAAGTGGCGTTCTAGTCGACTGAGTTTTTCGTCGATGTAGTCACGCAGGGCGTCGGTCACATCTAGCTGGTGTCCACTGATGTTGACTTGCATACCGCATTCTCCTTGTTGCCGTGTGTAAGAGACAGGCTGTTTTGCCTGCCGCCGGAACACTTTGGCGCGGAAAAAACTCAGTCATCGAGTCTGGCATTTCACGCTCTGAATATTTGCAGTATGGCTGCATTTATCCAAGAGGGCGTCAGTTCGATATTGCTTGAGACAATTTTCCTGTTCATCAACTGCTACATCAATCGCTTGCGTTCACTTGAAGGCGCGATACCGAGGGACTCACGGTATTTAGCAACGGTGCGGCGAGCTACTTGAATGCCTTGTGCCTCCAGTAAACCAGCGATCTTGCTGTCACTCAATGGCTTTTTTGCATTTTCCGCTGCAACCAGTTTTTTGATAATCGCGCGGATCGCTGTAGATGAGCATTCTCCGCCTTCGGAGGTGCTTACATGGCTGGAGAAGAAATATTTCAACTCGTAAATGCCACGCGGAGTGTGCATAAATTTTTGCGTGGTAACGCGCGAGATTGTCGACTCGTGCATGCCCACCGCTTCGGCGATGTCGTGCAGCACCAGAGGCTTCATGGCCTCGTCACCATAGTCGAAGAAGCCGCGCTGGTGCTCAACAATCTGGGTCGCGACTTTCATCAGTGTTTCGTTGCGGCTCTGCAGGCTTTTTATAAACCAGCGGGCTTCCTGTAGTTGATTGCGCATAAAGGTGTTGTCAGCGCTGGAGTCGGCGCGGCGTACAAAGCCTGCGTACTGCGCATTCACCCGTAGTCGAGGCATGGCTTCCTGATTGAGCTCTACCAGCCAGCGCTCGTTGTGTTTGCGCACAATGACATCAGGAACCACGTACTCAGGCTCACTCGATTCGATCTGCGAGCCGGGGCGAGGGTTGAGACTCTGGATTAGTTCGATAACTTGACGCAGGTCGTCTTCTTTGAGCTTCATGCGGCGCATGAGCTGGCTGTAGTCACGACTGCCAAGCAGGTCAAGGTAATCATTGGCGAGGCGCTGGGCTTCGGTTAGCCAGGGCGTCTTGGCGGGCAGTTGGCGCAGTTGTAATGTCAGGCACTCGCGTAGATCGCGTGCGGCAATACCTGAAGGCTCGAACTGTTGAATGCGGTGCAGGACGGCTTCAATTTCGTCCAGCTCGATATCCAGTTCAGGGTCAAAGGCTTCAAGAATCTCTTCGAGGGTTTCTTCGAGGTAGCCTTGAACGTTGATACAGTCGATCAGGGTGACCGCGATCAAGCGATCCTTATCCGACATCGGCGACAGGTTGAGCTGCCAGAGCATATGGCTCTGTAGGCTTTCACCGGTGGAGGTGCGTGTGGTGAAGTCCCACTCGTCATCGTCGCTACTGCTCGGCAGGCTGCTGGCGCTGGTCTGGTAGATATCTTCCCAGGCGGTATCAACGGGCAATTCGTTGGGAATGCGTTCATTCCACTCGCCATCTTCCAGGTTGTCCACGGTTTGTGGGGCGTCTTGGAAGCTGGTTTCCTGGTAGGTGTCTTGTTGCGGGGGCTGCTCAACCGTAGCGGTTTCGGCTCCGTCGGCCATAGGGTCCGAGTTATCGAAATCTTCGCCTTCTTCTTGGCGTTCGAGCATTGGGTTCGACTCCAGTGCCTCCTGGATTTCTTGTTGAAGATCCAAGGTCGACAGTTGGAGCAAACGAATGGCTTGTTGCAGCTGAGGAGTCATCGTCAGCTGCTGGCCCATCTTCAGGACTAGCGATGGTTTCATTGCAGACCTTATTTACCTGCGTCTCTGCGCAATCTACTACAGGGCACCTGGGGCGCCTCAAGGAAGCAAATTATATGCCTGAACTGCAGTGCTTTGCCTAGATATTGAGGCTTATCGGTTGATAAAAACCGCAGTTAAAGACGGAATTCATGACCCAAGTAGACTTCTTTAACTGTCTGGTTGGCGAGAATCGCCTCTGCGTCGCCTTCCGCAATGAGCTGGCCATCGCTGACGATATAAGCTGTTTCGCAGATATCAAGCGTTTCGCGCACGTTGTGGTCGGTGATCAGCACGCCGATGCCTTTGGCTTTTAAGTGGTGAATGATTTGCTTGATATCGCCAACAGAAATCGGGTCAACACCGGCAAATGGCTCATCGAGCAAGATGAATTTCGGTGCAGTTGCCAAGGCGCGGGCGATTTCAACGCGGCGCCGCTCGCCGCCGGAAAGACTCATGCCCAAGTTGTCACGAATGTGGTGAATATGGAACTCCTCAAGCAGGTTCTCCAATTCAGCTTCGCGGCCAGCACGGTTGAGCTCTTTGCGCGTCTCAAGGATTGCCATGATGTTGTCGGCAACGCTGAGCTTGCGAAAAATTGATGCCTCTTGCGGCAGGTAACCAATGCCTGCGCGCGCGCGGCCGTGCATTGGCTGGTGGCTGACGTCTAGGTTGTCAATCAGAATGCGTCCCTGGTCAGCCTGGACTAAGCCCACAATCATGTAGAAGCAGGTGGTTTTACCTGCACCGTTAGGGCCAAGCAGGCCGACGATTTGGCCGCTATCAATGCTCAGGCTAACGTCACGGACAACCTGGCGGCTTTTGTAGCTTTTCGCCAGGTGTTGGGCTTTCAATGTAGCCATTAATTACTGCCCTTGGGTGGGTTTGTTCTTCGGTTGAATCACCATGTCGATACGCGGGCGCGGCGTGGTCACTTTGCTACCATTGGCGCGGCCAGCATTAACGATTTGGCGCTGAGTATCATAGACAATCTTCTCGCCCTCGAAGGTATTACCCTCTTGGATGACCTTGGCTTGGTCAATCAACACGATGCGCTCGTTAGCGGCAAAGTATTGGATGGTCAGGCCGTAGGCTTTGACGATCTCTTTGTCGGCAGCAGGTTTCTGCTCATAGTATGCAGGGCGGCCGACGGAGGTAAATACGTCGATTTCGCCTTTGGCATTTTGCGTAATAGTGACGGTGTCGCCGGTGATTATCATGGTGCCTTGAGTGATAACGACATCGCCGCGATAAACTGCAACACCTTGCTTGTCGTCGAGCTCTGCACTGTCTGCTTGTACGCGGATCGGCTGATCGCGGTCAGTGGGCAAAGCCCAAGTGTGAGCGCTTCCTAGCGCTGCACCCAAGCAGAGCAGAAGGGGGAGGGTTTTAACGAACCTCATGCTGGCCTCTTACGTTGGACAGCAAGAGCATCCTGCCGTCATTTAAATACGCTTTCATTCCTTGCGCCGTGGTCACCCCATTGGCTGCGTCGATTCTAACGGCTTGCTGGGTCTGCGCATATTCCTTATCGGGAATTACGGTCAAGCGACTGGTTGTAAGCAGGGTTGGGCGACCTTTTGCATCGGTGCGCTTTACGCGGACCTTATCAATCAGTTCGACCTCTTTACCGCCAGGCGAAACTTCACCTTTTTCACTTTGCACATGCCACGGCAGCTCTGTTCCGCGGTATAGCAGCAGATCAGGTTGCGTCAGATAGGAGATATCTGATGTTTTGGCATGCTCAACT
Source organism: Pseudomonas sp. M30-35 (assembly GCF_002163625.1). Taxonomy (NCBI): domain Bacteria; kingdom Pseudomonadati; phylum Pseudomonadota; class Gammaproteobacteria; order Pseudomonadales; family Pseudomonadaceae; genus Pseudomonas; species Pseudomonas sp. M30-35. Next base: position 3,877,978 of record NZ_CP020892.1, on the reverse strand, counting down.
TTGTCGGCAGTCAGCTCGTAATGCAATGCGCCGTCTGGTTGATATTGTACGGTTTTAGAATTAACCACATAAAAATCAATTGTGTTTTGTGCCGTGCTCTTGGCCGGTTTGTCCGCAAAGCTGTCTGGGTTGATATTCCAATAGCCCGCGGCGGCGACTAGCAGCACGCCGAGCAAGAGGAGAAAGATGTTCAGTGGTTTACGCATAGTATGCAGTTCTACAGGTAGGCTGCTTGAGCCGCTTCAAGGGTGCCTTGGGCAAGCATGATTAGTTCGCAGAACTCACGAGCTGCGCCTTCGCCGCCTTTGGCTTGGGTTACTGCGAACGCGTGTTGACGCACAAAAGGGTCGGCGCTGGAGACGGCCATGCCCAAGCCTACTCGACGAATAACCGGCAGGTCTGGCAGGTCGTCACCTAGGTAGGCGACCTGCTCATAGTTTAGGCCGAGTTCGCCAAGGAGTTCGTCAAGTACAACAAGTTTGTCTTCGCGGCCTTGGTAAAGGTGTTGGATGCCAAGGTTTTGCGCGCGACGTTCAACCACCGGGCTATTGCGTCCGGTGATAATCGCGGTGCGCACGCCTGAGTTAATCAGCATTTTGATGCCGTGGCCGTCAAGCGTATTAAATGTTTTGAATTCGCCGCCATCGACCAGAAAGTACAGCTTGCCGTCAGTGAGTACACCATCAACGTCAAAAATTGCCAGTTTGATCGCGCCAGCGCGTTCCTTGAATTCTGGGGTCATTACATTACTCCGGCGCGCAAAAGGTCATGCATGTTTAGCGCGCCAATAGGGCGATCGCTGTCATCGACTACAACCAGTGCGCTGATTTTATGGTCTTCCATGATTTTTAATGCCTCGGCCGCCAGCATTTCAGCGCGGGCGGTTTTTCCATGAGCGGTCATGACTTGATCGATGGTTGCTACACGTAGATCAATTTCTCGGTCTAGAGTTCTGCGCAAGTCACCATCAGTAAAAACTCCGGCCAGTAAGCCTTGTTTATCAATTACAACCGTCATGCCCAGGCCTTTTTGGGTCATTACCAGTAATGCTTCGCGAAGCGAGGCGCCAGAGTTTACCGTAGGTAGGCCATCTCCGGTGTGCATGACGTTCTCTACTTTCAAGAGTAGCCGCCTGCCGAGTGCGCCGCCTGGATGTGAAAAGGCGAAATCTTCAGCAGTAAAACCGCGTGCTTCAAGTAGTGCAATAGCCAATGCATCGCCCAGGACCAACGATGCGGTGGTCGATGAGGTTGGTGCCAGGTTAAGCGGGCAGGCCTCTTTTGACACGCTGGCATCGAGATTAACTTCGGCCGCTTTTGCCAGCATCGAGTCAGGATTGCCGGTCATGCTGATCAGCTTGATGCCCAGGCGCTTGATCAGTGGCAGCAAGGTCACGATCTCTGCGGTCGAACCTGAATTGGACAGCGCAAGCACTACGTCATCGCGGGTGATCATGCCCATGTCGCCGTGGCTGGCTTCGGCTGGATGTACAAAAAAAGCTGTGGTGCCGGTACTGGCCAGGGTCGCCGCGATTTTATTGCCGACGTGACCGGACTTGCCCATGCCAACTACAACCACTCGACCTTTGCACGCAAGTATCAGATCGCAAGCGCGGATAAAATTGCTATCCAGTCGTGGCAGCAGCTCTGCAACGGCTTCCAGTTCAAGGCGAATGGTGCGCTCTGCTGATTTGATAAGATCGTTTGACTGGTTCATGTCGGTTGGCTAGGCCATGCTCTGTAAAAGCCAGCGATTATAGCTCGAATGCGCTGTCAGCTCATCTTAGAATTGCTTACGCTTTATGTGGTCGTTTAAGTAGGAGTGGTTTGCCTCCTTTGCTAATATTGGGTGCGTTTCTGGGGCAGTGGTATGCTACGCCGCTAATTCGGCTCTTAATGGTTGGCGCGGTGTCTTGGGTTAAAGACCCGGCGTCTATCAAGGGAGGCTGTTCGTAAGGAGTTTAGATGGGCGCCGAAAGTCATTACGCGGTTGAGCTTAAAAACGTCAGTTTTAAGCGCGGTGACCGAGATATTTTCAAGAATATCGATGTATGTATTCCGCGCGGCAAGGTGATTGGCATTATGGGGCCTTCCGGAAGCGGAAAAACCACCCTGTTAAGGCTGATCGCCGCTGAATTGAAGCCTTCTGCTGGCGAAGTGTGGGTTAACGGGGTTGACCTACCGACACTGTCGCGCAGCGAATTGTTCGACATGCGTAAACAGATGGGCGTGCTGTTTCAAAGCGGCGCCTTGTTTACCGATCTCGATGTATTCGAGAACGTGGCATTTCCGTTGCGCGTCCATACCCAGCTTCCAGAAGAAATGATTCGCGATATTGTGCTTATGAAGCTGCAAGCTGTGGGGCTGCGCGGGGCATTTGAACTGATGCCGGACGAGTTGTCGGGTGGCATGAAGCGCCGCGTGGCATTGGCGCGGGCAATTGCCCTGGATCCACAGATTTTGATTTACGACGAGCCTTTTGTGGGGCAGGATCCGATTGCGATGGGGGTTCTGGTTCGTTTGATTCGCCTGCTAAATGATGCGCTGGGGATTACCAGTATCGTGGTTTCCCATGATTTGGCCGAAACAGCGACTATTGCAGACTACATCTATGTGGTGGGTGATACTCAGGTCTTGGGGCAAGGTACGCCAAGTGAATTGATGAAGTCGGAGAGTCCGCGCATTCAGCAGTTTATGCAGGGTGCAGCCGATGGTCCTGTCCCGTTTCACTTTCCGGCGGCTAGTTACCGCGACGATTTACTGGGGGCGCGCTAATGCGCAAGAGAACACCGATTGAGCGAGTCGCCCTGATGGGACGCGCCGGTATTGATGTGATCGCAACGCTGGGGCGCTCATCAATTTTTTTGTTGCGTGCTCTCCTCGGTCGCGGCACATCTGGCAATTCTTTCCATTTGCTGGTCAAGCAGCTGCATTCTGTCGGGGTGATGTCCCTGGCAATTATTATTGTTTCTGGCTTGTTTATCGGCATGGTGCTGTCGCTTCAAGGCTTCAATATCCTTTCCAGCTACGGCTCAGAGCAGGCCGTTGGGCAGATGGTTGCCCTGACACTGCTGCGTGAGTTGGGGCCGGTGGTGGCGGCGCTGTTGTTCGCCGGGCGTGCGGGTTCTGCATTGACGGCAGAGATCGGCAACATGAAGTCCACCGAGCAACTTTCAAGCCTGGCGATGATTGGCGTTGATCCGCTTAAGCATATTGTCGCGCCAAGACTGTGGGCTGGCTTCATCTCGATGCCTTTGCTGGCGATGATTTTCAGCGTGGTCGGTATTTGGGGCGGCTCGATGGTCGCAATCGACTGGCTGGGCGTTTATGAAGGTTCGTTCTGGTCAAACATGCAGAACAGCGTGTCATTTACGGGTGACGTGCTTAATGGTGTGATCAAGAGCATCGTTTTTGGATTTGTTGTGACCTGGATTGCCGTGTTTCAGGGCTATGACTGTGAGCCGACCTCGGAAGGCATCAGTCAGGCGACTACCCGAACAGTGGTCTATGCCTCTTTAGCTGTATTAGGTTTGGACTTTATTCTGACTGCTTTGATGTTTGGAGATTTCTGATGCAAAACCGCACACTGGAAGTTGGTGTCGGCCTGTTCCTGCTGGCCGGAATGCTGGCATTGATGCTACTGGCTCTGCGCGTCAGCGGTCTGGCAATGGGTAGCAATGATGATAGCTATAAAGTTTATGCATACTTTGAGAACATTGCGGGTCTAACCGTACGTTCCAAGGTGACCATGGCTGGGGTGACCATTGGTAAAGTCGTGGCGATTGATTTGGATCGTGACAGCTACACCGGACGCGTCACCATGGAAGTCGACAAAATGGTCAACAACCTGCCCGAAGACTCGACCGCCTCAATTCTGACCGCGGGTCTACTTGGCGAGAAATATATTGGGATCAGCGTAGGGGGTGAGGAAGAAGTGCTAAAAGATGGCGGCACTATTCACGACACCCAGTCATCGCTGGTTCTTGAAGACTTGATTGGTAAGTTTTTACTTAATTCTGTGAATAAAGACGACTCCAAATAACGGGAACTGATAATGATCAAAGTACTTCGTAACAGCCTTGTCGTGTTGCTCGCGGCATTGCCACTGATCGCCGTTGCCGCACCCACCGCTACCGAGGTGGTTCAGGAAACCACAACCAAGCTGCTTGATGACCTGAAGGCCAATAAAGAGCAGTATCGCAGTGACCCTAATGCGTTCTACAACGCCTTGGATTCCATTCTGGGCCCGGTGGTGGATGTTGATGGCATCTCGCGTGGGGTCATGACGGTGCGTTACTCGCGAAAGGCAACTCCGGCGCAAATGGAGCTTTTTCAGACCAACTTCAAGCAAAGTCTGATGCAGTTCTATGGCAATGCGCTGCTTGAGTACAACAATCAGGATATTCGTGTCCTGCCGTCTACAGGTCACCAGGATCCTAAGCGCGCCACTGTGAACATGGAGATCAAGGATGGTAACGGCACCATCTATCCGTTGGCCTACACCATGGTCAATAAAGGCGATGCATGGGTGATGCGCAATATGATCATCAACGGTATCAACGTTGGTAAACTGTTCCGCGACCAGTTCTCGCAGTCGATGCAGAAGAACAACAATGACTTGGATAAAGTCATTGATACCTGGCCTGAAACTGTCGCTAAAGCACGTCAGGCCAAGGGTGAGTCGTGAGTCGGGCAGCTATTGATGAGTTGTCGCCTGGGGTCTTTCAGCTCTCAGGCGTGATTGATTACAGCTCTGGGCCGCAGTTGCGTAAAGATGGCGGCAAGCTGCTCAAAGGCTGCAATGCCAGCACCTGCGTGATTGACTGCGCCGCTGTCGAGAAGTCCAGCAGCGTCGGGCTTTCATTGTTGCTGGCGTTCGTTCGCGATGCGCAAAGCAAAGGTAAAAGCATAGTGATACGCCACTTGCCTAAAGATATGCAGGAGATCGCCAAGGTTTCCGAGCTCTTGGATATTTTGCCTGTCGAGCAGAATGACCAAGAGCAAAACTCTGTGGCACCTGCGCCCGAGTAACCGCAGCCTATGCTTAACCTGTGGATTCTTGAGGATTCGCAGGTTCCCGGCTTTTTTTGTATGATGCGCGACCCGAGAGCTTCGGCTCCGCTGTCGCTAATGAATACGCTGATTGAGGTTGATCATGCAGGCCCTAGAAGTAAAAAGCCTCCTGGAGGCTAAACTGCCGGATACACAAGTAGAAGTTGAAGGCGAAGGCTGCAACTTCCAGCTGAATGTGATCGGCGATGAGGTGGCTGCTTTGAGCCCCGTTAAGCGTCAGCAGCAGGTCTATGCACACCTGAATCCATGGATTGCCGATGGCAGTATTCATGCTGTGACTATGAAATTCTTCAGCCGTGCCGCATGGGCCGCGCGTTCCTAGAGGCAGCGAGACAGTAATGGATAAATTAATTATTACCGGTGGCGTTCGTCTTGATGGCGAAATCCGCATTTCCGGTGCGAAGAACTCTGCACTGCCGATTCTGGCCGCGACCTTGCTTGGCGATGCCCCGGTTACCATCTGCAATTTGCCGCACTTGCACGACATCACCACGATGATCGAGCTGTTCGGGCGCATGGGCATTGAGCCGATTATTGACGAGAAACTCTCGGTCGAAGTTGACGCACGGGCGATCAAAACCCTGGTTGCGCCTTATGAGCTGGTTAAAACCATGCGCGCTTCGATTCTGGTGCTGGGCCCAATGGTTGCGCGCTTTGGCGAGGCTGAAGTTGCCCTCCCTGGCGGCTGTGCGATTGGTTCGCGCCCGGTAGATCTGCACATCCGTGGCCTTGAAGCCATGGGCGCAGTGATCGATGTCGAGGGTGGTTATATCAAAGCGAAAGCGCCGGAAGGCGGTTTGCGCGGCGCACGCTTCTTCTTCGATACCGTCAGCGTAACCGGTACTGAAAATATCATGATGGCCGCTACCTTGGCCAAAGGCCGTAGCGTGCTTGAAAATGCCGCGCGCGAGCCTGAAGTGGTTGATTTGGCAAACTGCCTGATCGCCATGGGCGCCAAGATCCAAGGTGCTGGCACCGACACCATCACCATCGATGGCGTTGAACGTCTTGGCGGTGCACGCTTTAGCGTTATGCCAGACCGTATCGAAACCGGTACCTATCTGGTCGCTGCTGCTGCGACTGGTGGTCGGGTCAAGCTCAAGGATACCGATGCTTCGACCTTGGAAGCCGTGATCTCCAAGCTGGAAGAGGCTGGCGCTGAAATAACCACCGGCCCAGACTGGATCGAGCTGGACATGAAAGGTAAGCGTCCCAAGGCCGTGACCCTGCGTACTGCGCCATATCCAGCGTTTCCTACCGATATGCAGGCTCAGTTCATCGCGCTCAATGCGATTGCTGAAGGCAGCGGCACTGTGATCGAAACCGTCTTCGAAAACCGCTTTATGCACGTCCATGAAATGATCCGTATGGGCGCGCAGATCTTGGTTGAAGGCAACACGGCCGTGGTAACGGGCACCGATAAACTCAAGGGCGCGCCAGTCATGGCGACCGACCTGCGTGCTTCGGCAAGCCTGGTGATCGCAGCATTGGTTGCTGAAGGTGATACCTTGATCGATCGTATCTACCACATCGACCGTGGTTACGAGTGTATCGAAGAGAAACTGCAGTTGTTGGGCGCCAAGATTCGCCGCGTTCCGGGCTAAGTTTCAACGCATGTCCCGCCATGCCGTTGAGGTCTGGCGGGTAACGCACGCTCAGGCCGTTGGTTTTGAGTTTGCGACGTTTAGCTTTTAAGGATTTACAACCATCATGCTCACCATCGCGCTGTCGAAAGGCCGCATTCTCGATGACACTCTGCCGCTGCTTGCCGCTGCGGGGATTGTGCCAACCGAGAACCCTGAAAAAAGCCGCAAACTGATCATTCCGACGACTCAGGATGATGTGCGCTTGCTGATTGTTCGTGCGACCGATGTGCCAACCTACGTTGAGCATGGCGCTGCCGATCTGGGCGTTGCCGGGAAAGACGTGCTGATGGAATACGGCGGTCAGGGCTTATACGAGCCGCTGGATCTGCGTATTGCCAAGTGCAAACTGATGACCGCGGGTGCGGTGGGTGCTGTTGAGCCCAGCGGTCGCCTGCGTGTAGCAACTAAGTTCGTCAACGTAGCCAAGCGTTACTACGCTGAACAAGGTCGCCAGGTTGATGTGATCAAGCTTTACGGATCTATGGAATTGGCGCCATTGGTCGGTTTGGCCGACAAGATTATCGATGTCGTCGACACCGGTAATACTTTGCGTGCCAACGGCCTGGAAGCGCAGGAACTGATCGCCACGATCAGTTCGCGCCTGGTGGTCAACAAGGCCTCGATGAAAATGCAGCACGCACGTATTCAGGCATTGATCGACACCTTGCGTGAAGCTGTCGAGTCGCGACACCCTAGCTAATACCCATACGCAGCCCAGTGCTGCGTCCGCCTATCCGTGTCATAGCCAGAATTTTCAGGTGCCCGCGCGGAGCGGCTGGTATTCTTCGGGCGCTTGAGCATTTGCTAATTCAAGAGGCCCGTTATGACTGCTCCCATCGCTATACGTCGACTCAACGCCGCTGACCAAGGTTTTGCCCACGACCTTGATCATTTGCTGAGTTGGGAGAGTGTGTCTGACGATGGCGTGAACCAGCGTGTGCTGGAGATCATCGCCGCTGTGCGCAGTCGTGGTGACGCCGCACTGGTTGAATATACCCAGCGGTTTGATGGCCTTGAAGTCGCCAGCATGGCTGAGCTGATTCTGCCGCGTGAGCGTCTGGAATTGGCACTGACCCGTATTACTCCCGCTCAGCGCGAAGCGTTGGAAGTCGCTGCTGAGCGCGTGCGCAGTTATCACGAGAAACAAAAGCAAGACTCATGGCGCTATACCGAAGCCGACGGCACGGTACTGGGTCAGCAAGTTACACCGCTGGATCGCGCGGGTTTGTATGTGCCTGGCGGTAAAGCGACCTATCCGTCATCAGTATTGATGAATGCGATCCCGGCTAAAGTAGCCGGTGTTGCTGAGGTCGTCATGGTAGTGCCGACGCCACGCGGTGATATCAACGAGATGGTGTTGGCTGCCGCTGCGATTGCTGGCGTCGATCGCGTATTCACCATCGGTGGCGCCCAAGCCATAGCTGCGCTGGCCTATGGCACGGAAAGCGTGCCGCCGGTGGATAAGATTGTTGGCCCCGGCAACATCTACGTGGCGACCGCCAAGCGTCATGTATTCGGCAAGGTTGGTATCGATATGATCGCCGGTCCTTCCGAGATTTTAGTGGTGTGCGATGGTCAAACCGATCCTGACTGGATCGCCATGGACCTGTTCTCGCAAGCTGAGCACGATGAAGATGCCCAGTCGATTTTACTCAGCCCTGATGCGGAGTTTCTCGATAAGGTCGCGGCATCCATCGCCAAATTGCTGCCAACCATGGAGCGTGCCGACATTATTCGCAGCTCGCTGGAAGCGCGCGGCGCATTGATCCACGTGGCCGATATGGCGCAAGCCATTGAAGTGGCTAACCGCATTGCTCCAGAGCACTTGGAGTTGTCCGTGGCAGAACCTGAACAATGGTTGCCACAGATTCGCCATGCGGGCGCAATATTCATGGGCCGTTATACCGCAGAAGCCTTGGGTGATTACTGCGCTGGGCCGAACCATGTGTTGCCTACATCCGGTACCGCGCGTTTTTCTTCGCCACTGGGCGTCTATGACTTCCAGAAACGCTCTTCAATCATCTATTGCTCCGCTGATGGTGCCTCTGAACTGGGTAAAACCGCTTCAGTGCTGGCCCGCGGCGAGTCTTTGACGGCTCACGCACGCAGCGCTGAATATCGGATTAAAAACTAATTCAGACAATTTTGGGCGCGGCTTTAAGCCTGCACCATGCGGCTACGGAGCCTCTGAAAGATTACGACGCTCGCTATCTTTCAGAGGCTCCCTAATGATTTTTAGGAGAGCAGGGCAATGAGCAAATTCTGGAGCCCCTTCGTTAAACAATTGGTGCCCTATGTGCCGGGCGAGCAACCGAAGCTGGCAAAGCTGGTTAAGCTCAACACCAACGAAAACCCATATGGGCCTTCGCCGCAGGCTATTGCGGCAATGCAAGCTGAGGTCAATGACCAGCTGCGTCTGTACCCCGACCCAAACAGTGATCGCCTGAAGCAGGCTATTGCACAATTCTACGGCGTAGAAACGTCTCAAGTGTTTGTTGGTAATGGTTCGGATGAAGTGCTCGCCCACGCTTTTCATGGTTTGTTCCAGCACGGTAAGCCGTTGCTGTTTCCGGACATCAGCTATAGCTTTTACCCCGTCTATTGCGGTTTGTACGGGATTGAGCCTGGGGTTGTTGAGCTTGATGAGCAATTCAATATCCGTGTTGAAGACTATGCGCGGCCGAATGGCGGCATCATTTTCCCAAACCCGAATGCGCCGACTGGCTGCCTGTTGCCGCTAGACGCTATTGAGCGCTTGTTGGCGCTCAATACTGAAAGCGTTGTGGTCGTGGATGAAGCCTATATCGACTTCGGTGGCGAGTCGGCGATTAGCCTGGTGGATAAGTACCCAAACTTGCTGGTAACTCAAACCCTTTCGAAGTCACGCTCGCTGGCAGGGCTGCGAGTGGGTTTTGCAGTGGGGCATGCAGACTTGATCGAGGCGTTGGAGCGGATCAAGAACAGCTTTAACTCCTATCCGCTGGATCGCGTGGCAATTGCCGGTGCTGCGGCTGCATTCGCCGATGAAGATTACTTCAAGCGCACCTGTCGGGCTGTCATCAGCAGTCGTGATGAAGTGGTTGAGGGGTTGCAGCAGTTGGGCTTTGAGGTGCTGCCTTCGGCCGCTAACTTCGTCTTTGCTCGTCATCCTGAGCGCGATGCAATCGAGTTGGCTGCGCAATTACGTGAACAAGGGGTGATAGTGCGTCACTTCAAACAGGCGCGTATTGCCCAGTTCTTGCGCATTACCATCGGCACACCCGAGCAGAATCAAACGCTGCTGGATGCATTGCAGGGGCTCTGCTGAGCCCAAGTAAGAAAGGGTGCTGCAGCGGTCTCGAGCACCGAGAACGCTGCATATCAGCCGTTTAGTTACTGATTATCGGCCGTCTTGGTTGAAGCTGGTGGGCGAACGCCAACCTCTGCGGTCAGGTCCATTGGCTTGCCGTTACGCAGGATTTCAATGTGAATCTTGTCGCCAGGTTTAGTCCGTGCCACCTGATTCATCGAGCGGCGGCCATCGCCTGCCGGTTCTCCGTCGATGTTCATGATTAAATCACCTGGCTGCAGGCCCGCACGCTGGGCTGGGCCGTCGCGATAAATTCCCGCGACAACAATGCCGGGTCGACCTTCAAGGCCGAATGACTCAGCCAGCTCTGGAGTCAGGGGCTGTACTTCAATGCCCAGCCAGCCACGAATGACCTGGCCGTGCTCGATAATTGCCTGCATGACTTCAAGCGCCAGTTTCACTGGAATAGCAAAGCCGATCCCCTGCGAGCCGCCTGACTTGGAGAAAATAGCGGTGTTGATGCCAACCAGATTACCGTCGGCATCAACCAGTGCGCCGCCTGAGTTGCCAGGGTTGATGGCGGCGTCAGTCTGGATGAAGTCTTCGTAGGTGTTGAGGCCGAGTTGATTACGCCCCGTGGCACTGATGATGCCCATGGTCACGGTTTGGCCGACCCCGAATGGGTTGCCAATGGCCAGGGTGACATCGCCGATCCTGATGTTATCCGAACGGCCCAGAGTGATTGCGGGCATGTCATCAAGATCGATCTTGAGTACCGCCAAGTCCGTTTCTGGATCACTGCCAATGACTCGGGCCAGGGTTTCACGGCCGTCTTTAAGCGCTACAACGATTTGGTCAGCGCCTGAGGTCACATGATTGTTGGTTAGCAGATAACCTTCCGAGCTCATAATTACGGCTGAACCGAGGCTTGACTCCATGCGGCGTTGCCTTGGCAGGTTATCGCCGAAAAACTTTTTGAACTGCGGGTCTTCAAACAACGGCACTGCTGGCTTGTTGACAAATTTGGTGGTGTACAAGTTAGCGACCGCAGGTGATGCCAAGGTCACCGCGTTCGCATAGGACGCCGGGCCGGCAGAAGCGCCGCGTCGGTTTTCGGGTGTCTGTCGAACCTCTACGTCGTGGTCAGGCAAGCCAACCCATTCGGGGTACTGCTGGATAAACAGCAAGGCGACAAGTACGCCAACGAGCAAGGGCCAGCCAAAAAAACGCACTGCTTTGAGCATCAAAGAAGTCCTGAGAGTTGCGAGGGGCAGTTGAGCCACTTAAGGTGGATCATTATAAGGGTGCTAGCGCGAATATTGCATTGGCCCGTATCAATCTAAGAGGAAACAAAATGGCAATCGCCCTGACCACCCTGATTGCAGAGACCCAGCGATATTTGAATGCAGACAGTATCAACGACTACTGCCCGAATGGTTTGCAGGTTGAAGGACGACCGAATGTGCAGCGATTAGTCACAGGTGTTACGGCCAGTCAGGCGCTGATCGATGCTGCAATTGAAGCGGAGGCTGACGTTATCCTCGTGCATCACGGTTATTTCTGGAAGGGTGAAGATCCATGCGTGACCGGCATGAAGCAGCGCCGACTCAAGGCACTGTTGAGCAACGATATCAGTCTGCTTGCCTATCACCTGCCGCTTGATGTGCATCCCGAAGTGGGGAATAACGTGCAGCTTGCTGCGCAGTTGGGTATCACCGTTGAAGGGGCGCTGAATCCGGATAATCCACGAACAGTGGGTTTGGTTGGCTCATTGGATGAGCCACAAAGCGCTCGTGACTTTGCTCGCCGCGTGCAGGAGCAACTGGGGCGTGAGCCGCTGTTGGTGGAGGGCTCCGAGATGATTCGCCGAGTAGGCTGGTGCACGGGTGGCGGGCAGGGTTATATCGATGAAGCAATCGCTGCTGGCGTTGATCTGTACCTGACTGGTGAAGCTTCGGAGCAGACCTTTCACAGCGCACAAGAGAATGGCATCAGTTTTATTGCCGCAGGTCATCATGCAACTGAACGCTACGGTGTGCAGGCGCTGGGTGAGTATTTAGCGAAGCGCTTTGCCATCGAGCATATATTCATTGATTGCGCCAACCCAATTTGACGCTTGCTTGAACAGAGCATCGGCGCTTTCGACGGCTCGATTGAGCCATTCCTGGGCAAAATACTGAGCATAAAGTTAGAACGTTTTGATCTAGTTGGCGGCCTGAATAGAAGCTAGTGCTGTGCTAGAGTGCGCCCATGTCCACGGCCCGCTGGCCCCATTACAAAGCAAATCGTGAGTAGCTATGCTCGACAAAATGACGCACCTGAAAGAGCTCGAGGCGGAAAGTATCCACATCATTCGTGAGGTGGCCGCCGAATTCGACAACCCGGTAATGCTCTATTCCATTGGTAAAGACTCCGCGGTGATGCTGCATCTGGCACGCAAGGCGTTCTTTCCAGGCAAGTTGCCGTTCCCGGTTATGCATGTCGACACCCGCTGGAAGTTTCAGGAGATGTATAGCTTCCGCGACAAGATGAAGACTGAAATGGGTTTGGACCTGATTGTTCACGTCAACCAAGAAGGCGTCGCTCAGGGCATCAACCCGCTGACCCACGGCAGTGCCAAGCACACCGACATCATGAAAACCGAAGGCCTCAAGCAGGCGCTCGACAAACATGGTTTCGATGCCGCCTTTGGTGGCGCACGTCGTGATGAAGAGAAATCCCGTGCCAAAGAGCGCGTGTACTCGTTCCGTGACAGCAAGCACCGCTGGGACCCTAAAAACCAGCGCCCAGAATTGTGGAATGTCTACAACGGCAAAGTGAAGAAGGGCGAGTCGATTCGCGTTTTCCCACTGTCCAACTGGACCGAGCTGGACATCTGGCAGTACATCTATCTGGAGCAAATTCCGATTGTGCCGCTGTACTTTGCAGCTGAGCGCGATGTGATCGAGAAGAATGGCACGCTGATCATGATCGATGATGAGCGCATTCTTGAGCACATGTCCGACGAAGAAAAGTCGCGCATTCAGAAGAAAATGGTGCGTTTCCGTACGCTGGGCGACTACCCATTGACGGGCGCCGTTGAGTCACAGGCGACAACGCTGGCTGACATTATTCAGGAAATGCTGCTGACCCGTACCTCTGAGCGTCAAGGTCGCGTGATTGACCATGATGGCGCAGGTTCGATGGAAGAGAAAAAACGTCAGGGGTACTTTTAAGATGTCGCACCAATCTGAATTGATCAGCGAGGATATCCTTGCTTACTTGGCGCAGCACGAGCGCAAAGAGTTATTGCGGTTTTTGACCTGCGGCAACGTCGACGACGGCAAGAGCACCCTGATCGGGCGCCTGCTGCACGATTCGAAGATGATTTACGAAGATCACCTCGAAGCGATCACCCGGGACTCGAAGAAAAGCGGCACCACTGGCGAGGAGGTCGATCTGGCTCTGCTGGTTGATGGTCTGCAGGCCGAGCGTGAGCAAGGCATTACCATTGATGTGGCGTACCGTTACTTCTCGACTGCCAAGCGCAAGTTCATCATCGCCGACACCCCGGGCCATGAGCAGTATACCCGGAACATGGCGACCGGTGCATCGACCTGTGATCTGGCAATTATCCTGATTGACGCACGTTACGGTGTGCAGACGCAGACCAAGCGCCATAGTTTTATTACCTCTCTGCTGGGCATCAAGCACATCGTTGTCGCCATCAATAAGATGGACTTGAAGGACTTCGATCAAGGCGTATTCGAGCAGATCAAGGCTGACTATTTGACGTTTGCTGAAGGTATTGCGCTGAAACCGACATCGCTGCACTTCGTGCCAATGTCGGCGTTGAAGGGCGATAACGTTGTCAGCAGGAGTGAGCGTTCGCCGTGGTACGACGGTCAATCACTGATGGAAATTCTTGAAACTGTTGAAATTGCAGGTGATCGCAACTTCAACGACCTGCGTTTTCCGGTGCAGTACGTAAACCGTCCGAACCTGAATTTCCGTGGTTTTGCTGGCACCTTGGCCAGCGGCATCGTGCATAAAGGCGATGATGTGATTGTCTTGCCGTCGGGTAAAGGCAGTCGCGTCAAGTCAATCGTGACCTATGAGGGCGAGCTGGAGCAGGCCGGTCCTGGTCAGGCTATAACGCTGACCCTTGAAGATGAAATCGACGTTTCGCGTGGCGACATGTTGGTTCATGCCGATAGCCGTCCGTTAGTGACTGACAGCTTTGATGCAATGCTGGTGTGGATGGCTGATGAGCCTATGCTGCCGGGCAAGAAATACGACATCAAGCGCGCCACCAGTTATGTGCCGGGCTCGATTGCCAGCATTGCTCACCGGGTCGATGTTAATACCCTGGAAGAGGGCGCCGCGAGTAGCCTGCAGCTCAATGAGATCGGTAAGGTGCGTATCGCGCTCGACAGCGCTATTGCGTTGGATGGCTACGCTCACAACCGCACCACGGGTGCGTTTATTGTGATTGATCGCCTGACCAATGGCACTGTTGGCGCAGGCATGATTATCGCTGAGGCTGTTGGTTCGCAGGGTGGTACTGGCCATCACGGCAAGCTGGCGCATGTATCGGTAGAAGAGCGTGCGGCAAGACTCGGTCAGCAACCGGCCACGGTGCTGTTCAGTGGCTTGTCTGGTGCCGGTAAAAGCACTTTGGCTTACGCGGTTGAACGCAAACTGTTCGACATGGGCCGTGGTGTCTATGTCCTTGATGGCCAGAATCTGCGTCATGACCTCAACAAGGGGTTGTCGCAGGATCGTTCTGGGCGCACTGAAAATTGGCGTCGGGCGGCGCATGTCGCACGGCAGTTCAATGAAGCGGGCCTGCTGACTCTGGCGGCTTTTGTCGCGCCGGATGCAGAAGGGCGCGAGCAGGCCCGGACGCTGATTGGTGCTGAACGCTTGATCACGGTGTATGTTCAGGCTTCGCCACAGGCTTGCCGCGAGCGTGATCCACAGGGCCTGTATGCGGCTAATGGCGATAACATCCCGGGTGAGTCATTCCCCTACGATGTACCGCTCGATGCCGACGTCGTAATCGACACCCAGACTGTGTCGGTTGATGATGGCGTTAAGATGGTTCTGGCGGCATTGCGTGAGCGCGGTGCAATCTAGCGGATGAGCTATCTGCTTGCAGATGCATGAGCCATAAAAAAACCCGCTTAATGCGGGTTTTTTTATGGCTACGGGCTGAATGTGTTGGCGTTAGCGTTTGCTCTTCAAACCGTAGTTTTCGTCGAGCATACCTGGGATGTTGGCCATTTTAGGCGCGTAATCCTTAGGTGTTTCGTGGTCGCGCGGCGGCGTTAGGCGCTCACGTTTGTCACGTTTATCGCTACCTTCATCGGCATGCAGTGCAGCTAACAACCGTTGCCGAGTCAGCTCGTCGAGAGCCAGATTGTTGGTGCCTTCGGTGAGATGTTCTTGGACGTCTTGATAGCTCTGAGTTAATTTTTTAACCAGATTTGCAGTGGTGTTGAAGTGTGTGACGACATCACTCTGATAGTTGTCAAAACGTTCCTGCAGGTCATCAAGCTGACGTTGAGTTCGGCCAGGAACTGCGTTGGGCGCCAAGCGCGCAACCAGAAATCCAATTGCGATGCCTGCAACTAGGGCTATGGCTGGTATCAGCCAGGCTGTTAGCGTCTGTTCCACGAGTCCTTCCTCTCTAAACGGCTTTGCTTTACGTTAGCGGCTGGAGCCTGCGCTGTATAGCGTAATGCGAGCCGGTATGTTTTTGGCGCAGGCTGACAGCCTAGACGAATCGACCCTGCGATGGGTCACGGAGTTCACTCTTGCTCACCCGTGAAACTGCTTTATTTATACCAGGCCCTAGCGGTCAGCTTGAAGCCCTTGCTCTCGAAGTGCCCGATGCGCGTGGCGTCGCGCTTATATGTCACCCAAATCCGGTGCAGGGCGGCACGATGCTCAACAAAGTTGTGTCGACCTTGCAACGCACTGCGCGTGACTCAGGTTTGCATACTTTACGCTTTAACTATCGCGGTGTGGGCAATAGTGCGGGCACTCATGACATGGGCACAGGCGAAGTCGATGACGCCGAAGCTGTTGCTCAGTCACTGCGCCAACAATACCCGAATTTGCCGCTGATCTTGATGGGCTTTTCCTTTGGCGGATTTGTTGCCGCAACGCTCGCAGGCCGATTGGAGGCGCAGGGCATTGAAGTGCAGCATTTGTTTATGATCGCCCCTGCAGTGATGCGCCTCGACGATACGCCGCTCGCGCAGCGCTGCACGATGACCGTAATTCAGCCTGAGGTTGATGAAGTGGTTGATCCGCAACTGGTTTATGACTGGTCAAGCGCGCTAGACCGTCCACATGAGTTGCTGACCGTGGCAGAATGTGGGCACTTTTTTCATGGCAAACTGACCGATCTTAAAGATTTGTTATTGCCGCGCCTCTAATTAGCAAGCGAACGCCCATGACCACTCGTATTCTTACCGGCATCACCACCACCGGCACGCCGCACCTTGGCAACTATGCCGGGGCTATACGCCCGGCAATTGTTGCAAGCCGCGACGTTAACGTGAACTCGTTTTACTTCTTGGCCGACTACCATGCGCTGATCAAATGTGATGATCCGCTGCGCATTCAGCGGTCACGGCTGGAAATCGCTGCAACCTGGTTGGCCTGTGGCCTCGATGTCGATAAAGCAACGTTTTATCGTCAGTCGGATATCCCGGAGATTCCAGAGTTGTGCTGGCTGCTGACGTGTGTGGCGGGCAAGGGCTTGCTTAACCGCGCGCATGCCTACAAAGCCTCTGTGGATAAAAACATTGAGCTCGGTGAGGATCCGGATGCGGGCGTCACCATGGGGTTGTTCAGCTATCCGGTATTGATGGCGGCGGACATTTTGATGTTCAACGCGCACAAAGTACCTGTGGGCCGCGATCAGATTCAGCATGTCGAGATGGCGCGTGATATTGCCCAGCGTTTCAATCATTTGTTTGGTAAGGGTGAAGAGCTTTTCACGCTGCCAGAGGCGGTGATTGAGGGCGATGTGGCGACCTTGCCGGGCCTTGATGGACGCAAAATGTCGAAAAGCTACGACAACACTATTCCGTTGTTCAGTGGCGCCAAGCAGATGAAAGAAGCGGTGGCGCGTATCGTTACCGACTCGAAATTGCCGGGCGAAGCCAAAGATCCCGACAGCGCGCACCTGTTCACCCTTTATCAAGCTTTCGCCACGCCCGAACAGCAAGCACAGTTCCGTGCGGAGTTAATTGATGGCTTGGGTTGGGGAGAGGCCAAACAGCGCCTTAATGATCTGCTCAATACAGAGCTGGGTGAGGCTCGCGAAAAATACCATGCATTGATTGAGCGTCCAGCTGACCTTGAGGATATTCTTCTGGCCGGCGCGGCGAAGGCGCGTAAGACCGCCACGCCGTTTCTGACTCAACTGCGTGAAGCGGTCGGTCTGCGCTCGTTCCGCTCGGCGGCGGCGAGCACTGAGTCGTCGAAGAAAAAAGCCAGCAAAAGCGCGCGCTTTGTCAGCTTTCGTGAAGACGACGGCAGCTTTCGCTTCCGCCTGCTCGATGCAACTGGCGAGCAATTGCTGCTCTCGAAGTCATTTGCGGACGGCAAGTCGGCGGGCATGGTTAACAAGCGCCTGCAGTTGGGTGAGCCGCTGGATATTCGTGAAGATGGCCAAGGCTTTGCCGTTTGGCTTGATGGCGAGTGTGTGGCGAGTAGTCCGGAATTCGCTGATGAACAAGCGCAGAAAGCCGCAGTTGAGCGTTTGCGAGAGGCTTTGGCGCCTGAGAGTGACGCTCAATACTGATGGTCGATTGATTATCTGCGGGGCAGGGCCTAAAGTACCTGCCCCGTTTTTGTTGCTCAGCTAACGAATATGACTCCGCTAGAACGCTATCAAGCCGATCTCAAACGTCCAGACTTCTTCCACGATGCGGCGCAGGAAGTGGCTGTGCGCCATTTACAGCGTCTGTATGACGATTTGGTTGCCGACGAGCAAAACAGCAAGCCTGGCTTGTTCGGCAAACTGTTCGCCAAGAAAACCCAGGCACCCGTCAAAGGTTTGTACTTTTGGGGCGGTGTCGGGCGTGGTAAGACCTACTTGGTCGATACCTTCTTCGATGCCTTACCGTTCGAGCAAAAGGTGCGCACTCACTTTCACCGCTTCATGAAGCGTGTGCACGAAGAGATGCGTGGCCTCAAAGGTGAGAAAAACCCTCTGACTATCATCGGTAAGAAATTTGCTGATGAGGCGCGGGTTATTTGCTTTGACGAATTCTTCGTTTCGGACATTACCGATGCAATGATTCTGGCGACCCTGCTTGAAGAGTTGTTCAAAAACGGCGTGTCCCTGGTTGCTACCTCGAATATCGTGCCTGATGGCTTGTACAAGGACGGCTTGCAGCGTGCGCGCTTCTTACCGGCCATTGCCTTGCTTAAAGAGCACACTGACATCGTCAACGTCGACAGCGGTGTGGATTATCGGTTGCGCGCCCTTGAGCAAGCAGAGCTGTTTCATTGGCCGCTGGGTGCTGAGGCAGAAGCTAGCTTGCACACCAGCTTCAAAAGCCTGGCACCCGATTGCACGCATGCTGTTGAGAACGAGTCGATCAGCATCGAGAATCGTCAGATCACCGCGGTGCGGGTTTGCGAAGACGTGGCGTGGTTCGAGTTCCGTGAACTGTGTGACGGTCCGCGTAGCCAGAATGACTACATTGAGCTGGGCAAAGTGTTTCACGCGGTATTGCTGGCTAATGTCGAGCAGATGGGTGTTGCCACTGACGATATGGCGCGCCGCTTCATCAACCTGGTTGATGAGTTCTACGACCGTAACGTCAAGCTGATCATCTCAGCAGAGGTTGAGCTGAAGGACCTCTATACGGGTGGTCGCCTGACGTTTGAGTTCCAGCGCACCTTGAGTCGTTTGCTGGAAATGCAGTCGCACGAGTTTTTGTCGCGGCCGCATAAGCCTTGACCCACTCGCAAATCAGGCTGCAATGAGCAGCCTTTTTTGTGTCTGTTGTTTTGGCGGGTTGAGCCTTGGTGGACAAGTTTCGCGTTGTCGCACCCTACGGTTTATTCACTCGCCAATAGCCTGTTTAGACGCCTAACTGGCGAATTCAAGCCAGTCATACAGAGCCTTAGTTGCCCGCTACACGCTTTTTGAAGGTTGCCAGTAGCGTTTTCGCGTGGGCAATTTCCAGTGACTCCATGGCACTTATCGGGGGGATTGTCACTGCTTGCTGCAGGTGCTTCAAGGCTTTGCTGTCTTCCGCGTCGCCATATACGTAGGTAAGCGCGTTAGCGTATTCATAATGCCCTATTGGCAGGTCATCCCTAACCGCAAAGGAGCGTTTGAAGTAGGTTTCCATTTTTTCTGTACTGACGCCGTACGTAAGGCCGCCAACCATTGAGCCAACCTTACGAATAACTCCGGCTTGATAGCCGCCGTACAAAGCCAGCGCATAAGGTTGCAGTGGATCTTTGCTGAGGATGGCGTCTAACTCATCAGGAATCTGCGAGCTGTAACCGCGTTTTAGGGTAACGGGGATCGACAGCTCTTCGCCGAGCCGGGCTTTAGCGTAAATTCGGCCGAACTGGGCAACCACGTCGAGCTTTGCCAGGTCACCGGCTTCGTCGGTTAAGTCGATTACTTGTTCAAGTAGCCGATGCTTCTCGTCTTGATCGGTTTCGAGAAACGTAGCGTAGATCACCTGCGAGAACATCGCCGGTATTTGTCCGCCGAAACCGAGGGCCATGCCTTGCTGTTTGGCTTGGGCAAAGTCACCGCGAAACATGCTGCGCCAAGCATCCTGAAGCTTTTCTGCGTACGCGCTGGCGAGCGCCTCGGGAGTCCCTTGGCTTAACGTATTGGTGGTAGGAATAGATAGTATTTGTGGGTGCTGCGCGACCATGTTCAGTACCCATTCTTCATCAGGAAATGGGTAGCTATTACCAAAGCCGCGCGTTAGCTGTGGCCACGCCTTGCGTAGTTTGTCGCCGGAATAGTCGAAAGCTGATTGGTCGTATGGGAAGGTTTTCCAGTCTTCTTGCGCGTTAGCACAGAAACTGAGAAAGCCGAGAGAGACAGACAAAGCAAAAAGCAGGCTGCGCATTTGGGCGTCCTATTGTTGTTTGGGACCCCTTGCAAGGGTTGCCCCGATCATAGGACGCTGTGTTTTAACGACTACCCATCCAATGGCTTGCGCTGGGAGTGGTCGTTTTTTTTAAATGGGGCCGTTTTTGTGTTGAAATTGGCGGCGGTACAGGTTGGGAGACAAGTCTGTGTGCTGGCGAAACAACCGCGCAAAAAAACTGGCGTCGTCATAGCCCACTTCGTAGCTAATGGTCTTGATGCTCTTGCGGGTGGCGCTGAGTAGGCTTTTGGCTGTTTCAATGCGTAATCGTTGCAGGTAGTGCAAGGGTTTATCACCCGTAGCACTCTGGAAGCGGCGCATGAAGTTGCGAATACTCATGCCATGCTCGCGGGCGACATCTTCAAAGCGGAACTTGTCGGCGTAGTGTTCTTCAAGCCATTGTTGAATTTGCAGGATGGTTAAGTCGTGATGCAGCTTCTGACCGCCAAAGCCAATGCGCCCTGGGGTGTAGTTGCGTTGCACCTCAAATAGGATATCGCGTGCAACTCCCTGGGCAACGCTGGCGCCGCAGAACTGCTCGATCATGTAGATAAACAGGTCGCAGGCTGATGTGACACCGCCTGCGCAGTAGAGATTGTCAGCATCAGACAAATGCTTGTCCTGATTTAGGATCACTTTGGGGAAGCGCTCACTGAACTCTTCAAAGAAGCGCCAGTAGGTGGTCGCCTCCTTGCCATCAAGTAGCCCGGCCTGAGCCATCCAAAAAACACCAGTGGCTTCCCCGCAGATAGCGCTACCCGCCGCGTGACATTCCTGGAGCCAGTTGAGTACGTTGGGATGGCGATGGCGTAGGGCGTCAAAATCATCCCAAAACGCAGGCAGGATGATTACATCCGCCGGCTTGAGGCCGCTGTCGACGGGGATCATCACGTCACTAAAACTGCGTACAGGAAGTCCGTCAGGGCTGACTAAGTGGATTTCAATAGTTGGGGTCAGCCCCAGGCCTTGCTGCTTGCCGTGGCGCAAGCTGGCCATGTGGAAGAAGTCTTTGGCTTGCAGCACGGTTGAGGCGAACACACCAGTGGTGGCCAGAATGCACACGCGCTTGAGCGGAGTGGGGTGTTGAGTCGTCATGGTTTATTTATTCTTATTTAATATGGCGTTTAGCTAGGGCAGTGCAGGGCAGGTTTGCTTGGTCACTGGCCGATGTGTTTCTGGGCGTCATCATTGTCACTTAACCACCCTTCGATAGGGGCAATTTGGTCAAGTAACGGCTTGATCGTCTTATTTTTTGGCGCTTGTGTCCAGTGTGACTATTGGGGCTACTGTCCTAAAGTCTCACCACGCTCCATAAATGACCAGCCAGGTGCAAGCATGATCCCAAGAACAATATTCAGCTCTGACCACGAACTCTTTCGCGACAGCGTGCGTAAATTTTTTGAACAGGAAGCGGTGCCTTTTCATGCGCAGTGGGAAAAGGATGGTCACATCGATCGGGCGCTGTGGAACAAGGCGGGTGAGGCCGGAATGCTTTGTTCGCACATTCCCGAAGAGTACGGCGGGATTGGTGCCGACTTTCTGTATAGCGCTGTAGTGATTGAGGAAGTCGGAGCACTGGGGTTGACCGGAGTTGGCTTTTCACTGCACTCAGATATTGTTGCGCCTTACATCCTGCATTACGGCTCAGAAGCACTAAAGCAAAAGTATCTGCCGAAGATGGTCAGTGGTGAAATTGTCACGGCCATCGCCATGACTGAACCAGGTGCGGGTTCGGATTTGCAGGGCGTAAAAACCACTGCAGTGCTTGATGGTGATGAGTACGTTATCAACGGTTCAAAGACCTTTATCACTAACGGCTTTCTCGCTGATTTAGTGGTTGTCGTGGCTAAAACCGACCCGGCGGCGGGCGCTAAAGGCACCAGTTTGTTCCTGGTTGAGGCGAATACGCCGGGGTTCGCTAAAGGCAAACGCCTGGAAAAAGTCGGGATGAAGGCGCAAGACACGTCGGAGCTATTTTTCCAGGATGTCCGCGTGCCGAAAGAAAACCTTTTGGGTCAGGCAGGGATGGGGTTTGCCTATCTGATGCAGGAGCTGCCGCAGGAGCGTCTGACTGTCGGTATTGGTGCGCTGGCATCAGCTCAGGCCGCGTTGCAGTGGACGCTTGAGTACACGCGTGAGCGCAAGGCGTTCGGCAAAGCTGTCGCTGATTTTCAGAATACCCGTTTTAAGTTGGCGGAAATGGCCACCGAGATTCAGATCGGCAAAGTATTTGTTGATCGCTGTCTAGAGCTGCATTTGCAGGGAAAACTCGATGTGCCCACAGCGGCAATGCTCAAATATTGGGGTACGGATTTGCAGTGCAAAGTGCTTGATGAGTGCGTGCAGCTGCATGGTGGCTATGGATATATGTGGGAGTATCCGGTTGCACGGGCATGGGCAGATGCCCGGGTGCAACGGATTTATGCTGGCACCAATGAAATCATGAAAGAGATTATTGCGCGTTCGCTTTAAACAGGGCGCTGTCATAAAAAAAATCCCGGCTCTTGCCGGGATTTTTATTGGGCTGGATTAGCGTGAAGGCCTACGGCGCGGGGTTGGGTTGCGATTTGTGAATGGTGTCGATTTCTGCAAGTACTTCGCTAGATAGCGTGATTTCGCTGCTTTTAAGGTTGCTTTCCAGTTGTTCTGTCGACGTTGCACCGATGATATTGCTGGTGACAAATGCCCGGGAAGTGACAAACGCCAGCGCCATTTGCGCAGGGTCGAGATTGTGTTCCTGGGCCAAGGCAACGTAGCGCGCACAGGCCGACTCTGATTCAGGGCTGCTGTAGCGAGCGAAACGACTGAACAGGCTCAGGCGCGCACCTTCGGGGCGTGCGCCGTTGGCGTACTTGCCTGAGAGCATGCCAAATGCCAGTGGCGAGTAAGCCAGTAAGCCGCACTGTTCGCGAATTGCAATTTCAGCAAGACCTACTTCAAAGCTACGGTTGAGTAAGTTATACGGGTTTTGGATCGACACACTGCGTGGCCAGCCACGGCTTTCGGCCAGCTCGAGAAACTTCATGGTCCCCCATGGCGTTTCATTGGACAGGCCAATGTGGCGGATCTTGCCTGCCTTGACCTGTTCGTCGAGTGCCTCGAGTACCTCTTCGAGTGGTGTGAAGTCAGTGTCTTGATGCTTGTAGTCGAGTTGGCCGAAGTAATTGGTCGGGCGCTCAGGCCAGTGCAGCTGATAGAGGTCGATCCAGTCGGTTTGCAGGCGTTTGAGGCTGGCATCCACTGCCGCGGTGATATGCTCGCGGTTGTGTTTGAGCTTGCCGTCACGAATATAGTCGATGCCATTGCCGGGGCCGCTGATCTTGCTGGCCAGGACCCAGTCGGCGCGATCGCCGGTTTTGGCAAAGTATTCGCCGATGATCTGTTCAGTCTTGCTGTAGGTTTCCGCTCGCGGCGGCACTGGGTACATTTCAGCGGTGTCGATAAAGTTGACGCCGTAAGCCTTGGCCCGCTCAATCTGCGCGAAGCCCTCGTCACGGGTGTTCTGCTCACCCCACGTCATGGTTCCTAGGCAAATAGAGCTAACCGAAATGTCTGTTTTGCCTAGTTTGCGAAAATCCATTGATGTGTCCTCTAGAAAAAGAGTTATACAATCAGGTTGCTAAATTTTTCGCAATCTGCATAATTGCGCAGCTCTTTCTGCAGTGGAAGTGATGCGCCGTCTGCCGAAGAAATCTTGCCGTGTAACGGACGCGCTGACCCGAGCCCCCGATAGCGTCTGTCTCCGGCTGCCTTTGACCTTGTCAAAGTACGCACTATTCAGTAAGATCCGCCGTCTTATTTATCAGGGCGGCCCCTGAGGCTATAAAGAATGAAAACTTTTACTGCTAAACCAGAAACAGTTAAGCGCGACTGGTTTGTCGTCGACGCTGCTGGTCAGACCCTGGGTCGTCTGGCTACCGAAATCGCTACTCGTCTGCGTGGCAAGCACAAACCTGAGTACACTCCGCACGTTGATACTGGCGACTACATCGTCGTAATCAATGCTGAGCAGGTACGTGTTACCGGTGCCAAGACTACCGATAAAATGTATTACTCTCACTCCGGTTTCCCGGGTGGCATCAAGTCGATCAACTTCGAAAAGTTGATCGCCAAGGCGCCAGAACGCGTGATCGAGACTGCGGTTAAAGGCATGCTGCCGAAAAACCCGTTGGGTCGCGACATGTACCGTAAGCTGAAAGTCTATGCGGGCGCTGCTCACCCTCATACTGCTCAGCAGCCCCAAGAACTGAAGATTTAACGGAATAGTTCATTATGTCGGCGACTCAAAATTACGGCACTGGCCGTCGCAAAACTGCAACCGCACGCGTTTTCCTGCGTCCGGGTAATGGCAGTATCTCTATCAATAATCGCACTCTTGATACGTTCTTCGGTCGCGAAACTGCCCGCATGGTAGTTCGTCAGCCGCTGGAACTGACCGAGCTGAGCGAAAAGTTTGACATCTTCGTTACCGTTGTTGGCGGTGGTGTAAGTGGTCAAGCTGGCGCAATCCGCCACGGTATCACTCGTGCGTTGATGGATTATGACGAAACTCTGCGTCCAGCTCTGCGTAAAGCAGGCTTCGTGACTCGTGATGCTCGTGAAGTTGAACGTAAGAAGGTTGGTCTGCGTAAAGCGCGTAAGCGTCCGCAGTACTCGAAGCGTTAATTCGCTACCTGCGTTCAAAAGCGCCCAGTTTCCTTTCGGAGCTGGGCGTTTTTTATGGCTGTTAAACTAGTCTGCGACATCGTGACGCATATATACATTGCACGCGTGCTAAGGTGTTTAGAGCTTTTGGCTGGGTAATTACCTTGTCAGAAAAGGGGCTTTTCTTTACCATTTGGCGAATTTTTTGCGCGACCAGAATTTTACTTAGTATAGGCCTGAATAACAGGCCACAAAGCTGATGGGAGACGACTGAATGAGCAATGACGGCGTGAATGCAGGCCGGCGTCGCTTCCTCGTAGCGGCCACCTCTGTGGTGGGCGCTGCAGGAGCGGTGGGTGCCGCGGTCCCGTTCGTGGGGTCATGGTTCCCGAGCGCTAAGGCCAAAGCTGCCGGTGCACCTGTGAAGGTGAACGTTGGCAAGGTCGAGCCGGGACAGCAGATGATTGCTGAGTGGCGGGGGCAGCCGGTATTTATCGTGCGCCGTACTGAGGAGATTCTCGGTAACCTGACCAAACTCAATGACCGCGTGGCAGACCCAGAGTCGAAAGCCTCTGCGCAGCCAGAATATGTGGACCCGGTAACGCGTTCGATCAAGCCAGAAATACTTATCCTTGTAGGTATTTGCACGCACTTGGGTTGCTCGCCGACTTTCCGTCCAGAAGTTGCTCCTGCAGATTTGGGTCCAGACTGGCTAGGTGGTTATTTCTGCCCTTGCCATGGCTCGCACTACGACTTGGCAGGCCGCGTATACAAATCGCAGCCTGCTCCGTTGAATCTGCCAGTGCCGCCATATTCGTATGAGTCGGATGACATCGTTATCGTCGGTGTGGATCAGGAGAAAGCTTGATGAGCAAATTCATGGAATGGGTTGACGCCCGTTTTCCCGCCACAAAAATGTGGGAAGACCACCTCAGCAAGTACTACGCACCAAAGAACTTCAACTTCTTTTACTTTTTTGGATCGCTGGCTCTGTTGGTTCTGGTAAACCAGATACTAACGGGTATCTGGCTGACCATGAGCTACACGCCGTCGGCTGAAGAGGCGTTTGCTTCTGTTGAATACATCATGCGTGATGTCGACTATGGTTGGATCCTGCGTCTGATGCACTCTACCGGTGCTTCGGCGTTCTTCGTCGTGGTCTACATGCACATGTTCCGCGGCCTGCTGTACGGCTCATATCAGAAGCCTCGTGAGCTGGTTTGGGTCTTCGGTATGCTGATTTATCTGGCGCTGATGGCTGAAGCCTTCATGGGGTATCTGTTGCCATGGGGGCAGATGTCTTACTGGGGTGCTCAGGTAATTATCTCGCTGTTCGGTGCGATCCCGGTTATCGGTGACGACCTGACTCAGTGGATTCGCGGTGACTATCTGATCTCCGGGATTACCCTCAACCGCTTCTTTGCCTTGCATGTTGTGGCCCTGCCGATTGTGATTCTCGGTCTGGTTGTGCTGCATATCCTGGCGTTGCATGAAGTCGGTTCGAACAACCCGGATGGCGTTGACATCAAGAAAAAGAAAGATGAAAACGGCGTTCCGCTTGATGGTATCCCGTTCCATCCGTACTACACCGTGAAAGACATCGTCGGTGTCGTGGTGTTCCTGTTCGTCTTCTGCGCGATTATCTTCTTCTTCCCTGAAATGGGTGGCTACTTCCTTGAGAAGCCAAACTTCGAAGCGGCTAACGCATTCAAGACCCCAGAACACATTGCTCCGGTTTGGTACTTCACGCCGTTCTACGCAATTCTTCGCGCCGTTCCTGACAAGCTCTTGGGTGTAGTCGCCATGGGCGCAGCTATCGCTGTGTTGTTCGTGTTGCCTTGGCTGGACCGTAGTCCTGTTAAGTCGATGCGTTACAAAGGTTGGTTGAGTAAGGTCTGGTTGCTGGTGTTCTGCGTCTCGTTCGTCATCCTTGGTGTATTGGGGGTGTTGGCGCCGAACCCAACGCGTACGCTGATCTCGCAGATTTGTACCTTCCTGTATTTCGCGTACTTCATTCTGATGCCGTTCTACACCAGGATGGAAAAAACCAAACCGGTTCCGGAAAGGGTGACTGGCTGATGAAAAAACTATTTGCTGCAATGATCGTGGCGGTTATGCCGGTATTCGCTTTCGCCAGTGCTGGAGGTGCTCTCCCGCACACGGTCGATATCGACCTGACTGACAAAGCCGCTATGCAAGACGGTGCGCGTACCTTTGCTAACTATTGCATGGGTTGCCACGGAGCTAAGTTCCAGCGTTATGAGCGGGTTGCCGATGACCTCGGTATCCCGCATGAAATCATGCTCGAAAACATGGTGTTCACCGGCGCTAAAGTCGGTGACCACATGCAGAGCAGCATGCGCCCTGACGATGCCAAAGACTGGTTCGGTGCTGCGCCGCCGGATCTGACTCTGGTTGCGCGTGTGCGTGGCAATGATTGGTTGTACAGCTACCTGCTTAGCTTCTACGAAGATCCATCCCGTCCATTGGGTGCGAACAACACCGTATTCCATAACGTTGGTATGCCTAACGTCTTGGTTGGCTTGCAGGGTCGTCAATACATGGGCTGCAAGCAGGTCCAGATTGTTGAGGATGGCAAGAAGCAATACGATCCGTTGACCGGTACTCCGATTACCCATAAAGCTTGTGATCAACTGGTGGTTGAGCCAAAAACAGGTTCGCTGTCAGAAGAAGAGTTTGATGAGAAGATCAAGAACCTGGTGACCTTCCTTGCTTACTCGGCTAACCCGGTAAAATTGGAAAGTCAGCGTATCGGTACCTACGTTCTGCTGTATCTTGCTTTCTTCTTTGTATTTGCTTACTTGTTGAAGCGTGAATACTGGAAGGACGTGCATTAATCTGTATTTCCCTGTTGTTGACCTGCGCGCCCTACTGGGCGCGCAGGTTTTTCTGCTTCATATAACTTTATAAGCGAGGAGGACCGCCATGGGCGTGACCAATCGGTTGGCCTGTTACTCCGACCCCGCCGACCACTATTCCCACCGCGTACGTATTGTGCTCGCCGAGAAGGGTGTCAGCGCCGAGATCATCACTGTCGAGCCGGGTCGTTACCCGCCAAAGCTGCTTGAGGTAAATCCTTACGCTAGCTTGCCGACGCTGGTTGATCGTGATTTGGCGTTGTATGAGTCGACAGTGGTAATGGAATACTTGGATGAGCGTTACCCGCACCCACCGCTTTTGCCGGTCTACCCGGTGGCTCGTGCAAACAGTCGTTTGTTGATTCATCGCATCCAGCGTGACTGGTGTGCGTTGGTTGACCTGATTCTTGATCCGCGTAGTAAAGAGCCGGCCCGCGTGCAAGCGCGCAAGGAACTGCGTGAGAGTCTGACGGGTGTGTCTCCGTTGTTTGTCGACAAGCCTTACTTTCTCAGTGAAGAGCTGAGCTTGGTAGACTGTTGCTTGTTGCCAATTCTATGGCGTCTGCCGGTGTTGGGTATTGAGTTGCAAAAACCTGCTAAACCGCTGCTCGAGTATATGGAGCGGCAGTTCGCCCGTGAGGCCTTCCAGGCCAGTTTGTCCACGGTTGAACGTGATATGCGTTAACACGCGAGGAGAGACCTATGAACTCGAGTCGTCCCTATCTGGTTCGTGCTCTGTATGAGTGGATCGTTGATAACGATTGCACTCCCCACTTGTTGGTGAATGCTGAGTACCCGGGCGTGCAAGTACCGTCCGGTTTCGCCAGCGATGGGCAGATTGTGCTCAATGTGTCGCCTAGTGCAGTTCGTCACTTGCATATGGATAACGAGGCGGTGAGTTTTGAGGGGCGCTTTGGTGGTGTAGCGCATACGCTATACGTACCTGGACCGTCGATTCTTGCTGTATACGCCCGGGAAAACGGTCAGGGTATGGTCTTTGATTTGGAGACGCCGGCAGTTGATGAAGAAGTTGCTGACGGTCCTGACGATCAGGGGCCGCCTGAGACTGATCCGCCGCGTCCAAGTGGCAGGCCAAGCCTGAAGGTTGTGAAATAGCGACTGTGAAGCAAACAAAAAAGGCGATCCGAAGATCGCCTTTTTTGTGCCTGTAAGGTTCTAGTTGATGTACTGGAACAGCTTGATGACTTTCTGTACACCTGACACGCCCTGTACCACTTGCGTGGCGCTCTGGGCTTCCTGGCGCGTTACCAGGCCGAGCAGGTAAACAATACCGTTCTCGGTGATCACCTTGATGTTGGTGCTTGGTACGTTGCTGTTGGCGAGCATTTCAGTCTTGATTTGTGCGGTTAGCAACGAATCGTTACTGCGTGCGATCAGCGAAGTCGGCGGCAGGATTTGCAGTTCGTTATAAACCTTTTTCACGCCTTGAACGCTGTTGGCTGCTTTTTCGGCAGTTTGCTTGAGTTCTTCGCGTGGGGTCTGTCCGGCCAAAAGGACGATGCCGTTGTAGCTGCTGACAACGATATGCGAAGTCGGGCTGGTCAGGTCGGGGTTGGCTTTCTGTACTGCGCTACGCACGTCAGGGTCGAGCAGTTTGTCGTCAATTGAGTTGCCGATGCTGCGGTTGCTGCAGCCGCTAACCAAAAGGGTAAGCGCCAATGCTGCAATAGTCAGTGGTGAACGGATCATTCTTCACTCCCAAATAGTAGGCTGTCGATAAGGTCGCACAAGCAGTGGATGGTCAGAAGGTGGACTTCCTGTATGCGTGCGGTGGATTGTGCCGGGACGCGGATTTCTACGTCCTCTGGCAGTAACAGTGAGGCCATGTTGCCACCGTCGCGACCCGTGAGCGCTACTACCGTCATTTCACGGTCATGCGCAGCCTGGATGGCCTGGATAACGTTGGCCGAGTTGCCGCTGGTGGAGATTGCCAAGAGCACGTCACCAGGCTGGCCTAGCGCGCGTATTTGTTTGGAGAATATCTCGTTGTAGCTGTAATCATTGGCAATCGAGGTGATGGTCGAACTATCGGTGGTCAATGCAATGGCTGGCAGGCTCGGCCGCTCTCGTTCAAAGCGGTTGAGTAGCTCGGAGGAGAAGTGCTGGGCATCGCCAGCTGATCCGCCATTGCCGCATGAGAGGATTTTGCCCTCGTTCAGCAGAGCGTTAACCATCGCCATGCTGCCTTGCTCGATAAGTGGCGCAAGGACTTCCATTGCCTGCTGTTTAGTGTCAATGCTGGCTTGGAATAACTGGTGAATACGGGCTTGCATGTCCATCGAAGATGTCACCTTAAGTTTTGCGGGTGCAGAAATATAAATGAGTCAGGGGTGCTGCCTTATTGTGACCATGAATGGTTAAAGGGTTCACGTATCAAACGCGTTTTTAATCCAATTCAATTGCAACTTGTCTTTGCTGTCTGCGCTTATGGCGACGACGTCAAAGCGGCAGGGGTGTTGGTTCCAGCGTGATTCTTGCTGCAGAAAAGACATGGCCGCTTGCGTGAGCTTGTTGCGTTTGCGGGTGTCGACGCTTTCTGCTGCACCGCCCCAGGCCTTGTGGCGGCGGTAGCGAACTTCGACAAATACTACTGTATCGATGTCGAGCATGACCAGATCAAGCTCGCCGAGCCTACATCTCCAGTTTTTTGCGATGAGGCGCAGGCCGTTTTTTTCAAGGTGTTGACGCGCGATGGCCTCAGCAGCGTTGCCGCTGCTTTGGCTGCTGGTGCGATCAATCAAGTGGGGTGTCAGGCAAGCGCTGTATCTGGCCGCCAGTGAATTGTGCCCAGGGTAATTGGCGTTCAATTCGCTGGTCGGGGCCAAGGCTGAGGCTGCCGGTCAAGCCGTCAATGCGTGTGCTTGGCAGCGCTTTTAGCTGCTCCAGGCGCGGCGCGAGAGTGAAGGCGTCTGCACCCATTGCATAGAGGCGGCCAAGGCTGCCGCCGGCTTGCGGCCACTGGCTGACCACGAGCTGGCGAGTTGGGTCATCAGTATTGAGCATCCAAGGGGTTTCGCAAAACTGAATGCCTTCCATATCCAAATATTGGGCTTGGTTATACACGCCGCTATTGAGGGTCGAGGTGGCGTAAACCGGCATATCGCCTGCGTACTGGAATACCAGCGTTGGTTTGATCTGCTGGGCCTGTTGTGGTGTGGCAGCAAGGAACATGAAGTCAACGTCCTGGCGACGCGAAGGTTCAGAGGCGACTTCGGTGCCAAGTTTTTCTTCGATGTTTTTGCTACGAGCTTCACTTTGGCGCAGTTGCAGGAGCTTGCCGACTTGTTGGGCTAGCTCGACCGGTTGGGCGATGCTCTGTGCGGCCAGTAGCTCACCGCCTTGGGCTTCCCAGCTTTCACGGAATGCCGCCAGAACACGGTTGCCCCAGTCGCCGCTTGGCGCTAATGCGATGGCGCGACGCATGCCGTCAGACCAGGCGCGGCGTGCTGATTCGCGCGCTTCATCTTCTGCGGCTAGGCCGAATTGGAAGAGTTGAGCAGGGGCTTCCTGGTTACTTTGGCTGTAGTTCAGGGCCAGCGTGGTGATGGGCAGTTGTTCGCGGCTGCTGAGTTGGGTCACCAGTTGTTTTTCCAGTGGGCCAACAACCAGCTGTACGCCGGCGCTTTGCGCCTGTTGGTAGAAACTGTCCATGGAGCTGATGCGCGAGCTGTCATAAACCTGTACGTCCGGCAGGGTTTCACCCGCTTGCTGGGCTTGATAGTACGCGGCCATGAAGCCGTCGCGTAAGGCGCGGCCCACGCTGGACAGCTTGCCTTCCTGCGGCAAAAGCAGGGCGATTTGACCGATAGGCTTGCTCGACAGTTGTTTCAGGTCTTGCAGGGGCTTGGGTAATTGCGCTGCTGCTGGATGAGCTGGGTGAGTGGCGACCCAGTTATCAATTGCGGCTTGCTGCTGTTCCAGAGTCGCCGCGCTTTTCGACGCGCTGGCCAGTGCCAGCCAGCCGGTTAAGTCAGCATCACCGGTTGCTTGCAGTTGATCCGCTGGCAGGCGTGAAACCAATAGCCAGATCGCTTCGTGGTTGCTTGCTGCAGTCGCATCGCTAAGCAGTGGCGCAATATAGATACGTTCGCGGGCTGCTGCAAGCAGTTGGCCGTCTTGTTCAAGTGCCATGGCGCGGGTCAGTTGGCTGCGGATCTGTTGCTCAACCGGGAGCTCACCCAAACGCTCGAAGCTCGGGTGGCTAAGGGCTTGAAGGGCGGCCTTTGGATTCTTCCTGGCTAAAGCCAATTCCGCCGTGAGGGTGCTGGCGAATATCTGCTGAGCAGGCTTGAGTGTTTCAAGCTGAACTTGTTCAAGGATAGTGCTGGCGCGGCCAAAGTCCTTTTGTTTGTAGGATTGGTCAGCTGCCGACAAGCGCAATAAATTGGCTTCCTCGGTTTGTGCATCACCTGCCTGCTGGAGCAATTGCTCGATGCTGGCTTGAGGTGTGCGCGGTAGTTCACCGACAGAGTTTGATGAGCTGGCACAGGCGGCAAGCAAGCCGACTAAGCAAAGGAGGAGAAGCGGGCGCAGGCGGGCGATCATGTAAGCGTTCCTGATACTT
This sequence comes from Pseudomonas sp. M30-35, assembly GCF_002163625.1. Classification (NCBI taxonomy): domain Bacteria; kingdom Pseudomonadati; phylum Pseudomonadota; class Gammaproteobacteria; order Pseudomonadales; family Pseudomonadaceae; genus Pseudomonas; species Pseudomonas sp. M30-35. The sequence continues at coordinate 3,845,733 of NZ_CP020892.1, read as the reverse complement.
GATCAAATGAGAGTTGAATTGTACCCAAGCTATGCCGAAGGTGCGATCTCAGCAGAGCTAAGGAACCTCTTAAAAACTACTGCGCTAGGTATTACTGCGTTGAAAAACTGCTCAAAATGCTCATTTAGGACAACTAAACTGCGCTTTTTCGCACCTTTTCGCCTTGTATTCCCAGCGCTCGCTACTTTTTTCAGAAGATTCCATAAACGGGCTACAATGCGCGTTTTAGTGATAAATGAGGCGTGTGCAGTGACTTCTACAGATGCGTTGAGTTCAGGTTTGGGCACGCTTTATGTGGTCGCAACGCCCATTGGTAACCTTGAAGATATAAGTGCTCGTGCGTTGAAGGTGCTCAGTGATGTAGCGCTTATCGCCGCTGAGGATACCCGGCATTCGGCGCGCTTGATGCAACACTTTGGTCTGACTACGCCGTTGGCGGCGTGTCATGAGCATAATGAGCGTGATCATGGCGGTAAGTTTTTGCAGCGTCTGCAGGCGGGTGAAGATGTCGCGTTGATTTCCGATGCGGGCACGCCATTGATTTCCGATCCGGGTTATCACCTCGTTCGCCAAGCGCGTGCTGCGGGTGTCGCGGTGGTGCCGGTGCCGGGTGCCTGTGCGTTAATTGCCGCGCTATCGGCTGCTGGCTTGCCTTCGGATCGCTTTATATTTGAGGGGTTCTTACCTGCTAAGTCGGTGGGCCGCCGCTCGCGCCTTGAGCAGGTTAAAGAGGAATCGCGCACGTTGATCTTTTATGAGGCGCCGCACCGGATTGCCGAGTGTCTCGAAGATATGCGTTCAATCTTTGGCGATGAGCGTCCGGCGTTGCTGGCCCGTGAATTGACCAAAACCTTTGAAACGCTCAAAGGCTTGCCCTTGGCCGAGTTGAGCGCTTGGGTGGCGGCGGATTCCAATCAGCAACGCGGCGAATGTGTTGTGTTGGTTGCTGGCTGGCAGGCGCCTGAAGGGGATGCTGCGGTCAGTGCTGAGGCGGTGCGGGTGCTCGACTTGCTATTAAAAGAAATGCCATTGAAGCGAGCGGCGGCCTTGGCGGCTGAAATTACCGGTGTGCGCAAGAACTTGCTTTATCAACTGGCGCTGGAGCGCCAAGCTGAAGAGTAACAGGCTCAGGCGTATCGTTTGGGCGGCTATGCGCAGAGTTTGAGTCGTCATTTGCGGCATGCTTGATTGCTGGTTTTACCGTCGACATTTGGGTTTTTGCCGCGTCAGTGCTCGGTTACGCTTGTTCTAATGGGCAAGTGCAATTACCCTATGCGGCGGAGAGTCGATCGGACAGTCGCTGCTGTGCTTCGCAAGAAGTGCGGGGGAGGAAAGTCCGGGCTCCATAGGGCAGAGTGCCAGGTAACCCCTGGGAGGCGTGAGCCTACGGAAAGTGCCACAGAAAACAACCGCCTAAGCGCTTCGGCGCCGGTAAGGGTGAAAAGGTGCGGTAAGAGCGCACCGCGCGGCTGGTAACAGTCCGTGGCTAGGCAAACCCCACTCGGAGCAAGACCAAATAGGGTTTCATTGGCGTGGCCCGCGCTGAAACCGGGTAGGTTGCTAAAGGCGTGCAGTGATGTACGTCGTAGAGGAATGACTGTCCTCGACAGAACCCGGCTTACAGATCGACTCTCCACCTTTCTTCCTGGTAGTACGCTTGGTGTTCTTCCTCGCGATTCTAATACCCAAATAATCTTACTCTTAATAAACTACTTTAAGTTTGAAGTGTAGATGTTTGCGTGTGCTGACATTTGACTCTTGAATGTCGACTTAAGCTGTTCTCCCACCTTCGTAAAATTCGCTAAATCTCCGTTCTATAAGGATTTTTCCCTGTTTAAGCACCTTGACGGTGGGGCATGCGCGTTCCTATAGTGTGCGCAGGTGGTAAGAAGTGGCGAAAAGTGGGTTTTTTGGGCATGGATAGCTAAACAAGAGAGGAAACGCAATCGTGTTTCGCGGAGCCAACACCATAAGTCTCGACGCAAAAGGTCGACTCGCGATGCCTAGCAGGTATCGGGACGAGCTCGTGTCGCGCTGTGCTGGCCAGTTAATCATCACGATTGATGCGATTGACCCTTGTTTGTGTGTGTATCCACTGCCTGAGTGGGAGCTGATTGAAGCCAAGCTTCGTGAGCTGGCCTCCTTTCGTGAAGAAAACCGTCGTTTGCAGCGCTTGTTGATCGGTAACGCGGTTGACCTGGAGCTTGATGCCAGTGGTCGTTTCTTGGTGCCGCCACGCTTGCGCGAATACGCCAAGCTGGACAAGCGCGCCATGTTGGTCGGCCAACTCAATAAATTTCAATTGTGGGATGAAGATTCCTGGAATGCAGTGGCAGATGCCGATTTGGCTGCCATCAAGCAACCGGGTGCTTTGTCTGACGATCTACGTGACCTGATCCTGTGACTATGAATAGTGATTTCCGCCATATAACCGTGCTACTCGACGAGGCTGTCGAAGGGCTGGCTGTGCGCGCGGATGGTCGCTATATGGACGGCACCTTCGGCAGAGGCGGACACAGTCGGCTCATACTCGAGTCACTAGGCCCTGATGGCCAATTGCTGGGGTTCGATAAAGACCCCCTGGCAATCGCCACAGGGAATGCGCTAGCGGCCGAAGACGGCCGCTTTGTCGTTGTACAGAGAAGTTTTGCGGAACTTTCTGCTGAGGCGGCTGTCCGCGACCTGTCGGGTAAGGTCAGCGGCATTCTTCTGGATCTGGGTGTTTCCTCGCCTCAGCTGGATGACGCCACTCGCGGTTTTAGCTTTCTCAATGACGGTCCGCTGGATATGCGCATGGATCCGTCACGCGGCGTGAGCGCTGCGCAGTGGATTGCCAGTGCCAGCGAGGAAGAAATTGCCCGGGTTTTTAAAGAGTACGGCGAAGAGCGTTTTTCAAAACGCATGGCGCGCGCCGTGGTTATGCGTCGTGCAGAGCAGCCGTTTGAGCGTACCGCTGATCTGGCTCAAGTGCTAACCGTCGCCAATCCTGCCTGGGAAAAGGGTAAAAACCCGGCCACGCGTGCATTCCAAGGCTTGCGCATTTTTATCAACAACGAGCTGGGTGATTTGCACCTGGGGCTTGATGCTGCGCTGGAGACTCTTGAGGTCGGTGGTCGTCTTGTGGTGATCAGCTTCCACTCGCTGGAAGACCGAATTGTTAAGCAGTTCATGCGCAAGCACGCCAAAGGCGAGCAAGACAAATTGCCGCGTGACTTGCCAATCATTCCAAAAGCCTTTGAGCCACGTCTGAAGCTTATAGGTAAGCCGGTTTTCGCATCTGAAGCCGAACTCAAGGCTAATCCGCGCTCGCGTAGCGCTGTCATGCGTATCGCGGAGAAGCTGCGATGAACCTGCGCATGGTGAAATCCTTTCCGCGCGGCAGCGTGTTGATGCTGATGCTGTTTATTGCAGTGCTGGTTTCATCCCTGGCTGTATCTTATTGCTCGCATTGGAATCGCCAGCTGCTCAACGAGCTTTATTCCGAGCTGAGCGTGCGTGATAAAGCCCAGGCGGAATGGGGACGCTTGATTCTTGAGCAAAGCACTTGGACTGCGCATAACCGTATCGAAACACTGGCCAGCGAACAGCTGAACATGCGCATCCCAGACGCCGCCGAAGTGCGCATGGTGAAGCCATGATGAATCTTGAGGGCGCGCTTTATCCTTGGCGTTTTCGCCTCGTCTTGCTGCTCTTCGCAGCCATGGTCGGCGCGATCGTTTGGCGTATTGTCGACTTGCAGATTTTTGACCACGACTTCCTGCAGGCACATGGTGATGCGCGTAGCGTTCGCCATATTCCAATCCCTGCGCACCGCGGCTTGATAACTGATCGTAACGGTGAGCCGTTGGCGGTAAGCACACCAGTGACCACGCTCTGGGCCAACGGTAAAGAATTGCAAGCAGCCAAAGGTATGTGGCCAACGCTGGCTGAAGCCTTGGGGCAGGATCCGGATGATTTCGCCAAGCGCCTACAATCTCACGCTAAGCGTGAGTTTATGTATTTGGTGCGTGGTTTGACGCCAGAGCAAGGTCAGAAAATTCTCGACCTTAAAGTGCCTGGTGTTTATTCAATTGAAGAGTTCCGCCGTTTCTATCCAGCTGGCGAAGTTGCTGCGCACGTTGTTGGCTTTACCGACGTGGATGATCGCGGCCGTGAAGGTATGGAGTTGGCGTTTGATGAGTGGCTGGCTGGCGTGCCGGGCAAGCGCCAGGTGCTCAAGGATCGTCGTGGCCGTTTGATTAAAGATGTGCAGGTTACGCAGAACGCCAAAGCAGGCAAGGCACTGGCGCTGTCGATTGACCTGCGTCTGCAATATCTTGCGCACCGCGAGCTGCGTAATGCTCTGGTCGAGTTCGGTGCCAAGGCGGGCAGTCTGGTGATGGTTGATGTTAAAACCGGCGAAGTTCTCGCCATGGTTAACCAGCCAACGTACAACCCAAATAATCGTCGCACCATCCATCCTGCGGCAATGCGCAACCGTGCAATGACTGATGTGTTTGAACCGGGCTCGACGGTTAAGCCGTTCTCGATCAGTGCTGCGCTGGAAACTGGTCGCTGGAAACCAAGTGATACGGTAAACGTAGCACCAGGCTGGCTGCGTATCGGCAAGTACACAATTCGCGATGTATCGCGTAACAACGGTATGCTCGATCTGACCGGTATTTTGATCAAGTCGAGTAACGTCGGGATCAGCAAGGTCGCGTTCGATATCGGTGCAGAGTCGATCTACAGCGTTATGCAGCAAGTGGGCTTCGGCCAGGATACCGGCCTGAGTTTCCCAGGGGAGCGGGTTGGTAATCTGCCAAACCATCGCAAATGGGGGCCGGCGGAGACTGCAACTCTTGCTTATGGATACGGCCTTTCTGTGACGGCTGTTCAGCTCGCACACGCCTACACAGTGCTCGCAAATAACGGTAAATCAGTGCCTTTGTCGATGATCCGCGTCGATAAAACCCCTGATAGCGTGCAGGTTATTCCAGAAGACATCGCCAAGACCGTGCAAGGCATGTTGCAGCAAGTGATTGAAGCGCCGGGCGGAGTGTATCGCGCCAAGGTGCCTGGCTATCACGTTGCAGGCAAGAGTGGCACGGCGCGTAAAACGACCACCGGCACCAAGGGCTATACCCCGCATTCATATCGATCGCTGTTTGCCGGCTTTGCGCCGTCCCATAATCCGCGCATTGCATTGGCTGTGGTGATCGATGAACCGACTAAAGATGGTTATTACGGTGGTCTTGTTTCGGCGCCGGTATTCAGCCGGGTCATGGCCGGTGGCCTGCGCATGATGAACGTTACGCCAGACAATCTGCCGTCTGAAGAAGTGAAAACAGTCGATGCCTCATCGAGCAAGGGAGGGCGCGGCTAATGCCAATGCCTCTTAATCAGCTGTTGCCCAAAGCTAGCAGCAGCGTTTTGATCCGCGAACTGACTCTGGACAGCCGCAAAGTGCGTCCGGGCGATCTGTTTTTGGCGGTGCCGGGGCTCAATCAAGATGGCCGCGAGCACATTGCCGATGCGCTTGAGCGTGGTGCAGCTGCAGTGGCCTATGAAGCTGGCGGCGCTTTCGATATGAGTGTCGATAAAGCCGAGCTGGTTGCAATCAAGGATTTGGCGGGTCAGTTGTCGGCCATCGCTGGACGCTTTTATGGCGAACCTAGTCGCGGCTTGCACATGGTTGGCATCACCGGCACTAACGGTAAAACCAGTGTCAGCCAGTTGCTGGCGCAGGCGCTTGACACCCTTGGCGAGCGCTGTGGAATTGTCGGCACGTTAGGCAATGGTTTTTATAACGGTCTGGCTCAAGGTCTGCACACCACGCCAGATCCAATTGGTGTACAAGCAGTGCTTGCTGACCTGAAAAAGTCAGGGGCGCGGGCATTGGCGATGGAAGTGTCTTCGCACGGGCTTGACCAAGGTCGAGTTGCTGCGCTTGATTTCAACGTCGCGGTGTTCACCAACCTGTCCCGTGATCATCTTGATTATCACGGTACGATGGAAGCTTACGCCGCTGCCAAGGCCAAGCTGTTTAATTGGTCGAGCCTGCGTTGCCGGGTGATTAATCTTGATGATGCATTTGGTCAGCAATTGGCGCTGCAAAAGCATGAGTCACGCTTGATCAGTTACAGCCTGGATAACTCTGACGCCTATCTGCATTGCCGCGACATACAGTTTGATGACCAAGGCGTGCGCGCCACATTGGTCACCCCGCGCGGCGAAGGCAGTCTGCGCAGTTCATTGTTGGGCCGTTTCAACCTGAGCAATTTGCTCGCAGTGGTTGGGGCTTTGCTCGGGCTGGACTACGCACTGGATGAAATTCTTAAAGTCTTGCCAGGCTTGCAGGGGCCAATTGGTCGTATGCAGCGCCTTGGTGGAGTAGATGTTGCTGGGGTCAAGCAGCCGCTGGTTGTCGTTGACTACGCGCACACGCCGGATGCCCTGGAAAAGGTACTCGAAGCCTTGCGCCCACACGTCAAGGGCAAACTGCTCTGCGTGTTTGGCTGTGGCGGCGACCGTGATCGCGGCAAGCGTCCGCTGATGGCAACCGTTGTTGAGCGCTTGGCTGATCAAGTCATCGTCACTGATGACAATCCACGTAGCGAGAAACCTGAGCAAATCTTCGCCGATATTCATGACGGTTTGGCGAATGCTGACAGCGCACGGTTCATTGCTGGCCGCGGCGTGGCCATCGCCCAAGTGATCGGCGCGGCAAACAGCGACGATGTGGTGGTGCTGGCCGGTAAGGGCCACGAGGACTACCAGGAGATTAACGGTGTGCGTCAGCCATTTTCCGACTTGCAGGAAGCGGCGAAAGCCTTGTCTGCTTGGGAGGTAGCGCATGCTTAAGGCCCTGCGACTGAGCGAAATCACTGAGGCACTGAATGCGCGGCTGATAGGCCAGGATTGCGCCTTTGCTGCTGTCGGCACTGATAGCCGTTCGATCAAACCCGGGCAATTGTTTGTGGCGCTGACCGGGCCGAACTTTGATGGACACAATTACCTGTCGGAAGTGAGCGCCAAGGGCGCAGTCGCCGCACTGGTCGAGCGTGAAGTGCCGAACTCGCCGCTGCCACAGTTGCTCGTCGCTGATACGCGCCGTGCTTTGGGGCAGCTGGGCGCACTTAATCGTCAGGCGTTTGGTGGACCTTTGGTCGCGGTGACTGGTTCCAGCGGTAAAACCACTGTTAAGGAAATGCTCGCCAGTATCCTGCGCGAAGCCTTTGTTGAACATGGCGATGCGGTGTTGGCCACTCGCGGCAACCTGAATAACGAGCTGGGTGCTCCACTGACTCTGCTGGAGTTGGGACCGGAGCATAAGGCGGCGGTGATCGAGTTGGGCGCATCCGGGGTAGGTGAAATCGCTTACACCGTGGCCTTGGCCAAGCCGCATGTTGCCATCATCACCAATGCCGGTACTGCGCATGTGGGTGAGTTTGGCGGCCCCGAAAAAATTGTTGAAGCCAAGGGCGAGATTTTGCAAGGCCTCGATGCTGGCGGCGTGGCAGTGCTCAATCTTGACGATAAAGCATTCGCTACATGGGCTGAAAAGGCCAAGGGCAGGGCGCTGCTGAGCTTCTCGGTGCACAACAGTGAGGCTGATTTCTTTGCCAGTGAGGTCGCTCGCGACTGCCGTGGCTGCTCAAATTTCCATTTGCACAGCGAGCATGGGCAGGCGCGTATACAGCTCAATTTGCTCGGTGAGCACAACGTCGGCAATGCCTTGGCTGCGGCTGCGGCTGCTAGCGCGTTGTCCGTTCCGTTGGTTGATATCAAAACTGGCCTTGAAGCATTGCTTCCGGTCAAAGGCCGCGCTGTAGCGCAGTTGACTGACACTGGCATGCGCGTGATCGATGACAGCTACAACGCCAATCCTGCGTCAATTTGTGCGGCGATTGACATCCTCTCCGGTTTTTCAGGACACAAAGTACTGGTCTTGGGTGACATGGGCGAGCTGGGCGGCTGGGCTGAGCAAAGCCACCGTGATGTTGGGCACTACGCCAAAGGTAAGGTTGATGCGCTCTACGCCGTCGGCCCGCTGATGACTTATGCGGTAGAAGAGTTTGCAGAAAATGGTCGGCATTTCGCCGATCAAGCCAGTCTGATCGAAGCCCTGAAAGCTGAGAGCAGCGACACAACAATTCTAATTAAAGGTTCACGCAGCGCCGCGATGGAAAACATCGTGGCGGCGCTTTGTGGCACGTCTGGGGAGAAACACTAATGCTGCTGCTGCTGGCTGAATACCTGCAACAGTTCCACACGGGCTTCGCAGTGTTTCAATACCTGACACTGCGCGGGATCCTGGGTGTGCTTACAGCACTGGCGCTGTCGCTGTGCCTGGGTCCGTGGATGATCCGCACCCTGCAAATCCGTCAGATTGGCCAGTCGGTGCGCAATGATGGCCCGCAGTCGCATCTGTCGAAAAAAGGTACGCCTACCATGGGCGGCGCACTCATTCTTTCGGCGATTGCCATCAGTACCTTGCTTTGGGCAGACCTGAGCAACCGTTATGTGTGGGTGGTTCTGGCGGTTACGTTGCTGTTCGGTGCCATCGGCTGGGTTGATGACTATCGCAAAGTGATCGAGAAAAACTCACGTGGTTTGCCGAGCCGCTGGAAGTATTTTTGGCAGTCGGTATTTGGTCTGGGCGCGGCAATCTTTCTTTTCGTCACTGCGCAAACGCCGGTCGAAACCACGCTGATCCTGCCATTGCTTAAAGATGTCAGCATCCCTTTGGGCGCTGGCTTCGTGATCCTGACTTATCTGGTTATTGTCGGCTCAAGCAATGCGGTCAACTTGACTGACGGCCTCGATGGCCTGGCCATTCTGCCAACGGTAATGGTTGGCGGCGCGCTGGGCATCTTCTGCTATCTGTCGGGTAACGTGAAGTTTGCCGATTACCTGTTGATTCCATACGTACCGGGTGCTGGCGAGCTGATCGTATTCTGCGCTGCGTTGGTGGGTGCTGGCTTGGGCTTCCTCTGGTTTAACACTTACCCAGCCCAAGTGTTCATGGGCGACGTTGGCGCGCTGGCATTGGGTGCAGCGCTGGGCACCATTGCCGTGATCGTGCGTCAGGAAGTGGTGCTGTTCATCATGGGCGGCGTGTTCGTGATGGAAACCCTGTCGGTGATCATTCAGGTCGCATCTTTCAAGCTAACCGGCAAGCGGGTTTTCCGCATGGCACCGATTCATCATCACTTTGAACTCAAGGGCTGGCCTGAACCACGCGTCATCGTTCGTTTCTGGATCATCACCGTGATTTTGGTGTTGATCGGCCTTGCCACACTTAAACTGCGCTGAGGACCAAATGAGTCTGATTGCTTCTGATCACTTCCGCATTATTGTCGGCCTCGGCAAGAGCGGCATGTCTCTGGTGCGCTTCCTAGCGCGCCAAGGTGTGCGCTTTGCTGTGGTTGATACGCGTGCGAACCCGCCGGAGCTGAGCACCTTGCGTGAACAGTATCCGCAGGTGGAAGTGCGTTGCGGTGATCTGGACGTTGAATTCCTTTGCCGCGCCAGTGAGTTGTTGGTTAGCCCAGGCATCGCGGTTTCGACCCCTGCGTTGCAAGAAGCGGCGAGCCGTGGGGTGAAAATCTCCGGTGATATCGAACTGTTCGCACGTCACGCGAAGGCGCCAATCATTGCGATCACCGGCTCCAACGCGAAAAGTACAGTCACTACCTTGGTGGGTGAAATGGCTGCGGCGGCCGGTAAAAAAGTTGCTGTTGGCGGTAACCTGGGCACGCCAGCCCTTGATCTGCTGAGCGATGACATTGAGCTGTACGTCATGGAATTGTCGAGTTTCCAGTTGGAGACGACTGATCAACTGAATGCTGAAGTAGCGACTTGCCTGAACATCAGCGAAGACCACATGGACCGCTACACCGGCTTACCAGCCTATCACTTGGCTAAACACCGCATTTTCCGTGGCGCCAAGCAGGTTGTGGTTAACCGTGACGACGCGCTGTCGCGCCCGCTGATTGCCGATCAAGTACCTTGCTGGAGCTACGGCCTGGGCAAGCCGGACTTCCAGCGCTTCGGCCTGATAGAAGAAAACGGTGAGAAGTACCTTGGCTTCAAGTTTGAACGTTTGATGCCCGTGCGCGAGTTGAAAATTCGCGGCGGGCACAACCAGTCAAATGCATTGGCGGCATTGGCTTTAGGTCATGCCGTTGGCCTGCCGATGGCGGCGATGTTGGAGACCTTGAAGAAATTCAGCGGTCTGGTGCACCGTTGCCAATGGGTTGGTGAGCGCAAGGGGGTTAATTACTACGATGACTCCAAAGCGACTAACGTTGGCGCTGCGATTGCAGCCATTGAAGGCTTAGGCGCCGACATCCAAGGCAAGTTGCTATTGATTGCGGGCGGAGATGGCAAGGGTGCTGATTTCTCTGCGCTGCGCAAACCTGTCGCCAGTTTCTGCCGCGCCGTGGTGTTGCTGGGTCGTGACGCTGAACGTTTGGCGCAGGCGTTGGGTGATGCCGCACCGTTGATCCACGTTAAATCCCTGGAAGAAGCAGTTCAGCGCAGCGCTGAACTGGCTGAGTCGGGTGATGCTGTGTTGCTCTCGCCAGCGTGTGCCAGTCTCGACATGTTCAAAAACTTTGAAGAGCGCGGGCGCATGTTCTCGCAGGCAGTGGAGGGACTCAACTAATGTTGTCCTTCCTGCGTCCTTATCCTTCGCCATTCTTTAGTCGTCGCGGTTTTGACATGGACTTTGGCTTGCTCGCGGGTTGCTTGGCGCTGCTGGGTTTGGGGTTGGTGATGATTTCATCGGCTTCAACCGAAGTGGCTGCAGTCAACACCGGCAATCCGCTGTACTACATGATTCGCCACCTTATATACCTGCTGATTGGCCTAGGCGCGGCAGTGGTGGTGGTGATGATTCCTATAGCGACCTGGCAGCGTTGTGGTTGGATTTTACTGATCGCCGCCATCGGCATGTTGGTAGTCGTGTTGATTCCAGGCGTGGGCCGTGAAGTGAATGGCTCGATGCGCTGGATTGGCTTCGGTGCCTTCAACGTCCAGCCTTCTGAAATTGCCAAGGTGTTTGCGGTGATTTACCTCGCCGGTTACTTGGTGCGCCGTCAGGAAGAAGTTCGCGAAAGCTGGGCTGGTTTCTTCAAACCGTTTGTCGTGCTACTGCCGATGGCCGCACTGTTGCTGGCTGAGCCTGACTTTGGCGCTACCGTGGTGATGTTCGGCGCGGCGGCTGCAATGCTATTTCTCGGCGGCGTGGGTCTGTTCCGTTTTGGTCTCATGGTGTTGCTGGCTGTTGGTGCTGTTACCGCACTGGTACAAGACCCGTATCGCTGGGCGCGTATGACTAACTTTGCCGACCCATGGGCCGATCAATTCGGTGCGGGTTACCAGCTCAGTCAGGCATTGATTGCCTTCGGTCGTGGCGAATGGTTTGGCGTTGGCTTGGGTAATAGCATCCAGAAGCAGTTCTACCTGCCAGAAGCGCACACCGATTTCGTGTTCGCGGTACTCGCCGAAGAGCTCGGCATGGTCGGCGCGCTGGCGACGGTTGCCTTGTTCGTATTCGTTTGCGTCCGTGCCCTGTACATAGGTCTGTGGGCTGAACGTGCCAAGCAGTTCTTTGCTGCTTACACCGCGTACGGTCTGGCATTTCTATGGATTGGTCAGTTCTTGATCAACATTGGGGTGAACATTGGTTTGTTGCCGACTAAGGGTTTGACTCTGCCTTTCCTTAGTTACGGCGGCAGCTCGCTGGTTATCTGCTGTGTCAGTCTGGCATTGCTGCTGCGTATCGAATGGGAGTGCCGCAACCAACTTGGCAGTGAAGACGTCGAGTTCGATGAGTCTGACTTCGCCGAAGAACAGCCAAGCAAGCTGAGTACTGCCAAGGAGGTCAATCATGCGCGGTAATGTGCTGATTATGGCTGGCGGTACCGGCGGGCATGTGTTCCCGGCATTGGCCTGTGCGGCTGAATTCAAAGCCCGTGGCTACAGCGTCCACTGGCTAGGTACGCCGTGCGGCATTGAAAACGAATTGGTGCCTGCCGCCGGTTTGCCGCTGCACCTTATTGATGTCACGGGTTTGCGTGGCAAGGGCAAGCTGTCATTGCTCAAAGCACCTTTTCAATTGCTCAAAGCATTGTTTCAGGCACGCAAAGTGATGCGCAAACTTGAGCCTGTTTGTGTGCTCGGCATGGGCGGTTACGTCACCGGTCCCGGCGGGTTGGCTGCCAAGTTGGCTGGCGCGCCATTGATCATCCACGAGCAAAATGCTGTGGCCGGTACGGCTAACCGCAGCTTGGTGCCATTTGCCAGCCGTGTGTGCGAAGCCTTCCCGAATACCTTTGCCGCGTCGGGCAAACGTCGCACAACCGGTAACCCTGTACGCGAAGAACTGTTCCTTGAAACCCCGCGTGACAGCTTGCAGAACCGCAAGCCACGGTTACTGGTGATGGGCGGCAGTTTGGGCGCCGAACCGCTTAACAAAATACTGCCAGCGGCCCTCGCGCTTGTACCTGCCGAATTGCAGCCTGAAGTGTTCCACCAGGCTGGCAAACAACACGCTGAAATTACTGGCGAACGTTATCGCGAAGTAGGCGTCGAAGCGCAGGTCGCACCGTTTATCAAAGACATGGCGCAGGCCTACGCCTGGGCTGATCTGGTGGTTTGTCGTGCTGGCGCGCTGACCATCAGTGAGTTGGCTGCAGCGGGGCTGGCTGCATTTTTGATTCCGCTGCCCCATGCCATCGACGATCACCAAACACGCAATGCAGATTATTTGGTAGGTGAGGGTGCAGCCATCCTCCTGCCACAACGCTCCACTGATGCAGCCGCGCTTGCTGCACAGCTGACCGAGGTTTTGATGCACTCCGAACAACTGACCGCAATGGCCGCCAAAGCACGTCAACTGGCGAAACCTGACGCAACCCGCACTGTCGTTGATATCTGCCTGGAGGTGGCCCGTGGTTGAGAATCAAAAAGCATATCCCCAGCCTGAGATGCGCCGTATTCGCAGAATCCACTTCGTCGGCATCGGCGGCGCAGGCATGTGTGGCATTGCCGAGGTATTACTCAACCTTGGTTATCAGGTGTCTGGCTCTGACCTTAAAGAGTCGGCCGTGACTGAGCGCCTGAAGAGTTTTGGTGCGCAGATCTTTATTGGTCACCGTGCTGAAAACGCCGAAAGCGCTGATGTATTGGTGGTGTCGAGTGCGGTCAATACATCGAATCCGGAAGTCGCGGTTGCGCTTGATCGGCGTATCCCAGTGGTGCCTCGCGCCGAGATGCTCGCCGAGCTAATGCGTTACAGGCATGGCGTTGCGGTTGCCGGTACTCACGGTAAAACCACCACGACCAGCCTGCTGGCTTCGGTATTTGCTGCTGGCGGCCTTGACCCAACATTTGTGATCGGTGGCCGTCTCAATGCTGCCGGTACGAATGCACAGCTTGGCACCAGCCGTTACCTGATTGCTGAAGCGGATGAAAGCGATGCCAGCTTCCTGCATCTGCAGCCGATGGTTGCGGTCGTAACCAATATCGATATGGACCACATGAGCACCTATGAGGGTGACTTCAATCGCTTGAAGAAAACCTTTGTCGAGTTCCTGCACAACCTGCCGTTTTATGGTTTGGCAGTGATGTGTGTGGATGACCCGGTTGTGCGCGAAATTCTGCCGCAGGTGGCGCGCCCAACCATGACTTACGGCTTTGATGAAGACGCTGATGTGCGCGCTATCAATGTCCGTCAGCAAGGTATGCAAACCTTCTTCACCGTGTTGCGTCGCGACAGTGAGCCGCTTGAGGTGTCGGTCAATATGCCCGGCAACCATAACGTACTCAATGCATTGGCAACTATCGCCATTGCAACCGATGAAGGCATCTCTGACGAAGCGATCGTACAGGGTTTGTCTGGCTTTGAAGGCGTTGGCCGGCGCTTCCAGGTTTACGGCGAGCTGCCAGTTGAAGGCGGTGAAGTGATGTTGGTGGATGACTACGGTCATCACCCGCGTGAAGTTGCTGCAGTGATCAAGGCTGTACGTGGTGGCTGGCCAGAGCGCCGTTTGGTGATGGTTTACCAGCCGCACCGCTTCAGCCGTACCCGCGATTTGTACGACGATTTCGTGCAGGTGCTCGGTGAAACCAATGTGCTGTTGTTGATGGAAGTGTATCCAGCCGGTGAGGAGCCGATTCCTGGCGCCGATAGCCGTCAGCTGTGCCACAGCATCCGTCAGCGCGGCCAGTTGGACCCTATTTATATCGAGCGCGGCGTTGACCTCGCTCCGCTGATCAAGCCACTGCTACGCGCAGGCGACATTCTGTTGTGCCAAGGCGCAGGCGATATCGGTGGCTTGGCCCCACAACTAGTGCAGAGCCCGCTGTTTAGTGCGGCTGTAGGTAAGTCGAAATGAGTGGCCAAGTGTTTAGCGGTTTGAAGTCAGAACTGCCTGTCAGTGCCTTCGGTCGTGTTGCCGTGTTGTTCGGCGGCAAGAGTGCCGAGCGTGAGGTTTCGCTGAAGTCGGGCAATGCCGTGCTCAAGGCACTGCAAACCGCTGGCGTTGACGCGTTCGGTATCGATGTCGGTGATGACTTGCTGCAGCGTTTGCTCAACGAAAAAATTGACCGCGCTTTTATCGTGCTTCACGGCCGTGGCGGGGAAGACGGCAGCATGCAGGGCTTGCTGGAGTGCGCGGGTATTCCGTACACCGGCAGCGGCATCCTTGCATCGGCTTTGGCCATGGACAAATTGCGGACCAAGCAAGTGTGGCAAAGCCTTGGCTTGCCGACACCGCGTCACGCTGTGCTGGCGAGTGTTGAAGACTGTCAGGCAGCGGCCAGTGATCTGGGCTTTCCGCTGATCGTCAAGCCTGCGCATGAAGGTTCGAGCATCGGCATGGCCAAGGTCAACAGTGCTGAAGAGCTGATTGCTGCGTGGAAAGACGCGATCCGATACGACAGCCAAGTGCTGGTCGAGCAGTGGATCCACGGTCCTGAATACACCATCTCGACATTGCGCGGTCAGGTGCTGCCAGTGATCGGTTTGGGCACGCCGCACAGCTTTTACGACTACGACGCCAAGTACCTGGCGAATGACACTCAATACCGCATTCCCTGCGGCCTGGACGCAGCCAAGGAGCTTGAGCTCAAGGAACTGACCAAGCGTGCTTGTGATGCAGTCGGTGTGCAGGGGTGGGCACGTGCAGACGTGATGCAGGATGCCAGCGGTGCTTTCTGGTTACTTGAAGTCAACACGGTGCCGGGCATGACAGACCACAGCTTGGTGCCGATGGCAGCGCAGGCCGCCGGTTTGGATTTTCAACAGTTGGTGTTGGCGATTTTGGCCGACAGTATTGAGGCCCGGGGTTAAGTCATGAACGCCATTGCCCGCCATCAGCCAGGAGCTACCCGTGCACCCGTGCGCGGTAAGCCTGCGCAGCGCGGCGCCAGTCGTTTGGTGGAGAAGGAGCCGGCTGGTACGCGCTTGCGCAAAGCTGATCTGACGTTCCTGAAGCGTCTGACTTGGCCGTTGTTGCTGCTGGCTTTGGGTTTTGGTGCCTATGAGTTGTCTGTGCGTCTTATGCCTTATGTCGACCGGCCGATTGCCAAGGTCAGTGTTGAGGGTGAGCTGAGTTATGTCAGTCAACAAGTGGTGCAGGAGCGAATCGCACCGTTCATCAAGTCGAAGTTTTTCAGTGTCGACTTGAAGGGGTTGCGCCACGAGTTGGAACAAATGCCATGGATCGCCAGTGCGGCTGTGCGCCGTGTGTGGCCAGACCAGATTGTGGTCAGCCTGGAAGAGCAAATGCCGATCGCCCGTTGGGGAGATGGCTCGCTGTTGAACAACCAGGGTCAGGCGTTCGCGCCAGAAGGATTGGCTGAGTACGAACATTTACCGCAGTTGTACGGTCCTAAGCGTGCGCAGCAGCGGGTTATGCAGCAATACCAAGTGCTTAGTCAGATGCTGCGGCCTATGGGGTTCTCAGTCGCCCGGCTTGAATTGCGTGAGCGTGGAAGCTGGTTTTTAGTGACATCGCAGGGGGTTGCGCTGCTGTTGGGGCGTGATCACCTGGTTGAAAAAATGCGCCGATTCATTGCCATTTACGACAAAGAATTGAAAGAGCAAATCGCGAATATCGCGCGTATCGATCTGCGTTACTCCAACGGCCTAGCCGTTGCGTGGCGTCAGCCGGTAGCGCCCACAGCGGCCGAAACCGCTGCTGTGCAGTGAATCAGGAGAAGGCAATACACATGGCAAACGTTGAGAGTGGCAAGATGATCGTCGGCCTCGACATTGGCACCTCTAAAGTGGTGGCGCTGGTGGGTGAAGTTACCCCGGACGGCCAATTAGAGATCGTCGGTATCGGTACGCATCCATCACGCGGCCTGAAGAAGGGCGTGGTGGTTAATATTGAGTCGACGGTACTGTCGATCCAGCGTGCAGTCGAAGAGGCGCAGTTGATGGCTGGCTGCCGTATCCACTCGGCTTTCGTCGGCGTCGCTGGCAATCACATCCGTAGTCTCAACTCCCACGGCATCGTCGCTATCCGTGATCGCGAAGTGAGCCGTGCCGACCTTGAGCGTGTGCTTGATGCGGCTCAGGCAGTCGCCATCCCGGCAGATCAGCGTGTATTGCACACCTTGCCGCAGGATTACGTGATCGACAATCAAGAGGGTGTTCGCGAGCCTCTGGGAATGTCTGGCGTGCGTTTGGAGGCCAAGGTTCATGTGGTCACCTGCGCGGTTAATGCTGCTCAGAATATCGAGAAGTGCGTACGCCGCTGCGGCCTTGAAGTTGACGACATCATTCTTGAGCAACTGGCCTCTGCCTACGCAGTGCTGACTGACGACGAGAAAGAGTTGGGTGTTTGCCTGGTTGATATCGGCGGCGGTACGACCGACATCTGCATTTTCACCGAAGGCGCGATTCGCCACACCGCGGTGATCCCGATTGCGGGTGATCAAGTCACCAACGACATCGCCATGGCGCTGCGTACACCGACGCAATACGCCGAAGAAATCAAGATTCGTTATGCCTGCGCACTGGCCAAGCTGGCAGGTCCGGGCGAAACCATCAAAGTGCCTAGCGTAGGCGATCGTGCCCCGCGTGATTTGTCTCGCCAGACGCTGGCCGAGGTGGTTGAACCGCGTTATGACGAACTGTTCACCCTGATTCAGGCAGAGCTGCGTCGTAGCGGTTATGAGGACTTGATTCCGGCGGGCATCGTCCTGACCGGTGGCACCTCGAAGATGGAAGGTGCGGTCGAGTTGGCGGAGGAAATCTTCCATATGCCCGTGCGCCTGGGTGTTGCTCAAGGCGTTAAAGGTCTGGGTGATGTGGTGCGTAATCCAATTTATTCAACAGGCGTTGGCTTGTTGCTGTACGGCCTGCAAAAGCAAGCCGACGGAATTTCCATGTCTTCGGTTGGCAGCAGTGGTTTCAGCGAAGACAAAAAAGAACCCGTACTTGAACGTTTAAAGCGTTGGGTGCAGGGCAACTTCTGATTTTTCAGAGGTTGTTTGAGCGTGTGCAGTAGGCGTTACAAAACTAGAGTGTAAAGGAGAGGGAAAATGTTCGAACTCGTAGATAACATCCCGCAGAGCGCAGTTATCAAAGTTATTGGTGTCGGTGGCGGTGGCGGTAATGCCGTGAACCACATGTGCGTCAGTAACATCGAAGGCGTTGAATTTATTTGCGCCAACACCGACGCTCAAGCGTTGAAA
Source organism: Pseudomonas sp. M30-35 (assembly GCF_002163625.1). NCBI lineage: Bacteria > Pseudomonadati > Pseudomonadota > Gammaproteobacteria > Pseudomonadales > Pseudomonadaceae > Pseudomonas > Pseudomonas sp. M30-35. The sequence continues at coordinate 3,828,036 of NZ_CP020892.1, read as the reverse complement.
AACATTGGTGCGCGCACCGTGCTGCAACTTGGCACTGGCGTGACTAAAGGTCTGGGTGCTGGTGCAAACCCAGAAGTTGGCCGTCAGGCCGCTATGGAAGACCGCGAGCGCATTGCTGAAGTGCTGCAAGGCACAGACATGGTCTTTATTACCACAGGTATGGGTGGCGGTACCGGTACCGGCGCTGCTCCAGTGATCGCTGAAGTCGCCAAAGAGATGGGTATTCTGACCGTTGCCGTGGTAACGCGTCCGTTCCCGTTCGAAGGCCGTAAGCGTATGCAAATTGCTGAAGAGGGCATCCGTTCTCTGTCGCAAAGCGTTGATTCGCTGATCACCATTCCTAACGAAAAACTGCTGACTATCCTCGGCAAAGACGCCAGCTTGCTGTCGGCTTTCGCTAAGGCTGACGATGTATTGGCAGGTGCTGTGCGCGGTATCTCCGACATCATCAAGCGTCCAGGTATGATCAACGTCGACTTTGCTGACGTTAAAACCGTGATGAGCGAAATGGGCATGGCGATGATGGGCACTGGTTGCGCCAGTGGTCCGAACCGTGCGCGTGAAGCAACTGAAGCGGCTATCCGCAACCCACTGCTGGAAGATGTAAACCTGCAGGGCGCGCGTGGCATCCTGGTTAACATCACTGCCGGTCCAGACCTTTCGTTGGGTGAATACTCCGACGTGGGTAACATCATTGAGCAATTCGCTTCCGAGCACGCCACCGTTAAAGTCGGCACCGTGATCGACCCGGATATGCGCGATGAGCTGCACGTAACAGTTGTTGCAACGGGTCTGGGTGCGAAAATCGAGAAGCCAGTTAAGGTTATCGACAACACTGTTCAGGTTAGCGCTGCGCCGGTTTCGGCTCCGTCAACCTCGCAGTCGGCTCCAGCTGCGACTGCTGCGCCACGTAGCGAGCAAACCGTTAACTACAAAGACTATGAGCGTCCAACCGTTCAGCGTCAGAGCCACGGTGCTGCGACTGCAGCTAAGCTGAATCCGCAAGACGATCTGGACTATCTGGATATCCCTGCGTTCTTGCGCCGTCAGGCCGATTAATGAAATGTATCAGGAGCATTAGGGTGATTGGTATTCAGCAAAGGCCGGTTCTGCTATTATCGCCGGCCATTGTTGAAAACAATTCGCAACTAGCGCTATAGCGGCCAGAGACATGATCAGACAACGCACCTTAAAGAACATTATCCGCGCCACTGGCGTCGGCCTGCATTCCGGGGAAAAGGTTTATCTGACCCTGAAGCCGGCACCCGTGGACACCGGTATCGTGTTCCGACGTACCGACCTAGACCCCGTCGTAGAAATTGCTGCGCGGGCGTGCAATGTCGGTGAAACCACCATGTCAACCACGTTGGTTAATGGTGACGTCAAGGTGGATACTGTAGAGCACTTGCTTTCGGCCATGGCAGGCCTGGGCATCGATAACGCCTACGTCGAACTCTCTGCATCCGAAGTCCCGATCATGGACGGCAGTGCGGGTCCTTTTGTTTTCCTGATTCAATCCGCAGGCCTGCAAGAGCAGGAAGCGGCTAAGAAATTCATCCGAATCATTCGCGAAGTGACTGTGGAGGAGGGCGACAAGCGCGCCACCTTCGTACCATTCGAAGGGTTCAAGGTGAGTTTCGAAATCGATTTTGATCACCCTGTTTTCCGTGACCGTACGCAAATGGCAAGCGTTGACTTCTCCAGCACTTCCTTTGTTAAGGAAGTCAGCCGGGCGCGCACATTTGGTTTTATGCGCGATATCGAGTTCCTGCGTTCGCAGAACCTTGCGCTCGGTGGCAGTGTAGATAACGCAATCGTGGTAGACGAAAATCGCGTGTTGAACGAAGACGGCCTGCGTTATGAGGACGAATTTGTTAAGCACAAGATTCTAGATGCGATCGGCGATCTGTATCTGCTGGGTAACAGCTTGATTGGTGAGTTCCGTGGTTTCAAATCTGGACACGCCCTGAACAACCGTTTGCTGCGCGAGCTGATTGCGCAGCCGGATGCTTGGGAAACTGTGACCTTTGATGATCCGAAGAACGCGCCGATTTCCTATATGCGTCCTGTGGCTGCGGGTTAAACCGAACACTCTCCGCTTTACGCTTAAGGCCACCGTCAGGTGGCCTTTTTTATTAAATGTTTCGATACAGGGAAGTTGCTACAACACTCCAGCTGGATTTTTGTTGGCTTGTTGGCTTGTTGGCTTGTTGGCTTGTCAGTGAAGTCAGTCGGCGGGCTTGGTGTGCTTGGCCAGTCGCTCAAGGGCTGCGCGCAATGTTGGGTCGCTTATACCTTCGGCTGTGGCTTGAATGTTCTCGGCGGCACTGTCCGATAGGATAATTGTGCGACGTCCCGCACGCCTTTCAGCTGTTGGCGGTTGCACCTTGAAGTGGATCTTGGTTAATGTCGCGAACGCTTCGAGTGTCTGCAGCTGTTTGAGCAGACGTTTTTGCTGATAACGCAGGCGGGTGGCCCAGTGTCCATCCGTGACAATAAGAAGCAAACAACCTTCACGCCAGGTCGCTACATGACAGTGCTCTCTGGCAGCAGGTTGAAGCTGGCTCTCAAGCAAGCGCTGCAGTTGATCAAGCCGCTGAGCTTGATTAAACAAGGCTTGCAGGGGCTTCGCTTCGCGCAATAGCGCGGCGGGAGCTTTAGCTGGCAACGGACGAAAAGTCATGGCTGGACGCCTACGTTTGTGGAATCGCCATGGTAGCAGAAATGCTGCTACCTACTTGGGGTCCACCAAAAGGGGAAGTCGTGCAAATAATTTTACTCAGTCGGCGCCATGGCGCTGCCCGAACATTAAGCTTCGATTTAAGGTGGCTGGTGGCGGGAATATTCATGTTGGTGGGCGTTTCGCTCAGCCTCGGCACTTTTGTCGGTGTGCAAATATCACCTCAAACCGAGGCGGTTGCGCATGATGACAGCCAAATAATTAACCAGGCGCTTGATGAACAGCGTGCCGAAGTGGGAGCTGTACGCGTGGATGCGCAGCGTCAACTTGACGCATTCGCTGTCTATGTTGCAGAACTACAGGCACGTTTGACGCGCCTGGACGCGCTGGGTGAGCGCCTGACCGAGCTGGCAGATATCGACTCAAGCGAGTTCGACTTCTCGCTTAACGTGGGGCAGGGTGGCGCTGAGGATGCTTATGGTAGCGCTGCCTATGCGCCACCGGCATTCATGAGCACGCTGGATGATCTGGCTTTGCAGCTAGACAGCCGTGAGCAGCAGCTAGAGGTGCTTGAGCAGTTATTGGCTGAGCGTCGGCTCACCGAAGCTGAGTATTTGGCGGGCCGTCCAGTCCTGCAAGGGTATGTATCTTCACCCTTTGGTCGTCGTATACACCCGTTGACCGGGCGTGCCACTGTGCATAAAGGTGTTGATTTCGCTGCTAAGGCAGGAAGTCCTGTGATTTCTGTTGCGGCGGGCGTTGTAACCTTTTCCGGGCGTAAAAACGGTTATGGTAATGTGGTTGAGGTTAGCCATGCAGATGGTTACACAACCCTTTATGCGCACAATAAACGCAACGTGGTGCAAGTCGGTGATCTGGTCAAGCGAGGGCAAACAATTGCTCTGGTTGGTAGCACGGGCCGCTCCACGGGGTATCATGTGCACTTCGAAGTAACTAAGCTTGGTCGAGTGGTAAATCCTTCCAGCTACATAGCTCGTGTAAGCGGCAACTAATAACGCCGCTTTCATCATCTTCGTTTCCGGGTAGAATGCCCCCTTCGCACGCAGCCATTAGGGCTGCATGGGCGACTAGTGGGTCGCCCTCCATCCATACGTGTGGGAAGAACCTGTCGATATGTTTGCGCCTTTGTTGAAAAAACTCTTTGGAAGCAAGAATGAGCGTGAGGTTAAGCGCTTGCTCAAGGCGGTTCAGTCCGTTAATGCCTTTGAGGAGCAGATGCTTGCGCTCTCCGATGAGCAGCTGCGTGCCAAAACCGAAGAATTCAAAGCTCGTTTAGCCAAAGGTGAAACGCTTGATCAGCTATTGGCTGAGGCGTTTGCCGTGGCCCGTGAGGCTGGTAAGCGAGTAATGGGCATGCGTCACTTCGATGTGCAGTTGATCGGAGCGATGACCTTGCATGAAGGCAAAATTGCCGAAATGCGCACCGGTGAGGGTAAAACCCTCGTGGCGACTCTGGCGGTGTACCTCAATGCATTGGCCGGTAAAGGCGTGCATGTGGTTACGGTCAACGACTACCTGGCTCGTCGTGACGCCAACTGGATGCGTCCACTGTACGAATTCCTCGGCTTATCCGTAGGTATCGTTACGCCGTTCATGCCGCCAGAAGAAAAGCGTATTGCCTACGCCTCCGACATTACCTACGGCACCAACAACGAATTTGGTTTCGATTATCTGCGCGACAACATGGCGTTCAGTCTGGAAGACAAGTTCCAGCGTGAACTCAACTTCGCGGTAATCGACGAAGTCGACTCGATTCTAATCGACGAAGCACGTACGCCATTGATCATCTCTGGTCAGGCCGAAGACAGCTCAAAAATGTACGTTGAGATCAACAACCTGATCCCGCGACTTGAGCTGCATGTCGAGGAAGAAGAAGGCGTGGTGACCAAAGAAGGTCACTACACCGTTGATGAAAAAACACGTCAGGTTGAACTCAATGAACAGGGTCACCAGTTCATTGAAGACATTTTGACTCAGGCCGGTTTGCTCGCTGAGGGTGAAAGCCTTTACTCCGCACACAACCTTGGCCTGCTGACCCACGTCTATGCTGGCCTGCGTGCGCACAAGTTGTTCCATCGTAATGTCGAGTACATCGTACAGAACGATCAAGTCTTGCTGATCGACGAGCACACCGGTCGTACCATGCCTGGCCGTCGTTTGTCCGAAGGCCTGCACCAGGCGATCGAAGCTAAAGAAGGTCTGAACATTCAGGCTGAAAGCCAGACGCTTGCGTCCACCACCTTCCAGAACTACTTCCGCTTATACAACAAGCTGTCTGGCATGACCGGTACAGCTGACACTGAAGCGTTCGAGTTTCACCAGATTTACGGGCTTGAGGTCATGGTTATCCCAACCAACCGTGCGTTGGCGCGTAAAGACTTCAATGATCTGGTCTATCTGACTCAGGAAGAGAAATACGCTGCGATTGTCGCGGACATCCAGGAGTGTCAGGCACAAGGTCGCCCGATTCTGGTGGGTACTGCCTCGATTGAAACCTCCGAGTACATGTCGGCCTTGCTCAACAAGCAGGGGATCGAGCACAAGGTTCTTAACGCTAAGTTCCACGAAAAAGAAGCAGAAATCATTGCTCAGGCTGGCCGTCCAGGCGCGCTGACTATCGCCACCAACATGGCCGGTCGTGGTACTGACATTCTCCTGGGCGGTAACTGGGAAGTTGAAGTTGCAGCGCTGGAAAACCCAACTGATGAACAAGTTGCTCAGGTCAAGGCTGACTGGCAGAAGCGTCATCAGGCGGTGATTGAATCGGGCGGTCTGCATGTAATTGCCTCGGAACGTCACGAATCACGACGTATCGACAACCAGTTGCGTGGACGTTCCGGTCGCCAGGGTGACCCAGGTTCCAGCCGTTTCTATCTGTCGCTTGAAGACAGCCTGATGCGTATCTTCGCTTCTGATCGAGTGAAGAACTTCATGAAGGCGCTGGGCATGCAGCCGGGCGAAGCGATTGAGCACCGCATGGTGAGCAACGCTATTGAGAAGGCTCAGCGTAAGGTTGAAGGTCGTAACTTCGACATGCGTAAGCAGTTGCTCGAATTTGATGACGTGGCAAACGAACAGCGTAAAGTGATTTATCACATGCGTAATACGCTGTTGGCCTCGGAAGAAATTGGCGCAACCATCGAGGAGTTCCGCCAGGAAGTTCTTGAAAGCACCATCAATGAGCATATTCCACCGCAGTCACTGCCAGAACAGTGGGATGTAACCGGTCTGGAATCTGCGATTTACACTGGTTTCGGTATTAATCTGCCGATCCAGCAGTGGTTGGATGATGATCACAAACTCTATGAAGAAACCCTGCGTGAGCGCATTCTTCAGGAGCTGATCAGCGCTTATAACGAGAAGGAAGAACAAGCCAGCGCGGAAGCTCTGCGCACCTTCGAGAAGCAGATCCTGCTGCGTGTTCTTGATGACCTGTGGAAAGATCACCTGTCGACAATGGATCACCTGCGTCACGGTATTCACTTGCGCGGTTACGCCCAGAAGAACCCAAAGCAAGAGTACAAGCGCGAGTCATTCACCTTGTTCCAAGAGCTGCTTGATTCGATCAAGCGCGACACCATCCGTGTGCTTTCGCATGTCCAGGTTCGTCGTGAAGATCCGGTCGAGGAAGAAGAACGTCTGCGTCGCGAAGCTGAGACCATGGCCGCACGCATGCAGTTTCAGCATGCTGAAGCTTCTGCTCTGGATCAGCCAGAAGTTGAGCCGCAAAACGATGACGCGACTGGGACCACTGTACCTGTACGCGTTGATCAGAAGATCGGACGTAATGAACCTTGTCCTTGTGGTTCTGGCAAGAAATACAAACATTGCCACGGGCAGCTGGGCTAATTGATATAGCCTTGGCTCGCCACTGGCTGCCAAGGTGATTGAAAGTAGTTAAGCTCGACTGACCCGTAAACGCCGCGACCGGTTAAACCGATCGCGGCGTTTTACCATCCAACTAACCGCATGACGCTTCAACATCTCAAGGAGTTTATTCATGGCTGTAGGTCTTGGCCCGCTGTCTACCCTGCACCCAGTTGCAGGCTTTGAACTGGGAATCGCGAGTGCTGGTATCAAGCGCCCGGGGCGAAAAGATGTTGTCGTCATGCGCTGCGCTGAAGGCTCAAGTGTTGCTGGCGTATTTACCCTCAACTCATTTTGCGCAGCGCCGGTTATCTTGGCTAAAAAGCGGGTGCTCGGTTCAGTGCGTTACCTGCTCACCAACACGGGCAATGCCAATGCGGGCACCGGTGAACCTGGGTTGGAAAATGCCGCGCGTACCTGCGCCAGGCTGGCTGAGCTTGCCGGTGTCGATGAGCAGTCAGTATTGCCGTTCTCAACCGGTGTGATTGGCGAGCCGTTACCGGTTGAGAAGATCGAAAGCGCCCTGCAAGCGGCGCTTGATAACCTATCAGAGAATAACTGGGCGGATGCCGCAACGGGCATCATGACCACTGACACCTTGCCTAAAGGCGCTAGCCGCCAGTTCGTTCATGAAGGCGTCACCGTTACCGTCACTGGTATCAGCAAGGGCGCTGGCATGATCAAGCCCAACATGGCGACCATGCTCGGCTACATCGCCACTGATGCCAAGGTTAGCCAAGGCGTGCTCCAGGATTTGCTGCGTGATGCGGCGAACAAATCGTTCAACCGCATCACCATTGATGGCGATACCTCAACCAATGATTGCTGCATGCTGGTCGCAACCGGCAAGGCCGAACTGGACGAAATCAGCCAAGCCAAAGGCGCTTACTTTGCGGCATTGAAGCAGGCAGTATTTGAGGTGTGCATGGAGGTTGCTCAAGCCATCGTTCGTGACGGTGAGGGTGCGACCAAGTTTGTTACTGTTGTTGTTAACGGCGGCGCGACGCATCAGGAGTGCTTGGATGTGGGTTATGCCGTTGCACATTCACCACTGATCAAAACCGCGCTGTTCGCATCCGACCCTAACTGGGGGCGCATTCTTGCCGCAGTTGGCCGCGCGGGTGTAGCGCAGCTTGATGTCAGCAAGATTGATGTCTTCCTCGGCGATGTGTGTATCGCCAGCAAAGGCTGCCGGGCAGACACTTACACCGAAGAGCAAGGCTCGGCGGTGATGGCTGAGGCGGAAATTACCATACGTATTGAGTTGGGGCGTGGCGCGAGTAGCGAAACCATTTGGACCACTGACTTGTCGCATGAGTACGTTAAGATCAACGCAGAATATCGCACGTAATCAAGGCCTCGACCTAGCGCGGGGCTGCATTGCCCCGCGTTACCATGACCCACTCTAAGTCGCCGGAGAGTATCCATGTCGCTGCAATTAGTCATTGGGGATAAACGCTATTCTTCCTGGTCATTGCGCGCGGCTCTTGCGCTTGAGCTGGCGGGTGCCAGCTATTCTGAAATACTCATCGGGCTGAACAAGGCGGATACCGCTCAACGTATTGCCCTGCACTCACCGTCCGGTAAAGTACCGCTGCTGAAAACAGCTGAAGGCCCGGTATGGGACTCTTTGGCAATTATTGAATACCTTGCCGAACAATATCCGCAAGCTGCGTTGTGGCCGCGTGACACCTATGCTCGCGCTGTCGCCCGCAGTGTTTGTGCGCAAATGCACAGTGGTTTCGTTGCCTTGCGTACACACATGCCGATGGACCTGCAGCGTGATCAGCCTCTGACCGATATGCCCGCTGAAGTCGCTATCGATATACAGGTGGTTTGTGCGTTGTGGGCGGAATGTCGTGCTGCATTTGCTCAGGATGGACCATTCCTGTTTGGCCAGCCAAGCGCTGCCGATGCGGTTTACGCGCCGGTGGCCAGCCGCCTGCGTAGCTATCAGGTTGAATTGCCGGCAGAAGCGCGCGCTTATGTTGAGACTATCTATAACTGGCCGGTCTTTCAGCGCTGGTATAACGCTGCGCAAGAGGAACATTTTGGGTGAAACGAGTACATGTTGTCGCTGCCGTTATTCGTGGAAACGCTAGCCGAATTCTGATTGCCAAGCGTGCGGATGATCAACATCAAGGCGGGCTCTGGGAATTTCCAGGCGGTAAAGTGGAAGCGGGCGAGGCAGTTGAAGCCGCGCTTGCTCGTGAGTTGAGTGAAGAGCTTGGCATTGTGCCGACGGCTGCGCAGCCGCTTATACAAATCATGCACGACTACCCAGACAAGCAAATTCTGCTCGATGTATGGGATGTCACGGCTTTTCAGGGTGAGCCGCATGGCGCAGAGGGTCAGCCATTGATGTGGGTGACCAACCGGCAACTTCTGGAGTACCAGTTCCCAGCGGCGAACAAGCCTATCGTGGCCGCCGCACGGCTGCCTGAACACTACCTGATTACCCCAGAAGGTCTTGATACGGGTGAGCTGCTGCGAGGTATCAAGCGCGCAGTAGATGGCGGCGTTCGTCTGATACAGTTGCGGGCGCCAGAAATGTTTGACCCACAGTATCGTGATCTTGCACTCGACGCGGTCGGTCTCTGTGCTGGCCGTGCTCAACTGATGCTTAAAGGCCCACTGGAGTGGCTCAGTGATTTTCCTGCGACTGGTTGGCACTTGACCTCAAAGCAGCTGCGTCAGTTGGCCTCCGGTGAGCGGCCTATTCCAGTTGAACGCTGGTTGGCCGCGTCCTGTCATTCGGCTGAGGAATTGTTGCTTGCGCAGCAGTTAGGCGTGGATTTCGTCACGCTGTCACCGTTACTCGCAACACAAACCCACCCTGATGCCCAACCTCTGGGTTGGCAACACGCTGAGGCGTTGCTGGCAACAGCGCAACTGCCGGTTTATCTGCTCGGCGGTGTCGGTCCTGAAGATTTCTCACAGGCGCGCCAACTGGGTGCTCAAGGCGTGGCCGGGATTCGTGCGTTTTGGCCACAGTGAGTATTTCCCGGCAATGATAGGGTCAAGCCGCATGCACGATGCTCTGTGTTGATGCTGCGTCAAATTAAACTTTTTATAGCTGAGGGGCACCGGTGAGTAGTACTAAAGCGTGGCTGCGATCTTTCTGGCCCGCGCCGATGGCAATCAGCAAAAGCCAGCAGGCAGTCAGTTGTCTTGGCGCTTTTTTCGGCTTGTCGTTCACGGCTTGGTTTTGCCATTCAGTTCTTGGCGCATCCAGCCTATGGCTGATAGCGCCAATGGGGGCCTCCGCCGTATTGTTGTTTGCCGTGCCTTCGAGCCCGCTGGCGCAACCCTGGTCAATCCTTGGGGGATGTGTGGTCTCGGCGCTGGTAGGTGTCAGCTGTGCGCGTTGGCTGGGGCATAGCGGCTGGGTTGCAGGTTTGGCGGGAGGTCTGGCAATTGGCTTGATGTTCGCCTTGCGTTGTCTGCACCCGCCTGGCGGTGCAGTGGCTTTGTCCGCGGTATTGGCTGGAGAACCTGTTGCCCAACTGGGTTATCACTTTGTGGTTTTCCCGGTGGCGATTAATGCTGCAGCGATGCTGTTGATCGCATTGTTGTTCAATAACCTGTTGCAGCGGCGATACCCTCACCGGGCGAGTGATCATCACAACCCGCATAAAACCATCGATGCCTTGCCGCGTGACCGGGTGGGATTTACCCCAGACGATCTTGATGCTGTGCTCAATGCGCGCGGAGAATTGCTCGACATTGCCCGTGATGACCTTGAGGAGATTCTGCGTCAAACCGAAGAGCGTGCTTACCGTCGTCGGTTTGGCGAGATACGTTGCGGCGACATCATGTCAGAGGATGTTCTCAGTGTGGGTGCGCAAACATCTGTCAGCGCTGCGTTGACGATCATGCTCGAACACCGCCTGAGTGCGCTGCCGGTCATCAACCAGAGCAAGCAACTGCAAGGCATGTTGAGTTTGCATGATGTGGTGGCGACAGCAGATGTCCAAGGCACTTGTGAGAGCATCATGCAGCGCCATGTATTGACCTGCAAAAGCGATTGGCCGGTGTCGTATTTGCTCGAAAGCCTCGGCTCTTCGGTTGAGCATCGCATGCCAGTGCTAGGAGAGAATAAGGTATTGCTGGGTATCGTGACTCAGACCGATCTTGTCGCCGCATTGTACCGGAGCGCACTAGAGAGGGCCGGATAACTTTTATGTGACGACCTAAGGAACCTCTGAAAAACTACTGCGCTAGATATTATGGGGCAGCCCTTGCTGCGTTAAAAAACTGCTCAAAATGCTCATTTAGGCCAACTAAACTCCGCTTTTTCGCTTTTTTTTGCCTTGTACTATCGTCGCTCGCTACCTTTTTCAGAGGTTCCCTATGGTGTTCCAGCCGCCTTGATGTGCGTGCCGGGCAATCCATGTTCTAGCAAGAGAGCTGTTTTTATGGCGTCAGTGCTGAGTGTCATCCTGCCGATTTTTGCGCTAATTCTGGCAGGCTTTGCATGTCGAAAGCTGAAACTGTTGGGGCCCGACGCCGCCTCAGAAATTAACCGAATGGTGGTCTGGCTCTGCTTGCCAGCCATGCTGTTTGAGGCCACAGCTACAGCCTTGTGGTCGCACATCTGGCAGCCTGAATTCATTTTGGCCTACACCATAGGCACCTTGGTTGTGTTCATTGCTACCGTGTTTTGGCGCATGCGCAAGTCTGGGGATTTAGCTGATGCCAGCATCCAGGGGCTGAGTGCTTCGTACGCGAACACCGGTTATATGGGGATTCCGCTGTGCATACTGGTGTTTGGTGACGATGGTTTGGAGCCTGCACTGATTGCCAGCTTGATCGTGATCTGCGTGCTCTTTGCGCTGTCAGTTGTATGCATTGAAGTGGCCCTGCAAGGCGAGAAACACATGTTGCGTGCAGTGCGCAAAGTGGCCTTGGCACTGGCCAGGAATCCGCTGGTTATTTCCCCTGTTTTGGGTGGGCTTTGGGCTTATTCGGGGGCGCCGTTACCTGCGCCTGTACATTCCTTTCTGACCCTGTTGAGTAATGCCACGGCGCCTTGCGCGCTTATTTCGCTGGGCCTGTTCTTGGCGCATAAACAGTCGGGGCAAAGTCAGGGGAGCATTCCATTAGTGTTGCTTAAGCTGTTTTTGCATCCGTTGCTGGTCTGGATTCTGGCATTCTGGGTATTTCAGTTGCCACCTTTGTGGGCAATGTCGGCAGTGTTATTGGCCGCGCTGCCAACGGGGACTGGCCCTTTTATGCTGGCCGATTTCTATCGTCGTGATGCAGCCGTTGTCTCTAGCAGTATTTTGTTGTCGACAGTCGGCTCTCTGATCACGCTGTCGCTGTGTCTGTTCTGGATTGAGTCGATTCGCCATAACGCTGCTTTCTAGACGCTGCTGGGGGGTAAAGCACCGCGTGTGGGCTTGCTGTCGCTCGTGTGTGAGAGAGGCGTTAAACCTATTGGGCGCTTGGCTGATAACCGCTGTAACGACCGACGCATCGACCACTGCGCGAAGATTGGTGTTTAATACTGGAGCACAGCATTTCAGCAGCGTTGCCCGGAGGCATGATCAAGATGCGTATTCTTGTGGTTGAAGACAATCAAGACATCCTCGCCAATGTAATGGATTACCTGACCATGAAAGGTTATACGGTCGATTGTGCTCAAGACGGTGTCAGCGGTTTGCACTTGGCCGTTACGGAGCACTACGACTTGATCGTGCTGGATATCATGCTGCCGCGCATGGATGGCTATCAGTTGTGTAAGCGGCTACGAGAAGATGCTCTCAGCGAGACGCCAGTGATCATGCTGACCGCCCGTGACGCGCTGGATGATCGGCTGCAAGGGCTGGGTGCAGGCGCTGATGATTACCTGCTAAAGCCTTTTGCGTTGTCTGAATTGGTTGCACGTATTGAAGCGGTATTGCGCAGAAGCCATGGCAGTCGCAAGCGCAAGTTGCAAGTTGGTGACCTTGTTTATGACCTCGACACCTTATACATCTCGCGTGCTAACCAAGCCTTGAAGCTAAATCCTCTTGGCCTGAAATTACTGGCTGTGCTGATGCAAAAAAGCCCCGCGGTGGTTCGCCGTGAGATGCTGGAAGAAACCCTTTGGGGTGACAATTGCCCAGACAGCGATAGCTTACGCAGCCATATCCATCAGTTGCGTCAAGTCCTCGACAAGCCATTCGATAAACCCTTGCTACACACCATTCACGGCGTCGGCTATCGCCTTGCGGAGTCCGCTGATGGTGGCTAAACAACCACTGCTCAGGCGCATTGTTATCGCTTTTGTGGTGATGACTTTTTGTGTCAGCGGGCTCTTTTCGTTGAGTATTGTCGCGGTTGTTCATTTCATTGAGGAGAACTTGGTTTCACAAGAACTCAATGAGGAGCTGGAAGGTGTTTTACAGCATGATCTGGCCAACGGCTTGCCGCCACGGCTTGATTCACGCACGCGTTTTTTTGCCTCAGATTTGCCTCGTTATACGACACCTCCGCAGTTTGCAAAGGCTGAACAAGGTTTTTCTGAAGTGGTAGACGAGACTCAAGCCTTCTACATCTTTAGATCTGATATTGGTGGGCAGAGCTTTTTTTTGGTGCAGGAGCAGCAAGAGTTTGAAGAGCGTGAAACGGCGCTTTATCGCGCAGTTGTTGCGGGCTTCGTTCTGAGTGTGATTCTGTCCTGGATACTTGGCTTGTGGCTGGCCCGAAAAATCGTCGCGCCGGTTGTGCGCTTGGCCAGCCAGGTGCGGCACCGCGATCAGTTACATCAACTCGCACCCAATATTGCACCCGACTATGCCGATGATGAGGTCGGGCACTTAGCCCAAGCTTTTGACAGCACGTTGGGGCAGTTGCGTAAATCGCTCGAGCGCGAGCGATTGTTTACCAGTGATGTAAGTCATGAATTGCGGACCCCGTTGATGGTCATCAACTCATCGTGTGAGTTGCTTGATGTGGCGACCAATCTTGAGCCGCGTCAGCGCGATAAGGTCCAGCGCATTAAGCGGGCCACAGATGAGATGAATTCATTGGTGCAAACATTCATGCTCCTGGCTCGTGCTACCAGCAGTGACTCCATTGAGGGCGGTCGGGTGACACTACGCGCTGTCGCAGACGAGCAGAGTACGCGTTGGGGCGGGATGATCAGAGAAAAAGGCCTGACATTCGAAATGGTCGATCAGGGCGCTAATGACACATGCTACAACCTGACATTTTTGCGTACTGTTATGTCCAACTTGCTGCGCAATGCATTGCATTACACAGAGGCGGGGGGCGTACGTTTGGTGTTAATGGCTGATGGCTTTTGTGTTGTGGACAGCGGCGTGGGGATTCCGTTGGAGCAACATGAGCAAATGTTCAAACCCTTTGTGCGCGGTCAGCAATCGCGCGGAGAAGGTTTAGGGCTTGGTTTGTCTTTGGTCAAGCGTATTTGCTCTCATGAAGATTGGGTCGTTAGTGTGAAAAACCTGGAGCCATCTGGAAGTGAGTTCAGAGTGTTTTTGAAGCCGGCTGAGTAATATTTCGCATCACTTAAAGGCTCTGGCCCCTGAAAAGCTGGTTGGTTTCACGGTTTTTTCACATTGCCTTGACGCCACCATGATGACTTGCCGGTTAGCGTTGATTCACGTAATTCAAGTGAGTCAACGCTATGTCTAAAACAAGCCCAATAGAGCTCGAGTTTTCTAGCAAGTACGATCGCGAACACGCCAAAATGTATTTGAACAAGCACAAGACAGGCTTGTCTCGGCGCATGTCGCATTGGCGTGAGGTACAAATTGCCCGTGCTGCATTGAAAATGGCAGGTGATCCAAGCTTGGTTCTGGATCTGCCATCGGGTGCGGGGCGTTTTTGGCCGATGCTCTGCGAGCAACCTAATCGTATGATTCTCGCTGCCGACAACTCGCAAGACATGCTTGATACCGGTATGCGCGGGCAGCCAGCAGAAGTTGTGGCCCGTGTTAAGCCGTTTCAGACCTCGGCTTTTGATATTGATCTTGGTGAGAATGCAGTCGACTGCATCTTCTCGATGCGTTTAATGCACCATATCGGCAAGGCAGAACATCGTCAGGCCATGCTCCAAGAGTTCAGGCGCGTAACCCGAGATACAGTGGTCATGTCGTTGTGGGTGGACGGTAATTACAAAGCTTGGAAACGGCGCCGCAGCGAAGCTCGTCGACCGCTTGCCGAGCGTGATCCTATGCTGCAAAACCGTTTTGTGATTCCTCGCGAGATCATTGAGGCGGAGTTTAAACAGGCCGGTTTCGAAATTGTTGGCCACAAGGATTTCATTCCAGGTTATGCGCTGTGGCGCATCTATGTTTTACGCAAGCAAGCATGAACTAATAGCTTTGGCTCAAGAGGATGAAGTAACTGCGCCAGGCAATGCCTAGAGGCAGGGCAACTCTTTAAGCGAGCCAAAGACCTGCACAGTGCCATGCAGTGTGTTGTATTGAGTATGACCTTTGACGCGCTCGGCATGACTACGGCCTAATATGCAATGGATGCATCTGTAGTCAGCCGTCGAGAGTCTAAATGCCTGTTCAAGCCCGTTCCCCTTCAAACATGCGCCCCAGTACCGTTCACTTGCCGCAAGGCCAGTGGCTGACGGTTCTGGATTGCTTGTGCGCGCATTTTTCCGGCGTTACGCGTGAGGTCTGGGTTGACCGCTTTGAACGTGGTCGCGTGCTTGATGCCGATGGCGTTGCGCTCGGCTTGGAGCATCCCTACAAAACCGGACTGCGTGTGCATTATTTTCGTGAAGTGCCATCTGAAATAGTCATTCCATTCGACGAAGTCGTTTTGCACTTTGATGAGCATTTAATGGTTGTCGACAAGCCGCATTTTTTACCGGTGATGCCTTCCGGAGGCTACGTTGAACAGACGTTGCAGGCGCGGTTGACCAAGCGTTTTGCCAATGCGGATATTGTGCCGTTGCACCGCATTGACCGGCATACCGCAGGCTTGGTGCTGTTTTCGACCAATGTACAAACCCGTGGGCTGTATCAAGCGTTGTTTCGCGAGCGGAAAATCATCAAGCGCTATGAAGCCCTTGCCAAGGCATTGCCCGAGCTGACATTTCCGCTGTTGCGCAAAACTCGCTTTGGGCCTGGCGAGCCATTCTTTCGCATGCAAGAAGTTGAGGGTATTGCCAATACCGAGACGCGCATTGAAGTTGCGCAGAAGTTAGGGGATCAATGGCTGTATGCGTTGTATCCGGTGACCGGGAAAAAGCATCAGTTGCGTGTGCATCTCGCCGCATTAGGCGCGCCAATCTGCAATGACCCGTTTTATCCCGAGGTGATAGATGCCCAGGACACGCCTGATGACTACAGCAAACCACTGAAACTGCTGGCGCAGGGGCTGGAGTTCATTGACCCGGTAAGTGGTAAGGAACGCAGTTTCCAAAGCCAGTTGAGTTTGCTCTAAGCAATCCGTAGGGGAAGACAACACGAAGCATGTCCACCATGGCTTAGCCAATACACCGAATATACGCGGCTGCTATTGGTGGCTAAAAAGCGCCAGTCACCCTAAGTTTCACGAGGAATCACACGAAACCTATTTGGGAGTTGTTGGCGCTACTTGTTACTCAACGTGCTTTGGCGCTGCCTGCCAGAGCACTTCGCTGACGTGTTGGTGCCGGGCGATGATTCTGGCCGCAACAAACAGCAGGTCAGACATACGATTTATATAAGCCAGCCCGACCTTGCGCATAGGCTCTTGTGCGTTTAGATGCTGGCAACGCCGCTCAGCGCCACGCGCCAGACTCCGGCAAATATGTGCTTGCGCGACGAGTTTCGAACCGCCAGGAAGGATGAAGTTCTCAAGCGGGCCGAGGACTTCATTCCAGCGATCAATAGCTTGCTCCAGGCGCTCAACTTCAGTCGTTTGCAGAGCTTGGTAGTCGGGCATCGCCAGCTCGCCACCCAAGTCAAACAAACGGTGTTGGCAGGGTTCCAGAACCTCAATTACATCGTTTAGCTCTGGGTGCTGGCTTGTTAGCTGTTGCAACTCGGCAATCAACAGGCCGATATGACTGTTTAGCGTGTCAATTTCGCCCATGGCTTCAACGCGGGGGTGATCTTTAGTCACTCTCCGGCCATCTGCCAAACCGGTTTCGCCAGCGTCGCCGGTGCGGGTATAAATTTTTGAGAGGCGAAAACCCATGTTTATAAACCTGTGGCTTGAGGTGGGGCTATAAGTGGTAAGCGCAGAATAAAGCAAGTGCCTTTATCCTTGTTGGCCTGTACTTCCATCTGCCCTTTGTGATTGTTGGTGATAATGAAGTAAGAGACTGATAAACCCAACCCGGTACCTTGGCCGACTTCCTTGGTGGTAAAAAACGGTTCAAATATTCGTTTGCGCACTGATTCGGGCATGCCAATGCCGTTGTCTTCAACTTCAATGATTGCCCATGGTGGACTCAGGCGAGTGCGTAAGCTAATTCGCCCTGGAGTGCGTTGATCATCGCGCTGATGAATGGCCTGGGCTGCGTTCTTCAACAGGTTGAGCAAAACCTGCTCTAGCTCGTTCGCGGTGACCGGTACCGGGCCAAGGGTGTGGTCAAATTTGCGCTCGATAATCAGGCTCTTGAAATCGAAGCGTTCAGCCAGGTCAAAGTCATTGCTGGCGATCTCGAGCGCTTGGTCGATAAGCGCAGGCAGTTTACAAGGGATTAATTGACGGTTGCTCAACCGGCTAAAGTTGAGCATGTGGCTGACGATTTTAGAGGCCCGTGTACCAGCCTGCTGAATGCCCCCGAGTAACTGTGGAATTTCCCTGGCTTGCAAATAACGGTCTATGGCTTCCAGTGAGATATTTTCTTGCGCCGCTATCTCACGATTACGCTCAAGCTCGGGCGACAAGCGCCGGCGAATGTTCTGCACATTATGCAGTATGGCGCCGAGCGGGTTGTTGATCTCATGGGCCATGCCTGCGGCCAGGCCTCCTACAGATAACATTTTTTCGGATTGAACCATGACCTCTTCAAGGTTGAGGCGCTGAGTAATATCGTCAATCCGGATCACTACGCCACGGCCGCTAACGCCGGTCAGAGGGTAGAACGTCAGGGCAAAGTGGTGCGGCTGACCCTCTCGGCTCCACGTAATCCGCTCAATTTTTTCGACCTTATGTTTATCGATGGTGCGCTTGAGTTGGTTGAGGTAAAGCTTAAGGTGTGGAAAGGCCAGGAACACCGGCTGGTTAAGTGCTTCATCTAGCGTGGTCCCCGATAGAGCGCTGGCCTCCTGATTCCATTGCGTGACGTAAAGCTCGTCATCCAAGGCAATAAGCGCGGAAGGCATCGAGTCGATGATGCTGTTGAGATAGTTTTGAAAACCGGTGAGTTTCTTTTCAATCTTGCTGCGAAACTGAACTTCCAGCTCAAGCTTACGGTTCGAATGGCGGGTTTCTTCTGCCAGTTGCTGGGCTTGATCGAAGGCTGTTTGCGACTCGTCCCGGGCGCGCTTGAGCTGCTGCTCACGTGCCTCGATGCGCATCATCATGGTATTAAACGCATCCGCAAGGCTGCCGATTTCGTCTTTATTCCCGCGCTTGGCGCGCAAGGAGTAATTTTCTTCACGGGTCACTTGGCGCGACAGCTCTTCGAGCTTACGAATCGGTTTGGTGATTAAACGCCGGATCTGTCGAGCGACCAAAAACCAGAGCATTGCGCTAACGGCCAGAATCAACAGGCTGGCTGTCAGCGTGCCGGTGTAGAAAGCGCCGGGTAGCTCGCTGGAGGCGACCAGCAGCAAATGACCGGGGCGCCCATTGAGCTGCGGCAATTCAATTAGTTGATTGCTGCGAAATTCGGTTACGCGCCAAGAGTCTAGCTCCTCGAGGCGTTCAGGCATCTCGAGCTTTTCACCGCGCTGTAACTGCGCGAGGCTGCGCCCGTTACTGCCGTAGATCACCGCACCGCGTAACGGCGGGTAGTCGTCCAACCGTTTGAGCACCGCTTGCGCCTCGCTGGCTGAGCTTAAGGCTTTATGGCTCAGCTCGGGGCTGGCGATAATTCGTCCGAGCGTGTGCATCGCTTGCGGCGCCATGCTTTGCTGGGAAATCCAGTAAGCCGCACTGATAAAGGTCAAGTTGGCAACCAGCAACACGGCGATGACGAGCACCAACAGTGCTGAAAGCATTTTTCGGCCAACGGGTAGGTTTTCTAAATGCTGGCGCAGGGACATAGCAGGAGAGGTCGCAGTGGCTAGAATGCTATGAGGGTAGCGTGGTGCTAGTGGCGGGGCAATCCGTGTGCATCAAGGTACTGGCCAAGTCGCTCGTTTAAGGCATTTAAATGCGGTAGTTGTAGCTGTTGGCGTTCAGCGGCGGCGCAGGCGTAACCGATCAGATAAGCAATCTCAGTGCGGCGTTTTTGGCTGACATCCTGATGCATTGATGAGTAGTTAGCGGCGGTGGCGTTGATCACGCGTATCACTTGTTCATGCAGGCCTGTTGCAGCTGTCGACATGCCGCAGGCGTGAAGCAATTGGTTCAGCTCATGACACAGGGTGGCCACTTCAGCCTGGTGTTCAAGCAAGCCACCATTGCGGCAGTCGTATAAAACTGTCAGTGGATTGATCGCGCAGTTAAGTGCCAGCTTGCGCCATAGACGACTGACGATGTCCTCTGCCCAGTCGTGATTGATTTGACTTTGCTGTAAATCGACCAGCCAAGTCGGTGGTTCAGACTGCAATGGGTCTCCCAGCCAAGTGTGGCCGTGTCCAGCAAACACGGTGCAAAAATCGGCCTGACGAAATGCGCCCTCAGTACTCGAAGCCAAAATGCAGCGGGCCTGGGGGATCAGTGCCGCTACACGCTCCTGACTGCCGAGACCGTTTTGCAGCAGGATAACCTCTGCATCTTCTGCAAGCAGGGGCGCCAGTTGGATGATAGCCGTTGGCGCGTCGTAGGCTTTGCAGGCCAGCAGCAGTCGCGAGATAGGGCCGCAGTCATCAATACTGACAGCAGGTATTGGGTAGCAATGAGGCTGATTGTCTTCGATCAGGGTCAGGCCACCGGCGCTTTGATAGCTAGCAAGGCGCTGTTGGTCGCGTAAAATTAACTCTACATCACAACCGGCCCGATACAGCCTTGCCGCCCAGAGGCTGCCAAGAGAGCCTGCACCGAGGATATGCCAGCGCATATTCAAGCGGTCTCAGGCAAGCGCATTGCAGCGACGCGGCCGCTGGCGTAGGACTCGGGTAACAGGCGCTTGGCACTGTTGATCAAGTCAGCTGGGCTAACGGGCAAGTTGCGGTTGTTGAGCCCGATCAAGCAAACCCCCGCCTTGAGGCTGATAAAACCTTCGCTGGTCTTGAAGGCTTTGAGGTTGAGGCCCTCGTGCAAACGCTTGAAGCTGCTCGGTGAGCACTCTTGCAGGTTGGACAGCAACGTGACCAGACCAAAATGATTGTCATCTATGCGGGTCAGCACATCGAGTGGACGAACCAGTTGTTGCAGGCGCCTGCCAACACTGTGTAGGAGCTCGTTGTAGAGGGACTCACCGTATTGCTTACGCAGTTCGTTCGCTTCTTGTAGACCAATCAGCAAGTAACCCAGCGCGCCGCCGCGTGACTCGACGTTGCGCAAGCCAGTTTCGAGTTTTTGCTCCAGGTAGCGCAAATTTCCAAGACCTGTAAGCGAATCAACCAAGTTGCGCTGTTCGAGGCTGGCGATATTGTCAGTCAGTAAACGATTTTCGATCAGCAGGCGTTGCAATGTGCTGCATAAGCGGTCAGCGGCGTACACGCGCGGCACCAGTTGCTCGTTCATCACTGATTTGTTGATGAAGTCATCCACACCGCTGTCAAAGGCTTCGCTCAGGACGTTTTCCCCTTCCTTGCCAGTGAGCAAAATCACGTAGGTGTAATGATCGGAAGTCTCATCCAACTGACGCACTTGGGAGGTGAGCATCAAACCGTCTGTTTCGGGCATTAACCAGTCGGCAAGGAGCACGCTTGCAGGGCGTGCCTCAAGCTGCTTGATCGCCTCGTTGGCGCTGTTGGCGAAGCGGATATCAATGTATCCGGCTTGGTTCAGCATGCGGCCGATGATTGCACTGGAGAACTTGGCATCGTCCACCACCATGATGCTGAGGTGTGGGTTAGGCATTTAAAACTCACAAAAGAAGGTGTGATCTGGGGCCGTCGCTGGGCAGTCGATGTCGCTCCCGATATATAATGACTAGGATTTTTAATCGTCAAGCAATCAGCGGCCCATTCGTGATGTGGGTCGCGCCAAACACAGGAGGAAACCTATGCCTTCGTTCGACGTGGTGTCCGAGCTAGATAAACACGAAGTGACTAACGCCATCGACAATGCCATGAAAGAACTGGAACGTCGTTACGATCTTCGCGGTAAAGGCAGCTTCGAAGCTAAAGATTTAACGGTCACTTTAACCGCCGATGCAGATTTTCAGCTTGAGCAAATGGCTGAAATTCTCAAGCTCAGCTTGGTTAAACGCAAGATTGATGTGCAATGCCTTGAGTTCAAGGATGCCTACGCTTCCGGTAAGTCCATGAAGCAGGAAGCCAACCTGCGTGAAGGTATCGACAAAGAACTGGCGAAAAAAATCGTCGCCTACATTAAAGACGCCAAGCTCAAGGTACAGGCTGCTATTCAAGGCGAGCAGGTTCGTGTGACTGGCAAGAAGCGTGATGATTTACAAGAAGCAATTGCCGTATTGCGGGCAAAAGAGTTCGATATGCCACTGCAGTTCAACAATTTCCGCGATTAACCCATAATGGGTTGAACCTTGGCGGTACTTTGTCGTCGCAAAAAGGTGTATTAGCAATTTAATCGCCATGGCTTGCCATGGCGATTTCGTTTTACGTGTCTGATTAAGGGCACGAATGTTTATAAAGGGAGTGTTCCATGGATATAACTGTCGATCAAATTCTCACTATGTCCGAGGCATGGTTGCCAATAATCGTGAGTTACAGCTTGAAGTTCGGCTTGGCCTTACTGACCCTGTGTATCGGCTGGTGGTTGATCAATTCATTGACTCGCCGCGTTTCCAAGCTGCTCAGTGCGCGCAGTTTTGATCCTGCACTGAATGGCTTTATCGGCAACCTGGGCAATATCATCCTGAAAATACTACTGATCATCAGCGTTGCGTCGATGATTGGGGTTGAGACCACTTCATTTATTGCGATGATTGGTGCCGCAGGCTTGGCAATTGGCTTGGCGCTGCAAGGCAGCCTGGCTAACTTTGCCGGTGGCGTGCTGATCATGATGTTCCGCCCGTTTCGGGTGGGTGATTGGATCGAAGGTCAAGGGGTAGGCGGCAGCGTCGATACCATTCAGATCTTCCATACCACGCTGAAAACTGCTGACAATAAAGTGATTATTGTGCCGAACGGCAGCCTGTCGAATGGCAATATCACCAATTATTCGCGTGAACCCACGCGCCGTGTTGATATCGCAGTAGGCATTGATTACTCGAGCGACATCAAAAAAGCTCGAGAAGTGCTGTTGAAAATCGCTGAGGACCCGCGTGTACATACCAAGCCAGAGCCGGTGGTGTATGTGACGGGACTGGGCGAGAGTTCGGTTGATTTGGCGTTGCGCGTTTGGGTTGCGACGGGGGATTACTGGCCAGTGACTTTCGATTTCACCGAAAGAGCCAAAGTGGAGTTGACTGAAGCGGGTATCGGAATTCCGTTCCCTCAGCGTGTCATGCACATGGTGCAGGCGCCTGCGGCGTAAGCTTTTCCAAGCGCCGGTGACGTATACAACCCAGCCAGGCAGATGATTGCCAAATGTCTGGCGGGGTTGTTCAGGTTTTTGATCAGTCGGGCAGTTCGCTCAGTTTGCGACCAAATTCCTGCTCATAAGCGTCTTTCAGGACTTTCCAGTCCGCTGCACTCCAGTCGGAGTGGCGACGTAGCTGCTTGATGTCGTGCAATGCGGCTTGTTTGCTGGTCAAGCGCTGGCGACACTTTTCAAGGTCAAGTAGCGCTGCATGCGGTTTGGCCGCAGCCCCTTCACCTTCAACATAAACAAACACATGCTTGGCGTAGATGCAGCCATGTTGCCAGCGTGCGCGGTTGAGTCTGGCGATGTTGATGCCTATGGTTTTTAGCAATTGGGTGTGCAGTGCTTCACCATATTGCTCGCGGCCGCCAGCGGCATACCAGTCTTCAATGGTTTGGTAGCCTTGCAATGCGGCAGTGATCAGCAAACCACGCTCATTGCTGGTTGAGCAGTACACAATCTGCGGCACATTGACGCCAGCCTTACGTGCACCGATCAGCGCATCGCGCTCACGCAAAACAGTCAGGCGACCCAGTGGATGTAGCCAACTGCGGTGAATGTGTCCCGTTTGGCGCTTGGCGTAGAGTAGGTTGCCGTTGTCATCGTAGATGCGCTGTACACCACTTTCTCCGCCGCGACGAACGTTGGGTTCTTCAACCCATTCGCCTTGTTTTTTCCACCATGTATCAAACACATTGTTTTCGGCGGTGGAAGCTGGATGTTGCTCTGCCTGCATGCTGCGCTCCGTAGCGTAAAACCAATCGCTCTGTGCCTCTGCCGTGCAAACAAACTAAATGGGTTGCGTCAGCGTTGGCGTAGCGTTGTTTTTATTGTTATTTGGACTAATAGAATAGCCTTGAGTGAAAAATCCAAGTTAGCCATCAACAATACCACCACTTTATTGCAGGATCGCAGTAGATCGCCCTTAAATTGTTACCAAAGTGCTTATCTTGCAGGCGGTGGCGCTCTAGGCACCACCACTGTTTAGTCGCGTTTAAGCTTGCTCGGTCGAGCTTGGAGGCGGGGGGGGGCTGGCTGGCGCAGACGATTTGCCATCGGCCTGTGAGCGTTCACGACGCCACTGAATGATGATCAAAAATAGCGTTGGCAAGCCGAGCAGAGCGGTGATCAGGAAAAAATGTGGGTAACCGAACTTCTCGACCATAACCCCGGAGTAGCCACCAATCAGTCTTGGCAACAGCAACATGATGGAGCTGAGCAGGGCATATTGGGTCGCTGAGAACTTGAGGTTGGTCAGGCTCGATAGATAGGCTACAAACGCCGCTGTGGCGAGGCCTGCGCTGAAGTTGTCGGCTGATATTGTGATAATCAGCATATCCAGATTCGCACCCATGCCGGCGAGCATAAGGAACAGTAGATTAGTTGCTGCTGACGCTGCACCGCCGATAAGCAAGATCGGCAGAATGCCAAAGCGGACGATCAGCAATCCACCGAAACCTGCGCCGAGGAGCGTCATAACCAAACCAAACAACTTGCTGACGCTGGCGATCTGATCTTTGGTGAAACCTTGGTCGATATAAAACACGTTAGCCATCACGCCCATCACCGTATCGGACATACGGTACGTGGCGATCAGCCCGAGCAAGATGAGGGCCTGCCAGCGATAGCGCATGGCAAAGTCGTTCACCGGTGTCAGTACCGGTGCCAAGCTGCGACGGCCCATTGATGACAGGCACAGGGTTGTCAAAATGGTGTAGAGCAGGGCGCGCAGAAATGCGCGATCGGTCAGCAGCAGGTCGAGCATGCTCATCTGGCCCGATATAACGCTGGCGAAGTCGGTGTTATAGAGTTGGGTGAACATCGCCGGTACCGAAACCAGCAATACAATCAGTACCAGTACCGAGGCAATCTGATGGCTAAATCCATAGCGAGCGGCTGCCATTTGCGTACGAATTGGCACGTCGGGCTCGCGCATCCACAAGCTGGTAATCAGCGCAGGCACCATCAGCAGAGCAAATACCAGGTAGGTACTCGACCACGCGCTGAACTGATAAAGCTGTGTGGTTGAACCAAAACCTTCGGCGAAGTACAACGCACCAGCAGTGGCAAGCAGTGCAGCGATGCGGTAACCGGCCATGTAGCTGGCGGCGAGAGCTGCTTGACGGCTGTCGTCGACAATCTCAAGGCGATAAGCATCGACGGCAATGTCTTGGGTGGCCGAGGCGAACGCGACCAATACCGCAAGCGCAATCAGCCAGGTCAGACGGGTTTGTGGGTCACACATGGCCATGCCAGCCATGCCGACAACAATCAACAATTGCGAAAGCACGAGCCAGGAACGGCGGCGTCCCAGTCTCCCCAGTAGCGGCAGACGCCACTGGTCGAGTAGTGGCGACCAAACCCATTTAAAGGCGTAGGCGAGGCCGATCAGGCTCGCAAAACCGATGGTTTCGCGGGCGACACCGGCTTCACGCAGCCATACTGACAAAGTGGAAAACACCAGCATGTAAGGCATGCCTGCGGCGAATCCAAGTAGCAGTAGTACCAGTGTCGAGGGGCTAGAGTAGGCGTCGAGTGCTTCGCGCCAGCTTTTTTGAGGCATTAGGCAGGTTTCAGCTTAGAGAAATACTTAACAAAGGGCGCACTCTAACCGCTGTGCTCCATTGGACGCCAGCCGTGCTGTCGGATATCCACTTTTTCTCCTCGAATAGTGATGCCTTCGGCCCGTAATCGAGCGCGCTGTTCTGCCCCGGAATGGCTGCCTGCACTTAAGCTCAGTCTGCCTCCTGCTGCAACTACTCGATGCCACGGCAAACTGCTGCCGTCTGGCAGTTGACTTAACGTCCGGCCCACCCAGCGCGCGGCACGGCCTAGCCCCGCGAGTTCAGCCAGTTGGCCATAACTGACTACACACCCCTCAGGAATCTGTGCGAGCACGGTATACAAGGCTGTTTTACGCTCCTGTTGACTTGCGTTAGATGATGGCAAGGCGGCATCCTTGGCTGATTTAACCTGTTTCAAGTCTGGGTGATCAATCATGTGGCTGCGTACCTGCTTGCTCTTCATGTCGTTGGGTGTTGCCGCGCCGCTTATGGCCGATACGGTCTGGTTGAATAATGGTGACCGCCTGAGCGGCGAAATTATCCTGCTCGATGGCGGGAAACTGTCTTTAAAGACCAAGTATGCGGGCCAAGTATTAATCAACTGGTCTGATATCGAAACACTCAGCTCAGATCAGCCGCTACTCATTCGCCGTCAAGGTCTCGACAGCAAACATAGCAAGCAGCTAGCGGCGGCGGGCAAAGGAATGGTGCGGATTACCGATGTCTCGACGCAAACCGTGCCACTGGCCAGCGTGACGCGCTTGGTGCCGGCGCGTGAGTTTCTCCAGGACTTTACGTGGGAGGGCAATCTTGACGCCAAGCTTGATCTTGAACGCAAAGATGATAAGTCCGATGAGTTCAGGCTCAAGGGAGATACCCGAATCGAGCAAGGGCGCTGGCGGCAGGTGATGAATGGCGAATATGAGCGTGAGACTAAAAACGATCGTGTGACCGATGACAACTGGAACCTTGAGTACGACATCGACCGGTTTTTAACCGAGCATTGGTTTTGGCGTTTAGGCGGTGAGCAGCAAGTCGATCATCTTGAGTTTGTCGAAAAGCAGCAAATTATCGGCACCGGTCCCGGCTATCGGTTCTGGGATGACTCTCTGGGGCGTTTTGATTTGATTGGGCAGGTTAACCAGGTCAAGTTTGACTACCCCGGTGGCGATTTGAGTTTTCGCACATTCTCACTGGTTTGGGATTACAAACGCCTGCTGTGGGGGACGCGTCTGGAGTTCTACACCAATGCTGAAGTCCAGTTCCCTGAAATCAGTGAAATTGACTATGTCTATGAAAGTGAGTTTGGCCTGCGTTACCGGCTAAATGACTGGGCGCGGGTGTCTATCTTGTATGAGCTCGACCGCATCGAAGCGCAAGCTGGGGATAACACCGATGAGAACTTTTTGATCGGTGTTGGTGTGGGTTGGTAGGTAATACTTGAGTCGATTGGTCGGAAGAATCCTGAACTTGGCTGGAAAAGCTCGGTCTGTGCTTGTTCAGGTGTCGCGGAAGTACATAATGCGCGACTTTTCTAGAATCTGAGCAGTCATAGTCACCTATGTTTTCACAAACAGCTTCTCGTACATTACTAAGCATCACGTTGTTCTTGGCCGCCTCGCCGCTTCTGGCAGACACCGTCTGGCTAAAAAACGGCGACCGTCTTACCGGGACAATCAAATTCTTCGACGGCAACAAATTACTCCTGCAAACCGATTACGGTGGAGCGATTCCGTTGGCGTGGAGCAAAGTCAAAACGCTGGAAAGCGATCGTGAGCTGCTGGTTAAGGAAGACGACTCAAACACTGAGCGGGCCAAGTCACTGCGTGCTGGCGAGGCTGGGCAAGTAGTGTTGGTCAATGGCGAGGCGCCGCGCACTATTGAGCTGGCAAGCATCACCCAGATCATGAAGCCCAAGCCGGTTGTCGAAGACCTGACGTGGCGCGGTAATATCGATGCAGCCTTTGATTTCAAACGCTCAGAGACCGACACTGATGATTACGATATCGATCTGAAAACCCAGGCCCGCCACGGAGCCTGGCGGCACAATGCGACAGCAGGTTACAACCGTGAACTCTCGGATCATGTGGTCACGACGGACAACTGGGACGCCGAATATGCCCTCGACCGTTTCCTCGATGAACACTGGTTCTGGCAGGGGCGTCTGGAGTACAAGCGCGATAAGGTCGAAGATCTGGAGCGTCAACGCACTGTCGGTACGGGTCCCGGTTATCAGTTCTGGGATGACGAGTTAGGTGCTTTCTCTATCGCCGGGCTAATCAACCGGACTGATTACGAGTATGCCAACGGCGACCAAACGAACTTCTACGCGATTAGCGGTAAGTGGGACTACAACCGTTACTTACTGGGTAAGGCTGTTGAGTTCTTTACCACTGGTGAGGTCGGTAAACCACTGGATGACGTAGCGAATTACACCTTCGATGCTGAGGTGGGGTTGCGCTACAAGGTAACTGACTGGGCTTCGCTCAATATGAAAGCCGAGAAAGATTTGGTCAGTGGTGGTGGCTCTGACAACGAATTGGATGAAACCCGCTATAGCTTGGGGTTCGGCGTTGGTTGGTAGGATTGAGTCGACGTAAGCAAAACGCCCCGCAATGCGGGGCGTTTTTAGTTGCATCTGTTAATCGTGCGCAGCGATTACAGGCGCAGACCGCCATCAAGCTCAAGAATACGACCGGTGTAGTAGTCGTTTTCAAGGATGTAGGCGACCGAGTGGGCGATTTCAGCAGGCTTGCCCAGGCGGCGCAGCGGAATACCCGAAGTCATTTTCTCCAGTGCTTCTGGCTTCATGCTGGCAACCATTTCGGTTTCGATAAAGCCAGGTGCAACGCCCGCCACACGGATACCGTAGCGCGCCAACTCTTTGGCCCAGACCACCGTATCTGCGGCAACCCCTGCCTTGGCCGCTGAATAGTTGGCCTGGCCCATATTGCCAGCGCGTGAGATCGAAGAAATATTGATGATCGCGCCCTGATTTTTCAGCTCAACCATTTTGGCCGCGACTTCACGGGTGCAAAGGAAAACACCCGTCAGGTTTACGTCGATAACGGCTTGCCACTGCGCCAGGCTCATTTTGCTCATCTCACCATCTTTAACTTTGATGGTCAGGCCGTCGCGCAGAATGCCCGCGTTGTTAACCAGGCCATTGATGGCGCCGAAGTCTTCAGCGACTTGAGCGACCATGTGCGTGACTTGCTCTTCATTGGCGACGTTGCACAGGTACGCGCGCGCCTCAGCACCCAGTGCTTTACAGGCAGCCACCGCTTCATCGAGGCGCTCCTGGTTGAGGTCGACCAGTGCCAACTTGGCACCTTTGCTCGCCAGGTACTCACCCATTGCGCGGCCTAATCCTTGGCAGCCGCCAGTGATGATGATGACTTTGTCTTGCAGTTGCATGGAGGTTCCCCATCTAAAATGTGTGTATGCCCCTGCGGCAGCCATTCATCCCCTCGAACGACTAGCTGCTCCACTCAAAAGAGGCGAAACCTGCTGAACAAAAATATCGACAGCGCGTAAACTGCTAATTTCAGCGGGTGCTTCATATTGGTTTTAAGCATTCAGTTTCGTGGAAGCTGGTTGCCAACAGTCATTCCAATTTCTTTTTTGTGACGGATTCTTTGCAGGGAGTCATATTATGAGCTTAAGCGCGGCTAAGCATGCCCGAGAATTGCTGCTCAAGGAATACCGCGGCGTACTCTCGACACATTCCAAGAGCATGCCCGGCTTTCCTTTCGGCTCAGTGGTGCCGTATTGCTTGGATGCGCAGGGCTACCCGCTGATCCTTATCAGCCGCATCGCCCAGCACACTCATAATCTACAACGTGACCCAAAGTGCTCGATATTGGTCGGTGAGCGTGCCGCCGAAGATGTTCAGGCCGCAGGGCGTTTGACCGTTTTGGCCGAGGCTCGCCGACTTGAAGATGCTCAAACGATTGAGGCCGCAGCCGAACGCTATTACCGCTATTTCCCCGAGTCTGCGGATTATCATCGGGCGCATGATTTCGACTTCTGGCGCCTTGAGCCTGTAAGGAGTCGTTATATCGGCGGCTTTGGTGCTATTCACTGGGTTGATCACGTTACGCTGGCCAACGAGTTTGCTGGCGAAGCTGAGCTGAGCATGCTTGAACACATGAATGCCGATCACCGCAAAGCCATTGCCCACTATGTCGAACTGGCAGGTTTACCGGCTCACCCTCCGGCGCAGATGGTCGGTATAGATAGCGAAGGTTTTCATCTGTCTATCGCCAAAAGCATCTATTGGCTGGCTTTTCCAACAATTTGTAACACTCCTGGAGCGGTGCGTCAGGCATTGGTGGCGCTGGCTCACGCCGATGAATGGCCGGGAAATAACGCGGCTTAAGCTTGAATTAAGTGCGCTAACCCATACTTCATCCTCACAGGAAGCTGTTCTTCCGTTAAGGAAACTCTGATGCGTGCTTTTTTGTTTTTGTTTCTGTTATTCCCGCTCATAGAGCTGGCCGTATTGATCAAGGTGGGGGGCGCAATTGGTGCGCTGCCGACTATTTTGCTGGTAGTCGGCTCTGCCGTACTGGGTAGCATTCTTCTGCGTGTAGCCGGTATTGCTACGGCATTCCGTGCGCGTGAGCGTCTTGCCCGTGGTGAACTGCCGGAGCAGGAAGTACTTGAAGGTTTGATGATTGCTGTCGGTGGTGGCTTGCTGCTGTTGCCAGGTTTTATCAGCGACATCTTCGGTCTGTTATGTCTGATCCCGTTCACCCGTCGAATCTTCGTCGGTAAAATCCGTGCCCGGGCAGCCGAACAGGTCGCACGTCAGCGCGCGTTTGCCGATGATATTGCTGCGGCGCAGCGTCCGGCGGACTCGCGTCCTAATGTGCTTGAAGGTGAATACGAACGTCGCGACTAATTGCAGCAATCGTAGCCTTATGTTGAACCAAGCCCGTGCCTAGCGCGGGCTTTTTCTTGAGTGCTGGTAATGCCCCAAATGAGCAGGCTGATTCGGTCTGCGGCTCGAGCCCGTGATTGCTGGCGCTGATGTAAAAAAATTAGTTGGCGCCCTTGAAATCACCTTTTGCGCCCGCATATAGCAAGCACCGCAAGGTTTTCTGTCACTAAGACAGAGCAGACTTCAGCGTTGTGCAATGTGGAACGTGCAGTGTGCAACGCTACTGGCAACGCCAGACTTTGCTAACCGTCGGTGAAGACACCGGCTGATAAAACAATCTATTGGGAGAGATCGACAATGAAGCTTCGTCCTCTGCATGACCGCGTAGTGATTCGCCGCAGCGAAGAAGAAACCAAAACCGCTGGCGGTATCGTGCTGCCAGGTTCCGCTGCAGAAAAGCCTAATCAAGGCGAGATCGTTGCCGTAGGCACTGGTCGCGTGCTGGACAACGGCGAAGTTCGAGCACTGGCCGTCAAGGTTGGTGACAAGGTTGTGTTCGGCCCTTACTCCGGTAGCAACACCGTCAAAGTTGATGGCGAAGACCTGTTGGTAATGGGTGAAAGCGAAATCCTGGCTGTTGTTGAAGCCTGATTTCCACGAATCTCCGTTTAACCGTCAAGAATTGAGGAACCATTTCCATGGCTGCTAAAGAAGTTAAATTCGGCGACTCCGCCCGTAAAAAAATGCTCGCCGGTGTAAACGTCCTGGCTGACGCTGTTAAAGCAACTCTGGGCCCTAAAGGCCGTAACGTCGTTCTGGAAAAGAGCTTCGGTGCTCCAACCATCACCAAAGACGGCGTTTCTGTTGCTAAAGAAATCGAGCTGAAAGATCGCTTTGAAAACATGGGCGCTCAGCTGGTTAAAGACGTTGCTTCCAAGGCGAACGACGCTGCAGGCGACGGTACAACTACCGCCACCGTTCTGGCTCAAGCTATCGTCAACGAAGGCCTCAAAGCCGTCGCTGCTGGCATGAACCCAATGGACCTGAAGCGCGGCATCGACAAAGCGACCATCGCTATTGTTAAAGAATTGAAGAACCTGTCTAAGCCATGCGCTGACACCAAGGCTATCGCTCAGGTTGGTACTATCTCGGCTAACTCCGACCACTCCATCGGCGACATCATCGCTGAAGCCATGGAAAAAGTCGGTAAAGAAGGCGTGATCACTGTTGAAGAAGGCTCGGGCCTGGAAAACGAATTGTCTGTTGTAGAAGGCATGCAGTTTGACCGTGGTTACCTGTCGCCATACTTCATCAACAAGCCAGACACCATGGTGGCTGAACTTGAAACCCCGCTGATCCTGCTGGTCGACAAGAAAATCTCCAACATCCGCGAAATGCTGCCGGTGCTGGAAGCTGTTGCCAAAGCCGGTCGTCCACTGTTGATCGTTGCTGAAGACGTTGAAGGCGAAGCCCTCGCGACTCTGGTTGTGAACAACATGCGCGGTATCGTCAAAGTCGCTGCTGTTAAGGCACCAGGTTTCGGCGATCGCCGTAAAGCCATGTTGCAGGACATCGCGATCCTGACTGGCGGTACTGTGATTTCTGAAGAAGTCGGCCTGAGCCTTGAAGGCGCTACTCTTGAGCATCTGGGTAACGCCAAGCGCGTGATCCTGAGCAAAGAAAACACCACCATCATCGACGGTGCTGGTCAGCAGGTTGATATCGAAGCCCGCGTTGCTCAGATCCGCAAGCAGGTTGAAGACACCTCTTCGGACTACGACAAAGAGAAGCTGCAAGAGCGTCTGGCCAAACTGGCTGGCGGTGTTGCAGTAATCAAAGTCGGTGCCGGCACCGAAGTTGAAATGAAAGAGAAGAAAGCCCGCGTTGAAGACGCCCTGCACGCTACCCGTGCTGCGGTAGAGGAAGGCGTGGTTCCTGGCGGTGGCGTGGCATTGGTTCGCGCTCTGCAGGCCATCGTTGACCTGAAAGGCGACAACGAAGATCAGAACGTTGGTATCGCTCTGCTGCGTCGCGCGGTTGAAGCGCCACTGCGTCAGATCGTTGCTAACGCAGGTGACGAGCCTAGCGTTGTGGTCGACAAGGTCAAGCAAGGCGAAGGTAACTACGGTTACAACGCTGCGTCTGGCGTGTACGGCGACATGATCGAAATGGGTATCCTTGATCCAGCTAAAGTGACCCGTTCGGCACTGCAAGCCGCTTCCTCGATCGGTAGCCTGATGATCACTACCGAGGCGATGATCGCTGAAGTAGCTGACGACAAAGGCCCTGCAATGCCTGATATGGGCGGCATGGGTGGTATGGGTGGCATGGGCGGCATGATGTAATTCAGCCTGCACCTAGTACCGAAAAACCCCGCGCCAGTCGCGGGGTTTTTTTATGCCTGACAAAAGCCGCCGACGCGCCTCTTGTGTGAGGTAATTGACACTTTCTTCACGATCGATCTGTGAATATCGATTACGGATTGAACCAATCATATAGTTTGAGGTTCAGAACCCTGCCGATATTCCTTGAGTCCTGCGCATGTTGTTGCTTTATTCACCTGCAGCCTTGATTTAAGCATCTACCGCTTGTCGCATAAGCTGACAAAATTAGGCTAGGTGAACTACGTTAGTACAACGCGTTTGGCAGCGCTATCAAGAGGTTGCGGTAATGAAGTTAGAAGTTGCTCGAGGTTTGTTTCTGGTCGGCGCACTCGGTGTGACGTCTTTGGCATTCGCCGCGTGGAGTGAAGACAGCCCACAAGTCATTACTGGCTTCAGTCAGGGTTACTGCCCAATGCCAGTCAGTCAGCGTATGGATCAACAAACCAAACCTGATCATGACCTGCTGTTATTTATGTTCGGCATGTCCCAGCCCGTACGCTAGGCAGCCATAAAGCATCGCGCGAGTGGATTGCCCGCGGTGTATTTCATCTGGCAGTGTCTCCGGCTTCAACAAAAAGCCCCGCAAGTGCGGGGCTTTTTGTGCTCAAGCGCTTTATGGCGCGACAGGTTGAGTGGTTAGTTCAGGCGCTGGGGCTTCAGCTTTGGTGTCCGGGTGTGCAATCAGGCTGTACACACACGGCAATACGAACAAGGTGAACAATGTGCCGACAGTCATGCCGGTGGCAATCACCAGGCCGATGTCAAAGCGACTCACCGCGCCCGCACCGGTCGCTAGAATCAGCGGCACCATACCGAAGACCATCGCCGCAGTGGTCATCAGTACTGGGCGCAGACGAATGGCGGCTGCTTCTTCAATAGCCTGACGACGGGACATGCCTTTTTCCCGGCGCAACTGATTGGCGAACTCGACAATTAAAATGCCGTGCTTGGTAATCAGCCCGATCAAGGTCACCAAGCCGACTTGAGTATAGATATTCATACTCGACAGGCCGAGAAACAGCGGTATCAATGCTCCGCAAATCGACAGCGGTACGGTGACCATAATCACCAGCGGATCGCGGAAACTCTCGAACTGCGCAGCCAGCACCAGGAATATCAGTGCCAAGGCGATGCCGAAGGTTGTATACAGCGCGGCGCCTTCTTGAATGTACTGACGTGCCGAGCCTGCGTAGTCAAACGAGTAGCCAACCGGGGCTTCTTCCTCCGCGATCTGGCGAACCGTATCGATGGCTTCACCCATGCTGACAATCGGAAAACCTTGGATGATTGCCGAATTAAGCTGCTGGAATTGGTTGAGCTGAGTCGGCCGCGCACGGTCGCTAACTTTAATCAGCGTCGACAGCGGTAACAGTTCGCCACTTTCACTCTTCACGTAGTAACTGTTCAGCCAATCGGCGTTGTCGCGGTAAGCCCGCTCGACTTGAGCGATAACCTTGTAGCTTCGGCCCTCGATAGTGAAACGGTTGATCTCGCCTTCGCCGAGCAAGCTGGAAAGGGCGGTGCCGATATCTTCCATCGATACGCCCATCTGCGCGGCTTTTTCGCGGTCGATATCAACCACCACCTCTGGTTTGTCGAATGCGAGGTCAACGTCCAGGAAGGCGAACTTGCCGGATTCTTCTGCACGTTTTTTGATCTTGTCAGTCACCGCTAAAAGTGACTCGTAATCATTCGGCGTGTTGACCACAAACTGGAATGGTAAGCCTTCTCCGGTGCCCGGCAAGGAGGGCAGGTTGAAGGCAAATACCTGCAAGCCCGGGATCTGGTCGAGCTTGGCTTGCACCTCAGGCAGTAATTCCATTTGGGTGCGTGAGCGTTGGTCCCATGGTTTCAACTGGAAACCGCCAATACCCGACTGCACACCGTTAAAACCGTTGATTTGGAACCAGGAGTTGTACTCTGGAATGTCCTTGAATATCGGCAGGAATTGATCGGTGTATTTATTCAGGTAGTCGAGGTTGGTCGGTTGCGGGGCGTTGGCAAACATGAAGATGATGCTTTGATCTTCCTCAGGCGCCAGTTCGCTTTTGGTGAACTTGAGCAGCACCGGAATCAAACACATGACGATGATTGCGAACACCAGAACCACTGCGCGGGTTTCAAGTGTGTTGTGCAAACTTTGCTGATAACGGTTTTTCAGTGCGTCGAAGATTTTATCCAGCTTGTGGGTAAGTCCGCTGGGCTTTTCTTCATGGCGCAGTAGTTTCGAACACATCATCGGCGACAGCGTCAGGGCGACGATACCGGAAATAATCACCGCACCTGCCAGGGTCAGAGCAAACTCTTTGAACAGTGCTCCGGTAAGCCCTGAAAGGAAGCCGATAGGCGCATACACGGCAGCCAGGGTAATGGTCATTGAGACCACTGGCACAGCGATCTCGCGTGCGCCCTCAATCGCTGCATCGAACGGGGTTTTACCTTCTTCGATATGGCGGTGGATGTTCTCCACCACGACAATTGCATCGTCCACCACCAAACCAATCGCCAGCACCATCGCCAGCAGCGTTAGCAGGTTGATTGAGTAACCCATGAGCTGCATGAAAAACAGCACGCCAATCATCGACAGCGGGATGGTGATCACCGGGATCAACACCGAACGCAGCGCGCCAAGGAACAGGAACACCACAACGATGACAATCAAGACCGCCTCGCCGAGGGTCTTGACCACTTCATCAATCGAGGCCTGAATAAATAGCGTGGCGTCGTAGGCTATCGAGACTTTGAGGTTTGGCGGTAGCTGCGCCTCAAGCGATGGCATGATCTTGCGAACTTCCTTGATCACGTCCAGAGGGTTGGCGCTTGGAGTGCCTTTGATGCCGATGTAAACCGAGGGAATACCATCAAACGAGCTGATCGAATCGTAGTTTTCCGCGCCCATTTCAACGCGTGCAACATCGCCGATCAGAACCCGGCTATCGCCAACGGTTTTCAGCGGGATTGCAGCAAAGCCCTCAACGCTCTTGAGGTCAGTCTCGGCATTAATGCTGGTAACGACATATTCGCCTTTAACCTCGCCAGCTGCGGAGAGGAAGTTGTACTTGCGCACTGCCGTGTTCACATCACCTGCGGTTATTCCATACGCGGCCATCTTCACCGGGTCGAGCCACAAGCGCATGGCGAATACTTGATTGCCGAGAATTTCTGCCTCGGCCATGCCCGGCAGAGTCGCCAACTTTGGCTGGATAACGCGTGACAGGTAATCGGTGATTTGCGGGTTGGTCAGTTCATCACTGTAAAAACTCACGTACATCAACGCAGAAGCATCAGCGGCTTCTTTTGATAGCACCGGGTCTTCGGCTTCTTGTGGCAGTTGATTCTTAACCTCGTTGGCCTTGGCCAATAGCTCGGTAAACAAACGGTCGCTGTCAGAACCAATACGCGCGTAGATCGAAATCACCGAGAAGTTCTGGCGACTCACCGAGGTCATGTAATCAATGCCCTCGGCGCTGGCCAGACTCTGCTGCAAGGGCTGGGTGATGTAGCCCTGAATAGTCTCCGCATTCGCTCCGGGGTAAGAGGTGGTAACGGTAATCAGCGCGTTCTCGAGTTGCGGGTATTCGCGAATAGTCAGTTTATTGAAGGCCTGCAAACCGAGCAGGATGATCAACAAGCTGACCACGGTCGCCAACACTGGGCGCCGAATAAATGGGTCAGTAAAAGCCATGTCTGATTCCTTGGGCTGAGCGCCGCTTATTGTTCGGCGTCAGACGTGCTGGCCGTAGCTGAAGGTTGGTCGACGATTTTTATGTGAGCGTCGTTATCGAGTTTTAGCTGGCCCGAAGCAACTACGCGTTCACCGGTCTGCAAACCTTTCAAAATCACCACTTGGCCATCGCGCCGCTCGCCAGTTTCAACTACGCGCCGCTGGGCAATCAATTGGGGGTTGCCATCCTCTTCTTTGACCACATTGCCTTGTTCGTCTTTCTTTTCAGCGATCACATACACCGAATTGCCATACAGGGTGTAGGTGATGGCTGTTTCAGGAATGACTTTCTGGGCACTGTTGTCAGGTAACAGCAGGTGCAAGTTGGCAAACATGCCCGGCAGTAGTTTGTTGTCCGGGTTTTCAAGCGTCGCGCGCACTTGTACGTTGCGCGTGCTGTCCTCAACTTTAGGATTGATCGCAGAAATAGTTGCGCTGAAACTTTGCTCAGGATACGCCGCGACACTGAAGCTAATAGTCTGGCCAAGGGCGATTTTCGGAACATCTTGCTCCGGGAGGAAGAAGTCCAAATACAGCTGCGAGATATCCTGCAAGGTGGCGATGTAAGTGC
This sequence comes from Pseudomonas sp. M30-35, assembly GCF_002163625.1. Taxonomy (NCBI): domain Bacteria; kingdom Pseudomonadati; phylum Pseudomonadota; class Gammaproteobacteria; order Pseudomonadales; family Pseudomonadaceae; genus Pseudomonas; species Pseudomonas sp. M30-35. The sequence goes on along the minus strand of NZ_CP020892.1, from coordinate 3,791,599 downwards.
CTGAGGAGAGGAAGTCGCCTACGTCTACCTGACGGATACCGATGGTTCCGCTAAAGGGGGCAAGTATGCGTTTCTTCGCCAGCAATGCTTCTAGTTGATTGACGCTGGCACTGGCCTTGGCGTTTTCTGCTGTAAGGCGGTCGTATTCACTTTTTGACAGGTTCTGTTGAGCGACCAGTTTTTTCCCGCGGGCAAACTCCACGCGTGCGAGATCAAGGTCTGCCTTCGCGGTTGCCAGGTTTGCAGTTTCGACGTCGCTGCTCATCTGCACCAACGGCTGATCCTGCTTGACCTGCTCGCCTGAATTAAACAGCACGCTTTGCACAATGCCGCTGACCTCAACTGTCAGGTCAACACCTTGAAATGCTCTTAGAGTGCCGATCGCGGGAATACGCTGCTGCCACGGGCGTTCTTCAACAGTGCTTGCACTGACACTGATCGCTGGCGTAGGGGCTGAGAACATTTGGACTTGTTGGTAGATGGTGTAGCCCTTGTAAGCGCCCAGAGCGAGCACTACCAGAACAACGACGCCTATCATTATTAGCATCCGTCGAAGCAACATGTTGCATATCCTTGGCAGGTAAAGGGAGCCTAATTTATTGGCCAAGGTGGAACATTAGTGCCGTTGTGGGGGCAAGTCAAAGCCTGCATTTAACAAATAATTTGGCTTTGTGCTCGGGTTAATACCCAGGCGTATATATGTGCTCTGGTTGGTGTGGTTTGCCGTTGCGGGTTGGCATTCGCGTCTTGATGGCAACAATAGGCATACAGCGGGTGCAGGCCTATTGTTGGTAGGGGGAGTTATGCGCTCAGGCGCTGGGTAACGTCGCTGAGGCCTGTTGATAACTTGCGCAGGTTTTGGCTGGCAATTTCAGTGCGTTGCACGTTTTTTTCATTTTCACTGGCGATGGTGGTTATCTCTGTCAGGTTGCACGAAATATCTTCGGCGACTGCTGTTTGCTCTTCTGCGGCGGTTGCGATCTGACGATTCATGTCACGGATCGCCTCAACCGCGGCAGTGATCTGTTGCAACTTGAGGCCTGCTTCCGTGACTTGCTCAAGGCCTTTGTCGCTGAGCTTTTGACCACTGACGATGGCCTGCACGGCATTGCTGGCGCCGGTTTGTACGGTGTTGATGATCTGGTTGATCTCAGCGGTTGATTCGGCTGTACGCTGGGCCAGTGTGCGCACCTCATCAGCAACTACGGCAAAGCCTCGACCTGCCTCACCGGCACGTGCAGCTTCGATCGCCGCGTTGAGCGCGAGCAGGTTGGTTTGCTCGGCAATCCCGCGGATGACTTCAAGAACCTTGCTGATGCGGCCACTGTCGCCTTCGAGTTGGCGGATTACCCCTGCGGTGGTCATGATCTCCTGACTCATGTGGGTGATGGTTTCGATGGTGGCTTGCATGACCTGTTCACCATGCTGCGCAGAGCTGTCGGCATCATCGGCAGCGTTGGCGGCTTCACCGGCGTGGCGGGAAACTTCTTGCGCGGTAGCGGACATCTCATGCATGGCGGTGGCAACTTGGTCGGTGCGGGTAAATTGGTCGCGGCTGCCTTGGGCCATCACCGTCGCTATTGCACTCAGTTCGCTACTGGAGCTTTCTAGGTCGGTGGTACTACGCTTGAGTTGAATGAAGGTTTCAGCCAGGAAGTCGCGCAAAGTATTCGCCGCGACAGCCAAGCGCCCGAGCTCATCTTGACGGTTGACCTCGGCGCGATTGGCAAAGTTGCCCTGACTGAGTTGAGCGATGTACTCGATCAGTTGCTGTATTGGATTCACAAGGTTGCGATTAACCAGCCACAGGCTGACCAGACCGACACCACACTCGATATGAGCATAAAGCCAATGCCTAAACTCAAGGCCTGGCTGGCTTGGGCACCAATCATGACCGATTGCTCATGGCTGTGTTTAGACAATTGTCTGACCAGTTCTTCCATCTTCTGGCCGGTCGCCCGGTCTATACCTTTGACCGCCGCATCTCCAGTCGCTGCATCACCACCGGCGTCGACAAACGCTTGAAAGCCACTTCGGTAGGCGCTGCCCATTGTGCGGTGTTCACTAAGCAGGCTTTCAGTTTGTGCCTGTAGCTGTTGCTTATTGTTTGCAGCGGCATTTTGCGCAAGCTGTTTGAGTGTTTGTTGGACGCTGGCTTCTTGGGCCTGAAATTGCTGCCAATATTTGTCGCGGTCAGCAGGATTTTTTCCGCGCAGAAGTACGTTCTTCCATTCCTGTACCTGAATTTTGAATTCAACGTTGGCTTCATTGACCAGGCGTGATGAGAGAATTGGACCCTCAATCAGGCTGCGGTAGGACTGCATCGAGCTGGACAGAAATGCAAAGCACAGCAGTGCCATGACCAGAATGAGTAGCAGACTGCCGCCCAGCAGGGCGAGGATTTGTGCGCGTAGGGAGTGCTTTAAAAACATCGTTATCATCTCAATTCATAAAGTTTACAGCCGCTTGCACGCACCACTTAGAGAGGAGGTATAGCCTCTATGTTGAGCACCAAGCGCATATTGAAAGCTGCAGTCGTCTCTGTCGGCGGTAAACTTTGGTTCTTGAGAATATGCGGGGGGCAATATGACCGCCGGTCAGCCAATATAGGCTGGCTGGCGGTCATGGCAGGAGGATCAAGCGAGGCGCAGGTGGTTGTCCCACAGGCCAGCAGGCAACTGCATGGGCTGCATGGCGATTTTCTCTTCGCGGCAGTCATACAGACGGCAACGGCCTTGGCCGGAGCTAACCACGAAGCCCTGTTCGACGGCGCCGACACCAGCGCAATCTGGCATGTGTGCATCAAGACGCACAGCGCCGCTGTCTAGATCCCAGATAAACACACGGCTTCCGCGTGGGGCGGTCATTGCCAGCAAACGTAACTCACTGTTGATTGCCACGCTTGCTGTGTACTGACGCATGACCTGGCGCTGTTCTTCGGCTAATGGGAAGTGCTCAAAGGCTTGCCCAGGACGCTTGATGGCCAGCAAAGGCACTTTGTCCGTTATCTCGCCCATGTACTGCTGGCCGCTGACGATGGTGCCGTCGCTGGCAATTGCCAGATGGCGAACACTGTTCATACGCTCAGGCAGCTGTTCTTTGCTGATCAGTGTGCCGTCACGTTTGAGCAATACCAGACTGGGCTCCATCGCATCGAGGTTCATCTCGACCCGGCTTTCGGCCTCGGTTCGAATACCGCCATTGGCTACAACCAGCGTCTCGCCATCGGGTAACCATAGCAATTGGTGTGGCCCGACGCCGTGAGTTGACAGCTCATGGTCTCGCTCAAGTTTAGTGCCTTGTACGCGGTAGACACTGATGACACCACGCCCCGGTTCAGATGTGTCGTTTTCAGTGGCGTAAAGCCAGTTGCCATCTTTGTGAAATGCGCCGTGGCCATAGAAGTGACGTTGAGCAGGCGAGGTCAGTGTTTGCAACAGCTTTCCGTCACGGGTGTCGATCAAGTAACTCTCGGTACTTGGGCGACGGCCAACGAACAGTGCCATTGGTTGGCTTGGATGTGGCACAACGTCGTGGCAACGCTCTTTGACCTGGGTAGCGAAAGCCTGGCTGCCATCCAGGTAATAACCGACGGCATAGTGTTGGCCATCGCTACCGTCACGGGCTGAAACCAGTAACGGCTGCGAGGTGTTTTTAACCAGTGTCCAGCCACCGAATGCGCTGGCTGCGAGTGCTGTGCCTGCCAGGCCAAGGAATGCTCTGCGTTTCATTCAGTCTCCGTCGTTGGCGTTAAAGCCGAGTTGGATGCCCAGGGTTCGAGCCAGCTCACCCTCGTGCAGTCGGTGTAGCACATTGAGGCTGTCGTAAAACTCATTGAGCACGGCGCGGCCGTCTTCTTCTTTTAACAGTTCAGACAGTGGGCGCTGCAGGCCCGCAAGACGCTGGCGAGTGTCGACATAAGCGTCGTCGATGCGTTTTTTCAGCGCGTCCTGATCGCTACCGAGCAGGCTTTTTACGCCATCTTGGTTGGCGCCGTGCCAGATGCGTTCGGCGCTGGCCAGAGTCGCTGCGATATTGGCCAGGCTTGCATGGCTGCGCCAAGCTTCAGCCTGATAAGGCTGCGGTTGGCCTTTGCTTTGACGACCCAATGGAGTGCCGAGCTTTTTCTTCAGCACATCAATTGCAGTGACCTGGCTGCGCAGTACATCAGCAAGCGCCTCAGGTGCTTCGGTGTAGCGTGCGTTAGGGAACTCTTTGAGCTGGTTGGCAACGCCGTCTTTAGCTTGCCAATCAGCCAATACGTCGGCTGAGAGCTTTTGTTGGTGGTCACCGATCGCGGTAATCAACGGGCAATAGCGGGTTTTCTGTTGGGTATCAGCCAGGTCGATTGACTCGTCGTAGAGGATGTATTCATACGCGGTCAAACCTTGGACTACGACGCTGGCCTGCTCTAGATCGGCAGGTGTGAGCTGTGGTTTGTTCTTCAGCAACGCTTGTACTTGGCGGGCGACAAGGTTCTTTTTGTCTGGCCAGAACTGTACCTGCCAAGCCCGGTTACCCTCAGCCATTGGTCCGACCAGAACGGTTTGCAGGCCAGCCCATGCGCTTTGTGCTGCGAGGAATGCTTCACGCGCTTGCGGCAAGTCTTGCTCACCCGCGCAGAACGCTTGGGCGCTTGCTGCCAGTTTTTGGTCTGCTTCAGCCCATGAACTGTAGGCGGGCAGAATCACGCCATCAGCTAACGCAGAGGTGACTTTTTGTTGTGGATCACTGGGTGCGCAGGCGCTGAGTAAAACGCTCAGAAGTGCGAGAGTTAATGGTGAGCGATTCATGTGCAGCTCCTATAGCGAATTCAGAAAGGCCAGCAGCGCTTTGCGCTCCTCGGCGTTAAAAGCTAAAACGCGTTGTTTGGCCGCTTCGGCCTCGCCTCCATGCCAGGCAATAGCTTCGAGCAGGTTGCGTGCGCGACCGTCATGTAAAAACTGAGTATGGCCGTTAACGACTTCAGTCAATCCAATGCCCCACAATGGCGGTGTGCGCCATTCTTGAGCGGTGGCAGCAAACTCAGGACGATTGTCAGATAAACCGGGGCCCATGTCATGTAGCAGCATATCGGTAAATGGGCGAATGGCTTGTTTCGCCAGTTCAGGCTCGGCTGCATCGGCCGCCGTGGTGAATTTCTCTATGTGGCAGGCATTGCACTGGGCTTGGTAAAACAGGTTCTTGCCTTTGAGTACTTCAGGACTACCAACATCGCGGCGCACTGGCACCGCCAGATTGCGGCTGTAAAACAGAATGCTGGCGAGCAGCTTGTCGCTGACTTCGGGTTCTCCGCCATTAGGTGCGGCCAGGCAATCAACTTGCGCTGTGGTGCAGTCGTCGTTCTTCACCACGCTCGTGGTTAGGCCCATGTCACCGGAAAAAGCATGGGCATTTTGTTGGTTCAGGGTGGGTTGGCCAGCTTTCCAGCCGAAACGGCCAAGCACGGTTTGCCCCAATTCATCATTCCAAACCTGATTGGGCCGACCCGAGATACCATCACCGTTGCTGTCGTCCGGGTCGGCATTGGCGAGAATGTCGCTCTCGGCGATGGCTTCGAGCAAACCCAGGCCAATCATTGGCGGGGCGATACGCGCCGAAAACATCGTGTCTGGATGCATCGGGCCATAGCCGAGTTGGGTTATGTTCAGCGTTGGTTTGCGCAACTCAATCTTGCTGCCGTCTTTAAGCTCGACGCTGCTCAGGGTATAGCTCATGCGCACTTTGCCTTCCGGGGCGACGCCGGGGTTGGCCATATCCTGCAACTGTCCGCCGTAAGTCGGCTCTGGAATCACACCCAGGTGTTGAATTATTTTTGCCTGTTCGGCAGTTGTTGCCGGAATCGACAAACGCACCAACATTGAGGTGGCAGTGACTGCATCTGGCTTTGGCGGGTGGCCTCGGCCGTCTTTTATATGACAGTTTTGGCAGCCGTTTGTGTTGAAGAGCGGACCAAGACCGTCACGCGCAATGGTGGTGGCCGGGGCGATGACCCATGGATTACGGAAGAAGCTGTTGCCGACGCTGAAATCTAAACGCCGCAATGGAGATAGGTTTGCCGAAGGTTGCGAGTAAGCATTGTGATCTGCTTTGGATACGCTGGTGTGCCCGCCGGAGAATGCTTCACCCGGTTCGGCCTGGGTGAACTGCGGTGGTTTTTCACACCCACTCAAGGCCAGCGCTAAAACGAGGCCTAACAATGGGGTAGGGCGTTGCAACAGCGTCAACATCAGCATGTATCCGAGAAAAACTGCGCGGAATCATACCAGCACAGCAGTATTTAAATAAGAGCGATTTTCGTTATCAACAAGGTTTGGATGGCACTGCGCTACGACATGCAGCCTGCGCGTGGCTAGCATCTGTAGGCTCTCCGTTACGCGCACCAACCGACGTTCCTGGCTAGTAGTTCTTATCTGTTTGCTGCAAATGCGGAAGGTGGCTGTCCGAATTGCTTGCTGAATGCCGTGGTGTAGGCACTATGGCTATCGTAGCCACTAGCCAGTGCCACTTGCGTGATCGGTATTCCCTGCATCAATAACGTCAGCGACGACATCAACCGCAGTTGCTGACGCCATTTGCCGAAAGTCATGCCGGTCGATTGGAGAAAGTGCCGGTGGAAGGTCTTGTCGCCTATTGCCAGCCTGCCGGCCCATTCGGCGGCGGTGGTGGTATCGCCTGGGTTGTCCAGCAGTGCCTGGCACACGCGCTGCATCGGGCTGTCTGCACTGCCCGTCGGCCACGGCAGATGAAGCGGAAGAACCGGCTGGGTGTGCAGATCTTCAACCAAGAGCGCGCCGAGCAAACGCATGCGCCTAGAAGACGTGGCCGGGTCGTCGGCTCGGGTCAGTGCCATGATTAACTCGCGTAGAAGACCGGAGACATGCACGACGCAATCAGTCGCAGGCAGACGGTCGCAAACATCCTCGCGCACGAACAGGCCGTGAGCTTGAAGCGCCACGGGCACAACCAGCCGGTGCGCTACGCCCGCCCGTAACCAGACCGCTGCCGTGGGAGGCACCAGCCACTGGCCGCTTTCGGCTTCTACACGCAACAGGCCGCGATCCGCATAGATAAGATGACCATGGGGATGCTTGTGCAGGGGCACGACGTGGCCTGCCGGGTAGCGTACGGCTACACCGAATACCGGCTGGCCACAGGCTTGTTCTGCGCTCAAGTCGAGCACATGGCTGCCGTCTTCAGGGGAGGAAAAGCCCATGTCAGTGCAATTTGTCCAAATTACTAAATTACTTGTCTATTTTTATGTAGATGGACGAAGTGCGCAAGCCTAACATCGGAGTCAAAGCAATCTACGGGCTCTATCTACTCATGTCTGCACTCTGTCTTTTGCAACGACTACTACCCCTGATTTGCGGTCGGGGTCTGCGCGCACCAACTCGTGCCATGACCCATCCTTATTCCCCCTGACCCCGACCATCGTCAGCTTGTTCCAAGCCAGGGGAGCCGGGTGCCAACGATTCCCCTGGAGTGTTCTTCATGCTGACTGATCCTTCTCAGAAATATCGCCCCGTCTTGCCGGTCGATCTCGCCGACCGTCAATGGCCGTCACGCACCCTGACACAAGCCCCGATCTGGCTGTCCACCGACTTGCGCGACGGCAACCAGGCGCTGTTTGAACCGATGAACCGCGAGCGCAAGCTGCGCTTGTTCCATGAGCTGGTACGCATCGGTTTCAAGGAAATTGAAGTAGGTTTTCCCGCCGCCTCGCGCACGGATTTCGAGATCGTGCGACAGCTCATCGACGCAGGCCAGATTCCCGAAGACGTCACGCCTATGGTCATGACGCAATTGCGCGATGACCTGATCACCGAAACAGTACGCAGCGTAGCTGGCGCGCGGCGCGTGATCGTGCATTTCTACAATGCCATCGCGCCCGCTTGGCGCGAGATTGTGTTCGGCATGAGCGTGCCGCAGATTATCGAAATGGTGGAGCGCCACATTGCGCGGTTCAAGCAACTGACTGAAGCTCACCCGGAAACTGAATGGGTCTTGCAGTACTCGCCCGAGACGTTCTGCATGGCCGAACTGGATGTTTCACTGGCCGTCTGCAATGCCGCCATTCGCGCATGGCAGGCCGGGCCACAGCGGACGATCATCATCAACCTGCCGACCACAGTAGAAGTCTCTACGCCCAACGTCTTTGCCGACCAGATCGAATGGATTGATCGACATTTGGAGCGGCGCGAACACGTTGTACTGTCGGTGCATCCACACAACGACCGGGGCACAGGCGTGGCCTGCGCCGAACAAGCCATGCTGGCTGGTGCTCAACGGGTCGAAGGCTGCCTGTTTGGCAATGGTGAGCGCAGCGGCAACGTCGATGTGGTAACGCTGGCGCTGAATCTCTACACCCAGGGTATTGCGCCGGGGCTGGATTTCTCCGACATCGCTGCGGTCGCCCGAGTGGCTGAGGAATGTACCTCTCTGCCCATTCACCCGCGCCACCCGTATGTGGGTGATCTTGTATTCACGGCGTTCTCTGGCTCGCACCAGGATGCCATCGCCAAGGGCTTTGCCGTACAAAAGGCTAATGCGCCTTGGCGCGTGCCTTATCTGCCCATTGATCCCAGAGACCTGGGACGTACTTACGACAGTATCGTGCGGGTCAATAGCCAGTCAGGTAAGGGTGGTATTGCGTTTTTGCTGCAACGTGACCACAGCATCGTCATGCCGCGCCGTATGCAGGTGGAGTTCAGCGCCATCGTTCAGGCGCAGGCCGACGCCAGCGAAACGGAACTGACCAGCGAACAAATTTGGGATGTGTTCAAACGCACGTACCTTTTACCGGCACAGGAACAGCCAGGCTTCATTTACCGCAGTCATTACCTGTTCGAGCACGCGGACGGACAAGGTATCGCACTGGAACTGGCGGATGTGGGTGGCAACGTGAATACCTTCGAGGGTACAGGCAACGGCTCGATTGCCGCGACAGTGGCGGCGCTGAGCCTGCCGCTGCGCATCGACAGTTATGAGGAGCGCAGCCTGGACGCAGGTTCTGATGCGGTGGCACTTGCCATTGTGGAGGCCGCCATACCGGGCGTGCCCGGCTCGCGGTTTGGCGTGGGCCGACATCCGAACATCGCTACCGCGTCGGTTCTGGCAGTGTTGAGCGCAGCGGCCAGGTTCTCGGCAGAGGAGTCCGCAGTAAGCTGAATTTGTAGCTCATCCATGCCTCCGGTTTTAGGCGGCATGGCCGTGTTCTGTTTGGCTGTCACAATGAGAAGGCCAGCTAATAATGAGGAAATGGAAATGTCGATTGAGGCGGTAAGAGAATTCTTCAAGGAACATGCCTCGGATATCGAGGTGATAGAGCATGACCAAAGCACGGCGACGGTGGCACTAGCCGCTGCGGCCTTGGGGGTTAGCGAGGGGCAAATTGCGAAAACTCTCGCGCTTGGGTTTGGAACCAATACCGCGCTGTTCGTACTGGCCGGAAACGCCAAATTGGACAACCAGAAGTTCAAATCCGTCTTCGGTGCCAAGCCCAAGATGCTGGCACCTGAGGAAGCTTTCGTACTGACAGGTCATGCTGTAGGCGGTGTGTGTCCATTCGGTGTGGATCAGGCCATAAAGACCTACTGTGACGTCTCGTTGCAAGCTTATGTGGAGGTCTATCCAGCCGCCGGTTCTCCTAACAGCGCCGTACGGCTTACGCCTGATCGTATGGTTCAGCTTGTTGGTGCGGAATGGGTGGATATTGGTCGAATTTGACTGGGTAGATATTTCATGGCGTGCCAGTTACACGCTGTACTGGAGTTATCGTGAAATAAAAAAGCCGGTGCGTTGTTAACGCACCGGCTTGGTCGACAACCGTCTCGCTTAGAACTCGTGATCAGCGGTGTCTGGGTTAAGGTCGCTGATGCCGAGCTTGCCAGCAGCTTGCTCGATAGCACCGGTCTGCTTGACCAGTGCGGCGATTGCATCACGTACGATCTGATTGCCTTTGGCGTTGTCAGCGGCGATCAGTTGGTCGTAGTGCTCACCGTTGTTGGCGCTGTCGACCATGACTTGCAGTTTGGCTTCGGTATCAGCCAGGTCAGCTTTCAGGGTCTCGTCAGCTTTGGCGTCAGACTTGGCAACCAGAGAAGACAGACTTGGGCCGGACAACAGGGTGCCATCGACTTTCTTGTATTCGCCCAGGTAGATGTTGCGGATACCTTTGGCGTCGTAGAAGTGTGCGTTGTGAGTGTTGTCGCTGAAGCAATCTTGCTCGTCTTCAGTCGAGTTGGCTTCCAGCGAAACTTTCATGCGTTCGCCCGCCAGTTCACCCAGCGATAGGCTGCCCATGCCGAAAAGCATTTTGCGCATGCCGTTTTTCGCATTGTCTTTTTCCAGGCTGGCGCGATAGTTGTCAGCAACACCGGCCTGCCATTGGCCAACCATTTCATCCAGGTCGCTTACCAAAAGGTCAGCGGCGGCTTTCAGGTATTCACGACGACGCTCGTTGTTGCCGCCAGTTGCACCTTCGCCAACAACGAAGTCAGTCGCTGGACGTTCGCCCGCACCTGGGTTAGTACCGTTAAGGTCTTGGCCCCAAAGCAGGAACTCAATAGCGTGATAACCGGTAGCAACGTTGGCTTCCGAACCACCCAGCTCATTCAGGCTGGCGAGAACTTCAGGAGTAATTTTGCTGACGTCGACTTTATCTTCGCCGACTTGAATTTCAGTGTTCGACACGATATTGGCTGTTGCGCCAGGGTTGCCCAGTGCGTGCTGGTAATCCTTGGCGACGTAGTCGATCAGGCCTTCATCGAGAGGCCAGGCGTTGAGTTGGCCTTCCCAATCGTCAACGATTGCGTTACCGAAACGGAATACTTCGGTCTGCATGTAAGGGACGCGTGCAGCGACCCAGGCTTCGCGAGCGGCCTTCAGATTGGCGTCGTTTGGTGTGGCAAGAAAGGTGTCAATCGCTGCGTGCAGGGCTTTGCCCGTGCTGGCCGCATCGCTGAATACCGCGAAAGCAATGTCGGCATAGTGTGAAACAACTGCTTTGGCAGCGGTTTCATCATATGTATTTGTGTTATCGATTTTCTCTGCAGCGGTAGTTGGTGTGGCTTGCTCCGCTTCAGTGTTGGCTGCCTGAGTGGTAGGCGCCTTGTCCTCGCCACAGCCGGCGAGAGAAATAGCAATGGCCAGCAGGCTGGCGGAGGCCAGGGGCATACGAATCATGACAACATCCTTTGCAGTTGATAAGAAGAAATAGCGCTTGCGCCTATAAACTCACAACATAATGCGAAAGATTTGCATTCCGTGTAAAGGGTGTTACGACTAATTCTTATAAAAAACTCATGCACTGGGTCACTCTGTTAGCAACGGAATGCCGCTAGAATGCCACTATCAACCATTTGCAGTCGTTATGGGGAAACCTTCATGAGCCTCACCAGTATTGTGTTCATCGTCATCATAGTGCTGCTCGCAGGCTATGCAGTGACGCTTTATAACGGCTTGGTGCGTTTGAAACACAGCATCAGCAAAGCCTGGGCCAATATCGATGTGATGCTCAAGCAGCGTCACGAAGAACTGCCCAAGCTGGTAGAAACCTGCAAGCAATACATGCAACACGAGCGCACAACGCTTGAGCAGGTTGTTGTTGCGCGCCAGGCGGTATCCAAGGCGCGTGAGCAAGGCGATGTGCCTGCTTTGGGCAAGGCCGAAAGCGGTTTGCGCGCGGGTCTGGGCCAGCTGTTTGCCTTGGCTGAGAATTATCCCGAGCTCAAAGCCAATGAAAGCTTCCAGCATCTGCAGCAGCGCATCAGCGGTTTGGAAAATGGTATTGCTGATCGTCGTGAGCTGTATAACGAGGCGGTTAACCTGAACAACGTGCGTATCGAGCAGTTCCCTGATGTGCTTGTCGCGCGGGCGATGGGGTTTAAATCAGGCGACTTGCTGCAGTTCAGTGAGGCCGAGAAAGCTGATGTAAGTATCAAGTCATTGTTCAACTGAGTCATGGCCATCGAAGCGCAGTGGTTTGGCTTGGCCGTGAGTGTGGGCACTACGGCTGTCAGTGCTTGGTGGTGTCTGCGCCGTGTCTCACAGGCGCGGCATTTGCTGGATACGCCAACCTCCAAGATTCGTTCGGCGGCGCAAGGCTATGTTGAGTTGTACGGGGTCATAACTGCGCAGCCCGAAAGCACTGTGGTCGGGCCATTAACCGGTAAGCCCTGCGTTTGGTGGCGCTTCAGGATCGAAGAACATGTGCAGGACGATAATAAGCGTTCTTGGCGATCGCTCGAATCGGGAGTCAGTGATGCTTTGTTTACGCTGAGCGATGGCACCGGCGATTGCCTGATTAACCCGAATGGTGCGCATGTGCGAACGACGACGCGAGAGGTCTGGAATGGCCGCCAGCGTCACCCTCTATTGGCCAATAAGCGCGGCCTGCTGGGCTTTCTCAGTCTCGGTAAAAACTATCGCTATACCGAGGAGCGCTTGCACGTTGGCCAACCGCTTTATGCGATTGGGGATTTTCGCAGCTCGGGTGGCGGTCGCCAGGGCTTGGATTTAGCAGCGCAGCAAGGCGCAGTGATTCGTGAGTGGAAGTCTGATTTTTCCGGTCTGCTGCAACGTTTCGACAGCGATAGCAACGGCCTGCTCGATGATCAGGAATGGAACCGTGTGCGTTTAGCTGCACAGTTGGAGGCCGAGGACCGTCACCGACAACAGAGTCTCAAGCCTGCCTCGCATCACCTGGCAAAGCCGCGCGAGTCGCAACCTTTCGTGCTCTCAACCACAGGGGAGGATGAGTTGGCCCGCGGGTTTTATTGGCAAGCTGCAGGTGCTGCGCTGCTCTGTCTGCTGGGAGCAATAGGTTGTGCCTGGTTTCTCGGCATAAAACCTTTATGGAGCCTCTGAAAAACTACTGCGCTAGATATTACGGCGTTAAAAAACTGCTCAAAATGCTCATTTAGGCCAACTAAAGTCGCGCGCGACCCCGGTCGCTTTTTCGCATTTTTTTGCCTTGTACTGTCGTCGCTCGCTACCTTTTTCAGAGGTTCCTTGTTCTTTATAGGTTCAGTGCAGGATTAACCGCCACAAGGCAGCCGGTAATTGCGGGTTGTTTAATCTAGGCGACTACAAGAGTTGCAGGCGACTACAAGGCTGTCGAGTCGGATGCCGCGCGGATACGACGAGCTTGTTTCAGGTACAGAGTCAGTTCGCGAGCTGGCAGTGGCTTGCTGTAGAAGTAGCCCTGACCTTCATGACAACCTTCACTGATGATGTAGGCTTCCTGGCCTGCGGTCTCAACGCCCTCGGCAATGACTTGCATGCCTAAGCTTTTGCCCAGTTGGATGATGGCGCGGACGATGGTCGCGTCGTCTTCATCCTCAAGCAAGTCCTGGACAAAGCTTTTATCAATCTTGATCTTGTCCAGCGGCAGACTTTTCAGATAACTCAATGACGAATAACCGGTACCGAAGTCGTCAATCGCGATGAGTGCGCCTGCGCGGCGTAGGCTAAGCAAGTGCTGAGCCGCGGTGCTGATGTCTTCCATCAGGCCGGTCTCAGTCACTTCAAGTTCAAGGCTGCGCGCAGGCAAGCGGTACATTTGCAGCAAGTTATTAACCATTCTCGGCAATTCCGCGTGATGCAGTTGCACGGTGGAAAGGTTGACTGCCATGCGCAATTGGTTGAAGCCTTGGTCATGCCATTCGCGCAGTTGTCGGCACGCTTGATCAAGTACCCATTCACCAATTGCAATGATGCTGCCGTTTTGCTCTGCCAGCGGGATGAACTGGTCGGGTGGAATTGAGCCAAGCTGCGGATGCTCCCAGCGCAGCAAGGCTTCAACGCCGACCGTATGCTTGGCCTGATAGCTGATTTGCGGCTGATAGACCAGATGTAGTTGATTGCCCTCAAGCGCTACGCGCAGGTCTTTTTCCAGCTCACGCAAGCGGCGCATTTCGCTGTCTACGCTGGCTATGTAGAACTGGTAACGGTTACGTGAGCGACTCTTCGCCAGCGTCATGGTTTGCTCGGCTTTTTGCAGCAGCTTTTCAGTGCTGTCGCCGTCTTCGGGGAACAGGGTAATGCCGATCGTTGCGCGCAGGTGCACCGGCTGGTCATCGAGAATGAACGGGTTGCTTAAGTCATCCAAAACGTTTTGTGCCAGTTCGGCAGCCTCGTAAGGTTGCTCAATATCCGCCTGGACCAAGGCGAATTGGTCGCCGCCCAGTCGCGCCAATGCGCCGAGTCGTCCGCCGTGACCGCGCAAACGGTCAGAAAGCGCCAGCAATAGCTTGTCACCGGCTTGGTAACTGTATTGCTCATTGATCCCTTTAAAGTCATCCAGGCCTACGCACAGTACAGCGACGCGGCGCTGCAGACGGCCCGCATCATTTAATATCTGATCAAGTTGATGCTGCAACTGCTGACGATTCGGCAGGCCCGTGAGGAAGTCATATTGAGCCATGCGCTGCAGGCTGTTCTCCGCCTCGTGGCGCAGGCTGGTGTTGCGCTCGATGGATTCGAGTAACTGGTTCGCAGTGTTGACCCATAAACCCAACTCATTGTGCTCGTTACCTTTGATCATCGGCAGTTTGTGAGCGCTGGGTCGGTCAGGGTTAATGTGGCTTAGGTGTTCAATGATTTTGGCCAGTGGTTTGGTCAAAAACCAGTGATAGACCAAATACAACACCAAGCCCATCGCGAGCGCGCGCAACACCCCTGAAATAAAGATAATCACCGAGTTGGTGATGAAGCTTTCACCATACTCCGCAGTGTCGAGAGTGATGTTGAGGTCGCCGTAGTATTCGCTGTACGGGCCTTTGCCCACGAGGTGGGTTGAGAATTTTTGCTCTTTGCCGAGAATAGGATCAGTCAGCCAGCGTGTGGAGATATCTACCGATGGCCGTTCGCGCTCTGCGAGCATTGGTTCGTTCGGGTGGCCGATCGAAGCCATTTGCACGGACTCATGTTGAAACAGGCCTTCGATAACTTGCATGCCCATTTCCCGGTCCAGGCTATACACCGCCTGAGTCGAGGGGTCGCGGAACATCCCGAGGATGCGATGGGCGTCGTTCGCCACAGCCTGCTTGGTTTTATAGGCGTCAAAGACAATCTGCGCACAGCTTAGAACCACACCGACAATTAATGCTGAGAGCAGCACTACGCGGAGTAATCTCAGTGACAGTCTATGCTTCAGTTCCAACTTCAAAAGATAGGTCCTTGTGATGCCGGCTGCAGGGAGGCGCTTTGAGTATTGGCAAGCTCAGGGTTGCAGTCAAAAAGCCATTGCTGGCTGGGTGCTTCATGGCTACTGAAATCTAGCGTTCTTTTTATAACTCTTATTGGCAGTAGCTCACTGCCACATTGGTAAAAGTTTACTCTGCTTTTAATTTGTTACGCGGACTTTCTAGCATAGTACTTTCAGTGAGATGGCGTTTGGCCATCTTTTGTTACGCTACCTACATCTATAAAATAGTGCAAAAAAAAACCCGGCGATTGCCGGGTTTTTTTCAACAAGCACAAGGCCTGTTATGGCGCTGACATTAAGCGGCGAAGTTTTTCGCAACGAAATCCCAGTTCACCAAGTTCCAGAAAGCTTCTACATACTTCGGACGCGCATTGCGGTAGTCGATGTAGTAAGCGTGCTCCCAGACGTCGCAAGTCAGCAGCGGAGTATCACCGCTGGTCAGCGGGCAGCCAGCACCAATAGTGCTAGCCAGTGCCAGGGAACCATCAGCTTTCTTGACCAGCCAGCCCCAGCCAGAACCGAAAGTACCGATCGAAGTCTTGCTGAACTCTTCTTTGAACTTGTCGAACGAACCGAACGCGGAGTTGATCGCGTCGGCCAGTGCGCCAGTAGGCTGACCGCCACCGTTAGGGCTCAGGCAGTTCCAGTAGAAGGTGTGGTTCCAGATTTGTGCAGCATTGTTGAAAACACCACCCGAAGAAGTCTTGATGATTTCTTCTAGCGTTTTGCCTTCAAACTCGGTGCCAGGCACCATGTTGTTGAGGTTCACAACGTATGTGTTGTGATGCTTGCCGTAGTGGTAATCCAGAGTCTCGGCGGAAATGTGCGGCTCGAGGGCATTTTTCTCGTACGGCAGCGGTGGCAATTCAAAAGCCATGGTTAATCTCCTACTCAGGTCATGTGCGGTGAGCGCAAGGCCGATCACGGACGGCCATACAATACAGACTGTGTGAAAAAGACTGCGTTCGGCGCTGAGACGATTTAACCGGACAAAAGCTACAGGTTGACGCTATGTCACCTGCAGCCAGTCAGTTTTCGCTGCGCTCTCTACATTTTTCACATAAGACTGTTCGCGTCGATGTTAACTGTTTTAGAGCCTGTTCACCGTATGGGCAGGCTCGCAACGACGCAGACCAACGATCATAGCATCGGCATTGCGCCATAACCACGCAACAACTGTGTGGGAAAGCATCTGCAGTGGAGGTTTCAGCTCTTGCTGTAGTGAATAGTGTCGGCTGAATCTTCAGGTCACTTCGCTCAGGAGTTGCCAGGCAATGCTGAACATCATCAACGCAACGCCTACATCAATCAGCCGCCAGGTGAGCGGTCGGGCCAGCCACGGCGCTAGCCAAGCTGCACCCAGTGCGAGGCTCAGAAACCACAGGAACGACGCGCTCGCTGCGCCCATCACATAAGCACCGGGCACTGTTTGCTGGGCGCCGAGTGAGCCAATCAGCAGCACTGTATCGAGGTACACATGTGGGTTGAGCAGGGTGACGGCGAGTGTCGTCAGAATAACTGCTTTCAAAGAACGTGGCAGCGGCGAGCCACCTTGATCCAATGCATCTGGACGCCAGGCACGGCGCAGAGCCTGGCTGCCGTACCAGAGTAGAAATGCTGCGCCGCCCCAGCGCGCAATGCCCATCAAAGTCGGGCTTTGGCTGAGGACTGCGGCCAAGCCAAACACCCCGGCTGCAACCAAAATTGCATCGCAGGCAATGCACAACAGTGCTGCGGGCAGATGGTGTTCACGGCGCAGACTTTGTGCGAGGACAAAGGCGTTTTGCGCACCAATCGCCATGATCAGGCCGATCGCTATCAGCAAACCGTTTGAATAGCTTTGCCACATGATTTTACTCCTGCGAAACAGATTGAAGGCTCAGCTGTTGCAGAACCTCCAAGGCGCGTTGCCCTTGGTTGATGTCGACAAAAATATGGTCATGGTAATAACCGGCAATCACGTTGCAGCTGATGCTGTGTTTGGCCAGCGCATTGGCAAACGCTGCAGTTAGGCCGACGGCGCTGAGTGCAGAGTGAACTTCCAGGGTGAGCCACGCTGCGACGTAGTCCGTCTCGAGTGAGAGTTGTTGCGCTTGCGCCTGAGAAATAATCACCGTGAGCCCTTCGTGTTCACGAAAGCTGCCAAGCGGCTCGATATTGCCCAGCTGCTTTAGCGACTCAATGCTGCAAAACACATAGGCACCAGGGTTTAAGGTTGGCTTCATGCTTTGCAGCAGCGATTGCAGCGATGTTTCGCCTGACATGACTGGATTCCTGTTGATTGGATGTAGCCAGTTTGGGTGATTCGGCTGTATAAGGAAAAGCAATCTTGCTCATGCATCATTAGGAAAACTGATTTGTTTGATTACAAGTTACTTGCCGCTTTAGCTGCGGTTGTCGAACAGGCAGGGTTTGAGCGCGCCGCGCAAGTGCTGGGCTTGTCACAGTCGGCGGTATCGCAGCGGGTCAAGTTGCTGGAAGCGCGTGTCGGCCAGCCGGTGCTGGTGCGCGCCACGCCGCCAACACCAACGGATGTGGGGCGGCGTTTGCTCAATCATGTGCAACAAGTTCGTTTGCTTGAGCGAGACCTGCAGGGACAGGTGCCGGGCTTGAATGAAAACGGCACGCCGGAACGTTTACGGGTTGCATTGAATGCAGACAGTTTGGCCACGTGGTGGGCGGGTGCGGTTGGACAGTTCTGTGCCGATAAGCACTTGCTACTGGAGCTGGTGGTTGAGGACCAGGACGTGGGTTTAAAGCGTATGCGCGCAGGTGACGTTGCCGCCTGTGTCTGTGCCACGGACCGACCTGTGGCAGGCGCTCGCAGTGTATCGTTGGGTTCGATGCGGTATCGGGCGTTGGCCAGTCCAGCGTTTATTCATCGTCATTTCAGCCACGGCTTCAGTGCTCAGACACTGGCTAAGGCTCCGGCAATCGTATTTGGGCCTGATGATTTTCTGCAACATCGTTATCTGGCGACGCAGGGTATCGAAGGGGGCTTTGCACATCATCTGTGTCCTTCATCCGAAGGCTTCTTGCGCTTGGCTCAGGCAGGGTTGGGGTGGGGCTTGGTGCCTGAACAGCAAGTGGTCAATGAACTGGCCAGTGGCGAATTGGTTGAATTACAGCCGCAGAAGCCGATTGATGTGCCGCTGTATTGGCACCATTGGCGTAACGGCGGCGAGTTGCTCAATCAGCTCACCGATCACCTGCTCAACGCCGCACGTGTGAGCCTGATTGCTACAAAAGCTTCTGGCAGTAATTAACTAATAGTAATTTTGCCTGAGCCCGGCAATTGCTCAATAACGCGCTCACCGAGCAGTCTCGATGGGGTGAAATAGCCGCCATCGCCCTGATACTCAAGCAGATACTGCACTGCATGCAGCGCGCCGTGCACTGTCACATCGTATCCATTGGCGGTTTGTAGCTGAGCCGTTTTGACTTCACCTGTGGCGTTGCGTACTTCACCCCAAACCCAAGTACGCAGATTTTGACGCTGAATTTCAGTCGGGCCTTTAATGAATTTTTCGACCAAACCCTTCAAGCCGTTCTGGATCACGTTCAGGCCAAACAGTTTACGTATCGGGCTGAGCAACGCCATGCTGATAGCTACAGCTGAGGGGGCTGGCAAATAGACCTCAATATTGCCAATGCCAGTTGAGTGGTAGGCGGTTGAAACATCGCCCCATGGAATGGTCACTGCTGCTTTGGTGCCCCGTCCAAAATCGATCTGGCGGCGCTTATAGCCCAACGGAACGTCGGTAACTATACCGGCGCGGCGGATTTTGCCACCCAGGCTCAAACCTTCAATTGTGGTTTTCGCGGTACCTGGGGACAGCCCGCTGGCGGTTTCAAAGCCCAAGGCTAAGTGCGTCGCGTCAGGCATGGCTTGATGCAAACAGGCCGCAATGCAGTCAGTCGGTATGACATCAAAGCCAACACCAGGGCAGAGCACCACGCCAGCCTCACGCGCTTGCCGGTCGCGGGCAAATGCACCTTCAAATACGCTGATTTCACCGGTGATATCAACATAGTGGGTTTTGCTGGTCAGGCAGGCTGAAATAATCGCTGCGCTGGTTGCCGAGAATGGACCAGCGCAGTTAGTAATTACTGCAACATCAAGCAAGGCGTTGGCAGTTTGGTCCTGTTGTTGTGGGTCGAAAATCCTGCACTCAAGACCGAGAAGCGTGCCAAGCGCATGAATGGCTCCGGGATTGCGGCCAGCCAATATTGGCGTCATTCCTTGGGAGGCTGCCTGGGAAGCAATCAGGTGGCCGGTATAGCCGTTGGCCCCATAAATCATCCATTTGTTTTTAGTCATGCGCTAGTCCCTTCAGTCCAGTCGGCTAGCCTGTAGCGTAGCAGATTGCAATAAACCGGATTTTAAACCGGCTTTTGCGGAACTTAGTCGGTATTTACCCCAGACTTACAACAAGTTCTTGATGTCTGAGCTAAAGGTTGGGTAGGCATAAAACTGATCTTTAAGCTGAGCGCGGGTGATGTTGAAGCGCATTGCCAGAGCAATCAGGTTTATCAGCTCTTCACCTTGATGACCCAGTATATGCGCGCCAAGAATCAGGTCAGTGTTCTTATCGATAATGATTTTCGCCCACGCATGCTTGGCCAGCACATTCTGACTGGAAAACCAGTCAGTCATGTCATTGCAGACAACTTCAATAGAAGCTTTTGAGTCACGTGCTTCTTTTTCGGTCAGGCCGACACTGCTCAATGCAGGAATGGTGTAAACCGAGGTAGGCAGTACCCGGTAATCGCTGGTTTGTTTGTGGCTGTTAAGAATGTTGTTGCCAACAATTTGTCCCTCATAAGTGGCGACGGGGGACAACTGCGGTGTGGTGGCGAGTGCATCGCCAGCCACCCATACGTGCTTGTTGGAAGTCGACTGGAAGTTTGCATTGACCTCAATGCGTGCGCCGTCATGACTGATTCCAGCTGCTTCGAGGTTGAGTCCTTCGATATTGGCGACGCGGCCTGCGCCGTTGATCACGGTATCTGCATTGAGTACCAGCGCTTTGCCCTGATGTTGGATGTGTACGGCCAGGCTGTCTGCGCTCTGGGTGATTTTTTCAACGTTAACGCTGGTTTTAACAATAATGCCAAGTGCTTCTGTGGCGGCTTGCAGTGCAGCAACGGCGTCAGCATCAATACGCGGCAGTAACTGCGGCATCACTTCAATAATAGTGACCTTGGCGCCCGCACGGGCATACACATGGCTGAACTCAAGCGCGATAACACCGCCACCAATAAACACAACTTCCTTAGGCGGTTGAGAGTTGGAGAGCACCTCATCAGAGGTGATCATCAGTTCGGCGCCAGGTATCGGTAACGGGCGGGTTTTCGAGCCGGTGGCGATGATGATGTGCTCGGCTTCAAGCACCTGGCCGTTCACTTCAACCTGGTTTGTTCCTACAAACTTGCCTTGCCCGGCGAACACTGTGCCGCGCTTCTCGGCCACACCTTTCATCGCGCTCGGGATATGATCAATCATCTTATTCTTGCGCGTAATCAAGGCTGCCCAATCGATCGTTGGCTTGCCAATGCTGATACCGTGGCCTGCAGCTTTGCTAATTTCGTCGAGTGATTTGGCCGCTGCGACCAGCACTTTTTTCGGGGTGCAGCCACGGTTTGGGCAGGTGCCACCAAACTCGGCCTGCTCAATGAACGCGATGGTTTTATTGGCTTTGGCCAGTACTGCCGAAACGCCAAAGCCTGCGTTACCACCGCCAATAATAATGGCGTCAAATTTCTCGGACATTCGAGCATCCCTTCAGTCGATATGTTGTATGGCCAGTACCACGAGTTCACCTATACGCACGCTATTGTGTGTAACGTAAAACGGGGCGAGGCCAAGGCGTCACGCCGACTCTAACAGGTCGTCAGTTGCCAATTGTGATGCTTCAGGGAGCATGAACTTACGGCGGCTGTACCGGCTGCCGCGATCAGACTTAGTGTAGTTGCTTTTCGGAATACTCCTACAGGCGACCTTCAATTGGGTGGTTTACCCTCCGGCGCAACGTTCAATCGCGGTATTAAATCTGTATGCGCCAGCCGGCGGCCTATAGCTAGGCAGCCCAAGTTTCGTATTAGGATTTAAGTAATGGTTGGTGAGTAAAGATAGATTCGAGGTAGCTATGTCAATTAAAAGCAATGAAGTTAAGTTTGGCGATATCACTATCAAAATTTTAAGCAACAGTGATGACCTTACCGTTTCCGAAATTGAAATTCCGGCCGGTGCGATCGCGACGCCACACAATCATCCTCATGAAGAGGTGAACTATGTGATCAGCGGTAAGCTTGATTTTATGTCTAACGGTGAAACCGTCACCCTGCAGACTGGGCAATCAATCACGATCGCTCCAAATCAGCTGCATAATATTACCAACTCCTCGAGCGAGGCCGGTGTTGTCCTTAGCGTTTGGACACCTTCGCGTAAGGATTTGATTGCCAAGTTGGCATAAGCTCAACGAGTTGAACGGAGCGCTGCAGTAGCTGCGCTCTTATGCATAATATTTATCAAGAAGTAATAAACGCGTTTTTGCTTAATTCCTCCTGTTTCGCAAAGAAACCAAGCCTTGTTCGCAGATTGATTGACGTGTGAGGTTTGAATAAGTGACTCAATAAAGCAACGCTGCTAGAACCGCTTTCCAAGCGACTTGTTATGGCGTTGACTTGCCCACTGCTCGCCCAGTAATGGTGGCTGCAGCAACGCTTGCTAATAGGCTCGTTCTTCGACGGTTGCTTAACGGCTCGATCGGTCGTGGATCTGGCATGTTAAGACAACGTATCTGGCAAGCCACGCTGCTACAGTAGAGCATCAGTCGATAACAATAATTAAGGGTGTTCAATGAAAATTCTCGTCACCGGCGCAAGCGGTTTTATCGGCGGACGCTTTGCTCGCTTCGCCCTAGAACAGGGTTTGCAGGTGAGAGTCAACGGACGCAGGCCTGAGGGTGTTGAGCATCTGATCAAGCGCGGTGCCGAATTTATTCAGGGCGACCTGAGTGAGCCTGAGTTGGCGCTGGCGTTATGTGATGATGTTGAGGCGGTGGTGCATTGTGCTGGCGCAGTTGGCGTGTGGGGCAAGTACGAGCATTTTCATCAGGCTAACGTAATCGTCACAGAGAACATTATCGAAGCCTGCTTGAAAAAACATGTGCGACGCTTGGTGCATTTATCTTCACCGTCGATTTATTTCGATGGCCAGTCACATATCAATATCAACGAAGAACAGGTGCCCAAACGGTTTTCCGATCATTACGGCAAAACCAAATACCTGGCTGAACAGCAGGTATTTGGCGCACAGGAGTTTGGCCTTGAAGTGCTGGCGGTACGCCCGCGTTTTGTTACGGGGGCTGGGGATACCAGCATTTTTCCGCGCTTGATCAACATGCACCGCAAAGGTCGCTTGTCGATTATCGGTAATGGCCTGAACAAGGTTGATTTCACCAGCGTGCACAATCTTAATGACGCCTTGTTTAGCTGCCTGCTGGCTGCCGGTCCTGCCTTGGGCAAGGTCTACAACATCAGTAACGGTGCGCCAGTACCGCTGTGGGATGCGGTCAACTATGTGCTGCGTCAGATGGGCCAGCCACAGGTTACTCGGCACTTGCCATACTGGCTTGCCTACAGCGCCGCGACCCTGAATGAAAGTGTCTGCAAGCTAATTCCGGGGCGACCGGAACCTACCCTGTTTCGCTTAGGCGTTGCGGTGATGGCCAAGGACTTCTCGCTGGATATCAGCCGAGCGCGTGAGCTACTCGATTACGACCCGCAAGTCAGCGTATGGACCGCGCTGGATGAGTTTTGCCAATGGTGGCAAGCCCATCAGCAGGGTTGACCAGCCAAGCACCCAAGGCTCTCAAGCGTAGACGCGTTGGCCGCGGTACATGCGCAATGAACCGGTAGGCGCTTTAGGCTGAATCGGCGCGATATCGGTCTGCAAAGGCTTACTTGGCGGTGCAAATGCGTTGGGATTATCACTGAACTGCGCCAGCTTTTGACCCAGTTGGCGGGTGTCTTCGTTGCTGGAACTCAGGCAAGCACTTAGCATCGCGGTAATTGTGTCAGGTTGGCTGAGCCGAATATCAATCGACATTTCCTCACGCAAGCGTCGACGTAAGCTTTGCATGCAATCGAGTACAGCTTTATTCAACTCCATTGTTGATCCTCGTAACTATCAGGTTCTTTTTATGTCAGGAACTAGGTACGGGCAGACACCGCTTTCATTGCGTCTTGGCTGTGTTCAGGTCGATGCAAGGTGCATACCAGATCACATAATGAGGAACTGTGCGGCTTCTGGCAGGTCGATCTGCTGAAGATTTGAACGGCTTCGGTGCGGCTTGCACTGGCTTGGCGCAAAACTGCTTACAGCTCTGCGAGTCGTTATACTAACCGTCGTCTGCATGCGGCACTCGAACCAGTGCCCGGCAGTTGTTGGCTCAGCCCGCGTTGCGATGCATCAGGCGGGCGCTGCGATCCCAAGGCTTTGCAGTCCTTTCAGTGTTTTTTGTTTGAAGGTTTAACCATGCGTAACGATGCAAATGATGAACTTGATGATGTGCCGAGCTTGTCTGCCGGTACGCGTGAGGAAGAGGAATATGTGGCGCCGCGTCGTGAACCGGCGCCTGAGGTGATTCGCTCGACCCCGCATGCTCCTGCCGCGCAGGTAAAAGCTGCGAGCACAGGCCCATTGTGGGCGTTGGTGGGGGCCTTGATGATCGCTTTCGCCGGCTTGGGCTGGTGGAGCTTCCAACAGATCAACCTGATGGAGCAGCAGTTAGTAGCCACCCAAGAGAGCTTTGCCCGAATCAGTGAAGAAGCCGCAGGGCGGATCAAGGACATCTCCGGCAAAGTGGTTGCCACTGAGTCTTCCGTTACCTCTGGCAGTGAAGCGCTCAAGCTGCAAGTCAAGCAGCTGGAAGGCAAGCTGGCCGAGCTGAACAAGCAACAACAAGGCAGCAGCGGACAGCAGGGTGACCTGAGCAAGCGCTTTGAGCAAGTCAGCGGTGACCTCAAGGCACAGCAAGAGGCTAACGCTGAATTAAGCAAAGCGTTGAAGGCGTTGGCTGCTGAGCAGGCCACATTGAGCGATGCCCAGGCTGAATTGAAAAGCGTGGTGACCAATCAAGACAAGCTATCGACTCAGATCAAAGCGCTCAACACTGATGTGCAGGCCCTGAAAAAGGTGGAGAGTCCAACTCGAGCGATTAATGATTTGCAGGATGAATTGCTGGTGCTGAAAAGTACCCTGGACAATCGTCCGGCGCCGAAGAGTAATACCACCGAGTTTGATGCTTTCCGGGCTCAGGTAACACGCACCACCAGTACCTTGCAGGCGCAGATCCGTAATTTGCAGGATCAAATCGACGCCAGATAATGCTTTTCCGTAGACCTAAAAAACCCGCTGATGCGGGTTTTTTAGTGATTAATGACGCTAATTACAGGCGTGGGTAATCGATGTAACCAACGGGGCCAGAGCCATAGAAGGTTTCTGGTTGTGGCTCGTTGAGTGGCGCGTCAGTTTGCAGCCGAGCTGGTAAGTCAGGGTTGGCAATGAACGGTATGCCGAAGGCGATTGCATCGGCTTTACCGCTTGCCAGCCACTCATTGGATTGCGCTTTGGTGAAGCGCTCGTTGGCAATAAACACGCCGCCGAAGGCTTGCTTGAGGCTTGGCGACAGGCTGTCGTCTGCAGCTTTTTCACGGGCGCAGATGAAGGCAATACCGCGCTTGCCCAGCTCGCGAGCAACGTAGGTAAAGGTTTCACTGCGCTGTGAGTCACCCATGTCATGGGAGTCTGCACGTGGCGCCAAGTGGACACCGACACGGCCAGCGCCCCATACCGAGATGACTGCGTCAGTCACCTCGAGCAGCAAGCGGGCGCGGTTTTCAATCGAGCCGCCGTAACGGTCAGTACGCTTGTTGGTGCTGTCCTGCAGGAATTGGTCGAGCAGATAACCATTGGCGCCGTGGATTTCCACGCCATCAAAGCCAGCCGCTTTGGCGTTTTCTGCACCTTGACGGTAGGCCTCGACAACGTCATCAAGCTCTTCAGTTTCCAGCGCGCGCGGCACGGGGTAGTCACGCAGCGGGCGAAGCAGGCTGACATGGCCGTTGGCTGCGATTGCACTGGGGGCAACCGGCGCTTCGCCGTTGAGGAAGCTTGGGTCAGAGATTCGGCCTACATGCCACAGTTGCAGGACAATTTTGCCGCCATTGGCGTGAACCGCGTGAGTGATGTTGCTCCAACCGCGTATTTGCTCGTCAGACCAGATCCCCGGAGTGTTGGCATAACCGACGCCCATTGGCGTGACGGCAGTGGCTTCCGAGATGATCAGGCCAGCACTGGCACGTTGCACGTAATACTCAGCCATCAGCGCATTAGGCACCCGGCGTTCATCTGCACGGGCACGGGTGAGTGGCGCCATGATGATGCGGTTGCTCAGTTCAAGGTCACCAATTTTGATTGGATCAAACAGTGTCGTCATTGCAGAGTTCTCCATCAGGTTTATTCGTTGAGTGCAAAAGCTGCAGTCGGTTCAGTGGCAGGTATTGCGTCAGGACGACGCGAGTTGTAAGTCAGTAACAGTGCAAGCAGGGCCAGAACAGCCAAGGCTGCTGCGGCGAAAGGCACGCGGGTGAGGCCGTAACCCTGGGCGATTACCACGCCGCCGAGCCAGGCGCCAAGAGCGTTGCCGACGTTAAATGCACCGATATTCAGGGTTGAGACCAGGTTCGGAGCGCCGCCGCCAAAGGTCACCACATTGACCTGCAACGCAGGCACGGCGGCAAAGGCAGCCACGGCCCAGAAGAACAGAGTGATCTCTGCGGGGACCAAGGCTTGGCTGGTCCAGCTAAACAGCGTTGAGATAGTCGCCATGGAAGCGAAGACAGTAATCAGGGTGTATTTCAGATGGCGATCGGCGAACCGCCCGCCGAGCACATTGCCGAGGGTCAAGCCAAGGCCAATCAGCAAAAGCGTCAAGGTGATGCCTTTGGGGGAGACACCGGTAACTTCACCAAGCAGCGGGGCGATATAGGTGAACAGGGCGAACATCGAGGCTGAGAACAATACGGTGGTGCTCAACGCCAACCATAATCCACTGTTGTTGAGGGCACGAATCTCACTGCGCAGGTCAGCTTTTTCAGCGTCCTGCTGGTTTGGCAGATAACGCCACAAACCAATCAAGGCGAATATGCCGATCAGGGTGACGGCCCAGAATGTTGAGCGCCAGCCGGCCATTTGGCCGAGGGCTGTGCCCAGCGGCACGCCAAGTACGTTGGCCAAGGTCAAACCGGTGAACATCAAGGCAACTGCTGAGGCGCGGCGGTTAGCGGGCACCAAGCTGGCTGCGACAACCGAGCCAATCCCGAAGAAGGCGCCGTGGCACAGTGCTGTGACGATGCGAGCGGCCATCAGCATTTGATAATCCGGGGCCAGTGCGCAGAACAGGTTGCCGGCGATGAATATGCTCATTAGCGTCATCAACGCGGCTTTGCGTGGCCAGCTTGAGGTCGCCAGTGCCATGATCGGCGCCCCAATTGCCACGCCGAGTGCGTAACCGGTTACCAGCCAGCCTGCACCGGGAATCGAAACCGATAAGTCTGTTGCAACCTCGGGCAACAAACCCATGATTACAAACTCTGTGGTGCCAATGGCAAACGCAGATAAAGCAAGAACGATTAGCGCAATGGGCATGCCCGCGACTCCGCTATAAATAAAATTTTGGTTGAACGATCAGGCAGTCAAAGCTGTTGGCTGAGTTGCGTCAGGAATGCTTGGATGGTGTCTTCATTGCGTTTGAAAAAATGCCACTGTCCAATCTTCTTGCTGGTGATAAGACCCGCTTGTTGCAAGGTGCGCAGGTGCGCTGACACGCTCGACTGTGAAAGCCCGGTGCGCTGGTCAATCTTGCCGGCACAGACACCGATTTCGAGCGGATGGTCCTGGTCAGCAAAATACGCTTCAGGGGTTTTCAGCCAGGCCAGAATGTCGCGGCGAACTGGATGGGCCAGTGCTTTGACGATTTCATCGATGTCGAGCTGTTGGGTGGTGCTCATGTAACAGGCTCCGTGATCAGCAGTTGGCTGATCGGTGTTATATCGGCTTGAAACAAACTGTATATCGTGTTTGAACGATATACAGATCGTTTGTAGCGATACTCTTCATCGACAGCACTGATAAATAGTGCGGACTGTCCGCAATGTGGTTTGCAGTTTTACCGGAATGCCAATATTGCAGAACCTCAAGAACAGGTAAGCTGACGGCATGAACTACCTTGCCCATCTCCACCTCGGCGGTAACGCACCGGCACAATTGCTTGGCAGTCTTTATGGCGACTTTGTCAAAGGTCCGCTTGCCGGTCAGTGGCCAGCCGATATCGAAGCGGCGATCCGCCTGCATCGACGTATTGATGTGTTTACCGACAGCCATCTGCTGCTGTTACAGGCTCGCGCACGTTTTCCTGAGGCGCGCAGACGCTATTCCGGCATCTTGCTGGATGTGTTCTTTGACCATTGTCTGGCCTTGAACTGGAAGCAATTCAGCGATGAGCCTTTGGCGCAATTCACCGGGAGGGTCTATCAGGTGTTGACCGATGAGCCTGAGCTTCCAGAACGCTTGGCGTACATTGCACCGCGGATGGCGGCGCAGGACTGGCTCGGTAGTTACACTGACTTTAGTGTGCTGGAGCAGGTGATTTACGGCATTCAGCGGCGTTTGTCGCGGCCTGATGGCTTGGATGGCTCGATGCGTGAGCTGGAGCAGTTGTACGAGCCGTTGATGGATGATTTCCAGCAGTTCTACCCGCAGTTGCAAGCTTACGTCGACTTGCAACTCGCAGAGGCGGCTAAACGTTAAGCGGCTTCGAGTTCGCTGTTGTCAACCACCGGCTCTACGCTTGCGCCAAACAGCGCTGCCGATATTGCCGCTTGAGCCTGACGAGCCAAGGCATTGCGGTTCAGGTTGCTGCTTTCGATAGGCTTTAACAGTTGAATTTCTACCTGTGCAACGTCACTGTGGAACAGGCGTAGCAAGTGCGAAAGCATATCGTCATCACCAATAAACGGGGCGATCTCGTCGCGTTCGCCGTTGCGCAGATAACGAATCGCCACCGGTTGCAGCGCTACCGATGTATCGATTGCGCTGCTCAGTAAGCGGCCGTGAAAGGTGCGTACCGCCTGACCGTCGGTGGTGGTGCCTTCCGGGAACATCAACAGGTTGCGCGATTGCTGCAAGTGACGGCTGAGCTGTTGATTCAGCACCGTGCTATCACCCGCGCCACGGCGAATAAATAAGGTGCCGGCTTTTTGCGCCAGCCAGCCAGCTACCGGCCAGCTGCGCACTTCAGCTTTGGATAAGAATGAAAGCGGCGCGAGCATGCCGAGCAGCGGAATATCGGTCCAGGAAATGTGATTGCTGACCCACATCATTGGCGTTTCAGGCCGCTCCCCGCTGACCTTGATGCTAAAGGGCAGGGCGGCGCTAAGACGTGCCATAAACCAGCGGGTCAGACGTTGCCGGGTACTCATCAAATCATGTTTAACCATGCGTTCGATCAAGCTGATCACTGCTGCCATCAAGGTGCCGAGGGCAATGACCGCAAGTAAGCGCAACAGGCGAAGATAAAGACGCAGTTTAATCATGTGAGTTCCAGGCTGGCGGGTGACGACGCGCCTGAGTGTACAAGGCGCGGGTGTTTATGTGCAGTCACCGATTTAGCAGAGATGGCGCCCCGCATGCGCAGTACAGACCGAGGCGCTAACCATTTATGGTCAACCAACAGCTTTGAAGTGGCGGGCGTAACGTGGGCACAGTTCGTCACGTTTTAACAGAATGAACACGTCGGCCACTTGAAAGTCTGGGTCCCAGCACGGCTCGCCACAAATCTTCGCACCCAAGCGCATATAAGCTTTGAGCAGAGGCGGCATCTCGGCAATGATATTGCCGGGTAGATCAAGACCCGGCAGCGGTGTTTTCGGCTCGGCGCGCAGGTGTTCGGTGCACAGGTACCGCTCGCGCAAACGCTGCATGATGGCTTGGGCTTGAATACCGCCGTCCTGCATCGGAATGCTCGCACACCCCATCAAATAGCTGTAGCCGCCTTCATTGAGCACCTCCGCCAACTCGCTCCAGAGCACCGCGATAGTGCCGCCATTGCGATACGCCAAGTCAACGCAGGTACGACCAATTTCCAGCACCGGACCTTGAAGATGAGCCAAGCCATGCAGGCTGAATTCTTCTTCGCTGTAGAAGCGGCCTAAGCTGGCAGCTGCCTGATGATCGAGCAGACGAGTGGTGGCAACCAGTTGACCGCTATTGAGGTCCCTTACACCAATGTGGCTGCAGTGAACGTCGTAATCATCCATGTCCAGACCGAGTTCTGCGCCCTTGAGCTTTGCATCAAACTCACTGCTGAATACGCGATAGCGCAGTGCCTGGGCCTCTTTAAGCGCGGCATTGCCAATCAATCGTTCAGCTTGCAAGCGGCGAGTTGCAGTGCTTTTGTCATGCGCTACCTGGGTCATAACGTTCTCTCCGTTAGCCGACTGTTGTCTGTGCTGTTGTCAAACCTTGTGGTTTAAAAACTGGCGCGGTGCCTTTCAGTCGATCAGTCTTGTTAGGCAAGCTCAGGCTAAGTAGGGTGGGTGTCACCACTGTGAAGTTTTAGTGATGCTTGTGTGACAGCGGCCGCTTGCTCAACTCATAACTGAAAAGGATTAGCCAATGCTCTGGGATAAATTGTTGCAACCGCACCAACACATGCCTGCCGGGCTTGCGCTCGATGAATGGTATTCGGCGTTGCTTGAGCGCTTGGCCAATCCGTCAGCATTTGAGTTAGCCGTGCTCGGCGGAAACCTTGCGCCAACTCCGGGCATGGCATTTCTGGCTGGTTATCAAGGTGCATTGCGTGCCCTCTGGCCATCCGCACCGTGGACGTTGGGCGCGCTCTGCGTGACAGAGCGTAAAAGTGTTCGCCCAGCGGATATGCAGACACGCTTGAGTCAGTTGCAACTCAGCGGCACTAAAGACTTTGTCACCGCCGGTGATGCGGCGCAGTGGCTGTTAGTGGCTGCGCGAGAGGAGGCTGAGGGTGAGCCGCCGCAAGTGGCTGTTACGGTGGTGGAGAGTGGTAGTACAGGTGTGTTGGTTGAGCCATTACCTGCGCTGAAGTTTATCCCCGATGTCAGTCATGCACGGTTGACGCTTGAGGATGCCAAGTGTGAGCGCCTTCCGGGTGATGGCTTGGCTGACTATGTAAAACCCTTTCGCAGCATCGAAGATCTGCATGTGCTGGCGGCGGTCAGTGCGTGGCTGTTTGGCGTTGGCCAAAATTCAGCTTGGCCGACTGCTTTGCAGTTGCGCTTGCTTGGACTCTTGAGTGGCTGCGCTGAGGTCAGCAAAATGAAAGCCAATGCCTCAACCACGCATGTGTTTCTCGGCGGCCTGTTTGCCCAATTCGCGGCGCTTAGCTCTGAGCTGGACAGTGCTTTCGCGGCCGGTGAGCCGCACTGGAAGGTTCTGTGGCAGCGTGATAAAGCGCTAATGTCGATTGCCAATAGCGCCCGTACGACACGGCTGCAAAGAGCCCAGGCGCAATTTTCCATGCCGGTTGAGTGATCCGGTCGAAGCTGTTTTTTGCACAGTTTGGTGAGGGTGCAAGATTTGTTGCGTTGAGTTGATCCAGATCAGTAATAGGCAGGCACAAGCTGGCTAATGTCGCGTCGTTTGGGGGAAGGTAAATCCATGCGCCGTGAGCCGATTGTGTTGTTTGAGAAGGACGGTCATCAGTGCCTGATGTTTGATGACCTGGTCAGTGGCGAAGGCGTGCAGTCCAATCAATTTCTGATCATCGATGATGATCAATACCTGCTGCTTGATCCGGGCGGCGACTTGACATATACGCCGCTTTCGTTGGGTTTATCCAAGTACATCCCGGTACAGGATCTAACCTATATCTTCGCTTCTCACCAAGACCCTGACATTATTTCCTCGCTGGACAAGTGGCTGCTGCATACCCGGGCTAAAGTGATTTGCTCGAAGTTATGGGCGCGATTTTTACCGCATTTAACCGCCAATTACCTGGCCATAAACCACGGTATTTCAACTTACGACCGAATTATTGCCTTACCTGATCGCGGTGAATCATTCGCCTTGGGGCGCAGTAAGCTGAAAGCCATTCCCGCGCATTTTCTGCACTCTGTGGGTAACTTCCAACTGTACGACCCGTCGAGCAAAATTCTGTTTAGCGGCGACATGGGCGCCTCGCTGGTCGATGACGCCAACCCGGTCACCGACTTCATGAATCATGTGCCAAACATGCTGGGTTTTCACCGACGCTACATGGCGAGCAACAAAGTCTGCCGGTTGTGGGTGGCGATGGTTCGGCAGATGGATATCGACATGATCGTGCCGCAACATGGGCGGCCCTTTGTGGGTAAAGAGATGATCAATGCATTTTTGTTGTGGATCGAAAACCTCGACTGCGGTTTAGATCTACTCAGCCAGGAAGACTTTCGCGAGCCGCGTTGAGAGCGCGCGATAACAATGTGCCGAATTGCCACTTAAACAGGCGCGTTCGGTGCTACTTCGGTCATATTTGCCGTGCTAGTGTGCTGCCTCGAATCTAACAAGAGGCGCATCAATGCCCGCTTCAATTTTACCCAAGCTGAGCTTCGCGCTGCTGCTCGCCACCGCCAGCATGACCGCGCACGCAGAGAACTGGCCAATACCTGATTGGTCGACGCAAGCGATCAGCCAAAGCGCTGCACAGGCGTCGGCGCTCGCCGCACTTGAAGGCTATGCCTTTCCTCAACGTGACGACCAGACTCGCAAAGGTGTGCGTACCGACGCATTGCTGGTTGTGCGTGATGGCCAGGTTATTTATGAGCGCTATGCTAGCCCCACCAAAGTCAGCACCCCACACCTGACGTGGTCGGTGAGCAAGAGCATATTTGCCGCAGTACTGGGCGTTGCATACGGGCAGGGGCGTTTCAAGCTTGATGCGCCTGTGGCTGACTATTATCCGGCCATGGCTGCGCATCCCGAGATCAAAATGGGCCACTTGCTTAACTGGGCCTCGGGGCTCGACTGGCAAGAAGACTACGAATATGCGCCGCTTAAATCATCAGTAGTCGCCATGCTCTATACGCGTGGCCGCAGTGATATGGCGGCGTTTATCGCCGAGCATCCGGCTGATGCCGAGCCGGGTCAGCGCTTTCGGTATTCGAGTGGTGACAGCACCGTACTCGCCGCTGCGCTGCAAGGCATGCTCAGTCCTGATGAATACAAGAATTACCCTTGGACTGCACTGTTCGAGCCGTTGGGTATTGACTCTGCGGTGTGGGAAACCGATCCGAAGGGCACATTTGTCGCGTCATCCTATGCCTACATGAGTGCGCGCGATCTGGCCCGAGTGGGTTTGTTGATGCAGCGCGGCGGACGTTGGGGCGAGCGGCAGTTATTGCCCAAAGCTTGGGTTGATTTCAATCTCACGCCATTTGCCAACTATCAAGTTAATGCTGAACAACCGAATGATTCGATTCCGGGCGGTCAATGGTGGCTCAATCTAGCACTGAACGGCGCCGCCAAACCTTGGCCGGATGCGCCGCAGGATACCTTTGCGGCGCTCGGTCATTGGGGGCAAAGCTTGTATGTGATCCCCAGCGAAGACCTGGTTATCGTGCGCTACGCCGACGATCGTGACGGCAGCTACAGGCATAATCAACTGCTCAAACTTGCACAGGCCGCGTTTGTGGAGGTGCAGCCATGATCCGTCGACTGCTCACCCGCTTGTTAATCATCTTACTGGCTCTGCTGGTTGTCTGGGCATGGTTGAATCGTGACCATCTGCAAGCATTTCCAAGCATTCTCGGGGCGTACACGGCTAAAGAATATTGCTCCTGTCGCTACGTGATGGACAACCCCGCCGATTACTGTGTGGGCTACAGCAAGCAGTATTTACCGCTCAGTGGCTTTGTTGATGATGAGGCCAATAAGCGAGTGACTGCGCGTGCCCTGGGCCGTAGCCAGTCAGCGCAGTGGTTGGGGCAACGTCAAGGTTGTCAGTTATTGCCTCAAGCAGTTGAGCTAACCGAGTAACACCAGCAAATTGAAAGATCAGCATGCAGAGGGTTTGCAAGGCGCGCTCATGCGGCTATCGTTGCGCATGAGCCGCGTTGCTCAACCACTCAGTTATCGTTGATTCGGAGACTTATGCGCCTGCTGTTCGCCGTACTCCTGAGTATGAGCATTGTGCTGCCGGCTCAGGCCAAGTGGTACCTGGACAATGAGTCTTCGCGGCTGTCATTTATCTCAACCAAAAATCTTGATCGCTCCGAAGTCCACCGCTTTCTGACCTTGCATGGAATGGTCAGCGACAGCGGTAAAACCAGTTTGCGGGTTGAGATGGAGTCAGTCAGTACCGGCGTATCACTGCGTGATGAACGCATGCGCACATTGTTGTTTGATATCGATGAGTTTCCTCAGGCTACGGTATCTGCACAATTGGATGTCCGGCCTATCGAAACGTTGGCTGCCGGGGCGCAACTTGAATTGAGCCTGCCGCTAACCCTGACACTGCACGGTAAAAGCCAAACCTATACCGCTGAGTTATTGGCCACGCGCCTTGATGATCATCGTTTTCAAGTCGTCACGCTTGCGCCTTTGGTGCTCAACGCCGGGGACTTTGAGCTGGTTAAAGGGCTTGATGCGCTGCGCAAAATCGCCGGTTTGTCGGCTATCAGTCGCTCAGTGCCAGTCGGCGCTGTCCTTATCTTTACGCGTCGCTAATGCCGGGTCTAGTTTTTGATTGGCGCCCAGGTAATCAATTTACCTTGCTCAGTGACGGGCCTGAGTTCTTCCCGAAGATGATCGAGGCGATCGACACTGCACGGCAGCAAGTTGAGTTTGAACTTTACCTGATTGAAAGCGGCTCCTGTGCTGAGCAAGTGCTGCGTTCGCTTTGTGCCGCTGCCCAGCGCGGCGTTGCTGTGCGCTGCCTATTTGATGGTTATGGTGCCAAGGGACTGTCGAAAGCAGATCGTGCCTTACTCAGTAACGCGGGTATTGAGGTGCGCTGGTACAACCCGATACGTTGGCGCCAAGGCATCCGCAATTTTTACCGTGATCATCGAAAGTTGCTGTTGGTCGATGGGCATGTTGCATTTGTCGGTGGTACCGGCGTGACTGACGATTTCTGGTGCATAGATAACCCCGATAGCATATGGCATGAGTTGATGGTCGAAATCGACGGGCCACTGGTTGAGGATTGGCAGCAACTGTTTGAGCGCCAATGGCAGGCCTGCAATGCCCGCCGCTCATGGATACCCAAAGCGACTGCCGGGCTTAGACGGTTACCGGCGTCACCACCTGTTGGTGTCGGTCTTGGCCGCGTAGCCTATGCCGATGCCAAGCAACATCGGGATATTTTGCAGTCTTTGGTGCGTGCTCTGCAGTCAGCCGAAACCCGCATCTGGTTTGCAACGCCTTACTTTCTGCCAACATGGAAAGTGCGAAGGGCGCTGCGCAAGGCGGCGGCGCGCGGGGTTGACGTGCGCTTGCTACTCAGTGGGCGACGCACTGATCACCAACCTATTCGGCTGGCTGGACATCGCTATTACCCGCGACTCTTGCGCGCAGGCGTACAGATTTTTGAGTATCAACCGCGCTTTTCACACCAAAAAATCGTGCTGGTTGATGACTGGGTGAGTATTGGCTCATGCAATTTCGATCATTGGAACCTGCGCTTTAATCTGGATGCCAATCTCGAAGCGCTGGACACGGCGTTTACCCAGTCCATTGTCAGTTGCTTCGAAACTGACTTCGCCGACAGCCGCCAGGTCGATTTGGAACTATGGTTGGCGCGCCCTTGGTGGAAACGCGTGCAACAACGGCTTTGGGGTTGGCTCGATCGAGTGGCGGTTAACCTTTTGCATCGGCGCCGCTGAGGCATTGCGGGTGCCTATCAAGGTGCCGCACTTTTGCTGGGGGTTAGTGGTTGTTCAGCCGGATTATGCTCGGCGCATAACGACAAGGGAATTGTTATGCGCACAGCTCACCGCTTACTCATATTGCTCAGCCTAATGCCCCTCGGGCTTACAGCCTGTTCAACCCTCGGCGGTTTTTTTGGTGAGACTCAAGGGCCAGTATTTATTGCCCAGCAACCCGCAGGTACGCAGCGGGTGATTGCCTATATATACCGTCCCAAAAGTGACTGGGCCGACCAAGAGCTGGAAGCGCCAGGGTTGTTTCTAAACAATCAACTCAAGGGCAGCCTGCCAAGCAATGGTTACTTGGTATTCGAGTTTGATCCCGCGCGCTACCAGATTGAACTGCGTCGACCTCTCTTCGGCAGTTACTGGACATGGTTCGCCGACGGTCCACTAGACTTTGTCCGGATCGCCAGTTTTAGTTTGGATACCGAAGCCGGGCGCAGCTACTTTTTCCGCTATGACGAGCTTAATCCTCCACCGGGTGTGAGTGAGTCGCCAATGACGGGTGATGGTCCACTGCAGCTGGTGTCCGCATCGGTTGCGCAGCCGGAGATTGCTCATGCTCGCAAGGTTCAGCCGCTGCTCAAGATCGATGCAGAGGTTCCCGAGGAGCGTCCTCAGCGCAGTTTTTGGCGCAGCGTAGGCGAGTCTTTACAGCACATTGGTATTTAACGCAGATCTAACGCGCAGAGTTGTGCGGTGGCGCCTGCAGATATTTTGCAATATTGCTTGAAGTAGTCATCGGCTATTACCTGTCTACCCTGCATGGGGCAGATACTAATTACCGAGATTAACAATCTAGCGAGGAATGCAAACATGGCTGCGAAGAAGATTCTGATGTTGGTGGGTGACTACGTCGAAGATTACGAAGTGATGGTGCCGTTTCAGGCATTGCAGATGGTGGGTTACACCGTTCACGCTGTTTGCCCGAATAAAACCGCTGGGCAGTCTGTGCGCACGGCGATTCACGACTTTGAAGGTGATCAGACCTACAGCGAAAAGCCGGGACATAACTTTGTTCTGAACTTTGATTTTGCCGATGCTAAAGCTAAGGATTATCACGGGCTGGTTGTACCGGGCGGGCGTTCCCCCGAGTACTTGCGTCTCGACGCCGATGTATTAAAGCTGGTGCAAGCCTTCGCCAAAGCCGATAAACCGATTGCGGCCGTCTGCCACGGTGCACAGTTGCTTGCGGCTGCTGGCGTGCTCAAGGGCCGTGAGTGCAGTGCTTACCCGGCCTGCGCGCCTGAGGTGACTTTGGCCGGTGGCACCTTTGTTGAGATCGCCGCTGACCATGCCCATGTTGAAGGTAATCTGGTGACTGCTCCTGCGTGGCCAGCACACCCGACCTGGCTGGCAGGTTTTTTGATGTTGCTGGGCGCTAAAATTTCCCTGTAGGTTATCCGTGCGCACTGAGTAATCGACGCTAGGCCTCGATTACTCTTGCGGCGGTAGTTGCGACTCGCTGAAGGAGAGCAGGCTTATGTGTGAGCTTTATGTCAAAGCGGACCCGATTCTGTACGAGTCACGTTCGCGCTCACTGCGAATTCGCGGCGTAGTCACGACTTTGCGCCTAGAGAATCAGTTTTGGGACATCCTGCGTGAAATCGCCGAGGTTGATGGCATGAGCACCAACCAACTGATTACTAAGCTGTTTGACGAGGTGATGGATTACCGCGGTGAAGTGATCAATTTTGCATCCTTCCTGCGGGTTAGCTGCAGCCGTTATCTGGTCCAGCGGCAGAACCGTGTTACCGAGTTGACTGTGGTTGGACGCACAGGCTGAGCGGCGGTGTAGCGTGAGTCGTTCCAGGCACATAACAAAACGCCCCGAGCAAGTCGGGGCGTTTTGTTTAAGGCAGTAATCGCGGGTCAGGACCCATTTAAAAGTGAGCGCTTACTTAACCTCAACCGCCAGACTGTCAGTGATCTTTTTGTTCCAGATCGCAGGGCCAGTGATGTGTACAGACTCACCTTTGGTGTCGACCGCTACGGTGACCGGCATGTCTTTGACCTCAAACTCGTAGATCGCTTCCATGCCCAGCTCGGCGAATGCCAGAACCTTGGATTTTTTGATTGCCTGTGACACCAAATAAGCGGCGCCACCAACAGCCATCAGATACACCGCTTTGTTGTCCTTGATCGCTTCGATAGCGATAGGACCGCGCTCGGATTTACCGATCATACCCAGCAAGCCTGTGCTTTCAAGGATCTGACGGGTGAACTTGTCCATCCGCGTAGCAGTAGTCGGGCCTGCTGGGCCAACGACTTCGTCACCAACCGGATCAACCGGGCCCACGTAGTAGATGAAACGACCTTTGAGGTCGACTGGCAGCTCTTCACCACGATTGAGCATCTCAATCATGCGCTTGTGCGCCGCATCACGACCGGTGAGCATTTTGCCGTTGAGCAAGACTGTTTCGCCTGGCTTCCAGCTTTGTACGTCTTCTGGAGTCAGGGTGTCGAGATTAACTCGACGCGCCGAAGGACCTGCTTCCCAAACGATTTCCGGGTAGGCGTCCAGCGATGGTGCTTCAAGTTCGGCGGGGCCAGAGCCATCCAGTACGAAGTGGGCGTGACGTGTGGCTGCGCAGTTAGGAATCATGCAGACTGGCAGCGAAGCTGCGTGGGTCGGGTAGTCCATGATCTTAACGTCGAGCACGGTGGTCAAACCGCCAAGGCCTTGAGCACCAATGCCCAGTTGATTGACCTTTTCGAACAGTTCAAGACGGATCTCTTCTATACGGTTCTGCGGGCCGCGAGCCTTCAATTCGTGGATGTCGATGGATTCCATCAGCACTTCTTTGGCCATGACCGCGGCTTTCTCCGCCGTGCCGCCAATACCAATGCCAAGCATGCCCGGCGGACACCAGCCCGCGCCCATGGTTGGGACGGTTTTAAGTACCCAGTCAACGATTGAGTCGGATGGGTTGAGCATGGCCATCTTCGACTTATTCTCGGAGCCGCCGCCTTTGGCCGCGACGTCTACTTCAACCTTGTCGCCAGGGACGATAGAGAAGTG
The DNA here is from genome assembly GCF_002163625.1 of Pseudomonas sp. M30-35. Taxonomy (NCBI): domain Bacteria; kingdom Pseudomonadati; phylum Pseudomonadota; class Gammaproteobacteria; order Pseudomonadales; family Pseudomonadaceae; genus Pseudomonas; species Pseudomonas sp. M30-35. Next base: position 3,753,356 of record NZ_CP020892.1, on the reverse strand, counting down.
GATCACTGCTGGCGTGTTGTCTTTGGTGTTTTTGCGAGCGCCAGCCGGGTCGGCCAGGATCGATGCGCGCAACACGTTTTCAGGCAAGTTGTAGGCGCGGCGCACACCTTCGTTGATCATGTCGTCAACGCCCATGGTTGCGCCATCCCAGCGCACATCCATACCCACGCGGATGAAGACTGTGACAATGCCGGTGTCTTGGCAAATTGGGCGATGCCCGGTAGCGCACATGCGCGAATTGATCAGAATTTGCGCCATTGAGTCGCGTGCAGCTGGCGACTCTTCTCGCAGATAGGCCTCGTGCATCGCCTGAATGAAATCAACGGGATGGTAGTAGGAGATAAACTGCAGGGCGTCTGCAACGCTCTGGATCAGATCGTCTTGCTTGATCACGGTCATGCTTGGCGCTCCTTTATTTGGGCAGGAACTTGATGGGTGCACCGATAGAACTATCCGGTGTGCGTACGATAAAAAATGGCGCGTAGTATAGCGCGCACACGGGTTGACGGGCACCTGCCTATTGAGGGACGTATTCTGCTAAACCGCGCTAGTTAGTTTATAGAGTTAAAGGTACAGTAGTGGCGATATGCCTTTATGGGATGGACTCCATGAGCAAAAGCGCTCAAGCCCTTGCTAGCCGTTCCCTGCAAAGCCTAATGCTGAAGCGCTTTGGTATGGCGGTCTTCACCTATTTTCTGGCGCTAGCCTTAGGCACTATTGCTTTCATCTATAACCATTTAGAAATACCGCTTGGCAATTTCTTATTGCTTATCGGCGGCGTCATATCCAGTCAGTTGATATTTTTTGGATTGTTCCTTTCAGGCAAGAACCTGTTGTTTCAGGACCCTAGCTTGACCGAGGCGCAGGTGCTGGTTGCGTTGCTCTGGCAAACCCTGACCCTTGCAATGCTGGATGATGCGCGTGGACCCATGCTGGTCATGTATGTGCTGATTTTGTTGTTTGGGGTTTTTCAACTGCGACCGAAAGTGTTTGTGCGCTGCGCGATCACGGCTTTTATCGGTTTTGCTGGCTTGAACATCGTTGATGCCTACAACCTCAAGTTAGACAGGCCGGGGCTCGCTGTACTGGAGGTTTGTGTGCTCAGCGTGGCACTGGCGTGGCTGAGTTTGTTCGCCAGCTACGTGCATAGCATGCGCCAACGTATGCGCCAGCGCCGCTTCGCCTTGCAGGCGCACCAAGACACCTTGCGCGGGATGATGCGTCAACTTGAGGATCTTGCCTCGACAGATGAACTCACCGGCTTATTCAACCGCCGGCATTTCCTCAATCTTGCCACGCGTGAGATATCCGGCTTGCGTCGGGGCCACCAGCACGGACTGGCGCTGATTGATTTGGATCACTTCAAACGAATTAATGACATCCATGGGCACGCGGCGGGTGACAGGGTGCTACAAACTTTCGCCAGCGTGGCGCAGGCCTGTCTACGTGACGGTGATGTGGTTGCGCGTTATGGCGGCGAAGAGTTTGTGTTGTTATTGCCCGATACTGAGCCTGACCACTTTGTCGCCTGTTGCGAGCGTTTGCGGGTGGCCTTTAGCCGAGCTGAACCTTTAGGTATAAAGGTGGATAATCTCAGCTTATCGATTGGAATGACCCTGCTTAAAATGGATGATGATCTAGACGAAGCGCTACACCGCGCCGACCAAGCGCTGTACCAGGCGAAACGCAGCGGCCGTAACCGTTGTGCTGCTTCATGGGTAGGCGCGGATGCCTGAGCTGCGTGCAGCGGGCCAGGTAGTCACCGTCGCAGCGGCTGCAAACCTGCTTGATAGCTTGCTCGATAGCGGCATCAAAGTGCCTTACAGCTGTCGGGCGGGTAGTTGCCATGCCTGTATCGTGCGCTGTGTAGCGGGTGAGCTGCAGGACAATCAACCGCAAGCGCTGGATGCTCAAAGTCGGGCGCAAGGCTGGCGGCTGGCCTGTCAGTGCCAGGTCATGGGTGATCTGAGTGTTGAACTCTATGACCCCAGCAAACAGGCAACCCGCGCCGCTATAAGCGCATGTGACTGGCTGAGTGCTGAGGTTTTAAGGCTGCGCCTGATCCCCGAAAAACCAGTGGTTTACCGCGCAGGGCAGCATGCCTTGTTGTGGTCTGCGCAGGGCGTCGCTCGACCATATTCGTTCGCCAGCGTGCCAGATGTTGATCCTTGGCTGGAGTTTCATATTGATTGCCGACACAGCGGAGCATTCTCCGATGCTGCACGTTTGCTCAGTGTCGGTGAGTCTTTGCATGTCGGCGTGGTAAGCGGAGGAGAGTTGCGCTACGAGCCGGATTGGCAAGAACGGCCCCTGATTCTACTGGCTGCTGGCACAGGGTTGGCACCGTTGTATGCAGTACTGCGCGATGCCTTGCAGCACAATCATCAAGCCAAGATTCGGCTTATTCACAGCGCCCATGATGCTCAGGCGCTGTATCTGCGTGAACCCTTGCAAACACTGGCAGCAAACACGCCACAGTTGGAGGTGCAGCACGTGAGCGCGGCTGAGTTGCCCGCGGCTTTGGCGCAACTGCGGCTTGTCCCCCGGCAAACTCTCGCCTTAATCTGCGGGAAACCCGGCAATGTTGAGTTGTTTGCACGTAGCTTGTATATGGCAGGTGTGCCGCGCAATCAGACGTTTTCCGATCTTTTCTTACCGCACGCTCAGTAGCTACAGGCGCTTGCGGACTGTTTCTAGGAGTTCGCATGAGTGCGCACATACTGACTGAGCGCGAAGGTGGGGTGTTGATTCTGCGCATGAATCGCCCCGAAAAAAAGAACGCGCTGACCCGAGCGATGTATAAAGCTATGGCGCAGACGCTGACTCAAGCCGATCAGGATGCAAGCGTTCGCAGTGTATTGATCACCGGCGGGCATGATTGCTTCACCAGTGGCAATGATGTTGCCGACTTTTTACAAGCACCGCCTGACGGGCTGAACAGTGAAGTGTTCATGTTTATGCAGGCCTTGTTCGACTTCAGCAAGCCGGTGGTGGCCGCTGTCTGTGGTTCAGCCGTGGGGATCGGCACCACCTTGTTACTGCATTGCGATTTGGTTTATGTCAGCCGCGATGCGACCTTGAAGATGCCATTCGTTAATCTTGGGCTCTGCCCTGAATATGGTTCCAGCATGATTCTGCCGCGTTTGTTGGGTCAGGCAAAAGCCGCAGAGCTGTTGCTTTTGGGCAGTGCATTCAATGGTGAGCAAGCTGCTGCCTGGGGCATTGCCAATCAGGCGCTACATGACAGTGCCGCGACGATCGCCAAAGCCTTTGATATGGCTCAGCGATTCAGCCTGCTGCCACCTTCAGCGGTGACGGACAGCAAACGTTTGATGCGTGCCCCCGATCGCGAGCAGTTGCGCCAAGTCATCGCAGCGGAGGGCGAGTTGTTCAGTCAGCGCCTGCACTCGCCAGAAGCACGCGAAGCGATGACGGCGTTTATGCAGCGGCGTAAGCCTGATTTTTCTAACCTGTAGGTGGTGGTCAAAAAAGATCTTTACGCTTGAATGCATGCGTATTAAAAGAAAAAACCGCTCAGTTGAGCGGTTTTTTTGTAGCTTCGAAGCTTTAGACCAATGCTTCGCCGACATGCAGAATCTTCATGCCGTTGGTGCCACCAATGGTGTGGTAGCTGTCACCCTTGGTCAGAATCACCCAGTCGCCCGGCTCAACAACACCGCGCTTGAGTAGTTCATCTACTGCAGCTTGGCTGACTTGCTCAGGCGGCAGCTCTGCTGGGTCGAACGGTACCGTGTAAACACCACGGAACATGGCGGCGCGAGCTTGCGTGCCACGGTGCGGTGAGAACGCGTAGATCGGGACTGATGAGCGAATCCGCGACATGATCAGTGGTGTGTAGCCACTTTCAGTCAGGGCGATGATCGCTTTGACGCCCGGGAAATGGTTGGCGGTGTACATTGCCGCCAGCGCAATGCTCTCGTCGCAACGCTGGAAACGCTCGCCCATGCGGTGCTTCGAGGTTTTGCTGGTCGGATGCTTTTCTGCACCAACGCAAATACGTGCCATCGCCTGTACAGCTTCCAGCGGGTAAGCGCCTGCGGCACTTTCTGCCGAGAGCATGACCGCGTCGGTGTAGTCGAGCACGGCATTGGCCACGTCAGACACTTCAGCGCGGGTTGGCATCGGGTTTTGAATCATCGACTCCATCATCTGCGTTGCAGTGATTACAGCCTTGTTGTGCGTGCGCGCATGCTGAATGATTTTCTTCTGAATACCGACCAGCTCAGCGTCACCAATTTCAACGCCGAGGTCACCACGGGCGACCATTACTGCATCACTGGCGCGGATCAGGCCGTCGAGGGTTTCGTCGTTGGCAACCGCTTCAGCGCGTTCAATCTTCGCGACCAGCCAGGCAGTACCGCCCGACTCGTCACGTAATTGGCGTGCGTATTCCATATCAGAGGCATCGCGCGGGAAGGAGACTGCAAGGTAGTCAAGATCCATTTCTGCAGCGAGTTTGATATCGGCTTTGTCTTTTTCAGTCAGTGCTGGCGCTGTCAGGCCACCGCCGCGACGGTTAATACCTTTATGGTCCGAGAGCGGGCCGCCAATCAGCACGGAACAATGCAATGCGTCGGCAGTTGCAGACTCAACGCGCATCACAACACGGCCGTCGTCGAGCAGCAGCTCGTCGCCAACGCCGCAGTCTTTAACCAGGTCGGGGTAGTCGATACCCACAATTTGTTGATTGCCTTCGGTCAGCGGGTGGCTGGTTGAGAAGGTGAAGCTATCGCCAACGGCAAGCTCGATACGTTTGTTAGCGAACTTGGCGATACGAATTTTAGGGCCTTGCAGGTCACCGAGCAGCGCTACGTGGCGGCCATGCTTGGCGGCGAGCTCACGAACCAGGTTGGCGCGCGCTTTATGCTCGTCTGGTGTTCCGTGGGAGAAGTTCAAGCGAGCAACATCAAGGCCAGCGAGAATCAGTTGTTCAAGCACCTCTGGCGAGTTGCTGGACGGGCCAAGGGTGGCCACGATTTTGGTACGACGAAAGGTCATGCACAGACTCCTGAGTTGAAGCTGGCTGGGAGGCTACTACGCTGTAAGGCTGTAGTCATTGTTCATCTGCACTACCGGCTTATTTTATCTGTCACCGAATGGTGACACAGCGTCTGCACTGCGTTGTGCCCCATTCATTACTCAATACAGAGTAGTAGAAGAACATGACGGCTTAATGCCGGTTAGATTGGGTCCTGATTCAATGCTCGATCAAGGTGTGCAGATGCCTGATGGTTCAGCTTGGGCTCAGGTTTTTGTTGCAACAGCTGACGAAGGTAGGCGATTGCTTTGTTGCGATCAGCACGAGGGTTATCGGGGGCTTGGTACATCAGCGCCATTTGATAAAGGGCTTTATGTCTGATAACCGCTGGCACGTCCGGGTCATTTACTGCCAGACGGTAGAGTGCTTCAGCCTCGGCAACACGGTTCTTCAATACGGCGCGGCGTGAAAGCAAGGTCATGTCAGGGTCGAGGCTCGGCTTGTTGAGGTCCAAATTCAGTTGCGGCTGCCAATACGCGAGCAGTTCGCGTGAGTTTTTTTGTACGCCCTGTGCCGCGCGCTTTGGCGTCGTCTCGCTGGTCGTTGAAGCGGCTCATGTAGAGCAGAGCGATCTGGTAAAGGGCGATGGCGCGAATTTCGTTGCTAAGGTTGTGATCTCTATAGCCCGATAGATAGAGGTTTTCCGCCTGTGGGCTTTGGACATTGCGAATAGCCAGCGCACTGTAAGTCAGAAGGTCGCCTTCTTCTTCAATTGCTGCGGTCATTCGGTTGGTTTTCAGGGCTTTGTATTCAACCACTTCACCCGTTGTGAGTTGAGCTATAAACAATGGGGTAGTTGGCGCGCAAGCGCTGATGGCCAAACAGCTGGCAAGCAGATATCTGACAAGGCGCATGGGTGGCATTGTGCTTCCTTGCTCGTAGATTGAGCCCCGAGTTTAGGCGTGGACAAGTTACTGGCAGTACCTATCCGAGGTTTGGGCTGAAGCTTTTGCCTAATATGCCGATAGACTCTTCATAGAAGGAGAGAATGTATGCGAACCTTGTTGTTGATAACTGTGCTGCTAGCCATGTCGGGCTGTACGCGCTGGGCGCTTGATCGGCATCTGAACAGTGCTTATGAGGCGTATGACCAAGGCAACTGTGATAGGGCGATGCTGGAGTTATCCCAAGCAGAGCGCTACAGCCGGTCACGGCGCTATATACAGCCGGAAATCTCATTGCTGCGTGGGCAGTGCCTCGAACGTCAGAATTTGTTTGTCGATGCTGCACAAACTTATGGATTCATCATCAGTCGTTATCCCGCTAGCGAGTATGCATACCGCGCCAAGGCACGCTTGCAAACGCTCAGCGAGTTGGGGCACAACGTAACGCCAGCAACGGTAAAAACTACTCATACTTCACTTTGACGGTTGGATTTTGCTTGTTGGTAAATTATCGCTTGGCGATAGCGCTCAATGTTGCCGGATGAGGGAAATATGCGGTTGTTACTTTGCTTATTGTTGTTGCCGGGACTCGCGGCGGCGGAGATTTATCGATGGACCGACGCTAAGGGCCAGGTCCATTTCGGCCAGCGACCAACGGAGCAGGGAGCCACGGTGGTCGAGGTCAAGCCGCAGGTGGTTGAGCGTGATCAGGCCACCCGTGACAGCGAGCAGCGCTCTGAGCGATTTTATGATGCGCGCCGCCAAGAGCAGGCCCAAGCGGATGCAGCATCTGCGCAGCGCCGCAGTGAACGTGAGGCCCAATGTCAGAAGTTGCGCAGTAGTCTTGCGCAAATGCCCGAAGGTCGTCGCTATTATAGGGTTGAGGCGAGTGGTGCACGGACTTATTACAGTGATGCGCAACTGGATCAAGCGCGCGCACAATTGCGTGAAAAAATTTCCAGTCGTTGTTTGTGAACTGGTCTAAATGCATAAGTACAGCCATACTATTTGGCTAAACATAGCGATATGCCATCATGCCAATGCAGCGACATATTGAGCGCCATCAGCTACCTTACTATCTGAAGGTGTATAACCGCATAACCGATAAACCTATGGGCTATATCGGCAACGTATCGTACGACGGTCTGTTACTGGTCAGCGAGCTACCGATGTTGATCGCAGGCCGGTTTGATATGCGGATTAAACTTCCTGGCCAGATCACACAATGCTTTATCGACTTTACAGCGACCTGCAAGTGGTCTCGCGAAGACGTGACTCCTGGCTACTTTGACTCAGGCTTCTCGTTGATCGCCCCGCCAGTTGAGTACACTGAAATGGTCGAAGCCTTGCGCGTCTACTTCAGCTTTCATCCGCTTTCGGCATCTGCCTGAGTTCACACCAGACTTGAGCGTTCTGTAGGCATAAAAAAACCGCCATTGAAGGCGGTTTTTTTATGCAGCTAATCCAACTTGGATCAAGCGTTCTCAGGCTCGTCGAGTTGCAGCAGGCGGTCGCAGCGCGCCTGAGCTTCACGATAACGCTCAGCATCAGTCGCCAACACATCCCCCATTGCTGGGAAAATAGTGTTGAGCTTGCTGCTCCATTGCTCGGATTTAGCCTGTTCAGGGAAGCAGCGACGGATTAGATCAAGCATGATCGAAACCGTTACCGATGCACCTGGCGATGCACCCAACAGAGCTGCCAGAGAGCCGTCAGCCGCAGCAACGAGTTCTGTACCGAACTGCAGGATACCGCCGCGTTTAGGGTCCTTCTTGATGATCTGCACACGCTGGCCTGCGACCTCAAGACGCCAGTCAGCAGGGTTCAGTTCTGGGTAGAAGCCGCGCAGGGTTTGCAAGCGCTTCTCTTCCGACTGCAGTACTTCCTTGATCAGGTAGCGGGTCAGGTCGAAGTTATCGCGGGCAACTGCGAGCATCGGCCCGATATTGTTTGGACGCACCGACAGCGGTAGGTCCATCAATGAGCCGTGACGCAAGAACTTGGTCGAGAAGCCAGCGTAAGGTCCGAACAACAGCGACTTTTTACCGTCGACTACGCGCGTATCAAGGTGCGGTACCGACATAGGCGGAGAGCCAACCGCTGCCTGGCTGTAGACCTTGGCTTGGTGCTGCTTAACCACTTCTGGGTTGTCGCAACGCAGCCACTGACCGCTGACCGGGAAGCCGCCGTAACCTTCACCTTCAGGGATACCCGACTTCTGCAGCAGTGGCAGGGCCGCGCCGCCAGCACCGAGAAAGACGAACTTGGCTTGTAGCTGACGATTGCTGCCATCTTTGACATTCTTGATGGTGACACGCCAGCCGTCGCCGCTGCGCTCAAGCCCAGTGACTTTCTGGTTGCACTTAACGAGTGCGTCCGGTTGTTTGGTCAAGTGATCGAGCAGGTGTTTGGTCAATGCACCAAAGTTAACATCCGTACCGGCCATTACACGGGTTGCGGCGTTGCGTTCGTTCGGGTCGCGGCCCGGCATCATCAACGGCATCCACTGCGCCATGGTTTCGCGATCTTCGGTGTACTCCATCTTTTCAAAGGCGTGATGTTTGCTCAACGCTTCAAAGCGAGTTTTGAGAAACTCAATGCCCTTTTCGCCGCGGACAAAGCTCAAGTGCGGCACTGGATGGATAAAGCTTTTCGGCGAGCCGAGGCTGCCTTGTTCGAGCAAATAGGCCCAAAATTGTTTGGATTCTTCAAACTGGGTGTTGATGCTGACCGATTTCTTGATGTCGATCGAGCCATCCGCCGCTTCCGGCGTGTAGTTCAGTTCACAGAGGCCAGCGTGACCGGTACCTGCGTTGTTCCACGGGTTGGAGCTTTCAACGGCCCCAGAGTCCATAAGTTCAACAATTTCAAGCTTGATGGTCGGGTCGAGTTCTTTCAAGAGCACGGCCAAAGTCGCACTCATGATACCGGCACCGACAAGCACCATATCTACGGATTCGTAATCGTTTTGCGCCATTACCACTTCTCCAAAATCAGCACCCAAATCAAGGCTTAAAGCCCTCGCGTGAAACTTCGCAGGTCAGCAGTTGCTGAAGCCTCTAGCTGTTTGGGGTTGAGTGATAACAGAGCGTTTGCCGCATGCAATGCTGTTCATATTTTCGCCACACTCTTGTGAAGTCGTTAAAACCGTTTTTTTCACGCTCTTTTGGAGACGTGAACCTCAAAAGTTCGCGCCGCTGTTTGGCATGTGTCAGCCGTACGCTCAACCGATGCGGCACAAGGTGCCAGCATTGTTGCACGACCAACTGATGGATTGCAGCCAAAGCAGGGGTGCGAAGTGGGCGACTCTCTGTGGGCATTGCCGATGGCTTAAGCATCAGCGGGACGGCGAGGCCGATCAGGAGGCGTCCTTATAATCGGGGCGCGATTATAAGGCGAAAGAGGAAAAATTGATCGCCCTGTGTGACTTTTATTCTTCCGCCGGTCAGGCAGCCAACGGTTTTTTCCGATTTGAGTATGTGACGACCGGTGCGATTTTGGCGTGCGCAGGCAGTGGCCTGTTGAGCCAGTTGAGGCGTTGCTCGCATACTTCAATCCAACCTAAGCCTTCTGGGGCTTGGCTTGACTGCTTAAAGGCACGGCAAACTCCATAGCTGTCGAGCAGGGCAAAAGTACGCATTGGGTGGCGTGGCGAAAACAACGAACGCAATAGTGACATGGCTCAATCCCCCGCTAAAACAAAGACTAAAGTCTTATCTCACAAGCGCATTACAAGGCAGTTACAGGAACCTGCGATGGCCTTTCAGACTCTTAATGCTTGGCGCTGTTAGCCTAGGTATACTGCTGGCAACTTTTTACGCCTCAATTTAGGGAGAAACGAGCATGCTGCACCGCCTGTTTATTGGTCTGTTAGCTGTAGCGAGCCTGACACTGGCTGGCTGCGCACTCAGCCCTCAACAACTTAATCCCGACCCGAAGCTGACCGGTCCGCTCACCGCCGTTGGCCGTGGCCAGCCAGTTGTAGTCCGCGTGGTTGATGGTCGCCCGTCTCCAGTATTGGGCACACGTGGTGGCTTGTACCCAGAAACCAGCTCAATCTCAGTCTCAGCCAATAGCATCGTACCCAAGCTGCAGGCTCAAGCTGAAGCAGCAGTGCGCTTGCTGGGCTTCACCCCGACTGCAAACGCAGTCAATGCACCGACTTTGACCTTGACCTTGGCTGAATTGAAGTTCCAATCGCCGAAGGACAATATGTTCGTCAATGAGTCTGATATCAGCGCTACGATTCGTTCCGAGGTGCAAAACAACTCGCGTCGTTATACCGGCCGTTATGGCGCATCGCTGAATCAACGTTCAGGTACTGCGCCTAATCAGGAAACCAATACCAAACTGGTTAGCGATGTGCTCAGTGACGCGCTGACCCGTAGTTTTAAAGATCCAACCATTGGCCAGATTCTGGCTCAGTAATAGTTTCGCCTTGCCAACAAAAAGCCCGCATTTAGCGGGCTTTTTGTTGGCAAGGCGTTTAACTCAGATTGCTCTCAAGCAACCTCTTCGTAGAGTTCGGGCAGGCTCAAACCGGTGTTGGAATCGATATCGGGCAAGTCGTAATGTTCGTGGCCACCCATTGAGCAGTACACCAGCCAGTGATTGTCCTGGACATTGAAAGAAAGCTCATCAATCACATCGTCCACTTCTTCCAGTGATTCGATCATGTAATCGTGGTCAACAGGTTGTGGGTTGAGCATGACAGTTTCCTCTTCTTTAGCGTAGGAAGCGCGCCGCGCAGTATTGCGTAGCCGCGTAACAAAGAGGATTCAAACATTAGGCCAGTTTTGTGACGGTTTTCAGACAGCTTTGATCTGGGTTTTTCATTCGTCGGAAGTGAATCATCTAAGTGGGCGGTTGGCGTAAACTGCGCCGCTTTATTTCGGCCCGATTGGCGTGCTGATCCGTTTTCGGCTGTGGCGAAAACAGTACTGAATATGACCTGCTCAGCGGTTCTGAGCACTCAAATGCGATTTTTCAGAGCCAATAAGGCCGCTTTGTTTAGGTTTTTTAAGCAATGCGGGCAGGTTTTGTCCCCTTGCTGGTGCGACCCATCGCAAGTTGCACCAATCTGATGTGGAGACGTTGTTGATGTTGCAGATGTTGTGGTCCTTGTTTACCGCGTATCCGAGGCGAACGGTGAATGCCTTGGCGCTGTTTTTTGCGCTGGCGGGAGGTCTGCTGCTGTTGATGACCCGTATCCGTGAGCAGCGTGCGATAGCGCGCATGCTAGCCAGTGACGTCGACGCGCGGGTCAATGAGTCCGCAATGATAGATGTGCCGACCCAGCGCTTGAACCAGTTTTTTTATGGTTTTGCCAGTGCGGCGTTACTGTTTGGTTTGCTGTTATCCGAGGCGAGCACGCAGCTCTAGAGGTGCGCATAATTGATTTGAAAAAGGCAGCCTCAGGCTGCCTTTTTTGATTCAGCGTTGGCTTACAACTTACAACGACAAACCTGCTTTGACTCGGTACTGGTTACGCACCGGGTTGGCGTATTGCAGGATTAAGTAAGGTTGCTGTTCCGCGGGGCAAGCAGCCAAGCGCTTACTCCATTGCTCTTTGGCAGCCTCAAGCTCGTCTTTGCCGAACAATTGAAGTGCTGGCGGCACCTGCAATTGAGGATCCTGCTCCGCCCACATTTCGTAAGCCAGATAGTGAACCGGGAACAAGCGGTAGTCGCCGAGAATGCATTTATCCATTTCGAGCGCCAGTTGCTTACTGTCTTCGCACTCGCTCTCAATCGGCTTGCCAAAGTGAATATGCACACGGCCTTTGTAACCCGTGATGCCCAGACCGATGCTTTGGTCATCTTCGCCAGCGGCTTTTTCATAGGTGCCGGTGGTGGCGCGGATATACAGCTCACGGGCTTTTGCCAGGTCGCAAGGGTCGTATTCATAGCTGATCGACACCGGGGTCAGCTTCAGTGAGCGGATCACATCGCCGAACGCTTCGGTTTTGCGGCTCATATGAAACATCTTCAGGATTGCCGAGTCAGTTCTATCATCGCCATCTTTGGCACGCCCTTCAGCTTGGGCGATCCAGATCGATTCACAATCATTAATAATCGAATGGCTGATATAGGCCGACAGCAATTGGTAGGCCGCCAGCTTTTCTCGACGACCGCTGAGTGTCCGGTGCACGATAAAACTTTTGTTGAGTCGCATCAGGTCGCTGACAAAAGGCTTTTGCAGCAAGTTGTCGCCAATCGCGATTCGGGGGGGCGGTAGGCCCGCGTGGTACACCGCATAGTTGACAAAGGCCGGGTCCATCACGATGTCTCGGTGGTTGGCCAGCAACAAATAAGCGCTGCCGGGTTTGAGGCCCTCGACGCCTGAATAGGTGACGCCGTCGGTTGCATCTTCAATCGAACGGTCGACATAGGGTTCGACTTTGTCCTGCAATGCAGAGACAGAATTGACCCCAATGAACTCTTTACGCAGCCGATAGGCTATAAGTGGTTTAAGCAACCAGCCGAATGGTTTGGCCAAACGGGGGAAACGGAACTGAGTGAGGATGCCGAGAAATACGTCGTCCGCAAGCAATCGCGCCAGAACGGCGGGAACTTCTGCGTCGGCGTAGGGCCGGATGGAATCAAATTCGCCCATCATGATCTCATGTGGTTAGCCGGTAGCTTGCTACCAGTATTTTGAAGTGAACGTCCTGCAAATACTGCGGGTCTGCACAGCGGCGTATATCAACAGTAAGTGCATGGGCTTGCAATAGACCCACGATTATACCCTCAAGTCACACGGAGGCTGGGATGCTCGAAAGTCAGATGTATCAATGCCCATATTGCGGTGAGACAGTCGAGGCACTACTTGACCTGTCTGCCGGGGATCAGCAGTACATTGAAGACTGTGAAGTGTGTTGCCGGCCGATTGTCTTTGACCTCTCTACTAATGGTGAAGACTGGACGCTGGATGTCAGAGCGGAGAATGACTAATGCAACGGATCTATGAGCCGCAAGACTTGATTGAGGCTGAGCTGTTACTTGGCATGCTCGCCAGTGAAGGGATCGAAGCATTTATATCGGGGCGACATCTCTCCGGTGCGGTAGGTGAGTTGCCGGCCAGCGGTTTGCTTGGCTTGATGGTTAATGACCAGCAGGCAGGGCAGGCGCGCGAGTTGATCACTGCGTACAATGGTGCGCAACCGCTACCGGGAGATGAACCCGAAAGCTATCAAGGCGAATTAGTCTGTTAGACGTATCGTCAGATTAAATCCGGCATGCATTGCATGACCTGCTGCAAAATTGAGTAAAACCATGTGTGGACGTTATGCTTTTTTCCGTTGGTCGCCAGCATTTGCAGGGTTGCCGGGCTTCCCGCAGGACCAACAGCCACATTGGAGTATCTCGCCAAATTCGCAGGTGCTGTTGCTGCGTCGTGAAGCTGGCGAGCAAACCCTCAGCCGTGTGCGCTGGGGCTTAACACCGCCTTGGATGGTTGATCTCAGCAGGACACCGGCACAGGCGCGTGCTGAAACCGTTGCCGATCAGCCGATGTTTCGTGAGGCATTTCGCTTACGTCGAGGCTTGCTGCCCGCCAATGGCTTTTACGAATGGCGTGGCACTACACGCAAACGCCCTTACTGGCTGGCTGGCGACGCCCCGACGCTGTATTTCGCCGCGTTGTGGGAGGCGTATCCCGTTGATGGCGCGGTGTATTTAAGTGCTGCGGTGGTTACTCAGGCGGCAGCCAATCAGCGGCGGCCATTGATTTTGAATGAGGCGCAGCAGCAGCTCTGGCTCGATCCAGACACCCCTTTTGATGAGCTTCTGATGATACTCACCAGTGCGCAGCCGGTATTGCGGGAACGTGTATTGGCCAACTTTGTTAATGATCCCAAGCTCGATGCACCTGAGTGCCTGACCCCGGCGTAATAGCGTGTTTTGGCTTATTTGTTATTCTAAGAAAATCTTCACAAACAGCGGTTTATGTGTATGTTTGCCAGTTGCTCAGAGACGTTGTGCGGCCTAGCATAGAGGTCTTACCCAAAGGAGATTCAGGATGAAGATGTCGTTGCCCGTAACGGCGCTCGCTGCTGCACTGCTGCTGGCTGGATGCCAATCTGTGAACACCACAAGTGGCGGTGCTGTGGGCGTCGATCGCAAACAGTACATGTTCAGCATGCTCTCGACCGATGAAGTCAATCAGTCATACGCTCAGTCGTATAAAGAGACTGTGGCTGCCGCCTCAAGCAAAGGCAAGTTGGAAAAAAACACGGCCGACGCCAAACGTTTGCAAACCATCGCCAACCGTTTGATCAAGCAAGCGCCGAACTTTCGTCCTGACTCCGCGCAGTGGCAATGGGAAGTCAACTTGATTGATAGCCCAGAACTCAACGCCAATTGCGGCCCTGGAGGGAAGATTATTTTCTACAGCGGCCTGATCGACAAACTAAAGCTAACCGACGATGAGATCGCCGCGGTCATGGGCCATGAAATTGCTCACGCTTTGCGTGAGCATGGGCGTGAAGCCATGTCCAAGGCCTACGGCATCGAAATCGCCAAGCAGGGGGCAGGGGCGTTGCTGGGGCTGAGCCAAGATGTCATCGGGCTGACCGACTACGCCGTGCAGTATGGGATGACGCTGCCAAACAGCCGCTCGAATGAAAACGAAGCTGACTTGATCGGTTTGGAGTTGGCTGCGCGTGCCGGTTATAACCCTAATGCTGCGGTTAGTCTCTGGAACAAGATGGCCAAGGCCAGCGAGGGCGCGCCACCAGAGTTTATGAGTACTCACCCTTCATCAGGTAGCCGCATTGCCTCATTGCAAGCCGCTATTCCAAAGGTGATGCCGCTGTACCAGCAGGCCAAGCGCTGACACAAACCTTGTAAGTTAAATCGCCCAGTGACCGTATTGGTTTTCTGGGCTTTTTTTTAGGCTCAGGAGTCGTTGTGAAGTACGCCGTCATTGGTTCTACCGGGTTGTTGGGCCATCACGCGGCCCGCGCCATTCGTGCTGCAGGGCATGAGCTGGTACTTATTCATCGGCCATCTTCGCGTATCGAGCGCCTTTCCTACTTGAGCCCCGAGTGTCGCAGTGCCGACCTGTTCGATCATGCAGCCTTGGCGCAGGCCTTAAGTGATATAGATGGAGTGATCTTTAGCGCCGGTTACTACCCGACGCGGCCCCGACGGTGGCAGGACGATGTGTCGAGTGCGCTGGATCTTAACAACCATTTCTATGCGGCATGCCTGGCAGCCGGTGTACCGCGCATTGTCTATGTCGGTGCGGCGATTGCTTTGCCACGTGACCCGCAGGTTCAGCTTGGCAATGAAGGTCTGTTTTACCCATCAATGCCGAGCTGGCGTAATGGCTACTTACTGAGTAAATGGGCGCTTGATGAACAAGCACGAGAGCAGGCGCGTAGCGGTTTGCCGGTGATAACCGCGATTCCTGCCATGAGCTTGGGTGAGTACGACAGCGGACCGAGTACCGGGCGTTTAATTACCGCCATCGCCAACGGGGAAATGACTCGTTATGTGCAAGGCGCACGTAATGTTATTGATGCTGCCGAGGCCGGGCGAGGGCTGCTGCTGGCGCTGGAAAAAGGCCGGGTTGGTGAGCGTTATCTGCTGACTGGTGAAAACATCATGCTGTCTGAGCTGAGCACAAAGATTGCTCAGCAGTTGGGCGTGCCAGCTCCCAAACCTGCATCGTTAAAAATAGTGCGGGTTATCGCCGCTCTTGGACGGCTGCGTTACCGCTTAACCGGCAAGCTACCGCTACTCAGCGATACCGCCATTGCGGTGATGGCTGGCGGTCAGTTTCTCGACGGCAGCAAGGCGCGAGAGGAGCTGGGTTTTGTCGCCGAGCAGTCATTGGATGTGACCTTGGCGCGCACCATTAAGTGGTTTCGTGACAACGGCTATATCGATGAATGATCGTGCTTGCTCAGGCGACGCAGCTGGATATATCCAATAACTGCGCAACCTGAGCGAATGCCTTCAACTTCTGGGTCGATTATAAATAACCGCTGAACTTGAGTGCTTGATAGATCGCATACACCGCCAGGACCGCGAAGGCGCTTGCCGCCAAACGGCGAATCAGGGTGAGTGGCAGGCGTTCAGCTGCAAAGTTACCTGCCAGAACCACAGGTACGTTGGCAATCAACATGCCCAGCGTGGTGCCGATGACAACCAAAATGAAATGTGGATATTGCGCTGCCAGCATCACCGTCGCGACTTGGGTCTTATCGCCCATCTCAGCTAGAAAGAATGCGATCAAGGTCGTCAGGAAGGGTCCATAACGCTTGAGGCCTGATGCTTCATCGTCATCGAGTTTATCTGGCACCAATGTCCATAACGCCACGGCGATAAACGAGACTGCCAGCACCCAGCTTAGCGTGGCAGGGGAGAAGAACCCCGCAACCCAATTACCGACGGCACCCGCGACAAAATGGTTGGCCAGTGTTGCCACGATGATACCGGCGATAATTGGCCAGGGTTTGCGAAAGCGCGCAGCCAGCAACAGCGCAAGCAGTTGCGTCTTATCGCCGATTTCAGCCAAGGCAACGATCAGGGTTGGGACGGTTAGAGATTCAAGCATCAGGCTTCCGAAGGGGCGGGTCAAAACGGCTATGACACGTACAGCCTTCCCGCCCCGGGTAAGGTGTGCGTGTCATAGGTCTTGTCAAACCGCTGGCCGCTTGGGCCTGGGTCGCACTCGCCATGGTCTGTTGACCAAGTATGTTGACGAGCGCCGGGCAAACTCGCTGTTTAGCAGAGCTTGCGGGGGACTACTCCCCTAGGACGCGAGCATTCTGCCTAAACAGGCAAGGTTGGGCAAGTTGAATTAACCAAGCGCTCAGTTTTTTCGTGCGTCATAAATACGAAAACCCTTGGCCTCGGTTTGTGTCGTGCAGGCGCCAAGGTGCTGTTCGATCAATGCTGGGTATTTCAGGAAGCTGTTGGCAACGATGCGTAATTGGCCACCGGGCTTGAGGTGCTTCGCAGCCTGACGCAGCAGGTTTTCGCTGGCGTGGTAATGCGTGTGCACACCCTGATGAAACGGTGGGTTGCTAAGAATGGTGCTTAGCTCAAGCGGCGCGGCGTCAATGCCGTCGCCACAGATCACATCGGCTTCAAGGTTGTTTTGTGCCAGCGTCAGGCGGCTACTGGCAACTGCAAAGGCATCAACATCAAGCATGCTCACATGGCTGTCTGGATAACGGCGTTTCAGGGCTGAGCCCAGGACCCCGGCGCCACAGCCAAAATCGAGCATGTGCCCGCTTTGCAAGCCATCAAGGTGTTCCAGCAGCAGTTGGCTGCCGACATCCAAGCGCCCGTGGCTGAATACGCCAGGCAGACTTACAACCGTTAATGGGCCGTCAGCCAGTTGCAGCGTGTAGTGCTGCGCTAATGCACTCAGGTCAGGCGTTGGCGGGGTATTATCAACCCGCACCTGCCAAAGCTGGCAGTGACGAGCGCTGTCGAGTTTGCGCGGCTTGCCGAATGCCGCCATCTGTTTGGCTGCGCGCTCGATGCCGGCACGTTTTTCACCGATCAGGAATAGTTCGCGTCCAGGCAGCACTGCGGCCAGAGCGTTGAGTAGGTATTCGGTCAGATCACGGGATTTAGGCAGAAACAGCACGCCGGCTTCTGCTGAGGTTTGCGGGGCGCTGACACCAAAGTGATTGCGCCCGGCAAAGCGTGCTTCAAGTAGAGCATGGTCACCTGCATGCCAGCTCCAGCTTCGCGCATCGGGCAGGTGCCCGAGCAAATCATCGCTGGGCAGTCCCGCCAAGAGTAGTGGGCCGGCAAACAACTCTGCCTGTCGCAGCAATACTTCGCTTCGCGGGTCCATGATCGCTCCTCGATTTAAAAGGCGCGCAGCTTAGCTGACTACGCGACGCGCTGCACCGCTGAAAAATGCTTGAGCGTTCTCCGCCATCTGCACCACGATACGTTGGCGTGCCTCTTTACTGCCCCATGCGCTGTGTGGCGTGATGATCAAACGGGGAATATCACCCGCCAGCAAAGGGTTGTCGCTGGTCGGTGGCTCCTGGGTGAGTACATCGGTTGCAGCCCCACCCAGATGACCACTGCGCAAGGTATCGGCTAGCGCTTGTTCGTTGATCAGACCGCCGCGTGCTGTATTGATGATGTAAGCGGTTGGCTTCATCAGTTGGAGCTGTTCAGCACCGAGCATGTTTTCAGTTTCGGCGTTCAGTGGGCAGTGCAAGGTCAGTGCATCAACTTGCGGCAATAGCTCGGCCAGCGGTAAGCGATCAGGACGAGCCGGGCGGCCAGGAATTTGCCCGATTAAAATACGCATGCCAAAGGCTTCTGCCAGTTTAACCACCGCGCCGCCGAGCTCGCCGTGGCCGAGTACGCCAAGGGTTTTGCCTTCAAGTTCAACGATTGGATAATCAAGCAAACAAAACTGCGATGATTTTTGCCACAACCCAGCCGCTACGTCACGCTGGTAATCCGGCAGGCGAGTTGCCATTGCCAGCAGCAACATCAAGGTGTGTTGAGCAACCGAAGGTGTGCCGTAACCCTGGCAGTTACACACGGTCACGCCCTGTTCGCGCGCGGCCTTGAGATCGACGTTGTTAGTGCCGGTTGCCGATATCAAAATCAGCTTGAGGTCAGGGCAAGCCTTCAGCGTCTGCGCATTGATTACGGTCTTGTTGATGATGGCTACTTGAGCACCTTGCAGGCGTTCGATGATCTGTTGCGGGGCAGTGCGATCATGCACGCGTAACTCGCCAAAGGCCTGCTGCAACGGCGCCATATCGAGGTCACCGAGATCAAGAGAACTGTGGTCGAGAAAAACTGCGAGGTGACTGTTACTCATCAGTTGTACCTTTATTTTGCGGATGGAAAGGGCTTAGTCTTGAAGACTAACAGACTCATGGGAACGAAGACTGCCATGTATTGGGCCGAGTTTTTTACCGTAGCATTAATTCATCTGCTCGCTGTCGCCAGCCCGGGCCCAGACTTTGCGATTGTCGTTCGCGAAAGCGTGGGTTCTGGACGCCGTGCAGGGATCTTTACTGCCCTTGGTGTTGGCGCTGGTATTTTTGTTCATGTTGCCTATTCATTGCTCGGCATTGGCCTGATCGTATCGCAATCGATCGTGCTATTTAATGCATTGAAGTGGCTGGCTGCGGCTTATTTGGTCTACATCGGTATCAAAGCCCTGCGCGCTAAGCCAGCAGACCCGGCAAGCCTTGATCTGGATAAACCTGTTGATGAGCGCTCAGCGCGCGGGGCCTTTGTCACCGGTTTTGTCACCAATGGGCTTAACCCTAAAGCCACATTATTTTTCTTGTCATTGTTTACCGTGGTGATCAATCCACACACGCCACTGCTGGTACAGGCCGGTTACGGGGGGTATTTGGCGGCTGCTACGGCTTTATGGTTTTGCCTGGTAGCGATGTTGTTTAGTCATCAACGAGTACGTGCTGGCTTCGCTCGGATGGGACACTGGTTTGACCGGTTGATGGGCGCGGTGTTGGTGGGATTGGGTATTAAGCTGGCGTTCACCTCTCTGCGCTAGAAACCTTGCATATAAACACCAGAACGCCCGGACAAAGCCGGGCGTTCTGGTTCTGGAGAGATGGTAGTTACAGCAGTTCAACCGCGACTGCAGTCGCCTCACCGCCACCGATACACAGTGCTGCAACACCACGCTTACCACCGGTGTTTTTCAGGGCATTGATCAGCGTCAGAATAATTCGCGAACCGGTAGAACCAACCGGATGGCCCTGAGCACAAGCGCCTCCATAGATGTTGACCTTGCTGTGGTCGAGATTGTGTTCGCGCATTGCCAGCATGGTTACCATGGCAAAGGCTTCGTTAATCTCGAACAGATCAACCTGATCTGCGCTCCAGCCTGTTTTGTTGAATAGGTTGGTCATTGCGCCAACTGGCGCCAGCGTGAATTCACTAGGGTCTTGGCTTTGAGTTGCATGGCCAACGATTTTTGCCAGTGGCTTGAGGCCTTGCCTGGCTGCTTCTTCAGCGCTCATCATAACCAGGGCCGAGGGCCATCCGAGATGGAGCTGGCGTTAGCTGCGGTGATGGTTCCGTCCTTTTTGAAGGCAGGGCGCAGGCTAGGGATTTTCTCCAGGTTGGCATTGTGCGGCTGCTCATCATCCTTGATTACAACCTCGCCTTTGCGGCTGCTAACTGTCACCGAGACGATTTCTGCATCGAGCGAGCCATTGCTGATCGCGGCTTGCGCACGTTTTAGCGACTCAATAGCGTAGGCGTCCATTTCCTCGCGGGTAATGCCATGTGTGTCAGCAGTTTCTTGAGCAAAAGAACCCATTAGACGGCCTGTGCGTGCATCTTCCAAGCCGTCGAGAAACATATGGTCCTTGATTTCCCCGTGGCCCATACGCAAGCCATTGCGAGCTTTCTCGAGGATATAGGGTGCGTTGGACATGCTCTCCATACCGCCAGCAACCATGACTTTGTTACTGCCAGCTTTAAGCAGGTCGTGAGCCAGCATGACCGCTTTCATGCCCGAGCCGCAGAGCTTGTTAATTGTGGTGCAACCGGTTGCGCTTGGCAGACCTGCGTTCAACGAGGCTTGGCGGGCTGGGCCTTGTTTAAGGCCGGCAGGTAACACGCAGCCCATAATCACTTCCTCTACATCGCTTGGGGCAATGCCAGCACGGCTGACTGCTTCACGAATAACGGTGGCACCCAGTTCAACTGCTGGAACGCTGGATAAGCTGCCCTGGAAGCCGCCCATAGGAGTGCGCGCGCCGCTAACGATGACAATCTCAGACATGGTTGTTACCTCATAAGCAAAGGGTATAAAACGATATGGAAGACGAATTGTGACTTATATGGTCTTGATCCATGTAGTGTGACTGAAAACTGTTTGTGAGTCATATTTCAAATCATTCTTTCGGTTGATTTGCGCCTTGCTAGAGCGCTCTAGAGTCTTAGCCACTCAAATACCCGAATGTCGAAAGGTGCCAAATGTTGCAAACTCGGATAATTCCTCCTTCAGCTAATGCCCATCAGTCGCCGTTATTGGTAAAGCGCTTGCTGCTTTCAGGAGGGCGTTATGAAAAAACCCGTGAAATCGTTTATCGCGATCAGGTTCGTTATGACTACACGACCCTTAATGAACGCATTGCACGCTTGGCCAATGTTCTGAGCGAGGCGGGGGTCAAGGCCGGTGATACCGTCGCGGTGATGGATTGGGACAGTCACCGTTATCTGGAATGCATGTTCGCGGTGCCGATGATCGGGGCGGTGCTGCATACTATTAATATCCGGCTTTCCTCTGAACAAATCCTCTACACCATGAACCATGCCGAGGATAAGTTTGTTCTGGTAAATACCGAGTTTGTCGAACTCTATAATGGCTTGGCTGATCAACTGACCACTGTTGAGAAGACGCTGTTACTGACCGATACAGAGCTTAAAACTTCTGATCTCCCAGGTTGTATTGGCGAATATGAAGAACTGCTTGCTGGCGCCAGCCCAAGTTATGATTTTGCTGATTTTGATGAGAACTCGGTAGCGACCACTTTTTATACCACTGGCACTACAGGTAATCCGAAAGGCGTGTATTTCACCCATCGTCAGTTGGTGTTGCACACGCTCGCATTGGGCACGACCGTTGGCTCTCTTGATAGCATACGATTGCTGGGCAACAGTGATGTCTATATGCCTATTACGCCGATGTTTCACGTACACGCGTGGGGCATTCCGTATGTGGCGACCATGCTTGGGATCAAGCAAGTTTATCCGGGTCGCTACGAGCCAGAGTTATTGTGCAAGTTGATTCGCGAAGAAAAAGTAACCTTCTCGCATTGCGTTCCGACCATTCTGCAGATGCTGCTCAACAGCCCAAGCGCCAAGGGCCATGACTTTGGCGGCATGAAAATGATCATCGGCGGCAGTTCGTTGAACCGTGCTGTTTACGATGCAGCCAAAACGGCTGGTATCCAGTTGACTGCGGCGTATGGCATGTCAGAGACCTGCCCGTTGATTTCTTGTGGCTACCTCAACGCGGAGTTACAAGCGGGCAGCGAAGATGAGCGTATTACCTATCGCATCAAGGCTGGCGTTCCTGTACCGATGGTTGAAGCGGTGATCATGGATAGCGCGGGAAAAATTCTGCCATCTGACGGTGAAACCCAAGGTGAGTTGGTGCTGCGTTCGCCTTGGCTAACGCAAGGCTATTTCCGTGAGCCGGAGAAAGGTGAGGAGTTGTGGCAACACGGTTGGATGCATACCGGTGATGTTGCGACGATTGATGGCATGGGCGTTATTGATATTCGCGACCGAATTAAAGATGTCATTAAAACGGGCGGCGAGTGGTTGTCATCACTTGCGCTTGAAGACCTGATCAGTCGCAGCAGCGTTGTGCGTGAAGTGGCAGTAGTGGGAGTGGCCGATCCGCAGTGGGGTGAACGACCATTTGCATTGATAGTGCTACATGAAGGCCAGCAGTTGGATGCCAAAGGACTAAAGGATCATCTCAAGCCTTTTGTTGAGCAGGGCCACATTAATAAGTGGGCGATTCCAACGCAAATTGCGCTTGTTACTGAAATTCCCAAGACCAGTGTGGGCAAGCTGGATAAGAAACGAATTCGCGTGGATATCGCCCAATGGCAAGCAGCCGGTAGCGAATTTTTGTCGACGTTATAACCAGTGTAAGTCGAAGGTTTGACTGTGACTGATCAGTCAAACAAGCGTTTGGCTTGCTAATTGCTATTTTCTAGCCATTCTTGCTTTAGCGGTACATCGCTATGTGCGGTGAAACCGTTGGGCCAGAGTGGTTGAGGCTCTGCAAATCACACTTTCGAGGGATCAATCCGCTTTGCACGCTGGATATAGTCGAGTCATAAATAAAAATAAAACACCATGGAGTTGTGTCGATGACAATAAAAATCAGTCCACAGTGGCGTCTGGCGAAACTGCCGTTGGCAGTAGGCCTCGCTTCTACTCTTGCCGCACCTGCATTTGGTGTGACCTTCAACATTGGTGAGATAGAGGGGCAGTTCGACTCCTCGCTTTCTGTCGGTGCAAGCTGGTCTACTGAGAGTCCTGACAAAGATCTGATTGGCTCTAACAACGGCGGTCGTGGTCTTTCACAAACCTCAGATGATTCGCGCCTTAACTTCAAGAGCGGCGAAACCTTTTCTAAAATCTTCAAGGGTATTCACGACCTTGAGTTGAAGTATGGCGATACTGGCGTGTTTGTTCGCGGCAAGTATTGGTATGACTTCGAGTTGAAAGACGAAGATCGTCCTTTCAAAGATATTGATGATCACAATCGCAAAACCGCGGCGCAGGCCTCCGGTGCAGAAATCCTCGATGCCTTCGTTTACCACAACTATGCCATCGGCAATCAGCCGGGTACTGTGCGTTTAGGTAAGCAGGTTGTGAGTTGGGGGGAAAGTACCTTCATCCAGAACTCGATCAACTCGATCAACCCAGTTGATGTCTCCGCTTTCCGCCGCCCTGGTGCGGAGATCAAGGAAGGTCTGATTCCCGTCAACATGTTCTACGTATCACAGAGCCTGACAGACAGCCTCTCGATGGAAGCGTTCTATCAGCTTGAGTGGGATCAGACCGTGGTTGATAACTGCGGCACTTTTTTCTCTCAGCCTGACGTCGTGGCCGATGGTTGCGACCAGAATCTGGCGGTGCTGTCCAACGACCCTGCAGCGATTAACCTGATCAACAGCATCCTTGGTGGTGCTGGCTTAGGTGTGACTCCATCACCTTGGGATGAAGGTTTGGTGGTGAAACGCGGTCCTGACCGTGACGCCAGAGACAGCGGCCAGTACGGTGTGGCATTCCGTTACTTCGCGGATCAGCTAGACACTGAGTTCGGCGCCTACTTCATGAACTACCACAGCCGGTTGCCGATCTTTAGCGGCCAAGGTGCTTCAGTTGATGCCACCAATACCATTAACTCAGTTGCAACCTCTGCCGCTGGCTTAGTGGGGGCATCTACAGCCGCGCGTTTGGCTGCTGCTGCAACAGCGGGTAACGGTAGTTATTACATTGAGTACCCGGAAGACATTCGCTTGTATGGCTTGAGCTTCTCGACCACCTTGCCTACCGGCACAGCGTGGAGCGGTGAGTTGAGCTATCGGCCGAATGCGCCTGTTCAGCTCAACACCACTGACATTTTGTATGCCGGTCTGAACCCCATCAGCATCGGTGGCAACGCGGTATACGACAACGCTTCGTTGTTGGATGGTCAGGCAGGCCAGGATTTGCCAGGTTATCGCCGTAAAGAAATCACCCAGCTGCAAACCACCTTCACTCACTTTATTGATCAGGTGATGGGTGCAAGCCGCTTGACCTTGATCGGTGAGGTTGGCTGGACTCACGTTGGTGGCCTTGAGAGCAGTAGCGACACACGTTATGGCCGCGACCCTATCTTCGGTCCAGGTGAGCTGCCGGGAGAGATCGGTGGTGTTGCATCATGCCAGGCACTGAACGCCGGCACTCTGGGTGACCCGAATGGCAAGAACGTTAGCCGCTACTGCGATAACGATGGTTTCACCACGGCTAACTCCTGGGGCTACCGTGCCCGAGCAATCTGGGATTACCCGGATGCATTGGTGGGTATCAACCTCAAGCCAAGCGTTTCTTGGTCGCATGATGTCGAGGGGTATTCCCCTGGTCCAGGCGCCAACTTTGAAGAAGGCCGTAAAGGTGTGAGTTTGGGGCTTGATGCTGAGTATCAGAATACCTACACCGCAAGCCTGTCATATACCAACTTCTTCGGTGGTGATTACAGCACTCAGTCGGATCGCGACTTTGCTGCGCTCAGCTTCGGTATGAACTTCTAAGGCACCCGATTTAAAGGAAGGCTGTATTTATGAAAACAACAAGAAGTCTGTTACAAACGAGTGCAATAGTTTTTGCCTTGAGTTCGATTTCAACCAGCGTACTTGCTGCCGTTTCCGCCGAAGAAGCAGCAAAGCTGGGAACCAGCTTGACTCCTCTCGGTGCTGAAATGGCTGGGAACGCTGCTGGAACTATCCCAGCTTGGACCGGAGGCCTGCCAGCCAACGCAGGTACGGTTGACTCTGGCGGGTTTCTGTCCAACCCGTTCGCCGGTGAAAAGCCGTTGTTCACCATCACTGCCGAAAATATGGATCAGTACAAAGCTAATCTGACACCGGGTCAGATTGCGATGTTCAAGCGTTATCCGACTACCTACAGGATGCCGGTTTACACCACGCATCGTACGGCAAGCGTGCCCGCCAAGATTATCGAGGCGACCAAGAAAAATGCGCTCAACACCAAGTTGATTGAGGGCGGCAACGGTATGGAAAACTTCGATACCGCCAACCCGTTCCCAATCCCCAAGGATGGCCTGGAAGTTATTTGGAACCACATCACTCGCTACCGCGGAGGCAGCATTAAGCGGGTCGTGGCGCAAGCTACGCCGCAGCCGAACGGCTCTTACTCAATGGTTTACTTCCAGGATGAGTTTACCTTTCGTAACTCGCTGACTGACTACGATCCAAGCAAAGAAAGCAACGTGCTGTTTTACTTCAAACAGCGGGTAACTGCGCCTTCGCGTTTGGCAGGTAACGTACTGCTGGTTCACGAAACCCTTAACCAAGTAAAAGAGCCGCGTTTGGCTTGGCTCTACAATGCCGGTCAACGTCGTGTGCGTCGTGCTCCACAGGTGTCGTATGACGGTCCAGGTACCGCTGCCGATGGCCTGCGCACTTCGGACAACTTCGACTTGTATAACGGCGCGCCAGATCGTTATGACTGGAAGTTAGTGGGTAAGGAAGAGAAGTACATCCCTTACAACAGCTATGACCTTGATTCGCCTAAGCTGAAGTATGACGAGATCATCAAGCCGGGCCACATCAATCAAGACCTGACCCGTTACGAGCTGCACCGCGTATGGCACGTGACCGCAACCCTGAAAAAAGGCGAGCGTCATATCTACGCCAAGCGTGACTTCTTTATCGATGAAGATACCTGGCAAGCTGCAGCGATCGATCATTACGACGGCCGTGGCACTCTATGGCGTGTAGCGGAAGCTCACTCGCAGTACTACTACAACTACCAGGTGCCTTGGTACACCCTGGAAACCCTTTATGACCTGTTGTCCGGACGTTACTTGGCACTGGGTATGAAGAACGAGGAGAAACAAGCCTACGACTTCAACTTCAAAGCCACCGAGAGTGATTTCACCCCAGCGGCGCTGCGCCAGGCTGGCGTACGCTAAGCGTATCTCGCCCTGCAAAAAAAACCGGCCTAGTGCCGGTTTTTTTTGCTCAGGACTGAGTGCAACGGAATTGGATGGCAATCGAGATAATTCTGCTTTTATGTGTGGTTACACCTAAGTGCTTCAAATGCCTTGATCAAGCCGTTAGTCTGGTGCTATGTCATGTAGATTGCTGACCTAACTAATCCAAGAACTGGCAAATGACCGATTTATCTAGCCTGCCGGGCTCATCTCGCATCACCGCCCAAGGGGAATTACGTTTTTACAGGCCGCCGCTGCCTGAAGGGCATATTTCCCGGTCACGCCTGTGTCTACGTCTAGAGCGCGGCCTGCAAGGCCGGTTGGTGTTGGTGTCTGCACCTGCCGGTTTCGGTAAAAGCTCTTTGGCGATTGAGTTTTGTGAGCATTTGCCGAGTAACTGGCAAAACCTATGGCTGGGTTTGAGCGAACGCGACAGTGATCCGGGTAAGTTCCTGGAGCGTCTGTTGCTGGGACTTCAACAACATTACCCGAATGTCGGGGATGAGGCGCTGGGGTTATTGAGGATGCGTCAACGCCATCAGCCCTTTGCATTTGAAGAGTGGCTGGATGCGCTCCTTGATGACCTGACCCGTGTATTGGATCCGCGCCAACCGTTGTTGCTGGTGCTGGATGATTATCATCTGGCTCAGGGCGCAGTCCTTGACCGCTGCCTGCAGTTTCTTCTGAATCATCTGCCAAGTGGGATGCTGCTCTTGGTGACGAGTCGTCAGCGTCCCGATTGGCATCTTGCACGGCTGCGCTTATCTCAGCAGTTGTTGGAGCTAAACGAGCAGGATCTGCGCCTGACGCAAGACGAAATCAGCCAGTTGCTGAGTCGACAGGGTGCGAGTTTGCCCGCGGAAGCATTGGCTGAGTTGTGCGTGCGCAGTGAAGGCTGGATTGCCGGACTGCGCTTGTGGCTGCTGGCGGCAACTGATGCCGGACAATTGACGGACCTGCATCATGTGATGGCAGTGCCACATGGTGCGCAAGGACTGATTCGTGAGTACTTGCTTGAAGAGGTCATTGAGCGTCAGCCCGCCGACGTTCAGACATTTTTGTATGACACCGCGAGAATGGATCGCTTCTGCGCTGAACTGTGCGATGTGATTCGTGATAGTCGCGACAGCGCGAGTATTTTGGACTACTTGCAGACGCACCAGGTATTTCTCGTCCCGTTGGATGAGCAGGGTAAATGGTTTCGCTATCATCACCTGTTTTCCGATTTATTGCGGGCCCGTCCCCTGCAAAGCTCGGAGATAAATGTTGCTCACATGCATTTACGTGCCTGTCGTTGGTTCAGCTCTCAAGGCCTTCTTGATGAAGCAATCGAACAGGCCCTGCAGGCAGGACAGCCGGACGTTGCCGCCAATCTAGTGCAGAGCCTTTCAGAAGAGCAGTTATTGGCGGAGCAAAATGTTTCGGCATTATTACGTTGGAAAATGGATCTACCGGATCATTTGCTAAGCAGTACTTCCAGGCTGATCTTGCTGTATAGCTGGGCATTGGCTTTAGCCTGTCAGCTTGACGCCGCTGAAGAGCTTGCCGCGCAGCTCAGTCGTTTTCTGCCTGCACCATCTGATCAACAGCAACGAGAATTAGTCGCGCAATGGCTAGCGATTAGTGGCGTGATTGCGCGGGGGCGCGGCGATAGCTCGCGAGCCATCGAGTTCTGTACAGACGCATTGGCCGGGTTGTCTCACGAACGTTATGGTCCGCGACTGACCTGCTTGTCGATATTGGCGAACCTGGCAATTGTGCAAGGCGATCTATGGCGAGCACGCGGGCTTAATCGCGACGCATTGGAGCTTGCCCAGCGTATTGCCAATCCGCTGTTTGAGGCGCTCGCTTATTACGACCGTGCTCGAGTGCTGCAAGCACGCGGTGAGATTTCGCGCGCGTTGGCAGAAACGCGCCAAGGTTTGGAGTTGCTACGTGATGTCCCGGCCCACCGCTTTTATGCGGCTCGCGCCAGACTCAAACTGTATGAGGGCACCTTACTTTCTCTAAGTTTGCAGCCTAAACAAGCGGCTTCTCATTTGCGCGCGGGTATCAAAGAGTCGCGTGCATGTCGCGACATTAATGTGTTGATCGGTTATTGCGTTTTAGCCAGTCAAGAAGGCCGAGAAGGGCGCTTGTCCGAGGCTTTCGCCTTGCTCAGTGATGCAGAACGACTGATGCACATCTGGGATGTGCCTGCTGTTTATTATCTTGCGATGATTACGCTAATCAAATGTGAGCTGTGGTTACGCCAAGG
Organism: Pseudomonas sp. M30-35; assembly: GCF_002163625.1. Taxonomy (NCBI): domain Bacteria; kingdom Pseudomonadati; phylum Pseudomonadota; class Gammaproteobacteria; order Pseudomonadales; family Pseudomonadaceae; genus Pseudomonas; species Pseudomonas sp. M30-35. The sequence goes on along the minus strand of NZ_CP020892.1, from coordinate 3,724,930 downwards.
TCAGGTCGAGCTTGCTGAGGCTTGGCTTGAGCGGTTGGATGAAACCTATGGCGTTGGACAGGCTGCAACAGCACCTGAATACCATCCACAGTTGGCGTTGCACATCGACTTCCATTTAGCGGTGCTTGAGCGGATTAAAGGGCGTGTCACCGAAGCCGAGCGACGATTAAAAGCGCTGATTCAGCGGGCAAAAACAACGGGTGGACAGTTTATTGGTTCGTTTGCAGAAGTGCAGTTGACTTTACTTGTGCTCCATTCTGGCCGAGAGCAAGAGGCGCAGCAGCACCTCAATAATGCGCTGGAGATGGCTACAGGAGGCGGCTTGCTACAGTTTGATGAGCTCCTGGTGCATAAACCGAAGTGGTTACGTGAGCAGCTTATGGCGCGTACTAGTAACCCAGTAAATGAAGCGTTACTGGCGCTGTTACCGGCGCTTGATCCACGGCCCGAAATGACGCACGAGTGTCTGAGTCTCATCGATGCCTTGAGTAGTAGGGAGCAAGCCGTACTTGAGTTGATTGCCAAGGGCTGTTCAAACCAGGAAATCAGCGAGCGGTTATTTATTTCGCTGCATACCGTTAAAACCCATGCTCGGCATATCAACAGCAAGCTAGGGGTTGAGCGGCGAACCCAAGCGGTCGCGCGGGCTAATAGTTTGGGGCTGCTCTGAGGCGAGCTGTTTGGAGCTGGCTTAGAAGGGTAGGTCAGGCTTGGGTAGTTTCAAACTCAGTTGTGGCGCGGACTTTTGTTCGGTTTGCTTACGCTTGCTGAGGTTTAGCTGTTGTTGCATATCGTCCTGAAGTTCTACCAATACAGGCCGCAGCGACTCAATGTTAGTCCGTACGGCGGGGTTTGAGTGAGATTGCCCAATATAGGTGATTCGCTCCAACAATCCTTGCCGGGCATCGCTGGATAGATGCACAAATAAGCGGGGTAACTGCTTGCTCAGATCCGCGCTGTATAGAACCAATTCTTCACGACCAAACTGTTGAGTGAGCTCTAGGTAATCGAGCGAACTTTTGGTCAGCAATGCAGCAGCATCCTTGGTTTCAACCAGCCCGTTAAGGCGTACTGGGTTACTTTGTTCGCCCGGTGAAAGGGTCATCCAGAACTCTGTAGTCAGACTAAAAAGTACCGCTTGTTGATTGAGTGAGTAGCTCATCAAACCAAGAGCCTCAGCAGCATAAGGCTGTTTGGCAGCATTGAAGTCAAAGTACAAGCGCATTAACTCTTTGAGTTGGAATAAAGACTCTCGTGCCTCGTTCTGGCGCGACACTAATGGTCGGTAGATATTCAGCTGTGCTTTTAGATTCTCATCACTGACCATGCGTTGGTAGATTGGCCCCGTAAACTCTCCGCTACGCCTTGGCAGCGCGTCGGCCTGGGTTTGATTTACCTTTTGCAAGGCCGCAATCAAGGATTGGTAATGGGTGCTGCTCCAAGGCCGCTGTATGTCCGGGATTTTTTCACCCAAATAGAACAGTTGAGTGGCTCCGGCAACGTTGATCCACAACAGTAAGAGTGTGATCACTAATAAGCTGAATGAACGATATCTGTTGGTTAACTGCACCCAAGGCACCCTGCATGTACTGGCCGAGTTTGACGCTAGCGTTTCGAGTGCCTTGTGTCTGCCGAATGAAAGTATGGGTTGCAGGGTGCTTGCAGCCGCTTTCTCGCGTTAAAGATCCTGAGCGTTACCTCTAACCCCGAAGTAGAAGTTACGCAGTCGCACTCTTGGTTAGGGCTGTTGTGGCTCTGTACCTAGGTTTGGTAGAGCAATGTCCCCCGGCGTGGTGTTATGGCTAAAGGCTGTGGGCGTACTCGTGGGTATTTGGGGGCGTTTTGTTATCAGCCAACGGTGGTGTCAAAACCTTATATAAAACTATAAATAGGGGCTTTTAATGTCTGTATCCGACACCGCACTGTTTTCGCGTGTGGCCAAGCTGTTCAGTTCTTTTGGGGGGGGGCGTTGGCCCTGAATGAGCTGAAATCGCTCTATGCGCCGGCGAATAGTGGCTCTGAGTTTGTTGAGCTGGTGGGTTTTAACGTGCACTACCGCGATGAAGGTGACCGCAAGCTACCAGTAATAATGCTTCACGGTGTTGTTGCATCGCTGCATACATGGGATGACTGGCTTCCGGAATTTAGCCAGGATTACCGGGTGATCCGCTTTGACCTTCCCGGTTTTGGTTTGACTGGGCCAAGCGTGGATGGCATTTATACGATTGAGCGGATGCTCAAAGTCGTAAGTCTGTTGATGGATCACCTCGGCGTGGCGAAGGCCAGTTTTGCTGGCAATTCACTGGGCGGATATGTGGCATGGAACTTCGCTTTGAGCCAACCTGAACGCGTCGAGAAACTCGTGTTGATCGACCCTGCGGGCTACACCATGAAAAAAATGCCATGGATGATCGCCGCGTCTGGGTTGCCGGGCTCTACGGTATTGATGCCGATCTGGATGCCTCGAGCACTGATCGCTCAAGGTGTAAAAGATGTTTACGGTGATCAGCGGAGAATTAAGCCGAATGTGATTGAACGCTACTATCGGCTGAGCCGGCGCCCCGGAAACCGTAAGGCCATGATGCAGATTTTCCGGCAACTGGTGTTGATCAACCGTACCCAGCTGCATCAAACTCCGGCAGCAGTCGCCAGGCTTAGAGTGCCTGCCTTGTTGTTATGGGGGGAGTCCGACCGTTGGATTTCGCCTGCGCATGTGCAGTTATGGCAGCGTGACTTGCCGGGTATTCAAGTCAAAACCTATCCGGGCGTTGGGCATCTACCTATGGAGGAGATTCCCTGGAAAAGTGCCGCCGATGCTTTGCAGTTTATGCTGGCACGTGACTCACTCGAATTCTCCACTCCATCCGTTGCCGCTAATGACGGATGAGAATGTCCCACCCATTATTAGCGGTTATAAGCCAAGGGTGTTGCTAGCGCTGATTTAATTCACGCAGCAGCGGGTTCTTGTGTCTCGTCGAACTCAACGCGAACGGCATAAAGCAGCTCAATATTGTTGTGCTGCCATGGATGAAAATCTTCTTTGAAGAAGTCTTTGTAGGTTTTGATCATGGGTCGAAATACACCTTCTTTACCCCACATCCAGCGCAGGCCATCGCGCCACACCCGCCAGTTCCACAGCAAGCCATCTTGTTTAAGCATGTGCGCCAATCCGAGAAATGTGTCCTTGATGAAAAAGAAGGTACCCATACGCATTGCTCGATGGAGAATCTTTCTATCGCCGCAAATTTGGTTATAAACATCGAAAGCCACCGCCTTGTGTTCGGTTTCTTCCAAGGCATGCCAGCGCCACAATTGGCGCATCATTGGGTGCGCACCTTGCATCTGGAGTTCATTGCGTAGAAGGCCATCAGCCATGATCGCGGTGATGTGTTCCATGGCGGCGGTCGCAGCTAATTGGCGCTTTGCAGAGAATTTTTTTTGCGTGTATTGGATGCGTTTTTTCGCGCGATTTTCCATTCGCGTAATATCGTAGCCCAAGTCCCTCAGACGGTCGCTGTAAACCAAATGCTCGCGACTGTGGTGACCTTCCTGGCCTATGAAACCGCGTATTTGCTCAGACAGTTCAGGGTCACTTATCTGGTCGCGAAATTTACGCACCGAATCGATGAAGAAACGCTCTCCATCAGGGAACAACACTGACATGGAGTCAAACAGATGGCTCTTGAAGGCGTCGCCGCTATGCCAATGCCGAGGCAAGGGATTGGGAAAGTCGAAATCCATGTGTCTTGGGCGAATTTTTAATCCCGCAGGCGTAGTACTGACCATGCTGACTCCTGATTTATAGTTCTTCTAGGTAGTCCACTATGAGTGGCTCGTGTCTATTGGAAAAGGTTATCAACTGCCAATATTCAGGTCATATATGGCCACGACATAAGCTGGTATCTCAGCTAGAAATCAGCAGAAATGGCGAAGTCGGTTTTATCTGCTTGCTGCGTCTCTATGCTTTTGGTTATGTTTTTGGTCTATGGTCATATCTGGCCAACAACAATAAGAAACTGATGACGTCGATCTTGAATTTCAACGCAGAACTGGTGCCGGTTGCCTATGCCGAGGCTCTTCTCGAGTTGTTGGAGGAGCTGGATGTGAGCCGCGAGCAGGTTTATGCGGGCGCAAATGTTCGCCCACAAGTGCTGGATAGCCCACAGGGGCGACTGTCATTTGTGGATTTTAACTTGCTCGCACTCAGCGCATTACGCCTGAGCAACGAGCCGGCATTAGGCCTGTTGTTGGGCCGCAGGCTGAATGTGTCGACCCACGGCATTCTTGGTTATGCGGTGCTTTCAAGCGCCAACCTCGATAAGGCGATTCAGTTTGCGCTTAAGTACTATCGGGTACTCGGCATTAGCTTTGAGCTCGAGCGTGTTGAGTTGGCGCATCGAGTCGAATTGCGCGCCAGTGAAAGCATGCCGCTAGGCGACCTCAACCGGTTTGCCGCAGAAGGGTTGTTTGCCAGCTTGTTCACCATTGCCGGCTTTCTGGTGGGTGAACAGTTACGTGATGTTGAGGTGGGTTTTACCTATGCCGAGCCTGATTATGCCGATCGCTATGAGCAGGTGTTTGGTGTGGCTGCAAAGTTTGAGCAGCCGTACCTCTACCTGAGCATACCTAAGCTGTATCTGGAAAAGCCGATGGCGCTGGCTAATCCCGCTACGGTGCAGATGTGTGAGCAGCAATGTGAAGCACTACTTTCAACCTTGGATATTCAGGATGGGCTGCTAATCCGTGTGCGCCGTTTGTTGCTCGCGCGCCCTGGCGATTTTCCAGATCTGGCGAGTGCTGCTAAAGCATTACATACCAGTGGCCGAACTCTGCGTCGGCACCTCTCCAGTATGGGGACCAGTTACCAAGAAGTGCTTGATGATGTGCGCCGCAGCTTGGCGCTGCAGTACCTGACGACTACACATTTGCCACTGTATGAAATCGCCTATCTTTTGGGCTTCAATGACCCGTCTAATTTTCGTCGGGCGTTTAAAAAATGGACCGGCAGACCACCTAGTGCGTATCGCTAGTTCCCTCGTTTTGAGGGTCTCAATTTATGTTTTGAATGCAGCAACCGCGACGACCACTCGCTGCGTCTTAAAGCCCCCTCTAGTAATCGATAATCAAGTCGAAACGCGTAACGAGGCTGCTAAGTTGGACTGGAGTGAGGCCATCCTTGCGGGAGGCCTGTACTGCTTAAACTTGTTGCCTTACCTGTCATGGAACAAGCTAAGTAGCCTGATACAGGCTGCGCCTGAGTCTGGGTGCAGCCTTTTTGGGAGGACTCAAGCAGTGCCATCAAGATCAATAGTGTGTTCAAGGGCGCTGGCAAGCGTTTGTAGGGCGCGCTTCATGCGTTGCGCTTTTTCTATGGCTTGTGTTGTATCTTGTGCTGCACAAGCGCCCTCCAAAGCTTGGCAACAGGTGACTAGTTCAGAGGCCTTAATAATTTTCGCAGCACCCTTGATGCGATGCGCGAGTTCAGTAAGTGCTACTAGATCCCCTGTCGCGAGCAAGGGCTCAAGGTTGGAAAGATCTTCTGCGATACTTATTTTCATTTGATCGAGCAGTTTCATGCTGACGGTCTTGTTACCTCCAGTAATCCGTTCGAGCGCCTCTTGATCAAACACATCGGAGGGTGCGGAGGAACTCACAGATTCTGGTTGCTCAAGCGCGCTAAGGGCATGCGCCAAGTCATCAAGTTCGACCGGCTTGAATAGGCAGCCATTCATACCAGCGTCTATGCAGCGCTGAAGCATTTCAGGTTGCGCATTGGCAGTGAACCCAAGGATTGTGCAGGCTTTGCCTCCTCGCGTTTTCTCTTTGCTTCGTATCGCCCGGCTTAGCGTGTAGCCGTCCATAACTGGCATGTTGCAGTCGGTAATAACGAGGTCAAAATATTGTGTTTGCCAAAGCGTAAAGGCACTCCTACCATCCGTTGCGCATTCAATTTGCTGGCCCAGGAACGCCATTTGTTGGGCCAAGAGCATGCGGTTGGCCGGATGGTCATCAACGACTAGAACCTTTAGTTTTGGCAGTGCTTGTTTGGGTTTTTGATCCGGGGTGGCTATTTCATTGCTTTTCTGCGCAGCCTCTAAGCACAACAGTTTTAGCTCGACGGTGATACGAGTTCCCATACCCTCTTGGCTTTCTAAGTGGAGGGTGCCCCCCATCATTTCGACAATATTTTGACAAATCATTAACCCCAAGCCGCTACCGCCTGAAGTTTCATTCACTTGAACGAAAGGTTGGAACAGGGTTTCCTGATCTTTCTTAGCGATACCAATCCCTGTATCGGACACCTCAGCGCTTAACTGCACATAATCATTATCTAGAGAGGTGCCGACTAACTTGAGTAAAACATGTCCCTGCGTGGTGAACTTGATTGCGTTACTGATCAAGTTTGATAGCACCTGTCTGAAGCGCAGTGGGTCAAGTAATACCTGTTCTTCGAGTGCCCCTTCAAGTTCGAGCTTTAACTCCAGTGACTTTTGTCTTGCCAACCCTTCGAAGACCCTAACCACACCTTCAGCTATTTGCCTAAGATCAGCTCGTTCCGGGTTAATACTCAGATGTCCAGACTCGATTTGGGCTACATCCAGAATGTCGCCAATCAGTTCCAGCAACCCGCGGGCTGAGTTATAAGCCACCTCGAGTGATGCGTGATCCGGCGGGGCATTTGTTTTGCGTTTTAGGGAAAGTTCAAGCATGCCAATCACAGCATTGAGTGGCGTGCGGATCTCATGGCTCATGGTAGCCAAGAACGTGGTTTTGGTTCGGTTCGCCGCATCAGCTTGGTCTTTGGCGGCTCGTAGCTGCTCAAGCAAGGCTCGTCGGTCACTGATATCTACCCAGCCGCCGATGATCCCACGCACTACGCCGTTGCGGTCGAGATAGGGTAGTTTCCAGTGATAAATAACTTTAAGCTGGCCATTAATAGTGACCATGCGGTCGATAATGACCGGCTCTCGCTCAACAATTACTCGATGGTGATCCCGCTTGATATCCTCAGCATCTTCGGCTGAAAAATGCTCGAGGTCGGAATGGTTGATGATGTCTTCTCTGGATGCCCCCAGCGCTTCCAGATAGCTGTCATTGCATATGCGCACACACATGTCGATATCTCGAACATAGATTGGGTGCGGCGTGCCGTTGATTAGCAACTCCATGAACTGTATCTGCTCGCTAAGTTCGCGTTCAGCTACTTGTCGCTTGCGTATCTGGTTACGAAGGTAGAAATTCCAACCGAGAAAGACCACCAGTATTATTACCGCGACTGTTATTGCTTGGTAGATCAACTGCCTGTAACTGCGCCAGGAGGGTGGTGACAGTACCACGCGAGTACGCCAGCGATTGATCAGGACGCTGTATTCGTCAGGCGATATCTCCATCAACGCGCTGTTGATAATCGCTTGTAGTTGACGGTCTTCGCGGCGTAGCGCAAAGGATGAGGCTGATAATGGCTTGGCAATCGTCGTGCTAATGCGCAACTGATCTTTATAGAGACGTGTGATGTAGTAGCGGGCAACGAACAATGGTTGGATGGTTGCCTCCGCGTCACCAGCCGCGACCATTGCGAAAGCATCTGATGTGTCGAGCGTTTCGACCAGTTCGATGTTTGGATAGTGCTCGCGTACGTAGGGTATCAATGCATGTCCCTTAGCGATTGCAATACGCTTATTACGCATTTGCTCTGGGGATACGATGCTTTGTTGGTTCGCCATGGTGACAAGTGCATAGGGCGCTGACATATAGGTCCGACTGAATGCCATCCGGTCACTGCGCTGTTCCGTCGGCGAAATATCGGCAACCATATCGACCTCTCCATCGGCCAAGGCGTCGAACATGTCATTGATCTTGGCAAATCGAGTGACTACTACCTCTAGGTTGGTTTGTGTCTGAATCAGCGCGAGTATGTCGGCAGTGAGCCCGTAGTAGCTGTCGTCACTGCCAAAATATGAGTACGGCGGAAAACTTTCAGCTACTGCAACACGCAGTATAGGATGCGCATCAATCCAGCGTCTCTGCAGCGTGGTTAACTCGGGGGTCTCGACGCTGGAAAGGCCGCCTCCGCTCCAGCGCTTTAGGATGCTCTTGCGTTGCTCATCTGAAATACCAGTACGGATTACATTATTGAGAATGCTCAGTAACCGCTCATTATTGTGGCGTAATACAAACCGTGAGCCATTGGAATGAGCGCCCCAGAATGCATTGGTTACTTTCAATTCGTTTGCGTAGTAGGTGTTGACCAAGTAATTGGCGGAAACAACATCGCTTAACACAACGTCCTGCAAACCAAATGCGACCGATGAAAATGCCTCTAGGTTGCTTGAAAATGGTGTGAGTATTGCCCCCGGGGCCAAGTTTTCAGCTTGTACATGACTCATGTCCAAAAGGTTGTAAGCAACCTTGTTTCCGGCCAATGCTCCTTCCGACCCCTCCCAGCTGTCTCCCGTAGGCTGGACTAAGACAGGTGTCGAATTAATGTAGGGCTCACTTTCTAGTAGGTCGCTATCATCTTCAATCGATGCTAATGAGGTGAGCATGTCTATATCGCCGTTCTTGAGGGCATCAACTGCCTCATGGCGATCTTTATAGAGATGGGCCTTAAACTTTACACTTAGCTCGCTGCTGATGAGCGAGATGATATCTGCCGTTATACCTGTGAACTCGTTGCTATCGCTACCGAGCCTGAATGGAGGGTAGTCTGTGCCAAACGTACCTATGACTAATGTTTCTTTCTTGCGTAGCCAATCCCAGTCGTCATCGCTTAACTGTGTGCGATGCAGAGCTGACTGAGATTGTCCCAACAGCGTTAGATGTGTGAGGTTTGCTGCCGTTTCGCTTGCATGAGCATTAGTAAATGCACCCAAACATAAAAGAATCAGGAAAAGGATACGCAGAATATGGATCATCCGTATTAAGCAACATTGTTACGTTTGGCGAACTCAAGTAACTCGACCAAAGACGTTGCGCCGAGCTTTTGCAGCAAGCGTGTCTTGTAGGTACTTACGGTTTTGTTACTTAATAGCATTACGTCGGCAATTTGTTTATTGGTCATGCCCTTGGCTAGGTGTTGAAGCACCATAAGTTCTCTATCGGACAAACTTTCCAATAATTTATTTTCGGGCTGTTCACCCTCGTGAGTCGCTCCAATAATTCCATACGGAAAGTATGTATAACCGGATAAAATCGCATTGACTGCGCCGCATAGTCCGGCTAGATCTTGGTCTTTACTGACAAAGCCTGCCGCCCCAGCCTGCATGCAACGGTTTGCCAGAGAGCTTGCCGGCTGCGAGGTTAGCACTAGCACGCGAGTCGATCCCCCTGTGGCTTTAAGTCGAGCAATAACTTGTAGCCCATCCAGCCTGGGAATACCTATATCAAGGATCACAACGTCAGGTTTTTTGTCTTTAGTTAGCTGCAAAGCATCCACACCGTTGTCAGCCTCACCCACGATTTCATATCCTTCCTGTTCGAGTAGTACTCGAACGGCTAAACGGATCACAGGGTGGTCGTCAACAATCATAACTTTGCGCATACGGCTCCTAAATACTTTAATAAATATTAAGACTTACATGTTCAGGATGTTTCCAGTGGCAGCGGTATGCGGCGTTGAAGCAGCCCAATGTTCGGGTGACAGGCATGAGTCTCGTGTACAGCAAATACAGATGTGGTCTCAATGGCAATATTTCGTAGTGACTGTATTGGTTTAGCAATTATTTGTAATCACCTAGTTCCTTAAGCATAGTCTCTGCTGCCAAATCGTCTAACTAATCAGGCAAGTGCCCAAAGAGCCAATCGCTATGATAGAGGTCTCGTTATCAGCTATCGGTTATTTACATCGATGTATTTTCCAAATGCAGCGTTCGACATATCCAAAAGCCTAGCTGAAACCACGCCGTTGATTGGTCTAAGGGCATGAATTAATGCTACGCATGGCTTCGAGCAAGAGATTGAGGGGGGCCAGAAACTACTGCATTTGGTCATGCTGGGGCAGCCCTTGCTGGGGCAGTCCGTGCTGCGGCAACACATTTGTTGCGCAAGCCATTGCTCAGGCGAAAGGTTCTGTGTCGAAAGCACCGCTAAAAATACTCATTTGGAACAACTAAAATCGAATGCTACCGCGGGTCGTGGCAGACGGCTCTCCTGTCATTCGTACCTTTGGCAGAGGTTTCTTAAGACTCGTCAAACTGTGAGCAAGCACTCTTTGTCCTTGCAAAACGTACAATTAGAGTCTCAAACGTGTATCAGTTCTTGACCTCTATTGCGGCTCTGGGTGTAAAAGGATTTCTCCTTAACGACCAAAACTAGCAGTGGTACTGTCTAGCAAGCACATGTCGCTCAGATAAGGCGGTGCTATGGTGGCCAAAACGCAGTAGGTTTTATGTAGGACTATTCTGGCTGAGTGGCGGGGCAATTCCGGAATGCCACAAATTGTGCGCTGGAGACTGGACATACACTACTTCTAGGTAATATTGGCCGCGCTTGCCTGGTTGAGGCCTAATCATTCGTAGGCCTGATCTGTAACTGCATCGGTTACGTCTTGATCTGTTCGCATGTGCGAATCCGTCTGTGCCAAAATTGTATGGTCAACCCAGCAGGAACACCTATGGACGTAATCGAACCCACGTTAATCCGCGAAACCTTTCCTGTCGGGCCTTTGCAGTGCAACTGCACGATCATTGGTGATCCCATCAGTAAGAAGGCGATTGTGGTTGATCCGGGCGGTAATCCCGATGAGATCATAGCGCGTCTTGATGTTCATGGTTTGAAGGTTGTCAGTATCATTCACACCCATGCGCATTTGGATCACTTTCTGGCCTCTGGGCAGATGAAGGAGAAAACCGGCGCAACGCTGCACCTGCACAAGGAAGACCAGTTCCTGTGGGACAACCTTGAAATGCAGTGCAAAATGTTTGGCGTGCCGTATACGCCAGTGCCATCACCGGATCAGTGGCTGGAAGATGATCAAGCGCTGGATTGCGGTTGTGGCGTGGCGTTACACACACCGGGACATACACCAGGTTCCATGAGCTTCTGGTTTCCCCAAGCGAAGCTGTTGATCGCTGGTGATACTTTGTTTCGGCGCGGTATCGGCCGTACAGATTTGTGGGGTGGAGATTATGCAACCATCGAGCGTTCGATCAAGCAGCGCTTGTATCGCCTTGATGAAGACGCAACCGTGGTAACTGGACACGGACCAGACACACTGTTGGGAGATGAGATGCGCGAGAACCCATTTATAAAGGCCTGAACATCGAGCGGCTAGCGGTGTGACAGCAAGAGTTGGTACGCTTGAAATTATCTTAAGCTTGAAGGCGCAGGTACTTGCCTGTTTAACAGTAGGAAACAAAGGAATATTTATGAGCAATGTGCGTAATTTTGCACTGGTAGTTGTAGCATCTACTTTTCTTGCCGCATGTACTAACAACCCGTACACCGGGGAAAGTGAAGCTGGCAAGTCAGGTATTTATGGCGGCATTGGCGCGGTAACTGGTGCTCTCATTGGCGCGGCAACTTCAAGCAAGAAGGACCGCGGCAAAGGCGCATTGATCGGCGCTGCCGTAGGGGGTGCAGCAGGGGGTGGCTATGGCTACTACGTTGATAAACAAGAAGCTCAACTGCGCCAGAAGTTGGTCGGAACGGGGGTGCAGGTTCAGCGTAATGGCGACCAGCTAACGCTGATCATGCCGGGCAATATCACCTTTGCGAGCAACTCTTCTGACATTTCCAGCAGCTTTTATCCAACGCTGAACTCGCTGGTAACCGTGTTTAAAGAGTTCGACAAGAACGGTATCGATATTACCGGTCACACTGACAGCACCGGCTCGCTGGCGCTCAATCAGAATCTGTCTAATGCACGTGCGCAAAGTGTAGCCTCATATCTCGCTTCAAATGGCGTAGCGGGCAATCGTATTTCGGCTTTTGGCGCAGGTCCTAATAATCCAATCGCCAGCAATTCGACCGAAGCAGGTCGCGCCCAAAATCGTCGGGTAGAAATTACCCTTCGCCAGCTATAACCTCGGCGAGGGCCTAAACCTCAAGCTTGGGCAATGCTGTTCAGTTAAGAATCATTGACTGATACTTGTTCAGCGGAAAAATCCGGAACCCAAAAGTTTCGGATTTTTTATATCTACATGTAAGATCTATAGATAAGAGAGGGTTGATTTAGTTTGGGTTGAGTGAAATGGCAGGGTTTCACAAATTGATAAGCTTTTTGTCAATGGTTAGGGAGCAGGAAATTTCGGCTAAATAGCTATCATTGCAAGTCGGAAATGGGTTGGATTTGTTTATTTAAAGGAGCAATAACATGGATATGGATATCTACGGTCGGCTTATCACTATTTTTCTCGGTTTTTTTGCGATTACTAACCCCATACCGAATACGGCGGTTTTTGCTGGATTAACGCGTAAAATAGATAAGGCTGAGCGCTACCGAATTGCAATTAAATCAACGGTTATTGCTTTTTGTGTTGTGGCATTTTTTTCATTACTAGGTAAAGCGCTCTTTCACTTGCTTGGTATTACTTTGCCTGCATTGCGTATTACAGGCGGTATCTTAGTTTTTATCGTCGGCTATCAAATGCTAAATGGGCATAATTCGAGTTCTCATGCCGAGGATGATGGGGATACTGATATTGCAGTAAGCCCTATTGCCGTCCCTATCTTAGTTGGCCCAGGCACTATTGCAACCGCAATGAATTATTCTGCTTCAGAAGGTTCCCTTGGTGCAATCATGGCCATTTCAATGTATGCATTGCTCGGGCTGATTACTTTTTTTTGCTTTATTTTCAGTGCTCAAGTGGTAAAGGTAATAGGGGGTAACGGTTTAAAGGTTATCACTCAGTTAATGGGGATGATATTGGCAGTGATAGGTGTCCAGCTATTGATTGCTGGAGGTTATGAAGTTGTCAGTATGAGTAATGCTTTGTAGCTTTACACGCCTCTCAGCTAATAAAGCATCTAAGTAGGTTGTTAGATCAAGCGCGACGCATGTTCAATATTAAGGGATCTTTTTATTAAGAAGTCTCTGGGGAACTACGATGCTAGAGATTGCTGGGGCAGCCCTCGCTGGGGCAGCCCTTTGCTGGGGCAGCCCCTGCTGCGCCCCCGAAGGGCTGAGTAACGCGAATCAAATGCTCTTAGGGGCCGTCGGGCACGAGCCCGGCCGTTTTGCACCTTTGACTTACTGACGCATACCTTTCGGGCCAGCCTTGGGCTGTTTCACGCGTTAGTCGTTTCGCCATGTACTCTCTCTGCTCGCTACCTTGTCTAGCCGGCGGGCTTTTTGTGAGCGTAATGATCGTTTGCTGGCAGAGTGCTATTTTTATTTGGTTGACTAAGCTCAGTGGTAGTCGTTCAAGAAAATAGCGGCGTGGTCGCTACCACAGAAGTGTGCAGCACGAATTGCAGTGCTCTGGCGTTGGGGGCTCTATGTTAAAACCGCAACTAGATCAAGAACCGGTAGTGCAGGTCGTCCTAGTGGTTGACGATCTTCAGGATAATCTTGATGCGGTGCAGGAGTTACTCGACCAGCCATCAAGAAAATTGCACTGCGTCAACAACGGTGCGGCGGCGCTTGAGTTCTTGGAAAATCACGACGTTGATTTGATTTTACTCGATGTGCAGATGCCAGGGATTGATGGCTTCGAGGTTGCTCGGCGCTTGCGTGAGAACCCGAAGACCCTATTGACGCCGATTATATTTCTCTCAGGGCTCGATCAAACTGATGCGGTTCTGGCGCGCGGATATGCCTCCGGTGCTATCGATTTTATCAAAAAGCCATTTGACCCCGCAGTGCTCAGTCATAAGGTCAGCGTGTTGCTTGCGCTTGAGTACCAGCGCCGTGAGCTGCGTGTTTTAACTGAGCAACTTGATACTGCGCGCAGCTTCAATGCATCGATACTTGATAACGCTGCCGAAGGCATCATGGTGGTGTCCGATCAGGGGGAAATACGCTACGCAAATCCTGCGCTTGCCAGTATGTTGTGCTGTCCAATAGAAGAGCTTCTGGGCTTGCAGGTACAGCGTTTTCTGCAAAATCCGCCAGTGACTGAAAAGTGGCAGGCCTGCAGTTACTACCAGCGTTGGCTGCAGGGCGAGACTTATTGCGTACATGATGCATTGCTGTTTACCTGCAATGCACAGCAGTTGCCGGTTGCACTATCTTGCTCACCACTCCCGACGCAGCAGGCCATGGTTTTTATGGCGCTGGATATGTCGGTGACGCGTAGCCTGCATCAACAGCTTGAATCGCTGGCTCAGTCTGATGCGTTGACGGGGCTATTTAATCGTCGTGGATTTCTTCAAGCAATGACCACAGCGTTGTCGCGTCGAGACCGAAGTGGACACGGGCTGGCCGTGCTGTATATGGATCTGGATGGATTCAAGCGGGTTAATGATTTACTGGGTCATGATGCCGGTGACGTGCTCTTGTGTCAGGTCGCGAAACAGTTGCGCGGGTGCATTCGCTCATATGACACGCTTGGGCGAATGGGCGGTGATGAGTTCACCTTGCTGCTCGATAGCCTGCGCAAACCCGAGGACGCGGAGCGGGTTGCCAGTAAGTTGATTGAGACTGTATCGGGACGGCGCAATCTCAATGGTTTTGATTTCAATCTGGGCGTCAGTATTGGTATTGCCTATTTGCCTGAAGAGGGCATGGGCGTAGAAGCGCTGCTTGGCGCTGCCGATATGGCGATGTACGAAGCTAAGCGCGGCGGTCGTCGCCAATACCGTATTTATACTGAAGAAATGCGCGGGCGCGAGAACTCGAAACGGGTTTTTGAGGACCAGTTGCGCAGCGCAGTGAGTCAGCAACAATTTAGCCTGGCTTATCAACCGCAGCTCAATCTGGCCAGCGGAGAGTTACGCGGCTTTGAGGCGTTGCTGCGTTGGCGGCAGGCGGATAACAGCCTGATGCCGGCAGCTGATTTTATGCAAGTGTTGGAAGGCTCTCGATTAATCAATGAATTGAGTGTGTGGATCTTTCGCCAGGCTGTCGCACTGCGTCAATCGTTAGCGGATAAGGTGGCTGATGAGGTGTGCGTGAGTATCAACATCAGTGCGCTGCAGTTCAGTTTGACCGGGTTGACCGATGACCTCAGTCAGGCATTGCGTGAGAGTGTGGTGAAGCCCGCGCAGATCGAGCTGGAAATCCCAGAAGTTGCGCTGATGCAAAACATTACTCACAGTCGTGAACAGTTAAAACGGTTACGCAGTTTAGGCGTTAAGACCACACTTGATGGGTTTGGCCGAGGGCCATTTTCGCTAGCTGATCTGCGCCACTTTGATTTGGATAGCTTGAAGATTGATCGGCAGTTCATCAAGGCAATGCTTGAGTCTCCAATGGATGCGGCGATTGTTAAATCGATCATTCAGCTCGGACAAAACCTAGGGCTTGAGGTGATTGCCACTGGAGTTGAAAGCAAAGCGCAACGCGACTGGTTGGTGCGACATGGTTGTCATGCGCTGCAAGGGTTTTTAATTGCGGCGGAACTAAAACCAGAGGAAGTCATGCTGAGTTGGACTTACCGTTCAGTAGAGTTGCAGCCAGCTGATTAACCGGCTGCACGTGAGTGGTTATTGATGCAGGGTCACCAGTTCGGCATCTTTCTCTTGCCACAACACATTGATCCACTGTTGGAATGCCTGCCGGTACTCTGGGTCTTGGTCGTAGTTCTTGCCGATAAATTCAGCTGGGATTTCTAATTCTTTAATATTAACCACCACCTCTCTGACCTCTCCGCTGAGCAGTTTCCAGAAACCGGGGCTGCCTTGTGGATAATGGATGGTGACATTGACGATGCTATGCATCTGCTCACCCATTGCGTCGAGTACAAAAGCGATGCCGCCAGCTTTGGGTTTGAGCAAGTGCTTATAGGGTGATTGCTGCGCAGCATGCTTGCTTGGGTGGTAGCGCGTGCCTTCCAGGAAGTTGAAGATGCCGACCGGGTTCGCGCGAAATTTGTCGCATGTGCGTCGCGTCGTTTCGAGGTCTTTGCCTTTCTTTTCCGGATGTTTCTCTAGGTAGGCTTTGGAATAGCGCTTCATAAATGGAAAGCCAAGCGCCCACCAGCACAGACCAATCACCGGCACCCAGATCAACTCTTGTTTAAGAAAGAATTTTAGCGGGCGAATGCGCCGATTGAGCAGGTATTGCAACACCAGAATATCGACCCAACTCTGATGATTGCTGGTGACTAAATAAGAGTGTTGGTAATCCAGGCCTTCAAGGCCGTTTACCCGCCATTGGGTGCTGCAGACTAAATCCATCCACACCTTGTTGCAGCTTACCCAGAATTCATGGATGAAGTTCATGATCCAGTTACACACGCGCTGCGCCGAGGCAAACGGTAAGCAGATTTTGAGAAAGGTAACGATAAACAAGGGCACGCAGCAGAACAGCGTGTTCAGGATTAAACAGCACAGGCCAATAATGCCGCGCAAAAATGCAGGAAGAAAGTTCAGCATGGGGGCAATTGCCTCCAACAGGTGGGGCGCGCCCCGATTCAATCAAAGCCCGTAGTTTTTACCACAGGTCGGTTTGGGCACAGGTTAACCTGAACTGCATGAACTTCAACTGATGGCAGCTTCAATAACTGTAAAAAATGTTGAGTATCGCCGAGCAACTCTGTTTCGGAGTAGACCGGCGATAATATCCAAATTTATTTGGGCAGGTTTGCAGCCTGAATCGCGGTGAGTGCAATGGTGTAGACAATGTCGTCCACCAGCGCGCCGCGTGACAGGTCGTTTACCGGTTTACGCAGGCCTTGCAACATCGGCCCGACACTGATGCAGTCGGCGCTACGCTGCACGGCTTTGTAGGTGGTGTTACCCGTGTTCAGGTCGGGGAATACAAACACTGTTGCACGTCCGGCCACTGGGCTGTTGGGGGCTTTCTGGCGGCCGACGGATTCAATCGCCGCCGCGTCGTATTGCAAGGGGCCGTCGAGTAGCAACTCGGGCGCACCTAACTTGGCTAGACGCGTTGCTTCGCGGACTTTCTCCACTTCTTCGCCGGTGCCTGAGTCTCCGGTCGAATAGCTGAGCATGGCAACGCGCGGTGGAATGCCGAATGCGCTCGCCGATGCAGCACTTTGTAGCGCGATTTCAGCCAGCTCAGGCGCGCTCGGGTCAGGGTTTACCGCGCAGTCGCCATAGACGACAACTTGATCCGGCAAGAGCATGAAAAACACCGAAGACACCAATTTGTAGGCGGGCGCTGTTTTGATCAGTTGCAGCGCCGGGCGGATGGTGTTGGCGGTGGTGTGCACCGCGCCTGAGACCAAGCCATCGACCTCATCGAGTGCCAGCATCATCGTGCCGAGCACTACGCTATCTTCAAGTTGCGCACTGGCCATTGGCGCGTTCAGGCCTTTACCTTTGCGCAACTCGACCATGGGTTCAACGTAGCGCTCACGAATCAGGTCGGGGTCCAGAATCTCCAAGCCAGGCGGCAGCTCGATGCCTTGCGCCTTGGCCACGCTCAATACTTCTTCTGGCTTGGCCAGCAGTACGCAACGAGCAATACCGCGCTCTTGGCAGATTGCGGCGGCCTGAATGGTTCTTGGCTCATTACCCTCGGGTAGCACGATGCGCTTGTTTGCAGCCTTGGCACGCTGCACTAACTGATAACGAAAGGCCGGTGGTGACATGCGCAGTTCACGCACGGTGCCACAGCGCTCGTGCAGCCATTCATGATTGATATGGTTGGCGACAAAGTCTGCGACTTTCTCCGCGCGCTCTTTATCGTCGACCGGTATTTCACGGTTGAGCCGATTGAGGTTGGTTGCAGTGTCGTAAGAGCCAGTACTCACCGACATGACGGGCAAGCCACTTTGCAGGGCGCCACGACACAGTTCAATAATGCGCGGGTCTGGGGCGAAGTCGCTGCACAGCAGTAAGCCTGCCAACGGCATACCGTTCATGGCGGCAAGGCTGGCGGCAAGAATGATGTCGTCTCGATCACCCGGCGTCACCACCAGTGTCCCCGGCTTGAGCAACTGCACTGTATTGGCGACGGCGCGGGCGCAGAGCACGATTTTGAGCATGCGGCGTTGCTCATAATCACCCGCATTGAGTACGCGCGCACCAAGCAAGTCGGCGATGTCTCGTGTGCGCGGGGCATTGAGCTCTTCTTCCCATGGAATGCAGCCGAGCAGCAGAAAGTCATCGCGTCTGAACAATGGCGACTGTTCTTTAAGGCGTGCGGCAAATGCCTCTATGCCGTCCTCGCTACGCACTTTGTTAAGGATCGCGCCGAGTACTTTCGGGTCTTTCGGGCCGCCGAACATCTGAGCCTGAATTTCAACGCGATCACATAACTCGCTGAGGCTTTCTTGTTCGGGTGCAGAGACAAGAATCACATCGGCATCGAGGCTTTTAGCAAGGTGAAAGTTCACCCGAGCGGCATAGCTGGCTTGGCGGGTTGGCACCATACCTTCGACAATCACCACATCCTTATCGGCGGCGGCAGTTTGGTAGAAACTGATTATTTCTTCGAGCAACTCATCAAGTTGGCCATCACCGAGCATGCGTTCGACATGAGCGAGCTCCAGCGGTTTAGGGGAGTGCAGGCCATGGGTGCGTGCAATGAGTTCGCTGGAACGCTCGAGGCCCAGATCGCCTTGATGCGGCTGGGCAATGGGTTTGAAGAACCCCACCTTGAGCCCTGCACGCTCCAGAGCGCCAACCAGCCCAAGGCTGATTGAGGTGAGGCCGACACCGAAGCCGGTGGGCGAAATGAAGAAGGTATGCATGCTCGGTCCTATGGTTAAGCCTATGGGCTTGTGCGGGATGCGCACAGGGTTGTGAAGGCAGCGGCACAATCACGCGGTGTGCTGTTTCAACAACGCTAGTGTATCGAGGGCTATTTGCCGCTCTTCATTAGTAGGGATTACCAGCACTCGAGTATGGCCCGGCGTATGAATTGGCCCCGCCACCCCCCGAATGCACAGCGCATTGGCTTCGCGGTCGAGTTGCATGTTGAATAAGCTAAGGTGTTGAACAGTTTTATTACGAATCAGGGCTGAGTTCTCACCGATGCCGCCGGTAAAGACCAAGCCGTCGAGGCGCAGTAGCGCGCAGCTCATTGATGCGATCGATTTGGCCAGGCGATAACAAAACACTTCAATGGCCAACGTGGCGCCGACGTGACCTTGTTCGCGAGCTTGTTCAAGGGTGCGCATGTCATTCGACAAACCCGACAAGCCAAGCAAGCCGCTGTCCTGATTGAGGGTGTGGTTAATTTCATCAAGGCTCCAGCCCATCGTTCTGGCGAGATGGCCATGTAGATTTGGGTCGACATCGCCACTGCGCGTCCCCATTACCAAGCCTTCCAGCGGGGTTAGGCCCATGCTGGTGTCGCGGCTTTGGCCATTAACCACCGCGCAGGTCGAACAACCGTTGCCCAAGTGAGCGACTAACCAGCTGCTGTCGCCGTAAGCAAGGCCGCTGAACGAAGCAGCCTGCGCGCTTACATAGTGATGGCTGGTGCCATGAAAGCCGTAGCGACGCACACCGTGCTGACGGTAGAGGACTTCAGGCAACGCGTAGCGAAATGCATGTTCCGGTAGGCTTTGGTGGAATGCAGTATCGAAAACGGCAACCTGAGGTAAATCAGGGAACAGTTTTGTTGCGGCCTCAATGCCCTGAACGTTAGCCGGGATATGCAACGGTGCGAGCGGCTCCAGGGATTTGATTTCCTGCAGTGCTTTGCTGTCAATCCAGCTGGCAGTGGTGAAGTACTCGCCGCCGTGTACGACGCGATGGCCAATACCCAACAGCTTGCCTTGGGCGGCACGCTCTACTAAAGGCAGGAGTTCGGCCAGCGCTTGGCGATGATCGGCATTGCCAATTGGTTTGGAGTCTTTGCTACCGCGATACTGCCAGTGCAGGGCTGCATCAGCGCTGCCGAGGCGTTCAGCCAATCCACTGAGGGTGAAGTCGGGCTCTGTCGGATTGACCAAGGCGAACTTGATCGACGAGCTGCCGCAATTAATCACTAATATATTGCATGCCTGCATTTAGCGTTCCTTAGCATTCTCAGGGGCTGTCTGTACCCGCTTGAGGTGGTGCAATACCGGCTGCACACCAACCACAGTTAAAGGGTTGACCCAGCTGAGCCCTGCGCAGTTCAGGGCTTTGAACCCATTCGCGATTTTGCCACGGCGGCTCATGGCGCAGGTGCTGGGTATGGCCACATGACAATGTGGCCACCCAGTGATCGTCCTCGTCCTGACGAAAGTCAAGCAAGTACACGGTTATGCTGCCAGTCCGTCCGTCTGGGCTGGGTTCGCTTTCGGGCGAGGCCTTGGTTAAACTTGTCCGTTCTTTATTCATAAGCAAAAGGTCCTGCCCCATGCTGATCGCTGCCAATAAGGCCGTATCCATCGACTATACCCTGACCAACGACGCTGGTGAGGTGATAGACAGTTCCGCTGGCGGCGCACCGCTGGTATACCTGCACGGCGCTGGCAACATCATCGCCGGCCTAGAAAAAGCACTGCTGGACAAGAAAGTTGGCGATGAACTGGACGTTTCCGTTGAGCCAGAAGACGCCTACGGCGAATACAGCGCTGAGTTGCTGGCTACGCTGAATCGCTCGATGTTTGAAGGTGTCGATGAACTGGAAGTGGGCATGCAGTTCCACGCTTCCGGTCCAGACGGCAGCATGCAGATCGTTACTATTCGTGAGCTGGAAGGCGACGACGTTATTGTCGACGGCAACCATCCTCTGGCTGGTCAGCGTCTGAACTTCAAAGTGAAGATCGTTGACATTCGCGACGCCAGCGAAGAAGAAGTTGCTCACGGTCACGTGCACGGCGAAGGCGGTCACCAGCATTAATTGCTGCGTGCCGTTTGGTCACACAAAACGACTTATGGTCCTGTTATAAGTGTGACTGGCTGCTAAGCTAGAAGTGAGTAAGAAAGGGCGCCTCAAGGGCGCCTTTTTTGTCCCCTGTGGAATTTGCTGTGAGCTCAAGGAGCAAGCCATGAGTGCCTTTCACGATTTAACTTTGCGGGCTCTAGACGGCCAGGAATTGCCGTTAGCACCGTTTAAGGGCAAGGTCGTTCTGGTGGTGAACGTGGCTTCCAAATGCGGTTTGACCCCGCAATACGCTGGCCTCGAGAAGCTCTACCAAGAATATCGCGATCACGGTTTCAGCGTGCTGGGTTTGCCGTGCAACCAGTTTGCCGGGCAAGAGCCGGACAGTGAAGAGGCGATTAAAGAGTTCTGTACTGCCAATTATGGGGTGAGCTTTCCACTCGCTAGCAAGATTGAGGTTAACGGTGCAGAGCGTCATCCTTTATACCGTTTGCTAGCAGGCGAGGGCGCCGAATTTCCAGGGGATATCACCTGGAACTTCGAGAAGTTTCTGGTCGGTCCTGATGGGCGCGTGTTGGCGCGTTTTTCACCACGCATGACGCCAGAAGATCCTGCATTGATTCACGCGATTGAAAGCAGCGTGGGTATTACTGAACAAGCCATAGGCGCCAAGTAATCGGCTGATTTGCAATCATGCTTGTCTGGGCAGTTGCATCGCGGCTTAATCGACCTAATAAGTCGAGGACGTCGTGATGACCAGTTTTCCTACCAGCTCCGATCCGCAAATGTTGTCGCCGCAGGCTTTGCGTAAGCTGATCGAAAGCCGCCGCGCGGTGCGCCGTTTTACCGCTGAAGCGATTCCCGATGAGGTCATTGTTGACTGCCTTGAGCTGGCCGTATTGGCGCCCAACTCATGCAACCTACAACCCTGGAGCTTTCAGGTTATCCGTGATCCTGCTCTGCTTACCAAGCTGCATCCGGTGTGTATGAGCCAGAATGCAGCAAAGGCCCCATTGATTATCGCGGTGCTGGCACGGCCTGATACCTGGCAGCAAGCCTGCGAAAGCATCATTGATCAGTGGCCGGAACCTGAAGTACCGGCGCGTATCCAGAGTTTTTATCGCAAGACTGCACCGTTTCAATACAACCAGGGCCCGATGGGGTTGTACGGCTTTCTCAAGCGTCAGTTACTGCGCGTTATGGCGCTGAGCAAACCCTTGATGCGTACACCCAACAGCAAGGCGCAAATGCGTATCTGGGCAGTTAAGTCGACTTCATTGGCGGCGCAAAATCTTATGTTGGCTTTTCAGAGCCATGGTTATTCAACCTGTCCAATGGAAGGTTTCGACGAAGTGCGCTTACGCCGCACATTGGATATTCCCCGTGCGGCGATACCGATCATGCTACTGGCTGTCGGTAAGCAAGGTGAGAAGGGGATTTATAACCCGCGCCTGCGTTTCCCCATGGAGCAGCATGTCACGTGGCTGTGAACCCGCGTTCAGTGATGTTTTACCTTAATCACTACTATCAATAGTGCTGGGAATAGTGCTTGCTCAGCTCTATTGTCGCGTTCAACTCATTGATGCATTCACTTGATGGTGGGGCGCCTGCCTTCTCGAGTGTCGCTGACCAGATGCGGGTCTTGCATTGATAATTACCGGAATTGGATTCGCTGCGCGCCATCACTCAGTTGAGTTCGATCAAGGCGCGCTGCTGGAGAAGTTATGACTGCACAAGCCCTGTTTCAGCCGTTTAAGTTGGGTAACCTGACGCTGCCGAGTCGCGTGGTGATGGCGCCGATGACCCGTTCGTTCTCGCCGGGTGGTGTGCCTAACAACGACGTTATCGAGTATTACCGGCGCCGTGCTGCAGGCGGTGTCGGCTTGATCATTACCGAAGGCACCACCGTTGACCACAAGGCTGCCAATGGGTATCCGAATGTGCCGCGTTTTTATGGTGAGGATGCACTGGCGGGCTGGCAGAAAGTGGTTGAAGCCGTCCATGCCGAAGGCGGTAAGATCGTTCCGCAATTGTGGCACGTAGGCAACGTACGCAAACTCGGCACTGAGCCTGATGCGAGCGTGCCGGGCTATGGCCCGTGCGAAAAAGTAAAGAATGGTGAAGTGATTGTCCACGGCATGAGCCACGACGACATCCGCGACGTCATTGCTGCATTCGCCCAAGCTGCGGCTGACGCTAAGCGCATTGGAATGGATGGGGTCGAGTTGCACGGCGCCCACGGTTATCTGATAGATCAATTCTTCTGGGAAAGCAGCAACCAGCGTACCGATGAGTACGGCGGTGACCTGGCTCAGCGTTCACGCTTTGCGATTGAGTTGATTCAGGCCGTACGCGCTGCTGTGGGTGCTGATTTCCCAATCATCTTGCGGTTCTCGCAGTGGAAGCAGCAAGACTACACCGCGCGCTTGGTCGAAACCCCGCAAGCACTTGAAGCGTTTCTCAAACCCCTGTCAGAGGCTGGCGTGGATATCTTCCATTGCTCGACTCGACGCTTCTGGGAGCCTGAATTTGCAGGCTCAGAGTTGAACTTGGCAGGCTGGACACGCAAATTGATCGGCAAACCGACTATCACCGTTGGCAGCGTTGGGCTTGATGGCGAGTTTTTGCAGTTTATGGTCAACACTGACAAGGTCGCACAGCCAGCCAAGCTTGAAGGGCTGCTTGAGCGCTTGAATAATCAGGAGTTCGATCTGGTTGCAGTCGGCCGTGCGCTGCTTGTCGACCCTGATTGGTCGTTGAAAGTCCGTGACGGCCGTGAGGAAGAGATTCTACCGTTCAGTCGCGAAGCTCTGATGAGCCTTGCTTAACCTTTAAAGCTTGCTCAGCCACATACTGGCCGAGCACTTTCCTTAGCCCCGGCACATCGGGGCTTTTTTATGCCTGCTGATTTCACGGCGTCAGGGCTTGGGGTCAGGGTAAGGTGCGACCAGCTGGTAGCTGGGTTATCGGTTGCAGCGCATTGCGTAGATGTTCTTCAAACAGATCGATGATCGCTGTCCAGCCTTGGCGCGCTGCGTGCTGCCTGCCATTGAGGCGTACTCTGCGTAGGCTTTCAGGCGCTTCAAGTAGCCAGCACGCTGCCTCAATAAAACCCTGTTGGTCTTGAGGTGTCGCGAGGGCGCCGTTGTGCCCATGGCGGATATGTTGACTGGCTGCGGCTTGATCGTAAGCAACTACGCCGAGCCCGGACGCCAGAGCTTCAAGCAGTACATTACCGAAGGTCTCGGACAGGCTGGGGAAGACGAACAGGTCACTTGAGGCGTAATGCGCCGCCAGTTGTTCGCCGCGCTGCACGCCACAAAATATCGCTTCGGGTAGTTGCGCCTGTAGTTCAGCGCGTTGCGGCCCGTCGCCGACTAGAATCAGTTTCAGGTTGCGCTGTGGATAGCTCTGTTGCAGCGCCATGAACGTGTTAATCAACAGTTTCAGATTCTTCTCTGCGGCCAGTCGGCCGACGTGAATCACTGCGGTATCTGACTCACCGAGCCCCCATTGCTGGCGGAGCTCACTTGAGCGCTTTGACGGATTAAACAATTGGCTGTCTACACCGCGCGAGAGCAGTTCAACACGCTCAAAACCGCGCCGTTCCAGTTCTATTTTCTGGCTGACGCTTGGCGCCAGAGTCATGCGTGAGCGGTTATGAAACCAGCGCAGGTAATTGGTGATTAGCCGCGTCAACACGGCGGCGCCATAATGCCCGCTGTATTGTTGGAAGTTAGTATGAAAGCCACTTACAACAGGAATATTCAAGTGTTTGGCTGCGCTCAATGCAGACCAGCCGAGCGGGCCTTCTGTGGCGATGTACAACACATCTGGGCGTTGTTTGCGCCAGCGATTGAGGAGTTTGTGCCGCGCTGACTGGCCCCACTGCAACCCCGCATAACCGGGTAGCGGCCAGCCGCGCGTGAGCACTAAATGCTCGTCGCTTTTGCGCTCGCGGTCGCTGCTTTGTCGTGGCCGAATCAGCTGTAGTTGATGGCCGCGCTCACGCAAGCCATTAACCAATCGCTCAAGGGTATTGGCCACGCCGTTGATTTCAGGCGTGAAGGTTTCAGTAATGAGTGCGATGTACAGTGAAGGTGTGTTCATGACAGCAGTTTCGGCTGCTGTCATGTAGTCAATGTGACGAATTTATTGCGATATTATGAATGTGTTTGGCTGGGCGCTACCCGAGTATCGCCGCGCTCGCGTACCCAAAACAACGTGGCACCTGCTACGGCCGCAGGCATCATCACCAGGTTAACGCCGGGGATCAACAGGGCCAGGTAGGTACTTCCTCCAAAACCGAGTGACTGCCAGCGTTTCTCACGCAACCAGGCGAGCATGTCCTGCCAGCTCATCTTGTTATTGTCCGCCGGGTAGTCGATGTATTGAATTGCCATCATCCATACCCCGAACAATAGCCAGAGCGGCGCGGCAACTAAATTGACCACTGGGATAAACGACAACACGAACAGGCCAATCGCCCGTGGCAGAAAGTAGCCCAGTTTGCGCATTTCGCGACTCAGCGTGCGCGGCATCATTGCGGCAAGTTCACCCCAGCTGAACGGCGGGAAGTTATCCTCACCACGCACTACAACTTCAACTTTCTCAGCAAGAAAGCCGTTGAATGGCGCCGCAATAATATTGGCGAGCATGGTGAATGTGAAGAAGATCATCAGCAGCACCAACACCACAAACAGCGGCCAGATGATGTACTCAAGAAAGCTCAACCAATTGGGAAGGTTAGGCATAAAGGTGTCGACCCAGCCGCTAAATTGTTGCGTGGCAAAGCCCACTAGAGCGCCAAACAGCAGCAAATTGATGGTCAGCGGCAAGAGTACAAACAGGCGCAGACCGGGGCTGAGGACCAGTTTAAGGCCTTCGCTGAGGTATTGCGGGCCAGATAGTACGGGGGCAGGCATAGGAGTTTCCGTGAAAAACAAGTTGTGCAGACCTTACCGACTTTACAGCGCAGGGGAAAGCTTCGGCAGGCGCTAGCCCGGTGTCTTTACACAGTTATAGTCGTGGTCTATGCGGTGAATTGTTAAAGCAAATTTCCATCAATCAAGCAGCCCCGGTAATCTTCGCCACAGTTAAGTTTTGGGGCTACTGCTTTGACCATGACCTTCCCCTAGGTGTCCAGGTAGCCCCGCTTTATTTTGTCAGGCTCAGCGCCTGTGGGAGTCAATTATGTCGGCTACACGTCACGCACGCGTCATTATCCTGGGTTCTGGGCCTGCTGGTTACAGTGCAGCGGTTTACGCCGCTCGGGCTAACCTCAAGCCGCTGCTGATTACCGGTATGCAGGCGGGTGGTCAGCTCACGACCACCACTGAAGTCGATAACTGGCCGGGTGATGTGCATGGCCTTACCGGCCCGGCACTGATGCAGCGTATGCAAGAGCATGCCGAGCGCTTTGAAACCGAGATCGTGTTTGACCACATCAATGCAGTTGATCTTGCCGGTAAGCAGTTTACCTTGGTGGGTGATAACGCAACCTACAGCTGCGAAGCCTTGATCATCGCGACCGGGGCAAGTGCTCGCTATTTGGGCCTGCCGAGTGAAGAGGTATTCATGGGTAAGGGCGTTTCAGCTTGCGCCACCTGTGATGGTTTCTTTTACCGTAACCGTGAAGTTGCGGTAGTTGGCGGGGGGAATACCGCAGTTGAGGAAGCGTTATATTTGGCCAACATTGCCAACAAAGTAACGTTGGTTCACCGCCGTGAAACCTTCCGCGCCGAAAAGATTCTGCAAGACAAACTGCAGGCACGAATTGCCGAGGGTAAGATCGAGCTCAAGCTCAATGCTCAGGTTGAGCAAGTGCTGGGTGATGACATGGGGGTTACCGGTGTGCGTTTGCTCAATAACGACGGTAGCCACTCGGAATTGAAGGTGGACGGGCTGTTTGTCGCCATTGGTCACACCCCAAATACCTCGTTGTTCGAGGGCCAGCTTGAGCTTAAAGATGGTTATCTGGTGGTTCAGAGCGGTCGTGAAGGTAATGCCACTGCGACCAGCGTGCCGGGGGTGTTTGCCGCGGGTGATGTGGCGGATCATATCTACCGTCAGGCGATTACCTCGGCAGGCGCCGGGTGCATGGCCGCGTTGGATGTTGAACGCTACCTTGATGGACTGTGATTACTGCGTAAGCTAACCAAAAAGCCCCGCATTGTGCGGGGCTTTTTTTGTTGGGTTAAATTGTTGCGTCAAATCCAGTCTTTACCGCGAACGGCTAAGCGGCTGTTGCGCAAACTTAACGGCGCGCAAACCATGCACCATCAAAGCACGGATGTTGGCGTGGTCTGAACCTTCCGGCGTTGCCAGGACACTGCGGTAGTGTTCGCCAAAGCAGCGCAGCGCTTCGTCATCGCTCAGTTCTTCGAGTAATGCCAAGCCGAGGACTTTACACGACCCCTCGTTTTGCCCCGCTGCGTTTTCAACGCCACCGTTGCTGAAGGCGCTGGGCTGGTAATGATACTGGCTGGCAATAAATTCCAGGGTTTCAGCAAAGTTGAATGTGTCGCTGTTCAGGCGTGTACGAAATTCTTGCAGGGCACTCATGCAACTTATCCTTTGCTGTTTTGCTTGTTCAGGGCAGCCAATTGTTCGGCTGTGGCTTCTTGCTGGTATTTGGCTTTCCAGTCAGCGTACGGCATGCCGTAAACCTCTTCGCGGGCCTGGTCCGGGGTAATCGCTACCCCGTTGTCATCTGCTGCAGCTTTGAACCACTTGGACAAACAGTTCCGGCAGAAACCGGCCAGATTCATCATGTCGATGTTTTGCACATCAGGACGGCTGCGTAGATGTTGCACCAGGCTACGGAAAGCAGCGGCTTCGAGTTCGAGACGTTCTTGATCAGTCATGGCAGTGCTCCGGGCGGGCAGGGCAGGAATGCGCCGATAATAAAAGGCTAATAGCCGGGCGGCAATCCTTGCTGCGGTTGTCGTTGCGCAACGCCCTCATGAGGCGTTGCGCAAGACCATCACTTTCTGCGCTTAGCGATGACCGGCAAGTGTGATCGACACGGACTCGGCAAAACGCAGGGCATGGGGCTTGTCGACCTCCACTTCAGCGTAGCGCACGGCATCGTTGCGCATGACTAAATCGAGAATTTCCTGGGTCAGGCGCTCGAGCAAGGCAAAGCGATTGTCTTCAACATGCTGGATGATCGCCTTGGTGATGGTGCGGTAGTTCAGTGCGTGATCGATGTCGTTGTCACGTACAGCGTCTACTGCCGGGTAGAGAATTGTCAGATTGATCAACACGTCTTGTTTGTTGTTGATCTCTTCTTCTTTGATCCCGATAAAGGTGCGCAGGCGCAGATCCTTGACGCGAATCCGTGCCATCCCGGGTTCCAGTCGCGGCATAGTTACTTACTCCGTCCAATCAATTGCAGAAATTCGTGGCGGGTATTGTACGACTCACGAAACGCCCCAAGCATGACAGAAGTACTCATTACTGAGTTCTGCTTTTCGACACCGCGCATCATCATGCACATGTGCTGGGCTTCAATGACCACCGCAACCCCCTTGGCTTGTGTGACTGTCTGAATAGCGTCGGCAATTTGCCGAGTCAGGTTTTCTTGAATTTGCAGGCGGCGCGCGTACATATCGACGATTCGGGCTATTTTTGACAGGCCCAGCACTTTACCGGTCGGGATATACGCGACATACGCCTTGCCAATAAAGGGCAGCAAATGGTGCTCGCACAGCGAGTAGAGCTCAATATCCTTGACGATGACCATCTCATCGTTATCGCTGGCAAACAGTGCACCATTGACCACTTCTTCGAGACTTGTTGTGTAGCCGTGACACAGGTACTGCATGGCTTTGGCTGCGCGTTTGGGTGTGTCCAGCAAGCCTTCACGCTCGGGGTTTTCGCCCACTCCTATCAATATCTCACGATACTGATTGGACAGTTGATCGTTCATTCAAGAGTCCTCAAGGCCCGCTTCATTTCAGGTGGCGGCCGCCATTTACGGTAAGGGTGGTGCCCGTGGTGTACGGCGAGTCGAGTAAGTAGCGTATAGATTGGTAGATCACATCGGGACCGGGTTCTATGCCCAGTGCTGACTTTTTCAACGCTTTACTGCGATAGGCATGATCGTCATCTGGATTGAACATGATCAGCGCGGGCGCAATGCTGTTGACCTTGATGTAGGGGGCATATTTGGCGGCAAAGGATAGATTCAGGCTTTCAAGGCCTGCCTTGCTCGCGCAATAGGCGATATGTTTGGCGCTGCCTTTGCGCGCCACATCATCGGTGATGTGGATGATATCGGCGCAGGGCGATTGTTCTAGCAACGCCGCACAGTGCAGGTTGATCAGGTAGGGCGCCAACATGTGCACATTGGTCATTTGCTGGAATGTCTCGGCTTCATGACCGGGCTGCTCAGCCAGCCAGCTCGAGGCGTTATGAATGATTGCTCGTAGGCTCTGCACTTGGCTTTTAAGTGTTTCGATAAACTCGAGGATACCGGCCTCGGAGCTGAAGTCGGCGGGTATTGCCAGCGCACCTTGTGCGCGCAGGTGCTCAATACTGTTGCGCTCAGTACGGTAGGTGACAACGACCGGCTGCCCTTCATCCAGCAGGCGTTGGGCGCAGTACAGGCCAATGCGTTGACTGGCGCCAGTAATCAAAATCGGGGCGAGGTCGGCACTCATGATTCACTCGGGTTAAAGGTTAAGGCGGTTCAGTCACGTCGCACCGGATCTCTGACCCGTAATGCGAACTCCAGCCGAACCGTGCTTAACGCTATACCAGCAGTTGTTCTTGTACAACCATGCAGGCTTATGCGCGAACGGTAGATGAGCCGCTCAACTCTGCATCCCCAGGTCTTCGAGTTGAGAAAGGTGAGTGCTGAACACAGGCGGTGGATGACCTGCCGTGCGGCAGGTCATCATTTAGTCGCTTACTTTGATTCGTCCAAAAAGCTTACCAGCGGCTTGATGAAGCGATCGAACGCTTCGATGTGCGGCATATGACCGACGTTATCGAGTTCCACTAATGTTGCGTCGGGAATCGCTTTAGCCGTCTGTTTACCCAGTTGGTCATAGCGGCCGAGCGAAGCTTTTACTTCGCCGCTGACCCGGTCCTTGCCAAGTGCAGAACGATCACGTGTGCCAATGATCAGTAAGGTCGGCATGCTCACTTGGCCAAACTCGTAGACCACCGGTTGGGTGAAGATCATGTCTGCGGTTAACGCCGCATTCCAGGCGAACAGTGGGTAATCTTTATCACTGGTTATGCCGGCCAGTAGATTGACCCATTCGTCATAGCTAGGCTGCCACTTGTTATCGTAGTAGCTGGCAAGCTGGTATTGCTTGACCTGCTCGTAGTTGCTTGCCAGTACCGATTTATAGATAGCATCTACTGAGGCGTAAGGGACTTTGGTTTTCCAGTCTTCAAGGCCAATCGGGTTGACCAAAATCAGCTGTTGCGTGACATCGCTGAACATCAAGCTAAAGCGAGTTGCGAGCATTCCGCCCATGGAGTGACCCAAAATGCTGGCTTTTTCGACACCCAAAGAGTCGAGCAGTTGCTTGGTGTTATTCGCCAGTTGCTGGAAACTGTATTGGTACGCGATGGGTTTGGTCGATTTGCCGAAGCTGATCTGGTCCGGTGCGATGACTCGATACCCCGAGTTTGTCAGCACCTTGATGGTGTCACGCCAATAGGCACTGTTGAAATTTTTACCGTGCATCAGAACGATGTTTTTACCGTTACTTTTACCTTCTGCAGGGGGTACGTCCATGTAAGCCATTTTCAGCGGCTGAGTCGAGCCTGCGTGTTGTTGGCTGTTCAGTTCAAAGAAGCTGACGGGATAGGGATATTGGTAATTAGCAAGGTCGATGTCGTAAGCCGGTGGTGTCGCTGCTGTTGAAGCTGTTTTTGCCGGTTCGGTGGTGGTTGCATGGGCGGGTAAGGTGGCCAGGCTTATGCTGAGAAAGGCCGCAGCAGTGGTCATCAAATTGTTCGAAAAAAAACGAGTCATGCGGGTCATATAGAAACAGTCCATTTGCGCGGAATAATCAGCTCACGGCTGCAAAGCGGAGCTATGAAGATGGTTCTACGTTGCTGGCAGCGCCGCCTGCCTACAAATCGGTAGGCAATATGTAAGCGACTTCAGAGCAGTCTATAGGACCCTTCCGAGGTGCTTTTATGGATTTTGTAACCCCAAACTACTGTAGCTGCTGACGACGTTTTCACGTATTAGCTCAAGGCGAAAACCATTGAGCTAAACGGCTTGAAGCGGTCATGGACAGTATTGTTACGAAGGGTTATCGAGTGCTTGTCGCTTCAACGGTACGTAGCATGGGGCGTCGACGGCTATGCAGCCATGGTGCGAGTAGGCGGGTTGATAGCGGGATAAACCAATACGTCATCAGCGGTGTGAGCGCCAAGGTCGAAAGCAGTACTCGGTTAATCAAAGAAAAGTCGCTGAGCCAGCCACCGAGCAGAAGATTGAAACACAATGATACCGGGAAGAACGCCAGCCAAATTGCCACGCTCTGTTTCCAGCGGGGCGGTTGGCGATGGGCCGAACCAAACCAGGAGTCAATGCCGACTGCGCGCTGTTCCTGTGGCTGGGCAAATAAACCGGCGCCGCGTGCAAGCCAAGCGGTACGCGAAGCGGAGTGCTCCCACGACGCGAGGGTTTGTTCGTCAGCGAAACGGAAAATAATCTGGAACTCATCGCCGGTAGGTGGCGGAGCCAACACGCCAGAGCCCAAGTAGCCGGGGAAGTCAGTGGCCAGGTGTTCGCCCTCATGTAGCCAGGCGATAAGGTCGTGATAACGCCCGCTGGCAACGCGGCGCGCCACCATCAAGGTGACAGGTTGTGCAGACATTGTGTATCTCCATTAAACCGGGCCTGCATTCAGGGTATGAGCGCAGGCAATACGTTGCTCGGGATAGTGAGCAACGCAAAATATAAGCAAGGATTATTCCGATTTTTAAGAAATTAGCCAGAGCGGGCTTAGCAGTTAGTATCGTTGGAGTTGCCAGTCCGCGTTTTGCAGCATCTTGCACCGCCCAGGTGCAGTCGGCAGGCTAAGTGGGGCGTATCAGGCAGCAAGTCTGATAACTCAGATGAAGAGTAGGCATGTGATGTTTCAGTTGATCAATGCAGGTTGTTGTATTGATCCCTTCACTTCAAGCCGCTTGCACAGAAAGTTGCGTGTACAGATTTCGTACAATGTGCGACCCACACAGCTGAGTTACACTATCGGCACTATCTTTTGCCGAACCCGCTGCTATGTCAGATCCCGTTGGTGCATTGTCTTTAAACTCCAGTGCTCTAAAACAGGAAGAACTGTTTCCTATTCGTGAAGTTTCGCGTTTGACCGGCGTCAATTCAGTCACATTGCGTGCTTGGGAAAGACGTTACGGGCTTCTTCAGCCGACGCGTACTGAAAGTGGACACCGTTTGTACTCGCAGGCTGATATTGAATCTGTACGCAGTATTCTGGCCTGGACTGAACGTGGCGTAACGGTCAGCAAGGTCGGCAAGATTCTCGCCAAGAGCAGCTCGGCCAAAGCTGCCAGCGCACCGGTGTACGAGGTGGCCACTGCGTCAGAGTGGCAGCAGTGGCAAACGCAGGTTCGCATTGCTGTTGGCTGCTTTGATGACCTGCAACTCGATCGCCTGTACGGCCAAATATTTTCCAGTTATCCACTGCCAGTCGTGTTTCAGGACATCCTGATGCCGCTGTGGCAGGACTTGTTAATGCGTCATGATGATGTCAGCCAAGCCAGTGAGTGGCTGTTCTACGACACCTTCCTGCGTGGTCGCGCACTGCAGCGTTTGCATGCAATGCGCAGTCAAACTGAAGAGCGCGTGCTATTAGCTGCGCTACCTGGCCACTGTCGTGAGCTCGAGTTACTGGTGACGGGCTTATTACTCAGTGACTCCAGTGCCGCAGTCACCGTTTTGGGCGTTGGTCAGCCCCTTGGTGAATTGGCTTATCTGTGTGAGCGTATTAAACCCTTGGGGCTGGTGTTGTTTTCCAATCAGCCGCCCAATGAACAACTACCCCAGACACTTAAGCGCCTAGCGTTAGCAGTTAATTGCCCGGTTAGTTTGACAGGTGCTTGTGCAGACCTGATTGAGGATGTGCTGAGCGGTACAGCCATTGCCTGCCTGGGGAGTGAGGGGCGTTTGATGTCGCGTCGTTTGCAGCAGTTTCTGGCCGGGCATCTCGATACTTAACCAGGCTCGATACTTGATCTGGCAAGCAGACTGCTTATTCCGGATGCGCTTGTGGATACAGGGCGCGGTGCTGCAGATAAAGAAACTGCTGCAAGCGTTCGCTACTGAGGTTATCCATCGGGTCCAGCTGGTAAGCAACAAAGGCTTTGCTCGCTCTACGCACGAACCGGCCCTTTATTGAAATCGGTTTTTGTCCACCAAGCGGCAATAACAAATTGAATTGGGTGGGGGCTTTGCGGTTTGGTGGTGGCTCAATCAGCAGGCCATTCAACGACAGTTCATGCACCATCAGGCCGCTTTTACTGCCGTTGAGATTGCGCAGCTCAAGTGGTGTCGTTAAAGGCAACCGCCAAGCACGTCTGTCAGTGCCGGACTCATCGAATATTTGCGGGATGCCTAGCTCAAGATGCTGATTGTGCTGAGCATCCTCGGAGACAAACGGGGTGAAGATCATTCGTTGGTTGGCAAAACGTGCGTCAATGGTCAGCTTTTCAACGTTCGCGTAATTACTGAGCAGGTCTTTTAGCGACTCTTCGAGGTCAATCTGGACAGACAAAGCCCCAGGCTGCTTGTTTGCAGGCCGGTTATACAGATGTTGGATAAACTCCAACTCATCGTCTGTAAGCAGTACTGGTTCTTGCATATCGAACTCTACGCAAAGCGTTGCTGATCAACATACGACAACCGAGCGCAGGTTTAGTTTTACCCCTGAACTAAGAAAATGTATCCGTTAGTCGGGTTTTAAGCAGTGCAACCTCAGCCTCCAGCTGTTTGAGCCGCTCCCGCTCTTGCGCCTGCGGTGTCATATTTTCCTGAGTATCTATGCAGTAAGAGAGATTCTCACTTTCAGTGTAGACAGGAAAAATTGATTGCACATTCCCGCATGAATTCACGGCACGCACATCAATGTTTAGATTTTTGAGGGTGGCGTAGCTGGTGAGTAAATCTTTCAGTGATACTTCGAGGCTTATTTGAGTAGCCAGAGGTTCGGGCGGCTTACTTTCTGGTCGGGTATAGAGCTGCTGTATAAAAGCTCGCTCTTCTTCCGTGAGTAGTTCTGGTTCTTCCATGATGAACTCTACGCGAAACTTTGATAGTTCAGCCTTTATAGAAAAAAATAAGCCTAGCGTTTAGGTGGAAAGGGTGTATCCGCAAGCTGGGCTTTGAGATGTGCAACCTCAGTTTCCAACTGTTTGATACGCTCTTGTGCTTGCACTTGCTCTGTGACGTTTTTCTGAATTCCAATGAAGTATGTGAGGCTATCACTTTCATTGTAGATCGGCGTAATGGATAGCTCATTCCAGAATAAAGAGCCATCTTTTCGGAAGTTTCTTAGGACTTGCCGGCAAGGTTTACCGTTTTTAAGCGCTTCGCGGATTGCTTGAAGCCCTTCTTGATCACGATTGTCAGCCTGCAGGAATCGACAGTCTTGGTACAGAATGTCGTCACTGGAATAACCCGTCAGCGCTTCAAAAGCGGGGTTGGCGTAGATCAGGATGTTGTCATCACCTTCTTGCTCGGCGACTACGATGCCATCGTTCGATGCGTCGACCACCAGCTGTAGCAGTTTTGCACTGATCATGCATTGAATTCCAAGTCTAGGTTAGTGGATTCTAAAACATCCAATGAGGCTGTCCAGTTGCGGCATAATAACCCTTGAATTGGGCAGTTTTTGGAGCAGTTTTATGAAAGTCGCGATCTTTTCTGGTTCGGTCTATGGCACCGCTGAAGAAGTCGCTCGTCATGTTCAGGGGCTATTAAAGGCCGCTGGTCTAGAGACGTTCTATAACCCGCGGGCTAGTTTGTCTGATGTGCAGGCGTTTGCTCCAGAGGCCTTTTTAGCCGTGACATCAACCACCGGCATGGGCGAACTGCCGGATAACCTCCAGCCCCTGTATTACGCTATTCGTGATCATCTACCTGCTTGGAGCGGACTGCCTGGCGGTGTTATCGCGCTGGGTGATTCTAGTTATGGCGATACCTTCTGCGGTGGTGGAGAACTGGTACGCGAGTTATACGCTGAGCTAGGGATTCGTGAGGTTCAGGACATGCTGCGTCTCGATTCCAGTGAAAGCGTGACTCCAGAAACTGACGCCGAGCCTTGGCTTGCCGACTTTATTGCGGCGCTCAAAGCCTAAGGAACCTCTGAAAAACTACTGCGCTAGGTATTACTGGGGCAGCCCGTGCTGCGTTGAAAAGCTGCTCAAAATGCTCATTTAGGACAACTAAACTGTGCTTTTTCGCATTTTTTCGTCTTGTACTCCCGTCGCTCGCTACCTTTTTCAGAGGTTCCCTAGCCGCATAGGCAGGCTGGTATTCAGCGCCTGAATGTCAGCTGTTAATACGCCGTGGTGTCTCGCTGGGTCACTAAGCTGGCTGCCAGAGCGACTAGGCAAGGACACAGCACTCGCTAGACTTAATACACGTCATAACAATAACTGTAGAGGTGTCGAGGATGAGTGCTGCCCAAGAACTGAGCTGTGTAAGTCTCAAGGATCAGGTATCCGCCGCTGAGTGGCAGACCCGTGTGGATCTGGCCGCATGCTATCGATTGATTGCGATGCACGGTTGGGACGACCTGATCTTCACCCATATCTCTGCGAAAGTCCCCGGCGTTGATGAGTTCCTGATCAACCCATTCGGTTTAATGTTCCACGAAATTACTGCCTCCAGCCTGGTCAAGATCGACCTCGCGGGTAACAAGCTGATGGACAGTCCGTATGAGATCAACCCGGCGGGCTACACCATCCACAGCGCGGTACATGAGGTTCGCCACGACGTTGCTTGTGTCGTCCATATCCATACGGCGGCGGGTATTGCCGTTTCGGCGCAGAAGCAGGGGCTGTTACCGCTATCGCAACAGTCATTGTTTGTACTTTCCAGCTTGGCCTATCACGGTTACGAAGGCGTGGCGCTGAACCATGATGAGAAGGCGCGTTTGCAGGCGGACTTGGGCGACAAAAACTTCATGATCCTGCCCAACCACGGGTTATTGACTGCCTCTTCAAGTATCGCCGACACCTTTCTGATGATGTTCACTTTGCAGCGTGCATGCGAGGTTCAAGTCATGGCGCAAAGCGGCGGTGCCGAGCTGATTCACATCCCTCAGCAAATTCTCGATGGCGCCAAAGCCATGGTCGCCGGGGTGATGAAAAGCCCGCAGGGCATGGGCGGATCTTTGGCTTGGCCGGCTTTGCTACGTAAGCTCGACCAGCAAATGCCAGGCTACGCCAGCTAATGGCATTGCCAGGTATCCCGCTGACGCAGTGGCGCGCAGAAAGTCAGCGTTTCGACTTCAATGGCCACAAGATTCATTATTGGACCGCTGGTGCCGCTGATTCGCCGCCGCTGTTGCTGATTCATGGCTTTCCGACGGCTAGCTGGGATTGGCATTACCTGTGGCGGCCGTTGGCGCAGCATTACCGGCTGATTGCCTGTGACATGCTCGGATTTGGCTACTCGGCGAAACCGACTGGGCACGATTACAGCTTGCTTGAGCAGGCGGATCTGCATCAAGCGCTACTGGCGCAGCTCAATGTTTCTGGCGCTGTGCATGTGCTGGCGCATGATTATGGTGACAGCGTCGCTCAGGAGCTGCTGGCACGCCATCAAGCAGGGCAATTCAAGTTGGCGAGTTGCGTGTTCCTCAATGGCGGATTATTCCCGGAGACCCATCGTCCGGTGTTGTTGCAAAAGCTCCTGCTAAGTCCGCTGGGCCCCTTCATTGGTCGCTTATTCGGTCGTAAGAAGCTTGAAGCTAACTTCGCTAAAGTGTTCGGTCCAAACACCTTGCCAGACGCGGCAGAGCTTGATGACTTCTGGGCGTTGATTAGCCAAAACAATGGGCCCGCGATTATGCACAGGCTGATTCGTTATATGCCTGAGCGGCGCCAGCAACGCGAGCGCTGGGTGGCGGCGATGCAGACCACTCGGGTGCCGATGCGGGTTATTGATGGTGCTGTCGATCCGATTTCCGGTGTACATATGGTCGAGCGCTACCGGGCACTGATTCCTCATGCCGACACTGTGCTGTTGGAGGGGATTGGCCATTACCCGCAAACCGAAGCGCCAGAAGCCGTGCTTGAGCATTATCTAGCGTTTCGCCAGCAGTTGGATCAAGCCCAGTAGTTTTCAGTGGATGCCTAATTGATTTACATGATCAAGGTTGCATCAGCTTATCTCTTTGCCTTATCGGGCACTATTCAGGCCCGGTTGTCATAGTTGTGGCAATCGTGACCCTGTCCGACACTCGGCTCAATTATTAACACTGCCAGGAGCCTTCTGATGAGTGAAGCCATTCGTTTCCAAGACCAAGTCGTAATTGTCACCGGTGCCGGAGGCGGTTTGGGTCGTGCGCATGCTTTGCTGTTCGCCAAGCATGGCGCCAAAGTTGTAGTCAATGATTTAGGCGGCAGCACCCACGGCGAAGGTGCTAATGCCTCTGCGGCAGACAAAGTGGTCGAAGAAATTCGTGCCGCGGGTGGCGTGGCCGTGGCCAACCATGACTCGGTGACTGACGGCGACAAAATCGTTGCGCATGCCTTGGAGGCATTCGGGCGTATTGATGTGGTCGTCAACAATGCCGGAATCCTGCGCGACAAGACCTTCCATAAGATGGAACAGGTTGACTGGGACCAGGTGTATCAGGTGCATGTTGAAGGCGCCTACAAGATTACCCGTGCGGCTTGGCCACATATGCGTGAGCAAGGTTATGGGCGAGTGATTTTCACATCATCGACTTCCGGCATTTACGGTAATTTTGGTCAATCAAATTACGGCATGGCCAAGTTGGGTTTGTATGGCCTGACGCGTACCTTGGCGATTGAGGGCCGTAAAAATAATATTCTGGTTAACGCCATTGCGCCGACTGGCGGCACGCGCATGACTGAAGGTTTGATCCCGCCGCAAGTGTTTGAACAACTTAAACCCGAATTGGTTAGCCCGTTGGTGGTTTACCTGGCCAGCAATAGCTGTGAAGAAACTTCGGGACTGTTTGAAGTAGGCGGCGGCTGGATAGGTAAAGTGCGTTGGGAGCGTAGCCTCGGTGCAGGCTTCGATCCGCGCGAAGGCTTTAGCCCTGAAGATGTTGCTGCGCATTGGGCGCAGATCTGCGATTTTGAAAACGCGGCGCATCCAGCCGATAACGTTGAGGCGTTGAAAGAGATGATGGCTAACCTGCAAAAATATGCCATCTGATTCGGCCGGTATGCGATCTGTTGCTCGCTGCCGCTAGGGAGCTTCTGAAAAAGGTAGCGAGCGACGATAGGACAAGGCAAAAAAGTGTGAAAAAGCGACCGGGGTCGCGCTCGACTTTAGTTGGCCTAAATGAGCATTTTGAGCAGTTTTTTAACGCTGTAATATCTAGCGCAGTAGTTTTTCAGAGGTTCCCCAGCGTTTTAGAGTGAAGGCCAGCGATGTGCTGGCCTTTCTGTGCCCGCACTGCTTCGGACACATTTCTG
The DNA here is from genome assembly GCF_002163625.1 of Pseudomonas sp. M30-35. Classification (NCBI taxonomy): domain Bacteria; kingdom Pseudomonadati; phylum Pseudomonadota; class Gammaproteobacteria; order Pseudomonadales; family Pseudomonadaceae; genus Pseudomonas; species Pseudomonas sp. M30-35. Next base: position 3,686,424 of record NZ_CP020892.1, on the reverse strand, counting down.
GAAATGACGCCGCCATGAATATTCTCATCGATAAGGTTGGGCCTGTTACAACGTTGACCATCAATCGGGCGCGGGTATGTAACGCGATTGATCGACCTACCGCACAAGCGCTGGCGGATGCCTTGCGTGAGTTTGAAGCCGATGCCAGCGCCAGGGTCGCAGTGCTCACGGGGGCCGGTGATAGCTTTTGCGCTGGCGCAGATTTGTCTGCGGTTGCCGATGATGCTTTGCGGGCCAACCGACTTGAGCGCGAGGGTGATGGGCCGATGGGGCCGAGCCGTATGCAACTGAACAAACCCTTGATTGCTGCAATTGAAGGGCATGCGGTTGCAGGCGGGTTGGCTGATCTACGCGTGGTGGCTCAAAACACCGTGCTTGGGGTGTTTTGCCGGCGCTTCGGCGTTCCTTTGATTGATGGCGGTACTGTGCGTTTGCCGCGGGTTATTGGCCAAGGGCGCGCCTTGGATTTAATCCTGACGGGACGTCCGGTACTGGCAGATGAAGCGCTACAAATTGGCTTGGTCAATCGAGTCGTGCCAGCAGGTACTGCCTTGGCGGCGGCGCAAGAATTGGCGCTTGAAATTGCTGGTTTACCGCAGAGGTGCATGCTCAGTGATCGAGCAAGTAGTTATGAACAATGGGATCTGAGCTTCACTCAAGCGCTTGAAAACGAGTTTGAACGTGGCATGAGTGTCATTAACAGCGGCGAAACTCAAGCTGGTGCCAAACGTTTCAAAAGTGGCCATGGGCGTCATGGCCGCAGCGCCTAGTTCTTGCCAGGGATGCCGTATTTGCGCAGGCGCACCGCTATCGCACTGTGCGAAGTTTGCAGTCGGTTAGCCAGCTGGCGGGTGGAAGGGTGACTGCCATAGAACCTTTCGAGCAAGGCTTTTTCAAACCCTGCGACTGCTGCCTCCAGGCTTTCAACCGCATCTTCAGGTGATTGTGCCGCGACTGCTGTGCCAGCAATATCCAGATCGTCAATCAGTACCAGATTGTTTTCGCTAATGGCGGCAGCGCGGAAAATTACGTTTTGCAGTTGGCGCACGTTGCCTGGCCAGTGATTACCCAGCAGTGCCGGGTAGGTGTCTGGCGCTAAACGACACGGCGATCGCTGAATCTGCGCGCAGGCCTGACGCATGAAATGCCGGGCTAAAAGCAAAATATCCTGGCCCCGTGCGCGTAAAGGTGGCACTTCGAGGTTGAGCACATTGAGGCGGTAATACAGGTCTTCACGAAAGCTTCCCTCGCGGACCATTTTTTCAAGGTCGCGGTGGGTGGCGCTGAGAATGCGTACATCAACTTTGACTTCCCGCTCGCCGCCGACACGCCGGAATGTACCGTCGCTGAGAAAACGCAATAGTTTGGCTTGCAGATAAGGTGACATCTCACCTATTTCATCAAGAAATACCGTGCCGTGATTGGCCAGCTCTAACAGCCCAGGCTTGCCGCCGCGCTGGGCGCCAGTGAATGCGCCTGGTGCGTAACCAAACAGCTCGCTTTCGGCCAGGCTCTCCGGTAACGCCGCGCAGTTCAGGGCTAGAAAAGGGGCATCGCAACGCGCGCTGCTGGTGTGGCAAGCACGGGCCACCAGTTCTTTACCGGTTCCGGTTTCGCCCTGAATCAATAAGGGCGCATCAAGCGTTGCAACGCGTAACGCACGGGCCTTGAGCGTGCGGATCGCTACTGAGTCGCCCAGCAATGAGTCAAACCCTTCGGCGTGGTCATGGTGCAGCGCCGAGAGACGAGCGCCAATCCGGCTAGGCTCGTACAGCGTGAGCAATGCGCCCGCGAGTTGCAACTGACCTGCGCCAGCCGTTCCACTAATGGGCATGGCATCGAGCAGCAAGGCTTGACCGTTCAGGGTGACTTCGCGCATTGGCAGTCGAAAGTTCTGTTCCAGCAACTCATGTTGCAGGGTTGAGTTGGCAAATAGATCGCCAAGTGCCAAACCTTCTGGCTCTTGTTCACAGAGGGCAATCAAGGCTGGGTTGGCCAGCAGCACGCGGCCTTGACTGTCGACTGCCAGCACCGGATCGCTCATTGCTGCAAGCAAGGCATCAAGCTGCAAGCGTCGACGTTGGCCGGGGAGAATATCGACGATGTTAACCGCCTGTACTCCGTGCACCTTGAACAATGCCTCGCGCAGTTCATCGAGTACTTCGGGGCTCAATGTCGGCGCGTCTATATAGACGTTGGGCGGCACCATCTCGACCGCATCCAGATTTAGATTGCGCCCACCCAGCAGTGCCAGCACTTCCTGGGTGATACCTACGCGGTCGATGAAGGTGACATGGATACGCATGGGGTCTACTAAAACTGGGGGCAATAGCTAAGTATGCCCGGTCTGCGCGCTGACGTTAACTGTTGCTGTGATCTGGTTGTTCAGGTGTGGAGCAAAACAATCATTACTTTAATCGTAATGATTACGTCGGCTAGTTGATTGATAGCCGTTGGCTTGCGCTCCTAATGTGGCACCACGACAGCGCACTACGTGGAGTCAGCATGACAACAATAATATCCCCGCCGCCGAATTGGTCACGTCGCCGTACCGAGAAGCAACGTCGCCTCGAACAGGTTCGTGCCTTGGCTGACGGTGTGGTTTTACCCAGCGATAAAATCGTTGCCGCGCTTGAAGCCTTGATTGCTCCGGGTGATCGCGTGGTGCTTGAAGGTAATAACCAGAAGCAGGCGGATTTTCTCTCCCGCTCGTTGGCCCAAGCCAGCCCTGAGCGCCTGCATGACCTGCACATGATCATGCCGAGTGTGAGCCGCGCGGAGCACCTTGATCTATTCGAGCGCGGTATTGCGCGCAAACTGGATTTCTCCTTTGCGGGCCCGCAAAGTCTGCGTATCAGTCAATTACTCGAAGATGGTTTGCTCGAAGTTGGCGCAATCCACACTTATATCGAACTCTATTCGCGACTGTTGGTTGATCTGATTCCTAACGTTGCCTTGGTGGCCGGTTTCAAGGCAGATCGTGCCGGTAACATCTACACCGGACCGAGCACTGAAGACACCCCAGCGTTGGTTGAACCGACTGCCTTCAGCGATGGCATCGTTATCGTGCAGGTCAATGAACTGGTCGATGATGTCAGCGAATTGCCGCGTGTTGATATTCCGGGGTCGTGGGTCGACTTTGTGGTGGTGGCTGACAAACCGTTCTATATCGAGCCGCTGTTCACCCGTGACCCACGCCACATCAAGCCGGTGCACGTGTTGATGGCGATGATGGCGATTCGCGGCATCTACGAAAAACACAATGTGCAGTCGCTCAATCACGGTATTGGCTTTAACACCGCTGCCATTGAACTCATTTTGCCAACCTACGGTGAAAAGCTCGGCCTCAAAGGCAAGATTTGCCGCAATTGGACGCTCAACCCACACCCAACGTTAATCCCGGCGATCGAGACCGGCTGGGTCGAAAGCGTGCATTGCTTTGGCACCGAATTGGGTATGGAAAACTACATCGCCATGCGCCCCGATGTGTTCTTCACCGGGCGGGACGGCTCGATGCGTTCAAACCGGATGATGTGCCAGCTGGCCGGGCAGTACGCGGTCGACCTGTTTATTGGCGCCACCTTGCAAGTCGATGGCGACGGCCATTCATCAACCGTTACCCGAGGTCGTCTTGCCGGTTTTGGTGGTGCGCCAAATATGGGGCACGACCCACGCGGGCGACGCCATGCAACCCCCGCGTGGCTAGATATGTGCTCCGACACCGGCGCCCCGGTGACCATGCTTGAGCGCGGTAAAAAGCTGGTGGTGCAGATGGTTGAAACCTTCCAGGAAGGTGGTAAACCGACCTTTGTCGAGACCTTGGATGCGGTTGAAGTGGCGCGTAAAAGTGGCATGCCGTTAGCGCCGATCATGATTTATGGCGATGACGTAACGCACCTGCTGACCGAGGAAGGCATCGCCTACTTATACAAGGCCCGCTCACTTGAAGAGCGCCAGGCGATGATCGCCGCAGTGGCTGGGGTCACCAGCATTGGGTTGCGTCATGACCCTAAAGATACCTTGCGCATGCGCCAAGAGGGCTTGATTGCTCTGCCCGAAGACTTGGGCATTCGCCGCGCAGACGCCAGTCGTGAGTTGCTCGCAGCCAAGAGCATCGCCGAGTTGGTTGAGTGGTCAGGCGGTCTGTACAACCCACCCGCTAAATTCAGGAGCTGGTGATGACTGCCTTATACGTTAAACAGCCGCACCTGAGTGTTGCCGAATACTTGGCTGACCTCGCCGTCGACGTGTTGATCGATGAAGCGGATCTGTCGCCCAAGCCGGGGCTGGTTGATCGTCGAGGCAATGGCGCACATGACGATCTGCACTTGGGCCTGATGCATTCTTCAGCGTTGTCGCTGTGGCCAACCTTTAAGCAAATGGCTGAGGCAGCAAGCCAGCACAATGAGATTAATCAGTCGTTGCGCGAGGCATTGGGTCGTATCGGTCGTGAAGGCGAGATCGAAATGCTGCGCGTGACTGGCGGCGTCAATACGCACCGGGGTGCAATCTGGGCGCTGGGCTTGTTGTGCGCCGCCGCAGCGCTGGATGATCAAGCGCTGAGCGCCGCCGAAGTTACCTTGCGCGCTGCGCGAATTGCCAAGCTGCACGACCGGGCAATGCCCGTCACGGCCGAAAGCCACGGGGCACAAGTTGGCCGAACCTATGGCCTGCCGGGTGCTCGTGAGCAAGCTCAATTGGGCTTTCCGGCAATCATCCACAATGGCTTGCCACAACTGCAGCGCAGCCGTTCAGCGCAGGTGGGCGAGCAGAACGCACGGCTGGATGCGTTGCTGGCGATCATGAGTCAACTAACTGATACCTGTGTGCTTTACCGAGCTGGTCTGACCGGCCTCGATTGCATGCAGAACGGAGCACTGGCGGTGTTAGAGGCAGGCGGTTGCGCCAGTCTCGATGGTCGCCGGTTGCTACGTAATCTCGATAACGACATGTTGAGGCTACGTGCCTCACCCGGCGGGGCTGCTGATTTACTCGCCGCGACTTTATTCCTCGACCGCCTTGCGCCTGCCTTGCACGCGCCGATAGGGAGTGTCTGACTATGCAAACGCTGTCTTTCCAATTCAGTGCCGGGCAACCCGCCCAAGGCCGTGCCCTGGTCGGCTGTGTCGGCTCGGGTGATCTTGAAGTGATGCTTGAACCGGGTACCAGCGGCACGTTGGCAATTGAGGTCGTAACCTCGGTCAATGGCAGCGATGCCCGCTGGCAGCAGCTGTTTCAGCGCATGTTCAGTGAACAGCAGATGCCTGCGTTGAACATCTCGATCCACGATTTTGGCGCGACTCCAGGGGTTGTGCGTCTGCGTCTGGAACAAGCAATGGAGGCCTTGGCTGATGACTGATGCAAATGCAGACAAGATCGCGCGCTTGCTTGAACAGCGCAGTTTTATCGAACTCGGTGCTCGTCAGCGCGCGCGAGCATTGCTCGACGCCGGTAGCTTTCGTGAGTTACTCGATCCATTTGCCCGAGTGACTTCACCTTGGTTGCCCAAGCAAGGCATCGTGGTTCAGGCCGATGATGGGGTGATTATCGCTAAAGGCACCATTGACGGTGAGCCTGTTGTTGTCGCGGCAATCGAAGGGGCGTTCCAGGGCGGTAGTCTCGGTGAAGTTGGCGGGGCAAAAATTGCCGGCGCGCTAGAACTCGCCGCTGAAGATAATCGCAATGGTATCGCTACCCGCGCCTTGCTCTTGCTGGAGACCGGTGGTGTGCGCTTGCAGGAAGCCAATCTGGGACTCGCGGCAATTGCTGAAATTCAGTCTGCAATTGTTGACCTGCGCCAGTACCAGCCGGTCATAGGCTTGGTTGCTGGGCCGGTCGGCTGCTTCGGCGGTATGTCGATTGCGGCGGGTCTTTGCAGTTATCTGCTGGTGACTCAGGAAGCCCGGCTCGGCCTCAATGGCCCGCAGGTCATTGAGCAGGAGGCTGGTCTTGATGAATACGACTCGCGTGACCGACCTTTCATCTGGAGCCTGACTGGCGGTGAACAACGCAACGCCAGCGGCTTGGTTGACGGTTATGTGGCGGATGACCTTGAGGTGATCCGCGAACAGGTCCGCAAGTTGTTCAAGCAAGGTCGGCCAGCGCTTGAACGCAGCCGCAAGCATGCTTGGTTTCTTCAGCGATTGCAGGCGTTTGATGCTGCACAGCAAATCGATGCCGCAACGGTACGCAGCCTCTACCAAGGAGAGCAATCATGAGTGCAACCACTGAACCGCGTGGCCGTAACTGGTTCGAGTCGTTGGCGGTAAATGCGCAGCTGGTTAACGGGTTACCGGACTCTTTACTCGTTGCTGACAGCGTCTTGAATGGCCAACCCGTGCGCTATTTGGCGGTGGTTGCCGATTCAAATAACCGTTTTCCCCGTGCACGAAATGGCGAGGTTGGCCTGCTTGAAGGCTGGGGCCTGGCCCAAGCGATTGATCAAGTGATTGAGCAGGACCGCGAGCATCAAGACAAGCGTGCCTTGATCGCCATCGTCGACGTGCCGAGTCAGGCATATGGCCGCCGTGAAGAGGCTCTGGGTATCCATCAGGCATTGGCTGGCGCGGTCGACAGTTATGCCCGTGCGCGGCTTGCGGGTCATGCCGTCATAGCGTTGTTGGTGGGGAAGGCGATGTCTGGTGCGTTTCTGGCTCACGGTTATCAAGCCAATCGTTTGATTGCCCTGCGCGACCCAAGTGTGATGGTGCATGCAATGGGTAAGGAGTCCGCCGCGCGCGTGACCCTGCGCAGCGTTGATGAACTGGAAGCGCTGGCGTCGACCATTGCGCCAATGGCTTATGACATTGAAAGCTATGACTCACTTGGCCTGCTTTGGGAAACCTTGAGTGTTGAGAACGCCGTTAAGCCACAGGCTGATGATGTTGCGCGAGTCCAGGGCTGCCTAAGCAGCGCGCTCGATGATATCGCCAGCAGTCCGCTGGACTTGCGCAGCAGGCTCGGTGCGACTAACCGCGAAGCTTCATCACGGGTACGTGAGTTATTGCGGGCGCAGTGGTGAACTTAAGCGTCACCGCCTGGAGCTGAACACGTGATCAATTGCCTCGATCTACCAACGCAACAGCGCTATCTGCCGCACGATTTGCTTTGGGGCTTTGCCCCAGAGCATCTGCCGGCAGATGCGCCTGCGTGGTCGGCCGAGGCGTTGCGCTTCGAGCCACCGGTGGTGGTCAGACGTGCGCGGGCCTCAGCGGGGATGATTGCTGTTGGTGTGCGCGGTAAAACACGTGATCAGCGCTTTGCGTGTTGGATGCCGCTCTCGGCGGTTAAGCGCTGCGTGCAGCCGGAACAGTTGATTGAGTTGCAGGATCAACACTATCGAGACTGGCCACTGTTTAAAGCGCTTGCGCAGTTGGCTGGGCCACTTAATCAGAGTGGCTTGCGCTGGGGGATTACCGGCAGCCTTGGATTTCAGTTGGCCAGCGGTATCGAAGCAATTCATCCTGCCAGCGATCTCGATTTGCTGGTGCGTACAGCGCAGCCGATGTCGCGTTCACAGGCAAAGGTTTTACTGGAGTTGCTTGATAATGCTGCGGTGGCAGTCGATGTGCAACTGCAATGCCCAGCGGGCGCGGTTGCCCTGCGTGAGTGGGCGATAAGCACCTCGAAGGTACTGCTTAAAACCCAGACTCAACCCTTGTTGGTTGATGACCCTTGGGCGCCAGAGTTGGCAGGCGCATGAGCAGCTTATGGGTTTTTCCTGGCCAAGGTGCGCAGCAACCGGGCATGTTGCACGCGCTGCCAGATTCAGCCGAAACACGCCTGTGCGTGGCAGAAGCCAGCGCAGTACTTGAGCAAGATGCCTTGGCGTTGGACTCACTGGGTGCTCTCTCCGAAACCCGCGCGGTACAGCTGTGTTTACTGATTACCGGGGTGGCTTGTGCGCGGATGCTACTGCAGCGTGGGCATCGCCCTGATTATGTTTCGGGTTTGTCGATTGGCGCGTACGCAGCAGCCGTTGTTGCGGGCGCAATCAGTTTTGCTGATGCGCTGCGTTTGGTCGGTTTGCGTGGTGAACTCATGCAACAGGCGTATCCGAATGGCTTCGGCATGACCGCTATTCTGGGGTTAGACCTCGGCACAGTTGAAGACTTGCTGGCGCAGGTAAACAGTGTTGAGCAGCCGGTGTATCTGGCCAATATAAATGCTGAGGCGCAACAGGTAATAGCAGGCAGCCATAGCGCCATGCTGCAAGTGGCGGCGTTGGCGAAAAAGTCTGGAGCGGCTTGTGCTAAACGTCTAGCGGTGAGCGTGCCTTCGCATTGCCCGCTGCTTGAGAGCCCCGCGGCGACACTCGCTGAGGCATTTGCTCAGGTCAGTGTAAGGCCTGCGCAAGTGCGATATTTAAGCAGCAGTAGCGCACGTTTACTCAACAAACCGGAACAACTACGCGATGACTTGGCGAACAATATGTGCCGCGTCGTCGATTGGCATAACACGTTGCGCACGGCCTATGAACGCGGTGTTAGGTTGCACCTCGAATTGCCTCCTGGGGCGGTGCTGACGGGCTTGGCCCGGCGCGTGTTTGAACCCGGACAAGCCATCGCCTTTCAGGGCGCTCGGCTCGATACCTTGGACGCCATGTTGCGTCAGGAGGCGAGCCGCGACTCTTGAACTGAGCTGTACCGCTTGATCGTTACGAAGGACAAAAACAACAACTTCGAACTGCTCCCTGAGGATAAAAATAATGATTATTTATGGTGTGGCGTTTCTTGCGTTCTGCACCCTGGTCGGCATCACTATCGGTGAGCTGCTGGGGAAGATGATTGGTGTGCCGGCCAACGTTGGTGGCGTCGGTATTGCCATGATGTTGCTGATTTTTCTCGGTGGTTATCTAAAAAAGCGCGGCTATCTGATTCCCAAGTCAGAACACGGCATCGAGTTCTGGAGCGCAATCTATATCCCTATCGTGGTGGCAATGGCTGCTCAGCAAAATGTCTATGGCGCGCTTAGTGGTGGGCCAATGGCGATTCTTGCTGGCGTGGCGGCAGTGGTTGTGGCTTTTGCTCTGGTTCCGGTTTTAGACCGGATGGGCCAAAAAAAGCCTGATGCGCCAACTGAGCCTGACGTAAACCCTTTGCCTAAACTGCCACGGTGATCGCTATGTACGAGAGTATTCTGAAAGTATTCACCGCTTACAGCTTGATCGCCGGTTTTGCCGTTATCGGTATTACCATGTGGTTGTCGTATTGGCTGTCTGACAAGCTGACCAATGGCCGCTTGCACGGTTCTGCAATCGCTATTCTTCTGGGGCTGATTTTAGCCTATGTCGGTGGCGCGATGACCGGTGGCAGTAAAGGCCTGGTCGATATCCCTATGTTATCCGGGATCGGTATTTTGGGCGGCGCAATGCTGCGTGACTTTGCCATTGTCGCCACCGGTTATGGGGTTAATGTTGAAGAGTTAAAGCGTGCGGGGCTGGTAGGCGTACTGGCGTTGTTTGTGGGTATCGGCTCGTCGTTTGTCGCCGGTGTCGGTGTCGCGATGGCGTTCGGTTATACCGATGCGGTAAGTCTGACCACTATTGGCACGGGTGCCGTGACCTATATCGTTGGCCCAGTGACGGGTGCCGCGATTGGTGCAAGCTCAGAGGTCATGGCCCTGTCGATTGGTGCGGGTCTGGTCAAAGCCATTCTGGTGATGATCGCAACGCCGTTTGTTGCGCCTTACATCGGCCTGAACAATCCACGCAGCGCAGTGATCTTTGGTGGCCTGATCGGTACATCGAGCGGAGTGGCTGGCGGATTGGCCGCGACAGATCCGAAACTGGTGCCTTACGGTTGTCTGACTGCAGCCTTCTACACGGCGCTAGGCTGTTTGCTCGGTCCGTCGCTGTTGTTTCTGATTATGCGTGGCCTGATGGGCTGAAACTGATTGCTCTTACCCCGTCTATGCATGAGGAACCTCTGAAAAAGGTAGCGAGCGAAGATAGTACAAGGCAAAAAACTGAGAAAAAGCGACCGGGGTCGCGCTCGACTTTACGTGTTGTAAATGAGCATTTTGAGCAGTTTTTTAACCCAGCAAGGGCTGCCCCAGCATCGGCTGCCGCAGTAATATCTAGCGCAGTAGTTTTTCAGGGGTTCCTTTAGGCGGGGTTGTTGATGCTATACATCCGACACTCCGCCAGTAAGGCCAACAGATTAGGATCACGCTCTTTGGCTTTGAGAAAGACCACGCCAATGTGCTGCTGCATATGGTATTTGGCCTGCAAGGGGATGAGTTTGACCCGGTTTTCATAAACCGCCGCAATTCGACCGGGGAGCAGGGCATAACCCACCCCGGAACTGACCATGCTTAACAGGGTGAAAATATCATTCACCTGCATCGCAATTTTCGGTTCAAACCCCGCTTGACGAAACACCTGCACGCCATCTTGGTGTGTGGCAAAGCCGTGGGTCAGGGTAATAAAAGTCGACTCTTTGAGAGCTGCCAGATCAACTTCAGTTTGCTGCGCAAAGGGCGAATCGGTTGGTACTGCGAGAAAAATATCATCCGAAAACAACGGAAGTTGCTCGCAATCGTGATCATTGATGTGCTCGTTCAAGGCCACCAAAATCGCGTCCACTTCGAGACTCTTCAGTTTAAACATCAGGTCGACATTTGAACCAAGGATAAGGTCGATATTCAATTCGCTGCGCCGCAGCTTAAGACCCATGATCAACTGAGGAACGATTTTTACCGTGAGTGAATACAGCGAGCCGAGCTTGAATCGCTCTGCAGAAAAGCCCGCTGCTTCACGGGTTAAGCGAACCGTATCGAGTACATCTTGAATCAGCTTTTGGGCACGGTCCTCTAGCAGGTAAGCACTTTCCAGCGGGATCAGGTTGCGTCCTTCGTGCTTGAACAATGGACAGCGCAGCGCACTCTCAAGCGAATGAATCGCCCGATGTACACTCACATTGCTGGTCTGCAGTTCTGCCGCTGCGCGACTGAGGTTGCCACTGCGCATGAACGCGAGAAACGTTTCAAGCTTCTTCAGCGTGAAGTCTTCATCAATCTGCATGCGTCAGTGCCTGGAAGGTTAAGAGGCCAGCGCTGCGCTGGCGAGCGTGTACCTGAGATTAACCGCAGGTGATGCGGTCGATCACTTCAGCTTCGTCGGTATCGATGTTCAAACGAGATGACTTGTAATCCATGGTCATTGGGTCGGCTGGGCCCAGGACTCGAACGCTTTTAGCACCGGCTTTTTCTTTGATTTGTTTGCTTAGCGCCGGGGTGACTCGCTGCCCCAACATATCCTGGACGGCTTCGGCGTTGCACTTGTCCTTGAAGCGATCAGACGCAACTGCCGAAGCGGTGTCTGAACTGCCACTGTCCATTGAGCTACAGGCGCTTAGTGATGCAATTAGAGCCAGGCCAGCGAGATGTTTTAGTTGCATGTAGGTGTCCTCTGAACGGGTGATAACGGCACAGCCTGTGCAAAATTAACGCGCTTGGCAAGCGCAAAGCGACGATTCAAGGCTGTTGGCGGTGTGCCAGCATAACGATACCGGCGACTATGACCAAGCCTGCAAGCTTGCGAATTGAGCTCAACACTTGTCCTTGGCCAGAGCCTCCGAGGGTCAGCGCTGATACCGGGTTGGTATTCGTTGCGGCTGGATCGAGGAGCAGCATGCTGATAAACGGTGCTGCACAAGCGTGACCATACCAGAGCCGTTCCCCAGCCCAACACTTAATTAGCCAGATGCAACATGGCATAAGGATGGGCTAGAGTAGCGTTTTTATTGTTCAGGCAGGCTCATATAGCGATGCCTTCTGACGCTCCCAAAACCAAGGTGGTTGTGTGCAACCAGTTATCTCGATACAGCAGTTGAGCAAGGTTTATGCTTCGGGCCACCCAGCGTTGACCTCCATCAATCTTGATATCAAAAAAGGTGAGATTTTCGCTTTGCTCGGCCCCAACGGTGCAGGCAAAACCACCTTGATCAGCATCATCTGCGGCATCGTAAATCCTGGCTCAGGCAAGGTGCTGGTCGATGGCCACGACATTATTTCCGACTACCGTGCAGCGCGGGCCAAGATTGGCTTGGTGCCACAGGAGTTGTTCAACGAAGGCTTTGAAAGTGTTTTGGCCACGGTTAAGTTCACCCGGGGTTTATTTGGTAAACCGGCCAATCCTGCTTATCTCGAACAACTGCTGCGTGATTTGTCGCTGTGGGACAAAAAGGATGCGCGCATCTTTGAGTTGTCTGGCGGTATGAAGCGCCGTGTGATGATCGCCAAAGCCTTGTCCCATGAGCCGCAGATTCTGTTTCTCGATGAGCCAACTGCCGGTGTCGATGTCGAACTGCGTCGTGATATGTGGAATATGGTGCGTGGCCTGCGCGAGCGCGGCGTGACGATCATTTTGACCACTCACTACATCGAAGAAGCCGAGGAAATGGCTGATCGCATTGGGGTTATCAGCAAGGGTGAAATCATTCTGGTCGAAGATAAAGCTGCGCTGATGCACAAGCTCGGCAAGAAACAGCTGACCTTGCACTTGCAGCAGCCGTTGACCAGCATTCCCGATGCGCTCGCCAGTTACCCGCTGGAATTGGCAGACTCTGGCCATGCGCTGGTGTTTACCTTTGATGCCCAACGTGAGCACACCGGTATTGCCGAGTTGCTCAAAGACTTGGCGCAACAAGGCATCGACTTCAAAGACCTGCAGTCGAGCCAGAGTTCGCTTGAAGAAATTTTCGTAAACCTGGTGAGGAACCGCGCATGAATTTCTACGCGATTCGCGCCATTTACCTGTTTGAACTCGCGCGCACCTGGCGCACGTTGCTGCAAAGCATTGCCACACCAGTCATCACGACTTCGCTGTATTTTGTGGTGTTTGGCTCGGCGATCGGCTCAAGCATGACTCAGGTGCATGGTGTCAGCTATGGGGCGTTTATCATCCCTGGCTTGATCATGCTGGCGCTGCTCACCGAGAGCATCTCCAACGCCTCGTTTGGTATTTATATGCCGAAGTATTCAGGGACGATTTACGAGATCCTTTCTGCACCGGTTTCCTACCTTGAAATCCTTATTGGCTATGTTGGCGCTGCGGCGACCAAATCCATCATTCTGGGTTTGATTATCTTGCTGACGGCGCGGCTGTTCGTCGACTTTGAAATTCTTCATCCATTCTGGATGGTGGCCTTCTTAATCCTCACTGCCGTGACCTTCAGCTTGTTCGGTTTCATTATCGGGGTCTGGGCGGATGGCTGGGAGAAATTGCAAATCGTACCCGCGCTGATCGTCACGCCGCTGACTTTCCTTGGCGGTAGTTTTTACTCGATCAGCATGCTGCCGCCGGTTTGGCAGACCGTCACACTGTTCAACCCCGTGGTGTATCTGATCAGCGCATTTCGCTGGAGCTTTTACGGGGTTTCCGACGTTAGCGTCGGCGTCAGTCTGGGCATGATCCTGGGCTTCTTGGCGCTGTGCATAGGCGCTGTTGCCTGGATATTTAAAAGCGGTTATCGACTTAAAAGCTAAGACAGTCACTGTGGGTTACTGAAGGAGCTGCGATTGGATACGCCTCAGGCGCTGAACCAGCAACTGGAAGTGCTTTATCGCACTGAGTCGCGGCGCGTCCTGGCGACCTTGATTCGCCTGCTCGGTGATTTCGATCTGGCCGAAGAAGCATTACATGAGGCGTTTCGTGCTGCGCTTGAACAGTGGCAAACTCAAGGTGTACCGGCTAATCCGCGGGCCTGGCTGGTATCCGCAGGACGCTTTAAAGCCATTGATGGATTGCGCCGCAATGCCCGCTTTGAAGCGCTTGGCGAGCGCGATGAGGCTGCCGCCGATGCGCCTGCTCTGGATGACTTTGAAAGCGTCGAGGATGACCGCCTGCGTTTGATCTTCACCTGCTGCCACCCGGCGCTAGCGGAAGATGCCCAGGTTGCTTTGACCTTGCGTGAAATATGCGACCTTGGCAGCGAGGACATCGCCAAAGCCTTTCTCACTACTCCCAGTACAATCGCGCAACGTATCGTGCGCGCCAAAGCCAAGATTCGTGATGCCGCAATCCCTTACGAAGTGCCTACCCGAGGTGAACTTCCACAGCGGTTGGCGGTGGTGTTGCGGGTTATCTACTTGGTGTTTAACGAAGGCTACTTTGCCAGCTCAGGCGAGTCAGTCATTCGCAGCCAGCTTTCGACGGAGGCTATTCGGCTGGGGCGATTGCTGCTGGAGCTTCTGCCAGATCCATCAGTAAAAGGCTTGCTGGCGTTAATGCTGCTGCATGAGTCGCGCCGCCCCGCGCGGGTCTCTGTCGACGGATTGGCGGTGTTACTTGAGGAGCAGGACCGCAGCCTGTGGTCGTCTGCACATATTGAAGAAGGCCGGACGCTGCTTCTGCAAGCGCTGCAGCAGGGCGGTTACGATAGCTACAACGTACAGGCTGCGATTGCCGCCGTGCATGCCGAGGCTGCGACTGCGGCAGAGACTGACTGGTCGCAGATTGTCGGACTTTATGATGTGTTGCTGCGCTTACAACCTTCGCCGGTGATTGAGCTAAATCGGGCGGTCGCGGTATCAATGTGCGATGGCCCAGCTGCAGGACTTAACATTATCGATGCCTTGCTAGAGCGCGGTGAGCTTGCGCGCTATCACCTTGCGCAGATGGCCAAAGCCGATTGCTTGCGGCGTCTGGATCAGCGAGCTGCGGCGCGGGCAGCTTACCTCGAAGCGCTAAGGCTGGCCGGGCAAAGTCCTGACCGCTTGATGATTGAGCGGCGTTTAAGTGAGCTGGAAGATTAAGCCGAGCTGCCAGTAACCCTTGGTCAATTGGCTGAACAAAACCTCTGTCTGCGATGTGAAAAGTGCGTAGAATCCGCCCCTTTTTCCGCAACAGGAGTGCTCAATGAGTTTTAATCTAGCGAACAAATCCGCTGAAGAGCGTAATGCTGGAGAGGCTGAAAAGGCGCGTTTGTTCGAGTTGTGGCAACAAAACCTGCAGCGTTCCAAAGTCGATGCCGCGCGACTGTTCGCCGAAAAGAGCAAGCGTAAGGGCAAGTGGGAAGAATGGCTGCGTGAGCAAGTTGCCCAGCTTACACCGCCGGAATATGCGAGCATGGTTATGCGTGAAGTGCGCCGTTTAGCTAAATAAGCGCTAAACACTCAGGTATAAAAAAGCCCCGCCAAGTGCGGGGCTTTTGCTGCGCGGGCTATTTCGCCTCTTCTGTCAGGGTCTTGTTGCGCCAGCCTGCACCGCCCGGCAGTACCAGGTTGAGCAAAATCGCGATGATCCCGCAGAGCGAAATGCCTTTGAGGCTGACATCGCCAGCACCAATGACCATGCCGCCAATGCCGAAGACCAAGGTGATCGCGACAATCACCAGGTTGCGCGCCTCGGAGAGGTCAACCTGATGACGGATCAGGGTATTTAAACCGACCACTGCGATTGAGCCGAACAACAGGCACAGAATCCCACCCATCACCGGCACTGGAATACTTTGCAGTACGGCGCCGAATTTGCCGACGAACGCTAAAGTCATGGCAATTACCGCCGCCCAGAGCATGACTTTGGGGTTGAAGTTCTTGGTCAACATGACCGCGCCCGTCACTTCCGAATAGGTCGTGTTAGGTGGGCCACCGAGCAAGCCCGCGGCAGAGGTTGCCAAGCCATCACCGAGCAGCGTGCGGTGTAAGCCGGGTTTCTTCAGGTAGTTTTTGCCGGTGACAGTGCCGATCGCCAGCACATCGCCGATATGCTCGATTGCGGGTGCAATGGCCACCGGTAGCATGAACAGTACCGCGCTCCAGTTCAGCTCAGGCGCTACAAAGTTGGGAATAGCCAGCCATGGGGCCGCTGCAATCGGCGCAAACTCAACCACGCCAAAAGCCCACGCCAAGCTGTAACCGACGGCTACGCCAAGCAAAATAGGGATCAGCTTGAATATGCCTTTACCGACGACTGCCACGATCAACGTGGTGATCAACGCCGGTAGCGAGATCATCAGCGCAATGTCGTAAGGCACTAATTGTGCGCTGGCATCACCTGCTTTACCCATGGCCATGTTGGCGGCAACTGGCGCCAGGCCCAGGCCGATCGACATGATTACCGGGCCTATCACCACGGGCGGGAGTAAGCGGTCGATGAATCCAGTGCCTTTAATCCGGACGGCGCCAGCCAGCAGCATGTAAACCACACCAGCAGCAACCAGGCCGCCGAGCGTAGCAGGCAGGCCGAAGTCAGCTTTAGCGGCAAGGATCGGGGCAATAAAGGCGAACGATGAGGCGAGAAACACCGGGACTTGGTTTTTCGTCACAATCTGGAAAATCAGCGTGCCAAGGCCCGCTGTAAACAGCGCGACATTGGGGTCCATTCCGGTAATCAACGGCATCAGTACCAATGCGCCGAATGCTACGAATAACATTTGAGAACCGGCCAACGCCTGACGCCATGTGGCGTCTTGCACTTGGTGTTGCATGCTTAGGCGTCCTTTTGCTTGGTGCCGAAAATTTTGTCGCCTGCATCGCCCAGCCCAGGAATGATGTAGCCATGCTCGTTGAGGCGCTCATCAATCGATGCGGTGTAAATCTCTACATCCGGGTGTGCATCGTTAACTACTTTGATACCTTCGGGCGCAGCAACCAGCACCATGGCGCGGATTTCCTTACAGCCTGCTTTTTTCAACAGGTCGATGGTCGCGACCATCGAGCCGCCGGTCGCCAGCATCGGGTCGATAATCATCGCCAGGCGCTCATCAATTTCCGGGACCAGCTTTTCCAGGTAGGTGTGCGCTTGCAATGTTTCTTCATTGCGTGCAACCCCGACGGCGCTGACCTTGGCGCCCGGAATCAAACTGAGTACGCCTTCGAGCATGCCAATCCCTGCACGCAAAATAGGCACCACGGTGATCTTCTTGCCGGAGATCTTTTCTACTTGCACCGGGCCACACCAACCGGCAATCTCGTAAGTTTCCAGTGGCAGGTCTTTGGTTGCTTCGTAAGTCAGCAGGGCACCGACCTCTTGAGCCAATTCGCGGAAGTTCTTGGTGCTGATATCAGCGCGACGCATCAAGCCGATTTTGTGGCGAATCAGCGGGTGGCGAATCTCTTGGATTGGCATGTGTTAGGGCTCTCCGACTGAGCTGGCAAAAAAACTGGCTTAGATTAAAGCATTGTGCGCAATAAAGGGCGGCGCTGTGCTCACTGATGTCGCCTAAGTTAAGATTGGTTTTGTTGATTTATGCCAATTATTATCCGGATTGCCGGAATATCGCGCATAAATGGCGCTCGTTCGTCTGTGAAGGCTTGCTCCCCGCCAGACACATGCGTACCTTTGCCGACTTTTATTTTGACGCACCGATCAGGTTTTCGTGTTGCGCTAACCCAAGAGGAACGAACATGTCTGCTGATCTCGCGCACATCCGTCAGGTAATGGCTGAAGCTGATTGTCTGTACACCGACGAACAGGTTGAAGCCGCCATCTGCAAGATGGCTGAAGTTATCAATGCCGAGATGGCGGATACCAACCCTGTGGTTTTCTGCGTCATGAACGGTGGGCTTATCTTCTCCGGTAAGCTGCTGCCGAAGCTAAGCTTTCCGCTGGAACTGTCTTATTTGCACGCCACGCGCTATCGCAACGAAACCAGCGGTGGTGATCTCTTCTGGAAGGCCAAGCCTGAGGTTTCGTTCATTGATCGCGATGTGTTGATCATTGATGACATCCTCGATGAAGGCCACACCCTCGGCGCGATTATCGATTTCTGCCACCACGCGGGCGCTCGTGCTGTGCATACCGCAGTGCTGGTTGATAAAGACCATGACCGCAAAGCGCGCCCAGACCTTAAGGCTGACTACGTTGGCTTGCCATGCATTGACCGTTACATTTTCGGCTACGGCATGGATTACAAAGGTTACTGGCGCAACGCGCCTGGCATTTTTGCCGTTAAAGGCATGTAAGCCTATGCGCGGCCCTGCATTTCTCGATCAAGCCTTGTTCTCGGACTTAGCGCACAAGGCTGCGCAAAATCCGCGTCAGCGCCAGCATCACAATTTCCATGAAATGCAGGAACCCTGTCATCGCATGGCAATTGGCTTGCAGCCGGATACCTATATCCCGCCGCACCGCCACCTTTCAGCGGACAAAGCTGAAGCGTTACTGGTGGTAAAGGGGCGCTTGGGGCTGCTGATTTTTGATCAGGACGGCGCAGTGCAGGCTAAGCGTATTCTCGCGGCGGGCTCTGATTGTGTCGGTGTTGATCTACCGCCAGGGATCTTCCACGCCTTGGTCGTGCTTGAGGCCGACAGCATTCTGTTCGAGTGCAAGGCCGGGCCGTATCTGCCGATTGGCGAAGGCGAGCACGCCAGTTGGGCGCCGCAAGAGGGCAGCCCGCAAGTGGCCGAGTACCTGAGTTGGATGCGCGCGCAGTTCGACGCAATCGACTGAGCGTTGAGCGCAATGGGTCCGCGGGGTACACTTGCCGGCCCGTGTAGCCCGGTTTAGCTGGAGTCAGTGATGCGTAAAGACAAGAAACAAGTGATTGGTGAAGAGATTGGTGATGAGCCGATCAAGTTGTTCCTCGATGTCGAGCCCGCTGATGACACGCCGCCGTCGTTGCACAAGCTGGTTAAAGCCTATCGCGGTCTGCGTTTCGATGACTTTGAGCGTTTCCTCGGCTTTTTCGTCGCCGCAGGCTATGACGTCAACGCTAAAGATGCTGACGGCAACGATTTTGTTGCCTTGATTCAGGATCAGCGTAACGCACAGCCGTATATCGAGTTGATCAAGTCAGCAGCACACTAGCCGACTGGGTAAATAATGTATAAAAAAACCCGCTGACATTAGCGGGTTTTTTGTATCAGTTTTATAGCGTTAAGTCAGGGTTAAAGGACACCCGCCTTTTTCCATGACAAGTAACGGCTAACCAGCTCTGGCCCCAGCTCGCTAGGGCGTGCATCAAGCACTGGAATATTGTTTGCGACTAGACGCTCGTGCAGTGTGTCGCGGGCATTCAGGTAGTCGACAGTTCCGCAGTAGGCGATTGCCGAGTCGAGATTTTGCACCGGTGTTTGGCGCAGTGTATCCAGCACTTCTTCGCGCAAGCTGGCGATCAATACACGGTGCTGGCGACTCAAGCGTTTAACGGCGCCAAGCAGTTCCTGATCATCTTCATCACGCAAGTTAGTGACGATCACAACCAGTGCCCGCCGCCGTTGCCGGCTGAGCAGTGCATCAGTCGCCGCCGTATAATCCGCAGGCAGTTGAGTGCTTTTAAGGTCATACACGCTGTTAAGCAAAACATTGAGCTGTGCAGCGCCTTTGACCGGTGCTAGATAGCGGCTTTGTTCACTGGCGAAGGTGCTCAGGCCTACGGCGTCGCCTTGGCGTAATGCGATGTAGCTGAGCAGCAGACTGGCGTTGAGCGCGTGGTCGAAATGCGACAGCTCGTTATCCTGACTGCGCATGCGGCGGCCACAGTCGAGCATGAACACAATTTGCTGATCGCGTTCATCTTGATACTCACGGGCAATCGGTGTGCGTTTACGAGCAGTGGCTTTCCAGTCGATCTGACGCAATGAGTCGCCATCGCGGAAATCACGTAGCTGATGAAATTCCATGCCTAAGCCGCGTCGCTGATGCTGACGAACACCCATCTGGCTTAGCCAGTCATCAACCGCTAGCAACTGGGCGCCATAGAGTCGGGCAAAGTCGGGGTAAACCCGGGTTTCGTCAGCGACATTGAGTACCCGCCGAGCCTGCCACAGGCCTAAGCGGCTTGGCAGGCTGATCTCTGCCCGTGGAAAACTGAAGTGGCCGCGCACCAGTGGCCGCACGCGGTAGCTGAACTGGGTTTGCTCACCTGGTCGTAACGCCACACGCTGTGGCAGGTGTTCGCTGGCCATTTCATGGGCGCAGTGATCGAATACCTGCACCTCGATGTGCTGTGTGTAACTGTGGTGCAGGGTGAGTTGCACATCGCTCCAGCGCCCCAGTGGCAGTTGGCCGGGTAAGTTGCGTTCGAGGCGTGGCGAGGGTGTTTTGTACAGCAGCCAGGCATCAATCAGCGCAGCCACGCCCAGCAGTAACAGCAGCCCCCACCAGAGCGAACTGATGACCTCGGGCAGCTCTATTGCCAATGCATTCAAGGTCCCCAGCAGGACTGCGCAAAGCAACAGAGCGGCAAGGGCGATGAGTAGGCGGCGGGCCGGTTTCATCGCGCAGCCTGCTCGTGGTTCGGGGTGACTGTGATCATAGGCGTGGCGCCGGCACCTGATCGAGAAGCTGTTGCAGCACTTGGTCAATCGACAGGCCTTCGATATCCAGCTCCGGTGACAGGCGTACGCGGTGACGCAGAACCGCCAACGCACAGCCTTTTATGTCATCCGGCAGAACAAAGTCGCCGCCACGTAGAAGCGCCCGTGCACGGCCGCCCCGCACCAGTGCGATCGAGGCGCGAGGCCCTGCGCCGATTGCAAAACCGGGCCAGGTGCGGGTGGCGCGTGTCAGGCGTACGGCGTAGTCGAGCACTTGCTCATCAACCGGTAAGTCGCTGGCGATTTTCTGCAGGGCTTGTACGTCTTTGGCTTGCAGCAGGGTGCGCAGCGGGGCGACCTCAAGCATGTCGGCTTTGCTGGAGCGAGTCACCTGACGGACCATGAGCATTTCTTCATCTTGCTGCGGATAATCCATGCGCAGCTTGAGCATAAAACGATCAAGCTCCGCTTCTGGCAGCGGGTAAGTACCTTCTTGTTCAATCGGGTTCTGCGTGGCCAGCACCATAAATGGCAGCGGTACGACCAGTGCCCGACCTTCAAGAGTGACTTGGCGTTCTTGCATCACTTCAAGCAGCGCTGCCTGGGTCTTGGCCGGTGCGCGGTTAATTTCATCGGCCAGCAATAAATTGGTGAACACTGGGCCTTTGCGTAGTTTGAATTGCTCGCTTTGCAGGTCGTATACCGCATGCCCGGTAACATCGCTGGGCATCAAGTCCGGGGTGAACTGAATCCGCGAAAACTCACCGCCAAAGCACTTGGCCAGTGCGCGCACCAGTAAGGTTTTGCCCAGACCCGGTACACCTTCAATCAGCACGTGGCCGCCAGCAATCAGCGCGGTCAGCACATCGTCAATTACCCGAGTTTGGCCGATCAAGGCTTTTTGCAACTCCAGGCGCAGCGCTTGAGCCAGTTGGCTGGCACGCTGACGTTGTTGCGCCGTATTCGCGATCGGGGTCGCCGGGGCTGAGCTGGCAGGTGCGGCTGGGTTGGGGCTTGACTGGTCGGGGGTGTGTTCGCTCATAAGGCATTCCTGAGAGTTTGCAGGTGGGCAACCTGACGGGTGAATTCGGTGGCGGTTTGCCGCTGCTGCGGGAGTGGCCGCATGGCTTTGCCAATCGCGCCAGTGCTGAGGCGCGTCAGGCGGCTGAGGACTAACCATTGATCAGCGACAGGCAAGCGTTCAAAGCCTGGGTGACGCTTGCGTGCGCGGCGTTGAATATCCAGTTGCAAGCCTTGTAGCAGTGTTTGTTGACCACTGCGCCTGAGGCTGAAGTCAGCGCTGGCGCGAATGTGTTCTTGTAGCTGCCTGCGACTGAGGCTCGCCGGTAATTGCAATGGACCTTGACGCATGCCGACGCTCCAGAGCGTCAGTGCGAGGAGTAACCCAAGGGCTAATAGCGCTTGTGGGAAATACTTCCAGAGCAAGCTCAGTAAATCATCATGGTCGGCGCGAAAGAGCAGGGTGACATCGGTTTCCTGAGTCAGGTACCAGAGTAGCCAGGCGTTATCGTACTTGGCGATTTTGTCGTTTTGCCAGACCCAGTTATCGGTTAGCACCGTGATTAACCCGTCACCGTGATAGAGCTGGAGCATGTGGGTTGATTGCCCGCTATTGGCCCAGGCAGTGGCGATATTTTTCGCGTCGTACAGATGAAAGTCAGTGTCGAAGCTGATGTAGGCGGGTGCCTCTTCGTTTTCGAGATAGAGCTTTGTTAGCTTGGGGTAAGCGTCTTGCTCATCGTCAATCGCCGGTGCTGGTTCGGGCTGATCGGGCTCGCCTTGCGATAGTTGTTCCAATTGCGAATAGCTTTCTGGTTCAGGCTCAGCCACTGTTTGATCTGCGTCGTCGCTGGTTTCAGCGGTCTGTTGATCTGGGGCTGATTCAGGGCTTTTGGACGCCTCTTTAGGCGGGGGTAAATCATCACTGTCGAGTTGCTGAATCCCTAGTCTGTCGAGCAGCAAATCACCACTCTTACCTTTCTTTTCATCCCATAAACGCTCTGCGACGAAGATTAGGTGTCCGCCTTTGGCTGACCAGTCGAGCAGTCGCTGGGTTTGCTGAGGGGTGACTTTTTCCCGATCGCCCAGCAGTAATAAGGTGTGGCCAGTGCTCGGCAACTTCGCCAGATTGGCCAGGCTATCAGCTGTTTCGACTTTGACGCCTTGGTCGCGCAAAAAAGCCTGCGCGGCGAAGTAAGGGTTCGCTTTAACTTCAGGGGCGGCGCCATGGTCAATAACGGTTTCATAGGATTCGGCTCGTCCCAGCAAATAGCTGGCAAGCAAGCCAAGGGCAAGAATAATCAGTGCGCCGATGATAAAGCCGCTACGTCGGCTCATGCCGCAACCCCCGGCTCAAACAGCTGACGCCAACTGTTGCACAGTGATGCTTTGGCAGATGCCGGTGGCAGGTTGTGTCCGTAGGCCAGATTTTGCCAATGCTGAGTCAGCACTGAGCTGAATTGATCAAGTTCTGGTTGCTTCAGGCTTTCAACCAGTTGCAAGACTTCGTGCTCGGTGTGGGCGCTTTTCAGACCCAGACGGTAATCATGCAGCAAGCGGCTGAGCAGGGCGCGGTAGAGCAGGCCCAAGGCTGCGCGTGGCTCGCGGTCCCACAGCTGGCTAACTTCGCTGCAAATATCATCCGGCAGGCTTTCAGGGGCGACTTCCAAGCCAAACATCTGGCTTGGTGGCGCACTTTTATTGCGCTGGGGTAAAGCAAAGCGCCCGGTGAAGGTATTCAACCAATCCCGGTAGCGCCACACTATCCAGGCAATCAGGGCGAATAGAGCCGCCCAGAGCAGGGCGGAGAAGATTTGAGCCAATGTTTCCATCGACTTCCAGAGCTTAGTCAGTTTGCCCAAACCTGAAATCAGCGACTCAAGGAAATCGGTGTCTGGTTCGGCTTGTTTTTCGCTATCTCGCAGGCGCCAGCGGGTTACCGTTTCCGGATTTTTGAACGGCGGCTTATCGAGTAGGAGCTTGATACTTTGTTGTGCTGTCTGACTGTTCAATGCTTGTTTTTGCAAGCGCTCGGCTTGTGGTCCAAGCGGGTCTTGCTCGGGTAGTGGGTCGGCCGTCGCTGAGCTGCTGGGTGCTGCGGTGTCCGCTATATCGATGGCGGCCATCGCCGTGTTTGGCAGTTGGCTGAACAGCAGGCCTACAGCGAGCAGCGCGGCATAGGCAACACCTGTCAAGCGCTGGCGCAATTGGCGAAATGCCAGTTCAATGTCCCACGCTTCTAGTGCGGTGCGGCGGTTCAAATACAGGCTGAATCCACAGGCCACATAAACCGGTTCCCAGACAATCAGAAGCAAGGCGTAGAGCCCGTTGGACATATGCTCAAGCCACATCCAGTCGTTTTGCTCGGGGGCAATCAGGCTTTGCCAGCTCCAGTCCAGTTCCAGTTGTTGCGGCAGCATCAAGTAGAACAAGGCAGCCAAGCCAAGACTCAGGGCGAACTCAACGTGCACGCCGACGACTGTCAGCCAGGTTGCGCCACCTGCATTTTTTTGTCCGAGGACGGTCAGACGCTGGCTACGGGCGGCGCCTGATAGTCCTTCCAGTTGCATGACTGGCATATCAAAGCTACGTGTACTGCTGATACGCCGCCAGGTCAGGCTGGCCAATAGCTGGGGTTTCAACAGTCGTGGATAGGCTTTGAGCGCTTGCTTTAGCGTTGGGGTATTGCCAAACAGGCTGTTGGACAAGATATACAGCGGCAAGCGTTCATAGGCTGGTTTCAGCCACCAGAACACCAATATGGCAATGCTTGGATAGTCCCAGAAAATCAGGCAAAGCAGGGCGAATATCGGCAGGGTAACCAGCGCCCAGCTGGCCATCAGTAATCCTGCATGCCGGCGCGCGAGTAGTACGCCGAGATCAAGTGCTTCCCAACCACTGCGTGGACGAATCGCGACGTTAACTTCAGTCAGGCGCATGAGTACCTCGCCCGGCAAGGATCAGATAGCTCAGCACCAATGCCCAGAGTAAAGCGCCCACAGCGTACTTAACATGCGGCGTGGCGAAGGTCATTGATGACCAGTACGCCTCGATAAAGGCTGCAAGTAACAAAAACACCACAACACCGGCCACTAGGCGAATGCTATCTGCTGCGGCTAAGCGTAAGGCTTCGGTGCGTGGCAAGCGGCCGGGGGCGAGTAATGCCCAGCCAAGTTTCAAGCCTGCAGCGCCAGCAAGCGCGATGGCGGTCAGTTCGAAAGCGCCGTGACCGACAACGAAGGACCAGAAGGTTTCGCTATAGCCAATTTGCGTCAGGTGACCGGCTACTGCGCCGATCATCACCCCGTTGAACAGGAGAAAGAACAAACTGCCGAGCCCGAATAACAAGCCGCTGGCGAATGTCTGAAAGGCAATGCCGATGTTGTTCATGATGTAGAAGCCGAACATCATCCAGTCATCCCCTGAACCGCGCTCACTGAAGCGGCCAAGACGTCGGGCATCTGGGTCATACATGCTTTCCATGCTGGCGACTTGTTGCGGGTCGACCACGCTGTAAACAAGGTGGGGAAACAAGTAAACCAGCAACCCCATGATTATCAAACTGCCAAAAAACAGCAGGCTGGCGGCCAGTACAAAGCGCCACTGCGCGCGAACCAGACACGGAAAACCACTGAGCAGGAAACTGACTAGCTGAGCGCCAATAGTGCTGCGGTGGCGGTAGAGTTGTTGGTGGCCGCGCAGGGCTAATTGCTGCAACTGTTCAATTAAGTGGTTGCTGTAGCCACGGGCCTGAGCCAGTGAGAGTTGTTGGCAGACGCGTCGGTAATCAGCCGCAAAGCCCTTGCTGTGTGCAGCATCGGTTTTACCGGTTTTCTCCAAGCCATCTAACTTGCTGGCGAACTCTTTCCAGCTGGCTTGGTGATGGCTTTCGAATTGACTCTGCTTCATCGGCGTCCCACAAGGCTGTGGGCAATGCCGTTGATAGTTTGTTCAGCTTGTTCGGTCGGCACCTGCAGTGGCGCAGCGATGATGTTGGCCAGTTCAACGCGACGTTCCTTCGACAGGCTGCTGGCGCGTTCAGCAAAGTTAAGTATTGCACGTTGTTCTTTCAGGCTTAGGGCGAAGGGGGCACGCACGGCCTCTGCTTCAGGTAGAACAGGTGCAAGCGGCTTTTCCTCGCGATAAACCACCAGCGTGCCTGCGGCTATATCACCCAGACGTTTGAACGTTGGGCTATTCAGGCAACTGAGAATGCCAAAGGTGTAGCCGAACGGCAGTATGTCGACAAAGCGCAGCAGGTTGCGGGTCAGGGAAGCTGGCCAGCCCACTGGCGTACCGTCGTCGTGCACTACGCGTAAACCCAACCATTGTTTGCCGGGGGAGCGACCTTGGTTGAGCACCTCAAACAAGACCATGTACCACCACGTCACCACAAACAGCAAAATTGTGCCTAGGCCCATGCCCAGTTTGCCGAGCATGCTGAGTAGCAGGTACATCAAGCCCAGGACGATGCCGCGAATGATCAAGTCGATGCAGTACGCCAGCGCACGCGGTACCAGTCCGGCCGGACGCAGCGACAGGTCGATACCTTCTGGCGTCTCGACGTGATAACGCGTATCCAGCAACTCAGCAGCGAGGGGGCTGGTGGGGTTTTTTTGATTGTTTTCGGTATGCGGCATCGGCTGACTGCGATGAATAAAGCCCGATGCTAGCCAGAGCGAGCCGCTGAGGCAACTGCTCTAGACACAATCTGTAGATTCCCCCCGCAATATGAGGCATCTCTGAAAAACTACTGCACAGTAATGTGGCGGCAGCCGGGGGGCGGCAACCATTGATGCGGCTCGGGTTGTTACCTTTTTTGAGCGGTCCTAATCGTCCGGTTGGTAAATAGAGCCACACAATTAAGCGATGTTAGACTGCATCAGCCATTCGCTCAGGACAATACTGTGACTTCAAGCATCTTCTGGTACGACTACGAAACGACAGGTATCGACCCGCGCCGCGATCGGCCCTTGCAAATTGCAGGTATTCGTACCGATGAGCAACTTAACGAGATTGCCGAGCCGCTGAATATTTATTGCAAACCCAGCGATGATATTTTGCCGCACCCAGCCGCATGCATGATTACCGGCATTACTCCGCAGCTATTGGCTGAGCGGGGGCTTGATGAAGCTGAGTTCATGACTCAGGTGCATGCGCAGTTGTCACTGCCCGGTACTTGTGGTGCGGGCTACAACAGTATTCGTTTTGATGATGAGGTCACGCGTTACAGCTTATATCGCAACTTTTTTGACCCTTATGCGCGCGAATGGCAGGGCGGTAATAGTCGTTGGGATTTGATTGACCTGGTCAGAACAGCTTATGCATTGCGCCCGGAGGGGATCGTCTGGCCGGAGGTGGAAGGGCGCGTTAGCCTCAAGTTGGAGTTGTTAACGGCCGCCAATGGTATTGAGCATGGTCAGGCGCACGACGCATTGTCTGATGTGCGTGCAACTATTGCTTTGGCGCGGCTACTGCGCGACAAGCAAACCAAGCTCTACAATTATCTGTATGGCCTGCGCAGCAAGGCACGGGTACTGGATCAGATTAAGTTACTGCAACCCATTGTGCATATTTCTGGGCGCTTTGCCGGGGCCAACCATTACTTGTCAGTGGTGTTGCCACTGGCTTGGCATCCGCGTAACCGCAATGCGCTGATTGTCTGCGACTTGCAACGTGATCCAGGGGTGCTGCTCGATGAAACTGCCGACACCCTTCGTGAGCGTTTATACACCCGCCATGATGCGTTACTCGACGGCCAGTTACCGGTGCCCCTAAAGTTGCTACAGATTAATCGCTGCCCGGTTGTTGCGCCGCTAAGCGTGCTGCGTGACAGTGACATACAGCGTTTGGGGCTAGACATGGCGACTATTCAGGCCCGCGCTGAGCAGCTAATCGCAACACAGTCTCAGTGGCAGGAAAAAATGCCTGAGGTGTATCGCGAGGAAGCGTTTGCCGGAAGTGATGATCCCGAGCAGCAACTTTATGACGGTTTTATCGGTAATCGCGACCGTAGCTTGTGCGAGCGTGTGCGCACTTGTGAGCCTGAACAACTGGCCACAGAAAGTTGGCCGTTTGATGATCCACGCTTGCCTGAACTGTTATTTCGTTATCGGGCACGTAATGTGCCATCGAGTTTGAGTGCTGAAGAACAAGTGCGTTGGCAAACATTTTGCCAACAACGCCTAACATTGCCCGAGTCTGGTGCACCCAATACCGTGCAACAATTTGCTCAGGCGATGACTGAGGTGTTACCAACTGCATCACCTGCTCAGCAACAAGTTCTGCATGCGTGGCAAGTCTATGTTCAGCAATTAGCCGACCGCTACAGCCTTTCTTAGTCCGGTATTTTGCGTTGGGCAGTGTAGGGTTATGGAGTATGCCGCGTAGTCATTAATAACCTGGATTATTTTGTTTGCCTGCTAACGATGCGTGGTTGCATTGTTGGCGTTAATTTTTTGGCATAAAAAAACGCCGGACGAACCGGCGTTTTTTGTAACAACGAGAAACTTGCGACTGATTAGCCCAGCAAAGTAGCCCAGCTCTCAACCACGTCAGCGCCCCACTTGGCTTTCCACTCTTTCAGCGTTTTGTGGTTGCCGCCTTTGGTTTCGATGACCTCACCGTTGTTAGGGTTTTTGTATTGCTTAACTTTGCGAGCACGCTTGGTGCCGGTGCCTTTAGTGGCTCGAGCGTTCTTGCTCATTTTTGCGTCTGGATCGAGCAGAGCAATAATGTCACGCAGAGATTTTTGATATTCGCCCATCAGTTTGCGCAGTTTGCCTTCGAACTCCAGTTCTTTCTGCAGTTTGTCATCTTGTGACATGTTTTTCAGGCGTTCTTGCAATTCTTTGATGGCTTCTTCTGTAGCGCGGTATTCGTTGATCAGCGACATATTGTGTACCTTGGCTCATTCTGAGGTGACTATGTGTAACTAATGATAGACACGCACTTTTCACAAGTAAACCGGTTTATAAAGAAAAGACACACTACTGCAAGTAATTAGTTGTTTAGCGGGTCTGCTAATAGCCGTTTTTTGAGAAAATATATAGTCGCTAAGTTGGCACGTCTAGTTATGGCGCTGCCTGTGACCAGAAAGAAATTTTTTGGCGGCTTAAGTGCCCGGCTGTGAGTTGCGCTCGGGTTGCGGTTTTTTTAGTGAGCTCAATCACTCAGGGTTAATGCGGTTTTTTCTCGCGGTGTCTAGAATGATCGCCTTTGTAAACTTAGCGGGAGCTTTTCATGCGCACTTTTCGGCTGGTTATTGCCTGCCCAGACCGTGTCGGTATCGTGGCCAAGGTCAGTAATTTCCTAGCGACATATAACGGTTGGATTACTGAGGCTAGTCACCACTCTGACAATCAGACGGGCTGGTTTTTTATGCGCCATGAAATCCGTGCGGACTCTTTGCCGTTCGATATAGAGGGCTTCAAACAGGCTTTTGGTCCCATCGCGCGTGAGTTTTCGATGGAGTGGCGGGTCACCGATTCGGATCACAAGAAACGCGTAGTGCTGATGGCGAGCCGAGAATCCCACTGTTTGGCTGACTTGTTACATCGCTGGCACAGTGCCGAACTCGATTGCGAAATACCCTGTGTCATTTCCAATCACAATGACCTGCGCAGCATGGTTGAGTGGCACGGTATTCCGTTCTTTCATGTACCCGTTGATGCGCAAGACAAGCAGCCTGCTTTTGATGAAGTGGCGCGTTTGGTTGAGGCGCATCAGGCTGACGTGATTGTGCTTGCACGCTATATGCAGATACTGCCGCCGCAGTTGTGCCGGGATTATGCGCAACGGGTGATAAACATACATCACAGCTTCTTGCCGTCATTTGTGGGTGCCAAGCCTTATCATCAAGCGTCGTTACGTGGGGTCAAGCTGATTGGCGCGACATCACACTATGTGACCGAGGAGTTGGACGCAGGTCCGATTATCGAACAGGACGTGGTGCGTGTCAGTCACCGCGAAAGTATTGAGGAAATGGTTCGCCTAGGTAAGGATGTTGAGAAGATGGTGCTCTCACGTGGACTACGCTATCACTTAGGAGACCGTGTTCTTGTGCACGACAACAAGACGGTTGTGTTTGATTGATACGCCTTGTATCGCACCCTGGGCGTATCCGAAAGGAGTTCGATTATGCTCAAGTCAATCAAAGCTCGTGATTATATGACCACTCACCTTGTGACATTTCGCGCCGAGACCGATTTATTCACGGCGATAAACCGATTGCTTGAGCACCGGATCTCTGGTGCGCCTGTAGTCGACTCTCAGGGGCGCTTGATCGGGTTGATATCTGAGGGGGATTGTTTGCGAGCAACGCTGTCTGGCGCCTACTACGAGTCAATTGGCGGCACTGTTGGTGATTACATGAGTCGCAATATTGAAAGCATCAGTCCTGAAGCCAGCGTGATCGAGGTCTCTGAGCGTTTTTTGCAGGGTAAACTTGGGCGCCTGCCGGTGATTGCTGATGGGCGACTGGTCGGGCAGATAAGCCGCAGTGATGTATTACGTGCCGCTAAAGAGTTCGCCCAACATGAGAAAGGCCGGCCAGCGCTTGAGTGACCCGGTTATTCATCAAGAACTCGTTAAACAAGCGTGTGCAGCATCAAGCTGAAGGCTTTGTTTATCCGCTAACGCCAGTAATGGTGAGCACCGACACCAAGGAGATAGATCATGGTTGATCCACTCGAGCGCGCCGTCTCGAAGGCCCCAGAGACTGTTGGCGAAGGTTGCCTGAGCCGTTACGACATTGATCAATTGAGCCCGGAAGACGGCGCAGACTTTACCGATGCGCAGTCGCTGTTGAAGCAAACGCAAAGCCTTGATCAAACTGATCAGAAAGACGATCAATAGCGTCAGTTCAGTCATACAAAGGGCACTTTGATGGCGCCCTTTGTATTTAGCTCACTGCACCTAGGTTTTAAATTAGATGCGGAAGCTGCCCACCAATTGATTGAGGCGTGTCGCCTGACGCTCCAGGTCGCTACAGGCGCGCAGTGTGGCATGCAGGTTCTCGACGCCTTCCTGGTTGAGGGTGTTGATCTCGATGATGTCCATGTTCAGCGACTCGATAACCGAGGTTTGCTCCTCGGTGGCGGTGGCCACCGACTGGTTCATGCCGTCGATCTCGCCGATACGCTGAGTGACGCTACCCAGACGCTCGCCTGCCTGATTAGCAATCGACACACTTTCCTCACTGTAGCGCTGGCTCTCGGTCATGGTTGTCACAGACTCACGTGAGCCCACCTGCAGTTCCTCGATCATGCTTTCGATCTCTTGCGCCGACTCTTGAGTGCGGTGTGCAAGGTTACGCACCTCATCCGCAACGACCGCAAAACCACGGCCCGCTTCACCTGCCCGCGCAGCCTCGATCGCCGCGTTCAATGCCAGCAGGTTGGTTTGTTGCGAGATGCTTTTGATGACTTCAAGGATTTGGCCGATGTTCACGGTTTTGCTGTTCAGCGCTTCAATGTTGCTGCATGAGGCACTGATTTTTCCAGACAGGTCATTCATCGCCGCGATGGTGCGCTCAACCACCGAGCGACCATCTTCAGCCTGCTCGCGGGCATCGGATGCCTGAGTCGAGGCGTCGGCAGCATTGCGCGCAATTTCCTGAGCGGCAGCACCAAGTTCATTGATCGCAGCGGCGACACTGTTGGTACGACTGGCTTGTTCGTCGGAGTTAAGCATCGATGAGTTCGAGGCATTCACCACCAGCTTGGCAACTTCGTTGACCTGAATCGTCGCTGAAGATACTTCACGAATCGAGGTGTGAATCCGCTCAACAAATTGGTTGAATGACTTGGCCATCTCACCGAACTCATCGTTGGTGTTGGCGCTCAGGCGTTGGGTCAGATCACCTTCACCCATGGCGATGTCGCGCATGGCTTTGCCCATTGTATGCAGGGGCTGCATGAGCACTCGCATCAATACGCTAAGCAATAACATGATCAATACCACCGCAATAACTGTCGCGATAATAGCTGAAGTACGGAACTCGCTTAGCATCGAATAGGCTTTGTCTTTATCGATCGACAGGCCTAAATACCAGCTCACCGACGGTAAGCCTTTTACCGGGGCGAAACTGATGATGCGCGTGCTACCGTTGTTTTCTACTTCACTAATGGTGTTGTTGATGGTCGGAGCATTTTCTGCGTAGACATCCTTGAGCGACTTCATCACTAAAGATTTGTCCGGGTGCACCAGAATTTGACCAGACGAGCTGACCAGGAATGCGTAACCCATACCCCCAAAATCCAGCGAGTTGATGGTCTCGACCAGCGTGTTCATGCTCAGGTCGCCGCCAACTACGCCAGCATTCGGTGCAGGCGTCGCAATGGTGATGATCAGGCCACCAGTGGCTGCGTCAACATAAGGTTCGGTCAGTGTGGTGCCCGCGGTGGCAAGCGCATCCTTGTACCAAGGGCGTGTTCGTGGATCATAACCGTCAGGCATTTTCTCGTCGGGGCGCATTGCGAAGCTGCCATCAGTACCGCCCAGGTAGGTAAAGTCGAACGTCGAGGTCAGCGCTTTTTGCTCAAGCAGGCCAGTTACTGCGGAAGTATCAGGGTTTTTCGAGATCGACTGCGCCGCACTCTCAACCAGCAAAATCCGGCCCGATAACCAGTTTTGAATATTGCTGGCGGTTATATCGCCCATTTCATGCAGGTAACTCTCAAGATCCTCGCGAATGGCATTGCGTTGCAGATAATCGTTGTACAGCGTGAAAATCGAAAAAGCAGCCACTACAACCAATGCAGCGGCAATCAGTATCTTGTGACTGAATTTTAAATTTGTGCTCATAAACTCTTGCGCCCGTAAGGTACTGAAGCCAGTCTTTGATAAGGATATATACGGCGTCGCAAACTAGCGGCCTTAGGGAACCTCTGAAAAACTACTGCGCTAGGTATTACTACGTTGAAAACGCTGCTCAAAATGCTCATTTAGGACAACTAAACTGCGCTTTTTCGCACCTTTTCGCCTTGTACTCCCTTCGCTCGCTACCTTTTTCAAAGGCTCCGTAGTAGGTATGTCGGCAATCGGGTCGAAAAGCTTTAATCCAGAGGATGGTAAAAATGGCTGTAGCAAACCAATTAATTCTAGGGGCTGATCTTGAGGGGCAAGAGGTCGGTCAATCCTTGCGTCTTGCCAATCGTCACGGTTTGATTGCAGGTGCAACCGGCACCGGGAAAACGGTGACGCTGCAGCGTTTGATCGAAACGTTTAGCGAGGCCGGCGTTGCGGTATTTGCTGCCGATGTTAAAGGCGATTTGTGTGGCGTCGGAGCCGTGGGAAACCCGCAAGGCAAGATTGCCGAACGCATTGCCAGCATGCCTTGGCTTAACCATGTACCCAAGGCATGCCCTGTTTCACTCTGGGACATAAACGGACAAAGTGGCCATCCGCTGCGTACCACTTTGAGTGAGATGGGGCCTTTGCTTCTCAGCTCACTGCTGGAACTGAGCGATAGCCAACAAGCAGCGCTCTATGCCGCGTTTAAAGTGGCCGATCGCGAAGGTTTGTTGTTGCTTGACCTGAAAGACTTGAAAGCACTGCTCAATCACCTCAAAGACCATCCCGAAGTGCTCGGTGATGACGGTGCGCTATTTACCAAAACTTCAGGTCAGGCACTGTTACGCAGGCTTTCAAGCCTTGAGCAGCAGGGTGCAGAGGCTTTGTTTGGTGAGCCAGCCCTGCAGTTGGAAGATATTCTTCAGCCCGACGCCAACGGCCAAGGCCGTGTGCACTTGTTAGACGCCAGCCGCTTAGTGCATGAAGCGCCAAAAGTTTATGCAACGTTCTTATTGTGGTTGCTGGCTGAGCTTTTTGAGCAGTTACCCGAGCGCGGTGATGCCGATAAGCCAGTGCTGGCGCTGTTCTTTGATGAGGCTCACCTGTTGTTTGCCGATACACCAAAAGCCTTGCAAGAGCGCTTGGAGCAGGTGGTGCGTCTGATTCGATCGAAAGGCGTCGGGGTGTACTTCGTCACACAGTCGCCGAGTGATTTACCCGATGATGTGCTGGCGCAGCTGGGTTTGCGTATTCAGCATGGTTTGCGTGCATTTACTGCGAAAGAGCAAAAATCGTTGCGCGCCGTAGCCGAAGGTTTTCGGCCGAATCCGGCGTTCGATACGCTCAGCGTACTGACAGAACTGGGTATCGGCGAGGCGTTAGTCAGCACGATGGAAGAGAAGGGCACGCCAGCCATGGTCAGGCGTGTGTTAATTGCCCCGCCGCAGTCGCGAGTGGGCCCTTTAACTGAGGCCGAGCGCGCCACTTTGATCAAGCAATCTCCGCTCGCTGGGCGGTATGACAAACCTATCGACCGCGAGTCCGCGTATGAATTGCTGACAGCACGTGCCGCTGCTGCTGAGGTTAAGCCAGACGCTCAAGCACCCGCTCCAACTGCAGGCAACAGCAAAGCCGCCAAAGCAGATGAAAGCTTTAGTGATATGGCCACGGATTTGCTGGGTGGCTTTGCCAGCCAAGCGATGAAAACCGCGGTGCGCCAAGCCGCCAACCAGTTTGGTAGGCAATTGGTGCGAGGGTTGATGGGGTCGTTATTAGGCAGTAAAAAACGCTGAAGAAGCGGCTTTAAGCTCGGCCGGCCAGATTGAGGTTAAATAGCTCTGTATGGCCGGCTATTTCAGCACTTCCTTGAGGAACCTCTGAAAAACTACTGCGCTAGGTATTGCTGGGGCAGCCCGTGCTGTGTTGAAAAGCTGCTCAAAATGCTCATTTAGGACAACTAAAGTCGAGCGCGACCCCGGTCGCTTTTTCGCACCTTTTCGCCTTGTACTCCCGTCGCTCGCTACTTTTTTCAAAGGCTCCTTAAAAGTTAGGATTTATCTTCCAACTCTTTTTCGATTTTCTGTATTTCTTTATCAAAAGCTTGGTCGAGAAGAGAGGCTCTTTTCCGCCAGGGCTTGCGTTCCGGTTCGGGTTGAGCGGCGTAGGTTAAAACTTCTCCGCCGTAAACATCCTTGTAACGCTGCGCCTGGCGCTCGAGTTCGGCGCGCAGTTCGTCTTTCGTCACGTTAAATCCCAAGGTCTGAGTATATTACTAAGGTGGCAACGCGAGCAGTTATAGCTCGTTGTTACGGCCACCGTTAAGCTGAAAGCGTACGGTCAGTTTTCAATTGAATATACAACGTGCTGACTCGGGCTATACAGCCATAGGCAATGAAAACAATCGCTTTAGCGGTGTCGACTTTTACTGTCGATCTCAGGCAATTATCGCGAACGGTTTGAAAATGTCCAGTTTTTACACGGTTTGTAGCAAACATTAGCTGTACTTTTATACCTCTACTAGTTCGGGGTCGAGTTGTTTTCAGTGGGGCACTTGATGCGCTCGGTGGACTGGCTTTGATCGGCACCTGAAAGCGTGTGCTTCCAATATTAAATAAGACTGGCTGGACATGGAAATATTACAAATGTTTTATAAAATTAACTGGGCTTGAACAGTTCCAATGTTTTTTTGCTTTTTTGATCTTTGCTTAAACGGCTCTAGGGCGAGTATTTCAGCCTGGATGGGCGCTGACGTCAGCCTTAAAGGCGGATTGGATGTCGAATGAGAATGTTCTCAAACGACTAGATCATACACATCATGTATACAGCACCGCCTTGGAGGCAAAGATGAAGTATTTATGTCTGGTTTATAGCAATGAACAGCAATTACATTCCTCAGCAGATAGCCCGAAAGATGAAGAATGCTGGGCCTACGCCGAAGCGGTGCAGCGCAGCGGACGAATGATTGCCGCAGAGGCTTTGCAGCCGGTGCACAGCGCAACAACCGTTCGTATGCGCGGGGGCCAGCTATCAATCACCGATGGCCCATTTGCAGAAACCAAAGAGCAATTGGCAGGGTTTTATCTGATTGAAGCGCGCGACTTGAATGAGGCAGTTCAGCTCGCGGGTAATATTCCAGCCGCGCGGGTTGGTTGTGTAGAAGTGCGCCCAGTACGAGAGTTGGATGTTTGATTTGTAGTTAAAACTGCTGGAGTTGTTTGCGCGACTAAAAACCCCTTAGTGGCGGGGTTTTTAGTCGACATTGAGAAAACTGCTAAAGCGTTGTGGATTAGGGGTTTTGCAGTTTTTTCAGGGCTTCACAGCTGACTGCATAGTTAGCTTTGCAAGCTGCGGTGTACAGGGCGACTGCTTGATTTGGGTCGCGAGCGACGCCGTGTTCACCGGTGAAGTAAAGATTGCCGAGGATGTGTTGGGCCATTGGGTTGCCGCCTGAGGCCGACTGGTTCAAGTACTTGAGCATGGCGTCGCGGTTAGCAAATGAGGCGTCATCGCGACCTGTGTATAGATACGCCAAACTCACCGCAGCCATTGAGTGGCCTTTATCCGCGGCTTTCTTCCACCAGGCTTCCGCTTGCTTGAGGTCCTTGACCGGACGGCCGACGAAGTAAGCGCTGCCTAATTTGAATTGGCTATCCAAGTCGCCATCTTCGGCGGCTTTTCGCAGTTGATCAAACTCGGAGTTGGCAGTTTGTTCTTGAGTCGTTGCGGGACTCGTATTGGGCGCTGTCGCTTCGCTGTCAGTGTCTTTGCTGGCACAACCGCCGAGAAAAAGCAGAGCGCAGAACACGGCAGGAAGAGTTGAGCGCGCCAGTAGGTTGGTTTTCATCATGGTTATTCCTGATTTGACGGGAGCATGTTGCACGCGATGGTTTGGCTAAGGGGGGAGAGTTCAATCCCTTCGAGGTGTCGAGAGCGGATGCTTGGATAGGCTTCTCGGTACGATCGTCAGGTTAAAAATCATCGGCCCCAAAAAATGAGCTGTTGCGGCTAAAACAAAGACAACAACTCTGTGAATAAGTTGGAAAAACAGTGCGCTGCTTGGGTTGGTGAAATTTATGTAGTAAGTTTTCATGAAAATACTAGATAAACAATTCATGAGGCCGTCATGTTCAAGCAGTCTGCACAGCACGTCTCCAGTTATTATGCGGCAACCCATCCCGAGCCATTGCAGTTAAGGCCAACGCTCAAAGAGTCGCTCAGCACCGATGTGCTGATCATTGGTGGCGGTTTTAGCGGCCTGCATTGTGCGCTTCAATTGTTGCAGGCTGGCAAGCGCGTGATTGTTCTGGAAGCCAGTCGTTTGGCATGGGCTGCTTCGGGGCGCAATGGTGGCCAAGCGTTACTTGGTTGGTCGTGCGATATGCCGCCATTTGAAACGGCGCTGGGCTTAAGTGGCGCTCAGCTACTGTGGCGCAGTATGCAGTGGGCCGCAACTGAAATGCGCGATCTGCCGCAGCGTTTCGGGTTTGATATCGATTACCGATCAGGCAGTTTATACACCGCTGTACTGGGGCGACGTGTCGCTCAGTTGCAAGCGGCTGAGCGTGAGGCGCATGAGAAATGGGACTCGCCGGGTGTGCGTTTTATTGCGAGTGAGGAGTTACGCGAGTGGATTGGCAGTGATCGCTATCAGGCCGCGCTTTACGATCCGCAAGGGGCACATATCAACCCACTGAAACTTGCTCAAGGTTTAGCTGCGGCGATTGAGCAACTGGGCGGGCAGATTTTTGAGCAGAGTCAAGTGCTGGATTACCGCCAGACCACGGAAGGATACAGTGCTCGAACAGATCAAGCAGAGGTCAGCGCTGATGTGCTGATCCTCGCCTGCAACGCCTACATTGATAAGTTAGACCCAGCATTGAGCCGACGCATTCTGCCGGTGGGTTCCTACCAAGTCGCAACTGTGCCGTTAGCACCAGAACTTGCACAATCATTGCTGCCAAAAAACAGCTGTGTGATTGATAACCAGTTTGTCCCGGATTACTTCCGCTTAACGGTCGATAACCGCCTGCTATTCGGGGGCGGTTGTACCTATCTTGGCGGTATTCCCAAGGATGTTGCGGTAGCTACCCGGCCTTATCTTGAGCGAGTATTTCCGCAATTGCGGGGTGTTGAGTTGGATTATGCCTGGGGTGGGCATATCGATTGCACAATGAAGCGAACTCCGGATATTGGTTGTGAAGGTCAGCGCTACTGGTTGCAGGGCTTTTCCGGGCATGGCGTGCTCCCTACACTGGCTGGTGCGCGGGCGGTGACCGATGCAATTGCGGGTAATACTGAGCTGTTGAAGCTGTACCAAACTCTGCATAACCCGGCGTTTCCCGGTGGCTCACGTTTAGCTGCGCCCATCGAGGCGCTGGGCAAGGCGTGGTACCGGCTGCGCGATACGCTGTAATTTTGCAGGTTTGTAAGTGATTCGATGAAGTCGCTTCAAGGAGCTGATATGGATATGCAAGATGAAGTCGAAGGACTGGCGATACTGATTCGCGACCTCCGCAAGTACAAGAAGGTGAGCCTTGAGACGCTGGCTGAGCAGGTCGGTCGCTCGGTGGGTTTTCTGTCACAGGTTGAGCGAGCAATCTCCAAACCAACGGTGGCTGATCTCACCGCCATTTCAGAGGCGTTGGGCGTCTCTACAAGTTACTTTTACAGCCTCAGCAAACCGCGTGAAGTCGGCTGGGTAACTCGCCCGGGCGAGCGTCGAACTTTATATTACGCTGGCGGGATTACTGATGTGCTGGTATCGCCGAGGATGTCAGCCGGATTTTCGATGCTGGAAAGCCATTTGGCACCCGGTGCGACGAGCGGTGAGGAGCACTTGAATGACAGCTCCGAGCAAGGTGGTTTTGTGCTTGAGGGTGAACTGACAATCTGGTTCGAGGGCGCTGACGAGGACCAGGCTAATCCAGTGACCTTGCGCGCTAACGATGGATTCCAGTTGCCGCCATACAGCCAGTTTCGTTATGCCAATCTCAGCCAGCAGGCGACACGGGTGCTTTGGGTTTTCAAGTAATCGCCCTCAGTGGCGCGTTGCATGCGCTCACGGCAACTATTTTGTCGCCATTGGCGTTTGCAAGTGGGGTTAGACCTGCGATCCTCTTGAGGGTCTTTTAGATTAAATGTTTTTGAGGTGCATATGCAGATCAGTTGTGATTTTGACAGTGGCAATATCGAGGTTATTGATGCCAGTAATCCTCAGCGGGTATTGCTTGCGATTCGTCCTGATCTGCGCAGCCATCACTTCCAGTGGTTCCATTTTAAAGTGGATGGTCTTACACCGGGCAAGCCGATTGGTTTCAGCCTGACTAATGCCCACAGTTCTGCCTACAGCCATGCATGGAGCGGCTATGACACCGCTGCTTCATATGATCAGAAAAAGTGGTTCAGGGTCCCGAGCCGCTTTCAGGATGGTGCGCTCGATTTTGAGTTGGCGCCGCATCAGACGCAGATATGGTTTGCCTATTTTGAGCCCTATAGCCGTGCTCGCCATGAGCAATTGATAGCAAGCGCGGTTGCCGATGCTGGGGCGCAGGTTATCGCCACGGGCAAGAGTATTGAAGGGCGCGATATTCAGTTGTTGAAAGTCAGCCGCAACCCCAAAGCACAGCGCAAAGTCTGGATCATCGCCCAGCAACATCCGGGCGAGCACATGGCTGAGTGGTACATGGAAGGCGTGATTGAACGCCTGAAAAACAGTGAAGATGCCCAGCTCAAGCACTTGCTCGAACATGCTGATTTGTACCTGGTGCCGAATATGAATCCTGACGGCGCTTACCGTGGGCATTTGCGCACCAATGCTGCCGGTCAGGACCTTAATCGAGCCTGGCAGTCAGCAAGTGAAGAGCAAAGCCCCGAGGTATATTTCGTTCAGCAGCAAATGCGCAAGATCGGCGTTGACCTGTTTCTGGATATTCACGGCGATGAAGAAATTCCCCACGTGTTTACGGCCGGTTGTGAGGGTAATCCGGGGTACAGCCCACGGCTGGAGAAGCTTGAGAGCGATTTTCGCAGCCGATTGGTTGCCAGTGGTGCTGAGTTTCAGACGCGTTTTGGTTATCCGCGCAGTGAGCCGGGTAAGGCCAACACCACCTTGGCGTGTAACTCGGTGGGTATGGAGTTCGACTGCCTGGCGTTCACCATCGAGATGCCATTCAAGGACCACAACGACACGCCGTGTCCGCGCACCGGCTGGAACGGTCAGCGTTCGGCACAGTTGGGCAAGGATGTACTCAGCGTGATCGCTGATATGGTTGAGCAATTGCGCTGAACATAGCTCGTAACGCTTGAGGGTTTGGTTTTACTGAACTCTTTATTGAATGGATAGGTCGCAGTTGTCTGCCTGAGTAATCCAACTCAGGCACAGCTCATCTCAAGGATTGCGGATGCTTAGCGTTAACCTTGGGCCGTTGAATATGTCGGCGGCCCATTTGCTGTTATTAAGCAGCTTGTTTGTGGCCACGTTGGTTGGCTGGTGGGTTGGGCGCAACGCCAAGAGCAATCCAGAAAATCGCCTGTTCCTGATGTTCCTGGTTGGTGTGCTGGGGGCGCGTGTTGCCTTCGTTGTGCGCTACTTTGAACATTTCCAGAATGACTTATGGCAATTGATCGATCTGCGCGATGGCGGCTTTATCGCGTGGCCCGGCGTATTGTTGGCGCTGGGGTTGGGCCTGTATTGGTTGCTCAAGGAACCTCTGATGCGCCGTCCGCTGGGCATCGCATTGGTTGCCGGGTTGTTAGTCTGGGGCTCAGGCACGGCAATGATGCGCGCTCTGGAGCAGGGCACCCGCTTACCCGAAGTTGCCCTCGCCACAATGGATGGCAAAGGGGTTAACCTGAGCGATTATGCGGGCAAGCCTTTAGTGGTCAACCTATGGGCAACCTGGTGCCCGCCGTGCCGGCGAGAGATGCCAGTGCTGGCTGCGGCGCAAGCGCGCCATACTGACGTGACCTTCTTATTCGTCAATCAGGGTGAAGGCCAAGACGAAATTAGTCGATTTCTGCAGGCGGGTCAGCTGACCATGAGCAATGTGCTACTGGATAGCGGCGCACAGCTTGGACCTTTAGTCGGCTCACGTGCATTACCGACCACGGTGTTTTATGACGCTCAAGGTCGCCAGATTGGCAGCCATCTCGGTGAGCTGTCTGATGCGAGCCTATCGCAAGTACTAGAACTGTTTAAAAAGGATGGTAAACAATGAGTAGGTTCATGTTTAAACCCTCGCGCTGGCTGGCGCTGGCGTTGTTCAGCGCAGGTGCTGCGGGCATACATGCGGAAGAATGGCCGGCACCGATCAAGGCTGTAGAAGCACGCGGTGCTGAAGTCGTCGGCCGGTTTGATGCCCCCGGCGACATGCAAGGTTTTGCGGCTAAGTACAATGGCCAGGCCATAGCGCTGTACCTGATGCCGGATGGTAAACACGTGCTGCTTGGCACATTGCTCGATGAGCAGGGCGCTGATCTCAGTGAGGCGCCGCTGGAAAAGTTGGTTTATCAGCCGATGGCCAAGGAAATGTGGGCGCGCATGGAGAAAAGCAGCTGGGTGGCGGACGGTAAACCCGATGCGCCTCGCGTGGTCTATGTATTCAGCGACCCCAACTGTCCGTACTGCACAATGTTTTGGAAGCAGGCGCGACCTTGGGTTGAGTCCGGAAAAGTGCAACTGCGCCATATCATGGTTGGCATCATCCGCGACGACAGCGAAGCCAAGGCTGCTGCAATACTGACGGCCAAGTCGCCAGAGCAAACGCTTAACGAGCATGAGGCCGCGGGGCGCTCAAGTTCACTTGCCGCGTTAAAAACCATTCCAGCGAATATCCAGAAACAGCTTGATAGCAACTTAGCGCTAATGAGCGAGTTGGGCGGCCAGGCGACTCCGGCGATTTTCTATCTGGATAAAGGTGGGCGCATGCAGCAGCAACAAGGCGCACCGCGTCCTGATGCGTTAAAAGCGATCATGGGCGAGTAGGGCGGATAACGCTTTACTGCCCGCCATTTGGCACGGGTTAACACCTGTGCCAAATGATTGGACTCTGGTGGGCAAGCTTCACGTTGCCACACCCTACGAAGCACATGAGTAGATACCGTCTTGATCCTCATCTTGCAATAGCGAGAAGAGGGTCAAATGGTTTTCCGGATTTTAGTACTCCGTAGGCAATGCAGAGCAGCTTGCGCATAGCTGCGCAGATGATCTGTTTACCCGTTTTGCCATTGGCTCTCATTCGCTCAGCCAGTGCCCGAATAGCGGGGTTACGAGTGATGGATACGATACCTGGCATATAAAGCCCGGCGCGTAACCTAACTGAGCCCATGCGCGATATCCGCACATGACCTTTGAGCATTCCTGATTCTTGTAACCTGGGATTAAGTCCGGCAAAGGCCGTGACCGCACGGCTGCTTTCGAAGCGTTCGATATCGCCCAACTCCGCCAGTACAAGCGCTGCGGTTCTGTCCGCAATGCCATCGATACTGGTTAGCAGGTCTCGCTGGCCGCGTAGATCGTCGTTGTCATCGAAGTGCTGTTTGATCGCCTTTAGCGTTTCATCGATTTGTTGACGCAAGTGCTCAAGCACCGATTCAATTGACGCCCTGACCTTCTGTTCGTTGGTCACATCTAGGCGGTTTTGTTCGATTTGCTCCAGCTCCTGCAAATCCTTCAAACGGCGCACTAACGCTTTCAGACGGCGAATAGAAGGCTGCTCAGGCTGCCAAGCTCGTAGTTCGGTCTGATGCCTGCGGCCATAGTCAGCGATGAGCTTGGCATCGACTTTATCCGTCTTTACCCGCTGCAGCTGGCTGCGAGCGTAATAGGCCATTTGTGCGGGGTTAAGGACGCAAACACGGTAACCCAGCTTAAACAGCCACTCAGCCAAAGCTTCGTGATAGATGCCAGTGGCCTCCATTAC
This sequence comes from Pseudomonas sp. M30-35, assembly GCF_002163625.1. Taxonomy (NCBI): domain Bacteria; kingdom Pseudomonadati; phylum Pseudomonadota; class Gammaproteobacteria; order Pseudomonadales; family Pseudomonadaceae; genus Pseudomonas; species Pseudomonas sp. M30-35. The sequence continues at coordinate 3,644,488 of NZ_CP020892.1, read as the reverse complement.
GACCCAGGCATCGGCTTCAGCGTGCTTAAGCAGCCACTGCCGAAAGACCTCAAAGCCCGCAGCGTTATTACTCAGCTTGGCTTTGGTGCGGTACTTGCCGTTATCTTGCAGAGTGGCGATATCGAAGGTCTGTTTAGCTATGTCGATGCCGACAACTATCGTCATGACGCTTACTCCTCATTGAGTTAGGTCGATCATCACTTCATCCGTCCAGCCTTGCTGATGCGAGCTCGAGGCTCAGGATACCGTTCGGACTTGTTGGATGAGTACGGAGGAGTGCAGCGCTATCTACGTTACAAGCTCGAAGCTTTAGGGCGGACACGGCTTGCACTCGCTCCCCCGAGGATCAATCGGGAACTATCGCTCTAAAATAAGCAGTAGTCGAGATACAAGGGCGGACAACGCTTTTTTTGTCCGCCATTGCTGCCGGTCGATCAGCCGCGGTAGTAACGCTGCTCTACGAAAGGTGTTTTGGCAACTTTCATCGCCACGCGCTTGCCACGTACGATTGCCCAGACATCACTGCCAACCGGCACATGGCTGGCTTGAACGTAGCCCATGGCAACCGGCGCACCCAGCGTTGGGCCGAAACCGCCACTGGTGACTGTGCCGATGTTGTTACCGTCGGCATCGACAATCTCAGCGCCTTCGCGAACAGGTACCCGTTCCTGTGGCAGCAGGCCTACGCGCTTGCTGGCTACCCCAGTTTGCTGTTGGGCGAAGATCTGTTCAGCGCCGGGGAAGCCGCCAGCACGCGCGCCGTCAGCGCGGCGTGGTTTGGACATGGCCCAAAGCAGGCTGGCTTCGATTGGCGTGCTGCTGGTGCTCATGTCATGGCCGTACAGGCACAGGCCTGCTTCGAGGCGCAGTGAGTCGCGGGCACCAAGACCAATCGCTTCGACTTCAGGCTCAGCCAGCAGGCTGCGCGCCAGAGTTTCAGCGTGCTCATTGGGCACTGAGATTTCGTAGCCATCTTCGCCGGTATAACCCGAACGGCTGACGAAGCAATCAACACCCAGCAGGCGCACCTGAGCGAATTGCATAAAGGTCATCTTCGCCACTTCAGGAGCGAGACGGCTGAGGACGTCAACTGCTTTCGGGCCTTGCAGGGCAAGCAGCGCACGCGAATCAAACAGGCTTTCAATCTCGCACTGCTCACCAATGTGCTTACGCAAGTGTGCCAGATCCTGATCTTTACAGGCCGCATTGACCACCAAGAACAGGGTGTCATCACCGAGGTTGGCAACCATCAGGTCATCAAGGATGCCGCCGTTTTCATCGGTAAACATGGCGTAGCGCTGCATGCCAACCGGCAGGTCGATAATGTCTACCGGTACCAAGGTTTCCAGGGCTTTCGCTGAATTGGCGCCGCGTAGCACCAGTTGGCCCATGTGCGACACATCAAACAAGCCAGCTTGATCACGGGTCTGCAAGTGCTCTTTCATGACGCCAAGCGGGTACTGCACAGGCATGTCATAGCCGGCGAACGGCACCATTCGTGCGCCTAGCTCAAGGTGTAACGCGTGCAATGGGGTTTTTGCGAGGGTTTCGGTAGTCATGCATGTCTCCTTGGTGTTCTGTCCGCTGCGAGCCTGTACTGCACGCAGCGCGCTATCAGCATTCGATAATGTTCACGGCTAGGCCGCCGCGAGAGGTTTCTTTGTACTTACTTTTCATGTCGGCGCCGGTTTGGCGCATGGTCCGAATCACTTTGTCCAGCGAGATAAAGTGCTGACCGTCGCCGCGCAAGGCCATGCGCACAGCATTGATGGCTTTAACTGAGCCCATGGCATTGCGTTCAATACAGGGCACTTGGACCAGTCCACCGACGGGGTCGCAGGTCAGGCCGAGGTTGTGCTCCATGCCGATTTCAGCGGCGTTCTCAACTTGCTGAACGCTACCGCCAAGCACTTCACACAGGGCGCCCGCTGCCATGGAGCAGGCCACACCCACTTCGCCCTGACAGCCGACTTCGGCGCCGGAGATCGAGGCGTTTTCTTTATAGAGGATACCGATAGCCGCTGCAGTGAGCAGAAAACGCACGACGCCATCGTCGTTGGCACCGCTGATAAAGCGTGTGTAGTAATGCATGACGGCCGGGATGATACCTGCCGCGCCGTTAGTTGGCGCAGTGACCACTCGGCCGCCGCTGGCGTTTTCTTCATTGACTGCCAGGGCATACAGATTGACCCAGTCGAGTACGCTCAGCGCATCACGCATGTTCGCTTCGGGGTTTTTGCATAGCTGACGATAAAGGGCCGCCGCGCGACGTTTAACCTTGAGGCCACCCGGCATGATGCCTTCGTTGTTGCAGCCGGCCGTGACGCAATCTTGCATCACCTGCCAGATGTTCAGCAGGCGCTCACGGGTTTCCGCTTCGGGGCGCCAGGCTGCTTCATTGGCGAGCATCACCTGACTAATCGACAAGTTGTGCTCGACACAATGGGCCAGCAGTTGTTTGCCGGTGGTGAACGGGTAGGGAAGCTTGGTTTGGTCTTCAACGATGCGGTCCGCACCTGCTGCTTCATCATCCACCACAAAGCCGCCGCCCACTGAATAATACTCGCGGCTGCGTACTTGCAGGCCGGCTTGATCAAAGGCGCGGAAGATCATGCCGTTGGGATGAAACGCCAAGGGCTTGCGGATCATCGCCAAGTGTTCTTTCTCGACAAAGCGAATGGTTTTTTCGCCGAGTAAATTAAGTTCTCCAGCTGCTCGAATCGCTTTCAGGCGTGCATCAATGGTGCTGGTATCGACGTTGTCGGGTTGTTCGCCAAGCAAGCCGAGTAACACGGCTTTGTCGCTGCCGTGGCCTTTGCCGGTTGCGCCCAGCGAGCCATAAAGTTCGACCTTGACCTGCTCGGTAGTCGCCAGCAGGTCGTCGCGGCGTAAACCTTCGACAAAGCGAGCAGCCGCTCGCATCGGTCCAACCGTGTGAGAGCTGGAAGGGCCGATACCAATTTTGAACAAGTCAAAAACACTGAGTGACATATAACCTCGGTTATCCGCGGTCTGCGCTTGTGGCTGCAAACCGCATCAATAATTGCGTGTGAGGCGCTCGCCGGATAAGCGATTTATGCGCCTTACTTATTCAGCGTAGACTGGGAAGGTCTTGCAGAACTCACCAACCTGTCCACGTACACGTTCGATTATGGCTGGGTTCTCCAGTTCATCGAGAATGTCGCAAATCCAGCCCGCCAGCTCACGGCACTCGCCTTCTTTGAAGCCGCGGGTGGTCACTGCCGGAGTGCCAATGCGAATACCCGAGGTGACGAAAGGCGACTGCGGATCATTCGGCACAGCGTTTTTGTTGACGGTGATATGCGCAGCACCCAGCGCTGCATCAGCGGCTTTGCCGGTCAGGCCTTGCTTGATCAGGCTGAGCAGGAACAGGTGGTTGTCAGTACCGTCAGAAACCACTTCAAAGCCGCGACCGATAAACACTTCAGCCATGGCTTGGGCGTTTTTGATCACTTGCTGTTGATAGGTTTTGAAGCTCGGCTCCATGGCTTCTTTGAAGCACACCGCTTTACCGGCGATGACATGCATCAACGGGCCACCTTGGCTGCCAGGAAAGACTGCCGAGTTGAGCTTCTTCTCGATCGCCTCGTTGGCCTTGGCCAGAATCAGACCGCCACGTGGGCCACGTAGGGTTTTGTGCGTAGTGGTGGTGACAACGTCTGCGTATGGCAGCGGATTCGGGTACAGGCCTGCAGCAACCAAGCCCGCTACGTGGGCCATGTCGACAAACAGGTAAGCACCGACTTTGTCAGCGATTTCACGGAAGCGGGGGAAGTCGAGGGTGCGCGAGTATGCGGAGAAACCGGCAACGATCATCTTTGGCTTGTGCTCAAGTGCCAGACGTTCAACTTCGGCGTAATCAATCAGGCCTTGTTCGTCGATGCCGTACTGGACTGCGTTGTAGAGCTTGCCCGACGAGCTCACTTTCGCGCCGTGAGTCAGGTGGCCGCCGTGTGCCAGACTCATGCCGAGAATGGTGTCACCTGCTTCCAGCAGCGCTAGATACACCGCTGAGTTTGCTGATGAGCCAGAGTGGGGCTGGACGTTGGCGTAATCGGCGCCGAACAATTGCTTGGCGCGTTCAATGGCGAGGCTTTCAACCACATCAACGTGTTCGCAGCCACCATAGTAACGCTTGCCTGGATAGCCTTCTGCGTACTTGTTGGTCAGGCCGCTGCCCTGCGCTTCCATCACCGCTGGGCTGGTGTAGTTTTCCGAAGCGATCAGTTCGATGTGATCTTCCTGGCGGCGATCTTCTGCGTTCAGTGCACGTGCCAATGCTGGATCGTATTCGTTCAGAGTCAGGCTTTTGTAGAACATTGCAGCTGTCCTTAAAGTCGGGCGCGAGCGTTTATCGCTCGCGCCATGTTGAGTTAGCGCTGCAGCGATTCGACGCTGCGCTTAACGATGTCAGGGTTGAAGTGCTCGCGGGTCAGCTTGACCACAATCGGGCTCAACAGCAGTAGCGATAGCAAGTTCGGCAGGGCCATCAAGCCGTTCAGGGTATCGGCCAGCAACCAAGTAAAGTCGAGTTGGGCGATAGCGCCAATCGGTACGACCAGCACCCAGATAATGCGGAACGGCATGATCGCTTTAGTGCCGACCATAAACTCCCAGCAACGCTCGCCAAAATAGCTCCAGCCAAGAATAGTGGTGAAGGCGAACACCACCAGCGCAATACTCAGGAATGCGCCGCCGAAACCAGGCATTGCTGATTCAAAGGCTGATGCTGAAAGAGCTGCGCCACTTACGCCGCTGGTCCAAACACCAGAGGCGATGATGGCCAAGCCAGTCATGGTGCAGATCACCAAGGTGTCAATGAACGTGCCGAGCATACCGATCATGCCTGAGCGCACTGGACTATTGGTGGTGCCCGCTGCTTGAGCGATACCGGCGGTACCGAGGCCTGCTTCGTTGGAGAAAATACCGCGCGCCACACCAAAACGAATCGCCGCAATCACTGCCGCACCGGCAAAGCCGCCGGTGGCTGCTATCGGGCTGAACGCGTGGGTGAAAATCAGAGTGAAAGCGTTAGGGATTTGGTCAGCAAACACCACTAGCACTGCGATAGAGGCGACGATGTAAGCGATGCACATAAACGGAACGAGGGCTGCTGCAACTACGCCGATACGCTTGATACCGCCAAGGATAACCAAGCCTACCGCGACCATGCTGACAACACCGGTTACCCACAGCGGAATGTCGAAGGTGGTTTCAAGGGCGTGGGCCATGCTGTTGACCTGAACCATGTTGCCGATGCCAAAGCCTGCCAGACCGCCAAAGATGGCGAATGCAGTGCCGAGCCACACCCACTTCTTGCCCAGACCATTTTTGATGGCGTACATCGGTCCGCCGACATGCTCGCCGCGTTCATCTTTCTCACGGTAATGCACCGCGAGAACCACTTCGCAGTATTTAGTCGCCATGCCAACCAGTGCGGTGCACCACATCCAAAATAGTGCGCCGGGGCCACCCAGGAAAATAGCGGTCGCCACACCGGCGATGTTGCCGGTACCCACGGTTGCTGCCAAACAAGTCATCAGCGCCTGAAATGGGCTGATTTCGCCGCTGGCTTCGTCGTCTTTCTTGCGGCCTTGCCACATCAAGCTGAAGCCTGCGCCAATCTTTCTGAGTGGCATGAGTTTCAGACGCAGCATCAGGAACAGGCCAGTACCGAGAATCGCCACCAGCATCGGTGGGCCCCAGACGAGTCCGTTTATTGTGTTGACGAGGGAGTTGATAAATTCCATGGAACGCACCTTCTTGTTGTTGTTAGCGTCAGGGGTAGCCTGCGCTCGATAGGGGCTGCTTGCAGTGGTATTGCAGTCGGAATGGGCTGGTTACTACTCAGCGGGTCTTGTTGCATGGCTGATTGCGAGTGGGCAATCAATTGTCGGTTGCCGTCATGGATATTCGCGGCAATCCACCCGGTACGTTCCTCGCGCGCCGGTTTTCAATAAGTGAAACCTTTAACGGTTTCGTAATAAACGCCCGCGACTCGCACGGGCGTTTATCGGGTGTAGCATCAAGCGTCTTGGTACGCTTCGATAGACGGGCAGGCGCAGATCAGGTTGCGATCGCCAAACACGTTGTCGACACGACCCACTGGCGGCCAGTACTTACCGTCGATAAGCGAGGCAACCGGGTAAACCGCCTGCTCACGGCTGTAGCTGTGCGTCCATTCACCGACCAGTTCAAGTGCGGTGTGCGGTGCGTTTTTCAGTGGATTGTTGTCTTTGTCGAGATCACCGCATTCGACTGCACGAATTTCGTTACGGATGGCGATCATCGCGTCGCAGAAACGATCCAGCTCTTGTTTCGATTCACTTTCAGTCGGCTCGATCATCAAGGTGCCAGCAACCGGGAACGACATGGTTGGCGCGTGGAAGCCGAAGTCGATCAGGCGCTTGGCCACGTCATCAACGCTGATACCGCTGGCGTCTTTGATTGGACGAATATCGAGGATGCATTCGTGCGCAACCAGGCCGTTGGTGCCGCTGTAGAGCACTGGGTAGTGTTCTTCAAGGCGTCGCGCGATGTAGTTGGCGTTGAGAATTGCCAGCTGTGAAGCGCGCTTGAGGCCTTCGCCGCCCATCATGCTGATGTACATCCAGGTGATTGGCAGAATGCTCGCGCTACCAAATGGTGCTGCGCTGACCGCACCTTCTTTGCGCGCCATATTGGCGTGGCCCGGCAGGAACGGAATCAGATGCTCCTTGACGCCGATTGGGCCAACACCCGGGCCACCACCGCCGTGCGGGATGCAGAAGGTTTTGTGCAGATTGAGGTGCGATACGTCGCCGCCGAACTTGCCGGGGGCGCAAAGGCCGACCATGGCGTTCATGTTGGCGCCGTCGATGTACACCTGACCGCCGTTGTCGTGAATGATCTGGGCGATCTCGCGGATGCCTTCTTCAAACACACCGTGGGTCGACGGGTAGGTGATCATCAATGCAGCCAGACGATCTTTGTGCTCGATAGCCTTGGCGCGCAGGTCTTCGATGTCGACGTTGCCACGGGCATCGCAGGCGGTAACCACAACGCGCATGCCAACCATGCTGGCGGTTGCCGGGTTAGTCCCGTGAGCCGATTGCGGGATCAGGCAGATATCGCGCTGATCGTCGCCACGGCTGATGTGGTACGCACGAATCGCCAGCAGACCCGCGTATTCACCTTGTGAACCGGCGTTTGGCTGCAGCGAAACACCGTCATACCCGGTAGCGGCGCAGAGCATCGCTTCCAGTTCATCGGTCAGTTGCTGGTAGCCTTGGCTTTGCTCGGTGGGGGCAAAGGGGTGCAGATTGCCGAACTCAGCCCAGGTGACCGGGATCATTTCGCTGGCAGCGTTGAGCTTCATGGTGCAAGAGCCCAGCGGGATCATGCTGCGGTCCAGTGCCAGGTCCTTGTCAGCCAGCTTGCGCAGGTAACGCATCAGCTCAGTTTCGGAGTGATAACGGTTGAAGACCGGATGGCTAAGGATGGCAGACTGACGCAGCATCGTCTGTGGCAAACGAGTGGCAACCGCTTTAGCCAGGTCAGTGAAGCTTGGCAGGCTGTGACCCGCCTCGGCGAATACTTCCCAGAGGCTTTCAAGCGCCGCTTGGTCAGTGGTCTCGTCGAATGAAACGCCAACCCGCTGAGCATCAACCACACGCAGGTTGATCGACAACTCACCTGCACGCTTGTGCAGTGCGGCTGTGCGCTCGCCCGATGCGATGGTCAGGGTATCGAAGAAGTGTTCTTGTTCAACTGCATAGCCCAGCTTAGCCAGACCTTGAGCAAAGATTGCGCTCATCTGATGCACGCGCTTGGCGATGCGGGTCAGGCCTTGAGGACCATGATAAACCGCGTACATGCTGGCGATGTTGGCCAACAGAACCTGAGCTGTACAGATATTGCTGGTGGCTTTTTCGCGGCGGATATGTTGCTCGCGAGTTTGCATGGCCAAGCGCAGGGCTGGCTTGCCGAAGCGGTCAACCGAGACACCGACCAGACGGCCAGGCATGTCGCGCTTGAAGGCGTCGCGCGTGGCGAAGTAGGCGGCGTGTGGGCCACCGAAACCTAGCGGTACACCGAAACGCTGTGCGCTACCCAAAGCAACGTCAGCGCCGAATTCGCCCGGCGGGGTCAGCAAGGTCAGGGCTAACAGATCAGCGGCAACCGCAACCAGCGCATTGGCTGCGTGGAAACGCTCAACCAAGGCGCGGTAATCAAAGATGTCACCGTTGCTGGCTGGGTACTGCAGCAGGGCGCCGAAATAGGCGCTGGCGTCAGTGATTTCGGCTTCATCACCGACCACAACTTCAATATCCAGAGGCTCGGCACGGGTACGCAGTACATCAAGGGTCTGCGGGTGGCAATGCTTGGAGGCGAAGAAGCTGTTGCTGGCTTTATTCTTCGACAAACGCTTACAGAAGGTCATTGCTTCGGCGGCAGCGGTCGCTTCGTCGAGCAATGAAGCGTTAGCGATCGGCAGACCAGACAGGTCGCTGACCAGGGTCTGGAAGTTGAGCAGCGCTTCCAGACGGCCTTGCGAAATTTCAGGCTGATAAGGGGTGTAGGCGGTGTACCAGGCTGGATTTTCCAGCAGGTTACGCAGAATTGGCGACGGCGTATGGGTGCCGTAATAGCCTTGACCAATAAAGGTCTTGAACTGTTGGTTGTTGGCGGCAATGGTTTTGATTTTAGCCAGTGCAGCGGCTTCGCTCAGGCCTGGAGTCTGGCCCAGTACACTGGTGCCTTTGATGCTCTCAGGGATAACGCTGGCGCTTAGTGCGTCAAGCGAGTCAAAGCCAAGCTGCTGGAGCATGGCGTCGATATCAGCGTCACGCGGGCCGATATGGCGCGCGATAAATTCATTTTCGGTCGTCAGGTCAGTCATCAGCTAGCCTCAGGCGTCAGCGTTAGCATTTAGCAGGCGGTCGTAAGCAGCCTGGTCGAGCAGATCATTGATAGCATTTGGGTTTGCAGGGCGGAAACGGAAGAACCAGCCTTGGCCCAGCGGGTCTTCGTTAACCAGTTCAGGGCTGGCTTCGAGGTCGCTATTGATTTCAACCACTTCGCCGTCGAGCGGCATGGTGATGTTGCTGGCGGCTTTCACCGATTCCAGCACGGCGACTTCGGCTTCAGCGCTGTAGCTTTGCGCTTCCGGCAATTGCACGAATACCACGTCACCCAGTGCTTCTTGGGCAAAGGCGGTGATGCCAACGGTTACCAGGCCATCTTCTTCCTGACGCAGCCATTCGTGTTCGACGGTAAAACGCAATTCGCTCATGTGAACTCCTCAAGTGACAGTCTCGTCTGTTTCTATTGCAGACGATGATCCAGGTGCTCGCGATAAGCGAGCGTCTTATAGTAACTGACTGCAAGGTGAGTGCCACAGAGACTATAGTCAATAAAATCAATAGGTTAAGTAAAATTTGTGGCATTTTGATAGTTTGTTTTGTATTGAAATCAATACGAGTTTTTTCAACCGGTTAACAACAACCTGAGCAAGCCCCCTAATACCGTAAGGTATTACCGGTGTATTGCTTTAAATACGGTGTATTGATTCGAATACGCTTGTTGTGCCAAGTGCTCATGACAGCCAATAAATATTGCACTAAAGCTCTAGATCGACCGTTTAGGGTGCTTGTTTAAGGTCTGGGCCAAGCGCGAGTGCATGGTGATGCATTATTCAGTCATTCAATAATGCACCATTGTGCATGCCGATTGACGTCCTGAAACGTCGCATTGGCGGGGAGATTCACTCTTTCGGTTGACAGTCAAAATACCTCTTTCGGGCGCTTATCGCTTGGGGGCGCTCTGGGTAGCTTGGCGGCAACACTCAATACATCGCTTTCAGGAGCGTCGCATGACAACAAAAACAAGACATGCATTCTTTCAGCCTTGTGCGCTGGCTGCCGCGGTCGCACTCGGATGTACAGCCGAAGCCCACGCGGTGAACTTCAATATTGGTCCTATCGAAGCGCAGTTCGATTCATCGCTGTCTGTGGGGGCGAGTTGGGCTACGCGTGATGGCGATAAAGATTTTATCTCGACAGTCAGTGGCGGGACTGCCTCGTCGCGTACTTCGGACGACGGCCGACTTAACTTCAAAAAGGGTGAAACCTTCTCGAAAATTTTCAAAGGTATTCACGACCTTGAGTTGAAGTACGGTGACACCGGTGTGTTTATTCGCGGCAAGTATTGGTACGACTTCGAAACCAAGGATGAAAGCCGACAGTTCTATGACATCGATGACCACAACCGCAAAGAAGCCGCGCAGTCATCGGGTGCAGAAATTCTCGATGCATTTATCTACCACAACTACGCGATTGGCGATTTGCCGGGCAGCGTGCGTGCGGGTAAGCAGGTCGTCAGTTGGGGTGAAAGCACCTTTATTCAGAACTCTATCAACTCGATCAACCCAATTGACGCGGCTGCTTTCCGCCGTCCAGGGGCTGAAATCAAAGAAGGCCTGATTCCGGTCAACATGCTCTATGTTTCGCAAAGTCTGACAGATAGCGTGAGCATGGAAGCCTTCTACCAACTGGAATGGGACCAGACGGTAGCGGATAACTGCGGCACATTCTTCTCAACCTCCGACGTCGTCGCTGATGGCTGTGAGGATCGTCTGGTGGTTGCTGGGCCAGACTTGCCACCGGGCGAGTCAACCAACTCCTTTGTCGATAACGCGTACATTCCACGTGCCGGTGACCGCGATGCGCGAGACAGCGGCCAGTATGGTCTAGCCCTGCGCTGGTATGCCGCGGCGCTGAACGACACTGAGTTCGGTTTGTACACCATGAACTATCACAGCCGTGGTCCAGTGTTCAGCACGATTCGCACCACTTCACCTAGTGCTGCGTTTATTCCGGGCGCACCGGATGCTCGTTACTTTATTGAGTATCCGGAAGACATCCGCTTGTACGGTTTGAGCTTTGCAACCAACATTAGCGGCACTGCGGTGTCGGGTGAGTTGAGCTACCGGCCGAATATGCCGCTGCAAATCAACTCGACCGATATGTCCTTTGCTGCACTGGGCTTGCCGTTCTCGCCAATCTTTGTTTCGGGTGAATCAGAAAACACCTCGGCAGCTGATCTACATGGCTACGAGCGCCGTGAGGTGACTCAAGCGCAGATTACTGCTGTGCAGTTCATTGACCGGGTGCTGGGCGCTAGCCGCCTGACCATACTCGGCGAGGTAGGCTATAACTACGTCAGTGGGATTAGCGACGACGTCGGTGAGGTGCGCTTTGGCCGCGATCCAATCTTTGGTGCCGGCGAGTTTACCGCACCCGGTGTTTGTGAGGCGTTCAACGCCGCTAACCCTGATGAATGTAATGACGATGGTTTTTACACTTCAAGCTCATGGGGTTATCGCATGCGCGCCAGTGCCGACTACAACAACGTGTTTGCCGGTATCAACCTGACTCCAAGCGTGGCTTGGTCACATGACGTGAGCGGTTATGGCCCTAACTTCACCGAAGGCAGTAAAGCCATCAGCCTTGGCTTGAATGCCGAATACCAGAACACCTACAACGCCAGCCTCAGTTACACCGACTTCTTTGGCGGTGATTACAGCGTGATTACGGACCGTGATTTCGTTGCCCTGAGCTTCGGTGTGAACTTCTGATCAACGATAACTAAAGGATCCGTAATCGATGAAAAACACAAGAATCCTATCGACGGGCGCGTTGTTGCTGTCATTGTTGGCTAGCAGTGTAATGGCTGCCGTGTCTGAGCAAGAAGCGGCCCAGCTAGGCACAACGTTGACACCATTGGGCGCTGAAATGGCTGGAAATGCTGAAGGCACTATTCCCGCATGGGATGGTGGCTTGCCGAAAACGGCTGGTACGGTCGATGCGGCGGGTTTTGCCAGTGACCCCTTCGCAAATGAGAAACCATTGTTCGTGATTACCGCGAGCAACGTTGATCAGTACAAGGACAAGTTATCTGCGGGTCAGATAGCGATGTTCAAGCGTTATCCAGAAACCTACAGAATGCCGGTATATACCACTCACCGCACAGCGGGTGCCCCGCCTGAAATATACGCGGCGGCAAAGAAGAGTGCGCTCAATACCGTGGGAGTAGATGGTGGTAACGGCCTGCAAAATTTCAGTGACAGTCGTTACTACGCGTTCCCTATCCCGAAGACCGGGGTTGAGGTGATCTGGAACCATATCACCCGTTATCGTGGTGGTAACGTGCGTCGTCATATCGCTCAGGTAACGCCGCAGGTGAATGGTTCTTACAGCCTGGTCAAGTTTGAGGATGAGGTGGCATTCCCAACCGAGTTGGAGGGGGCTGATCCAGCCAAAACCAACAACATCCTGTTGTACTTCAAGCAGCGGGTAACCGCGCCTTCGCGCCTGGCCGGTAACGTGTTGTTGGTTCACGAGACCATCGACCAGGTTAAAGAGCCGCGTCTGGCGTGGATCTACAACGCCGGTCAACGCCGTGTTCGTCGCGCACCTCAAGTGGCGTACGACGGTCCAGGCACTGCCTCTGATGGCATGCGTACTGCGGATAACTTCGACTTGTTCTCAGGTGCTCCAGATCGTTATGACTGGAAACTGATCGGCAAGAAGGAAATGTATATTCCATACAACGCTTACAAGCTTGACTCGCCGAAACTGAAATATGACGAGATCATCAAGGCAGGCCATATCAACCAAGACCTCGCCCGCTATGAACTGCACCGGGTATGGGAAGTTGAAGCGACGTTGAAGTCGGGCGAGCGTCACATCTATGCCAAGCGTCACTACTTCATAGATGAAGACAGCTGGGAAATCGTTCTCGCCGATCACTATGACGGGCGTGGCCAGCTATGGCGCGTCGGTGAAGGCCATGCTCAGTATTACTACCCGCGGCAGATGTCGGGTTATACCGTGGAAACGCTGTACGACATCATTGCAGGTCGCTACATCGCTCTGGGCATGAAGAACGAAGAAAGCATCGCCTACGAGTTCGGCTTCAAAGCTAGCGTCGCCGACTACACGCCAGCAGCGCTGCGCGCATCCGGGGTGCGTTGATCCGAGCTTAAAGCAGACTGACACTCCATATTTAGAGCGGCCTTCTGGCCGCTTTTTTTATTGCTCGGCATCAGTCAGGTTTATGGAGCTTCATCCTGAGCGGGATAGGCGTTAGCGTCCTATGCTATCTGCTCCACAACAATAATTATGAGTGGCTATGAGCGCTTACGCATTTTCCGCTGGCGTGGCACTTCCCGTCTGCGCCAAAACCGCATTGCCCAGAGTGCCGCCTGGACACGTTATTCGTTCGCAGCTACAGCAACGGCTGTTGGCTGAAAACTGTCGTCTGCGCCTTTTAGTTGCGCCTGCAGGTTTCGGTAAGTCGGTGTTGCTGGCTGACTGCATGCGTGTATGTCCGCCTGACCGCACAGTGGTTTGGCTGAATTGCGCCGGTGCGCAATGGACCAGCAGTGATCTATGCCAGCAACTGTCCAGCGCACTGGGTTATGCAAATCAATTCTCAGATGATCAGCTATTGCGGGCTATCGGCGCAGAGACGCGCAAACTGTGGATCATCCTTAATGATTACGCGCGAGAGCCCAACGAGTTGCTGGACAGCTACCTCGATCGCCTGATCGGGAGTGCCGCTGACTCTGTGAGTTGGTGGGTGGGCAGTCGTCGGCGACCGCAATGTAATCTTCCGCGGTTATTGCTTGAGGGCGAACTGTTTGAACTGGGCAGCAACGAACTGGCCTTCAGTTACGACGAGCTGTGTGAGTGGCTGAATAGTGTCGATGCAGTTCACTTACCGCACGCAGAGCAATTATTTGAGCTTTGTGCCGGTTGGCCTGCGGCCATGCGGTTATTGCATCTGGCCGCGAGTAATTCGCGCTCTGAATGCCCCCATGAGTTCAACGGTTCAAACGGCGTATTGCTCGATTATATCGAGCATGAGGTACTGGCGGGACTTGGGCCGGAGTTGTGCGAAGCGCTGCTGCAACTGGCACATTTACCACGCTTCAACGCCGAGTTGTGTGAGCATGTCATGGGCGTGGGTGAAGGGGCTAATTGGCTGCAAGCGCTGCGTGCACGCGGACTGTTTATCCAGCCGATAGATGATCAGAATGATTGGTTTCAATTGTTTGCGCCGCTGGCTGCGCAGTTGCGGCATTGTTCCGCTCATCTGCCCATAACGGCTACTCATTTGCATGCCAGCCAATGGTTTGCTGCCAATGGTGATATTCCGTCAGCAGTTGAGCACGCGCTAAAGGCAGGCCAGCCTGAAGTTGCGGCGAGTTTTCTCGAGCGTTTTACTGAGGAGAACCTGCTCCAGGGTAAAGACATTGGGCTGATATTGCGCTGGCGTGCAGATTTGCCCGAAGACCTGTTGATGAGCACGCCACGGCTGGTGGTTTTGAATGCCTGGATATTGTTGCTGGCGGGACGGTTGGACGAAGCAAGCTATTGCGCCGCGGCACTGGCACGATTTCAGCCGCGCCCAGAACCTACACGGACGTGCGAGCTTTTCGCCCAGTGGCAGGCTTTAAAAGGTGTTGAAGCCTGCTTACGAGTGCGCAGTGAACAGGCAATCGAGCATCTGCAGCAGGCACTTCAATACCTGCCTGAAAGCGCATGGGCGCAAGCGCTCATTTGTCGCTCGGTACTGACTCAGATAGCTATTGGTGAAGGCCATCTCGATGAGGCGCAGCGGCTGAGCTACGAGGCGCTCAAGGTTGCTCGCAGTCATGGCAGCGCAGTGTTTGAGGCGCTACTTGAGCTTGATCACGCGTTATTGCTTGAAGTGCGCGGCGAGTTTGTACGTGCGCAGGCGCTGTTAGGGCGGGTGCGTGATCAATATCAGCATCAAGCAGTGCGCAAGACACCCGTCTGGGGGCGTATCCACTTGCGACTCGGGCGTTTGGCGATGCGTCAGGGCCAGCTTGAGCAGGCGCGGTGCATGTTGCGCACTGCCTTGAGCGAAGCGCTCGACTACGGTGACCCCGGCGCTTTCTACAGTTATCTGGCAATGGCTGAGCTGGCTGCATCTGAGAATGACATCCCCGGCGCCTTTGCGTTGCTTGCAGAAGCTGAGCGCTTGATGCAACGCCACCGTGTCGCGGATACCCTGTACCGAGGGGTATTGTTGTTGGCTAGCAGTCAGATGTGGATATGGCAGGGCCACCATGAACGTGCGCGTGAGGCGCTGAGTCGAGTGCTTGAGTATCACCAGCGCGAGCAAGCGATGTTACCGCCGCAATATTATCCGGAACTTATTGTTCGGCTGCGCTATTCATTACTGAACATTGATCTTGGTCAGGGCGTAGATGTGCGTGAGCCCTTGCAGCACATGCTTAATGAGGTACTTGAGCAGGGGCGCTTAGTCGTAGCTTGCGAGCTTTGGTCATTACTGGCTCGTGCCTGTGAAAGGGTCAGTGACGATGCCGGAGCGGCCCATGCCCGTACGCAATTGCATGAGTTGGCAACGCGGTTGAACTACCAATGCTTGTGGTCGCAGCGTAGCGTGGATCCAACCGTTGCAGAGATTACCGGCAACACCGCGGACACCTTATTAAGTTGTCGCGAGCTGGCGGTACTGGGGCTGATTGCACAGGGTTGTTCCAATCAGGAAGTGGCTGACCAACTGTTTATCTCGCTGCACACGGTTAAAACCCATGCTCGGCGTATTAACGGCAAACTCGGAGTGGCACGACGCACTCAAGCGGTTGCCAGTGCCAAAGCCCAAGGCTTGCTCTAGCAAGGTGTCAATGTAACGGTTGAGCATGACCGAGTTTGCGCAGGCGCTCGCTAAGCGCCAGTTGCTCAGTGTCACTGTCGCTGAGCATCAAGGCACGTTCGACATCAAAACGCTCGGCCTGCGGGCAATCCAACTGTCGGTAGATATCAGCGCGAGCCAGGTGGTCGGCCGCTCTGGGCGGACAAAGCTGGAGTACCCGTTCGGCATCCTTGAGCGCCGCCAAGTAATCACCATCCTGTACATGTAAGTGGCGCAGGTTCCGCGACATCCGCTGGATGATGCTGTACGGGTCGCAGGCTGCGAGATCGTTCGCGTGCAACTCCCTGTTGCCGAAGTAGCGTACCAGCATGGCGCGACAATCCTGAGTGTACAAACGTCGACCACTGCAAGGGTCGAGCATGTGATCGGCGCCCGATACGCGAACTAAAAAATGACCCGGGAAATTCACGCCTTGCAGCGGGATACTCAGGCGCTGGGCGAGTTCCAGCGCGATTACCGCCAGCGATAGAGGTTGGCCACGGCGTCGGCGCATGACTAAATGCAGCAACGCTGCCTGAGGGCGAAGCGGGGCGCTGTCATCCTCGTGAAAATCAAGATTATTCAAACAGCGCAGCAGTGGCATTGCCAATTCCGCCACTGGCAGTTCAGGCAGGCGCGTTCTGACCTGATGTAGCAGTTCATTAAACTCGGCGAGAACATGAGCGGGCTGCAGGATAGAGTCGTGCTCAGCCGCAAGCCATAGCGCTGCCTCGAGCAATGCAGGCGGGTTTTGTGCAAGACAGGCAAAGCAGCGTTGGCGCGGGGTCATGGGTATACCTCTTAGAGCTATTTGTAACTGTCTTGTTTCGGCACGTCTAGTTCTGTGGCGTTAAATGCCTTGGTCTTTTGTTTGGTTTATTCATCTGTTTGGCTGTAATGCTCTGCAGACTGCTTATGCAAACAGAGCAGGCCGTTGCGCTGGCTTATGCTGAGGCTGTCAGTTGCAGTATTGGTTGATAGCTATACTTGCATCAGTTCGTATTAGGGGTTGTGACCGTTTTGCCGCAAAGCAGCTCTTGATAAGACGGGAGCAAACCCTGGGGAGCCATAACATGTTTGACATCATGGACGCCGCCGGGCTTGAGACGTTGCATGTCGCACAGGATCCGCAGACAGGTCTCAAAGCAATTATTGCAATACATAACACCCAGCTTGGCCCCGCTTTGGGTGGCTGCCGGTTTTTACCTTATGCAAATACCCAGTTGGCATTGCATGATGCGGTGCGCCTTGCCCAAGGCATGAGTTACAAAGCGGCACTGGCCGGCTTAAAGCAAGGCGGTGGTAAAGCCGTGATTATGCGGCCTGCCCATGTAAATGACCGCGCCGCGTTATTTGAGGCATTTGGGCGTTTTATCGAGACCCTCAACGGTCGCTACATCACCGCGATGGACAGTGGCACCTCCAGCCTGGATATGGATTGCATCGCTCAGGCCACCCAGCATGTCACCAGTACCACTCACGCGGGTGATCCATCGCCACATACCGCACTGGGAGTGTTTGCTGGGATTCGAGCCACTGCTTACGCGCGTCTCGGGTCTGATGATTTGGAAGGCCTGCGTGTCGCCATTCAGGGGTTGGGTAATGTTGGCTTCGCACTCGCTGAGCAGCTGCACGCTGCCGGGGCAGAGTTATTAGTCAGCGATCTGGACTTGGGTAAAGTTGAGCTAGCGGTCGAACAGCTGTCCGCGCACCCAGTGGCTAATAGCGAAATTCTCAGCGTGCCCTGTGACATTCTGGCGCCTTGTGGCGTGGGCAGCGTGTTTGATGCACAGGCAGTGGCAAGGCTTCGCTGCTCTGCGGTTGCTGGCGCGGCTAACAACCAACTAGCCAGCCCCGAGATATCGGATGCGCTGCAAGCCCGCGGCATCCTCTATGCCCCCGATTACGTGATTAATGCGGGTGGTTTGATTTACGTCGCGCTTAATCACCAAGGTGAAAGTTTGTCTTCGATTACCGCCCATTTAGCAAAAATAGCGACGCGGTTGACTGAGATATTTGCCCATGCGCAAGCGGATAAACGACCTCCAGCTCGGGTAGCTGACGCGTTGGCAGAGCGCTTGTTATATCCCTGACAGGCCAAAGGTTGCAGGCTGTGCGAGTGGCGGCAGTCTTTTATTGTGATTCACCAGCGAGTTATTAATTAAATAAAAATGGCCCGTTTAATCGGGCCATTTTTATTTGCTGGGCAGGCTCAGTAACCGAGCCATCTGGGGAGGGTCAGGCTGATTGCCGGGACGCAGGCGATGATAAAGGTCGCGGTGGTCAGTACCGCAACGAATGGCAAGGCACGCCTGGATATGTCCTCAATCGCCGTGCCGGATATCCCTGAGGCGATAAACAGGTTTTCGCCCATTGGTGGTGTCATGAAACCAATGCTTAAGCAGCAGATCAGCACGATACCGAAGTGCACCGGGTCAATGCCCAGGGTGTAGGTGATCGGCAAGATCACCGGGGTCAAAATCATGATCGCGGCGAGGGTTTCCATGAACATGCCGACAAACAGCAGGAATCCGATAATCAATATCCAGATCAGGTAGATGTTATCCGTCAGGCTCAGCATCGAGTCAGCCACCACCGCTGGAATTTGATTTTCCACCAGCAACCGACCGAACACGGTGGCCGTGAACAGAATGACTAGCACCCGGCCAGTGATCCATGTGGTTGTCTCAAGCGATTTGAAAATCTCTTTAAAGTGCAGCTCCTTGTGGATAAACAGGCCGACGAACAATGTATAGAAAATCGCCACGATAGCTGATTCTGTTGGGGTGAACAGCCCCGTATAAATACCGCCAAGAATCACAAATGGCGCGAGCATCGACCAGAACCCTTCACGCATTGCCTTGCGTATTTTGCTCGATGACCAACCCTCGCCACTGCCGGTATAACCCAGCTTTTTGCAACGGAAGTAGTTCATGATCAACAGGCCGCCCGCCAGCATAAAGCCAGGAACGACACCTGCGATGAACAGTTTTGGAATTGACACAGTGCCGAACGCACCATATTTCTCAATAGCTTCAGGCGGCGGTAGCATGCCCATTGCTGAAATTCCGAAAATCACCATCGGAATTGACGGTGGAATGATGATACCCAGGCCTCCGGATGAGGCCGTCACCGCAGACGCATAACCCTTGGCATAGCCACGTTTGACCATCGCCGGAATCATCAGCATGCCGACGGCCGCTGTGGTTGCCGGGCCGGAGCCTGAGATGGCGCCGAAAAACAGACACGCCAGTACGGCGGCGGCCGAGATACCACCTGTGATGGGTCCAGCAAAACTCTCGGCCAGTGCGACCAGGCGCCTGGATATCCCCGCGGCCTCCATGAGCGCGCCAGCCAGAATAAATGCGGGCAGTGCCATCAATGGAAATGAACCCACCGAGGTGAACGCAATCTGGACGAACTTGATCGGGTTTTCACCCAGGTAGAGAAATGATGCCAAGGCAGAAACTGCCAGTGAGATGCTGATGGGGGTTCCGATCAGTAACAACAGAATGAATGAGCCAAAGAGGATATAAACAATCGTAGTGTCAACCATGGGCCCGCTCCGGGTGGGTTGCTTCGCGGGTAGTTGGGTTTGGCTCAGACGTCTGGGCCTGGGAGTCGTGGATTATCTTGTCCAGCTCTTCCGTCTCCGGATCACGAATATCGATACCTTTGACGAGCTTGTAGTAGTTGACCTGAAGAATGCGCAGGGTCATCAGGCTGAAGGCGATCGGCAAAATCAAGTAGAGATACTTCATCGGCACGCCTAAGGTTTGTGATTTCCAGAAGACGTTTGCCTTCATGAAGAACATCACGCTGAGGTAGACGAAGTAGCAGTTGAAGCACACCCATATCAGGTCCGAGAGCGCTTCAAGTGCAACGGCAGCCTTGCGCGGCATCAGCTTGAACTGAAACGTTACGCGGTTATGGGCGGCTAGCTTTGCAGCGTAACTGGCACCAAAGAAGGCGAACCAGACAAACATGTAGGTCACCAGCTCTTCTGTCCAAGAGAGCGAATGATTGAACAGGTTACGGCTGAGAATCTGGGCAAACAGGATAATTACAAACAGCGCCAAGAGTACCCGGCATATGTAATTCTCAAGGTTGTCGATGATTTTGAAGAAGCGGCTGGCAGATTTCATTAGCGCCTTCCTGAACGCGTGATCCCAGGAGTTGAGGCCATACGTTCTACAGCGTGAGCGGTTAGCCATCGGTATGTCTGAGACTCACCGATGGCGATGTCAACGGAGACAACTTAAGTTGTCGGCAAGCCAACAAGCAGCTGGCTTAGATGGCGTCGCGGCCCAATGCTTTGAGCACCACATTGACCTGATCTTTACCGCCGAGTTGGTCGTAATACTTCGG
This sequence comes from Pseudomonas sp. M30-35, assembly GCF_002163625.1. Classification (NCBI taxonomy): domain Bacteria; kingdom Pseudomonadati; phylum Pseudomonadota; class Gammaproteobacteria; order Pseudomonadales; family Pseudomonadaceae; genus Pseudomonas; species Pseudomonas sp. M30-35. Next base: position 3,624,370 of record NZ_CP020892.1, on the reverse strand, counting down.
CCATACTTTCGACACTGCAAGGTCAATCCACTCTTTCTCATCATTGGCCGGGTCGGTAATTTCCATGCCTTTTGCGACCAGCTCTTGTTTGATCCGATCTTCCTGCTCGACCAGCCACTTGGCACTGTGCAGCGTCGCCGCTTTACCCGCATCAAGGATGATTTGCTGCATTTCCGGGGTTTGTTCCTGAAACATCGACTCACTGACAATCAGCGGCTCGATAGAGAACAGATAGCGCAGGTTGGTGACGTATTTCTGCACCTCATAAAACTTCATGGCGTTGACGGTCAAATACGGGTTGTCCTGGCCATCTACCACTTTCAGCTGCAAGCCAGTAAAGGTTTCTGACCAGGCCATTGGCGTCGGGTTAATGCCCCAGGCGCGGTAGGTGTCGATCATGATTTCGTTCTTCGGTACGCGAATCTGCAGGCCTGCCAGATCTTCTATGGTTTTGACCGGTTTTTTCGAGTTGGTCAGTACCCGGAAGCCTGAGTATGCCCAGCCGATAATGCGCACACCGGCATCGCGCACGGTGTTGTCGATCAGGGTTTTGCCGATATCGCTCTGGGTCAGGGCTACAGCATCATCGAGGCTTTGGATCATGTAGGGCATCGTCAGGATGCCAACCGAGGGCGAGAATGGCGTGACGTTGTTGATCGCCAGAATTGAGAAGTCCAGCGTGCCCATTGCAGCGTTGCTGACGGTGTCTTCTTCACTGCCTAGCTGGCCATTGAGAAATAGTTTGGCGTCATCCTTGCCATCGGTTCTGGCTTTCAGTTCTTGCGCAAACTTCAGGCCCAGCTCGTGCTGGGTGCCTCCAGCGCCATCGCCTACTGCAACACGGAAGGTTTTGGCCTGAGTCAGACTGCTGCCCAAGGTTGTTGCCAGCAGGCACAGGGCGAGGGCGAGCGGTCGGGTGAATGCTTTGTTGGTGGTCATAACTGCGTACTCCGTTCTAGTTTTTTTGATTACGAAAGTGCAGGTCGAGCAGCCTTCACAAATGCTGCGTGAGCCAAGCTCGAGCAAAGCTTAACGGGCGACCACGGTGCAAAGCGTGCTGCAAGTGCGGCGGATTGTTGCCCGTCAATTACATTTGACCGGATCAATAATCCGCCTGTGTCGAGAGGCTGTTTAGGGCCACATTTGAGGCCTGTCTAGGGCCAGTTTTTTATGCCCAAATGAGGGGCGAAAAAGCGCTTTAAATCAGGTGTTTGCACCAAAAGATAGCGGTTGCTTGAGGCCTGTTTTAGCGCGGCGTAGGGAGCCAGATTACCGCTAAATCTGCACGCTCAGTTGGACCTGTGCAACAGATGTAAAATCTCATCGAAAACCCGGTTGTCAAAGCTATTCGATAGGTCTAGTTCGAGGCTGTTGCGGTAGTAGTTACTCAGGTCCAGGCCGACACCCAAGGCATACAATTCAACCGCGGATTGCTGTTCAATCTGTCGGGCCACTTGTTTTAAGTGCTGGTCGAGAATGTCGCTGCAGTTGGCTTGATGGGTGGCGCCGTCCATTGGGCAGCCATCGCTGATGATGATCAGGATGCGCCGCGTGGCCTGGCGTTTCAGCAGTCTGTGCTGAGCCCAGAGCAGGGCTTCGCCGTCGACACTTTCACGGAATAGATCTGACTTTAGCAGCGCGGCGATACTTGGCCGCGCTTTACGCCAAGGGGTATCGGCATCTTTGTAAATGCGATGCTCCAGCTCATTCAAGCGCCCTGGGTTCGCTGGTTGCCCCGCTGCGCGCCAACGCTTGAGTGGACGACCACCATTCCATTGTCCGGTGGTAAAACCGAGTATTTCACTCTGTGCACCTGCCAGTTCCAGAGCACGGCTCAAGGTATCTGCCAGCAAGGCGATGGCGTCTATGTGGTTACGCATGGAGCCCGAGTTATCAATCAGCAGGCTGACCACGCAATCACTTTGCGGACGCTGGCGCTCGTTGCGGAAAATCTCATGTTGCTCGGGGCTAATAATCAGACGGCTGAGCCTGCCTGCATCGATTTGACCGTCTTCTTGAGCAAAGGCCCAGCCGTCACGCTGAGGTTGCGCGAGCAATGCGCTGAGGCGCTTGGCCAGGCGCGGCAGGTTGAGGCCTTGGGCCGCCATGCGTTGATCCATACGCTGGCGTAGTTGTTTAAGTAGATCGGCGCGAACCAGGCTGACAGCGGCTACTTCGCGGTCATAAGCGCGGCTAAACACCTGATAGCTGAATGTGTCCTGGCTATCGCGTGAATTGCCCTGTGCGGTAGCGCTAGCGCTGTCTACACCTTCTTCATCGGCGTCACTGTCGAGCAGTAAAGCAAAGGCCAGATGGGCCTTCTCAGCAACTTCCGATACTTTACGCTCATCGTTATTGAGCAGTTGTGAGTCAAGTTGCTCAAGCAACTCAACAACCTTGTTGGCAATGAACAGCGCGTGCTCGCTGTACGTCGATTGATCATGACGGCAGCGGCGTAATAGACCGAAGTGTGCGCCAAAATGTCCGAGCAGGCTCAGTCTCGGGGCTTCGATCAGCATCTCCGTCTGCTCGTTGGCCCGCCCGCCACATAACAGCAACCAACTCATCTGCGAGAGGGTGTAGAGCATAAGGCCAACATGGCCTTCGGTCTGACCTGAGTCGATAAATTGCTGGCTCCATTGGCTGAAGCGCAGCATCAGGTTACGCCGCACACCCGGATAACGGTCACTGACCAGCGACTCAACACGCAACTGTTCAAGCAACTCAAAAACCAAGCGGGCAATCGGCTGAGCGGGCAGGTGCGCTTGCAGCAGTACTCGGTCGCTGTGCTTGAGGCGCAGAGCCAGGCTGTCGGCGACGCCACGATATGCCGAAAAGTCATCCTGCTCCGGGTCGGGATGCAGGTGCGGTGCACGAACCGGAATATGCTGGCCGTTCACCTCAAGTCGAGCTCCGCGATAACGCAGACGGCGTTCTCCCGAGAGCGCTCGCATAGTCGCCGCGCATAACTCTTCGAGTTGTTGCTGATGCTTCTCACGCCGAGGTGGCTGCTTCATTTCAGCGCTCAAGCCAGTGCTAAATGCGGCAGGGCGGATTCTTTAAGCTCATGATCGAAACAGCGTTGGTAATACTCGGCAACGACACCGCGTTCAGCTTCATCGCACTTGTTGAGGAATGACAAGCGGAACGCCAGCGCTGGGTCACCAAATATTTCCGTATTTTCAGCCCACGAAATTACGCAGCGCGGTGACATCAGTGTTGAAAGATCGCCACAGGCAAAGCCTTCACGGGTCAAGCCGGCGACGGCAACCATTGACGCAAGCAGGCTTGAGTCATAAAGCCCCAGTAGTTGTGGAACCCGGGCAGCAACAATTGCTTGCTCCTCTTCGGAGGGCAAGTAGTTGAGGCTGGCGACAATATTCCAGCGATCGAGCTGCGCCTGATTGAGCACTTGTGCGCCGTTGTAAAGACCATTGAGGTTGCCCAGGCCAACGGTGTTGGATGTGGCAAACAGGCGGAATTGCGGATGTGGCGTGATCAGTCGATTTTGATCGAGCAGGTTGAGTTTGCCGTCGCGTTCAAGGATTCGCTGAATAACGAACATCACATCAGGGCGTCCGGCATCGTATTCGTCGAAAATCAGCGCCGCAGGACGGCGCAGTGTCCACGGTAATATGCCTTCCTGAAATTCGGTGACCTGTTTGCCCTCACGCAGCACGATTGCGTCTTTGCCGATCAGGTCGAGCCGGCTGATGTGACCGTCCAGATTAACCCGTACGCAGGGCCAGTTGAGTCGTGCGGCGATCTGCTCAATGTGGGTTGATTTCCCTGTGCCGTGCAAACCCTGGAGCATGACGCGCCGGTTGCGGGTGAACCCGGCGAGCACCGCCTGGGTTACTTCTGGGTTAAAGCGGTAAGCGCTGTCGATCTCGGGTACTTGATCATCCTGCTTGAGTAACACCGGTACGCGCATGTTGCTGTCGATTCCAAACAGTTCACGGGCTGGCACCAGGCGGCTGGCAGATTCAAGAGTCAGGTCAGTCATGCGTGGTGCCTCGATAACAGGAGAATGACCTGATTCTAGGGGCGCAGAAGTTACAGCGAAGGGGCCAGTTCGCGCTGGGTTATGCGGCCAACGTTTGACCAACAAAATTGCCAGATAAGGTGCAGGCCAATGATGATGCGGGCGTTGCTAACTATTACCTGGAGCCAATACTGGCTATGAACTGGCTCTATTGTCCGAGGCTGAACCCGCTAAGGATGGGGCCAAGCGGGTGCAATGGCATTGACCCGGCGACTTTCTAAAGAGGTTTATCCGATGTCTACAGATACCCTGACGCTGCCAATTAACAGCCAACTGCTCGACCTGTTCAAGCGCTATGAGGCGCATACGCAGGTGACTCCAGAGCAGTACATCGAGGCGCTACTCAGCAAAACGCAGCCGACATTGCAGGCGGTGGTTGAGGCTTTGGATGAGTCGGGTGGAGACTCAGATGCGTTGGCTCAGCTGTTCGCCAGCAAAATGGCGCAGATGACTAAAGCTGCGCCAGTTCAGGCTTGAAGTAGCTTCAGGCCAAGTATTCGATTTTCTGGCGAATCTCAGCGAGCTTGCCTTCCATAACATTCTCCAGGTGTTGCAAGTCTTGCAGCACTTCTTCTTTCGGCGACAGCTGCGGCACTTCGACGGCCGTCAGCTGTTTGAGTTCTACCAATGCGCTGCGCAACACCGGGCTGCTTGCAGCTAATTCGGCGAAGGCTTGACTGTGTCGACTCTGGCCAGGAATAGCCCGGCGTGGATGGGCGAAGGTGAACTTCTGGCTGTGCGAGCGCAGGGAGTTGGCTGGGCGATGGAAGTAGATCTTCAATACATCACGGTCGCGTTCGTGACGCAAACTAAAACGCTTAATCGTTCCAGCAGCGTCAATGCCCATCTCTTTCAGGGTCGGATAGTCGTTCATGGCAGTTGCTCTCAAGTTGTCAGTAAGGTTCGGCTCCATATAAAGCGCACAGCAAACAATCCAACTGGCTTATTCAGCAGTTGAACGGTTTTGGCGCATTGTTATTGTTTTCAGCGATTCCCGGGCATCCGGCTTGGCGCAAGGTGCAGAGTAACGTCGGGAAGGGAGGCCACTCTCGTTAGGAGAGTTGTATACAGTTTAGTTTGCTGCAGCTGTTAGCCAAGAGCCAGGATTGCGGCATTAATGGTGCCAGTGCGCAGGGTTGCCGAGCGCTGAAGGAAAGCAGTTGAGTAACCTAAGCTTTGTTCAATCTGTTACCACAAGTTAAAGCCCCGCAAAGGGTGAACCGAAAGCGGGGCAGGTAGCAGTGGCGTTAGCCATTTAGCGGATGGCTGCAGGCTCTGCTGCCATCTCAGGCTCAATCGATGCCTGTTTCTTGCGATTGCCAATCCACCAAACGGAGTAAGCACTCACGGCCCCGGCGAATAACACATACAGGCAGGTTGTCCACGGCTGCCCATCGCTGCTGCGCATCAACGCGGTGGCGATCATTGGGGTCAGGCCGCTCGCGAAGATCCCAGAGAATTGATAGACGAACGAGATTCCGGTGTAGCGCACCTTGGCGTCAAACAACTCACAGAACAGTGCTGCTTCTGGCCCGTAAACCGCTGCATAGAAGATGCCGAGCGGCACCACTATCGCCAACCAGATGATGAACATATTGCCGTCGCTGGTCATCATCAGCCAAAACGCTGGAAAGGCTGAAATCGCGGTGATCAGTGAGCCCCAGAAATAGACTCGCGTACGGCCGATTCGGTCGGACAATGCGCCAAACATGGGGATGCTAAAACACATCACGACGGCGGCAACCATGACCCCAATCAACGCCTCAGAACGCGGCAGGTTGAGAGTTTGCGTCAGGTAACTGAGCGAGAACACCCCAAATACGTTGAAGAACACACCGTCGATATAACGCGCGCCCATGCCGGCTAGGACGTTTTTTGGGTAGCGCTTCATCATGTCAACAAATGGAATCGCCGCTTCGGCGTTTGCGGCCTTGACCTTGGCGAACTCTGGGCTTTCCATGACATTGAGACGAATCCAGGTACCGACAAATACCAGTGCCGCACTGAGCAGGAAGGCAATTCTCCAGCCCCACTCAAGGAATTGCGTGTCGGTCAGGAAATACGACAGCAGGCCGACGACGCCCGAGGCCAGGCACAAGCCGATAGCCAAGCCGATTTGCGGCAAACTGGCGTAGAAGCCGCGTTTATGTTTTGGCGCATATTCAAACGCCATAAGCACTGCGCCGCCCCATTCACCACCCAGGCCGATGCCCTGGAATATGCGCAACACCAGCAAGATGAGCGGTGCCCAAATACCAATGCTGTCGTAAGTGGGCACCAGCCCGATCAGAAAGGTGGCAATGCCCATGATCATCATGGTCATGACCAGCATGCTTTTACGGCCGATCTTGTCGCCGAAATGGCCGAAAATAACGCCGCCGATGGGCCTGCTCAGAAAGCCAACAGCAAAGGTGCCGTAGGCCAGCATGGTTGAAATAAGCGGATCATCATTGGGAAAGTACAGCTGGTTGAAAACGATGCCGGCAACGACACCGTAGAGAAAGAAGTCGTACCACTCAATGGTGGCGCCGATGACACTTGCGATTACGACTTTGCGCACGGGATTGGGCGTGGACATGTCAGTATTCCTATGTGTTTGGCTAGGCAATAAAGCCTGCTGGCGGTTACCTGATGCACAGCGCTGGCTCAAATGCTGTAGTTGCTCAGAGCGCGTGGGAAAGCGCTTCCGAGGGCTGTGCTGCAATAGCATTGGGTTCAACAAGCGTTGGTTTGACGGCGTCTTCGAGAATCATCGTCGAGGCTTTCTCGGCGATCATCACCACCGGCACATTGGTGTTACCGGAAACCAGGGTCGGCATGATCGAGCAGTCGACTACCCGTAACCCCTTGATGCCGTGAACACGCAGGCGTGAGTCAACCACTGCCATTGGGTCCGAACCCATTTTGCAAGTGCCTGACGGATGGAAGATGGTGGCGCCGTACTGCCGACAAAACTGCAGAATCTGTTCGTCACTCTGTTGCTCAATACCCGGCAGGTGCTCGCGCTTGATCAGGTCTCTGAGCGGCCCTGTCGCTGCCAGCTTGCGCGTGTAGCGCACGCCAGCAATTGCTGTTTGCCGGTCCAGTTCAGTGGACAGGTAATTAGGCTGCATGGAGGGTGGCTGGTTCGGGTCGTTGGAGACGATCCGCACGTAGCCACGGCTCTCTGGCCTTAACTGGCAAACCGACATAGTGAACCCTGAAAACGGGTGCACCTTGCCGCCTGCGGAATCGGCGCTGAGCGTGCCAAAGTGATACTGGATATCGGGTGTCTTACTTGGTTCGAGCACCTTGGTGAACAAGCCCCCCTGGTTGATACCGATGGCCAGCGGCCCACTGCGGGTAAACAGCCATTGCAAGCCCATGCGCAGTTTGCGCCAGGGCGAGCGCAGTTCATCATTGGTGGTAATGGGGCGGGTGCATTGGTAGATCATGCGGATCTGCAAATGATCCTGCAGGTTTTCACCGACCCCAGGCAGTTCGTGAACCAAGGGGATTGCAAACTTCTTCAGCAGCTCATGTGAGCCCACGCCTGAAAGCTGCAACAACTGCGGCGATTGCAATGCGCCGGCGCTGAGTATCACTTCTCGCTTGGCATTGAGGGTTTGCAGTTGTCCGTCTTTTTCAAATACCACGCCGGTTGCACGCTTGGCATCGAATACTATTTTCTGCGCCTTGGCGAGCGAGATGATCGTCAGATTGCTGCGCTTTCGCGCCGGGTGCAGATAGGCTACGGCGGTGCTGCAACGCAGACCGTTGCGGGTCGTCAGTTGGTAATAACCGACACCTTCTTGATCACCTGTATTAAAGTCATTCGTGCGCGGTACGCCCAGCTCTTTGGCGGCTTCGATGAATCCTTCGGTGAGCGGATGACGCGCCTTGATGCTTGACGCATATAGCGGTCCTGCAGTGCCATGAGTTGGCCCAGGGCCTAGGTCATTGTTCTCGGCGCGGCGGAAGTAGGGCAGTACATCCTTCCAGCCCCAGCCGTCGTTACCGGACTCGGCCCAGGCATCGTAATCAGCCTGCTGGCCGCGAATGTAGATAAGTCCGTTGATTGAGCTGCAACCGCCCCATACTCGCCCGCGTGGCCAGTAAATGCGACGGTTGTTCATGCCCGGGTCTGGGTCGGTGTAGAAGCCCCAGTTATAGACAGGGTGGAACATGGTCTTGGCGTAGCCAATGGGAATGTGGATCCACGGATAGCGATCCGGTGGGCCCGCTTCCAGCAAGCAGACGCTGTAGCGCCCGTTCTCGCTGAGCCGGTTTGCTAGCACGCAGCCAGCAGAGCCAGCACCCACTACGACGAAGTCATAGGTGAGCGACATTCGAAATCCTCTTTGTTTTTATTAGTGTGAAACCGAACTTCAAAATAAAATTAGAACAAAATGGTTCATTATTGTTGGGCCAGAAATATGTTTCGATTGAGTCCAATGCCTTGATCTGACTGGCCTATGGCGTTATTTGTTTTATAATCATGCAGTTAATTTACGGATGAAATTTTCAGATGGTTGAAAAACTGGAACAAAACGTATCGAAATCAAAGAGTCAGTTGGCTGGTATTGATTCAGCTGCAAGTCCAGACCGGAGCTTGCGAGCGTTGTTACTGCTGGAAACCATTGCCTTGGCTGACGCGCCCATGTCATTGGCGCAGTTAAGTCACCGTCTGGCCACGCCCAAAGCTACGTTGTTGCGCATGGTTCAAGCGTTGGAGCGACTGGGTTTTTTATTGCGTGAGGTGGATGAAAAAACCTACTTGCTCGGCCCGCGCTCGACGCAGATGGGCCTGCGCTTGCTGCGCAATGATGTGGTCATGCAGCGTCATCGACTGATCCTGGAATCGCTGGTCCGTACCTTGGGCGAGACCTGCAACCTCACGGCGCTGGACGGAACCCAGGTGATCTATATCGATCGGGTTGAAACTCAGGAGCCGTTGCGTCTGCATGTTGAGCCCGGCACGCATGTGCCCTTGCATTGCACGGCGAGCGGTAAGTTGTTTCTGGCTGAAATGCCAGTCGATGCGCGCCAACAGCTACTGCAGCGCTTGCAGTTGACTGCACAAACCCCGCGCACCATTACAGATATGGGTTTATTGCAGGCTGAGCTTGAGCGCATTAACAGCCGAGGTGTGGGTATCGACAGCGAGGAGTTTGTCGCGGGGATGGTGGCGGTGGCAGTACCGATCCGTGACCACGATGGTCGCTGTGTGGCTGCACTGGCGTGTCATGCGCCAACCGCACGCAAGAGCCTGAATGACTTGATTGAAGGCATCGCGCACATGCAGATGGCCGCCGAACAGTTGGCGGCCATGTTCAACTCCGACGCCTAAACACTATTTAGCAAGCGATCAGCGGGTTAAATAAACAGCCCGCTCAACGGGGAAGAGGCATTGCCGTCCAGTCGGCGCGGCATGCGGCCAGCTCGATAAGCTTCGCGCCCGGCGCAAACAGCTTGGCGCATGGCTGAGGCCATGCGGATCGGTTCACGTGCGTGAGCAATAGCGGTATTCATCAACACCCCGTCGCAGCCCAACTCCATGGCAATCGCCGCATCTGAGGCGGTGCCGACACCGGCATCGGCAATCACCGGTACCTTGGCGTTTTCGACGATCATGCGAATGTTATATGGGTTGCGAATACCCAAGCCCGAGCCGATAGGCGCACCCAATGGCATGATCGCAACGCAACCGATTTCCTCTAAACGTCGGGCTATCAACGGGTCATCACTGGTGTAAACCATCACGTTGAAACCCAGCTCAACCAGTTGCCGTGCCGCTGCGAGCGTTTCAGTAATGTCGGGGTAGAGCGTCTGGCTATCGCCGAGTACTTCGAGCTTTACCAGATCATGTCCGTCGAGCAGTTCACGTGCCAGCAGGCAGGTGCGCACCGCATCTTTGGCGGTGTAACAACCGGCGGTATTGGGGAGCAGCGTGAAGCGCTCTGGGGCAATTGCATCGAGTAGATTGGGCGCTTGTGCATCCTGGCCGATGTTGCTGCGGCGCACGGCAAAAGTGACGATCTGTGCGGCGCTTGCGGTCACCGCTGCGTGAGTCTCAGCGAGGTCAGCATAATGGCCAGTGCCAACCAGTAAGCGCGATTTGAATGATTGCCCCGCGATGATCAGTGGATCATCCAATGGCATAGCAAGCGTCATATCAACCCCCAGACACAGTAATAAATGACGCCTGATCAGCCGCCACCGATGGCATGCACGATTTCAAGACGATCGCCGTTTTGCAGATGCAGGTGCGGAAATTGACTGCGTGGAATCACCTGCATGTTGAGCTCAATCGCTAAGCGCCTGTTTTCCAGATCTCGGCGCGCAAGCAGCTCGCCCAGGCTCAAGTTGGCGGGTAGTTGCTGCGTCTCACCGTTAATCGTGACTTCAATCATTGCAGCTCCAAAGCGGATAAATCAGCTCACGGTAGCCGTATGTTTGCCCTGTTCTACATGCGCCTGAAGAGCCAATGGGACCAGCCATATTGGTCCAGTCAGTGCGGTGGAAGTGCCCTGTAGTCTGGCTGGCACCTCAGTTGGGTAATAACTGGTTCTATCTGCGCTGACGCCATGCTCTTAGTTTCGTCATCAGGGGCTGACTCAGGTCTTTGCTCACCACAGCCTATCGTTGGATGACTGCGGCACCTGCATCACCAGGCCGACCGCGCACAATTACAATGTTCCACGCAGGAGGTTGGCATGAATAACATGACGAACGATTTTGATGCAGCTGAAGTGCTTGCCAGTGACCGCAGTCACGTCTGGCATCACCTCACCCAGCACAAGCCACTGGAACAGAATGATCCGATGGTGATTGTCGAAGGCAAAGGCATGCGCGTTTGGGACATTAAGGGCAACGAATACCTGGATGCAGTGTCCGGTGGTGTATGGACAGTTAACGTCGGGTATGGCCGTGAAAGCATTGCCGATGCGGTGCGTGATCAGTTGGTTAAACTCAACTACTTTGCAGGTACTGCCGGTAGTGTTCCCGGCGCTCTGTTCGCCAAAAAACTGATCGAGAAAATGCCCGGCCTAAGCCGTGTCTATTATTCGAATTCCGGTTCTGAGGCTAACGAAAAGGCCTATAAAATCGTTCGTCAGATTGCCCACAAGAAATACGGTGGCAAGAAGCACAAGATTCTCTTCCGCGAGCGTGATTATCACGGCACCACCATTACCGCCCTGAGCTCTACTGGCCAGTTTGAGCGTAAAAACCAATACGGTCCGTTCACTCCGGGGTTTGTGGAGTTTGCTCACTGCTGCGAATACCGTTCGCAATTTGGTGATGTGGCGGACTACGGCGTGCGTGCCGCGCTGGAGATGGAGAAAGTAATACTGGCGGAGGGGCCGGATACCGTCGGCGCGGTAGTCCTTGAACCGATCACGGCGGGCGGTGGAGTGATTACGCCACCCGTTGGTTACTGGGAAACCATTCAGGCGATCTGCAAAAAGTACGACATTCTTTTGCACATCGATGAAGTTGTTTGTGGTTTAGGCCGCACAGGCAAATGGTTTGGTTACCAGCATTACGGCATCCAGCCAGATATTGTGACCATGGCCAAGGGCGTTGCCAGTGGTTACGCCGCGATCTCTTGCACCGTGACCACTGAAGCAGTCTTTGATGCGTTCAAGGACGATGCTCAGGATCGCATGGGTTATTTCCGCGATATCAGCACCTTTGGTGGCTGCACCGCGGGGCCCGCAGCGGCTCTGGCCAATATGCAGATTATCGAGGATGAAGGTCTGCTCGAAAACGTCACGCAAATGGGCGAGTACTTCATGGGCCGGCTGCGTGAGCTGCAAGACAAGTACCCGTTGATCGGTGATGTGCGCGGCAAGGGTTTGTTCTGCGGCTTGGAGCTGGTCAAGGACCGTGAGACCAAAGAGCCGGTTGCTGAAAGCGTTGCCATTGCCATTGCTGCGGACTGCATGCGTCAAGGGGTGATTATTGGTCGCACCAACCGCAGTTTTGAACAGTTCAACAACACCCTGTGTTTCAGTCCGGCATTGATCGCAACCCAGGCCGATCTGGATCAGATTATAAGTGCACTGGATAACGCGTTTGGGCGAGTTGCCTAAGCGTAAAACTGGCGGGTATCAAGCCGATCTGATCTGCTGTTGCAGGTCAGATCGGCTTTGGCGTTTTGCCCAAAGACTATTTTAAGCTCTACTTGGCGCATTGGTTTTCATGGGGGTTCTGGCTGGATAGTCTTGGATGACTGTTGGTGCTAGTCTGCCCCGCAGTCATCGCACTTTGGTGCTGGGAAAAGTGGAGTTGCTGGATCAAGGAAAATGGGTTCCAGCATGTGCAGTTACTACAACTGAGGCCGCGATATGTTTCATCTTTTTCATTTGTCCGCTGATAAGCCAACTGGCTTGCAACAGCAGTTACGTGAACAGATTGCCCAGGTCATTCTTAACGGCAATATCCCCCTCGACAGCCCGCTCCCGTCCAGTCGAAAACTCGCTAAACAACTGAATATTGCGCGTAATACGGTCGTGCTGGCGTACGAGCATTTGCTCGATGATGGCTACCTTGTTGCCCGTGAGCGCAGCGGTTATTACGTTAATCCGGATATTCTTGCGCGCAAGGTCGAGCCTGCTAAAGCGCCGGTTGATTCGTCGTTCGATCATACCCCGGACTGGTCAAGTCGGTTGGTGGTCAAGCCAACCGAACAGCGCAATATGAGCAAGCCGCGTGACTGGCAGAAATATCAGTATCCGTTTATTTACGGCCAGTTTGATCCGGTGTTATTTCCCACGGCGAACTGGCGAGAATGCTGTCGCGACGCGGTGAGTATTCCGGCGATTCGCGATTGGGCTTCTGATCGCTTTGATAATGATGATCCGTTGTTGATGGAGCAAATTCGCACGCGTTTGTTGCCGCGTCGTGGTGTGTGGGCATCGCCCGACCAGATACTGGTGACGGTTGGCGCTCAGCATGGGTTGTATATGCTTGCCCGTTTATTGTTGCGTCCCGACAGCCTGATGGGGATCGAAGATCCGGGTTATATGGATATCCGCAATATCGCCATGCTCAATCCTTCACGGGTGCAGCCTCTGGCCGTTGATGCACAAGGCTTGGTGCTCAGCGATCAGCTCAATCAATGTGATCTGGTTTACACCACGCCCAGTCATCAGTGTCCGAGCACCGTAACCATGCCGCTGGAAAGACGTTACGAGTTGCTGCGGCGCGCTAATGAGCACAACTTTCTGATTATTGAGGATGATTACGAAAGCGAAACCAATTTCAAGGCCAACCCGATTCCCGCGCTCAAGAGCTTGGATAAAAACGATCGGGTGCTCTACGTCGGCAGTCTTTCAAAAACCCTCGCGCCAGGTTTGCGCGTTGGCTATCTGGTCGGCCCTGAACCATTGATTCGTGAGGCACGCGCCTTACGCCGCTTGATGGTGCGTCATCCCGCGGCGAACAATCAGCGCTCGGTTGCGCTGTTTCTTGAGCGCGGCTATCACGATGCTCTGATCATGAGTTTGATGCGTGCCTATCAGGATCGTCATCAACAAATGGGTGATGCCTTGCGCGAATTTCTTCCTGACTCATCGCGCGAGCCGAGCTTTGGCGGGTCTTGTTATTGGGTCAAAGGTCCAGATGGACTGGATGCTCGCGAACTGCACAAACTGGCCGCAAAACACGGCATTCTTATTGAGCCAGGTGATATTCATTTTCACGGGGATAACCCGCCGTTGAATTATTTCCGCCTAGGCTATTCGTCGATTGCCGCAGAGCGCATTCGGCCCGGTATCAAGCTACTGACTGAGCTGATTGAGCAACTCAGCGAAGGGTCAGCGGAAAAACTGCTTCACTAGTCGTAGCGGGGAGCAGCGGTATCGGTCGCTATTGCTTGTTACCCACGGCGTTTTAGTTTGCTGATTTTTTCAATTGCACGCCAAGCACCACTAACTACTTTCGATGTATCCGACACCGCTGCTCCAAGGCGCGGTGTGTAGTTCTGCGCGCGCAGAAAACGCTGGATTAGCACTGGCGCAACAACTGGCTCGCAACTGGTTCTATCGGGCTGATCTCTCACGCTCCTACTCTAGGTCCAGCCAAGCCGAACATGCATTTGCAACGCAGTGCAGGGTTTAGCTGGGCTGGCAGTGCTTCATCACAAGAATAAGCGGAGAGATCAACATGAATAATCGCATCTCGCATGTGATCAATCATTCACAACAGCATCCTTTCATGGTGCCAGTTGCGACTCTTGTGATGCAGCGCCTGAACATTAAAGCAGGGCAGATCAGCTGCTCTGAAGGTGCCGAGTTTCTCGGCTATTCCTGTGCGCCGATGCCGCTCTGCGGCTAAGCCCCGTTAACCGGCGGCTCGGCCGTCGTACACCAAGTACTGAGAGGAAAGTCGATATGGCACGCATGACACCCAGCGAAGCTCTTGTTGAAACGATGGTCGCCAATGGCGTAACCGATATTTTCGGGATCATGGGCTCGGCCTTCATGGATGCGATGGACATTTTTGCCCCAGCTGGCATCCGTTTTATCCCGGTTGTGCATGAGCAAGGCGCCGGTCACATGGCTGATGGTTACTCGAGAGTGAGTGGCCGTCATGGTGTATGTATCGCGCAGAATGGCCCAGGCATCACCAACTTTGTAACCGCTATCGCCGCTGCCTACTGGGCGCACAGCCCAGTGGTTGTGATCACCCCTGAAACTGGCTCAATGAGCCAGGGCCTGGGTGGGTTTCAGGAAGCGCAGCAGTTGCCGTTCTTTGAAACCATCACCAAGTATCAAGGGCATGTGGCAAACCCGGCACGAATGGCTGAACTGACCGCGCGCTGTTTTGATCGCGCCATGCAGGAAAACGGCCCGACTCAACTGAACATTCCACGCGATTTTTTCTACGGCGATATCAACGTTGATATTCCAGCGCCGATGCGTATCGAACGCAGTGCTGGTGGTGAGAATAGTCTCAGCGAGGCAGCCGCATTGCTGGCTTCAGCCAAGAATCCAGTGATCATTTCAGGTGGCGGTGTAGTGATGGGCGATGCAGTCGACGCCTGTAAGGCGCTGGCTGAATACCTCGGGGCCCCGGTTGTTAACAGCTATTTGCACAACGATTCATTCCCGGCCAGCCACCAACTGTGGTGTGGGCCGCTGGGCTATCAAGGCTCGAAAGCGGGCATGAAGCTGCTGTCGCGCGCTGACGTAGTACTGGCATTGGGCACACGCCTTGGCCCGTTCGGGACATTGCCGCAGCACGGTATGGATTACTGGCCAAAGCAGGCCAAGGTGATTCAGATTGATTGCGATCCAAAGATGCTTGGTCTGGTTAAAAAAATCTCGGTAGGTATCTGTGGCGATGCCAAAGCAGCGGCCGTGAACTTGCTCGCTCGCTTGCAGGATCTTGATGTGCTGTGCCTCGAAAACAAGGGCGCTCGCGCTGAAGAAATCGCCATGGAGAAAGCCAACTGGGAAGCCGAGCTGAGTGGCTGGATTCATGAGAAGGATGAATACTCGCTGGACATGATCAACGAGCAGAAAGGTGAGGACGGCAACTACCTGCATCCGCGTCAGGTGCTGCGTGAACTGGAAAAAGCCATGCCGGCTGATGCCATGGTTTCGACGGATATCGGCAATATCAACTCGGTTTCCAACAGCTACCTGCGCTTTGAACAGCCGCGTTCGTTCTTCGCCGCCATGAGCTTTGGTAACTGCGGCTATGCCTTGCCAACCATTATCGGTGCCAAAGTTGCAGCGCCGCATCGCACCGCGATTTCCTATGCCGGTGATGGCGCCTGGGGCATGTCGATGATGGAGGTTATGACCTGCGTTCGCGAGAACATTCCAGTCACTTCAATCGTTTTCCACAACCGTCAGTGGGGCGCAGAGAAGAAGAATCAGGTCGACTTCTACAACCGTCGCTTTGTCGCCGGTGACCTTGAGAACCAGAGCTTTGCGGGTATTGCGCGTTCGATGGGCGCCGAGGGCGTCACGGTTGATCGTCTTGAAGATGTCGGTCCGGCCTTGATCGCTGCGTGTGAAGCGCAAAAAGCAGGTAAGACCACGGTTATTGAAATCATGTGTACCCGTGAGCTGGGCGATCCGTTCCGCCGGGATGCGCTGTCCAAGCCTGTGCGTTTCCTTGATAAGTACAAGGACTACGTATAAGCCGCGTCAGCAAAATGGTCTGCGCGTTAAGCGTTGACCACTGCTTGTGAAGTCTCTGCAGCGGCGCCTTTGGGCGCCGCTGCAGTATGACCAAACGGCTATTGCCAAACGGCCATCGCCAGTAAACCAGTCGGAGATAAATTTATGTTGAGCACCATTGCGCATGAGTGCCCAGCGTTTCTGCTCAATCGGGCCAAGGCCTTGCCGCGGGTTGTCACTGCGGTGGTCAATCCGGTCAACATGTTGACATTGAGCAGTGCCAGACAGGCCTGTGATGAAGGGTTGATCGAGCCGATCCTGGTCGGTGATATCCGCCAGATACAGACGCTGGCAGAAGAGCTGGGTTGGGATCTGCATGACCTGCGCTTACTACATGCAGGTGATGAGGCCGAAAGCGCCGCGATCAGTTGTGCGCTGGCAGGTAAGGGTGACGCGGGGGCTTTGATGAAGGGCCATTTGCATACCGATACCTTGCTCCGTGCCGTGCTCAAGCGTGATGCCGGACTGCGCACGGCAAGCCGGCTCAGCCATGTATTCCACATGACCTTGCCGGGCAGTGATAAAGCCCTGTCAATTACCGATGCAGTGATCAATGTGCAGCCTTCGATCATCGACAAAGTGCATATTGCGCGTAATGCCATTCAGTTGATGCACGCGTTGGGGTATGAGTCGCCGCGCATGGCCATCCTTTCTGGCACTGAAGAGGTGAGCAGCAGTATGCCGTCGAGTCAGGATGCTGCAGAGTTGACCAAGCTAGCGGCAATTGGCGCAATCACTGGGGCGCGAATTGAAGGGCCGTTGGGTTTTGACAACGCCATTTCGACAGAGGCGGCACGCATCAAGGGCATCGGTGGTCAGGTCTGCGGTAATGCAGATATTCTGCTGGTGCCGAACCTTGAGTCAGGCAACTTCCTGTTCAAGCAAATGGTTTATTTTATGAGTGCAACGGCGGCGGGCCTGGTTCTGGGGGCACGTGTACCGATTATTCTCACCTCAAGAGCTGACCCTCTGACAGCGCGGTTGGCCTCATGTGCGTTGTCGTCCATTTTTACAGATTATTCTACGCAAACCCTGAAACGGGCCGTCGCGGTTTAACCATTTAATCGTTTAACCAGTTAACCAGAGGTATTACCGATGGCTGTGCAACGGTACGGTTTTATTTTCAAAGCACCCGGTATGGATTTCCTGACCCATAATGGCCAGCTCGAATCCGATAGTTTTGCTGCGACGTTGTGTGGCGTTGCAGATGTCGATCAGGCCGTGATGGTGGCGCTTGAGCTGTTGACACGGCATGTGGAGTTAATTGAGTTGTGCGGGGCGTTTAGCGCTGATGAAGTCGCGCAAATTCGTCTGGCGCTGCAAGATAAAATCCCGCTGGGTGTCGTGCAGTACAGCGCCGAAGATCGCCAGCGTTTGCAGCCGGCAGTCTCCTGATAACTGGCCGCTAGGCGGGGCTCACTGCTCGCTCTGCCTGAGAGCGCCAGGCGCCCAACACTCGCCGTCGCCACCAGTCACTGCCTTCAATTAACTGGCGAATCAAAGCCTGCTGCTGCGCATCGCCCGCAAATGTCTGAGGCCGAGGCAGAACGGGCAAGGTGTTAAGTTGCTCCTGACACGCCAAGGGTTGCTCGCTTACTAGCAGTGGTAATTGTGGGCACAGATAGAACAGTATTTGGCTGGTTTGCGCATGCATGCTCGGCGCTTCGAACAGGGCATGGCTGGCACTGTCGAGCAGCTCTTGGGCCAACTCAAGCCCCTCACTGCCGTGACTCTGGCGAATAATTTGCCAGCGTGGCATGAGCTCGCGGCGAATAAAATCATCCAGCCGTGCAGCTAACTCATCCGTGCTTAAACCCTGCATATCCATGCGGGTGCAGAGCCCAAGAATGCGTAAGTAGGTTTTGTCGATCAGCGTGCGCCCAGCGTTTTGCCAGTTATATCCCGCCGCCTTATGCAAGCTGCCATAGAACAGCAGCAGCAACGAGTTTTCACTGCTGCGTTGATCATTCCCGCCCGCGAATAGAGGGTTGGGGTGTTGCCAGTGAGTGCTCAAGTAGTCACTGATATGGATCAGCTCGCGATTATCCATCAGCATTTTGCTCTCGGTATTTGGGTTCTTTCTAGCAAGCTCGATTGTGCTGATGCCACGCACACCAACCTTAGGCTACAGCGCTGAAAAACCTTCAACTAGCGCCAGCTGTGCGCTTCTATTGGGCCAGAGGGATTGGCCCCTAACAAGGGGCTGCAGTGGCTCTAATGGGGGGGGCCAGCTTTCACTAGCATCGGTGGTCAGTTATGAACCACAGGTGTAGGTGAAAAGATGACAACAAAACAACACCACACGATTCCTCCGGTGGCGATAGACACAGATGGAGAGGATGCTGGGTCCGAATCCTGGTTAAGCCGACGTACTCAAAAATGCAAACTCATATTGCCCGGTCTGATTACTTCGGCGGTGGTCGGGGTCAGCGCCTCATTCCTTTCTGAGCATTACGGTGCGCCCGTGATGTTGATGGCGCTGCTGTTAGGCATGGCCTTGGGCTTTCTGTCTGAAGAGGGGCGGGCAGTTGCCGGGATTCGTTTCACCTCAAGCACCATCCTACGTATTGGTGTCGCGCTGTTGGGTATGCGTATCACCCTTGAACAAATTATGTCGCTGGGTGGCACCTTGCTGGCGGTGGTGATTGGTGGGGTGTTTTTGACCATGGCCTTTGGCGTGGTGCTGGCGCGTATTCTTGGCCAATCGCGGGACTTCGGCATCTTGAGTGGTGGCAGCGTCGGTATCTGCGGCGCCTCAGCGGCTCTGGCGATTTCAGCCGTATTGCCGCAGGACAAAAACAGCGAACGCAATATCATTTTCACGGTTATCAGCGTTACCGCGCTAAGCACCATTGCAATGATTATTTATCCGCCAATTGCCCAGTGGCTTGGGCTTGATGCTCGCCAGGCTGGGGTTTTTCTCGGTGCAACAATCCATGATGTGGCGCAGGTGGTGGGCGCGGGTTACAGCATGTCGGATGAAACGGGTGACACTGCAACCGTGGTCAAGTTGCTGCGTGTAGCCATGTTGGTGCCAATTGTCTTTAGCTTGTCGCTGTTGTTGCGCAAACGAAGTGATGGGCCACGTGCAGCCCTGCCATTGCCGCTGTTTATTATTTTCTTTGTGGTTTTCGTGGCCATTAATAGCAGCGGCATTACCACGCCGGCCATCCGTGAGTTTGCGGTGAGTGTATCCAGCTGGTGTCTGGTTACCGCGATTGCCGCGCTGGGGATGAAGACCTCGTTGAAGTCATTACTCGAAGTGGGCTGGCGTCCGGCAACCTTACTGGTCAGTGAGACGCTGTTTCTCGCGACCCTGATTCTGCTCGCCGTACATTGGATGGGATGAGCTCAATGGATGGGATAAGCACTGTGGATGGGATGAGCTCAGTGGATGGGATAGGCTCAATGGATTCATGACGCTGCAACTGCACCTGATGTTCTTGGGCTGCGTGCTGCTTGCCACTCTGGCCCAGAATCTCACAGGATTTGCCTTTGGCTTGATCCTGCTGGGCATGGTTGCCTCCTTGAATTTGATCCCGCTGGGTGAAGTGGCAATTATTATCAGCATCCTCACGGTTGCTAATGCGCTGGTGAGCTTAGGTGGCTCTAAACCTGAATTGGACCGTGGTGTATTGATGCCCGTGCTGCTCAGCAGCCTGCTCGGAGTGAGTCTGGGCATGTGGGGGCTGGGCGCACTCAACGATGCGCAAATGGCTTGGCTGCGGCTCTTGCTGGGTTGTGTGATCGTACTGGGGAGCCTGTTGCTGGTGGTACAAAGCAAACCCCAGGAACATCTTTCGCGGCTGCCAGCATTCTGGCTTTCTGGTGGGTTGTGCGGCCTGCTCAATGGGTTGTTCTCCAGCGGAGGGCCTCCTCTGGTTTATCACCTCTATCGTCAACCGCTGGCATACCAGGTAATTCGCAACACATTGATTACCGTATTTGCGGCAAATTCAGCCGCCCGCCTGGGGCTGGTAATCGCTCAAGGGCAAATGACCTTGCACATTGCCTGGTTGAGTCTGGAAGCGTTTCCGCTGGTATTTGTGGTGACTATCTTGATGCGCCGTTACCCACCCAAACTGTCGCTGCGCACAGTGCGTTGGCTGGTGTTCTGCCTGTTGTTGCTGGCAGGTGGCGGTTTGATTTTGGATGCCTTGCCGAGCGTATTGGAGGCTTTTGCAGGACCCCAATAATTCCAGTCCATGGCGTCATGTCATGGACTGGGCAGCGTGCAAACCGGCAAGCTTACTCTGCAGGCTCTTGGCCTAGATCATTCAATGCGTCGGGTTGGTTTTTAAAGGCCTTGGCGAAAATATCGCGGTTCTTAGCCATAAAAATACCCAGTTCTTCGCCTTGGGCCTCATTGAGGCTCGGCACCGCTTTCTGCAACACATCGGTGAGCAACTCGGCTAGCTCAAGCATTTTGTCATGACGATCAGCTTCGGCTTTATCCATGAACAAGCGCTCCAAATCTCGACTGCTGCGGTACACCACTTCGACGGCCATTCATCACCTCTAACGCCTTCACGCTGATTAATTTAACTGGTTGTTTATACAGTTGCCGCAAGCATAAAGAACTTGCTGCTGTTTGAACAGCAGCAATGCGTGCGCCAATCGCCAGTCCCGTGTTTATTTGCTTGTTGGTTAGCGATCACTGCGGATCGGGCCAAACTCAGTTGGCACCCACGCATAGGCATCGCCTTCCTTACGCACGTGGCCAATGCCAGGGAAGGGTAAGTGTGCGCCCGCGACCCAAAGTTTATCTTTAGCCGCTTCAGCAAACAGTTTTTTGCGCGTTTGCAGTGCTTTGGCGCTGTCGGTATCGAACTCGATTACCACTTCTGGTTTGCTGAATTGCACCGAATGGCTGTGCACGATGTCGCCCCAGACCAACAGGTTTTGCCCTTTTGAGCTAAACATGTACGAGGTATGGCCCGGTGTATGGCCGTTGCTTGGCACCACGGTTATGCCACTAGGCAGCTTGCTGTCTGGGCTGAAATACTCAACGCGCTTAGCTGTTACATAAGGCGCGACCACTTTCTTGCTCAAGTCGAACCGACCACGTTGAGCCTCTGGTACTTTGGCCTGTTCAGCACTGCTCAGCCAATAGTCGGAGTCGCCTTTGGGCACATAGAGGGTTGCGTTCGGGTAAGTAGGTTTGTCATCGGCGGTGAGCAAACCGCAAGCATGGTCTGGGTGCATGTGGGTCAGCAGCACGCTATCGACTTGCTCAGTCGAGTAGCCAGCGGCTTTGAGGTTGTCTGGAATATTACCCAATGCCGGGCTAAAGCATTTGGCTGCACCGGTATCGACCAAAATCAGGTTCTCCCCGGTGTTGATCAAGAAAGCGTTAACTGCCGTTTGTACACCATTACTCGACTCCAGAAACATCTTGGCCAGCAGGCTTTGAATGTCCTCGGCGCTGGCGCCTTTGAGCAGTTGCGTGCCGATATCGACATAGCCGTCATACAGCGCAGTGACTTCAAAATCGCCCAGCGCCATGCGGTAGTAACCGGGAACCTGAGTCAGTTGTTTCGCGACGGGCGCTGCGCTAGCGCTGGCGGGCAGCAGGCTACCAATCAAGGCGCTGGTGGCAACTGCTGCAGTCAGCAGCGCATGGCGGGCGAACGATTGTAGGGTGATCATGGCAATGAGTCCTTTTCGGGCGAGTGCATCAAGTGTTAGACCCTATCAGTGCGGTTTGTCCAGTGCGATTGCGCCTCGTTGTTCGAATTGCTCACCCTGCACCGACTTGGACTGTGCTTTGCTTGTGCTAATGAGCGTCATTTGCTCTTGATTCTGCATACTTTTGTTCATGCAGAGGCTGTGGCATCGTTGTCACAGTCGTCAAGCACACTATGTGTAAGTGTTTTAGGGAGTTCTAGATGAAATGGGTTGATAGCAGCCGCGAGCAAATGCACAGAGGTGCCAATTCGGTTGGCAACTTTCTGGTCGAAGGCTTTCACTACCTGGGCCTGTTCGCAATTGGTGCCGTGACCGCGTGGGCATCGATCATGGCGTTCATGACGATGCTCGATAAAGGAGCCGCCAGTATTGATGACATTCTGCTGCTGTTTATCTATCTAGAACTGGGGGCGATGGTTGGTATCTACTTCAAGACCAATCACCTGCCAATCCGTTTTCTGTTGTACGTGGCGATCACTGCTTTAACCCGATACCTGATTGGTGATGTTTCGCACCACCGGCCACCTGATATTGGGCTGGTGTATTCCTGCGCGGGGATTTTCCTGTTGGCGCTGTCAGTCGTCGCAGTCAGGTTTGCCTCGTACAAGTTTCCTTCGAGCAAGCCGATTGACTCAACGGGTGAGGTCATCAGCAAAAACGCCAGCCAATAAGGTTCGACTAAGGTGTTGGTGGCTTAAGGCGTTAGAGGCTCAAGCAGCATTTGCAGGTCGTCTTCTGTAAGCCGCCATTTCTCCTGACTGCCGCCGTCAAGGACTCCGCGAGCCAGGTTGGCTTTGGCTTGCTGCATGTGTTGGATTTTCTCCTCCACGCTGCCTCGGGTGATCATTTTGTAAACAAACACCGGCTTGTCCTGGCCAATGCGATAGGCGCGGTCACTGGCTTGGGCTTCGCTTGCCGGGTTCCACCAGGGGTCAAAGTGGATCACCGTATCGGCTGCGGTCAGGTTCAAGCCTGCGCCCCCGGCTTTCAGGCTGATTAAGAAAATCGAGTGCTCACCCGCTTGAAACTGCTCGACCGGAGTACGCCGGTCCTGGGTGCTACCGGTCAGTTTTACGTAGCTCACATCGCGTGCTATCAATTCTGCTTCAATCAACGCCAGCATCGAGGTGAACTGCGAGAACAGCAGCACTTTGCGCCCTTCGGCAAATAGTTCTTCAAGCATGTCGAGCAATGCGCTGAGTTTGCCCGAATCGCTGCTTTTCAGTGATGTGTCGCTGTCATCAAGCAAGCGCAGGTCACAACAGGCCTGGCGCAAACGCAGCAGGGCCTCAAGGATTACAATCTGACTGCGGGCCAAGCCTTGGCGCGCGATTTCGGCGCGCACTTTCTTATCCATCGCCAAGCGTAAGGTTTCATAGCGATCACGTTGTGCAGCGCTAAGATCGACCCAGTGGGT
Source organism: Pseudomonas sp. M30-35 (assembly GCF_002163625.1). Taxonomy (NCBI): domain Bacteria; kingdom Pseudomonadati; phylum Pseudomonadota; class Gammaproteobacteria; order Pseudomonadales; family Pseudomonadaceae; genus Pseudomonas; species Pseudomonas sp. M30-35. Next base: position 3,601,044 of record NZ_CP020892.1, on the reverse strand, counting down.
AATTTCGGTTTTTGGCGGTAACTCACGGGCGACATCTTGCTTTTTACGACGCAGCACAAACGGCTTGATACGCCCATGCAAGTGCGCCAGACGTTGCTCGTTGCCTTGCTTTTCAATGGGTGTGCGGTAGTCGCGACTAAAGCTTTTACTGTCGCCGAGCCAACCCGGCATCAAGAAGTTGAACAGTGACCACAATTCACCCAGATGGTTTTCCAGCGGTGTTCCGGTTAGGCACAGGCGCTGGCGCGCAGCGATTTGTCCGGCGGCGAGGGCGGTTTTACTGCGCGGGTTTTTGATATTTTGTGCTTCATCAAGAATCAGCAGGTGATACTTATGCGCGCTCAGGTTTTTTAAATCTCTGGACAGCAGTGCATAAGTGGTCAGTACCACATCGTGCTGACCAATCAATCTGAACAGGCTGCGTCGCTTGCTGCCATGCAGCGCAAGCACACTCAGCGTCGGGGCGAAGCGGGCAGCTTCATCTTGCCAGTTCGGTATCAGGGTCGTCGGCATCACAATCAATGCGGGTTGCTGGAGGCGCCCAGCCTGTTTTTCGCTGAGAATATGGGCAAGGGTTTGCAGGGTTTTACCCAAGCCCATGTCGTCAGCCAGTAGGCCGCCCATTTCCAATTCACTCAACGCTTGCATCCATGCTAGCCCTTGCACTTGGTAAGGCCGCAGTTGGGCGTGCAGTTCGCTCGGTACTGTGGCCTCAAACTCGGGCAAGGCGTGTAAGCGGTGGGCGAAGCCACGCAGTTGCTCGCCGCCGTGCCACTCCAGTGCGGGGCCGTTGGCGAGTTGGCTGAGACGCGGTGCGTCGGCGCGCGGCAGACGAATCTGGGGACCAATCTCGCCGGGTTCGCGGAAGAACAGTTCGCCAAGGGTTGTCAGCATTGGTTTCAGGCGGGAGAAAGGCAGCGCCACGCGTTGATCGGTTTGCGCCAGGTTGACCAGCAGCATGTCCTCATCCTGACGCTGAGCGACGGCCTCGCCGTTGAGTAACCAGGGTGTACGGCGAATAGCTTGCAGTAATACCGGTAACAGACTGATGCGTTGACCATCGACCTTGATACCCAGCTCAAGGTCGAACCAGTCATGTTCGGCCGACTCTTCGATCTCGGCATACCAATCGTCAATCTGCGCCAGGTTGTAATGAAAACCTGGCTGCATCTCGATTTTCCAGCCTTGGGCACTTAGCACGGGCAAATGCTTTTCGACAAACCGCAGCCAACTGGCTTCGTTTGGCAGCTCAAAGTGTTCGCCCTGATGCTCACCCAGCGCTTCGCTCTGACGCAAGGCAATGTTCAGGCCGAGGTCGGTTAGGCGCTTACGCAGCTGGGCTTCGGCCGTGGCATCACGGACCACGCGCAGGTTTAAATCCGCCTGCTGACGGATTAATAAGTCCTTGCCTTGGCGGCCGTAAGCCAGGTGCCCTTGATAGTCGAATGCAAGTGCTGCGCGGTGTTGGGTCTGCTCCAACATGCGGCCTTTGCGCGCGTCAAAATGTACCCGTGCGTGGCTACCCAGGCTCAATATGGGTTGCGGGGCTATGCCTTCAAGCCGTTGCTCGGCGATTTTCTGGCTCGGGGTTATCAGCGTGCTGTGGTCCACGGCAGATTTTTGCTGATGCTCAAGGGTCAGTAGGGCGGCTGCTACATGCTTGCAGTTATAGCTCACCGGGCAGGTGCAGTGACCATTAATGCTCCAGCCATGCGTGGTTGGAAACAGGTTGATGCGTTGTTGATAGGTTTGCCCAGAAGAACCTTTGCAGCTGGCGCGCAAGCTGTTGTCCGTCAGGTTTAGCAGTGTGCTGCGCATTTCCTCGGCATAGCCAAGCCCCCGGCGGAAATGCCCGGCATCGAAGGTAGAGCGCCAGTTATCCTGACTTAGATGCAGGATATTCAATGGCATTGCTGTAAGCCTGTTGGATGGTGCATCACCGCGCCATGAAATTAAGCAAAGCCGATGATTCTTGCACAGTTAACCGGCGTAATGCAGACCGTTGGGTCAAATAGTTTGCGCTCGGGGCATTCAGCGGCCAGGCACCGGCAGCGGCGCAGAAGCTAATGGTCCGCCGCAGCGAGAGCTTAGGCTTGGTGACGTTCAGACTTGAAGCGGGTTTTGCGCGAAAAACACTGGATTGCCGGGTAGTTATCGGGCAAATACAGCCCGGTACTGGCTGGGCGTTGCGTTAAATGCCTGGCGGAAACGGTTACTAAAGTGACTGGCGCTGGCAAAACCACAGTTAAGCGCGACCTCAATCAGTGGCAGTTGGTTGTTGCGCAGTAACTGTGCGGCTAAATGCAGGCGTTGCTTGAGCACGTAGCGGTGCGGAGGTAGGCCGAAGCTATGAGTAAACATGCGGGCGAAGTGGTATTCCGACAACGCGCACATTCCGGCCAATAGGCCAAGACTCAACGGTTGGTCGAGATGGCTGTCGATATATTCGCGCAAACGTCTGCGCTGGGCGGGTGCCAAGCCGCCACGCATTTTCAGGCCTTCACGTTTGCCCACTTGCGAGAGCAAGGCATGATCGAGGACCTGGTGAGCAATGCTGTTGATCAGCAGGTGTTCGCCCGGTTCGTGCCAATTCATCAGGCTGAGTTGGCGAAAGCGCCGCGCTTGCTCTGCATCATCAAGGAATGTGCCTTCACGTAATTGCAGCTCACGCGGTTCGCGGTCAAGCAAACGCACTGCCGACAGGGCAAAGTGTTCCTCGCTGATATACAGGTGAGCCAGGTTGATTTCACCGTTAATCACCCAGTTTGAGTGGTGCCCGGCTGGCATCACGCAGAGTTTGTCTGGCGCGCCTTTACTGTCTGGTCGGTCGCGGCGAAAGGTGCCTGTGCCGCCTGCCAGATAGCACGACAAGGTGTGGTGAGTTGGCGCTTCGTAGTTGCGTGCATCATGGCTGTTGCTCCACAAGGCAGCGGCCAAGCCATCGCCAAGCTCGGCACTGTGGTGCAAGCGTGCGTTGGGCGATTGCCCCATTGCGTGGAATACCTGACTTTCTTCGAGTAGCGCCATACACATGTCCTCTAGCTTGAACATGCTACCCCTACACATGCTCTTTACCAGCCCCCAAGGTGAAAAAAGCGCAAGATTATGCAAGTCGCCAGCGTCAAAGGTTGTTGCTGGCTCAGTTGGGTGTGCGCATAAAAAGCGCAACTTTGTGCAAGCTATCGCACGAGCCCGAGCTCACACTCGATTCATCTATTGGGAGTTGTGTGATGAATCTGTCGCTGTATTTGCTGACTGTGCTGATTTGGGGTACCACCTGGATTGCCCTGAAAATGCAACTGGGCGTGGTGGCGATCCCGGCATCAATTGCCTATCGATTTGGCCTGGCGGCTGCGGTGCTGTTTGCGGTTCTGCTGATTAGCGGGCGCTTGCAGAAAATGGATCGGCGCGGACAATTGATCTGCCTGGTTCAGGGGCTCTGCCTGTTCTGCGTCAACTTTATGTGTTTTTACACCGCCAGCCAATGGATTCCCAGCGGCTTGGTCGCGGTTATTTTTTCAACAGCCACACTGTGGAATGCGCTGAATGCACGGCTGTTCTTCAAACAGAAGATTGCCGCCAATGTATTGGCCGGTGGTGCGCTGGGCTTGTGTGGTCTGGGCATGTTGTTCTGGCCGGAACTGGCGGGGCATGAGGCCAGCAAAGAGACCTTGCTGGGTATTGGTTTGGCCTTGGTCGGTACGCTGTGCTTCTCGGCAGGCAATATGCTCTCAAGCCTGCAACAAAAAGCCGGTTTGAAACCGCTTACGACCAATGCCTGGGGCATGCTTTATGGGGCGATGATGTTGCTGGTCATCTGCATTGTCACAGGGACGCCGTTCACCTTTGAGGCTAATAGCCGCTATATCGGCACGCTGTTGTATCTGGCAATCCCGGGTTCGGTGATTGGCTTTACCGCATACCTGACACTGGTTGGGCGCATGGGCCCGGAGCGGGCGGCATATTGCACTGTGTTATTCCCGGTGGTGGCATTGAATATCTCGGTTTTTGCCGAAGGCTATCAATGGACCACACCTGCGCTACTGGGCTTGGTGTTGGTCATGCTGGGTAACGTTTTGGTATTCCGTAAGCCCAAGACGCCCGTAATCGCAGTGGCTGTTGCGCGTTAGCTCATGGTGTTGCCAGGCTACCTGCAATGCAGGGGCCTGGGTGAGTGTAGAGCTGGGCGGTGGGACTACTGTGAATGAGCGCTTTGGCGCGGAATCAGGCAAACCGCGAGCAGCACCGGGTAGCACAGGTAATGTAGCCAAAACAGAATGTGGCCTACGTTTCCGGGTTCATCTTTAAGATGCATCATGCCCAGCAGGCCTAAATAGAGCAGACCAAGCACTGCCGCATAGATACCGACGATTGCCCAGTACTCTCTTGGCTCGGGCAGACGTTGATTGCGCCACTGAAATACCATTCGCATGATTAGCCCAACGGCCACGGCGATCAGCAATGTGGCGGGCAGCCCGCCGAGTTTGAGTAGGGCGCGCACCACCACGTTGAGTAGGGCGACGGCCGCAACGGCACCGAAGGCGTAGTTGCGGAGTATCGGTTGATTCATCAGAGTGTCCGGTCGAGGCCAAAGCGCTTCATCAGACCCTTTTCAAGCAGTGCTTTAGGCAATATGTTCGCCAGCAACGGTAACATGTAGCTGCCGTTACCCAGCCGGATAAGACGTGGACGCTTGGCGCTCTGCACGGCAGCCAGCACGTTGCGGGCAAAGTGGGTGGCGGGTGTTGGGTTGTCTTGCGAGGCGCTGGCCCGAGCGCGAATACCTTCACGTAACGGCCACCAAGGCGACGCTTCAGTAATAAGTTGCTCCGCTTTTTGGCTGGCATTAGCGCCAAAGCTTGAAGCAATCGCCCCGGGCTGAACTTCCATCACCTCAATAGAGAAGGGCGCAAGCTCCAGACGCAACGCATCGGTTAGTGCGTGCACCGCTGCTTTCGACGCGCAATAAGCGCCTGCGAACGGGGTGACAAGTACCCCCGAGACACTGCCGATGTTGACCACCAGACCTTTATTGCGGCGCAACAAGGGGAAGAGTGCGCGAGTGACGCTGACAATCGAGAAAACGTTGGTTTCAAATTGCTGGCGCATGGCTTCAGCTCCGCCATCCAACAGCGGGCCCATAGCGCCATACCCGGCATTGTTGATCAGCACATCGAGGCCGCCAAGCTGTTCGCCGAGACGCACACCAAGCTGCTCAACGGCGGCTGCATCATTGACATCAAGTTGCACCGCAATAAACCCGGCAGCGCTGAGCGCCTCCAGGTCAGACTCTTTGCGTGCAGTCGCCCAGACTTTGTAGCCATTTGCTTGGAAAACGTCGGCCAGTGCGCGCCCAATACCGCTGGAGCATCCTGTGATTAATGCAGTGAACTGGGTCGTCATAGCGCTATCCTGAGCTGAGTTAACGATTGGCTCAGAATAAGCCAATGTCGGTTCGCAAACCTATGGAACCTCTCAAAAACCACTGCGTTTTTCAGGGAATCCCTCGTGTGAATACCTGATCATGCCCGTCAAGTCAGTCAGCGAAACTGCCCTGTATCCGCTCGGCACGAAATTCAAGGCTGCTGGCTCGATAGCCACTGCGTATGGCGGGTAGCGGCAGACAACTTGTCCAGCTCGCACCTGGCTGCAAATCGCCGGGGCCGCTGTAGCGGGGCGAGTCGTAGGTGTTTTCGACCAGGTTGACGCTGTCGCCCGGGCGGTAGGCCGCAAGTTCCCATTGCAGGGTGAGCATGGGGTTCGGGCTGGCGTTTTTCAGAGTGACCGCTAGCGGTTGGTCGGCTGGGCAGTTTTGTGGGTCATAGATAAAACGCAGCTCGAGTTCTGCCAGCTGGTTTTTTTCGCGGTTCTCTTGCCATATCACCACTGAGGCGACAATAAACAGGCCGATTACCGCGACCAGCGTCACGGGCAGGGCTTTGTTTGGGTAGCGAATCAGCAAGATAAACCAGCTGAGAATCAGGATTGCACCGAATAACATGGTGATGGCCTTGGTCGGTGAACATTTGTTCATCCTACACAAGCTGATGCGGTGGGGAAGGCTCGCTGGTTAAAAAATGTAACCGCTAACGGGCAATCAACACAAAAAAGCGCGGGTTCTGAGTCAGAACCCGCGCTTGGTTTAACGCCCAGCTAGAGTCAGCGTACTTCTATACGTGCGGCTTCATCATGGCTGCGACCGTAAACATCTTCAAAACGCTCGATGTCGTCTTCACCCAGGTATGTACCTGATTGCACTTCAATCAGCTCAAGAGGGATTTTGCCCGGGTTGCTCAGTCGGTGTACTGAGGTCATCGGAATGTAGGTTGACTGGTTTTCAGTCAGCAGAAAAGTGCGGTCATCACAGGTGACCTCAGCGGTGCCAGCCACCACAATCCAGTGCTCAGCACGGTGATGATGCATTTGCAGCGACAACTGCGCACCGGGCTTAACGGTGATGTGCTTAACCTGGAAGCGCCCGCCCATGTCGACAGAGTCGTACGAGCCCCACGGACGATAAACTTCGCAGTGATTCTGCGCTTCGCTGCGGTTCTTGGCGTTGAGCTCATTAACCACGTGTTTAACGTCTTGCACGCTGTTACGGTGGGAAATCATGGTCGCATCTTTGGTTTCGACGACAACAATGTTGTCCAGGCCAATGATCGAAACCAGTTTACCGTTACCCTGCACCAAGCAGTTGCGGCTGTCGTGGACCATTACATCGCCTTTGATGACGTTGCCATGCACATCTTTTTCGTGCACATCCCAGATTGACGACCAACTGCCGACATCATTCCAGCCCGCATCAAGCGGTACGACGCAGGCGTGGGTGGTTTTTTCCATGACGGTATAGTCAATCGAATTGTCAGGACAGCAAGCGAATGTGGCTTCGTCGATGTTGACCACCGTGCCGACTTCCTTGCTGCGCTCAAGCGCCAGCAGACAGGTGTCGTAGATGTCGGCGTCGTAGCGCTTGAGTTCTTCAAGGTAACGGCTGGCGCGGAACATGAACATTCCGCTGTTCCAGAAGTAATCGCCGGAGGCCACAAACTCACAGGCGCGAGCTGCATCCGGTTTTTCGACGAAACTCTGCACTCGCACCACGCCTTGCGGCAGGCTGTCATCGGCGACTGAACGGATGTAACCGTAACCCGTTTCCGGGCTGTTGGCCGGTACGCCAAACAACACCATCTCGCCTTTTTCTGCCGCAGATCGGGCAACCGTGAGCGCGGATTCAAAGGATGACTGATCGTCCAATACGTGGTCGGCGGGCAATACCAGCAGCAGTTCATCGCGACCTTCTGCAACCAGCTTCATCGCTGCAATCGCAACTGCTGGCGCGGTGTTGCGGCCAAAAGGCTCAAGCAGGATGGACTGTGCGCTGAGGCCCTGAGTGCTGAGTTGCTCTTGAATAATAAAGCGGTGTTCTTTATTGCACACCAATACGGGTGCTTCCATGCCAGCAAATGACAGACGTTTGATGGTCTGCTGAAACATGCTATCGCTGCCTGTCAGGGCCAGAAACTGTTTTGGGTACTGTTTGCGCGAAAGAGGCCAGAGTCGCGAACCGCTACCACCGGAAAGAATTACTGGGATCATGTGATCAACTCCTGAAACGTTCATAGATTTGGCTGGTATCACGCGTTATTGCGAGAACCCGTTAGCAAGCTCATATGAGCCGTAGAGGACTTCTCCGTAGCGCCTGCCGTAGCGGCGCTATCTTTTTAGCGACCTGATTTCGGCCTTTGTATTATTGGTTCTATCAATCAGTTTTGGCAGGGCGTTTTACCCAGTTTGGTGAAAGCTTTTCACCACTGCCGGTGACGTACAGGCTGACGACTTCGCCGCGGGCGAGGGCAACAGGCTTCAGGTCGCTGATTTTGCTGTCGCCTTTAAACAGCGCCAGCTTGATTTTGACCGGGTTGACTTCGCGCTCGCCGTGACTGGAAGGGGCAACGCTGTCGACCACTTTGGTTTTGCCGTCGGCGGTCTTCAGCGTGACGTTGCTGTCAGAAAGGTTCTGGACGCGCAGCAAGGCTTTCTGCTTGTTCTTGAACACCGGGTCTTCCACCAGTTTTGGGGCAGTGCCTGGCTGGCTGACCAAGGTGTAGTAATGGTCGGCATCAAGTTTGACTGGGATCGTCTCGCTGCCGACTTGAGCGCTGTAGCTGCCTGCGGGCATAAAACTGAAGTCGCTTGAGCCCAGCGGTGAGACTTCATGCAGCGAGGTGTTACCGACGCTGACGCTCAGCTCGGTATTGCCAGCGTTGTAGGCGCGTACGAAAGTTGACCCTTTAGGGGCGATAGGTGCATACAAACCACCTTCTCCGGCACTCGCATGAAAGCTGCCAAGGCTTAGCGCGATTGCGCAAGCGAATGAGGTCAAGTTGCGATTGGTCAGTAGGGTCATCAGTATTTCTCCATCGTCGTTTCACACAGCGGCGTTGTAGCCGTTTGATTAAGCGAGGTGTCTAGCCTCTCTTTACCGTTGCGCGTCGGCACCATGCCAACGTGAGTACTGGTGCATCAGCGGTTGCCGGTAAGCGCCAGATTTTGTTTGTTGTTTAAGTCTTTTAAGTTTGTGATCCATTCTGAGTCGAACTCACTGAGGTCATTGGCCATCGGTAAGTAGCGCTCTGGAAACTCCCAGATCACCACCTGCGGAGGTGTGTTCTTGAAGTCATCACTCTGTAGGTACTTGAGCATTGGCAGAACCGGACCACGGCCGTCTTCGGCGTAATTGCCTAAGTCGTGCTGCAGGTGCTCACGCAGTGCGCCCTCGAAGTTCCAGTTGGGATTGGCGCTGTAGCTGGTGCCAACCAACGCAACCGGTATGTCGGTTTCGGCAAACAGGGCATCGGCGCCTTCAGCCTTTGAGGCTGCTTCAGTTCTGCGTTTTTGCAGATCATCCGGGCGCGGCATAAGGGTTTTGAATAGCGGGTCGAGTGGGATAAAGCGGGTCAGGTCGCCATGGTACTGCTCAGTTTCAGTGGCCGAAGTGATGTATTCCTGCGGCTCGCCTGGCAGGACAAAGTTGTGTTGTACGGCGGCACTTAAACGTTTCGCGGCGATATCAGCGCCCATCGGCGTCCAGTGGGTATCCGTGCGCAGAAACATCTGACCTTGTTGCTTGGCCGATTCAAGTGGCGCAAGCAGGTCTGGCGCAGTGATACCCGCCTTGCGCACCGCCCTATGGAATTGTTGGTACAGGTCTGCATGGATTGGACTGGCGTGATTGTCACCGATGTGTTCCGGGTACAAGCGCGCCTTGGCTGGAACAATTGCCATCACCAGTTTGATGTTTTGCTTGTCCAGTTGATTGCGTACGGCTTCAACCATGTCCAGGTTGTCAATCAGGTTCTGCTGGCCGTTCGCTTCGGGCTTGAACTCCTCGTCGGAATACAGCCAGCCGTCAGCACCGATCTTCACGCCTTGGCGACCTTCGTTGAACAGCACGTAATCCAGCGCGGCCCAGACATTGGTGCCGATGCTCTTGATCGGCAGTTCTTTGTCGTAATGACTTTCAAAACTTTTCGCCAAGTTGCCATCAAGCACGCTGTAGGTCTTGGGCTGCTTGTAGTCGAGTACGCCACTCATTGATGTGATGAAACCCAGGCCCAACACACCAATAAATGAGGCGATATAGATTTTTTCTACGGTTTTACTCATGGTCGGCCTCACTCAGAACTGGAAGTAAAGGAAGGGCGAGTAGCTCTGCGCCGAGAGTTTTAATAGCGATGCGCAAAACAGCAGCAACAACGCAACACGAACCAAGGTTTGCGCCATCGCCGGGTTCTGCTGTGCCATTACCGTTGCGGTCGCGGTATTGCCGGAGTTGATCACCGGATCGCTGCCCAGAGTTGCATCCTTGGCGGGGCGTTTGCTTGAGCGATGACGGTTGAACTCACGCACGCCACAGACCGCCAGCACGACGTAGGCGATGCCTAGCGTTGCGATTTGCAAATCGTTGATATTGGCGCGGTTCAACTCGCTGAGCTGCCAGCCGTTGAAGCTGAACATTGCGCTGTACATGCGCCAGGCAACGTCGAGATTTTCAGCGCGGAAAATCACCCAGCCGAGCATGACCAGGAAGAAGGTAAAGGCCCACTTGATCGGGTTGAGCACTGCTGGAGCAGCATTGACGCCAAGTGCACGTTCTATGGCGAGCCAAGTGCCGTGCCACGCGCCCCAGATCAGAAACGTCCAGTTAGCGCCGTGCCAGAAACCACCCAGCAGCATGGTCAAAAACAAGTTGCGGTAGGTGTTGAATGTGCCTTGCCGATTGCCACCCAGCGGTACGTATAAATAGTCACGCAGCCAGGTCGACAGGCTGATGTGCCAGCGGCGCCAGAACTCGGTGATCGACTGGCTGATATACGGCTGGTTGAAGTTTTCCATAAAGCGAAAACCCATCATCAAACCCAAGCCAATCGCCATGTCGCTGTAGCCAGAGAAATCGAAATACAGCTGCGCCGTGTAAGCCAGCATTCCCAGCCAGGCATCTCCGGTACTCGGGTTGCTTAGGGCGAAACAGTGGTCAACCAACGGAGCCAGGGTGTCGGCGATAAACACCTTCTTGACGAAGCCCTGCATAAAGCGCGTAGCGCCCTCGGAAAACTTGTCGAGGCTGTGCGTGCGATCGGTGAACTGGTCCGCAAGGTCTTTGTAGCGCAGCACCGGGCCAGCAATCAGTTGCGGGAACAGGGCGATAAACGCTGCAAAATTAATCAGGTTTTCAGTGGGCTTGGTATCGCCGCGGTAAACGTCGATCAAGTAGCTCAGCGACTGGAAAATGTAGAACGAAATACCAATCGGCAAAATCACGTGAGTCAGAATAAACGGCTCGAAGCCTGCTGCATCCATCATCTTGTTGATGTTGGCGACACCAAAGTTGGCGTACTTGAAGTAGCCTAAAGTCGCCAAGTTGCCGACTACACCCCACAGCACCCAACGTTGTGCGGCCTTGGTGCGTACCCCCGCACGGTAAATGCGCAGGCCAAAGCCATAGTTCCACAGCGTCACCACGACAAACAGCAGCAGAAAATCGACCCGCCACCAAGCATAGAAGGCGTAGCTGCCGACCAGAATCAGCAAGTTGCGGTAGCGTGCGCCACTGAGGTAGTACAAGCCGAGGAATATCGGCAAGAACAAAAACAGGAACACGTTGGATGAAAAGACCATCCGTGCTTCTCCATTAACAGGTCAAAACAGGGCTCAACAGCCCGTCATATAAGTCCCGCCAAACTGCTTGGCGGGGGTGTCTTTAAAGCGTTGTTCAGCCGCCCTGATGTGTGGTGTTCTTGAGGTCTTTAGGGGTGAACACACTGCTGACATCGCCGCCTAAGCGGAATGTTTTAAACGGGCCGTATTTTTCAATACCTTTCTTGAAGTCCGCCGTGCAGCTGTAAAGCGTGCAATAGGGGGCGAGCCAGGAGAATTTGGCGCGCTTCTTGAGGTCGGTCATGTCTTGCTTGTCGCCGGTCTTGGCTTTGAACTCATCCGGGTCAGACACGCCATCCATAACGCGCTCGGCTAGACGTTTCAGTGCCTGTTGATTCTCCGGGCGAAGGTCAACGCCATTGGCTTCGGCAAATGCAGCGATCATGGCCAGTGGCGGCAGGCTGTAGTTGTGGTATGCCAATGCGCGTTGTTCGCGTTTCAGCTCGTTGGGCAGATAGCCGTCGGCATCAACTTGATTGGCGGCAACTTGAAACTGCTTGATCGACCAATCGAACAAGTCGCGATGATTGGTCGCAACCGCCGTCGCCATCACCGACCAGGCTGCCCAATAGCTGTGGTTGTTGATCTTGCGCTGTGGCAGATCGCTCCAGTCGTGCACGGTCATCTCAGCGAGTTTGATGAACCACTGCTCGATTTCTTGCGCCTGCTGTGGATAGGCCTTGAGCGGTTGGCTCTCGGAGAACTTCAAGCGCAAGTAGGCTGAAGACATGCTGCCCAAGGCCCATTTGCGCATTGATTTACCGGTGTGGTTGTAATCAGGGCTGAGCAGGGCGCCCGCCTTGGCCCAGCTATCCATCCATTGCAGCGCGCATTCGAGCTGCTTGGGATCGCCGTTGCGCATATAGCGCATGACGTAACGGTTGCTGCCGCGTTCCATGGTGGTGATGTCTGCAGTGCTGTCGCGAAAGGCTTTCTCGGCTTTTGTGTTCAGCGTCGAACGAGCCTTGTCGGAACCTTCATACTTGCTGCGAAACACCAGGCTCCCGGTATAGGGCGCAGGCGCGGGGTCACAGGACTGCGATTTTTTCGCCGTGCTGTGCACAGCAGCGTAATAGCCCGCAGGAGGCACTAGATCACTTGCACTGCTGGCTTGCGCGAACATAGCGCTGGCCAGAAGACAGGGGGTTAGTAGCCATTTTTTCGCTTGCATAGTTGACTCCATCCTCAGTCAGCTCGCGCTGTGAGGTTTTTGCCAGAACTGGACGGCCGCTTGCACAACGTCGCTTCGACGCTGAGGCCCGCGGGCATTTCTTCTGGGCTTTGGATTTCAAGGGCGAGCAGGTTGAGATCACGCCAGTCAGGGTCGTTTCTCAGTTCAAAGGCATAGCGTCCGCCGGTGTCGACGCGATCGCTTTGCTCAATTTTGAATTTTTCACGGCGACCGTTGAGGTACCACAACGTGGCTTTTGACTCGTGCACGCTGGGGTCGCTAAACGTCAGGTCAACCTGATAGTCACCGCCGGGCATGTCGCGCAACGGTGTGTTTTCACCATTGACCAGGATCTTATTGTTGCCGGGCCGCATCTTGATTTTGTTGTGCATTACCGCTGGGCGACCTTCGCAGCCGTTGTCCACCATTGGCAGAGCCTGACGATAGAAGCTGTCTTGCGCGAGGTCGTAATGGGTGGCGAATTCCCAGATCAGAATCTTTGGCGGATTGGTGTGGAACTCTTCGCTGCTCATGTATTGCAACAGTGCGCTGTCGAACCCGCCGCCACTGACGGCCATGTTCAACACTTCAGCACTGCTGTACTGCTGCAAGAAACCTGGAAAGTTGTACGCCGGACCGCTGTTACTGGTGCCGACAATAGTGATTTGCGGGACTGACTCATCACCAAACAAGCTGTCGCCGTCGGCATCGCCAACCGGCTCGGTTTCATAGCGAGGCACATATTGAGTGGCGTAGCTGACACCGCAGAATTCGGCTGCGGTTTTGTGCAAGGTGCCTGCCTTGGGCAACAAACCAACCACCGTGCTTTCGAACTCCTTCTTCGGAATATCAGCAAAGCCGGGCATTTGTTTAAGGGTTTGTGCAACCAATTTAGCGGTGCGTGAAGCGCCAGCAGGCGTCCAGTGGTGGTCTGCCTCAAAGTAGTAGGGAGTCTTTACGTCTTGCTCATCAAACAACGGCGAAAGATCAGTCACCCAGATGCCGGTTTTGCGCAGGTCTGCAACCGCTTGCTGATAGTTCTTTTTCGCCAGCGTGTAGTTGAAGCGCGACTTCTCGGCATCAGTCAGTTGTTCACGATTGACCAGGCCTCGGGTTGGCTGATAGACAATCATCAGCTCGACGCCTTTGCGCTTTAACGCATCACGCAGACGTTTGAACTGCTGGTAACCATGCGGCGTGGTGCCGAAGTCGGTACGCAGGTCATTGCGGCTACGAAACAGCCAGTCGCCTTTACCCTGAACCAGTGCAGTAAAAAAGCTTAGGTACTTGGTGTTGTAGTTCGCCGGGTTTTGCGCGGCCGGGCACAATGGGCCGACACGCTGCACGCTGTAGCTCGGTGCAGCCAAGGCTGTGCTGGCAGTGCCGAGCAAGACACTGGCTACAGCAAGTTGGCGCAGTTTAAAAATCTTCTTACTCACGTTGTTAGCCCTCAATTCTTCAGTTCTGCCTGGCTTTCGACTGGGTCGATAAGCACCGCCAACTTGCGGCGTACCAAGAGATCGAGAATCTCTTCTTGGCGTTTGCCGAGTACACCCGAGAAACTGATACCGGTACTTTTGGTTGGCGCGATCATGTTCACGCGATACAGCTCAAGGCTCAGTGGAGAGTCGATAGACAGCGGTCCCGAACCGTTTGCCGCCAGTGTGCCGCCGACCACAATCATCGACACTTTGGTGTCGAAGGGGTCGAGGTCGATGTTGCGGTCGGTGTCGGATAAGTCTTTGATGTGGCCGTAAAGGCCAGTCAGGTTGTTGCCCGCAGAAAGGTTTTCGTAAAGGCGAATGTTGACGCTATTACGCACCCGAATACCGTGGCGGGCGTTGTTCAAAACCTTGTTGCCCCACAGCAGGTTGTGGCTGCTTTCGTACAGGGTGATGCCGTCTGACTGGTTCTGATAAACCTCGTTGTAGGCAATCAGGTTGTTGATGCTGTTACGGTCGATAACGATGCCGGAAAGCTTGTTGTCGTAGCTTTTGTTGTTGATGATCCAGCTGTCATCAACCTCACGGGAAATAATGATCCCGTGTTTCTTCTTGGTGCCGTGGACGGTGTTTTCAGCAATGATCAAGCGACGCGAGCGGTCGTGCGGGTCGATGCCGTAGACTATGTTGTCGCGGTAGGTGTTGCCCTTGATCACGATGTCGTCGGCTTCGTAGCAGTAAAAGCCGTACCAGTGATCGACAAAGGTCGAGTCGATCAGCCAGCCCGTCGGGCGAGGGCGCTTGAGACGCTTATCAACACCGGGTGAGTACTGGGTGATACTGACGCCGTAAGACTTGCTCTGGTTGTAGCCGAGGCTGGTTATCTCGCTGTTGGAGATATACAACTCACTGCCGCCCCAGGACACGAGGAACGGGCGAAATTCGTTTGCAGTACGGAAGGTCGCAGGCCCGTTATCAGCCTCACGCCAGGCGGTAAGCTTGGAGTCGGTAATGAACAGCATGCCGTCATTGACCATAAATGAACCGCGCTCTTGTGACAGGCGCAGATCTTTGGTGTCTTTGCCAACTTGCAGCGTTGCTCCCTGGGCCACAACTATCGGCAAACGGGCCAGGTAGACGCCTGGCGATGTCTCGGCAAACTGGCTATCCGGTAGCGCTTTGGCAATTTCTTCTGGAGTGACATAACCCCCTTCAATAAAGATGGCCAGAGGCATGCCTTGTTGGCGCTTTACCCATTCGCGCAGCCGCTCATCACCCCCAATAAAGTCCTGCAGCTCAACTTGTTGGAGCATGCGCCGTACCACAACCTTGCCGCCCGGGGTGTGCTTGACCTTGGCAGCGACCGCCTCGGCGGTGTAGCCCGAGAGATCAGGCAACTGCGGCTTATCCAGATGCAAAGGCGCAATCGGGGCACTGGTCACGGTGTAGTTGTTGGTCTCGTTAAGCACCTTTGCCGAGCCAGACGCGTTTACCGCGGCGGTGTCCAGAGTAGGTTGGGTGTCCACCGCCAAGGCCAACGGGGCGCTAAGGAGCAAGGTGCTCAAGAGCAGCACGTTGATCCCCGCGGTGGTCCTGAGTTTGTCAGGTTGTGGGTACATGAGCAGTCCTCAGAAGCGCCAGATAACGTCGACAAAAGCGCGGTGCATGACTGAGTCGGTGCCTTTTGCATAGGCATCGCCAGGCATGAATACACCGCCACGAAAACGCACCAGTGCGGCGCCCTCATCAACTTGTTCGGCCAATGCAGCGGGCAACAAACCCTGTTTGAAATAACGTGTGACGACCAGATCTAGCTCTTGGCCAACGTCTTTTTCGCCGCTTTCGAGATTGGCGATAATTCCGCTGTCACCAATGTCTTGTTTGTCATCAACCCGCCAGAACTTGTGGTAAACCAAGCTGGCGTCGTATTGGTCTTGCAACTGCCATGAGCCGAATAAGGTTGCTGCCTGTAGATTGCTCAGCTCACCGCGGAAGGCCTCACCAAAGCGGTGTAGGCGGGCGTTGGTGCCGGTGAAGTTGGAGCGGTTGCTTTCCAGACCGGTTTGGCGGAACTGCTCTGAGCTGTCGTCATCGCCGCCGCCACTGCCGCGAGCGTATGCGCCACCGACTTTCCAGTTTTGGTCGATGTTCCAGCGCAGACCAAGGTCCATCGCCCAGGCATTTACATCAACGCTACGTGAGCCATTGGCGAGCTTTTGGTCGCCGACATTGGCTTGCTCCAACTCATTGATATCACCGCTCAGCCACGTGGCTTGCGCCCAGTAATTGAGTGGTTGGGTCGAGCGACGGTTGTAAAAATCACCATCGGCGCTGATGCCCAGCCAAGTCAGGTCACCGGTGTAGCGTTTGCTCAGCTCATCAACTTCTTCACCGGCATTTGGCAGGTTGCCACTGTCGCGGCTGTGGTGCGCCTTGAGGCCAACCCAGTGGCCGGGCTTCCATTGTGCCGAAACACCGCCGAAGTAATGCTGGCGGTCTTCGTCTTCCGGGGCCAGGTCATCAAGGTCGGTGCGGTAGTCGGAGAAGCGCTCAGCCATGCCGACGTTGGCGCGTAACAGGGTGGTGTCGAGCTCCCAGTTCAGCGCCTCGATATTGGTATCCCACCAGGTGCCCTCATCGCTGCGTACACGCTGGCGACCGAGGCGCAGGTGTTCGCCGGGGTAGGCGGTCAAGCCTGAGTAATCCACCCAGAACTCGCGCATGGCCAGATAACTTTTGTCTGGCTCACGACCGTCATTGCTATTTGCGCTGCTGCTGTCGCTGTCGTCCGAGTTGCTTTGCAGGGTGTCGGTTTCGATGATGTCGGTGGCGGTAACCGCCTGCCCCATCGCAAACGCACTCCAAGCGCCGCGCTCGCCATACAGCCATGGGCGCACGTCGAGACCGATACCGTTGACGTCGCCGCCACTGCGGGTGCCAAGGTCGCGGTCATCTTCCGATTGTGCGGTTATCTTGACGTTGAGACCGAAGTTCTGGCTCGGGTCATTCGCTGCAAGTGCGCTGGCGCTGGTTAGCAACGTCAGGCCCAAACCCAGGCTTGAGGCGATGGTGTTGAGTTTTATCGAGGGTTTCTTATTCATTGAAGCTGTGCCTGTAACTGAGTTTGGTTTTGCAAAGCAGTGCCACGCAATTCGCGTTCTTCGCGGAGCTTTTGCTCGGCTTCACTGCGTTGAGCGGGCGTCAGTTTTTGCGCAACTTCGTTGGCCAGGTCAGTGCTTGCCTGAGTATCCTTCGGCAAAGCCAACTGACTGAAGACATAGGCATTGCTGAGGTTGGGAATGATCCCCTTACCCTGCGAATACATTTGCGCCAAGGCGTAATCGGCATTGATCTGGCCGCTGCGCGCAGCACTTAACAAGTGATCAAGGGCTTGTTGCGGATAGATATCACCCAAGTAGCCGCGCAGATAGATCTGCCCAAGCAGGTAATTGGCTGTTGGTTCACTTGGAGCGGCTTTGCGCAAGTGCTCTTCGGCTTTTTTCGGGTCCTGAGGGACCATCTTGCCTTCGTAATACAGGCGTCCAAGCAACAGCTCTGCACGTGGCAACGATGCCTCTCGACCGTTATCGAGGTAAGTCATCATGGTTTCGCTGTCGCCTAACGTTGGGTAGTCGTAAAGCAGTCGCGCAAGGCTTACCCAGGCGGCTGGGTAAACGGGTGCGATGGCTTCAAGCAACTCTTTGGCCTGCGTTTCGTTAGGCTTGCCTAACTCAGCGTCGGCGAGTACCTGGGCGACGGCTTCAACCCGGCGCGGCGGCAATGCACGGCTGTGGTATTGGTTCATCATGCTGGCGATCAGCGCCTCTTGCTGCTCGCTGTTGCCTTGTATTTGGTACACGGTGGCCAGCTCTACATAACAAGCGTCGGATTCGCTGATCAGCTTTTGGCAGATGTCTTCGATCTCAGTCAGGTGCTGGTCGTAGGTGCCCTGAGTGCGGTAATACAGAATTTGCGCCAGCTCGGCCTGTTGAAGACCCTGTTGGCGCCAGCTAGAAATTTGCTGTTGCACGTTCATAGCGGGAAAGTCCTGTGGGTATTGCAGATAGAGCATCGTCAGCGGCAGCAAACTGTTGGGTTCGCCGGCGCTAAATGCTTCATTGAGCAATGCCGCAGCTTCCTTGCGTTCGGCATGGCTGCTGTCTGGCTTGCGCGCTAGTAACCGTCCAAGACGGCCTTTGGCGCGGGGAGACTGATCCATTGCCAAGCGGTAAGTACGTTCTGCTTCCTTGAGGTCTTCCTCAGTGCCGCTGGCGACTTTCATATCCGCCAGACCCACCTGTGCGTTGACATAACCCAGCTCAGCCAGTTGCTGGAAGTTGCGTTCAGCCGTGGCGGTATCTCCACGCTTCAGCGCTTCGCTGGCCAGACGTTGGTCTGGCAAGCCTGCGCAACCGGCCAGGGTGACGGCGGCTGCGAGCATAAGTAGTTGAGGATGAGCAGTAGCCACGTGTGAGCCCTCCTTAGTAGCCAGCTGCTGTTGCTTTATTGATCAACCAATCGAGCGATGGGCCGCGATCAATTTCGACTTCAACAGGCTGGCCAGCCAGGGTGCTTGGCAAGGTGCTATCCGGCTCGATCGTGGCGCGGATATCGGATGACAAGCCACCATCGTGCAGGTTGGTGCTGAGGATCTTGCCGCTGCGTGGCTGGTCTTCGCCGGCGACCCAGAACTTGATTCGCGTGCCAGGGCGAGCCTCAGCAAATTTTCGGTAAGGGAAGCTGGCCAATACTGTGGCTTTGCTGTCCTGCGGGACCATTTCGAAAATTACTTGGCCTTTGCTGGCGAACTGGCCGTCGGCGACCAACTGGCGGGCGATCTTGCAGTTGCATGGGCTGGTCAAGGTGCCTTTCATTTGCGTGCTGAACAGTTGCTCGATGTTGCTCGGCGTGAGTTGTTCATCGCTTAGTTGACCTTTGAGCATTTCCAGCATGCTCGCGGAGAACGTCGCAACAGGCGCGCCTTTGTTGATAATGCCGTCGGCACCGACCAGGCTTTGCACCGTGCCTTCACGTGGCATGGTGATGTTCAAGCTGGGTACGTTGACCATGCCGGAAGAGGCGTGGGTGACGAAGTACAGGCCATAAATGGATTTGAAAATGTAGCCAAAGGCGGCCACACCCACCGCGAAGATGGCGACGCTGAATGTCACCGCTTTAATTCGACCGAACACACTCATGCCACCGCCATTACCTTGCTTGCGCGGCTTGGTGAAGTTCTCACGTTGCAGGGTGTTTAGCAGGTCGCCAGTCGAGACAATTTCACCGCTCAGGTGCGCGCTGATCAGGTAACGCAAGGTGGCGATTTCGCGAGGTTTGAGGTTGTGGAACTGGCAACCCACACGATTGTTGATCGGGTCGGTCGAGCACACCTGAAACTCGATATCGAGGCTCAGGTTGAGGCTGTCCAGCTGGAACTGCATCCGTGCTTTGTGAAAGTCACCGACATTGGCATTGGCCTGGTTTTTTTCACTGGAAAAGCTGAAACCACCGGCCGACATATCGAGCACGCGCACCTCAAGCTGTTCGCGTGCTTTGTTGATATAGCGCAAGGTTGCTGGGATTTTGACCCGGGCATGCTGGCGTTGAGCTTCCGATTCATGGACCACGTTAACGTTGACGGCTGTGTTCATGGGTTAGGTTTCCTATTCAGTTCTGATCACACCAACGCAAGAAGCGCGGCGATGAATACGCTGGTGGCAGTAAAAGTCATGGCTCGCGAAGACCAGCTGTTGAACAAGCGCGAAAAGCTGGCAAGGTCTCGGTTGAGCTTGGTTGGCTGACGGGTCCAGGATTGCTGGTCTAGACGGAAGAACACGTAGATCTTCACCATCGCGCCGACGATCTGGTTGTAATAAAGAATCGCTGGATAAGCAGGGCCGATACGGTGGCCACTGAGGCTGAGCAGTAGCGTCAATATCAGGCGTGTAAGACCGATCCACAGCAGGTAAATGACGATGAATGATGGGCTGTACTTGATACTGGCAATCACTGCGACGGCCAACCCGAGCAAGCTCGTCCACATCGATACCCGCTGGTCGAACAAGACCACGCTAGTGAAGCCGCCAAGGCGTTTGATACCCAGACGCAACGCGCGTGAGTTTTGTCGTAGGTTGTTGCCGTACCAGCGGAACATCAGCTTGCGGCTGGCTTTGATGAAGCTCTTTTCCGGTGGGTGCTCCACGGTATTGATTGCTGCATCGGGCACGTAAAACGTGTCGTAGCCGAGGCGCATCAAACTGAACCAGCTGGACTTGTCATCACCGGTTAGAAACTGAAAACGACCCAGGCGCCAGTGTTCCAGGTGATCACTTTCGACATCGGCAATAAATTCAGGATTGGTCACCACCTGAGCGCGAAATACCGACATCCGCCCGGTCATGGTCAGAACCCGTTTTGATAAGGCCATCGAGCACATGTTCAGGTGACGTTGAGCGAAGCGCAGCTTGTGCCATTCGCTCATGATGTAGCTGCCACGAACCTCGCAAAACTCATTGGTGGTCAGGCCGCCCACATTGGGGAACAGCTGAAACCACGGCACGGTTTTACGGACGACGCCGACATCCAGCACGGTGTCGCCATCAATCACTGCAACCACTGCTTTGTTGTCTGGCAGCTGTCGAGAAATTGCGCGGAAGCCATAAGCCAAACCGTCGCGTTTACCGGTGCCGGGAATACGTACAAAGTTGAGTTTGACGTGGGCGGGAGGATTCATTTTCTCCCACATGCTTTTCACCAACAGCTCATCGGAGAGCTCAACGATCGAGCAAACCATGGTTGTCGGGTAACCGCACTCGATGGCCTCGCGAATGACCGAGCGGTAGACCATCGCAGTCGTAAGCGCATCGATACGGAAGCTGGTGACCATCAAAAATACATGTGATGGATCGGCAGCCGCGCCGAGCTTACGAACCTTGCGCTTGTAATAGGGGTAAACCAAATAAAGGAACAGGCAGCCACGTACAAAATGTATGGCACCCATGGAATAACGCCAGATACCGACGGCGCCAATCAGCAGCAGATAGTGCTTCGATTCAGGGTCGAAGGTACTGGTCGGCAATGCCAAGGCGAGCAACATCAGTAATGACAGGTAAAACAGCCAGCCAGCAGCCTCAAAGAGGCCTGTCTTGAGCTTATCCATATGCGTTTCCATCGTATCCACTGGACTCACCCTGGACATGCGCGGTATGGCGCATGCCAGGGTGGGTTCATGACTAAAAGCGCGACTTACCAGCAGATGCCTTCGGCGCCGCTGCGGGTTGCTGTGGTCATGAAACCAACCAGGTCGATGACTTGTTTGCCTTCGAATTTCTCGTCAGCCAACGGTGCAAAGTCTTTGTCGCCATTGCCCAGCACAATCACATCGGCCTCGCCTACGACCTGCTCAAAATTGCTGTTGAGCAGCGAGGAAACGTGGGGGATTTTCGACTCGATGTAGTCTTTGTTCGCCCCGTAAACACGGGCGTACTCGACGTTACGGTCGAAAATGCTGAGGTCGTAACCTTTGCCGATGAGCATTTCAGCCAGTTCAACCAAAGGGCTTTCACGCAGGTCATCGGTGCCGGCCTTGAAGCTCAGACCGAGCAATGCAACTTTGCGTTTGTTGCAGCGCGAGATGATGTCGAAGGCTTTTTGCACCTGGACCACGTTGCTGCGCATCAGTGAGCTGATTAGCGGTGCTTCGACGTCCAGGGAAGTGGCGCGGTAGGACAGGGCGCGTACGTCTTTTGGCAAGCATGAGCCGCCAAACGCAAAGCCTGGGCGCATGTAGTATTTAGACAGGTTGAGCTTGTTGTCCTGACAGATAACGTCCATCACTTCGCGACCGTCGACGCCGACCGCTTTGGCGATGTTGCCGATCTCGTTAGCGAAGGTCACCTTGGCAGCGTGCCAAACGTTGCAGGTGTACTTGATCATTTCGGCGGTATCGATGGTTTTGCGAATGATCGGTGCATCCAGCTCGCTGTAGATGCTCTCCAGCAGGTCGCCAGAGGTCGTATCCGACTCACCAATTACCGTCATGGGCGGGAAATCGTAATCCGCGATCGCGGTGCTTTCACGCAGAAACTCCGGGTTCACTGCAACGCCGAAGTCAACGCCAGCTTTCTTGCCAGAACAGTCTTCAAGAATTGGAATCACCACGTTGCGTACGGTGCCTGGCAAGACTGTGCTTCGCACTACGACTGTGTGGCGAGCGCTTTTATCGCGCATGGCCATGCCGATCTCGCGGCAGACGCCTTCGATGTAGTTCAGCTCTAAATCGCCATTCTTTTTGCTCGGGGTACCGACACAAATGAATGAAACTTCGCTGTCGGCAACTGCGCTGGCTACATCAGTCGTACCGCGCAACTTACCTGCGGCTAAACCCTGTTGCAGGAGTGCTTCAAGACCCGGCTCAACGATAGGCGATTTACCATTGTTGATCAGATCGATTTTGTTGGCGGAGATATCAACGCCAATAACTTCATGGCCCCGAGCGGACAAGCAACCGGCACATACGGCGCCGACATAACCTAAACCAAAAATACTAATGCGCATGGTCTTTACCTCATTCATCTATTACAGAATTAATAAAGTTTCGGGAATATTAAGTTGCTGTTCCCTACCTGATTTGTTATTTCGCCTACTTATTACAGCCGCATGGGCGCCCGCTCGAATAACGGGCGTTATCAGGCAACTACTGTTAATTCCTCAGTTTCTGAGTTATGCGTTTACGGTCTGCAAAACTCTTTGAAAAGAGGTGGTTAGGAGCAAACTGCCACTAGGCATCTAATTTTTAGTTGTCTGTCTAGCATTGTTCAGGTGAACCGTTACCTCGAGTATTAGTTCAAGTATTAATGGCAGTTTGGTTCGCGTTGAAAGTTACGCGAAGAAGTGTGTTACGCCGAATATGAGTGTAGGAAAATTCTGTAAGTTCATACCGTTCGTCAACTTTATGCGAGGATTAATCGTTAGCTGTGGTTGCACAGTAGTTGCACTTTGATGGCAATGAGTAGTGGCTATTTGTAATTGCTGAGCTGCTAATGCGAGGGAGATTTAGTGTGGTGTTTTGCTTGTTTAAATATCCACTGAACTATTCGTTAGTTAAGTGATACACCAAGTATTGCTGGGCGAAGAGGCGCAGCGAGTTGAATATTCAACCCGCTGGAAGAGGAGAGGTGTCAGGCGTTTTGTTGCTCGCGGAGGAATACCAGATTGTCAGGTTTCGAGCGATCTGGCGCATAGCGATAGCCTTGATCGCTAAAATCCTTTAAGCCCTGCACGTCGGAAATTTTTTCTTTGATCACGTAACGGGCCATCAGACCGCGCGCTTTTTTGGCGTAAAAGCTGATGATTTTGTACTCACCATTTTTTTCGTCACGGAACTCGGTGTTAATCACACGGGCATTGAGTGCTTTACGCTTAACCGCTGAGAAGTATTCATTTGAAGCCAGATTGAGCAAGACATCATCGCCTTGCTCGGCCAGCGCCTCATTCAACCAACCGCTGATGCGATCACCCCAGAAGGCATACAAATCCTTGCCGCGTGGGGTTTGCAGCTTGGTACCCATTTCCAACCGATAAGGCTGCATTAAATCCAGCGGGCGCAAGAGGCCGTAAAGCCCCGAGAGCATACGCAGATGCTGCTGGGCAAAGTCAAAGTCGCTCTCTGTGAAGTCGTCTGCGGCTAAGCCGGTGTAGACGTCACCTTTGAACGCCAGCAATGCTTGTTTAGCGTTTTCTGGGGTGAACTTCGCTGACCAACTGCCAAAGCGGGCAGCATTCAGGCCTGCAAGTTTGTCCGACAAATGCATCAGCTCAGCGATTTGCTGCGGTGAGTAATCGCGCAACAGGTTGATCAAATCGCTGGCATGCTCGAGATGTTGCGGCAAGGTAAAGCGTTCGGTCACAGGCAAAGTTTCGTAATCGAGGGTTTTCGCCGGAGAAATCACCATCAGCATAAAGTCTGCTCCTTAAAGTCTGGGGGGATTTTAGGCCAGCGAGTACCCGGACTCTAGCTATTAAGCCAATACGCAAAGCTTATTAAGCATTGCCTGATAGGCGGAAGACCGAAATGAGCGGCGTTGAGAGCTGCATTGGTACATGGCCACGCACCGGCCGCATTGGCTCTCACTACACAAACATGAGTCACACGGGCCTGCGCTGGGCGAGATATCAACCGCCGTGGGGCTTTCTCTGGTGATAGCCGATGGCTATAAGTCGCAATTGGCGCAGATTAAAGACGGTTAGTGCAGGAGGGTGGTCAATCAAAGCGGGGGTTTACAGGCCCAGACGTATTTTTAAGACGGGTGTAAGGCTGTGACAGAGTGCAGAGAAATGCCTGAAAAGCGGAATTTTTACAGACAAAAGCAGCGATAGGACTTCCGACTTTAACGGCACAATGCCAGCTCGCCAAGCGCTATTCGTCTATCCGACAAATAAACATAAAAAAACTGAAATGTTCGTTTAACTGTCATGTTTTTTGGAGTATCAAAGAAGACAGACGCCGAACCCTGCAGTCAGGTGGCGATATTGCTCTTCACCTTGTTTGCAGCTTCTCAGACGCCCCTGAGAAGTCGGCGGTCCTGTGCAGCGGAGCGCTGATCTGGCATTCCGTTGCTTAGCTTCTACCAGAAGGTGAACGAGTATGGATGACCACGGACGCTGCAAGCCCACCGCTCCAACCCTCTACGCCCTCGATACCAATGTGTTGATCCACGACCCCAATGCGTTGCTCAATTTCGAGGAACACCACGTCGCCATCCCGATGACTGTATTGGAGGAGTTGGACAAGCTCAAAACAGGTAAGCAAGGTGTAGCTGCTGAATGCCGTCAGGCGATCCGATTGATCGACAAGATTCTAGGGAGCGCATTACCTGAAGAAGTGGAGCACGGCGTACCGATTCAGCGTGAGAAGAGCGGCGCATGCGGCTTTTTATCGATTCTGATGAGCAAAAGCGCAGCCCCTGTCACCTGGCTGCCGGAAGACCTCAATGACAACAAAATCATCAACCAACTGGTCGAGCTAAAGTCACGACGTCCGGGATTGTCAGTGGTGCTGGTCACCAAAGACATCAATATGCGCTTGAAGGCGCGGGCCTGTGGCATTGACTCCGAGGATTATCACACTGACCAACTGGTTGATGACGTTTCCCTGCTGTCGCAGGGCTATCACAACATGTCAGGCGGTTTCTGGGACCGTGTGAGTAAAGTTGAAACCCGCCAGGACCATGGCAAAACCTGGCACCGTGTGCAGCTCACCGACAACCTGCCGTCAGTTCATGTCAATGAGTTCATCATTGATGAGCAAGGCTTTGTCGGCTGGATCAAGGAGATCGATGAAGGTGAGATCCTGATTCTGGATCTGCATCAGGAGCCATTGATGCACCAGGAGGCGTGGGGGCTCAAACCGCGCGATATCTATCAGGCGTTAGCGCTCTATGCCTTACTTGATCCGGACATCCATCTGGTCAACCTGTCGGGTGCGGCAGGCTCGGGTAAGACCATTCTGGCCTTGGCTGCAGCCATTGAACAAACCATGGTCAGCAAGCGTTACCGACGCATCATCGCGACCCGTAGCGTGCAAGGGCTCGATCAGGAAATTGGTTTCTTGCCGGGCACCGAGGCCGAGAAAATGGAGCCATGGCTCGGCGCAATTACCGACAACCTTGAAGCCCTGCATATGGAAGATGAAAACACCCATGGCAGTGTTGACTACATTCTGCAGAAAGTGCCACTGCAGTTTAAATCCCTCAACTATATTCGCGGACGCAGCTTCCAGCAGAGCCTGATCCTGATTGACGAGTGTCAGAACCTTACACCACATCAGATGAAAACCATCATCACCCGTGCGGGGACCGGTTCCAAGGTGATTTGCCTGGGTAACCTGGCGCAAATCGATACGCCTTATTTGTCGGCGCCAAGTTCTGGCCTGACCTACCTGACGGAGCGATTCAAAGACTTCTCCCATGGTGTGCACATCACCTTACAGGGCGTACCGCGTTCGATCCTGGCGGAGTACGCAGAAACCCACATGTAATACGCGGTAAGCCGAGAAGCCCTGCCAGCGTGAGCTTGCAGGGCTTTTTTATGGGACTGAGCTGGACACTAATTGATATTCGCGGGTGCCGAAACCTGACTCTGAGGTTTACAATCGAGCCATCCTAGATCGGAGTAACGCTGTGCTCACTCATCTTGATTCACAAGGCCGTGCCAATATGGTCGATGTCAGCGACAAGTCATCAACCGTTCGTGAGGCTGTGGCCGAGGCGCTGGTGCGCATGTGCCCGCAGACCCTGCAAATGATTGTCGAAGGTGACCACCCGAAAGGTGATGTCTTCGCGGTCGCCCGTATCGCGGGTATTCAGGCGGCGAAAAAAACTTCAGACCTGATACCGCTGTGTCATCCACTGATGCTAACCAGCGTCAAAGTTGAGTTGAGTGCCGAGGGCACCGACGCCGTGCGTATTCAGGCGCGATGCAAACTGAGCGGGCAAACCGGGGTGGAGATGGAAGCGCTGACCGCCGCCAGCGTCGCTGCGCTGACTATTTATGATATGTGCAAAGCGGTTGATCGTGGCATGACGATTGAGAGCGTGCGCTTGCTGGAAAAAATCGGCGGCAAGAGCGGGCACTTCAAACACGACGCGCTGCAAGTGGAAGGTGAACAATGATTCGTGTGCAGTACTTTGCCCGCTACCGTGAAGCCTTGGGCCTTGATGGTGAGCAACTGAGCAACAGTGCCAGCTTCGCCACGCTTAACGACGTGCGTGAGTTTTTGTTGGCGCGCGGTGGCGTCTGGCAGGTGCTGGCTGAGCAGAATTTAATGTGCGCGCGCAATCAAGAGCTGTGCAGCCTCGATGAAGCCGTGACTGAAGGTGATGAAGTGGCGTTTTTCCCAACGGTCACCGGAGGCTAGCGATGAGCATTCGGGTTCAGCTTGATGCGTTCGACCCTGGAGTCGAACTCAACACACTGCACGCGCAAAATCTCGGTGTCGGCGCCGTAGTGACCTTTGTGGGTTATGTACGCGACTTCAACGATGGACGTGATGTCGGCGGCATGTTCCTCGAACATTTTCCCGGCATGACCGAAAAGGCGCTTGGCAAAATTGTTGATGAGGCTGCCGAGCGCTGGCCGTTACTCAAGGTCGAGTTGATCCATCGCATTGGCCGGCTGGAACCCGGTGAACCGATTGTGTTTGTCGGAACCAGCAGTGCTCATCGTGACGCAGCCTTCGAGGCCTGTGCCTTTATCATGGATTATCTGAAAACCCGTGCGCCATTCTGGAAAAAAGAAGACACCGCAGACGGCCCGCGCTGGGTCGAGGGGCGTTGCAGCGACCAACAAGCAGCGCAACGCTGGAAGCAGGATTAAGTCCAGTCAACGGTAGGGTGGACAGCGCTTTTCTGTCCACCATTTGCAGCGCAGAGCTTGGTTGTTTGTCGATATCTGGTGGACAAGCTTCGCGTTGTCCACCCTACGCGGCTGATGTTTATTCCGTAGATACCGTCTTGATCCTCATCTTGCAATAGCGAGAAGAGGATCAAATGGTTTTCCGGATTTTAGTACTCCGTAGGCAATGCAGAGCAGCTTGCGCATAGCTGCGCAGATGATCTGTTTACCCGTTTTGCCATTGGCTCTCATTCGCTCAGCCAGTGCCCGAATAGCGGGGTTACGAGTGATGGATACGATACCTGGCATATAAAGCCCGGCGCGTAACCTAACTGAGCCCATGCGCGATATCCGCACATGACCTTTGAGCATTCCTGATTCTTGTAACCTGGGATTAAGTCCGGCAAAGGCCGTGACCGCACGGCTGCTTTCGAAGCGTTCGATATCGCCCAACTCCGCCAGTACAAGCGCTGCGGTTCTGTCCGCAATGCCATCGATACTGGTTAGCAGGTCTCGCTGGCCGCGTAGATCGTCGTTGTCATCGAAGTGCTGTTTGATCGCCTTTAGCGTTTCATCGATTTGTTGACGCAAGTGCTCAAGCACCGATTCAATTGACGCCCTGACCTTCTGTTCGTTGGTCACATCTAGGCGGTTTTGTTCGATTTGCTCCAGCTCCTGCAAATCCTTCAAACGGCGCACTAACGCTTTCAGACGGCGAATAGAAGGCTGCTCAGGCTGCCAAGCTCGTAGTTCGGTCTGATGCCTGCGGCCATAGTCAGCGATGAGCTTGGCATCGACTTTATCCGTCTTTACCCGCTGCAGCTGGCTGCGAGCGTAATAGGCCATTTGTGCGGGGTTAAGGACGCAAACACGGTAACCCAGCTTAAACAGCCACTCAGCCAAAGCTTCGTGATAGATGCCAGTGGCCTCCATTACGACCCAGGCATCGGCTTCAGCGTGCTTAAGCAGCCACTGCCGAAAGACCTCAAAGCCCGCAGCGTTATTACTCAGCTTGGCTTTGGTGCGGTACTTGCCGTTATCTTGCAGAGTGGCGATATCGAAGGTCTGTTTAGCTATGTCGATGCCGACAACTATCGTCATGACGCTTACTCCTCATTGAGTTAGGTCGATCATCACTTCATCCGTCCAACCTTGCTGATGCGAGCTCGAGGCTCAGGATACCGTTCGGACTTGCTGGATGAGTGCGGAGGAGTGCAGCGCTATCTACGTTACAAGCTCGAAGCTTTAGGGCGGACACGGCTTGCACTCGCTCCCCCGAGGATCAATCGGGAACTATCGCTCTAAAATAAGCAGTAGTCGAGATACAAGGGCGGACAGCGTTTTTCTGTCCGCCATTTGCAGCGCAGAGCTTGGTTGTTTGTTGATGACTGGTGGACAAGCTTCGCGTTGTCACCCCCTACGCGGCTGATGTTTATTCCGTAGATACCGTCTTGATCCTCATCTTGCAATAGCGAGAAGAGGGTCAAATGGTTTTCCGGATTTTAGTACTCCGTAGGCAATGCAGAGCAGCTTGCGCATAGCTGCGCAGATGATCTGTTTACCCGTTTTGCCATTGGCTCTCATTCGCTCAGCCAGTGCCCGAATAGCGGGGTTACGAGTGATGGATACGATACCTGGCATATAAAGCCCGGCGCGTAACCTAACTGAGCCCATGCGCGATATCCGCACATGACCTTTGAGCATTCCTGATTCTTGTAACCTGGGATTAAGTCCGGCAAAGGCCGTGACCGCACGGCTGCTTTCGAAGCGTTCGATATCGCCCAACTCCGCCAGTACAAGCGCTGCGGTTCTGTCCGCAATGCCGTCGATACTGGTTAGCAGGTCTCGCTGGCCGCGTAGATCGTCGTTGTCATCGAAGTGCTGTTTGATCGCCTTTAGCGTTTCATCGATTTGTTGACGCAAGTGCTCAAGCACCGATTCAATTGACGCCCTGACCTTCTGTTCGTTGGTCACATCTAGGCGGTTTTGTTCGATTTGCTCCAGCTCCTGCAAATCCTTCAAACGGCGCACTAACGCTTTCAGACGGCGAATAGAAGGCTGCTCAGGCTGCCAAGCTCGTAGTTCGGTCTGATGCCTGCGGCCATAGTCAGCGATGAGCTTGGCATCGACTTTATCCGTCTTTACCCGCTGCAGCTGGCTGCGAGCGTAATAGGCCATTTGTGCGGGGTTAAGGACGCAAACACGGTAACCCAGCTTAAACAGCCACTCAGCCAAAGCTTCGTGATAGATGCCAGTGGCCTCCATTACGACCCAGGCATCGGCTTCAGCGTGCTTAAGCAGCCACTGCCGAAAGACCTCAAAGCCCGCAGCGTTATTACTCAGCTTGGCTTTGGTGCGGTACTTGCCGTTATCTTGCAGAGTGGCGATATCGAAGGTCTGTTTAGCTATGTCGATGCCGACAACTATCGTCATGACGCTTACTCCTCATTGAGTTAGGTCGATCATCACTTCATCCGTCCAACCTTGCTGATGCGAGCTCGAGGCTCAGGATACCGTTCGGACTTACTGGATGAGTGCGGAGGAGTGCAGCGCTATCTACGTTACAAGCTCGAAGCTTTAGGGCGGACACGGCTTGCACTCGCTCCCCCGAGGATCAATCGGGAACTATCGCTCTAAAATAAGCAGTAGTCGAGATACAAGGGCGGACAGCGCTTTTCTGTCCGCCGTTTGCGGCGCAGAGCTTGGTTGTTTGTTGATGTCTGGTGGACAAGCTTCGCGTTGGTCCGCCCTGCGGATTATTGCTTGCGCAGCGTTTCAAGGCTGTTGATCTGCTGGCCGTTGCTATCGAAGTTAGCGTCATCCAACCAGCGTTTGAAGGCATCACGGCAGCGTGGCCATTCACTGTCGACTATCGAGAACCACGCGGTATCACGGTTACAGCCTTTAACCACCATGTGTTGGCGGAATATACCTTCCTGTACAAAACCAAGGCGTTCGGCGGCGCGCATTGAGCGGGCATTTTGCGCATTGCACTTCCACTCCAGTCGGCGGTAACCCAGTTCGCTCATTGCATAATTGGCCAGTAGCCAAAGGGTTTCAGTTGAGCCCGGTGAGCGCTGCATGACACGGCCAAAGGCGATGTGGCCAATCTCAATGGTGCCGTCTTTCGGGGTGATTCGCAGATAGCTGAGCAGGCCGACTGCACGCTGGCTGGCTTTATCAATCACGCTAAAGAACAGCGGGTCGGCACTGGCCTGATTGGCGGCGAGCCAAGCATCGAACTCTGCGCGTTCAAGAAATGGCCCAACCGCCAGGTAAGCCCACAACTTCGGGTCGGAGTCCGGGCCTTGCAGTGCGTGCCACAGGTCATCGCCGTGGCGGCTGGCATCGAGTGGTTCCAGCTGCACAAATTTGCCTTGCAATACCACGCGCTCTGGCCGAGCCACAGGTTGCCAATCGACTGGGCGATCATTGAGTTGGTAGGTCATTTAAGGCGTCTCGATCAGAATATTTTGCGGTATTGGATAAAGCCCGGGCGGTCGGCTATCCGGTCGTAGAGCTGCATGGCGTCGGTATTGGTTTCCTGGGTCAACCAATGCACGCGTGAGGCACCAGCCGTTTTGGCTTGTGCATAGACATGCTCAATCAACTTGCGACCGACACCCGCACCGCGCAGCTGTTGCTCAACGAATAAGTCTTGCAGGTAGCAGTAGTCGCCAACAGTCCAGCACGAGCGATGAAATATCCAATGCACAACGCCAACCGGCTTGCCGTCTAGCCAGGCGATAGCCGCATGCATCGGCTCCGTTGGGTCGAGAAATCGCTGCCAGGTAATGGCGCTGGTCGCAGCACTGATTTCGGTTCCATAGAACTGCTGATAACCCTGCCAAAGTGACAGCCAGGCGGCCTGATCGGCGGAGCTTACTGGGCGAATTTCGAGAGACATGTCTGAATCCTTTGGCTTAATCGGCGCAGGGCATACGCTCGGCAAGTAACTGGTCGCGCGGGTCTGCGCTGCTTTGCAGAGCCGCGTGAACACCTTTCTGGTCGGCTGAGTCACGGTTTTGGCTGAGCTTGTATTTGCCTTCTATATGCTCGATGGGCAGGGCAAAGCCGACAATTGCCCGCAGCATCTTGTCGATATAGTCAGCGGGCGCATCATCGACGGACCAAGGTGTTGCGCGGTTGGCTTCGTGTTTGTCACTTAGGCGGCTGACCAATTGCAGCAAGCGCTGCGGATCATCGAACAACTCGATCGGGCCGCGTGCGTGAACGCTGATGTAATTCCAGGTCGGCACCACTTTGCCGTGCTCAGCTTTGGCCGGGTACCACGCAGGGCTGATGTAGCCATCTGCAAGGTTAAACATCACCAACGCCTCGCTAGCGTCCTGCCAATCACGCCAATGCGGGTTGGCCCGCGCGAGATGGCCATACAGCGTGCCGTACTGACCCTCTTCACGCACGAGCAGCAGGGGTAAGTGAGTGGCTTGTAAGCCGTTTGCGCCATGGCTAACAATCGTTGCCAAGCGGGCTTTATCGATTTCGTCATGCAGCACTCCGAAATCATCCTGACGAAACGCTGAAGGTAGATACATGCGGGTTCTTCTGATTGATGGCTGTAGATTGATAGCTGCATGCTAGGCAGAATATTGGACTGTTGTAAGATCCATTTATGGCTAACTTTATGGAGCCAATTATGCAGGTGAGTGCGTCGTTGCCGATCGACTTGTCTGGTGTACGGCTTGAGCCCGGACGCGGTTTGGCGCGGCAGCTCTATCAACGTTTGCGTGAGCGAATCCTTGATGGCCGCCTGCCTGGCGGTGCGCGGTTGCCTGCCAGTCGCGATCTTGCCAACTTGCTTGATGTTTCACGCAATACGGTGATGCGGGCGTTCGACCAGCTCTATGCCGAGGGCTACATTGAAGGTCGGGTTGGCGACGGCACCTATGTTGCCCAGCTGGCAAGCGTGGCGCCTGTTGTTGCGGCGCCGACCGCCACTCCTGCGCCAAGCGATGCTTTGCGCCTGCTCGATAACCATCATTTACCGAAACCACCAGAAGGTGCGCCACGGGCCTTTCGAGTTGGGGTTCCGGCATTCGACCTGTTCCCGTTTGAAACCTGGGCAAGGCTGTCGGCGAGCTTTTGGCGTAAACCGTCTCCTGCGCGGCTCGGCTACGGCGATCCAGCAGGTGATCGGCAATTGCGCGAGCTGATTGTCGCTTACCTGCGCAACAGTCGCGGCTTGCAGTGTGATCCCGCACAAGTGGTGATCACCAGTGGCGCGCAACAAGCGATCAGCCTGTGTGCACAGTTGCTGTTGCAGCCCGGTGATAGGGTGGCGATTGAAAATCCGGGCTACCGCGCTGCCGGGCATGCATTTGCCGTCGCTGGTGCTAAGTTGCAGGGTGTCGCGGTTGATGGTGCCGGTATTGATACGGCGGCGCTTGAGCGGCTCGGTCACTGTCGTTTGGCCTATGTGACGCCATCGCACCAATACCCGACCGGAGTGACGTTGTCGTTGCAACGCCGGCTTGAATTACTCGACTGGGCAGAGCGTCATGACGGTTGGATTATCGAAGACGATTACGACGGCGAGTACCGTTACAGCGGTACGCCTTTGGCACCCTTGGCTGCGCTCGACCGTCAAGGACGCGTGTTGTATGTCGGCACTTTTTGCAAAATTACCTTTCCGGCATTGCGCCTTGGATATCTGATTTTACCTGCGGACCTGGCTGAGTCGTTCTCACGGCGTCGGGCTTTGGATATGCGTCATTCTGAGATAGGCACCCAAGCGGTGATGGCGGAGTTTATTGCGACTGGACATTTTCAACGGCATATCCGCCGGATGCGCAGTGCTGCACGCAGTCGCCGTGATGCATTGCTGGCCGGTTGGCCTCGCGCAATTGCTGGCTGTGCGCCAATGCCTGCTGTCGATGCAGGGCTGCATCTGTGCGTCCGGGTCGATAGCGTCGCCCGTGAGCAGGAGTTGATCGAAGCGGCAGAGGCCGTCGGTGTTGAAATCAATGCACTGAGTCATTATTGGTTGCCAGACAGCGAACAGATGCCAGACCAACGTGCGGGTTTGGTGCTCGGTTTTGCGGCTGTTAATGAGGCCGATATCGAGGTTGCATTGCGCGCCTTGCGTGTTGCCTGGGGTGTTTAAGCGACCCGTTCGATAACGCTTTAAGCGCTGCGCCGCAAGCAAGTGGGCCATCGAGCATTAACCGCTCGACAGCCCATACGCAGGCTTACTTGACGAGTTGGTAACACGGCACATAGTCCGCGCCGCCCGGCAGTTTCATGCGGTGCTGATCGACAAAGGCTTGCAGCAATTCGTCCAGCGGCTGCATCACGGCCACGTCGCCATGAATCTGATACGGGCCTTTTTCTTCGATCATGCGAATGCCCTTGTCCTTGACGTTACCCGCAACCACCCCGGAGAAAGCCCGGCGCAGGTTGGCGGCTAACTCATGGGCTGGCAGATCACGGCTTAATTGCAGGCTGGCCATGTTCTCGTGCGTCGGGTCGAACGGACGCTGCAGACCTTCGTCGATTTTCAGCAGCCAGTTGAAGTGGAACGCATCATTGCGTTCACGACGGAACTGTTTAACGGCCTTTAAACCTACCGTCATTTCGCGGGCAACTTGCGCAGGGTTGTCGATGATGATTTGGTAATGACGCTGCGCCTCTTCGCCCAAGGTTGCACCGATAAAGGTGTGCAGTTGCTGGATAAAGGCCTCGGCGCTTTTCGGGCCGGTGAGAATAACCGGGAAGGGCAGCTCGCGGTTTTCAGGGTGCATCAAGATGCCCAGCAGATAGAGAAACTCCTCAGCCGTACCCACGCCGCCCGGGAAGACGATGATGCCGTGGCCCACACGTACAAAGGCTTCCAAGCGTTTCTCGATGTCCGGCATGATCACCAGTTCGTTAACGATTGGGTTCGGTGCTTCGGCAGCGATGATCCCCGGCTCGGTCAGTCCCAAGTAACGGCTGTTGTTGATGCGTTGTTTGGCATGGGCAATAGTCGCGCCCTTCATCGGGCCTTTCATCACGCCGGGGCCGCAGCCGGTGCAAATATCCAGATTGCGCAGGCCGAGTTCGTGACCGACTTTTTTGGTGTACTTGTACTCGTCTGTATTGATCGAGTGACCGCCCCAGCAAACAACCATCTTTGGCTCTAAACCCGGACGCAGGGTGCGGGCGTTGCGCAGCAGGTGGAACACGTAGTCAGTGATGCCTTCCGAACTGCTCAGGTCGATGCGCTGGCTGCCTAGTTCGTTCTCGGTATAGACGATATCGCGCAGGGCGCTGAACAACATTTCGCGGGTGCTGGCGATCATCTCGCCATCAACGAAGGCATCCGCCGGGGCGTTGAGCAGTTCCAGGCGAACGCCGCGATCTTGCTGGTGAATACGGACTTCGAAGTCTTTGTAGGCGTCGAGAATGGTTTTCGCATTGTCGATTTGCGCGCCAGTGTTGAGAATTGCCAGCGCGCACTGACGGAAGAGTATGTAGATGCTGGCTGAACCCGCTTCACTGAGCTGCTGAACTTCACGCTGGGAGAGGGTTTCGAGACTGCCCTTTGGGCTCACAGAGGCATTTATTACGTTTCGTTGGGCCATTCTTGGCTCCTTTAATACGACCCTGTGGACTCACAACTGCCACAGGCGTCTGAAAATTGAACGCCAACTCCGGGCGTTAATACAGGCTTGCTCAACGATTAAGCAGGGCTCCAAGCAAAACTGGCTGGTGAGAATGTGCAAGGCATAGTCTTTTCTACAACTCTGCGCGACTAAACGAAAGCCCTAGCGTGAAAAATATTCGGTTGATCAACCGTTTAGCGTGTTTTTTGTACAGTTGGCTCGTCTGCGGCCATGCCCTTACGGGCATAGCCGGGCGTCATTTAACGGCGCAGTGCAGGTAGAAAGCTCTGCCAGCTTGACGGTATTTTGCGGCGCAGTTTTGCGCTGAACGCATCCCGCTGTCTTTGATAAACAATGCCCAAACCAATAACCGCCAAGCCCAGCAGGCTAACGATGACCGGGAATAGCAGCGAGTCGGCGAACACTTCATAGGATAAATATCCCAGATACGATGCCACACCGAGTGCACCAAAGACCATGAACATAGCGCGGCGCAGCAGCACTGCGACCGCTATAAGTCCAAGGTTGATCAGGCAGTACAAGGCTTTGCCCAATTCGCTGCCGCTGTCCATCATGGACAGGCCGCCCCAGAAGGCTAACAACCCCGCCAGGTATCCCCAGAATGCATAGTCGCGTTGGCTGCGGCCATCGACCCACAGGCTGCAGAGCAGTACCAGCAAGCCGAACCATAACGAGATCCAGCGGCGTTGTTCCCAGTCGAAAGAGCTGCCAAACAGCAGCTCGGTCAAATCCATCGACATAAACCACAGGGCAATTGCTATCGGCATGACAATAAAGGGGAAGGGCAGCATGCGTAGCATCAGCACCCCAACCATTACTGTGCCAAGCTCCATTGCCAGCCAACCGCTTTGTACGTATTTGTAGTAATCGTTGTAGCTACCCAAGCCGTCATCCAGTGGCCACCAGCCCATCAGACGTTGCACGGCAAATATCAGCAGCGGCGTCATGCTCACAGCCACTGCGCCCAACAAGCCGCCCGGTATTTGCTGGCCGCGTTGCCACATGCTGCGGCCGCACAGGGTAAACAACAGCATATAGGCCGCACTGATGATCAGTAGCGCACCTTCGCCAATGTTCATCCAGGCCTCGGTCAGCAGCCAACCCATGGCGCCGATGATCAGCATGGCGCCAAAGTAATACGCGATGTGCGCCAGTTGAAAACTCGCCCGTTCAGGGTTTTGTTGCTGCAAAAAACTGAGCAATGCGGCGTCTTGGCCGGGAGCAAGCACGCCAGCTGCGACTGCTTTGTGTAAGTCGGTCGGTTGGATGGTCAGGCGCATCATGGGACTCCATTTCCGCAATTTAACAGCTCTAAGACTAGCGCTTAGGGGGCAACGCGAAGCTTGCCCACCATGACTCAAGCAACCAAAGGCTTAAGAGCCAGCACATAGCCGTGGTTTTGACAGCCGTTTAATGGTGGGCGAAAAAAGCGTCGCCCATACCATTAATGAGACAACGCCTGGTTTATTGCAGTGTCTAGTCCTGAAATAGGTTTACACCTATTCACCCTAACGCCCGGTGCACCGCATCGGGCGTTTTGTATTTCAGCGACAGGTGTGGTCGCTCGTTGTTATAGATCGACACCGACTCGCTCACCATCTTCTTCGCCTGAGTTAAATCTTCTGGTCGCTGGAGCAAAAGCTCTGTCTTTAAAATTCCATTGACCCGCTCTGCCAAGGCGTTTTGGTAGCAGTCATAACCATCCGTCATCGAGCACCTGATGCCGTGTCTTGCATGAAGCGCCTGATACTCTCCCGAGCAATACTGACTACCTCTATCCGAGTGATGGATTAGTGCTTGCTGTGTTTGACGGCGTTTTACCGCCCGGCGCAACGCATGAGCCACCGACTCGGTATGCAGGCTCTCATGGACGTGATAACCCACGATCTTTCGTGAAAAAGCATCCGTCACAAGGCTTAGATAGGCTGTGCCGGTCTGAATTGGCAAATAGGTGATATCAGCCACCCAGACTTGTTCCGGGCCATTTGGAACAACCTGGTCAGGCCCTGGCTTGAGCAGGTTTGGATGGCGCCGGAAGCGATGATGGCTGTCGGTCGTCTTGTGATAAGCCCGCTTGCGGGCTACCAACAAACGCCTTTCACGCAGGATTGAAAACAGCCGATCTCGACCTACATGCAGGTCAAGTTGAGGCTGACAATGCAGTAAATAATGCAGCTTACGGGTGCCTAGGCGCGGCTGGCGCTGACGTTTGCGCTGAACGAAATCGACAACGTTCTGATCCAAAGCCAGACGAGCAGCGTCGACATTATTACGCTTGTAGTAAGCCTGACGACTGATCCCCATGAACTGGCAAGCCCTGCTGATACTCAGCCCTTCGATTTGCTTTTGCGTGAGGACTTGCCGGGTCGCTTTTTTACGATCGACACTCCGTAGTCGGTCTTCAGGACATCCACTACGGCTTCGAAAAATTGAGCTTTCTGTGTGGCCACTTCAAGCTGCTGCTCCAGCTCTTTGATGCGCTGCTCGGGTGTCAGCGGCTTGGGGGTAGTCATGACGCGACTCCTCTGGGCTCGAATCGATGCGCCTTGGCTTCAATCTTGGCGGCCATGCTTGCGCAACCAAACCAATACAGTTGATCGCCCTTGGATCCCATAGCGATCCTGAGCTTGTGTGTAACTAAGCTCGCCTTTTTCGACCTGATCGACAACTGCCAATTTAAAAGCTAGCGAATAATCGCGCTGACTTCGTCGTACACCTTCAGCCATGGGGCCCTCCTGAAAAAGAAGCTAGAAGGTGTAAACCTTATTCAGGACGGGTCACAGACACAAAAAAGGCGAAGCTGCTGGGCTTCGCCTGTTCTATCGCGCTTGGTTAACCTTTGCGGGGTATCGGCTTGAGCAGTTCGTCTGGCGGCATTTCACAGGATATCTTGTGGCCAAGCAGCGCCTCGATGGGCGGTAATGCGTAGGCGTCATCTTCGCCGGCAAAACTGATCGAGGTGCCATTGGTGCCCGCACGACCTGTTCGGCCAATACGGTGAACGTAATCGTCCGGGTCTTCCGGCAGGGTGAAGTTGATCACGTGGCTGATGGCGTCAACGTGAATGCCGCGACCAGCAACATCAGTTGCGACCAGCACGCGAATTTTACCTTCACGGAAACCTTCAAGCACCTTGATCCGCTTATGCTGCGGTACGTCGCCAGACATTTGTGCGGCGCTGATGCCGTCACGCGTCAGGCGCTCTTCAATGCGTCGGACTTCGTCTTTGCGGTTGGCGAAGACCATCACCCGAATCCAATCGTTCTGCGCAATCAGGTTGTACAGCAACTTGTATTTGTCGCTACCTGCCACGGCATAAACGTGTTGCTCAACGGTGTCACTGGCAACGTTTTCTGGCTCAATCTCAACAATCGCCGGGTCAGTGGTCCATTGTTTGGCCAGATTCATTACATCTTCAGTGAATGTGGCAGAGAACAGCAGGGTTTGCCGCTCACCTTTCATTGGCGTCTGGCGAATGATTTGGCGAACCTGCGGGATAAAGCCCATGTCGAGCATGCGGTCGGCTTCGTCGAGCACCATGACTTCAACCATGTCGAGGTGTACTTCGCCGCGCTGGTTGAAATCAAGTAAGCGACCCGGCGTTGCAACAAGAATGTCGCAGTAACGCGATTCCAGCAGCTTTAACTGCTTGTCGAAATCCATGCCGCCAACAAAACTCATGACATTAAGGTCAGAGTATTTAGTCAGGTCTTGTGCATCTTTAGCGATCTGCACCACCAGTTCGCGGGTCGGCGCGATAATCAGTGCTCGCGGCTCACCCATATAGCGCTCTTTCGGCGGTGGCGTTTGCTGCAGCTGAGTAATGATCGAGATGAGGAATGCGGCGGTTTTGCCCGTACCCGTCTGGGCACGACCGATAGCATCCTGGCCGCTCAGGGTGTAACCCAGAACGCCCGCTTGGATTGGCGTGCAATACGGAAACCCAAGGTCATGAATGGCGTGCATTAGCCCAGGGCTGAGCTTGAAATCGTGAAAGCGTGTTTTAC
The DNA here is from genome assembly GCF_002163625.1 of Pseudomonas sp. M30-35. NCBI lineage: Bacteria > Pseudomonadati > Pseudomonadota > Gammaproteobacteria > Pseudomonadales > Pseudomonadaceae > Pseudomonas > Pseudomonas sp. M30-35. The sequence goes on along the minus strand of NZ_CP020892.1, from coordinate 3,562,187 downwards.
CTTCAGCAGGTTCGACCGCAAAATCGCTGAGTTTCCAGTTATCAACCGGTTTGGCTACCCGCTCGCGGCGTGGCTTTGCCGCTTTGGGCGCGTCATTGCGGGCAGGCTTCGCGCCGTCAGTCTTCGCTTTGCTCGGCTCACGGTTCTTATCGCGTGCTCGGCTGTTGCGGCTGGTATTGGCTGGTGCGCTATCAAGGTTGGCTGGCGCAGAGGGCCTGTTTACTGAGGCTGGCTGCTCGCCGTCGGCTTTGCCGAATATTTTCTTTAGTGCTTTGAGCACGGTCATCTCGTCAATTGGTTAAGGAGTGAACTGCGCCAGTGTAAAGCAAGAACACGGCGCGGCGAAGTGCCACAGCCGCTTGCAACCCACTGCTAGCGTTTTGATTGACGATTCACCCTTTTGGGTGGGGTGTTTGCAGCTTTAGTGGCGCAGGCAATTGCGGCCTTGTTGTTTGGCTCTGTATAGCGCGTTATCGGCCCGGACAAGCATGCTTTGCAGGGTGTCCTGGCTCCGCATGGATGATAAGCCAATCGACACCGTGACCCCTGGCAAAGGGCCTGTGGGTGAGTAAAAGGTCGTAACGGCTTGCAGGCTCAAGCGTAAGCGTTCACCGATACTCAGCGCCGCATCGGTGTCCATTTCTGGCAGTAAAATGACGAATTCCTCTCCGCCATACCGCGCCAGGCTGTCCTTGTTACGCAATTGGTCGGTCAATGTCTGTGCGACCATGCACAGTGCGTAGTCACCCGCTAAGTGACCATGTTTGTCGTTATAGGCCTTGAAGTGATCAACATCGAGCATCAACAAGCTGAAGGGCTGCTCATTGAAGGCGCAGCGCGTGGTTTCACGCTCAAAAATATGCTCCAGCCAGCGCCGGTTGAAGGTGCCGGTAAGGGTGTCGATATTGGCGTGTTGTTCGCTGTTGAGGATGGTTCGGTTGCCTTGGCGAACTCGATGGCAGAGCAGTTCAAGCAGGTTCTGCATGAGCTGCGGTGAATGTTGGAACAAATTGACCAGTGAAGCGCGGTGCAGCCGCAACACTCGGCTGGGCTGTGTGGCAACTACGAATGCACAAGGGTGGTCATTGTCAATGAAGCTGATTTCGCCTGCGCAATCGCCTATATATAATGTGCTGACCGGCTGATTATCGAGCGAACCCAGGTAAACGTTGAGTTGGCCGGCGACTAAAACGTACAAATAATTGTTACGCGTAGTCGGTGACAGCAGGACTTCTCCCGCATCAATATCGTAAGCCAAAAACTCGTTAAGCAACTGCTCAATGTTGCTTAACGCGACCTTATCGAACAGGCGCAGTTTATTCAGATGCTGCGTCTCGGCTTGCCAGTGAGCTGGTTTCACTGCCGCCACCTATAGACGCAGAAACGTGTAACCCAACACATCCCTAGCGCTCCCCGCTTGATGAGTTTGATCTGCCTCATCTAATAATCAGATTAGATAAGAACAAGCATTGCAATCTGTCGAGCGACCAGCGGCTTACGGTATTAGTGAAGGACGCAGAGGTGGGTCTGAACAGGCAAGCAGCCTACGCAGAAACTAGCCGCGATGACCGATGCTTGAGCGGTTTCAATGTCGAGACAAGCGGCTTGCTCCGGCTCAAGCGTGAGTTCGCTATAAGCCGGTACCGTTGAAGTTGTAGACCAGCGGTCGTTTGGTAGCTGCGGGAAAGCACTGCACAACCTGGCTTAGGGTTCCTTAATTGCTCAACTGTGTCAGCAGCCAGTCACCAATATCGCGAATTTGCTGTGGGAGTACTTCGTGGGCCATCGGGTATGCCTGCCATTTTGGGTCACATCCTCTGCTTTTCAGCCACTCGTAGGCTGTGCGGCCCATGCTTGGCAGCACAACATCATCATGGCTGCCGTGCTGACAGTAGACCGGTAACTGCTGTTTTTCCGGGTCAAGGCTGATGTCTTCAGCAAAGGTCGGGGCATAGGTCGATAGTGCCAGCACTCCGCCGAGAGGCCCAGTCCAGCGCATAAATGCTGCGTGATACACCACCGCGCCGCCTTGTGAAAAGCCCGCCAAAAATATCCGTTTCGGATTAATCCCGCTGTCACGTGCCGCTTCAATCAAGGCAATAACTTGTTGCGCCGACGTTTCGAGTTGCTCGCGATTGATCGCGCGTGCCGGGCTCATCGCCAAAATGTCATACCAACTGGGCATTTCGAAGCCACCATTAACCGTCACTGGCTGGGTTGGGGCTTGCGGCAGCACAAAGCGAGTGGAGGGTAAAACCTGTTGCAGTGCTTCGGCGACAGGCAAAAAATCGTAACGATCTGCGCCGAGTCCGTGCAACCAGATGACGCACGAATCCGGTGCGTGTGTGGGCTGAAGGATCAATGGTTCGCTCATGTTTGGCTCCGGGTTGGTGCTTAAGCGCTAAATTGGTGCGCGCTAAACTTTGGATTGTGGCTATTCTGTGAAGTAGATGTCGCAAGGGTACAAGTTTTGCTATTGACCTGCTTTTATCAGGGTGGTGGCACGGTGCTGGTACGAGGTTTGCTACATCTAACAAGACTGGTGATGTCGTCTGGTAGCAGTAACACTTTATTTATTGTTACCGGACGCATAGCAGACGGGAAGCCAATTTGATGGGGGTTTCCAAAAATGTCGCCAGAAGCGGTTTTTTTGGTGATGAGCAAATTGCTATCCGTCTCACGTTCGTTCTACCAACGGACGTGCGCAAGTTCAAAGCCGATTGAAAAAGCGGCAACATAACTCGCGCTAATGCTCAATCCATGGTTAATTGCGTCGCTGCCAACGTAATTAACTCACCTCATAAGGGTACGGTGGTAGAGCTGAGACTCCAACACAACAAAAGCAACTGGAGGTTTTTAATGAAGATGGTGAAATCCACTCTGGCTATTCTGACTACCGCGACTGTTCTCGGTGTCAGTGGCTTTGCTCAAGCGGGCGCAACTCTCGACGCAGTACAAAAAAAGGGCTTTGTACAGTGCGGTATCAGTGACGGTTTGCCGGGCTTCTCGTACGCAGATGCCAAAGGTAACTACATGGGGCTCGACGTTGATGTCTGCCGCGCAGTTGCTGCAGCTGTTTTCGGTGACGCTAGCAAAGTTAAATACAGCCCATTGACGGCCAAAGAGCGCTTCACTGCACTGCAATCTGGTGAAGTAGATGTGCTGTCGCGTAACACCACTTGGACCAGCTCGCGTGATGCTGGCCTGGGTCTGAACTTCGCGGGTGTTAACTACTACGACGGTCAAGGCTTCCTGGTTAACAAGAAACTGGGTGTTTCCAGCGCTAAAGAACTCGACGGTGCAACCGTTTGTATTCAGGCCGGTACCACTACTGAGCTGAACCTCTCTGACTACTTCCGTGCCAATGGCATGAAGTACACCCCAATCACTTACGATACTTCTGACGAAAGCGCCAAGTCGGTTGAAGCAGGCCGTTGCGACGTGCTGACTTCTGACCAATCGCAGCTATACGCACAGCGTATCAAGCTGGCCGCTCCTGAGGAGTACGTCGTACTTCCAGAAGTCATCTCTAAAGAACCGCTGGGTCCAGTGGTTCGTCAGGGTGACGAGGAGTGGTTCGACGTCGTGCGTTGGTCCCTGTTCGCTATGGTTAACGCCGAAGAGCTGGGCATCACTTCGAAGAATGTAGAAGACATGGCCAAAAACACCAAGAACCCAGACATTGCACGTTTGCTGGGTGCCGAAGGTGAGTTTGGTAAAGATCTGAAGCTGCCTAAAGACTGGGCCGTCAAGATCGTTAAGCAAGTGGGTAACTACGGCGAAAGCTTCGACCGTAACGTCGGTGCCGGTAGCGATCTGAAGATCGAACGTGGTCTCAACGCCCTGTGGAACAAAGGTGGTCTTCAATACGCACCACCAGTGCGCTGACCGTCAGTGCTCGCGCCCGTCCTGGGCGTGAGCATCGTTCTGATGATGTGAACCCCATGCCCGCTGATGCGGGTGTGGGTGTTCCAAGAGGGCTTATATGCAAACTAGTGCAAATGCCTCTCGCCCCAAAGGCTCAGTCTGGACTGACCCTAAGGTGCGTGCGTGGCTATTCCAAATTCTCGCCATCATCGCTGTTGTGGCGCTCGGCTGGTTCTTGTTTGACAACACCCAGACCAACCTGGACAAGCGCGGGATCACATCCGGCTTCTCGTTTCTTAACAACAGTGCTGGTTTTGGTATTGCTCAACACCTGATCGAATACACGGAAAGTGATTCCTACGGTCGGGTCTTTGTCATTGGCTTACTCAATACCCTGTTGGTATCTGGCATCGGTATTGTCGGTGCCACATTGCTCGGTTTCATTCTGGGTATTGCGCGACTCTCGCCTAATTGGCTAGTCAGCAAGCTGGCAACGGTCTATATCGAGATCTTCCGTAATATTCCGCCTCTGCTGCAAATCTTCTTCTGGTATTTCGCGGTCATGCTGGCCATGCCGAGCCCGAAGCAGAGTCTCGAGTTTGGCAGTATGTTTTTCATCAATAACCGCGGCTTGTATATGCCTTCGCCGTCGGTAACGGATGCATTCACACCGTTCTTGATTGCTTTGCTGCTGACCATTGTCGCGATTATTTTCATGGTGCGTTGGGGACGTGCACGGTTTGAAAAAACCGGCCAACCGTTTCCGTTGCTTATGGTTTCGCTGGCAATGCTGGTGGTGATACCAGGTTTGACCATTGCATTGTCGGGTAATCCGCTGACGTGGCAGTCCCCGGAGTTGAAAGGTTTCAACTTCCGTGGTGGCTGGGTGATGATCCCCGAATTGATCGCTCTGACTCTGGCTCTGACGATCTACACAGCAGCATTTATTGCTGAAATCGTACGATCGGGCATCCAGGCGGTTAGTCACGGGCAGACAGAGGCGGCTCGTTCGCTTGGCTTGCCCGCCGGTAAGATCTTGCGGTTGGTGGTTATTCCACAGTCGCTACGGGTGATCATTCCGCCGCTGACCAGTCAGTACCTCAATCTTGCGAAGAACTCGTCCCTGGCCGCAGGTATCGGCTATCCGGACATGGTCTCGTTGTTTGCCGGTACGGTACTTAATCAGACAGGGCAGGCGATTGAAGTTATCGCCATCACTATGAGCGTGTACTTGGCGATCAGCATTAGCATTTCGCTGTTCATGAACTGGTACAACAAGCGCATCGCGCTGATCGAGCGGTAAGGAGCAGCCCATGCAAATTCATACGTTTAAACCTGATCTGCCACCCCCGCGCCTGAGCGTTGGGGCTGTTGGCTGGCTACGTGGCAACTTGTTCTCCAGCGTGCCTAATACGCTGCTGACTATTGTCGCTGTGTACTTGATCTGGCTAATGATTCCACCGCTGCTCGATTGGGCGCTGTTCAGCGCTGATTGGGTGGGTACCACCCGTGCCGATTGCACCGGCGAAGGCGCGTGCTGGGTGTTTATCCAGCAACGTTTCGGTCAGTTTATGTACGGTTTCTACCCGACCGAACTGCGCTGGCGCGTTGACCTTGCCCTGTGGGCAGCGATCATCGGTGCTGCACCGTTGTTCGTGCCGCAAATGCCACGCAAAGCCATGTATGGCTTGGGCTTTCTGGTGCTCTACCCGATTCTGGCTTACCTGCTGTTGCACGGTGGTCACTTCGGTCTAGAAAACGTACCAACCAGCCGCTGGGGCGGTTTGATGCTGACTCTGGTGATTGCCTCTGTCGGTATTGCAGGCGCCTTGCCACTGGGTATTGTGCTGGCGCTTGGACGTCGTTCAGAGATGCCGGCTATCCGGGTTATCTGCGTGACCTTTATTGAGTTCTGGCGCGGCGTGCCGTTGATCACCGTGCTGTTTATGTCCTCGGTAATGTTGCCGCTGTTCCTGCCGGAAGGCATGAGCTTCGACAAGCTGATGCGCGCCTTGATTGGGGTTATCTTGTTCCAGTCTGCCTACATCGCTGAAGTGGTGCGTGGCGGCTTGCAGGCAATCCCTAAAGGCCAATATGAAGCGGCTGCTGCAATGGGCTTGGGTTACTGGCGCATGATGGGGCTGGTTATCCTGCCGCAAGCGCTGAAGATGGTGATTCCTGGCATCGTCAACACCTTCATCGCACTGTTCAAAGACACCAGTCTGGTGATCATTATCGGTCTGTTTGACCTGCTCAACAGCATCAAACAAGCGACCACAGACCCCGCGTGGCTCGGTATGTCGACTGAGGGCTATGTGTTTGCAGCCCTGGTTTACTGGGTTTTCTGTTTTGGTATGTCCCGCTACTCCATGCATCTGGAGCGCAAATTGGACACTGGCCACAAGCGTTAGGAGCTAGTTAGATGAGTGAAGCAATTAAAAAGCCTGAAGCTGTGGAAAGCATGATCCAAATGCAGGGCGTACATAAATGGTACGGCCAATTCCATGTGCTCAAAGACATTAACCTCGACGTTAAATCAGGTGAGCGGATTGTCCTTTGTGGTCCTTCGGGCTCGGGTAAGTCGACGACGATTCGTTGTTTGAACCGTCTGGAGGAACACCAGCAAGGTCGTATCGTCGTTGATGGCACCGAGTTGACCCATGACCTCAAGCAGATTGAGGCGGTTCGTCGCGAAGTGGGTATGGTGTTCCAGCACTTCAACCTGTTTCCGCACCTGACCGTGTTGCAGAACTGCACGCTGGCACCGATGTGGGTTCGCAAGCTGCCTAAGCGTCAAGCAGAGGAAATCGCCATGCACTACTTGGAGCGTGTGCGCATTCCTGAGCAGGCGAATAAATTTCCAGGCCAGTTGTCAGGTGGTCAGCAGCAGCGTGTGGCCATTGCCCGTGCCTTGTGCATGAAGCCAAAAATCATGCTGTTTGACGAGCCAACCTCGGCACTTGATCCTGAGATGGTTAAAGAAGTACTCGACACCATGATCGGCCTCGCTGAAGACGGCATGACCATGCTCTGCGTGACCCATGAAATGGGGTTTGCACGGACTGTGGCCAACCGGGTGATTTTCATGGACAAGGGAGAGATTGTCGAAGAAGCTGAACCGAACAAGTTCTTCACCAATCCGGAGAACGAGCGCACTCAGCTGTTTCTCAGTCAGATCCTGCACTGATAATCCGTGCCTTGATAAGGGAGCCTTCTGGCTCCCTTTTTTATGGTTGTACGGTCGCTTGAATGCTTGCTTCACGTTAGTCTAATGAGAATCATGGAGAGAACTGTGCGATGAACCATGCCAACGGCCAATTAATTCAGCGCTTTTACAGTGCATTTCAACTGCTCGATGCCGAAACCATGGCGAGTTGTTATGCCACTGATGTGTGTTTTAGCGACCCAGTGTTTCCTGACCTGCGTGGTGAGGATGCCGCCGATATGTGGCGCATGCTTACCCGTCGCGCCAAAGACTTCAGCCTGACCTTTGATAATATTCAGGCCGACGAACAGCAAGGGAGTGCGCAGTGGGTGGCAACCTATGTGTTTAGCCAGACGGGTAACACCGTGGTTAATCGTATTGATGCAAATTTTAAGTTTGCTGATGGCAAAATAATCGAGCACCGCGATCAGTTTGATCTTTGGTCCTGGGCTTCACAGGCGCTTGGGTTCAAGGGGCGTCTACTGGGGTGGACGCCGCTGGTGCAAAATGCAATTCGCGGGCAAGCGGCGAAAGGCTTGGCGCAATTTCAAGCCACTCGCGAGTAATCAAGCAAGCTAAAGTATTATGAGCGCAGTGAGTGAAGTTGAACGTAACGGCCAACTTTTCTGTCTGATAGGTATTGGTCTTATATGACAGGCCTCCAAGTTGTGAGAAATTTATAGCCATGAGCAAAACCGCGCCACTGAGAGAACCGACCATGCAAGGATTGCTGCTGCGACTGGCTCAGGCTAAGGCTTGGGGTGTTCATGCAATGACCGCCAGTGGGGTGATTCTGGCGCTCTTGGCTCTGCTGGCGGTGCTTGATGGCAATCCGCGAGCGTCGTTGCTGTGGTTGGGCTTGGCGTTGTTGGTTGACGGGCTCGACGGTACTTTGGCACGTAAGTACGACGTTAAGACCGTGCTACCGCAATTTGATGGCACCACGCTCGATCTGGTCGTCGATTACCTGACGTATGTGTTTATCCCGGCGATTTTTATCTACCGCTTTGTGCCACTGCCTGAATACACCGCTTTGCTGGTTGTCGGTTTGATCTTGTTGTCGTCGCTGTTCTGTTTTTGCAACGTCAACATGAAAAGCCAGGACAACTACTTTGTCGGCTTTCCGGCGGCGTGGAATGTAGTCATCGTTTATCTGTATCTGCTCGATATCTCACCTTGGATGAGTGTTGCCTGCATCGTTGTGCTTTCGGCGTTGACCCTGAGCACTATGAAGTTCTTGCACCCGTTCCGGGTGAAAGAGTTTATGCCAGTCAACATCACCATGACCCTTATCTGGATGCTCTGCTGTTTGCTGCTGATCCTCCAGTATCCGCAGGCGCCAGTATGGTTGATGGCGTTGTGGGCGGTGTCCTCGGTTTACTTTGTGGCGGTCTGTGTGTGGCGCACATTGCGTGAATGGCTGCGCTGATAGATGACTGAAGTGCTTGATAAAACCTGGTCGGTGTATCTGGTCAGGGCGGAGAACGGCGCCTTGTATTGTGGTATCAGTGATGATCCGCTGCGCCGTTTTGCCAAGCACCAAAGTGGTAAAGGTGCGCGTTTTTTCTTCTCCAGCCCGGCGCAAGCCTTGGTCTACACCGAAGCCTGTGCCGACAAGGGCGATGCATTGCGCCGCGAACGGGCGATCAAAAAGCTCAGCAAAGCGGCCAAAGAGATACTGGTGAAAAGCTTCAAGACCGATATCGCTGCGGCTAATACTGCGCTATCAACTTAGTCCAGTCGTTTCCTAGGCGTTATGCGGTTGCGGTTTCTGCGCGTAAGCTAGTGATCTATTAATAATTAACGGAGACCGCCATGCACGAGTTGATTTTGCACCACTACCCAACATCGCCATTCGCTGAAAAAGCGCGTTTGATGCTGGGCTTTAAGCAGCTCTCTTGGCGCTCGGTAATGATCCCTCCGATCATGCCAAAACCGGATCTAACCGCACTGACCGGCGGTTACCGCAAAACTCCAGTGTTGCAGATCGGTGCTGATATTTATTGCGACACGGCACTGATCGCACGCCGTCTTGAAGCTGAAAAGGCCACCCCTGCGTTATTTCCCCTGGGCTCGGAGTTTACCGTCACCAGCTTTGCACAATGGGCTGACTCAGTGGTGTTTCTGCATGCGGTTAGCTTGGTGTTTCAGCCTGAGTCGATCGCCGCGCGCTTCGGCAAACTTCCGCCAGAGTTTCTCAAGGCATTTGTGGCTGACCGCTCAACCTTGTTTGATGGCGGTTTACTCACGCGTTTACCGGCAGAGCAGGCGGCGCATCAGTGGCCAGTACTGATGCAGCGTTTACAGCAGCAGCTTGAGAGTAGCGAAGGTGACTTTCTGTTTGGCGAGGCCTCTATTGCTGACTTCTCGCTGGCGCATGCACTGTGGTTCTTGCGTGGCACGCCGGTTACCTCACCGCTGGTTGATGAGTACCCAGCGGTAGCTGCATGGCTGGGCCGTGTACTGGGCATGGGGCATGGCTCGCTCAGCGAAATGAATGGCGAAGACGCGCTCAGCATTGCCCGTGATGCAACGCCCGCCGTACTGCCGGATGAAAAGTTTGTAGACCCAAACGGCTTTAAGCCAGGCCAGCAAGTGAGCATCAGCGCAGTTGATTACGGTGTTGATCCTGTAGAAGGCGAACTGCTGTTCTGCGGAAGTGAAGAGCTGATCCTGCGCCGTGAAGATCCGCGCGCTGGCACCGTACACGTTCACTTTCCACGCCTGGGCTTCAAGATCAGCGCTGCTTGACGCGGTGGTGGACAAGCTTCGCGTTGTCGCACCCTACCTAGAGCGGACGGCGGTTTAGCGTCCGCCGCCTACAACTAAATCCCCGGGTAGTCCGCCACTGCGGTAAGTAGGGTGGATAACGCTTTTTTATCCACCACCTTTGCGGTCGCAAACAGCGCGAGCCGTTTGGGTATTTTGGTATTGCACCGTGGTGGACAAGCTTCGCGTTGTCGCACCCTACCGGCGCTTGAGTTGATCGGTTAACTGAGTCGGAAGGTTGCGGATGATCAGCGTGTCCTGCTCCTCGTTATATTCAACCTTCGAGCCCAACAGGTGTGCTTCAAAGCTGATCGACAATCCTTCCGCACGCCCGGTAAAACGACGGAATTGGCTGAGCGTGCGTTTGTCTGCCGGAATCTCTGGTGACAAGCCGTAATCTTTATTGCGGATATGATCGTAGAAGGCTTTTGGCCGTTCTTCATCGATTAAACCTGACAGCGCCTCAAGCGTCATCGGTTCGCCAATCTTGGCTTGGCTGGTGGCGTAATCAACCAGCGTATCGGTTTTGGCGCGAGCGGTATCCTCTGACAGGTCTTCGCTTTCTACGAAGTCGCTGAATGCTTTAAGCAATGTGCGTGTTTCGCTTGGCGAATCGACCCCTTCCTGGCAGCCAATAAAATCGCGGAAGTACTCAGAAACCTTCTTGCCGTTCTTGCCCTTGATAAACGAAATGTACTGCTTGGAGTTGGCGTTGTTGCGCCACTCCGAGATGTTAATCCGCGCGGCCAGGTGCAGCTGACCCAAATCCAGGTGCTTGGCTGGAGTGACATCCAGCGCATCATTCACCGCGACGCCTTCGCTGTGGTGGAGCAGGGCGATGGCCAGATAATCGGTCATGCCCTGTTGGTAGTGAGCGAACAACACGTGACCGCCAACTGACAGGTTTGATTCTTCCATCAGCTTTTGCAGATGCTCAACCGCCTTGCGGGTAAACCCGGTGAAGTCTTGGCTGTCGTCAAGGTATTCCTTGAGCCAGCCACTGAACGGAAATGCGCCGGACTCTGCATGAAAGAAGCCCCAGGCTTTGCCTTGCTTGGCGTTATAGCTGTCGTTGAGGTCGGCCAGCATATTCTCGATAGCCTGCGAGGCGCCGAGTTCGGTTTCACGGGCGTGGAGAATAGCGGGTGTGCCATCTGGTTTTTTGTCGATCAGATGAACGATGCTGTGGCGGATCGGCATGGTGACTCTCTTGAAAATCAAAAACAGGTAGCGGGGCCGCGACATTTGCCAGCAGCCCCCGCGAATGGCATCAGGAAACCTCTGAAAAACTACTGCGCTAGGTATTACTGCGTTAAAAAACTGCTCAAAATGCTCATTTAGGACAACTAAACTGCGCTTTTTCGCATCTTTTCGTCTTGTACTCCCGTCGCTCGCTACCTTTTTCAGAGGTTCCTTAGTTTACCTGATTAACTGGTGGACTCCTCGCTCTGTTGACGACGCTTTTGCAGGATTTGCAGGCGTTCGATCACATAGCGCAGGTGTACGTGCAGGTCGTACAGCTCGTTGGAGTAGGACAGCGGGACTTCAACGCTGGCCAATTCGTCCTGCAGTTGATCAAGGCGTTCAATTTCAGCGTCAAGATGTTCAGGCAAACTGCCTTTATCCAACTGCCGATCGATTTCACGGAGGTGTTTGTACCAGCGGTAAATCCGTGCCCGGATTCGCCAGCGGTAAAGTGGGCCAACCGCTTTGAACAATGGGAATAACACAACTATCAACGGAATCAGCAGGATGATGTAGCGGTCAGCCAGCGAGGCAACCCGGAACGGCAAATAGCGCTGCAGCAGTGGTAAACCGTTCTTGTAGTAATGATCCGCATCACTGGAGAGCTCGAAGGTCTGCGGTTCTGCACTCGGGAATGTACCGGCTTTATCGAGCAAGGTTCCGGTTCTCATGACTTCGCGGCTGGCTTCGAGAAACAACGCGACCAAACCAGGATTGAAGTCATCATTGACCACCAGCGTCGCAACTGGTGAGAGTGTTACGACTTCACGTGATGGCGCATTATTGGCCAAGTTGAGCAGGCCTTCACCCACGGTCAGGCGGTTAAAGAAGGGCAGGCGCGCTTCATAAGCATCAGCGCGGCGAAAGTTAGCGAGGGCAATATTTGAATCCGCCGCGAGCTTTTGCACGTTATCGTTTTCTGCCGGGCCAACTAGAAATACGGCATCCAGTTCATCATTAAGCAGTGCTTCTGCGGCTTTGCTACCGCTGATGTTTTGCCAGGTTTTCGGGTATTGCTCTGGTGTGATGGCGTTAGCTGTAAGGATCGCCTCGGTCGCCGCTTGCGTGCCGCTGCCCTGGCTGCCAAGCGCGAGGCGTAGAGGCAGCAAGTCAGCGATGCGATCAAGATTGATATCACTGCGATAAAACAACCAAAGTGGTTCATGGTAGACCGCGCCGAGCGTTTGCAATTGCTCACGTTGTTCAGGCGCAAGCTGGCGCTCCAGACCGCTTTGCACCAGGGCAATTTGCACGTCGGAGTCTTCATCCAGCAGCTTTTTGATGTTATCCCGTGAGCCGTTACTGGGCATTAACGTCAGTTCAAAGCCTTCTTTCGCCAGCTCTTCTTTTAGGCGCTCGGCAAATATCCGGTAGGCACCGCCTTCGGCTCCGGTCGCCATTGTCGCGCTAAGCGGTGGTGGTGGCGCGACAAAGTAAAACACTGAACCGATTAAAGCCGCCAATACCGGCACCACCCAGAGGTTGGCCAAGAGCATTATTTTCAGATCATTTAAAACGCGGCGCATGGGGCTTCCTTTTCTGAGGTCCGCCATAAGGATAGAGCCTAGCGGCGCTCAGGGCTAAGGAACCTTTGAAAAACTACACGTATTGCTGGGGCAGCCCTCGCTGGGGCAGCCCTTGCTGGGGCAACCCACACAGGGCTGCCGATGCTGCGAGTTTGCGTTGTCGGATATGGGAGGCCCAACATAAAAGCGCAAACTGCTCTAAGGTTAAATTGCGCAACGCTGTGCTTGCAGAGTTTCGGCAAGGGCAAGCCATAACGCAGCCAATGAACGCCGTGGATACGGTGCCTGATCTGGAGATGAATATGTCGAATGAAGGCTATCACGAGCCCATCGGCGAGTTGACTGATGAAACCCGCGATATGCACCGTGCGATTACTTCGCTGATGGAGGAATTCGAAGCGGTTGACTGGTACAACCAGCGGGTCGATGCCTGCAAGGATGATGAGCTCAGAGCTATCTTGATTCATAACCGAGACGAAGAAAAAGAGCATGCGGCCATGGTGCTCGAATGGATTCGTCGGCGTGATCCAGCGCTCGATAAACAGCTCAAGGAATACCTGTTCAGCGATAAACCCATCGCTCACAAGTAGTCAGGCTGTTTACCTGGGCGGCGCTTAGCCAAGACAGCCATTGTGCGATTCGCTAAGGCTGTCTTGGCTGCGCCTCACTTCAGAGTGCTTTGTGGCACAGGACCGCCTTGCTGTTTTGCATTGCTGCGCGCCGTCGGCTGTTTAGCTTGTCGATGATTATCAGTGCGCCGAACATGCCGAGTGCGTAACTTGCATCAATGCCCAGGCACACCAGCAAAACTGTGCACAGCACCGTGCTGAAGCCTGCGACCCAACGCCAGATGCCTTTGAGTAACAACCAGCCAGCGGCCATGCTCAGCAGATAGATAAGAATAAAGTTGCCGTTGGCGTAGCGGATCAACTGATCGATCGAAACAGACAGGCTCCACGCCAGCGTCGCGCAAACTGCGCAGATCAGTATCACTAAAAACAACGCACGACTGGGTACGCCGTGGCCATTGCGCTGGGCCAGGCTAGCCGGCAACTTTTGTTCGTCTGCCAGGCTCCAGATCAGTCGGGAAAAGCCTTGGATGTATACATTCATCGAGGCAAAACAGGCCAGATAGCCGATGATCGCACTGAGCCAGCGTGCTTTGTCTCCGGCAAGCAAATCAAGCATGCGCGGTAATGATGTGGCGTCGCTGTTAACGTCGCCGTAGGTATTAAAACTCAGCACCGCGACCGAACACGCCCAGTACACTAGCCCTGCCAGTAAAACCCCAAGTAACATGGCGATGGGGAAATCGCGTTGCGGGTTCTTGAATTCTTCACCCATGTGGGTAAATGCCTCGATGCCGACAAAGCACCAAAACATCACGCCAATTGCAGCTGGTATCAGGCTCAAGTCGCTGTTAAGCGGCAGCAGAGGTTGATTGTTGAGGGGTAGATCACCGGCCCACCAGATATAGCCAATGGTTGCGATAATGGCCAAGGCGATCAGGCTTTGAATCAACCCAGAAGCTTTCGCGGGACGTTGACCGAGCAGCAGAATCAGCCCAAGCGTGCCGAGTTGGACCATTAACAATTGGCTGCTATTGAGGTCGAACAACGCCTGCCAAAATCCGCTGGCGATATTGAGCGCTGCAGGCAACCCAACGGGCAGCACTGCTACAAAAAACAGTAAAGCGCTGACGCGTTCCATGCGCACACCGAACGCGCGGCCAATCAAATGTGGCGCACCGCCTGCATGGGGGAAGTGACGCCCGAGTTGGGCGAAGGTGAAGGCGATGGGCAACACCAGCACGATCAATATCAACCAGCCCCACAGTGATGCCTGACCGGCACTGGTTGCGGCCAGTGCGGGAATAATAAATATTCCAGTTCCAAGCAGCGAGGTACTGAGTAAACCGATACCTTGTAGCAAGCTTAGTTCTTGGTTTAGACGGCTCATGGGGTATGCTCTGAAAAAGTTTAATGGCGACACATCCGGCGCTGGCGCAGCACGGTAAAACCTGCGCTTTAGAGCCCGTTGAAGTTGCCTCAATAATAAATCGGCTGAATGAGTTAGGGTTCGGTCGAAGTGGCGTTAGTGACCGTCAAAGTGGCGGAAGTAGTCGTCAACTTGTTTGCCTGGGATGTTTGAAGTGGACAAATTTGATCAACAGATCATCTCGCTGTTGCGCGGTGATGCGCGCTTATCGGTTAGCCAGATAGCGCGTGAGATAAACCTTTCGCGCTCAGCGGTGGGTGAACGTATTCGCCAACTCGAAAACAATGGCACGATTCTCGGTTATCACGCGCATATGGCCGAATCAGGTGCGGTGGTGGTCAAGGCCTATCTTGAATTGTTTTACAGCGGTGGGCGCTGCGAGAACTACGTGGAGCGTATGCGAACATTTAGTGAAGTTCGCCGCTGCAGTGGTATCAGTGGAGAGACCGACATGCTGGTCTATATTGAAGCGCCGAGCATGCAACGATTCAGCGAAATACGCGGTGAAATCGAAAATTATCCGGGGATGCAAAAAGTTAAAACCCACGTAATTGTCAAAGACTGGGTGCTCAGCTAACCATGCGCATTTTGCACACATCCGACTGGCACCTTGGCCAGCACTTTATGGGTAAGACCCGCCAGTTTGAACATCAGCAGTTTTGCAGTTGGGTGATTGAACAAGTGCTGGAGCATCAGGTCGATGCGCTAATTATTGCCGGGGACATATTCGACACCGGGGCGCCGCCGAGTTACGCACGTGAGCAATACAATCGCTTTATCGTCGAGTTGCGCAGCGCCCGCTGTGAGCTGGTGGTGCTGGGTGGCAACCACGATTCGGTGGCAATGCTGGGTGAAAGCAAGACCTTGCTTGAGCAGCTCGATACACGGGTAATTCCCGGTGTGTGCGCAAACATCGCCGATCAACTGCTGGTACTCAATCAGCGTGACGGAACCCCAGGCGCGTTGCTTTGTGGTATTCCGTTTATCCGCCCGCGTGATGTGCTGCAAAGCCAGGCGGGGCAGAGTGCCTCTGAAAAGCAGTTGTCGCTGCAACAGGCGATCGCCGCGCATTACCAAACGCTGTTTGATTTGGCTCAAGCCAAGCAGGCTGAGCTGGGCGGTCACTTACCGATTATTGCCACAGGCCACCTGACTACAGTGGGCGCTAGCGCCAGTGAATCGGTGCGGGAAATTTATGTGGGTGCGCTGGAGGCATTTCCAACCAATGCGTTTCCAGCGGCAGACTACATCGCGCTCGGGCACATCCATCGTCCGCAGAAGGTCGCTGGGCTTGAGCATATTCGCTATTGCGGTTCTCCAATTGCGCTGAGCTTCGATGAAGCTCGTCAACAAAAGGAAGTCCTGCTGGTTGAGTTGAATGCTAACGGCTTGCAGCAAGTGACGGCACTCGCGGTTCCACGTGTGCAACCGCTGTTATCGCTACGCGGCTCGCTCAAAGAGTTGCAAGCGGCAATTACCGAAGCCGCCAAACAAGGCTCGAGTGAGCGGCCCGTATGGCTGGAAATTCAGGTCAGCACCGATGATTACCTAAGCGACCTGCAAATGCGGATTGGCGCAATGTGTGAGGACTTGCCCGTTGAAGTACTGCGCATCCGTCGTGAGCGTGGTACGGCATCTGCCAGCTTATTCAGCGAGTCAAATGAGACCCTCGATGAACTCAGCCCCGAACAAGTCTTTGCCCAACGCCTGAGCACCGAAACACTGGATAAGACCGAGCAAGTGAGACTGTCTGCGCTATATCGACAGACGCTTGAAGAGTTGCAGGGAGAATAGAACGGCTGGTTGCAACAGGGGACTGCAATAATAACCTGCTAGCCTTTTATCACTCGTAGCGAGCAGTCCAGCCTAGCAACTCTAGTTCGTTGCAGAGCGATATAAACCTTGCCCAATGGTGGACGGAAAAGCGCCGTCCACCCTACTCATCACCTTTCGCTTACGTAGGGTGCGACAACGCGAAGCTTGTCCACCATGGTTCAAACAATGATTCGCCAAATCGGTGGCATATCAATACGCGAATAACCTGTGGATCCTGCTGACTAACCCCTGCAAGCCACACTTGAACATGCCAGAATAGCCGTTCATCACCGCCAGTGACCCCTGCATGAAAATCCTCAGCCTGCGTCTTAAGAACCTTAACTCACTCAAGGGCGAGTGGAAGGTCGACTTCACTGCTGAGCCTTTCAGGGACAACGGGTTATTCGCCATTACCGGGCCAACCGGTGCCGGTAAAACCACTTTGCTCGATGCTATCTGCTTGGCGCTCTATCACCGCACGCCGCGGATGAATACGGTGTCTGCCAGCAGTAATGAGTTGATGACCCGGCACACTGCGGAGTGTTTGGCTGAAGTCGAATTTGAAGTGAAAGGTGTGGGGTACCGGGCGTTCTGGAGCCAGCGCCGCTCTCGCGATAAGGTCGACGGTGCGTTGCAGGCTCCGAAGGTTGAGCTGGCTGAAATGGCTGGCGGGCAAATCGTCACCGATAAAATCAATGAGAAGCTACGCGAAACCGAACGCCTCACGGGGCTCGATTTTGAACGTTTTACCAAGTCGATGTTGCTGGCTCAGGGTGGCTTCGCCGCCTTTCTTGAGGCTAACGCTAATCAGCGCGCGGAGTTGCTTGAAGAACTCACCGGCACCGATATTTACGGGCAGATTTCGCAGCGGGTGTTTGAGCAAACCCGTGAAGTGAAGGCGGCACTTGATCAACTGCGGGCTAAGGCCGAAGGCGTTGAGTTGCTCAGCCCAGAGCAGCGCGTAGAGCTGGCCGAGGAAGTTGCACGGTTGACCCTTGATGAGCAGCGCTTGGTGGCTGAGCAAAACGCCTTGCAGGCTCAGCAGCAATGGCGCGACGCTAAGATCAATGCGCAAGCGCAGCAGCAGCGTGCGAAGCAGCAAGCTGGCGCCGCGCAACAAGCGCTGATCGATGCTCAACCACAGCTACAGCGACTAACCGCCAGCGAGCCGGCGAGTCAGTTACAGCCGCTTTACCAGGCGCAGCAACAAATTATTCAACGACTGCACGCCAGCCAACAACTTGCTCAGCAATTACGCCAACAACACGATGCTGTGTTGCTCTCGATTTGTCAGCACGCCTGGCAAGGTCAGCAGTTGAGTCAACAGGTGTTGAATACTCAGCAGCAGACGCTGGCAACGCTGCAACAGCGTGCTGATCAGGTTGCTCAGCGCATAGCGGCGCAGCCACAGCGTGCGCAGTTGGGCGAGTACCTGAATGCTTGGCAGCAGCAATTTGCTGCATTGCAACAAAGCCAGCAAGAGCAGGGCTTAGAGCAAACCAAGCAACTGCAAATTGGTCAGCAACTGAGTCAGCTAAGCGGCGACCTGACGCAGCAGCAGGCTGCGCTAAGCACTGCCCAAACCACGCTAGCGCAGGCTGAGCAAGCCGCCAAGCAGGCGCAACAACAACTCGAAATTCTTTTAGCCGGACAGACAGATGTCGAGTTGCGTGAGCAGTCGCAGCAACTGACTGATCGTGCTCGACAACTTGAGCACCTCGAGGCGTTGGCAAACCTGCGTCAGCAACATGTTGAGCAACACAGCCAAGCGCAAACTCAGCTTGCTGCTCAGCAACGTGAGCTAGCTGAGCTAAGCCAGCAGCGTGATGCTCTGCGCAGCCAGTTTGTTGCTCTCAAACAACAGATTAGTGATAAGCAAAAGCTGCTTGAGCAAGAGCAGCGTATCCAACAATTGGAACACTATCGTGCGGCGCTGCAGCCCGATGAAGCTTGCCCGTTATGCGGCTCGCTTACCCATCCGGCGATCGCTGAGTATCAGGCGTTGAACCTCTCTGAAACCGAACAAGCACTGCACTCAAAGCAACTTGAGCAAGATGCTGTGCGCAGTCAAGGTGAAGCGCTAAGTGCCAGGCTGGAAGTGACCAAGGCGCAAATCGAGCAAAACCAAGCGCAAATTGGCGTGGCTGAACAAGCCATTGCCGATTGCGATCTGCGTTGGCAGCAAGGCTGCGAACTGCTTGGCCAGACACTTAGCGATGCAAAAGAGGTGATTGCCGCGCAACAGCTAAATAGCCAGCATGTGATGCAGCAACAGCAACGCTTGGTTCAGCTCGATCAGCTCAAGCAAGCTGCGCAACAGAGTGCTCAGCAACAGATGCAGGCGGAGCGTGAGGCAAATCAATGCACCTCACAGGTACAGGCGCTGCTGACCCAGCAAACCCATCAGCAGCAACGTCAGCAAGACAGCGTTATCGCGCTGCAAAAGCTTGAGTCCGACCATGCAAACCGTTTGGCCGATCTGCGCAGCAGTTTGCAAGCCTTAGGCTACACCCTGCCTGACGACCCACAACGCTGGCTGCAGGAGCAACAGCAGGCTTGGCAAGATTGGCGTGCTGATCAAGAGCTGAGTCAGCAGCTCAGTAGTCAGATCAAGGAGCAGCAGCATCGGGTCCAGCAGGCGCAAGAACAGGCGCAGAATTGGCAACAACGCTGGGCCGAGCAAGGCGAAGATGATCGTGCAGAGTTATCTCCAGTTGCTCAACCGCAAGCGCAACTGCAAAGCTTGCAGAGTGCTTGGCAACCCGCTCAGCAGCAGCGCGATCAGTTACAGGGGCAATTGCAAACCGTACTCAAGCGAATTGAGGACGAGCAGCAGGAGCAGTTGCAGCAGACGCAAGCTTGGCAAACCGCGCTGACGGCCAGCCCGTTTAGTGACGAAACTGAGTTTTTAGCGGCTCTACTGGACGATGAACAGCGTCAAGGTTTGCGCGAGTTATTGCAGCGTCTAACCCACGACATTACCGCTGCGCAAGCGTTGGAGCAGGATTGTGAACAGCGCTTAAACGCGCTGCAAGCCACTGAACAAGCAGCACTGTTTAACGAGGTCGACGATGAGCAGTTATTGGTTAATCTGCAAACACTCAGCGGCGAACTTAAAACCTTGACCGAACGCCGGGGCGAGATACGCGCTCAGATTCAAGGTGATGATGCGCGCCGTGAAAGTCAGCAAGGGCTGTTTGCGCAGATTGCCACGCAGCAAAGTGATTACGATTTATGGCAACAACTCAACAGTTTGATCGGCTCGGCTGATGGCGCAAAATTCCGCAAGTTCGCACAAGGCCTGACGCTTGACCACTTGGTCTATCTGGCCAACCAGCAACTCGAACGCCTGCATGGCCGCTATCAGTTAGGGCGCAAAACTCAGGGTGAGTTGGAGCTTGAGGTGATTGATACCTGGCAGGCCGATGTTGCACGCGACACCAAGACGTTGTCCGGAGGTGAGAGCTTCCTGGTCAGTTTGGCGCTGGCGTTGGCGCTGTCTGATCTGGTCAGCCACAAAACCAGTATCGACTCACTGTTTCTCGATGAAGGTTTCGGCACCCTTGACGGTGAGACGCTGGAAGTGGCGCTTGATGCACTGGACAGCCTGAACGCCAGCGGCAAGATGATTGGTGTCATCAGCCACGTCGAAGCGCTGAAGGAGCGCATTCCTGTGCAGCTAAAAGTGCATAAAGGCATCGGCATGGGCTACAGCGGTTTGGATAAGCGTTTCGCCGTGTGAAGCTGAAGTGGTTTCCAAATATCATCACGCCGTTTTCGGTATCACACCTTCTTTCCCCGTGATCCGGCTTGCTAGAGCGTGCCTGTTATAGGCCTGTGGCGCTTATTTTTCTGCTTTATATCTAAACCCTGGGCTGATTGCGCTTGATAAGGCAGATCATTATCGATGCCTGATAAGTATCAATAATTGCCTAATTGATATTATACAAATCATCATCAGAGTTTTAAGTTTGCTTTGCTGTCGTGATTTTGAAGCCTGCTCGCCGCTCCGCAGGCAGTCGCTAACCGATGGTTTCAAGTGACAGTGAAATAGAACAACAAGTGAGCCACGACTCACAAAAAACTCGCAATAACGTCTATCTGCCATTCCAAGAATAAGCATATGTAGAGGACTGACAATGGAAAGTACATTCCACGGAGTAATGGCTTTTGCCTTGCTCGCCAGCATGTTGCTGCTGGGTAGTGTCTTGCGTAATCGAATCGGTTTGCTCCGTAGCTCGCTGGCGCCAGCAAGCATTATTGGCGGCGTAGTTGGATTCATCTTGCTCTCTCTGGGTTTAATTCCCGGGTTTGAGGCGGATGATTTCCAAGCGCTGACATTTCACTTCTTCACCCTTAGTTTCATGTCCCTTTGCCTCACCGGTAAGAGCAAAAATGCCTCGCTTTCCGGAGGCAGCGTGGTGCGTGGCGGGCTTTGGCTGACGTTTATCTGGACCATCAGTCTTGGCCTGCAAGGGGTTATCGGCTATTTGGTGATAGTCGCTTATGACGCTGTAACCGGCGCAGATGTCAGTGCTTGGTTGGGCGCGATTGTGACCCATGGTTTTACTCAAGGACCGGGACAAGCGCTGACGTATGGCGGTATCTGGGAAGGTCAGTATGGCGTTGAGAACGCTGCTCAGGTCGGCATGATTTACGCATCACTGGGTTTTTTGGTGGCCTTTGTTATCGGTGTGCCAGTGGCGAAGAAATTTATTCGCAGTGGCCGTAATGCCAATAAGGCATCAAACATCGGCGACGACTTCAAGTCAGGCTTCTACCGCGCTGAGACTGCGCCAAGTAGCGGGAAAATGGTTTCTCATCCGGCGAATCTCGATTCACTGGGTTATCACCTTGGGTTACTTGGGGTTGCATACCTAATTACCTACTTATGGCTGAACTTTATCCAGGCACAAGTTGAAGGCTTAACTCTCGGCGGTATCAACCTTTCAGTGCTGTTTAGCTTCAACATGTTTTTTGTCCATGGTTTGGCGGTTTGCGTCTTGATGCGTCTTTGCATTGATCGCCTGGGCCTGTCGCATCGTGTGGATGATGAAACCCTCAAGCGAATCACCGGCTCGTCCGTGGATTTTATGGTGGTCGGCACCTTGATGAGCATTCAGTTCACCGTGCTTTATGACCTGTTGACGCCAATCATTTTGGTTACGCTGGCGGTGACTATCGCCACGCTGATTGGCTGTTTGCTACTCGGCAGGTTGAGCGGGGTCCTGGGTAGGGAACGGGCGCTCACGGCATTTGGTTGCTGTTGTGGCTCCACCGGTACCGGCTTGCTGCTATTGCGCATGATGGATGCTGATTTCAGCACCTCGGTGCCCAAGGAGTTGGCCTTCTTTAACTTGGCCATCATCGTCACCAACTTCCACATACTGTTCTTCTTTGCTCCGCTGGTGCCCTCACTTGGCAGCTGGACTTACTTCCTGGTCTTTGGCGGTACGGCGCTTATCTTCCTCGCGGCCATTCCGTTGTTAATGCTGCGCCGCCCGCAACTCTCAACCATGCCTCCGTTACAGGGTAAGGAGTCCCACTCATGAGCATTACCGTCTACGCCGCCAAACGCATTCTGACCATGAACCCGTCGCAGCCCGAGGCCACTCATATAGCGGTGCGCGATGGTCGGGTTCTGAGCGTCGGCCCGCTGGCAACGATGGATGAGTTGGGCGAGTACACTCTTGATCAACGCTTTGCCGAGAATATTATTCTGCCGGGCTTTGTTGAGGGGCATAGCCATGCCCTTGAAGGTGCGATGTGGAGTTACCTTTATCTGGGTTACTTTGATCGGATTGACCCAGATGGTTTGAATTGGCCGGGTGCCAACAGCATTGCGGCGATGCAAGACCGCCTGCGTGAGGGCGCAGCGCTGCTCCCCGCTGGTGAGCCACTGATTGCGTGGGGCTTTGATCCTGTTTATTTCGAGGGCGATCGACTGGACCGTCGAGTGTTGGATGCCGCGGTCAGTGATCGCCCGGTGATCGTCATGCATGCGAGCTTGCATGTGATGTCGGTAAACACGCAGATGCTCGAATTATCCAACCTCCAGCAGCATTCTGGCGTTGAAGGCATCATGCTTGATGCCACCGGCCAGCCCAACGGCGAGTTACAGGAAATGGCAGCCATGCACGCCGTTTTTGAAACGCTGGGGCTTAACCTGTTTGAAGCTGTATCGGCACCTCACACATTGCAACGCTATGGCAAGGTCGCGCGCAATGTTGGGGTCACTACCATCACCGATCTCTACAATCCGCTGACTGATGAAGGCATAGCAGCGTTGCAGGAAGTGACGTCGGCAGATGACTTCCCGGTGCGCTTGGTGCCCGCGATGAGTGCTCTGGCCTGGACGCCGGAGCAAGGTGTAGAGCGATTACATCGCTGCATTGAGTTGAACAGCGACAAGCTGCATTTTGGCTTGGTCAAAATGATGACAGACGGCTCTATTCAGGGCTATACAGCACGTATGAAGTGGCCGTATTACCACGATGGCCATCCAAATGGTATTTGGAATGCGCCCCCCGAAGCGCTGCGCAAAATGGTTCAGGTTTACCATCAGGCGGGTCTGCAATTGCACATTCACACCAACGGCGATGAGGCGGTTGAGTTGATGCTGGATGCGGTTGAGGAAGCCTTGGATATGTGGCCTCGTGCTGATCACCGGCACACGTTGCAGCACTGTCAGGTGATAGATCACGCACAGCTGCGACGCACCGCTAAACTCGGCCTTTGTTTGAACATGTTCGCTAATCACCTCTATTACTGGGGCGACATACACCGTAGCCGCACGCTGGGGTTTGAACGCAGCCGTAGGCTTGAACCCTTGGCGTCAGCGCGGCGCTTGGGGATTCCGACGGCGGTGCACAGCGATGCACCTGTGACACCTTTGGGGCCGTTGTTCACGGCTTGGTGCGCAGTGATGCGTGAAAGTGCTTCGGGTGAAGTACTCGGTGAGCATGAGCGCGTCACCGTTAGCGAGGCACTTGAAATGATCACGCTCGGCGCAGCCTATACGCTGCGCCTTGATCATCAGGTCGGCAGTCTTGAAGTGGGTAAGTTCGCGGATATGGTCGTGCTTGATCAAGATCCGCTAACCGTCGAACCCGCTCAGTTGCGTCATATTGCTGTACTGGCGACGGTGCTTGGAGGCAAGGTCAATGCCGACACCTGAGCCTGTGCCGTTTACCGTGATCACCGGCTTTCTTGGCGCGGGCAAGACCACGTATCTGAATAATTTGATTCGTCAGGGCTTACCCGGTGACAGCTTGATCGTGGTCAACGACTTTGGCGATATCAATATTGACGCCGAGCTTATCGAGTACCGTGATGAGCAGATTCTGAGACTGGGCAATGGCTGCATTTGCTGCACGCTTGGCGGCACCCTAGCTGAGCAGCTGGCTCAGGCCATGCGCTTGGAACCGCGTCCTGCTGCAATCTATATTGAAGCAAGCGGTGTGGCGGAGCCGGCACGCATTGCTGATATCGCCAGAACTTCACGGCAGATGCAACTGGCCTCGGTGATCTGTCTGGTTGATGGCAGTCAAATCACTCGGCATGCCGGGGATCGCTACACAGCAGATGTCTGGCGGTCACAGATTGCCGGGGCGGATCAAATCGTTGTTAATCGTCTGCCACCGGCGAATTCTGAGGCATATGCCCAAGCATTGGAGCTGCTTGAACCTATCAATCCCGCTGCATGGCTTAACACCAATGGTGCGTCATGTGCGGCTGCGAACCGGCCCGCGGTACGATCTCTCACGCCTGTACCGGTTCAAAATCAAAGCCGTGACGCGGCGTGGGGCTCGGTCAGCCTGAGCTATCGCGGTGCAATCGATGGCGAGCGATTGGAGCAATTACTGCAGCAATATGCCGATGTTGTGCTGCGCGCCAAGGGCATCCTGGCGCGGACAGGGCAGCAGACGCCCCAGGTTTTTCAGTTGAGTGGTGGCGTGCCCCGCTGGTTACCCGCGCGGCGTGATCCGGCGGTAAATCAGCTGGTTTGCATCGGCATCAAAGGGCCACGCTTTGAAGCACTGGCATTCGAGTTGGCGCAATTTGAGTCTGCCTAGAGTGTCCGCGACTCAATTTTCGCTTGAAGGGTACTGCCTGAGAAACTCGATGAACTTCTGTTGGACCGGGGTTATGCCGGTCTTTAACCAAGCGGCCAAGGTGCATAAACGGGTGTTTACATCTTTGAGCGGTACCACTACCACACCTTTTCGGCTGTAGTTGGCTGAACTCTCAAGGTGAATGGTCACGCCAATATTGGCCGCGACAAAGCCAAAGATGCCCTCGCTGTTGAACGCTTCTTGAGCCACCTCGGGCAAAAAATTTGCGCTCAGGCACAGCGCATCCAGGTGACGCCGGAAGTAAGCCCAATGGCTCATGCTGCCCAGTACGAATGGCTCTTTGGCCAGTTCGGCAAGTGCCAGCTCTGATCGGCTGGCAAGCGGATGAAGATGCGATAACGCGGCGACAAACCGATCGCGCTGGACTTCGATGCTGTCCATGTTCGGCTCCACCAGTGGGCCGGTCACAAACGCAAATTCGATTGAACCTTCGTTAAGCATTTCAAGTTGCTGTTGAGTCGAGCCAAATATCAGTTCTGCTCTGATCTCGGGATAGCTGCGATGAAAGCCTTCGAGTATGGATGGCAGCTGGCCCGACACCGCAAAATCGGTATAACCGATACGCAGTTGGCCAATTTGCCCTGCACCGGCCTTGCGGGCTTGCTGTACGGCGTTTTCCAGTTGCTCGAATATAGTCCGACTGCCCGCCAGAAACACTCTCCCAGCTTCGGTTAACTCAACCCGTCGATTGCTCCGTAACAACAGCACTTCACCTACGCTTTCCTCCAGTTGCTGGATGGTTCTACTAAGTGCTGGTTGCGCCAGATTCAGGCGCTCAGCTGCCCGGCGAAAATGAAGCTCTTCGGCAACCGCCTCGAAGGCGCGTAGATGGCGTAGATCAATCCGCATGGCAATACCTGTAACGCATCAATAGCAGTTAGTTTGATCTTATATGGCTAACACCACTCGCCCAACAAAAACAGTCAACGCACGTTCAGCGGTCACCTAGCATGCGCAGATGGAAAGCAGATGTGCCATCAAGGACCCGAACAGCCCTTGATGGCTTTGCCCACCGTATTAGCGCTGTTTCAAAGGTGGCGTGCGTGGCGGAACCAGGCGCTTGGAACCAGTGGCTTCATAGGCTGAGGCCACGCTAAGCAGCGCAGAGTCATCATAGGCACGACCAGCAAAGGTCAGCCCGGCAGGCATACCGATGTCGGCCAGTACGCCCATCGGCACGGTCACCGTCGGCACGCCCAAGTGGCGAATGGCGAGGTTGCCGTTGGCGACCCAGACACCGTTGCTCCAGGCGATATCTGCCGACTTGATATTGACGTCAGCATCCGCTGGGCCGATGTCGGCCACTGTTGGGAAAATCACAGCATCAAGACCGAGTTGATCCATCCACTGCTCAAGGTCAGTGCTGCGAATCTGCTCAAGCGCCCGCAAGCCGTCAGGCAGCGTGGTAATTTGGTCCCAGGGAATAATGCCGCTCTTGGCCATGCGCACGTATTCATCCATGCCTGCGGCCAGGTCGTCTTCTCGGTTTGGCAGGGTGCCGGGGTCGTGCGGGAATATTTGCGGGCCATCGACATCGGCTAAACGGTTCAGTTTGGGGTCGCCGTTGGCCTGTAGAAAGTCATCAAAGGCCCAGGCCGACAGCTCCCACAACTCATGGTGCATGTAGTTTTTGGGTATCTGGGCGCGGGTGAAGACCGTTGGCGTGCCGGGGCGATCACCCTCGCAATTGGAAATCATCGGGAAATCGACTTCGATCACTTCGGCGCCAGCGGCTTCAAGGCTTTTACGGGCCTCTTGCCAGAGCGCGATCATTGAGTCGCGGGTGATGATTTTCTGCCCGGTTGGCCCACCAATCCCCGGTTTCTCCGAGGTTCCAGCATCGGGATCGGCGTTGATGTACATGCGTGGCACACCGAAACGCTTACCGGCCAGCGCATCGGGCTTGGAGGCCAGGCTGGCGTAGGCGACCGGGCGTACCGATGAGGCCGCAGGGATAGGTACCCAAGGTTGCATCCGCCAGAGATCGCCGCGTGTGTCTGGGTCATCGGCGACGATAATATCGAGCACTTCAAACAGGTCGGCCATGGTTCGGGCGTACGGCACCACCACATCCATGGTGGGGGTTAACGGCCAATTGCCGCGCACTGAAATAACGCCGCGCGAGGGTGTGTAGGCGCACAAGCCGTTATTGGATGCAGGGCCGCGACCGCTGGACCAGGTCTCTTCGGCAAGACCAAAGGCTGCGAAGCTGGCAGCCGTTGCCGTGCCCGCGCCATTGGATGAGCCCGACGCGAAGGGGGCGGTTAGATAGTCGCCGTTATACGGGCTTTCAGCGCGGCCATATACGCCGCGCTGCATGCCACCGTTGGCCATGGGCGGCATATTGGTCTTGCCCAGGCAAATGGCTCCTGCCGCGCGCAAACGCTCCACGGTGAAGGCATCACGGTAAGCAACCAGGTCCTTGAACGCTGGGCTGCCAGAGGCGGCAGTGAGGCCTTTTACCAAGTAACTGTCTTTGGCGGTATAAGGGATGCCGTCAAGTGGGCCAAGGGTTTCGCCACGGGCGCGGCGCTCATCCGAGGCCTGGGCTTCTTTCAGCGCATCAGGGTTGTGCACCACCACCGCATTAAGCGCAGTGGGGGTGTCTGCACCGTCGTAGGCAGCAATCCGCTCAAGGTAGGCTTGAACAAGCTCAACTGCGGTTGTTCGGCCGGATTCAAGCGCGGCGCGCAACTCGGCAATGGATACTTCGGTTACTTCAATCATGCTGGCTCCACGGGCTGCGGGTGGGTTGTGCAGCTGGGTATTGTGCTGCGCCATCTGGTTATCTTAACGCTAGCTCTACTGCAGGACCTTGTTTAGCTGATTGGCTAACTGGGGCATTTTGCCGGCCAGTAGATGGCTCGCCGAGCTATTGATCAATTTAAGGTGCAGTAGCCGCGAGGCAAATTTGCAGGCATTGTTCATCGGCTATTTTAATGACAACACCGTTAGCGCGTAACTCGATTTTCGTACCTTCAAGGGGACAGATTGACTTGTCCAGCGTTGAGTAAACAACAATGAAGGGATTTTTGATGATGGTAATGCTGCGCACCGGGATTGTATCGGTTGTTTTGTTTTCATTGACCGCTTGTGGAACAGTGCTTGAACGGTCAGCAAACGGATTTTTTAAAAATGAGTATTACCGGGGCACCAAGTCTGACTTGCTGTCGGTGGTGTTCTACCGCGCAAATGGCGAAAATTCCGTACTCCCAGTCGTCTGTTACTTCATGATCGTATGCCCGATTTTTACTGTGGTTTCTCTGCCGGTGGATATCGCAATGGATACGCTTTTATTGCCGGTCGATGCAATCAACCGTCAAGCTGAAGACGAAGCTTTGTAGCCGCTTGGCGTTAAATGATTTATCGGGCGTTGCTCATCTGCCAACAAAATCCTTCAACCAGATAGAGTGTTTGTATGCTGCGTGTGGACTGGCTGGAAAATCAGATGCATCACTGCGACACCATGGCCGAGCGCTTGTATCGACAGTTCAGCTATGAATACGCCGGGCAAAGTCTCGCTCAGTGGCAGCAGGAGTTTGCGGCGGGGCAGTTTGATGGCAGCTGGAAGTCCCTGATTGTCACCGATGGCGATCGATTACTGGGTGGTGCAGCACTCGCCCAGGATGACTTATCCAGCCGTCCCGATCTCGGACCTTGGCTTGCGTGTGTATTGGTTGCGCCCGAGGCTCGCGGCCAAGGTTTGGCTGCGCGGTTGATCGAAGGGATTTGCGGCCATGCGCGAGACTCAGGAATCACAACCCTGTATTTGCATACCCACGACAAAAGCGATTACTACGCCAAACGCGGCTGGAATGTGCTGGAGCGTTTCAACGGCTGGGGCAAAGAACAGTGGCTGATGTCGCGAGAGCTGTAGCCACTGCAAAGCGTAGCCCCGGCTCTTTTCTTAGTGCCAGCGGCTTTTAACCCACGCCGTTTGTTCTTCCTTGCTTAAAAATGTCCAGGCAACAAACCGGCTTTGTTTCTGCCCCTGAGCCATTTCCACGGTGCGGACTTCTTGTGCGCCGATCTTGTTGAGTGCGCTGTAAACTCCGCCGAGATTGCCTGCTTTGGATATCAAGGTGCTAAACCAAAACACCTGCTGTGCATGGTTGCTGCTTTCGTTGATCAAGCGCGATACAAATGCCGCCTCACCCCCTTTGCACCACAATTCAGCCGCTTGACCACCAAAATTCAGCACCGGTAATTTGCGCTTGGGGTCGAGTTTGCCCAAGTTGCGCCATTTGCGGGTGCTGCCGCGTGTTGCCTCATCGGCCGAGGCATGGAACGGTGGGTTGCACAGGGTAATGTCGAAGCGATCATCGCCACGGATCACTCCGTCCAAGATATGCGCGCTGTCTGTTTGCTGGCGCAGTTCAATGGCTTTATCAAGACCTGGGTTGGCTTTGATGATGGCGCTTGCTGAGTCGATTGCACTGCTGGCGATGTCTGAACCGACAAATTGCCAGTTGTATTCGCAGTGGCCGAGCAACGGATAAATGCAGTTGGCGCCTACGCCGATATCCAACGCTTTGACGTGGGCGCCACGGGGTATTTCTCCGGCGTTACTTTTCCCCAGCAAGTCAGCCAGGTAATGCAGATAGTCGGCGCGCCCCGGGATGGGTGGGCACAGGTAATCTGCGGGAATATCCCAATGTTTAATCCCATAGAACTGCTTGAGCAGGGCGCGGTTGAACACTTTGACTGCGTCGGGGTTGGCGAAGTCGATACTTTCCTTGCCATACGGATTAATGATCACGAAGGCGGCAAGTTCCGGGCTGGCTTGGATCAGCGCCGGGAAGTCATAGCGGCCTTGATGACGGTTACGCGGATGCAGTTGCCCCTTGGCTTGATCAGCTTTTTCGGCAGCCGGCTTTTTAGTGGCCGGCTTCTTGGCAGCGGAGCGTACAGGTGGGCGAGGCATGGTAATCCGTAAACAAGGTGGCGAGCGGGGCATTATTCATATTGAGCCAGTAATGGCCAGCAGTCTTGCGATTTAACTGATGTGTAGCATCTGTGCCAGATAATCGAAAAAAATGCAGTAGAGCGCTATCGGCAACGGTAAACCAAGCAGTGTGCCGAGCACATAGTGACGCATGCGCACACCCGACAGAGCGAGTGTGTAGTTCAGCGCTGGAAGTGTTTGCATCAGCATGCGCAGGGCAATAATGCTCATGAGTGGATGCTTATCCAAACCCGCCAGCAGCCGCTTGGCCAGCCGATTATCGATTTCGCGCAGTGCATTGCCACCGATATAACGGATGCTCAAATAGGTCAGCATGCAAGAGAAACAGGCGGCGACATAGGTGGCCACGCCGCCCCAGAGCCGGCCAAGTGCGAGCACTGCGGCGGCGAGAAATATCCAGCCAGGAATTTGGATCAGATTGCCGAGGGCAAACAGCAGGACAAACAGCAATATGCCCGCAAACTTGTGCATCATGATGATCGACTTAACGGCTTCAAGACTGAATTGCTGGCGGATGCCCAAGGCTTCGAACAATCCAAACAGAGCAATTAAAACCAGCACAACTAAAAGTATGCGTTTGCGTCCGCTCATTTAGCTTCCCTGGTGATGACTATGGATAGTTGAGTGCTTGCTTGATAGCTGCGAGGTTAGCGCCAATCCAACTTTTGTCGATGGCCCCCCAGTCGCGGACGACATAATGCCCGGCGTTGTTGCGGGTGCCGGGCTGTTGTTCAAACTCACAGATAATATCCAGCTCAGCCAAGGCGTTCAGCGTGTCCTGAGCTGTGCGGCGAGGCATGCCTGTCGCCTCCATCAGTGCTGGAATACTCGCCGCGCTGCCACTGTCGATCAGCCAGGCAACATAGAGACGCCGGTAAAAGCTGCTTTTAGTCTTGCTGATCTCCTGGGACATGCGCTGTTCCTTCAGGTCGAAATACTAGGCCAGTGTGGCGATCGCAATATAGCTCGCGGCACCGGCAATGTAGCCGAAGAACGCCAGCAGGCTGATGGTCTTTAGATACCAGATAAAGTTAATCCGCTCCATACCCATGGCCGCAACGCCAGCAGCCGAACCAATGATCAAGCAACTGCCGCCAGTCCCTGCGCAATACGCCAGCAATTCCCAGAATTGACCATTGATAACAAAGCTCTGCAGCCAGCTGACATCGCTACTGGCACTGGCGAGCGCTACTGGACTCACCAGTGGATACATTTTCATCGCGCCAGCAACCAGTGGCACGTTGTCGACTACCGATGAAAGCAGGCCGATGGCAATGTTGATCGCGTAAATGTTGCCCAGACTTTCTTTCAAGGCAATGGCGACCTGGGTCAGGTGACCGGCAGTGGCCAGGCTTGAGACAGCCAGCAAAATACCAAGGAAGAACAGCACGCTGGTGGTGTCGACGCGGCGCAACACACCAATCACCGATAGCGGGTGTTTTTCTTCCGAGTTTTTGCCGCGGTGAATGATCTCGGTTACCACCCACATGACCCCCAGGCCGAACAGGATGCCCATGTAGGGCGGCAAGTGGGTTACAGATTTGAATACCGGCACGAACAGTAACGAGCCAAGGCCAACACCGAGTACCAGATTGCGCTCGAAGGGGGTGGTTGGGTCGCGATGACTTTCCAGTGACTCATACTCAGGTGGGCGCTCGACTTCGCCTTTAAGGCGGAAGCTCAGGTAAATCAGCGGCACCAACAAGCACACCAGGCTTGGGATAAACAGGTTGACGATGATGCTGCTGGCACTGATCTGTCCGCCAATCCAGAGCATTGTGGTGGTCACGTCCCCAATCGGTGACCACGCACCGCCAGCGTTTGCGGCAATCACCACGATACCGGCGAAGAACCAGCGATCTTTCTGGTCATCGATCAATTTGCGCAGCAGCGAGACCATGACAATGGTGGTGGTCAGGTTATCCAGTGCTGCCGAAAGGAAGAAGGTCAATATGCCAACCAGCCATAGCAGGTTGACCCGCTTATTGGTCTTGATGTGGTCGGTGACAGCTTTAAAGCCTTCGTGGGCGTCGATTAGCTCGACGATCACCATGGCGCCCAGCAAGAAGAACAATATCTCGGAGATCTCGCCGAGATGCTCACGCAGCTGATGAACGACATAGCCCGAGTTGTCGCCGTGCGTCACGTTGATATTGGTAATGGCTGGCAGAATTGCATCTGCACCCATCACCAGCACAGTCCAGCAAATAACTGCGGTCAGCAGTGCCGATGCGGCTTTATCGATTTTCAGTGGATGCTCAAAAGCAATACACAGATAGCCAAGTACAAAAACACACGCCATCAACACATACATGATCAGAATTCCAGGGTTCGGTCCGGTATGGGCAATCTTCTGCTGCCAGCAATCAAGTTGCAGGCATTGAAGGGGCAAGGCGGTTTTCTGCGACACGCCACGCCAAGCGTTTTAGCTTGTTGCGTAGGGCTGCGGCCTGATCTTCATGCGGAAAATGCGTACAGAACCTGGGCTTTTTACCAGCGTTAAAACGCCGAGGGCTCTTGATGCGGGCTAGAAGATGCCTGATTTACAGCCAGTATGGGAAGGGGTTTATCTGCAAAAATTGTTCTGGGTAGTGGAATTTTGCCCTTGCGTTTGCGCAAGCCAGCGCAGGTCTCAATTGCATGAGACCTACGCTGTATGTTGGACCGTTAGTTTGTTTGCGGTTTTGCCGCTAAAGCATTTGTTGGCGCAGGCGCAATAAATGCCAAGCTAATTGCCAGCAGCGGCATCAGTAGATTGAAGAAACAGTAGGGTAAATACGTCAGCGTCGATACACCAAGTGTCGCGGCCATGTAGGCGCCACAAGTGTTCCACGGCACCAATACCGAGGTCAGCGTGCCGCCATCCTCCAGTGCTCGTGACAGGTAAACCGGCTTGATGCCGCGCTTTTCATACTCGGCGCGGTACATGCGGCCCGGCAAGACCAGCGCGATATATTGGTCGGCAGTCACGATGTTGGTGCCGATGGTGGTGACGACCGTGCTGGCGATCAGGCTGCTGGTGCTCTTGGCCAGATGAATAGTGCTTTCCAGCAGGCGCTGTAGCAGCCCGAGTTTTTCCAGAACGCCGCCAAAGCACATCGCACAGATGATCAACCAGACAGTGGTCAACATACTGCCCATGCCGCCTTTGGAGAGCAGACCATCAAGCGCCTCATTACCACTGTGCGACTCGTAACCAGCAAACAAAGCCGTCCACACTGTTTTCAAAGCGGCTAAATTGCCTGCGCTTGGGTCTGCCAGACGGCTCATGACCTCGGGCTGGAAAATCAGCGCAAACACCGCGCCGAGCAACGCTCCGAGAAAAATCGCCGGGAATGCAGCCCATTGCCGTACCGCCAGAAACAACAAAAACGCGACCGGTAACAGTAAATGCCAGCCGAGACTGAATTGGCTTTCAAGCGCATCGAGCACCATAGCGATGCGCCCGGTGTCGTGGCTTGCCGATGCTTGCTGACCCAGTACAAAGAAGATCGCCAGGGCAATGGCCAGCGCCGGTACGCTGGTGCGCAGCATTAAACGGATATGCGCGAACAGATCTGCACCGGCCGCGGCTGGCGCCAGGTTGGTGGTATCTGACAGGGGAGAGAGTTTGTCGCCAAAATAGGCGCCGGAAATAATTGCCCCAGCGGTAATCGCCGGGTCAAGACCCAGCCCTGAAGCCACGCCCATCAAGCCAATGCCGAGTGTGCCAGCGACTGTCCATGAGCTGCCAATCGACAGCGCAGTGAGGGCGCAGATAATGCAACTGGTGACATAAAAGTATTCAGCCGAGATCAGCTTCAAACCCAACCAGATCATGGTCGGCACAGTGCCTGCGAGAATCCAGGTACCGATCAGTGCGCCGACGGCGAGCAGAATCAGGTTGGCCTTCATCGCCAGATGGATACCGGCGAGGATACCTTCTTCGATATCGACCCAGCGGAAACCATTTTTCATGCCGACCAGGCCTGCGACAAACGCCGCACTCATCAGGGCGATTTGATTGGGGCCGCTGGAGGAGCTGTCACCGAACAGGTAAACCGAAAGGCCAAGCAGGATGATCAACACACTGATGGGTAACAGTGCATCGAGTAGGGAAGGGGAGCGAGTGTTAGACATTTCAGTACCGATTTAAAACAACAGGGCCCGCGCCTTATTGGCCGCGGGCCCTGTTGGGTGTTTCCTTTGGTTTATAAGGACGCGATACGCGCACGCTGCTCGGCTAACTTGCCAAGGGCCAACTCGGCTTCTGCCAGTTTGGCGCGCTCCTTTTCGATCACGTCAGCGGGTGCTTTGTCGACAAAACCAGCATTGCCGAGCTTGCCGCCTACGCGCTTGACTTCGCCTTCGAGACGCTGGATTTCTTTGTCCAGACGACCCAACTCAGCCGCTTTATCGATCAAGCCCGCCATCGGTACCAGAACTTCCATGTCACCCACCAGCGCGGTGGCAGACAACGGTGGCTCTTCACCGGCAGCCAGAATGCTCACCGACTCCAGCTTGGCCAGTTTGTTGAGCAGCGGCGCATTGTCTTTCAGGCGACGCTGGTCTTCACTGCTGGCGTTCTTGAGGATGATATCGATGCGTTTGGCCATGGAGATGTTCATCTCGCCACGAATCTGGCGCAGACCGAGCATCAGGGCCTTAACCCACTCGATATCACCTTCGGCAGCAGCGTCGATGCGTTCTTCATTGGCCACAGGCCAGGCTTGCAGCATGAGGGTGTCGCCCGACGCTCCAGCTTGAGTCTTGATCCGCTGCCAGATTTCTTCGGTGATAAACGGCATAAACGGATGCGCCAGGCGCAGCGCCACTTCAAGCACGCGAATCAGGGTGCGACGGGTGCCGCGCTGACGCTCGATCGGCGCGTTCTCGTCCCAAAGCACGGGCTTAACCAGTTCCAGGTACCAGGCGCAGTATTCGTCCCAGATGAACTCATACAGTGCCGATGCCGCGAGGTCGAAGCGGAAGGCATCGAGGTGACGAGTTACATCGGCTTCGGTGCGTTGTAGCTGCGAGATGATCCAGCGGTCAACCGAGGACAGCTCAACCGCTTCACCATTGATGCCGGTGTCCTGGCCGTCGGTGTTCTCGATAACGAAGTTGGCGGCGTTCCAAATCTTGTTGCAGAAGTTGCGATAACCCTCAACCCGGCCCATGTCGAACTTGATATCACGGCCAGTGGAGGCCAGCGACAAGTTGGTGAAGCGCAGGGCATCGGTGCCATAAGCGGCGATGCCTTCAGGGAATTCAGCACGGGTCTGCTTGGCGATCTTCTCGGCCAGCTTGGGCTGCATCATGCCACTGGTACGTTTGGTCAGCAGGTTTTCGAGATCGATACCGTCAACGATGTCCAGCGGGTCAAGGACGTTACCCTTGGACTTGGACATCTTCTGGCCTTGGCCGTCGCGCACCAGACCGTGTACATAAACAGTCTTGAACGGAACCTGCGGTGTGCCGTCTTCGTTCTTCACCAAATGCATGGTGAGCATGATCATCCGGGCAACCCAGAAGAAAATGATGTCGAAGCCTGTCACCAGCACGTCGGTCGGGTGGAAGGTCTTGAGGAATTCCGTCTGCTGCGGCCAGCCGAGCGTCGAGAACGTCCACAGGCCCGAGCTGAACCATGTATCAAGTACGTCTTCGTCCTGACGCAGCGTTACCTCAGCGCCCAGATTATTCTCGCTGCGCACTTCGGCTTCGTTGCGACCGACATACACATTACCTGCGTCGTCGTACCATGCCGGAATGCGATGGCCCCACCACAGCTGACGGCTGATGCACCAGTCCTGGATGTCACGCATCCAACTGAAGTACATGTTCTCGTACTGCTTGGGCACGAACTGAATGCGACCGTCTTCAACCGCAGCAATTGCAGGTTCAGCCAGGGATTTGGTCGATACATACCACTGGTCTGTCAGCCACGGCTCGATGATGGTGCCGGAGCGGTCGCCTTTCGGTACTTTCAAGGCATGATCATCAACGCTGACCAGTAAGCCAGCCGCATCAAAGGCGGCAACGATTTGTTTACGCGCCTCGAAACGATCCAGGCCAGCGTATTCAGCGGGCAGGCTGGTGTCGACATCAGCGTTGACGCTGCCGTCAACATTGAATGCCTGAGCGTTGGCCAGTACAGCTGCGTTTTTATCGAAAATGTTCAGCAGCGTCAGGTTGTGACGCTTGCCGACTTCATAGTCGTTGAAGTCGTGTGCTGGGGTGATTTTCACACAGCCAGTACCGAATTCCGGATCGCAGTAATCGTCGGCGATAATCGGGATGCGACGGCCAACCAGCGGCAGCTCAACGAAACTGCCGATCAGCGATTTGTAGCGCTCATCTTCTGGGTGCACAGCAACAGCGGCGTCGCCGAGCATGGTTTCTGGACGCGTGGTGGCGACGATCAGAAAGGCATTGCCTTCAGCCGTGGTCTTGCCGTCGGCCAGCGGGTAACGCAAATTCCACAGGTGACCTTTCTCATCGTGGTTTTCCACTTCAAGGTCGGAGATTGCGGTGTGGAACTTGGTATCCCAGTTGACCAGGCGCTTGCCGCGATAGATCAAACCATCTGCATGCAGGCGGACGAAGGCTTCTCTAACTGCATCAGACAGGCCGTCGTCCATGGTGAAGCGCTCGCGCGACCAGTCAACCGAGGAGCCGAGGCGGCGGATCTGACGGGTAATGGTGCCGCCGGATTGTTCTTTCCATTCCCAGACTTTCTCCAGGAACTTGTCGCGACCGAGGTCGTGACGGCTTACACCTTCGGCGGCCAGTTGGCGTTCGACCACCATTTGCGTGGCAATGCCCGCGTGGTCGGTGCCCGGCTGCCACAGGGTATTGCGGCCTTGCATGCGGCGGAAACGAATCAGCGCATCCATGATCGAGTTGTTGAAACCATGGCCCATGTGCAGGCTGCCGGTAACATTCGGCGGCGGAATCATGATGGTATACGGCTGACCCGAACCCTGTGGGGCGAAGTAATTGTTCGCTTCCCAGTTCTGGTACAGGCTGGTTTCAATGGCGTGCGGCTGGTAGGTCTTGTCCATGCGCGGCGGGACCCTTTTGACGGCTGATCGGAAAAGCCGACAAGTATAGCGGGGAAGAGCCTTGTGAGGTAAGTGCAAGCTGATTGCTTGCAGATATGCGGTGCCATTGCGGGTTTAAAACTGGCGTTAACCGTCTATTTTCGCCGAAAACTAGGGGCGGCGTGTGGGCAGTAGACGAGGTAGGCGGGCTTCAAGGCGCGATTTCAGCTCAGCCTCGATCTGCGGTACGAAATCGTCGATCACATCCTGCAGGATCAATTGCGCCGCATTGCGTAGCTCAGTATCGAGACGATTGATCTCACTGTCGCGACCGATTGACTGGCGTACTGTCGCGCGCAGGGCATGCGCATTGTCGATAGGGCTTTCTGGCTGGGCCGGAGCAGGCGTCGGTGTTGCAGTGGCTTGCGGGGACTGTTCGACGATATCTGAAAGCAGCGGAATTGACTCAGGATCGATCGAGTCAAGATCGAGCGCTGTTGATGCCTGGCTTTTTTCGTCGCCCAGCAGCTCGCGAATCGACTCCAGATCGTCGAGCAGGTGTCCTGATTTTTGTTGCGGTTTTGGCGTATCCATTGATCTAACTACAGCTCAACTCGTTTTGGATCATAGCCACGCTGGCGGTAGCTACGGAAATTTTCCCGGCAAACGGTCAGTAAGTCCGGCTGTTGGTTGACGATTTCTATCACTCGGCTGAAGCGCTCAACGTGGGGTGAAATCGCATTGTTGAGGTTGATCAGAACACCTTGTTTGGCGCTCGGTTCCTCATCGACACCGATTACCACGGGGGCAAGTGGGTCATCACTGTGTTGGTTGTGCGGAATGAAACAGTCCTTTTTGAACAGCCACATTTGCTCATCCAGCTCTGCGCACTGTGCAGAATCAGCTGCACGAACAAATACCGGCAATCCATGACGCCATGCCTTCAGCGCCAACTGGCACGCTGCGCGTATGCGGTCGGCGGGGCGGTCGGTTGCGAGTACGTAGAATTCAATTCGGCTCATGGGTTCATCAGTGCAAGTGGTCTGTGATTCAGCTTGTTAAAGCTTGAGTCGCGCAACCGCAACCCAAGCCTTGTGCGCATAGCTTACGCTTTAGCGCGGTCCAACAGGTACTGAGTCAGCAGTGGAACTGGACGACCGGAGGCTCCTTTGTCCTTGCCGCCGCTAATCCAAGCGGTTCCAGCAACGTCCAAGTGAGCCCAGTTGTACTTTTTAGTGAAGCGCGACAGAAAGCAGGCCGCTGTGATGGTGCCAGCCTTGGGGCCGCCAATGTTGGCGATGTCAGCGAATGGGCTGTCCAACTGTTCTTGATATTCATCAAACAGCGGCAACTGCCATGCACGGTCATCGGCTTGCTGGCCAGCGGTCAGAATCTGTTGCACGAGTTCATCATTGTTGCCGAGCAGGCCTGAGGTGTGTGAGCCGAGGGCAACAATGCAGGCGCCAGTGAGGGTGGCGATATCGATTACCGCTTGCGGTTTGAAGCGCTCAGCGTAGGTCAGGGTATCGCACAGCACCAGGCGGCCTTCAGCGTCGGTATTGAGGATCTCTACCGTTTGCCCGCTCATGGTGGTGACGATGTCGCCTGGACGCGCCGCGCCGCCGCTTGGCATGTTTTCAGCGCACGCCAGCAAACACACCAGATTGATCGGCAGTTGCAGTTCAAGTACCGCTTTGAGGGTGCCAAATACGCTGGCGGCGCCGCCCATATCGTATTTCATCTCATCCATGCCAGCTGCTGGCTTGATGCTGATGCCGCCAGTGTCAAAGGTGATGCCTTTGCCGACCAATACGAATGGTTTGTCGGTTTTTTTGCCGCCCTGATAGTTCATCACGATCATGCGTGGCGGTTGGTCGCTACCTTGACCTACAGCCAGGAAAGCACCTGCGCCGAGGGTTTTGAGTTTTTTCTCGTCGAGAATCTCGACCTTCAAGTCTTTGTACGCCTTGCCCAGGTCCTTGGCTTGTTCAGCCAAGTAAGTTGGGTGGCAGATGTTTGGCGGCATATTGCCGAGGTCTTTAGTGAACGCCATGCCGGCCGTAATTGCTTTAGCATGCAGGCAAGCGCGCTCAGTTTCAGCTTGGTCAGCCTTGTCAGTGAGCACGGTGATTTTTTTCAAGGCACTGGCTGGCGCTTTCTGGCTCTTGAACTGGTCAAAGCTGTACTCGCCATCAGCCAGGGTTTCAACGAGCAAACGAGCTTTTGCGTAAGCATTGCGGCCCTTGACGCTGAGGTCGCCGAGGGCGAAGACTGCATCGCTGCCACCCAGGTTTTTCAAAACAGCGTGGGCAGAACCGATCAATTTACGTAATTGACGGTCAGAGAGTTCGGCTTCTTTACCGCAACCGACCAATAAAACGCGTTCTGCTTTAATATTAGCGACGTTGCGTGCCAGCAGCGTCTGGCCGACTTTACCGGCAATGTCGCCGCTCTTGAGCAGTGCGCTAATTGCGCCTGAGCTAGCGGTATCAACGGATTTGGCTATTTCGCCGAGCTTGCGGCCTTCGCCGACAGCGATAATCAATGTGGCGGTTTTCAGTGTTTCCGGACGAGCGCTTTTGACAATAAATTCCATGGAATGGTGTCCTCAAGACAACGGGTCGGTATTGCTGGATAATGGCGGCAATTAATTTAGTGGTTCGCCCATTGGGCGAATTGGCAAACAGTGTGGCTAGTTTGAGCTTAGCTACCTGAGCCTGACAACCCTGGAGTGTCTGGTTTGATCGTCTTCCGTTATTTATCCCGTGAAGTGTTGACTACAATGAGCGCTGTAAGTGCTGTGCTCTTGGTGATCATCATGAGCGGGCGTTTTATCAAATATTTGGCCCAAGCCGCTCAAGGCGTGCTGGATCCAAGTGTTTTGTTTTTAATTATGGGCTATCGCTTGCCCGGCTTTCTCCAGCTGATTCTACCGCTGGGTTTGTTTTTGGGTTTCCTGCTGGCATATGGGCGCTTGTACCTCGACAGCGAGATGACGGTGCTTTCGGCCACCGGCATGAGCCAGCAGCGGCTGATGATGTTTTCGCTGGCTCCAGCGACACTGGTCGCGTTGCTGGTTGCATGGTTGAGCCTGGGTTTGGCGCCACAAGGCGTTTCTCATGTTGCGCAGATTCTTAATCAGCAAGATGCACTGACCGAGTTTGATACCTTGGTGCCTGGGCGCTTCCAGTCGATGGGCGAAGGCTCGCGGGTGACCTATACCGAGGAGTTGTCGAGCGACCGCAGCGAGCTTGGTGGTATCTTCATTTCTGAAAAGCGGGTGTCTACCGACGGTGATAAAGAGCGTGGCATCACCGTGTTGGTCGCCGAAAGTGGTCGTCAGGAAATCCAGGAGGACGGCAGTCGCTACCTGATTCTGGAAAACGGCTACCGCTATGATGGTAATCCGGGACAGGCCGATTACCGGGCGATTAAGTATGACGAGTACGGCGTATTGCTGCCCAAGCCTGAAGTCAGTGTTGATGTGAGTGAGCGTGAGGCTGTGCCGACCAGTGAGCTGATCGGCAGCGACAATCCGCGCTACAAGTCGGAGCTGCAATGGCGTATTTCGCTGCCGATCCTGGTATTTGTGGTGACCTTGATGGCTGTGCCGCTATCGCGGGTAAACCCGCGTCAGGGCCGCTTCCTCAAGTTGCTCCCGGCTATTTTGCTGTACATGGGCTATCTGTCGATCCTGATTGCCGCGCGTGGTGCGCTGGACAAGGAGCGAATTCCTTATGGTCTTGGTTTGTGGTGGGTGCACGCAGTGTTTATCGCGATAGGCCTGTTACTGCTTTATTGGGAACCGATACGCCTGAAGTGGGCTGCTCGTCGTGGCGTGAAGGAGATGGCCCGTGGTTAAACTGGATCGATACATTGGCAAGCAGGTATTTCTCGCCATTCTCAGTGTGCTGGGGATTATCGTTGCGCTGGCATTGTTGTTCGCATTCATCGATGAGCTGGGTGATGTCGATGAAAAGTACGGTCTGACCAATGCCGCTTGGTATGTGTTTCTGACTGCGCCACGACGTACCTATGAAATGCTGCCAATGGCGGCGCTGATTGGTTGCTTGATTGGTCTCGGTAGCTTGGCCAGTAACAGTGAATTGACCATTATGCGTGCGGCCGGTGTCTCTATCCGGCGTATCGTCTGGGCGGTGATGAAGCCGATGTTGGTGCTGATGTTTGCAGGTATTCTCATCGGTGAGTACCTGGCGCCGTGGAGCGAAAACATGGCCCAGGCCGACCGTGCCATGGCGCAGGGTGCTGGCGATGCACAGAGCTCCAAGCGTGGCCTTTGGCATCGTCAGGGCGAAGAGTACGTGCACATCAACGCTGTGCAGCCCAATGGCGTGTTGTTTGGTGTGACGCGCTATCAGTTCGACAAAGAGCGCCATCTACTGTCTTCGAGCTTCTCGCGCAAGGCTCAGTATCAGGGTGATCATTGGCTGCTTGATGACGTGACCACGACCCATTTCAAAGAGCGCAGCACCGAAGTAGTTAAAGCACCGAGTGAGCGTTGGGATGTAGAGCTTAATCCGCAACTGCTGAGCACTGTGGTGCTTGAACCGGGGGCGCTGTCTATTTCTGGGCTATGGCGATATGCCGACTATTTGTCTGAGCAAGGTTTGAATAACAGCCAATATTGGCTGGCATTTTGGACCAAGGTTTTACAGCCGATAGTCACCGCTGCGCTGGTGTTGATGGCAATCTCGTTTATCTTTGGGCCGCTGCGTTCGGTAACCCTCGGTCAACGGGTATTTACCGGTGTGTTGGTGGGGTTTGTGTTTCAGATCGCCCAAGACTTGCTGGGGCCTTCAAGTCTGGTATTTGGCTTCTCGCCATTACTGGCAGTGCTGGTGCCAGCAGGAATCTGCGCGGTTGCAGGTGGCTGGTTGCTACGCCGGGCAGGCTAACCAGCGCACGAAAAAAAGCCAGCGCTCCTGAACAGGGCGCTGGCTTTTTGTTGCCGGATCACTTCTTGTGGATGTTTTTCGGTAGTTGAACGGTTTGGCTCTCTGAGTAAATCTCGTGCCAGGTCCGTTGCTTTTTATCGATAAGCACCCAGAAGAAGCCGAGGCCTAAACATAGCCACGATGCTATGGAGACCATGAAGCGCAGCAGTGATTGCCACAGGCTGATCGCTGAACCGTCGGCGTTCTGCGCGCGAATCCCCCAAACCTGCATGCCTAAGGTCTGGCCGTTGTAGGTCCAGAACTTACTGAAGAAA
This sequence comes from Pseudomonas sp. M30-35, assembly GCF_002163625.1. Classification (NCBI taxonomy): domain Bacteria; kingdom Pseudomonadati; phylum Pseudomonadota; class Gammaproteobacteria; order Pseudomonadales; family Pseudomonadaceae; genus Pseudomonas; species Pseudomonas sp. M30-35. The sequence goes on along the minus strand of NZ_CP020892.1, from coordinate 3,520,409 downwards.
CCGAACAGGCTCATAAAGTAGATGCTTGAGAGCACTGGGTCGACATCAAGGGCACGGGACTCTGAAAGCTGCTTGAGCTGATCAGCGCCGTAAAAGCCCATCAGGACCAGTTTGTAGATGAATCCCACCACAATCAGCAGTGCTATGCAGAGTAAAAAGTCATAGAACATTGCGGCAAAGCGGCGAGGCAGCCCTGCTGATGGGAAATCGCCCTGGGGGCTGAGTTGACGTTTTTGCATGGTAACCCGCAAGTATGTTGCGTCTAACGCATAAAAAAACCCCTGATGTCGCCATCAGGGGTTCTTCAAAGCGGCAAGATTATTCCTGGACTTGAACCTGGTCAGCTTGCATGCCTTTTTGACCTTGTACAGCTACGAAGCTGACTTTCTGGCCTTCTTTCAGGCTCTTGAAGCCGTTACCTTCGATAGCGCGGAAATGTACGAACAGATCCGGACCGCTTTCTGGAGTGATAAAACCAAAACCTTTCTCGTCGTTAAACCACTTGACGGTACCGTTCTGACGATTCGACATTTTTTATTCCTTGAAACTTAAAGTTGATGACAGCCTCCTCATAATAGAAGGACTGAGACTGGTTGCAAGGAGAATTAGCTTTCGGGAGGGATGTAGCGGATCGTAAGGATCTACTGCATCAGGCCACGATTGACTGCGACCCATGCAAACACAGTTAAATAACTCTACGCTAACTACATGGCAAATGCCAACCCCTTGCGCCACTCAACGTGGGCGCGGGGTTTAGCCATGTCAGCAAGTTGATTTGTAGGCCGGTGAAATAATTGATCAAAATGACGTTTTGCCGGGTGAGTGGCTCTGGCATTTCGCTATGCCAATGCATGCCAGAGCCGTCTAACTACAATGCTTCTTCTAGCAGCCAGCGTGCGGCTTCGCGGGCTTGCGCCTTATGCTGCAACTCCAGTTCGTTGAAGTTCTTTTCATGCTGGCGACGGCTGGTTTTATCCAGGGCTTTCCAGTCAGCATGAGTCGGCACGTGCGCAGTGGCTTCATACAGTTGATGAAATACCTGGCACCGCACGTTTTGACTAAGACGAATGTCGAAGTTATCGAGCAGCACTTTGATGCGAATCACGCCTTCAATCAGCGGCAATTGCCCATCCAGCAAACTGCTGGCGAGAATTTTTAAATCCTCGCCCAGCCGCTGTTGCTGTTCGATGGCCGCACTGCGTTGCTGGGACTGTCTTGACCAGACTTTGCGCCAGAGAGACAGGGCGTAAAAGCCCAGGGCAATAACCAGGGCCACAGCGACGCAGATCAGAACGCCTGAAAGCAGGCTCATGAGTTACTCATGCGCCGTGGCACTTCTTGAATTTTTTCTGGCTGCCACATGGGCAAGGATCGTTACGGCCGACATCTTTCAGCTCGTTGCGAACCGGCTCTTGATGGTTGCAGTGTGGGCCATGCACGTGGCCATGATGATGGTCATGATCGTGGTCGTGACTGCAATCAGGGCCATGAACGTGAGGTTGCTGGGTCATGCGAAATTACTCCGGGATGAAATCACCAGGGATTATCTCGCCATTTCGCATCATGTGCACGTTGCGACCGAATAACAGTCCAGTTTTAACCTCTCCTTCGAGGCGATAACGAATGGCTTCGTCGGGATGCTCAAGCATTTTCACGATCTGCCGGACATGCCGCCAGAGGTTGGTGCGCACCGGAATCTCAAAGTAATGCTGACCATTGGCGGGCACGGTAAACCATACATCGGACTCGCCTTCAGCGAGTTTCATGTCATTGAGAAACACCACGTAGTCAATTCCGCGCACCGGCAGGCTGACATCGTTGGGGTTTTTAATGTGAAAACGTAGCCGGAATTGCTGTTCAAGCAATTTTGCTTTGATCACTTCAACCTTGACCAGACGTACGTCAGGGTCTTTAAAGTCGCCAGTCAACCATGTAGAACAACCGTTCAAAGTGCTGATAAGACCAAAAATTAAAGCAAGGCTGAGCGTTCTTATAATAGTTGCCTGATAAGCCATTTTGTACTCCGTAAGACGCCCAGTGTAACAAGCAACTGCTTGGGTGCAAGCCACATAAGGTTAAAAGCCTGCGGCATTCTGAGTCAAAATTAGGTCAGATATGTTACGCCTTAACTAACTGCGGCATTAAGCTGCGGCCTCCCGGTAAGGTTTAAGCTATACGGTCACTTCGCTGCACGCAGGACCGGCTCAGCTATTGGTTTTTGCATCATCGCTGTCGGCCTGAAATAGCGTTTGCAGTTCTGCTCTGGCTTCACGCGCCGTCTGGATTACGGCTTCACTGTTGCCATGTACACGGTGTTGGGCCTCAAGGACTTGTTCATCGTGCTCTTGGAAACGGCGAATCAGGCGGTTTGCCAATTCTTCTTCAATACCCAGTCCGAGTAGCGTCAGGCGGCTCATTTCGAGGCTGGAATAGAAGGTTTCACGCACCGGTTTGGCACCTGCATCAATCAGACGATATACGTGGCTGCGGCTGCGTGCTCGGGCAATCACCTTGACCTTGGGGTAAAGCCGGTGCACCAGTTCCACCGCCCTGAAATTGGTGTCTGGATCATCCATTGCCGCAATGAAATATTCGGCGTGTTCAGTTTGTGCCGCGCGCAAAATTTCCGGGCGCAGTGGGTCACCGTAGAAAATGGGCATTTGCCCGCCCAGACTTCGCGATAACTCAATGGTTTCAACCGCCGTATCCAGTGCGATAAAGGGAATGTTCTGGGCTCGAAGGATGCGCGCGACTATTTGCCCCATACGGCCGACACCCGCGATGACTACGCGTGGTGAATCGATGTCGATAGCCATGTTTTTGTATTCGTCCGGGACTTCTTTCTCGGTTGGTTTTTCACGAAACATGCGTACGGCAAGCAGAATCATCAGCGGCGTCAGCGCCATCGACAGGGTGATGGTTAAAATGAGCAGGTCATACAGCGCGGGTTCAAAGAGACCCTGTTGACGAGCCATTTTGAATACCACAAAGGCAAACTCGCCTCCCGCTGCCAATACGATGGCCAGGCGCAGTGGGCTTTGCTTGTTGAGTCCGCCAATGAATTTGCCGACCATCAGCAATACCGGCATTTTCAGAAGAATCAATATCAGGGTCAGGCCCATGACTGTCAGCGGCTGGGTTATCAGTAAGCTGATGTCTGCTGACATGCCAACGCTGATGAAGAACAAGCCGAGCAGCAGGCCTTTGAAGGGTTGAATCTGCGATTCGAGTTCGTGGCGGTATTCCGAGTCAGCGAGCAACAAGCCAGCCAGAAAGGCGCCCAGCGCCATCGAAATGCCAGCGAGCTCCATCAGCCATGCGGTGCCGATAACCACAAGCAACGCGGTTGCCGTTGATACTTCTTGCAGGCCTGTCTTGGCCACTATACGAAAAATGGGGCGCAGTAGATAACGGCCGCCGACAATCACCAGGCCAATGCTGCCGACCACCTTTAACAATTGCATGGTATCGATGCCGCTACCGGCATTGGCCCCGCTAAGTAACGGGATCATGGCGATTAAAGGGATTGCGGCGATGTCCTGGAACAGCAAAATGGCAAAGGCTAAGCGTCCGTGTGGGCTGGTCAGCTCTTTGCGTTCGGCCAGTAGCTGTAGGCCAAATGCGGTGGATGACAACGCCAGGCCTAAACCGAGTACCACCGAGGTTTTCAGTGGCTGGGCGAATACCTGCCAGGCAACGGCACCGATAATCACACCGGTGAGAACGACTTGTGCCATGCCCGCACCAAATACGGCTTTGCGCATTACCCAGAGCCGGCGAGGGGAGAGTTCTAAACCAATAATGAACAGCAGCAGAACGACGCCGAGCTCTGAAATATGGCTCACACTTTCCGGGTTGGCGATCAGGCCCGTCATTGATGGGCCAATCAATACACCCGCGGTCAAATAGCCAAGAACTGCACCCAGTTGCAAGCGTTTAGCCAGCGGCACCACGAGCACGGCTGCTAGCAGGAAAACCACGATCACCTGCAATACGCTGCCTTCGTCATGCATTTTTTTATCCTTGAATAAATTAACGTAACGTCAGTAAAACTATTGTCGGACGGGGCGCTCAGCGCATTGCATGGCGCCAAAGTTCACCGAGTGGGCGATTTAACACAAGCGGGTGCTGATGAATTGCGCGATCCAGTGCACAGCTTCAGCCTCCGGCCAGTGAATTTGGCGTGTACCCCCGGTATCGAGCTACTTATCCCCGGTCTAAGCCACTAGGATATAGCCATGGACTTGCTAACGGGTAGCGCTGCGTCAGTGGCTGGGGCGACGAGTATTGATGTGATGTGTTCTTGGCGGAGTGCTGTCGAGCCCAATAATTACTGGGTTGTTCAGCCGGTTGGTTTCGCTGCAGGCTCGTCTAGATGCAAGCTCTGCTAGATGAATGTATAAATAGTTTGTCGCTTGCTGAGCGATTTTAGCGAATGCAGATTAGGGAAATTACATGGGCCGTTATGAAGTCGTTTTCTCAGGGCAGTTAGTGCCTGGAGCGGATATGGCGTTGGTTCAGTCCAATCTCGGGCGTTTGTTTCAGGCTGATCCTAAACGTATTGCCATGATGTTTTCAGGGCGTCGCTTGGTCATCAAGAATAACCTTGATGAGGCGGGTGCAGAAAAGTATCGGGCGACACTTGAGCGTGCAGGCGCAGTGGTTGAAATCGTCGCTATGCCTGAGGAGATCGAAGAAATCGAACTGGCTCCACCGCCCGCTGAGCCTGTTGCCGCTGCGCCAGCTGAACCTGCTGTCGCGCGGTTAAAAAAACACTCATCCAGTAAGGTGTTTCCGCGTGATGAGTACATGGCGGCGTTCAGTGATGTTGAAGCCCCCGACTTTGAGATCGCCCCGTTAGGTGACGATCTGCAAGACAAGAAACCTGATCCGCAAGCGCCGCAGGTTGATTTTTCGCAATTCTCCTTGGCGCCTGCCGGCAGCGATATGGGGCAAGCCAAGGCCGCCCCGACTGGGCCTGCACCAGATGTGTCACATATTAAATTGCAGGATTGATCGGCCGCACGGTGCTGTGTAGCCAAGCTCGGTGAAGTCTGGCAGCTGGTATTTAATGGTCGGTAAGACTTTGCTGTCGTCGGTTAGAAAAAGACGGCGCAACACTTCTTGAATTTTTGCCCGCTGTTGCAGGGGCACGGATCGTTGCGGCCAATCTTCATCAGAACAGTGGGGTCAATAAAGTACCAATGGCCGTTGCTCTGCACGAACGCTGAGCGCTCGCGGTGGCTGTGTTCGCCGCTTGCGTCATGCCAGCGCGCGGTAAAGGTCACAAAGGCATGCTCAGGTTTACCGCCGAGTACTTCGGCGTTTTCGACCTCTAAGCCGAGCCAGGTACTTTGCAGGCTCCAGGCACTAATAGCTTCGCGGTTCAGCAGGTGTTGCTGGGCTGGAAGGGTTGTTTCCAGCAAGTAATCAATGAGCCCTAACGCATAGGCACTGTAGCGTGAGCGCATCAGCGTTTCGGCGCTCGGTGCGGGTGTGCCCGAGTGATAGCGAGCGCAGCATTCGGACAGTAGGTTTGAGCTACCACATGGGCAGCTTGGGCTCATTGATTGAATAGTCATGGCGTCGGTTACCACCAGTATTTGCCGAAATTCTCAGGGTTGGCCCAAAATTTTGCGTTGAGCCAGTCAGGGACTTGTTTGTATTCAAGCAAGTCGTAGGTGAACAGGCTGAGCGTCTGTTCACCCCGTACAAAGTGCTCACTGGCTTGCAGGGCGAGTGAATACATATCGGTTTCTTGCCATTGGCTGGCGGCTAGATCGACCAATACAACAATTCGGTTGGTGTTCAGGTTACGAATCCCGCCGAGTAATTGCAGGCCAGCACTTTTCGGCAAGTGCTCAAGACAATCTACAATCAAGGCTAGGTCATAGCGTTGCGCGGCTAAAGCGTCAGGCAGTAATCCCGCCTCAGCATGGGCAATCTGGCAGTCTGGATGCGCCTGTTTGAAGGCGGCTAAAGCTGGTAATTCACTGGCACCAACCAGCAGTAGTCGTTTAGGCGCGTAGCGCTCTAGTATGGCCGCTACAGCTTGCAGTGGGGTACGTGAAGAAATGCACTCACTCATCGGTATTCCTCATACAGGTGGATAAAGACTAACCTGCATGCCTATGATGGCCTATAACTGTTTGTTCTTCACATCGATGTAAATCAACTCTGGCGGAATTTAGAAGTGCCGTCTTTAATCCATAAGTATCGGTTTGGAGCCGATTATTAACCGGAGACGTATATATGAGCATCACTAGCAAAGCGGTACCCTTGGTTTTGGCAACCACCTTCCTGACTGGCTGTGCTGGCATTCAGAAAAGTGACTGGCCTACTTGTGCGGTAGTTGGTGGCATCGGCGGTGCTGGTTTGGGCGCAATTGAAAGTTCTGCCTGGGCTGGCGGTGGTGCAGCAATTGGTGCTGGTTTGGCAGCAGCATACTGCTGGGTTCATGGTGCATCGCCTGAGCCAGTGGTTGAGGAAGTTGTTGTCGTTGAGGAAATTGAGCCAGTTGCTGAGGCTGTTCGCGTTGAGTTGGACGTCAAGTTCGACTTCGACAAGGACAACGTCAAAGAAGGCAGCTATGGCGATATCCAAAACCTGGCCGATTTCATGAAGCAGTTCCCGCAAACCACCACAGTGGTTGAAGGTCATACTGACTCCGTGGGTACAGATGCCTACAACCAATCGCTGTCTGAGCGTCGTGCTAACTCGGTACGTAACGTACTGGTTGATCAGTACGGAGTAGAAAGTGGTCGTGTCAACTCCGTAGGTTACGGTGAAAGCCGTCCAGTTGCTGACAACGCTACCGCAGAAGGTCGTGCGATTAACCGTCGCGTAGAAGCTGCAGTAGAAGCTCAGCCTTAATCCGCTGTATTCAAGTTTCCCCCGGTAGGCCTTCCCGGCTTGCCGGGGGCAGGCTTGAAGCTTTGGATTGATACGTCACAGGCTTGAGTTACCGGTATTACCCGGTAACGCAAGTTCTCAAGCCGCTTTGCCGCTGCGGACATTCGTCTAGGCGTTCTTCTTGACAACCTTCTTCACTAAACGTCTCTTGGCCACTCAGGCAGATCAGTGGATCGTCGAGTTCCAGGGTTTATTTGCGCCGAGGATTTCATAGCAGCGTGAAAGCCGTTAATGTGCGGCGAAATAAAAAACTGCTGGGGGCGGTGATGAAAGTAATTTTAAGTGTGGGTGCGGTGCTCACGCTGCTGTTTTGGGGGGTGGTGGTTGGCAATCTTGTTGCTCCCTTTGCGCAACCTTTTTCGATGTTGCTGAATATCGCTGGAGCCTTGGTCGCGGCGGCGCATATCGTCGAGTTGTGGTACTTCCAGTCGGCACTGCAGCAGTCATCAACGCCTTGGCTTTGCCGGGCCAAGATACTTGTTCTAGGTGTTTTCCATGCTTTTACGCTCAAGCACGATCACAATCTGCGTGCTGCGCCGGTCGCGGTGTCTGTCGAGCAAGGGCAATCACAAGCAGTTCGCATAACTGAGCCTGAAGGCGACAGTCATCTGCAACTGCATATGCAATTTGAGCCAGTGACGGAGACCAACCATGCGTAATGTGCTTATGACTGCTGCGTTAACAGCAGCCTTGTTCAGTCCTTTTGCGCTGGCGCAAGCGCTGATCAAAGTTGAACCCAATAGCATGATGCGCTTGCCTGGCAACTCCAGCGTGTTGTTACTCGAGCGTTTGGAAGTGGCGGATCACGGCACCTTGTTGGTGCCTGCGGGGCTTAGTGAGATTCGCGTGGCCTACGTTGATCTCGGTCCTGAAGCGCGAATTGCAATTGCGCCGAGCGAACGTTCATTTCGTCTCGAGATGGCGGCTGGGCAGATCGCCGCTGGTGCGCAAATTACCGCGCGGGGCGCTCCGGGAACCTATGAGCGACCTGCTGTTGCCGGGCGCACATTGGCAATTCGTCTTGAAAATGTCACAACTGAGTCGCTGTTGATTGATGTGCGTGGTGGCAAAGGCACGCCCGGTTATGCTGGCTTGATGGGTGCCAATGGCAAAGAGGGCGGTTGCTTATGGGGCCAGTCGAGCAAAGGTCTCAACGGTTACGATGGCGGTGATGGTCACGCAGGTGCGTCAGGCGGGCTATTACGTGTAGAGGTGCCGCAAGCATTCCCAACCGAGCGTCTGACCGTTCTTGTTGACGGGGGCGAAGGTGGTTTGGCGGGCGCTGCAGGTGCTGGTGGTACTGGCGGCGCCAGTAAAGATTGTTGGATCTACGACACCAGTGGCGCCCGCAATGGACGCCCAGGGCAAGCAGGCCAGGCTGGCGCAATGGGTGCTCCAGGCTCGGCAGATATCATCACATTTTGAGCGGTCAGCCCATCTTGAGTCATCCATAGGGCTGTGGGCCGATTGATAAAAAACCGGAGATTTCTCCGGTTTTTTTTGGCTCGACCTGGCGGGCTCTATGCCTGCTTCCTTCAGCGCTGATCAGGTCTTGATAAGTGTGGGGCAATTGCTGCTTAAAAGGATGGGCGTAGGGCTGCGAGCGCCACGACGATCAGGCCAATGATCAAGTTAATCCCTACTAAGCGCCGAATCTTACCGAGTACAGTACCGCCAACTGGCCACTGTTGCTCGGCAATCGCGCGGCGTAGCTCTGGTAATTGCAGTGCTTGAATGCGTAAGAACAGCGCAAGCATGACGATATAGAGCCCCATCATCACATGCACATATTTGGGCGCTGCCTCAAAGCCGGAAAAGCGCATGTGTAGCATGCCCATGCCGCTAATCGGTAGTATCAACACTGCCAGCCAGACCCAGCGGAAGAAACGCTGAAAGACCTCGGCCCAGAGTTGCAGGCGAATAGGTGCTTCGAGGGTTTTGACTGCGGCCGGGCGCAAGATCATCCAGGCGAAGAACATGCCGCCAACCCAAATCAAGGCAGCCAGCAGGTGTAAAGCATAGGTCAGGGCGTAAAGAGTCATCTGAGGCTCCGGTTGTTATAGCTTTAGGTCGAGAATCGGCTGATTGGTATACAGACGTTTCTGCGCAGGATTGATTAGCGCGTTATGATAGCGGCCGTTTGCAAACACTGAAAATTTATCCAGCCTTTTGCGCCATTATTCCCATGCTCAGTAACGAACTTAAGACCCAGATCCAGGGCGCCTATACGCGTTTCCTCGAAGCCAAGAGCCTCAAGCCGCGTTATGGTCAGCGCTTGATGATCGCCGAGATCGCCAAAGTCCTTGGCGTGATCAAAACCGATGGCGAAGGTAAACGTACCAGTGATGCTGCAGTCGTTGCGGTTGAAGCGGGTACTGGTACCGGTAAAACCGTGGCCTATTGCTTGGCGGCGATCCCAACGGCCAAGGCTGCGGGTAAGCGTTTAGTCATCGCCACGGCCACAGTCGCGCTGCAAGAACAGATTGTCTACAAAGACCTGCCGGACCTGATGCGTAACAGTGGCTTGAACTTCAGCTTTGCGCTGGCCAAGGGCCGTGGCCGCTATCTGTGTTTGTCCAAGCTGGATCTGCTGCTGCAAGAAGGTCACGCGCAGACCGCCACGGCGCAACTGTTTGAGGAAGAAGGCTTCAAGATTGATGTCGATGAACAGAGCCAGAAACTGTTTACCTCGATGATTGAAAAGCTGGCTGGCAATAAGTGGGACGGTGACCGCGACAGTTGGCCGCAAGAGCTTGAAGATGCTGACTGGGCGCGTCTAACCACTGATCACAGTCAGTGCACCAGCCGTCATTGCCCCAACTTTCAGCAGTGTGCTTTTTATAAAGCGCGTGAGGGCATGGGCAAAGTCGATGTCATTGTCACTAACCACGACATGGTCCTGGCCGACTTGGCACTTGGCGGCGGTGCTGTACTGCCTGATCCGCGTGAAACCCTCTATGTGTTTGACGAAGGTCACCACTTGCCGGATAAGGCGATTGGGCACTTCGCGCACTTTACCCGCTTGCGTTCAACCGCTGACTGGTTGGAACAGATTGCCAAGAATCTAACCAAATTACTCGCGCAGAATCCGCTGCCCGGCGATCTGGGGCGTTTAATCGAGCAAGTGCCTGAGCTTGCTCGCGAAATAAAAACTCAACAGCAATTCATGTTCAATGCCTGTGAACAGGTGGCTGATTTCAAACCGGGCGAAGACATGGAAGGCCGTGAGCGTCCGCGGCATCGTTTTGTCGGCGGGGTGGTGCCTGAGCACCTGACCGAACTGGGTATTGAGCTGAAAAAAGGCTTTTCGAAACTGACCGATTTGTTCACGGGCGTCACCGAACACCTCAAAGAAGCTATGGACGGTGAGGCAACCATTGGTATCGCCAGCCATCAGGCGGAAGAATGGTATCCCTTGTTCGGCAGTCTTCTTGCCCGAGCGCAAGGTAATTGGGAATTGTGGTTGGCGTTTACCGCAGAAGACCCGGAAGACAACCCGCCAATGGCGCGCTGGCTGACCTTGGCTGAAAGTGGCGCCATGTTTGATATTGAAGTGAATGCAAGCCCAATTCTGGCGGCGGAGATGCTGCGGCGTAACCTGTGGAATGTGGCGTATGGTGCGTTGGTGACATCAGCGACACTGACTGCGCTGGGCACTTTTGACCGTTATCGCATGCGTGCGGGCCTGCCCAAGGTCGCGGTTACGGCCGTGGTGCCCAGCCCGTTTCACCATGCCGACGCCGGTGTACTCAAGGTTCCGGACTTAAAGGCCGATCCGCGTGATGCCACGGCGCACACCGCGGCAATTATTCGAGATCTACCCGGGCTGGTTGAAGGTTCGAAAGGCACGCTGGTGTTGTTCTCGTCACGCAAACAAATGCAGGCAGTATTCGATGGCCTTGAGCGTGACTGGCGTAAACGTGTTTTTATCCAGGGTAATTTGTCCAAACAGGAAACCCTGAACAAGCACAAGGCTCGTGTTGATAGTGGCGAAGAAAGCGTATTGTTTGGGCTGGCGAGCTTCGCCGAGGGTGTCGATTTGCCCGGTGCCTATTGCGAGCATGTGGTGATTGCAAAAATTCCTTTTGCAGTGCCGGACGATCCTGTAGAAGCTGCATTGGCTGAGTGGATTGAGGCCCGCGGCGGTAATCCGTTTATGGAAATTGCCGTGCCTGATGCCTCGCTCAGGCTGGTTCAGGCGTGCGGGCGGTTGCTTCGTACAGAAGCGGATCGGGGCACCATCACCTTGCTTGATCGCCGGGTTGTCACACAGCGCTACGGCAAGGCAATTCTCAATGCATTGCCACCGTTCCGCCGCGAAATAAGTTAACTCGAAAAATCTAGGGTGAATATTCGTCTCATCAGGTTGTCCATTGATGGGACGTTTTGGAGAGGCTGTAAATGAAGCATCGTCGATGGCTATTACTTGTTGCTCTATTCACCTGCTCAAAAGCCTTTGCTGCGCTTGAAGGGCAGCACACGTTACTTAATTTTGTCAGCCCGACTGATGTGGTCAAAGTCGTAACTAAAGACTCAAACTTTCCAGAGCTCACCGCTGAGCAAACCCCTGAAGGCGAGATCCTTCGTCGCTTTGTGTTCAACCAGGCGCAGCAGCCACGTCTTGAACTGACGCCGAATAATGGCGTTTGGGATTGGTCTGAAAACTCGCAGATGACCCTTTACCTGCAAAATGCGATGGATTGGGCGCTGACCCTGAATGTGCAGATTGAAAGCAGCGACGGCAAAGTGTTGAACACCAGCGTTGCCCTGCCAGCAGGACCGGCGCAGACCTTGGTCGTGCCGCTTAAAGCCACCTCGGCAAATGCTCACGGGATGCGTGCGGCGCCACCGATGCCGTTGTCGTTTGAAGGTAAGCAGGTGTTGCTAGCAACTCAGGTTGAAGGTGAGTTAGACCCGCAGAAGATCAGCCGGGTGACCTTGTCCTTGAATAATCCCGATGTTGCGCAAAGCGTATTGCTCGGCCGTTTTGGGGTTAATGAAGGCACTTCTATCGAGAGCGCTGCCTATGACTCGATCGTTGATCAGTTTGGCCAGTTCACGCGTTCTCAATGGCCAGAAAAAGTTAAGAGCAATGACCAACTGAAAAGCGCTGCCCTGAAGGAACAAGCGCAATTGACCAAATGGCTGACTGAGCGTCCTGAACTGGATCAGTATGGTGGTGTGCTTGGTGGGCCAAAGCTTGAGGCCACTGGCTTTTTTCGCACGCAAAAACTAGGTGAGCGCTGGGTTATGGTCACGCCGGACGGCAATCCGTTTTTTTCCCTTGGGGTAAATGCGGTAAATGCTGACCAGAGCCAAACCTATATCGAAGGTCGCGAGTCGATGTTTAAAGGCCTGCCGGATGCGGGCACTCCTCTTGCTGCGCATTACGGTACCGGTGACAACCAACGCGATAATGGTTCCGGTAAAGGCCGTGGTTTCGACAAAGGTAAATGGTTCGATTTTTACAAGGCCAATTTGCAGCGCACCTACGCCGATGATGCCTGTATGCAGGCCAGTCCAGAACCCAAGCCTGCGGCTGAGGCCGTTAGCGAGCCCGCTCCAGCACCGGAACCTGCTGCAGATAAAGCGCTTGACGATCATCCAGTTGCCGTAAATCCTCCAGCCCCTGCGGTTGATTGCAGCAGCAGCTCGTTCGATGCCGAACGCTGGGCTGGATTGGCTCTGACCCGTCTGCAAGCCTGGGGTTTTAACACCATTGGTAACTGGAGTGCAGATTCACTTGGAGCTGCGCATCGAGTGCCCTATACATTACCGCTTTCGATCAGTGGTGATTATCAAACCATCAGCACCGGGCTTGATTGGTGGGGCGGGATGCCTGATCCATTTGACCCACGCTTTGCCATGGCCACTGAGCGTGCTGTAGCAATCGCTGCGCGTGACCACCGTAATGATCCGTGGCTGATCGGCTATTTTGCCGATAACGAGTTGGCCTGGGCGCACCCTGATCCGGGCCCGCACGGGCGTTATGCGCTAAGTTTTGGCACGCTGCGCTCGACCACAGATGTGCCAGCCAAACGTGCCTTCCTAAAAATGCTGCGTGACAAATACCGTAACCAACAAGGACTGTCTAAAGCGTGGGGCATAGAGTTGCCCGCCTGGGAGTTAATTGAAGATCCGGGGTTTGAAGCACCGCTGCCCAATGAAAAATACCCAGCAATCGAGCAGGATTATCAAGCTTTCCAACGGTTGTTTGCTGATACATATTTCAAGACCATTGATGATGCGTTGCAATGGCACGCGCCGAATCAACTGTTGTTAGGTGGGCGCTTTGCGATCAGTACGCCTGAAGCCGTTGCCGCATGTGCGCAGTATTGCGATGTGTTGAGCTTTAATTTTTACACCCTTGAGCCACAACATGGTTATGACTTTGCTGCACTGCGGGCCCTCGACAAGCCGATCATGATCACCGAGTTTCATTTTGGTTCGCGTGATCGCGGGCCATTCTGGGGCGGTGTGTCAGAGGTCTATGCCGAGAAAGACCGTGGCCCAGCCTATGCGCACTTTATCGAGCGATCGTTGGCAGAGCCGTCGATTGTTGGGGCGCACTGGTTTCAGTATCTTGATCAGCCCGTTACCGGACGTTTGCTCGATGGCGAAAATGGTCATTTGGGGCTGCTGGGAATAACGGATCGTCCGTACGCCGGCTTTGTTGAGGCGGTGCGCAAGGCCAACCTCAAGGTTGGTAGCCGATTACTTGAAACGCTTGATGATGTACCCGCTGCGAAGCAGGCGCCAGCTGAACCAAAAGCGCAGCCATAACCAAAACATATCTACCGGCAATGAGGACAGAGCATGCAGATTCAGGGTTATTTCGACCTCAAGTTCGAAGGCGTAAAGGATGCCTTCGCCGAGCTGTTTGATAACCCCCAGGAACGTGGTGCTGCGCTTTGCGTTCAAGTCGGTGGCGAGACGGTTGTAGATATCTGGGCTGGCGTGGCCGATAAGGAAGGCCTGGAGGCATGGAACAGCGACACAATCGTTAACTTGTTTTCCTGCACCAAAACCTTTGCGGCAGTCACTGTCATGCAGTTGGTCGGTGAAGGCAAACTCGATCTGGACGCTCCGGTCGCGCGTTACTGGCCCGAGTTTGCGGCAGCAGGCAAGAGCGCGATCACGGTTCGTCATCTGCTTTGTCACCAAGCGGGCATTCCTGCTCTGCATAACATGCTGCCAGCAGAAGCACTTTATGATTGGTCCGCGATGACCACGGCGCTGGCTGCCGAGCAGCCATGGTGGCCGCTAGGCGAGGGGCATGGCTATGCACCCATTACCTATGGCTGGCTGGTCGGTGAGGTGATTCGCCGTGTAGAGGGCCGAGGTCCAGGTGAGTCTATCGCGGCGCGTGTTAGTGGGCCGCTGGGGTTGGATTTTCATGTTGGCCTGGCGGATGAAGAGTTTTACCGCGTCGCGCATGTCTCGCGAGGTAAAGGCAACATGGGGGATGCAGCAGCGCAGCGTCTGCTCAAAGTGATGATGACTGATGCCAGTGCGATGTCGACACGCTCTTTCACAAATCCTCCTTCAATAATGACCAGTACCAATAAACCCGAATGGCGGCGTATGCAGCAGCCTGCTGCAAACGGTCACGGCAATGCCCGCAGTCTTGCCGGGTTTTATAATGGGTTACTGGATGGCAGCCTGCTTGAAAGTGAGTTGCTCAGCGAGTTAACCCGTGAACACAGCCGCGGTGAGGATAAAACCTTACTGACACAGACGCGTTTTGGACTAGGCTGCATGCTGGACCAGCCAGATGTTGCCAATGCGACATACGGTATGGGGCGTGGCGCATTTGGCCACCCGGGGGCTGGCGGTTCCATTGGTTTCGCTGATCCAGAGCATGATGTTGCGTTCGGCTTTGTAGTCAATAATCTAGGGCCATTCGTCTTAATGGACCCCCGAGCACAAAAACTTGCAGCGAAGTTGGCTGAATCTTTGTAGCAAGCTCAGCTAAACTGTGCCGCAATTAAAGCGTTAGGGAAACTCTGAAAAGTAACGAGCAAAGGCAGTGCAAGGTGTAGAGGGCAAAACACAGGTTATAGCCTGTGAATGAGCTCCTTAGGATTTTGATAGCACCCTAATGTCTGACGCAGTAGTTTTTCAGAGTATTCCTAAGACTTACTTGACTGTTCTATTAGGTGTGGATAACCAATGCGCTCACATAAGTACTTAGTAATTGGCTTGGCAGTACTGGTCTCTGGCTGCTCTAACTTCAAGCTTCCTGAACAACTCAGCTTCCTGTCGCCAGGTCCTGCCAAAGCCGCTGCGCCGGCATTGCCCAGCCCTGAAGTTACCAAAGCCTGGTTGGACGCATACGAGCCGCGTATCCGTGAAGCGGTCAAGGGCAGCAATTTCGAAGTTGAGCGTCGTGAAAACGTATTGGTGGTAACCGCACCGGTTAAGTCGAACTTCAACCCTGATCGTCCAAGCATGTTGATGCCAATCACCTTGTCGCCTATCACCAAAGTCGCCAAGTTGCTGGAAAATGACAAAGACATGGGTATTTTGATTCTTGGCCACACCGATACGTCCGGCACGTTGGACCTGAATCGCGAATTAAGCCAGAAGCGTGCCCGCGCTTTTGTTGCCATTTTCCAACTCAGCGGCCTAAAACGTGACCGTCTGCTGGTTAAGGGTATGGGGCCGGATGCGCCGCGTGCCGCTAACGACAGTGCTACAGGTCGTGAGCTGAATCGTCGTGTTGAAATGATTCTGACCTCGCAGAAAACCCTGACCGCACTGCTGGCTCAGTACGAGCAGCCGTTGCCTGTTGTGGCCAAGACTGAAGCCAAGTAAGGCCCGCTTTAACCCTTAGGTAACTTCTGAAAAACAAGCAAGCTCGGTCGTTTTTCAGAGGTTCCTTCGGGTGACCCGCTAAGGTGTGGCGGGTCATGCGTTTTGCGGCAGATCAAGCCAGCCGCGTGGCGCTCGGGTAAGCTAAGCAATATCCTTCAGGAGGGCTTAGCCAATGACCCAGACTCTGGCCGATATGCGCCGTGAATACACCCGTGATGGTTTAAGCGAGGAGCAGGCTCCGCAAGCGCCATTTGCGCTCTTCGAGCAGTGGTTTGCGCAAGCGCTTAAGACCGAACAACTACCTGTTGAACCCAACGCCATGACTCTGGCGACCGTTGATGCCAATGGTCGCCCGCACTGCCGTGTGTTGTTGCTAAAGGGGCTGGACGCCAGTGGTTTTACTTTTTTTAGCAATTACGACAGTGCCAAGGGCGAGCAACTGGCTGCACGCCCATTTGCTGCGATGACTTTCTTCTGGCCGGCACTTGAGCGTCAGGTGCGCATTGAGGGACGGGTTGAGCGAGTGACGCCTGCGGAGTCCGATGCATATTTTCAGGTGCGGCCAATGGGCAGCCGTTTGGGTGCCTGGGCCTCACCGCAAAGCCGGGTGATTGCCAACCGAGCTGAGCTTGAGGCGCTGCTGGGACAAGCTCAACAACGATTTTCTGATCAGGCTCCAGAGTGTCCACCGCATTGGGGTGGTTACCGTTTGCTGCCCGAGCGCATAGAGTTTTGGCAGGGCCGCGCAAGTCGTTTACATGATCGTTTGAATTATCGACTTATAGACGGCCAATGGCAGCGTGAGCGTCTGGCACCCTGACGCGCAATTGCACGTTTCTTGATTTTGGATTCCTTCGTCGGCTTGATAAATCTACTTGAACAGGGTGCATATATTGATACTCGATTCGGTGCTGGCGCAGCATATTGTTGATCGCGCAATGGCGATCCTGCCGCACAACATTAATGTCATGGACGCTCAAGGCATGATCATCGGCAGCGGTGATCCTGAGCGCTTACACACTCGCCATGAAGGGGCGCAGTTGGTTCTGGCCAATCGCCGGGTGGTGGAGATCGACGAGCAAGCCGCTGCCTGTTTGCGTGGCGTCAGGCCCGGGGTCAATTTGCCGCTGATGTATGCTCAGCAGCTTATCGGTGTATTGGGCATTACGGGCTCTCCTGAGATCGTGCGGCCTTATGCCGAGCTGGTGCGCATGGCTGCGGAAATGCTGGTTGAGCAACGCCAGTTACAGGCTGAGCACAACTGGCAACGCCACCAGTTGGAGTCTTGGTTACGTTTGTTGCTCGACCCTCAGCAATCATTGGCCAGCCTTGAAGCTGAAGCCCAGCGCCTGGATTTACATCTGCATTGGCCGATGCAAGCCTGCTTGCTGGAGTTGGATGACGACAGCCAGTCGGCACTTAGGCAGGCTCGCGTGCTGGGCGCGCTGAATGCCAAGAGTGAGCATCTGTGTACCTTATCGGGTGCGCGTGAGCTGTTTTTCTGTCGCCCGGTCAGTCTTGGGCGCGACGACAGCGCATGGCTTGGCTCTGCTGCTGAACGGGATTGGGGCGTGCGTCGGTTGCTGGTCAGCGATGCCGCCCATTCGCTGGATGAGCTGCGTCAAGCCAGTTTGGCGTTGCGCGACCTGCAGGTGTATGCACGTGCCCGTAACCCGCATGAGCGGCTGCTGCGCTTAGAACAGCACCGTTTATCGACTCTGCTTTATGCCCAGCGTCATAGCTGGTTGTTGCAGGGTTGGCTGGCGCCGCTGAAACAGGTGCTCAAACAAGACACCAATGGCGCTCTACTGGAAACCCTGCGTGCCTGGTGCGAGCACGATGGTCAAGCGCAGGTGTGCGCGGATGCGTTGGGCATTCACCGCAACACGCTGCGCTATCGGCTTGAGCGAATCGCTGAATATAGTGGGGTAGAGCTGACACGACTCGATCAGCGTCTACAGTTGACACTGGGGCTTGAATTGCTCGACCCCGAATAAGCCGGTAGACATCGATGTTGCGGATTGTGCGCGTGCACAGTAAGGCTGTGAATTTGCTAAATGTTTGCAGTGCGCTGGCACAGGGCGCCGGGGTGTGTGACTGGGCGACAATGCTCGGCCAACCGGCAGGTTGCCGGGCATTCCTATAAAAACAACCTGGAGAGTGACATGGTCCTAGTCCTGATCCTCATCGCGTTAATCGCTTTCATCGTACTGTCCACCACACGTCTTAAGCTGCACCCGTTCTTATCACTGCTCGCAGCGGCTCTGATCGCCGGTTTTGCCTATCAGGTTCCTGTTGGCGATATCATCAAAACCATCACCACTGGTTTCGGTGGGATTCTGGGCTATATCGGTATCGTCATCGTGCTCGGCACCATCATTGGTGTGATCCTTGAACGCAGCGGTGCTGCCATTACCATGGCTGAGTCGGTGATTAAGCTACTTGGCGAGCGTTTTCCGACGCTGACCATGTCGATCATCGGCTACCTCGTCTCGATTCCAGTGTTTTGTGACTCAGGCTACGTGATTCTCAATTCATTGAAGAATGCGCTGGCCGCGCGTATGAAAATATCAGTCGTGGCGATGAGCGTTGCTTTGGCAACCGGCCTCTACGCCACGCATACCTTCGTGCCACCAACGCCTGGGCCGATTGCCGCTGCCGGTAACCTGGGGCTGGAGTCTTCGCTGGGTCTGGTGATCGCCGTGGGCCTGTTTGTGGCCATGATCACAGCATTGGCCGGGATGTTCTGGGCCAATCGTTTCATCAAAGAAGATGATGCCGAGTTGCTGGAAGAGGCGCCAAGCGAGCTACTGGCTGACGATGTTGACTTCGAAGCGCTGAAGGCCCGTTACGGTAAGCTGCCTTCAGCAATGCAAGCGTTTGCGCCAATCTTCCTGCCTATCGCGTTGATCTGCCTGGGTTCGGTCGCTGCCTTCCCAAGCAAACCATTGGGCGAGGGCGCGTTATTCAGCGTACTGAATTTCCTCGGTCAGCCAGTGGCAGCACTGTTGGTCGGCTTAGCGCTGGCCTGCACGCTGCTCAAGGGCGAGAACAAGCGCCAGCAATTCCATGATCAGGTAGCTGCTGGGCTTGTCGCGGCCGCGCCAATTCTGTTGATTACCGGTGCCGGTGGCGCATTTGGTGCCATGCTCAAGGTGACTGAGCTGGGCAATTATTTAGGCACCAGCTTGTCTGCATTGGGTGTTGGGCTGTTTATGCCGTTCCTGGTTGCCGCTGCACTCAAAACAGCACAGGGCTCATCGACTGTTGCGCTGGTGACGACCTCTGCAATGGTTGCCCCATTGTTGAGCAGCTTGGGCCTGGACAGTGAAATGGGCCGTGTACTCACCGTTATGGCAATCGGTGCAGGGGCAATGACCGTTTCTCATGCTAATGACAGCTTCTTCTGGGTGGTTAGTCAGTTCAGCCGCATGAAAGTCTCGACGGCTTATCGCGCCCAGACCATGGCGACCCTGGTGCAGGGTGTGGTTGGCATGCTCACCGTCTGGCTGTTGAGCCTGGTATTGCTGTAACTATCAGCTCGACTAGAGTTGCCGATGACTTTGCCAGCAGCGCCGCTATAACAAGCGCCGCTGCTGGCGGGTAGACAATATGTAATCGCAACAGGGTTGCGATGTTTTGCGAGATTCCTCTGTAAGAGAGATGTTTATGAAAGTCGTGATTGCGCCGGACTCCTTTAAAGAAAGCCTCACCGCAGCTGAAGTTGCTGAAGCAATTGCGCGGGGCTGGTCGGCCGTTTATCCGCAGGCTGAAATATCTCTAAAACCTATGGCAGACGGCGGCGAAGGTACTGTTGATGCCGTGCTGGCGGCAGCCGGTGGCGAACGTCGCGAGTTACAAGTACTGGGCCCTCTCGGCCAGCCGGTAAGCGCTCATTGGGGGCTGCTCCGCGACAACACAGCAGTGATTGAGATGGCAGCCGCGAGCGGCTTGCATTGGGTGCCGCGTGATCAGCGTGACGCCACTGTCACCAGCAGCTTTGGCACTGGTGAGTTAATTCGAGCCGCGCTGGATGCCGGTGTTGAACGGATCATTCTTGGTTTGGGCGGCAGCGCCACCAATGATTGCGGTGCAGGCTTGATGCAAGCGCTGGGTGTGCGTTTTCTTGATGCTGATGACCGTGAGCTAGCACCGGGTGGTGCTGCTTTGATCAATCTGGCGCAGATTGACTTGTCTAATCTCGACTCGCGTGTGCTCAAGGTTCAGTTCGATATCGCAGCTGATGTCGATAATCCATTGGTGGGGCCGCGAGGCGCTTCGGCGGTCTTCGGCCCACAAAAGGGTGCATCGCCTGAGCAGGTTCAATCGCTCGACGCTGCCTTGCAGCGCATGTCGCGTATTGTTACCTCAACCTTGGGTGAAGATTTCAGTGCGATTCCAGGGGTAGGCGCGGCGGGCGGTCTTGGCTTTGCTGCCAAAGCGTTTCTCAAGGCGCGGTTTCGTCCCGGTGTGGAGTTGGTTGCCGAGCTATCGGGTTTGGCCGCAGCCTTGCAAGGTGCTGATCTGGCTATTACTGGTGAGGGGCGCTTGGATGCGCAGACTCTGCACGGTAAAACACCCATCGGCGTTGCTCGCTTAGCGAAGGCCGCCGGGGTCCCGGTTGTGGTCTTGGCTGGCAGTTTGGGCGAGGATTATCAGCGCACCTATACTGGTGGTATTGATGCGGCATTTAGTCTCACGCCCGGCCCCATGAATTTGGAACAGGCGCTGAGCAATGCCGCAGCCGAGTTGCAAGCGAGAACCACGGATATCGCCCAGCTTTGGAAGGTTGCACAGGCAGCACGCTAACCAGTAATTTAGAGCCCCTAAAGAAATAGCTGGAGCTACAGGGCGAGTTTTTCAGAGGCTGCCTAAAGCGATTATTGATTAAGACCGTGACGGCACTTGGTCAGTCGCGGTCTAATGCAGAGATACTCACTGGAGGAATAGTTATGCGTAAACCCAATCTGCTCATCGCTTCGTTTGCCGCGTTGGCCCTGATGCTCGGTGGTTGCCAGTCCAGTTTGACAGGCGACAGCTACAGCCGCGATGAAGCCCGTCAGGTGCAAACCGTGCGCTTGGGTACAATTGAATCGCTGCGCCCTGTGAAAATTGAAGGCACTAAAACGCCAATCGGCGCGGGTGCCGGTGCTGCGGTCGGTGGTGTTGCTGGCAGCACAATCGGTGGCGGTCGTGGTAGCGCAGTGGCAGCGGTGATTGGTGCTGTCGCAGGTGGCCTGCTCGGTGCGGCCACCGAAGAGGGCTTGACTCGCACCCAAGGTGTTGAAATCACAGTACGTGAAGACGACGGTAGCATGCGTGCCTATGTACAGGCTGTCGAAGAAAACCAGGTCTTCCGCGTCGGTCAGCGTGTTCGCATCATGACTGTGAACGGCACCAGCCGTGTAGCACCATAACTGTCCTTGAATGGCGTCAGCTAAAACTGGCGCCATTGTTCTTCGTGGATCAGCCATGCTTGCATGGCGATACACCTCTCTACTGTTGCATTACCCAAGTGATGACCCGTTCGTCACGGTGCTTTAGGTGCATGCAGAGCTTGTTTTACCCATAGATAATAGCCTCTGTGACGTTGCCCAGCCTGTGCTCGAGAGGTTTCGTGCGCTTATTTGATAGGCTATGTCTCCGCGCGATTGAGCCGCGAGTGTGGGTATGAATGCTCAGGCACAGCGAAGTGCTGCATGCGATTAAACATGCTCTAGAGTTTTAGTAATAATTCTATCCATGACGTCTACACGATAGACATGGATAATCAGGAAATAGTCGAGCTTCTACAGGGACTTATGATCTGCGCTAAGCAGATAGTCCGCCGTCGGAAGTGTGAGCTGGGTAGTGCAGTTTGCTATCAAGTCACCTAATGGATGCTAACAAGTCGCGATGATCTCAATCGCGTGCTTGCACAAGGGGTTTGTATATGGTGCTTGCGTTAATTATCGCCTTGCCTTTTTTAGGGGTGATCTTACCGCTACTGGCTGAACGTTTGGGGCGTTCAGCATGTGCCGTCGCAGCAGGCATTGCGCCTCTCGCGGCTCTGGTTTTATTGATGTCGCAGCAGGCAACGGTGTTTGCTGGCGATATGATCAGGGCACGCGTGCAATGGCTGCCCGAGATAGGGCTCAATCTCAGCTTGCGCCTTGATGGCCTTGGCTTTCTGTTCGCCATATTAATCCTTGGCATCGGTTTGCTGGTCATCCTCTACGCGCGCTATTACCTGGCAAAGCAAGAGCCGATGGGGCGTTTCTTCGCCTTCCTGTTGCTGTTTATGGGCGCCATGCTCGGTGTGGTGCTGTCAGAAAACCTGCTGTTGATGGTGGTGTTCTGGGAGCTCACTAGCCTTTCATCATTTCTGCTGATTGGTTTCTGGAGTTCACGCACTGATGCGCGTAAAGGCTCACGCATGGCCTTGGCGGTCACCGGTGGTGGTGGCCTTGCGTTGCTGGCGGGTGTGCTGCTGCTCGGTCATATTGCGGGCAGCTTTGAACTATCCCAGGTGTTGGCTGCAGGCTACGCGATACGTGCCCACGCCTTGTATCCAGTGGTACTGGTTTTGGTGCTGCTAGGCGTTTTCACCAAGTCTGCGCAATTCCCGTTTCACTTCTGGCTGCCGCACGCAATGGCCGCACCGACGCCTGTTTCGGCGTACCTGCATTCGGCAACCATGGTTAAAGCTGGGGTTTTCCTGCTCGCACGGTTGTACCCGGCGTTGGCAGGTACGGACCTGTGGTTTTATATCGTCAGTCTCACCGGCCTTGCGACAATGTTGATCGGTGCCTGTATGGCGCTGTTCCAGCATGACCTTAAAGGTTTGTTGGCCTATTCAACCATCAGCCACCTGGGCTTGATCACCTTGCTGTTTGGCTTGAATACCGAGTTGGGCGCAGTCGCCGCGATCTTTCACATCATTAACCACGCCACGTTCAAGGCATCGCTATTTATGGCGGCGGGGATTATCGACCACGAAACCGGCAGTCGCGATATGCGGCGCATCAACGGTATGTGGAAATACATGCCGCACACCGCGATGTTGGCGATGGTCGCGGCGCTGGCAATGGCGGGTGTACCGCTGCTCAACGGCTTCCTCAGCAAAGAGATGTTCTTTAGCGAGACCTTGAACCAGCACATGCTCGGCAGTTTTGACTGGGCTATTCCGGCAATCGCGACGTTGGCGGGCGGTTTCTCGGTGGCTTATTCACTGCGCTTTATCCACGATGTGTTCTTTAACGGTGAGCCGATAAATCTGCCGAAGTATCCACCGCATGAGCCGCCGCGCTACATGAAGGTGCCGGTGGAAATCCTGGTGTTCCTGTGTCTGCTAGTGGGGATTGTGCCGGCTTATACTGTCGCGCCGTTACTTGCGGCTGCAGCCTCTTCAAGCTTGGGCGGCGAGTTACCCGAATACAGCCTGGCTATTTGGCATGGCCTGAACTTGCCACTGCTGATGAGCTTTGTCGCGACTGCAGGCGGTGTTCTGGTTTACGCCTTCCGCCAGCCGCTGTTCCGCTGGTACGCCGGTTTGCCGGCGATGGATGCCAAGCTGGCGTTCGATCAATGCATGGTGACGCTGGTTGATTTTTGTAGACTGATTACCCGTCGCCTTGAAACCGGTTCGCTGCAGCACTATCTGGCGCTGTTACTGGGAACAGCGTTGGTCGTGGTCACGCTGGCGCTTGGGCCGTTGCCGCAAATGCAAGGCTCGGTGGCATTGACACCGATTGATGGCATCACTGCGCTGGGGCTCGGCATCATGGCGTTGGCAGGGCTGATTACGGTGGTATTCCACCGCCAGCGCCTGGTCTCGCTGCTGATGCTCAGCGTTGTGGGCTTGATGGTTGCTCTGGCGTTTGCCCGTTACTCCGCACCTGATCTCGCTCTGACGCAGTTATCTGTCGAAGTGGTGACCATCGTGTTGTTGATGCTGGCGCTGTTCTTCTTGCCAGCGCAGACCCGGATGGAGTCGAGCAGCATGCGTGCCCTGCGCGACTTTATTTTGGCAATCGGTTTCGGGGTGATGATCGCAATGCTGGCGTTTGCGGTGCTGACGCGCCCCTACGAAACCATTTCCGGCTTCTTCCTCGCCAATAGCGTCAGTGGTGGCGGTGGTCATAACGTGGTCAACGTGATTCTGGTGGATTTCCGTGGTTTTGACACCATGGGTGAAATTACCGTGTTGGCGATTGCGGGCGTGGGCATCTACGCGATGCTTGATGGCCTGCGCTTGATTCAGCCTCACGCTGACGCCGAAGGCCGCAGTTGGGCCCGTGACCGTCACCCGCTGATTTTGGCGACGCTGTCGCGTGTCCTGTTGCCAATGGCGCTGTTGATTTCGGTGTTCATCTTCTTGCGCGGCCACAACTTGCCGGGCGGTGGTTTTATCGCGGGCTTGATCACGGCTGTGGCGTTAATTCTGCAATACGTCGCCAGTGGCGTGCAGTGGACGCAATCACGCTTGCCGCTTAACTACCATCGCATGGCGGGGGCAGGGGTGTTGATTGCAGGGCTCACTGGGGTTGGCAGTTGGTGGTTTGACCGACCATTTTTGACTTCGGCGTTTGGTCACTTCGAAATCCCGATGATTGGTGAAATCGAACTGGCAACGGCAATGTTATTTGATCTGGGTGTGTATCTGACTGTTGTCGGTGCGACGCTGCTGATTCTCGCTAACCTGGGCAAGTTGACCCAGGAAAAGCCCGGACAAGAGGTTCTCTGACATGGAAGCATTATTCGCCGCAGTACTGGGTATCCTCACCGCAAGCGGGGTGTATCTGTTGCTGCGTGCCCGCACCTTTCCCGTGGTGATGGGCCTGACCCTGATTTCTTACGCTGTGAATCTATTTTTGTTCGCCATGGGCCGTCTGCAAACCGGCGTGGCATCGGTGATTACCGAGAACGGCAAGTACGGTGACCCGTTGCCCCAGGCGCTGGTGTTGACTGCAATTGTAATTGGCTTCGCGATGACCGCATTTGTTGTAGTGCTGGCCCTGCGCAGTGTCGGTGAGACTGAAACTGACCACGTTGACGGCCAGGAGAGCAAACCATGAGTCACGCGTTAATCCTGCCTATTCTGCTGCCGATGTTGGTCGGCAGTATGTTGTTGTTTGGCGCGCGCCTGAGCATGCCGGTGAAGCGCCTGATGTCGTTTTCGGTGGTGCTGGTCTTGCTGCCACTGAGTTTCTGGTTGATGGCGCAAGCCAATCAAGGTGACCTGCAGGTGTATGCGCTGGGTAACTGGCAGCCACCATTCGGCATCATTCTGATGCTCGACCGTCTTAGTGCGTTGATGCTGGTCGCAACTGCCGTGCTTAGCTTTTTCGCCTTGCTCTACGCCATCCGTGGTGACGATGAGCGCGGGCGTAATTTCCACGCCTTGTTCCAGTTCCAGTTGATGGGCATTTATGGCGCGTTCTTGACCGGTGACTTGTTCAACCTGTTCGTGTTCTTTGAGATTTTGCTGATCGCGTCATACTCACTGCTATTGCATGGTGGCGGCCCTGATCGCGTACGCGCGGGCTTGCATTATGTGGTGTTGAACTTGGTCGGTTCGGCATTCTTCCTGATTGCCGTCGGCGTGCTTTACGGCATCACCGGCACCTTGAATATGGCGGACATGGCGCAGCGTGTAGCCGCGGCCAATGCCGACCAAGCGCCGCTGATAGGCGCAGCAGGTTTTCTGTTGCTGGTGGTATTCGGTCTCAAGGCGGCGTTTTTGCCGCTGTATTTCTGGCTACCAAAGGCATACGCCTCAGCGACAGCTCCGGTCGCCGCACTGTTTGCGATCATGACCAAGGTCGGGCTGTATTCGATCCTGCGGGTTTACACCCTGATCTTTGGTGATGACGCCGGCACCCTCGCCAATATGGCGGATGCCTGGCTATGGCCGTTGGCTTTGCTGACTATCGGGCTGGGCGTAATCGGCGTACTGGCGGCGGCCAGTCTGCACAGTTTAGTGGCCTATCTGGTCGTGGTTTCAGTCGGTACATTGCTGGCTGGTTTGGCGATTGGCACACCCGAGTCCGTTGCTGCCGCACTGTACTACTTGCTGCACAGCACCTGGGTGACCGGCGGTTTATTCCTCTTGGCTGATTTGATATCGCGCCAACGCGGGGTAAAAGCGACAGAGCTGGTGCAAGGACCTGAGCTGCAAAACCCCTACATTCTTGGCGCGCTGTTCTTTTTCGGTGCGATCTCTATTGCGGGTCTGCCGCCGCTGTCCGGGTTTATCGGTAAGTTGCTATTGCTGCGTTCGGTTGAGCCTGGGCTGCAAATGGCGTTTCTCTGGCCGGTGGTGCTGATCGGCGGTTTAATCACCGTCATCGGCCTTAGCCGCGCCGGTAGCACGCTGTTTTGGCGTGTGGGCGTAAGCCAGCTAGACAGTGCTGAACTCGACTATGGTCGCCTTTTCGCCTGCATCGGTTTGCTGGTGTTGAGCCCCGTATTGGTTGGCATGGCCTCGCCATTGCTGGATTACATCCACGCGACCGTTGAGCAGTTGCATGACTTGCCGTTGTACTACCAGATTATTCAGGCCGGAGGAGGCGCATGAAGCCCCGTCATTTCTTACCACACCCGCTGTTAAGCCTATGCTTGATGGTGGTTTGGATGCTGTTGGTAAATGATCTGAGCCTAGGTAGCTGGGTGCTTGGCTGCATACTCGGCTGGTTGATTCCATTGGTTACTCAGGTGTTCTGGATCAACCCTCCACGGATCTACAAACCGTTCAAGCTGTGTTGGTTTTTCCTGCGCATCGTTGGCGACATCATCACCGCCAACTTGCAGGTCGCTAAGCTGATTCTTGGCCCGCAAAGCAAGTTGCGCCCCGCATTTGTCGAGATACCCATGTTGCTCGAGGATGAGCTGGCGCTGACCATGCTCGCCAGTATTATTTCGCTGACGCCGGGCACGGTATCGGCCGATCTCAGTGATGACCGCAAAATGCTCTTGGTACACACTCTCGATGTGGGGGATGAAGCGCAGTTGGTGGTTGAGATCAAAACCCGTTACGAAGCCCCTCTGCTGGAGGTATTCACATGCTCGACTACGTGATTCCCGTGTGTCTGGTGTTTCTCGGAATGGCGCTGTCACTCACCGTCGCCCGGTTGATCAAGGGCCCGGATATGCCGGATCGGATTCTGGCGCTGGACACCCTGTACATCAACGCGATTGCGTTGCTGGTGCTGTTCGGTATTTGGCTCAGCTCAGATCTATATTTCGAGGCGGCGTTGCTCATTGCAGTGATGGGCTTCATTGGCACAGTAGCAGTGACTAAATATCTGCTGCGTGGCGATATCATTGAATAGGGAAGCCCATGAATATCTGGATTGAAGGCCTGGTTTCGCTGTTTTTGTTGGCAGGCAGCGTGTTCACTTTTATTGGGGCGTTGGGGCTTTATCGTTTGCCCGACTTCTTCATGCGTTTGCATGGCCCGACCAAATCGACCACTTTGGGCGTTGGCGGTATGGTCATTGCTTCGTTGATATACTTCGGTGCGCGGGGTGATGGCATCAGCTTTCATGAGCTGTTGATTACTCTGTTTCTGTTTATCACCGCACCGGTCAGCGCACATATGCTGGCTAAAGCGGCAATGCAGCAAAAGCTGCGGATTAACGAAAACACCCGCGGCAAACCTTGGGATCAGTAGCCCTCACTCGCTGAGCCGCGCTGTGCAGGCGCGGTAAGCCAGCTCCCGTTACCTGCACACTTTCCACGCGCGACTGTATCTGTCACGCCAAGCTCGGTGGCTCTACACTGTGACGTCTTTTTGTGAGGTCGTGTATGAGTACAGAGCAGGGCAGAGGCGTGGCAGTTGTCTGCCTTATAAGCGCAATGGCGATTTGGGGCAGTTCATTTATTGCCCTCAAACTGGCGTTTGCAGAGCTTCCCCCTTTGTGGGTGATCTTCGGCCGCATGCTGCTCGGCAGTGTGGTGTTCCTGTTGGCTTGGCGTTGGCGTGGCCGCTTTGACTATCGCCAAGGCGACTGGAAGTACCTGATTGGTTTGGCGGCTTGCGAGCCGTGCCTGTACTTCATCTTCGAGGCATTGGCCTTACAGAATACCAGCGCCTCACAAGCCGGAATGATCACCGCCTTGTTGCCGTTGATGGTCGCAGTTGCTGCCTTTGTATTCCTGCGCGAGCGCACCACGCGCACGACCTTGGCGGGCTTTTTGTTAGCGGTGGTTGGCGCCGTTTGGCTAAGCCTGGCCGGCAGTGCCAATGAGCATGCGGTTAATCCGCTGCTGGGCAACTTCTACGAATTTCTCGCAATGATTTGTGCCACGGGCTACACCTTGTTGCTCAAGCACCTGTCATCGCGTTACTCGGCATTTATGCTCACGGCCATGCAGGCGTTTATTGGCGCGCTGTTTTTCTTGCCTGTCGCTGCTTCTCAGGCACCATTCCCGGACAGTATCAGTCTGCAAGGGATCGGTGTACTACTCTACTTGGGCATTGCCGTGACGGTTGGCGGCTATGGTTTATATAACTTTGGGGTGAGCCGACTGCCCGCGAGCCAAGCCTCTGGGTTTATTAATTTGATCCCGGTGTTCACCCTGATCATGGCAATGCTGGTGCTCGGTGAAAGCCTCAATCTGATGCAACTGTGCGCCGCTGGGTTGGTGTTCGCAGGTGTTGGCTTGAGTCAATGGCGCAACACACCGCCGCTTCCGGCGGGCGTTCTCGACTGACGTTAATCAATAAAATATAGCTTGGAGGCACAGGTGACAGATTTGAGAGGCTGGAGTCGGGAAGCGATCCGTACCATCGAGGCGGACTTCCAACGCAGCGCAGATACGCACTTGATTCCACTCGACTTGCCCGGTCTACCGGGAATCGATCTGTATTTTAAAGATGAGTCGAGCCACCCAACCGGCAGCCTCAAGCACCGCTTGGCCCGCTCACTGTTTCTTTATGCATTGTGTAATGGCTGGCTCAAAGCCGGTGCGCCGGTAATCGAAGCGTCGAGTGGTTCTACCGCGGTTTCCGAAGCCTACTTTGCGCGATTATTGGGGATTCCATTTATCGCGGTGATGCCCGCCAGTACTTCAAAAGAGAAGATCGCACAGATCGCATTTTACGGTGGCCAGAGCCATTTGGTTGATGATCCGGCGCAGATATCAGCGGAGTCTAAACGACTGGCGCGTGAGACTGGTGGTCACTTCATGGACCAGTTCACCTATGCCGAGCGCGCGACTGACTGGCGTGCCAATAACAATATCGCCGAATCAATCTTCCAGCAGCTGCGCTTTGAGCACCATCCCGAGCCGGGCTGGCTGGTTTCCAGTGCTGGCACGGGCGGAACCTTGGCAACCCTGGGGCGTTATGTGCGCTATCGCCAGCATTGCACCAAGGTGTTCTGTGTCGACACCGAGCAATCGGTGTTCTACGACTATTACTGCAACGGCGACGCCAGCCAGACTTGGCACTGTGGCTCGCGTATTGAGGGCATTGGCCGGCCCTGTGTAGAACCTTCATTTTTACCCAGTGTTATCGACGCCATGGCTAAAGTGCCGGACGCATTGTCACTGGCGGCTATGCATTATCTGGCGGGCAAACTAGGCAGGCGCGTTGGCGGTTCAAGCGGAACCAATCTGGTCGGTGCTTTGCAAGTCGGCCAGCACATGCTTGCGCAGCAGCAAACCGGTTCTATCGTGGCTATTTTGTGTGATGGTGGTGAGCGCTACAGCGCCACGTATTACGATGATGCATGGCTAAAGGCTCAAGGTTATGAGCTTGCGCCATTGATTGAAGTGATTCGTGCCTGTGCCGAAGAGGGCGCAGCGCTACCGTCAATGCCTGTGACGGGTTTATGAGCCCGATTGTTACCCTGCGCCAAGCCGAGGCCGCAGATATTGACGCACTCTGCGCTCTGATTTTCGAGCATGGGTCTAACCCTTGGAATCACCTGCCGCCTGCGGACGTTACTGCACATTTGCGGGCGATTGCCACGGGCGACGTGCAAGCAGTCGTGGCCAGTGCTGGCAGTGAGTTGTTGGGTTTCGTCAGCTATCTATTGGCCGACCATTTTGCTCACTACCAACCGATTGAGCGCAGCAGTAACCCGCAGGCGTATATCTGTGAGGCAGTCACTGCGCGCCAAGCGGCAGGTCAGGGTTTGGGTTCACGCTTGCTGTTGGCTGCCATCGACGATCTGGCAGAGCAGGGCGTTAAAGATATCTACATTGAGCGCCACGAGGAAAATGCAGCCTCTGCAGGCATGATGCGCAAAGCAGGGTTTGTCGAGATCGATTGTTTCGACGACCGTGTCAGACGACCCAATGGCTCAGGGCGCACCAGTGTCTGTTGTATAAGGTTGTGAACCACAGGCCAGAATTGCTCTGGCCTGTGGTGTCGACTCAGCAGCGGTTTTATTCAGCGTTTAAGCCAAGCATGCTACGGACAACAGCTTCGGCAACACGAACCCCATCAACACCGGCCGAGAGAATACCGCCCGCATAGCCTGCACCTTCGCCAGCCGGGAACAACCCTTTGACGTTAAGGCTCTGCAGCTCTGCGTTGCGGGTAATCCGCAGCGGTGATGAGGTGCGGGTTTCGATCCCGGTCAGTATGGCGTCATGCATTGAGAAGCCGCGGATCTGCTTCTCGAACGCAGGTAAGGCCTCACGAATCGCTTCAATCGCAAAGTCAGGCAGTGACGGCGCTAGGTCGCCAAGCTTGACCCCTGGCTTGTACGAGGGCTCAACCGTACCCAGTGCGGTCGAGGGTTTACCGGCAATGAAGTCGCCGACCAACTGGCCGGGTGCTTCATAGTTACTGCCGCCGAGTACATAAGCGTGCGACTCCAGGCGTTCCTGCAACTCAATGCCCGCCAGCGGCCCGCCCGGATAATCTTGCTCGGGGGTAATTCCGACGACAATCCCGGCATTGGCATTGCGCTCGTTACGCGAATACTGACTCATGCCATTGGTGACGACGCGATTGGGCTCGGAAGTCGCCGCGACAACTGTGCCGCCTGGGCACATGCAGAAACTGTAAACCGAACGGCCATTTTTAGCGTGATGCACCAGTTTGTAGTCAGCTGCGCCCAGTTTTTCATGACCCGCATATTTGCCGAGCCGCGAACGGTCGATCAGTGACTGCGGATGCTCGATGCGAAAGCCAACGGAGAATGGCTTGGCTTCCATGAAAACATCACGGCTATGCAGCATGCGGAAGGTGTCACGTGAGCTGTGACCGAGGGCTAAAATTACGTGCTGGCTGAGCAGTTGCTCGCCATTTTCGAGGACCACGCCTTGCATTTGGCCGTCCTCAATAAGCACATCACTGACGCGCTGTTCGAAGCGTACTTCACCGCCAAGTGCCTTGATCTCTTCGCGCATGGTGGCAACGACGCCAGTCAGGCGGAACGTTCCGATATGCGGCTTGCTGACGTACATGATCTCTTCAGGTGCGCCGGCTCTGACAAACTCTTCAAGGACTTTACGGCCGATAAACTTCGGGTCCTTGATCTGGCTGTAAAGTTTACCGTCAGAAAAGGTTCCGGCGCCGCCTTCACCAAATTGCACATTTGATTCAGGGTTGAGCACATTTTTGCGCCACAGCCCCCAAGTGTCTTTGGTGCGCTGACGAACTTCCTTGCCTCGCTCGAGGACGATCGGGCGCAAGCCGGCTTGGGCCAGAATCAGTGCGGCAAAGATCCCGCAGGGGCCAAAACCAACCACTATCGGGCGCTGTTCCAGCGGTTGCTCAGCGTGGCCAACGGCGTGGTAGCGGGTGTCAGGCGCGATGCTGATGTGGCGGTCGTCACTGAATTTTGCCAACACAGCGGCTTCATCGCGCAGGGTGCAATCGATGGTGTAGATGAAGTGGATTTCGCTGGATTTTTTGCGGGCATCGTAGCTGCGCTTGAACAGCGTAAAGTCAAGCAATTCGCTATCCGCAATCTGCAAACGCTCGACAATAGCAGGGCGCAACGCTTCATCAGGGTGATCAAGCGCGAGTTTGAGTTCAGTGATTCGTAACATCGAACAATCCGGTATCAGGGCCGGAGGTAACCCGGCAGCTAGTTTAGGCTGGCGATTATACGCGCTAATACCGGGTGTGCGATCAGTGGCTCAGATTAATGGTCGTCGAGGGCATTATCAGGGCTGAGCGCCGCCAAAGTAACCACAACCACGCATGACTTGGCCATTAATTCGCAGCTCTGCCGTGAGGTGGCTGACCGCGCCACTCATGCTGTCAACGCAATGCTGCGGTGTGACCCAGAGTTCCACGCGATTGCCATTGGCTTCGCTGGAGATACTCATGCGCCCTTCAGGCAGCTGCTCTTCAAGATAGGGCAATACCAGGGCTTTTTGCCCCGGACGTTCCAGTAGCAACCCTTGTGCGCTGACGCCGATATTCCAGTCAGGCTCATGGCCATTGGCGCGGACTTTGGTCAGCCGATAGACGAGGTCATTACACAAATCGCCCTCGCGTTGCAAACGATAGACGGTGTCTGGTTTGAATGAGCCATCATTACTGTTGGCCGAGCCCAGCAAGCCACGCATATCAACCTGTAAAGTTGAGGCTCCGTCGTCGTAAAGTGCCTTGGCATCATCACGCAGATTGCTGGAAGCATCATTTTTGATCACGAACTGGCGTTTTTCGCCGCATGGCGTAAAGATCAATTGTTCGCCGCTAAAATACAGTTGGCCCTGCATGCGGGTCATTGCTGCCTGCTCATCCACGGGTTTGCCGGTGTAAACCTGACAACTGGCGAATAAAGGGAGCAGTGTGAACAACAAGGTACGGCGTAAGCGCATCAGTAGTCTCCAAGCAAGTCGCAACACGTTACCGATGCCAGCGATCCACCACAAGGGTCAGCTCAGTGATTCAATGTAAACGCGTATATGATGCGGTAGATGCAAGCGATGGCCGGCGGGTTCTGGTTGATCGACTGTGGCCGCGTGGCGTGCGCAAGGACGCCCTGGTATTTGATGCGTGGTTGCAAGAGCTGGCACCGAGCACTGCGTTACGCCAACGCTTTGCTCATGTGGATGAGCGTTTTAATGAGTTTCGTCGACGCTATTGGCAACAGCTGAACAATCACCCTGAACACTGGATGGCGCTGCTCGATATTGCCGAACGCGGGACGTTGACGCTGCTCTATGCGGCTAAAGACACCCAACACAACAACGCGCAGGTGCTCGCTGAGTTTCTGCAACAAGAGTTGGATCGGCGCGACCGACCCAGTTCACCGGTGTGTTACGGCAACGAACTCTAAACCTCTGAGTCTGGGGCAAACCACAGTTCGATTTCGTCCGTTTCCACTTCAAAGCTTGCGGCATGCTCTGCGTGTGCCGGTACGTGATACCAATCACCGATGCCAAAGCGCTGAATTTTACCGTCCATGTGCAGAATCAACTCGCCGCGAATAATCACTCCGTAGTTGTCGCTGTCATGGGTATGCGCCGGTATTGCAGTGTTGGCTGGGTAGGAAGCAAACAAAACGTCGGCACCGTTAGCCGCCAGTTTGTAGGCATCAAAGCGGCCGTCAAATAGCGGCAGGGTTCTGATTTTATCCGGATAATTACCAGGCATTTCAACCTCCATGTTCAAGCTGTTAACCAGCGAATTATGTGTATCACCAAGCCGTTTTGGCTGTTTATTTGGACAATGCCAGCTTCACGCCCAAGGCGACAAACACCGCACCAATCGTGCGGTTTAGCCAGCGCGTAATACGCTGGCTGGCTTGAATGTGACGACTGGCGAACGCCGTTGAAACTGCCAGCAAGTGGCACCAGAGCATGCCGTTAAAATTGAAGATACAGCCCAGCACGATAAATGCCAGGGCTTTATGTTCGGCATCTGCAGCAATGAACTGAGGCACAAAGGCTAGAAAGAATAACGCGACCTTAGGGTTGAGTACGTTAGTCAAAAAGCCCTGAAGATAAAGCCGGGTATAGCGGCGCGGCGCTAACACTGGAGTCGCTTGAGTCTCGGTCGTGGGGCTTTTGCTCAACAGCATGCTGATACCGATATACAGCAAGTAAGCCGCGCCGAGGTATTTGATCACTAGAAACGCGGTCGCTGATGCGGCGAGCAGTGCCGACAAGCCCAGTGCGGCGGCAAAGACATGAATAAATGTACCGCTGCCAATTCCAAGTGCGGCGGCTGAGCCAGCTTTCCAGCCTTGAGTTGCACTGCGTGACATCACCAATAAGGAGTCTGGTCCCGGCGCCATATTGAGCAGCAGACCGGTGATGATAAACAGCTCTAGATTCTGTATGCCGAGCATGCACGTGCGCCTTTGATGCTGGATCCGTAAGCACCTTTATAGCGCATTTGATTGACCAAAAGCGCCAGTTTCCTCGCTATTAAACGTATAAAAAAGGTCGCAGTGATGCGACCTTCTTTGTATTTCCGTAGCGTTCTGAGTAAGTGTTAAGGCGTGTCGATTGCGTCTTCAGTCTGATCCATGGTGACCTGACGGATCGATAGGCGAAGTTCCGCAGGCAGTACGCGTTTTGCAGCGCCCTCAGCCAGTTCACTGAGTAACGGGTGGTGGCTCAGTTTTCCGGCTTCATCCTGGCGCAACACGCCTTGATCAAGCAGGGTCTGGATAAAGTGACGGAAAAGACTCTTGTCGAAAAACTCCGGGGCATTCAGCCCGTGAAGAATCGACAAGCGCTGGGCCATGACGGTACACAAATCTTCCAGTTGCTCTGCGCTGATGGTGTTCTGTCCTGCATTAAGCAGCAGCGCAATCGCCATGTAAAAACGTTGCAGGGTTTGTGCGATAGCTCGCGACAGTAAGGTCAGCAGCACAAATTGACGTGAGCTGGGTGCAGGCCGCACGTAAACATCGTTCTCGACCTTGAGCAAACCCTGTTCGACGAAGGCGTTGAGCCACTGATCCACCACCTCGTCGAGTTCGTCGAGACTCCAGCGAATAAACAGCTCAGCCTGCAAGTACGGATACAGCGCGCGAGTAAAGCGCAGGATCTGCTCGTGGCTGATGCGTGGGCTACTCTGGAAGAAGCTGGCGAGCAGGGCAGGCAGGGCAAAAATATGCAGCACGTTATTGCGGTAATAAGTCATCAGCACCGCATTGTGCTCGTTGAGATAAAGAATCTTACCCAGCGCGTCTTTTTGCTCAGCCAGCAGGTCCATGCCTTTTACGTATTCAATCAGTGCCTCGCCATTGCCTTCTGGCAGGGTCGTGTGTGGTGAATACGGCACGCTACGCAGCAACTCTAGATATAAATCCAATACGCGGGCCAGAGCGCGATCATCCAGCGCCAGTTTGCTGGTCGATAACAAGGCTAACGCCACCAGGTTT
This sequence comes from Pseudomonas sp. M30-35, assembly GCF_002163625.1. Taxonomy (NCBI): domain Bacteria; kingdom Pseudomonadati; phylum Pseudomonadota; class Gammaproteobacteria; order Pseudomonadales; family Pseudomonadaceae; genus Pseudomonas; species Pseudomonas sp. M30-35. The sequence continues at coordinate 3,485,388 of NZ_CP020892.1, read as the reverse complement.
ACCGGGTTGATGGCGGCGGCTTCGTTAAGGTGCTGCGCCACCCGATTACCGAGCCGGTCGGTGGTTGCACTGAGCCAGCTAGGGCGGAACTGCGGTGCATGGGTCTGTTCACGCCAATCAGGTTGTTCGCTGTCGAGAAACTCGGCCAACTTGATGGGTTCGCCGAAGTTTACCCAGACCTGACCGAAGTTTTGCTTGAGTGCGCCGATGACTTTGAAAATATCGAAAATCGACTCTTTCTTTTTACTCGCGCCGCGCAACTCACCAAGATAAGTACGGCCTTCAAGTACTCGCTCATAACCGATGTACACCGGTATGAAAACCACTGGCATACGGTTGTCGCGCAAGAAACTACGCAGGGTAATGGCCAGCATTCCGGTTTTTGGCTGGAGCATACGTCCAGTGCGCGAACGGCCGCCTTCGACGAAGTACTCGACCGGAAACCCTTTGCTGAACAAGGTGTGCAGGTATTCATTGAACACTGCGGTGTAAAGCGGGTTGCCCTTGAAGGTGCGGCGCATGAAGAATGCACCACCGCGACGTAGCAGGCCGCCAATGACTGGCATGTTGAGGTTGATGCCCGCGGCAATGTGCGGCGGGGTCAAGCCGTTGCGAAACAACAGGTAGGACAGCAGCAGGTAGTCGATGTGGCTGCGATGGCAGGGCACATAAATAACCTCGTGGCCCTGTGCGACCTCTTGCACGCCCTCGATGTGATTGACCTTGATTCCATCGTAGATCTTGTTCCAGAACCAACTTAGCACCAGTTCTAGAAAACGGATCACCGTGTAGGTGTAATCCGAGGCTATTTCATTACCGTAACGCAGCGCCTGTGCTTCGGCTTTTTCGATTGAAATACCTTCGCGCTGAGCTTCATCATCGATCGCCTGACGCACTTGTGGGCCGTGAACCAGACCTTTAACCAGATTGCGTCGATGGGAGACATCAGGGCCAATTGCTGCGGTTTTCTGGTTGCGGAAATGCACCCGCAAAATACGCTGTACCATGCGCAGCGTGCGTTCATGGCCTTTGTTTTGTTCAACCAATTCGCGCAGGTGAATCGGCGGCGAAAACTGCACACGGGTTTTACGTCCCAGAATCAGAATGCTGACCAAGCGGCGCAAACGTCCGGTGACGGCCCAGCTATCGGCGAACAGTAGTTTCCAAGGACTGGTCTCGCGGTCGGGCGATTGGCCCCAAAACACGCTGACCGGAATCACTTGGGCGTCATCAACAGCATTTTCACTGAGGGCACTGACAACCCGGTCAAGGGTTGGCGAGATACCGCGTTTATCCTGACGACCCAACCAGCCTGCTGGCGGGTTCAGGTAGAAGTAGGCGGCGGGCTCCATCAAGTCACCGACTGCAACAGGTAGCACTGGGCGCGGCAAACCGGCTTTGCGGCATTCGGTGTCGAGTACAGCAAGGTCACTGATTGAGGGCCTTTGCAGGACAAACAGCACAGGTTTGCTGCGGTCGAGCTTTAGCGTAAAGGCTGATTGATTGATGGTTTCCGAGCGTACCCAGAGGTACAGCAGGCGGCGCACTGTGCCGAACACAAGACGGCGAAACGGGGAGCGGGTCATACGAAGTCTGCAGGCTGTAAAAACGAGCGAATGCTCGGGGCCGCTAGTGTGCCGGATCAACCGCCGCTGGGCAAAACTCTTCGCTGCATTCTTCGCTACATAAGGTAGAAAAACTCCAGTTAAGGTGCCGTTCGTCATTTTCTGGGCTGTTGCCCGGCACGTGCAAGGATCGAAAACGACTCAGTTGCTTTCGGTTGAAGACTTTTACATCGCACCTAAGTTGCATTTTTGTGCGCTCTGTCACATTGCGGGTGCGCGCTTTTTTTAGCCTCAACTTGCCGAGAGGGCCCATGAAATAAAGCTTTAGAGCTTGGCGGGTATGGCCTGCAATGCACTGGAAAAAATGCTTTTCAGTCACAAACCTTGTTTTATACTCGAAGTGCGGTAGCTGCGTGGATCAGCATTTATTTGCTGTAAACAAGTGTTTGCTAGTGACTGGTCTCGTGAGTTTCACGAGGCGAGAGCCGCAGATTAATTAGCGCGCCGCGCAATGCCCTTCGGGACAATAAAAAACTGCAGTTGGAGAGTGTGGGTAATGGCTGATCGTGAAGTGGGAACCGTTAAGTGGTTCAATGACGCCAAAGGTTATGGCTTTATTCAGCGCGAAGATGGCGCCGATGTGTTTGTTCACTACCGGGCGATTCGGGGTGATGGACACCGCTCTCTGGCAGAAGGCCAGAAGGTCGAATACGCGGTAGTTGAGGGCCAGAAGGGCTTGCAGGCAGAGGATGTTGCGGGTCTGTAGTCACTGAACTGCAAAAAGCCCGGGCATTATGTCCGGGCTTTTTTAATTGCAGTGCCAACTAGCTGTTGGTGCGCCAGGTAATCTCTTCGACCCCGTCTTCACTGATACGCATCCAGCGATCAGCCTGTTCATCACTTTCTTCTTCTTCCCAGCTACCGGGTGCGCAACGGACTTCGACCTTAAGTGCGGCAAATGCAGCTTGCGCGCAACTCAGGTCATCTTGCCAGGGCGTAGCATCACTTTCGAGGAACAGGCTGTTCCACTTGCCGACGGCTTTGGGTAGCCATGTAACGGGCACATCACCGGCACGGCATTTGTAAGTCTGGCCTTTTTGTTGCCACGGCGTGCAAGGACCGAGCGCGGCGCTCAACCATTCAGCGATCGCATTGTGATCGGCATCTTTCAGGTAAATCTCGATATCCGGTTGGCGCATGGCAATTAATCCTTGTCGAGCGTGGTGTATGTGCGGGCCTGCGGAATGCCGGTGCCCTTTAAGTTCGCACTATCCAATCGTAACGAATGGCGACCGTCACTTCTAATGGTTCTGCGATGACCGCTGCACGCCGTTCAGCACTGGCGCGCCAGCCGTGTGGTGTCATGGCCAGCAAGTCCGCGCGGGCCTGTTCGCTTTCAACCTTGAGGGTAAACGTCAGGGTTTCACTGTGAGCCAGTTGCATGCCATCAGGAATCAGTTCCAGATGCTTTTGGTCGTCGTAATCGCGAACTTCATCATAAAGCTTCTGGCGCAACTCCATCAGGTGACTGCGGGTCGGGCCCATGCGCAACAATCCACCATGGGTGGCGAGTACGCGTTTGGCTTCCTGCCAATCTAGCGGGCTGAATACGCTGGCCAAAAGCTCGCAACTCGCATCAGCTAGCGGCAGCCGGGCCATGCTGGCGACAACCCATTCCACCGCGGGCGCGCGCTTGCAGGCACGTTTAACCGCTTCACGCGAGATGTCCAGAGCGTAGCCCTGGGCGTCAGGCAACATGCTGGCGATTTGTGCCGTGTAGTAACCCTCGCCACAACCAATGTCCAGCCAGTGAGCGGGCGCATAACCTGCTGCAAGCTGGGCCAGACGCTGGGCCAGTGGCGCATAATGGCCTCCATCAAGAAACCTGCGCCGTGCCTCGACCATCGCCTGATTATCACCGGGATCACGGCTGTTCTTGTGTTGCACCGCCAGCAGGTTCAAATAACCCTGACGTGCGCGATCGAAGCGGTGGTTGGCCGGGCAAACCACGGTTTTATCGACCTGACTGAGCGCGCCCTGACAGATTGGACAGATAAGCCCCAAACGCTTGCCTTCAGGACCTGGCGGGTGTGATGCATGTTCGGTCATGTCAGCAGGTTGACCATGGTTTGATAGTAAATTTCGGTTAGCACATCGAGGTCGCTAGCCAGCACGCGTTCGTTGACCTGATGAATCGTCGCGTTGACCGGGCCAAGCTCGACAACCTGCGCGCCCATGGTGGCGATAAAGCGCCCATCAGAGGTGCCGCCGCTGGTGCTGGGTTTGGTTTCCCGGCCGGTTACGCTACGGATGCTATCGGCGACGGCATCCAGCAACACGCCGGGCTCGGTAAGAAACGGCAAGCCTGAGAGTGCCCACTCAAGATGGTAGTCAAGGCCGTGCTTGTCGAGAATGTCGATAACTCGCTGCTGCAACCCTTCAACTGTCGACTCGGTTGAGAAGCGGAAGTTGAAGATACTGGTCAATTCGCCAGGCACTACGTTGGTCGCGCCAGTGCCAGAGTTGAGGTTGGAGATTTGGAAGCTGGTCGGCGGGAAGAAGTCGTTGCCGTCATCCCAATGGGTGTCAGCCAGTTCAGCCAGTGCCGGAGCTGCCAGATGGATTGGATTCTTGGCCAGGTGCGGGTAGGCCACATGGCCCTGCACACCGCGCACAGTCAGGGTGCAACCGAGTGAGCCACGACGGCCGTTTTTGACTACGTCACCGACCAGGCTGGTGCTCGATGGCTCGCCAACGATGCACCAGTCCATGCGCTCGCCGCGTTTAGACAGCAGCTCAACCACCGCTTTAGTGCCGTGATGGGCCGGGCCTTCTTCATCACTGGTAATCAGAAAAGCAATGGCGCCTTTGTGCTTTGGATGCTCAGTGACAAAGCGTTCAACTGCAACAATCATCGAGGCGAGGCTGCCTTTCATGTCGGCAGCGCCACGACCGCAGAGCATGCCCTGTTCGTCGATCAACGCATCGAAAGGCTTATGCTGCCAAGCTTGAACCGGGCCGGTTGGCACTACATCGGTGTGGCCAGCAAAGCACAGCACCGGGCCGGTGGTGTGACCATGGAACGCCCAGAAGTTATCCACTTCCTCAATACGCATCGGCTCTACCTTGAACCCAAGGTCGCTCAGACGGCGAGTCATTAGTTCTTGGCAGCCTTCGTCGACCGGGGTGACGGAGGGGCGGCTAATCAGATCGCAGGCGAGTGCGAGAGTTGGGGAGAGGGCAGTCATTGCGGCTCCTGAGCGGCATCGAGCAGAAAGGCCGCCATCTTAAAGCAAAACGACGGCCATTGGCCGCCGTCAGGCTGTAAATCTGGGCATTAGCTGCACAGATCGCAGTGGATGCTTAGCTCACGACCTCCGCGTCGATTTCAGCTTCTGATTCCACCGGCTGTGGCAGCGACGACAACATCGCCATAATCACCGACGCCAGGTAGGGCAGCGATTGCACGAGCAGCGTTGCCACCCAGAACTTCACATCCGCACTCGGCAAGCCTTGGGCAATCGTAATACCGACTACGGCGCCCCATAACAGCAGCATGATAAAGACTTCCTCACGCGCTTCGGCCAGCGCCACCAGGAAACCATGGTTGCTGCGCATCTTCGGTGTACGGAAGAACGGAATGCTGGTGGTGAACAAGCCGTACAGCACCGCTTTGGCGATGGTGTGCGATAGCGCTAAGCCCGCCACTGCGGCGCAGAATGCATCTTTGAGATTTACCCCAACTGCGCGCTGATACAGGAACACGATCTTGCCCAGTTTGAACACGAACAGCGCCAAGGGCGGGATCGCAAATATCAGCAATGGCGGGTCGACGCGCTGTGGCACGATAATCATTGCTGCCGACCAGAGCAGGGCTCCAGCGGTGAAAAATATATTCAGACCGTCAGCGACCCATGGCAACCAGCCCGCGATGAAGTGATAACGCTGACCACGCTTGAGGCTTGAGTCCTTACCGAGGAACAAGCTGCGAGCATGCCCCTTCATGATCTGAATGGCGCCATACGCCCAACGGAAGCGCTGTTTTTTGTAGTCGATAAAGGTGTCAGGCATCAACCCTTGGCCAAAGCTGTTGTGGGCATAGGCCGCGGTGTAGCCTTTTTTGAATACGCGTAGGCCCAGCTCGGCATCCTCGCAGATGGTCCAGTCGGCCCATTTCAATTCATCCATGACGGTGCGGCGAATCATGGTCATGGTGCCGTGCTGGATGATTGCGTTGCGGTCGTTACGGGTCACCATGCCGATATGGAAGAAGCCTTTGTACTCGGCGTAACAAAGCTTTTTGAAGGTGCTGCCGTTGCCATCGCGGTAGTCCTGTGGCGACTGGACCACGGCGATTTGTGGGTCGGCGAAGTGCGGCACCATATGTTTCAGCCAGTTTGGGTCGACGCAGTAGTCAGAGTCGATCACCGCGATCACTTTAGCGTCGGGTGCCGTAAAAGGCAGAATGTAATTGAGTGCGCCGCCCTTGAAGCCGGCAATCGGCGCCTTGTGGAAGAAACGGAAGCGTGGGCCGAGTTGCTCGCAATAGGCCTGCACCGGTTCCCATACCGCCGGGTCTTTGGTGTTGTTATCGATGATGATGACTTCGTAATCCGGGTAGTCGAGGTTGGCCAGCGCATCCAACGTCTGCTTAACCATTTCTGGCGGCTCGTTGTAGCACGGCACATGGATCGACACTTTTGGACGGAACTCCGAGTCACCCATTACCGGTTGGAAGGGGCGGCGTCTGGCGCGAACCCATACGGCTTCCGCCAGCTCATGGGCCTCGGTCAGCAAGACGATAAACACTCCTATGGCGCCAATGCCGAGCAAGATGCCGACGGTGAGGCTGAACCAGGTGCTGTATTGCTGGCTGTAGTCATAACCGATCCACACCAGCGCCGAGCCGCCAGCAAAGGCGACAAAGGTCAGGAAGGTACGGCCGCGCTGGCGCAGCGAACTGCCGTCAATCAACAGCAATGCCAAGGCAAGCAGGGCCATGACTACCGAGCCGATAGCCAACAAGCGCCACTGCGGAATTGCCACGACCGGGCCGGTGAAGTTGAATTTTGGCTGGCGATCGAGGTTGTACACCCCCCAATACGCGCCTACCGAGCCTTCATCGCTGATCTTCCAGGTTTGGTCGAAGGCTTCAATCACGAAGTAGTTGTAGCCTTTGGCGTTGAGCGTAGTGACCAATGTGCGCAGATAAATTGCCTGGTCCGCTTGGGACGCATCGGCGCCCCCACGCATACGGCCGTTGCTCGGCCAGCCAACTTCCGAGAGGAGCAGCGGCTTTTTCGGGAAGAGTTTCTTCAGGTCGCGGGCGCGATCAAGGACGAATTGGGTCGAGTCTTCCATTGGGATAAATTCCCAATAAGGCAGAACGTGTGCCGCGATGAGGTCAACGTGCTGAGCCAGTTCCGGGTTCTCTTCCCAAATGTGCCACTGTTCTGAGGTCGATACTGGAACTTTGACCCCGGCGCGGACGCGATCCAGGTATCCGATCAGCTTTTCGGTAGTGATTTCACGGCGGAACAAAGCCTCGTTACCCACCAGTACGCGCACCACGCTGCGCGAGCTGTTGGCCAGCTCGATGGCTTTGGCGATTTCACGCTCATTGCGTGCTTCGTCGTTACTGATCCAGACACCTAATGTCACACGCAGGCCGAATTCTTCAGCCAGGCGCGGAATGTGTGCCAGTGCTTCGTCAACCGAGTAGGTTCGGATGTTGTCGGTCTGCTTGGCGAGCATTTCCAGGTCTTGGGTCATCTCTTTATCGCTTGGGTAAATATTGTTCTGCGGGGTTTGCCCCTCACGGAACGGCGAGAATGAGTAACCGGAAATTCGGTCAGGCCAGGCCGGAGCATTAACCGGCAAGTTATAGAGTGCCCAAAAGCCCGAGAACAAGGCGGCAATCGCTAAGACAACGACCAGGTTGAATCCAAAAATTCTTGATGACATATCTGTTTCGGGTTCCGCTGCGTGGAACGAGGAGGAGCCGGTGAGCACCGGATGGCGCGCATGCTACTCCGCCGTCAATAAGCTGTATAGCGCCTGACACATGCTTTTGTCATGCGCACGAGAGTCATTCGCTTTTGAACGTCAAATAGCTATATAAGTTCGCGGTTTAATGCATTTGTAGCCATTTTTGCGAGACGCTGGGCTATCTAGCCGCCGCGCTGCCGGGCAGTGGCCGTTTAACGGTGCTGATCCTGACCGGCTCTCAGCAAAGGCTTGGGAGTTATCGTTTAGCTTCTTATAATGCTCGATTGCAGATTTTGTGGTGTTGGGGTTAGGCATGCAGATTGATGAACAACGCTTTTCAGGCATCGCCCGGTTGTACGGTCGCGAGGGCGCCGAGCGTTTGTGTGCCGCGCACGTAGCGGTGGTGGGGATTGGCGGCGTTGGCTCTTGGGCTGCTGAGGCATTGGTGCGCTCGGGCGTTGGTGAGATTTCGCTGTTTGACCTAGATGATGTGTGCATCACCAACACCAACCGGCAGATCCACGCCTTGAATGGCGCGGTCGGCAAAGCAAAGGTTGAGGTGATGGCAGAGCGACTGCGGGCGATTAACCCCGCCTGCAAGGTGCACGCGGTGGCTGACTTTGTGACCCGTGAAACCATGGCCGAGTACATCACCGAAGACATGGATGCGGTGATTGATTGCATTGATAGCGTTAACGCCAAGGCGGCGCTGATTTCCTGGTGCAAGCGGCGCAAGATCCAGATTGTCACCACGGGTGGGGCTGGTGGCCAGATTGATCCGACACAAATCCGCGTGGGAGACCTGAACAAGACCTTTAATGACCCGCTGGCGTCGAAAGTGCGTTCGACCCTGCGTCGCGATTATGGCTTCTCGCGCACCATGGGACGTAACTACAGCGTGCCGTGCGTGTTTTCCACCGAGCAACTGCGTTACCCATTGCCCGATGGCAGCACATGTCAGAGCAAGAGCTTCGTCGGTGAAGGCGTTGCATTGGATTGTGCAGGCGGTTTCGGCGCAGCCATGATGGTGACGTCGACTTTCGCCATGGTTGCGGTGAGCAAGATTATCGAGAAATTGATTGAGGGTGCGCGTCGCCCGTCTGAGCGGGTTAAGCCTCAGTAGTCAGTTCACGCATACGCTGTAACACCGCATTCAAACCGTTGCTGCGTGAGGGTGACAATTGTCGCGATAACCCTAGTTGGTTGAACCAGTCGCTCAAATCAAGTTGCGCCAGTGCTGCGCTGTCGAGACCGTTGACCCGCACCAATAGCACGGCGAGCAAACCGCGAATCAGCCGCGCCTCGCTTGCCGCGTGAAACTGCCACCGTTGCTCCGTGCGTTCAGCCACAAGCCAGACTTTGCTTTCGCAGCCGTGCACGCGGTTTTCTTCGGTGTGTTGGGCTTCGCTCAGTGGCGCGAGCTTTTCGCCCCACAGCATGAGTAAACGCGCGCGCTGCTCCCAGCTTCCGGCTTGCTGAAATGCGTCGAGTGCTTGCGCGGCATTGGGTGGCAGTACCGATTGCGAGGGGCTCATCTGAGAATATCCAAGGCGTTATCCAGTGCGCTGAAGAAGCGCTCAAGGTCGTTGCCATTGTTGTACAGGCCGAGGGAGACACGAATCGCGCCGCCAAGGCCGAGCCGGTTCATCAAAGGCATGGCACAGTGTTGCCCCGCGCGTACGGCAATCCCTTGTTCTGTCAGCAGTTGGGCGAGGTCTGCATTATGGACGTCTGCGACGACAAAGCTGGCCAGTGCGATGTTCGGCTCACCGAGCACGCTGATGCCATCGCGGGTGGCAAGTCCCAGCATTAACTGCTGATGCAGCGCCTGCTCAAAGGTTGCTATTGCTTGTTGATCAAGCTGATCGAGATAGCTGAGCGCGGCGCCCAGCGCAATCACACTGCTGATCGGTGGCGTACCTGCTTCAAAGCCAAGCGGAGCCGGGCGGAACATGGCTGAGTGGTAATCTGCGGTTTGCACCATCTCGCCGCCAAACTGCCAGTGCTTGAGTTGTGACAACGCTTGGGTTTTGCCGTAGAGCACGCCAACGGCGTCTGGGCCGTAGAGTTTGTGGCTGGAAAATACGTAAAAGTCGCAGTCAAGTTGCTGCATATCATGGCGACCGTGCACCACGGCCTGCGCGCCATCAATCACTGTCAATGCGTCATGGGCTTTAGCCAGCGCCAACAGTTCAGCCACCGGCTGCCAGCAACCGATCACGTTAGACAGTTGGCTGACAGCTAGCAGGCGCGTACGCGGGCCAATCAGCTCTGCGGCGCGTTCCAGATCAATGCGCCCATCTGCGCGTAACGGCAACACCACAAGCTTCAAATTCTGGCGCACGGCCAGTTGCTGCCACGGTAATAGATTGGCGTGGTGCTCCAGTGCGCTGATTACCAGCTCATCACCGGGTTTGAACAGGTGCTCCAAGCCATACGCCAGCAGGTTAAAGGCTGATGTTGCGCCGTGGGTGAAAATTATTTGTGCGCTAGAGTGCGCGTTCAGCCATTTGCCTACGTGCTCGCGGCTGGCTTCGAAGGCACGGGTGGCGCGCTCGCCCGGTAAATGTTGGGCGCGGTGTACGTTAGCGCTGCCAGCTGAGTAATAGGCGACTAATGCGTCGAGCACCGCTTGCGGCTTTTGCGCAGTAGCAGCGCTGTCCAGATACGTCTGACCCTCAGCCTCTAGGGCCAGAATGCCGGGGAAGTCTGCGCGCCAAGGCGAGGGCAGGGACATAGCGGATCTCTGAAAGGGGGAGCGAGCACCGGTCGTGTGCTGCGCGTTGTTCATCCTACAAACTAACCGAAGCCTACGAATGGCAGGCCCCGGTTAGGCAGACACGTGCTTAGTTGTGCGCGTGCAGTGCTTCGTTCAGCTCGATGGCAGACTTGTGCGTCTTGCACTCAACTGCGCCAGTGATCGAGTTGCGGCGGAACAGCAAGTCAGGCTGGCCAGCCAGTTCACGGGCTTTAACCACTTTGACCTGATTGCCTTGCTCGTCGAGCAAATTGACTTTGGTTCCGGCGGTGACGTACAGGCCCGATTCAACCGTGTTGCGGTCGCCCAGCGGAATACCGATGCCGGCGTTCGCGCCGATCAGGCAGCCTTCACCCACAGAGATAACGATATTGCCGCCGCCAGACAGTGTGCCCATGGTCGAGCAGCCGCCGCCAAGGTCAGAGCCTTTGCCGACGAATACGCCAGCGGATACACGGCCTTCGATCATGCCTGGGCCTGCTGTGCCAGCGTTGAAGTTAACGAAACCTTCGTGCATGACGGTGGTGCCTTCGCCGATGAATGCCCCCAGACGAATGCGCGAGCTGTCAGCGATGCGTACGCCAGCGGGCACAACGTAGTCAGTCATTTTCGGGAATTTGTCGACCGAGAACACTTCCAGTAACTCGCCACGCAAGCGCGCTTCGAGTTGACGCTCAGCCAATTCGCTGAGGTCGACAGCGCCCTGGCTGGTCCATGCCACATTCGGCAGCAGCGGGAAAATACCGCTGAGGTTCAAGCCGTGCGGCTGTACCAGGCGGTGCGAAAGCAGGTGCAGCTTCAGGTAGGCTTCCGGCGTGCTGGTTGGCGCGGCATCTTCCGCGAGGAAAGTAGCAACCAGTGGCTTGTGGCTTTCGGCCAGGCGAGTCAGCAGTGCTGATTGCGCGGCATCGACGCCTTTGAGCATTTCAGCGAGGTCACTGGCTTGCTGGGTGGTGAACTGGATGGCTTGATTGCCGCCGTCATAACCGAGCTTTTCCGCCGCTTTACTAACCAGCTCAGCCGATGGGTTGAGCAGTGGCTGAGCGTAGAACACTTCCAGCCAGTTGCTTTGACGGTTTTGTGTACCTACGCCGAAGGCCAGGCTGTAGAGAGTGTTGTTCATGTTGAGTTCCTTGCAGCAAATTCAATATTTAAGAAATGCGTTAGGCCAGCTCGGCTGCATAACGGTCAGGTTTGAAACCCACCAGGGTTCTATCGCCTAGATCAAGGACTGGGCGTTTAATCATCGACGGTTGGGCCAGCATCAACTCGATGGCCTTGTTCTGGTCGAGGTCGCTTTTCTGCGCCTCATCCAGCTTGCGGAAGGTGGTGCCAGCACGGTTGAGTACAACTTCCCAGCCATGTTCGTTGCACCACTTTTCCAGGTTGCCGCGGTCAATGCCCACGGCTTTGTAATCATGAAATTGGTAGCTTACAGCGTGCTCGTCGAGCCAGGTACGAGCCTTTTTCATGGTGTCACAGGCTTTGATGCCAAATAGGGTATTGCTCATTCAATCAACCTCTTAAAGCCGTGCAGGCGATAGCGTTAAAATGCTCGCCTTAGTCATTCTTCACAAACTGACGAATCCGTTCTGCCGCTTCAACGCACTCAGCCAACGGCGCGACCAGCGCCATGCGTACGCGACCCGCGCCAGGGTTATGACCATTAACGCTGCGTGACAGGTATGAGCCGGGCACGACAGTTACGTGCTCCTGGGCATACAAATCACGGCTGAACTGTTCGTCATCTATTGGGGTTTTCGCCCACAGATAAAAGCCGCCGTCCGGGCGCTGTACGTCAAGCACGCCATCGAGAATCGCCAGCACGGCATCAAATTTCTCGCGGTACAGGTCGCGGTTAGCGAGTACGTGAGCCTCATCGGTCCATGCCGCAATGCTAGCCAACTGCGTCTGCACCGGCATCGCACAGCCGTGGTAGGTACGATACAGCAGGAAAGATTTCAGTATGTCGGCATCGCCAGCCACAAACCCGGAGCGCAATCCCGGCAGGTTAGAGCGTTTCGACAGGCTGTGAAATACCACGCAGCGTTTAAAATCGTTGCGGCCCAATTCAGCGCAGGCGGTAAGCAGCCCGGCGGGTGGGTTGGCTTCATCAAAGTAGAGCTCGCTGTAGCACTCGTCCGAGGCAATCACGAAGTCAAACTTGTCAGCCAGTTTGATCAGTTCTTTCAGGGTGTCCAGCGGAATCAGCGCGCCCGTTGGGTTGCCGGGTGAGCACAGAAACAGAATCTGACAGCGTTGCCAGACGTCATCGCTGACGGCTGCAAAATCAGGGTTGAAGCCATGCTGCTCCAGGCAAGGCAGGTAGTGCGGCTCTGCGCCAGCGAGCAGTGCTGCGCCTTCATAGATTTGATAAAACGGATTCGGACTGATCACATAACCAGGCTGTTCGCCGGTTTGCGCACGTTTGACCACCGTTTGGGTGAAGGCAAACAACGCCTCACGCGTACCGTTGACCGGCAACACATTGCGGGCAGGGTCGAGCGCGCCAACTGGCAGGTTAAAGCGCTTGCTGGCCCAATTGGCGATGGCTTCGCGCAGTGCGGCAATACCCAGGGTAGTCGGGTAGACAGCCAGTTGCTCAAGGTTATCGCTCAGCGCTTTGGCTACGAAATCAGGCGAGCGATGCTTGGGTTCGCCAATGGACAGGGCGATAGCCTTTTTCTCTGCGTTCGGCGTCACGCTGCCAAGCAAGGCGCGGAGTTTCTCGAACGGGTAGGGCTGCAACTGGTTTAACGCGTCATTCATGGTTTATTCCTGGCAACGTCTTAGCCGCTGGGCATACCAGCCTGGCGGCGGCTGTCGGGTTCAAATGGTAATTTTGCTCGGCTCACTGCCCACTGTGCTGGCGTCGCTTAGCTGCGAGACAATGGTTTCCTGTAAGCGCATACAAAGCTCTGGATCTGAAAGTTGCTGGTTGTTGGCGTCGGTCACGAAGAATACGTCTTCTACGCGCTCGCCCAACGTCGCAATTTTTGCGTTCTGGATAGACAAGTCGAAATCAAGAAAGATGCGTCCAATTCGGGCTAGCAGTCCGGGGCGATCAGGTGCGGTCAGCTCAATCACTGTCAACGGGCGCTGGGCGTCATTGTGAATGGTCACCCGCGGTGCGAAGTCAAAGTGCTTGAGCTGGCGCGGTACGCGACGTTGAATGATATTCGGGTAGTCATCCGGGTTGATCAACGCATCAATCAGGCCTTGGCGAATTTGCATGATACGCGCTGGGTTATCACCAATTGAGCTGCCGTCACCTTCAAGCACAATATAGGTGTCGAGGGTGAACTGGCTGGTCGAAGTGAGGATTCGGGCGTCATGAATGTTCAGGTTTAACTGAGCCATTGCCGCCACCGTCACGGCGAAGAAGTCGTGTTGGTCCTGTGCATAAATGAACAGTTGGGTGCCGCCCTCGAAGTCGCGCTGAGTGGTTTCCTTGATCAAAACCAGCGGATTGCCATCGTTCGGGTGCTGGATGATGGCCTCGGTATGCCAGGCCACATCGCTGGCCGTATGGCGCAGGAAGTAATCGTCACCGAGGTGCGACCAGAGTTGCTCGGCCTCGTCAGGATCTGTACCGCTGCGGACCAAGGTATCCAGCGCCGCTGTTTGCGTGAGGCGGATCTGCTCTTCACGTTCAAGACGGTTTTCCAGGCCGCGATTCAGTGCGCGTTTGGTTTCGGTGTAGAGCTGGCGCAGCAAGCTGGCACGCCATGAGTTCCACAACGTCGGGTTGGTCGCGTTGATATCGGCAACGGTCAGCACGTAGAGATAATCAAGGTGCGTGTGATCGCCGACGAGCATGGCAAAGTCATGGATGATTTGCGGGTCTGACAAGTCTTTGCGTTGCGCGGTGGTCGACATGGTCAGGTGATGCTGAACCAGCCAGACAATCAACTTGCTGTCCCAGTCGGGCAGCTGATGGCGCGCACAAAACGCCTCAGCGTCCACTGCGCCGAGCTCCGAGTGATCACCGCCACGACCTTTGCCTATGTCGTGATACAGGCCCGCCAGGTAAATAAGCTCGGGCTTGGGCAGTTTATCCATGAGCTTGCTGGCCAGCGGAAACTTCTCGGCCATCTCGACCCATTTGAATTTGCGCAGGTGCTTAATCAAATTCAGGGTGTGCGCATCGACCGTGAAGATATGAAACAGGTCGTGCTGCATCTGTCCGACGATATGGCCAAACTCAGGTAAATAGCGCCCAAGAATGCCGTAACGGTTCATCCGGCGTAGGTTGCGATGGATCCCCGAGGGGCTTTTGAACAGCTCGATAAACAGGCTGGTGTTACGAATGTCGTTGCGAAACTCATCGTCGATCAAGTGTCGGTGATCGCGCAGCAAGCGAATACTGTCAGCACAGACACCCTTTATATGCGGATGCTGAGCCATGAGCACGAACACTTCGAGAATCGCGAACGGGGTGCGCTTGAAGACATTCGGGTGCGTCACCTCGATATAGCCATCGCGTAGTTGGAACCGGCTATTCAAGCCGGTGGCGGTACCGCGTTCACCTGCACGCAATATCTGCTCTTCGAAGTGCTGTTTGATCAGGTCGCTAAGTTCAGCAACCCCCATCACCACGCGGTAGTACTTCTGCATGAAGTGCTCGATGCCACGCTTGTTCTTGTTGGTCTCGAAACCCAAGAGTTCGGCGATCTGCGCCTGATGATCGAACAGCAGTCGGTCTTCAGCGCGGCCTGCGAGCATATGCAGGGCATAGCGCACCTTCCACAAAAAGTCCTGGCTGGCGGCGAGCATGGTGTACTCGGTTTTCAGCAGGTAGTCCTGCTCAATCATCGATTGCAGGTTGAGCGTACCGAAGTGCCGACGTGCGACCCAGAGAATGGTCTGGATATCACGCAGGCCGCCCGGCGAGCCTTTGACGTTGGGCTCGAGGTTGTACTCGGTATCGTTATATTTGGCGTGACGGGCGCGCTGCTCTTTGCGTTTGGCCAGGAAGAACTCTTGGCTTGGCCACATTTGCTCCGTGCTGGTCACCGCCTGCATGCGCTGACGAAGACGCTCTGGGCCAGCGATGGTGCGGCTTTCCATCAAGTTGGTGATGACGGTCAGGTCGGCTCGCGCCTCTTCGGCGCACTCATTGACCGAGCGCACGCTTTGGCCCACTTCCAGACCAATATCCCAAAGCAGCAGAAGGAACTGTTCAATCGGTTCGCGAAAGGTTTCGTGATCGGCATTGTCGAGCAATATCAGCAGGTCGATATCGGAAAATGGATGCAACTCGCCACGGCCGTAGCCGCCAACGGCGAGCAAGGCAATGTCGGCATCTTCCGACCAGTCCAGGCGCAGCCAGGCTTCGCGCAGAATTTGGTCAACAAACCAAGCGCGATCCTCAATCAAACGGCGTACTTCACGGCCTTCGTAAAAGCGGGCATTAAGCACGTCGTTGGCGCGCTTAATGGCTTTTTTGAAGGCTGCGATCGGGCTGGACTTCAAGGCCAGTTCCGCTTGGAACTGCCCGCGGTCGAACAGCTGAGGATCTACCTGAGGCATGCAACGGCCTTCCTTATGTAGCGCGACAAGAGACTCAATCAGAATTGATTGCCGGTGTAGCAACCTGCGCGTATCAAGCTGATACGCGTGGAATTGTATCGTCGCTGCGCAGGGTGAAGATTTCGTAGCCGTTGGCAGTCACCAGAATCGTGTGCTCCCACTGTGCCGAAAGCTTGCGATCCTTGGTGATGGCGGTCCAGCCATCGCCCAGCAGGCGAGTTTCGGCGCGGCCTTGGTTGATCATCGGCTCAATGGTGAAGGTCATGCCTTCCTTAAGTTCCATGCCGGTGCCAGCGCGACCGTAATGCAGCACTTGTGGCTCTTCGTGAAATACAGCGCCAATGCCGTGGCCGCAGTATTCGCGAACCACAGAAAAACCGTTTTTCTCGGCGTGCTTCTGAATCACTTCACCTATATCGCCCAAATGCGCGCCTGGCTTGACCAGCTCGATGCCTTTATACATGCACTCTTGGGTGATTTTGGCCAAGCGTTCAGCCCACTCTGGCACTTTACCAACCATGAACATCTTGCTGGTGTCGCCGTGGTAACCGTCTTTGATCACGGTGATGTCGATGTTCAGCACGTCGCCTTCTTTCAGCGGCTTCTCGTTAGGAATGCCGTGGCAGACTACGTGGTTGATCGAGGTGCAGATCGACTTTGGAAAACCTTTATAGTTAAGCGGGGCAGGGATAGCCTGCTGCACGTTAACGATATAGTCGTGGCAGATGCGGTCGAGTTCCTCAGTGGTAACACCGGGTTTGACGTGTTCGCCGATCATTTCCAGCACGTCAGCGGCCAAGCGGCCGGCGATGCGCATTTTTTCGATTTCCTCGAGCGATTTGATGGTGACGGTCATATAGGGTCTCGGACATGCATAAAAGTGGCATATGGTAACAGCTTAGAGGTGCATTCTATAAGGGCAAAGGTAACTGCTCTGAAGTTTTGCTGTAATCGATGTGTAGCTTGTAGGCGGTTATTGTGGTATAAAACGCGCCGCTTTCATGGGCAGTCTGTCCAAAAGCATAAACCCACACACGTATCGACACGATTTCCTGGGTGCCGTTTGTTCTGCAAATGGTTGGAGATTGGGATGCGTGGAGGCCTAACCCGACTTAATTAAGGAACGACCATGTCCCAAGTCAATATGCGCGATATGCTGAAGGCCGGTGTGCACTTCGGCCACCAGACCCGTTACTGGAACCCGAAAATGGGTAAGTACATCTTCGGTTCGCGTAACAAGATTCACATCATCAACCTTGAAAAAACCCTGCCAATGTTCAACGACGCACTGTCGTTCGTTGAGAAGCTGGCTTCCGGTAAAAACAAGATTCTGTTCGTTGGCACCAAGCGTTCTGCTGGCAAGATCGTTCGTGAAGAAGCAGCTCGCTGCAACTCTCCGTTCGTCGATCACCGCTGGTTGGGCGGCATGCTGACTAACTACAAAACCATCCGTGCTTCGATCAAGCGTCTGCGTGATCTTGAAGTTCAGGCGCAAGACGGCACTTTCACCAAGCTGACTAAGAAAGAAGCCCTGATGCGCACTCGTGATCTGGAAAAACTGGATCGCAGCCTGGGTGGTATCAAGGATATGGGCGGTCTGCCAGACGCTCTGTTCGTTATCGACGTTGATCACGAGCGCATTGCTATCACCGAAGCCAACAAGCTGGGCATTCCAGTAATTGGCGTTGTTGATACCAACAGCAGCCCGGAAGGTGTTGATTACATCATCCCAGGTAACGACGACGCCATCCGTGCCATCCAGTTGTACATGGGTGCTATGGCTGACGCAGTTGTACGTGGTCGTAGCAATGCTAACGGTGGCACCGACGAATTCGTCGCTGAAGCCCCGGCTGCTGAAGCCGCTCAAGGCTAAGCAGTAAGCGTTACTCGCTGCGCAAAAAGGGGGCTTAGCCCCCTTTTTGTCACTTATAGAATTCATCGCCCGCCTGGCGGGTGAGATGGTTGAAGACCTACCTAAGAGGATTTCGAACATGGCAGAGATTACTGCAGCCCTAGTTAAAGAACTGCGTGAGCGTACTGGCCAAGGCATGATGGACTGTAAAAAAGCCCTGACTGCTGCTGGTGGCGACATCGAAAAAGCAATCGACGATATGCGTGCTGCTGGTGCCATCAAGGCTGCCAAGAAAGCCGGTAACATCGCTGCTGAAGGTGCTATCGCAATCAAATTGGCTGGTGATAACAAGCGCGCGCTGATCATCGAAGTCAACTCCCAGACTGACTTCCTGGCTCTGCAAGACGATTTCAAGAACTTCGTCAGCAGCAGCATCGACAAAGCTTTCGCTGAGAACATGACTGACGCAGCTCCACTGGTTGCGGCCATGGAATCTGATCGTGAAGCCTTGGTTGCTAAAGTTGGCGAGAACGTAAACATTCGTCGCCTGTCGAGCGTTGAAGCTGACGTTGTTGGTTCTTACCTGCACGGTCACCGTATCGGCGTTCTGGTTGCTCTGAAAGGCGGCGACGTTGAGCTGGCTAAAGAAGTTGCCATGCACGTAGCGGCTAGCAACCCTCAGTTCCTGAGCTCGGCTGAAGTCTCTGAAGAAGCAGTTGCCAAGGAAAAAGAAATCTTCCTGGCGCTGAACGAAGAGAAAATCAAAGGCAAGCCTGCTGAAATCGTTGAGAAGATGGTTGCTGGTCGTATCAGCAAGTTCTTGGCTGAAGCGAGCCTGGTTGAGCAAGCTTTCGTTAAAGACGACAGCATCAAGGTTGGCGAGCTGGTGAAGAAAGCTGGCGCTGAAATCGTTTCGTTCACTCGCTACGAAGTGGGTGAAGGTATCGATAAAGGCGAAACTGACTTCGCTGCTGAAGTAGCTGCACAGCTGGCTTCCAGCAAGCAGTAAGACGGTCTAAAAACTGTCGTCCCAAAGAGGCTGCCCGCTTATGCGTGCGGCCTTTTTGTCGAACTAGGGAGGCAATTTAGGATGCCCCTGAAAGCGAGTGAGCCAATCGGCTCAGGTTAAAAGCTGCTTACGCTGCAGGTTAGCTCTAGTAAACTGCACGGTTATGGCGTCTTCTGACTTGGCTTTTTGTTGCTCAAGGCGTTTTCAAAGGCTTGCCTTGGTCGGTTGGAAAAATATTTTCCGGCTTTTGTGATTTAAAAGCCCCGACTGTTGCCGAAGTACTCGATAATTGTGGGCTGTATTACCCGCATAGGAATCCGCTGAAAAAGGTGGCGAGCGAAGGAAGGGAGTGCAGGGCAATGGGTGCGAGAAAGCGACCGTAGTCGCGCTCGACTTTAGTTGTCCTAAATGAGCATTTTGAGCAGCGTTTCAACGCCGCAATACCTAGCGCAGTAGTTTTTCAGGGTTTCTTAGAATTTTAACGCCGCAGGAGAGAATTGTATGGCTCAGCAGGTGAGTGGTCGTCAACCGCGTTATAAGCGCATTCTGCTCAAACTAAGCGGCGAAGCCCTGATGGGATCGGAAGAGTTTGGTATCGATCCCAAGGTGCTCGATCGCATGGCCCTTGAAGTGGGGCAGTTGGTAGGTATCGGCTTGCAAGTTGGCCTGGTAATTGGTGGCGGTAACTTGTTCCGTGGTGCCGCGCTGAGCGCAGCCGGAATGGACCGAGTGACTGGCGATCACATGGGTATGCTGGCCACTGTGATGAACGCCTTGGCCATGCGCGACGCGCTGGAACGTTCGAATATCCCGGCAATCGTGATGTCTGCGATTTCCATGGTCGGTGTGACTGATCACTACGATCGTCGTAAGGCCATGCGCCATCTGAAGACTGGTGAAGTGGTGATTTTCGCTGCTGGCACCGGTAATCCTTTCTTTACCACTGACTCGGCTGCGTGCCTGCGCGCAATCGAGATCGATGCGGACGTGGTATTGAAGGCGACTAAAGTCGATGGCGTATACACTGCGGATCCATTTAAAGATCCGCACGCAGAGAAATTTGAGCGCCTTACCTATGATGAGGTGCTGGATCGCAAGCTTGGGGTGATGGATCTGACTGCCATCTGCCTGTGCCGCGACCATAATATGCCGCTGCGAGTCTTCAATATGAATAAGCCAGGCGCCCTGTTGAACGTTGTTGTCGGTGGCGCTGAAGGTACCCTGATCGAGGAAGGTGAAGAATGATTAACGAGATTAAGAAAGACACCCAGTCACGCATGGCCAAGAGCCTAGAGTCGCTGAATGTCGCTTTTGCCAAAATTCGTACTGGTCGTGCGCACCCAAGCATCCTCGACAGTGTGATGGTGTCCTACTACGGTACTGATACGCCGTTGCGCCAAGTCGCCAACGTGGTCACTGAAGATTCGCGCACCTTGGCGCTGTCTGTATTTGACAAGGGCATGATCCAGGCTGTTGAAAAAGCCATCATGACTTCCGATCTCGGCCTCAATCCTGCGACTGCTGGCACCACTATTCGGGTGCCAATGCCTGCGCTGACCGAAGAAACGCGCAAGGGCTACACCAAGCAGGCGCGTGCTGAAGCTGAAAACGCCCGTGTTGCCGTGCGCAACATCCGTCGTGATGCCTTGGCGCAGCTCAAGGACCTGGAAAAAGAAAAAGAAATCAGCGAGGACGAAGAACGTCGCGCCGCTGATGAAATCCAGAAGCTAACCGACAAGTATGTGGCCGAAGTCGATAAGGCACTGGAAAACAAGGAAGCGGATCTGATGGCCGTCTGACGGTCAGGAATCGTTATGGATAAAGCCAAAGACGGTGGCCCGGCAGCTATAGTGCCGCGCCATGTGGCCGTGATTATGGATGGCAACAACCGCTGGGCGAAAAAGCGCCTGTTGCCGGGTGTTGCTGGCCATAAAGCCGGTGTTGATGCGGTGCGTGCGGTAATTGAGGTGTGCGCGGAAGCCGGGGTCGAGGTGCTGACCCTGTTTGCGTTCTCCAGTGAGAACTGGCAGCGCCCGGCTGATGAAGTCGGCGCGCTGATGGAGCTGTTCATGAGTGCTTTGCGCCGTGAAACGCGCAAGCTCAATGAGAATGACATCAGCTTGCGGATAATTGGCGATCGCTCGCGTTTTCATCCCGAGTTGCAAACTGCAATGCGCGAGGCTGAGGCGCAAACAGCCGGTGAGAAACGCTTTATCCTGCAAATCGCCGCCAACTACGGCGGTCAGTGGGATATTGCTCAGGCGGCGCAGCGTCTTGCCCGTGAAGTGCAGGGTGGGCATTTGCAGCCCAACGATATTACCCCACAACTGCTGCAAAGCTGCCTGGCAACTGGTGACTTACCGTTACCTGATCTGTGCATTCGTACCGGTGGTGAGCACCGCATCAGTAATTTCCTGCTGTGGCAATTAGCCTACAGTGAACTGTATTTCACCGACCTGTTCTGGCCTGACTTCAAGCACGACGCGATGCGTCATGCGCTTGCTGACTACGCCACCAGACAGCGGCGCTTTGGTAAGACTAGCGCGCAGGTAGAGTCTGAGGCGCACAATGCTTAAACAACGAGTAATCACTGCGCTGGTGTTGTTACCTATCGCGCTGGCTGGCTTCTTTCTGCTTGATGGCGCTGCGTTCGCACTGTTTATCGGCGCAGTGGTCAGTCTCGGTGGTTGGGAGTGGGCGCGTCTAGCCGGTTTTGAGTCGCAGCCATCACGCATTGCTTATGCTGCACTGGTTGCAGTGTTGTGCTGGATACTCTATCTCCTGCCAATTCTGGCTACGCCGATGCTCTTGCTGGGGGTTATCTGGTGGGGCGTCGCCACTTGGCTGGTTCTGGGTTACCCGCAGAGCAGCCAGTTCTGGGCGGGTGCGCCACGCAAGTTAATCATCGGCTTATTGATTCTGCTGCCGGCTTGGCAGGGGTTAGTGCTGTTCAAGCAATGGCCGCTGGCTAACTGGCTGATTATCGCCGTAATGGTGCTGGTGTGGGCTGCTGATATTGGCGCTTACTTTTCCGGTAAAACTTTTGGTAAGCGCAAGCTGGCGCCGCAAGTCAGCCCCGGTAAAAGCTGGGAGGGTGCGATCGGTGGCTTGTGTACTTGCCTGCTGATTACCTTGGTTGTCGGTGTGGTGCGTGGCTGGAGTGCTGGCGAAATGATCTGGGCGCTAGTTGGCGCAGCGATAGTGGTGATGATTTCGGTGGTTGGCGATCTCACTGAGAGCATGTTCAAACGTCAAGCTGGGGTTAAAGACAGCAGTCATTTACTGCCGGGTCATGGTGGTGTGTTGGATCGTATCGATAGTCTCACCGCAGCCATTCCAGTGTTTGCTGTGCTGTTGCTGTTGTTTGGTTGGGGCAGCCTGTGAGTCATCAGCAGATCACTGTATTGGGGGCCACCGGCTCTATTGGTTTAAGTACCCTTGATGTGATTGCCCGGCATTCGGACCGTTATCAGGTGTTTGCCTTGAGCGGCCATAGCCGCCTGGTTGAGCTTGAGGTTCTGTGTTTACGGCATAAGCCTGTGTTCGCTGTGGTGGCAGATGCGCCGAGCGCCGAGCAGTTGCAGGCGGCATTGATTGCGGCAGGTTCAAAAACCCAGGTTTTGTTCGGTGAAACAGCCTTATGTGAAGTGGCTGCGCATAGCGATGTGGACACTGTCATGGCTGCTATTGTGGGTGCCGCAGGTCTGCGTCCGACACTTGCCGCAGTTGCAGCTGGCAAGAAGGTGTTGCTGGCCAACAAAGAAGCGCTGGTGATGTCTGGCGATTTGTTTATGCAGGCCGTGCGCAAAAGTGGCGCTGTGCTGTTGCCGATCGACAGTGAGCACAACGCGATTTTCCAGTGTTTGCCCAGCGACTACTCGCGTGGTCTGGCGCGGGTGGGGGTACGGCGTATTTTGCTGACTGCATCGGGTGGCCCGTTCCGGCAGACACCGCTGGAGCAGTTGGCTACGGTTACCCCAGAACAAGCATGCGCGCACCCGAATTGGTCGATGGGGCGAAAAATCTCTGTCGACTCAGCCAGTATGATGAACAAAGGCCTTGAGTTGATTGAGGCGTGCTGGCTGTTTGATGCAAAGCCTGCGCAGATCGAAGTTGTGATTCATCCGCAGAGCGTTATTCATTCGTTGGTCGACTACGTCGATGGCTCGGTGTTAGCTCAGTTGGGCAATCCTGATATGCGCACGCCGATTAGTCATGCGTTGGCATGGCCCGAGCGAATTGACTCGGGCGTTCCGGCGCTGGATCTGTTTGCTGTGGCTCGCCTGGATTTTGAGGCGCCTGACGAGCAGCGCTTCCCGTGTTTGCGCTTGGCGCGTGAGGCGGCAGAGCACGGCGGCACCGCGCCGACAATGCTCAATGCTGCCAATGAAGTTGCGGTGGCAGCGTTTTTACAGCGCCAGATCAGTTTTCCGCAAATCGCGAGTATCATTGATAGCGTACTGAACAGCGAGGCGTCGACTGCGGTCACATGCCTGGAAAATGTCTTTGCTGCGGATCACCGCGCACGGGCTCTGGCAGAGCAATGCGTTAATCAACGCGGAGAAGTGGGATGAGTGCGTTGTATATGATTGCTGGCACCTTGATTGCGTTAGGGGTGCTGGTAACTTTCCATGAATTTGGTCACTTCTGGGTGGCGCGGCGCTGTGGTGTAAAAGTCCTGCGTTTTTCGGTCGGCTTCGGTACACCGTTATTGCGCTGGCATGACCGTCAGGGCACGGAGTTCGTGCTGGCTGCGATTCCGCTAGGCGGTTACGTCAAGATGCTCGATGAGCGCGAAGGTGATGTGCCTGCCGAGCAGGGCCATCTGTCGTTCAATCGCAAATCGGTTGGCCAGCGTATTGCTATCGTTTCTGCCGGACCGATTGCCAACTTTCTGTTAGCAATTGCGTTTTTCTGGTGTGTAGCGCTGCTGGGTAGCCAGCAAGTGCGCCCGGTGATTGGTGCGGTGGCCGAGGCGAGTCTGGCGGCAGACGCTGGTTTACAGCCCGGTCAAGAAATTGTTGCAATAAATGGCGAGCCGACTAATGGTTGGTCAGCGGTTAATTTGCAGCTCGTTCGGCGGCTGGGTGAGAGCGGAGTCCTTGATGTCACCGTCAAGAACCAAGGCTCTACGGCTGAGAGCGCAGAGCAGATTAAACTCGATAATTGGCTTCAAGGCGTTGATGAGCCTGATCCGATTGCGGCGCTGGGGATTCGTCCGTGGCGCCCGGAAATAAAGCCCGTACTGGCTGAGATCGACCCCGCAGGGCCAGCTGGCGCTGCAGGTTTGCAGGCGGGTGATGAGCTGGTTACGCTTGATGGCGAGCCGCTGAAAGATTGGCAGCAACTGGTTGATCAGGTACGTGCACTGCCAGGCAAGTCGGTAATATTGCAGATTATCCGTGCGGGACAATCGCAAGAGGTGACTGTCACGCTTGCGGCGCGAGGCGATAAAGGTGCCCAGACCGGTTACCTCGGCGCGGGAGTCAAACCTGTCGACTGGCCTCCGGAAATGCTCCGCGAAATCAGCTACGGGCCTCTGGAGGCCGTTGCAGAGAGTATTAAGCGCACTTGGACCATGAGTGTGCTGACTCTGGACTCGCTAAAGAAAATGCTGTTTGGCGAGCTCTCGGTAAAAAACTTGAGCGGGCCGATAACCATTGCTAAAGTGGCGGGCGCTTCAGCTGAGTCGGGCATAGGGGATTTTTTAAACTTCCTCGCTTATCTCAGTATTAGCTTAGGGGTTCTTAATCTTTTACCTATCCCTGTGCTAGATGGGGGGCACCTGCTTTTTTACCTCGTCGAGTGGGTGCGTGGTCGACCGTTGTCTGAACGGGTACAAGGTTGGGGGATGCAGATTGGCATCAGTTTAGTGGTCGGGGTGATGTTACTTGCCTTGGTCAATGATCTGGGTCGTCTGTAACTGCTATTGAATTACAAATCTGTCGCCTTTAGCGGCAGGTTTTTATCGCCAGTTGGAATAAGAAAGGACTTCATGAAACGTCTGCTGCTACCTGTGGTTCTCGCCGCATTGATGATCGCCGAAGTTCACGCCGAGTCCTTCACCATCTCCGATATTCGAGTCAACGGCCTCCAACGTGTGTCCGCTGGCAGCGTATTCGGTGCCTTGCCGTTAAATGTCGGTGGTGAAGCCGATGATCGCTCTTTAGTTGAAGCGACGCGTGATCTGTTTAAAACCGGTTTCTTCCAGGATATCCAGCTTGGCCGTGATGGCAATGTGCTGGTTATTACCGTGGTTGAGCGCCCTTCGATTTCCAGTATCGAAATCGAAGGTAACAAGGCGATCACCACCGAAGATCTCCTCAAAGGACTCAATCAGTCGGGCCTTGAAGAAGGTGAGATTTTCCAGCGTGCAACCCTCGAAGGCGTGCGTAATGAACTGCAACGCCAATACGTCTCTCAGGGTCGTTACTCGGCTGAGATTGAAACTGAGGTGATTCCGCAGCCGCGCAACCGGGTTGCGTTGAAGGTCAACATCAACGAAGGCGAAGTTGCCTCTATTCAGCACATCAACGTGGTGGGTAACAGCGTCTTCCCTGATGAAGACTTGCAGAGCCTGTTTGAGCTGAAGACCACCAACTGGTTGTCGTTCTTTAAAAACGACGACAAGTACGCCCGTGAGAAACTCTCCGGCGACTTGGAGCGCTTGCGTTCTTACTACCTCGACCGCGGCTATATCAACATGGATATCGCTTCGACTCAGGTATCGATTACCCCTGACAAGAAGCACGTCTATATCACCGTCAATATTGATGAAGGTGAGAAGTACAAGATTCGCGACGTGCGCCTAAGCGGTGACCTAAAAGTCCCGGAAGAGGAAATTCGCAAGTTGTTGCTGGTCAAAGAAGGCCAGGTTTTCTCGCGTAAAGTGATGACCACAACTTCTGAGCTGATCACCCGTCGTCTAGGTAACGAGGGTTACACCTTCGCTAACGTCAACGGTGTACCTGAGCCGCATGACGATGATCACACGGTCTCGGTAATGTTCGTTGTTGATCCGGGCAAGCGTGCTTACGTGAACCGCATCAACTTCCGTGGCAACACCAAAACTGAAGACGAAGTTCTGCGCCGTGAAATGCGTCAGATGGAAGGTGGTTGGGCTTCAACCTACTTGATCGATCAGTCGAAAACCCGACTTGAGCGTCTTGGCTTCTTCAAGGAAGTCAATGTTGAGACTCCAGCAGTACCGGGTACTGATGACCAGATCGACGTTAACTACAGTGTTGAAGAGCAAGCTTCCGGCTCGATTACTGCCAGCGTTGGTTTCGCTCAGAACGCCGGTTTGATCCTCGGCGGCTCGATCACGCAGAACAACTTTCTCGGCTCGGGTAACAAGGTCAGCCTTGGTTTGACTCGTAGTGAATACCAGAGCCGCTATAACTTTGGCTTCGTAAACCCCTACTGGACACCAGACGGCGTCAGCCTGGGTTACAACGTGTTCTTCCGTGAAACTGACTATGACGAGCTCGACACTGACGTCGCAAGCTACTCGGTAGACAGCTACGGTGCGGGTATGAGCATTGGCTACCCAATTAGCGAAACCTCGCGTCTGACCTACGGTCTGACGGTTCAGCAGGATGATATCGACACCGGTATCTACACCGTTGATGAAATCTATGACTTCCTGGAAGAGGAAGGTGACAGCTACCTGAACTTTAAAGCCTCGATTGGTTGGTCTGAATCGACGCTTAACCGTGGCGTACTGGCTAACCGGGGACACTCGCAAAGCCTGGTGCTTGAAACCACCATTCCAGGCAGCGACCTTTCGTTCTACAAGCTGGATTACCGTGGCCAGATTTTCACCCCGCTGACCGATAACTACACCATGCGTTTCCATACGCAGTTGGGTTATGGCGATAGCTATGGTTCGACCTCCGAGCTACCGTTCTATGAGCACTATTACGCAGGTGGTTTTAACTCGGTCCGTGGTTTTGAAGACAGTAGCTTAGGTCCACGCAGTACGCCGAGCGTAGTGCGTAATGACCAGGGTGAAATCATTTACGGGGTTCAGGACGCCAACGGTCGCTACACTGACCCGGACCAAGATCCGCTGCCATTCGGTGGTAACGTATTGATCCAGGGCGGCGCTGAATTGTTGTTCCCGCTGCCATTCGTGAAGGATCAGCGTTCGCTGCGTACATCGCTGTTCTGGGATGTGGGTAATGTCTTTGATACCAACTGCTCTTCTGCGCAGAAAGCGGAAAGTGACAGTTGCAACATCGAGCTGGGTAACATGGCCAGTTCTGTCGGCGTTGGCTTGACCTGGATTACCGCACTTGGCCCGTTGAGCTTTAGCTTGGCAATGCCGATCAAAGAGCCGGATGACGCTGATACACAAGTCTTCCAGTTCTCCCTTGGTCAGACGTTTTAATCGATCGATGATCGATCAACAAAAATGGATTTTTGCAGGAGTGTACCGTGCGTAAATTTACTCAAGTTGTACTGTTAAGCGTTGCAATGTTGTCGGTAGCGACACCGGCCATGGCAGAGATGAAAATTGCTGTACTGAACTATCAAATGGCTTTGCTTGAGTCTGATGCAGCCAAGCGTTACGCGGTTGATGCTGAGAAAAAATTCGGCCCGCAATTGAGCAAGCTGAAGAAGCTGGAAAGCGATGCAAAGACTATTCAGGATCGCTTGGTAAAAGGCGGCACGAAATTGCAGACCGCTGATCGCGAGCGTCTTGAGCTTGATTTCAAGCAAAAAGCCCGTGACTTCCAATTCCAGTCCAAAGAACTCAATGAGCAGAAGGCTGTTGCTGATCGCGATATGCTGAAAAAACTCAAGCCAAACCTTGATAAAGCGGTTGAAGAAGTGATCAAGAAAGGCAGTTTCGACTTGGTTCTCGAGCGTGGTGCAGTTATTGATGTCAAGCCTCAGTACGACATCACTCGCCAAGTTATCGATCGCATGAACCAGCTGCGTTAATTATGAATTCACCTGTTTATACGTTGGGTCAGTTGGCCCAACGTCTCGGCGCTACGCTGCGTGGTCCTGCTGATAAAGTCATCACCGGTTTGGCGACTTTGCAGGATGCCAATGCGCAGCAGCTGAGTTTTCTAGCCAATCCGCAATACCGCAAGCACTTGGCAAGCTGCCAAGCCGCTGCGGTATTGTTGACTGTGGCTGATGCTGAAAGCTACAGCGGTGATGCCTTGATAGTGGCGAACCCGTACCTGGCTTATGCCGAACTGTCCCATGCCTTCGATCTCAAGCCGGTTGCTGCTGCAGGGGTTCATCCGAGTGCGCTGGTTGCTGCGGATGCTCAGGTAGATGCGACCGCCAGCATTGGCCCATTTGCGGTGATTGAAAGCGGTGCCAGCATTGCGGCTGGTGTGACTGTTGGTGCGCATTGTGTTGTTGGTGCGCGCTCGGTAATCGGTGAAGGTGGCTGGTTAGCACCGCGCGTGACGATTTATCACGATGTGCGTATCGGCAAAGCTGTGGTGATTCAGTCGGGTGCAGTTCTGGGTGGCGAAGGCTTTGGTTTCGCCAACGAGAAAGGCGTCTGGCAGAAAATTGCCCAGATTGGCGGCGTGGTCATCGGTGATAATGTTGAGATTGGTGCTAATACCACTATCGACCGTGGCGCTTTGGCGGACACGCTGATAGGGAATGGCGTCAAGCTGGACAACCAGATCATGATTGCGCACAACGTTCAGGTCGGTGATAACACTGCCATGGCTGGCTGTGTCGGTATTTCTGGCAGCACCAAAATTGGCAAGAACTGCATGATTGCAGGCGGTGTGGGCATGGTTGGCCACATCGAAGTGTGTGATGGGGTATTTGTGACGGGTATGACCATGGTCACTCGTTCAATTACTGAGCCAGGCTCTTATTCGTCTGGTACAGCGATGCAACCCGCAGGTGAGTGGCGTAAAAGTGCAGCACGCATTCGTCAACTTGACGATATGGCGCGCCGCCTGCAACAGCTGGAAAAACAGCTGGCTGCGGTGACTTCTAGCGGGAACGCCTCATCTGATGCTTGAGCACGGCTGAAGTCGTGCTCTTCTCTTTTTACTACAGGCTTCTCTGGAAATGATGGACATCAACGAAATTCGCGAGTATTTGCCGCATCGCTACCCGTTTCTGCTGGTAGACCGCGTCGACAATCTAGACGTAGAAGGCAAGACTATTCGTGCCTATAAGAATGTCAGCATCAATGAGCCATTCTTCAATGGTCATTTTCCTGAGCATCCTATTATGCCCGGCGTACTGATCATCGAAGCGATGGCTCAGGCGGCAGGCATTCTTGGCTTCAAGATGATGGATCTGAAACCGAGCGACGGTACGCTGTACTACTTTGTAGGCTCGGATAAACTACGCTTTCGTCAGCCGGTTGTTCCGGGTGACCGTCTGATCTTGGAAGCTAAGTTTCTCAGCACCAAGCGCAGTATCTGGAAGTTCGAATGTAAAGCCAGTGTCGACGGCAAGGAAGTCTGTTCAGCTGAAGTGATCTGTGCGGAACGCAAATTATGAGTTTGATTGACCCTCGTGCCATTATCGATCCCGCTGCCAAGCTGGCTGACGACGTTACTGTCGGCCCGTGGGCGATTATCGGGCCCGATGTAGAGATTGGTGAGGGTACAGTGCTTGGGCCTAATGTGATTATCAAAGGGCCTACTCGAATTGGTAAACACAATCGTGTCTATCAATTCGCGTCGTTGGGCGAAGACACGCCCGACCGCAAGTACAAGGGTGAGCCAACCCGTCTGGTTATTGGCGATCACAACATCATCCGCGAAGGTGTAACCATGCACCGCGGAACGATTCAGGATCGTGATGAAACCACAATCGGCGACCACAACCTGATCATGGCTTATGCCCACATCGGTCACGACAGTGTTGTCGGTAATCACTGCATCTTGGTCAACAACGTTGCGCTGGCCGGGCATGTACACATTGGTGACTGGGCAATTTTGTCTGGCTACACCCTGGTTCATCAGTTCTGCCACATCGGCGCGCATAGCTTTGCCGGTATGGGCACCGCGATTGGCAAGGATGTACCGGCTTATGTCACGGTTTCCGGCAACCCAGCCGAAGCCCGCAGCATGAACTTTGAAGGCTTGCGTCGTCGTGGCTTCTCGGCAGAGTCGATTCATGCCTTGCGCCGCGCCTACAAAACCGTTTACCGCCAAGGGCTGACCATTGAGGAAGCTTTGAAAGAGTTGGCGGAGCCTTCCAGCGAATTTCCTGAGGTCGCGGTGTTCCGTGACTCAATTCAGGCATCCCAGCGCGGCATTACTCGTTAAGTATGGCTCGCATACGCGTAGCTCTGGTAGCGGGTGAGGCTTCCGGTGACATCCTTGGTGCCGGTTTAATCCAAGCCTTGAAGCAGCGTCATGCTGATGTCGAAGTCATCGGTGTCGGCGGTCCGCTGATGGAAGCGGAAGGTTTGCAGTCAATCTTCCCGATGGAGCGGCTGTCGGTGATGGGTTTGGTTGAAGTGCTTGGGCGCTTGCCTGAGTTGCTCAAGCGGCGGCGTCATTTACTTCGCGACCTGATTGCGGCCAAGCCAGACGTCTTTATTGGTATTGATGCGCCTGACTTCAACCTCGACCTGGAGTTGAAGCTGCGCCGTGCCGGAATCAAAACCGTGCACTACGTCAGTCCCTCCGTGTGGGCGTGGCGGCAAAAACGTGTGCTGAAAATTCGCGAAGCGTGCGACTTGATGCTGACGCTGTTTCCGTTCGAGGCAAAGTTCTACGACGAGTATCAAGTGCCGGTGCGTTTTGTCGGGCACCCTTTGGCAGACACAATTGCGCTGCAGGCTGACCGCAACACCGCACGTGAAACCCTCGACCTGCCGCTTGATTGCCCCGTGGTTGCGCTAATGCCGGGCAGTCGCGGTGGTGAAGTTTCACGTTTGGGGAGTGTGTTTTTTGATGCGGCTGAGCGATTACGCAACTTGCGCCCAGGCATCCAGTTCGTCGTGCCCTGCGCAAACCCGCAGCGGCGCGAGCAAATCGAACAAATGCTAGCCGGTCGCGACCTGCCACTGAAGTTACTCAATGGTCAATCGCACCTGGCCTTGGCGGCCTGTGATGCGGTGTTGATTGCCTCTGGCACGGCCACGCTTGAAGCGTTGTTATATAAGCGCCCAATGATTGTTGCTTATCGCGTTGCACCGCTGACATTTAAAATCCTTAGTCGCATGGTCAAGAGCCCTTATATTTCGCTGCCTAATTTGCTGGCGGAGCGCTTGTTGGTTCCTGAGTTGATTCAGGACGCTGCAACCCCGGAAGCATTGGCCCAGTTGCTTGCGCCGTTGGTAGACGATGGCCATGAGCAGACTTTAGGCTTTGACCAGATTCACCGGACATTACGTTGTGATGCTTCGGTTCAGGCTGCGGATGCGGTGCTTGAATTGATTGGGCGCAGCTGATGCAACTAGGTCTGGATTTTTCCACCGTTGAAGAGTTAGTGGCCGGGGTCGATGAAGTTGGCCGCGGTCCGTTATGCGGCGCAGTCGTGACTGCGGCGGTTATTCTCGATCCGGCGCGGCCGATTCTGGGTTTGAATGACTCGAAGAAGCTCACCGCAGTGCGTCGGGAAAAACTCTTTGATGAGATTCGCGAGAAGGCCTTGTCCTGGTGTATCGCTCGCGCTGAGGTCGAGGAAATCGATCAACTGAATATCCTCCATGCAACCATGTTGGCGATGCAGCGCGCAGTCGAGGGCTTGAGCGTTACGCCAAAGCTGGCGCTTATCGACGGTAATCGTTGCCCGCAACTGCAGGTGCCAAGCGCTGCTGTGGTTAAGGGCGATAGTCAGGTTCCTGCCATCGCCGCCGCTTCAATTCTGGCTAAAGTCAGCCGTGACCGTGAGATGCAGGCGCTGGATCTGCAATATCCCGGTTATGGAATCGCTGGCCATAAAGGCTATCCAACAGCGGTGCATCTCGAAGCGCTCCGGCGTTTAGGGCCGACACCGGTCCATCGCCGTTCCTTTGCTCCCGTTCGCGCGCTCTTGCCTGAGTAACCCGGTTTTTTGGTTCAAGTGTCGCCTCACTGACCGGATTGGTCGCACCCTCACATGCAGCTACAGGCTGCAATGTTGGAAAGTCCCTGTCCTTTTGAGGGGGCTACACTGGCTTAACGCCGCTTTGCTCCACTTTCAGTTGAAACTCATTATGTGCAGCGGTTTATGCATGCACAGTCTTGCTCGTCGTTACCGGTAGCGTCAGAGTTTAATTTTCCCGGGCCTAAACAAGGCCCAATGGATAGCCGCGTTGAGCGGTAGGGAGTGATCAATGCAAGATATCGCCACTCAGGTCGTTGATATTCTCAATGACTTAATCTGGGGCAAAATCCTTATCTGGCTGTTGGTCGGTAGTGGTTTGTATTTTACGGTCAGACTGGGCGCTATCCAGTTCCGCCAGTTTGGTCATATCTTCTCCGTGCTCAAGGGCAGTCGGCAGAGTGATGACTCGGGTATTTCATCTTTCCAAGCGCTTTGTACCTCTCTGGCGGCGCGCGTGGGGACCGGTAATATTGCCGGTGTTGCCGTGGCGATTACCTTGGGTGGTCCCGGTGCGATTTTCTGGATGTGGTTAATTGCCTTGATTGGCATGGCCACGGGTTTCGTTGAAGCAACCTTGGCTCAACTGTTCAAAACCCGAGATGACAAAGGCCAGTTCCGCGGCGGTCCTGCGTATTACATGGAGCGGGGCCTGAATGCACGCTGGATGGGGATTCTGTTTTCGATCTTCCTGATCATCGCTTTTGGTTTTGTTTTTAACTCGGTGCAGGCCAACACCATCAGTAATGCCTTGACCGGTGCATTTGCCCTGGATTGGGGAACCTTCAGCCTCGGTCAAAGCGTGATTCCGGTGGCGTCTGCCGTTATCGGTGCGGGGTTGGTCGTCATGACCTCAATGATCATCTTTGGCGGCCTGCGTTCGATTGCACGCTTCTCCGAGCTGGCTGTACCGGTCATGGCCGCAGCTTATTTGTTGATTGCGGTGCTGATCATCATCATCAATATCAGCGAAATCCCAGCAGTATTGATGCTGATCTTCAAGAGTGCTTTTGGTTTGCATGAGGCGGCGGCTGGCGGTATTGGTGCGGCGATCATGAACGGCTTCAAGCGTGGCTTGTTCTCAAACGAAGCCGGTATGGGTTCGGCGCCAAACGCGGCGGCATCTGCTACGCCTTATCCGCCACACCCGGTGTCGCAAGGTTATGTACAAATGGCGGGTGTGTTTATCGACACCATGTTGATTTGTACTGCATCGGCAGCAATCATTTTGTTGGCACAGGTACCAACCGATGGAGCGACGGGTATCACTTTGGTTCAGGATGCTTTGAGCAGCGAACTGGGCGGTTGGGCTAAGTACTTTTTGACTGTG
This sequence comes from Pseudomonas sp. M30-35, assembly GCF_002163625.1. NCBI lineage: Bacteria > Pseudomonadati > Pseudomonadota > Gammaproteobacteria > Pseudomonadales > Pseudomonadaceae > Pseudomonas > Pseudomonas sp. M30-35. The sequence continues at coordinate 3,452,313 of NZ_CP020892.1, read as the reverse complement.
GTTATTCTGTTCTTCGCATTCACTTCGATCGTTGCGAATTACTTCTACGCGGAAAACTGCTTGGTATTCCTTGAGCACAACCATAAGTCAGGTCTATTGGTCTTCCGGCTCGTCGTCTTGGGGATGGTGATGTTTGGCGCATTAGCATCATTGCCGTTTGTCTGGAATCTGGCGGATGTGTCAATGGGCTTGATGGCGATCACTAACCTGGTTGCGATCCTGCTGTTGTCTAACCTGGTGTTTAAGCTCGCCAAAGACTACAACGCTCAGCGTAAAGCCGGGCTGCTGCCGACGTTCGATGCGGCGCAGTATCCAGAGGTGCAAAAGAAGCTTGAGGCGGGCATCTGGGATGATCGTAAACAGGCTTGATTGTTGAGTTTTTAGCCGCCGTAGCAGATTAAGCTGTTACGGTTGGTGATCTCAGGCTTATGTTTTACCCAAGGTTCGGTACAATCCGAACCTTGTCGTTTTTGTGTTTTGTAAGGGCTGTCATGACTGCTTCGTTCGTCCATTTACGTGTGCACACCGAATTTTCGCTGGTCGACGGTCTGGTCCGGGTCAAACCGCTGATCAAGGCAGTCGCTGGCGCAGGCATGCCAGCAGTAGCTGTGACTGACCAGAGCAATATGTGCTCGCTGGTGAAGTTCTACAAAGCCGCAATGGGCGGCGGTATCAAGCCTATTTGCGGGGCTGATATCTGGATGGCCAGCACTTACGAAGATGGTCCGCTGACGCGTATGACCTTGTTGGCGATGAATGCCAAAGGCTATCGCAACCTCACTGAGCTGGTTTCACGTGGCTGGAGTGAAGGGCAGAGCAATGACTTGGTGATCATTCAGCGCGATTGGATTAAAGCGGCCAACGAAGGTTTGATCGCGCTGTCGGGCTCGAAAGAGGGCGAGGTCGGACTGGCCTTGTTGGCGGGGGATCAAGCACTGGCTGACGCCGTACTCAAAGAGTGGATGGACGTCTTTCCTGAACGCTTCTACCTGGAAGTACAGCGTACCAATCGCATCAACGACGAAGAACATTTGCATGCTGCCGTGGCGCTGGCTGAGCGTTTTGCTGCGCCTTTGGTTGCGACCAATGATGTGCGCTTCATCATGCAGGATGATTACGAAGCGCACGAAACGCGGGTATGCATTGGTGAGGGGCGTCCGCTGGATGATCCGCGCCGAGTGCGTATGTATTCCGATCAGCAATACCTGAAGTCGCCAGAAGAGATGGCCGCGTTATTTAGCGACTTGCCCGAGGCGCTACAAAATACCGTTGAAATCGCCAAGCGTTGCAATATCGACGTGCAGTTGGGCACCTATTTCCTGCCGAACTTCCCGATTCCAGATGGCATGACCATGGATGAGTACTTTCGCAAAGTCTCATTCGATGGTCTTGATGAACGTCTGGAGGTGCTGCTACCCAAGGACACGCCGGACTACGAAGCCAAGAAGCAGGTCTACGTCGATCGCCTGAACTTTGAATTGAATATCATTATTCAAATGGGGTTTCCGGGTTACTTCCTGATCGTAATGGACTTCATCAAGTGGGCCAAAAACAACGGCGTTCCGGTTGGCCCTGGCCGTGGGTCGGGCGCCGGCTCGCTGGTGGCCTATGTGCAGAAAATTACTGACCTTGATCCGTTGGCGTATGACTTGCTGTTCGAGCGATTCCTCAATCCCGAACGGGTCTCGATGCCCGACTTTGACGTCGACTTCTGCATGGATGGTCGCGACCGTGTGATTGATTACGTTGCGCAAAAATACGGGCGTAATGCGGTTAGTCAGATCATCACCTTCGGTACGATGGCAGCCAAGGCCGTGGTGCGCGACGTAGCGCGGGCGCAAGGCAAGTCTTACGGTCTGGCGGATCGTCTGTCGAAGATGATCCCGTTTGAAGTGGGTATGACGCTGGCCAAGGCTTTTGAGATGGAAGAGCCGCTGCGTGACTTCCTCAAGACAGATGAGGAAGCTGCTGAAATCTGGGAAATGTCGCTCAAGCTTGAGGGCATTTGCCGGGGCACGGGCAAGCACGCCGGTGGTGTGGTTATCGCGCCAACCAAGCTCACCGATTTCTCGCCGATTGCTTGCGATGAAGAAGGTAATGGTCTGGTAACCCAGTTTGATAAAGATGATGTCGAGTCGGCAGGACTGGTTAAGTTCGACTTCTTGGGTCTGCGTACCTTGACCATCATCAAGTGGGCGATGGAAACCATCAACCGCGAACAGGCCAAGCAAGGCTTGCCTGACCTGAACATCGACTTTATCCCGCTCGACGACAAGCCGACGTTTGCCATGTTGCAAAAGGCTGAAACGACCGCGGTATTCCAGCTTGAATCACGCGGCATGAAAGAGCTGATCAAGAAGCTCAAGCCCGATTGCCTGGAAGACATGATCGCACTCGTGGCGCTGTTCCGTCCGGGCCCGCTGCAGTCCGGCATGGTTGATGACTTTATCAACCGTAAGCACGGCCGTGAGCCAATTTCTTACCCGCACCAAGATTACCAATACGATGGCTTGAAGCCGGTTTTGGCGCCAACCTACGGGATTATTCTGTATCAAGAGCAAGTGATGCAGATCGCCCAGGTTATGGCTGGCTACACCCTTGGCGGCGCAGACATGTTGCGCCGTGCGATGGGTAAGAAAAAACCAGAAGAAATGGCCAAGCAGCGCGGCGGCTTTATTGAGGGCTGCAGTAATAACGGTATTGATGCGGATCTTGCGGGTAACATCTTCGACCTGGTAGAGAAGTTCGCGGGTTACGGCTTTAACAAGTCGCACTCGGCGGCTTACGGCTTACTCTCTTACCAGACCGCTTGGCTCAAGGCTCACCACTCAGCTGCCTTCATGGCCGCCGTATTGTCGGCGGATATGCACAACACCGACAAAGTCGTCACCTTGATTGAAGAGTGTCGCAGCATGAAGCTGCGCCTTGATGCGCCGGACGTAAATACCTCCGAATTCAAGTTCACGGTCAATGATGAAGGCTGGATTGTTTACGGTCTCGGCGCCATCAAAGGCGTCGGTGAAGGCCCGGTTGAGGCCATTGTTGAGTCGCGCCGTGATGGCCCATTCAAGGATTTGTTCGATTTCTGTTCGCGGGTTGATCTGAAGCGCATCAACAAACGAACCTTGGAAGCACTGTTGCGTAGCGGCGCACTGGATCGCCTAGGCCCGCACTTCCATGAAGAAATCAAGGCCTACCACGCCAATATTGACCGCAATCGTGCGGTGTTGCTGGCGGCAATGGAAGAGGCGGTACAAGCGGCTGAGCAAACAGCGCGTAGTCATGACAGCGGCCACATGGACCTGTTCGGTGGAGTGTTTGCCGATGAAGAGCAGGATGTCTACGCCAATCACCTTCGCGCCCGTGAGCTGTCGCTCAAGGAGCGTCTCAAGGGTGAGAAAGACACCCTGGGCCTGTATCTGACGGGTCACCCAATTGATGAGTATGAAGGTGAAGTGCGCCGTTTTGCTCGTCAGCGCATTATTGATCTCAAGCCCGCACGTGATACACAAACGGTTGCTGGCTTGATCGTCAACCTGCGGGTGATGAAGAACAAGAAGGGCGACAAGATGGGTTTCATTACTCTGGATGACCGTTCCGGGCGAATAGAAGCCTCGTTGTTTGCCGATGCATTTGCCAGTAATCAGGCATTGCTGCAAAGTGATGCATTGGTGGTTGTCGAAGGCGAAGTCAGTAATGATGACTTCTCCGGTGGCCTGCGTTTGCGCGCTAAGCGGGTGATGAGCTTGGAAGAAGCGCGTACTGGGTTGGCTGATAGCCTACGCTTGAGAATCGCCAGTGATGCCCTGAAGGGGGACAAGCTGCGTTGGCTTGCGGACTTATGCACTCGACATCGTGGTGTTTGCCCGATCACCATGGATTACGCTAACACGGATGCCAAGGCGCTTTTGCAGTTCGGTGAGGACTGGAGAATCAATCCAGCAGACAGCTTGATTCAGGCATTGCGTGACCAGTTTGGGAAAGACAACGTCTTCCTGCACTACCGCTAATTTTTAGCACTGAACTTCAGTATAGGAATTGGCGGATAAATTATGGCCCTGAGTGGACTGGGTACCTGCGTTGTTTAAAATGACGATGCAGTGCACACACTCAGGTGTCGACCTTAATGCGCCTGATCCATTAATGTATGGCGCAAACGGATACAGCTCCCGGCCACTTGGCCGTCGACGCAAGACGGATGACTATGAACCCGAATTTTCTCGATTTCGAACAGCCGATCGCCGACCTGCAAGCCAAGATTGAAGAGCTTCGACTGGTTGGTAACGACAACTCGTTGAACATCAATGACGAGATTGCTCGCCTGCAAGACAAAAGCAGCACCCTCACCGAAACCATTTTCGGCAACCTGACTAGCTGGCAAGTCGCGCAACTTGCGCGTCATCCCCGTCGTCCCTACACGCTTGATTACCTTCAGCATGTATTCACTGAGTTCGACGAATTGCACGGTGATCGTCATTTCTCTGATGATGCGGCTCTGGTTGGCGGTGTTGCCCGTCTGGACGGTGAGCCGGTCATGGTTATTGGTCATCAGAAGGGCCGTGAAGTCCGCGAAAAGGTGCGTCGCAACTTCGGCATGCCGCGTCCAGAAGGTTATCGTAAAGCCTGCCGTCTGATGGAAATGGCTGAGCGCTTCAAGATGCCAATCGTGACTTTCATCGACACGCCGGGTGCCTATCCGGGCATCGATGCTGAAGAGCGCGGCCAGAGCGAGGCGATTGCGTGGAATCTGCGGGTTATGTCGCGCCTGAAAACACCAATCATCGCCACGGTAATTGGTGAAGGTGGCTCCGGTGGTGCATTGGCGATTGGTGTTTGCGACCAATTGAACATGCTGCAGTACTCAACGTACTCGGTAATTTCGCCAGAAGGCTGTGCTTCGATTCTGTGGAAAACCGCAGAGAAAGCTCCAGACGCTGCCGAAGCGATGGGTATTACCGCTGAGCGCCTGAAAGGCCTGGGCATTGTTGACCAAGTGATTGGCGAGCCTTTGGGCGGCGCTCATCGTGATCCAGCGGCCGCCGCTGAGTCAGTGCGTCAGATGCTGGGGGCTCAGCTCAAAGAGTTGAAGAAACTCAATACTGAAGAGCTGTTGGCGCGTCGTTATGAGCGTCTGATGAGCTACGGTATCGCATAAGTTAGTTGCACGGGCCGTCCCAGGCCCGTGTTGCAATAATCAGGTGCGCGACATGAGCTTGATTGCCAAGGTGCAGGAAAATTTAGCCCCTTGGCGTCAGTCAACGGCTTGGAAAGTCGCTTTCTCTGGTGGTCTTGATTCCACTGTTCTGCTGCATATTTTGGCGAGTCTTGCGCAACGCGAGATCATTCCGCCGCTCTTCGCTGTGCATATTCATCACGGTTTACAGCCGGTCGGCGACGCTTGGCCTGAGCATTGTCAGCAGGTCTGCAATGAGCTGGCGCTGCCGCTTAAAGTGGTGCGGGTGAGCGTTGCCCAAAGCGCAAGCCTGGAACAAGCCGCCCGTGATGCTCGCTACGCTGCGTTTGCAGCTGAGCTCGCCACTGGTGAGTTGTTGCTGGTTGCGCAGCATGCAGATGACCAAGCCGAGACGCTGCTATTCAGGCTGCTACGTGGCGCGGGTGTGCGAGGGCTGGCAGGTATGCCGGTGAGCCGTCAGCTGGGCCGGGGCAGCTTGCTGCGACCGTTGCTCAACTGTTCGCAGGCCGAGTTGCGCGATTACGCGATCAAGCATCAGTTGCGCTGGATTGAAGATCCGTCGAATATCGATGAGCAGTATTCGCGTAATTTTTTGCGCAGGCAGATTATGCCGATGCTGAGTCAGCGCTGGCCACAGGCGGCCAGTCGTCTCAGCAGAGCCACTGAGCATTTGCGTGAAGCCGCAGAAATGCTTGATGAGCTGGCCGTACAAGATCTCGCCGCCGCGCAAGGTTCAGCAAGCTGTGCGTGGCTCAATCTACCCAGTTTGGGGTTGGCACCCTTGCGCGAGCTTAGTCAGGCACGTCAGCGCAATGCCTTGCGCTACTGGCTGCGAGAATTGACGCCGATGCCAGATACCGAGCACTGGGCGGGTTGGTGCAGCCTACGTGACGCTGCAGTTGATGCGGCTCCGATATGGCGCTTGGCTGCCGGTGAAGTTCATCGAGCCGATGAACGGTTATGGTGGCTCAGCGGTGAGTGGCTGCAGCAACCTGCGCCGGTCAGTGCGCGAGTTGTTTCGGGGATGCCATTAACGCTGCCTGGTAATGGCTGTGTGCGCATCGAAGGGCAACTGCCAGCTGGCGACTGGTCAGTGGTCTACCGTCAAGGCGGTGAGATCATGAATCTGCCGGGGCGCGGGCGTCGTGATCTCAAACGCTTACTCAACGAACAGAGCGTCGCTGGATTTATTCGCGGCCGATTGCCGCTGTTAATTGCTGATGGACAGTTGGTGGCCGTGGCAAATACGCCGCAACTCTGCGCAGTTCAAGGTGCCGAGTGGCGTTTCGTTTGGGATTTGCCGACGAGCGATCTGGGTTTGAGCTGAAAAGGGCTTTCGAGTAGACTACGCTCCCGTCTTAATAGCGCTTTTGCTGATTCCGTTTGCCAGTGGCAAAACGAGTCGGTGAATGTGTTCTGGTTACTGCGATTTAGTAACTGGTTGCTTTACATTTCCTTCGCTTTCCCCGGCGGCGCAGACCGCTTAAACGCTGATTTCTAGGATTTTTCATGACGCGCTACATTTTCGTCACGGGTGGTGTTGTTTCTTCTTTGGGGAAGGGCATTGCCTCGGCTTCACTGGCGGCTATCCTGGAGGCGCGGGGCCTGAAGGTCACGATGCTTAAGCTGGATCCATACATCAACGTTGACCCGGGCACCATGAGCCCGTTCCAGCACGGTGAAGTGTTTGTCACTCACGACGGCGCCGAAACTGACCTGGATCTGGGCCACTACGAGCGGTTTATCCGCACGACCATGACCCAGAACAACAACTTCACCACCGGTCGCGTCTACGAAGACGTACTGCGTCGTGAGCGCCGTGGTGATTATCTCGGTGCCACCATTCAGGTGATCCCGCACATCACTGACGAAATCAAGCGCCGCATCATCAAGGGTGCTGGTGACGCTGATGTGGCCATGGTTGAAATCGGCGGCACGGTTGGCGATATCGAATCGCAGCCGTTCCTTGAGGCAATCCGCCAGTTACGTGTTGAAGTGGGTGCCAAGCGCGCCATGCTCATGCACCTGACGCTGGTGCCTTACATTGCCACGGCCGGTGAAACCAAAACCAAGCCAACCCAGCACTCGGTTAAAGAGCTGCGCTCGATTGGTTTGCAGCCTGACGTACTGGTTTGCCGTTCTGATCATCCGATCGATGTGTCTTCCCGGCGCAAGATCGCGTTGTTCACCAACGTTGAAGAACGCGCTGTGATTTCGCTGGAAGACGTCGACACCATCTACAAGATTCCTTCGGTGCTGCACGCTCAAGGCCTTGATGATTTTGTCGTCGAGCGTTTTGGTCTGGATTGCGGTGGTGCTGATCTTTCCGAGTGGGACCGCGTGGTTGATGCCAAGCTCAACCCGGAAAAAGAAGTCAATATTGCCATGGTCGGTAAGTACATGGAGCTGCTGGATGCCTATAAGTCGCTGATCGAAGCGATGAGCCATGCCGGTATCCAGAACCGTACCAAAGTTAACCTGCGTTATATCGACTCTGAAGAGATTGAAACCAAAGGCACCTCGGTGCTTGAAGGCGTTGACGCTATTTTGGTGCCGGGCGGCTTTGGCCTGCGCGGCGTTGAAGGCAAGATCGAAGCGGTGCGTTATGCCCGTGAGAACAAAATTCCTTATCTGGGTATCTGCCTGGGCATGCAGGTTGCGGTTATCGAGTTCGCACGTAATGTGCTGGGCTGGAAAGACGCTAACTCCACCGAGTTTGACTCTGCAAGCACCCACCCGGTGGTTGGTTTGATCACTGAGTGGCAAGACGCTACCGGTGCAACCGAGCAGCGCACCGAAACCTCTGATCTGGGCGGCACCATGCGTCTTGGCGCTCAGGACTGCCAGCTGTTAAGCGGTTCTGGCGTGTATGACTGCTACGGCAAGGACGTGATTGTTGAACGTCACCGTCATCGTTATGAAGTCAACAACAACCTGTTGCCGCAGTTGACGGAAGCTGGCTTGAAAGTCACCGGTCGTTCCGGCGATGGCGCCTTGGTTGAAGTGGTTGAAGCGCCTGATCACCCATGGTTTGTGGCTTGCCAGTTCCACCCTGAATTTACTTCGACCCCGCGCGATGGCCACCCATTGTTCAGTGGTTTTGTTAATGCTGCGCTGGCTCATAAAAGCAAAAAGGCTTAATGCATGACACAGAAAATTGTTCAGGTAGGCAATATCGAAGTCGCTAACGACAAGCCATTTGTATTGTTCGGCGGGATCAATGTTATTGAATCTCGCGATCTGGCTATGAAGGCATGTGAAGAGTACGTGCGGGTTACCGAAAAGCTCGGTATTCCCTACGTGTTCAAAGCCAGCTTTGATAAGGCCAACCGCTCTTCTGTGACGTCTTTCCGTGGCCCCGGCCTGGAAGAGGGCATGAAGGTCTTTGAGGAGATCAAAAAGACTTTCGGCGTACCGGTTATTACTGACGTGCACGAGCCGCATCAGGCACAACCCGTTGCCGATGTCTGCGACATCATTCAGCTGCCAGCATTTTTGTCGCGCCAGACTGATCTGGTTGTGGCCATGGCCAAGACCGGTGCAATCATCAACATCAAGAAGGCTCAATTTCTTGCCCCGCAAGAAATGCAGCATATTCTGGCCAAGTGTGTTGAAGCCGGTAATGACAAACTGATCCTGTGCGAGCGTGGTTCCTCCTTCGGTTACAACAACCTGGTGGTGGATATGCTCGGCTTCGGCATCATGAAGCAGTTCGAATACCCGGTATTCTTCGACGTGACCCACGCCTTGCAGATGCCGGGCGGTCGTGCGGATTCTGCCGGTGGTCGTCGTGCGCAAGTGACGGACCTCGCTAAAGCAGGCATGAGCCAAGGCCTGGCTGGGCTGTTTCTTGAGGCGCATCCCGATCCCGACAATGCCAAGTGCGATGGCCCTTGTGCTTTGCGTCTGGACAAGTTGGAGCCGTTCCTGACTCAGCTCAAGCAACTTGATGACTTGGTAAAAAGTTTTCCGCCGATTGAGACTGCCTAAAAAGGCGCTTATCCGGTAAAGTGCAATTTGGGCATAAGCTGACCGATCGGTCAGCTAAATTGCATCAGCTTAATTCGTATCGATTTGCTGAGCAAAACCAAACCCGCTGTGCTTTCTAGAGAGTTTCTAACTGCGTTGTTACCTGCATAGCGGTTACGCAATAGTTTTTAGAGATTCACGTTAGTTAATTTTTGGAGTGCTTAACGCAATGGCAAAGATTGTCGACATCAAAGGCCGTGAGGTTCTGGATTCACGTGGTAATCCCACTGTAGAGGCCGATGTGATCCTTGAAGGCGGTATCGTCGGTAGCGCTTGTGCGCCATCGGGTGCTTCAACCGGTTCTCGCGAAGCGCTGGAACTGCGTGATGGCGACAAGAGCCGTTACTTGGGCAAGGGTGTATTGAAGGCAGTCGCCAACATCAACGGCCCAATCCGCGATCTGTTGCTGGGTAAAGATGCGCTCGATCAGCAAGCCCTCGACCGCGCCATGATTGCTCTGGATGCAACCGAGAACAAAGCCTCGCTGGGCGCCAATGCTATTTTGGCAGTATCGCTGGCTGCTGCTAAAGCCGCTGCTCAGGCTAAAGGTGTTCCTCTTTACGCGCACATTGCCGACCTCAACGGTACGCCAGGTGTGTATTCGATGCCGGTGCCGATGATGAACATCATCAACGGTGGTGAGCACGCGGACAACAACGTTGATATTCAAGAGTTCATGGTTCAGCCTGTTGGCGCGAAGAGCTTCGCCGACGCGCTGCGCATGGGCGCTGAAATCTTTCACCACCTCAAAGCTGTTCTCAAGGCCCGTGGCCTGAGCACTTCGGTCGGTGATGAAGGTGGTTTTGCACCTGATCTGGCGTCCAACGAAGATGCGTTGACAGCTATTGCCGAAGCCGTTGCCAATGCCGGTTACACCTTGGGTGATGACGTCACCCTGGCACTGGACTGCGCGTCGAGCGAATTCTACAAAGACGGCAAATATGACCTGGCTGGCGAAGGTAAAGTCTTCGACGCTGCAGGCTTTGCCGATTACCTGGCTGGTTTGTCCGAGCGTTATCCGATCATCTCGATCGAAGACGGCATGGATGAGTCTGACTGGGCTGGCTGGAAACTTCTGACCGACAAGATCGGCAGCAAAGTTCAGCTGGTTGGCGACGACTTGTTCGTAACCAATACCAAGATTCTCAAAGAAGGCATCGACAAGGGCATCGGCAACTCGATTCTGATCAAGTTCAACCAGATCGGCTCGCTGACTGAAACCCTCGAAGCCATCCAGATGGCTAAAGCCGCTGGTTACACCGCAGTCATTTCGCACCGTAGCGGCGAGACCGAAGACTCAACCATTGCCGACTTGGCTGTGGGAACTTCGGCCGGTCAGATCAAAACTGGCTCGCTGAGCCGTTCTGATCGCGTGGCCAAGTACAACCAATTGCTGCGTATCGAAGAGCAGTTGGGCGGGAAAGCCGCGTATCTTGGCATCGCGGAGTTCCGCGGCTAAGCCTAAGCATGTTAAAAGAGGGCGGCGTAAGTCGCCCTTTTTTTCGGACGGATTCACTGGTTGTTATGCGTAGTCCTTATTGGCTGTTCCCTATTCTGATTTTATTGCTGGCTGGCCTGCAGTATCGCTTGTGGGTGGGCGATGGAAGTTTGGCGCAGGTGACTGATCTGAAGAATCAGATCGCCAATCAGCAGGGTGAAAACGAACGTCTTAATGAGCGCAATCGAGTGCTTGAGGCGGAAGTGCGCGAACTGAAAAAAGGCATGGAAACTGTCGAGGAGCGGGCACGTCACGAGCTGGGCATGGTCAAAGACGGCGAGACTCTTTATCAGCTTGCTGAATAACCCTGTGAAGACCCTGCCATGACCTTGCAAAAACTTCCTGCTTTCTGGGCAATCATTCCGGCTGCCGGTATTGGCAGTCGTATGCGTGCCGACCGTCCCAAGCAATATTTGCCGCTGGCCGGTAAAACCATTCTTGAGCACAGCCTCGCGTGTTTTCTTGAGCATCCGCGGCTTAAAGGCTTGGTCATAAGCCTTGCTGAAGATGACCCGTTTTGGCCGCAATTGCCTTGTGCCAGTGACCCGCGGATCGAAGTGGCTGCGGGTGGTGATGAGCGTGCCGAGTCGGTGCTCAATGCCTTGTTGCGTTTGGTGGAGCTAGACGCGGACGAGCATGACTGGGTGTTGGTGCATGATGCCGCACGGCCCAATCTGGCTCGCGAAGATCTTGATCTGTTGCTGGCAGAGCTTGCTCATGATGCTGTAGGTGGTCTGCTTGCTGTGCCCGCGCGAGACACCTTGAAGCGCGCCAGTGCTGACGGGCGAGTCAAAGAGACCGTTGATCGTTCGGTGATTTGGCAGGCCTACACCCCGCAAATGTTTCGCTTGGGTTTTTTGCACCGGGCGATGGCTGAAGCGCTGGTGTCGGAAGTGGTGATTACCGATGAGGCCTCGGCCATTGAGTGGGCCGGGCAGTCGCCGCGGCTGATTGAAGGCCGCGCTGACAACATCAAAGTCACCCGCCAAGAAGATCTGAATAATCTCGCACGCCTATGGCGTGACCGCCAGTAGGGCGGATAACACCAACCTTGTCCGCCAAGGTCGAGCCATTAATGCACAGGGTCTGAGTCTGCAAAGGTGGGCGGCAAAGCACCGTCCACCCTGCTGCGCACAGCTGGTTAGGCGACGCGGCTTTTACGCACGTTGCGGTCAAGAACCGTACTGAGTTTGTCGATAGCCCCGTCTATCGCCTGATGCAGCGATTCGGCGTTATGCGTGACCGAAATGGGGTCGCGGCCTTTCATCCTTGCCTCTATCTGGCAGCGCTTATCCTGGGTGCCGCTTTTATGCGCATTCTCATCACTGAGATGCGCTTCGATGCGAGTCAGATGATCCTCAAACCGTCTGATCTTGTGTTCGACGCGGCTGCGCACGTTGGTAACTAAGTCGAGTGAGGCTTCAATATGTTTGTCACTGTTGACCAGAACTTGCATGACCGTTTCCTCTCGTTGTTCAAGGCTAGGATAAGCGCCTTAAAGATACGACGATGCTGGACTTAAAGCGGTTCCCAGACAATCTGTGACATTCTGTCACTGCGAATATTCATGGCGTTTGGCCAGTCCGGCTTTGAGGAAATCGACCAATTGCCGGACCTTCGGCGAAAGGTGTCGTTGTTGCGGATAGAGCGCCCAAACAGCAGTGTTGGGTGGCTGATGATTGTCGAGCAGCGATATCAGTGCACCACTGCGCAAGTGTGCCAACACGTAGTAATCCGGCAGTTGGCACAGACCTAAGCCGCGTAGCGCTGCATCGAGAACGGCTTGGCCGCTGTTGCAGCGCCAATTGCCTTGCACCCGTTGCGACGTTTCTTGTTGGTTGATTTTGAAGCTCCAGGTATCGGAACTGCCAATCAGACAGTTATGTCGTTCGAGCTCCGACAGGCTGTGCGGGCGACCGTAATGCTTTAGGTAGTCGGGTGCCGCACACAGGTACATTTTGCGCGGCGCCAGTTTGGCGGCAACCAAGCTTGAATCTTGCAGACTGCCCAAACGAATCGCCATGTCCAGGCCTTCATTGACCAGGTCCAGTGGGCGATTGCTTAGCTCAATATCAACCCGCAGTTGCGGGTGACGAACCATGAACTCGGTTACCAGTGGCACAATAAAGCGTTCGCCATAAGCCACTGCGCAGGTCATGCGCAGCAAGCCTTTTGGCTCGCTATTAAGGTCGCCAACCACGCGCAGTGCTTCTTCTCGGGCATCTTGCAAGCGCTGGCAATGTTGCAGAAAGGTTTGCCCAGCTTCGGTCAGTGCAACCTTGCGCGTGCTGCGATAGAACAACCGGGTTTGCAGGCGCTCCTCCAGCCGCGCAACTTGACGGCTGATCTGTGAGGACGAGAGGCCAAGCCGATTAGCCGCTGCGGTAAATTGTCCGCACTCGGCAACTGCGACAAACTCATCGATGCCTTCCCAGCTGTTCATGGCTGCGCTCATTGTGTGGAGATGGGTGGAAGTTTGGGTGTGGATGATTCTACCGAAAAATTTGATTATCCCTATATGGCAATAATGTTTTTCCAAGAGATGGATTATTCCAGAATAAGCATTGATCTACACTGCATGCACTGAATTTTTCTACATCAATCTGCTGGAGAGCCTTCCATGATCAAGTCTCGTGCCGCCGTTGCTTTTGCTCCCAACCAACCGCTGCAAATTGTTGAGGTTGATGTTGCGCCGCCAAAGGCCGGTGAAGTGTTGGTGCGCATTGTCGCCTCTGGCGTTTGCCACACCGATGCTTACACCCTTTCCGGTGAGGACTCGGAAGGTGTGTTTCCGTGCATTTTGGGTCATGAAGGTGGTGGTGTGGTTGAGGCGGTTGGCGAGGGTGTGACCTCGCTGGAAGTTGGCGATCACGTCATCCCGCTGTACACCGCCGAGTGCCGCACCTGTAAGTTTTGCACTTCGGGTAAGACCAATCTGTGCAGTTCGGTACGTGCAACGCAAGGCAAGGGCTTAATGCCGGATGGCACCTCGCGCTTCTCCTACAATGGCGAGCCGGTTTATCACTATATGGGCTGCTCGACGTTCTCTGAGTACACCGTTTTGCCTGAAGTTTCGCTGGCCAAAATCCCTAAAGAAGCGCCGCTGGAGAAGGTTTGCCTGCTTGGTTGCGGGGTTACCACCGGCATTGGCGCCGTGCTTAACACTGCGAAAGTCGAGGAGGGGGCAACGGTTGCCATCTTCGGGCTTGGCGGTATTGGGTTGGCAGCGATTATTGGGGCGAAGATGGCTAAGGCCTCGCGCATCATTGCCATCGACATCAACCCAAGCAAATTCGATATCGCCCGCGAATTGGGCGCTACTGACTTCGTTAACCCGAAAGACTTTGCCAAGCCAATTCAAGAAGTCATCGTCGAAATGACTGATGGCGGCGTTGATTACTCGTTTGAGTGTGTGGGTAATGTCCAGCTTATGCGTGCCGCGCTTGAGTGCGCTCATAAAGGTTGGGGCGAATCGATAATCATTGGTGTGGCGGGCGCCGGGCAAGAAATATCCACGCGTCCATTCCAACTGGTCACCGGGCGAGTCTGGCGTGGTTCAGCATTCGGCGGGGTTAAAGGTCGTACCGAGTTGCCGGGCTATGTTGAAAAAGCGCAAAAGGGCGAAATCCCACTGGATACATTCATCACTCACAACATGCCGCTTGAAGACATCAACGAAGCCTTCAAGCTCATGCACGAAGGTAAGAGCATCCGCACAGTCATTAATTTTTGAGCAGTCGCTGAACTCAGGCGCATGCCACCAATAAGGCCTGCGCTGGCTGCTGTTTGGTCGATTGTTTAGGAGTGGATTGATGAGCCTTGAAAATATTTCGTGCCAGAAAAGCAGTGGCGGTTGGCATAAGCGCTACCGTCACCGCGCGAGTACGCTCAATTGCGATATGACCTTTGCTGTTTACTTGCCACCACAGGCTGAGCAGGGGGCAAAACTGCCGGTGTTATATTGGTTGTCGGGACTGACCTGTACCGATGAAAACTTCATGCAGAAGGCGGGGGCGCACAAGCTCGCTGCTGAATTGGGCTTGATCATCGTTGCCCCGGATACCAGCCCGCGTGGCGAGGGTGTGCCGGATGATCAGGAGGGTGCTTGGGATTTTGGTCTGGGAGCAGGCTTTTACCTGAATGCAACCCAGGAGCCTTGGGCGCGTCACTACCGCATGCATGATTATGTGGTGCAAGAACTGCCCGAGTTGATTGAGGCCAATTTCCCGGTGACCGATAAGCGCGGTATCAGTGGTCACTCCATGGGCGGTCATGGCGCATTGGTCTGTGCGCTGCGTAACCCCGGGCGGTATCAGTCTTTGTCAGCATTCGCGCCGATCAGTAATCCGATGAACTGCCCGTGGGGCGAGAAAGCCTTCAGCCGTTATTTGGGGGAAGAGCGCTCGCGCTGGCGTGAGTGGGATGCTTGCGCGCTGTTGGCGGCTGCAACTGAGCGTTTGCCGATGCTGATAGATCAAGGCGACCGCGATGACTTCCTGCTTAATCAGTTAAAGCCGCAAGCATTGCAGGCCGCGGCGCAAGCGGCTGGGCATCCGCTGACGTTGCGTCTGCAGCCGGGCTATGACCACAGCTACTACTTTATCGCCAGTTTCATTGATGACCATCTGCGTCATCACGCGGCGGCGTTGTCCGAGCCGGTCTGAGCAGATCTTTGTATGGTTTTCAGCGTTCTGCAAAGCACAACGATGCCCAGCTTGAACGCATAGCGTTGTAGAATCAGGCCCTGATATTTACTGGGCCTGATTTTTTATATGAGTAGCACCATGCGTATTGGCCACGGCTACGATGTGCACCGCTTTGGCGAGGGCGATTTTATTACCCTCGGCGGTATTCAAATTCCTCACCATTACGGGCTCGTTGCCCATTCTGATGGCGATGTACTGTTGCATGCTTTGGCCGATGCGTTGCTCGGAGCCTTGGCGTTGGGTGATATTGGCAAGCATTTCCCGGACACTGACCCGAAGTTTAAAGGTGCCGACAGTCGGGTTTTGTTACGACATGTGTACGATTTGATCGCCGCCAAAGGTTGGCAGGTCGGCAATGTCGACACCACTATTGTCGCCCAGGCACCGAAGATGGCGCCGCATATCGAAGCGATGCGTACGCTGATTGCTGCGGATTTGCAGATCGAGCTTGACCAGGTCAATGTTAAAGCCACAACGACCGAGAAGCTGGGTTTCACGGGTCGAGAAGAAGGTATTGCCGTACATGCTGTGGCCCTGCTGGTTCGCCCATGAATGAGTTCGAACTATTAGGTCCCAAGGCCTATGGCGATGCGTGCGGCACTGCGCTGCTTAAAGCCAGCGCTGAAGACTTCCAGGTTGATGAAGTGCTCGATATTCCCTTGGCAGGGGATGGCGAGCATTTATGGTTGTGGGTGGAGAAACGTGGCTTAAATACCGAAGAGGCCGCAAGACGCATTGCCAAGGCCGCCGGTGTGCAGCTCAAGTTGATCAGTTACGCCGGGCTTAAAGATCGTCAGGCTTTGACGCGTCAATGGTTCAGTCTTCACCTGCCCGGCAAGGCCAACCCAGACCTAAGTGCCGCAGAGGGCACCGATCTGTGCATCCTCAAGCAAGTGCGTCACCAGCGTAAATTGCAACGCGGCGCCCATGCAGCGAATGGCTTCACTTTGCGCCTCACCCAATTGAGCGCCGACCGGGACGCACTTGATGCGCGGTTGCAGGTTATCCGCGAGCAGGGCATTCCCAATTATTTTGGCCTGCAGCGCTTCGGTTTTGATGGCGGTAATGTATTTGATGCGCGCCAGTTTGCCGAGCGAAAAGATCGTCCTGTGCAGCGTAATCTTCGCTCACGGTTGCTATCTGCGGCCCGCAGTTACCTGTTTAATCAAGCTCTAGCTGCGCGCGTGGCCGATGGCACCTGGAACAAAGCCCAGGTTGGCGATTTGTTAGCGTTTACCGATAGCCGTAGTTTTTTCATGGCAGGTGAGGCTGAATGCTCCGATCCGCGACTGGCGATTCTTGATGTGCATCCAACGGGCCCGCTTTGGGGCTTGGGTGAGCCGCCAAGTTCAGGCGCGGTGCAGACTCTCGAACAGCGCGTTGGTGAAACCGAGAAAGATTTGGCCGAGTGGTTGGCAGAAGCGGACATGGCGCACGAACGTCGTATTCTACGCCTCCCCATTGCGGGCCTTACGTGGCATTATCCCGAGTCTGACATTCTGCAACTGGAATTCGTCCTGCCGGCTGGATGCTTCGCAACCGTATTGGTTCGCGAGCTTGTCGATCTGTTGCCGACGGGGCATACGGACAACCCATGCGTATTCTAATTTCAAACGATGACGGAGTGATGGCGCCGGGCATTGCCGCGCTACACGCTGCGTTAGCTGATTATGCCGACTGCACAGTGATTGCACCGGATCAGGACAAAAGCGGCGCCAGCAGTTCGCTGACGCTCGACCGTCCGTTGCATCCGTGCACGCTGGACAACGGTTATATCAGCGTTAATGGCACGCCGACTGATTGCGTGCACTTGGGCCTTAATGGGCTACTTCCCGAGGTGGCTGACTTGGTCGTTTCCGGGATTAATCTGGGCGCTAACCTGGGTGATGATGTGCTGTATTCCGGTACTGTCGCTGCGGCGCTTGAAGGCCGTTTTTTATCGCGTCCGGCGTTTGCTTTCTCCTTGCTGTCACACCAGACCGATAATCTACCGACGGCTGCCTACTTTGCCCGCAAGCTGGTCGAGGCGCATGAGCAACTCGATTTACCACCGCGTACCGTGCTTAATGTGAACATCCCTAATTTACCCTTGGAGCATATCCGCGGTATTCAGGTGACGCGCTTGGGGCATCGCGCCCGCGCTGCGGCGCCGATCAAGGTGACTAATCCGCGGGGTAAAGTCGGTTACTGGATTGCAGTGGCTGGCGATGCTGAAGATGGCGGCCAGGGCACCGATTTCCATGCGGTGATGCAGGGCTATGTATCGATCACCCCATTACAATTAGATCGTACTTTTCAGGATGGCTTTAACAGCTTGCAACCATGGCTGGAGAGCTTAGTTTAATGAATCGCGAACAAGACGAAATGAATCGCCGGGGCATAGGCATGACCTCACAGCGCACCCGTGAGCGACTTATCCAACGCCTCTATGAAGAAGGCCTGTCCAACGCTAAGGTCTTGGAAGTTATCCGCCGTACGCCACGGCATTTGTTTGTCGATGAGGCATTTTCTCATCGTGCATATGAAGACACTTCTTTGCCCATTGGCCACAACCAGACCATCTCGCAACCCTATATGGTTGCGCGCATGAGCGAGTTGCTGCTTGAAGCTGGGCCGCTGGATAAAGTGCTGGAGATCGGCACTGGTTCAGGCTATCAGACCGCCATACTCTCGCAGCTGGTTGAACGGGTGTTCAGCGTAGAGCGCATACAGGGTCTGCAAGACCGTGCTAAAGAACGTTTAGTCGAACTGAACCTGCGCAATGTTGTCTTTCGTTGGGGGGATGGCTGGGAAGGCTGGCCAGCGCTGGCGCCATACAACGGCATCATTGTCACCGCTGCAGCTTCTGAGGTGCCACAGGCATTGCTGGATCAGCTAGCGCCAGGTGGGCGACTGGTGATACCGGTTGGCGCGGGCGATGTTCAACAGTTGATGTTGATCATTCGCGATGAGCAGGGTTACTCGCGGCATATTCTCGACGCGGTGCGTTTCGTACCATTGCTCAATGGGCCACTGGCTTAACACTAGCTCTGACGGGTATATGAAAAAGTATTTTTTGCTCTACGCCAAAGGTATAGCCATGGGCGCAGCGGACGTTGTGCCGGGCGTGTCAGGTGGCACAATTGCATTTATCAGCGGTATCTACGACGAATTACTAAAGTCTATCTCAAGCCTGCCTCGTGCTGCCTTGCTGGCCGTACGTGGGCGTTTTGCCGAAGCTTGGGTGACTGCCAATGCGACGTTTCTGCTGGTGCTGTTTGCGGGCATTCTTACCAGTATTGCCAGTCTTGCTCGATTGATTACTTATCTACTTGAACAGCACCCAATACCAGTGTGGTCGTTCTTTTTTGGCTTGGTTTTGGTTTCGGCGTATATGGTGTCGCGCGAGATCAGTCGTTGGAACTGGACGCGTATTATCAGTTTTGCGATGGGCGCTGCATTTGCTTACTGGATCACTGTCGCTTCACCGGTGCATCTTAATACCGATTCGTTGAGCATCTTCTTTGCCGGTGCAATTGCCATTTGCGCAATGATTCTGCCCGGCATTTCAGGCAGCTTCATTCTGTTGTTGCTGGGCATGTACAATTTCATCCTGGGCTCGGTAAAGGCTCTGGATATCACCGTTCTGGCTTTGTTTGCCTCAGGCTGCTTGGTGGGTATCGTTAGTTTTGCAGGCGTTCTTCGCTGGCTGCTACGCTGCTACCGTGACCTCTCGTTAGCATTCTTGACCGGCTTAATGCTCGGCTCACTTAATAAGATCTGGCCCTGGAAGGAGACGCTGACCTGGTTTACTGATCGTCACGGGCAACAGGTTCCTTTACTACAGGCTAATCTTCTGCCTGCACGCTTTGCTGAAATCAGTGGGCAAGATCCTCAAGTGTTGTGGGCAATGCTGTTAGCTTTGTTGGGGGTTGTTTTAGTTTTAGGTTTGGAGTGGTTTGCAGGACGCCAGCAGTTAAGCTCTGACCATAATCAATAAATCCTGCACAATAGTGTCAGGCGCTAATAGCCAGTAAGGGAGAGACCGGTGAGTTTCGACGCCATTCAAGCGTGCATTCGCAATAGCAACACTCGATGCTTGTTGAGTGGTTTAGTTCTGTCGTTGGTTTTGTCTGGCTGCTCAAGTTCGCCTGCCGGTGGCGTTCAGGTTTTAGATCGCAACGGTCGGCCTGTACCTATTACCTCAAAGCAGCCGCATGTCAGCAGTGGTCAGTACCTGGTTCGGCGTGGTGACACCCTTTATTCGATTGCGTTTCGCTTTGGCTGGGACTGGAAAGAGCTGGCTGCACGTAACGGCATCCCTGCGCCTTATTTGTTGAGAGTCGGCCAGCCCATTCGTTTCGATGGCAAGAAGCCCTCGTCCGTGGTGGTTTACAAGCCAAGCACGAGTAGCTCGTCTACCCGTACTGTTAGCCAGAGCAAACCGGTTAGCAAGGCTAAGCCAGCGGCCAATAAAGCCCCTGTTGCCGCCAAGTCGGTGCAGTCGGTTGCTGGCACATCTTCAGGTTGGATGTGGCCTACCAAAGGTATGGTTATTGGACGATTTTCCTCAAACGGTAGTTTGAATAAAGGCATTGATATCGCCGGAGATTTGGGCCAGCCTGTTTTAGCTGCATCTGATGGCACAGTTGTATACGCTGGAAGTGGTTTGCGGGGCTACGGCGAACTAGTGATCATCAAACATAGCAGTACCTACGTAAGTGCCTACGGACACAACCGCAGGCTCTTGGTGAAAGAGGGGCAAAAGGTCAAAGCAGGGCAAGCAATTGCTGAAATGGGTTCAACGGGCACTGACCGGGTGAAGCTACATTTTGAAATTCGCCGTCAGGGCAAGCCTGTAGATCCTTTGCAATTTTTGCCACGCCAATGATTTGTTGTCTGCCTGTTTCCCCAGTGTAGGAGGGACGGGCTCAGGTGTCGCCATGGAGAGGGTAACGCCAGAGCTTGCTGTCGAACTCAGCAAGGGATAATAGAAATGGCTCTCAAAAAAAAACTAGTGCCCGAGTTTGACGTAGACGACGATGTGCTCTTAATAGAGCCAGCTGTCGTCTTGGGGGACATGGGAGATGTAGAAACGCCGGCCAAGCGACCCAAGGCCAAAGCGAAAACAGCTGCACCCAAGCAACATAAGTACATCGATTACACGCGGGCATTAGATGCTACGCAGCTATATCTGAATGAAATTGGTTTCTCTCCGCTACTCAGCCCGGAGGAAGAAGTCTTTTTTGCCCGACTGGCGCAAAAAGGTGATCCGGCTGGCCGCAAGCGTATGATTGAAAGCAACCTGCGACTGGTTGTTAAAATCGCTAGACGCTATGTAAATCGCGGTCTCTCATTGCTCGACCTAATTGAAGAAGGCAACCTTGGCTTGATCCGCGCCGTCGAAAAATTCGACCCCGAGCGTGGTTTCCGCTTCTCGACGTACGCCACTTGGTGGATTCGTCAGACCATCGAACGTGCAATCATGAATCAGACGCGCACTATTCGACTTCCTATTCATGTGGTTAAAGAGCTTAACGTTTATCTACGTGCTGCTCGCGAGCTGACTCAAAAGCTCGATCACGAACCCTCTGCTGAAGAAATTGCTAACCTGCTTGATAAACCCGTCGGCGAGGTCAAACGCATGCTCGGTCTTAATGAGCGGGTGTCCTCGGTTGACGTATCATTGGGTGCCGACTCCGACAAAACCCTGCTAGATACCCTGACTGATGAGCGTCCGACAGATCCCTGTGAGCTGCTGCAGGATGACGATTTGTCACAGAGTATTGACCAGTGGCTATGCGAGCTGACCGATAAACAACGTGAGGTTGTGGTTCGGCGTTTTGGTCTGCGTGGTCATGAGAATTGCACGCTTGAGGAAGTAGGCCAGGAGATCGGCCTCACCCGTGAGCGTGTTAGACAGATACAGGTTGAGGCGCTCAAGCGCTTACGGGAAATTCTCGAAAAAAATGGCTTGTCGAGTGATTCGTTGTTTCAGTAAAACCTGATAGGTTTAAAAAAAACCGGCTAACGCCGGTTTTTTTTGCTGGCTCCTTGTAGGAGAAAGCTGACGAGCGTGTAGGTTGTTGTAGTCAGTGTGCCTAGGAGTTGTAGACTTCTGTGAGTAGGTCGTTTTTTAATTAGTTGAATTTAAAAGGTATTTTATTTTTATCAGAGTCTTTAGGTTTTTTTATAAGGTATCAGTCACTTGCGATGCTCGGATAATCCCTTATGATTAAAGCGTGTTTAGGGACAAACACAGGTTGTTAGGGACAGCGGCTAGGACAATCGCGGGATGCGATTTCATCAGGATGATGAGTAGGAAATATAGGGAATAGGGACAAAAGTGGGCGGGTTAAACCGCCCCTTTTTTTTGCCTGGATTTTTTGCTTGAACACTTGCACTTGAGTTTTCTGGGGCATTCCCAAGCCAATAAAAAACCCGCACTAGGCGGGTTTTATTGGGTGCAGAGGCAGTGTTAGCGCTCCAGGTGCTCAAGCTTGTCTTTTACACCGTCCCACTCTTCAGCATCAGCGAGAGCTTCTTTCTTCTCGGTGATATTTGGCCATACCTCAGCCAGATCAGCATTCAGCTCGATATATTCCTGCATGTCCTCAGGCACCTCATCTTCAGAGAAGATGGCTTGCGCGGGGCACTCTGGTTCACACAGAGCGCAGTCAATGCACTCGTCCGGGTGAATGACCAGGAAGTTCGGGCCTTCGTAGAAGCAGTCCACCGGACAGACTTCCACACAGTCGGTGTACTTGCACTTGATGCAATTGTCGGTGACGACGAAGGTCATTCTAATTCTCTCCTCAGGCTACGGCGCGAGACTGCCCTCATAAACAGTCTCTCGGCTCGAAAAAGCGCACTTCAGTGCCAGGCATTAGCACATAGCTGTTCCGAGCGCGCAGGATTCTAACAGCTTGTTGGCGTGGGCGTTAGACTCGAGTTTTCCATGCATATAACAGTTCTAGCGCGTGGCGTGGAGTCAAATCATCAGGATTGATCTTAGACAATTCTTCTAGCAACGGATGCGCAAGGTTCGCAAACATATCGCTTTGTTGTGGCGTAGCCGCTTTTCCTGGCTCCGTACGAGGCAGGTCGTGCGGCAAACTTGTGGTTTCGAGCCGCGCCAGGTGCTCACGTGCGCGCAGAATCACTGCATTGGGTACGCCCGCCAGTTGTGCCACCGCTAAACCATAGCTCTGGCTCGCAGGGCCAGGCAGCACGTGGTGTAAAAAAACGATGCGCTCATTATGCTCCGTCGCGTTGAGATGGACGTTGGCCACCAGTGGCTCGCTCTCCGGCAGCACAGTCAGTTCAAAATAATGGGTCGCAAACAGCGTGTATGCGCGTAGTTTAGCCAGCTGTTCAGCCGCTGCCCAAGCCAGTGACAGGCCGTCAAAGGTGCTGGTGCCACGACCGACTTCGTCCATCAGGACTAAGCTTTGCTCTGTGGCGTTGTGCAGAATGTTGGCGGTTTCACTCATTTCAACCATGAAGGTCGAGCGGCCACCGGCGAGATCATCGCTGGAGCCAATACGGGTGAATATACGGTCAACCAATGACAGCTCGCAGCTCGCTGCCGGTACAAAACTACCGATGTGGGCGAGCAAGACAATCAGTGCCGTCTGGCGCATGTAGGTCGATTTACCACCCATATTCGGGCCGGTAATTACCAGCATGCGCGTTTCATCATCAAGGTTCAGGTCGTTGGCCACGAAGGGCTTGGTCAGAACCTGTTCAACCACTGGATGGCGACCTTGGTTGATGCGCATGCATGGCTCGTCAACGAAGTGCGGGCAATTTAGATCCAGGTTCAGTGCGCGCTCGGCTAGGTTGCTCAACACGTCCAGCTCAGCAAGCGCTGAGGCGCTGTCCTGCAGGGGTGAGAGTTGCGTGATCAGGTGTTCGAGCAATTCTTCGTACAGCACTTTCTCGCGTGCGAGTGCACGGCTCTTGGCCGACAGTGCTTTGTCTTCAAACTCTTTCAGTTCCGGAGTGATGAAGCGCTCTGCACCTTTCAGGGTTTGCCGGCGAATATAATCAGCTGGGGCCGATTCTGCCTGTTTGCTGGGTAACTCGATGAAGTAGCCATGTACGCGGTTGTAGCCAACCTTGAGATTGGCCAAGCCGGTTCGAGCCTTTTCCCGCGTTTCCAAGTCCATCAGGTACTGGCCAGCGTTTTCACTCAGCGATTGCAGTTCGTCGAGCTCCGCGTCGTAACCGGTCTTGAGCACGCCGCCATCGCGAATCACTGCGGGCGGGTTGTCTATAATCGCTTTGCTGAGCAATTCAGCCAGTTCTGGATACGTGCTGACGACAGTCGCCAATGAAGTTAGGTGCGGCGACTCCAGCAGCGCCATGGCGCTTTGCAGCTCTGGTAGCGCGGCTAATGCGTCGCGCAGCCGTGCAAGGTCGCGTGGGCGGGCGTTGCGTAGGCCGATGCGGGCGAGAATCCGTTCCAGGTCACCGATTTCCTTGAGCTGTGGCTGCAAGGTTTCAAAGCGGTAACGCTCAAGCAGGCAGGTGATCGACTCTTGGCGTGCCACCAGAATGCTGCGATCACGCAGCGGACGATTCAACCAGCGGCTGAGCAGGCGACTGCCCATTGCGGTCTGGCAGCGATCAACCACCGATTGCAGGGTGTTTTCGCGGCCACCGGCGAGGTTTATATCCAGCTCAAGGTTACGTCGGCTGGCGCCGTCAAGAATCACCGTGTCATCCAGGCGCTCATGACGCAGGCTACGCAGGTGTGGCAGCGCGGTGCGCTGGGTTTCCTTGGCATAGGCAAGCAAGCAACCGGCAGCGCCGATCGCCAGCGTCAGTGACTCGCAACCAAAGCCTTTGAGGTCTTGAGTGGCAAACTGTTGGCACAGGCTCTTATGCGCAGAGTCACGCTCAAAGTCCCACGGCGCGCGACGACGCACACCTTTACGCTTTTCAGCGGGCAGGCCTTGTGGCCAGTCATCGGGGATCAGCAGTTCAACCGGGTTGAGCCGTTCAAGCTCTGCCAGCAGATTTTCCCAGCCTTTAATTTCCAGCACGCTGAAGCGACCGCTGGTGATGTCGAGCACCGCTAGACCAAACAGGCGTTCATCGCCGAGTACCGCGGCAATCAGGTTGTCGCGGCGCTCATCGAGCAGTGCTTCGTCACTCACCGTGCCCGGTGTGATGATCCGCACAACTTGGCGATCAACCGGGCCCTTGCTGGTTGCCGGATCGCCGACTTGCTCGCAAATAACCACCGACTCACCAAGTTTGACCAACTTGGCCAAGTAACCTTCAGCGGCGTGGTAAGGAATACCGCACATAGGAATCGCCTGCCCGGCGGATTGACCGCGTGCAGTCAAGGTGATGTCGAGCAGTTTGGCGGCCTTTTTTGCGTCTTCATAGAAAATTTCATAGAAGTCGCCCATGCGATAGAACATCAGCTGGTCAGGGTGCTGGTTCTTCAACTTCCAATACTGCTGCATCATTGGGGTGTGAGCGGATAAATCGGAAACTTTGTTATTCATCAGTAGCTTATGAGGATTCGTTAGAAGGCGTTGGGCAAGTTCGGGGCTTTTTGCTTTAGCTTTGGATATCCCTGTCAGGTGTTTTGTTACTCTGTCGGGAGACTCATCATCCATCCACTTTGCATAGGCTTCGACCGCGCATGGTGAAGTCCTTGTGGCCCATCTGTTTTGCGATAGGCGCAAGGTTACCACGTGCGGTTAGGCACCAACATGCATAGGAATGTCTTGTTTGATAGGGGGGGGGCTAAGTTTGATGTTTGCGCGACGTTGTATCGCAGTCCTGTGGTTTCTCAGGAGTACTTGAAGGAAGGTTCGGCCAATCAGCTGGCTGATTCGCTTATGTTGAGCAATTGGCCCTTCAACCCTGCGCGATGAATATTGTCGGTAAAGCAGTGTGCTGTGAGTGGCCAAGAGACAATAGAACGCTTGGTAAGACTGAAGCAGGGCGGTCAAGTGTTGTGACCCATATCAGAGCCCGTAGGTGGACTCCGGCAAAAAGATAACCAACTATCCAAATAGTCGCTTTAAGAATTGGGCTGAGCGCCACACACGTCCATTTTTTATTGCGACCAACTCGGCTTCAGCTCTGCTGGCCCTTTCAGTTTGAACCAGAAGCTCGTCAGAATCAGAGGTAACCGGGAAGCTGAAATTGTGTCCATAGCAAAGCTGGAATTCATCCAGGAAGCACGGAGGTATCTCGAAAGCTCCAGCTAAACTGATTTGCTCTTGGGAGAGATAAAAAGTGTTCAACCCATCGAACAATACTGGTTTGTACGATGCCTCAAGCAATATTGGCTCCCAAGATTGATCACGCTTAAAGGGTGTTTCGATCAAAATTATCCATGGTCGGTATTTTGAGAAATCGATCCCTTTGAGAACAGACTCCTCGTAACCTTCCACATCAATTTTGAGAAAGTGAATATCGCCATCGACAAACTCATCACAAATGGAAGTGAGCGTACGGGTCTTGACTTGAGATTCAGAAACGTCCCGGCCTAGGTCTTTATGCTCTTCAGCTAAGGAGGGGGACATGGTGGAAAGCCCTGTGCCTTTGAGCTCAGAGAAGGTATTACTTTCTTCTGACTCACCAGCAGCAACTTGAAGGTTTATGTCTTTGGGTCTTTCACGCTGCAGAGCTTCGAAGAACCCTTGAGCCGGTTCGATATTGATGCCACTCCAGCCCCGTTCATAGAAAGCGCGGGTTACTGAGTCAGAAGTTGGGTCATTTGCACCAACGTCGATATAAAACCCATTGTCAAAAAATTTCAAAGCACGCCACAGCATGACGTCTTCGAAGTTTTGAGCATACGAAATGAATTTCATGAAGCGCTACGGACCTTGTTTATAGATTGTTATGGCGCAGAGGTTACATCAATCACTTCGGCGCTTTCATTCGATGAGTTGACCATAGCAGGCTAGTGTACGGTATCTACCTAGCTCGCTTTAACCCCGGAGTGAAGATGCACGTAAATCAATCTGATTTGACCCGCTTGGCGGTACATTTAGGTCGCAAGCTGACTGAGCTGCATGCTCAAGTCAGCACGGCTGAATCCTGCACGGGTGGCGGTATTGCTGAGGCGATTACCCGCGTTCCAGGTAGCTCTGCTTGGTTTGAGGCGGGGTATGTGACCTATTCAAATGCACAAAAAACCAAGCAGCTCGGCGTTGCGCCTGAATTGTTTGTGCTGTTGGGTGCAGTGAGCCGAGAAGTGGTCGAGGCCATGGTGCGTGGAGCGCAAGCGCAAAGTGGCGCGCGCTATGCCGTAGCGGTTAGCGGCGTAGCCGGGCCGGACGGCGGCTCTGAAGAGAAGCCTGTTGGCACCGTTTGGCTGGCGTGGGGCGATTCCGAGCAGGTGTATAGCGTGCGCAAACAGTTTGCCGGTGATCGACAAAGTGTCCGCCGACAAACGGTTATAGCCGCGCTAGAGGGGTTGATACGCCTCGTAGAAAAAGAAAATCCAACTCTGGGGTAGGCGGGCGGGCAAGCCTATGGAATAATACTGGCTACTTATACAGTTGTTGGCGGCCGTCAGGCCCTCTTGATCACGTGAGGACTTCAATGGACGAGAATAAGAAGCGCGCTCTGGCTGCTGCCCTGGGCCAGATTGAAAAGCAGTTTGGTAAAGGCGCTGTTATGCGCATGGGCGATCATGATCGTCAGGCAATCCCGGCAATTTCGACCGGCTCTTTGGGCTTGGATATTGCGCTGGGTATTGGCGGCTTGCCAAAAGGTCGTATCGTCGAAATTTACGGTCCGGAATCCTCGGGTAAAACCACACTGACTCTGTCGGTAATTGCTGAAGCACAAAAGCTTGGCGCTACCTGTGCATTCGTTGACGCCGAGCACGCGCTTGATCCTGAATACGCAGGCAAGCTCGGGGTAAACGTTGATGACCTGCTGGTTTCGCAGCCTGACACCGGTGAGCAAGCACTGGAAATCACCGATATGTTGGTGCGCTCAAACGCAGTCGACGTAATCGTGGTCGACTCCGTGGCAGCGCTGGTGCCAAAAGCTGAAATCGAAGGCGAGATGGGCGACATGCACGTCGGCCTGCAAGCCCGTTTGATGTCGCAGGCACTGCGTAAAATCACCGGTAACATCAAGAATGCCAATTGCTTGGTGATCTTCATTAACCAGATCCGTATGAAAATCGGTGTGATGTTCGGCAGCCCTGAAACCACCACCGGTGGTAACGCGCTGAAGTTCTATGCCTCGGTACGTTTGGATATTCGCCGTACTGGCGCGGTTAAAGAAGGCGACGAAGTTGTCGGCAGTGAAACCCGCGTGAAAGTGGTGAAAAACAAAGTCGCACCGCCATTCCGTCAGGCTGAGTTTCAGATTCTGTACGGCAAGGGCATCTACCGTAATGGCGAAATCATCGACCTCGGTGTGCTACACGGCTTCCTGGAAAAATCAGGCGCTTGGTACAGCTATCAAGGCAGCAAGATTGGCCAAGGCAAGGCGAACTCGGCCAAGTACTTGGAAGACAATCCAGAGGTTGCCCGCACCGTTGAAGGCTTGATCCGTGAAAAGCTGCTGGTTCCATTAAGCCCTGCCAAGGCGGGAGCGGGAGCCGAAGCGTTGGTTGACGCTGAAGTCGACGCCTGATCGGTGAAACATAGGTGAGCAGCGCCATACTCGACAACCCAGTGGCCGTCAGGCGAGCAGCGATGGATTTGCTGGCCCGTCGGGAACATGGGCGTGTTGAGTTGGTGCGCAAGTTGCGCCAGCGCGGCGCAACGGATGATTTGATCGACCCAGCCCTCGACCGATTAACGGAAGAGGGTTTGTTGTCTGAAGCGCGCTATCTGGAAAGTTTTATCCGCTACCGCGCCCGCTCGGGCTACGGACCTGTACGCATACGTGAAGAGCTGACACAACGTGGCTTGGTTCGCGCCGAGATTGAGCAGGCGTTGGCCGACAGTGGTATCGACTGGGCAGAGCAGCTTGCTGATGTTTGGCAGCGCAAATATGCCGGGCAGTTACCGCAAGATATGCGGGAGCGCGCCAAACAAGGTCGCTTTCTAAGCTATCGGGGTTATCCACTTGAGCTGATTAGCAAGCTACTGCGCGGTCGGCTTAACGATTAAGAAAGCACTGTAAAAACTGCACAAGCTTATGTTGCGGCAACCGGTGTTGGGGCAGCCCTTGCTGCGGCAGCCGGTGCTGGGTTGGCCCGTGCTGCAGTACTTTTACAGATCGCCTAACTATTGGCTTCACTCGCTAGACCAGTTTTCGCGCAGGTTAATGAAGTCAATTAGCTCGCGCAGGCGCCCGTGGTTGCGCCCGTTAAAGTCGAAGACCAAGCGTGGCAGACCTGCCAATTCGTCAGCGTCCTGACTGTCATCTGCTCGCTCAAGCAACTCGAAGTCGCCAGTTTTAGAGATGTCACTGAACTGGCTGATTATGGTCGTCAGCGCCGCATTATTGAGTGGGTGATTGAGGCGAATGATGTAGCGTTTGTTTAACCAGCGGCTGGAGTTGTAGTTACTGTAAAACTGGCTGATCTGCTCAACGGCAGCATCAGCGCTATAAACCAGAGTCATTAAGTTGAGGTCGCTGGCTAGAATATAACCACTGTCTTTGAGTTGGCGCTCAATAAACTGCAACGCCTCCTGCCAGAAATTTCCACCGGGCTGATCAAGTAGAACCACAGGCACTATTGGGCTTTTCCCGGTTTGAATCAGGGTCAATACTTCAATAGCTTCATCCAGTGTGCCGAAACCGCCCGGGCACAGCACTAGTGCGTCTGCTTCCTTGACGAAAAACAGTTTGCGCAAAAAGAAGAAGTGGAACGAGAGCAGATTGCTGGTTCCGTTGACCGTTGCATTGGCGCTTTGCTCAAAGGGCAGGGTGATATTGAAGCCCAGGCTGCTGTCTACGCCAGCACCTTCGTGAGCGGCCGCCATGATCCCGCCACCTGCGCCCGTTACGACCATCAAGTCGTGACGGGCAAGTTGGGCTCCCAGTTCTCGAGCCAGTTGGTAAATTGGATGGTCAACCGGCGTACGTGCAGAACCAAAAACGGTGACTTTGCGCCGTCGCTTGAATTGTTCTAGGACAGAAAAGGCATGCTCCATTTCACGCAATGTCTGCAGCATGATCTTCGCGTCCCAGCGATTGCGATCTGCTTGGCCCATTCGAATAATAGTGATCAGCATTTCCCGGTACAGCTCTCTATTGAGACTGTTCGCGGGAGCCATCAGCGAGGTCAATTCATCAACTTTACTGCGCAGATCGATGCCGCTGGTTTGAAAATGCCGAGCGAGGAAGTCATCCGGTTCATCAGGCATGGGGTGTCTCCTTGGCAGAATTAGACCCGACCCATCAAAGATATGACGTTAAGAGTATGGCTTTGCTGTGACGAGTCTGCAGGCCATCACTGGCTGCTTGGAGAAGAGGCGCATGTGCAACCTTGCGCTGCACATGCCTCTGAATTGCTTATTGACCGCAGTCGGCTTTGTCGAACGTCTCACGAACAATTGGCTTGTTGGTTTTGTACTCAGTGAATTCATAGCGCAATTCTGCGCCTTCGTTGAGTAGCTTATGAAACCCACCGTTGCTGCATATACTCTTTCCAAGCTGTGAGCGCACTGCGTCGAGGTTGTTGCGCATTTGTGCCGCATGGCGAGGGCGAACGCTAAGGTGATTGATTAGCGTATGGCCTTCTACGGTATAGCCTTGGTCGAGAATATCCGCGTTGATTGCGCGAGGCGTGCCGACGCTGCTTTCCTGCGCGACGCTTTGCAGCATCTTGGTTAGCTCGTATTCTTTAAGCGAAGACGCATGGGCAGTAAAGGGTAGGCTCAGGGCCAGAGTTAGGGCAGTTAGGCGTAACATCCAAGTCTCCACAGTCATTTCAATCCTTCGACAGGTAAGCACCCGTAGAGGTTCAGCTGGGGACTATGATAACCCCCAAGTACCCGTTTGTACCTTTGCTGACAACAAAATCTTGCCAGGCGCTTACATCGGTCAGTTGAGCCAGAGTTGCTGGGCTTTGTTAAACTGCTCGCCGATTTATGCAGGATTGACTATGCAACGCTTTTTTTATCATGGCCAACGCTCATGAGCCACGCCGTAGCGCGATTGCGTGATGTGCGTTTAGCACGCAGTGAAAAACCATTTCTGGCGCGTGGCTCCAAGGCGGTGCGCTGTAATCAATGTCGAATCGCCCAGACCCATTGTTTGTGCGCGTGGCGCCCGCGCGTCGAGGCGCAGTCAGCCATGTGCCTGATAATGCATGACGTTGAGGTACTTAAACCGAGTAATACCGGCTGGCTCATTGCTGATGTAGTCACTGATACCAGTGCCTTTGGTTGGCTGCGCACAGAAGTTGATCCGGCCTTAGTTGCGCTGCTGAGTGATCCACAATGGCAGCCTTATCTGGTCTTCCCCGGTGAATATGTGGCGCCTGAACGGGTGGTCAGCGAGGTCAACGTCGTGCCAGGCAAGCGGCCGTTGTTTGTGTTGCTGGATGCAACCTGGACCGAGGCGCGCAAGATGTTCCGCAAAAGCCCATACCTCGATAATTTGCCAGTGTTGAGTCTTGAGCCTGAACGTCTGTCGCGTTATCACTTGCGCCGCTCAACCCGCAATGAACAGCTGTGTACTGCAGAAGTCGCGGCGTTATGCCTTGAGTTGGCCGGAGATCAACGTGCCGCAGACGGACTGAATGCTTATTTTGATGTTTTCAGTCAGCACTATTTAGCGGCTAAGGCGCCGCGTGCGGTTGATTTAGGTGATCCTGCGCATCGCCGATTACAGCCGTTTCTGTAGCTCATATAAACCCTTTACGCAGTCTTCTCGTAGGGAGTTCTTTGCGATTATGCGGGTGCAACTGCGCTAACTACTGGCTTTTTCGGCCAGAGTTGGGCCAGGAGCATGCCGCCAAGCATCAGTGCGCAGCCGATGTAGCCACGCAGATCTAGTGTCTCGTGGAGCAGGATCGCACCGGCAATCGCAGCAAACACGGCTTCCAGGGAAAGGATAATTGCAGCGTGAGACGCTATCGCGTGTTTTTGCGCGACCACCTGCAGGGTGAAACCAATCGCAACACCGAAAATCCCGCCGTAAATGATCGCTGGGGCGGCTGCAATGATCGCGTCCAGTGCAAATGGCTCTAATATCAGCGCCAGGATCATGCTGATTGCAGCGCAGGTGATGAATTGGATAACCGCCAAGCGTAGCGGGTCGTGACGGCTCGCAAAAAAACCGACCAGCAACACATGGATACCCCAAACAAACGCTCCAGCCAGTTGCAGCCAATCACCCGAAGCCACTGTAAAGCCTTCACCCACGCTCAGCAGAAACATCCCGATAACGGCTAAACTCGCGCCGAGCCAGATACCCATACCGCTACGCTGGCCAATAAACAGCCCGAGTATGGGGACGATAATCACGTAAAGACCGGTGATGAATCCGGAGTTGGTGACGCTGGTGAACAGCAGTCCAACTTGCTGTAAGTTAATACCAATTGCCAGCGCCAGGCCCATGATTGCACCGCCGAACAACAGGCTTTTATCCAGCGCTGGTTTGCTCGCAGTTTTGTTGCGGGTGAGCAGGGGTAGGATTGCGAGTAGCACAACTGCGGCTAAAGAGAAGCGCAAGCCGCTGTATAAAAATGGCCCAATTGAGTCCATGCCTATGCGTTGTGCAACAAATGCGGAGCCCCAGATGATGGCGGTTATTAGCATCAAAAGGTCGGCGCGCAGAGCTTGGCTTCGCATAAAAAGGCTCATGAATGAGAAAGGCGCTGACTTTGCCGGAAAGTATTGCGCTTGACCACCCCGTCATCGCTCGGCATGCTGGGCGCCGCCTCAGGCGCATTTGTGGCTCACACGTAGTGTGGAGGTTGCTAGAGTATTAAAGTTGAACACCTGTTGAAGTACCTCTCATGTAGCCCTAAAAACAATAACGGGATCTGCCATGGCTGTTTACGAAATCCTGATTGCTGATGACCACCCTTTGTTTCGCAGTGCATTGCAACAAGCACTGACACTGGGTTTAGGGCCGGATGTACGGCTGGTTGAAGCAGCAAGCATTGCTGAATTAGAAAGTCGGTTGACTGAAAAACCGGATTGGGATCTGGTGCTGCTCGACCTGAACATGCCGGGTGCCTATGGTTTTTCCGGCTTGGTATTGTTACGTGGTCAATATCCACAAATACCTGTGGTGATGATTTCTGCGCAGGAAGAGTCTGCGGTTGTACTGCGTTCCAAAGAGTTTGGGGCCAGTGGATTCATTCCTAAATCCAGCTCGCTGGAAACCATTCAGCAAGCCGTTCGTCTGGTTCTAGATGGTGAAGCTTGGTGGCCGGAAATCAGTGCTGAGGCGCAAAGCGTATCCGCTGAGGCCAAGGCTGCAAGTGCCGGACTGGCCAGCTTGACGCCGCAGCAGTTTCGGGTTTTGACCATGGTTTGCGAAGGGCTGCTGAACAAGCAAATCGCCTATGAACTGAGTGTTTCGGAGGCGACGGTCAAGGCGCATGTCACTGCGATATTTCGCAAATTAGGTGTGCGTACGCGTACGCAGGCGGCATTATTGCTGCAACAGCTTGAAAGCATTCCTAACGCTGCGACGGTTTGAATTGACGAACTTGCTTCGGCTATCGGCTTATAGCCACTCCTATCCGCTGAAAAAAAATCAGACTTTTAGCGCCGCATTGGCGTAGCCTGCCGTCTTTTTTCAGTTTGTGGTTATTAAACTATGTCTCCATTTAAAGGCCAGACAGGCCTTAAACGCATCCTCAATGCAACCGGCTATTCACTCGATGGGTTGCGTGCAGCATTTACCGGTGAGGCTGCATTTCGTCAGTTGGTACTGCTCAATGTGGTGATGATTCCGCTTGCGTTCGTTTTTGATGTGAACAAAGGCGAGCGCGCATTAATGGTTGCGGTGTGCTTGCTGGCATTGATTGTTGAGTTACTCAACTCTGCGGTTGAAGCGGCGATTGACCGTATCTCATTGGACCTGCACCCACTGTCAAAGAACGCCAAGGACATGGGCAGCGCTGCTCAGTTTGTTTCGCTTTCTTTGATTGGCAGTGTCTGGTTGATTATTCTTCTGGGCTAGCACTTGCGACCGCCCTTGAATCATCATTAGGCAATTGTTGGTAAGACGATCTCATCGCTACGGGTTACTCCGGCAGTCAGGGTCTGGCACAGTTCGAGAAATGCACGCATCGCCGCTGTTTGATACTTTTGTTGGTGCCAGATGAAGTAGAACTGCCGACGCAGATCCAGGTCCGGGCTTTCTACGGGCACTAAGCTACCGCGGCGAAAGGCGTCTCGTAACGCAAGACGTGAGATGCAGCCGATTCCCAAACCTGACTCAACCGCGCGTTTTATCGCCTCGGTGTGTTCGAGTTCCAGGCGAATATTCAGTGGGTTGGGGTGATGACGCATAGCTTGATCAAAGGTTAGGCGAGTGCCTGAGCCTTTTTCACGAAGTATCCAGGCTTCACGGCTGAGCTCCTCAACGCTGGCAGTTTTGGATTGAGCCAGAGGATGTTGCGGCGCACAAAAGACCACCAGCTCATCTTCCACCCAGGGTTGCACGTCAATGTCTGGATGTTGGCAGTCGCCTTCAATCAAGCCCAGGTCCAATTCATAGTGAGCCACTTGCTGCACCACATGTGCGGTGTTGTGAACCTGCAGTTTTACCCGGCATTCGGGATGCAGCTGCATGAAGTTACCAATCAATAGCGTCGCCAGATAATTACCGACGGTAAGGGTTGCCCCGACATTCAGCGTGCCAAAACCGCTTTTCCCAGCCAATAAACGCTCGATCTCTTTAGAACGATCGATCAGCGCAACCGCTTGTGGCAGCAACTGATGGCCCAATGCGTTGAGGGTCAAGCGTTTGCCCGCGCGGTCAAAAAGCTGGCAATCAGTCTGGCGCTCAAGTTCGGTTACCGAGGTGCTGGTGGCCGACTGCGATAACGACAAAGACTCGGCCGCACGCGACACGCTTTCCTGTTGAGCGACGGCAACAAATACTTGAAGTTGTCTGAGAGTAAATCGCATATCTATATAACCGATAACCTATATCTTAATAATTCACTTAACAGATATTCTGCGCGCCTCTAGAATGCAGCGCAAATACCCGCAGTGGGTAGCTTAATTTAGTGAGGATACCTGCATGAGCAATTTGAACGTCGAGCGTGTGCTCAGCGTCCACCACTGGAATGACACGCTGTTCAGCTTTAAGACCACCCGTAATGCCGGGCTGCGTTTTGAAAATGGTCAGTTTGTAATGATCGGTTTGCAGCAGGACACTGGCCGCCCACTGATGCGTGCTTACTCTATCGCCAGTCCGAACTATGAAGAACACCTCGAGTTCTTCAGTATCAAAGTGCCGGACGGCCCGTTAACCTCGCAACTTCAGCACCTCAAGCCTGGTGATGAGTTGATGGTGAGCCGCAAGCCAACCGGCACCTTGATTCTCGATGACCTATTGCCAGGTAAGCACCTTTATCTGTTGAGTACGGGCACCGGCCTGGCGCCGTTCATGAGCGTAATTCAAGACCCTGAAACCTATGAGCGCTACGAGAAAGTGGTGCTGGTTCATGGTGTTCGTTACGTTAACGAAGTGGCGTACCGTGAGTTCATCACCGAACATTTGCCGAAGAATGAATACTTCGGTGATGCGCTGAAAGAGAAGCTCATCTACTACCCAACTGTGACCCGTGAAGAGTTCGAGAATCAGGGCCGCCTGACGGATTTGATGCGCAGCGGCAAGCTGTTCCGCGATATTGGTTTACCGCCAATCAACTCACAAGACGACCGTGCAATGATTTGCGGCAGCCCGAGCATGCTCGATGAAACCAGTGCTGTGCTGGATAGCTTTGGCTTGAAAGTTTCTGCACGCATGGGCGAGCCAGGTGATTATTTGATCGAGCGGGCTTTTGTCGAGAAGTAAGCCGTTAGCAATAAACAATCCCACCAAGCGGTGGGATTTTTTTTGCTGAAAAAAAGCCCCGCCTGAGGCGGGGCAAAGGGAGAATGTTGGGTACTCAGACCCAATACAACCCAGCATTTGCAGTTGTTACAGCATGGCCAGCAAACCCGCGTGCGGCATGGCCTGGAAGTCGATCGACATCATCAGGCTCAAAGCGCTGATTGTGACAATGGAGAAAGCGAACAACTTGCGAGCCCACAACCGATCATCCACGGCACGGTAACCGGACAGGGCGATCACCAGCCACCAGGCGCTGACCAACAGGGCGACCAGCAGGTAGCCATAGCCTGCGAAGCCGGTCAGGGTGAGTAGCAGTGAAGCGCCAGTAAACGCCAGGATGTACAGGATGATCTGTAGTTTGGTGGCGTCGATCCCGCGTTTTACCGGCAGAACCGGGATACCCGCCGCCTTGTAGTCATTCAGGCGGTATATCGCAATGGCGTAGGAGTGCGGCATCTGCCAGAGGCAGAAGATCAGCAATAACAGGGCAGCTCCGGTGTCGAACTGGCCGGACACTGCGCAGTAGCCCACTACCGGCGGCATGGCACCGGACAAGCTGCCGACCAAGGTGCCGTACTCCGAAGTGCGCTTGAGCCACAGGCTGTACAGGCCTACATAGACCACAAACCCAATCGCGGCCAAGGCTGTGGCCAGCGCAGTGGTTTCGAGCCACAGCAGGCTGAATCCGGCGAGACCGAGCACCAGGCCGTGAGCCAGCGCCGCCTTGAGTGAAATCTTGCCGGTGACCAGCACCCGGTTACGCGTGCGTTCCATGTGCTGGTCGATATCGCGATCAATGCAGTTGTTCAACACGCACCCGCTGGCCACCACCAGTGATAAACCGATCACGGTAGACAGCAACAACCTAAGGTCGATGTGGCCCTGTGCTGCGAGGAAGTAGCCACCTGCTACGGCAATCAAATTGCCGAAGATGATTCCAGGCTTGGTGATCAGAAGGTAGCGTTTGAACTTCATGGTCACATCCAGGGCATCATAAGGTTGTCGGCATTGACCATGATCCAGATCGCCAGGCCCACCAGCATCACGATGAGCAGCACCGTGAAGAGGAAGGCCAGCAAGTTCCAGCGGCCTTTCGACGATGTGTTCATGTGCAGGAAGCAAACCAGATGCACCAGCACCTGGGCTACCGCAAATACGACCATGGCAACCAGTGCGGTGTTGCGCGAGAACTGGCCGCTCATGACTATGGCGAAGGGTATCGCCGTGAGGATCACCGAAAGGATCAAGCCGATGGCGTAGGTACGCACGCTGCCATGGCTTTCACCTGCATGACTGTGTGTCTGTGCGTGGCTCATTGGGCGACTCCCATCAGATAGACAACAGTGAACACGCAGATCCAGACGATATCGAGGAAGTGCCAGAACAGGCTCAGGCACGACAGTCGGGTGGTGTTCTGCGGGGTTAGGCCACGTTTATAGACCTGCGCCATCATCACAACCATCCACACCAGACCGGCCGTCACGTGTAGGCCGTGCATGCCAACCAGGGTGAAGAACGATGAGAGGAACGCGCTGCGATCGGGTCCGAAGCCTTCCACGATCAGTTGATGGAACTCGTTGATCTCCATGCCAATAAAGCCGAGACCAAAGAGGAAGGTGACCAGCAGCCAGGCGATGGTGTTGCGCTTGATGCCTTTGTGGGCCGCCAGCATGGCCATGCCGTAAGTGCAGCTACTGACCAGCAGCAGGGCAGTTTCGACCAGCACATAAGGCAGCTCGAAGATCTCCTTGCCGGTAGGCCCGCCAGCGGTGTGGTTGACCAGCACCGCGTAGGTGGCAAACACGCAGGCGAACAGGATGCAGTCGGTCATCAGGTATAGCCAGAAGCCAAATACCGTCATATCGCCACTATCATGCTCGTGGCCATGATCGTGAGCGTGGTCAACGCCGGGTTGAGAGTTGAGAATTGCGGTAGACATGCGAGTTACACCTCTTCCGCGAGTTGTGGGGTGTGTTGTGCAGGCTTGTGCGAATCGTTAGTACGGATAGTCTGGAGCGGAAAGCGTTGGCTTTCGATGCGTTCGATCTCATCCGGTTGCACGTAGTAGTCAACGTCCTGGTTGTAACTGCGGACAATGAAAGTCGCGATCATGCCGATCAAGCTCGCACCCGCCAGCCACCAGATGTGCCAGATCATGGCGAAGCCAAACACCGCGCCGATCAGGCCGATCACCAGGCCTGCAGCGGTGTTCTTCGGCATGTGGATCGGGCTGTAGCTAACAGGTCGCAGATAGGCGGTGTCGTTTTCTTTCATTTCGTGGAACGCGTCGACAGCATGCACAGTAGGTAGCTCCGCAAAGTTGTAGAACGGTGGCGGTGAAGAGGTTGACCATTCGAGAGTACGGCCGCCCCAAGGGTCGCCAGTGTGGTCGCGCAGGGCATCGCGGTTCTTGATGCTGACGATGATCTGGGCGATCTGGAACGCGATGCCGCAGAAGATCAGCACGGCCCCACAAAAGGCGACAATCAGGTAGGGGTGCCACAGTGGATTGTCGTAGTGATTCAGGCGCCGGGTCATGCCCATGAAACCCAGTACGTACAGCGGCATGAACGCCACGAAGAAACCAACGATCCAGCACCAGAACGCGTACTTGCCCAGACGCTCGTCGAGCTTGAAACCGAACGCTTTAGGGAACCAGAAAGTGAAACCGGCCAGGTAACCGAATACCGCGCCACCAATGATGGTGTTGTGGAAGTGTGCGATCAGAAACAGGCTGTTGTGCAACACGAAGTCGGCACCCGGTACTGCCAGCAGCACGCCGGTCATGCCGCCGATAGTGAAGGTCACCATAAAGCCTAAAGTCCAGAGCACCGGCGTGGTGAAACGCAAGCGGCCACGGAATATGGTGAACAGCCAGTTGAAAAGCTTCACCCCGGTTGGGATCGAGATAATCATGGTGGCAACGCCGAAGAAAGCGTTGACGTTGGCACCCGAGCCCATGGTGAAGAAGTGGTGCAACCAGACCACGAAGCCGAGCACGGTGATTGCTGCAGTCGCCCAGACCATCGAGGTGTAGCCAAACAGGCGCTTACCGGTGAAGGTGGAGATCACTTCCGAGAACACCCCGAATGCCGGCAGAATCAGGATATACACCTCTGGATGGCCCCAGGCCCAGAACAGGTTGATGTACATCATGGCGTTGCCGCCCAGTTCGTTGGTGAAGAAGTGCATGTCCAGGTAGCGGTCAAGGCTCAACAACGCCAGCGTAGCGGTAAGAATCGGGAACGAAGCGATAATCAGGATGTTGGTGAATGTGCAGGTCCAGGTGAAGATCGGCATCTGCATCAGCTTCATGCCCGGTGCACGCATCTTCAGTATGGTGACCAGGAAGTTAACCCCGGTTAGCAGTGTTCCTAAGCCGGATAGCTGCAAAGCCCAGATGTAGTAGTCGACACCCACTCCCGGGCTGTAGCCCAGCTCCGACAGCGGTGGATAAGCCACCCAGCCGGTGCGGGCGAATTCACCCACAGCCAGGGAAAGGTTGACCAAAATCACACCGGCCATGAACAGCCAGAAGCTCAACGAGTTGAGGAATGGGAACGCCACGTCGCGGGCGCCGATCTGCAGCGGCACGGCGATGTTCATCAAACCGATCATAAACGGCATGGCCATGAAAATGATCATGATCACGCCATGGGCGGTGAAGATCTGGTCGTAGTGTTCGGGCGGCAGGAAACCATGGTTGGCGCCTTCGGCCATGGCCAATTGGCCGCGCATCATGATCGCGTCAGCAAAACCCCGCAGCAGCATGATCATGGCGACTAAGATGTACATCACGCCGATTTTCTTGTGGTCGACCGAGGTCAGCCACTCGGTCCACAAATAGGACCACTTACCGTAATAGGTCAGCGCAGCCACGATGGCCAGGCCAAGAAGGGCGACTATGCCCAAGGTGCCCATAATGATGGGTGTGTGCAGGGGCACTGCGTCAAGCGTTAACAAGCCAAACATCAGTGATTACTCCTCGATACTCGCGTTCATGGGCATGTGCATGTCTTTCATATCAGGCATGTCACCTATGGCCTCTGCGGTAGGCTGCGGCTTGGATGGGCCGTGCATGTATTGCATGAGGATTGAGTTGTAGAGCGTCGGGCTGACAAAAGAGAAGTACTGCGCCGGATCGTTTTCGCTTGGCTTGACCAGCTCCGGGTAGTTGCTCTGATCCAGCGTTTTCGGTGCGGCCTTGACCTTGGCTACCCAGTCGTCGAAGCCCTTGGCCGATGTTGCGATCGCTTTGAATTTCATGCCGGAGAAGCCGTCGCCGCTGAAGTTCGAAGACAGGCCATCGAAGGTGCCTGCAAAGTTGGCGATCAGGTGCAGCTTGGTTTGCATACCCGCCATGGAGTAAATCTGGCTGCCGAGTTGCGGGATGAAGAACGAGTTCATCGCACTCTGCGAAGTAATCTGGAAGTTCACCGGTGTATCGGTGGGGAAGGCGATCTCGTTGATCGTGGCAATGCCTTGCTCGGGGTAGATGAACAGCCACTTCCAGTCCAGCGACACCGCCTGAATCACCACCGGCTTAACGTCGGAGTCCAGCGGGCGATAAGGGTCGAGCTCGTGGGTGGTGGTCCAGGTCAGGGTGCCAAGTACAGCGATGATCGCGCAGGGCACCAGCCATATCACTAGCTCGATGGCGGTGGAGTGCGACCAGTTCGGCTTATACGTTGCCTCGGTGTTGGAGGCACGGTATTTCCAGGCGAATCCCAGAGTCATCACGATGACCGGAATTACTACGATCAGCATCAATAAGGTGGAGGTGATAATCAGCGATTTCTCATCCATGCCCACCTGACCCTTGGGGTCGAGCACGGTCATGTTGCAGCCGCTCAGCATCAGCAAGGGCAGCCACGACAATCGTTTCAGGTATCCAAGGTACTGCTCAGTTTTCATCTTGCGGCCTTAATGGATAAATTGACTCCGACGCCTCGGTCTTCTCTTACCGAGGTGATGCAGCCGATACAGTTCTGACGGCGCGCGCTGTCAGAGGGTTTTTACGCAATAGCCAGCCGCCACCAGAATTCGGGCAAGCCTCTCCCGTCTAGTTCTCGCGTGGCGAAACTGAGCTGTGCGCTGTTTGGAATATTGTTAGTCAGCGTATGCCATGACCCAAAATGGGCTTGCAGCAGACAGTCCTTTGAAGTGAGTACCGCTTGTAATCGGCTTGAGCCGAGCGGGTTTTCAGCCATGAAGCGCAATGCCTGCGCGTGGTGATAATTTCGACCGATGCGTGAGTAAATTCACAAGCACGGCTGAAGAATGGCGAAACCATTACAAGTTATTACAAAGGTAACTTCAAGTTACATATGTCGTTTCTGCTTTATCAGAGGCTGGAGCCGACATCAGAGTTTGGTAAGAAAAAAGCGCTGCAACCGCTGTTTTTGCTGGCCTGTGGTAGAGCGGCAATTGCCTGAATTGGCTGCGACAGGTGCGACTCCTAGCCGCACTTTTTGGGGTGCTGTACCGGGTGTGATGCTGATGTACATCAAGGGTTTTTGCGGCTTTTTCTGGTAGCAGGTTTGTTCTTGGGCGATCTGCGGACATAAAAAAGTGCTTCACGGTTGTCCGGGAAGCACCTTCTTGATCCTGCTATTTACGCCCTTCAGCAAAAGAGACGTATAGCTGCGAGTGATGGTTAAGCCGCTTACTCTTCAAGTGTGATTGGCAGTGTCAGTAGCCTGATTAAGCGCTGGGTGGCGCTGGCTTTTTGCTTAAGGTATCGAGGGCAAAGCGATCTTCGTCACGCCAAGCCATTACCACCAGACAGCCGGCAAAGATGATAAGCGACGGATAAAACAACGCATTGCTGCCAGTATAGAACCAGCCCCATGGGTCAATCACCGATTGCCATACTGCAATCAGCGTGGCTGCGCTGAATAGCAATTGTATTGGGTAGACCAGTCTGCGCATAAACCCGAAAACAATCAGCAAACCGACAAGCATTTGCAGTACGCCAGCTGCTTGCAGCAGGTTGTCGAAGGCGAACACACCGAAGTAAAACTTGTTGGCGACCGCAAGGCCGTGCTCAACATTGAGTAATTTATTAATGCCCCAGATGATCAGTAGCCAACCGAGTGAAATGCGCAGCAGTAACAGGCTCCATTGTTTCATTATCAGATTTTCCTTGAGCGACAGTAGGACGGGTACTGATGGGACTGGTTGGCTGACCGTAAATTACAAGGAGCCTGGTAAAAGGGGGCATCGCTCAGTTTGACGCAGGGTTTAGCGGGCGGCAGATAGGGTGTGTGCAAGGTATCTAGCGGCTCAGTTCAAGCGCCAGGAACGACTTCCAGAACGCAGATCTTATCCGGCTGCGGATAGTGCCAGCGCACCTCAACATCCCATAAGCGAGTGCCGTAGCGCCGCTCAGGTTGAGGGGTTTGATAAGCCGGGCGGGGGTCTTGAGCCAGACATTGCTCAATCAGCTCAACCAATGGCTGATTAAGCCGTTGGGTATGCTCGCAGGCCTGCAGCAGGGCCTGCGGCTGCCAGTCGACGTCAATCAACCGTGGCGCTTTATCAGCCATGCTATTGGTCGCAGTGCTGATGCAGTCGGCGTAGGGCACATAGGGTTTTATATCGATTACCGGGGTGCCGTCGAGCAGGTCGATACCCGATAACCAGAGTTTGCCCGGCTCGATTTTATCCAGCGCGACGACCGATTGGCCGATGCCATTCGGCCTATGCGTTGCGCGCGTGGCAAATACGCCCATCGACTGGTTACCGCCCAAGCGCGGTGGGCGCACTTTTAGGCGGGGTTTATCTTCAAGCGCCTGATGAAACAGAAACAGCAGCCAGACATGGCTGACGTGCTCAAGCCCCTGAATGGCTTCAGGCTGGTCAAATGGCGCCACTAACTCCAATACGCCACGCGCTGCCGGAGCCAAATGCGGCTGGCGCGGAATGGCGAATTTCTCTTTGAAGCAAGAGCGTACAAAGCCGATGGGCGAAACGGAATAAGACATTGCAAGCGACCGCCATTGAGGGTCGCCTATCTTAACCGCAAAGCACCGCTGGCCTTTAGCGTTGCTGATCAAATCGCCTTTTGTCCGCTGGCCATGCCATGCCGTGCCATGCCGTGCCTTATTTCAAAGGCTGAAACCACCGTCAATCGGGATGATATTGCCGGTCATGTAGGCGCCTGCGGTGCTGGCCAGGCTGATCGCCAAAGCTGCCATTTCCTCCTCGCGGCCCCAGCGTTTCATCGGGATGACCGCAGTATCTTCGGCCATTGCTTCTTCATCATTGGCGATGTGTTGGGTCATCTTGCTTGGGAAGCGCCCAGGCGCAATTACATTGACGTT
The DNA here is from genome assembly GCF_002163625.1 of Pseudomonas sp. M30-35. NCBI lineage: Bacteria > Pseudomonadati > Pseudomonadota > Gammaproteobacteria > Pseudomonadales > Pseudomonadaceae > Pseudomonas > Pseudomonas sp. M30-35. The sequence goes on along the minus strand of NZ_CP020892.1, from coordinate 3,409,602 downwards.
GATATGTTGCTCAACCAGCTCACGAGCGAGCATGCGCGACAGTTGATGCAGCGCAGCTTTGCTTGGGCCATAGGCGTAGGCGTTTTCACCGAACGAGCTGATTCCGGCCACCGAGCCAATATTGATCACCCGCGCCGGATTGCTGCTGTTCCCAGCTTTGCGCAGCAGTGGGAGCAATTGTTGGATGCAGCTGAAAACTGAGGTGACATTGAGCTGCATTACTTTTTCCCAGCCCTTAGCCGGGTAGGACTCAAGTGGCGCACCCCAAGTGGTGCCTGCGTTGTTGACCAGAATATCGAGCTGGGTAAGTTTGCCACTGAGTTCTTGAGCGAGGGCCTGTACGCCTTCTTCGGTCGCCAGGTTAGCGGCAATACCGTGGCAGGTGCCGAAGGCGCTGAGCTCTTCTGCGGTGTCGCTGCAAGCCTGAGCGTCGCGGGCGCACACGTAGACTGTGGCGCCTGCTTGGACAAAGGCCTTGGCGATCATCTTGCCGATACCACGAGTGCCACCGGTAACCAGTGCAGTGCGATCTTTTAGAGAGAAGTAGGGGAGCATGGCGAGTCCTTTAATGACGGATGCCATCACCCTAATCGGCTAGCGCCAACAGTGGATGCACTATTGTTGGCGCAAATACAGCGCCATGTGCGGCGCGAGGTAGCCAGTCATTAAGACGCTTCTGGGGACGGAAGCGAGCATGGTTGCCGCAACCCTTGCTGGCTCCTAGCACCGGCTGCCCCAGCATCGGCTGCCGCAGCACCGGCTGCCGCAGCATTTTGCAGTGGGTTATTCAGTGGCTGCTTGAGGGCGTTCGCGCAGGGTCAGGCCTTTGAGGAAGTTACGCAGAAACTGGTCGCCACAGGTGCGGTAGTTGCTGTGACCGAACTTGCGGAATAACGCGCTCATTTCTGGTTTCGACACAGGAAAGTCAACGCTCTGCATGATCGCGTGCATGTCATCTTCTTTCAGCTCGAAGGCAACGCGCAGCTTTTTTAGGACCATGTTATTGGTCATTGGCAGCTCAAATGGCTGCGCTGGACGGCTGTCGTCTTTACCGCGCTTGAAGTAAACCAGGCCATCCAGGAAGTGCGCCATCAGCTCATCATCACAGACGATAAAACCTTCTTCGTCTTCTTTCTTCAGCAGCGGTTCAAGCTCGGCGATGGTGACGGTCTTGCCGCTCAGGGCAATGATTTCAGCCAGCTTTGCATCGTTGACATCAAGTAGGTAGCGCACGCTGCGCAGAACATCATTATTAAGCATCATCAATTCCTGATAAATGCGCAGACCGGATTCGAGATCGTCTGCGCTAAAAAATGTGGGGTGGGCAGGGTTTAGAAGCGTTCTTTCGCTGCTAGATAGCGCCACTGGCCGGGTGCGACTTTAGACATAGGCACGCCGCCGACGCGTATGCGTTTGAAGCTCAATACTTTCAGCCCGACTTCGTTGCACATAAATACGATCTGACCCGGTATCGGGTTTTTCAGGGCAAAGCGTAAGCGGGTTTCGTTCTGCCAGCTGACTTTGCAGGGTGGCAATGCGTAATTGTTGAAGATCAAACCGTGATTAAGCCGCTTAAGGTCACGCTCGCTAAGTTCGCCGCTGACCTCTACCACGTACTCCTGCTCCATCTTGACGATGTCATCGCGCAATTTGCGCTCGATACGCCAGTCTTGAGTCAGAACATGCAGGCCCTCTGCACCGGCTTGCAAGGGAATGCATGGCGTCAGGTTAGCCAGATGGCCTTTCAAGGGGCGGATGCCGGAGGCGTCCTCTGGCCAGTGGCTGGCCGTGCTGAGCTCTTCAGTTATTCGCTCAGCGTTGTTGTGCCCAGGCGGGATATGCACCAGCAGTGTGACGGGGTCGAGCGGGGCTGCGACAGCGTTTGGGTGCAGCACAACCTGCTGTTCGGCAACCTTGAAATGAGGAGCATCAATCACTTCGCCATCCACCGTCACCCAGCCGCCCTCAATGTACAGCTCAGCTTCACGTCGGGAGCAGCCGACCAGTTCGATCAGGCGTTTGGAAAGGCGTATTGGTTCGGTCATCAGGCAGTCATCAATAAAGTAATCCACCTATTGTAACTGGCCGCAACGCTTATGTACGGATGACTCGGTGTTTCGGTTGAATCCAGGCGGCTTAAAAAACACCAAGCTAAATGCCAGAACTAAAAAAGCCGCTGATTTCAGCGGCTTTTTTAGTTACCAGGTGAGCGGTTAACCGCCGAGATACGCGTCGCGTACTTTTGGATCATTGAGCAACTCTTCACCGCTGCCCTGCATGACGATACGACCGTTTTCCAGTACGTAGCCACGGTCCGCCAGCTTCAGTGCCTGGTTGGCGTTCTGTTCAACCAGGAACACAGTCACACCGTCGTCGCGCAGTTGTTCGATGATGTCGAAAATCTGCTGAATGATGATCGGTGCCAAGCCCAACGACGGTTCATCGAGCAACAGCAGCTTCGGTTTGCTCATCAGCGCCCGGCCAATGGCAAGCATCTGCTGTTCGCCACCGGACATGGTACCGGCGCGTTGCTCAAAGCGTTCTTTCAGGCGTGGGAACAGGTGCAATACCTTGTCCATTTGCTCCTGGAAATCGGCCTTATCGGTAAAGAACCCGCCCATGGCCAGGTTCTCCTCAACGGTGAGGCGAGCGAACACCCGGCGACCTTCCGGAACCACGGCAATACTTTTGCGCATGATATCCGGCGTTTGCATGCCGACCAGCTCTTCACCCTGATAACGGATGCTGCCGCCGGTGGCTTGCGGGTTGCCGCACAGGGTCATCAACAGGGTTGATTTGCCTGCGCCGTTGGCGCCAATCAGGGTCACGATCTCACCCTGACGAACTTCAACGTTGACGTCATGTAGCGCTTGAATTTTGCCGTAGAAGGTCGAAACGTTTTCGAAATAGAGCATTACGATTCCCCCAGATAGGCTTTGATTACATCCGGGTTATCGCGAATCTGCTCCGGGGTTCCGTCTGCCAGCGGTGTGCCTTGGTTGATCACGAAAATGTGGTCGGAAATGCTCATCACCAACTTCATATCATGCTCAATTAACAGCACGGTGACGTTGTGGTCGTCGCGCAGCATGCCAATCAGTGCCTTGAGGTCTTCGGTTTCTCGCGGGTTCAGACCGGCAGCTGGCTCGTCGAGCATCAGAATGCTTGGCTGAGTCATCATGCACCGGGCGATTTCCAGGCGACGTTGCTGACCATAGGCGAGGGTGCCTGCAGGGCGGTTGGCGAACTCGGTCAAATTGACCTGGTCCAGCCAGTGCGCCGCACGGTCCATGGCCTCACGCTCGCTTTTGCGAAACGCCGGTGTCTTGAACAGGCCTGCGAAGAAGTTGGTGTTGAGGTGGCGATGTTGCGCCACCAGCAGGTTTTCAACCGCGGTCATGTCCTTGAACAGGCGTACGTTCTGAAAGGTCCGCACCACGCCTTTACGGGCAATCTTGTGGCCGGTCAGGCCCTCAATTTGCTCGCCATTGAGGCGCACGCTGCCGCTGGTTGGCTGATAAAAGCCAGTCAGGCAGTTGAACACGGTGGTTTTGCCAGCGCCGTTAGGGCCGATCATCGACACCACTTGTTTTTCATGAACGGTCAGATTCACACCGTTGACGGCCAGCAGGCCGCCAAAACGCATGGATAAGCCGCTTACTTCTAGAATCGGGCGGCTCATTGTTTCAGCTCCAGGTGTGGACGCTGCATGGGCAGCAAGCCCTGCGGACGCCAAATCATCATCAATACCATCAGGGCACCGAAGAACAACATGCGGTACTCGCTGAATTCACGCATTAATTCAGGTAGCAGGATCATCACGATCGCAGCGAGGATCACCCCGAGCTGTGAACCCATGCCGCCGAGAACCACGATGGCGAGGATGATTGCTGACTCAATGAAAGTGAACGACTCTGGTGTCACCAAGCCCTGGCGAGCGGCAAAGAAGCTGCCAGCAAAGCCTGCGAAGCTGGCGCCCAAGGTAAAGGCAGAGAGCTTGATGATGGTTGGGTTCATGCCCAGCGCACGGCAAGCGATTTCGTCTTCGCGCAGGGCTTCCCACGCGCGGCCAATTGGCATACGCAACAGGCGGTTGATCACGAACAGCGTCAGCAGCACCAGCAGCAGGGCGATCAGGTACAGGAAGATAACCTTGTTGATCGACTGGTAAGCAGTGCCGAAGTACTCGTGAAAGGTTTGCATGCCTTCGGCGGCTCTGCGCTCGAACGACAGACCAAACAGGGTTGGTTTATCGATGTTGCTGATACCGTTCGGGCCGCCTGTCAATTCGGTCATGTTACGTAGCAGGATGCGGATAATTTCACCGAAACCAAGCGTCACAATCGCCAAATAGTCGCCGCGTAAACGTAGCACTGGGAAACCGAGAATAAAGCCGAAAAATGCCGCCATCAGCCCTGCAATCGGTAAGCACACCCAGAAACCCAGGCCGTAGTAATGCGACAACAGTGCGTAGGTATAAGCACCAACGGCATAAAAGCCCACATAACCCAGATCGAGCAAGCCAGCAAAGCCCACCACGATGTTCAGGCCAAGGCCGAGCATCACGTAGATCAGAATCAGGGTGGCGATATCCACTGCACCACGGCTGCCAAAAAACGGCCATGCCAGCGCCACCATTACCAAGCCAAGAATAATCCAGCGCTGGGTCGAAGGTAGGGTAATGAAGTTAGTCGCTTTGCTCGGAACCGTTGGTAGTTTCGGGGCATGTGACCATGCTGCGCTGATCGGGCCGCGAAATAGCTGCCAGAAGAACATCACAATCGTACAGCCAGCAATGGTCCACAAAACCGCCGGGCTGGCGTTGTGAACTTCGAGCTTGATACCAACAGTCGTCAGCTTCAGTCCCAACACCGGATAGGCAACAGCCAATACCAACAGGGCGCTGAAAAATGCTGTCTTAAGGTTTTTTGTAATTGCCGAACTCATACCTTTTCAACCTCCGGACGACCTAAGATGCCAGTCGGGCGGAACAGCAACACCAGCACTAACAGGCTGAATGCCACAACGTCTTTGTATTGGTCGCCAAAAATATCGGCGCCAAATGCTTCAGCAACACCCAGAACCAAGCCTCCCAGAACCGCGCCAGGAATACTGCCAATACCGCCCAGTACTGCTGCGGTGAAGGCCTTGATGCCAGCGAGGAAGCCCAAGTGCGGGTTGATCACTCCATATTGCAAACTCAACAGTATCGAGGCAACCGCAGCGAGTGCCGCGCCAATCACGAAGGTCAGGGCGATGATGTTGTTGGTGTTGATGCCTAGCAGGTTGGCCATCTTCAAGTCTTCAGCGCAGGCACGACAAGCGCGACCCAAGCGGGAGCGGGAGATGAACCAGGTAAGGCCGACCATGACCAGGAAGGTCACGATGAAAATCAGCACTTGCATGTACGAAATAACCACGCCGTTCATGCTGTTTTCGCCGAACACGAAATTGCCAGGAAGCAGATTGGGGATGGCTTTGTCTTTGGAGTCCTGCGCAAGAAGTACTTCGTTTTGCAGGAATATCGACATACCAATTGCCGAAATCAGGGGGATCAAACGATTACCACCGCGCAAAGGCCGGTAGGCGACACGTTCGATACTGTATCCATAGGCACTGGCGACAATGATGCTGGCAGCGAATCCTGCGATCAGCACAATGGGCAAGCTATGGATGCCAAACATGGCAAGACCGGCGACGGCGATAAACACCACGTAGGAGCCAATCATATAAACCTCGCCATGGGCGAAGTTGATCATGCCGATGATGCCGTAGACCATGGTGTAGCCGATGGCTATCAAGGCATAAGTGCTGCCAATGGTTAAACCATTAACCAGCTGTTGCAGGTAGTGATAAAGATCAGGCATTGCCTAGCTCCTGGGTCGTTGCGTAATGCATCGCTTGTGGCGCCGCGCAAGACCGGGATTCTTCTAATAAACAAAGCCCACTGCGGCAGCAGTGGGCTTTGGGTTCGGACAGTGAGGCTTATTTGGCTTCGGTTTTTGTACCGTCCTGGTGCCATTCGTAGACCACGAAGCTGAAGTCTTTCAGATCGCCCTTCTCGTCGAAGGAAAGGTCGCCGGTCGGCGTCTTGAAGCTGTTGGCGCGCAGAGCAGCTGCAACTTTGTCGGTGTCAGTGCTACCGGCTTTCTCGATACCACCGGCAATCACTTGTACCGCTGCGTAAGCAGGGAATACGAATGGGCCGCTTGGGTCTTCGTTTTTGGCTTTGAAGGCTTCAACCAATGCTTTGTTAGCTGGGTCTTGGTCGAATGACTTCGGCAGGGTGACCAGCAGGCCTTCGGACGCAGGGCCAGCGATTGCAGAGATCTCTTTGTTACCCACGCCTTCCGGACCCATGAACTTGACTTTCAGGCCTTTTTCAGCAGATTGGCGCAGCAGCAGACCCAGTTCTGGGTGGTAGCCACCGTAGTAAACGAAGTCGACACCGGCTTGCTTGAGCTTGGAGATCATCGACGAGAAGTCTTTGTCGCCAGCGTTGATGCCTTCAAACATGCCGACTTTGACGCCTTTGGCTTCCAGAGTCTGCTTAACAGCAGTGGCAATGCCTTCACCGTACTGCTGCTTGTCGTGGATTACCGCGACGTTCTTCGGCTTGATGTGGTCAGCGATGAAGTTACCAGCGGTTGGGCCTTGCAGGCTGTCCAGACCGATAGTGCGGAAGATCAGCTGATAACCACGTGCAGTGATTTCAGGGCTGGTCGACGCAGCGGTAATCATCAGAATGCCTTCGTCTTCGTAAATGTCCGAAGCAGGCTGAGTGGAGCTTGAGCACAGGTGACCGACAACAAACTTAACTTCATCGTTAACAATTTTGTTGGCTACAGCTACGGCTTGTTTTGGGTCGCAAGCGTCGTCATAGACCACACCTTCGAGCATCTCGCCGTTTACGCCACCTGCTTTGTTGATCTGCTCAATGGCCATTTTAGCGCCGATGAACTGCATTTCACCATACTGGGCTACAGCGCCAGTAACTGGACCTGCCAAACCGATTTTGATTGTGTCTGCAGCCATTGAGTAGCTTGCAACGCCAGCCATTGCCATGGCGGCTAACAGTTTGGAAATCTGCTTAGTTGCCTTTTTCATAATGCTCCACTCTTGTGTTTTTAGTTGTTGTAGTTCTTACGGCCAAAGCTGCAGAACCGAGTTCTATTCCTCGGTCGTACCCCTAGCAACTGTACCGGTACAGTGTAGAGCGCGGATTTGCGCCTTGAAAAGCCGGAAGCAGGGGGCAAAGCACGAGGATGTCGCTTAAATATAAGAAATGTATAGAAAAACGGCGTGCCTTGGCTTCATTTCATGACGTCAGGCAAACTTGCCTGCCAGCATGCCGACGTTATCATGATGGCAATCAAAAATCGGCTAAAAAATAGGCACAACCATGACAGAGCAACCTAGCACCCTCTATGCCAAACTCCTTGGGCAAACAGCACCCATTGCTTGGCAAGAGCTACAACCCTACTTTGCCAAGGGCGCTTTGTTGTGGGTTGAGGCGGATCAGGATTTAATTGAAGTCGCGCAGGCTATGGTCGAGAATGACAGCGCCAAAGTGTCAAGCTGGTTGTCTGGCGGTCATGTTACTAATATGACGGACGAGCAAGCGCAAAGCGTAGTCGCGCGCGATCCACAACTGTGGGCCGTGGTCGTTGCGCCTTGGGTGCTTGTGCAAGAGCGCATGGATGCACCAAATAAGCGCTGAATGGTCATTGAACCTCAAGGGTTGAACCATTTCGTAGCGTGATTAATTTTTTTCATGGAGTAGAACAATGTTTGAGCCAGGACACGTACATCGCACTAAGCAAAGAGCCTCGAGCGATATCCCAGAATTCAGTGTCGACATTTACTATGAAGTGCACCGTGATGAGAACTTCAAACCGCTGCTGTGCATGCGCATGGCCGGTAACGTAAACGGCTCGATGTTTGAAGAGTCCTTCGAACTGCCTCGCGAACAGGCGTTTAACTTCGCCAGTGTGATTGGCCGTATTGGCAAAAAATACGGGGTACCGGGCAGTGATGGCCTGGTTGCACGTAACCACAAAGATTACGACCAGATGTATGCCGACATCAAAGCCAAGCTTGGGGTGCCCGTCGAGGTGCTTGAGCCTGAGATTGTCGAGGAGGCGGTGCCGCCAGTATCCAAATACGCCGAAGGTCACCTGCACCGCGCCAACAAGGTCGCCAGCGAAGGCCGTCCGGTTTATGTGGTTGATATGTACTACGAAATTCGTCAGGACCCGGTAGAAGGGCCAATGCTCTCGGTACGTATTGTCGGTAATTGCAATAACAAGGATTTCGAAGAGAAATTCGAGCTGCACCGTGACACCGCTTATAACTTCGGCAGTGTGGCAACGCGTGCGGCTGCCAAGCACGGCATACCGATCAATAATGGCCTGATCATGCGTAATCATAAAGAATACGATTTGATGTTCGCCGATATCCGCAAGAAGCTTGAGCTGCGCAGCGGTGACGCGGTCGATTTGGCGCACTTGGACAAAGACGGGCTGTAACAGCTTGTGGTTTGCGCTGGGTTACTGGCTGACCCAGCGCTGACGCGCCCAGGCGCTTAAGGCATCGACTGCTAGCACCAACACCAGCATGGCCAGAATCACCGTCGCCGCTTGCGCCTCCTGAAACAAACTGAGGTGGAAGTAGAGCATCTGACCCAAGCCACCTGCACCGACAAAGCCCAGCACGCTGGCCATGCGGATATTGTTTTCCCAGCGGTACAGGGTGTAAGCGATGAGTTGCGGCCAGACTTCCGGCAGCGTGCCGTAGCAGAACGCGGCAACGCGTCCGCTCCCTGCAAGGCGAATAGCGCGCGCGGGTTCATCACTGACGTTTTCCAATGCTTCAGCAAATAACCGGCCGAGCACCCCCGCCGTGTGTAGCGCCAAGGCCAGCGTACCAGCATTGGGGCCCAAGCCTGCAGCTAACACCACCAATGCAGCCCACACCAGTTCAGGAATCGCCCGTAAGGCATTAAGCAATAAGCGACTGGTGTTCATGGCCAGCCAGCCGAAACGCCCGGCAGCAGGCAGTGCCAAAAAAATACCCAGCAGCGCTGCCAGCAACGTACCAATTGACGACATTGCTAAAGTTTCAAGCGCACCTTGGCTGATCGCTCGCAGATGTGGAGCAGTGAAATCGGGACTGAAGAAGCCGGTGGCGTAACTGCTCATCTGACTCAGGCCATCGCCTGAATACAAAGTCGTCAGGTCAATGTTCAGGTAACTGAACGAGGCGAACACTGCGCTCAGCAGCAGCGCCACCAGGCTGTAGTTGACGAGGTACTTCATTGCAATCTCGCCCGTAGCACTCTGCTTAGCTGATCGGCGAGTAGCACCAACAGCAGAAAGGTCAGGAGCATGCTGGCGACTTCACCACCGGCAAACATGCGTAGCGACAAATCAATTTGCTGGCCCAATCCGCCAGCACCGACGAAACCCATGACCACCGATGCCCGCACAGCGCACTCCCAGCGATACACGGTATAGGAAAGCATTTCGGCCGAGGCGTTGGGCAGCACGCCGTAAGTGAATGCCATCAGGCGGGGGCTGCCAGCCACCAATAGGGCGCGGCCGGGGCGGGGATCAACTGATTCGAAAATTTCGGCGTAGACCTTGCCGAGCATACCGCTGTAGGTGATGGCGATGGCCAATACGCCCGCAGTGGGTCCCAGACCTACAGCGCGCACGAATAATAACGCCCAAACCACTTCGGGGACGCTGCGTAGCACAATCAGCACGCCACGTACCGGCCAGCGCAGGGTGAGTGACCACCAGGCTGGGCGGCCATTGCGGTGCGCTGCAGAAAGCGACAGCGCGCGGGTGGCCAGCAGTCCACAAGGAATGGCAATCAGCAATGCCAGCGCCATGCCCGCCGTGGCGATTGCCAGTGTTTCAAGGGTAGCGCGCAAGAGTATTTGTAGAAACTCAGGGCTATGGGCGGGCGGCCAGAAACCGCTGAGAAAGTTACCCATGGCCTTGCTGTTTTCAGCATCGAACAAGACCGCCAAATCAACTTCACTTAGCTTGATTCCCGGCCACAGCACAATCACTGCGAGCAGGCTTAGCGCCAGGCGTGGCAGAAATGCTGGGTCGCGTAGAGCCGGGTTCAACATCGTGGAATCTGCACCACAGTCGGTGTGGGAGCGATAATCTCGGGCGCGGACTGTAATTTCTCGTTGGCGTATAGCGCGTCCAATTGCTCGGGGCTGATCTCATCGCTTGGCAGGTCAAAAACGATGCGTCCCGCACGCACTCCAATCACCCGTGGAAAGTGCGCCATGGCTAAGTCGACCGCATGCAAGCTGGCAAGCAGAGTCACCTTGCGCGCAGCGGCTTCGTGGCTCAAAACACTGAGTGTATGGTCAGCAAGCACGGGGTCCATGGCCGACACTGGTTCATCGGCGAGAATTAATTGTGCACCTTGATACAACACACGGGCGATGCCAACTCGTTGTAACTGGCCACCTGAAAGCTGGTCGCAGCGTTCAAACAGTTTGTCGGCCAGGTCCAGGCGTGCCAAAGCGGCTTGAGCACCAGCGATGTCGACGGGGTAAAACAGATTGAACAGGCTTTTAAGCAGTGACCACTGGCCGAGCTTACCGGCGAGAATTGCGGTAACCACACGCTGACGTGGCGGCAATGGCGGCGCTTGATGGATCAAACCTATACGCGCACGCAATCGTTGACGCTCGCTGGCACCGAGCGTCCACGGCTGTTGCTCAAGCAGGCTGATTGCGCCAGTGCTCGGCTGTAGGCTGGTCGCAAGCAGGCGCAGCAGAGTGGTTTTGCCAGCGCCAGAAGGGCCGATGATGGCGACGCGCTCAGCCGCTTTGACCGTCAGATCAATATCACTGAGCGCAACGTGACCATTGGCGTGGGTAAGTCCCACGCCTTGCAGCGTTAAAGTCACTTCAACAGGCCAGCGGCGCGCGCTGCTTCCTCGATCCCTTCATAGTTTTCAGGCTTGGTTTCGATGAAACGGCTAGCCGCTTGCAGGTCGAGAATGGCTTTCTGCTCAGGCACTGCTGGATCGAGTTCCAGAAATGCGGCTTTGATCTTGGCTTGTAGCGCCGGATCAAGGGTGCCGCGTACGGTCCAGTTGTAATCGAAGTAGGTAGGCGTGGTGGCGATAACTTTTACTTTGCTGGTGTCGACCTTGCCGCTGGCAACCAGCTTGTCCCAGACCGAGGCATTGAGTACGCCGCCGTCTGCTTTACCAGCCTGGACCCAGGCGGCTGTTGCGTCGTGGGCACCCGAGTATGCAATGCGACTGAAGAACTCTTCAGGCTTGATACCGTCTTGCAGCATGAAGTAGCGCGGCATGAGGCTGCCAGATGTTGAAGATACCGAGCCGAAAGCGAAAGTTTTGCCTTTAAGGTCTTTGATCGACTTAACCGCAGGGTCGGCGCTGATGAACTTGCTGGTGAACTGAGCATCCTGTTCGCGCTGAACCAGCGGCACGGCATTGCCGGTTTTCAGGCGTGTTTGCACAAAAGTGAAGCCACCCAGCCAAGCCATATCGAGGCGGTCAGATGCGAGTGACTCAACCACCGCGGCGTAATCGGCCACCGGTACAAACTCAACCTTCATGCCCAGTTTCTGCTCAAGGTATTCGCCTAGCGGTTTGAATTTACGCAGCAACTCAGTCGGGGCTTCATCTGGAATCGCGGAAACGCGCAGAACGTCAGCAGCGTGACTGCAAACGGTGGAAATAGACAAGGCAATGCCTGCGGCGAGCGCAAGAGTACGTTTGAACATGACGGGTTCTCCGGTTAAATAGCGGGGAAAGCGAATTAATTATACGGGTAAAGCTGGATGCGAAGCATAACCCGCCAACACTTGGGCCATGCATAAATGTTTGATTAGCGGGTCACAGCGTTAAGTTGGCGCGATGCAAGACCCTGCTGCTTAGTTTTCTGGCTGCGCCCAGACGGCAAATTCATTGCCGCTGGGTTCCGCAAAGTGGAAGCGGCGCCCGCCCGGGAAGCTGTAAATGTCTTTGACTATTGTTCCACCTGCTGCGCTGACTTTTGCTTGCGTGGCCTCAAGGTTTTCACTGAACAGTACAATCAATGCGCCGCCGTTGGCGGTGGTCGAGTGCTGCTCAGAGGTGAAGAATCCTCCGTCCAGACCTTGGTCTGAGAAGGCCACGTAATCGGGGCCGTAATCGACAAATGTCCAGCCAAAGGCTGCATTAAAAAAAGCCTTGGTGGCGGCTAGATCCTTGGCAGGAAACTCGACGTAATTGATCTTTTCATGCGCAGGCATCTTCAACCCTCTCTGTGTTGTGGTGAGTTCTGGTTACGTTATAAATCGCAGTATCAGCGTAGACCAAGCACCCAGGGTACTTTTGTTCAATCCTTCACGCTACGCACTGCTTAGGGTTGAGCCTCTTACATAGTCGTGACGTGAGGGGTGGGGTATGAGTGTTTGGTTGTCGATGGCGGCGTTTGCGTTAGCCAGTTCAATTTCACCGGGGCCTGTGAATATCATCGCCCTTAGCAGCGGTGTGCAGTTTGGTTTGCGTGCCAGCTTACGGCATGTCACCGGAGCAACAATTGGCTTCACCCTGCTGTTGGTTTTGACCGGGTTGGGCTTGCACAAGGTCTTGCAGTTGTGGCCGTTTCTGACTGAGCTGATCAAGTTGGCTGGCGTTGCCTTTTTACTGTTTATGGCATTCAGGTTGGCGACCGATAATGGTCAGTTGAATACCGCACAAAAGGGCCGAGCGCCGTCGATGCTTTATGGCGCAACGCTGCAATGGCTTAACCCTAAGGCCTGGATGGCCTGCGTCGCTGGTATGGGCGCGTTTGTGGCTGATGGAAATCTGCAACAGATTGCTGAGTTTTCAACGATCTATTTTGTCGTCTGCTATCTGTCGATTGCCTGCTGGGCGGTGGCAGGTACTTATTTACAGCATCACCTAAATTCGCCTGGCTCCATCCGCGTGTTTAATCGCTTGATGGCGGCGTTGCTGGTCGCGAGCTGCGGCTATTTATTACTGGCCTGACTCAACCTCGATACTGGCCCGGCGTGGCAGCCAGAAACTGTTTGAATGTACGTTGCAGGTGAGCCTGGTCGGCAAAGCCTGCAGCTAACGCCGCGTCGACAATCAACTCGCCGCGCTTAAGTAGGCGCTGTGCAAGTTGTATCCGCTGGTTGGTCAGGTAAGCGTGAGGGGTCATGCCGAAATGCCGCCGGAACGCGCGAATCATGTAAGAGCGCGATAGGCCAGCAGCATCACTGATCTGTTGCAGGCTTAATGGCTGCGCGCAGTTTTCGCGGATAAACGCAGCGGCCAGTTCCAGCTTTACATGGGGCAACTCGGGTTCGCTGACGGTGCCATCCTGTGGCGCGAGGGTACGATCCATTAACTGGAAAAACGCCAACGCCGCAGCCTTCTTGATCTCAGGCGTTAGCGAGGTGTCGAGCAGTTGGTCATAGAACTGGTTGAAGGCGTCATATAGCGTTGGCGAAATGCTCAGAACGGGTTGGTAGGCTTGAAATACCCCAGGCGAATCGTGCCGCACTGAGGCTTGCACCCCGGCTAGCCATTGGCAGTCGACATAGAGCATGCGGTACGACCATGGCTGCTCATCAATTGGGTTGCAGGCATGTACCGCTTGGGGATTCATCAACACGCTTGCGCCTTGGCGGATCGCTTGTCGCTGTTCGCCATTGATGTAAGTACAGGTGCCGGAAGTAATCACCCCGATGGAAAAATGTGCATGGGCATGCAGCGCGTAACACACTTTACGCCCATCAATAATTGAGCGTGCCTCAATGGCTGGCAACGCAGGGTCTCGCCAGAACTGGGGCACGCAATTAGTCATGACAGTTACTCTTTGACCGCGGCGACGACGGAGATTTCAACCAGCAACTCGGGGCTGGCCATGCTCGCTTGCACGCAAGCACGGGCTGGAGCAAAACCGCTCGGCACCCAGTTATCCCACACGCTGTTCATTGCTGCAAAGTCGCTCATGTCTTTGATATAGATCGTTGCCGAGAGGATGTGCTCACGGCTGCTGTTAACCGATTTCAATAGCGCATCTACCTTCGCCAGCATGGTCTGGGTTTGGTGCTCAATACCCGCTGTGCGGTCTTCTGCAACTTGGCCGCACAGGTAAGCGGTATTGTTATGAACGACAACGCGGCTCATGCGTGCGGAGGTTTCATGGCGAGTGATATTCATGGTAGTCCTTGATTTTCTAAATATAAAGTGGGCACAGCGTACTGATCTGCGGTGTATGAGCCCAAGAGCCTACAGTCTAATCAGCTAAGGGCTGATTGACGAATCTGCTTTGGGTTTAAGATAGCCGCTCGACCTTTACCGCTGGCCAGACTGGAGTTGATTATGCCTGCTGCGTTACCCGCTTTAGCTTTTGCCGGAATAGGCCTGATGGGCCTGCCAATGACGCGTCGTTTACTGGCGGCGGATTACCCTTTGACGGTATGGAATCGTTCGCCTGATAAGTGCCAGCCGCTGATTGAGCAGGGCGCAAGCGCGGTGGGCCATCCGGCGCAGCTGTGTGCCAAGGCCGACATCGTCATGTTGTGCCTGGCTAATACCGATGTGGTGCGTGAAGTTGTGTTTGGTCCGGGCGGGGTGGTCGAGACAGCAAAACCGGGGCAGCTGTTGGTGGATTTTTCCAGCCTTGATCCCGCACAAACACGGGAAATGGCTGCCGAGCTTGAGCGTCGAACAGGTATGCGTTGGGTTGATGCGCCGGTCTCAGGCGGTACCGCTGGCGCCGAGGCAGGCTCGTTGGCAATCATGGCAGGCGGCACGGTTGCAGACATCGAGCAAATACGCCCTGTGCTGGCTCATCTCGGTCAGCGCCTTACGCGCATGGGCGATGTGGGCGCGGGTCAGGTGACCAAGGTGTGCAACCAAATGATTGTTGCCTGCAACGCTTTAGTGATTGCTGAGGTTGTAGCCCTGGCTGAAAAGTCCGGGGTTGATGCAAGCTTGATTGCACCAGCGCTAGCCGGCGGTTTTGCTGATTCAAAACCCTTGCAAATTCTTGCGCCGCAAATGGCCGCGAGCGAGTTTGAGCCAATCAAGTGGCATGTACGAACACTGCTTAAAGATTTGGATACTGCGGTGCGGGTCGCTCAGCAGACTGGCTCGGCAACACCGGTAACAGGTTTGGCGGCACAGCTGATGCGGTTACATGGCAGCCAAGGCAATCTGGAAAAAGATCCCGCTACGTTGGTCCAGCAATACCGCGAGGAAACAACATGAAAATCTGCGCAAATTTATCCCTGCTTTTCACCGAGTTGCCCTTGGTTGAACGCGTGGTTGCGGCCAGTGCAGCTGGCTTTGATGGAGTTGAAATCCAGTTTCCTTACGAGCTCCCAGCCATTCGCTTGAAGGAAGCACTTGAAGCTGCGGACATGCCGTTGCGTGTAATCAATCTACCCGCTGCGGATTTAATGACCGGGGGCTGGGGGTTGGCAGCGGTGCCTGCGCGTCAGGCAGAGTTTGATCAAGCGCTGGAAGCTGCTCTCAGTTATGCGGCAATGGTTCGCCCAGCCTTGGTTAATGTGCTGCCAGGGCGCTTGGCAGATGACGTTGAACCTGAGCAAGCGTTGCAGACCTTGGTCGCTAACCTACGCAAGACTGCCGATGCCTTCACTTTATTAGGCATTGCAGTGGTCTGCGAGGCGGTCAATACCACGGATATGCCCGGCTTTTTGATCAACAGTTCTGAGCAGCTGCGTGAGCTGCTGGGCATGGTTGATCATGCCAATTGCAGTGCGCAGTATGATTTCTATCACATGGCAATGCAGGGGGAAGATATCAGCGCGGGTATCCAGCGCCTGGAAGGCCGTATTGGTCACGTGCAGTTTGCTGATTGCCCCGGCCGTGGTGCTCCGGGTAACGGGGGACTGGACTTTATCAACGCATTGAAAACGCTCAAATCCAGCGGTTATGACGGCTGGATCGGGGCTGAGTACAAACCAGGAACTGAGGGCACGCAGGCCAGTTTGAGCTGGTTAAATCAGTGGCGCTCCATGCTGGGTCAGGCCTGATCTCCGCCTTCAGGTGCAGTTCCGTTATGAGCTTGGCTATGGGTTATACACAAAGCTGTTTTCTGTCGAGTAATCTGACAAAAAGGATAACAACTGCTGCATCGGGATCGGCCGGCTGAGCAGGTAACCCTGAATGCTGTCGCATCCCAAGTTACGCAGGAAGCTCAATTGCTCGGGTGACTCCACACCTTCCGCGACTACCTTTAGCTGCAGCGAGTGGGCCATCGCGATAATGGCCTGGACGATCTGCATGTCCTCATGCGAGCTGGGAATATCCTGAATAAAAGAGCGGTCGATTTTCAAGGTGTCGATGGGTAATCGCTTGAGGTAAGCCAACGATGAATAACCGGTACCAAAATCATCAACCGATAAACTGACGCCCTGCGCGCGGATTTCTTGCAGTAAGTCGACGGCTTGTTCAATGTTACCCATCAAGGCGTTTTCGGTGACTTCCAGCTCAAGTCGTTGCGCGGCAACCGAGAAATTCAGCAGCGCATCACTGACTTCCTTGACCAGCTCTTTGCGACCTAAGCTCAGAGCAGAGCAGTTGACTGCAATTTTGATTTGCTCGTGACCCGCGTCAGCTAATAGCGACAGGTCACAACACGCACGGCGCAGGACCCAGTTATCCAGTTCAGCGATAAACCCGTTGGCTTCTGCAATTCCAATAAACCGGTCAGGGCTGAGCAGGCCGCGTTGCGGATGCTGCCAGCGCACCAGTGCTTCGAGTTTGCTGAGCTTGCCGCTGTGTAGGTCGAGTATAGGCTGATAGAACAGTTGCAGGCCTTCGTCACTGCGCAACGCATTGTGCAATTCTTCTTCAAGCAATAGCTCTACACTCGCCTTGGCCTTTAGCTGAGAGTTAAACGAATGCATCTGGTTGCGTCCGCTGCCTTTGGCTTGATAGAGCGCGAGGTCTGCATGTTTGAGCAATTCATCCGGGGTGTCGCCATCTTCGGGAAACATGCTGATGCCAATGCTGGTTGTCATCACCATAGAGCGGCCATTGATAACGATAGGTTCTTTCACCGCCAGTAGAATGCGCCCGGCTAATACGCGGGCCTCATCTTTGGATTTTAGGCTAGCAAGCACGCATAACTCATCTCCACCGAGTCGCGAGAGTACGTCGTCATTACGTAAGGCAGAGCTGACGCGCCCGGCAATAACTTTAAGCATGCTGTCGCCGATGGCATGGCCCAAGCTGTCGTTGATTCGTTTGAAGTGGTCGATATCGATAACCAGCACACCAAGTGGGGTGCTGTTTTGCTGGTGCTTGAGCAGCTTCTCGGTGAATGCGAGATTTAAACCGCGACGGTTCAGGTGCTGAGTTAAACCGTCATAGTTGGCTGCTTGCTGTAAGGATGTGCGGGCGTGATCCAGTTGGTTGAGCAGGCTGTTCATCCGGCTAAAATCACGTTGATTGACCAGCAGTTGCTTGTCTCGAGCCGCTGCAATCAAACTGGCAGCAAACCCAAGCAGTGCGAGGCACGAGACAATCAGCGCCATGTGCGACTCGCCAATGAGCGCGGATGGTGGAGCCACTGTCGCTACGTCCGTGGCTATTGCTTCAATACCTGAGCTGTGAGCGAACTCAATCGCCAGTGCGAGCGAAACGCTCGCGGTGATCCGGCTTAACAGCGATATCGATGGTGTGTGCGCATACTGGCGTTCATAGCTGAATAGGGCAGCGCAACTGAATGCGCAGGAGAGTGTTAACGCGGCCATTACCAGCAGTGGCGAATAGAACAGGGCGATTACTTGATCATTTTGGGCTATTGCAAATACGTGCAGAACGCCGCTGCTGAGGCTTATCAACAGTGCTGTCGTCAATAATCGTGCAGGTTTTGCGTGGGTTTCAGAGATGCTCAACATCGCTAAAAAAGCTGAGACAGTGGCGACGCATAACGAACTGAAGTTTGCGCTTGCACCCGAAACAATGTGTGCATGCTCTGCTTCAGGTAACTGATTGATAAAGTGCAGTACCCAAGAACCGCTGCCTAAGCACAGCGCGCCAACAATACGCCATAGCCAGCGACTAAGTGGCTGCTGCGCTTGGCGGATGCGCTCAATCACTTCGAGTACGGTGTAGCAAGCAATGCTGACCAGTAAAAAAGCCAGCAACATCATGCCCAGGCTTTGGTGGCCATTTTCTAGCAGGCGGCCATCTGCTGGAATAAATCGAGTAAAGCGCAAGTCAATCCAATCCATGATTGCTTCTCCAGTAACAACTGCGCGTCGTTAACTTCAGTGCTGACGAAATAACTTTGGCTCAAGCAATTGTAGTCACTGGTTAATATTGCGCGCAGCAGCCAGCTATGCGTTGGCTTACAGCTATGGATTCAGCGCGCGAATAGTCACAGACATCTGCCGCCAGACGCTCTAGCTTGACGCCTGACTTGAAAGCTGGAGCGCTGTTGGGCCTCAGCAAAACAACAAAAATAATAGGAAGTTTCGCATGCAACCTACTCAACAGGCGGCCAATGCATGGCGCATTTTGTTTTTGCTGTTTCTGGCCAATATGTTCAATTTTTTCGACCGAACCATTCCAGCGATCATTATCGAGCCGCTGCGTAAAGAGTGGAGCCTGAGCGATCTCCAGCTCGGCTTGGTTGGCACTGCATTCACCATTGTTTACGCGATAGCTGGTGTGCCGCTTGGACGTATGGCAGATACCGGTGCGCGGCGCAAAATCATGGGGTGGGGGCTGGCTGCGTGGAGCGGCTTAACGGCAGTCAATGGGCTGGCCTGGAATTTCTGGAGTTTCTTGCTGATTCGCATGGGCATCGGCATTGGCGAGGCGAGTTATGCACCGGCGGCGAACTCGTTGATTGGCGACTTATTTCCCGCGCACAAACGGGCCAGAGCGATGGGCATTTTCATGCTCGGTTTGCCGATTGGCTTGATGTTGGCTTTTTTCACTATCGGCAGCATGGTGCGCATATTCGACAGCTGGCGCGCGCCATTTTTTATCGCTGCGGTGCCAGGTTTGCTGTTGGCGGTGATGATGTTCTTTATCAAGGAACCGCAGCGTGGTGCAGCAGAGCGTGTTGTGGTCGCGACCGCTAAAGTTGAAAAGCCGTTGCGCAAAGTCCTGGCCATCCGCACGTTTTGGTGGCTGGTGCTAGCAGGTTTGGCGTTCAACTTTGCAACCTATGCTTGCAACTCATTTATGGTGCCGATGCTGCAGCGCTACTTTCTATTGCCATTGGAGCAAGCTGCCGTGGCGACGGGCGTGATTGTTGGCTTGACCGGTCTGGTCGGTTTGACACTAGGCGGCTGGATTGCTGACAAGATTCACCAGCGCTCAGAGACTGGACGTCTGTTATTCGCGGCGCTGAGCATGTTGATTGCAACACTGGCAACCGGTTACGCGCTGTTTTCAGGACGTATTGATATCGCGGTATTTGTCGGCGTATTCAGCCTCGGTTGGTTGTTTTCCTACAACTTCTACACCTGCGTGTACACGGCGATTCAGGACGTTGTCGAACCTCGCTTGCGAGCCACGGCAATTGCGTTGTTTTTTGCCGGCCTGTATTTGCTGGGCGGTGGTCTCGGGCCATTGGCGGTGGGCTTGTTGTCTGATCATTTTGCCCAGACTGCGATGCTTGCGGCTGGCGCCAGCGAGATGACTGAGGCGTTCAAAGCAGTTGGCCTGCATGATGCAATGTATTTGATTCCAGTCGCTTTGTTTCTGACCATGCTGGCGCTGATTCAGGCCTCGCGCTGCTTTGCTGCGGATGCTCAGCGCATGCAGCACAAAATGTCCGTCGATGTGCCGCTTGAAGCTGGCGTAGCCTTAAGCTGAGCATTCGCGCAAACAAAAAGAAGCCCGCATTTGCGGGCTTCTTTTTGTTCGAGTCGACGGGTTAACCGGCGACCAATACGCGGATAGCTTCGAGGCGTAACGCGGCTTTATCGAGCGAGGCCAAGCCTTGCTCGCGCTGACTGCGCAGGGTTTCAATCTCGCTGTCGCGAACGCTTGGATTTACAGCTTGCAGTGCGGTGAGGCGCGCAAGCTCTTCATCCATATCGTTGGCGAGGCGTCGTTTAGCTTCGGCTACACGCTCGAGGTGACGCGGCATGACTTTCTCTTCACCGACACCGATCTGCGGGTTCAGTGAGTCACGCTGCGCCTGAACGAATTTGTTGGCGCTTGCACGCGGCACGCTTTCCAACTGGTCGTTGAGGGTTTCGAAGGCAACTTTGTGGGCGAGGTCATTACCGTTGGCGTCGAGCAAGCAACGCAGCGCCGCCGGTGGTAAGTAACGGCCAAGTTGCAAGGCTCGTGGTGCGACAACATCGCTGACATAGAGCAATTCAAGCAGCACGGTGCCTGGTTTTAGCGCTTTGTTTTTGATCAAGGCAACGCCGGTGTTACCCATTGAGCCGGAGCGCACCAAGTCCATGGCACCTTGCACCATTGGGTGTTCCCAGGTCAGGAACTGCATGTCTTCGCGGCTTAGCGCCAGGTTGCGGTCGTAGGTGATGGTCACACCTTCGTCGTCACCGAGTGGAAAGCTGGCGTCGAGCATCTTCTCGCTTGGCCGCAGGATCAGTGCGTTTTCGGAGTGGTCTTCACTGTCAATACCAAAGGCATTGAACAGCTGCTCCATGTAGATCGGCAACGCGAACTGATCATCTTGCTCTTCGATATCAGCCGCCAAGGTTTGACCTTCACCGGCCCCACCCGAGTTGAGTTCCAGCAGACGGTCGCGACCTGCATGCAATTCGCCTTCAAGGCGCACTCGCTCGGTTTTAGCTTCTTCAGCCAGTGCTTGCCATTCGTTGTCATCACCGCTTTCAAGCAACGGCAACATGCGGCTACCAAACTGGTGCTGCAATGCGTTACCCGTCGGGCAGGTGGCCAAAAATGCGTTGAGTGCATTGTGATACCACTGGAAGAGCCGCTCTTGCGGGCTGTTCTCAAGGTACGGTACATGCACCTGGATTTGGTGCTTTTGACCGATACGGTCAAGACGGCCAATACGCTGCTCAAGTAAGTCCGGGTGGGCTGGCAGGTCGAACAACACGAGGTGGTGGGCGAACTGGAAGTTGCGGCCTTCACTGCCGATCTCGGAACAGATCAACACCTGCGCGCCGAATTCTTCATCGGCGAAGTAAGCTGCCGCGCGGTCACGTTCAAGAATGCTCATGCCTTCATGAAACACGGTTGCGAGGATACCCGAGCGCACACGTAGCGCATCTTCAAGATCCAGCGCCGTTTCTGCATGGGCGCAGATTACCAATACCTTGAATTTTTTCAGCATCTTCAAGGTATCAATCAACCACTCGACCCGTGGGTCGAAGCGCCACCAGCGTTGCTCATCGTCTACTTCAGCTTGAGCTTGATAGCTGACTTCCGGGTACAGGTCTGGGTGCTCGCCGAGTGGCAGCTCCATGTACTCATCCGGGCTGGGTAGCGGGTAGGCGTGCAACTCACGCTCAGGGAAGCCCTGTACCGCGGCGCGGGTGTTACGGAACAGCAGGCGTCCAGTGCCGTGACGGTCGAGCAGCTCGCGGATCAGGCGTGCCGAGGCTTCGCTGTCGCCGTCATTGACGGCTGCCAGCAGGCCTTCGCCTTCTGCACCGAGAAAGTCATGAATGGTTTTGTGTGCTTCTGGCGACAACCGACCTTGATCCAACAACTCCTGAACGGCCTCGGCAATCGGCCGATAGTTGGCACTTTCAGCGCGGAAGGCTTCGAGGTCGTGGAAACGGTTCGGGTCGAGCAGGCGCAAGCGGGCAAAGTGGCTGTCTTGGCCAAGTTGCTCAGGCGTTGCCGTCAGCAGCAGAACACCGGGAATCACTTCAGCCAACTGTTCAACCAGCGAGTATTCAGGGCTGGAGCGCTCAGGGTGCCAAACCAAGTGGTGCGCTTCGTCGACCACTAGCAAGTCCCAGCCCGCTGCAAACAAAGCGTCTTGGGCTTTTTCATCTTCGCGTAGCCATTCCAGCGCAACCAGTGCCAGCTGGCAGTCTTCAAACGGATTGCTGGCGTCGCTTTCGATAAAACGCTCAGCATCGAACAGGGCGACGTCGAGGTTAAAGCGACGACGCATTTCCACTAGCCACTGATGCTGAAGGTTTTCGGGTACCAGAATCAGTACACGATTAGCCCGGCCAGAGAGCAGTTGGCGATGGATCACCATGCCTGCTTCAATGGTTTTGCCCAAGCCTACTTCGTCAGCCAACAGCACGCGCGGTGCAATTCGGTCAGCCACTTCGCGGGCAATGTGTAGTTGGTGCGGGATAGGTTGGGCGCGAACACCGCCCAAGCCCCAGAGCGACGATTGCAGGTGGTTGCTGGTGTATTCAAGTGTGCGATAACGCAAGCCGAACCATGCCAGCGGATCAATCTGGCCGGCGAACAGGCGGTCGCTAGCCAAACGGAACTGAATGAAGTTTGAGAGCTGGGTTTCCGGCATGGTCACGCTTTGATGCTGCGCGTTAAGACCGTGATAAACCAGCAGACCGTCGATATCGTCGACTTCCTGTACGGTCAGCTTCCAGCCTTCAAAGTGGGTGATCTCATCGCCAGGCGAGAAACGCACACGCGTAAGCGGTGCACTGCGCGCGGCATATTGACGGGTTTCGCCAGTCGCCGGGTAAAGTACCGTGAGCATGCGGCCTTCCTGCATAAGGATGGTCCCCAACCCCAGCTCTGCTTCGCTGTCACTGATCCAGCGTTGCCCCGGTTCATACTGCTGCGCCATGCCTGTCTCCCGCGTGAAAAAGCCGACTATGGTAACCGGAACACCGGGTTTAGGCCAAAGCCGCATTGATCTTTTAGCGTTTTGGTGGCTATAAGAAATAATAAAGGTGCGAAAAGTGTAGTGAGGCTACCCTCATGTTTGCACAAAATTGGCCGACAGACTGACCAAAGGAGGGCACAACCTGTGTTGCCACCGATCCCGCATAGCTTGGTCCCTGTCACTGCTAGTCAGGATGTGGTCAAGCCAAAACCGCTGACCTTGCCGGTCGTGCCTGTGGCCGAAAGTAGCAAGGAGAGTGCGCTCAATCTCGATAAACGCCATCCGCAAGATGCCCTGGCGATCCTGCGCGAAGAACAGCGCCGCCAACAAAAGCGTTATGCCGCCGCATTGTTGGCAGAGGCAGACGAAGAATCAGGACCCCCTGAAACTCCAGACGAGGATTTCCCGCGTCAGGGATTGTGGGTGGATATTGAAGTCTGAATATTCACCTATGCGTCACACCGCTTGTACTGAGTGAATATCGCTGTGAGCTTATTTGCCGATACCTCTTTGCAATTGCCCGATGCTGAGTTGGATTTCTATCCGCAATGGCTCACTGCGGAACTGGCCGACCAGTGGTTTCAGGTACTTCATCAGCAAACACCTTGGCAGCAACCTCAGGTAAAGGTGTTTGGCCGAGCGCACCCGGTGCCGCGCTTACTGGCCTGGTATGGCGATGAGGGGATTGGCTATCGTTATTCAGGTTTGTATCACGCACCGCTGCCATGGACGCCGCTGCTGGCGGATATCCGCGCGCGACTCAGTGCTTATGTGGGACAGCCGCTCAATGGTCTGCTGCTCAATTACTACCGTGATGGCCAGGACTCAATGGGCTGGCACAGCGATGACGAGGTCGAATTGGGGCATAATCCGATTGTGGTTTCGTTGAGTCTTGGCGGCAGTCGACGCTTTGATTTGCGCCGTAAAGGCCAGCAGCGTATTGAACATTCGTTGCAGTTGGATCATGGCTCGCTACTGGTCATGCGCGCGACAACCCAGCATTATTGGCAACACCAGATAGCCAAGACGCGTAAACCCTGCGCACCGCGGCTTAATCTGACTTTTCGTTATGTGCTGAACGGGGACGGCTTAGGTCATGAGTAACGACGACAACTTGATTGATTTCAACGCCGAGCGCGGCAAGCGTATTCACGACCTGCACGACAAGAAACTGGATGAAATGCGCAAGGCATTTGAGCAGGCCTTGCCATTGCCCAAAGCCAAGAAAAAGTCGAAAGGTAAATCGAAAAAGCGCTAAACAGACTCAAGCTCCAACCGTTCTATTGACCTGGATCAGTGTCTGCGACTGATCCACTCCCGCCTCGGGATCATTATTGATCCAAGTCAAATCTTGTCTGCCTGACGTTGCGTACCTTGGAGTCATTCCAGATCACGCGCCGTTTAGGAGGCAACCATGTTTATCGATACTGTAGTTATTGCTGGTATTGGCACTGTACTGCTGATGTTCGCCTTCTTTGGTGGGGTCGGCATGTTTATTTGGAAGGACTCGCACAAGCGCAAGTAAGGCTGAGTCTTTCAACACGACTGCACGCAAGGCAGCTTCAGGCGACTTAGGTCGCCTTTTTTTTTGCCGGTCACGCCTGCAATGGGTATGGCTGAATACCGACATGCTGCATGTGGACAGCGGAAAATGTCCCAGGTTATCCAGGTTCTGAGCTCATCTGGCAGAGCCTTGCCCGTCGAGGTACAGGGTCGAACACAGGATCAGGAGCGTGAGCCCCCGTTCGGAGTGATCAAACGCCAATGCGGTTTTGTGGCCACGCGTCTACGTGGCTACGTGCATAGGTTGACACGCAAAGCCCCCGTGTTACTGCTGATGGTGTTTGTCCTGTCAAACCTATGGGTAGCGCGCTGACGAATGCAGGGGACGTGCGCCTGTAATCTGGGAAATGGCTACTGCGCCAGGTATTAATGGGGCGCCTTGGCTGCGGCCCTGACGGGCTGAACAGCGCGAATTAAATGTTCGCTTAGAACAACTAAGATCGAGCGCGACCGCCGGACGTTTTATCCCACAGTTGACTCACTGGCGCTATCACTTCGGGCCAGTCTTTAGTTAGTACGGCCGTCGCTCGCTAACTTTCTAACAGTTTCTAGTCTTTTGTTATGGGCTGTAAGCTTTACTGCATATTGCAGCGGTTTATTATTTAAATTTTCGCATTGTTTCTTTTTGTAATGTTGTGCGCTAATGAGTGGATAAGGTGATAGCGTGGATTTTGTTTTACGAACACCATTCATTTATATAAGGAAGTAAACATGACTGGTTACACCTATGTTTCGCCGGCAGCTAATAACTATCCAGGATTGGATCGCGGATTTAATCAGCGGTACCTGCTCGAGCAAGGTCTGGATGAAGTGAATGGCGAGGGAGTTTATTTAGCCAAGACGACAGATGATGTTTTAAGTGCTCTTAATGACATCAACAATAATCACACTCCGTTATCAGGTGAAATCAGAGTTATTTCAGGAGGGCACTGTTATGAAGATTTTACCTTCAATCGACGTGATGATGCATCGACGAGTAATAAAACTCGTTTTGTGATTGACCTGAGTAATATGCGGGGTATTACGGAGGAAAATGTTAATGGTGTGGACTATATTGTCGTTGAGCCCGGCGCATCAAACTGGTTGATTCAACAAACCTTACACTCCGAGTATGGTGCAACCCTACCGGGCGGCTCTTGCTATTCAGTCTGCGCTGGAGGCCATATATCAGGTGGTGGTTATGGACTGTTATCCCGACTGCACGGCCTGACGGTCGATTACCTTGCTGGCGTCGAAATGGTTATTCCTGACGAAACGGCAGGGTTTGCCATCAGGGCATTTGACGAGGCTGATAGCGACAGCCTGAATTGGGCAAGTCGTGGGGGCGGTGCAGGTCACTTTGGTGTTACGACCAAATATTATTTCAGAAAAGACAAGGTTCCTACTGCCCCGGAGCGGGCACTGTTCGTCGCCTTACCTGTGCCATGGAGTCAGTTTGCTGATAACACGGATGGCGCAGGAGAAGCTAATTTCACCACCTTTATGCAAGCTTACTATACGGCGGCCAGCAAGCTCGCGGGTCAGGCCTTCACGCTAGGTAAATTCACGTATATGACAGACGCGGCGGATGTGATGTCCATCGTCATCCAGGTCGTTTACGGTGAAGGGTCGGGTCATAGTTCAACGCTGGGAGGCATCGATATTGCGCCTATCACAACTCAGGTTGGCGCACTGGAAGTCATCCGCAGTTTTTCGGCTGAACTCGATCAATGGATAGCTGAACCAGAGACCTCCCAATGGCATAAGCAACGTTTCCACTTGGTCGGGCACCCCGTATCTGCGCAGGTAGCAATCGATACAATTTATGATTTACCCTGGATTGATATGACGCAGCTGCTTAATGGTTCCGGTGAAAATCAGAACGGGAAATATAAAAGCAGTTACATGATTACCAACTTCGTGGGTGCAGAGGCGGTATCCATTTATCAGTTTTTGACTGATGCTCAGGCCACTAACTTAGCCCCCTCGTCAGCAGATAAATCACAAACCCTTATTCAGATTGACAGCTACGGATTGCAAGTCAATAACATGGATGTTGGGCCTGTCGGTAACACCGCCATTGCGGCCCGAAGTTCATTACTCAAAACACAGTATCAGACCTACTGGAAAACACAGGTCGGCACGACGTCTGCACAAGCCACGCAAATTGAGATGGATATCGTGTCTTGGTTTAATGCCGGTTATAATAATATTTATTCCAGCGGCACAGCGGGTGACTCTGCCTTTCCAGTCTGGGGAACTAAGTACCAGGGCTGTTACTTTAATTACCCTGATCGACAGTTAGGTGTGAACGACGGTTATGCTCCAGATCCAGGGGAGACCTACGGTGATTTTCTGGGTATTTATTTCGGTGAATCCGTTGCGGCAAAATTAAAAACAATCAAAACGGCAATCGACCCTGATAATGTTTTCTCTTACTCTCAATCAGTATTGAACAAATCCTCCTGATTGAGTCTACGGACTGATATTCAGCCAGTCTGGAGCAGACTGGCTGAAGCTTCGTGGATAAACATAGCTTCGCTGTGTTTTAGTTTAGACGTGCCGCCGTTTAACGATTGATCTTGGCAGATTGTTAGCAGAGGTTAATAACGTCGCCTGTGCTGAAAACCGTGTGCCTTATTGTTTTCACGCGATCCATGATTTACGACTTGGGCTATAACTTTGTCGTTGTACCTCGGGTGTGCAGTACCCAGGTCGCAAGCCCCGGTAATCTGCAAGCGGTGCGCTTCAAGCCGTCGTTGAGGACTCGCACCGTCTAAAATTCTCGCCAGTCTATTTCGCAGAATTGTTAGCTTGGGCTGGACGAATTTAGTTAGCTGACTAATAATTGCTGCGCGAAGCGCTTTTCTAAGCCGTTGAAATGTTAGCGCGCAACAAACGTGCAGATAGCAAGCTGTGAAAGCGGTTGGGCCGCACGCGACTTTGTGGGTCGTGAATGAGCCATCTTTCTAGCCTCGCAATAGCTTGCGCGAAAGTTTTAGAGGCTTGTTGGTGTCAATCCGCTATTTTCATATGTGAGCCATCTTTCGGACGCAGTTATGCCCCACGCTTTACTGGCCTTCATTGCGCCTAGCCGACAAGCCATACAATTTGCAATTAAAACCCTGCTGGGAGCCGGGTTGGCGCTGTGGTGCGCGATGCGTTTTGGGCTGGAACAACCGGTGTGGGCGATGATGACTGCGATCATCGTGGCGCAGCCGTTGTCAGGCATGGTCGTACAGAAAGGCTTGGCGCGAATGGTCGGCACCATGATCGGAACCATTATGTCCGTGGTGTTCATCGGTCTTTTTGCACAGACGCCGTGGGTGTTTATCGGGGCGCTCGCGATCTGGTTGGCGATGTGTACTGCCTCTTCAACCATGCTCCGCAGCGCCTGGTCATATGCCTTTGTGCTTGCAGGCTACACTGTTGCCATTATTGGCTTGCCTGCAATCAGTAGTCCGCTGACGGTTTTTGATCAAGCGGTTGCGCGCTGCACGGAAATCTCTCTGGGTATCCTCTGCGCGACCGCGGCTAGCGCGATCATCTGGCCGCAAAGGGTCGAGGTACAACTGATCAAGCAGGCCAACGTGGCCTGGCGTGCAGGCTTGAACGCCGCCTCGTTGGCATTGGCTCAAGAGGGGCATGCGCGACAAGGCCTACTGCAAGTCCTGGGGCATATTGTTGCGGTTGACTCACAACGCGAACATGCCTGGTTTGAGGGCACGCGGGGGCGTCAGCGTGCTGCTGCGCTACGGGTCTTGAGTCGTGATTTACTCAGTATGTTGCGCCTTGCCCGCGGGGTTGGCCGCCAGTTACGGCAGCTCAGTGCGCAAGAGCGAGAATGTATCGAACCCCTGATTATCGCTGCGCGTGAGCAGTTTGATATGGAGCACATGACGGGTTTGGATGAGCTGGCCGAGCGGGTTCGTTTGGCCGCACTGAGCGAGCGATTGAATCCCGTGCAGCAGATCTGCCTGGAGCGCTTATTGCTGTTGGTCACACGCATGCAAGTTGCCGATCACTCGCTGCACGCAGTCGAGCAGGGGGTTGCTCCGCGCAATACCCCAGACCCACTGTCATGGCACAGCGACTGGCAGACGGCATTGGTTTACGGCGCGCGTAGTGCCTTGGCATTCCTGGCGTTTGCTACGTTCTGGATGGCGACAGGCTGGACCTTTGCCTCCGGCGGTATATTGATGACGGCGGTGGTCTGCAGTTTGTTTGCCAGTCGCGATAATGCGGCGCAGATCGGCATGATGTTCTTGCGCGGGATTTTTTACGCGATTCCAGTTGCTTTTGTAGTGGGTGAGATTGTCTTACCGCAACTGAGCAGCTTTGCCATGCTCTGCTTGGCGATGGGCGTCCCGTTATTTTTTGCTGCGTTAGGTATGTGCAATCCGGCAACTGGCGCCACGGCCACCTCTTTTGCGCTGCACTTTATTTTGCTGTGTTCGCCGCAAAACCAAATGAGTTTTAGTGTCACTTATTTCCTTAATACCGCGCTGGCATTAATCGCCGGTGTTGGCTTTGCCGTGCTGGCATTCAAGCTGATCTCGATCCGTAGCCCACGCTGGTTGGGCGGTCGATTATTGAGTGCAACATTGAATGATCTACGGCGTTTGACTCGACGCCCTCTGAATGGCGCCGAAAACTGGTTTGGCGGGCGTATTGCTGATCGTTTATTACAGCTGGCGCGGCATTACCCCGCGCTTCCTGACGAAACCCGGACGCGCTGGGATGACGGCATCGCCAGCCTCGATCTGGGGGATGAATTACTGCACTTGCGCGCCTGTCTTGAGGCGGGTAACAAGTCGGTTGGTGTCGCTGAGCAGCATTTCTTGCAGCAACTGGATCAACAGCTACGAATGGGGCCGGGGCCAGAGCGTGAACAGGTCCTGGATGCAGCCGTTGAGGCGTTATTGCAGGCGCTAGATGCCAATACTTCTAGTATTGACCGACGCTTGGCACGAGCCGCTTTGTTGCAGTTACAGCTCGGATGGAAAAACTGGTGTGCTCACAAAGGAGAGCAATATGGGCTTGCATGAGTGGTCGATAGGCGGTGTCCTGCTCAGCCCGTTTCTTATTTATGTGGTGTTGGCGTTTGCGGTCACCGGGGTCTTGCGTTTGCTGCTTGCACGCCTTGGCGCTTCACGCTGGATCTGGCATGAAGCGCTGTTTGATACGGCGCTGTTTGTGTGTGTGTTAGCAGGCATTGTTGCGGTGCTTGGGCGTTAGTCATGGAGAATCAATTTATGCGTTCAACTATTCGGGTGTGCATTACCCTCGCCGTCGTTTTGGCTGCATTGTTTGCGGGCCATTGGCTATGGAATTACTACATGTATTCGCCATGGACGCGCGACGCTCGAGTACGCGCCGATATTGTGACTATTGCGCCTGACGTTTCCGGGGCGGTGGTGGGTTTGTCAGTCAAGGATAACCAGCGAGTCAGTGTCGGCGATCCGCTGATGCAAATTGATCCCGAGCGCTATGATGTTGCCCTTGAGCAGGCCAAGGCGGTATTGGAGACCCGCAAGCAACAGTTGAATTTGCGCCAGCATGAAGCGTCCAGGCGTGCTCGCTTGGGGCCGCAGGCAATCAGCGCCGAGTTGCGGGAAAACTCGCAGATCAGCGCGCAAATTGCTTTGGCTGAATACCATCAAGCAGAGGCTGAAGTGAAACAAGCCGCGCTGAATGTATCGCGCAGCCGATTACAAGCAACGCGTAACGGTTACATCACCAATTTGCAGCTGGCGGAAGGTAATTACGTGAATACCGGCGAGCCGGTGCTGGCGCTGGTGGATGAAGACTCTTACTACGTGCAGGCCTACTTTGAAGAAACCAAACTGCCGAAGATTTCGGTAGGCGATGAGGTCGAGATTTGGCTAATGAGTTATCAGTATCCGCTCAAAGGTCAAGTGCAGAGTATCAGTCGCGGTATTACCGACCGCAACGCCAGCCCAGACACGCAACTGCTGGCCAATGTTGAACCGACCTTCAATTGGGTGCGCTTGGCGCAGCGTATTCCGGTGCGCATCAAGCTTGATAATATGCCGGAAGAAGTTTTGTTGAGCGCGGGTATGACCGCCAGCGTTAAGGTGCTGGATAAGCGTTAATCACTGCGCCGAGATAACCCGTTGTCATCTCGGCGCACGGCTTTAGAAACGTGCAACCTTGGCGGGCGTGCGCTGCATGATCACCTTGCCAGCGCGAATCGAGGTCAAGGCATAACCCTGGGTGCGAATCATTTCGTAGTCGCTTGGCGCCGACAACAGCAGCAGGTTGGCAGGGCGACCGACTTCCAGTCCATAACGCTCACCTAGGTTTAACGTGCGGGCGCTATTGTCGGTAATCAGATCAAGGGCGCGCAGCAAATCGGCGTAACCCAGCATGTGGCAGATGTGCAGGCCTGCTTCGAGAATCCGCAGAATATTGCCATTGCCCAGCGGATACCATGGGTCAACAATCGAGTCTTGAGCGAAGCAGATATTCATCCCCGCGCGATCAATTTCGGCAACACGAGTTAACCCGCGACGTTTCGGATAAGTGTCAAAACGCCCTTGCAAGTGAATGCTTTCGGTCGGGCATGAGACGAAGTTGATTCCTGACATTTTTAACAAACGAAACAGCTTCGAGCAGTAAGCGTTATCGTATGAACCCATTGCCGTGGTGTGACTGGCGGTGACTCGAGCGCCCATGCCGCGCACTCGAGCCTCTTCGGCCAGCACTTCCAAAAAGCGCGAATGCGGGTCATCGGTTTCATCGCAATGCACATCGACAAGGCAGCCAGTACGCTCGGCCAGGTCCATCAAAAACTTGATTGAGCTAACGCCTTGATCGCGGGTATTTTCAAAATGTGGAATGCCTCCCACAACATCGGCGCCTAACTCTACCGCTTGCTCCATCAGTGCGCGGCCGTTGTTGAATGACTCAATCCCTTCTTGCGGGAACGCAACTATTTGCAGGTCGATCAGGTGGCGAGTTTCTTCGCGTACCTCAACCATGGCCTTGAGTGCGCCCAATGTTGGGTCAGTGACATCAACGTGCGTGCGCACATGCTGGATACCGTGCTCAACCAGCATGTCGATGGTTTTTTTAGCTCGCATTTTAGTGTCTTCGTGGGTGACCTGAGCTTTGCGTTGGCCCCACAGTTCTATGCCCTCAAACAGGGTTCCGCTCATGTTCCACGCCGGGTCGCCAGCGGTGAGTGTGGCATCAAGGTGTATATGCGGCTCAACGAAGGGTGCAATAACCAGGTTGCCGCCCGCATCAAGGTCGTCCGATACCGCGCTAATCGTTGGGTTGTGCAGATTGATTTCTGCGATCCGGCCCTGCTCCAAGACGATTCGGTATAGGCCTTCGCGACCGCGTAGTCTGGCGTTAATAATGTTCATGCAGTGCTCCTGGCTGAGCGAGAAGAGGAGAGCCGCCATATCAGCAAAGCGAGGCTGATATTCAGGCGGTCGTGGGGATTAGTAAATGAACTGCCGGTTAGGGTTTCTATGCGCTGCGTCCGGTAACTCATGGTATTGCGGTGTACGCCAAGGCGTTGCGCTGCGAGCGCGAGATTACCGTTCTCGTGGAACCAGGCCTCAAGCGTTGGCATTAGTACGGGGTCGTGGCGGCTGTCATCGCTGATGATGGGGCCGAGCACCTTGTCGACGAACTGGTCGAGCACGCTGCGATCACGAATGGCGCCAAGCAATTCAATCGCACCCAACTCGTTAAAGCTGCAAACCCCCAGACGCTCAGGGAATGATTGCGCGGCAACCAAGGCTTGGCGGGCTTCACGCAAGCCGTGAGCAAAATGTTCTGGGCCATGACCACCTGCGCTCAGGCCTAGGTAAAGACGCAGAGGCGCCAGTTCTGGACTGAGCTGTTCAATCAATTCCAGTAGCGCTTGGCGATTATGTTGCTGGTCAATCCTCGCGCTGGCTGGGAGCAGGGCAATCCAGTGTTCGCCCTGACATACCGGAGACAGTGCTTCACCGAGAGCGTCCAACTGATGATGCAATGCACGCTGCAAACGCTCGCGGCTGCGTTGCAGGATACATTCAGCTTGATCTGCGCCAAAGGCTTCGATTAAACGTTCGCTGCCTTCGAGTTTAAGCAGCGCGACTTGCCGCGCGGTCGCCAATGGCAGGCCTAAGCTGCGTGCTCGTTGCAGCAGTGAGTCGAGCGACTGCACATCACCTTCGAGCAATTGTTCAAGCAAATGTTGGCGTGAACGGCCAAGCATCTGCGTTTGGACCAATGCTGTGCCGATGGCTTGTGTGACCACCACCATTTTCAGCGAATAAGGTTGTTCTATCAGTGGCACGCCCAACTGCTGTGCCGTTGCGATGACGCTTTGCGGGATATCCTTGATGTACTCAAGACCAGTCAAAATGACCAGGCCGGCTGCGCCACGCTCATGTGCCTGGCGCGTCAGCAGTAACAGGTTTTCTTCATTGCGCGGGTGATTGATGCCAGTGACGAACACCAATTCGCCGCCCATTATCCACTCGGCAATGCTGTTGTTCTCGGCTACATAGGGCCAGCGTACGGGGTTGCTCTGCATCGCTTCGCCAGCCCGCAAGCGCATGCTGTCGAGGCCGGGAAGCGCCAGTACGTCGGCCACGGTGAGGCTCATTTAGTTAACTGAACCCGTGATGTTTGCAGCGCTTTTGGCTGGCGCCGGGCTGAGTATTTTTGACAGCACGATGTAAGCAAATGCAGCTACGCCAATCCCAACAATCGGTGCAACCCATGGCGACATGTACGCGCACACCGCGCCAATTACATAAGCGCTCAGGCCAATCCAGTTGAACGCCGGTAATTGGCTGTCGGCAAGTTTTGGATAACGGCCTTTATGGCCGTAGAAGAAGTCCGCCATGATCACCCCACCAATGGGTGGAATGATCGAGCCGAGTAGAATCAGGAATGGAATCAGCATTTCGTACATACCGGCAATCGCCAGCAATGTACCGATGCCCGCGCCGGCAACAGTCACCAGTTTGCGGCGGCCAGTGCGCAGCAAGTTGCAGCCAGCGGCGGCGAAGTTATAGATGGTGTTGTCCTGAGTAGTCCACAAGTTGAGAAACAGCATCACCACTGCTGCCATCGACAACCCTTGCAGCACCAATACTTCAACCACGTCAGGCTGTTGGTAAACGATGGCGCCGTAAGCGCCAGCAACAATCATCAAGCCGTTGCCGATAAAGAAACCGAACAAACTTGCAAGCATCGCCACTCGGCCGCTTTTAGCAAAGCGCGTCCAGTTGGTGGCCTGGGTTGCACCGCTGACAAAGGTGCCGAAAACCATGGTGATAGCCACGCTCAGACTCATGCTTTCCTTGGGTTCGATCGCCATCAAAGCGCGCATGCCGCCAGCATCACGGGTGGCAATCCATAATGAACAACCGAGCAACACCATCATCGCCGGGACCGCCACCCGTGAAAGCATATCCAAGCCTTTGTAGCCGATGAATGCGGTGATGCAGAAGCCAAAACCAAACAGCACCATCAGCGCTGTCGTCAGTCCTTCTGGTAGACCGAGAATCTTCACCAGAACGATGGCGATGGTTGCAGTGCCCCACGCGTACCAACCGATCTGGGTAAAGCCGAGCAGTACATCAGACAACTTGCTGCCGACTTCACCGAAGCAAAAGCGGCCCATCAGTACCGAGTTCAAACCGCTGCGACAGGCGATCAGGCCCAGCACAGCAGCGTAAAGACCGAGCAACAAATTACCAATTACTGCCGCCCAGATCAGTGATGTGAAATCAAATGCCATGCCGATTTTGCCGCCCGCAAACATGGTGGCGGTGAAGAAGGTAAAGCCGAACAATAAAATAGAAGTCGAAAACAGCCCTTTGCGTGCGCCTTGCGGGACTTCGCTGAGCGGGTAGTCGCTATCGTTGTTGGTGGTAGACATAGGTTGAACTCCACAGGGGTCAGTGAAGTATTTGGCATAGCAGGTGGCGTGCCAGTCCGCTAATTCTTCAATACCCACTTCACACAGAATGATAGTCACAAAGTATTTTGTGCATCATGCACAAAAAAATTGCGATATCAGTGGCGATTGCCAGGAAGTATTGTGGTGGATAAACAGCGGTGGTCAAGTGTGGTGCATGCAAAATATACATGCACACTCAATGTGCGCTGGCACATGCGTCAAACTCAGCGCACAGGCGGGTAGCCGTTCAGGAGCGACCGATTTAGCTGACTGTAACCTGTGGCATTGGTGGCATTTCAACTGTTTGCTTTTTGCGTGGAGCCAGAATTTCGGCTTCACCGTCAACTACGATTTCATCACGCTGATTGACTACGCGAGTCGCGATGCGCACGCGAAACTTTGGCAGTTTTTCGAGAATTTCCAACTGCACGGTGAGGGTGTCACCGAGTTTTACTGGCAGAGTGAAACGCATTGTCTGCCCCAGATAAATAGTGCCCGGCCCCGGCAATTCACAGGCGACTGCTGCACTGATCAATGCGCCGCTGAACATGCCATGCGCAATGCGCTCCTTGAACATGCTCTCGGCAGCAAACTGGGGATCCAGATGCACAGGATTGTTGTCGCCAGAAACTGCGGCAAATAGCTGTACGTCACGCTCCTCGACAGTCTTGCTGTAAGTGGCTTTCTGGCCGACGTCGAGTTCGTCGTAAGGCGTATTGCTGAGTTGGCTCATCAGTGGATCTCCTGGGTATCGGAACGAAACGGGTGTGGCTGGCCAAGTGTCTGCTCCAACCATTCAATAATAAAACTGCTGACTTCATCGCGATTGCTCTCGTTGAGCAATTCGTGGCGAGCTTCAGGGTAAATCTTCAGCGCAACATGGCGCTTGCCAGCTTCTTTAAGTGCGCCCGCTAAGTTTGCTAGACGTTTGCCTTGGCTGACGGGGTCACGTGCGCCGCCAATTATCAGGAACGGCAGGTTGGGTTCTATCTGGGCCAGTTTCGCGCGAGGGGTGATTCCTTGCAGCCCCGCTAGCAAGTCGAGCCATAGCTGATTGCTGCAACGAAAACCGCAGAGCGGATCGTTGACGTATTTATCAACTTCGTCGGGATCACGGCTCAGCCAGTCAAACCCGGTGCGGTTGGGTTTGAAGGCCTTGTTGAAAGAGCCGAATGAGAGAAAGTCGATCAGTGAGCTATGTCCTGTTGGCCCTTGGCGCCACGCTTCAAACCTGGCGATTGCCCGCGCACTTTTATACAGCGCAACCGGTTGATAGTTAGAGCCAGAAAGCACCACGCCGTGCACGCTGCTGCTGTGTTGCATCAGGTAAGCCTGAGCGATATAGCTGCCCATGCTGTGGCCGAGGAGAAATATCGGCGCTTGCGCATGCTGATGACGGATCAAGTGATTAATACACGCCAGATCATTAACCACCAAATTCCAACCGTTGCTGTCAGCGTAGTGGCCCAGGACACCATTTTCGGCGGTTTTGCCGTGGCCGCGTTGGTCGTGCGCATAGAGTTCAAAGCCATTGGCTGCCAACGTCTCGCCAAAGCGGGCATAGCGGCTGCTATGTTCAGCCATGCCGTGGGCCAGCATGACGATCGCCTTGGGCGGCTGTTGGCCAAACCAGTGGTTCACGTACAGCGGCGTGTTATCACTACTCTTATGCCAAAAAGCTTCGTGTTGCATGACGAATCCTTAGCTGACGTGAAAAGCTATTGTAGGGCCGGCCCGGGTGGTTTGACAGTCGAATGACTTGAATAAAGATTCATGGCATTGATGAAGGTTGTTTGGCTATATGCGTACCGGTGAGTAACTGCTAACTTCCGTTCAGCCCGTGCAGGTCCAAATCGGCAATTACCCGCTACGCTTATTGCGTGCACTTAGCTATGGGGTGAGCAGGGTATAGCTATCCAATCCAGGTAGCCGCTTACTTAATAGGTAGACAGCCTAACTGTGGAGAGTGGGCCAGTTCATGGCCTGCTCTAAAAACGGGAAGATATCTTTCAGGGGAAGGGGATAAAAATAATGCAACCTGAGTTCTGGAGCGGTAAACGCGCCACTGGTGTACCCGATAACATTGATATGAATGCGTTTCGCTCAGTCAATGAAGTGTTTGAGCGATCCTGCAAAAAGTTCGCTGACCGTCCAGCATTCAGCAACATGGGCGTGACGCTGACTTACGCTGAGCTGGATCGTCTATCTGGCGCTTTTGCCAGTTATCTGCAAAAACGTACCGACCTCAAGCCGGGCGACCGCATTGCCGTGCAAATGCCCAATGTCCTGCAATATCCGATCGCCGTGTTCGGTGCGATGCGCGCCGGGCTTATCGTGGTCAATACCAACCCGTTGTACACCGCCCGTGAAATGCGTCACCAGTTTAAAGACTCGGGTGCGCGCGCATTGGTCTACCTGAATATGTTCGGAAAACTGGTGCAGGATGTGCTGCCAGATACCGATATTGAGTACCTGATCGAAGCTAAAATGGGTGACCTGCAACCGGCGCTTAAAGGCTGGTTGGTCAACACCGTGGTTAAGAAAGTCAAGAAGATGGTCCCTGACTACCATCTGCCGCAAGCATTGGCGTTCAAAAGCGTACTCAAGCAAGGGCAGGGTGGCGCACTGCAGCCGATCAGTGCTGAACATGATGATATTGCCGTGCTGCAATATACCGGCGGCACCACGGGTGTGGCCAAGGGCGCGATGCTGACCCACGGTAATCTGGTCGCCAATATGCTGCAGATTGATGCCTGCATGCAGCAGCTTGATGACGACGGTGCACCGCTGATGAAGCAAGGCCAAGAGGTGATGATTGCACCGCTACCGCTTTATCATATCTATGCATTCACCGCGAATTGCATGTGCATGATGGTTAACGGCAACCATAACGTGCTGATTACCAACCCACGTGATATTCCAGGCTTTATCAAAGAGTTGGGTAAGTGGCAGTTTTCCGCGCTACTGGGGTTGAACACCCTGTTTGTCGCCTTGATGGATCATCCTGAGTTTAAGAATCTCGATTTCTCCAAGCTCAAACTTACTAACTCAGGTGGCACTGCTCTGGTTAAGGCCACCGCTGAACGCTGGCAAGAGATCACAGGTTGTATGGTGGTTGAAGGTTACGGTCTGACCGAAACATCGCCCGTTGCCAGTACTAACCCATACGGTAAGTTGGCGCGTTTGGGTACGGTTGGTCTTCCTGTGCCGGGTACTGCTTTCAAAGTGGTCGATGACGATGGCGTTGAACTGCCTTCTGGTGAGCGTGGTGAACTGTGCATCAAAGGCCCGCAAGTCATGAAGGGTTACTGGCAGCGAGCTGAAGCGACGGCGGAAGTGTTGGACGCTGAAGGCTGGTTCAAGACTGGCGATATCGCGGTGATTGATGAGGATGGCTTCACCCATATTGTTGACCGCAAGAAAGACATGATCATCGTCTCTGGCTTCAACGTTTATCCTAACGAAATCGAAGATGTCGTCATGGGCCATCCACAAGTAGCGAGTTGCGCAGCGGTGGGTGTTGCTGATGAGAAATCAGGCGAGGCGGTTAAGCTTTTCGTCGTCGCACGTGAAGGGGGGCTTGACGAAGCTGAGTTGAAAGCATTCTGCAAAGAGAATTTCACAGCCTACAAGGTACCCAAGCAGATTGTGTTCCGTGACTCCTTACCGATGACACCGGTTGGCAAAATTCTGCGCCGAGAGCTTCGCGATACTGCTTGAACGGTGAGTTAAATCGCAGTCCTGAGCCTTCAGGACTGCGCTGAAAGCACAAGCTGGGCCTCGGAACGTGTTGTTTCTAGGTCCGGCTTTTTTTATGGCGAGATAGGAACATATGATTATTTGACGGTCGGCAAGGCGATCGGCGTAAAGTGTTTGGCAGAACAAATGCTCGGACTGTTGCCGCGAAAGTGAGAGTTGCTTGATTTGCAGGCTGCCTGTGACTGTTGTGTTGATATTCGTATCGGTTGTGACTGGCCTGGTCTTGTTTGGTGCTGGTCGATCTCTGGCAAAGCTGCTACCCTCGGCCCGCTTTTGGCCTGTGCGATGGTCAAGCTTCAGGCATATAAACAACAATACAACTGCCCGATTGGCAGTGATGAATAGATGTAACTGAGGAGTGGGCTTCCATGATCGAAAACTTCTGGAAGGATAAGTATCCAGTTGGGGTTGCTGCCGAGATCAACCCGGACCAATACCCTAATATCCAAGCGGTTTTGCAACAGTCCTGCCAGCGTTTCGCTGATAAGCCTGCTTTCAGCAATCTGGGGAAAACCCTGACCTACGGCGATATTTACAAATTGTCTGGTGAGTTTGCAGCCTACCTGCAAAATCACACTGATCTGCAGCCCGGCGACCGTATCGCCGTGCAAATGCCCAATATTCTGCAGTACCCAATTGCTGTGTTTGGTGCAATCCGTGCGGGTTTGGTTGTGGTCAACACCAACCCGCTGTACACCGCACGTGAGTTGGAGCACCAATTCAATGACTCCGGCGCTAAAGCATTGGTCTGCCTGGCCAATATGGCGCACTTGGCTGAGCAAGTAGTGGCAAAGACTGGGGTCAAAAGCATTATCGTCACTGAAGTGGGCGATATGCTGCCAATGTTCAAGCGTCTGGTCGTCAATACCGTCGTCAAACACGTTAAGAAAATGGTGCCTGCATACAATCTGCCGCAGTCAACCCGCTTTCTTGACGCTCTGGCTAAAGGCCGTGGCCAGGCGGTGAAAGAAGCCAGTCCTGCCAATGGTGACGTTGCGGTACTGCAATACACCGGCGGTACGACCGGTGTGGCTAAAGGGGCGATGCTCACGCACCGCAACCTGGTCGCCAATATGCTGCAAGTCAGAGAGCTGATGGGCGCCAACCTTAATGACGGTTGCGAAGTGGTGGTGGCCCCGTTGCCGCTTTATCACATCTATGCGTTCACCTTTCATTGCATGGCAATGATGCTGATCGGCGCGCACAATATTTTGATTACTAACCCGCGTGACTTGCCTGCGGTGGTGAATGACCTGTCCAAGTACAAGTTCACCGGTTTCGTTGGCCTCAACACGCTGTTTGTTGCGCTGAGCAATTTCGAGGGCTTTCGCAAGCTTGACTTCTCTTCGCTGAAACTCACCGTTTCTGGCGGTATGGCCTTGCAGCAGGCTACTGCCGAGCGCTGGAAAGCGGTAACCGGTTGTGCGGTATGCGAAGGTTTTGGCATGACCGAAACCAGCCCGGTCGCCACGGTCAACCCATTCAGCGCCATTCGTTTGGGGACTATTGGTATTCCGGTGCCATCGACACTGTGTCGAATTGTCGACGATGAAGGCAAAGTGCTTGAGATCGGCGAGACGGGCGAGATCTGCGTCAAAGGCCCACAAGTCATGAAAGGTTACTGGCAGCGTCAGGAAGCCACCGATGAAGTGCTTGATGCCGATGGCTGGCTAAAAACCGGCGACATCGGTTTGATTGAGCCGGATGGCTATTTGCGCATTGTTGACCGCAAGAAAGATATGATTCTGGTGTCGGGCTTCAACGTTTATCCGAACGAACTGGAAGACGTGTTGGCAACTCTGCCTGGCGTTTTGCAGTGTGCAGCCATTGGTGTGCCGGACGAGAAGTCGGGTGAGGCAATCAAGGTCTTCGTCGTGGTTAAACCAGGTGAAAACGTCACTAAAGAGCAAGTCATGGCGCACATGCGCGCTAACCTGACCGGCTACAAAGTGCCGAAGTGTGTTGAGTTCCGCGACGTGCTGCCAACCACCAATGTGGGTAAGATTCTGCGCCGCGAACTGCGCGACGAAGAGTTGAAGAAGATCAACGCCCAGTAATGAGTGTTGGTTGCTGACAAAACCCCGCAGATGCGGGGTTTTGTCGTTTATGTACTGATGAAAAATGCTGCCGCAGTTCGCGGCTCGCTGGCTGTGACCCATCGTCTGCGGAAATCTGCGACAATTAGCGGCTGCAAGCCATTCCATGCCCCCTCAAAGAATTGCCCCGGTTCCGATGACTGATCACACTGAACGCCTGCTGAAAAACCTCGATCAAGCGCTGATTATTGACCGTCACCGCTTGCGCAGACAGTTACACGAACTGCGTAAACAGCCTGATGAAGCCAAGCTGGCGCAGTGGTTGCAGCGTTTTCAGGCATCAGCGGCAAAGGTTGAAGCACGGCGCTTGAGCGTTCCTGCCATGCGTTATGACGATGCCTTGCCGATCGCCGCCAAACGCGACGAAATCAAGGCGGCAATCGCCAAACATCAAGTAGTGGTTATCGCCGGTGAAACCGGGTCGGGTAAAACCACCCAATTGCCGAAAATCTGCCTGGAGCTGGGCCGTGGTACACACGGTTTAATCGGCCACACGCAACCCCGACGGCTGGCCGCACGCAGCGTTGCCATGCGCGTTGCAGAAGAAATAGGCACCCCGTTGGGCGAGTTGGTGGGGTATCAGGTGCGGTTTGAGGATCAGAGCAACGAGCGCAGTCTGATCAAACTGATGACTGACGGTATCTTGCTGGCGGAAACCCAGCACGACCGCTTTCTTGATAAGTACGACACCATCATTGTCGATGAGGCACACGAGCGCAGCCTGAATATCGACTTTTTGCTCGGTTACCTGAAAACCTTGCTGGCTCGGCGTCCCGATCTCAAGCTGATTATCACCTCGGCGACTATCGATCTGGAGCGCTTCTCCAAGCATTTTGATGGTGCGCCAGTGGTTGAAGTTTCCGGGCGAACCTATCCGGTTGAAACCTGGTACCGCCCGCTGGCTGCCGAGCAGGATGAAGAGGGCAACCGCGTCGAAGAAGACCTCTCGGTCGATCAGGCAATCATCGCAACCATCGATGAGCTCAGTGCCTTGGAGCGCAGTGAAGGCAAGCTGCCGGGCGATGTGTTGGTGTTCTTGCCGGGTGAGCGTGAGATTCGCGATGCTGCGGAGGTGCTGCGTAAGGCTCAGCTCAAACATACTGAGATCTTACCGTTGTATGCGCGCTTAACGCCTGCCGAACAGCAGAAGATATTCAAACCAATGCCGGGGCGCAAAATCGTGTTGGCGACCAACGTTGCCGAAACTTCGCTGACGGTGCCCGGCATTCGTTATGTGATCGACAGTGGCACCGCGCGCATCAGCCGTTACAGCTATCGCGCCAAGGTTCAGCGTCTGCCAATTGAAGCTGTTTCACAGGCCAGCGCCAACCAGCGCAAAGGCCGTTGCGGGCGGGTTGAGCCGGGTATTTGTATTCGCCTGTACAGCGAAGAAGACTTCATCGCACGTCCCGAATTTACTGATCCAGAAATTCTGCGTACCAACCTTGCGGCGGTGATTTTGCAGATGTTGCATTTGCGCCTGGGTGAAATCAGCGCATTCCCGTTTATTGAGCCGCCAGATGGCAAGGCCATCAGTGACGGTTTCAACTTGCTGCAAGAGCTATCAGCGGTCAGTCGTGATGGTCAACTGACTGCGCTGGGGCGTCAGTTGGCGCGCCTGCCGGTTGATCCGCGTTTGGCGCGTATGGTGCTTGAAGGCGCGAAGCAGGGCAGTCTTGATGAAGTGCTGATCATCGCCAGTAACTTGTCGGTGCAAGACCCGCGTGAGCGTCCGTCAGATCGTCAACAAGCCGCCGATCAAGCCCATGCGCAATGGAAGGATGTTGATTCCGATTTTGCCGCGGTGATCAATATCTGGCGCGGCTTTGAAGAACAACGCCAAGCCTTGGGCTCAAGTGCTTTGCGCAGTTGGTGTCGCAAGAATTTTCTAAACTACCTGCGCTTACGTGAGTGGCGCGATGCGCACCGCCAATTACTGTTGATATGCCGCGACTTGCAGCTCAAAGGCAAGCCCCAGGAAGGCCCAACAACAGCGGCCAAAAACCCTGGTAAAGCGGGTGCAGCTAAGCCTGAGAGCAAGCAGGCCAAGGATGAGGCGCAGGCCAAATCGGTTGACTACCAGAAACTGCACAAGGCCATTTTGTCGGGCTTGTTAAGTCAGATCGGACAGAAAACCGAGGATGGCGATTACTTAGGCGCCCGTCAGCGGCGCTTCTGGATCCACCCTTCAACAGTGATTGGGCGCAAACGACCGCAGTGGATCATGGCGTCTGAGCTGGTTGAAACCACCAAGCTTTTTGCACGCATGGTCGCCAAGATCGAACCCGACTGGATTGAGCCGCTAGCCGGGCATTTGATCAAGAAAAACCATCTTGAGCCGCATTGGGAAAAGAAGCGTGGGCAAGTGGTTGCTTACGAGCAGATTACTCTTTACGGATTGATTGTGGTCGGCAGGCGACCGGTGCATTACGGGCCAATTGATCCAGTGGTAGCGCGTGAAATGTTCATCCGTGAAGGTCTGGTGCGCGGCGAGATCCATTCCCGTGCGCGCTGCCTAAGCGCTAATCGTGAGTTGCTCGATCGCCTTGATGAGCTTGAGGCTAAGGCGCGACGCCGCGATATTCTGGCTGATGAAGAAACCTTGTTTGAATATTACGCGGCACGTCTGCCTGCTGATATTTACCAAACCGCGAGTTTTGAATCTTGGTACAAACGCGAAGGCGCTAAAGACTCGCAACTGCTGATCATGCGCGAGGAAGATGTGCTTGCCCGTGACGCCAATGAAGTCACCGCTGCGCAGTACCCGGATATCTTGCATCTAAATGAATTGCAGTTGCCGCTCAGTTACCACTTTGAACCCAATCACCCGCGGGACGGTGTCACGGTGCGCGTGCCGGCCCCCTTGTTACCACAGCTTTCTGCAGAGCGCATAGAGTGGCTAGTACCGGGTTTGCTTGAAGCAAAGTGCATGGCGCTGGTGCGCGGTTTGCCTAAAGCGTTGCGTAAGAACTTTGTGCCGGTACCGGACTTCGTCGCGGCGGCACTGAGCAAAATTACTTTCGCCCAAGCCAGCTTGCCGCTGGCGCTTGGGCGTGAGTTGCAACGTATGACCGGGGCACGAGTAGCAGATGAAGCCTGGGCTGAGTCCGCTGCTGCGGTTGAGGATCACCTGCGAATGAACATCGAGGTGGTCGACAGTCACGGCAAGGTGCTCGGTGAAGGCCGTGACCTTGCGGAGTTGACCGTGCGTTTCAATAAAGCCAGTCAGCAAGCCTTAGCGTTGCCGCAGACGGCTAAAATCGAAGCGCCAATCGAGGCTAAAGCCTTTGCCGAGGTTGCCGAGAAAACTCAACATAAGGTTGCGGGTCTGTCGATGACGGTATACCCGGCACTGGTTGAGGAGGCGGGCACAGTTAATGAGGGGCGTTTTGCAACGCAGGCGGAGGCTGAATACCAGCATCGCCGAGCCTTGCAGCGCTTGCTCCTGCAACAGTTGAGTGAGCCTGCCAAGTTCATGCGCAGCAAATTACCGGGGCTTACCGACTTGGGGTTGCTGTATCGAGAAATGGGGCGCATCGATGGTTTGGTCGAGGACATTCTTCTGGCCAGCCTCGATTCCTGCATTCTCGACGGCCAAGACCCTTTGCCGCGCGATGGTGCGGCATTGGCTGCCCTCGCCGAGGCTAAACGCGGCGACTGGTTTAGCCATGCCGAGCGCTTGGCGCGGTTAACCCTGGAAATTCTCAAGCTCTGGCATGGTTTGCAAAAACGCTTCAAAGGCAAAATCGACTTGGCGCAGGCCATTGCTCTGAACGATATCAAGCAGCAGTTAAGTCATTTGGTGTATCCAGGCTTTGTCCGCGAGACGCCCGCGCAGTGGATCAAAGAGTTGCCGCGCTATCTCAAGGCGATCGAGCAGCGGCTGGATAAAATTGGTAGCCAAGTGCAACGAGACCGCGTCTGGAGCGGCGAGTTGGCAGGTTACTGGGAGCAATATCAAGCCAGATACGCCAAGCACGCTAAAGAAGGCAAGCGTGATGCAGAGTTGCAGA
This sequence comes from Pseudomonas sp. M30-35, assembly GCF_002163625.1. Lineage (NCBI taxonomy): Bacteria > Pseudomonadati > Pseudomonadota > Gammaproteobacteria > Pseudomonadales > Pseudomonadaceae > Pseudomonas > Pseudomonas sp. M30-35. The sequence goes on along the minus strand of NZ_CP020892.1, from coordinate 3,365,439 downwards.
TGTACCGCTGGATGCTTGAAGAGTACCGAGTCTCGCTATTCGCCCAGCAATTGGGTACCAAGATGCCAGTATCGGATAAGCGCCTCAACAAACAATGGTCGCAAAGTGAGGCCTGATTGAACGCGGGTAAAGCCTTGCAGAAGGTTTTACCCATTAGCGGTGAGGACTTGTTTATGAGCTTTTTGCTGGAAGCTAGCTATAGTTCTTGCATCTGTCACTGATCCAGGCCGCCATCTTCAAATAGGCTTGTTACGCATGATCAGGCCTAGGAAACCTCTGAAAAAGACTGCGCTAGGTATGACTGTGTTGAACGCTATTCAAAAGCTCATTTAAAACAACTAAAGTCGAGCGCGACCCCGGTCGTTTCGCCTTGTGCTTCCTTCGCTCTCTACCTTTTTCAGAGGCTTCTTGGGTTTATTGAGATGAATGATTGCAAAACAGGCGGTTAAATCATCCTGCGTTTGTATTGTTCAGTGCAGCCATGCGTGCCACAGAAGAGTTGGCCTTAAGTGTCGCGGTTACCGACTAGGGAATATTCATGAAGGGCGGCCGGACAGTAAAGCTTCGCGTTTTGATTGTTGTTGCGATCGTTCTGTTGGTAACAACTATCGGCTCGTTTATTGCGCTCGGCGCCTATAACCGGGCATCGGCCTTCATTTACAGCAAGGCACTAGTTTCCGCGCAAAAATCAGCCCTTCAAGCCACAGTCGATTTCGATAACTTGCTCACTCCCGTGCATGCAAGCGTGCGGCATTTGGCGCTTAACCCCCATCTACGTAAAAACAGCTTCGATGAATGGCTAAAAGCGGTGCCAGATATCGTGGATGAATTACGTTCGACAAAGGGGGCTGGGTCGTATTTTATCGGTGACCGTGAAGGCAATCACTTCCTCGTTGCTGATGTTTCCCGGCGTGCTATCGATATCGACTCGGCTGTGCCAGTTGTCGCTCAGTACCTGGTTTATGGTGTGGAACGCTCTGGTCTTGGTGCTGGGCAGTCGAGTTTGTTTTACCTGGACAGCCAACTCAAGAAAATCGGTGAGACGATCAAGCAGGCTTCACCTGCTTATGATCCGCGCAACAGACCTTGGTACCGGGAAGCACTGAATCAAGGTGGGCTGATCAGGACAGAGCCCTACAAGTTCTTTATAACCGGTGAGATCGGCTCAACCATAGCCCTGGCTACAGGGGATCGTGGCTTAGTTGTGGGTGCTGATATCAGTCATCATGCCTTAGATGAGATGCTGGTTCGCTACCGCCTTACGCCGAGCAGTGAGCTGGTCCTACTCAACTCAAATGGGCAAATTTTAGCGGCTGATCGATCAAAGGTATTTGCCGGTACGTTACGCAGGGCACCTGAAGTCAAGGAGCTACAGCATCCTGCATTGGCGGTGTTGGGGACAATGCTTGAAACGCTGAAATCATCTGCAGGTGCTGATTTTGAGTTGCAGAGTCTTGAGGTCGACGGCCACCTTTGGCACACCGAACTGTTGCGTTTACCGGCAACGAGTACCGATTCGATTTTTCTCGGGATTGGTGTGCCGAATGATGAACTCCTTAGCGCTGCGCGGATGATACGTAACGAAATCCTGCAGCAGACCTTGCTTATATTAGTGCTTACAGTGCCGCTGGCCGCGTGGGCGTCTGGTTTTATCGCTGCACCGCTAAGCCTGCTGACGCTCAAGGCCCGTAGCATTCGTAACTTCAATTTTAGTGAGCCGATCGATACCAGCAGCTTTATCAGTGAAGTGCGCGAGCTGAGCAGTGCGCTCAGCCAGAGTAGTACAACAATGGCGCACTTTATGGACATCATCACTCGCTTAAGTGGTGAGCCCGATCTTGAGAAATTTTTACCGACATTGTTGACCCTGACCAGTGAGGCTAGCCACTCTCAAGGTGCGTTGCTGTATATGCAACTGGTGCCGAAAGCCCCCTTGGAACTTGTGGGGGGACGTTGGCAGGATCAACCCATAGATATTTCAGCGGTTGATCCTTCTCAACAATTCTTTGCCGTGGCTGAGTCGATTGCATTGCACCAACCGGTTAAACAAGCTGCCGATGCAAAAAAGTGCTCGAAACTTGGCCTGCCAGCGACTGCTACCTTGAGTGTGCCACTGCTGAGCCGAGATCAGGAAGTGCTTGGCGTATTGGTGTTGTTTAACGATAAGCCGCTGGATGAAAACCATGTGTCCTTCATACAAGTGCTTTCAAAGTTTGCTGCACTGGCACTTGAAACACGCGGACTGATCGGCCAGCAGAAAGCATTATTCGAATCCCTGATACATCTGGTCGCCAGCGCCATCGACGCCAAGAGTCCTTATACCGGTGGCCATTGTGAGCGCGTTCCTGAGGCCGCGAAATTGCTGGCTCAAGCCGCATGTGATGAAACCCAGGGTGTCTACGCAGACTTCAGCATGACTGATGATGACTGGTATGCACTGCATATAGGTTCCTGGCTTCACGACTGCGGTAAGGTCACTACGCCGGAGTATGTGGTTGATAAAGCCACCAAGCTGGAAACCATCTACGACCGCATTCATGAGATTCGCTTACGTTTTGAGGTGCTTAAACGCGATGCCCAGATCGATTATCTGACGGCACTGAATGAGGGGGTTGAGCAGGGCGTCGCACTGGCCGAGCGCGATGCCAAATGGCGCCTGCTTGATGATGAGTTCAGCTTTGTCGCGCGTTGCAATACGGGTGAGGAGTACATGGACGATGATCGGTTGCAGCGTCTGCAAGGGATTGCTCAAAGACGCTGGTTGCGCACACTCGATGATCGCCTGGGTATTTCGGGAGAAGAGCGTCAGCGTAAGGAAGAGCAGCCCGTTGTGGCGCTTCCTGTGTGGGAGAACTTGATTGCCGACCGGCCAGAGCAGCAGGTTTCGCGTCCGCCCGATGAAACCTTTGATAAGGGCAACGAGTATGGTTTTAACATGGCCATTCCAGAGTTCTTATATGATCGCGGCGAGCTGAAAAATCTATCGATCAAACGCGGCACGTTGACTGTCGAAGAGCGCTATAAAATTAATGAGCACGTGATTCAAACCATCAAGATGCTTAACGCGTTACCCTTCCCAAATGCATTGAGTCAGGTGCCGGAAATCGCTGGCGGCCACCACGAACGCATCGATGGCAATGGTTATCCTTGTGGTCTGACTGGTGAGCAGTTGAGCCCGCAGGCACGGATGATGGCGATTGCTGATGTGTTTGAAGCGCTCACCGCTCGCGACCGCCCATACAAGCCGAGCAAGACACTCTCACAAGCACTGCACATTATGCGGGGGATGTGTGAAGGCGGGCATTTGGACTGCGAACTGTTTAGTATCTTTGTTCGCTCAGGAGCATGCCTGCAGTATGCCCAGCGGTTTTTGCATGGCGATCAGCTTGATACCCAGGACTTATTGAGGTTTTTACCTGCTAGCGATGACCAGGCCAGCAGTTGATTGCTGCACGTGGCGTAGCCTACTGTGCAAATGCGCTGACATACTTTAGTTTGCTTGAATGCCTTTGCTGACTTGAGCACTCACCCGCTAGCGCCAATACTGAGCCGATGTTTTTAGGGAGCCTCTGAAAAAGGTAGCGAGCGACGGGAGTACAAGGCGAAAAGATGCGAAAAAGCGACCGAGGTCGCGCTCGACTTTAGTTGTCCTAAATGAGCATTTTGAGCAGCTTTTTAACGCATTAATACCTAGCGCAGTAGTTTTTCAGAGGTTTCTTAGACTTCAACAACAAGACTAATCAGCCGCCCATGGAGGGCTCCAATGCGATTGATGTATGCCGTGCTACCGATGCTTGTGTTGACGGGTTGTTCATCGTACAAAACCCATCCAGATCAAATTACCCAAATCCCTGAAGACCGCATGTTTGAATATCAGCGGGCCGAGCAGGACTCAGGCAACATTGTTATTAATCGAGACATGGGCTTCATTGGCGGCGGTTGTTATGTCGCATTCAAGCTTGATCGCAAGCTCGCTGCACGAATTGGCATTGGTGAAACTGCCACCTTCGCGGTCGCGCCGGGTCGGCATATCGTCGGTATAGCAATTGATGAAGAAGGTGAAAGCCTGTGCAACAACGGCCGGCTTAACCGTGAAGTCGCGGTGACAGTGAGCAAAGACCAGAATCAATACTTCCGTATCGTCAGTGAATCCAGCAGTGGCTTTGATATTCGCGCGGAACAACCATAAAACATTTGCAGGCTCGCCTCTGGAACTCAAACAGGGGCGAGTGGGTCGTAGCGACTCATGATTTACTTTTTGTTCCAGAACCTGAGTGTTGGTTTTCAGAGAGGTGCAAGAAGGGGCATCTGTATTTTAAAGGTCAAAGGGTCGCAGGTGTCTGGCTTCTTCAGGAAATTTTCTTTATTGTCGCGACCCGCGCAAAAGACCTGAGTAATTATTATGTTAGAAAGCAATTTGAAGCAGTTAGAGCAACTCGTTGGTGATCTTTTGCAAGCCAACAAAAGCCTGCATGAACGTAACACCGCACTGACTGATGAGCTGCAAGCACTCAAGGATGAAAACGAGACGTTGCAGATGAGTGCCCTTGAGCAAGAAGAGTTACACGGCGAAACCGCAGCTCGTATTCAAGCACTGGTTGAGTTGGCCAAAGCCGGTCAACCGTCCGAGGTAGCCTTGAATCAATGAACCGCACATCCACAGAGAACGTCTCGGTTATCAGTGTTCTGGGACGTGACTACAGCATTAAAGCACCCGAAGGAAAAGAAGAGGCGCTGAGTGCTTCTGCGTTGATGCTTAAAAAGCTCTTGGCTGAAACCAAACAGACATCGCCAACGCTGGTTGGTGAGAAACTATTGGTGCTGACCATGCTGAAACTGTGTGCCCAGCAGCTTGAGATGCAACAGCAGCACAAAGAGCAGATTGAGCAATTGGAAGCGCAAATCAGTGAGCGGGTTGCCGGACTCAATAATCTGATCCGTGAGGCCTGATCTGCAGCGTAATTGATCTGGCTTAGTCTCCCCAAAGCGCTGAGCTAGACATTGTTGCCGATGCCCATTGGGTAAATGCTCGCACACGTGCGGAGAGATGCCGAGAGTAGGGGTAGACAATACTCATCGGCATGCTCAAGGGCGTCCACTCCGGCAAGACTTGCAGCAATTCTCCTGTTTCAAGCAGTGCCTGCGCCTCGGCGGTTGGCACGCAGACAATTCCCAGGCCTGCCTGTGCAGCTGCAATATAAGCTCCGCCGCTGTTGAAGCGCATAGTCGGCGTTTGCTCAATCACATACTGGTCGTCACCGCGTTGTAGCGCTGGTTTCATTTGGCGATTACTGGCCGGAAATACAAAGGCTAGAAAATGATGATTGAGTAAGTCGCTCGGTGTGTTTAGCGGCGGAGCATGTTCCATGTATGCGGGGGATGCGCACAACACAAATCGCATCTGGCCAATGGGCCGGCAAACAAGATCAGGCTCATTCACCTCGCCACCGCGAATGGCGCAATCAATACCTTCTTCGACCAAATTCATTACACGTTCACTGCAGCCAATATCCAACTGAATATTGGGGTGCTGGCTGACGAAGCTTGGCAGCGCCGGAATCAGCAGGCACCGTCCAACGGGTGAAGGCATATCGACGCGTACGACGCCTCTGGCGATATTGCGGGTTTGCGCGATAGTCGCTTCAAGTTCATCCACGTCATCCAGCAATATGCGCGCACGTTGGTAATACGCAGTGCCATCGGTTGTCGCCGAAACGCGCCGAGTAGTGCGGTGCAGCAGCTTGACCCCTAGCTGATTTTCCAGTGCAAGGATTTGTCCGGAGAGCGTGGTTTTGGCAACGGCCAGCGATTCTGCTGCGCGGGTAAAACTACCGAGCTCGACAATCCTGCAGAAGGCGCGCATTGCTTCTAATCGATCAAATGCCATTGTCCGGGTTCTCGCCTAATGTTTCCGGTTTTAGCTAATTTATCTATGTTTTTCTAGGTAATAAAGTGTGTTCACGCTTGGAACGTTGTCCAGGCACGACTGGAGATTTAGACATGAGCACACAGCAGCGGGTTAAATACAATGAAGTCGCACCGCACACTTTCAAGGCAATGTTGGGCTTAGAAAAGGCGCTTGGCGAGTCTCAACTAGAGGCGCCATTGCATGATCTGATAAAAATCAGAGCTTCGCAGATCAACCGCTGCGCGTACTGCATTGATATGCACAGCGCAGATGCCTTGAAAGCCGGTGAGACTGCCCGACGCATTTTTGCCTTAAATGCCTGGCGTGAAACACCGTTCTTCAGTGCTCGTGAGCAGGCGGCACTGCTCTGGACTGAAACTCTGACACGGGTTGCCGAGCAAAATGCTTCAGATGATATTTACGCTCAGGTAGCCGAGCAATTCACCGAGCGTGAGTTGGCCGACCTGACGTTTGCTATTGTTACCATCAATGCCTGGAACCGCTTGGGTGTTGGTTTTGGCAAGCAGCCGGAGTAACCGTGATGAGTACTTTGAATAATATTTTTTTAGCAAGCTTATTGGCCATGCTGAGTACCACTGCTTTGGCACATTCTCCTGCGGGCGAGGAAAAGCTGACCTCGCTCGTCGACGCAACATTGCCCGCTCAAGTCTGGGTTAATGCCAAGGCCCTGCACGTTCAGTTTGCCCCTGGTGCGAGTGCGGCTCCGCACACGCATCCGGGGCCGGTGTTTGTGGTGGTGGTCGCTGGCAAAGTCGAGTCGTCGCTAGACGGTGGCAAGGTTGAAAGTTACAGCGTTGGAGATGCTTGGTATGAGGCTCCTGGGCAGGAGCATCGAGTTGCACGCAACGCCAGTCAAACAGAGCCAGCGGCTGTAGTCGCATGGTTATTGTCAGATGGTAAAACCCCGCTCGTTAAGCCGCTGGGGGTACCGGCGGCCCGCTAGCGTTATTCGCAGCAAACACTGGCCATCAGGCGTTAACGTTGGCTGGAGCTTGCTCGATTTTCCATGCCCAGAAAAATACCAATAAACCAGTCAGTGCAGTAGCAGCGCCGATGTAACCGGTTGATGTCCAGCCGAAGCCTGCACTGATGGCCAAACCTCCAAGCCACGGGCCAAGCGCGTTGGCGATGTTGAAGGCCGCATGATTTGACGCTGCGGCAAGTGTCTGCGCGCCATGCGCTACGTCCATTAAATGGGTTTGCAACGCAGGCGACAGTGAAACCATGGTGCCAACGGCAAATATCGCTGGGAACACCGTCCAGATTGAGTGCGCTGCCAGTGGAAAAATCATCAGTATTACCGCGCTCCAGAGCAGCAGCCAGGCGACTGCCTTGAATTTCAACTTATCGAACAGCCAGCCACCCGCAATGTTGCCGAGGATTCCGCCAAGGCCAAACGCGACGAGTGCGAAAGGAATCCAGCTGGCACTGAGTTGAGTCACTTCGATCAACGTCGGCGCCATATAGCTGAACACGCAAAACATCCCCGCGAAGCCAACCGAGCTGATCGCGAGTGCAAGCCACACTTGCGGACGGTTAAACGCACGCATTTCAGACAATGGGTTGCTGCGCGGCTGCTGTTTATCGAGCGGCATGAATATCGCGACCATGATTACGGTCAATAATGCGATCAAGCCGACTAAAGCAAATGCGTAGCGCCAGCTCAGCAATTGCCCTAGCCAGGTGGCAATCGGGTTGCCGACCAATATAGCGATGGTCAAGCCCATCAGTACTCGACTGACAGCTTTCGCACGTTTGTGCGGCGGCGCCATTGAGGCCGCGACCAACATGGCGACACCAAAATAAGCGCCGTGCGGCATGCCTGCAAAGAAGCGGTAGATCATCAACGTGTGATAGTCAGGGGCGAGGGCGCTGGCAAAATTGCCAACCGCGAACACGCCCATCAATAGCAGCAGCAAATGTTTACGCAGCAAGCGTGAGCCCAGAATAGCCAGGATCGGAGCGCCAACCACAACGCCGAGTGCGTAGGTACTGATGACGTTACCCACCTGGGGCTCAGTGATGGATAGATCCTGAGCGACATTGGGCATCAAACCCATAATCGAGAATTCCCCGGTACCAATTGCAAAGCCGCCGAGGGCTAACGCCAGTTCAATTAATATGATGGCACGTGTGGTCAGCGGGGTAGAGGCTTGCGGGTTTGAGTCGGGCACAACGGAGTTCCACAGACGGCTTAACTTGGGGGCAGCATTATCGACTGATTTAACGCCGAGCGTAAGTCGTAAGCCTCTCTAGATCAGTACTTTTGCAGTCAGCGGTACTGGGCAATTATTCCCTCGACGTCACCGTTGGTCACCATTGTTTTGATTGCCGAGAGTATTTCCTGCGTTGGAATGTCAGGACCTTTGCGCACCATGCAACTGATTTCGGATTGCTGAATCATCTGCAGCTTCTGAAGTTGTTGCTCGGAGTGTTTGGTTTTCTTGTACCAGTTGAAACTCATTTCGTTGGTAACGGCGTAGTCATAGCGCTGCGCCTTAAGCTTATTGATGACCTGCTCCTGGGTGCGGGCGTCGTCGCGTATCAGCTGGCCGGAGGCAAAGCGATGGGTCAAACTTGTATAGACATAGCCATTAACCGTGCCCACTAAAGCGCCAATGGGCGGCGCTTTAACAGTGGTTTGACTGGCGCGTGCAATAAGAAAGTCACGCTGTACCATAATCGGCACGCTCCAGGCATATTGGGCGTCGTAGGCCTTCATCCAGCCTTTACTGGCGTAGCAGTGCACATCTATTTTGCCGCGGCGCAGTAGTCTATAAATCCTCGGGCGGGGCAATGTAACGAGTAGTGCTTTGCGGTTAACCTGCTTAGCCAGTCTGGTTTCAAGTTCATACAGAACCCCCTCGTTCGCCACGCCATTGTCCAATCCAACCAGCGGCATACTCAAGCTGTCAGATATTGAAAATGACAGTGGCAGTTGTTCGGCCTGTGCCCAGTTGGGAAGTATCAACAAGCTGTATACGACACCCACCATGGCCGCAAAACCATTGAGCAAGCGTTGTTTACTACTGCATGTGCAACACGCAACCAGTGAGGGCGTTACTGGCGTCATCTTGTCAGTGGTAAGGCGCTGCCGATGGTTATAAACAGGACCGCGCAACTTCGATTAAACCCTTTGCCACTGCGCTGTAACCACGGGCGGATGCGTTGTGCCATGCGTGCGAGGAGATATTCGACAACACCTTCAACGACTACAAACGTCAGTGCCATGACTGCAAATTGCAGCCAGATACTGCCGCTCGGGTCGAGAAACTGTGGAAGGAATGCGCCAAAGAACAAAATCACTTTTGGGTTGGAGAGTGCCGCGAACAAGCCCTGGCTGAACATCGATGAAGCAGGTTTCGACTGTGCGTCGTTTAGATCGCTCAAGTTGGGCGGTGGTGCACGCCATAGCTGGATACCCAGCCAGATCAAATAAGCACCGCCCAGCCATTTCAGCACTGTCAGGGCATTGGCCGATGTTTTTAGCAAGCTGTCGATACCGAACATCGACAGCGCCATCAGCAGGGTAAAGCCGATCACTCCACCCATGACAGTCCACAATGCACGCCGATGCCCATAAAGAGCGCCATGGGTCATGGCCAGTAAGCCGTTTGGCCCAGGCGTCAGTGATAGGCCGGTGATGGCAATCAGATACAGCAACCAAGTGTGGAGTGCCATCAGTGCTTTCCATTTTTGTCTTTGAGTTTGCTAAGTCTAGACGGGGCGTGAGCTTATTTGCCCTGCCCAGATTTAGTTTTGGTCTGCGCTATGTTGCTACATGACCTTGGCTTCGAAGCTGTTGCTTTGTGCCATGGCCCACATGCGTTCATAAAACTCGCCTTCGATCTTCCCGCTCAATAATTCACCGGGCTTGAGGAAAACGTGCTGTTGAGAAAATAGCTTAATCTCGGTGGCGGAGATACGTCGTACAAGGTGCTTGGCATCCAGTTGTTTAGGGTGCTCAAGACCTGCCGCAGCCAGCATTTCAGCCAATGCATGCAGGGTGTTGCGATGGAAACTGTGGACTCGTTCGGCTTTGTCGCCAACCACCAATGCGCGTTGACGCAGCGGGTCTTGGGTTGCGACCCCTGTCGGGCATTTGTTGGTGTGGCATGACTGGCTCTGAATGCAGCCGATTGCAAACATAAATCCCCGCGCCGAGTTTGCCCAGTCCGCGCCAATGGCCAGGACGCAGGCGATATCGAAAGCACTGACAATTTTGCCACTCGCACCCAGCTTGATTTTGTCGCGCAGATTAAGGCCGACCAGCGTGTTGTGAACAAATAGCAAGCCTTCACGCATCGGCGCACCAATATGGTCGGTAAACTCAACTGGCGCTGCGCCGGTTCCGCCTTCTTTACCGTCAATCACAATAAAGTCCGGAAGAATGCCCGTTTCATGCATGGCCTTGGCGATGCCCATAAACTCCCATGGGTGCCCCAGGCACAACTTGAAGCCAACGGGTTTTCCACCCGACAACTCGCGGAGCCTGGCAATAAACTGGAGCAGTCCGATAGGGGTTGAGAACTCGTTGTGGCTTGAGGGTGACACGCAGTCAACGCCCATCGGAATACCACGTGTTTGAGCGATTTCTTCTGAAATTTTATGTTTCGGCAAAATCCCGCCGTGACCTGGCTTGGCGCCCTGACTGAGTTTGATCTCAATCATTTTTACCTGCTCTGACTTAGCCTGTTCAGCAAAGCGTTCAGGGTCAAACTTGCCCTCAGGTGTGCGGCAACCAAAGTAACCACTGCCCAGCTCCCAAATCAGATCGCCGCCATGTTGACGGTGATAAGGGCTGATGCTGCCTTCGCCGGTGTCATGTGCAAAGCCGCCTAGCATGGCGCCTTTGTTTAAGGCTTGAATCGCATTGCCACTTAACGAGCCGAAACTCATCGCCGAGATATTAAATACCGAGGCCGAATAGGGTTGCGTGCACAGCGGACCGCCTATCGTGACCCTGAAGTTTTTAGGGTCACTGACTGGCGCGGGGCACATCGAGTGGCCGATAAACTCGAAACCGTTCTGATAAACATCGATCAAGGTGCCAAATGGTTTGTCGCCGCCTTGATTCTTGGCGCGGGCATAAACCAATGTGCGTTGTGAGCGCGAGAACGGTAGTTTGTCGCCATCTGCCTCGAGTAGATATTGACGGATTTCGGGGCGAATTCCCTCAACCAAGTAGCGAATGTTGCCGAGGATCGGGTAGTTGCGACGAACCGCCTGGGGTTCTTGCACTAGGTCGACTACACCGATAATGCTCAGTGTTGCGCCTATCAGGATTAGCGGCCAAACCCACTCATGTTCGACAAACAGTAGATTGATAAGTGTGAACAGGACGCAGAATGCAAAAAATGCGTAGCGGCTGAGTAGGGATAGATTCATACAAGGTCCTTTTGTCGAAAATGGGTCAAAGCCTGACCGCTAATGTTGATGCTGATGGAGCCGATTCTAGCGGATCTAGAATAAATGCTCTCGGAGGTCATTCTGCCACTCCAAATTTTGCGGTATGTACACACGAATGAATGCCTAAGACGCCAAACGATACGCGAAAGTGGCTGGTTTTTGCGATACCACTGGGCGCGTGTTGAAGCCGCTCGTACGCTAGATAGTGGCAAATTAATGACATTTTCTTCGATAAATGCATAATACCCGCACAATTGCTGAGTTATTTCATGTTTTCCGTCAGTCGAAGAGTTGTCGGTTCAGAGGACGAACCCGATCAGCTGTGGCAAAATCCGTGCTTTTATTATTGGGCAGCACTGCCAAGCGAATTGCTCCGTGTGCGCTCCGAATTGACGCTTGTAGCCAATGGCTGCAAGTCAGCCAAAAAATTGACCGCAACATGCGGCTGAGGACAACAGCAATGACCGTACATAACGTCGTAATTAGTGGAACGGGCCTCTATACCCCCGTGAATAGCATTTCCAACGACGAATTGGTCCAGTCCTTCAATAGCTACGTTCAGCTATTCAATGCTGAAAACGCACAAGCCATTGCGCGTGGTGAAGTTGAGGCTTTAACCGAGTCGAACAGCGCTTTCATTGAAAAAGCATCCGGTATCAAAAGCCGCTTTGTGATGAACAAAGACGGCATCCTTGATCCGCAGCGCATGGCGCCACGCATTCCTGAGCGCAGCAATGACGAGTGGGGTATACTCTGTGAGATGGCTGTTGGTGCCGCTAAAGAAGCTTTAGAGCGCGCCGGTAAAACCGCTGCAGATATTGATGGGGTTATTGTTGCCTGTTCAAATCTGCAACGTGCCTATCCTGCCGTTGCTGTTGAAGTTCAAGCTGCGCTTGGTATTCAAGGTTTTGGCTACGACATGAACGTTGCCTGCTCCTCTGCTACCTTTGGAATCCAAGCCGCCGCAAACAGTGTCCAGTTGGGCCAAGCGCGCGCAGTGTTGATGGTCAACCCGGAAATTTGTACCGGGCACTTGAACTTTCGTGACCGTGACAGTCACTTCATTTTTGGTGATGCAGCCACTGCGGTCGTTATTGAGCGCGCAGACCAGGCAACCTCGAACTATCAGTTCGATATTGTCAGCACCAAGCTGCTCACTCATTTTTCCAACAATATCCGTAATAACTTCGGCTTTCTTAATCGAGCGGCTGAAGAGGGTGTTGGCGCACGTGACAAATTGTTCGTGCAAGAGGGCCGTAAGGTCTTCAAGGATGTTTGCCCGATGGTAGCGGAGTTGATTGCCGCTCACCTGAAGGAAAACAATCTTAACGTCTCTGACGTTAAGCGGTTTTGGTTGCATCAAGCTAACCTCAACATGAATCTACTGATTGCTCGCAAGTTACTTGGCCGGGATGCCGAGCCGAGCGAAGCACCAGTAATTCTTGATGAGTATGCAAATACCAGTTCGGCTGGATCGGTGATTGCGTTACACAAACACCAAGACGACCTGGTAGGTGGCTCCTTAGGTGTGCTTAGCTCATTTGGAGCTGGTTATTCAATTGGCAGTGTGATCTTGCGAAAACATTAATGGATTATTCAGAAGATAGTGCGTTGCTCACCCGGCTTTTAGCCGGTGATGAGAGTGCTTACAGGGAGTTGGTTTCGACCTATCAAGGTTCAATGCGTGCAGTAGCATTAGCTATTGTCGGGAGCCGAAATTCTGATGAAGTAGTACAGGATGCTTGGCTCGCAGTAGTAAACGGTTTAAAGGGTTTTCAAGGTCGTTCTAGCTTGAAAACCTGGCTGCTTACTATTACGGCTAATACCGCGAAGACTCGTTTGAAACATAACCGTCGAGAAGTGCTCCTGGACGATTTGCCAGGCCCCCATGGGACTGTTGGTGATGATCGCTTTGCCGATGATGGCCACTGGCTGCTTGCGCCACATGAATGGCATCAAGACACCCCAGAAGCATTGCTCTTACAGGATGAACTGCGGGAGTGCCTGGAAAAAACGCTAGGCAGCCTGTCGACCCTGCAGAGCAGTGTTTTGGTGTTGAGAGAACGTCAAGGGTTGGAGCTTGAAGAGATTTGTAATCTTTTAGACATCTCGCTCTCCAATGTGCGGGTGTTGTTGCACCGAGCACGCCTAAAGATGTTCGCCACCCTTGAGCATTTTGAGGAAACAGGTCAATGCTGAGCTGCAAGGAATTAGTCGAGAATTCCAGTGATTATCTAGATAAACGTTTGAGCTTGAGTAAAGGGCTCGAAGTGCGCCTGCATTTGACACTTTGCGTTAATTGCCGGCGTTTCATCAAGCAAATGCAAATCAGCCAAGCGGTCTATCGGAAGATGCACCAAGAGCAGGGCGATGAGCTTGATGGCCTTGCACAAAAACTAGCACAGGCGCACCGCTCAAACCAATAATTGGTTTGAGCGGTGCGCCTGGTTTTATCGTTCCAAAATAACCTTTAAAATCATACGGTTAATTAATCGGTTAAAATAGCACCAAATGCTTATTCTTAATTGATTTAAAAAGTTCCGTTGTCATCAAATCTTTATATATCAGCAATTTGGCTGACATCTGCTAGCGCCAAGATTTCCCCAGCACGAACGAGCACCACCGCTCGGGTGTTTTTAGACAATTTGTCCAAAGGGGAATTTTCGATGATCCGTATGCATTTCGCGGGCGTCGCAGCCAGCACGCTGGCTCTTGCCATTTCAGCTCAAGCATTCGCAGGCACAGTGACCACGGATGGTGCTGATATTGTAGTTAAGACCAAGGGCGGTCTTGAAGTAGCGACAACTGACAAGGAATTCAGCTTTAAATTGGGCGGCCGTCTTCAGGCCGACTACAGCCGCTTCGATGGCTTCCATACCAAAAATGGTAATACAGCAGACGCAGCCTACTTCCGTCGTGCTTTCCTTGAATTAAGCGGTGTTGCTTACAAAGATTGGAAGTACGCTATCAGTTACGACTTTGCGCATAATGCCGGCAGCTCTGATGACGGTTATTTCGACGAAGCGTCTATCACTTACACCGGTTTCTCTCCAGTGAACTTGCGATTTGGTCGTTTTGACCCGGATTTCGGTCTGGAAAAAGCCACCAGTTCCAAGTGGATCACAGCTATCGAGCGTAACGCCGCTTATGAAGTTGCTGATTGGGTTAACGGGCATGAGAACGGCCTGGGCGCTCAAGCCAGTGCAGTCATGGGCGACATGGCGTACCTGTCGGGTAGCGTGTCATCTAAAGATGTAAACGATGATGACGGTGATAGCGTTAAGCAATTCAACCTGCGCGGTGTGTTTGCACCAATGGCTGAGTCAGGCAACGTGCTGCACATGGGTGTTAACTACGCTTACCGTGACCTCAAGGACACGGCTGTTGATGGCCGTATTCGCCCACGCTTGACGATTCGCGGTGTTTCCACCAATGGCGGAAACTCCGCAGGTGACAACGGCAACCGTGCAACTTTCGGTGGTTTCGATGCCGCTTCTGGCGATTTCGATGACGATGCCGTCTGGGGTGCTGAATTTGCTTGGGCAACAGGTCCTTTCTCGGCGCAAGCTGAGTACCTGAGCCGTAAAATGACAGCTGACCGCAGTACCATCGAAGATGTTAAATCTGAAGGTTACTACGGTCAACTGGCTTACACCCTGACCGGTGAATCGCGTGGCTACAAGCTTGCTGGCGCTAAGTTCGACAGCATCAAGCCTGAGAACAAGCAGATCGGCGCGTGGGAAGTTTTCTACCGTTACGATCACATCAAAGTTGAAGACAACAACATCGTTGTTTCTTCTCCGACTCGTGAAGTTGGCGACACCGAAGCCGACATCAACACCATCGGTGTTAACTGGTATGCCAATGACGCAGTTAAAGTTGCTGCTAACTACGTTATGACGACCACAGACAACATCACCAACGCTAACGGTGATGATGATGGTGATGCCTTCGTAATGCGTCTGCAATACGTATTCTAAAACCTGCCTGGCTGACGGCTTGGGTGCTGGGGCAGGATAACCCTTAAGCCGTTTGCCAGTGGGTGAATGAGTACGAATGTAACTCCTTTGTTTAGCCTCGCTTAACGCGGGGCTTTTTTTCGTCAGCGCGAAAGGCCAGACTGCACAGATGCAGACAAAGACCTCTATTTCGCTTCCTGAACTTGATCCAACTGACTGGGACCGATTGGTTGCAGCGGACAGTCCGTTTCTCAAGCATGGATTTCTCTCGGCGCTTGAGTTAAGTGGCAGCGTAGGCCCGCGCACCGGCTGGACCCCTGCTCATCAACTTGTGTTCGAGGCCAATGGCAAGCTCAGCGCCGCTCTTCCCGCCTACTTGAAAACGCACTCGTTCGGCGAGTACGTGTTTGACCACGGCTGGGCCGATGCTTGCGAGCGAGCAGGGATTGACTACTACCCGAAGCTGCTTGCGGGTATTCCGTTTTCTCCGGTCACCGGGCCGCGCTTATTGGGCGAGCCACAGGTAATCAGCCAGGTGCTAGATAACCTGACTCAAGCACTGGACAGCCAGGGTTTATCGAGCCTGCACATCAATTTCACTGATGCTGCTGCCGACGCGCAGATGCGTGGGCGTGAAGGCTGGTTGGAGCGTCTTGGCTGTCAATATCACTGGCGTAACCGCGAGTATCGCGACTTTCAGGACTTTCTCGATGCGCTGAATTCGCGCAAGCGTAAACAAATACGCAAAGAACGTGAGCAAGTGACTAGGCAGGGTATTGAGTTTGAATGGCGCGAGGGTCATCAACTCAGTGAGGCTGAGTGGGATTTCGTCTACCTCTGCTACGCCAACACTTATCATATTCGCGGCAGGCCACCGTATTTAACCCGCATTTTCTTCAGTTTGCTGGCTGAAAAAATGCCCCAGGCGATTCGGGTTGTTATCGCTAAACAAGGCTCGCAGCCGGTGGCAATGGCGTTTAGCTTGATTGGTGGCGATAGTTTCTATGGGCGTTATTGGGGCTGTTTAGCCGAGTATGATCGACTGCACTTTGAGACCTGTTTTTATCAGGGCATGGACTACGCAATCGCCAATGGTCTGCAGCGTTTTGATGCGGGGGCACAGGGAGAGCACAAGCTGATCCGCGGTTTTGAGCCGGTTATTACCCGGTCTTGGCATTACCTGAGCCACCCGGGCCTGCGCGATGCTGTTGCGCGGTTTCTTGATGAGGAGCGTGAGGGCGTCAGCCGCTATGCGCAGGAAGCCTGCAGTTTGCTGCCGTATAGGCAGCAAACTGAACAGTAAGCCCCAAAGAGCAGGGCTTACTGGGCGTGTTGCTTTACAGATTGATTGTGCAACTCGGTCAGTCGACCCGCCTAAGCAGTGCCTCGATTAAACATTGGCTCTATTAAACATTGTGGGCTGTATTAAACATTGTGTGGGCCGTTGCCCCACTCAAGAAATTGGATCTTGTGGATCTCGCCTTTGCTGTCTTCATAGACAACATTGACTGGCACCACACCGACTTTCTTGGAGTTGTCGGTACGGTGTAACACTTTGCTGATGTCGACTTGCATACCGTATTGGTATTTCACCGCAGGAATCCCGGAGCCAGGCTCGCGGTCGATGTCCTGAGCAAACGCGGAAGGTGCAAGGCTGGTGATGAACGCTGCTACGACTGACGCAATTTTCATAATGGTCTTTCCTCAATACTGGAAGTAACGCATCAACTGAAACTCGCAATTGTCATCGAGTGGGTCTGGATGCATTGCTCCAGAAGCCTCAGTTTCAAAAGCATGAGCAAAGCCCGAAGGCTCAAGCTAGGGGTGTGTGGTCTATAGAGACCTATTGTCACACCTTGTTACAGAGATTATTCAATATTGAATTACGAAGCAAGCTATCTATAAGTCGTAGGGCGGAAGGACGCTATGTTCGCCCGCCATTTGCTATTGAAGAGGTGCGCTTTGTGGGGAGATTCGCTGAACAGGTTTCGCCTTACCCATCCGACGGGTGCCGCGGGTTAATCAACGCCGACAAAACCACCCGTCTGATGCTGCCAGAGTCGTGCATACAGGCCGCCGCGTGCAATCAGCTCGGCGTGTGTGCCCGTTTCGACTATCTGGCCCTGATCAATCACGACCAAGCGATCCATCCGGGCAATGGTTGAGAGCCGATGCGCAATGGCAATTACGGTTTTACCTTGCATCAAGCTGTCGAGACTTTCTTGGATCGCCACTTCCACTTCAGAGTCGAGTGCCGAGGTTGCCTCGTCCAGCACCAGGATTGGCGCATCCTTGAGCAGCACTCGGGCAATCGCAATGCGTTGGCGTTGACCGCCAGAGAGCTTGACGCCGCGCTCGCCAACTTGAGCATCGAAGCCGAAACCGCCTTGGCCATCATCGAGTAGGTCGATAAAGCGGTCTGCGCGAGCTTTGCGGACGACTTCATTTAACTCCGCATCAGTGGCATCGGGTTTGCCGTAACGCAGGTTGTCACGAATTGAGCGGTGTAGCAGGGCGGTATCTTGGGTGACCACCCCAATCTGCGCGCGCAAGCTTTCTTGGCTGACGTCGGCAATGTTTTGTCCGTCAATTAAAATGCGCCCGCTTTGTAAGTTGTACAGGCGCAGCAGCACGCTGACCAAGGTCGATTTTCCAGCGCCAGATGGGCCAACCAGACCAATTTTTTCACCTGCTTTAACGCTTAAGCTGAGGCCGCCAATAACACCGCTGTTTTTGCCGTAATGGAAATGGATATCCTCAAAATGCACCGCGCCATTACAGACCTTCAGAGGTGCTGCATCGGGCTGATCAACAACTTGCACAGGTTGGACAATCGAGCGGATGCCGTCTTGTACAGTGCCGATATTTTCAAAGATGCCGTTGACCACCCACATGATCCATTCGGCCATGTTATTGATGCGGATCACCAAGCCCAAGGACAAGGCAATGGCACCGCTGGTGATCAGATCTTGGCTCCAGAGCCACAGCGCCAGCGCCCCTGTTGAACCAATCAATAATCCGTTAATGCAGGTCACGCTGACATCCAGGGCGGTGACGGTTCGGGTCTGGGTGCGCGCTTTATCCAGCAAATGCTGCATGGCGCGGCCAGCGTAGGCTTCCTCTTCCTGGGTGTGGGCGAACAACTTCAAGGTACTGATATTGCTGTAGCCATCGACGACTCGGCCCATGAGCTTTGAGCGGGCTGAGGACACTGCCGCTGAGCGCTGTTTGATGCGTGGCACAAAATATTTAAGCAGCAGGATGTAGGCGACTATCCAGATCAGCAGCGGAACGGTCAGGCGAACATCGGCTTCGGCAAACAGGTAGATGGCGCTGCCCGCATAGACGATCACATGCCAAAGCGCCTCTACCACCTGTATGGCGGATTGGCTTAACGATGGACCGGTCTGCATCACGCGTTGGGCAATGCGTCCGGCGAAATCATTATTGAAAAAGTTCAGACTCTGTTTGAGCACATAGCGGTGGTTTTGCCAGCGGATCAAGTTGGTCAGGCTCGGCGATATGGCCTGGTTGACCAGTAAGTCGTGGAGACCGAACACAAGCGGACGGATGAGCATGACCACCACCAGCATCCACAGCAGTTGCTGGCTGTAGTTGGCAAAAAACTCGCTGCTGGGGGTGGTTTGGGCCATGTCGATCAACTGGCCGAGGAAGCTGAAGAGCGCGACTTCAATCACCGCGCCAAAGAAGCCTACGACCAGCAAGGCGCAGAGTAGCGGCCATGCCTGCTTTAAATAATGCAGGTAGAAGTGCGCTACATCTTCTGGTGGTGCTTGATCGGGGGCTGGTTTGAAGACGTCGATCAGAGATTCAAAACGGCGAAACATAACTGGCGTCCTGCCGGAAGCTGGCTGGCCAGTTTAGCGTTTATGTGGCTCTGGTTCGAGGCTTTCTGTGCCGAGCAGGGCGGACGCCGCGTTGCCGTCCGCCAAAGTCTTACAGCGGATGTTATAGGCGCTTAATGTCCAAAATCATCACCGGCTCGCGTGGCACATTCTGCATGCCTGCACTGTTACCTGTTGGTACTTGGGCGATCTTATCGACCACATTCATACCTTTGATGACCTTGCCGAATACGGCATAACCAAAGTCGCGGCTGCCGTTGTCGAGAAATGCGTTGTCTTTGTGGTTGATAAAGAATTGGCTGGTTGCTGAGTCGCGTACTTGAGTACGGGCCATCGCCAGAGTGCCGCGCACGTTGTGCAAGCCATTGTCGGCTTCATTGCGAATTGGCGCGCCAGTTTGTTTTTGCTTCATGTCAGCGTCAAAGCCGCCGCCTTGAACCATAAAGCCGGGAATCACTCGGTGAAATTGGGTGTCTTTATAAAAACCACTGTCGACGTAGCCGAGGAAATTCTTGACGCTGATCGGTGCCTTGTCTGCATTAAGCTCGACTTCAATATCACCCATAGTGGTGCTGATCAAAACCTTAGGATTTGCGGCTGCCCACAGCGAGGAAGCAAAGACTAGGGTGCAGGCTGCGAGAATTATTTTCTTAAGCATTGTTTGGGGTCCTATGAGGGAGTGACGGCCGTTTCGACTTCATTGAGAAATTCAAGCAGGCAGCTGTTAAAACGTTGCGGTTGATCCATTGGTGTTGCATGACGCGAGTCTTCGATCACCACTAAACGGGCATTGCTCAACTGGTCGACGTAAGCCTGTTTTTGGGCGACGGTCGTGTAGTCGCGATCGCCACTAATCACCAGCGTAGGACATGTGATGAGTGAAATTCGTTCGCGTACACCCCAGCCAATAATTGCATCAAGGCTGGACAGGTACGCGTGTTTATCGTTCTGCGGCCAGCGTTGTTCAATTTTGGCACGCAGGTCGGCTTGCTCAGGCTTCGGAAACAGGAGTTTACCTAATGCCTTGCCAATCGTTTCAAGGCTGAGCAAGCGCGACAAGCTCCAGCGTTTGGCTATTTGCCAATAGTCGTTGGCTGACTTGGCTTTCACTTCCGGACCACTGTTGATAATGGTCAGGCTGGCGAGCAGCTCTGGGCGATCTACAGCTAGCTGAAAACCGATCATGCCGCCCATTGATATACCGACCAAATGTACCGGGCCAAGCTGGCAGTGTTCAATAAGCGAGGCAACATCATCGGCAAAGGTCGCCATGTTGTAGCGCTCATGGGGTTTGTCCGAGCGGCCATGACCGCGAACATCCAGGGCGATGACACGGTAATGCGCAGCCAACTCAGGTATCTGATATTCCCAGTCGAGGGTGCTGGAACCCAAGCCATGAACCAAAACCAGTGGGTTGCCGTGGCCGTATACTTCGTAGTGCAGTTGGCAGCCGTCATTATCGAAATAAGCCATGCCAGACTCCTGTCAGTTGATTGGCTGAGGTGCTGCAAAACTTGGGTTGAACGGCGCAGCGTCAAAGTTTTTGATCAGTTCAATAAGGATCTGCGTCGCTGGCCCCAACGGTTTTTCTTTATCGGTATACAGATAGAAACTCGGGTTACGGGTGCCGCCTTGATCAAGCGGTAAGGGCAGTAACTGACCATCTTTTAATTCGCGCTCGATGATATGCCTTGGCAGCCACGCGAAACCCAAGCCATTGCTGACAAAGGTGGCCGCAGTGTCCAGGCTCGCTACCGTCCAGCGATGTTCGGCTCCAAGCCAACCTACATCGCGCGGCTGCAAGCGGCCTGAATCCCGAATCACCACTTGCATATGTGCCTGCAAATCCAGAAAAGTCAGTTCACGTTGCAACCGGTGCAACGGGTGATCGGGGTGGGCAACAGCAATAAACTCGACACTGCTCAGCTCACTACCGAGAAAGCCTGAGATGTTAAGCCCGCTGATGGCGACATCGGCTGTGCCTTCGCGCAGCAAATCCTCGGTGCCAGACAAAACTTCTTCACGCAGCCGCACTCGACAACCACGGCTTTGCGGCATGAAGGCGGTCAATGCGCGAACCAACTTGGCTTTGGGGTAGGCCGCATCGACAACCAGGCGTACTTCGGCCTCCCAGCCTTGTTCCATGTGGTGCGCGAGGTGTTCGAGTTGGCTGGCTTGGTTAACCAATTGCC
This sequence comes from Pseudomonas sp. M30-35, assembly GCF_002163625.1. Taxonomy (NCBI): domain Bacteria; kingdom Pseudomonadati; phylum Pseudomonadota; class Gammaproteobacteria; order Pseudomonadales; family Pseudomonadaceae; genus Pseudomonas; species Pseudomonas sp. M30-35. The sequence continues at coordinate 3,344,084 of NZ_CP020892.1, read as the reverse complement.
GCGAGCGGCGTAGCAAGACGTCGCCAGCCTCGGTCAATACCGCCTTGCGTCCGTCGATACGCAGTAACGGCACGCCGAGTTGTTCCTGCATGCGCGCAACGGTGTAGCTAACCGAAGATTGTGAGCGGTGCAGAACTTCTGCCGCCTGGGCAAAGCCGCCGTTATCGACAACGGCTTGTAAGGTTCGCCACTGGTCTAAGGTCACGCGAGGCGCTTTCATGTCGATGTCCTGTTTATGTGTATCGTTTGGCTCTGTAGGCTAATGCCTTGAAGACCGGATATATTTCTTGTTGTCGTCTGGCCGTCGGGGCCTCAAGCTGTTGGCGATTGACTGCACACTTTATAAATCGAGACTCTTCGAAGAGTCCCTGGTGGAGATTTACTGCATGAAAAAGCTGTTTTGCGCGGTGTTCACGTTGTTACCACTTTATGTCTTTGCCTACCCAGTAGAGGCCGAAAAGCAGCTCAACGGTGCTGAAATTTCGGTCACGCCCATGGACATTGATGACACTTTAGGCGCCGTTGGCTTGTACAACTATGGCCAGGCTGATGCCGAGTGCAAAGTTATATTCCGCAATGGTCCGGAAGCGCCGCGTACACGTAAAGCTGTGCTTAAGGCTGGCGATGACATCAATTTGTCAGTGCGTTTCTCGCGCAAAATTATCAAGCTGCGGATGCAAGTTGACTGTAAACCGAGTTAGGAAACCTCTGAAAAACTACTGCGCTAGATATTACTGGGGCAGCCCTTGCTGCGTTAAAAAACTGCTCAAAATGCTCATTTAGGACAACTAAAGTCGAGCGCGACCTCGGTCGCTTTTTCGCAGCTTTTTGCCTTGTTCTCTCGTCGCTCGCTACCTTTTTCAGAGGCTCCACAGCTGCATGGCTTGTGATGCGATTCAGATCCTAAAGTGGAAGCTTTGATAAATCAAATTTATTGATATTTAGAAGCTGTTTTTTGCGCTTTTCAATCGGGTGGCTTGCCCATAATCTTTGCCCATCATCACTCAATGACCACCTGATGGAGCAAGTTCAATGGCCCGTGTCCTCGTAATTGAAAGCAGTGCCCGTAAACAAGGTTCGATCTCCCGCCAACTGACCGAGCAGTTTATTGCTCACTGGCAAGCGAAGTACCCGGCAGATCAAATTAGCGTTCGCGACTTAGCGATTGATCAGGTGCCGCACCTTGATATGAATCTGCTGGGCGGCTGGATGACACCGGCAGAACAGCAGAGCGAGGCTGAGCAAGCAGCCCTGGCGCTATCCAATACCCTGACTGACGAAGTCCTGGCCGCTGATGTGCTGGTGCTTGCGGCGCCCATGTATAACTTCGCGATTCCGAGCACGCTTAAGGCGTGGTTAGATCACGTGTTGCGCGCCGGTGTGACGTTCAAATACACCGAAACTGGCCCGGTGGGGCTGCTTAGCGGCAAGCGTTCATTCGTATTGACAGCTCGTGGTGGTATTTATGCTGGAAGCAGCATGGACCATCAGGAACCTTACCTGCGTCAGGCAATGGGTTTCATCGGTATCCATGATGTCAGCTTCATTAACGCCGAAGGCTTAAACCTTGGCGGTGAGTTCCTGAATAAAGCCTTGGCCCAGGCGAAAGAGCAGTTGGCTCAGGTTGCTTGATTGACGGCTCTTTGAGATTCCATGTTGTTATCCAGCCCGTACAGCCTTGAGTTGTGCGGGCTTTTTCTTGTGTGCAGTTTTGCTGATTGTTGATTGGCTCATGACAGGCTAAGGTCTGCGCCTGATTTTGAGGTGATCATGCGCTATTTGCTCGTTGTAACCCTGTTGTGGGCTTTCTCATTTAGCTTGATCGGCGAGTATCTGGCCGGGCAGGTTGATAGTTACTTTGCGGTGCTGACGCGAATCGTCATCGCCGGTTTGGTGTTTCTGCCGTTTACCCGCTGGCGTGGCGTTGCCAATGGCTTCAAGGTATCGATGTTGGTGATTGGCGCGCTGCAATTTGGCGTCACCTACGTTTGCCTGTACCTGAGCTTCAGCGTTCTCAGCGTGCCAGAAGTGCTGCTGTTCACCATTCTCACACCACTCCACGTGACCCTGATTGAGGATGCGCTGAACCGTCGATTCAACCCTTGGGCGCTGGTTGCTGCCGCCGTTGCGGTGATCGGTGCCGGGGTGATTCGCTATGATCAAATCAGCCCTGACTTCTTCTGGGGCTTTATGCTGTTGCAGGTTGCCAATGCGACCTTTGCTGCCGGACAAGTATTTTACAAGCACTTGTTGCCGCGTTATCCCTCGACAATTGCGCCGTTCCAACGCTTTGGTTATTTCTATCTGGGTGCTTTGATTGTCGCGCTACCGGCCTTCTTGATATTCGGTAACGCCGCGCACATGCCTGCCACCGCCACCCAGTGGGGTGTTTTGCTGTGGTTGGGTGTAATGGCTTCCGGACTTGGGCTTTACTGGTGGAACAAAGGCGCCAGTCAGGTCGATGGGGCGACATTAGCCGTGATGAATAACCTGTTGGTGCCTGCTGGTTTGCTGGTTAACTTGGTTCTTTGGAATCATCAGGCTGACTGGTTGCGCTTAGGGTTAGGAGCGGCGGTGATTGGTCTGTCGTTAGTGATCAGCCACTTTGCTCGTTTACCTGTTGGTGGACAAAACTCAGTCGCGGTATCAACCAAGGCGCAGTAATGAATCTGTCAGGAAAAGGCGTCGGGCTTTCAGTCTTTGCATCAGTGCTGTTTTCCCTCATTCCCGGTTACGTGCAGTTGCTGGCACCGCTTGATGGGGTGCAGGTTTTTGCTCAGCGAGTGCTGTGGTCGGTGCCCGCAATTGTGCTGTTATTCGTAATTACGTGGCAGTGGCGCTTGCTTGGCGATGTACTCGTGCGCCTGCGTCGTGAGCCATTGTTATTGGCCGCATTACCCGTGGCTGCAGTATTGATTGGTGTGCAGTGGGGTGTGTTTGTCTGGGCGCCGCTGGCTGGGCACATGCTTGATGTGTCGCTGGGCTATTTTCTCTTGCCGCTGGCGATGGTCTTGGCTGGGCGCATCTTTTATGGCGAGCGATTAAGGCCACTGCTCAAGGTAGCCGTGGCCTGTGCGGTACTCGGCGTTGTTCATGAGTTGTGGCGCTCGCAAGCCTTTTCGTGGGTAACCTTGGTGACGGTATTGGGTTATCCACCGTACTTTATGCTGCGTCGCTGGATGAAAATGGACGCCTTGTCCGGGTTTCTTCTGGAAATGCTGGTGCTGTCGCCGATTGCCATCTACCTGATAATCGCTTGGGGGCCTGTTGCGCCATTCAGCACTGCGCCGCAATTGTGGTGGTTGTTGCCGGGGTTAGGCATGCTCGGCGCACTGGCATTTGCAGCCATGATTGCCTCCAGTCGCTTGTTGCCACTGGGCTTGTTCGGGATTTTGAGTTACGTCGAGCCGGTGTTGTTGTTCACGGTATCGCTGGTGTTTCTTGGCGAAAACTTTGACAGTGCGCAGCTGTTTACTTATTTACCGATATGGCTGGCAGTGCTGCTTGTGGCGTGGGACAGCGTGCGTTTGTTAACCAAGCAATGGCGTACCCAGGCTTAAGGTAAATCTATTTAGAGGCAGTTTTATGCGTGTTAACGATGACCTGACGGCACGGGTGGTGGTCGATACCCAGCAGGTCGAGTGGCTACCATCGCCGCTGGTGGGCGTTGAGCGCCGGCCGTTAGAGCGCGTTGCCGCTGAGAGCGGGCGTACCACCTCGGTGGTGCGTTATGCGCCAGGCTCTAGTTTTCGCAGTCACTTGCACCCCGGTGGCGAGGAAGTCCTGGTGCTTGAAGGCGTATTTGCGGACGAGTACGGCGAATATCCCGCAGGTTACTGGCTAAAAAATCCGCCCGGTAGCCGGCATGCTCCGTCGAGTGCGTCGGGCTGTTTGCTGTTTGTGAAACTCTGCTATCAAGCGCTGGATGATCAAACCACACTGCGCATCAATACCCGCGCCGGCCAATGGCGGGAGGGGCTGGTCGAGGGCTTAAGTGTATTGCCGTTGGATAGCTTCGGCACCGTGCACACGGCGTTGGTGCGTTGGGCTCCAGGCACGCGATTCAACGCACATCGGCACTTTGGCGGCGAAGAGATTCTTGTGCTTGAAGGGGTATTCCAGGATGAGTTTGGCGACTATCCGGCGGGCACCTGGCTGCGTAATCCGCACAACTCGCAGCACAGGCCGTTTTCAACCGACGGTTGTCTGATCTATGTAAAGGTCGGTCACCTCGATGCAACCGACACGGGTAATCAATCCAGTACGTTTCTGAGCACTTCGTAAACGATCCCGGTTGCGATTGCGACGAGCACCACGTCGGTGCCAGCTTGTCTCCACTCGTAGCCATCGTAGCGTGGCAACTTGCCGATAAGACGGTTATCGAATTTTTTCGCAATACCCGGTGGTAGTGGTTTGCCGCGAGCCAGGTTCTTTTGGATGCCAGGCGGCAGCGAGCTGACATTACCGATTAAATTACGGTTGTCGCCCAGCACAATACGCACTCGGCCAATATCGACCGTTGGTCCGTTGAGGTCTATTCGAACATCAGAACCATGATCATTTTGGTGTGGGTTGCCTTTATCGTGCTTCGGCGCGGCTATGCTGCTCTGGCTCGCGAGTATAATTGCCAGAGCGGTGCAACCAATCAATGAGCGGGAGGCGAGAGGCATAGTATTCTCCAAAGTTATATGCGGTTTCCCTGCATTATTTGAGCGCTATATAGTCATTATGTTCAACCGATAATGACAAATCTCTGTGCTCTATTGCACAAAGCATTCGGCCCCAGCGCCGGAAACCGTTACGCTATACAACTGATTCCAGATTTTTTGTCGAGGTTACCCCGTGTTTTCCCAATTCGCCCTGCATGAACGTCTGCTGAAAGCTGTGGCTGAGCTTAACTTTGTTGAGCCTACACCGGTGCAGGTGGCGGCTATTCCTGCTGCGCTGCAAGGGCATGATCTGCGGGTAACCGCGCAAACCGGCAGCGGTAAAACAGCTGCATTTGTGCTGCCAATGCTTAACCGTTTGATGGGCGATCCAAAGCCGCGTTTGAGCATTCGGGCGGTCATTTTGCTGCCGACGCGTGAATTAGCACAACAAACCCTGAAAGAGGTTGAGCGTTTCTCGCAGTTCACCTTCATCAAATCAGGCTTGATTACCGGCGGCGAAGATTTCAAAGTTCAGGCCGCGATGTTGCGCCGAGTCGATATTTTGATCGGTACACCGGGCCGCCTGATTGAACACGCCAACGCCGGCAACTTACTGCTCGACGAAGTTGAAGTGCTGGTGCTTGATGAAGCCGACCGCATGCTCGACATGGGCTTTGCTGAAGACGTCCAGCGTTTAGCTGAAGCCTGCAGCGGTCCGCACCAAACCTTGCTGTTCTCCGCAACCAGCGGTGGCTCTGGTCTGCGTGAAATGGTCAATAAGGTGCTGAAAGAGCCTATGCATTTGCAGCTCAACAGCGTCAGCGACCTCAATGAAGGAACGCGCCAGCAGATCATCACCGCTGACCACAACCACCACAAAGAGCGTTTGGTTGAGTGGCTGCTGGCCAATGAAACCTACGCCAAGGCGATTATTTTTACCAACACGCGCATTCAAGCGGATCGCCTGTACGGCAAGTTGGTCGCCAAAGACATTAAAGCCTTCGTGCTGCATGGCGAGAAGGATCAGAAGGACCGTAAGCTGGCGATCGACCGCTTGCGTCAAGGTGCAGTAAAAGTCCTGGTCGCTACCGACGTTGCCGCACGTGGCTTGGATGTTGACGGCCTGGATCTGGTGATCAACTTTGATATGCCGCGTTCTGGTGATGAGTACGTTCACCGGATCGGCCGCACGGGGCGCGCTGGCGGCGAAGGTTTGGCTATCTCGTTGATCTGTCACAACGACTGGAACCTGATGTCGAGCATTGAGCGCTACCTGAAGCAGCGCTTTGAGCGTCGCAACATCAAGGACATCAAAGGCCTCTACCAAGGTCCGAAAAACCTCAAGGCATCCGGTAAAGCCGCGGGTACCAAAAAGAAGAAGATTGATCCGAAGACCGGCAAAAAAGTGGTTAAGAAAGCCGCAGCCAAGACGCCGGGTAAAACCAAGCGCAATACCATTAATCGGCCCAAGAGCGATGCTCCGCAACTGGTAAGCCAGGACGGGCTGGCGCCACTCAAGCGACGCGCGCCGGCTGCTGAGTAAGTGCGTCGATTGAGCTAACGCTCTAATAAAAAGCCGCCATCGAAGTGATTCGCTGGCGGCTTTTTAGTGCTGGCTGATAATTGAGCCGCACAGGGCAGGGCGCAGGCTAGTTGTGCACGTCTTCAACGGGCGGCTCAGTCGGCGTTTCCGCTGCTATTGGTGCATCGTTTTGCGCTGCAACCAGACTCTCAGTGCGCGGTTCGGTGGTGACAGTGAATTCGTCTAGCTCAATGGCGCCGTTGCCTTGACCGAGCAGATGGAAGGAAAAGGCTTTACGCGTATCTAGATTGTTGAAGGTAAAGGTTACGCTGACCGGCTGATCTGTCGTGAGCTTGGGCAACGGAGGAATCGCGATCTCGACATCTCGGTCATACTCCTTGGTTTTCAGTTGCAGGGTAGCGCCAGCAGCATCGAGATTTACCGCACGAATCTTCATGGTCACCGTGGTTTGGGTGCCTTGAGGCAACTCCAGGTACTGTGCGCCAACCAGATTGTCGGCCCAGTCGTCAGTACGCTGAGGCTTGAGCTGGATCGGTTGATCGTTGGCGAACTCATAATGCTGGCGGCTGGCATTGGCATTGCGTAAAGACTGATTGAGCAGTGCCGCTTGTTGGCTGAGCAGGCGCGCAGGTTTGCCGGTGAAACGGCCCAGATAATGCGATTTATCATTGATAAAGCCTGTGCTGGCGTAGCGTCGACACACATGCTGGAAATCACACTCGGTAAAGGTGCCCTTGCCATCGTGCTGACGTAGCAGGCCGTTGGTGTAGGAGATAATCTGCCGGCCAGAACTATAGTCACGCAGCAGCGAGCGGCCACTGATATTGCTGGGCACGGGCAGGGCAAAGTAGTCGAGAACCGATGCGTTGAGGTCAACGTGACCGTATACACCTTTTTTGAGGTGTGGCAGTTGCTGTTGCTCGGGGGCCAGAATCAAGTTGAAGCCCCACGCTGATGCCAGCGATAGATTTTCGATGCCGTGGGACTCATCAGACGTGACGATCACCAAGGTGTCTTTGAGTACACCTTGTTGCTTGAGCGCATCAAGGAAATCACCGACGGCGTCATCAAGATACGCCACTGCAGCCAGTTTACTGTCCGGGAAACGCTGCAAGTATTCTGCTGGCGCTGAATAAGGTTGGTGCGTTCCGACCGTCATCAGCGTCAGCATCCAGGGCTGATCCTGCTTGCGCAGTTGGTTGATGTAACTCAGGCTGCCTTCAAAGAAGCCTTTGTCATCCATGCCCCACGGGAAATTCAGGTGAGGTGGGTTGGTAAACCAGTCGCGGCCAAGGGTTTTATCGAAGCCCATCTGCGGCATGATCTGGTCTTTGGCCATAAAGCGCAGGCCTGCGCCTTGCAGGTAGTGAGTGCTAAAGCCATTTTTACGCATCTGCGCGGGCAGGCATTGCTCGCTGCGAGCAGGGTTATTGAGCAGCTCAACGCCTTTGGGTGTGCCTGAGTCGAGTTTGCTAAAGTCGCCGCAGAGCATGGCGTACAAGCCGCGAATAGTCTGGTGGCTGTGCAACACATAATCGGCAGTGAGCATGCCGCGCTCAGCCCACTGACTCAGACGCGGCATGGTGTTGCCGTCGTATGGGCTGCGCAAGGCATCACGGCTCGGCGTCAGATAGGCACCGGGAATGCCTTCAAGCGTCACGATCAATACGTTACGTGCGCGCCCCGCTTGGTTAAGCAGTGGCGTGCCAGCCAGGTCGAGTTGCTGAAGGCCCGCGATATCCACCGGCGCGCCAGGCGGTTGATTGCTCAACCAGCCTTGCAGGTCTTGTTCGCCGTTATTTAAACCTTCTGCTGCAAGCTTGTGTGGCAGGTTGAATTGAAACCACTGGTCATTTTCGCTCGGCGCGCGGTACTGCAATACCGCGTGGCTGGCGAGTAGCCCCAGCGGTGCTATTAACCATGTGCTAGCAAGTGGTTGGCGCATTGCAGGCGGCTGACGAAATAACAGCAGCAGGTATAAGCCGATGTTGAGCAGCAAGGCCAAGACCAATGCCGGATGACTAAGACCAGCCCCATGGGTCGAGCGGCTGACAAATTTTGCATCGGTCAGGTAATGCAGGTCGGAAATTTCAGGCATGCGCCCAACCGCCGCAATCAACTCAACATTGGCTAAGGTCAGGATGCTCCATAGAATCATCAGCGGCAGAGCGATAATCAGTGTGCGCTGGTAGAGCAGTACAACCAGAAGGCTACCGACAGCGATATCAGAAAGATAACCATAAGGTTGTGACCAGCCGAGCAGGCAACGGCTGATTACTGGAATAAAGATAAACAGGGAGCAGAGCGTTAGCAGTGCGCTGTAGGTCGGGCTGTGCCAGCGGTTAAGAAAACGCACGAGTGCTCCTGAGGTCAATGCCATTCATATTCAACGGCATCGCCGAATCGACCGCTCTAGCGGTCTGTCGTGATTTTGAAACAACTGTGTGCTAACCGCCAGTGCTGATGTGAAAAATAGCGCTGACTTCGCGGCTGACTGCGCGACGGGGGATGTTTCAGGGGGGGGCTGGTAATTACCAGTGTCAGTTGAACCGTTAGGGCAATTGGGCAACAGATTTAAACCTGGCAGCACTGAAGCGCGCTGCTGGGCAAGTGTCTGGCAAATGCCATCACTTTGCCCTATGAGCAAATAGCCCTAGCGTCGTAGCTGGTCTTACTTCTTACCGATGGTGATCTGTTTGGTTGTGCCGTAAACCTGACCGCTGACGCCTTTGGCGATCTGCTGGATTTCACCACCCGACTTCAGGAAAGCTGCGATCTGCGCGTCAATTGAGGCGCTGGTTTCAACAGCCGGAGCTGGTTTGGATTTGGTGTTTGATGCTTTTACGCGCATGACGGCCATTAACCTTTACTCAAAATTAACTCGGTCGACCAGTATACATGAATTGCTTGACAATTATTCGGTTAATGACGTCGAGAATTTATAAGGGGCAAATTAATTAAGTGTTTTATTGAGCTATTTAATGTTTCAGTTTTGCATCCAAATAACTGTTTTTATTCAATTAAATATTAATATTTAATTGGGAATTGATAGTTTTTTTGCCATTGGTCGGGTCGCTGCTGGAAGCCAATCGCTGGGGCGAAGCTGATTGGCAACACCCAGCGAGAATACTGGCTGTAACTCAGTTAGAATGCAGGCATTGCAATGAGGGTTGGGTACCATGGCGTTAATTGGACGAATGAATTCTTTACAGGTCGTGAAGCACACTGACTTTGGCCTGTATTTAGATGGCGGAGCTGACGGCGAAATCTTACTGCCCAAGCGTTACATCCCCAGTGATACCCCGAGTGAGGTTGAAGACTGGCTCAATGTATTTGTCTATCTGGACAGTGAAGACAAGCTGATCGCCACCACTGAAAAACCTAAAGTTCAGGTCGGTGAATTTGCCAGTTTGAAAGTGATTGATATCAATAATGTAGGCTTGTTTCTTGACTGGGGGCTGCCTAAAGATCTGCTGCTGCCGCACTCGGAAGAGAAGCGTCCGCTCCAGGTCGGTGACTATTGCGTTGTCCATGTGTTTTTGGACAAGCGTAGCAAGCGTATCACCGCGACTGCGCGTCTCGATCGTTACCTCGATAACATCCCAGCGCCTTACAAGGCGGGTCAGGAAGTTGATCTGTTGATTGCCGACGCCACTGACATGGGCTTTAAAGCCATCATTAATGGCAAGCATTGGGGCCTGCTGCACAAGAACGAGCTGTTCAAGTTTGTGCGCAGCGGCATGCAAGAGAAAGGCTTCATCAAGGAAATGCGCGGTGACGGCAAAATCAGCCTTAGCCTGCAGCCGGTCGGCCAAGAGGCGGTTGGCAGCTTGAGTGATCAAGTGCTGAGTAAGCTGCGGGCCAACGATGGCGTGTTGCCGCTTAGCGATAAAAGCTCACCTGAGGCCATCACTGCGTTGTTTCAGGTCAGTAAAGGTAATTTCAAGAAAGCCATTGGCGGCCTGTACAAGCAGGGTTTGATCATCATTCACGAAGACCGTATCGAGCTGATTGGTAAGTAAGGCAGCCAGTGGTCACTGTGATGGAGCATCCACGGCACTGGGGTGTCTGATGCTATGCAGTTCTCCACGCAGAGAGGCAGAGCAATGATCAAACTGAATATTTTGTTGAGTGCCGGACTGCTGTTCGGCGCACTCAATGTTGCCCAGGCCGATCAACCCGAACAACAGACAATCCGGGTCATTCCTAAAACCTACATCAGCCCCGGTGCAACTGGCAGCATCGGCCAGTCGCGCAGCTCGCGACAGTCCAATGTCTACGGTGGTCGTGAGGTGCCGAGTGACATCGGTTCTGTACACCAACAGAACAGTACGGGCAGCCAATCATTCGAAACTCGCGGCGGTATCCGCCAAACCACGGTGTATCCCGGTGGTTACGAGGTTGAGCGCACACCGGGCAGTTCAACCTATGAGCGACAACGCAACCGCTGATGGAACTTGTACTGAGTTTGTTTCAGACCAAAAAAACACCAGTCGAATGCTGATTCGCTGGTGTTTTTTATGGTGTGTTTAAAGCTTTTTATGGCGTGTTTAAAGCGCCAACTTTTAGCCTTTACTGCCCCAAATATCCTCGAGCCGTGAATCACGTCCGCAGGCGGTACGGTAATACTTATAGCGCAGCGGGTTTTTCAGGTAATAGTTCTGATGATAATCCTCGGCAGGGTAGAAGGTCTTGCCCTGCAATATTTCAGTGACAATTTTGCCTTTGAGTTTTCCTGAGCTTTGCAACGCGGCTTTCGAGGCCTGTGCTGCGGCCTTTTCAGTGTCATCACTGTAGAAAATCGCACTGCGATACTGCGTGCCACGGTCACAGAACTGCGCATTGGCAGTGAGTGGATCAATGGTTGGCCAGTAGGCTTCAAGCAATTTTGCGTAGCTGGTTTTGCTCGGGTCATAATTCACTAACACGGCTTCTAAATGCCCGGTATTGCCTGATGAGACTTGCTCATAAGTCGGATTGACCACTGTGCCACCGATGTAGCCAGAGGTTGTCGACAAGACGCCAGGTACTTTGTCGAAGTCCGACTCGGTACACCAGAAGCAGCCGCCAGCGAATACCGCGACCCCTTGTTCTCCGGGCTTAAGTTCGATACTCGACGGTGTCGATGCAGCTTGCGCATTGGCAGACTGCGAAAATGTTGGTCCACAAGCGCTGAGCAGGACACTTAACAGTAGCGTCGCGCCTACAAGTGCGTAGCGCTTGGTTTTTGCAAGTAAATCAGCAGGCATCATTAGCTCCTTAAAGCAGGCAAGTCTTGGCCTTTAGCAACAAATTGCAGCGCAACGCCATTGTTACACCAACGTTCACCACGCGGCGGTGGGCCGTCATCGAATAAGTGCCCCTGATGGCCGCCGCAGCGAATGCAGTGGTATTCAGTGCGTGGCCAGATCAATTTGAAATCACGTTTTGAGCCGGTATGGCCAGCAATTGGCTGGGTAAAGCTCGGCCAGCCGGTGCCGCTATCAAACTTATTCTCGCTGAGGAACAGCGGCAAATTACATGCGGCGCAGATATAGGTGCCTTCACGTTTTTCATGATTGAGTGGGCTGCTATTCGGTCGCTCAGTACTTTCCTCAAACAAGACCGCGTATGCGTCTGGTTCGAGTATTTCACGCCACGCCTCATTGGATTTGTGTAGAGGCGTAATACTTGCTGCCGTTGCTGCCGTTTCAGCAACTGCAGGTCGTATCAAAGGGCTTAACAGCGGGAGTGCCGGTAATAGGGCTAGGCCGTGGAGAAAAGAGCGTCGCTTCATGAGTATCTTCATCCTCTGTCCTGAGCAATATAGAGACTAAAAAAACGCAGTTATTACAGTTGGCATTGGCGTTTTAGACTCAGCAAGTACAGAAGGCGATCAGCGGCTTGCTACGCTGGTAACGCCTTAGCCGCTCATTAAGGGGGGCTGGCAACTGCAAGGCGGAGCTGAAGCCCAATGCCTGATAAAAGTCGCTCAGCGAGGGGTGGCAGAACAACCAAATAGGGCCGTAACAGTTGGCGATAGCTGAGTGTATGAGCTGTTTGGCGTGACCTTGTTGGCGATGCTCGGGGGCAACGAACAGACTGGTCAACCAGTGGCCGTTGGCGACCGGACGTAGGCATAGTGCGGCGATAATCTGCGATTGCTCAAGCGTCCAGACCTGGTCGTCATGGGCTGCTTTCATCTTTGCACGGTGTGCGCTGTAAAACTTATTAGCCAGGGGTTTTAGTGCCTCAGGTAAGGCTCGAAGACGTGTTGCAGGCATAGTCGATCGGTTAGTCAGTTTAGGCCGGGCTATAAGCCCAGCGCCGCTGCTTGGCAGGCGCTGGGCGATTGTATCAGGTGTGCGCGGCGTGGCTGCCAAGCAGGGTTTGACCCTCGTTCTTGGACTTCTTGGCCATGCGCTTTTCCTGAGCGGTTTTAAGCGGTTTCTTTTTGCTGTTCTTTTTTGAATCCATACCTTTGCTCATGATCTTTACCTCAGTGGGTGAAAAGTGAGTGAGCGTGGAGCATTTGGTTCATTGCCACCTCCCTCCGATAAGCGTTGGTAAGGTTCAGTCTACTCTGATTGGCCAGAAAAGCAGCTGCTCAAAATATCAGCGCTCAGCACAGCTGCTGATGCGGCGTTCGGCAACGATTTCTGGTAAATCATTGCGCTGCATATACAGCTGAATCGGCGTGGTGATGTTTAGACGTTCATCGATATGCTGATCAAGCAGTAGCTGTATACGTGTGCGGTCCAAGCGCATGTGTTCGCCAGACTGCACGCTCCAGACGAATTCGCTGGTCGGTTCAATGGAGTTTTCGATGATATCCAGGCCGAATGAGTCTTCGCTAAAACGCACGATGTACTGCCCGATTTTTTGATTAAACCCTACAAAACCCTGGAGTTGATCAGCAGCGTTACAGATGTCGGAGGAAGTTGTGCTCATGATGCTCGGCCTGTAGTGATCAAGTGATCATCACAGGCTAATCGGCTCAACAATGAGCATCTTGCTCAAGATCAATACCCCAGCATAATCGGCCCGCTGAATAGCCAGATTTATTGCTCACGTTCCAAGCGCGCCACTGCTTCCGGGCCACCCATGAGCTTTGCTGCGGTAAGCGGAGTCACACCGTTATTATCACTGCTTTTGGGATCGGCCCCATAGCTGAGCAACAGGTCGATTGCCGCAACGTTATTGAACATCGCCGCCATCATCAGTGAAGTTTTACCATCAGGGGTCGTGCCTTCAACGTCAGCGCCATGTTCGAGGAGCATTTTGATGATATCGAGATTGCCTTTGAAGGCTGCACCTGCCAGCGGTGTTTGACCGTTTTGATTGCGCAGATCCGGGTCAGCCTTGGCCGCAAGGAGCATTTCTGAGGTTTCGATATGCCCGTGATAGCTCGCCAGCATTAACAGGCTGTCACCTTTGTAGTTACGCAGATTTACCGGCAGTCCTTGTTCGATCATTGCACGCAATGTGTCGGTATCACCGCAACGCGCATGGTCGAAAACTCGCTCAGCGAAGGCCAAGGCTTCGTCGTCGAGTTGTTCACCTGGATTGCTTGGTTGATCGGTCATAGAATTCTCCTTCCTTGATAAAAACGGTAAAACTCGGCAATCAGTCTGCCCATAGCATAACGAGGTTGGCGTTGGCATGTTGATTGGCTTTATTGATCATGGTGATTTATTCAGCGAAATCGCCATGCCTAGATAAAAGCCTGGATGAAGTGTGCCATTCAACCTCGTTCAGGGCTAAATTCTGATGCGGTCTTAACATTCCTGATCGAGTTGGACATGGAGTGGTTCGGGTTGAGCAGGGCCTTGCGAATTTTCTCGTAATCTTCCATCGACAGGCTGCTGCGGCTCAGGACCTCAAGTGCAAATTGCTTAACCTCGGCGTCGCTATAGGCAGGCTCTCTGGGTTCCGGTTGCGAGGCGCAGCCACTGAGAACCACAGTTAATACAGCCAGTAAAAGAGCGATTGAATGTTTCATCTAAGCACCTGTTGATCTGAGCATTTCGGGATGCATATAGATTATTCAGCGGCGCTGCAGAGTAGAAATCGATCGTTCTGATAGTGGCTATTGAGGTTTTGTAAGGCTGGTTCAGAGATTCGCAGTGGTATGGCTAAGCCAGATGCCGCCAAGTGCAGGCAAAACATGCTCAGAAAGGAGTGGGGCAAGGTTATCTGGCCGTGGCTGTTGCGCCTCTAACCATTCGAGTTGCTCAAGCTCAGCCGCTGGATAAACCCTATGCGGTAGGGCGCCACGGTATACCGTGGCGGTAATGCGGGTGTTGGCCTCGTTGGCGGCTGGCGCTGAAAACTGGCCGAGCAAACTGATGCTGTTCACATCGAGGCGCAGCTCTAGTTCTTCCAGCAGTTCGCGCTGTAGCGCGTTAAGCGAGCTTTCTCCTGGCTCGCACTTGCCACCCGGGAGCATAAAGGCTTGAGTGCCGCGCTTGCGCACCAGCAGCAAGCGCCCATTCAAATCGAATAAGCAAATAGCAGCGATGTTGAGGATTGGAAGTTCGCTTGGCATGCGCTGCTATTGGTTATGAGGCATGTGGGTTACTGCAGTGTGTTGGAGAACGCACTGGTTTCGCCGAGTGACAGGCTGTTCGGGCCGACTTTGACGGACATCAGTGGCGAGTTATTCAACCACACGTCGTCAATCACGATGGTTTTGCCAATGTCTTCGTTATCCGCTGCAACCAGCAGGTAATAAGTGCCGCTCTCTGGCGCTTCACCTTCCCAGCCCATGCTCATCTGACCGACACCGGTTGTTGTGTGCGATGGTTTATTGGCAATTACCACACCGTAGCTGTCGAGTAGCATGGCGCGCGGCTTGATGGCGAATTTGCTCACGCCCAGGCACGAATTGTTGCAGCGCGAATTCACATTCAGATTGAAGTGCTCACCCTTTTTCAGGGCCAGTGAAAACACCCGGTAGTTTGAAATCGAACTGCCAAAGTTCAAGCGCGGCTGGTCGGCAGTGATGGTCCATGAAGGTACGGCGACACCCGGATTTACCGGCAGAGGGATAGCCTCGGCATTATGCAGCGCTTCAAGGGTGGTTTTTGCCATGGGGCTGGCGACCGAATGCTCATAGGCCGCGTGCCGCGGTATGTCGCTTGGGGCAGTGCTGGCGCACGCGGTAAGCAAGACGCTTAACGCGAGGATTAAAAACCTGTGCAAAGCAAACTCCTGGGGATATCCCTGATGGGAATCACATTTCTGTATATGTAATGAAGATTTTAACCTGTAATGACGTACTGGCATTGTGCTACTTGTGGCAAAACAGCAACTCTTGCATATTTGAGGGGGCAGGTTCGCATCCTCGGCATGCCGATAAGCACACCGAGAACTGTCGCTCTGCGAACTGGATTTAGCCTGCAAGACCTACATAGACATTCTGCACGTCATCGTGAGCGTCGATCGCTTCAAGGAAAGCTTCGACTTCTTCAAGCTGTTCAGCGCTCAGGCTGGTCACTGGATTTTTCGGCCGGTAACCGATATTTGCCGAGTTCACGGTAAATCCGTGTTCTGGCAAGGCGCGGGATACCGCATCGAGGTCGGTTATTTCGGTGATGAATAGGGTGTTGCCTTCATCCGCCTCTTCAAAATCCTGAGCGCCAGCTTCGATAGCAGCCAATTCAGCATCCGCTTCACCTTCGGGTGAGGCTTCGATCAGGCCGACATGATCAAAATCCCAAGCTACAGAACCGGACGCGCCCATCTGGCCTTTACGGAACAGCACGCGAACTTCGGCAACCGTGCGGTTGATGTTGTCAGTCAGGCACTCAACGATCACCGGTACCTGGTGGGGCGCAAAGCCTTCGTAGGTAGTGCGTTCAAAGTTGACTGTTTCACCCAGTAGGCCAGCACCTTTTTTAATAGCGCGTTCCAGTGTGTCTTTGGGCATGGAGGCTTTTTTCGCCTGATGCACAGCAAGGCGCAGCTTAGGATTCATGTCCGGATCGGCACCATTACGGGCAGCGATCATGATCTCCTTGACCAGGCGACCAAAAATCTTACCGCGTGCGTTGGCTGCGGCTTCTTTAGGTTTGGCTTTCCACTGTGCGCCCATGGGGATTCTCTTGAGTCAGTAATACGATAGGTTCACCCAGACACAGCAGCCTTGAGGGCATGGAGCTTGGGCATCAAAAAGTTAGTGGGTTATTTTAATCGTTCCGAGCGAGGCTGACACCCATCAAATTCACAGACACGGGTGTTTAAAGCCCAAGCGCCTCTAGTTTGAGACTCTCGGCTAGCGATTATCGATTTGAAATATGTTCAATTTCCGGCAATGCCATCGCCACGACCGCACCTGCGGCGCCTATCAAGGACAACAGCAAACTGTATAGGTCTTCAGTGATGCCATGTGGGCACTGGTTTGGTCTATCGGGTCGGAGCGAGGCTTGCAGCGCCATTAACAATGTCGCTGACGTGCATGCTGAATTAAGAAGCTTGTTGGATTCAGCAGGCTTCGATTTAGATCAGGTTTTGTTGGGGCGGGGCGTTTAAGCAAGCGCGCCGTTATGCAACGGCGCGTAGCAGAGTCATCAGTCTTGGCGATCTGTGACTTCGAGCAGGTGATAACCGAATTGGGTTTTCACTGGACCCTGCACGACATTAACCGGGGCGCTGAATACGACAGTGTCGAATTCTTTAACCATTTGGCCTGGGCCAAAAGTACCCAGGTTGCCGCCGTCGCGGCTTGATGGGCAGCTGGAGTTATCTTTAGCGACCTGCGCAAAGTCAGCGCCGCCTTCGATTGAGGCTTTCAGTTCGTTGCATTTGGCTTCGCTGGAAACCAGGATGTGGCGGGCAGTGGCTCGAGCCATGGGGATGTACTCCTATCGAATAAGTTGCTGAGCCTACCGTAATCAGTCGATGATTCAAACGCCGAATGCATCACCGACCCACGTAGATAGCTCTAGCGCTTACCCATCGAACGGCGTGTACCGCTTGGTGCTGGGCCGATTTTCTTCTCGTGAGCCGATTTATTGCCCTTGCCATGCCACGCCTGACCCTCGTTCTTGCCCGGTGCAAAGGTGGCGGGTGAGAACGGAAACTTGAAGGCTGGAATTGCAGGCTTGGCAGCCGTTTCGCCAGTTGCCTCGGTGACGGTTGCATCAACGGTCTTGGCGTCGAGGGCTGGGGCTGGCGACTGAGTGGTTTTCATGTGATCCATGTGCTGCAGTAGATGAGTGAGGGCGCGAGTATACGCGCTGCTGGCTTTTAGCGTTCAGGAGAACAGTGCGCGGCTAGATATCATCGGCCTGATTGGCGCATCAGGCCCTTTAACCTAGCTGACACTCCACAACAGCGCGGGCAGGCTACCAGCGGCTGCCAAGCCCATTAGCAGGGCTGCAGCTTTTGGCCGGTAGGGCAGAAGCAGCACCAGAATGAGTGCTGCAGCGCTGAGCAGACCAAACCAGATGACCACACCAACCGAACTGCCCCAGGCGCGAACACAGGGCCAAATGGCTGCGGCCAGCAGCAGCCAGCCGAGTACGCGCAATACCCGCTGAAGGGCTGGCGCTGTGCGCGTCCAGACCTGTCGGTGATGCCGATCCATCCCCAGGCATAGCGCAGCCATGCCGGCGTAACTCAAGGCTGCGCCGAGCAGCAGAGCGAGCACCATGTCCATCAAGCCACCTCTACTTCAGTAGTATTCAGATTTTGTCGGGGCGCCTTGCTCTTGGCTTTATTTAGGCTTTTGCGCCAGAGCTGACGTGCCGCCCATACATTTAACAGGCCTAGGAATATGGCGGTAAGCTCGACAGCGGCGCGCTCGCCATCACCGCGTTGCAGGTACGTGACGAACTGGTCGCCGACCACCAACCAATTGAGCAGTGGCAACGCCAGACACAGCGCTGCGGTTGCCAACAATTGTTCAATCCAGGCCTGAGATGCCGGGCGCAGTGCTGCGTGGACATAGCTCAGTAGCCAGACTGCGAAGAAGGCGGCAACTTCCCACTCTGGGCGGTCAGCGATACCTAACGGAATCAGGCGATTACCCCAGAAGAAGGCGACGCAAGCCAAACTGATGCCGCTGATGGACCCTATGTTCAGCACCTCGATGATCCGATAGACCTGTGGCGTGCGAGCGCCAAATTCATGCAGAGAACGTTGCCGGCGCTTGACCATGAATAGAATGGCTCCGGTTGCCATCATTGCTGCTCCAGCCAAGCCGCAGATGAAATAGAGCCAGCGGGCGGTGAGCCCACCGAAGGCGGCGAAGTGCAAGTTACGCATTACCGATTGCACGTCCTGGGCTGCGCCGCCGCGTAATTCGCCGGGTGCTTGAATATCTTGTTGCTCGCCAGTCACACCATCGAAGAACACCTGGCCACCGCCGTCGCCGAGCAAACGGTATTCACCGGTTTTTTCGATAAAGCGGCCAAAGGTCACCACTGAAGCGCTGCTGTCACCGGGGTGCTCAACGCTGATGAAACTGAGCGGTCGTTGCAGCTGCTTTTCGCTGTTCACCAGTATTTGATCGAGCGCAGTGACTTCGGCGCTGATGCCGGTTTCTTCGCGCGGAGACGGCTGAGTCAGTAGGTCGGCGAAGTAAGCGTCGTCGGTGTTGTAATGGGTTTCGATACCCGCTGGCATATACAGCATGTAGAAGGTCGCCAGACCGGTGTAGGCAATCATCAGCTGGAAAGGCAGGCTCAGCACTGACACCGCATTGTGTGCGTCTAGCCAACTGCGTTGCTGTTTACCAGGACGGAAGGTGAAGAAGTCTTTAAAGATGCGTTTATGGGTGATCACGCCACTGACCAAGCCAACGAGCATGGCCATGGTGAAGAACCCGACGAACCAGATACCTGCAGTGCCGCCATGGAACTCAAAGTGCATGTGCACGAAGTGGTGGCCGCCTTCACTTTCGCGTTCGGTACTGGCTTTGATTGGCTCGCCGCTGACGGCATCCAGGCGCAGGTTTTGGAATTGCTCCTTTTGGTCTTGCCAGAAAACCCGTACTGCAGGATCAGTATCACTTGGAAGGCCGATGCCCCAGAAGTGACTGCTTGGCACATGCTCACGCAAATACGCCTGACCGACACGCACCGCTTGAGGACGGTTAACGCCGTCGTCCATGCCACGGATTTCGCCTGCTTGCGGCAGTTGTGGCTTCATCCAACGGGTAATGGCTTCATCGAACACGCCGAGTGATCCGGTGAGGAACACCACAAACAGCACCCAGCAAGCCCACAGCCCACCCCAAGTGTGCAGCCACGCCATCGACTGACGCAGGCCGTCCTTCTTGATTTCCTGAGTCATACCATGCCCCTCCCAAGCCACCAGCCCAGCGGAGCCAGAACCATTGCTGGCAACATCAGACCAAGCCACGCACGACGGTTGTCCTGTACCGCAAAGACCCAAATGATCGCCGCGGTATAAACCGCAAAGCTGGCCAATGAAGAGGCCAGAATCGCCTGACTTTTTGGTAGCGGCAGCACCGCACCGAGAAAAATCACACTAGCCGAGGTCAGCGCGTAGCCGCCGAAAATCGCGGCGGCTACGCGTGACCACAAAATGCGGCCACGGGAAGGAGAGGTCGGTTTCATCAGCAAGCAGCCATCGTTCGAAACAAAGGAGGTCCCTCGGCTGGGCCGAGGAATGAAAAGTAATCTTAACAAGAATCAGTTGCGTATAAATCAAAGACGAACGACACAGGCAAAACTCTAAGGGAAACAGGCTGTCAAGCTGTGACAAAATGTTTCATTCGGCAGTGTAAACATCACCGATTCCAACAATGCGGTGTTATATCAGGCGGGAAATGCTCAACAGAAATACCTGCACAGTTGTTTTCAGGGGCGTTGTTTTCAGAGGCTTTTAGAAGTCCATGCGCAAACCCAGTGTTGCATTGCGCGGTGTACCGAAATAACTGGAAGAGGTGCTGGTGTAATACTCCTCATCAAGCAGGTTATTCAGATTGAGGGTGGCGCTGAGTTGCTCGGTTAACGGGTAGCGCGCCATCACATCGACTAAGGCGTAGTCATCCTGGGTGAAGCGCACGCCGAGCGGGCCCATGCCGTCGCTGTAAATTTCGCTCTGCCAATTGACACCGCCGCCCAGCGTCAGGCCGTTACCGATGTTGCGCAGGGTGTAAGTGCTGAACAGTTTGGCGGTGTTTTGAGCAACGTTGGTGTTGAGCTTGGCACCGTCGCTGTCTTGCACGATGTTGCGGCTGAAGCTGGCGCTGGCTTCCCAATCTGGAGCCAATTCACCCGATACTTCGACTTCAAAACCACGGGTTTTGGTGCCTGATTCGGCCCTGTAAGCCTGATTACCATCTGGAGCGAAGACGCCGGGAATCGCGACGGCCAAGTTGTCTTGCTCGATTTGATACAGGGCCAAGCCAAGGTTGAGGCGATCATCAAAGAATGCCGCCTTACTGCCGACTTCATAGCCGACACCTTCCAGCGGGTCGAGGTAATTGCCTGTTTCGGTCATGTTGCTCTGCGGCTTGAAAATACTGGTGTAGCTGCCGTAGAGCGACCAGTTATCGTTGAGGTCGTAAACCAGGCCAGCGAAAGGGGTCACCACACCGGTTTCAGTGCGTTTGTCATCGGTGTCGGTTGAGGTCGGGTCGTAGTAATCAATTTTGATGGTGTTCTCCCAGTCGCTAACGCGGGCACCAAGAATGACTGACAGTGCGTCGGTTGCGCGCAACCTCAAGCTGCCATATGCCGCCGTTTGGGCTTCACTGTAATCATTCCGACTGGTTGCAGGCAGTGCTGGTTTTCCTGGGTTTTTGCCGTCCCAGTTGTAGATGTCATCAATTGAGTTATCCCAGTCAGCGAAGCGCCAAAGGGGATAACCGTTGGTGCGATAGTCGGTGTTTTGCTGGCTGTAACCGAAGACTGCATTATGTTCGCGGCCAAATAGGTCAAAGCTGCCGGCGATATTCAGGTCGATGCTGTTTTGCACCGGTTTGGCTTCCCAGCGACCCGCCCACAAGCCCATGCCTGCGCCAGTCGCCGGGTCGGGATAACCACTGGCTGCGTAACCTATTACTTCGTCATATTTGTAGCGGCCTTGGTTGAGTGTCAGCTTGGCTTTCCAGCGCTCGTTCAGGCGTTGTTCCAAGGTGGCAAACCCCGAGCTGAATGTGCGGTTTGAGTAAGCCCAGGCTGCACCCGCCGAGTCCGAGTCGGACCAGTTGGCGAGCGAACCATCTTGGTTGTACAACGGTAAACCGCTGCGCGCATGGTCATCGGCCTGATGGCTTTGATAATCCATGCCAACGGTGAGCAGGGTGTCGGGCGTAAGATCTGCCTCGATGACACCATAGAAGATTTTTTTACGCTCATTGAATCGGTCGATGTACGACTCGTTGTCCTGATACACCCCAACCAAACGACCACGAATATTGCCGCTCTCGGTCAGCGGACCGCTGGTGTCCAGCTCGGTGCGCTGGTAATTCCAGGAGCCACCTGTGACCGTGAGGCTGGTTTGTGGCTCGAATGTTGGCTTCTTGCGGATCATATTCAGGGTCGCGCCCGGAGTTCCGATTCCATTGGTCAGACCGGTGGCACCGCGAATGATTTCGACACGGTCATACAGTGCCAAATCGTTGCTTTGGATGATCGACGTATAGTTGCTGTTGAGCGACTGCACGCCGTCGATTTGATAGTTCTCCACGGCAAAGCCGCGCGAGTAGATGATGCTGGTATCCGAGCCGCCGTTACCGCTCTGGTTAATGCTCAGCCCCGGCGTTTGTCGCACCAGATCATTAAGCTGGGTGAGACCTTGGTCATCCATGCGCTGGCGGGTGATCACACTCACTGATTGCGGGGTTTCCCTGATCGACAATGGCAAGCCCGTTGCGGTGCTGGTCGATCCAGTGGTGTAGGAGCCTGTGCCTTCGGTGGTTGCGCCGAGGCTGACCCCGGTGACGTAGGTTGCATCCAGCTCTAGCGCGCTATTACTCGCCTCATCTGTGGCTAGCGGCAATAATGAATAGCTGCCGTTAGTCTGGCGAACGACTTTCAAACGACTGCCCATCAGTAGCTTTTCCAGCGCCTGATCGCTGGTATAACGGCCGCGCAAGCCTGCTGAACTCAAGTCTTGGAGGGCTTGCGGGGTGAACGATACGCTGACACCCGCAGTGGCGGCGAAACTAT
This sequence comes from Pseudomonas sp. M30-35, assembly GCF_002163625.1. NCBI lineage: Bacteria > Pseudomonadati > Pseudomonadota > Gammaproteobacteria > Pseudomonadales > Pseudomonadaceae > Pseudomonas > Pseudomonas sp. M30-35. The sequence continues at coordinate 3,321,765 of NZ_CP020892.1, read as the reverse complement.
TCAGTGCTGACTCCAGAGTGCCCGCAGCTATGTTGTATTCCTGCTCTGCCACCACAGACTCAGCAAAGGCGGGCTGGGCCTGTAATACCGTCACCAGAGGAACAGCAAGTACGCTGCCCAGGACGGCGCGATGAATAGCTACGCACAGCGGATCAGACAGGGCGGAACCCAGCAACCGGGCGTGGCGCGTGACAGTCTGGAGCGACATGGAAAGTCCTTTGGTAGTGGTTTTGTTGGTTGCGCACTGTTGGCGCTTTAACTACCAGGACGAGTGAGAATACGAATCAACAACACTTCGGAAAAATATTTTTCAATGTCTGGATCAGGCTGGTTCCACGTTCACCCAATAACGGCTGACTCGATGAATTCGCAGGGCCAGCGTAGTGGTCAGGTTGTCGAGGATTGCATCGGTGTCGGCAAGCTGGAATGCGCCTGAGATACGCAGGTTGCTCAGCCGAGGATCGCAACGCAGGACGCCCGAGCGGTAACGGGCAAGCTCAGCGATGAACCTGGGTAGCGGCCAATTGCTGACCACCAACATGCCATTGACCCAAGCATCTGCATGACTTTCAAGCGGCTCGACAGCCAGTGCTTTGTCAGCCCCGAACCAGAGTTGTTGACCGGCATCCACTCGCAGCGGCGGCTGGTTTCTTGTCGAGCGGACTTCAACGGCATGCTGGAGCACTTGAACTTGGCTACGATCGCCCTCGCTACGCACTAAAAAGCGCGTGCCGAGGGCACGGATACTGCCTTGGTCGGTATGCACAACAAAGGGACGGGCTTGTTGATCGGCGGCGGTTTGCACCAGTACTTCACCTTGCAGCAAGCTGATTTCCCGTAGCTGTTTGCTGTAGTCAATATTCACTGCGGTTGCGCTGTTGAGTTGCAAAGTGCTGCCGTCGTCCAAGCGTACATCGCGTCGTTCACCGGTGGCGGTGCGCTGGTCCGCGCGCAGGCTGCTCAACGTTGTCGATTGCCAGGCTAAGCTCGATACGCCCCCAGCCACCAGCAACAGCCCGAGTAGTTTGAGGCTTTCGCGCCTTTTATTACTGGCAGACGACAGCGTTGGCTGAGCCAGTCCTGCGGGTAAAATCGCTAGCTTGCCTTGGAGTTTTTCCAGGCGTGCCCAGGCTTGGGCATGAGCGCTATCGGCAGCTAGCCAACGCTGGTGCGCGTCAAGCAAGACTGTGTTATTCGGCGCCTCTTGCAGGTCGAGATACCAGTTGGCGGCAGCCTGTAGAACGGCTGTGGAAGGGGCGGCGTTAGTGCTCATGCTTAATCTTCTATCAGGAGTAGGCACTGAGTCAGAGCGCGCACCAGATGTTTTCGCACAGTGTTGGTTGAAACGCCCAGACGACGGCCAATTTCGACTTGGCTTAGGCCTTCGAGTTGAGCCAAGAGGAAAATCTCACGGCCGCGCGCGCCCAGGTTATCGAGCATGCGGTCGATTTCCAGCAGTGTCTCGAGAATCAATACACGGGTTTCTGGGGAGATTTCCAGTGGCTCGGGCATCAATGCCAAGGTTTCGAGGTAGGAGTTCTCCAGAGCACGGCGGCGAAAGCCATCAATCATCAAACTACGCGCAATGCTGCTTAGATAAGCACGCGGTTCACGTAGATCCTGGGTTTTACGGCTGGTCAGGACCCGTACAAAAGTGTCCTGCGCCAAGTCCGCAGCGCTTTCTGCACATGGCAGGCGTTTACGCAGCCACAACCTTAACCAGGCATGATGTTCGCGGTAGAGCGAATGCAGCGTTTGCTGGGCGGTTGGCTCAGTTGAGGGAGGCGGAGAGAACACCACAGACTCTGAATGATAATTAATATCATTCATTTTCTATGGATTACAGGTCTCACGCAAGTGCCGCTGTATTTGTCGCGAGCCGGCTCAGTGTGGCTGGCGAGTCTTTTGCGCAGCATTGGGCTCCTCGGCCTTATCTTCCTGCCAGGTGAGGGTTGCGTAGAACCAGTCCCAGAGCGGGAAAATCAGGTTGAAGTTGTGCGTTTGCATCAAATCGCGGTCATGGTGCAACTCATGCAACCGGCGCATTTGGCGTATCCACGGCAGGCGCGAAACAGGATGGCTAGCGGGTAAGTGTTCGCAGGCGTGGAATATTTCGTAGCTCAGATAGCCGATTAACATTGAGCCGCAGAACAAGGCTGCAATATTCTCGTTGAGAGTCCCTAGCAGCCACCAGAGCGGAAAAATAAGCGCGGTAAAAAGCACGATTAGCCAAGGCGGGAATAAGATCACGCGCCAGTCTTGCATGTACTCATAGCTCATCTGGCCACGGGCAAAGAAACTATGGTGATCACCGCTGTGGCGCTTGTAAAACATGGCGCCGTAGCTTCGTTTTTGATGCCCCAGATTTTTGTGCACCATGTACTCGCCCCAATTGTGCAACACCAAGGCCGCAGGTATTGCCAACCACTCCCAAGGGCGAACGTTTTGCGCGTGGCTCCAGAAAAAAGCAATACTCAAGGCACCGAATAGCAGCACGAAACCCGCATGCAGCCAAGCGTTATAGCGAGGATGAATCGCTGCGCGATAGCGCTGGCGAAAATCTGTGGTGTCGAATTTCATGGGGCTGCCCCAGTTGTTAAGCACTTACTGCTGACGGATTCGGGCCATGCTTAGAACATCGACAAAGGCGCCATCACGCACTGCATAATCACGCAGTTGTCCTTCAGTCTCGAAGGCAAATTTTCGACAGTCGATGTGTTCATTGTCTTTCGTCCTTTGAAATACAGATGGCGGGCTTGTGTAACTTATGTTCCGAGGTGGGTATTTGCCATCTTTTTAACGAAGTCGCTGTGGTCGACATATCGGGCTTGAAGACCTCTGGCTCGCTACCGCTGGTCTTATCGAGTCAATACATGTGATTAATCATTGATGTCCTTTTGATATCATTTGTGTTGCGTCGCACTCTTCAGTCAGTGAGTCATTCATGCTCGTCAGCAGCTATAACGGCGTTTTCGTCGTATTTTCTTTGATCGTCGCCATTCTTGCTGCCTATACCGCGCTAAACATGGTTGGCCGGGTCTCAGGTTCCAAAGGACGCGCGGCAATCTTGTGGTTGATTGGTGGCTCATTCGCCATGGGCTTTGGCGTCTGGTCGATGCATTTTATCGGTATGCTCGCGTTCAGCCTGCCAATATCGTTGGGCTATGACGTAACGCTGACCCTACTTTCGCTGATCATTGCGATCTTCTCGTCTGCCTTCGCCTTGTGGTTGGTTTGTCAGGAGAACCTGCCCTGCGCGCGTTTGTGGTTGGGCGGCTTGTTAATGGGGATTGGCATTGCTGCCATGCATTACACCGGCATGGCAGCCATGTTGATGAGCCCTGATGTTGTCTATATTCCATGGCTTTTTGTGTTGTCGATTGTGATCGCGGCAACCGCTTCGTGGGCATCGTTGTGGATTGCCTTTCGTTTGCGTACAGAGTCAGAGGTCAATACCTATGCGCGCATCGGCGCATCATTGGTCATGGGCTGTGCCATCGTGGGTATGCATTACACCGGTATGGCGGCTGCGCAATTCCCTGTGGGTAGCTTTTGCGGCGCGGCCAACAGCGGCATCGATACCAAGTGGCTGGCGGTATTGGTGATTGTGGTGAGCTTGGCGGTGTTCGCCATTGCCTTGATCGTTTCCATGCTCGATGTACGCACCAACCTGTTAGCTTCCTCGCTTGATCGCGCCAATACCGAGTTGGTGCAACTCGCCCTGCACGACAATCTGACAAAGCTACCTAACCGGCTGCTTTTGAATGACCGCTTGGAGCAGGCGATCAATAAGTCCGCTCGGAAAAAACATCAATTTGCACTGTTATTTATGGACCTTGATGGCTTTAAAGCCGTCAACGATGCTTATGGACACTTCACCGGTGATCGCCTGCTTATGAAGATCGCACAACGCATCCTTGACGCTAAGCGTGGAGAAGATACGGTGGCCCGCCTGGGCGGCGACGAGTTCGTGGTATTGGTTGATCCCAGCGAACCCGGGGATGCCGCAGCGCTGGCACAACGGCTGGTCGAGGTCATTGCCGAGCCTTACAGTGTTGACGGCAACACCCTTAATCTTTCCGTCAGTATCGGTATTGCCTTGTTCCCCGCTGACGGCACGACAGCCCATGAGTTGATGGTCAATGCCGACGCAGCGATGTACCACGCCAAAGAGACGGGGCGTAACGCGTACTGCTTCTTTGAAAGCACCATGAACGTCAATGCCCATGAGCAAATGCAGTTGCAGCAAGACTTGCGATTAGCACTTGAGCGTCAGGAATTTTGTCTGCATTACCAACCTAAAATGCTGGCGCCTAATGGTTTGATTGTCGGGGTTGAAGCGTTACTGCGGTGGCAAAGCGCGGAGCATGGTTTGGTTCAACCGGATGTATTTTTGCCGCTTGCGGAGCGCACTGGCTTGATCATTCCAATTGGTAATTGGGTGATCAATGAAGCCTGTCGACAACTACGCTTTTGGCATGATGCAGGGCATGGCAGCTGGAACATGGCGGTCAATCTGTCCACGGTTCAGTTGGCTCACGTAAGCCTCGTGGATGTGGTGCGTTCAGCCTTGGAGCGCTACGCGATCGATGCACGGTATTTAATCCTTGAGGTCACCGAGTCCACCGCCATGCGTGATGCAGAGGCCAGTCTGGATGTACTCAATCGTTTATCGGCGCTGGGCGTGAGTATCTCAATCGATGATTTCGGTACCGGTTACTCAAGCCTGCTTTATCTCAAGCGTTTGCCAGCTAACGAATTGAAGATCGATCGTGGTTTTATCATGGCGCTGGCGCAGGGTAATGATGATGCAGCGATCGTCTCGGCAATCATTGCCTTGGGCCAAACCTTGGACATGAAGATTGTTGCCGAGGGCGTGGAAACAAGCGACCAAAAGGACCTGCTTACCCGTTTAGGCTGCAATACGCTGCAGGGCTTTCATTTAGGCAGGCCACAACCGGCTGATATGTTGCTCAGTAGTCTGGGAGCTCCCATCCTGGCATCCTGTTAGTGTGCGCAAGTACAAATCGTTTGCGCAAGTACAAGCCCGATGCTCTACACCTGGAAGCGACCGACCAGTGTGCTCAAACCGTGCGACAACTCTGAAAGGTGTTTGCTGGCTTGCGCACTTTGCTCAGAGGTCTGCGCCGCTTCATTCGATAGGTCGCGAATATCGCTGATATTGCGCGCAATCTCCTCGCTTACGCTGCTTTGTTCTTCGCAGGCTGTGGCGATCTGCGCGGCCATATCATTGATGCGCTGTACTGAGTCGCTGGTGTCCGTCAGTGCTTGATCCACGCCCGCCGCCTGCTCAACGCTCTGTTGAGCCATGCTACTGCCTGAGTGAGTGGCCTTGACCGCGTTCTGCACGCCAATTTGCAAGCGCTCGATCATTACCTGAATGTCTTTGGTCGAGTCTTGAGTGCGCGCGGCCAAAGCCCTAACTTCATCGGTTACTACTGCAAATCCTCGACCTTGCTCGCCTGCACGTGCAGCTTCGATGGCAGCGTTCAGCGCGAGCAAGTTGGTCTGCTCGGCAATGCCCTTGATAACCGCCAGCACCGCACCGGTATTGCCAGCCTCCTGCTCAAGGGTCTGAATGCTGGCAGAGGCGCTCTCAACTTCTTCGGCCAATTGACGAATTGAATTGATCACCCCGCCAACCACCTGCGCTCCTTGACGCGATTGGATTTCGGCGCTGCGTGCTGTGTCGGCCGCGTTTTGTGCGTTGCGCGCCACTTCATGAACCGCAGAACTCATTTCGGTGGCGGCGGTGCTTACTTGATCGACCGCGGCATATTCGCTGCTAATAAGGCGGTCGTTGGCGACTACTAAGTCGGCCAGATTCTGCGCCGAACTTTCAACCTCGTAAGTGACCCGTCCCACCTCTTTTATTAGCGGTTGCAACTTATCAAGAAAGCGGTTGAAGGCATGGCTTAGCTTGCCCAATTCATCGTTGGAGACAACATCCAGACGCACACGTAAATCACCATCGCCGTCTGCGATCTGATTGATACGATTAAGCAGATTGTGTAGCGGGCCGGTCACCAAAATCGGAAAGCCAATGACCAACACCAGACACACGCATAAACCAATGGCGATTATCAAACCTTGTTGCCAGCTCAGTGTTTTGCCCAGCTCAATAGCTGAAAGCCCTTCAGCATTTGCTGCTTGATCGTCCATTTCACCGAACTTGTCGATAGCTGTACGCGGCGCTAAAGCTCAAGTCACTTGCTGCCTGTGGATCGCTGGTGGCCAGTTGCACGACCTGTTGTGAGGTGGTTTTCCAGCGCTCGAAGCCAGCATCAAGCTGCGCGACCAACTTCATCGCCTCGCTGCCGGGTTGCATGTCCGCGAACTTATGCACGCGATAGTAAGCCTGTAGCACGTTCTCCGCATGCGCTGCGCTCAGTGCTTGCGCCCGGCTGCCAACCGCTTCACCGGGCAAACTGCGTTCGGCTACAAACGCCTGATAAAGATCACGATCCGCATTCAACAGCAAGCTGATGCCAGGTAAATAGCGGTTGGTTAATTTGCTGCTGGAGTCTGCAACCTGAGTGATGCCGCGCATCCCCAGAACACCCATCGTCACCAAAAGCACTGCCAGCAGCAGAATTGGCAATGCAATTTTCCAACGAAACCCCAAATCGGCGAATGCACGAAGTATGTTGGATCTCCTGGGTGATTGCTTAATAACCCAGTCTATACCACGCACAGTAACTCGGATTGAGCTGCCAACGCTTTCTCAAACTGAGGGCCGATAGATCTTAGTTTTGGCGGATGCCGTTTCCCCCAGTTCAGCGTTACGCCATAGAACACTTCAAAGAAAGAAATCGCAGGTGTTGGCGTCGATTATTCGTGCCCGGAATTATTCGAGTTGGGATATGATTCGCGCCCTCTAAAATCCCGCTTAATCTCTCAGGTCACTATGTCCGGCAACGCTTTATATACCGACTTGTCGGGCTATTACGATCTGATGTGCGCGGATATCGACTATCAGGCGCAAAGCCACTGTATTCACCGGCTACAGCAGCTATTCGGTAATGCCGGTAAGCGCCACCTCGACCTGGCCTGCGGAACTGGGCCACATGTTCGCTATTTCATCGATGCCGGTTATCAGTGCAGCGGGCTCGACATCAATCAGCCGATGCTCGATAGAGCTTCTATACGGTGCCCTGAAGCGCAGTTTTCGATGCAGGATATGTGCGGGTTCATAGTGGGTGAGCCGCTTGACCTGATTACCTGCTTTTTGTATTCGATCCATTACAGCGCCGACATAGAGCGGCTTAAGGCCTGTATCGCCAGCGTGCATAAAGCCCTGCAAAGCAATGGGCTGTTCTGTTTCAACGCCGTCGACAAAAATATGATCGACAACCATTCGTTCGTGTCGCACAGCGCCAAGCACGATGGCAGCCTGTTCAATTTCAGTTCCGCGTGGCACTACCGAGGTGTTGGTGCGCAGCAGTCGCTGAAGTTACGCATTGAAAAGACCACGGCGGATGAAACTCAAGTCTGGCGCGACGAACATCCGATGGTGGCGGTCAGTTTCGCCGAGTTAAAGGCGTTGTTGCAGCCATATTTCGAGGTGTATGTGCTGGCGCATGATTACCAGACAATCGCGCCTTGGAACCTAGCCTCCGGCAACGCAATATTTGCCTGCGTAAAAATCTGATCAAGCCGCGTCAATCACGCATCCTCAGCCACCTTTTCCGGTGACTGAGAGCGTCTGGCAGTACTCTTTCGTGCACTGCCTCTGCATCAAAGCAGGGGAAGGGTATAGCTGAGGATTAGGCGGTTTTCGTCAACATCGTTGGTGAAGTTGGAGCGCACCATCGCGTTACGCCAGCGCACTGAAAGGTTCTTCAAGGGGCCTTGCTGAAATACATATTTTAATTCGATGTCACGTTCCCATTCCTTGCCATCACCGGCGGTTGCGCCGAGGTCGACATTATCGCCGCTCAGGTAGCGGGTCATGAATTTCAATCCGGGGATGCCTACGCCCTTGAAGTCAAAGTCGTAACGCGCTTGCCAAGAGGACTCATCCTTGTTGGCGAAGTCGCTGATTTGCACATAGTTGACCAAGAACGGGTCTGTACCGCCGATATAAGCGGCGCCGGTATCGCCATTCATCTTTTGGTAACCAAGGCCGACGCTGTGGCCAGCCAGGCTATAGGTGAACATAGCGCCCAGCGCTTTATTGTCGACGTTGCTGCGGCCATCATCGGTTGAGCGCGTATAGCGCAGGTCTGCTTTTAGGCTCTGGCCTTCGCCTAGCGGTAGCACCTGCACCAAGTTGAAGGAGTTCTGCTTGTAGAGGTCTTCCAGATTGGAGTAGTAGTATGAGGCGGTCATGTCTTCGGTGACCCTGTAGTTACCCCCGAGGAATTTGAAGGCGTCGCTGGAGTTGTCGCCGCCCACATTGATTCCCCGCTTGCCTCCGGCCTTCACTTTCAGGTCTTCGAAATCGCCCGAATCACGATGATTAACCTGGCTCAGGTAACCACCATCGAGTAAGAGTCTTTCGAATTCTGTTGAGATCAATTGCCCCCCTCTGAACACTTGTGGCAACAGGCGGCCATCACTTGAGCTAATCGCCATGTTCTTGAACTGCATGCTGCCGACACGCACAGCTGTATCTGAGAACTTAGCCTTGGCGGCTACCGCCAAGTCAGATGAGTTGTCTTGCGAGCCGCCCGAGCGGTCAGGCACCAGCAGATTGGTTCCGGCAGTCCCGCCACCGCTGTCGAGTTTGAAGCCAAACATGCCGATGGCGTCCAGGCCAACACCCACCGCGCCTTCGGTGTAACCGGAGTCCACGCGCATGATAAAGCCCTGGGCCCACTCTTCGCGTCTGCTCTGGCTGGCGCCTTCCTGGCGGAAGTCTCGATTGAAATAGTAGTTACGTGCTTCAAGGGTGGCGGTGGTGTCCTTGATAAACTCGGCATTCGCAATAGGGCTTAATGACAAGCCAAAGATACTGGTAGTTACGGCAAGGCTGAGGCGGGTTTTTATCATCTTACTGTTCTCCACGTTTCAAAGGTTTGGCGTATTCCCCTAGCCGGTTATGACCGAGCGGCAGGGCGAATTTCAGGCAGCACAACCTCTAGCGCACTAACTGCAGCCATGGTGATTACGCTTCAGGTATCAGGTTTATGCTGATTGCGGTGGCTGGACGCCGCGCGCACAGCTCTCGCCAGCAGAGCTATCCGCTTATTTCCAACGAGCTCGTAATGAGGTGGGGTACAAAGAGTGGTGGTTGGCCTGAGGGAATTTCTCCCTGGTCATGACTTTCAGCACAAAGCGGATAAAGCCTTTTGCGAAATGATGCAGATATGCTCATGAAGGGCCTCCTTGCCGGGTTTTGTAATTGTTTGAAACACTCAGTGCGAGGACTCTAACGCAGAGGTCCGAGGCTCGATATTCACGATTGTCGAACACCCTGTTAGGCACTGATGAACTGCAGGTTTGGTTTGACTTATATTGCGGGGAGTGGCCGCAGTTACACAGTAGATCTCAAATGTTCTGCTTAGTTGGCTAAGGCTGATGGCAGCTAAGCGTCCAATCAAAAATGACTCCGCCTCGTCTAATGGATCAGCCACCGTTTGATTGAAGATCTGCTCAATCACGCAACCGGGATTGGAATGCTCGTTACCCAGCGCATACATAAGGGGGGGCGTTGGCAGATATGTGATTTCATGATACTTATAAAGTTACATGAAAATAAAAGAGCTTAGGTAAGGTAATGCACGAGTTTGAAGATCCGAATCGCTGGAACGCGGCGGCCAAACACTATCGGCAGAGCGCACATCCATTCACCGCACATTTTGCGGAGGCTGCTCTAGCCCGAGTCCCGCTCACGCCAGACAGCCAGGTGCTCGACGTGGCAACGGGCACAGGGGCGCTGGCATTGGCCGCTGCGCGCACCGGCGCAAGGGTTATGGCGACAGACTTTTCTGCTGGGATGGTTGCCTGTGTGGCTAGCGTTGGGCTGGACAATGTCGATGCGCGAGTAATGGACGGCCAGGCTCTTGATCTGCCTGATGCCAGTTTTGATGCGGTTTTCTCGATCTTTGGCGTAATTATGTTCCCAAACTGGCGTAAAGGCCTGAGAGAGATGCAGCGGGTTACGCGCCCAGGCGGCTACGGGATAGTCGCCACATGGAGGGAGCAGGGCGCCGCGACATTTTTGCTACTCGGCAATATACGTCGCAAGCTGTTTCCCGAGCGTTCATCCATGGCCATGCCAGAAGCCGTACAGGCGCTGGGGGAGCCGCAGGACTTCAACAACGAGTTGGTCTTGGCGGGCTATCGAGATCCAGTTATTGAAAGCGTGACTTACGATTACCAACTCGATGTCGCAGCCCTTGATGAGCCCGACACTTTGTTTGGTATGTCGCCTGATTGGGTCAGCCTGAGTGATTCAGATAAAGCAGCAGTGATCGCCGAAGTCAGGCAAATGGCCGGTGACCAGCTCTTTATTGCCATTCCCTCAACCGCTCTGATCGCTGTGGCGAAACGCTAACGGTTCGGTGCAGAGCGTGGCTAGGGCCGCTCGGCCCTATACAAAGGCGTCTATGTGCACGGTAATTGGGCCAATCAGGGGTTGCCTGGATTATTTGTCAGTTGTAGTACAGGGTAATAATCGTGGCTTGCACAGGCGTGCCGGATTCTTGTGTATAACTCATCCCTTGCAATGGAGTATGAATATCCAGGACATAAAAAAGGGCTGCCATTTGGCAGCCCTTTTTTGTGCGTCCGTTTCACATTAACTAAGAAACTTTCACGTTTTAGTGATTCTGAGCGGTTGAGCAGGATCAATCCCAGCTCAACGCACCGCCAGTTTGATACTCGATTACGCGGGTCTCGAAGAAGTTTTTCTCTTTCTTCAAGTCCATGATTTCGCTCATCCATGGGAATGGGTTGGTGGTGCCTGGGTACTCTTCTTTCAGGCCGATCTGGGTCAGGCGACGGTTAGCGATGAACTTGAGGTAGTCCTCCATCATCGCTGCGTTCATGCCCAATACACCGCGGGGCATGGTGTCACGTGCGTATTCGATCTCAAGCTGAGTGCCCTGCAGAATCATCTGCGTGGCTTCTTCTTTCATCTGCGCATCCCACAAGTGTGGGTTTTCGATTTTGATCTGATTGATCACGTCGATACCGAAGTTCAGGTGCATCGACTCATCACGCAGGATGTATTGGAACTGTTCGGCAACACCGGTCATCTTGTTGCGACGGCCCATCGACAGAATCTGGGTGAAGCCGCAATAGAAGAAGATGCCTTCCAGAACGCAGTAGTAGGCGACTAGATTGCGCAGCAGTTCTTTGTCGGTCTCAACGGTGCCGGTCTCGAACTTCGGATCGGAGATCGAACGGGTGTACTTCAGACCCCAGGAGGCTTTCTTCGCGACCGAAGGAATCTCGTGGTACATGTTGAAAATTGCACCTTCATCCATGGCCAGCGATTCAATGCAGTATTGGTAAGCGTGGGTGTGGATCGCCTCTTCAAATGCTTGGCGCAGGATGTACTGGCGGCATTCCGGGTTGGTGATCAAACGGTACACGGCCAGCACCAGGTTGTTGGCAACCAGTGAGTCGGCAGTGGAGAAGAAGCCGAGGTTACGCATGACAATGCGGCGCTCGTCGTCGGTCAGGCCGTCGGTGCTTTTCCACAGCGCGATGTCGGCATTCATGTTTACTTCTTGCGGCATCCAGTGGTTGGCGCAACCATCCAGATACTTCTGCCAAGCCCAGTCGTACTTGAAAGGTACGAGTTGGTTGAGGTCAGCGCGGCAGTTGATCATGCGCTTCTCATCAACCGCAACACGGGCTGCAGTGCCTTCCAGCTCAGCCAAGCCTTCAGCAACGTCGAGCTCGTCCAGTGCCGCTTTGGCACGGGCGATCGCCGCGGTGTCTTCAGCCGAAACCGCACGGGCTTCTTCGGCCGCTGCACCACCAACTTGGTCAAGCTTGTCGATGTTCATGTCTGCCATCGCGGCAGCGTTGTTACCGGTAGCGGCTGCAGTTTCTGCGCCGTCTTCCTTTTCGAATTCGTCCCAGCTCAACATGGTAGGTTGGCTCCTTTCAGGTGGGTGGACATCCGAGTCTGCTGCGCGCCGTTCATACTGCGTTAAACCCGGTAATCGCCTGCTCATGTACAGCCGTACACTGCGCGGGCTCAACCGTGTTTGTCTTGCCTGAACGTCGCTCGCAATACTCTAAATCTGTAGTTAGAACTCAAAAGCTCTAACGCTGTATTTATCGCGAGCTGATAACCAAGCCTCGCAATCTTCCTGTGTTACTGAGCTGGGTCTCTTGATCTGAATCACTTTGCTTACAACAACCCAAGCGTGAGACTGAGAGAGTAGCAGCTAGGCGCCGGCTGGCCCTGAACCCCTGAGCGTACGCATGTACGTGATGGGGGCAGGGCTGATAGGCAACAACGCGCGGTCCACTCTGCGGACCGCGTGCGGTTTTACTGACAAGCTTCGCAATCAGGCTCATCGATGGCGCAGGCTTTAGGCACTGGCGCTGGACCGGCCGACATTTCGACTTCTGGTGCGGCCTTGCTTGGCGCTGCGCTCAGACCGTCATTACCGCCGCTCGATACCGCGTTGAGCTTGCCGGTGCTGACTGTCGATTTCTCGGTGCTGGTCGCGGCCAAGGCACGGAGGTAGTAAGTGGTTTTCAGGCCACGGTACCAAGCCATGCGGTAGGTCACGTCGAGTTTTTTGCCCGATGCGCCAGCGATGTACAGGTTCAACGACTGCGCCTGGTCGATCCACTTCTGGCGGCGGCTGGCGGCATCAACGATCCACTTGGTTTCAACTTCAAACGCGGTGGCGTAAAGCTCTTTCAGCTCTTGCGGGATGCGCTCGATCTGCTGCACGGAACCGTCGTAGTACTTCAGGTCGTTGATCATGACCGAGTCCCACAGGCCGCGGGCTTTAAGGTCGCGAACCAAGTATGGGTTGATCACGGTGAACTCGCCGGAGAGGTTCGATTTCACGTACAGGTTCTGGTAAGTCGGCTCGATCGACTGCGACACGCCAGTGATGTTGGCGATGGTTGCGGTCGGTGCGATGGCCATGATGTTGGAGTTACGAATGCCTTTCTGTACACGGGCGCGAACCGGTGCCCAGTCGAGGGTTTCATTCAGGTCTACATCAATGTACTTCTGGCCGCGCTGCTCGATGAGGATCTGCTGCGAGTCGAGCGGCAGAATGCCTTGCGACCACAACGAACCTTGGAAAGTCTCGTAGCTGCCGCGCTCATCAGCGAGGTCACACGAGGCTTGAATCGCGTAGTAGCTGACCGCTTCCATCGACTTGTCAGCGAACTCAACTGCCGCGTCAGAGCCGTAAGGAATGTGCTGCAGGTACAGCGCGTCCTGGAAGCCCATGATGCCCAAGCCAACTGGACGGTGCTTGAAGTTGGAGTTACGCGCCTGTGGCACCGAGTAGTAGTTGATGTCGATAACGTTATCGAGCATACGCACAGCGGTGTTGACAGTTTTTTGCAGCTTGGTGGTGTCAAGCTTGCCATCGACGATGTGATTCGGCAGGTTGATCGAGCCGAGGTTGCAGACCGCGATCTCGTCCTTGTTGGTGTTCAAGGTGATCTCGGTGCACAGGTTCGAGCTGTGGACCACGCCAACATGCTGCTGCGGGCTGCGCAGGTTGCATGGGTCTTTGAAGGTCAGCCATGGGTGGCCGGTTTCAAACAGCATGGACAGCATTTTGCGCCACAGGTCTTTAGCCTGAATGGTTTTGTGCAGTTTGATCTTGCCGTATTCGATCAGCGCTTCGTAGTACTCGTAACGCTCTTCAAAGGCTTTACCGGTCAGGTCGTGCAGGTCCGGCACTTCGCTTGGCGAGAACAGGGTCCATTTGCCGTCGTCGAAGACGCGCTTCATGAACAGGTCAGGAATCCAGTTAGCGGTGTTCATGTCGTGCGTGCGGCGACGGTCATCACCGGTGTTCTTGCGCAGCTCGATGAACTCTTCGATGTCCATGTGCCAGGTTTCAAGGTAGGCGCACACCGCACCTTTACGCTTGCCACCCTGGTTTACGGCAACAGCGGTGTCGTTGACCACTTTGAGGAAGGGTACAACGCCCTGCGATTTGCCGTTGGTGCCTTTGATGTAGGCGCCCAGCGAGCGAACCGGTGTCCAGTCATTGCCCAGACCGCCAGCGAATTTCGACAGCATGGCGTTGTCGTGGATCGCGTGGTAGATGCCTGACAGGTCATCCGGCACGGTCGTCAGGTAGCACGACGACAGCTGCGGACGCAGGGTGCCAGCGTTGAACAGGGTTGGGGTCGAGCTCATGTAGTCGAACGACGACAGCAAGTTGTAGAACTCGATGGCGCGGTCTTCTTTTTGCTGCTCTTCCATCGCCAGGCCCATGGCCACGCGCATGAAGAACACCTGCGGCAGTTCGAAACGAATACCGTCTTTGTGGATGAAGTAGCGGTCGTATAGTGTCTGCAGGCCGAGGTAGGTGAACTGGCCATCGCGCTCGTGGTTGATCGCCTTGCCGAGCTTCTCAAGATCGAAGTCTTGCAGCTTAGGATCGAGCAGGTCGAACTGAATGCCTTTGGCGATGTAAGCAGGCAGTGCCTTGGCGTACAGGTCAGCCATTTCGTGGTGAGTGGCGCTGGTGGCGACTTCAAGGAAGGTCAGGCCTTCGGCACGAATGTTGTCCATCAGCAGGCGAGCGGTGACGTAGGTGTAGTTAGGCTCGCGCTCTACCAAGGTCCGCGCGGTCATGACCAACGCAGTATTGACGTCGCTCTGGGCAACACCGTCGTAGAGGTTTTTCAGGGTTTCTTTCTGGATCAGCGCGCCATCAACTTCAGCCAGACCTTCACAGGCCTCGGTGATGATGGTGTTCAGGCGGCCCATGTCCAGCGGCGCAACGCTGCCATCAGCATGGGTAACGCGGATGCTTGGGTGCGGCTCGGCAATGTCACTGCCGACTTCACGTTTACGCTCTTGTGAACGCAATTCGCGGTAGATTACGTAGTCGCGCGCAACTTTTTGCTCTCCGGCACGCATCAGCGCCAGCTCAACCTGATCTTGAATTTCTTCAATGTGAATGGTGCCGCCTGAAGGCATGCGGCGCTTGAAGGTGGTGCTGACTTGTTCAGTCAGGCGCGCCACTGTTTCATGGATACGTGACGAGGCGGCAGCAGTGCCACCTTCAACTGCGAGAAACGCCTTGGTGATGGCAACGGTGATCTTGTCGTCGGTATACGGCACAACAGTGCCGTTACGCTTGATCACACGCAGCTGACCTGGAGCGGTTGCTGCCAGGTCTTGGGTGGCGTCAGAAGCCTGCGGCGCTTGGGCCTGCGGGTTCTCGCGATTGGTGTCGGTATGCATGGATGTCTCCGTGTTCTGTATTTATGTAGACAGGCATTTGCAGCTGATTACTGCAAGTGTCCTGTCGTTCATTCCATTTCAACAACACCATGCGCTGAGCAGAATCACTGCGCGCATGGGGCTTGCAAAACAGGGCAGGGAAGGTGTGGCTCATAAACGCCTTCCTGGCTCTTTAAATCTTGTGTCAGCTTGTGGCTGGCGATACTAGATGTAGTGGTCGGCCTGTTTTGACTTTGCAGTGTGGTCACGCTTGGAACGCTCTGCTGGCGTTATTCACAGTGTGACCGGCGTGTGCTGCTCAAAAACAGGTTTAACAGCATTAAATTGCATTTTTTCAGTTCAGGGACTGGATATTTTAGGTGCAAGTATGCTTGGTTGTTTGTTGTGCCAAAACCCTATATGTAGGTGTTTTGCGCGCGTTAGATACAAGATAGTGCGGTGTTGGGGGGATGGCAAGCCGACATATTGCATCAGCCTGTGGATAAAGCTGTGGGTTAACGTGGGGTAGTTTTCGCAAAGCCCCGAGATTGCTGGGATTTCTCCCCTTACACCGTTCGTCGTTGTAAGAAATGTTTTTTTAGTCTCTGACGCCAAGTTTTTAGTCAATCGCATAAACACAATATGTAGGTTTTTTATTACAAGAGTTGGAGCGTTTTGTGCAGGCGCGGCGGCGCACTCTACGCGACGCGATAACGGCTGTGAACTGTGCGCCATTAATGCTCGTATAAACTGTACGGTTTAATGGTCTGGCATGCGTCGTTGTGAAGGGGCACTATGCAGTATTGAACTGCATCACCGGTGCGGGTTGTGGATTGTGCTTAAGGAGCAAGCTGTGGAGCAAGAGTCACCGCGCGTACTGATTGTCGAGGATGATCAGCGGTTGGCAGAGTTAACTCGCGATTACCTGCGGAGTAACTGTTTTCTGGCCGAAATTGAAGCAGACGGTGCGCAAGCGGCTGAGCGGATCATCCGTGAGCAGCCTGATGTGGTGATTCTTGACCTGATGCTGCCGGGGGAAAGCGGTTTAGATATTTGCAGCAAGGTGCGCGCTGATTATCAGGGGCCGATCCTGATGCTGACTGCGCGCACCGACGATACCGACCATGTACTCGGCCTTGAAACCGGTGCCGATGATTACGTCTGCAAGCCGGTGCGACCGCGTTTGTTGTTGGCGCGTATTCGCGCCTTGCTCAGACGCTCTGAGCCCGCGTCTTCCGTATCCGGTCAGCCACGGCGCCTGCAGTTCGGGCCGCTGGTGGTGGATAACGCATTGCGCGAAGCCTGGCTGGCCAACGAGCATATCGAGTTGACCGGTGCTGAGTTTGATTTGCTCTGGTTGCTGACCGCTAACGCGGGGCGGATTCTTTCGCGCGAGGAGATTTTCACGGCCTTGCGCGGTATTGAGTACGACGGTCAAGACCGCTCGATTGATGTGCGTATTTCGCGCATTCGCCCCAAAATCGGTGATGATCCAGAGCACCCACGTTTAATCAAAACCGTGCGCAGCAAAGGTTACTTGTTTGTAGCTGAGGCGGCTGTCGAGCGCGGATGAACTCAATATTTCTGCGTATCTACGGCGTTATGCTGGCTGTCTTGGTACTGGTCGGGCTGCTGGGTGTCGGTACCTTGCACTTGGTCAACGAAGTGCGCAGCGATCAATACCGTGAAGATTTGGCGCGCGGTACATTCAATCTGATGGCCGACAACCTGCAGCCGATGGTTGATGTCGAGCGGCGCCGGGCTATTGCGACCTGGTCGCGACTATTGGGTATTCCGCTGCAAATTGTCTCGGTGGCTGACTCTGCGCTCGACAGCACTGCACGTAGTCGAGTGCTACGTGGTCAAGTGGTGGTCAAGCTGCTTGGCCCGCATGCCGTACAAGTCGCCACGTTAATCAGTGAGTCACAGCAGTTGTTGTTGGTCGGCGAGGTGCGCCAGATCAGTGAACAGTTGGCGCGTGCGACGATCTTTCTGCTGATCGATGAGTTGGTGCGTTTCCCCGTTGAAGATCAACCCAAGCGTCTGGCCGATATCAAACAGAGCAAACAGTTTGGGTTTGATTTGCGACTGGTGCGCATTGAGGACGCCAACCTGGATGTTGATCAGCGCCGGCGTATTGATGAAAGCGATACGGTGATGGCCTTGGGCAAGGGCGGAGACACCATTCATGTGTTTTCTGGGATTGTCGATACGCCGTGGGTGCTGGAAATCGGCCCGCTGTATCAAATGAACCCATACCCGCCGCAGTTATTGGTATTGATCGCCATGCTTGGGCTGAGCTTGATCGGTGTCACCGTGTATTTTTTGGTGCGACCACTGGAACGACGTTTACGCGGTATGGAAGGTGCGGCCAGCTTGATTGCCAGTGGCAAGCTCGATGCGCGGGTGGCGGCCCATGGGGCGGACTCGATCGGGCGCTTGGCATCGGCGTTCAATGATATGGCTGAGCACTTGCAACGCTCACTAGGGATTCAGCGCGAAATGGTTCGCGCCGTGTCACATGAATTGCGCACCCCTTTGGCACGCCTGCGCTTTGGCCTGGAAATGGTGGAAAACGCCACTGCCGAGACAGACCGCCAGCGTTACCTTGAGGGCATGGACAGCGATATCCATGATCTCGATGAGCTCGTCGATGAGATGCTCACCTATGCTCGACTGGAGCAGGGCGCACCGGCGATCAACTTCCAGTCCGTCGATTTACAGCGGTTGATTGAACAAGTGGCAGATGAATTGACGCCGCTGCGTGCTGAGGTGCAAATCGAGTGTGGTCCTTCACTCAATGCGCAAGGTGAACATGGCGCGCTCGTTGAGGCAGAGCCGCGTTACTTGCACCGTGCACTGCAAAATCTAGTGAGTAACGCCTTGCGTCATGCCGAGTCGCGGGTACGCATTCGTTATCAGGTAGACGCTCAGCGCTGTCAGTTGGATGTTGAGGACGACGGGCCCGGCGTTCCCGAAGAGGAGTGGGAACGAATATTTACGCCGTTCCTGCGTCTGGATGACAGTCGTACGCGGGCCTCTGGCGGCCACGGCTTGGGATTGTCGATTGTGCGGCGAATCATCTATTGGCACGGTGGGCGCTCGCAACTCAGCCACAGTGAGGCGCTGGGCGGCGCGCATTTCAGTTTGGTCTGGCCGCGCCGTCAGGCGTAGGGTGGGTGACGCTTTTACCCACTATCCGGTTGCGCGAATAGTGGGCTGATGGTGCGATCTGGGTGGACAAGCTTCGCGTTGCCTCACCCTACGGGACGGGGTTCAAGCCTTAAAACGGGGCAGGGCACTCAAAACGCATGCGCTCGCCGGTCTGCGGGTGAGTCAGCGTAAGCATATTGGCATGCAGGCACAGGCGTGGATACGCTGCAAGTGCTTGCTCGTGTGCGTAGAGGCCATCACCCAGCAGTGGGTGGCCAATCGACAGCATATGAACGCGCAACTGGTGTGAACGACCGGTAATGGGTGTGAGTTCTACTCGGCAATAATCACCGCAGCGCTCAGTTACTTGCCAGAAGGTCAGCGCATGCTTGCCTTGCTCATGATCAACTACATGACGTGGCTTGGTTGGAGGGTCGTAGCGCAGCGGTAAATCGATGCTGCCACTGTCGAGTTCTGGTTGGCCCCAGCACAGCGCGCTGTAAGCTTTCTCGGTTTCGCGGTCATGGAATTGCCGTGACAGCTCGCGGTGGCTGTCGGCGTCGCGTGCCAACACGATAATCCCTGACGTCTCCCAGTCGAGTCGATGGACGATGCGGGCTTCTGGGTAGCCGTTTTCTTGCAGGCGAGTGACCAAACAATCCTTGTTATCTTC
Source organism: Pseudomonas sp. M30-35 (assembly GCF_002163625.1). Lineage (NCBI taxonomy): Bacteria > Pseudomonadati > Pseudomonadota > Gammaproteobacteria > Pseudomonadales > Pseudomonadaceae > Pseudomonas > Pseudomonas sp. M30-35. The sequence continues at coordinate 3,302,575 of NZ_CP020892.1, read as the reverse complement.
GGCACGACCTGGCACCGAGAGCAGCAGGGTGGGTTTGTTGATCACCAGCAGTGCGGCGTCCTGATGGAGAATTTCGATCTGGCTGAGAGGCATGAGACTTCTAGTGTGGGTGGGCAAGGGCGAACGCTAATCTTACCAGTCTGGCGGGGCAGTGCATTCATTGGGCGGAAAAACAAAATGGCGGCTCAAGGCCGCCATTTTGTTGGGGGTATCATCTGTGGCCGGCTTAATTAACGCTCGGGCAGGGTGATATTTAGCTCAAGAATCGAGCAACTGCCCTGATTTTCCAATGCGACCTGAACGTGGTCTGAATCGATGTTGACGTACTTGCGAATCACATCAACCAGTTCTTGTTGCAGGGCCGGAAGGTAATCCGGCTGGCTGCGCTGGCCACGTTCGTGGGCGACGATGATTTGCAGGCGTTCTTTCGCGATAGAAGCAGTTGTTCCCTTTTTGCGCTCACGAAAGAAGTCAAAAATATTCATTCACGACCTCCAAATAAACGTTGTAAGAATCCTTTCTTCTGAACATCAAGGAAACGATGCTCAACGGTTTTGCCTAGCAGGCGATCAACTGCGTCGCTGTATGCCTGGCCTGCGTCGCTCTGGTCATCAAGGATCACCGGAACGCCCTGGTTGGAGGCTTTGAGTACGGCTTGTGATTCTGGGATAACGCCAATCAGGCGGATCGCGAGGATTTCTTCGACGTCTTCAACGCCAAGCATTTCACCCTTGACCACGCGCTCTGGATTGTAACGAGTCAGCAGCAAGTGCTCCTTGATTGGCTCGTCACCCTTCTCTGCGCGGCGCGACTTGCTAGAAAGCAGGCCGAGCATACGGTCGGAGTCACGTACCGAAGACACTTCCGGGTTGGTCACGACAATCGCTTCATCAGCGAAGTACATGGCCAGGTGGGCGCCTTTTTCGATACCAGCAGGCGAGTCGCAGACCACGTATTCGAAATTTTCAGACAGTTCTTTGATAACTTTTTCGACGCCCTCAAGGGTGAGTGCATCCTTGTCACGGGTTTGGCTGGCGGCCAACACGTAAAGATTTTCCAGGCGCTTGTCTTTGATCAGCGCCTGAGTCAGTGTCGCTTCGCCGTTTACGACGTTAACGAAGTCGTATACCACGCGGCGTTCGCAGCCCATGATCAGGTCAAGGTTGCGCAGGCCAACGTCAAAGTCGACGATGACGGTTTTGTGCCCGCGCAGAGCGAGACCGGTACCGATGGCGGCGCTAGTGGTAGTTTTGCCTACGCCACCCTTGCCGGAAGTAACTACGAGGATCTTGGCCAAGGTGATTCACCCCAAAATGTGAAATAAAAGCGGGAATCGTTCTGCCTTGTGAGGCGTCCAGATGCCCTTATATGTGTCCTAGAAATTGGCGGCAGTATCCGTTAAAGACGGGTGATGTTCAACTCATCCCCAGACAAGCTGACGTGAACCCCCTTACCCCACAGCGGATCGCGCCGAAGATCTTCGGACACCTTGTAATGGCCGGCAATCGAGAGCAGTTCTGCGCCCAGCTGCTGGCAAAAAATACGCGCTTTGAGATTGCCCTTGATTCCTGCAAGGGCGCGCCCGCGCATAGGTGCGTAAACATGGATGTTGCCATCGGCGAGAAGTTCCGCCCCGGCGCTGACCGGTGCCAAAACCAATAAATCTGAGCCTTGAGCGTAGACTTGCTGGCCGCCACGTACAGGACTGGTCACAACTTTAGTCGGTTTATGCTCTGGCTCGGCAGGTTTTTGCGGTTTTTCAGCTTTTTTCTCGACGGGCGTGGGGGCCGGGTCGAGCGGCCGCTCACGTGCGCCAGATGGCGGTAGCACCGGCAAATCCAGCGCGTTGGCCGCAGCAATATGCTCTTCACTGCTGGCACGCACGGCCAGGGTGCGCAAACCATGCTTGCGACAAACGGCTATTAGCTCGCTGAGGTCGAGTTTGGCTTCAGTGGTGGGTAGCTTGTCCACCGCCAGCACCAGTGGCGTGTTACTGAAAAAATTAGGTGCTTGGGCGACTTTGGCGGCCAGTTGTTGATCAAGCAGCGCGCTGTCGTTGCGCGACAGCTCCATCACGGTGATGGCCAGCATGCTGCCTTTTAGTTGGAAAACTGGAACTTGGTCGAGTAGGTCAGCTTGACTCATGGTGTGCCTGGAACGCCTTTTCGGTTGAGCTGCGCGTGAGCAAGATGGTTGCTTGCGCGCAATGACAGAAGCTGTGGGGTTTATAGCGAGAACGTTGCTGGGCCGCAAGCGGCCAGGCGCCTTTCATCACGCTAGTATTGATCACTGTGCATCTATAAATAGCCACTTTTATATATAGCCACTTTGGCTAAGCAGGCTGCATGAGCGGGTTTTAAACGCTGCGGGTCAATTCTCGCACACCGGCATAGACAACAGGCAGAGAGGAAAGTCCTGATAGAATGCCGGCCAATTGTGCTTTTGATTGGAATTGTTCATGGATCGTCCCGTATTTCGCCGCGAGTTTTTGCACCCAAGGTTTTGGCCGCTGTGGCTTGGGCTTGGCTTGTTGTGGCTGATCGTGCAGTTGCCGTACAAGGTGCTGCTCTGCTTGGGGCGCATGCTTGGCGCGGTGATGCAGGTCTTCGCTAAAGAGCGTTGCGAGATCATTACGCGTAATTTGCAGCTGTGTTATCCGCAGATGAGCAATGTTGAACGTGAGCGTCTGATCCGTGAAAACTTCGCATCAACCGGAATTGCCTTTTTTGAAATGGCCATGAGCTGGTGGTGGCCAAAGCCGCGCCTGGCAACGCTGGCTAAAATTGAAGGTATTGAGCATTTGCAACAGGCCCAGGCCGAAGGTCAGGGTGTGATTTTGATGGCTCTGCATTTCACTACTCTTGAGATCGGCGCGGCGCTGTTGGGGCAGCGGCACACTATCGATGGCATGTACCGTGAGCACGATAACCCGGTGTTTGACTACATACAGCGGCGTGGACGTGAGCGACACAATCTTGATGCCACAGCGATTGAGCGTGAAGATGTGCGGGCCATGCTCAAAGTCCTACGCGCTGGGCGCGCCATCTGGTACGCGCCTGATCAGGATTACGGTCGCAAACAGAGTGTTTTTGTACCCTTGTTTGGGGTGTTGGCCGCAACCGTAACGGCTACGACCAAGTTCGCCCGGTTAGGTCGTGCCCGAGTGTTGCCCTTTACTCAGGAGCGTCTGGCTGATGGCAATGGTTACCGGCTGGTGATTCATCCGCCGTTGAGTGATTTCCCCGGTGAAAATGAAGAGGCTGATTGCTTGCGTATCAATCAGTGGGTTGAGCAGGCCGTCAATGCTTGTCCTGAGCAGTATCTGTGGGCGCACCGGCGCTTCAAAACACGTCCAGTGGGTGAGCCCAAGCTCTATAAAAAGCGCAAGCGTAAGTAACGCGGACTGGCCGCGGCGGTCGACTCTCTATACTGACGGAATTATTTAAGGTGTACGGATGACCATGATGCCCAGCAAGAACGAAGCCGTTACCGGGTTGATTCTCTCGGGCGGTGGGGCGCGGGCGGCCTATCAGGTTGGAGTGTTGTCGGCGATTGCTGAATTGTTGCCGGACCCACAAAGCAACCCTTTCCCGATTATCGTCGGCACTTCGGCGGGCGCTATCAATGCAGTCAGCCTGGCTTGCGGGGCGATGCATTTTGCTCAAGCGGTGCAACGCCTGAGCAATGTCTGGCAGAGTTTTAGTACAGCTGATGTGTATCGCAGTGATTGGCCTGGCGTGCTGGCGCAGGCCAGTCGATTCATCGGCAACAGCGTACTGGGAGTTGGCGGACATGTTCCGGTAGCGCTGCTTAATAGTTCTCCCTTAAAAGAGTTGCTGGTCAACGAGCTGGACTTCACTGGGATTTCTGCAGCCGTGCGCAGCCGTAAGTTGAATGCAGTTGCGATCACCGCCTTTGGCTATGATTCAGGGCAGGCGGTAACCTTCTATCAAGGCCGGGCCAACATTGATTCGTGGTTCAGGCATCGACGCATTGGGATTCCGACCCGCCTTGGCCTTGATCACTTGCTGGCAAGTTCGGCGATTCCACTGCTGTTTGCGCCGGTCAAAATCAATAACGAGTATTTTGGTGATGGTGCGGTGCGTCAATCTGCACCGATCAGTCCGGCCCTGCATTTAGGGGCGAATCGGGTGCTCGTGGTGGGGGTGAGTGATCACTTTCAACAAGAGCGTGCGATCCATATGCCGAGGCATAACGGCGCCGCAAAGCCGCCAACACTGGCGCAGATTAGCGGGCACCTGCTCAATAGCACCTTTATTGACAGTCTTGAGGGTGATATTGAACTGCTGGAAAGGATTAATCACCTGAGCGGCATGCTCACGCCGGAACAGCAACAAATAAGCCATCTGAAACCGGTTGAGGTGCTGGTGATTGCGCCCAGTCAGCCGCTGGATGAGATCGCGGCGCGCCATCGCAGTGAAATGCCAGCTGCGGTGCGTCTGTTTTTGCGTGGCCCTGGGGCAACTCGCGATAGTGGCGCAGGGGTGCTCAGTTATTTATTGTTTGAACCCGGTTATTGCAGTGAACTGATTGAGCTTGGCTATCAGGATGCCCTGGCGCAGAAAGCTAAACTCTGCGCATTTTTGTCGCTGGGCGGTACTTCTACGCATAAGCCGCTTCCGGCTGAGCAGGTAGTGATTTAAACCTTAATCGCTAGTTTTCGACGAAAAAAATCTCAGCACAAGGCGCATGTGCTGGGGGCAGCAGTTTAAACTGCGCCATACCGATGCTTTCTGTCGCATTTCCATAAGCATCGGTTATTCAGGGGATGGCGCTATAAGAAGTTGTCGCATGACGGCAATGCCATCCGCATAGCAATCCCTACAATCCTTCTCATCGCCTGCTGCTAAAAGTAGGTATTTCCTTGTCAGGAGAGTTCAGATGTCTGTTCAGCACGACCCGGTGCAACGCGCCGATTTCGATCAGGTTATGGTTCCGAACTATGCGCCCGCTGCGTTTATTCCCGTGCGCGGTGAAGGATCGCGAGTCTGGGATCAGAGCGGTCGCGAGCTGATCGACTTCTCCGGCGGCATTGCGGTTAACGTGCTTGGTCATGCGCATCCAGCGCTGGTCAAGGCGCTGACAGAGCAGGCCAATACGCTGTGGCACGTGTCGAACGTGTTCACCAATGAGCCTGCGCTGCGCCTGGCTAAAAAGCTGATCGACGCAACCTTTGCTGAGCGGGTGTTCTTCTGTAACTCCGGCGCTGAAGCCAACGAGGCCGCTTTCAAGCTGGCCCGTCGTGTTGCATTTGATAAGTTTGGTGAAGACAAATTCGAGATTATCGCGGCAGTTAACAGCTTTCACGGCCGCACGCTGTTTACCGTCAGTGTGGGCGGCCAGCCGAAATATTCCGATGGATTTGGTCCGAAGATCAAAGGCATCAGCCATATCCCTTACAACGACCTTGATGCGTTGAAAGCGGCTGTCTCGGACAAAACCTGCGCGGTTGTGCTTGAGCCGATTCAGGGCGAGGGCGGCGTGGTTCCAGCTGACTTGGCTTACCTGCAAGGTGCCCGCGAGCTGTGCGATAAACACAATGCGCTGCTGATTTTCGATGAAGTGCAAAGCGGCATGGGCCGCAGTGGTTCGCTGTTTACCTACCAACACTACGGCGTTACCCCCGACATTTTGTCCAGCGCCAAGGGGTTGGGCGGCGGCTTCCCAATCGGAGCTATGCTCACCACTAATGAGTTGGCCAAGCATTTGGCTGTCGGCACTCACGGCACGACATACGGCGGCAACCCGTTGGCGTGTGCGGTGGCGGAAGCGGTTATCGACACCATCAATACCCCAGAGGTGTTGGCGGGTGTGCACAGCAAGCATGAGCGTTTTAAAAGCCAACTTGAGCAGATCGGCCAGCAGTACGGCGTATTCACTGAAGTCCGCGGCATGGGCTTGTTGATCGGTTGCGTGCTGAGCGACGCGTGGAAGGGCAAAGCCAAAACCATCCTCGAGGCCGCTGCCGTTGAAAATGTGATGGTTCTGCAAGCTGGCCCGGACGTGGTGCGGTTCGCGCCGAGCCTGGTGGTTGAAGATGCAGATATCGATGAAGGCCTGGCACGTTTCGAACGTGCAGTCGCCAAACTGACTCAGGCGTGATACGGCCTCATCCGCAAGCCGCTACTGCGGTTTGCGGATGAGTCGCGCTGCTGTCTGCTGTTCACTCGCTCAGGCCATATGGATCGCCTGAGACGTCTCAAGGATGAATGTCTTGTGTGTTGCAGTCATTGGCTGCAGTTTTCTCCAGGCCACTCTGCGCGAGTGTTCTGGGGCTTTTCTTGATAGGAGTGACACCATGCTGGTGATGCGCCCCGCGCAAATGGCTGACCTTGCGGAAGTACAGCGTCTAGCCGCGGACAGCCCGGTTGGTGTGACTTCACTGCCGGATGATATTGGCCGCCTCAGCGATAAAATCGAGGCGTCTGAAGCCTCATTTGCGGCTGAGGTCAGCTTTAACGGTGAAGAAAGCTATTTCTTTGTGCTTGAGGATACCGAGACCGGCCGCTTGGTGGGGTGTTCCGGGATTATGGCTTCGACCGGTTATTCCGAACCGTTTTATAGCTTTCGCAACGAAACCTTTGTGCATAACTCGCGCGAGCTGAAAATTCACAATAAAACCCACGTGCTCTCGTTGTGTCACGATTTGACCGGCAATAGCCTGCTGACCAGCTTTTATGTCGAGCGGCCGTTGGTCAGCACGGTATTCGCCGAGCTTAATTCCCGCGCCCGCTTGCTGTTTGTCGCCACGCATCCTGAGCGTTTTGCCGATGCGGTTGTGGTTGAGATTGTCGGCCACAGTGATGAGTCGGGTGACTCGCCGTTCTGGGATGCGGTTGGGCGTAACTTCTTCGACATGAACTACGCCGAGGCCGAACGCCTGTGCGGTTTGAAGAGCCGCACCTTCCTCGCCGAATTGATGCCGCATTACCCAATCTATGTGCCGCTGCTACCCGACACTGCACAGGAAGCCATGGGGCAGGTGCATCCACGTGCGCAAATTACTTTCGACATTCTAATGCGCGAAGGTTTTGAGACCGATCACTACATTGATATTTTCGACGGTGGCCCAACGCTACATGCGCGCACCTCGGGTATTCGCACCATCGCCCAAAGCCGAATGGTGCCAGTGTTGTTGGGTGAGCACGTGCAAGGTGGCGGGCGCATGTATTTGGTCAGTAACGGCCAGCTGCAGGATTTTCGCGCCATCGTTGTTGAGTTGGATTGGGTGCCGGGCCGTCCGGTCACTCTTGATATGCAAACCGCCGAGGCCTTGGGTGTCGGTGAAGGCGTCAGCGTCCGTTTGGTCGCGATTTAAGGAGTCAGCATGATCGTTCGTCCAGTACGCAGTGCCGATCTCGCGGCCCTTATCGACCTGGCGCGCAGCACCGGCGCAGGCTTGACCACATTACCAGCCAACGAAGAGCGCTTGTCGCATCGCGTTGGCTGGGCTGAAAAAACCTTCCGTGGCGAAGCCGAGCGAGCGGATGCTGATTATCTGTTCGTGCTCGAAACCGATGACGGCGAAGTGGTTGGTATTTCCGCTATCGCGGGTGCAGTTGGCCTGCGTGAGCCTTGGTACAACTACCGGGTCGGCCTGACGGTTAGTGCCTCGCAGGAATTGAATATTCACCGGCAGATCCCGACGTTGTTTTTGGCCAATGACCTGACCGGTAACTCTGAGCTGTGCTCGTTGTTTTTGCGTGCCGATCACCGTACAGGCATCAATGGTCGCATGTTGTCGAAAGCGCGCTTTATGTTTATCGCCGAGTTTCCTGAGCTATTTGGCGACAAGGTCATGGCTGAAATGCGCGGCATGTCGGATGAACATGGCCGCTCGCCATTTTGGGAAAGCTTGGGGCGCCACTTCTTCAAGATGGAGTTCAGTCAGGCGGATTACCTCACCGGCGTTGGTAACAAGTCTTTTATCGCTGAGTTGATGCCTAAGTTTCCGCTGTACACCTGCTTTCTCTCCGAGGATGCGCGTAACAGCATCGCCCGTGTACACCCCGATACCGAGCCTGCGCTGACCATGCTCAAAGGTGAAGGCTTCAGCTATCAGGGCTATGTTGACATCTTTGATGCTGGCCCCGCGGTTGAAGCCGAAACGCAGAAAATCCGTGCCGTGCGTGACAGTCAGACGCTGGTGCTGGCGATTGGTACGCCGGGCGACGATGCAAGCCCCTTCGTCATACATAACCGTAAGCGCGAGAACTGCCGAATCACAGCGGCACCGGCCCGTTTGGCGGCTGGCACTCTGGTGGTTGATGCCTTGACTGCCAAGCGCTTGCAGTTGTCGGCGGGCGATCAGGTGCGAGCAGTCAGTTTGTCGGCGCGCGGTTAAGCCGGGGCTAATACGAATCAGGCGTTCGGCGTTTCGCCGGGTCGCGAGAATTGCTGGGAGTGGTAAAACAAGATGAGCACTCATTACATTGCAGGGCGTTGGCAGGACGGGCAGGGCGCGGCGTTTCAATCGCTAAACCCGGTGACTCAGGATGTACTCTGGGAAGGCCGCGAAGCCAGCACAGAACAAGTCAATGCTGCGGTTGAAGCCGCACGCGCTGCATTCCCTGCCTGGGCGTTGCTCGGCCTTGAGCGACGTATTGAAGTGCTTGAAGCCTTTGCCGCTACCCTCAAGCAACATGCTGATGAGTTGGCCCGGGCTATCGGTGAAGAAACCGGCAAGCCGTTGTGGGAGTCGGCAACAGAAGCCAGCAGTATGGTCAATAAAGTGGCTATCTCGGTGCAGAGCTACCGTGAGCGCACCGGCGAAAAGAGCGGCCCATTGGCTGATGCAACCGCTGTGCTACGCCACAAACCGCACGGTGTTGTTGCCGTGTTTGGCCCCTACAATTTCCCCGGTCACTTGCCCAATGGGCATATCGTACCGGCCTTGCTGGCCGGCAATGCGGTGGTGTTCAAACCCAGCGAGCTGACGCCTAAAGTTGCTGAGATCACGGTCAAGTGCTGGATCGAGGCGGGCTTGCCAGAAGGCGTGCTTAACCTGGTGCAAGGGGCGCGTGAAACTGGCGTGGCGCTGGCTGCGAATAACGCCATCGACGGTTTGTTTTTCACCGGCTCCAGCCGCACCGGCAACCTATTGCATAACCAGTTTGCGGGTCGCCCGGACAAGATTCTGGCGTTGGAGATGGGCGGCAATAACCCGCTGGTGGTTGATCAGGTGGCTGATGTTGACGCCGCTGTTTACACCATTATCCAGTCGGCGTTTATCTCCGCAGGTCAACGCTGCACCTGCGCACGGCGCTTGCTGGTGCCGCAAGGCGAGTGGGGCGATGCCTTGCTGGCGCGTCTGGTCAGTGTTGCAGCGGATATCAAAGTTGGTGCCTTTGATGCCCAGCCAGCACCCTTTATGGGGTCGGTGATTTCCTTGGCGGCGGCGCAGCACTTGATGACGGCGCAGCAGCAGTTATTGGCTAATGGCGCCACTGCATTGCTAGAAATGACTCAGCCTTCAGCGACTGCAGCGTTACTTACACCGGGTATTATCGATGTGACTGCTGTGGCTGAGCGTGCCGATGAAGAGTTCTTTGGCCCGCTGTTGCAGGTGATTCGCTATGACCAGTTTGCTGATGCAATTCGCGAGGCCAACAACACTGCGTTCGGTTTGGCTGCGGGTCTGTTGTCTGACTCGAAAGCGCGTTATGAGCAGTTCTGGCTTGAAAGCCGTGCGGGTATCGTCAACTGGAACAAGCAGCTGACCGGCGCCGCAAGCACTGCGCCATTTGGCGGTGTTGGCGCTTCGGGCAATCACCGTGCGAGCGCTTATTACGCCGCCGATTATTGTGCCTACCCGGTCGCTTCGCTGGAGACTGAAACCCTGAGCCTGCCTGCCACTCTGACCCCAGGAGTAAGCCTGTGAGCAATGCGTTTGAAGTGAACTTTGATGGTTTGGTTGGGCCGACGCACAACTATGGCGGTCTGTCATATGGCAACGTCGCATCGCAAAGTAACAGTCAAGCTGGCTCCAGCCCCAAAGAGGCTGCCAAGCAGGGCCTGACCAAAATGAAGGCGCTGATGGACATGGGGTTCAAGCAGGGCGTACTGGCTCCGCAAGAACGACCGGACGTCAATGTGTTGCGCGCTATCGGTTTCACCGGCTCTGACGCAGAGGTGATCAGTCGCGCGGCTAAAGAAGCCATGCCCTTGTTGGTAGCAAGCTGCTCGGCATCGAGCATGTGGACCGCCAATGCCTGCACGGTAAGCCCGAGTGCGGATACCGCTGATGGGCGTGTACATTTCACTGCTGCCAACCTTAATTGCAAGTTTCACCGTTCGATCGAACACCCGACAACCAGCCGTATTCTGGCGGGTATGTTTGTTGATCAGCAGCACTTTGCCCATCACCCGGCTTTGCCTGCCGTTGCCCAGTTTGGCGATGAGGGCGCAGCTAACCACACGCGTTTTTGCAAAGGTTATGGTGACGCAGGCGTTGAGTTCTTTGTGTTCGGGCGCAGTGCATTCGACAGCCGTTTCCCGGCGCCGCAAAACTACCCGGCCCGGCAAACCCTTGAAGCGTCACAGGCGATTGCGCGCTTACATGGCCTGAGTGATGACGGCGTGGTTTATGCACAGCAAACGCCAGCAGTGATTGATCAGGGTGTGTTCCATAACGATGTGATTTCCGTCGGAAATGGTGAAGTGCTGTTCTATCACCAGGACGCCTTTCTCGACACCGAAACAGTACTGGCCGAGCTTGCCGAGAAGCTGTCGCGCCGGGGTGCGAACTTCAAGCCGGTGTGCGTGCCGCGTGATGCGGTCACGGTTGATGATGCAGTCAAATCCTACCTGTTCAACAGCCAATTGCTGAGCCGTGCCGATGGCGGCGTGTTGCTGATCGTTCCTGAAGAGTGCCGCAATAATTCCAACGTCTGGAATTACCTGCAGCAACTGACCAGCGGCAACGGGCCTATCCGTGAAGTTAAAGTATTTGATCTTAAGCAAAGCATGCAAAACGGCGGCGGCCCTGCATGCCTGCGTTTGCGCGTAGCGCTTAAAGACAACGAGCTGCAAGCGGTCAATCAAGGCGTGATCATGACCCCGAGTTTGTATGACACGCTCAATGTTTGGGTCGATAAACACTACCGTGATCGCTTGAGTGAAAACGATCTGGCTGACCCGCAATTGTTAATTGAATGCCGCACGGCATTGGATGAACTGACGCAGATCCTTAAACTAGGCTCGGTTTATTCATTCCAACTCGCTTAAAGAGAGCTTTGACCATGTCCAATGATGCCCTGCAACTGATTCTTGAAGACACAGACGGCACCCAGCTGGAAACCTCCTGCACGCGCTTTGCTGTGGTCTGGCAGGGTAAAGAAGTATGGATTCAGCAAGTCGGTAACAACCAGTTGATGATCGGTGTAGATGTTGCTGAAGGCGACACTGAGTACGCCAACTTACTGCTGCGTCCGCTGGCGACCAACTTGGTTAGCCTTGAGCTGGAAATGGAAAGTGCTGATCTTGACGATGACCAACAAGGTCATGTGCACGGCCCGGACTGCAACCACTAAGCTTGGTTGTTGTGGTTGCGCTTGGCGGGGCCGGTTCGCCCGGTTCTGCTTGGCTGAGCCAACGGACGAATTGGCCAGGGCCAGAGTTCACTCGGCACATAATTGGAGTTTTATATGCTTGCCTTAGGAAAACTGCTTGAACTGACGTTGGCCGGGCGCGAGCCTGCATCGAAGATCCAGGTAACGGCTGAAGGCACGCGTTTGCGTTGGTTGGCCGAGGGCGCATTAGAGATTACCCCGCCAGCGGGCAAGGACAATGGCCTTGATCTGCTTTTGTCTGCCGGTATTCACGGCAATGAAACGGCGCCTATCGAGTTGCTCGATCGCCTGCTTCATCAAATTGCCCGCAGCGAAATCAAGCCGCGTGTGCGGATATTGATTCTATTCGGCAATCCGCAAGCTATTCGCCAGGGTGAGCGTTATATCGAGCAAGACCTCAACCGTCTGTTCAATGGTCGTCACGAGCAGGCTGAAGGCTTTGAGGCTATTCGCGCCAGCGAGCTTGAGCATCTGGCCACAGCGTTCTTCCGTGAAACTGAGCGCTCACGCTTGCATTACGATTTGCATACGGCCATTCGCGGCTCAAAAATCGAGCAGTTTGCAATGTACCCTTGGGTTGAGGGGCGCGCGCATTCGCGTCGAGAGCTGGAGCGTTTGAACGCTGGCGGTATTGATGCGGTGCTCCTGCAACGTAAGCGTTCGATCACTTTTAGTGCTTTTACTTACGAAACCCTGAATGCCGAAGCTTTCACCCTGGAACTGGGTAAGGCGCGGGCCTTTGGCGATAACCAGCTGGTCAATCTTGACCTGCTGGAAACGCGCATGCAGCAGATTATTGAAGGCCAGGAGCCGGAGCAGGAAACCGCCGGGCTCGACGGCTTGCAAATATTCACTGTCGCCCGTGAAGTCATCAAGCACAGCGATGCATTCAGGTTTCACCTGCCTGCTGATATCGAAAATTTTAGTGAGTTGCCGGTGGGTTACTTGCTGGCTGAAGACGTTAACGATGTGCGTTGGGTTATCGAGCAGGGCGAGCGGATCATTTTTCCAAACCCAGCAGTGAAAAATGGTTTGCGTGCCGGAATATTGATAGTGCCCAGCGATGGCGCCGAGCTCGCCTGATTTGGGCTGTGTTTGATTCAGGCTTTTTTACCCGCAGCTGTACCTTGTGAGTCGTGCTGACAGCCTTTAGCATCAGTGCTTTAGTCATTTCTGGCGACTTCAAGGAACCCTGATCATGCCAATTATCGATCTGCGTAGCGATACAGTTACATTACCCACCTCAGGCATGCGCGAGGCGATGCAGGCGGCGGAACTGGGTGATGATGTCTACGGTGAAGATCCAACTGTCACCCGCCTTGAAGTCTATTTGGCGGACAAGCTTGGCTTTGATTCCGGTCTGTTTGTGCCGACAGGGACCATGAGCAACCTGCTTGGGCTGATGGCACATTGTCAGCGGGGCGATGAATATATCGTTGGCCAACAAGCTCACACCTATAAGTATGAAGGTGGCGGTGCAGCCGTGCTGGGCTCAATTCAACCGCAGCCCATTGAGGGTGAAGCGGATGGCACGCTCGATCTGGCCAAGGTGGCTGCGGCGATAAAAATGGATGATTTCCATTTTGCCCGCACCCGTTTGCTGGCCCTGGAAAACACCATGCAAGGTAAAGTCTTGCCCCTGGAGTATCTGGCCGCTGCGCGTGAACTTACTCACAAGCATGGTCTCAGCCTGCATCTTGATGGTGCGCGCCTGTACAACGCGGCAGTCAAGCTAGGTGTTGAGCCGCGGGAAATAACCCGTCACTTCGACTCGGTGTCTGTGTGCTTGTCCAAAGGCCTTGGCGCGCCTGTTGGCTCGGTTCTCTGTGGTTCCGAAGCGCTTATCGGCAAGGCTCGGCGCCTGCGTAAAATGGTGGGTGGCGGGATGCGCCAAGCCGGTTTACTCGCGGCAGCAGGTTTGTATGCGCTGGAACATCAGGTTGAGCGTCTGGCGCAGGATCATGCCAATGCTCAGGCGCTCGGTGAAGGCTTGCGGGCGCTGGGTTACAGCGTTGAGCCGGTGCAAACCAACATGGTTTATGCGCAGGTTGGTGAGCAGGCGGATGCGCTGAAAAGCTTTTTTGCTGAGCGTGGCGTTAAGCTCACAGCCGCTGCACGTTTGCGTATGGTGACGCATCTGGATGTCAGTGCTGATGACATCAAACGGGTGCTTAAAGGCTTTGCAGATTTCAAACAATCTTGACCTTTATCGCACAAACGCTGTACCGATTGCTCAGGCCCTATATAATGCGGCCCTTTGCCGTCGCTCCGGCATTTGTTCGCGTGCGCTGAATTTGCGCTTGTAACCTGCTCTGGAGCGTGCGTTTACCTTATGTCATGAGCGTAGTCGAGCTGTTTTGGCTGATGCTAGCCGTCGCCTTCTATGCTTTGAATGCTACGAAATACCGCCTAATTCCGTGGAAAAGTCTATGAAAAGCGCAGAAATCCGTGAAGCCTTCCTCCGCTTCTTCGAAGAAAAGGGGCACACTCGCGTCGCCTCAAGCTCACTGATTCCGGGTAACGACCCGACCCTGCTGTTTACTAACGCGGGTATGAATCAGTTCAAAGATTGCTTTCTCGGTCTGGAAAAACGCGCCTACACCCGTGCTACCACCAGTCAGAAATGTGTGCGTGCGGGCGGTAAGCACAATGATTTGGAAAACGTCGGCTACACCGCGCGTCATCACACCTTCTTCGAGATGCTCGGCAATTTCAGCTTCGGCGACTACTTCAAGCGTGATGCGATTCATTACGCGTGGGAGTTTCTGACGTCCGATAAGTGGCTGAACCTGCCAAAGGAAAAACTTTGGGTCACGGTTTACGCCAGCGACGACGAAGCGTTTGATATCTGGACTCAGCAAGTAGGTGTGCCTGCCGAGCGGATGATCCGCATTGGCGACAATAAAGGTGCGCCGTACGCCTCGGATAACTTCTGGGCGATGGGTGATACCGGCCCTTGTGGCCCATGCACTGAGATTTTCTTCGATCATGGCGAGCACATTTGGGGTGGTCCTCCGGGCTCACCTGAAGAAGATGGCGACCGCTATATCGAAATCTGGAATAACGTATTCATGCAGTTCAACCGCACAGCAGACGGTGTAATGCACCCACTGCCAGCGCCAAGTGTTGATACCGGCATGGGTCTTGAGCGCATCAGCGCTGTGCTTCAGCACGTCAATTCGAACTACGATATCGACCTGTTCCAAAGCTTGTTACATGCTTCGGCCAAAGCCATTGGTTGTACCAATGACGGTCAGGCTTCGTTAAAGGTTGTGGCTGATCACATCCGTTCGTGCGGCTTTCTGATTGCTGACGGCATCACCCCGTCGAATGAAGGTCGTGGCTACGTGTTGCGCCGTATCGTCCGTCGTGCATGCCGTCACGGTAACAAGCTGGGCGCCAAAGGCAGCTTCTTCTACAAGATCGTCGCTGCACTGGTGGCTGAAATGGGCGAGGCATTTACTGAGCTCAAGCAGCAGCAGGCACATATCGAGCGCGTGCTGAAAACTGAAGAAGAGCAGTTCGCGAAAACGCTGGAGCAGGGCCTTAAAATCCTCGAGCAAGACTTGCTTGAGCTTAAAGGCAATGTGATTCCGGGCGATGTGGTGTTCAAGCTTTATGACACCTTTGGTTTCCCGGTTGACCTTACGGCTGACATCGCTCGTGAGCGTGAGCTGACCATTGACGAAGATGGCTTTGAGCGCGAAATGCAGGCTCAACGTGAACGTGCGCGCTCGGCTAGCTCCTTCGGCATGGATTACAACAACCTGGTCAAGGTCGACAGCGACACGCGTTTCCTCGGTTACGAGGGCACTTCGGGTAGCGGCAAGATTATCGCTTTGTTTAAGGATGGCCAGGCTGTCGACACGCTAGCTTCGGGCGAGGAGGGCGTGGTTGTTCTCGATCAAACGCCTTTCTATGCAGAGTCCGGCGGGCAGATCGGTGACAGCGGCTATCTGGAAGGTGCTGGTGTGCGCTTTGATGTGCGGGATACCACCAAGGCGGGTGGTGCATTCTTGCACCACGGTATTATCACTCAAGGCAGCTTGGCTGTTGGTGCATCAGTCAAGGCTGAAGTGGCTGCGGAGGTGCGTCAGGCAACCGCTTTGAATCACTCGGCCACACATTTGCTGCACGCCGCGCTGCGCCAGGTGTTGGGTGATCACGTTACCCAGAAAGGCTCATTGGTTGATAGCCAGCGACTGCGCTTCGACTTCAGCCACTTTGAGGCGATCAGGCCAGAGCAGCTCAAGGCGCTGGAAGACATTGTTAACGCCGAAGTGCGTAAGAACAGCGAAGTCGAGACCGACGAAACTGATATCGAAACCGCTAAAGCCAAGGGCGCGATGGCCCTGTTTGGTGAGAAGTACGGTGACGATGTGCGTGTATTGACCATGGGTGACGGCTTCTCAGTTGAGCTGTGTGGCGGTACTCACGTTTCACGTACGGGTGATATTGGCTTGTTCAAGATCACCAGCGAAGCCGGTGTGGCTGCTGGTGTTCGTCGTATTGAAGCGGTTACCGGCGCGCAGGCACTTGCCTATTTGAATGGCGCCGAAGAGCAATTAAAGGAAGCCGCTGCGCTGGTTAAAGGCAGCCGTGAAAACCTGTTGGACAAATTATCGGGCGTGATCGAGCGTAATCGTCAACTGGAAAAGGAGCTGGAGCAGCTCAAGGCTAAAGCCGCCAGCGCCGCCGGTAACGACCTGGCCGGTTCGGCAGTTGAAATCAAAGGCGTCAAGGTGCTTGGCGCCCGTGTTGATGGCCTTGATGGTAAGGCCTTGCTGGCAATGGTTGATCAGCTCAAGAATAAGCTCGGCAGCGCAGTGATCCTGCTCGGTGGGGTGCTCGACGACAAGGTGGTACTGGTCGCGGGTGTAACTCAGGATTTGACCGCCAAACTCAAGGCCGGTGACCTGATGAAGCAAGCGGCAGCAGCCGTAGGCGGTAAGGGTGGTGGTCGTCCAGATATGGCGCAAGGCGGTGGTGTTGACGCTGGCGCTGTGGACGCTGCACTGGCACTTGCGGCAACGTTTGCCGAGCAAGGTCTGTAACAGCTGTGATTTGTGCCCGTCCAATGCTGGCGGGTGGTTACAAGTTTAATGGGCGCCCTTCGCGGGCTTAGGCGGCATTGAAATGGCTTTGATCGTACAGAAGTTTGGAGGCACCTCGGTCGGCACTGTCGAGCGTATCGAGCAGGTTGCCGAAAAGGTTAAGAAATTCCGCGAGCGCGGTGATGACATTGTCGTCGTGGTTTCTGCCATGAGCGGCGAAACCAATCGTCTGATTGAGTTGGCTAGACAGATTGGCGATCAGCCAGTCCCGCGTGAACTGGATGTCATGGTTTCAACGGGTGAGCAGGTGACTATTGCCCTGTTGGCCATGGCCCTGATCAAACGCGGTGTTCCGGCTATTTCTTATACCGGTAATCAGGTACGAATTTTGACGGATAGCGCGCATAATAAGGCGCGAATTCTACAGATCGATGACAACAAGCTGCGTACCGACCTAAAGGAGGGGCGTGTGGTTGTGGTTGCAGGTTTTCAGGGGGTTGATGAGCACGGCAACATCACCACGCTGGGGCGTGGCGGCTCGGATACCACCGGTGTTGCACTGGCTGCGGCATTGAAAGCCGATGAATGCCAGATTTATACCGACGTCGATGGCGTTTACACCACCGACCCAAGGGTTGTCTCGCAGGCCCAGCGCCTGGATAAGATTACCTTTGAAGAAATGCTTGAAATGGCCAGCTTAGGCTCGAAGGTGCTGCAAATTCGCGCCGTTGAGTTCGCGGGCAAATACAACGTTCCGCTGCGCGTGCTGCACAGCTTTCAAGAGGGGCCAGGTACCCTCATTACTATTGATGAAGAGGAAACCATGGAACAGCCGATCATCTCCGGCATCGCTTTCAACCGCGACGAAGCCAAGCTGACTATCCGTGGAGTTCCGGATGTTCCGGGCGTTGCCTTCAAGATTCTAGGGCCGATTAGCTCGGCAAACATTGAAGTGGACATGATCGTGCAGAACATCGCGCACGATAACACCACCGACTTTACCTTCACCGTGCACCGCAACGATTACCTGAATGCTCAGCAGGTGTTGGAAAACACCGCGCGTGAGCTGGGTGCTCGCGAGGTAGTGGGTGACACCAAAATCGCCAAGGTCTCTATCGTTGGGGTTGGTATGCGCTCGCACGCGGGAGTTGCCAGTCAAATGTTTGAAGCGTTGGCGAAAGAAAACATAAATATTCAGATGATTTCGACCTCTGAGATAAAGGTCTCGGTGGTTATCGAAGAGAAGTATCTGGAGTTGGCAGTGCGCGCGTTGCATACAGCTTTCGATCTAGATGCCCCGACTCGTCAGGGCGACTAGATCAAGATATTCAAAAGGCGCGGCTTAAAACCTGCGCCTTTTGTCTTTTTTGACCACGAGGGTAGGAAATTTTTTTTCTGCTTTACTGGTCAATACTTGGGTGAAGGCTTTACTTGTAATTCGTAGCGCCGACACCATTTTATATTTGCAGACTGTTGTCCCGTTCAATTTCCATGAGGTGAAAGGAATGCTGATTCTGACTCGCAGGGTCGGAGAGACCCTAATGGTGGGTGATGAAGTCACTGTCACCGTACTTGGCGTCAAAGGTAATCAGGTGCGCATTGGGGTTAACGCCCCGAAAGAAGTAGCCGTGCACCGTGAAGAAATTTACCAGCGAATCCAAAAAGAGAAAGACGAAGAACCAAGCCATTAATTTAATTGAAATTTTGGCTTTGCAAACGGGGAAAACATGGTTATCATGCGCCCCGTGTTGCGGAGAGGTGGCCGAGTGGCCGAAGGCGCTCCCCTGCTAAGGGAGTACATCTCAAAAGGGTGTCGGGGGTTCGAATCCCCCCTTCTCCGCCATATTTTGCAGTATAGGGTTGGTCCTCGTTAGTTTGATAAGTTATTGAAATTATTAAATTTAACGGTTGAATTTAGTTTTAAGTTCCCTATAATGCGCACGCTTTAGTGCACTCATAGCTCAGCTGGATAGAGTACTCGGCTACGAACCGAGCGGTCGGAGGTTCGAATCCTCCTGAGTGCACCATATTCGAAGTTGTCTTACTGCGGTAAGGCTACTCGTTTAACCAGAGGTGAACTGGTTTAAAAAAGCACAAATGCACTCATAGCTCAGCTGGATAGAGTACTCGGCTACGAACCGAGCGGTCGGAGGTTCGAATCCTCCTGAGTGCACCATATAGCGGTACAAAAAAGGGCCTGCAGCGATGCAGGCCCTTTTTTATTGTGCGCAAAAAAACGTGTCTGCTGTAGGTGTTTACTTGCTTTTGACGCAGCCTGCTTGATCAAAGCTGACTTTGCTTTTGTTGCCCTGCAAGTCTTGATAGTAGTAGGTGAGCCGCCCATTGCTGCGATCGACCTTTTGCGGGCTGCCTAGCGCGCTCTCTACATCGGTCTTGGTCATTCCCGCCAGTATCTGTTTCTTGATCATCGCAGTGCGCCTTGGCTTGCCTGTGACGCGATTGCCACAACCATCCTGGCGTTCACCGACAATCGTGGCAGACGTATTGGTTTGTTTGCTGATGCGGCGTTTGGGTGTTGCCATTGGGATGGGTTTGCCGCTACCTGGAGTCAGGTTTCGCGGGTTCTCAAGCTGTTGTCTATGCTCAGGAGGACAACCGTGGCTGGTGAATGTCAGGTTGCCTTGGCTATCTTCGCAGCGATAAACACTCGCCGCATATAAGCTCTGTGGCAGGGTTATTAGTGCGTAAAGCGCGAAGAGCGCAAACTTATGCATGGATCGTCCTCCTTGACGGTCGCAATGCGCGTGAGTCGCTAGGCTGTTTACCGTGTAAGTGTCTTGCAGCTTTGGGCGTGCGTCGCATTGCTGGGCAAGATCTATTAACGTTGATCAACGCTTCGTTTAGCAGCCTAACGAATGGACAGCGTTGCCGTGCGAAGTTGTCTCAGGTGTCGTTAGCGTTGTTTGTATGAGATTGGTTTGCATGAGGCTGTCTTGCGTGATTCCGGCAGCGTTGGCGAGCTATTCCAGCGCTGAGGTTTTCCGTGTAACCATTTGTTCTTGGAAACTTTTGTAACGTGCAATGCGTCAGAGCAGTGTTATCATCGTTTGCGTCAGCCTCGCCGAGGCTTGTGGAATACCACCATGGACTTACCCAGTAGTTACATCGAATCTCGATTGTGCAATCACGGACTGACTGATTGATCCCCTTTGGCGTGCACCGTCGCTGGGGATGGAGTGCGCCACATGACTGAAGTAGAAGCTAAAAAGCCACAAGAAAGCCTGCAGGATCGCCTGGCTCAGGTGGTTGAGCTGTTGCATAAGCAAAAGCTCGTTGAAGACCTGGCGCATCGTCAGGAAGGCCATCACCGGGACTTGGTTGAAAACCTGGTGCACCGGCAAAACCTCGCCGAACTCCAGCGCAAGCTCGATGAGCTGCACTCGGCTGACGTTGCGCACATCCTTGAAGCCTTGCCGCTTGAAGACCGCCTGACTATCTGGCAGTTGGTCAAGGCAGAGCGTGACGGCGATATCTTGCTCGAAGTGTCCGATGCCGTTCGTGAAACCTTGCTGGCTGACATGGAGGATCACGAGATCCTTGCAGCCGCGATGGAGATGGACGCTGACGAGCTGGCTGATCTGGCCTCTGAGTTACCGCGTGACATTGTTCATGAGCTGATGGAAACCCTTGATGCGCAACAGCGTGAGCGCGTCCGCTCAGCGTTGTCGTATGAAGAGGATCAGGTCGGTGCATTGATGGACTTCGAAATGGTGACCATCCGTGAGGATGTCTCCCTTGAAGTCGTGTTGCGTTATCTGCGCCGCTTGAAAGAACTGCCGGGGCACACCGATAAATTATTCGTCGTCGATCACGATGGCGTGCTTAAAGGTGTTTTGCCGGTTAAGCGTTTGTTGGTTAATGACCCAGAAAAAATAGTCGGTGAAGTCATGGCCACTGATCCGGTGAGTTTTCACCCGGACGAAGATGCCTACGACGCCGCCCAGGCATTTGAGCGCTATGACCTTATTTCAACGCCGGTGGTGGATAAAGGCGGCAAGCTGATTGGTCGTTTGACTATCGATGAAATGGTCGACCTGATCCGTGAGGAGAGCGAAAGCGAAGTCCTCAATATGGCGGGTCTGCGCGAAGAGGAGGACATCTTCGCCTCGGTCTGGAAATCACTGCGTAACCGTTGGGCGTGGTTGGCGATCAATCTAATCACCGCCTTCATGGCGTCACGCGTGATTGGCCTCTTTGAAGGCTCAATTGAGAAGCTGGTGGCGCTGGCGGCACTGATGCCGATTGTTGCGGGTATTGGCGGTAACTCCGGTAACCAAACGATCACCATGATCGTGCGTGCGATGGCGCTGGATCAGGTGAGTACCGGTAATACCTCGCGCTTGCTGCGCAAAGAGCTGGCGGTATCACTGATCAACGGAGTGGTCTGGGGGGGCGTGATTGGCGCTGTGGCCTGGATTCTCTATGACAGTTATTCGCTGGGCATAGTGATGACCGCAGCGATGACGCTTAATTTGTTGCTTGCAGCACTGATGGGTGTGCTGATTCCGATGACGTTGGTGCGCATGGGGCGTGACCCTGCGTTGGGGGCTAGCGTGATGATTACTGCAGTGACTGATAGCGGCGGTTTCTTTATCTTCCTCGGGCTGGCTTCACTGTTTCTTATCTAGGGGCCTACTCAGGTTCCTGCATCCGGGGCTCGGTATGAGCCCCGATGCGCGCGCTGCCAATGGTGTGTGCTGTCATTGTTCGCCTTATTGTTTTGGTTCTGTGGCCTAGTCGTTCGCTAGGCCTGGAGCTGGCCTACTTGTGGCTGCATATTCACCAGTATTAAGGGGTTTGCTCAAACGCTTGTTTCAAGCTAAGGTTCGGCAACTTTGCTTGGCGTTCAAGTAGGCCAGATAGTAGCAATTGTCGCTAAAAGGACGGGTCATGGCTTCAACTAATCTTGTGCTCGAAGGTGTCGAGCTCATGCTGTTTGGCATGGGGTCGGTGTTTGTTTTCCTGACGCTTCTGGTGCTGTCGATTCGCATCATGTCGCGACTGCTAGAGCGGTTTGCACCCGCTGCGGTGCCGACCCCAGCTCGCGCTCCGGCTGCAGTGATCAGTAATGCTCAGGAGCCCCCAGCCGATGTGCTGGAAGCGATTCAGGCCGCTATTCATCAGCATCGCGCACGCCGCGGTTGATCTACAGTAGACAGGGATTTAGTGATGACAGTTACCAACACGGCTAATCAGCGTGCGTTAGGTATTACCGATGTAGTGCTGCGTGATGCACATCAATCGATTCTGGCAACGCGTGTGCGCCTTGAGGACATGCTGCCAATCGCTCCGAAGCTGGATAAGGTCGGCTTCTGGTCGGTTGAGTCGTGGGGTGGTGCAACCTTTGACTCATGCATTCGTTATCTCGGCGAAGACCCGTGGGAACGCATCCGCCAGTTGAAGCAGGCGATGCCCAATACTCGCCAGCAGATGCTCCTGCGCGGACAAAATCTACTCGGCTATCGCCACTATGCGGACGATGTAGTTGAGAAGTTCGTAGAGCGTGCGGCAGTTAATGGTGTTGATGTATTCCGTGTGTTCGACGCGATGAACGATCCGCGCAACCTGGCTACGGCGCTCAAAGCCGTTAAGCAGCAAGGTAAGCATGCACAGGGCACGATTTCCTATACCACCAGCCCGGTGCATACGCTGGATATGTGGCTGGACCTGTCCAAGCAGATCGAGGACATGGGGGCCGACTCCATCGCTATCAAAGATATGGCCGGCATCCTGACGCCTTATACCGCGTTTGAGTTGGTGACGCGGATGAAAGCCAGCCTGTCGATTCCGATTCACATGCAATGCCACGCGACTGCTGGCTTGTCCAGTGTGGCCATCCTGAAGGCGGTTGAGGCGGGAATCGATAACGTCGATACCGCGATCTCATCGTTGTCGATGACGTACGGTCACTCACCCACTGAGTCTGTTGTGGCGATGTTCCAAGGGACTGAGCGCGATACTGGGCTCGACCTGCTGTTGCTAGAAGAGATTGCTGCGTACTTCCGTGAAGTGCGGAAAAAGTACGCAAAGTTCGAAGGCAGCCTGAAGGGCATCGACTCGCGAATCCTCGTCGCTCAAGTGCCGGGTGGCATGCTCACGAACATGGAAGGCCAACTCAAGGAACAGGGCGCCCAGGACAAATTTGACCAGGTGCTGGCAGAGATCCCGCGTGTGCGCGAGGACCTTGGGTTTATTCCATTGGTTACGCCTACCTCACAAATCGTCGGCACTCAGGCTGTGATCAACGTCCTGACAGGCGAGCGTTATAAGTCCATCACTAAAGAAGCGGCTGGCATTCTCAAGGGGGAATACGGTTCGGCGCCTGCGCCATTCAATAAGCAGTTGCAAGAGCGTGTTCTCGACGGGGCGCAGGCCATTACCTGTCGTCCTGCCGACCTGATCGACGATGAAATGGACAAGCTCAGCGCAGAACTTGCGGCTATTGCCAAAGAACAGGGCTTCGCCTTGGCGGCTGATGCGGTCGATGATGTTCTGACCTATGCACTGTTCCCGCAGATTGGCCTCAAGTTTCTGCAGAATCGCGGTAATCCATCGGCCTTCGAGCCTGCGCCGAGTGGTCAGGAAGTTGTTCAGGCTGAGCCAGGAAAACCCGCGGTGTACACCGTTTCGGTCAAAGGTCAGGACTACGTCGTTGAAGTTAACGAGGGCGGTGATATCACCGGTCTCAAGTCGCTCGGTAATGGCGCACCTGTCCCTGCGGCCGCTGCGCCGGTAACGGGTGGCGAGCCTCAAGTTGCACCACTGGCAGGCAACATCTTTAAGGTGCTGGTTAAGCCGGGCGATGTGGTTGAGGAGGGGCAATTGGTGATCATCCTTGAAGCCATGAAGATGGAAACTGAGGTGCGTGCATTCAGGGCGGGCACCATCGGTGCGGTCAATACCAAGGTGGGTGATGCTGTGGCAGTGGGCGATAGCCTGCTGACTATCGGCTAGGGGAGACTAATGGAAAAGCTCCTGAAGTTATGGCAGAGCACCGGCTTGTATCATCTGGAGCCTGGTCAGGCACTGATGATCGTGATTTGCTTGGTGCTGATTTATCTGGCTATCAAGAAAGGCTTTGAGCCGCTGTTGTTGATACCGATTGGGTTTGGCGGCTTGCTAGCCAATATTCCCGTTGCGGGTATGGCTGAGGGCAATGGCATTCTGCACCTGTTCTACGAAGTGGGCCTGCCTACCAGCGTGTTCCCATTGCTGATCTTTATGGGTGTTGGGGCCATGACTGATTTTGGTCCGATGTTGGCGAATCCCAAAACGCTGTTTCTTGGCGCAGCTGCGCAGTTCGGTATTTTTGCCACACTGATTGGTGCGCTGGCTTTAGCATCGTTGGGTATTCCAGGGCTTGAATTTACCCTGCGCGAAGCGGCTTCTATTGCGATTATCGGTGGTGCGGATGGCCCAACATCCATTTTCGTAACGGCTAAGCTGGCGCCAGATCTGCTCGGGCCTATTGCCGTCGCTGCGTACTCTTACATGGCGCTGGTGCCGTTGATCCAACCGCCGATCATGCGCGCACTGACCACTAAAGAAGAGCGCTCGATCGTAATGAAGCAGCTGCGACCTGTGGGTCAGGCTGAAAAGATTATCTTCCCGTTGATCCTGTGTCTGCTGGTGGGCATGTTGCTGCCAGATGCGGCGCCGCTGGTGGGCATGTTTGCCTTTGGTAACTTGTTACGCGAGGCGGGCGTGGTTGAGCGATTGGCTGAGACCTCACGCAATGCGCTGATCAACATTGTCACAATTTGCTTGGGATTGACCGTGGGCTCCAAGCTTTCAGCCGAGTCTTTCCTGCAGCTAAAGACATTGGGCATATTGTCGTTGGGGATGGTGGCTTTTTGCGGCGGTACGGCAGCTGGCGTGCTGATGGCTAAAGCAATGAACCTGTTCAGCAGCAACAAGATTAATCCATTGATTGGTTCGGCTGGGGTTTCGGCAGTGCCAATGGCGGCGCGAGTGTCGAATAAGGTTGGCCTGGAAGCTAACCCGCAGAACTTCCTGCTGATGCACGCCATGGGACCAAATGTTGCGGGAGTGATTGGTTCAGCCGTTGCGGCTGGGGTATTGCTCAGTTTCGTTGGCTAGCTTTACGCTGATGATGGCAGCAAGTGTCGCCGCTAGTGCGGCACTGATTCAGTTTATTTGAGGCAATAAAAAACCGGCTAAGGCCGGTTTTTTAATTGTGTTGCTTAAGCTTCTTCTGCCGCCATTTCGGCATCGTGGGCAATGAGTGCCACAAGAGCATTTTGTTGCCTGCGCGTGAGTTGACGAAAACGCTGAAGCAGCTCGCGCTCATGAAGCGACAGCTCAGGGCTGTCTAGGCGTACATTGAGTTCGTCGTCCAGACTGCCTTCCTGAAGCATGCTTTGCTCCAGGCGGGCAATAATTTCCGAGTTCATGCTGCGGTGGTGATTCCGCGCTACATCAGCAATACGCTCGCGCATACCGTCAGGTAAACGAACAACAAATTTGTCAGCTGTGCGGCTGGAGTAGGTAGCTTGTTTCATAGGTCGCATACTTTGGAAACCGGTTAGTCAGAGGATCGATGCGTGCGTTGAGCTGCATAATTGTCACCGGTTATGACCATATTTCTGCCTAGCCGTTCAGCTAGAAATGCAATCCATATCATTAAGATGCAGTGGAAATTCAGGTGACTTTTTGACGCCAATTATACGGCGTATTTTCATTGAATCTAAAACCGATTGCCAGCCGAGCATGGTTTATTTGAGCTTTGCTCGGCATAAATAGGCCAACTCCCACATTTTTAGCCCGTGAATAAAGGCCAGAGTGAATTGTTTGTTGGCGGTAAAGGGTCACTTCATTGACACCTTTGAGTGCTAGTTTTGTTCGAAAGCTAGGTACTTGAGTCTTAGTGATTACTTTGAAGTGTAGTTCTATTTTGACATCATTTTGGCTTTTGGCGAGTGCGCGTCAGCTAAAAGCAGGTAGCTACTGACCAGCGGTGTATGGCGCTTCAAGTCAAACTGGCTAGTGTTGAAGATGTGATGCAGAGGAGACAGGCTGATGAGTGCGGCACTCAGTGTGATGTGCTTGAAACGCGAGCTCGACTCGCCAGTGCTGAAGGTCAGGGCCAGCTTC
The DNA here is from genome assembly GCF_002163625.1 of Pseudomonas sp. M30-35. NCBI lineage: Bacteria > Pseudomonadati > Pseudomonadota > Gammaproteobacteria > Pseudomonadales > Pseudomonadaceae > Pseudomonas > Pseudomonas sp. M30-35. The sequence continues at coordinate 3,276,795 of NZ_CP020892.1, read as the reverse complement.
TCACTTGCACGGCAGGCGATGGCTGCACCGGGGCAGATTCAGCGGGCTGATGAGTGGATGTATGTGCAGTCGCCGCTTGATGAGGCGACATTTGCTTTGTGCGTGGCCTTGTTGGATGTGGATTCGCAGGTGTGGCTAGGGCCAAGCTTGGACACTCCAGGTTTGCGCATGGCTTTGGCTATTCATTGCGGCTGTACGTTTGTTGAGTTGCGCCAGGCAGCGCGTTTTGCATTGTTGGGAGTGGCTGAGCTGGATAATCTGGCTGATTTCGACAATGGACTTGATGCCTGCCCGGGCCGTGCATGCACCTTGATTGTTCAGCTGGATAATTTAGCTGCTGGGCCCGAGTTGCGTTGGCGCGGCCCCGGTATCAAACAAGTACAGCGCAATGGCGTGATTGACGTCAGGCGTGTGCGTCTTCCGTTAGCTGAAACGTTCTGGGAGCAACGTAGCGCCCGCAATAATTTCCCCCAAGGCCTGGATATATATTTTTCAGCGGGTCGACAGTTGTTGGCTTTGCCGCGCAGTACTCATGTGTTTGCGAGCGAGGCCGATACAGAATTAGGTGCTTGAGCCATGAACATTCGCCCGGCGTGGTGATAAAACATCCAGACGGTCGCAGCAGGGGTGTTTGTTGGGCGTGACAAGGCCTATGATTCCCTCTCGGATAGTCACTGTTTTTAGCATTAAGGTGTTTTGATGGCGGGTAGGTTGATCTATCTCATTGGTCCTTCGGGGTCCGGCAAGGACAGCCTATTAAATGCTGCCCGCGAACAACTGGCTGAGATGGGTTGTCGCGTTGCACGCAGAGTTATCACGCGTTCTGCTGAGGCTGTGGGTGAGGATGCGATATCGCTGTCGCCTACCGCCTTTGATGAGCAGAAATGGGTGGGTGCATTCGCCATGAGTTGGCAGGCGAATGGCTTGGCGTACGGCATTCCCAGGCAAATAAATGCGTGGCTGGCCGCTGGTGATAACGTGTTGGTTAACGGCTCACGTGCGTATTTGTCTGAGGCGCGAGTGCGTTATCCAGACATGCTGGCCGTATTGCTTAAGGTTGATGACGCGGTGTTACGTGAGCGTCTACTCAAGCGTGGGCGTGAAAGTGAGCCTGAGATCGAACAGCGATTAGCGCGCAATGCGCGATTCACCAACGAAGTGGCTGCAGGTGATGAGCAGTTGGTGGTGCTGGACAACTCCAATGACTTCGAGCAAACAGTTGCGAGCCTGATCAGTCTGATCGGACCCAAACGCGCATGCGCCTAGTTATTGGCTAATCTAGTTATTGGCTAATCCAAGGGCAATTCTGTGGTGCGCTTGACCTCGCTCATGGCGATGTGTGAGTGCGCTTCCTGTACATGCGGGCGCTGTAGCAAATGATCGCGTAAGAAGCGCTCGTAACTCGCGATGTCCTTGGCCACGACTTTAAGCAAATAGTCCGAGCCACCAGCCATGGTGTGGCACTCCAATACTTGCGGGTAGCCAACAATAGCTTTCTCAAACTCTTCTAGATTGTTGCGCCCGTGCGCCGATAATTTGATGTCGACAAACACTGTTGTGCTGAAGCCCAGTTGTTTATGGCTGAGCAGGGCAACTTTGCGCTCAATCAAGCCTTCTTCTTGCATGCGGTGAATCCGCCGCCAGCAAGGTGATTGTGACAACTCAACCCGTTCTGCGATCTCAGCAGCCGACAGGTCGGCATTGTGTTGCAGCAAGCGCAAAATCTTGCGATCGATGGGACTCAATTTTTCTTGCATGAATAATCCAGTTTGGTTGTTTTTATTGGATAGCTCATGCTCAGTATTGACGTTTTTCTGCCAATTTAGAAATAAAAAATCAGTACCGACGAGTCATATTCTTAGGCAGATGTCAGCGCGGAGATCCTGCGCTGATAAATGAAGGTGGCAATAACCGATGCCGCCTAGGTCGCCAAAATAATAAAAGGAGCGCCCACATGTCTCTGGCCGAAATCCGCCTGGATGACAAGTATCGCCTTGCAACTGGTCATCTTTACCTGACTGGCACTCAAGCTTTGACTCGTTTACCCATGCTGCAAAAGCAGCGCGACGTAGCTCAAGGGCTGAGTACCGCCTGCTTTATCTCCGGCTACCGCGGCTCGCCACTGGGCAACCTGGATAAAAGCCTGTGGGAAGCCAAGCAGTTTCTCAAAGACAACCACATCCACTTCCAGCCAGGGGTCAACGAAGAGTTGGCAGCTACCTCGGTGTGGGGCAGTCAGCAAACCAATCTGTTTCCCGGTGCGCGCTACGACGGCGTATTTGCCATGTGGTACGGCAAGGGCCCCGGTGTTGATCGCTGTGGTGATGTGTTCAAACACGGTAACTCCGCAGGCGTATCGAAGCATGGCGGCGTGTTATTGCTGGCAGGTGATGATCACGGCTGTAAGTCATCGAGTATCGCCAACCAGAGTGAGCACGCGTTTATCGCAGCCTCTATCCCGGTACTGAACCCGTCCAATGTTCAGGAAATTCTCGACTACGGGATCATCGGTTGGGAGCTTTCGCGCTACAGCGGTTGCTGGGTTGCACTGAAAACCATCGCCGAAAATGTTGACTCATCTGCGGTGGTTGATGTCGATCCGCTGCGCATAGAGGTCAAGTATCCAACCGATTTCGAACTGCCGGAAGACGGTGTCCATATCCGCTGGCCAGATCCACCGCTGGTGCAGGAAAAACGCTTAAATATCTACAAAATTTACGCCGCGCGGGCGTTTGCCTTGGCCAATAACCTGAATCAGGTGAAGCTCGACTCACCTAACCCGCGGTTGGGCATTATCACCACGGGGAAATCTTATCTGGACGTTCGCCAAGCCCTTGAGGATCTAGGGTTAGACGAGGATTTATGTGCTCAGGTTGGGTTGCGCGTATTCAAGGTCGGGATGAGCTGGCCGCTGGAACCTGTTTCGGTGCATCAGTTTGCCGAAGGTCTTGATGAAATTCTGGTAGTGGAAGAGAAGCGCGGCATTATTGAGGACCAACTTACCGGCCAGCTTTATAACTGGCCAGTGGGCAAGCGTCCGCGGGTGGTTGGCGAGTTTGATGAAACCGGTAAGTCGTTGTTGCCGAACCTCAGTGAACTGACTCCAGCGATGATTGCGCGAGCAATCGCCAAGCGTCTTGAACCGATTTACAGCAGCGAGCAAATTCAGGCCCGACTGGCGTTTTTGGCTGCCAAAGAAGCCTCGCTTGCCGCGCCAAAACACACCACCGTGCGCACGCCGCATTTTTGTTCAGGCTGCCCACATAATACCTCGACCAAACTGCCTGAAGGCAGTCGTGCGCAGGGCGGCATTGGTTGTCATTACATGACTCAGTGGATGGATCGCAACACCGATACATTCACCCAGATGGGCGGCGAGGGCGCTACGTGGATCGGTCAGGCGCCATTTACCGATACACCGCATATTTTCCAGAACTTGGGTGACGGCACTTACTTTCACTCAGGGCAGTTGGCGCTGCGAGCGGCTGTCGCTGCCGGGGTCAACATTACCTATAAAATCCTCTACAACGACGCGGTGGCCATGACCGGTGGCCAGCCGATTGATGGTGAGCTACGTGTCGACCAGCTCAGCCAGCAAGTGTTTGCCGAAGGGGTCAAACGTATCGCTCTGGTCAGTGATGAGCCGGATAAATACCCGAGTCGTGATGGCTTTGCACCGATCGTCAGCTTTCACCATCGCCTTGACCTGGACGCAGTTCAGCGTGAGTTACGTGAATTCAAAGGCGTTTCGGTGATCATCTACGACCAAACCTGTGCCACTGAAAAACGTCGCCGGCGCAAGCGCGGTAAGTTGGTTGATCCGCAAAAGCGCGCCTTTATCAACCCCGCAGTTTGCGAAGGCTGTGGCGACTGCAGTGTTAAATCCAACTGTCTGGCGGTGTTGCCGCTGGAAACAGAGTTGGGGCGCAAGCGTGAGATTGATCAGAACGCCTGCAATAAGGATTTCAGCTGCGTTGAGGGCTTTTGCCCAAGCTTTGTAACCGTGCATGGCGGTAGCTTGCGCAAGCCTGAAGCTGTGGGTGTGAACGCGCTGTTCATCGCATTGCCTGAGCCGCGTAAGCCAGACTTGAAGCGGCCGTGGAATATCCTCCTGCCGGGTGTTGGCGGTAGTGGTGTCACAACCGTTGGCGCACTGCTGGGCATGGCCGCGCATATTGAGGGCAAAGGTTGCAGCGTGCTGGACCAAGCCGGATTGGCACAAAAATTTGGTCCGGTGGTGACCCATATTCGTATTGCTGCCAAGCAGGACGATATCTTCGCCGTGCGTATTGCGGCTGGCGAGGCTGATTTGCTGCTGGGCTGCGATCTCGTGGTTGCAGCCAGCGAAGACGCATTGGCCAAGCTTAATGATCAAATCGCCCATGCGGTGATCAACAGTCATGAAGCGGCAACGGCTGAATTCACCCGTAACCCTGACGCGCAAGTGCCGGGGGCGCAGATGCGCGAGGCGTTGGTTGAGGCAGTAGGTGCTGCTAAAACTCATTTTGTTGATGCAACGAGTCTGGCAACTCGCTTGTTGGGCGACACCATTGCAACCAACTTATTCATGCTCGGTTATGCCTATCAAAAAGGCTTTGTTCCGGTTTCTGCCGAGGCAATCAACAAGGCTATTGAGCTAAATGGCGTTGCGGTCGAACTTAACCAGCAGGCGTTTCTCTGGGGGCGCCGTGCGGCGCATGACATCGCTGCAGTTGAGCGCTTGGCCAAACCAGTAATTAGCCAAGTCCCTCGTAGTGAAACCCTGAAGGAGATTGTTGAGTTCCGGGTCGGCTATTTGACCCAGTACCAAAGCGCTGCGTATGCGCAGGGTTATCGCAAGTTGGTCGAGCAGGTAGAGAAAATTGATAGCCATGCAGAGCAGCGTCTAAGCAAAGCGGTGGCGCGCTATTACTTCAAACTCTTGGCTTACAAAGATGAATACGAAGTGGCGCGGCTGTATAGCGACGGTGAGTTTATCAAGCAGTTGCAAGCGCAGTTTGAAGGTGATTACACGCTGCAGTTTTATCTGGCGCCTTCTTGGTTGAGTGATCGTTCATCAACGACCGGTGAGCCGCGTAAACGAAAATTTGGTCCGTGGATGCTCAAGGCCTTTGCTGTGTTGGCTAAATTTAAGTTTCTGCGTGGCACGCCGCTGGACCCATTCGGTTACAGCGTCGAACGCAAAATGGAGCATCAACTGCTGGAGCAATATCAGCAGACTGTGGCTTTCATCATCACTAACCTGCACGCAGGTAACTACGACGCAGCGGTGGCTCTGGCGGAGGTTCCTGAGCAGATTCGTGGTTATGGCCATATCAAGGAACACGCGACTGCGCAGGCCAAAATACTCGCCAGCGAGTTGCAGGCACGCATGCTGGTCAGCGAAATATCCGCAGTCAAACTCTACGAACCAGCCGCCTAGCACGGGCTGATCACACCTATCTGGCGAGGGCTCGGTTAGCCCTCGCCATCAATAACTATAAGTTGAGGATTGTTAATGTCAGTGTTCTCACATGTCGAGTTCGATCACCATCAACAGGTGGTGTTTGGTCACGATAAAGCGAGCGGGTTAAAAGCAATAATTGCGATTCATAACCGCAACCTGGGGCCAGCGCTAGGCGGCTGCCGGATGTGGCCTTACGTCGATGATCAAGCCGCGTTACGTGATGTGCTCAGGCTGTCACGCGGCATGACCTATAAATCAGCGCTGGCGAATTTGCCGCTGGGCGGTGGTAAAGCGGTGATTATTGGGGATCCGCATACCGCTAAAAGCACTGCCTTGTTTCAAGCAATGGGCGATTTTGTCGACAGTTTAGGCGGCCGCTATATCACCGCAGCTGACTCTGGCACCGGTGTTGCAGAAATGCAGATTATGGCTGAGCGTACGCGTCATGTTGCTGGCGCTGGCGTACGTGAAACCCTTGAAGGTGGTCAGCGCAGCGGTGATCCATCACCGGCGACGGCTTACGGTGTGTTTGTGGGGATCAAAGTTGCGGTCAAACAACGTCTGGGGCGTGATGATCTTAACGGTCTACGCGTCGCTATTCAGGGGGTTGGCCAAGTTGGTTTCAGCTTGGCCAAGCATCTGCGTGACGCTGGGGCGCAGGTGTGGGTGTGCGATATTGTTGAAGCCAATGTGCGCCGGGCAGTCGAGCAACTGGGCGCTAAAGCGGTAACGCAGAGTGATATCTATGGATTGGATGTTGATGTTTTCGCGCCGTGTGCCATGGGTGGCATCATCAATTTGCAAGTTTTGGATGTCTTGCGTGCACCGATTGTTGCGGGTGCGGCGAATAATCAATTGGCTGATGCACAGCTGGCGCAAGAGTTACTCAGTAAAGGTGTGTTGTACGCACCGGATTACGCGATTAATGCTGGCGGAATTATTGATATCTACTTTGAGCGTAGCGGCGGCAGCGCGCTTGAGCTGAAGACACATATCGAAGGCATTGGTACGACGCTTGAGCAGATATTCAAGCGTGCCGAAAGTGAAGGCAAAACCACCACAGCCGTTGCTGATCAACTGGCTGAAGAGCGTTTTGGCGGTCAGTAGACTGAGTCGCTTGCCTGGTTTAGTGCGGATGATTTGCTTATGCTGACGTTGCTCATGCATGACAAATCTATCGAGGCTGGGTAACATGCCGGCCGGTTACGAGTAACCTTGCACAAATGCTGTGGGTTGCTTATCCGCTCTGTCTCCTTAGTTTAATGGATAGAACAAGCCCCTCCTAAGGGCTAGATACTGGTTCGACTCCAGTAGGGGACGCCAAATAAAAAGGCTTACGCAATGCGTAAGCCTTTTTCATTTCAGCGACGTCAGTTTAGCCAGTTTTGCGCGTGTGGCCGAGACAGGCCGCTGCAGTGAACAGGGCATCGGTCGAAGAGTTAAGTGCGGTTTCGGCAGAGTCCTGCACAATCCCGATGATGAAGCCAACTGCCACAACTTGCATGGCCACATCATTCGGAATGCCAAACAGGCTGCATGCCAGCGGGATCAGCAGCAGCGAACCACCGGCAACCCCAGAGGCACCACAGGCACTGATTGAAGCCAGCAGGCTCAGCAGGATAGCTGTCGGCAGGTCAATCGTAATACCCAGCGTGTGAACTGCCGCCAGGGTTAGCACCGTAATGGTGATGGCTGCGCCCGCCATGTTGATGGTTGCGCCCAGTGGGATCGAGACTGAGTAAGTCTCCTCATGCAGACCCAGACGCTGGCAAAGCTGCAGGTTTACCGGAATGTTGGCCGCCGAGCTGCGGGTGAAAAACGCAGTAATACCGCTTTCACGCAGGCAGGTGAAGACCAGCGGGTATGGGTTACGGCGGATCTTGCAGAAGACGATGATCGGGTTGACCACCAAGGCAACGAAGAGCATGCAGCCGACCAATACCAGCAGCAGGTGCAAGTAGTCGAGCAGGGCGCTCATGCCGGTTTCAGCCAGCGTTGCTGCGACGAGACCAAAGATGCCCAGTGGTGCTAGGCGGATTACCATTTTGACAATTGAGGTCACAGCGCTCGAGAGATCGCTGAGTATTTGCTTGCTGCCGGGTGCGGCGTGGCGGAAGGCAAAGCCCAAGCCGATTGCCCACGCCAAAATGCCAATGAAGTTGCCGTTGAGCAGTGCGTTGACCGGGTTGTCGACGATATTCATCAGCAGGGTGGTGAGTACTTCACTGATACCGCCCGGTGGCGACAGTTCAGCGCTGTTGCTCACCAGTGTCAGACTTGATGGGAAGGCAAAGCTGGCGATCACAGCAATAATGGCTGCAGTAAAAGTGCCCAGTAGATAAAGCAATAGAATGGGACGGATGTGCGTCTGTTGGCCGTGCTGGTGATTGGCGATGGATGCAGCGACCAATATAAATACCAGCACCGGCGCGACGGCTTTCAGTGCGGATACAAAAACATTGCCGAGTAGTGAAACTTTCAAGGCGAGGCTTGGCAGGAAGAAGGCCAGCGCGATACCGGCAATCAGGCCAATAATAATTTGGCTAACCAAACTGGTGCGGTTAAGCAGGCGTAGCAAAGGATTTTGTTGGACATCAGTCATAGCATGCGTCTCGTATTGTCTGCGAGTGAGCTGCGCGCTCAAACCTCTTGCGGATAGCTTGAAACGGACCGTTTTAGAGGCTTTTGTCATGTCTCAGTAGGTTTGGAGCGGCAGCGTCCAGCGATTCGCCAAGTACTGCTTGGGTTTAGTAAGCAGTCTTGGCTTAAAAATCAGCGGCGGACTCTAGCACAATGCCGCCAAAAGGGCGTCTGCCAGATCATTGCGGGCAGACAAAGGGTTGCGCATATGTAGATGTTGATAGTCGCCTGCTTCGCCTCGGGTTAGGCTGGGCTATCACCAGTTTGAGATTCGTCACTATGAATGACCAAGTGCTTGAGACTGAAGGCAGTGAACAGGCGGGCCTGCAATTATCCGCCAATGAGCTGCGCGTGCTGGGGTGTCTGATTGAGAAGCAAGCGACAACCCCCGAAGTTTATCCGTTGACCCAGAACGCATTGGTCCTGGCCTGCAACCAGAAAACCAATCGCGAACCGCTGATGAATATGACTCAAGGCGAGGTGGGTCAAGCGCTGCGCAGTTTGGAGACGCAGCAACTGGCGCGCTTGGTAATGGGCAGTCGGGCGGATCGTTGGGAGCAACGCGCTGATAAAACCCTTGAATTGGTTGCGCCGCAGCTTGCGTTGACGGGGCTGTTGCTGCTCAGAGGTCCGCAAACGATCAATGAGCTGCTGACGCGCAGCCTGCGTTTGCACGCTTTCGATGATGCCGAACAGGTGCAGTACAACCTTGAGCGGTTAATCGGCCGTCAATTGGTATGTCATGTACCCAAACAGGCTGGGCAGCGCGAAGATAGGTATATGCATTTGCTGGGTGACGCGGCGCACTTGCAAGCATCGATAGAGGCGAGCGCAGCCGGGCAAGAAAGCAGAAGTGTGGCAAAAGACCAATATGAAGGACGGCTACAGACACTCGAGTTAAAAATTGCCGAGCTAGAGCAGCGACTGGAGCGTTTGGAAGGTTAAATGCTTTGGCTGGTAAAAATACAAAGGCGCCTTGATAGGCGCCTTTTGTTTTTAGAGCTTGTAGCGGTGGTGTTAGCTGATGCGACCGATTGCAGTGCGGTCGGAACCACCTTCGGCAACACGGTTAACGTTGGTGCGATCGAAGCCATCTTCAGCAACACGGTTAACGTTGGTGCGATCGAAGCCATCTTCAGCAACACGGTTAACGTTGGTGCGGTCGAAACCATCTTCAGCAACACGGTTAATGTTGGTGCGGTCGAAGCCATCTTCAGCAACACGGTTAATGTTGGTGCGGTCGAAGCCATCTTCAGCAACACGGTTAATGTTGGTGCGATCGAAGCCATCTTCGGCAACACGGTTAATGTTGGTGCGATCGAAGCCATCTTCGGCAACACGGTTAATGTTGGTGCGATCGAAGCCATCTTCGGCAACACGGTTAATGTTGGTGCGATCGAAGCCGTCTTCAGCGACACGGTTAACACCAGTGCGGTCGGCACCATCAGCAGCGATCGGGGTGATGTTAATTGACTGTTGAGCGGTTTCTGGGAGTGCGAAAGCGCTAGCGGACAAAGTGACCAGGATCAGGCTGGCGAGAATTTGCTTTTTCATGTGTGGCTCCTTGTGGGGGCGGTAAGTAGGTATGGGTTCCATGTTACTCACAAAAAATCGATTAAAAAGTTGACTTGGTGAATGGTAAATATCGATGCACTTAATAGTTGTGTTAAGTAATTGATATATATGAATATATTGTATTTTTTTAGACGATTTTAGGCGTTAGCTATGAGGCTTTTAGTTTGAATCTATAAAATCAATTTAATAGATGTAATAGCAAGCTATCTAAATATATGCACGGTTTGCTGCATTCCAGTGCTTGATATTTCGAACATGTGATGCTTATTTTGTGCGCCTAGCCGTCGCAGACGGGCACCGCCAATAACAAGGAATGCAAGATGAGCAGTACGAGTCGTCCAGAGCTGCAAGAGTTACTTCACGGGGTTGATGAAATTGAATGTGTGACCCCTGACCTCAATGGTGTGCCGCGTGGCAAGGTGATGACCGCCGCTGGCTTTCTTGAGGGGCGCCGTCTGCAGTTGGCGCGTGGAGTGCTGTTGCAGTGCATGATGGGCGGCTACCCTGACGCGAAGTTTTACGGCAGCGATGACAGTGACCTTGCACTGATTGCCGAGCCTACGCAGATACACCGCTTGCCTTGGAGTGAGTCGCCGCGCGCGCTGGCTATATGTGATGCGGATGAATTCGACGGGCAAATCTCAGGTCTTTCGACGCGGGGCCTGCTCAAGCAAGTGATCGCTCGCTATGCCGCGAAGGGGTGGCAGCCAATCGTTGCCACTGAGCTCGAGTTTTTCGTATTCGCACCGAACACAGACCCAATGCAGGCGTTCAAGCCACCACTCGGCTTGGATGGGCGTCGTGAGGATGGCTGCTCGGCATTCAGCGTGAGCTCCAACAATGGTCTGCGTCCGTTTTTCAGTGAAGTGTATAAATGCATGGAAGCGCTGGGATTACCGCGCGATACCTTTATGCATGAAATGGGCGTTAGCCAGTTTGAAATTAATCTATTACACGGTGATCCACTGTTGCTGGCGGATCAGACCTTCATGTTCAAGCACATGCTCAAAGAGGTTGCGCTTAAACATGGCTTGACCGTGGTATGCATGGCTAAACCGCTGGCGCATACGCCAGGCAGCTCGATGCACATTCATCAGAGCGTGATTGAGCAGGGCAGTGGCAAGAACATTTTCACCGCGGCAGATGATCAGGCGACACCTGCGTTCTACAACTTTATCGGTGGTCAGCAAGCATTGTTGGCTGACTTCACCTTGTTGTTCGCGCCGCACGTCAACTCCTATCAGCGCCTCTGCCACCCTTACGCTTCGCCAAATAATGCGTGTTGGTCAGAAGATAACCGTGCAGCAGGTTTGCGTATTCCCGCGAGCTCGCCGGTTGCGCGTCGCGTTGAAAACCGTTTGCCGGGTGCCGATGCCAACCCTTACTTGGCACTGGCTGCCAGTTTGGCGGCGGGTTTGTACGGGATTGAACATGAGTTGCAGCCGAGCGAACCGATTCAAGGAGACTTTGATGTGCCGCAAGAGTTGACCTTGCCGTGCACCATGCATGCAGCAATCGAAAAACTACGTGCCAGCTCGGCGGCTGTTGAGTTGTTTGGTGCAGAGTTTGTTGAAGGTTATATCGCCACCAAGTCGATGGAGCTGACCAGTTTCTTTGATGAAATTACACCTTGGGAGCGACGCGTTCTGGCGGCACACGCCTAGCGCGTAATACAATTGGACGGCAGGCGTTGCTGCATGTGAGAACTGGCAGCGCCTGCAACTCCGGCCTAAGCTGGAGTTGAACAATAATGACTCATCTACTCATGTAGCATTTGCTGCATTGAGCTCTCTAAACGTAGGGTTGTCGCCATCCGACAGCCTTATCGTTACTTGGCATCTCATTGGTGCGTCTAAAATTTTTGCGCGAAACCGCGTCATGTAATCGTGTTTGCATGCAGGGCAGCGCATTGGTCTAGCCTGATCGTCGCCGCATAGAAGGGCGCCGACATTTTATTTTGGACTATTACGTCGATCATCAGGGTCGTCGAGGTGTTCCAGGAGAGTTGCACTGCCCATGACGATGATCTTCAAGTCATTTAGTTCGTTGTATTTTGCTACGTTGTTGATGTTGCTCGGTTCGGGTTTGCTGAGTACTTATCTAGGCTTGCGCCTTGCCGAGACCGCGGATGGTCTTTGGGTGGGTGCGTTGATGACCGCGAACTATCTGGGCTTGGTACTCGGCGGCAAGCTGGGACACCGGCTGATTGCCAGGGTTGGCCATATTCGAGCCTATGTTGCCTGTGCCGGTATCGTCACGGCTGCGGTGCTCGGCCACGGTATGACTGCTTTTCTACCTGTCTGGCTGGCGCTGCGACTGGTCGTAGGCTTATGCATGATGTGCCAATACATGGTGATCGAGAGTTGGTTGAACGAGCAGGCAGGGCCAAGTCAGCGTGGCAAGGTGTTTGCGGGTTACATGGGCGCTTCGTATCTTGGTTTGATTCTGGGCCAGCTCGTTCTGGTCGTGCACCCTGAGCTCAGCGTCGAGCTGTTGATGATGGTTGCCCTGTGTTTTGCGTTGTGTCTGGTGCCTGTCGCGCTGACTCGCAAACTTCACCCGGCACCGCTGCATCCTGCGCCGCTGGAAATGCGCTTCTTCCTTAAGCGCGTGCCGTTGTCGTTGCTGACCATCGGTGTTGCTGGTTTGCTGATCGGCTCCTTTTATGGCCTGGGTCCCTTGTACGGCTCACGCATGGGCTTGAGTACCGAACAGGTTGGTCTGTTCATGGGCTGTTGCATTCTCGCCGGCTTGCTGGCTCAGGTGCCGCTAGGTTGGTTATCTGACCGTGCCGACCGGGTCAAACTGATTCGTGGTTGTGCCGGGTTGTTGAGTGTGACCGCACTGCCGCTTGCGGTGTTGCAGGAAGCGCCTGTCGAGCTGCTGTTTGCGTGCGGTTTTGCGGTGAGCATTATGTTGTTCAGTCTTTACCCTCTGGCGGTGGCGTTTGCCAATGACCACGTTGAGAGTGAGCGCCGGGTATCGCTGACGGTGATGTTGTTGGTGGTGTTTGGTGTGGGTGCGGCGATTGGGCCGATGTTGGTCGGTTTTTTAATGCGCTTTCTCGGCGCCAACATGCTTTATGCATTCACTGCTTTAAGTGGTTTGGTGCTGGTTGGTTTTGTGCGCACAGCCAAGGTTACGCATGTGCATCAGGTTGATGAAGCGCCGCTGCATCACATTGCCATGCCTGAAGGTATGGCCAGCTCGCCGCTGGTTGCCGCGCTTGATCCGCGTAACGAAGAACAGTATGTGCAAGAGCATATGTGCGATGACCACGTCGACGGCGAAGATGAGCAGCTTGCAGCGCAAGCTATGGCTGACGCTAGCGCTGCGGAGGTTGAACTGGCGACCATTGCTGCTGCGGTGGTGACAGCTTCAGCGGTCGCGGCGGCAGCTGTGGCAGCGGATGCTGATGTAGATACTGCTGCGTACACCGATGGAGCTGAGCCGGTTTCAACTGAGGAGGCTGTCGTCGCTTCGGTCGATAGTGATACACAAGAAGCTTCGACGCAGGATCCTGAACAGCCTGACTCGTCCAAGGATGGTAATGCGTGAGGCCGCTGCTTAGCATCATCATTCCGGCTCGTAACGAGGCTCAAGCCTTGCCTTTGTTGTTGCGTGACTTAGCTGCGCTGCGCACGGCAGGTGCTGAGATAATCTTGGTCGATGGCGCCAGTGAAGATGCGACTTGCGCAGTTGCTGCTTCATGGGTCGATCAGCTGCTGTCGAGCAAGCCTGGGCGAGCGCTGCAGATGAACACAGGCGCTGCGGCAGCACATGGCGATTACCTGTGGTTTGTCCATGCTGATACGCGGGTTGACCCCGGGTCAATCCAAAGCTTGCTTGATACTTTGCTGGAGCAGCCTCTTTGGGGTCGCTTTGATGTGCGTTTGTCGGGGAAGGGCATGCTGTTGCGGTTAATTGGCGCGATGATTAACCTTCGCTCGCGAGTGAGTGCGATTGCTACAGGTGACCAAGGGATTTTTGTTGCGCGCAAGACCTTTGAGTCGTTGAACGGTTACGCCAGTATTCCGCTGATGGAAGACGTTGACCTTTGCCGTCGGCTCAGGGTACTTGTTCGGCCAAGGTGTTTGCGTCCGGCTTTACTAACATCCAGCCGACGTTGGGAGCAGAATGGCATCTTGCGCACAGTCGTATTAATGTGGCGCATACGGCTTGGGTATTATTTTGGCGTGAGTCCTGAGTCATTGGCACGCCAGTATCACCGAGGGCCACGGTCATGAGCTTAGCTGTTTCTTTACATATGTTGGCGCGTGCGCCGCGCCCTGGTCAGGTCAAAACCAGATTAATTCCAGCGCTTGGGCCTGAAGGTGCCTGCGACTTGCAGCGGCGCTTGGTCGAGCGCGCATTGAGCCGTTTAGGTGATGGTTTTTCCCAGCGCTTTTTGTGGCTCGATGATGGTCCCGATACTGCGCTGCAAGCGCTGGCGGAGCAACATGGCTGGACGGTCGTAGAGCAGCCAGCGGGCGATCTTGGTGAGCGTATGCGTTGTATCACTGCATTGGGCTTGGTTGAAAGTGATGCGGTTATGTTGATTGGCAATGATTGCCCTGCACTGAGTGCCGATTACCTGATGCAAGCGCGAGCCGCTCTGGTTGATACGCCTGCAGTGCTGGGCCCGGCCGAGGACGGCGGTTATGTGCTGCTGGGGCTGCGGCAAAACGATTCACGCTTGTTCAGTAATATGCCTTGGGGAACAGACGAAGTGCTGCGCCTCACGCAAGCGCGTTTAGCCGAGATGGAGTGGCGTTATCAGTTATTGCCAGTGCTTTGGGATGTTGACCGCCCTGAAGACCTGCCGCGCTTGGCGAGTTTAGGTATCCAGGTTGGTTAAGGCGTCTCTGTGCGCTGCTCTGCAAGCGACTCTCCCAGGAGCGCTGTGCGCATAGTCGTTAGAGGAAGGTGTCGCTTTCGAGGCGTTTGGCTTCACGTTGCAACTGATATACGAAGCGCTCGACCTGACGTTGAACCAATCCACTCATTTGATAGAACCGCACGCCAAGCATGCTGATATCGAGCTTGTCGTTGTAGTGCACATGGCGGAGCTCTATCGGTGCAGTCATTGCGCCAAAGGGCAATTGAGCCACCAACTCTTCATAGACCATGCCCGGCTTGAGACTGTGAGTTGCATCGCCAGCGATGCGGATTTTGCAGCCAGTTGCCGATATATCCAGCATGTGGCCGTTTAACGGCTTCACTAACTTCTCACCTGTGAGGGTGATTGCTACCAACTCACTGCGCTTCAACTCCGCACGGAAGGCGCTGCGACGTTGGTGATATATAACCTCTGAAGGTGTTGCACAGAAATAGCAGCGCAAGCCGTTGTGTTCGCTAATTTGTGCAGAGTCTTCACACTTCCAGGCAACGCGTACGCCGTCACGGGATGACTCAACGCTGAATGGCTCAGCATTTTTCAGGAAGCGCTCACCATCATTTGGCACTAATTCGTCAAAAATCAGCCGGCCTTTATCTGGATCAACCTCAATCAAGAAGCTTTGAAAGCGTTGGCTTCTTTCATGAAAACTAATTACCAACGGATCATGGTTCTGTTCGAGTTGACGCAGTGTGGCTGCGATTTCCATTGGCGCTTTTAGCACTTTTGGGGGTTGAGGGCCGTCTTCTTCGGCAAATGGGTTGGACACGGTACTGTCTACTCCAAATCCAAACTAATTATTATGGCGCTAGCATACTGTCAAAATGACATTATGGGTACGCAAAGTGCAGAGATATTAAGCTTGGCTCAGAGGTCGCTGGTTAACACCGCGTGAGGCGCTGCCGCTGCTGTCATAGAGGCTTGGTGTTTCATTGCCGCTGAGAATGCTGAGCATGCTGCGGGTAGACGTCTGGCTCGAACGGATCAAGCGGCCATTACGCAGATTGCCGGTTTGGCAGCGTTCTAGTAATTGGGTCAGCGTATCGCTTTGTACGAGCAATTCGCTGCCCAGTGGGCTGCGCGCGGCAAGTGCTTGCAAGCCTTCAAGGTCGGCGCTTAGCTGCAAGCTCTGCAGGAGCTGCGCGCGGCTCTGCGCGTGCTGTGCGAGCTGGCTGAGGAGAGGCTGCTTGGCATTGAGAATGTGCTGCAGGCTGTCGAGGTCACGCTCGCCCAACGCCTGATGCTCGCTGTCGATCAGTTCAAGCAATTGCTCGCTGATGCCGATATCGTCTTTGAACAGCTGAAGCATTGTTGAGTCGTACATCGTAGGCTCTTGGAAGTTAGGCGTCCAACATTCCAGTGCAGCAGCTAAAGCCTGATGAAACAGGCTTTAGGTTCAGCGCTGGGACTCGAAATTGAGCAGTTTGCTGGCTGTACGCTGGGCATCTACTTTATAGGTGCCGTCAGCAATGGCCTGCTTGATCTGGGCAACGCGTTCTTTATCCACGGTTGGCAGCTCATTAAGTTTATCGCCAATGCTCTGCAGTTGCTGAGCTTCTTGGCTGAGGTGCACAGACTCACCGCTCTTGCTCGACTCGGCAGGGGTATTGGTTACGCTTGCCGGGTTGGATGCTTTTTCATCCGCTCCTGTGCTGCGAACTCCTGACTGGGCGCCGCTGGTCCGCCCGGAGTTAGCCGGGGTAGGTGCGTTGCTTGGTCGGTTGAAGTCGATGACCATGATCGTAAACCTCTGATTTGTTTGGACGCTTACCTGTCTGTCGGCCGTGCGCGATAAAACTTTAGCGACTTTCTGAAAAATATTACATTGCTGAGTCAGTACTGAAAATGCTCAGTTAAATCGTCGCTGGCGATAAATTTCAGAGCATTTCTTTGAGCCATAAACGCTGCAATAAGTTCTGAATCTATAGACCTGTATGCCGCCGTCCAAGAAAACGTCTTGGCTAACACAATCAAGGCCGCTATCAAGACCACTATACAAGAGCCTAATCAAGATTCATGCCTACATTGCCACTTCGACTTGTCCTGGACCGGTTACCCGCGCCTTGATAATACGCTGTGAGCGCTGGTTGCGAACATTAATTTGTCTGCCTAAAGCCCCGTCGGACAGCGCTTCGCCCGGCATCCTCACGTTAATCGTGCCGGTTTTTGCGCTGATTACGACCTGGTCGCCACGTCGAATAACTTCAGCTAGCTCGACATAGACCGGGGTTAACTCCTGGTCCGGGCGGACAGGGCGCGTCAGCTTTTTGCCGATTGCCTGCTGAACTGAGGTCAGATATCCATGATTAAGCTGCCCGACATCGCGCTCCGCCAATGTTACGTCGAATTCGCTAATTACGCTGGAACGCTTGAGCGGGCGTGTTGCCGTCACCACTTCACGATAAAGGCGAACCTGCGCCGGGACAAAAATAGTCCAGGGGGCAGAGCCGTCGCAGCGAACCTTCAATGTGACGCGGCCAATGGGTTCTGCTGGGCTTTCCAGCGTGGTCGTCAAATCTCTGTCGCACAGCGGCAGTCGTAACCGAGGGTCAAGGCGGTTGATTTCAATCTCATGCCGGCCGCTGATATCGCTTCGTTGTAAATAGTCGGCCACAGTAACCTCAAGAAAAGTGTGGGCGGCGCCGATAAGCTGGTCAGGCAGGGTTGAAGTTGCCACAGCAGTTGAGCTGAAGCAGGCGGCTGCAGGTATTAATAAAGCCAGAATCAGTTGGTGGCTTTTTGCCCACATATGTCGATAAAACGTCGTTTCTACGGTCATATATATTAGCGTGCAAGGCCCGTGCCGCCTGCTAACTTCAGTTTTACGGGCGCTTAAATAAGGAGTATGGGCATGGTTAGTGTCATGGACTCGGTGAATCAACGCACTCAGTTGGTCGGCCAAAACCGTTTAGAGCTGCTGTTGTTTCGCCTTGATGGCAAACAGTTGTATGGGATTAACGTATTCAAGGTCAAAGAGGTGCTGCAGTGCCCGCGCCTGACCGTAATGCCCAAGTCCAGTTCTGTGGTGCGTGGAGTCGCCAATATCCGCGGCGGAACCATTCCGATTATTGATCTGTCCCTGGCGACGGGCTGCAAGCCACTGGCTGATTTGCAAAATAGCTTTGTGATCATCACTGAGTACAACACCAAGACTCAGGGTTTTTTGGTGAGCGCAGTTGAGCGCATTGTTAACATGAACTGGGAAGAGATCCTGCCGCCGCCAAAGGGTACGGGGCGTGATCATTACCTGACGGCGGTGACCTATCTTGATCAGCAAATGGTTGAGATCATCGATGTAGAAAAGGTTCTGGCTGAAGTTTCACCCACCTCTGAAGCGATATCTGAGGGTGTGGTGGATGCGGCTACTCATGGTAAAGCGGTTAAACAGCATGTGTTGATTGTTGATGACTCATCAGTGGCGCGTAAGCAGGTGTTACGTTGCTTGCAAGCCGTTGGTGTGGAAGTGACGACGCTGAATGATGGGCGTGAAGCGCTGGATTATTTGCGCAAGATGGCTGATGAAGGGCGTCGCCCGGCCGATGAGTTGCTGATGATTATTTCTGACATTGAAATGCCAGAAATGGATGGCTATACATTGACCACTGCTATTCGCAGTGATGCGCGGATGCAGGGATTGCACCTGTTGCTACACACTTCATTGTCGGGTGTATTCAACCAAGCGATGGTCAAAAAGGTCGGTGCGGATGATTTTCTCGCCAAATTCCGGCCCGATGATTTAGCCTCAAGAGTGGTTGAGCGAATCAACGCGGTTGATCGTGGCGAGTAAGCTGCGCCAACCCATGCGACAAATGGCTGGATAACCAAAGGGTTTAGCTGTGTCTTTAAGCTGTGATGGTGCATCAGATGCTGCCTAGAATGTTTATATTCGGTGGGTGTCTCATAGACCAACACTATTATTTTGCGGGGCAGTGCGAGTGACGTCAGGAAATTTGGATTTTGAACAGTTCCGGAGCTTCCTCGAAAAAGCCTGCGGGATTTTGCTAGGCACCAATAAACAGTATCTGGTTTCCAGTCGGCTTAATAAGTTGATGGAACAGAACAGTATCAAGACGCTCGGTGAGTTGGTGCAGCGTATGCAGGCCATGCCGCGCAGCGGCTTGCGTGAGCAAGTGGTCGATGCCATGACCACCAACGAAACCCTGTGGTTTCGTGATACCTATCCCTTTGAAGTGATGAAAAAGCGTGTGTTGCCTGAATTACTCAAGGCTAACGCGGGGCAGCGTTTGCGTATCTGGTCGGCAGCTTGTTCGTCAGGGCAAGAGCCTTATTCGCTGTCGATGACAATTGATGAGTTCGAGAAGAGCAATATCGGGCAGTTGCGCGGTGGTGCGCAAATCGTCGCCACAGACCTGTCACCGACGATGCTGGCCAACTGTAAATCAGGTGAGTACGACAGTCTGGCAATTGGTCGTGGCCTCTCACAAGAACGTTTGCAGCGCTACTTTGAGCCGAAGGCGCCGGGACGCTGGGTGGTCAAGGCACCGATCAAAAGCCGTGTCGAATTTCGTCCGCTAAATCTGCTGGAAAGCTACGCCGGCTTGGGAAAGTTTGATGTGGTGTTCTGTCGTAACGTGCTGATCTACTTTTCAGCTGAAGTGAAGAAAGACATTCTCACGCGTATCCATGCGACCTTGAAGCCGGGCGGATATTTGTTCCTGGGCGCTTCCGAGGCGCTCAATGCACTGCCGGACCTGTATCAGATGGTGCAATGCAGTCCGGGCATCATTTATAAAGTCAAATAAGCCTTGTGTGGATCACTGCAAGCAGCAGGCCCAGAGCCTGCTGTTTACATAGGATTGTGCAAGCGTCTGCCTGCCTGCTCCTTAGTGCCCGGATAATGGTAACTGGCTTGATTCAAGTCAGTCCCTGGCGCACGTACTGTCGATAAAGTTGCCCAGCGCTCGAACCTACTCGAGTGAACGCTTAAGGACTGGGTTAATGGAATTACTTGTTTGGCAAAGTGACCTCAACACCGGAATCGAGGTCATCGACAATCAGCATCGACGGATTGTCGATATGATCAACTTGCTGATCTTGGCGCAAAAGCAGGGGCATAGCCGCAGCGAAGTCGGTGGCGTGCTTAATGATCTGGTTGATTACACGCTCTCGCACTTTGCCTTTGAAGAGTCGCTGCTGGAAGAGTCCGGCTACAGTTTTACCCGTCCACACAAGCGTGTGCATGAGGTGTTCATTGGCAAGGTTAATGAGTACAACACTCGCTTCAAGGCAGGCGAGGATATAACCACTGAGTTGATCGGTTTGTTGTCGCGCTGGCTGTTCAACCACATCCGCAATGACGACGCCGCTTATGCCAAGGTGGTTATCGACAACATGAACCGGATTACTCAGGACACGCAACCTGCGGGCTGGTTGTCGCGTTCAATGCGCAAGTTTTTTGGCTAATCTCAGCGGCGCAGCATCTTCTTATGAGCCAATTGCGCTCAACGTCTAACCACAGATAATTGCTTGGCCATTTGGTAATGGCGTGAGGGCGCCAGGCATTTATCTGCCTCCAGTTTGAGCGGCAAGTGCGGGGCGGGTAAATAGGCAGAGGCATTGCCGCAAGCGGAAATCCATTGCCGCTTTAGTCTTTTTACTCAATAGGTTTTATCATAAGTCATTGTATTTAAACGGTTAAATATATTGGCACAGGGTTTGCTTTGTTGCTTGCACGGAAAACTGCTTCGGCAAACGGCAAAGGTACAAACCATGAGTATCAGCTTCGCAAGCGCACTCGGCATTCACCAACAAGCACTGAGCTTTCGCGCTCAGCGTGCAGAAGTGTTGGCCAATAACATGGTGAACGCAGACACGCCTAACTACAAAGCGCGTGATCTGGATTTCGCCTCAGTGCTTGCCGAGCAAAATGCCAAGACTCAGGGCGGCACCTTTAGCCTGAACCGCACCAATGCACATCACATCAGTGCTGAAGGTCTGGCCAGCGCTGAGGCTGAGCTTAAGTATCGAACTCCGATGAGCCCTTCGCTTGATCAGAACACAGTCGATACCCAGCTAGAACAGTCGAATTACGCGCAAAACGCCGTCGACTTTCAGGCCAGCTTCACCTTACTCAATAGCAAATTCAAAGGGCTGGTCAGCGCCCTGCGCGGCGACTAACGGAGACTGATGCCATGTCACTAACCAGTGTATTCAATATTGCCGGGTCCGGTATGAGCGCGCAAAGCACGCGTCTCAACACCATCTCCAGCAACATCGCCAACGCCGAGTCTGTGTCTTCCAACATTGACCAGACTTACCGCGCTCGCCACCCGGTTTTCGCCACTGTGTTTAATCAGGCCCAGGGTTCTGATGGCGGCTCCTTGTTTGCTGAGCAAGATGCAGCTGGCAGCGGTGTTCAGGTGCTCGGCATTGTTGAGGATCAAAGTTCGCTGATGCCACGTTACGAGCCTAACCATCCGGCCGCGGACGAGAGCGGTTATGTGTACTACCCCAACGTCAATGTGGTTGAAGAAATGGCTGACATGATCTCTGCCAGCCGGGCCTTCCAGACCAACGTTGAAATGATGAATACCGCTAAACAAATGTTACAGAAGGTGCTGACCCTGGGTCAGTAAGCCATCAATGAGGAACGCTAAATGAGCGTTGATAGCACCAGTGGCGTTGGCAGTTCGGTCCTTGATCAGCTGCAAATTAACTCGTCCAGTACCGGTACAGATAAAGAGCTTGGTAAAGACGAGTTCTTGAATCTGTTGGTCGCCCAATTGAATAACCAGAACCCACTGGAGCCGCAAGGTAACGGCGAGTTCATCGCGCAATTGGCACAGTTCAGTACGGTAGACGGTATTCAGCAGTTGAACGGTAGCGTCGATACATTGCTGTCGGGTTATCAGTCATCGCAGGCCTTGCAGGCTTCGTCGCTGGTTGGGCGCAAAGTTATTATTCCGACTGACACTGCGGTAGTGGATACCAGTGAGAGCTTCAAGGCCAGCCTGGTTCTGCCGACCAGCAGTAGCAACGTCTACGTCAATGTTAAAGACAGCGCCGGGTCAGTGGTTGGCCGAGTCAACCTGGGTGAGCAGGAAGCAGGCAACATCAGCTTCATCTGGGATGGCAAGGATTCAAGCGGCAATCTTATGCCGCCGGGCACTTACACCTTTGAGGCGGAAGCGACCTACGCGGGTGAAACCAAGGGTCTTTACACCATGCTTCCGGCCAACGTTGACAGTGTCACTTTGGGCGGCAGCGAACTCATGCTGAATTTGGCAGGGCTGGGCAGTGTGCCGCTCTCGCAGGTTCAGGTCATCGGTCAATAATCATCACGATTTAATGGCCGGCTGTTCCGGCAAAGGAGTTTTCCATGGCGTTCAATATCGGGCTTAGCGGTCTGCGCGCAGCGACCAGCGATCTCAACGTTACGGGTAATAACATCGCCAACGCAGGCACGACCGGCTTTAAACAGTCGCGGGCGGAGTTTGCTGACGTGTATGCGGCTTCGGTGCTTGGCTCCGGCAAGAACGCCCAAGGTAGCGGGGTGTTGCTCAGTGACGTTTCGCAACAATTCAATCAGGGCAACGTCAACTACACGCAGAACTCATTGGATTTGGCGATTAACGGTAACGGCTTTTTCCGCACCAGCAACAATGGTGATATCAGCTACACCCGTGCCGGTTATTTCGGTACTGACCGCGCTGGCAATATCGTCAATAACTTCGGCTACAAGCTGCAAGGCTATGCGGTGGATGGCAACGGCAATCTGCAAAACGGCATCATCTCTGATCTTAAAGTTGAGACGGCCAGCCAGGCACCGAAGCCGACGAGTACCATTACTCAGCCTTTCAACCTGAACTCGACCAACGAAGTGCCGACGACAACGCCGTTTGATCCGAATGATCCAACCACATTTAACTCGTCGACCTCGGTCAATATCTTCGACTCGCAGGGCAACTCACACGCATTTACTCAGTATTACATCAAAACCGGTGCTAATACCTGGCAGATGAATGTGTTGGTCGATGGGCGCAACCCGGCGGACCCGACATCGACCGACCCGTACACGGCCAACCTGACCTTTAATGCGGCAGGCCAGTTGGATACCGCAGCGATGACATCGGCAGATTTCACTGTGGCTGCAAATGGTACGTTGAATATGACCAACTGGGTTCCCGCCGCATCCGATGGTGGTACGCCTCCGGTCTGGAGTGGTAACGGTGCAACGGCTAGTGCGACTGGGGTTAATTTTGACTTCCGTGGCACGACCCAGTATTCGAGTTTGTTTGCGGTGAATAGTGTTGACCAAAACGGTTACACCACGGGTGAGCTGGCGGGCCTTGAGATTGATGACACCGGTGTGATTTTTGCGCGCTACACCAACGGCCAGTCGAAGGTGCAGGGGCAAGTGGTGTTGGCCAACTTTGCCAATATGCAAGGTCTGACGCCGGTGGGTAAAACGGCATGGGTGCAGTCATTTGAATCGGGTGAGCCGGTGATCGGCACGCCAAGCAGCGGCACCTTGGGTGCTTTGCAGTCGGGAGCGCTGGAAGACTCAAACGTCGAACTGTCTGACCAGTTGGTTAACTTGATCGTTGCGCAGCGCAATTATCAGGCGAATGCAAAAACCATCGAGACTGAAAGTGCGGTGACCCAGACCATTATCAACCTGCGTTGATCCAGCTGGCCGACATGGCTTTGCCGTTCGCGGCAAAGTCTCGCCGTTCGCTCTATTAAAAAGCTCCTTTTGGAGCTTTTTTGTTTTATAAAATCTAATTTTATCAATGGTTTACGGTTAATTTTCGAGTGTGGCACAGGCTTTGCAATATTGCCTGTATAGAGCACAAGGCAGCACGCCTATCTCGGAGAGTTACCATGGATAAAATGCTTTACGTCGCCATGACTGGCGCTCAGAACAACACGCTGGCACAGCGCGCGCACGCCAACAACTTGGCGAATATTTCAACCAGCGGCTTTCGCCGTGACTTTGAGCAGGCGCGGGCTATTTCATCATTCGGTGATGTGTATCCGTCGCGCGTTTATGCAATGAGTGAGCGTCCAGGTACTGACTTTACTCCGGGCTCCATGCAGGAAACAGGACGCGACCTTGACGTTGCAATCGGCGGTCATGGCTGGCTTGCCGTGCAGGCGCCCGATGGCAGCGAAGCTTATGTGCGTACTGCCAGCTTGAATGTCGACGCGCTAGGCGTGCTGCGCACTGGCAATGGTTTGCCGGTTATGGGCAATGCCGGGCCAGTTGCCGTGCCGCCAGAGCAGGGGATCGATATCGGTCAGGACGGCACCATCAGTATTCGTGCATTGGGTGAGGCGCCAAATGTGCTGGCAGAGGTTGATCGACTGAAGCTGGTTAACCCGGACCCTAAGCAGTTGGAGAAGGGCACCGACGGCATGATGCGTCTCAAGAGTGGCCAGCGAGTGCAGGCCGATGCGAGCGTGCGACTGACTTCGGGTTTTCTCGAATCAAGCAACGTCAACGCGGTGGAAGAGATGACCGCGATCATGTCGTTGTCCCGCCAATTCGAGCTGCAAGTAAAGATGATGCGCACCGCCGAAGACAATGCGTCGGCAATGGCGCGGGTTTTGCAACTTAGCTAATTATCAGTACGCGGCGACGTGAAAACGTCACCCGAGGAGAACCAATATGATTCCGGCACTGTGGGTCAGCAAAACCGGTTTGTCCGCTCAGGACATGAACCTGACCACTATTTCCAACAACCTGGCCAACGTTTCGACGACGGGTTTCAAACGCGATCGCGCTGAATTTGAGGATCTGCTTTATCAGATCCGTCGTCAGCCAGGCGGCCAGTCGAGCCAAGACAGTGAGCTGCCTTCAGGTTTGCAGCTGGGTACCGGTGTGAGAATTGTTGGCACTCAGAAGATCTTCACCGCTGGCAGCTTGCAGACTACCGAGCAGCCGCTGGATATGGCGATCAACGGCCGTGGTTTCTTCCAGGTGTTGATGCCGGACGGCACGGTGTCCTACACCCGTGACGGTAGCTTCCACCTGGATTCCGATGGCCAGGTTGTGACCTCCAATGGCTTTCCGTTGGAGCCCGCCATGGTGCTGCCCAACGAAGTTAAAACCTTCACCGTGGGTGAGGACGGCACGGTTTCGGTAACCACCGCCGGTAATCCTCAGCCGCAAGTTATCGGCAACTTGCAGACCGCTGACTTTATTAACCCTGCGGGTCTTGAAGCCATCGGCAGCAACCTGTTTCTTGAGACCGCTTCCAGCGGCGCTCCACAAGTGGGTACACCTGGTTTGAATGGCTTGGGTACGACTTTGCAAAACACCTTGGAAAACTCCAACGTCAGCGTGGTTGAAGAGTTGGTGAATATGATCACCACTCAACGCGCCTACGAGATGAACTCCAAAGTCATCTCAACCGCTGACCAAATGTTGTCCTTTATTACTCAGAATCTTTGATGGTTTTGGCCAGGCTGTTAGCTGGCCTTTGCGTTAACTGTTACACCGCGAGGGTGGATTTATGAACCGGCTAATTATTGTTTCCTTACTGTTGTGCACCACGCTGCTAAGTGGCTGCGTTGCGCCTGTAGCCAAGCCGAATGATCCATATTACTCGCCTGTGTTGCCGCGTACACCGCTGCCCGCTGCGCAGAATAACGGCTCCATCTATCAAACCGGTTTTGATAACAATCTGTTTACCGATCGCAAGGCGTATCGGGTGGGTGACATCATCACCATCACCTTGAATGAGAAAACCCAGGCCAGCAAAAACGCCGGTTCGCAAATTTCCAAAGACAGCAAAACCAGCCTCGGTCTGACCTCATTGTTCGGCGGTTCGGTAACAGGCTCCAACCCATTCTCTGATGGCGACCTGTCGCTGAGCGCGTCATACAGCGGCAATCGTGATACCCAAGGCGACAGCAAGGCCGCGCAGGGCAACAGCTTGACGGGCTCGGTAACCGTGACCGTCGCTGAAGTGCTGCCAAACGGCATTCTTTCGGTGCGCGGCGAGAAGTGGATGACGCTCAATACCGGTGATGAACTGGTACGGATTGCCGGCCTGGTGCGTGCCGATGATGTCGCCACCGACAACACGGTGTCATCAACCCGTATCGCTGACGCGCGCATCACCTATTCCGGAACTGGCGCCTTTGCCGACGCCAGTCAACCTGGCTGGCTTGATCGCTTCTTCCTCAGCCCACTGTTTCCGTTTTGAGGGCTGCAACCATGCGCCTAAGCAAATATCTCGTACTGCTCTCTGTGCTGTTGCTAAGTGCTGCAGCGCAGGCTGAACGGCTTAAAGATCTGGCCAGTATTCAAGGCGTGCGAAGCAACCAACTGATTGGATATGGTCTGGTCGTTGGCTTGAGCGGCAGTGGTGACCAAACCACGCAAACACCGTTTACCGTGCAGACGTTCAACAACATGCTCGCTCAGTTCGGGATCAAAGTGCCGGTCGGTGGCAACGTCCAGTTGAAGAACGTTGCTGCGGTTTCGATTCATGCCGATCTTCCGGCGTTTGCTAAACCGGGCCAAACCATCGACGTCACCGTGTCCTCGATTGGTAACGCCAAAAGCCTGCGCGGCGGCAGCCTGTTGATGGCGCCGTTGAAAGGTATCGACGGCAATGTGTACGCCATCGCTCAGGGTAATCTGGTGGTCGGCGGCTTCGATGCTGAAGGCGGTGACGGCTCGCGCATCACCGTCAATATCCCATCGGCTGGGCGTATTCCTTCTGGCGCCACGGTTGAGCGTTCAGTGCCAAGTGGTTTCGATCAAGGTAATAGCCTGACGCTCAACCTGAACCGTCCAGATTTCACCACGGCCAAACATATTGTTGATCAGATCAACGAGCTGCTTGGCCCTGGCGTTGCGCAGGCGATTGACGCCGGCTCGGTGCGCGTCAGTGCGCCGCTGGACCCTAACCAGCGCGTTGATTACTTGTCGATCCTCGAGAATCTTGAGGTGGTTGCAGGCCAAGCGGTGGCCAAGGTGATTATCAACTCGCGCACCGGCACCATCGTCATCGGTCAGAACGTGCGCGTGCAGCCGGCAGCGGTAACCCACGGCAGCCTGACCGTGACCATCACCGAAGACCCAATCGTCAGCCAGCCGGGCGCTTTGTCGGGCGGTCAGACGGCTGTCGTACCCCGCTCACGTGTAGATGCAACGCAAGAGGCCAAGCCGATGTTCCGCTTTGGTCCAGGCACCACGCTGGATGAAATCGTCCGTGCGGTAAACCAGGTTGGCGCTGCGCCTTCCGACCTTATGGCCATCCTCGAAGCGCTGAAACAAGCAGGCGCTTTGCAGGCTGACTTGATCGTTATTTAAGGGGCGGATCGATGGATTCTCGACTCTCTGCAGGACTCGCCAGCGCTGGCACCAGCTCACTGGATGGCGGCGCGGCAACTGACCTTAACCGACTCAATAAATTTAAAGTCGGTGGTGATAGCGAAGCCAATATCGGCAAAGTCGCGAAAGAGTTCGAGTCGCTGTTTCTCAATGAAATGCTTAAAGCCATGCGCTCCGCTAACGAAGGTTTTAGCGAAGGCAACTTCATGAACAGTGAAGAGGGTAAAACCTATCAGGGCATGTATGACCAGCAATTGGCTGTGACCATGTCCAACAACAAGAACGGTATTGGTCTGGCGGACGTACTGGCCCGCCAGATGAGCAAAATGAAAAGCCACAGTGACCGGCCTAATCCGTTCGCTCATCCAGATAACGCCGTGACCAGCGCGAGCATCGGGGCGCCTGGCGCAGTTGCAGCCAGCAGCACCGATGCGGTTAAACCGACTGCTCAGGTTGATAGCCGTCGCGATGACTCCAGCCTGATCAACAAGCGTCGCCTTTCATTGCCGGGCAAGTTAGCTGATCGTTTGCTTGCTGGCATCACCCCAACAACCGACACCGCCGCGGTGCAGGCCCTGGCTAATAACGATTGGATTCCGGCAATTGCCCACGCCGCCCCCAAGGATAAAGGCCTGAGCATTAACGGTAGCGATGCCATTAGCGGCGCTCGTTTGGCTCAGAAGGGCGGTAAAGGTGCCTCGGAATTTACCTCGCCGGCTGACTTCATTGCGACCATGTTGCCGATGGCTGAAAAGGCTGCGGAAAAGATCGGCGTTGAAGCGCGCTATTTGGTGGCTCAGGCAGCGCTGGAAACGGGTTGGGGCAAGTCGATTATTCGCCAGCAAGACGGCACCGTTAGCCATAACCTGTTCGGCATCAAAAGCCACAACAGTTGGAGTGGCGAGTCGGCCAAGGTGATGACCACCGAATACAAAGGCGGCCAGGCCGTGAAAGAGGCGGCTTCGTTCCGCTCCTATGATTCTTTCGCCCAAAGCTTTGAGGATTACGTCAGCTTCCTGCAAACCAATGGCCGGTACGAGAAGGCCTTGGGCAGCACGCAAAACCCGGAACAGTTCGTTAAAGAATTGCAGAAAGCCGGTTACGCCACTGACCCGCAATACGCGCGCAAGATTTCGCAGATCGCGCGGAAAATGGCGGTCTATCAAACTGTTGCCTCCGTCGATACGACGCCTACCCGTGGATGAGCTGAATAATGTCTGACTTACTCAACATCGGTTTATCAGGACTGTCGTCGAACAAGACTCAGCTGTCCATCACCGGGCACAACATCACCAACGTAAACACCCCAGGCTACTCACGTCAGGACGCTTTGCAAGGCACGCGTGCGCCGCAGTTCAGTGGGGCTGGTTTTATCGGCTCAGGCACCACATTGGTCGATATTCGCCGTACCTACAGCGAGTTCCTGACCACGCAAGTGCGTACCAGTACCGCATTGAGCAGTGATGTAGAAGCGTATAAAAGCCAGATTGAACAACTCGATTCATTGTTGGCGGGCTCTACCACCGGTATCACACCGTCGTTGCAGGAGTTTTTTTCGTCGTTGCAAACCGCTGCTGAAGACCCATCCAACGGGCCTGCCCGGCAGTTGGTACTGTCCCAGGCTGAAGGCCTGAGTCGTCGTTTCAACACGGTTTATGACCGGATTGATGAGCAAAACACCTTCATCAATAAGCAGATGTCAGCGATAACCGATCAGGTCAATCGTCTGGCTGGCTCCATCGCCAGTTTAAACGATGCCATTGCCAAAGCGTCGGCAACCGGGCAGGCGCCTAATGACCTGCTTGATGCGCGTGAAGAAGCGGTTCGCCAGCTTTCGTCATTTGTCGGTGTGACCGTTGTGCCGCAAGACGACAACTCGATGAACGTGTTCATCGGCAGTGGCCAGCCGTTGGTTGTCGGCAGCACGGCCAGTCGCCTGGAAACCGTCGCGGGTAAGGGTGATCCGAACCGGGTTGAGATTGAATTTGTCAGCGGTGCTTCACGTCAGGGTATTACCACGCAACTGAGTGGCGGCGAGTTGGGCGGTTTGCTTCGTTACCGTTCAGAAACCCTTGACCCAACGCTTAACTCGCTTGGGCGGCTAGCGTTGTCGGTGAGCGATCAGATCAACACGCAGCTGGGCGAGGGTGTCGATCTCAAGGGGCAAGTGGGTTCAGCGTTGTTTGGCGACTTTAATAGTCCGGAGTTGGCGGCACTGCGGGTTAAAAGCTATGCGAGCAATACCAGCAACGCCCAGCCACTGCTGAATATCACCGATACCTCGATTTTGACCACCAGTGATTATCGTCTCGAGTTTGACGGCACCAACTACACCGCCCGACGTTTGAGCGACAACCAAGCGATGGCGGTGACTGAAAATCCGCCGGGCACATTGAGCTTCACCGACAGCGGTGGGCGCGATCAAGGCTTTCAGATTGTCGTCGGTACACCCGCGCCCGCTGCCGGGGATACCTTTGCGCTGCAGCCAACCCGCCGCGGCGCAACTTCTATTTCGACTGTGCTTGATCAGGCGGATCAGCTCGGGTTTGCCGCGCCAGTTCGCGCGGTCAACGGTGCGTTGGACGCCAATGGCAACATCACTGGTAGTAATCGCGGTACCGG
The DNA here is from genome assembly GCF_002163625.1 of Pseudomonas sp. M30-35. Taxonomy (NCBI): domain Bacteria; kingdom Pseudomonadati; phylum Pseudomonadota; class Gammaproteobacteria; order Pseudomonadales; family Pseudomonadaceae; genus Pseudomonas; species Pseudomonas sp. M30-35. The sequence goes on along the minus strand of NZ_CP020892.1, from coordinate 3,247,305 downwards.
TGCGATTTCACAACCCGATTTAACCAGTGCAGGTTCCAGTCCAATTGACTTGGCTGCGATCAAAGGCGCTTTGCCGGTGGCGCTGACTTATAACGGCGCTGGCGGTTTTGAAAACCCGCCGGGTACGCCGGTGCCCGGGTTGACCCTGGTTGGCGGCGGTACTTTTCAGCCGGGACAAAAGAATACTTTTGAGCTGGATATGGGCGGCGGCAACATCGTCACATTCAGCGTCAGCGGTCGTCCAGAGAATGGCGATACCTTCACCATCGACTTTAACGAAGGCGGTGTTTCGGATAACCGTAACGCCTTGAAACTGGCGGATTTGCAAAGCCAGCAAACCATAGGCATCGACCCAACAGTCACTGGCTCCACCGGGCTGAGCTTTACCGATGGCTATGGAGATTTGGTCGAGCGGGTCGGCACCTTGACCGCACAAGCCCGCCAAGACAGCGACGCCACCAGCTCCATCCTCAAGCAAGCAACCGACAACCGCGATTCATTGTCGGGTGTGAGTCTGGATGAAGAGGCGGCCAACCTGATCAAGTTCGAGCAGTACTACAACGCCTCGGCACAAGTGATTCAAGTTGCGCGCTCTTTGTTCGATACCCTGATCGGTGCGTTTAGATAATTCCGTTTTTAAAATTAATTGTGGGCTTGGCGCTAATAACAGCCCGAGCCATTTGATTCGTTAGCAACCAATAGCTGAAAAGCCAATTGTTTGATGAGGCCCTGACATGCGTATTTCTACCATTCAAGCGTTCAATAATGGCGTGTCCGGGCTGCAGCGCAATTATTCGAATGTAACGCGCACTCAGGAACAAATCAGCACCGGCAACCGTATTCTGTCGCCCGCTGATGATCCGGTGGCCTCAGTACGTTTGCTGCAACTTGAGCAGCAACAGAATGTGCTCAATCAGTACAACTCGAACCTGACGGCAGCCAAGAACAGCCTGGCTCAGGAAGAGAGCACGCTTAACTCGGTCAACACCATTTTGCAGCGGGTGCGCGAGCTAGCGCTGTCGGCGGGTAACGGTGCCCTGAGCCAAGAGGATCGGCAGTCGATATCTGCCGAGTTGGGACAGCGTGAAGATGAGTTGCTGGGTTTGATGAATTCGCGCAACGCCCGTGGTGAATACCTGTTTGCAGGTTTTCAGGGTAAGTCGCAACCCTTTGTGCAGAACCCTGATGGCACCTATTCCTACACCGGTGATGACGGCCAACGTAAGTTGCAAGTTGCCAGCTCCCTGGAGCTGGCGATTAACGACAGCGGCAAGGCGGTGTTTCAGGACGTGGTTAATGGTGGTCGGTTAAGTTTGACCGATAACTCTGTGCCTGCGGCTCCGGCAAACAGTATCAGTGGTTTGCTGGTTGAAGATGATGTTGCCTTTGCCAATTTTCCGGCAGGCGGCATTCAACTCGACTTTGATGCAGTAGATCCGCTCAATTACACCATCACCACATTGCCAATGCCGGGCACTACAACAACCGGGCGCCTGGATGATGAAAACGACACACAGGTTCACTTTTCCGGTGCGACCTTTTTCGTCAACGGTACGCCGCCAGCGTCTTCCAGTTTCACCATTGAAGGCCCAGACGCCAATCCGGCAACGCCGCCACAAAGCTCGATCGGTATTCTCAATACCATCGCCAGTTTGCGCCAATCGCTTGAAACTGCCGACGATACACCGACAGGCAATCGAGAGGTTCGTGATGCCTTGGCGCTGGCGGTAACCAATCTGGATAACGGTATTGGCACGGTGGATAAAGCGCGCGGCAATATTGGCGCGCGTCTTAACATTATTGAGTCGACCCAGACCGATAATGAGAACGTCACCTTGGTCAACAAAAGCGTACAGGCGGATCTGCGCGAGCTGGATTACGCCGAGGCGCTGTCGCGGCTTACATTCCAAACCATCGTGCTTGAAGCGGCGCAGCAGAGCTACGTGAAGATCAGCAGCCTGAACCTGTTTAATAAGCTCTGATACGACCACGGCAAGTTGGCCATTGAAATTCGGTTACTCGCTTGTATCCATTGCGTAGGGTGGGTGGCGCCTTTTTCACCCACCATTTGCAGCCTTCAATATTCAGTTAATCGCAGTGTCGTGGCGGGCAAGCTTCGCCTTGCCCGCCCTACAAAGTCTGTAGGCTGGCTGGCGTTTTTTAATTTAAGTATTTGTTTTATAAGGCTTTAAAAAATAATTCGAAAACCCTTGAAAAAAAATCTAAAGCTCCTGCCAGTAGCGCCGATACAACTTACGAATGCGAAGTAACTGGGTGCCGGAGCAAGGCTCAAGCCCACAGCTCGCAACACCCAGATACCTAAGACACTAGCCTATTGGAGGCAAACATCATGGCCCTTACAGTCAATACCAACATTGCGTCCTTGAACACTCAGCGCAACCTGAACTCGTCTTCCAATTCGCTGGCTAACTCCTTGCAGCGTTTGTCTACTGGTTCGCGTATCAACTCAGCTAAAGACGACGCTGCTGGCCTGCAGATTTCCAACCGTCTGACCAGCCAGATCAACGGCCTGGGTGTTGCAGTCAAGAACGCCAACGACGGCATCTCTCTGGCGCAAACCGCTGAAGGTGCTCTGCAACAATCGACTAACTTGCTGCAGCGTATGCGTGACCTGTCCCTGCAATCGGCTAACGGTTCGAACAGCACTTCAGAGCGTGAAGCTTTGAACTCTGAAGTTAGCCAACTGAAAAAAGAACTGGATCGTATCAGCAACACCACTACCTTCGGTGGTCGTAAGTTGCTTGACGGTTCTTTCGGGACTACTGGCTTCCAAGTGGGTTCGGCTGCTAACGAAATTATTAGCGTCGGCATTGACGAAATGAGCTCCACTTCGCTGAAGGGTGCATACTACGAGCAAGCGCTGGGAGCAACAGCGGTTTCAGGTACTCCTGTTGACGGTAAGCTGGACATCGCTTTAACAACTGATCAGGGCGCCACTACATTTAGTGTGTCGATCAAGGCCGGTGATGATGAGAAGGCAATTAACCAAAAAATTGCTGCTGCCATCAACGACACCAACTCTGGTATCGGTGCATTTGTCCAAGACGACAACAGTATCAACCTGATTTCTACTCAGACGACTGATCAAACTAACGCATTTACTAGCTTGGTAATCACCGATAACGTTGCTGCACCAACTGGTATCGCTGCTCCAGGCACCGTTACTGCGACCGCTGATGACGCTGCAACTACTGGGTCAATCAACGATCTTGATATCTCAGACGCTGAAGGCGCACAGAAAGCAGTTTTGTTGATCGACGCTTCTTTGAAGCAGATCGACTCCCAGCGTGCTGACCTCGGTGCGGTGCAGAACCGTTTCGACAACACCATTGCTAACTTGCAGAACATCGGTGAAAACGTATCGGCCGCTCGTGGTCGCATCCAAGACACCGACTTCGCCGCTGAAACAGCAAACCTGAGCAAGAACCAGGTTCTGCAACAGGCCGGTACTGCGATTCTGGCCCAGGCTAACCAACTGCCACAGGCTGTTCTCAGCCTCCTGCAGTAAGTTTTAGCTTAGGCAAACATCGCGGGGGGAAGTGCATTAGCGCTTCTCCCCGTCTTGCCATTCAGAGGGTTTAACGATGGACGTAGCAATCAGCAGTACGTTGTCGTTGGTGAATAGCGGGGCAAAAGCTCCGGTGGTCGGTACAGGTATTCGTTCTGATAATGCTCAAACTGATCCGGTTGCGGTCAGTGAACAACGGGTAACCGAGCAAGAGCCCGAGTCTTCGGCTCAAACCGTTGAGCAGGCGGCTTCATCCATTCAGGGATACGTGCAGTCTATTCGCCGTGACCTGAACTTTGCAGTTGATGATTCTTCTGGCCGGGTTGTGGTCAAAGTAACTGATTCAGTTTCCGGTGATGTCATCAGACAGATTCCGTCTGAAGATGCACTTAAGCTTGCCGAAAACCTGGAAGCGGTGCGCAGCTTGTTGTTTAAAGCCGAAGCGTAAAAAAGCCGCGTTACTACTCAGACGCTTTATTTGTTGGGTAGGATTTGTTGAGTAGACGGCATGATTTTTGAAAGGGTTTGGTACTAGACGATTTAGCGTCAAACCCATGACGAGGTGGAGAACATGGTAGGTATTACAGGTCTTGGTGGTTCCGGTCTGGACATCGACGCTATTGTCGGTGCCTTGGTTAATGCCGAGAAAGCACCTAAAGAAGCGCAGCTAAAGCGCCTCGAAGATACCTCAACTACCAAGTTTACTGCGCTGGGGACGCTCAAGAGTGCCTTGAGTGAGTTTCAGACCGCACTGGCCGGGCTCAACGACATCAAGTTGTTTGAGAACCGCACGGCCACCTCATCCAACACCAGTTCATTGACGGCGACTGCCACCAAGGACGCGCTACCCGGTAGCTACTCGATTGATGTGATCCGCCTGGCCAGCTCAAGCAAAGTGGCTACAGCTTCGGTTGCCGGTTCGTTCAGCAGCGGCGCAAGCGATCAAACGATCTCGGTCAAGCTCGGCGCTTCCGGTGATGTGACCAATGTCAACATTACCGCAGGTTCCGATCTTGCCAGCACCCGCGACCAACTCAACGCCGCGCTGAAAGAGCAGGGCATCAGCGCAAACATCGTCAGCAATCCAAGTACTGGCGAATCGCGTTTGGTCTTTAGCTCGACCACCACTGGCGCTGGCAATGATGTGATTGTCAGCGGTACGGGCAACTTGTCCGCGCTAAACGCTGACGGCAGCCAAGCATTGGACAGCGCGAATCCTGGCAGCGCGGGCTACATCACTCAGGCCACTGACGCTGAATTCAGCATTGATGGTCTGGTGCTTAATAGCTCAACCAACAGTGTTACCGGCGCTATTCCAGAGGTGACGCTGGAGCTGGTTGCCAAGACTGAAGCTGGCAAGCCGCTGACGGTCAAAGTAGGCGAAGACACAACTGCTGTAACCGATAACATCAAGAAATTCGTCGATGCTTACAACAAGCTGATTACCACCAGCAATAAATTAACCAGTGTGGTCAGTGCAGGTGAGGGCAAAGAGCCTGTTGTCGGCGGCCTGGTTGGTGACTCCAGTGTGCGCAACTTGCTTAGCGCCGTGCGCAATGAGTTGGTTGATCCCTCGGCTCAATCGGGTATTCGGGTGCTCGCCGATATGGGGATTTCTACCCAAAAAGACGGCACCTTGGCGATTGATGATGACAAGTTGAAGGTTGCACTGGAAAACAATTTTGATGACGTCGGCAAGTTTTTCACCGGCGACACTGGCTTGACTAGCCGACTGGATAAAAGTGTTGATGGCTTTTCTAAAGGTGGTGGTGTGCTTGAGCAACGCATAAGCGGATTGCAAACCACCTTAGACGATATCACCAAGCAAAGAGAAGACCTGAACCGCCGTATCCTGTCGGTTCAGGATCGCCTGTATACGCAGTTCAACGCAATGGATGCACTGGTTAGCCAGCTCACCCAGACCAGTGATCGCTTGACCCAGTCGCTTGAAGCGCTGCCAGGTTTCGTCAAAAAGGATAAGTAAGGCATGAGCCAACAACCGATTGATATGTACAAGCAGGTTGCCGTCAGCCAAGAGGTTAGCCAATACCGCGCCGTTCAGATGCTGCTTGAGGGCGCTATTGAGCGTCTACGTAAGGCCCGTAAAGCCCAGGCAGACAACAACCCCGGTATACGCGGTGAGGCGGTCAGCAGCACGCTCAGTATCATTGGTGCCCTGCAAGGCAGCCTGGATATGGAGTTGGGCGGTGAGTTGGCGCAAAACCTCGACTCACTTTACGACTACATGACCCGCCGCCTGGCCGGCGTTGCGCTGGATAAAACCCCGCGCTCGCTGGACGAAGTGGAAGCGTTGCTGGGCGAGATTAAATCCGCCTGGGATGCAATCGCGCCTGAAGTCGAAACCGCCTAACCATGGTTCATCCGCGTAGGGTGTGACAACGCGAAGCTTGTCCACCATAGGTCTAGCGGTCGGCTCTTTATCGCTGCGTTTTCAATTGAATCCGCCGCCATAAATGGTGGATGAAAAAAGCGTCTTCCATCCTGGGTATCTCCAAATTTTTTAAGCATTATTTTCAATCAGAAATCGTTAAAGCTTCTCGCAACAGCGCCGATAGCTAAGCATCAGGCACAGATATAAGCGAGAGCGACAATGTACGCGATGGCAGCGATGAAACAGTACCAAGCTGTTAATACTCAGGCTCAGGCTGTTGATGCGAGCCCGCATCGGTTGATTCAGATGCTCATGGAAGGTGGCTTGACCCGTATCGCCCAAGCGCGTGGCGCCATGGAGCGTGGTCAGGTTGCTCTCAAGGGTGAGTTGATTGGTAAGGCAATTGCTATCGTTGGCGGCTTGCGCGACGGTCTGGATTTGCAGCAAGGTGGTGAACTGGCAGCAAACCTCGACAGTCTGTATGAGTACATGTCGGCGCGTTTGTTTGAGGCCAACGTCAAGAACCAAGTTGAGCCGCTTGAAGAAGTTGCAGGTCTGTTGCGTAATATTAAATCCGGTTGGGACGCGATCGGCTAAGGAACCTCTGAAAAACTACTGCGCTCGATATTACTGCGTTAAAAAACTGCTCAAAATGCTCATTTACAATACGTAAAGTCGAGCGCGACCTCGGTCGATTTTTCGCAGTTTTTTGCCTTGTCCTATCGTCGCTCGCTACCTTTTTCAGGGGGGCCCTCAGAATGCGGAGTAAGTTATGAATTCACCAGTACAGCGTCTACAAGACACCGGAACTGCACTGCGCAGTGCCTTGGCGACTCAGGATTGGACTGCAATTGGCAGCCTGGATCTACAGTGCCGCGAGGCCATTGATGAAGCCATGCTGGATGTCGCCGATGACGAAGAAACGCTGCGTACGCGGATGACCGAGTTGCTCGACTTGTACCGCGAACTGGTCAACGTTTGCCAGTCAGAGCAAAAGCGCCTTGCCGGTGAGTTGGTGCAGCTTAATCAAGCGCACAGCGGTGCCAAGGTTTATCAGCTGTTCGGCTAATATAGCCATCTGCCTGAGTTGTGCCACACGCTACGTGTGGCGCTTGTGTATTCGCCTTGACGCTCGCTCAAGGCGCCTTCCTCAGTGTCTCTCCATGCGGTGTGATCCACGCCAACGATTTAGCGTCAATATTGGCGTTGGTCGGGCAAAAAATAAAACACGCCATAAAATTGACATCTACCGAGTTAATTGATTTAACTTAATAGCGATATGCTGGCGGTTCAAATAGTGGGACAGCCGATTTTTCACTCCCGGACATGAAGTAAAGCTATGTGGCGTGAAACCAAAATTCTGTTGATTGATGACAATACTGAGCGTCGCCGCGACCTTGCGGTGATTTTAAATTTCTTGGGCGAGGAGCATTTGGCGTGCGATAGCGCTTCATGGAAAGCCACGGTGGCTGGCCTTGAGTCTAGTCGCGCAGTGCTTTGTGTCATGCTGGGTGATGTTCAAGGCAGTGGGGAGCTGCTTGAGCAAGTAAAGCATTTAGTGAGTTGGGACGAGTTCTTGCCGGTGCTGCTGATCGACGAGTCGATACCTGCGGACTGGCCCGAGGATAATCGCCGTAGTGTGCTGGCGAGCCTTGAGATGCCGCCCAGCTACAACAAATTGCTTGATTCGCTGCACCGTGCTCAGGTTTACCGCGAAATGTATGACGAAGCTCGCGCTCGCGGCCGTCAGCGTGAAACCAATCTATTCCGCAGCCTGGTCGGCACCAGTCGCGCTATTCAACAAGTACGGCAGATGATGCAGCAAGTCGCCGACACCGAAGCCAGCGTGTTGATTCTCGGTGAGTCAGGCACGGGTAAGGAGGTGGTCGCGCGTAACCTGCATTACCACTCCAAGCGCCGTGAAGGGCCATTTGTTCCGGTCAACTGCGGTGCCATCCCTGCTGAACTGCTCGAGAGCGAGCTGTTCGGTCACGAGAAAGGCGCCTTTACCGGGGCGATCACCAGCCGAGCTGGGCGCTTTGAACTGGCTAACGGCGGTACGTTGTTCCTCGATGAAATTGGCGACATGCCGTTACCGATGCAGGTCAAGCTGCTGCGTGTGCTGCAGGAACGCACGTACGAGCGTGTGGGGAGCAACAAAACCCAGACCGCCGATGTGCGCATCATTGCCGCGACCCACAAAAACCTTGAAAACATGATTGAGGCCGGCACCTTCCGCGAGGATTTGTATTACCGCTTGAACGTGTTCCCAATCGAGATGGCACCGCTGCGTGAGCGGATCGAAGACATTCCACTGCTGATGAATGAATTGATTTCGCGCATGGAGCACGAAAAGCGCGGTTCGATTCGTTTCAACTCTGCGGCGATCATGTCGCTGTGTCGCCACGACTGGGCAGGCAACGTGCGTGAGCTGGCGAACCTGGTTGAGCGCATGGCAATCATGCATCCATACGGGGTGATCGGTGTGGGTGAGTTGCCGAAGAAGTTCCGTCACGTCGATGATGAAGATGAGCACTTGCACGAAACCTTGCTGGACGAGTTTGAAGAGCGCGCAGCAATCTTCGCCGGTCTGCCAGGCCCGGAAACGGCACCGCAACTTCCGGCCGAAGGGATCGACCTTAAGGATTACTTGGGTAACCTCGAACAAGGTTTGATCCAGCAGGCACTGGATGAGTCCAACGGCATCGTTGCGCGGGCTGCTGAGCGCTTGCGTATTCGGCGTACGACGCTGGTTGAGAAAATGCGCAAATACAACATGAATCGTCGCGATGAAGAGGGCATGGACGACTAGTCTGAAAAAACACTAAGTCGCGGCGGCTGATGAGTCATTCGCTTGGCGCGATCCCTTGAAATAAGGCCGAAGGTTTGACGCTACCTTCGGCCTTATTTTTTATCCGCTTGATAATAAACGATATTTTTTCCGGCACGGGTATTGCTAACACTCATGCAACTGACTGTCTTATGACGGCACGCTGCGCGAGATAGAAGAATGACTAGCCCTGCCAAAATTGCTGAAAACACCGAAAAGATGCCTGCCGAACCGGTCGAACAAGCGGGCCGTGCGAGTTTGGAGCAGGCGTTTGAGATGTTTAATCAGATGTCCAGCCAGCTCAGCGAGTCTTATAGCTTGCTTGAGTCACGGGTCACTGAGCTTAAAGGTCAGCTGGCTTTGGTCAGTGCGCAACGCATGCAGGAGTTGGCTGAGAAAGAACGCTTGGCGTTGCGCCTGCAGAGCTTGCTCGATTTGCTGCCGGGCGGGGTTATCGTTATCGACGGCCAAGGCGTAGTGCGCGAAGCTAATCCTGTGGCACGCAACCTGTTAGGCAAGCCGCTTGCTGGCATGCTCTGGCGTGAGGTCATCGCGCGTAGTTTCGCCCCGCGTGAAGATGATGGCCATGAAGTCTCACTGAAAGATGGTCGGCGCCTGGCAATCGCGACTCGCTCGCTGCACGGCGAACCGGGCCAGTTGGTGTTGCTCACCGACCTGACAGAAACCCGCCGCCTGCAAGATCAGCTGTCACGCCATGAACGATTATCGGCGCTGGGCAGAATGGTCGCTTCCTTGGCTCACCAGATCCGTACGCCGCTCTCGGCCGCCTTGCTCTACGCCAGCCACTTGACTGAACAAGTGCTGCCAGCAGAGCAGCAACAGCGCTTTGCCGGGCGCCTGAAAGAGCGTCTGCACGAGCTTGAACACCAGGTTCGCGACATGCTGATTTTTGCCCGTGGCGATCTACCGTTGCCGGATCGAATCACGCCAAAGGCTTTATTCAATGCTTTGCGCGCTGCGGGTGAAACCCATGTGCAGGGCATGCAAGTGCGCTGGCAGTGCGACAGTTACAACGGCGAGTTGCTGTGTAATCGCGACACCCTGGTCGGCACCGCGCTGAACCTGGTTGAGAACGCCATCCAAGCCTCCGGGCGCGAGGCGCGTTTGAAAATACATTTATACAGCCGTGCTAACACCCTGCGACTGTGTATCAGTGATGACGGTCCCGGTATTGATGCTCTGACTCTGGCACGTCTGGGTGAGCCATTCTTTACCACTAAAACCACAGGAACCGGGCTCGGGCTTGCGGTGGTAAAGGCTGTGGCTAAAGCCCATCAGGGTGAACTGAAGTTGCTGTCCAAGCCGGGGCGCGGGACTAGCGCGTTATTGATTCTGCCGTTGATTACCACGGCGCAAATGATTGTTCAGGAGTAACCGCCATGGCCGCTAAAATTTTATTGGTCGAAGACGACCGCGCACTGCGTGAGGCACTGGCTGATACCTTGAGTATTGGTGGACATGACTACCAGGCAGTGGATTGCGCTGAGGCGGCGTTACTGGCGCTGGAGCAGCAAGCGTTTGGCCTGGTGGTGACTGACGTCAATATGCCGGGCATGGACGGCCATCAATTGCTGGCGGCTATTCGTCAGCGTCTGCCGCAAATGCCGGTGCTGTTGATGACTGCTTTCGGTGCCGTTGAGCGAGCGGTTGATGCGATGCGTCAAGGCGCCGCTGATTACCTGGTTAAACCGTTTGAGTCGAAAGCCCTGTTGGCTTTGGTCGATCGTCACGCGCGTGGGGTTATCGCTGATGGCGACCAGGAAGGCCCCATCGCGGTTGAACCCGCTAGCGTGCAGTTGCTTGACCTTGCAGCGCGAGTTGCACGCAGTGGCTCTACGGTATTGATTACTGGCGAGTCGGGAACCGGTAAGGAAGTTCTGGCGCGTTATATCCATGAGCAATCACCGCGTGCGAGCAAACCGTTTATTGCGATCAACTGCGCGGCGATTCCCGACAACATGCTCGAAGCGACCTTGTTCGGTCATGAGAAGGGTTCGTTCACCGGGGCCGTTACCAGCGCGCCGGGCAAGTTTGAGTTGGCCAACGGCGGCACGATTCTGCTCGATGAAATTTCTGAAATGCCGTTAGCCCTGCAAGCCAAGCTGCTGCGTGTGCTGCAAGAGCGTGAGGTTGAGCGCGTTGGCGGGCGTAAGCCGATTGAGTTGGATATTCGCGTGCTCGCCACCAGTAACCGTGACATGGCGGGCGATGTCGCGGCGGGGCGCTTCCGTGAAGACTTGTACTACCGGCTTTCGGTGTTTCCGTTGGCGTGGATGCCATTGCGTGAACGTCCGGCGGATATCGTACCTTTGGCTGAGCGACTGCTGGCCAAGCACGTCAAAAAGATGAATCACGCGCCGGTGCGGTTTTCTGCGCAAGCCCAGGCCAGTTTGTTGGCGCACGCTTGGCCAGGCAATGTGCGTGAGCTGGATAATGCTGTGCAGCGTGCGTTGATTTTGCAACAAGGTGGTTGGGTCCAGCCGCAAGACCTGTGTCTAGCGGCGCCGGTAGGTGCCAGCTCTCTGGCGCATATCGCGGTGCCAGCCTCGCCAGTCAGTATGGCAGCGCCAACTGAGGTGGTGATTGAAGAGGTGACTCCGCAGGAGTCGGGTGCTTTGGGTGAGGATCTTCGTCGGCGCGAGTTTCAGGTGATTATCGATACCCTGCGAACTGAACGAGGTCGGCGTAAAGAGGCTGCAGAACGCTTGGGTATCAGCCCGCGAACCTTGCGCTACAAGCTGGCGCAAATGCGGGATGCCGGTATGGATGTAGAGGCGTACCTCTACGCCAGTTAAGCCCCATCATCAATGGTGGATGAAAAGCGTCATCCGCCATCGCGTAGGGTGCGACAACGCGAAGCTTGTCCACCAAGGCGCAACCCATACTTCGAAATTCGCCGCTGCAAAGCGTCAATCATCTGTTCGCACCAGAATTATTATCCGCCACCGCTTAACTGGCATCGTTGTTGCTAATAACCATGCATAGCGCTGCGAAGTGTCAAAAAGAAAGCGGCCAGTGGAGGAAGTGTTATGAGCCAAGGCATTGAATTTAATCGACTGATGTTGGAAATGCGCTCCATGCAGGCGGATGCCATGGCGCGTCCAAACCCTGTGTCAGCAACACCCGAGCCAGGCGCTCCGAGCTTTTCTGACATGCTGAGTCAAGCGGTTGGCAAGGTTGATGAAACCCAACAGGCTTCCAAGCAACTGGCGACAGCTTTCGAAATGGGTAAAAGCGGTGTTGACCTGACCGACGTGATGATCGCGTCGCAGAAGGCCAGTGTTTCATTCCAAGCCATGACCCAGGTACGCAACAAACTGGTTCAGGCTTATCAAGACATCATGCAGATGCCGGTTTAAAGGCGGATTTTGAATCATGGCTGACGCACTCTCGGCAAATATGCCCGCTACCACCGGCGCCTCTGACGGCTCCAGGAAACCGTTGTTTGGTCTGACATTTCTGGAAAATCTATCCGAAATGACCATGCTTCGTCAGGTCGGCCTCATGGTCGGTTTGGCGGCCAGCGTGGCGATTGGTTTTGCCGTGGTTTTATGGTCGCAGCAGCCGGACTACCGTCCGCTTTATGGCAGCCTCGACGGTATGGATGCATCGCAAGTGATGGAAACGCTGTCGATGGCTGACATTACCTACACCATCGAGCCAAACTCAGGCGCGTTGTTGGTCAAGTCCGAAGACATGGCGCGTGCACGCATGCGTCTGGCCGCTGCAGGTGTGGCGCCGAGCGACAAAACCATGGGTTTTGAGATTCTTGACCAGGAGCAGGGCCTGGGCACCAGCCAGTTCATGGAAGCTACGCGTTATCGTCGCGGCCTCGAAGGTGAGTTGGCACGCACAGTTTCCAGCCTCAACAACGTCAAGGCTGCTCGTGTGCATTTGGCCATTCCGAAAAGCTCGGTGTTCGTGCGCGATGATCGCAAGCCGAGCGCCTCAGTATTGGTTGAGTTGTATTCTGGTCGTGGGCTTGAGCCGAGCCAAGTGATGGCGATCATCAATTTGGTGGCAACCAGCGTTCCCGAGCTCGATAAGTCACAGGTTACCGTGGTTGATCAAAAGGGCAATCTGCTGAGCGATCAGCAAGAGAACTCTGCGCTGACCATGGCTGGCAAGCAGTTCGACTACAGCCGTCGTCTGGAAAGCATGCTGACTCAGCGTGTGCACAATATTCTGCAGCCTGTTTTAGGTTCAGGCCGCTATAAAGCGGAAGTCTCTGCTGACGTTGACTTCAGTGCCGTTGAGTCGACATCAGAGATGTTCAATCCAGACCAACCCGCTCTGCGCAGTGAACAGAAAACGGATGAACAACGCAGCAGCAGCCTGCCGCCGCAAGGCGTGCCGGGCGCGCTGAGCAATCAGCCGCCGGTGCCCGCCAATGCGCCACAGCAAGCTAACGCGCCCGCCGCAGCAGGACCGGCTGGTCCGGTTGCAGCCGGTCAGCCGCTGCTCGACGCCAATGGTCAACAAGTGATGGACCCCGCGACCGGTCAGCCCATGTTGGCGCCGTTCCCTGCGGACAAGCGTCTGCAAGCAACGCGTAACTATGAGCTGGATCGTTCGATTAGTCACACCAAGCAACAGCAAGGTCGTCTGCGTCGGTTATCTGTCGCAGTGGTGGTTGATGATCAAGTCAAGGTTGATCCCGCAACCGGTGAAGCCACCCACATACCCTGGACCAGCGATGAGCTAACGCGCTTTACCCGGTTGGTCCAGGATTCTGTCGGCTTTGACGCCAGCCGTGGCGACAGCGTCAGCGTAATTAATACCCCGTTCACCGCGGTCACTGGCGAAGAAATCGTAGACATTCCGTTCTACACCCAGCCCTGGTTCTGGGATACGGTTAAACAAGTACTGGGCGTGCTGTTTATTCTGGTGTTGGTATTTGGTGTGCTGCGTCCGGTATTGAACAACATCACTGGCGGCGGCAAGAGTCGCGAAATGTCAGTGGCGGGTGGTGCGGGTGGCGATGTAGAGTTGGGTGACATGGCTGGAGGCTTGGCGGCTGATCGGGTTAGCCTTGGCGGCCCGCAAAGCATTTTGCTGCCAAGCCCTAGCGAAGGTTATGACGCGCAGCTCAACGCAATTAAAAGTCTGGTTGCCGAAGATCCGGGCCGGGTTGCCCAAGTAGTTAAAGAGTGGATCAACGACGATGAGTGAAGGTCGCGCGAACGCCAAATTAGATAAGGTCGAGAAGGCCGCAATTCTGCTGCTGTCGTTGGGAGAGACCGACGCTGCGCAGGTGTTGCGTCATCTCGGCCCGAAAGAAGTACAGAAAGTCGGCGTGGCCATGGCTGGCATGCGCAATATCAACCGTGACCAGGTTGAATTGGTGATGGGCGAGTTTGTCGACATTGTCGGTGATCAGACCAGCTTGGGCGTTGGCGCCGATGGCTACATTCGCAAAATGCTCACCCAAGCGCTTGGCGAAGATAAAGCCGGCAACTTGATTGACCGGATTTTACTCGGCGGTAGCACCAGCGGCCTCGACAGCTTGAAGTGGATGGAGCCGCGTGCAGTGGCTGACGTGATTCGTTACGAGCACCCGCAAATCCAGGCAATTGTCGTGGCGTATCTCGACCCGGACCAAGCCGGTGAGGTGCTTAGCCACTTCGACCACAAAGTGCGTCTGGATATCGTGCTGCGCGTGTCTTCGCTGAACACCGTGCAGCCAGCGGCACTTAAAGAATTGAACCTGATTCTGGAGAAACAGTTCTCGGGTAACTCCAACACCAGTCGCGCCAGCCTTGGCGGGATCAAGCGTGCTGCGGATATCATGAACTACCTCGACAGCTCGGTTGAAGGGCAGTTGATGGATTCGATTCGTGAGGTCGATGAAGACTTGTCGACGCAGATCGAAGACCTGATGTTCGTCTTTGATAACCTCGCAGATGTAGATGATCGCGGCATTCAAGCGTTGCTGCGTGAGGTGTCTTCTGATGTGCTGGTGCTGGCGCTGAAAGGTGCTGACGAGGCGATCAAGGAGAAAGTCTTCAAGAACATGTCCAAGCGAGCGGCTGAACTGCTGCGTGACGATCTTGAAGCCAAAGGGCCTGTGCGCGTCAGTGATGTTGAGACTGCGCAGAAAGAAATTCTCACCATCGCCCGCCGCATGGCCGAAGCCGGGGAAATCGTCCTTGGTGGCAAGGGCGGCGAAGAAATGGTTTAAGCCAACATGGCTAAAGAAGTACAGAGCGAGCTTATTCGCGCCGGCGATATCAATGCGCTCGATGTTTGGTCGTTGCCGAGTTTCGATCAGCACGTCGAAACCGCTGAGCACAACTCTACTGAATCTGAACAGCAGGCTGATGCGCATGCAGCATCGGCAAGCGTACCCGCCGACAGCGAAGATGTTGCTCTGGACGAAGTCAAACCGCTGACGCTGGATGAATTGGAAGCGATTCGTCAGGAAGCCTACAACGAAGGCTTATTGACCGGCGAGCGCGACGGTTACCACGCCGGTCAACTCAAGGCCAAGCATGAGGCCGACGCCGCGTTGGCCAGCAAGCTGGAAGGGCTTGAACGGGTAATGAGCCAGCTGTTTGAACCCATTGCCGAGCAGGATCAGCAGATTGAAGCGGCCATGATTGACTTGGTCAGTCGTATCACCCGTGAGGTGATTCAGCGTGAGCTCGATCGTGACTCCAGCCAGATTCGCCAGGTGCTGCGCGAGGCGTTAAAGCTGCTGCCGATTGGTGATGACAACGTGCGGATTCATCTTAACCCGCAAGATTACGACATCATCAAAGCCCTGCGTGACCGCCACGAAGAAAGCTGGCGGATTCTTGAGGATGAGGCACTGCTGCCCGGCGGCTGTCGGGTTGAGTGTGCCAACTGCCGGATTGATGCGACTGTTGAAACACGCATTTCCCAAGCGTTCAAGCAACTATTTGAGCAGCAGCGCGAGCAGGCAGTACATCCGCTTGAGGCCGATATGAATATCCCGCTGGTAACGCCGGAAACACCTGCCAGTGAGACTTGAGCGCGTAAGCTTTGGTAAGCGTCTCAGTGGCTACAGTGAGGCGATCCAGTTACCTGCTGTGCCGGTAGTCGAGGGCCGCTTGCTTCGCGTGGTTGGCTTGACCCTTGAAGCTGAAGGTCTGCGCGCCTCGTTGGGCAGCCGTTGCATGGTGATCAACGAAGGCAGTTATCACCCGCTGCAAGTCGAAGCCGAGGTGATGGGCTTCGCTAATGGCAAAATCTTTCTGATGCCGGTCGGCAGTTTGGCTGGAATTGCTCCGGGGGCGCGGGTTGTGCCGTTACCGGATACCGGGCGTCTGCCGATGGGGATGTCGATGCTTGGCCGCGTACTTGACGGCACCGGTGCGGCTCTGGATGGCAAGGGTCGGATGAAAGCCGAAGATTGGGTGCCGATGGATGGCCCGCAAATCAACCCGATGAAACGCCATCCGATTGATCAACCGCTGGATGTGGGCATTCGCTCAATCAACGGGCTGCTGACAGTGGGGCGTGGCCAGCGCTTGGGGCTGTTTGCCGGTACGGGCGTGGGTAAAAGTGTGCTGCTGGGCATGATGACGCGCTTTACCGAGGCAGAGATTATTGTGGTCGGCCTGATCGGTGAGCGGGGCCGTGAGGTAAAGGAGTTCATCGAGGAGATTCTCGGTGAAGAGGGCATTAAACGCTCAGTGGTGGTGGCTTCGCCCGCTGACGATGCGCCGCTGATGCGCTTACGCGCGGCCACCTATTGCACACGAATCGCCGAATACTTTCGCGACAAGGGTAAGAATGTCCTGCTGCTCATGGATTCCCTGACCCGGTTTGCCCAGGCTCAGCGTGAAATTGCTTTAGCCATCGGTGAGCCGCCAGCCACCAAAGGTTATCCGCCGTCAGTATTCGCCAAGCTGCCAAAGTTGGTCGAACGCGCGGGCAACGCCGAAGAGGGCGGTGGCTCCATAACCGCTTTTTATACCGTGCTGAGCGAAGGTGATGATCAACAGGATCCGATTGCCGATGCCGCACGCGGTGTGCTCGACGGGCACATTGTATTGAGTCGGCGCCTGGCGGAAGAGGGTCACTATCCAGCGATTGATATTGAAGCCTCAGTCAGCCGGGTAATGCCGCAAGTGGTGACCCGTGAACACCAGCAGCAAGCACAGCGGTTTAAACAGCTGTGGTCACGCTATCAGCAAAGCCGTGACTTGATCAGTGTTGGCGCTTATGTGCCAGGTGGCGATGCAGACACTGACTTGGCCATTGCCAAGCGTCCACAAATGGTGGCTTTCTTGCGCCAGGCGCTCGACGAGAGTGTGAGCTTGCAAACCAGCACCTCGCAGCTGGCAACTACGTTCAACCCAACCGTTAACAATGCTCAGGCATGAGTAAGCGCCGTTCACAGCAGTTGGCGCCAGTGGTCGATATGGCTGAGCGCGCTGAGCGCGAAGCTGCCGTGCAACTGGGGCGTGCGCAAGCACAACAGGGGCAGGCAGAGGTCAAACTGGGTGAGCTTGAACGCTATCGCGCCGATTATCAGCAGCAATGGATGACAGAGGGGCAGCGAGGTGTTTCCGGGCAATGGTTGCTTAACTACCAGCGTTTTCTATCACAGCTGGAAACCGCCATTGCTCAGCAGCAGCAAAGCCTTGATTGGCATCGCAGCAACGTCGATAAATTTCGTCAAGCCTGGCAGCAACGTTATGCCCGCCTCGAAGGTCTGCGTAAGTTGATCCAGCGCTACCAGGATGAAGCGCGTCAACTTGAGGATAAGCGTGAGCAAAAAATGCTCGATGAGTTGTCGCAACGGTTGGCGGGGCGCGAGCGGTTTTAAGCGACCGTCTGGATGAAATCGATTAAAAGCATTTGGTCTTCTGCATGGGCGACGTTAGTGTGTGCGCAGGTTTTTTCTGTTGTTGGCGGGTCAGGGAGTGTCACGCGTGGATGCGCATGTAGATAAGGCAGTGATTGCTGGATTAAAGGACTTCATGGGTGACCAGTACCCGGTTTTGCTTGATGCCTATCTGGTCGACTCTGATCAGCGCATAGCACTGGCTGAGCAGGCTATTGCAGAACATGATATGGCCGCTTTGAGTCTGGCTATTCATAGTTTCAAAGGCAGCTGTGGCAACATTGGCGCGCTTGAACTTGCGCGCTTGTGCCTTGAGCTTGAACTCGCAGTTGATCAGCAAAGTCAGCCAATGATTGATGCGGTTTTTACCCAGATTAAAACTGAGCTGGCCGCAGTCAAATCCATTTTTCTACTCGAAATTCAAGCGTCTTCCACCTGAGCCAAACCCTGCGTTTTTGTTGCAGCGGATACGCTGGATAGCCCTGCTAGCGGCTGTTTCCTTGTCTGCTTCGCGTAATTAAAAGCTCTTTTCAAACGTCGCGGGTCAACTTGGCCTGGCTCTTGCTATCTCCCAGTACGAACCAATCCGTATGGAGAGTGCCGATGTCCGGTGCAGCTGACTTACTGCTCAAACCAGCAGTTGATTTAAAGCCCAGGGTTGCGGCGGCCAAGCCTCAAGCAAAACCGGCTGAGCCCCGTGGACGCGAGGCTTCGAGCTTTGCTGAGGTCTACGCCAATGAGCGCCAGGCCAAGTCTGCTGAGCGTGCGCACAGCTCGGCAAAAGCGGCTAATGAGCAAAAAGCCAAGGCGGCGGACGATGCTGAGCCACAGGCCAATGGCGACACTCAAACGCCAGCGGTTGCCGATAGCGGCAATTCCTTGCCGACTGATCCGGCGATGACGCAGGGCGAAGGTGAGGGGCTGGACGCACAGACCGACACGCAGCCATCAACTGAAGAGGGTGACGAGCTGTTTGCTTTGCAGTTGAATGCCGATCAGCTTGAAGGGATGACTGCAGTCACGGCGAACTTCAAGAGTTCGGGGCCGGCGAGCATGACCGATGCCAGTTTTGATGCGGATCTGGATGCCATGAACCAGCTGCCAGCGGTGAAGATGGCGCTTGATATCGGCAAAGCGCAGGCGGCGGCAAATGCCGAGCAGAAATCGCCGGGTGCAGTTGCAGCACAAGCAGCGCTTAACCCCGGCCAGACGTTTGCTAGTGCAATGGGCTCCAAGCTGCAATCAACAGAGAAAACCTTAGCTGGCGAATTCAACCTGACTGATCTAACCGCCGAGGCGCTCGACAGCCTCAAGGAAAGCTCCGCTGATACCCCGCCGGAGAACTTTGTCAGTAAGCTCAATGCGCTGAGTCAGGCGATTACCCAGCAAACGGCACTGACGCCGAAAACCCCTGTTGTGGGTACGCCTATCGCCATGCAGCAAGGTGGCTGGACCGAAGCAGTAGTGGATCGGGTCATGTATCTGTCGAGCCAAAACCTCAAGTCTGCGGAGATTCAGCTTGATCCTGTGGAGTTGGGGCGTTTGGAAGTGCGTATACACATGAACAATGATCAAACTCAGGTTTCCTTTGCCAGTGCCAACGCGGCAGTACGTGACAGCCTTGAAGGCCAGATGCATCGTTTGCGTGAGATGTTTACTCAGCAAGGCATCAACCTGCAGGACGTTACCGTGTCAGACCCAAACCAGGGGCGAGGTTGGCAAGGTCAGGGACAGAATCAACAGCAGGCGGGCAGTGACAGCAATCGTGACGCTTCCGGATCATCACTTGGTGGCGGCCATGACGAGGAATTGTCGATTGCCAATGTCGAGCAGCGGGCAATGACGTATGACATTCCTCGCAGCATGGTCGACTACTACGCATAAGCTGCCCTGAATGCATGTAGCCGTTCCCTAAAAGCTGGGATACCCGGTTAAACTGGGATTACTTCGCCCGACGTTGAAAAGCGTCGGGCGAACTTGTTTATGCAGTTATCAAAAGCTGTTTATGCAGTTATCAAAAGCAATAAAGCTAATCTGGCATAACACTTGCTCGAACAGGCTTTAATAGCAGCTAACCTGAATTTGTGACGGATTATTGGCATGGCGAAGAAAGATAAACCGGAAGACCCCGCAGCCGAGGGCAAGTCGGGCGGTAAGATCAAGGTCATTATTCTGGCCATTGTCGTCCTGTTGCTGGTGATAAGTTTGACGATTGCAGGAACTTGGTTGTTCCTCAGTAAGCAAGATGACAAGCCGCAAGCTGCTGAAACTACGCAAGAGGACGCTGCCCCGGTCAAGCAGGCGGCCATTTACGAAGAGCTGACGCCAGCTTTTGTCGTCAACTTTACCCAAGGCGGGCGCGCTCGCTACATGCAGGTCAGCGTTGCGTTGATGACTCGTGATCAAGCCGCGTTGGATGCCCTTAAAGTACATATGCCGGTGCTGCGTAACCGTTTGGTTATGTTGTTCTCTGGCCAAGACTTCACTAGTTTAGTGACTCCGGTCGGCAAAGAAATGCTGCGCCAACAAGCGACTGCCAGCGTGCAGGAGTTGGCGCAAAAGGAAGTCGGCAAGACCGTAGTCGAACAAGTGTTATTTACTAACCTCGTGTTGCAGTAGTCGGGAGCCATAGATGGCCGTGCAAGACCTGCTTTCCCAGGACGAAATTGATGCCTTGCTGCATGGTGTCGATGACGGAATGGTTGAAACTGAAGACGCTGGGGTTCCAGGTAGCGTCAAACAATATGACCTGACCAGCCAGGACCGCATCGTCCGTGGGCGCATGCCGACGTTGGAAATGATCAACGAGCGCTTTGCCCGCTATACCCGCATCAGTATGTTCAACCTGTTGCGCCGCTCTGCGGATGTTTCAGTGGGCGGCGTCCAGGTGATGAAGTTTGGTGAGTACGTGCACTCGTTGTACGTGCCGACCAGCCTCAACCTGGTGAAGATGAAGCCTTTACGTGGCACCAGCCTGTTTATCCTTGACGCCAAACTGGTGTTCAAGCTGGTCGACAACTTCTTCGGCGGGGATGGTCGTCACGCCAAGATCGAAGGCCGTGAGTTCACTCCAACGGAATTGCGCGTGGTGCGCATGGTGTTGGACCAAGCGTTTGTCGACCTCAAAGAAGCTTGGCATGCGGTGATGGATATTAACTTCGATTACGTTAATTCCGAGGTTAACCCCGCGTTGGCCAACATCGTCAGTCCAAGTGAAGTGGTTGTGGTGTCGACCTTCCACATCGAGTTGGACGGCGGCGGTGGTGATCTGCATGTGACCATGCCTTATTCGATGATCGAGCCGATTCGTGAAATGCTCGATGCGGGCTTCCAGTCCGATGTTGGGGATCATGACGAGCGCTGGATCAATGCGCTGCGTGAAGACGTGCTTGATGTCCGTGTGCCGTTATCGGCGACAGTTGCCCGTCGCCAACTAAAGTTACGCGACATTCTGCATATGCAACCCGGTGATGTGATTCCGGTTGAATTGCCAGACGAAGTGATTATGCGCGCAAGCGGTGTGCCTTCATTCAAGGTCAAGCTGGGGGCGCATAAAGGTAATTTAGCGCTGCAAGTGCTCGACCCGATTAACCGTGGCCGCTAGCGTCGGCTGCAACACTGAGTAATCAGGTGATTCTCCGCAGGGCAGCCGAGCGCCATAAGCGCCAGCGCAAAGCCTTGCAGGAAATCTCCAGCTATTTACGCCATCCGAGGAAAGATCATGGCAGATGAAAATGAAGCGACTTCACCCGAAGAGCAGGCATTAGCCGACGAGTGGGCCGCAGCGCTGTCCGAGTCGGGCGATGCTGATCAGGATGACATCGATGCGATGCTCGCGGGCGTGGGTGATGCGGGCGGCAGTTCAACGCCAGCAGCCTCAC
The DNA here is from genome assembly GCF_002163625.1 of Pseudomonas sp. M30-35. Taxonomy (NCBI): domain Bacteria; kingdom Pseudomonadati; phylum Pseudomonadota; class Gammaproteobacteria; order Pseudomonadales; family Pseudomonadaceae; genus Pseudomonas; species Pseudomonas sp. M30-35. Next base: position 3,225,837 of record NZ_CP020892.1, on the reverse strand, counting down.
TTGCCGAGATGGAAGAGTTTGGTGGGGTGCCGAAAAACAACTTGCCGGTCAGTCTTGAGGGGCCGAATCTCGATGTAATTCTGGATATCCCGGTGTCGATTTCGATGGAAGTGGGTAATACCGACATTACTATCCGCAATCTGTTGCAGCTCAATCAGGGGTCAGTTATTGAGCTTGATCGTCTGGCTGGAGAGCCGTTGGATGTGCTGGTTAATGGCACACTTATCGCCCACGGTGAAGTGGTCGTGGTTAACGAGAAGTTCGGTATCCGTCTCACTGACGTGATCAGCCCGAGCGAACGAATCAAGAAGCTGCGCTGACATGAAAAGCCTCGGTCTGCTGCTCGCTTTGCCGTTAACTGCGCTGGCCGCTGAACCTGCTGCCAAGGCGGTCACGCCGATGGCCGGCAGCGACATCGCCGGGCAATTGACCCAGCTGCTGTTGGGTTTGCTACTGGTTATCGGGTTGATCTTTTTGCTGGCTTGGCTGATGCGCCGAGTGCAGCAGATTACCCCGCGCGGTGGACAGGCAATCAAGATTATCTCCAGTCAGGCGCTGAGCACGCGTGACCGTCTGCTGTTGGTGCAAGTCGGTAATGAGCAGGTGCTGTTGGGCCTGACACCGGGGCGGATTACCCCTTTGCATGTGCTTAAAGATCCGGTGGACAGTAGCGAGAGCAAGCCTGCGCCGACCGAGTTTTCCCAGCGCCTGATGGAGCTGTTGGGGAAAGACCATAAGGACAAGACTTGATGAACGCGATGCGCCTGTTGTTGCTTTCGTTGTTCATGCTAGTGGCGCCAATGGCGCTGGGCGCGGATGATCCGTTGTCTATTTCGGCGATCACCCTAAGCACCAATGCTGAGGGGCAGCAGGAGTATTCGGTCAGTCTGCAGATTCTGCTGATCATGACCGCGCTGAGTTTTATCCCAGCGTTCCTGATGTTGATGACCAGCTTTACCCGGATCATCATCGTCTTTTCGATTTTGCGTCAGGCGCTTGGCTTGCAGCAGACGCCATCGAACCAAATACTGGTCGGGCTGGCGCTATTTTTGACTATGTTCATTATGGCGCCGGTGTTTGAGCAGATTAACAAGGACGCGCTGCAGCCCTATCTGAATGAACAGTTACCGGCGCAGGAGGCGATTCTCAAAGCCGAAGGGCCAATCAAGAATTTCATGCTCGCGCAAACTCGCGAAAGTGATCTTGATTTATTTATGCGCCTGTCCAAGCGCACTGACATTGCCAGCCCGGATGAAGCACCGTTGACCATCCTCGTGCCAGCGTTTGTAACGTCTGAATTGAAAACTGCATTTCAGATCGGTTTTATGATCTTTATCCCGTTCTTGATTATCGACTTGGTTGTATCGAGCATCCTGATGGCGATGGGTATGATGATGCTCTCGCCGCTGATTATCTCGCTGCCGTTCAAGATCATGCTGTTTGTGTTGATTGATGGCTGGGCGTTGATCATGGGCACGCTTGCCGCCAGTTTCGGAGGAATATAGCCATGACTCCAGAGGTGGCAGTCGACCTGTTTCGTGAAGCGTTGTGGCTGACCTCAATGATTGTCGCAACTATTGTTGTGCCGAGTTTGCTCGTCGGTTTGCTGGTTGCGATGTTCCAGGCCGCCACCCAGATCAACGAACAAACCCTGAGCTTTTTACCGCGCTTGATGGTTATTTTCCTCACGCTGATTTTCACTGGCCCCTGGCTGGTGCGTGAGTTGATGGACTATTCGCGTACCTTGATCATGAACATTCCCTCGCTCATTGGCTGACCATGCTTGAGCTGACCGATACGCAGATTGGTGGTTGGGTTGGCAGTTATCTGCTGCCGCTGTTTCGCATCGCCGCGTTACTGATGACCATGCCCGTTATCGGCACTCAGTTGGTTCCGATGCGGGTGCGTTTGTACCTGTCGCTGGCGATTTGTCTGGTGTTGTTGCCGACCTTGCCGACGATGCCGCAGGTTGATGCGCTTAGCCTGCAAACCTTGATCCTGATTGCTCAGGAAATCCTTATCGGCGTAATGCTCGGGTTTGCCTTGCAGCTTTTTTTCCACGCATTCGTGATTGCCGGGCAAATTGTTTCGATGCAAATGGGCTTGGGCTTTGCCTCGATGGTTGACCCTACCAACGGTATTTCAGTGCCGGTAATTGGCCAGTTTTTTACCATGTTGGTGACGCTACTATTTCTGGCAATGAACGGACACCTAGTGGTATTTGAGGTGCTGGCGGAAAGCTTTGTCACCTTGCCGGTCGGCGGCGGATTCTTGACTAATCAGTATTGGGATATCGCGACCAAGCTCGGCTGGGTATTTGGCGCGGCACTGATTCTGGTCTTGCCGGCGATTACCGCCTTGCTGGTGATTAACCTGGCCTTCGGTGTAATGACCCGGGCGTCACCGCAGTTCAATATCTTTACTATCGGTTTCCCGCTGACAGTGGTGCTGGGTTTAGTGATTATCTGGATCGGTCTGGCCGATATTCTGGTGCAGTATCAAGTCTTCGCCCGTGAAGCGTTATTGTTTCTTCGCGAATTGGCACAGGCGAGGTGAGGTCGATCAATGGCTGAATCCGAAAGTGGCGCTGAAAAAAGCGAGGAACCCACGGAGAAACGCCTGCGTGAGTCCCGTGACAAGGGACAGATAGCACGCTCGCGTGAACTCAACACCTTGGCAATCATGCTGGCCGGTACGGGCGGCTTGCTGGCCAGCGGTGGCGCTCTGGGGAATGCCATGCTCAATGTCATGCGCGGCAGTTTCTCATTGCCCCGCGAAGTGATTCTCGATGAGCGCAATATGGGCATCTGGCTGATGGCGGCGGGGCAGGTCGCGGTCGAGGCGCTGATTCCTTTGTTTATAACCTTGTTGATTGCCTCGATTGTGGGGCCGATTGCCTTGGGTGGCTGGTTGTTTTCGGCGCAGGCGATGGCGCCTAAATTCAGTCGGATGAACCCGGGGGCGGGGCTTAAGCGGATGTTCTCGACCAAGGCTCTGGTCGAGCTGGTCAAGGCGCTGGGCAAATTTTCAGTGATCTTGATTGTTGCTCTCGCGGTGCTGGCATCAGACCTCGATGCGCTGTTGGCCATCTCCCATGAGCCGCTGGAAAACGCCATCATGCATGCCGCGCAAGTGGTGGGCTGGAGCGCGTTGTGGATTGCCTGTGGCTTGATTGTGATTGCCGCTGTGGATGTGCCGTTCCAGATCTGGGACAACAAGCAAAAGCTGAAGATGACCAAGCAAGAAGTGCGCGACGAGTACAAGGACAGCGAGGGCAAGCCTGAGGTCAAACAGCGTATTCGTCAGTTGCAGCGTGAGATGACCGAGCGCCGGATGATGCAGGCCGTGCCGCAGGCTGACGTGGTGATCACCAACCCGACGCATTTTGCGGTGGCGTTAAAGTACGACCCGACCAAGGGCAATGCCCCGGTGATGCTGGCCAAGGGCGGCGATTTTACCGCGCTGAAAATTCGCGAGATCGCTAAAGAACATGACGTCATGCTTCTGGAGTCTCCGGCGCTGGCGCGGGCGGTGTTCTATTCGACCGATATCGACCAGGAAATCCCGGCAGGTTTGTACTTGGCAGTGGCTCAGGTGCTGGCTTATGTCTACCAGTTGCGCCAGTACCAGGCGGGTAAGGCCAAGCGTCCAGATACGCTCAAGGATCTACCGATTCCTCCTGATTTGCGCCGTGACGACTGATTGACACACCTGTTTATTTTGCGCTTTTGAGCGGCTCAACCAGTCAAGTTGAATGAATTTTCAGTTGCAGGGCAAAGTTGGACGGGATCTTGCAAAACCCCAGCTAAAGACGCCTTTGCGTCAAAAGATTGAACCAGCTGGGGTAACGATGTGGCGGTAGATCACTCACAGATTATTGGTAACGTGCGCAGTAATCTTTCGGGCTTACGCCAGGGCAACCTGGGCATCCCGTTATTGCTGTTGGTCATGCTTGGCATGGTCATGCTGCCAATTCCGCCGTTTCTGCTCGACGTGCTGTTCACCTTCAGCATCGCCTTGGCAATTGTGGTGCTGCTGGTCAGTATCTATGCCTTGCGTCCGCTCGATTTCGCGGTATTCCCAACCATCCTGCTCGCGGCAACCTTGCTGCGGCTTGCGCTTAACGTCGCCTCCACGCGAGTCGTGCTGCTCCACGGTCATGACGGGCATGCCGCAGCGGGGCAGGTGATTCAAGCCTTCGGTGAAGTGGTGATCGGCGGCAACTACGTTGTGGGTATCGTGGTGTTCGCGATCCTGATGATCATCAACTTCGTGGTGGTTACCAAGGGTGCTGGGCGTATCTCGGAAGTAAGTGCGCGTTTTACCCTCGACGCCATGCCCGGCAAGCAAATGGCGATCGATGCTGATCTCAATGCAGGGCTGATTGAGCAGGCTGAGGCAAAAAAACGTCGTTCTGAAGTGTCTCAGGAAGCGGATTTTTACGGCTCGATGGACGGTGCCAGCAAATTCGTTCGCGGTGATGCGATTGCCGGTCTGCTGATTCTCTTCATCAACCTGATTGGCGGTATCGCCATCGGTATTTTCCAGCACAACTTAAGCTTCGCTGATTCTGGCAAGGTCTACACGCTGCTGACCATTGGTGACGGTCTGGTTGCGCAGATTCCGTCGCTGTTGCTGTCGACTGCGGCGGCAATCATGGTCACTCGAGTTTCCAGTTCGGAAGACATGGGCGCGCAGGTTAATCGCCAGATGTTCGCCTCGCCGCGTGCGTTGGCGGTGGCCGCCGCGATTATGATCACGATGGGGCTGGTGCCGGGCATGCCGCACTTCTCCTTTATCAGCCTGGGTCTGGTGGCTGCCGGTGCTGCGTACTGGATCGCCAACAAGCAGCGCAAAGTCAACGAGGAAGAAGTTAAAGAGGTTCAGCGCCAACAAGAGCTGTTGCCTGCGCAGCGTGCTCAAGACGTTAAAGAGCTGGGCTGGGATGATGTGATGCCTGTCGATATGGTTGGGCTGGAGGTTGGTTACCGGCTGATACCGCTGGTTGATCGCAACCAGGGCGGCCAGTTGCTTGCGCGGATCAAGGGTGTACGCAAAAAGCTGTCGCAGGAGATGGGATTCCTGATGCCTTCGGTGCATATCCGCGACAACCTTGACCTACAGCCAAATGCATATCGCCTGACCTTGATGGGCGTTAGCGTGGCTGAAGCCGAGGTTTACCCGGATCGCGAGCTGGCGATTAATCCTGGGCAAGTATTTGGCACCCTTAATGGGATTGCCGCCAAAGATCCGGCGTTTGGCCTTGAGGCCGTGTGGATCGACGTTAATCAGCGTGACCAGGCGCAGTCGCTGGGTTATACCGTGGTCGATGCCAGCACCGTGGTTGCCACCCACCTCAATCAGGTCTTGCACAAGCATGCTCATGAGCTGCTGGGCCATGAAGAGGTCCAGCAACTGATGCAGTTATTGGCTAAAAGCTCACCAAAGCTGGCTGAAGAGTTGGTGCCGGGGCTTGTGTCGCTATCGACTTTGCTCAAGGTGTTGCAAGCGCTGCTGCAAGAACAAGTGCCGGTGCGTGATATTCGCACCATTGCCGAGGCCATCGCCAACGTAGCGCCAAAGAGTCAAGATCCCGCCGCGATGGTTGCGGCGGTGCGAGTTTCATTATCCCGTGCAATCGTGCAAAGCATTGTGGGACTAGAGCCCGAGCTGCCTGTGATCACCTTGGAGCCAAGGTTGGAACAGATATTGCTAAATAGTGTTCAGAAGGCCGGTCAAGGTTCGGAAGAAGGCATTCTTCTGGAGCCGGGTATGGCAGAGAAGCTGCAACGTTCTTTGATTGATGCAGCGCAACGCCAGGAAATGCTCGGCAAGCCAGTGATTCTGTTGGTAGCTGGACCGGTTCGGGCGATGCTCTCGCGGTTTGCACGAATGGCGGTAGCCAACGCCCATGTGTTGGCTTACCAGGAAATACCCGATAACAAGCAGGTCACCATCGTTGCGACGGTGGGTCAGAATTAAGCGGTGCTGAGTCGCACAGATGTTGTCCAGCCGCCGCAAAACCGAGGTCACAGGTATGCAGGTTAAACGCTTTTTTGCTGCCGATATGCGTCAAGCCATGAAGCTGGTTCGTGAAGAGCTGGGCGCTGATGCGTCGATCATCGGTAACCGCCGCGTTGCCGGCGGAGTTGAGTTGACTGCTGCGTTGGATTACCAGATTCCAGCGGCCCCGGCACGCCAGCCAAATCCTGCATTGGAAGCCGAGCTGCGCAAAACCCAGTCAAAAATTGCTGAGGCCCATGCTGAGCTCACTTTGCGTGTTGAGCCTGAGGTGGCAAAAGACCTGCAATTGTTTACCGAGTTAGAACCGGTTGAAAGCCCGCTGGATATCGCCGTGCGTGCCTCATCCAAAGCAGCGGCTGCAGCGGTTGATCAAAGCACTATCGATGCAATGCGCTCTGAGCTTTCAGGGCTGCGTGAGTTGATTGAAGTCCAGCTCAGCTCGATTGCCTGGGGCCAAATGCAAAGCCGTCGTCCTCAGCAAGCCAATCTGTGGCGCCGTCTGCAGCGCATGGGCTTGCCAGCCGATGTCGCCCGGCCACTGCTGGAGCGGGTCAACGATATTGGTGAACCACGTCAAGCATGGCGCATGTTGCTGGCGCATTTGGCCCATGCTATTCAAGTGCCTAAGCAAGAGCCGCTTGAAGATGGCGGTGTCATCGCCTTGGTGGGTCCTGCCGGTATGGGCAAGACCACTACAATCGCCAAGCTCGCAGCTCGCTATGTACTCAAGTTTGGCGCACAGAATATTGCGCTGGTCAGCTTGGACAGCTATCGCATTGGTGCCCAGGAGCAGTTGAAAACCCTGGGCCGCATTCTCAATGTGCCTGTGACTTTGGTTGATCCAAGCCAGTCACTGACTCAGGTCATCACGCCGTTGATGCGCAAGCGTGTGGTTTTAATTGATACTGCAGGCCTGCCTGCCAATGATCCGGCGCTGCGTATGCAGCTAGAAGCCTTGGCAAGTCGATCGATTAATGCGAAAAACTATTTGGTTATGGCCGCAACCAGTCAAAGTCAGGTACTCAAATCGGCTTATCATAGCTACAAGCGCTGTGGGCTTATGGGTTGTATTCTGACTAAACTGGATGAAGCTGCGAGTATGGGTGAAGTTTTGGGCTTGGCGATTAGCCAGCGTTTGCCGGTTGCTTATGTGACCGATGGGCCGCGGATTCCGGATGATTTGCAGTTGCCGCGCAGCCATCAGTTGGTCAGCCGCGCAGTGGGTCTCCAAGCTCAGGAAGAGCCGAGTGAGGACACCATGGCTGACGTCTTTGCGGGCCTTCACCAACAACCGGCTAAACGGGCGAGCTGATGCAGTACCCCATGAATTTTTCCCCAGCTTGTATGCAAGCTGGGCGTGTTCATCTTAGCTGGCGCACAGTGGATAATGTGCACCTGGCTAACGCGAACAAGGAGCGTAATTAAATGGCTATGCATCCAGTTCAAGTAATAGCTGTTACTGGCGGTAAGGGAGGGGTTGGTAAAACCAACGTGTCCGTCAATCTAGCGATGGCTTTGGCGGAGCAGGGCCGACGCGTCATGTTGATGGACGCTGACTTGGGTCTTGCCAACATTGATGTACTGCTCGGGCTTACCCCAAAGCGCACGCTGGCAGATGTCATCAGTGGCGAATGCGACATGCGTGACGTGGTAATCCAGGGGCCATGCGGTATCCGTATTGTGCCAGCCGCTTCAGGCACGCAAAGCATGGTGCAATTAACACCGATGCAGCACGCTGGCCTGATTCAGGCGTTTAGCGATATCAGTGAAAATATCGACGTGCTGATTGTTGATACTGCCGCCGGGATCGGCGATTCAGTCGTCAGCTTCGTGCGCGCCGCCCAAGAGGTGCTGGTGGTGGTTTGTGATGAGCCAACCTCGATTACTGACGCCTATGCATTGATCAAGTTGCTTAATCGCGATTACGGTATGAACCGTTTCCGTGTGTTGGCCAATATGGCGCACACCCCGCAAGAAGGGCGAAATCTGTTCGCTAAACTGAGTAAGGTAACGGATCGGTTTCTCGACGTTGCCTTGCAGTACGTTGGCACCGTGCCTTATGACGAGTCGGTGCGCAAAGCAGTGCAGAAACAACGTGCGGTTTTTGAAGCCTTTCCACGATCAAAATGCTCCGCAGCGTTTCGAGCAATTGCCCAGAAGGTCTGCACCTGGCCATTACCCGCAAACCCACGCGGGCATCTGGAGTTTTTTGTCGAGCGCTTGGTGCAACAACCCGCTACTGACACGCCGGCATGACAACGGCGTCGGGACTTCGAATGTATAGCAAAACGCAAGGTAAAGACTTGCAACATCAGCTAATCGAACGTTATGCGCCACTGGTTAAGCGAATTGCCTACCACCTGTTGGCGCGCTTGCCAGCGAATGTTCAGGTCGATGATTTGATTCAAGCCGGAATGATCGGCTTGCTTGAAGCTTCAAAAAAGTACGACGGCTCAAAAGGCGCGAGTTTCGAGACCTTTGCCGGTATTCGCATCCGTGGCTCAATGCTGGATGAGGTGCGCAAGGGCGATTGGGCTCCGCGTTCTGTGCATCGCAATAGCCGCATGGTCAGTGATGCAATTCGATTAATTGAGGCAAAAACAGGTCGTGACGCTAAAGATCACGAAGTTGCTGCCGAACTCCAATTGAGTCTCGAAGATTACTACGGCATTCTTGGCGACACTTTGGGCAGCCGCTTATTCAGTTTTGACGACCTGCTTGAGGACGGTGAAAACAGCGGCCTGCATGAGGATGTCAGTAACAGTCAATCCGGGCCTTCACGTGAATTTGAGGAAGAACGCTTCCAGGCAGCGCTTGCGGATGCAATCGGCAACCTGCCAGAGCGTGAGCAACTGGTGATTTCGTTGTATTACGACGAAGAGCTCAACCTCAAGGAAATCGGTGAAGTGTTAGGGGTGAGTGAGTCTCGGGTTAGCCAGTTACATAGCCAATGCGCCGCTCGTTTGCGCGCGCGTTTAGGTGAGTGGCGAGCCAGATAAGTGTGTAGTCAGATACTGAAAACCTTGTATAGCGGGGCGCAGCTCTAGGGATTCCTAGGCGCCCAGCCAGGCCGGTTTCACGATTATAGGGTGCATTCAGGTTGCTGAATGCGCTGGGGAATGTACGGAGGTCGACTTGGACAAGAACATGAAGATCCTCATCGTTGATGACTTTTCAACGATGCGCCGCATTATCAAAAACCTCCTGCGTGACTTGGGGTTTACCAACACTGCTGAAGCCGATGACGGCACAACCGCATTGCCGATGCTGCAAAGCGGCAGTTTCGACTTTCTGGTGACCGACTGGAACATGCCTGGCATGACCGGTATTGATCTGTTGCGTGCAGTGCGTGCGGATGAACGTTTGAAACAGTTGCCGGTACTGATGGTGACCGCTGAAGCCAAACGTGACCAGATCATCGAGGCAGCTCAAGCCGGTGTGAATGGCTACGTGGTGAAGCCATTCACTGCTCAGGTGCTGAAAGAAAAGATAGAAAAAATCTTTGAGCGTGTAAACGGCTGATGTCTGCGGTGAGGTTGTTATGGAACACGATGATTCCCAAGCGGGTGAGTTTGAGTCGACGCTGAAAAGTAATGCTCGCCAATTGCTTGATAGCCTTGAGAGCGGCAACTTTGGCGATGCGGTTCAGGTCATCAATGAACTTAATAAAGTGCGCGACCGTGGTCTTTACCATGAAGTCGGCAAGCTGACTCGCGAGCTACACAGCGCAATCGTCAACTTCCAGCTTGATCCGCGTTTACCGCATGCAACTGAAGTTTCGCAAATTACCGACGCAACTGAACGCCTCAATTACGTGGTGACGATGACCGAAGATGCGGCCAATCGAACCATGGATCTGGTCGAGCAAAGTGCGCCGCTGGTTAACGATATTCGTACTGAAGCACAAAGCCTGAGTGCCGACTGGGGGCGTTTCATGCGCCGCGAGATGGGCGCTGAGGATTTCCGTGAGCTGGCCAAACGAGTTGAGTTGTTTCTGGCTAATAGCGAGCGTGACAGTGGCAAGCTGTCGGGTCATCTGAACGATATTTTGTTGGCTCAGGATTATCAGGACCTAACCGGTCAGGTGATCAAGCGTGTCACCCAACTGGTGACTGAAGTTGAGAGCAACTTGCTCAAATTGATGCTAATGGCCACCCAGGTTGACCGCTATGCGGGCATCGAACATGACCAAGAAGCATTGCGTGCAGAAAAACAACAAGAAAAAAATCCATCTCAGGGTGAAGGTCCGCAGATTCATGCCGATAAGCTTGATGACGTCGCATCTAGTCAAGATGACGTCGACGATCTGTTGTCCAGTTTGGGATTTTAGGAGCACGACCCTATGAGCTTCGGCGCCGATGAAGAAATTCTCCAGGACTTTCTGGTAGAGGCCGGCGAGATACTCGAACAATTATCCGAGCAGTTGGTTGAGCTTGAAAGCCGCCCGGATGATATGAATCTGCTCAATGCGATTTTTCGGGGATTTCACACAGTTAAAGGCGGTGCCGGGTTTCTCCAGCTTAATGAGCTGGTGGAGTGCTGCCATATTGCTGAAAACGTCTTCGATATATTGCGTAAAGGCGAACGTCGAGTCGATTCGGAGTTGATGGACGTTGTGCTCGAAGCGCTTGACGCGGTCAACGGCATGTTCAGTGAGGTGCGTGAAGGCGCCAAACCAACTGCTGCGACCCCTGAGTTACTCGCCGCATTGGCTCAGCTAGCCGAACCCACAGCTGCTGCTCCTGCTGCCACGGTTGCTAGTGCGCCGGCTGCTGCCGCACCGCCTGCCACAGGGATGCCTGCCACAGCATCGCCTACAGCAGGATCGCCTGGCGCAGGGTCGCCTGCCGACATTACCGACAGTGAATTTGAGCAGTTGCTTGATGCGCTTGACGGTACTCCGCCGCAGGTTGACACACCTGCGGCCAGTGATGAGATCACTGATGATGAGTTTGAGTCGCTGCTAGACCAGTTACACGGTAAAGGTCAGTTTGCTGTCGGCGAGGATGCAGCTGCGCCAGAAGCATCAGGTGCTGGGGCGCCTGCCACAGCATCGGCTGCCGCAGGAACGCCTGCCGCAGCTCACAGCGGTGATGAAATCACTGATGATGAATTTGAGGCGCTGCTCGATCAATTGCACGGCAAAGGTCAGTTCGTTGCTCCCGAAGTCGCTGCGCCTGCCGCCGCTGCAGACGTCGTTGCCCAGGTTTCTCCGCCAGCGGTTAGCGGTGACGAAATCAGTGACGACGAATTTGAAGCGCTACTCGATGAGCTTCACGGCAAGGGCAAATTTACTGAGCCTGCTGCCAAGGTTTCGGGGTCAGACGTGCAACCAGTCCAAGTAGCCGCTGCAGTCGCTAAAGCTGCGCCGGCGAAAGCCTCGACGCCTGCACCCGCACCTGAGAAAGCGGCTCAAGCCAGCGAGGCAGAAACTACGGTTCGGGTTGATACTGCGCGGCTTGACGAGATCATGAACATGGTCGGTGAGCTGGTACTGGTGCGTAACCGTTTGGTTCGTTTGGGTGTCAGCAGCAACGATGAAGCGATGGGCAAAGCGGTATCCAATCTTGATGTGGTCACGGCAGATTTGCAGACCGCGGTGATGAAAACCCGCATGCAGCCAATCAAGAAGGTTTTTGGCCGCTTCCCGCGCTTGGTTCGCGATCTTGCGCGTAACCTGAAAAAAGAGATCAGCCTGGAGTTGGTCGGTGAAGAAACCGACCTCGATAAGAACCTGGTTGAGGCGCTGTCCGATCCGCTGGTGCACTTGGTGCGCAATGCGGTTGACCACGGCATTGAGTCACCCGATGAGCGTGAAGCTGCGGGCAAGGCGCGTGGCGGTAAGGTGGTGTTGTCTGCCGAGCAAGAGGGTGATCATATTCTGTTGATGATCACTGACGACGGCAAGGGAATGGACGCCGATGTGCTGCGTGCCAAGGCTGTTGAAAAAGGCCTGCTGGAAAAAGACGCCGCAGATCGTCTCAACGAATTTGAATGCTATAACTTGATCTTCGCACCTGGCTTCTCGACTAAAACCGAGATATCCGACGTCTCCGGCCGTGGTGTCGGCATGGACGTGGTGAAGACCAAAATCTCTCAGTTGAACGGTACGGTTAACGTGTTCTCGGTTAAAGGCCAGGGCTCGAAGATCGTCATTAAAGTGCCGCTGACCTTGGCCATCATGCCGACGTTGATGGTCATGTTGGCGGATCAGGCTTTTGCCTTTCCGCTGGTCAATGTTAACGAGATCTTCCATCTCGACTTGTCGCGTACCAATGTCGTAGACGGGCAGGAAGTCGTGGTGGTACGTGAAAAGGCGTTGCCATTGTTCTACCTCAAGCGCTGGCTGGTTAAAGGCGCTGCGCATGAAGAACAGCGTGAGGGGCATGTGGTGATTCTGACGGTCGGCAGCCAGCGTATCGGCTTTGTGGTTGATCAGTTGGTGGGGCAGGAAGAGGTGGTGATCAAACCGCTTGGCAAGATGCTTCAAGGCACGCCTGGTATGTCGGGTGCGACCATCACGGGTGACGGGCGTATTGCGCTGATTCTCGATGTGCCGAGCATGCTCAAGCATTACGCACGCCGCATGTGACTGTCGCCTGCGCAGTTTCAAGCTGCGCAGTTAAGGAGCTCGAATGGTTGTAAAAGTATTGGTAGTAGATGACTCCGGTTTTTTCCGTCGTCGAGTCTCTGAAATCCTTTCTTCAGACCCGAATATTCAGGTAATCGGTACGGCAACCAATGGCCGTGAAGCGATTGATCAGGCGCAAAATCTTAAGCCTGATGTGATTACCATGGATTACGAAATGCCGATGATGGATGGCATCACGGCAGTGCGTAACATCATGCAGCGTTGCCCGACCCCGGTACTGATGTTTTCCTCACTGACCCATGAAGGCGCTCGCGTTACGCTGGATGCGCTGGATGCGGGTGCGGTTGATTTCCTGCCGAAGAACTTTGAGGATATTTCACGTAATCCGGACAAGGTTCGCCAGTTGCTCTGCGAGAAAGTCCACACGATTGCTCGCAGCAACAGGCGCAGTCTCAGTTCGGCGCCACCGGCTGCATCCACTCCCAGCGGAACGTCTACGCCCCCTGCAACACCCTTGCCCAGGCGAACTACAACGCCGTTAGCAACAACTGCACGAACGCCTGTAGAAACAGCAAAACCTGCAACCACGCATGCCGCGAGTCATGGCAGTACTCATGCTGCGAGCCATACCAGCAGCGCCGCGCCGAAGCATCGGGCCTATAAACTCGTAGCGATAGGCACATCAACTGGCGGTCCGGTGGCGTTACAGCGTGTGCTCAGTCAGTTGCCAGCAAATTTCCCTGCACCCATTGTGCTGATCCAGCACATGCCAGCGGCGTTCACCAAAGCCTTTGCCGAGCGCTTGGACAAGCTGTGCCGGATTAACGTTAAAGAAGCTGAGGACGGCGACTTGTTACGTCCGGGCCTGGCTTTGCTAGCGCCCGGCGGCAAGCAAATGATGATTGATGCCCGTGGTTCCGTGCGGATTCTACCGGGTGATGAGCGACTTAATTACAAGCCCTGTGTCGACATTACCTTCGGCTCGGCGGCGCGTACTTATCAGGACAAAGTGCTGGCGGTGGTACTCACCGGCATGGGCGCTGATGGTCGCGAAGGCGCGCGTCTGCTCAAGCAAAGTGGTAGCCAGGTGTGGGCGCAGGATGAAGCCAGTTGCGTGATCTATGGCATGCCCATGGCGGTGGTTAAAGCCAACCTGACAGATGCTGTCTACCCGCTGGATGACATCGGTCGGTATATCACCCAGGCGTGCATGTAATGGATGTATTGAGCCTGATCGGGATCATCCTGGCGTTTGTCGCTATTTTAGGTGGCAACTATCTTGAGGGCGGCCATGCAGCAGCGCTGCTTAATGGTCCCGCAGCGCTTATTGTGATTGGTGGCACTTTAGGTGCTGCGTTTTTGCAGGCTCCGATGAATGTTTTCAAGCGCTCGTTGGTGATCGTTCGTTGGATCATCTTCCCGCCACGAATCGATTTGGCTGGTGGTATTGATCGCGTAGTCAATTGGAGCCTGGTGGCCCGTAAAGAAGGCTTGCTCGGGCTTGAGTCAGTGGCTGATCTTGAGGCTGACCCCTATGCTCGCAAAGGCCTGCAGTTGCTGGTAGATGGTGCCGAACCTGAGTCGATTCGCAGTGTGCTTGAGGTTGACTTGTACACCAAAGAGAGTCAAGACATCCAGGCCGCCAAGGTATTTGAAAGCATGGGCGGTTATGCACCGACCATCGGCATCATCGGTGCGGTGATGGGCTTGATCCATGTGATGGGCAATTTGGCCGACCCCAGTATGTTGGGTAGCGGAATTGCCGTCGCGTTTGTTGCGACAATCTATGGCGTTGGCTTTGCCAATTTACTGTTGCTGCCAATCGGCAACAAGCTCAAAGCAGTTGCCCTGCGCCAGACGCGTTATCGCGAGATGATCCTCGAAGGTATATTGTCGATTGCCGAAGGTGAGAATCCGCGCTCCATTGAACTGAAACTGCAAGGTTTCATGGATTAGTGGAGTGAGACATGGCCCGTCGTCGTCATCAGGAAGAGCATGAAAACCATGAGCGCTGGCTAGTCTCGTACGCCGACTTCATCACCCTGTTGTTCGCTTTTTTTGTGGTGATGTATTCGATCTCATCGATCAATGAAGGCAAGTACAAGATACTTTCGGAAACCCTGACCGGCGTGTTCAATCAGCCGGATCGCTCAATCAAGCCAATTCCCGTAGGCGAGGAGCGGCCAAGAACCACTGAGCCTGATCGCTCGATGGTTGATGAGGAGCAAACGCAAGCACCAGAAGACTCTTTGAAAAACATCTCTGACAGCATTACTGCAGCATTTGGCGAGCTGATTGCCAGTGACCAGTTGAAGGTGAGCGGCAATGAGTTGTGGATTGAAATTGAGCTGAGTTCGAGCCTGCTATTTTCCAGTGGCGATGCGTTACCACGTGATGCCGCCTTCGATATTGTCGAGAAGGTTGCCAAGATTTTGGCACCCTACGGCAACCCGGTTCACGTCGAAGGTTTCACCGACAACCAACCGATCCGTACCGCGCAATTTCCGAGTAATTGGGAGCTGTCCGCAGCGCGGGCTGCAAGTGTGGTGCGGATGCTCGCGATTGATGGGGTCAACCCATCGCGTATGGCTTCTGTGGGGTATGGCGAGTTTCAGCCAGTGGCCGATAACACCACCAGCGAAGGCCGGGCGCGAAACCGTCGGGTGGTTTTGGTAATCTCGCGTAACCTTGATGTGCGCCGCAGCATTAATGGCGTTGGCAGTGCTCGGGCGCAGCCCGACAGTGTGCTGCGAAACGCTGGCACGCAACCTGCACCATCAGCCGTAGTTCAGACGCCGCAATCCGGCGCCGTCAAATCACCGTCGCCGAACTGATCAGGCGACATTAGATCCAGCTCAGGTAATTCCTGCAGCGGGCGGAAGAGCAGAATGAGAGTTTGGGCAGTAGCCAATCAAAAAGGTGGGGTCGGTAAGACCACCACATCCATCGCACTGGCAGGTCTTTTGGCTGATGCCGGTAAGCGTGTGATTGTGGTCGATCTCGACCCTCACGGCTCAATGACAAGCTATTTCGGCCACGACCCGGATAGTCTCGCGCACAGCTCGTATGATTTGTTTTTGCATCAAGGCGTGGTGCCCGCTGGCTTGCCTAAACAGTTACTCTTGCCGACCAGTCATGAGCAAATTGCCTTGCTGCCATCAAGCACCGCACTGGCCACGCTGGAACGCCAGTCGCCGGGGAAGAGTGGTTTAGGTCTGGTCATCTCGAAGGCGCTGACCCAGCTCTGGGGCGACTATGACTACGCAATCATCGACAGTCCGCCCTTGCTCGGCGTGTTGATGGTCAATGCCTTGGCCGCCAGCCAGCAGTTAGTGATCCCGGTGCAAACAGAGTTTCTCGCGGTTAAAGGCCTGGAGCGCATGGTCAGCACGCTGGCGATGATCAACCGGTCACGTAAACAGGCGCTGCCGTATACCATTGTGCCGACCTTGTTTGATCGGCGTACCCAGGCGTCGATGTCGACCTTGCGCTTGCTGCGCAATAGCTACCCGGATAATTTGTGGCAAGCCTATATCCCTGTCGATACGCGTCTGCGTGATGCCAGCCGGGCAGGGCAGACGCCTTCTCAGTTCGACTCGAAAAGCCGTGGAACCTTGGCTTACCGTGCCCTGCTTAAGCATTTGCTGGCGCATCAGTTGTCTGCGCAGGTGGCTTGATATGTCGCCATTTTTTGCAAACTGCCGCTCAAGTCTGACTGGACTGCTGCCGATAAAGGCTACAGATTCTTTCTGCGGATATTCACTATGACCGGTCCTGCCACCACTACACGTCCACAACTGGCGCTGCAGTCCTATTTGGACAGCTTGCTTCAGGACGCGTCGCTGGAGTTGGCGAGCAGCGTCAGTCTGGATGAGTTCGAAGCTGCCGTTCGTGAAGAGCAACAGCGTGACGCCACCCCGGCGCCACAGCCGCTGCTGACGTTGGCGCCTGAGCCGCAGCCGGTGGCGGAAACTGTTATTGAAACTCCAACTGTGCAGCCTGAGCCTTTAGCGCCAGTTGCACTGCTTGAGTTGCCAGAAGCATTGGCCCCAGAACCGCCGGTATCGATTGTCGAGCCTATTGTTGACCTGAACAGTCCATCGTCCAGTGCACCGTTTGTACCTACGCTGGCTGAAGATGGGCGTCCGCAGTGGGCTCAGGAGCCCTTCGAATGCCTGCTGTTCGATGTCGCGGGCTTAACCCTGGCAGTGCCGCTGGTGTGTCTTGGCTCTATTTATCCACTCGAAGGCCATGATCTGACGCCACTGTTTGGTCAGCCGGACTGGTTTTTGGGTATTTTGCCTTGTCAGGCTGGCAACCTTAAGGTGCTCGACACAGCACGCTGGGTCATGCCAGATCGTTATCGCGATGACTTCCGCCAAGGCCTGCAATTTGTCATTTCGGTTCAGGGTTACGAGTGGGGGCTGGCCGTGCATCAGGTTAGCCGCTCGATTCGTCTCGAACCGAATGAAGTTAAATGGCGCAGCCAACGCTCGCAGCGGCCATGGTTGGCAGGCACGGTGATTGAACATATGTGTGCCTTGCTCGACGTCTCGGCTTTGGCTGAATTGATTACCAGTGGCGGGGCTAAACGCCTTGCCGATGGGCACGTTCACTAACTTATTTTTAAGCGGGCAATGACTCGCAATCGATTATCCAAGAGGCTAGGAATATGAATAAAAACTCTGCTCAAGGTGCTGAGGATCCAATCCTGCAATGGGTCACATTCCGCCTGGATAACGAAAGTTACGGCATTAACGTGATGCAGGTGCAGGAAGTGCTGCGTTATTCGGAGATCGCTCCGGTCCCAGGTGCGCCAAGCTACGTCTTAGGTATTATTAACCTGCGTGGCAACGTGGTAACGGTGATCGACACCCGTCAACGCTTTGGCTTGGCTCCCGCAGATATTACCGATAACACCCGCGTGGTGATTATCGAGGCAGACAAGCAAGTTGTCGGTATTCTGGTCGACAGTGTTGCTGAAGTTGTTTACCTGCGTCAGTCTGAGGTCGAGACGGCGCCCAATGTGGGTAATGATGAGTCCGCCAAGTTCATTCAGGGCGTGTGCAACAAGAATGGCGAGTTGCTGATTCTGGTTGAGTTGGACAAGATGATGACTGAAGAAGAGTGGTCGGATCTGGAGTCAATTTGAATGATGCTTGAAGCTGCACTGGTGGTATTGGCCCTGATCAGCGTAGCGCTGATTGGCGCCTGCGTGTGGCTGCATTCTCAGCTCAAGAGCACAGTTGCCCTGCAGGTCGAACGCGATGCCGCGCGTGATGTGCGGATCAAAGAGCTGAGCAAACGCTTGGACACCTACCTCACCGGCAGTATTCGCATGGGTGAGGAATTACATGAGCTGCGCCAAACAGTGGCGCCGCTGCCAGACAAAGTTAGCCAAATGGAACAGCGCGACCCGGCTAACTTGTCCTTCACTCAAGCCGCCCGCCTGGTCGGTCTGGGTGCCAGTGTTGATGATCTCACGCAGTCGTGCGGCCTGAGCAAAGCTGAGGCCGAACTGGTCAGCAAGTTGCACCAGGCTAAACCGAATCAGGTTTAACCTTCCCTCATACCGTCATAAGCCTTTGCTTGAACCACGCTTTATAGCGTCGCAAGTTCTTAAGGTGATGTATTGCCAGGTAAAACGTTCCTAGCCTTGGTCCTGAGCTACCTAAGCTTTTAGTATCTGAGGGCAACGGGAATCTGTGATGGCTAGATTACTGACGGTATTGCTGCTTTTTGGCTTGAGCAGTCCTGTTGTCGCCCAGCAAGTGCCAGAAGACGTTTCGGGCGCGAAGACGGTTGATGTCCTGCAAGCGCGAATCCTCTATGAGCAAGGCGCAATTTTTGTTGATGTGCGCCCTCAGCGTGAGTGGTCGTGGGGGCATGTGCGCGGCGCATCTGGATGTCGACAAGGGGTTTTCTGACTTGGCGACAGCCAGGATCTCACGCGACACACTCTTGGTTGTTTATTGCGACAGTGATTTAAGCCCGCGCAGTGCTGAAGCTGTGCGCAAGGCAGTTAACTGGGGCTACACGCAGGTGTACTTTTTCCGCAGTGGTTACTTTGCATGGCAGTTGCTCGACTTCCCGCTGGATAAGGGTGCGAGTGATGAATCACCGCTTTACGCGTTGTCAGGCGGGTTAAGACGCGCGACCGATTAAACCTCATGCAGTGAATCCGACTGGCCTGCGTTAAAGCCTGCGGGGCATTTGCCTTTGAGGTGCCAGGCGAAGGCTATGATTTCGGCAATGCAACGGTACAATTCCTCAGGAATGCTGTCGCCAAGCTCCATGCGCGCGAGTAGGCGGACTAATTCGGCGTTCTCATAAATGGGCACCTCGTACTCACGGGCTATGGCTAAAATTGCCTCGGCTAATTCATCGTCACCTTTGGCGCTGAGTGTCGGTGCTTGTTGGCCGTCATAGCTTAGAGCGATGGCTTGGCGGGGCGTGCTTGGTTTAGTCATGCGGTTTCGTCTACCCAGCGTTGTTGCAAAGCAGTTTTCGGGCCCTGCGGTGGCGTGCCTTGTGCGCAGGACAGATCACTGACCTGCAGCCCTGCATCAACCAGGCGCTGACGTAAATTCACCAGCTCACTGTCGATCAACTTCGCGGTGCTCGGCTGTTCGGCCCAGAGAGTGCTCGACAGGCATCCGCGTGCCAGTTGTGTTTGTACTTGTACTGGGCCTAGCGGTTCCAGGTCGAAGGCCAGGTCAATCCGCCAAAGCATATCCTTTTGCTCTTGGGCGGCAGATTTCTGTGGCTCATCACGCTGGATTTTTAACTGCACCGGTACCAGCTCTTGCTGGTTGCGCATCGGTAGTTCCAGCTGCCAGGTGGTGAGAATATTGCCATCTGGCCCCACCTGGCTCTGCGCCAAACTGGACAGTTGATGGGTTTGTAAACGAGACACCGCAGCAGCAGCAAGCTTGAGCAGGGTTTCAAGGTCGCCATCTTCACTGAGTGCTTGCAAGAGTCTGGTTGGCAACGGAAAGTTGAGCGCCTGCTGTTTGCTACTGTTTTGATTGATATTACCCAGCAGGTTACGCGCCAAGGCCGGCAGTGACTGGGCCATAATCGCGCCGGCCGCAGCCCCGGGCACTGCACCTTGAGTCGGTAGATTGAGTTGCAACTGGCTTATCAGCTTGAGCAGGTTGGCTTTGAGATCCGTTGGCAGGGCGCCGGTTTGGGGGCTAAGCAGTTTGCTTTCGAGAAATGCACCGCTGTTTTCCAGTGCCTTGCTCAGTCCTTTGGCGTCACTGAGCTGCTGACCATCAGGCAAGGCGCCGATTAATTTATCGATGCTGGTGCGTACCCCGCTGGGAATATCAGCCCGCTCGCTCATGCCCTGCAAAGACTTGAATAACCCCTGCAACGACCCTTGGCTGTTGTGTTGGCTTTGCAATTGTTGATTAAGCACAAGCTGATCAAGGCGCCCGCTCAACGGAAGCAGGTTGAGCGATTGGTTACCCATTACCTGCGCGCTAAGTAGGCTGCCCGGTTTTAGGGACAGGGGCGTTTCGATTGCCAGCTTGCTACCTGCCAACGAGGTGTTGAGAAGGCTGACCAATACTTTGTATATCGCATGCTGGGCTTTGCTCTGGGCTATTTGCTCGGAGCTGAGCACTTTGCCCTGGATCAGCGTGCCGGCCGGTATCTGATTGAGATCAAGGCGTTTAAGCGGCTTGTCGCCACCTGCTAGCAGGGCCACCAGCAGCTTGCTGTCTGTTAATCCGGTAACCGTCAGGGCAGTGCCTTGGGCGATGGGACGATTACTGCTTGCCTCAAGCGTCGTCTGACGGCCATTTCCCATGGTTAGCTTGAGCATTAGCTGAAAGCTTTGAGCGACTTGTTTGAGGCTGATGACCTCGGCTGTGGCGCTTTCACCTTTGGCCAGTAGGCCTTCAAGTGGCTGTAGTAGCTTTACAGCCATGTCGCTAGCCACCGAGCTTGGGCGGTTACTCGCCGGTATGGCAGGTAATGGTCGGTTGCTGCTTATTTCGCTCATGATACGAGTTACACCCTGTCGAAAAGCCAACTGCGAGGAGTTAAGCGAGGCATGTATAATGCCGCCGCTAGACTGGAACCTCTGCCAAAGTACTGCCTTGAGTATTGCTTGGTTAAAAACTGCTCCCAGCCCTCAGGATGAACGTATGAGTAGTATGGCAGCCATTACTGTGGCAGCCATCGCTGTTGCTCCGAAGGGTGAGCGATGCGAATGAAATGCTCATTTAGGCACTTTTTCGCATCTTGTATGCCTTGCATTCCCGTAGCTCGCTACCTTTGTAAAGGCTTCTTAGGCCCGCATGCTTGACTATATAGCGGCTGGAATGCTGCCACCTTGAATCATTTATTAGGTAAAAATGCTGTGATCAGCCCAATTCTTGAAGCCAAGTCGCTCGCCTGTGAGCGCGATTGGCGCATGCTTTTTGAGCATCTTGAACTGTCTCTGGTTCCCGGCGAATTACTCCAGGTTGCGGGTCCAAACGGTAGTGGAAAAACCAGTTTGCTGCGACTTTTAGCCGGGCTGATGCAACCCACTGCAGGTGAAGTTCATCTGTATGGCTGTGCATTGGACAAACAGCGCGCCGAGCTTACGGGTAAATTACTCTGGATTGGCCACGCTGCCGGCATCAAGGGCTTACTCACGCCAGAAGAAAATCTCACCTGGCTCTGTGCGCTGCACCAGCCGGTCGAACGCGCACAGATCTTACAGGCGCTGGATGCTGTCGGGCTGCGCGGCTATGAAGATGTGCCTTGTCATACCTTGTCTGCTGGCCAGCAGCGCCGTGTCGGTTTGGCCCGTTTGTATTTGCCGGGCCCCGAGCTATGGATTCTTGATGAACCCTTTACCGCACTTGATCTCGCCGCCGTCGCCCAGCTTGAGGCGCACTTGGCTGCGCATTGCGAGAAGGGCGGGCTTGTGGTCATGACTACGCACCACACTTTGTCGCTTAAGCCACAGGGCTATCGTGTGCTTGAGTTAGGGTTGGGTAGCGTATGAGAAACGTATTTACCCTGTTGGTGGCACGTGAAGCCCGCTTGCTGTTTCGCCGCCCGGCTGAGCTGGCGAATCCGCTGGTTTTCTTCGCCATTGTGATTGCCTTGTTCCCCTTGGCCGTCGGGCCCGAAGCTCAATTGTTGCAAACCCTTTCACCGGGACTGGTGTGGGTAGCGGCCTTATTGGCAGTGCTGCTCTCGCTGGACGGGCTTTTCCGCAGTGATTTTGAAGATGGCTCACTTGAACAGTGGGTCCTTTCGTCGCACCCCTTGGCTCTTCTGGTTTTGGCCAAGGTGCTGGCACACTGGGCATTCTCGGGCTTAGCACTGGTCATTTTGTCTCCAGTGTTGGCGCTTATGTTAGGTCTGCCGAGTCACTGCATACCCGTGTTACTGATTTCACTGTTGCTTGGCACCCCGGTGTTGAGCTTGCTGGGTGCGGTCGGGGCAGCATTGACGGTTGGCCTCAAGCGCGGTGGCTTGCTGCTGGCATTATTGATTTTGCCTTTGTATATCCCGGTGCTGATTCTTGGCAGCGGTGCGTTACAGGCCAGCTTGCAGGGTTTGCCAGCAGTAGGGCACTTGTTATGGATGGCGTGTTTGACTGCGTTGGCGGTTACGTTCAGCCCGTTTGCCATTGCCGCGGGTCTGCGCATAAGCGTGGCTGAGTAGACGTTGTAACTATAAAGATAAGTTGCCACCGTGCTGAGCATGCAGTGGCTGACTGAAGAACTGATGAGTAACCTGATGAACTGGACATGGTTTCACAAACTGGGTTCGCCCAAATGGTTTTATGAGATCAGTGGTCGCTGGCTACCGTGGCTGATCGCTGCTGCAGCGGTATTACTGGTCACGGGTCTGGTTTGGGGGTTGGTATTCGCCCCGCCTGAGCGCTATCAAGGTGATAGCTACCGAATTATCTACATTCACGTGCCTGCGGCATTTCTCGCCCAAGCCTGTTATCTGACCATGGCGCTTGCTGGTGCGGTTGGCTTGATCTGGAAGATGAAGATCGCCGACGTCGCCTTGCAACAAGCCGCGCCGGTGGGGGCTTGGCTGTGCTTTATCGCGCTGGTAACCGGTGCTATCTGGGGTAAGCCGACGTGGGGTACGTATTGGGTGTGGGATGCACGCTTGACGTCGATGCTGATCCTGCTGTTTCTGTATTTTGGCGTGATAGCGCTGAGCCAAGCTATTAGCAACCG
This sequence comes from Pseudomonas sp. M30-35, assembly GCF_002163625.1. Classification (NCBI taxonomy): domain Bacteria; kingdom Pseudomonadati; phylum Pseudomonadota; class Gammaproteobacteria; order Pseudomonadales; family Pseudomonadaceae; genus Pseudomonas; species Pseudomonas sp. M30-35. The sequence continues at coordinate 3,203,013 of NZ_CP020892.1, read as the reverse complement.
TGACAGCGCAGCCAAAGCTTGTGCGGTACTGGCGTTGGTCGGTGCGGTGAATATCCCGATTATCCAGAAGTCGGTTGAGTGGTGGAGTACCTTGCACCAGCCAGCAACCTTCAAAATTACCGGTAAAGCCAGCATGAGCGCCGAAATGTGGATGCCGCTGCTGCTGTCGGTACTGGGTTTCTACTGCCTGTTTATCGTGCTGGTGCTGGTGCGGATGCGCATCGAGGTACTCAAGCGTGAGTCGCGCAGCGCATGGGCTAAAGCTGAAGTTAGCCGGCTGCTGGAGGTGCGCTCATGAGCTTCGCATCATTCAGTGACTTCATCGTCATGGGTGGCCACGGTGCCTATGTGTGGTCTGCTTACGGCATCACGTTTGCGGTACTTGCCCTCAACATTGCCCTGCCAATTCTCGCCAAACGGCGCTATCTGCAAAACGAGGCGCGTCGGTTGCGCCGGGAGAACAAATCGTGAACGCGGTTCGTAAAAAACGCCTGTATATCATCCTCGCACTGGTCGCTGGAGTGGCGATTGCAGTGGGTCTGGCGCTGTCAGCTTTGAAGGAAAATATCAATCTGTTCTATACGCCGACGCAGATCGCCAATGGCGAGGCGCCGCAGGATGCACGAATTCGTGCGGGCGGCATGGTCACGGAAGGTTCGCTCAAGCGCTCAGCAGATTCGTTGGAAGTCGAGTTTTTAGTCACCGATTTTGCCAAGAGCGTACCCATTCGTTATCGCGGCATCCTTCCGGACTTATTTCGTGAAGGGCAGGGCATCGTTGCGCTTGGCAAGCTCAATGCCGATGGTGTGTTGATCGCCGACCAAGTTCTGGCCAAGCATGATGAGAAATACATGCCGCCTGAAGTCACTAAAGCGCTTGAAGAAAGCGGCAAGCTGAAACCTGAAGGCAAGGAGGGGGGCGCATGAGTGCCATGTTGATGGTGCCAGAGCTCGGCCATTTGGCGATGATTCTGGCGTTGTGTATGGCCATTGTGCAGGCCACGTTGCCAATGATTGGGGCATGGCGTGGTGATCATCAATGGATGAGCCTGGCGCAACCCGCAGCCTGGGGCCAGTTTGCGTTTCTGCTGTTTTCATTCGCCTGCTTGACCTACGCCTTTATGGTCGACGACTTCTCGGTGCGTTACGTCGCCAGCAACTCCAACAGCGCTTTGCCTTGGTACTACAAGTTCAGCGCTGTTTGGGGCGCGCATGAAGGCTCACTGTTGCTTTGGGCGTTGATTCTGGGCGGTTGGACCTTTGCTGTTTCGATCTTCTCGCGGCAACTGCCGGAAGAGATGTTGGCGCGTGTGCTTGGCGTGATGGGCATTATCAGCGTTGGCTTCCTGCTGTTCCTGATCGTTACCTCAAACCCGTTCGCCCGCTTGCTGCCAAATATGCCAACTGACGGTCGCGACCTTAATCCGTTGTTGCAAGACTTTGGTTTGATCATCCACCCGCCAATGCTCTATATGGGTTATGTCGGCTTTTCCGTAGCATTCTCTTTCGCCATTGCGGCGCTGCTGGGCGGCAAGCTGGATGCTGCTTGGGCACGTTGGTCGCGGCCTTGGACCATTATTGCCTGGGCTTTTCTCGGTGTAGGTATCGCACTGGGTTCATGGTGGGCCTACTACGAGCTTGGCTGGGGTGGCTGGTGGTTCTGGGACCCGGTAGAAAACGCTTCGTTTATGCCGTGGTTGGTTGGCACCGCGTTAATCCACTCGCTGGCGGTCACTGAGAAACGTGGCGTGTTCAAGAGCTGGACGGTGTTGTTGGCTATTGCCGCATTCTCCCTGAGCTTGCTCGGCACCTTTCTGGTCCGTTCCGGTGTGCTTACGTCAGTACACGCCTTCGCCAGCGACCCGGAGCGTGGTGTATTCATTCTGGCGTTCTTGCTGTTGGTGGTTGGTGGCTCGCTGACACTGTTTGCGATGCGTGCGCCGGTGGTTAAAAGCCAGGTTGGCTTCGCGCTGTGGTCGCGTGAGACTTTGCTGCTGGCGAATAACCTGATTCTGGTAGTTGCTGCATCCATGATCCTGCTCGGTACTTTGTATCCTCTGGTGCTGGATGCGTTGACTGGGGCCAAGTTGTCAGTCGGTCCACCGTACTTCAACGCGCTGTTTGTGCCGTTAATGGGCCTGCTGATGGCGGTTATCGCTATTGGTGTGCTGGTGCGCTGGAAAAACACCCCAGTCAAATGGCTGCTGAGCATGCTGCTGCCGGTGCTGCTCGGCAGCGTGACGCTTGGCGTTATTGCCGCTTTTGCTTTCGGTGACTTCAACTGGGGCGTCATGGCTGTGTGCATGTTGGCCGCTTGGGTGGTGTTGGCCGGTGTGCGTGACATTTTTGATAAAACCCGCAACAAGGGTTTGTTCAAAGGTATGCGCGACCTGACCCGCAGCTATTGGGGGATGCAGTTGGCACACTTTGGCATGGCTGTGTGTGCCTTGGGTGTAGTCCTTACCAGCGTTGGCAACCTTGAGCGTGATATGCGCATGGCGCCGGGCGACCAGGTTGAAGTGGGGGCCTATCAGTTTGTCTTTGAAGGCTCGAAGCATCGTGAAGGGCCTAACTTCAGCGCCGACCGCGGCACTATGCGCGTGCTGGAAGACGGTCAGCAAATCGCTGTATTGCACCCGGAAAAACGTTTCTACACGGTGCAGCAGTCGATGATGACCGAGGCGGCGATTGATGCCGGCTTCACCCGCGACGTGTTCGTGGCCTTGGGTGAGCCGCTGGAAGATGGTGCTTGGGCTGTGCGGGTACACATCAAGCCATTCGTGCGCTGGATTTGGCTGGGCGCGCTGCTGATGGGCCTGGGTGGTCTGCTGGCTGCGATGGATAAGCGCTACCGGGTGAAAGTGCGCACGCGAGTGCGTGATGCACTGAATATGGCGGGAGCAACGGCATGAAGCGACTGATTCTGCTGTTACCCTTGGCGCTGTTTCTGGCGATGGCAGTGGTTCTGTATCGGGGCATGTTTCTCGACCCATCGGAGCTGCCTTCGGCGTTGATCGACAAGCCGTTCCCCGCATTTTCACTGCCGTCGGTGGAAGACGGTAAAACCATCACCCTTGCCGATATAAAGGGCAAGCCCGCTCTGGTTAATGTCTGGGCAACCTGGTGCATTTCGTGTCGGGTCGAGCACCCGGTGCTGAATAAAATTGCCAAGTTGGGCGTGAATATCTACGGCATCAACTACAAAGATGACAATGCTGACGCGCAAAAGTGGCTTAAAGAGTTTCACGATCCATATCAGCTCAATATCAGTGATGCCAAAGGCTCGCTGGGGGTTGATCTGGGGGTGTATGGCGCGCCGGAAACGTTCCTGGTCGATAAAGACGGCATCATTCGCCACAAGTTCGTTGGGGTGATTGATGACAATGTCTGGCGCGATAAGCTCGCGCCGCTTTATCAGGCCATGGTCGACGAGGCCAAGCCATGATCGGATTACGTCGAACTTTCGCAGTGCTGTTGCTAGGTTTGACCCTGATCGGTGTTGCCCATGCAGCCATCGATACCTACGAGTTTAAAACCGAGGCCGAGCGCCAGCGGTATCGCACTCTGACCGAGGAGTTGCGTTGCCCTAAGTGTCAGAACCAGAACATTGCCGATTCTGACGCGCCGATTGCGTTGGATCTGCGCGCCGAGATCTATAAGCAGATCGAAGGCGGGCAGAGCGATCAGCAGATCATTGATTATCTGGTCGCCCGTTACGGCAATTTCGTTTTGTACAACCCGCCGGTAACTGTGCGCACCCTTGTGTTGTGGTACGGCCCTGCTGGCCTGCTAATTGGTGGTTTCATTCTGCTGGGAGTGATTGTGCTGCGTAAGCGTCGACAAAAGAACGAACGCTACGAAGGCCTCTCAAGCAACGAGCAGCAACGTCTGGCTGCCTTACTAAATCAAGCGCCTGTGGATAAGAAAGACTGATGATTGAATTTTGGCTATGTGCTGGCCTGTTGATATTGGCTGCCTTGGGGTTTCTGCTGATTCCTGTCGTGCGCGCTCGTAAATTTCAGGCCGAAGAAGACCGTACTGCGTTGAACGTGACGCTTTACCAAGAGCGAATCAAGGAGCTGGAAACGCAGCTTGCTGCCGGTGTACTGACCGCCGAGCAAATGCGCGATGGCCGCGATGAAGCCTCCCGTGAGTTGTTGTCCGATACTGAGACGAGCAAGGGCAAAACCCGTGTGTTGGGAAGCAAGGTGCCATTGACTATGGCGCTGTTGATGCCTCTGCTTGGCTATGGCATGTATATGCACTGGGGCGCGATTGATCAGGTCGAGCAAACCCTCGCCTTTGCCGACCAGCCGCAAACCATCGAAGCCATGACCGAACGCCTTGAGACGGCGGTCAAGGAAAATCCTGACTCAGCTGAGGCCTGGTTTTTCCTGGGTCGTACTTATATGGCCCAGGAGCGTGCTGCTGAGGCTGCGAAGGCCTTCGAGAAAGCGGTTGATCTGGCTGGGCGAGATCCTGCTTTGCTCGGTCAGTGGGCGCAGGCGATCTATTTTGCTGGAGACAAACAATGGTCACCGCAGCTGCAAAGCCTGACCGACGAAGCCTTGCAGGCGGACCCCGAAGAGGTGACCAGCCTTGGCTTGCTAGGTATTGCCGCTTTCGAGCAAGGTCGTTTCCAGGATGCTGTCGATTCGTGGGAGAAACTGGTCGCTGTATTGCCTGAGAACGATCCATCGCGCCAGGCTATTCAGGGCGGTATCGAACGTGCGCGTAGCGAGCTTGATCCTGACGCTGCAGCGGCCAGTTCTGTAGCTCCAGCCCCAGACACCGCTGCTGCAAGTACTGATCATAAGCTTAAGGTCAAGGTCGGGTTGGCCGCAGCACTGAAAGATAAAGTGCAGCCGAGCGATAGCGTCTTCATCTTTGCTCGCGCGGTGTCTGGTCCGCCAATGCCGCTGGCGGTTAAACGTGTCACGGTGGCTGATCTACCGGTCGAAGTTAGCCTGTCAGACGCTGATGCAATGATGCCGCAGTTGAAAATCTCTGGCTTTGACCAGGTGCAACTCGTTGCGCGTATCTCGCGCAGTGGCAATGCCACGCAAGGCGAATGGGTTGCGCAACCAAAAGCAGTTGCCAGCAATAGTGATGACGTGCAGCAACTGACGATCGACAGTGCCGAGGGCAACGCACAATGAGAAATGGGTTGTGTTGTACCGCGCTAGCAGCACTGCTGCTGGTGTCTGGTTGCTCCACTCACGGCCCCGGCACGCAAGTTAGCGACTTACCCGTGAAGCCGTCGCACCCACGTTATGCACCGCCTCCCGGCGCGCAAAGCCATTGGGTGCCAGCGTTGGGCGTGTATTCGGTTGATGGAGCTCGCGACCTGTATTACCGCGAGCGCACCTTCTATCGTTGGAGCAACGGCTGGAGTTGGGGGTTAAATGCCAATGGGCCTTGGCAGGCAGCCGATAGCAGCGAAGTACCACCGGGCCTGTTCCGACATTATGCCAAGTAGTTGCGTGGGTTAAGAACGAGTAGCTGGCGACGTACAAACAAGTTAAAACAAAAAAGCCTGATTCGCTGCGGATCAGGCTTTTTTGTTGGTGCTTCCCATCAAGCCGACTGACCTGTGCTTTAGGTTTTGTACCGCCACAAAAAAACGCCCAGCTTGAGCCGGGCGTTTTCAGTTTCGCAGGGTTAACGCTATTCGTTAATCTGCAGTTTTCGCGCTTCGGTGTAGAAGTAGCGGATTTTCTCGTATTCGAACGGTGAGTTGAGCTGGCCGTAACGGAAGTTAACCGTAGAGCGTGTATCAATGGCCCATAGCGTACTGACTTCGAACTGCGGCGATTCAAAGCTGAACGCGAAGAAGTCGAGGAAGTCGAGGGTTGCCAAGCCTTCAAAGTCGACAACCAGTCCGGTGCCATCGCGCAGGGTCGAAGGGCCAAGAATGGGTACCATCAAGTAAGGGCCGGCAGGCACTCCGTAGAAACCCAGTGTTTGACCGAAGTCTTCACGCTGCTTGGGGATACCCATTTTGGTTGCCGGGTCCCAAACGCCAAGTACACCAATGGTGGTGTTGAGCAGCAGGCGCGCAGTGATGTCCATCGAGCGCTTAACCTTGAATTGCAGCATGCTGTTAGCAAGGTTGGTGATATCTCCAATGTTGGCGAAAAAATTGCTGACACCACTTTCCACAAAGTCAGGGGTGATCCAGCGATAACCATCGACTACCGGAATAAATACCCACTCATCAAAGCGGTAGTTGAAGTGGTAGATGCGCCGGTTCATTCCTTCCCAAGGGTCGTACACATCGAGCGCCTGGAAACTCGACTGTTCAAACACGTGCTGATCTAGCCCTGGATTGAACTCGAGACTCTCTAGAGGGTTTTTGAAGCCGTCGTCACCAATATGCTGCGTTGTTTCGGCCTTGGCGAAGTTTGCACTGAGCAACAGGGCGAGCAGGAGGATTTTCTTAGCCACGGAAGAACTCCAGCATAGCGTCGCTGTTGACGCGGTAATTTAGGTTGCCGCAGTGCCCACCAAGCGGGTACACGGTTAGACGGTCGCCCATGGTGCGGCGCAAGAAGCCAAGATCACCTGGGCCGAGAATGATGTCGTCGGCGTTGTGCATGACGGAGATTTTTTCGCTGGTCTTCAAGTAATCTTCCAAAGCGTAGAGGCTCACCTTGTTGACCAGTTGATCGAGGCTGCCGCCGTCGTAGCGGGCGCGCCACATGGGGATCAATTGCTCACGCATGTAGCAGTCAAAATCACACTGCAGTGCTCGGCGTAGATACGGGGTCATATCGGTATTGGTTTCGATCACTGTGCCGGGAGGCGTTATCAAGCCGCGGCGGTTTAGCAGGTCGGAGGTGTAGGCAATATCCGATGAGGAGAAGCGGAAAACCGTACCAATCAGCATCGCCATCTGTTCGTCAGTCAACTGCTCTTTAGACATTTGAAACTCATAGAGCATGGCTTCGTTCATGTCTATGTAACCTTTCTGCTTGAAATAGCGCGACAGCTTGCCAAGGATCAGGTCGAAGAAATTACGGTTGGTGTCGACCCCATCAACCTTGGTCTGTACCAGCTTGTTGAGGTTGCTGGTCGAGGTGTACAGGTTGACTGGTGGGTTGAGCAGCAACACGCGCTTGAAGTTGAAGCTGCGTCGTTCCTCGTCCAACTTGCTGACAAACGCTGCGTTAAGCGCGCCGAGGCTGTAGCCCGTCAGGTAGTAATCGCTGATCTTCAAGTCAGGATGTTGTGCGCGTACGGCTTGCATGGCGCGGTACAGGTCATCTGCATCGTCTTCTGAGAGGCCCGGTGTGGCGTAGCGCGAGGCAGATGCCATGAAGTCATAGCTGGTCGGTGAAGACAACTGAACAACATGGTAGCCAGCGCCGTAGAAAAGCTTCTTCAGGTATTCCGGCGTGGTGCTGGAATAGCTGGCACCCGTGCCCGCAATAATGAAGATCAATGGCGCTTCACCGTCTTGCTCTGCCAGACGGTATTTCATATGAGTGACCGCCCAGAGATTCTTCGGCAGTTCGTACTGGCGCTCAGGGCGAATCAGCACTTTATAGTCGCTCTGGTTGATATCGCTATCGTCAGGCAGCGTTGGGCGCAGCTCCGCTGGCGTTGTGGCGATGGTCGCCTCAAACGGATTGGTAATCGGGTAGCCATAGCTCTCGATATCTACATCTGCCGCCCACAGTGGAACACTGAGGGTTAGGCCGCAGACAAGCGCAGCAAGGCGACGGGTGAGCGACATGGTTAAAGTCCCTTTTAAGAGGTAAACGTAATATTCAAATACTGATTTATGACAACCGTAGGCTAAGCAAGTGCTGGTTCTTCAGTATTTTTTGCCAGGTTTTGCAGCGCATCACCGGTCAGGCGAAACTGCGTCCAGTCGTCAAGTGAATAGGCGCCGAGTTGTTTATAGAAGCCAATTGCCGGCTCATTCCAGTCAAGTACAGACCATTCAAGACGGCCACAGCCGCGAGCCACGGCAAGTTTTGCCATTGTACCAAGTAATGCTTTGCCCAGCCCTGAGCCACGTGTATCAGCACGTACGTACAAGTCCTCGAGATAAATGCCGGGTTTCCCGAGGAATGTCGAGAAGTTATGGAAAAATAATGCAAAACCACAGGCTTTGCCGTCCAATTCGCCTATGAGTACTTCAGCGTAAGGGCGGGGGCCAAATAGATGTTCTGCGAACTCTTCCGGGTCAGAGGTGATCTGATCGCTAAGCTTTTCATATTCCGCCAATTCAGCGACAAGACTCAAAATCAAAGGCATGTCGGCACGTGTTGCGGGGCGAACATTGATGCTGCTCATAAAATCTCCTTTTAGCTGAGCCCAACAAGCATGCCGACATGAGCAGCGATGATCAACATAACTTGCATCCATTGGTCGTATGACTATTCTGGGCGCCGCCTATTTCATTTGGAGTCACACATGCCTCGCCCTTGGTCTGTAGCCATTCTTGTCGTTCTGGCTCTGTTAAGTCTGGCTGCCTGTTATGGGTTGCGCTATGGGCTGATGGAAAGTGATGAATGGGTGGGTATCTGTGCCGATACACCTGCAGTTTTTGCCTGCAGTCTGCGTTCGGCGTTGGGCTGGTTGATCCACTTACGGGTGATCGCTTGGGCCGCCATTGTGTTTGCTGGGCTCGGCTTTGTGTTGCCGGGGCGGTTTGGTTGGGCGGTGGCTGTGCTGGGGTTACTACTGGGCTTGGCTGGACTGGTATTGTACAGCGCGAGTATTTCAGTTTTTGCTGTGGTATTGGCGGTCTTGCGTTTGGTGCGCGCGCCGCACTCATCATTGACCGCGGCCCACAACTCCTGAGGTTTAGTCGGGTGAGTCCTGAGGTTTAGCTGAGCGAGGCCTGCCGTTGTTGCAGGCTGCGCCACAAAGCTGCCGCAAGTAGTGCGCTGACCACGGCCCAGCCCAGTGCTTGGATATTGCTTAGGGTTTCTACAAATAGCTGCAGTGGGATACCGGCTGCTATTAATAGCAGTAATGCCAGTGTCTCACGGCGAAAGCCTGCAACCGGACGCCATAGGTAGACCACTGCTGGCAACAGCAGTGCAGCGCTTGGGAAGCTGCGGTAGCGCGCATCGGTGACCATCGCCAGCATCATCACTGCGCCGGCAAAGCCGCTGGCAATCAACCACCAGTGACGACGATTGTCGAGCCAGTTAAATAGTGCTCTGCGCCAATCTGCACTGTTGGTCAGGGCGAGACTGATATACACCAGCACAATCATGTTTAGTGCCAAGAGTGCCCCTGCCCACAACCATTCGCCGATATAGCGGCTGGTAATCAAGCTCAGCTCAGCCCAGAGGCCCATGCAAGCGACGCCAACGGCTACCAGCAGTGGCTGGAGCACGGTGTAGCGTAAGGCGTGCGGGCGCCAAGTGAATAACAATATTGACCCATATAACAGTGCGCTGATACCCAGCCAGACGGGCCAGTTTGGCAAGTTGGAGACGCTCCCAGCGAGCACTGATTTGTCATTGCGGTCAGCGTCAAATAAGCCCCAATAACCGCCAACTGCGCCTTCGCTCATACGCTTCCAGGGTTGGTCGAAGGCTTCGATCAAATTGTAGTTCCAGCCATGTTCTTCAGCCATGGTGACGAAGCCGCGCATGAACTTGGCCTGATTCACCCGGCTCGGCAGAGCAGTCTCACGTTGGCGGCCTTCACTTGGCCAGCCCGTCTCGCCGATGAGGATATCCTTGGAGGCGAATTTCTCAGCAAATAGATGACGTACCTTGGCAACCTGCGCCAGTGCTGTGTCGATGCCTGCGGGGTCATCTTCCCAGTAGGGTAATAGGTGAATTGTCAAAAAATCCACCGCTGGAGCGATTTCAGGATGCTTTAACCAAAACTCCCAGACATCGGCATAGGTCACTGGCTGTTTGATCCCAGTCTTTACCTGCTCAATCAGTTTGATTAGCTGTTTAGTGGTCACTTCTTTGCGCAGTAGCGCTTCGTTGCCGACGATCACTGCTTTGACAATATCAGGATGGGCGTTGGCCGCTTTGATTGCGCCTGTAACCTCCATTTGGGTTTCCACGGCGTTGCGGCTGACCCAAGCGCCAATCATCAGGGTCAGGCCATGTTTTTTCGCCAGTTCAGGCAGTGCTTCCAAACCGGTCACTGAATAGGTGCGCAGGCAGTGAAAGCGTTTGGCGAGTATTCCCAGGTCGGTATCCATGCGCTCATTGCTGATGCGTAGCGGTTGCTGAAACGGTGACTGGTCTTTGCCGAACGGTGTATATGAGGCGCACTGCATTTTGTGCGAGGCACTGGCAACATCGGCCAAATGCACGGGCTTACCAAGTCCATACCAAAGTCCGGCTAAAAGGAGTAAGCCCAATACAGCGCTGAACAGGTAAGCAGCTAAAGAAAAGCGATGGATAGCAGGCATAGTAAGGCGCACAGAGGAAGACGCTGGCAATGGTAACGGATACTTGGTGGCTAGGGCACAAGCAAATGCAACAACTCAAGTGTGCTGCTTGGCAACGCTAATATGACGTTTGGTCTTTAGTTTGGTTCGAATAAAAGAGTTATAGCGTTAGGGTCAAGCTATTGCACACCTGTGTGGTTCGGGCGGGGAGTCTGGTTATCTGAATAGGACATTCAATATGCGTGTTTATATCTTGCCAGCGCTGCTGGCCTTAGTTTGCACTCTCGCGCCATTCACAATTAGCGCTGCAGAACCTGTAGCAACTGAGCAACCTGCTGTTGAGCAGGTTGAGGCTCAGGCGACCATCAACTTGAATACCGCAGAGGCGGCTGCCTTGCAGCAAGGTTTGACTGGCGTCGGTGAGATGAAAGCTAAAGCCATCGTCGCCTATCGTGAAAGCACTGGGGCATTTGCCTCGGTCGATGAGCTGCTTGAGGTCAAGGGGATTGGTTCGGCTATCCTTGAGCAAAATCGCAGCAAGCTCAGGGTTGAGTAATGTCTAAAGCCAGTTAGCCTGCAGCTGAAATGCAGGCATAAAAAAAGCGCCATAATGGCGCTTTTTTACTGGAGCAGAGCGAATGACTCTGTCCCTAAGATTCAACTCTTATCAACAGCAAGAGCGAAAATGGTGGGTCGTGTGGGATTCGAACCTACGACCAATTGGTTAAAAGCCAACTGCTCTACCAACTGAGCTAACGACCCAAATAATGGTCGGGGTAGGGGGATTCGAACTCCCGACATCCTGCTCCCAAAGCAGGCGCGCTACCGGACTGCGCTATACCCCGACAAGTGTTGCATGTTGTTTGGCTCCACGACCTGGACTCGAACCAGGGACCCAATGATTAACAGTCATTTGCTCTACCAACTGAGCTATCGCGGAACAACGACGCGTATCCTACTGATTATTAAGGGGAAGTCAAGCCTCTGACGACCCCTTTTTAATATTAAAGTACTTTGGCGATGGCTTCGGTCACCGTCGGCAGGTTTCGCACGTTGAGTGCAGCCACGCAAATGCGCCCTGTGCCTACCGCATAGATGCCGAACTCGCTTTTCAGGCGTTCGACTTGCTCAGTGGTCAAGCCTGAATAGGAGAACATCCCGCGTTGCTGGGCGACGAAACTGAAGTCGCGTTTAGCGCCCAATGCAGTCAATTGTTCAACCATAGCCAGGCGCATATTGCGAATACGATCGCGCATCTCGCCGAGCTCTGTTTCCCACATTGCACGCAACTCAGGTGTGTTGAGCACCGTGGCGACAACGCTGGCTCCGTGTGTCGGCGGGTTTGAGTAGTTGGTGCGAATGACCCGTTTGACCTGCGACAGCACGCGACTGGTCTCATCGCTTGAGCCGGTGACGATAGACAGTGCGCCGACTCGCTCGCCATACAGCGAGAAAGATTTCGAGAACGAGCTTGAAACGAAGAAGGTCAGCCCCGATTGTGCAAACAGGCGAACGGCTGCTGCGTCTTCTTCGATACCGTCGCCGAAACCCTGATAGGCGATGTCGAGGAAAGGCACGTGCTCGCGTTCACGGAGAATCTCCAGAATCGCTTGCCAGTCTTCAATGTTCAGGTCGACGCCAGTTGGGTTGTGGCAGCATGCATGCAGCACCACAACCGAGCGGCTCGGTAGGTTTTTCAAGTCTTCGAGCATGCCGCCACGATTTACACCGTTGCTGAATGCATCGTAGTAGCGGTAGCTGCGGACCGGGAAACCGGCCGCTTCAAACAGCGCGCGATGGTTTTCCCAGCTTGGGTCGCTGATTGCAACGCACGCATCGGGTAACAAACGCTTGATGAAGTCGGCGCCTACTTTGAGGGCGCCGGTGCCGCCCAGTGCCTGAGTCGTGATGACTCGACCTTCACTAACCAAGCGGGAATTGCTGCCAAACAACAGGGTCTGAACTGCATGGTCGTAGGCGGCAATGCCTTCAATCGGCAGATAGCCACGCGGTGCGTGAGCTTCAATGCGTGCTTTTTCCGCCTCAGCCACTGCGCGTAGAAGGGGGATGCGACCTTCTTCGTTGGTGTATACGCCAACGCCAAGGTTGACCTTATGGGCACGGGTATCAGCGTTGAATGCTTCATTGAGGCCCAGGATCGGATCGCGCGGAGCCATTTCGACGGCGGTGAACAGACTCATGAGTGTGGCAGCTCTGATTGAGGGGGTGAGTGTCAGGCATCCAGTAATGGCTAGCATTAGGGGATGCGTCAGTGGCCCGTTAGTATAGCGGGCTGGAACTCGTGCTGCGACAGCGTATGCACGCTTTCGCAAGGTTTTACGTGCTCGTAGGGTCTGTTCCCGCTTCATGCGGCCGCGCCGAAACGGGAACAGACCCTAGGCGTCACATCGATTGTTGAGGTTAGTTATGTCAGATTTTGAACTGGTTACCCGTTTTCAGCCTGCTGGCGATCAGCCTGAAGCAATCCGTCAGATGGTTGAGGGGCTCGAAGCTGGGCTTTCGCACCAGACTTTGTTGGGTGTGACGGGGTCAGGCAAAACGTTCAGCATCGCCAATGTGATTGCCCAAATAAATCGGCCGACACTGGTGCTGGCGCCAAATAAAACGCTGGCGGCTCAGCTCTATGGCGAGTTCAAGACATTCTTCCCAAACAATGCGGTCGAGTATTTTGTTTCGTACTACGACTACTATCAGCCTGAAGCCTATGTGCCATCGTCTGATACCTTTATCGAAAAAGACGCCTCGATCAACGATCACATCGAGCAGATGCGTCTCTCCGCGACCAAAGCCTTGCTTGAACGGCCGGACGCAATCATCGTCACCACGGTGTCATGCATTTACGGTTTGGGCAGTCCCGAGCTGTACCTGAAAATGGTTTTGCACGTCGACCGGGGTGACAAGATGGATCAGCGTGCCTTACTGCGGCGCTTGGCTGATCTGCAATACACCCGTAATGACATGGACTTTGCCCGCTCGACCTTTCGTGTTCGCGGCGATGTGATTGATATCTTCCCGGCGGAATCCGACCTTGAAGCGATTCGCATCGAGCTGTTTGACGATGAGGTCGAAAGTATTTCAGCCTTTGACCCGCTAACTGGAGAGGTCATTCGTAAACTACCGCGCTTTACCTTTTATCCGAAAAGCCACTACGTGACGCCGCGCGAAACCCTGTTGGAAGCGGTAGAGAAGATCAAGGTCGAGCTGGTTGAGCGTCTTGAATACTTGCGAGGTGCCGGTAAGTTGGTGGAGGCGCAACGACTGGAGCAGCGTACTCGCTTCGATTTGGAGATGATTATCGAGCTGGGGTATTGCAACGGCATCGAGAACTACTCGCGTTATCTGTCTGGGCGCGACTCCGGTGATGCACCGCCGACTCTTTACGATTATCTGCCTGATCAAGCTTTGTTGGTCATCGACGAGTCGCATGTCAGCGTGCCGCAAGTCGGCGCCATGTATAAGGGCGACCGTTCACGCAAGGAAACTTTAGTCGAGTACGGTTTTCGTTTGCCCTCGGCACTGGATAACCGGCCAATGCGCTTTGAAGAGTGGGAAAACGCCAGCCCGCAGACCATATTTGTCTCGGCCACACCGGGGCCCTATGAGGCAGAGCACGCCGGACGGGTGATCGAGCAGGTGGTGCGCCCGACGGGGCTGGTTGACCCGCAAATTGAAGTACGCCCGGCGCTGACCCAGGTGGATGACCTGCTGTCTGAGATTCACAAGCGCGTGGCGATTGAGGAGCGCGTGCTGGTCACCACACTGACCAAACGCATGGCTGAGGATTTAACCGACTACCTGGCTGATCACGGTGTGCGGGTGCGCTATCTGCACTCGGATATCGACACGGTTGAACGGGTCGAGATTATCCGCGACTTGCGAATCGGTGCGTTTGATGTGTTGGTCGGCATCAACTTGCTGCGTGAAGGTCTGGACATGCCCGAGGTTTCACTGGTGGCGATTCTGGATGCTGACAAAGAAGGCTTCCTGCGCTCTGAGCGCTCGTTGATTCAGACTATTGGCCGGGCGGCGCGCAACCTCAATGGCCGGGCGATTCTCTATGCCGATCGCATGACCGGGTCGATGGAGCGTGCGATTGGTGAGACCGAGCGTCGGCGTAATAAGCAGATTGCCTATAACGAGGCCAACGGTATTGTGCCCAAAGGAGTGTTCAAGGATGTTAAGGATATCCTTGAAGGCGCAGTGGTGCCGGGCTCGCGCAGCAATAAGCGCAAAGGCATGGCCAAAGCAGCGGAAGAGCAGGCGCGCTATGAAAATGAGCTGCGTTCGCCGAGTGAAATCAGCAAGCGTATTCGCCAGCTCGAAGAGAAAATGTACCAGTTGGCTCGCGACTTGGAATTTGAGGCCGCAGCGCAAATGCGTGACGAAGTACAGAAGCTGCGCGAGCGCCTGCTGAAGGTATAACGCGGGTGCTTGTAAGGTGGTTGGCGTTTTTCCAACCACCGCAACGGCTGTCCATATTGAGTTGATTGCGACGTTCTGGTGGACAAGCTTCGCGTTGTCGCACCCTACAGGCTGATTGTTGTCCGCCACGGGTCTAGCGCCTGCCGAAGATAATCAACATCACCCCGCCAAGCGTAATCACGCAGGCCAGCATCGCCAAGGTGCTTAGGTGCTCATCGAGCAGCAGGTAGCCGAGCAGCAGTGCGACAACCGGGTTGATGAAGGCGAAGGTCGAAACAACGCTTGGGCGCACCTCGCGCAGCAGCCAGAAATAGGCTGGATATACACCAAGGCTAACCGGTAGAACCAGATAGGCCATCCATAGCCAGGATTGACTGCTCAACGCGCCGAGGTCGAGATTTTGCCAGTCGCCATGCAGTGCACCGAAAATCGCCAGGAGCAGGGCACCAATCAGCATTTGCAGGCTTAGACCAAACCAGCTTGAGCTAAATGCCGGGCGCTGACGGAGTAACCAAACGCCGGTCGCCCAGATTAACGTGGCGCTAACCACGGTTGCACCGGCAAACCATTGGGCCGAGGTGGCGCTGCTGTCGAGTCCGTTGCTCATCAATAAGACAATGCCACTGCATGCGATCGCCAAACCGCATAGCACCCAAAGCGGTGGTCGTTCGCCGAGTAGCCACTCCAGTGCCACGCTCCATAACGGCAGGGTGGTGTAGAGCATTGCCACCATGCCGGTCGGAAGAAACTGGTTGGCGTAGATCAAAGCGCCTTGACCGATGGCTATTAGCGATAAGCCACCAATCAATACACCGCCGATATCGCTGCGTTTAAAGCGTAATTGTCCGCTGGCTAGTACCCAAAGCAGGGCCAATCCACCGGCCAAGGTGAAGCGCAGGGTGCCGAGAACAAAGGGCGGTAATTCGCGAAGTAGGAAATGATTGGCCAGGTAAGTGGTGCCCCAGCCAATGTAGATAACGCTGAATGCGCCAATCAGCATTAAGGTGCGGGCGCGTGAATCGGTCGTGGACATTTTGAACCTGGAGAAATGCACGCTGGGTGTCGGCGTGCAGGTTTGATTGAGTGTGGATTCGAAAAATGCAGCGAGTAAACAGAGTGCGAGGTATTGCGAATAATAGGAGGAACAGACGAAGGGCCAGCGCCAGTGAGTCACAACTCCGGCAGCAGCAAAGGCCGTCTTCGCATCGGTTGCCAGAGCAATACCTGACGCAGTTTTGCTAATGGGCTCCAGCTGTGGCGGAATCAGTATTCGCAGGTAGTTTCCTGGTTAATAAAACCGCTGTCATGCTGATGCACAAGGCAATGCCAATCCAATGGAAGGCGTCATTGTAAGCCATGATCATGGCCTGCTCATGGGTGATTTGGCTGATTTTGGCCAAGGCGGCTTGTTCGCTGCCAAGCGTTTGGGTGAGCAAGGCCATACGCTCTGCAACTTGTGGGTTGCTCGGCACCAGTGATTCACGCAAATAGTCGAAATAAACCTTGGTGCGGCTGTCGAGCAAAGTGGCAAGTAGGGCAATGCCGATGGCGCCACCGAGGTTGCGTAAAATATTGAACAGACTGGAGGCTGAGCCTGCGTCTTGAGCTGCGATATAAGAGGTGGCGATCAACGATACGGTGACCATTACCATCGGCTGGCCCAGTGCTCGGATGATCTGAATATGGTTGAACTGCTCCCCGGCGAAATCCGGGTTGAGTACACCCGACAAAATACTCGCCGCACCAAATAGGGCAAACCCCAGCGCGCATAGCCACTTTGGCGAAACGACTTTCATCAGCAGGGGCACCAGCGGAATTATAAATAGCTGCGGAACCCCCATCCACATGATTACTTGGCCGATTTGCAGAGAGTTGTAGCCCTGGATCTGTGCCAGATACAGCGGTAGCACATAAATCGAGCCGTACAGCCCCATGCCCAGACCGACACTGGAGATGCTGGCTAAACCAAAGTTGCGTTCGCCAAGAATCCTTAAGTTGATCAGTGGGGAGCTGCGCGAGAATTGTAGAATGACGAACAGAATCAAGCTGATGCTGGCAATGCTACCCAGTCCGGCAATCAGGTTGGACTCAAGCCAGTCTTTGCGATGCCCTTCCTCAAGAAACACTTGCAGGCAGCCAAGGCCAACGCCGAGGGTGACAATGCCGGCGTAGTCGGTGCTTTTCAATAACTCCCAATGTGGCGCTTTCTTTTCAAGGCCGTAGAGCAAGCCTGCGATCATCAGCAAGCCGGGTGGGATATTAATGTAGAAAATGTATTCCCAGCCAAACTGCTCGGTCAGCCAGCCGCCGAGCGTTGGGCCGATTGATGGGGCAAAAGTGGCGGTCATGGCAAACAGGGCCATGCCTTTGGCACGGTGGTGTTCCGGCAACTTGATCAGGGTCAGGGTGAACGCCAGTGGAATCAGTGCGCCGCCGGTGAAACCTTGCATGGCGCGGAAAACGATCATGCTGTCGAGGCTCCAGGCCATCGAGCAGAGCAGGGATGAAATCAGGAAGCCGATTGATACCCAGACCGCTAGGCGCCGGGCAGACAATAACTGCACGAGCCAGGCGGTGAGTGGAATCATGATGATTTCAGCGACCAGATAAGATGTGGAAATCCAAGAGCCTTCTTCAAGCGTCGCAGAAAGTGCGCCCTGAATATCCTTGAGTGATGAGTTGGTGATCTGGATATCGAGCACCGCCATAAACGCGCCCAACATCACACTCATTACCGCAATCCAGTCACGCCTGCTCGGCTCGCCAATCGGTCGGACGAGTTGATCACCCGCCATGGCTTTGGTCGTCGCTGATGTCTACGACTACTTCAACCGACATGCCGGGGCGAATCAGGCCATGCAGCGGATTGTCCTTGTCGAACGTCAACTTGACCGGGATGCGCTGGACTACCTTGGTGAAGTTGCCGGTGGCGTTATCTGGCGGCAGCAAACTGAACTGCGCCCCCGATGCAGCGAACAGGCTGTCGATGTGGCCTTTGATTGGCGTGTCGGGGAAGCTGTCGAAGGTTAGCTCGGCGCTTTGGCCTGCACGCATGTGGCCGATTTGGGTTTCCTTGAAGTTGGCCTGAACCCAGATGTCCTGATCCGGAACCAGCGACATTAAATAAGCACCGGTTTGTACATATTGGCCATTGCGTGCCGCACGTTGACCGACATAGCCGCTGATTGGGGCGCGGATTTGCGTGCGACTGATATCAAGCTTGGCTTGTTCGATGTCAGCGCGTGCGCTGGCAATCTGTGCGTTGAGGCTCTTGATTTCAGCCCGCAGGGTATCGAGTTGCTGTTTTTGCGCTTGCAAGTCAGCCTCGGCCTTGGCCACCTGCGAGCGCGCAACGCTGCTATCGGCATCAAGAGTGGTGACGCGCTCTTCCGAGATATAACCCGATTTACGCAAGGTGATGGCTCGCGTCATATCGATTTTTGCGCGGCTCAGGGTTGCGTGGCTAGCGGATAAATCTGCCTTGCTGGCTGCGATCATGCTGTCTTGCTGGCTCAGAGTGCTTTGCGTTTGGGCGAGCTGCGCCTCACGGGTGGCAAACGTTGCTTCTGCGCGTTGCAGTGCGAGTTTGAAGTCGCTGTTGTCCAACTCGACCAGCAGTTCGCCGTGCACAACGTGTTGGTTGTCATGCACCAATACTTTTTCCACGCGTGCGCTGAGCTGGCTCGAAACGCGGGTGATCTCGCCCTGAACATAGGCGTTATCCGTCTCTTCGTGGAAGCGTCCAATCAGCCACCAGTGCGCAAAAAATGCAATGCCAATCAGCGCAAGGATGACTAAAAAGACAGACAAACGGCGTTTTAATTGGGCGGGCATGGTGGCTGACTCAGAGCGGCGGCAATAATTTCTGAGAATCTAACAGTGTTCCTTATCTGCCTCTAGCCGTTAGACTTCATAAACTTTGTTGCTTATAGGGAACAATCATGGGGTTGGATGATGCGCTGATTTTCACGCGGGTGGTTGAGCACCACAGCTTCACCCAAGCGGCCAACAGTCTGAATATGCAGAAATCAACAGTGAGTCGGCGCATTGCATTGCTCGAAGAGCGCCTGGGCGTGCGTTTACTCAACAGGACCACGCGTAAATTGCGCCTGACCGAAGTCGGCGCGGCTTATTACGAGCGTTGTCGGCAAATCATGCTAGATTTTGCCGAGGCCGAGCAGGCTGTCATGCAGTTGCAGCAAGAGCCCTCGGGGTTGCTGCGGGTTACTTCCGCGGTTGAGTTTGGCCAGCAGTTTCTAGGCCGCGTGCTCGGCGAGTTTATGCGTCAATACCCAGGCATCACGGCTGAGGTGGAGTTGACTTCACGCAATGTTGATCCGGTTGAGGAGGGCGTTGATATCGTCATCCTTGTTGGGCAGCCACAAGACTCGACATTGGTTGCGCGCAAATTGTTTGAAGCGCGTTGCAGGCTTTGTGCGAGTCCAGATTATTTAGCCCTGCATGGAGTGCCGGACTGCGGCGAGGATTTGGCAGGGCACCGAGCCATTATTTTGCAGCGGGACGCTTCGCGGTATTGGCCGTTGCTTGATCACGCGATCCCCTGTGAACGGGTGTTGCTGTGCAACAACATCACATTTGCCCGCGAAGCTGTGTTGGCCGGGGCGGGTATCGCTGCGTTACCGAATATGATTTGTGAGTTGGCGATCCGCGAAGGACGACTGATTGAACTGCTGCCCGAGGCTGCTTTACCTATTGTTGAAGTTTATGCGGTCTACCCGTCGCGTCGCTTCCAGGCGATGAAGGTTAAGACATTTCTAGACTTTTTAATGAAGAGTCTGGCCGAGCAACAAGCACGCGAACTGGAGCCGGCCATGGCAGGCCTGCTAATATTGGCAACCTGATCATCGCTTGAAGAATCTGCACACTGTCTGCTGCAGTCGTCTGGTTCCATTGCGTCTCGCACCGCTTGCATGAGAGCAACCATGAAAACTGTTCGTACCCGTATTGCGCCGTCGCCTACCGGCGATCCGCACGTAGGCACCGCTTACATCGCTTTGTTCAACATGTGTTTTGCGCGCCAGCACGGCGGTGAATTCATTCTGCGCATTGAAGACACTGACCAACTGCGCTCTACGCGTGAATCTGAACAGCAAATCTTTGATGCGCTGCGCTGGTTGGGTATTGAGTGGAGTGAAGGCCCGGACGTTGGTGGCCCGCATGGTCCGTATCGGCAGAGTGAGCGTGGCGAGATTTACAAGAAGTACACCCAGGAGCTGGTCGACAAAGGCCATGCATTCCACTGTTTCTGTACCTCCGAACGCCTCGATAAGTTGCGCGCCGAACAAACCGAAGCTAAGCAAACGCCGCGTTATGACGGTCTGTGCAGGAGCTTGGCTGCTGATGAAGTTAAGCAGCGGCTAGCGGCTGGTGAGCCCAATGTTGTGCGCATGAACGTGCCAACTGAAGGCGTTTGCGTGGTGCCGGACATGCTGCGTGGCGATGTTGAGATCCCGTGGGATCGCATGGACATGCAAGTGCTGATGAAGACCGATGGCCTGCCAACGTACTTCCTGGCCAACGTGGTCGACGATCACTTGATGGGCATTACCCACGTACTGCGCGGCGAAGAGTGGTTGCCATCAGCGCCAAAACTGATTTTGCTTTACGAGTATTTTGGCTGGGAGCAACCCGAGCTGTGCTACATGCCGCTGTTGCGTAACCCGGACAAAAGTAAGCTGTCGAAGCGTAAGAACCCAACCTCGATTACCTTTTATGAGCGCATGGGTTACTTGCCGCAAGCCATGCTCAATTATCTGGGGCGCATGGGTTGGTCAATGCCTGATGAGCGCGAAAAATTCACCCTTGATGAGATGATTGAGCACTTTGATCTCAAGCGTGTATCGCTGGGCGGGCCGATTTTCGATCTTGAAAAACTGTCCTGGCTCAACGGTCAGTGGATGCGTGAACTGAGCGTCGACGATTTTATTGCTGGCGCACAGAAGTGGGCGTTCAACAGTGATTACGTCAAGCAGATTGCGCCGCACGTGCAAGGCCGTGTTGAGACGTTCAGTCAAATTGCTCCGTTGGCAGGTTTTTTCTTCGCCGGTGGAGTCAGTCCTGACGCAGCGCTGTTCGAGCACAAAAAGCTCTCTACCGATCAGGTTCGCCAGGTTATGCAGCTGATCTTGTGGAAGCTCGAAGCCTTGCGTCACTGGCAAAAAGACAATATCACCGCCTGCATTCAAGCCGTGGTTGAGCACCTTGAGTTGAAGCTGCGTGATGCCATGCCGCTGATGTTCGCTGCAATCACTGGTCAAGCCAGCTCTGTTTCAGTGCTCGACGCCATGGAAATCATCGGTCCAGACCTGACCCGTTTCCGTCTGCGCCAAGCGATCGAATTGATCGGTGGTGTGTCGAAAAAAGAAAACAAAGAGTGGGAAAAACTGTTTAACGCAATCAAGTAATTACTTGGCCAGTCTCAGGTGTTTTGTCACATGCCGATGGGCAAGGGTAAGTGGTTGTTCTACCAGCATAAAGAATGTCTGTGTGGGTAGAATGTTGTTGACAGAGAACGGGGGCGCACTTAATATGCGCCCCGTCCTTGAGATGGGGCTATAGCTCAGCTGGGAGAGCGCTTGCATGGCATGCAAGAGGTCGACGGTTCGATCCCGTCTAGCTCCACCAATCTCTTTAAAGCCGAAAGGCTTGCCACGGCCGGTTCTTTGAACGGGTCGAGTTGTTAGAAGGGTTTTGCGTCCCCTTCGTCTAGTGGCCTAGGACACCGCCCTTTCACGGCGGTAACAGGGGTTCGAGTCCCCTAGGGGACGCCATTATTTAAAACAGCTCCGCAAGGTGCTGTGAGCCGAGAGGCGATAAATCTGGGGGTATAGCTCAGCTGGGAGAGCGCTTGCATGGCATGCAAGAGGTCAACGGTTCGATCCCGTTTATCTCCACCAATTTTGCAGTAGCACGTTTGTGTTTTAAATCTGCCACGGGCCAGCGATTTGCTGGCCTTGTTTTTCGAAGGATTCGTCCCCTTCGTCTAGTGGCCTAGGACACCGCCCTTTCACGGCGGTAACAGGGGTTCGAGTCCCCTAGGGGACGCCATTTTACCCGCTAGTCGGGTTTTAAAAGGGCCATTCTGCAAAGAATGGCCCTTTTGTTTGCCTGTCTTTTATGAATTTCTCCGCGGGTAATTCCCTGTGACCCCGTTCAGCCAGGCCTGTTTAGTGCCGGCGCGGCAATGGTCGCTGCGGGAATGGCTGCTGGGGGTCTTTACCTTCTATTTCAGCGCTTAATGTCTGTCGATACGAATCAGCATCGAAGGTTGTTTCAGGTGCTAGGCTCTGGCAGTGTGCAAGGCTTATAGAGATGAGCGGGTCTATCGCTAAGACCGGCTATTGCATCTGACCGAGATTTTTATTGATCCGCTGCTCGCGGTTGCTTGCGAGTGGGGTGGAGCTGTGTAGATGAACTGGGATATGGCCAATCCATTTGTAATCGACATTACTGTGGGTGCAGATGATATCGACGGACTGGGGCATGCCAATAACGCGGTCTATGTCAGTTGGTTAGAGCGTTGTGCATGGCGCCACTCGCAGTTTCTGGGTTTGGATTTGGTCGAGTACCGCCGACTGGATCGAGCAATGGCGGTGACCCGTCATGAGATTGACTACCTAGCCAGCGCTTACGAAGAGCAGCAACTGCAGATGGCAACCTGGATTGTCCAGTCTGATCAACGCTTGAAGATGGATCGCCGGTTTCAGTTGATTCGCCCAGAAGATGGCGTGACCTTGTTGCGCGCCAAAACAACGTTCGTCTGTATTGAGCTTTCCAGTGGCAAGCCCAAACGCATGCCGTCAGAGTTCATCGATGGCTACGGGAAGGCGCTGCAGCCCGTGTTCCCGATGGAGCTCTAAGCTCACTCGTTGCTTGACGTTTGCCCAGGGCCCGGTTGAGGCGCGAGGAAGATATTGTCTTGGCTAACTACGACCTGGAAATAGCGGGTCTGGCCGGGTTTAATCAGCATCGACTGTTCGCTGATCAGGTTAATAGAGCCACAATAGCCTGCGGGTGAAAGCGTTAACTCAACATTGAATTTTCCAGCAGGAATGCTCAATGCTACTGACTCGCCAAGCGGTAGTGATAGCGGATCCTGGCCAGTAATCAATACCTCGACATCGCAAGCGGTTGGTGCATCGCGGTCACGGCTGATGATCACTTTTGCCGTATATTCGGCAGTTGATTCAAAGTGGATTTCTGGTCGTTCGATTGGCGCCGCCTGGAGCAGACAGCTGCTCAACAGGCCAGCGTAGAGCAGAAGGGTGCGTAGCATCTTAATCCTTGATTGTTCGCGTCTGCGGCCAGTTTACCCAAATGTCTGAGATTTGCACTGGCGTGCCTTATGCCGAGTGTTGAACATTTCATCTGCTGCAAATAGTTGCGTAGACTATGCAACGTTTTTTTCGAGAGTAATGGTATGCAAATCGCTTTGGCGCCCATGGAGGGTTTGGTCGAC
This sequence comes from Pseudomonas sp. M30-35, assembly GCF_002163625.1. Classification (NCBI taxonomy): domain Bacteria; kingdom Pseudomonadati; phylum Pseudomonadota; class Gammaproteobacteria; order Pseudomonadales; family Pseudomonadaceae; genus Pseudomonas; species Pseudomonas sp. M30-35. Next base: position 3,179,711 of record NZ_CP020892.1, on the reverse strand, counting down.
CACATTCTTCGTGATGTGCTGACCGATATTGGTGGCATTGACTGGTGCGTGACTGAGTTTATTCGCGTCACTGAGCGTGTGCTGCCAGCCTCCGCTTACCGCAAACTGGCTCCGGAGCTGTTTACCGCTGCACAGACCCGTGGAGGCACGCAGTTGCGTGTGCAGCTGCTGGGTTCCGATCCACAGTGCTTGGCTGATAACGCAGCATTTGCCTGTACCTTGGGCGCACCGGTCATCGATTTGAATTTTGGCTGTCCGGCGAAAACCGTAAACAAGTCCCGTGGCGGCGCAGTGCTCCTCAAGGAGCCTGAGTTGCTGCACCAGATCCTTCGCGAAGTGCGGCGCACGGTTCCTGCGGCTATCCCGGTAACCGCTAAGATGCGACTCGGCTTTGATGATAAAGGCAGCGCCATAGAATGTGCCCAAGCCTTGGCTGAAGGCGGCGCTGAGCAGATCGTGGTGCATGCACGGACCAAAGTCGAAGGCTACAAGCCGCCAGCGCATTGGGAGTGGGTGGCACTGATCAAAGAGGCGGTCAATGTGCCCGTGTTTGCCAATGGTGATGTCTGGACGGTTGCCGATTGGCAGCGTTGTCGAGAAGTGAGTGGTGTCGATGACGTCATGATTGGCCGGGGTTTGGTGAGTCTCCCTGATTTGGCTCGGCAAATTGCTATGTTTAAAGCCGGTGAGCCTGTCGTGGCCATGACTTGGCAAGAGCTTCAGCCGTCGCTGCAGGAGTTCTGGCTGCAGGCACGCAAGAAACTCTCGCCGCGCTTTGCCCCCGGGCGACTCAAGCAATGGTTGGCGCTGCTGACGCGCAATTATCCGGAGGCGACGCTGCTGTTCAATCAATTGCGCCGCGAGAATGATTGCGTGCGCATTGATGCCATGCTTGGCGTTGATCTGGCTCTCAATGCCGAACTTGTCAGCTAGGCAGTTGATATAGGTCTGTTGCCTAACTCCGGTGGACAAGCTTCGCGTTGTCTCACCCTACGGTTTGCTTGCGACCTGTCGGGTGGTTGACGCTTTTTTCAACCACCAATCTGAATTAGCGCTCAGCTTTCTAGCGTCCGCCACTGATATCCAGTATTGCTCCGCTGGCATATGAAGCCTTGTCACTGGCCAGCCAGATAATGGCTTCAGCCACTTCTTCGGCGCTGCCGCCACGACCCATTGGCACGCTGGCGCTGACTCGGGCTACGCGATTTGGCTCGCCGCCACTGGCGTGAATCTCGGTATCAATGACTCCGGGGCGTACCGCGTTAACGCGGATGCCTTGGCTGGCGACTTCTTTGGCCAAGCCTACCGTCATGCTGTCGATGGCACCTTTTGCCGCTGCGTAGTCGATGTATTCACCGGGTGCGCCGAGTTTGGCGGCAATTGAGGATAGGTTGACGATCACTCCGCCCTGGCCTCCATTATCGCTAGACATCCGCTTCACCGCTTCGCGGGCGCAAGCAAAGCTGCCAAACACGTTGGTGGCAAATACGCGTTGCAGGCGCGCGCTGTCCATCTGTTCCAGGCGCATTTGCGGTTCAAGTATGCCGGCGTTGTTAACCAGTACGTCGAGCCGGCCAAAGTAGCGATCTATGGTGGTGAAGAGCTGCTCAACTTCAGTCTCGATGGCGATATTAGCTTGTACTGCAATGGCTTCGCCGCCCGCTGTCTTGATCTCGGCAACCAGTGCTTCAGCCGCGGTGCTTTGCTGGTGATAGTTAATGCATACGGCGTAGCCATCGGTTATTGCCAGGCGCGCTGTTGCTGCCCCAATGCCGCGGCTGCCGCCGGTTATTAGCATGACTTTGCGCATAAAGTATCCTCTGTTTGATTGATGAGCGGCTTTACCCACACTGATGTAGGTGGTTTAACTGCGTTTTTGCTGTTCGGGCGAACGCTGCAACAAGGCTTTGAACTCATTGAGTGGTACGGGTTTGCTAAACAGGTAGCCCTGATAGAGGTGGCATCCCTGGTTGCCAAGAAAGTCGAGTTGCTCTTGTTGCTCAACACCTTCGGCAATCACGGTTAATCCGAGGCTGTTGGCCATGGCAAGGATAGCTCGGATGATTTCAGCATCATTGGGATCGCTGGTGGCATCGCGGATAAAAGATTGGTCGATTTTCAGTACATCAACCGGCAGGCGCTTGAGGTAAGTCAGTGAGCTGTAGCCGGTGCCGAAGTCATCCATAGCGAAGCTAACGCCAATGTCGCGCAGCTGATTCATTTTTTTGATGGTGTCATCAATGTTCTGGATGATGATGCTTTCGGTTACCTCAAGCTTGAGACGTGGCACGTTTTCAGCGCGCAGACAGTTGTGGACCAAGGCAACGAATTCTTCCTGGCGAAATTGACGCGGGCTAATGTTCACACAAAGACTGAAATTGTCGTCTGCTAATAGCCCTTCCTGGAATAGCTGCGAATACACGCGGCAGGCTTGCGCGAGCACCCAGCCACCCACCTCCAGGATCAAGCCACTTTCTTCGAGTATGTAAATGAACAGGCCGGGTGATTGTGGTCCAAGGGTTGGATGATCCCAACGGATTAACGCCTCGGCGCCAATGATCTTGTTGGTGCGCGCATCAACCTGTGGCTGGAAGTAGAGCTCGAACTCACCGCGGGCGTAGGCCAAGCGCAAATCGTTTTCAAGACGCAAGCGTTCGCTGGCAGCTTCCTGCATGGAGTTGCGGAACAATTGAACGATATTGCGCCCCGAGTCTTTGGCGCGATACAGCGCAATATCGGCGCGCTTGAGCAGGTCTGCTGGGGTGTCGCCGTGATCCGGGATCAGTGCAATGCCAATACTGGGTGTGACCTGCAAGCGTTGGCCATCCAGCAGCATGGGTTCAGCCAGCAGTTTGCGTAACTGGTTGGATATTTCAGTGACCTGTAGCGTGACATCCTCGGTGCTGCCTTCGAGTCCTGAAATCAATATCACAAACTCATCACCGCCCAAGCGCGCCACTGTGTCTTCCTGACGCACACTCGCTTCTAGGCGTGCAGTAATCACGCGCAGCACGTTATCGCCCACGGGGTGGCCGAGCGAGTCGTTGATGTGCTTGAAGTGATCCAGGTCGATAAACAGCAGTGCACCGCGTAAGTTATGGCGTTTGAGGAGGGCGATCTGCTGGGTCAGGCGGTCCATCAATAACGTGCGGTTGGGCAGGTTGGTCAGTGGGTCGTGGTACGCCATGTGCTGAACTTGGGCCTGAGCGCTCTTCAGCTCACTGACATCACGGGCAGTAAGCAATAGGCACGGGGTTTCATTGAGTTCAATGGTTTCGACCGAGACTTCAACTATTCTTTGCGTGCCGTTGCGGTGCTTGCCGCGCATTTCCAAGTGATGGACATGACCGTTGTGCGCCAGGTTCGTCAGCATCATCTGGCGCTCTTCAGCATTGGCCCAGATGTTGAGTTCGTAAGCCGTTTTGCCAATAACGTCTTCAGCGCTATAGCCGGTGAGCTTGCAAAAACCTTCATTAACTTCGATGTAACGCCCGCTGTCGCGCTCGGTGATCGTGATGGCGTCAGGGCTCGAGTGGAATGCCTTGGCAAACTTTTCCTGGCTGGCCCGCAGTGCCGCTTCAGACAGTTCGCGTTCGGTAATATCGCGGAACGTAGTGCTGATACACAGCCGGCGATCAACGCGGATAAATCGGGTCGAAATAGCGCAGGTTAGCAGTGCTCCTGAGTGGTGGTAAAAATGCGCCACCTCTTCATCCAACGACTGCTCACGGTTGAGTTTTTGATACAGCCGTTCACGATCGCTCTGGTTTTTCCAAAAGCAGATATCAAGGCTGCTGCGATTAATAATGTCGGCACTTTCCCAGCCAAAGGTTTTACTAAACTTGGGGTTTACATCGATAAACACGCCGTCGCTGACACGGGTGACGCAGATGGGGTCTGGGCTGGCCTGAAACAGCGTGGCGAATTTTTCTTCCGAGGCGGCCAAGCGCTGCTCCCTGTGCACGCGCTCGGTAATGTTGAGCAATATGCCGGTCATGCGCAGGGGCGAACCATCGGTATCGCGATAAAGTTTTGCAGTGCTCTCGATGTAGTACGTCGCACCATTGGCATGGCGCGATCGATAGATCACCTGATAGGTCTGGCGCGCACCGCTCAGCAGCTCTTTATAGGCTTTGAGCATCATGCGTTGGTCTTCAAGCGGAACGGTGCTGAGCAATGTTTCGAAGTCGCCGTGGTAAGGCGTGGCGGTCAGTCCATGTAAAATCGAGGTGCGTTCTGAACCGTAAATCAAGTTGCTTGGAATGTGCCAGTCCCAGGTGCCAAGGTCGGCCGAGTCGAGCGCCAGGTTGAGACGCTCTTGGCTGTCATTCAGCACCTGCTCCTGGGCGCGTTGTCTTGAAATATCACGAACGGTAAGGATCAGGCAGGCGCGGCCTTCGAGGATGATCTCGCCACCAAATAATAAATTGGTGCTCATCTTGCCGTCGCGGCTATGCAGGCATACCTCAAGCTCGTTGAGTTCATTACGTTTGACTGCGTCGAGCATCCGCTGGCGATCGCTTAAATCAGCCCAGATTCCCAGTTCAATAGAGGTGTGACCCACGGCCTCGCTTTTGCTCCAGCCAAACTGGCGCTCAAAGCTGGGGTTTACCTCAATGAAGCGGCCAGAGCTCAGGTCGGTAATAACAACTGCATCGGGGCTGTATTGAAAAGCCTTGGAGAATTTTTCTTCGCTACTGCGCAATGCTTCTTCAGCGCGTTTCTGCTGGCTGGTGTCGGTGAAAGAGCTGAGCATGAACGCTTGGCTCTCCAGTTCCAGGTACTGGCTGGAGAGCACGCCATCAAGAATACTGCCGGTGCGAGTTCGTAATTGGACTTGCTGGACAATGGGTTCACGAACATCGGCTATAGCTCGTGCAAGGTATTGCTGTTCGGCTTCGTGCACCCAGATATTCAGTTCGTCGCAGCTGCGTCCGATTGTTTCTGCTGCAGTCCAGCCAAAGGTGTGTTCAAAGTGTTGGTTGACTTCAATTAGGTGATCATCCGCAAGGCGAACCAGCATTACGATGTCAGGGTTAAGCTGGAATAGGCTGGCAAAGCGTTGCTCAGAGTTGATCAGCGATTCGGAGCGTTGTTTCTGCGCGGTGTAGTCGCGCACCACACCGTACATGCGCGGCCGGTTTTGGCTGTCGGGTTTCAGGCTGCCGTTGACTTCAATCCAGTGCAGGCTGCCATCTGGCCAGATGATTCGATGGCGCATTGGACGCAGGTCAGGGGTGCCATCGACAATCTTGCGGAACAAAGACAAGACGTGTTCGTGATCCTCCGGAGGCACCAAATCCAGATACTCGACGCGCTGCTTTAATGGTCGGCTTGCATCAAGCCCATACAGTGCCTGGGCGCCGCGTGACCAGCTGATTTTGCCGCTTTCTATATCCCAAAGCCAAGCGCCCAACTTGGCGCCGTTGAGTGCGGCCAGTAGACGCGGAGCGTCATCCCATGCCTGTTCGAACGCAGCAGGATCGAGTGCAGGGATGTGCGGCAAAATTACACTGCGGTCATGATTTTTCGCCATTGGTGGCTCTGCGGATGGTCGAGGTTGTCAGCAGTGGGTGTCGAGTGCTGGCATACAATAGTTATAGCCTCACCGTAGCGGTTATCGAGTGGCACATGCAAGATCGTCGCGCTGCGCATCGAGCAATTGCATAAATGCCCGCGCGGCGTTTGAAAGCGTGCGTTCGCTGTGTGAGATGTAGCCTAGTTGACGGCTGAGCTGGATGCCCGGAAGGGCGAGTCGAAACACTTGGTCGTCGAGCATAGTGCGCGGTAGCACGCTCCAGGCGAGGCCGATCGAGACCATCATTTTGATGGTCTCGAGGTAGTTGGTGCTCATGGCTATATTGGGCGTTAGTCCTTGCTCCTCGAACAAGCGCTGCACAATGTGGTGAGTGAACGTGTTGCCGCCAGGGAAGACTGCAGGCTGGTGAGCGATATCAGCCAGGCTGACGTCGGAATGGCTGGCTAATTGATGTTCTGGCGCGACCACAAAGTCCAGCGGGTCATCCCAAACCGCTACCGCACTTACCGGTCCGCGGGTTTCCGGCGCTAACGTGATGACAGCTAGCTCGGCGCGGCCATGCAGGACTTCTTCGTAGGCCACCTCGGAGTCGAGAAACTGTATGTCCAGCGCGACCTGCGGATGAGCATGTGTGAACGCGCGCAATAAAGGCGGCAAGCGGTGCAGGCCGATATGGTGACTGGTGGCTAGCGTCAGTCTGCCGCTGATCTCGCCACTCAGATTTGTCAGAGCTCGGCGCGTGTCATCCAGTACATTGATGATCTGGTACGCGCGTGGCAGCAGGGCGCGGCCAGCTTGAGTAAGGCTCACCTCGCGACCAAGGCGATCAAAGAGGCGCACATTGAGTTGTTGCTCCAGGCTGGCGATGCGTTTGCTGACCGCCGGCTGGGTCAGGTGCAAACGTTCTGCGGCGTCGGAGAAGCTTCCCAGTTCGGCAATCGCGATAAATGCATTAAGGGTTGCCAGATCCATTTCGTATTCCTGATAGTTATTCGATAGATGAAAAATATGAATTTGAGTAATTTAAAGCAAACCCATAAAATTGCCACATAAGCTAAAGGGATACTCCTGAAGCACAGAAATATGCTGATGATGAGGAAACGCTGATGGCCGGCAAAACGCTGTACGACAAGCTCTGGGAAATGCACGAGGTTAAGCGCCGTGACGATGGTTCGTCACTGATCTATATCGACCGGCATATCCTCCACGAAGTGACCTCTCCGCAGGCATTCGAGGGCTTGCGTCTGGCCAAGCGTAAGCCATGGCGCATCGACGCGAACATCGCCACTCCGGACCACAATGTACCGACCACCAAGGCCGAGCGCCAAGGTGGCTTGGAGTCGATTAGTGATGAAGTCTCGCGGATTCAGGTGCAAACCCTGGATGAGAATTGCGACGATTTCGGCATTCTTGAATTCAAGATGAACGATGTTCGTCAGGGTATCGTGCATGTGGTCGGCCCGGAGCAGGGCGCAACCTTGCCCGGTATGACCGTGGTCTGCGGCGACTCACACACCTCGACTCACGGCGCCTTTGGTGCGTTGGCTCACGGTATCGGCACTTCCGAGGTTGAGCATGTGCTCGCCACGCAGTGCTTGGTCGCTAAGAAAATGAAGAACATGCAGGTTCGCGTTGAGGGCAAGCTGCCTTTTGGCGTCACTGCTAAAGACATCGTGTTGGCGATTATCGGCAAAATCGGTACCGCTGGCGGTAATGGTCACGCCCTGGAATTCGCAGGCAGCGCGATTCGCGATTTATCGCTGGAAGGACGCATGACCATCTGCAATATGTCGATCGAAGCAGGTGCTCGAGTTGGCATGGTGGCTGTCGATGAAAAGACCATTGAGTACGTTGCAAACCGTCCGTTCTCGCCGAAGGGCGAGCAGTGGGATCAAGCGGTCGCGCAGTGGCGTGGTCTGGTTTCTGATGCGGATGCGCATTTTGATACCGTAGTTGAATTGCGCGCTGAAGATATCAAGCCGCAAGTGAGCTGGGGCACCTCGCCTGAAATGGTGTTGGCAGTTGACCAAAACGTTCCAGATCCAGCCGCCGAGACTGACTTGGTTAAGCGCGACTCGATCACCCGTGCCTTGAAATATATGGGTTTGACTGCCAATCAGGCGATCACCGATATCCAGCTTGATCGTGTTTTCATTGGCTCGTGCACCAACTCGCGGATAGAAGACCTGCGCGCCGCAGCTGAAGTGGCCAAGGGGCGTAAAGTCGCGGCAACTATCAAACAGGCGATGGTTGTACCGGGTTCGGGTTTGGTCAAGCAGCAGGCCGAGAAAGAAGGCTTGGACAAGATTTTCATTGAGGCCGGTTTTGAGTGGCGCGAGCCGGGCTGTTCGATGTGTCTGGCGATGAACCCAGATAAACTCGGCAGCGGCGAGCATTGCGCTTCAACCTCTAACCGAAACTTCGAAGGCCGTCAGGGTGCCGGTGGTCGTACCCACTTGGTGAGCCCGGCAATGGCTGCAGCTGCTGCTGTGAATGGCTGCTTTATTGATGTTCGTGAATTGATTCAGGCCTGAGGAGACCGCTATGAAAGCTTTTACCCAACACACCGGTCTTGTTGCGCCGTTGGATCGTGCCAACGTCGACACTGACCAGATCATCCCGAAGCAGTTCTTGAAATCGATCAAGCGCACCGGTTTTGGCCCGAACCTGTTTGACGAGTGGCGCTATCTGGATGTCGGCCAGCCAAACCAGGACAGCTCCACGCGCCCGGTGAATACAGATTTCGTGCTCAACTTCCCGCGTTATCAGGGCGCAAGCGTACTGCTGGCGCGTGAGAACTTTGGCTGCGGCTCCAGTCGTGAGCACGCGCCATGGGCGTTGGAAGAGTACGGTTTTCGCACTATTTTGGCTTCAAGCTTTGCTGACATTTTCTACAACAACAGCTTCAAGAACGGCTTGTTGCCGATCATTCTGGCTGAAAGCGAGATGGATGAACTGTTTGAGCAGGCTGAAGCGACTGAAGGCTATCAACTGACAGTTGACCTTGAAGCGCAGAAGGTCACTCGCCCAGACGGCAAGCAGTACAGTTTTGAAGTCGATGCTTTCCGTAAGCACTGCTTGCTCAATGGCTTGGATGACATCGGTTTGACCTTGCAGGACAGTGATGCCATTCACGCCTTTGAGGAAGGCTATCGCCAGCAACAGCCATGGTTATTTGGCGCAATCAAGTAATGCAAAGCGGCTGAGGAGCCAGGGGCGGCGACATGACTGATCACAACCAGGCTGATCACAACCAAGTAGTTGAGCGCCAATTCGGCGAGCAAGCGAGTGCCTATCTGAGCAGTGCGGTGCATGCTCAAGGTGCAGAGTTTGCGCTGCTGCGGGAACGGGTCGCGGCACTGCCAGGCGCGCGGGTGCTGGACTTGGGTTGTGGTGCGGGCCATGTCAGCTTTCAGGTTGCGCCGCTAGCCGGTGAGGTGGTGGCATACGACTTGTCTCAACAGATGCTGGATGTGGTTGTTTCAGCTGCTGCTGAGCGGGGTCTGGATAATGTGCAGACTGAATGTGGCAAGGCTGAGCAACTGCCGTTTGCCGATGAGCAGTTCGACTTTGTCTTCAGTCGCTATTCGGCGCATCACTGGCGCGATGTGGGACAGGCCTTGCGCGAAGTGCGTCGAGTATTAAAACCGGGCGGGACGGCTGCGTTTATTGATGTTGCCGCGCCGGAATTGCCATTGCTCGACACTCATCTGCAAGCGGTTGAGTTACTGCGCGACACCAGCCATGTGCGTGATTACTCGCCGGCGCAATGGTCGCGTCTGGTCGGCGAGGCAGGTTTAGTGCAAACCAGTTGCAGTCGCCAACGCTTGCGCCTGGAATTTACCAGCTGGGTCGAGCGCATGCGCACCCCGGAGGTGTTTCGCCAAGCGATTCTGGCATTGCAGCAGGCCGTGGGCGAAGAAGTTCGCGAGTATTTTGAAATTGCTGACGACGGCTCATTCAGTCCGGATGTGTTGTTGCTTTGGGCTGAACGTTAATAGATCGGCTTTAAAAAATGTGTTGGCGCAATCAGCGCCGTTTGAGAGGAAAGCATGAGCAAACAGATTCTGGTTCTTCCTGGTGATGGTATTGGCCCGGAAATCATGGCTGAAGCGGTCAAGGTGCTTGAACTGGCGAATCAAAAGTTCCAGCTGGGTTTTGAGCTAAACCACGATGTGATTGGCGGCGCTGCCATCGACAAGCACGGTGTGCCGCTCGCCGATGAAACCCTGGAGCTTGCCCGCAACGCTGATGCTGTGCTGCTTGGCGCTGTTGGCGGTCCCAAGTGGGACAAGATCGACCGGGATATCCGCCCTGAGCGCGGTTTGTTGAAAATTCGTGCGCAGCTGGGTCTATTTGCCAACCTGCGTCCGGCTATTTTGTATCCGCAGCTGGCTGATGCTTCCTCGCTCAAACCAGAAGTGGTTGCGGGTCTGGATATCCTCATCGTTCGTGAGCTGACCGGTGGCATCTACTTTGGCGCGCCACGCGGCACCCGTGATTTGGAAAACGGCGAACGTCAGGCCTACGACACATTGCCATACAGCGAAAGTGAAATCCGTCGTATCGCCCGTGTCGGCTTCGATATGGCTCGGGTTCGCGGCAAAAAACTCTGCTCGGTAGACAAAGCCAACGTGCTTGCCTCCAGCCAGTTGTGGCGTGAAGTGGTTGAGGAAGTCGCTAAAGACTATCCCGACATTGAGCTGTCGCACATGTACGTGGATAACGCTGCCATGCAGCTGGTGCGTGCGCCAAAGCAGTTCGATGTAATGGTCACTGATAATATGTTCGGCGATATCCTGTCGGATGAGGCTTCAATGCTCACCGGCTCTATCGGTATGCTGCCATCGGCCTCGCTGGATGCCAACAACAAGGGCATGTACGAGCCGTGTCACGGTTCTGCGCCGGATATCGCCGGTCAAGGCATCGCCAACCCGTTGGCGACCATTTTGTCGGTGTCGATGATGTTGCGTTACAGTTTCAACCAAGCTGACGCGGCGGCGGCCATCGAGAAAGCGGTGAGCATGGTGCTCGATCAAGGCTTGCGCACGGGCGACATTCACTCAGCTGGCACCACCAAGGTGGGTACTGCGGCAATGGGTGATGCGGTCGTCGAGGCACTGCGTAGTTTGTAATCTTTCGCGCGACTGAAGAACTTCAGTCGCGATTCATATAGGTGTAGTTGTTATGAAACGTGTAGGTCTGATCGGTTGGCGTGGCATGGTTGGTTCCGTGCTGATGCAGCGCATGCTTGAAGAACAGGATTTCGATTTGATCGAGCCAGTATTCTTCACCACATCCAATGTTGGTGGCCAGGGGCCGGCAGTGGGCAAGGATATCGCTCCACTGAAAGACGCCTACAACATCGATGAACTGAAAGGTCTGGATGTGATTCTGACCTGCCAGGGTGGAGACTACACCAACGATGTCTTCCCTAAACTGCGGGAAGCGGGCTGGCAGGGCTACTGGATTGACGCGGCATCATCGCTGCGCATGAATGACGACGCCGTGATCGTGCTGGACCCGGTCAACCGCAAGGTGATCGACCAGCAGCTCGACGCGGGCACCAAGAACTACATCGGTGGCAATTGCACTGTCAGTTTGATGCTGATGGGCTTGGGTGGTCTGTTCGAGGCGGGTATGGTCGAGTGGGCGAGCGCCATGACCTATCAGGCCGCGAGCGGTGCAGGCGCGCAGAACATGCGTGAGCTGATCAAGCAGATGGGCACCATCAACAGTTCAGTAGCTGAGCAGTTGGCTGACCCGGCGAGCGCAATTCTGGATATCGACCGCCGCGTGGCTGAAAGCATGCGTGGCGACGGCTTCCCGGTTGATAACTTCGGTGTGCCGCTGGCGGGTAGCCTCATTCCTTACATCGACAAGGAACTGCCTAACGGCCAGAGCCGTGAGGAGTGGAAGGCGCAGGCTGAAACCAACAAGATTCTGGGTCGCTTCAAGAGTGCAATTCCGGTCGATGGTATTTGCGTGCGCATCGGCGCGATGCGTTGCCACAGTCAGGCTTTGACTATCAAACTGAACAAGGACGTGCCGATCTCGGACATCGAAGGGCTGATCAGTCAGCACAACCCTTGGGTCAAGCTGGTGCCAAACCATCGCGAGCCAAGCATCACTGATCTCAGCCCGACTGCGGTAACCGGGACCTTGAGCGTGCCAGTAGGGCGTCTGCGTAAACTCAACATGGGTTCGCAGTACCTGGGCGCATTCACCGTTGGTGACCAGTTGTTGTGGGGCGCGGCTGAACCGCTACGCCGCATGCTGCGGATCCTGCTGGAGCGTTAATCAACTGCGCGTTTTTGCACACAGGCATTAACCCGGCATAAAGCGAGCTAAGCAGCTATCGTATAAACGATTCCTGTTAAGCTCGCTTTATGCATTTGTAAGTTGCATTTCGCATAACTCATGAGGGCGGACAACGCTTTTTTGTCCGCCATCACCCTTCGCAAAACTCGGCAAGATCAATGATGCTCGGTGGACAAGCTTCGCGTTGTCACACCCTACGGATTAAGCTTCGCATTTTGACACCTTAGGAGCAGGGGTGATGTTTTTACCTTGCCGTGTTGGTCAATAACCTCAAGAGTTGAGTATGAGTCGTAGCTTGGATGTTGCAGTAATTGGTGCCACCGGTAGTGTGGGCGAAGCGTTGGTACAGGTTCTGCAGGAGCGTGAGTTCCCAATCGGCACCTTGCACGCCTTGGCGGGAGCTGAATCGGTTGGGCAAACGGTCAGCTATAAAGGTCGAAATCTACGCGTGCGCGAAATGCAAACGTTTGATTTCAGCACTGTTCAAGTGGTGTTTTTTGCGGCGGGGCAAAGTGTTACCGCGCAGCACATCGATGCTGCCCGTGCAGCAGGCTGCATTATTATCGACTTGGCGGGCGGTTTGCCGTCTGAGCAGGCGCCGCGTGTCGTCCCGGAAGTGAATCCGCAGGCGCTTGAAAAGCTTAACGCGCCCTATGTGGTAACGAGTCCGGCGTCAATCAGTGTGGCGTTGGGCTGTGTTCTGGCTGCGCTGGGGGCCAATGTTACTGTCGAACGGATTAATCTGACTGCGTGCCTGGCGGTTTCAAGCCGTGGTCGCGAAGGGGTAAGCGAGCTGGCGCGACAAACGGCAGAGCTGCTCAATGGCCGTGCGTTTGAGCCACAGGTGTTTGGTCGGCAAATGGCTTTTAATATGCTGCCTCAGGTCGATCAGCCGGATGCTCAGGGTCACGGTGCGCTTGAGCAGCGTGTGGCCGCAGAGCTAAAGGAATTGTTCGCCGCGCCGAAATTAAAGACATCAATAACCTGTCTACAGGCGCCGGTATTTTTTGGTGATAGCCTCAGTGTTTCGTTGCAAACCACTAAAACAGTTGATATTGCTAAAGTTTGTGACGTTTTACAGCGTGCTCCAGCGCTGGAATGTGTAGAGTTCGAGGATTATCCGACTGTTGTTGGTGATGCAGTTGGCCAAGATCTGATTTACGTCGGCCGTGTTCGGGCGGGTCTTGATGATCCGGCAGAACTCAATTTGTGGATTGCGTCTGATAATGTGAGGAAAGGCGCTGCCATAAATGCTGTGCAGTTGGCTGAGTTATTGATAAAACACTATCTGTAAAAGATACTTAGCTGGTGATTTAAAGAATTTTTCGAGCTTGGCACTACTGATTCAAAGTGTATCTGATTGGGGGATCGCTTTTAGCGAATACAGGCAGACACATTTTGGGTCGTTTTGTACGCCGAGATAAAAGAAAAAAACAAGGGATTAAAATATGCTTCGGGTTCGCAAACTGGTGCTGGCAATGGCAGCTGCTTCGGCACTGTCCTCCGGTATGGCGCACGCGCTGGGTCTGGGTGAAGTCACTCTAAAATCCTCGCTGAATCAACCGTTGGAGGCAGAAATTGAGTTGGTCGAAGTCAGAGATCTGGCTCCCAACGAAGTCTTGCCGAGCCTGGCGTCCCCGGAAGATTTCAATAAGGCTGGCGTTGATCGCCAGTTCTTCCTGAACGACCTTAAATTTACCCCGGTGATCAAGCCGAACGGTAAAAGCGTTATTCGCATCACTTCGAGCAAGTCGGTGCGTGAGCCGTACCTGAACTTCCTGGTTGAGGTGCTCTGGCCAAATGGTCGTTTGTTGCGTGAATACACGGTATTGCTTGATCCGCCACTGTATTCCCCGCAAGCCGCTGCAGCTCCTCGTGCTGCGGTCACTGCACCGATTGCACGCACGACTGTTGCCCCAACTCCTCGTCCTGCTCCTCGCCCGGCTGCTCCAGCGCTGCGCCCAGCAAGCACTGGCGCAGCACCTGCCAGTTCGCCAGGCGCGACGGGTAGCAATGAGTACCGTATTCAGAAAGATGACAGCCTGTGGGAAATCGCTCAGCGTTCGCGCCAGAACGGCAGCATCCACCAAGCGATGCTGGCAATTCAGGATCTCAATCCTGATGCCTTCATTGATGGCAATATCAATCGTATGAAGAGTGGCCAAGTGCTGCGTCTGCCAGATCAGGCTGCCATCAATTCACGTTCGCAAGCTGAAGCGTTGGCCCAGGTTAATCAGCAGAATGCTGAGTGGCGTGAAGGCCCAGCTGCTCCAGCGGGTGCTCGTCAGCTAGATGCGACCAAGCGTGAAGTCGCAGGTGCTGCTCCTGCCAAAGCCGAGGAGGGAGATAAGCTCAAGCTAGTCTCAGCCGAGGCGGGTAAGTCTACTGCCGGTAGCGATAAAGGTCAGGCCGACAGCGAAACGCTCAGCAACAAGCTAGCCGTCACTCAAGAAAGCCTGGATTCAACACGTCGTGCGAACGAAGAGCTTTCTGGTCGAATGAATGACCTGCAAAGCCAGGTCGATAAGCTGCAACGCTTGATTAAACTCAAAGATGATCAGTTGGCCAAGTTGCAAGCTGATCTGGCAAGTCAGGGTGATACTGCGGCGACTGCCGCAGTGCCTGGCGCTCAGCCTGAGCCAGCAGCAGATACATCAGCTGCCGCGGCATCTGATGCCGAAGAGTCAGCCTCAGAGACGCCTGTCGCAGGGACGCCTGCCGCAACTGACGAGCCTGACTTCAACTATAGCGAAGAGCCTGCTGTAACCCCAGAGGCACCTGCACCGGTTGAAGCACCAACTCCAGCTCCGGCTCCAGAACCTGTGGTTGCACCAGAACCTGAGGTCGCGAAGCCCGCTGCTCCGGCTGCTCAACCAGCCCCGGCCCCTGCGTCGATGGTTGATGATTTACTAGCCAATCCAATGCTGCTCGGGATCGTGGCGGCCGGTGGTTTGCTGGCTTTGTTAGTTATATTGATGATTATTTCGCGCCGTAAAGCGCTGAAAGAGTCAGAGTCTGCCGATGACAGCCTTGAGCCGGATAATAGTTTTGCGGCCGAGTCTGAGTTGCCAGATGATGGCTTTGCAGGTCTGGATGACGATTTCGATCTGGATAATGATCAAGCTGAAGTTGCAAAAGACCAGCCTACAACCCCGCAAACAGCAGATGTGCTGGGGGAGGCGGATATATACATCGCATACGGGCGCTTCAATCAAGCGGCTGAGCTGCTACAAAACGCTATCAATAATGAGCCAGAGCGTAGTGACCTGCACCTCAAGTTGATGGAAGTCTATGCCGAGATGGGCGACCGTGATGGTTACGCTCGTCAACAGGACGAACTGCGTGAGATGGGCGGTGCAACTGAAGAAGTTGCTCAGCTCAATGCCAAATACCCTGCGCTGGCAGGCCTGGCGGGTGGTTTGGCCGTGGCCGGTGCCGCTGACAATGATCTCGACAGCTTCAGTCTTGATGACTTGACGATGGATGATGTCGATGCAACTGCTGCGCCGGTTAATTCGAGCCCTGCCGCCACCGACAGCGATGACTCTTTCGACCTGAGCCTGGATGATCTGGAGTCTGAATTGGACTCTCAGCTGCAGTCTACTGCAAGCGCCGGCATGGACAGCTTTGATCTGGATGACGAGCTTGGCAAGGCAGCTAGTGCGCCAGTTGCGGACCAGGAAGACGATCTGGGTTTTGAGCTGAGCCTGGATGACGAAGCCGATAAAGGCGCTGGCCTTACGGATGAACTGGCTGATTTCAACTTTGATCTGGACAGCACCCAGCCTAGCACTACGCTGGCTGACTCAGATGATGATTTCCTGCTGGACCTGGATGATGCAGACCTTTCGTCAACCCCTGTGCCGGCGGCTGACGCTGCGCCGAAAGCTGGGTCTGATGATGGCTTTGATCTGTCGGAAGATTTTGATCTGTCATTGAATGATGATGCTGATATTGCACCTGAGACAAAACCTGATAACTTTGCCGCCCAATTGGATGAAGTTACGGCTGAACTTGATCAATTGAGTGAAAGCCTGGAACAGCAAAAGCCAGCTGATGAACTTGATATGCCAGAGTTCACCGAGGAATCTTCGGTTGCAGCATTTGAAGACGAAGATGATTTCGACTTCCTGTCTGGCACCGATGAGACCGCGACCAAGCTGGATCTGGCTCGGGCTTATATTGATATGGGCGACTCAGAGGGTGCACGCGACATTCTCGATGAAGTGGTTGCTGAAGGTAACGATGATCAACAGAAAGAAGCCAAAGAGTTGATCAATAAACTGGTTTGATAAATGTCAGATGCTCTACCTTCAACGGCGGCCGAAAGGGCCGCCGTTGGCGTTTTCAAAATAGCCCTTGGGGTTGAATACAAAGGCTCCCGTTATCGCGGGTTTCAGCGGCAGAAGGCTGGTGTGCCGTCCGTTCAGGAGTCGCTTGAAAAAGCTATTTCGAAAGTAGCGGGTGGTGCATCGGTAACGCTGAGCTGTGCTGGGCGTACCGATGCCTCCGTGCATGCCAGTGCGCAAGTGGTGCACTTCACCACTACCGTTGAGCGCAGCATGCATGCATGGGTCATGGGCGCTAACAGGAATTTGCCGGGTGACATCAGCGTGGCCTGGGCGAAAAGTATGCCCGAACACTTCGATGCGCGCTTTTGTGCGCAGGCGCGGCGCTACCGTTATGTGATCTATAACGACCAGATTCGTCCTGCACACATGGCCGAGGAAGTGACTTGGAATCACCGTCCGCTGGATATTGAGCGGATGCGTGCTGCGGCCGAGTATTTTGTGGGTACCCACGATTTTAGTGCCTTCCGTGCGCGCCAATGTCAGGCAAAGTCACCGGTCAAAACTGTTCATCATTTGCAGCTGCTGGAACAGGGTCGCTTTATGGTGCTGGATATTCGTGCCAATGCATTCTTGCATCACATGGTACGCAATATCGCTGGGGTGCTGATGACTATCGGGGCTGGCGAACGCCCGGTCGAGTGGGCTAAAGAGGTGCTTGATACGGGGGTGCGGCGTACGGGTGGCGTTACTGCGGCGCCTTATGGATTGTACCTGGTACAGGTCGATTACCCGGCCGAGTTTGGTCTGCCGCAGCGTTATTTGGGCCCGCACTTTCTTTCCGGCTTACCTGATGTCAGGGACGAATACTAAGGCACACTGCAAAAACGCACAGGCTTGCAGTCATTTGCCTGAAGCTGTTTATGATGCAAGTGCAACGGGCTGCGCGGTAAGCTGTCTAATAACCCTAGCTTTATATGTGCGTGGATAAAGGAAATCAGTCGTTGCGAGTCGTTCGAAGCAAAATTTGCGGAATCACCCGGCTGGAGGACGCCCTTGCTGCGGTAGCGGCGGGTGCCGACGCGATTGGTTTTGTGTTTTATCCGAAAAGCCCACGGGCCGTGACTATTGAGCAGGCGCGGGCGATTATTGCCAGCTTGCCACCTTTTGTGACCACGGTCGGCCTGTTTGTCGATATGCCGCGTGAGCAGCTACAGCAATTGCTTGTGCAAGTACCGCTGGACCTTCTGCAGTTTCATGGCGACGAAACGCCTGAACAATGCGAAGGTTTCGGCCGGCCCTACATCAAAGCATTACGGGTTAAGTCTGGTGCCGATGTCGGTCAGCAAATAGCGCCGTACGCTTCGGCCAGTGGCGTCTTGCTGGATACCTTTGTAGCTGGCGTGCCGGGCGGTACCGGAGAGATATTTGACTGGTCGTTAGTGCCGCAAGGGCTGCAAATGCCGATTATTCTGGCGGGAGGCCTCACTCCTGATAATGTAGAGGCTGCGATTAAGCAGGTTAAACCCTATGCAGTCGATGTCAGTGGTGGGGTAGAGGCGAGTAAAGGCATCAAAGATCTGAGCAAGGTAAAAGCCTTTATTCAAGCGGTACGCAGCACGATGTGACGGTTTATTGAGCTCGGCCGTCCATAAACTTATTGCATGTGCTGCAGAGCACGCCTGTGGTGCTTGAGCCGAGACGTCGGGTAAGCATAAGACGCTCCGGGCGGCGCCATACTGATGAATTTTTTTGAATATGCCGCGTTGCTGGCATATTCAGAACCACAGCTTAGGAGAGAAGAGCATGAGTAACTGGTTGGTAGATAAGCTGATTCCGTCGATCATGCGTTCTGAGACGGCTAAAAGCTCAGTACCTGAAGGCCTCTGGCATAAGTGCCCGTCTTGCGATGCTGTTCTGTATAAGCCGGAGCTCGAGAAGACTCTGGATGTGTGCATCAAGTGTAACCATCACATGCGTATCGATGCGCGCACACGTCTGGATATATTCCTCGACAAAGAAGGTCGTGAAGAGATCGGTGCTGATCTTGAACCTGTCGATCGCTTGAAATTCCGCGACAGCAAAAAGTACAAGGACCGTATCGTCGGTGCGCAGAAACAAACCGGTGAAAAGGACGCGTTGGTCGCCATGAGCGGTACGCTCGAAGGTATGCCGATTGCTACTTGCGCGTTTGAGTTCTCCTTTATGGGTGGATCGATGGGCGCCGTGGTCGGTGAGCGCTTTGTGCGCGCCGCCAATGTTGCCCTGGAAAAACGCTGTCCGCTGGTGTGCTTCTCCGCTTCGGGTGGCGCACGTATGCAGGAAGCCTTGATCTCGCTCATGCAGATGGCCAAGACTTCGGCTGTACTGGCGCGCATGCGTGAAGAAGGTCTGCCGTTTATCTCGGTACTGACCGATCCAGTCTACGGCGGCGTATCAGCTAGTCTGGCTATGCTGGGTGATGTGATTGTTGCCGAGCCTAAAGCACTGATCGGCTTTGCTGGCCCGCGCGTTATCGAACAAACGGTACGTGAGAAACTGCCTGAAGGCTTCCAGCGCAGTGAGTTTCTGATCGAGCACGGTGCTATCGACATGATCATTTCGCGCAGTGAACTGCGTCCGCGTTTGGCGCGCCTGCTTGCGCAAATGCAGCACCTGCCTACACCCTCCAGCTCAGCGGTTCAGGTTGAGATGACCTCTGCATGAGTCAACGCTCTTTAGCTGATTGGCTGGCGTATCTGGAGCAATTGCATCCTAGCGCCATTGATATGGGTTTAGAGCGCTCTCGCCAGGTTGCGCAGCGCATGGGGCTGGTCAAGCTGGCCCCATTGACGATTACCGTCACTGGCACCAACGGTAAAGGCTCTACCTGCGCCTTTATTGCTTCCTTGCTTGAGCAGCAAGGCCTTAGTGTCGGGGTCTACAGTTCGCCACATTTGCTGCGCTATAACGAGCGCGTGCAAATCTGCGGTGAGCAAGCCAGTGACGAACTGCTCTGCGAGGCCTTTGCAGCGGTTGAAGCGGCGCGTGGCGACACTTCCCTGACTTATTTCGAGATGGGCACGCTGGCCGCATTCTGGCTGTTCAAGCGTCAGCAGCTTGATGCTGTAGTGCTTGAGGTTGGCCTTGGTGGGCGTCTGGATGCGGTTAACCTGATAGATGCCGATATTGCTCTGGTTACCAGCATTGGTGTTGATCATGTTGATTGGCTGGGCGATAGCCGTGAATCGGTATCCATCGAAAAAGCCGGCATCTACCGTGCAGGCAAACCTGCTTTATGCGGTGATTTAGATCCGCCACAGCCACTGCTTGATTGTGCTGCTGAACTTGAAGCGCCGTTATTCCTGCGGGGTCGTGATTACGATCTGGTTGTGAGCGAGCACACATGGGCATGGCGGGGGATTGATGCGCAAGGCGCGGCACTGGAACTTATTGATCAGCCATTACTCGATTTACCCGTGGAAAATGCAGCGCTGGCACTGCAAGCGTATGCGTTGACTGGGCTTGCGTGGCAGCCTGCGCAAATCAAGAATGCTTTGCTGGGCACGCGGGTAACGGGGCGGCTTGATCGTCGTCAGCTGGTTTGGCAAGGAAAGCCCCTGACGTTGTTGCTGGATGTTGGGCATAATCCCCATGCTGCCGAGTATTTGGCGCGACGTTTGGCGATGAAGCCAGTCGCTGGTAAGCGTTCTGCTGTATTTGCTTTACTGGCAGATAAAGACTTGGCGGGTGTGGTAACGCCATTAATTCCACATATTGCCCATTGGGCTGTGGCACCATTGCCGACAAGTCGTACGCGACCGGCGGCAGAACTGGCCAGGTATTTAACTGACTGTGCAGCGCAGGTAGCGGTATTTGATGATGTGCGCTGTGCATTGGACGCACAATGCACCAAAGCTTCGGCGGGAGATGAAATTCTTCTGTTCGGGTCGTTTTACTGTGTGGCCGAGGCCTTGGAATGGCTGGCGGGCCATGCCACGGGAGTAGGTCAGGATGGCTTTGCTGGATAAAAACTTGCTGCAACGTATTGTTGGCGCCTTGGTGTTGCTGGCCTTGGCGATTATTTTTATCCCCATGCTGTTGTCTCGGCAAGATGAGATAGAGCGTGTCGTGGTGGATGCGCCAAGCATGCCGGAAGCACCGGTAATGCCGGAAATCGAGATGCAGCCGGTCGCTGTACCGAAGCCGCAGATTATTGAAGAAGCTCCGGCTGAAGAAGATCAAGGCCCTGATCCGATCGCTGCGATCATCGAGCAAAATGCTGATGAGCCAGTCAATCCAGTCCCTGCTACGCCACCGCCTGAAGCGCGTGAGCAGGTCAAAGCCGATGCTGCTGCTCGTGCCGAGAAGCCTGTGGCTGCAGCCGAAAAGCCCGCTAGTCACCTGGACGCCAATAGTCTGCCGGTGAGTTGGTCGGTTCAGTTAGCCAGTTTGTCCAGTCGCGACGGTGCTGAAAAGCTGCAAAAGACCCTGCGCGCTCAAGGCTATAACGCCTATATTCGTACCTTTGAGGGCATGAATCGGGTCTTTGTGGGGCCGCTGGTTGAGCGTGCTGAGGCTGATCGCCTGCGCGATCAGTTGAACCGCAAACAGAAATTAAACGGATTTGTTGTTCGTTTTAAACCAGAAAGCAGTTGATCGACTGCTTACTCGTAGCGTCGTGCTCTGTTAAAATACAGCGCCATTTCTGTTGGTAGCCTGAATCGTGGTATTCACCTGGGTCGATTGGGCCATTATCGCCGTCATTGGCGTATCAAGTTTGATCAGTTTGAGCCGTGGCTTTGTTAAAGAAGCTTTATCGTTGCTTACCTGGATCATTGCGGGTGCTGTTGCCTGGATGTTTGGCGGCGCACTCTCGCATCATCTCGAAGGCTTTATACAAACACCGTCGGCTCGAGTCATCGCCGCGTGTGCATTGCTGTTCATTGCCACTCTGATGGTGGGTGCACTGGTCAATTATCTGCTTAGCGAGTTGATCCGCGTGACCGGTTTATCCGGTACTGATCGGTTTCTTGGCATGGTCTTTGGGGCTGCGCGGGGTGGTTTGCTAGTTGTGCTGTTGGTTGGGCTGGTGAGCCTGGCGCCGGTACAAGAGGATCCGTGGTGGCAGCAATCGACGCTGGTACCGCATTTTTTATTGGTTGCTGACTGGTCAAAAAACCTAATTTTAGGCATGTCCAGCGAGTGGCTTGCGAGTGGCATCAGTGCTCCGGCTGAGCTGCCGTTTAAACAGGTTCTCACGCAGCCTTAATTGGGCTGCAATGAGTGCATTGCGATTTTGTATGTTTCTCAACGTAGGGGTTGTGCCACATGTGCGGCATTGTCGGTATCGTCGGTAAATCGAACGTCAATCAGGCGCTGTATGACGGGTTGACCGTTCTCCAGCACCGCGGCCAGGACGCTGCCGGTATTGTGACCAGTCACGATGGTCGCCTGTTTCTGCGCAAAGACAATGGTCTGGTGCGCGATGTCTTCCAGCAACGCCATATGCAGCGTCTGGTTGGCCACATGGGTATTGGCCATGTGCGCTATCCAACCGCGGGCAGCTCCAGTTCGGCGGAAGCTCAGCCGTTCTACGTCAACTCGCCGTACGGCATCACCTTGGCGCACAACGGTAACCTGACCAACGTCGAACAGTTGGCCAAGGAGATCTACGAATCTGATCTGCGCCACGTCAACACCAATTCAGACTCCGAAGTACTGCTTAACGTGTTTGCGCACGAACTGGCCCAGCGTGGCAAGTTGCAGCCAACCGAGGAAGATGTGTTCGCGGCGGTCAGCCAGGTTCACGCTCGTTGTGTCGGCGGCTATGCAGTGGTTGCGATGATCACCGGTTATGGCATCGTCGGTTTCCGCGATCCGCACGGTATCCGCCCAATTGTCTTCGGTCAGCGCCACACCGACGAAGGCGTTGAGTACATGATCGCCTCGGAAAGCGTCTCGTTGGACGTGCTCGGTTTCACCCTGATCCGTGATCTGGCTCCGGGCGAAGCGGTGTACATCACTGAAGACGGTAAGTTGTTTACCCGCCAGTGCGCGACTAATCCGCAATATGCACCTTGTATCTTTGAGCACGTTTACCTGGCGCGTCCTGACTCCATCATGGACGGCGTTTCGGTGTACAAGGCACGTCTGCGCATGG
Organism: Pseudomonas sp. M30-35; assembly: GCF_002163625.1. Lineage (NCBI taxonomy): Bacteria > Pseudomonadati > Pseudomonadota > Gammaproteobacteria > Pseudomonadales > Pseudomonadaceae > Pseudomonas > Pseudomonas sp. M30-35. Next base: position 3,157,420 of record NZ_CP020892.1, on the reverse strand, counting down.
GTGAAAAGCTGGCTGAGAAAATTGCCCGCGAGCGGCCTGATCACGATATCGATGTGGTAATTCCGATCCCGGACACCAGCCGTACCGCCGCGCTTGAGTTGGCCAACCATCTGGGCGTCAAATTTCGCGAAGGTTTTGTCAAGAATCGCTATATCGGCCGTACCTTCATCATGCCGGGCCAAGCGGCGCGCAAGAAGTCAGTGCGCCAGAAGCTCAACGCCATTGAGCTTGAGTTCCGTGGTAAGAACGTAATGCTGGTCGACGACTCGATCGTGCGGGGCACCACTTGCAAGCAGATTATTCAGATGGCCCGCGAAGCTGGGGCGAAGAACGTGTACTTCTGTTCTGCTGCGCCTGCGGTACGTTACCCGAACGTCTACGGGATCGACATGCCAAGCGCGCATGAGTTGATCGCGCATAATCGCAGCACTGAACAAGTTGCCGAGTTGATTGGCGCTGATTGGCTGATCTACCAGGATCTTGAAGACTTGATTGATGCAGTCGGTGGCGGCAAGATCAAAATCGAGAAGTTTGACTGCGCTGTGTTTAATGGTGAGTACGTCACGGGCGATGTCGATGAGTTCTACCTGAACAAAATCGAGCAGGCGCGTAATGATTCGACCAAGATCAAATCGCAAGCGGTGAGTGCGATCATTGATCTTTACAACAACTGATACCTTGGGGCCGCTTATGCGGCCCCAGTGCTTTATTTGAGAGGAATAAAGATGTCTCAAGACTGGGATGCCGGACGTCTGGATAGCGACCTGGAAGGGGTTGGCTTTGAAACGCTGGCCGTTCGCGCCGGTCAACATCGTTCGCCTGAAGCGGAGCACAGCGAGGCGCTGTACCCAACCTCCAGCTATGTATTCCGTACCGCCGCTGATGCTGCTGCGCGCTTTGCTGGTGAAGTGCCCGGCAATGTCTATTCGCGCTACACCAACCCGACCGTGCGTGCTTTTGAAGAGCGTATCGCGGCAATGGAAGGTGCTGAACAGGCGGTCGCGACCTCAACTGGGATGTCAGCCATCCTGTCGATTGTCATGAGCCTGTGCTCTGGCGGTGATCATGTGCTGGTTTCGCGCAGTGTGTTCGGGTCGACCATCAGCTTGTTTGAGAAGTACCTCAAGCGCTTTGGGGTTGAGGTCGACTACGTGCCGCTGTCTGATTTGAGTGCGTGGTCTGCTGCATTCAAGCCGAACACCAAGCTGCTGTTTGTTGAATCGCCGTCGAACCCCTTGGCCGAGTTGGTTGATATCGCCGCACTGGCTGAAATCGCCCATAGCAAAGGCGCTCTGCTGGCCGTCGATAACTGTTTCTGCACCCCGGCGTTGCAGCAGCCGCTGAAGCTGGGTGCCGACGTGATCATGCATTCCGCGACCAAGTACATCGATGGTCAGGGGCGGAGCATGGGCGGGGTGGTTGCCGGTCGTAGCGAACTGATGAAGGAGGTGGTGGGCTTCTTGCGCACCGCCGGACCTACGCTGAGCCCATTCAACGCCTGGATATTCCTCAAAGGTTTAGAAACCCTCAGCGTGCGTATGCAAGCACATTGCGCCCGTGCTCAACAGTTGGCGCAATGGCTGGAGCAACAGCCAGGTATTGAGCGCGTTCATTACGCAGGTTTACCGAGCCATCCGCAGCATGAGTTGGCCAAGCGTCAGCAAAGTGCCTTCGGTGCCGTGGTCAGCTTTGAAGTCGCGGGCGGTAAAGAGGCTGCATGGCGCTTTATCGATGCCACTCGGGTGATTTCTATCACCACGAATCTGGGTGATACCAAAACCACTATCGCGCACCCGGCAACCACGTCGCATGGTCGTCTGTCGCCACATGAGCGGGCAAGTGCGGGGATCGGCGATAACCTGATCCGTGTCGCGGTCGGTCTTGAAGACGTGGTGGATCTGCAGGCTGATCTGACACGTGGTTTGGCGGCGCTTTGAACGATCAAGCAGAAGCCGACTGGAAGCTCGATGTCGGCGCCTTGACCACCGGCAAAGTAGCGTTGGTGACGGGTGCCGCGCGCGGCATTGGTTTGGGAATCAGTGCGTGGTTGATTGCTGAAGGTTGGCAGGTTGTGCTGGCTGATGTGGATCGGGGGCGGGGCTCCAAAGTCGCTAAAGCACTGGGTGAGAATGCTTGGTTCGTGGCGATGGATGTCGCGGATGAAGAGCAGATCGCACTGGGCGTTGCCGAGGTGCTGGGGCAGTTTGGTCGGCTTGATGCGCTGGTCTGCAATGCAGCGGTCTCCGAGCCGCATAGCCTTGAGCTTGAGAGCCTCAATCTGGCGCGCTGGAACAAAACCCTGGCGATCAACCTGACGGGGCCCATGCTGTTGGCCAAGCATTGTGTGCCGTATTTGCGTGCGCACCGCGGCGCAATCGTTAATCTGACCTCAACCCGGGCTCATCAATCAGAAGCCTGCACCGAGGCTTATGCGGCGAGCAAGGGCGGCTTATTGGCTTTGACTCATTCCCTGGCGATCAGTCTGGGCCCGGACGTGCGGGTTAATGCGGTAAGTCCAGGCTGGATTGATACGCGTGACTCCAGTGAGCAGCGCGCTGAACCCTTGTCCGCAACAGACCATGCTCAGCATCCGGTCGGGCGAGTGGGCAACGTGCAGGACGTGGCGGCGATGGTGGCGTGGTTGCTGTCGAGTCGCGCCGGGTTCGTCACCGGTCAGGAGTTTGTGGTCGACGGCGGCATGACTAAAAAGATGATTTATCAATAGATCATCCGTCAGTAAGAGCGCGCTAGGGCAGATGACGTTTTTTTCATCGGCCATTAGCTGCTGTGAATATTGGAATGGGTAATCGACTTACTCGACACGCTCCGCGTTGATCAATTCTGCGCATTTGTATCGGCTTGATCAGTAAATGATCAGTCGCTAATTCAGCGCTTGGAGATTTCAATTTATTTTCCCTGTTTTGAGAAAAACTTTAAGCAGGGTATTGACTTAGGTGCGGCCCACGCGTAAATTTCGCGTCCTCGCAAAGGCAAGGGTGATTAGCTCAGCTGGGAGAGCATCTGCCTTACAAGCAGAGGGTCGGCGGTTCGATCCCGTCATCACCCACCACTTTGAGAGTCTGGATGAAAGTCCGGAAAAATGCGCAGCGGTAGTTCAGTTGGTTAGAATACCGGCCTGTCACGCCGGGGGTCGCGGGTTCGAGTCCCGTCCGCTGCGCCATATTTTCCATGACGAGTTTACTCGGCATGAGGTAAGCACAAGCCAACGCGGTTGTACTACCAGATGAAGTAACGTGTTTTAGGGTGCAAGCCCAAATAACATGCAGCGGTAGTTCAGTTGGTTAGAATACCGGCCTGTCACGCCGGGGGTCGCGGGTTCGAGTCCCGTCCGCTGCGCCAAATACGAAACCCTCAGATAGCAATATCTGAGGGTTTTTTATTGCCCGCGATTTGCTGTCATCCAAGCGTCATCTTGGCTTTTTAAACTGCGCCTACGCGGTGGTCACGCGTCAATAAGTGTAGTGGAGGGTAAGGCTATGGAAGACTATCAAGAAGAATTGCTGGAAGCGCAGGCCGTCGAGCTGGATGTCCCCGAGCTGGCGGAAGATGCAACAGAGCTGTAACGCAGCCTGCTAGTTGGCGTGGTCCCGGCAGCGGGTTTGAGTCTCGCTCAACTGCTCAGCCGCTGCGCTCGGCGAAATTCGCCAGGGGTTTGCTGGTTCCAGCGTTTGAATGCGCGCTGGAAGGCTTCCGCAGAGGCAAAACCAAGCAGGTAGGCAATCTCACCAAAAGCCAGTTCGGTGTCGCGAATATAAGCGACAGCCAGATCATGGCGTGTCTCGTTGAGAATGGCGCGAAACTGCGTGCCTTCCTCGGCCAATTTGCGGCGCAAGGTCCAGGTTGGCATTTGTAGGTGTGCGGCCACTTCCTGTAAGTCTGGCTCGCGACCATGTAGCAGCGGCCCTAATAATTGAATAATGCGCTCACGCAGGCTGCGCGTGCGGGTCAATTGTTCCCGTTCACGCTCACACAGCTCTTGTAAATGCAGCCATGTGCTTGGGCAATGCTGTGGATTGCGCAGGTTGAGCGTGGCTTGGCTTAGGCGCAGCTGATTATGCTCTGCGGCAAACTCAACGGGGCAAGCCAGTGCGGGAGAGTATTCATCGCTGTAGCTTGGCGCAGGGAACTCTATGTGTGCGCGCTCAGGGGCAATCGGTTGTTGGGCGACGTGACTCAGCTGCTGAGCCCAGCCTGCGAGCACTGAATCGATTACAAAGCGGTTGTAGGCGTTGTAAGGGCTGATCGAGTAAAAACGCAGCCACGCGCCCTGATTGTCCTCGATGAAGTTGGCGTGGCCGCGATAGTTCGAAGCGTACAGCGGCTCATACCGAATCAGGCTGCGTGCCGCTTCACGCACCGTAGGGGCCTGGGCTGCGGTCACACCGGCGAGCCCGAGCTGGCCAAGGCGGCTGAGTTTGCCCATGGTCAAACCAAGGCCCGGCTGTTTGGTTTGTTCAATGGCTGCGTGGCCCAGGCGCATATAACGTGGAATTGACAGGCGTGCCCGTGGTGTTGCCAGACGAACAGAATCGAGCCCGTAGCCTTCGAGCAGTGTCACTGGATCTTGGCCGTAACTGCGCATGGCCTCGGCGAGGCTGTCAACAAAGCCTACAGACAAGTCGCCAAGGCGAATGCGCGGGCTTTTTACAGCCATAGATTGACGAGTTGAGCGCTGCGCGAATCGTTTGCAATGGCATGTTTTTGACCGTCGCTTACCACGCTGCGACCATCAATGCCCATGCGCCACAATTGCCCGCGCATAAACACCATGGCGCCAGCGCGCGCGCCACTGTCTTGCAGGTGGTTGGGTATTGCCAAGTGTTGCCAGGCTTCACCTTCGCTGACGCTGTTATCGGCCAAGGTCGGCGTCTGCGGTTTGGTTGCGTGCTTGTAACCTTTCCAGGGTTTGTTCCACTGCATCTTGCCTTTGACAAAACCAGGAACAGCCAGCAGCTCGGTGTTGAGTTTGGCCAGCGCTGCGTAGCTGGCGGGATACCAGCTGTCGGTGCCGATTAATACGGCGAGATTTCCGGCTGGTGTGTCGAATGTGTGCAACTGCTCAAGGGGCGCTGCGGCGATAATGCTGCGCTCGCGGCTCGATGGATAGACTTTGCGCTGTGGCTGGCCAAGCGCTTTACCGTCGGCGCCGTAGACCACACTGATGTTGTACAGCGGACCCTCACCAATCTGCAGGGCGCCATTCTCGTTGCGTGGTTCAGGCAAGACGATGGAGCCTGCAACCAAGGTGATGCCAAAGTCCTTGGCCAAACCGCTGAACAGGCTCTGGTAGTCGGCGGCCATTTGCGCAGACTTGAGACGAAACAACGCATCGCTGAAATCTTTATTGCTCGGCGTGCTGAGCAGGGCCTGTGGCACGCTCAGCGGGTGACTGGCGGCGAGCCATTTGACGGCTTCTTGCAGGCTGTCGCTTTTATAAAACTCGGGTTTTTCACCCGCAGCGACCAGCCAGGTGCCAATGTGCTCGGGCAGGATGGCGATGGTTTTGGCGTTGAGCAGGCCTTCGTCGCGGGCTTTTTCAAGGTAGGCCGCAAGCTTCAGGTGCAGCGTCTCGCGGCTCTGATAATCACTGGCAAACAACAGCGGCTGGATGCCGAGAAGATTGCCGCGATCAGCCGGCTGGCCCTGATTGACGCTAATTTCGCTGCTCAGGTCAGTCAGGATAATGCCGACATCGGGGCGTTGTTGCGCCCAATAGACATAACCACCGGCGCTGCCAAGCAGGATGATAAGAATACTGATTGTAATAAATAGGCGCATGGTCATTCGGCGTTGAGGGTTTGTTGCTCAGGGTAGGTGAGCTCACGTCTGTTGCCAAGAGCTGCTGCGCATTTCGATCAATAAGTTGTTAGTTAGAGTCATTGAGCTGTGCGCTTGGGCTATTTATCTTGGTTCGCATACCGATCGTGATTCACATGCAGGCGGCTGGCCTAGCGCATTGGCAATTTATAGTGCGCCCAATAGCCATCCTGCTTATAGAAATCGCGACATACCGTGAATGTTATTGCTTGATGTGGAGACTTCCATGACCGCTCACTACCCGAATCTACTGGCCCCGTTGGACCTAGGCTTTACCACGCTGAAAAACCGTACCCTGATGGGGTCGATGCACACTGGCCTGGAAGAGAAACCGGGTGGATTTGAGCGCATGGCTGCTTATTTCGCCGAGCGTGCCCGCGGCGGTGTCGGCTTGATGGTTACCGGCGGCATTGGTCCAAACGTTGAAGGCGGGGTTTATTCCGGTGCGGCTAAGCTGACCACGGTTGAAGAGGCCGAGCAGCACAAGATTGTGACCCGCGCCGTGCATGAGGCCGACGGCAAGATCTGCATGCAGATTCTCCACGCTGGCCGCTACGCCTACAGCCCCAAGTCAGTCGCACCGAGCGCCATTCAAGCGCCGATCAACCCATTCAAACCCACTGAGTTGGATGAAGAGGGCATCGAAAAGCAGATTCAGGATTTCGTCACCTGCTCAATGCTGGCGCAACAGGCGGAGTATGACGGTGTTGAGATCATGGGCTCCGAAGGTTATTTCATTAACCAGTTCCTGGCCGCACACACCAACCAGCGTACCGATCGTTGGGGTGGCAGCTACGAAAACCGCATGCGCTTGCCGGTAGAAATCGTCAGTCGCGTGCGTCAGGCCGTAGGCCCTAACTTCATTATTATCTATCGGCTGTCGATGCTTGACCTGATCGAGGGTGGCAGCACTTGGGAAGAAATCGTGCAGTTGGCTCAGGCTATCGAGAAAGCCGGCGCAACCCTGATCAATACCGGTATTGGCTGGCACGAAGCGCGTATTCCGACCATCGCGACTAAAGTCCCGCGTGCGGCATTCACCAAGGTCACAGCAAAACTGCGCGGCTCGGTGTCTATTCCGTTGATCACCACCAACCGTATCAACACCCCGGAAATCGCTGAGCAAGTGTTGGCTGAAGGCGATGCCGATATGGTTTCGATGGCGCGTCCATTCCTGGCTGACCCTGACTTTGTGAATAAAGCTGCGCAAGGTCGTGCTGATGAAATCAACACCTGTATCGGTTGTAACCAAGCCTGTTTGGATCACACCTTCGGCGGCAAACTGACCAGTTGCCTGGTTAACCCACGTGCTTGTCACGAAACCGAATTGAATTACATCGCCAGCACCGTGGTTAAGAAAATTGCAGTGGTCGGCGCGGGCCCCGCCGGTCTTGCCGCCGCTACGGTTGCCGCCGAGCGCGGTCATCAGGTTACGCTGTTTGACAGCGCCGCCGAGATTGGCGGCCAGTTCAATGTCGCCAAGCGTGTGCCGGGCAAAGAGGAGTTCTTTGAAACCCTGCGTTACTTCAAGCGCAAGCTGGAAACCACCGGGGTTAACCTGCAGTTGAATACGCGAGTGAATGTTGATGAGCTGGTGGCTGGTGGCTTTGATGAGGTGATTCTGGCGACGGGTATTGCGCCGCGTACACCGGATATTCCAGGTATCGATAATGCCAAAGTGATCAACTACCTCGACGCCATTCTGCAGCGCAAGCCTGTCGGCGAGAAGGTCGCGGTGATCGGTGCGGGTGGGATCGGCTTTGACGTTTCTGAATTCATCACCCATGCCGGTACAGCTACCAGCCTTAACCGCGACGCGTTCTGGAAAGAGTGGGGCATTGATGGTCAGTTAGAGGCACGCGGGGGTGTTGCGGGTATTACTGCTGAGCCACATACGCCAGCGCGTCAGGTTTTCCTGTTGCAACGTAAAAAGACCAAGGTGGGTGATGGTTTGGGTAAAACCACTGGCTGGATTCACCGTGCGGGGCTGAAAAACAAGCAGGTGCAGATGCTCAATAATGTGCAGTACCTGAAAGTCGACGATGCAGGTTTGCATATCAGCATTGCCGACGCCGAGGCGCAGGTATTGCCGGTCGACACCATTATTGTCTGTGCGGGTCAAGATCCGTTGCGTGAGCTGCACGAGGGGTTGCAGGCGGCGGGTCAAAGCGTGCATTTGATTGGCGGTGCGGATGTCGCCGCTGAACTGGATGCCAAGCGTGCAATCAATCAGGGTTCGCGACTGGCTGCTGAAATTTAATCGATAAACCCTCAGCGAGGTAGAGTAATGACAGCGTTAGCGGTTAAGCCGAATATTGCCCCAGCCATGCAGCAATGGCATGCGATGATTGCCAGCAAGGACCTTAGTGGTTTACCTGCATTACTCCACCCGGATGCTGTGTTTCGCTCTCCGATGGCGTTCAAGCCCTACGCTGGCGCAGGTAGGGTGGCGATGATCCTGAATACCGTAATCAAGGTATTTGAGGATTTTACCTATCACCGCGAGTTGGTGTCGGCAGACGGCTTGAATGTAGTGTTGGAGTTCAGCGCAAAGGTGGCTGATCGCGAGCTGAAGGGTATCGATATGGTGCGCTTCAATGAGCAAGGCCAAATCATCGAGTTTGAAGTCATGATCCGCCCAATGAGTGGCCTGCAAGCGCTGGGCGATGAAATGGGTAAGCGCCTGCGCGGCGCGGTTTAGTACGTCACAGAGCCTGAGCTAATCAGGCACTGTTAATTGCCGGTTGGTTGCAGCAGATGTCGTCGCTGCGACTGACATAAAATGTCTCATGCTGACATTTTGTACCAATCCCATCACACTTTTGCTGTGCAGTTGAGCCGACTTGCAACTATGGCAAGACGACTGCCAACCCAGTCACATTGCTGGGCTTAGCTTTTCCCCTAGACTTGCTCAAACGGTCGCTATGCGCCTGACTGCTGGTGCGCGTCAATTACGGGTGTGTAATTACAAGCATTAACATCGTTCTAGAGTATTCGATCCTTCTGGTTGGAGGTTCGTTGCCAGGTGCGAGTTCGGGTGGGTGCCGTTAATCTAGTTTTGAGGGAATCGGATGAGCATGCAGAACAAGCCGCAGATGACTGATGCCGTAATGTTCTTTAGTGAACACGGTGGTGTCTGCAAGCAAATGTTCTTCACTGAGTTTGAGGCCCTGCTTGATGGCATGGTCAATATGCCTGAGTTTGCTGACCAGCAAGTGCGGGCGGCATACGTGATGATCAACCCACGGTTGATGATTCGCTCCGTGGTATTTTTCTACCTCGACTTCGATGAAAAGGGCGCGCCAGACAACGGCTGGAATATCCCGCTGCAGCATTTGGCGGAGAAATCTGGGCGCGGCCCTGATATGGGCGCCGGCCCGATCCGCTTGGCATGTCGCAGTCAGTGCCCGGTTTCATGGCACCAAATGCATCTGTGGGACCCGAATCTGGCGCCAGGGCAGAATGATCTGGTCATCCTGCGTGAAGTGGTTAAAGCCAATCATCTCGGGTTACTTATCGAGGATGAGAGCGTTCAGTCGGTTGCTCCGGAACGCTTGCAGATGGTTTCTGATGACAAGTGGTATTCCGCTGATCCTGCAGCCGAAGATGCGGAAAAAGCCACGGAAAAGCTGAATCAGGAGCAGCGTCTCAAAGCTGCGCAGTTGATCAAGCAGCAGCGTTTGCGTATCGGCAGTCTGACGCTTCAGCACGAAGAAGAGTTGGCGAAACTCAAACTGGCCAGTGAGCAACACAGCAAGACGCTTGAAGCAAAAATTGCGCTTATTCAGAAATCCCTGGCTCAGCAACAAGCACTCAATACTGATCTGAAAAATCAGCTGGCAGAACAAGCTGCAAGCTTCCAGTCGTCGCGCGAGAAAATGACCGAGCAACTGCGCACGCTGCAAAGCAGCGGGCGCAGCGAGATTGATCTTATGCGTGCGCAGTTCGACGGTGAAATGCAGGCGAAAATTGCCTCGGCTGTGGTTGAGTACAAAGAACAGATCGCCATTCGTGATGTTGAACTGGCCTATCGCCAAGAGCTCGACGGCAAGCTCCAACAGGAGATCGAGCGGCTGAGCAGCGAGCGTGAGCAGTTGACTGGGCAAAGTGGTGACCAGATACTTGAGCGTCTGTCCAACTTGGGCATGGTCTTTGTGGTTTATCACCCGGGCGCTGGACACTTGACCGTCGCTCTACAAGACATCGCTCGCTATCAGGAAAATCCGTTCGCCTATGCAGCGTCCAAATGCTTTGTTTCTGAGGAGCAATACACACAGTGGTTGGCGCACTACCAGCAACCCAGCTGTGAAGCATTGCTGGCCAATGGTCAGCGCTGTGCGATTCCAATTGATCGAATTGATGCCCCAAGCCGTTTCAAACTCAATGACTCCAACTGCTGTGCCCGTCATAAAGAAGCTCTGCGGGTGCGCACCGTCGGTTAGTTCGCATTGATCTTTACTGATTGGGCGCCAACCGCTCCTTTGCAGTTGCTAAACCTGTATTGGTTGACCAACTCAGGGGTTGAAGTGGCTGTTTTGCGCCTTGATCTGATTGATCAACAGGTCAGTGGCAACAAATGGTTCAAGTTGGCGCCCTACATCAAAACCGCAAGTGAGCAAGGCGCGCAAGGGCTTATCAGTCTTGGCGGCGCCCACTCCAATCACTTGCATGCTTTGGCTGCTGCTGGAAATCGCTTTGGTTTTCAAACCGTCGGTTTAATGCGCGGCAACTCGCAGGCGACGCCCACTGCGCTCGAACTCGAACAACTGGGTATGCGCCTACATTGGCTGGGTTACGGCGGCTACCGAGCGCGCAACCTGCCAGGCTTCTGGCAGCCTTGGCGTATGCGTTATCCACATTTACAGCCAGTTCCTGAAGGTGGCAGCGGTTTGCTTGGTGCGCAAGGCTGCCGGCCATTGGTCGAGTTGGTGTGCAGTCAACTTAAGCAGATCAACTGGCCCGACTATCATGCCTGGTGGTTGGCCGTGGGCACAGGTACGACTCTGGCCGGTTTGGTCCTGGCTGAAGCGGGCGCGCACCCGGTTTATGGCGCGTTAGCCGTTCCGGCACAACACGGAGCCGAAAAGCAGATTTCCAGCGTGCTGGCTCAGGCGCAACAAGCCGATCAAGGGTATAGGCTGCTGGATGCGGCGCGTGGCGGGTTTGCCAAAGTTGATGGGCAACTGCTGGATTTCATGCAGGCCTGCGAGGCTGAGTCGGGCATGCTGTTTGAGCCGCTGTACACCGCTAAAGCTCTATTGGCATTGCGTGAGCAAGTCGAGCAGGGCGCGTTTCCTCGCGGAACACGGCTGATTTTTGTCCATACCGGCGGTTTGCAAGGCCGTGCAGCTGCATTGGCTAAAAGCCAGTAACGGAACTGCTGCCACTTCCCCGTCTCTGAACATTACACTGTCCGCATTTGTGGACTGTTTTAGTATCAGGGAATATGCGATGAACAAAACTATCACCGGTATAGGTGCGCTACTGCTCGCTACAGGCGCTTTGGCAACGCAGGCTGAGGCCGCATCGTTTCAGCAATGTCTCAGTGGCTTGCGCGGCAAAGCGTTAGCCAAGGGCGTCTCTGGTGCGACCTTTGACCGTTATACGCAAACGCTTGAGCCTGACATGAGCGTGCTCGAATTGCTCAATTCACAACCCGAGTTCAGCACCCCTATCTGGGATTACCTGGCTGCGCTGGTCGATCAGCAACGTGTCGATGAAGGTCGGCAGATGCTCAAGCAGCACGCTGATACCTTGGCCAAGGTATCGCGCACCTATGGCGTTGACCCAGCTACTGTGGTCGCGGTTTGGGGGGTTGAGAGCGATTACGGTAAAACCTTCGGCAAGCGTCCTTTGCTCACCTCGCTAAGTACATTGTCTTGTTACGGCAGGCGTCAGGCGTTCTTCCAGGGCGAGTTCTTTGCCACCTTGAAGCTACTGCAATCTGGTGATATTCAGGCGCAAGAGCTGAAGGGGTCATGGGCGGGGGCGTTTGGTCATACCCAGTTCATGCCTTCGACCTATCAGCGTATCGCCGTGGATGGCGACGGTGACGGTCGCCGCGACCTGGTGGCGAGTATTCCTGATGCGCTGGCATCAACCGCCAACTACCTTAAGCGTTCGGGCTGGCGTACCGGCCAACCGTGGGGGTATGAGGTCAAGCTGCCTGCGGGTTTCAATACGTCCTCGACGGGGCGTAAAAACAAGCGTGCGCTGAAGGACTGGGTCGCCCGCGGCGTGGTTAAGGTCGATGGCTCGGCGATAACGCCAAGTGATACTCAAGCGGGTATTTTGCTACCCGCAGGGGCCAAAGGTCCGGCGTTTATTGTGATGCGCAACTTTGATGCGATCTACTCCTACAATGCGGCTGAAAGCTATGCATTGGCCATTGCTCATTTGTCTGATCGCCTGCGCGGTGGTGACGAGATCGCCACGCCGTGGCCAACGGATGATCCGGGTCTCAGCCGGATTGAGCGCAAACAGTTGCAGGAGTTACTGCTCGCCCGTGGCTACGACATTGGCGAGGCGGATGGCTTGATTGGTACCAATACCCGCAAAGCGATTGTCGAGGAGCAAAAACGTCTAGGTTTACAGCCGTATGACGGCCGTGCAGGCAAGAAAATCCTCAAGGCGATGCAAGCCCAGTAAGGCGCTGTATAAACAATTGGTAAGGCGGATAACGCATTTTTATCCGCCATTTAGCCGGGCTGTTGGCTTATTTTTGAGCGGCCCGCTAGCGATATGGCCTAAGTGTTTCCGGCCAACTATCACTGACCAGAAATACGCGCTGTTGCTCAAGCCAATAGCCGTCTGGGCTTTGTTCCAGGCGGACTAGTAATTGCGCATTGGTATTGGCTTCGAGGGTGGCGAACCAAATTTGCAGCTGGTCGTTGGGCCAGTGATTGGCTTGGCTGATTCGTGCAGGTGCCAGCCAGTCATGGCGCGGCAATATTTGCCAGCTGGCAGACGGGTATTCAGCAAGCAGTGCTGGCCAGTCGCGCTGATGCACCCAACTGCCCCGTAAATGCTCGGGGTGAGCGCCCGCAGGGGGTAAGCAACCATTTGGCCATGGGTAAAACAAATAACCGGCGACCCACATCGAGGCTTGTATCGTCTGAGTGTTGATCCCTTCTTGGGCCAAAGCACTAAGTGCTTGTTCGGTTTTCGACAGGGGCAACTGGTGTTCAGTGATATGGCTGAGTTTCAAATCTAGGCGGTCACGACTACCCGGACCGAGCCAGTGCCGATTAGCGGTTCCGCTGGAGGATTGCTCGCCGAGGTAGAGCTTGATCGCCAGTTCAAGGTGATGCAGGCCTTCATCGTCACTCAGGATTAAATCCAACTCGCCGAGGGTGTGCCCTTCGTGGCGAATGGGCAGGTTGGCGGCAAGAATCTCCACATCAGGCGCTGCATTCAGGGCGAACTGCCAGAGCCGTTCGTAATACAAGCCCAACCTGCGCACTGAGCGCTCGGCCAGCCAGTGAGTCAGGCTTGAGCAGTCTTTATCCAGTTGTAACAACCAATCAGCCAGCAACTGCGGCTCTGTACTCCAGCGGCTAGCCGTTAAAGGGTGGCGCTGGGTTGTCGGTGCATCGCTCAGTAGCGGTGGTGCAAGTATGACCCACGCCAGATCGCGCACGGCAGGTTGCAGCAGGTGCAGAGGGAGATCATTTAGTGAGCGCAATGAGTTCATGCGACGAGCATAGCGTTATTTACCCCGTAGCAAGCAAGCGGTGTAACCTGTCCAGCGCTTGAAACTGGCGCAAATGCACCCATCTATATCGCCAGGTCAGTTTGTTTAACGGTTGCCCGGTTAACTGTGTTTACCCGCTCAAGTTTGCTGCACTTGCAGGCTTTCGACCATAATCCAATTCTCTAAAGATTCAGCCTGCGGGAGCACCATGGAGCAATTTCGGAATATCGGCATCATTGGTCGCCTTGGCAGCACGCAGGTGCTCGACACTATTCGTCGACTCAAGAAGTTTCTGCTCGACCGCCACACCCATGTCATTCTCGAAGACTCAATCGCTGAAGTCCTACCAGGCCACGGCCTGCAGACCTCTTCACGGAAGAATCTCGGGGAAATCTGTGACTTGGTGATTGTTGTCGGTGGTGATGGCAGCTTGCTTGGCGCTGCCCGTGCATTAGCCCGGCATAAAATTCCGGTGCTTGGGGTCAACCGTGGCAGCTTGGGCTTTCTGACGGATATCCGTCCTGACGAGCTTGAAGTCAAAGTCGCTGAAGTGCTGGATGGCAATTATCTGACTGAAAATCGGTTTTTACTCGAAACCGAAGTGCGGCGGAACGCGGAAGCCATTGGCCAAGGCGATGCGCTTAACGACGTGGTTCTGCATCCGGGCAAGTCGACGCGGATGATCGAGTTTGAGCTGTTTATTGATGGGCAGTTTGTTTGCAGTCAGAAAGCGGACGGCTTGATTGTCTCCACCCCAACTGGCTCAACGGCTTACGCCTTGTCTGCTGGCGGGCCGATCATGCATCCCAAGCTCGATGCAATTGTGATTGTGCCAATGTATCCGCACACCTTGTCGAGCCGCCCGATAGTGGTAGATGGCAACAGTGAGCTGAAAATTGTGGTGTCCAAAGACCTGCAAATTTATCCGCAGGTCTCCTGTGACGGTCAGAATCACTTCACCTGCGCGCCTGGCGATACCGTCACCATTCGTAAAAAGCCGCAAAAGTTATGTTTGATTCATCCGCTGGACCATAACTATTACGAGGTCTGCCGCACCAAGCTAGGGTGGGGCAGCCGCCTTGGTGGCGGGGGCGAGTAAATGCGTCTGGACCCTGAGCGAAGTTACGACCTGATTGGCGATATCCATGGCTGTGCCCGCACGCTGGCGCGACTGTTGGATAAATTGGGTTACCGGCAAGAGGCGGGCGTCTGGCGTCACCCGACGCGCATGGCCATCTTTCTTGGCGACTTGGTTGACCGTGGCCCGCGAATTCGCGAAGCCGTGAACCTGGTGCGCGGCATGGTCGATGCCGGGTCTGCGGTGTGCATCATGGGCAACCATGAGTTTAACGCGCTGGCGTGGACGACTCCGGCACATCCGGGCAGTGGTCGTCAGTTTGTTCGTGACCACAACGCCCGGCACGCGCGCATGATCGAGGAAACCCTGGAGCAATACGCTGCCTACCCGACAGAGTGGCGTGAGAGCCTTGAGTGGTTCTATCAGTTACCGCTGTTTGTGGATGGTGGGCGTTTTCGCGCAGTGCATGCCTGTTGGGATGATGAGTTAATCACTCCTTTGCGTGCGCAGTTCCCGGACGGGCGGATCAACCAGGCCTTTGTTAAGGCGGCTGCGGAGCACGGTAGCTTTGCTAATACCGCGTTCAACCGCTTGCTGCGAGGTACCGACATGCGCCTGCCGCACGGTATGACGCTGACCAGCGATGATGGCTTCACCCGCTCTTTCTTCCGCACCAAGTTCTGGGAAGAAAACCCGCAAACCTATGGTGATATCGTTTTCCAGCCGGATGCGCTACCCGAGTTGGCGGCGCAAACCCCCTTGTCTGAAATGCAAAAGAACGAGCTGCTCAGATACGGTGCAGATCAACCCATATTATTTGTCGGCCATTATTGGCGCAGCGGCAAACCTGCGCCTATTCGGGCTAACCTGGCGTGCCTCGACTACAGCGCCGTGATGTTCGGCCGTTTGGTCGCTTATCGCCTTGATCAGGAGCATCGTTTGGATTCGAGTAAATTTGTCTGGGTCGAAGTTGAAAAGCCGGAGGCGCCGAAATGAGTGCTGTGGCGGTTTTACGCTTACCAACGCAAACCAATCTGAGCGGCTTTATTGCGTTACTGCAACGTCTGGAAGTTCCACACCGAGTCAGTGAGGAAGCGGGTCAGCAAGTATTGTGGGTGCCCGGCGAGTCGTTAGCAGAGCAGGTGCGTGAGCTCTATAGCCGCTATCCAGAGGGTAGTGACGAGGTTCAACTTGAGACCTCGGCGGTGCCAACTGCGGCACGCCCCGGGTTTATCCAGCAGATCAAAAACAACCCGATGACCAGCGCGGTATTGCTCCTGACCTTTATTGTCGCGGCGGTTACCTTGCTGGGAGAGAATTTCTCGGCGATTCGCTGGCTGAGCTTTATCGATTTCAAAATTCAAGGTGATTACATCTATTTCAGCTCGGCGGAGCAAACGCTACAGGGCGGCCAGTGGTGGCGGCTCATCACACCAATGCTCATCCACTTTGGCTGGCTGCATCTGGCGATGAACAGCCTGTGGTACTGGGAGTTGGGACGGCGCATTGAGTCATATCAGGGCGCGCTGGCGCTGCTGGGCTTAACCTTGGTGTTCAGCTTGGCATCGAACGTGGCGCAATACAGCTTCTCCGGGCCGTCACTGTTCGGCGGGTTATCCGGTGTGCTTTACGGGTTGTTGGGGCACTGCTGGATTTATCAGCGAATCGCGCCTAACCCAGTCTATCGGTTACCCCCCGGCGTACTGGTGATGATGCTGGTTTGGTTGTTGGTGTGCATGACCGGAGTATTTGAATTACTGCAATTTGGCTCCATCGCCAATGCCGCGCATGTTGGCGGCCTGGTAGCAGGTTGTCTGACTGGGTTGTGTGGTGGGTTGTGGCAGCGCGCACGCGGCTGACGGCCTGTTAAAATATCGGTTTATTAGTGGAGGCGGGTTATGTCGTCTTTTTTGGAAACTATCGAAAACATCACCCCCGAGATCTATCAAAGCCTGAAATTGGCGGTGGAAATTGGTAAATGGCCAGATGGTCGCAAGCTGACTCAAGAGCAAAAAGAGTTGAGTTTGCAGGCGCTGATTGCCTGGGAAATCAAAAATCTACCGGAAGACCAGCGTATTGGTTACATGGGGCCGCAGGAGTGCAGCTCCAAGTCTGAGCCAGTGCCGAACCTGTTGTTTAAGTCTTCTGATACGTTGCATTGAATTTGAGAATGGCGGTTGTTAATGAATGAGTTGGGGCGCGGTGCGCTGAGCAAAATGTCGGCGCGGTTGGAAAGCCCGGTGCAGTATTCTTTTCGTCTGGATGATCAGTTGATTGCAGTCAATCCGCTGATCGGCAAGACCTTGCGTTTGGAGTTTTTGGGTGCGATTCACTGCAGCCACTGTGGGCGCAAAACCAAAACCAGTTTTAGCCAAGGTTACTGTTATCCGTGTATGCAGAAACTCGCTCAGTGCGATATCTGCATCATGAGCCCGGAGCGTTGCCACTACGACGCAGGCACGTGCCGCGAACCGAGTTGGGGTGAACAGTTCTGTATGACTGACCACGTGGTCTATCTGGCCAACTCGTCTGGGGTCAAAGTTGGTATTACCCGCGCCACGCAAGTGCCAACACGTTGGATTGACCAAGGCGCAACGCAAGCGCTGCCGATCGTGCGTGTTGCAACTCGCCAGCAGTCAGGGTTTGTTGAAGACCTGCTGCGCAGTCAGGTTGCCGATAAGACCAACTGGCGTGCGCTGCTCAAGGGTGATGCCGTGCCAGTTGATCTGGAAGCCGTGCGCAATGAAATTCTCGCGACTTGCGCCGAAGGCATGCAGCAATTGCAACAACGCTTTGGTATTCAGGCGATTCAGCCGTTGAGTGACGCGCAAGCGCTGCAGATTGGTTATCCGATTGATGCTTATCCGCCAAAGATCAGCAGCTTCAATCTGGACAAAAATCCAATCGCCGAAGGTACGTTAACCGGGATCAAGGGCCAGTATTTGCTGTTTGATACCGGCGTTATCAATATTCGTAAATACACGGCTTATCAACTGGCTGTGAGCAGTAGCTGAGGTTGGCTATAGCCGATACCAACCGTGCAGGGCTGGCTGTATCAATCGAGGCTTTGGCACAATCAAATTCTTTGCAAGCGGCTCAATCAAGAGAGGCGACCATGCGCACCGAACAACCGAAGATGATCTACCTGAAAGACTACAAGGCGCCGGATTATCTAATCGATGAAACGCACCTGACCTTCGAGCTGTTTGAAGACCACAGTCTGGTGCACGCCCAGTTGGTGATGCGTCGCAACCCGGCATTGAGTCCAGAACTCCCGGCACTTGAGCTTGACGGCCAAGAGCTTGAGTTGATCTCGATTGCACTCAATGACCGCCAGCTCACGGCCGTGGACTATCAGTTGACTGATGTATCGCTGACCTTGCAGCCAGACAGCGCCAGTTTTGTGATCGACACCACGGTGAAAATCCATCCGGAAAGCAATACCGCGCTGGAAGGCTTGTACAAGTCCAGTGGCATGTTTTGCACCCAATGCGAGGCCGAAGGGTTTCGCAAGATCACCTATTATCTCGATCGCCCGGATGTGATGAGCAAGTTCACCACCACGCTGAGCGCGCAGCAGCACGATTATCCGGTGTTGCTCTCGAACGGTAACCCGATTGCCAGCGGCAGTGAGGAAGACGGTCGTCACTGGGCGACGTGGGAAGATCCATTCATGAAGCCTGCGTATCTATTTGCCTTGGTTGCTGGTGACCTGTGGTGCATCGAAGATACCTTCACCACCATGAGCCAGCGTGAAGTAGCGCTGCGCATTTATGTCGAGCCAGAAAATGTCGACAAGTGCCAGCACGCGATGGACAGCCTGAAGAAGTCGATGCGCTGGGATGAGGAAACCTATGGCCGTGAGTACGATCTCGACATCTTTATGATTGTCGCGGTTAACGACTTCAACATGGGTGCCATGGAAAACAAGGGCCTGAATATCTTCAACTCCAGCGCCGTTCTGGCTCGAGCTGAGACGGCGACAGATGCGGCACACCAGCGCGTTGAAGCAATTGTTGCACATGAATACTTCCACAACTGGTCGGGTAACAGGGTGACCTGTCGTGACTGGTTCCAGCTGTCGTTGAAAGAAGGCTTCACGGTTTTCCGTGACTCACAGTTCAGTGCAGATATGAACTCGGCCACGGTCAAACGCATCGAGGATGTTGCCTACCTGCGCACCCATCAGTTTGCCGAAGATGCTGGCCCGCTGGCGCATTCGGTGCGCCCAGACGCATTTATTGAAATCTCCAACTTCTACACCCTGACCGTTTATGAAAAGGGTTCAGAAGTGGTGCGCATGATCCGCACGCTGCTCGGCGCTGAAAACTTCCGTAAAGGCAGTGATCTGTACTTTGAGCGCCACGATGGTCAAGCGGTTACCTGTGATGACTTCATCAAAGCCATGGAAGATGCCAGTGGCGTCGACCTGACTCAGTTCAAGCGCTGGTACAGCCAAGCCGGTACGCCACGCTTGGCGGTGAGCGAGTCTTACGATGCAGCCAATCAGCGTTATAGCTTGAGCTTCAAGCAAAGCTGCCCGGCAACGCCAGGACAAACTGAAAAGCTGCCATTTGTTATTCCTGTTGAGCTGGGTCTGTTGGGCGCTAAAGGCCAGCCTTTGGCGTTACAGCTTGAGGGTGAGCAGGGTGCTGGTGATTCAGGCAGTCGGGTGTTCTCGATTGATCAAGCCGAGCAGACGCTGACCTTCATCAATGTGGCTGAGCAGCCATTGCCATCATTGTTACGCGGTTTCTCGGCGCCAGTGAAACTGAACTTCCCCTATAGTCGCGACCAACTGATGTTTCTGATGCAGCACGACAGCGACGGCTTTAATCGTTGGGAAGCGGGTCAGCAATTGTCGGTACAAGTGCTGCAGGAACTGATTGCGCAGTATCAGCGCGGTGAGCCACTGGTTATGGATCAGCGGTTGATCAGTGCATTGCGTACAGTGCTCGAAGATACGCGGTTGGATCAGGCCATGGTTGCTGAAATGCTCTCGCTGCCAGGCGAAGCCTATCTGACCGAAATCAGTGAAGAGGCAGACGTAGAGGCGATTCACAATGCTCGTGAATTTGCTCGTAAACAGCTGGCTGAAGCACTGCATGATGCACTTTGGGCGCGCTATCAGTGCAATCGCGAAATTTCGCGCAGCTCTGAATATGTTGCCGAGGCAGAGCATTTTGCGCGTCGCAGCTTGCAGAACATCAGCCTGTCTTACCTGATGCTCAATGCTGTGCCAGAAGTGCTGGCGGCATGTTTGGATCAGTTTGAGAACAGCGACAACATGACCGAACAATTAACCGCGCTGGCGGTGCTGGTCAACTCACCGTTTGTTGATGAGCGGAGCAAGGTGTTGGCGAGCTTTGCCGAGCACTTCAAGGACAATGCTCTGGTGATGGATCAGTGGTTCAGCGTGCAGGCAGCCAGTGGTTTGCCGGGTGGCTTGGAGCGGGTGAAAACATTGATGGAGCATCCAGCGTTTACCCTGAAAAACCCGAACAAGATTCGTGCGCTGATCGGTGCGTTTGCCGGGCAGAACCTGATCAACTTCCATAAGGCTGACGGCAGCGGATATCGCTTCCTGGCGGATCAGGTGATTACGCTGAATGCGCTCAACCCGCAGATAGCTTCGCGCTTGCTGGCACCGCTGACTCGCTGGCGTAAATATGCGCCTGCTCGTCAGGCGCAGATGAAAGCTGAGTTGGAGCGCATTGTTGCCTCTGGCGAACTGTCGAGCGATGTGTATGAGGTGGTAAGTAAGAGCCTTGCATAAGCTGTCGATTTTTCGCTTGTGATGTTTTACAGGCCCGGTTTAGAGCAATTCTGACGGGCCCAATGCCGTGCTTACACGGCATTACATGAGTCAACCTGAAAGTGTTACCGGCGCAAGCTGGTAACACTTTTTTGTTACTCAAAGGAATGAAAATCCCACCTTTTATATTCGATGGTTAATAAAACGACCTTTTGCGAAATTTTCCAGCAGATGCTTCTTTTTAATTCGATGCGTCTAGATCGGTGCTTTAGTGACTATTCGGGCCAGATTGTAGGACGTGACTGAAAAATAGCGCCTTAAATCTGACGATTCACAAAGTGGCTATGTAGTCACGAATCGAAACAGGATGGCAATGTGCTTTTAAATAATACGACTGTTTGAATTGGCATCATGGTTGCACTGGTCGTAAAGATTTGGCTGCGCAATCGAATTTCTTGCGAATTGCGGGCGTGAAAACAGATTGAGGCATTGAGCTTTTCCGGTTTTACAAAAGCCGTCATCAGTACGGCTAAACCTCGCCCTGAAGCGGGCGTAATAAAAAGAATGATCTGCCAGGAGTAATTTTCGATGGATATCAAGTCTCGCCATCCACGGGTGTGCTTTGCACCGGTGAAGGCTGGTTTTGCCTTTGCTGGAATTCTGCCGCTGCTCGTAGCCGCTCAAGCGCAGGCTGTTGAGTTCAGTTTTGCCGATAACGAAATTAACGGCTCCATCGACACCACAGTGTCTTACGGTCAGTTGTGGCGTGTTCAAGGCCAAGACAAGAGCAACGACGATATCAACGGTAACGACGGTAACCGAAATTTCGACACCGGCCTGGTTTCGGAAGTTTATAAAGTCACCTCGGATCTCGGCGCTACTTATAAGAATTACGGCGTGTTCGTCCGCGGTACGGCGTTCTATGACACCCAGATCATGGATAAGCGTAACGATTTCTACGACGCGAGCGGCCCAGCGCAGCCAAGCCAGAACTTCCCGCGTGACGACAGCTTTACCTATGAAACACGGCACAAGGCTGGCCGTGATGCGCAAATTCTCGACGCCTACGTGTATGGCGATTGGGATGTTGCTGAGATGCCGGTCACCGCGCGTTTGGGTAAGCAAGTATTCAACTGGGGTGAGGCGCTGTTCTATCGCGGCGGTGTTAACACCACTAACCCGGTCGACGCAGCTAAGTTCCGGTTGCCAGGCGCTGAGCTGAAAGAAGTGCTGGTGCCGGTCGAAGCGCTGAACTTCAGTGTTGGCTTGACGGACAACCTGTCGCTGGAAACCTTCTACCAGTTCAACTGGAAAGAAACCGCGATTGATCCGGCAGGCACCTTTTACTCCGAAACTGACCTGTTCGCCGATGGCGGCAATACCGCTTACAGCACGCAGTCCGCTTTGGCGCCAGTGCGCGGTCTTTATCAGCAGTTGAGTGCCGGTAACTTTGCCGGCTTGCAGGGTAATGACTACTTCGATCAAAACGGCGTGATCAAAGTGGCCAACATTGGTTCTGACATCAACGCCAGAAACGACGGTCAATTTGGTGCGGCGCTGCGCTACATCGCTGAAGACTTCAATAGCACTGAATTCGGGTTCTACTTCGTTAATTATCATTCGAAGGAACCCTTGATCAATGCTGACCTGAACAGCACTTATGCGGGGCTTGATATCGACCAACTGGCCGGTCTCGGTGGTTTCGCCAGCTACAACGATCTGCAGAACGCTGCTGCCAGCGGTAATGCTGGGGCAGGGCAAATTCTCGGTTTGGTCAACGGTGCGGCGGCGGTCGATGTTGCAAACCAGGTTAATGCGCGTCGTGAGTATGTTGAAGACATTCGCATGTACGGCCTGAGCTTTAACACCACGGTCGGTCTGGCTTCGGTATTCGGTGAGCTGTCCTACCGTCCAAACCTGCCGATTGGCATTTCAACCACCAACGACCTGCTGGGTGACCTGCTGACTCAAGCGGCGCCATTGGCCGGTGGCCAGAAAATCAATATCGCCGGTCAACAAGTTGGCCTGGAAGATGAGATTCACAACTACGAGCGTGTTGAAGCGTTCAATACTTCGCTTGGGACTATCTATAACTTCGGACCAACACTTGGTTTTGACTCGCTGTTTGGTGTGGCAGAACTTGCCTCCGAACATTTGCGTGGCTCAGACCTGCAATACACCGCGCGCGACGGCTCAACCCGTTACTACTCGGGGCGCGGTAACAGCGCCTATATCGATGATAACGACCGTAATGACCAGGTTAATAAAAACGCCTACGGCTACACCCTGGTGCTCTCCGGTACATGGAACGACGTCTACGCAGGTGTGAACCTTTCGCCGTACGCGGTATACCGTGATGACTTCGAAGGTAACTCTTACCAGACGGGTAACTTCATCGAAGGTCGTAAGGCTTACACCCTGGGTGTTAAAGCCAACTACCTGAACAGTCTCGAAGCGGAGCTTGCCTATACCGAGTTCTACGGTGCTGGCGGTAACAACTCTTCCCGTGATCGCGACAACATTGGCCTCAACGTCAAGTACTCGTTCTGATAATTGAGCTGGATTGCAATGAATGCTCGTCGAGCGCGTTGCAACCCAGTCGATAGACAACCGAACCGAGCGCTCAAGAGCGCTTGGTCAAGAATTACCATGGAGAGATATGATGCTGAAGAAGCACACGTTGATAGGTGCAGCAATTGCACTGGTGCTGTTTACCGGTAGCACATTGGCAGCCGTTTCCGCAGAGGAAGTCGCCAAGCTAGGCACCACTCTAACCCCGTTTGGCGCTGAGAAAGCCGGTAACGCTGCTGGCACAATTCCGGCGTGGACCGGTGGTATCACCCAACCACCAGCCGACTACAAAACCCCGGGCCAGCATCATCCAGACCCATTTGCCGGCGACAAGCCGCTGTTCACTATTACCAAGGCTAACCTGGATCAGTACAAGGCCAACCTGACGCCTGGTCAGATTGCCTTGTTCAATACCTATCCAGACACCTATCAGATGCCGGTTTACCAGACCCGCCGCTCAGGCTCGGCGCCGCAGTGGGTGTATGACAACACCCGCAAGAATGCGGCGGCGGCCAAGCTGCTCGATGGCGGCAATGGTTTCTCTGATGCCTACGGTGGTATCCCGTTTCCGATTCCGCAGAGCGGTGTTGAAGCGTTGTGGAACCACATCGCCCGTTACCGGGGCACCTATATCGTGCGTCGCGCTTCGGAAGTGGCGGTGCAGCGCAACGGTAGCTACTCGCTGGTAACTTCGCAGCAAGAAGCACTGTTCAAGTACTACGATCCGAAAGGTTCGTTCGCTGATCTGAACAACATCATGTTCTATTACCTGTCGTTCACCAAAAGCCCTGCGCGTTTAGCGGGGGGGGCGGTACTGGTGCATGAAACCCTCGATCAGGTCAAAGAGCAGCGTCAGGCTTGGGGTTACAACGCCGGTCAACGCCGTGTGCGCCGTGCGCCAAACCTGGCTTACGACACGCCAATTGCTGCGGCTGATGGGCTGCGTACCGCCGATGACACCGATATGTTCAACGGCGCACCTGATCGCTACGACTGGAAGTTGCTGGGTAAAAAGGAAGTCTACATTCCTTACAACAACTACAAAGTCACCAGTCCAGATGTGAAATATGACGACCTGCTCAAAGAAGGTCATCTCAACCCAGCATATACCCGCAATGAGTTGCACCGTGTATGGGTTGTCGAGGGCACGCTGAAAGGCAGTGCGCGGCATATCTACTCCAAGCGTACGCTGTACCTTGATGAAGATAGCTGGCAGGCGGCGGTGGTTGATCAATACGACGGTCGCGGTGAATTGTGGCGCGTATCGGTTGCCTATCTGAAGAACTATTACGAGTTGCCAACTACGTGGTCGGCGCTGGATGTGTTCCACGATCTGCAGGCACGTCGTTATTATGTGCAGAATCTGGACAACGAAGAATCGAGTACTATCGACTTCAGTCAGCCGATTCCAGGCGACGGTTACTTCAAGCCAGCAGCCTTGCGTCGCCGCGGCACGCGTTGATTTTCGTGTAGTGTTTTTCAAAAGCCGCTACAGTTGTAGCGGCTTTTGTGTATTGCTGAAACGTATAGAGCGTCAATCACGCGGGTTTGCTTTAACAAAACATAACGTCGAACTCATTGTCAGGGCCTTCAAAAGCTAAGTAGCATAGGCAAACTGCTAAGGAGCCTCTGAAAAAGGTAGCGAGCGACGGGAGTACAAGGCGAAAAGGTGCGAAATAGCGACCGGGGTCGCGCTCGACTTTAGTTGTCCTAAATGAGCATTTTGAGCAGCTTTTAAACGCAGCATCGGCTGCCGCAGTAATTCCTAGCGCAGTAGTTTTTCAGCAGCTCCGTAAATGCAGGAACTATAAAAATAAAAGGGGGAAGGTTTATGAGTGAGCCCATCATGCGGCGCACCATGTCCGGTGGTCTTGTGACGTCTAGTCGCACACCGGTGTCGCGCATCAATTCGCCGCTGGGTAAAGCGCTCTCGCTGTGCAGTCTGCTGTCGGTACTCGCGTTGTCTATTGCGCCACTGACTGTTCAGGCCGTTGAGCCCGCCAGCCTCTCTTCAATTGAATCAGCTCAAGCACAAAGCTCGCTGTTGATTGATATCACCGCAGCCGGTAAGCGTTTAGTGGCTGTCGGCGAACGCGGTCATGTTCTTTATTCCGATGACAATGGTTCTACTTGGACTCAAGCCAAGGTGCCTACTCGCCAGTTACTAACGGCTGTGTATTTTGTCGATGACAAGCACGGCTGGGCAGTGGGGCACGATGCCCAGATCCTTGTCACAACCGACGGCGGCCAGACCTGGGTCAAGCAGTTCGAAGACCTGTCGCGCGAAGCACCGCTGCTGGACATCTGGTTTAAAGACACTCAAACAGGTTTTGCAGTTGGCGCCTATGGTGCTTTGCTGGCGACAACCGATGGTGGCGCTAATTGGGAAGATATTAGCGACCGGATGAACAACGAAGATGGTTATCACCTCAACGCAATCGTCGCGGTGAAAGACTCAGGCTTGTTTGTTGTGGGTGAGTTGGGCGTGATGTTTCGCTCAGCCGACTGGGGCCAGACTTGGGAAACCTTAGAAAGCCCTTACGACGGTTCGCTGTTCGGCGGAGTGGCGACTAAAGAGCCAGCCACCTTGTTGGCTTACGGTCTGCGTGGCCACTTGTTCCGCTCCACCGATTTCGGCACCACTTGGCAACAAATCGAGATCAATACTCCCAATAACGGGCCTCTGGAGTTCGGTCTGGCTGACGGCGAGTTACTTGCCGATGGCTCGATTGTAGTGGTTGGGCATGGCGGCACTGTGCTGAAAAGTACTGATGATGGCCGCAGTTTTAGTCTGGTAAATCGCGCTGATCGGGTATCCCTGAGCGGTGCTGCAACTACGGATAACGGCAAGCTGATTCTGGTCGGGCAGGGCGGTGTACACGTCGCTTCGCCAACAGGCGCCGATCTGGGCCAACAATAATAAGCCGGGAGAGTTTGCATGAGTAAGCATCAACAAAAACCTGCGTCTTTTCTCGAGCGCTTGATTTTTAATAACCGTCCAGCCGTTATCGTGCTGTGCGTTCTGATCAGTGCATTTTTGTTTTACCAGGCTGCGCAGGTTCGCCCGCAAACCAGCTTTGAGAAAATGATTCCACTGGGTCACCCTTACATCCAGAAGATGATTGAGCATCGCAACGACCTTGCCAACCTCGGCAACACGGTGCGGATCTCGGTTGAGGCAGTTGATGGCGACATCTTCAGCAAAGAGTACATGGAAACCCTGCGCCAGATTAACGATGAGGTGTTTTACATCTCTGGGGTTGATCGTTCTGGCCTGAAGTCGTTGTGGAGTCCAAGCGTGCGCTGGACCGAAGTGACGGAGCAGGGCTTTAGTGGCGGTGAAGTGATTCCGCAGACCTACGACGGCTCGCTTGATAGTCTTGAAGAGCTGCGCGACAACGTGCTCAAGTCAGGGCAGATTGGCCGCCTGGTGGGTAACAACTTCAAGTCGAGCATCATCGACATTCCGTTGCTGGAGTCGTATCCGGACCCGCAAGACCAAGGCAAATTGGTGCCGTTGGACTACCAGAAGTTCTCCCACGAGCTTGAAGAAAAGATTCGTGTAAAGTACGAAACGCAAAATCCTAATGTGAAAATTCACATTATTGGTTTCGCCAAGAAAGTCGGCGATTTGATCGATGGCCTGGTCGGTGTTGCGTTGTTCTTTGCAGTGGCAATTGGCATTACCTTTGTCTTGCTGCTGTGGTTTACGCGTTGCTTTAAAAGTACCTTGGCGGTTGTGTGCACCACGCTGATCGCGGTGATCTGGCAGCTCGGTTTGCTGAAAACCCTCGGCTTTGGTCTTGATCCGTACTCCATGCTGGTACCGTTTTTGGTGTTCGCCATCGGTATTTCACACGGTGTGCAGAAGATCAACGGAATCGCAATTGCGTCCGGTGAAGCTACTGACTCGCTGTCGGCTGCGCGTATGGCTTTCCGTCAGCTGTTTATTCCGGGGCTGGTGGCGCTGTTGTCCGACGCCGTTGGTTTCGTCACCTTATTGCTGATCGATATCGGGGTTATCCGTGAACTGGCCATCGGTGCGTCGATGGGTGTTGCGGTGATCATTCTGACCAACCTGATTCTGCTGCCGGTGATGATCTCCTACATCGGTATCAGCAAGAAGGCCGTGCAGATCAGCCGTGAAGATGCGGTGCGTGACCATCCGTTCTGGCGCCTGATTTCCAACTTCGCTAACCCAGTGGTTGCGCCTATTTCGGTGGTGGTTGCTATCGTCGCGCTGGCGGGTGGTGTGTGGTACGGACAAAACCTGAAGATCGGCGACCTCGATCAGGGTGCGCCTGAACTGCGTCCGGATTCACGCTACAACCTGGATAACGACTTCGTCATTCGCAATTACTCAACCAGCTCCGATGTATTGGTGATCATGGTTAAGACAGCGGCGGAAGGCTGCTCGACTTATCAGACCCTGTCGGCGATGGATCAGTTGTCGTGGACGATGGAGAATACGCCGGGTGTGCAGTCGGTTATTTCTATGGTCACTGTCTCGCGCCAGGTCATCAAGGGCATGAACGAGGGCAGCCTTAAATGGGAAACCCTGTCGCGCAACCAAGACGTGCTGAATAACTCAATCGCCCGTGCCGATGGCCTGTATAACGCAGACTGCTCAGTGGCGCCGTTGTTGGTGTTCCTCAATGATCACAAAGCCGAAACGCTGAATCGTGTGGTCGATGTGGCTGAAGGCTTCATCGCGGAAAACAACAAGGAAGGCCTTGAGTTTATCCTGGCTGCCGGTAACGCCGGTATCGAAGCTGCGACCAATGAAGTGATTGATCAGTCCGAAACCACCATGCTGCTGGCTGTTTACGCGGCGGTTGGCATGATGTGTCTGATTACCTTCCGCTCGATTGCAGCGACGCTTTGCGTGATGCTACCGCTGGTACTGACCTCAGTGTTGGGTAACGCGCTGATGGCTTATATGGGCATCGGGGTCAAAGTTGCGACCTTGCCGGTGATCGCCTTGGGTGTAGGTATTGGTGTCGACTACGGCATCTATATTTACAGTCGATTGGAGACTTACCTGCGTCAAGGTTTCTCGTTGCAGGAAGCCTACTTCGAGACGCTCAAGTCGACAGGTAAAGCCGTGCTATTCACAGGCGTGTGCTTGGCCATTGGTGTTGCCACTTGGATCTTCTCGGCGATCAAGTTCCAGGCGGATATGGGCCTGATGCTGACCTTCATGTTCTTGTGGAATATGTTCGGTGCGATCTGGCTGTTACCTGCACTGGCTCGTTTCCTGATTAATCCAGAGAAGCTGCGTAACAAGGCTAACGCCTGATACACCTCATGCACGCTGCTGGATAAGCAGCGTTGCAGGTACAAAAAAACCGCGACCTGAAGGGTCGCGGTTTTTTTATTGTCGCTGATTAGCGTCAGCCTGCTCGTGCAGGTGACCGCAGTGGGCTTAGACGCCCCAGAGACTGGTAAGTGAGGACATCAACGGCTGGCTCAGGCCTTGCTTGCCCATGTACTCGAGTAGCGTTGGCGCGAACTTGTTCAGGGTTTCTGCATTCATGCCCAAGTTGTTGAAAGCGCTGGTGACGTCGCCCATGTCCTTGGTGTTGTTCAACAGCGAGGTGATGCTGGTCGACTCTGAGCCTGAACCTTTGCCCAATAGTTTGCTGGCTTGGTCAAGCAGGTCGCTGTTTTGGGTCAGTTGCTCAAGGCCCGGAACAGACTTGGTTAGCTCTGAGAATTGGCTGGGTTCAAGATTGTTTTTCGCTAAGCCGAGCAGTGCCGCAGTACCGCCTGTGGCTTGCGGCTGAGTAACCCCGACTTGGCTGGACAGGGCCTTAAGCATTTGTCCTGTTTCGCCTGTGGCTTGAGAGTTGCCGGTTACGCTAGACACGCTGTTGACGGCATCACCTAAGTTGAATGCGAAGGCTGGGGCTGCCGCCAGGGTCAGGCTCAGCAGTAATAGCTTGGAAGGTTTAAACATGGGGATCGGTCCTCTAATGATTGACATGCCATGGTTTGGACTGCACAGGCAGGCCAAGGTATCTATTGTACGAATAGACCCGTGTTGCACGGGCAGGTTCCAGACCTGCTTCGGGCGAAGAGCGTTGTTAGCGTGGGTAAAGCGCAGGCAAGGCATTGTTTTCGGCGCTGTTTGCCGCCTCGCTCGGTGCGAGTGCTGGTAATGAACGCACTGCCTGCCACAAAGCCTCACCTTGCCACTGCTGAGCGGTCTCGCTATAGAGCGCGCCATTAAGGTTGTGCAACTCAGCAGAAAGCGGCTCGTAACGTGCCGCCATGTCAGCCAGTGTTTCCGGCTGCTGACGTGCCCAGGCATCGAGCGCCGCTCGGCTTGTTTGGGCGTCGTTAGCGAGGCAGGCACGCTTGATATCATCCAACAGTGTACGCGGGCTTGGCCCCGTTGCGGCAATACGAGTAATTGCTGGCTGGCGGCGCGCATACCACCACAAAGCCAGGCTAATCACTGTGCTTAGGCTCAATAAAAAGCAAGCCAGTTGCCATGGCCAAACCGCCTGTTCAGTTTGCGTCGTGGCGGGCAGTGCTGCCACAGGGGCCGGGTTATTGCTGATCTCGCTATTAACCGCAATCTCAAGGGTGCGTGCGGGTACTGCGGTGCGCTCAAGTTGGTCTTTATCGGTGTTCCACCACACCACTTCAACTGGCGCCAGTTCAACCTTGCCCGATTGTTTGGCAACCAAGGCTTCGCGTTCTTCGCGACTGCCTATGACTCCGCGTTCGCTGGTTTCATTGCTCAGTTGGGGTTGGTCAGGGTAACGCTTCAAGCCTGTGGCCTGGGTTTGCGGCAGCGCAGGTAGTTGTGCGCTGGATAGCCCTTCGGCTTTAAGCAGCAAGGTGCGCGTCAGTGAATCACCGACTTTGGCGTTTGTTGGCTCAGGTGACCAAGACTCGGCCAGACTCAGTGCACTGGCGGGTAACCAGGGCGCGTCACTTGGGTAGCTGGCCGGTTTGGGTTTGACTGTTAGTGCAATAACCGATGACTTAACCCGTGCAACTTTGCCCGGGCGCGGCCCGAACGGGTTGAATTCGTTGGCGCTTGCACGGCCAACGGTGGTGGCGGTAAAGGTTTGTGCTGGGATGTCCAAAGTGCCGCTTTTTTGCGGGAAAATTGCGTAACGCAGTTCAATCACACCATGACGTACACCATTAATCTGTTTCTCGTATGTACGTGGTTTACCCAGCGGTTCAACCCGTGCATCAGCTATTTCCAGCGGCGTTAGGCTGCTGTCATCGTAAAGCGAAACGGAGTGATAGATGCGCAGGGTGAGAATCGTCTGAGCCTGTACGTAGACGCTTTCTTTATCGATGCTGGCGTCGATGAACACCGGGGCCATTTCACCCTTCTGGTTGTTCGCCGAGGCCTCTTGTACGTGCAGCGTGATAGGTTCGGTGGTTTTATCAGCCAGGGTGATTGGCGGGATAACCACGTAGCCACTGTGTTTGGGGGAAAGGGTTACAATCCAGCGAGTGGTGGCGTGTGATGCGCCATCCACGCTAGTCAGGCGGTTGACCTGGCGCGTGCCATAGACATCAAACAACTCATTTAGCGGGCTCAAGTCAGGCTTGCCAAACAAGGTGGTTTCATCTGACTCCAGCGTCAGTTCTACCATTTCTCCGCTGTCGATCTGGGTGCGATCTACGCTGGCAGTAAAGTTCTCAGCATGGGCAGTGAATGCCAGCAAGCAGAGGAGAAAAATGCAAAACAGGCGGTTCATCGTTTAGTTTCCTGACGCTGTTGCCGTTCGTACCAAAATTTGCGGCGCAGTAATTCACCCGGATCGTCGGGTATTTGCCGCAACCATTGCTCCATCTCTTGGCGGCGCTCGGCGTCTATTGTGCTGATTGATTCATCAGCCTGCTTGCCTTGAGCCTTTTTGTCGGCCGCTTGTTCCGCCGCCTTGGCCGCGGCGTCTTGCCGTTGCTTGGCCTGTTCGCTGGCCTGTTCAGCTTTCGCTTTATCTGCCGCTTGTTGTTTGGCTTTTTCTGCGTCGGACGGTTGTTCTGCGTCGGCGTCCTTCGGCTTAGCGTCCTGCGGTGGGGTGTTTGATTGCTGGCTAGAATTCTCCGCCGCGTCAGACTGTTGGTTCTGGTTCTGTTGGTTCTGTTGATCTTGCTGATCGTTTTGCTCTGACTGCTGTTGTTTTTGCTTGAGCATTTGTTCGATCAGCGCTTTGTTTTTCTGTGCCTGGGGCAACTCAGGTTGTAACTCAAGGGCCTGATTGTAGGCGTCAATTGCGGCTTCCAGCTCATTGCTACGGGCCAGTGCGTTACCACGGTTGTAGTGTGCGGCAGCATTGTCACTGCTGGCAAAGCGTTCGGCAGCGGCGGGGTAGTTGCCTGCTTGATACAGTGCCTGGGCTTGCCATTGTGGGTCAGTGAAATGCTTTGCCGCCTCTTCTGGTTGGTTCTGCTGCAGCAGCTGTTGGCCTTGCTGGTCTGGGCGCAGCCATAAGTCGTCGAATGAAAAAGCATAGCTAGGCTGCGGGACGCACAGCAGTAACAACGGTAGGCACATTAACCAGCCACGCCGACCGGCAAAAGCGGCAAGCAGTAACAGCGGTAAAAGCAGCCAGTGACCTTGATCCGCCCAGGCTTGCAAGCGGGTTTGATTGCCGGTGTCGCGCATCTGGCTCGGGCCATCGAGTAAGCCTAGGCGATCAATGTCGTTATCATTGATGGTGCTCAGTTGATAACCTGCGCCGACTTGCCGAGCAAATCGACTCAGGTCCTGGCTATCGACCTGTGGAAGCAGAATCGCGCCCTTGGCATCCTTGAGAAAGCTGCCGTCTTCCTGGGTGATCGGCGCACCTTGTAAGGTACCAACGGCGAGAATGCTTAACTGACTAGCGGAGCCGCGCATGGCGCTACCAATGCCATCCTGTTCTTGACTGCTCAAGCCACTGGTAATCAGCAGCAGTCGACCATTACCTTGTCCGCCTTGCTTGAGCAGATCGAGTGCTTTGTTCACCGCCAAGTCGGCGCGGTGGCCCGGCTCAGGCATGATCGATGGTTTGAGGGCTTCCAGCAGGTTGCGCGAGGTGGCGAGGTCATCTGACAGCGGCACTACAGTGTGTGCGCTGCCGGCGTACACCACGATTGCGGTCTGCGCATCACGGCGCGCTTCGAGCAGATCAATGATTTTACGTTTGGCATGCTCGAGTCGATCAGGTGAGAGGTCGGCCGCAAGCATCTGTGGCGACAGCTCAAGCATCACAATCAGTGGGTCGGCTGGCTTCAAGCTGCTCTGTTCAATCTGTTGCCAACTCGGGCCGACTAACGCAACCAACGCCAGCAGCCATGCGCAAGCGAGTAGCACCCATGGCAGGCGACTGCGGCGCCCGTCGCCGCCACTGAGCAAGGCGGCATGGAAGGCTGGAGGTAGAATTTGTTGCCAGCTACCGGCGCGTTTCTCGCGTCGCCAAAGTATCCACAACAAGCCACTTAGCACGGGTGCCAGCAATAACCAGTAGGGGCGCAGCCAGTGTGGCCAAGCCTGTTGCAGCAACTCAATCATGGCTGCCCCCGGCGCACGCGCTGCAGCAAGCGGCTACTGCTCGAGTGGACTTGTTGCCAGACCTCGCGCATAACCAGCAGCAGGCTCAGAAGCATGGCCACGCCCAGTGGCCAGGCATAAAGCGCTTTGGCAGGGCGGGCTAAGGTTGGTTTTTGTTCCACCGGTTCTAGTTTATCGAGTGTGGTTTCTATGCGTTGCAACTCGTCAGCGTCGCGCGCGCGGAAATACTCGCCGCCAGTTAGGTCAGCGATGCTTTGCAGGGTTGGTTCATCCAGGTCTAATCCTGGATTCAAGCCGAGCATGCCCATGATTCCACTTTGTTGCGGGTCTGCGCCAATACCGATGGTGTAGATGGTTACTCCTGCCTCAGCGGCCAGTCGCGCCGCCTGCACCGGTTCAATCTCACCGCCGGTATTGGCACCGTCGGTGACTAGAACCAATACACGGCTGGTTGCTGGGCGATCGCGTAGGCGCTTCACCGCGAGACCAATGGCATCACCGATGGCGGTATTTTTACCGGCAATGCCGATCACTGCTTCATCAAGCCAGGTATGAACGGTGTGTCGGTCAAAGGTCAGCGGGGCCTGCAGGTAAGCCTGGGTGCCGAACAGGATCAGGCCCACGCGATCGCCAACTCGGCCGTCAACAAACTCGCCCATTAAATGTTTGACCAGTGTCAGGCGGCTAACGTCATTGCCGTCCATCTGCATGTCGGCATATTCCATCGAGCCGGAAATATCCACGGCAACCAGGAGATCGCGCCCACTGGCGGGCAATGGCAGTGGTTCACCCACCCATTCGGGGCGCGCGGCTGCGCAGAGCAGACAAATCCATAGCAAGGCAAATGGGGCTTGCTGGCGCCACTTAGACAAGTTGGCCCGAGCCTTACGGCCGCTAAGGCCTTCAAGTTCGCTTAGATAGCTGACGTTCAGCGCTGCTTCGCCGCTGTCTGCAACCGGTAATACCGCCCGTAGCAGCCACGGCAACGGTGCCAGCAAGAAAATCCAGGTCCAGGTGAACTCAAACATGTTTACGAATCCAGGTTTCAACAGCGCTGTTGAGGCCGTCAATAGCTTTATCGTCGAGCATGCAGTTCGGCTTGTAGTTGCCCTCGACTAAAACCATCCAGCGCGTGAGTCCTGCGGCTGGGCAGCGGTTATCGAGGAATGCCAGCCAGGCACGACCATTCAGGACATGGCTGTTGCTGTCGGGGTAGCGCTGGCGACACAGGCGTTTGAGCAGTGCGTTGAGCTGCTGCAGCCAAGGTCCGGCTGCCACGCCGTAATAAGGTTTTTGCAGTTGATTGAGTTCAGCCAGCGCAGCGAGACGGGCGGAGTCCAACGACGGGTCTGTGTCGACCTTTTTAAGCTTGCGTGGGCGGCGTTTATACGCACGTATGCTCCAGGCTACCGCCGCCAACAAGACCACTAGCAGCAACCACCAACCCGGTGCGGGCGGCCACCAACTGATTGCTGGGGGGGCTATTAAAGGTTCAAGTTGGTCGAGCGGATTCATGGCTGCTTCCTGCTGCGTTGGCCGTTTAGATGGTCACGTAGCTGGTCAATCATCTCGCGTTCGGTGTTGAGTGGCAGCAAGGGTACGCCCAACTTTTGCGAGAGCCGCTGCCAGCGCGCTGCTCGCGATTCACTTTGAGATTGGTAGGCGTTACGCAGTTCGCTGTTGTGGCTGTCCAGTTCCAGTTGTGCGCCGTGTTGGGCGAAACGCAGCCGGCCAACGTCAGGCAACTGTTGGTCAAGTGGATCTGAAATCGGTAGCAGTAGAATTTCGGAGTGGCGGGCGAGGAGGCTAAGTTGCTGCTCGCTGGCGTCGTTCAAGGTACGTTCATCGCAGATCACCGCCACCAAACTGCCCGGGCGCAGCACTTCACGCGCGCGGCGCAAAGCCAGGCCAAAGGAATCGCGGTTGCTTTGTATATCGCCGGGCAGGGCTTGATTGGCGCGGACCAGACGACTGAGTAATTGCAGCAGGCTTTGTTTACTACGTCGTGGTTTGATTTCGTGGTGCTCGTTGTTACCAAATACCAAGCCGCCAACTCGGTCGTTGTGATCCAGCGCTGCCCAACCAATCAAACTGGCAACTTGTGCGGCCAGCACCGATTTGAATATCAGCCTGGAGCTGAAAAACAAGCGTTGGCTCTGCTCGACCAGAATGTAGATCGGTCGTTCGCGTTCTTCATGGAACAGCTTGGTGTGCGGTTCCTGAGTACGCGCTGTTACTCGCCAGTCAATCGTGCGTACATCATCGCCAGGCTGGTAAACCCGTACCTGGTCGAAATCCACACCGCGACCACGCAGCTTTGAATGATGCAAACCAATGAGCGGGCTACGCCTGGATGCCGAAGAGAACAGCTGGATTTCTCGCACGCGATGACGCATCTCGATCAGTTCGGCGAGATTAACGCGAATGCCGGGCTGGCTCGGGAGTTCGTGCATAGGGTCAGGCGACAGCCACTACGTCGAGAATACGTTGGATGACGCGATCCTGATCAATGCCACTGGCCTCGGCCTCAAACGACAGGATGATGCGATGGCGCAGCACGTCAAACAGCACGGCCTGTACATCTTCTGGACTGACAAAGTCGCGACCGGCAAGCCATGCATGGGCACGGGCACAGCGATCAAGTGAAATAGTGCCGCGCGGGCTGGCGCCGTAGGCAATCCACTCAGCCAGCTCCGCGTCGAATTTGGCGGGCGTGCGTGAGGCCATAACCAACTGCACCAGGTATTCTTCTACTGCTTCGGCCATGTACAGGCCGAGAATCTCGGTGCGGGCGGCAAAAATAGCTTGCTGGCTCACGCGATGCTCTGGCTTGGACTCGCCGTTGAGTGCTTCGCCACGGGCTTGCTGGAGAATCTTGCGCTCAACAGCGGCATCCGGGAAACCAATCTTTACGTGCATCAGAAACCGGTCAAGCTGGG
Source organism: Pseudomonas sp. M30-35 (assembly GCF_002163625.1). Lineage (NCBI taxonomy): Bacteria > Pseudomonadati > Pseudomonadota > Gammaproteobacteria > Pseudomonadales > Pseudomonadaceae > Pseudomonas > Pseudomonas sp. M30-35. The sequence goes on along the minus strand of NZ_CP020892.1, from coordinate 3,122,017 downwards.
CTTCTGGCAGTGGATAAGTGCCTTCTTGCTCAATCGGGTTCTGCGTGGCCATCACCAAGAACAGCGGTGATAAGTCATAGGTGCTGCGGCCAACGCTGACCTGTCGCTCAGCCATTGCCTCAAGCAAGGCTGACTGAACCTTGGCTGGTGCCCGGTTAATTTCGTCTGCCAGTACCAGGTTGTGGAAGATCGGCCCTTGCTGGAATACAAAGCTACCGGTTTCCGGGCGATAAATTTCGGTACCGGTGATGTCGGCAGGGAGTAGGTCCGGGGTGAACTGTATGCGATGGAACTCTGCTTCGATGCCTTCGGCTAGCTCTTTGATCGCTTTGGTCTTGGCCAGACCGGGCGCGCCTTCAACCAGCATGTGGCCATCGGCGAGGAGGGCAATTAGCAGTCGCTCGACGAGTTTTTCCTGGCCCAGGATCTGGCTGGAAAGAAACTGCCGCAGTTCATTCAATGCAGCTCGGTGATTCGGGCCTTTCGGGGTTTCTGTGCTTTCCAAAATACCAATCCTGTACCAATTGAGGTGTTACAGCTTGCTCAAATCGGCCCGCGCAAGTGCGGGGGCAGAACAATTTGGTAAAAGCCGCTAGTAGTGCGACCCATTCTGAATTCGAAACAATCGAAGCAGTCGACACATAATCGCATAAGAGCGCTCGGCGGCAGCGGCTGATTTTGAGCGATTCGCCTCGAAACCGGAAGTAAGTTTTGTTTATCCGCTGCTTATGGCGGCACAAGGCAAAAAAGTCTCAGGTGCAGAAAAGACAGCTAACCGTCGACTGCGGCTAAAAGGTTTACTCGCTCCACAGGTTTGCGTGTAGTGACATTTCGCCGCATCAGCGCCAAGCCACTCGACCCTGTTTGCCACTCGACACGGTTTCAAGGGCGGTCCACATTCAGTAACAAGGTTAAAGCCAGCTCTGCGTCTATTCTGACAATAGCAATCCGTTTGTGAAATCTGCGTAGAAAGGGGCAATTGTGGGCGCAGAGGGCTGTTGGTAACCGTTGTATGGGAAAACACGCATGCTTAGTGAAAGAAAATGTCGCAGCGTGGCAAGCGCTTTGCGGTGGTCCATCGGTAAGCTGGTCCGGAAAATGTGACCCGCGAGTCTCGACGGTCGCCAGATAAAGGGGTGCCACCGTAATGCAACAGTCACTTCGTAGACTAACGTTACTACGTTAGGGCACTAAACCTTACTGACACTGCCTTAGTCATTTTACAAGCCAAACGGAGCATACAAGCCATGGCGTTCTTTACGGCGGCCAGCAAAGCCGACTTTCAGCATCAACTGCAAGCGGCGTTGGCTCAGCACGTTGGTGAACAGGGGCTACCACAAATGGCCCTGTTCGCTGAGCAATTTTTCGGAATTATCGCACTCGATGAGCTGATCCAGCGTCGATTGTCTGACCTGGTTGGCTGTACATTGTCTTCCTGGCGATTGCTTGAACGTTTTGACCGCAGCGAGCCGCAGGTTCGCGTATTCAACCCCGATTACGAAAAGCACGGCTGGCAATCAACCCACACTGCCGTGGAAATTCTGCATGCTGACACTCCGTTCCTGGTCGACTCAGTGCGTATGGAGTTTAACCGTCGTGGTTACAACATCCATACCCTGCAGAACAGCGTGTTTAATGTTCGCCGCAACAAGAAAGGCGAGCTGCTGGAAATCCTGCCGAAGGGCACGACCGGTTCGGATGTCACTCAAGAAGCCTTGATGTTCCTTGAGATTGATCGCTGCGCTAATAACGCAGAAATGCAAGCGTTGGCTAAGTCGCTGCACGAAGTATTTGCTGAAGTACGCGCCAGCGTTGATGACTTCTTGCCGATGAAAGCTAAAGCGCAAGAGTTGCTGGGTTGGTTGAGCAAAGCCAAGCTCAAGGTTGAGCCTGCAGAGCTTGAAGAAATTAAAGTATTCATGAGCTGGTTGCTCGACGATAACTTCACGTTTCTCGGCTATGAAGAGTTTACCGTTGCCGATGTTCCGGGTGGCGGTCAGATTGTGTATGACGAGAAGTCTCTGCTGGGTCTGTCCAAGGGCCTGCGTACCGGCCTGAAGAGCCAGGAACTGCATATTGAAGAAGAGGCCGTAAGTTACCTGCGCGAGCCTAAGCTGCTGTCGTTTGCCAAAGCTGCCGTGCCAAGCCGCGTTCACCGTCCTGCGTACCCAGATTTTGTCTCTATTCGCGAGCTTGATAGCAAAGGCAAGGTGGCTAAAGAGTACCGTTTCATGGGGTTGTACACCTCTTCGGTCTACTCCGAGAGCGTGTGGGAAATCCCCTATATCCGCCGCAAAATCACCGAAATCGAGCAACGCTCGGGCTTCGACAGCAAGGCTCACTTGGGCAAAGAACTGGCGCAAGTTCTGGAAGTGCTGCCGCGCGATGATCTGTTCCAGACCCCAGTCGATGAGCTGTTCTCTACGGCGATGTCGATCGTGCAGATCCAAGAGCGCAACAAGATCCGCGTATTCTTACGCCGCGATCCTTATGGCCGTTTCTGTTATTGCCTGGCGTATGTACCGCGTGATGTTTACTCGACTGAAACTCGAGTGAAGATTCAGCAGGTGCTGATGGAGCGCCTGAACGCAACTGACTGCGAGTTCTGGACTTTCTTCTCTGAGTCAGTACTGGCCCGTGTGCAGTTTATTTTGCGGGTCGATCCGAAGAACAAGTCGACCATCGACCCGGTTCGTCTTGAGCAAGAAGTGATTCAAGCCTGCCGTTCATGGAAAGACGATTACGCCAGCTTGATGATTGAAAGCTTAGGCGAAGCGCATGGCACCAACGTGCTGGCTGAATTCCCCAAAGGTTTCCCGGCCGGTTATCGCGAGCGTTTTGCGCCACATTCGGCAGTCGTCGATATGCAGCACCTGCTCAGCCTGAGCGATGAGCGTCCATTGGTCATGAGTTTCTATCAGCCATTGGCTCAAGGCGACAACCTGCTGCACTGCAAGCTTTACCATGCTGATACGCCGTTGCCGTTGTCCGATGTGCTGCCGATTCTGGAAAACCTCGGCCTGCGGGTGCTGGGTGAGTTCCCGTATCGCATGTTCCGCAGCGATGGTAAGGAATATTGGATCCACGACTTCGCCTTCACCTATGCCGAAGGCCTCGCCGTTGATATCCAGCAACTCAACGACACGCTGCAAGACGCGTTCGTCAACATCGTCAGCGGCAATGCCGAGAACGATGCCTTCAACCGTTTAGTGCTGACGGCTGCGATGCCGTGGCGCGATGTAGCGCTACTGCGCGCATATGCGCGTTACCAAAAGCAGATTCGCCTGGGCTTTTCGCTGAGTTATGTGGCAGCAACTCTGGTTAATCATGCGGATATTGCCAAAGAGCTGGTGCGCTTGTTCAAGACGCGTTTTTATCTGGCGCGCAAACTCACCACCGAAGATCTTGAAGAAAAACAGCAGAAGCTTGAGCAAGCCATCATCGGCGCGCTGGACAATGTTGCGGTGCTTAACGAAGACCGCATCCTGCGCCGTTACCTTGACCTGATCAAGGCAACCTTGCGCACCAACTTCTACCAGACAGATGCTAACGGTCAGTACAAGTCCTACTTCAGCTTCAAGTTGAATCCTCGGGCTGTTCCGGAAATTCCTAAGCCAGTGCCGATGTTTGAAGTGTTCGTCTACTCGCCAAGGGTTGAAGGTGTGCATCTGCGCGGTGGCAAAGTTGCGCGTGGTGGGTTGCGCTGGTCCGACCGTGAGGAAGACTACCGCACCGAAGTGCTGGGCTTGGTAAAGGCACAGCAGGTGAAAAATGCGGTAATCGTGCCGGTCGGCGCTAAAGGTGGTTTCGTGCCGCGTCGCCTGCCGCTGCATGGTACGCGTGATGATATTCAGGCTGAGGGTATTGCCTGCTACCGAATCTTTATCAGTGGTTTGCTCGATATCACCGACAACCTCAAAGACGGTGAAGTTGTGCCGCCGCTCAACGTTGTGCGGCATGACGAGGATGATCCCTATCTGGTCGTGGCGGCCGACAAAGGCACGGCAACCTTCTCCGACATCGCAAACGGCATTGCTGCCGAGTATGACTTCTGGCTAGGCGACGCCTTTGCCTCGGGTGGTTCTGCAGGTTATGACCACAAAGGTATGGGCATCACTGCCAAGGGTGCATGGGTGTCGGTGCAGCGTCACTTTAGTGAGCGCGGCATTAATGTGCAGACTGATCCAACGACCGTAATCGGTATCGGCGACATGGCCGGTGACGTGTTCGGCAACGGCATGTTGCTTTCGGATAAATTGCAGGTTGTGGCGGCGTTCAACCACTTGCACATCTTTATCGACCCGAACCCGGATACCGCAAAAAGCTTTATCGAACGTCGTCGCATGTTCGATCTGCCGCGCTCAAGCTGGGCGGATTACGACACCTCGCTGATTTCTCCAGGTGGCGGCATCTTTATGCGCAGCGCCAAGAGCATCGACATCAGCCCAGAGATGAAAGAACGCTTCGATATCAATGCAGACAAGCTGGCGCCGACTGAGCTGCTCAATGCTCTGCTTAAAGCGCCGGTTGACCTGATCTGGAACGGCGGGATTGGCACTTACGTTAAGTCGAGCAAAGAAAGCCATGCCGATGTTGGCGATAAAGCGAATGACGTATTGCGGGTTGACGGCCGTGAGCTGCGCGCCCGCGTCGTGGGCGAGGGCGGCAACCTCGGCATGACCCAGTTGGGCCGTGTCGAGTACGGTCTGCACGGTGGCTCGAGCAACACTGACTTTATTGATAACGCCGGTGGTGTGGATTGCTCCGACCACGAAGTGAATATCAAAATTCTGCTTAACGAAACCGTGACTGCGGGCGACATGACGGGCAAGCAGCGTAACAAGCTGCTGGCGGAAATGACTGACGCTGTAGGCGCGCTGGTGCTGGGTAACAATTACAAGCAGACGCAGGCACTGTCTGTGGCTGCTCGCCGTGCCCGTGAAAACGTCGGCGAGTACAAGCGCTTGATGCTGGTGCTTGAAGCTGCTGGCAAGCTGGATCGCGCGCTGGAGTTCTTGCCTTCTGATGATGAACTCAATGAGCGAACTGCCAACGGTCTGGGGCTGACTCGCCCTGAACTGTCGGTATTGATCTCTTACAGCAAGATCGACTTGAAAGAGTCGCTGCTGCTTTCGCAAGTGCCGGATGATGAGTATCTGGCGCGTGAAATGGAGAGTGCTTTCCCAGCGTTGCTGGCCGACAAGTTTGGCGAGTCTATGCGTCGTCACCGTCTCAAGCGTGAAATTGTCAGCACGCAGATTGCCAACGATCTGGTCAACCACATGGGGATCACCTTCGTTCAGCGCCTGAAGGACTCCACTGGCATGAGTTCGGCCAATGTGGCGGGTGCTTATGTGATCGTACGTGATGTATTCCATCTGCCGCGCTGGTGGAAGCAGATCGAAGCGCTTGATCACAAAGTCCCGGCTGAGCTGCAATTGCAGATGATGGACGAGCTGATGCGTCTGGGCCGGCGTGCAACTCGCTGGTTCTTGCGTAGCCGTCGTAACGATCTAGATGCTGCGCGTGATGTTGCCCACTTTGCGCCACGTGTAGAGGCCTTGGCCTTGAGCTTGGACGATCTGCTTGAGGGGCCTGCCCGTGAGCAATGGTTGGCGCGCTTCCAGTCTTATGTAGAGGCGGGCGTACCAGAGGAGTTGGCGCGTGTGGTTGCAGGCACAAGCCAGCTTTACACCCTGTTGCCAATCATTGAGGCTTCGGATGTAACCGGGCAAGAACCGGCGCGGGTAGCCGAGGCTTACTTTGCCATTGGTGATAGCTTGGAGCTTTCATGGTACTTGCAGCAGATCAATAGCTTGCCAGTTGAAACTAACTGGCAAGGGCTGGCCCGTGAAGCTTTCCGTGATGATCTCGACTGGCAGCAGCGTGCGATCACCGTATCGGTGCTGCAAATGACTAATGCACCTGCCGAAATCGAGGCGCGTGTTCAGGTCTGGGTAGAGGAGCATCGCCGTATGGTCGAGCGTTGGAAGTTTATGCTGGCTGAGCTACGTGCCGCTACAACGACCGATTACGCAATGTATGCCGTTGCTAATCGTGAGTTGATGGACTTGGCGCAAACCAGCAGCACTAACTAAGCGATTGTTGATGTGATTAAAAAACCCGCCAAGTGCGGGTTTTTTAATGGCTGAAATCAGAGGTGCTGAAACCAGAGAGGTTCAGTCAGTTTTGAGGGCTGCTAAGCTTCTGTAGATGCGCCGCTACGTCAGTGGCCCCGGCGATGAGCAAGCCTTCGCCCAGCGCTGTGGCTTCAGCGGACTGTTTGGGTAGCAGGAGTATTTCGGTGGCGCCAGAACGGCCGCTGAATGCGAGTCGTGAATAGGGTGCTTCGAGCAATAGCGCCATAAAATCTGCATGACTCCACGCCGCAGCGGGCATCGCCAGCGCATGATAGTGCTGGTTCAGTTCGCTCAAGCCTTCACTGCTCAATTGATAACTGGTCATGCGTGCGGGAAGGCTGACTTCGAGTTCGCGTCGTCTGGCATAAGCAATCGCACTGGCAAATGCATCGCCATTGGCGTCGCCTGCCCAGAATATCCGGTCGCCCTGCCAGCTGGCTTGCTGCAGGTTTACGGTTTCGCCAGCGAGGAAGCGTGGCAAGGCGAGGCTGATGGTTCTGACGAAGTCTTTGTAGCTGATAATCCGCGCCTGGCGGCAATAGTCAGTGGCGGCCAATTGCTCGAAGCTGTTCAACAGGGCGTGTTTGGTTGGACAGCTGGCGAGGCCATCAACCTTGCGCAAGTCAAAAGCACTTAGCGCTTGCTGCTCAACTTTAACCACTTTGAGGAGCATTGATCGCGCATGGGCTTTGTCTTCTTGCACGGGGCCGGACAAGGCGCTGCGCGGCAGGTCGAGTAGATAATGCCAGGGGATGCCTTGCTCCCAGCTAATGCTGTATTCACGCTTGGGGATATCATTGAAAGGAAGCTTTAAAGCACTGGCGCGCTCAAGGATTTGTCGCGGTCCACGACCTATAAGACCCAATCGCTGGGCGAGGGCTGTGAGACGAGAGCTGATTGTGCTGTTTGGGTCGTGCGGGGTCATAGCCAGTTACATACTCTGTGTGCGCCAGAGCAAGTGTGGCAGACTCGCAGGCTTGCTGCACGGGGTTTGCAGCCTAAAACGTCGGGCCGCTCAGGTGGATTAAACTCTGTGTGTGTCGAAACCATCATGAAGGAGCCTCCATGCCTAGCTTGCTACTGGATATTGCGCTATCTAGGCAGTCGCTTCAGTTGTATTACCAAGGTGATGCAAGTCGTCTGCTGCTGACCAGTCGCGAGGGGCAGCGCGTTAACCTACCCATCCATCACTTGCGCCCGTTCGTAACTCACTTGGGGGTTAATGGCGTATTTGAAATCGAGTTCAATGAATTCGGCAAGTTGCTGAGTTTACGCCGTTTGAGCTAACCCCCCAACTCTGCAGGCCCGGCCGTGCGCTTTCAATGAGCATCCCGCAGCGCTGCTACGGCTAGAGGTTTTTGGGTCGCTAGCTGTGCGTATGGCCTGTATAATCACTGCCTTTCAAACTCTGACCAATCGAGCTGAGCCTGCCCATGTATAACTTGGCCCGCGAGCTGCTGTTTAAGCTTTCCGCTGAAACCTCCCACGAATTGTCTATTGATCTGATCGGCTCTGGTGGCCGTTTGGGCCTCAATGGCCTGTTGACCAAGGCGCCAGCGAGCTTGCCGGTCAATGTCATGGGGTTGCAGTTCGCTAACCCTGTAGGTCTGGCGGCGGGGCTTGATAAAAATGGCGATGCAATAGATGGTTTCGCCCAGCTGGGTTTTGGCTTTGTCGAGGTGGGCACCGTGACGCCGCGTCCTCAGCCAGGTAATCCGAAGCCGCGTTTGTTTCGTCTGCCAGAGGCCGAGGGCATCATCAATCGCATGGGGTTCAACAACCAAGGCGTTGATCACTTGCTGGCCCGTGTGCAAGCGGCTAAGTACAAGGGCGTGTTGGGTATCAATATCGGTAAGAACTTCGATACCCCGGTCGAGTGTGCAGTGGATGATTATCTGCTTTGCCTGGACAAGGTTTATCGCCACGCCAGTTATGTCACCGTCAATGTCAGCTCCCCAAACACGCCGGGGCTGCGCAGTCTCCAGTTCGGTGACTCGCTCAAACAGTTGCTCGAAGCGCTGCGTCAGCGTCAGGAAGATCTGGCCCAGGTTCACGGTAAACGTGTGCCGCTGGCGATCAAAATCGCTCCAGACATGACTGATGAAGAAACCGTGGAAGTGGCCAAGGCGCTGATTGACACCGGAATGGATGCGGTCATCGCAACTAACACCACGCTCTCGCGTGATGGAATTAAAGGCCTTGAGCATGCCGATGAGGCTGGCGGATTGTCTGGCGCACCGGTACGTGAGCAAAGCACGCACATCGTCAAGGTGTTAGCCGGTGAGTTGGCTGGGCGTTTGCCGATTATTGCGGTGGGGGGCATCACTGAAGGCAAGCATGCTGCCGAGAAAATCGCGGCCGGTGCCAGTTTGGTGCAAATTTACTCAGGCTTTATTTACAAAGGCCCTGCATTGATTCGCGAAGCGGTCGATGCGATTGCTGGGTTGCCGAAAAAAGGTTGAGCCAATTAAAGGGGGCTCCTTAAAAGGAGCCCCTTGGGCTTAGCCCGCCGCCCGATTGGGGCGTGCTTGGTTGAGTCGGTTATGTCCTGGTGTTAGCCGACAGCATTAAGTTCGTTGAGGCGATGGATTCCGGCAGTGCCTGTTAAACCGTCCCAGTTGTCTCCGCGGCCCTCTCGCCAGCCGTTTAACCAAGCTTGGCGAACTGATGCAAGGGTGAATGGACAAAGCTCTCGTGATTTACCATGAATACCGTATTGATAGCCGCGTAAAAAGGCTTTTTCTAAAGGATCACGCTTAAGTCTTCTCATAGGGTGTTGCCCTCACTTGTTGACTGTTTATGTCCTGTAGATCTCATGGTGAGATCAGGCAGAAATGGTCTGCCGTTGGAGTCCGCTGCCGGCGTCGCGAGCCTCCTGTGTTATCACCGTTGCGGCGATAACCTAGGTAGATTTCTAACCAATGCGTGAAGCCATGGGAATGATCGTTTTGTCATAAGGGCGTAACAGTTTTGATGGTATGGCCATAAGGCATCTTGGTCAGACCATTCATGCATTGATTCAGCTCAGGCTCTACGGGGCTTTGCTGTTGCTTTACTGGTAATTTGCCATCGCGAACCAATCGCGATTGCAACTGCAATTTATTCAGACGAAGGGTCGCGCTGCGACTTTTTGTCACTTATTTTGGTTGTGCATTATTTGCGTGCCTGCCACTAACGGCGTTAGCCACTGGAAATTCTCATGTCGGATCGTTACGAACTCTTCCTTACGTGCCCAAAAGGTCTTGAAGGGTTACTCCTTGAAGAGGCCAGCACACTTGGTCTCGAAGAGGTACGTGAACATACTTCTGCGGTGCGCGGTTTTGCTCAAATCGAGACTGCATATCGCTTGTGCTTGTGGTCTCGGTTGGCTAACCGGGTGCTACTGGTGCTTAAGCGGTTCCCAGTCAAAGATGCCGAAAGCATGTATGAAGGCGTGCTTGAGGTTGACTGGTACGAGCACATGGAGCCCAACGGCAGCCTGGCAGTCGAGTTCAGTGGTAATGGTTCGGGCATCGACAACACTCACTTCGGCGCGCTGAAGGTCAAGGATGCGATCGTCGACAAGCTGCGCCAAAAGGACGGCACGCGTCCCTCGGTGGATAAACTTAATCCTGATTTACGGATTCATCTGCGTCTTGATCGCGGCGAAGCAATTCTCTCGCTTGATCTGTCCGGGCATAGCCTGCATCAGCGCGGTTATCGCCTGCAGCAAGGTGCTGCACCACTCAAAGAAAACCTTGCAGCAGCGGTGTTGATCCGCGCTGGCTGGCCGCGCATCGCTGCTGAAGGCGGCGCGCTGGCTGACCCAATGTGCGGTGTTGGTACGTTTTTGGTCGAGGCGGCAATGATGGCGGCTGACGTGGCGCCGAACCTGACTCGCGAACAGTGGGGCTTTAGCCAATGGCTGGGACATGTGCCAGCGATCTGGAAGAAATTGCAGGCTGAAGCGCAAGAACGTGCGGACATTGGTATGGCCAAGCCGCCGCTGTGGATTCGTGGTTACGAAGCGGATCCACGTTTGATTCAGCCAGCCAAGAACAACATTGATCGTGCGGGTTTGAGTCACTGGATCAAGGTTTATCAGGGCGAGGTGGCCACCTTCGAGCCGCGTCCGGATCAGAACCAAAAAGGTTTGGTCATCAGTAACCCTCCGTACGGTGAGCGTCTGGGTGACGAAGCCAGCTTGTTGTATCTCTATCAGAATCTTGGCGAGCGTCTGCGCCAGGCCTGTATGGGCTGGGAGGCCGCGGTATTTACTGGCGCGCCAGATCTGGGCAAGCGCATGGGTATCCGCAGCCACAAGCAATACGCGTTCTGGAACGGTGCCTTGCCCTGCAAGTTGCTGTTGATCAAGGTTCAACCTGAGCAGTTTGTTACGGGTGAACGGCGTACACCTGAGCAGCGCGAACGCGAGCGTGAGCAAAGTGAGTTGGAGGCCAGCGTAACCCCAGTGGTTGCGGCCAAGTCCGCAACGCCTGCACCCGCTCCAGTCGAGCAGGCTCGTTTGAGCGAAGGCGGGCAGATGTTTGCTAACCGCCTGCAAAAGAACCTCAAGCAATTGAGCAAGTGGGCGCGTAAAGAAGGCATCCAATGCTATCGGTTGTATGACGCAGATATGCCTGAGTACGCGCTGGCTATCGATCTCTATGGTGACTGGGTGCATGTGCAGGAATATGCTGCGCCGCGCTCCATCGATCCAGAGAAGGCTCAGGCGCGACTGTTTGATGCGCTGGCGGCGATCCCGCAGGCGTTAAACGTCGACAAGAGCAAAGTCGTTATCAAGCGACGTGAGCGACAGAGCGGGGCCAAGCAGTACCAGCGCCAGAGTGCTCAAGGTCAGTTCATGGAAGTGACCGAAGGCGACGTTAAACTCTTGGTTAACCTGACGGACTACCTCGATACCGGTTTGTTTCTCGATCACCGTCCACTACGTCTGCGGATTCAGCGTGAGGCGGCGGGTAAGCGTTTTCTCAACCTGTATTGCTACACCGCCACCGCTTCTGTTCATGCAGCCAAAGGCGGTGCACGCAGCACCACCAGCGTTGATTTGTCGAAGACCTATCTGGATTGGGCGCGGCGTAACCTGTCGCTCAACGGCTTCTCTGACAAAAACAAGCTGGAGCAGGGCGATGTCATGGCTTGGCTGGAGGAAGATCGTAACGAATACGAGTTGATCTTCATTGATCCGCCGACGTTCTCCAACTCCAAGCGCATGGAAGGTATCTTTGATATCCAGCGTGATCACGTTGCCTTGCTGGATTTGGCAATGGCGCGCCTGGCCAGTGGCGGGGTGCTGTATTTCTCCAACAACTTCCGTAAGTTCATCCTCGATGAAACACTGTCTGCGCGCTACAACGTTGAAGAGATCACCGCCTCGACCCTGGACCCGGACTTTGCCCGCAACAGCAAAATCCACCGCGCCTGGCGTATCACCGCACGCGGCTAAGCGCTTAACTGCCTAAACCACGTAAAAGGCCACGCTAAGCGTGGCCTTTTTATTGTTGCGGGGCTAAGTATTGTTTAGCGCGCTGGCTGCTTTTGCAGTTCCAGCAATACTCGGTCGAGCACTGATGATGCGCCCCAGGGTTTTGGATCATTGATGATCGCGACGACCGCCCACGTTTTGCCTTTATTGTCACGACTGAAGCCGGCAATCGCGCGTACGTTGTTTAAGGTACCAGTTTTGATATGCGCCTCCCCAGCCATCGGTGTATTACGCAGGCGCCTGCGCATGGTCCCGTCTTTGCCTGCCAATGGCATCGAGCTGATGAATTCAGCTGAATAAGGGCTGTTCCAGGCGGCCTGTAGAATCTTCGACATCTCGCGGGCGCTGATACGTTCGGCGCGCGACAGTCCAGAACCATTCTCCATCACCAACTGTGAGGCCGTAATGCCTTTGCGTGAGAGCCATGCACGGATTACCCGCTGGGCGGCTTTAGCATCATCTGGGTCTGCACTGGTGCGGAACTTGGCACCAATACTCAGGAACAACTGGCGAGCCATGGTGTTGTTACTGTACTTATTGATGTCACGGATGATTTCCGTCAGATCAGGTGAATAAGCACGGCTGAGCAGACGGGCTTTGCTCGGCACCGGCGCTTGGCGATCCTTGCCGTCAATGCTGCCACCTAACTCCTTCCACAGAGCACGCACGATGCCTGCGGCATAGCTCGGCTGGTCGAGCAGTGAGATGTAACTCTGGGTGGTGCAACCTTCTGCTAGCTTGCCTTCAGCCGCAACTGTAAAGCCGGTTGCAGTTGGCGTTGGAGTGAAGCGAATACCATCGCGCCATGAAGGACACTTGCCGGATTTAAGCGCCGTCACTCGATTTTCAACACGCACGCCCGCAATCGGTGGCTCAGTGGTGATCTGCACTCGGCCGCTTTCTGAGTGAGCAATAAAGCGCAGTGCCTTGAAGTTAATGAGCAGCGCATCGGGCGCAACCAGATAAGGCTTATAGCTGTTGCCTGAGTCATCATTGAACGCCGGTAGCTGCGGCTGGATGAAATAGCTGCGGTCGAGCACCAGATCACCAGTAATGCGCGTTACACCGTTGGCCCGCAGGTCACGTAGAAGCAGCCACAGCTTCTCCATGTTCATCTTCGGGTCGCCGCCGCCTTTGAAATATAAGTTGCCCTTGAGTACGCCGTTGCTCAATGTGCCGTCGGTGTAAAAACTGGTCGCCCACTGGTAATTCGGGCCGAGCAACTCCAGTGCGGCAAAGGTGGTAATCAACTTCATTGTGGACGCTGGGTTGACCGAAATATCAGCGTTGAAATAGGTGCTATTACCCGGGCCATTGAGCGGAATAGTGACTAAAGAAAGTGATTTTGGACTGACCTTGTTCGCTTTAAGTGCCTGTTCAACTTTGGTCGGAATACTGGAGTTGACGGCGGCGGACAGAGGTAAAGAAAGTGGTAATAACAAACTGACAATGGCTAACTGGCGCAGTTGTTTGAGCATGATTTACGCCCCCTGGGCGTAGCTTGAAGAGTGGCTTGTAACGTGCGAGAAACCGCTACGATGTATGTCTCATACAGGGTGCATTATGCCGCAAGCATGAGTTTATGCGAAATATGTGATCTGGCATGCATATCAATGTAGCGTTTTCAGGTATGTCCATCATTCGATAGCGTGCAGAGTTCGGGCATAAATATGCTGAAACTGCTAAAGTGCGCGGCGATATCACTTTTGAGGATTGTTTCATGGCTACTAATCGTTCCCGCCGCCTGCGCAAAAAACTCTGCGTAGATGAATTTCAGGAGCTGGGTTTTGAGCTGAACCTGAATTTTAAAGACGATTTGACCGATGAAGTCATTGACGCTTTCCTTGATCAGTTTCTGAGTCAAGCGATGGAAGGCAATGGCCTTGGTTATGTTGGCGGCGATGACTACGGTCTGGTTTGCCTTGACGAGCGTGGCTCGGTCAGCGAAGAACAGCGCGCCAGTGTTGAGGCTTGGTTGAAAGGCCGTGATGAATTGGCTGATTTCACCGTCAGCCCATTGCTCGACGTTTGGTACCCGGAAAACCCAATCAACAAGGCCTGATGCCTTTCAGTTGGGTGCGCGCAATGCGTGCCCAATTAGTTGATTGCGGTAAGCGACATTTAGGCGGTTGCAATGCAATGCTTTGCAGCCGTCTAGCTAGCTGGCGCGTTAAGCAGTGATTCCAGCTTTAGCCAGTATCTTAGCCTCATCCACCTTATCTATTTGCTCCGGTCGCATAAAGCGGTCTGCGTAGCGCTTATAAATTTTGTCATGGATAAACAGACCAAACAGGTCGGGGTCGATGTGCGCGCTTTTGCACATGCCAGCCATGATGTCGATTGCTTCAGAGAGTAACTTGCCTTTCTTGTAAGGTCGGTCGACGGCAGTCAGCGCCTCGAAAATATCAGCAATCGCCATCATTCTCGCGGACAGGCTCATCTCTTCGCGGCGCAAGCGTTTTGGATAGCCGCTGCCGTCCATTTTTTCGTGATGTCCGCCAGCAATTTCAGCTACGTCTTTCAGGTGTTTAGGGAAGGGCAGGTGATCGAGCATGAGTATGGTTTGGATGATATGGTGGTTAATGATGTAGCGCTCTTCTGCGGTCAAAGTGCCGCGCGCAATGCTCAGGTTATACAATTCACCACGGTTGAACTTGTATTGCGGTACTTCAAGCTTGAAGCCCCAGCGATTGTTCTCCGGAATCAACTCACTGCTTGGGCGCTCAAACAAATGTTGAGGCCGGTCAGCAAGCAAGCTTTCCAAAGCAGGTAAAACAGGGGCGGGGTCTCGTTCCATTCGTTTGCTTTCTTCCCAAGACAAGCCGAGGCGGTCATCCAAGGTGCGCCACCATTTTCGCTCGGCGATGCGCTGCAAGCGTTGAATATCGTTTTCGGCCATCGCTTCGCCGCCAAGGTTGCAACTGGCTACAAAGCTGAACTCATCATCGAGTTCTGCCAGCGACTGATCACGTTTAGCTTCCAGGGCCGCATCGTCACAGCCCAGTGCACGTGCTTGCCAATAATTGACCCAAACATCGCGTTTGAGAACCTCGAAGCGGGTACGGATTTCATGGATACGGTCGTATAGGGTTTCTAGCTTGGTCGCCTTATCAACCACGTATTCGGGAGTCGTGACCTTACCGCAGTCATGTAGCCACGCCGCGATATGCAGGGTTTCCCACTCTTCGTCATTGGGGTTGTAATCGCGAAAGGCTGGCGCATGACTTTTGGCTGCGGCTTTAGCCAGCAGCATGGTGATTTCCGGCACGCGTTGGCAGTGACCTCCGGTGTAAGGACTTTTGGCATCGATTGCGCCAGCGATCAGTTGAATAAAAGCGTCAAGCAGCTGCTTTTGTCGGTTCAACAGGCGTTGGCTTTCAATACACAATGCAGCGACGCCGGACACGGCTTCGACGAAAGCCACTCGTGCAGGACTTTGGAAGGTGCTATCTGCTTCGGTTCCACTGTCCTTGTGTAGCAGCACCAGTACGCCGACAGTATCGCCCTGACGATTATGCAGGCCAGTAGCAACGATATGCACACGGGGTGAGTTCATCGCCTGTAGCAAGTTCTGGTAATCACCCGCTTGATCGTAGCCGATGGTTGCAATGCTACTCGAGCCGCCAGCGACCGGCTGTTTGAGCCAATCAGGCATGTTCATATCGTCGACTGCAAAACTAGCGATTTGCAGCTCTTCCAGGGTCACGGGTGGGCCGTCCAGGTAAAAGCCCTTGGCTTCTAATTGCTTACCCTCTGCGTCGTTGAGGTAGATCAAGCCGGCATGGGCTTGGCTGATCCCGGCTGTCTCTTCAAGTACGCGCTCGAGTAGATTCTCAAAGCGTGTTTCAGCTGAGAGGCTGGCGGTGATCTCGAGGAAACTGAAAATGGTTTCCTTCATCCGTGCCATCGCTACAGCCAGCAGGTCAATTTCCAGTACAGGCGAGTTACCGCTGGATGGATGTTTGAAGTCGAAACGGCGGATCGCTTCCGCTTCGCTGACCAGGCTGCGCAGCGGCCTGACCAACAGACGAGACAGTGCCCAGCCGAGCGGAATGCACAGTAATAAAATCCCGAGAGTGATCACCGCGCTGATCCAGCGCACCCGATAGGCATCTGCAAGTAGTTCGTCTTCTGGGGCAAGAATGGCTAAGCGCAAACCTTTGGGGCCACCCATGTCCAGCTTGATCTGGGAGATCAGCCAGCTGCGATTATTGAGTTCAACAGAGCCATTATGTGTGCCATCTGGATCGGTTTTGCTGAGGCTGGCCATCACCGGACTAAGTTCAGCAAGATTGGCCAAGTGAGCGTTGGCGTGACCAATAATCAGTTTTGTGGTGTCTGGGTAAGCGACTACCGTACCGTCGGGACTGTATAAGGCGACTTCGGTTGACGGTGTAATCTTGTGTTTGGCCAGTGTCTGCGAAAGGTCATCGAGGGTGATATCCGCGCCAAGAACGCTGCGCTGCATGCTCACGCGTGAAACGGTGGTTCCGACATCGCCAGTGGAGAAGAACACATAAGGCTCGGTGGTGAACAACTCATTGTTACGCATCGCTTCTTGGAACCACGGGCGTGTGCGAGCGTCGTAGGATTCGTCAGTAATATCGCGGTTGCCCAGCTGATTAAGCTCGGCATCAAAGTAGAGATGCTCGGCTTTGGTTATATCCCCCATGTTGCGTTCGATGCTCCAGACCTGGAATGCCGCATTGTCTGGTGCGTTAAAGATTTTCTTGAGCTTCTCACTGCGCAGTGGCCGTACCATAAAAAAGTCGCCGTCGGAATAACCTAAATACAACGAGGCAAGTTTAGGATGATCATTCAAGGCTTGAGCAAAGACTGGCAGCATCGACAAGCGTGCGTCGCGACTCTCACCCATGTTGCGTTCATCAAGCGCTAGCAGATTGAGCAGGTTATCGACAGGAATGTAGGTTTCTCTTAGATCGCGATTAACCTGGTCGCTAATGCGCTCGAACAGTTGGGTGCTGCTGGAAAGAATAATTCGGCTGGTCTGCTGGTAGTTAAAAATGCCCAGCACGATGCCCGTACTAAGCAGCAGCAAGGTAAATAACAGGCTGATATGGACGTGGAGCGGAAAGCGCCTATTTCCGGTAAGGTCACTAACTGTCATGCAGAGTTGCTCCCGCTGCGGTGATGGCAGATTGAAAGCATAGTGAACAATGAACGCTGCGCTAATAGATTTTGTAGCTATTTATCTAGCGCTTCACAAATGGGCCGAGGCTTTATTTTTTATTTTGATTACGCTCCGGCTTAGCGCATAAATCAGGATTGCCACGCCCAGCGAGATTGCCACGCCAAACATGCTATTAAACAGGCGTTGCGGTGCTAGCTGCCAGTCAAGCGAAAGGCTCTCTACGAGGACGATAAAACACATTAATAGCTGTAGCACGTAAAGCCCGTAATGATGGGCTTGGAAGGTACGACAGAAAACAATTAACGATAATGTCCCCGCGACCATCAGTATGGGGTCCTGCAAGCTGTAGCCGATCACAATCATGATTGCCGCGAGGATCAGGCTGACCAAATAAGGTATCAGCAAGCGCTTAAAGTTGTTGGGCAGCCCAAGCTGCAAGGTGCCAATCACGATCATGGTTACCCAATAACCGTGTGGCAGTTTTTCCAGGCTAACAAGTAAACCCGCGAAGCCAAAAGCGAGGGTGCAACGCAGTGCATGCAGGCGCCAGCGCTGCTCTGGCAGGCGTTTGGCGTAGCGCTTGAGTACTTTAATGATACTCACCACACGCGGTGCTTGCGGCCACATGCGTAAGCCGTGCACGCCGCGCAGGCCAAACGCGAGGAGGGTGACCCAAAGCCCGCCAAGGATAAACAGCATGCCAATGGCGTAGGGATTATTCAGATGGCTACCAGCCGTTTCACCCTGGCCGAGGCACATGCACACAGCCAGGCCAGCGCCGAGTTTTCCGGCTTCGGCGCCAAAGCGTTGTAGCCAGGCCAGGATAAAACCAAAGGCTGCAAACATCGCAAAACTGAGGACGGGGTAAGCCGCTGCCCAAAATCCCCAGCCCGCGCACACCGCACCGAGGAACGTTATCAGCAGCATGCGCAACATGCCCAGCCGGTGCAGTGGGTTGATTTGCGCTGCCTGAAATGCACCCGCGGACGCCCATAAAAAACCAGGATGTCCGCTGAACAAACCCAATAGCAGTGGCAGCGCACAACCCATGCCCGCGATTATCGCAGGCCCTATGGTTGGCGGCCCTGTGAGCCTTTGGCGTGGTGATTTAGCTTCATTTGCCATGCATTACACCGGACTTGAGCGTCCCGTC
Source organism: Pseudomonas sp. M30-35 (assembly GCF_002163625.1). Lineage (NCBI taxonomy): Bacteria > Pseudomonadati > Pseudomonadota > Gammaproteobacteria > Pseudomonadales > Pseudomonadaceae > Pseudomonas > Pseudomonas sp. M30-35. Next base: position 3,104,087 of record NZ_CP020892.1, on the reverse strand, counting down.
ATTTCACGGGCCATTTCAGTAGCATAGCTGTCGGTCATGCCACCGATAAAGTCGATCATGCGTAAAAATGATGTGTACAGCGGTCCATGCGGGTCAGGTGCGTTATTGCCCAGTAAATCAAGGATGCGTCGATGCTTGAATGAAGGCGTGCGTCCCCCGTGTTGCTCCAGCGCAGCGCCGCAAAAGGCATTGAGCAGGATTTCCAGCGTGGTGTACGCGCCAATCTCATGCAGGGTTTTGCGTTTATCCTGAAAGATTTTTTTACGCGCCATATCTTTTGCGCTCTGCACACAGCGTTTGGCTGGGCCATGCATGTGCTCGACCAAGTCGCCCTGTAGGGTGCCCGCGAGTAGTGCATCGTGTTGCTCAACAAATGCATGGGCTGCAGCATTGGTCAGGTGTTCGATGGCTTTGCCGCGCAGAATTGCCAACTTGCGTCGGCGCGAGTCCTTTGGCCCCAGTTGGCGATAAGTCTGGGGTAAGTCATCACCAACAAGGTCCAGTAAAACGGCTTCAACTTCGCTGTATTCGAGCAGCTCCATTTCCAAGCCATCTTCAAGGTCAATCAAGCCGTAGCAAATGTCATCTGCAGCTTCCATCAGGTACACCAACGGATGGCGCGCCCAGCGCTGTTCTTCTATTTGCGGTAACCCGAGTTTATTGGCGATTTGTTCAAGTAGCCCAAGCTCGCTCTGGTAGCAACCGAACTTGTGCTTCTTGTAGCCCTGCGCTTCGGCGTGGCGGGCGGTCCAGGGATACTTTAAGTAAGTACCAAGGGTCGCGTAGGTCAGCCGGGTGCCGCCGTCGAACTGGTGGTACTCCAGTTGAGTGAGTACGCGAAAACCCTGAGCATTGCCCTCAAAACTGAGGAAGTCACTGCGCTCTGCGTCACTCATGGAGTCTAGCCAGCCACGTCCGGCTGCTTGTTGGAACCAATGGCGAATGGCGTCTTCACCGGAGTGCCCAAACGGGGGGTTACCGATATCGTGAGCCAAACACGCGGATTGCACGACCATGCCTAAGTCGCTGGGCTCGCACCAGTCGGGTAACTTATCGCGGATCATTTCTGCCACGCGCATCCCCAGCGATCGACCCACACAGCTGACCTCAAGCGAGTGAGTCAGGCGTGTGTGAATATGATCGTTGCTGGATACCGGGTGAACTTGAGTTTTGCGGCCTAAGCGGCGGAACGCACCTGAGAAAATGATCCGGTCATGATCTTTGTGGAATGGGCTGCGGCCGAGCTCTTCAGCGCTGTGAGAAGGTTTGCCCAATCGTTCGCGGTTTAACAGTGTCTGCCAGTCCAAGGCTACTCCTCGCCATTACGTGGCTAATGCTGCTAGCTTCAGGGTTACGGCGTTTACCTGCAAGGGGTTAATCTGAGAAAGACCTGCACAGCAGGTTATTAAAAGCCAGCAGCATCAATGTCGACCAGTATTAGTTGGTTGTTATCGATAAATTTGCCAGCCGTTAAGCAATATTGATTGCTGGTCGCGTCGCGGTACGTGGATGACACAAGCAGGCGCTGCTCATCCCAGTTTTCAGCCAGCAACTGATAGAAGTAGGGGCGCCACGACCAGTTGTGGCCAACATAGCGCGAATCCGTATGCCAGGCTGCGTTACGCCACTCGTGGTTGGGCGAAAGTTGCGTGCCTTGGTTGTCGCAGATAAAAATGCGTAATAACCAAGGGTAAGCGGCTGGTGCGGGCAACCGCTCAAGACTGGCACCGTTATGCGCCCACACATTGAGCTCTGCCATTAACGAGGACAGTTGTTCACGCATTTGCATAAGTTGAGCGCGCTCATGCAGCTTGTGTGTCACGTAGTGGTTGCGCAGTTGAGCAAAGCGTTCAACAAATGCATGGGTGTTGAAAAACTCGAGCTCTGGTTCGGCAAACAGATAACCCTGAACGTAGCGTGCCCCACACTCCAGTGCGAAGTGGAGCTCGGCTTCAGACTCAACACCCTCTGCGATAATCCAGCATCCGGTGCGCTCGGCCATTTGTGCCAGCGCCTTAACAATTTGCTCACTTGGGCCGCCCTGCGCAGCGGCTTTGAACAAACGCATATCAAGCTTGAGAATATCGGGCTGCAACGCCAGTACTCGGTCAAGCTGCGAGTAGCCCGCCCCAAAGTCATCAATCGCGACCCGGGCGCCAGCTTCTCGATACGCTGCAACTACAGCTGGCAGGCGTTGACTGGCTCCGCCTTGCTCGGTGATTTCGAAAACCACGCGTTCAGCTGCTATGCCGCTTTGTTGCAATTGTTTCAGGCTGGGTAGAGGTTGGCCAATACGTAGGCGGCTAACCCAGCGTGGAGAAATATTCAGGCTCAAAAACCATTCGGCCGGCGCTTGATGAAAGCGTTGCAGAGCTTGTTGACGGATGGCTCGGTCAAGCCTGCGTAAACCGGCCAAGGGTGTTTTCGGGTTACTGAAGAGCGGGCCAGCTGAGTGTAATTGCCCATGCCTGTCGCGCAGTCGTGCAAGCGCTTCAACACCGGCAATCTTGCCAGTGGCAGTGTCGATGAAAGGTTGAAAGACAACAGTTGGCTGACCGTCGAGCACGCAAGCATCCTTCGTTAAGAGTCTTAACAACAACGCCGCGGGAACTGGACTTAATGGTGCGGCACGTAGGAGTTAAAGCAAGAACGTGGCCAGCCAAGCAATAAAGCCAGAATGCTCTGGCTTTAAGGGGGCGGCTATTGGGGCGTGTCCTTCGGGGGAACACGACGTAATAGCGGCAGGGTAATCAGTGCAATTTTGATCCAGCGTCGCCAATTGGTCTTTTTCAGGCCCAAGCCTGCGAGCAGCACTGCGCCGCCCGTGATCCACAACGATGTGCCGCCGCCAGCCAACTGCTCGCGCCATTGGCTACCAAAGCTTTTTGCCTTGCGCAGTGGCTCCAACATAACCAGGGTTTCGTGGCGTATTTCTTGGCGATGCATTTCCAAGCGCATGCGCAGCATGGCTTTGCGCAGATCCTTGCGCGACGCGTTTGCATGTAAATGAGGCAATTCAGGTTGGCTCATGGCAACAACTGCTCCCGGTCGCGTGCAATCTCTTCAAGGCTTGCACTGAATGGGCTTGGCGCATCGCGCAAACAGTTGAGCAATGTGATCAAGCTGACGATGAGCGCCACTGAATAAAATATACACAAGCCGATGATGACTGGGATGCGGTAATCATCCCAGAAGCAGATCAACAGTGTTGCCGAGAGTCCTATCACCAGTAGCAGGCCAAAAACCAAACTTAAACTGGTCAGCAGCAACAGGCGAACTGCGTGGGTTTGTTGTTCCTTAAGCTCTTCACCAAACAGGGCTACGTGGCCATGCAGGAGCCCAAGTAGGGCTCCGGCAAATCTGCGAGGTGAGGGGCCAGTCCCGGCACTGGGCTGTGATCTAGCTTCCATGTAGTTTTGTCGTCCGTTAGCGCTTAGTAATCAACATACCGAGCAGCATACCAACACCGGCGGCGATACTGATAGATTGCCATGGGTGGGTTTGGACGTAACCTTCGGTCGCATCAACAGCTGCCTTGCCCCGCTCAATCACGGCTTCTTCGGCTGAGTGCAAGGTTGAACGTGCACGGTTCAGGCTGTTGCGGATTTGATCACGCAGTTCTTCGCCTTGATCACCCGCGAGCCCGGCTGATTGCTGGAGCAGTGACTCGGTATCGCGCACTAATGCTTGAAACTCGTTTAGAAGTTCATCTTGGTTCGAGACGGTTTTTTTACGCGCCATTTCAACTCTCCTTGATGTTATAGAACGTCTATATGCTTCGAGTGGCATTTGTTACAAGGGTTCAATCTGATATCACTGCCGAGCCAGTATCGTCCGTTTGGTATAGCGATTGCATTGTCGTGGTGCAGGTCTGTGCGTTCACGCGCTTAATTGGGGCTTTCAGGCTGCTCTGCTTTGCACTTTGGTGCAAGGCTAACCCATTAATAAATAACGACTAAGTGCGATTCTGCCAGATTCGGGCGGCACGAAATTGGAGCGTCTCGTGAGGTTGCTGTCATCAGCAAACAATTCTCGGTGCTTCCTATTGGTGCGCGCATTAATAAAAAGATCCGAATTGGTGCTCTTGGTCTGTAGACGGAGTGTCGCTTGCCGATGGAAAACATTAACAGTGCTGTAGAAACGCTGATTCATGGGTCCAACACCCTTTTCATTTTGTTGGGTGCCGTGATGGTTTTAGCGATGCATGCCGGATTTGCCTTCCTTGAGGTGGGTACGGTACGCCAGAAAAACCAAGTGAACGCCTTATCGAAAATCCTCTCAGACTTTGCGGTTTCTGCCTTGGCCTATTTCTTTATAGGTTATTGGGTCGCATATGGCGTGACTTTTTTTCAGCCAGCAGCAGTTCTGACTGAAGGCAATGGCTATGCCTTGGTCAAATTCTTCTTTCTTTTGACCTTTGCTGCAGCCATCCCGGCGATTATTTCCGGGGGCATTGCCGAGCGCGCGAAATTCGGGCCGCAGCTGTGTGCGACGGTGTTGATTGTTGCTTTCATCTACCCGTTTTTTGAGGGCCTGATCTGGAACGGCAACTTCGGTTTTCAAGCTTGGCTTGAGGCGCAGTTTGGTGCTGCTTTTCACGATTTCGCCGGGTCCGTTGTCGTGCATGCTATGGGCGGGTGGTTAGCCTTTGGCGCGGTGATTTTATTGGGTCGCCGTGACGGTCGTTATCGTGATGGGCGCTTGGTTGCGTTCGCGCCCTCGAACATCCCTTTTCTAGCCTTGGGTTCCTGGGTTTTGATTATCGGTTGGTTTGGTTTCAATGTGATGAGCGCGCAAACCCTTGGCAGCGTAAGTGGCCTGGTTGCGGTTAACACCTTGATGGCGATGGTCGGCGGCACTGTCGCTGCATTATTTGTCGGGCGTAATGACCCCGGCTTTTTGCACAACGGCCCGCTAGCTGGGTTGGTTGCCGTGTGCGCGGGGTCCGATTTGATGCACCCGGTTGGGGCTTTGGTTACGGGAGCTGTTGCGGGAGCATTCTTCGTCTGGGCATTCACCGCGGCGCAGGCAAACTGGAAGATTGATGATGTGTTGGGTGTCTGGCCTTTGCATGGATTGTGTGGCGTCTGGGGTGGGATTGCTTGCGGTATATTTGGTCAGCAAGCCCTGGGCGGGCTGGGAGGTGTGAGCATGGTCAGTCAGTTGATCGGCACTGGGCTTGGTGTCGCAGTGGCGTTGCTTGGCGGCTTTGTGGTTTACGGTTTGCTGAAAACAACCATGGGCATTCGCTTGAGTCAGGAAGAGGAATATTACGGTGCTGATCTATCGATACATAAGATCGGTGCGGTGAGTCAGGACTAATGATTTCAAGCAATAAAAAACCCGGTTAGACCGGGTTTTTTATTGCCTGCTGCAGGTTATTGCAAGGCCAGCGTGTAGCTGACGATTAGGCGGTTTTCATCCATGTCGTTAGCGAAGTTGTTGCGTACAGTTGCGTTCCTCCATTTGACTCCCAGGTTCTTCAGCGGGCCGTCTTGGAAGACGTAAGCAATGTCGGTGTTGCGTTCCCATTCCTTGCCGTCTTCATCAGTCGCTGCACTCAGTTGGTCGATATTGTCACCGCTGATATAGCGCGTCATGAAGGTCAGGCCGGGAACCCCCAGACCCGCAAAGTTGTAGTCAAAGCGTGCTTGCCAGGACTTCTCGTCTTTGTTGGCAAAATCGCCAATTTGTACATAGTTGACCAAGAACGGATCGGTGCCGTTGATGTAGGCGTAGCCGGTATCGCCACTCATTGACTGGTAACCCAGGCCGAAGCTGCTAGAGCCCAGGGCGTAGGTAAACATGGCGCCAAATGCGTTGTTGTCGACGTTAGTGTTGCCGTCGTCCGTGGAGCGTGCATAGCGCAGGTCAGTCTTCAAGCTTTGCTTGTCGCCAATCGGTAACACGTGGACCAGGTTAACGATGTGCTGTTTGTAGATCTCTTCCAGCTCGCCGTAGTTGTAGCCAGTAGTGAGGTTGTCAGTCCATTTGTAGGAGACCCCGGCAAAATTGAAATCGTCGGCTTCGCTGCCTCCCAGATTAAAATTGCGCTTGCCGCCACCGTTGATGCTCAGGTCTTCAAAGTTGGATGAATCACGTTGGTTCTGTTCTTTGATCACACCGCCATCAATATTCAAGCCGGCAATTTCTTGAGAGTTGATATGCCCGCCGAGAAAGGTTTGCGGCAGCAGGCGGGAGTCGTTTGCCGAGATGGTAGGCAGTTTTGGCGTTAAACCGCCGATCTTGCCAATCGTCTTGGATATTCTGACTTTGGCCGTTGCGGTGGCTTCGGAGTAGTCGTCTGGTGCTTCAGTGCCAATAGCTCCGGGTAACAGGCCGCTGCCTGTACGGTCGGCAGATGAATCAAGCTTTAGGCCAAGCCCGGCATAGGCATCAAGACCAAAGCCAACAGTCCCTTCCGTAAAGCCAGACTCAGCTTTAACGATAAATCCCTGTGCCCACTCTTCGCGTTTTGACTGTTGGGCTGATGTGGTGTCACGCAGGTCACGGTTGAAGTAAAAATTACGGGCCTCAATGGTTGCTTTGCTGTCTTTGAAAAACTCGGCATGGGCAACCGTCGGCAGTGCGCAGCAGGCACCTAGCGTGGCGATAGCCACAGCACGGGCAAGGGGAGTCTGAATCATTATTGTTGTCTCCTCATGGGGCGAGTCGATCTACTACAGATCTACTACGACGCAATGAAATAAAGCATGAGAGCCAACGGTTTGCTTTTAGACTTTAGTCTGCGAACCGATGATCAGTCTTTACGGAGCCGATAAGCAGGCCATTAGCCGTGATTTAACGATTCGTCGGGTCGCTTGAAAAGTAGACTGATTTCGCCGTTAAAGTTTTCTTTGGCTCTGCCGTCAACGTTTGATAGGTCGTTACGAACAGGTTCGCAACAGACAGTCTGTCGGTTGCTTTCAACGCGTAATACTTGGGTGTGTCATGGCGAGTTGCTGAATGTTTTAGGCGTCAGGCGAGTGTGTACAGGGTGCTAAACTGCACACTTCAGAGCCTGAACCAAAGACAGGAGATGCTCAAATGCTGCCCGAATGCCAACTGTTTGGCACCCTTGGTTGCCATTTATGTGAAGTGGCCGAGGCACTGTTAATGCCTTTTGTTGAGCATGGTCTGCTAGTTGAATTAGTGGATATTGCAGATGACCCGGTATGGGTCGAACGCTATGGCTTGCTGATTCCGGTATTGCGTCGTTGTGACACTGGGGCCGAATTGAACTGGCCATTTGAAGCTGAGCAAGTGGTTGCTTTTCTGAGCTGATGAATCAGTCGCTCAGCACTATTTATTGACGAAGGGGAGTGACGCGGTGAGTGCAGTTTTGGGAGATTCCTTATCGCTGCTGTTGTTTCGCCTGCACAGTGGTCGTTTGCTGGGGATTAACCTGCTCAAGGTTAATGAAATCATTGCTTGCCCTGTGTTGACCAAGTTACCTAATCGTCATCCGCATGTGCGTGGTATTGCGAGTTTGCGTGGCGCTTCATTGACCGTGATTGATCTGGCGCGGGCGATTGGTGAGCGCGGTAATAACGCCACGAACGAGGGCTGCTTGATCGTCACCGAGTTAAGTCGTTCGCGTCAGGGCCTGCATGTGCAGGCCGTTGAGCGCATCGTGCAGTGCTCAACTCGCGATGTTAAGCCACCGCCAGCAGGCTCAGGTAACCGTGCTTTTATTACGGGCGTGACGCAGATCGACGGGGCAATCGTACAGGTGCTCGATATCGAAAAAGTTCTGCATGATATTGCACCTGCAGAGCCCGAGGAGCTCGATGATTCACTGATATCCAGTGCTGATTTAAAAATGCTCGAAGGGCGTCGGGTGCTGGTGGTCGATGACTCGCATGTGGCACTGCATCAGACGGTAAATACCTTGCGTAAACTCGGTCTTGATTGTCAGTCAGTGCGCAGCGCTGCCAGTGCATTTGCGGTATTGCAGGAACAGCATCAAAAGGGCATGCCGATTGAGGTTTTGGTTTCAGATATTGAAATGCCAGAGATGGATGGCTACAGCCTGGTGCGTGAAATTCGCAAGACTGCGGACATTAGCGACACCTACGTGCTGTTGCACACTTCGCTCGACAGCACCATGAACACTGAGAAAGCGCGCTCAGTGGGGGCCAACGATATGCTGACCAAGTTCTCAACGGTAGATTTGAGTAATGCGCTGGTGAGAGCGTTCCAAGCGCTCGAATAAGCGCCAGTAAGCGAAGCAGTTTGGGGTTGTAAGAAGAAGCAGCTTGCGTTTGTAAGCCGTGGCGTAAAACAGGGCGCGGTTGCTATGGCTGGTTTTACCGCAAGGCAGCGGCAGCCAAAACCCTAAGAGAAGGGGAAAGCACTACACCCGAGCGAAGCGCTGGCAACACCCGGGGGTAGTTTGCAATTACAGCTCTTTAACGGTGCGAACTTCATCTTTATTGACGCGAGCACGCTTGCCATCAAGTTGCTCAAATTCGTAGAAGCCTGACTCGTCATCGTAATCAGGCTCATCAACAGTCTGGATTTCACGACCGTCGTTGAGGGTTATTACCGTCGGTGAAGCGCAGCCTGCCAGAGTCGCAAGGCCCAGAGTCAGGAATAATGCTGCGATTGTCCGTTGGCTCATGGTGTTTCTCCTCATGGGTTGAAATTACGTACCAAACTTAAGATAGGTCGCTGGCGCCAAAGTTCCGTCAACTTCCGCGAAATTGCTCACTTGATAGTGGTGTTGAGGAGTTCCGGGGTGTTCATGTTGGCTAAGCGCGGGTCGTGATCGGGGCAGTCAAGAACGCGTGGATCAAGGCTGCGCAACCAGCGTTGCGGACTGCGCTCACCGGCGAGCCATGCTGTCTCCAGCTGGTTGCTCAACTGGCGTGGAATCACGCTGAACAAGGGTTCAAGGTACTCACCCTGGCGCACGACAGCCGGAACATCGCCAGCGAGTTTTTGTAGATCCTTGAGTAGTTTCAGGTCGAGCATTGGCGCGTCGCAGGGCAGGACCAGCACGTGCTCATGACAGGCAACCTTCAGCCCCGCGCGGATGCCGGCCAGCGGTCCCTGGAAGTCGCTGTCATCATCGGCAACCAACTGATCTGCATAGCGTGCGTAATCGCCGCTATTGCGGTTACACGAGATGATCAAGTCATCGCTAAGCGGGCGCACCAGATCATGCAGCCACGCAATCAATGGCTTATCACGCCACAGCAACAGCCCTTTGTCACGACCGCCCATACGCTGACCACGGCCACCCGCAAGGATCAGGATTGAGCACTGATTAAACTGGGTCCGAGTTGACATCAAGCAATCTCTAAAAGGGAGCCTGTGATATAACATTGGGCAATTATTTGAACAACCGGAACTCTGTTATGGGCCACAAACTCGACACCTCATTTGTCCCGCTGAACATTGCAGTATTGACCGTCAGCGACACGCGCAGCCTCGACAACGATACTTCGGGACAGACTTTGGTTGATCGTCTGGAAGCTGCCGGTCACAACTTGGCTGCCCGGGTGTTGCTTAAAGACGATCTGTACAAGATCCGTGCACAAGTCGCGACATGGATTGCCGAAGAGCTGGTGCAAGTTGTGCTGATCACTGGCGGTACGGGGTTCACCGGGCGCGATAGCACACCCGAAGCCGTGAGCTGTTTGCTGGACAAGCACGTCGATGGTTTTGGTGAGTTGTTCCGGCAGATTTCTGTGCCTGATATTGGCACCTCGACCATTCAATCCAGAGCTTTGGCTGGCTTGGCTAACGGCACGCTGGTGTGCTGCTTGCCGGGTTCGACAAATGCTTGTCGTACCGCTTGGGATGGGATTCTTGCTGAGCAACTGGATGCCAGCCATCGCCCCTGCAACTTTGTCCCGCACCTGAAACAAGCCGCTGCGTGCGAGAGCCGTGGATGAGCAGCTGTGATCAACCCGGATTATTGCCGGTAGAAGTTGCTTTAGAGCGCTTGATGGCGTTGGCCGATGCTGCGCCGATTGAGCAGACTGAGTCGGTCAAGCTGGCTGAGGCTGACGGTCGTGTGTTGGCTGAGGCGCTCGTTTCATCATTGGATCTGCCGCCATGGGCAAACAGTGCAATGGATGGTTATGCACTGCGTTTGGCCGACTGGCAGGGTGAGCCATTGCGGGTCAGTCAACGGATTCTTGCGGGCACATTACCGCAACCGCTTGAGCCTGGTACCTGTGCCCGGATCTTCACCGGCGCGCCATTGCCAGCGGGTACCGATGTGGTTGAGATGCAAGAGAATGTGCAGCTTGGCGATGATCAACGTGTCAGCTTTAGCCAGCGTATGCTTGTGGGCCAAAACATTCGCGCCCAAGGCCAGGAAACCAAGGTCGGCGACTGCGTATTGCCTGCAGGTACTCGGTTGGGGCCGATTGAACTGGGCTTGGCCGCATCTCTCGGCGCGGGCAGCTTGCAGGTATACAAGCGAGTTCGGGTTGCCGTGCTGTCGACCGGCGATGAGTTGATCGAGCCAGGGCAAGCACTTGGCCCCGGACAGATCTACAACAGTAATCGTCGCTTGCTCTGTACTTGGTTGCAGCGTTTAGGGTGTGACGTGATTGACGCGGGAATACTCGCTGATGATCTGCAACTGACGCGAGATGCACTTGCAGCGCTCAACGATGTTGACTTGATTCTCTCAACCGGAGGGGTGTCGGTGGGAGAGGCTGACTTTCTCGGCGCGGCACTGCGTGAAGAGGGCGAGTTAGCGCTTTGGAAGCTGGCGATCAAACCAGGAAAGCCGCTGACCTTTGGTGCCTTCCGTGGCGTGCCGGTGTTGGGTTTGCCGGGTAACCCGGCTTCGACGCTGGTGACCTTTGGTTTGCTGGCACGCCCATATTTACTGCGGCGCATGGGTGTTGCCAGGGTTGAGCCACTGGGTTTTCCAATGCCCGCTGGATTCGCTTGGAGTAAGGTGGGTAATCGCCGTGAGTACGTGCGTGCGCGAATTGAAAATGGCCGGGTGGTGATGCACCCGAATCAAAGCTCGGGCGTGCTGCGCAGTGCGGCTTGGGCTGAAGGATTGGCGGAGGTGCTCGAGGGCAAAGCCTTGGCTGAAGGTGATAGCGTGCGCTTTATTCCAATGAGTGAAATTCTCGGTTAAAGCGGCGCAGACTAACCCTTTGGGCGATGTGTCAGTCGATACTCGCCCGGTGTTTGCCCAGTCCAGATTTTAAAACTGCGGTGAAACGATCTCGACTCACTGAAGCCAAGGTAGCTGGCAATGTCTTGCACGGGTAAGTCGCTGCGCAGTAAATAATGCTCAGCAAGCTCCTGGCGCAATTCATCGAGTATCAATTGATAGCTTGTGCCTGCTTGCTGCAGATGCCGTTGCAAGGTGCGCACGGTCATGTCGAAGCGTTCTGCAACTCGCTCTTTACGGGGTAAACCGTCTTTGAGTAGCAAGCGCAGGGCGCCCTTTACCCGTGCAGGGAGTGGCTGCTCATCATCGAATTTTGCCATCAACGCCAGCGCATGTTCTTCCAGCGTACGCAGCAGGTTCGGGTCTGCTTGGCGCAGCTCAATTGCAAGTAATTGATTGGGGATTATCAGTGCATTGCAGGGTTGCTCAAATAATACTGGGCAGCCAAATGCAGCTTGGTAGGCTTCACTGTGTACGCCATCTGGTTGGGGATGCTCAAACCATACTGCGGCTGGTGAGTAGTCCTTGTCAGCTATCCAGCGGGCGTACAGCAGCCAGGATGCCAGAACATTTTCAACCATGTGCCGACGTATCAGCGGTTCATCATGGCGGCAACTCCAGATCAATCGGGTTTGCTCTGTATGGCTTTCAACTCGGCTGACGCCCATGTCACCGACCAGTTTTTCATAGGGCACGATTCGGCTAATCGCTTCACCCAGGGTTGCACAGTTTAGGGTGATGTAACCGAGCACACTCCACGATCCCGGTTGTACATAGCGGGCACTGTTCAGGCCGAATAACAGGTCATCGGAGTGCATGAGAAAATACTTGAGCAAGCGCTCATGGTTGTCGCTGGGGATGCGCTTGGCGTTGTCACTGAGGTCTTCACGCGACAAGTTTGCAGCCTGCAATGCCTGATCAGCATCAAGGCCTAAGAACTCTGCATGGCGCAGGTATTTAAGCAGGGCGGGCGCGGCGGTGAAACCAAGACTGTTCATGTTGTTCTTATGGTGTGATTAGCCAACCCTATTGTACGTTTAAAAACTGGCCAGGCCGCAAAACGCACGACAAAAGCCCCCGGCTCTGAGTAAGCAGAGGGCTTTGTCGGGCAGTACAGTGTTTGCTTATGCAACGTCGACCAAGACAATTTCAGTGTCTTCGCTAGCGGTCACAGTGAGTACTTCAACGTCACGAACAGCAACGCCATCTCGGGTTTTAGCTGCGACGCCGTTGATCTCAAAGGCGCCTGTAGAAGCAACTAGATAGGCTTTGCGGTCAGCGCCGAGCACATATTCAGTCGTTTGCCCGGCTTTCAGCGTCGCAGCTGCAACGCGTGCATTTGCCCGGATAGGCAACGCGTCTTTATCCTCAGTGTTACCACTTGCCAATGTCACAAAACTGCCAGCGCGGTCGCCTTTAGGAAACGGCTTGGCTCCCCATGATGGGGGTGAGTCAAACTGATTCGGGGTGATCCAAATCTGGAAGATTTTAGTGGTGGTGTCTTCCAGGTTGAATTCGCTGTGGGCAATACCGGTGCCCGCACTCATCACCTGCACATCACCGGCTTCAGTGCGACCATGGTTACCCAAGTTATCCTTGTGGGTAATCGCGCCTTGGCGAACATAGGTGATAATTTCCATGTCACGGTGTGGGTGCGGTGGAAACCCTGAGTGCGCAGCGATTTCATCATCGTTCCAAACGCGTAGATCGCCCCAAGACATGCGCTGCGGATCATAGTACTCAGCGAAAGAAAAGTGGTGACGTGCATTCAACCAACCATGCTCGGCGCCGCCGAGGTCCGCAAAAGCTCGAACTTCAATCATTTCGATATCCCCTCAGTGAGTGATACGCAACCTGTGGTCGGTAAGCGCTATCAAGTGGTAATGAGGTAAGTTTCTATCAGTTTAGTTGTTATAAAAAGCGCTTTTTGTGGATAATTTATATCTATTTAATTGATTGCTTGATGGGTGGGCTCGAGTTTTTATTCAGCAGCAGTTTGTTGATTTACCCCTTAGACTCAACATTTCTAGGTAATCAGCGACAAATGCATTGTGCCGTGGTCTGTTAATCAGGCGAGAAGGCTTTCGCCCATCATCCAATAAGCTTTAAGTCCTACAAGGAGCAATCAATGAGTGAACGCAAAGCGCTGTTGATTTTGCATGGCAAGCAGGCGCTGAACGAAGCGCTACGCACTGCTATCCACGCTAAACGCGAGCAGGGCTGGGAGATCGCGGTAAGAGTCACCTGGGAAGCTGGCGATGCTCAACGTATAGCCCGTGAAGCGCTTGCGGCTGGCTACCCGACGTTGATTGCTGGTGGTGGTGATGGCACCTTGCGTGCGGTTGCCGAAGTGATTGCGCTCGCAGACAGCGATGCCAGTTTGGTTCTTCTCGGTCTGGGTACGGCCAACGACTTTGCGACCGCGGCCGGGGTGCCAGTGGATATACAGGAGGCGCTTGATTTACTCGACCATGAGCCGACGCCCATTGATCTGGGTGAGGTCAATGAGCACATATTCCTGAACATGGCCACTGGCGGTTTTGGCACCAGTGTCACGACGAATACCCCGGAAGATTTAAAAAAGATGCTCGGTGGGGCAGCCTATTTTTTGACTGGGTTAAGTCGCTTTGCCGAAGTGCGCACGGCGTTCGGGCGTTTTAAAGGCCCGGATTTCAGTTGGGAAGGCGAGTTTTTAGCATTAGGTATTGGTAACGGTTCCCAAGCGGGCGGAGGGCATGTGTTGTGCCCGAATGCGCGTATTGATGATGGCTTGCTGGATGTCTGCATCGTGCCTGCCGCGCCAGACATGGTCGGCACGCTGGGCACGATGCTGTCAGGCTCAATGAATGGTGTCGAAAGTGTTTCGCAGGGGGCGCGTGTTGCCTGGCTCGAAGTTGAAGCGCCAGAAGGGCTTGATCTCAACCTTGATGGCGAGCCGATGAACGCCACGAAGCTGCGCTTCAAAGCGCTTGAGAAAGCGCTACGTGTTCATTTGCCGGTCTATTCGCCGTTATTGAGCCGTTCTTGAGTATCAGTAAGTAATGCGCTCAGAAGGGGCTAGGGATAGATTCTTCTGGCGCACGCTCCAGTTATGTACATGCCTGCCGATATACCGGGTGTAGTCGGTCTATATAACAGGAGCTCGCAGTGGCCGGAATTCTAGATTCGGTAGACCAACGCACGCAGTTGGTGGGTGAAAATCGTCTGGAAATTCTGATGTTCCGTTTGAACGGGCGTCAGCTGTTTGCGATTAACGTTTTCAAAGTGCAGGAAGTCCTGCACATGCCCAAATTAACCTTGATGCCAAACCGTCATCGGTGTGTCTGTGGGGTGGTTAATCTACGGGGTAAAACCATACCAGTGATCGACCTGTCACAGGCGATCGGTATGCGTCCGATTGTGCCGACCGAACAAAGCACCATCATCGTCACGGAATACAACCGCTCAGTTCAGGCGTTTCTGGTAGGTGGCGTCGAGCGCATCATCAATCTTAATTGGGAGGCTGTTCTGCCACCACCAGGCGGAGCAGGGCGTCAGCATTACTTGACGGCAATAACCAAGGTTGATGAACAGCTGGTTGAAATCATCGATGTTGAGATGGTCTTGGCTGAAATTGTCCCTTACAGCGCGAAAATTTCCAGCGAACGCCTGAGTGACCCACTGTTACACAAAGCGCAGGGTCGCGAGGTACTGCTGGTCGATGACTCCAGTGTGGCGTTATCTCAGTTGCGTGAGACCCTCGGTCAACTCGGCGTCAAGATGCACGTTGCCAGCGATGGCTTAAAGGCTTTGAACATGCTCAAAGGCTGGGCGGACGCAGGTGAAGTGCTTACTGATAAATTACTGATGGTGTTCACCGATGCCGAGATGCCAGAGATGGACGGCTATCGCCTCACTACTGAAATCCGCCAGGACCCGCGCATGGCGGGTTTGTATATCGTATTGCACACCTCGCTATCGGGCAGCTTTAACGATGCCATGGTGAAGAAGGTGGGTTGCGACAACTTCTTGTCGAAATTCCAACCTGACAAGTTAGTGGATGTTGTACGTCAGCGCCTTGAGCTAGACGTTTAAATTCTGCATGCCAAGCGGTCGCTCAAGGCTGCTTGGGAACATCTGAAAAACTACTGCGCTCGATATTACTGGGGCAGTCCGTACTGCGTTAAAAAACTGCTCAAAATGCTCATTTACAACACGTAAAGTCGAGCGCGACCCCGGTCGCTTTTTCGCAGTTTTGACTCGCTGGCGCTCGCCCTTTGGGCCAGCCTTTGGCTGTTACTCCCGTTGGTCGTTGTGCCTTGTCCTATCGTCGCTCGCTACCTTTTTCAGGGGGTCCCTTGGCTAATGCTTCGCGGATGGTCTCAATCCGTTGTCGATTCACACCCATATCGGAATAGCCCAGACGCGATGCTGAACGCACTTCGACGGATTGGCTGCCGATCAGAAACTCAACGTCATCGACAAAGCGCATCAGCGCGCTGGTGAACTCAAACCGCAGATAATTACCCTCGGCTTTGGTAAGTGTCGCGCGCGGCTGCTCGGCGATGACTAGCAACAGCCGTGCTTGGGTTTCAGCTGGGCTGCCATTGAGCGCCAGTGGTGCGATTTTATGTTCGCTGTCTGTCGCTTGGCTGTTTACGCAATTTGGTGAGCTGGGGCATGGCTCAAAGCGCCCCGCATTCACGCCCAGGGTCGCCGGTGAGCTAGCGCTACACGCAGTTAGTAGCAAAATAACAGTAAGGCCTAACGCGGGCTTGTGAGCGCTGGCGCATGCTCGTATAACAAGGTTTTGAGTTTTGGAGTGCTGGCTCATGTTTCGTCTCTCTGGTTTGTATCGTTACCCACTTAAGTCTGGCGCTGCCGAATTGCTGCAAAGCACCCAGCTTGACTCTTTAGGTGTGCAAGGTGATCGCCGTTGGATGGTAGTTGATGCGCAGAGCGGGCGCTTTATTACCCAGCGTCTTTTAGGCCAGATGAATCAGATAAAAGCTCACTGGCAAAGCCCCGGTGAATTGCTTTTGAGCGCACCGGGTATGCCTGACTTGCAGGTTGCCGTGCCGCAGGACAGTGAAGATTTACGCGGTGTGCATATCTGGCGCGACAGCTTGCGTGTGCCGGATGCAGGTGATGGTGCTGCACAGTGGTTGAGCCAGTTTTTGCAGCGTGAATGCCGGTTGGTGTACGTCGCGCCAGAACGGGCCAGACAGATCGACCCGGTGTATGCAGAGATCGGCCAAAAAGTAGCTTTCGCTGACGGTTTCCCTTTGCTGTTGATTGGCCAATCCTCGCTGGATGATTTATCCAAGCGGGTGGGGCGTGATTTGGAAATGCTGCGCTTTCGTCCCAACGTGGTGGTCGAAGGCAGCGAGCCATACGCTGAGGATAGCTGGAAGCGTATCGCAATCGGGGGCATCGAGTTCAAGGTCGCCAAGGGTTGCTCGCGTTGCATCATGACCACCCTTGACCCGGCAACAGGCGAGCGCAGTGCGGATCGTGAGCCGTTGACCACACTAAAAACCTATCGTCAGATAGAAGGTGATGTGTTCTTTGGACAAAACCTGATTGCTTTGAGCTCGGGTAAGCTTGATCTGGGTATGCCGGTTGAGGTGCTTGAATAGCGCCGGGCGCAGCTATCAAGCAAAAAGGGGCCATAAGGCCCCTTTTTGCTGCTGATCAAGACTTATTGATCATCAAAGTAACGCTCATGCCAGGCAATCAATGGCTGTGGTGCGTTAAGTTTTTCACCGTAGATGACGGCATATGACAGCACGTTCTGCACGTATTGGCGGGTTTCATCGTATGGGATGTTTTCAACCCATACATCGTACGGCAGGTGATCGGCGCCGCGTAGCCACTGGCGAACGCGCCCCGGACCCGCGTTGTAAGCCGCAGTCGCAAGTACTCGATTGCCATTGAACTGCGCGTAAACCTGGCTCAGGTAAGCAGTGCCCAGCTTAATGTTGACCGAAGGGATCAACACATTATTCGGGTTGCTCAGCGGGATATCAAAACGGCGCGCGGTCTCCTTGGCTGTAGCGGGCATCAACTGCATCAAGCCCATGGCGCCAGCAGGCGATTTCGCATCGGCCATGAAGGCGCTTTCCTGGCGGGTAATTGCAAACACCCAGCTGGAATGAAGGCCGCGTTTTTTAGCTTCATTATTGAGTGATGAGCGATGAGTTACCGGGAAGCGCACGTCCAGATCATCCCAGTATTTGGCCAAACTAATGGTGCGAATTGCTGGGAAGTACCACTGTAATTCATAACCAAGACGTGCTTGAGCGACCAGCTCGTCGCGGTCGAACTGACGGCTGACGTGATACCACTCGCGGCGGCCATCAACAATTTGGCCGCGGTCGTGAAATTCTATGGCGCGACGAATACCTGGCGTATTGCGCACTTTTTTGACGACGCTGGGGTCGAGATCCAGCGGTTTGTTGTTGAACTTGTATGGAACCTTGACTTGGTCTGCAGCCATAAAGCCGTAGAAGTCGCGCTCAGTGGCCAGGCTGCGATAGAGCTGCGTTGGTTCTGCGCTGTTTGGCTTGGAAAGTTGCAGGCTGCGAGCGGCCCAGTAACGCCAGCGGCTGGTGTGTGCCAGCTCGGTGGGCATTTGTTGGGTCAGCTTGTAGGTTTCTTCCCAGCGCCCCAGGCGCATCAACAGACGGGCGCGCCATTCACTGACAGTGTCGTTTTGCAGTTTAGGGTCGTACTTGGCCATTACGGCGAGCGCGCGTGGATCAAAGTTCTTGGCCAGCGATAAACCTACTTCGCGAGCGATTGAGATTTTCTCCGCATCAGAGAAATGCATGCGTTGAGCATAGCTATCGAGCAGGCTCAGGGTTTTCTCTGGATCCTGGCGGGCGAGGCGGCGCAAGCCCAAACTGACGATGTCAGCCATTGGCCCATCGACTGGGGTGAAGCGGGCAGGGTTGCTCAGCAGTTGCGGCTTTTGTGCGACATCAATCAGTAGCTTGCCTTCTTCGCTGAGTGTCGGCGTGTCTTTGGTCAGGTAACTGGTGAGGCTGTAGTTGCGTGCTTCGGCCGCCAATTTGGCACGCTGCCAGCGTTTGTTTTCTGTGAGTTGTCCTGCCGCTGCCCACGCGTCGAATAAGCGATCACAGGCCTCAGGTTGCGATTTACCCACCAGCCAGAGTTTTTCTGCGGTGGCGTAACCCTCAGCAACTTTACCGTGGCCCATTTGGTAGCGACCGTTCAGGCAATCGAGCTCGGTGAAATTCAGCGCAGGGTCGTAATATTTTGCAAAGGTTGCCCAGTCGCCACGTTCTGCTAGCCAGCGCAACCAGCGCAATTTCATCCAGCTGGCTTGAGGTAAATCACCGTGATCAGCAAGAAAGCGCTCAATTTCGGCATTGCTGGCAGATTTTAGTCGCGCAGTCAGCTCGGTATAGGCCAGGTAGGGCTCTAACGGGTAATCGCTTAGCGCGCTCGCATAACGCCGGTACGGGCCGCTATCACCTTTATCAAGGGCGCGTTTAGCTTCATCGTAATATTGGCGTTGCTGGCTCAAGCTCGCGGCCTGTGCGGCGGAGAGAGCAGTGGCCGAGATGATTAAGCAAGAAAACAGTTTTAACAGTCGGCGGGACATGACACTTCCATGCGTGGGATCTGATTGGGCGCTGTGCAGCTCGGCGCTTGATGTCCCTAGCTTAGCTGTTTGCTTGGGGTGGGCGAAAGCCAACTGGCGCCTTGCATGCGTTAATAATGAAAAATGCCCGCAATACCGAGGCTCAACTCGGTTAGAATGCGCGCCCAGTTTTTTATCGGAGCATTAACGCTCCGCTAATCAAATTTCGCGATGCGAACACTGTATTTAAAGGGGTTGGCCGCAGTTATTCAGTAACTTACGGTTTTTCTCCGAAGAATATTGCTAGCGCAGTCGCTGCATAAATGTTGAGGCGTACCATGACCCTGCTTAAGTTCACCGATGTTTCCCTGGCGTACGGCGCCATGCCGCTGCTGGACAAGGTGTCTTGGCAGATAGCCCGAGGCGAGCGCGTTTGTATTATTGGCCGTAATGGCACAGGCAAATCGAGCATGCTGAAGTTGGTCAAGGGCGACCAAAAACCGGATGAAGGCGCCGTGTGGCGCGCTCCCGGTCTTAAAATAGGCGAGTTGCCGCAAGAATTGCCGCGTGCCGACGAACGTACAGTGTTTGACGTTGTGGCTGAAGGTCTGGATGGCGTCGGTGCGTTGCTGGCTGAATACCATCACCTGAGCCAGAACATTCAAAACGAGGCTGACCTCGATAAACTGATGCACGTGCAGCAAGACCTTGAAGCCCGTGATGGCTGGCGCTTGCAGCAGTTGGTCGACAGCACCTTGAGCCGTTTGCAATTGCCTGCCGACAAAACGCTGGCTGAGCTGTCCGGTGGTTGGCGCCGTCGCGTCTTGCTGGCCCAGGCATTGGTTTCTGAACCTGATCTGCTGCTGCTCGATGAGCCAACCAACCACTTGGATATTGGCGCTATTGCCTGGCTGGAAGAGGCGCTGATTGGTTTTCAGGGCGCAGTGCTGTTTATTACCCACGACCGTTCATTCCTGCAGAATCTGGCAACCCGTATTCTTGAACTGGACCGTGGCGGCCTGATCGACTGGAATGGTGATTACGCCAGTTTCCTGGTGCATAAAGAAGCGACACTGGCTGCTGAAGAAACCGCCAACGCACTGTTCGACAAGCGCCTAGCGCAAGAGGAAGTGTGGATTCGTCAAGGCATCAAAGCCCGACGCACCCGTAACGAAGGCCGTGTTCGTGCCCTCAAGGCGCTACGCGTTGAGCGCAGTGAGCGTCGTGAACGCACCGGTAAAGCCAACATTCAGCTGGAAACAGCCGAGAAATCAGGCAAGCAGGTGATGGTGCTTGAGAACGTCAGCTTCGCCCATCCTGATGGTCCGATGCTGGTTAAGGATTTTTCGATGGTGCTGCAGCGTGGTGACCGAATTGGTTTGCTGGGTGCTAACGGTACCGGTAAAACCACATTGCTCAAGCTGATGCTTGGTGGCCTGCAACCTACCAGCGGTAGTGTTGATGAAGGTACGCGCATTGATGTGGCTTATTTCGACCAGCTGCGTCATCAGTTGGATCTGGAAAAAACCGTTATCGACAATGTAGCTGAAGGCCGTGACTTTATCGAGATCGACGGCCAGAGCCGACATGTGCTGAGTTATCTTGGCGACTTCCTGTTCAGCCCGCAGCGCGCACGTACACCAGTTAAAGCCCTGTCAGGTGGTGAGCGTGCACGTTTGCTGCTCGCCAAGCTATTCAGCAAGCCAGCAAACTTGCTGGTGCTCGACGAACCGACCAATGACCTCGACGTTGAAACCCTTGAGTTGCTTGAAGAAGTTCTGCTGACTTTCCCGGGCACCGTGCTGATGGTCAGCCACGACCGGGCATTCCTCGACAACGTGGTGACCAGCACGCTGGTGTTTGAAGGCGAAGGTCGCGTGCGTGAATACGTCGGCGGCTATCAGGACTGGATCCGCCAAGGCGGTTCGGCACGTTTGTTGGGGGTTGGTGAAACTAAAGCCGGTAAGGCTGAGCTGGCTTCTGCAGTGGTTGCAGCACCTGAGCCAGCGGCAACGCCTGTGGTTGAGCAGAGTGCTCCAGCCAAGAAAAAACTTAGCTACAAACTGCAGCGTGAGTTGGAAGCCTTGCCCGCACAGATTGATGCAGTCGAGCAAAAGATGGCGGCGGTTCAGGCACAAATCACTGACCCGGCCTTCTACCAACAGCCCGCTGAAACAACCGCGGAGGTCTTGGCCAAATTGCCGGTACTGCAAGAGGAACTGGATCACTTACTGGAACGTTGGGCAGAGCTGGAAGGCTAATTCTCCGATAGTCTGGACCGTCTTGAATATAAGAGCCCAGCCCTCATTCTAGAGGGCTGGGCATTTATGCAGTCATGGACTGTAGCGCTTAAGCCTGCTGGAGAATTCAATGTCTATCGAGTACCGCATTACTCTCGACGACAGTCATCAGTTTAATTATCGCATCGAGCTGGACCGTGAATACGATCCGTTAGAAGCAACCAGTGCACCGGCATGGACACGCCTGAGCAACCAACAATGCAGCAATTGTCCGCTGAGCAAAGACAGTTTTAGTCATTGCCCGGCTGCAGTGGATCTGCACCGCGTGATCGAAGACTTCCAAGGCTTGCCTGCATTTGCTAAAGCCATGGTCTGGGTGCGTACACCTGAGCGTGAATACACCAAGCACGCAGGGCTCGAAGAGGGGTTGCGTGCTTTGCTTGGGGTGATCATGGCAACCAGCGCGTGCCCAGTGCTGGGCAAACTAAAGCCGATGGCACAGCACCATCTGCCGTTTGCCAGTAATCAGGAGTTTATCCTGCGCGCATTCTCACTCTATTTGTCGCGTCAATATTTCAATTCGCGAGAAGGGCGTCATGCCGACTGGGAGTTGAAGGGGTTGGTGCGGATGTTCCAGCAATTGCAGTTGGTTAATCAGGCGTTCTGGCAGCGGATTCACGACACTTGCAAGGGTGACTCTAATTTGAAGGCGTTTTTAACTTTCTTTTCGATGTCATCAAGCATGACCTACTCGCTGGAAACCCAGCTACAGAAAGTCCGGCCAATGGTGATGAGTGCGGGAGAGGGTTTGGAGTGACACTGCCCAAGCCTGCCAGCTAAGCTGGCAGGCTTGGGCACCGCTGTGAAGTTTACTCAGGCTTTTTCAAGCGCACGGCGAGCACATCACAAGGGGCGCCGTGAAGCACGTCATTAGCGGTAGATCCAAGCAGCAGGGCGAGGCCGTGGCGACCATGACTACCCACAATGATCAGATCGCAACCTTGTTCTTCAGCTAGGCGGTGGATCTCTTGACGCGGTTGGCCGTAGGTCAGATGCCGTTGATCAGCGGCCAGCTCGTTGTATTTCACTGCAAATGTATCAAGGCGTTCACGGGCCTGATCAAATTGCTGCTGTTGCAGCATCGACAAATCCATTGGCACGTCACCACCAAATGCCATGGCCATTGGTTCGACAACATGCACTACTGACAGCTTAGCGTCGTTGTTGCGTGCCAGAATTTGCGCACGGCTCATGACCGGGTCGCACTCTTCGGTTAGGTCTACAGCGACCAAGATATGTGTGTAGGACATGAGAGACTCCTTAAATGGATAGTCGATGAATCTAAGTATGAACGTTAATTAGCGCTTGCGGCAGGCTTTTACAATAGAGATATACCCTATGACCACTTGGATTGTGTTGGCTTTGCTTTTTTGTGTGCTCAGCCCCTTGGCAATGCTCATGCCTTCGCGGCGTTTGCGTGGGCGCATGGATGTGCGTATGCAGGCCAGACAATTCGGTTTGGCCGTGAATATATCGCGCCAAGAGTGGCCGCACTGGATGCAGCGTGGGCAGCCCGCCACTTGTCCGCAGTATCACCTGGCGCGGCGTCGTGGGCATAAGGACAGCTGGTGTTATTGGCAGGCAGAGCCGGGGCAGTGGCTCAATCAATGGCGTGAGCCGTGCGCGAATGCTGGGCTTGCTGAGCAGTTGGCGAGCTTGCCTGCAGATGTCTACAAGGCTGAGCTGAGTCCGCAAATGGTTGCCGTGTGCTGGGGTGAGAGTGCTAAAGCACAGGATCTGGAAGCGATCAGCGGTTTTCTCAAAAGCTACTTTTAGCAGGCAAAGAAAAGCCCGATGCAAGCACCGGGCTGGAAAGTTGGCCAGGCAGGCCGGTAAATTCTGTGTACCCATATCGACGCGGTTATTTCGCATAATTGCTTGAGCGCTTAGGTCGATGCAGCTGCATATTGTGAGGATAGCCGTTCCAGCTCCTCAATGATGCTGTCTGAGTACTTGCTAACCAAGAAGGGTACACTGTTTTCATTGTAATTTTTCAATGACTTTTCAATGTAGTTCCATTTTGTGCCTACATTGTTCAGCGTTTCACTGGTTTGATCCGTATTTTCAGGCGCCTGACTGAGCTGCTTCAGAGTGCTGGCAAACTCGCTGACCAACTCTTCGATGCTACGGCTGTCACCGCCGCCCATGAAGGTCGCTCCTACCGATGCACTGCGCGATGAATAATCGACCGCAATAGCTTGCATCAATAGGCTTTGCTTACGGCTTTGCTGAATCAGCGGTGGCACGCTATAGCCACTTTCCTGCTCAATCTTGCTGTAGAGCTCTTGGCTCAGCGCCATGATTCTTTGATTGTGTTCGGCCAGATCTGCCACCGGCTGCAAGTCGGTATAGCCTTGGGCTTTAAGGGTGCTAACTAATTGTTTGAGGTTGCTCTCGTAGCTGCTCCAGAGCTCAATCAGTTGGCCGCTGAGAGCTTTCGAGCTGTCCCCGTTTAAATCTTGCAAGCCCGCTAAGGCCTGATTGGCTTGGCTGATAGCCTCATCGATCATCCGCGCATAACGCTGATCACCTTCCATGTTGTTATACATGTAGAAGCTGCTGAGGCTTTTTTGGGTGTCAAGGCGCATCTGGTGAAGCTGTAGCAGGCTCTCTGCCGGAGTCGTTGCAGCTGGGCTAAGCGGGCTGATCAGGAGCATAGCGATAACTAGGAAAGTACGTAGAGAAATGGCAAGCATTCGGCTTGTCATGCAGCGCTCCATAGACCCTTTAGTAGGGTTCGTTGTTGTTTTGGTTGGCAAGTTGTGGCAGGTCTTTGCCTGCCATCTGTCTATAAATGTACCGGGCCGTGGACTGATTTACTAGCGTGTTATTGCGCTGCTTTTGCGGCCGACTGTTGCTGAATTACAGGTCAAAAGATTTGCTAATAATCCTTTGCAGGCCACAGCTCGCATGGCTCTGGCAGGGTTTTCCAGCATTTTTGTCGGCTTTCACTCACCGATCGACAATTGACAAGTTAAGTCTTTTCCCTGAATGTGTGCCGACCCAAATCAAACGGGCGTATGAATTGAGCGTTTGTTTGTAATAAACGACGCCTTTACTGCTCGAATATCGCATCAGTGGGTGTGCCAGGCGTTTTTAACGCTACTCTAGGCGGCTCAGCCGCGGAGCAGCTTGCTGGTTGGCTCTGATGTGTACTGTTTAGCTTCCATATCGTGGAGATCAGTTGATGATTTACGAAGGTAAAGCCATCACGGTTAAAGCTCTTGAGGGTGGCATTGTCGAATTGAATTTCGACCTCAAGGGTGAATCCGTCAACAAGTTCAACCGTCTTACCCTGAACGAATTGCGTCAGTCTGTAGATGCAATTAAGGCCGATGGTTCGATCAAGGGCGTGATTGTTACCAGCGGCAAAGACGTATTTATCGTCGGTGCCGACATCACCGAATTCGTTGAGAATTTCAAGCTGCCTGACGAAGAGTTGGTCGCAGGTAACCTTGAAGCCAACAAAATCTTCAGCGACTTTGAAGACCTTGCAGTCCCAACCGTGGCCGTTATCAACGGTATTGCGTTGGGCGGTGGCTTCGAAATGTGCTTGGCCGCGGATTACCGCATCATGGCCTCTAGCGCTAAAGTTGGCCTGCCGGAAGTTAAGCTGGGCATCTACCCGGGCTTTGGTGGCACCGTACGTTTGCCGCGTGTGATCGGTACCGACAACGCTGTCGAGTGGATTGCCGCAGGTAAAGAAAACCGTGCTGAAGATGCACTGAAAGCTGGCGCTGTTGATGTCGTTGTTGACGCTGACAAGTTGCAAGCTGCTGCGTTGGATCTGATCAAGCGCGCCATCAGCGGCGAGTTGGATTACAAGGCCAAGCGTCAGCCTAAGCTGGAAAAACTCAAGCTCAATGCAATTGAGCAGATGATGTGCTTTGAAACCGCCAAAGGTTTCGTTGCAGGTCAGGCTGGCCCGAATTACCCGGCGCCGGTTGAAGCCATCAAAACCATTCAGAAAGCTGCAAACTTCGGTCGCGACAAAGCGCTGGAAGTCGAAGCTAAAGGTTTTGTAAAACTGGCCAAGACGCCGGTGGCCGCAAGCCTGATTGGCCTGTTCTTGAACGACCAGGAGCTGAAGAAGAAAGCCAAGCATTACGACGAAATCGCTAAAGACGTGAAACTGGCTGCCGTGCTCGGCGCTGGCATCATGGGTGGCGGTATCGCTTATCAGTCGGCTGTCAAAGGCACGCCGATCATGATGAAGGATATCCGTGAAGAGGGTATCCAGATGGGCTTGAACGAGGCTTCCAAGCTGCTCGGCAAGCGTGTCGAAAAAGGTCGTCTGACTCCGGCCAAAATGGCTGAGGCACTGAACGCCATTCGCCCAACCATGTCGTACGGTGATTTCGGTCACGTTGATATTGTGGTCGAAGCTGTCGTTGAAAACCCGAAGGTCAAGCAGGCTGTATTGGCTGAAGTTGAAGGCGTCGTTCGTGAAGATGCGATCCTGACTTCCAACACCTCGACCATCTCCATCAGCCTGTTGGCGAAGGCACTGAAGCGCCCAGAAAACTTCTGCGGTATGCACTTCTTCAACCCAGTGCACATGATGCCGCTGGTTGAAGTGATCCGTGGTGAGAAGTCTGGCGAAACCGCGATTGCAACGACCGTTGCTTACGCCAAGAAGATGGGCAAAACCCCGGTAGTGGTTAACGATTGCCCGGGCTTCCTGGTCAACCGCGTGCTGTTCCCATACTTCGGTGGTTTCTCCAAGCTGCTTGAGTTCGGTGTTGATTTCACCCGTATCGACAAAGTCATGGAGAAGTTCGGCTGGCCAATGGGCCCGGCGTATTTGTCTGACGTTGTTGGCATCGACACTGGCCACCACGGCCGTGACGTAATGGCTGAAGGCTTCCCGGACCGCATGGCGGTGGAAGGCCGTACCGCAGTCGACGTGATGTACGACGCTGATCGTCTGGGCCAGAAAAATGGCAAAGGCTTCTATGCCTACGAGACCGACAAGCGCGGTAAGCCGAAGAAGGTCGTTGACCCGAAAGCTTACGAACTGCTTAAAGAAATTGTGCGCGAAGAGCGTGAGTTGACTGATGAAGATATCGTCAATTTCATGATGATTCCGCTGTGCATGGAAACCGTTCGCTGCCTCGAAGATGGCATCGTTGAAACCGCTGCCGAGGCCGATATGGGCCTGATCTACGGTATTGGCTTCCCGCCGTTCCGTGGTGGTGCACTGCGTTACATCGATAGCATTGGTGTGGCCGAATTTGTAGCCCTGGCCGATAAGTACGCCGATCTGGGCGCGTTGTACCAGCCAACTGAAAAGCTGCGTGAAATGGCCAAAAACGGCCAGAAGTTTTTCGGTTAATCGCGCAACGATTTAGCGAGGGTAAAATTATGAGCTTGAACCCAAGAGATGCAGTGATTGTCGACTTCGGTCGCACCCCGATGGGGCGCTCCAAAGGCGGCATGCACCGTAACACCCGTGCCGAGACTATGTCGGCAAACCTGATTCGCGGCGTCCTGGACCGTAACTCGAAGATCGATCCGGCTGAAGTCGAAGATGTGATTTGGGGTTGTGTAAACCAGACGTTGGAGCAGGGTTGGAACATCGCACGCATGGCGTCGCTGATGACTCAGATCCCGCACACCAGTGCTGGTCAGACTGTCAGCCGCTTGTGTGGCTCTTCGATGAGCGCGCTGCACACTGCTGTGCAGGCGATTCAAACCGGTAACGGCGATGTATTCGTGGTTGGCGGCGTTGAGCACATGGGCCACGTCGGAATGATGCACGGCGTTGATCCAAACCCGCACCTGTCCCTGTACGCTGCCAAAGCTTCGGGCATGATGGGCCTGACTGCTGAAATGCTCGGTAAAATGCATGGCATTACCCGCGAGCAGCAGGACGCGTTCGGTGAGCGTTCCCACCGTTTGGCGCAGAAGGCTACCGTTGAAGGCAACTTCAAGGATGAAATCATCCCGATGGAAGGCTACGACGAGAACGGCTTCCTCAAGGTTTTCGACTACGACGAAACCATTCGTCCGGAAACAACCCTTGAGAGCTTGGCTGCTCTGCGTCCAGCGTTCAACCCGAAAGGCGGCACCGTGACTGCTGGTACTTCCTCGCAGATCACTGACGGCGCTTCGTGCATGATCGTGATGTCGGCTCAGCGTGCTCAGGATTTAGGCATCCAGCCGATGGCTGTGGTGCGTGCGATGGCTGTTGCAGGTGTTGATCCGGCAATCATGGGTTACGGTCCAGTGCCGTCGACTCAGAAAGCGCTGAAGCGTGCTGGCTTGACCATGGCTGACATCAATTTTATGGAGCTCAACGAAGCCTTCGCTGCTCAGGCATTGCCTGTGCTGAAGGACCTGAAAGTGCTCGATAAGATGGATCAAATGGTCAACTTGCACGGTGGTGCGATTGCTTTGGGGCACCCGTTCGGTTGTTCCGGTGCACGTATCTCCGGTACCCTGCTGAACGTAATGAAGCAAAACAATGGCACTTTGGGTGTCGCGACTATGTGCGTGGGCCTCGGTCAGGGCATCACCACCATCTTCGAACGAGTTTAATCGTTCAGGGATGCGAAACCGGGGCCTTGTGCCCCGGTTTTTGTTTGTTGGGGAGTTGCTGAAAAAATACCGAGCTAGTTTTTTTCAGGTATTCCCTTGCGATAAATTTTTATTTTTTTAAGGAAGTGAGTGATGCAGATAAAACCCGGTCTTTACCGCCACTACAAAGGCCCTGAGTACCGTGTTTTTGGCGTCGCGCAACATTCTGAAACTGAGCAGCAGGTCGTTGTTTATCAGGCGCTGTACGGTGATTATGGGCTTTGGGTTCGTCCGCTTGAGATGTTTTGTGAGCGTGTCGATGTTGACGGCGAAAGCGTTCCACGCTTCGCTCTGATCGAAGCTGAAACGCCGCTTTTTGGTAAACCTTGAGGCACTCGGCTGAACACCTAAACTTGACCTTGCCTTGAGCGCCACTATATATAGCGGTGCCAGACAAGGCGTCTCCTGCCTTTTCTTTTCTTCACATTCAGGAATTTTCTGATCCATGGGTAAATCGCTGGTCATCGTGGAATCCCCGGCCAAGGCCAAGACCATCAACAAGTACTTGGGCAACGAGTACGTGGTGAAGTCGAGCATCGGCCACATCCGTGACCTGCCTACTAGTGGTTCGGCAAGTGCGGCCAAAGAACCGGCCAAACGCGGAAAAGCTGCTGCAGGCGAAGCTCCGGCTCTGTCGCCAAAGGAAAAAGCCAAGCGTCAATTGGTTGCGCGCATGGGGGTTGATCCCGAGCATGGCTGGAAAGCCAAGTACGAGATCCTTCCGGGCAAAGAGAAAGTCGTTGATGAATTGCGCCGCTTAGCCAAAGACGCCGACACCATCTATCTC
Source organism: Pseudomonas sp. M30-35 (assembly GCF_002163625.1). Lineage (NCBI taxonomy): Bacteria > Pseudomonadati > Pseudomonadota > Gammaproteobacteria > Pseudomonadales > Pseudomonadaceae > Pseudomonas > Pseudomonas sp. M30-35. The sequence continues at coordinate 3,075,681 of NZ_CP020892.1, read as the reverse complement.
GCAACCGACTTGGACCGCGAGGGGGAAGCCATTGCCTGGCACCTGCGCGAATCCATTGGTGGTGATGACAGTCGTTACAAGCGCGTGGTGTTTAACGAGATCACCAAGAAAGCCATTCAAGAGGCATTCTCCAAGCCAGGCGAACTCGATATCAATCGAGTAAACGCTCAGCAAGCCCGACGCTTTCTCGACCGTGTAGTGGGTTACATGGTTTCGCCATTGTTGTGGTCGAAGATTGCTCGCGGTCTGTCGGCAGGTCGCGTGCAGTCGGTAGCGGTCAAGCTGGTGGTTGAGCGTGAAAAAGAGATTCGTGCCTTTGTCCCGGAAGAGTACTGGGAAGTGCATGCTGATCTGGCTACTGGCAAAAAAGACACCGTGCGTTTTGAAGTGGCCCGTGAGAACGGCGCAGCATTCAAGCCGCTCAACGAAGCGCAGGCTATGGCTGCGCTGGAGACGCTTAAAGCATCCAGCTACAGCGTCGCCAAGCGTGAAGACAAACCGACCAGCAGCAAGCCTTCTGCACCTTTTATCACTTCGACCCTGCAACAGGCTGCAAGCAATCGCCTGGGCTTCGGCGTGAAAAAGACCATGATGATGGCGCAGCGTCTGTATGAGGCTGGCTACATCACTTATATGCGTACCGACTCGACGAACCTGTCGGCCGATGCCGTAAGCATGGTGCGCAGCTTTATTGAAGACGAATTCGGCAAGAAGTACCTGCCGGAAACGCCGAACATGTACAGCAGCAAAGAAGGTGCGCAAGAGGCTCACGAAGCGATTCGTCCCTCCGATGTCAACACCAAGCCGACTCAGCTGAGCGGTATGGAACGTGATGCCGAGCGTCTGTATGAGCTGATCTGGCGCCAGTTCGTTGCATGTCAGATGCCACCGGCGCAATACCTGTCGACGACTGTTACGGTCGCGGCTGCGCAGTTCGAGTTGCGGGCCAAGGGCCGTATCCTCAAGTTTGATGGTTACACCCGGGCGTTGCCACAGTTGAGCAAGCCGGGTGACGATGCCGTGCTGCCTGAAATGAATCAGGGTGAAGCACTCAAGCTGATCAAGCTTGATCCGAGCCAGCACTTCACCAAGCCGCCAGCGCGTTACTCGGAAGCCAGCTTGGTTAAAGAGATGGAAAAGCGTGGTATTGGTCGTCCGTCGACCTATGCAGCAATCATCTCGACGATTCAGGATCGCGGCTACGTTGCACTGCACAACCGTCGTTTCTACTCGGAAAAGATGGGCGATATCGTTACTGAGCGACTGTCTGAAAGTTTCTCTAATCTAATGGACTACGGTTTCACCGCTGGCATGGAAGAGCACCTCGATGATGTTGCTCAGGGCGAGCGTGAGTGGAAAAACGTGCTCGATGAGTTCTACGGCGATTTCAAGAAAAAACTTGAAGTAGCGGCTGACGGTGACACCGGCATGCGTGCCAACACGCCAACGCTGACTGATATTGCCTGTCGCGAGTGTGGTCGTCCGATGATGATCCGCACGGCCTCGACCGGCGTGTTCCTCGGCTGCTCAGGCTACAGCTTGCCACCCAAGGAGCGCTGTAAGTCGACCATCAATCTGGTGCCTGGCGATGAAATCGCTGCGGACGACGAGGGCGAGTCGGAATCCCTGGTGCTGCTCGGCAAGCATCGCTGCAAGATTTGCGACACCGCGATGGATGCTTATCTGCTGGACGAAACGCGCAAGCTGCATATCTGCGGTAATAACCCGGATTGTGCTGGCTACGAGATTGAAACCGGTCAATACCGGATCAAGGGTTACGAAGGCCCGAGTCTTGAGTGCGATAAGTGCGGCAGCGAGATGCAGCTGAAAACCGGTCGTTTCGGCAAGTTCTTTGGTTGCACCAATAGCGAGTGCAAAAACACCCGTAAATTGCTGCGTAGCGGTGAGCCTGCGCCACCAAAGATGGACGCGGTTAAAATGCCGGAACTGAAGTGCGAGAAGGTCAATGACACCTATGTGTTGCGCGATGGCGCATCGGGTCTGTTCTTGGCTGCCAGCCAGTTTCCAAAGAATCGTGAGACCCGTGCTCCACTGGTGATCGAGATTCTGCCGCACAAAGACGAGATCGACCCGAAGTACGAATTCCTGTTCAGCGCGCCACAGAAAGATCCAGAAGGCCGTCCAGCAGTTATTCGTTACAGCCGTAAAACCAAAGAGCAATATGTACAGACTGAGGTCGAAGGTAAACCTACAGGCTGGAAAGCATTCTTTGACGGCGGTAAGTGGAAGGTCGAAGACAAGAAGCGTTGATTGGAGCAGCCGCGCAGGCTCAGTGCCTGCACGGCTGGACCTCTAGTTAGCCAAGCTTAAAATCAGCTTGGCTGGCGCAAACCAGTCTGCTCAAGTTTTGATCGTTGATCTGTCGAGGAGTGGTTGGCCATGGCTAACGAGTTGTACACCCGCACCAATCAAAAAATCTTTTACGCTGGCTTGTCGCTGGAGTCATGGCGCAAGGCGCAAGAGTCGCAAGCAATGAATGTTCAGGGACTGGTTCAGGCCGAGCGTGAGGCTACGCTGTTCCATTTATATGGCGCTGTACTCGGTTTGTGCCACGAGATCGCCGGTTACTACCGCTTGCCTAACAGCCAGTCGCCACAGATTGAAGTCCTGCTTGATTCGTCAATGCTCGAAGCCGCGCCAAGTCCGGAGTTTTCGGAGCTGGTTGAATTGGCGGGTCACTCTGAAACCTGGCTTGCGCAGTTGTTAGAGGCATATAAGGCGCTGCATAAGCCGCCACAGATGCAGCACAAAGCTAAAGTCGATCCGACTACGCCTTTGATTGAGGCGATTAGCATTGATCCGCAGCCTGAGTTACTTGAGCGTGAAACACTTGAGGCTTGGCGCAAGCAAATAACCGCTCTGGCGCGGCGTTTCCGCGAATCGCTTAGCGAGTGGTAAGCCGTTATTGATCAGCGGGCTAGGGCGACGCTCTAGTCGGCTGTTACAATGAGCGGCTAACGTGGAGACTCAAACCTATGCCTACTTCGTTTTTAGAAATCGTAGAACTACCTGATGGCCGTATCGCCTTGCGCCGCGCAGACGATGAGGAGGCGCTTGTAGTGCTGGATTTCTCCTCGGATGCGAAGTCATTCCTGCAGGGGCAGCATGTTGAAGTGGCCAAAGCCATGCTCAATGTGGGCGTGCAGATGGCTGGGCGTTTAGCCGAAAACGACTTTCAACATGAAGGTGAAGAGCGCGTTCTGCACTAACCAATCCCTGAAAAAGCTCGGCCTCTCGCGACAGATGGCACTGATGTGAGCCGTATCAGCCCAAGCTGATATTCAGGCTTTGTGCACTGCCTTTGCGCGCAGCACTTTCGAGGGTCTGGCGAGCTGCACGCTCAAGCGGATGAAGCCAGCTGACTACGGTGTGGCTACGGCCCAGCTTCAACGCTTCCTCTGCAAGTTGCAGTGTGCTTTGTTCACCACGCGGATGCAGTAGCAAGATCCGTTCGCGATTGAGGCCGGCATCGCGCAGCCAGCCTTGCGTCAGGTTGCCGGGTGGCGCAATTAGCGTCAGCCAGCGCTCGCTGTCATTTTCGCTCAGCTCGCGAAGGATTGGGGCGAGTAGGGTTAGGCAGTGTCTCGCGGCGCCTCTGAGCGACAACTCGCTAAATGCCTGAGGCTGATCCTGCCAGGCATCGTTGAGTGCTTCTTGCGGCAGTGCAGGTGCGCTGACAGCCATAAAAGCCTCGAATAGTGGAAGTTGTGTCTGATTTAGCGGTTGAGACAGCTGCATAAATACTCCATTAGCGGCGAATAACGCCGACACTTAACCCTTCAATGACTAAGTCCTGCTCTTCAAGGTTGACTTCAATTGGCGCAAATTCAGGGTTTTCGGCAATCAACCAGACTTTGCTACCTTCGCGCTTAAAGCGTTTGACGGTGACTTCATCATCAATTCGCGCCACGACTACCTGGCCATTACGCACTTCTCTCGTGGTGTGCACGGCCAGTAGGTCACCATCCAATATGCCGATGTCTTTCATGCTCATACCGCGTACGCGCAGTAAATAGTCGGCTCTGGGGTGAAAGAATTCGGGGTTGATTCGGCAGGAATCTTCGATGTGCTGTTGCGCCAGAATCGGTTCACCGGCAGCCACTCGACCGATGACGGGCAAGCCGTCTTCTTCTGCATTGGGTTCGAAGCCTGGAATGCGAATGCCGCGAGAAGCGCCCGGGGTCATTTCTATCGCGCCTTTGCGGGCGAGCGCTTTGAGGTGTTCCTCGGCAGCGTTGGGCGATTTGAAACCTAGCTTCTGAGCGATTTCTGCGCGGGTAGGCGGAAAGCCGTTGTCTTCAAGGCATTGCTTGATGAAGGCGAGAATCTCAGCTTGGCGTGGCGTCAGCTTTATCATTGGGTCAGCTCTGTTTTTATATACAGTGACTGGGATTATATACAGTGGATCGAGCTTGGCAATCATCCTTTTGCAATTGGCTTAATTTAATCGTGCTATTTTCTTCCGGTGTTTGTGTTACTTGGTTGCTTTGGTGAGCGTCTTGGTTTTAGTTGTCCGAGAGCGGGTAGGCTAATTAAGGTTGATGCAAAAGACCGCGTTGCAACGCTTGACAATGCATGGAGCCGAAACGTATGTTTCAAACAAGTGTTTGTCAGGTAATGAATAATGGCTCAGTCGGAAACTGTTGAACGCATTTTGGATGCCGCAGAGCAACTGTTTGCCGAAAAAGGGTTTGCGGAAACCTCGTTGCGCTTGATTACCAGCAAAGCTGGGGTCAATCTTGCGGCCGTGAACTATCACTTCGGCTCGAAAAAGGCCCTGATTCAAGCGGTTTTTTCGCGGTTTCTTGGCCCGTTCTGCGCCAGTCTCGAGCGTGAACTGGATCGCCGTGAGGCCAAACCAGGCACTCAAATATCCCTTGAAGAACTTCTCGAGTTATTGGTTGAGCATGCGCTTGCGGTTAAGCCGCGCAGTGGCAACGATCTATCAATATTCATGCGTTTGCTCGGTTTGGCCTTCAGTCAAAGCCAAGGCCACCTGCGCAAGTACCTTGAAGAGGTCTACGGCAAAGTATTCCGGCGTTACATGATGCTGGTTCATGATGCTGCCCCCCGTATCCCGCCACTCGAGTTGTTCTGGCGCGTGCACTTTATGCTTGGCGCGGCTGCATTCAGCATGTCGGGTATCAAGGCTTTGCGTGCGATGTCGGAGACTGATTTCGGGGTTAATACCTCGATTGAACAAGTGATGCGCCTGATGGTGCCGTTTCTGGCGGCGGGCATGCGTTCAGAGTCGGGTTTGAGTGATCCTGCCTTGGCGGCTGCGCAATTGCGGCCTCGGGTAAAAAATCCTCCGCTTGCGGCCAAGGTTTAATGCCTAATGGGTGGGCGTAGTGGAGTTGATCCGCTAAGCTAGCCGCCCATGGCTACCCTCGATTTATTACACATCTCTATTGCCGATCAGTGCCTTTATGGTTTAGCTGAAGGCAAGTTATTGCTGCGCTTGCCGGTTTCCACCGCGCTTAATGGTGTTGGCGAACAAAATGGCTCCGGCTGCACGCCGCGCGGGCGGCATATCGTGCGCGCTAAAATTGGCGATGGATTACCCTTGGCCGCCGTGTTGCGCGGACGTCGCTGGACGGGCGAAGTATGGTCAGCACAAATGGCGGCGGCCTTTCCGGGGCGCGATTGGATTCTGACCCGGATTCTCTGGCTCAGTGGCTGCGAAATTGGGCGTAACCGTTTGGGTAAGGTCGATACTTTCCGGCGCTACATTTATCTGCATGGCACCCCAGATACCGAACCGATGGGCGTGGCGCTTTCCCACGGCTGCATCCGATTGCGCAACGCTGATCTGCTGCAACTGTTCCCGCGGGTGCCGGTCAATTGTGCGGTGGTTATAGATGAAGCGGCGTGCCCTGATTGGGCCGCAATACCTCTTGATTAAGGATTTCCTGTGAGTTCACGTCTGCAAGGCTCATTGATGCTCGACATCGATGGCACCTGGCTCACTGCCGAAGACCGGCAGATTCTGCGTCAACCGCAAGTGGGCGGTTTGATTTTGTTTGCGCGCAATATTGAAGACCCGCGCCAAGTGCGCGAGCTAAGCGCGGCGATTCGCCAGGTTCGTCCAGATTTATTGCTTGCTGTCGATCAAGAGGGCGGCCGGGTTCAACGTCTGCGCCAAGGCTTTGTCCGGTTGCCGGCCATGCGTGCGCTTGCTGACCATCCGAATGCCGAGCAGTTGGCTGAGCGTTGTGGTTGGATTATGGCAATCGAGGTTTTAGCCGTCGGCTTGGACCTGAGCTTCGCGCCCGTACTGGATCTCGATCATCAGCGCAGTGCGGTGGTCGGCTCTCGCGCTTTTGAGGGTGATGCGCAGCGTGCTACGCAACTGGCGAGTGCATTCATTCGCGGTATGAGCCAGGCCGGTATGGCCGCAACGGGCAAGCACTTTCCCGGACATGGCTGGGCTGAAGCCGACTCGCACGTAGCGATTCCAGTGGACGAGCGCAGCCTTGAGCAGATTCGTGCTCAGGATATGCAACCATTTACCCAGTTGGGGGATCAGTTGGCAGCGGTGATGCCTGCACACGTTATATATCCAAAGGTGGATGATCAACCTGCCGGATTCTCGCGTCGCTGGTTGCAGGATATTCTGCGTGGCGAACTTGGCTTTAAAGGTGTGATCTTCAGTGATGACCTGTCGATGGCCGGGGCCCATGTGGTGGGCGATGCTGCGTGCCGAATTGAAGCGGCGTTGAGTGCCGGTTGCGACATGGCTCTGGTGTGTAATGATCGCGCCGCTGCTGAACTTGCGTTGAGCGCCGCGCAACGTCTTGACGTGGTTGCTCCTGATGGCTTGGCGCGTATGCGGCGTCAGGCTTTCCCAGGCATTGAATACCGGCAGAGCCCGCGTTGGCTTGAGGCAACTCGCGCCTTGCGCGCTGCACAGCTTATTGAATAGGAATAACTTGATGACTGTCTACGCGATTATTGGCGGCACCGGCCTGACCCAGCTGGAAGGGTTGACGATTACCGCAGCGCTGAATATCGACACGCCGTTTGGTGCGCCGTCTGCTGCGGTGTTGCGCGGTGAATATGCTGGACGTGAGGTGCTGTTCTTGGCGCGCCACGGACATCCGCATCGAATTCCGCCGCATCAGGTTAATTACCGGGCTAACTTGTGGGCGCTGAAAGAGGCGGGCGCTCAGGCGATTCTTGCGGTCAACGCGGTTGGCGGTATTCACATGGCCATGGGCACCGGTCATTTCTGCGTGCCGCATCAGGTGATTGATTACACCAGCGGTCGCGAGCATACCTATTTCGCTGGTGAGCTGAATCACGTCACCCATGTCGATTTTAGCCATCCATATGATGAAGCCTTGCGCCGCAAGCTTTGCACTGCGCTGGCTGCTGAGCACTGTGCGTTCAGCAGTCATGGTGTTTATGGTGCAACACAGGGGCCGCGCCTTGAAACCGTAGCCGAGATCGCCCGTATGGAGCGTGACGGCTGCGATATTGTCGGCATGACCGGGATGCCTGAAGCGGTTTTGGCGCGTGAGTTAGCGCTGCCATACGCTTGCCTGTCATTGGTGGTTAACCCGGCTGCGGGCAAGAGTAATGAACTGATCACCATGGCGCAGATTGATCGGGCGCTGGTCGATGGCATGGATAAGGTCAAGGCTGTTCTGGCACAGGTGTTGAGCGCCTGAATAGCGGCAAGGTAGGTTGTAACAACGCGAAGCTTGTCCCGCATGGGGCAAGTGCCGAAGTGCTCGAAGAGGAGCGCGTTGCCCGAATGGATATTGCGGGCAATGGCGGATAAAACAGCGTTATCCGCCCTACATGTTGCTGGCATTGTAGGGTGCGACAACGCGAAGCTTGTCCGCCGTGCAGGTGAGTTTATTCCGGGCGAACTCGAATCAACATGCCCAGATTGCTGTGATCGATATAGTTAAGTTTGCGTGTATGCAGGGTGCTTGTTTGCTTTAGGTGCTCACTGCGCGAAACCAACCCGCCGGGTTCAAACTGGTTGATCCACAGATCCACTTTGACTTGTAGCGAACGCTCTTGCTTGAGGCTTAGCGTGCCTTCAATCGGCGCGTGACCCAGACGCTCATCACCCATGCTGAGTGCTACGGTTTCATCGTTGGCTTGGGTCCAGGCCTTGTGCAGCAGCACCTGATAATCGCCGCCATCATTAAGCTTGTCTGCTTCATCGTTAAGTGCAGTTGCACGCTCTTGGTCGGTCTCGATCAGGCGTGCGCCCTGGCGCCAGTCATCCGGGGCGCGGTTGCCTGAAATCAGCAGTTCACCGGGTTGGCGAAATACAATTACCTCAATTTGATAACTGTCGGCTGCCTGTGCTGTCTGGCTTAAGGCGCTAAGCGCCAATAAAGGCAGCAGGGCAAGGCTGCGAAGTGCACGCATATTCACAAATTGATCCTTCAAGATGAGGGTTTCAGGCGCTCAAACAGCGCTTCAAGTATATTGAATCGTTCTTCCGGCCGCTCCATTGGAACCTGGAATTTGAACAGCGTAGCGCCTTCGAATTTATAACGGTTGGGCTGGCCCTGAATCAACTTGATCAGTGTCAGCGGGTCAACACAGGTGTCCGCAGCAAATTCGATGCGACCACCTTGTGGGCCGGCATCGACCTTTTTGATGCCCAGGGTTTCGGCTTGCAGTTTAAGCAAGGTGATGCGGACCAGGTTTTTGGTCGGCTCGGGGAGCAGGCCAAAGCGATCAATCATTTCCACCTGCAATTCTTTCAGGCCGTCTTCATCGACCGCCGAGGCGATGCGTTTATACAGGATCAGGCGTGCATGCACGTCGGGTAGATAATCATCGGGAATCAGGGCTGCCACTCGCAGGTTGATTTCCGGTCCGCCACCCAATGGCTGGTCGAGATTCGGTTGCTCACCTTTGCGTATGGCTTTAACCGCGCGCTCGAGCATTTCCATGTACAGCGTGAAGCCAACTGCTTGAATCTGACCGCTCTGGCCATCGCCTAGCAGTTCGCCTGCGCCGCGAATCTCAAGGTCGTGGGTCGCCAGAACAAAGCCCGCTCCGAGGTCTTGTGCGTTGGCAATGGCTTCAAGGCGCTTTTGTGCGTCGTCGGTGAGTTGTTTGCGTGGCGGCGTCAACAGGTACGCATACGCCTGGTGGTGGCTGCGGCCAACTCGCCCGCGCAATTGATGCAGCTGGGCCAGACCAAATTTGTCGGCGCGCTCGATAATGATGGTATTGGCGCTCGGCACGTCAATACCGGTTTCGATGATGGTCGAGGCGATCAGCACGTTGAAGCGCTTGTGGTAGAAGTCGCCCATCACCTGTTCAAGTTCGCGTTCACGCATCTGCCCGTGGCCGATACCTATGCGCGCCTCCGGGACCAGCTGTGCAAGGTCGGCGGCACATTTTTCGATGGTTTTAACATCGTTGTGCAGGTAGTAAACCTGGCCGCCACGCAGTAACTCACGCAGCAGCGCCTCTTTGATCACGGTGTTTTGCTGTTCCATGACGAAGGTGCGCACTGACAAGCGTCGGGCCGGAGGTGTGGCAATAATCGACAGGTCACGCATCCCGGCGACGGCCATGTTCAGCGTGCGCGGGATCGGTGTGGCGGTGAGGGTGAGGATATCGACTTCGCTGCGCAGCGCTTTAAGCTGCTCTTTCTGGCGCACGCCAAAGCGGTGTTCTTCGTCGATGATAACCAGGCCAAGGTTGTCGAACTTGACATCATCTTGCAGCAGTTTGTGGGTGCCGATGACTATATCGACCTTGCCTTGCGCCAGTTGCTGCATGGCCTCGCCAACTTCCTTGGCGCTTTTAAAGCGGCTCATTACCTCGACCTTTACTGGCCAGTCGGCAAATCGGTCGCGAAAACTGTTGTAGTGCTGCTGGGCGAGCAGGGTGGTTGGTACCAGAATTGCCACTTGCTTGCCGCCATGCACCGCAATGAAAGCGGCGCGCATGGCCACTTCAGTCTTGCCGAAGCCGACATCACCGCAGATCAGGCGGTCCATCGGTTTCGGGGCGAGCATGTCTTCACGTACAGCATCAATTGCGGTTTGCTGATCGAGCGTCTCCTCGAACGGGAAGCCCGCGCTGAAAGTGGCGTAGTCGACTTGTGGGTCGGCAAAGGCATAGCCTTCACGCGCGGCGCGGCGCGCGTAGATATCCAGTAGCTCTGCGGCAACGTCACGGACCTGTTCGGCTGCTTTGCGTTTGGCTTTCTGCCAGATTTCCGAGCCGAGGCGGTGTAGCGGGGCAAGCGCATCGTCGCTGCCGGTGTAGCGGGCGATCAGGTGCAGGCTGGCAACTGGCACATAAAGTTTTGCTTCTTCGGCGTACTGCAACGACAAAAACTCGGCGTTCTGGCCGTCAATCTCCAATGTGATCAAGCCTTGATAACGACCAACACCGTGGTCGATATGCACCACGGGCGAACCCTCGCGCAGCTCGGTGAGGTTCTTGATGACGTTTTCACCGGCATCACGGGTTTTTTCACGGCGTCGGCGCTGCATCACGCGCTGGCCGAATAACGGGCTTTCGGCGATCAGCGCGACATCGTCGAGCTGCAAGCCTTCATCGAGTGGCGCGATGGTGATGCCTAAGCGTTCCTTGCCAGCGATAAACTGTGGCCAGCCATCGACTTCTTTAGGCTTCAGTTTCAGCCTTGCGAGCAATTCGAGCAGTACTTCGCGGCGCCCGGCAGACTCGGCGCAGAACAGAATCCGGCCTTGATATTCTTCGATAAAGCGTCGCAGTGCGGCTAAAGGCTCGCTGGCCTTGGCTTCAATCGCGAGGTCAGGCAATGGTTGCGCATTAAAGCGCAGGCGGCCCACGCCATCCTCGATGTCATCTTGGCTAACCACTACGCGCGGCCAGTTTTTCAGGCGGGCGAAGCAGTCTTCAACCGGTAAAAAGATATCCGCTGGAGGTAGCAGTGGCCGTTCAGGGTCGACTCGGCGTTCTTCATAACGGTTGCGGGCGTCATTCCAGAACTGTTCGGCGGCTTTTTCGATGCCGGGCAGTGAGAATACTTGGGTGTCTTGCGGCAGATAGTCGAATAGGGTTGCGGTTTCCTCAAAAAACAGCGGGATGTAGTACTCGATACCTGCCGGGGTAATGCCTGTGGAAAGGTCTTGATAGATTGGGCAGCGGCGGAAATCGACATCAAAGCGCTCGCGGAAACGGCCGCGGAAATCAGTAACGGCTTTCTTTTCCAGCGGAAACTCGCGCGCTGGCAGCAGCTTGATTGATTCAACTTTGTCGATCGAACGCTGGGTTTCCGGATCAAAGGTGCGCAGGGTTTCGATTTCGTCATCGAATAGATCAATCCGATACGGCTGCTTGCTGCCCATCGGAAATAAATCAATCAGCGCGCCGCGTACAGCAAACTCGCCATGTTCATAAACCGTATCAACGCAGCGATAGCCCGTGGCTTCAAGGCGACTGCGCATGTCGTTGACGTCGAGGGTTTGGCCAACATCGAGTACCAGGCTGCTACCGAGCAGGAAGCGCGTCGGGGCCAGGCGATGTAGGGCGGTAGTTATCGGCACTACCAAAATGCCATGTTTTAATTCCGGCAGGCGGTAAAGTGCAGAAATGCGCTGCGAAATAATGTCTTGATGTGGCGAAAAAAGATCGTAGGGCAAGGTTTCCCAGTCGGGGAAATGCAATACGGGTAGTTGAGGGGCAAAAAAACTCAACTCCTGTTCAAGGCGTTCAGCGCTCTGGCTGTCGGCGGTCAGGAGTAGCGTAAAGCGATTAGCAGCGCTTGCAGCCTCGGCAATTGCTAGGCTTAGCGCAGCGCCGGGGAGGTTACCCCAGTGTTGTTTGCCGGCCGCGGCGGGCAGGGACGGAAGGCGCAGTACAGACACAGGCGGCTCACGGTCAGGATACAAGGCCGCCGATTGTAGCTGGCGAAAGTGCTTGCTGTCAGTTTCGACAGGCGACATTGCCCCCGAGCGCTTGGATCGGCATAATGTAGCCCCTTTTTTCAGCCCCTACATATGTGGAAGGTACTGCCTGTGAATCAGAAGCCCGACCAGTGTCTTGGTGAGTGGATCGATCGAGAAGCCCTTGCGGAAGCGATGATTCCGATGATCGGCCAGCTCTATCGCAATAACAACGTGGTCACATCGATCTATGGTCGTAGCCTGATCAATCGTTCCGTTATTCAGATACTCAAAGCTCACCGTTATGCTCGCCACCGTCTTGATGGTGATGTTGAGCTGTCGGTACACGACACGTTCCAGGTTCTCAAAACCATGGGCGAGCTCAAGCTGGGCTCCGCTTCGATCGACCTCGGCCGCATGATGGCCAAGTTCGGAAAAGAAGCCAACGGTCGTAGCCTTGAGCAGTTCGTCCGCGAAGAGCTTGAAGCGGTTACCGGTCAGCAAAGCGTCTCAGCCCGTAAGGGTACCGACGTCGTGCTGTATGGCTTTGGTCGTATCGGCCGTTTGTTGGCGCGCATCCTGATCGAAAAAACTGGTGGTGGCGATGGTCTGCGTCTGCGCGCCATTGTTGTGCGTAAAGGTGCTGAGAATGACTTGGACAAACGCGCCAGCTTGCTGCGCCGTGACTCGGTTCATGGTCCGTTCAATGGCACCATCACTGTTGATGAAGCCAACAACACCCTGAGCGCCAACGGTAACCTGATCCAGGTTATTTACTCGAATGATCCAGCATCAATCGACTACACCGCTTACGGCATCGAAAACGCTCTGCTGGTGGATAACACTGGTAAGTGGCGCGACGCTGAAGGCTTGGGCCAGCACCTTAAGTGCCCAGGCATTAACCGTGTCGTTCTGACCGCGCCGGGTAAAGGCGAGCTGAAGAATATCGTTCACGGTATCAACCACACTGACATCAGCCCGGATGACAAGATCATCTCTGCTGCGTCTTGCACCACCAACGCCATCGTGCCGGTGCTCAAGGCGGTCGATGACAAGTACGGCATCGTCAACGGTCACGTTGAAACCGTTCACTCGTACACCAACGACCAGAACCTGATCGATAACTTCCATAAAGGCAGTCGTCGTGGTCGTTCGGCTGCGCTGAACATGGTTATCACCGAAACCGGCGCGGCTACTGCGGCGGCCAAGGCTCTGCCAGTGCTTAAAGGCAAGCTGACCGGTAACGCGATTCGAGTTCCGACGCCAAACGTGTCGATGGCCATTCTCAACCTCAACCTTGAGAAATCGACCTCTCGCGAAGAAATCAATGAGTATCTGCGCTACATGGCGCTGCACTCGGATCTGCATAAGCAGATCGATTACGTTAATTCGCAAGAAGTGGTTTCGACTGACTTCGTCGGCTCGCGTCACGCCGGTGTGGTTGATGCTGAGGCGACTATTAGCAACGATAACCGCGTTGTACTGTACGTTTGGTACGACAACGAATTCGGTTACAGCTGTCAGGTCGTGCGTGTAATGGAAGACATGGTCGGGGTTAACCCGCCAGCGTTTCCTCGCTAAGGCCTATTAGCGGTACAAAGAACGGGAGCCGCGGCTCCCGTTTTTTATGCGTCGAATTTGCTGGGTTGATCTGTGGGGCAGTGACTGCTTGGTCGCGAAAACTGAGCGTTTGAGGGATAATGGGCGGATTGGGGTTTGAGTAGGTGTGGAGTAGTCTTGATGTACAGGCGCTTTTAGTCGTATTCACGGCCTGTATGGATTGATCCAAACTATCGCTTTGTCGCCTCTTGTTACGTATCACCTAAAAAAAGCCAAGGCTTGGGTGGTCAGTGACTGGGGCCATCTTTATAATCAAACGGATTTTTTACCCGCGACCGACGCCGTCCATCATGCTGATTTATCTCAGTATGTGCTTGCCTATTGGCTTTCTGGCGTCGTCCGTTTTCTAAGAAGATTTCTAATATCAGTGGTTAGGCAAACCTATGATCAAAATTAAGAATGGGCTCGATTTGCCCATAACTGGCGTGCCGACGCAGCGTATAGAGGCCGCAAGGCCAGTGCGTAGCGTCGCCGTCATAGGCTACGACTATCATGGTATGAAGCCTACGATGGAAGTCCAGGTGGGTGATCGTGTCAAGCTCGGACAAGTATTGTTCGCTGACAAGAAAACCCCGGGTGTGGTCTATACCGCACCGGGCGCAGGCGTTATCAGCGCGATTCATCGCGGTGAGAGGCGTGTGCTGCAGTCGGTGGTGATCGACCTTGAAGGCGATGAGCAAGTGACCTTTGCTCAGTATCCAGCCAGTGAGTTGGCTGGTCTGAGCCATGAAAAAGTCCGTGAGAACCTGCAGCAGTCAGGTCTGTGGACTGCCTTGCGTACGCGTCCTTTCAGCAAGGTGCCTGCGGTTGATGCAGTTCCTAGCTCGATCTTCGTGACCGCGATGGACACCCATCCGTTGGCGGCCGATCCAGCGGTTGTGATCGCTGAGCACGCTACTGATTTTGAAAACGGTCTGAAAGTACTCAGCGCGTTGAGCAAAGTGTTCTTGTGCAAGGGCGAAGGCGTCAATTTGCCAGGCGAACAGCTGGATAAGGTCCAGGCTCAAGCATTTGCCGGTCCGCACCCTGCGGGTTTGGCAGGTACTCATATTCACTTCCTTGACCCGGTTACCGCGACCAAAAGCGTGTGGTCGATTGGTTATCAGGATGTGATTGCAGTCGGTAAGCTGTTCACTACCGGTCAACTGTGGACTGAGCGCGTTGTCTCGTTAGGTGGGCCAGTGGTTGAAAATCCGCGCCTGCTGCGTACCCGTCTGGGTGCAAGTCTTGAAGAAATCACCGCGGGTGAGTTGCAGTCTGGCGAGAACCGTGTGGTTTCCGGTTCGCTGCTTGGCGGTCGAACCGCGTACGGTGCTTTTGCTTTTCTGGGCCGCTACCACCAGCAGGTGTCTTGCCTGGCTGAGGGCAATGACCGTGAAATGCTGCACTATCTGCGCGCTGGCGTGAATAAGCACTCGGTGCTGAATATTTTCGTGTCCAAATTGGCTGCGGCGAAGAAGTTTGCTTTCTCGACAACAACCAATGGCAGTCCACGGGCGATGGTTCCAGTGGGTAATTACGAGGCGGTAATGCCGCTGGATATCCTGCCAACTCAATTGCTGCGCTATCTGATCGTTGGCGACACTGAGATGGCCCAGAAACTGGGTTGTCTGGAACTCGACGAAGAAGATCTGGCGTTGTGCACGTATGTCTGTGCCGGTAAGTATGAATATGGCCCGATCCTGCGCGATAACCTCGCAAGCATCGAGAAGGAGGGTTAATCGTGGGTATCCGTGCTTTTCTCGATAAAATCGAGCACAACTTTGAATCCGGTGGTAAGTACGAAAAGTGGTATGCCTTGTATGAGGCAGTTGACACCTTTTTCTACCGCCCGGGCAGCGTAACCAAAACCACAGCTCACGTGCGTGACGGTATTGACCTCAAGCGCATGATGATCACCGTCTGGATGTGTACCTTCCCGGCGATGTTCTTCGGCATGTGGAACACTGGCTACCAAGCTAACCTGATTTACACTGCAAGCCCTGATCTGCTGGCTGCTCAAGAGGGCTGGCGCTTCGCCTTGATTAGCTCTTTGGCAGGCTTCGACCCGACCAGCATTTGGGATAACTTCATCCAGGGTGCCGCGTACTTCCTGCCTATCTATGCAACTGCCTTTATTGTGGGCGGTTTCTGGGAAGTGCTGTTCGCCTCGATCCGCAAACACGAAGTCAACGAAGGTTTCTTCGTTACCTCGGTGCTGTTTGCCTTGATCCTGCCGGCAAGCATTCCGTTGTGGCAAGTGGCACTGGGCATCAGCTTCGGCGTGGTAATCGGCAAGGAAGTATTCGGCGGTACCGGCAAAAACTTCCTCAACCCGGCACTCGCCGGTCGTGCATTCCTGTTCTTCGCCTATCCAGCGCAGATGTCGGGCGATGCGGTATGGACATCGGTTGATGGCTTTGCTGGCGCGACCTCGCTGGGCTTGGCAGCAGCCGGCGGTATTGAGAACGTGATCGGCAATGGCATCAGCTGGATGGATGCGTTTGTCGGCACTATCAACGGCTCTATCGGTGAAACCAGCACGCTGGCGTTGTTGATCGGTGGCGGCATCTTGGTGATGACCAAAATTGCTTCGTGGCGCATTGTCGCTGGGGTCATGCTCGGCATGATCGGTCTGAGCATGCTGTTCAATTTGATTGGCTCTGACACCAACCCGATGTTCGCCATGCCGTGGTACTGGCATATGGTAGTGGGTGGTTTCGCCTTCGGTATGTTCTTCATGGCCACCGACCCGGTGTCGGCCTCTATGACCAACACCGGCAAGTGGATTTTCGGTGCTCTGATTGGCTTTATGGTGGTGTTGATCCGTGTGGTTAACCCGGCGTTCCCAGAAGGCATGATGCTGGCGATCCTGTTTGCCAACCTGTTTTCACCGTTGATCGACCACTTCGTCGTTCAAGCCAATATCAAGCGGAGGCTGGCACGCAATGTCTAGTCAAAAAGAATCCACCGCACGTACGTTGCTGGTGGCCCTGCTGGTTTGCCTGGTGTGCTCGGTATTTGTTGCCGGTGCCGCAATTGCGCTGAAACCAGCGCAGCAGGACAACCGTCTGCTGGACAAGCAGCGCAGCATTCTGGCTATCGCCGGTCTGGGTAATCCAGAGATGAGCGGTAAAGAAGTCAAAGCGCTGTTTGACGGGCGTATTACGGCAAAGATTGTTGACCTGCAAACCGGTACATTCAGCGACGCTAAAGACCCGCTCAAGTACGAACCACTGCAAGGTGCGAAAGATCCGAGCGAGTCAATTGCTCTAGAGCCTGAGCAAGATTTCGCCAAGATCAAGCGCCGTGAGCGCTACACCATCGTTTACTTGGTTGAGACAGACGGCAAGCTGGATAAAGTCGTATTGCCGATTCGCGGGCAAGGCCTGTGGTCGACGCTGTACGGTTTTATCGCGCTGCAAGATGATCTCGACACTGTAAGTGGCTTTGGTTTTTATCAGCATGCTGAAACCCCAGGTTTGGGCGGCGAAGTTGATAACCCGAAATGGAAGGCCTTGTGGCCAGGCAAAACCGTTTACTCAGACGATGGCAAAGTAGCTATTTCTGTGGTTAAAGGTGGTGTCGACCCGAAAAGCCCGAAAGCCGTGCATCAGGTTGACGCACTCGCCGGGGCAACACTGACCAGTAATGGCGTTGATCACCTGTTGAAGTTCTGGATGGGTGAACAAGGTTTTGGTCCGTTTCTCACTAAATTGAACGCAGGGGAGGCTTGATCATGTCGCAGCCGACTATTAAAGAGGTCCTGCTCAATCCGATCTTCAACAACAACCCGATTGGTTTGCAGATTCTGGGTATCTGTTCCGCGCTGGCGGTAACCTCGAACCTGAAGACCGCACTGGTTATGTCGATCGCTTTGACCTTGGTAACCGGGTTCTCCAACCTGTTTATCTCGATGATCCGCAGTCAGATCCCAAGCTCGATCCGCATGATTGTGCAGATGGTGATTATTGCATCCTTGGTAATCCTGGTTGATCAGGTGCTCAAGGCGTTTGCCTTTAGCCTGTCGAAACAGCTGTCGGTATTTATCGGCCTGATCATCACCAACTGTATCGTAATGGGCCGTGCTGAAGCCTTTGCCATGCAGAACCCGCCAGTGCTGTCGTTCTTCGATGGTATCGGTAACGGTCTGGGTTACAGCGCCATGTTGATTGCTCTCGGCATCATTCGTGAGCTATTTGGTGCCGGTAAGCTGCTGGGCTTTGAAATCCTTCCGGTTATCAACGACGGCGGTTGGTATCAGCCTAACGGCATGTTGCTGCTGCCACCTTCGGCGTTCTTCCTGATCGGCCTGTTTATCTGGGGCATTCGTAGCTGGAAGAAAGATCAAGTGGAAAAGCCAAGCTTCAAAATGGCGCCACAGGTCTCGAATAAGGAGGCTTATTAATGGAACATTATCTGAGCCTGCTGGCTAAAGCGGTGTTCGTTGAGAACATGGCCTTAGCCTTCTTCCTGGGCATGTGCACCTTTATCGCGATCTCGAAGAAAGTAGAGACTGCGATTGGTCTGGGTATCGCTGTAATCGTGGTGCAGGTCATCACCGTTCCAGCCAACAACCTGATCTACACCTACCTGCTCAAAGACGGCGCACTGGCGTGGGCTGGTCTGCCTGAAGTGGACCTGAGCTTTCTGGGTCTGCTCAGCTACATCGGTGTAATTGCGGCCATCGTGCAAATCCTTGAAATGCTCTTGGATAAGTACGTACCCGCGCTGTACAACGCCTTGGGTGTGTTTTTGCCACTGATCACGGTTAACTGCGCGATCATGGGCGGTACCTTGTTCATGGTGCAACGTGATTACAACCTGGCTGAAAGTACCGTTTATGGTTTCGGTTCGGGCTTGTCCTGGGCGCTGGCGATTGCCGCTCTGGCAGGGATTCGCGAGAAGCTCAAGTACAGTGACGTACCGGCTGGTTTGCAGGGTTTGGGTATTACCTTCATCACCATCGGCTTGATGTCTCTGGGCTTCATGTCCTTCTCTGGCGTGCAGTTGTAAGGACGGGATGAACAGATGAATTACGAAATTTTTCTCGCAATAGGCATGTTCACCGCCATCGTTCTGGCGTTGGTAGTGATTATCCTGATGGCGCGCGCCAAGCTGGTTTCCAGTGGTGACGTGAGCATCGAAATCAACGGTGAAAAGACCATCGTAGTCCCGGCGGGCGGCAAATTGCTGCAAACCTTGGCTGCCAATAATGTGTTTTTGTCATCTGCTTGTGGTGGCGGCGGTACCTGCGCCCAATGCAAGTGTGTGATTTCTTCTGGCGGTGGCGAAATGCTTTCCACTGAAGAGTCGCATTTCACGCGTCGTGAAGCCAAAGAAGGCTGGCGCTTGTCATGTCAGGCTGCCGTCAAGCAGGACATGAAGATTGAAGTGCCGGAAGAAGTCTTCGGTGTGAAGAAGTGGGAGTGCACTGTAGAGTCCAATCCTAACGTTGCCACCTTCATTAAGGAGCTGACGCTCAAATTGCCAGAAGGCGAGAGCGTTGACTTCCGCGCAGGTGGTTACGTACAGCTTGAGTGCCCACCGCACGAAGTGCATTACAAAGACTTCGATATTCAAGAGGAATATCGCGGCGACTGGGACAAATTCAACCAGTGGAAGTACGTGTCAAAGGTTGAAGAGACAGTCATTCGCGCCTACTCGATGGCCAACTACCCAGAAGAAGTCGGTCTGGTGAAGTTCAACATCCGTATCGCATCGCCGCCACCAGGCAAGGATCACTTGCCACCGGGTCAGATGTCTTCGTATGTGTTCAGCCTCAAACCGGGCGATAAAATCACTGTTTACGGACCATTTGGTGAGTTCTTCGCCAAAGAGACTGACGCAGAGATGGTGTTTATCGGTGGTGGTGCGGGTATGGCGCCAATGCGTTCGCACATCTTCGACCAACTCAAGCGTTTGAAGTCGACGCGCAAGATCAGCTTCTGGTACGGCGCACGCTCCATGCGTGAGGCGTTCTACAACGAAGAGTACGATCAGTTGCAGGCTGAGAACTCAAACTTTCAGTGGCACTTGGCGTTGTCTGATCCGCAGCCGGAAGATAACTGGACTGGTCTGAAAGGCTTCATCCACAATGTGTTGTACGAGAACTATCTGAAGGACCATCCGGCTCCAGAAGATTGTGAGTTCTACATGTGCGGCCCACCAATGATGAACGCCGCAGTGATCAAGATGCTGATCGATTTAGGTGTAGAGCAGGAAAATATCCTCCTCGACGACTTCGGCGGTTGATCATGAAACACGCTGTACTACAGCCCGTTATTGCTGTCGCCTTGGCGGCAGCCCTAACGGGCTGCTGGTTTTCGGACCGGGTAGAAGAGTTTGGCGGCCCAACCATGGGCAGTTCGTACAGTGTTAAGTACGTTCACACTGACGCTACGCCTGACGTTGCCGAGGTCAAAGCACAGACCGAGGCGATTCTTGCCGAGGTCGATAAACAAATGTCGACCTACCGTGATGATTCGCTTGTATCCGAGTTCAACCAGGCCCCCGCTGGCAGTTGCATGCAGCTACCAGAAGGCATGCTTGAGTTGGTTCGAGTGGGCGGTGAGTTGTCTGAGCAAAGTGACGGGGCGTTTGACCTGACCCTTGAGCCGTTGCTCAATCTCTGGGGGTTTGGTCCAAAGGCCAGGGCTGAGAAAGTCCCAACTCCTGAGCAGGTAACCGAGGCGCGTAAGCACATTGGTCATCAGCACCTGCATATCGACGGGCAGTCGTTGTGTAAAGATGTCGGCATTCAGCTCGACTTCAACAGCATTGCTGCAGGTTATACGGTCGATAAGATTATTAAGCGACTCAAGGAACTGGGTATCACCAGCTATTTGGTCGAAGCGACTGGCGAGCTAAAGGCCGCGGGTAAAAAGCCTGATGGTCAGCCTTGGCGTATAGCCATCGAGGCGCCACGCGATGATGAGCGCGTGTCGCAAAAAGTCCTTGAGCTCGACGGTTACGGTATTTCTACCTCGGGCGATTACCGTAATTATTTTGAAGAAAACGGTGTGCGTTACTCGCATACCATTGATCCGCAAACAGGCGCGCCGATTACCCACAAGTTGGCCTCGGTAACAGTGGCGAATCGTTCAACCTTGATGGCTGATGGTTTGTCGACGTTGTTGATGGTGCTTGGGCCTGAGCGCGGTATGGCTTACGCTAGAGAGGCAGGTGTTGCTGCGTTTTTCGTGACCCGTGAAGGCGAAGCCTTCGTCACCAATAGCAGCCCTGCATTCGAGCAGCTTTTTGCTGCAGGAGAAGAGCAATGACTTTTGTAATCGTATTTTTGGTGATGTTGCTGGTGGTTTCGATGATGGCAGTTGGTGTCATCATGGGCCGTAAACCCATCGCTGGTTCGTGCGGCGGTATCGCTAATTTGGGCATCGAAAAAGAGTGCTCGATTTGTGGCGGTAGCCGTGAGAAGTGCGAAGAAGTGAACAGTGTTGACCCAGCTAAACAAACCACGCTGGCTTATGACGCAACCAAGATTTAGCAGTGGTTTAGCGTACACAAGTTTCTGATTGCCAAGCTGCAATGGCAGTGTTGGCCCTGCCGCCAGTGTAGAGAATGCGCTGCGGTGTGATTTGAGGAGTAAACATGGCGGTCTACAACTACGACGTAGTGGTATTGGGTTCCGGCCCAGCGGGTGAAGGCGCAGCAATGAACGCGGTAAAAGCCGGGCGCAAAGTTGCTGTGATCGACAGTCGCCGCGAAGTGGGTGGCAACAGCACTCACTTGGGGACCGTGCCCTCCAAGGCCTTGCGTCACTCGGTTCGTCAGATCATGCAGTTCAACACCAACCCGATGTTTCGCCAGATTGGCGAGCCGCGTTGGTTCTCTTTCCCGGACGTCCTGAAAAGCGCCGAGCGGGTTATCTCCAAGCAGGTTTCTTCACGCACTGGTTACTACGCACGTAATCGTATTGACGTGTTTCATGGCACGGCAAGCTTTGCCGATGAGCACACGATTGAAGTGGTTTGCCCAAATGGTGCGGTTGAGAAACTGGTCGCCAAGGACATCGTCATTGCCACCGGCTCGCGTCCATACCGTCCGGATGGTGTTGATTTTACCCACCCGCGGGTTTATGATAGCGACACCATCCTGACCTTGAGCCACACGCCACGTCGCTTGATCATTTACGGGGCAGGGGTGATTGGTTGTGAGTACGCATCGATCTTCAGCGGCCTTGGCGTATTGGTCGATCTGATCGACAACCGCGATCAACTGCTCAGCTTCCTTGATCCTGAAATCTCCGATGCCTTGAGTTATCACCTGCGCAACACCAATGTCTTGATTCGCCACAATGAAGAGTATGAGCGCATCGAAGGTGTCGATAACGGTGTTGTACTGCACCTGAAGTCAGGTAAGAAAATCAAGGCAGATGCTTTGCTCTGGTGTAACGGTCGTACCGGTAACACCGACAAGCTGGCATTGGAAAACATTGGTCTCAAGGCCAATGGTCGTGGCCAGCTGGATGTTGATGAGCATTACCGCACAACTGTGCCAAACATCTATGCAGCCGGTGATGTGATCGGTTGGCCAAGTTTGGCAAGTGCTGCTTTTGACCAGGGCCGTTCAGCTTCTGGGAGCATTGTTGAAAACGACAGCTGGCGTTTCGTCAATGATGTGCCAACCGGCATTTACACCATTCCTGAAATTAGCTCGATCGGTAAGAACGAGCGGGAACTGACCCAGGATAAAATCCCTTACGAAGTCGGTAAGGCGTTTTTCAAAGGCATGGCCCGCGCACAGATTTCCAGTGAGCCGGTCGGCATGCTGAAGATTTTGTTCCACCGTGAAACCCTTGAGGTTCTAGGCGTACACTGCTTCGGTTATCAAGCCTCGGAGATCGTGCACATTGGTCAGGCGATCATGAACCAGAAAGGTGAAGCGAATACGCTTAAGTATTTCGTCAATACCACCTTCAACTACCCGACCATGGCTGAAGCCTACCGGGTTGCTGCGTTCGATGGCCTCAACCGGCTTTTTTGACCGGCTCCGACCGGTGGCCTGAGCCGGTTGGGGATGACCCGTTCAGTAACTCAAAGGATTGGCAATGGCCGAATCGGGAGAGTTACTGATTAGGCTTAAATAAAAAAACCGGCAATCATTGCCGGTTTTTTTATGGGTACAACATTTGCTCAAACGCTGGTTTCAGCCTGAGTTAGCCACTCAGCGGCCCGTTCTGCAATCATGATTGTGCCAGCGTTGGTGTTGCCGCCAACCAGCGTCGGCATTACGGATGCATCAATCACGCGAAGGTTGTCGATACCATGCACACGTAAGTGGTTATCGACCACTGCGTTGTCATCGCTGCCCATTTTGCAGGTGCCAACCGGGTGATAAATACTGTCTGCACGCGAACGAATACTTTGCAGCAGTTCTTCGTCTGTTTGCGTATCGGTGCCGTATATATCCTTGAGCTGATAAGCAGCCATCGGCGCTTGTTTGATGATCTCTTGCGCCATGCGATAACCCTTGAGCAGGGTTTTGAGATCATCCTCATGGCCAAGCAGATTAGGGTCGATTTTGGGTGGAGCTGCCGGGTCGCTTGAATTTAGCCCCACGCTGCCGACGCTCTTGGGTCTCAGCACGCAAATGTGGCAGCTGAAACCGTGGCCCCAATGCAGTTTACGGTTGTGATCATCAATCAAGGCAATCACTGAGTGCAACTGAACATCGGGCCGGTCAAGGGCTGGGTCAGTTTTCAGAAAAGCGCCGCCCTCTGCGCAGTTGCTCGCAAATGGTCCTGTTTTAGTCCGTGTGTACTGCCACAGCGCTTTACCCATTTTGGGCGAGCCGGTAATAGACACACCCAGCAACGAGGTATCTGGACTGCGGTAGGAAATCACCATGTCTGGATGGTCTTGGAGCTGCTGGCCCACTCCGCGCAGCTCATGCAGGACTGCAATGCCATGCGGCTCCAGGTCCTCTTTGCGACCAATCCCGGAAAGCATCAACAGGTGTGGGCTACCAAATGCGCCAGCGCTTAGAAGCACCTCTTTACGTGCTTTGAGCTGTTGGCTTTTACCTTTCAGGCGGATAGACACACCAACTGCTTTTTTGCCGTCAAGAATAATACGTTCAGCCAGTGCGCCGGTGATCACCTTGAGGTTGCTGCGCTGATTGCGGATTGGCTTTAAAAAAGCAGTTGCGGTGCTCCAGCGACGGCCGTTATGAATGGTCACATCGTAGGCGCCAACGCCTTCTTGGTCTTCGCCGTTGAAGTCGGAGTTATGCTTATGACCGGCGCTGATACCCGCTTCAATAAAGGCTTTGGTGACTGGGTGGTGCGCTAGTTGGTCAACAAACAGTTCGCCTTCACCGCCATGAAACTGATTGGCTCCGCCGTGATAGGTCTCACTTTTGCGAAAGTAGGGCAGTACATCGTCATAGCCCCAGCCGTCGTTGCCCAGTGCTTTCCAGTCCTCATAGTCACTGCGGTCACCACGAATATAGATCATGCCGTTAATCGAGCTACTGCCGCCCAAGGTTTTACCACGGGGTTGGTAGCCAATCCGGTTGTCGAGGCCCTTCTGAGCGGTAGTGTCGAATGCCCAGTTAACATGGCGAGTGGGCAAGATAGCGGCAACCCCAACGGGGGTGTGAATCAGCGGGGAGGTGTCTTCGGAACCTGCCTCAAGCAGACACACGGACACTTCAGGGTTGGCGCTCAGTCGGTTGGCCAGTACACAACCTGCTGAGCCGGCACCAATGATGATGTAGTCAAATTGCATGAGGAAGTCCCAATTTTAATTATTGTGGGCACATCGCATTGGATGCAATGCAGTCAGTGGATCCTGATTAATTGTTAGCCGATGCGCTATAATTTTATTGATCTTTGACGACTTTTAATTGATCTTTAGTGACATGACAGCACTCATCAGAACGACTTCATTTATTGGTTTTCGTGAATTGGTCACGGAACTGGGCGGGGACCCTATACGGCTATTAGAGCGGTTTCGGGTGCCAATAAATCTGCTCGATGAGGAAGATGCTTCAGTCCAATTACGTACCTTAATCGAGTTGCTTGAGTGCGCTGCTGAGGAACTGGACTGCCCTGACTTCGGTCTGCGTATGGCTGAGTATCAAGACATCCATATTCTCGGGCCTGTGGCGATTATTGCGCGCAGCTCCGCAACAGCTGGGCAAGCGTTGGCTGAGTTGGTGCGCTTTATCGGCTATCACAGCCCTGGAATTGAGTTGGATCTGGATTTAACCGTCGCCGATGCGCCGCGAATGGCAGTTGATATTCGCCTGCCTGGCGTGCATATGCAGAGGCAGATGGTTGAACTGTCCATGGGGGTGGCGCACAACATCATGCGCTTATTGTTTGGCCCCTCATTCGCGGCTCAGACGGTACTGCTCAGTGGCATCAGCCCATTGCCGCAAGCGCGCTATCGACGCTATTTCAAAACCTCGGTTTATGACGCTCAGCCGGTCAATGCGTTCGTACTGACTGCCGCGCAGTTACATCACCGAATTGAACAACAAGACCCCAGCCTGCACCGCGCAATGGTCCAGTACCTAAGCCATATAGGCGCGCAAAAGTCGACGAGTTTGCTCGAGCAGGTCAATCGTCTGATTTTTCGATTATTGCCGACCAACCGCTGCCGCCTTGTCATTATTGCTGCTCAGCTAGGGTTGCATCCTCGCTTGCTACAGCGACGTCTCGCTGAAGAAGGTTGTCGTTTTGATGAGCTGGTTGAGCAGGTTCGACGTAACCGGGCCGAGCATTACTTGAGTGAGCGGCATATGCCCATGTCGCAGGTGGCTGGCCTGCTTGGCTACAGCGAGCAAAGTGTTTTTAACCGCTCCTGCAAGCGCTGGTTTGGCGTGACTCCGGGTGAGTATCGTCGCCAGTTGCTGGCCCGCTAATCAAGCCATCAGACCGATCGCTTGCCAGAACCTTGCCAGACAAGCTGCGCTATGACTTTGCTGGCGACGAAAAGGTATCGAGCGGACGGGCAACGATAGCCATTGGATTTTATTAACCTCAAGCACTTGGTCAGCTCAGTACACTGAACTATAGTTAGCAGCCTATTCATCTTTTGTAGGCTCTGACCTGCGTTCAACAATGAGACGTGCATGAGTGCCAGCAGCGCAACGCTGTCGAATTCTAGCCACCCCGTTAAAGGGATTCTGCTCATCCTGTTGGCGACGTTTTTGTTCGCCAGTCATGATGCGCTGTCTAAATATCTGTCTGGTTTCTACCCGGTCGTGATGGTGGTGTGGGCGCGGTATGTGGTGCATACCTTGCTCATGGCCGGGATATTCCTGCCGCAGTCGGGTTTGCGTGTTTTGCGCAGTAAGCGGCCGGGGCTTCAGGCTCTGCGTGCTTGTTGCTTACTGGGGACGAGCCTGTTCTTTACCACTAGCTTGCTGTTTATTCCCTTGGCTGAGGCTACCGCGGTTAACTTTTTAGCACCGCTGTTGGTGACGGCATTGTCAGTGCCCTTGCTTGGTGAGTCCGTGAGTCGGCGCCAGTGGGCTGCAGTCTTGGTCGGTTTTGCCGGGGTGTTGGTGATTGTCCATCCAGGCGGTGAAATGTTTACCCTGGCGATTATCTTGCCGTTTTGCTCGGCGATGTGCTTCAGCTGCTACCAGATTCTGACCCGTAAACTGAGCGGGATCGATTCGCCAACAACCAGTAATTTCTTTGCTGGGCTGTTTAATACATTGCTGGTTAGTGCGCTGGTGCCGTTTTTCTGGGAGGTTCC
Organism: Pseudomonas sp. M30-35; assembly: GCF_002163625.1. Lineage (NCBI taxonomy): Bacteria > Pseudomonadati > Pseudomonadota > Gammaproteobacteria > Pseudomonadales > Pseudomonadaceae > Pseudomonas > Pseudomonas sp. M30-35. Next base: position 3,049,463 of record NZ_CP020892.1, on the reverse strand, counting down.
CAGCCTTACTCATGGCCTGTTAATGCTGGCGCTGGGTACATGTGGCATGTCTGCGCATCTGTTTTTGACTCAAGCGTTTCGCAGTGCGCCACCGGCACTGTTGGCACCCTTTGGCTACTGCCAGATCGTGTTTGCAGGTTTGCTCGGCTTTCTGGTCTTTTCCCACGTACCTGACAGCAGCACGTTGGTCGGTATTGTGATCATTTGCCTGAGTGGTTTGGCGGCAGCCTGGCAGCAAGGAAGACGCTAGGGCTGTTCGTTCGCGAATGCGCTTGGCAGTGCTTTGGGTAGGGTAATGGCAAGCAAACCAGGCCCTGCCGCTCAATTTCCCCCGTCGAAAGTACAGTAACACCACGCTAAGACCATGGTCGAATGGCCTGCAATGGGGCTGCTGGTCACACAATGGGCAATATAAAAATAACCAATCCCTTTGTGCTTAAGGAGTTGTTAATGAGTCCTGTCAACCTGTATCCCGTGAGTCCAGAGGCTGCGGCTAAGTCGCTAACCGATGAGGCAACCTACAAGGCCATGTACCAGCAGTCCGTGGTCAATCCGGATGGTTTCTGGCGTGAACAAGCGCAGCGTCTTGATTGGATCAAGCCGTTCACCAAGGTTAAACAAACCTCATTTGACGACCATCATGTCGATATCAAATGGTTTGCTGACGGCACTCTCAACGTCTCGTATAACTGCCTTGATCGTCACCTTGAAGAGCGTGGTGATCAGGTCGCGATCATTTGGGAGGGCGATGATCCTTCCGAGCAGCGCAACATCACCTACCGCGAACTGCATGAAGACGTCTGCAAATTCGCCAACGCATTGCGCGGCCAGGATATCCATCGCGGCGATGTGGTGACGATCTATATGCCAATGATCCCCGAGGCGGTCGTGGCAATGCTTGCGTGCACGCGCATCGGTGCAATCCACTCGGTGGTGTTCGGCGGCTTCTCGCCTGAGGCGCTGGCAGGGCGGATCATTGATTGCAATTCCAAAGTGGTGATCACCGCTGATGAAGGTCTGCGTGGTGGTAAGCGCATCGCCCTCAAAGCCAACGTTGATGACGCGCTGACCAACCCTGAAACCGCTAGTGTGACGAAAGTCATCGTCTGCAAACGCACCGGCGGCGATATCAAGTGGAACCAGCATCGCGACGTCTGGTACGAAGACCTGATGAAGGTTGCAGGCAGCTACTGCGCACCCAAAGAGATGGGTGCCGAGGAAGCACTGTTTATCCTTTACACATCAGGCTCAACCGGTAAGCCAAAAGGCGTGCAGCACACCACAGGTGGCTATTTGGTCTATGCCGCGCTAACGCACGAACGTGTGTTCGACTACAAACCGGGTGATATCTACTGGTGCACCGCCGACGTAGGTTGGGTGACTGGCCACAGCTATATTGTCTACGGGCCGCTGGCCAATGGTGCGACCACCTTGCTGTTTGAAGGTGTGCCTAACTATCCGGATATTACCCGCGTGTCGAAAATCATCGACAAGCACAAGGTCAACATCCTCTACACCGCGCCGACAGCGATCCGCGCGATGATGGCTGAAGGTGAGGCTGCAATTAAAGATGCTGATGGTTCCAGCTTGCGCTTGCTGGGCTCGGTTGGTGAGCCAATCAACCCGGAAGCTTGGAACTGGTACTACAAGACCATTGGTAAAGAGAAATGCCCGATTGTCGATACCTGGTGGCAAACCGAGACTGGCGGCATCCTGATCAGCCCGTTACCGGGCGCAACGGCACTGAAGCCAGGTTCGGCGACTCGTCCGTTCTTCGGCGTCCAGCCTGCATTGGTTGATAATCTGGGTAACCTGCTGGAAGGCGCAGTTGAAGGCAACCTGGTTATTATCGACTCATGGCCGGGCCAGGCGCGCACGCTGTATGGCGACCATGATCGCTTTGTCGATACCTACTTCAAAACCTTCCGTGGCATGTATTTCACGGGTGATGGTGCGCGTCGCGACGAAGATGGCTACTTCTGGATCACCGGGCGTGTCGATGACGTGCTTAACGTCTCCGGTCACCGCATGGGGACTGCTGAAATCGAAAGCGCCATGGTTGCTCACCCGAAAGTGGCCGAGGCAGCCGTTGTCGGTGTGCCGCACGACATCAAAGGGCAGGGGATCTATGTTTACGTGACCCTCACCGGCGGCGTAGAAAGCTCTGAACAGCTGCGCCAGGAACTGAAAAACTGGGTGCGTAAAGAGATCGGCCCAATCGCCTCACCTGATGTGATTCAGTGGGCGCCGGGGCTGCCGAAGACGCGCTCGGGCAAGATCATGCGCCGTATTTTGCGCAAGATCGCTACGGCTGAATACGATGGCTTGGGTGATATCTCGACGCTGGCAGATCCTGGCGTGGTGCAGCACCTCATTGATACGCACAAGGCGATGCAAAGCGCTTGTGCGTGACCTTGAGCATGTCTGAATAAGCAATTGCGGTAATTTAAACGCCCGGCTCTATGAGTTGGGCGTCTTTTTTTGCACCGATTAATCTGCTTGATACCGAGGTCGCGAAAGGGTCGCGGCCCTGCAACAAGCTTTAAATCATCCAGCGATGCGTAACACTGTTGCGCCTAATTGGGGCGCATGGGAACACTTTGCGCATTTTAAATGCTGAAAATACTTGGCTTTTGAAATAAAATTAGCCAATTAGGCCCGTGGAATAAAGGGTCTTAAAATATTGGCGTCGATATTGCTTTTATAATTGGTTGGATTTCAATTCTTCCTACGCATTTTTTGCTCGGGATGTCAATCGCCTGCCAAGGCGCCTTAGGTGCATTTGTAATTACTTGTCGCATTGAAGAAATATACAGTTTCAGCCTCTCGCTAGAATGCCGCACACTCAGCCGAAGCCGTACATTGCCTGCGCACTGCGTAGTTTGATGGCGAGTTAACTACAATTCATATATGGCTGAATGCACTTATCCACTGCCATCCGATGCCATTCCCTCTCGAAGGAGTCACAAGATGAAGAAGATTGCACTTCTCGGCGCACTGGCGCTATCCGTTCTGTCGCCACTGGCCATGGCTGATGATGCAAAACCACTGCGCATCGGTATTGAAGCCGCATTCCCACCGTTTGCCTTCAAAACTCCGGAAGGCCAGATCACTGGCTTTGATTACGACATCGGCAATGCTTTGTGCGAGCAAATGCAGGTTAAGTGTACGTGGATCGAGCAGGAGTTCGACGGCCTGATCCCCGCTCTGAAGGTTCGTAAGTTCGACGCTGTATTGTCTTCTCTGACCATTACCGAAGACCGTTTGAAGTCGGTAGATTTTTCCAAGAAGTACTATCACACCCCAGCCAAGCTGGCGATGAAGGCCGGCACTGTGATCAATGATCCAAAGGTTGATCTCAAAGGTAAAAAGGTCGGTGTTCAGCGCGCCTCGATCTACGATCGTTACGCCACCGATGTGTTGGCACCGGCTGGGGTTGAAGTGGTCCGCTACAGCTCGCAGAACGAGATTTTTCTTGATCTCACCGCAGGTCGCGTCGACGCAACCCTGGCTGACGCTGTCAACATCGATGATGGCTTCCTCAAGACTGACGCTGGCAAAGGCTACGCGCTGGTAGGCCCGGACTTAAACGATAAGAAGTATTTCGGTCAAGGTGCTGGCATCGCTGTACGTAAAGGCGACACTGAGCTGGCGAACAAAATCAGCACTGCCATTGAAGACATCCGTGCTAACGGTAAGTACAAGGAAGTTCAGGACAAGTACTTCGACTTTGACGTCTACGGCGAATAATCGCCTCAAGTGAAAGTGGCGCACACGGATAACGTGCACATCTCAATCCGTTGGTGAACGTAAGCTGTGCAGTGTTTTGCACTGCACGGTATGCGCCACTTTTCGATGTACTCTTCGGCGCCGCCCGGCGCCTGCATGAGGAAACAAGAGCATGCTCAATGGCTATGGTTCGACCATTCTTGACGGTGCTTGGCTAACCGTAATTTTGGCCCTGACCTCAATGGCAGTGGCGACTGTTCTCGGCTTGTTGGGTGCGGCTTTTCGTCTGTCGCCGATTAAATGGCTGGCAATACTGGGCGAAACCTACGCTACGGTTGTTCGCGGTATTCCCGATCTGGTACTGATCCTGCTGATTTTTTACGGCGGTCAGGACATGGTCAATCGTGTCGCGCCGATGCTCGGTTATGACGATTACATCGACATCAACCCGTTTGTAGCGGGTGTCTTCACCATGGGCTTTATCTTTGGCGCGTACCTGTCTGAAACCTTTCGTGGCGCTTTCATGGCGATCCCTAAAGGGCAGGCGGAGGCTGGCGTTGCTTATGGCATGAGCAATCTCAAGGTGTTCTTTCGCATTCTTGTGCCACAAATGATTCGTTTTGCAATTCCCGGTTTCACCAACAACTGGTTGGTGCTGACCAAAGCCACGGCGCTGATTTCGGTCGTGGGTCTGCAAGATATGATGTTCAAGGCTAAAAGCGCAGCAGATGCTACGCGTGAGCCTTTTACTTTTTATCTGGCAGTCGCAGCGCTGTACCTGGTGCTGACCAGCGTGTCACTGCTGGCTCTGCGTTTTCTCGAAAAACGTTACTCGGTCGGCACTAAAGCCGCTGATCTTTGAGTAGGGGAGCGCACTTATGATTTTCGATTACAACGTTATTTGGGACAGCCTGCCACTTTATTTCGGCGGCGTTTTGGTGACCCTGAAGTTACTGCTGATCTCTCTGTTTTTTGGTTTGATGCTGGCGATTCCGCTGGCATTGATGCGCATCTCCAAATCGGTCTGGATTAACTTTCCGGCCTGGCTCTACACGTATGTCATTCGCGGTACGCCGATGCTGGTGCAGCTGTTTCTGATCTATTACGGTCTGGCTCAGTTCGAGGTCATTCGTGAAAGCGTGCTGTGGCCGTACTTCTCTAATGCAGCGTTCTGCGCTTGCGTTGCATTTTCGATCAACACCAGCGCTTATACCGCTGAGATTCTTGCGGGCAGTCTCAAGGCGACGCCGCATGGCGAAATCGAGGCGGCCAAGGCCATGGGCATGTCACGGGTCAAACTGTATCGCCGTATCTTGCTGCCGTCGGCTATTCGGCGTGCGTTGCCGCAGTACAGCAACGAAGTCATCATGATGCTGCACACCACAAGTCTGGCCTCGATCGTGACCTTGATCGACATTACGGGCGCTGCGCGCACGGTCAGCTCGCAGTACTACTTACCGTTTGAAGCGTTCATCACAGCGGGCGTGTTCTACCTATGCCTGACCTTCATTCTGGTGCGCCTGTTCAAGTTGGCCGAGCGTCGCTGGTTGGCCTATCTGGCCCCGCGTAAGCATTGAGGAGAGGCTGATGCAGCGTATTGATCATCTATTGCCTTGGAGCACGCCCGGCACCGAGCGCCGACTGTCGGTGTTCAGCTTCGGCAGCGGCGAGCGAAAAGTCTATATTCAGGCCTCACTGCACGCTGATGAATTACCCGGCATGCGTGTTGCGGTAGAGCTTAAACGTCGCTTGCTTGAGCTTGAGCAGCAAGGCCAGCTCAATGCTGTGATCGAGCTGGTGCCAGTTGCCAACCCCATCGGTCTTGGGCAAATGGTTCAAGGTCAGCATCAAGGCCGTTTTGAGTTGAGCAGCGGTCATAACTTCAACCGTGACTTTGTTGATCTGGCTGATGTAATCGCACCTCAGCTCGAAGGTAAGTTGGGCGCCGATGTGGCGGCTAATACGCAACTGATACGCGCCGTGATGCGTGATGCGCTCAAGGCGTTAGCGCCCGCTCAATCGCAGCTCGAAGGCATGCAGCGCTTATTGCAGCTGCACGCCTGTGATGCCGACGTGGTGCTTGATCTGCATTGTGACTTTGAAGCGGTTGTGCATCTGTATGCGATACCCCAGCACTGGGCGCAATTACGTTCGCTCGCGGCTCGTCTGCATGCGGGAACTGTGCTGCTCGCTGAAGATTCTGGCGGTTCATCTTTTGATGAGGCTTGTTCGGGGCCTTGGTTACGTTTGGCCCAGCGCTTCCCGGAAGCCAAAATTGAACCGGTATGCATCGCAACGACCGTCGAGCTGGGTGGAATGGAGCGCACTGAGCGCGATCAGGCCTGTGCTGATGCTGAATCGATTTTGGCGTTTCTCGCAGAGCAAGGCTTAATCAGCGGGCAGTGGCCAGCAGCACCAGAAGATTGCTGCGATGCCGTGCCGTTTGCCGGTACTGAAATGCTTTATCCACCGCATTCGGGTGTGGTGAGTTTCCTGCAATCTGCTGGCGCTTATGTAGAGGCCGGAACTCCGGTATTTGAAGTGATCGATCCGCTCGACGACCAGCACAGCGTGGTTTGCGCAGGTACTTCAGGTGTGATCTTCGCGATTGAACGCATGCGTTTTGCCCAGCCGGGACGCTGGTTGGCCAAGGTGGCCGGACATCAATCTATACGTCAGGGCCGCTTACTCAGCGACTGATTTCACTGCATTCGAGAGTCGACACCATGTACAAACTTGAAGTTCAAGACTTGCACAAGCGCTATGGCAGCCATGAAGTGCTGAAGGGTGTATCGCTGGCGGCCAAAGCCGGTGATGTGATCAGTATTATTGGTTCCAGTGGTTCCGGTAAAAGTACTTTTCTGCGTTGCATCAACATGCTTGAGCAGCCGCATGGCGGCAAGATTCTGCTCAACAACGAAGAGCTGAAACTGGTACCCAATAAAGACGGCGCGCTTAAAGCGGCAGACCCCAAGCAGCTGCAGCGCATGCGCTCGCGCCTGGCGATGGTATTTCAGCACTTCAATCTGTGGTCGCATATGAGCGCCTTGGAAAACGTCATCGAAGCGCCGATCCACGTGCTGGGCATGTCGAAGAAAGAAGCGCTTGAGAAAGCTGAACACTACTTGAACCAAGTCGGCGTAGCCCATCGCAAAGAGGCGTATCCGGCGCACATGTCCGGCGGTGAGCAGCAGCGTGTAGCCATTGCTCGCGCGCTGGCCATGGAGCCCGAAGTGATGCTGTTCGATGAGCCTACTTCAGCACTGGATCCGGAGTTGGTCGGTGAAGTGCTCAAAGTTATGCAAGACCTTGCCCAAGAGGGGCGTACCATGGTGGTTGTAACGCACGAAATGGGCTTTGCCCGTGAAGTGTCAAACCAACTTGTGTTTTTGCATAAAGGTGTAGTTGAAGAGCGCGGTTGCCCACGTGAAGTGTTGGCGAATCCGCAATCCGATCGCCTTAAGCAGTTTCTCTCCGGTAGCCTAAAATAAGCACCTTAATTGCGTGGGGTCACTGGCGAGCGTTGCTCAGTGACCCTATAACAGAGCTAAACTGCCCCGAATGAACTCCCACCGAATTGGCTTCCTGATCTGGCCCTCCACCAAGCCGCTAACCCTGGCGATGGCTGAGGAAGCGTTGCGTGTTGCGCAGCGTGTTCACCCTGAAGTGGTCTACGAACTGACCTTCTTGCAAGCCGAGCCGCAGGCTGAGGCCTCAACGGGTGGCTGGACGCTGCCGGGTGAGCCTTGGGCGGGGAAGCTTGAAGGTTTGCAGCGTCTGTTTTTGCTGGCAGATGAGCCGCCAGCAAGCATTGCGCCGGGGTTGTCGAGCGCGATTAAGCAGATGGTGCGTAGCGGTTGTGTGATTGGCTCAATCGCTGCTGGAGTCTACCCGCTGGCGCAAATAGGTTTGCTTGATGGCTATCGCGCCTCTGTGCACTGGCGCTGGCAGGATGACTTTACAGAGCGCTTTCCTAAAGTCATTGCCACCAGCCACTTGTTCGATTGGGATCGCGACCGCTTGACCGCCTGTGGCGGCATGGCGGTGATGGATTTGCTGCTGGCGTTGTTGGCGCGTGACCACGGAGCCGAGCTTGCTGGTGCTGTCAGCGAGGAGTTGGTGGTTGAACGTATTCGTGAGGGCGGCGAGCGTCAGCGGATTCCGCTGCAGAATCGCTTGGGTTCGAGCCATCCTAAGCTGACTCAAGCAGTGTTGCTGATGGAAGCTAATATCGAGGAGCCGCTGACCACTGATGAAATCGCCCAGCACGTTTGCGTCTCACGTCGTCAGCTGGAGCGTATCTTCAAGCAGTATCTCAATCGGGTGCCGAGCCAGTATTACCTTGAGCTGCGCCTCAACAAGGCGCGCCAATTGCTGATGCAAACCAGTAAGTCGATTATTCAGATTGGCTTGTCGTGTGGTTTCTCATCTGGCCCGCACTTCTCCAGCGCCTACCGTAACTTCTTTGGCGCCACCCCGCGTGAAGACCGCAATCAGCGCCGCAGCAACAGTCCATTCGAACTGACCTCGACGCCAATAGAGCGCAACTGATGGGGCCGGCGATTCCCTGTCGGGAGTAAGCGCCTGCGCCCTGGTCAGCTGTTTATCGGCTTGGGTTTCTCAGCTTGCAACGACTTGGTTGCGACGCTTGTTGCGGCGTTTTACGTTAATGGCTATGAAAATCGCCAGCAGCAAGAGCACGCTGAAGAAAATTGTATTGAACCAAGGAAACGGTTCGGCGCGGCTGTTGGTCGCCTCGATTTGGGTGATGTTTGGGAAAACCGACAGTATCTGGATTCGCCAGCCGTAGTAACGGATCAGCGCCAATTGCTCCGTATCACGTGAGTAGCCTTGGGCTTTGGCCTGCTCGTCAGCCGAGTCAAACTTGAAGTACCAAGGGAAGCCCCAGCCGGTATCTTCGTTGCGATAGACCACAACTTTTTTGCTGTCTGGGTTCTCGGTATTAATAAAGTAGACGTCCCGGGTAGGGCCGTCCGCAGGGTTCTCGGCATTGATCACGCCGTCATGGTCGACGCGTTTGACCTCGACACCTGTGATCAGTACCACATCATGCTGAGGCAGTATGTAAAACAGTCCCAGTGCACTGGCGCCAACCACCAGAATGAGCGCGCCCAGTACCAGCCCTTTTAACCACTTCATGTAGACACTCCATTTGTAATTAGCAGGATTTTGCCTCATTTCCCGGATCAAGGTCAGATGTTTACTTGTATATAGATCAGATATCCGGCGATAGAAGTCGTTCAAACAACATTACTCCAACATGGAGGAGGCAGTGAGGTTTCTGCTGGTTAGCCCTGCTTGGGCGCGTCAACTCGACTCATTGGCATTTAGGAGAGGTTGTTGCACGCTGCTGAGCCAGTGTTTGCAGCGCACTTGAGGCGGCTTTATTGGCGTATCTTCTTGTTGTAACAGTCAATTGATACAAGGTTTTGCTAGTCGTTTTAGTCGCTAGGCAAGCTGATATTATTGACTGCTTGAATCAACTAAGCGGACACCTGTGCACGGACAGTGGACATCTCTTTTAACTAGGCATGAGCCCATTCGCGAGCTGAGTGTGAAAAAGTTTTTAGAGCGTCGAGCTTCTTTCCCAAGCGCCAATCGTTCCGGCGTCGTAGTCGCTCTGACAAATCGACACCGGCATTACACGTCGCCCTAATGAGCGCTGAGATCGGACATCTCCGTCCTTTCCCTCCATTGGAGACCCGCAACTGCTGCCTCACAAAGGTTAGCTGCTGCGCACGTGCACATATTTAGGAGCTCCAGATGATTTGGTTACTCGAAGGGCAGTCCAGTCAACGCGACATCATCATAGGTGCGCGCGAGGCATTGCCTGCGGGTGTGAAAATCTTCGCCTCCCACGGACAGGCCCGGCCGGAAATTACTGGGCTCGCTGACGTCAGCCTTTTCGAGCCAGCGGACAGCCAAGAGCGGATCGAGTGGGTACTGCAAACCGCTCTGGAGAACAACATCAAAGTCATACTGGCTGGGCGCGAGGGCCGCTTGATTGAGTCTGCACGTGCTCAATTTGACGCTGCTGGCCTGACTTTGGTGACCGGTGGCCTGTCGATTGAGGCCCTCAATTGCGTCGACGACAAGAGCTTGTTCACGGCGCAGGCTGAGCAAGCCGGCTTGGATTGTGTGCCGGCAATCACGGTAACTGATGCTCTGGAATTGGCCACGGCCTATGCAACCCTTGCGGCGCAGGGTGAGGTCTGCATCAAGCCTGTTGTCGGGATCTATGGCGAGGGCTTTTGGCGCTTCAACCCGCAAGCAGATGCGTTCAGCTGCTTTGCCAAAGGTGTGCGTGAAGTCAATTTCGATACTTATCTGCAGGCATACGCTGCAACTGAGACCAAGCCTGCGATGTTGGTGATGCCGTACATGGCGGGTAGCGAGTGTTCGGTGGACATGGTTTGTGAAGCGGGTCGTACTGTTGCGTTTGTCGGGCGGCGCAAGAAAGGCCTTTATCAGACATTCGAGCGCGAGGGTGCGGCTGTTGAGTTGGCGGTCAAGGCTGCTCAGCACTTTGGCTGCGACGGTATCGTCAATATCCAGACGCGAGATGACGCGGACGGCAAGCCACATTTATTGGAAATAAACCCGCGCTACTCAGGCGGGATCGGTTATACCCGCGCGACTGGTATCAACTTGCCAGGCATCTTCGCTGCCCGTAGATTGGGTTTCAAAGAGCCCGAAAGTGATTGGCTCGCGAATGTCCGGGTGAAGGCCGTCACAGTTGCTATACCCTTGCCGGTGTGATTCTGAATGGCTATCGGTATGATCGTATATTGTTGCGGTTGGTCCAGTGAGCATCAGGGAGAGTGCATGAGCGGTCAGGGAGGGCGTAAAGAATGATGGCGCTAGCGCCTGGCGCAAACACCGCAATATCGGGATCTCAGAGCGAGTGGACTCTGGAGTGCAGCGATGCCAACGCGTTTGGCGAGTACGCTGCCGTTGCGATATTGCCGGTTAATGAGAAGCGACAGCCGAAAGGCCCGGCAGCGCTATTCCAAACTCCGCAAGGCTGGATGGAATGGAGCGGGGGGCCGGAAAAGGTCGGTTGCAGCCTCAACTTGGCCGCGCTTCCGGACGGTGCTGAGCGCGTGCTTTTAGTTGTCTACAGTTACTCAGCCGCAGGCCCGGTTAACGCGCTTAAAACCCTGCATCTGCAAATTGATGGTCAGATCGAGTGCAAGCTTGATCTACAGGACAACGGCGAGTCTGCGCTCATCATCGGTGAGTATTACCTGCGTGATAGTCTATGGAAGTTTCGCGCCTTGGCTGAAGGCTCTGCATACGGTTTGGCGGCGCTGGGCCGTAGAATTGGGCTCGATATGGATGAGGCTCACCCCAAGGGCCGCACGATGCCTTCGGAATCGGGTCGAACAGGTAGTGGTGCAACGGGCACCGGTTTCGCTGTCTCAACCCATCACATTTTGACCTGTGCCCATGTTATTGAAGGCATGCAGGAAATTCACATCGCTTCTTTTGATGGGCGCTACCGTGCAGAGCCAGTGGTAGTCGACCGCAGTAATGATTTTGCGCTGTTAAGAGTACTGGAATGTCCAGGTCTGAAGGCTGTTTCGTTCAAGCAAGGTTCTGGTTGTGATCTCGGCGAGTCAGTCGTTGCCTTGGGCTTCCCGCTCGCCGGTCTTGCCGGTGGCGGTGTACATGTCACCCACGGCGGAGTGTCGGCCTTGTTTGGCCTTCATAACGACTCGAGTCTTCTGCAGTTTACGGCGCCGATTCAACCGGGTTCGAGCGGCAGTCCTCTGTTTGACTCCAGCGGTGCCGTGATTGCGATGGTGACCTCCACGTGCCCCGACACGCAGAACATGAACTTTGCGGTAAAAGGCGCGCTGGTCCTGTCTTTTCTTGAGGCGTGTCGTGTAGATGCAGACACAACACCCAGTGCGAGAGCGCTGAGCACTGCTGAGTTGGCGCGTGAAGCTCAGCCTTCATTATGGCGAATAGAGGCCCGAAATCTGTAACCCCACTTTGACTGAGGCCCACGCAAGCGGCGTTAGGTTTTTCATCGCCTGGCAAATTAGGAATGTTGTTAATGGATCGTAACACCGCAGCACATACGCTTAGCGCGCAACTTATGCGCGGCCTTCTCGAAGTTGAAGTCGAAGGTTCTGTCGGCGCACCTGACGCATTGTTTGGTTTCGCCGAGCGCCACAATCCTAAGCGTGCATTTCTTTTCGTCTCCAAAGTATTGGGGCGGCATATTCCTGCGCGTCCGTCGGTGATGAATGCAAGTTACGACAGTTTGGCGGCTAAAATTCCGGCCGACTTGCCTGGCCCCGTACTGGTTATCGGTATGGCCGAGACCGCTGTTGGCCTGGGTGCAGGTGTTCACCGGGCATACAGCCGCACGCGTGCCGATACGGTTTATATGGTCAGCACCCGCCACCCGACGGGGACCGGGTTGTTTACTCGATTTGAAGAAGAGCACAGCCACGCCAGCGCCCACTTGATCCACATGCCCGTCGAGGCGGATATACGGGACGCGATGCTCAATGCCCGCTCGCTGGTGCTGGTTGACGACGAAGCATCGACTGGCAAGACCTTTATCAACCTGCATCGGGCGTTGGTCGAGGCAGGCCTTGGCAAACTGGAACAGGTGGTGACCTGCGTGCTCACCGATTGGTCGGGCAGTGCTGTGCGTGACAGCATTGGTCCGTCGACACACCAGACGTCGTTGCTACAGGGTTCGTATCGTTTCAATGAGGATGTCGACGCGCCGCTGCCAGTCATGCCCGCCGTGGGCACTGTCGAGGCTGGAGACTGGCCGCTGTCAGCGCGTAACGATTGGGGGCGTCTAGGCGTTCGGCAGGTTGCCGACACCTTGGCGCCGGACTTGCAGATCAAGGCGGGTGAGCGAGTACTTGTGGTCGGTACCAGTGAGTTTGTCTGGCGTCCATTTTTGTTGGCCGAGCGTTTAGAGCGTGCCGGCGCCGACGTTCACTTTAGCTCCACAAGTCGTTCGCCTATCGCCCTTGGCCATGCCATCGAGCATGCACTGTCGTTTGCAGACAATTATGGACTTGGCATTCCCAACTTTCTCTACAACGTCAGCCCCGGCCAGTTTGACCGTGTGTTGATTTGCTCGGAAACCCCGGCACAGGCTGTCTCGGCACAATTGCTGAAAGCACTCAATGCGCAGGTGATTGTCAATGAGCAGTAATCGTCCACTGGTATTGATCGATCTCGACGACACCCTGTTTCAAACAGCGCGCAAGATGGTCGAGGGAACTCCCCGGCATACCGCGACGCTCGATATTGAAGGGCGGCCGAACGGCTACATGAGCCCAGTGCAGAAGTCCTTTGTCGAGTGGTTGCTGGCGAGCGCTGATGTCGTGCCGGTCACTGCGCGTAGTGTGGAGGCCTATAGTCGGGTGCAACTGCCTTTTACCCATGGCGCAATTTGCGCACATGGCGGCGTAATGCTCGACTCCACCGGCGTCCTTGATCAGCGCTGGCAGGCTCACATGACTGTGGTGCTTGCGAGTTACCAAGGCCGCTTGCAAGGCTTGAGTGAAGCCACACTGGAAATCGGCAAGGAGCTTGGAATCTCGCTTCGCGGCTGGGTGGTTGAAGAGCAGGGTTTACAGCATTACGTGGTCACCAAACACAACGAATCCAACGATGACGTGCTTAATACCGTGCTGGCCGAAGTCCAGGCGCGGGGCCTGCTGGACGGCCTGCATATCCACGGTAATAGCAACAACTTGGCATTTTTGCCGATGGGGCTGTCTAAACGGCTAGCGGTTGAAGAGTGGTTACGCCGCGACCTTGAACTCAATGGCGAACGGCCGGTATTGGGCTTTGGCGACAGCATCACCGACCTTGGCTTCATGGATGTGTGTCATATGTGGGCGACTCCAGCGCGTAGCCAACTGGCCAAGCTGGTGGAGCGCAGTCTATGACGCTTTCTCTTGGCGAACTGAACACTGTCGGTAGCGGCAGTTATGTCGCGGATGATGTGCATTTTTTGCTGCAAGCGGTGCAGATTGAAGTGACCGACGTCGCGGAGAAGGAGCGCTTGATTCAAACCCAGCAAAAACACTACTCCGAGATGATCAGCCAGGAACACGCGCCGACGCCAGTACACAAGGCCCTGTTTGAGCGCGCACTGCAGCAGAGTGGTGAGCGCATGGCTGCGGATGTTCAGTCTCTGGCGCTGGCACTGAACCAAGCCTGCACCGGCACGTCGATTGTACTGGTATCCTTTGTTCGTGCAGGGCTGCCACTGGGTGTATTGCTGCGTCGTGCATTGATCGGGATGGGCCGTGATTGCCATCATTATGGAATCAGTATCGTCCGTGACCGGGGCATCGACACTGTCGCCTTGGAGGCAATTATTCAGGCTCACGGGGCCGAGAACATTGTGTTTGTCGATGGATGGACAGGTAAAGGTGCGATTTCTGCTGAAATTAGGCGTAGCCTCAAGAGTGACTCACGCTTTCCCGTGGAGCCACGTTTAGTCGTGCTCGCAGATCCTTGTGGGCGTGCTTGGTTATCCGCCTCTGCGGAGGACTGGATAATTCCGTCTGGCGTTTTAGGTGCAACCGTATCCGGCTTGGTTTCGCGTTCAATTTGGCCGGCAGACGGTGGCTTGCATGGTTGTGTTGTGTACGATCACTTGAGCGAACATGACGTTACCCGCGATTTCATCGAACAGATTGACACACAACGCCAGGCCCTGGCTTCAATCGTCCCGGCAACGCCATGGACAGACGATCAACGACGCGTATTACAGACTGCGGCCACCCATGTAGTGGAATCCTTGGCCGCTCGTTTTAACATCAGCAATCTGAACCGTGTTAAGCCGGGGATTGCTGAAGCGACCCGCGCAGTGCTGCGCCGGGTTCCTGACCATGTATTGGTTCGTGACCGCAATGACCGCGATGTTCAACTGCTGATGCATCTGACCGAGGCCGCAGGCATCGTGGTGGAAGAAGTCGGCAGTGATCTTGGCCCATACAGAGCGGTGACCATCATTCGGAGTGTGAGCTGATGAACAACGTATCGCCATACGCCCTCGGGGCCACGCTGTACATGCCCGCTACCCGTATCGATCTGCTTGATATCGTTTTCGGCACAAAGTTGCCTGAGCTGCGTTCGCTGGTCGTTTGTCTGGAAGATGCAGTGGCAGAAATTGATGTCAGCACCGCGCTGAAAAATCTGAGTGGTTTGCTCAATGCAATTGCTGCCCGTGGCGGGCGTCCAAGTGACGGCCCATTGTTGTTCGTGCGCCCACGTGACTCGGACATGGCCGCGGTACTCAATGACTGGCCATTAATGCGTCATGTCGATGGCTTCGTTGTACCAAAACTGACACTGCGCAATTTGTACGCTTGGCAGAAGGCCGTAACCAATCCAGACCTGTACTTGATGCCGACCCTGGAAACTCCCGATGTCTTTAATCCAAATGCGATGGTCGAATTAGGCCAGGCACTGAAGGCCGATCTGTTTCAACGGGTCATCGCCTTACGCATTGGCGGTAACGATCTGATGGGCTGTTTGGGACTACGTCGTACGCCGACTGCAACGCTCTACAGCACACCGATGTCCTATGTTATTCCGATGCTGGCTGGGGTTATGGGCTCGCAAGGTTTTGCCTTGACCGCCCCAGTGTTTGAGCAACTGGCAAAGCCCGATTTGCTGAAAGAGGAGCTTGAACTTGATATCGCTCACGGCTTGGTAGGTAAAACGGCGATTCATCCGAGCCAGGTCAGCATTATCCAGGACTCGCTGCGGGTGAGTCTTGAAGATTTGAACAGCGCCAAGCTGATCGTCAGTGATCTTGCACCTGCGGTGTTCAAGCACAATGATGTGATGTGCGAGCCAGCGACTCATTACAAATGGGCAATGAGAGTCCTCGAACGCGCTCGCTGGCACGGCGTTAAACCTACGGACCTTGGCAGCGGTGAAGCGCCGGTCCTTCTGGCTGGAGCCGCTCGATGATGCACGAGATGCTTGGAGCTGATGCGCAAGATGAGAAGGTGCTGTCGGTCTTTGACTTCGATGGCACGCTGACACGGCGTGACAGTTTCGTCCCTTTTCTTAGGTTTGCTTTCGGCAAAGCTGAGTTCATTCGACGGATTTTTACCCTCGCTATACCCAGTGTTCACTTCCTCTTCCGGCGAATGAACCGTGATGAGCTAAAGGCGCATTTGATCGCAAAGTTTTTGACCGGTGTGGAAGCGCAATGGATCGAGCAAAAAGCGCTGGATTTTTGCAATCGCTACTGGACCCGGCTGATGCGCCCTTCGGGTTTGTTATCGGTTGCCGCAGAGGTCGAAGCGGGTGCTGAGGTTACGCTTTGCTCGGCATCTCCAGCCTTGGTTCTCGCGCCTTTTGCGCGGCGTTTGGGGATCAAGTTGATTGCCACTGAGCTTGAGGTTGTCGACGGTGTTCTGACCGGCCGTATCAGCGGCAACAACTGTCGCTGCGAGAACAAGGTGATCAGGCTTGAGGCTGTGTATGGACTCCTCAGCGAATACCGGCTCAGGGCCTGGGGCGACACTCGTGGCGATCTCGAACTGCTAGCAGCAGCACAAGACGCCCACTGGCGACACTTTCATTCTGCGTGGCGTCGTGGACGTATGCGCAGAGCCAAGAAGAGAAAGCAACACGCGAGCGTTCAAAAGCTCAAGTCCGAAAATAAAACGAATACTGACGATCAACAAGGAGCGTAACCAATGGCACTCACTCTGAGCAAAAATCAAACGATCTCTCTGGAAAAAACCGCGGGCAGCGGCCTGAGCAAAATCAGCTTGGGCCTTGGCTGGGACGCGGCAAAAAGCGGATTTTTTGGCAAGTTGCTGGGTAGCGGCGGCGAGATCGATCTTGACGCATCCTGCATCCTGCTTGACAGCGAACTGAAGCCCGTCGATTTGGTCTGGTTCCGTCAACTCAAGTCCAACGATGGCTCTATCCAGCACTCAGGTGATAACCGCACCGGTGAAGGCGATGGTGATGATGAAAGCATCAACGTCGATCTGACTCGCCTACCTGAAGCGGTCAAGCACCTGGTGTTCACCGTTAATAGCTTCACTGGTCAGACCTTCGAGAAAGTTGAAAACGCTTACTGCCGTATTATCGACGCTAGCAATAAAACCGAGCTTGCCCGTTTTAATCTGTCTGAGCGTGGTGGTCACACCGGCATCGTCATGGCGAGCCTGTCGCGTGGAAGTTCTGGCTGGGAATTCAAGGCTATCGGCGTCACCACAAATGGTCGCACGGTCGATGATCTGGTTTCTCTGGCTGTTCAGGCGGTGCGTTAATGGCTGCTCTCGTACCGGGTGGTAATGCACCAGTTGCGACCGGTCAACTCAGTGTTGATATCAATTACGCACCGATTCCTGGGGCGGACATTGATGTTTCGGCTTTTATCTTGAACGCTGCCGGTAAAGTCCGTGGCGACAGTGACATGTGTTTCTACGGCCAAACCAGTGTTTTGGGCGGCGTTGTGCAGATGACTGAGTCGTCTGCTGGCCGCGCCGTGTTTACTGTTGACCTGAGCCGGCTGGAACCTGTGGTTGAGAAAGTGGCATTGACTGCCACTATCTACGAGAACAAAGCTAGTTTCGAGCGCGTTTCACACCTGTCGGTGAGCATTACTGGCGGGATCGAAGCTCAGCTTGTCACCACGGGAATGCAGGAAACAGCCCTTATTCTCGGCGAGTTCTACCGACGTCAAGGCGAGTGGAAATTCCGTTGTGTGGCTCAAGGTTTTGCGGGTGGGTTAGAGCCCTTGGCTAAACACTTTGGTGTTGAAGTTGCGGCTCCCGCACCTTCAGCACCTACGCCTACGCCACCACCGGCTCCCGCGCCGACGCCTGCAGCGGCTCCAGCTGGAGCGGTTAAGTCGTCCGTTAGCTTGAGCAAGGTCACTCTCGACAAGACGCGCACCACGATCAGTCTGGAAAAAACAGCTGCCGGTTTTGGTGAGATCAAGGTCAACTTGAACTGGAATCAGCGCCCAGCCAAAAGCGGTGGTTTCTTCGCTCGCAGCAAATCCATTGACCTCGATGTTGGCTGTTTGTATGAGCTTCAGAATGGTCAAAAGGGTGTGGTTCAAGCCCTTGGCAAAGCCTTTGGCAGCCTGACACGTGAGCCTTATATCCAACTGATGGGCGACGACCGAACCGGCTCGGTTGCGGGTGGCGAGTGGTTGCACATCAACGGCGCGAAATGGAGTGAGGTGCGACGCATTTTGTTTTTTGCCTTCATTTACGAAGGCGTTCCAAACTGGAAAGAAACAGATGGAGTCGTGACCATTTATATCCCTGGCCAACCCGACATTGAGGTACGCCTCAACGAGGAGGGTGGTCGTGAAGGGGTATGCGCAATCGCTTTGCTAGAAAACGTGAATGGTGCGGTGAAGGTCACCCGCCAGGTTGATTTCCATCGCGGCCACGCGGTGATGGATAAGGCTTATGGCTGGGGCATGCGCTGGACTGCAGGTTCAAAATAAAATTCATGGCGTGGTCATTTGATCGCGCCTATTGAGGAGAACTCAAATGCTTGAATGGCTAAAAACAAACGCGACAGCGGCACGTGACAAACTGACTACTGAGGTCGGCAAGTTTCGTAATCAGAAATTCATGGACGCCACCACTGCGGGTTGTGCATTGGTCGCGGCAGCGGATGGTGATATCTCCGCGGCAGAAAAATCGAAGATGGTTGGGTTTATTACCAACTCGCCTGAGCTGAAAGTCTTTGACCTCAAAGATGTTATCAACTCATTCAATGATCATTGTGCGAAATTCGAGTTCGATCAACAGATTGGTCGGGCTGAAGCACTGAAAGTCGTAGGTAAGCTCAAAGGCAATGACGGGGCTGCTCGTCTATTGATTCGCGTTGTGTCTGCTGTTGGTGCGTCGGATGGTAACTTCGACGACGACGAGAAAGCAGTATGTCGCTTGATTTGTCTTGAGCTGGACCTCAATCCAGCTGATTTTGACCTCTAAGGAACTCTACCCGTGGATACACAAATTGGATTCCCACCGCTGACTATGGCGGTTTTCGTGGGGATCGCTGTTGGTGCGCTTCTCCTCGACATGATTACTCATCGTGGCGATAAGCCCATTTCACTGACCAAGGCATCAGTCTGGTCAGTGTTCTGGGTCGCTATTTCGCTGGCTTTTGCGGGTTTCCTATACATTCAGCATGGTCCTGAAGTTGCCAGCCTGTTCGTTACCGGCTACGCCCTTGAAAAAGTCCTGAGCGTGGATAACCTGTTCGTCTTCATGGCGATCTTCGCTTGGTTCAAAGTGCCAGATGGCTTGCGCCACCGGATACTTTACTGGGGCATTATCGGCGCTATCGTGTTCCGCGGTGTCTTCGTTGCTATCGGTACCGGGCTGCTAGCGTTTGGACCGTGGGTCGAGATCGTGTTTGCCCTTATCGTTGCCTGGACTGCAGTGATGATGCTGCGCGCCGGCGGTGACGACGAGGAAGAAGAGGATTACTCCAAACACATGGCGTACCGCTTCGCTCAGAAGTTGTTCCCGGTTTGGCCGAAGTTGTATGGCCACAACTTCTTCGTCTCGCGCAAGCATCTTGAAGCAGAAATTCAGAAACCTGAAAACGCAGGCATGACGCTAGCGGCTAAAGGCGCGATTTTCGCGACTCCGCTGTTCCTGTGTCTGGTGGTCGTGGAAGTATCCGATGTGTTGTTTGCCTTCGATTCCGTTCCTGCGGTTATCGCTGTCAGCCGTGAACCGCTGATCGTTTATTCGGCGATGCTGTTTGCAATCCTGGGTTTGCGCACCATGTACTTTGTACTGGAGGCACTAAAACGCTACCTGATCCATCTGGAGAAGGCAGTCATTGTGCTGCTGTTCTTTATCGCAGTTAAGCTTGGCTTGAATGCAACGGACCATATGTTCCATCACGGTTACACCATTGACGCCAACACCAGTTTGATGATCGTTATGATTGTCTTGGTAATCGGCGTCGTCGCTAGCTGGATCTTCCCCGGAAAGGAAGACGTGCAGCCTGAAAACAACTGAGCAACAGAATTAACCATCCATTAAGGAGCTTTACCCATGGCACTGACTCTTCAAAAAGGCGGTAACCTGTCACTCACCAAAACCGATGCGAGCTTGACTAAGCTTTTGATCGGCCTGGGTTGGGACCCGCGCGCCACCGATGGTGCTGACTTCGACTTGGACGCTAGCGCCTTCCTGTTAGGTGCAAACGGCAAAGTACGCGGCGACGCTGACTTCATTTTCTACAACCAGTTGAAGAGCCAGGACGGCTCGGTCGAGCACACCGGCGATAACCGCACGGGTGAGGGCGATGGTGATGACGAAGTATTGAAAGTCGATCTGAGCCGTGTACCTGCTGACGTCGATAAAGTCGCTTTCGTCGTGACCATTCACGATGCCGATTCGCGTAAGCAGAACTTTGGCCAAGTCGGCGGTTCGTTCATTCGCATCGTCAACGAAATGACAAGTGCTGAAGTCGTGCGTTACGACCTGGCTGAAGATGCCTCGACTGAAACCGCGATGGTTTTCGCAGAGCTGTATCGCAACAACGGTGAGTGGAAATTCCGCGCCGTTGGTCAGGGTTTCGCTGGTGGCTTGAAGGCCCTGGCTAACTCGTACGGCATGAATTTCTAACGAGTTATTGGCTGAAATCTCGCTGGTGGGCTTAGCCCTACCGGCGAGTTTTTATGCTCAGAAGTACCCCTCGAATTTATTGCACAAGGAGTCTGAAAAATGGCTATTAGTTTGTCCAAAGGCGGCAACGTCTCGTTGTCCAAAGAGGCGCCGGGCCTGACAGAAGTAGTTGTCGGTCTGGGCTGGGATCCGCGCGTTACTGATGGCTCGAAATTCGACCTCGACGCTTCGGTTTTTATCGTCGGCGAGAATGGTAAAGTTCTCGACGACAACAGTTTCATTTTCTACAACAACAAGAAGTCTGCCGATGGTTCGGTTGAACATATGGGCGACAACCAGTCGGGCGAAGGCGAGGGTGATGATGAACAAGTCACCGTCAAACTTAGCGGTCTGGCGGCAGTGGTGAAAAAATTGGTTTTCGCCGTGACCATTCACGAAGCAAATGAGCGCAAGCAAAGCTTCGGTCAAGTTTCCAATGCTTACATTCGTGTGGTGAACAAGGCTGACGGCAAAGAGTTGGCTCGTTATGACCTGAGCGAAGATGCATCGACTGAAACCGCGATGATCTTCGGCGAACTGTATCGTGCAGGTGAAGAATTCAAGTTCAAAGCAATCGGTCAGGGTTTTTCAGGTGGTTTGAAGCCATTGGCTGAAGCGCATGGCGTCAGCATTGCCTAAGCAGCAAGGCTCAGGCCTTTGGCTAGCAGGGCAATAAAACTGCTGGCCCATCGCATGCAGGTTTTACACGGTAAAATCTGCATGCAATATTGTTCGTGCCAGCTAGCTCGGTTTACTCGTCACGCCGATGCACTTCATATGCGCCGACAACATCCGCAGTGAGAACACTCATCAGCCAGCGCTGATGCAACCCCTGCCGGGGTTTCAGCCTTCGTTCATCCATCACTGTTTGTAATACCCTGGTCATTCTTACCCAAGTCCCCATTACGCGGGTGCGACTCACGAGGGTACAGTGGATTTCCGCAGCGGTTGCAGAACGCTGCATGGGGCTCGTGCGCATCTTTCTTGCAGCTTGGGCATTCATGTTCCAATACATCGCCGCCATGCATGGCAGAGGCCAGCTCAGCGGTGAAGATGCCGGTCGGCACGGCAATAATCGAATAACCGGTAATCATCACCAGCGTCGACAGAAACTGCCCCAGTGCTGTCTTCGGCACAATATCGCCAAAGCCTACAGTGGTTAGGGTTACCACGGCCCAGTAGATGCCTTTGGGAATGCTGGTGAAACCATGTTCAGGGCCTTCGATTACGTACATCAGAGTGCCGTAAACCGTGACTAATATCGCGATGCAGGAGAAGAACACGATGATCTTCTGTTTACTGCCGCGCAGTGCGGTCATCAAGAAGTTGGCTTGACGTAAGTAGGGGCTGAGCTTGAGTACCCTGAAGACCCGTATCATGCGGATTACGCGGACGATAAGCAGGTATTGCGCGCTGGGGAAGAACAGTGTCAACAGGCCGGGCAGAATGGCCAGCAGGTCGATCAAGCCATAGAAGCTGAAAATATAGCGCAGCGGTTTGGGTGAGCAGTAGATTCGCACCAGGTACTCGATAGCAAACAAGGCTGTGAACATCCACTCCAGACCAGACATCCAGGCACTGTATTGGCTGTGTACGGCTTCGATACTGTCGAGCATCACCACGATAAGGCTGGCAAGAATGGTGACCAGCAGAATATTGTCGAAACGTTGCCCGGCCTGGGTGTCGGTAAAGAAAATGACCCGGTAAATCCGGCGGCGCAAACTCAATGTGTTTTCCATGTGCTGCTGGCGTGCTCCCTTATTGGCGATGTTTTAATCGGTCAGCCTAGGGAGTTTAGCCTGCTTGATGCAAGTGTTGCGCGCAGGTAACTATGAGTGTTGCGCGCAGACAGCTATGGCTTAGCCTTGCGCGGGGCTGTTTGAGCGGCGCTTTGTTTGATCAGGCGCTGGCTTGCGCTGATTAACCAACAGGCAAGAATAAACGGCATGGTCAGTGCGGGCAGACCAAGTGAGCTGAACCCCGGCTGCAAACCAAGGGCAAGAATAATCGCCAGCAACGGCAACCATATCCGGCGGTTAACCTGACTTACGGCAATCGCTGCTAAAACAGCGTTGTAGCCATACACACCAGCAAGGGCGCTGTGCTGCTCCCAACCTTGATAAAGAGCGAAACCAAGGCCGCAGGCTGAGCCGATTAAACCCCAAACGGCGGCGCGAGTGTCCGCGACGAACAGGCCAAGTAACAGGCATAAACCGGACAGCGGTCGTTCAATAAACAGCACTTGCCCCAGTCCACGGGCCATTGCAGCCAAACTGTTGATCAGGTCAAGCTGTTGCGACTCTACCGCAGCACTTGGCCGCAGTTGTAGTTGCAGTTGCAAAGGTGTCGCCAGTTCGAGCAACAGCCAACTGAGCACGACAAATGGAAAGGTAAAGGCTGGCAGCCATTGGCGATTACGCATCCGCGCCATCCAGGGCGCAAGCATCAGGCTCGACAGCCCTGCGCTGAGCATAATCAATAACGGCACGGTAACAGACCACTGAAATTGCATGCTGATCAGCATGCCCAGCAGGACACCGTTGTAGCCATATAAACCTTGCTCGATATCAGCGCTGGCATAGCCGCGATACTTGGCCGTGAGCATGCTGCTTAAACCGCCCAGCAATGCGCCGCCAAGCAGTTCTGGTGCGCCGACAGCGATACCGAGCAAAATCAGCAGGCCGCAACCGGGGTCATTTTGCAGAAATATCTGGCTGAAGCCGCTTAACAATGTTCTGCAACTGCGCAAAGCAAGGCTGGGGAGAGGTTGAGTTTGCATGCTTGAAGTCGCCGCAGGTTTTAAATCAAAAAACGCCCGCAGTTGAGGCTACGGGCGTTCAGATAGTTTTGCTTTTGCTGGCTGTTTGAAAGGCAGCGAACCAGAAACAGTAGTTTTCAGAAAAACTTTAGGTGAACGTCCCTGTCCGGTGGAGCTTTAAGGTGTCCGTACCTTGAAGCTCCGTGAGGCAAATGCGCTGGTTAATGGAGGGTTTCTATCCGCAGGCTGTTGGTGCTGCCGGGCTGGCCAAACGGCACGCCGGCGGTAATCACCACGGTATCGCCGCGTCGAGCCATGCCTTGCGCTTGGGCGATTTCGAGTGCGGTACTGGTGATTTCCTCGACCTTGTGCAAACGCTCGTTGACTACCGAGTAGATACCCCATGCGACGGTCAAGCGGCGCGCGGTATTCAGGTTTGGTGTGAGGCTCAGAATCGGCGACTTTGGCCGCTCACGTGAGGCGCGTAGGCTCGATGCGCCTGACTCGGTGTAGTTGACCAGAGTTGCGACCGGCAAGATGGCGTTGATGCGCCGGATCGCGCAGCTAATGGCATCTGATGCGGTAGCTTCCGCATGGGGGCGGCTGACGTCCAGTTGAGCTTGAAAGTCAGGACCGTTTTCAACTTGGCGGATGATTTTGCTCATCATGCTTACCGCTTCCATCGGATAGTCGCCCGAGGCTGTTTCAGCCGAGAGCATTACTGCATCTGCACCTTCGGCGACGGCATTGGCAACGTCGGTGACTTCAGCACGTGTTGGTGCAGGAGAGAAACGCATGGATTCGAGCATCTGCGTGGCAACGACTACCGGACGGCCCAGTTGGCGGCAGGTGCGGATAATGTCTTTCTGGATACGCGGTACATTTTCAGCCGGTACTTCAACGCCCAAGTCGCCACGCGCAACCATGATCGCATCGCATAGCTTGGCGATGTCTTCGAGGTGTTCGACGGCTGATGGTTTTTCGATTTTAGCCATCAAGAAGGCTTTGTCCTGAATCAGCTCGCGCGCCTCGATGATGTCTTCCGGGCGTTGCACGAAAGACAGTGCCACCCAGTCGACACCCAACTCAAGGCCGAAGCTCAGATCGCGCCGGTCCTTCTCGGTCAGCGGGCTCAACTGCAATACTGCTTCGGGTACGTTTACCCCTTTGCGGTCACTCAATTCACCGCCGGCAATCACCTTGGTATCCACTGCATCGGCGTGTTTGGCAGTGACTTGCAGACGCAGGCGGCCGTCATCGAGCAGCAGGCTCATGCCCGGTTGCAGGGCTTCGATGATTTCCGGGTGCGGCAGGTTCACCCGCTGGGCTGTGCCCGGCGTTTTGTCCAGGTCAAGGCGCAAGCTGTCACCGCGTTGCAGCATGACCTTGCCGTCGGCGAAACGACCGACACGCAGTTTCGGGCCTTGCAGATCCATGAGAATGCCGATGGGGTAATTCAGTTGCTTTTCGACTTCACGGACCCAGTTGAAGCGTTCGGCATGATCGGCGTGTTCGCCGTGGCTGAAGTTGAGGCGGAACAAGTTGACCCCTGACTCGACCAGTTGACGTATATCGTCAATGCCTTTGATGGCCGGGCCCAGTGTTGCGAGGATTTTTACGTTCTTGTCAGGTGTCATTATTCATTGCTCTCAAGAATCAAAATAGCGCGAAAGTCATTCACATTGGTGCGGGTCGGGCCTGTCATGATCAGTTCATCGAGCGCAGCGAAGTAGCCGTAACCATTGTTGTTATCCAGCTCGTCACTGGCGCTGAGGTTTTGTAAACCTGCACGGGCGTAACTGAAGGGCGTCATGATGGCGCCGGCATTGTCTTCTGAGCCGTCGATGCCGTCGGTATCACCTGCCATTGCGTAAACCCCCGGCATGCCTTTGAGGCTGTCGGTCAGGCTGAGTAGAAACTCCGCATTGCGCCCGCCACGGCCGTTACCGCGCACGGTCACTGTGGTTTCCCCGCCGGACAAAATGATGCACGGGGCCTTGATCGGTTGGCCATGCAAGAGAATTTGCTTGGTGATGCCTGCATGGACCTTTGCCACTTCCCGCGATTCACCTTCAAGATCACCCAAAATAAGCACCGGGAAACCGGCGGCTTCGGCCTTGGCGGCCGCGGCGTCTAGGGATTGCTGCGGCGTGGCGATTAACTGAAAGTGGCTGCGAGCAAGGCATGGGTCGCCAGGTTTGACTGTCTCTGAGCGCGGGTCTTGCAGCCATTGGCGAACATTGGCGGGAATCTCGATGCTGTAGCGCGCCAATATCGCCAGTGCTTCGGCGCTAGTGCTGGGGTCGGCAACCGTTGGGCCTGAGGCGATAACCGTGGCTTCATCACCGGGCACATCGGAAATCGCATAGGTGTTGACTGTGGCGGGCCAACAGGCTTTTGCCAGGCGCCCACCTTTTATCGCGGAGAGGTGCTTGCGCACGCAGTTCATCTCGCCAATAGTCGCGCCGGATTTCAGCAAGGCTTTATTGATTGCCTGTTTGTCCTGCAGGGTAATGCCTTCAGCGGGCAGGGCGAGCAAGGAGGAGCCGCCGCCGGAGAGCAGGAAAATAACCCGATCGCTTTCAGTCAGGTTGCTGACCATCGCCAGTACGCGCTTGGCGACACGTTCGCCAGCGTCATCCGGGACCGGGTGCGCAGCCTCAACTACTTCAATTTTTTTACAGTTGGCGCCGTGCTCATAGCGCGTCACGACCAGTCCTGAAACCTCGCCTTGCCACTCTCGCTCAATCACCTCGGCCATGGCTGCGGCTGCTTTGCCCGCGCCGATTACAATCACTCGGCCGCTGCGGTCAGCGGGTAAATGGTCGGCCAGCACGTGACGAGGATGGGCAGCGTCAATGGCGGTGTTAAAGAGGTCACGCAACAGGTTTTGCGGATCGATGGACATGGCAGACTCTCTTATTCTAAGGGTCGGATTTGTTGTCGTTAGAGTGTTCTAGCTTCTAGCGCTACAGCTGTGTCGATTACAGTCCGCAGGCGTCACTCAAGACGACTCTGGACTGGAATCGACCCTCCCGGTTTACAGGCCGTGACACCGCGCGCCGGGAGGATCGAAGGGGTCAGGCGAGTTGTCCAACCTACCTTGGACGCATCACCTGATTTGTTGCTCTGTTTAGCCGGACAGCTTTTACGCTGTCCAAGCCAGGGTGCAGATGTCGCTTTCGTAGGGTGGGTGACGCTTTTTTCACCCACCATTTGTGGCAACGGATATTCGAGTGTGACAACGGATATTCGAGTTGCCATAAATTCCGGTGGACAAGCTTCGCGTTGTCTCACCCTACGAGGCCTTACTTGTCGCGGATCGAGAAGTTGGCCATGTGCTCCAGGCCTTTAACCAGCGCTGAGTGATCCCAGTTGCTGCCACCGATAGCCGCGCAGGTGCTGAACACTTGCTGGGCGTTGGCGGTGTTTGGCAGGTTAAGGCCCAACTCGCGTGCGCCAGCCAGTGCCAGATTAAGGTCTTTCTGGTGCAGGCTGATGCGGAAGCCCGGATCAAAGGTGCCCTTGATCATGCGTTCGCCGTGTACTTCAAGTATCTTCGAACCGGCAAAGCCGCCCATCAGTGCTTCACGCACCTTGGCTGGGTCCGCGCCGTTCTTGGCAGCAAACAGCAAGGCTTCAGCAACTGCTTGAATGTTCAGCGCGACGATGATCTGGTTAGCCACTTTTGCGGTCTGGCCGTCACCATTACCGCCAACGCGGGTGATGTTTTTACCCATCGACTGGAACAACGGCAGGACGCGTTCGAAGGCTTTTTCACAGCCGCCAACCATGATCGACAAGGTGGCTGCCTTAGCGCCAACTTCACCGCCGGACACTGGAGCGTCCAGATACGCTGCACCAGTCGCTTTGATTTTTTCAGCGAAGGTTTTGGTCGCGCTTGGCGAGATCGAGCTCATGTCGATCACGACTTTGTTTGGGCCCACACCATCAGCAACGCCATTTTCGCGGAACAGCACGTCTTCAACATGCGGGGTGTCCGGAACCATGACGATGATGAATTCAGCTTCTTGCGCTACTTCTTTTGGGTTGGCCAGCGCGATAGCGCCTGCAGCGACCAAGTCAGCGGGGGCTTCGTCGTGGTGAGTTGAAAGAAACAATTGATGACCTGCTTTTTGCAGGTTCTCAGCCATGGGCTTGCCCATGATGCCGGTACCGAGAAATCCGATTTTAGCCATGACAGTGCTCCTTAAATTGCGTTATGCGCTTTCATCCAGCCGAGGCCGGCAGCGGTGGTGGTGGCTGGCTTGTATTCACAGCCAATCCAACCCTGGTAGCCAATGCGGTCCAGGTGTTCGAACATGAAGCGGTAATTGATCTCGCCTGTGCCCGGCTCGTTGCGGCCCGGGTTGTCGGCCAGCTGTACGTGGTTGATCACCGCTAGGTTGCCGCTCACGGTGCGGGCCAGATCACCCTCCATGATTTGCATGTGATAGATGTCGTATTGCAGGTACAGGTTGCTGCTACCGACTTTGTCGCGAATCGCCAAGGCTTGTGCCGTGGTGTTCAGGTAGAAACCCGGAATGTCACGGGTGTTGATCATTTCCATGACCAGCTTGATACCGGCGTCAGCGAGCTTCTCGGCAGCAAACTTGAGGTTGTCGACAAAGGTCTGCTCGACAGTTGCGCAGTCATAACCTTGCGGACGAATACCGGCCAAGCAGTTGATCTGACTGTTGCCCAAGACTTTGGCGTAGGCAATTGCGGTGTCGACACCGGCGCGGAACTCCTCAACGCGATCCGGGTGACAAGCTATGCCGCGCTCACCTTTAGCCCAGTCACCGGCAGGCAGGTTGAACAGCACTTGTTCGAGCTTGTTGTTGTCGAGTTCGATTTTGATATCGCCAGCAGCGAAGTCATACGGAAACAGGTATTCAACACCGCTGAAACCCGCGTCGGCGGCAGCAGCGAAACGATCCATGAAATCCACTTCAGTGAACAACATGGATAAATTGGCAGCGAAACGAGGCATAAATGGCTCCCTGGATTGGCTCCCTCTCGGGTTGGAGAGGGAGGTTTTGATCGGCTATTAGTCGAGCATGGAGATGGCTGTCGGCGCGTCAGCACCGCGAGCAGCCAGTTCTTCAAATTCGTTAACCGCGTTGATTTCAGTGCCCATGGAAATGTTGGTTACACGCTCCAGAATCACTTCAACCACAACCGGTACGCGGTGCTCTTCCATCAGCGCTTTGGCTTTGGCGAAGGCGGCCTGCAAGTCGTTAGGCTCGAACACACGGATGGCTTTACAGCCCAAGCCTTCAACCACTGCAACGTGGTCGACGCCATAACCGTTGAGCTCTGGGGCGTTGATGTTTTCGAACGCCAGCTGCACGCAGTAATCCATCTCAAAGCCGCGCTGTGCCTGACGAATCAAGCCCAGGTAGGAGTTGTTCACCACGACATGGATGTACGGCAGGTTGAATTGCGCGCCGACGGCCAGCTCTTCAATCATGAACTGGAAGTCATAGTCGCCAGACAGCGCGACAATGTTGCGGCTAGGGTCAGCCTTGGCCACACCCAATGCAGCCGGAACGGTCCAGCCGAGCGGGCCCGCCTGGCCACAGTTGATCCAGTGGCGCGGCTTGTAGACATGCAAGAACTGCGCGCCAGCAATTTGTGACAAACCAATGGTGGTGACGTAGCAGGTGTCTTTGCCGAAGAACTCGTTCATCTCTTCGTACACGCGCTGGGGTTTTACCGGCACGTTTTCGAAGTGAGTCTTGCGCTGCATGGTGCGCTTGCGCTCGCGGCATGCATCAACCCAAGCACTGCGGTCTTTCAGTTTGCCAGCAGCTTTCCACTCGCGGGCAACCTCAAGGAATGCATCAAGCGCGGCGCCTGCATCAGAAACGATGCCTAGATCCGGGTTGAATACACGACCGATTTGCGTCGGTTCGATATCAACGTGGATGAATTTGCGGCCCTCGGTGTACACCTCAACGGTACCGGTGTGGCGGTTAGCCCAGCGGTTACCGATACCGAATACCAAGTCGGATTCCAGCAGCGTGGCGTTGCCGTAGCGGTGCGAGGTTTGCAGGCCAACCATGCCAACCATCAGCTTGTGGTCGTCCGGGATAGAACCCCAGCCCATCAATGTGGGCACAACAGGCACACCAGTCAGTTCGGCAAATTCGACCAGTTTGTCAGCCGCGTCAGCATTGAAAATACCGCCACCTGCAACCAGCAGCGGACGGTCTGCTTCGTTGAGCATGGTCAGGGCTTTTTCAGCTTGCACGCGAGTGGCAGCCGGCTTAGCCAGAGGCATTGGCTCATAAGCGTCGATATCAAATTCGATCTCGGCCATTTGTACATCAAACGGCAGGTCGATCAGCACGGGACCGGGGCGACCCGAGCGCATTTCATAAAAGGCTTTCTGGAACGCACGTGGCACTTGGCCGGGCTCCATTACCGTGGTCGCCCATTTAGTCACAGGCTTGACGATGCTGGTGATATCAACGGCTTGGAAGTCTTCCTTGTGCATACGCGCACGCGGCGCCTGGCCGGTGATGCACAGAATCGGGATGGAGTCAGCGCTGGCTGAGTACAAGCCAGTCACCATGTCAGTACCTGCAGGGCCTGAGGTACCGATACACACGCCGATGTTGCCAGCGTTGGTGCGGGTGTAGCCTTCGGCCATGTGCGAAGCGCCTTCGACGTGACGGGCCAGGACGTGGTCAATGCCACCCACTTTGTTAAGCGCTGCGTACAGCGGGTTGATGGCAGCGCCGGGGATGCCAAACGCGGTGTCAACACCTTCGCGACGCATCACCAGTACGGCGGCCTCAATTGCTCTCATTCTGGCCATTTCTTGTGCCTCTTTTATTGTTAAATTGTATACAAGTTGCTGTGCTTGATTCTATTCATGGCATGACTTTCCGGTCAACTATTTTTGGGGGAATAGACGTTTTAAGCGGAATTTCTTTTAAAACAGGTGTTTTAAAGGATGTTTTGGTTAGGTTCGTTAGCTGGCTTATTATTTGTATACAAAACACAAATAAATTGTATTTATGTGTTGAGTTTTTTGTATCTGGTGAGATAGTGATGTGGATTTTTGATTGCCTTGCGCGCACTGCTGGCGTGGTGAGGTGTTTCTTTGATTTTTCACTTCATTAAGGATGGCCTTGCCATGAAGACTTTAACCTTGGATGTCGCAACAACCATTAGCCAACGGGCGCTTGCCATAGCGCATGAGATCAAAACCGCGCCATTAACGGTTGCCGTTTTGGATGCGGGTGGACACTTGATCAGCTTGCAGCGTGAGGACGGCGCCAGTTTGTTGCGCCCGCAGATCGCAGTGGGTAAAGCCTGGGGCGCGCTGGCGCTGGGCAAGGGTTCGCGAGCCATTGCGGTGGACGCGCAACAGCGCCCAACATTTATTGGCTCGGTGAATAACCTGGCGGATGGCAATCTGGTGCCTGCGCCGGGTGGGGTGCTGATTCGCAGCAGCGGTGGCGAGATTCTCGGTGCAATCGGGATTACCGGCGACACCTCAGATATCGACGAGCAGTGTGCGGTTGGCGCTGTTGAGTCGGCAGGTTTGCAGGCAGATGCTGGCGCCGCGGCTTAACGCTGAACAAGGAGCAAACACGTCGATGCGCACTGCATCTGCGTGTTTGCTCAGTGGTGATTGAGGCTGCTGTGCAAGGCTGTATCCCACGGCGGCACGGGGCCAAAGCGTGATTTCAGGAACTCCAGCAACAGTCGGCTGCGGGAACCGGTTTCTCGGTCTAACCGCAGGGCATAGATACCGCTGGGTTCGGGCGCTGGGAGCCCGTCATCACAGAACAGCGGGACGAGTTCGCCACGCAGCAAGTGCTCGCTGATCAACCAGGTTGGCAAGTGGGCGATGCCAAGGCCGGACAGTGCGCTGAACAGCAGCGTTTCAGCATTGTTGGCGGTCATGCGCATGCGCTGGGGTTTGAAGATGTTGAGCTTGCCGTCTTGCTCGAAACGCCAGGCATAGGGCGGCGCCAGACTGTCCCAGTCGAGCCCGTCGTGTTCAATAAGCTCGCTGGGTTTACGTGGAATACCGCGTTGTGCGAGGTAGTCGGGGCTGGCACATACAATTCGCACCAAGGGCGACAGGGCAGTGGCAACCAAGCGTGTGTCCTGCAAGGGGCCGATCCGCAAGACCACATCCACTTCACCCAAATGCGCGCCATGCAGGTCAACAAAACTGTCGATCAAGCGTAACTGCACATCCAGACCCGGATAGGCCAATAGAAAGTCGGCAATCGCCGGGGCCAAGTGGCGGCGACCAAAAGGCGAGGGCGCATCAATGCGAATCAAGCCTTCGGGCTCGTTGCTGAGAGATACCGCTTCGGCGCGCGCCAGATTCAATTCATTGAGAATACGTTTTGCCCGCTCGGCGAACGCGATACCGGCCGGTGTTACTCGTACCGCATGGGTGGTGCGATTGAACAGGCTGCTGCCCAGTGAACGTTCCAATGCATCAATCCGTCGGGCGACTGCCGAAGGGGTCAGCGGATGGCGTCGTGCAGCCGCCGAAAAGCTACCCGTTTCGAGTACGTCGAGAAACAGGATCAGCTGATGGGTCAGGGCGTCGGGATTCATCTCTCAGCTCGCTTGTGCGAAGTATGCATAGCCATTGTGCGCTGCTGTGCGTTTCCAGACTAGTACCAAGGCTATAGCATGTGCTGCACCCTTACCCTTAAGCCGAACGCAGTGATTTATGAGTCTGTTGGATTTTGCAATTAACCTCGTCCTGGGTGCCATGCTCGGCTCGCTGGGTGGTTTGTTCGGTATCGGCGGCGGCTTGATCGCTATTCCTGCACTCGGCATCTTGTTTGGTCTTGATCAGCAATTAGCCCAAGGCACCGCGCTGGTCATGGTTGTGCCGAACGTGCTGTTGGCAGTGTGGCGCTATCATCAGCGCAATCGGATCGAGCCTCGGCATGCTCTGTTATTGGCAGTCAGCAGTTTTTGTTTCGCGCTGCTTGGCGCTGGCTGGGCGGTAAACATTGATGCAGAGCGCATGCGGGTTGGCTTTATTGTGTTTTTGCTGGCACTAGCGGCGTACAACATTTCGCGCTTGTTTTACCGGCCCGTCGCGGGCAGTACCGAGCTGCGTCATCCTTGGCCGTGGTTGGGGGGGCTGGGTGGCGGCGCGGGTTTACTTGGCGGCTTGCTTGGGGTCGGCGGTGCAGTGGTTGCCACGCCCGTGCTGACCAGTGTTTTTGGCACCACGCAGGTGGTCGCTCAAGGTTTATCGCTGGCGCTGGCGGCGCCCAGTACCGCGGTAACACTGGTCACTTATGGCTTGCACGACCACGTTGACTGGATGATGGGCTTGCCACTGGCTATTGGCGGCTTGCTCAGTATCAGTTGGGGGGTAAAGCTGGCGCACGCTCTGCCCGAACGGGTGCTGCGCGCCATGTTTGCAGGGTTCCTGGTGGTGTGCGCGGTGTTGCTCGCGTTTAAAGTTTGAAGCCGTCGATGATGTGCTCCGCCAGGGTTTCAGTCACTGGCGAGTGACTCTTGTTATTGCGCAATAAAACAATGCTGGCCATCGGCATTGCCGGTAAGCCTT
Organism: Pseudomonas sp. M30-35; assembly: GCF_002163625.1. Lineage (NCBI taxonomy): Bacteria > Pseudomonadati > Pseudomonadota > Gammaproteobacteria > Pseudomonadales > Pseudomonadaceae > Pseudomonas > Pseudomonas sp. M30-35. Next base: position 3,016,705 of record NZ_CP020892.1, on the reverse strand, counting down.
CATGCTCACCGATAATTCGCATGTTCGGCGTGATCAGGCTCTGCAATTGCGCGGTGATTGCGAGCCCTGCACTGACCACCGCCATAATTGCCGACAGGCTCGGGCTGGTGTAGGCCATACGGTATTCCCGCTCACTTGAGTCCAATGCGTTGCAGGCCCACGAGCGGCAAAAGCATTCTGAGTTGAACATCGCCAGTGGCAGTGGTGTTTGCTCATGGGGGCTGAAGCCGACCGCCTCGGCCCAGACGATACGTTCTTGACGCAGCAGTTGACCGATTTCAGTGCCTGGCTCGCGGGTGACGATGGTCAAATCAAGATCGTGACGTTGCAGCAACTGGAACGACGGCTCGCAGTGCAAATCGACCTGTACCAGCGGGTAAGCCTGAGCAAACCGCGAGAGAATCCCCGGCATAAAACGCATCACGTAATCGTCCGGCGTGCCAATGCGCACCGAACCCACCATGTGTGGTTCGCGCAAGGTGGTCATCACCTCGCCATGCAGTTTAAGAATCCGCCGTGCATAACCGAGCAGCACCTGGCCCTCTGCAGTGAGGCTGAGTTGGCGGCCGTCACGCTGAAACAATGGACGCTGCATCACGTCATCTTCCAAGCGCTTCATCTGCATGCTCACCGCCGACTGAGTGCGATTAACCACTTCGGCAGCCCGGGTAAAGCCACCGTAGTCGGCAATCGCGACAAAGGTGCGCAGCAGTTCACTGTCGATACTTGGGTAGTTAGCCATTGATCAATCTCAGAGATGTATTGCATAAGAAACATTCGTTGGATTGATCATAGGCCACGCAGGAGACTATCGCTATCCCTAAAGGAGGGCGAAAAAATGAAAGCTCAAAAAGGTTATGCAGTCGCAAGTGTAGGGTCGGTAAAAGGCTTGTCAGTTCGCGTTTATGCTGGACTGATTTGGGCGCAACTCAAGCGCTGGAATCAACTGGCCAAAGAGCGTCATCAACTGGCGACCTTGAGTGATGATGCACTTAAAGACATAGGCCTGACTCGCGCTGATGCTGTGCAAGAGTCTGAGCGAGCGTTCTGGATTGACCCCCTGAAGCGCTCGTCCAAATGAGTGGTTGTATCGCTGAACAGGCGCAGTAATTTAAGCGGGTCGCGCCTGTTCACTTTTGCTTCGGTCAGTTAGGGTAAAGCGCTCAGTTGAGGAGAACCGCATGCGCGAAACCCAATCGCTATCACTCAAGCAGGCAAGACGCTTGGTGTTAGCCGCCCAAGGTTTTAATTCACGGCAACCAAAGTCGGTAAAAGCCATTCATCTCAACGCTGCAATTGAACGTCTTGGCGTTGTGCAAATTGATTCGGTCAATGCATTGGTGCGTTCGCACTATCTGCCGCTGTTCTCACGTCTGGGTAATTATTCGCATGCTCTGCTTGAACAGGCGGCGTGGAGTTCAGGGCGCCAACGAAAACTCTTCGAATATTGGGGGCATGAAGCATCGCTGCTGCCCATGTCGGTCTACCCGTTACTGCGTTGGCGCATGCGGCGAGCCGAGCAGGGCGAGGGTATTTACCGGCAGTTGGCCAAATTCGGTCGCGAGCAACAACCGCTGATTCGTTCAGTCTTGCAATCCGTCAAGGAACGCGGCGCATTGGGCGCTGGCAGCCTGGCTGCGGGTGACAAGTCGAAAGGCCCTTGGTGGGGCTGGAGCGATGAAAAGCATGCGTTGGAATGGTTGTTTGCTGCTGGGCATGTCACGGTCGCCGGGCGCAATGGTTTCGAGCGTTTATATGACTTGCCGGAGCGAGTTTTACCCGCTGAGGCGCTCAATCATGCGGATATTGATGAAGCCACGGCGCAGCGCCAATTATTGATGCATTCAGCGCAGGCGCTCGGCGTTGCCAGCGAGGTTGATCTGCGCGACTACTTTCGTCTGGATGCGCGCGACAGTAAGGTGCGCATCAACGAATTGCTTGAGTCCGGCGAGCTAACAGAAATTGCCGTGCAAGGCTGGGACAAGCCGGGGTATCACCCGACCGCCAGCTTGAAGATTCCGCGTAAAGTGACGGCAAGTGCGTTGCTGTCGCCGTTTGATTCATTGGTTTGGCAGCGTCAACGCACCGAGCGCCTGTTTGATTTTCGTTACCGTCTGGAAATCTATACGCCGCAACACAAGCGCGTGTATGGCTATTACGTGTTGCCGTTTTTGCACAATGAACAGCTGCTCGCACGGCTGGATTTGCGCGCCGAACGAGCCAAGGGTTGCTTGGCTTTGCACGCGCTGCACAGCGAGGCGGGCGGGTTGGATGACAGCGCCATTGCGGCGATGGCTGAACAACTGCAGCGCATGGCAGCATGGCTGGGTTTGGCGTCTGTCGCAGTCAATTGCCGGCGACCTGAGGCGGCGCGCTTGCAAGCGCAGTTGCAGGTTATTGGCGGGTAGCCCGTCGGCGTCCGATTAATCAGGCGGTAACTGGCGGTCGCTTCGGCTACAATGCGCGGCGAAATTGACCACGAGAGCCCGACTATGTCCGATTGCCAGACTCCAATCATCGTTGCTTTGGATTTTCCGACCCGTGATGCCGCCTTAGCGTTGGCTGATCAGCTCGATCCTAAGCTGTGCCGGGTCAAGGTCGGCAAAGAGCTGTTCACGCGCTGCGGTCCTGAAATCGTTTCCGCGCTGGGCAATAAAGGTTTTGAAGTATTCCTCGACCTTAAATTCCACGACATTCCCAACACCACGGCCATGGCAGTCAAGGCGGCCGCTGAAATGGGTGTATGGATGGTCAACGTTCATTGCTCTGGCGGCTTGCGCATGATGAGTGCCTGCCGCGAAACGCTCGACAGTCTGAGCGGGGCGAAGCCATTGCTGATTGGTGTGACCGTGCTGACCAGCATGGAGCAACAGGATCTGGCTGGCATCGGCCTTGATGTTGCGCCACAGGAACAGGTGCTGCGTCTTGCCGGTCTGGCGCAACAGGCGGGTATGGATGGTCTGGTTTGTTCGGCGCAAGAAGCGCAAATCCTCAAGCAGCGTTTTGCCCAGTTGCAACTGGTCACTCCAGGTATTCGTCCAGCGGGCAGTGCTCAGGATGACCAGCGCCGTATCCTGACGCCAAGCCAGGCGATGGCTGCTGGTTCAGACTATCTGGTAATCGGTCGCCCAATTAGCCAGGCGGCCAATCCCGCGCAGGCGCTAATTGACGTTGTTGCCGAGCTGTCTTAATCGCTGCACGTTTCACAGGTAACCGATATGCATCCTGCTGCTGAAGATTCGCCGCTGGGTAAATCCAGCGAATACATCGCCACGTACACGCCGTCGTTGCTGTTTCCGATCCCTCGCGCGCCAAAGTGGGCCGAACTGGGTCTGAACGCTGAAACGCTGCCGTATCAAGGCGTGGACTTCTGGAACTGTTTCGAGCTGTCCTGGTTGATGCCTACGGGTAAGCCGGTGGTGGCAATTGGCGAGTTTGCGATTCCTGCGGACTCAACCAATATCATCGAGTCGAAGTCATTCAAGCTTTACCTCAATTCGCTGAATCAGAGCGTCTTTTCAAGCACTGCCGAGCTGGTTGAGGTGATGAGCAAGGACTTGTCTGCGGTTGCCGGTAAGCCGGTTTCAGTCAAGGTGCGTAGCCTGGATGATGTGGCGGCCGATGGCGTCGCGTCACTGCCGGGTTTGTGTATTGATGATGCCGACATCAGCATCAGCAATTACGAGCAGCCACAACCGGAGTTACTGCGTTGTGATACGCTGCGCGTGGTCAGTGAAACCCTGTACAGCCATTTGCTCAAATCGAATTGCCCAGTCACCGGCCAGCCGGATTGGGGCACTGTGGTCATCGAATATCGTGGCCCGGCGCTGGATCAAGGCAGTTTACTGGCTTATCTGGTGAGCTTTCGCCAGCACGCCGATTTCCATGAGCAGTGTGTTGAGCGGATCTTTCTCGATATCCAGCGGTTACTCAAACCGGATTCATTAACTGTGTATGCGCGTTATGTGCGCCGTGGCGGCTTGGACATTAATCCTTATCGCAGCACAGGGCCGATCAAGCCAGATAATCGGCGACTGGTTCGCCAGTAAGCAAAAAACCCAGCATTTGCTGGGCTTTTTTTGCGGCTAGCGAGGCACTTCGCTAGGGTGATGCCTTGCTTACCCACCATTAACGCTGCAAATATCCGGATAATTTGCCGGATTCTGATAGACAAGCTTCGCGTTGTCACACCCTACAGGGATCTATTAGATCCCCATATTGGCCAAGCTCTGCACAATATTACGCAGGGTGCCAGCCAAGGTTGGGTGGCTGACTTCAAAACGCTCAACGGCCAGGTTGACACCGTCAACAAGGGTCGCATCCGGCGCGGCTGCGGCTTCGCGCGCCAGTTGCAGTTCGATCTCCTGAGACAGAACGTAGAGCTCCGCACGCTCTTCCTCGCTAAGAGGTGAGTCTTGGGACAACTGCTCACGCAGTTCATCGAGTTGCTGCTGCAAACGGCTAGCAGGCATATGGCGCTCCCTTTTCAAATAGTTAAGACAATGGACCTTTGGCGGCTGCGAAAGATCCTTGCCTATACCATCAGGATAATCCACCTGCAGGTGCTTTGCTTGTTCAGGATCAAGCTTTGACACAATTTAGCCAGGGGCTAACAGCCAACGCAGGACAGTTGTGGCTTCAGTCGGCTGCGAGTAAGGCTTTCTCAATATGGGGGTAAAAATACTCAAGGCTTGGGGTTTTCATTTGAGGGTCTTTGCCCAAGTCATCCAGGCGCCGCAGGGTGAGTGCATCTTGCGCGTAAGGCGCGCGTAGAAACGCCTCTATCTCACGGTCATTAAAAGGCCCGCCTTGCAGTTGCAAGCTATGGCGCGACGTGTCTGACAAACCTGCGTGGTACAGCGGGTCCACCGCGCATAAATAGCGCTTGGCGGCGACATGCAGACGAATGGGTTGCCAGACTGAGTCGGCAAACAGTGCGCGCAGTAACTCGGCCCCGCGTTCTTCATGGCGCATGTCTTCGTTCAAACCGCTTTCAGGGTCATCGAGTAAGTGGCCGACATCATGCAGCAACGCGGCGACAATCAAGCTGTTACGACAACCCGAGCGCTCGGCGAAGGTTGCACACTGCAGCGCATGCTGGATCTGGCTAATGTCTTCGCCATAAGGCAGGTTGCCACGATTGCTGAACAGGGCGCTGAGCTGCTTGGTAAATTGCGTCAGGCTCAGAGTCATGGCCTTTCTCCCTTGAGTCGGCGAAGGTTGAGATCACTCAAGCAAGGGCCAAGCTCTGTTAGTTGATCGGTCACGGCATGCACACCGAGCCGATAAAGCGTCAGTGTTGCCTGAGCGCGCAAACGCTCGCGTTCTGTGGCTTCAAGTGCTTGCCAGTCGTTCAGGGTTTTGCCACAAAGGTGCCCGCAGGCCGCCAAACCAATGGTCCATAAACCCGCATTAAGGCCCGCTTGGAGCAAACGCGGTTCGCTACTTACCAGCACACAACCGTCGAGTTGGCTGACATTCAGTTCCATCAATGCTTGCCAGCAGGCATCGGGTGCAGGCCACGAGCGGGCAGGGCGATTGCAGGCTTTGATCCACTCGGGCAGATTGCTGCTCAGTTGTGTGCAGGCCTGCTCGGGTAATTCATCAAGCCAAGCACAGGGGACTTTGTGCTGGTGCAAATCATTGAGCAGCTCATGCGCGCCGGGTGCTAATTCGGCATGACTGGCCAATTGAGCTTCGGCGGCCGTGCCTGAGCTGAGTTTGGGGGGCTGTGCTCGGGCACCAAAATCGACCAGGCAACCGCTTAGCCCAAATAATACCGCTGTGAATTGAGGGGGAGTGGCTGGCGCGTTCATTCCGTCATCCTTGAAATGGTCTAGTCCAGAGCATAAGGCTCTAACGTGACGGAGAGATGAACAGCTGATGACAGAATCACGCGCAGGGCAGCGTCCTACCTCAGTCTAGTGCCTCGAGTTGAGTGCGTACGTGCTCGGGCATAGGCACCGAGGCGTTGCAGCGATGATCAACCCAAACCAATTTGCAATGGCCTTCACCGTATGTGGTTGCAGGGTCTTCTATAGTGGACAGGCGATGTTCCAGCACCAGGCTGCTCCGGCCAATCGCCCCTGTAAACAGCTCAATCTTGACGGTGGCGGGGTGGGTAACCGGCTTCAGGTAGGTGTGTAATGTCTGTAATACCACCGGAGCAATCGCGCTGCTATCGAGGGTTATCCCGGCATATTTGAACCAGGCAACCCGAGCTTCTTCGAGGTATTGTAAGTAGAGGGTGTTATTGACGTGGCCGTAACTGTCCATGTCGCCCCAGCGAACTGGGATTAATGCCGTGTGAAGTACGTGCTTGTTTTCAGCCATTTGCAAAGGTCACTATGCTGCCACGGTTGGGTGATAAGCATTATACTGCGCGGCATTAAAGGCAGGCTCCGGCAGCGGCGCTTAATTTTCAAGGAGATTGATTAATGCGAGACACCAGAAAAAGCTGGTTGGAGCGGCTGAGTCTATGGGCTGCCTGCGCGAGCGTGGCACTGCTTTCAGGGGCGGTGCAAGCCTCGGATGAAGATGACCCGTGGATTGGTTATAACCGGGCCATGTTCAACATCAATGACACCGTTGATACCTACACCCTGAAACCATTAGCCAAAGGCTATCAGGCGGTTACACCGCAGTTTTTAGAAGATGGCGTGCATAACTTCTTTAACAACATCGGTGAAGTTGGCAACCTGGCCAACAACCTGTTGCAAGGCAAGGTTTACGACGCGGGGATCGATACCAGTCGTTTTATCTTCAATACCACGCTCGGTTTGCTGGGCTTTGTCGATGTAGCCACACGCATGGGTTTGCAGCGTAACGACGAAGATGTCGGCCAAACCTTGGCGGTCTGGGGCATTGGTAGCGGCCCGTATCTGGTGCTGCCGCTGTTTGGCCCGAGTACTGTGCGCGACGCCGCAGCTCGCGTGCCTGATGGCTTGCTGGCAACCAGTCTGTTTATCGATCACGTGCCTACGCGTAACGTGGTGTATGGCGTTAACCTGGTCGACACGCGGGCTAGCCTGTTCCCGGCCGAGCGTTTGATTGTCGGCGATCGCTATATTTTTGTGCGTAACGCTTACTTGCAGAATCGAGAGTTCAAAATCAAAGACGGTGTGGTTGAAGACGACTTTTAACACCTGATGGCCGATAGAACCGGCTCAATAAAAAGGCGCCTTTCAGGGCGCCTTTTGCATTTTTACGTTTTGAAAATATTTAGACGGTTCATCAACGCATCGATAGCACGTTCACGCCGATGATCTGTTTGTCGCCGTCGCCACTGTTGACGCGGACAACTTCGGCCTCAGCCGTCAGGCCTTTTAGTTGTGGATGCTCGGACTCAATACTGATTTTGACCTTGTCACCGACTTGCAAGTTACAAGCGGCTTCTAGCTGCATCCCCGTGGCAGAGAGGTCGCGGCAGAGCGCTGGGATAGCCTGGCCAGCATGGTGCAGTGTGGCGGGGGTTTCCACCTGCATACGAATGTATTCGCGTTTTTCACTGTATTCGTGATTGCTTTGGCTCATACGGACTATCCTCTTGTCATTGGGACTTGTTCTTTGGGTTTATAGCTCTCCTATGTTTAGGGTGTAAAGAAGCTTCTCGCCACCCAGGGGTGCTTGAATCGAGGTGCGGATGGGAGTACCGTCTGCGCCTTAATCCGAACCGAGTGCGCGCCTGCCGGTCCTGGCCTGACGTATACGTCAAACCAACCGCGACGCAGTTTGCCTGGATACCCCATGCAGAAAACCAGTGCCACACTGCTGATCATTGATGACGACCAAGTAGTCCGCGCCAGTCTTGCGGCTTATCTGGAAGATAGCGGCTTTATCGTCTTGCAAGCTTCAAATGGATTGCAGGGCTTGGAAATCTTTGAGCAGAAAAATCCAGACCTGGTGATTTGCGATCTGCGCATGCCCCAAGTTGATGGTTTGGAGCTGATTCGCCGCATTAACGCTCTGGGTTCCGAGACGCCAATTATTGTGGTTTCCGGCGCAGGCGTGATGACCGACGTGGTCGAGGCTTTACGCCTCGGCGCTGCGGATTACCTGATTAAGCCCCTTGAAGACCTCGCAGTGCTTGAGCATTCGATCAACCGTGCGCTTGATCGCGTTAGGCTGCGTCTGGAAAACAAGCATTACGCCGAGCAGCTCGAAGCCAGTTTGCACCTGTTGCAAGAAGACCAGAATGCGGGTCGCCAGGTGCAAATGAACATGCTGCCTGAAACGCCGTGGGAGATTAATGGTGTGCATTTCGCGCATCAGATAATCCCTTCGCTGTACTTGTCAGGTGACTTTGTCGATTACTTTCGCGTAGATGACCGGCGAATTGCCTTTTATCTGGCGGATGTTTCCGGACATGGTGCCTCATCGGCTTTCGTCACCGTGCTGCTCAAGTTTATGACCACGCGCCTGCTCTATGAATCGAAACGAGCTGGGCGTCTGCCTGAGTTCAAGCCATCCGAGGTGCTTGGGCATATCAACCGTGGCTTGATCAACTGCAAGCTGGGCAAGCATGTGACCATGCTTGGCGGGGTCATTGACGAAGAAACCGATACCTTGATTTACAGCATTGGCGGGCACTTGCCGCTGCCAGTGATGTTTAGCGAAGGGAAGGCCAATTACATCGAAGGTCGCGGTCTGCCTGTTGGTTTGTTCGAAGAGGCGGAGTACAGTGATCAAACTATGCAACTGCCGAAAAACTTTAGTCTGACGTTGTTATCCGACGGTATTCTCGACTTGTTGCCAGGCGACACCCTGAAAGACAAAGAAACGGCGCTTCCGCAGCTGGTTACAGAGGCGGGCGGCACGCTTGAAGGTCTGCGGGACGTGTTAGGACTGGCCAACTTGGCAGAGATGCCGGATGATATTGCATTGCTTGTGTTAAGCAGGAATCTTGCATGAACCCTGGGATAGGCCCTGGCCGCATCCAATTTGCAGAGCAGGACGGAACTTTCGTCCTCAAGTTCATAGGTGAAGTACGCTTGACCCTGTGTTCAGCGCTCGACTACACGATCGAGAAAATCTTCACTTCAATGAATTTCTCCGCGATCGTTATTGACCTCACCGAGACGCGCAGCATCGACAGCACCACCTTGGGTTTGCTGGCGAAGCTGTCTATTTTGTCGCGGCAAAAAATCGGTTTGCTGCCGACTGTGGTCACGACTCACCCAGACATCACCCGGCTTTTACAGTCGATGGGTTTTGATCAGGTGTTTAATATTGTCGACCGCCCGATTCCCTGTCCTGAAGCTTTGGATGATCTACCTTCACAAGACCAAACCGAAGAGGTGGTAAAAGCCAAAGTGCTTGAGGCTCACCGGATTCTTATGGGCTTGAATGACTCCAACCGCGAAGCCTTCCATGATCTGGTCAACGCGCTAGAACACAGCTAGCCGAACCCGCATACAAAAAAACGGGGCATTGATTAACTCAATGCCCCGTTTTTTATTCAGTTGTTTCATACGTAGAGTGGAAGACGCTTCAACCTTCCACCATTGGCCGCTGCGCCCAGATGCTTGGTGGACAAGCTTCGCGTTGTCACACCCTACGGCTTGATGTGTAGGGTGGAAGACGCTGCACCCTTCCACCATTGCCTGCTGCGCCCAGATCCAGATGCTTGGTGGACAAGCTTCGCGTTGCCACACCCTACGGGCTTGATGTGTAGGGTGGAAGACGCTGCACCTTCCACCATTGGCCATTACGTCCAGATGCTTGGTAGGCAAGCTTCGCGTTGTCACACCCTACGGCTTGATGGGTAGGGCGGAAGACGCTGCACCCTTCCACCATTGCCTGCTGCGCCCAGATCCAGATGCTTGGTGGACAAGCTTCGCGTTGTCACACCCTACGGCTTGATGCGTAGGGTGGAAGACGCTTCATCCTTCCACCATTGGCCGCTGCGCCCAGATCCAGATGCTTGGTGGACAAGCTTCGCGTTGTCACACCCTACGGCTTGATGGGTAGGGTGGAAGACGCTGCACCCTTCCACCATTGGCCATTACGTCCAGATGCTTGGTAGACAAGCTTCGCGTTGCCGTTCCCTACGGAGTGGTCTCGGCTAGTTGCTCAGTAGCTGCTCTAGTTTCTGCTGGTCTTTGGCAAACTGGCGAATACCTTCCGCCAGCTTTTCAGTGGCCATTGGATCTTCATTCATCGCCCAGCGGAACTGTGCTTCATTCAACGTTTGCTTGGCTTCGCTCGGTGCGCCAAGGTTCAGCTTGCGCTCAAGGTTGCCTTGATCGTCTGCCAACTGTTGCAGCAGCTCTGGGCTGATGGTCAAGCGATCGCAGCCGGCCAACTGCTCGATCTGGCCGAGATTCCGGAAGCTGGCGCCCATGACCACAGTGTTGTAGCCGTTGGCTTTGTAGTAATTGTAGATGCGTGTGACCGATTGCACGCCGGGGTCCGCCATGCCGACAAAATCGCAGCCTTCAGCTTTTTTGTACCAGTCGTAAATACGCCCCACGAATGGCGAGATCAAGAACACGCCGGCATCCGCACAAGCCTGAGCTTGAGCAAAAGAGAACAGCAGGGTCAGGTTGGTTTGCACGCCTGCTTTCTCAAGCTGCTCGGCGGCCTGAATACCTTCCCACGTGGAGGCGATCTTGATCAGGATACGCTCGCGACCAATCCCAGCTTGCTCGTACAGCTCAACCAGGCGCTCAGCGCGGCGCAGCGTTGCATCGGTATCAAACGATAGGCGCGCATCAACTTCGGTCGAAATACGCCCCGGAATGATTTTCAGAATCTCTTGGCCAACGGCAACCCCAAAACGGTCGCAGGCAAGGTTCAAGTCGCTATTACAGCCCTCAACTGAGTTTTTCAGCAACTCAGCGTAACGCGGCATAGCGGCGGCCTTAAGCAGCAGCGAAGGATTGGTGGTGGCATCGACCGGCTTTATGCGGGCAATAGCATCTAAATCGCCAGTATCAGCGACAACGGTGGTGAACTGCTTAAGTTGATCCAGCTTGCTAGTCATGACGAAACCTTGTCGTTGCGGATCCCCTGACATTACCCGAGGGCGAATCCGGGCTCAATGTCCTTCGAGCAATTGAGCGGCCTGATCGAACAGTTCCATCGGGTCACTGGCCTTGTGAATATCCACCGAAAGCAATTGGCGAAAACGCCTTGCGCCCTTGAAACCCTGAGCCAGACCCAGCATATGACGCGTGACGTGGTGCATGGCCGCGCGCTCTTCCTGTAAATGCCGGGCAATATAATCACGCATGCTCAACATGGCTTCATAGCGACTAATCACCGGTTTATCGCAGCCAAACAGCGCCTGATCAACTTGGGCTAACAGGTACGGGTTGTGATACGCCTCGCGACCCAGCATCACGCCGTCGAAGGTTTCGAGATGGGTTGTGCAGTCTTCGAGCGTCTTGATGCCGCCATTGAGGATCAACTCCAGATCAGCAAAGTCCTTCTTCAACTGCGCCGCTACGTCATAACGCAAAGGCGGCACTTCGCGATTCTCCTTCGGTGACAGACCCGAAAGAATCGCGATGCGCGCGTGTACGGTGAAACTCTTGCAGCCAGCATCGCGAACCGTGCCAACGAAATCACACAGCTCTGCATAACTGTCGCGACCATCAATACCGATGCGGTGCTTGACCGTGACCGGGATATCAACTGCATCAATCATCGCCTTGACACAGTCAGCCACCAACTGTGGGTGAGCCATAAGGCATGCGCCAATCATATTGTTCTGCACGCGATCACTTGGGCAGCCGACATTGAGGTTCACCTCGTCATAGCCCGCCGCCTCAGCCAGCTTGGCACACGCGGCCAAATCAGCCGGCGAGCTGCCACCCAATTGCAGCGCAAGCGGATATTCAGCCTCGTCATGGCGCAGAAACCGCTGCGTATCACCATGCAACAGCGCCCCGGTTGTCACCATCTCGGTGTAGAGCAGGGCATTGTGTGAAAGCTGACGCAGAAAGAAACGGCAATGACGATCCGTCCAATCCATCATCGGCGCAACGCTAAAGCGGCGGGATAGATTAGTGCGAGCAGTGGCGGGGGATACGGCCGGGGCAATAAGCATGGTCTGAGTTCTATCAATGCAGGTTTGCTGTTCTGAAATTCGTCTAGCCATCTACTTTGCTCATCATGTTTGGATGATCAAAGCAGACGGCTAGCAAAGTAATTACGCAGTTCAAGCAAAACCAAGAAACGGGTTACACCGTGCAGCATGCGTGCAGCGGAGTGGGCGGGTAGTTTATCAGGAACTTAGGTGTTCAAGCGTGTGCGCAGATCAAGCTTAGAGTGAGGAGCACATAGATGGATGTTGAGGGGCGGTGGCTGCGCCATTATGCATAGCCACCGCGTGGGTTTTACTTGCCTGCAGTGAGCGTGCTGTAGCTTGTGATCAGGTTGCGATAGTCCGGGATGTGGTTGGAGAACAATGTACCCAGGCCCTCGATGTCGTTGCGCCAGTCGCGATGCAGTTCGCAGGCTAGGCCAAACCAGGTCATCAGCTGCGCACCGGAGCTGGACATGCGGTCCCAGGCCGAGTGACGGGTGATTTCGTTGAAGGTACCGGAGGCATCGGTGACCACGAACACCTCGAAGCCTTCTTCGAGGGCCGAAAGTGCCGGGAACGCCACGCACACTTCGGTGACTACACCGGCAATGATCAATTGTTTCTTGCCGGTAGCTTTTACTGCTTTGACGAAGTCTTCGTTATCCCAAGCGTTGATCTGACCGGGGCGGGCAATGTACGGCGCATCCGGGAACAGATCCTTTAACTCTGGAACCAGTGGGCCATTGGGGCCAGTCTCGAAGCTAGTGGTGAGGATGGTCGGCAGCTCGAAGTATTTGGCCAGGTCAGCCAGTGCCAGCACATTGTTCTTGAACTTGTCAGGGTCCTGGTCGCGAACCAGCGACAGCAGACCCGCTTGGTGATCGACCAACAGTACGGCTGCGTTGTTCTTATCGAGACGTTTGTAGGGCGTAGTCATTTTGCTTCTCCTTACTGCTTCTGAATGCCATGCGCGCATGTCACATGGAGTGGGGTTAGTGCTGTGAATTCAGTGTTTCGTTTTCATTAGTCACCTGCTGAGTTTTCGGGGCGCTCTCAATCAGCAGTTGGTAGTGTGGGAGTATTTGGCTGTAGGCCAAGGCACTACGCCCGTAACCCCGCAAACGTTTTGCGGGTAGGTCTTTCAAGACTAGATGTCAGCCGCGTCAGGGCTATGACGGATGACTGTTCATTCGTCCGAATTGCCCAGTCTGAAAATCTGCAACGGCCTGTTCGATTTCGGCCTGACTGTTCATCACGAAGGGGCCGTAACCGACGATCGGCTCGTCGATCGGTTCACCGCTGAGCAGCAGTACCACTGCCTCGTTATTAGCCTCCAGCAGCAACTCGTCACCTGCACGCTCAAACAGCGCCATCTGCGATGGTCTGAGCACTTGCGTGTGGTTCACCTGCACGGTGCCGCGTAATACCACCAGTGCAGTGGTTCGGCCCTCGACCAGACGCAAGGACACCGGCTTGTCGGCATTCAGGCGCATATCCCAGACATCCATCGCTGTGAAGGTGCGGGCGGGACCATGCTGTCCTTCAAACTCACCAGCAATTAAACGCAAGGTTCCAGCTCCGTCGGCTAGAGGGATTGCGGGTATGTCTCGATCGAGTAGCGTCTGATAACCGGGGGCGGACATCTTGTCGCGAGCCGGTAGATTGACCCACAGCTGAACCATTTCCAGGGTGCCACCTGTACGGGTGAACTCCGTGGAGTGAAATTCTTCATGGAGGATTCCCGAGGCGGCAGTCATCCATTGCACGTCGCCAGGACCAATCTGGCCGCCGCTGCCAGTCGAGTCGCGATGTTCCAGTTCGCCCTGATAGACGATGGTCACCGTTTCGAAACCGCGATGCGGATGTTGACCAACGCCACGCCGTTGTTGCGCAGGAGCAAAATCATGCGGTCCGGCATAGTCGAGCAGCAGGAACGGACTGGTGTGTTTGCCTAGGGTGTCGTAAGAGAACAACGAGCGTACTGGGAAGCCGTCTCCCACCCAATGTGGTCTGGGGCTGTCGTAGATTCCAAGAATGTTTTTCATGATGTGCCTCCTGTAACTGATGGAGAACACCATAAGGCTGCAACGCTTGGCGCGGTAGACCGGATAAATTACCCTCAGTGTTCTATTTGGAGAACGCTGATGGAAAACCTTAACGATCTTTACTACTTCGTCCAGGTTGTCGAACACGGCGGGTTTTCCCAGGCCGGGCGGGCGTTGGATATGCCAAAGTCGAAGCTCAGTCGACGTATCGCCAGTCTCGAAGAGCGTCTGGGAGTTCGCTTGATTCAGCGTTCAACACGACATTTTTCCGTCAGCGAAATCGGCCAGGAGTATTACCGCCATTGCGTTGCGATGTTGGTGGAGGCTGAAGGCGCTGCCGAGGTGATCGAGCGCAATCGTTCAGAGCCGCAAGGCATTGTGCGGTTGAGCTGCCCGACAGCTTTGCTGAATTTCTGGGTCGGTCCGATGCTGGCCAGGTTTATGATTCGCTATCCACTGGTTGAATTGCATGTGGCAAGCAGCAATCGCCATGTTGACCTGATTCAGGAAGGCATTGATATCGCGTTGCGCGTGCGCTTTCCGCCATTGGAAAGCAGTGATCTAGTGATGAGGGTGTTGGCCAATAGCACTCAATGTGTGGTGGCCAGCCCATCGCTCCTGAAGGGGCTCGATAGTCCACTGGTGCCAGCCGACCTCAACAGCCTGCCCAGCCTGCACTGGGGCTCGGTGCAGCGCGAGTATGCCTGGGTACTCGAAGGCCCCGACGGCGCTACGGCAACCATCACGCATCATCCAAGACTCGTCACCGACGACCTTGTGGCCCTGCGCCAAGCCGCATTGGCGGGCGTTGGCATCGTGCATCTACCTACGGTGGTGGTGCGCGCTGAAATGCTTGAGGGAACGCTAGTCAATACTTTGCCCAAGTGGTCACCAAAGACCGGGCTGGTGCATGCCGTATTTCCGTCCAGGCGAGGGTTGTTACCATCGGTAAGAACCTTAATCGACTTCCTGGCCGAGGAATTTGCCAAGAGCGATATGGCTTGATTGCAACGGGACTGCACGCGTCAGCGTCTGGCCGTTATTTGCCGGATGCAAAAGGTATATAGCCCTCGCAATGTATCTTACGAAAAGATCTTAGTGGTACATAATTGGTACGCGCCAAATCAACTCGGGCTGAAGACCTCTGGTATAGGGAAATAGGGCAGAGCACGGTTTTGCGAAACTTTGATTTAAACGTGGTCTGTCCCCTATTCCCGAAAGCCTTCATCGTTGACGGCGATATCACCGGGCAGGCGCCAAGCCTGCCCCAGTACGACATCGAGGTCTAACGCCTTCGGGTTTATTAAGCAAGGTCCATGTATGGTCTGCAATCAAGGCCGTAGCTAAGAGCGGCTTATTCGGTTTTGGCGAAGCGCTGGGTCATGTAGTCGAGCGCTTCTTGTGTATCGCCGTTAGGTGCCTCGAACTGTGTGGCCAGTTTGGTGGCTAACTTGAGGAGTGCTGCCTTTTGGGGGGCTAGAAGGCTTTGGCTAAGGCGCCCGATCATGAGTTTAAATGCTTGAGGAGATGCCCTTCGATGCATCACAACGAAGTGAGCTGTATGGCGGGTATCTATGCGGTTGTCACCTGACAGCTTCCTGCAGAGTGTTGCAATGATCAGGGGGCGCTGATGCTCTTGGTGGCCACTGTGTTCCATGATATATAGCAGGGCGCGCAGGATGTCTTGATGCTCTTCAATGGTGATTTCGTACGAATATTCTGGTGTTTTTTCGTAAAGGCGCAGTAGGTATTTGTAGGCATTCGGGATGTCTACTTTAGTGTTGGCGTCTTGGCATGAGCTGATGCGGGAGTAAAGAAACTCGCGGTTAGCTTTGTGAAGTTGGCAGCGACCGAACAGTGAAGCCTCATTAAAGTAGCGAGCCTCTACTGTGTGTTGACTAACATCTCCAGAGCTGTCCTCATAGCGCAGATCCAGCACGGCGTCGATTCGTGTTGCGTACGCGCGCCAAGATGTCTCTTCATCAGCGTCGTAAGTCATAGTGATTCCTTTCACGTATTCGTTTTCTTTGTTTTCGGCAGTTTTTGTCTTGCGCTATTCCAATGCATTCAAACATTGAGCGACTGCCTGGATGATGCCGAAAAGGGTATTCAGATTGTGAGTATCCCTTGGACTTATTTCAGACTATTTTCATGTTAATAGCAGGAACGGCTCAATCATGCACTTAAATGCGCTATTTGATTTTGTCGAAGGGGTCACTCGATTGTAGGTATAGATTCGTAACGATTTCAGAATCCATTTGACGCTGAAAACATATCAAGCAGAGCTTCAAAGTCCAGCCCGCCGAGTGCGGGCTTTTTTACGTCTGGAGGAAATATGGAATTAACCGAACAGCAACTGCTGCACATCATGCCAAACGCCCGCAAACATGCGGGCGTTTTTGTTCCTGCAATCAACGCAGCAGCTAAGCGCTGGCAATTTGACCGGCCCAAGCGCATGGCCATGTTCTTGGCTCAGGTCGGTCATGAGTCTGGCCCGCTGCAATTTACCCGTGAGCTGGGCGGTAACGCGTACTTGGCCAAGTACGACACGAGTGGGTAATAGGGGACAGACCACGGTTTTGCGAAATTTCGATTTAAACGTGGTCTGAGAATCATCTGGCCGGCCTCCCCACCTCGCAGAGGTGGTGCAAAATTCAAGGTGCGAACATTGTCTTTTGCTCAAGGAGGCCGTGATGAAATTCTGTGGCATTGACCTACATTCGAACAACAGTGTTGTGGTGATTACCGACGAAACGGATCGAGTGCTCCTCAGTCGACGTTGCCCCAACGATTTGGTGAAGATCGTGATGCTGCTCGAACCGCATCGTGCCGAGTTAGCTGGCGTGGTGGTGGAGTCAACCTACAACTGGTACTGGCTGGTCGATGGTTTGAAGGGCGCTGGTTTCGAGGTGAAGCTGGCCAACACCGTGGCGATGAAACGTTATGACGGTTTAAAGCATTCCGATGATCAGGACGATGCGGCTTTCTTGGCCCATCTGCTACGGCTCGGGATCTTGCCGACGGGTTATATTCATCCGCCACAAGAGCGTGCGTTGCGCGATCTTGCCCGTAAACGTATTCAGTTAGTACGCAGCCGGACTCAACATATCCTGGCGGTGGAAAACATCATGGCTCGTCAGCTGGGTTGCCGACTGAGTAGCGCTGCAGTCAAACGCCTGTCAGCCGCATCGGTAGACAGGCTGAGCCTGCCACCCGATGTGGCTCTGGCGATGAAAGCCAACGTCGCCATCATTGAGGCGTTCAATAGCCAAATAGGGTGCCTGGAAGCCAGACTGCTACAAGGCGCCCGACTGCGCCCGGAGTTCGCATTGCTTAAGTCGATGCCAGGGATCGGCGAAGTGCTCGCGATCGTGATCATGCTAGAGACAGGCAATATTGAGCGTTTTGCCGACGTCGGCAACTTTGCTTCGTATGCTCGCTGCGTGGATAGCGCTCATTATTCCAACGGCAAGAAAAAGAGTGAAGGCAACACCAGGAATGGCAATGCCTATTTGATCTGGGCCTTTATCGAAGTGGCCAACTTTGCCCGGCGCTTCAGTGAAGACGCCAAACGCTTTTTCGAGAAGAAGAAAGCCAAAACCAACAACGTGGTTGCTACCAAGGCGCTGGCGCACAAACTGGCGCGTGCGAGCTACCACATCCTGAAGGAAAAACAGCCTTTCGATGCCAAACGCTGTTTCGCCTAAGGGGTGAATAAGGTGAGAGCAGATCAGCCAATTCGGGGACTGGGCAGGATGAGCCAACGGGTCTGAGTGGAGGTCTGCTGTCACCGCCTGAGTGTGTTGTACCCGAGTCGTCTGCCAAGTGAGCCCGTAGAGACTGGACGTGTATTTTTTACATGAGCCACGGTTCTGTGACACGTTTTGGACACATTGGCGGCACCAACGTTTCTCTGGGGCGGATTACCGCCAGGGCGGTACTACAAAGAATCACCACCGCTTGATCCATATGGGTGACTGGCGCGACTCGGTCGTAGCCACAGGCGAGGAAACGGACTCGACCGGTTCAACTGTTCAGGTTTAACGAGGAAAACACCCTGCTGTTAAAAAGCAGGGCGGGTAAACTTTGGATATTGACGCAGGACCGGCTAATGGGTGTCCGCTATTACTCGTATGTCCCCTATTACTCGTAGACACTTTCATCGTTAATGTAAAAGGCCTTGATCTACTTAGAACACTCGAAGGCGCAGGGACGCTAATATCTATAGATCAGGTTATTGATGAGGTGACCGAAAAAACGGCCGACGCCTCATTTTCTAAGATGGTTAATTCCCCGCAAGTAGCAGGAGTATTAAGCTCAAAGGAAGACACTATAGAGTGGTCTAAAATTTGCTTTTACATCACGCCTATAGGTTCAGAAGAAAGCATTGAACGGAAGCATGCTGATTTGTTTATGTCGTCATTGGTCCAACTCGCTTTAGAAGAGCTTGGGCTGACCGTAGTTCGTGCGGATCACATTGGTGATCCAGGCATGATCACCACTCAGGTGCTAGAGTATCTCAAGAGATCCAAGTTTGCGATTGCAGACCTTTCATATTTAAACCCTAACGTTTTTTATGAGGTAGCGCTGCGACATGCACTCAGGCTCCCGGTAGTACAAATTATTAGAAAAAGTGACCGCCTTCTTTTTGATGTAAACCAATTCAGAAAACTTATCTTTGACACTACCGACATATACTCTTTAATCCCAAAACTTCAAACATATCGAGCAGAAATTGCTAACCAAGGAAGGAAGGCCATTGACGATCCTGAAAGCGTCGGAAATCCAATCAGTATTTTTTATCCAGACTTCTATAAATAGGGTGCATTTAGAAGACTTAAGCTTTTAAATAGTGAACTATTGCGCAGCGATAGGCGTACCTGCCATATGTGTACGAAAGCGTCTTAGAGGCATTCAGAAAAGGTTGATGCATTGTCGCTTCGCAGCGCTGATTTGAGCTTGAGGGGCTGAGATGGCTTGCGAAAGCTGGCGTGTTGGATGACCGCGCCTTTCGGCCCTGGCGTCCATTGCATTACGTCAGCTTTGGCTCGGAGACTGCCCTTCGCGACAAACAGCAATCGGCCAAAAAAAGCCATTGCGAGTCGCTTGTTTATGTTTGTGATGAGAGTCTTGAACTAGAAGAAGGCGTATGGAAATGTATCCGCTGAAAATCCGAACTAATGCTGTGCCCGACGCCAGAACCCTTAGTGTCATCCTATGAGGCTATTCGAATTCCGTAATGTGATAATCTCATTTGTTCGGCGTTGTCCGAACCCGATAGAGTTTCATTTATTTAACTGGTAGATTGGAAGAATATGGACATCACATACAAATTGCCACATCCGGTGAGGATCACCTGTTCAAAATATACTGAGATGAGCACGCGGGCGAGGGACCAAGTGTACGACGAGGTCTTCACCGGGTTGGATATTGAAACTTGTTCGATAGACTACTTAACACAGACGATAATGAGGCTCCGACCTGATATATTTTCTTTGTATCGCTCCGACAACTTAACTGACCATATGGCGGGAATCGCCCTAAGCACAACGCTCTACTCTTACAAATTCAGGCGCCAAGATGGCAACATCTTGACGACATCAAATTTTCTCGACGAGATTTTGGAACAGACAGAGATTGGCGATGACGTTCCAGTAGATTACCTCCGCCCTCCATTTAAAACTTGCTACATCGAGTTCACAGAGAGCCGGAACTCCTCACTAAAAGTATATAACGAATCTACGCATGAGCACATACTTGAAGGAGTTTATATAAGTGAAACCCAGATTGATCCGGGCTCAGTAGAGATGAAGCGTTATACTGATAGCCCAATGGTGGATGTGAACAAGCCGTTGAGGATTCTGGATTTGATGTTTACCGGCTCGCCACTGGGTAAATCACATGTGGAAGATGACGCACTGCGAGTGCAAGGATTTTACATACAGGATGGGATGCGAACAATAAAGCAAGAGCTCAGTAGCGTCGAGGAAAAGTACGGCCATGACGATGACTTTACAGGCGATATTAGATATTTATCTGAAACATTAAATCACATGGCCAAGGTTCTATTATTTATTAATTGCAAGCAATATCGCGATACTGCTTTCAATGAGCGAAAGGAACTTAGAAAAAAAATAACCTCATTGAAAGGCCTAGGCAAAATTCGCAAGTTTGAAGATAAGCTTCGGAAGACCTATGACAGAGTTGTAATTAGTCCAGTGGATAATGTCATCTATGAGTCTGACGCGGGATTTGATCACGCGAGAAATGTAAAAGAAAAACGTACACATTGGAGGAAGGGGCACTTTCGAATGCAGCCCTATGGTCCTGGAGCTAGCAAGAGAAAGATTTTATTTATAGAGCCGACAGTCGTTGGCGGAGTCTTTGCGAAGAAAAAAAACTATGATGTGAAGGAGAAAACTGCGTCGCCTTGAGGTTCAAAAGTGGGGTAGTCATTTCCCGATTGCTCTCCGTTTACGGTCACTGAAGCGTCTACGATGGCTGCAAAGGGTCGAAAGACTCCAATCCTGAGCGGCTGCTTTTGGCCGATCTCGGTCGATCATATCCACGGATCGTGCAGGCCTAATCTGATGCAAATAACTGGTCAGGTCGAATGCAAATGGTGGAGCAAGCCCGTGTTCTCCCTTGCTTGAATTTTGCTACAGCAAAACAGTTTGAATTTCTAACCTGCTGAAATTGCTAGATATTTAAATTGTATCAACCCAATCCATCATGGGCGCGGCACTGAAGCGACGGGACAATTCAGGGAGTACCTGTAAATACGGTGATTTGTCTCAGTTGAGTTTGCTGTTCTGGCGGGAGGGTTAACGAGCAAATCAATACCGACAGGCCGGCTACAACCTGCAATATTAAAACTAGGAGCGTCAGTTTATCAAGAATAATGTGGGGCTACGCTGTGGTTGGTGAGGCGTGGTCGATCAATGGCCACCGGCATTGTATCGAAATATCCCTATGCTTTCTCGTCCACATAAAAAAGCAGGCCATCGAATAAATCCAATGGCCTGCCTTGAACAACTTCCTTCACTTAAAGTGTTATGGCGTCACAATGTTGAACCAGAAATCGAAGTCATCCATGTAGCTCATCAACTCTTCGAGTTTGCCTTTGTCACCTTCGATTTTGATGTCGCCTGAGCTTTCCGCATCTTTTAGCGTGGTCTGTTTAAGCATCACGCTATTAAGCGTGTCACGCGTCAAGGTAACGGTAGCGTCGGGGTTCTTGGCCTGCATGCCTTCGGTGTGGTTGAGCACACCATTTACCATCTCAAGCGTGTACTTCTGTTTGAGGTCGGTAAAGTCAAGGTTGAGAGTGATGTGCTTATCGGCAACATCAGGCCCTTTCAAGCGCATTGCCAGATAGTCGAAGAACAGGTCCAGATCCATTGCCTTGACGGTGTCGGGACTTGCGGTATCAGGTGTCGGCAGTTGTTGTACGCCATTGCGAAGCTCCTGCGCACCGGTGAGGTAGAAGTTGCGCCATGGGCCGCTCTCAGCTTGATAACCTAACTGTTCCAGCGCATCGGCTTGCATATTTTTTGCCGCTTGATTGTCCGGCTCAGCAAAGACCACATGGTTGACCACCTCGGCTACCCAGCGGAAATCACCTTTGTCGTAATACTCCTTGGCTTTTTTCAGCACAGCATCAGCACCACCCATCATTTCGACGTAACGCTTAGCCTTGTCTGCAGGTGGCAGCTCCCACAATGTGGCGGGGTTGCCAATAAACCAGCCAAGATACAGAACATAAGTGGCTTTGACGTTGTGATTCAGAGAACCGTAGTAGCCGCGGTTTGAGAACTTTGTGGCGATGTTCTTCGGCAGTTTTACCTGCTCCGCGATCTCGGTCATGGTGTAACCCTTGTTCGCTAGGCGCAGGGTTTCATCATTGATGTAACGGTACATATCGCGTTGAAGCGATAACTGCTCGCGCACTTCTTTGTTGCCCCACACCGGCCAGTGGTGCATGGCGTACATAACTTGAACGTCATCGCCCCATAGCTTCAGCGCTTCATTCAGATATTTCGACCAAGCGAGCGGGTCACGAATCTTGGCGCCGCGCAGCGAGTAGGTGTTGTGCAGAGTGTGGGTGGAGTCTTCGGCTGCGTTAAGAGCTTTCTTTTCCTTAATGTAGTAGAGCATTTCAGCTGGCGCTTCACTGCCAGGTGCATACATGAATTCGTAGGTGAGACCGTCGATTACGTGCGTTTCACCAGTTTCCTTGATGATGTCGGTCGGAGGAATAAGCGTTACGGTACCAGCGGATGTTGTGGTTCCTAGCCCAGCGCCTAATTGCCCTTTGGCGTCTGGCGGCAGCAGGTTCCCGTACATGTAACTGGCACGGCGGCTCATTGCTGTTCCCGCCATAACGTTCTCGGCTACAGCGTGTTCAAGGAAACCTAACGGTGCGTAGATCTTAACCTTACCAGCCTTAACGTCTGCCTCATCAACAACGCCGCGCACACCGCCGTAGTGGTCAACGTGGCTGTGCGTGTAGATAACTGCTACCACGGGTTTTTTGGGCCGATGTTTGTAGTAGAGGTCGAGCGCCGCCTTAGCTGTCTCTTGGGAGATCAGTGGGTCGAATATAGTGATGCCATCTTTGCCCTCGACGATGGTCATGTTCGACAAGTCATAGTTACGGACTTGGTAAATGCCGTCGGTGACTTCAAACAGGCCAGAAATGTTGATTAGTTGCGATTGGCGCCACAAGCTTGGGTTGGTTGTGTCCGGCGCGGCTTCACCTTCTTTAATGAAGCCATATTTGCTTGGGTCCCAGATCATATTGCCCTTTTCGCCTTTGATCGGCTCTGCGGGCAGGGGAGCAATGAAACCTTTGTGCGCTAACTCGAAGGAGGTCTTGTCGTCAAATGGCAGCTCTTTGAGCAAGGCATCATTAGCAGCTTTGGTAGCATCCGTTGCGGGCTTAGCTGTTTCTGCTGCCCAGCTTTGACCAGATACTATGATGGATGCTGCAAGCAGAAACGAGGTGCTGACTTTCCAAAACTTGGCTGGAGATGATCTGCTCCCAAGCGTTGCGGTCGATAGAGCATTCAGATTCATTACAAACTCCTTTTGGCTTGATCTGCTGGACCGTAATCACGGCAACTACCAGCAATTTTTTAGGGTGTTTCGTAGAGCAAAATCGCAAAACATCTACGGCTTTATTGAGCCATAGACCCAGTGGAATCTCATCTCTAAAACTGCAACTGCAGACTAGCGTAGCTTCTTGCTGAGCCGAAGCTGCACACAAAATAGTAGTTCTTAATCATAAGCTTACAAGCTGGTTTTAAAAAAAAGAAATCGATGGGGCGGGCTGGGAATCGTGCAGTTGGACAGCCGCGAGTAGTAGCGGCGGCACAATTACTTGAGGGATTGCGATTGGCTGGTGACGACGTTATATCGTTAATAATGGAGGGCAAAAGCTGAATAGCCTGGGCTGGGCTGTCCGCAATTATTCACTGGGACATAAGCGGTCGTGCAGGCCTGTTTATAAAACGAGAAAGGACTCAATTCGCCAGTCGTTGATTTCAATACGAAATGTAGGGGATTGCGCCTCATTGAGCTAGAAACGCGACACCTGCATTGAGCGTAAATCTGGGTGGTGTAAAACTCCTTGGCAGTGTTTGTTCAAGCGGTTCAATCCTGGAGCTAAAGGTCAGAATATGAAAATAAAAACAAAGCTAGCGACGCCATTTTTCTTCTCGTTTCTAATGCTGCAAGGGGCGCAAACCTTTGCGGATGAGGCCGCCAGCCCCCCTTCAAATCTTTTGACCGCCGCAGTCGCGTGGAAGCAAACAGCAGCCGAGTTCGAGGCGCTTTACTATCAGGGCTTCAACGTAGCGAGAATGCACCTTGATCAAGCCCTTCAAGCTCACAAGGACGGTGATCGCCCTTTAGCTATTATCAGCGATCTGGACGATACCGTTCTAAGTAGCATCAGTTATTGGGGCTACATGATCAACTCGGGGAAAGAGTTTTTCGACGACAATGCCTGGGACCAATGGGTTGCTGATAACGGCCCTGTCGCCACACCCGGAGCGCTGGATTTTTTGAACTATGCGCAGTCGAAGGGGGTAGAGATTTTCTATGTCACCAGTCGTGATCAAGGCGAAAACACCTTTAACTACGCCCTGGAAAATCTACGTAAGAACAAACTGCCTTTTGCTGATGAGCAGCACCTGACGGTTTATCGCGACAGTTCCAACAAAGAGCCACGCCAAAAAGAGATTGCCAAAGATTATGAGGTGGTCGTGATGCTCGGCGACAATCTCAATGACTTCAAGCGCAAGTATTACGTTGCTGACGTCAAGCAACGCGAGGAACTAATGACTGAGGATAAAGAGCAGTTCGGTCGTAAGTTCATTCTCTTCCCGAACCCTACCGATGGGCACTGGCTCAAGGCAGTTTTTGGTGACTCCGAACCACCGGCCACGCCGGAAAATCGCGCTAAGTTCAAGGCGGCGGCTAGCTCAACAGCTTGGCAACCTAAGCAGTAGCAGGGCAGAGAGTTGTTCGACTCAGATCCGTATCACGCGCGATAGGGTACGGGTCTTCCACAGAGCCAAACCTTCGCCTGAAATTAGGGCGAAGCGTGGCCGAGAAAGCTTTGAGCATCTTGCTAAAGTTGATCATCAGGCTGAGGTCGCGGGCCAGAATATCGTCGATCGTGGAGCATGATCTTGTCCGTTGCGGCAATTCTCTAGGCTGGGTGTGAGCAGGCAAGCGATAGTGGTGCAGGCGCTAGTTCATGACGTCAATCACTGGTGCATGGAAGTTGCGCTCAGCTTGTACTTAATTAAATGGTGAGTTAAATCTATATATTGTTACGTTTAAATATGGAAATACTCACGTATGCCTAAAAAACCTCACCTGAGCCAGGTCAGCGACTTCGATCTGCGCCTGCTGCGTATTTTCAAGACGGTGGCCGAGAGCGGTAGCTTCACCGCAGCGGAGAGCGCGCTGGGCATCAGTCGATCTGCGATCAGCCTGCATATGAGTGATCTGGAGAAGCGTTTGGGTATGCGCCTATGCCAGCGCGGGCGCGCGGGCTTTGCTTTGACTGACGAGGGGCGTGAGGTTTTGCGTGCTGGTGAATCGGTGCTGGTTGCCATTGAGGGGTTTCGCGGCGAGGTCAATGAAATGCACCAGCAACTGCGTGGAGACCTCAATGTCGGCATCGTCAACAATTTGGTGACCCAGCCCAAGATGCGCATTACCCGGGCTCTCAAGGCTGTGCGTGGCCAGGGCGCGGGCGTTAAGATCAATCTGAGCATGAGTACGCCCGGTGAGATTGAGCGAGGGCTGCTGGATGGCCGCTTGCATGTAGGGGCTCTACCGATGATTTCGCCGTTGTCGGGTTTGGACTACAGCGTGCTCTATGAGGAACGATCGAACCTGTACTGCAGCCACGAACACCCGTTTTTCGGGCGTGCCAGTGAGGTGAGTAATGACGAGTTGAGGTCTGCCGATGCAGTGGTTCCCAGCTACCGCATGACTGCAGAGGCCATCGGCCTCCACCAATTACTCAACTTTGCCGCAACTGCAACCGATCGCGAAGGGATCGCTTTTCTCATCTTGACCGGTAGCTATATCGGCTATCTGCCGGAGCATTACGCCTCGATCTGGGTTGAAAAAGGGTTGATGGCACCTTTGAGCCCCGAGCGACTGTTCTTCGATGCCAAGCTGGCCGTAGCGACCCGCAAAGGGTGTCGGCAGAGCCTTATTCTTGAGCGCTTTCTAGAAGCGTTGCAGCACGCCCTTTAAGCGACTTCTTCTTCCCACCAATTTCTCCTCGAAACGGTCGAGCCATTCTTCGTAATGGGCTCGACCGTTCGGTCATTGTTTTGAAAAAAATCTCCTCAGCGTGTTGACACTCACTTTTACTCAAGTCTAGTCTGTATACAGCGCTGCACACATCGCTGAATGAGTGTCTTATAAAAAGCGCGTAATCGGTTGCTTGTACTTCTGCCAACAAAAACAACGTTATAGGTGAGGTTCACAATGGCTCGGTTTTCCTTTCGCTCAATTCGCAATGTAATCGCCTGCGCTACTGCAATCGGTTCATTGCTCTCTGTAGTGCCCGCTCAGGCGGCGGACTCTCAACTTTGGCAAGGTGTTCAGAAGGCAGGTGTGCTCCGTTGTGGAGCCGCAGTCGCAGCTCCTTATGTGATGCGCGACGTGGCTTCCGGCCAATACAGTGGTTTCTTCGTGGACCTGTGTCGTGACTTCGGTGAAAAGGTGCTGAAGGTCAAGGTTGAGTTTGTTGACACCAGTTGGGACAACATCGTCGCGGGTGTTCAAAGCGACAAGTGGGATCTGGCAATGGCGCTTAACCAGACGCCAGAGCGTGCCTTGGCCGTCGCTTTCTCCACAGAAGCGACTAGCTACGAGATATCGCTCCTTATCAATAAGGAAAATCCCAAGCTGGCGGGTGCCGGTGACTCTGTGGCCGACTATGACAAGGACGGTGTCACCTTTGCAGTGATGTCGGGCACCGCGGCAGACAAGGCTATTTCTGCGGTGGTCAAAAACGCCAAGATCATGCGTTTACCAGGAATGGATGAAACGCGCCTGGCGTTGATGTCGCGTCGGGCGGATGTGTTGGTCGACGCCAGCGACACCAATCACCTGTTCGCTCTCGCAAACCCGGACTGGAGCAAAGAGGTTCTGCCTTCTCCGGCTCTGGCCAAGCAGGGTGTTGCCTTCGGTTTGCGTCGTGATATCAGCTTCGCAGACTTGCAGGTACTGAACATCTACCTGACCCAACGCCGTGCAACGGGCGAAATCGCCGCTCTGGTCGACAAGGCCTCCGTCGAAGTCAACGCCGCTGAAAAATCCTCGCAGTGATTTCCTGATGACTCTCGATAGCGTCCGCTAGCCGGACGCTCTCCTGGAGAACGTTTTATGAAAGTGCCTTATCTGGTGGCTGCCCAGCCACAAGCTGAACTCGTCTGCGATTCAGTCTCTGGTGACTTTATCCAGCTACGCGATGTATGTAAGTCCTATGGTGAAAACCTGGTCGTAATGGATGGGCTTGATCTGGACATGCGCGCCGACGATCGCCTAGTGATCATCGGTCCGAGTGGTAGCGGCAAGAGCTCGCTGCTTCGGGTGCTGATGGGGCTGGAAGGTATCCAGCGCGGGACCATTAACTTTCAGGGCAAACCCTATATCAGCCCAAGCATGGCTCGCGGCAAATCGTTGGATGCGCGCTTGCAGAACCAGATTGGCATGGTGTTTCAGCACTACACCCTGTTTCCGCACATGTCGGTGCTGGGCAACCTGATCCTCGCGCCGGTCAAGGTTCATGGTCTGTCCAAGGCCGAAGCCACAGAGCGTGCTCGTATTTTTCTCGCGCGTCTCGGTCTCGAAGAAAAACTGCACGCCTACCCGAGCCAGTTGTCCGGCGGCCAGAAGCAACGCGTGGCCATTGCTCGTGCCTTGATGCTGGAACCCAAGCTCATGCTGTTCGATGAAGTCACTTCTGCGCTCGATCCGGAAATGGTTATCGAGGTGCAGAACGTGATGCTACAGCTGGCCGAGCAGAAGATGGCCATGATCATCGTCACCCACGACATGCATTTCGCCCGCGATATCGCCACCCGGGTGGTGTTCTGCGCCAACGGCAAGATCGTTGAGCAGGGGCCGCCGGGGCAGATCTTCAAGCAACCCAAGGAAGCCCGGACTCGGGAATTTCTGGAAAAAGTTCTGCACTTGGACTGAGGGGCGACGCCATGAACTATCAATTCGACTTTCATTTCCTAAGTGGCAGCTTGCCTGCCCTCTGGGAGGGCTTGAAGGTAACCCTGGAACTGGCTTTTGTCTCCAACGTGCTGGGTTTGACGCTGGGCTTCGGCCTGTGCCTGCTGACCATGAGCCGCTGGTTCTTTCTGCGCTGGCCAGCCCAGTTGTTCATTGAGTTCTTTCGTTGCACACCGGCGCTGCTGCAGATCGTCTGGTTCTTCTACTGCGTACCGATACTGTTCAATGTCTTTATCGATCCGATCTTCATGGGCTTTCTGGCGCTGGGCCTGAACCTCACTGCATTCAACGCTGAGGCATACCGAGCTGGTGTGCAGACCGTGCCGCGCGAGCATCTGGATGCCTGCGTCGCCTTAGGCCTGCGCCCTTGGCAACGCACCTTGTACGTGGTGTTACCCCAGTCGCTGCGCACTGCGCTGCCGGTACTTATGACCAATGGTATTGGCAGTCTGCAGCAAACAGCATTGGTTGCCATCGTCGCGGTTGGCGACTTGATGTACGTGGGCAAGAGCCTCGCCACTGAAGCTTACCGGCCACTGGAAACCTACTCGCTGATAGCCCTGATCTATTTCGCCATGTCGTTGCCAATCGCTCAACTGGTGAATGCCATCGAGCGGCGTCAGGACGCCGCGACTGCGCGCTGAGGATAACGTCATGATGACCATCGATTTCTCCATCGTTTTTTCCTACTGGCATGTGCTGCTAAAAGGCTTGGGGTTGACTCTTGCCATCACCCTGAGCTGTGCCTTGATTGGCAGTCTGGCGGGTTTCTTGGTCAGCTTGCTGCGCATTTCTAAATTTCGAATCCTGAAATGGCCGACCGCGCTTTATGTGGAGTTCTTCCGCGGCACGCCATTGCTGATCCAACTGTTCTGGGTGTTCTTTTGCTTTCCGGTTGTGCTCGGGGTAAATATTCCGCCGTACGTATCGGTAGTGATTGCGCTGACGCTGTATATGGCTGCAATCACCAGCGAGACCTTTCGCGGCGCCCTGAAGTCAATCGCCAGTGAGCAGCATGACGCCTGCACGGCACTTGGCCTGACCTCGCGGATTAAAGTGTTCTACGTGGTTTTTCCGCAGGCTTTGCTGCGCTCCATTCCGCCGCTGCTATCGAACGTGGTGAGCCTGTTCAAGGAGAGCGCGTTGATCTCTTCGGTAGGGATCGCCGACCTGATGTTCATCGGCCAGAACATATCAAACAGCACGGCGCGCCCAGTGGAGTTTCTCTCCGCCGTTGCCGTCATCTATTTCCTCGTGGCGTTCCCGCTCACTCGTCTGGTCGGTGTGGTCGAGGGCCGTCTACTGCGTCGCTATGCGTACTAACACCCACCTCATTGGAGATATATCCATGCAGCAACTTAAAGGCATTATGCCTGCCCTGGTTACCCCCTTCGACAAAAATGGTGCAGTCGACCACGAACGCCTGGCCGCACTGGTCGAGCATCATCTCAAGGTTGGCGTCAGCGGACTGGTTCCGCTGGGTACTACCGGTGAGTCCTATGCGCTGACCAATGATGAGCGGCGCAAGGTTCTGGCAACCGTGCGCGAGACTGTCGCTGGCCGCGGCCTGTTGATCGCTGGTGCGAATGGTGCCTGCACCCGCGAGGTTATCGAGCAGGTCAAGCAAGCGCGCGACGCGGGCTACAGCAATTTGCTGGTGGCACCGCCGTTTTACTCGCTGCCTACTCAAGAAGAGCTGATCGGTCACTATCAAGCAGTATTGGATGCTGTGCCTGACGTGAATATCGTGCTTTACAACTACCCGGTGCGTACCAATATCGAAGTGGGTTTTAGCGTCCTCGACGCCTTAAAAGATCATGACCGCGTTATCGGTATCAAGGAAAGCAGCGGCAACTTGCTGCGCGCTGTTGAGATTGGAGAGAACTACAAAGGCAAAATCCAGCTTTCCTGCGGTTCGGATGACCAGGCTTTGGACTTCTTCTTGTGGGGTGCGACAAGCTGGATTTGCGCGCCTGCCAACTTTCTTTCCGAGCACATCGTGTCTTTCTATAACAAGTACACCTCGGGCGATTTGGCGGGTGCACAGCAAATCATTCGCTCCATGTTCCCGTTGATGAACAATCTTGAAAGCGGCAAGTTTATTCAGAAGGTCAAGTACGGCTGTGAGTTGGCCGGTTTTGATGTGGGTCATGCGCGCATGCCTCTACAACCTCTTACTGATGATGAGAAAGCAAGATTCCGCAAGGAGCTCGAGTTGCTTCAGGGGTGATCTTGCACCACACCGCCCGATGTGTCGGGCGGTGTGGTGGCTTCAGCGCAAGCACTGTGGAAACGAAAAGCCTTTATTTGCATCAATACCTATGCCTGGATCATGAAGCGCGACAGAGTAAATCTGTCGACCAGTAACGCCGTGACGGGGAAGGATTTACTCTGAAAATTTTGACAATCCCGCGTTTTTTCAAAGAGAGCGTTTTATGAGCGAAGCGCAGTTACCCGTCCCAGAACAAGCAGTTTCTGGCGTAGCAGTTGTAATTGGCGGCGGTATCGTCGGCGTCTGTTGCGCCCTTTACCTGCAACGCGAAGGTTTTCAGGTCACCTTGATCGACCCCGCTGCGCCGGGTGATAGCACGGCCAAGTGGAGCTGCGGCCAGATGGCCGTCAGCGAGGTCATCCCGCTGTCCAAACCGGGCATCCTCAAGAAAATCCCAGCGTGGTTGCTCAATCAGAAGGGTCCGCTGGCGCTACGACCCAGCGCATTGCCTGGAATTTTGCCTTGGTTCCTGCGTTTTATTGCCTGTGCCCGGCACTCGAAAATTGTCGAGATCGCCCAGGCAATGACCACCCTTACCAGCCATGCCTACGAAGACTATGCACCTTTGCTGGAGGCTTGCGCAGACAAATCATTGCTCGGTCAACGCCCGATTATCGAGGTCTTCGACTCCGCCGACGGCATCGTTCATGAGCGACCGCACCTTGAATTGCGTAAGTCCCTGGGTTTTAGGTCTGAAGAGCTGGATTCAGACGATATCGCCGATCTCGAGCCGACACTTGCTGGCAAGTTCAAGCACGGCCTGATTTTCCCGGATTGGCGAGCGGTCAACGATACCGAAGGTTTCATTGCGGCGCTTACCGAGAGCTTTATCAAGCAAGGCGGTGTCCGTGTGCTGGGTGAGGTTAAGCGTATCGTCGAGCTGTCGGGTATCGCTACGGGTGTGGAGCTCAGCAATGGGGCGCGTTATCCCGCCAGTCAAGTCGTGGTAGCTGCCGGTACTGGCTCGCGGAAGTTCTTCGATCAGTTGGGTGTGAATATCCCGCTGGCTGGCATTGCGGGTTATCAGGCGGTGCTGCCCAATCCCGGTGTGGAGTTTCGTCACTCGGTGATCTATGCCGATGGAGGCTTCTGCTTTAGCCCCATGACTCGTGGCCTGCAGATCGGTGGCACGATCGAGTTCGCTGCGGCAAATGCCGAGCCGAATTTCAAACGGGCCGACATCATCCTGGAAAAGGCGAAGAACATCCTGCCGCAGTTGCAAACCGGCGATGTCGAGTACGGGATTGGCTATCGCCCCTTTTTGCCGGACACCAAGCCGGTCATCGACCGTTCGGCGCGCCTGCCCAACGTATTCATGGCCTTCGGTCACGGTCAGCTCGGTCTGACCCTCGGAGCGACCACCGGACGCTTAATCGCCGACCTCGTCGCCGGGCGGCCGACGCCTCAAGATCTCACGCCTTTCAGCGCCAATCGTTTCAGCCTTATTGGAGGTCTCACATGAACTCGTATCACCAGCTTTACATCAACGGCCAATGGCAATCACCGGTTAAAGGGGGCACCTTTGAAACGGTCGATCCGTGCAGTGAAGCCGTGATCACTCAGGTCGCTGCGGCCACTACCGAAGATATCGATCTGGCGGTGAAGGCTGCACGCCAAGCGTTCGACGAGGGGCCTTGGCCACAGATGAGTGGCAGCGAACGCGCTGTCGTGCTGCGCCGGATCGCCCAAGGCATCCGTGACCGCGAACAGGAGTTGGCGGAACTCGAGGTGCGCGACAACGGCAAACCACTGCCAGAAGCCCTGTGGGACATCGGCGACACTGCGGGCTGCTTTGACTTCTACGCCGACCTAGCTGAAGACCTGGACGATCAGCGGGAGCAACCTGTCGCTCTTGCCGATGAACGTTTCACCTCGATTGCGCGAAAAGAGCCGGTCGGCGTAGCCGGGGCGATTATCCCCTGGAACTTCCCGATGCTGATGGCAGCCTGGAAAGTTGCACCGGCGCTGGCGGCCGGGTGTTGCATGGTGCTCAAGCCTTCCGAGCTCACGCCGCTGACCGCCCTTGAACTAGCGCGCATTGCTGATCATGCGGGGCTGCCGGCTGGCGTGCTGAATGTAGTCCCGGGCCTCGGCCCGGATGCCGGGGCACCGCTCAGCGAGCACCCGGGGATCGACAAGCTGGCCTTCACCGGCAGCGTGCCGACCGGCAGCCGGATCATGCAGGCGGCTGCCCGTGATATTAAGAACATCAGCCTGGAGTTGGGCGGCAAGTCACCGTTTATTGTTTTTGCCGACAGCGACATCGATGCGGCCGTCGAGTGGATCATGTTCGGTATTTTCTGGAATCAAGGCGAGGTGTGTTCCGCAACCTCCCGCGTCTTGGTGCAACGTGAGCTGTATGAGCCGCTGCTCAAGCGGCTGGTTGAGGTGACCGAGAAGCTGCGTATCGGTGACGGCATGGAAGAGGGCGTATTGCTGGGGCCGCTGGTTAGCAAGGGCCAGTACGACAAGGTCCTGCAAGCGGTTGCCCGCGGCAGCGAGGAAGGCGCACAACTGCTTTGTGGCGGCGCGCGACCAGCTGGCTTCGACAAGGGCTTCTTTGTACAACCGGCGATCTTCGCCGACGTGCCTGAGGACAGTTGGATCTGGAACGAAGAGATTTTTGGTCCGGTCGTGTGCATTCGCCCATTCGATGATGAGGCTCAGGCTCTGCGTTCGGCCAACGATTCACGCTTCGGTCTGGCTGCTGCGGTCATGTCGAAAGACATGGAACGTTGTGAACGAGTCGCGCGCAAGCTGCGCGCTGGTATTGTCTGGATCAACTGTTCGCAGCCAACCTTCACCGAAGCACCATGGGGCGGCTATAAGCAAAGCGGCATTGGCCGCGAGCTGGGTGAGTGGGGTCTGCACAACTACCTTGAAACCAAGCAGATCACCCGCTACGACAGCGAACAGCCTTGGGGCTGGTACATCAAGTGAGGTAGGCCGTCATGCGTTGGAAGAAAACCCTGCAATTAGTGGATGTTCATTGCGAAGGTGAGATCGGCAAGGTCATCACCGGGGGCGTCGTTGATATCCCCGGCAAGACCATGCTCGACAAGATGAACTACATCAACGAGGTTGACGACAGCCTTCGTCGTTTGGTGATTCTCGAACCCAGAGGCTGCCTGCAGATGTCGGTGAACCTGCTGTTGCCGCCGACCCGACCGGAGGCGCAGGCAGGTTTTATTGTGCTGCAGGCCGACAAGGCTCACCCGATGTCGGGCAGCAACTGCATTTGCGTGGTAACCGCTCTATTGGAGCTGGGCATGCTGACGATGCAAGAGCCGGAGACCACGGTGGTGCTTGATACGCCTGCGGGATTGGTGACCGCCAAGGCCCAGTGCGAGGATGGGCGTTGCTTGAGTGTCTCCCTGGATATGGTTCCTTCTTTCGTTGAGCAGTTGGATGCACCGATTGAGACGGCGCAATTCGGTAGCATCAAGGCCGATATCGCTTTCGGCGGTGTTTACTACGCCCTGATCGATGTTGCCCAGGTCGGGCTGAGCATTGCCCCTGAAAATGCTCGCGAGCTGGCAACCCTCGGGGTAAAGCTTAAAGACATCATCAATCAGCAGGTTCAGGTTGAGCATCCACTGTTCAAGGCGTTGAACGACGTCGCCTATGTGATGTTCCGCAACCGCATTGATGCGCGTACCTATCAGACCTGCACGACCCTTCCGCCCGGACGGGTGGATCGCTCACCTTGCGGCACCGGCAGTTCGGCAAATTTGGCGACGTTGGCTGCTCGTGGCCTGGTCGAGGTCGGCGACCAATTGGTCTCGCGCTCCACCATCAATGGCGAGTTCCAGGTTCAGCTGCTGGGCCGGACCGAGGTTGCGGGTCGGCCAGCAGTGTTGCCGCGGGTAACCGGGCGTGCCTGGATCTACGGTATCCAGCAGTTGGGCGTTGATCCAGACGACCCATTGGCGGCGGGTTTTATGCTGAGTGACACCTGGGGGCCTGCTTTTCCTCAGTGAGCCGACAAACCTGGGCGGGCCAGTCGGCCCGTC
The DNA here is from genome assembly GCF_002163625.1 of Pseudomonas sp. M30-35. Classification (NCBI taxonomy): domain Bacteria; kingdom Pseudomonadati; phylum Pseudomonadota; class Gammaproteobacteria; order Pseudomonadales; family Pseudomonadaceae; genus Pseudomonas; species Pseudomonas sp. M30-35. Next base: position 2,982,565 of record NZ_CP020892.1, on the reverse strand, counting down.
CTAACTACCGAGATCCGTGCCATGGACGTAGTGACAACCGAAGCACAAAGCAATGTGCGGCGACATGGCGGCCGCTACATCTACGAAGAGCTACGCAAACAGATCCTGACGCTGAAACTCAAACCGGGCGCGCAGTTGGACGAGGTGTCGCTGGCGGCGCAATTCGACGTGTCTCGCTCGCCAGTGCGCGATGCTCTTGCCCGGTTGGTCAGCGAGGGGCTAGTGACCAGTCTGCCCAACCGCACTTTGTTGGTGACCCCGTTCGAGATCGAGGAATTTCCCAAGTATATTGCTGCATTGGACCTGACCCAGCGCGCTGTCACCCGGCTTGCCGCACTCAACCGCACCGAGCTGGACTTGCAACGTATTCGCCAGGCAAATGCCAGCTATATCGAGGCAATCGAGCACGGCGATTTTCAGGAAATGTCGGAGACGAACAAGGCCTTTCACATGGAAATCGCCAAGGCAGGGCGCAACCCCTATCTCACCCGTTACTACGAGAAGCTGCTGGGGGAGGGCCAGCGCCTGTTGCATCTGCACTTCGACTTTATCGTCAGCTCGCACAGCCTGACCCGTGCCGATCAAGACCACGATCGAATCATCGAAGCTATCGCCAATAGGCTGGCCGATGTGGCTGAAGAGGCTTCACACCAACACACGATACTTTTCCGTGATCGCTTTCTGGAGTTCATGAAGCAAAACCTGACGAAGGGGATTTCGCTGCTTTAGTGATCTGTTATTTGGGGCGTCACTGACAAGGCTTAAGATGTTGTCGGCATGCTGCTTAATCTGAGCATCGTGCGACTCGTGTGTGTTCACTAGAAACTGCTCCGTCGTGGCATTTCCAGCCACAGACGCATGATTTCTGGTTGAGACTTCTAATGCGCGTTGCGCTAGTCTGTAGACCCTGAGGCCGCTAGCCTTTGGGCCATTCAAAGTGATTAGAGAAGAGCAAATGGGTAACGGTGCAGTAGATTCAGGCGGCAGCCGCAGGCATGGCGGACGATATATTTATGAAGAGCTGCGCAAGCAAATTCTCACCCTAAAGCTAAAACCAGGTGAGCCGCTTGATGAGGTTTCGCTGGCTGCTCAGTTTGGTCTGTCTCGCTCGCCTGTGCGTGATGCTCTGGCCCGCCTGTTAACCGAAGGCTTGGTCACCATGCTGCCCAACAGAACCGTGTTGGTGACCCCCTTCGAAATTGAAGAATTCCCTAATTATGTAGCCGCCCTGGACCTCATTCAGCGAGCGGTCACCCGGCTAGCCGCCTTGCAGCGCACTGAAGAGGATTTGCTCAAAATTCGTGCGGCAGAAGAGGCTTATATGGCCTCGATTACCAAGGGCGATTTTCAAGCGATGACGGAGCTCAACAAGGCTCTGCATATGGAGATAGCCCGAGCGGGTAAAAACCCCTATCTCACCAGCTATTATGAAAAATTACTGGGCGAAGGCCAGCGTCTCCTGCATCTTCACTTTGACTTTATAATCAGCAACGCCAGTTCCTCGGGACTAGGACGAGATCATGAGGAAATTGTTGAGGCAATCGCAGAGCATAATGCGGATGCAGCCGAAAGTGCTGCGCATGAGCATACGATGCTGTTCCAGCGTCGCTTTCTAGATTTCATGCAGCAAAATCTAACGTCTCAGATGAACGTTTGAGTGGTGTATCAGGAGCGATTGAAATATTCGGCCGGTCAATAGAAAGCTTTCATTTCGACTCGAAAGCCAGCCCTGCCAAACCACTCGCTGGTTTCCAGACCGGTAGGTACAGGCAGTGGTCGGCCATAAGTTGTCGGTCAGCAGCATAATAATCGTGGCTTGTCCCCGATTGTTACAGCGTCAATGACAGTGAACACTTCCGGCTTTGTTATCCATATGACAACACTTCCCCGGTGGCGAGCTTTTGCGACATCCGCCTCCGTGCTCAACAATCTCCGGGCCGTTTCGTGACATACCACTGCTAGGCGAACTGACTGCCAATGCAGAAAAGCTGGTAGCAAACAGCAAGGTAAAACCAATAGCCAGACTTTTCATTGGGTGATCTCATATTGCTATCATTTGAATAAGTCAAAAGAGCACGAAATCGCACCATGTTCCATCGAAAAGTCACTTTGGGTGACCGGTGGTATTCAAGAAAAACCGTCATGCACCGCTGCTATATCTATCGCCAATATAGGCAAGCATGGCGCTGAATATCAGGGAACGTCTTTTTCTTGAGGGCGATGCAACGGCCAGAATCCATGGCATATCAGGGGGCAACCGCATCATCGTAGACGTCACTCCGATAAGCGCTGGCGGTCTATGCCCCCGGTTGTCTCATTGCCCCTATTACTTCATGCCGCTCTGGCCGAATAGATCAGCCCTCTGTGGGAGTGATTGGCTCTTGCGTGGCTTCAGCCGCAAGTTTCAGTCGGTCAGCCTTGCTAACGTAGGTAGACTTTTTTCGTGGTGCCTTTTTAGCGTTAGCTTTTTTGGCGTGAGCTTCTAGTAGCTGTTTAATTTTTTTACGACGATTCATGGTTTTCTACTTGGCGTGTAATTTTTGAATGATCACAGCTTTATAGTAAACCAGATCAGTTGGCATGCTGCTGCGCCTTATGATTCGTTGACGATATCGTCGACGATTACATGGCTCGCAGCTCGGGAGCATTTTTCGACACGGGCTTGGATGCGGTACACATCGCGCAGCATTTGCGGGGTAATGATCTCTTCGCAGGGGCCGCTGCCTTGGGTTGTACCATCAGCGATTACCAAAACTTGATCTGCGAAACGCAGCGCCTGATTCAGGTCGTGTAGCGCGATGAACACGATCAGCCCGTGTTTACGGGCGAGGTTGCGCATCAGGCTCAATACCTGGACCTGACGCCGCATATCTAACGCACTGGTGGGTTCATCCATCAGCAAGATTTCTGGTTCGCGAATTAGCGTTTGCGCGATGGAGACCAGTTGTTGCTGGCCGCCGCTCAGCGCACCGAGATTGCGCAATGCGAGGTCGGTGATGCCCAGTGACTGCAGGATTTCGTCGATTAAACTCAATTCTCCGTCTGCGACAATCCATCCCGGTGTCATCTGTTTACGTGCCAACAATACCGACTCATACACGGTGAGGCGGGCGCTGCTGGTGGTGATCTGGGGCATGTAGCAAATGCCTTGCTGGCCTTTGTGGCTGTCTTCAAGCAACACTTCGCCAGGGCCATCAACCAGCCCGGTCATGCGTTTGAATAAAGTGGATTTACCGGCCGCGTTAGGTCCCACCACTGCGACCACCTGGCCACCGTGAAACTGCTCCGTGGTGATGTCAGAAATCACTAGATTCTTGCCGTAGCGAGCGCCGAGGTTTTGCAGCCTTAACTTCACCATGACTTGTTTTTTCCACCCAAAATCAACGATATGAAAAACGGCACACCAATCAGTGATGTCACCACGCCGATCGGGAAAATGGCACCGGGGATCAAGGTTTTGCTGATTACCGAACTCAGCGACAGAATCAGCGCGCCGGTTAACAGTGATGCGGGCATGAAGAAGCGTTGGTCTTCGCCAATCAGCATGCGCGCGATGTGCGGGCCGACCAGGCCGATGAAGCCGATAGTGCCTACGAAAGCAACCGGAAACGAGGCCAGCAGGCTGACCATGATCAGTGTCTGGAAACGCAAGCGGCGGACGTTGATACCAAAGCTGGCAGCCTTTTCATCACCCAAGCGCAAGGCGGTCAATGCCCACGCGCGCCTGGCGAACACGGGCAAGGTCAGCAACAGGATCACACTGATAATGGTGACCTTGGTCCAAGTGGCTTTGGTCAGGCTGCCCATGGTCCAGAACACGACGGCGGCAACCGCTTGTTCGGTTGCAAAAAACTGCACCAAAGCCAACAGCGCGTTGAACGTGAACACTAGCCCGATTCCGAGCAACACGATGGTCTCTGCGTTGACGCCCCGGCGCAGGCTCAGTGCATGGATTAACAAGGCCGAGAGCATCGCCATGATGAATGCGTTCAGTGGAACCATATATTGAGCGATCACTGGAAACAGGGCGACCCCAAATGCCAGGCCAAGCGCTGCTCCGAAGCTGGCAGCGGCTGAAATACCCAAAGTGAAAGGGCTGGCCAACGGGTTGTTGAGGATGGTCTGCATTTGCGCGCCAGCCAGCGACAGAGCTGCGCCTACAACCACGGCCATGAGCGCGATGGGCAGGCGGATGTCCCACATCACCACGCGCACTTGGGTTGGAGCACTGTCGGGGAGGAACAGCGCTTGTAGTACTTCCTTCAGGCTGTAGTTAGCGGGTCCTAAGGCGAGGTCGAGAACTACGCTGAGTAACAACAGCAGGCTGAGGGCTCCTAGAATCAAGCGCTTGCGCTGAGTGTGTTGACGGTACTGCGTAGCCTGATAAACCTCGGCTGTGGTGACTGAATTCATGGGGTGTTCGGCTCAGGTTTCAGGCTAACGAAATAGCCCGGCTGGTAAGGCAGAGGCAGAAATTGTTCGTGCAGTTGCCGAAACGATTCGTTTGGGTCCAGGTCTGTAAACAATTCAGGGTGGAACCATTTGGCCATCTGCTGGATGGCTACAAACTGGTATGGGCTGTTATAAAACTGGTGCCAGATGGCATGGAACTCGCCAGTTTGTTGCGCTTTGATGCCGGTGTAGGCCGGACGCTGGGTGTACCACTGTAGTTTTTTGCGGGCCTGCTCCAGGTCGGCTCCGGGGCCTAGTCCGATCCATTTGCCGTTGGGTGCGAAGGCTTGCCAATTGGCGCTGGTGATCACCACTTGGTCGGGGTTGGCGATGATGACTTGTTCGGGGTTCACCTGGCCGAATGTTGTCGGGATCACGTCTTTGGCTATGTTATCCGCACCCGCCATTTCTGCGAATTTCCCGAAGTTTTCGTTACCGAAACTTAAGCAGCAATCTTCGCTGTAGCCGCCGATACGTTCGATGAACACTTTGGGCCGCGCCGGCTGTTTGGCTTTGATCACATCCGTGACGCGAGCGATTTGCTGGGCACGGAAGTCGATGAAGGCTTGTGCACGCTGTTGCTTACCGAACAGTTGGCCAAACAGGCGCATGGTCGGTTCAGTGTTTTCGATGGGGTTGTTGCGAAAGTCCACATAGACCACTGGAATACCCACTGCATCGAGTTTTTCAATGTAGCGGGCATCTTCGGTGGCATGCTGAGCTTCGATATTGAGAATGATCACGTCTGGCTTCTGCGAGATGGCTTGTTCAATGTCGAACGTGCCACTTTCAAACCCGCCAAAGGTCGGAATATTGGCAATCTCGGGGAATGCCTGCAGATACGCCGCATAGGTGTCCGGGTCTGACTGGATCAAGTCTTTGCGCCAGCCAACAATGCGTTGCAATGGGTTTTGCGTGTCGAGTGCGGCAACCAGATACAGCTGACGGCCTTCGCCGAGGATCACTCGTTGTACCGGAAGCTTGACCTGCACCTGACGGCCGAGCAGGTCGGTAACCGTCGTGCGTTGAGCATCCTGCTCATTGGCCGATACCAGCCTTGGCGCTAATGCGATGAGCACTAGCAGCCCGGCGAAAATCAGAGCGGCCAGGCGCTCTTTAACTCGAAATAGCATGTATATACTCCGTGGATTGCAGAACGCCATAACTCAGAAATCTACCGAGGCTGACATCAGCAAAGTGCGGGGTGCGCCCAGCGAGAACGCACTGTATGACGCAACTCCCGACCAGTATTCGCGATCAAATACGTTCTGCACTGTCGCTCTGAACGTTGTCGCTCGATCGGCGATGGTGGTGCTGTAGCGCGCACCCACATCAAAGCGCGTCCAGGCATCCAGCTCCTGAGTATTGGCCTGGTCGACATACTGCTCGCCGGTGTAAATAGCGCCGCCAGTCAGGGTTACACCCTGCACCCACGGGGTATCCCATTCCAGCCAGAGGTTGGCTTGCACTTCGGGTACGCCAACGGGGCGGTTGCCACGGTTGGCAGTGGTGGAGGTATCGGTCAGTTCTGCGTCTATCCAGGTCACACCGCCCAATATCCGAGTGCCTTGGGCGATCTCACCAAAGGTGTTGAACTCTATGCCGCGGTTACGTTGTTTGCCCTGTACCGAATAAACGGTGCCGTTGAGTTCGGCGCTGGGCTTCTTGATCTGGAATGCACTCAAGGTGGTGGAGAAGGTGCCGTAGTCAACTTTCACGCCTACTTCGTTCTGGCGTGAACGGTAAGGCGCGAAAACTTCACCCGCGTTAGATGCGGTGGCGGGTGCGGTATCGCCTTTGGTCAGGCCTTCGATGTAGTTGTAGTACAGCGAGACGTTTTCCCAGGGTTTGACCACAATAGCTGCCAGTGGTGTGGTTGCGCTTTCATCGTATGAAGGGCCAACAGCGGACCCGCCGGAATAGTTGGTTGATTCAATATTCTGGCGGCGCAGGCCGTAGGTGAATTGAACTCGGTCTTCCAGGATTGCCATGGTGTCGGCCAGTGCGACGCCTGACAATTCGGTCTCGGACACTTTCATCACATCAGGAGACGGAATGTGTTGCTTGGGTTGGTCGGTCGGGTGGTAGATGTTGGACGTCATCGGTGTGCCAGTGTTTATTCCCCGAGACAACTTATCGCGGTAGCGAGTGGCTTGCAGTGTCGCCGTATGGCTAACAGGCCCGGTCTCGAAATAAGCACGACCGCCAGCGTCGACGGTATAGCGATCAACTTCGAATTTGTAGTAACCCGGAGTCACTACGGTGTCGCCAGCATCGTTGAGGATTCGCGGGGTCTGGTCTGACAGGCGTGATACGTCTGATTTGCCGCCGCCCGCGTGAGCAAAAACCGTCACCCTGTCGTTCAGGTCGTATTCAGTACCGAGCATGGCCGACTTGTCGCGGGTTTTGGCCCAGCTCCAGTCCTGAGTTGTGTTTTTAGTGCCGTTGGGGGCGGAGGGAACATCCAGGCCTGCTGATATCAGGTAAGGGCGAGCGAGTGCATCGAGCTTTTCTTCTTGGGCGATCAAATCCAGCGTGGCGCGTAGACGGTCGCCTCGGTAGTCAAGGGAAATGGCACCAATGTCGACATCCCGCGACTGATTGTCCTGCACGGTGTCGCCGCCTTGGGTGCTGGCGTTGATACGTACACCGAAACGGTTTTCCTCACCGAAGCGCCGGCTAACATCAATGTGGCCACCGGCCTGGGTGTCTGAACCGTAGGTGGCAGTGAAACGGGTCAGGTCTTGCTCAAGCGAGCGCTTGGGAACGATGTTGATGACGCCACCCACGCCGCTGTTAGGTGACATGCCGTACAGCAGCGCTCCGGGTCCTTTGACCACTTCAATGCGTTCGATGTAATCCGTGAAAACACGATAATTCGGCGTAACACCGTAAACACCATCGAATGCTAGCTCACCCAAATTGCCTTCGCCGATCGGAAAGCCCCGTATATAAAACGAGTCGACCACGCCACCGACTTGGCCGGTAGAACGCACTGAAGAGTCGCGCTCCAGTACATCGGCTACGGTGGTAGCTTGCTGGTCGCGTATGAGCTCGGAGGTGTAATTGGTGACGCTGAAAGGCACGTCCATGATGTCTTTATTGCCCAGAATACCCACGCGTCCACCTCTGGCGACTTGCCCGCCAGGATAGGCGGTCGGCAGGGAGTTGGATTCAGGGCTGGCAATCACGGTGGTGGCTGCCAGTGTTACAACATCAGCCCCGGAGGCAGGTTGCTTGACCAAGGTGTAACTGCCATCTGGGCGCAGAGACATTGCCAGGCCGCTGCCACTCAGTAACCTGGCAGCTGCATCGGCGGCCGAGTAGTTGCCTGATACGCCGGGGCTCATCAGGCCTTCGGTGAGCGCGGGCTCGAATGACAGAGAAATTCCGGTCTCAGCAGCAAAACGCGACAGCGTATGCCCCAGTGGGCCCGCCGGAATGTTGAACACTTTTGCAGGGGATGTGGCCAGCGATTGCATAGGTGCAGCCCAAGTGTTTGCACAACTGCCGACAAGAGCCAGGCTGATGATTGCGCTGCGTACGGCAAGGGTTACTGGGTGGCGCTTGGGCAAGCTGCGTAAAGCTGTCATGGCGGGACAATCCTTTCTGCAAGATGAGGTTTATTGTCCTTATTGCCAGCTCAGATGAGAAAAAGTATCACTTACAAAAAACTTTTTTCTGATTGCCTATCAAGCAGCCGCCAGCAACACCCAATAACCATTCATGTGTGTAGTCACTTTGAGTGAGTAGGTTGACGCCAGCATGCTCAAGACGCGCGGGGTGTCGTCTACGGGGAAGGCTCCAGATATGCGCAACCCGGCAAGCGCGGGCTCTATGCGTATGAAGCCTCGGTGATAGCGGGAAAGCTCATCGATGAAGGCATCCAGACGCATTGCGTCGGCCACCAGCATGCCTTGTGTCCAGGTGGTCAGAGTGCTGTCGGCCACCTTGAGTTTACCGACGGTGTGAGCGCTGAAGTCCAAACTTTGTCCGGCATTAACAATGATGCTGTCATCGCCGTTGCTAGCGGCCGTCGTCACTTTGACGGCTCCCTCCAACACGGCCAAACGTGTTTGACTGGATTCTCCGCGTACGTTGAAACGGGTGCCCAGTGCCTCCATTTGCCCTTGCGCGGTATTGATCCGGAAGGGGCGTGTAGGGGAGTGGGTATCCGGTGCGGTTTGGGTGAGAATCTCACCATGACGCAAGACAATTAGACGCTCGAAGTCGTCAAATTGAACATCAATAGCGGTATCGCTATTAAGTGTCAGTTGGGTGCCATCTTCCATCGCGAGGCTGCGACGTTCACCGATGGAGGAGCGATAATCAGCGGTCCAGCCTTGAGTTTCGTTTAACTGCCAAACAAGCCACGCCACGGGTGCGACCGTCAGTATTGTCGCGAGACGGCCCAAAGCCGCACGGCGTTGAGGGTTGGCAGGGCGGTCCAATGCAGGCATCGCCAGTGAATGCGGAATGTTGCCTAGCTTACCCAGCAGCCGCTCTGCACGGTTCCAGGCCCGCTCATGTTCTGTGCTTTTAGCGCGCCAATGTTGCCATTGAATATGGTCTTGATCGGTGATGGATCCAGCACTCAAGCGCATCAGCCATTCCGCTGCTTCCTCCAGAATCACAGGGTCAATGGGCGCGTTATCTTTAAGATAAGAAGACGACATTATTCCATGACCGCCAGGCACTGAATGAATGCTTGCTTCATATAGCGTTTGACCGTGATCAGCGACACCCCGATCTCTTGGGCTATGTCCGCATACTTCATGCCGGCAATCTGTGACAGTAGAAAAGTGCGCTTCACCAGCGGCGGCAAGGCGTTAAGCATGGCGTCAATTTCATGGAGTGTTTCCAGAATGATCAAGCTGCTTTCTGCACAAGGCACATGTTCTTCGGGAAGCTCTGCCAAGGCGGCGAGGTAGGCTCGTTCGAGGGCCTTGCGTTGGTACCAATTGACGAGGATACCTTTTGCGATACAGCTCAAATAAGCCCGCGGCTCTTCAATAATCGGCAGTGACTTGGCGGCCAGGATTCGGATGAACGTGTCCTGCATCAGGTCCGCCGCATCCATCGTGTTACCTATTTTTTTTTGCAAAAACGCATACAGCCAGCCCTGATGCTCGCTGTAGAGAACCTCGACGTTGCGCAGGTGATGCTCATAGGTGGATGGGAAAGAATCAGTCATTGGATTATTTTATTAGTGATAATCATTCTCGATTGTAGTTTGTCTGCCACCTAGTCTGCAAGCGCTGCAGGCTTATCGCGTTGCCTGCAATTGTTACTGCGCCAAGCGTTTCAAGGCGTCGATGAACTTATCGATTTCTTCTTCGGTGTTGTAGGCATGAACAGATGCGCGGGTCACTTCATGTAAACCGCGTTGCTGCATGTCGATCAGCGTTGAGTACATGCCGGAGGTCGACACGTTGATCGGTTTTGGCTCGGTGCTCAGGCGCTTCTGCAATTGCGCAGAACCATGTTGTTGCGAGGTAAATGTAACGATGCCTGAACAGGCCGCGGGCATATCCTGGAGGCTGTAGCCTTGGGTTTGCGATATGGATTGGCGCAGGTACGTCGCCAGCGACTGAATACGTTGCCATATCTGGTCTAGGCCTACATCAAGCGCATAGTCAGTCGCCGCTCCTAAGCCGAGTTTCGCGGCGATATTGCATTCCCAGTTTTCAAAACGGCGGGCGCCCTCGCGGATTTTAAAGCTGCTGGCAGTCAGCAGCGAAGCCGAGTGCAGGTCGAGAAAAGGCGGTTCCAGACGCTCACAGAGATCTTTTTCAACGTATAAAAATCCCATGCCCCGCGGCCCCCGCAAGTATTTACGACTCGTTGCGGTGAGCATGTGACAGCCGATCTCTTTTACATCGAGTGGCAGTTGGCCGGCACCTTGGCAGGCGTCGAGCAGAAACAACACATCGGCTTCGCGACACAGTTTTCCGATCTGTACCACCGGCTGAATCGGGCCTCCGTTTGTAGCGATGATAGGCAGAGACACCAGCACCACGCCGGGCCGGTTCAGCCTTGTTTGCAGCGCTGATAACGAGACCTGGCCGGTTTCGTCGTTAGGGATCACTTCGATCTCTATGCCGTAGCGCTGCTTGAGTTGCAGGTAGGGAATGTAGTTACCGGCATACTCGGTGGTCGAAGTCAGGATGACGTCACCGGGCTTGAAGGGGATCGCATAGAACACCATATCCCAGGCCCGAGTGGCGTTCTCGATAACGGCAATCTCACGGGTCTCGGCGTTGATCAGTCGGGCAATCGAAACATACACAGCTTCGAGTTCTGGAGCTGCAGCTGCTGCTGCTTCATAGCCGCCCAAATAAGCCTCGTTGTGCAAATGTCGGGTGACGACATCAAGTATCGGGGTGGCAGTTAGCGAGGCTCCAGCACTGTTGAGGTGAATGACCTGCAGAGTGCCGGGCGTGTCTGTGCGTAACTTCAATAGGTCGAGCATGGCGATCCTCGTGCGGGTAGATTGCAGGTTTAGGGGGCCTGTTTGCTCGGTGATACTTGTTCTGGAGCGGTCATAGTGGGCCAGTACCGAAGTGCGAGAATCGGTAGCATCGCAATGCAATAGGCAATGGCGACAAAGTAATAGATGTATTGCAGGCCATAGATCTGGCTCAGCAATCCTCCTACGCAAATCCCGGCAATGGAGGCGAACTGCGAAATGCTTTGGGCGATGCCCAGCACGTGACCTTGCTGGGTGTTATCCGCGGTTTTCGATATCAAGGCCATCAGCACTGGAGTGGTTGCTCCTAACAAAACACCCCAGACAAAATAGGCGGCAATGAACAGCAGCGGCTGACGCGTCATGCCCGCCAGAGCGGTAAGCACGGCACAGGCGATGACCACATAGCTGATGCGCTTCAATGTGTCGGCTTTGGATAGGTGTTCGAAGTGCCTGGACCATGCGGTTGCTGACAAAATGAAGCCCATGGCCAGCAATCCGTAGCAAAGCCCAACAATCGAATTATTCACCTCAAAGATAGAGCTGACATACAACGAGAAAGAGGTTTGCGGGAGCATGCGGGCCAGCAAAAGAATGCCCATGACGCCGAGCAGCGACAACATGTGCTTGTTCCGCCACAGGTTTTGGGGGGCAACAGCTTGCTCGGTTGCAGGCAGCGTTTTTTTCACGGGAGCAACATCCGGCAATGTCAGTGCAGCTACCACTGTGCAGATCGCGCATATCACTGCTGCGCTGATATTGATCCAGAAAAAGTTGGTGTAATCGAGGATCAGACCACCCACCACTGCACCGAGTAAGGAGCCGACATTGGTTGATATTTGCAGGATTGCAAACAGGCGAGCCCGACGTGCCGGAGTTTCGATACTCACGCCATAGGCCTGTGCTGGCGCAATGTAGCCAGCACAGGCTCCCTGGATGAAACGCAGCAGCAAAATCACGGCGATATCATTCGACAACGCGAGACCCAGCTGCGTCAGGGAAAGCCCAGCCAATGCCCGAATCATCATCAGCTTGTGGCCGTAACGATCCCCAATCCGGCCCCACAAGGTGCTGGTGAGCATGATGCCGAGCATTGGGCCGACATAGACTGCGATGCTGGCGAAACTGAACAGCGAATCTGAGGTTGTCAGTCCCCGCAGGTACACTGGCCAGAATGGCCCACTCATTTCCATGGCTCCCATGGACACCAGCTGAATCACGAACAGCAAATAGATCAGGATAGTGATACGAGAACCTTGAGAGGCACCTGCACGGAACATGAATTAGCCTCGCAAAGCGGATGTGCTGAGTGGGTTGGTCAGGGTGTGTTGCAGCCTGTAATCAGAGTACTTGAGCAGGTGCATTCTCAACAGTGAGCGTGTTGGCCAGGGTTCGAGCAGAAACGCTCTATGCTCGGTATCCCAGAAGCTTGGGTCAACACGGTCCTTGATGGCAGCGAATGCGTGTTGTGTCTGTTCGCTCAGAATGTCCCATAGACGAGTGTCTTCTATCGCATATTCACGGCTCAAGGCCAACGCCATTTCATGTAGATGGCTCAGGAAGCAGGCGTCGATAACGAACATGCGAACCGGTTCGATATCATCGCTGAACACAGTGGGCAGTATGCCCGGCTGGATATGAGGGGCCAGGCGATGTCCGCGTGCTTCCAGCAACGGTGCATAGGTGCGTCCATCGCCGAAGTCGCGGATCAACACGCTGCGGGCGATGCCGTCTGGCGAGAACACAATCATGGTGTTCTGTTGGTGAGCTTCGAGTCCGATACCGTACAGCATATAAATTGCGATAACCGGGTGGGTCACTACTTTGCAGTACTGGGCGAACCAGGTTGTGACCTGCTCATGGGTCGCCAGTGTTCCGTCACGTTCGATCAGGTCGGTAAACAGTGGTCGCTCAGTCTGCGGTAAGCGCGTGAACAGACTGGCTACCGTGATCGGTAGACCTTGGTCGGTGCGCTCAAACGCTTCGCGGCTGCGGCGAAAGACCACAGACAGATGCTTGCCTGGGTTGTCGTCCTGAGTCACGGCATGTTTGAAGCGCAGGCCAATTTCCTCTGGGAAAATTTCCAAGGATTGATCAAAGCTGTTTTCGGCTTCGAGAATTTGTGTGATCACTTTACTGATTCTGGGGCCCATGTGGATTGATTTGGCCTGCAAGCTGCGTTGCTCACTGGTCATCCATACGGCTATCGGCAGCTTGATCAACGGCGCGCCACCCGCCTGGGCAGGCATCATGGTGCGGTACGACATGGTTGGAAGCGTTTCGATATCCGGGCCTTCTGTTATTAAGATGCCTTCTTCGATTTCTGCTGCATAGGTACTGAGCACATAGTTGTTTAAATGCCAGGAGTGGATCGGCAACGGCCACCACTCATTTTCGTTCAGATCTCGGGCGTTGAGTGCGGCCTTCCAGCGTTGCCAGTGGGCGGGGTACTGACTGGCGAACCAGCTGTGATAGTCGCGTACGTGAGGCATCGACTCAGATGCCAGCATATCTGCGCGCAAGGCGGCAATACGCAAGGTTACCTTGGCATTGAACTCTGGTGAAAACTGTTCGACCTCTTCAGGCGTCATGCCGGGACGGGCCTTCCATGTCGGGTAGTAGGGATGTCCTTCAAGAGAGCCCCATTGGTCCAGCAAGATCGCGGCATCTTGGGTGCTGCAATGTTGTCGCAGATAGTCGCTGAAGCCAAGTCCAGTGGTGCGTGCCGCTGCGGCCAATTGTTGGTTCCAACCGTGCCGATACTGTCTGGCCTGAATGTCGTTTTGGACACTGTTTTCGACGTCGGCTTTTAGGCCTTCCACGCCTTCATCTGTGGGCGAAAAGTCGAAGCTTGAGCGCAGAGCATCAATCAATTGTTGATGGGTTCGGATAGGCACGCGTGTAGCGTGTTTCGCGTCGATCAAGACAACTTCGCCGTCGTTGCAAACGGTATTCGCCGGGGCCATTTGGATGCGTTCAAAAAGCAGAGTCGCGTCTGGCAAAGGGAAGGTTGCCGAGTGTCCATCCTCGCTGACGATCAGCTGGGATCGATCGAGAATACCTTCGGCAAATAGGCAGCGGATCAGTCGGCGCAGGGCATTGTGGCGTGAGAATTCCATCGTATCGTTCAAGGCTTGCATAGTTTAGGTCCGCTCTCGTAATGGCAGAAAAAGTGGTGTCAGGCGCTGTGTGGCCATGTGCTCGGGAAATAATCCAGCGCCGAGTCGCGTAGGCCCTGCATGTACGAAACACTCCAGTTCAGTACCTCTTCGATGTGCGGTACTTTCAGCTCTAGACGTCTGGCCATTTCAACCAGTAATACCAGGCCGTAGGCCACGTCCTCGTTGAATGCTCGGCTTTCACGCTCAATCACATAGCCAGGTCGGTTGTCGCCTGCCGGAACCATAGGCGCCAATATTGAGTTGTAGGCCTGGTTGGTGCGTAAAATTGAGAGCATGGTGCCCGAGTCGAAAATCTGCGATCCGTAGGCTTCGACGATTTCCTGCTTGAGGGGTTTTACCGAAGAAAGGTCGAGCCCCAAGTGTTCGCTTACCGCCTTACATAGATGCTGACTTTCCTCATCCATGCGCTCGAGAAAGTAAGCGCCTAATTCCGGACATTCATTCCACCAACACATGCGCTCGGGGAAAATTCGCTGGTGCCATTGGCCGTAAGGACCGATCAAACCGTAGATAACCGAGCTGTGCATAATCGGATTTCCAGGCGTCAGGGTTATTTCGAGATAGTTGTCCAGCAAGATCACACACGGCCCGTATAAGGTTGTGAGATAACCCAGCAGCGCGCTTCGTGAGTGGGCGGTTTCACGCGCATGAGTGGCTATATAGAGTTGGCTCTTACCGCCACCCATCTTCACCGACTCACCGGGCACGAGGTCGAAGGCGGTGTGAGGCACATCCTTCATTCCCCAGATGACCACATTGGGTCGGTTTATGAATGTTGCCTGGGCCAGCCAGTCAAATCCGCAGAACCCTGGTATCGCTCCGACGTAAACGGGTTTGTGTGAGGGCAGATGAGGCTCAATGGCTCTGAGTATTTCAGTGCGCGCATTGGCGGGTACGGTGATGACAACAATGTCGGCGTCCTGCACTGCGAGTCGTGCATCATTGGTGACGATATCCGGCTGGCCGATAAGCCTGCTTGCATCAGGCAAGATCGCATTCATCTTGATTTTACGTGTGTGCTTGTCGACAACTTCAAGGTTGTTGGTCAGCAACGAGACATGAATGTTTTGATGTTGCTTGAACAGAATCGCGTTGAGGTGTCCGGTTCTGCCTGCGCCACATATAACGACGTTTAATTTAGCCAATGGGGTGTACTCCTGTGCAGGGCTCACGCGACATTCAACTGAAGAGTAGGGGAGGCGTATTCGAGCAAATGTGCAGTGCCCAGCCAGTCATCCAACTGGCTCCAGACGTGCTGGTCGGTTAAACCTCTTGCTTCAAGCCAGCTATCGTTGAACACCGTATGCAGGTATTTCTCACCACCGTCGGCTACCGGAACAACGACGTTGCCGCCGATCACGCCTTTGTGCACAAGCTCCAGTGCCTTGTAGATGACGCCTCCCGTTGAACCTCCGACCAATAGCGCTGTATTACGGGCGATGTAGCGTGCGGTTTCGAATGCCTGGGAGTCTGTGACTTGCATGCCTAAGTCAATGCAGCTGTAGTCCAGCACCAGGCCTACAGTGTCGCCTGCTGGTGTGCCAGTCCCGGATTGGTAATAGGGGTAACCGGGCTGGCCGAAGACAATCGAGCCTGCGGGTTCGACGGCGACCATGACCGCATCCGAGTTGTGTAGCTTCAGGCCGCGAGCAATGCCTGTCATTGAACCACCCGTGCCAACGCAGCCGACATAGGCATCAATTTTCCCATCAACCTGTGCAACGATTTCGCGGACGAAATCCGAATAACCACCGGCATTAGCAGCGTTATCGGATTGATTCATAAACACCGCTCCGGGTATCTCCATCGCCAGTTCCGCAGCCAGCCGTTGCCGCTCGACAACGGCGACTTCGTCTTCTTGATAGGTGCCGGACACAAAGCGCACATCAGCGCCTAAGGCTTTCATCACTGCAATCTTGTCTTGGGCTGCGTGATGGTCGACCACGGCGATGAACTGTAAGCCGAACTCCACGGCCGTCATGGCCAGACCGATGCCGGTATTTCCAGATGAGGATTCGATAATGACGCCGCCACGCTTCAGGCGACCTGACTTTAAAGCGGCCAGCACCATATTTCGGGCCATCCGGTCCTTCATGCTGCCACCCGGATTATTTTTTTCTATTTTCAATAACAACCTGGAAGCGGTGTCCGGGATGGATAGGGCGAGCATTGGGGTATTGCCGATCAGACCTGAAACTTTATTAAGTATCATGAAGCGCTCCCTTTAGTAGTCAGGTGAAAACGTAAGGTGGTTGTCTGCATTGCAAGTTGCGGTTATCCGCGTGGGATGCGGGTGGCGATGAAATTGGTTTTCCAGTAAGTCCATTTGATACCCAGCGGTGTTGACATAAACCAACAGGTCGCCGGTTTGTGGGGTGACATGAAATGGAATGAAGCGTCGGCTAAGAACGTCATCGTCCAGGCAGCTATGGCCGGCGATATATGCCTGCGTGGGGCTTGCAGACGACGCTGATTGGGTGCTGATCAGAATGGGGTCGAGCATGAATTCAGAGTTGAACCAGGTCTCACACGCGCTGAAGCTACTGCCCTCGACAAACAGCACATATTTCGCGTCCTCAAGGTGCTTAACTCGGGTAATCCTGAACAGCGAAATTGCGGCTTGATCGACCAGGCTCCGACCCGGTTCTAGCGCCAGAATAATGTCCTGCGCTTGAAGGTACTGGGCGACAGATTGCTCAGGCGCAACACAGGTGTTTAGTAACTGTTGCAGCCACAGGCTGGGGTTTATCTGCGTACCGTAGGGATAGAAAGAGTTGGGTATTTGATTGCCGTGGTAGTGGCGGGGCAGATGCTGGTTTTTTAAGAATGACTCAAAGATATCTTTATCTACATATTGCATCGGCAGGCCCCCACCGATATCAATCATGCGAGGTGACAGGCCTAAGACTCGGGCCTCATCGATAAAGGGCACGATTTCCCTGAATGCCTGAGCACGGTCTTCACAGCGATAACCACTGAGATGGAAGTGAAAACCATCAAACTCGATCACGGGCGATTGCGTGATGCGACGCAGGCACTCCGATAACTCCTTTTTGCCCATGCCGAAACGACTTGTTAGAGCGTCTTGAGGTCGATAGCGCAGTAAAACTTTAGCGCGTAAGCCGCTGGTTAGATTCAGTGCGGTTGCATGCAGATGCTCGAACTCTTCCAGCGAGTCGACGCTGATCAATGCGCCTCTCAAGATAAGCGCTTGATGAAACGCCTCGGTCTTTGCCGGTCCGGTTGCACACAGCCGCGTGGCGCAACCTCCCGCCGCCAGAGCGTCTTGGAATTCATAAAGGCTTGAAACGTCTACGCCGATCTTGGCCTCGATGGCGGTACGAATCAGTGCATGTGATTTATTTGCCTTGGCCCCATAAAAAATTTCAAAACCTAGATTGTGAGCCCGCAGAACTGAGCACATGTGCTCCACATTTTCCCGCATAGCGTGGGGCCAGACGATATTAAGTGGCGAGCCATGCTCTTCGACCAGACGTAAAAGCCTGTCAGGGGTTTCATAAATAAACTGCTCAATAATCGGGTCTATCAAAGGCTCAAGTTGCGTCGGCGAATGTGCATTAACAACTCGCGAAGAGAGTTCAGGAGTTCTCGGCATCTCCTAGCTCCCCAGCGTGCAAGAAACGTTAAGTAGCCACTGACTTGCTAGCAGATCGGAGCTGCTGGGGCGTACCTCGGGGTGGCGAACACGATCACGCGAATTACCAATTTTGAACAAGTGCATACCAGTCATCCTGTTGGTACTGAGGTGATAGGGCGACGCCATTTCTGGCCAACATCACTGTTGTTAAGAAAGCCGGGCTAAACAGCCATGAGCTAGAAGTTGCCAATTTGCTAGATGAGAATCGTATTGATAATGCGAATGATAATCAACTATAGTTTTCGAGTATTTCAATTCCTGTGCTTTTCCCCGGGGGAGGTAGAAACGAAGTGCTCCAAGGATTGGCTGCAGTTACCAGCCATATGCCGGTCGAGAAGGGTTTGATCAGTTATCCATTATCGAAGCTCGCCAAGGATCAGAATCATGAAAAACGACGCATGCTTAGCTCAAATGGAGCAACCACTTACTTATTTGTTCATTCCTGGGAATAGGGCGGAACGGTTTGCCAAGGGTGTAGAAGCAAAACCTGATGCAATCATTCTTGATCTTGAGGATGCGGTGCATCCGCAGAGTAAAGCCGCAGCGAGAACCGCTGTACTGGCTTGGCACGAAAGTACACCGTCGACTTTCAGCGAGCGTTACATTCGTATCAACGGGATGCTCAGCCCTTATTTGCGCGAAGATATGGCGTGGTTGCGTGACATGCGCCATGCGGACCGCTGTACAGGGATTTTTTTGCCCAAAGCCGAAGACCCAACATTGCTTCGTCCGGTCATTGAACGCCTGCTGGAGTGGAACCCGAACCTGCGTATTGTCGCGATCATCGAGACGGCAAGAGGGGTGCAGAACGTTCAGGCTATTGCGCTGCTTGCAGGTGTGAGCCGCCTGGCATTTGGCTCACTCGATTACTCGCTGGACGTTAACTGCGCACAATCTCCGCAAGCATTTCTGCTGGCGCGCAGTCAGATTGTTCTGGCTTCACGCAATGCTGGATTGCCAGCGCCCATTGATGGCGTGACCCCAGAGATTCACGACGATCAGGTGTTGATGGAAGACACGAGATACGCAAGAAGCCTCGGGTTTGCGGCCAAGCTATGTATTCATCCTCAGCAATTGAATACCGTGCATGCCTGCCTGCTTCCTGATGCCAGTCAACTCAACTGGGCGGATAAGGTTCTGCAAGCAGCTGCCTGCGAGAATCATGCGATTAAGATCGACGGAAAGATGGTCGACCTGCCGCTGATCGAACATGCCGAGCGTATTAAAGCCTTCTCACAGGCCCACGACCGTCGCCGCCAATAGCGCCTTATTCAATATTTTCAGGGGAATAAGCATGCATAGGAAATGTATTTTGGCGGCAAAAACATGCAGCCGCGAGTTCTATGATGTCGTTTTGAGGCCCTTGGTCGATGTTCGGCAGTCCGAGCGGGTAGACCTTCAGTGTGTCCAGCGACTGGCTCGTTCAATCGTTCGAGAGGGGCGCTGGTTAGAGCCCATTGTTGTGGAACGCGCGAGCGGTATTGTGATGGACGGAAACCATCGGTTCACTGTGGCTAAAGTGCTGGGTTTCGAAACAATCCCGTGTATCGAGCTCGATTATGATGACCCACGTGTTTGTGTGCATGACTGGCGCACCGGTGCTTGTTTTGATGTGCGGAAAATTTTCGACACGCTCAATCGCGGAGAGATTTTTCCCTACAAAACCACTCGTCATACCTTCAGCCCGGTACTGCCTAAAACATCGGTTCATTTGGGGCACTTGGCCCCCGTATCAACGTAAGCCGATTGCTGAAACGCTGCGCATGGGCCAATACCGAGAAGGTAAGCCCCCTACCTTTCTGCATTAGCCTTTACGTGGCCGCCTCGCTTACGCCATGCATCACTAACTGTCGAAGTAGTGGTGGCGAAGCGAGGCTCGCCGCTACCTGTCTGTGTCCAATACGCTGAGCAGCTCATAAGCAGCTTTGACTCTGCTTGGGATCGGGTAATTCTTGTTCGCCAGCAGAACAATGCCAATTTGTTTTGCCGGGATATAGACGACGTAAGCACCGAAGCCATTGGTCGAGCCGGTTTTGTTAATCAACGAATTCGCCTGTGGCGGGCGTGGCGTTTCAAACCAGTTGGCCTTATGTGGCTCAAGCGCCATCTGCGATGAGTTCCCCGATAGCAAGGTGTTTAGCGCAACTGGGTAGGTGTATAGCTCCCAGCCGAGGCCTTGGGTAAGCTGCCCGGCTTGGTAATAGCTGGTTTGCGTTAGGTCGATTGCCTTTTTCAGTGCAGGCTCGAGCGCCTGCGGTTGCAGGTTCAAACGGACAAAATGCAGCAAGTCCTCGGCGGTAGTTTTCACGCCATAGGCTTGCGATGCCATTGCGCCCGGGCCGACTCTGGCAAGGTTATTATCCTTTGTATAGCCTTGGGCGTAGCGGCTCATTTGATCCTGTGGAACCTCAATGTAGCTGCTCTTCAGCCCCAATTTGGGAAACAACGTTTTTTCCATCAAGTCGTCAAACGGCTGGCCAAGGCTCTTGGCCGCCGCGTAACCAAACAGGCCCAGGCTTGGGTTCGAATACAGCCGTTGCTCAGCGGGCGCAAACCTTGGTTGCCACTGTTGGTAGTAGCCCATCATCTTGTCTGCGGCGTCCGCTTCATTCGGAAACTGCAATGGCAGCCCGCCTGCGGTATAGGTCCCCAGGTTAAGCACGCTGATATTGTCAAAAGCACTGCCGTGTAATTGCGGCACGTAATGGTTGGCGTTATTCGACAACGACAATGCATCTTGTGCGACAGCGTAGCCGGCGAGTGTTGCGGTGAACGTTTTGCTGACCGAGCCGATTTCGAAGAGTGTGTTTGGCGTCACAGGCTGCTTATCGGCTTTGGATGCAACGCCGTAGCTAAAGTAATGAGCCTTGCCATCGACGAGCACCGCCACGGCCATACCGGGAACATCCTGGCTTTGCATGAGCGGCTGAATGATTGCGTCCACAGACGTTTTCAATGCGCTCGACGACGGGTTCGACGCGAGGCAATAACCGCTACCAAACGTCCATAAGGTGCTGGTTAACAGCACAACTCCAAAGCGGTTTTTACTGAGCATGTTCTCGCAAGTTTCCTTATTTCGTGGCTACAGACTGCATAACGGTTGATCGATGTAACTTACAGCGAACGCCTTTATCTTGCCTATTCTAAACGCCTGCTTGAGGATAAAACTGCCGATTGCCAATGACGGCATCGTCCAGTTGTTATCACCCGGATGACAACTTTCAGCGGCTAACCATGTCGAGCTCATCCGGGCGTAGGGTCAGCACTGATACACCGTCAGCCGTGACCGCAACGGTGTGCTCGAACTGCGCGGAAAGTGCGCCGTCTTTGGTCACAACAGTCCAACCGTCGGCTTTAGTCCTGACCGCTCGTTTGCCTTGATTGAGCATTGGCTCGATCGTAAAAACCATGCCTTCCTGCAACACAAGGCCAGTCCCCGGTGTGCCGAAGTGCAGCACCTGTGGCGCTTCATGCATCTCTCGGCCGATGCCATGGCCACAGTATTCACGTACCACAGAATAGCCGTTGCGCTTGGCGTGGCTCTCGATTTCTGAGCCGATATCCCCAAGCCGCGCTCCTGGGCGAACCGCTCGAATACCTTTCCACATAGCTTCGTAGGTGACCTCAACCAGCTTTTTGGCGGCTGGGCTGACCTCGCCAATCAGATAGGTTTTGCTGGAGTCTGCGATATAGCCGTTTTTTTCGAGGGTGATGTCGAGGTTAATAATGTCGCCATCCTGAAGCACTTTTGATGGCGATGGCACGCCGTGGCAGACCACATCATTCACCGAGCAATTCAACACGAACCCGTAGCCATATTGACCCTTGCTGGCAGGGCGGGCCTGAAGCTCATCGACGATGAATCTCTCGACCCGTGCATCGATTTCAAGCGTTGACATGCCGGTGAGTGGCGTTTGATCGAGCATTTCGAACACCAACGCGAGCAGCCGCCCAGACTCGGCTAACAATGCCAGCTCTTGAGGCTGCTTGATCATACTTCACTCACCATCAGTGCTGGGCTGGCAATACCGGCAGTCTCGAGCTCGCGCGCCATGATTTGATTGAAGCTGAGCGTTGGGTTCATCTCACTTAACATGCCGACCCGGATCCAGTAGGCCGCTTGTGCGTTGATTGAGCGATATGAAACCTTGACTGCCTTGCGCACTTGATCGTGTAAATCATCTTCTATATTGACAATGCCCATCAGTAATTCCTTATATGTTTGATATACGAATCGTATGTATGTTATGTGTTTTATGCCAAGCAGAAAAGCCCGGGTGTAGCCTCAGGTGTAGTACTGGGGCGTCATCGAGCTAGCGGAGAAACTTGCCATTGCGCTTCAGAATGGGCCCAGTGGGGCACGAAGAATGATGCCGAACTGAAGTGCACTCGGCGCATCAGTCCCAAGCCCTTGCGCAAATGTGTGACACTGAAATTTGAACAAACCACAGTGTTGGGGGGGTACATGCAAAGCATCGGGGTTTTGGGAGTAGGGGCGCTCACTGAGAAGGTCGTTCGCGGCTTGCGTCGGAGCGGTTACAGCGGCGCTATAAGACTGTCTCCGCGTAACCAGCAGCGTGCGCAGGCATTGTCTGACGAGTCTGATTGCCAGGTGATGCCAGACAACCAATCGGTAATTGATCACTCGGATATTGTTATCCTCGGCGTTCGCCCCGACGTAGTTGGGCAGCTTGCCGAAGAAGTGACGGTGGCGCCTGGTAAGACCTTGATATCAGTGGTCGCAGGTATGACGTTAGCTTCATTGGCGCAACACTTTCCCGACGCGCAAGTAGTTCGAGTAATGCTTTCCTATGCTGCCGAGATCAACAGCACCACGGTTGTGATCTACCCGCACAACGATCTTGTTGAGCAATGTATGGCGCCACTGGGAGCCTCGATTTTGCTGGACGACGAGGGTGCTTTTGAACTGGCGACTGTTGCAGCGTGCATGAATGGCTGGTTTTATTTCTGGCTACAAGATCTTCAGCAATGGTTCGTCGATCAAGGAATGCCAGAAGCCCAAGCAAAACAGCTGGTGCTGAGCAATATGCAGGACTGCCTTGCCAGCGCTAAACACCAGCCGGATGCAGGCTTGGCTGCCATGGGCCGGGCTATCGCTTCGCCGGGTACTTTCACCGACAGGGGTGTCGAGTTGCTTCGAAAGCATGAGGTGAGTCGGCCTTGGTCCACCGCGTGCGACGCTACGCTGCAATGGCTTACGACAGATTCCGCGGGTAGCAAACCTAAGGCGGGCACAGATTAAAGCGTCAGTGGGGCGGGAAATTTTTGCTTATTCACCCGCCCGCGACTGACAGCTTTTAATCCAGGCTGCGGTGATGACGAGGTCTTTTAGGGAAAAGACCTCGATGAATTCAAACACAGCCGCTTGGGCTAGACCCGTGTTTGCAGCCAGGTTCGGAATCTACATCCAGCCTTGTTCTTTGTAGTAGCGTACTGCGCCTTCATGCAGAGGCGCTGTAAGGCCAACTTTGATCATGTCTTGTGCCTTCAAGTCTTTAAACGCCGGGTGTAGGCGTTTGAAACGATCAAGGTTGTCAAACACAGATTTGACGAGTTGATAGACCAACTCAGGATCAGTGGTGGACATGCTGGCCAGCACCGCTTTGCCGCCTATTGAAGGGACGGGTTTGTCGACGCCAGGGTAAATACCGGCAGGGATACTTTCCTTGGTGAAATAAGGCGTTTGACTCAACATTTTGTCGATCGCTGGCCCCGTCACAGGAATAAGCTTGGCATCGACATTGACCAGGGCTTCTTGGATTGCTCCGCTTGGATGGCCGACCACATAGGTGATGGCGTCAAGGTTGTTGTCGCCGAGTGCTGCTGCCATTTCCGCAGGCTTAAGTTCAGCCGCTAGCGAGAAACTGTCGTTTGTCCAGCCTTCAGCCGCCATGACTTCATCAACTGTATCTCGGCTACCGGAGCCTGGCACGCCGATATTTACACGCTTGCCTTTGAGGTCTTCGATTGAGTTGATCTGACTGTCTTTGCGGGCGACGACGGTCAAAATTTCGCTCTGCAACGAGAAGAGTGCACGTAGCTTGGTTTGTGGGCCTAGCTTATCGAAAGGTGCGAGGCCTTTTTGTGCCTTGTATTGGTGGTCTGACTGGATAAAGCCGAAGTCATATTCACCGCCATTGAGCGCGACAATGTTGCTCACGCTACCCGCCGTTGAGGTGGCGTTACATTTGATCGGCGGATTAACTTCTGCACGATTGAGAAACCGGCAAATTGATTGGCCGCCGGTGTAATACACACCCGTTTGACCGCCAGTGCCAATGGTCACATAGCGTTCTGCCGCGAAGGTTGGAGCGGCCAGACATAGCCCGGCTAGTGCGCTGATAAGAAACCGGGTTTTGTTATTTTTCATCGGTATGTCCTCTAGTTTTAATTGTTTGAACAGCGTCTCTTTTATGCTCGGTCTTAACTATCTAGATGCTCCTGAGCCCGCTAACGAGCACGAACCCAGGCTTGTAAAGTGGAGAGGCTTAGCTGGCGCGTGCGGCAATGACCATGATCTCAACCAGTACATCTCCCGACGCCAAGCGCGCTTCAACTGTCGCCCGGGCTGGCGCGCAGTCTTGTGGTAGCCAGTTGATCCACTCCTGGTTCATTGCCGCAAAATCTTGCTCGATGTTTTTAAGCCATATTTGTGCGCTCAGCAATCGGTTGCGATCAGAACCTGCTTCAGCCAGCAAGCTGTCAATCTTTGCCAAAACTTCAATGGTTTGACCAGCTACATCAAGCGAGCGGTTTGTAGGGACTTGGCCTGATAAAAACACCAGTTCACCGAAGCTGACGGCGCCTGATAAACGATCATTGGTTTGCATGCGTTGGATATTCATAAAACTCCCTATTAAGTGATGATGACGGGCTTATGTGCGTGTGAGTCCGTCCAGGCAGATGGGGGATGGCGCGGTGTCAATCAGGTTCGCCAATACATCGGCACTGCCGCAGGCAAGTGTGAAGCCTAGGCTACCGTGGCCGAGGTTTAGCCAGAGATTGTTAATGCCACTTGCACCCAGCCATGGCGTGCCTTGGGGAGTGGCCGGGCGTAAACCTGCCCATGCTGTTGCGTCCGCAAAGTTACCCGCGTCAGGAAAGCTAAGTGTGGCTAGATCGCGTAACTGCTTGATTCGACGAGCATCCAAATTGCTATCCCAGCCGCCGACGTCAACCATGGCGGCCACCCGAAGCTGATCGTCCAGGCGGGCGTACACGACTTTGTTGTCGTAGTCGGTGACATTGGTTTCGGGCACTGATTTTTGTGTCTCGCGTTTACCCGCTTCGAGTTGCAGGCTGAGGCTGTAGCCTTTGAGAGGATAGAGCGGCACATCAATACCCAGAGGCTTGAGCAGCGCCAGACTGTGCACGCCTGCTGCGACAACAAGGTGATCCACCAGGTGGTCATCGCCGCAATTCAGTTGCAGTGCCTTGACCCTGCCATTGCTGATGCGCAAGCCTTTAACGTCGTAGTTGGCGTGCAGCTTGAATGCGCTATTGGCTTGAAGCCGTTTAAGCAATTGTTGGCAGAACCGATAGCAGTCGCCGACTTCATCTCCTGGTGCATAAACACCGCCATGCAATTCACTTGCGATACCTGCAAGTGCGGGCTCGGTCTCCAGACACTGCTCAGCGCTGAGTAGTTGGCGATTATCGTCTGCAGGAGCCTTGCTCGCTTTTGCCCAGCTGTCGGCTTCGCGGTAAACCACCAGCTTGCCGTTTGAGCGCCAGGCAAAGTTGTCGAGCCTGTCTTGCTCACGCCAGGTACGCAGTACTTTTTGGCTGTGCAGGGCTAAACGCAGCAAGTGGGCTGTGTTGCGTTGATTGACCGAGCTTCTGCACGCTGCCAGAAACTGCAGGCACCAACTCCATTGATGCCGGTTAAATTGAGGTCTGAAGCGCAGAGGTGCGTCGCTGCGTAACATCCAGCCAAGTGCTTCCAGGGGCACGCCTGCATCGGCTAGAGGAGAAACATAGCGGTAACTAAGCTGGCCGCCGTTGGCAAAGCTGGTTTCCAGCCCGACCTCGTCACGTCGTTCAATGAGATCGACTTCATGACCTTGGCGTATTAGGGCATAGGCCGTCGTTAAGCCAATGACGCCTCCTCCGATCACCGCGACTCGCATGTACACACCTCATACCAGATTGGTTTTCAGGGTATGTAAATGCATCAGCTTGAAACCAATGAAAGATTGCAGGTAGGCCATAACCAAAAGCTATGCTATTGGACTGTAATTGGAGGAAGAAAGCATGCACTTGCGTCATATCGAAGTATTTCAGGCGATTCTGCAAACCGGTAGCGTCACTGCTGCGGCAGATTTGTTGAATATCTCTCAGCCGGCAGCCAGCAAAGCATTGAAGCATGCAGAGTTGCAGTTGGGGTTTCGGTTATTCAATCGCGTGCGTGGCAAGTTGGAGCCAACCGTTGAAGCGAGGATCTTGCGCAACAAAACCGAAAGCCTATCGGCTGACTTGCAAAGCCTGCGGCGCCTGGCAAGCAATCTCAAACAAGGGGCCGAGAATACGCTGCGGTTAGTGTCAACTCCGGCTTTGGCGCAGCAGCTTTTGCCAATGGCGCTCAGTCAGTGGCGCAAGAAACACCCGGGCGTCAGTTGTGAGTTGGCGACCCAGCATTCCGCCGAGATGATTCAGCGTTTGTTATTGCGTGAGGCGGATATTGGCTTGACCTTGCAACTGGTTGAGCACCCAGGGTTGCAGTGCGAGTTACTCGCACAGGGTTGCATGCAGTTAATCGCGTCGGCCGGTTGCTGGAGTAAAAAACAGTGCGATGAGCCGGTTTACTTGCAGGACCTTGCTGGGGCTCCGCTGATTGGTTTGGACACTCGCGATGCTTTGGGCGGTTTGATCGGTGAGCATTTGCGGGCACTGCAACCCGCTCCGAAAATTAATACCTGGGTGCAAACCTATCAACTGGCTGGCGCCTTGGTCATGGCCGGGCAGGGGATGGCTTTGGTTGATCCGCTGACCGCAAGAGTTGCAGCCATGGGCGGCGCTCAGATTCGTGTGCTGGAGCCAAACCTGGTGGTTGGCTTGTACCTCTTGCGACGCGTGGGAGAAGACTATCCGCGGATTCAGCAATTGCTGATCAAGCAGGTCGGTGAAGTCGCGGACCGTCTAATGAATGAGAAAATCTAACTAGAATATTTAACGTGGCCAGAGCGCTGTTTTAACTTTTGCAGTTAGCTCGTGTGCGCTTGGCAAAACCTGTCTCTGTGCAGGTAAAAAGTTCGCATCGAGGCTTCGAGACGATGAACCCTTGGCGTTTGAGAAAGTCATAAAGGGAAATAAATCGAGAGATAAGCATCATGACCAAAACATCCGTGTTTCGCCGACTTGCAGCAAGCCTTGCTGTTTTCCATGTGCTGATGATTGTTCAAGTGCCGATGGCAAATGCATCAATGATTGGCACCTCCGAGGTGCTGGCCGAACATCAACAGCAAGTCGACCGGCAACAGCTGCTGGGCATGCTCGATGAGCAAGGTGTGCAAGAAAAACTGCATAACCTCGGGGTTGATCGCGACACTGTTGAAAAACGTATCAATAGCCTGACCAATGCTGAGCTTGCCCAGTTCAACCAACAACTGGATCAAGCGCCGGCGGGCAGCGGCGTCATCGGTATCATTGTGTTGTTCTTTGTAATCTTCATCGTTACCGATATGCTCTGCGCTACCGACATCTTCAGTTTTGTGAAATGTATAAATCGATAACCAAGCTATTCGTACCAATCGTACTCACTATTCTACTTTCAGCTTGTGCGCAATCTCCGGTGTTATCACCAGAGATTGCGCAGTTGCCTGAGCGAGTGGAACTTAGTGATGTGCCATTTTTTCCGCAGACCAAGTACCAGTGCGGCCCAGCTGCGTTGTCGACCATGCTGACTCAGCGTGGCATCGCTACTAGCCCCGGTGTGCTCAAAGATCAGGTTTATATTCCAGGTCGTGAAGGCAGCTTGCAGATAGAAATGGTGGCGGCTGCACGAACGCACAACATGCTGGTGTATCCACTGCAACCTAAGCTTGAGTCGATACTCAACGAAGTTGCTGCCGGTAACCCAGTACTGGTGCTGCAGAATCAGGCATTTGACTGGTATCCACAGTGGCATTTCGCTGTGGTTGTGGGCTTTGACACCCGCGCTAAAACACTGATCTTACGCTCTGGCACGACACGTCGCTGGGTCACTGACTTTGCCGGTTTCGATGAAAGCTGGGCGCGTGCTCAGCGCTGGGCGGTGGTTACTATGCCGCCAAATAAATTGCCAGCTAACGCTGAGCTGCAAACCTGGCTCAAGGCGGCAAATGATCTAGAGGAAACCGGTCGTAAGCAGGCTGCACAAAGTGCTTATCGCACGGCAACTCGGCATTGGCCGAATGAGTCGTTAGCGTGGTTTGCCATGGCCAACAGTCGCCACGCCAGCGGGGATGCTGTGGGTGCCGAGGCCGATCTGCGAAAAAGTGTGCAACACAAACCTGACTTTGCTGCCGGTTGGTTCAACTTATCGCAGGTATTGGCGGAGCGTGGCTGTGGGCAACAGGCTGTGCAGGCGCAGGCGTGCGCAAAACAGTTGGCGCCTAAAGATGAGCGGTTTAGTTCGCCATTGAAAGTCGGCACGCAAGCTGCCGGGCAGTGTTCTGTATTGCAGGCCTGTTCGGTCGTGCAGTAACGCTTTGAGGATATAAAAAAACGGCGCCAAATGGCGCCGTTTTCATTGGGCTTATAAAACCAGGTTTAGAAGCCGAACTTGTCACGCAGGCTGTAATACCACGCGCCCATCGCCGTGAAAGGTACACGCAACAAGCGCCCGCCTGGGAATGGGTAATGCGGCAGGCCAGCAAATGCGTCAAAGCGTTCCGCCTGGCCGCGTAGCGCTTCGCCGAGTACTCGGCCGGCGAGGTGGGTGTAGGTCACGCCGTGTCCGCTGCAGCCTTGTGAGTAGTAAATGTTGTCGCCGATACGGCCAACTTGCGGTAGGCGCGATAGGGTCAGCAGGAAGTTACCGGTCCATGCGTAGTCAATCTTCACGTCTTTAAGCTGCGGGAAGGTTTTGATCATGTTCGGACGAATGATGGCCTCGATGTTGGCCGGGTCGCGCGCGCCGTAGACCACACCACCACCGAATACCAAGCGCTTGTCGCCAGTCAGGCGGTAGTAGTCGAGCAAGTAATTGCAGTCTTCCACGCAGTAGTCTTGCGGCAAAATGCTCTTGGCCATTTCATCAGACAACGGCTCGGTGGTGATCACCTGGGTGCCACATGGCATTGATTTAGCGCTGAGTTCAGGCATCAAATCGCCTATGTATGCATTACCCGCGACGACTACGAACTTAGCCTTGACCCGGCCTTTTGGCGTATGCACAACAGGGTTCGCACCGCGCTCAATGCGTGTCGCTGGCGACTGTTCGTAAATCACACCGCCCAGTGACTCAACAGCCGCCGCTTCACCCAGTGCTAGGTTAAGGGGGTGAATGTGGCCGCCGCTCATGTCGAGCATGCCGCCAACATAATTGTCAGTCGCCACCACCTCACGGATACGATTGGCATCCATCAGCTCAAGCTGAGTGTGGCCGTAGCGTTCCCAGAGCTTTTTTTGCGACTCAAGGTGAGCCATGTGTTTGCGGGTGTTGGCTGCGAAAACGCCACCATCTTTGAGGTCGCACTGAATGTTGTACTTAGCGACGCGCTCACGAATGATGCGACCGCCCTCGAAAGCCATCTGGCCAAGCAATTGCGCTTGCTTTGGGCCGACGGTGCGCTCAATCACGTCGATGTCGCGGCTGTAGCTGTTTACGATCTGGCCGCCGTTACGGCCAGAGGCGCCGAAACCGACTTTTGCGGCTTCAACAATGCAAACTTTAAAGCCATTTTCGAGCAGCGAGATTGCAGTTGATAGGCCTGTATAGCCTGCGCCGACAATGCACACGTCGGTTTCGACGTCACCATTAAGTTCCGGGCGGGCAGGGACGGGGTTCGCGGAAGCCGCGTAATAGGATTGTGGATATTCCGTGTGCGCCATTTTGCAACCTCTGTTGTTTATTTTTTACGAATAGCCAGATGCTACCCGAGTTAAAAATGCCCGGCTAGTGCTCTTTGAGAAATCTTGAGCCGTCGTCAATGTGCTAAAAAATGCTTTTATTCAGTCGGTTAGCGAAAAAAGTATTGACACTTTTCTGCTCGGACGTAGAATGCGCACCCATTGCAGGCACATAGCTCAGTTGGTTAGAGCACCACCTTGACATGGTGGGGGTCGTTGGTTCGAATCCAATTGTGCCTACCAAACATATCCCGATCTGCACGGGAGCGAAAAAGGCGATCTGAAAAGATCGCCTTTTTTATTGCCTGACAGAAACCTGTTGAGTGTGGGTAAGAGGTGCCTTTGCCCGGCAGCCGCCAGATAGACGTGTTGATGAATCTGAAAACGACGCTAAGTTGTCGATTTTTATGTGCTATAGTGCTGCCTTGATTGAAATCAGTGATTAGTTTTTTCTAGCTATTTCAATCGGTTAGGTGCATTCGGTGATGGCTTCGCAGGTGTTCTGCAGGCGTTTAAGCCAAGTATCTATATAAAAGAATTGCTAAAAATGGTCGCCTAGGCGGCCGTTTTTTGTGTTGCATGTTCAAGTTTTTCGTAACGTAAACCTCCAGTGACTGCGGTTCGGTCTGGTCGGCTTAATGCTACTGCCATAGTAAGGCAGTGATTCCGCCGAATCGCTTACTGGCTCATCCCAACCCATGTGGCCTTTGGTAGAGGTCACCACTAGGAGAGGAGGCGCCATGCCCATCATTACTCTTCCCGACGGCAGTCAACGTCCATTCGATCACCCGGTATCCGTACTTGAGGTGGCGCAATCTATCGGTGCAGGTCTGGCTAAAGCCACTGTTGCTGGCAAGGTTGACGGTAAGCTGGTTGATGCCTGTGATTTGATTGATCACGATGCAACGCTGCAGATCATCACACCAAAAGACCAGGAGGGCGTTGAGATAATCCGCCACTCTTGCGCGCACTTGGTTGGTCATGCGGTCAAGCAGTTGTTCCCGGAAGCCAAGATGGTGATCGGTCCGGTCATTGATGATGGTTTTTACTACGACATTGCCTCGCCACGTCCTTTTACTTTGGAAGACGTAGCTGCGATCGAAAAGCGCATGCAGCAGTTGATTGAAAAAGATTACGACGTAATCAAGAAGGTCACGCCGCGCGCTGAAGTCATCGACCTGTTTAAGTCGCGTGGCGAAGATTACAAGCTGCGTTTGGTCGAGGATATGCCTGACGAGCAATCGATGGGGCTGTACTTCCACGAAGAATATGTCGATATGTGCCGTGGCCCGCACGTGCCGAACACGCGCTTTCTTAAAGCCTTCAAGCTGACCAAGTTGTCGGGCGCATACTGGCGCGGCGATGCTAAAAACGAGCAGCTACAGCGCGTATACGGCACCGCTTGGGCGGATAAAAAGCAGTTGGCCGCTTATATCCAGCGCATTGAAGAAGCTGAAAAGCGTGATCACCGTCGTATCGGTAAGCAGCTTGATCTGTTCCACCTGCAAGAAGAAGCGCCAGGTATGGTGTTTTGGCATGCCAATGGCTGGACCCTGTATCAGGTGATCGAGCAATACATGCGTCAGGTGCAGCGTGAGCACGGCTACCAGGAAATCAAGACGCCGCAAGTGGTTGATCGTATTCTGTGGGAGAAGTCCGGGCACTGGACCAACTACGCTGAAAACATGTTTACCACTGAATCGGAAAGCCGCGATTACGCGATCAAGCCGATGAACTGCCCGTGCCACGTACAGGTGTTCAATCAGGGGTTGAAGTCTTACCGTGATCTGCCGCTGCGTCTGGCTGAGTTTGGTGCATGCCACCGTAATGAGCCGTCGGGCGCGTTGCATGGCATCATGCGTGTGCGTGGTTTTACCCAGGACGATGCACACATTTTCTGCACCGAAGAGCAGGTTAAGCAGGAAGCGGCTGATTTCATCAAGCTGACGCTGCAGGTTTATGCAGACTTCGGTTTCACTGATATCGCCATGAAGTTGTCTACGCGTCCTGCTAAGCGTGTGGGTGCGGAAGAGTTATGGGACCGCGCAGAAGGTGCGCTGGCCGATGCTCTGAATGAGTCGGGTCTTGAGTGGGAATATCAGCCGGGCGAGGGTGCTTTCTACGGTCCGAAGATCGAGTTCACTCTTAAAGATTGTCTGGGTCGTAACTGGCAGTGCGGTACTTTGCAGTACGATCCAAACTTGCCTGAGCGTCTGGATGCGAGCTATATCGCTGAAGACAACAGCCGTCGTCGTCCAGTGATGTTGCACCGTGCAATTCTGGGTTCGTTTGAGCGTTTCGTCGGAATGTTGATCGAACAATATGCAGGGGCGTTTCCAGCGTGGCTTGCGCCAGTTCAGGCTGTGGTGATGAATATCACTGATAAACAGGCCGATTTTGCCCTTGAAGTAGAAAAAACTCTCAACCAAAGCGGCTTTCGTGCCAAGTCTGACTTGAGAAATGAAAAAATAGGCTTTAAAATCCGCGAGCATACTTTGCTCAAGGTTCCCTATCTCTTGGTTATTGGAGATAGAGAAGTTGAAACGCAAACTGTCGCCGTGCGTACCCGTGAAGGCACTGATCTGGGCTCAATGTCCGTATCCCAATTCGCTGATTTCGTTACGCAGGCGGTTTCCCGGCGTGGTCGCCAAGATTTGGAGTAATCACTATTAAGCGTGAAATGAGACAAGATAAACGAGCTGCACCCAAAGCGCCGATCAATGAGAATATCTCGGCACGCGAGGTTCGGTTAATAGGCGCTGAAGGCGAGCAGATTGGCATCGTCTCTATTGATGAAGCGCTACGCATAGCTGAAGAAGCTAAGCTGGATCTAGTTGAGATTTCTGCTGACGCTTTGCCCCCCGTATGTCGCATCATGGACTACGGCAAGCACCTGTTCGAAAAGAAGAAGCAGGTAGCAGCGGCGAAGAAGAACCAGAAACAAGTACAGATCAAAGAAATCAAGTTTCGTCCAGGGACGGAGGAAGGGGATTACCAGGTAAAACTACGCAACCTGGTACGTTTCCTTAGTGAGGGGGACAGGGCCAAGGTTTCATTACGATTCCGTGGTCGTGAGATGGCGCATCAGGAGTTGGGCATGGAGTTGTTGAAGCGAGTTGAAGGTGACTTGCTTGAATACGGCACCGTTGAACAGCACCCGAAGATGGAAGGACGCCAGCTTATTATGGTCATCGCCCCCAAAAAGAAGAAGTAATCAACAGGGCACGGCAGGCCTTGCGATTATATTTATTAACTGAATGCGGAGTATCCGAACATGCCAAAAATGAAAACCAAGAGTGGTGCAGCGAAGCGCTTTCTGAAGACAGCTTCAGGCTTCAAGCACAAGCACGCTTTCAAGAGCCACATCCTGACCAAAATGTCCACTAAGCGTAAGCGTCATCTGCGCGGTAGCACCATGGTGCATCCGTCTGACGTGGCAAAAGTGGCGCGCATGCTGCGCGTTCGTTAATTCGGTTAGGTAGAGGAAATAACTCATGGCTCGTGTTAAGCGCGGCGTAATTGCTCGTAAGCGTCACAAAAAAATTCTGAAACTGGCTAAAGGCTACTACGGCGCACGCTCACGCGTATTCCGTGTTGCCAAGCAGGCTGTGATCAAGGCAGGCCAATACGCCTACCGCGACCGCCGTCAGCGGAAGCGTCAGTTCCGTGCCCTTTGGATCGCTCGTATCAACGCTGGCGCACGTGTAAACGGTCTGTCTTACAGCCGTTTCATTGCTGGCCTGAAAAAAGCGTCCATCGAGATCGACCGTAAGGTATTGGCTGATCTGGCAGTGAACGAAAAAGCGGCGTTTGCTGCGATTGTCGAGAAAGCGAAAGCCGAACTGGCTTAAGTCCCCGACAATCACCGGGCTCGCCCGGTGCAAGAGCGGGGTCAAGGTCGTCACGAGCGAAGATCAGGCAAGGCGGAAGAGCATGAGGGCGCGGAGTTTACGAATTGTAAATGAGCAGCCCGAGCGGGATTCCAACGCAGTATGATCAAGCGCAGTAGCCCTTGAACTCGTTCGAAACGTCACCGATAGGGGAAGAGCTTTAGCTCTTCCCCTATTTCGTATCTGGAGTCTGTAAATGGAAAATCTGGATGTGCTGGTCTCGCAAGCGCTTGAGGCCGTGCGCAACACCGATGATGTGAACGCCCTGGAACAACTGCGGGTTCACTATTTGGGCAAAAAGGGCGAGTTGACTCAGGTGATGAAGACCCTGGGCAGTTTGTCTGCAGAAGAGCGCCCGCAAGCCGGTGCTCTAATCAATGCGGCCAAAGAGCGTGTTCAGGAAGCCCTGAGCAGTCGCAAGGATGTTCTGGAAAACGCCGCGCTGAGTGCCAAGCTCGCAGCGGAACGTATTGACGTAACCTTGCCTGGCCGTGGCCAGACATCGGGCGGTTTACACCCAGTTACGCGCACCTTGGAGCGTGTAGAGCAGTTCTTTACTCGGATAGGCTACGGCATTGCTGAAGGCCCCGAGGTCGAGAACGACTATCACAACTTTGAGGCGCTCAACATTCCCGGCCACCACCCGGCTCGGGCAATGCACGACACCTTTTATTTCAACGCGAATATGTTGTTGCGCACCCATACCTCACCGGTACAGGTACGCACCATGGAGTCGCAACAGCCGCCGATCCGCATCGTTTGCCCGGGTCGTGTGTATCGCTGTGACTCGGATATCACCCATTCACCGATGTTCCATCAGGTTGAAGGGTTATTGGTCGATGAGGGCATTAGCTTTGCCGACCTGAAAGGCACTATTGAAGAGTTCCTCCGCGTGTTCTTCGAGAAGCCGCTGGGCGTGCGTTTCCGTCCATCATTCTTCCCCTTCACCGAGCCATCGGCTGAAGTCGACATGCAGTGTGTGATGTGCAGCGGCAAAGGTTGCCGGGTGTGCAAGCAAACGGGTTGGCTTGAGGTGATGGGCTGCGGCATGGTTCATCCGAATGTTCTGCGCATGAGCGGCATCGACCCGGAAAAATACTCCGGCTTTGCTTTCGGCATGGGTGTTGAGCGTCTGGCTATGCTGCGTTACGGCGTTAATGACTTGCGCCTGTTCTTCGATAACGACCTGCGATTCCTAGCGCAATTTCGCTAGTTGTTCCGCTGTAAGTAGTTAATCGAATTGATGAGGAAGGCAGGATGAAATTCAGTGAACAGTGGCTGCGCAGCTGGGTTAACCCTCAGGTCAGCCGTGAAGATTTAGTCGCTCGCCTGTCGATGGCCGGCTTGGAAGTCGACAGTGTCAGCGCCGCAGCAGGCGAGTTCAGCGGTATCGTTGTCGGTGAAGTATTGAGCACCGAGCAGCATCCGGATGCAGACAAGCTGCGCGTGTGCCAGGTAAGCAATGGCGCTGAGACATTTCAGATCGTCTGCGGTGCACCGAATGTGCGTCCAGGCCTGAAGATCCCGTTCGCCATGATCGGTGCGGTATTGCCGGGCGATTTCAAGATCAAAAAAGCCAAGCTGCGCGGCGTTGAGTCCAACGGCATGCTGTGCTCGGCTGCTGAACTGCAGATCAGCGAAGAAAATGACGGTCTGCTTGAGTTACCGGCTGATGCGCCAGTGGGGCAGGATGTTCGTGAATACCTGAACCTTAACGATGCCAGCATTGAAGTCGACCTCACCCCAAACCGTGGCGACTGCCTGTCGCTCGCTGGTCTGGCGCGTGAAGTCGGTGCGCTGTATGCCGTGCCGGTAACCCGTCCACAAGTTCCTGCAGTGGGCGCTGTGCACGATCAAGTACGTCCGGTTGACGTCTTGGCCCCGCAAGCCTGCCCACGTTATCTGGGGCGCGTGGTGCGCAACGTTGATCTGTCCAAGCCTACGCCGCTGTGGATGGTAGAGCGTCTGCGTCGTTCGGATATCCGCAGCATTGATGCGGTGGTCGATGTCACCAATTATGTGATGATCGAACTCGGTCAGCCGATGCACGCGTTCGACCTTGAACAGATCAATGGCGGCATTCGTGTGCGCATGGCGGAAGAGGGCGAAAAGCTTGTTCTGCTAGACGGCCAGGAAGTGACTCTGCGCAGTGACACGCTGGTAATTGCTGATCATCAGCGTGCTTTGGCAATCGCTGGCGTGATGGGCGGCGAGCACAGCGGTGTTGCTGATACCACGCGTGATCTGTTCCTTGAGGCTGCATTCTTCGACACCATTGCGATTGCCGGTAAAGCGCGCTCTTATGGTCTGCACACTGACTCATCGCACCGTTTTGAGCGCGGCGTTGACTCACAACTAGCGCGCGAGGCAATGGAGCGCGCGACTGCGTTGCTGCTCGACATCGTCGGTGGCGAGCCTGGCCCAGTTATTGAGGTGGCCAGCGACGCTGATCTACCCAATGTTGCGCCTGTCACTCTGCGCTCCGAGCGTATCGAGCAGATGCTCGGCTTGAAGATGGATGACGCTGAAGTGGTCGGCCTGCTTACTGGTTTGGGCCTTGGCGTTAGCGCTGATGGTGCAGGGCAGTGGCAAGTGTCGGTGCCAAGTCACCGCTTCGATATCAGCCTTGAAGTTGATTTGATCGAAGAACTGGCGCGTCTCTACGGTTACAACCGTTTGCCTGTGCGTTATCCGCAGGCGCGTCTGGCTCCGCAAACCAAGGCTGAAGCTGCTGTTGAGCTGCCAGCGCTGCGTCGTTTGCTGGTTGCCCGTGGTTATCAAGAAGCCATTACCTACAGCTTCATTGATCCAAAAATGTTCGAGCTGTTCACGCCGGGCGTAGAGCCATTGATGTTGGCTAACCCTATCTCGACTGACATGGCGGCGATGCGTTCGTCCTTGTGGCCAGGCTTGATCAAGGCGCTTGAGCACAACCTGAATCGTCAGCAGCCGCGCGTGCGTTTATTCGAAAGCGGGCTACGCTTTGTTGGTCAGCTGGAAGGGCTTAAGCAAGAAGCAATGTTGGCGGGTGTTATCACCGGCCGCCGCTTGCCTGAAGGTTGGGCGCATGGTCGTGATGATGTTGATTTCTATGACATCAAGGCTGATGTAGAAGCGCTGCTGGCGAGTGCCGGTGCTGCGGATGCATTCAGTTTTGTATCAGGTGAGCATCCTGCGCTGCATCCAGGTCAAACCGCACGTATTGAACGCGATGGACGCTTGGTTGGCTATGTGGGTGCTATTCACCCTGAGTTGGCTAAAAAGCTGGATATCGATCAAAGCGTGTTCATGTTTGAACTGGTCTTGAGCGAAGTTGCTCAAGGTCATATGCCTGCGTTTGCCGAGTTGTCGCGCTTCCCAGAAGTACGTCGCGACTTTGCACTGGTGGTTGATCGTGAGGTTCCAGCGGCTTCATTGCTGGCATTAATCCGTGAAACAGCAGGGGAATGGCTAACAGACCTCAAGCTATTTGACGTGTATCACGGTAAAGGCATTGATCCTCATAGAAAAAGTCTTGCAGTTGGCTTGACCTGGCAGCATCCATCGCGCACTCTTAATGACGATGAGGTGAGTACTACTACACAGAATATCCTCACCTCCCTAGAACAAAGGTTCAACGCCACGTTAAGGAAGTAGCGTATGGGGGCTCTGACGAAAGCTGAAATGGCCGAACGTCTGTATGAAGAGCTAGGCCTGAATAAACGGGAAGCCAAGGAGTTGGTTGAACTGTTTTTCGAAGAGATTCGGCAAGCGCTGGAGCTCAACGAACAGGTCAAGCTTTCAGGATTCGGTAACTTTGACCTGCGCGATAAGCGTCAGCGTCCCGGTCGTAATCCAAAAACAGGGGAGGAAATTCCTATCACGGCTCGCCGTGTGGTGACTTTCCGTCCCGGCCAGAAACTTAAAGCCAGGGTTGAGGCTTATGTTGGAACCAAGTCATAACGACGAATTACCTGTCATACCAGGCAAACGGTATTTCACGATCGGCGAGGTTAGCGAACTCTGTGCAGTCAAACCGCATGTATTGCGGTATTGGGAGCAGGAGTTTCCACAACTCAACCCGGTAAAAAGACGTGGCAATCGCCGGTATTATCAGCGCCAAGACGTGCTGATGATCCGTCAGATCCGTGCGCTCCTGTACGACCAAGGCTTTACCATTGGCGGCGCACGACAGCGTTTGTCCGGCGATGAAGCCAAAGACGATACCACTCAGTATAAGCAGCTTATCAAGCAGACTATTACCGAGCTGGAAGACGTTTTACATGTGCTTCGTCACTAGAGAATCAAAGGCAAAAGGTTCCATAATTCAGGACCTTATTGTATGATTCTCGACGTTTTCGAGGTTACGCCAAAACGTAACCACGCCTAGTCGGGGCGTAGCGCAGCCTGGTAGCGCACTTGCATGGGGTGCAAGGGGTCGAGTGTTCGAATCACTCCGTCCCGACCATATAACTCTAGAAAATCCAATCACTTAGCGGTGATTGGATTTTTTTGTGGGTGGTGGTTTTTCTCCTTGCTCATTTTTACCCCACCAAATGCTTGTGGCGTTTTAGTGCGGACTCTCTTGATCATAGGGTTTGATCGCTTCCGGCAATGCTAGGGAACGTCAGCGTCCAATCGACAGGTCAACGCAAAGACACTCTATCTATAATTACCCCGCCGTTTGTTCTAGGTATTGAAACTGAAGAGTGGCTGGAGCACCTGAGCGTGTGATGCATCGGTCTTTCTCATTCTGGCGGCTAATCTCGTGTTGGGCTTTACTCATCTGCGTAGCTAATACACGTCGAGGTGATGTATGAACAAGCAGCCGATCATTTGGGCAACGCTGTTTTCGTTAAGCGCAGAACTCTCTGTAGCCCAGCCGGCCAGTATCCAGGGAGTTTTACAGTTTCATGGCAGTCTCGTTGAGCGCACCTGTGGATTGTCGCCTCAGCAAATGTCTCGATGGCCCGGCACCTTAGAGTCCGGCTGGAGTGAACGCTGCGCGGGTCGTGATGGTATACGCACTGTAACCTTTACTACACAAGGCACGACGGGGAGCAATGACTTTGCCGTCGTGCGGCAGTTATGGCCAGGCGGTGTGGTGGTGCTCGCCCATGAGTAAAGCTTGAGAACCCGCTGCCAAGGATGGCGTTAAAGAAGTCCATTTCGTTTAGCGAGTTCCACCATTTCAATCAGGTTGTTTATATGCAGTTTCTGTTGCAACCTGCTGCGGTAGGTACTCACTGTTTTGCGGCTAAGGTGCAACGTATCCGCGATCTGCATATTGCTTTCTCCCTGCACCAGGCTGCGCAAGACACTCATCTCCCGAGACGACAACTGGCTGAGCATCTCGGCTTCGTTGGAGGCAAAGTCTTGGTTGCGCACAGAGTTCAGTACCTCTTTTGAAAACCATGTGTGATCGCGCTTCAGCGCCATGCATGCATCCAGCAACTCGGTCATGTCACTCGCCTTGCTCAAGTAACCGCTGGCACCGGCATGCACACAGCGGACGGCTATCTCGTTGCTTTTGACGCCAGTCAGCACCAGCACGCGATAATCTTTGGGCAACGCCTGCAAGCGTTTCATTACTCCCAGACCATCGAGTTTTGGAATGTCGATGTCCAGAATTATGATATCCGGATCAACCTCTTCAATCATCTTGAGCGCAGTCATGCCGTCGCTGGCTTCACCCACCACGTTAAAGCCATGCGGTTTCAAAAAACCTCGCACGGCCGAGCGGATCACCGGGTGGTCGTCAATCAATAAAACGTTCATAGATGCCTTGAAGTTGATTCGTCGTCGATGTCAGCCCTGACGGCCACGTTGTTGTCCTGCATGCGTTGTAGTAACGAGCTTTCCAGCGCTTGCAGCTCACGCAACAAGGTCATGATCTGTGCTTGTACTTGTGTGGTATCACCCTTGCTGGCGTATGTTTCGAGCATCTCGCAGGCGAGCACTACACCATGGGCATCCACGTATTTGGCGGCACCTTTGATGCGATGGGTCAGCCTTGCTAGCCCCTTGCTGTCCTGCTGGCGGGCGAGGGTTTCAAGTGCCAGGGCATCGGCCCGGTTCGTGCTGATCACCTCTTCCAGAAAGGCGTTGTGTGCCACCGGGTCTTCCCCCTCCGTGGCTGGAACCGCGATAGTATTCGCCTCCGACCCACCCCGGCAGGCCTGAACGACCCGCTGGTTCAACTCATCCAGGGTAATGGGTTTGAACAGGCAGTCGGTCATGCCGGCGTCTTTGCACAGCAGGATCATTTCCATCTGGGCATTCGCTGTCAGCCCCAGCACGGGTACGTTCGGGCGACCGAGACATTGCTCCCGTTCTCGCAGCGTGCGGGTTAAGGTAAAACCGTCCATTTTCGGCATGTCGCAATCGGTGATGATCAAGTCATAGGGTGGTTGGGCCGGCTCCCATAGTGCCAACGCAATGTCGCCATCCTCGGCAGCGTCCACTGTGTGCCCCGAAAACTCCAGTTGCTGGCAGAGCAACAGGCGATTCGCCGCATGATCGTCGGCAATCAGAATCCGCAACGAAGAGCGTAGAGCTTGATCTTCAATGTTTAAAGCGTCCTGCTCGATGGCAGCACTCAACGGCACATCAAAACTGAGGCTGAACGTCGAGCCTACTCCCTGTTCGCTTTCCACCTGCAAATCGCCGGGAATTAACTCGGCTAAGCGCCGGGAAATACTTAGACCCAGACCGCTGCCGGTTCTGGCCAGGCTTTCATTACATACCTGCACAAAGGGTTCGTACACTGCCTGTTGCTGGCTGGGGCTCATGCCGGGGCCGGTATCGGAAACCTGGATCACGAAGCGGCCCTTGCCTGGTTCCGGCGCGTCCAGTTCCTGGAATAGCGCCAGTTCGATGCTGCCTTGAGCGGTGAACTTGATGGCATTGCTCATCAGGTTCGAGACGATTTGCTTGAGCATCAGAGAGTCGATCAGTACGTACTCATCCTGCACCTCGATCACCAGATTCGCTTCTAGGTTCTTCTGACGGGCGCTATGCTCAAACAATCGGAATAACGATTCCACCAACTCGACGATGGCTGTGGTGCGTGGAGAGGGCTCCATGGCACCGGACTCGATCTTCGATAAATCCAGAATGTCGCCAATTAGCGACAGCAACGAATGGGCCGAGTCATGGGCTGCCCGTATGGATTCACGCACTTGTTGGGCATCGCCACCTCGGCGTTGCAACAGCTCTAACAGTCCGAGGATGGCATTCATCGGGGTGCGGATTTCGTGACTCATGCTCGCCAAGAAAATCGATTTTGAGCGGTTGGCGGCGTCGGCCATTTCTTTAGCTTCGCGCAGCTCCTGCATCAGCCGTTCGCGTTCGGTGATGTCGAGCCAGCCGCCAATAATGCCGATGATTTCGCCCACGGCATTCTGGAACGGCAGCGTCCAGTGATAGATCCGGAACTGATCACCTTCGACCAATATCTCTAGGTATGCGAAAGTCGGCGAACCATCGCGGAGGGTTCGTTCATACAAGGCGTGATACTGCTGGTTGAAGTCGGTGGTCATCACCGGGGATTCTGGCAGTCGTTTACCGATCACCTGGTCGCGGTCGGTCTTGAGGAACTCCAGATAGGCTTTGTTGCATTGCAGGAGTCGCCCTTGGTTATCACGCACATACAACGCGACAGGTGAGCCGTCGATCAAGGTATGGGTGAACTCCAACTGATCCTTGAGCGCTCGCTCGGCCTTTTGCCGTTGTTTGATTTGGTGGCGCAGGTAACGGTTCCAGAGAAGGAACAGCAGTACACAGGCCGCCGCAGCGCCGATGATACTGTAGATGAGGTCTTTATAATTGCTCCATGAACTGGCCAAGGTCGGGGTGAAGTGGCTGCGCCAGCGGTCGGTCAGGCGTGACATTTCCTCGGGGGGGATGTCTAGC
Organism: Pseudomonas sp. M30-35; assembly: GCF_002163625.1. Classification (NCBI taxonomy): domain Bacteria; kingdom Pseudomonadati; phylum Pseudomonadota; class Gammaproteobacteria; order Pseudomonadales; family Pseudomonadaceae; genus Pseudomonas; species Pseudomonas sp. M30-35. The sequence continues at coordinate 2,940,949 of NZ_CP020892.1, read as the reverse complement.
ATCGCCTTGTCCAGAATGCTCCGCAGTAGCGGTTGATCCTGTCGGGTGGCCATGGCGATGTGCGCGCCCTTGGGCCCGATGTTGGAGCTGATGCGCAGTTCGTTGGGGAAAAAATGTTTGATGAAGTAGTCGGTGCTGATCTGTGCATTGACACTGCCGTCGACCTTGCCTTCGTGGAGCAATTCGAGGCCACGGATTGCATTTTTGGTAGGTAGCAGTGTTATCTCTGGATACTGCGCCCTCAGCCACGGGATCAGTGGGTTATTCTCCGGAATTGCCAATTGTTTGCCGTTGAGCTCTGCAATGTCCATAAGCGGTGGGGCGGTGGCTTTTGAGGCCACTACGAACGGGTTGACCAGATAGGGCCGGGTGAACTGTAACGTTGCCTGCCGTTGCTCACCGATGCTCAGAGCGCCGATGACATCTGCTTTGTTGCCCTCCAGCATTTGGTTGATGTCGTGCAACGAATCACTGGGCACGAAGGTAAAGTTGATACCGGTACGCTTGTGGATCTGCTGAAAGATATCGACTGTTAACCCTTGCAGGGTTTGTTGTTGATCGAAGAACGTCAGCGGCGCGTAAGCGCCATTGACAGCCACCCGGATTTGCTTGTGGGTAGCAAGCCAGGCCTGTTCATCCGATGTTAAGGACAATGGATTTTCGCTCAGTGCATATTGAGCACCCAGCCTCCAGCGTGTGGCGATGCGCAAGCGTCCCGCCAATGGCAATGCCACCAGAACCTGATTGATAGCGTCCAATAGGGCCGGTTGGTTGGTACTAACGGCAAATCCGAGATTGAAGGCCGGGTTCCGGGCTTCACCACCCACCACTGCTTGGTTGAAATAGGCTCGCTTGATCAGGTAGTCGGCCGATGCAGCATCGCTCCAGAGCGCGTCCACTTGCCCATAGACCAGCGCGGCGATTGCATTCTGACGACTGTTATACAGCACCAGCCTGGCCTGCGGGTATTGTGCCCGCGCTCGCTCTATCACGCCGGTATCGCCCGCGATACCTAGTCGTCGGCCGACCAACTCGCCAGTGGCATCCAAAGGGTCATTTGGGCGTTTCAAGATGACCGCGCGGTTGAGCAGGTAGGGGCGGGATTTCAGGATATCGCTACGCGCGGGTGCATCGCTGGTATAGAAAGCAAGCATGTCGACCTCGCCGCTCACCAGCGCTTGCTCGGCGGTGGCCCGGTCAGGGAAGCGCTGGATCGCTAGGTGCACGCCCAAGCTTTGCTTCAATACGCCCAGGTAATCGGCGCTCAGGCCTTCAAAGTGGTCGGATTGATACAGCATGTCGAAAGGCGGGTAGGCCACCTCTCCCCAAGCGGCGACCCGCACTGTCTTGTGCTGCACGAGCCAGGCCTGGCTCGCGGCCGACAGCTCGGGCACTGGTGCAAGCACGGGCGTGCGAACAGTCAGGTGCAACGGTACGGGCTCGGCGCGCAAAGCCAAGCTCAAGAGCAGGCAAGTGGCAAGGCTAAATAGTCTAAACAGGTTGATGATTGTTACCTCGGTTCAACGGCCACCGGTGCAGTAATTGTTGGTGCGTAGTAAAGCCTATGCCACGGGCCTTGGCTACCCGGCCCTGAACGCTAAAAGGCGAGCGTAAAGTCAGAAAGTTCCTGGGTAAGCAATAAACCTGCTAATACAAACACTGTCTGAAAGGCCTGAAGTAGCGGGTTAAAGCTGTTTTACTCAGTAGAGCAGGGCGATGAGTGCTGTTGAATTGCGGGTTGGTTTGTAGGGCTAGGCCTACATGTGGTGAGGGTGTACGGCTTGATGGTTGATGTCTGGCGCCTACAGTAAGGGCTCTGTTCGATCTCTATCTTTGCCTCACCTGCTGGATGCAGGCCAAATCAACTTGAACGAGATCGTACTCATGAAGAAAATTTCCCTCCTCGCCCTGGCCGTTGCTGCTGTCATGTCCAGCGGTGCTTTCGCTGAAACCGGCACCCTGAACTTCACCGGTAACCTGAACACCTCCACTTGCACCGTCGCTCCAGGTGGCGATGCCGGTGCTGGTGCTGGTGCTGGTGTTGTCGACGTTGACATGGGCGATGTTTCGTTCAGCGACCTGTCTACTGTAGCTGGCGACGGTACTGTCAGCGCGGCGTTCACCGACATCGACCTGGGTCTGTCGTGCACCGCCGCCACCGGTAAAACTGCTGTGGTCATGAGCTTCGATCCACAAAGTGGTAGCGGTCTGGACGCCATGGACAACCGTCTGCTGTCCCTGGCAGCTGGTGGTGCGACAGGTGCCGGTATCGCACTGGTTGACGGTACTAATCAGATTATCGATCTGGGCGCCAACGGTGAAATTCGTGCTCCGTTGACCGTTGATGGTGCTGGTGTAGGTACTGCTGATATGGCGCTGCGTGCGACCTACGTTAGCAACGGTGATACTCAGGTAGGTGGTGCTGCCAACGCTAGCCTGCCGTTCTTGCTGACTTACGAGTGATTTAGTCCGCAGTATCAGATATCTCTTCTTTGGCTCCTTTTGGATCTGAGTGGAGAGGTATCTGGTATTTATTGCCAGGGTATGACCATCTCTATTGTCTGGGCTAATGCAAAGGTTGGTGCTACCCAGTTTGGTTGATTAATTTCCGTTCGTGCAATACATGCATGAGATAGCTATTGGGTAGTCAATATCATGGTTCGTAGTATTTGCGGGATGTTTCTGTTGTTATGTAGTTTGCAAGCATATGCTGACTTTGGATCAACTCCTTGTCCGTTTAATGATATCGCGAGTACATATAGTTATTTTGGTGATCCGGCTTTGGCCAATGTCGGCGATGTGATTGGTATGTTCGATATTGATATTACTGTGACAGGCTGCAGCCAAAGCTTAACTGATCTTATAATTTATCGTTTGGGCGCGCAGCCAGTTGATCCACTTGCCAACAGTCCACGCATGTGTGAGACCACAGTATATGGTGTCGGGTTGAGGAGTGCGGGTGAGTCTTGTGCGAGTTACTATCCCGGAAATTATTCTACTGGGCCCGGTGTGGGGGATCTGCGGCCGATCCCGATTGGCAGTCGAGTTTCAGTCGTGAGCAAAAGTTTTGAGCTCGTTAAGACGGGTGAGATTCCTGTCGGGCCAAGTCAGTTATCGCTTAAGAATTCAACGCTTTCTGTGGTAGGCCTAGATGTTTTTGTTGGAGGAGGAAATAGTGCAACATTTCAACTTTCTCAGCTTGGGGCAATTCCTCCAGGTGAAATTATCGGTACTGAATGCTCTCTAGCAACCACTAATATCAATGTTCCTTTTGGTGATATTAGCGGGGTGGGGGCAACAGAATCATTCGATGTGGTATTTGACAGTTGCACCGATCAGTTGGATGCGACGGGCTATAACAATTCTGTGTCGCTAGCGTTTAGCTCCCAGCGCATCAAGCCGGATGGTTCTGCATTGCTGAACTGCTCAGATGCTGATTGCGCTAAAGGTATTCAGATCGAATTGCAAAATAAAGATAACACTCCGATTAGTTTGACAGCGCCGTATAGACTTTCCAGCAATACCCCCGTTTTCGGTCCTAATGGTTTGACCTATACCTTTAACGCCCAGATAAAAGAAAATCCCGGCGAGGCAATGGATGGTGGGAAAATTGACACGCAACTGGTATTTGAAACCATTGTTGAATGATGACTTAGTCTTTGCTTCTATTATTTGAATTTTTTAACGCGTTGTATGCACAATTTTTGGCGTACGACGTCAGAGGTCATATTTATGCGATTTAATATCGTCGGTTTATTAGTTGCATTGCTTTCAATGTTATTTATATCCACTGCTCAGGCCGGTATTACCTTAGGCCAAACCCGCGTAGTGTTCGAGGCAAAGAACAAAGAAGAAAACCTCATCGTCCGTAATGAGTCGGATCGCCCAATCCTGGTGCAATCCTGGCTCGACGGCGGTAAAGGTAGCGATACAAACATACCGTTTGCTGTTACCCCACCTTTGACCAAAATGGGTGGTAAAGGTCAGCAACTGTTACGAATCCTCTTCAAAGGCAGCGGCTTGCCCCAGGATCGTGAGTCAGTGGTGTGGCTGAACGTTCAAGAAATTCCGTCGGAAGCCGTCGGCAAGAACACTTTGCAAATTGCCGTGCGTCAACGCATCAAGGTTTTCTATCGCCCAGCCAATCTGGTCGGTGAGGTTAAAGATGCACCGTCCAGCCTGCAATGGACGTTGGATAAAGGCGGTAAGAGCCTGAGCGTCCATAACCCCAGCGCCTACCATGTTTCCACCTTGCAGACAAAGTTGGGGCTAATCGGCCAGGAAACCATGGTGACAGAACGCCAGATGATCGCCCCGGGTGAAAAGCTGAGCTTTCCCCTGGCCCATGCCGTCTCCAGCGCCAAGACCGACTTGAGCTTTGTGAGCATCAACGACTGGGGCGGCCAGCAGACCTTCAAGGCTGCCCTGCAATCGGGCATCAGCGCCCAAGCGAAGTTAGTCGCCCAGTAACGATCCCTTTCACGAGCCGAGTCGAGCGATAACGCGAGTTATCGCCACGGGCTTCGTTTGTCTCGAATAAGCAGAACTCAGGTTTTCATCATGCGCAAAAAAACGAAACGCCTCGTCGTTAACCAAGGTTTTCAGGCTCCACACTGGCGGCTGTCTCAACTTACCCTCGCCATGGCGCTGGGGCTTTCGGGGCAGGCTTTTGCGGAGGAGGGTGAAACCACCAAAGAGTTTCCGTTGCTGGCGTACAACATGGCCTTTGTCCAAGGCCTGGGTCAGCCGGAAGACCTCAAGCAGTTCATCGAAGGCAACAGCGTTTTGCCCGGTGCTTACAGGGTGGATATTCATGTCAATCGCGCACTGAGCGGTCGGCAGGATGTGATGTTTGAACAACGGGCCGACGGTGAAGTCAGCCCCTGCCTGACCTTTGAGATGTTGCGTAATCTGGGTCTGGATATGGAGGCCTTGATCGCCGCCGGTAAGCTGGACGCCGATATTGCGCCGACCACCTGCATCGACCTTAAGGCGATCATTCCCGAGGCGAACGTCGACTACGAGCCCAACCTGTTGCGTTTGAACATCAACGTCCCCCAGGCCAGCATGTCCCGAGCTTCCCGGGGTTATATCGACCCGGCACTGTGGGATGAAGGCGTCACTGCCGCGTTCAGCAATTACAGCCTTAGCGGTAGCCGTCGCAAGAGCGACACCGGCAGTAATGACTCGATGTTCCTGAATATGCGCAACGGCTTGAACATCGGCCCTTGGCGTTTGCGCAATGAGTCCAGCTATTCCGACAGCAGTTACGGTAAAGGCGAGTTCAACAGCAACCGCAACTACGCCCAGCGCGACATCACCAGCCTGAAAAGCCAGCTGACCCTGGGTGAGACCTATACCAACTCGGATATTTTCGACAGCGTGCGTTTCCGTGGTGCGCAACTGGGCTCGGACCTGGCGATGTTGCCCGAGAGCGAGCGCGGTTATGCACCTGTGATACGCGGCGTCGCCAACAGCAATGCTACGGTGGAAGTCCGCCAGAACGGTTACGTGCTGTACAACACCAACGTTTCCGCTGGCCCGTTCGAGCTGACGGACATCTACCCCACCGGTTCCAACGGTGACCTGGAAGTCGTTATTACCGAGGCTGACGGTCAGGTGCGCACCTTCACACAGGCGTTTGCCTCGTTGCCGGTCATGACCCGTAAAGGCACGTATCGCTACAGCCTGGATGTGGGTCAATACGACGACTTGCGGGAGGACAGCAACAAGCCGCTGCTCGGTACGGGTAACCTGGTGTACGGCTTGACCGACGACGTGACGGTGTTCGGTGGTTTGATGCTCAGTGACGGCTTCAGCGCCGCCAACGGGGGGGCCGGTATCAACACGCCGTTTGGCGCGGTGTCGGTGGATGCCACCCAGTCCAGCAGTAAGACCCGCCAGGGCGACAACACCGGGCAGAGTGTGCGCTTCCTGTACAGCAAGACCCTGTCGGACACCAACACCACCTTCACCCTGGCCGGCTACCGTTACTCCACCGAGGGTTATCGCACCCTGGGCGAGCACGTGGACGACGACAGCCGCGAAGTGGGCGACCAGCCCCGAGGCCGCGCCCGTTCCAAGTTCAATCTGACGGTCAACCAAAGCCTTGGTCGTGACCTGGGTTCGTTGTACCTCTCGGCCAGCGATCAGGATTACTGGAACCTCAACGGTCGTACCCGCACCTTGCAGGCCGGTTACAACGGCCACTGGCAGACGGTGAACTACTCGCTGAACGTGTCCCACAGCCGTTATGCCGACAATTTTAGCCAAGGCTACAACACCGGTTCGACCCGCAATAGCGATACCCAAGTGTCGGTGAGCGTGTCCTTCCCGTTCGGCAGTGAGGCCCGCGCACCCCGCGCCAATCTGTACGCTACTCATGACAGCTACGGCACCAGCACTCGCGGCAGTGTTAGCGGTTATGTAGCCGGACGCGACGATGTGACTTACACCGTGGGTGGGGGGCGTACCGCTTCGGGGGAAACCAGCGGGGAGGGCAACATCAACGCCAAGACCCCATACGCTAACGTCGGCGCCGGTTACAGCCAGGGTTCGGACTACAAGACCGTCAACCTCAGCGCTCGGGGTTCGGTGGTAGCCCACGGTGGCGGCATCAACTTCGGTCAGCCGGTGGGCGAAACCTTCACCCTGGCCGAAGTGGAAAACACTCCAGGTGTGAAGGTCGGTAACTATGCAGGCATCAAAACCGCTGGTAACGGCTATGCGGTTATCCCCAATGCCCAGCCATACCGGGGCAACTGGGTCAACTTGAACACCCAGGACTTGGGGGGCGACGTGGACCTAGAAAGCACCAGTCAGCAGGTCATTCCTCGTCGCGGGGCAATCACCAAGGCAAGTTTCAAGGCCAAGACTGGTCGGCGCCTGGAAGCGATATTCACCCAAGCTAACGGCGCGAAAGTCCCGTTCGGTGCGGTGGTGGAAAACGAAGCTGGCCAACAACTGGCCATCGTTGATCCACGGCAAACTGCTCTGGTACTGCTGGAAAAAAACGAAGGTTCGCTGAAGGTGAAGTGGGGTGAAGAAAGCTGTTCGGCGACTTATTCCTTGGCCGAGGCCAAAGTCGGCGAGAACTACCAAAGCCAGACCTTGATCTGCCAATAACCGGTACCCGCTCCTTTCGCGCCAGCTAGCTGGCGCTTTTTTTATTCTCGTCATGAGGGCTTGCGATGAGACTTTTACTAATTGAAGACAACGCCTTCATGGCTTATGACACCCATCGCTGCGTCAATCTGCTGGGGATCTTTTCTATTACGCTGTACGCCACGGTCGATGAGGCGCGGCAAGACCCGTTGCGTTCTGGCGAACCATATGACATCGCGTTATTGCGTCAGGGCGTCGATCCGCAACAGGATCTGATTCGCATCTGGCAGCTGCATAAAGAGCTTGGGGTGGAGCATATTTTTCTGACGGGCATTTATGACGATGCGCTGCGAAATGTTTTGCTGCGGGCGACAACATCGCTGGAGTTACCACTGCACGACATCTTGCGTTTGCCGTTGAAACAGTCGGCACTGCACTTCGCCCTGCAGCCTTACCTAACACCTGAGTGCGTCGCTGCCGTGGGGCATTACTGATGGACAGCAATGTGGTTTGGCTCGACTCACAGCTGTTGCTCAACCAGGTGGTGCCAGTTTACCAGCCGATCATCGAGCTGGAGACGTCCCGGGTGGTGGCGTTTGAAGCACTGGCGCGATGGGTGCACGGTGGCGGGGCGGTTTCCCCCGAGGTGTTTATTCCGGCGGCTAGAAAGGCTGGGTTGCTGGATGACCTGACCTTGGTTATTTGCCAATACGTATCTCGCAATATCGACCTGTTGGGTGCGATCAGCATCAACCTGGAATTGGTACAGTTGGGTAACCCTGTGTTGATCGAAGATATCTGTCAGGTGTTTGGCGAGCAGGGCTTGAAGCGGCTGCACATTGAAATTACTGAAGTAGGAGCGGTTGATGTTGACTTTGCTCTGGCCCGGGCAGGCATGGAGCGTTTTAAAAGCCTGGGGGTGGGGTTTTCGCTGGATGACTTTGGCAACGGGTTATCTAACTTTCAGCGTCTGTGCGAGCTGCCTGTTGATACTTTGAAAATCCCCCGCAACTTGATCGTGGGCATGACTACTCAGATGCAGAGCCAAGCGTGCGTCGATGCCACCTTGAACCTTGCTCAAGTGCTGGGCTTGAAGACCATTGCCGAAGGTGTGGAATGTGTGTTCCAGCGCAATGCGCTGAAGAAGATGGGGTGTACCATGGTGCAAGGCAATTGGTACTCCCGACCCCTGGATGCTCAATGCGCGGCTGACTACAAACAAAAACGTCTTGGGCTTGGTTGATGCTCGTTTAGATATTGTGAAAAACTTGTACGCCGCCAATGCCCATGGTTTTGGCGGCTTCTATCTAGTGGCAGGTCTTGGGTAACGGGTACGCCGTATCCGCCACACGCCAAAGCTCTGGCCGACTCCTAGCTTAGCGCCTGGGGGCAGGAAGAAAAAGTTCAGCCGAATGTCACCATTAAACAGATATTTAACGGTGGACATCTTTTTCAACGTGAATATGCAGGCTTCATCGAGGTTCTTTAAAGCCGACTGACGGGAGCTTGTTCCCGTGCCGGCTCATGAAAGCGCCGTGCAGTCTTGTAGCTACGACGCCAGTAGCTGTTCTTCAGGGTGTCGATTTTTACGTTCTTACCTGTGCGCGGCGCATGTATGAAACGCCCGTCGCCAATATACAAACCGACGTGGTTGATCCGACCTTTGCCGTTACGGCTGAAGAACACCGCATCTCCAGGTTTGAGCTTGTCTTTGGCGACGGCTTTGTACGACGCGTTCATCATGGCGGCAGTGGTACGGGGTAGTTTGATGTCGGCCTGGTTGAGAAACAGGTAAACCAGCAGGCCGCTGCAATCGAAACCGTTTCTGGCCGATGTGCCGCCCCATCGATAAGGGGTGCCGATCAGCTCATGGGCTCGATCGATAATGTCAAGCATAACGGGCGTGGATACGCTATTTGATGGCTGGGGTCTTTCAGGCGTAATAGGCCTGCTGGAAGCATCGTCCATTAAAGTTAGAAGCATCGCCAGCAAGAAGGGTTTATAGGGGGTAGGCACGATTTATACTGCATAAAAAACTGGCAAGCAGAATAAAAAAATCCCTGGTATTTATATGTCGGTCTCGTCCTACTTATTATGTGAGGCTGGCCTGATTTTCAGACGTGCGAGGTGAGTACTTTATGTTAAAGGATGGCTGAGGGGCTTGTCGGGTGATTTGTAATGTTTTTAGATACGTTAAGAGTCAGTCGCAATTAATCAATATGCATTCTATTGTCCATCTGAATAGTCCCATTACTTGCTGCGATATGACCAACGCCGGGTGAGATGATATCCGTGTGGAGGTATCGGCGTCGCTTTATATACTGCAGTCGTTAACTCTTAACTATTAGGCAATCCGTCTCAGTAGCTCCGCGGCCGATGAACGTATATCGACCCTACTGACTGATCCGTAGTTTGTAGAGAGGGCTGTTGTTGCTAAACCATAAGTGCCTAGTAGGCACACCGTCTGGAAACAATTAATGGTAATAGTTTGTTACAGGTCGTGCGTGAGAGCTTATTGATGATGCATGCCTGTTTTATCGCGGTTTCACATTTACGCTTCACTTCTTCGCGGTCAATCCTGGGCTGGGTGTCAGAGCTTAAATTGTTTGAGGTGCATGGGGCCATGGTCAGCGATTAAGTGCTTACAGAGACTTGGTTGCCGTTTTTCTATGGAGGTCCGTGTGGGCAGGTTTCGGTCTGGCCGGTTCTCTCGGACGCCGGTTTTTACCCTCCGGACAGTCCCTCCGTTTCGTGTCAGAACGGCCGGGTGAATAGTTCAGTCAGGGTGCCATTTGCTCTACCTCAGCCAGCAAGCATCTATCATGGGCCTGCTTGCGTTTGCCTGCTGGCTCCGCATCGGGAGGCGTATTTAGACCCCGGGAGGGTTACCAGCTTATCCTCACTCCCGTATTGCCACTTACACCTTCCAAGGTATTGGTGTCTAGGTTGGTACTGTAGTCTGCAGACAGGTATACGCTGACCGAAGACGACAATCGTGCAACCATACCCATTCCGAGATCGAGCGAGGAGGATTTGTGCTCGCTTTTGATCCGGTCAACATCGTCGTAAGTCACTGTGTCACTGCCGCCAAAGGTGCGCCAGGCGTTCGCTCGCAGGTAAGGTTCGACAGGCGTGTTCTGCACTAGATAACGCCCCTTCAGGCGTGCGCCAATGCGACCCGTCCAGTAGTCTTGTGAATCAAACGAGACTTTTGAAATTCCATCGTTCTGGCTGTCCATATCGATCTGCTGGTTGATCACCTGCACCTGCGGCTCTACCACCCAATGCTCAGAAACTGCAATCGGGTAACCGGCTTCGGCAGACAGAGCCAAGGCATGGCCCTCACTGTCCATTTTCACGCCACGGTCGGATTTGTTATCACCGTCTAGGCGAGTGCCCATGGCCACTAGGTCCACGTACCAGCCCTTGGGATCAGTGAGGGTCCAGTAGGCACCCAAGTTGTCGCCGTCGAGTTTGACCCGTCCCGAGTGGTGGTCATGAAAGCCTTCGGCAAAGCCTTTGACATCCCCCCGCAAGCGGGTCTGACCGACAAACAGGCCGAAGCGCTGGATCTGTCCACCACTGGTTTCGGCGGCGTACAGATCATGACCGACCTGATAGCCCTTGATAGAACCGTCGAAACTGGGTGATACGGTGCCTGACCAACTCTTGTTGAAATCACTGCCGTAGGCGCGCCCCCAACCGGCGGGGACTGCGCCGGTTTCACCTAATAGGCTTTGTTCACCCTGGCGATCATGGAAGGTACCCAGCGCTTGCAAGGTCATCAATTGCGCAGCTGGCACGACGACTGAATACACCGGCACCTCCAAACGATACAACGGGATCGGATCGGCGCCCGCCACTGCCGTCGGTAATGGCGGAGTGGTGACGGCAGGCTCCGGTGATACTACGGCTGGCACCTGGCCAGGTGGTGGAGCAGGAGGCTCGACCGGTGCGACAGGCTGTGGGGTCGGTGGCTCCACGGACGGCTCATCGGGGTCGACCACAGGTGGCGTCGGCGGAATGGGTGGCACAGGCACCACCACGGGTGGTACCGGAGGGGTTGGCGGTACCACAGGCGGTTGTACCGCAACCACGGAGGAGCGCAGGTACCAGTTGTTTTCCGAACCTGCGGTAACGCCACCCTTGAACAGGTAGTACTGGTACGCCCCTGCAGAGAGCGAGCCCTTCAAGGCAAAAGCATTGGTGCTGCTAACCGCACCGTTGACTGCTTGGACGACTTCAATCCCGTTGTTTTGCGTAAGACCACCCAAGCCGCCGAGATTGGTTACCGCCAATTGGGTATTGCCACTGATAATGCCATCGGAGACCACCAGTTTGTCAGTAGCAGAGGTGTCGTCACCCAGCACAGTTTGCAGCCACAACTGACCGTTGTTGCCGACATAGTTGCCATACACCGTCAGCGAGTCGGTGGCGCTGTTGCTGCCGGTGGTCATATCGATGGTACCGGAGTTGTTCAGTGTGGCCCGTTGACCTGCGGTATAGGGGCGGATGTTGCCTTGGGTCACGGACAGCACACTGCTGCTGTCGATTGAAAGCATTCCGGTATTGCTGGCGTTGTCGCCGAGGAAAAAATTCCCTGCTAGGCCGAAGTGTGAATTGTTGTTGAGGTTGACGGTTTCCCAACCGATATATCGGGAAGCCATGCTGGAGGTGGTGTTATCGAAGGTCAGTTGATCACTGCCTAGACCTCCATCGATGGACGGTGTAGTACTCAGCAGGCTTTCGCTCAGGCCGCTGAGCTGCGCGGTGTCGTTGCCATCGCCCATCAGCACGGCGGAGTTGATCTGGCCGCCATTGAGCCAGTTGAAGGTGTCATTGCCGACGCTGGCGCGGATCTGGCCGTCAATTACGCCACCGCTGACGGTGATGCTGTCATCACCACCGCTGGTGCTGATATTACCGCCGATGGTGCCGCCCGACACTTCAATCCTGTCGATGTCAAATCCGGTGACAAGGTTGCCAAGGATCGTGCCGCCGGACATGAGGTAGATATTTTTGTCCAGCTTCATGTTGACCCGGCCGATAGTGCCGCCCGTCTGTTGCGCCACATCGCCATCGTCAAAGGCACCGACGATGATGCCGTCGGTCATCAGGAAGGTATCGCGGCTATCACCCTGGGCGAGAGACTCGATCTGCCCGCCACTCATGACAAAGTCGTCGATGCCATTGCCTTGGGAGACCGCGCCTGTGACCGTGCCGGCACTGATCTGAAAGCGATCGTTGCCGTCGCCCTGATTCACGGCTCCCACAATGCTGCCGGAGTTTATGTCGACGAAGTCGGCGCCGGGCCCGGTGGTAATGTTGCCGTTGATGGTGCCAGTGCCGCCGGCTGGCAGGGTCAGGGTGTTGTTGCCCTCCAGATCAGTTAGACCGGTGGCGCTGCTGCCACTGTCGCATACATAAGTGTCGACGCCTGGACCGGGTGCGAGTATGCAAGCTGCCTGAGCTTGTTGCATGGCCAAGCTTGTAAGGGAAAGCGCACCGACACCCAACAGGCGAGGCTGTAGACAGAACCGTTTCGTGCGCATAAGGCTGTCCCGTAATTTTTTAAGAACTGCACTGGGTTTAGTACACGCTTTCCACGTTGACAATTAATTGTTGTCGTTTTTGATAGTGGGGATTCGATTGTCACAGCACTCAATTTATCGTCGTCGCGCAACCCCCAATCAGGACCGCCCTGTCAAGTAGAACTGGTTTATGCCTGTCGTTTGGGTGGGATGTCGCGGTGCGGGTATTAAGGTCGCGGCAATAGGTCCGTCTTCGATTATCTGAAAAGCTGTTTGCCTCGAGCCTGCTGTTAATAATGGACTGGGTGAGTACATCTCAGTGGAGTGGTTATGATATTGCATTATTGTCTATTCAAAAAATTGCTTTTTTGTCAGGGCATCTGGTCGATTGCTCTTAGCGTATTACGATGAAATAGCCTGAAGTGCCCAACGATCCATTACTGCTACTTCTCGGCCTATCAAACACCTGTTGGCTGAATAGCGGCAGTTCTTTAATTTAATAATCTCTCCATTTTTTAGTTCGGGTTCACCTGTTCTGAGCAGAATTGACTCACTAAATCGATAGAAGCTTCCGTCTCTTGCAATATGTCCAAGCTTTCTGAGGAGTTCAATTGCTGCGTCTAATCGCTCGCTATTGGCTCGCTATTGGCTCGCTACGGCCTAAACGGTGAGTACTTCCGGGTTTACCTACTGCTGAAACAGGTCTATCCGCAGGCAGGGCCGTATTACAACGGCGATCACCTCATCACGCTTATTTAGGGCGCTTATTACTACATTTGCGGCTTGGTCGAGCCTGCAATCCTGACTCCACCAGTTACATGTGCATGGAACCGCTATGCTTCAACCGCGCTTGTGCGTGGGACAGGGAAGGGGTTACTCGGCGAGCGTAAAGATCCAGAGCGACCGCAAGATAGTGCCATTTGCCTTGGGCTCAGATGTAGGTGATATCGCCACACCAGACTTGGTTTGGCCCCTCGACAACTAACGCCCGGCTCAGGATATTTGATATATCAGACCGCTCGACAACGCCGAGTGATTCGATGAAGCTGCAATGTTGTTTGAGCATGAGGTGGGCAGCCTTGCGTTTGAATTTTGGGTAAAACGTACGACGTTGTGTGGTCATTTGACACCTCGATCTAGTGAGCACTCTCACCTAAGCGTGTGTCCGGTTTCATTAGACCACTCCATAATCCGGCGCCGAGGCCAAGCCTAGCCCTACCCATTGCCCAACAAATCCTCAGTTCTTTGCATAAGAAGCTTCACGCATAGTTAGTCCTCACGAACAGACGCCGTGTTTAGATGGATTTCATCTTTTGAGTCACGGACCATTTTCTGTTTATGGATCGAGGAGGTTTTCTCGAATAACAATAACAATACAGCGCACGCTTGCTATGCAAGCCGCGTCGGTTACTGGGTTATGGCCCAGCTAATTGGAGGAAATGTATATGCTTAAAACTTGTGCAGCATCCGATGCTCTACAAGAAGAAACCAGCGGGCTCCACGTACCTCTAGTTTGGCTAGAGTTTGCGGTTGGGTTGATCTTGCTGGGAGCCGCCGGCTATTACATGCATGGTGCGCTTATGCTTCCCAAACCCTTGAACGTTCATGCACTCGGGGCGGGTGATTTCCCAATCATTATCGCAACTGGATTGTTGGGAGCTTTACTACTTCTTCTAGCGCTCAGTCTGGTGAAAATAATCAAGGGCGTTCAGACCACAGTCGTCAGTATCAGTAGGCCGTTAGCAATTAGCGTTGGTGTGCTGGTGCTGCTAGGGCACGCAATGTCGCTCGAAACCATTGGAGCTAGCGTCAGTACTGCTGTGTTTGCTGCGTTAATAATGCTGGTCTCAGGTGAGCGCAGACCTATGCCTTTACTGCTTATTCCATTGGCATTGACCGTTGGAGTTTATCTGGTCTTCTCTGTTGCCCTTGGCGTTCCGTTTCCTTAGGTATCCCTTATGTTCGAGAATCTAATGCTTGGGTTCAGCGTGTTCGCTGACCCGATGGTCCCTATTGGTCTGATTGTGGGGGCGCTGTTGGGTTATATGATCGGCGCCGTGCCGGGTCTAGGCCCTAGCCTGGGCATCGCACTCTTAATCCCTTTTACCTACACACTAGATCCAGTCGTCTCCATTGTGACCTTGGTATCTTTGTATGCTGCGGCCGAATACGGTGGCGCTATCTCAGCGATATTAATCAATTCACCGGGTACAGCTGCTGCGGTTGCTACCTCCTGGGACGGATACCCTTTGACGCTCCAAGGCAAGGCCGGGGTCGCGTTAAATATCTCTATTGTTTCATCCGGCATCGGTATCTTGCTCAGTACACTTTGTCTTTTCGTTACTGCCGTGCCGCTGTCTGAATATGCATTGAATTTTGGCCCCACCGCTTATGTGGGACTGGCCTTAGTAGGTTTGAGTCTTGTCTCAACTTTCTCCGGCGATGCTCCGCTCAAAGGCTTTATTGCTATGGGTATCGGTTTGGCGCTGGCAACAGTAGGGCTTGATACTCAGACCGGCGTACCGCGATTTAGCGCTACGCCTGAGTTTTTTGAAGGGCTTCCGTTGGTGCCGGTTTTGCTAGGACTTTTTGCCCTATCTGAAGTGTTATTTATGATTGAAGCCGGGCCGGCAGAAAAGAAAAAGAGTCAGCCATTAAATGGTATTTTGGTGGTGCCGATGAGTACGTTCAACAATATGAAGATGCTGTTCATACGGAGCTCGATTTTAGGCTATGTGATCGGCGTTATTCCCGGTGCCGGCGCATCCATTGCCTCATTCGTGTCCTATGGTGTTGCAAAGAAGTCGTCTAAAACACCTGAAGCCTTCGGTAAGGGAAGTTATGAAGGAATAGCCGCATCAGAGACCGCAAATAATGCGGCTGTATCCGGTGCTTTAGCGCCACTTTTGGCGTTGGGTATTCCGGGCTCTCCGACAACTGCAATCATGATTGGCGCACTGATGATTCATGGTATTCAGCCAGGTCCATTGCTCTTTACTACGAACCCAGAAATCCCTTACACCATTTTTGCTGGGTTGTGGTTGGGTGTGCCCGTGATGATTTTGATAGGGCTTTTTGGTGCTAAATTTTGGGCTAAGGTTGCTGACATCTCCCGTCCAGCTATTGCCGCCATTGTTGCCAGTATCTGCTTTATTGGCGCATATGCATCAGAGAACTCACTGTTTCCGGTGTACATAACGCTCGCGTTTGGCGTTGTTGGCTATGTGCTGCGTAAAGCACACATACCTCTGGCCCCAATCATCTTGGCGCTCGTGTTGGGAGAGATGCTAGAAAGTAACTACCGTCGGGCAATGTTGATCTCTAATGGAGACTTCAGCATTTTCTATACCAGTTCTCTGACCATGATACTGCTAGCTATTGCGCTTCTGTCTTTCACCCTGCCAGGGGTTCGTAAGGCCATAGGTTGGTCGCGTAAAAAAACGAGCTAATTTCTCTGAGTCAACCGCATTAACGCAGTCGTTCGGGCTGCGTTAACATGCCCTAAACGTTGCCTACGTGTATCTCCAGGTGCAGGCATGGATATCGCGGCTACAAAAAAACCTGTTCGCTTTGGGCAAACAGGTTTTTTTGTAGCCGTTTAACGACGAAGTTTCTGGTCTGTTAAAAAACCATCGCGTAGGGAACCGAATGACCGTACAGAACCTGTTCCAATAGCTTATCTTGGGCAGAGGAGGGGAGAACAGTCGACGCGAGCTCGTTGAATTTCGCTATTAGTTCATCATCGGTCAACGGGTCCTCAGGATCACCTTTGCGGGTCGCTTGGAAATGCTCTATCTCTTGGCCTGAATTGAGCTTTATTTTTAGCCTAGCCATACGCTTGCGTGGATATCCCGCCGTTAAATCTACAGCTTCATCGACAGCGACTTTTTTCATCAGCTCGCGAATATCGGATCTATCAAGATTGTCTGCATCAAAAGCACTTAAGCGTACACCGCCAAGCACCAATTGGGCGGCTACGCAGTACTGCATACTAAACCGTGCCTCCTGTGCGGTGCGCGGATCCGGGCGATCACACATTCGTTTGGTTGCGTTGTAACCTTCGACCTGAATGGATAGCAGCTCTTCGGGCTTGATTGCACCTACTTGTAGTAGGTGCTTGAGGCCATCCAGTGCAGGGAATATATGCCCGCAGCAACCGTGGTTTTTTACGGTCATCCGAGTGATAGGTGTCCATAGGCCAATGCCTTCTAGTGCCGCATTCCAATTGCCTGCAGACTGACTTGTGGCAGCCGCATAACCGTTTTCAGCATGCAGGCTGTCCAAGGATGCGGTAATACCGCTGACGGCCGAAAGTCCCGCTAAAATACCAGCGTCCGCCGCATGGCCAGGATGCAACGCTTTTGCCATCCCTTGTCCTTGTAAGTTTTGCTGATGCCCACCCGCAAAACTACTAGCAATGGCAATTGCGTGAGCGATCTGTATCTCCGTACCACCCTTCAACATAGCAGTTGCTACAGCCGCTCCTATGGTGCCAACAGTCGCGGTGGTGTGCCAAAAAGTGTAATGACTCGGCTGGATAGCCAAAGCTAATCGGCATCCAACCTCGTAGCCAGCAATAATGGCTCGATGTAACTGATTAAGCGGGGCACCGATGTCTTGTGCAACGGCCAATGCGGCTGCAATAGTCGGGCTGCCAGGGTGATAGCCACCGTCTTTAAAAATATCGTCGAACTCTACGATATGGCTCGCTGTAGCATTGATAAGTGCGGCATGCCGGGCTGATGCAGTCGTCCCATCAACATAACAAACAGCTCTTCCTTGGCTAGAGCCTGAGCCTAAGGTTGAAGCGAGTAATGTCGCGGGAGGCAAGACAGTGCCAGGCAGGGTGGTTGCAAACCAATCAAGTATCGCTCGTCTGGTTGCCCATTCCACGTCTGCCGGTATATCAGCAAACTGCCACTGAGCAGCCGCATTAGCTAAAGCAATAAGTGGGTTACCCATATTCTTACCTCATCAAACAATAATGCCAACTAAACAGCCTGTTAAGGTCGTTTAGCTGGCATACAAAAGGCTTATCAAACTAGTAGTGTGCTTGCGTGCACTATCCACTAACGCTTAAGTATCAACACATCAACCTGCAGCTCCGCTCTTGCGCATTGCTTGTATCTGCAGTGCGTCATAACCAAGCTCTGCGAGTATTTCATCGGTATGTGCTCCTAGTGGCTGAGGCGGCATGGTTATTTCAGTTCCGCTTTGCGACATGCAAAATGCAGCAACCGGCACTGTCAGACCATCAACACGATTACCAGGCACTTGGTGTTTATGCAGTACTTTACGCGAGGCGACCTGCTCATCAGCTAGAGCCTCCTCCATACGCCTGATTCTGGAAGCAGGGATATGCCGTTTTTGCAAAAAAGTCTCCCAATAGTCTGCAGGCATTGTTCCAATGATCTTGGTTAGCACTGCGGACTCTTCAGCATGAGAGTCGAGCCGTTGATTGTTATCGGTTTTAATCATGTCCTCACGGCCGAGTGCGGTCCAAAGGCGTCGTTGTTGAACCAAGTTTGATGCGGCTATCATCAACGAAGCATCTGATGCGGCGTAAGCACCTATAGTCGCGAAAGGGAAAACATTACCTTTCGGCTCAGGGTGCTTACCGTTCCACATAAACCCTGTGATGTGAGAGCTGGATAGAATCAGTGCCACGTCTAACATTGACACATCAATGAACTGTCCTTTTCCGCTGCTCCGTTCACGCTGATACAAAGCCGTGGATATAGCAAATGCGGCGGTTGTACCGGTGGCGTAATCAACCACAGGTGCACCACTTTTAAGTGGGTTGCCATCCCCATGACCGGTCATTGCCATCATTCCAGAAAAGGCTTGAATAACATTGTCGTAGGCGGTTAGTTCTTTGCGGGGGCCGGTGGCGCCAAAGGCTGATATCGAGCAGTAGATTAGCTTTGGATTAATTTTCGACATTTCTTCGAAGCCGAGCCCTAACTCGTCAAATGCCCCAGGTCTATAGTTTTCTACAAAGACATCGGCAGTGGCTATCAGGCGCTTAAGTGCTTCACAACCTTCTGGATTCTTTAAATCGAGCGCCACCGTTTTTTTATTGGAGGCTTGCGACATAAACGCCGTTCCCATGCCTATATCATTCAGCGCCCTGTCTGAACCCTGCATACGGGCTTGATCGGGGTCATCAGGGGACTCGATTTTGATTACTTCAGCACCCAATACAGCCATTTGATAGCTAGCGAATGGGCCAGCGAGTACGTGTGTCGTGTCTATAACACGAAGCCCTTCAAATACTTTGGACATAGGCTCTCCAACCTGTGAGTTGCTGGAACGATGAGGCCGCTGACGGGGTATAAGATAAGAGTGGTCACTACCTAGAGTACAACCCCCTTGGCCTTGCTCGGTTCTAGCGGTGTTCTGCTCTAGCACAAGCGCTGTAATTGACTTGCCATAGGCAAGTGCTATTTCAAACCTGCGGCCTTGAGTTGTTTGTCAGCAGTCTCTGTGGCTTGGTGCACAAGCTTTGTGTACTCAACCGGGCCGAGCCAGGAGTCCGTTACGCCAGCCGCTCGTGCATAGGTTTGATACTCATCACTTTTCATCGCTTGATGAATTGCATCAGCTATTTTTTGCTGGGTTTTGAGTGGCATATTGCCAGGGCCAAAGAAGCCGCGTACTTGAACCCAGCTAGTGTCGACTTTGTAACCCTGCTCATCGAATGTTGCTAGATCAGGCAATGCGCTTAGGCGTTTTGTACCCATCACGCCAAGGCCTTTGATTCGATCAGCTTTGAAGAATGCTTCGAGAGCCCCAAGGTTTGAGACCGCTACATCGATATGGCCACCCAATAGAGCAGCAGTGATATCAGGTGTTGACTCAAAGCCAACCCAGTTGACCTTCACCTCCGCGTTTGACTCCAACATGGAAACTGCAATCTGCTGCATTGAACCAACAGGCCCGAAACCGCCAACATTGACTGTACCCTCGCGTGCTTTGGCTACCAGATCGTCTAGGTTTTGAAGCTTGGAGTCTTTTCGAACAAATAAAATAATTTCATCTTCTTGAGCAGAAGCAATCCAAGAAAAATCATCGAGCGCGAACACGCCATTGAGGTTTGTCAGCATGCTGGTGAAGTGAGTCATGGTGTTGACTGCGATGGTTTGCCCATCAGGCTTAGCAGCGCGAACACGTGCCATTTGCGATGCGCCGCCACCGCCTGGTGCATTAATGATGACCAGTTTTTCGCCAATGATTGGCTCTAGATTTTTGGCCAGCGTGCGAATAAATATATCAGCAGTTCCGCCAGCTTTGGTATGCATGATTACGTTGACGGGGCCCTTAGGCCACTCATCGTCAGCATGCGCTGTACCTAGCATTGAAACAGAGAGCAGGGTGCTCAGTGCAACAGCGACAGTTTTGAAAAATAACCGCTGTTTAAACCGTAATTCACGTGCCATGGCCTTAGGCCTCCTAATTGTTATTGTTGAAGTTCTTAGGTCAGAGCGATGCTCCGGAACTCTTCATCAAAGGTACATAGGTGGTGCGGGGCAATGGAACTGAGCATTTATCAGTCATGGGTATAGCTATGGTTGGGTAAGGCTCGCATGGCTTTGACTATTTGTTATCCCCCAACGTTGTAATATCAGCCAACCTCGGTAGAAGACGCAGGTGCTTCTAGGCTGCTATGCATCCACGCCAGAAACTTCAATAAAGGCTCTGATGGTGGAATGTTTTTGGGCCAAGTCAGGTAGTAAGCCTCACCTGTCTTGCAGGTGGTTTCGAAAGGCGCAATGAAGCTACCGTTGAGGATTTGACGTTCAACAAAAATCTTAACCGCAATGGCCATCCCCAGATTCATTGACGCCGCCTCATAAGCCAGCGCGGAGTTATCCACACGGATGCCTGGTGTCTGTTTGAAATGCGCCCCAGCAGCAGAAAGCCATGAGGTCCAATCGTTCGGCCGAGCCGTTGAATAGAGAAGCGGAACCTTGGCTAAGTCATTGACGGACTGCAGCTTCCTTGCGGCTAACAACCCGGGGGAGCAAATCGGAATAAGCTCAATATCAACAAGCTTTTCTGAGTGAAGATGCGGCCAGTCACCGTGGCCAGACAAGATTGCGGCATCTATATTTTGTGCCTCAAAATCAACGGGAGCGGTAGAGGATGACAGCCTAACTTCGATGTTTTGGTTGGTCTCATGGAAGTTTGCCAGTCTAGGGATCAGCCAGCGCTGTGAGAAAGTCGTATACGACTGGATAGACAGTAAGTTCCTGTGCGCGCGGCGCGATACTCGCCCTGCGGCATTACTAATATCTTGAAAGGCGGTTGATATACCTTCGTAAAGCTCTTTGCCTTCACGAGTCAGCTCAATGCTGCGGTGTAGGCGCCGAAACAGTGCGATGCCTAAATAATCTTCGAGTACCCTTACTTGGCGGCTAACAGCCACTTGAGACACATTTAGCTCATCTGCTGCATGAGTCAGGCTGCTAAGGCGGGCCGCTGCCTCGAAGGCTTTCAGTGGATTCAGTGGCGGGAGAGGGTACTTCATAGGAACACCCAGAATTCGCCATGATCGAAAGCATCCGTTATGAGTATCTTGGAGCGGTTTGGATCCGCTGTAGGTAGTGTCATATAAGTGAGCCTTATGCTAGTAAACAGTGCTTATATAATTGTTAGGTGCTGATACTATATTTTTATAAATGTCTGCTATTTTCCGCTAATCGCTGTGCCAACGTCCTGTTTCTATTGAAAAATCCTTGGTCTGCTCTACTCCAAAACCTATTTTCTGCATGCGCAGAAACCTGCTTAAACTTGATCATTCTTATAGACGGTCGATCGCTTCTGTTTCGGCACAAAGCCAGTCTAAAAACATCTTTGCTTTAGGCGCGACGTGGCGAGGTGGGAGCACGGCAAAGTAGCCTAGATCTCGTGTAAGTGGTAAATCAAACGGCCTCGTTAGCAGGCCCGAAAGAAACTCAGCCTCAAGCAAGCGAGTCTGCCCAATCGCCACGCCAAGGCCCTCAATTGCTGCTTGGTAGGCAAGTAGGGAACTTGGTAGCGGTGGGCTTGTGTACTTTGCTAAATGGCCAAGTTCAACATGCTGCAACCAATCCGGCCAATCAGAGCTTCGATAGCGTGAGTACAGAAGTTTGAATCGCTCTAGATCTCTGGGCGAACTTAGCTGATGCGGAGCTAGTAATAGCGCTGGACTGCACACAGGCTCAATGATGTCGCGAAATAGAAGTACAGAGTGCCCGTGGTGGGCTCGACCATCTCCAAACTGGATGGCAATGTCGACTTCGTCCCTTTCGAACACCACGGGCTCAACGGAGCTGGTGATCAGCACCTCGATATCTGGGTGACTTTGCTCGAATTTATACAAGTGGCGCAGTAGCCACTTGGCAGCAAAAGTCGTGTAGGCAAGTACCCGCAATGGGGGCTCTTTTCTAATACCTCTTAGCTCAGCAGTCGCTGAGGCGATTTGAGCAAACGCTGGCCCCACTCTTTGATGATAAGCCTGTCCGCTTTTAGTCAATGAGACGCCTCGGGCTTCACGCGTGAAGAGCTTAACCCCTAGGTATTTTTCTAGTACTCCTAGCTGCCGGCTCACGGCCGACTGCGTAACGTGCAGTTCATCCGCGGCTTTTGTCAGGTTGCCAAGCCGGGCAACCGTTTCAAACACCTTAAGCGGGTTCAATGGAGGTAATGACTTGAATGCCGGGGACTCTTTCACGTTGCATTCCTGGAGAATAAAGCAGTCAATTCGTAACCGCACCGAAGTTACGATGTCGTGACGAGCGTCAAGCTATGACTCAACGTGATAGTAGTCGAGTTGAAGCAGTAAGGGATGCTCGAGGCTTTATACCGGACATTGCGTAGGGCAGGTACTGATAATGTAACGCTCAGCAGGCAGGCTGTCTGCTGAGCGTTGGAGCGTTCGGCGGTGGTGAGTCAGAACAGTGAAATCGAGTAGCTAGCTATTAGCCGGTTTTGATCAATATCATTGCCACCACTACTGCGGTAGGTGCCGTTGCGCCATTTAAACTCAAGATTCTTGAGTGTACCGCTCTGAATTCGGTAAGCAATGTCGGTGTTGCGTTCCCATTCAGCTGCATTGACACCTTTGCGCTCGAAGTTATCTCCTCTGATGTACCGCGTCATAAAACTGAGACCAGGCAGGCCGACGCCTGCAAAATCGTAATCGTAACGCAGTTGCCATGAACGCTCAGACGGATTGGCAAAGTCAGCAGACATCATCACGTAGTTGACTAAAAAGGAGGTAGTTCCATTGATATGTGGAAACCCTGTGTCGCCTTCCATCTGCTGGTAGGCCGCGGTAAAGCCATGACTTTTGAGCTTATATTTGAGGAGGACGCCAAATGCTTGGTTATCAACATTACTTTGTTCGTCGTTGCTGGAGTGCGCGTATCGCAAGTCGGTGGTGAGTGAGCGTTGATCAGCTAGCGGCACGGTATACAAGGAGTTGACTATGTGTTGTTTATAGTTACCTTCGAGAAACCCGTAGTTGTATTCAGTTGTTAAGTTTTTTGACCATGCGTATTCCAGGCTAGTGAAGTCAAAACGGTCAGTAGCTTTTCCGCCTGTGATACCACTTCCGGCAACAGTCATGTCGTCTAGGCTGCTACTGTTACGTAAGCTGTTTTGTGTTAGCCGGCCGAGATTAAATGTTAGCCCCTCAACTTCATTCATAGTTAGGTGAGTGCCCTGGAAACTCTGTGGTAGTAGACGTGAATCGCTGGGCAGGACGGTTTTCAGCTTTGGGATGAATGTGCCAGTTTTTAGATTGCTATTTGAAACTCGTACTTTAGCGGTTGCTCCCAACTGGCTATATTCGTCAGGTGCTTTATGACTTCCGACTGGAAGCAAACCGCTGTTTTGTCGGTCGGGGCCAGAGTCGAGTTTAAGGCCCAATAAGCCGATAGCGTCGAGTCCGAATCCCACAGTGCCTGCGGTATAACCTGATTCATATTTAACAATAAAACCTTGAGCCCATTCTTCGCGTTTTGATTGACGCGCCGCCTCTTGGCGGTAATCGCTGTTGAAATAAAAGTTACGCAGTTGTACGGTCGCTTTGCTGTCATTTATAAACTCAGCGTGGGCATGAAGTGTGGGCAAAGTTAGGATGCCTGTGGCCATGAGTAGACGTACGTAAGTTAATTGTTTTATCGACATTTGTTGATCCTGCATCGTTTATTGGTTTTTGTTAGTGCAGTTAACGTGCGGCGGGTCGGAGCGTGCTTGTGCACGGACTCCATTGGCGATAGTCGTGCACAGAAATCAACTCGACAAATTCCAATTGATCACTTCGGCATTACATAACCTCATATCTTATGGGGTCAGGTCATCCCTTTTGGATATTTTAATACGGGGTCTTCGGCGTGCTTCAGCAGGCCAAAGGCAACACCTGAGGCCTATAAATAAAGTGAAGTTTCGTGAAAAATTCCCAAAACAGATGTTGGCCACTAGGCATAACTATTAGTTAGCCAAACGGACAGTTTTACTCTCTTGTGTGTCGTGGTCGCAGACTGAAAAATGAGAGCACGCTTTGGATGAGTCGCTGTTGTTGATTGGTTCAAAGCATTCCCAATCAAAATAAGAGGCCATTTATGAGTCAGCCCGCTCTCATCGAATACAAGCAAGAAAATGGAATAGCAATTCTCACGTTAAACCGCCCTGAAAAGCGTAATGCGATGAGTGATGCAATGCGTGCTGAACTTGTGGAGATGTTGATTTCAGTACGCAAGAATCCGGGCATACGTGCACTCATTATTACTGGAAGCGGCAAGGGCTTTTGTGCGGGAGGCGATATTGCTGGCATGAAATCCCGAATGGATGCAGACCCAGCGACAGTCGGCTTCAACGGATGGGAGCGTCAGCAAGGCGTTCATTACGCAGCAGCATTGCTGCTCAATCTGCCTATTCCAACTATTGCGGCTGTTAATGGTTCTGCAGCTGGTCTGGGGGCTGATCTTGCCTTGTCATGTGATTTCGTTATCGCATCTGATACGGCCAGCTTTAGCTGGGCATATATTGCTCGCGGCCTAGTGCCTGACGGTGGTGGCATGTATTTCCTGCCTCGCCGTGTAGGGCTCGCCCGTGCCAAAGCCTTGATTTTCAGTGGTCGCAAAGTGGCGGCTGAAGAAGCCGTTGCCCTTGGTATCGCAGACCAGAACTGTGCCGGCGACTCACTGCTAAAGTGTGCGGTGGATATGGCTGATGAGATGAGTTCCGGCTCACGAACAGCCATTGCACTGACCAAATCTATTATCAACCACAGCTACGAGATGTCAGACAGCCAAGTGTTTGCTGAAGGCAGTAAAGCCCAAGGTATTTGCTACACATCTTCAGAGCACCGTGCGTCGGTACAAGGCTTCCTTGAGCGCAGCAAGGAGGGCGCAGTATGAACGCAATGGAAGCGCTACATAACCCGAAAAGCGTCGCAGTAATTGGTGCCTCTGCTGACCCGACCAAAACGTCAGGTCGTCCTATTGCCTACCTGCAAAAACATGGGTACCAAGGCAAAATTTTCCCTGTGAATCCGAACGCTACCGAGTTACATGGTTTGACCTGTTATGCGAATGTAGAGGCTTTACCTGAAGCGCCTGATGTTGGCCTAGTGCTTCTTAACGCACAACGAAGTATTGAGGCTGTAAGTTCACTGGCCAAAATTGGCTGCAAAGCCGCTATCATTCTCGCAAGTGGCTTTGCTGAATCAGGTGAAGAAGGTGTAAAGCTTCAACAAGCCTTGAAAGACGCGGCAGGTGATATGCGCCTGCTAGGTCCAAACACCATCGGTTTAGTCAACCTGACCAATCGGATTCCGTTATCTGCTAGCAGTGCGCTGGAGGTCGGTGATCTGAACGCTGGCCACGTAGCAGTTGTCTCGCAAAGTGGCGGTATATTGGGTGCACTGCTGTCGCGTGCAGCAGGGCGTGGTATTGGACTTTCATCTTTAGTTTCGACCAGTAACGAGGTCGATCTCGATGTCAGCGATTTTATTGATTACCTAATCGACGAGCCGTCTACTCAGGTTATTGCGCTCTATCTTGAAAGTATTCGTAACCCTCAGCGTTTTCGCGAAGTTGCCACTCGTGCTCGCAACGCCGGCAAGCCGATTGTTGTGTTCAAAATTGGTCGTTCTGAAGCCGGGGAGCGAGCTGCTAGCTCCCATACCGGAGCGCTCGCAGGCGAAGACCGAGTTTATGATGCGTTCTTCCGTGAGCTTGGTATTTTACGCGCGAATACCTTTGACGAGTTTTTAGATATCCCAGCAGGGCTTGTTTCAGGTCGCTCACTTGTGGGCCGCCGTGTAGCTGTACTGACCTCGACTGGAGGAGCAGGCACGCTAGTTGCGGATAGCCTAGGTATGAGCCAGTTCGACACGCCTGCCCCAGACTTTGAAACCGCTGAGCAACTGCGCAAATTGCAAGGCAACACACCAGCAGCATTGGATCGTAACCCCATTGACGTGACTCTTGCAGGGTTGCAGCCAGAGCTGCTAAGAAAAGCAATCAACATTCTACTTCGCAGCGATAGCTACGATGCTTTAGTCGTGATTATCGGCTCATCCGGTCTGGCGATGCCCGACTTGGTTGTTAATGCAATTCAGGACAATCTCTCGAAGAGCAGCAAGCCAGTTCTGGCTTATGTCAGCCCTTATGCACCTGATACTTTGAAGCGCCTTAATGCCGCCTTGATCCCAGGTTTTAGCACTCCTGAAAGCTGCAGTGCAGTGCTGGAGGGGATGTATAAAGTTGCTCATTACTCGGCCGTGTCTGAAACACCACTATCAACTGAGAGTGACAACAGCCTTGCCTCTCTTCCAGATGGCGCATGTGACGAATTCGTGGCTAAGCAGTTGTTTTCCAAAGCGGGTATTTGTGTGCCGCAAAGCAAGATCGTAACTTCTCGTGAAGAGGCGATTGCTGCAGCTGACTCTCTGGGGGAACCGGTTGTTCTGAAGGTGCTGGATGCCGCTTTGATGCATAAAAGTGACATTGGTGGTGTTGCACTGAACCAGACGGTTGCAAGTATTGGCTCACGTTTTGAGTTGATGAACGAGCAATTGTCTAAGCATTTGCAGCAAGTACCCAAAACATTTTTAGTCGAGAAAATGGTTGCCGGCGGTCATGAGTTAATTTTGGGCGCCAATAAAGATCACCTAGGCGTCGCTATCCTGCTCGGTGCTGGTGGGGTCACTGCGGAGTTATTCAAAGATACTACCTTACGTATTCTGCCCACCGTCGGAGGCCTTTCACTCGAACAGGCTAAAGAGATGATGCGTGAACTAACAACATGGCCGCTGCTTGAAGGTTACCGCGGAACGCAGCCGCGTGACATTGATGCATTGGCACAGGCTATTGTTGATTTTTCTGCATTGGTTGCAGGCTTAAGCGACAAACTAGTGACAGCCGAAATTAATCCACTGTTTGTCATGCCGAAAGGCGAGGGCGTAGTGGCCGCCGATGCTGTACTGGTTCTTGAGGGCGACACAGGTGTTGGGTCGCTCGGAGATCAGACTCATGCATAAGCCTAATATTTCAGGGCGGGTGCATTTGATAATGGAAGATGACGTCGCGGTTATCATTATCGATAACCCCCCTGTCAATGCCAGTACAGATGCCGTTCGAAAGGGGATTTTGGCGGCGCTGGCGGGTATTGATGTTGCTACTACCCGTGCAGTATTGCTAACAGGTGAAGGTCGCAACCTGATGGCAGGAGCTGATCTAGCAGAGCTCGAACATGAGCCAACTGAGCCGACTTTACCCAGTGTCACCGCTGCGCTGACGGACTTCCCGTTGCCAGTCATTGCATTAATCAAGGGGCACACCCTAGGCGGTGGCCTAGAACTGGCTATGGCGTGTGATCTGAGACTAGGGGCGCCCAAGGCAAGTCTTGGGTTGCCAGAAGTTACCGTCGGCGTGCTACCGGGCGCAGGCGGAACACA
This sequence comes from Pseudomonas sp. M30-35, assembly GCF_002163625.1. Lineage (NCBI taxonomy): Bacteria > Pseudomonadati > Pseudomonadota > Gammaproteobacteria > Pseudomonadales > Pseudomonadaceae > Pseudomonas > Pseudomonas sp. M30-35. Next base: position 2,913,364 of record NZ_CP020892.1, on the reverse strand, counting down.
ACGGTTACCGCGTTTGATCGGGCTGTCGGAAGCACTTTCAATGGTTGTTACCGGCAAACCGATCGACGTACGTAATGCCAAACAGTTGGGTTTAGTCGATCATTTACTGACCGAGAGCGAGCCTGAAGCTCAGCATCAAGAAGCGCTCAAGTTTGCCCGTGACAACAAGCTCAGCAAACGAACCCTTAGCGATGAGCCTGTTGAGTTGGCCGATGAGCTTTCGATCTCGGAACAAGTCGAGCAACTCTTAAGGCGTGCCAAGGGACTGCCTTCAGCAAGGATTGCTGCGCAAACAGTTTTAGACTCAACTCGTCTGAACTTAGCAGACGGTCTTGCTCATGAACGGCGCCAGTTTCTCACACTGCGCGGTAGTGAGCCTGCGCAAGCGCTGCGGTATGTGTTTTTTGCTGAACGTGGTGAAGCGTTAGCAAAGTCAACGGCTTTTGAACCGTTGCCCATAAAGCGTGTAGCGATTATCGGTGCCGGTACGATGGGGATTGGAATTGCATTGTGTGCTATCAATGCAGGCTACAGCGTTGATCTAATCGAGTTGAACGCTGATGCGCTTGAGGCTGGGATTAGTCGGATTCAACACGAGTTGGATAATGATGTAAGTCGACAACGTTTGAGCGCTGAAAAACGTGACTCGGCACTGGCCAAGCTTAATCCCACGCAGAGCATAACTTGCGTTGCAGCAGCAGACTTGGTCATTGAAGCCATTATTGAGGACCTTGCGGCCAAACAAAGCCTGCTAAAAAACCTTGGCGAGTTGGTTAGACCTGACACGCTTCTCGCGACCAATACATCCTATTTGGACATTAATGAGATTGCTGCTCAGGTGCTCAATCGAGAGCGTGTGCTCGGGCTGCATTTTTTTAGCCCAGCTAACCGTATGGCGCTGCTTGAGATCGTCAAGACGGAAAGTACTAGTGTACTGTCCCTACGAACTGCATTGGGCTTCGCTAAGCGCTTGAAAAAGAAGCCTATTATTGTAGCAAATTCATGGGGTTTTGTGGGTAACAGGCTCTACGCCGCATACCGCCGACAATGTGAGTTTTTGCTCGAAGAAGGGGCTACACCTTGGCAGGTCGATGAGGCACTTGAAGAGTATGGCTTTGCCATGGGGCCTTTTAAGGTTGCAGACCTTTCTGGGCTAGATATCGCTTGGAGAATGCGTCAGAAAATCGCAGAAAAACGCCATCTAAGTCGATACGTGGGGATTGCTGACGCGCTTTGTGAGGCTAATCGTTTTGGTCGAAAAACCGGAAGTGGTTACTACGCTTATCCCGCTAACGGAAAACCCACACCTGACTCTTACACTGAAAAGTTGATTCAGGATTACCGCGCTAGCAGCGGTATTGAGGCAAAAGTGTTCAGTCCTGAAGATATTCAACAGCGTGCGGTCTATGCGCTGATTAACGAGTCATTGCTCTTGCTTAATGAGGGCGTCTGCCAGCGACCTGAAGATATTGATATTGCCCTGGTTAATGGCTACGGATTCCCCAAATGGAGGGGTGGTCCGTTCTTTATTGCACGCCATATGTCCGAGCCTGATTTAGATAATGCCTTGCAGAGCCTTGCATCAATCAGCGGCAAGGGACACGTCAAGGGCGATGCTGCATTGGCGCAGCCATCTGTAGCCTAAGAGACGGAGATATCAACTTATGCAAGATGCTTATATTTGCGATGCTATTCGCACTCCCTTTGGGCGACTCAACGGCTCGCTTTCATCGATACGAGCCGATGACCTTGCGGCACTGCCTATTCAAGAACTCATACGGCGTAATCCAGGTGTCGTCTGGGGTGAATTAGACGAGGTGTTCTACGGTTGTGCCAATCAGGCAGGAGAAGATAACCGCAATGTAGCTCGCATGGCTGCATTACTATCCGGTTTACCTTTAACTGTTCCGGGCGTAACGCTCAACAGACTCTGCGGTTCTGGGCTTGACGCAGTTGGTACCGCCGCCCGTGCAATAAAGTGCGCTGAGGCGCAACTGGTCATTGCCGGTGGCGTTGAGAGCATGAGCCGTTCTCCATACGTGTTAGCGAAAGCGCAGAAGGAATTTGCACGTAACCAGCAGTTGGAAGACACGACTATAGGCTGGCGCTTAGTTAACCCAATAATGAAGGCAATGTATGGGGTGGATGCACTCACCTCAACCGCTGAAATTGTTGCTGAGCAAGAGTCTATTTCACGCGCCGATCAAGATGCTTTCGCGTTACGCAGTCAGCATCGCTGGAGTCAGGCTCAGAACGCTGGTTTTTTTAAAAATGAAGTCATGAGCGTCACCGTGACGCGTCCCCGTAAACCCGATGTTGTGATTGATGTAGACGAACATCCGCGTCCAGAAACTGGGCTTGAAAGCTTAGCCAAATTGCATGGTGTCGTGTCCGAAGAGGGCACTGTTTCGGCCGGTAACTCATCAGGCATTAATGATGGTGCGTGTGCACTCTTGATGGCCAGCGGTAAGGCTGTGCAGCTCTACGGTCTAACTCCTCGTGCGCGTGTCGTTGGCATGGCCACTGCGGGTGTAGCCCCGCGTGTAATGGGCATGGGGCCAGTACCTGCTGTAGATAAAGTTATGCAAATGACTGGCCTCAGCATCGAACTAATGGACGTCATTGAATTAAATGAAGCATTCGCCGCACAAGCGCTAGCGGTATGTCGTCGTTTGGGGCTGAAAGATGATGACCCACGGGTCAATCCAAATGGAGGAGCTATTGCAATCGGCCATCCGCTAGGGGCATCGGGGGCACGCTTGGTAACAACTGCGGTAAACCAGCTTCATCAGATGGACGGTGCACGTTATGCCCTATGCAGCATGTGTGTCGGGGTAGGGCAGGGTATTGCGATTATTTTAGAACGCCTCTGAAACACTATTAGATCAAAAGTCCTCAAGTGTCAGCCTGAGAAATTCAGCCCGTTAAGTACGACCCTACCAAACTATCAGTCGCGATAAATCGGAAGGGAGGCTTAGTCATGTGGCAAGCATGGTTGGCTCAAGAGATAGATAGGATCAGTTATGCATATTGTTTGGTCAGATTTAGCTCAAAGTGGTGGCAGCAGGGGTGAAAGCATTCGCGACCGAATCCGCAGATGTGCTCTGTTGCAGGCTTTAACGTGATGACAGCTAAACAATATGCTGAGCTTGGTGGCTGCTATTTGTTGGCCATTGCTGCAGGTTATCTGGCGCAGCAAATAAATCTCCCTTTGCCATGGATGATTGGACCATTAGTAATTACTGCGTTGTTGAATCTCGCAGTTGTTCCCGTTGATGTGCCTGTACGAACCCGTCCGATTGGGCAGATGATCGTTGCTGCACAAGTGGGCCTGTATTTCACAGCAGATGCTGCACTCGCTATATACAGCCACGGGGTTGCGATTGTCGGGGTTGCTTGTTTGACTATTATATTTAGCTTCGTTATCTCATTTTTACTGAGGAAGCTAACAGGCTCCGATCGAGTTACAGCTTTGCTATCGAGCATACCCGGCGGGCCGGTTGAAATGGGCAATCTTGCCATTCGTTATGGCGGTGACCCAGGGCCGGTAGTTTTTGCACAAACGCTGCGCATATCAGCGATTGTTCTTCTCATACCTGCAGCCCTCTATTATTTGCTGCATACCCCAGTTGCAGACCGAGTACTTCTCTCGGCGGCAGCCGATCCAGTCGGTATATTAGTGCTAAGCGTGGGGGCGGCTCTAACCAGCTCCCTGTTCTATAAACTCCGTATAAACAGCCCATTTTTTCTTGGGGCGCTGGCATTCTCATGCATCGCCACATCGACAAGCCTATTGCCTGTGTCGCCATTTCCGCATGCAGTAGTAGGATTCGCTCAGGTTTTGCTAGGCACTTGGCTGGGATCAACTTTTCGGCGGGAGTTATTTCGTAATGCAGGCAGGATGATCGTGGCTATTTTTTTCACCTCATCACTGCTCATACTGCTTTGCGCAGGAGTAGCACTAGGTGTTGCATCCATGTCAGACATGAACTGGCGTGTTTTGGTTTTGGGTGCGGCTCCGGGCAGTGTGACCGAAATGGCGCTGACAGCTCAGTATTTACATGAAGATGTGGCGCTGATAACTGCGTTCCATCTAGTTCGTATTTTCATGATACTGCCTAATATTCCTTGGGTTTTGGCCTTAGTGCACCGCCGCGCCCTGCGGGAGTCGCGACGGCATACCTGTGGTGAGTGATTTGCGGCCGAGGGCAGCGCCTCACTCTGCTGGATCAACGTTGTTGTGGCTCAATGATTCTGGACGCCCCGATAGGGCGTTAAGCTTCGCCCCGCAATGAGGTGTTTACGTAACCAAAAGATCATTCAGTACAGATTTCAAACTCGAAGCAGTCGAGCAGTTCTGGCTCATCTAATCCTCAACAAAACCGGTATACGCCTTCAGCCACAGGTGAGCTAAGGCTCGCTGGGGGATTACAGCATTAACTAAGAACAACCTTTCTCCTAGCCCCTCAAGCATCTGAACAGTCCACAACTCATATTGCTCTTGGCTTGGTTGGGGGCATGCGCGCTCAGCTTGTGAAGAAGAGGGTGAATGGTTAATATGCGAATACTTCTCATATGCATTTTGTGCTGCGCGTGATTATCTGCGTATAGGGCGGGTGTTGTGCCGCTGTTAACGGCTTGCAGAACGTCCGTATCTGCTTTTCGCCGCGTATGTGTGATGTCAATGAGATCCAGGTCTGGCTCCGCGCCGGTCGAGCCGCTGTTATTGGCCTGTGTGAGCATCTGAATAATCGTAAAAACCGTGACACCTAAGAAGAAAAAACATGACTCCCCGAACCCTGCGTAGCTGGTATCTGGTGCATAAGTGGACCAGTCTGATTTCGACGATCTTTCTGTTGATGCTGTGCTTGACTGGATTGCCGTTGATCTTCCATGAAGAGATCGAGCATTACTTCGAGCCACACCCGGAGCTCAAGCCAATCACCGCTGAATCGCCGGTGATCAACTATGACGATGTGTTGGCCCGCGCTTTGGCAGCTCGCCCCGGCGAGGTTGCCCGCTTCGTATTCTTTGAGAAGGACGACCCGATTGGCGGTGTGATCACGGCCCCGACGCTAGTGCCGCCGCCAGAGAATGGTCATGTCCAGCCGTTCGACGCCCGCACTGGCGAGTTCTTTGATCCGCTGCCGCCACCGGGTGGCTTTATGTACATCATGCTCAAGCTGCATACCGACATGTTTATGGGGCTGCTGGGTTTCCTGTTCCTCGGTTTTATGGGGTTGCTGCTGGTGGCTTCGCTGGTGTCTGGCGTGGTTGTCTATACGCCGTTTATGCGCAAATTGGATTTCGCCACCGTGCGTAACAAGCGCAGTACTCGCCTGAAGTGGCTGGACCTGCACAATGTGCTGGGCATTGTCACGCTGGCCTGGGTGTTGGTGGTCGGCTTGACTGGGGTGATCAACACCTTGTCGATCCCGATTCTAGGGTTGTGGCAGTCTGGCCAATTGGCGGAAATGACCGCACCGTATAAGGACCAACCGCCGCTCAAGTCGCCGGGCTCACTGCATGCGGCGCTGGCTACGGCGAGCAAGGCTGCGCCAGACATGGACGTCAGTATTGTGGCTTTCCCGGGTACCCAGTTCAGCAGCCAGCATCACTACGCGGTGTTTATGCGTGGCGCTACGCCGGTGACCGAGCGTTTGCTCAAGCCTGCACTAGTGGATGCCCAGACCAGCGAACTGACCGATATGCGTGACATGCCGTGGTACGTGAAAACCCTGCTGCTCTCACAGCCGCTGCATTTCGGTGACTACGGTGGCCTGCCACTGAAAATCATCTGGACTCTGCTGGACTTGATCTCCATCGCCATTCTTGGCAGCGGCCTGTATCTCTGGCTTGGGCGACGTAAGTCACCGCTGGAGCAGCGCTTGGCTGAACTGGATGCTGGTGGGTTAGTGGCGGGGGCAAAGGCATGAGACGTGGATTGTGGATGATCTTCCGTTGGCCGCTGCTGCTGGGCGTGCTCAGTCTGTTCGGCCTGGTCTCGGCACTGGTTGGTGACCAGGTCTACGACTTGCTCTCCTGGCTGAGTCTGGGGCTACCGCTGCTTCTGGTAGGCTGGGTGTGCTGGCGTTTACCACGGCGTATATAAGTACACTGCGAGGCGTCGTAGCTTCTGTTGGTGCGGCGCTTGGCCTTTCCATTTCAGTAGAGGTCCGGTAACGGGTATCCGGCTGGTTTGGTTTAGGGCGCAGGGAAAAACAACGAGAAACGGATCGTCCCAGGCTCAGGCTGTTTCACACTTGCCTCACCGCCATGCAATTGCATGATTGCCGCGACGATGGTGAGGCCCAGGCCGTATGAGTCAGAGCTTTGGTGGCGGGAAGTATCGCCACGGTAAAAGCGGTCGAACAGTTTGCGCAATGTCTCGTCGCTCAGAACTGGCCCCTGATTCTCGACATCAATCTGCCAACCACCATCGACCGCAACGACACGCATCAGAATCTCGCTGCCTTCGTTGGCATAGCGAATGGCGTTGGCGACTAGATTGCTCAATGCTCTGCGCAGCAGCAGTGGGTCAGCCTCAAGGATGCCATCGCCGGTAGTTTGCAGGGTTAACTGTCGCTCTTCGGCCAAGCCTTCGAAATAACCGGCGATACGCTGTAATTCGCTATTCAGGGACAACGGTTCACGCTCAATCACTGACTGTGCGTCGTCAGCGCGGGCGAGGAACAGGATGCTTTCGACTATCCGTGAAATACGTTCCAACTCTTCAAGGTTCGAGGCCAGCAATGCTTGGTATTCGTCCTCGCTGCGTGACTGACGCAAGGCAACTTGGCAGTGCCCCATCAACGAGCCTACGGGCGTGCGTATTTCGTGCGCCAAGTCAGCGGAAAACTGCGTCAAGCGCTGATAGCCGTTGGCGAGGCGATCGAGCATGGCGTTGTACGCGTCGCTGAGTTGCTGCAGTTCAATTGGCGTGTCTTTGCTGTCCATTCTGCTGTCGAGCCGCTGGGGCGTTATGTTCGCCGCATGCGTGGCCATCGTACGCAAGGGGCGTAGGCCGCGACGCAGGAGTATGTAACCGAGTAACGCCGTGAGTAGAAACGCCAGGCTTACAGCCAGATAGATACGCTCGCGAAATGCCTTGAGCATGGCCATTTCCCGGGTCATGACGTGCGCGGCAGTTAGGCGTACTTCACGGCCGCCGGAGGTCGTTTGTACGGTTGCGGCGCGCAAGGGTGCACCCGAATCGGTTACCCCACTGCGCAGGGCATCCACGCTTAGCGCTGTACCGTGGTTGATCACAGGCAAATCGGGCAGCGATACGTTCAGCGGATTGACCATGATCACGGGCGGTTGGTCGGTTTCACCGATGATGAAGATGTCGTTTTCGCTGTAGAGCATGTTTTTCAATATCTGTGGGTTGTCGCGCAGTTTCTCGATCCCCAGCTCAAAATGCAGCAACTTGCGAAAGTGATCCAGGCGTGCGAGCACCGCATGGTCGCTGTTCATCATGACCGAAGCTTTTATCGACTCATACAGATAAAGCCCCGCACCGCCGACCGTGAGCATCGCCACCATTGAGAATGCCAGGGTTGAGCGCAGAGTCAGTGAGGGTTGTTGTCGGGGCCACATGACCTCACCTCGCACACATAACCGATGCCGCGAACGGTATGGATCAGTTTGATCGGGTAGGGCTGATCAATCTTGCTACGCAGGCGCTTGACTGCAACGTCCACCACGTTGGTATCGCTGTCGAAGTTCATATCCCAGACTTCCGAGGCAATCTGCGCCCGGGACAGAACATCACCTTCGCGGCGCAGAAACAGATGCAGTAGGGCGAACTCCTTGTTAGTCAGCACTATGACCTGTTGCTGGCGCGTGACGCGTCGGCGCAGCAGATCCAGCTCTAGGTCGGCAAGGTGAAAGTGATCGGCTTCTCGAACTACGCCGCGCCGCAAGATGGTGCGAATGCGCAACAGCAACTCGGTGAAAGAAAACGGTTTTACCAGGTAGTCGTCAGCGCCCAATTCCAAGCCGCGAATGCGGTCATGCAACTGATCGCGGGCCGTCAGAAACAGCACCGGCACGTCTTGTCTGGCGCGTAGCAGTTCGATGATCTGAAAGCCGTCTATGCCGGGAAGCATTACATCCAGCACGATCAGGTCATAAGACGTTTGCAGAGCCAGGTGCAGGCCATCGGCGCCGTGCTGGGTCCAGTCGACGTTGTAGCCTGATTCGCCAAGCCCCTTTTTCAGGTACTCGCCGGTTTTGGTGTCATCTTCGATCAGCAGGATGTGCATTGTCAGGCTGGCTCGGATTTCTCTGTGACGGGGTTTAGTCCGCAGTTTTGTTGCTTGAGTTTCGAAGTTTAACCCTACGCGAGGGAGCCGTTGGTTACATTTTTGTCATTCACGGGGGCGCCACTTCGAATGACAAAAATGTCATCCGCTGGTCATCCTGAAGTGCCGGTCTGGAACCGAAGATGGTGGCACCACAACCCGTGAGGAATCATCACAATGAAGTTGAAGACCACGCTGTCCACTACGTTCGGTTTGCTAATGCTCAGCGCTGCTGTCATGGCCAGCGCAACCGAGATGCCAGTGGTCAAACCGCTACGCGGTACCGTCGAAAGTGTCAGCAACAACACCTTGACCTTTACCAACCGTGCCGGTGCGCAACAAACCATCGGTTTGACTGACAAGACCGGTTTCGTAGAGGTGTCAAAGGCAGATATTGATTCGATCAAAGCCGACAGCTTCGTCGGTTCGGCAGCCATTCCACAGGCTGACGGTTCGCTGAAGGCATTGGAGGTCACCGTATTCGAGTCCAGCCTCAAAGGCAGCGGCGAAGGTCATTATGGCTGGCAGAACGCGGACGGCAGCACCGGCACCATGACCAATGGCACCGTGGGCAAACTGTCCAAGGCCAATGGCCGCACGTTGACTGTTAATTACAAGGGCGGTGAGAAGCAGTTGGTGGTCCCGGATGATGTGCCAATTGCGTATGTAGAACCGGGCAAAAAAGATGCGTTGATCAAAGGCGCAAAAATTGTCGCTTTCCCGGCTGGGGATGGCAAAAACGCACGTGGTGTCGCCATTGGTAAAGATGGTTTTCAGCCGCCTATGTAATCGTTTGTTGATGCTGGAACGTGGCCATCCGGCCTTGCTCCAGCATTCGAGCGAGGGAAGAGCATGAACAACAAAGCTATTCATCCCTGGCCCATTCGTCTCACTCATTGGCTCAACGCGGTCTGCATGGCCTGTATGTTCATGAGCGGGTGGGCGATTTACAACGCATCGCCGTTGTTCGCTTTCAGGTTCCCGGCGCAGTTGACCGTTGGTGGCTGGCTGGGTGGCGCACTGGCCTGGCACTTTGCATTTATGTGGTTGCTGTTTATCAACGGCCTGATCTATGTGATTTACGGGGTGATGAGTCGCCATTTCAAACGTGATTTTTTACCCATTGGCGTGCAGGCGGTCAAACGTGATCTGAGTGATGCACTGCGTTTTCGGCTGGTGCATGACAAGGGCGTTTATAACGCGGTGCAGCGCCTGATGTATTGGTTGGTGCTGGCAGCAGGTGTGTTGGTGGTGGTCTCGGGGCTGGCCATCTGGAAGCCAGTTCAGCTGCAAGAGCTGGCGGCGCTATTGGGCGGTTATGACTTTGCACGGTACGTGCATTTTGCTGCGATGACGGTGATTGGCGCCTTTATCGTTGTGCATCTGGCGTTGGTGTTGCTTGTGCCGAAAACGTTATTGCCAATGATTACTGGCGGTGTAAGGCCGATTAAAAGCGGAAAATCAGATCATGATTGAGCCCAAAAAACGCGCTAATGCGCGGATTAAACTTGAACCTGCGCAACAGCTTCAGCTGGAGAGCATCCAGCGGCGCAATTTCCTGCGCGGTGGCTTGACCGTTGGCGCGATGGCGATGCTGACGGGTTGTAACCTGCAGGACGGTGACCAGGTGGATAAGGTGTTATGGGCCATGTCACGCTGGAACGATAGGGTGCAGGCATGGTTGTTCAGTGGGCAAAAACTGGCGTCAACCTATACCAAGGCGCAAATGACCACGCCATTCCCATTTAACGCTTTCTATGGTGAGGACGATATTCCTGATGTCGATCTGGCAAATTACTCGCTAGCCGTCTCCGGCCGGGTGCGGGACAAGGCGCCGTGGACGCTCGAAGGCTTACGCAAGTTGCCGCAGCGCACCGACATCACACGCTTGATCTGCGTTGAAGGCTGGAGCGCTATCGGGCAGTGGGGTGGTGTGCCATTGCGAACTTTTCTAGAACATGTCGGTGCAGATACGACGGCCAAGTTCGTCGGCTTCAAGTGTGCCGACCGTTATTACTCCAGCCTGGACATGCCAACCGCATTGCATCCGCAAACCCTGCTGGCGCTGGATTATGCTGAAGTCGCTCTACCGCCTGAATATGGCTATCCACTGCGCGTTCGGGTGCCGACCAAGTTAGGCTTTAAAAATCCCAAGCACATCGTTGAGATATTCGTCAGCAATGACAATCCGGGCGGGTATTGGGAGGACCAAGGGTACAATTGGTTTAGCGGCATATAGTGGTTTAGTGGAATATAAAGTCATGCGCAGCAGGCCTTGATCAAGCCTGCTCCGCCACACGTTGCGGCTACATGCATCCTCATGTGCACAAATCTTCTAAACAGGGTTTTCCCTAACAGGGTAATTTAGTTTTTCGCGCAGATTAAGCTCAATGACCAGCACTGGAGTCATTCGTGGATAAACGCAACTGGATCGAGTTGTCCCAGGATGCCGATACCGGGATTGAATCGATTCGTGCCCACTTTCAGGGGCATGCCTACGATCCGCACTGGCACGACAGTTTTTTGCTCGGCGTGACGGGGCAGGGGGTGCAACAGTTCAATTGTCGACGTGTTCGCCATCTCAGTACGCCCGGCAAAGTTTTCATGTTGGAACCGGGGGAAATCCACGATGGCTATGCGCCGACCGAGGAGGGTTTTACCTATTCGATGCTGTACCTTGAGCCGCATTGGCTGGAAAGGGAATTGCACGCATTGTTCGAGCACGTACCCGCTGACAGTCAATTGGGTTTTGCCTCCATCCTGAGCCAGGATCCGAGGCTTTCTACTGCCATTAATCAGGCCTTTCATGCGCTTCATTCCGGGGATTTGCGTATCGTGCGCCAGAGCACGATCGACACCTTGCTGGATTCACTCACTTCCCACCTTGATTGGCGAAAACGTCAATCCCAAGATCCGCGCCTACCCTTGGTCGCTCAGGTTGCGCGTGACTATCTGCACGCCAATATCTGCGAAGACATCGGGCTGGATGACCTTGCGTACGCCTGCTCGGTTGACCGCTTCCGTTTGACCCGAGCCTTCAAGGCAGCCTATGGCCTGGCACCTCATGCATATTTGATCCAACTGCGCTTGGCCAGAGCACGGCAATTACTAGCCCGTGGCGAGTTGCCAGCGCAGGTGGCCAGTGCTCTCGGGTTTGCCGATCAAAGTCATATGGGGCGCTGGTTCCGTCGTGCCTACCAACTCACTCCCGCGGATTACCGCAAACGCTGCTCAAACCTTCCAGACTGATTTTGCTTGGCTTGCAACTATGGACTTCTTTATTGAATCAGGAGTTCTTGCCATGCCCATGTTGCCCATGCCACTGCTCGCGTTCCCTCGTCCTGTACGCTTCAAGGGAGTGTGAGTCATGGAGTCTTTGCTGCCTTTTCTACTGTTTGCGTTTGTAGCCTCGGTTACCCCGGGACCGACCAATATTCTGGTGCTGAGCCACAGTTCCAAACGTGGGGTTGGGGCCACGTTGCCGATCATTGTGGGGGCGTGCCTGACGGCGGCGCTTATCGTGCTGATTGTCGGTCTTGGCGTGGGCGAAACACTGCTGCGCTTTCCGCGAGTACAGCAGGTCATGGCGTGGTCCGCAGTGTTGTGGCTGAGTTGGTTGGCTTGGCAGATTTTTAATAGCCCGCCTGCCTCATTGGACGTGGATGCGCCACGGGACAAAGGCATAAGCGTGGTCGGCATTGCTGCTCTGCAAGTGATCAACCCCAAGGTTTGGATGATGGCTGTGGCAGTGGTGAGCGTGTTTGTCGACGGTGGCGACAAAAGCATGCGCGTGCTGCTGTTGTCGCTGTTTTTTCTGCTGATCTCATTGCCGTGCATGACGCTGTGGGCATTACTTGGTTCGGGCAGCGCCCGGGTATTGGGTTCACCGCAGGCACTGCAGCGGATGAATCAGGTGCTGGCTTTTTTGCTGCTGGTATCCGCCTGGTTGCCTGTATTGATCTAGACCAGAAAGGCCACGACCGGCGGGTCGTGGCCGATCACTCACTTGACGAATGTGGCGCTGCGGGTGTTTACAAATAGCGAGTAAATCGAGTGACTGCTGGCCATGAACAGGCGATTGCCTTGCGTTCCACCGAAGCACAGATTGGCGCAACGTTCCGGCAGGGATATATGGCCGATGGCTTTGCCCTGTGGGTTGAATACCCGCACACCATCAAGCTCTTCAGGCTTGCCTTGCGGAGAGCCGTTGCTGCCCCAGCCGCACCAGAGATTGCCCGCTTCATCGCACTTGATACCATCGAGCGCGCCGTATGCGCTGGCTTCAATGTGCTTGCTGCGTGTGCCCAGCGTGCCGTCGTCATTGACCGGGTAGGCCCAAACCAGGCGATTGGGCTTGGCGCGACCTTCGACAATGTAAAGCGTCTTTTCATCCGGCGAGAAACACAGGCCGTTAGGTCCGGCTAGGTCATCAATTACTTGGGTGATTTTCAGGCTTTCGCCGTCGATGCGGTAAACACCATGCGGCAACTCAATCTGGATTTTATGGCCTTCATATTCATTGCCGGACTGGAAAGGCGGGTCGGTGAACCAAACGGAGCCATCACGCTTAACCACAATATCATTGGGCGAGTTGAAGCGTTTACCTTCGAAGTTGTCCGCCAGCACGGTGATGCTGCCGTCGTGTTCAGTGCGGGTCACGCGTCGGCCTAACTCGTGAGTGGTTGAGCCTTCGCAGGTGATCAGTCGACCCTCGTTATCGCAGGTTAGGCCGTTGGAGAAGTTCGATTGATCGCGGTATACGCCAAGTGACTGGCTGATTTCATCCCAGCGCACAATGCGATTGTTGGGGATGTCACTCATCAGTAGATAGCGGCCGGCGCCAAACCAAACCGGGCCTTCCGCCCAGCGCAGCCCGGTGGCTAGCTTTTCAACACTGGCGTTGAATAGGCGCAGATCCAAAAAGCTGTCATCGAAAGCTTCGACTGCGGGGTCCGGGTAGCGAGCGCTCAGTGGTTCGGCAGCACGTGCCAGTTGTGGCAGTAAAGAGCCAATGCTGACTGCCGCGGCCGAGTAGGTCAGGGAGTGCTTGAGAAATTGGCGCCGAGAGCTACCTGGTGGCTGTTTATCGTTCATTGAGTATCCCTTTTTGTTTTTGTTAGGCCGCCGCTGCGGCAGGGATAAGAATACAAGACGTATGATGACTTTATGGATTTTGGCGCGTTATGTAAATTTCTAAATTCTAACTTATTGAATTTAAATTATTTATTTGCATTGGTTGTATGATGACTATGTCGATTTTAGGTTGAGATACCTTTCGCCCGCTTTAGGGTTAGCGGCTTATAGAAGATGCGCAGTGTTGTAGCTGAGTTGGCTGGCTTGGCAGGTTTTTAACAGCCCGCCCGCATCATTGGACGTGAACGCGCCACAGGCCAAAGGCATAAGCGTGGTCAGCATTACCGCTTTGCAAGTGGTTAACTCCAGGGCTTTGATGATTGCGGTGGGGGAGAGAGTGTTTGTCGGTACTGATCAAGGAAGGCTCTGAAAAACTACAGCATTAGGTATTGCTTTTATCAGGGCCTATCTGGGGGTTCACTTAGGATGTTTGCTATTTGTTTTTAGTGAGTTAATTCGTTAGTAACTGTGCTTTGCCATTACCAAATGACCAGTCTTCTTGTGTGTTTTCAATAATAGAAATAAAGATGTCTTGAGGGCGAATATTCATGTTTTGCTCAAGTCGTTCTGTTAAGTCTTGATAGAAATCCAGCTTCATCTTCCGACTTCTCGGGGTAGAAGTGATGTGAAGGAGAATTACGTCTTTAGAGCGGTTAACCCCAAATATTACGGGATTTATTTTAAGCTCATGTTCTTGTTTTTGATGGAAAATATGAAACCTGTCATCAACAGGAATACCCCATGTTTTCATGAGTGATTGATGCAGGTTGTCACCTAAATCTTGAATGAATTTAGGTGATTTACTTAATAGGTTTACTTGAATTAATGGCATGGTTTGCTTCTGCCTGTATGTCGAATTTAAGGGAGAGTTTAAAGTGAGACTCTAAACATCATAAATCGATAAGTCTGACAGATAGTTACTGCGTTAGTGCTGGGGTTTAATGGTTTAGGAAAATGCCTACTTATATTTCGGATGTGCTCAGTAGGTTGCCAAACACTGAGTGGGGCGCTACCGGTTGATATATTAATTTGTGATGGTAGTTGCCAACCCTAGTTCCAGCGGCTTTCGGCGACTGCGTCATGCGCATACAAGCTTTTCAACGTCAGGAGCAGGCGAGACACATGTATGCCCCGCGTGGTTTCATCATCAAGGCTAAAGTATCAAGCGAGCTGGAGCCGGGGGAGGTGAGCCCGTCGCCTGATTGACTTACTGCATGGCTTTTACCAGCAAGCCAACTGCAACTACCGCAGAAACAAAAGCGAAGCCTCTTTGCAGAATTGGCCCCGATAGTCTTGCAGCCACCAAGCGTCCGCAGAGCATGCCGACCAATGCGCCAATTGAAAACGGAATGGCGATTGCCCATGGCAAGCGCCCTGCAATTGAGCTTGCAGCAACCCCGAAAATTGAAATGAGTGCAATCACGGCCAGAGATGTTGCAAGTACCGACTGCGCAGTCAGATTAGTGTACCGCTGGAGCGCTGGAATCATCACAAAGCCACCGCCTACGCCGAGCAAGCCGGAAAGCCCCCCCGCGACAATGCCTGAGGCGGTTAACGCCCATGCACAAGGAGCCGTCCAGTTTAGCTTTCCTCGCGTTGCATCCAATACGCAAGGTGGTGGTTTGGATGTAACCAGTGGCTTTGACTCTGTGGAACGAGGCAACGTTTTTTGAAACACCCTGAATGCAACGTACATCAGCACAATGGCAAAGATGATCGTCAACGGACGATTAGGTATGCGCTGCGCCAGCCAGAGACCGAGTGGAGAACATACGATCCCCGCTCCGGCAATTAGAAGTGCAGCTTTATAGCGGACGGTGCCAGCTCTGAGACCCATTACGGCCCCCAGAGATGCGGCCAAACCGACAGCGAGCAAACCAATCGGCCCGGCCTCAGCCATGTTCAATCCCACTCCAAACACCAGTAATGGAACGGCAAGTATTCCGCCACCGGCGCCGGTCAGAGCCAGAATGACGCCAACAGTAAGCCCGAGCAGTAAGATGGTGATCATCTCAATCTTCTCGTTTCAGATATGAACTCATGTATCAGCCAACTCGGGTTTTGCCATCCATTCGCGCCCCTTGAGCATTCCATTCCAATACAGTGGCGGGAGAATCCGCTCTTTGAGTAGCCATGCCAGCTTCGATGGTCGGGTACCGTCAATCAGCCAGGACGGGAAACTGGGTGCTACCTTGCCGCCATACGTGAACTCGGCCAGCACGATCTTACCGCGTTCAACGGTCAGCGGGCAGGAGCCATAACCGTCGTAATGGGCACTGCCTTTGGCTTTACCCAGTGCAGCCAGCACATTATGGGCAACAACGGGAGCCTGCTTGCGTGCTGCAGCCGCAGTTTTAGCGTTGCTGGAGTTGGCAACGTCTCCCAGTGCGTGGATATTGGCCCAGGTTTTATGACACAAAGTAGCCGGGTCGACATCAATCCAGCCGGCCGCATCAGCGAGAGGGCTGACCCGAACAAAGTCTGGCGCAATCTGTGGTGGTACCACATGAAGTAGATCGAAGTCGCGAGTCACAAGACGGGAGCTCCCATCCGGGTTAATGCAGTTGAAAGTTGCAGTTCGTGCAGCCCCATCAACACTGATGAGCGTGTGGCCAAAATTCAGATTGATAGCATAGGCAGTGATGTATTCCATGAGTGCAGGAACATAGTCACTAACGCCGAACAGAACCGCGCCAGCGCTGCAAAACTCAATCTCGACTTCGTGCAATACACCACTACGTTTCCAGTGATCGGCAGACAGATACATTGCTTTTTGGGGCGCTCCGGCACACTTGATTGGCAGGGGTGGTTGCGTAAAAATTGCTCGTCCACCTCGCAGTTTCTGCACCATTTCCCAAGTATAGGGGGCGAGGTGATACAGGTAGTTGGACGTCACGCCGTTGCGGCCCAACGTGTCCGACAATCCCTCGATTGCATGCCAATTGAGTTTAAGGCCAGGGCACACTATCAACTGCTCGTATCTGACGACTCTGCACCCATCTAGGATGACGGCTTTTCGCTCGGGTTCGAAAGCGGCGACACCTGATTTGATCCAGTGCACGCCACGGGGGATGGTCGCTGCCATCGTGCGGGCAGTCTGGGGCGCAGCGAAGACACCCGCGCCTACAAGTGTCCAGCCTGGCTGGTAGTAGTGCACATCGGCCGGGTCGATTATGGCAATGTCGAGATCAGGCTCTCGTGCCAGCAAGCTGGATGCCGTCGCGATACCCGCCGCACCGCCGCCGATGATGACCACGGTATGCTCTGCCTCAGCCACCTCAATAGGTGTACGCCCCTGATTCGCAATCCGGCGAATGACTCCCTTCATATCGAATCCGGCTTTTTTTGCGGTTTCGACGATATCTGGCAGGGGCTGTTGTCCGGCCTGTGACAGTGCCCACATCGTTGTAGAGCGCATGCCGGAGCGGCAATACGCTAATACCGGTTTGGGGAGCGTTTCAAGTAACTGGCCAAAGGCAATACCTTGCTCGTCGGTCACTTTGCCGGACTCGGCAGGGAGGTAGTGCGCCTCAATACCGATGGCTTGGGCCGAACGTTTTATTTCGGCAAACAGAGGTTGATCAGCCCCTTCGCCATCTGGACGGTTACATACGATGGCGCGAATACCGGCGTCTTTCAGATCCGCCAATTGGTTGAGAAATATCTGTTCTGATACCGACAGTCCGGGCGCAAGACAACGAATGTTCATGGTGGCTCCATTATGGGTATGTCTTTAATGCGTTTTGTGGAACGGCAGTGTCAGGCACTGTTGAGTGGGATTTTCAGATAGTGCCTTCCATTTGATTCAGCCTCAGGCAAATGCCCGGCCCGCATGTTGACCTGAACGGAAGGCAGGATGAGTGTCGGCATGTCCAGGGACGCATCGCGCTGGGTGCGCATCGCCACAAACGCTTCCTCACTAATGCCATGGTGCACATGGATGTTATGTGCGCGTTGCTCTGCAGCGGTGCTGACGAACTGCACCTCGCGGCCGCCAGGCTGGTAGTCGTGGCACATATACAGCAATGTATTGGCAGGCAGGCTCAACACCTTGTTGATTGACTGGAACAACGTGTGCGCATTGCCGCCGGGAAAATCACAGCGTGCAGTGCCGTAGTCAGGCATAAACAAGGTATCGCCGACGAATGCAGCCGTTTCGGTTCCATTGTTGATGACATATGTCATACAGGCTGGTGTGTGGCCGGGGGTATGGAGCGCCTTGCATTGCAGCGTGCCAATGGTAAACAGCTCGTCATTAACAAACAGGTGATCGAACTGGCTTCCATCGCGGGCCATATCGCGACCTGTGTTGAACAGGTCGCCGAACACCTCCTGCACTATGGAAATGTGGCTGCCGATTGCTATTTTTCCACCAAGCTCCTCCTTCAGGTATGGCGCTGCTGTCAGGTGGTCTGCGTGGACATGGGTCTCAAGAATCCACTCCACCCTTGCATTGAGTTCGTTCACCCGCGCAATCAATCTGTCGGCAGACGCAGTGGCGGTGTGGCCGGATTTAGGATCGTAGTCAAGTACGCTGTCTATCAAGGCGCAATAGTTGCTCGCCTCATCCAGCACCAAGTAGCTGACGGTATTGGTAGCAGAATCGAAGAATCCTTCGACGTGCAGTTTTACGCTCATTGCCTGTCTCCTCAGGGGCTTTACCAAGCCGCTCACACTAGGACTGACATAGCAATAAATCAGCCAAACCAAATTCGTGCAGAAATCTAATCTTATCTATCTGATTTTATTGGTTTTATTTATGAGGCGGAGAGTGGGTGTTATCTAGGTTCACGCGAATTGACTGCCATTGGCAGTGCCAATTGACAGGGGTGGCACTGCCATAACACAATGATTGAAGTCTCAGGAGCTTCCATGGCGACCTTTCCCCCCGCACCAGACGCCCCACATCCCGACCATGATCAGGTGCAGTCACTTGTTTCGTTTCTTGAGCACGAATCGCAGCCGATGATCGTGCTTGATCCGGAGTACAACATCCTGGCTGCTAACACGGCCTATCAGCGGCAGTTTGGCAGCGCCGACAAACCGTCTGTAGGTCATAAGTGTTATCAGGTCTCACACCATTACGATGTGCCTTGCGATCAGGCAGGCGAGCACTGTCCGATGAAAAAGGCGCGCGAGATGCGCGGCCCCGATCGTGTGCTGCACATTCACCACACGCCTCGGGGGCCTGAGCATGTCGACGTTGAATTGCGCCCGATTTTAGACAAGCAGGGTGTCATTACTGCCTATGTGGAGCGCCTCACCCGGGTTCGCAGCGCCTCTGCGCAACCGAGCAACAAAGGGCTGGTGGGCTCTTCACCTGCTTTTAATCTGGCCTTGTCCGAGTTACAACGGGTCGCGCCATCAATGCTGCCGGTGCTGCTGTTAGGCGAGTCCGGTACAGGTAAGGAGTTGTTCGCCCGCGCTGTACATGAAACCAGTGAGCGTGCTGCTGAACCGTTTGTAGTCGTAGATTGCTCTGGGTTGACCGAAACCTTATTTGAGAGCGAGTTGTTCGGCCACGAAAAAGGGGCGTTCACCGGTGCAACCATGCGCAAGCCTGGTTTGGTCGGAACGGCTCTGGGCGGCACCTTGTTTCTTGATGAGATTGGCGATGTGCCGCTGGCCATGCAGGTAAAACTGTTGCGCCTGATCGAGTCGGGCACCTATCGCCGTGTAGGCAGTGTCGAGACACAACACGCCAACTTCAGGCTAATTGTCGCGACGCACAAGCCATTGGAAAGAATGATGGAGCAGGGAGAGTTTCGTCAGGACCTGTACTACCGCATCAGTGCCTTTCCAATTCAGTTGCCACCGTTGCGCCAACGAGTTGAAGACATTGGCTTGCTTGTGAATTCATTTCTACAACGCGTTGGCACAGGCAAGCGTCGGCTGACGATAGATGCAGATGCGCTGACACAATTACAGCGACACTCTTGGCCCGGCAACATCCGGGAATTGCGCAACGTGTTAGAAAGAGCCAGTTTGTTCGCTGACGATGGGGTGATCCGCCCGATGCATTTACCCCAAGCAACTGCCGTGATGCATCCACAGCCCTCGACATCCAACCCTTTCGACGGAAGTACGCTGGCACAGGCACTCGCGACTTTCAAAGGTACACGCCGTGAGCTGGCTAAGCACATTGGAGTTAGCGAGCGTACGTTGTATAGACGACTGAAAGAGCAAGGTTTGGCGTAGCAGCTAACTTGTCAGGCACGAGTCATTCAAGCGGGTGATTGCATTTTGCTTGGTAATTTGAATCGATTCGCCTTTTACCTATCGTCGCTTGCTGCCTTTTGGAAAGATCCTTAGTCGTGGATTTTACACCTTGCTCAGGTGTTTTTCTTTTTGCTCTTGACGCTCCTTGGCCTCGACGCTAAGTGAGGCTGTAGGACGAAATAGCAGTCGCTTAAGGCCGATTGGTTCGCCTGTTTCGGTGCACCAGCCGTATTCGTCACGAGCGATACGGTTGAGTGCTTGGTCGATCTTGTTAAGCAGTTTTTTCTCGCGCTCCAACAAGCGCAGTTGCCATTGACGTTGCTCTTCGGCGCTGCCGGCATCCAGTGGGTCGCTATTGAATTCTTGCTCGCGTAGCACCTGCATTTCTTCCTCAATACGCTCTTGCAACTCCAGGCGCTGACTTTTTAGCAATGCAGCAAAGAATGCCTGCTGAGCTTGATTCATGTAGGCATCGGCTGGCTGGTTGAGCAACTGATCTTCGGTCAGGTAGCGCTGTGAAGCATTTTCAGAATTGTCAGTGCTGCTCATGAGTGATCCGGTCGTGTGTTGATTGGAAAACATGCATAATATTAGGTTATAACGTATCAATTTAAAAGATAGCATTACCATGCGCAGCCAATGACGTTTGCTGAGGCAATATTGCGCGGTTGTACTTTTAGGTAGGCGCTGCAGTGTGTAGGCGCTGCAGCGTGGGAAGGCTGCTGAGGTAGATGAAGCGTTGGTCGATCTCGCTGTGTGGGCAAGACCGACCTGCCCGGAAGGCTGGTAATGTCAGCGTTTTAGCTGGTCGCTGGGTTTAGATCTTTAAGGCTTTTGACGGCGATGCTGGGAAAATCGGTGATGATGCTGTCGACCCCGAAATCAGCCAGTCGGCGTATCAGTGAAGGCTCGTTGACGGTCCATACGGATACATGCAAACCGGCTTTTTGCGCTTTGATCAAACGCTCCGGGGTGCATATCGTCCAGTTGAGCACTAAATACTCGCAGCCATAATGTTGTGCGACCTTGATCGGGTCGAGCCAGGAGTACTCAGCGACCAGGCCGCGTGATAGCTGCGGGGTAAGGCGTTTAAGTGCGCTGAGCACTTCCCGCGAGCTTGAGGTGACGGTGACCTTGTCGCTGATGCCGTACTGCTCGGCAAGCTTGGCGATGGCTTCGACTGTGCGCGCCGCACGGACTTTAGACGCACTTTTGACTTCGAGCTGCCAATGCTCAAAGGTGCATTTGGCAAATAGTTCGCTTAAACGAGGAATTGGACAGGCCTGAACCCAGCCCGGACCGCCTTTGCGTGCGTCATAATTGACCAGCTCATCAGCGTCGTGCTCAACCACCTTGCCCCGGTGGCCAGTGGTGCGCTTGAGGGTTGGGTCATGGATGACCATCAACTCGCCGTCACGCGACAAGTGCAGGTCTAACTCGCAGCGGTCAACCCCTTGCTGCAAGCAGTGTTGAAAGCTGGTTAGGGTGTTTTCAGGGGCTTCGCCTTTAGCGCCACGGTGTCCATAGATCAGCGTCACAGTTGCTCCTTGAATTTAACGGCTGAACACTGCGTCAGCGCTGGACTATTGATAAAGCCAGTTGCCCGACCGGTCAAGCAGCGAGTGTGCTACTGCGCGGGAGGCACGGGCTGTACAGGTTGCACGGGCAAGTGGCGCACGCTATCGACCACATGGTCGTACTCGAAATAGACGCTGAACTCACGGTAGTCCCAGCGTGTGATCGGTGGCTGGCCGACAGGCTTGTGTTCTTTATCGGCCAGACCGTAGCGATTGAGTACGGCTCTGCGCGACTCACCACGTTTGGGTAAAGTCTGCGCCTGGCTTGTCTCACCTTGATGACCAATCGGAATCGACAGGGTTTCAGCGAAGCTGCTCAGTGGCAGCATCAGGCTAAGCGCTAATAGGTTGGATAACAGGCGAGACATAAGCAGAGTACTCCATGGTAGGCGTCAATTTGGATCTGGTTGCTCAAGAGCCTGGCGGCGCTCTTGAGCTTGACGCTGGAGGATATGCCGAGCGAGTAGTTGGCGCTGTGCGTCGGTCAACGATTCGAACTCGGTGCCGATTTCAAACTGATTGTCCTCAGAGGCATAGCAATGAATGACTTTGGCGCGCAGCAGCAGCCCTAAAGCTTGCGGCATGAGCACTAATTTAATTGCAAGGTGTGTCCCGGCCTCAACTTCTTCAGCGCTGTTGAAGCTCACGCCACCTTCGGAAATAGTGACTTTCTTCGGTGGGCCTATATCGCCCAACAGGCTTTGGGCAACGGCTTGCCCAAGCATATCAATACGTTTGTTGATCACCTTTAAATAGCTGGCTAGCGTTCGATCCCGCTCACTGATATGGCGCAGCAGGTGCTGCGACTCAAAGTCGAGAATATGCAGCTCACTGAACAGGTTAAACAGCGGTGAGCTGTCATGCAGCGCTTCGGTAGCCAGTGCTTCAGTGTCTGACAGACGGCTAAATTCCAGTGCTAAGGTATCTTCGATACGATAGTATTCACGGCGATCTTGATCATCTTGAGTCGACATGGCGAACCCGTAGCAGCAGTGGTTGTCTGAGTGTAAGGCTGCTGACCCGACCTCGCCACATGGACGTTTCTCTTTTCTTCGAACAAGCCCTCAAAAATGTTCAAACCTCTGTTCGTATTTATCGGTACGCGATACACCCGCGCCAAGCGTCGCAATCATTTTGTTTCGTTCATTTCCCTGACCTCGATGATCGGGCTGGCACTGGGTGTGCTGGTGATGATTGTGGTGTTGTCAGTCATGAACGGTTTCGATCATGAGATGCGCTCGCGCGTGCTGGGTATGGTGCCCCACGCCACAATCGAAAGCCGGACGCCAATTGATGATTGGCGCAGCCTGGCTGATAAGGCCCAGAACAATCCGCAAGTGTTGGCGGTTGCCCCCTTTAGCCAGATGCAAGGGCTGCTGACTCACGACGGCAAGGTGCAAAAAATCCTGATAAACGCCATCGACCCGAAAGAGGAAGCCAAGGTTTCGATCATTGGCAACTTCTTCAAGCAGGGCAGCTTGCAGGCCTTGACTGCTGGAGAGTTTGGCATCGTCATCGGTGATAACGCGGCCAAAAAACTCGGTGTTGGTATTGGCGAGAAAATTACCTTTGTTTCGCCTGAAATGACGGTGACGCCTGCGGGAATGTTCCCGCGGCTCAAGCGCTTCACCGTGGTTGGCATCTTCCATGTCGGTGCTGGCGAGATTGATGGCTATGTTGCCATGACCCATATCGATGATCTGGCGCGCTTGCAGCGCTGGAAGCCGGGGCAGGTGCAGGGTATTCGCCTGAAGTTTGCTGACTTGTTCCAGGCGCCACGTACGGCCTGGCAGATATCGCAAAGTTTGGGTGATGGAGAGTATTACGCTCGCGACTGGACGCGTACCCACGGCAATCTGTATCAGGCGATCCGCATGGAAAAAGCCATGATCGGCCTGTTGTTACTGCTGATTGTCGCGGTCGCCGCCTTCAACATCATCTCGACCTTGGTCATGGTGGTGAATGATAAAAAAGGTGATATCGCAATCCTGCGTACGCTGGGCGCGACGCCGGGGCAGATCATGCGCATATTTATGGTGCAGGGCACGGTTATCGGTGTATTTGGCACCGCGATTGGCGCTGTATTGGGCATTTTCGCCGCGCTTAATGTCAGTTCGGCGATTGCTGGTTTAGAGCATTTGCTGGGCATCAAGTTTCTTAATGCGGATGTCTACTTCATTGACTATTTGCCGTCGCAGCTGCTGCCCGCCGATGTTGTACAGGTTTGCGCAGCTGCGCTGGTGTTGAGCTTCCTCGCCACCTTGTACCCGGCTTGGCGTGCAGCGCGCACCCAGCCTGCCGAGGCGTTGCGCTATGAGTAATCAGATTAAAGGTGAGCACGTGATGCAGGATCAGGCTGTTCTAAGTTGCCGTAACCTCAGCAAGTCTTATGATGAAGGCCCGCAGTCGGTTGTGGTGCTTGATGATTTGCAGCTGGAGCTGTTTCCCGGTGAGCGCGTAGCTATCATCGGCAGTTCAGGCTCGGGTAAGAGTACCTTGCTCAATATGCTTGGCGGCCTTGATACACCGAGCACCGGCAGTGTTTGGCTGGCAGGTGAAGAGCTGTCGGCGCTGAATGAAAAGCAGCGCGGTTTGCTGCGTAATCGCTCGCTGGGTTTCGTTTATCAGTTCCACCATTTGTTGCCAGAGTTCACCGCATTGGAGAACGTCTGCATGCCGCTGCTGATTGGCCGTACCTCGATCAGTGAGTCGCGCAAGCGTGCAAGTGAATTGCTTGAGCGGGTAGGGCTCGGCCATCGTCTGTCGCACAAGCCTTCCGAGTTGTCCGGTGGGGAGCGTCAGCGCGTGGCGATTGCCCGTGCACTGGTCAATCGACCGGGATTGGTGCTGCTCGATGAGCCAACCGGTAACCTCGACCACCACACCGCAGAAGGCATTCAGGAATTGATGCGTGAGCTCAGCTCCTCTTCGCAGACCGCGTTTTTGGTGGTGACTCATGACCTGGAGTTGGCCCAACAGATGGACCGCATCCTGCGTCTCGAGGACGGCAAGTTGGTGGCTAACTGATGTTTCGCCCGCTGAGTATCTTTATCGGTGCCCGCTACACGCGGGCTAAACGCCGCAACCATTTTATTTCGTTTATCTCACTGACTTCGATGATTGGCTTGGCGCTCGGCGTGCTGGCTATGATTGTGGTGTTGTCAGTGATGAACGGCTTCCAGAAAGAGATGAGTTCGCGGATCCTCGGCATGGTTCCTCACGCCAGTATTTCAGCGGTCACGCCGCTGGATGACTGGAAAGTCGTGGCTGCTGCTGCGCAAAAAAATCCGCAGGTGGTTGCCGCCGTACCGTTTGCGGAACTGGAAGGTATGTTGTCCTTTCGTGGGGCTATGCAGCCAATTCAGTTGCAAGGAATTGACCCGCAACTCGAGCCTAAAGTGTCGATCATCGGCGATCACATGGTTAAAGGGCAGCTAGACGACCTGAAACCGGGTGAGTACGGGGTGGTTATTGGTGAGATTACCGCACGCCGTTTCCGTCTGAATATCGGTGACAAGCTGGCGTTGATCGTGCCTGAGGTCAGCTCCGTGCCGGGGGGGATTACTCCGCGCATGAAGCGCCTGAATGTGGTGGGTATCTTCAAGGTCGGCGCTGAACTCGACAGCTCGCTGGCGTTGATCAACGTTGCCGATGCCGCAGACATTCAGCGCTACAAGCCGGGGCAAGTGCAAAGCGTGCGCTTGAAAGTTAAAGACCTGTATGCCGCACCAAAGGTTTCGGCAGAGGTTGCTGCTAGTCTGGGGGCTGATTATCGCGCCAGTGACTGGACATTGACCCAGGGCAGCTTGTTTAGCGCGATGAAAATGGAAAAGACCATGATTGGCCTGTTGTTGTTGCTGATTGTGGCGGTTGCGGCATTCAACATCATTGCGACATTGATCATGGTGGTTGCTGATAAAGGTGGGGATATCGCCATCCTGCGGACCCTTGGTGCAACGCCTCGGCAAATCATGGGGATCTTCATTGTTCAGGGTACGGTGATCGGCACCGTGGGCACCTTGGTCGGTTGTGTGCTTGGCATTGTTGCTGCCTTGAACGTCAGTCAGTTGGTTGGCTGGATCGAGCGTGTCAGTGGCCAGCACGTATTCAGTTCTGATGTTTATTTCATCAGCAATCTGCCTTCGCAACTGCAACTGTCCGATGTGTTGCTGATTTGCGCGGCAGCATTTGGCCTGAGCTTTCTGGCGACGCTGTATCCATCCTGGCGCGCATCACGCATTCAGCCTGCCGAGGCCTTGCGTTACGAGTAAGCAGGCTGATTTCAGATGTGAATCGCTATGGTTGTCGGGGCTAAATCTTGCAAAGGGATTTAGCCCCGACGCTTTCAGGTGTTATTTCTTAAGCGTGCTCAGATAGCCCTTAAGTGCTTGCGGATCACCTGATTTAACTGTCATGCCATCCGGGCCATTGCCGATTTCCGTGAATTGCTTGGCAGGTTCGCCGTGTGCCTCGAAGTCTTTCAGTTCTTCTGAACCCTCACGGAAAACCCAAAGACGGCCGTCTTCTACTTTGGTAACGAAACCGGGTTTGTCGTACTGGCTTGCGAAGCTGGCGCTTGTAAATAGGCTGGTCAGCAACGCGACGGTGATTGTCAGTTTTTTCATCTTGTTGGCTCCTGGTTGGTTGGATCGGAGCAGAGGCTATCTCCGGATGGATGACATTCTTATGACAAAATTCATATATGTATTTTTCCAAATGTTTCTTGAGCATTTGCTGGTCAAAAAATCGTAACACCTTTAGATATAGGTGTTTTAGGGTGTGCCGTTTAGCAGTCGCTGGATATTTCGAATTATTATGGTGTCTGGATTTTACCTGATATACGAAAAAACATATATTCGTTTAACCGTATATTAGCTGAGATTTCACCATGACCAGCAAAGCTCGCGTCCTGTTCGTTTGTACCGCTAATGCTGCCCGCTCACAGTTGGCCCAGGCGCTGCTAAGGCACACTGATTCGGAGCATTACGAGGCGTTCAGTGCCGGAACCGCTCCAACTCAGGTCGACCCGCGCACCTTTGACGCACTTTCCCATCTTGGGGTGAGTACCGAAGGGTTACATAGCAAGTCGATAGAGGAGTTTCGAGGTGAGCGTTTCGATTTCGTCATCACCTTGTGCGATAAAGCAGCAGTTGAATGCCAGTCGTTATCTGGAGCGGGTGAGACATTGACTTGGAGTTTCGAGGACCCAGTCACCAGCACTAAACCCGACGCATTCCGTCACACGCTTCACGAAATACATGAGCGCATCAAGATGTTCGTCTTGGTGAAAAGCAAAGGCTGAGAGTCCATATGGCTGACCATCTAACACCGACTACTGTTTTCAAGTGCCTGGCTGACGACACCCGTGTTCGCACCATGCTGCTCATTACCCGTGAAGGAGAGCTTTGTGTTTGCGAGCTGACCTGCGCGTTGAATCAGAGTCAGCCAAAAATCTCCAGGCACCTGGCGCAACTGCGTGAATGTGGCCTGCTGTCGGATCGTCGGCAAGGCCAATGGGTTTATTACCGGCTGCACCCGAATCTCCCTGATTGGGTTCATCAGGTGCTTACCACCGCGCTCGAAAGCAACAAGCACTGGTTGAGCCCTGATGCCAAGCGCCTTGATGAAATGGGTGACCGTCCTGAGCGGGCCGTCGCTTGTTGTTAAGACAAAATCGACTGATTCCCTATTTGGCTACGAGGCCGCTCGATGAAAATCCTGTTTCTCTGCACTGCCAATAGCTGCCGCAGCATCCTTTGTGAAGCGGTATTCAATCATATTGCTCCGCCAGGCATGCAAGCCTACAGCGCTGGCAGTCAGCCCAAAGGCGAAGTGCATCTGCTGAGCCTCAAGACGTTGCAGAAAGCGGGTATTTCGACAGCCGGGTTGTCCAGCAAATCCAGTGATGCGCATGAGCATTTGGCACCTGATTTTGTCATCACGGTGTGTGATAAAGCGGCAGGCGAGGCGTGCCCGGTATTTTTTGGCCCTGCTGTAAAAGGGCATTGGGGGCTTGCTGATCCGTCGGACCTGCAAGGAACTTCAGAACAGGTTCAGGCTGCATTCGATGCAACCCTTGACCACATCAAGCTACGGCTAGAAGCCTTTCTGGCGTTACCGCATGGTCAACTGAATGCCGAACAGCTCAAGGCAGAGCTGGATCTGATTGGCGGGCTGTAATCACAGGAGCGATGAACATGAGTAAAAGCCGCCTTTCTTTTCTTGACCGATACCTGACGCTGTGGATTTTCCTCGCCATGGGCTTGGGTGTCGGTTTAGGAAGCCTGTTTGAAGGCTGGCCGCAGTGGCTCAATAGTCTTTCTGTGGGTACAACCAACATTCCCATTGCTATCGGCTTGATCGTGATGATGTATCCGCCTCTGGTCAAGGTTCGCTATGAAGAGCTGCCGGAAGTCTTCAAGGACAAGCGCATCCTGGTTTTGTCTTTGCTCCAGAATTGGGTGATCGGCCCGGTGCTGATGTTCACATTGGCCATCATATTCCTGCGTGACCAACCGGAATACATGACCGGCTTGATCCTGATCGGTTTGGCTCGTTGCATCGCGATGGTGCTGGTTTGGAATCAGATCGCGGGCGGCAATAATCAGTATGTCGCCGGGCTTGTGGCATTCAACAGTATCTTTCAGATTCTGTTTTTCAGTCTGTATGCCTGGGTTTTCCTTGGCTTGTTACCGCCGCTATTCGGACTGGAAGGAAGCGTGATCGACGTCAGTTTTGTCAGTATTGCGGAGTCGGTCCTGATCTACTTGGGTGTGCCGTTTCTGGCGGGTTTTCTGACCCGCAAGATCCTTATCGCGCGTAAAGGCGAAGTCTGGTTTCAGGAGTGCTTTATTCCGAAAATCAGCCCGTTGACGCTGGTGGCGTTGCTCCTGACCATCGTGGCTATGTTCAGCCTCAAGGGTGACGTGGTACTGCAATTGCCATTCGATGTGTTGCGTATCGCGATCCCGCTGACGATCTACTTCGTGGTGATGTTTTTCATCAGCTTCTGGATGGGCAGGTTGCTCGATGCGGATTACCCACGCACCACTGCGCTGGCCTTTACCGCCGCGAGCAATAACTTCGAGCTGGCGATTGCGGTGGCCATTGCTACTTTCGGCCTGGCTTCCCCGGTTGCATTCGCTACGGTGATTGGTCCGTTGGTTGAAGTGCCAGTATTGATTTCCCTGGTCGGTGTTGCCCTTTGGTTGAAACGCCGTTGGTTCGATAAACCCATGAGCGCCATTGCGTAGGACAAAGATTATGCTTGATGACCCTATCCCCCAACTTGATACCGAACTGGTCGATCGCCCATCGGCAGACAAGCTTGGTATCGAAAAGACCTCCATACACAAACCGCGCATTTTGCTGCTGTACGGATCGACCCGTGAGCGCTCCTTCAGTCGGCTGCTGGTAGAAGAGGCCGCTCGATTGCTGGAGCATTTCGGCGCTGAGACGCGGATTTTCAATCCGTCAGGCTTGCCGTTGCCAGATGACGCTCCCGACGATCATCCTCGGGTGAAAGAGTTGCGCGAGCTGGTGCTCTGGTCCGAAGGGCAGGTCTGGTGCTCTCCAGAACGTCACGGTTCCATGAGCGCGGTATTCAAAGCTCAGATTGATTGGGTGCCACTGGCGATGGGCGCGGTACGCCCGACCCAAGGTAAAACCCTCGCAGTGATGCAGGTGTGCGGTGGCTCGCAGTCATTCAACGTGGTCAATCAACTGCGCGTGTTGGGACGTTGGATGCGCATGTTCGCCATCCCCAACCAATCCTCGGTGCCGAAGGCCTATATGGAGTTTGACGACAACGGCCGGATGAAACCCTCGCCGTTCTACGACCGTGTAGTGGATGTAATGGAAGAGTTGGTGAAATTCACGCTGCTGCTTCGCGACCGTCAGGATTATCTGGTGGATCGTTATTCCGAGCGCAAGGAGTCGGCCGAGGAACTCATGAAACGAGTCAATCAGCGCTCCATCTGAGGGCTTTCAGTGTGCAACAACCTCTGACAACTGATACGGAGCACAACAACATGGCTATCAAAGTTGGCATCAATGGTTTTGGCCGGATCGGTCGCCTCGCTCTGCGAGCAGCCTGGAGCTGGCCAGAGTTCGAATTCGTGCAGATCAACGACCCGGCCGGGGATGCAGCGACCCATGCGCACCTGTTGAACTTCGACTCGGTGCATGGTCGGTGGAATTATCAGGCCGACTCTGATGACGACAGCATCCTTATCGACGGAAAACGAATCAAGGTAACGGCCAACAAGGCGATTGCCGACACCGATTGGTCGGGCTGTGATCTGGTGATTGAAGCCAGTGGCAAGATGAAGACCGTTGCGGCGTTACAGCCTTATCTGGAGCAAGGCGTGAAGCGGGTGGTGGTCAGCGCCCCGGTCAAGGAAAAAGGCGCATTGAACATCGTCATGGGGGTCAATCATCAGCTGTTCGATGCCAAGGAGCATCGCATTGTCACGGCGGCGTCATGCACGACCAACTGTCTGGCGCCAGTGGTTAAAGTCATCCACGAAAAACTGGGCATTCGCCACGGCTCGATTACCACCATCCATGACCTGACCAACACTCAAAGCATTCTCGATCAGCCCCATAAGGATCTGCGACGTGCGCGTGCATCGGGGATGAGTTTGATTCCGACCAGCACCGGCTCGGCCACCGCTATCGCAGAAATTTTCCCGGAGCTGCGCGGACGCTTGAATGGCCACGCCGTACGTGTGCCGTTGGCCAATGCGTCGCTGACAGACTGTGTGTTTGAGGTAGAGCGAGCTACCAGTGTCGAAGAAGTGAATCAACTTCTCAAGGACGCTTCCGAGAACGAGCTGAAAGACATCCTTGGTTTTGAGATGCGTCCATTGGTGTCCATCGACTACCGTACCGATCCGCGCTCATCGATCATTGATGCGCTGTCGACCATGGTTATCAATGGTACCCAAGTCAAACTCTATGCCTGGTACGACAACGAGTGGGGCTATGCCAATCGCACCGTTGAACTGGCCAAAATGGTTGGCTTGGCAGTCTAAGGAACGACCATGAAAGCCTTGTCGGCGCTCCCACCGCAAGTGCGGCAGTATCTGCTTGTAACGGGCAATTACTGGGCCTTCACCCTCACCGACGGCGCGTTGCGCATGTTGGTGGTGCTGCACTTTCACGCGTTGGGCTACAGCCCTCTGCAAATCGCGGCACTGTTTTTGTTCTACGAAGTCTTTGGCGTGATCACCAACTTGGTGGGTGGTTATCTTGGTGCTCAACTGGGCTTGAATCGCACCATGAACATCGGGTTGGGGATGCAAGTCGTCGCACTGTTGATGCTGACGGTTCCGGTGGCCTGGCTGACCATCCCTTGGGTGATGGGCGCTCAGGCTTTGTCCGGGATCGCCAAAGACTTGAACAAGATGAGTGCCAAAAGCTCGATCAAGCTTTTGGTGCCGAACGGGCAGCAAGGCAAGCTCTACAAATGGGTGGCGATTCTTACTGGCTCGAAGAACGCACTCAAGGGTGTCGGCTTCTTTCTGGGTGGCGCCTTGCTGGCTTTGATCGGCTTCAAAGGTGCCCTGCTGGCCATGGCGGGTGTCTTGGCGCTGATCTGGATCTGCAGCCTGGTTCTGTTGAAGAAGGATCTGGGCAAAGCCAAAGCCAAGCCCAAGTTTCGCGACATCTTATCCAAGAGCCGGGCAATCAATATCCTCTCCGCTGCGCGGATGTTTCTGTTCGGTGCCCGTGACGTCTGGTTTGTGGTGGCCTTGCCGGTTTACTTGAGCAGTGTTTGGGGCTGGAGTTTCTGGAAGGTTGGCGGTTTTCTGGCGTGCTGGGTCATCGGTTACGGCATTGTGCAGTCGTTCGCGCCCAAGATCACTGGCAACAAGCATGGGCATGTTCCGGATGGCCGAACTGCATTTCTATGGGCGCTTGCACTGGCTGGCCTGCCTGCGGCAATTGCACTCGGGCTGAACACCGGGTTGTCGCAACAAGTGGTATTGCTTGGCGGATTGATGCTTTTTGGCGTTTTGTTCGCGGTAAATTCCTCGCTGCACAGCTACCTGATCGTCTCCTACGCCAAGGAAGACGGGGTGTCGCTGGACGTGGGCTTTTATTATATGTCGAACGCCATGGGGCGACTGATCGGTACGGTGCTCTCCGGCTGGGTTTATCAGGTATATGGGCTGGGCGCGTGCTTATGGATATCGAGTGCATTCGTGTTGTTTGCAAGCTTGATTTCCATAGCCCTGCCTCGACACGCAAGCCACTGAATAGACCCTGGGCCTATATCTAACTGCGCTAGATACTGCCTTTGCGCCCAAGACTCTATCGAGGTCCTGGCGGGCGGATCAGTTTGATCTCAAATAAACACGCTTTAGAACGGAAAAAGGGGAGTCTGTTTTCAGACTCCCCCTACATGAGATTGTTTTATTAAACTATTTGAGTGGCTAATCTCAGTTCAGTTTGTTGCGCGCGCGGCGTTCCTGACGCTTGCGCCAATTGTGTCTAACCCACCAGTGCCAGTAAGCATTGGTGGCGAAATAGCCGATAATCGCAAGGATCGCGCCGAGCGTGAATGAACCCAGAAATAGTGGCTGCCAGTGGCTTTGCAACACTTGGCCAACCCATGCGAGGGTGACGTGTTCCGGGATGTGCAGGGTGGGGGTATCGGTTAACCAGGCGCCAAATTTATAGCTGCAATAAAACACGGGCGGCATGGTCAGGGGGTTGGTCAGCCACACCAAGCCAATAGATATCGGCATGTTGGCACGGGCAGGGATCGCAGTGATCGCAGCCGCCAGCATCTGCATGGGCATTGGAATCATGGCCCAGAAAAGGCCAATAGCCATTGCCCGCGAAACCGAGTGGCGGTTGAGATGCCAGAGATTCGGGTCGTGCATTAGCGTACCCAAAAAGCGCAAGGATTTATTGCCCTTAATTCGATCTGGGTTAGGCATGTAGCGCTTGAATAAACGACGCGGCATGAAGGTTCTCTGGCAGGCTTTAGCGGCAATATTATGCACGCATTCATTACAAGCTGCCGCCTCAGATTGTGAGACTGTCTGTAACACAACTGATTAAGCCGGGTTTCATGGATGAAATCTAGAGGGCAGGCAATGATGCTCGCACCGATGTTAGCGCTGA
Organism: Pseudomonas sp. M30-35; assembly: GCF_002163625.1. NCBI lineage: Bacteria > Pseudomonadati > Pseudomonadota > Gammaproteobacteria > Pseudomonadales > Pseudomonadaceae > Pseudomonas > Pseudomonas sp. M30-35. The sequence goes on along the minus strand of NZ_CP020892.1, from coordinate 2,880,993 downwards.
TTGCGGGTCTACTCACGTTAAGGTTTTTACCTCAGTTACCTTCCATATGGTTTTTGGTCCTGTGTTTGCTGGGCGCATGGCTGTTGGTTTTGCGTCAGCGGTTGCCGCCAGCCTTATTCCTGCTGGGCTTCGCTTGGGCTTGTCTCTGCGCACAATGGGCGCTTGATGACCGGTTGAGCCCGCAATTAGACGGTCGAACCCTGTGGCTGCAAGGCGAGGTCGTTGGCCTACCTGAACAAGACGGCAAGGTTGGACGTTTTCATCTGGCGGGTGCTGTGTCGCGTCGCGCCGCTTTGCCCAAGCTGCTGCGTTTATCCTGGTACGGTGGGCCACCAGTTGTAGCCGGCGAAACCTGGCGCCTGGCGGTGCGCCTAAAAAGACCGCATGCGCTGGTGAATCCGCAGTCGTTCGATTATGAACTGTGGTTGCTCGCTCAAGGTATTGGTGGCACCGGTAGCATTAAAGCCGGTGAGCGCATCAGTGTTGACGGGGGTATTGCAACCTGGCGTCAACGAATTCGCCAACGCATTCTGGCAACGCCTGCGTACGGCCGTGAAGGGGCTTTGACTGCCTTGGTATTGGGTGATGGCTCGGGCATGAGCACTGATGATTGGCGCATCTTGCAGCACACCGGCACCGTTCACTTGATGGTTATATCTGGTCAGCACATTGGTCTGCTGGCAGGGTTGCTCTATGGTTTGGTTGCAGCTCTGGCGAGGTTTGGCTACTGGCCAGCGGCTTTGCCCTGGCTGCCTTGTGCCTGTTTGTCCGGCTTCGCTGGCGCTATTACCTATGGCGCGCTCGCAGGCTTTGAGGTGCCGGTGCAGCGCGCTTGTGTGATGGTTGGTTTGGTATTGCTTTGGCGCTGGCGCTTTCGTCATCTAGGGCTGCTAATGCCGCTATTGTTGGCGATGCTGCTGATACTGTTGTGGCAACCACTTGCCAGCTTGCAGCCCGGTTTTTGGCTGTCATTTGGTGCCGCGGGCTTACTTATGCTGGTATTTCGCGGGCGCCTCGGCGGCTTGAGTTGGTGGCGCTCTCTGGGGCGCGCGCAATGGGCGATGGCCTTGGGGTTATTGCCACTGCTGCTGGGCTTGGGGTTGCCGGTCAGCATGAGTGGACCGTTGGTCAATTTAGTCGCTGTACCGCTAGTTGGGTTGGTGATTGTGCCGCTGGCATTGCTTGGTACTTTGTTGTTGCCGCTGCCATGGCTAGGTGCAACGCTGCTCGGTATTGCTGGCGGCCTGCTTGAGCTGCTGTTCAGGGGGCTGGAGTTTGCAGCCCAATGGCTACCCGCATGGTTACCGTCAGGTTTACCACTGTGGGCCTGGTTGCTGGTGGCAATAGCGCTGTTGCTACTGATACTGCCGCGGGGTATTCCAGGACGAAGTTTAGCGTGGCTATTATTGCTGCCGTTGCTATTCACCAAGCCCCCGCGGCCGCCTGAAGGGCAGGCTCTGGTGGTGATGTTCGATGTGGGGCAGGGCTCATCGATATTGGTGCAAACCCGTGAGCATGCGCTGTTGTACGATGCTGGTGCGCGCTCTGCGGGGTTTGATATTGGCGAGAGAGTGGTTTTACCGTCCCTGCGAACGCTAGGGCTGAGCTCTCTGGATATGCTACTGATTAGCCATGCAGATAATGATCACAGCGGTGGCGCATTGGCTATCTATCAAGGCATGTCGATTGAGCGAGTCGTAAGCGGTCAACCGACAGAGTTGCCAGCTGTACTCGGGGCTCAGCCCTGCCGACCATCCAGTTGGCAGTGGGATCAGGTGCGATTCAGCACTTGGCAGTGGCAAGACGCCAGCCAATCAAACCCGCTGTCCTGCGTATTAATGGTTGAGGCTGCGGGCGAGCGGCTACTGCTAACCGGTGATATTGACGCCGCGGCTGAGCGTGCATTGGTGCGCAGCGGGACGGATGTGCGTGCGCAATGGTTGTTAGCGCCGCACCACGGCAGCCGTAGTTCTTCTTCACAGCTGTTTATTGATGCAGTCGCCGCCGATTCGGTATTGATTGGGCGGGGCAAGCACAACGCCTATGGTCATCCGCATCCAGCTGTTGTGCAGCGCTATCGGCAATCTGGCGCCACGCTCTACGACAGTGTGGAGGAGGGCGCGGTGACGATTCAGCTAGGTTCTTTTGTACCAGCGCAAGGAATGCGAAAAATACCGCGATTTTGGCGAGAAAAATGAGAACAGTGACGGTCGGCGAGGCCACAGCCCTATGCTAGAGTGACGCCAATTCTGTTGAGGGGATACTCCACCGTGTTGGAATTGGTTAAAGCTGGCGGCTGGATCATGCTGCCGATTATCTTGTGTTCTATCGTTGCGGCAGCAATTGTTGCTGAGCGCTTATGGACGTTGCGACCTAGCCGCGTCACCCCGCCAAACCTGTTGAGTAAGGTCTGGCAATGGATCAAAGACAAAAAACTTAACAATCAAAAACTCAAAGAGCTGCGGGCTGATTCGCCACTCGGTGAGATTTTGGCTGCGGGTTTGGCTAACTCCAAGCATGGTCGCGAGATCATGAAAGAGTGCATTGAAGAGGCGGCAGCTCGTGTCGTGCACGACATGGAGCGTTATCTCAACGCACTTGGCACCATCGCCGGGATCGCACCGCTGCTCGGTTTGCTCGGTACAGTGCTCGGCATGATCGAGATTTTCAGTTCGTTCATGGGCGCTGGAATGGCTAATGCCCCGGTGCTGGCTGGCGGTATTGCCAAGGCTCTGATTACCACTGCTGCGGGTTTGATCGTGGCAATTCCTGCGCTGTTCTTCCATCGTTACCTGCAGCGTCGGGTTGACGAGTTGGTGGTTGGCATGGAGCAGGAAGCAATCAAACTGGTTGAGGTGGTGCAGGGCGACCGCGAAGTTGATCTGGGTGGAGATAAGGCGTGAAGTTCCGGCGTAAAGCGCGGGAGAACGTCGACATCAATCTAGCACCGCTGATTGATGTGGTGTTTATCTTGCTGTTGTTCTTCGTAGTGACCACCACCTTCACCCGTGAAACCCAGATGAAGGTCGATTTGCCTGAAGCGGTGACAGGCGCTCAGCTAGAAAACGCCGATACTCAACCGCTGGAAATTTTGATTGCCGCAGACGGCAGCTTTTCAATCAACGGTAAAGCGTTGTTGAAGAGCGACTTGCAAAGTTTGATCGCGGCGCTGCAAAAGGAAGCAGCTGGTGATTTCAGCCAGCCGCTGATCATCAGCGCCGACGGGAAAACGTCGCATCAGTCTGTTATCACAGCAATGGATGCAGCGGGTAAGTTGGGTTTTGCTCACTTGCGCATGACCACGGTCGAGGCGCAGCCAGCGCCTTGATGGAGATTGCTTGATGGCACTGTCTGATCGTCTGATCAACGCTTGGTATAACGGCCATCCGGCGTTGGCTCTGCTGACGCCGCTGGAAGCCTTGTACCGTCAGGTGGTGCAGCGCAAGCGACAGCGATTTGTCGCGGGCGAGGGTGAGATCTATCGTGCCCCGGTGCCCGTCATTGTGGTGGGCAACATCACGGTGGGTGGCACTGGTAAAACGCCGATGATTCTGTGGCTGATCGAGCAGTGCCAACAGCGCGGTCTCAAGGTGGGTGTGGTCAGCCGTGGTTACGGTGCCACGCCGCCGTCGCTGCCGTGGCGGGTTGAAGCTGAGCAGAGTGCGCAGGTTGCAGGGGATGAGCCGCTGTTGATCGTCCAGCGCAGTGGTGTGCCCTTGGTGATTGACCCGGATCGCAGTCGCGCGGTGCAAGCCTTGCTTGAGGCTGAGCCGCTAGACCTGATTCTCAGTGATGACGGCTTGCAGCATTATCGGCTGGCGCGTGATTTGGAGTTGGTACTGGTGGATGCCGCGCGAGGCTTCGGTAATCAGCGCTGCTTGCCTGCTGGGCCGTTGCGCGAGCCAATGGAGCGCCTGCAAAGCGTTGATGCACTGCTATATAACGGCGCCGCAAGTGACCCGGAAAACGCTTACGCATTTACCTTGCAGCCGACCCAACTGATCAACTTACGCAGCGGCGAATCGCGCCCGCTCAATCATTTTCCTGTTGGTCAGGCAGTGCATGCGGTCGCTGGCATCGGCAATCCGCAGCGTTTCTTCAGCACGCTTGAGGCGCTACACTGGCAGGTAAAACCGCATGCTTTTGCCGATCACGCACCCTACAGTCGCGAGTTGCTGAACTTCAGCCCAGACTTGCCGCTGGTCATGACCGAAAAAGATGCAGTGAAGTGCCGTAATTTTGCCGCTGATGATTGGTGGTATCTGGCAGTCGATGCGCAGCCCTCACAGGCATTCGTTGACTGGTTTGATGCACAATTGAAGGCTTTATTGCCAGCTCGCTAGCTTTATACTGGCGATCTCTGCGTGGCCTCGCATCCACCTTTTCACCTCAAGGATCACCCATGGACCCGAAATTACTCGATATCTTGGCCTGCCCGTTGTGCAAAGGCCCGCTGAAGCTGATGAGCGATAAAACTGAACTGGTATGCAAGGCTGACGCCTTGGCTTTTCCGGTGCGTGATGGAATCCCGGTAATGCTCGAAAGTGAAGCGCGCACCCTTAACGTCGATGAGCGTCTGGACAAGTAAATGAGCCAAGCATTTAGCGTTGTTATTCCTGCTCGTTACGCCTCGACCCGCCTGCCGGGGAAGCCATTGCAGGATATTGGCGGTAAGCCGATGGTTCAGCATGTCTGGGAACAAGCGTGCAAAAGCAACGCTCAGCGAGTGGTTGTCGCCACCGATGACGCGCGCATTGTCGAGGCTTGCAAGGCATTTGGCGCCGAAGTGGTGCTGACCCGAGTGGATCACAACTCCGGGACTGATCGCCTGGCTGAAGTCGCTACCGCGCTGGGCCTCGAACCCGATGCTATCGTGGTCAACGTGCAGGGCGATGAACCCATGATCCCACCGTCGATCATCAATCAAGTGGCGGCTAATCTGGCGGCTAATCCGCAAGCAGCTATCGCCACACTTGCCGAGCCGATTGACGACGTTGCGGCGCTGTTTAACCCCAATGTGGTCAAGGTCGCAACCGATGTGACCGGCCTGGCACTGACCTTCAGTCGCGCGCCGCTGCCATGGGCGCGGGATGAATTCGCTGCGAGCCGCGAACAACTGCCCGCTGATGTGCCTTATCGCCGCCACATTGGTATTTACGCGTACCGCACCCAGTTCCTCCACGATTTTGTCGCGTGGGGGCCGTGCTGGCTGGAAAATACTGAGTGCCTGGAGCAGCTTCGTGCGCTCTGGTACGGCGTGCGTATACATGTTGCTGATGCACTTGAGGCACCGCCTGCAGGGGTTGATACTCAAGAAGATCTCGACCGCGTGCGTCAGTTACTGAGCCAGTGATGCGCATCCTATTCGTCTGCCTAGGCAATATTTGTCGCTCGCCAACGGCTGAAGCGGTGTTTCGCCACAAACTTGAGCAAGCCGGGCTCGCTGAGCAAGTGCAGGTTGATTCTGCTGGCACCGGCGACTGGCATGTCGGCAAACCGGCGGATACGCGTACCCGATGCGCCGCGCAACTGCGTGGCTATGATTTGTCTGCTTTGCGCGGGCGTCAGGTTGAGGTGGATGATTTCCAGCGTTTCGATCTGGTGCTGGCCATGGACCACAGCAACCTGAGCAATCTCAAGCGGCTGCGTCCGAGTAATGCTGCCGCAGAGCTGGATTTGTTTCTGCGTCGTTTTCAGTTGGAAGTTGATGAAGTGCCAGACCCGTATTACGGCGGCGAACAAGGCTTCGAGCATGTACTCGACCTGATCGAGCGAGCTAGTGATGCCTTGCTCATCGAAGTAAAAGGACGGCTATGAGTCTGCAAGTCGAGCGTAGTGTTTCGCTCAAACCCTATAACAGCTTAGGCATCGATGTGGCCGCTGCGCAGTTTGCCCAAGCGCGCACGGATGATGACGTACGGGCTGCGATCGCCTACGCCGAGTCGCAACAATTGCCGCTGATGTTGCTCGGAGGCGGCAGTAATCTGGTGCTGACTGCTGATGTGCAAGCACTGGTGTTGCGTATGAGTGGTTGCGGTATCGGTATTTTAAGTGATGACGCCGGACACGTTGTGGTCGAGGCAGAAGCAGGCGAGCCTTGGCATCCGTTTGTGCAATGGACGCTTGCCGAGGGCTTGGCCGGGTTGGAAAACCTCAGCCTGATCCCCGGCACAGTTGGCGCCGCGCCGATGCAGAATATCGGTGCTTACGGCGTTGAGATCAAAGACGTATTCGCCGGTCTCACTGCGCTTGATCGACAAACTGGCGACGTACGTGAATTTAGCCTGCAAGACTGCCAGTTTGGTTACCGTGACAGTATTTTCAAGCGCCAAGCCGGGCGCTGGATTATTTTGCGCGTACGTTTTGCCTTGAGCCGTGTTGCGCATTTGAATCTGGATTACGGCCCGGTTAAGCAGCGCTTGAGCGAGCAGGGCATTGATACCCCAACGGCGTTGGATGTCAGCCGCGCGATCTGTGCGATTCGCAGTGAAAAGCTGCCAGACCCAGCTGTGCTGGGCAATGCCGGGAGCTTCTTCAAAAATCCAATGGTATCGGCTGAATTGATCGAGCAGTTGCGTAAGCAGCATGCTGATCTGGTGGCGTATCCGCAGGCTTGCGGTCAGTTCAAAGTTGCCGCCGGCTGGTTGATCGAGCGGGCGGGTTGGAAGGGGTTTCGTGAGGGCGACGCAGGCGTACACAAGCTGCAGGCCCTGGTCCTGGTCAACTATGGCGATGCCAGCGGTCAGCAGATACTCGGCTTGGCCAAGCGTATCCAGGCGGACATCAAGCAGCGCTTCGCCATTGAGCTTGAGATAGAGCCTAACGTGGTTTAAATCCTGCGCTCAGACATCAGCTGCCAGCGGGCAATCCGCTGGCTTCAGCTTGCTGTTATTCAGTATCAGACCAGCGGCGGGCATCTCTAGCCCAGCCCGTTTAATTTCAATCGAACCAATCTCAACTGTCTATTTTGCGCGAGCGGCTTCTCGAACGCTTGGATTTGGCGAATTCAAACAACATTAACGGCGGGTTCGTTCCACTCGATGCGTGACTGCGTGTGGGAAAAGTTGAAATAAAACTGCCTATGTTATCGATAACATTATGCTGATAGAGTAGCACTCACTGTTATTTTTGCCTTGGAGTGCTGGCCATGCTGACGTGTGGAGAATTGTTGGTTGAGATGTTGGAAGACTGCGGTGTGGATACTGTTTTTGGTATTCCTGGCGTGCATACCGTGGAACTGTATCGCGGCCTGCCGTCTACCAAGATCAACCACATTACGCCTCGACACGAGCAAGGCGCAGGCTTTATGGCTGATGGTTACGCGCGAGTCAGTGGCAAGCCGGGCGTGTGTTTCATTATCACCGGCCCCGGTATGACCAACATCACCACGGCGATGGGCCAGGCTTATGCTGACTCGATCCCGATGCTGGTGATTTCCAGTGTGAACAATACCGAGCAGTTGGCGATGGGCGGTGGGCGTTTGCATGAGCTGCCATCACAAAGCAATTTGGTGGCGGGCGTGGCTGCGTTCAGCCATACCCTGATGCGTCCTGATGAATTACCCGAAGTGCTCTCACGGGCTTTTGCAGTGTTCAACAGCGCGCGTCCACGGCCAGTGCACATCGAGATTCCGATTAACGTGATTACCGCCTCGGCCGATCATGTCAAGCGTAAACTCGGGGCCGTGCCAAGCCGTCCGGCGCCGTGCCCGGATGCGATCTCGCGTGCAGTACAGATGCTTAAATCCGCTAAGCGGCCGTTGGTTCTGCTGGGTGGTGGTACTGCAAGCTCCAGCGCTGAGGCGGTGAGTCTAGTTGAAGCGCTGGATGCGCCAACCGCTTACACGATCAATGCCAAGGGCGTACTGCCCAAGGGCCATCCATTGGCGTTGGGCTCGAACCAGTCGTTGGTGCCCGTGCGTGAGCTGGTGCTGCAGTCCGATGTGGTGCTGGCAATCGGTACTGAGTTGGGTGAAACCGATTATGACGCGGTGTTTGATGGCGATTTCCGGATCGAAAGTCAGTTGATCAGAATCGATATCGATGCCGAGCAGTTGAACCGCAATTACCCTGCCGATATCGCCATTCTCAGTGACTCACGCCTGGCTATTCAGGCATTGCTGGAGGGATTGGGTGAGGGTTCAGCTTTCAGTGCGGATAGCCCCGGTTGCCAGCTGGCCGCGAAGGTGCGCAAGCAGCTTGAAGCCTTGATTCCTGATGCCTGGCATGCACAGAAGCGGGTGTTGGATGTATTGCAGGAAACCTTGCCAGATATGATTTTTGCTGGCGATTCGACGCAGATTGTCTATTCCGGCAATCATCTGTTTGAAGCCAATGCGCCGCGCACTTGGTTCAATTCATCAACGGGTTACGGCACGTTGGGCTACGGTTTACCGGCTGCAATCGGCGCCAAGCTGGCGGCGCCGCAGCGGCCGGTGGTGTCACTGATTGGTGATGGCGGTATCCAGTTCACATTGCCTGAACTGGCCTCGGCGGTTGAGGCTAATGCGCCGGTTATCGTATTGCTGTGGAACAACAGCGGTTACGGTGAGATCAAGCGCTACATGCAGAACCGTAATATCCCAACCATTGGTGTCGATATCTACACCCCGGACTTCCTCACGCTGGCCAAGGGCTTTGGTTGCAACGCCGAGCGCGCCGAGAGCTTTGACCAGTTGCGCGAGCTGCTGCTGAGCGCGTCGCAGGCCGATCGTCCAACTGTGATTGAGATTCAGGAAAGCGCTGCATTTCTGACTGCTTAACAAACGTGGCGAACTGGCCGCGAGTTGTTCGCGGCCAATCTGCAATAGTCGACGGCGTAGCCACCATGGATAATAGCCGCGCCAGGATCAGGCAAATACCACGGGGCCGTATGCGTGACCAAGAATAAACCGACCGTACAGGATGTCGCGCGGTTAGCCGGTGTCTCCGGTATGACTGTGTCGCGGGCGCTGAGTAAGCCCGACAAGGTTTCAAAAGCCACGCGCGAGCGGATTGACTTGGCCGTGCGAGAGTTGGGTTATGTGCCCAACCTGGCTGCCAGTGCTTTGGTGACTCGGCGCAGCGGTGTGGTTGGAGCGCTGATTACGACGATCACCAATCCCATTTTGGCGACCACCATCGAAATCCTGCAGCAAGGGCTGAGCAAAGCAGGCCTGCATATGTTGATCGGTGAAACCCGTTTCTCACCGGAAGAAGAAACCAAAATGCTTCGCGCTTTTCTGGGGCGCCAGCTTGATGGGCTGATTTTGGCCTACGGCTATCACACGCCAGAAACCTATGAATTGTTGGCGGCAGCGCGAATTCCGGTGGTTGAGTTGTGGGATCTGCCCGAAGGCGATAATCCGCGTCAGCCAGTGGGCCAGGTGGTTGGTTTTTCCAATTGGGAAGCGGGTGCTGCCGCGGGTCGTCACCTGGTTGAGTGTGGCTATCAGCATCCCGCATTCTTTGGTTTTGATGACGCTCGCGAGAACCTGCGTTGGCAGGGGTTTCGTCATGCGGTTATGCAGGGGCTGGCTATCGAGCCATTAAGAGTCAAGACTTCGGCGATCCCACACATCGATGATGGTGTCGATGTGATTGAGCGTTATGCAGCCGGTGAACTTGAGTTTGATGGGGCGTTTTTTACCAACGATATGCCCGCTGTTGGCGCGTTGTTCAGCTGCCAGCGTAAAGGTATTGATGTGCCCGGTGAACTGGGCATCTGCGGCTTTGGTGACCTGCCGATTGCCCGTGTCGCAACCCCCACGCTGACCAGCGTCAGCGTGCCTGCTGAGGTGGTCGCCAATGCCACGGTTGAGCTGCTCACGCAAATGATCAAGGGTGAAAGCGCGAGTGTTGGCCAGGTTGATGTCGGCTGTGAGTTGATCGCCAGAGAATCAACCAGGCGCCAATCGTGATGTCGCTGTGCTCAATCGATCAGCAATATATGTACGGCCCTTGGACCGTGCGCGCCGAACAGTAATTGTCCGCCAATATCTGCCGTGCTTGATGGCCCGGTTATCAAGTGAATTGCCTGTGGTATGCGCTCACTTGGGCTGTTGAGCAATGGCCAGAGCTGGTCCAGCTGGCTGAGCAGGCGTGACCTTTGCAACACAACCAGATGATATTCCGGCAGAAAGTTAAGCCCGGCGGGGTTCTCTGCGTCTGCCAGCATTACCAGGCTGCCGGTCGCTGCGATACCCGCGAAAGCCTGGGCCACACCAACACGGTGGTGGCTTTGAGCGGTGCCGAGGTCGATCTGCTGGTTGGTCTGGCGCCATGGCAAGTGCGCTAAGGCAGGGGCAATCGCTAGCGGGCCTTGTAACTGATGACGCGCGCAATACCCGGCAACAGCGGCTGGCACTTGGCTAAGCTCAGCCAGAACTTCCAGCGTCACACCGGTAACCTTCAAGCGTTGAAGAAAGCTGTGTTGTGGATCAACATTGGGGGCTTCACTAAGCTCAATGCGATCTTTAAAGGGATGGTCAGCGATAGCCGCTTGTGGCTCCCGATTAAGTGCCTGACGAACCTTGGACAAGATAGCTTGGCGAGACATGCTCATTGTTCTTGCTCACTCTTTTCGGCTTGGCGCTGTTGCCAGAGTTGTTGAAATGTTGCGCCTTGTGGAGCAGGCATATTCCGCTGCTGAGTCCAGCCTTTGGCGAGCGGTAAGCGGCTCAAATGGCCGCGTTTTTTACCTGCAAAGGCCATGCTGCGCGCAGCCAATCCGGTGAGCAGGCGATAAAGCCGTGGCTGGCTGGCCAGTGCTGCCCAAAGGTTAATCCCCCAGCGTGTTGTGGTTGCTGTTAGCTGCTTTTGCCACTGCTTATTGCGCAATACCCGCATCATGTCAGGTAGCGGAATTTGCATTGGACAAACTTCTGCGCAGCGGCCATTTAACGTGCAGGCATTGGGCAGGTCGACTGTCTGCTCCAGGCTAGTGAGTTGTGGTGTCCAGATTGAGCCCATGGGCCCCGGATAGATCCAGCCATAAGCGTGGCCACCCACCCAGTTGTACACCGGGCAGTTGTCCATGCAGGCGGCGCAGCGGATGCAACGCAGCATCGGCCGGAACTCTCCGGCAAGCATTTCACTGCGACCGTTATCCAGCAGGACGACGTGGCATTGTTCGGCACCATCGAGTTCCTCGGCAGTTTTTACACCGCCATACAACGTGGTGTAGCTGGTTAGGGGCTGGCCGGTGGCGCTCAGGGCCAATAGCTGTAAATGAACCCCAGCGTCAGCTCGGCGTGGTAGGACTTTCTCTATGCTGGCGAGGACGATGCGTACTTTCGGCAAGATGCTGGTGAGATCGCCGTTGCCTTCATTGGTGACCAACACGTGGCTGCCATCTTCGGCAATCAGGAAGTTGGCCCCAGTAATGCCAACCTCTGCTTCAAGAAAACGCTTACGCAACAGGCGCCGGGCTTCGGCGAGCAAATCGGCGGGCTCACTGAGAAAGCCTTCACGGCCCAGGTCCTGATGGTGCTGGTGGAACAGCGTCTGCACCTGCTCCAGGGTCTTGTGGATAGCAGGGCCATTGATATGGCTCGGTGGTTCATCAGCCAGTTGCAGGATGTACTCACCAAGATCTGTTTCGTAGCGCTCGATGCCCGCGCCGGCAAGGGCATCGTTGATCCCCATTTCCTCGCCGATCATGGTTTTACCCTTGATCACGCTGCGTGCATTCGCCTGACGACAGATATCAAGCACGATTTGCTGCGCCTCTTCAGGCGTTTGCGCCCAATGCACCTGCGTGCCTTGTCGGGTGGCGGCGGCCTCGTAACGCTCCAAGTAGTGATCAAGGTGGGCCAGGGTATGGTCTTTGATCGTCTTGGCTTGAGTCCGTAAGCTGTGAAAATTGACCGTCGAATTGACTTGCACGCGAACATGGGCGGCAAAGTTACGGTTCTCGGCCATGGCAGCTTGTAGGTCGGGATCTTGCAGCGCCGCACGTGCGGCCGCTTTGAAATTAGCGGAGGAGAGTTGCATCAGTGCTTTCTCCCTCACCAATGGCCGGGCTATTGGTCATGCCTGCAAGCACTTCAGCCACATGGAATACCCGCACGGTTTTGCCTAAGCGGGTGAGGCGGCCACTGATGTTTAATAGGCAGCCGAGGTCGCCGCCGAGCAAGGTATCGGCGCCAGTTGCCTCGATGCTGGCGACTTTCTGGCTGGCCATCCGTGCAGAAATCTCCGGGTACTTGACGCAGAATGTGCCGCCAAAGCCGCAGCAGGTTTCTGCTTCCGGCATTTCTACCAAGTTCAGGCCTTTGACGTTGTTGAGTTGTGCTCGCGGTTGCTGCTTGATGCCCAAGTCGCGTAACCCAGAGCAGCTATCGTGATAGGTCGCAGTGCTCTGATAACTGGCTTGCAGATCGGTTTTGCCCATCACATCGCTGAGAAAGCTAATTAACTCAAAGCTGCGATCAGCCAGTTCTTGCGCCTGCGCCAACCAATGCGGGTCATCGGCAAACAATTGCGGGTAATGCAGTTTGACTTGGCTCATACAAGAACCGGAAGGGCCCACTACATAGTCGAAGGCTGCAAATGCGGTGATCACCTGACGCGCCATTGCTCGGGCCTGAGCAAAATTGCCACTGTTGAAGGCTGGTTGGCCGCAGCAGGTTTGCAAGCTCGGTACTTGTACCTCACATCCTGCATGTTCTAGCAGTTGGACGCTGGCGAACCCGATGCTAGGCCTATAAAAATCAACCAGACAAGTATGCATAAGCCCGACAAGAGGCTTGGTGTTAGGCGTGGGCATGTTGGCCGTCAGGGGTGAATAGAGTGATGATCGAGTCTATGTTATCGATAACATAGGTGTCAATTTAAGGCCCAAGGACACTCTACTCAGGGGTTTACACGGGCTTGATGTGCGCCGTAGCGACTTTATACCTTACTCTTGCTCGCGCCATTGCAGCAGCCATTGGGCGAAATGAACGACTTTGGGGTCGCGGTTGAGCTTGGGCACAACCACATAATATTCCCCACAGTTGAGTGGCGTTTGGCAGGCGATTTTAAGGCGCCCGGTATCGACTTCCTGAGTAACAAAGAAACGCGGCAATACAGTGGCTCCCAAGCCGTGGAGCGCGCCATCGAGGACGAATTGGAAATGCTCCAGGCGTTGTCCCGGTAACATTTCAATCTCTTTCTGGCTAAGCCCGGCGTCATCCAGCCAAAGCTGGGTGGATGACCTGAATTGCGGTGAGTGAGCCGCGTGGTGCAGAAGCGGGTAGCGCAGAATGTCGCGGCGCTCGATGATCTCACCGTGTTTTTCCAGCAGCTCCGGGGTGCAGACTGCAACCATCTCACCGCGCATCAGAAACTGCGAATCAAACTCCGGCCAGTTGCCGTCGCCGTAGAGAATGCCAACGTCATAACCTTCATGGCCATCATACAAACGGCGCAAGTCATTCATTATTTCGAGGTCGATCTCGGGGTGTAAGCGTGCGTAATCCCGGAGTTTCGGCAGTAGCCAACGGGTGGTGAAGGAGGGCTCGGCGCCGACGCGAAGATGTCCCGCATGGCTGTTGCGCACTTGATGAGTCGCTGCCTCGATCTGATCCAGTAGCAGGCTGATTTCCTGCACGTACTGCCGGCCATTGTCAGTAAGTTGCAGGCGCTGCTTGACTCGCTCGACCAGTGAGCAGCCGAGCATATCCTCAAGGTTTTTGATCTGCCGGCTGACTGCACTTTGCGTCAGGCTCAGCTCTTCCGCGGCCTTGGTCACGCTCATATGACGAGCGAAGGCCGAAAAACAGCTCAGGGAAATCATGCTGGGAAGTTGTCTGCGCACAATAGTTCATGACGTTATGGAATGACTTAGGCAAGAATAAGTCGATATTCGTCAACTCACAAGCCGCTTACTCTCGGCGCATAACATTAGCACGCAGCTGTATGCAGACCTCATGCGGTCAAATTACTGGTCGCAGGTTTTCTCAGCTCTGCCAAATCGCCTGAGGAGCTTCCATGCATAATAATTCGACTACCGAACAATCCCTGCGCACCGACTTGGCTGCCGCGTATCGATTGCTGCAACTTAATGGATGGGCCGATCAGGTGTTTACCCATGTTTCTGTGCGTCTGCCCTCGGCTGAACCGGCATTCCTGATCAATCAATACGGCCTGCTTCCTGAAGAGATCACCGCCTCCAATCTGGTCGGTATCGATGTCAACGGCAAGAAGCTTGATGCCAGCAGCCCTGAAGTCAATCCCGCGGGTTTCACCGTGCACAGTGCCGTTCATATGCAGCGCCACGATGCGGTGTGCGTGATGCATACCCATACACTTGCAGGCATGGGCGTTGCGGCGCTGGAGGAGGGGTTGTTGCCGCTTAATCAAACCAACATGGCCTTCTATAACCGTGTGGCTTACTACGATTACGAAGGGATCCCGCTGGACCTGGAAGTGCGCGAGCGAATCGTGGGTGCGTTGGGTAACAAGAACTGCGCAATCATGCGAAATCACGGCTTGCTCACTGTGGGTCGCAGTGTCGCTGAAGCCTATTTCTTTATGTTCTACCTGAACAAAGCTTGTGAAATTCAGCTTGAAGCAATGAAAGCCGGGCGCCCCTTGATTGTTCCCTCGGATGAAGACTGCGAATTGACGGCCCGTCAATTTGAGCATCCGGCTTATCACCAAGAGAGTGTCGATCTGGTCTGGCAGGCAGAGTTACGCCGCCTGGATCGTCTTGACCGCTCATTTCGCGATTGAACACAAACGCAATCTTGAGACTTTAACAACTAGAACTGCGTGCAAGCCAAGCAGCACCACAACTATAAAAAAGGTGACAACATGCTGGAATCAACCGAGACACAAACGCCATCAAGTCGACAGGGGGCGCCCCTGGGGCCCTATACCACCAAGCAACTGTTGCGTTTCATCATTCCAACGTTGTTTGGCGTGTTGCTGTTCCTGACGCCGCTGAGTATTGATGGGCGTTTCACCGTGATGATCGCGTTCATCATCGACTACGTAAACGATGTGCTTAAACCGATGATGGTGCCGGCCACCGTTGTTGTGGCGACGGTTCCTAGCCTCATAACGTTGTTAGTACGTTTTAGCCCACTGCGGAACAACCCGAATCGCTTCATTCAGCTGTTCAACCCCAGCCTGGCTTGGACAGCTGTGCGAGTTATCGGCGCGGTGCTGATGTTCATGGTCTATTTCGAGGTGGGTCCCGAGTGGATCTGGAGCCGCGATACTGGCGGGGTCATGCTCTATGACGTTGGTCCAGTGGTACTGGCGATTTACCTGCTTTCAGCCATTTTACTGCCGTTGCTGACTGACTTTGGCCTGATGGAATTTATCGGCACATTGGTCAGTCGCGTGTTTGAAAAGCTGTTTGGCTTGCCAGGGCGTGCTGCGGTTGACTGCGCTGCATCGTGGCTGTCAGCGTCGAGCGTGGGCATTATGCTCACAACCCAGCAATATCGGGGTGGTTTCTATACCAGCCGCGAAGCCTGTGTAATTTCGACCAACTTCTCGATCGTATCCATCGCTTATTCCTATCTGCTACTCAAGCTGATCGGCATGGAACACGTGTTTATTCAGTGGTATCTGTCGGTGGCTGTTACCGGGATTATCTGCGCCCTTATCGTGCCAAAACTGCCGCCATTGCGTGGCAAGCTCAATAGCTATGAGCCAAGTGTCGGTAAGCAGTTGGTGACGGATGACGACAAGAGCCAAGGCTTGTTTGCCCTCGGCCTGAGTCGCGCAATCCAGCGTGCAGAAAAAGCCAGCAGCCCGCTGGAACTGATCAAGCAAGGTGTGCACATCAGCGCTGATATCGCGATTTCGGTTTATCCGGCGATGATGTTGATCGGTTGCGCGGGGTTGGCACTGATCAAATACACCACTGTGTTTCACGTATTGTCGATGCCGCTCGTGCCTTACCTGGAGTTGCTGCAAATTCCACAGGCCGCAGAGGCAGCCCCTGCACTGCTGGCTGGGATTGTCGACAGCATTATGCCGTCGATCCTGGCTTCCGGGATCGAAAGTGAAATCACTCGCTTTGTGCTGGTCGGTGTTGCCGTCACCCAGATCATTTTCTTCACTGAAGCCGCGATCATTTTGATTCGCGCTAATTTCGGTTTGAAGCTCCACGACTTGCTGGTGATCTACATCCTTCGGGTGCTGATTTCCTTGCCCGTTCTATCGCTTATGGCGCACTTGGTGCTGTAACTCAAACTTCTGTCTTTGATGCTCCAGCGTTTGTCCCGCAGCTGGAGCATCTTTTTAATTCGTAGAGAATAATCCGCCTGTTTCGAGGTTCATTCGATGGCCAAGTCCGATAACTTCCTTTCTTCCAACATCCCCGGCGCACTCGGTGCTGCTGAACTGGTACTGATAAACGGGCGCATTTATACCGTTGATAATCAGCAGTCGTGGGCTGAAGCGGTCGCAATCAAGCACGGCCGTTTTGTGGCGGTGGGCGATTACCAAAGCGTGGCGCCGTTTATTGGCGAGCAAACCCGGGTCCTGGATCTCAAGGGGCGCTTTGTAATGCCCGGCTTGTACGACATGCACACCCATCCTGATCTGGCGTTGGCGCCGGGTTATTCCGGTGATCTGGCAATTGGTCTGGATGATCCGACGCCTGAACAGGTCAAACAGTCAGTCCTTGACTACGCCGCAGCCAACCCCGGTGACGGCTGGGTCTATGGCCAATATTTCGTGCGCTACACCTTCAAGCAAGCAGGCTTGGTGGCGGACCGTGAGTGGCTGGATAGCTTTATGCCGGATCGCCCGGTGGCGATTCTTGATCGCTCCTGGGGTTGCATGATGGTCAACTCCAAAGCGCTGGAAATGGCGGGTATTGATGCTGAGACCATGGACCCGCGTCACGGTTATATCGAGCGTGACAGCATTACTGGCGAGCCCACGGGGATATTAGTTGACGGTGCCTACGCGCTGATTCACGCCGCCATGCCGCCAACCCCGCAACATGCATTGAAGCGTGCTTACCGTGAAGGCGTGCAGTTCCAGAGTGGCCATGGTGTGGTTGGCACCAAGTATGTGCATGTTTGCGAGCATCGTCTCAATGCGCTGAAATCGATCGATCAGGCTGGTGAGCTGACGGTGCGTGTGGAAGCGGCAATTAGCTGGCAGGACGACATTTTTCCGGTCAAGCGGCGTTGGGAGTTGCTGGCAGGTGAGCGGCATTTCTATCGCAGTGCCAGGCTCAATGCCAACGCGGTGAAGTTTCACTTTGACGGCACCCATGAATCGCGTTCGTCTTATCTGTCGAGCGCCTGGCCCGGCGAAAGCAGTTGGCGCGGCCACCTAAACCTGACGCCTGAACATATCAGCGACATGGTTGTAGATATGGATCGCAAGGGGGTGCGGGTGATTGCCCATTGCACCGGTGATGGCGCTTCTGACTTGTTCCTTGATGCCGTGGCCGAAGCGCGTCGGCGCAACGGTGACAGTGGAGTACGTCATCAGTGTGCGCACAGCACCACTTTGCTCGATGCAAACTTGCCGCGCTTTGCTGAGCTGCAGGTGACGGCTGAGTTCTCTCCGGTTGGCTGGTTCCCATCTTCCTTTGCTAATGCCCGTGCCGTTTTTGGTGAGGATCGCATGCAGCGCGCCTACAACTTCAAAGGTGTTTTGGAGGCCGGTGGAGTTGCGGTGATGGGCACTGATTGGCCGGTTTCCAGCATTAATCCGTGGATTGGCTTTGAGGCGATGATTACCCGCGAGAATCCATTTGGTGATGTAGACGGTTGCTTCTATGGCAATCCGATCACCCTGGAGCAGGCTATTCGGGTAATGACCATCAATGGCGCCTGGTGCATGGGGATTGATGACAAGGCCGGTTCGATCGAAGTGGGTAAGTCGGCTGATTTGATCGTGCTCGATCGCGACCTGTTCGCGCAGAGCCCCAAGGGCAACATCCATAACACTCAGGTGCAATTGACGGTGCTCGAAGGTGAAGTGATGTGGGACCGCTTGGGTGAGTTCGATGACACCGATCATGCGGCGATCTGGCAGGGTGAATTACCTGACTTTTGATGGATATCAGCAAGGCTGGAAGGCCTTGCTTAACAGCGTTGAGGCTTAAGGCTTATGAACAGAAGACAGAGCATCCCGGTGACTATTGTTTCCGGCTTCTTGGGTGCAGGTAAGACCACGCTGCTCAATCGCATACTCAATGGTGATCATGGGTTGCGCATGGCGGTGATGGTCAATGATTTTGGTGCGATCAATATCGATAGCCAGCTTATCGTCAGCCAGACTCAGACCACCGTAAGTCTTACCAATGGCTGCATATGCTGCACCGTGGAAAGCGATTTGATCGAACAGTTAAGCCGCCTGCTGAGCAGTCGCGAGAATCGTCCCGAATACATCGTGATTGAGGCCAGTGGCGTATCCAACCCCCAGAAAATTGCCAATACCTTGCGTTACCCGCAATTTCGCGACGCTCTGAATATCGACAGTATTGTCACTGTGGTCGATGCAGCTCAGTTCGAGGGGCTCAAGGGGGAAATGGCTCAACTGGCCATGGATCAGCTCGATGCCGCAGACATTATTGTGCTCAACAAGATCGATCAGGTCAGTGATGAGCAGGTCACAGCTTTGCGCTCGCGCTGGCTGTACCCGAATGTTCGCTTGCTGCAAGCCCAGCACTGCGATGTGCCGCTCGAATTGATATTGGGAGTAGGGCGCCTGAGTGTTGAGCCTAAGCTCAAACCGGTGACCTCGGCTAGCGTGTTGGGGGGAGCTGTAGCTGAATCTAATCATGGGTCAGTTTTTGCGACCTGGAGCTGGCAATCAGATCAACCTCTCTCGCTGACAGCGTTGCGTCAGACGCTAGCCGCCTTACCTGCGAATATTTATCGGGCCAAAGGCATCTGCTACATCGCAGAAGCACCCCAGCAGCGCAGCGTGCTGCACTTAGTTGGCAGTCGAAGCGAGATCAAACTTGCCGAAGACTGGCGTGATACCCAGCCTTACAGCCAGCTGATTGTTATTGGTACGCATGACGCGATCAATCCGGCGAGCCTGCAAGCTGCATTTGAAAAGTGCATCGCATAGCCATTTGCTAGACCGGTAGGGTGGTTGATGCTTTTTCAGCCACCATTTACCGCTCCGAAAATCCAGCTGAGTATTCCAATCTTGGGTTGTTGAGCGCTTGACCTCTGGTGGGCAAGCTTCGCGTTGCCACACCCTACGGAGGCATGAATCTGTAGGGTGGTTGACGCTTTTTTCAACCACCAATCTTGTTCGAGGGTATCAGCGGATATGAAAAAGGGACGCCGAAGCGTCCCTTTTCATTTTACTGAGTAGCCTCAGACTTGCGGCTTATGCGCATCATCAGTCTGTTGCTCTTCAGTTTTTTCAGCTTCTTTGGCTTCTGGTTCAGCTGCTTCAGTCACCTCTGGTGCTTCAACAGGAGCAGGCGCCTCGGCTGGGACTTCGACAACAACCGGAGCCGCTTCGGCAGCTTGAGCAGCCTCACGGGCCAAACGCTCTTCTTCGCGTTTGCGGCGACGAACTTCGCGAGGGTCGTTTGGTGCGCGGCCATTGCTTGGGACGACTACCGGTGCTGGCGCAGGCGTTTCTACTACTGGCTCAGCAGCAGGTTCAGCTACTGGAGCGATTGGCTCGGGAGCTGCAACCTCTGCAACTGCCTCACTAACCTGTTCAACTTTGGCTTCAACGACTGGCTCAACAGTTGGTTCAACAGTTGGTTCAACAGTTGCTTCAACAACTTCAACGACTTCAGCAACAGGCTCAGCTTTTGGCGTTTCAGGCGCGACTGGCTCAGCTGCAACTTCAGGTGTTGGTTGAGCGACAACTGGCTCGGCAACTTCTGCAGGTGCTGCTTCTTCAGCTTTTACCTCTGCCGGAGTGGCTTCGGTTTCGGCTGCAGGGGCTTGTTCTGCATATTGCTTGCGGCTTTGACGCTGCGGTGCTTCAGTTTGAACTTCAGGTTGAGCTTGAGCTTCGTCGCTTGCGGATTCAGCAGCAGGTTGAGCGGCTTCAACAGCCTCAGCAACGGCAGCACTGGCGATTACAGTAGCAGCTACGGCTGTTGTTTCTTCGCTGTTTTCATCTGCATTTTCAATCACATTGCCGTTTGCATCACGCTGACGCTCACGACGATTGCTGCGACGACGCTGACCGCGTGAACGGCGACGTGGGCGCTCGTTCTCGTTGTTGTCTTGATCATCATCCTGAGTATTCTCAGTGCTGCTCAGCTCTTCATCTTCAGTCGCTGCTGCAGTTTGCTCCTTGCGCGGTTGACGCTCTTCGCGTGGCTGACGCGGTTGGCGCGGCTCGCGTTGTGGGCGCTCGTTGGCAACTGCTTCACCGGCGTTTTCGCTCGGAGCATCCAGCGGCTCGCGCAGTTCACGTACTTGACGCTCTTCACGCGGCTTGCGCTCGCGAGGTGGGCGCGACTGACGGTTTTCCTGCGGTTCACGAACTTCTACAACTTCGCGTGGTTGACGCTCTTCACGTGGTGCGCGCTCTTCACGCGGCTGGCGTGGTTGGCGTTCTTCACGTGGGGCACGTTCTTCGCGCGGCTTACGCTCTTCGTCGCGACCGTCACGACGGCCACCACGGTTGCGGTTTTGCTGGCGGCCATTGCGACGTTCATCGTTACGCGCAGGGCGCTCAGACTTCTTCTCAATGACAACGACTGGTTTTTCTTCTTCCTTGGTCGCAAACAAGCTCACCAGCGACTTGACCAGGCCTTTGAACAGGCTTGGCTCAGGAGCAGTGACAGGCGCAAGGGTTTCGGTCGGCGTTGGTGCCGAGCGAGGCGGGGCCGCTTTGATTGCAGCTTCCTGGCGAACCAGAGTGCGGGTGCCGCTTACTGGTTTCTCTTCTTCAACTTCAGTGGTGGCCATTTCATAGCTGGACTGAGTTGTTTGCGCTTCCATGCTGTCGTCACGCAGACGCTGTACTTCGAAGTGCGGCGTCTCGAGGTGATCGTTCGGCAGAATGACGATGCGCGCACGGGTGCGCAGTTCGATCTTGGTGATCGAGTTGCGTTTTTCGTTAAGCAGGAAGGCGGCAACTGGAATCGGCACCTGAGCGCGAACTTCAGCAGTGCGGTCTTTCAGGGCTTCTTCTTCGATCAGGCGCAGGATTGCCAGCGACAGCGACTCGACATCACGGATGATGCCTTGGCCGTTGCAACGCGGACAGACAATACCGCTGGTTTCGCCGAGTGATGGACGCAGGCGCTGACGCGACATTTCCAACAGGCCGAAGCGTGAGATACGACCCACTTGTACGCGGGCGCGGTCAGCTTCAAGTGCTTCGCGGACTTTCTCTTCAACAGCGCGCTGGTTTTTCGCCGGCGTCATGTCGATGAAGTCGATAACGATCAGGCCGCCGATGTCACGCAGGCGCAGTTGGCGCGCGATTTCTTCAGCTGCTTCAAGGTTGGTCTGCAGGGCCGTTTCTTCGATGTCGCTGCCTTTAGTGGCGCGCGCCGAGTTGATGTCGATCGAGACCAGTGCTTCTGTTGGGTCGATGAAGATCGAGCCGCCGGAAGGCAGTTTCACTTCACGCTGGAAAGCAGTTTCGATCTGGCTTTCGATCTGGAAGCGATTGAACAGGGGAACACTGTCTTCGTACAGCTTGATCTTGCTTGCGTACTGCGGCATCACTTGGCGGATAAAGCTCAGGGCTTCTTCCTGCGCTTCAACGCTATCAACCAGAACTTCACCGATGTCTTGGCGCAGGTAGTCGCGGATGGCGCGGATGATGACATTGCTTTCCTGGTAGATCAGGAATGGCGCAGCGCGGTCTTGCGAGGCTTCTTTAATAGCGCTCCACAGTTGCAGCAGGTAATCGAGGTCCCACTGCATTTCTTCGCTGCTGCGGCCGAGGCCGGCGGTGCGAACGATCAAGCCCATGTCTACTGGAGCGTTCAAGCCGTTGAGGGCTTCGCGCAACTCGTTACGCTCTTCACCTTCAATGCGACGTGAGATGCCGCCAGCTCGAGGGTTGTTCGGCATCAGTACCAGGTAACGACCGGCTAAGCTGATGAAGGTGGTCAGGGCTGCGCCCTTGTTGCCACGCTCTTCTTTTTCAACTTGAACGATAACTTCCTGACCTTCGCTCAGCACATCTTTGATGTTGACGCGGCCGTCGGGAGCTTTTTTGAAATACTCGCGGGAGATTTCTTTGAGGGGGAGAAAACCGTGACGTTCTGAGCCGAAGTCGACGAAAGCGGCTTCGAGGCTTGGTTCAACGCGGGTGATACGGCCTTTATAGATGTTGGCCTTTTTCTGTTCCCGAGCGCCAGATTCAATGTCTAAGTCATAGAGGCGTTGGCCGTCGACTAGAGCAACACGCAACTCTTCGGGTTGAGTCGCGTTAATCAGCATTCTTTTCATGTAGTACCGTCGGTTTCCGTTGCATCGGAAGCGGCGTTCGGCAAACACGACTTTCAGAGTCGGTGTTAGGCGCGTCAGAAACGGTTGTAAGGCGTTTCATTGTCGAGCGACGGTCAGCCAATTGTGCTGGGCCGCGACAGACGTCTCCTGCTCGCTGTATGTGACAGTAAGCACTAAGTCAGGAGGAGGAATCAGCAGATGGTAGCGGACGAGATAAGGCGTCTTGATAAAGCTCATTGCTACGCAAACCAGCTGCTGTACATCTCCACCTTACACGTATCGCTGAAAATCCTGTGCCGCTCGCAAAATCCGTAGCGGGTTGGCTATTACCGCAACTCTCCAAAGGGGAAAGTTGCGCATCATTATGTTTGAGGCTTTATTTCCGAATTCTTCGAGGGCCTTAAAAGGCCTATCTAGCTCTGAAGAACCCGTCGGACGGCCTTGCGTCCAAAATGGGTTGCGTTGGTTGGGATGGCAATTTAGCGATCATCTCCGAACCAGACCGCTTTTGGCGGCATTCGCGACTATAACAGCAATGATTAAGTGCTTCAAATCCATAAAAATTGTTATCATTGCGCAATGACAAATCCTTCCCCTCCAACCTCCGGCGTTCAGCTGATTGAGGTTGCGCCGGAACTTGCCGGCCAGCGCATTGATAACTTTCTGCGCACCCAACTAAAGGGTGTGCCAAAGACATTGATTTACCGCATCTTGCGTAAAGGCGAAGTGCGGGTAAATAAAGGTCGGATCAAGCCTGAATATAAAATCCAGGCGGGCGATATCGTCCGTGTACCGCCGTTGCGGTTGCCTGAGCGTGATGAGCCTGCACCTTTGGCTCAAGGCCTGCTTGAGCGTCTTGAGGCGTCCATTGTTTATGAAGACAAAGCGCTGCTGGTGATCAACAAGCCCGCAGGCATTGCGGTGCATGGTGGCAGTGGCCTCAATTACGGTGTGATCGAGGCGTTCCGCCAGCTGCGTCCAGATGCCAAGGAGCTTGAGCTGGTGCATCGGCTTGACCGCGATACCTCGGGTCTTTTGATGATCGCGAAAAAGCGCAGCATGTTGCGCCATCTGCACGAAGCCCTGCGCGGCGATGGTGTTGATAAGCGCTACATGGCATTGGTGCGTGGTAACTGGCCTGCGGCAAAGAAGTCGGTCAATGCACCGTTGCAAAAGAGCAACCTGCGTTCTGGTGAGCGCATGGTTGAGGTCAACGATGAAGGCAAAGAAGCGCTGACGCGTTTCCGTGTGCTGCGCCGCTTTGGCGAGTTTGCCACCATTGTCGAAGCCAAGCCGGTAACGGGGCGGACCCACCAGATTCGTGTGCATGCGCAGTACGCTGGGCACTGCATTGCCGGGGATACTAAGTACGGTGATGACGACTTCAGTCGTGAAATTCGTGAATTAGGCGGCAAGCGACTGTTTTTGCACGCTTATGAGTTGGTTGTGCCGCTGTTAGACGGTGGCGAGTTGAGGCTGTCTGCCCCGGTTGACGAGGTCTGGGCGCGGACCGTGGAGCGTTTGAGTGCCTGATTACCGCTTGCTGATTTTTGATTGGGACGGAACGCTGGTTGATTCGATCGGCCGTATCGTTGAAGCCATGCACCGTGCATCTGATGCCTGTGGTCTGGTTCGCTGCACGGACACCCAGGTCAAAGGCATAATCGGCTTGGGTTTGCCGGAAGCTATTGCAACGCTGTATGGGCACCTTGATGGTGCTGCGATTCAGGCATTTCGCGGTGTATACAGTACGCAATATCTGGAACTTGAGGCTGAGCCGTCGCCCTTGTTTGCTGGGGTTGAAGAATCGCTTGAGGCATTTCGTCAGCAGGGCTATTTACTGGCTGTGGCAACTGGCAAAGGTCGTCATGGTCTACAGCGTGTGCTCCAGGGTCGCGGTTGGACTGATTATTTTGATGCAACCCGCTGCGCAGATGAAACAGCGAGTAAGCCGCAGCCATTGATGCTTGAGCAGTTATTGCGTGAGTTTGATCTGCCGGCAAGTCAAGCGCTGATGGTGGGCGACTCTGCGTTTGATTTGCAGATGGCGCACAATGCAGGAATGGATTGCGTGGCTGTGGGCTATGGCGCCCAGCCATTAGACGTTTTGCGTGGGTTTAATCCGACGCTGGCGATTGAAGAGTTCATCGAACTGCGCCGCTGGCTACAAACGTGCGCAGGTAGTCAACGAGTTGAGGTAGGCAGTTATGTCGGATGAGTGGAATTTGCCTGAGACGGGCGACGCTAAGCAATCCAAGGAAGATGAAAAAAGTTGGAAGCTGTTAGAAAAAACCTTATTGGCTGGCGTGCAAGAGCAGCGTCGGTCGCGTCGTTGGGGGATTTTCTTCAAGTCGCTGACATTTATCTATCTGTTCGTTGCGTTGGCGCTGTTCTCGCCAATCTTCAAGCTCGGCAAGGGTGCTGTAGATTCCGGTACTGCTCACACTGCCTTGATCGAAGTGCGCGGTGTGATCGCTGACAAGGAAGCGGCCAGTGCCGACAATATTGTTGGCAGTCTGCGCGCCGCATTTGAGGATAAAAACACCAAGGGTGTGGTTATGCGCATCAACAGCCCGGGCGGTAGTCCGGTGCAGTCGGGCTACATCTATGACGAAATCAAGCGTCTGCGCGCTAAGCATCCGGACGTTAAGTTGTATGCGGTGATCAGTGATATTGGTGCTTCCGGTGCCTATTACATCGCCAGTGCTGCGGATGACATCTACGCCGACAAAGCCAGTCTGGTAGGTTCTATCGGGGTTACGGCGACCAGCTTTGGTTTTGTGGGGCTGATGGACAAGCTCGGGGTGGATCGTCGCGTATACACCTCAGGTGAGCACAAGGCCTTCCTTGATCCGTTCCAGCCGCAAAAAGCTGAAGAAACACAGTTCTGGCAGGGCGTGCTTGATACGACTCACCAGCAGTTTATCGATAGCGTGAAAAAGGGCCGTGGTGATCGACTCAAGGTTGCCGAGAATCCGGACTTGTTCTCCGGCTTGGTCTGGTCTGGCGAGCAGGCTCTTAAGCTCGGTTTGATCGATGGCCTGGGCAGCGCAAGCTATGTTGCGCGCGATGTCATCGGCGAAAAAGAGCTGGTCGACTTCACTGTGCAGGATTCGCCGCTAGACCGCTTCGCCAAGAAGCTTGGGGCGAGCGTGGCGGAAGATCTGGCGTTGTGGATGGGTTTTCAAGGGCCTGCTTTGCGTTAGTCGCGGCGCTTGATATCCAGCAAAAAAGCCCGGTTTTCCGGGCTTTTTAGTCTCTGGCGCTTTATTCAGCCTGTGCAGGAGGGTGGATAAGGCTTTTTTATCCGCCGTTTAACTGGCCGATTGATAAAGCAGTGCTCTCAAGGGATTTGCCAGCCTTCGTTGTGAAGCATGTCGACCAGGCGAATCAGCGGCAAGCCAATCAGGCTGTTGGCGTCAGTGCCTTCGGTGCTGCGAAACAGGCTCACGCCCAAGCCTTCAGCTTTGAAACTGCCGGCGCAATCGAGCGGCTGTTCCACCTCAAGGTAGCGCTGGATCTGTTCTGCGCTCAAGGTGCGAAAATGCACGGTAAACGGCACGCAATCGACCTGGTGCTGACCGGTAGCGCTATTGAGCAGGGCGAGCCCCGTCAGGAAGGTCACGCTTTTGCCGCTGGCGGCGCTAAGCTGGCTGAAGGCGCGATCCATGCTGTGTGGCTTGCCAAGTACCTGCTGGTCCAGCACAGCAACCTGATCTGAGCCAATGATCAGGTGCTGTGGTTGGGCGCTGCTGAGCGCCTGAGCTTTTTCCAGGGCGAGACGCTTAACCAGGTCTACCGGTGTCTCGTCGGGTAGGCGGCTTTCGTCAATGTCGGGCGAGTAGCAACTAAACTCGATATTAAGGCGGCTCAACAATTCGCGGCGATAGGGCGAGCTTGAGGCGAGAATCAGTGGCAGCATGCGGTGTCCTGTTGGGTTTCAGGCTATTTAAGAGGTGGCAATCAAGTAGTCGAGGCTGAAAAGTCTAATATAAAGGCTGAAGAGGCTGCTGTTTTATCGACAGGCTTGGCGTCTTGCGCCGTTGGTTACTTGCTGTAATTGTTGGTTTTATGGGGTGGCAGGGGTCATTAATGATGGTTGCCGGTCGTTTGTAGAGCAGATAGGCCTAATTTCCTTTGACAGGTACGGGTCTCGTCCCTAGAATGCGGCGCCTATGTCGAATGGACCGATTCCACCTCACGTTGATCCGCGTAAGTTAGCAGATCGCACTGCCACCCTTGAGGGTGAGATTGCGCTTGCAGATTTACAAAGGCTCTGTAGCCCGCTTGCCGCTAACGACGGCATGGTGCGCGCGAAGTTTTTCTTCGAGCGTGACGAGCGCAATGCTGTGGTTTTCCACAGTGAGCTTGAGGTTGATGTCAAAATGGTTTGCCAGCGTTGTCTGGAACTGGTCGCTCTGCCGATCCAAAGCGCATGTGATTACGCTGTGGTGAAAGAAGGTGCGAATACCCAGTCTGTGCCGCAAGGCTATGACGTGCTGGAGTTGGGTGAAGATCCTTTGGATCTGCTTGCGCTGGTTGAGGATGAGCTTTTGCTTGCCTTGCCCATTGTCCCAGCTCATGACCCTGATGATTGCCAGCAGCCGGGAGGGCTCGATGAGCCTGAACCGAGCGAGGACGAGGTAAAGCGGTCCAACCCGTTCAGTGTATTAGCACAGTTAAAGCGTGACCCAAACGTTTAGGAGTTAATTAGTATGGCTGTTCAGCAGAACAAAAAATCCCGTTCCGCCCGCGATATGCGCCGTTCACACGACGCCCTCGAAGGCAACGCTCTGTCCGTTGAGAAGAGCACCGGTGAAGTTCACCTGCGTCACCACGTATCGCCAGAAGGCGTATACAAGGGTCGCAAAGTGATTGATAAGGGCGCTGACGAGTAATCTTGTCCGCTCCAATCATCGCGATTGATGCAATGGGTGGGGACTTCGGTCCTCACTGCATTGTTCCGGCAAGTATCGCTTGCCTGCAGAAATACCCCTCGCTGCACCTGGTCCTCGTCGGCCAATCCCCTGTTATTCAACGTCTGATTGATCAGCATCCTGATATCGATCGCTCGCGCCTGAAAATTGTTCATGCCAGTGAAACGATTGCGATGGATGAGTCGCCTGCGCAGGCTTTGCGTAATAAGCCGGATGCCTCCATGCGTATTGCTCTTGATCTGGTCAGTGCGGGTCAGGCTGATGCCTGTGTCAGTGCGGGTAATACCGGCGCTTTAATGGCTCTGTCACGCTATGTGCTTAAAACTTTACCGGGGATCGATCGTCCGGCGATGATTACGGCGGTGCCGACCGAGCGCGGCGTTTGCTACTTGCTTGATCTGGGCGCCAACGTTGATTGCTCGGCAGAAAACCTATTGCAGTTTGCAGTAATGGGTTCTGTTGCGGCTGAAGCCCAGGGGGTTCGCATGCCGCGTGTAGGCTTGCTTAATGTGGGTACCGAGTTAATCAAGGGTAATCAGCAGGTGAGGGCGGCCGCAGCGTTACTGCAACAGCATGCTGAGCTTAATTATGTCGGCTTTGTTGAGGGCGATGGTCTCTATCGCGGCGTGGCTGATGTGGTGGTATGTGATGGGTTTGTCGGCAATATAGTGCTCAAGTCCAGTGAAGGATTGGCTAGCATGATCTCTGGGCGCATTAGTGATTTATTCGCGCGTAACATGCTGAGTCGTGCGCTGGGGCTTATGGTTTTGCCGCTCTTGAAGCGCTTGCAAAGCGAGCTCGCGCCTTCGAAACATAATGGTGCGAGCTTGTTGGGTTTGCAGGGAATTGTTGTTAAAAGTCATGGTGCGGCAGATGATGCAGGCTTTCAGAGTGCAATTCGCCGAGCTTTGACGGAGATCGAAGAAAATCTACCGCAGCGATTACAGGGTCGTCTTGACGATCTGTTGCGTTAGAATGTGACTGCACTGGATGCTCGGACATCCAAGCGACAGCGTGTTGTGCACAGACGATGTTCTGCGCCAACTTACCCGACGTTAAACAACACTAGGGATCTGTTTAAATGTCTGCATCCTTCGCATTCGTCTTTCCAGGTCAAGGCTCACAGTCCTTGGCCATGCTGGCTGACCTTGGTGCCCAGCAAAAAGTCATTATCGATACCTTTGCCGAGGCCTCCGCGGCGCTTGGTTATGATCTCTGGGCGCTGACTCAGCAAGGCCCGGAAGAGCCACTCAATCAAACTGACAAAACCCAGCCTGCGATTCTTACTGCTTCGATTGCCTTGTGGCGTCTGTGGTTGGCTGAGGGCGGTGCTAAGCCGGCTTTTGTCGCTGGGCACAGTTTGGGCGAGTATTCGGCTTTAGTCGCCGCAGGCAGCCTGACGCTGGCCGATGCTGTGAAGTTGGTTGAGCATCGCGGTCAGTTAATGCAGCAAGCGGTACCTGCAGGTCAGGGCGGTATGGCGGCGATTCTCGGTCTTGAAGACGCTGACGTACTGGCTGCCTGTGCAGAAGCTGCGCAGGGTGATGTGGTCAGTGCAGTGAACTTCAATGCTCCGGGTCAGGTGGTTATTGCCGGTAGTGCTGACGCTGTAGCGCGCGCTATCGATGCCTGCAAGGCGCGTGGTGCCAAGCGTGCCATGGCGTTGCCGGTCAGTGTTCCGTCTCACTGTGCATTGATGCGTCCTGCAGCTGAGCGTTTCGCTGCGGCGGTTTCGGCAATTGACTGGCAGACGCCGCAGATTGCATTGGTGCAAAACGTCAGTGCGGCAGTTGTGGTTGACCTTGAAGTGCTCAAAGCTGACCTTTTGGCGCAGTTGTACAGCCCGGTGCGTTGGGTTGAATCGATGGTTTGCCTGTCTGAGCAAGGTGTCACTGATCTGGTTGAATGTGGCCCGGGTAAAGTGCTTTCGGGTTTGAATAAGCGCTGTGTGAAAGGTATCAATACCCACAATCTGGAAACCCCAGACGCTTTCGCTGCTGCACGTGCGGCGTTGGCCTGATTGAGGAAATGAGTATGAGTTTGCAAGGTAAAGTTGCACTGGTTACCGGCGCGAGCCGTGGTATCGGCCAGGCTATCGCCCTTGAATTGGGTCGCCAGGGCGCTGTTGTGATTGGTACTGCGACGTCTGAGTCGGGCGCGGGTCGTATCACTGAAACACTAAAATCCAACAACATCGAAGGCATCGGTATGATGCTCGATGTTTGCAATGACGAATCAGTCAGCGCCGTGCTGGAAAATATTCAGAAACAGTTCGGCCAGCCGTTAATTCTGGTCAACAATGCCGGCATCACCCGTGACAATTTAATGTTGCGGATGAAAGACGACGAATGGTTTGATGTCATTGATACCAACCTCAACAGCCTCTATCGCTTGTCGAAAGCTGTTTTGCGGGGTATGACCAAGGCGCGTTTTGGTCGTATTATCAATATTGGCTCTGTAGTAGGTGCCATGGGCAACGGTGGACAGGTAAACTACGCTGCCGCCAAAGCGGGACTTGAAGGTTTTGGTCGCGCGCTGGCACGTGAAGTAGGTTCGCGTTCGATTACAGTGAACGCAGTGGCGCCAGGTTTTATCGATACTGATATGACCCGTGAATTGCCGGAAGCACAGCGTGAAGCATTGCTAACACAGATTCCGCTGGGCCGTTTGGGGCAGGCACAAGAGATTGCTAATGTTGTCTCTTTCCTTGCTTCTGATGGCGCAGCATACGTCACAGGGGCTACTATCCCTGTGAATGGCGGGATGTACATGAGCTAAATGTGACGGCGGTCTTCAGAAAACTGTCATAGGTTTTGTCTAAAATCCGTTATAAATATGCAACAGGTTTATAGACAGATCGTTGAAGTGTTTTTTGGGGGCATCCCTGCATTCAGCTTGAAATGCTAAAAACCCTTTATATACACTTGGCCGCACAGACAAGCTGCCTGGATTTGTCCAACTAGGAGTGAAAATACGGTATGAGCACCATCGAAGAACGCGTCAAGAAAATCGTTGCTGAGCAACTGGGCGTAAAAGAAGAAGAAGTAACCAACAGCGCTTCCTTCGTTGAAGACCTGGGTGCCGACTCTCTTGACACCGTTGAGCTGGTGATGGCTCTCGAAGAAGAGTTCGAAACCGAGATCCCGGACGAGCAAGCTGAGAAGATCACCTCTGTTCAGGAAGCTATCGATTACGTTACCGCTAACGCCTAACGTTTATCGTCGGTTACCCGATTAGAAAAAGCCGTACGGTCTTTATGTCCGTGCGGCTTTTCTTTAACTGGCTGTTGTTAGCCTGATTTTGGATTGCAGCGCGTAAATGCATGGCTCGACCTGCACTGCAATACGCGAAGCCTTCACTGTGCTGTATATCTGCAAAGTGATTGAGTGTTTATTACACTCGCGTAGGCTGCAACCGTGCGTTGTAAAACAGAACAAAGGAGATTGCTGTGTCGCGTAGACGCGTCGTAGTTACCGGTATGGGCATGCTGTCGCCGCTGGGTAACGATGTGCCGAGCAGTTGGCAGGGCATTTTGGCCGGACAAAGCGGTATTGGCCTGATCGAGCATATTGATCTTTCTGCTTATTCCACCCGTTTTGGTGGTTCGGTTAAAGGCTTTGATGTCGAGCAGTACTTGTCTGCTAAAGAGGCGCGCAAGCTCGATTTATTCATTCAGTACGGTTTAGCGGCCAGTTTTCAGGCAATGCGTGACTCCGGCCTGGAAGTCGCAGATGCAAACCGTGAGCGCATTGGTGTGGCGCTGGGTTCAGGTATTGGTGGTTTAACCAATATCGAGAACAGCTGCAAAGTCCTGCTGGAGCAAGGCCCACGGCGCATTTCGCCGTTCTTTGTGCCGGGCTCGATTATCAATATGATTTCTGGTTTCCTGTCGATCCACTTAGGCCTGCAGGGACCCAATTACGCCATTGCTACGGCCTGTACCACCGGTACCCATTGCATCGGTATGGCAGCGCGTAACATCGCTTATGGCGAGGCTGACGTAATGCTTGCTGGCGGCGCTGAAATGGCCGCATGCGGTTTGGGCATGGGCGGCTTTGCTGCGGCGCGTGCACTGTCAACGCGTAACGATGAGCCAGCCAAGGCCAGCCGGCCATGGGATGTGGATCGTGATGGTTTTGTTTTGTCTGATGGCGCCGGAACATTAGTGCTTGAAGAGCTTGAGCATGCCAAGGCGCGTGGCGCTCACATTTATGCCGAACTGATTGGCTTCGGTATGAGCGGTGACGCTTTCCACATGACCTCTCCACCGGAAGACGGTGTTGGTGCGGCGCGCTGCATGGCGAACGCCGTGCGTGATGCTGGTTTGAACCCGGATCAAGTGCAGTACATTAACGCCCACGGTACATCGACGATGGCTGGTGACAAGGCTGAGATTGCTGCGGTCAAGTCCGTTTTCGGTGATCACGCCTACAAGCTCAGTGTCAGCTCGACCAAGTCAATGACCGGTCACTTGCTTGGCGCTGCGGGCGCTGTAGAGGCAATCTTCAGTGTGTTGGCTATTCGCGATCAAGTTGCGCCGCCGACCATCAACCTCGACCAGCCGGATGAAGGTTGTGATCTGGATTTGGTGCCACACACAGCTAAAGAAATGCCGATTGATGTGGTGCTGTCCAACTCCTTCGGTTTTGGCGGCACTAATGGCTCGCTGGTGTTCCGCCGGTTCAACGATTGATGTTGAGCTGGATCGACGGTCGCCCTGATGAGTTGCTGTCGATCAAGGATCGCGGCTTGGCTTACGGCGATGGTTTGTTTGAGACTGTCGCCGTAACCGCCGGTACTCCGGTGTTGCTTGAACGTCACCTGAGTCGTTTGGCTCAGGGCTGCGCTCGCCTGAGTATCGCGCTTGATCAAACACTTCTGCGTGACGAGTTGTTGGCGTTCAGTGCGGCGCTGGGTGACGGCGTCGCTAAACTGATCATCACCCGCGGTGATGGCCTGCGTGGCTATGCGCCACCACACGCTGCGCTGCCACGGCGTATTCTGCAAGGTTCCGCAGCCCCTAAGTACCCGCCTGAAAATGCCGCGCAGGGCGTGCGTCTGTTTGCCTGCGCTACGCGTTTGGCAGAGCAGCCGTTGCTCGCCGGGCTGAAGCACCTCAATCGCCTTGAGCAGGTGTTGGCACGTGCCGAGTGGGATGACCCAGCTTATGCGGAAGGTTTGATGTGCGATGCCAGTGGTCGCGTGGTTGAGGCGGTCTACAGCAATATTTTTATGCTCAAAAATGAACAACTGTTCACACCTGACTTGACGCGTTGCGGCGTTGCCGGAGTGATGCGCGCTGAGTTGCTGGAACAGGCCGCGCAGTTGTCGATCCCTTGCACGGTGGCAGATATCAGCCTCAACGATCTGCGCAGTGCTGACGAGGTCTTTGTTTGTAATAGTGTTTATGGCGTGTGGCCGGTACTAGAACTGCTCGATAGTCGCTGGCTGGCTGGGCCTATGACCCGTAAACTGCAGGCAATTGCTCGTGATTTATTGGATAGCTAATTCGTGATACGCAAAATATTGCTGTTTCTTGAAGTCTGTGTGGTGCTGGCAGGCCTGACATTCGCTGTGGCTGCTTGGCAACAACACACGGCTTTGCAGCAACCGCTGCAGCTCAGCCAAGAGCGCTTACTCGAAGTGCCCAAAGGTGCTACGCCGGGTGGTGTGCTTAATCAGTTAGAGCGCGAAGGGGTTATTGATAAAGCCTTTTGGTTGCGATTGTATTGGCGCTTCAATCTGCGCGGAGAACCCCTGCACAGCGGCGAATACCGGCTACTCCCTGGGCAGTCGGTGCGTGACATGCTCGGCTTGTGGCGGCGCGGAGAAGTGGTGCAGTACAGCCTGACCTTGGTCGAGGGCTGGAACTTCCGTCAGGTTCGTCAGGCTCTGGCGCGTCAGGATGCGTTGCAGCAAACCTTGAGTGAAGTCACTGACGAGCAGCTGATGGAGCGCTTGGGTGAGTCGGGAATGAACCCGGAAGGGCGCTTCTTTCCTGATACTTACCGCTATGTGCGCGGCATGACCGATTACGAGTTACTTAAACAGGCGAATACGCGTTTACGACAAGTGCTCGATGAGGAGTGGCAAGCTCGCGCTGCTGATCTGCCTTACAAGGAACCCTATGACGCTTTGATCATGGCGTCGATGATCGAAAAAGAAACCGGTGTGCCGCAAGAGCGTGATGAAATCGCGGGGGTGTTTATCCGCCGCCTGGCGATTGGCATGCGCCTGCAAACGGACCCTACGGTTATCTATGGTATGGGCGAGCGTTACAAGGGACGGATCACCCGCGCCGACTTACGCCGGCCGTCGCCGTATAACACCTATGTGATCGATGGCATGCCGCCAACGCCGATTGCCATTGTGGGCCGTGAAGCCATTCATGCAGCCTTGCATCCGGCGTCCGGTAAAAGTTTGTATTTCGTCGCCCGTGGCGACGGTAGCCATGTATTCTCCAACTCCCTTGAGGCGCACAACAGGGCGGTACGTGAGTATCAAATCAAGCGTCGTGCGGATTACCGTTCCAGCCCTGCGCCGGTTCCAACCCATGATCAAAAGGACAGCCAGTGAGCGGTTTGTTTATTACCCTTGAAGGCCCTGAAGGTGCAGGCAAGAGCACTAATCGCGACTATTTGGCCCGTAAGCTCGAAGAGCAAGGTTTAGAGGTCGTACTCAGTCGTGAACCTGGCGGTACGCCGCTGGCCGAGCGGGTGCGCGAGTTGCTGTTGACGCCCAATGATGAGCCGATGGCTGCTGACACCGAATTGCTGTTGGTATTTGCCGCGCGAGCACAGCATCTCGCCCAAGTGATTGCGCCTGCACTGGCGCGTGGCTGTGTAGTCTTGTGTGACCGCTTTACTGATGCGACCTATGCCTATCAAGGCGGCGGCCGAGGGTTGTCTGAAGCGCGAATTAGCCAGTTGGAAAACTTTGTTCA
This sequence comes from Pseudomonas sp. M30-35, assembly GCF_002163625.1. Classification (NCBI taxonomy): domain Bacteria; kingdom Pseudomonadati; phylum Pseudomonadota; class Gammaproteobacteria; order Pseudomonadales; family Pseudomonadaceae; genus Pseudomonas; species Pseudomonas sp. M30-35. The sequence continues at coordinate 2,846,771 of NZ_CP020892.1, read as the reverse complement.
AGGCGATTTGCGCCCAGATCTCACTTTAGTTTTTGACTTGCCGATTGAGGTCGGATTGTCCCGTGCAGCAGCGCGTGGCCGACTGGATCGCTTCGAGCAAGAAGGCTCGACCTTCTTCAATGCGGTGCGTCAGACGTATCTGGCACGTGCTCAGGCGGCACCTGAGCGTTATCGCATCGTTGATGCTGCGCAAACACTGGAGCAGGTACAGGACGCTCTTGACGCATTGCTGCCAAGTATTCTGGAGCTGAGCCGTGGCTGAGGTCTACCCTTGGCAAGACCAGCTGTGGCAGCAGTTGGCTGGGCGCACTCAGCATGCGCATGCCTATTTGCTGCACGGCGCGCCGGGTATTGGCAAGCGCGCTCTGGCCGAACGTCTGCGCGCACGCTTGTTGTGTCAACGCCCACAAGGTCTTGATGCCTGTGGCGAGTGTAAGTCGTGTCACCTGTTGGCGGCGGGCACTCATCCTGACTCGGCAGTGCTTGAGCCTGAAGAGTTTGATAAGCCGATCAAGGTCGATCAAGTACGCAGTCTGGTTAACTTTTTGGTTCAGACTGCACAGCTCGGTGGCCGCAAGGTTGTGTTGGTGGAACCGGCTGAGTCGATGAACCTGAATGCCGCCAATGCTTTGCTCAAAAGTCTTGAAGAGCCGTCCGGTGACACGGTTATTTTGATGATCAGTCATCAGCCAAGTCGTTTGCTGCCGACAGTCAAGAGCCGCTGTGTACAGCAGGCTTGTCCGTTGCCGAGCGAGGCAATGAGTTTGCAATGGCTGGCCCAAACATTGCCCGATAACAGTGCTGAAGAACGTGCTGAGTTGCTTTGTTTGGCTGCCGGTTCGCCATTGGTGGCCGTGCGTATGCAAGAGCAGGGCGTCCGTGAGCAGCGGGCACAGGTTGTTGATGGGGTTAAAAAGCTGCTTAAACAACAGGTGGCCGCGAGCCCGTTGGCTGAAAGTTGGAACACGGTGTCTTTGCAACTGTTGTTTGACTGGTTCTATGATTGGTCGCAGTTGATGTTGCGTTATCAACTGACTCAAGATGAAGCGGGGCTGGGTCAGGCGGATATGCATAAAGTTGTGCAGTACATGGCTGGCAAGAGTTCGCAGGCGAATGTGATAAAAATGCAGGACTGGATCTTGCTGCAGCGGCAAAAAGTTATTGCGAAAGCTAACCTTAATCGTGTGCTGCTTCTCGAAGCCTTACTGGTACAGTGGGCAAGCTTGCCCGGACCGGGCTAGAATCGCCGACTAGTCTTAAAAAAATCAGGAATGCCGCATGAGCTTGCCACCTAACCTGGGCCCGCGTAATGGAATCTTGTCTCTGACCATCAAAGACAAGTCCGTGCTCTATGCCGCTTACATGCCTTTCATCAAAAATGGTGGGTTGTTTATCCCGACCAACAAAAGCTACAAGTTGGGTGATGAAGTATTCATGTTGCTCAATCTGATGGATGAGCCTGAAAAAATTCCAGTTGCCGGTAAAGTCGTTTGGATCACTCCAAAGGGCGCGCAGGGAAACCGTGCAGCCGGCGTTGGCGTGCAGTTCAATGACGGTGATAACACCGCGCGCAACAAAATCGAAACTTACCTGGCGGGTGCGCTTAAATCGGATCGTCCGACGCACACCATGTAAGCAGATTGCCCGCACATGCTATAACGCAAAAGGCCGCATTGATTGCGGCCTTTTGCATTCACTCTATTTGCTGAAGATTATTGGGTTTTTATGTTGATTGACTCGCACTGCCATCTCGACCGTCTGGATCTTGGCGCTCATAACGGCTCGCTCGATGCCGCACTTGATGCTGCGCGGGCGCGTGGAGTCGGCCACTTCCTATGCATCGGTGTAAGCGCAGATAACGCTGCTGCGGTGAAAGGCCTGGCTGATCGCTATGACGATGTTGATTGCTCGGTCGGTGTGCATCCGCTGGACTTGGAGCCGGGCGCAACGCCAGCAATGGACTGGCTGCTCAGTGAACTTGAGCATCCGCGCGTAGTTGCCATTGGCGAGACGGGCCTTGATTATCACTACGAGCCAGAAGCCGCTGAGTTGCAACAAGCGTCGTTTCGTCTGCATCTGGAAGCGGCTCAAGCGACCGCCAAGCCAGTCATTGTGCATACCCGAGGTGCCCGCGCAGATACCTTGCAACTGTTGCGTGAGGCTGCATTGCCGCAAGCCGGAGTGCTGCACTGCTTTACTGAAGACTGGGACATGGCCAAGGCCGCGCTGGATCTGGGCTTTTATATCTCATTGTCGGGGATCGTCACTTTCCGCAATGCCGATGCACTGCGTGAAGTCGCTCGCCAGGTACCGGTTGATCGTTTATTGGTTGAGACTGACTCGCCGTACCTGGCACCGGTGCCTCATCGCGGCAAACCGAATTTGCCGGAGTACGTGCGTGACGTTGCTGAGTATTTGGCGGTGTTGCGTGGCGTCAGTTATGAGCAGCTTGCCGAGCAGACCTCGAACAACTTCAAACGCTTGTTCCCGCTGGCGCGAGTAGGCTGATAGCGGCACAAATCCTGGGCAAAAAAAACCCGGGTTCTGGGGGGTGAATCCGGGTTAAGACCATTAGGAGTAATCAAGGTACGCGGTCCACGGTACCTTCGCTGGCGAGTCACTTGGGGGGAGATGCCGCGCCAGTACTTATGAGTATTGGTCAACTTTTCCGATCGTCCAGCACTATATCGCGGGTTTTTAAACGTATTTGGAATACCGCACCTACTGCTCAGTTCTCAACCGCTACTGGCTTGGCGTATCAGGCGTAAAGTCGACTCAATAACCGTTGGCTTCGTGTAAAAGTGCGGCGAAAGGCGAATGCCTTTGCCACGACGTGCGCAAACGACATTGTTTTGTTTGAGGTGCTCAAACAGCGCTTGCGGGTCCCAGCCATCAAGGGTGAAGTTGATAATGCCCGCGCGTCGTTCTGGAGTCAGTGGGCTGTGCAGGTTAATGCCGGTCATCCGGCCCAGCTCGGTAGTTAGCTCTAGCACACGCTCTTCCAGGGCATTACCCACTGCAATCATGCCCACCTCTTCAAGTAGCGACAGGCTGGCCTCTAGCGCCATGGTGCCAAGCATATTTGGGCTACCTGATTCAAAGCGCACTGCGCTCTTGGCTGGCTGCCAGTCAGTGCGCGAGTAATCTCCGGCATGCTCAAGCATATGCCAGCCGTATTCGTGAAGCTTGAGACTCTGGCGTAGTTCGCTGCGGCAGTAGAACAGGCCAAGGCCTTCTGGGCCGAGCATCCACTTATGACCATCAGCCATGGCGAAATCACATTCACTGGCCTGCACGTCAAAGGGCAGGGCGCCTATTTGCTGGATCGCATCGACACAGAACAATACGCTGCGCTGCTTGCAGCCGTGACCGAGGCGCTGCAGATTGAGGCGCAAGCCACTGGCAAACTGCACCGCGCTGATTGAAAGCAGGCGCGTTTGGGGGCCGCAAGCATTGAGTAAGGCGGCTTCCGGGTCGCTATTGGCCAAATTGACCTGTTTTACCTCAACTCCTTGCGAGCTTAATGCCTGCCAGACAATTTTATTTGAAGGAAACTCTTCATCGCTGATAACCACTTGATCGCCGGGTTGCCAGTCGAGTCCAAAGGCGACGTAAGACAGCGCTTGAGACGTATTTTTGACCAGGGCGATATCATCGGTCGAAGGCGTGTTAACCATACGGGCCAGGCGTTCGCGCAGTAATTGCTCGGTTATCAGCCAGTCAGAATAGTTGCGCGCACCGAGCATTGCGTTCTGGTTGGCGAAGCGATTTACCGCCTCTACCGCACGCTGCGGCCACGGCGAAATAGCTGCATGATTGAGGTAATTGATCGCAGAAAGCTGCTCAAACTCGTAACGAATTGCGTTCATGGTCGGATGATCCGTGCAATTTGGCGCTATTGAGGCATAATAGCCGGCTTCGATTTTTGACCACTTAGTCCCTTTATGCAGAAAGAACCCCGTAAGGTCCGTGAGTTTCGTCGCCGTGAGCAAGAAATTCTCGACACTTCGCTAAAACTATTCCTTGAGCAAGGCGAAGACAGTGTGACTGTCGAGATGATCGCCGACGCAGTAGGGATTGGTAAAGGCACCATCTACAAACACTTCAAATCCAAGGCTGAGATTTATCTGCGCCTGATGCTCGACTACGAGCGTGATCTGAACGAGTTGCTGCACTCGGCCGATGTCGACCGTGACCAGGAAGCCCTGTCGCGTGCCTACTTTGAGTTCCGCATGCGCGACCCACAGCGTTATCGTCTGTTTGACCGTCTTGAGGAAAAGGTGGTCAAGGGCAATCAAGTCCCGGAAATGGTTGAAGAGTTGCATAAAATTCGTGCTTCCAACTTCGAGCGCCTGACCTTGTTGATCAAGGGCCGGATTGCCGAAGGTAAGCTCGAAGACGTGCCGCCGTACTTCCACTATTGCGCCGCATGGGCTTTGGTACACGGCGCTGTTGCGCTGTATCACTCGCCATTCTGGAGCAATGTTCTGGAAGACCAGGAAGGTTTCTTCCAGTTCCTGATGGACATTGGCGTGCGCATGGGCAACAAGCGTAAGCGCGACAGTGATACTCCCAGCAGCTAAGGAACTTCTGAAAAAGGTAGCGAGCGACGATAGTACAAGGCAAAAAAGTGCGAAAAAGCGGCCGGGGTCGCGCTCGACTTTAGTTGGCCTAAATGAGTATTTTGAGCAGTTTTTTAACGCAGCACGGGCTGCCCCAGTAATATCTAGCGCAGTAGTTTTTCAGCGGTTCCCTAAGCCATTTAGCTGTTATTCAGCTGGTTTAGGCCCATGTGCCGAAACCAGCTATAGCCTTTACACTCTCTGTGTATGTAGCGCTTCTAATTAGCCACCAACTGTATCTAGATAGCTGCGCGGATTGGCCAATGTTCGCTTGTACCATAGCGCATAAATGCGATCTTTCGCGCCTATCGATCGCTAGAACCGCGCAGGCTTTAAAGCGATTTAATTGATTGAGCTTGAGTGATTTCCTATGGCTGCTGCATTTCCTATCGACTACATCGAGCCGGTATTTCGCCCACCAAGTGAGGCGCACTCGCTGATCTTACCGGTCACCAATGGCTGTTCATGGAACAATTGCAGCTTCTGTGAAATGTACACTCAGCCGCAAAAGAAATTTCGCGCGCGCGATGAGGCGTTGGTGCTTGAGGAAATTCGCAAGGCTGGCGAGCAGTTGATTGTGCAGCGGGTATTTCTGGCGGATGGCGATGCATTGGTGCTGCCAACCCGACGCTTGCTGAATATTCTCAGTGCAATCCGCGAGCACATGCCCGATGTTAATCGAGTATCAAGCTACTGCCTGCCACGTAACTTGCGTAAGAAGTCAGTCGCCGAGCTAAAAGAGTTAGCCGACGCGGGGTTGCGAATGGCTTACGTGGGTTGTGAGTCAGGCGACGACGAGGTTCTGGCGCGTATCAACAAGGGTGAGACTTATGAGTCGAGCCTTAGCGCGCTGGAGAAGCTAGGCGAGGCGGGCATCACGCGCTCAGTGATGATTCTCAATGGTTTGGGTGGCAGCGTGTTGACCGAGCAGCATGCCGATAATTCAGCCCGGCTGATGAATGCCTCGCAGCCTGAATTCCTGTCGACCTTGGTGGTCAGTTTTCCGCAGGGCGAAGCACGCTTACGTCGCGGTTTTGCTGACTTTGAACAACTGACACAGGCGCAGTTGTTTGTTGAGATCGAGCGATTGCTCCAAGGTCTTGAACTCAAGAACACAGTCTTTCGCAGTGACCACGCTTCGAACTATTTGGTACTCAAAGGCAACTTGGGTGCCGATAAGCAGCGCTTGCTGGCACAGGTCCGCGAAGCTATCGAACGTCCGCAACAGGCGCATCTTCGTCAAGAGTGGCAGCGCGGGCTTTAAGCGGGTAATCGGTTATCTGAGGCTTTGTTCTCCTGGTGCGCAAGGACTACTCTGTGCATCCCCGCACCTGTCAAAAAGGAAGCAGTGATGAGTTGGTCTGCACAGCAGTATTCAATGTTCGAGCAACAACGAACTCGCCCGGTTCGCGATCTTGTCGCCGCAATTGCCAATGCCGAGGTGCGCACTGCCGTTGACCTCGGTTGTGGGCCCGGTAACTCTACTGAAGTGCTGATGCAGCGCTTTCCAGGTGCCGCGGTAACGGCTATCGACAGCTCCGCGGATATGCTGGATAAGGCGCGCCAGCGCCTGCCAGGTGTTAACGTTGAACTGGCAGACATTTCTGGTTGGCAGTCGGGCCACAAACTTGACCTGATCTTGGCGAATGCTTCGCTGCAATGGTTGCCGGAGCATGCCGCGCTCTATCCGCATTTAATCGAGCAACTGCAGCCCGCTGGAACCTTGGCGGTTCAGATGCCAGACAACTTGGCTGAGCCAGCCCACGTACTCGCCCGCGAAGTCGCAGTTAACGGGCCATGGGCCGACAAGATTGGCGGTGTTAAACACAATGAGCGGCACACGGCGAGCTTCTATTATGAGCTGCTGAGCCCACATTGCAGCACAGTGGATGTCTGGCGCACGACCTATTATCACCCCTTGGCCGACGGCCATCAGGCGGTGGTGGAGTGGTTCAAGGGCACAGCCTTGCGCCCATTCTTAATACCCTTGACTGCTTCAGAGCAGGACGCCTTTATCGCTGATTATCTACAACGAATTAGCCGCGCCTATCCGGCACTCGCCGATGGCAGTGTGTTGCTACCATTTCCACGGCTTTTCATTATTGCCCGTCGTTAGCGTTTAGGCATTGCCTATTTGGATGTGGAGCCATGGATGAATCTCTTCTAGCTCAGGCAAAACCGCAATAGTTGAAGGGGTTGTTGTTCTGTAGACTAATTTTTGCTAAATTTAGGTCTGTAGATTGTTGGTGGAGCAGCACAGATGAGCGCAGTTATCCAACCTCAGGATTTTTCCAAGAGTCAGTGCGTGGTAGGCCTGCGGGCGGCCTTGAATATTCTCGACAAGTGGCAGGCCACGGCTGATCAGGCTTGTAGAGTGTTGCGCATTTCGCGCAGCACTTACACACGAGCCAAACAACGTGACGCTGAGTGGGCGGTCGGCCTGGACTCTGATCAGATGCAGCGCATCAGCTTTGTGTTGAATATCCATGCCGCGCTGCGTCTCGTGTTCGACAATCCTGAAAATGTTTATGGTTTTGTCTCGATGGAGAACAGCAACGAGTTCTTCAATGGTCGTGCACCACTTGAGATCATCGCGCAAGGCGACATGATCTCGCTGTATGAGACATTCCGGCGGATCGATGCGTTGCGCGGTGCTCAGTGGTAAAGCTCAATAGCCTTGCCGTTTTGGACGGCGAGAGCTTGCAGGCTTATCGTCTGGTTAATTCGAAGTTTCCGCCCATTGCCTTGTTCGATGACGTTGCTGATGCAGCCGATTTTGAAACGATTTATCGACTACAGGCGATTACCAACCCTCGCTTGCAGAATGAAATCGGTCAGTTGGAATTGATCGCGCGTAGCGAGATTCCGTTCGGCATCGTTGGATGCTCCTACGCAACAGCGCCGTTTACCCATGTGAACCCGGCAGGCTCATGCTTTAGCGATGGCAGTTATGGTGTGTTGTACCTGGCCGACAAGATGGATGTGGCCATTGCTGAAGTGCGCCACCATCAGGGCAAGTATTGGGCGAACGTGCATGGCCTCAGCTATGAACGTTTTGTCTTCCGAGGGCTTAGGTGCACTTTCTCCGATGAGGGGATGCGAGACGCGACCGAGGTGCCGCTGACGGACCCGATATATACGCCTGACGATTACAGCCAAGCGCAGCTTCTGGGGCGAGCAGCCAAACAAGACAACTGTCTGGGCCTGCGCTACAACTCGGTGCGCTCGTCGGGCAGCGTCTGCTGGGCTCTGCTGACACCACGACCGGTTACATCGATTATCCAGGCCGCCCATTACGAGATGATCTGGAATGGGCAAATTATCAGCGTCAATCGGCTTGGCCAACTCTGCGCCGAGTGAGTTCAGGTCTTAGTTATTGTGCATTGCGTTTTTATCGCAAGGGATCACGCGTTTGACCAGTTTGCCAATGGTCATGCCCTGCACCAAGATTGAAAAAACCACCACCAAATAGGTGAGAGACACCACCACGTCGCGCGCCTCACCCGGCGGCAGCGATAGCGCCAGCGCCACCGATATTCCGCCGCGCAAGCCGCCCCAAGTAACCACGCTCCATGCACCTTCGGGCAAGCGAAAGCGCTGGCCCAACAACGCAATCGGCAGCCCAACTGTCAGCAGCCGCGAAAGCAAGGTCAGCAGGATAATCATCAGGCCTGTGGCAATCAGTGAATTGGAAAACTGGATCAAAATCACTTCGAGGCCGATCAACACAAACAGCACCGCGTTGAGAATTTCATCGATCAGCTCCCAGAACATATCGACGTTTTTCTCGGTCTGCTCAGACATCGCATAAGAGCGGCCTTGGTTACCGACGATCAAGCCCATCACAACCATCGCCAGCGGACCTGAAATGTGCAAGTGAGTGGCAACGGCATAGGCGCCAAGCACTGCTGCCAGAGTGATGAGCACTTCTTCTTGGTAGCTGTCGATACTCTTGAGCATGCGGTAAGTGATGTAGCCAACTGCTGCGCCCAAGAGGATGCCGCCGCCAGCTTCCTTGAGCAAGAGTTGTGTTGCTCCGAAAACGGACGGTGTTTCACCGCTGGCGATCATCGCCACAATTAGCGAAAACAATACGACGCTGACGCCATCGTTAAACAGCGATTCGCCAGAGATCACCAATTCAACGCTCTTCGGTGCGCCAGCGGACTTGAGGATTCCCATTACCGCTATAGGGTCAGTGGGTGAGATGAGCGCGCCGAAAACCAGGCAGTAGGCAAGCGGTAATTGTAGATCGGTCAGAGAGAGCAGTGCCCAAAGCACAAAGCCGATAAATAGCGTCGATAAGGTCGTGCCCACGACTGCCAGAGAAGCGACTTGCCAGCGATAGGCACGCAGTTGTGACAAGTTAACGTGCAGCGCACCTGCGAACAGCAGCAACGACAAAATGCCCTGCATCAGTAGTTCAGAAAAGTCGATGGACTCGACCATCGACTGCTCAAGCCTGTGCAGAGTGTGAAAGCCCAATGCGTCCAATGTCATGTTGAATAGCGACAGAGCCAGCGCAATACCCATCACGCCAATAGCGGGCGGCAGGCCTATATACCGTCGATTAAGGTAGGCGAGCACCGCTGTTATGCAGAGAAATAGCGCAATAATGTCGAGCATTGAACACCAGCATCCTTTTTAACGAGTTGTCGTTTTTATTTAGGGATCGTCTGAGAACTCTAGCAAGTCTCTGTTCAAGGTCAGCTGGATGCACCAGCGATCACCGGTAAATTACGCCTGGCTCGGGCATTGCGGGCCAGATTGTACTTACGCTTTGATCCACAACAGCCGGTGTTGTTGACGCGCTCGGCACAGCATTCACTTCCAGTGTTTGTAACAAGTTATTTGCCGCAAGAGCAGAAAACTAATAACTTAACCGCTAGGTCAGCTTTATACTGTCGGCAGAGCGCTTGGCTATGTCCAAAGAGCGCATGGTTCAGTTGTGGCTTCCAATACATAAGCAAAAAGGCGGAGTGATAACCGTCTAGAGGATGATTTATGTCCAACCGTGATATTTCCCGACGCTCGTTCCTTCAGGGCGGGCTGGTTGCGGGCGTGAGCGTGACGCTTATGCCGCTGAGTAGTAAGGCCATGGCAGCCTTGATGGAAAGCAGCGTGACAGTACCTTCCGAGCAGTGGCTCGGCAACAATGGCAAGGCGCGCTCGCGTAACGATGCGTTGTCCAAAGTATGCGGCAGCAAAGTCTTCGCCCGTGACATCCGTGCGAAGGACATGCCCGGTTGGCCACAGCAGCAGGGTCACGCCATGTTGCTGAAAACCATTAAAGCCGATCATATCTATGCGGGTATGGACTTGTCGTGGCTCGGTACCGAGTTGCAGCCAGACCGGATCGTCACCGCTGAAGACCTGCTCAAAGATGGCATCGTCTTTCCGGAAGAGCACGCCCCAGATCCATTGCTACCGATTGGTAAAGTGCCGATGTTTATCGGCCACCCAGTGGCTATTCTGATCTGGAACGACTTTGAGCGATTTCGTCAGGCTAAAGCCAAACTCAAGTTCAATGACAAGGCGATCCGCTATGGTGCCAAGGCACCGTTATACCAGACGGATCCCTACGGCAGCTTTCGCTATGTACGAGTTGGTGGTGCAACCTCTGCGGATGAAGACGAGTTCGCCAGCCTCAAGGATTCGATCCTTTTCCCGATGTTGCGTAACCGTCGTCCGGTGTGGGACTCCCAACCAGATCTGCACGGCAACTTGACTGAGCGCGGGCTATTTTATGCCGAGCGAATGAAGCAACAGATCGACAGCCCGCCGGACAACTGGCTGGTCTTTGATGAGCGCTACAAAACGCCGTCAATCGAACCCGCCGCGATGGAGCCGGACAATGGTAATGGTTGGTACGACCGAGCAACCAAAACCTTGCATTTTGTAGTCGCAACGCAGTGTCCACACGAGACAGCGACGGAAACCGCGAAAATGATCGCGCCATCGCGTTTCGGTCTGAATAACCTGAATATGCACCCGGGTTATACCGTCGGTTACGGCTCCAAGGACCACAATATCTTTGTCTACTATGCAGCCCTTGCTGCGCTGTATGGCGATGGTGTGCCGGTTCGTCTGGCCAACGATCGCTATGAGCAGTTCCAAAGTGGAATCAAGCGCCATCCATTCGATATTCGTTACCAACTGGCGGTAGACAAGAGCGACTACAGCTTCAAGATTTTCCGCGCTGAAATGACTGTTGATGGTGGTGGGCGAGCCAACTACAGCCCTTCGGTGGCGGCGGTTGGCGCCACCGCAGCGCAGTCAATTTACTACATGCCGCAGAATGACTTGCAGGTTACGGCCTATCATTCACGCGCAGTTGAGGCTGGGTCGATGCGCGGTTATGGCACGCTGCAAAGCATGGCGTCTACCGAGATGATGGTTGACGAAATTGCCGAGCGACTGGGTATTGATGCGATTGACCTGCGCAAGAAAAACGCCATGGTTTCAGGCATGAAAAATACCCAGGGCGCGGTGCCTGCCGGTGCGTTGCGTTTGCATGAAATTCTCGATAAAGCAGCTGTTCATGAGACCTGGAAAAACCGTGATGCGTTGAAACAACAACGTGAGGCGCAAGATCCAGATCACTGGCACGGCGTCGGTTTCGCCATTTGCCAGAAAGACTTCGGTACCGGTTCTGAGGCACCGATGGCCAGCGTAGAGTTTACGGCCGAGGGGCACATTAGCCTGCGTCACATTGGTATCGAAATCGGTACCGGTATGTCGACCTCGCAAGCCTTGGTCGTGGCTGATTTTCTTGGCATGCCAGCGAGTGAAGTGAAAACCGGTGAAACCGAATGGAAAGAGTTGCAGCTCACCAGCGGCGGTAATCCCTACACCATGAGTCAGGCCGAGCAAGACAACTTCTTGCGCAACCCACGCTGGGTTGGAAAGCTGGCTTCGGCCTCGTCGGCAACCAATTCAGCGTACTACTTTAGCCACGCAACGCGTGAGGCCGCGCGGGTGCTGTTCAACCATGGTTTATGGCCAGCGGCGCTGCAGATCTGGCGCCAAGGTCCGTATGGCGGTCAGGCAAATCCATACGTGGTGCGCCGTGAAGATGCGCATTGGGTTGATGGCAAGCTCACCGCCAATGGCATGCAACCGCTGAGCTTTGCTGAGCTGGCCAAGCACGCGCATGAGCGCGGTCTTGTCACTGGCGCGACCGTGCATGGTTTTAACCGTTGGAGTTGGGCTGAGGCCGAGTTCAGCATTGATGGTGTCCGCGAGCGTTTGCCGCTTGATGGGCTGGCGGTGAAGTATGGGGAGGGGGCTGCGGACGTGAAAAAGGCACAGATGAACAGCGCCGGTTTCCACCTGCTGGACCGTCAGAATGTGCATTACCCGGACACCCAGCTCAATAACGCGGCGGTGACTTACTACAGTCCGGTGGCGACGCTGGTCGAGCTGAAAGTGAACAAGGGCACCCATGAGGTGCAGGTGCTTAATCATCACTCATGGGTCGAGTGCGGTCGGGTGTTGGTTGAAGAGTTGGTCAAGGGCCAGCTTGAAGGCGGGATTGCCATGGGTATTGGGCACGCGCTGATGGAGGAAATGCCGTTGTATGAAGGCGGGCCGGGGGAGGGTGACTGGAACTTCAACCGCTACCGTTTACCGATGTCGCGCCATGTTGCCGTCTGGAAGCAGAGCGCAGAAATTTTGCCGCCGCTGTCGGCAAGCGATCCATCGAAGGGTATTGCCGAAGTGGTGATGATCCCGATTGTCGGCGCCATCGGCAATGCCGTCGCCCACGCAATCGGTAAACGCATCCGCGATTTACCCATCACTTCTGCGCGCATCAAGGAGGCCCTCAATGGCTAATCGTCCGCTGCAACTGACCCTCAACGGTAAAACCGTCGACTCGGCGGACATCCCTGATGACCTGCCGATGATCGATTACCTGCACGAATACAAAAACCTCACCGGCTCACGCTTGGGCTGTGGTCAGGGTATTTGCCATGCCTGTGTGGTGATCGTCGATAATCCCGACGGTACCAGCGAAGAGGTGCGTACCTGCATCACCGGTGCGCACTACTTCGCAGGCAAAAAAGTGCGGACCATTGAAGGTCACGCGAGCCGTGATGAGCAGGGCAAGGTTACCGAGCTAAATCCGATCCAGCAGCGTTTCGTCGATGAGTTTGCCTTTCAGTGCAGTTACTGCGCACCCGGTTTCGTTAATGCCGCGACCTTATTGGTGGAGAAGCTTCAGCGTAAGCCGATCGTTAACAGCCAGCTGGAACAGGTTATTGAAGACAGCCTCGGTCATCATATTTGCCGTTGCACCGGCTACGTTCGCTACTTTAGCGCCACGCGTAATGTGTTGACTGATCTCGGTCTGGTTAAGGAGGGTTGAGCATGAAGTATCTACTCTCCTGTATGACCCTGGCGGCTGGCTTGGTTGTGCCGATGCTACAGGCACACGCCGATGGCCAGGTTGAGCGCGGCGCCTACCTTGCCCGTGCAGCTGACTGCATGGCCTGCCATACAAAACCAGGTGGCGCGCCCTATGCGGGTGGACTGCCAATCGTTTCACCATTCGGCACGATCTACGGCACCAATATCACCCCAAGCAAAGAGCACGGCATTGGGCTGTATAACGATGACGAGTTTTTTGCCGCGCTCGTCGAAGGTAAACGTCGCGATGGTGCCAACTTGTATCCGGCGATGCCGTATACCTCGTATCACCTGATGCCACGCGAAGACTCGGATGCTATTCACGCCTACCTGAAGACCGTCGAGCCGATTGAACGGGCTGCACCGGAAACCAGCCTGAGTTTTCCGTTTAACGTGCGCCTCGGTTTGATCGGCTGGAACATGCTCTACGCAGAAGATTTGCAGCTGCAATCGGCACAAGGCAAAAGTGCGGCATGGAAGCGTGGCCAGTACATGATCGATGTGCTCGGCCATTGCGGCGAATGTCACACCCCCCGCGGTGTGACGGGGGCCATGCAGCTGGATAAGCGAATGACTGGCGGTGTGCTCAACGGTTATCTGGCACCGAGCCTGCTGAGCGATGATCTGGCCGCTCGCGGTTGGAATCATCAAGACCTGAGTTCTTTTCTTAAGCATGGCATGAGCGCTCAGGGCACTATGTTCAACGAGATGTACCCGGTGTTTCACAATAGTACGCAGCACTTGAGTGATGATGACCTGGCGGCGATGGCGACATTCCTGCTCGGCGATCAACCGCCAGAGGCTAAAGTGCTAACGGAAGTCCCGTTCGATAAGCTCAGCCCAAGTGCACAGAACGGTCGTCAGGAGTACCTGAACGTGTGCGCCGGTTGTCACGCTGCGGGAGGCGAGGGCAAGCCACACATTGCGGTCGCCATGCGCGGCAATACCACCTTGCGCCTGGAGGACCCGCGCAACTTGCTGCGGGTGATTGAGGATGGCATCGGTGAGCAGCAATTCACAGGCTTCGAGCGTATGCAGCCTATGCCGGGTTTCGCAGGCAAACTGACTCAGCAGCAACTGACGGATCTGCTTAATTACCTTCGCCAGAGCTGGGGCGGTAAAACTGGAGAGCTAACGCTCAGTGCTGTGCAAAAACTGCAGGATGAAGCGCCGCAGATCAAGCATTAGACCCACTGATTAACGCTTAACTAAACACTAAACCCGCCGTCGCCTCCCAAGGTGGCCGCGGGTTTTGTTGTTCAGGGCCTGTTGCTTGAGCTTGAGTTTGAGTTGCACCGTCACAGAATGGGGCGTTTGGATTGGCGCGTGCTCCGTTTTGGTTCCACTTGCTTGGCTTGTACGGGCTGCTGGCGCGGGTTAAACCTTGCGCAAAGCCTCTGCGCCGCAGCCTCGGAACTGGCTGAGCAGGTTTGGCGCGTAACTTGCTCTGTTGATAGTTAGTTTGGTAACACAACCGCGACTGCGCGGGTGGCGGCCCAATGATCAATGGCGATCTGACGGCGTTAATCGCCACTGCCTGTTGCGCAAAATAGGGCGGTTGAGCCCCACAAATTAACAGGCAAAGGCGCCTGGAGCTGAAAAGCTCTAGGCGTCTTTTTTTTGCGTTTTAAAAACTCACATTCAGGGAAATAATATGTCCTATCTAGCGCCTGCTGAGTTTGTCAGCAAAATGGTGGATGCCGGCGAATCGAAGGTTTTCATGTCCACCCGCGACACGCTTATTCGCGCTTTCATGGCCGGTGCGATCTTGGCTTTAGCGGCTGTTTTTGCCATCACCATCACCGTGCAAACGGGCATGCCATTGGTTGGCGCCATGCTCTTTCCCGTTGGTTTCGTGATGCTTTACCTGATGGGCTTTGACTTGCTCACGGGGGTCTTCGTGCTCACACCATTGGCGCTGCTTGACCGGCGACCGGGCGTGACCGTAAACGGTGTGCTGCGCAATTGGGGGCTGGTATTTACCGGCAACTTTGCTGGCGCGCTAGCCGTAGCGTTCATGATGGCGTTCGTCTTCACCTACGGGTTTTCTACCAGCCCAGGGATTATCGGCGAAAAGATCTCGCACATCGGCGAGGACCGCACGCTGGGTTATGCCGAGTACGGTCTGGCGGGTTGGTTGACCATTTTCCTGCGCGGCATGCTGTGCAACTGGATGGTCTCGATGGGTGTTGTTGGGGCGATGATCTCGACCACGGTCAGTGGTAAAACCATAGCCATGTGGATGCCAATCATGTTGTTTTTCTACATGGGTTTTGAGCACTCGGTGGTGAACATGTTTCTGTTCCCGTCGGCGATGATTCTGGGCGGCAATTTTTCGGTGATGGACTATATGCTTTGGAACGAAATCCCGACCGCGCTGGGTAATCTGGTTGGCGGCTTGGCTTTCACCGGTCTGACGCTTTACACCACCCACATGAAGACTGCTCCCAAACGCAGTTTCAGCTAATTGTGCAATCACGGTCCGTCGCTCTGCCGCCGGATCGTATTGGGAGCAGCATGGCAACCCAGCTCAAGATTTCCGTAGGGCAGCACTCCGACAAAGGGCGTAAGGCTGCCAATCAGGATTTCCACGGTATCTACATTCCGCAAGAGCCGCAGCTCACCGCCAAAGGTATTGCCATTGCCTTGGCTGACGGTATTAGTAGCAGTGCTGTCAGCCATATCGCCAGTGAGTCTGCTGTGGCCAGTTTTCTCGGGGATTATTTTTGTACCTCCGATGCCTGGTCGGTAAAAAAGTCGGCGCAACGGGTATTGATGGCGACCAACTCCTGGCTGTACGCGCAAACGCGGCAAAGCCAGTACCGCTACGACCTCGATCGTGGCTATGTATGCACGCTCAGCGCCATGGTGATCAAATCAACTACCGCGCACATCTTCCATGCAGGCGACACGCGTATATACCGCTTGCGCGATGCCAGCCTGGAGCAGTTGACTGAAGATCACCGTCTTTGGGTTTCGCAGGACAAGAGCTATTTGAGCCGGGCAATGGGCATCGATAGTCATCTTGAACTCGACTACCGCACGTTTCAGGTTGAGGTTGGCGATCGTTTTGTATTTGCCACCGATGGCGTCTACGAATTTGTCAGTCCGGCGCACATGGTTGAATTGATTGAGGCACAGGAAAGCGATTTGAATGGCGCCGCGCGAGCGATTGTCGAGCAGGCGTACGCGCAGGGCAGTGATGACAACCTGACGGTGCAGATTGTACGGGTCGACAGTGTTGCGCAGCAGGACGCCAGCGAGTTGCAGCAGCAGTTGACTGAGTTACCTTTTGCGCCAGTGCTGGAGGCGCGAATGGAGTTTGATGGCTATCGAATCATTCGTGAACTCTACGCAAGCAGTCGCAGCCATATTTACCTGGCGCACGATATTGGCGCTGACACCGAGGTGGTACTAAAAGCGCCTTCGGTGGATTTGCAGCACGATTTGGCCCATTTAGAGCGCCTGATGACTGAAGAGTGGGTGGCGCGACGTATTAACAGCGCCCATGTACTTAAAGCACCCGCGCAGACGCGCAAGCGCAGCTATTTGTATAGCGTCAGTGAATTTGTTGAAGGGCAAACGCTGCGTCAGTGGTTGCTCGACCATCCACAGCCTGAGTTGGAAAAGGTGCGTGGCATGGCTGAACAAATCGGCAAAGGTTTGCAGGCTTTTCATCGCCTGGAAATGCTCCACCAGGATTTACGCCCCGACAACATTATGATCGACGCCAGCGGGGTGCTGAAATTGATCGACTTTGGCTCGGCGCAGGTCGCCGGGCTGATGGAAATGACCTCGCCACTTGCGTGCAATCAATTACTCGGTACCGCGCAATATACCGCGCCGGAATACTTTCTTGGCGAGAGTGGGTCACCGCGCTCAGACCAGTTCTCATTGGCGGTTATTGTCTATCAAATGTTGAGTGGTCGCTTGCCTTATGGCTGCGAGGTGGCGAAGTGCAAAAGCCGTGCAGCGCAAAATCGTCTGGTTTATCAGTCGTTGCGTGATAACGATCGCGAGCTTCCTGCTTGGTTGGATGATGTCTTACGCAAAGCGCTGCAACCTGATCCATTAAAGCGCTACCCGGCACTTTCAGAGTTTATTTTCGAGCTGCGCCAGCCCAGTCAAAACATTCTCAATAAACACCGTCCGCCGTTGCTGGAGCGTAACCCGTTGCTGTTTTGGAAAGCACTCTCGACGACTCTGCTGGGGTTGGTGATCTGGCTGTTGAGCAGGGGGTACTGAGCTGGGGATCAAACGCTGCAATTTGGCATTAGTCTGGTGCGTTTGCAGTGACAACTGCACCATCGGGGTTCTATTCACCGCCTATTTGCTGAGTTAGGTAGGCAGGTAAAGCGGCTCTAAGCTTGTGAAGTCGGGATTTCGGGGATATGGCATAACCCTTGCTTTTACTAGGTTAATGCTCTCGTTTATCGGGGGCCGCCCAGGCGATCAATGGCGATCGAGTTATCTGTAAAGATCATGGGCAACAAACGCTGAATCAGGCATTGCAGCCAGGGATTTAGCGTCAATGAACAGGCAAAGGCGCCTGGAACCTAAGGGTTTCAGGCGTTTTTTTTTGCTTCAAAAACGTGATTGGCTTGGATGGGTGCTCTATGAACTCCACTGTCGCAACCTTGAATAATCTGCAAACCCTGATCGTGATTGGCAATGGCATGGTGGGTCATCATTGTGTCGAGCAACTGATTGAGCGCGGTGCATTAGCCCAGTACAGCGTGCATGTTTTCAGTGAAGAACCGATGCGCGCATACGATCGGGTGCACCTTTCCGAGTATTTTACCGGTCGTGATGCCGAGTCTCTGGCCTTGAGTAGCGCCGAGCTCTATCAGCAGCCGGGTGTAACACTGCACTTGGGCGTGCCGGTGCTGGAGATTGACCGCGAACGCCGTGAGGTGATTACGGCTGACGGCTGTTTTCCGTTTGACAAGTTGGTGCTTGCGACAGGCTCGTATCCATTCGTTCCGCCTATTGAGGGTGCTGAAGGCAATTCGCGTTTGGTCTACCGCACACTCGAAGATTTGGACACTATTCAGGCTGCGGCCAAGAACGCGCGTCGCGGTGTAGTCGTCGGCGGTGGACTGCTTGGTTTAGAGGCGGCCAATGCACTCAAATCGCTAGGGTTGGAGGCGCATGTGGTTGAGTTCGCACCACGCCTGATGCCTGTACAGCTGGATGATCACGGAGGTTTGGCACTCAAGGCACAAATAGAGGCGCTAGGCGTAAGTGTGCATTTGTCCCGTGCGACGCAATCAATCAGTGCGGGTGATGAGTATCGCTATCGCATGAATTTTGTCGGTGATGAGTTTCTTGAAGCCGATCTAATTGTATTTTCTGCCGGTATACGCCCGCAGGATGCACTTGCCAAGCAATCCACGCTGGAGCTTGGGCCTCGTGGTGGCGTGGCGATCGACAACCAATGCCGAACCAATGACCCGCATATTTTTGCCATCGGTGAATGCGCGGCGTGGAATGGTGGTGTCTTCGGTCTGGTTGCGCCCGGCTATCAAATGGCCCGCGCGGTTGCCGCGCAATTATGTGGCGAGCAGAGCGATCCGTTTATGGGCGCAGACATGTCGACCAAGCTTAAATTGCTTGGCGTCGATGTCGGCTCAATCGGTGATGCACAGGGTGCAACTGCGGGTTCGCGCAGTTACCGTTTTATCGACGAGGCCACTGCCAGTTACCGTCGTCTAGTGGTTTCAGCCGATGGCAAACATGCCCTCGGCGCTGTGTTGGTGGGCGACAATAGTTATTACGACACGCTGTTGCAGTACGTGCAAAACGGCATCAAGCTTCCAGCCGATCCATCGTCTCTGATCTTGCCGCAAGGCGAGGGTGCGCCTGCGTTGGGCGCTGATGCGCTACCGGATAGCGCAACCATTTGCTCATGCCACAACGTCAGCAAAGGCGCCATATGCGCTGCGCTTGACGGCGGTTGTGGTGATCTCGCCGGCCTCAAGAGCTGCACCAAAGCTGCAACAGGTTGTGGCGGGTGTGCGGCTTTACTCAAACAGGTTTTCGAACACGAACTGACCGCCCGTGGCGTGGTTGTCGACAAGAGCTTGTGCGAACACTTTGCCTATACCCGCCAAGAGCTGTACGCGATTGTGCGCGTTGAAGGCATCGAGAGTTTCGAGGCGTTACTGGCCAAGCACGGTAGAGGTCACCTCGGCTGCGACATCTGCAAGCCCGCGGTGGGTTCGGTGCTCGCATCCTGTTGGAATCGTTCGATCACTGATCCGTTGCTGGTGCCATTACAAGACACCAATGACACCTTTATGGCCAACATGCAAAAGAACGGTACTTACTCGGTGGTGCCGCGCATTCCCGGCGGTGAGGTGACGCCGGATGGCTTGATCGCGATTGGCGCGGTGGCGAAAAAATACGACCTGTACACCAAAATCACCGGCGGCCAGCGCATCGATTTGTTCGGCGCGCAGCTTCACGAACTGCCGGATATCTGGAGCGAGTTGATTGCGGCAGGCTTTGAGACGGGCCACGCCTACGGCAAATCACTGCGCACGGTGAAGTCCTGCGTAGGCAGCAACTGGTGTCGTTACGGTGTGCAAGACAGCGTTGGCATGGCGCTGACTCTGGAGGACCGTTACAAGGGGCTACGCTCCCCGCACAAGATCAAATTTGCCGTTTCCGGTTGCACTCGGGAGTGCGCTGAAGCGCAAAGCAAAGACGTCGGCATAATCGCGACGGAAAACGGTTGGAACCTCTACGTCAGTGGTAACGGCGGGATGCGTCCGCGCCATGCCGAACTGTTCGCGACTGATCTGGATGATGTCACTCTGATCCGTTATATCGACCGCTTTCTAATGTTTTATGTGCGAACTGCCGACCGCCTCCAGCGCACCTCGGTGTGGCGTGAATCATTGGAAGGTGGCCTGGATTACCTCAAGGCCGTGATCATTGACGACAGTCTTGGCCTTGCAGCGGAGCTGGAGTCGCAGATGCAGCTCGTGGTTGATCGCTACGAATGCGAATGGGCCAATGCCCTTAATGACCCGGAGAAGCTCAAGCGCTTCCGTACCTTTGTCAACGATAAGCGCGGCGACCCGGATATTCATTTCGTCAAAGAACGCCAGCAACGTCGCCCCGTCCGCGATACCGAGCTGTCGCTGATCCCGCTATTTGAGGAGGTGGTTTAATGAGCCGCGCAGACGCAATCGAGCAGCAGCAAAACCTTAACTGGCAATCGTTGTGCAGCCGGCAAGACTTGGTCGCAAATTCAGGAGTGGTCGCATGGGCCGATGGCGCACAAGTTGCGCTGTTTTACGTGCCGAGTGAGGTGCATGCTAAGCAGCTGTATGCGCTTGATAATCGCGATCCGAAGTCAGGCGCTAACGTGATCGGACGCGGTATCATTGGAAGTCTAGCAGGCGATTTAGTCATCGCCGCTCCGCTTTATAAGCAGCACTTCCGCCTCGAAGATGGCACCTGTCTGGAGTACCCGGAACAATGCCTGCACACATGGCCTGTGCGTTTTTCTGGTGAAGTTGTAGAGATTGCGCTGGGCTGAATAATCCCCTTGGGCAATGCGCGTTATGCATCGCCCAAGGGATAAGCAGTTTTGGATACGGTCAGAGCTGAGTCGCCAAGTAGACACCGCAAAGGGCACAAATAGCGCCCAATGTGCAGAGAATGACGCGGCCGCGGGGCAGTTTGAGCACCAGAAATGCGCCAACAGCGCCGACCACGTGGAGGGCGGCTGTGGTACTCAGGAATCCGGCTGAATAGGCCAGCTTGTTGTCCATTACCGGCATTTCGTAGCCGTGGGCGTAGCCATGGAATATACCGAAAATACCGACGCCAATCGCGGCAATGGCCACGGCAAAGGTTTTCTCTAGCGCGATTGCAAGTCCGAGCAGTATTACCGAAAGAACAATACCAATTTCTACACCGGGCAAATCTACTTGTTCAAAGCCCAGCAGGCCACCGAGCATCATGAAACTGACGAAGGCGCTAGGTACAATCCAGACGGCGCGGCCGCCCATCTGGCAGCTCCAAGCGCCAATGGCGATCATTGCCAGCAGGTGATCGACGCCGGATAACGGGTGCAACCAGCCAGCCTCTACACCTGTGTGCGCTTGTGCGCTAGTGCTGGCGAGCATGATGAGTAGCAAGAACACAGGCTGCAGATAACTTTGGGTACGAAAGATCATTGGTGATTACTCTTTGGATTTTTCTGATAGCTGGACTGTCAGGGACGCCCAGAGGCTTTCCCAGTCGCTATCGTCTTCAGTGCTAGGTTCCATGTGTACGGCGTTGAATAGCCATAAACCGTCTTGGGGAAGCGTGAACATGACGCGACCAGCAGCATCCGAGGTTGCGCTTAGCTCAATCGGTGGCTCGGCTTTAAGCTGTGCCTTGATCAACGTGTTCGGTAGCGGCTTGCCAAGAAAAAGAAGTTGCACGACAAATGGCTCATCGGTGCGAAGTGCCAATGGATCTGTCTGCGGGATAAGCTCCAGCGGCAAGCCGATTTGATTGTCATACCCCTGGCTCTGGCCGTCGACGAGGATGATGCTCTTGGCGCAACGAGAGAAGTTCTCGCGGCCTGGTGCGTCACCCAAACCAAAACGTGCGCGGGTTTTCATCACCTCGGTCAGACCTTCCTCCATCAGATACTGATTGAATTCGGACGCCGATAGCTCAAGGTGGGCACTGTTAGTACGCATACCAACTACGGTCGCGCCTGGCGAACGGGTGGTGAAGTTACCGACCGCAAGTGTGCGATCCCGGCCGGCTACTTTCCATTCACCTTGGGCGTCTTTGGCCTTAAACCAGTTAACAAGGTTGTCTATTCGAGGTGTTTGCACGCCTGGCCAGGTTGGCCCAACCCGCAATTCGAACACTACTTTTTGCTCGAGGCCAGTTTGTGCGTCGTGAGGAACCAACCAGAACTCATGGGCCATGGCTAGCGGTGTGAGCATTAGCATGGCCAGTATTGCAACCCCTTGACGCAGCCGGAGGGTTAGCTTATTTGGCGCATGCGCGACATCGTCTGCTAAGAGATACATTAGCGAATACACAGCCTCATCCTTGATTCTGAGAGAAGTAACCCGCAGCAATGAAGTTAATTTGCTGCGGGTATGTGAGCCTATGACAGGTTAGTCAACTGTCGTTGGGATCAGGTAAGGAAAGGCTGCAGTATGCAGTTTTGGATTGCTGATTTTTTGGTCAGTAGGGGTGCCCAGCATCATGCTCAATACGGCACTCATTGCGTCATCATCCAGCGAGCGGCCATTGCGTTCGTTCGCGGCATACTTGGCTGCAGTACCGACTTTGTAGGTGAGTACATCCGGCACCAGCATATCGGTTATTTTGTCAGCGTACTTGATTGGGTCTTTCTGCGATTTCGCCAGCAGTACTGCGCGCGTGATGCGAGCAGATACAAACGGTTTGATTGCCTTTTGTGTATCTGGACGGCTGCTATTAAGTACTGCCTTGAGCGCGCCATTTTCGAAAAGCATCGTGTGCGAAAGCAAAGGGTTTGCTGAGTACTGAACCTGCTGCCAGGCGCCATCTTTTTCCACAGCGGTGGTCATGAAGGCGTGTACAGTCTTGCCAAGCATTGAGTTAGGTACATCCAGCACGATTGCAGCGGCTTTACGGCCAATGAAGATGCTTTTGCCCTTAGCTTGTGCCCAAATGGCTGGGTCGTAAGGCGTACCATTGTTAAGCTGCGCACGCAGCAGGCCAAGGCTGGTGGAGTTGCCGTAGAACGGATCTTTGACAACGCCGGTCCAGACTTTAATGCCGTTTGGCAGTTCGGTGGCTTTGCCAACGTTGCCTTCGCCCAGCTTGGTGCCGATGGTCCCAACTGCAGCATTGGGGGCGTCAGATTGATACACAGTAAACTTATCTGCACCTTGGAAACGGAAGCTAAAGGTATGCCCCGCTTTATAGGTGTCATCATTAGCTACGTGGATGTTGTACAGGCCCTTAGTCGAGAACGTGCCATCAACTCCGGCTTTCGGCACAGCGCTTACGTCCATCACGAATACGGTGTGATCTGGGCGGTCCGAAGGGAAAACGTAGTTATCTAACTGATTAAGCGTGGGCGTTTTTTGAACGATGGTGGATTCAAAGTGATGGCTGGCCAACGCTTGGTTGCTGCCTACGATGGCTGCAGTCAAGGCGACTGCGGTATTGAGTGTCCTTAAGCCTTTAAACATATCTACCTCCCTATTGATTGTTTATGAGCACTGTTACGCTTTTCCGTCCGTAGCGTAATCATCCTATATGTTAGGTAATGCAGGTACGGCACGGTCCGTGATGTCACGGCGCTAGCTGACCAGGTGCTCAAGTTGCACAGGGTATAGATCGAGTTTATTGAGGTCAACCGGGCGGGATGAGCGTTTTTTGGGCGGTGGGCAGTTCGTCTTTGGTAAATGAGTCGAGGCTGGTACTGGTTGCTTCAGCCTTTGAGGAAGGCTGCGGGGGCGAGTGTTTACAGTGGGTGTAAAAAACCTGCAACCCCAAATTGATGAGGGGAAAGCAGGCCCTGTTAAGCCTGATGGCGCACGATGCTCAAGACTCGTTGTCATTTAAGTATTGCGCTGTATTGCTGCAAGCCAGTCTCCAAAGGATATAAAACATGGATCTGCGTTCAGGGCACTGCTTTTGGCCAATCAAGTCTGGCTTGGTCAGATCATATCCCAGCCTGTCGCAGAGCTTGGATTGCGATGTGCTCGTTATCGGGGCGGGTATTACCGGTGCTTTGGTGGCTGATTACCTTGCTCAGCAAGGCCATAAAATCGTCGTGCTGGATCGTCGAGATGTTGCCCGAGGGAGCACCAGCGCCTCTACTGCAATGCCAATCGATATGCATCTGAGCGATTTAATTGCTCGCATCGGTAAAACGCAGGCTGAGCGTGCCTATCACCTGTGCGCTGATGCCATCGACAAACTGGCGGTGATGACAAAGCAGTTGCCGGACTGCGGTTTTTCACGCCAGAGTAGTTTTTACTTTGCCTCATCAGCAGATGACGTTGAGTCACTTGAGCAAGAGTACCAAGCGCGCAAGGAGGCTGGTTTCGACATTGAATTTTGGGGGCGAAAAGATATTGAGGATCGTTTTAACTTCAGCGCGCCTTGCGGGCTTTATTCCAAGCAAGGAGCCCAGGTCGATCCTTTTTTGTTGACCCACGCATTACTGCAGCGTGCGCAGACTAACGGTGCGTCGATTTTTGATCGTACTCAGGTCGGTAAGATAGACCAGGCAGAGCAGGGGATAACCGCCCTTACACAAAGGGGGTATCAGGTTCGTGCGCAAAAAGTGGTTTTCGCTTGCGGCTATGAAGCGCAGACCTGGCTTGAAGAAAAAGTGGTTGATCTCAACAGTACGTTTGCATTCATCACCGAGCCGGTTAAAACCTTTGAGGGCTGGTATGAACAATGTTTGCTCTGGGAGTCAGAGCGGCCTTATACCTATATGCGCACCACCAGTGATAATCGGATCATCATCGGTGGTGAGGATGAAGCTTTCAAAAACAGCGATCTGCGTGACGCAGTCCTGCCGGAGAAGCGCGAGGCATTGAGCAAAAAATTAGCAGAGCTTATGCCTAAAATACCTTTCGAGGTCGCGTACGCTTGGGCTGGAACCTTCGGTGAGACGAAAGATGGGCTCGCCTATATTGGCGAGACTGACGAAATCCCCAATGCTTATTTTGCGCTCGGCTATGGAGGCAACGGTATTACCTACAGCGTGGTGGCGGCCCAAATTATTGCCGATCTCTATTTGGGGAGGCCCAATTCAGATGCAGAAATATTTCGCTTCGGCCGATAAGGTCCATGCACCTTGCCCTGCCAAGATCCCGTGATTTCGAGCGGTCTACAGGCTACCCGTACTTTGGCGTGGAATCTGCATTGCCTGCTTATTCGCCGGTATTTTGGCACCGGTACGGGAGAAGAGTGATGCCTAGGCTGTTTCCATTATTCACTTTGCTGGTGCTTTTGCCGCTGAGTGGCTGCATGACCGTCAGCGATATGGCGGCGGGTACCCAGTATCAACTGCGTGATGCTGGTGTGCTCGATCATAGCAACACGCAGCGGGCGAACTCGCGCCGCTTGCAGCCGGATTCGTTTATTTACATCGCCCAGGGTTATTTCACACCGCGCGGCGATGCCAACCCTAAGGCCAATATTGTCGCCGAGGAGGCTTTTAAAGGCTTTATCGAATACTTCCCGCTGGTACGCAGGGCGCAGACACCGCTTGGGCTTGATCAGGCAATGAGTCAGGCTCGCGGGCAAGGTGCACATTATCTGCTGTACGGACGTTTCGCCACGGCCGATGACCGGATCGGCACGGGCACCGAGTGGGAAGACCAGGAGGCGCTGGACCGTATTGGTGTGGATAGCGGGGTTATTCAGTTAATGTTGATTGAGACCAATACTCGCTATTTGGTCGATACTGCCCGAATTCGTAGCCGCGGCGGCTTCCTGACGTTTTATGATCAAAAACCGGAAGACTTGATCGGCCCACCGCTTGAGCAATATGCGCGCAGTCTGATTGGCTTGAGTGATTAATCGTACGGTGTTGGCTCTCGATGCTGATACTGATCAGAGAACATGGGAGATGGTATGAGTGATTCAGGCAAGGCAAATGACCTGCTTGCGCAGATTCCTAAAAGCGAGAAGAAAGGTCTGCCTCCAGTGCACCTTTGGAATCCAGAGTTCTGTGGTGATATCGACATGCGTATCGCCCGAGATGGCACCTGGTTCTACATGGGCACGCCGATTGGGCGTAAGCCGATGGTCAAGCTGTTTTCAACGATTATCCGCCGCGATGGTGATGACTACGTGCTGGTGACACCGGTCGAAAAAGTAGGTATCCGCGTCGATGTTGCGCCGTTTGTAGCGATTACGCTGGCGGTTGAGGGCGAAGGTGAGGCTCAGGTATTACGCTTCACCAATAACGTTGATGATGAAATTGTGGCTGATGCCGAGCATCCTATTCGCGTCGAGCTAGACCCGCAAACCCAGGAACCGGCGCCGTTTATCCTGGTGCGCACCAACCTTGAAGCGCTGATTCACCGCAATGTGTTTTATCAGCTGGTTGAGCTTGCAGTGCCGCGTGAGATCGACGGCCAGAACTGGCTCGGTGTCTGGAGCAGTGGTCAGTTTTTCTGCATCGCCCCGCAACCAGAGTGAGAAGCGCTCGTTGGGCGTGATAACGCGAAGCTTGTCCGCCGATATACGGCAATAAATAGGCTCAATCTCGCAACAAAATAGCGGGTGAAAAAGATCCCAATCCGTCCTGCATACTTTCAAATCGCGCATAAAAAATGCCCGCTGTTTGCGCAGCGGGCATTTTGTTTAGCGGCGTAATTACATGTTCGGGTAATTCGGGCCGCCAGCCCCTTCAGGCGCCACCCAGGTGATGTTCTGGGCAGGGTCTTTAATGTCGCAAGTCTTACAATGCACACAGTTCTGCGCATTGATCTGGAACTTCTTCTCGCCATCCTCTTGCGTGACGATTTCATAAACCCCGGCAGGGCAGTAGCGCTGTGCCGGCTCATCGTACATCGGCAAGTTTTTATCCAGCGGAATGCTCGCGTCCGCCAGTTTCAAGTGGCAGGGCTGCTCTTCTTCGTGGTTGGTGCTGGACAGGAAAACCGAAGACAGTTTGTCAAAGCTCAGCTTGCCATCCGGCTTCGGATAAGCGATGCGCTTGGAGTCAGCCGCGAGCTTGAGGCATGCGTAATCTGGCTTGGTGTCATGCAGGGTGAACGGAATTTTACCGCCGAAGATATTCTGGTCGATAAAGTTGAATGCACCACCGAGCAAGGCGCCGTATTTGTGCATGGCTGGGCCGAAATTGCGGCTGCCGAATAATTCGTCATAGAGCCAGCTCGACTTAAAGCTGTCGACGTAACCGGTCAGCTCGTCGCCGCCTTCTTTGCCAGCGAACAACGCGTCAGCGACGGCGTCTGCGGCCAACATGCCAGATTTCATGGCGGTATGACTGCCCTTGATCTTGGCGAAGTTGAGGGTGCCTAAATCACAGCCGATCAGTGCGCCACCGTTGAAAACCATTTTCGGTAGCGAATTCAGGCCGCCTTTGGTGATAGCACGGGCGCCGTAGCTGACGCGCTTGCCGCCTTCCAGATACTGAGCAATCACCGGATGGTGCTTGTAGCGCTGGAATTCGTCGAATGGCGACAGAAATGGGTTGCTGTAGGACAGGTCAACGATCAAGCCGACTACCACTTGGTTGTTTTCCAGGTGATAGAGGAACGAGCCACCCATGTTCTCATCGTCTAGCGGCCAGCCAGCGGTGTGAACAACCAGGCCTTGTTCGTGTTTGGCTGGGTCAATATCCCAGATTTCCTTGAGGCCGATGCCGTAATGCTGGGCATCCGCTTCGGTGTCAAGGTTGAATTTCTTGATCAGTTGTTTGCCCAAATGGCCACGGCAGCCTTCGGCAAACAGGGTGTACTTGGCGCGCAGTTCAATGCCCGGCGTATACACGCCTTCTTTGGGGTTGCCTTCGCGGTCAACGCCCAAATCACCTGTGAGAATACCGGTGACTACGTTATTTTCGTTGATCAGCACTTCTTGTGCGGTGAAACCTGGGTAAATTTCTACACCCAGGTTTTCAGCCTGCTGAGCCAACCAACGGCAGAGGTTACCCAACGAGATAATGTAGTTACCCTCGTTGTGCATGGTCTTCGGCACGAACATGCCTGGGATCTTGGTTGCGCTCTCAGCGCTCTTCAACATATAGATGTCGTCGCGCTTTACCGGGGTGTTGAGCGGGGCTTCAAGCTCTTTCCAGTTAGGAAACAGCTCGTTCAGCGCGCGCGGCTCAAATACCGCACCGGATAGAATGTGCGCGCCGACTTCTGATCCTTTCTCGACGACACAGACGCTAATTTCTTTACCTGCGTCGGCAGCTTTTTGCTTCAGTCGGCAGGCGGCGGACAGGCCAGAAGGCCCAGCACCGACGATGACGACGTCGAACTCCATAAATTCGCGTTCCACAGGTTATCTCCTACTCAGGCTCTCTTATGTATTTTATTTAACGTTGCCAGGCTCGCGCCCAAAGCCGTGCTGACGCATTATATCTACACTAAGGGATTGGGCCAATACAAACGTTTGTTTGAATTTTCTGTAGGACTGTTAGAATAGTACTACATGAAAGATGACTGGCCGGTTCAATGTATTGACCACGCCAGGTAGTGCAGTCAAGATACGGGCGGTTTTGCGCTCGCCGTCTGGGCTGAAGGTCGGTTTACACCGATTGGCATCACTAGCCAGGTCCATCTTGGCGACATTCCTATTCACCAGAGAGTAACGGGGAATCCATGAAGGTTCTTGTAGCTGTCAAACGAGTGGTCGACTACAACGTCAAGGTTCGCGTTAAAGCGGACAACAGCGGCGTTGATCTTGCGAACGTCAAGATGTCGATGAACCCTTTCTGCGAAATCGCTGTTGAAGAAGCGGTACGCCTAAAGGAAAAAGGCGTGGCGAGCGAAATCGTCGTCGTGACTATTGGCCCGACAACGGCTCAAGAGCAACTGCGTACTGCGCTGGCTCTGGGTGCTGATCGTGCAATCCTGGTTGAATCCAGCGAAGAATTGAGTTCACTGGCTGTGGCCAAGCTGCTCAAGGCAGTGGTCGATAAAGAGCAGCCTCAGCTGGTCATCCTTGGTAAGCAGGCGATCGACAGCGATAACAATCAGACTGGCCAAATGCTGGGTGCTCTGACCGGTTACGCTCAAGGTACTTTCGCCTCCAAGGTAGAAGTTGCTGGCGACAAGGTTAACGTAACCCGTGAAATCGATGGCGGCCTGCAGACTGTTGCACTGAATCTGCCAGCTATCGTGACCACCGACCTGCGCCTTAACGAGCCTCGCTATGCGTCGCTGCCGAACATCATGAAGGCTAAGAAGAAGCCACTGGAAAACATCACGCCAGACGCACTGGGTGTTTCCACCGCTTCTACCGTCAAAACCGTGAAAGTCGAAGCACCTGCTACTCGCAGTGCTGGCATCAAGGTCAAGTCGGTGGCTGAATTGGTCGAGAAACTGAAGAACGAAGCGAAGGTAATCTAAATGGCTATCTTAGTTGTTGCAGAACACACTAACGCTGCTCTGGCTGCTGCCACGCTGAACACTGTTGCCGCGGCGCAAGCCATCGGTGGCGATATTCACGTATTGGTTGCAGGCTCTGGCTGCGGCGCAGCGGCTGAAGCCGCTGCCAAAGTTGCAGGTGTCGCTAAAGTACTGGTTGCTGATAATGCAGCCTTTGCTCACCAGCTGCCTGAAAACGTTGCTCCGCTGATCGCTGAACTGGGCGCTGGCTACAGCCACATCCTGGCGGCGGCTACCACCAACGGTAAAAACTTCCTGCCACGCGTTGCTGCGCAGCTGGACGTTGATCAGATTTCTGAAATTATCTCGGTAGAAAGCCCGGATACTTTCAAGCGTCCGATCTACGCCGGTAACGCTATCGCAACCGTGCAGTCGTCTGCTGCGGTCAAAGTCATCACCGTGCGTGCCACTGGTTTTGACCCTGTTGCTGCTGAAGGCGGCTCTGCTGCTGTTGAAGCGGTATCTGCCGGTGCAGAATCGGGTAAATCTGCATTTGTCGGCGAAGAGCTGGCGAAGTCTGATCGTCCTGAGCTGACCGCTGCTAAAATCGTCATTTCTGGCGGTCGCGGTATGCAGAACGGTGACAACTTCAAGCACCTGTACGCAGTAGCCGACAAGCTTGGCGCCGCTGTAGGTGCTTCGCGCGCTGCAGTTGACGCAGGCTTTGTGCCGAACGATATGCAGGTCGGCCAGACCGGTAAAATCGTTGCGCCACAGCTGTACATCGCGGTTGGTATCAGTGGTGCGATCCAGCACTTGGCTGGCATGAAAGACTCGAAAGTCATCGTCGCTATCAACAAGGACGAAGAAGCGCCAATCTTCCAGGTTGCAGACTACGGTCTGGTTGCTGACCTGTTCGAAGCGGTGCCTGAGCTTGAAAAACTGGTTTAATCCGGCTTTACACGCTTGATAAAAAAACCGCTCATTGAGCGGTTTTTTTATGCCTGAATAACTGTCAGCGTGATGCGTTGGCTGTGGTACGGGCAACCTTGTCGAGAAACGCCTGGTAATGCTCGGCCGTTTCGCCGGGACGTTCGATCATTGGCACATGCCCGCAATCCTTCATCACCACCACGCTTGGGTGTTTGAGCAGGGGCTGCATAACTTTAATGCTCGACACATCAAGCACGCGGTCGTGATCTCCCCAGAGCAGCAGGGTTGGCGCTTCGATCTTCGCCAGCTCCGGCTCAAGCGGAATATAGCGCTCACGCAATTGGCTGAATATCTGTTTATTCAGCGGACTGTTGGCAATGGCTTGCTCGGCCATGTAGTGCTTTAGCCGTTCAGGCAGCGCGGGAGCTTTATAAAACACAAAGTTGATGAGTTCATCGAACTGCTGAGCGTTATTGACCACCAACGGATTGGGCTTGCCTTGCTCGATACGCTGATACAGCTCGCTTTTGTGCGGCGCGTCGATGCCTGCGTTATCCAGCAAGGCGACGCTGGCAACTTGCTGCGGGTAGCGCGCTGCATAAAGTGCGGCTATATGCCCACCCATAGAGTTGCCGATAATGTGCAGCCGCTTGATACCCAGCGCTTGAGTGAACGCCGCTATGCGCTCAGCCTGGGTGCCTACGTCATAGCTGGCGTGCGGCTTGCTGCTTTCGCCAAAGCCGGGAAGGTCGAGCGCGATTACGTGATAGCGCTTGGTGAAATAATCAGCGAATTGCAGCCAGTTGTTTTTGTCTGCACCAAAACCATGGACCATGAGAATGGTTTCGCCATCCTTGGGGCCGCCCTCGTAGTAATGAATGCTAAGATCAGCCACTTCAAGTTGCTTGCTCGAAAGGCCAGCAACCGTCTGGCCGATCAACTGAATACTTGCCATAAGCGTCGCCGGGAATACGTAGAGCACTGCGCCGGCTGCAGCAATGGTCAGGATCAGGGCGAGTAAAATTTTTTTCATTGCATGTCCTTATAACCCGTTATTCTGCGCTGGCGTTAAACTAGCACGAAGTTCAATCCGGGCGTTGAGGTGCTGCAAGCGCAACATCAAAGGCTAATTTGAGAGTTATGAATGCTTGATCGTCACTTGCTAAAATCCTGGGTACTGGCCATCTCTTGCTTGAGTGCTTCTTGCCTGACTTTTGCCGAAGGTTCTTGCGAGCGTCTCGTCGCGACGGGTGACCCGAATAACCCGCCATTCATGTGGCGCGATCCGCAAAATCCTAAGCAATTGATTGGCGCTCAAGCCGATATGCTGCGCAAAGTCGCTAAAGACCTTGGTGTAGGCATGGACGTTTTGTACAGCCGCTCCTGGAAGAACGCGCAAGATGAGGTCCGCACTGGGCGGGTCGATCTGCTGGCGGGTGTTGAGCTCAAGTCTGCTTCGCTCGAGGATTTGGATTATATCTATCCCTCTGTGTACAGCCACGACACCGTGGTTTGGGTGCGCAACATTCTTAGCTTCCCGTATCTCGAATGGGCTGATCTGCGTGATCGCAAAGGCGCTAAGGCCACTGATGCGTTGAGTCCGGCCTTCAATGACTACGCCAAAGCCAATCTGAATATTGAGCAGGACGCCAACCTCAGTCAGGTCTTTCAGCGGTTGATGCTGGGTGAAGTTGACTATGTGTTGGCTGAGCGCGAGCCGAGCTTGGCGCGTGCAGCTACCATGGGCCTGCAGGATGACCTGTTGCCGCTGTCGCCGCCGATTGAAGGCCGACCGATGTATTGGGCGCTGTCGCATAACTCAGCCTGCAATGACGGATGGTTGCGCGGACAGTTGGCCAAAAAAATGACAGAATTAGCCGCGTCCGAGTTGCCTGCGTCACTGCTAGAGAAAAACTTGCAGCTTTGGAAGCAGCAACAGTCGGAACCTGCCAGCGCGCCTAAACCCTAGGATATTTCAGTGATTAATCGACTCATTCCCGCCTCGTTGGCTTTGTTGCTGTTGGCTGGCTGTGCCAACGATCCCGTACCTACCGAGCAAATGCGTTTGACCGAACAGGCGATCGAGCAGGCAACCGCTGTCGGCGCCACGTCTGAAGATGCCTCGATGCAATTGGCGTTGAGCAAGCAACAACTTGCCCAGGCTGCGCTGCTGAATGAGCAGTACAAAGAGGCGCGAGTTCTGGCTGAGCAGGCCGAGTTAGATGCGCGCGAGGCTGAGTCGCGGGTATTGGCAACAAGAAGTACAGAACAGCTTTTGGAACTTAATAAGCGCATTAACAGTATGCGTAAGCAACTGGGGTATCAGTTATGAACCAGCTGAGCCCGCTTGTCATCAGCGCAGGATTGGCACTTGTGTTGAGCGGCTGCGCCAGTTCGCAGCAGGCTAGCAATCAGGCATTGGAGGCCGCCCGTGCGAGCTTTCAGTCGGTTAAAGAAAACTCCAACGTGCTGCGCAGTGCACCAAAGGATGTGATTCGTGCGAGTGAATCGCTGGCACGAGCGGATCGTCTGTCGAATTACTGGGGCAGCGAAGCTGATGTTGAACATTACGCTTATCTGAGCCAGCGCTACAGTGCGATCGCTCAGCAAAAGAGCGAACTGATGCTTAATCAGGAGCGTGAAGCCAAGCTGGAGCTTGAGCGTCAGCGCGTACAGTTGGCCTTGCGCGAAGCGAAAATGTTAAGCCTGCACGAGCAGAGTAATTTGCTCGGCGACCAGATGATCAGCCTGGCTACGACAGAAACCGAACGCGGTTTGATCATCACTCTGGGCGATGTGCTATTCGATGCCGGTCATGCTGACTTGAAAGCGTCGTCCAACCGAACAATTCTCAAGGTTGTGCAGTTCTTACAGCTCAACCCACGACGCATTGTGCGCATTGAAGGTTATACCGACAACAGTGGTGATGACGCGCATAATCTCGAATTGTCGCGCGCTCGTGCGCAGGCTGTAGCGGATGTGCTGACTGACTTGGGCATCGACGCTGAACGCATCAGCGTTACCGGCTTGGGCGACAGTTTTCCGGTTGCCGAAAACGCCTCGGTCAAGGGGCGAGCGCAGAATCGCCGGGTTGAGATTGTGTTTTCTGACGAACAGGGCCGCTTGGGCGAAAGCCGCTAAAAAACTGGCCTAGTGCATGTTAAAGCCCAGCCTAGTGCTGGGTTTTTTGTGCGCTCGTTTCATCGAATACCGATCTCTTGCGGGTCTGCATGCCCGACCACAGCTCTTCGGGGTTAAAGCCCGAGAAAGAACACTTCTAGTCCCAAGTGCTGGCAATAACTTGCACTTTATCCTGTAACTGCGCTGGCGAAATCCAACTGTATCGTCCACTATGAGTTAATCTGTACCGGTGCAGTTTGCAGGGTTAGGATTACTGTAACGGTTCAGTATAGCGAGAACGCACATATGACCAATCTGTTGCTCTATCAACGTATCGCCCAGCAATTAGCTGAGGATATTCGCCGGGGTGTTTATCAGCCTGGAGAGCGCGTGCCATCGGTGCGTAAGATGAGCACTCAGCTCAGTGTCAGTCATGCCACGGTGCTACAGGCATATGCCAACCTTGAGGACCAAGGGCTTATACGTGCGCGCCCGCAGTCGGGTTATTACGTTCACCAAACGCCTGCACTGACTGCACCAACACCTGATGTAGCGAGGGTAGAGCGGCCAAGCCTTGTGACCCGCAGCAGCATCATCAATCAGGTGCTGGATGAGTCCCGCCGTGAAGGTGTGTTTCCGCTGGGCGCGGCAGTCCCGAATATCGACTATCTACCAGCTCGGGCACTGCATCAACAGTTGGCCAAGGTCACCCGTTTTCAGAGTGCGCGGGCCTTCAACTACATGTTCAGCCCGGGTTATGAGCCGCTACGCCGCCAGGTTGCGATCCGTATGCGTGACGCCGGGGTGGTGGTTGATCCATCAGAGGTTGTAATCACTCACGGCTGCGTGGATGCGTTGCAAATGTCACTGCGCGTGCTGACTAAGCCCGGTGACCTGATCGCCACAGAGTCGCCGACCTATTACGGCTTGCTGCAACTGGCTGATTTGCTCGGTTTGAAAGTGATCGAAATTCCCAGTGATCCAACCACTGGTATAAGCCTTGAAGCGCTACAGTTGGCTGCTAGCCAGTGGCCAATCAAAGCGATGGTGCTGACTCCGCGCTTGAGTAACCCGCTGGGCGGGACTATTCCTGAGGACCGGCAGAAGCAGTTGCTCAGGCTTGCCGAGAACTTTGATATCCAGATTGTCGAGGACGATATCTATGGCGAGTTGATGTTCGAGCAGGGCCCGACTAAAGCCTTGAAGTCGAATGATCGTGAAGGGCGGGTGGTGTACTGCTCAAGCTTCTCGAAAACCTTGTCGCCTGGTGTTCGTATCGGCTGGATTATTGCCGGTAAATATCAGGATGAAATTCAGCGGTTACAGACATTCTCAACCCACTCGGCGTGCAGCGTTACGCAGATGACGGTGGCTGCTTATTTGGAGAATGGTGGCTATGACCGACACTTGCGTTATATCCGTCAGGAATATCGCAAGAATCTCAGCGCCTTCCAACTGGCGGTGCAGCAGTATTTCCCTGAGGGCACGCAAATGACCCGCCCCAAGGGTGGCTTCATTCTATGGGTGAGTTTGCCGGCGCGGGTTAACACCAAAGATTTGCACACCCGAGCCTTGCAGCAAGGTATCAGTATCGCACCGGGACTGATCTTCAGTAACACTGAGCAGTTTAACCATTGCGTGCGGATTAACTGCGGTGTGCCATGGAATCGTGAGGCCGAGCGCGCGGTGATGACCTTGGGCATGCTTGCCACGCAACTGTGTCAAGAGGTTCAGCCAGAGCAAATAAATTGATGGCTGTTAACCCCGACGGTTAATCGGTTGCGTCTACTTGAGTGAAAGGACTTTAATTCAAGGAAACGCAGCCATGCTCGCTCCAATTCGTTGCCCCCAATCACTGGTTTATGGTTTCACCGGCTCGCTGCTCATTGCATTGACCGGTTGCAGCTACGAGACGCCCGAGTCTACAAAGTCGGCCTCAAGCAACACTGCGTATGTTGTCCGTGAACAGGTAAACCCGGCATCTGCCCCAGCCCTGCATAAACAGGCCAGCGATGAGCTTATGCAGGTTTCTGAGTACGCAGCAAGACAGCGGCTTTCAGTTGAGCCGTTAGCGAACAACCAGCCTTATATATTGCCAGCGCCGGTTGATGCCAGAGCCACCGCTTATGCGGAACATGACCGTGAGCAGTACCAGCATTATCCGAAAAATCCGGTGTTCGCCGTTGCACAGGCGCCCGTGTCGACCTTCAGTATTGATGTTGATACGGGAGGTTACGCAAACGTGCGCCGACTGCTTAATCAAGGTCAGTTGCCGCAGGCCGATGCGGTGCGCTTGGAAGAGATGGTTAATTACTTCTCTTACACATACCCTGACAGACATAAAGATGCACCGTTCGCGCTGAGCACTGAGGTGGCACAAACGCCATGGAATTCGCAGAGTTTGTTGCTGCGTGTGGCGATCAAGGCTAAGGACCGTTCAGTGGCCGAGTTGGCACCTGCTAATTTGGTGTTCCTAGTTGATGTCTCCGGCTCGATGGCCCGGCGCGAAGGCCTACCGTTGGTGCAGAGCACGCTGAAGCTCTTGGTTGAGCAGTTACGACCGCAAGATCGCGTTTCACTGGTGGTCTATGCCGGCAGTTCAAGTGTCGTGCTGGCACCGACTTCCGGCAGCGATAAATCCACCATTCGTGCCGCTATCGACAAGCTCCAGGCGGGAGGCTCAACCGCGGGTGAATCTGGGATTGAGCTGGCGTACCAGCAAGCGCAGAAGGGCTTTATCAAACAGGGCATCAACCGCATTTTGTTGGCGACCGATGGCGATTTCAATGTCGGGATCAGCGACTTCGATGCGCTAAAGCGTCTTGCGGCCAGTAAGCGCAAAAGCGGTATATCACTGACAACTCTGGGCTTTGGAACTGGTAATTACAACGAGCGTTTGATGGAGCAATTGGCTGATGCCGGTGACGGCAACTATGCCTATATCGATAATATGCGCGAGGCGCGAAAAGTATTGGTAGATCAGCTCAGTTCAACCCTTGCGGTGGTCGCCAAAGATGTAAAAATCCAAGTAGAGTTCAATCCTGCGCAAGTCAGCGAATACCGCTTGCTGGGCTATGAAAATCGCGCATTGCAGCGTGAGGATTTTAGCAACGATAAGGTTGATGCCGGTGAGATCGGAGCGGGCCATAGTGTGACTGCATTGTATGAGATTGTTCCGCGTGGCAAGCGTGGCTGGTTAGAGCCTCTGCGCTATCAAGCAGCGACCGCTCAGCCAGACAAACAGCCAGTGAACGATGAACTAGCCATGCTACGCCTGCGCTACAAGGCACCTGAGCAAACAACTAGTCGTTTACTCGAAGTGCCGATCGCCAAGCCAGATCGGGTGGTATCGATAACCAAAGCCTCTGAGGATTTGCGCTTTGCGGCAGCGGTCGCAGCCTTTGCCCAACAATTGCAGGGCGGTCAATACACCCAGCAATTTACCCTGAAAGACAGTGCTGAACTGGCGCGTGCGGCCAAAGGTGATGATCGTTCTGGTTTGCGCGCTGAATTTATTCAGCTGGTGGAATTAGCGCAGAGCTTGCAAACTTCAACCCCTGACGTGGCCATTAATCGAGTTGAGTGAGCGTGAAATTAGCTGTTTCTGAATCCAAGGAAGTCGATGACGCCAGCTTGCTGCGGCGTTATCGACAAGGTGATGCCGAGGCCTTTGCGCAGCTTTACCAGCGCCATCGCCTCGGCTTGTTTCGTTTTCTGTGCGGTTTATGCGGTGACTCGACCTTGGCCGAGGAGATTTTTCAGGAAACCTGGCTAAGTATAGTGCGCAGCCAATCGGAGCAGCGCGAGGCGGTTTTATTTAAAACCTGGTTGTACCAAATCGCCCGTAACCGGCTGATCGATTACTGGCGCAAGCATGGCAAGCGCGATGCGTTGCTCGACGAGTATGATGAACAACAGCATGCACAGGAAGACTCGCAACCTGGACCTGAGCAGCAAATCAGTTTGAGCCAGGACCAGCAGCGCCTGCAATTGGCTCTGGATGATTTGCCAGCAGAGCAACGCGAGGTGTTCATGCTACGTGCGCAGGGTGAACTGGAACTGCACGAAATAGCAGAGCTGACGCGTACCCCGGCTGAAACGGTCAAAAGTCGCTTACGCTACGCGATGCAAAAGTTACGTCGGTTGCTGTCTGATTCAGCCACCGAAGAGGTCTCTGTATGAATACGCCACATGACGATCCACAATTACTTGAGCATTACCGCCAGAATCAACAGCAAGAGCCTTCAGCTGCGCTAGATGCAAGCATTTTGGCGGCCGCTAATGCTCAATTGCGCAAGACGCAACCTCCTTCGGTATGGAAGCGTTTACATAGCTGGCTATTTGCCGGGGCCAACGGGCGTTGGTCGGCCGCGTTAGGCAGTCTCGCAGTTGTGGGCCTTGCGGTGGGCTTAGTGTTCAATAGTTATCAACCTGAGTATGACAACCCGCTGCCAGCGGCGGCTCCAGCTATGCAGAGTTACTCATCGCCCGCTCCAGCGCTAACAGTCGAACCGCAAGCACGTGCAAAGAGTGCGCCGATGCAGCGCAAACTGATGCAAGAAAACTCGGCGGCCGATGAGGCCATGGCTGAATCTGTTTTGCCCTCACCGCCAGTTGTTGATAGCGATGATATGCAAGTCCAACTGCAACAGATATTGCAATTGCGTAAAAATGGCCAGACATCGCAAGCGCAGGCTCTAATCACAGCACTGCAGGGGCAATATCCGACGCTCAACATCGAACAAGAGTTGCAAGAACTGAGCGCACAGGATAAATAGTGGGGGCGAACAGCCTAAGGGTCGCCGTAATAGCTGTGCCTGCCAGTTTAAGGATGATGCAGGGGGGGTGCAGAGATGTTTTTCTGCACGAGTTTAATTGTTGTGTAGAACAATCATGAATCTGATGCGTTATATCTGTGTCTCTGTCTTGCTGGCAGTGCTCAGCGCGTGTGGCCCTGATCAAGAGCCTGCCAAATTACCCGCAAACAGCGAGACTTCAGCCATTAAGCAAGACCAAGCTGTTGCACCGCCTGTAGAAGTGGATGAGGCAGCCAAAGCCGGTCCAAGTGGTGGTCAAACTAAAGATGTGGCTGAAACTGATGCAAAACCTGAACAAGTCGATAAAGCTGATGCGGCAAAGAGCGCGGTCAAGCTGGATCTTAATTTAGACCTGGAACCAACACCCAAGCTTGAAACTGACTTTGAGCCCGAACTTGAGCCTGAACCTGCCGTTGAGCAACCGGTCAAGAAAGCACCTGCTCCTAAGCCTGTGGCCAAGCTGCCAAAGGTCGAGCTTGATCTGAGTTTACCCAAAGATCTG
The DNA here is from genome assembly GCF_002163625.1 of Pseudomonas sp. M30-35. NCBI lineage: Bacteria > Pseudomonadati > Pseudomonadota > Gammaproteobacteria > Pseudomonadales > Pseudomonadaceae > Pseudomonas > Pseudomonas sp. M30-35. The sequence continues at coordinate 2,808,298 of NZ_CP020892.1, read as the reverse complement.
GTCAAGGAGCTTAATGATGCGGATACCAATGAGTACAACGCTGAGCGAGCGTTACCACCCATGTTTGCACCCGAGGGTACTCAGCCAGAACCATTCGAATTGAGTGGTAAATTGATCATGGATGAAACCCATGAAAAGGGCTCAGGCGATTCTATCGACGGCGCGCAATTGCAGTTCAAATTCAAGCAGTAACGCGGCGCTATTTTTCAGGCGTCTTTACGGGCGTCTTTAGAAACGGTATTGCTCGGCAACGATTGCTTGATACAACTCTGCGGTGAGGGAGGTAAAGCTCTTGCTGCCGGGCAAGCGGATAAACAGCGCGTCTTTGACTCGCTCTGGGTCGTAGCCAGCTGTCTTGAGATCGGTTTTCTTGTATTTGAAAGTACCTGTTGTTTCGACCTGATCAAGCACGCGAATGAACACCGGTACAGCGTAGCTCGGAAGCTCGGCATCCAGGAATTTAGCCAGTTCAACGCCGTCAAAACTCGACTCAGGATTGAAACGCAACGCGGCCATGCCGCACCGGCCATTGGTGCCAGGAATTTCGACTCCGTAGACCACCGCATCCTCAACGCCGGGATAAGCACTCAGCGAGCTTTCAACTTCGGTGGTTGAAACGTTTTCACCTTTCCAGCGAAAGGTATCGCCGAGACGGTCGACAAACTGGGCATGCTTACAGCCGATGTCGCGCATCAAGTCACCGCTGTTGAACCAGGCATCCCCCTTTTTGAACACATCGCGCAAAATAACCTTTTCACTTTTATCAGTATCGGTATAGCCGTCAAATGGCCACTTATCTGTGATCTCGCTGATTAACAGGCCGGGTACGTTTTTCTTGGTTTTTTGCAGAAAGCCCTTGGCGTTGCGCACGACTGTGTCGTTCTCCAAGTCGTATTTGACGATGGCGAACGTGGCCGGTGAAAACCCCACGGTATTGTCAAAGTTGAAGACATTGGTAAAACCAATGTTGCCCTCACTTGAGGCATAGAACTCGGTGACTTGCTCAATCCCGAAGCGATCTTTAAAGGTCTGCCAAATAGCGGGCCGTAAACCGTTGCCGATCATGCAGCGCAAGCTATTGTTCTTCTCGTTCGAGCACTCAGGTTGGTTGAGCAAATAACGGCATAGTTCACCGATATAGCCGAAGCATGTTGCCTGATAGCGCTGTACGTCAGTCCAGAACGCGCTGGCTGAGAACCGTCGGCGAAGCGCAATCGCCGCGCCGCCTGCAATAGCTGCGCTCCAACAAACGGTCACGGCGTTGTTGTGATAGCAGGGTAGCGTCAGATACAGGACGTCATTGCAGTTGAGGGTCAGGCCCGAGTGACCAAAGCCGCCGTATGCTTTGATCCACTTGCCATGACTTAAAATCGAGGCTTTGGGCATACCTGTTGTGCCGGAGGTATAGATCAGAAAGCACGGGTCTTTCATCTGCACCTGATAACTTTCAACAGGATTAATACCCGGCTGGCCATGCGCTTGTTCTAATAGATTGAGCCAGCCGTGCGGAGCAACGCCGGTGTCCTGTAGACAGTCCTGGTCTGCAATCCAGTAGCGAGGGATGGAGGGGTACTCCAAGAGTGACTCCACATCATCGATGCTAGGTATCAACTCTTCGCCGATCACCATAAAACCGGGTTTGACCAGATTCAGGCTGTGCGCCAATACCTTGCCGCGTTGGGTGGTATTGATCAGCGCTGAGGCTGCGCCCAACTTGCTAATCGCGGCGAGAATTGCCAGCAGCTCAATCCGATTTTCGAGCATCACCACGATCACCGAACCACTGCGTACGCCCTCGGTTTTTAAGGTTGCCGCGATGCGGTTCGCCCACGCATTAAGCTCGGCGTAGGTGACTGAGCGTTGCTCATCGATCAGGGCTGGGCGCTGCGGGTATTTGTCGACTGTGCATTGCAATGCCCAAGCCAGCGAAAGCTTTTTTTCACGGTTGCTTATGCGCGTGTAATAAAGTCCTAACAGCCTACGCGGCAGGTCCGGCAATTGTTGAGGCAGGCGACGGAGGAAATGCAACGGGGTTATTAAATCTGAATTACTCATTGGCTCGCACTTGTGGCTTGGCAGATAGCCACTCTAGGCGTGGGCAACCTGAGCCGACTATGGCCCTAAGGCGAAATAGTCGGGCAGATTGGCAAATTGCAGGGTACTGGTTTTTTGCTTGCTGGGAGGCGTGCGGTTAATCGAGAAACAAGTCGGCGATCAACGAACCACCTTGCTTATCGTAACGGTAGTGCTCGAACTCAGTTTGTCCTTGTTCGCGAAGAATCTCTTCATCGATCAATAAACGCCCGCTAATACTGCGCTTATCGCTGCGGATAATCGCGCATGCGGCGTCGGCCATGATCAATGGAGTGCGGGCGCGTTTGAATACATCGCGGCTGCCTAATTCAAACTCAATCGCTGCAGTTGCGATCATCGTTTGTGGCCACAAAGAGTTGACGCTAATTGAGTATTTTTTGAATTCCTCACTCATGCCCAAAGTCAGCATACTCATACCGTACTTGGTCACAGTGTATGGGCCGTGCTGAGCAAACCATTTGCTGTCAAGGTTCAATGGCGGCGACAAGTTAAGGATGTGGCCATTGCTGCTTTTTTTCAGGTAGGGCAGAGCCGCCTGGCTACACACCATGACCGCTCGGGTATTGATCTGGTACATCAGATCGAAGCGTTTGGGCGGCAGATGTTCAACCCCAAGTAGCTTGATCGCTCCGGCGTTATTGATCAGTACATCAATAACGCCAAAGTGTGTGGCGGCTTGCTCCATGGCGTGTTTGACTGCTTCTTCATCGCGTACATCAACTTGAAGTGCCAGTGCCTTACCGCCAGCAGCTGAAACTTCTTCGGCGACTGAGTGAATAGTGCCCGGCAGTTTGGCGTGTGGTTCAGCGCTCTTGGCTGCAATCACAATGTTGGCGCCTTCGCTGGCCGCCCGTAGCGCAATTTCGCGACCGATGCCACGGCTGGCGCCCGTGATAAATAAGGTTTTACCTGACAATGACATCGTTGTTCTCCGGTTTAGTTCGCCAACACATCGGCGTCATGCGCTTGAATTTCGATCAGCAGTTGGCGGTTTTTCACCTGCTCACCTTGGCTTACCTGTACGCGTTTGACCACGCCATCAATACTGGCTTTTAGCGGGTGTTCCATCTTCATCGCCTCAAGTACCACGAGTAACTGACCTTTAGTGACGTGACTGCCTTGCTCAACCCGCACGTCGACAATTGCACCGTCCATTGGTGCTTTGACTGAGCCGTTGCCGGCGGCTTCAGCACTGTCAACGGCTTTATGCGTAGCGTCGTGGATGGCAATTGAGCCGCTGTGCCCGAACAGGTGCAGACTCGTGCCGGTCAATTGATAGGCGTAGCCTTGGCGCACACCGTCGATCTCAACGCTGCAATATTGTCCGTCTGCGTTGAGCAAGAGCAACTCGAAGGTTTTCTCAGCTATAGCGATCTGTAGCCGCGGCTGCGCACCTGCTTGGATGATTTTTAGGTTTGCATGAACAGAGCCTTCAGCCAGTTCTAGCTGGTAGTTCAGTGCTGGGCTGACCGCGTTGCTCCAACCGCTTAGCTCAGTTTGGTGAGCGCGAGCCATCGCGGAAGCCTGGTAAAACAGTGCTGCAGCCAGCGCGAGTTCTTTTTCGGAAGTTGCAGCGGTTGCCAGGCTCGGGTCATCGTTAAAGTGCTCGGTGATAAACGCTGTGGTTGCATTCCCCGCGGCAAACTGGGGATGTCTGAGCAGGTTGGCGAGAAAGCGTTGATTGGTTTTGACACCCAGCAATATGCTGTCTTCAACTGCGCGTGCGAGCTTACGCCGGGCTTCGTCGCGAGTAGCGCCGTAGGCGATGATCTTCGCCAGCATGGGGTCATAGAAGGGGCTGACGGGTTGACCGTCTAGCAAACCATGATCAATGCGTATTCCGTCCCGCAGAGCAGGTCGCCAACGCAATACTGTGCCCGTTTGCGGTAGAAAACCGTTGGCCGGATCTTCTGCGTACAAACGAACTTCCATGGCATGGCCAGTGAGGCGTATCTGCTCCTGTTTGAGCGGTAAGGGCTCACCCTGAGCCACGCTGATTTGCCATGCGACCAAATCCTGCCCGGTGACCAGTTCGGTAACCGGATGCTCAACCTGCAAGCGCGTGTTCATCTCCAGAAAGTAGAAATCGCCGCTTTCATCGAGCAGGAATTCTACGGTGCCAGCGCCAACATAATTAACCGATGCAGCCGCTTTAACCGCGGCTTCGCCCATGGCTTGGCGCAGAGTTTCTGTCATGACCGGGCAGGGCGCTTCCTCAACGACTTTCTGGTGGCGCCGTTGCACTGAGCAGTCGCGTTCACCGAGATAAACCATATTGCCATGCTGGTCGCCGAACACCTGGATTTCAACGTGACGAGGCTTTATTACGGCGCGCTCCAGAATCAACTCACCTGAACCAAAAGCGTTGAGTGCTTCAGAGCGGGCGGTATTCAATTGTTCGCCAAGGTCAGCATGCGCGTGGACTAAGCGCATGCCTCGACCGCCACCGCCTGCGCTGGCTTTAATCATTAGTGGGTAACCGATGCGCTGCGCGTGCTCGTTCAGCGTTGCTTCATCTTGCGCTGCGCCTTCATAGCCGGGAATGCAAGGCACACCCGCCTCAAGCATGGCGATTTTCGACAGGCGCTTGCTGCCCATCAGGTGAATCGCTTCAATGCTTGGGCCAATAAAAGTGATTCCGGCAGCTTGGCAGGCGCGAGCAAAATCGGCGTTTTCGGAGAGAAAACCGTATCCGGGGTGAATCGCATCGGCAGCAGTTTTCTGCGCGGCGGCGATGATATTGTCGATCTGCAGATACGACAGATTGACTTGTGCCGGACCAATACACACGGCTTCATCTGCCATTTGCACGTGACGAGCTTGAGCATCTGCCTCACTGAACACCGCAACAGTGCGGTAGCCGAGCGCTTGCGCTGTATGCATGATACGGCAGGCAATTTCGCCACGATTGGCGATCAGTATCTTGTTGAAGGCGGGCATGACGGCTACTCCTGCCGGGTCACTGAGTGATGATTATTGAGGCTCATACTGCCCAGCCCGGTGTGCGTTTTTGTACGAACGCCATCGTGCCCTCGACCCCTTCAGCGCCAACCACTGCATCAGCAAACGCTTGTGCGGCGTCATCCAGTAATTGTCCAAGCGGCTGCAGTTCAGTGTTGAGAAGCAGGGCTTTGGTTGCTGCATTGGCTTGTGGCGCACAACGTTTTATTTGTTGCAGGCATTCGTCGAGGCGCTGCTCGACTGCATCGGCGCTGGCCTCACTGAAGTGCACCACACCCAGGCGTGCGGCCTCTTGACCGTTGAAGCGTGCGGCGGTCAGAGCGAGGCGCCGGGCTTGGGTCAGGCCTATGCGTTTAGCCACGAATGGGGCGATTTGTGCAGGCAAGATGCCCAGCGTGGTTTCGGGTAAGCCAAACTTGGCATCGTCCGCAGCGATGGCGATATCGGAGATGCAGGCCAGACCAAAACCACCGCCCAAGACTGCGCCTTCCAGCACCGCAATAACCACTTGCGGTAACTGCTGCGCGTGCTCAAGCATGGTGCCAAATGCACGGTTCAGATCACGGTAGGCATCGGCACCGACGGCCCGCGCGCTGGCCATGTCTTTGATGTCGCCACCTGCACAAAAGTGGCCGCCAGCACCGCGCAAAATAATGACTCGAACAGCGGGCTCCTGAGAGAGCTGGTTGAACACTTGAGTCAACTCCTCAACCATGTTCAGGCTCATGGCGTTGCGCGACTCTGGTCGGCTGAGCGTCACCGTCAGCACGCCCTGTTCGAGGTTTATAAGCAGTGTTTTCAGGTCAGGCAATTGCATGAGTTTCTCTCTGGCATGCGGGCTTGGGTCAGGCTTTCTTTTTACCCGGTAGAATTCCCATCAGCTTGCAGATAATGCCGAGCATGATTTCATCGGCGCCGCCGCCAATCGAAACCAGGCGCACATCACGGTAGGCGCGTGACACCGGGTTGTCCCACATAAAACCCATGCCGCCCCAATACTGCAGGCAGCTGTCACTGACTTCGCGGCCCAGGCGACCGGCTTTCAGCTTGGCCATTGAGGCCAGCTTGGTGACATCTTTACCTGCGATATACATTTCGGTTGCTTGGTAAACCAGCGCGCGCAGGGCTTCGATTTCGCAGGCCAACTCCGCCATGCGGAAGTGAATGACCTGATTGTCGATCAGTGCGTTGCCGAAGGTTTTGCGCTCTTTGCAGTATTCGATAGTGGCGTCGACGCAATGCTCCAGGCCTTTGATCATGTTGGCCGCACCGAATAAACGCTCCTCCTGAAACTGCAGCATCTGCATCATGAAACCAGCGCCTTCCTGACCGATACGATAGCGCTGCGGCACGCGTACATTATCGAAGAACACCTGCGCCGTTTCAGAGCTGCGCATTCCCAGTTTGTCGAGGTGAGGGCTGACGGTGATGCCCGGTGTGTTCATCGGTACCATGATCAGCGACTTGTTGACGTGTGGTTTGCCATCCGAGGTGTTCGCCAGCAAGCAGATGAAATCTGCGCTGGGCGAGTTGGTGATCCACATTTTGCTGCCGTCGATGATGTAGTCATCAGCATCTTTACGGGCGGTGGTTTTCAAGCCTGCCACGTCCGAGCCTGCGCCCACTTCGGAAACTCCAATGCAACCTACCATTTCGCCACTGATTGCAGGGCGCAGAAACTCATCACGCAGTTCATCGGAACCGAAGCGGGCCAAGGCCGGTGTACACATGTCGGTTTGCACACCCAGTGACATAGGCACGCCACCGCAATGGATCGTGCCGAACTCCTCGGCTGCAACGATCGAGTAGCTGTAATCGAGGCCCATGCCGCCAAATTTCTCTGGTTTGGAGATGCCCAGCAGGCCAAGACCACCGGCTTTCTTGAACACTTCGTGGATCGGGAAACGGCCGTCCTTTTCCCACTGATCAACATAGGGGTTGATTTCTTTATCAACGAAGTTCTTGACCGTACGGCGCAGCTCTTGGTGTTCTTGAGTGAAGATCATCTTGTTATTCTCCAGCGCAAAATGGTTTAAAACGGGGGCGGGGCTAAAAGCGCGCCACGCCAAAACGGTTTGTCTTAAGGGGGCGAATGGCCGCTTCAGCGCAGATATCCAGCAGATAGCCAAGTAGCTTGCGGGTATCGCGCGGGTCGATCAGGCCGTCATCCCATAGGCTCGCAGTGCCATAAAGTGCGGTCGATTGGCTGTCGAGTTTCTGCGCGGTGACCTGCTCAAGCATATCGAGCATTTTCGGGTCGGCATCGATGCCTTCTTTGGCGTGTTTGGCTTCAGTAACGATGCGCAGCACCTTGCCAGCCTGCGCGCCGCCCATGACTGCAGTTTTGCTGTTGGGCCAGGCAAAGATGAAGCGTGGATCAAGCCCGCGTCCGCACATTGCATAGTTACCTGCACCGTATGAACCGCCGACCACGATGGTCAGTTTGGCCACTGTGGCATTGGCCACTGCTTGAATCATTTTCGAGCCGTGTTTGATCACGCCCAACTGTTCTGATTCGGTGCCGACCATAAAGCCTGTGGTGTTGTGGAAAAACAAAATCGGCGTATTGCTCTGTTCGCAGAGCTGAATGAATTGCGCAGCCTTGGCCGCACCTTGCGGGGTGATGGGGCCATTGTTGCCGATCAGTCCGCAGCGCTGACCTTCAATGCTCAAGTGGCCGCACACCGTTTGTTGGTCGTACTCGTTTTTAAAGTCGAGAAATTCCGAGCCGTCGGCAATCCGGGCAATAATCTCACGTACGTCATATGGCTTTTTCGGGTCTGCCGGGACGACACCGAGCAACTCTTCAGCGTCATGCAGCGGCTGGCGATAATTTTGCGCTGGGCGAGCAGGCAACTGTGCGTTCCACGGCAGTACGCTGACAATCTCCCGCGCAATGCGCACGGCGTCGGCGTCATTTTCCGCCAGGTACTCCGCCGTGCCTGCTATCTGGGCGTGCATTTCGGCACCGCCAAGTTCTTCATCCGTTGCAACTTCACCGGTCGCCGCTTTTAGCAGGGGTGGCCCGGCGAGAAACATCTTGGCCTTGCCGCGCACGACCACCACATAATCGGAAAGCCCGGGTTGGTAAGCGCCACCTGCGGTGCTCGAACCATGCACCACGGTGATTTGTGGCAAACCCATGGCTGACATGCGGGCTTGATTGGCAAAGCCGCGTGCGCCTTCAATGAAAATATCGGCGGCATAATTGAGGTTGGCACCGCCGCTTTCGGTGAGAGCAACTACCGGCAATTTGTTTTCGACGGCTATCTGCTGCAAGCGCAGGGTTTTCTTCAGGCCGGTCGGCGAGATTGTGCCGCCTTTGATAGCACTGTTGCTTGCGGTGATCAGGCAGCGCACACCCGCGATGTAGCCGATGCCCGAGATGATGCCGCCACCGGCTTGGGTGCCGTTTTTGTCATCGTGCAGTTTGTAGCCAGCCAGTGACGATAACTCCAGAAACGGCGCGCCGGGATCGAGTAGCAGGCCCAAACGTTCGCGGGGTAAGAGTTGGCCGCGCTTGTCGAACTTGGCTTTGGCCTCTGCGGCTTTATCCAGCACCTTTTGTTCAGCGTCACGAAAGCTCGCGATGGCTTTAAGCATCGCCTCACGATTGTCGGCAAACTCGCTGCCATGCACATCAAGCTCGGAATGAATCACCGGCATTGGTTATTCCCCTTTAAGCACATCTGGCAGATAGGCACGGTGAAACCCATTGAACGACTGATTCGATTCAGCTTTCGCTTTGCTTAACGGGAAGGCGCGGCTACCTTGGCTGGACGCGCCATCAATACGTACCGTGGTGCCGCTGATAAACGATGCGCCCGGGCTGAGTAAGAAGACAATTGCCGCAGAAACTTCAGACTCAGTGCCGATGCGTTTTAACGGTACATGCTCGCGCAACACGGGAATAATCGCCTTGAAGGCGCCTTCATAGGTGTCCATGCCACTGGAGGCGACCCAACCGGGTGCAACTGCGTTAACCCGCACCCCTGCGAAGCCCCATTCAACGGCGGCGGTTTTGGTGAAGTTTTCCATGCCTGCACGGGCTGCGCCTGAGTGGCCCATGCCGGGCATGCCACCCCACATATCGGCCAGCATATTGACGATACTGCCGCCGTTATTCTTCATCGACTGGTTGAACACTTCACGAGCGACTAGAAAGCCACCAACCAGATTGGTTTTAACCACCGCCTCAAAACCTTTAAGGGTGATTGAGGCGAGCGGGGCAGGGTATTGGCCGCCGGCATTGTTGACCAAGTGATGAACCTGTCCGCGTTCGGCTATCACGCTTTCGACCAGCGCTTTGACCGCAGCCTCATCGCGAATATCACAGCTGTAATAACTGACGCTGCCGTTATCCTGACTGATTTCCGCAGCGGTTTTTTCGAGCTTTTCAAGGTTGCGTCCAACCAACACCACGTGGGCGCCAAGTGCTGCGAGTTCATGGGCTGTGCAGCGGCCAATACCGCTGCCGCCGCCGGTGACCATGATGGTTTGGCCGGCAAACAGGTCGGGATGAAAAATCGAGTTATAGCTCATTGTTATTCTCAACTTGTAGAGGGCAAATTCAGCAGAGGCTCTTGAGCATTAATTGACGGATTACGCTGCGCCTGGCCGGCAGTTCATTGATCAAACGAGAGCGCTCGCCAGCGCGTTTGGCACGGGCACCGGAAACTCCAACAGTTGTTGGGCGAAGGCTTTTCCTTGTGGATCAATACGCAGGCTGGCAACACCACCGCCGCCCAAGGCGTTCTCCAGTAGAAAATTCAAGCTATGGGTGCCGGGTAAATACCAGCGACTGACCTTGCTCTGCGCTGGCTGAAGTACATGCGCCATCCATTCAGCCACGGCAGCCTCGGTCAATGCAGCCGCGATCCACGCCATGTATTCGGGCTTTCTGGCCATCACGCCAATATTGCTGTGATTGCCTTTGTCGCCCGAACGCGCAACCGCCAGCTTGACCAGCGCGACTGACGTCTCTGCTTTACTGGATGGTGTCGGTGGATCAATCGCCGCAGCCTGTTGCTGGCTGCTCTCAAGAGCGGGAAGGGCGACGCTGCTGCGCTGGCCATTAATGTCTACTTCAAGCTCACAAACGGCTTTGTCGACCAGGAAAGAGAACAGGCGGATGACCGGATACACTGTTGGCCGCCCGCCGACAATGCCCGTCAGGCCCGGAGCCATGCCCGTTGCGGCCTGGGCAATCTCACGTGAGAACACAATCAAGGCTTCTTTCTTGGCGTGGCGCACCGCAAGTTTGATCACTACTTCGCGGGTGTCCTGGCGCTGCCCATGGGGGCCGTAGGTTGCCTCGCTGCCGAGCAGTTCAATATTAACTTCGCGATAATTGCCCCAACCTCGTTCAGCGAATATTTCCTCGGTCTTGGCGATAATCGCCTGGCTGACCCGCTGCGCTTTTTTTACGGCATCGATACCACTGATCAAGCAACTGGCGGAGCAGCGAAAGCCATCAGGGTAAGTTGCACTGACTTTATAACGGTCAGTTGGCGGCATACCCTTTGCGCCTTTGACTGCGACACGGTTCTGCCCAGATTGCTGTAGCTCGACTTGACTGAAATCACAGATCACATCCGGCAGCAGGTAGGCGTGGGGGTCGCCAATTTCGTAAAGCATTTGTTCGCCAACCGTCAGCGTGCTCACCAAACCACCGCTACCCTCGGGTTTGCTGACGATAAAGCTTGAGTCAGCGCTAACCTCAACCACCGGAAAGCCGATGTGCTCGTAGTCCGGAACCTCTTGCCAGTCGGTGAAGTTTCCTCCCGTGCATTGCGCGCCGCACTCAATGATGTGCCCAGCCAGAGCCGCTTGGGCGAGCTTGTCATAGTCACTCCACGACCAGCCAAACTCATGCACTAAAGCACTGCTGACGACTGCGCTGTCGACGACACGTCCGGTAATTACGATGTCAGCGCCGAGTTCAAGGGCCGCCACAATCGCCGGGGCACCCAGGTAGGCGTTGACTGACACGCAGAAGGGCGGCATCGCTGCGCCACTGAACATTTCAACTGTGCCTGCTTTGGCAAACTCTGCGGCTTTGCTTTGTAGGTTATCGCCATGCACCACGGCAATTTTCAACTCAACCCCGGCTTTTTCGCAGGCCGTCGCAAGTGCTAGCGCGCAAGCCTGAGGATTAACCCCGCCTGCGTTACTAATAACCCGAATCTTGTCTGTTGCGATTTTATTCAGCAGTGGTTGCAGCGTCTCGACGAAGTCAGTGGCATAGCCTGCATCTGGCTGCTTCATTTTCGCGCCAGCCATGATCGACATGGTGATTTCAGCGAGATAGTCAAACACCAGGTAGTCGAGTTGCGTGCCATTGACCAGTTGGGCTGCAGCAGTAGAGGTGTCGCCCCAGAATGCGCTGGCGCAGCCAATGCGTACGGTTTTAGTCATTAGAGTAGGGCCCGCAACAAGCTGATAAGATGGAATCAACACTACCAAGCAAGCGCTTGGTTGAAAAGCCCTTGCCTCTAAATTTCTATCCGGAAGTAGTGCCAAGCGCTTGCTTGGTTTACCGTGTAGGCATAGGTTTAGTTAATACCAACAAGCACTTGTCGAACTTTGATAATCAAGCGTGGCAACAGGCACGTAACTGGCAGATATTTCAGGGAGTAACAGTTTGGATGATTTGAAGGCCCAGGCAGTCATGCAGAATCTAGTTGCCAGTGGTTTGGTCACTGACCCTGACAGCGCCCGCGGCAAATTACTGCAGATGGCTGCTCACTTGTTTCGCAGTAAAGGTTTTGAGCGCACGACGGTACGTGATCTGGCCAGCGCAGTTGGCATTCAGTCAGGCAGTATCTTTCATCACTTCAAAAGCAAAGATGAAATTCTGCGCTCGGTGATGGAAGAGACGGTTCGCTATAACACCGCATTGATGCAAGCCGCACTCAGTGAGGCAACCACCCTGCGTGAGCAGGTTCTGGCGTTGATTCGTTGTGAGTTGCAATCGATCATGGGTGGCACGGGCGAGGCGATGGCGGTGCTGGTTTATGAGTGGCGATCGTTGTCTGACGAAGGCCGTGCGCACATTCTGGCCTTGCGTGAAACCTACGAGCAGATTTGGCTGGAGGTTTTGTCGCAGGCTAAAGCCGAGGGTTATTTCAAAGCTGACCCATTCATCATTCGACGCTTCCTCACGGGAGCGTTGAGCTGGACTACAACCTGGTTCCGTTGTGAAGGGCCTATGGGGCTTGATCAACTGGCTGAAGAGGCTTTATCGCTTGTATTGAAGGATTGATTGGATCAAGCGAGCCTCTGAAAACTACTGCGCTAGATATTACTGGGGCAGCCCCTGCTGCGGCCTCGAAGGGGTGAGCAATGCGAATCAAATGCTCATTTACAAACACGTAAAGTCGAGCGCGACCCCGGTCGCTTTTCGCATTTTTTGACTCGCTGCGCTCGCCCTACGGGCCAGCTTTCGGCTGTTACTCCCGTTGGTCGTTGCGCCTTGTACTCCCGTCGCTCGCTACATTTTCAGAGACTCCAAGCTGGTGGGAGCGGACAAGGCGCAGCAGAAGTCCGTTAGTTTCAGCTGAGCGGTCATTTTGATCCATTTTTTCGCTTCAGTAACTAAGATAGAGTCTGTGTTAATGGCTTTTTGCCAATATGGATGTTCAGGTACAAGGCCGGCCTATGTTCAAGCACTTATTAACGGTGTTGATGTTCTTCTCGACACCGCTGTTGGCGAAGCAGATCGTTAATGTCAGTGGCGTATATTTTCCGCCTTATGCATTCGGTGCAAGTGAAGTGACGACGCGGGGGTTAATGCCCGAGTTAATTGCTGCATTGAATAGCCAGCAGTCAGAGTTCGACTTCGTTATTGTCCCAACCTCTTTGCCGCGTCGTTACGCCGACTTAAGCAGTGGTCGCGTCGATGTGAGCCTGTTCGAGAACCCCAACTGGGGTTGGCAAGGTGGCCCCTACCAGTTTGTCGATATGGGGCTTGAAGATGCTGAGGTGTTTGTCTCGCGTAGAGCCGCGGGGCGAAACGAAGCGTATTTCAACAAGATCTTAGGCAAGCGATTGGTGTTGCTTAGTGGCTATCACTATGCGATTGCTGACTTTAATACTGACCCGAGCTACCTCGCCAAAAACCATAATGCCGTCGTTAGTCGTTCGCTTGACGGTAACATCCTGATGGTGGTGCATAGACGTGCTGATATTGCCTTGGTCACGCGCTCGTATCTGAAGACTTTCCTAGAGGCGCATCCAAAGCATGTGAGCAGTCTTTTGGTTTCTCAGAGGCTCGATCAGATCTACAAGCACCACGCAATTTTACGGCCAGACTCTCCGATCACTGCGCAGCGCTTCCATCAGTTGCTTGAGGGGCTGCGCCAGTCTGGGCAGTTGGAAAGGATTTTTGCACCCTATGAGATCAAGGTGCGGCCAGTGGCGGGTCTAGAAACAACAGTTGTGCAACCTACTCAGAGCGAAGCTGAGTAGGTCGAACATGCAGGGAATTAAGAGTCCTGCGCGTCTTTAGCATCCTGTTCAACATTGCGTTTGTGGATGCGCTTAAGTTGCTCGTCGGTCAGGTTCAGCGGTTTTGCAGTACCTCGCAACGTCATCAAACCACCAACGATTGAACCTAAGACGACGATAATCAACAACCAGATATACCAAGGCATGCTCGGCTCCCAATCGGGGGGTGAACAGCTAGCTTACTCTGCGATGTGCGGACTGTCATTCGGTGTGCTGTTTAAGCATTGGCTTGGCAGCGTTAGCGGTAAATGCTTTTGAATCATACGGCTGCCTGCATGCGCTGATGTACGGTTCTGACCGAGTGATGACAAGGGCATTGCAGTCTGTCGGGCTGAGACCGGTGTCACATGATGGCAACTTGACGCTGTTTAAATGACAGGCCTTATCCCGCCAGGAATTGCCTGATGCCCAACGCCAGCGCGTTAACGCAGTTGCTCAAACCCGTTGATCCACTCGCGCCGGACATGAGTATCGCTGATGTTGCCGACCGGTTATTAACCCCAGCGCACAAAGCATTTTTATCCCTGCCGATAGTCGATAGTGCTGGCAAACCATTGGGCTTGGTCAGCCGCACGACGTTGCAAGATATCTTCATGCAGCGCTTTGGCCGTGACTTGCGCGGCCGTCACCCGGTTGCCGAGGTGATGAATGCGCAACCGTTGGTAGTCTGTATCGCGACCAGCCTGGAAGATGCGGCCAAGCAGATTACCGGGCAATTGCAATACCCAATTACCGAAGACTTCGTGTTGGTTGATGAGGCAGGCAAGTATCAAGGGCTGGGCACTGTGCTCGATTTGCTCAAGGCCATGGAGTCGCGTATTGCCCAGCGTAACACTGTGCTGCGTAAGGCGCTTTACGACCTCAAGGAGTCGCAGGCGCAGCTGATCCAGTCGGAGAAAATGGCTTCGCTCGGGCAAATGGTGGCGGGTGTCGCTCATGAGCTGAATACGCCGCTGGGCTATGTGAAGAACAATGTGCAGTTGATGCATGAACTGGCTGCTCCATTGTTTGAGTTGGCCCAGTCGCAAGCGGATCTGGCCGACTGCATGGCTGATCCTGAGACCACCGAGGAACAGCTTGCAAGCGCGTTTACAGCTGCTGCTTCTGCCCGTGAGGCCGCGGCGCCAGAATTGCTCAGCGCTGATATGCAGCAACTGTTTACCGATACTTTGTATGGCTTGGAGCAAATCGCCGAGCTGGTGGTTGGCCTCAAGGATTTTGCCCGGCTCGACCGGGCGATGAGTGAAGATGTCGATATCAACGATTGTATTCGCAGCGCCTTGTTGATTGCGCGCAACAACACCAAGGATAAAGTCGAGATCAGCCTGCAACTCGGCGAGCTGCCGCTTATTCCCTGTGCGCCCTCGCAAATCAACCAGGTGCTACTCAACTTGTTGAATAACGCGGCACAAGCAATTGAAGGCTTTGGCCAGGTTGTCATTAAAAGTTGGGCTGATGAGGGCGCGGTGTTTATTTCCTTGCAGGACAACGGCAAAGGCATGGAGGCGCAAGTTATTGCGCGAATATTCGACCCATTCTTTACCACCAAACCGGTGGGCCAAGGCACGGGGCTGGGATTGTCTATCTGCTACAAGATCGTCCAAGACCACGGTGGTTTGATCCGTGTGGCCTCAGAGCCAGGGCGCGGTACGCGCTTTTTGATTCGCTTGCCGCGACCCCAGGCGGCCCAACTTCAACGGAGCGCCTGATTATGAGTAATTTGCCACGCATCATGTTTGTCGATGACGAAGAACGCATATTGCGCAGCTTGGCGGTGCAGTTCAGGCGCCAATATGAGGTGTTGACTGAAAGTGACCCGCACCGTGCGTTGCAGCGTTTAGAAAGCGAGTCGGTGCATATCCTGGTCAGCGACCAGCGTATGCCGCAAATGACTGGCGCGGAGTTACTGGCACAGGCCCAAGAGCTTGCACCCAACACCCTGCGCATCTTGTTGACCGGCTATTCAGACTTGGATGCAGCCGTCGATGCGTTAAACAACGGCGGTATCTTCCGTTACCTGACCAAACCCTGGGATCAGCAGGAAATGGCGTTTACCCTGCGCCAGGCGGCTGAAATTGCCATGCGCCAGCCGCTCGTTAGCGAACATGTTGAGTTGTCGACGATTAGCGCCATGAGCGCTCGGCTTAATGTGTTGCTGCTGGATAATGACGCTGAGACGTTGTCTGTGGTTGATGATTTTTGCCAGCAAGGCGCTCATCGCTTGTTGCGTGTGCGCAATATCGCCGAGGCGATGCACATTCTCAACTCTGAGCCGGTTGACCTATTGGTCAGTGATTTAAAACTGGCAGGGGATGAGACCGCACCGTTGTTGAAAACGCTGGCACAAGCCCATCCGCGGTTATTGAGCCTTGTGGTGACGCCGTTTTGCGATACACAAGTTGATCAACGAGGCGCAAATATTCCGCTATTTACCCAAGCCTATACGTCGCGGAATGTTTGAGAAGGGCCTCAGCGCTGCGGTCGAGCAGGCGATTATCTGGCGTACCCAGCCTGAGCAAGTGGTGATGCGTTTGGCGCAGGTGCCGACCAATGAGCCAGAGCGTGAGCGAGTCGGTAGTTTGTTTGGCATGCTGGGCCGTTTGCGTGAACGGCTCAGCGCATAGTGAGGCAAGGGCGGGCGACTCGCCGCCCTGACTCAACCAGCCCAAGGCTCAAGCGGGATGAAGGGCGGGTACCACGTGGCGGATGAAAAAGCGTCATCCGCACTATTGGTGTTTAGCGGCGAACCTGTTTTAGGGTTTCCGCAATCAAGAACGCCAATTCCAAGGACTGATCAGCATTCATCCGTGGGTCACAGTGAGTGT
The DNA here is from genome assembly GCF_002163625.1 of Pseudomonas sp. M30-35. NCBI lineage: Bacteria > Pseudomonadati > Pseudomonadota > Gammaproteobacteria > Pseudomonadales > Pseudomonadaceae > Pseudomonas > Pseudomonas sp. M30-35. The sequence continues at coordinate 2,791,910 of NZ_CP020892.1, read as the reverse complement.
GGTAGCGATCAGATAAGTCATCTTCGGTGATTGGCCGAGAACCGCCGATGCACTCGGTGACATTCTGTCCGGTCATCTCGATGTGGATGCCGCCAGCGTAGGTGCCTTCAGCCTGATGTACGGCAAAGAACTGCTTGACCTCGGCAAGAATCTGCGCAAAGTCGCGGGTCTTGTAGCCGCTTGAGGCTTTGATGGTGTTGCCGTGCATCGGGTCCGAGCTCCAAAGCACGTTACGGCCTTCGCGTTGCACGGTTTGAATCAGGCGCGGCAGGCCCGCTTCAACTTTGTCGGCGCCCATGCGTACGATCAGGTTGAGGCGACCCGGATCATTCTCAGGGTTGAGTATGTCGATCAAGCGGATCAAGTCTTCGCTGTCCATGCTGGGTCCGACTTTGACCCCGATTGGGTTTTCCACGCCGCGTAGGAACTCAACGTGCGCGCCGTCGAGCTGGCGAGTGCGATCACCAATCCAGAGCATATGCGCGGAACAATCGTAAAAACGCCCGGTGAGGCTATCTTTACGCACAAAAGCCTGTTCATAACCCAGCAGCAGAGCTTCGTGGGCGGTGAAAAAACTGGTCTCACGCACCTGCGCCGAAGCGTCCATGCCGCATGCGCGCATAAAGGCCAGGGTTTCATCAATGCGGTCGGCAAGGGCGCTGTATTTCTCGGCAAGATCCGAGTTGGCAATAAAGTCGAGGTTCCATTGATGCACTTGGTGCAAGTCGGCAAAGCCGCCCTGAGCGAACGCGCGCAGCAAGTTCAGCGATGCTGTCGACTGGTGGTAAGCCTGCAGCAGGCGCTCCGGGTCCGGCACGCGACTGGCCGTGTCAAAGCCGATGCCATTGACGATATCGCCGCGGTAGGCGGGCAGGGTGGTGCCGTCGATAGTTTCATCATTGGCCGAGCGTGGCTTGGCGAATTGGCCAGCCATGCGACCCACCTTGACCACAGGACAACCGGCGGCGAAGGTCATGACAATCGCCATTTGCAGCAGTACCTTGAAGGTGTCGCGAATCTTACCGGCACTAAATTCGGCAAAACTTTCAGCGCAATCACCGCCCTGGAGCAAAAAAGCACGGCCTTGGGTGACTTCCCCAAACTGGCGACGCAACTCTCGGGCTTCGCCTGCAAATACCAGCGGCGGATAACCGGCCAGGGTTTGCTCGACTTTAGCCAAGTGGGCTGCGTCCGGGTAGTGTGGTTGTTGCTGGATTGGGCGGGCTCTCCAGCTGTCGGGACTCCAAGGTTGTGACATCGCGGTTCTCAATTCCATAAGTTAGGCAGGTATGCATGTTAACCGATTGGCTTTGCGCTTGATAAATATTGCTGTGATAGACCGCCTGTATCGATTGCTGATTTATCGTGTTTCGGTGAAATTTAGGGCGCTGGCCTGAAGCGTCTGAGGGCTTGCAGAGTGCTTCGTAGCACGCGGTAATCAATTGTTGCGCCAAGCCCTTGCCCAGGAATCAACGGCTATGCTCGAATGGCGTCTACGCAACTGTACGGCTTTCGCTGCACGCAGATGCACTTAGCTCGGCTGTTATCCGCATGGAATACTGTAAATGCCACGCTGCACTTTCTCGCTGAAAATGCTCCGCGCGCTAAGCCTGACCTTTTTAATGGTCTGGCTTTGGCAGACCAGTGCCTTGCTGACCGGTATTCAGCCACCAACGGCTGTGGCTACAGCGGATGCAAACAAAAGCCAGACGACATCGACCTCCTGTGTGCTCTGCACGGCTGACAATCAATCTTCCTCTACCGCTGACCATGCACACGAGCCGCCTTCGCTCGTTGCATCGTATGAGGCATCTGCATCATTGCGCAGTCATGTGCCGACAAACAGCACCTGGCATCGTGACCCCGTGCGCTTTATCGAGCCGATTGAACGCCCCCCGCGGGCCTGATTGCTGATCTGACCATTAGCCGCATCGCGGCTCCAGATATCTGCAATTAGGAATCACTTTATGCAATTGCTTGCTCTTCACGGGGCGGGTGCGCTGTTTGCGCATCTGTGTCGTATCGCCGTGCCTGACAACGTAACTGTCTTTGAGCCAGTCCGTGGGTGGCGAACATGACCGCCACTGCGAACAAGGCTCATGCAATCAACTCCTGGTACCTGCTGCTCAGTGCATGGGGATTGGCGCTGGTGGCAACCTTGAGTGCGCTCTTTATTGGCGAGGTGATGGGGCAAGCACCCTGTAACCTTTGCTGGTTTCAGCGCGTATTCATGTTTCCGCTGGTGATCATTCTGGGTATTGCCTGTTATCGCTCGGATACCAGTGTCTGGCGCTATGCATTGCCCGTTGCCAGCCTTGGCTGGTTGATCGCGCTCTATCACAGCCTGCTGTATCTAGGCGTCTTTGGTGACAGCATCGAGCCTTGTGGTGCTGGTGGCTCTTGTACCGATAGCAACATGACTATTTTGGGCGGCATTGCGCTGCCTGTGCTGTCGTTGATCATATTCAGCCTGATCAGTGCGCTTCTTCTTATTATTTCCCGGAGATCTACACAATGAGCAGACGAGTAACTGTGCTGGTAGTTGCCAGCGTGCTGGTAATTGCTTTCGCGGCCGCGGCCATTTGGTTTAAGTCGGCGCAAGCACCCGAACAAACTTATGCACCACAAACAGCCTCAAGTTCGCTGGTGCGCTTTCACTCACCCGTGATTGGGGCCGCGAATGCACCGGTCACCATCGTCGAGTTCTTCGACCCATCTTGCGAGGCCTGTCGTGCGTTTTTCCCTCTGGTTAAAAAGCTGATTGCCGACAACCCGGATGACGTGCGTTTGGTGCTGCGTTATGTGCTGTTTCACGAAGCTTCGGAAACCGCTGCACGAATCCTTGAGACCGCCCGCAAGCAGGGCGTTTATTCGCAGGTGTTGGAGGCTGTAATGGCTTCACAGCCGCAATGGCACGATGATCCGCAAGCAAAAATGGCTTGGGTTGCGGCAAAAGGAGCTGGTTTGGATATAGACAAAGCCAAAGCCGAGATGATGAGCGCGGATATCACCTCAACCTTGGAAAAGGACTCAGCGGATGCAAAAGCGGTGGGTATCAGGCAGACACCGACCTTTTTCGTCAACGGTAAATCGCTACCGAGCTTTGGTTCTCAGCAGTTGATTAACTTGGTCGAAGAAGAGGTTGCCCAAACTAAATAAGTTGGGTGGTTGTGGCTATGCCAACGGGCAGGTGCAAGTACCTGCCCGTTGGTTGCTGTCGCTGAAGCACAATAGTTTTTCAGAGGTTCCTTAGCGTGGGATCAATAACAAGCAGCCGGTGATGAGCAATAGGCTGTAAATGGCGATGCGAAAATACTGTTCATTAACGCGTCGGTGCAGGTATTCACCGAGCCAGATACCGAGCGGTAGCAACGGGGCGTAGAGCAGGGCTTGGGGTAACGTTGGGAAAAGCCTGCCGTCGAGTATAAAGGCCAGCGTGAGCAGCGAGTTAAGGCTGAACCAGACGCAAACCAAGGTGGCGCGAAAGCGGCTTTTATCCAGCGTGTTACCAGCCAGTGCATGGACCAACAATGGACCGCCAGAGGCAAACAGCCCGTGGCAGATGCCCGCTGCAACAGTGATCACTCTACTTTGCCAAAGCGGCCGCGTTACGCTGAGGCTGGTATTGCGCAGGCGCCACAGTTCGCGTCCGGCAAATAATAAGATCAATACACCAAGTGCACGTTTGGCAAGCTGAGCGTCAATGACCGGCAGCAATGCATAGCCAATCAGGGTGCCGACAGCCATGCCGGGCAGGATCATGCCGAGCAATAACCTACGATCGATCAGCTTGCGGTATTGCCAGCTTAAATAGCCGGTCATGCAGATGTTCAGCGGTACCAAAATCGGCAGTAGCAGCTCAATTGGTAGCAGTAATGCGCCAAGCGACAAGGCAATGACAATACTGCCAAAGCCGGTAATTGCTTCAAGCGTATAGGCCAGCAATATAAATACGCCGAGGGCAATCCAAGCCAATTCCATTGGGTCTCTCTTTCTAAAGGGTGGGTTGTGCAGGGGGGGGTTAAAGCATTTCATCGGCAAAGCGTTGGCTCATTTTTCTGTAGTAAAACGCCGGTGCAATCCGCCACAACAGACTGGCAAACCAGCTGCCTCGATCCGGAAACAAGCGTTCACGGCGTTGTTCAACTGCAAGCAAAATTTGCTCGGCCATCCAGTCGGCGCCACGAATCTGGCCGATGGTTGAGCGGGCATGCCCGGCAAGTTTGCCATCCGCGCCCAACGCATTGCGATCAATCGGCGTGTCGAGAAAACTTGGGTAGACCATCAGCATACCAATACCGTCTTTGCTGATCTCTGCTCGCAATACCTCGAAACTTTGGCTCAGTGCGCTTTTCGCCGCGCAATAACCTGCCCGACCCAGCACCGGCATCCAACCGGCCATCGAGCCAATCGCTGCGACCTGACCAGCGCTTTGGCGTAACAACGGCAGAGCGCTTAGGGTTAACTCCAATGGCGCGTGATAGTCGACGGCCATGACTTTGCGGAACACCGCAGGCTGAGTCTTGATGGTTGGCGAGCGATGCGTGATGCCTGCATTATTGATCAACAGGTCCAGGCGACCAAACTTGTCGTTGCAGGCTTGCAGTAGCTGGCTGTGAATGTCGGGGTCAGTAATATCGCCAGCAATGCCCAGCAATTGTTCGCCGCCGAGTTGATCGACCCGTTCAGCCAGGCTCGTAGCATTGATATCGGTTAGCAACAGAGCATATCCGCGGACGTGGCAGGCGCGTGCAAGCTCCCAGCCGAGGCCGCTGGCTGCCCCGGTAATGAGGACGACTTTCATGGCTATTTTTCTCCGACTGGCGTCAGTTTATTGAGTGGCGTGGTGGCATCAGTTAGCGGTCGGCGGGACCAGAAATAAGCCAGACTCATGCCTGTTACCAAGTGCCAGCAACCCCAGAACGCCGCGATCAACAGCATGCCGCTGGCGTGCGGGAAGAAGGTGAAAATGATCACCAGGCCTAGGGCTGAGTTTTGGATTCCGACCTCAAGGGTGATTGCACGGCGATCCGCCGCTGGCAAGCCACTCAGCCGTGCGCAGATGTAGCCAGTGGAGAGGGCTAGCGCGTTATGCGCAACCACCAACCAGAAGAATAAATGGAAGCTACTGAGGAACTGCTCGAAGTTCTTGCCAAAGGCGATCCCAACAAATGCCAGCATCACTAACAGAGCAAAAATGCGCAGCGGCTTTTCGATGCGTTTTGACAGGGTTGGAAAGTGCTTACCAACCCACATGCCCAGTATCAGCGGCAGCCCCAGAACCAACAGCACCATCAGCAGTAAATTCAGTGGGTCAATTGAAATCTCGGTTAACAGCGGGCGCGTGTAAGGGTTTAGCCAAGCGTACAGGCCGAAGTTAAGCGGGGTCAGCACGCTGGCGGCGACACTGGAAACGGCAGTCATGCTCACCGATACCGCGACATTACCGCCCGCCATCCAGGTCATGATGTTTGAGAAACTGCCACCCGGACAAGCAGCGACGAGTGCCATGCCCATTGCCAGCATTGGATCAATCTTTAAGGCCCAGCAAGCCAGGCAAGTGAGTGCGGGCAGCAAAATAAACTGCGCGACCAAGCCAATAACCGGTGCTTTGGGTTCACGCGCAATGCGTTTGAAGTCATCAGCTTTGAGGTCCAGCGAGACGCCGAACATCATCACCGACAAGATGATGTTGATCAGCAGTAAACTCGATGGGTCGAATTGAATCGCCACGCTTTCCAAAAGTCGTCCTTACAGTGCGCTGTGGGTCAAGAGTGACGCAGGCTGGTTGGTCATTTCACTTTTCAGCTCGGCGCTGTGTTTAGCAATGTTTTGCCGGTAAGTGTCTTTGTGTACGTAGTAGGCCATGCGTTCCAGCTCAAGATAGTTATAGCCGCCATCGAGGCGAATGCTTGCACGCTCACGCTTGATTACTTGGAAGGCTTTGGCGGCTGCGCTGCCTTGCTGCAACTGATGAATATACAAGGCGACCAGCTCAGCCTGTTCATCACGGCCTTGCCAGCCGAGGCCAGAGGCTTCAACCATGCCCATCATGAACAGGTCATCGTACTCGGGGTGAAATACATTCAGGTACAGCTGTGGTGCGCCGACCCGATCTGGCCAGTTGAGATGCTCGCGCTCGATAAACGGGTAGTCGAGCTTGTAGCCGGTGCCTTGCAGGATCAGATCGTACTCAGCAGTTTCGCCGTCGCTGAAGGTCACCTGTTGCCCATCGATTTTAGCGATGTCGCGCCGCGCCTTGATGTCACCATGACCGAGGTGATGCAAGACCAATGAGTTCATCACCGGATGAGATTCATACAGTTTGTAATCGGGGTCTGGCAGGCCGTAGTTGGAGGGTTTGCCAACCAATGCGCGGACCATCAGGCCATCGATAAATTGCTTCATTGGGCGCGGCAGCTTGACCGCACCACCAAAGGTATCGGTCGGCTTGCCCAGAATGAACTTGGGTAGAAAGTAATAACCACGGCGTGTCGACAGATCAACTGAGGCCGCATGGTGTACCGCGTCGACAGCAATATCGCACGCCGAGTTGCCACAGCCCACAATCAGCACGCGCTTGCCGCTAAACACCGCTGGCGTTGAATAATCGCTGGAGTGCATCAGCGCGCCGCTAAACTCGCCAGGCAGCTTTGGCATATTGGGTTTATGCAGCGTGCCATTGGCGATCAATACACCGTCGAACTGCCAGGTACGTTGCTCGCCGTTGTGTTCGCTGATCAACTCCCAGCCTTTGTCCAAACGCTGGATCCCCACAACACGGGTATTGAACTGGTAGTGCGGACGCAGCTCAAAATGTTCTGCATAGTCACGGAAATAGCGGCGCATTTGACTGTGGTGAGGGTAGGGCGCTACATCATCGCGCATCGGGAACTCGGTAAATTGAGTCGTGCCTTTCGACGAAATTAAGTGAGCAGACTGGTACATGGTGCTGTGCGGGTTATCAATGTCCCACAAACCACCCACATCGTTATTAAGCTCGAAGCCAATAAAGTCGATGCCGTACTTTTTCAGTTGGCGTGCGGTGCACAAGCCCATTGGGCCTGCGCCGATGATGGCGTACATACGAAACCTCTAGCGTTTTATTGTTGTTTAAGCTTGGCAGCTATTGCTGGGATTAATTATTGCGTGACCTCGGGGGGCTTCTTCAATGACAATCGGCGCCTTTCCCCGACGTTTCCTGGTCAGGGATGTCACGGTAGAGAGCGGGTGATGCCTGGATTACCTCCGGATGATGAGCTGCAAGACGAACGCTTGCTGGCTGAAGTACATGATGCGTTCGGCGTGATTCGCGTGGTTGAGATCGGTGAATATCGGTTTCTCGAATTTGGCGAGGCGATTGAACAGAGTTGCGTGTTCACGGCTGATCCAAGCTGGCTCGAATACGATTACACGCGGGCGATGTTCTTGGGCGCACTGGCCCACGAAGCGCCAGAAACTGCGTTGTTTCTCGGTTTGGGAGCGGGCAATCTGACTCAGGCTTGCCTGAAGTTCTTGCCGCTCGATGACGTGGAAACCATCGAGCTACGCGCAGATGTACCGAGACTGGCAATGGAGTTTCTAGGGCTTGATGATGATCCGCGGTTAACCGTGCGTATCGGTGATGCCATGGATCTGCTGCCCAGCGCGGAAACCGCAGACTTGATATTCGTTGATCTATATACCGATCACGGCCCCGGTGTTGCGCATCTGGCGTGGCGCTTTCTGGATGAGTGCCAACGCAAACTCAATCCGGGCGGCTGGTTGATTATCAATCAGTGGGCTTCAGATGATGGTAAACCGCTGGGTGCGGCATTACTGAGAGGCTTATTTAATCGGCATTATTGGGAATGTCCGGTAAAAGAGGGCAACGTCATGTTGCTGGTGCCGGCGGACCTTGAGCAGCAACTTGATATGCAGGGTTTGCAAGCGCGTGCTGAGCGTTTAGCGCCTGCGCTGGGGTATTCGCTGCAGCCACTGATCTCTGCGCTTCGCCCCGCCAGCTAACCAGGCTGGCGAAAGCCGTTACTCACGTAGGGTGCGACAAGCGAAGCTTGTCCACCGGAGCGCAAACAGCATCCCGGTATTTACCCAAATGGAGGTTGGCTAACCGGGTTTAGCGACCCTTGAAGTCTCCGGGGCGGCGCTCAAGCATGGCCTTGACACCTTCTTTGGCATCTTCGGTTTTCATCAGCTTGAGCAGGGTTGGATGCAGGTTAGCCGTGGCCACGGCTTCACCTTCACGCACCCCCAGGCGGGCGCTGGCTAATGTCGCGCGAACACTCAGTGGCGCTTGTGCGGCAATACGTTCGGCCAGCCACATGGCGTGCGGCATCAGCTCTTCGCTGGCGAGAACTTCCTGCACCAGGCTCAAGCGGTAGGCCTCGTGTGCATCAAATTCGTCGCCGGTCAGCAACCAGCGCATGGCATTGCCCCAACCGGTTATGTGAGGCATGCGCAAGGTTGCCCCGCCAAAAGGGAAGATGCCGCGTTGCACCTCCATCTGTGCAAAGCGGGTGTTGCTGGCGCATAGGCTGATATCCGAGGCGAGCATCAGTTCGATACCAATGGTGTAGCAGTAGCCCTTTGCCGCAACTATGACCGGTTTGTTGACCCGTGGCCCGCCAAATACGCCCCACGGGTCACAGCCGCCCGCAGGAACTTGCCAGCCAGCGCTGAACTCTGGCCCGATATTGGCCAGGTCGAGGCCAGCGGTGAAGTGATCACCGTGGGCAAATACCAACGCGACGCGAGCATCATTATCGCGCTCAAACTCCCCGTAAGCCATGCATAAAGCGTTGAGCATATCGAGGTCAAAAGCATTACGCTTAGCGGCTCGATCAAGGCCAATCAACATGATGTGACCATGCTTTTCGCGACTAACTCTCCCGGCGTTGCTTTCGCTCATAACAACAGGTCCTTCCAGATATTCAGCGTTTACAGGGGTATAGCTGCCCAGAATGGGCTTGTCCAAGTCTTGTAGAGGCTGTTTATACAAGGCTTGAAAATATGACCGTTTGGCAGTGTTTGAGTTTAATTAACGGAAAACCGTCACATTTGTCAGCTTTTCCGGTATAGTGCGCGCCGGTCAATTCATGGCCGCGTTCAGGTAGTGCAACTCGCTCGAGGGCTTTCCTCGGCAGCCAGTCCGTATAACGGGCTATCCTTAACGATTCAATTATCATTACGTTTTCGCAAATCCCCGCCGACACGGCTGCCAGGGTGACTTTAGGGTCTTACACGGCATGCGCAGCTTTGGAGCATGGGTCTTTGCGGATGCACTTAGAGGCAGACCCATGACCCAGGAAATCGGCGGCTTCGCCGCGCTCGGACTTACCCAAAATATTCTCGCAGCCCTGACTACAGTTGGCTACGAAGAACCTTCTCCGATCCAGCAGCAAGCCATCCCTGTAATTCTCGCCGGCCACGATATGATCGGCCAAGCGCAAACCGGTACCGGTAAAACTGCAGCATTCGCGCTGCCGTTACTGAGCCTCATCGACCCAGCCAAGCGTGAGCCCCAAGCGCTGATCCTCGCGCCAACTCGCGAGCTGGCTTTGCAGGTTGCTACCGCGTTTGAAACCTATTCCAAGCAAATGCCTGGTCTCAATGTCGTTGCCGTTTACGGTGGCGCGCCAATGGGCCCACAGCTTAAAGCAATCCGTCAGGGTGCTCAGGTTATCGTTGCAACTCCAGGTCGCCTGGTTGACCACCTGCGTCGCGATGAAAAAGTGCTTTCGACTATTCAGCATCTGGTTCTCGACGAAGCTGATGAAATGCTCAAGCTGGGCTTCATGGATGATCTGGAAGTCATCTTCCAGGCCATGCCAGAAAGCCGCCAGACTGTATTGTTCTCGGCAACATTGCCGCATTCGATCCGTGCCATTGCTGAAAAGCATCTGAAGACGCCACAGCACATCAAAATTGCTGCCAAGACTCAGACTGTTGCCCGTATCGAGCAAGCTCACCTGTTGATCCACGCTGACCAGAAAGTAAACGCAGTATTGCGCTTGCTGGAAGTTGAAGAGTTTGATGCTTTGATCGCCTTCGTGCGTACCAAGCAAGCAACTCTGGACTTGGCTAGCGCGCTTGAAGCCAAAGGCTACAAGGCTGCTGCGCTGAATGGCGATATCGCGCAGAACCAGCGTGAGCGCGTTATTGACTCGTTGAAAGATGGCCGTCTGGATATCGTTGTTGCGACTGACGTTGCAGCGCGTGGTCTTGACGTTCCGCGTATTACTCACGTGTTCAACGTTGACATGCCGTACGATCCAGAGTCTTACGTGCACCGTATCGGCCGTACTGGCCGTGCCGGTCGCGAAGGCCGCGCACTGTTGCTGGTAACGCCGCGTGAGCGCCGTATGCTGCAAGTGATTGAACGTGTAACCGGCCAGAAAGTTGGCGAAGCCAAGCTGCCAAATGCTCAGCAAGTACTTGATGCTCGCATCAAGAAGTTGACCGCGAGCCTGGCTCCGCTGGTGGCTGATGCTGAAGCAAGCCACGGTGAGCTGCTTGAGCGTCTGACTGCTGACATCGGTTGCACCCCTAGTGCGCTGGCAGCGGCTCTGTTGCGCAAAGCGACTAACGGCCAAGCACTGACTCTGGCTGATGTTGAGAAAGAGCAGCCATTGGTTCCAAGCAGCGGCCCACGTGACCGTGGTGACCGTCCTGATCGTGGCGAGCGTCCAGTCCGTGGTGATCGTGAGCGTCGTGCACCAATGCCATTGGGCGAAGGCCGTGCTCGTTGCCGTACCGCGCTCGGTGCGCGTGATGGTATCGCTGCAAAAAACCTGCTTGGCGCAATCCTCAATGAGGGTGGCCTGGCGCGTGAGGCAATCGGTCGTATCCAGATTCGTGAGAGCTTCAGTCTGGTTGAATTGCCAGAAGAAGGTCTCGACCGTCTGCTCGGCAAGCTGAAAGATACGCGCGTCGGTGGTAAGCCGCTCAAGCTGCGTCGTTATCGCGAGGATTAATTCTCGTTAATAAAAAAACCCGCTAAATGCGGGTTTTTTTATGCCTGAAATGCGCTGCTGGATAACTTGCGGCCCTGGGGTGCAAAGATTACAGGTTGTTCTGTCGTCCGCGTCTCAGGTGCTGCTGACTTGTTCGGATGCCCCGCCTGCGTGTTCTTTGATCTCACAGCCTTTGAGTACCAAGCGGGTGATGGTCTGGATGGCGGCGTCGTAATCGGCGTCATCAAGTTTGGCCTTGCCGGTCACCGCAGAGATTTGCCAGTCAAAGTCAGCATAGGTCTGGGTCGCGGCCCAAATGCTGAACAACAGGTGATTGGGATCAACCTTGGCCATCAAGCCCTGATCAATCCAGCGCTGAATGCATGAGATATTGTGCTTGGCTTGGGCGTTCAACTGATCTGTTTGCTCGCGGCTCAAGTGCGGCGCGCCATGCATTATTTCGCTGGCAAACACTTTAGAAGCGAACGCAAAATCCCGTGAGATGCGAATTTTCGAGCGAATGTAACCCGTCAGCACTTCTGTCGGTTGGCCTGGCTGATTAAATGGCGCAGAGGCTGCCAGTAAGGGCTCGATAATGCTCTCGAGCACCTCGCGATAGAGGTTCTCTTTGGATTTGAAGTAGTAATAAACGTTCGGCTTTGGCAGGCCTGCCTTGGCGGCGATGTCGCTGGTTTTGCTCGCTGCAAAGCCTTTTTCGGCGAATTCTTCACTGGCTGCTCGCAGAATCAGCTCTTTGTTTCGTTCGCGGATACTGGTCATAAGCCTCTAAATGTCCATGTTGCGCCCGGCCTCGGGCGGCGGTCGGGCATGTTAGCACCGGCCCAATAGCCGGCTCAAGTTGGGCTGCTTATCAATGTATTCTGACTTTTAAGTCAGGTATTTATGTACAATGCTTTGATTATCTGCTTGTATCGTCATCTCAGATTCATATTCGGTATGTTCTGTTTGCCGGGCTTTGGAGACTTGCTGTGCGAAATGCCCAACTCGTCGACCCCTTTGGTCGGCGCATCACTTACTTACGGTTATCAGTCACTGATCGCTGTGATTTTCGCTGCACCTATTGCATGAGCGAAGACATGGTTTTTGCGCCGCGTTCGCAAATACTGAGTCTTGAGGAGCTGTATGCGGTTGCCGATGCGTTTATTGAGTTGGGCGTCACGCGTATACGTATTACCGGTGGCGAGCCGTTGGTCCGTAAAAACTTACTGAGCCTGCTTGAGCGCCTTGGTCAGCGCGAAGAACTCGAAGATTTAGCGATCACCACCAATGGCTCGCAACTGGCAGAGCTGGCTCCACAGTTATGTGCGGCCGGAGTTAACAGGCTTAACGTCAGTCTTGACTCGTTGCAGCGTGAACGCTTTGCCGAGTTCACCCGCCGTGACCGGCTGGAGCAAGTGCTCGCCGGTATTGATGCCGCCAATGCGTTAGGTTTCAGCAAGATCAAGCTCAATAGCGTGGTGCAGAGCGGTCGTAATGACGATGAAGTGGTCGCGCTGGTTGAGTTCGCGGTGAAGCGTGGCCTGGACATCAGCTTTATTGAAGAAATGCCGTTGGGCAGTATCACCAGCCATCAGCGGCAACTGACCTTTTGTTCCAGCGATGAGGTGCGTCAACGGTTATCCAAGCGTTTTAGCCTGACACGCAGCGCCAAGGTAACCGGCGGGCCGTCGCGCTATTGGCAGGTCGATGGAACACAGACTCAAGTCGGTTTTATTTCACCACACAGTCATAACTTCTGCAGTGCCTGCAACCGCGTAAGGGTAACGGCTGAAGGTCAGCTGGTGTTATGCCTTGGCAACGAAGGCGCGCTCGATCTTAAAACGCTGATGCGTAACAACCCGGGCAACGGCGAGCTGCTACGAGAAACCCTAATCGATGCGCTCAAGCTCAAACCTGAGCGCCATCATTTTGCAACAGATGAGCAAGTCCAAGTTGTCAGGTTTATGAGTATGACTGGCGGTTAGCCCGTGATCGGAGTGCAGTGCCAGGCATCGCGCTCACTCCTGCAGCCGCCGTATTGCAGGTTTACCGCACTACCCAAACTAAAAACAATAACCAGGAGGGTTGCTGTGAAGCACCGTCACGTCTGCTGTTTGTCGATCGCTCTAATTTCTGCCCCAGTTGCTGCCCAACGTTATGTGGTTGGTGTTGAAGCCTTGTCTTTTGCCCCGCACTACAGCGTCGATAAACAGGGTAATTACCAGGGCTTTAGCCGTGAGCTGCTGGATTTATTTGCTGAAAGTAGCGGCGTTGAGCTGGTTTATCAGCCAATGCCGGTCAATCAGTTGTTGCCTGCACTGCTTGAGGGGCAAGTGGATGTCAAGTATCCGGATAGCGAGCTTTGGGCCCAAGAGCAGAAAGCTGGGAAATCGATAAGTTATAGCAACCCAGTGGTCGAGTATGTGGACGGCGTACTGGTTGCGCCAGCGCGAGTTGGACAACCGTTATCCGGCTTAAAACGTCTATCAATTGTGCAGGGCTGGACGCCGTGGGCCTATGAGCAACAAGTCGAAAATCAACAGATCAAACTCAGTTACAGCACCGACCTACGCAAAATGATCCAGCAGGCGCTGAAGAAAGATACCGACGGAGCCTATTTCAATATCGTAGTGGCCACGCACTATCTCGATAACATTCGTGCGCGCCCCGGAGCATTGGTGTTTGATCCGAAGCTGCCGCACACGCGTGGCAGTTTTCATTTATCGAGCCTCAAGCACCCAGAATTGATTCAGCGCTTCGACCGCTTTCTAGTCGAGCAAAGCGCTGAGGTTGCGGCACTGAAAGACAAGTACCAAGTCGAGGTTAACCTCAACTCTGAGTTCATGGGTCTGGAGCAGTGGAAGATCGATTTCCTAAAGCGTCAAAGGGCTAAAGCCGCAGCAGGGGAGACGTTGTAGCGGTTGATCAAGTGAGTGAGGGCCTGCACAACCGTAGTTGCTACAGGCCGATTTTCACTATTGGCGAAAGCGTGCACATACGGACCAGTGACGCATCATCAGGTAATAGCTCAGACCTGCAGGAAGTAGGCTGGCGTACCATGACACTGATGAAAGGCTCAGTGCGACAGCGGCTCCAAGCAGTGATGCGATGATGGCTGCGAAGTTGACTCCGCGATACGGGCCTTGCTCGTCGTATAGTTTGGCGATGTCTAGGGTGCGTCGACGCAGAATAAAGTAATCAACCACTAATACGGCAAAGATCGGCCCAAGGAATGCTGAGTAAGTCTGGACGAATATTTGCAGGCCCGCAGATGACTCATCCTTGACCAGTTCCCATGGGAATGTACAGAACGCCAGTAAACCGACCAGCACGGTGGCGGTACGAAAGCGCAGCTTAAATACATCCATCAGAATGTAGGTTGGCGGCACCACGTTATTCAATACGTTGGTGGTCACCTGGGCAAAGGCGATGAACAGCAGGGTGGCGACCAGTAACGGTGTGTTGTCGACTGCGCTGGAAAACACCTGTATGGGGTCAGAAACACCGGTTGCGCCTGAAACCATCAAGCCAATCAGGCCCATAAACAGCGTGCACGGCAGAATTGACATTGCGTAGATCACCGTCAATAACCCGGGGCCGGTGCCTTGTTTGAGTTCGCGGGAGTAATCACTCACGTTGAGCATCATGGTGCTGTAGATGCCCAGGAAAAGCATGGTCGCGCCCCAGAATGGCAGGCCCCATGTACCTTCGATGTTTACAAGGTTGGTGGTGATTTCGGCGCCGTAGCGGTTGATCACGCTGTAGAACATATAAATCAGCGAAAGCAGGATGAAGCCGCTACCAATATTCTCCAGCCATTTAATGCCTTGGAAGCCATACATCGACAGGCCAATTTGCAAAAATTGGAAGATCACAAAGAACAGCACCAGATTGTCGAAGCCGAACAGTGTCGAAGACACAGCATTCAACGCGCCTGCACCAATCCAGCTCTGAAATCCGTACCAAACAATCGCAGGGACTGCCCTGACCAAACCGGGAAAGCGCGTGCCGCTAAATCCAAACGCGCTGCGCGCTTGCACCATAAACGGGATGCCGTACTTGTAGCCCGCCGCGCCATTGAAGGCCAGGGCTACACCAATCACCAGACAACCAATAGCAATTGCCGCGCATGCTTGCAGTAGGTTAAGGGTGCCAACAATACTCGAGCCCATGGCAAATGTGCCGATTGATACACAACCGCCAAACCAGGCAAGCAGGTAGGAAATCCTACCCATAATTCGCTGTTGTTGCGGGGCTAAGGATTCTTCACCCGGTGCTTTGGTCGCAGTGACTTGGTCTTGACCTTGTGCCGCTGTGCTTGGACTGTCCATTGTCATTCCTTATTGTTAGATTTGTAGACGTTAGGCGTGGCGGGTCCTATTTGGAGCTGAAGTCGCTAAATTGCCCGGTAAATGCTTTCGGGCGAGGAAAATCGAGATCACCGAATTTGCTAGTGCCTAAACGGAGGCTGACGAGTGTTTCGGCTAGTTTGACTGCGGCGGTTACCCCTTCTACGACGGGCAGGCCGACTGCATCGCTGATTTGCTCGGTCAGGTCGGCCATGCCGCCACAACCCAACACGATGCTGCCGATGTTGTCTTCCTTCTTGGCGCGCAAGCATTCGTCGATGATCAACTCCAGCGCGCGACCGCCATCGTCTTCAAGGTCCAGCACCGGAATTTCCGCGGCGCGTACACGGCGGCAGTGATGGGCAAAACCGTAAGACTGCAAAAGGTGCTCGGCAATGATGCCGGTGCGCCCAAGCGTAGTAACGACCGAAAAACGGGTGCTGATCATTGTGGCCAAGTGGAATGCAGCTTCGGCAATACCAATCACTGGTGCACGGGTCAGCTCGCGGGCAGCGAGTAAGCCCGGGTCGCCAAAGCAGGCAATAATGTAGGCATCGGTAGCGTCACGTTCACCCGCCATGACCTGCTCAATAACGCCGACAGCGCTAACTGCCTCATCGAAATGGCTTTCAATCGAAACCGGTCCGCTTGCTGGGTTACAGGCGATGATCTGGGTGCCGGGCGCAGCAATCAGTTTTGCCGCTTCACCTATTTTCTCGGTCATGCTGGCAGTGGTGTTGGGGTTTATTACGCGTATTTTCATGGTGGCTAGATCCTTGTTAGTCCAGCGTGGCTAAATGCCCGATAGGGTCGCTGCCGCTCAACCTCGCTGAGCGACAGTAATTAAGCTCAGTTACTGGCTTCAGGCGCGGCAACGCGAAGGCTTGCGCCGTGGCCACGCATCAACAGGTAGTGGAACAGCGCGCCAAGTAGTGCTCCGAAAATCCACGAGAAACCATTGAAGATAGCGAGACTTGGTACCCAGACCGTGGCGACCGAAAAGATTGAGGCAATGGCGAACGCGACCATGGCTTTGCGGTTCCAGCCGCCATCGTAGTAATAGCTGGCATCCTGATCCGCACTGAACAGGTGTTGCAGGTTGAGGTTTTGTTTACGGATCAGGTAATAGTCCGCGACGATAATGCCGTAGAGCGGGGCGAGCACGGCGCCCAAAGTGTCAACGAAGCCGGCAATGCCTACTTGGCTAATAAACGAGACCCACAGCGCACCGATAAAGAAGGCAATGCCAGCAGTGATAAAGCCCCCGGTGCGCGCACTGATGCGGTCGGGCGCCAGATTGGCGATGTCATAGGCGGGTGGAATAAAGTTGGCCACCAGATTGATGCCGACCGTAGCCGCAAAGAAGGTGATTGCCGCGATGATAGTCAGCGTCAGGTTGTCGACACGAGCAATGATGTCCGTCGGGTTGGTCAGCGTTTCACCAAACACAACAACGGTGCCTGCGGTGATTACCAGGGCAATCATCGAGAAAATCGCCAGACTCACAGGCAAGCCGAGGAAGTTGCCGATGGTCATCTGTTTTTGAGTTTTAACAAACCGGGCGAAGTCGCCGTAGTTAATAACCACTGCTGCGAAGTAGGCAACCATCGTACCGACCACGGCTGCGAACGCGGCGATAGGGCCAGCTTCGTACTCTCCTGTGCCGCGGAAAATTGTACTCAACTCGCTGAGTAACGATGGACCTGCCTTGTACCAAATCATGATCATCAAGGCGATCATGACCGCATACACCAACGGGCCTGCCCAGTTGAGAAACTTGGTGATCCAGTCGATGCCACGCAGAAACAATACGACCTGAAAAATGCACACAATCACATAAGACAACCAGCCGATTGTGGTCATCCCCATAAATGTAACGCCCGAACCCGCGCCAAAAACCGAGTTGAGCATCAAGGCCACAGCAGTTGAGGCGAAGTAGGTTTGCACTCCATACCAGAAAATTGCCACAACACCGCGCACTATTGCGGGGAAGTTTGCACCACGAACGCCCATGCTGGCGCGAGCCATGACCGGAAACGGAATGCCGTATTTAACGCTGGGCTTACCGGTTAGCTGGACTAAAAACATCACAATAAAGCCGGCGAGAACAATGCCAGACAACACAGCCCAGCCACTCAATCCGTATGAGATGAACAGTGTGGCAGCCAGCGTGTAGCCAAACAGGCTCTGAATATCGTTGGACCAGACATTGAATATCTCAAAACTGCCCCAGTTGCGTTTTTTATGTTCAAGCGGCGCAAGGTCATCGTTATACAGAGAGGGTTCGATGTGCTTTATTTTCAGATCTTCATCGGGCATTGGAACGTCCTTAATTATTAGTTCGCCAGCGTGGCGTTATCGGGCGATTGTATGCATTTATTGTTCCGTATTTTGCGGGTGCGGCGTGAGTCACTGGGCAATGTTGTACACATATTTGTTGATTAAACGCAACAATGATATTTTTTATTGGCACAAAAAAAGGCCATTGCGCGTATACGCAATGACCTTTGAAAACCTGAAATGTTACGTGAGTGGCCTTATTTGACCCCCGCTCGCCATCAATGGAACGGAAAGATGTAGTTTAGCCAGGAGGACATGCGCAGGAGTATCTTGCGCATGACTGATAGATGGTGGAAATGTTCAGTATAAATCGCTGCCTGGGCATAGGCTCCGCCAGGCATAAGATCGCGATACTGATCGAATTTTGGGTCGGTGATCTCAATGAAAACCGGTACGCGACCCGGTGGTGGAGACTTCGAGTAACTGATCATATCGCCGCTCGGTCGGACCTGACCTTCGCCAATCACCTTAGATATAAAGCTGACCTTGCCAGAAAATACTTGGCCTGGAATACCATCAAAGGCAATTTCAGCCTGGTCTCCGGCCTTTAAGCGCAACTGGCTATTCTGGCGCATCCAAGCAGTGTAATAGTGCTGCTCTTGCGGAATGAAAATCATCGACGGGGATATAGGGAAGCGTGCGGCGCGTACGCCTGGTCGCAGCGAAACCTGTGTTACGAAGCCATCCGCTGGTGCACGAACAACGGTGTGGTCGAGGTTGTACTGAGCCCCAACTATTTGTGCAGTCAGGTCTTGGACATTGGCCCTGGCCAGATCAAGGTTACGGCGGTTCCCCACATTGCGTTTCACCAACTCGGCAGCTCTGCTTTGGTCTGCTTTGGCAGACGTTAACTGGGCCTTAAGTGAGTCGAGTTTCGCTTGGAAAGGGGTTGCGTCGATGCGAAACAATATATCGCCTTTCTTCAACTGTTGATTGGGCTTGACCGGCACTTCAGCAACGATTCCGCTAACAGCGGGATTAATCGGTGTGGACACGAAGTAAGAGCGAGTTGCTTCGGAATAGGGGTGGTTGTAATTCATTGCAAAAACTAACGTGCCGACAAGCACAATGCCACCCAATACGGCCGTGGGTACGGTCCATTTATTCATTGGGATTTTGAATAGCTTGAAAATGGCGATGCAAAAAGCGGCATAAGTCAGAACCATTAATGTTTCCATTATGGGCGCTCCTCGCTTGCTAGTGGGGCAGGTTGCTCAGGCTCTGTAGGCGCTGTTCCCTCCAGGATTGCAAGACGCTGTTGTAAATCCGCGACTTGACTCTCCAGGTGTAGAACATGATTTTTCGGAGTCCCTCCATCAGAGAGGCCCCAGCCGCGGTCTTCGCGATAGAGCATGGCCCAGATCCATAACAGCGGCCAAAGTGCATGGAGGGTGAAGAGGCTCACCCATCCAGTAGCGTGAATGGCATCTTGGTGGGGGTGGTTACGGCGCACCGCGATTTCGTATGGAATGTCGTGCAGCGCAATGATCCCGTAGAACAACACGATCACCACGAAAAACACGAGGCCTAGTGCAACATAATCAAGCATGTTTCTTCCCTGTGCTGTTATCAGTTTTCAGGGAGGTTTACCCACTCCCGATTTTTCAGACATGGGGTAAAGGATGTTGCGTGGTTCTGGCAACAAACACCTGCTTATCCCTGTCCTGGATACGAGTGCGATTGTAATCTTTTTTCTGCACGGCAGTCTTTGCCAAGGTTGATGCCGCCAAAAAAAGGCAATTGCGCGTTTACGCAATTGCCTTTTGGCCGAACATCAATCTTTAGAAGTAGTATTTCACCAGCGCCTGAACCGCAGTCTGGTCAAAGCCATCAGCAGAACCGTCCACCGGTTTAACCCCGTACTTGTTGTGCCACATGTTCAGCTCGGTACCGACGTACAGTTTGCGCTCTTGGTTGAACAGCGCCTTGCCAGCATCCCACTTGATCTGAATCGATGAGCCAACCGAGGTCTGGGTTCCTGCCTCGTCGGATGGTGCGCGCCAATCGAGGAAACCATCAATCAAGAAGTCCTGATCGCCAATTGTAAATGGATAGGCGCCAGCAACCGTCAACTGGGTGGTGTAGCCGTTGCTATTGCTATCGGCAAAGAACACCTGCTTGTTGATTTTGACCTGATACAGGTTGGTTTGGAAAAACGCAAACCCCGGTACGTTCCAATCAAAACCCAAACCGTAAAGATAGTTCTCGGTGCCAGGGCCGCCTTCGCCTTTCTCGTAGGTAAAGGCCGCTTTTACGTCTTTAAGCGGGCCGGCGGAGAGGTCTTGACCGGTTAGCCAACTGAGGCTGACCCGTGGCGAGAACTCCATGTAATAGAAGGTGTTGTGTTCTTTTTGCTTGAAGGTGTTGTTGCTGAAGCTACCGCGCGATTGCGTGTTGTCGGCATTGATGTAGTCGATGAAGTAGAAGACATCGCCCCAGACCCAGCCGCTGGCATGTTCGAAGGTAAATGTGCTCTGTGAGCGTTGTTCTTCCGCGTTGTAGTTCATGCGCTGGAAGTTACTGCCGTTGAGGTAACTGAGGCTATTGCTTTGCCACAGCAACATGTCATCAGCGAGTGCGTTTTGACCAGCGAGTAAACCGGCTGTCAGAGCCAGGCCGTGAGGCAGGTGCTTCAGGTTCATCAAGTTTTCCTTATTGTTGTTGGACTTAATAACGCGTTGCATACCTAGGTCGCGCCGCTGGCCTTTAGCAGTGGCTGTTTGGACTATCGACTCAGTGTTGGTTTAGCGAAGCTAGATTTTCGCTGGCTGCTTTCTGGACGCTGCAGAGGCTGCACGCCTGGGCAGCCCTGGCGTGCAAAGATTTTCGTGGCTGTAGTCGTCGACATATTCAGGCCTGCGATTGGTTGTATACGGTCATGGGCTTGGGACGTTTCACGAACTGGTTAACGGCTGCTAAAAGCTGTCTGTTCGGTCAGGATGTTTGGACTATATCAATATGTTTACAAGGTGAAAAACAATTTATTTAATTATTGTGCACAAAAAATGAACCGTCGGTCACACAGGTACCGGGCAGCTGTTGTACTTTTGTATTCAATGGCTCTAGAGCGGGATTTTCAGCGAGGCAGGCAAGAGTTGGGCTGAGTGCCCAGATTAAAAGTCTGGTTAGTGCTGGATGGGGGGCAGGGCGTGCTAGGTGCTCCCGAGCGGAGGCAGGGCGTTGAATGTGCAGGCCCTTGAATAAAAAATGCCGCACCCTTGGCGGGCGCGGCATTGGTTTTGATTAGTTGATTTGGGCACCTTTGGCGATCCAGTTACCCACTAGGTCACGCTCTTCCTGGGTCATCTTAGTGATGTTGCCCAATGGCATGATGTGAGTCGCTACAGCTTGCGCCTGGATGCGTGTGGCCATCTGCTTGATTTGCGTCGGGGTATCAAACATCACACCTCCCGGTGCGGCGCTGAACATCGGGCTACTTGGCGTGGCGGAGTGGCAAACGGTGCAACGCTCTTGAATGACGCCGTCCACTTGCTTGAAGCTATCCGCCCCGTCAACGCCAGCAGTGTCTGTGTTGGCTTGAGCAGGTTCGCTCGCTGCTTGCTCAGGCTGATTTCTGGCGTTTTTATCAGCGCCTGGTCCCGGGCGGGCAGTGCCCGGCAGTGGCGCATACTTGATCGCGGCTGGTTTGCTTGCAACTGCGTTGGCTGGCTGTGAAGCCGGACCCGTTACATAGGCCAAGCAGACCATCGCCAATGCGCCAGCAGGCAGCGCCCAAGCGAACCTGTTGCTGTTGTGGCGGGTGTTGAAGTAGTGACGAATCAATACCGATGCAGTCGCAATACCCGCCAGAATCAGCCAGTTGTAGCTACTACCGTAAGTGCTCGGGAAGTGGTTGCTGATCATGATGAACAGCACTGGCAAGGTGAAGTAGTTATTGTGACGCGAACGCAACAGGCCTTTGGCTGGCAATGATGGATCTGGCGTGCTGCCTTCTTCAATGGCTTTAACCAATGCACGCTGCGCTGGCATGATGGTGCGGAAGACGTTACCGACCATGATGGTGCCGATGATGGCGCCGACATGGATGTAGGCACCGCGACCGCTGAACACTTGGCTCAAGCCAAATGAGGCAGCAACCAGCAAGACGAACAGAACCAGGCCGAGTAGGGCAGGTTGTTTACCCAGTGGCGAGTCGCAAAGGATGTCGTAGATGAACCAACCGGCAACCAGCGAGCCGATGCCGATGGCAATGGCTGTAGCAGGTGTTAAATCGCTGCCTGGAGCAATCAGATACAGCGATGGGTTGAGGTAGTAAACAATCATCAACAAGGTAACGCCGGACATCCAGGTCCAGTAGGCTTCCCACTTGAACCAATGCAGGTTGTCCGGCATTTTTGGCGGGGCCAGCTTGTATTTTTCCAGGTGGTAGATACCGCCACCATGAATCGCCCATAAGTCGCCTGCGAGGCCATCTTTAGGGTTGACGCGATTCAGGTTGTTTTCCAGCCAGACGAAATAGAAAGACGCGCCAATCCAGGCGATACCAACGATCATGTGAACCCAACGCACGCTAAGGTTCAGCCATTCAATCAAATGTGCTTCCACAGTCTTTACCTCTTTCCCAGTGCCCTAAATCGGGTCCCCTGGGCTTCTCTTATTGGTGGGGGTTGAGGAGCAACTGGGCATCCTCAGTAAAGAAGTACTCATCACAGTTGTTACCAGAACCACTGCGATCAACCACCAGGAAGTCATCCCGCTTTTCGATCGTAAGCACCGGATGGTGCCAAACGCCGCGATGGTAATTGATGCCCTGCTTTCCGTTACTACGGAAAGCGCGGACAAGCTCTGATTCAGGTGCATCGCCAATTGGCGCGACCACGATCAGAAAGGGGTTGCCGAGCAGCGGTATAAACGCTTGGCTGCCCTGCGGATGGCGCTCCAACATGCATACGGTCAGCGGCATCTCTAACGCTTCAGCGCTGAAAATACTGATAATCGCCTTATCGTCTGGCTGTGCGGTCTCGACTGTGGCCAGTTTGTGATAGCGGCGAGTTGAACCGTTATTGATCATGAAATACTCGCTGCCTTCAGTCTCGATGACATCGCCAAAAGGGGCGAATGCTTCTTTGCTCAAGGGCTCAATGATCAGTTTACGCATGACGGACATTCTCTTGTCTGGGAACCACCGCAGGCGGGCAGTGATTCCTCACTAATTATTTTTTTAGAGCAGGCAGGGCGTGCGGCCCTGCCGTCAAACTTTATGCTTACTTCTACTTGTTTACTTAGTCACTTTGCCGAACAGGCGTAGGCGGCTGATGCCACCATCCGGGAACACGTTCACGCGTACGTGAGTGAGGGTGCCCAGTGCTTTGATCTGCTCTTTGAACTCGTGTTCTGCGTGCATTTCCAGTTTTTGGCTTGGCAACAGCTCGCGCCAGAAAAGACTCTGGGTTTCGATCTGGCTGTCGGTGCCACCTTTAACGAAGGCGCCCTGGATCGAGCAGCTATCCGGGTAGTTGCCTTTGAAGTGCAGAGTGTCGACGACGATACGCTCGATCTCGCCTGGCGCGCCCAATGCAACGATAACCCAATCGTTACCCGGAGTACGGCGACGTGCCGTTTCCCAACCGTCGCCCATGTTGATGCCACGGCCCGGGTTGAGGATGTTGCTCATGCGGCCGAAGTGTTCATCAGAACACGCCAGTGCGCGACCGCCATTCAATGCGGCAGCCAAATCGACTTCTTCGTTGTCGCCGACAGTACTCCAGTCACGGAACGGAATGCCATGAACGCGCAGGCGAGCAACACCGCCATCCGGGTAGATGTTAAAGCGCAGGTGGGTGAACGCCTGAGCATTGTTGATTTCGTGGTAATGGTGGCTGTTGCCTTGTAGCTCAACTGCGCCGAGGACTTCAGACCACTCGGTGGCGTCAGTCGGGTCACCTTCAGCGACGAAGCAGGCTTCAAGCGAGGCCGACGGCGGGAAGTTGCCAGTGAAGAAGCTGGTGTCGATATCAACACCTTTGATCGAGCCTGGAACGCCAAGGCGAATGACGGCACTGTCATAACCTTCAAAGCGCTTGCGACGTGACTCCCAGCCGTCCATCCACTTGCCGTTGTCATCGAAAACGCCCTCCTTCCATACAGCCGGCGTCGGCTGGAACAGGCGGTTAACGTCGGCGAACCAGTCATCGGTTACCGAAATAGCCTTGGTTCCCAGGCGGGCGTCGGCGAGGTTGACGTATTTTTCGAAAGGTACGGCATAAGCTTTCATGAATGTCTGCCTTGTAAGATGGCGTAGGAGAATAATCGCGTTGCTGTTTGCAGAGTTCTCCGGTCGGAGCTACAGCTGCTGCAAGCGGAACAGCGCAATCTTGTTGATTTCAGCCAGAGCACGAGCAAATTCCTGTTCCGGAGTGTTATTTAGTCGCTCCTCGAATGCTGCAAGGATCTGGTGACGATTACTGCCTTTCACCGCCATGATGAAGATGAAACCGAATTTTGCTTTATACGCATTGTTCAGCTCTGTGAAACGGGCGAATTCCTCGGCGGTGCAATCTTGGATGCCCGCACCGGCCTGCTCTGAAGTAGAAGAGGCGGTTAGCTCACCCTGAACCGCAGCTTTACCAGCCAGGTCCGGGTGAGCGTTGATCAGTGCCAGCTGCGTATCACGGCTAGCACTGAGCAAAATGTCGGCCATGCGCTGTTGCAAGCCGTCAATGTCATTGAGTGTCTCATCGGCGCCGAGGTCGTATGCCTTTTCGGCAACCCAAGGCGAGTGTTCATAAATATCAGCGAAGGTGCTGACGAACTCTTCGCGGCTTAGCTGCGCAGGTGTCAGGGTCTGAAAGCGGCTCATTAAGCGTGCTCCTGCTTGAATGGATGAGTGGCATGCCAGTGGCGCGCTATGTCTACGCGGCGGGCGATCCAGACTTTATCGTGGCTCTTAACGTATTCAATAAAGCGTGCCAGTGCTGCCAGGCGTGCTGGGCGACCCAATAAGCGGCAATGCATACCGATTGAGAGCATTTTAGGTGCGCCTTCTACGCCTTCGGCATACAGCACATCAAATGCATCTTTAAGGTATTCAAAGAAATCATCGCCCTTATTGAAGCCCTGTGCCTGAGTGAAGCGCATGTCATTGGTGTCGAGCGTATACGGGATCACCAGATGAGGCTTGGCCTCGGTGCTGGCCGGGTCCCAGTAGGGCAGGTCATCGTCGTAGGTGTCGGAGTCATAGAGAAAGTTACCTTCTTGCATGACGATGCGACGGGTATTTGGACCTGTACGGCCGGTGTACCAACCGTACGGGCGCTCGCCGGTAATCTCGGTGAGGATGCGGATTGCTTCGAGCATGTGCTCGCGTTCCTGCGCCTCATCCATATATTGATAGTCGATCCAGCGGTAGCCGTGGCTGCAGATTTCGTGACCAGCGCCAACCATCGCCTTGATAACGTCGGGATGACGCTCTGCGGCCATCGCCACAGCAAACACGGTCAGTGGGATATCGTGTTTCTGGAACAGCTTGAGCAAGCGCCAGACACCGGCACGGCTGCCATACTCATAAAGCGATTCCATGCTCATGTTGCGCTCGCCTTGCAGCGGTTGAGCCGAAACCATTTCCGACAGAAAAGCTTCAGATTCCTTGTCGCCATGCAGAATGTTGCGCTCGCCACCTTCCTCATAATTGAGAACAAAGGACAAAGCGATGCGTGCATCATTCGGCCACTGCGGATGCGGTGGGTTGTTGGCGTAACCGATCAGGTCGCGTGGGTATTCAGCGCTCACTGCAGTCTTCCTTCTAAATGTGTTGCGGTCGTTACATCCTGGTTTTCAAGGATGCGGCCGGGTGATGTAATTGTATACAAAGTGTAGCGCATTTTGTAAATCTAAAATTTCACTATTTTCTCTTCTGATTCAAAAGCAAGAAACTTGCCTAACTGGTCAAGTCGTATCGCTGAAAGTGGCTTTTTTCGGGCAATATGGAATTTTTGGCCAAATATTTGTACGGGGTGCAAGGCGGGTCTATAGCAGGATTTATTGTGTACAATCAGTGATAAAAGTGTCGCAAATAATTTTTTACATGCTATTCTCAACTCATCTCAAGGCCTCAGCGCCTTGGCTTACGTCCTATAAACATCAGAAGAGGAGGTGCGGTTTTTGCCTGTTATGTGATTAACAGTGTGAAGGCCCTGGCCAAATGGGAAGACTGACAACTCACGTACTCGATGCTGCACATGGCTGCCCCGGTAGCGACCTGAAAATTGAATTGTTCCGTGTTGAGGGGGCTCAGTTAGAGCTGCTGACAACCGTGCAAACCAATAGTGACGGCCGTTGTGATGCACCTGTACTGCAGGGCGATGATTACCGCACTGGGGTTTATCAACTGCATTTCCATGCAGGCGATTATTACCGTGCGCGCGGAGTCAAACTGGCCGACCAAGCTTTTCTGGATGTCGTTGTTTTACGTTTTGGTGTCGATGCTGGGCAAGAGCACTATCACGTACCTCTGCTAATTTCGCCTTACAGCTATTCGACCTATCGAGGCAGCTAACGCCGTTTGATGGATCACGATTTACCCGAATGCTTGTCACCCTCAGACTCAATAGAAGAGTCCTTGCCCGTACCACACTGCGGGCTTTTTTTTGCCTGTGCGTTGGAGCCCCAAAACACCTGTACAAAACTGGCTGCATCGCAATTATTAACCCACTGCATGTGAGGCAATATCTTTGCAATCAAGCGGTGTCTGGTTAGTCAGGAATAGGCATTTCTAATCGCAGATTTTGGGCTGTTTCAGGTTACTCAAGCGGCGCCTCAAGTGTTCGGCAAAGGTGATGGTCATTTTTGACTTGGCCGTGTGTTCGGGATAAATGATGCCAACCCGAAAGGAGACAAGTGGTCTGAAAGAGCGGAACACGATTTTTTCCTGAGCACAGGTTGCTCTATAACCGGCCTCAGTAATCGGGTCTATGACGCAGATTCCCAATCCACGCTCGACAAATCGCAGTGCGGGGAAGAAAAAACGTGTACGTAAACGGACGTTCAAACGGCAGTTCGCCGCAACAAATAGGCTATTGAGTGTGTGAGCGCTTATATGGTCGGCGTAGAGTAGAATCATGTGTTCATTGTCGAGCAGTTGGGGCGTGATAACCTCCATTTTTGCCAGCGGGTGTTTTGCTGGTAATGCGCACACGCACTCCAGATCAAACAGTTCTGTTTCGATCGAAGCGGCTGGCCCGCTAATTTCTGCAAGCGCTAGATCATACTGGGAAGATGCGGTCCACTCCCTTACACCTTCCGATGTTCGAGTCTGCATTGAGACCTGCACCTGTGGATGTTCATCGAGAAAGTCTGCGATCAGATCAGGCATGAAGGAGTACGAGGGGCCCGGCATACAACCTATGCGTAGGAATCCGTGCTGGCTATTCTGGATGTCCTGGATCGTTTGAGAGACATCGGTAATACGTGAAAAAATGCCTTCGACCTCGGTATAGAGGTATTTTGCTTCGGGCGTTGGGTATAGGCGGCGTTTACGGCGCTCAAAAAGCTTGAAACCTATTTCTTTCTCTAGCCCGGCGATCATCATGCTTACCGCTGGCTGGGTTTTGAATAGCCGCTTGGCAGCCTCCGACACAGAACCGGTCAGCATGATCGTGCGGAAAGCCTCCATCTGGCGCAGGTTCATCATGTGCTCCATAAGAAAAACTGATGATATTCTAAATAAATAAGATTTGTATTTATGAAGTGAAATAGTGACTATCAGGTCATCAAGCGCTTGTTTCAAGCGCAGCTGATCCCTCTGAAGATCTGCTGCACAAATAAAAATAATATGTAGCGAGACCGCCATGACCCTTCAAGTAGCCCTCTACAAATCTGTCACTTTATACGCAGCTTAGCTGGAATCAGCAGGCGCGTTATGTCCAACGCTTAGACTACAGTCCACACATAGATTATTTGCTGGTTTTTAGATGATCAGCAAAAGCGGACTGTATCCGGCGGTTAATTAATTAAAAGCAACAGCAATAATTGCATGTTGATGTTTTGAGCATTGATCGTTAGGACGGTATTTAAGCACTGCATGCCAAAAGCAAGTGAGCCTGAAACAGGACAGAAGTTTAGGTGGCATATGAACAGAAGAAAAATAGATGTGATGATGTCCAGCATCCTAATACTGTCCTCGCTGGTTATATTGACGAGTGATAGGTTAGTCGATGGCGGCATGGAGACTGATTTGGGCTCTATGTTTCTTCCTCGGATTGTTGCCTGTTTCATAATAGCGCTTGCGCTGATGATTGGTTGTTCGTCGCTGTATAAAATGATCTCTCATGCATCATTGGCTCAGGCTGAGGTCATAAGTTTCACTGGTATGCTGGGTATCTTATGTTATGTGGGCCTATTGTTAATTTACTGGTTCAGCATGCCATACGTAGGTTTTATTATTTCTACTTCTGTTGTTATGTTTGCTGTTTCATGGCTGCTGCAAGGCCGCAATATAGTCGTTATTTTATTGCTTTCCATCATACTGCCGCTTGTTGTGTATTACGGCAGCAGTAGTTTGTTGCGTCTTGAGCTTCCAGTTTGGTCCATAACTTAAGAGGTTTGATATGTTCGAAGTCTTAAATAATATGGTCAATGGCTTAGGCGCTGTTTTGGCAGTGGGGCCAATTCTTGGAATTATTGTGGGTGTGTGTATCGGCATGTTCTTCGGTGCAATCCCTGGTATATCAGCAATTATGGCAATCGCAATCATTCTGCCATTCACCTTTTATGTAGATCCCATAATTGGTATCACCACGCTCCTTGCTGTGTACAAATCAGGTATTTATGGTGGATCAATTTCAGCTATTTTAATTAACACACCTGGCGCAGCAGCCTCTTTCCTTACTGCTCAGGATGGGTATGCATTGACCAAGATGGGCAAGGCTGGTAAGGCACTTGCCATGGCCTTGTATGCATCTGTAACAGGTGAGGCGCTGGCCACCCTGGTGCTTATTTTTGTCGCAGCCCCTATCTCAATAATTTCATTACAGGCTGGCCCTATCGAAAAAGTTTTTCTCTTGATATTTGCATTTACAGTTGTTGGCTCAATGACGGGGGAGTCAATACCTCGAGGAATATTGTCGTGCTGTCTGGGTATGTTGTTTGCCATGGTGGGCATGTCAACAATAACCGGCGCAACGCGATTAACTTTTGGCATTCCGGAGTTAATGAGTGGATTTACGTTTTTGCCAATGTTGATTGGTGTGCTCGTAATGCCTGAGGTCATTGAGGCAATCAAGCGGCGTAAAGAACCACATCAGAACGTCTCTTTCGATAAAGCGGCAAGCCCGGATGATAACCGCGTGACATGGAAAGAGTACCGTTCAGTTTTTGGAACAATTATCAAGTCTTCCTCAATAGGAACATTCATTGGCGCGTTGCCCGGCTTAGGATCAAGTGCTGCTGCGTTTCTTGCCTATGGAGAGGCTAAGCGCACGGCTAAGAATCCAGATGAGTTTGGCAAGGGGTCGATTCGAGGAATCGCTGCTGCGGAATCTGCTAATAATGCGGTGTGTGGCTCAAGTATGATTCCCATGTTGACCTTGAGCATTCCAGGTGATGATGTAACGGCCTTACTGATGGGCGCTTTCTTGATACATGGAATAACACCAGGGCCCACTATTTTTTACGAACATACGGATGTTATTTATGCGATCTTCGCCGGTTTTTTGATTACAGACTTATTCCTGTTATTCATTGCCCGTGCCGGTTTTAAGTTTTGGATTAAGGTGTCATCCGTTCGTCGATGCTACATTTTCCCATGTGTTACGGTGTTTGCATTCTTTGGCGCTTATAGCGTAAGCCAAGATATGTTCAATGTACTGATATTGATTGTGTTTACAGTGTTCGGATATGCAATGCGTTTGGTTGGGCTAAATGCTGCTGCTTTTATCATCGGTTTTATATTGACGCCGCTGCTTGAGCAAAACTTGGACCAGGCTGTTGCGATCGTGGGTGATGATTATTCGCTCATCTATCAGTCGCCTTTCGCTTGGGCGTTTACAGGCTTGACCTTGTTTTCGCTTTATTCGGCTTTTCGTCTTAATAAAAGAAAGCTAGGTCGCTCCGGGTTCGTCGCAAAGAAGAATAGTGATGATCATTCACAAGATAAATCAAAAACGGTGTTGGAGTAACTTGCTTGTACGTTAGATGTTGTTGATTGTTTCTGATGTTATTGACTTGCAATGGAGATGGACTCATGAAAATAAAAGCCAAAAGCCTGCTGATAATTACGGCGCTAGTTGTTATGCCAATCTTAACCGCTAGCGCATTTGCGGATTACCCTGAAAAGCCGATCAAAGTTATTGTGCCTTGGGGGGCGGGTGGAGATTCAGACCTTACCACTCGCGTCTGGGCGGGAGCGGTGGAAAAGGTATTTGATAAACCTGTTATCGTGATCAATAAGCAAGGCGGAGGCGGGGTCATTGGTACCGCCTTTGTAGCCAGGGCTAAAAGTGATGGCTATGTGTTAGTCAATGCGGGGCTCAGCAATGTATTGGTCACCCCAAATTTCAGTAAAGTACCCTACGACTTCAATAGCTTTGAGCCTGTAGTTAAGTTGTCGTCTGTACCATTAGGGGTTCTGGTTAACGCGGAAAGTCCGTATAAAACATTTGATGACTTTATTGCTGCTGCGAAAGCGGGGACTCTGACTCAAGGCTCTTGGGGGGCTGCATCCTCTGGAACAATTCTTGCCAATATTATTGCTGGCCAAGCGGGTTACAAGGTTAAATTTGTCAATGCTAATACGACTGCCGAGTCCATGGTTGCGTTGATAGGTGGCCACATTGACTCTGCTGTATCTTTTCCCCCTGCGTTTGCACCACATGTCAAGTCTGGACGCGCGCGGCTCTTGGTTCTTAATAAAAAAATGCCAGAGTATCCTGATGTACCTACCTTCGCTGATTATGGAATAAAAGGTAGCTTTGAAGGATGGTCTGGAATTTTTGCACCTAAAGGCACCCCTAAAGACGTCATCGACAAACTGGTGGCTGCAAGTACAACAGCGATGCAAAGTCTTGAGGTCGTTTCTGCGTTCAAGAATATGGGTGCCGCTATAGATTTACGTCATGGCGAAAGTTGGAAGACAGAACTTCTTGATGATTATGAAACAATGAAGCAAACCGCCGTTGCTATGAAAAAGTGACAGAGGTCTCTGCACGTATATTCAATTTTTGTTGCGCTGTTTAGTTAAGACTCTATGCGTGATGCTTAAACGTTAATCAATCTATGGGTGTAAGACGGTTTTAATATCGATCATACCTTTTGCCTGCGTATTGAGAGTTGTAAGTCATTAATCAATTATTTGTTGCCGCTAAAAAACAAAGGTGAGTGTCATGGTTTCACCCTTAAATATTGCTGTTGTAGGTGCGGGAATAATTGGTTTGTCGACGGCCTTATGGCTTCAACGCGCAGGTCTAAAGGTTACCTTGATTGATAAGTCCGAACCCGGTGTAGGTACATCATTTGGCAATGCAGGGCTATTTGCAGACTATGGCCGATTACCCATGGCCAGTTTTGAGCAGCTTTGTAAAATTCCGGGAATGTTGATCGACAAGAGTAGCCCGCTGTCGGTCCAGCCCAGCTATGCGAAGAAGTTGATTCCGTATGCTTGGCATTTTGTTAAAGCGTGTAGATCCAGTAGTTATGCTCATGGTCGCGATGTCCTGACCGCGTTACAAATACTCGCGCCTGAAGCGGACAACGTTCTCCTGCGCGAAACTGGAGCAGAGTATCTGGTTCAGAGTAAAGGGTGTCTGGCATTGTATGGCACCGCCGAGTCTTTGCAGGCAGCGTATAGCGGAGAGTTACGAGAACGCCTGGAGCAGGGCGTTCGGATGGAGTCATTGTCCTCTGGTGAAGTCAGCGAGTTAGAGCCAGATCTAGCGCCATTTCATTCTGGTGGCGTGCTATATCCGGATACTCGTTTCACCGTCAGCCCCATTGCGTTAAGCCGCTGCTATGTGCGTGCTTTTTGCGAAAATGGTGGTCGCTTACTATCTGAAAATATTGTCTCGATCACTGATAACTCGGAGATGTGCAGCCTCCAGAGTCCTCAAAATACCTATCAGTTTGATCGTGTGGTGATATGTACAGGTGTTGCGGGTTCGCTCTTGACCCAGCAACTCGGTTGTAAGGTCCCGTTGGTCAGCGAGCGGGGTTATCACTTGATGCTTAATGCGCAGGAGTGGGGCATCAGTCGCCCAGTGGGTTGGCATGATCGTGCAGTATTTATGAGCCCAATGGAGGATGGGGTGCGTATTGCAGGTATGGCTGAGTTTGCAAAGCCAGGTGCGCTTGAAGGTGAGGCAAAAAAGGTGTGGATGCTTGATAGCGCAATTAAAATGATGGGTAAAGTACCTGATGTAACGTCAACGTGGGTTGGCAGCCGCCCATCAACCCCCGATTCACTTCCTGTGATCGGGCCTATCGCGGGCCATGACAAAGTATTAGTGGCATATGGGCATGGTCATCTGGGTTTAACGCTGTCAGCAGTAACAGGTCAGCTGGTGGCAGAGTGCATTGTTGGAAAGCCTAATCAAACATTGCTCGCTGCATTGTCACCGTCACGATTTAATCAGTGATTGATGGCCTATTAGTGTGCCGTACATGAGGTGTGCATGATCTTACAAGGTGGCTATAACAATCACGGCGCCCCAATCGGTGTCATTT
The DNA here is from genome assembly GCF_002163625.1 of Pseudomonas sp. M30-35. Taxonomy (NCBI): domain Bacteria; kingdom Pseudomonadati; phylum Pseudomonadota; class Gammaproteobacteria; order Pseudomonadales; family Pseudomonadaceae; genus Pseudomonas; species Pseudomonas sp. M30-35. The sequence goes on along the minus strand of NZ_CP020892.1, from coordinate 2,759,596 downwards.
CGTTGGACTCGTTTTTTCCAAAACCCGAGGGGCATATTAGATACGCTGGAACTTTTGATTTTCCCGTGATTTACAAAATAGTCAAAGGCGCGACGGTTGAGCGTCTCATTAGAGAGTGCGATCCCAAGTTGCTAGAACCGTTTACTCAAGCCGCACGTGAACTTGAGGCCGATGGTGTGAAAGCCATTACCGGTAGTTGCGGTTTTTTAGCACTGCACCAGAGGCAAATTGCCCAAGCGGTAAACGTTCCAGTATTTATGTCGAGTCTGATTCAGATTCCACTCGTCGCTCAAATGTTGAGCCCACGCCGAAAAATAGCTGTGATCGTTGCGAACAGTGATGCACTCACTCCAGATCACTTACAGGGTGCTGGAATCACTGACCAGCCGATCGTTATTGCAGGTATGCAGGATCAGCCACAATTTTCAGAAGTCATCTTGCGGGGGCGCTCTAATGATCTAGATATGCAAATATTTAGCGACGAGTTATTCAGTGTTGCGGAGCGTGTTCTATCGGAAAACCCGGATACCGGGGCGATAGTCCTTGAGTGTACTGACTTGTCGCATTTTGCCCCTAAACTCTATGAGCGCTTCAACATACCTGTATTCGATTTAAACAGCTTAATGCGTATGGTGGCTGCAACTGTTCAACGAACGCGGGCATGAAGTTCAGGCAACTGACTAAACCCTCCAGCCGACCGGGTTTCGGCTATTGCCCCATCCAGACCTGGTTGGGGCATTGGTTAGGCTGTTATTGACGGCTCAGTAACGAAGCTGTGCCGGCGGCGCCAAACAGGCCCGCGCTGATTCGGTTGAACCACACTTGGCCTTTGCCGGAGCGCAGATAACGGGCCGCACCTTGGGCGCTTAGGCCGTAGAACAGCTTGCAGGCGAGATCGAGAACTGCCCACGTGGCGATCATCACCAGCAATTGCTGGGGCAGTGAATGATCGGTAGAGAGAAACTGCGGCAGAAATGCTGCGAAGAACAGAATGTCTTTCGGGTTGCTCGCACCCAAACCAAATGCCTTCCAAAACATGCTGTTGAAACTGGGGTTTACCGGTTGTTCATCGGCAGTGGCAGGCTTGGCTGCTTGGCGTGAGGCCTGCAAGCTTTGCCAGGCGAGATAGAACAGATACAAAGCACCAATCAGTTTTAGCGCGGAGAACAGTTGCTCGGACGCCAGCAGTAGAGCGCCCAGTCCCAGAGCGGAAGCACTGAGCAGGCAGATGGAGGCTGACACACCGCCGATAAATGCGGGTATTGAGCGGCGCAGGCCATAGTTCAAGCTATTGCTGACCATCAACAGCGACAGTGGTCCGGGAATCAGGATCACAATCAACGCCGCGCTGCTGAACAATAACCAGGTTTCCAAACTCATGTTGCTTACTCCAGATGTTGAAAAACCCCGGCGCATAAGCGTCGGGGTTTAGAGCGTTCCTACCACCCAGCGCAGAAGCTGTTCAGGCTGGGCGACTAAGCGGCAGTAGCGACTTAGAGGAAGGCAAACTTAGCGATAAAGATAATACACAGTACGTACAAGGACACCGATACTTTGTCGCGTTGCCCAGTCAGTATTTTCAGGGTTGCGTAGGTTAAAAAGCCCAGTGCAATACCGTTGGCGATTGAGAAGGTCAGCGGCATCATCACCACGGTAACGATGGCCGGGATGGTGTCCGTCAAGTCTTCCCAGTCGATGTGCGCCATACCACTCATCATCAGCATGGCTACATAGATCAGTGCGCCTGCTGTGGCATACGCAGGAATCATACCGGCCAGCGGGGCGAAGAACATCGCACAAAGGAACAATACGCCAACCGCGACTGCTGTCAGGCCAGTACGACCGCCAGCGGCGACGCCAGAAGCACTTTCAACGTAACTGGTAACAGGCGGGCAGCCAACCATTGCACCGATAACGCTTGAGGTACTGTCGGCCTTGAGGGCTTTGGAAAGGTTCTGGATCTGACCATTTTCATCAACCAGCTTGGCGCGGTGAGCGACGCCCATCAGCGTGCCTGCGGTATCAAACATGTTGACGAACAAGAAGGCCAGAATGACGCTGACCATCGAGATCTGGAATGCGCCCTTGATGTCCATCGCCAGGAAGGTGGGGGCCAAGCTCGGAGGCATTGAAACCACGCCGCCAAACTCAACCAGACCCATGCCCCAGCCAATCGCGGTGACCGTCAACATGCTGACCAGAATGGCGCCAAATATATTGCGATGGCTGAGTACGGCGATCATCAGGAAGCAGACAGCAGCAAGCAAAGCTGTCGGTTCACCGAAGGAGCCCATGGTGATTAACGTGGCCGGGCTGTCGACGACAATGCCGGCTGTCTTCAGGCCAATTAAGCCGAGGAATAACCCGACCCCAGCACCCATGGCAAATCGTAGGCTCATGGGAATGCTATTGAGTAGCCACTCACGGATACGTGAAAGGCTCATGATCATAAATAGCACGCCGGAAATGAATACTGCGCCTAACGCAGTTTCCCAGCTGTAACCCATCTCGCCGACAACGGTGTAGGTGAAGAACGCGTTGAGGCCCATGCCGGGTGCCAGGCCGACCGGCCAGTTGGCGTAGAGCCCCATAAGAAAGCAACCAAGCGCCGCGCCGATACAGGTCGCAACGAAGGCGGCGCCATGATCGACGCCAGCGTTAGCCATGATGTTGGGGTTAACGAAAATGATGTAGGCCATGGTGACAAAGGTTGTCAGGCCTGCAAGCAGTTCGGTTCTGATGGTGGTGCGGTGCTCGGTCAGCTTGAAAAAACGGTCTAGTAAACCGCTTTTAGCAAGCCCAGCGCCAGGCTGAGCAACTTGTTCTGATTTAACGCTTTCCACGCGGGTACTCCTCATTTCTCTTGTTGTGTACCACCCAGAGCTGGCGCTATGCGCACGTTAACTCTCTGAGGCAGGTGGCAGTTTGAGTGTGCTCACTGGCTAAGTTGTTGACCGAGCGGTCAGGAAGTCACACACCGCGATTATGCTGTTGTATACAAAAAATGCAAATACTGTTTTTCGTTCGTGAGCAAGCTATCAACCACTGAAATCAACGGGTTGAGGGCTGCTGGTGATTGGTATTAAAGATAAAAATGTTTAAAAACAGACAGATGTATAAATTTTTAAATGGAACCCAGAGCGACAAGTGGCAGCGGTGCTGGGCGTTATATCGAGTATTCAATGGCTTTTAGTTTGGAATAATGCTCAATAAATGCGAATTGTGATGGCGGGATCGAAGCAAATTAGTGCAATTGGCTGAATCCAACGCGCGGATGAGTCAGATTGAGGTTCATGATCAGCGACTATATATGTGCAAGATATGCGAGGTTTGGGTGAATTGTGTACAATAGGACAGGTTTTTTTGTGTTTTTCTGCGCATACGACTTGCCAGTCACACGTTATTACGTAATAAAGCTAACTAACAGTGATGACGTTAGGTGTAAGGCTTACCATGTCTTGCATTACAGGTTAGCCCTGATCCTGTTTTAAATTGCTGAATCCCTCTGACGCGAGCCCGAATGAACGAACAATTGCAGCCCCTAAAAAAGCAGTCCCGTGCCCTTAAAAGCAGTCGCAGTGGGACGCAGGACGATGTCGTTTATGCACATATTTTTGATGCTATCTTGGAGCAGCGTCTGGCTCCCGGCACCAAGCTTAGTGAAGAGGCCTTAGGCGAGATTTTTGGCGTAAGCCGGACGATCATCCGCCGCGCCTTATCGCGTTTAGCGCATGAGGGCGTTGTGTTACTGCGGCCAAACCGTGGTGCTGTGGTTGCCAGTCCAAGTGTTGAAGAAGCCCGCCAGATTTTTTATGCGCGGCGCATGGTTGAGCGAGCAATAACTGAGCTGGCAGTGCAATACGCCACAATTGATCAGCTTAATGAGCTGCGTCAGATGGTCGAAGATGAGCAGACCAGCTTCTCTCGCGGTGATCGCGGTGCGGGTATTCGCTTGTCGGGTGAGTTCCACTTGAAGTTGGCTGAAGCGGCCAAGAATGCTCCGCTGGTTAGTTTTCAGCGAAGCCTGGTATCGCAAACTTCGCTGATAATCGCGCAGTACGAGAGCGGCAGCCGCTCGCATTGTTCGTACGATGAGCACAATCAATTGATTGATGCCATTGAGGCGCGCGATACCGAGCGGGCGGTCAATTTGATGATGCATCACATGGATCACATCGACAGTAAGCTCAACCTCGATGAGGACAGTGCCTCTGATGATTTGCACGCAGTGTTTTCGCACCTGCTGCAAACCAAGAAAAAACCGGGAAAGGCAATCGTCAACAGCTGATAGCCTAGAGGATTTAACGGGCTATACCGCGGCAAGCGCCATTCAAAGTTGGGCATTTGAATAAAATGTCGAGCTTAGTAAAAATCCGATGTCAGGTCTCTGGTATCGGATTTTTTATGTCTGCTGCACACTAATTGCTCGGCCTTGGCGAACTTTGTCGGTTGAATGGTCCTGCGATGGATTTTCTCACCCAGGTAGCTATCCCTGCCGCTCAATGAGTTTCTTAAACAGATGCCTGGTCACTCGATTTTGTTAGGCGGTCAGTGCCGCAGCTTGTCTATAATCGCCATGGAATAACAAGGAGTGCTCATGCCGATTAGTGATATTCACCTGCCTCACGTGATTGCAGTCATTTGGTTTTTGATTTGCTGGATCGGCTATAGCCGCTACTCCTACGCGAAGGCCAAGACGACTCCCTGTCTCGCCAGTGTCTTGCATCTGTATCGTGAAGATTGGATGCGCCGTATGTTGTTGCGTGAAAACCGCATTGCCGACGCTAACGTTATCGGTAATCTGGAGCGCAACGCCTCATTTTTCGCATCGAGCACGCTGATTATTCTTGCCGGTATTCTGACTGTTTTGGGCTCTTCGGACCGCGCCTTGTCGTTGTTGGCTGATTTACCCTTTGTCCAGGAAACCACTCGCAGCTTGTCTGAGATCAAGTTGCTGGGTTTGGGGGTGGTGTTTGTGTATGCGTTTTTCACCTTCAGTTGGTGCATGCGTCAATACAATTTCGCTGCGGTTCTGGTGGGCTCTGCGCCCATGGTTGGCGAGCGCAATGTGACTGAGCAAGAACGGAAGGCGTACAGCGAGCGTACTGCACGCGTCATCTCTATGGCAGCTAACCAGTTTAACTATGGTTTACGCGCATACTATTTCGGTATGGCGACCTTGGCTTGGTTTATCAATCCATGGTTCTTCATCGCGGTCACAACCGGTGTGGTAATGGTGTTGTATCGACGTGAGTTTCACTCTGATGTGCTTGAGGTCATGGTTTACACGCAAACTCCAACTATTGAGCCGGGGAAGGAGAAAACTGAATGAGTCTGCCATTTTGGTGTGTGTTTATTAGTGCGTTGTTGATTTTTGTCGCCAAAATTCCAGTCGCAAAAGCGATGCAGCAGCAGGGCGGCGGGACATACGATAATCATCATCCTCGCAGCCAGCAGGCTCAACTCACAGGTTTTGGTGCGCGTGCGCTCGCGGCACACATGAACAGCTTTGAGGCGTTTCCACTGTTTGCGGTAGGTGTATTGATGGCGCACGTCACGCAAACACAGGGCTATTTGATTGATGCCTTGGCTCTGACTTTCGTTGTTGCACGGGTGCTGTATCTAGTCTTTTACTGGGCCGACTGGCATTGGCAGCGAAGCCTGGTCTGGTTTGTTGGATTGTTATGCAGTTTGGCATTGATGCTTTCACCTGCTTTGTAAACTCTGCAGGCATGAAAAACCCCGCATTTGCGGGGTTTTTTTATAAGCGCGAAGGCTTAATTATTGTCAATTGCATCTTTGGTTTCGTCGCCAGCTTCTTCGATGGCGTCGGAAGCATCATCCATGGCACCTTCAACTTTCTCGCCAGTTGTAGGCTCATTGCCAATGGCTTCGTTAGTCTTTTGCTTGATGGCTTCACCCGCTTCCTGGGTGGCATCACCCATCGACTCTGCAGCTTCGGAAACAGACTCTTTAGCAGACTCCATCTTGTCTTCTGGGGTTTTTTCACAAGCGCCCAAAGCAAGCATGGAGGCAAGAATTAGGGCATAGGCAAATGGTTTTTGCACAGTTAAGTACTCCTTATAAGTATCGATATTGCCGGGTTTCCCCACAGCATGCTTTTTAGAACACGCAAATAAGACATTAGTTCAGTTCTGCCTATTGTGAATCTAGCTAAGGGTTTGGTTTGTGCAGTTAGTTGACGAAAGCATTGCACTTGAGCCTGTGCGTTATTGCTCACACACACAAGCCTAGACGTTATCATGCTGACTTTTGCGGCTGGGCTTAGGGCTAAATAAATGAGTGACAAGGCGATTCTAGAACGGGCGCAGCGTTTTTTAAGCGCACTGCGTCATTGTCAGGTATTGGGTCTGCATGTTCATGAAGCTACGGCTGAAGGGCTCACCCTGTGTTTGCCGTACAGCCCGCAGATTGTGGGTAACCCAGAAACTGGAGTGATTCACGGTGGTGCAATCACTACGCTGATGGACACTACGTGCGGTATTTCGACTGTATGTGTGTTGCCGGAATTTGAGATTTGCCCAACGCTCGATCTTCGTATCGACTATATGCATCCTGCTGAGCCGCATAAAAATGTATACGGTTTCGCTGAGTGCTATCGCGTCACGCCGAACATTATTTTTACCCGGGGTTACGCCTATCAGGATGATCCGCAGCAGCCGATTGCGCATGTGGTCGGTACGTTTATGCGTATGGGTAAAGTCGCGCAGGGTCGTGCAAGCCTGAAGAAAAACATTCAGGGGGCTGCACAATGAGCGGTCTCGACCTCAATCAGTGTGTACGTGATGCGCATGAGAGCAATGACTACGACATTCTGATCAGTATGTTTCCGTACGCAAAGCTGCTAAGTATAGAGTGCTTACGTTTGGGCGATGATATGGTTTTTCGCCTGCCAGCCAATAAAGACAACATCGGTAATCCGGTTCTGCCTGCCATTCATGGTGGCGTAATCGCAGGTTTTATGGAGCATTCGGCCATGTTGCACTTGCTGATGTTCATGGAAATTCCACATTTACCCAAAATCATCGACTTCTCGATAGATTACCTGCGTGCAGGTCATTATCGTGACACCTTCGTTCGTTGCCAGGTCTGGCGCCAGGGGCGACGTGTCGCCAACGTGGCGATTACCGCTTGGCAAACCAATCAGGCTGAGCCGATTGCGACCGCTCGTGCGCACTTTAAGGTCGACGAACCCTAAGCGGTCAGGCATTTTTTTAAGGAAGTTGCATGGATTCGTTGTTGATCCTCGGTGGCTTACTGCTGATTTTGGCAGGGCTGGTCTGGCTAGTGATGCGTGCCTTTGGCACAAGCCTACTGTGGGGCTGGGCCAGCTTGATGCCGCCGTTGACGCTGGGTTACCTGTTTCGCCACTGGAAGTCTGCCAAGCAGCCGATTGGTCTGTGTGCGCTGGGCGTTATTCCACTGGTTGTCGGCCTGACAATGCTGGCCAGTCATGACAGCCAGCGTTTGGCCGATATCCTCAGCCTGCAATGGTTGAAGCCCGAAACGTCGGCGACTGCTGAACTTGATTTCGACTTGAACGGTGAACTTAATAATCAGCCATTCAGCCCGCAACAGGGCGAATTGGTCGGCGGTGTGCTGACGCTGCGTGAAGGGCGGGACTTCTTTGCCCGCCGTGAAGTGGTGATTCGCCTGCCTCAGCCGGTCAGCGGCGCGGTTAATCTTGATGTGCTGCCAACCGATACTGGCAACATCCCGGAGATTGAAATCAGCTGGTTATTGCCCGAGCAGGAATTGCCAGAGGCCCGTCGTGTGCGTCACGGCTATACCTTGCACCTGGCATTAACACCGTTGGCTCCGAACAAGCTAGCAGGGGATTTCCACTTGGTCCTGCCGCCGCAGTTCAAGACTACATTGAGCGGCAAGGTTGAGCTGTACAGTAATGGCTTGCGCTACGTTGACGGCCAAGTTGATCGCAATGTCGATTCACTCGATACCCTCGCTTTCATCATTGAAGACTATTTGCAGCGGCGCTTCACCACGCGTCTTGTGCAACTGAGCCCTTTGCCGATGGTGGCATTTTCATCCAGCACGATTGATATGACTGTTGAAGCGAGTATTAATGGCGGGCTGCAACAAGTTCCCTTACAGCTGGTGAAGTCTCCTCGTGCGGGCTGGACCATAAAAGGCGATCGCTACGCCAAGCTGGCAAAAGATTTCAAAACGCCGGTCGTGACTTCCGCTACCGCGCAACAGAAAGAGGCACTGCCAGAGATCGCGACGCGACAGATTGATCGACGTCCTCGTTTCTCTCTGCAGCGTCTGCTGCGTAATCCTGAGCGTTATTATGGTTTGGCCATGCGCGCGGCGACTCTGCGTGGCAGTCAGGCTGAAGGACTCTTTCGCGGCGTAGATAGCGATGGAAAAATTGTTCTGCAGCAACTCAAAAATGGCTCGGGTGAAGCACGCTTTACGGTTGACCCAGAACAGATCAAAACCATTGAGTTGCTTGAGCCTTGAGTTAAAAAAATACCTTTGAATTCAACTAAGCACTTGAAATATTGGTGTATGCCCCCCATTTGAATGACTACCGCCGATAAAGGCTTGGCCATCAAATGTGGAGTTAAACGACCATGAGTGTGGAAACTCAAAAAGAAACCCTGGGCTTCCAGACAGAGGTGAAGCAGCTGCTTCACCTGATGATCCATTCGCTGTATTCGAACAAAGAAATCTTCCTGCGCGAATTGATTTCCAACGCATCGGATGCTGTCGATAAACTGCGTTTTGAAGCACTTGCCAAGCCAGAGTTGCTTGAAGGTGGCGCAGAGCTGAAAATCCGTGTCAGCTTCGACAAAGAGGCTAAAACCGTTACCCTTGAGGATAACGGTATTGGCATGAGCCGCGACGAAACCATCGCGCACCTTGGCACCATCGCCAAGTCAGGCACCTCTGATTTTCTCAAGAACATGACCGGCGACCAGAAGAAGGATTCGCACCTTATTGGTCAGTTCGGCGTTGGTTTCTACTCGGCATTCATCGTTGCCGACAAAGTTGAAGTATTCACACGTCGTGCCGGGCTTAGTGCGGGCGAGGGCGTGCACTGGTCTTCACAAGGCGAAGGCAATTTTGAAATTGCCACCATTGAGAAAGCCGAGCGCGGTACGCGTATCGTTCTGCATCTCAAAAGCGCTGAAGACGAGTTTGCCGATGGTTGGCGTTTGCGCAACATCATCAAAAAGTATTCCGACCACATCGCGCTGCCAATCGAGCTGCCAAAAGAGGCGGCCAACGAGGCAGAAGAGCAACCTGCTGAGCAAGAATGGGAAACCGTCAACCGCGCCAGTGCTTTGTGGACGCGTCCACGCAGCGAGGTTAAGGATGAGGAATACCAGGAATTTTACAAACACGTCGGCCATGACTTCGAGAACCCACTGAGCTGGAGCCACAACAAGGTCGAAGGCAAGCTGGAATACACTTCGCTGTTGTACGTGCCGGGTCGTGCGCCATTTGACCTGTATCAGCGTGAAGCGCCGCGCGGCTTGAAACTGTATGTACAGCGCGTGTTCATCATGGATCAGGCTGACGAGTTCCTGCCGCTGTATCTGCGCTTCATCAAAGGTGTGGTGGATTCGAACGACCTGTCGCTGAATATCTCCCGTGAAATCCTGCAGAAAGACCCGGTCATCGACTCGATGAAGTCGGCGCTGACCAAGCGCGTCCTGGACATGCTTGAGAAGCTGGCGAAGGGTGACGCCGAGCAGTACAAAACATTTTGGAAAAACTTTGGCCAGGTGCTTAAAGAAGGCCCGGCAGAAGATTTTGCCAACAAAGACAAAGTTGCAGGCTTACTGCGTTTCGCCTCGACAGCAGGTACTGAAGGCGAGCAAGAAGTAGGCTTGGCCGAGTACATTGCGCGCATGAAGGAAGGCCAGGACAAGATTTACTATCTGTCAGGCGAATCCTATGCGCAGGTTAAAAACAGCCCGCACCTCGAAGTCTTCCGTAAGAAAGGCATTGAAGTACTGTTGCTCACCGATCGCATCGATGAGTGGCTGATGAGCTACCTGACTGAGTTCGATGGTAAGTCGTTCGTAGACGTTGCCCGTGGTGATCTTGACCTTGGCAAGCTTGATTCTGATGAAGACAAGAAGGCTCAGGAAGAAGTAGCCAAGGCCAAAGAAGGTCTGGCTGAGCGCTTGAAGTCCGCTCTGGGCGAGCAGGTTGCAGAGGTGCGGGTATCGCATCGTCTGACCGACTCTCCAGCTATCTTGGCGATTGGTGAGCAAGACCTGGGCATGCAAATGCGCCAGATTCTTGAGGCCAGTGGCCAGAAAGTACCGGAGTCCAAGCCGATCTTTGAATTCAACCCAGCTCACCCGCTGATTGAGCGCTTGGATGCGGAGCAGGATGAAGACCGTTTCGGCGATCTTACGCACATCCTCTTCGACCAAGCAGCCTTGGCTGCTGGTGATAGCCTGAAAGACCCTGCCGCTTATGTGCAGCGTCTGAATAAGCTACTGGTTGAGATGTCAGCTTAATAGGTGTCATGAAAGCCCGCAGATGCGGGCTTTTTTGTATCTTCTAACCTTGAAATCGGGAGTGCATACATGAGCAATATCAATGTTCAACCTGTTGCATACGAGATCGATGGCGTGCAGTTCGAAGGCCAGTTGGTCTTCAGCAGCGCAGTCAAAACGCCGCGTCCAGCCTTGCTGATGGCACCCAACTGGATGGGGGTGACTGAGGGTGCGATTGAGATTGCACGCAAGGTTGCTGGCGATGACTACGTGGTGTTTATTGCCGACCTTTATGGCAAAACCGTGCGCCCAGCCAATGCTGATGAAGCCGGCTCCGCGATGATGCCGCTCAAAGACGACCGGGCGTTACTGCGCAAGCGCATGCAGGGCTCGCTGAAAACGCTGTTGGCTCAGGCTGACAAGGTTGCACTGGATACCGCTAAGCAGGCGACCTTTGGTTTCTGCTTTGGTGGCTGTTGCTCCCTTGAGCTCGCCCGCGATGGTGCGCCGCTGCAAGCTGCGGTCTCATTCCACGGTACGTTGGATACACCAACACCTGCCGATGCAAAAAACATCAAAGGCTCTGTGTTGGTTCTCGATGGCGCCGCCGACCCGTTGGTTCCACGTGAGCAGCTAGCTGAGTTCGCCAAGGAAATGACCGAGGCTAATGTAGATTGGCAACTGGTGACTTACGGTGGGGCGGTGCATTCCTTTACTGATCCGCACGCCAACATGCCGGGCACGGCGCAGTATGATGAAAAGACAGCGGCGCGAGCGTTCACCGCTATGCGCAACTTGCTTGATGAGCGTTTTGCTGGTTAATCAAGCGCATTGAGCCATAAAAAATGCAGCCAATTGGCTGCGTTTTTTATGGCTCAAATCAGACGCGCTTAACGCGCCAGTTGAGCACTCGGCTGTGTCACATAAACGCGTGAGCCCCAGGCCCCGTAGTAGAAAATATACAGGTAACAGGCCATTGGCACTGCGAACGAGGCAAGCAGCCCGATGTTGTCGGCAAACAAGCCCTGAATCATCGGTACGATCGCACCTCCAACAATCGCCATGCACAACAAGCCCGAACCTTTACCCGTAAGCTTACCCAGGCCTTCAAGGGCTAGGGAGAAGATGGTCGGGAACATGATCGAGTTAAACAGGCCCATAAGAATCAGCCCCCACATAGCAATGTGACCGCCGAAACTAATGGCTGTGGCAATCAGCAGGGTGTTGGCCACCGCATTGAAGGCCAGCATGCGGCTCGGCTTGATGCGTTGCATCAGGGCGCTGCCGATGAAGCGACCGATCATGGCGCCGCTCCAGTAAATGGCCAGGTACTTACCGGCTACATGACTGGAAAGTCCGGCGATATCAGGTTGCTCCATCAGGCTGACCAGGTAACTACCGATAGACACTTCGGCACCCACGTAGGCGAAGATACCGATCACACCTAAAACCAAGTGACGATGGGCAAATATAGAGCCGTTCTCACCGCTGCCATCCTTGGTTGTTGGGTGAGTGATTGTTGGCAAGCGAGACAAGGCAATAACAATGGCTATCACGCCGAGTAAAGCCGCTAATACCAAATACGGTACTTTCACTGAATCAGCCGCTGAGTTGCTGTCGCCTATTTGTGAAGCTGCGCCAACCCCGATTGCCAGAATGGTCACCGAGCCAACCAGTGGGCCAACAGTAGTGCCAAGCGCGTTGAACGCCTGAGTCAGATTCAGCCGGCTGGCTGTGGTGGCTGGGTTGCCGAGAACGTTGACGTAAGGGTTTGCCGCCACCTGCAAGACCGTAATGCCAGTGGCCAGAATAAACAGCGCAGCCAGAAAGAATGGGTAAGAGTGCGCGGAAGCGGCAGGGTAGAACAGGGTGCAACCGACGCCTGCAACCAGCAAGCCAGCAATGATCCCGCTCTTGTAGCCGATACGTTCAACAAGGCGGCCTGCGGGGAATGACATGATGAAATAGGCGATAAAGAAGCTGAACTGAACCATTGATGCCTGGACGTAGGTCAGTGTGAAAACGGCTTTTAGATGCGGCACCAGGATGTCGTTGAGTGAGGTTATGAGCCCCCACATGAAGAACAACGAGGTCAATACAATCAGTGCACGGGTGTGCTTGGCCGGCTTGTGAGGCATATCCACTCCAAATAGGTCACCGCATTGGCGAGCGGCAGTGGGCGGCGATTCTACCTGTAGTTTCTATGATAGCGCTAACCAAAAGCTGACCGTTTAACCGGAAATCAGGCTCAGCGTGGTAGTTCTATGCGCTCTGTTTCACCCGGTACACGTGGCCACTCCTGAGCTGTCCAAGCTTGTCTTGCCTGGTCTATCAGCTGTGAGTCAGTGGATACGAAGTTCCAATTGATTCGCCTTGGGCCGAGTGGCTCACCGCCAATAATTACCAAATGGCACGCTGTGCACGCCAGCAGCGTCAGCTCTTGCGTCTCGGGCAGCAATGTCAGTGCACGCACGGACAAATCGCTACAACCCAGCTGGGCTTCACCTTCCAGCATGTAAATCGCCCGCTCACGGTGCTCGCTGGGTATGACCAAACTGGCGCCAGCGACCAGCTTGACCTCGGCGTATAACGTGGGGGATTTGACCGGTACCGGTGACTCAAGACAAAAGCCATTGCCAGCGATCATGCAAATTTCAACGCCCATGCTCTCACTGCGCGGCAGGGAATCAGAGCGGTGATGGCTGTAGCTTGGATCATCCTGCTGATTAGCTTCTGGCAGGGCCAGCCAGACTTGCAAGCCATGCAGGTTAGAGCCTGTCTTGAGTGTGGCTTGCGGGGTTCTTTCGACATGGGCGATCTGTTTGCCTGCGGTCATCCAGCTGACGTCACCGGGCTGCACCAACTGGTCAGAACCGATGCTGTCCTTGTGTTGCAGCTGGCCTTCAAAAAGGTAGGTCAGCGTCGACAGGCCAATGTGCGGGTGCTGATTGATGTTCATCCCGCTTCCCGCAGGATAGTTATGCTCAAGCATGTGATCGAAGAACACAAACGGTCCAACGCTGCGGCATTTTGCCGAGGGAAGAGGGCGCAGTATGGGTTGCCCTTCAATCTCTTCCCGGCGCGGTTGAATTACTTGAAGCTCACTCATGTACGGTTCTCCAAAAATGACTGCAACTAATACTGGGTGCGCTGGTTTAGCCGCTCATTGGTTTAAAATGCCCGAGCTTACTGACTTCTTGTAACAATGGGGCAAATTGCCAGGTGAACTCGCTACGGCTTAACTGACTCTATGTAAATCACGTTATAGGGAGTATTTGCGTTTGTCATTATTTCGTCTGGGTATAGCAGTACTAGCCGCCGCAACAGCTGCAAGCACTGTTGAGGCGCGGGATTATCGTTATAGTGATGCGCATCTGCATTATGTCGACTTCTTTCAGGAAAGCGCCGGACTCGATGAGCTGGTTGCCAACATGGCGGCAGCGAATATCGATCACGTGATGCTTTCGGGTATCCCGGTTGCCAAGAAATGGCACGAAAACGAGCCCAAGCGTCCACGTTATTACGCCGGTGACGATGCCAACGCCTATTGGTACAGCGCAACAGATACCTTGATCGCCCATGCCTATAACAAGTTGCCAGCTGAACAGCGCCGCCGCTTTCATCCGTTCTTGTCTGGTTTCAATCCGAATGACAAGAACGCCGATGCTTTAGTACGCCAAACCCTCGAACTCGACCCGGGTTTGTGGCAAGGCATTGGTGAGATATTTACCCGTCACGACGACCTAACAGCGTTGATCGAAGGGGACACGCCACGCGCCAATAACGAGGCATTGGCGCGGATCTATCACCTGGCTGCAGAGTACGATTTACCGGTGATGCTGCACTCCAATATCACCTCCAAGCGTGAACGTAATCCGCTCTATCTACAAGAAATCGAAGACCCCTTGCGCAACCATCCAAGCGTGCGTTTTATCTGGGCGCATGCAGGTACCAGCATGGAGATTCATCGCCATCAGACCAAGCTGGATTTTCTCTTGCCGACGCTTAAGCGCATGTTGGAAACCTACCCGAATCTTTACATCGACCTGTCATGGACGGTGTTAGAGCCTTATCTACTGGACAAAGATGGTAATCCTGACCCTGAATGGGTCAATTTGGTCAGCAGTTATCCGGCTCGCTTTATGCTGGGCTCTGATGTTGTAGGCCGTTTTGACAGCCTTGAGAAGTACATGAGCGGCTTTACACCGTTTCTGGACGCGTTACCCGCAGATGTTGCGCAGAAGGTCGCTCGTGACAACTTTCTCGCCGTTCTGCCACGCAAAGTTCAAGCTGAGCTTGCCGAGCAAGAACCCAGCGCTGAATAAAATCACACGCAGATAACTGCGCCTTTTCAGGGTTGCTAAAACCGCTGTGGGCGCAGTAATTTTTGCACCGTCTGTTTTGTCATTGTCCTGTCATGCTGGTGTCATACGCTCGCGCCATCGACACTCAGGAGCGCGACATGTATTACACCCGTATTGGTGCTGCTGTAGCACTGACAGTGATGGCAAGTTTGGTGCACGCAGAAGTGCGTGTTGAAGGGCCGGTAGAGTACGGCGTATTTGCCACTCAATATAAGGACTTCAAGCCGGGCGAGCGCGTGCTGACACGCAGTAATCAAGAAATTGAAACCACTGAGAGCGTGCCAGCCAAGCTGGGCACCAAGTTTGGTATGCGCTACAAGCTGTCAGGCAAGACAGTGGACGCTGAGCCTTTGACACTGCTCTATTTGACGCCAGGGGTCACCAGCCCTGATGGTCAGCGTCATGACAAGTTCGTGGTTACCCAGAAGATGGTGCCTGGCGCACCGCTGGATACCATGGCTTTTGAGTTCACGGAACATTATGAAGTTGTTCCAGGCGAGTGGCAGTTCATGGTTTTCCAAGGTGATCGCAAGCTCGCAGAACAGACATTCACTGTTCGTTGAGTCAAATCGCAAACACTAAAAAGGGCGCCATATAGGCGCCCTTTTTATTTAGCGTGTAAGCGCTGCTTACTTGCCTGTCCAGCGCTTCATCACCAGCGTTGCGTTGGTGCCGCCGAAACCAAAACTGTTGCTCATCACAGTGTTGATCTGAGCGTTCTCTTTGGTTTTCAGCTGAATTGGCATATCTGCAACGTCTGGGTCCAGCTCATCGATATTGGCCGAACCAGCAATGAAGTTGCCTTCCATCATCAGCATGCAATAGATGGCTTCTTGAACGCCTGCGGCGCCAAGCGAATGTCCTGAGAGGCTCTTGGTCGAGCTGATCGCAGGCGCTTTATCAGCAAACACTTCACGTACGCCGCGCATTTCTGCAACGTCACCAACCGGTGTCGAGGTGCCGTGGGTGTTGAGATAGTCAATTGGATCTTCAACCGTGGACAACGCCAGCTTCATGCAACGGATAGCGCCTTCGCCGCTTGGCGCGACCATGTCGTAGCCGTCGGATGTTGCGCCGTAGCCAATAACTTCAGCGTAGATTTTCGCGCCGCGGGCGAGGGCGTGTTCGAGTTCTTCGACCACAACCATACCGCCACCGCCAGCAATGACAAAACCATCGCGCTTGGAGTCGTATGCACGCGATGCTTTTTCTGGGGTTTCGTTGTATTGCGTCGACAGCGCGCCCATTGCATCAAACAAGCAGCTCTGGCTGTAGTGTTCTTCTTCACCACCGCCCGCGAAAACCACGTCTTGCTTGCCGAGCTGGATCTGCTCCATTGCCTGGCCGATGCAGTGAGCACTGGTTGCGCAAGCAGAGGAAATCGAGAAATTAACGCCCTTGATTTTGAATGGCGTTGCCAGGCATGCCGATACGGTGCTGCCCATGGTACGGGTTACACGATACGGGCCAATACGCTTGACACCCTTTTCGCGCAGGGTGTCGATGGCTTCCATCTGGTTGACGGTTGAGGCGCCACCAGAACCGGCGATCAGACCGGTACGCGGGTTGGATACCTGGTCTTCGCTCAGGCCAGAATCCTTGATCGCCTCAGCCATGGATAAGTAAGCGTAGGCCGCCGCGTCACCCATGAAACGGATGAGTTTGCGGTCGATCAGTTCTTCAAGGTTCAGATCAATCGAGCCTGAAACGTGGCTGCGTAAGCCCATCTCAGCGTACTGCGGATTGAAGCGAATACCAGAACGACCCGCGCGCAAGTTGGCGGAGACTGTTTCTTTGTCATTGCCCAGGCAAGAAACGATGCCGAGGCCGGTAATTACGACGCGACGCATGGAAAAAATCCTTTAGAAACTGTCAGTGGAGGTGAACAGGCCAACGCGTAAGCCTTCGGCACTGTAAATCTCGCGGCCATCAACGCTAACCGTGCCATCTGCGATAGCCAGAATCAGCGAACGGGTGATGGTGCGTTTAATGTGAATGTTGTACGTGACCTTTTTAGCGGTTGGCAGTACCTGGCCGAAGAATTTAACTTCGCCAGATCCCAATGCACGTCCGCGGCCGGGGTTGCCTTGCCAGCCTAGGTAAAAGCCAACGAGTTGCCACATGGCATCAAGACCTAAACAGCCAGGCATGACGGGGTCGCCTTCAAAATGGCAACCGAAGAACCACAGGTCTGGGTTGATATCGAGTTCTGCGACGATCTCGCCCTTACCGTACTTTCCGCCAACTTCACTGATATGAACGATGCGGTCCATCATCAACATGTTAGGGGCGGGCAGTTGCGCATTACCCTCGCCGAACAGTTCGCCGCGGCTGCAGCGCAACAGATCTTCTTGGGTGAAGGCGTTTTGTTTGGTCATGCGAGCTCCTCAATAATCCCATGCTCCATGGCTGGGCAGGTCGTTCAGGCTGGTTGTGCGACAGGTCGCAGATCAGCTTTCTACACTAATAGACTGTTGCGTTGCCATGAAAGTCACAGCTTACAGTGTACAGTTGTACTCTGCTTGCCAATTGTACCGTGAAAGCACATTTTAGTTGTTAGTTGAGTATTCGCCTGTAGCACTTTAGTCACTCAGGTTGGAAGCCTACAGCGCCTGATTGTTCACTTGCAATCTATGCGCCGTACACGCCAGAGCATGCTGACAACTTCAACCTAGCAGAATTACCCGACGTTTAATGCATTGCTTTCAGTCAATGCCGACAAACTGTAACGGCATGCGGCTATTTGTTGAGCATGTGCGATGTTGGCAGCATTTTTATGGCGCCTGATGGCCCGCCCCACAACGCTTGCGAGGCAATGACTTGCCTATAAAATACAGACTTCGACGCATGAGTCGACCCGGTTTAGGCTAGCCGCAGGGTCTTTGGCCCGTATAATGCGTTAAGAATGCCAGTATAAATGGCGCACAACGGATGTTTTATGACAGAGCAACAACCTATCGCCGTCTTGGGTGGCGGCAGCTTCGGCACTGCAATCGCAAACCTGTTGGCTGAAAACGGCCAGCGTGTTCTGCATTGGATGCGTGACGATACTCAGGTCGAAGCGATATTGGCGACGCGTGAAAACCCACGCTACCTCAAAGGCATGAAAATTCATCTCGGTGTCGAGCCTCTTAGCGATTTGCAATCCACCGTCGAGCGCTGTGAGTTGATTTTTGTCGCCCTGCCATCAAGCGCACTGCGTCAAGCGCTGCAGCCTGTGGCGGAGTTGCTGGGCGGTAAAATGCTAGTCAGCACAACCAAAGGCATTGAAGCCAAGAGCTTCAAGCTAATGAGCCAGATTATTGAAGAAATTGCCCCAAAAGCGCGCATCGGAGTTATTTCAGGGCCAAATCTGGCTAAAGAAGTTGCCGCCGGCGCTTTAACTGCAACAGTCGTTGCCAGTGAAGACGAAGCTTTGTGCCAGCACGTGCAACAGGTTCTGCACGGTAAAACCTTTCGGGTCTACGCCAGTAATGATCGTTTCGGTGTTGAATTGGGCGGGGCATTGAAAAACGTCTATGCAATCATCGCCGGTATGGCGGCAGCACTGGAGATGGGTGAAAACACCAGAAGCATGCTGATCACCCGTGCCTTGGCTGAGATGACCCGTTTTGCTGTGCAACTCGGCGCTAATCCGATGACCTTTCTCGGTCTAGCCGGCGTGGGCGATTTGATCGTCACCTGCTCATCACCCAAGAGCCGCAACTATCAGGTGGGTTTCGCCCTAGGCGAAGGACTTAGTCTGGAAGATGCAGTGGCGCGTTTGGGCGAGGTTGCCGAGGGCGTCAACACGATCAAGGTACTCAAGGCGAAGGCTGATGAAATGGAGGTTTACATGCCTCTGGTCAATGGCTTGTACGCTATTTTGTTTGGTGGACGCACCTTGGGTCAGGTGATTGATAAATTGATGCAAGCCGAACCCAAAACTGACGTTGACTTTATTTCTACCACCGGTTTTTGAGGCGGGCGTTGTAAGCCTGCATTACCTGCATTAATAGTACTCAGGGAGAATCACATGGCTGAAAAAGACACCCTCATCGAACGTGAGTCACTGCTGCTCAGAATCCTGTGGATGGTGCTGTTTAGTGTCATCTGGCAAGCCGCTGTTCTGCTGCTGGGCGTGGCTGTTGTTGTGCAGTTGGTTTATCGCTTGATTTACGGCGCACCGAGCAAAGCCGTGCTTTCTTTTGGCGACAGCCTGAGTCAGTACCTGGCGCAGATCGGCCGCTTCGGCACCTTCAATACTGATGCAAAGCCATGGCCGTTTTCCGATTGGCCAAGCCCACAAGCCCCTCAAGGTGAAGCGGCTCATTCAGTTCCGCCTGCTCCGCACCCGGTGCGTGACGAAGAGCCTAAGCTGTGAGTCGTCGCTAATGCGCCTGTGGTTACTGCGTCACGGCGAGGCGCAGCCTAATGCACCGACAGATGCTGCGCGGGCTTTGACAGCGCACGGCCACGATCAAGTGCGTAAGGCTGCGCTGCAGCTTGTGGGGCGTCCCATTCGGCAGATTATTGCCAGCCCATATTTGCGTACCCAGCAAACAGCTGCATTGGTCGCGGAAGTGCTCGACTACGCCTCGCCAATCATCACGGCGCCCTGGTTAACCCCAGATAGCCAGTCGCGTAATGTGATCCGCCAGTTGGATATATATGCGGATGATGAAATCTTGTTGGTGACGCATCAGCCTCTGGTCGGTGATTTAGCCGGTTTGCTGATCCATGGTCATCGGGAGCAACCGCTGCCTATGATGACCGCAAGCCTGGCTGAACTTGACGGAACGATGGTTGCCGCTGGGGCCATGGATTTGCTGGCCGTAGTGCATGCCCATCATTAATTGAAATAGCACTACACAACGAAACATTTCTCCTCTTGCGGGATGCCTTTGGGCATGGAATAGTCAAACCAAGCAGTTGCTTGGTTTGACCCCGAAAACAATAACAAGGGAAGAAACTTCATGGCTGATGCGATTCGTTTACCGCTCGATGCATTCTATCATCGAGAGTCGCTCCACCCCGATAAGCGCTATCTTGTGCAACCACTGCCGGATGGCACTATTGAGTCTCTCAGCTGGGCTGAAGTGGGTGAGCAAGCCCGTCGCACAGCACATTGGCTTCGAAGCCGTGAGTTGCCGCCCGGCAGTCACATCGCAATCATCTCCAAAAACTGTGCACACTGGATAATCACTGATTTAGCCATCTGGATGGCTGGCCACGTGTCTGTGCCGTTGTATCCCAACCTGAGCGCTGAATCGATTAGCCATGTGCTTGAGCATTCAGAGTCGGTGCTGGCATTCATCGGCAAGCTTGATAACTGGCCGAGCATGGCACCGGGTATTCCAGACGCCATCCCGACTGTCGCCATGGCGCTGCATCCCGAGGGAAGTTTTGACTTCAATTGGAGTGATTTGCAGGCCTGCTCTCCGATACAAGATAGCCCGAGTCCTGAACCCGACCAGTTGGCAACCATCATCTACACCTCCGGCACCACCGGCCTGCCCAAAGGGGTGATGCATAACTTCAGTAATTTTGGCTTTGCTGCCAGCAATGCGCGCACGCTGTTTAGCGTCACTGAAGATGATCGACTGCTGTCATATTTGCCGCTATGCCATGTTGCCGAGCGCATGTTTATTGAGCTTTCGTCTTTCTATGGTGGCCCGACGGTGTTCTTTGCCGACAGTCTCGACACCTTTCTCGAGGACCTTAAGCGCGCACGACCCACCGTTTTCTTTGCCGTGCCGCGTATCTGGACCAAGTTCCAGATGGGGGTGTACAGCAAGATGCCCGCCGAAAAACTCGATTTCTTACTCAAGTTGCCGATCATCGGTTCAATCGTTGGCAAGAAGGTTCTAGCCGGGCTGGGGCTGGATGCAATTCGCTTTGCCTTGTCGGGTGCCGCGCCGGTGCCCGAAGCGTTGCTTAAGTGGTATCAACGCATGGGCCTGGATGTGCTTGAGGTGTACGGCATGACCGAGAACTGTGGTTACTCGCACGTGTGTCGCCCGGGTAAGTACAAAAAGGGCTGGATCGGTCAAAACAGTACCGGAGTTGAGGCGCGCATCGCCGAAGATGGCGAGTTGCAGGTGCGCAGCGGTGCAACGATGCAGGGCTACTATAAAGACCCAGTAAAAACAGCAGAGACGATCACCCCGGATGGTTTCCTGCGCACCGGCGACAAAGGTGAGCAGGATGCAGACGGTAATTTGCGTTTGACCGGACGGATCAAGGAAATTTTCAAAACCAGCAAAGGTAAATATGTTGCGCCTTCACCTATTGAAAACCGTTTAGCTGTGCACTCACGCATTGAGCAAGTGTGTGTAGTCGGTGACGGTATGGCGCAGCCGATGGCGCTCTGTGTGTTGTCTGATATTGGCCGCCAGGAAGCGGCCAATAGTGACCGTGGCGAGCTTGAAAACAGCCTGAAAAAGCTGCTGGAGGAGGTCAATACACGCCTTGATCAACACGAGCGGCTGCAAGGCTTGGTGCTGGTAAAAGATGTATGGTCGATTGAGAATGGGTTTCTGACACCGACATTGAAAATCAAGCGCAATGTGGTCGAGGATACTTACGCCAGTCGTTTTCCGGCGTGGAGTGACAGTCGCCAACCTCTGGTTTGGCATGATTGACCCGCTGTGAACAATACTCACCGGTCGTGCTTGATTCGGGTTCATCGGTGGTGGTGCAACGTTATATATAAGGAACGCGTATGAGCCTGTGGCGCCGAACACCCGATATCGATGGTTTGAATGCAACGCTGAAAAATACCATCGGTGAACAGCTGGATATCCGCTTCGAGTCATTTGACGATGAGTCGATAACTGCGAGCATGGTCGTTGATTCCCGTACCCATCAACCCTATGGACTGCTGCATGGTGGCGCATCGGTGGTGCTCGCTGAAACATTGGGCTCCACCGCAAGCTACCAGTGTATCGATACAGAGAAATTCTACTGTGTGGGCCTGGAGGTCAATGCTAACCATCTACGCGGTGTGCGCAGCGGACGTGTGACTGCTGTTGCGCGAGCCGTTCACCTGGGCCGCACAACGCATGTGTGGGACATTCGACTGACGACTGAAGATGGCAAAACCAGTTGCATTTCACGGCTCACGGTGGCGGTTGTCGCCCATGGTGGCGAAATACCCAAGTAAGCGGCCAGGAATCCTCTGAAAAAGGCACGCAAACCAGCCACGCTGTGATTGTGTTGCCCGCTGCAATTTTGTCCAAGATCATAGCGCTGCAAGTAGGTAAAGTAGCGCCTATGGAACAGACTCAGCACATCATCAGTGGTTTACCCGGCGTACGTTTGATCAACGCCGAGTACCATAATTTTGCCTTTCCCCGGCACTTTCACCTGGAGTACCACATCGGCTTGATGTTGCGCGGGCAGCATCGTTATGTGTGCCGTGGTGAGCGCCAGCAGGCGACAATGGGCGACGCGTTGCTGATGGCACCTGAACAGATTCATGACGGCGCGAGTCTGACTGGCGAGGGTTATCGCATCCGCGTGCTGGCCCTCGATCCACAACGACTTGAACTGGCCAGTCGCAGCTTTAGTGACGAACGCCATGGCACGCCGCGCCTGACCAGTTCTTCTTTGCGCAATGTAAAGCTGCAACAGCAGTTAGGCAGCCTGCATGCCTCTTTAGTCAACGGTGACTCGACACTGGCGCAGGAAAGTTACCTGTTGAATATGCTCGCAACCTTGCTGGATATCAGCTCGACCCTGCGGATCAAGGAGCATGATCAAGGTTTTGACCTGCGCACTTGGGCGCGTTTGCGTGACTGGCTGGAGTCACGGCTTGATCAGCCGCCGTTGCTCGAAGAGTTGGCCGCTTTTTGTGGCCTAAGCCCTTGGCAGGCACTGCGTAGCTTCAGTCGCCAGTGTGGTTTGCCGCCGCATCAATGGTTGACTCAATTGCGCTTGGAAAGGGCGTTACCGCGCGTACTGAGCGGTGAGTCACTGAGTCAAATTGCCTTGCAACTGGGCTTCTACGATCAAGCGCATTTTTCTCGTTTGTTTCGCCGAACCTACGGTTTGCCTCCAGCAAAGCTGCGTTCAAACCGCTGATTTAAACCCTTCCTAGTTTTTTACCTGATCTTGTGGAGATTGCCATGCAGGAGAGTTCTGTCTTGCTGTCGCTGACGGCTGTGTTCGTATTAGCGCTTATCAGTCCTGGGCCAGATGTGGCGCTGGTTGTACGCACCTCGATTCACCAAGGTCGGCGTAGCGGTTTGCTCAGTGCGTTAGGCCTTGCTTGCGGGATTTTGCTGCACGGTATTTTGGTGCTAACCGGCGTGTCATTGCTGCTTAGCAGTTCGCCGATACTGTTTAATTTGATTCAGGTCGCTGGCGCAGGCTTTTTAGCGTGGTTGGGGGTTGGCGCTTTACGCTCACGTTTCAGCCCCTCAGCCGTACAAACCGGACAGTTCACTCGCGCCTTGGAACCCTCCGCACTGGGACCATGGCTGCGCGGCTTTGCCACCAACATACTCAACCCCAAGGCATTGGTGTTTTTCCTGGCGCTGTTAAGCAGTTTGATTCCGGCGCATATGTCAGTGTCAGGCAAGGTGGCTGCAGCAACTATATTGTTTGGCGTTGGGTTGCTTTGGTTTAGCCTGCTGAGCATTGGTTTAACCCATCGCAGCCTGCAAGTACGCTTGATGCGCCTGGTGCCCACTATCGATTTATTCTGCGGTGTGGTTTTTATTTTTGTCGCTGCAGCGATCCTCGTTCGCGTGGCTGTGGCAACGGGTGTTTGGCAATAGCACCATCATCACTGGCAGTTACAGTCATTGTGGTAGCAGCGTGGGTGCTGGACAATTCGCTCAGTTTCGATTGATTGAGTGAACCAATGCCGAGCCCTCAAACTGTATTTTTTGCCCACGCTAACGGTTTTCCGGCAGCCACCTACGCCAAGTTGTTCAACGCGCTGGCGCCGCAATATCGGGTCGAGCATCTTGGTCAGCACGGCCACAACCCTGATTTTCCGGTTAATGAAAACTGGGGCAACCTGGTTAGTGAGTTAATTCATCACCTCGAGCAGCTGGATCAGCCGGTTTGGGGTGTGGGGCATTCGCTCGGTGGCGTGCTGCATTACCACGCCGCACAGTTACGTCCGGAGTTGTATCTGGGCGTCGCCATGCTCGATTCGCCGTTGTTAACCTTGGCTGATCAAATGGTCATTCGCGCAGCCAAGCGCTTTGGCTTTATTGATCGCATCACACCCGCTGGGCGAACCATTGGCCGGCGCGAAGAGTTTGCTGATGCCGCCGAAGCGCACCGTTACTTTGCCGGTAAAAGCCTGTTTCGCAGGTTTGACCCCGAATGTTTAAGTGCCTACATCGAGCATGGCTTGCAGCCAGCGGGAGCAGGGCTACGCCTGCGCTTTGATCCGGCGACAGAAATCAGTATCTACCGCAATGTGCCGCACATAAGTGCTGGTCGTCCGCAGCAGCTAAAAGTGCCGCTGGTGATGGTCCGTGGTCGCCATAGCCGAGTGGTGTTACCGCATCACACGCGGCATGTACGTCGTGTGCCTAACGGTGAGTACCTGACCTTGCCGGGTGGTCACATGTTTCCTTTGGAACATCCGTTGCAAACCGCGCAACTGTTAAAGTCATTTTTTAGCCGCTGGAGCAGCAGTGGCAATGACGACTCAAGTAAGGACACTGCATGACCCCGAATATTGAAGAGCTGCGTTTACGCCTTCCACATATCGAACTCGCCGCTCAGGTTTATGGGCCTGAAGATGGCAAGCCAGTCATTGCCTTGCACGGCTGGCTGGATAACGCCGCAACTTATGCCCGATTGGCGCCTAAGCTCGAAGGCTTGCGTATTGTGGCATTGGATTTTGCCGGGCATGGGTTATCCGAGCATCGGCCAGCGGGCGTCAGCTATGCGATTTGGGACTATGTCTACGATGTAGTGCAGGCGGCTGAGTTTCTTCAGTGGGAAAAATTCAGTGTCATCGGCCACTCAATGGGGGCGATTGTCGGTTTGTTGCTGGCTGGCGCCTTGCCTGAACGGGTTGAGCGCTTGGCACTGATTGATGGGGTGACTCCGCACACCCTGGAAGCCGAGGATGCGCCTGAGCGCTTCGGTGATGCGTTAGTTGCGCAGATGCTTCTGGCTAAAAAACGCAAAACAGTTCATCCCGACTTCAAGCGCGCCGTTGAAATGCGCATGAACGGCATGACCTCAGTTAGCCTTGAGGCCGCACAGTTCTTGGCGGCGCGCGGTTTGCTTGAGGTGCCCGGCGGCTATTCGTGGCGCGCCGACAGCCGTCTCACTTTGCCGTCTAAACTGTTACTGACCCACGCTCAGGCGATGGCGTTTGCCAAGCGAGTGGCCTGTCCAGTGAGTTTGGTTGTGGCAGAGCAGGGCATCTTGCTGGGCAAGGCCAAGGCCAGTTTCGACAAAATTGTCAGCCAGCTTGATTTCGCGGTAACGACTCTGCCGGGCGGTCACCATCTGCACCTTGATGATGAGCCCGGTGCGCTGCTCGTAGCAGACTGTTTCAATCGCTTTATGCACGCTTCTTGACTTGGTAAACCGAACTGGGGAATGGTGGTGCCATTGCAATGGAGAAGCACATGATCGACTTTTACACCGCGGCGACACCGAATGGGCACAAAGTAGCGATTGCTCTCGAAGAGCTTGAGCTACCCTATAACGTGCACGCGTTGAGTTTCGACAAGAAACAACAGAAAGCCCCAGAATTTCTCAACGTTAACCCTAATGGACGAATCCCGGCGATTGTTGACCGTGGCAATGATGATTTTGCTGTGTTTGAGTCAGGTGCTGTACTGATCTATCTCGCCGAGAAAACCGGAAAGTTAATGCCGCAGGATGCCAAAAAGCGCTCGCTGGTGATGCAATGGTTAATGTTCCAAATGGGCGGTATTGGCCCAATGCAGGGGCAGGCCAACGTGTTCTACCGCTATTTACCTGAGAAAATTCAGGTGGGCATCGATCGTTATCAGCATGAAACTCGGCGCTTATATGAGGTGCTCGACTCGCGGTTGGCGCAGGCTGAGTATTTAGCCGGGAGCTATAGCATCGCGGATATCGCGACGTTTCCTTGGGTGCGCCTCCATGAGTGGGCCGGGGTTTCAATTGATGGGCTAGACAACCTTCAGCGCTGGCTTGATGTCATTGCTCAGCGGCCAGCAGTGCAGCGCGGCCTGAACATTCCACACAGCGAAGAAGGCGGTGCAAAAGCCGTTAACTCCGCGCAGACAATGTTGGCTCGCTAATGGTCGGTCTACGTAGTTTTTATGTTGTTGTCGGTATGCTGCTCAGCTCGGCAGTGCTTGCAGATGTGCCTGGCAGTCAGGATTTACCCATAATGCCGCGCTTTGCGGGTAGCGAAATCATCAGCTACAGCGACGAACCGGGTCAGGAGCGCATTTATCCGCAAGGCTCCATTCGCCGGATTAGCGGCCGTTTGCGCTATGAGAATGAAATTCAACTCAAGGGCCAGCTCACGACCATAACCTACCGGCTGCCAGATACGCACAGCTCTAATGATGTGTTCAATACCACCCGTGAAGCGCTGTTGGCCGAGGATGCCCAGATGCTTTATTGGTGTCAGGGGCGTGATTGTGGGGGGAGTAGCCTGTGGGCTAATTCGGTCTTCTCCAAATCAATCCTGTATGGCCCGGATGAGCAACAGTCGTTTGCCTTGTTTCGACTGGCAGAGCCGCAGCAAGACAGTCTTCTTGCGCTATACAGCATCACTCGCGGTAATCGTCGGGCATATTTACACGCCGAATTACTCGCCAACGACACGGCTTTAGCTGAGATAGTGCCAACCCCTGCAACACTATTAAGGCAGTTGCGAACCACTGGCGTGTTGAACTTGTCCAATCAACAGGAGCCAACTCCTGCGTGGATTGAAGCACTGTCGCGGGCTTTGAATTCGGATAGCACAATGCGTGTAAGCCTTGCTGGCGCCAGTGCAGAAAGCTGGCGCGAGGCGCTAGTCGAGCAACGTGTGCGCAGTGCACGGCTTGAGTTGGGTGATGCGGATGTTGCAGGTTTGCAGGTGAATGTACTTCGCTGAAAAGCAGAATATTCGCCGCAGCTCGGCACCCGCTTACTGTTGCGACATCAACCAAGGCAAGCTCCTTGGCTGATTAACAAGGCTCTGTGTTAACCCACAGGGCCTTTGTCCTTTATTAGGAACGTATAAATGCTCAATAACGATCGCCTGCTGGTGCAGATATTGCTGCTGGCATTGCTGGGTGCAAGCTTGTGGGTGCTTGCGCCGTTTTGGTCGGCGCTGTTCTGGGCTGCTGTGCTGGCTTTCGCCAGTTGGCCATTAATGCTCTGGTTAACCCGCTTGCTCAAAGGGCGTGAGTCATTGGCAGCAGCCATATTGACACTCTGCTGGATAGTGCTGGTTGCGGTGCCGTTGGTGTTGCTCGGTTATAACTTGGCGGATCATATTCGCGATGCCACCGGCTTGATCAAAAACCTTCAGGTAACGGGGTTGCCTGCTCCACCTTATTGGCTTGCGAGCGTGCCATTGGTGGGTGATCGTTTGGTTTCACTCTGGCAAACCGTTGACCAGCAAGGCGCTGCCTTCTTTGAGTCGCTACGACCTTACTTCGGTCAAGTTGGTAATTGGCTGTTGGAGCGCAGTGCGCAGATTGGCGGGAGCATGCTCGAACTGGCGTTGAGTTTGGTGCTGGTGTTTTTCTTTTACCGCGACGGCCCGCGCCTTGCTGCGTTTGCCCGCAGCCTGCTTGAACGTTTGATCGAAGACCGTGCAGACCATTACCTGAACCTGATTGCGGGCACTGTCCAGCGCGTCGTCAACGGTGTGATTGGTACGGCTGCTGCACAGGCCGTATTGGCTTACATCGGTTTCTTGATTGCAGGCGTGCCGGGGGCATTACTTCTTGGCTTGCTGACCTTTGGCGCCAGTCTGTTGATGTTTCCGCCCTTGGTGTGGGTGCCAGCCGTGGCTTGGCTGGCCTGGAATGGTGAGGTCGGCATGACGATCTTCCTCGGCATTTGGGGGTTGTTGATCATTAGTGGTGTCGACAATATTCTTAAGCCTTACCTGATCAGCCGAGGCGGTAATTTACCGCTTGTGGTGGTGTTGCTTGGGGTGCTTGGCGGCATTCTGTCGTTTGGTTTCATGGGCCTGTTCCTGGGGCCAACCTTACTGGCGGTTGCTTACAACCTGGTCACCGACTGGGTCGAGCATGGGCGACCCAGGCTTGAGACGGAGTCGGGGGAAGTCATGCTCAGTAAAGAGCAGCCACCCGTCTAATCGAAAACGACCGCCAAAAGGCGGTCGTTTTGATTGTGCGGCGTCTGCTGAGTATTGGGTCTTAGTGATCGCCGCGCTCATACTTGTCCAGCGTATCTTTGGCAATTTGGCGGCCGAGCATGATTAGCTCCGGGGCTTTATAGAATTCAAAGAAACGGCACACGCGCTTAGGCACATTGATCAGGATATCCGGCGGATAGCCAGCAATCTTGTATTGCGCCAATGATGCTTGCATCACTTCAAAGCTCTGGTTGACCAACTCTAACAACGAGGCCGGGCCGCCAACGCTGGCAATGCGTGAGCCAGAGGCAGACTTTGGCGCTGCTTCGGCCTCAGGCTCGGGCGCGGCAGGCGGCTGCTGGTCAGGTTGCAAAATGTACTCGTACTCAATAGCGGCGCGATCTTCAAGTAAGAGTACTTGCTCTTCACCTTCAGCGTTTTTTCGACGCAATGTGGGCAGGCGTGAGCCGAGCGAGGCCATCATGACATCAAAGCGGCCCTTGATCGCTGGGGGGCGCTCGATAACTGGCAGTTGATAGTGCTGCTGATTGGTTGAATTGAGATTGACCGCGATAATCAGGTCGCAATGGCTCGAAACTACTGGAACGATAGGCAGTGGATTAAGTAAGCCACCATCGACCAGCATGCGTGAGCCTTGAATGACAGGGGTAAAGAGACTCGGAATCGCCGCTGATGCACGCATTGCTTGATGCAAATTACCTTCCTGAAACCAGATCTCCTGCTGATTGGTCAGGTCGGTCGCAACAGCAGTGAAAGGAATACGCAGGTCTTCGATATTGACCTCGCCGACGATTTCGCGAATTTGGCCAAATACTTTCTCGCCGCGAATAGCGCCTAGCCGAAAGCTGACGTCGAGCAGGCGCAGGACATCCAAGTAATCTAAGCTCTGCGTCCATTCACTGTATTCTTTGAGTTTGCCGGCGGCGTAAATACCGCCCACTACAGCCCCCATGGAGCAGCCAGCAACACATGCGATGTCGTAGCCACGGGATTCTAGTTCTTCGATAACACCAATGTGCGCATAACCACGTGCACCTCCTGACCCCAAGACCAGTGCGACTCGCTTTTTCACCTTAAATCCCTCATAACGCTTTGTTTTATCAACATACTCGCGAGAGGCGCTAGCGCCAAGGCTGCATTTGCTAGAATGTGCCCGCCTGTCGACCTGACCAGTGAGAAATCATGAGTGAGCCAATTCGTTTGACCCAATACAGCCACGGTGCCGGTTGTGGCTGCAAAATTTCACCCAAGGTTCTGGAGGTGATTCTGGCCGGCAGCGGTGCGCAGAACCTCGACCCTAAACTTTGGGTCGGCAATACGTCACGCGATGATGCCGCGGTGTACGAGATTGATGCTGAGCGCGGCGTGGTTTCGACCACCGACTTCTTTATGCCCATCGTTGATGATCCGTATGACTTCGGACGGATTGCTGCCACAAACGCAATCAGCGATATCTATGCAATGGGGGGCGACCCGCTGATGGCCATTGCGATTCTAGGCTGGCCGGTCAATGTGCTGGCGCCTGAAGTCGCGCGTGAAGTGATTCGCGGTGGCCGCTCTATCTGCGACGAGGCAGGTATTGCCTTGGCTGGCGGTCACTCGATTGACGCGCCGGAGCCTATCTTTGGCCTGGCCGTTACCGGTTTGGTTGAAAAGCGCCACATGAAGCGCAATGACACTGCCACCGCCGGCTGCAAGCTGTATCTGACCAAACCGCTGGGCATCGGTATTCTTACCACCGCCGAAAAGAAAGCCAAATTGCGCGATGAAGACATCGGCCTGGCGCGTGACTTGATGTGCACCCTAAACAAGCCGGGCAGTCGTTTTGCCAAGTTGGCGGGTGTCATGGCAATGACCGACGTCACCGGTTTCGGCCTGCTGGGGCACTTGGTCGAAATGGCGGATGGCAGCGGTCTGACTGCACGCATTGAGTTTGCCAATGTGCCGCGTCTACCGAGTGTTGAATATTATCTGGAGCAGGGCTGTACTCCGGGTGGAACGCTGCGCAACTTTGATAGCTATGGCGACAAGATTGCGCCATTGCCGCAACTGTGCAAATTACTCCTGTGCGACCCGCAAACCAGTGGTGGCTTGCTGGTTGCTGTAACCCCTGAAGGTGAGGCCGAGTTTCTGCAAGTCGCCAGTGAGTGCGGCCTGAGTCTTGAGTCGATTGGCGCTATGTTTGAGCGACAGAGCTATGCGGTTGAGGTGGTGTAATGCGTGACGACACCAATGACTACCGCCAGATATTCTTGCAAGATACCGCGCTGATGGATGCTCGTGCCCCGATTGAGTTCAACAAGGGAGCATTTCCCGGTGCCGTTAACTTACCGCTGATGGATGACATCGAGCGGCAAAAGGTAGGTACCTGTTACAAGCAGCACGGCCAGCAAGCGGCTATTGAACTGGGCCATCAACTGGTTAATGGCCAGATCAAGGCCGATCGTTTGGCGGCATGGGCGGCTTTTGCCAAGGCCAACCCAGAGGGATATTTATATTGCTTTCGTGGTGGCCTGCGTTCGCAACTCGTGCAGCAATGGATGAAGTCCGAGCTAGGCATTGCCTATCCGCGTGTAGTGGGCGGTTATAAAGCCATGCGCGGTTTTTTGATTGAAACCACAGAGCAAGCCATACAACAAAGCCAGTTTATTCTCGTTGGCGGTATGACCGGCACGGGTAAAACCGAAGTGGTTGCACAATTGGCCAATAGCTTGGACCTTGAAGGGCATGCCAACCACCGGGGTTCGAGCTTTGGTAAGCGCGCGACCGGCCAGCCGATGCAGATTGATTTTGAAAATGCCTTGGCCATCGACATCCTGAAAAAACGTGAGCGCGATATCAATCAATTCGTGCTTGAAGACGAGGGCCGAATCATCGGCCGTTGTTCGCTGCCTTTGCCACTGTATGACGCTATGCAAAGTTTTCCGCTGGTCTGGCTTGAAGACAGTGTAGAAGGGCGTGTTGAGCGAATTCTAAAAGACTACGTGATTGACCTGCGCGCTGAGTTTGTCGAATTGTTAGGCGAAGAAGCGGGCTTTGTAGCTTTCGCTGAGCGCTTGCAACAAAGCTTGGCTAATATTCTCAAGCGCTTGGGCGGCGAGCGATACCAACGGCTAGCCGCGATCATGGATCAAGCCTTGATCGAGCAACAGGCCAACAACGATGTCAGCCTTCACCGTGGTTGGATCGAAACGCTATTGGTTGAGTATTACGATCCGATGTATGTATTTCAGCACGAGCACAAAGTAGGACGTATTGAGTTCACTGGTGAGCAAACTGCTGTTGTTGAGTATCTACGAGAGCGTGCAACGCGTTGATCCAATTCGATTTAATGTTGTCATAGCTAACAGTTGCACACTTCGGCTGGCTGCAAATACTGCTGGTCACCGGACTAACCTGAAATTTGAGAGGCACTATGAAAGCTTTGATCTGCTTACCCTTAGTTGTTCTGTTGCTTGCCGGTTGCTCAGGCAAAACGGTTAATCGTGATAGCTGCGCCAACCAGTTGGATGCCGCGTGGAAAGAGCTTGATCTGGCTAAGGCTGAAGGTTTTACGGGCACCGTTAGCTATTCCAAGGCGTTGTCACTGCTGACGGCGGCTAAAACTCAGCAGCAGTTTGAAGCCTATGAAGGTTGCACCAGCAAAGCTCAAAAAGCTCGCTTTTACATCGGTGAGTCCCGCGCTGGCCGTTAAAATACGCGAAAAAAAAACCGCTCAGGAAGTTGCAGATGCTCATCGATTTTAGTCAGTTAGCAGCGCTTGATGCCTACCGTTGGTTGGCCTCGACTGTCACACCTCGGCCCATTGCATGGGTATCAAGTCGTTCTGCTAGCGGGGTGAGCAATCTCGCGCCGTTCAGTTTTTTTCAGGTGATTAGCGATGAGCCGCCGACCTTGATGGTCAATGTTAATCATCATTCTGACGGCAGCCTCAAAGATACGTTGCGTAATGCCGAAGAGACCGGCGAGCTGGTCATTCAGCTTGTCTCGTTTAAGCACGCAGAAGCGATGAACGCCAGCTCAGCGATCCTGGAGCATGGCGTCAGTGAGTTTGAGCGATGTGGCATTGCGAGCCTCGCCAGTGAGCGGGTTGCGGTGCCGCGAGTCGCGGGTGCTGCGGTCACCTTTGAATGCAAAGTCTCGCAGATTCAGCCTTTCCCGCAGAATAATCCCAACTGTAATCTGATTTTTGCCGAGGTTTTGCTGGCACACATCGATGATGCTGTGCTCAGTGAAAAAGGCCGGGTTGACCCGCACAAACTGGATGTTGTCGGGCGTTTGGGCGGCATGTCGTATACCCGCACACGTGAGACATTTGATATGACACGGCCGAGCTGACCGCTCAATTCTTTTTTCTCGCACACTGTTGTACTCAAGTAAGCGTTCATCACGTGTAACGCAGTTTGGTTAATTGAGGGCGCTGCTCACAGTTTCGTGAGTAAAGATTACATGGCCCTTTGCCGAAGCTGTGACAGCCAGTAGCATCAGGTTAACTTGTCGTAGGAGTTTATGATGCGCACCCAACTAGACGCATGCCTAAGTGCGGTCAATGAAATACTGCTGGGTAAAGAACAGCAGGTCAGACTCGCAATGGCGTGCTTGTTGGCGCGTGGTCACTTGTTGATTGAAGATTTACCCGGCATGGGTAAAACCACGCTGAGTCAGGCGTTGGCAAAAGTGCTGGGGTTAAGCTTCCAGCGGATTCAGTTCACCTCTGATTTACTGCCGGGCGATATTCTCGGAACCTCTGTATTTGATAAAGACACCGGGCAATTTGTCTTTCACCAAGGGCCAATATTTGCCGAATTGGTTCTGGCTGATGAAATCAACCGGGCCACCCCCAAGAGCCAGAGTGCGCTGCTTGAGGCAATGGAAGAAGGCCAAGTCACCATTGAAGGCGCAACCCGTGCGCTGCCTGATCCATTTTTTGTGATTGCAACACAAAACCCGGTTAGCCAAGGCGGTACCTTTGCCTTGCCGGAATCACAACTCGACCGGTTCTTGATGCGTTTGTCTTTGGGCTATCCGGCAAAAGCTGCAGAAAAAGCGCTGTTGATGGGGGATGCACGGCGCACGATGTTGCCTAAGTTGGCGCCAATACTGGACCACGCACAATTGGCTTTATTACAGAGTGAAGTGCCCAAAGTTCGGGTCAGCGATGCGTTGGTTGACTATGTTTTGCGGCTGGTAGAGGCAACGCGTACCCAGCCGCAGTTTGCTTGGGGGCTTTCACCGCGAGCAAGCCTAGCACTCTTGGCCGCATCTCGGGCGTGGGCGCTGCTTGAGGGGCGCGAATATGTGATCCCGGAAGATGTGCAAGCGGTATTGCCTTCCGTCGTCGGTCACCGTTTACGTGAGCGTGCAGATCCTACCGGCCACAGCGGCGGCACTTTGGTGCAGTGGTTGTTACGCGAGATCTCAGCGATTTGATTCGGCGCCTTAAACCACGGTGGGACCGTTGGCTGTCGCGGCGCATCCCGCCTGCGAAATGTCTACGGTTGACCCAGCGGCAAATATTTATCATCCCTTCTAAGGTTGGGGTGATGTTCGTTTTGGCGTTGATGCTGATGTTGCTGGCCGCGATCAATTATCAAAACAGCTTGGCTTACGGGCTGACCTTTTTGCTTGGCTCAGTGTTTATCGTCGCCATCTTGCATACTTATCTCAATCTCAGCGGCTTAACGCTTAAGTCGGGTTCTGCCGAGCCGGTGTTTGTCGGTGAGCATGCGCGTTTTAGAGTGAGGCTTGAGAGTGACAAGCGAGCGCATGAGGCGATTGCGTTGGGCTGGCAGGCAAATGACTTACTACAGTTTGACGTCGCAGCATTGTCCGGGAGCGATGCTGAACTTGCATTACCGGCCAACGCTCGTGGCTGGTTGCGACCAGGCCGAATGCGGGTTGAGAGCCATTTCCCGCTGGGTATTTTGCTGGCGTGGAGCTGGGTTGACCTGGATTTGCAGGTGCTGGTTTATCCGCGCCCGATTGAAGGTGACTTACCGCTCAGCTCTGGAAGCAGTGATGATCCAGAAGACCAAGGTGTGCGGGCTCAGGGCAGTGGCGCTGATGATTTTCAAGGGCTTAAAGCTTATCAGCCCGGAGACTCGAAACGCCGCCTGCACTGGAAGGCATATTCGCGAGGCCTTGGTTTATTGGTCAAAGACTTCGCGACATTGAGTGGCCGTGATGCCTGTCTGGATTTTAATGCACTGACAGGCGATACCGAGGCTCGCCTGTCACTGCTGTGCTTTTGGGTTTTACAACTGACAGAGCGTCAGCAGCTGTTTTCATTGGATTTACCTGGCACCCATATCGCCGCCAGCAGTGGCGAGCAGCATTGCCAGCAATGCTTGCGTGCACTTGCTTTATACGGCTTACCCGCCGAAGCGCCGAGTGCGATGAATGAGTAGCCAGCAGAGTATTCCGCGCGTCAGCCTGACATGGCTGCTGATTGCACAAGTGCTGGTGATCATCCCGCACCTCACTCACTTGCCCTTGTGGGTGGTGGGTTTGTGGCTTGGCTGTGCAGTATGGCGGGTGCAGATATACCGCATGCGTGCGCGGTTTCCCAAGGCCTGGCTCAAAGCCATGTTGATGCTTGGCGCTGGCGTCGGTGTGTTTTTGTCGCGCGGCAGTGTGGTTGGATTAGATGCCGGTGTGGTGCTGTTGATCGCGGCTTTTGTGTTGAAGCTGGTTGAAGTGCGTACGCGCCGTGATGCCTTGGTTCTTATCTTTCTTGGCTTCTTCACCGTTGTCACAAGCTATTTGTTTGATGACAGCATGCTCACCGCAGCTTTTAGCTTGCTGCCAGTGGCTGCTTTGCTGGCAGCGATGATTGGCCTGCAGCAAAGTGCGCTGGCGACACGCCCTTGGTCAACAGCAAAGCTGGCCGGGACTTTGCTGCTGCAGGCGCTGCCATTGATGCTGTTGTTGTTCATATTCTTCCCGCGTATGGGACCGTTATGGTCGCTGCCGGGAGCAAACTCCAAAGGTGTAACCGGGCTGTCGGACAACATGGCGCCGGCTGATATTGCCGAATTGAGCCAGTCCAGCGAACTGGCCTTCCGAGCCAGCTTTGAGGGACAGGCGCCATCGCGAAATCAATTGTACTGGCGCGCCCTGACGCTTGATCGTTTTGACGGTCGGCGTTGGTCACAGTCGAATTTTGCCCAGTTGCCACTGCAACCGTCATGGCAAAAGCAGGGCGAGCCAATTAGTTACAGCATCGTGATGCAACCCAGTTCGAGGCAGTGGTTATTTGCGTTGGATGTTGCCCAGACCACGCTCGAAGACACCCACATGATGAGTGATTTTCGCTTGCAGCGGAAAAGGCCTGTCGACCGATCCTTGCTGTATGACGTTACCTCTTGGCCACAAGCGTTGCGTGAATCCACGAGCCCGGCAAGAGCGTTACAGCGGTTACTGCAGTTGCCGGATAGTGGTGATCCGCGCAGTCGGGAGTGGGCGCAGCAACTCAAGCGCGAATACCCTCAGACCGAGCAACTGGTGCAGGCGGTCTTGCGCAATTTCAATCGCCAACCCTATCACTACACGCTGCGTCCGAAAGCAGTTGGGGTTGATAGTATTGATGACTTTCTGTTTGAAACCCGTAGCGGTTTTTGCGCTCACTACGCGGGCGCAATGACCTTTGTGCTGCGCGCTGCGGGGATACCTGCGCGGGTAGTTGCGGGCTACCAAGGCGGCGAATTCAATCCCTCTGGTAATTATGTGCAGGTCCGTCAGTTTGATGCGCATGCCTGGGTTGAGTATTGGCAAGCGGGCAAGGGCTGGACCCGAGCCGATCCAACTTTTGAAGTCGCACCTGAGCGCATTGAACTGGGTTTGGAGGAGGCCGTAGCGGGTGAAGACAGCTTCCTCGAAAAGTCTCCTTTCTCGCCGCTTCGTTATCGTCAACTGGCATGGCTTAATCAACTCAGATTAGGCTGGGATCAACTCAATTACGACTGGCAGCGCTGGGTCCTTGGCTATCAGGGCGCACAGCAATTGCAACTGTTTCAGCGTTGGTTTGGCAAAGTTGACGGTCGCTGGCTGGCGTTGAGTCTGGTGGGTGGAGGAGCAATAGTGCTCGGTTTGCTCGCTCTGTTTTTATTCAAGCCGTGGCAGTATCAACGTGATCAGCAGCAGCGAATATTCAGCCAGTTTGAGCGTTTGCTGACGCGCCATGGGATCGTTCGCCGCCCGGCAGAAGGGGCACGTGACTTTGCCCAGCGAGCAGCGCAAGCAATGCCTGGGCAAACAACGCAAATTGAACAGTTCGCCGCCGCATTTGAAGCGCAGCGTTACGCTGGTGAGCGTCAGTCCGTGTCAGCGCTTAGATATCACCTGCGTGTCTTGCGTAAGGCGTTACCTTGGCGTTTCACTCGGCCATAGCCGTATAGCCGTATAGCCGTATAGCCAGTTGCGGCTAAACCTTTTGTGACTATTGGCTGCTTGTGGTGCAACATGGCCCCGGTAGGCTATGGGTATTTGTCGAGGAAATACTAATGCACGCATTTGCTGATCGCATCAGTGCCTTGGTGCTGAAGACTCAAATCAGTTTGTTTGCCTGTACAGCACGTATGCAAACTCCAACTGATGCTGAGGCACTGCATGATTTGCGCATTAATTTGCGTCGTATGCGTAGCCTGCTTAAACCGTTACGGGGTTTGCCAGTCTGCGATCAACTCCAGGCACATGCCGCAGAGCTTGGCAGGTTGTCTGGGCCGGTGCGTGACCTTGAAGTGTTGGTGGCTGAGTTACAGCTTAAAAAACAAGCCCCTGAACTCAGCTTGCAGCGTCAACGACGCGTGTTACAAAGCTATCAACAGATTCTGCAAAGCGATCAATTGTCTGCGCTGTTGCACGCGCTTGATGAGTGGCCCAGACAATGGCGACTCGCTGAGCGCGATGGCTCGTTACGGGCCACGAAACACAAGCTTGAGCCCCGATTGCTAAAAGCCCAACTACGGCTGATCAATGCATTGGCCGACCCGTTACACGACTGGCACGACCTGCGCCTGTTGGTCAAACGTGTGCGCTACAACGCACAGGCCTACCCGGATGTAGCACCACTCAATGCCGCCAGCCAGAAAGCTCTTGCACAAGCCCAGTCAGCGCTGGGTAATTGGCATGATTTATTGCAATGGTTGATGCTTAGCGAAACTGAAACAGACTTGGTGGTCTGCATCTCGATCTGGCAAGCCGGCTTGCAACGTGCTGAGGCGAAAGCTGCCGAGGCACTCGCTGGTTTAAGGCTAAAGTTGAGTAAAAAGATCTAGGGAAAAGGGCGAAGCAGTCAAATTTGCGGTTTATCTGGACATGGTGCTTACCATGTAGTCCGCTGTATCCAGCGCAATCTGTGGTGTCCGAGCAAAATAGCCGGGTTAGCGGATGATGTGGCTACTTTCATCTGCAAGTAATTTTCACCTAAGATCATCTTCGTCCTGAATCCTCGAGATGCTTATGACTTTCTCCTCATTGCTCCAAGCCGTCCGTAGTAATCCTGCCAATGTGGTGATCCCGCAAGTATGGGGGCAAGGCCGAGCAAGCTTTGGCGGTTTGGTTGCGGCGTTAGTCTACGAGACCATGAAAGCGCAAGTTATCGCCGGGAGACCAGTGCGCTCACTGGCTGTGACTTTCGTTGGCCCTGCTGAGCCGGGTGTTCCGATTAGTTTTGAAGCTGAAGTGCTGCGCGAAGGTAAGGCCGTAAGCCAGGTGCTCGGTCGTGCGGTGCAGAAAGGCCAAGTGGTGACCTTGATTCAGGGTAGCTTTGGCGCATCGCGCGATTCAGTGATTGGCGTCGATGCCGAGCCAGCGCCGCAAGTTACACCGGCTGAAGATTGCCAGGAGCTGCCTTTTATTCCCCAGGTGACGCCGGAGTTCACCCGGTTTTTAGCCATGCGTTGGGCTATTGGCGCCATGCCTTTTACAGGTAAACCTGAGCGGCAAATGGGGGGCTGGGTTCAGCTTCGTGGTGAGGAGCAACCTCAAACGATTACCGAGGCGCATTTGTTGGCGTTGGTAGATGCTTGGCCACCGGCGGTATTGCCACATTTGAAAATGCCAGCGCCGGGCAGCACGTTGACCTGGACCATTGAGTTTGTGCAGCCGCTCAAGCAGCTGAGTTCTAATGATTGGTATCTATACCGGGCGCATATTGAATACGCGCGTGATGGCTATGGACACGTAGCAGCTGCACTGTGGACGTGCTCGGGCGAATTGTTGGCAATCAGCCGGCAGACCGTTACTGTTTTTGCCTGAAAACAGGTTCATCGGCCGTTTCGATTTGGTTACGGCCGTTAGCCTTTGCTCGGTATAACGCTGCATCAGCTCGGCCCAGCAAGTGGTCAAGATCTTCCTGTGCATGACTTAACGCCAAACCAATACTGACAGTCATGCTCAGTGCTGTCTGATTTGGCAGTTGAACGCGCATGGACTCAATATTCTCGCGTAAGCGATCGGCAACTTGTTGGGCCTGATCTAGATCCGTTTCAGGCAGAAGTATGGCGAACTCTTCGCCACCCAAGCGTCCATGCACATCAACTTCACGCAACCCTTTGGTAAGTGTCTCTGCTGCGATGCGTAGGGCCACGTCACCGATCTGGTGGCCGTGCAAATCATTGATCTGTTTGAAGTGGTCAATGTCGATCATCAACGCTGCACATTGGCGCTTATAGCGATTATTCAGCTTGAGCAAATCATCCGCCATCTGGATAAATGCATGGCGGTTGTTGATGCCGGTCAGGCTGTCAGTGTTTACCAGGGTTAACAGCTCTTGCTCCATTTGTTTGCGAACACTGATGTCATAAGACCAGATGAGGTAGGAGGTATGACCCTTTTGCTCCAGTACGCGCCCTGAAATAACCCCCCAATAGGGCTCTTTTGCCGCAAGAAGCGCTTCCCAGTCGTTGACT
Organism: Pseudomonas sp. M30-35; assembly: GCF_002163625.1. Lineage (NCBI taxonomy): Bacteria > Pseudomonadati > Pseudomonadota > Gammaproteobacteria > Pseudomonadales > Pseudomonadaceae > Pseudomonas > Pseudomonas sp. M30-35. The sequence continues at coordinate 2,720,523 of NZ_CP020892.1, read as the reverse complement.
TGATGTCTAGCCTCAAGTGCCTCCAGAAAGCGTTCGCCTTCATCTGGCTCTGCGAACAATGCATTGATAGAGAAGTCTTGCTGATTTTGTATGCCGCTACGTTTAAGCAAGCGCTTATTAACAAAATGCACCTGGGTTTCGTTTGCGTTGAGCAGGGCCACATCGCTGGGGCTGGCTTCAAGTATGAAGTTGAGTAGTGCTTGTCCGTCTGATAACTCTTGGGTTCGTTCCTTGACCCGTGCTTCCAGGTTTTGATTGAGATCACCCAAACGCAACGATAGCCGTCTGACTTCGCGATAACTGATGATCAGCCGGGCGACCAAGAGTGCGCCGCCAATCAGCAAACCCAGCAGTGACCAGCCTAGATAGAGAAAGAGGGCGTGTATCTGTTGCCGGTCATCGTCAAGCTCGTTTGACAGCGATATGTTGGCTGAAACCATGACGTCGATCATTGGTGTCAGTAGATTCGGCAGCTTTAGCGAAACCTCATCGGCAATGGCGCTTGCGCTTTTATGATCACCCCATACGGCCCGCTTATCCCAGTTTTTGCTGAGTCGTATGACTTCAGCTAGAGCTTCTTCGGCGGCGGGTCTTTTGACGGGTAAAAAACGGAACAGGTGTTGGCCTTCAAAATACCGGGTGACGCTGCGTAAAACCTGCAACTGCACGACTAAATCATCGCCATCGATCTCGCTATGCTTGTAGGCGTCAGCGGCTGCAAGCGTGCGGCGAATTTGTGCATTGACTTGATAAGAGCGCCATAACTCACTGTGCAGCGATGGTGCTGCAAGGGTTTCGGCCTGCCTGACGACCATCCAGAGAGCGCTGCCAACAATAGCCGCCATCACCAGCACCAAGACTAACAAGACCGCCATTAGCCGCCTTTGGTTAGCCTGAAAACGTGCGAGATCAAGATTGGACATCGATGATTACTCGGTATTGAGGCTTATCTTGCTCAGTTGCCAAATTGAGCGATTGAAATATACCTGCACATTAAGCTCTGGATACAGATCGAAAGGATAGATCAGGTAGAGTGGCCCGAGCTCGGAGATCGGCATTGACTTACCATTGCGCAGATAAGCAATTATTGGGTCGAAGCGTTGAATATCTTCACGCGGAATAACCACTGAATAGTTGTTCAGCGCTTCCAAGCGAAGAGAAGAGTAGTTGTTGGGCGAAATTTTCAGGTGAGTTAATAGATAGCTTAAATTGACTCCAGTCCACTCGATGGCAGCATGTTTGTTCGGCTCATGGGTTGTGATAACGCGCTTGGGCATTTCTTCGAGCTCACTGAGGGTGAAGCTCAGTGTCTTGCCATCGGTTAGCTCAACTGACAGGGCTGGACGGTTTGGTGGGTAAGCTGGGGATGCCTGCAAGCCGCTGGTAACAGTCAGGCAACATAATACCAAGCCGCAAACGGTTAACCGAGAGAGCCGCAAGTTAGAATCCTCGTAGGGGTACAGGCTTGAGAAAACTTTAGGATTATAGTGCTTAGCCCAAAAGGCAAATTGGCACTTTAGTGCAGGAGTCTAGCTTGAAATTGGTTGGGCGTCTGTTTGGTCTGTTTTAGCTGGATAGGGCGCGCTGAATTGGCACGTCGACCGTTAGCTTATTACTGAGTGCATGACTTGCCGGTGCAAAGCGTAGGCCGCACTGAGTCCAATAACGCCTAAAAACACGGGCACAAGGCTGGCTGCAGATGATGTGCTGGCGGTTACCAGCAGTGAGATAGCTGCAATAGAGGCCGGCAGTATGAGTAAAGGCGCGACTTCTGGTGCCGGGCTGGCGCTCACGCCTAGCGGCCTTGTAGTTTGGCTCAGATCTGTATGGCTGGACATGATTGAACTCCACGTTAAGTTCAGCCAGTGTATGAAGTATCAGCATGCGCAACGAATTGTTTGGCGCTATGCATGCCATAGCGCCAAACAATCTGCTTCATTCGGATTCAGGTGTGTTGACAGCCGTGAGCTTGGGCAAGCGGAAAAATGTTTGGGCTGTTGCTGTGGTATGGGCCGCAACATGCTCAGGGGTTTCATTGCGGTGTTCAGCGACAGTTTTTAGTGTTTCGATCAAGTAGGCCGGTTCATTGCGCCCATTCTTAGGCTTTGGCCTTAAGCTACGCGGCAATAGGAAAGGCGCATCACTTTCGAGCATCAACCGGCCCTCAGGTATTTCTCGCACCAGCGGTTGCAAGTGGGTGCCTCGGCGCTCATCGCAAATCCAGCCGGTAATGCCGATGTGTAAATCCAAATCCAAATAGTTGAACAGGGCACGTTTCTCACCGGTGAAACAATGCACCACAGCGGCTGGCAGTTTGTCGCGGTAATCACGGAGTATTTCCAGCAGGCGCTGATCTGCATCGCGTTCGTGTAAGAACACCGGCAGATTCAATTCGACTGCCAGTGCCAAGTGTTCTTCGAGTACTTTTTCCTGCTGCGGGCGCGGTGAAAAATCACGATTGAAATCCAATCCGCATTCACCCACCGCGCGGACCCGTTGATGCATTAGCAGGGCTTTTAATTGGCTGGCGCTGTCACAGTTCCAACTGCTGGCATCATGTGGATGGATGCCAGCGGTGCAGAATAGTCGTTGCTGGCTTTCATCCTGCGTCTCGCAGAGCCGTATGGCCTGTTCGCTTTCTACCAGGTTGGTGCCTGTCAGCAGCATTTGCATGACACCGGCTGCGTGGGCGCGATCCAGAACCGCTGCGCATTGTTCAACTAGGCTGGGGTGAGTGAGATTGACGCCAATGTCAGTGAGCTGCATGGTGCTACCTGGTAAATGTGATGGTTAAGGATATCAGAGCTTTATCTAGTAAAATAAAACTCATATAAAACAATCGCTTATATTGTATTGGTGATGTTGATTGCTAAGTTGTAGTAGCAAAATATTAGCGACTGTGCGAGTCTCCGCGGCCGTTAACTCGGGCTGGACAGGTATCGATTTGTTTTTAGCTGACCAATGGCCATCCGTTTGGCGCGTCGTGGTTTGGAGTATTGATGTTACGAATGTTGCTTGCGCTATGCCTGTTACTGCTGCCTTTTACGGCCGTAGCGCGTGTGGCTGGGCCATTGGAAGTGGCAAAGCCTGCGGTGTCGCGCGATTTGACAAGCATTCGTCGTGGCGCAGAGCTGCGGGTACTGATCAATCAAAGTCGTAACAGTTCGGGTGAAGTCAAAGGGCAAAGTATTGGTGTTGAATACCATCGTCTGCGCGCATTCGAGCAGTACCTCAATCGCACCAGCCAGGATGGGCGAGCAATCAAGCTAAAGTTTATTCCCATGGCCAAGGATCAACTGCTTGGTGCCTTGCAGCGAGGCGAGGGTGATCTGGTTGCGCCGGGAGAGTTGTTAACCGTACGTACCGCCTCAGCCGTTACCGCCAGCGGTGCGATTCGCAGTAACGTCAAGCTCGTTTTAGTCGGGCGCCAAGGCGATCGTCGTTATAAATACCTGGAGCAGTTGTCAGGTCGCAGCGTGGCGTTGTCAGCAGGCAGTGTAGCGGGTGAGGCGATTGGTGAAGTTAATAGGAAGCTGATCAAGCGTAACAAGTCGCCGATTGTGATTGAGTGGGTTGATCCAACGCTTGCCGTCGAGGATGTGCTCGAAATGGTTCAAGCTGGGATTTTCAACGTCACTGCAGTCGAGCTTCCAATCGCGGAGCGCTGGCAAAAGGTCATGCCCAAATTGCGGATTGAGCGGCATCTGGTGCTTTCCAATAATGGCGTTATGCGCTGGTATGTGCGACGTGACGCGCCAATGCTAAGTGCGGCTATAGATCGCTTTTTCAAAACCTATCGCCAGCCTGAAGATCAAGATGTTGCATTTCAGCGGATTTATCGGCGTCTGTATAAGGTCCATTACCCATTGGGCCGAATCGAGCGTAAGCGCCTGGAACATGTTCGTCCGGTGCTGCAACGCTATGCCAAGCAACTCAACTTCGACTGGTTGGCGCTGGCGGCATTAGCCTTTAAAGAGTCCACGCTAAACCCTAAAGCTCGCGGGAGTGGCGGGGCAACAGGCTTGATGCAAATCACCCCAATAGCAGCACGCGCTGTTGGTGTCGGTAATATCGCAGTGCTTGATAACAACGTACTGGCCAGTGCCAAGTACTTGGCGATGATTCGAAAATCCTATTTCAATAGTCCAAAACTCAATGAGCGTGAGCGCATGGCCTTTGTCCTGGCTGGCTACAACATGGGGCCAGCACGTGTGCAAAGTATGCGCGCTGAGGCCAAGCGCCGTGGCCTTAACCCCAATCAATGGTTCTTTCAGGTTGAGCGTATCGCCATGGAGCAGGTGGGAATGGGGGTTGTCAGCTATGTTAATAGTGTCAATAAGTACTATTTGGCTTATGACCGCGAGCGTTACTTGCTTGAACCTCAGAACAAAAAAGTAAGCGTAAGAGATTGATCTAATAATTAGATCTTTTATAACGAATTTGTGCGATATTAATATCTAATTAATTGGCTATTCTAGGCCTCATTAACTTAACGCCCATTAGGACTGACAACATGAGCACACTGATTAAATCGCTAACAACCACCCGCGCTGGCTACGGTCTGACCATCTTGCGCGTTATCGTCGGCCTGACATTTGCTGCCCATGGCGCGCAAAAATTGTTTGGCTGGTTTGACGGCCCCGGCCTTGAAGGTGTCGGCCAATGGATGGAAAGCCTGGGCATGACACCCGGCTATCTGTTTGCGTTGTTGGCTGGCAGCGCCGAGTTCTTTGGTGGTCTGGCGTTGATCATTGGCTTGCTGGTCCGTCCTGCGGCGCTGGCTCTGAGTGTGACGATGCTGGTTGCCATTTTCAGCGTACACTTTGCCAACGGCTTCTTCATGAGTAACAACGGTTACGAATTTGCCTTGGCGTTGCTGGCTGCAAGCATTGCCGTGCTGATTGAAGGTGCTGGCAAGCTGTCAGTGGATCAACGTATATCCAACTGATCATACTGATGTTGAAAAGCCCGCAATTGCGGGCTTTTTGTTGCGCGATAGTTATGTTCTACAAGTTGCTGATTAATCATCAGGTTTTTGTATCGCTCGTATTGACAGTAATAAGTCTGTTTCTCTAGGATGCAGATGCGCCGATTTAAACAGCTACTTGCGGGGCGCCGTGAGACTTGCCCAGTGCAAGTCTCCGAGAAGACCTTCCAAGGCTTCGAAATACCGCTAAAGCGCTGGTTCGGTGTCGCCTCTCACCGCTGCCCAGCGGGATTTCTGAGGCGGAGACGCGAGCATGACTTGCCAACCTTATATTCGTTTAGCCCCGATCACCTCTGGGCTGATCAAACGCAACCCTAAAATCTTACTCGGTGGTATCCACCAACCAACCTTGCTGCGCTATCTGGATGGCTGGCCGCGCCGCGGTGGTGCGTCTCGTGCTTTTCTGATTCAGTTCGTCGAACCACAAGATTGTTTGGCCCGTTTCGCCAGCGACAGTTTTGATATGGCTGTTCTGCCTGCCATCGCAGCGGAAAACCTCAATGAGCGCGTTCGCCAACTGGTCCGGGTGGCTCGGCAGGGATTGATTACACGGCGCGTTTAGGGTCTGGCAACCACAACCAGGTTAGGGGTAGTCGATCGCGACCAGGTACCAGGTTTTTTCTCCGGTAGGCGCCTGTGCTTTTACCTCTTCTTCTCCAGAGCTAGCCCCTTCGCTATCAGTCCCCTGAGCCGGCTTACGGTCTGCAACAGCGACCAGTAAGTCGATTGTAGATCGGGCTGGCGGGCTGTCTAACGTCTGGCTCAATGTCGGCCAAGGTACTCTTGATGCACATTCTTGATGCGGGTGCGAGCCGTCCCGTACCTGAGAATTAATCGATTTTTACGATAAATATATGGGGATATTTCGTTTCACAGCGATTAAACCGAGGCGCATGTTAACTACATCACCAAGGGAGGCTCCACATATGAAACGTATTAAGGACTTTAAATTACTGTTGATCGCCGCATGTTTCGCAGTCGCTGTTGTTCCAAGGATCAGTACTGCGCAGAACGAACCACTCAGCGTCGCGTCTAGCACTTGGGTGGGTTATGGGTTGCTTCATCTGGCTGCGCAGAAAGGTTTTTTTAAAGAAGCAGGTGTGGATGTCGACTTCCAAACCTTTGAAGATAAGACCGCTACAGCCGCCGCGTTGGCAAGTCACCGGCTCGACGGTTGGGCTACTACAGCTGACACCTTTATTTTCTATAACGCTGAGAAGCTTGGCATCAAGCAAGTATTGGCTGTTGACCTTTCAAAAGGAGGGGAAGGAATTGTCGCTGACAGCAGCATCAAAACCGTCGCTGACCTGAAAGGTAAAAGCATCGCTGCGGAAGAGGGCACTAGCACCTATTTCTTTCTCTTGAACGTACTCAAGAGTGCTGGCGTCAAGATCAGTCAGGTTGATCTTTACAACATGGCCGCTGGCGATGCCGGTGGTGCATTCATCACGGGGCGGGTGGCCGCAGCGGCTACCTGGGATCCTTGGTTCTCCAAAGCCCAGCAACGTCCTGGCTCTCACATATTGGCTGATACCGGATCGCAACCGGGCCTGATTCTGGACACTGTGGCATTCAGGCAAACAGTTCTGGATAAACGACCTGAGGATGTCACTGCGTTTATAAATGGCTATTTCAAGGCCTACGATTACTGGAAGGCGCATACGGATGAGTCGAACAAGATTATGGCAGCGTCGCTTGGAATGAAGAGCGAAGCGTTCAATAAAGCGCTGACTGGAATTGAATTCATTTCACGTGAAGGCAATCTTGAGTACATAGGCACTCCTTTAAAGCCAGGAAAGATCCAGGATGTTATTAAACGTGGCGGCGAAGTTTATAAGGAGGTTGGAATCGTTAAGGAAGTACCTGATTCTAGTGCAGTGGTTGACGCATCGCCGCTGGAACGTGCCCTAAAACCCTAAGTGGTAGGTGTGTTATGACTACAGATATAGCTGAAGTAACTCGACCTACCCCTAACGCTTCACAGAACAAGAATAAGGCCAAGCCAGTTCGGTTTAAGACCAACTGGGAGCCGGTCGGCGGTGTTAAGTTAGCTCTATCTGCCAGTTTGTTCGTTATGTTTCTGACCCTATGGATGCTGTTAGTACAAGGTGGAATTAATCCAATTTTCTTGCCCTCCCTTCAAGCGGTTGGGCATGCATTCCACGAACTTTATGTGAGTGGTAATTTTATTGGAGACTTGGGTGTAAGCATCTACCGGGTTGGGGTAGGTTTCATTTGTTCTGCGCTTCTTGCAATCCCGATTGGGGTGCTTGCCGGTTCATTTGCCGTAGTGCGCAGTACCGTGGAGCCGTTTCTCGGTTTCATTCGCTATATGCCCGCCACGGCGTTCATCCCTCTCTTAGTGTTGTGGGTAGGTATTGGTGATGCTCAGAAGTTTTCGGTCATATTCGTCGGAACCTTCTGTCACCTTACGCTGCTGATCTCTGCTAGTACGGGGCGGGTACCGACCGCTTACGTAGAGTCTGCGATCATGCTGCAGGGCTCTCGCTGGAAAATAGTACGCCTCGTAATCTGGCCAGCTGCCCGGCCTGGTATTTTCGACGATCTGCGCGTGTTACTTGGGTGGGCGTGGACGTACATCGTGGTAGCAGAAATGGTGGCTGCGCAAAGCGGAGTGGGGTACGTGATTCTCAAGGCTTCACGCTTTCTGGACACTGCAACAATGTTTGTCGGCATCCTCAGTATCGGCCTCGTCGGTTTGTTCAGTGACGTAGCTCTCGGCTACCTGAAGAAAAAGCTCTTTCCCTACCTTCAACGAAGCAGGAAATGATTATGCCAACGCCTATGAATGTTGTTTCAGTGCTCGACTGTTCAAAGTCCTTCGGCCATGGCCCCAATGCCACGTTGGCTCTAAGTGGGGTCGATATGGAGGTTGTGGACGGTGAACTCATGGTTCTGCTGGGGCCATCCGGGTGCGGGAAATCAACCCTGTTGCGACTGGTGTCGGGATTGGAGACGGCTTCGAGCGGGAGTTTGACGCTGTTAGGTGAGCCGCTGGATGGGCCTCATCCGGAGGTCGGGATGATCTTCCAGACCTATACCTCATTTCCCTGGCTGACCATTGAAGACAATGTAGGTTTTGGCTTGAAGCTTCGTGGAGTGCCTACTCAGGAGTGGAAACAAAGTGCGACTGAAATGCTTGAGAAGGTGGGACTCAAGGAGTTTAAAAGCTCCTATCCTGGGCAGCTCTCCGGGGGGATGCAGCAACGAGTTGCGATCGCCCGAGCTCTAACGATGTCACCGAAGGTTCTATTAATGGATGAGCCCTTTGGCGCCTTGGACGCCCTTACGCGAGTCGAAATGCAGCTATTTCTACTGGACATTTGTCAGCGGGAAAAGATGACCATCATCTTTGTAACGCATGACATCGACGAGGCGATTTTGCTGGCTGATCGCATCACGATCCTATCGCCTCATCCGGGCCGAGTGTTTGACACGGTCAGCGTCGAGATCCCACACCCGCGCCGAATTGAAGACACGGAGGAGCCCGCATTTGTCAGTTTGCGCCACAGGCTAAGGTCAGCCATTTTCTCGATGAAAGCTTCAGCCTAGCGTGTTTCGATCAGCATCAATCGAAGGGTAGAGGAAAGTAGTTCTGCGAGTGCAGTGACTGCCGAGCTAGGTGTTGCCGATGCGTAGTGCAGAGCGATGTTCAGCGAGGGCAGAGCTGGGAGTCCACGATGTTCTGAAATCACTGGCATGTCCGCACCCAGATCGCCCTGGTTGAATATCGAGATCGCGAGGCCCGCCTTGGTAGCGGCTTTCACACCCTCTGGATTGGTGCAGGTCATGACGCAACGCCAATGAAGGCCGGCCGATTCTAGAGCGTTCACCGCTGTGCGTTTGTAAATGCAAGGGCCGCTGATAAAGGCTAGGCGAAGAGGTAGATCAGGTGAGTGCAGGCAGTTATCGGCCCCACTCCAGACCAAACGCTCGGAACCAATATGTATACCCGAGTTTATATCACTCGCTTGACGGAGAAACGCGATGTCCACTGTTCCGCTGTCCAAATCGCCTCTAAGACTTTCAGCAAGACTGGCGACTACATCAACTTGCACACGTGGATGGGTGGCTGTGAATTCGGCTATTGCCTGACTCATCGGCCGAAAAAGATAGATGTCGTCCGGTATCCCGACACAGATATTTCCAGTTAAGTGCTCAGGTTTAAATTTTTTCTCGACATCCGACACTTTCTTCAAAATATCTTTTGCATCCTGAAGAAAAATTTCGCCCATTTTGGTGAGTTGGCACTGTCGGGTAGTTCGGATGAATAGTTTTTGGCCAAGGTCTTCTTCAAGCCTTGCAATTTGGTGGCTAGTTGTCGACTGAGTCATATTAAGAATCTTAGCCGTTTCCGAAAAATTGCATGTCGCCGCAAGGCTAACAAAGGTTTTTAACAAAACAATTTCCATACAATTATCCAGGTCTAATTGGCTATGAATATTCCAAATGTGACTATTGAAAACTACCAGGAACACACAGTATCACTGCTAAAAAAATTGGTCGAATTTGAGACGTGTGACCCCCCTGGACGGGAGATTGAGCTTTCTACTTACCTGTACGACTACCTTCGCAGCAACGCAGTGGACGCTCAACTCGACGAATTTATTCCGGGCCGTTCCAACGTATTAGCTCGAATTCCCGGATCAACTGATAACCCAGCGTTGTTATTCTCTTCCCATCAGGACACGGTGCCGGTGGGCACGCAACCGTGGACTTATCCACCATTTGAAGGCCACATCGTTGACGGCAGAATGTATGGCCGTGGCACGGCCGACATGAAGTCTGCGCTCGCCAGCATGACCATTGCCGCGATTCTTCTGGCGAAAGGTGCAACCCGGCCGCCGCGGGACGTGATTTTGGCATTCTCTGCGGGTGAGAGCTCCAATTGCATTGGCGCCAAACGCATGCTTGAGCAGGGTGTAATGGATAACGTGGGCTCGGTGATTATTGGTGAGCCTTCGTCGCTAGAGCTGATCATCGCAGAGAAGGGGGTTGTCTGGTTGCGTGCTACCGCGATTGGTAAGTCTGGTCACGTGTCTGGAGACGGCGGTTCTAACGCCATTCTCCGAATGATGGCATTCCTGGAGAGGCTGAAAACTGTTGCCCTTGACACGGTTCCTCACCAGTACTGCACAAATACCAGTTTATCGGTGGGCACCATCGAAGGTGGCTCAGCCATCAATGTCACCCCGGATCGTTGCGTGGTGCAGATCGACGTTCGAATCCCTCCTGGGATGGATCATCGCAGGGTCGTAGAACAGATCCGCAGCGCAGCGGGCGAAGGGCTAGAGATCGATATGTTCGACTACAAGCCTGCTGTTGAGACTGATGCTGATAACCCCTTTGTCAAAATTATGAGTGATTGCTGCGAAGAGGTCAGTCGCAGCACTCCCAAGCTGCTGGGTGTTTCCTACTATAGCGACGGCACTATTCTGTGTGCGTCTGGTAATACGCCTTTCGTGATTTTAGGCCCTGGTGAGATGGGGATGAGCGGCGTTACCGATGAGTCAGTAATTTTGCAGAACGTAATCCAGGCGGTAGACATCTATCGGCGGGCTGCCACTGTTTGGGGCGCCGTATGAGCTTACGACGACCGGTAATTGGTATTACGCCTGACCGCGACTTCGAAGCAACCGACATAGAAGCCCTATATCAGGTGCGGAGAAATTACTGCGATGCTGTTATTAGGGCAGGGGGAATCCCAATCATATTGCCGTACATGGAGTTGGGGATGGTCGAGTTGTTTGATCTTCTGGACGGTCTCATTGTCACAGGGGGAATGTTCGATATAGACCCAGTTATCTATGACGGTCTTGAAATGCCTAGTGCAACTTTAAAGCGTGATCGGACATCATTTGAAATTGCGATTCTAAAACTCGCGCTTGAAAAGAATCTGCCTGTACTCGGTATTTGCGGAGGCATGCAGTTGATCGGAGTAACACTCGGCGCCAAGGTCTATCAGGATCTGCCAACAGACAACTCTGATGGTCTGGAGCATATGCAATTGGAGCCTTGTAGCAAGCCTCATCACCCCGTCGAGGTGGAACCTGACTCATTGCTCTTCTCGGCAGTCCAGTCGCCATCCATGCTGGTGAATAGTCTGCATCATCAGGCATTGAAGGATGTGATTCCGCCATTACGTGTGGTCGCGCGGGCACAAGACGGCACGGTCGAAGCTGTAGAGTCTCTCGCACACGCGTTTTGCCTAGGCACTCAATGGCACCCTGAATATGCTGGAGATGAGAAGGAAGGTGAGATCTTCAACGCTTTCGTAGAGGCGGCTCGCGGGTAATTCGCACGTCTGTCTGTACGCGGCTTGCAACACTAATAGGGTAACGGCGAACGCCCCGTAGAATTGATCACGGATTAGTGCTCGTATGAAATCTGGTTAACATACCAAGTGGCTTCTCCGTCCGGAATTTTCACGACACATTCGTCCCCTTGTTCTTTCTTCAAGAGAGCCCTGGCCATTGGGGAGTCGATGGAAATGTAGTCATTTCGTTCATAGATCTCGTCGTAGCCAACGATTCGAAATCTCTTCTGCTCTCCCTTATCGTTCTCGATCTCAACCCAAGCACCAAAGAAAACCTTGCCTTCCTGTTCCTGTGAATAGTCGACGATCTTTACGTCTTCAAGGCGTTTACGCAGGTATCTCACTCTTCGGTCAATTTCTCGCAGCAGCTTCTTGTTGTACTGGTAATCCGCGTTCTCACTTCTGTCCCCTAGTGATGCTGCCCAAGCGACCTTCTGGGTAATTTCAGGACGGTAAACACGCCAGAGATGATCGAGCTCATCTTTGAGCTTCTTGTGACCGGCTCGGGTAATGATGTTTGTGGCCAACCAATGAGCTCCTTTTCGAAGTTTTGTGGGGCTTGAGATCAAACGTTTTAGTGGTTTTTAGTATGCAGTATGGGGCGACTTGGTGTACTCCGGGATTTCACACCGGTCTCCCTGCGCAGCAGCCTCGCTGGCAGACTGAGTCACCTGTGGACGGCGCATGTGCCAAAGCAGGTGCAACTTTGCGCGCATGCGGGCTTCGTTTATCAACCTTCTCGCAGCACTGTCAGTGGGCTGGCATTCAACGCCCTGCGTGTGCCAAGAACCCCGGCCGATGCAACCAGTACCGCGCCAATCACTGGCAATATGAGTAGCCAAGGATGTGGGTGCCAGGTGAGATCAAATGCATAGCGATACAGCAGAAAGCTAATCAGCTCGCAACCGAGCGCGGCCAGTAAGCCGCTCGCGGCACCTAGTAAGCCAAATTCAGTACGGCGCGCCTTGACCAACAGTTTACGCTCCGCGCCCAAGGCACGAAGCAATGCGCCCTGACGAATCCGTTCATCAAGCGTGGCCTGCAACCCAGCAAATAAAACCGCCAGACCTGCTGCCAATACAAACAGCAGCACAAACTCAATCGCCACAGTGACCTGCGCGACAATGCTGCGCAGCTGGGCGAGAAGGGCATCGACCTGGAGCAATGTCACCGCCGGAAATTGACGAGCAAGCTCGACTAATTGACGGTCTTGCTGTGGCGGCAGGTAAAAGCTGGTCAGGTAAGTGACAGGCAAATCCTGCAAGGTGCCCGGCTCAAAGATCATATAAAAATTCGGCTGGAAACTGTTCCAGTCGACTTTACGCAGACTGGTTACGCGAGCGTCTCGGCTAAGCCCGCCAACAATAAAGCTGAGTCGGTCCCCCAGTTTTAATTGCATGCTTTCGGCCAGCTCTGATTCGACTGACACTCCGGGCATGTCTTGTTGCTCGCCAGCGTTCCACCAACTGCCCGCGAGCAACTCATTATCGGCGGGTAAATCAGTTGCCCATGTGAGGCTCAAATCGCGATTGATCGCGCGGTCGCCCCGGCTGTCTTTGCTAACGATCTGTTTTACCGGCTGGTCATTGATTTTGATCAGGCGTCCTGGAATGACCGGATATAACTGCGCCGAATTAGGTGATAGCTCTGCAAGGCGTGCTTCAAAAGCGGCTTTGTTATCAGGCAGCACATTCAGGGCGAAGTGGTTGGGTGCATCTTCCGGTAGTTGGTCTTGCCAGGTGTCGAGCAATTCACCGCGCAGTAAGGCAATCAGGGCCATGGCTAAAATGATTAAGCCAAATGCCAGCGATTGCCCTGCCGCTGCCAGTGGATAACGCAACAGTTGACCTAAGCCAAGGCGCCAAGGCAAGGAGGCTCGGGCCAGTACCCGGCGCAGACTTTTTAAGCCTATTAGCAGCAAGCCACCCAAGATTAAAGCGGCAACCATGCCCCCGCCTAACAGGGCAAAAGTTAACAGCAGGTCAAGGCTAAGCCGCCACATGATTAAGCCGAGTGCCAGCAGTGCCGCGCCATACACCAGCCATGAGCTGGCAGGCACGGGTAACATATCACGGCGTAGTACCCGCAGTGGCGGCACCCGGCCAAGCGCAGCGAGTGGCGGAAGGGCGAAGCCTGCAAGTGCGACCAAACCGGTTGCTATGCCGGCAAAGGCTGGCCCGAAGCCGGCAGATGGGAGGTCGGGCGGCAGCAGCTCTCTAAGTAAATAGAACAACCCATATTGGCTTAACCAGCCGAGTAGAGCGCCAATAATACTGGCGCTGATGCCAAGCATGGCTAGCTGCAGGCTGAACAGGGAGAGTGCCTGGCCACGTGATAAACCTAAACAGCGCATCAGTGCGCTGGCGTCAAAGCGTCGAGCAGCAAAGCGGGTCGCCGAAAGCGCCACAGCCACACCAGCGAGCAGTACAGCTGCCAAGCTGGCGAGGTTCAAGTAGCGCTCGGCACGACCCAGCGCACCACCGATTTGCCGGTTGCTGTCGCGAGTGTCTTCAATTTTCTGATTGGCTTCTAACTGCGGTTCGATAGCTTGCTGGTATGTGGCGAGCTGTTCCGGTGTGCCGCGCCATAACTCGCGATAGCTGACCCGGCTGCCTGGCTGAACTACGCCGGTGGCTGACAAGTCGCTGAGGTTGATCAAAACCCGCGGCGTGAGGCTGTAAAAGTTGCCCGCGCGGTCTGGCTCGTAGGTCAGAACATGGCTCAGCTTCAGGGTTTTGTTGCCGACATCAATCGTGTCGCCAATCTTTAGATTCAATGCCGCAAACAAACGAGCCTCAGCCCAGGCATTACCTTCGCCAGGGCCTGTGCTCGGTTGTTCAGGGCCATAAAGCTGGTCGGCACGTTTGAGTTGTCCACGCAAAGGGTAAGCGTTGTCGACCGCCTTAACGCTGGCCAGTTGAATCCCTGTATCGGTTGCGATGACGCTTGAGAATTCTACGGTCTGCGCGTGATCAAGGCCTTGCGCTTTACCTTGGCTGATTTGTTGCTCAGTTGCCGGTGAGCTGCCTGACAACACCATGTCGGCCGCGAGAAACTCGCTGGCACGCATCAGCATTCCATCGTTAAGCCTCGCGCTGAAGTAACCGATTGCGGTGCTGGCAGCGACAGCGATGATTAATGCAAAGAACAGAATGCGCAGTTCACCGGAACGCGATTCGCGCAGTAGTTGGCGCCAGGCCAGAGATGCGAGACGGGAGTAGGGGAGTCTGGTCATCAAGGTTCTACTGCATCAATCAAATGGCCACCTTCAAGACGAATCAGGCGCTGGCAGCGATGGGCTAGGCGTTCGTCGTGGGTGACCAGCACTAACGTGGCGCCACGTTCTTGATTCAATTCAAAAAGCAGATCGCTGATGCGTTGGCTGGTATGACTGTCAAGGTTGCCTGTAGGCTCGTCGGCAAACAGTACGTCGGGTTGGGCTGCAAATGCCCGAGCAATCGCTACCCGTTGCTGTTCGCCGCCAGACAGCTGACGTGGGTAGTGGCTCAAGCGTTGGCCAAGGCCGACTCGCTCAAGCAGGCTGCGTGCGCGTTCACGGGCGTCACGATGGCCCTCAAGCTCCAGCGGCAGCATGACGTTTTCCAGGGCATTGAGGCTGTCGAGCAACTGAAAGGACTGAAACACAAAACCTGCGTGCTCGGCACGCACACGGGCGCGCTGGTCTTCATTCATTTCGCCGAGGTTATTACCGGCAAGCTCGACTTCCCCGGTGCTCGGCAAGTCGAGCCCAGCAAGCAAACCCAGTAGGGTTGACTTGCCCGAACCGGAGCTGCCGACGATTGCCAGGCTGTCACCTGCATTGAGGTCGAGACTAAGGGCGTGCAATATGCTTAGCTCGCCTTCTGCGCTAGGCACCACTTTGCTAAGATTTCGCGCGGTGAGAATACGTGAGCTCATGGAGAATCCAATGCGTACAGGGTTTATCGGCGTTGTCCTGATACTGACTATGTGGCTCAGCAGTGCATCTGCAGGGACGATATTGGTTGTTGGCGATAGTATCAGTGCAGCTTTTGGCCTGGATACCCGTCAGGGCTGGGTGAATTTGTTGCAAAAACGCATCGCGGAGCAAGGCTATGACGCGCAAGTGGTTAATGCATCCATCAGTGGTGATACCAGCTCAGGTGGCGCGGCACGGTTACCTGCGTTGCTTAAGGAGCATCGGCCTGAATGGGTGATTCTTGAGCTGGGCGGTAATGATGGCCTGCGCGGGCAGCCCCCAAGCCAATTGCAACAAAATCTTGCTGGGATGATTGATCAGTCACGAGCACAAGGTGCCAAGGTGCTGTTGTTAGGCATGCAGTTGCCACCTAATTATGGCCAGCGCTATACCCGTGCTTTCGCTGAGGTTTTTAGTGAGCTGGCTGAGCAAAAACAAGTCCCTCTGGTACCGTTTTTTCTTGAAGGTGTAGGGGGTGTGTCTGACTTAATGCAGGCAGATGGCTTGCACCCAGCGCTTGCGGCTCAACCAATACTCTTGGAAAACGTTTGGCCTGAGCTGAAACCACTGCTAAATAAGCCGGAATGAGTGTTTTGAGGCTTTTCTGAATCCTGTGTTTCGGATAATGTGGCGCCCCCTTCTGGAGCCCTAAATGCCGCGTATTGCTTGGTCTTTGCATGCCTATAAACTGATCGAACCTGATGAGCAGCTAGACTTGTTCGCTTGTCGTGAGGTGCGCGTGCATTTGGTTGAACGCCAACTCGAACTGGGTAACTCCGGTGACCGCACTTTATGTGGTGGATTCCTGCCTTCACAGCCGCACTGGCAGTTGCTCGAAAAAGACATGTTGCGTGATAAGCGTCTGTGTCCGCTGTGCAAACAGATTCTTGAGGCTCAGCGCCGTGGTGAGCGAAGTATGTTGCTGATCAACTAAGTGCTGGTTAGCCAATTGCATTGAGGCAACCTCCGGGTACTTTTGTTGTCACACTCAAACAACCGTACTCGCTGTATGGCACTCCCTGTGCTCAACGCTGGCGTGTACAATCCACGCGTGCTTAATCGTTTATCAGCCATCTTCTCCAAGGAATTTCGGATGTCGTCGCATGTACCTGCGGTTTCTCGCTGCCTATCTGTTGCCGCCTTGTTGGTTGCGGGATCCGTTAGTGCCCTTGAGTTTCCATTGCCGCCGCCAGGCGATGACATCATTGGCCAGGTTCAAGTGGTCACAGCCAAGTATGAAGATACATTCGCTGACCTGGCGACAGCCAACGACCTCGGCTATTCGGAAATGATCGCGGCCAACCCGGGCATTGATGCATGGTTGCCGGGCGAGGGCGCTGAAATCATTCTGCCGACACGTTTTATTTTGCCGCCAGGCCCACGTGAAGGCATCGTCATTAACCTTGCCGAATACCGCTTGTACTACTTCCCGAAGGGCAAGGATGTGGTCTACACCTACCCATTGGGTATTGGTCGTGAAGGCTGGGGGTCACCGGTTGCTAATGCACGGATCACTGTAAAGACGCCTAACCCGGCATGGTATCCGCCTAAATCAATTCGTGCAGAGCACGCTGCCGATGGTGATCCTCTGCCGTCGGTTGTACCGCCAGGGCCAGATAATCCTCTGGGGCCATATAAAATGGCGCTTTCATTACCTGGGTACTTGATTCATGGCTCAAACAAAAAGTTCGGCATCGGCATGCGTGTCAGCCATGGCTGCTTCCGCATGTTCAATCAGAACGTTCTGGAACTTGCGGCAATGACTTCGGTGGGCACCTCGGTGCGCATTATCAACCAGCCGTATAAGTTTGGTCGTAGCAATGGCCGGGTTTACTTGGAGGCGCATGAGCCGCTAGATGACGAAGGCAAGGTGTCGGTAATTGATAAACACACTGCTGTGATAAATACGTTGCTCAAGCAAGATGAGCTTGCAAACTTCCGCCTGGATTGGGAGGTCGTGCGTGAAGTAGTTGCTGCGCAAGATGGTCTGCCGATTGAAATCGCGGAACAACAGAGCGCGCCAATCGTTAATGAACAGGTCAGTAATCCATTCTGATTAAGCGTTTGAGATTACCCAGCCCGCCGCGTGAAAACCGGCGGGTTTTTTATGGCTTTTTGTTTGCACTTACAAAGCCACAGGCAATAAAAAAGCCAGCCCATAATGGGCTGGCTTTCTTTAGCCTGAAGGCTATTACTTGCGGCTGGCTTTGTCCAGCATACGCAGAGCGCGCTCATTGGCTTCGTCAGCAGTTTGCTGAGCTTTCTGAGCAGCAGCCATAGCTTCGTCAGCCTTACGGTAGGCTTCGTCAGCACGGGCTTGCGAACGTGCAGCAGCGTCTTCAGTAGCAGTCAGACGAGCTTCGGTTTCTTTGGACATGCTGCTGCAACCAGTAGCCAATACTGCGGCCAGAGCCAGAGCAGACAATTTCAGGACGTTGTTCATTGTGTTCCCCTAAATGTGAAGTTTTTCCATAAAACCAATTCCCCGGTTAATGGGGGCTTGGCTGGCGTACATACTACTCATAACTTGTAGTAAGTAAACTGAGCGAGTGCAAGTCTAGCCTGTTTTTTTCGGTTTATTTCAGCCAAGCGTATAGCGCTTACATCGGTTGTATGAAAAACATACAATCGGTGTACGACAAGGCTTCAACCGTACCCGTGAGTTCAAGTGCAAGGCATTTGCGCGGGCACTCTTAAACCGACCACAACAATGCTATTTTGGTTCACTGGGCTGTCATCTAAAACAAAAAAAAGGCAGGGATTATGCTGGGTAATTTAGGCTTGTTGGTTGCACTGGGGTTGCTAGTATTCATGGCCCTACGTGGCGTGAATATATTTATCGCGACATTATTCAGTTCGATAATAGTTGCTGTCACAAATGGCTTAGCGGTCCCGCAGGCACTCCTTGAGTACTTCCCGTTCGGGCCTTTGGGGGCATTCACCTTTGCGGGCAAATTTTTCGTGCTGTTTCTGTGTGGCGCAATCTTTGGCAAGGTTATGGCCGCGAGTCAGGCAGCCAACAGCATTGCTCAAGCAATCACCCGGAGTCTTGGGGTCAAGCGCACTTTATGGGTGACGATGCTGGTGTGTGCACTGCTGACCTATGGCGGTGTCGTGGTGTTTGTAGTGATCTTCACCATGTATCCGCTAGGCGTCAGCTTGATGCGTGAAGCAAATGTGCCTAAACGATTGTTTTGTGCCGCCACTGCTTTGGGTGCCGGTACGTTCACTATGACTGCGTTACCGGGTACACCGTCGATCCACAACGTTATCGCTGCCAATGCACTGGGAACCGACCTGTTTGCCGGTGCCTGGATTGGCATTTCTGCCTCAGTGATCATGGTCGTATTAGGCATGGCCTATGTGCAGCGAGAGTGGCGCTTGGCGATAGCTAAAGGCGAAGGTTTTGAGTCCAACGCTCAAGATTTACGTATGGAGCAAATCGCTGGTCCGTCTGGTGCTGGGCCGCACTGGACTTTGGCATTGGTGCCTATTGCGATCGTGCTTGGGGTGATTTTATTGCCACGTGTATTGATGGCTGCCGGGGTGAGTACAGAATCTAGCGGTGCGCTTGCGAGCATTGTGCAATTTAGCCGGCAGCAACCGATCCTGTGGCCGAGTCTGGCTTTGGTCATTGCAACGGCAACTTCAATTTTGATGTTTCCTAGTTTGCGGCGTAACACTCTCGGCGTATTGGGGCAGGGCGCGGATGATTCAATCATGCCGCTGCTTAACACTGCGGCAGTGATTGGCTTTGGCGGTGTGGTCACTCACACCGCAGGGTTTGTACAGTTTTCGCAGTGGGTTTTATCGATTGACTTGCCAGCGCTGCTGTCGGTTTTTGCGTCCGTTAGCGTGGTTTCGGCAATCGTTGGTTCGTCATCTGGCGGCTTGCAGATTTTCATGCAAACCCTGGCGCCAAAGTATCTGGAGATGGGCGTAGAGCCTGAGGTACTGCATCGGATCGCCAATATTGCATCGGGCGGGCTGGACTCGTTACCGCATTGTGGGGCAGTCATCGCAATGTTGATGATCATGGGCTTGAACCACAAGCAGGCTTACAAGGATATTTTTATGGTCACAGTGGCGGTTCCGGTGGTCGCTGTGCTGGCCTGTATCGCTGTTCTAAGTGTGCTGTAATTCCCTGATTCAAACTCTTTGCCTGATAATATACGGTGATATTGAATTGATGGCCTAAGGCTTTGGAAGGGATGCAATGGGAAAGCTTATCAAGTGGGGTTTGCTCTCGGTCTTGCTGGTCGCGGTAATAATCAAATTATCGCTGTACCTCTCTGTTCGCTCGATCATGAACGATGCCAAGGAGCGTTTGGCGCCAGTCGTTAACATCAGCTATGACGGCATTACCTCTTCGTTCGATGGGCGTGTCGGTCTCGAGAATGTGACCATTGCAATCCCGGCTGCAGGCGACAAGGTGAAAATCGCCCACGCAGAGTTGAAATTCAATGGTCTTTCGGAGTTGTTGCGCTTCAAGGAGCGCTTGGCAGAACGCAAACTTCCTGAGCAAATGGCGGTAAGCATCAAGGGCCTGTCGATTGACGTTTTCGGTCCGCTCGCTCAGGCGTTTTATCAGCCGCCAGCACAAACCGATATCTTCAGTGCTCTGAGCAACGTGGCGTGTGGTGATGTAAAAAACATAGGCGCTAATGAGTTACTCGATATGGGTTATCGCACGCTCGAAACCGATGGCGAGTTTTCTTACCTGCTAGAGCCGTTTGCGCAAAAGCTGACGTTCAATTTGAACTCAGACACGCGTGATATGGGGACGATGCAGGTCAGCATGTCGTTGGCCAATATGTCCGATAACCCAGCTGATCTACGCAGTAATCCGCCACGGATCAAGCGTCTCAGTGTTGAATTGAGCGATAACGAGTACCAGCGCAAGCTACAAACCTACTGTGCGGCCAAGATGGGCTTGACTGTCGATGCATATCGCAAGGTTGCGGTAGCTAAAATCGATAAATCATTACGCCAGCAGCGGGTCGCGCTCAATCAGCCGGTGCTGGATGCTTACGCACGTTACCTGGCAGACCCGCAATCACTGCGTGTCGAGCTTGAGCCGACTGAAGGGATGGTTTGGGATGGTTTGCAGTTTTTCGAGGCCAAGGATGCGCTAAGCATGATGCGCCCAGTACTCATGGTTAATCAGACGCTGGTTAATGATGTTGGCTTTGAGTGGGTTGACCCGGTTGCACTGAAAGTCGCCGCCGCTGACAAGGCGACTCAGGCCAAGGCAGTTCTATCGGATACGAACTTAGTGTCTTCAGGATTTGTCAATATCGATGCTTTGCCTGATTATGTTGGCAGGCGTATGCGTTTCGTCACGTATGATGGTATGTATTATCAAGGTGTTCTGACCCGAGTCGCGAACGATAAGGCTTTTCTGACCATCCAGGGTGGCAATGGCACAGCGCAAATGTCGCTGCGTCTTGGAAAGATCGATAAGGTTCGGGTTGAGTAGTAATCCCACTGAGGAGTAGTAATGAGCGAGGCGCTGTCCATTCATCACGACCAAGCCGGTCACCAATTCGAAATCACTGTAGATGGTGCTCGTGCTTACTTGGCCTACATGGACTTGGGCAAACAGACATTGGATATCTACCGTACCTTTGTACCCAACAGCTTGCGTGGGCGCGGTATTGCCGCGCAGCTGACCGAACACGCGTTGCAATACGCTGATCGTATGGGCTACACAGTTATTCCATCGTGCTCATATGTAGAGCGCTATATGGAGCGCCAGCAGCGCTTGAGTAAGAACTGACTGGCGCTGTTAAATCAGCTTAACACCTGTGTTTCAGCCCAGCTGTGCAGCTTTACTCGCCATTTTAGCCAGTATCGCCTGTTCCCCAGCCAAGATCGCTTGCAGCGAGCTGCGTGCATTGATGCGCTTACAGTGATCTGCAAGTTTGGGCCAGCGGCTGGGATCAATGTTCTCATCGCCGTGCTGCATATTCACCCACTGGCTGGCAATTGCCAGGTCAGCCAAGGTCAGCGAGTCACCAACGAAGAACGGCTTGTCAGCCAGTTGGCTTTCTAAATAGTCGAAATGGGGCGGCAGCTTTTCATTCATGGTTGCCGCGACTTCGACCTCATCACAAGCTTTGCCCATCGAGGTCTTCAGCACGCGGTTGCGAAATACACAAAAGGTGCTGAGTGGGGCGATTTCATAGTCAGCGTATTTCTCAAGCCAGCGCACGCGTGCGCGCTGCTCAGGGGTGTTGCCGAGCAGAGGTGTTAGTGCGGGGTACTGTTCTTCGATGTACTGGCAGATCACGCTGGAGTCGGCGAGGCTGAGGTCGCCGTCTTTAAAGGCTGGGATGCGCCCAAGCGGATTAAGTTCTTTGTACCAGTCGGGCTGCTTGCCGAATGGAAGAACCATCTCAAGGTCATAATCTAGGCCTTTCTCAGCCAGTAACAAACGGACTTTACGCACGAACGGCGAGAGGGCTGCGCCATATACGATCAGGCTCATTGGATCTCCATAGATTCTGGGTTGTATCACGGCATTCGACGCTGACTCGACTTAGTCGTAAATATTCTTTTTCTTCCAGTCTTCGTCGCTGCCAATACTGTCTAAACCTTGCGTCAGCTCGCTGTCGGTATCGGTAGGTGCAGGAGTATTGTTAAGTACCAGGCTGTTAGCGACCTCCAATTGCTCCTGAAAAGCCTTGAGCTGAGCACTGTAGCGAGCGGAGTCGTTCTGTTTGCGTAGATACTGCACACCGCGCTCAAAGGCTAAGCGGGCCTGACCAGGCTGGTTCTGCTGCATGGCGCGTTGGCCAAGATTACTGAAGTATTCGATATGCAATTGGGTGAGGAGTGTGGGAATCCGCTGCAGCCATTGCTTGGCTTCGGCAGCAGGCAGGACGCCATCCTGGCCAGCACGGGATATCTGACCGTGTAGATTCTCGAGGATGTAGCGAATTTGTTTGGCTTGCTGCTCAGTGAGAATTTTTACCGGTGGGTTTTTAACCGGAATCGACTCGCCTTGAGTCATTAATTGATTAAGCCCGTTAAGCGACTCTTTCAACGCGTTGTTGCTTTTATCCTTAGCCAGTAGTCGTTCGCTGTAGTGCGCTTGAACCAATGTGAGCATCAGCTTGAGTTCGGGGGACATCAGTTGCCCAGGCATAGACTCGGAGACTTCAGCGCAGCGGCGTATCCGGTCATTTAGCTCAGCTTTGAGCCGTGCCTTCTCAAGCTTGTTATTCTCAACTGCATGGTTGATATAGGCGATCATCATCAAAATGCCAATACCACCAACAATTAACAGGGTAATCACGAGCGGGGACATCGATACAACCTCTCGAGCTCTTGGTTTTCTGCGAGTGTAGTGCCTTACGCGGTTGGCTGATAGCGCCGTCGTATTTTTTGGTTTGAAGTCGTTGATTTTAAAATATTTTTACACAGAGGTTGACGACCAGACAAAGGCTCCATAGAATGCGCGCCACTTCTTAGCGCAATGTCAGATGGCAAAGCACGGGAAGCCGGAAGTAAAGTTGTTGGTTCCGGGCTGCGTCCCCTTCGTCTAGTGGCCTAGGACACCGCCCTTTCACGGCGGTAACAGGGGTTCGAGTCCCCTAGGGGACGCCACTTTTAATAAGTGGCGTCGCAGATGTAAAATGCGGGAATAGCTCAGTTGGTAGAGCACGACCTTGCCAAGGTCGGGGTCGCGAGTTCGAGTCTCGTTTCCCGCTCCAGTTTCAAATGTGTTGCCCGGCAGGCAGCACAATGGCTAACCAGAGTTAACTCAGGTTAGCGTGAAAAGTTCCAGGTCCCCTTCGTCTAGTGGCCTAGGACACCGCCCTTTCACGGCGGTAACAGGGGTTCGAGTCCCCTAGGGGACGCCATTTTGTTGTAAGCGCTTCGTAAGGAGCGTGTTGTAAATGCGGGAATAGCTCAGTTGGTAGAGCACGACCTTGCCAAGGTCGGGGTCGCGAGTTCGAGTCTCGTTTCCCGCTCCAAATAAACAAAAAAGCCGCTCAATGAGCGGCTTTTTTGTGCCTGAAAATCGTGTGTTTCAGTAAAAAGCCCGCTCAATGTTGCGCATTGGCGGGCTTTTGTTTGTCAGCGGCTAACTGCCAGCGTTGGTGTTTGGTGCTTAGTGCTTGCTGGATGTATCCGGTGACAGTGCAAGCAGGCGCTTTTCCTGATTCCAGTCGAATGGTTCATCGTTTTCCAGTGCTTCAAAGCGGCGCTCATCAAGCGCTTGGAACATTTCAATCTCTTCATCGGGCATGAAGTGCAGGCAGTCGCCACCAAAGAACCACAGCAGGTCGCGCGGGACCAGGTGGGCAATTTGCGGATAACGGTGGAATATCTGGCTGATCAGGTCTTGGCCAAGGTACAAGCTGCTCTCGGTCTCGACCGGTAACAAGGCAGTCAATTCGTCGTAGCGTTCGATGAACAGTGCATGGCTATCGTCGAGAACCTGCTCGGCTTCACCTAAGGCGACCAGTATGCCGCGCAATTGAGCGAGCAGGGCGAGGTGGTGATCAAGATGGCTGCTGGACATAACGATAATCCTGAAAGTAAAACGGGCGCCGGAGTATAAAGCTCCGCGCGCCCGCTGTCCTGTTGTGGACGATGGTTTGCCCTAAGGCTTACCTGATTTTACCGCGGCTGAGCTTAAGCTCGTCTTTGCCGAAGTCGTCGACATCAATGACTACACGGCGCGCTGCTTCAGCTTGTTGCAGGCTTGCGGCCTCTTCAGCTGAAAGCGCGCCTGAGGCGAGGGCGGACTCAATCAGGGTCTGCCCCGGCACTTCCACTACTTCACCTGCTTTGGCGGCTCTGTGCAGTTTTTTCTGCAGTGGTTTAACCTGCTCCAACAGGTCCATTGCTCGCTGCAGCGCCGCTACCGGGTCTTTATCAGCCGTTGGGCGATAGCAGCCGGTGAGAATTTCTTCCAGGGCTGCATCGCCTTTGTTACGGGTGATGATTTCGGCAATTTCTGCGTCAAGTTCATCGCTCGGGCCACGGTGACGACGGCCCAGCGGGAATACCAAGACGCGAAGCGCGCAACCCAGCAGTTTGTTAGGGAAATTGCTCAGCAGATCATCCAGTGCTTCTTCAGCTTTACTCAGGCTTTCTTCCATCGCCCAGCGCAACATCGGTTTGGAGTGCGCGGAGTAGTCCAGGTCGTGATAGCGCTTGAGTGCAGCCGAACCCAGATACAGATTACTTAGAACATCGCCAAGACGCGCTGACAGGCGTTCGCGGCGCTTCAATTCGCCACCCAGCAGCATCATGCTCATGTCAGCGAGCATAGCGAACGCTGCGGACAGGCGATTCAGTGCGCGGTAGTAAGGCTGGCTAAGGTTGTCACCAGGCACTGAGCCGAGGCGGTTGAGGGTTAGGCTCAAGACCAAAGTGCTTGCGGCGTTACTGATAGCAAAGCCGATGTGTTGCATTAACAGGTCGTCGAACTCGATAAGCGCTTGATCTTTATCTTCACGACCGGCAAGCGCCATTTCCTTGAGAACATAAGGATGGCAGCGGATGGCCCCCTGACCGAAGATCATCAAATTGCGTGAAAGGATATTCGCCCCTTCAACGGTGATGAAAATCGGCGCACCTTGCCACGAGCGGCCCAAGTAATTGTTGGGGCCCATGATGATGCCTTTGCCACCGTGTACGTCCATGGCATCACTGATGCAGTCACGGCCGCGCTCGGTAAGGTGGTACTTGAGAATCGCTGAAAGCACCGATGGTTTTTCGCCCAAATCGACAGCATTGGCTGTAAGGATACGTGCGCTGTCCATCATCCAGGCATTACCGCCAATGCGCGCCATCACCTCTTGGATACCTTCGAAGGCTGAAAGAGGCACGTTGAATTGCTCACGCACCTGGCTGTACTGGCCAGTCACCAGGCTGGTGAACTTGGCGGCGCCGGTGCCTACTGCTGGCAGCGAGATAGAGCGACCTACCGAAAGGCAGTTCATCAGCATCATCCAGCCTTTGCCGAGCATTTCCTGCCCGCCAATCAGGAACTCCAGCGGAACGAATACGTCTTTGCCTGAGTTCGGGCCGTTCATAAATGCAGCGCCGAGCGGGTAGTGACGGCGACCAATCTCTACACCCGCAGTATCGGTCGGTACCAATGCCAGACTGATGCCGAGGTCTTCCTCGTCGCCTAACAAATGTTCAGGGTCATAGGCTTTAAACGCCAGCCCGAGCAAGGTTGCGACCGGGCCGAGGGTGATATAGCGCTTTTCCCAGGTTAGGCGCAGGCCTATAACTTCCTGGCCTTCCCATTCGCCTTTGCAAATGATGCCGGTATCGGGCATGGCGCCAGCATCGGAACCTGCCAATGGGCCCGTCAGAGCGAAGCAGGGAATGTCTTCACCGCTGGCTAAGCGGGGGAGGTAATGATTGCGCTGATCGTCGGTACCGTAGTGCAGCAGCAACTCGGCAGGGCCGAGCGAGTTTGGCACCATTACGGTCGAGGCGAGGTCGCCACTGCGCGTTGCAAGCTTCATCGCGACTTGTGAGTGGGCATAGGCCGAGAAGCCTTTGCCGCCGAACTCTTTAGGGATGATCAGGGCAAAAAAGCCGTGATCCTTGATGTGCTTCCAGGCTTTTTCAGGCAGGTCCATCTGCTGACCGATATCCCAGTCAGTGACCATTGCGCAGAGTTCTTCAGTCGGGCCATCAAGGAATGCTTGCTCTTCTTCGCTCAGGACTGCTTTCGGGTAGGCCAGCAGTTTGTCCCAATCCGGGCGGCCGCTGAACAGTTCGCCATCCCACCAGACGGTGCCGGCTTCAATTGCGTCGCGCTCGGTTTCAGACATTGGCGGTAGCACTTTCTGGAACCATGCGAACAATGGCGCGCTAAACAACTTGCGACGTAGGTCGGGCAGAGCCAGTGGCAGCGCGACTGCAAGCAAGATGAGCCAGAGCACAGTCATCAGCACGCCGTGGGCATGGCTAAAACTACCCATGAGGAGCAGATATACGGCAACGCATGCCAGAGCGGGGATTGGTGAGGTGCGGCGATGGGCCAGATAAGCCACACCAACCACTAAAACAATTAACCAGACTGCGAGCATTTAACGTCCTCCATGATGACGACAATTTTCTGATTGAACGTCATGAGCTTAGCCGTCATCTGCCAATAGATGGCGACAAGGGCAGTGAGCTTGGCTTATATGTCGTAACACCGGCGTATACAGCGCAGTTAGACTGACGACTCGCATATCTAACTAAGCCATGGGGCAGCGCGCCGATGAACGAATACTTAAAAGCCAACCGCTTCATCGATAGTGACCACCCTACGCTAATTGAGTTCGCAGATCATGTGCGAGGTGCAACATCTGATTTACGTCAGCAAGCAATCAATTTGTATTATGCGGTGCGTGACGGCATCCGCTACAACCCATATTCGTTCAGCCGCGACCCAGAAACGCTGAAGGCCAGCCATGCATTGCTAGCCGGGGAAAGTTATTGCGTGCCCAAGGCCACACTGCTCGCAGCTTGCGCCAGGCATTGCGGGATTCCTGCACGAATAGGCTTGGCAGATGTGCGCAATCATTTATCGACCCCGCGTCTGCTTGAGCTGTTGCGCAGTGATGTGTTTGCCATGCATGGCTATACCGAACTTTACCTGGACGGACGCTGGGTAAAAGCCACGCCTGCCTTTAATGTCGAACTCTGTGAGCTATTTGCTGTTGCACCCTTGGAGTTCGATGGAGTCAACGACAGCGTGTTTCACCCCTATAGCCGGCAGGGCGAGCGCTATATGGAGTATCTGGTCGATCATGGCCAGTTTGCCGATGTGCCCGAGACGTTGTTTTTTACTCACCTGGCAAACATGTACCCACATCTGTTCGCTCAAGACGCGTCGTTGGAGCTCGGCGATATGCACGCTGAGGCCAAACGTTCCTAGCCATCATGAAGCGCAGTGATAGTTAACATTAGGTCCAGGGCCTTCCTTCTTTCGTCCGCAGTGATAGGCTGTCACTGCGCCAAATCGTTTCTGTAAATTTCACTATTGTGCTCAAGATTATGGCGTACAGCGCTAGACTTGGCTGCAACAGCGTCTTGGCGTTGGTTTGTATCTGTTTATTCACTTTTTATTTTTAGGTGCGTGCATTCTTTATGACTACCGCTCTTTCCATTCGCCAGCTTACAAAAACCTATGGCAATGGCTTTCAAGCACTCCACGGCATTGATCTGGATGTAGCTGAAGGCGACTTTTATGCCTTGCTAGGCCCTAACGGTGCTGGCAAATCCACCACAATTGGCATCCTTTCGACGCTGGTCAATAAATCCAGTGGTACGGTCAATGTGTTTGGTTTTGACCTCGACAAAAATCCTGCTGAGCTTAAGCGTTGTATTGGTGTGGTGCCGCAAGAATTCAACTTCAACCAGTTTGAGAAAGTCTTCGACATTGTCGTCACTCAAGCGGGTTATTACGGCATTCCTGCGCGTATTGCCAAGCAACGTGCTGAGCACTATCTCAAGCAGCTTGGCTTGTGGGAGAAACGTGACGTTGCCTCGCGCGAGCTGTCCGGTGGCATGAAGCGCAGGCTGATGATCGCGCGCGCGTTGGTGCATGAGCCTCGCTTGTTGATTCTCGATGAACCCACCGCGGGTGTGGATATTGAGTTGCGTCGCTCGATGTGGAGCTTTTTGACCAAGCTCAACGAGCAGGGCATTACCATCATTCTGACCACGCATTACCTGGAAGAGGCTGAGCAGTTGTGCCGCAACATCGGCATTATCGATCACGGCCGAATCGTCGAAAACACCAGCATGCGTGAATTGCTGCAAACCCTGCATGTTGAAACGTTTCTGCTCGACCTTACAGCATCACTGCTGGTTGAGCCCGAACTTGATGGCTACCCGGTTAAGCTGGTCGATCATCACACCCTTGAGGTGCAGGTCGACAAAAATCAAGGGGTTACCGAGTTGTTCCGTCAGCTCGCTGAACAGAGTATTGATGTCTGCAGCATGCGTAATAAAAGCAACCGACTTGAGGAATTGTTCGTCAACTTGGTCGAAAAAAACCTGGCCAAGGAGGTGGTATGAACAAGGAACATCTAAATTCAGAGTTTGCCGCCAACATCGTAGCGTTGCGCACCATCGTTTATCGTGAGGTCCGTCGTTTTACCCGTATTTGGCCACAAACCTTGCTGCCACCTGCTATCACCATGGTGCTGTATTTTGTCATCTTCGGTAATTTGATTGGCCGACAGATTGGTGACATGGGCGGCTTTAGCTACATGCAATACATCGTGCCGGGGCTGATCATGATGTCGGTGATCACCAACTCTTACGGTAATGTGGTTTCAAGTTTTTTCGGCAGCAAATTTCAGCGCTCGATCGAAGAACTGATGGTATCTCCAGTTTCACCGCATATCATTCTTATCGGCTATGTCACGGGTGGCGTGCTGCGCGGTTTGGCGGTGGGTTTTATCGTCACGCTGCTGTCGCTGTTTTTCACCGACATGCAGGTCCATCACCTGGGTCTGACGGTCTTGGTGGTGCTGCTGACTGCGACGATTTTCTCGCTGGGTGGTTTCGTCAACGCAGTGTTTGCACGCAACTTTGACGATATCTCGATTATTCCGACGTTCGTGCTGACGCCGCTGACTTATCTGGGCGGGGTGTTTTACTCGATCAACCTGTTGCCGCCATTCTGGCAGACGGTATCGTTGGCTAACCCGGTACTACACATGGTCAACGCCTTTCGTTACGGTATTCTTGGCGTTTCGGATATTCGTATCAGCGTTGCAGTAGCCTTTATGTTGCTGGCTACAGCCGTGCTTTACGTGCTGTGTGTGCGCTTATTGGTGAGCGGCCGCGGTATGCGTCAGTAAAAGCAGTTTCAGAAATAAAAAAGCGGCGCTTGGGTTGTTCACCCAGTGCCACTTTTTTATGTGGGCGTTGTTTGAAGCAAGCGAAGTGCTGTTCACAAACAGTCGGGTGGGTAACGATTATTACCCAGCATTTTCTGCTGCGCAGAGCCTGATCATTTATTCAGGCATTTTGCTGGACAAACTTTGCGTTGCCGCACCCTACGCCGGTGTGGACGATGTTTAGACTTTAAGTACCAGCTTGCCGAAATTTTCGCCACTGAATAGCTTGAGCAGGGTTTCCGGGAAGGTTTCCAGGCCTTCGACAATATCTTCTTTTGACTTCAACTTGCCGCTGGCCATCCAGCCGCCCATTTCTTTGGCTGCATCGGCAAACTGGGTGGCGTAATCCATCACCACAAAGCCTTCCATACGCGCACGGTTGACCAGCAAAGACAGATAGTTGGCTGGGCCTTTGACCGCTTCCTTGTTGTTGTACTGGCTGATCGCGCCACAAATAACGATGCGTGCTTTCGGTGCGATGCGGGTCAGTACGGTATCGAGAATGTCGCCACCTACGTTGTCGAAGAACACGTCGATGCCTTTCGGGCATTCACGTTTGAGGGCCGCCAGCAGGTCTTCATTTTTGTAGTCGATTGCGGCGTCAAAGCCCAACTCATCGATCAGTAATTTGCACTTTTTGGCGCCGCCAGCGATACCCACGACCCGGCAGCCTTTGATTTTGGCGATTTGTCCGGCAACGCTACCTACTGCGCCTGCCGCACCTGATATCACCACGGTTTCGCCTGCCTTAGGCGCGCCAACATCGAGTAAGGCGAAGTAGGCAGTCATACCCGTCATGCCCAGTGCCGAAAGGTACAACGGCAGCGGTGCGCGGCTTGGATCAACTTTATAGAAGCCGCGTGGCTCGCCGACGAAGTAATCCTGCACACCGAGGGCACCATTGACGTGATCGCCAACCGCAAACTTAGGGTTTTTCGAGGCAATGACTTCACCGACACCCAGTGCGCGCATGACTTCACCCAAGCCGACTGGCGGGATGTACGACTTGGCATCGTTCATCCAACCGCGCATGGCCGGATCGAGTGACAGGTAAGCGTTTTTAACCACGATCTGACCTTCCGCTGGTTCAGCAAGAGGGTTTTCCACGAAGTTGAATGTGTCGCGTGTTGGTGCGCCGACTGGGCGCTGAGCCAGAAGAAACTGGCGATTGATTTGCACGGTCATGACAATTACTCATTGATCGAAACCATAGGTGATAGCGTGTCAGCTGCCAATGAGCAACCGAAGCTTGAAAGTCGAATGTGCGCCAATTTATGAAAGTGATAATGGGTTGCATTGTTTAATCACCAGCTTCAATCGAGTCACTACGATCAACGTAATAGTGCTGCCAGCGAAGCGGCTCCTCTGACTAGACTCAAGATTCTTAAGTACTGAGGAATGTACAGATGGGCTTTAGCTTTAGTGGTGAGGTTGCGTTGGTTACGGGTGCGGCAGCTGGCATTGGACGTGCGACGGCGCTGGCATTTGCTGAGCAAGGGCTCAAGGTTGTGGTGTCTGATGTGGATACGGCAGGCGGTGAGGGCACCGTTGGGTTGATCCGTGAGGCGGGCGGTGAAGCGGTTTTCATTGCCTGCAACGTCACCCTTGACGCCGAAGTCAGCGCATTGATGGCACAGATTATCCAGTGCTACGGTCGTCTGGATTACGCATTCAATAATGCTGGTATTGAGATCGAGCAAGGCAAACTTGCCGACGGCAGTGAGTCTGAATTCGACGCGATTATGGGCGTCAATGTAAAAGGTGTCTGGTTGTGTATGAAACACCAAATTCCTTTGTTGTTGGCGCAAGGCGGGGGTGCAATTGTTAACACTGCCTCGGTCGCCGGTCTTGGTGCGGCGCCGAAGATGAGTATCTACAGCGCGTCTAAGCATGCGGTCATCGGCCTTACTAAGTCGGCAGCGATTGAGTATGCGAAGAAAAAGGTGCGGGTTAACGCCGTATGCCCAGCTGTGATTGACACAGACATGTTCCGCCGCGCTTACGAGGCTGACCCGAGAAAGGCCGAGTTTGCTGCGGCGATGCACCCCGTTGGACGTATCGGTAAGGTTGAGGAAATTGCCGCCGCTGTGCTTTATCTATGTTGCGACGAAGCAGGCTTTACCACCGGGCATGCGCTGGCGGTTGATGGCGGGGC
The DNA here is from genome assembly GCF_002163625.1 of Pseudomonas sp. M30-35. Lineage (NCBI taxonomy): Bacteria > Pseudomonadati > Pseudomonadota > Gammaproteobacteria > Pseudomonadales > Pseudomonadaceae > Pseudomonas > Pseudomonas sp. M30-35. The sequence goes on along the minus strand of NZ_CP020892.1, from coordinate 2,689,206 downwards.
CACCGCGATCTGAAACTAAGTGAGGCGCTGTCACCAGGCTGGCCCAAATGGCGCTTTTGAGCGCCATTTTTTATGCGCGCTTAAACAGTTCTGGCCATGACCGACAACCACTACTAGGATCGAGCCAACCATGCCGTGCTTCGTGGGCTTTAATTAAGGTGTGAGTCTTTGGGAAAGTAAAATAATGCAGCCCAACAAACGACGGTGGCTTGCACCCGCGGGTGCATTTGGCTTGATCGTCACGGCACTTCTAGTTTGGCAATTCACTCTCAGCGTTTCAGCCGTTACATCGGTTACAGCCAATACAGCCAAGTCTGCTCAGGTTGCTGATGAAGACGCTATTGACGAGCAACAACTCGATCAAATGGTACTGCCTGTGCCGAAACCTTGGCGCGGCGATTTCAAGGCGATGCGCGAGCGTCGCTTAATTCGTATTCTGGTGCCCTACAGCCAAACTTTTTACAGCATCGACCGGGCCACGCAACACGGGATCAGCTATGAACTGGGGCAAGCTCTTGGTCAGTGGCTTAAACAGCATTATCCCTCTGCCAACCAAGCGCTTCGCTGGCAGGTGCTGATGATTCCTGTGGCGCGCAATGAGTTACTGCCGAAGTTGCGTGAGGGCGTGGGTGACATCGCCGCAGGCGGGCTGACCATTACCGAGTCGCGTCTTAAGCAGGTCGATTTTACCGCGCCCTTTGCCGAGCATATCAATGAGGTAGTGGTGACATCTGCCTCGGTGACAGGCATCAACTCCCTGGATGACTTGGCGGGCCGGAGCGTCACTGTGCGTGAGTCAAGCAGCTACTTTGAACACTTGCTTGCGCTCAATAAGGATTTTAAAAACCGTGGTTTAAAACCGATAAAAATTGAACGGGCGGATGAAAACCTAGAAGTCGAGGATCTGCTGCAAATGGTCAATGCAGGACTGCTGGATATCACCGTTGTTGATCAGTACATTGCTACGGCCTGGCAGCCTGAGTATCCGCAAATCAAGATCCACGATGATTGGGTTGTGCATGCTGACTCCGAATTTGCATGGGCGATTCGCAAAGGTAGTCCGCAGTTGAAAGCCGTGCTGGACGGCTTCATCGAGCAACATAAATTGGGCACCTTATTCGGCAATGACTTAAGGAATACTGCACTCAGGGACACCGCTGAGTTAGTCAGTTCGACAACCGCTGGCGAAATGAAAAAATTTAAGGTCTTGGTCGGATTGTTCCAGAAGCATGCTCAAACCTACGGCTTCGATTACCTGATGCTAATGGCACTGGGGTATCAGGAGTCGCGCTTAAACCAGAAGGCGCGTAGCCCTTATGGAGCTGTGGGGGTGATGCAAATGTTACCGAGCACGGCGAAGGACCCGAGCGTAGCGATTAGCGGGATTGAAAGCAGTGCAGATGCAAACATCGAGGCAGGCAGCAAGTACCTGCGGGGTTTGATTGATGCGTATCTGACAGACGATCGCATTACGCCGACTAACCAGATGCTGTTGGCGTTTGCTGCCTACAACGCCGGACCGGCCAATTTGCGTCGGTTTCGCAGTCTGGCGAAGAAGTCCGGGTTGGATGAGGACATTTGGTTCGGTAATGTCGAACACTCGGCGGCGCGAATCGTCGGGCGTGAAACTGTTGATTACGTGGGCAATATCTACAAGTATTACATTGCCTATAAGCTCGCGGAACAGCGCAAAACCGAGTGATTCAGCAGCCTTGCCGGGATGTGCAAGGCTGCATCTGGGTCACGACTGCGCTTGTTTGCCCCAGTTTAAAATGCCCAGCGTGAGCAGCCCAGCGACAATCCCCCAGAATGCCGAGCCAATGGTGAACAAGGTCATGCCTGAGGCTGTCACCAGAAAGGTTATAAGCGCGGCTTCACGCTCTTTCGGTTCGCTCATGGCTTGGGTCAGGCCACCTATGATCGACGCAAATAGCGCCAGCGCCGCGATCGATAGAATCAATGCTTTGGGCAGTGCGGCAAAGAGTGCCGCCAAAGTCGCACCAAAAATACCGGCGATACCGTAAAACACCCCACACCAGACGGCGGCGGTGTAACGTTTTTTGGGGTCTTCGTGGGCTTCGGGCCCCGCGCAGATAGCGGCGCTAATGGCTGCCATGTGAATACCATGGGAGCCAAAGGGGGCTAGCAGTATTGAGCTGATGCCAGTGGCGTTGAGCAGCGGGGAGGCCGGTACGTCATAGCCATTGGCACGTAAGACCGCCATGCCCGGCAGATTCTGCGAGGTCATCGCGACTATGAATAGCGGGATACCGATACTAATCGCTGCGGCAATCGAAAAGCTTGGTGTTGTCCATACCGGTGTTGCCAGCTTGAGCTCAAAATGAGAGAAATTGAGCAAGCCAAATACCCCAGCCAAAACGCAGCCGACAATGAGCGCAGCCAGCACCGCATAGCGCGGCATCAAGCGTTTACCCAATAGATAAGCCAGCAGCATCGATACCACCAAGACAGGTTGCTGTTCTGCTGCCACGCAAATTTCTAAGCCGATTTTGAAGAGCACGCCAGCCAGCAATGCAGCGGCAATTGAGCCGGGTATGCGGCGCATGATCCGGTCAAAACTGCCGGTTAAACCACAGATTACAATCAAGCCTGAGCAGATGATGTAGGCGCCAATTGCTTCGCTATATGGCACGCCGGGGAGGCTGCTGATCAGTAGCGCAGCACCTGGCGTCGACCAGGCGATCATAACGGGGGCGCGATAACGCAAGGACAAGCCAATGCAACACACAGCCATGCCAATCGACAACGACCAGATCCATGATGATATCTGACCATTGCTGAGCCCCGCAGCCTGACCTGCTTGGAACATCAATACCAGGGAGGAGGTGTAGCCGGTGAGCATGGCAATGAAGCCCGCAACAATTGCCGATGGCGAACTGTCCGCCAGCGGGCGTAGTCGGGCTTGGCTTGCGTGTGCCATTACAGAATTCCTTTGAGGTCGGCAAAAATTGGATAAAGCGATGCCGCTAATAACAGCGCCATGCTGATATTAAACCCACGGAGCACGCGTGGGTTGCTCAGCCAGTTGCGTAATAGGCGACCGGCCACGGTCCAAAGGCCAACGCTCGGGCAATTGACCAGGGCAAATAGCGCAGCAATCAACACCACGTTCAGCGTGAAATTTTCATGCGGTGTATAGGTGGTGATGGCGCCGATAGCCATTACCCAGGCCTTGGGGTTGATCCACTGAAAGGCGGCAGCCTGCAAGAAGCTAAATGGCTTTGCGCTCGTCTCCTGGCCTTCGGGCGCCACGGCGTTAGCTATTTTCCACGCCAGATATAACAAGTAAGCCGCGCCCGCATAGCGTAGGACGTTATAGAGCATCGGCACTTGCGCAAATAGTTGGCCCAAACCCAGGCCCACCGCAATCACCAAAATCATGAAACCAATGCTAATGCCGAGCATGTGCGGCAGGCTGCGACGCATACCGAAGTTAACGCCGGAGGCGAGCAGCATCATGTTGTTGGGGCCCGGGGTGACCGAGGTTACAAAAGCAAAGGCGATGAAAGCGACTAACAATTCGGCGTTCATTGGGCACTCGATTCTAACTTTAAAAGGCCATGCACTCAGTTGATTGAAGCGGTGCATTAAGACTAATGAAGCCTAAAACCTTAGCCTGCTGACGTCGCGGTACAGCAGGGTAGAAAAATCGCCGATACAGTGTTGCGGCGAACACTCATCAAAAGCGTTCTAACGATGCTTGGCCAATGCCTGATTAACCTGCATCCACGCGTTCATAGCGGCTTCACCGGTATCATCAAGCGCGCGTTGAAGCATCTTCGCTTGCTCACGACGCAGAGCCAGTTCCAGTTTTGCCCCTTCGGCGGTGAAGGCGAGCAGACGTTTGCGTTTGTCGTCTGTAGAGGCTTGGCTTTCGACCAAATGCATTTCAATTAACTGCCGCAGTGGAATGTTCAGCGCTTGTTTGCTGACACCGAGGTAGTTGAGCAGTTCTTTCATGCTTAAGCCTGGATACATCGCAATGAAAAATAGAATGCGATGGTGCACGCGAGACAACCCGCGCCGCGCCAGCATTTCATCAGCCTTGGCGGTAAACGCCTGATAGCCAAAGAAGAAAGCTTTCATTGCGGATTGCTGAGCGGTTAAATTTTTAAGGTCAAACATATTGACGTATCTGTATGGGTGAGCGTAGTTTCGGTCAACAAGTTTGACTTACTTCCTACAAATTATCACCTGGTGTAAATGATGGCCTTCTCTGAACGTATTGCCCGCCTGAAAAGCTCTTTGATTCGTGAAATTTTATCTGCGGCGCAACGTCCTGAAGTGATGTCGTTTGCCGGTGGTTTACCTGCAGAGCCAATGCTGCCGAAAGTTGAATGGGCGCAGATGCCCACCAGTATCGGGCAATACGGGATGAGTGAAGGTGAACCGGCGTTACGTGAAGTGATTGCCGCAGAAGCCCGTGCTATCGGGGTGCCTTGCGATGCCAGCCAGGTATTGATTGTCAGTGGCTCGCAGCAAACCCTGGATCTGGTCAGCAAACTGTTTATTGATCCGGGTACTGAAGTTTTGGTCGAGGCACCTACTTACTTGGCCGCGTTGCAAGCCTTCCAGCTGTTCGGCGCGGATTGCATTGCTGTGCCGCAAGAAGCTGATGGGCCAGAAATCGCTGCTCTGCGCCAGCGTCTGGAAACCCATAAACCCGCATTCGCTTACTTGATCCCAACATTCCAAAACCCGTCAGCCGTTCGCTACAGCGAGGCCAAACGTGATGCTGTGGCGGCTTTGCTGGATGAGTTTGGCGTGACGCTGATCGAGGATGAGCCCTATCGTGAGTTGGTCTTTGATCAAGGCAGTGCGACGCCCATCGTCAGTCGCCTGCAAAAGGCTAGCTGGGTCTACACCGGAACCGTATCCAAAACCTTATTGCCGGGGCTGCGTGTAGGGTATTTGATTGCCACGCCAGACCTGTTTGCACATCTGCTGCGGCTTAAACAGTCTGCTGATCTGCACACCAATCGGATTGGGCAGTGGCAGGCGCTGCAATGGCTGGGAAGCCAGCATTACCGTGATCACCTGGCGCAGTTACGCGAGTTCTATCGGTTGCGCCGCGATGCCATGCAGGTTGCGTTGCTTGAGCATTTTGCTGATCTGGCCGATTGGGAAATCCCGCAAGGCGGGCTGTTCTTCTGGCTAACGCTCAAACAGCCGCTGGATACGCGCACACTGCTGGCGCCAGCGTTGGCGCAGAATATTGCATTTATGCCGGGTGAACCGTTCTTTATCGATCCTGACCAGCATCCAGGACACTTGCGCTTGAATTTCAGCCACGTAGCGCCTGAACGCCTGAGTGAAGGTTTACAGCGTTTGGCTGAAGTGATTCGCGTAGCACAGACAGGTGTCGCGGCTTAGGTGGGTCAGCTCGCTGCGAGTGTGATAGAACATGAAACATGGCGAGGCTTGGGCCTCGCAGTATCAGGAGCACAGCAATGTTGAAGGTATACGGCGATTATCGCTCGGGAAACTGCTACAAAGTTAAGTTGATGCTCAATCTGCTGGGCATTCCTTATGAGTGGATAGCAATTGATATCCTCAAGGGTGAGACGCAAACCGAGGCGTTTTTAGCCAAGAATCCCAATGGCAAAATCCCGGTGCTGGAGTTCGAAGATGGCACCTGTCTTTGGGAGTCCAATGCGATTCTCAATTATCTGGCGAACGACAGTGAGTTCCTGCCAACCGAGCCACGCCTTCGCACTCAGGTACTGCAGTGGCAGTTCTTCGAGCAGTACAGTCATGAGCCAAGTATTGCTGTGGCGCGCTTTATCCGCCTGTATCAGAACATGCCTGAAGAGCGCTTGGCTGAATACCAGCGTTGTCACGTAATGGGTTACAAAGCGCTGAAGGTCATGGAAAGGCAACTGCAAAACACGCCTTATCTAGTGGGCGAGCAATACTCAATTGCCGATATTGCGCTGTATGCATACACCCACGTGGCGGATGAGGGTGGTTTTGACTTGAGCAATTTTCCCTCGATACGCATGTGGTTAGACCGCGTTGCAAGTCAGCCTGGGCATGTCGGTATGCTTGATTGACGCAATATGAAATCAACTGAAGTTATGCACGCATGGGTTTTGCAGTGCATAATTTCAGCTGACTAAAATCACCTCTGGCCGCGTGCTGTTCTACTGCCATGAATAAAATTCTGCGACTGCTGACCGTTTGCTTGATGCTGCTCGCGCTGCCTGTGCAAAGCATGGCCGTGATCAGCATGCAGAATTGTATGTCGCTTGATATGCAGCCGTCTGCGTCGGCTTCGACTGCCTCGCAAATGTCACCGCAGTGCGAGAGCCTGCAGTCCAGCATGCTCGATGCTGGCCATCAGCAAGACACATTGATCAGCCAACTTTGTATGCACTGCTCAATGTGTCTGAGCGCAGCTATTTTACCCACATCGCTGGGTAAGCCCGGCATCTTCAAAGCGGCACATCCACTCGTCCAGAGCAGCCCTCAGTTTGCTGGCCATATCAGCGACTTACCAAAGCGCCCGCCGCGTACCAACCTCGTATAACTACCGCAAACACTGCGTTATTTTCGGCTCAATAGAGCCGTGTATTGCTTTGATCACCAAGCGTATCAGGGCAGAGCTTATTCGAGGTTTTGTATGACTTTTGCTAAAACGTTGTTGACCACTTTTGTACTGCTGTACGTCACTGTTGCCAGTTCCGCTCTGTGGGCGGATGAAAACCAGCCGATGACTGATCATTCGATGCATGCCCAGCCAGAGCAAATGCCTTGGGGAGTTGCCGGTGATGCCAGTCAGGTCAGTCGCACTATTGATCTGCGTATGGGCGATGACATGCGCTTTAGCCCAGACACCCTGACGTTCAAGAAAGGGGAGACGGTGCGGTTGGTGCTGCACAACGACGGCAAGTTACTTCACGAGTATGTGCTTGGCACGCAGAAAACCCTCGATGCACATGCGCAGATGATGCTCAAAAACCCAGGCATGGAACATCACGCGGCCTATATGGCGCATGTGAAGCCAGGAAAAACAGGGGAGATTATCTGGACCTTCAATCAATCCGGGCGTTTTGACTTCGCCTGTTTGATCGCCGGGCATTACCAGGCAGGAATGGTCGGCAGTATCGAGGTAAGCGAGTAATAGGCTTAGCCTGAGTGCGGCGCGACCTGAAAGGCCGCGCCGTTCTACTTATGCAGTGACGAAACGCTCCTGCAAGTAGCTAGCAATGGCTTTTGATTCATACAGCCAAGTGCTTTGGCCGTTTTCTTCGATGCGCAGGCAAGGCACTTGGATTTTTCCGCCTTGTTCGAGCAACTCATTGCGCGCTTGTACATCATTTTTAGCATCACGTAGCTGCATTGGCACGTTCAGCTTGTGCAGAGTGCGTCGGGTTTTGACACAGAACGGACAGGCTCTGAACTGGTACAAGGAAAGATTTGATGCCGCCTGGTTAACCGCTGCTTGTGCTTCTGGAGATCGCTGCATTTTGCGCGGGCGGGTGATGAAGTCGATAAAGATAATGATCTGGCCTAGGCCATTGCGCAGGGCGTTGATGAACATGGGTACGAATCCAGGGTGGAAATTTGCGGACCCGAATCTTACCTGAGTTTGCCTTGGCTGACTTGCCAAACAGCTAAATTGCACAGCGCTGAGGTCAATGGTTTGGCATAATCAGGTGCATAAATGCTTAAGATTGGTCTGTGATGAAACCAGAAGATTTGCAATTGTTGGTTACCTTGGAAATGCCATTCGGCAAATATAAAGGCCGGTTAATTGCTGATTTGCCTGGGCCTTACCTCAATTGGTTTGCCCGAGAAGGCTTCCCCAAAGGGCAGATCGGTCAGTTGTTGCAGCTGATGCAAGAGATTGATCATAACGGCTTAAGTGTTTTGCTAGAGCCTCTACGTAAGAAACCTCGCCAGCCATTGCGCTAGGGCTTGCCGGGGTAGTGCCGCGTGCAGTTGGATGACCCTTATTAGCCCCCTTTGACTCTGCTGCCCGGTTGCTCGCCAGTGCTTGCGGATCAACGTCAACAGGACAGTTTGTCGAGGCGCTGGGTCTGTTCAGGATCAGGTCTTGGGCTGCACATTAGCGACCTGTTTCTTACCCAACTTGATGCCCAGTTTCATGACCGCGGTGACCACGCGCTGATACAGTGCCGGCATCAAACGTTGCATCAAGTCCATTGCATACGCATCGCCGCCAATGAGTATTCGGCGTTTATTGGCCAATGCGCCTTTGATGATGACTTTCGCGGCGTGCTCTGCCGTGGTGAGCATCAGCAGATCATTGAACTGTTGACGCGCTTGTTCGTTATCTTGCCCGGTCATGGCTTGCATGCTGGAGTTCATTCGCGCGGTGTTGGCAATGTTGGTTTTTATCCCGCCAGGGTGAACGCAACTGGCTGATACTCCGCAGTTAGCCATATCCAATTCTTGGCGCAGTGACTCTGTGAAACCGCGCACAGCGAATTTACTGGCGTTATAGCTGCTCATGCCCGGCTGCGAGAAGATCCCGAAAATACTTGATAGGTTGATGATATGGCCAGCGCCTGAGTCCTTCAGGTGCGGTAAGAATGCCTTGGTGCCATTCACCACCCCCCAGAAGTTGATGTTCATGACCCACTCGTAATCAGTGTATTCATTGCCCTCAACCGTGCCGCTCTGGGCAACACCGGCGTTATTGAAGATGGCATTGACCTGGCCAAATGCTGCAACAACATCGTTTGCCCATGCGTGCATGGCTTCTCGGTCCGTTACGTCTACAACGGTGTGTTCAACTTTTACCCCAAGCCTACGTGCCTGCTCGGCAGTCTCAGCCAAGCCTTGCGCATTCACATCAGACAAGGCCAATGCACAACCCTGGCGAGCGAGCCCGAAGGCTAATGCCCGACCAATACCTGATCCCGCACCCGTTATTGCTGCGACTTTATTCTCAAACGATTTCATGCGGGTTTCTCCTGAGGATGTACGACAGCATTACTTTGCGCCGGATGCGCTGGGTATTTGCAATTTATGGTTGAAAGCATCCTGAACTTCGCGTTTAACCTCCAAGCTTTGCAGATTGGTTTTCTTGAGCAAGTTAAGCGCACCTAGCACGTATTGAATTTGCGACCCAATCATATAAACCATCGAGTTGTGTCCCAGGCCTGTAATCGGTTCCTCATTGTTTGGCCGCGCGACGTTCAAGTGCGCGAATGTCAATGAATGCCCGCTGGAGTGATGATTAATACAGGGTAGTGACGTTGGCGTAAGGTCAAATATGGCCATCTACTGCTTGATCAGGCCAACTTAAGTGCAGATGTGCTCGGCGGGAGAGGGCAAGAAAGGATAGTGATTAAATGCAAAATGCCCGCTTTTGCAGAAAAAGCAGGCATTGTTGTCAGGCAGGTAATAGTTACTGTTCGTCTAGGGCAAAAGCGGTCAAGGCAAATGTCGGAATGCCTGCATCCACAAGCTTTTGTGAGCCGCCAAGCTCCGGCAGGTCAATAATTGCCGCTGCCTCATAGATGCTCGCGCCCAAGCGGCGAACGAGTTGTACTGCTGCCAGTAGCGTTCCGCCGGTGGCAATGAGGTCATCGAACATCAAGACTTTGTTGCCTTGGCTCAGGCTGTCAGCGTGGACCTCAAGGAAGGCTTCACCGTATTCGGTCTGATAGCCCTCGCTGATCACATCCGCCGGTAACTTGCCTTGCTTACGAAACAGCACCAAGGGCTTGTTCAATTCATAAGCGACAATAGAGCCGATTAGAAAGCCACGGGCGTCCATCACGCCGATATGGCTGAAGTCTGCATCAATATAACGCTGGATAAAGCTGTCGATCACCATGCGCAAAGCCCGCGGTGATTGGAACAGAGGGGTAATATCACGAAAAACCACACCCGGTTTAGGGAAGTCCTGCACGGGGCGAATCAAGGTTTTAAGGCTGAACTCATCGAAGATCATGGTGGTCCTGGGCTGGCCAAGTCTTAGCTGTCGATATTGCCGCCAGCAAGTGCGCACAACTCGATCGGGTCGATGATGTGCACTTCTTTGCCTTCAGCTTCGAGCAGTTTGTTTTGTTGAAAGCGAGTAAACACGCGCGAGACAGTCTCAACCGCGAGGCCGAGGTAGTTGCCTATTTCATTACGCGACATGGCCAAGCGAAATTGTTGCGAGGAAAAGCCGCGGGCTCGGAAGCGGGCCGACAGATTGACCAAAAAGGTAGCGATGCGTTCATCAGCAGTCTTTTTTGATAGCAACAGCATCATTTGCTGATCGTCACGAATCTCACGGCTCATGATGCGCATAAGCTGGCGGCGCAGCTGTGGCAGCTGAGCGGTCAGGTCGTCCAAGCGTTCGAAAGGGATTTCACACACCGAGGTTGTTTCAAGCGCCAAAGCCGAGACTGGGTAAACCTCAGCATCCATGCCTGAAAGTCCGATCAGCTCACTGGGCAGGTGAAAGCCGGTGATCTGTTCTTCGCCAGAGTCACTCAGGGTAAAGGTTTTCAGAGCGCCTGAGCGAACCGCGAAAACCGAACCAAAACTGTCGCCTTGGCGAAACAGAAACTCACCTTTTTTAAGTGGTCGGCCGCGCTTAACGATCTCATCAAGCGCGTCCATGTCCTCTAGGTTCAATGAAAGTGGCAGGCATAAGCTGGCCAAACTGCAATCTTTGCAGTGAGCTTGATGGGGTGTATGCAGCTTGATGATTCCGGTCATCGAAGAGATCCTGGGGGTTGACGCGATAGTACTAGATTACAGGAGCGCAGCCTTTCCAGCCAGCCATTGGCTGGTTGACTTCACGTTCAAGTTTTAATTTTTGCCGCCGATACAGTTAGCGATAATGTTTGATTATAGAAGGTCTGCGCATGCGAGTTGAAAAGAGTAACGCTGCTAGCTTTGCGCCGGCACCACTGCGCTTGTCGAACGTTAAAGCGGATGCCGGAAAAGATTTGGTTGGGGTAAGCCCAGTACGTGGACCGAGCGGCGGGGTACGGGTCAGCCTGTCAGAAGCTGGCAGCGCTCAGTCGAAACAAGCTGCAAAAAACCAAGATATTGATGACAGTAATCTCCCGGACAGCATCAAAAATACGCTGAAAATGATTCGCCAGCTGCGCGCAGAGCTCGCAGCCAAACAGGCTGAACTCAACGCACTAAAGGCTGAGCAACCAACTAGCGATACCCAGCGCAAGGTGGATGCGGTTTTGAGCGAAATTGCCAGTCTGCACGGGGCTATTAGCAGTGCTAATGCCTCGCTGGTGTCACAAATGAGGAAGCAAAATCTGAGCAGCGAGCAGTTGATGAGCGTTGCGACACTGATGGTTGGTTAAGCCGTTGTCAGGGGCTTTTGAACGCTAGATCACCCGTGAGAAACGCTGACGATTCTGTTCGCATAAATACGTGTCGAAAAGCATACACAGCGACCGAACTAGTAAGCGCCCACTGGGTAGGACGCTGATATTCTGCTCATTCAATACGACCAAGCCATCCTCGGCCATCTGCTGCAATTGTGGCCAGATATCACTGAAATACTGGCGAAACACGATGTTGTACGCGTGTTCGATATCAGCGAAGTTCAGCTGAAAATGACAGATCAATTGCTGGATTATCGCGCGCCGAATGATGTCGTCGTCATTACAGTGCAGGCCGCGTTGAGTAGCTAATTGGTGGTTTTCCAAGCTTTGTTGATAGAGGTTGAGGTCGCTGCTGTTCTGGCAGTAAAGCCCGCCTATCTGGCTGATCGCGGAAACGCCTAAACCGATCAAGTCGCAGTGCCCATGTGTTGTGTAGCCCTGAAAGTTGCGTTGCAGAGTGCCTTCCTCTTGGGCGACTGCAAGTTCGTCATCCGCCAAGGCAAAGTGATCCATGCCGATGTAGCGATAGCCTGCTGCGCTGAGCTGGGTGATCGAATTTTGCAGCATGCTCAATTTGTCGGCACTGCAGGGTAAGTCGCTATCGGCTATACGACGCTGTGGCTTGAAGCGTTCAGGCAAATGGGCGTAGTTGAACAGCGATAAACGATCCGGCTGCAGGGCAATGACCTCTGCCACGGTTTCGGCAAATCGCTCGGGCGTTTGTAGCGGTAAGCCATAGATCAAGTCGATATTGACCGAGCGAAATTGCAGAGCGCGTGCTGCATCGAGAATGGCTAGAGTTTGCTCAACGGATTGCATCCTGTTGACCGCTCTTTGTACTTGCGGATCCAGGTCCTGAACGCCAAGACTGATGCGGTTGAAGCCGAGCTCGCGCAACAACCCCATGGTTGCCCAGTCAGCCTCACGCGGATCGATTTCAATACCGTAGTCGCCGGAGTCGTCGTCGAGCAGGGTGAAGTGCTTGCGCAGGTCGCTCATCAAACTGCGCAGTTGATCGTGACTGAGAAATGTTGGCGTTCCACCGCCTAAATGCAGTTGCTCAACCACTTGGCCGGGCTTTAGGTGGCTACTGATAGCGCTGATCTCGCGGCCGATGGCATCCAGATAGGGCTGAGCACGGTCACGGTTTTTAGTGATGACTTTGTTACAGGCACAGTAGTAGCAAATGTTCGCGCAAAACGGCACGTGAACGTAAAGCGACAAGGGCTGTTGAGCTTTGCCGCTTTCACGCAGAGCACGCACTAAGTCGATAGGACCAATGTTGCCGTGAAATTGCATGGCGGTAGGGTAGGAGGTATAGCGCGGGCCTGAGTGATCATAGCGACGAATCAGTTCAGGACTCCATTGGATGGCGTCGAGCATAAAGCAGCTCTCAGTAGACGGAGAATAGCCGCGATTTTAGAAGTGCCAGGTGCTTATAGTGTTGATCTGGATCATGGGCAGGCTTTGAGTATGCGCAATATATTGCACAGCAGGCCATTATTGGGGGATTAAGTGTTGCGGGGGCAGGTGTTGTTGGGTCAGTTAGTGACCCATTAACCAGTGCTGGTGTGGTCCGGGAAGGGTCCAGATACCGAAGAGGATGACCAGCAAGCCGCCAGCCATACGTACACCTTTAATCCGCAGAAAGCTGCTGACGCGTTCAGCAGCCATGCCTGTAGTGATCAGCACTGGCAGGGTGCCTAAACCAAATGCCAGCATCAAGGCGGCACTGTGCAACGCATTGCCTTGGCTCGATGCCCAAAGCAGGGTGCTGTAGACCAGGCCGCATGGCAGCCATCCCCACAGACTGCCGAGCATCAGCGCCCGGGGCATGCTGCTGACAGGCATGAAGTGCCGAGTTAAGGGCTGAATATAACGCCACATCCCACGCCCCAGTGCTTCAATTCGAGTCAGACCACTCCACCAGCCTGCAAGGTACAGGCCCATGCAAATCAGCAAAATGCCAGCGGCTACACGCAATAGCATTGCCGCCGGACTTGAGGCGACCGCTACGCCTGCCAAGCCGATCAACAAGCCGGCGAGGGTGTAGCTGCTGATTCGCCCTAGATTGTAAGCAAGCATCAGCCGCAAGCGCCTGCTGCGTTGTTCTGGGGGAATAGCGAGGGACAGGGCGCTCATCAAGCCGCCACACATCCCCAGGCAGTGGCCTCCGCCTAGCAAGCCCAGAATCACTGCTGAAACCAGCAGCGGCGCCAGCTCAAGCATCCTTTTTATCCTTGCTGGTATGTTTTTGCGCTTCGTCTACACCGGCTTTGTGCAGTGGGTCTTCATCATCAAACAGGATGCTGTGCGCCGGGCCATCCAGGTCGTCGTATTGACCACTGTCAACCGCCCAGAAAAATACCCAAATCGCTAGCGCGACGAGTATCAGAGCAATCGGGATCAATATGTATAGCGCTGGCATGGTGGCTCCGTGGGGCGAGCTTGCAGGTTAGTGCCGAGTAAGGCGTAAAGCGTTCAATACCACCAGTAATGAACTGATGGACATGCCCACCGCCGCCCAAAGAGGTGTTATCAGGCCGAATGCGGCAAAGGGCAGGACCAGACCATTGTACAGCGCGGCCCAGATCAGGTTTTCAATGATAATACGCCGAGTGCGATGGGCCAGTTTGAATGCATCGATCAGGCTACCCAAACGATTGGACAAAAGCACTGCATCGGCACTGGTTTTGGCCAGATCGGTAGCGCTGCCCATGGCGACACTGATATCGGCCCCAGCCAGCACCGGAACATCATTGACCCCATCGCCGAGCATGAGCACGCGGCGGCCATTCTGGTGCAGGACATTTAGCGCTGCCAGTTTGTCATCAGGCGTCATACCGCCACGCGCATCTTCAATGCCGAGTTGTGCAGCAATCTGTGTAACCATGGGCGAGCTGTCGCCTGACATCAACAATACTTCCCAGTCGCGCTCCTTGCAGGTCGCTATCAGATCAGTTGCGTCAGAGCGCAGGCGATCATCAAGCACAAACCAGGCCAGTGGCCCTTGCTCATCACCGAGCAATAACCACTGGCCATTTTCGCCGGGAATGGCTGGGACCGCTGCGCCGCTTAGGGTGCAGACAAATGCTGGCTGGCCAATGCGCAGTTGCTGACCCGCAATAGAGCCGTGCAAGCCTTGACCGGGGAAACTGTCGACTTGCTCAGCGGCTTGAGCGGCGCGGCCAAAGGCTTTGGCTATCGGGTGTTCTGAACGGTTCTCCAGCGCCGCCGCAAGCGCCAGGCAGCTGTCGCTATCAAGTGCAGCGAGCGGGTGGATCGCATTAAGCGTGAGCTTGCCTTCCGTTAGCGTGCCGGTTTTATCAAAAATAACCGTATCGATCTGGTTAAGACCTTCGAGCACATGGCCCCGAGTCAGCAACACACCAAGTGAGTGCAAGGTGCCCGTCGCTGCGGTAAGGGCCGTGGGGGTGGCTAACGCCAGTGCGCAGGGGCAGGTAGCGACGAGTAGGGCGAGCACCACCCAAAATGCGCGTGATGGATCAATTTGCCACCAAATGATCCCGACTACTGCAGCAGCCAGCAGCAGGAACAACAGAAACCATTGCGAGACTTGGTCTGCCAACTCGGCGAGGCGCGGCTTGTCAGTCTGGGCGCGTTCGAGCAGGCGTACGATTGCAGATAAGCGGGTGGCATCACCCAGGGCTTGTACTTCAACGGTCAGCGGGCCTTCGACATTGAGTGTGCCTGCGGTGACGTGATCGCCTTCAGCGCGTGGTTGCGGCAGGTATTCCCCGGTGAGCACCGACTCATCGACACTGGACTGACCACTGATGATGCAGCCATCTGCTGGCATCAATGCTCCCGGTTGCACCAATACCTGTTCGCCGAGCTGTAATTCGCTGAGCAAAATGCGCTGGGTTTGACCGTGCGCATCGAGACGCAAGCAGGATGCTGGCAGCAGGTTAACCAGCTGCGCAGTGGCTGCCGCCGTGCGTTCACGGGCGCGCCGTTCGAGATAACGTCCGGCGAGCAAAAAGAAGGCAAACATGCCCACTGCGTCGAAATACAACTCGCCGCTGCCAGTGATCGCAGACCAGATGCCTGCGACATAAGCACCGCCAATCGCCAGTGAAACCGACACGTCCATGGTCAAGTGGCGGGTGCGCAGGTCGCGCAGTGCGCCACGAAAGAATTGCCCGCAACAGTAAAAGATAATTGGCGTGGTCAAAAACAGGCTGACCCAGCGCAAGATCATGTGCAGTTCAGGGCTTAGGTCGATATTGAATTCTGGCCACGTCGCCATCGTTGCCATCATCACCTGGAACCACAGCAGGCCAGCGAGACCCAGTTGGCGCATGGCCTTGCGGTTGTCATTGGCGAGTTGCAGGGCCGCCTCATCGGCTTGCCAAGGGTGACCGGCATAACCAATTTTGCGCAGCTCACTGAGCAATTGGCTCAGTGCAACCTGGCTATCTGCCCAACTCACAATCAACCGATGGTTGGACAGGTTAAGCCGTGCATCAGTGACGCCGGGCATGCCGCGCAGGTGTTTCTCGATCAGCCAGCCGCACGCCGCACAGCTAATGCCTTCGATCAGCAGGCAGGTCTCACTGATATCGCCTTGATGCTGCACGAAGGGCTCTTGCACTTCTGCGCGATCAAACAGCAGTAACTCATCAGGTAGTGCCTGCGGTAGCTCTTGCGGGTTGGTGGCCGACTCGCTGCGGTGTTTGTAATAGTGCTCCAGCCCGCCAGCGACAATTGCTTCGGCTACAGCTTGGCAGCCCGGGCAGCACATTTCGCGGCTTTCACCGAGTATTTCAGCGCAGAAGTGGCCGCCAGCAGGAGCTGGTAAACCGCAGTGATAGCAAGGAGTGGGACTGGCCATTAATCAAATGTCTTGATGCTGGTACAGGTGGCTTGTGGGGAGGCCAGCCGGGCAGGGCGGCGCAGACATTGCGCCGCACAAGGTCGGATTACTTATCGTCACCAAGACGGATTGGCTTACCGGGCTCGAGCGCTTCTTCTTCGAACACACGCCAATCTTTACCGCCTTCCTGACCTATCAGCTCTACAAAACGGCGCCCTTGCAGCGCATCTTCAAGGTTGCCGGTGTAGCGAGAGTTACCTTGGGCTTGCAGGGTGATATGGCGATCGCGTTCAGGCTGGGTGGGCGATATTACGTTCAACTTGAGCACGGCTGGGCCGGTAAGCCCTTTAAGTTGCATATCGATTACGCCAGTTTCATTGTCGAAGGTGATAGTGGCGCTGACCTGAAGCTGCTTGGCCAGATTCTCACGCTCGAGTGACTGGTTAATCCCTTTGCCGACTTCGTAGTAGTTGTCGGAAATCAGTCCGGGCGGATTGAGGATTGAGAAAATCAACAATAAGCTGCCCTGGACTACAGACAAACTGAGCAGGCCGATGATGAACCACGGCCAGAAGTTTTTGTACCAAGGGGAGACTGCTGGTTGTTCGGTCATTGTGTTGCCTACAGGTTAGCGAATGCTTGGGCCGTTGAATCGGCTATCAGCGTTGGAGTTAATACCGTCGTCTTCAAGTGCCTGCACATGGAACATGATTTTATTCGCACTGGACGGGAGCTTTTCCGGAGCAATTGAAAGCTCGACCGGCAGCGAGAGGACTTCGCCAGCTGCGGCCTTGACCTTGGTTGTGCCTGCGAACTCAATACCTTCAATGCCGTCAGCACTGATAACGTAAGTCACGTCATGCTGGGCTTTGTTCATGATTTTCAAGGTGTAGACGTTTTCAATGTGGCCGTCTTGATTCTCACGAAAGATCACCCGGTCTTTGATCACATCTAGACCGACCAAGGGACGGCTGGCGACGGCCCAGGCAAAAACGCCCATCATGGCGACAAGCGCGACGGCATAGCCTATCAGGCGCGGGCGCAATAAGTGGGTTTTCTGACCTGATAGATTGTGTTCAGTTGTGTAACTGATCAACCCTTTCGGGTAATCCATTTTTTCCATGATGCTGTCACAGGCGTCGATACAAGCGGCGCAACCGATGCATTCAAGTTGTAGGCCATCGCGGATATCAATACCGGTAGGGCAGACCTGCACACACATGTGGCAGTCGATACAGTCGCCTAATCCCTGGGCCTTGTAGTCGGCGCCTTTTTTCCGCGGGCCACGGCCTTCGCCGCGGCGCGGGTCATAAGAAACGATCAGGGTGTCGGTGTCGAACATCACACTCTGGAAGCGCGCATATGGGCACATGTAGATGCACACCTGCTCACGCAGCCAGCCCGCGTTGCCATAGGTGGCAACTGTGAAGAATCCGACCCAAAACAAGGCCCAGCCACTGGCGTCAAACGTAAAGAGGTCGGGGATCAACTCACGAATAGGGCTGAAATAGCCGACGAAGGTAATGGCGGTCGCCAGCGACACGCCAATCCAGATGCTGTGTTTGGCCAGTTTGCGCAGGAATTTGTCAGCACTCATCGGTGCTTGGTCGAGTTTCATGCGTTTGTTGCGGTCACCCTCGGTGACTTTCTCGCCCCACATGAATACCCAGGTAAATACGCTCTGCGGGCAGGTATAGCCGCACCAGACTCGCCCGGCAAATACCGTGATAAAAAATAAACCAAAGGCACAGATGATCAACAGTGCCGAAAGCAGCACGAAGTCTTGTGGCCAGAAGGTAGAGCCGAAAATATAAAATTTGCGTTCTGGCAGATTCCACCAGACGGCTTGGCGACCATCCCAGTTGAGCCAGACAGTGCCGAAATAAACAAGAAAGAGAAACGCTCCGCCAACTCTGCGCAAGTTGCGAAAGACACCGGAAAAGGCACGGGTATATATCTTCTCCGCGCTAGCGTAAAGGTCAGTCGATGACTGTACTTTTGCGGCAGGAGGGGTGACGTTCTTAACTGGAATTTGGCTCATCAGTTCGTCCCAAGCGGTTAAGTGGGGTGCCGCAGTCGATACGTGCCGACCGTGGTCATTTTAATAACGCTATGGTACGCCTGAGGTTCATGCCACCGGGTGCGACTGACCGTCGCGCCCGGTGGTAGAAGGTATTACTCTGCTGCCGGTTTGTGCGACAGGCTGTACACATAAGCTGCTAGCAAGTGAACCTTGTCGTTACCGAGGAAGTCTTTTTGCGTTGGCATTTTGCCGTGACGACCGTAACGAATGGTTTGCTGCAATTGAGCAAAGCTGGTGCCGTATATGAACGCTGCCGGGTCAGTCAGGTTAGGTGCACCCATTGCAGGTGTACCTTTGCCGTCTGCACCGTGGCAAGCGAAGCAAGTGGTGCTGAAGACCTTTTGGCCCGCAGCGATATCCGCTTCGGCGCCTTCAGGCAATTTACGGCCAGCCAGTTCGGTCAAAACGTAAGCGGCTACGTTATGCACGCCTTCTTCGCCAATGATTGGCAAGTGAGCGGGCATTGCACCTTCACGACCTTCCATGATGGTGGTCTTGATGGTTTCAGGCTCGCCGCCCCAGCGCCATTCGTTGTCGGTCAGGTTAGGGAAGCCATAAGCACCCTTGGCATCTGAGCCGTGGCAAACCGAGCAATGCGAGGCAAACAGGCGGCCGCCCATTTTCAACGCTTGGTCGTCTTTAGCGACGTCTACGATTGGCATTGCCGCGTACTTGGCGTAGATCGGGCCGTACTTGGCGTCTGCCTTGGCCATCTCTTTTTCCCACTGGTGAACGCCAGTCCAGCCAGCATTACGCTCCTCGCCACCCGCAATGTCTACGTTAGTAGCGAAAGGGGTTTTGGCTTCGTTGTCGAGGTACTCAAAGCCTGGCAGCAGACCTTTCCAGTTACCCAAACCTGGGTAAAGGGCCAGGTAGCCGAGGGCGAAAACGATGGTGCCGACGAACAACATAAACCACCACTTAGGCAGTGGGTTGTCGTATTCCTCGATGCCGTCGAAGGCGTGGCCTACAGTTTCGTTGGTTACTTCGTCGTTTTTTTGACCTTTACGTGTGCCGAAGATCAGCCACGTCAAAGCAAAAATAGTCCCGAGTGAAAGTATTGTTACGTACCAACTCCAGAAAGTGGTCATTGGTTATTGCTCCTGGAAGATTGCTCGTCACGCTCGCTTGGTTTCGGCTCGTCAGCAAAAGGCAAATTGGCAGCGTCGTCAAAATCTGACTTGCGTCTGCTGCTGAATGCCCATAGCAGCAAACCTATGAAGGCGACGAATACAACTGCTGTGCCTATACCGCGAATAGTCCCGATTTCCATCGTGCGTTACCGTTTGCTCGTGATAGAGGTGCCAAGAACCTGCAGGTACGCAATGATGGCGTCCATTTCGGTTTTGCCTTTAACAGCTTCTTTGGCCCCAGCGATATCTTCATCGGTGTAAGGCACGCCGAAACCACGCATAACTTCCATCTTCTTCGCAGTGTCTTTACCGTCGAGCTTTTTCTCAACCAAGAACGGGTACGCCGGCATAACTGACTCAGGCACTACGTTGCGCGGGTTGTACAGGTGTGCACGCTGCCATTCATCCGAGTAACGACCACCCACGCGAGCCAGATCAGGACCGGTACGCTTGGAGCCCCATAGGAATGGGTGATCCCAAACGCTTTCACCGGCAACCGAGTAGTGGCCATAGCGCTCAGTTTCAGCGCGGAATGGGCGAATCATCTGCGAGTGGCAGCCGACACAGCCGTTGGCGATGTAAACATCACGCCCTTCGAGTTGCAGCGCGGTGTATGGCTTGAGGCCTTCAACCGGCTCGTTAGTCACGTCCTGGAAAAACAACGGGACGATTTGGGTCAGGCCGCCGATGCTGACGCAAAGCACCATCAGCAGGGCCATCAAACCAATATTTTTCTCGATGATTTCGTGTTTCATCAGTGAGCTACTCCGGCAGGAATCATTGCCGCGGCGTCATACTCAGCCGGCTTGGCGGCACGCACGGTGCGGTAGGTGTTATAGGCCATCAGCAGCATGCCGAAGACGAAGAACCCACCACCAATTGCGCGAACTACATAGCCAGGGTGGCTTGCTTGCAGGGCTTCAACGAACGAGTAGGTCAGGGTGCCGTCTTCGTTCACTGCGCGCCACATCAAGCCCTGAGTGATGCCGTTTACCCACATCGAAGCGATGTACAGAACGGTACCGATAGTGGCTAGCCAGAAGTGGGCGTTGATCAGGCTAATGCTGTGCATTTGCTCACGGCCGAATACTTTCGGCAGCAAGTGATACAGCGAGCCAATAGAGATCATCGCAACCCAACCGAGGGCACCAGCGTGTACGTGGCCGATGGTCCAGTCAGTGTAGTGAGACAGTGCGTTGACGGTCTTGATGGCCATCATCGGACCTTCAAAGGTCGACATGCCGTAGAACGCCAGCGATACCACCAGGAAGCGCAGGATCGGGTCGGTGCGCAGCTTATGCCAAGCGCCAGACAGGCTCATCATACCGTTGATCATGCCGCCCCAGCTTGGAGCCAACAGGATGATCGACATCGCCATACCGAGGGACTGAGCCCAGTCCGGCAGAGCGGTGTAGTGCAAGTGGTGAGGACCGGCCCAGATGTACAGGGTAATCAGTGCCCAGAAGTGCACGATAGACAGGCGATACGAGTAGATCGGACGTTCAGCCTGCTTCGGTACGAAGTAGTACATCATGCCGA
Source organism: Pseudomonas sp. M30-35 (assembly GCF_002163625.1). Lineage (NCBI taxonomy): Bacteria > Pseudomonadati > Pseudomonadota > Gammaproteobacteria > Pseudomonadales > Pseudomonadaceae > Pseudomonas > Pseudomonas sp. M30-35. The sequence continues at coordinate 2,668,272 of NZ_CP020892.1, read as the reverse complement.
GGAAGCCGGTGGTCAGGAAGAAGCCTACGGCGTTGTGGCCGTACCACCATTGGATCATGGCGTCAGTTGCACCGGCGTACATCGAGTACGACTTGAACATGCTCACAGGCATTTCTGCGCTGTTAACAATATGCAACATTGCCGTCACCAGGATGAAGGCGCCGTAGAACCAGTTGCCGACATAGATGTGCTTAGGCTTGCGCTTAACAATTGTGCCGAAGAACAGAACGGCATAAGCCACCCAGACGACCCCCAGAAGGATGTCGATTGGCCATTCCAGTTCTGCGTACTCTTTTGAGCTGGTGTAGCCCATTGGCAGAGTAATCACAGCGGCAACGATAACTGCTTGCCAACCCCAGAAGACGAAAGACGCCAAGGAGTCAGAAATCAGACGTACCTGACTGGTGCGCTGCACCACATAAAGTGAAGTTGCCATTAGCGCGCATCCGCCAAAAGCGAAAATCACCGCGTTAGTGTGCAGAGGGCGTAAACGACCGAAAGTCGTCCATTCCAAGCCGAAGTTGAGTTCAGGCCACACAAGTTGTGAAGCGATGAAAACGCCTAGGCCCATGCCAATGACCCCCCAAATTACCGTCATGACGGCGAATTGGCGGACCACCTTGTAGTTATAAGCAGTCGGACTGATTGCTGTGCTCATTGCTGGGGTTCCACGGTTAATGGATTTTTTAGGGATAAAAATCGGCGGCAAGTATGTATAAAGCGGTAAGGCATTGCAACGCTACAAGCCGACGCGATCAGGGTTTAAAGGCATTTAAAAAGCATTTTGAGCAATTCAAAAACGCTTTATTAACAATACTCTAGACCCATTTAATGTTACGCAAAGATGGGAATCGCCTATAGGTTGTGCAACGTGGCGAATGCAAACAAGATTAGCTCATCTTCTTGGGCATGAGTGCCGCTGGTCGGCGGGGTGCGACGTCAGGTCGCACTTTGATTCTTGGTCTTATGCCCCAAGCTCGCCACGCTGCCAGCCAATCATAACGAGCCTGCAACCGCAATCACTTCTCTTTGGGTGACATCTGTATAGTTTATTGCTGGATTCGTTGTTTTGGTTATAAACGACCACATGGCCCTTAGCGGCCAAGTTCTGCTGCTCCTTGGTTTCTAACTGCAGCGTTATTGAAAGCACATGCAACTGATTAGAGGTGCCGCAGTGAAAGCAAGTATGGATAAAGCCTCAATGGTGGATGTTGATCAAGATCAATCCGGCGCCGTAACGCAGTGCCCGGCTTTAGTCTGGGATCAACCTCAGGGTATATGTCACGCCACCTTGATTCTTGCCCACGGTGCTGGCGCGCCGATGGACAGCGACTTTATGCAGCAAATCAGCCAGTTGCTGATGGCGCGGGGCATTGCTGTGGTGCGGTTTGAGTTTGCCTATATGGCCGCCAGGCGTATCGATGGAAAACGTCGCCCACCTAATCCACAGAAGCAACTACTTGAACAGTGGCGAAGTGTTTATGCCGCTGTGCGCCAGCAAACAAAAGGTATTGTTGCGATGGGTGGCAAATCCATGGGCGGGCGTATGGCGAGCATTGTCGGGGATGAGTTCGCTGCAGATGCGCTGGTGTGTCTCGGCTACCCGTTCTATGCCGCAGGTAAACCTGAAAAGCCAAGAACTGCGCACCTTGAATCGTTGCAGGTACGCACACTAATAGTTCAGGGTGAGCGAGACGCGCTGGGTAATAGGCAGACGGTTTCAGATTACAGCTTGTCGTCGGCGATTAGCCTGAAGTGGTTGGCGGCGGCAGATCACGACCTCAAGCCGCTAAAAAGCTCAGGTTTTAGTCATTCGCAGCATCTCGAGTCTGCTGCGAATGAAATTTCAGCATTCCTCACTGCTAAATAGCGGGTGCTGAAATCGCTCTGTTGCGCTGGCGATAGTTTGCGCCAACTGCGGTAATAATACTGAAGCTTGCCGCTAATGCGCCGACCCATCCGAAAAACCACAGTTTGCCTGCAAAGTCATCTTCGGCATAAGACGCGGCAAACTGGGTTTTGCCGTAAGTGGTGATGGCAATGCTGATTATTAGCAGGGTGCTGAATGTAATCAGCTGGAATTGCCAGCGCCGACTGGCTAGCGTCGCCAGAAATAGCATAACCAGCCCGCTGGCAATCGCTAAGTAAGCGATTTTCATGCCCCAGCGTGGATGTGCGCCAAGTGCTGCTGGTCCGCCAAAGTAAACGAATGCCAGAATTGCCAGCGCGGCAATAACCGCGCCCTCAAGAGTCGAAAGGTTAAAGCGGGAGCCAGTGGTGGCGGATTGTTGCGCGAGCATGTGAGTTCCTAGTCAGATCGGCTATCGCGGGTGCGACGGTCTACTGAGGGCCAGGCCCGCTAAAAATTACAGATGCACAGTCTGTCAGGGCGCAGCTTGATAGAGTTCGAGAGGCAATCCGTCTGGATCGCTGAAGAAGGTAAAGCAACGTTGTGTGTATTGATCAATCCGGATGGGCTCAACGCTTATGCCTTGCTGCTCAAGTTGCGCTTTGACCTGGGCAACGTCATCGACCTCGAACGCCAGATGGCGCAGGCCTTGTGCTTCAGGGTATGAGGGGCGAGCAGGGGCCTGTGCAAACGAGAATAGCTCGATTTGCGAGCCGTCAGCCAACGCCAGGTCGAGCTTATGGGAGTGACGGTCTTGCCGGTACTGTTCGGCAATAATCTGCAAGCCAAGGATATTGACGTAGAAGTGTTTGGAACGTGAGTAGTCGGAGCAAATAATGGCAGCGTGGTGGATGCGTTTTAGCATAGAGGGCAGTGCTCAACAGGTGTATTTCGCGAGAACGGATGTAGCCTGTTTGGCAGTCTGCCGTCTATCTGGTTCAAATCTGCTGCAAAACTATTAACCACGTAGCGCCGATTAGTTCATCAGTGCTGACATTTCAGGGGTATCAGAAAATTGCGAGAAATTGTCTTTGAATGCGCTTACTGATTGCTGCTGGTTATCAATCACGCACATTGAAGTGAGTGGGTGCGCCGTGGTGCACTGCTCAGGTACTGAGCCAATGCCACAGTAGCGCTGACCGTACCAGGCAAGGCTAGGGCTTTGCTGTACGCAACCGTAAGACACATCACCAATGTAGTTGATTGCACCGTTGCTCACACTGAATGTCAGTGGGCGACTGTAAGTGCCAAGCCATGCTTTGCTCGGGCCGATCGCTGATACCGCATAGGTGCCTGCTGGGAGCCACATTGAGAACTCTGAGGCGTTCGCGTCTGTGATGGTGTAAGTGCTGCCACTCAGGGTGTCGCGAAACTGAATATCAGCACCCGCATAGGCCGCGTCATCAATCGAGCCGACGATTATGCCTGCGTTTTGCAGGTTGAATTTTTCATCGCTGGTCACTGTGTATTCGGGCGAGGGTAAAGAGGTGCATCCAGCAATGACTGAGCCTATGCACACAACGAGTAAACGGGTGGAAGTAAGCTTCATGCTGACACCTGATCCTGATGTATGTTTCAGCGTAAATGCCTACGCCGTTGATTTCATTGACATGCAACAGGCGTGCATTTGCAGGTTACGCAAATGAACATCCTTGATGGATTAAATGTAGGGCAGGTTTTGCGTTCAATCAACTACGAACAGCTTGGCGCCTGTCTGTGTTGATGAGCGATGTGGTTCAGCATTGTCGGCGACCTGATAGCTCATGCCCGGTTTAAGGGTAAAGGTGCGACCATCTTCCAATTCGGTGTGCAATTCACCTTCTAGGCAGAACAAGACATGGCCCTTACTGCACCAGTGATCAGCCAAGTAGCCCGCTGAGTATTCGACGATGCGCACGCGGATGTCACCGAACTGGCTGGTGCGCCAAGTAGCAACGCCTGTTTCACCAGCATGTTGTGTTGGCTCAATCGCCGCCCAGTCGGTGGTAACAAAGGGAATATTGCTGATATTCATCGCGTGCGTCCTAGGCTTTATTGAAAGCAGCGATAATGCAGGTGTTGATTAAGTTTCTCTAGATTATTTTGTCTAGATTACCGAGTAGGGCGCGCTATTGTAACGCGCCATGCTCGTGTGCAGACCTTAACGATTGAAGCGCTCGACCAGGGAATACTGACCCTGCGCTGTTTGGGTTAATTCTTGGCTAAGTGCTGCGGTGCTTTGCGCATCGGCTGCGGTTTGGTCTGAGAGTTGGGCGATGGTGGTGATATTGCGGTTGATCTCATCAGCGACAGCGCTCTGTTCTTCAGCAGCGGCAGCTATTTGATCGGCCATATCGGCAATATTGGCTACGGAGTCGCTGATACCAGAGAGCGCCTCGTCAGCTTTTAATACCCGTTCGACGCCATCGTCAGCCTGTTTGCGACCAATATCCATGGTCATGACGGCTTCTTCTGCGGTGCGTTGCAGTTTGGCGATCAAACCGTGAATTTGCTCGGTCGACTCAGCTGTGCGCTGGGCAAGCGAGCGGACTTCATCGGCCACCACGGCAAAGCCACGGCCCATGTCACCAGCGCGAGCCGCTTCGATGGCAGCGTTAAGTGCCAACAGGTTGGTTTGATCGGCGATGCCTTTAATCACATCAACCACGCCGCCGATTTCGTTGCTGTCCTGGGCCAAGCGAGTAACCGTTTCGCCGGTTTCACTGACTGATACCGACAAGCGTTGAATGGCTTCGCGAGTTTCAGCAGCGATGGCGCGACCTTCACTGGACAGCCGATTGGCTTCTTGGGTGGCAATGGCGGTACGTGCGACATTACTCGCAACTTCGAGTGTGGTGGCTGCCATTTCGTTTACGGCAGTGGCGACCATCTCGGTTTCTTGGCGTTGACGTTCAAGGCCAGCAGAGCTGTTCTGCGCCAGTTTGTCTGCCTGGCAAGCTTGCTTGGTAAGGTTCTCGGCGCTGTCTTGCAAGCGGGTTAAGCAGGTTTTGAGGCGTGCCTCCTGGCTCAATGCAGACATTTCAAGTTGGCCGAGAGGGCCTTGAGTGTCGGTGTACATTTGCGCGATAAGCGGATCTGAGGTGGTTTTCTCAGCCAGACTCAGTAGGCGCCTGAAACCGCGTTGCTGCCAGCGTAAACCGAGGGCTCCGACAGGTACAGCAACCAGTGCCGAAGCCAATAAGCCGATGGAAGTACCCAGCCAAGAACCAATCAGCCAGCTAATCATCGCGACAAGCAAAAAAGGCAGCCAGTCGACGATTATTGGCTGTAGTTTGGCCGCGGCTGACATCGCAGGTTTACCTGCGTTGATGCGCATGTAAAGATTTTCAGCGCGCTTGATCTGTTCGCTCGTGGGTTTGATCCGTACCGATTCATAGCCAACTACTTGGTTGCGTTCAAGCACCGGTGTGACATAAGCATTAACCCAGTAATGGTCGCCATTTTTGCAGCGGTTTTTGACGATCCCCATCCAGGGACGACCTTTTTTCAAGGTGGCCCACATGTGTTCAAACACTGCTGACGGAACATCCGGATGACGCACAAGATTGTGCGGCGCGCGAAGTAGTTCGGCGTCGGAGAAACCGCTGATCGCAATAAAAGCTTCGTTGCAATAAGTGATTTGACCTTTGAGGTCTGTCGTGGATATCAGCCGTTGCTCGGCAGGGAAGGTGCGTTCACGTTGGGTGATAGGCTGATTGTTGCGCATGACGTGGCAGATCCATGAAGTTGATACTGCATATCATCGGCCCGAGGCGTCGCAAGTTGAGGGTGATTTAGCAAATAAAGTTACTGAACTTTAGTTTGATTGATTTAAATCAATTTTATCCCTGTTTGAACTGGCGCTCGGACAGCTATTAATGTCCGAGCGCTCTAGTCAGGCTATTTGCCGGCAATCAGTTGGCGCAGGACATAATGCAAAATGCCACCTGCTTTGAAGTACTCAACTTCGTTCAAGGTGTCGATTCGGCAAAGCACTTCAACGCGCTCGCTGCTGCCATCCTCGCGACTGATTTCGACAATAAGGTTCATCATTGGACGAATTTCAACGCCATCCAAACCGGTGATTTTCAGGGTTTCCTTGCCCGTTAGTTGAAGGCTTTTACGGTCTTGACCGTCCTTGAACTGCAGCGGTAGCACACCCATGCCAACCAGGTTGGAGCGGTGAATACGTTCGAAACTCTCAGCCAGCACGGCTTTTACCCCGAGCAGGTTGGTACCTTTTGCTGCCCAGTCACGGGATGAGCCTGTACCGTATTCTTTACCGGCAATGACCACCAGCGGCGTGCCTTCTTGCTGATAACGCATGGCTGCATCGTAGATAGACAATTGCTCGCCACTTGGAATGTGCAGGGTGTTGCCGCCTTCGCTGCCATCGAGCATTTCATTGCGAATGCGGATGTTGGCAAAGGTGCCGCGCATCATCACTTCATGGTTGCCACGCCGCGAGCCATAAGAGTTGAAGTCAACAGGTTCAACCCCTTTCTCACGCAGATAGCGACCCGCCGGGCTGTCACTTTTGATATTGCCAGCTGGAGAAATGTGGTCGGTGGTGACCGAGTCGCCAAGCAGTGCCAGCACGCGGGCGTTGCTGATGTCACCAATGTGCGGCGGCGCGTCGGCAATGCTTTCAAAGAAGGGCGGATGCTGGATATAGGTCGAGTCAGATTGCCAGTTGTAGGTGTCGTCCTCGGATACTTTAATCGCCTGCCACTGTTCATCGCCGCTGAATACCTCGGCGTATTCTTTGCGGAACATGGCGGTGTCGACCTTCAGAATCGCATCGCTAATTTCTTTTTGGCTCGGCCAGATATCTTTCAGATACACCGGGTTGCCGTCTTTATCATCGCCCAACGATTCTTCGGCAATATTGATCCGCACATTGCCAGCCAGTGCGTAGGCTACGACCAAAGGTGGCGATGCCAGCCAGTTGGTTTTCACCAGAGGATGCACGCGGCCTTCGAAGTTGCGGTTGCCAGAGAGTACCGAGGCAACTGTTAAGTCAGCACTTTGAATCGCTTTCTCGATCGGCTCTGGCAATGGCCCAGAGTTACCGATGCAGGTGGTGCAGCCGTAACCAACCAGGTCGAACCCGAGCTTGTCCAGGTATTGAGTGAGGCCCGCGGCATTGAAGTATTCGGTAACCACTTTCGAGCCTGGAGCCAATGAGCTTTTAACCCAGGGTTTGCGCTGCAAGCCCTTTTCCACGGCCTTTTTCGCGACAAGACCGGCGGCCATCATTACGCTTGGGTTGGAGGTGTTAGTGCAAGAGGTGATTGCGGCAATCACCACGGCGCCGTTTTTCAGGCGGTGTGACTGGCCGTCAAATTCATAATCGATTTCACCGATGGAGTGTTCGCTGCCAACGGCTGTACCGCCTCCGCCTTCACTGAGCAAGCGGCCTTCTTCTTTACCGTTGGGCTTGAGTTGCAAGCCAACAAAGTCATCAAATGCCTTGTGTACTTGCGTTAATGCCACGCGGTCCTGGGGACGTTTAGGGCCAGCAAGACTGGCTTCAACGCCGCCCATGTCGAGCGACAGGCTGTCAGTGAAAGTGGGTTCCTGGCCCTGTTCGCGCCACAAGCCTTGGGCTTTTGAATAGGCTTCAACCAGGGCAACGGTCTCGTCCGGGCGGCCCGATAAACGTAAGTAGCCCAGGGTGATTTCATCCACCGGGAAGAAACCACAGGTTGCGCCATACTCAGGCGCCATGTTGGCGATAGTCGCGCGATCAGCCAGTGGTAGCTCGGCGAGGCCATCACCATAAAACTCAACGAATTTACCGACCACGCCCTTGCTGCGCAGCATTTGGGTGACGGTCAGTACCAAGTCTGTAGCGGTGATGCCTTCTTTTAGCTTGCCGGTAAGCTTGAAGCCGATTACTTCGGGGATCAGCATTGAAACCGGCTGGCCAAGCATGGCTGCTTCAGCCTCGATGCCGCCAACGCCCCAGCCCAATACACCGAGACCGTTGATCATGGTGGTGTGTGAGTCGGTGCCGACCAAGGTGTCTGGGAAGGCGAAGGTTTGTCCGTCCTCTTCTTTGGTCCAAACTGTGCGTCCCAGGTATTCAAGGTTTACCTGGTGACAAATACCGGTACCCGGCGGCACCACACTGAAATTGTCGAAGGCATGCTGGCCCCAGCGCAGAAACTCGTAACGCTCACCGTTGCGTTGCATCTCAATGTCGACGTTTTGAGTGAAAGCACTGTTTGTGCCGAATTTATCAACCATCACCGAGTGGTCAATGACCAAGTCAACGGGTGAGAGCGGGTTGATTTTTTGCGGGTCGCCACCGGCTTTGCTCATGGCATCACGCATCGCGGCAAGGTCGACGACTGCAGGCACGCCGGTGAAGTCTTGCATCAGTACGCGGGCAGGGCGGTATTGGATTTCTCGGTCAGAGCTGCGCTTCTTCAGCCAGGCGGCAATGGCTTTAAGGTCGTCGCCGGTGACGGTTTTATCGTCTTCCCAGCGCAATAAATTCTCTAGCAGTACTTTCAAGGACATGGGGAGTTTGTCGATATTGCCCAGCGATTTGGCCGCTTCGGGCAAACTGAAGTACTGGTAGGTTTTGTCGCCAACTTTTAGGGTTTGGCGGCTGTTCAGGCTATTTAGGGATGGCATTCAAAGCTCCTTTCATGACCACACGGCTGGTCGGGCTGAACGTGTTGTGTTTTCTTCAGGCAGGCTTAAAAGCTAGTCGCAGCTGAAGAGCACTGCCATTTATAGAATGTATTTTTTACCGTGCCACTCATGGCCGATAACATCAAGCGGCTACTACCTCGACCCAGCTAAAGGCAACGAGCACAGATGTGTGACGTTGGCTGTGCGAAGGGTTTGCACGCGTCTTCCTTATGCAGTCGTTTTTTGATGGGTTACTAAGCTGGACATGATTTACAGCCTTGGGTTCCCAACTTCGCTATCATGCGCGTCTTGAGGAGATCCCCGATGAATACTTTGTTACTGCATTGCCGGCCCGGATTTGAAAGCGAAGTTTGCTCTGAAATCAGCGAGCATGCGGCTAATTTGCAAATCGCTGGTTACGCCAAAGCGAAAACATCCAGCGCTTGTGCAGAATTTATCTGCACTGAAGCGGGCGGTGCCGAACGGTTGATGCAGGGAGTACGTTTTAAACAACTGATTTTCCCCCGCCAGTGGGCGCGCGGTGCATTTATTGATCTTCCCGAAACGGACCGCATCAGTGTTTTGCTTGAGCATCTGCGCGACTTTCCGGTTTGCGGCAGTGTTTGGCTCGAAGTCCTCGATACCAATGACGGCAAGGAACTGTCGAATTTCTGCAAAAAATTCGAAGTGCCGCTGCGCAAAGCATTAGCCAAAGCCAACAAGTTGGTTGACCAACCGAGCAAGCCGCGTTTGCTGTTGACCTTCAAGAGTGGGCGTGAGGTGTTTGTGGGACTGGCAGAGTCAAATAACAGTGCTATTTGGCCGATGGGTATTCCTCGGTTGAAATTCCCTCGTGAGGCCCCGAGTCGTTCGACGTTGAAGCTTGAGGAGGCCTGGCACACCTTTATCCCGCGTGAGGAGTGGGATGAGCGGTTGCATGGCGACATGACGGGTGTCGATCTTGGCGCGGCCCCGGGCGGCTGGACTTATCAATTGGTCAGGCGTGGCATGTTGGTCACGGCCATTGATAACGGACCCATGGCGCAAAGCTTGATGGATACGGGTTTGGTGCAGCATTTGATGGCCGACGGTTTTACCTACAAGCCGCGTCAGCCGGTGGACTGGATGGTGTGTGACATTGTAGAAAAACCTGCGCGCAATGCGGCATTACTGGAAACATGGCTGGGTGAAGGTTTATGCCGCGAGGCGGTGGTCAACCTCAAGCTGCCTATGAAGCAGCGCTATGCCGAGGTGCGTAAACTGCTGGACAGAATGGAAGCAGGTTTTGCTGAGCGGCGGATTAAGGTATCGATTGCCTGTAAGCAGCTCTATCACGACCGTGAAGAGGTCACTTGCCATCTGCGCCGCCTAGGCAAGTAGTTACTAATAGGTGACCTTGGGGTCAGCTTTGCGCGACAATAGCGGCATATATTTGGAGTGTTTAGATGTCTGACCCGAAAGATCTCACGCCTGACGCGGTACTTGATGCCAGCGGACTGAATTGCCCTGAGCCGGTGATGATGCTGCACAACAAGGTGCGCGATTTGCCAGCCGCCAGCTTGCTCAAAGTCATCGCTACAGACCCGTCAACACGTCGGGATGTGCCGAAATTCTGCGTGTTCCTGGGTCATGAGTTGCTTGATCAGGCTGAAGCGTCTGGGACGTACCTGTACTGGATCCGCACCAAGCTCGATTGATTGCCAGGCTGCAATGAATGCGTCGTTTGTCTAAGTCCGGCACGATGACTGCGTCTATTCAGGGCGCGAGCAGCACAGGACTTTGCCCAGGGGCCTAACCCGCGTGACGCTAAACATGCCGGGCAAGCATTTTCCGCATACCCCACCAAGCGTACCCATTTGTCGAGAGCGTTGTTTATTGGCTAGCCGTTTATTGGCCAACCAATGCCCGTGAAATCTGCAAACTCGACCCGTTTAAAGGCACGTCCGTGCTCTGCTGTCCTGTCGGCGCATCGCAACTGTGCCGGGTGATATCGCCGCCATGCCAGTGGCTGAATTAAATCACTGTGAAAGTGCGCTAGTTTCCGGTTGGTCATGCTTGATGCATCAAGCGGTCAAGTCTCTGTGCGTCAACGTTTGTCCCCGGTAATTGCTTGGCAGGCGAAAGCGCCTACAGAACTTTCGGATTGAACTGGGTGATTGTTATCCTCGAGTAGTGGGCTTTAAAATCAGGATGTGTAATATTTAATAAAGCGGTGATTGTATTTGGGGTTATTGTATTTGAATCGTTGTTTAATCTGTTTTCATGTTTATGATGGTCTGGAGGGCTGGGTTTTATAAAAAGTTATAAGCGGTTAGAAACAAATGCAGCTGAATGGGTGCGTGTAATTACTTACAGGGAGTAATAGGCAGTGATTAAAAGGATTGATCAAAATGATCGGATGAGCCAAGCCTCGCAAAACGGAAGTCTTCTTGTTTTGTCTGGGCAAATCTCCTCAGGTAAAGATGTCACTGAGCAAGCGCAAGGCGTGTTCAATACTATCGACGGCCTCTTGCAAAAGGCAGGAGCAGACAAATCGAATATCCTCTATGCCAATATCTTTCTCACGGATATGGGCGACTATGAGGCGTTCAATCAGGTTTGGGATAAGTGGGTTGCCAGCGAACAAGGGCAGACACCTTCGCGGGCTGCCATTCAAGTGGTGCGCCTTGCAAACCCTGACTGGGTGGTTGAAGTGCAGGTATTTGCCAGCATTTGACCCAATGACTTTCCTTGTTGAGGAAAGAGCAAATTATTAATCTGTGTTGGAGATGTGTTAGTTATGGACGACAATAAATTCCCGAAGCCTACCGTCAAACTCAATGATGACGAAATATCAACAGATCTTGCATCCATCAATATGCAGGATATTGTTGTTCCGGGTTATGGTGCTCCGCTTCTGGACCGCCGTATGCGCTGTCGACTACTTGAGTGCCATCCTGGTGGAACCATTGTTCTTCACTCTCATGAGAATCGACCTGCGATTCTTTATGTGCTTGAAGGCGTTGGGGAAGAGCATTCCAATAAATCAAAAGACACGGTTATCTGGAAGGCCGGTGATTGTTTTGCGGAATATAATGATATCGAGCATTGGATTAAGAATCTTTCAGAGAAAGCGCCGCTTAAAGTGCTGACATTTGACCTTTTTGATGATGGTGTTCATGGCGCTAATCATCCTGATTACAAGCCCTGCAATAGCGGCTGCTAACCAGAGGGTTGTAACCTCTGTTGTTTAAGTGTCACGCCAAGGACCAAGTTCGCTATCTGTTGTCGAAGTTGGTCCTTGGCGTCCGCTCCCTGAGCCTTTGCCCAAGGAGTAGTCATTTGCCCGCGATTGCAGTCATGCAGTCTGCTTGGATAAGCGAATATATTTGCGCGCACTCCGGCTCAGGCGTATAGCCAACATCACAGCTGCGCAGGTTAAGCCAACCACCAAGCCTTGCCACAAGCCCTCCGGGCCGGAGGGCTCGCCCAGCCAATTGGATAGCCCCAGCGCATAACCAACGGGTAGGCCAATGCCCCAATATGCGAACAGCGTCAGTAGCATGGTCACGCGAGTGTCTTGGTAGCCGCGCAAAGCTCCTGCGGCGGTGACTTGAATCGCGTCCGAGAGCTGGAACAGCGCGGCATAGATAATCAGCGTGGATGCCAATGCAATCACTGTTGGGTCCGGGGTGTAGATGCTGACGATCGGTTCGCGGAGCAGCAAAATAAGGGTTGCTGAGCCGCAGGCGTAGGCCAGCGCTGTTGCCATGCTGACTCCGGCTGCAAAGCGTGCGCCGCGCGGGTCGTCGCGGCCGAGCGCCTGACCGACGCGAACAGTCGACGCCATGCCCAAAGAGTAAGGGATCATAAATACCAGCGAGCTGAAGTTCAGGGCAATCTGGTGTCCAGCAACAACTGTTGCACCAAGGCCGCCGATCAATAGGGCGATCACCGCGAAAATACTCGATTCAGCGAATACAGCGATGCCTATCGGCAAGCCGATAGATATCAAACGTTTGATCACCGACCACTGCGGCCAGTCGAAGTGTTTAAACAGCTCGCTCGACTTGTAAAAGGACGCCCATTTGACCCATACCAGCATGCACACAAACATGAAAGTCATGACCAGACCGGTCGCCCAGCCGCAGCCAACGCCGCCCATGGCAGGTAAACCCAATTTGCCGTAGATGAAAATGTAGTTCAGCGGAATATTTAGCATTAGCCCAAGGATGCCAATAACCATGCTTGGGCGGGTATGACCAAGGCCGTCGCTGAAACAGCGCAGCACGTGGTACAGCGCAACGGCAGGGAAGCCGCAAGCCACTGCACGCAGATAGCCCATTGATGGCGCGATCAAATCAGGCTCGACATTCATGCTGTGCAGCACAACTTCGGCATTCCAGAGTAGTGCCGCTGCGCCGCCGCCGACCACGATCGCCAGCCACAAAGCTTGGCGCACCAAGGGGCCAATGCTGGCTTCATCACCCGCACCATAGCGCTGGGCGACTTTCGGTGTGGTTGCCAGCAAAATGCCGGTCATCAGTAGAAAAACCGGCACCCAAATCGAGTTGCCCAGTGCCACGGCAGCCAAGTCACGAGGGCCTACGCGTCCAGCCATCAAGGTATCGACGAAGCCCATGGCTGTATACGCCAGCTGGGCGATGATGATTGGCGTGGCGAGCATCAGCAAACCACGAAGTTCGCGGCTTACGCGTTGAGTCCGTGTTGCAGCGACTGAGGTGGCAGACATGACTGATGCTCTCGTAAAACCGTGCAGTATACGCTCTGACCTTTTAGTCAGGAAAGGCCGTAATCATCTGTTTTAATAGGTTGTTCAGGGGCGCGTTGCAACAATTGATTTACACGGCCTCGGTCGATAACTGCGAGCACCATGCTGTTAGACTACAGGCTTGCCCCGTGGAGCCATGCCATGCGAATTGTTGCAGACGAAAACATACCCTTGCTTGATGAGTTTTTTGCAGATTTTGGCTCGATCACGCGCCAGCCTGGACGCTCGATTGACCCGGCAGCAGTCGCCACCGCAGATGTGCTGTTGGTGCGCTCGGTAACACAGGTCAATCAGCAATTGTTGCAGGGCAGTGCAGTAAGGTTCGTCGGCACTTGCACCATTGGTACCGACCACCTTGATCTCGATTATTTCCAGCAGGCCAACATCGCTTGGTCCAGTGCTCCGGGTTGCAACGCGCGTGGTGTTGTCGATTATGTATTGTCGAGCTTGCTGGTTCTGGCGCAGGACCAAGCGCTTGATTTGTCCAAGCGCACTTACGGCATTGTCGGGGCGGGGCAGGTCGGCAGTCGTCTGCAGGCTGTTTTGCAAGGTCTTGGTTGGACGGTATTGGTCTGTGATCCGCCACGGCAGTTAGATGAAGGTGGGGATTTTGTCAGCCTGCAACAGATCATCACCGAGTGCGATGTGATCAGCCTGCATACCCCGTTGGATAAAACTGGCGAGCACCCAACCCATCACCTGCTCAATGCTGAAAATCTATCTCAGTTACAACGGGGCGCGTGGTTGATCAATGCCAGCCGTGGCCCGGTGATTGATAATTTGGCGTTGCGCCAACTGTTAGTGCAGCGCGAGGATTTGCGTGCAGTGTTGGATGTCTGGGAAGCCGAGCCAACCGTGGATGCCCAACTGGCTGCGCTATGCCGGATCGCTACGCCGCATATTGCAGGCTATAGCCTCGACGGTAAATTGCGCGGGACGGCACAAATTTACAGTGCATTTTGCGCGTTTATGGGGCAACCAGAGAAGCACCGCCTGGATGATTTAATGCCCGCACCGTGGTTGTCGGAGATGCGCTTTGCCGCGACTGTGCCGTGTGACTGGCTGATTGCGAGTATTTGCCACGCGGTTTACGACCCACGTCGAGATGATGCAGATTTTCGTCTTAGCTTGATTGGCGATGAGCTGCAGCAGCGTGCAGCTTTCGATGCACTGCGCAAAAATTATCCAATGCGCAGAGAAATAGAAGGACTCAAGGTTAGTTTTGATGATCAGCCATCGGCAGAGCTTGCGCGGGTATTGCAGGCGCTCGGTGTAGCTGCGCGCTAAGCAGCCTTAGCGCGCTTTATTGCACAATCGAGCAGATTCAATCTTCGTTTAGCTCGCCAGTGCGACTTTTTTCAAGCTCATCGCACGCATCCTGAATCATGTGCTCGGTAATCTCGATTTCATGACCTTGCTCATCGATGATCGCGCCACCGACAGGCTTGTCTTGGTCGGAGTCGTTGCTTTGGTTTTGCGGGGTTGGGCTGTTCATGACCGGTCTCCTCAGCAGATTGCGTCGATCAAACTACAGCGGTAATTGGAGGCACCACCCAATTGGACAGTTTCGCGGTGCTATGCGTAGTTATGCTTTGACGTAGGATTACTCTGCCAAAAAAGTCCCGTACTTGGAAAGTCGGGAAACACTGAATTTGCATAAATTACGGCATTATTTTGGAGTTTTTGTATGTCGCGCTTTCACATTGGGTTAATTATCAACCCACTCGCTGGTCTCGGTGGTCCTGCTGGCCTTAAGGGCAGTGATGGTGTTGCTGAGCAAGCACTGGCGCTGGGTATTGAACCAAAAGCTGCGCTGAGAACGCGCACGGCCTTGAATTGTTTGGTCGAGCTTAAGGATCGGGTTGAGTTTGTGACCTTTCCCGGCAGCATGGGCGCGGATTTGCTGGCTGAAATGGGTTTTCCTCATCGTGTCTTCGGTACGATTAACCCGCAAGCAACGACAGCGGATGACACTCGCAAGGCCGTAGAACTGTTGCAGGATGCAGGTGTGGCCCTGATTTTATTCGCAGGCGGCGATGGCACTGCGCGTGACATCTGCGCGGCGGCGCGCGAAGGTCAGCCGGTATTAGGTATTCCTGCCGGGGTGAAAATCCATTCCGGGGTCTATGCCATCAGCCCGCGTGCAGCGGGGGAATTGACTTCACGGTTGGTCACTGGCGGTTTAGTACGCCTGGCAAGTGGTGAGGTGCGCGATATTGATGAGTCAGCGCTACGTGAGGGGCGTGTCACTGCGCGCTGGTACGGCGAGCTGAGCGTGCCGCAAGAGGGCGGTTATGTGCAGCAGGTTAAGCAGGCGGGCGTTGAGTCAGAGGAGCTGGTGCTTAATGATTTAGCCGCGTGGCTCGAAGAAAGTTGGGAGCAGGACGTGCGCTACATCTTCGGCCCAGGCTCGACCCTACATGGCCTGGCGCAGAATCTGGGCCTGGACACCACACTGCTGGGCGTGGATGTGATCGAGAACGGCCAATTGCTGGCCAGCGATGTAACCGAGGCGCAGTTGTATGCGCTGGTGGCTGATCACCCGGCGCGCCTGCTGATCACCGCCATCGGCGGCCAGGGCCATATCATCGGTCGTGGTAATCAACAGATCAGCCCAAGGGTGCTACGCGCCGTCGGCCTTGAACACCTGCGGGTGGTCGCCACCAAACGCAAACTCGGCACACTGCAAGGGCGTCCGCTCTTGGTCGACAGCGGCGACGTAACGCTGGACGATGCCTTTCCCGATGTAGTGAGGGTGTGGGCCGGTTATAAGGAAGAGCTGCTGTATCCCCTGAGTCGATAGGAGGTCGCGATGCGGGTCGTGAGTGTGTTGCTTATCTGGCTGCTGGCCTTTGCCGCACAAGCCATCGAAGCGGATAAACTGGTGCTGGCTGCACGTCAGCAGGTGGGCGTGACTCTAAGTTATGATCCGGCTTACCGTCGCTTGAGTTACCCCAATGGCGATGTGCCGATTAATACCGGTGTATGCACCGATGTGCTGATTCGTGCACTGCGCGAGCAAGGGCTGGATCTGCAGCAGGCGGTCCATCAGGACATGCGCGCGAACTTTCGCCTGTACCCGAAGAATTGGGGGTTGAGTCGCCCCGACAGCAATATCGACCACCGTCGTGTGCCGAACTTAATGACCTGGTTCAAGCGTCAGGGCTGGGCGCAGCAGCTTGATCAGGATGCTAAGGGCTATCGCCCCGGTGATATCGTCACTTGGGATTTGGGCGGCGGTCTGACCCACATCGGCATTATCAGCGACCGCCACGCGAGCAGTGGTGTGCCCTTGGTGCTGCACAATATTGGTCGCGGAACTCAGGAAGAGGATATCCTGTTCAACTTCAATATTACCGGTCACTACCGTATTCCCAAGGCCTGAGAACTGCGCAGAGGAGTTGGACATGGCACCACCTTTTATCCAAGCCGGCGAGCGCGTGGTGTTGTTTGATGGGGTGTGCAAGCTGTGCAACGGTTGGGCGAAGTTTCTGATTCGCCACGATGCCGAGCAGCGCTTTCGTCTGGCCTCGGTACAGTCGACCGAGGGTCAGGCGCTATTGGAGTGGGGCGGTTTGCCCATCGATCATTTCGATAGCATGGCGTTGATCGAGAATGGCCAGATACTGCTGCGTTCGGATGCGGTGCTGCGTATCGTCGGTCAGTTGCCCGGGCCTTGGCGGTACTTGGGCTGGTTGCGCTTGATTCCACGGCCCATACGTGACTGGTGCTATGACCGTATTGCGCTCAATCGCTACCGGTTATTTGGCCGTTATGATCACTGCCTGCTGCCAAGCGCCGACCATGCGCGGCGCTTCTTGCATGAGTGATCCTCGTCTACGACAGATCGCCTGGCTGGCGCGTATCGTCCTGGCGCTGGTGTTTATCTGGCACGGTTTGGTGCCGAAGATACTCTGGCTAAGCCCCGATGAGCTGGCGATGATCCAGGCCCACGGTTTGCCAGCCCCCGAGTGGGTGGCGCGCATTGCTGGCTTGACGGAAATCGCACTGGGTTTGTTGCTGCTTTGGCAGCGTCAGCGCTGGCCTTTGCTGTTGGCTGGCGTGCTATTGATTGGGCTGCTGCTTGATGTAGCGCTGTTGAGTCCCCATCTACTGCTACAGGCGTTCAATCCGCTGTCGACCAATCTTGCCGCCCTGGCGTTATGTTGGGTGGCCTGGCGGGCGGAAACGCCACAATCAATCGCCTCTTAATTAACCGGCGTCAGCGCCCCTGCGAGCCTTCATGCTTTCGATCCTGTCTTCCCGCCAGCGCAATGCCGTGCGCATGGCCTGGCGCTTTATCGCGCCGTATCGCGGTCGCGTGTTCGGGGCCTTGCTGGCGCTGATCTTTACCGCTGCGATTACATTGTCTATTGGGCAAGGCATTAAACTGCTGGTCGATCAGGGGTTAGCCACTCAGTCACGCGAGGCGCTGGAGCATTCGATTGGCTTGTTCTTTGTGCTAGTGCTGGCTTTGGCCTTCGGCACCTACACACGGTTCTATCTGGTTTCGTGGCTAGGGGAAAGGGTGGTTGCGGATATACGCAAGCGGGTGTTTAACCACCTTATCGGCCTGCATCCGGGCTTTTACGAGAGCAATCGCAGCTCGGAGATACAGTCGCGCCTGACTGCCGACACCACGCTTTTGCAGTCGGTCATTGGCTCATCGCTATCGATGGCCTTGCGCAACCTGATCATTATGATTGGGGGCGTGGTTTTGTTGATTATCACCAATCCCAAACTCAGCGCAATTGTGTTGGTGGCGCTGCCTTTGGTGGTCGCACCGATTCTTATTTTTGGACGACGGGTGCGCGCGCTCTCGCGCCAGAGCCAGGATCGTGTCGCCGATGTCGGCAGCTACGTCGCCGAGGTGCTTGGGCAGATTAAAACGGTTCAGGCTTACAACCACCAAAGCGAAGATATGCGCCGGTTTGCGATATCCGCTGAGGCTGCTTTCGATACCGCTCGCCAACGCATTGCTCAGCGCGCGTGGCTGATTACTGTGGTTATTGTGTTGGTTCTTGGCGCTGTCGGGGTGATGCTGTGGGTTGGCGGAATGGATGTGATCGAAGGGCGCATTACCGGCGGTGAGCTGGCAGCGTTTGTGTTTTATAGCCTGATTGTGGGCTCATCATTCGGCACGCTGAGTGAGGTTATTGGCGAGTTGCAGCGCGCCGCTGGCGCTGCCGAGCGAATAGCCGAGCTATTGCAGGCGCGCAATGAAATTACGGCGCCGGCTACAAATAAGTTGACCTTGGCGCAACCGGTCCAGGGTCGTATAGAACTGCAAAACCTACGCTTTGCCTATCCGACACGGCCTAACAGTTTCGCTGTCGATGGTATTGATCTGCTCGTCGAACCGGGGCAAACAGTTGCCTTGGTTGGCCCATCGGGAGCCGGTAAGTCGACATTGTTTGATTTGTTGTTAAGGTTTTTCGACCCGCAACAAGGGCGCATCCTGGTTGACGGCTTGCCGATTGAGCAGCTTGATCCGAGTGATTTAAGGCAGTGCTTCGCGCTGGTCTCGCAAAACCCAGCACTGTTCTTTGGCACGGTTGAAGACAATATTCGTTACGGTAAAACGCAGGCCAGCTACAGCGACGTGGAAGCCGCCTCGCGTGCCGCGCATGCTCACGAGTTCATCATGAAGCTGCCGGAAGGCTATCAAACCC
Source organism: Pseudomonas sp. M30-35 (assembly GCF_002163625.1). Lineage (NCBI taxonomy): Bacteria > Pseudomonadati > Pseudomonadota > Gammaproteobacteria > Pseudomonadales > Pseudomonadaceae > Pseudomonas > Pseudomonas sp. M30-35. The sequence continues at coordinate 2,649,296 of NZ_CP020892.1, read as the reverse complement.
ACTTGGGTGATGCCGGAATCGGCCTGTCTGGTGGTCAGCGCCAACGTTTGGCCATCGCCCGCGCATTGCTGCTGGATGCGCCGATACTGCTGTTGGATGAGGCCACCAGCGCTCTTGATGCCGAGAGCGAACACTTGATCCAGCAAGCACTGCCGCGACTGATGCAGGGCCGCACCACGCTGGTGATTGCTCACCGGTTGGCGACAGTTAAAAGCGCTGAACGCATTGCGGTCATTGAGGCGGGTAAACTCGTGGCAATTGGCTCACATCAGCAATTGATCAGCACTAGCCCGCTGTATGCGCGCTTGGCTGAGCTGCAGTTTTCAGACCCAGAAATGAGCGACTCTTAGCCTTGGTTCTGCAAATCAATAGGCTTGGCCTGCGGCCTGATGGTGGCTGCCGCCCCGGCTGAGGCGAGAATGATACAACTGATGGCCAGCCACTGAGTGAAATGCAGTTGCTCGCTTAGAAACAGCAAGCCAGTAAGCGCTGCAATCGCGGGCTCAAGGCTCATCAAAATGCTGAAAGTACGAGCGGGCAAGCGCGTAAGGGCGATCATCTCAAGGCTGTAAGGCAGTGCAGATGACAGCACTGCTACTGCCAGCGCGATCGGCAGCAAATCAACGTTGTACAACGCTGAGCCGGCCTGCCACATGCCAATCGGGATGACCAATGCGGCAGCGACCAAAGTACCTAAACAGGCGGTATGTTTGCCATGTGCGGCGCCGGCTTTTTGGCCGAACACTATGTAGGCTGCCCAGCAAAGCCCTGCGCCTAGCGCAAACGCCATCCCTAGTGGGTCGAGTGCTTGCTCGGACTGGTTGCTTGGCAGTAATAACCACAAACCTGCAACCGCCATCGCCACCCAGACAAAGTCGAGCAAGCGCCGCGATGAAAGCAGGGCCAAGGCCAATGGCCCGGTGAATTCGAGCGAAACAGCAATGCCCAGCGGGATGGTTTTCAGCGACATGTAAAACATCAGGTTCATGCCACCCAGTGCAAGCCCGTAAGCCAACAATGCTTTGCATGAGCCTAAACTTAAACGCGCTTGCCAGGGGCGCATGATGATCGCCAAAATGATCGCGCCGAAACCCAGGCGTAAGGCGGTTGTGCCTTCTGGACCAATCAACGGAAATAAACTTTTAGCCAGCGATGCCCCGCTTTGAATAGACACCATCGCCACCAAGAGTAGGGCGATAGGTAGCACAATGGCGGTAGCAGGTATGGCGCGTGGCATCATGAGTTCCAAATCAAATACGGGTGTAATAAAAAACCGGCCCGTGCAGGCCGGTTGTCGAGCCATCGCGCAATTAGCGATATTCGCAGAGGTAAGCCGTTTCTACTGCGACTTTAAGCTTGAACTTGCTATTGGCCGCTACGGTGAATTTGCTACCCGCTTCATAGGTTTCCCAGCTCTCAGAGCCAGGTTGCTGCACGGTCAGCGCACCCGCCACAACGTGCATGACTTCGAGTTGGCTGGTGCCAAACTCGTAGTCGCCAGCCGCCATTACGCCGATAGTGGCCGGGCCTTCAGCCATATCGAAAGCAATAGATTTGACGGTGCCGTCGAAGTACTCGTTCACTTTGAACATATGCAAATCCTCGAAAGGGCTGAAAAAGGGTCGCCAGTATGCCGAAGCCTGATCGGGTCGTCATCAGCTTTGAATAGGTAAAACCAAAGGCAGTAATCGAGCAGTATTACGTGCATCGCAGAGCGCACGGTGTTGTTGTCCGCTGAAATTGATCCCGGAGAGTTGCAGCGCAGTATGCAGGCCAACAGGACGCTGCAGTTTTCGCGCTTGGGCAAAGGTTTTTTTTAGGTTGAGGTGATTAACCTTACTCAAATGGCTTGTGAGCTTTTGCAGTTGCCAGTCTTGCTCGAGTTGGCGGCGGTCATACTCACCCCAGCTGGCCCAGCCGACCAAGCGTGAATGATGCTGACTGAGCCAGCGTTCAAAAAGCGGCCAAATCTCGGCTAAAGGCACTGCGCTGTCGACGTTGGCTTGGCTGATGTGGGTTAAATCTCGACAAAACTTCGTAAGGTGAGGGCGCCTGACTGGTTTTACAAAGCGTTGGAAATGATCAACCTCATGGCCGTCAGCGTTAACCATGCTGGCGCCGATTTCGATGATTTCCATTTCCTCAATAGGCCAACCGCCTTCCTCTGTAGTGGCTTCCAGGTCAATCACTAACCAATGTCCCATAGGCTCTCCATGAGCGAGTGTGCGCATTCGCACCGCAGGCAAACGTATATTAGGTTTTAGGACAATCGCGGCAGTATGCAAGTGCCCAACTATTGCGATAAAACGCGTGTTAGGCTTCTGCTAAATCAACTGGAGGTATCAAATGGCCAATGTAGCCTTTGTTGGGTTGGGTGTTATGGGTTATCCCATGGCTGGGCATCTGGCGCGCGACGGTCACCAGGTGCGTGTTTACAATCGCTCGGCCGCCAAGGCTGAAAAATGGGTTGATGAATACGCCGGTGAACGTGCGGCTACGCCACGTGAGGCTGCACAAGGCGCTGACTTGGTAATGGTTTGTGTCGGTAATGACGACGATCTGCGCAGTGTCGTGCTCGGTGATGATGGCGCACTGGCGGGCATGCAGGCGGGTAGTGTGTTAGTTGATCACACCACAGCATCAGCGACGGTTGCGCGCGAGCTTGCAGCGATTGCTCGAGAGCGTTCAGTCGGGTTTCTGGATGCGCCAGTTTCCGGCGGACAGGCAGGCGCACAAAATGGTGTGCTGACGGTAATGGTTGGCGGTGAGCAGGCCGACTTTGATCGTGCGCAGCCAGTTATTGACGTGTATGCAAAAATGGTCCGCTTGATGGGCCCGGCGGGTAGCGGTCAGTTGACCAAGATGGTCAATCAGATTTGTATTGGCGGCCTGGTGCAGGGTTTGTCCGAGGCGCTGCACTTTGCTCAGTGTGCTGGGCTTGATGGTCTGGCGGCGATGGAAGTCATCAGTAAGGGCGCTGCGCAATCGTGGCAGCTTGAGAATCGCCATAAAGCCATGCTTGAGGGTGAGTTTGACTTCGGTTTTGCGGTCGATTGGATGCGCAAAGACTTATCAATCCTGCTCACGGAGGCGCGTAGCAATGGCGCACAGCTACCGGTGACTGCGCTGGTTGATCAGTTCTACGCTGATGTTCAAGCTGCTGGCGGCGGTCGCTGGGATACTTCAAGCCTGATCTCGCGACTCAAGCAGACAAAGAACTCCTGAGCGGTTTTGTTGCCTTAATATCGGGCGCCATGATCATGCTTGTGGCGCCCGGTTGTTCAACCCCTGATATTGATCAATAAGTGTTTCAGGCACTGCTAATTCTGCCCGTCAGTGGGTAAAATCGGCGATATGCTTTGATTATGCATTTTTTAGGGTTTATTGATCATGAAATGCCGTGCTGGCTGTGGCGCTTGCTGCATCTCACCTTCTATTAGTTCATCGATTCCGGGTATGCCCAATGGCAAGCCTGCAGGCGTGCGCTGCATTCAGTTGGATGCAGCCAACTTTTGCATGATCTTTGGCCAGCCTGATCGTCCGGCAGTGTGTTCTGCATTCAGCGCCGATATTGATGTTTGCGGCGACACTCAAGAAGACGCAATACGTTTGCTTGCCTGGCTTGAGGGCTCTACAGCTGCGGCGTGTTAATTAATTACCAGCAGGCAAAAGCCTGGGAGAGATAATGGCTCTATTTACACGGTTATTGGTGGGTGGTGTTGCAGTCTTGGCTGTTAATGCCGCGCATGCTCAAGACTGGAAACTGGTGAAAGACGAGGCAGGCATTAAAGTTTACCTGAGCGATGTGCAGGGCTCTGAATACAAAGCTTATCGTGGAGTGACCACGGTTAAAGCCGACATGCCGACCCTGCTCAAACTGCAGGATGATTCTGTGGGTTCGTGCGCATGGATTTATGAGTGCAAAATGCAAAAAATGCTTAAGCACGAAGGTAATAAAGCTTGGATCTATGCGCAATTTAATACGCCTTGGCCGGTAACCCCGCGTGACTCGGTAATGCAAGTGACCACTGAGCAGGGCGCCGATGGTGGAGCGAAACGCTTGATGCAGGGTGTGCCTGACTATTTGCCAGAAGAGAAGGGATTTGTCAGGGTTAGTCAGTTGGACGGTAGCTGGGTATTCACCCCGAAAGCAGCAGGTGAAGTTGAGGTTGTGTATGAAGTGCATACCGAGCCGGGTGGCAGTGTGCCGTCATGGCTGGCCAACAAATTTGTTGTCGATGCGCCGTTCAATACGTTGAAAAGCTATCGCGAGCTGGCCGAGAAAAAATAGTTTCTCTGCTTTCTGGTTCGGCTAACTGGCTCTGAAATAGATTTAAGCTTGTTTCACCCTAACGCCCGATGCAGTGCATCGGGCGTTTTATTTTGTAATGCCCAGGGTTGTGCTTGGTTATAGGTCGTGAGTGAGCCGTCCCTTCAACTCTCATGTGTTAGTCAGTGCCGCTAACTGGATTATCGAGGGCTGAGGGCTGGGAGTGTATAGGACGTAATGGAAAGCATGCTTTACATGGAGGTTGATTGGCGATAATGTAAAGCTTACTTTACTTTATGGGGTTGCTATGAAGACGTATTTATTGCGCCTTGGCGCTGCGCTGATTGTCTATGTTGTGGTGCTGGTAGCGTCGCTAGTCATGCTTGCGCACCATGAGCATTCGGCGTTAGTGCTGCGTGTAGCTTTGACCTTGGCCCCAATGATACCGGCGGGTTACATGTGCTGGGTTATCGTAGATCAGCTTCAGCATCTGGATGAAATGCACTTGCGTATACAGTTCGAGGCGCTTGCGTTTGCTTTTGCTACCTCGGCATTGCTGACTTTTAGCTACGGCTTTTTAGAGAATGTAGGCGCGCCGCATCTACCTTGGTTTTGGGTTTGGCCGATCATGGGCTTAATGTGGATAGTCGGATTGCTGATCAGCACGCGTCGCTATCAATGAAAAACAAACTTAAAGAGCTGCGTGCCGAACGTAAGTGGTCGCAACAGGATCTGGCCACTCGGTTGGCTGTCTCAAGACAAACCATTAATGCAATTGAAAATGGTCGCTACGACCCAAGCCTGCCGTTGGCGTTCCAGATATCTCGGGCTTTTCAATTGCCCATCGAAAGTATTTTTGATGATGAGTTTGCTGTGTAGAACCGCTGTTTAGGCGGATAGCGCGTATAAAAAAGGCTGCCAATTGGCAGCCTTTTTGCGCGATTAAATCAGCCTTGGTGGCTTATTTTTTGATATCGCGTTGCTCTTTGCCGGTGTACAGCTGGCGTGGACGGCCGATTTTGTACGGGCTTTCGAGCATTTCTTTCCAGTGCGAGATCCAGCCAACAGTACGTGCCAGTGCGAAAATCACAGTGAACATGCTGGTTGGGATGCCGATCGCTTTAAGAATGATGCCTGAGTAGAAGTCTACGTTCGGGTACAGCGAGCGCTCGATAAAGTATGGGTCGGTCAGTGCGATCTCTTCGAGACGCATTGCCAGCTCCAGTTGCGGGTCATTGGTGATGCCCAGCTCTTTAAGAACTTCGTCGCACGTCTGCTTCATCACGGTGGCGCGCGGGTCGCGGTTTTTATAAACGCGGTGCCCGAAGCCCATCAGTTTGAATGGATCGTCTTTGTCCTTGGCTTTGGCAATGAAGGTGTCGATGTTTGAAACATCGCCAATTTCATCGAGCATGCTCAGTACGGCTTCGTTGGCGCCGCCGTGAGCAGGCCCCCACAGAGCAGCGATACCGGCAGCGATGCAGGCAAACGGGTTGGCGCCAGAGGAGCCCGCCAAGCGAACGGTCGAGGTCGATGCGTTCTGTTCGTGGTCGGCGTGAAGGATAAATATTTTATCCATCGCTTTGGCCAGAACGGGGCTGATCGGCTTAATTTCGCAAGGCGTGTTGAACATCATGTGCAGGAAGTTTTCAGCGTAATTAAGATCATTACGCGGGTACATCATGGGCTGGCCCATGGAGTACTTGTAAGTCATCGCTGCAAGGGTCGGCATCTTGGAGATCAGGCGCATGGCCGAAACTTCACGGTGATGCGGGTTCTTGATATCCAGCGAGTCGTGATAGAAGGCGGAGAGGGCGCCGACAACACCACACATAATAGCCATTGGGTGAGCATCACGACGGAAGCCGTTGAAGAAGGTCTTCAGCTGCTCATGAACCATGGTGTGGTTCTTTATGGTGCTTACAAATTGAGCTTTTTGCGCTTCACTAGGCAATTCGCCGTTCAGCAGCAAGTAGCAGGTTTCCAGGTAGTCAGCTTGCTCGGCGAGCTGCTCAATTGGATAACCGCGGTGCAGCAGAATGCCCTGTTCACCATCAATGAAGGTGATTTGCGACTCGCAAGACGCAGTGGACATAAAGCCTGGATCAAAAGTGAAGCGGCCCGTGGCTGTTAAGCCTCTTACATCGATTACATCGGGACCAACGGTGCCGGTTAAAATAGGCAGCTCGACGGGGGCAGCGCCCTCGATGATTAACTGCGCTTTTTTGTCAGCCATGTGTGGCCTCCTAGTTATGCTTGGTATCATCAGACAGCCCCCCACGCAGGGCCCGCACCACTATAGAGGGATAAATTCTAAAGTCAATTTGCGAAAACTCTATGCGCTAGAGCGTGTGGGCTACTGTTTATTAAGGATAAGTTGCGCTTTTACGTGATTTAAATAATCCGCGCAATCCGTACTAAGGTGTGGGGGGGTCCGTTGTCATTAGTAACCTAACTGTCTATACTCTGCGGCCAACCACTAAGGGCTTTTGACCCTGTATCTGGTGGTTTTCACTCCTTGGGTGATGGGTACCTGACCAGTGCACCTCCCGACAACTTTGCCCTGCAACTTCGGGGCTCTCAGTGTGATAAAAAAAGCCGTGAATAGCCAACGACCTGTAAACCTAGACCTTAGGACTATCAAGCTCCCAATCACCGCTTACACGTCCATTCTTCACCGTATTTCCGGTGTCATCCTCTTTGTCGGCATTGCCGTGCTGCTTTATGCACTCGACAAGTCGCTTGCTTCAGAGGAAGGCTTCGCAGAGGTAAAAGAATGTTTGACTAGCCCTTTGGCTAAGTTCGTGATTTGGGCATTGTTGTCCGCCTTGCTGTATCACCTGGTGGCTGGCGTACGCCACATCATCATGGATATGGGCATCGGTGAATCGCTTGAGGGCGGTGCATTGGGCTCGAAAATCGTACTCGCTGTCGCAGCGGTCATGATCCTGTTGCTGGGGGTATGGATATGGTAACCAACGTCACTAACTTGTCGCGTTCTGGTCTGTATGACTGGATGGCGCAGCGTGTTTCAGCTGTCGTTCTCGCGGCTTATGTATTGTTTTTGCTGGGCTTCGTGATTGCCCATCCTGGTATGGGTTATGCCGATTGGCATGGTCTGTTCTCCAATAAAGCAATGCGCATTTTCAGCTTGCTGACTTTAGTTTCACTTAGCGTTCATGCATGGGTTGGTATGTGGACAATCTCCACTGACTACCTGACCAGCATGGCTATCGGTAAGTGGGCTACTGCCGTGCGTTTTCTGTTCCAGGCTGCGTGTGGCATCGCCATGTTCGCGTTTTTCGTCTGGGGCGTGCAGATTCTTTGGGGTATCTGATCCATGACTAGCATTCGTACACTTTCTTATGACGCCATCATCATCGGTGGCGGCGGTGCAGGCATGCGTGCCGCACTGCAATTGGCTCAAGGCGGTCACAAAACCGCAGTTGTCACCAAGGTATTTCCAACACGCTCGCACACAGTGTCGGCGCAAGGCGGTATTACCTGTGCGATCGCTTCGGCTGATCCGAACGATGACTGGCGCTGGCACATGTACGATACCGTTAAAGGCTCCGATTACATCGGTGACCAAGACGCTATCGAATACATGTGTTCTGTAGGTCCTGAAGCTGTGTTCGAACTTGAGCACATGGGCTTGCCTTTCTCGCGTACCGAACAGGGCCGCATCTATCAGCGTCCATTCGGTGGGCAGTCGAAAGATTTCGGTAAGGGCGGCCAGGCTGCTCGTACTTGCGCAGCCGCTGACCGTACTGGTCACGCACTGTTGCACACCCTTTATCAGGGCAACCTCAAAGCAGGCACCTCGTTCCTTAACGAGTGGTACGCAGTTGATCTGGTGAAGAACCAGGACGGCGTTATCGTCGGCGTTATTGCTATTTGCCTGGAAGACGGTGAAACCGTTTATATCCGCGCCAAGGCTGTTGTTCTGGCAACTGGTGGTGCTGGCCGTATCTACTCGTCTACCACTAACGCCCTGATCAACACCGGTGACGGTATTGGCATGGCGCTGCGTGCAGGTGTTCCGGTTCAGGACATCGAAATGTGGCAGTTCCACCCGACCGGTATTGCCGGCGCTGGGGTACTGGTAACTGAAGGCTGCCGTGGTGAAGGTGGTTACCTGATCAACAAGCACGGCGAGCGATTCATGGAGCGTTATGCTCCGAACGCCAAAGACCTTGCTGGTCGTGACGTTGTTGCGCGTTCGATGGTTAAAGAGATCATTGCCGGTAACGGTTGTGGTCCTGACGGCGATCACGTAATGCTGAAGATGGATCACCTGGGCGAAGAAGTCCTGCTGAGCCGCCTGCCAGGCATCGTTGAGCTGTCGAAAACCTTCGCTCACGTTGACCCAGCTGTTACGCCGATTCCTGTTGTTCCGACTTGCCACTATATGATGGGCGGCGTTGCCACCAACATTCATGGTCAGGCGATTACTCAGGATGCCAACGGCAACGACAAGATCATCGAAGGTCTGTTTGCTGTTGGTGAAGTGGCGTGTGTATCGGTCCATGGTGCGAACCGTCTGGGCGGCAACTCGCTGCTCGACTTGGTGGTATTCGGTCGTGCGGCTGGCCTGCACCTCGAAAAATCGCTTAAAGAAGGCGTTGAGCATCGCAATGCCAGTGCTACTGACATTGAACAGTCGCTTAGCCGTCTGGCGGGTGTTAACGAGCGCACCACTGGTGAAGACGTAGCACCGCTGCGTAAAGAGCTGCAAAGCTGCATGCAAAACTACTTCGGTGTATTCCGCACTGGCGAATACATGCAGAAGGGTATTGCCCAATTGGCCGACCTGCGTGAGCGGATCGCCAGCGTTAAGATTGCGGACAAGAGCCAAGCTTTCAACACTGCACGTATCGAAGCCTTGGAACTGCAAAACCTTCTCGAAGTTGCTGAAGCGACTGCGGTCGCTGCTGAGACCCGTAAAGAGTCTCGCGGTGCTCATGCTCGTGAAGATTTCGAAGAGCGTGACGATGAAAACTGGTTGTGCCATTCCATGTACTTCCCAGGTGAAAAGCGTGTAACCAAGCGCGCCGTCAACTTCTCGCCGAAGACAGTTCCTACGTTTGAACCCAAGATCCGGACTTACTAAGGGTGGCTGATATGTTGCAAGTAAGTGTTTATCGCTATAACCCTGAGAGCGACTCTGCGCCGTTCATGCAGGATTTCCAGGTTGATACAGGCGGTAAGGACATCATGGTTCTTGACGTACTGGCTCTGGTGAAAGAACAAGACGAAGGTTTCTCTTATCGTCGTTCTTGCCGTGAGGGCGTGTGTGGCTCTGACGGTATGAACATTAACGGCAAAAACGGCCTTGCTTGCATCACGCCGCTGTCGGCTGTGGTGAAAAACAACAAGCTGGTGATTCGTCCGTTGCCTGGTTTGCCGGTTATTCGTGACCTCGTTGTCGATATGAGCATCTTCTATAAGCAGTACGAGAAGATTCAGCCGTTTTTGCAGAACGACACGCCAACGCCAGCTATCGAACGCCTGCAGACGCCGGAAGAACGTGAGAAGCTAGACGGGTTGTATGAGTGCATTCTGTGCGCTTGCTGCTCGACCAGCTGCCCTTCGTTCTGGTGGAACCCTGATAAGTTCCTGGGTCCTGCGGCACTGCTGCAAGCCTATCGTTTCTTGGCTGATAGCCGTGACACAAAAACAGTTGAACGTTTGTCTGCATTGGATGATCCATTCAGTGTGTTCCGCTGCCGTAGCATCATGAACTGCGTAAGCGTTTGCCCTAAGGGTTTGAACCCAACCAAGGCAATCGGCCACATTCGCGGCATGTTGTTGCAAAGCGGTACTTGATTCACCGAGTTCTGCTAGACCTGCAACGCCTGCGGTATCGTGTTGAATGCGATGCCGCAGTTATAGCCAGAATCACAGCCCACAAAGCTGTGGTTCTAATTTGAAATATTATGACGACCAGCAGGGGCATCTGGGCCGGAGCCCGGACTATCTGCGGGATCCGTGGTGGCTTTACCGAGGTCGCTGCATCAAGACTTCGAAAGCCCACACGGTTTCTACGCCGGTGGTGTCCCCTAACCGAGGGTGACCAAGCATGCAAGAAAGCGTGATGCAGCGCATGTGGGACAGCGCCCACCTATCCGGTGGAAACGCTGCCTATGTGGAAGAGCTCTATGAGCTTTACCTGCACGATCCCAACGCTGTGCCAGAAGAGTGGCGCACTTACTTCCAGAAGTTACCGGCCGATGGTGGCGCCACAACAGACGTATCGCATTCCACGATTCGCGACCATTTCGTGCTGCTCGCAAAAAACAAAGCGCGTGCGCAACCGGTTTCAGCCGGTAGCGTCAGCAGCGAGCACGAAAAAAAGCAAGTCGAGGTTCTGCGTCTGATTCAGGCCTACCGCATGCGTGGTCATCAGGCTGCGCAGCTTGATCCGCTGGGTCTCTGGCAGCGCCCGCTGCCAGCTGATCTGTCGATCAATCACTACAGCCTGACTGACGCTGACATGGACACCACGTTCCGCACGGGTGGTCTTGTCATCGGCAAGGAAGAGGCGAGTTTGCGTGAAATTCTCGAAGCGTTGCAGCAGACATATTGCCGCACGATTGGCGCAGAGTTCACCCATATCGTCGATTCTGAGCAACGTAGCTGGTTCCAGCAGCGTCTGGAAAGCGTTCGTGGTCGTCCCCAATATTCAGCAGAAGTGCAGGGGCATGTGCTTGAGCGCCTGACTGCGGCTGAAGGTCTTGAAAAGTACCTCGGCACCAAATATCCAGGCACCAAGCGCTTTGGTTTGGAAGGTGGTGAGAGCCTGATCCCGTTACTGGATGAGATCATCCAGCGCAGCGGCTCTTACGGCACCAAAGAAATTGTCATCGGCATGGCCCACCGTGGCCGTCTCAACGTATTGGTCAACACGTTCGGCAAGAACCCACGTGATCTGTTCGACGAGTTCGAAGGCAAGAAAACCGAAGGCCTGAGCTCGGGTGACGTTAAGTATCACCAGGGTTTCTCCTCGAACGTGATGACTGCTGGTGGCGAAGTTCACCTGGCGTTGGCGTTCAACCCTTCGCACCTTGAGATTGTCTCCCCGGTAGTTGAGGGCTCAGTACGCGCCCGTCAAGATCGCCGCAGCGACAATGTGGGTGACAAGGTTCTGCCGATTTCCATCCACGGTGACGCTGCATTTGCAGGTCAGGGCGTGGTTATGGAAACCTTCCAGATGTCGCAGACTCGCGGCTTCAAGACTGGCGGCACGATCCATATCGTTATCAACAACCAAGTTGGTTTTACCATCAGCCGTGTAGACGATGCTCGCTCCACCGAGTACTGCACTGATGTTGCGAAAATGATCCAGGCGCCGATTTTCCATGTAAATGGTGATGATCCGGAAGCTGTATTGTTTGTCACGCAAATGGCTGTTGATTACCGCATGCAGTACAAGCGAGACGTAGTTATTGACCTCGTTTGCTACCGTCGTCGCGGCCACAACGAAGCCGATGAACCCAACGGCACTCAGCCACTGATGTATCAGCAAATCGCCAAGCAGCGCACTACACGTGAGCTGTACGCTGAAATGCTGGTCAATGCATCGCGTCAGACTGCTGAAGATGTTCAGGCCAAGAGTGATGAATACCGCGCAGCACTGGATAACGGTCAGCACGTTGTTAAGAGCTTGGTTAAAGAGCCTAACAAAGAGCTGTTTGTCGACTGGCGTCCGTATCTGGGCCACGCCTGGACTGCCCGTCACGACACCCGTTTTGATCTGAAAACCCTGCAAGAGCTTTCGGCCAAGCTGCTGGAAACTCCAGACGGCTTTGTGGTTCAACGTCAGGTGTCGAAGATCTACGAAGACCGCCAGAAGATGACTGCCGGTGCGCTGCCGATCAACTGGGGCTACGCCGAGACCATGGCTTACGCAACCCTGTTGTTTGAAGGCCATCCAATTCGCATCACCGGTCAAGACGTGGGTCGCGGTACGTTCTCGCACCGCCATGCTGTTTTGCATAACCAAAAAGACGGCACTCCCTACATTCCACTGCAGAAGCTTTATGACGATCAGCCAGAATTTGATCTGTATGATTCGTTCTTGTCTGAAGAAGCAGTGCTGGCCTTCGAATACGGTTATTCCACCACCACGCCAAATGGCTTGGTTATCTGGGAAGCGCAATTCGGTGACTTCGCTAACGGTGCTCAGGTTGTATTCGACCAGTTCATCTCCAGCGGCGAAACCAAGTGGGGCCGTCTCTGTGGTCTGACCATGCTCCTACCGCATGGTTACGAAGGGCAGGGGCCTGAGCATTCCTCGGCGCGCCTGGAGCGTTATCTGCAACTTTGTGCCGAGCACAACATGCAGGTTTGCGTACCGACCACGCCAGCTCAGATCTACCATTTGCTGCGCCGTCAGGTTATTCGTCCGCTACGCAAGCCATTGGTCGTATTGACGCCTAAGTCGCTGTTGCGCCACAAATTGGCAACCTCGACATTGGAAGATTTGGCTGAAGGCTCGTTCCAGACGGTTATTCCAGAGATTGATCCAATCGATCCGAAGAAAGTTGACCGTGTGGTGATGTGCAGCGGCAAGGTCTATTACGACTTGCTCGAAAAGCGTCGCAATGAAGGCTTGAACAACATCGCAATCGTACGCCTAGAACAGCTCTATCCGTTCCCGGAAGATGACCTGACTGAGGCTCTTGCTGTCTATAAGAACCTCAAGCACATCGTCTGGTGTCAGGAAGAGCCGATGAACCAAGGTGCTTGGTATTGCAGCCAGCATCACATGCGCCGTGTTGTTACTGCGCACAAGAAAACCCTGGTTCTTGAGTATGCCGGCCGTGAAGGCTCTGCATCTCCAGCATGCGGTTATGCATCGTTGCACGCCGAGCAGCAGGAAAAACTGCTGCAGGACGCTTTTACTGTTTAACGCCTGAGCGCAAGAGGCGGCCTGAGTAGGCCGCCTCGTTGAAAACCGAATTTAAGGACACACACAATGGCTATCGATATTAATGCCCCAACTTTCCCGGAATCGGTTGCTGACGGTACCGTTGCGACTTGGCATAAAAAGCCTGGCGACGCAGTCAAGCGCGACGAACTGATCGTTGACATCGAGACTGACAAAGTCGTTATCGAAGTGTTGGCTGAAGCCGACGGCGTTATCGCGGAAATCGTTAAAAACGAAGGCGACACCGTACTGAGCAACGAACTGCTGGGTCGCCTGAATGAAGGCGCAGCCGCGGCTGCTCCAGCTGCTGCTTCGGCACCCGAAGCCAAGAAAGATGAAGCACCTGCCGCAGCACCAGCTGCCGCAGGCGACGATGACCAGATTCTATCGCCTGCTGCACGCAAGTTGGCTGAAGAGAATGGCATCAGCCCAAGCAGCATTTCCGGTACTGGCAAAGGCGGCCGCGTCACTAAAGAAGACGTAGTTGCTGCTGTTGAAGCCAAGAAAAATGCTCCTGCTGCCAAGCCTGCTGCTGCCGCAACTGCTAGCGCTCCAGTGACAGCTGCTGGTGATCGTGTTGAAAAGCGCGTACCAATGACTCGCCTGCGTGCGAAGGTTGCTGAGCGTCTGGTTGAAGCACAGTCGAACATGGCTATGCTGACCACTTTCAACGAAGTCGACATGACTGAAGTCATGGCCCTGCGTTCGAAGTACAAAGATCTGTTCGAGAAGTCGCACAACGGCGTACGCCTGGGCTTCATGTCGTTCTTCGTTAAAGCGGCCACCGAAGCACTTAAGCGCTTCCCGGCAGTCAACGCTTCGATCGACGGCTCCGATATCGTTTACCACGGTTATGCTGACGTTGGTGTAGCAGTATCGAGCGACCGCGGTCTGGTTGTACCGGTACTGCGTAACGCCGAATCGATGAGCCTGGCTGAAATCGAAAACGGCATTGCGACCTACGGTAAAAAGGCCCGCGACGGCAAACTGTCGATTGACGAGATGACTGGCGGTACCTTCACCATCACTAACGGTGGTACTTTTGGTTCGATGATGTCGACGCCGATCGTTAACCCGCCGCAAGCTGCTATCTTGGGTATGCACAACATTCTGCAACGCCCGATGGCGATCAATGGTCAGGTTGTTATTCGTCCTATGATGTACTTGGCGCTGTCTTACGATCACCGCCTGATCGATGGTAAGGAAGCCGTGACCTTCCTGGTGACCATCAAGAACCTGCTGGAAGATCCTGCGCGTCTGCTGCTGGATATCTAAACCCAGTTTCTCCCTCGGCGGCTCTCACAAGGAGCCGCCCGGTTTATTTGAGAAGGAATCAGTAATGTCTCAGAAATTCGACGTGGTAGTCATCGGTGCCGGCCCTGGCGGTTATGTAGCTGCAATCAAGGCGGCTCAACTGGGCTTGAAGACTGCCTGTATCGAGAAGTATCAGGATAAAGCGGGCAAGATCGCTCTTGGTGGCACTTGCCTGAACGTAGGTTGCATTCCTTCTAAAGCACTGCTCGACAGCTCGTGGAAATACCACGAAGCACAGGAAGGCTTTGCTATCCACGGTATCACTGCCAAAGGCGTGACCATGGACGTGCCTGCAATGGTTGGCCGTAAGGACACCATTGTTAAGAACCTGACTGGCGGCGTTGCCACCCTGTTCAAAGCCAATGGCGTCACTCTGCTGGAAGGCCATGGCAAGCTGCTTTCGGGCAAGCAAGTTGAAGTCACCGCGCAAGATGGCACTACTCAGATTGTTGAAGCCGGTAATGTGATCATCGCTTCGGGCTCCAAGCCGATCGATATTCCACCAGCACCGGTTGATCAAGACGTAATCGTCGACTCGACTGGCGCTCTGGATTTCCAAGCTGTACCGAAAACCCTGGGCGTTATCGGCGCTGGCGTTATTGGTCTGGAGTTGGGTTCGGTATGGTCGCGTCTGGGTTCGCAAGTGACTGTTATCGAAGCTCAGGACAAGTTCCTGCCAGCGGCTGATGATCAGATCTCCAAAGAAGCGATGAAAACCCTGACCAAGCAAGGTCTGAAAATTCTGCTGGGCGCACGCCTGACTGCTTCTGAAGTTAAGAAGAAGCAAGTGACCGTGAGCTTCACTGACGCCGATGGCGAGCAGAAGATGACCTTCGATAAGCTGATCGTAGCGGTTGGTCGTCGCCCAGTTACTACTGAATTGCTGGCAGCTGACAGCGGTGTTGATCTGGATGAGCGCGGTTTCATCTTCGTCAATGACCAATGCGAAACCAGCGTTCCAGGCGTCTACGCCATTGGTGACGTAGTTCGTGGTGCAATGCTCGCGCACAAGGCCTCGGAAGAGGGCGTGATGGTTGCCGAGCGTATCGCTGGCCATAAAGCGCAAATGAATTATGACTTGATCCCATCGGTTATCTACACTCACCCGGAAATCGCGTGGGTTGGTAAAACCGAGCAGCAGCTCAAGGCTGACGGTATTGCTGTTAACGTGGGCACGTTCCCATTCGCGGCCAGCGGTCGTGCAATGGCTGCAAACGATACCGGCGGTATGGTTAAAGTTATTGCTGATGCCAAGACTGATCGCGTGTTGGGCGTTCATGTCATTGGTCCAAGCGCTGCTGAGTTGGTTCAGCAGGGCGCAATCGGCATGGAATTCGGCACCAGTGCCGAAGATTTAGGGATGATGGTGTTCTCGCACCCAACCCTTTCCGAAGCGTTGCACGAAGCGGCATTGGCAGTGAATGGCGGTGCTATTCACGTTGCTAATCGCAAAAAGCGCTGAGTGAATAACTATTAATCCTTGGGACTGCCAAAACGGCAGCCCCAGCGATTACTGGATAAAAAGAACCACGACTGCGGCCCGTGTTTAACATTGGTTAAGCGCGGAATGCACGTCGGACTGCTCAAGATGGCGGTCACAGGTGGTGCGGCATTAATGTGCAGCACCGAATGCGCAATACCTAAACGAAGACGGTAGACAAGCATGAATCTCCACGAGTATCAGGGTAAGCAGCTTTTCGCTGAATACGGCCTGCCCGTATCCCAAGGCTTCGCAGTAGACACCCCAGAAGAAGCCGCAGAAGCTTGCGACAAAATCGGTGGCAGTGAGTGGGTTGTTAAAGCCCAAGTTCACGCTGGCGGCCGCGGTAAAGCGGGCGGCGTGAAGCTGGTCAAGAGCAAAGAAGATGCTAAGGCATTTGCAGCCAACTGGTTGGGCAAGCGTCTGGTAACTTACCAGACTGACGCCAACGGCCAGCCTGTCAGCAAGATCCTGGTTGAGTCCTGCACTGACATCGCCAAGGAACTGTACCTGGGCGCTGTAGTTGATCGCTCCAGCCGTCGTATCGTGTTCATGGCGTCCACTGAAGGTGGCGTAGACATCGAGAAAGTGGCACACGACACCCCTGAGAAAATCCTCAAGGCAACTATCGATCCACTGGTTGGCGCTCAGCCATTCCAAGGTCGCGAGTTGGCTTTCCAGCTGGGCCTGGAAGGTAACCAGATCAAGCAATTCACTCAGATCTTCGTGGGTCTGGCCAAGCTGTTCCAGGACTATGACCTGGCTCTGCTGGAAGTGAACCCGCTGGTAATCAAGGCTGACGGCAACCTGCACTGCCTGGACGCCAAGATCAACATCGACAGCAACGCCATGTACCGCCAGCCTAAGCTGCGCGCTATGCATGACCCGTCGCAGGACGA
The DNA here is from genome assembly GCF_002163625.1 of Pseudomonas sp. M30-35. Lineage (NCBI taxonomy): Bacteria > Pseudomonadati > Pseudomonadota > Gammaproteobacteria > Pseudomonadales > Pseudomonadaceae > Pseudomonas > Pseudomonas sp. M30-35. The sequence continues at coordinate 2,632,401 of NZ_CP020892.1, read as the reverse complement.
TCCACGCGAAGCCCACGCTGCCAAGTTCGAACTGAACTATGTTGCCCTTGAAGGTAACATCGGCTGCATGGTCAACGGTGCTGGCCTGGCCATGGGTACCATGGACATCGTCAACCTGCACGGCGGTCAGCCAGCCAACTTCCTTGACGTTGGCGGCGGTGCTACCAAAGAACGCGTTACCGAAGCGTTCAAAATCATCCTCTCGGATGACAATGTTAAAGCCGTTCTGGTTAACATCTTCGGCGGTATCGTTCGTTGCGACATGATTGCTGAAGGCATCATCGGCGCAGTGAAAGAAGTCGGCGTTAAAATTCCGGTTGTTGTTCGCCTTGAAGGTAACAACGCTGAGCTGGGCGCTAAAGTCCTGGCTGAAAGTGGCCTGAACATCATCGCGGCAACCAGCTTGACCGACGCTGCTCAGCAAGTCGTCAAAGCTGCGGAGGGCAAGTAATGAGCGTCCTGATCAATAAAGACACCAAAGTAATCTGCCAGGGTTTCACCGGCTCGCAGGGTACCTTCCACTCCGAACAAGCTATTGCCTACGGCACTAAAATGGTCGGCGGTGTAACACCAGGCAAAGGTGGTTCAACTCACCTGGGCCTGCCAGTGTTCAACACTGTTAAAGAAGCTGTAGAAACCACTGGCGCTACTGCCAGCGTTATCTACGTACCGGCTCCATTCTGCAAGGACTCGATCCTGGAAGCAGCAATGGGCGGTATCAAGCTGATCGTTTGCATTACCGAAGGTATTGCAACTATCGACATGCTTGAAGCCAAAGTTAAGTGTGACGAGCTGGGCGTTGTCCTGATCGGCCCTAACTGCCCAGGTGTTATCACCCCGGGCGAGTGCAAGATCGGCATCATGCCAGGCCACATCCACTTGCCAGGCAAAGTAGGCATCGTGTCGCGTTCCGGCACCCTGACTTACGAAGCTGTTAAGCAGACTACTGACGCCGGTTTCGGTCAGTCGACTTGCGTTGGTATCGGTGGTGACCCGATCCCAGGCTCTAACTTCATCGACATCCTGAAGCTGTTCCAGGAAGACCCGAAGACCGAAGCGATCGTTATGATCGGTGAGATCGGCGGTTCGGCTGAAGAAGAAGCTGCTGCTTACATCAAAGCCAATGTGACTAAGCCTGTTGTTTCCTACATCGCTGGTGTTACCGCTCCTGCGGGCAAGCGTATGGGTCACGCTGGTGCAATCATCTCTGGCGGCAAGGGCACTGCAGACGAGAAGTTTGCTGCTCTGCAAGACGCAGGCGTTAAAACCGTGCGTTCCCTGGCTGACATCGGCAAAGCCTTGGCTGAGCTGACTGGTTGGGAAGTCAAAAAAGCGTAATTGCTTTTTTGCTTAGAAAGAGGCCACCTTCGGGTGGCCTTTTTTATTGGGAAATCATTACCGGCGATGCACCGCGATCATCGCTAACTCATGGTGGACAAGCTTCGCGTTGTCACACCCTACGCGGGTAGGGTGGACGGCGCCATTTCCGTCTTTAGCGTGCGGCCAACTCAGCTTCCTGCATGAGTCTAATTCAGTCGGTACACATGAGTGGGCATAATCCGTATGCCTATCTGAAAGATGTGCTGACGCAGCGGGCAAGTAAGATTGACCAGTTGCTTGCGCACCAGTGGGTGCCAGCTTGAGTAATACAACGTGACTACGGCGCTTAGCGCCCTTCAATCACGCAGCGGTTTTGTCGGAACGTGGAGTTTTCGCGACGACTTTGCACAATGTACTTCTCCAATACTCGACAGAAATTGCCTGGTTTGGCGGTTGGATCGCAGACAGACGACGCGACATGTTAACGGCGCCGTTGCCGCAAGCTGCTTCATCTTGGCACGCGCCGATTTACGGGTAGTCCACATGAAGTTGAAAAGCTCAGGGAGGTTCCCTAGCTGTTCTGGGCAATCCTCTGGAAGGTCAGGGCGAGGGCTACCAAGCTGGGTCAAAGTTCTTAGAAGCACACGCCAAAACCGAAGTGCCGACGACCGATCAATCCATACTAGGAGATCGGCTCTGGCAATACGGTTGTCCCAAGTGGCCGAATGACCGCCTTCAAAAATCCACTGATCGCGAGCCTCAACCTCGTGACAAAGGCGAGTCTTCTCATCTGCGTTCCGCTCGACCCACCCCGGTTGCCAATGGATCGTGTCAATATGGGTAATCGGAAGACCGGTGTGCTTGCCCATCTCCCGAGCCAGCGTACTTTTTCCTGACCCCGGTTGGCCAATAATCATGACGCGCTGCATAGGAGCCCCTGCTCATTGAATATCCTGATCATACTGGGCAGTGTGATCGTCATCCAGCCTCCTTCATCAAGTAGAAAACATCGCACTTGCGGCCAGGGTCATCGGGCACGTGGATTTGCTAGGTGCTCACATTACCCAAGGCATGTGAGCGGTCGCTTTCTTTCCGTCCACCAATAGCCTAGCTGTGCATTGTCACGCCGAGCGACGCGCACAAAAAAGCCCGCTACAAGAGCGGGCTTTTTTACTGTGGGGCAGGGTGCTTAAACGATAACGCCCTGGCTACGCAGGTAATCATCGTAGGTGCCGCTGAAGTCGGTCACGCCGCTGTCGCTCAGCTCGATGATACGGGTGGCCAACGAGCCAACAAACTCACGGTCGTGGCTGACGAAAATCAGCGTGCCCGGGTAGTTTTCCAGCGCCAGGTTGAGGGCTTCGATGGATTCCATGTCCAAGTGGTTGGTCGGTTCATCCATGATCAGCACGTTAGGCTTGTTCAGGATCAGCTTGCCGAACAACATGCGGCCTTGTTCACCACCGGAGATGACCTTGACTGACTTGAGGATGTCATCGTTGGAGAACAGCATACGACCCAAGGTGCCGCGTACCAGCTGTTCGCCGCCTTGAGTCCACTGACCCATCCACTCGAACAGGGTGGCGTCATCTTCAAAGTCGTGGGCGTGGTCCTGTGCGTAGTAACCCAGCTCAGCGCTTTCCGTCCACTTGACCGTTCCTGCATCCGGGGTCAACTCACCCATCAAGGTGCGTAAAAGAGTGGTCTTGCCGATTCCGTTCGGGCCAATAATCGCGACGCGCTCACCTGCTTCAACGGTAAAGCTGAAGTTCTTGAACAGCGGCTTGCCGTCAAAACCCTTGGCCATATGTTCAACAGTCACTGCCTGACGATGCAGTTTTTTGGTCTGCTCGAAGCGAATGAAAGGGCTGATACGGCTCGATGGTTTGACTTCAGCCAGTTGGATCTTGTCGATCTGCTTGGCGCGTGAAGTGGCTTGCTTGGCTTTCGAGGCGTTGGCCGAGAAGCGGCTAACGAAGCTTTGCAGTTCGCTGATCTGCGCCTTCTTCTTGGCGTTGTCCGAGAGCAGTTGCTCGCGAGACTGAGTGGCCGCCGTCATGTACTCATCATAGTTACCTGGGAACAGGCGCAACTCGCCATAATCCAAGTCAGCCATGTGCGTGCACACGCTGTTGAGGAAGTGACGGTCGTGAGAAATGATGATCATGGTGCTGTTACGCGCCGTGAGAATATTTTCCAGCCAGCGGATGGTATTGATATCCAGGTGGTTGGTTGGCTCGTCGAGCAGCAGCACGTCCGGGTCGGAGAACAGAGCCTGGGCCAGTAAAACCCGAAGTTTCCAGCCAGGAGCAACTTCGCTCATCGGGCCAAAATGCTGGGCGAGGGGGATACCGAGGCCAAGAAGCAACTCACCGGCACGGGATTCGGCGGTGTAGCCGTCCATTTCAGCAAACTCGGTTTCCAGTTCGGCAACAGCCATGCCGTCTTCTTCAGTCATTTCTGCCAGCGAGTAAATGCGGTCGCGCTCAGCCTTGACCTGCCACAACTCAGCGTGGCCCATGATCACGGTATCGATCACGTTGAATTCTTCGTAGGCGAATTGATCCTGACGCAACTTACCCAGACGCACATTGGGCTCAAGCATCACCTGGCCACCCGACGGTTCAAGGTCGTCACCGAGGATCTTCATAAAGGTCGACTTACCACAGCCGTTGGCACCGATCAGGCCATAACGGTTGCCGTTACCGAATTTTACGGAAACGTTCTCGAACAGTGGCTTAGCGCCGAACTGCATGGTGATGTTAGCGGTGGAGATCAAAGGGCTTACCTATCAATAACTTAGAAGTGTCTGGATTAGCCTGATACCCATGTGATACCAAAACCTGGCTTTTCCAGTTAGCTCCAATCGGAGCTTGAGTCGATCCAGCGTGCATACTAAAAGAGCAGCGTCTGCACAGGATGGCTGAGCTGCTGGGAAATGAATGCGAGGGTTATGCCAGACATTGCGCCTATTGTCGCATAGGTAAGACTACAGTTGTACGGTGGCCGACAAGGGATTCTGGGTGTTTGGGGTGTAGAAAGGCGATGTTTGTAAACTTGGGTCTGTTTTAGGGCTGATCGCGCCTGATGAGCGAGAAATCCAAGGCTCGGTCGGTAAATTCTATTACTCAACAGCTATTAGGTGGCGGGCTGAAATATAGCCGTTGGGTGAAGCAAGTAACGTATGTCCGAGAGCGACGTATCAGTTGCAAGTGAGAACCGTTCCACATAACTGGTTGTAATGTCTGTATCCGTACGGTTGATTAGTTGCCGCGCGTTTTGCAATTGGCTAGCTTGATGGTTCTGACAACCGTTTATCAAACGGTGTCTTTGCCAAGGACCGCTAATGACAGATGCACACCCGGGAGTGGGTGCTACCTCCTCAGTCGATACTGGCCTTGCTTGCCTTGTGATGCTTGCGCGCTTTCATAACGTCGCCGCATCTCCCGAACAGCTCACCCACGAATATGCAGAAGATGGCCGTTTGTTTGGTCGTGCCGAGATGTTGTTGGCAGCCAAGACGCTCGGGCTCAAAGCCAAGTCCGCCCGCAGTTCTCTTTCTCGACTGAGTCATACTCCGCTGCCAGCGATTGCTACGGACAGCAATGGGCACTTCTTTATCATTGCTCGGCTGGATGATGGCAAAACACTGATCCACGATCCTCAGTCGCAACGACCTGAAGTACTGACTTTTAAAGAGCTTGAGGCTCGATGGACCGGGGAGTTGGTCTTGATCCGCTCTGAAGCTTCGCTTGCTGGTGATCTAGCACGCTTTGACTTCAGCTGGTTTATCCCTGCCATCGTCAAGTACCGCAAGCTGTTGAGTGAAGTGTTGCTGGTGTCGTTTGTTCTGCAGATTTTTGCGTTGCTTACGCCACTTTTCTTTCAGGTGGTGATGGATAAGGTTTTAGTGCATCGCGGTCTGTCTACTCTAGATGTGATCGCGATTGGTCTACTCGGCATTATGATCTTCGAAACACTGCTGTCGGGTCTGCGCAGTTATGTGTTTGCTCATACAGCCAGTCGAATCGATGTCGAGCTGGGCTCGCGTTTATTCCGGCATTTAGTGACTTTGCCGTTGGCTTACTTTCAGGCCCGCCGCGTGGGGGACTCAGTGGCCCGCGTTCGTGAGCTGGAGAATATCCGCAACTTTCTAACCGGTAACGCTATTACCCTGCTGTTGGATGTTCTCTTTTCGGTGGTGTTTATCGCCGTGATGTTTATGTACAGCGGCTGGTTAACGCTTATCGTGATTTTGTCGCTACCGCTGTATTTCATTGTGTCCCTGTTGATCACCCCAGTATTACGTGCTCGCCTGAACGAAAGCTTTACCCGTGGTGCCGAGAATCAGGCATTTTTGGTTGAAACGGTAAACGGCATCGACACCCTTAAGTCGATGGCGGTTGAGCCGCAAATCAACCGCAAGTGGGACAACCAGCTAGCGGGATACGTCGCGGCCAGCTTCAAGACTCAAACCCTCTCCACTATCGCTAATGAAAGTGTTGGCTTTATCGGCAAGCTGGTGACCGTTGCCACGCTGTGGATGGGCGCGCGCTTGGTGATTGAGGGCGACCTTAGTGTGGGTCAGTTAATCGCATTCAATATGCTTGCCGGTCGTGTCTCGCAGCCAATTATGCGGTTAGCTCAGTTGTGGACCAACTTCCAGCAGACCGGTGTTTCTGTGCAGCGTTTGGGCGATATCCTGAATACGCGCACTGAGCTTTCGCAGGATTCGCGCAGCGCTTTGCCGCCACTGCGGGGGCATGTTGAATTCGATCAGGTGCAATTTCGTTATCGCCCTGATGGCTCTGAAGTGCTTCGCGGCATCAGCCTAACCATCAATGCCGGTGAAGTTATCGGTGTAGTGGGGCGTTCGGGCTCGGGTAAAAGTACCCTGACCAGGCTGTTGCAGCGTCTTTACACGCCTGAGCGTGGACGCGTGCTAGTGGATGGTATGGACCTTGCTCTGGCCGACGTGTCTTCGTTGCGCCGACAGATTGGTGTGGTGCTGCAGGACAATATGCTGTTCGCTCGCAGCATTCGCGAGAACATTGCCCTTGTCGACCCGGGCACACCTATTGAAGCGGTGATGCAAGCCGCCAAAATGGCAGGCGCCCATGAATTCATTCTTGAGTTGCCGGAAGGCTACGACACAGTTGTTGGTGAGCACGGTGCGTCGTTGTCCGGTGGTCAGCGTCAGCGTATTGCTATCGCCCGCGCGTTGATTGGTAATCCGCGCATTCTGATATTCGATGAGGCCACTAGTGCCTTGGATTACGAGTCCGAGCGCGTCATCCAACAGAATATGCAAACCATTTGCAAAGGCCGTACGGTAATCATCATTGCCCACCGTTTGTCTGCGGTGCGCGATGCCAACCGTATCTTGGTAATGGATCGTGGGCAGATCGTTGAGCAGGGCAGCCACAGCGAACTGCTAACTCATCAAGCGGGGCATTACTCGCGCCTGCACCGCATGCAACAAGGCGGTGCGGCATGAGCGCCAAACGCGACTTAATTAACCGCTACCGACAAGCATGGCGGCACTCGTGGACAAATCGCAAAGCCATGGACGCGCCGGCACGGCTTAACCATGAAGTGCAATTCATGCCCGCTGCTTTGGCCTTACAGGAACAGCCCGTCCATCCCGCACCCCGATATATCCAATGGACCATTATGGCTTTTGCCGTACTGACGCTTGTGTGGGCCTGTGTTGGAGAAATCGATGTGGTCGCCACCGCCAGCGGCAAGATCGTACCCAACGGTAAAAGCAAAATCATCCAACCCAGTGAAGTAGCCGTTGTTAAAGCTATTTACGTGTATGACGGGCAGCACGTTAAAGCCGGTGACCTATTGATTGAACTGGATACCAGCATGACCGGGGCTGATATCGAGCGCTTGAGCAGTGATCTACTCGCTGCCGAAGTAGACACTGCTCGCGCCAAGTCCTTGCTTGATGCCATTGAGCAAAACCGGGGCCCTTCTAGCCTTGCAAAACTTATCCCTCATGCCAGCTTAGAGCAGCAAAAAGCCGCACAACGTTGGGTGCAGGGTCAATACCTGGAACTACAAAGCACGTTGGCGCAAAGCGCCGCTGCAATTGAGCAACGCAGTGCAGAGATTGAATCCGCTAAAAGCACAGTCGCTTCACTGCAGCAAAGCTTGCCGATAACACGAGAGCTCGCTGCGGATTACAAGCGGCTACTCAAAAAGAACTTTATTGCCAAACACGCCTACTTAGAAAAAGAACAGATACGCCTTGATCAAGAACGTGAGTTAAGTATTCAGAAATCACGGGTACTTGAACTCAGCGCAGCTAAAAAGGCTGCGCAAAGCCAACAGAACAGTGTGATAGCTCAAACCCGCCGCGCCATGCTCGACCTAGAACATGAGTCTGAGCAGCGTAGTGCCGCGCTGAGCCAGGAGCTGAAAAAAGCCCAACAACGCGACAGCTTGATGCGTCTCACCGCACCGGTGGCGGGCACAGTGCAGCAACTGGCGATCCACACTAACGGAGGGGTGGTCACCGAAGCCCAGCCGCTTATGGTCATCGTTCCCAGCGATCAACCGGTAGAAGTGGAAGCCATGTTGGAGAACAAAGACATTGGCTTTGTCCGTCCTGGTCAAACCGTTGAGATAAAAGTTGAGACTTTCTCATTTACCAAGTACGGCGTAGTCGACGGCACGGTTGTCAGCATTTCCAATGATGCTATCGAGGATGAACGTTTGGGCTTGGTGTACAGCGCGCGGATACAGCTTAAGCAGAAGAGTATTCAAGTGGGCGAAAACAAGATTGCGTTATCGCCGGGTATGGCGGTAAGAGCAGAGGTTAAGACGGATAAGAGGAAGGTGATTGATTACTTCTTGAGTCCACTTCAGCGGTATGCGAATGAGAGTTTGATCGAGCGTTGAACATCGGCCCGTACGGTGGGTTGGCCGAATGCGTAACCCATCGCAGGAAAAAGCGAAGTAAGTAAACGCAGGGAGCGCTGCATGAACGTGCTGTTTATCCATCAGAACTTCCCCGGTCAGTTCCGCCATATTGCCGCGCACTTGGCTAAGCAGTCGGATGTTCAGGTACTGGCCATCGGTCGCGAAAAGGCGCCTGGGCTGTCGGGCGTGAAAATGCTGCGCTACAAACCTCGTCGCACTGCCAGCTCTCATACTCATCCTTATGCACGTAGCTTCGAAGACGGAGTGTTGCACGGCCAGCAGGTGCTGCGACTTATGTTGGATCTAAAGGCCAAAGGCTACCGTCCAGATGTGATCGTTGCCCACCCCGGCTGGGGAGAAACACTCTATGCCAAGGAGGCTTTCCCGCACGTCAAGCTAGTTCACTTCTGCGAATACTATTACCAGACTCGCGGTGCTGACGCAGGCTTTGATCACGAATTTCCCTTGGATATAAATGGGGCCGCCAGCATTCGTAGTCGTAATGCGCTGCACCTGCTCAACATAGAAAACTGCGATGCCGCCATTACCCCGACTCATTGGCAGCACAGCCTGCATCCCAAGTCGTATCAAGACAAGATCCAGGTCATCCACGAAGGTATCGACACCGCTAACCTGGGGCCAGATCCCGAGGCGACCCTACAACTGCCCAACGGAAAAGTGCTGAAGGCAGGCGAGCCAGTCATCACCTATGTGGCGCGCAATCTGGAGCCGTATCGGGGATTTCACAGCTTTATGCGTGCGCTGCCGAAAATTCTTAAAGAACATCCTACCTGCCAAGTAGTGGTCGTTGGTGGTGATGACGTCAGCTATGGCAGCAAACCCAAGGACTCACCCAACTGGCGCAGCAAACTGCTGGCGGAAAATCCGGTCGACCTAAGTCGTGTGCACTTTCTCGGCAAGACCACCTATAAGAAAGTGCTGCAGGTTTCTGCGGTGCACCTCTACCTGACTTACCCCTTTGTCCTGTCTTGGTCGCTACTGGAAGCCATGGCCAGTGGGTGTTTAATTATTGGCTCGGATACTGCGCCGGTAAGAGAAGTGATTCGTGATGGCGAGAATGGGGTGTTGGTGGACTTCTTTAACGCGGAGGCAGTCACCGAGCAGGTTATAAACTCGCTGACTCTACCTAGGCGATGGTCGTATTTAAGGCAAGCGGCAAGGCTTAATGCACAGAGTTATTCGAATGTTGATGGAGTCAAAAAATACTTGGCTACTATATTGGCTTAGTTGTATTTGGGTCTGGTTAGTGAATAAGGAATGTTTCAGAAGGTGAAGTCCTTAAGTAATAGTCTGTCCGGAAAACTAGTATTATGAGGCTTGAGTGGATGATAATTAAATCCAGATTTTTATTGGTGTTTTATCTTGTTCTAATTGTGTTGATGATTGTCTGGGTGTTAGGCAACAAAGGAACTAGCTCTAACTACAGGGTGGTTGGTGTGTCCAAAGGGTTGGTGGAAGTATCATGTGCTAAACCCAAAGTTGGGAGCAGGTGCACTGCTCCTGATCCAGATAGAATTGCGTTTTATGTCAGGGCGCTTGATCATTCGATTGGTATGCCTACAGAGAAGTATGGGTATGGTACTGAGGTTACTATTGGTTTGTTTGTGTCTGATGCAAAAGCTGAAAGTATATATGAACATGGGAGTGAGGCTGGCAACTATCTGATAGGTAGTGATAATAACGTGCGTATATATTACTCTGCTTTGAATGAGCTTGAGTCTAAGCTTAAATGGTACTCCCATTGGGGGAAGTATGCGGCAGTTGTGAGTGATGTTGTTGGTTATGATAAATATGACAATATTTCTTGCCCGTCAATCGTTGCGCTTGTAAGTAAGAAAGCTACTGAAGTCCAGAGGATTACTTGTGGTGTAATACGTCGTGCCTTGTATGTGCCTAAGGCAAATCCAAATAAGATAATTGATTGTCATCAGTATTTGGGAGTTGATGGGGTGCTAAGATTACGTGGCTGTACGGTTCATTCTGACTTGGCGATGGGGGGGCGTGTTGAGTATGCTATTAATTCAAAATTTTTCCTCAATGGCAAATTGGTTTCGCTCGATAAAAAAATTACTGGCTATTTAAATGGAATATTAATCTCTACAGAGGGGAAGTGATATGAATCAGGTTTTTGAACTATTGCCGTCAGTGTTCGGAGAACTTGTTGACTTCTGGTCGGAATTGGCACTGCCTGATCGTATAGCGCCCCATATACTTGATGATAATCCGGATAATTATACAAATATATCACAGACTGATATGGACAAAGTGCTGGCCTACATTGCTGCCGGAGACAGAGGTGCGGCCTACCTGTTGTTGGCCGAAAAGACCGGGAATATGGCATTTTTGAATACGGCTCAGATATCGACGGGCAGTGGATCATTAATTGGTGGGCCAGCAATTAATGCAAATGCGTTACTGCAAATCGCATACCCCGGAGTGTACCCTGATTACTCTATAGTCGATTTTTCGACTGTAATTATCACACATGAAATTTCAGGTTTCATTCAAGAAACTGACGAAAATGGAGTGGTGTCATACAAGCCGCCGACTGAATTGGGAGCTTATCTGAACGCTGATGAGGCTTGGTTGAGAGCGAACGGTATGGAAGACCCAGCGCTGCAGGCGTTATTCCCAGGACGGTTTTTTTTAGCTGCACATTATGCATTGACTGAAAACATAGAGTCAGCTCAGAAATATGTTCATTCTGATGCCCTGAATATTGTACTTAAGGCAGCAGTTTCAGAAGTTACTAATTCTGGTGTGCAATTTGGTATTTCATATAAACAAGCAGTAATTATTGCTGCTGATGGGGGTAGCACCGAAACAGTGAGTATCGGTGAAGAGAGTATCGAGGTATTTAAGGATGAGCAAGGCCAGGTTTTTGCTTTGTTTCGTCTTGGAGATGAAAGTAGTGAGATGGCATTTGATCTGGCTTTCGGTGATGCGGGCTCTGGTATTGGATTATCTGTAAATGCATTTAATGAGGCAAATAATCCGTTCGATTACTCGAGTACGGGCGGCTATGTTCTGGGATATTTGCTGGGTGGTATAGGTAGTGATGAAACGCTCGCCACTTTGAAGAGTATCGCCAGTGCGGCAACAAAAGAAGAATATGCTCGCGATTTTATAGATGATGTTCGTGCATTGTTAAATTCTAATAGCATTGCAAGTCGCGAGGGCGATCTTAGAGACTCATTTATCAATGCGCAGTTAATGGTCGCCGACACTTCATTCGAAAATAAATTTGGTATTCGTGACATGGTAGGCCAAACTTCTGGATCGACGACAGAGTTGGCTTTATACGGCAATGATGAAGGCCTGGCCGTGCGGCGTGCTCTGCTAGAGTTGAAGCCTTATGCGGTCATTGGTGCAAATTACGCTAGCTTGGCGGTACAGCTAGAACTTTATAACGAAAGCACCGGCCTAGGCTCGCTTACTCAAGAGTGGGTAGCTGATCGCTCCAAGATGTTGGGTGGCCTGATCACTAAGTGGACTATCAGCGAGAATCAACAAGTTACCAACTATGCCGCAAAAGATGGTTTTGACTACCGAGATTTTGCCTCTGGACAAGAGGTCTTAGTTCTGCCTGATCCTTTTGTTGAATTTCAGCCACTTGTTCACCGTGTGTACTTCGGTGGTGATGCTACCGACACGCTTGAAGGCCAAATTGGGAATGACCGCTTCTACGGCATGGGCGGCAATGACACTCTGAAAGGCGATGCCGGACACGACTATCTCGAAGGTGGTATCGGCAACGACCAACTTGATGGTGGAGACGGTAGGGATACGATTTCGGGTGGGAATGGCGATGATGAGATCATAGGTGGTAGTGGCAATGATCTTCTCTATGGGGGGGGGGGGCGTGATATTTATGAGTTCAGAAGTGGAGATGGGTTTGACTGTATTGTTGATACTGATGGGATTGGATCCCTAAAGATTAACGGGCAATCAATACAAGTTGGTAATAAAGAAGGACTTAGCATAAGTGCGTGGCGGAATGAGGGAGTATTCTTTACTCTTGTTGATGCACAGCAAGGCTATAAAAGTCTTTTAATTAGTTATGGGGGCAGCGATAAAGTACTTATTGAAAATTATACGCCTGGAGCGCTTGATTTGAGCTTTGGAGCGTACCTGAATGTCGAGCCAGTCAGTCCTTCAGTAGGTGGCGGTGCATTTGTACTTGATATCAATTCTTACGTGTTAGGCCAAGCCTACTATGCTGAAAAGCTCGATGGAGGAGGCGATGGAGAGATCTATGCTGAAGATTATCACGTAGAAAGTAAATTTGAAGATCGAGAGAGTTCAGCTTCGAAATATGATGATTTAGGTAATAGTCTAGATCAGTCGTATTTGAATGAACAGTCATTTGTGCTTAATGAGCTTGACGAAATATACCTTGTAGATTTTGAGGGTGGTAATAAAAATGACTATTTATATGGCGGTAGTTATTCAACCGACGTGATCAGTGGTATGGCTGGTGATGATTATATTGATGGAAGAGGTGCCAGTGATATCCTGTCTGGTGGGTTAGGCCGTGATTATATTTTAGGGGGCGAAGGTCGGGACACTATATTGGCCGAAGAATATAACAGCTTAGATAGTGGCGGTAGCTCGAATGATTTTGTCGATGCCGGGGACGGAGATGATGAGGTCAGCGGCGGAGGTGGTGATGATGAAATTATAGGAGGGCTTGGTGCTGATAGCCTTACTGGTGGTTCGGGTCAAGACCAAATCTCCGGCGGCTCCGGGGATGACTGGGTATTTGGAGATGGATATTTAGTTGAATATTATAATTCATCAACTTGGTGGCCAGATTTTAGTATTCGATTGCAGTCTGATTTCTCTGAGGACCGCTCAACTTACGGTGACTATATCTATGGCGGTGATGGGAATGACTGGATTAGTGGTGAGGCGGGGTCAGATTTAATTTCTGGGGGAAGCGGTGATGATCGTTTAATTGGTGATCGTGAACTCAAAGAAGTCTATGCTGGAGTATCAAGTCAGCTAGTACAGAATTATGTAATTCTTCCCGATGCCATGCATGGCGATGACACTATTTTTGGAGATGGTGGTAATGATTATGTCATAGGTGGTGGTGGGCATGATGTTATTTACGGAGGGGAAGACGACGATATTCTTTACGGTGATTTAGAAGAGCTAAGTAATACGATTTTTGTTGGTAATGATATGTTATTCGGCGAATCTGGCAAAGATACTCTTAATTCTGGAGGCGGTGATGATTATTTAGATGGTGGCGCTGATAACGATTTATTAATCGCTGGTAATGGTAAGGATACACTAAAGGGTGGGATTGGGAATGATGAATTACAAGGCGGAGATGATAGCGACTACCTGAGTGGAAATGAAGGCATGGACACACTAGTTGGCCAGGATGGGGATGATGTGCTGGATGGCGGTGCAGGTAACGACACTTTGTTCGGTGGTGAGGGTAGTGATGTTCTTCATGGGGGCGACGGTGACGATCAAGTGATAGGAGACAACTCCCTGGGTGCTACGGGTAATGACACTCTCTTTGGGGGTACAGGTAACGACACTATGTGGGGCGGCCTTGGACATGATGCTCTGTACGGTGGTGAGGGCAACGACATATTAGTAGGTGATCAAGGCCACGACACGTTAGAAGGAGGCAGTGGTGATGATGAGATTTATGGTGTTGAAGGAAACGACAGAATAGTTGGCGGTGCAGGGCTTGATTATTTATCGGGTGGTGCAGGAGACGACACATATGTCTTCAATCTAGGGGACAGCGAGCGGACCGACTCGATTCAGGATAGTGAAGGTGCCAATACACTTGAGTTTGGTCATGGCGTTAGCCTTAAAGATTTGAACTTCATACAGTACTCAAATAGTTATGTGTCTTTGCAATATAGCCAAAGTGATGAAGTGATACTGGCCGACGGATTGTCAGGTGGAATAAAGACGCTGAAATTTTCAGATGGAAGTTCTATTGGTCTAGATGATGCTTATGCCAATCATAGTAAAGATGAAATAAATTTGAACTCAGCATCCGCTGGCGCGAATCTAGTAGGTAGTGCTGTGGATAATAAATTAACCGCTACCCAAGGAAACTCTTTTTTTCGTGGTGGGCGCGGGGATGATACTTTAACCGGCGCTGGTGGTGGCAACGTCTACAGATATGAGCGTGGAGATGGTATCGATCATATTTATGATAGCGATCCTAGATTTGGCTATTCGTTAGGTGGTCCAGTTCTTGCTGAAAACAGAGTTTTTTTTGGAAGCGGAATTCAGCAGCAAGATATCAGTCTGGCGATAGGGGCCGGCAATACCCTTGAAATTATAATTGCTGGAAGTGCGCCGGGAAAACTAATAGTTCATGGCTTCGATAATACTGATGTATTAAATTCACGAATAATAGGTTACTTCGATTTTTTTGATGGGTCGAGTCTTAGCTATGAAGATTTGTTAGGGGCGGGGTTTAATTTAATTGGTAGTGCGGATGCCGATGATTTGGTCGGTAGTAACCTAGCCGATACACTGCAAGGAAACAGTGGAGATGATACGTTGTCTGGTGGCGATGGCGCCGATGTATACCTATATGCAAGAGGCCAGAGTGTAGACACAATTTATGAAACAAATGATGGTAGTGTAAATACGCTTAAATTTATTGATGGGATAAGCCCTGCTGACATTGAGTTTTCAGCAGATGGTGCTCAAGATTTAAGAGTTAATATCAAAGGGGCTACAGATGGCGTGATTTTATCTGGTTGGTTTTCTACTGGGACACCCTCACTACAACGTATTGAGTTTATCGACGGAACCGTTTGGACTCCAGCATGGATTAATGAAAATTTACGTGTGCTAAGTGGCACTTCAGGCAATGATACTTTGGGTGCGCTGACTGACCAAGCTACAACGTTCTATGGGCTTGATGGAAATGATTTCATAGATGGTGGGTCTGGAGATGACACTATTTATGGCGACGCTGGTGATGACACAATATTTGGGCGTGCGGGACAAGATCTTATTTATGGAGGGGCTGGTAACGATTATATTCAGGTTGATAATGGGGATGTTGTTGATGCGGGGCTAGGAGATGATTGGGTGACTGTGGATTCAGGTCAGGTGGATATTATATATTCGACTGGGTCTGGCTCTGACAAGTATGATTTTGCACACATTAAATTTAGTAGTGAATTTAATCAGTCCGGATTTAGCTATCTTCGTTCTGGTAATAGTTTGGTTATGATCAGTTTGACGGATTATTCCGACAAAATTACAGTAAATAATTTTTATTTAAATTCTACCGAAACGGCTATAAATAAGGCAGAACGATTTTCGTTGGATTTTGCAGGGGGGCAAGTAAAAGATATTATCGAAACAGACTTGACGGGCGTCTATTTAGATGCACGGCAGATAACCGATGATTACACTTGGCGTGATGTACTGTATTACTCTACTAGTTACAGCCCGAATGCCGATACGCTTGGTCAGTATGGGCGCATTTCCGACGGTGGATATTTTCTTGGTGATAGTGCTATTGGTGATGATTTTCTAATTGGATCTATGCAAGGCGATGTATTTATCGTTCAAGCTGGTGATGATGCTGTATATGGTTTAGGCGGCGATGATACATTTACTGTAAGAGATGGAGATGACCTTATTGTTGGTGGGCTTGGAAATGACCTTGTAGAAATACGAGGAGGTGGAGAAAAAACTATTCTGTTTGAACAGGGTGATGGCTCAGATACCGTTGATTTAAGTTATTCTAATTCCTCGGGTGTGAATATCAAGGTTGGTGGATATTCATCCGATAATGTTGGTTTTAGTCGAGCCGGACTGGATGCTATTTTGAGGTTCTCTGATTCATCAGATGCCATTACTTTGAAGAATTTTTTGGCACTGCCAGCAGGTGGGTACAATAATAAATATGCTAATAGTTTTGTTCATGTTGGTAATGAGATTTTTACTGCAGAAGAAATACTAAGTGGGATTCATTTGAGTGAGGCTCCTCCGGTTGCGGCGACTGATACATTTGCAGCCTCGGAGGGGATCTTGTTATTTGTCCAAGATATAGAGCTGCTATCTAATGACAGTGATGTTGAGGTGCCTAAACCTAATTATAACTGGGGTTTGGCTGTGTCGGCTGTTGGTGATGCAGTAAATGGCCAGGTTTTTCTAAATAGTGATGGGCTCATCGTTTTTGTCCCAGACACCGGTTTTACGGGACTGGCTTCGTTCAATTATACTTTGTCAGACCGTATTGAAAACTCTATAGGTCATGTTGAAATTGAAATCAGCAAGACATATGAGGTGTCAAATTCTGGCTCTTTAGTTATTTACGCTTCAAATCTTTTACATGATGATTTCGATCCAAGCAATGATGGATTTGAATTGGTTTCAGTTGCGGGTGTATGGGGGATCAGTATTAGTTTTGATAGTTTAAGTGGAAAGATTACCGTTACGCCTGAGGCCGGTGTTTTGGGTTACACTCAATTTGAGTATGTTGTTTCTGACGGGGTTAATAGTAGGACGGAGCTGGCTAGTGTTCTAGTTACTACAACACAAAATTTAACGCTAACCGGAACAAGTGATAGTGATGAACTAGAGGGTAGCTTTGGTAATGACACTCTGAGTGGCTCTGGTGGCAATGATACATTGCAGGGTAGTAACGGAAATGATCGCCTGAATGGGGGGGCGGGAGTTGATCTCATGATTGGAGGCCAAGGTAACGACACCTATGTACTAGATAACCTTGCTGATATCGTAGTTGAAGGGCGCAACGGTGGTATTGATACTATTGAAGCGAGTCGTTCTCTGACACTGGCTGCCAACGTTGAGAACTTGTTGCTCACCGGTAGTGCGGCGATCAACGGCACCGGTAACGAACTTGATAACGTATTGGTCGGTAATAGCGGTGCAAACATCTTGATAGGTGGCGCAGGTAGTGACCGTCTCGACGGTAAGGTCGGCGTTGATACCATGCTCGGCGGTTTAGGTGATGACACCTATGTGGTTGAGCGCGCAACCGACGTTGTGACCGAATACGTCAACGAAGGGATCGATACTGTCGAGACAAGCGTTACTTTCACTCTGGGTGATAACCTCGAGAATCTAACGTTGAATGGTTCGTCTGCGATTAATGGTAGCGGTAATGCGCTCGATAATATTTTAATCGGCAATAGCGGCAAAAATACGTTAGTTGGTGGGGGCGGTAATGATCGTCTAGATGGCCGCGCCGGAGGCGACACGATGCAAGGTGGCGTTGGAGATGATACCTATGTGGTTGATACAACCTCGGATGTAGTCACCGAAAACGTCAGTGAGGGTATCGATACTATAGAGTCTAGTGTCACCCTGACTCTGGGTAATAATATCGAAAATCTTACTCTGACGGGCGCGACTGCTCTAAGTGGAACCGGTAATGCGCTTAATAACGTGCTAACGGGAAACGCCGCTTCGAACTCTCTGATAGGCGGCATTGGTAACGACGTGCTCGATGGTGAGGACGGAGATGACCAGCTAACTGCTGGTACAGGCGATGATCAGTACTATTATCGTGCTAACGGTGGCGTTGATGTTATTGACAACACTGGCGGCGGTTTCGACGGTGCCTTCTTTATGGGTATCGCACGCACTCGGATTAGCTTCCACCGCGATGGTGATGATCTGCTGATTTTGGTGGATGGCGATCTTGAGCAGCAGATAAAAGTGACTAATCACTTTCTTGGCGGGGATTTCTCCATTGATTATATTCAGCCCGATGGTGGTAGCTATATCACTACCGCTCAAATTGCCGGCCTGCTGACAACGCTACCTGGTGGCAGCACTGGTGAGCCGGGTGATGGCGGTAATCCTGGAGATGGTGAAGATCCGGGTGATGGTGGCACCAATCCAGGTGGTGGCGAGCAGCCTCCCGTCGCAGGCGTTGGTGGTGATGATGTGCTTATCGGAACACTCGCTAATGATGTGTTGATTGGTGGTGCTGGAAACGACACGTTGATAGGCGGAGCAGGTAATGACCGGTTGTTGGGTGGTGTCGAGGACGATACCTATATTTACACTGCTGGACAGGACGCTCTTGAAGAGTTGGGTGGCATCGATACCCTGCAATTTGCTAATGGTATTACCTTCAATCAAGTGGCTTCTGGCTTGGGCAAGTCAGGTAATGATCTCATCCTCAAAGTCGACGGCAGCACCGCCAACCAGATTACCCTGAAAGACTTCTTTTTAGGGGGTGATAATTTGGTTGAAACCATGAGCTTCGAAACTGGTGGGCAGTTAACGGCAGCTCAAATTTTCGGGGCATTTGGTCTAGCTATGCCGGCAGCACCAGTTGCGTTTGACAATGTTGTGCAGGGTACAAGTGGCGGTGATGCTGGATTAAATGGCGCAGCTCTGCATGACTTACTGCAAGGATTCAATGGCAATGACCAGCTTTCTGGCGCCGCCGGTAATGATCGTTTAGAAGGCGGCAACGGCAACGATACCCTCAACGGCGGTATAGATAATGACACACTGGTTGGCGGTCGTGGTGATGACACCTATGTGTTCGCAGCCGGTGGCGGTCAAGACTTAATCGATAACATCGGTGGAGGTTTCGACACTCTGCACTTTGACGGTATTGCCTTCAACCAAGTCTCAAGCGGCCTGATGAAAAGCGGTAATGATCTTGTCCTAAAGGTCAGTGGTGGCAGTGATCAGGTAACTCTGAAAAACTGGTTCTTGGGTGGCGATCACGTCGTTGATGTCATCAGTTTCTCATCAGGGGGCCAACTTACTGCTGCGCAGTTGTTCGGCGCGTTTGGTCTCAATAACCCTGACACCAACGGCTCGCCTGACTACCAGAACTTACCTGATGAGCGTGCCTTCGGCACCATTCTGGCGGGGCAGGCGGCTGATCAGAACATCATTGGTTCGTCCGATGCTGATCTGATTGATGGTGGTGCCGGTAACGACGAACTACGAGGTAGTACGGGTAATGACTATCTGCTCGGCGGTGATGGTAACGACACATACCATTTTGCTGCAGGTGATGGTCAAGACAGCATCAACAACTTGTCTAACACTCCGGCAGACAACGACATGCTCAGCATCGAAGGTATTGTTCGTGATGAACTGTGGTTATCGCGTCAGGGCGATAGTCTGGTGATCGATGTCGTCGGCTCGGAAGACAGCGTTACAGTGCAGGATTGGTATGCAAGTTCGGCCCAGCGTCTGGATGCCGTCCAAGCAGGTGGCTCGACTTTGTACGCCAACCAGGTCGATAACCTCGTTAGTGCCATGGCGGCCTTTGGCGCACCGGCGGGTGGGGAAATCAACCTGAGTCAGGTGCAACGTGATCAACTTAATGCGGTCATCGCAGCAAACTGGCAGTAGGTTAAAGTGATATCAAACAGCCCGCCGTAATGGCGGGCTGTTTGTTTATGTACTGACCTACATCAACAGCCGGAAATATAAACAAACATGCTGCCGAGCTGACACCCCTCAACTAACCTGAGCCTGTTAGCATTATCCTTATCGGCAATGCGCACCACCCAGTTGCCGCATCGAACCTATTGTTATCGTAGATGGATTTTTTATGAAATTTCTTACTCCCTTCGCTATGTTGAGTCTTTGCAGCCTGTTGGCCGTGCCCGTGATGGCTGCTGAAGAGGCTTCTGAAGCCCTAAAGGGTTGCGCCGCCAAGAAACAAAACATCATCGAGCAGATTGAATTCGCTAAATCTCACGGCAATACCAGTCAGCAAGCTGGCCTGGAAAAGGCGCTCAGCGAAGTGACTGAGCATTGCACCGATGAGTCGCTGAAGAAAAGCCGTGAAGAAGATGTGCTTGATGCAAAGCACGAAGTCAGTGAGCGCAAAGCAGATCTTGAACAAGCCATGAAGAAAGGCGATATCGAGAAGATCAACAAGCGCAAAGAGAAGCTGGCTGAGGCCCATGAGGAGCTGAATGAGGCGCTGAAAGAGCTGGATAAATAGCTCGATCAGATTGCCTTACTCATTAGGCTTAGCGGCTAGGCTAACCAATTTTGAAAGCTGATTGCGCTACCGGCTGAAGCTTTAATCGTCTGCGGCTAACAAAAATGCCTGCTAATTAGCAGGCATTTTTGTTAGCCGTGCTGTTTAGTCGCGGTAAAACACCTGAACCAGGTGATAACCAAACTGGCTTTTGATCGGCCCATGTACTTCGCGCAGCGGCTTCTTGAAGATCACTTGATCGATCGCGCGGACCATTTGTCCGGGGCGAACTTCACCCAAGTCACCTCCACGTTTGCCGGAAGGGCAGGTGGAATACTTGCGCGCCAGTACGTCAAAGGCTTCGCCCGCAGCCAGGCGTTTTTTCAGTTGAGCGGCCTCGGCCTCGGTTTTCACCAAAATATGTTTCGCCATTGCTTTAGCCATGGGCGGTTCCTCACAAGTTCTTGCGGCGCATTGTGCCAGTATTTAGCAAATCACTGAAAGGCATACGAAGAGCGGTGAATCTGGGCGCAGGCTCATTGGGGATCCTCTGAAAAATGTAGCGAGCGAAGATAGTACAAGACAAAAAACTGCGAAAAACGACCGAGGTCGCGCTCGACTTTACGGGCTGTAAATGAGCATTTTGAGCAATTTTCTAACGCAGTAATATCGAGCGCAGTAGCTTTTCAGAGATACCTTAGATTTATCCGCTCTAAAACTCGCCTATTGTTAAAGAACCTGTCTTACGGATGTGTATATGGACATTCAATCGTTACTCAAAACTCTCGCCAGCCAAGATGGCTCTGACTTGTACCTGTCGACGGGGGCTCCGCCTTGCGCCAAATTCAACGGCATGCTCAAGGCGTTGAGCGCAGAGCCGTTAAAGCCTGGCGACATTGCGGCGGTGGCTGACGCCATCATGGACGTTGCTCAGCGTGAAGAGTTCGAGCGTGAGCTGGAAATGAACTTGGCGATGTCTGTGCCGGGCGTGGGACGCTTTCGGATCAATATCTTCAAACAGCGCAATGAAGTGTCGATCGTGGCACGAAACATCAAGCTGGATATTCCCAAGTTTGAAGACCTGAAGTTGCCAGAAGTACTGCTCAGCACGGTGATGGAAAAACGTGGTTTGGTGCTATTTGTCGGCGGCACCGGCTCAGGTAAATCGACCTCGCTGGCAGCCTTGATTGATTACCGCAATCGCAACAGTGGCGGACATATCATTACCATTGAAGACCCGGTTGAATACGTTCACCGGCACAAGAAGTCGATCATCAATCAGCGAGAAGTCGGCGTAGACACGCGCAGTTTTCATGCGGCGCTTAAAAACACCCTGCGCCAAGCACCTGATGTGATTTTGATTGGTGAAATTCGTGACCGTGAAACCATGGAGCATGCGCTGGCGTTCGCTGATACCGGTCACTTGGCGATTTCCACCTTGCACGCCAACAACGCCAATCAGGCGCTAGACCGGATTATTAACTTCTTCCCAGAAGACCGGCGGCCGCAGTTGCTGAATGACTTGGGTAACAACCTCAAAGCGTTCGTTTCGCAGCGCTTGGTCAAAACCACGGACGGTAAGCGTCGTGCTGCTGTAGAGGTGCTGTTGGGCACGCCGACGATACGTGATCTGATCAAGCGCAATGAGTTCTCCGAGATCAAAGAAATCATGGAGAAATCGAAAAATCTGGGCATGCAGACGTTTGACCA
The DNA here is from genome assembly GCF_002163625.1 of Pseudomonas sp. M30-35. Classification (NCBI taxonomy): domain Bacteria; kingdom Pseudomonadati; phylum Pseudomonadota; class Gammaproteobacteria; order Pseudomonadales; family Pseudomonadaceae; genus Pseudomonas; species Pseudomonas sp. M30-35. Next base: position 2,610,482 of record NZ_CP020892.1, on the reverse strand, counting down.
AGCGTTGATCGACTTGGTTAATCAAGGCGCAATTGACGAGGAAGAGGCGGTTAAAAACGCCGATTCTGCAAATAACGTCCGGCTCAAGCTAAAACTCTATCGCGAAACACCGGCTGCACCTGCAGCCAGCCCGGCAGCTGCGCCAGTTGTGCAAGCAAAACCAGCCCCGACTGCTGATGCAGCTGATTGGGGGCTTGAGTTGAAGCTTGAAGACATTGAGGTGGAAACCCCGCCGGAAGATCCGGGCAGACAAGGTATTTAATGCCCGAAAACCGCGAGTCTACTTAAGCCGGTATTTAAGCAGCGCAACAAAAAGCCCGGTCACGCCGGGCTTTTTGCTTTCAGGTCGAGGCTGCTCAGTCGCGCAACAATGTTCAATCACGCAATAATGTACAGCCGGTAGCGGCTTGCAGTTCTTCAAAGCTGACGCCATCGGCCAGTTCAACGACGCGCATGCCTTGTTCGGTAACATCAAGCACCGCAAGGTCGGTAATGATGCGGTCAACCACAGCAACACCGGTTAGTGGCAAGTCGCAGTTGGGTAGAATCTTGTGGGCGCCGCCTTTAGCGGTGTGCTCCATCAGTACCACCACGCGCTTGACCCCAGCGACTAAATCCATGGCGCCGCCCATGCCTTTGACCATCTTGCCAGGAATCATCCAGTTGGCCAGATCACCTTTTTCCGAGACCTGCATCGCGCCCAGAATCGACAGGTTGATGTGACCGCCACGAATCATCGCAAAGCTTGCCGCGCTGTCAAAAAAGGCGCTGCCGGGCAGGGTGGTGATGGTTTGTTTGCCAGCGTTGATCAAGTCCGGATCGATTTCAGCTTCAGTTGGGAAGGGGCCAATCCCCATCAGGCCGTTTTCGCTTTGCAGCCACACATCCATGCCTTGCGGGATGTAATTGGCGACCAGTGTGGGCAGACCGATGCCGAGGTTTACGTAGAAACCATCGTTGAGTTCTTGTGCGGCGCGTTGCGCCATTTGTTCACGTGTCCAAGCCATGATCAAGCGCTCCGCAGTGTGCGTTGTTCGATGCGTTTCTCGGGTGAGTTGTTAATCACCAGACGCTGTACGTAGATGCCGGGCAGATGGATGTGATCAGCCTCAAGCTCGCCGGTTTCGACGATTTCCTCTACTTCGACAATGCAAACCTTGCCAGCCGCTGCCGCCAGCGGGTTGAAGTTGCGTGCTGTCTTGTTGAACACCAGATTGCCAGACTTATCAGCTTTCCAGGCCTTGACCAAGGCGATATCGGCTGTCAGTGAGCGCTCCATCACGTACCACTCGCCATCAAACTCACGTGTTTCTTTGCCTTCGGCGACCAGCGTGCCGTAGCCCGTCTTGGTGTAGAACGCGGGGATTCCGGCGCCGCCGGCGCGCAGCTTTTCAGCCAAAGTGCCTTGCGGGGTGAACTCCAGCTCAAGCTCGCCCGCGAGGTATTGACGCTCGAACTCTTTATTTTCGCCAACGTAGGAGGAAATCATCTTGCGGATTTGCCGGGTTTCAAGCAGTTGACCCAGACCAAAGCCGTCGACTCCAGCGTTGTTACTAATCACCGTAAGCTGGCTTTTGCCTGTGTCGCGCAGGGCTGCAATGAGTGCCTCGGGAATACCGCACAAGCCAAAACCGCCGACCGCCAAGGTCATGCCGTCTTCAATCAATCCGGCTAGAGCCTCTTGGGCGCAGGGGTAAATTTTATTCATCTGAATAACTCCTTAATGAGTGCCCGGCTATATCCTTGAGTAAACGCTAACCGGGCGGCGCCGTCTTGATCTCAAGCGACATTTAATAGTAACTCACCGACCTTTGCTGCAGTCCTCTAAAGCGCTTCATTAGCCGAAGAAGTACAAGCAGCCTGAGATAACGATGCCCGAATAAACCAGCATCAGCAGGCAATAGCCCATGATGTCACGAGCGCCCAAGCCAGCAATGCCGAGCAACGGCAAAGCCCAGAAGGGTTGGATCATGTTGGTCCAGGCGTCGCCCCAAGCAATGGCCATCGCGGTCACCGCAGGTGTCACACCTAGGGCCTGGCCTGCAGGCAACATGATTGGGCCTTGGACAGCCCACTGACCGCCACCGGACGGTACGAACACGTTGACGAAGCCTGCACTGAGGAATGCCAGTACCGGGAAGGTGTCGGCGTTTGACCAAGTGACGAAAGCGTCGGTCACTAGTTTGCCGAGCGAGATGCCATCAGCGTTTGCGCCGACCATCATGCCCATGATCCCGGCGTAGAACGGAAACTGAATAACAATGCCACTGATGCCACCAATGCCTTCCTGTACCGCACGCATGTAACGCTCTGGCGAGCCATGCAGGAACAAGCCAATAAACAAGAACAGGCCGATAACGATGTTCAGGCTGAGGGCAAAACCATTGCTGGCGAAGTAGTAGGCGAAGTAGATGGCTGCTAATGCGACGATGATCAGGTTAAGAATGCGGCTGTCATCCAGGCGTTGGGCTGGCGTTTCACGTGGCAAGGCCGGTTTTTCAGCATCGACCAAAAGGCTTGGGTCTGCGACTTTAGGCTCAGCTGGATGCATCGCTCGGTTGAGCAGGGGCAGGCCGATAACCAGCAGGGCAATAATGGTCAGGTTCATCGGCGTGAACAGGGTATCGGCAACACCAATCGCCGAGGTCACCACGCCGCCGGTCATACGTGACAGGTCAGCGCCGCCAGTGGCCAGCGACAGTGGAATCGAGCCGGACAGACCACCGTGCCAGATCAGGAAGCCGGAATAAGCAGATGCGACCAGCAGCGGGTAATCAACGCCTTTGACCTCACGTGCCAGAGCACGGGCGAAAACTGCGCCAATCACCAGACCAAAACCCCAGTTGATCCACGCGCCAGCCAATGCGACCAAGGTCACCAATACAATGGCTTGGCCCGGTGACTTCGCTATGCGAGCCAGGGCGCCGAGTAAGCGGTGCACCAATGGTGCGCTAGCCAAGGCATGGCCGGTGACCAAAATCAGCGCCATCTGCATGGCAAAGGTCAAAAGATTCCAGAGACCGCTGCCCCAGTGTTGGGCCATTTGCGGCAGACCCTGACCGGTGCTGAGCATACTGGCGACCAGTACGATCAGACTCAGCAAGATCGCGAAGACAAACGGCGAGGGCAGGTAACGCTGGACAAGCTTTACGCTCAAGGCAGTAATTGATGAAAGCATGGTCGGTCCTATGTTGTTGTTATGACTGCAATCAAGATAGCGCTCTTTGTTGCAGCGGGTTTGACGGATAGTGCTTAGTGTTACGGAGTAATGCTTGAAAAGCTATACGCACAAGGTCTAAGTCGGGCTTCTTGGCGTGTTCGAACTACACTTGATTGGTTAAGTGAGTTGCCCATCCAGCTATAATCGTAATTGGATTTTGATTAACGTAATTTGTGTATAATTTTGCGTCAAGCTTCCACGATCACTGTTATTAAGCCGACTGAGTACTGAATGGAAAAGCTCCAGAACCGTGAAATCTCCGGCAAACAGAAAGTTCGTTCAGCCGAGGTCGGCACTGACATTCTCAAAGCGCTGGCTGAGCTGAGCCCAGCGACTTCGTTGTCGAACCTGGCGGAACATGTGCAGATGCCTGCGAGTAAGGTACATCGCTATCTACAGGCTCTGATCGCCAGTGGTTTTGCGCAACAAGACCAAGTAACTAATCATTATTCCCTCGGCCGTGAAGCCTTGATGGTTGGATTGGCGGCGCTGGCCAGTATGGATGTGCTCAAAGTGGCGGCGGTGCCACTGGCCGAGCTACGTGACGCACTCAACGAAACCTGTTTTTTGGCGATCTGGGCGAACAAGGGCGCTACCGTGGTGCAGTTGCAACAAGCTGTCCGGGCCGTGACCCTGGTGACTCAAGTCGGTTCGGTCTTGCCATTGTTGAGCTCGGCGACCGGTTTGACCTTTGCCGCCTATCTGCCCGAGGTCGAGACGGCGGAGCTGCGTGAGTACGAATTGCAGGCCGACAGCAATCACCCGCTCGCTGACACCGCCAAATACCAGCAGCATCTACAACAGGTTCGCCAGCAGGGGCTGCATGCGGTGCATGGTTTGCTGATGCCAGGTGTTGATGCTTTGTCTGCACCGGTGTTCGATGCTTACGGGCGCGTTGCTGCGGTGCTCACCGTAGTGGGTCCGGGCACTGTGTTCGATGCAGACGAGGCGGGGATGGCAGCTGAGCGCCTGAAACAGACCGCAGAAGCCATCAGTTGGCGTATGGGGTATACCAGACCGTAATCGATTCATCTCTAGGCTTCAGTTTGCTGCGGCCAGTAAAGCACTGGCTGCTCGTGAGCCATTGGCTTTACCGAGAATGGTGCAGATGCGTTGGCCCGCGGCTGCCAGTTTAGCTAGGTCAATTCCGGTTTCGATGCCCAGCCCGTTGAGCAAATAGACGACATCTTCAGTGGCGATATTGCCGGTGGCGCCCTTGGCGTACGGGCAGCCGCCCAAGCCCGCAACCGAGCTGTCGAACACGCTTATACCTTCGAGCAGACTTGCATAGATGTTGCTCAAGCCCTGTCCGTAAGTATCGTGAAAGTGTCCGGCCAGATGGTTGCGCGGAATTTCGCGGCCAACAGTTTCCAGCAAGTGCCGGGTCGCGCCCGCTGTGCCTTTGCCGATGGTGTCGCCAAGTGATATTTCATAGCATCCCATGTCAAACAGTGCCTTGCTCACCCAGGCGACTTGTTCAGGCGCGATTTCACCTTCATAGGGGCAGCCAAGCACGCAGGAGACATAGCCGCGCACGCGAATGCCGTGCTGATTAGCGGCCTGCATCACAGGCTCAAAGCGTTCGAGGCTGTCTTTGATCGAGCAGTTGATGTTCTTTTGTGAGAACGACTCGGAGGCGGCTGCGAATACGGCAACTTCCTTGACCCCGGCTGCAAGCGCGCCCTCAAGGCCGCGTAAGTTTGGTGTCAGAGCCGCATAGGTCACGCCTGCACGCTGCTGGATTTGTGCGAACACGTCTTCGCTGCCAGCCATTTGGGGCACCCACTTGGCCGAGACAAAACTGCCGACTTCAATGTAGCCAAGGCCTGCCTCGGTCAGATCGTCTACCAGACGAACTTTATCGGCAACGCTGATCGGTTGCTTCTCGTTCTGTAAGCCGTCGCGTGGGCCAACTTCAACCAGTCGAACGTGTTGGGGCAGGGCCATTGAACTGAACTCCATAACCAATTTTTCAAATAAAGACTAACAAAAACATAAGGTTAAGTTTCTTTGTTAATCTTATTTATAGTGTTAGGCGCTGTGTTGCGTGCTTTCAGATTGATCAAGGTCAATTTCTACCAGCACCGTGCCTTCGCTGACCATTTCACCTTCCGCGCAAAAAAGTGCTTTAACTGTGCCTGCTTGTGGGGCGCGAATGCTGTGCTCCATCTTCATTGCTTCCAGCACCACTAGCGCAGCACCTGCTTCAACCTTGGTGCCCGGTTCGACCAATATGCGCACGATGCTGCCATTCATGGGCGCGGTCAGGCCGCCATGTTGTTCGTGGTTACGTTGCGCGGCAGCAATTGGGTCAAATCTATCGACTTGGTGCAGTTCGCCGTCCCATTCAATAAACAGGCTCGCGCCTCGGCGGATAAGCAAATGTGCTGTGCGTAAACCGTTGCGTTCAACCAGCATCTGCTCGTCACTCAGCGTCAGCAATGAAGGTGCGCTGCTACGCAGTTGCACGCATTGTTGCTGCTCGCCAGACACAAGTTGCAGATCAACCTCGCAGGGGAAACCAGCGCGCCAGCCGGTGCGCTGGGCCCAAGGTGAGTGAGGGTCTTCTGCAGTCACACGCTGTGTTTGGCTCTGCACAAAGCCTTCGGCAGCCAGTTGCCAGAATGCATCGGTCAGCGAGCTAGGCTCTGGCAAGAGCACGTCCTGATAGCGCGGAATAAATCCAGTATCCAACTCGGCAGCGGCAAAGGCTGGGTGACCCAGTACGCGCTGTAAAAACGCTAAGTTGGTGCGTACTCCGGCAATATGGGTGTGTTTTAGCATGGCCAGCAAGCGCAGCCGGGCTTCTTCGCGGTTGGCGCCCCAGGCGATCAGCTTGCCGAGCATCGGGTCGTAAAACGGTGAGACTTCATCGCCTTCGGCAACGCCTGAATCAATGCGGCGACCTTCGCCAACACTCGCTTCACGATAGATAGCCAGCTTGCCGGTAGAAGGCAGAAAATCGTTTGCCGGGTCTTCGGCGTAAAGACGCACTTCAATCGCATGGCCATTCAGCGGGACTTGTTCCTGGGTGATTGGCAACGGCTCGCCACGGACCACATGGATCTGCCAGGCCACCAGATCAAGCCCGGTAATGGCTTCAGTTACCGGATGTTCAACCTGGAGGCGGGTATTCATCTCCATAAAGAAGAACTCACCACGGGCGTCGAGCAAGAACTCGACAGTGCCGGCGCCCACATAACCAATGGCTTGCGCGGCTTTGACCGCCGCTTCACCCATGGCTTGGCGTTGAGCGGGCGATAGGCCGGGGGCAGGGGCCTCTTCAACGACTTTTTGGTGACGGCGTTGAATCGAGCAGTCGCGCTCATTCAGATACAGGCAGTTACCGTGCTGATCGGCGAACACCTGTATTTCGACGTGACGCGGCTTGAGTACGTATTTCTCGATCAACATGCGCGAGTCGCCAAAGGATGACTGCGCCTCACGCTGCGCCGATGCCAGCGCCTCCGCCATTTCTGACGCTTGCTCAACCACCTTCATGCCCTTGCCGCCACCGCCAGCAGTGGCTTTGAGTAACACCGGATACCCAATGACTTCAGCTGTGGTGCAGAAGGTTTCGACATCTTGTGCCGCGCCATGATAACCGGGAACCAGCGGCACCCCAGCTTGCTCCATCAGCGCTTTTGCCGCGGATTTACTGCCCATCGCATCAATCGCCGAGGCGGGCGGGCCGAGAAATATCAGCCCAGCGTTTTCTATTGCGCGGGCAAAGTCGGCGTTTTCTGAAAGAAAGCCATAACCGGGGTGGATGGCTTGTGCACCGCTGGCTTTAGCCGCATCGATAATCGCGTCTATACGCAAATAGCTGTCGGCAGGCTTGGCACCGCCTAAATCGACTGCCACATCGGCTTCGCGCACGTGGCGCGCATTGCGATCAATGGAACTGTGCACGGCAACCGTTCGCAGGCCCAATTGCTTGGCGGTTTGCATCACTCGGCAGGCAATTTCGCCACGGTTGGCGACAAGAATGGTGTCGATGGTTTTCAGCTTCTGGCTCATGCTTGCGGCTCCTGCCAGGCGGGTGTGCGCTTTTGCAGAAACGCATTAAGGCCTTCTTGTCCTTCGGCACTGACTCTGATGCGCGCAATCGTATTTTCGGTGTAGCGACGCAACGCTGGAGTTAACACGCCGCTACCGACTTCTTTGAGCAAATCTTTACTGGCGCGCATTGCCTGCGGGCTGTTGAGCAGCAGGTTGGCGCTCCAGGCATCGGCTTGCGCATCAAGCTCGCTGGCGGCGTAGCATTCGGCGAACAGACCAAGTTGCTGCGCTTTGACGCCACTAAAACGCTCCGCCGTCAGAGCAAAGCGCCGTGCGGCACGTTCGCCGATGGCTTGCACTACAAACGGGCTGATCACCGCGGGTGCCAGGCCAATTCGCACTTCGCTGAGGCTGAGCAGGGCGTCGTCAGCACCGATGGCCATGTCACAGCAACTGATCAAGCCGACCGCGCCGCCAAATGCCGCGCCTTGCACCACCGCCAGTGTTGGGATCTTCAACTGATACAGGTTGTGCATCAGCTCAGCCAGCACCCGGGCGTCATTTAAGTTGGCGTTGTAATCGAGGGAGGCACTGGCTTGCATCCAGGCTAAATCCGCACCGGCGCTGAAGTGTTTGCCACGACCACGAACGATCAAAAAGCGCAGGGATTTATCGGCCTGAACATCATCCAGAGCGAGAATCAGCTCGCTGATCATTTCAGCATTGAAGGCGTTGTTCTTTTCCGGTCGGTTAAGCCACAGCGTGGCGGCGCCGTTGGCGGCTTTTTCCAGTTCGATGGTGCTGAAGTCAGTCATACGATTAACTCTTTAAATAGGTAGAAGCAGGGCATTTGCGCGAGCAGGTTTAGTCACTCTCAATCGCCGTGCTACATGCGAAACACGCCAAAGGTACTCGGCTCAATGGCAGCATTGAGGCTGGCAGACAGGGCCAGGCTAAGCACTTCACGGGTCTGCGCAGGATCGATTACTCCGTCATCCCACAGCCGTGCGCTGGAATAATACGGATGACCTTGGGTTTCATACTGGTCGAGGATCGGCTGTTTCAGCTGTTGTTCCTGTTCTGCACTGAATTCTTCGCCCGCACGCTGGGCTTGTTCGCGCTTGACCTGCACCAACACCCCAGCCGCTTGTTCGGCGCCCATTACCCCGATTCGGGCATTGGGCCACATCCACAGAAAACGCGGGTCATAGGCGCGCCCGCACATGCCATAGTTACCAGCACCGAAGCTGCCGCCAATAATGACCGTGAATTTCGGCACCTTGGCGCAGGCCACCGCGTTAACCAGTTTGGCGCCATGCTTGGCGATACCGCCTGCTTCGTATTTTTGTCCGACCATAAAGCCGGTGATGTTCTGCAGAAATACCAAGGGAATTCCGCGTTGGCAGGCCAGCTCGATAAAGTTGGCGCCTTTTTGCGCCGATTCAGCGAATAAGATCCCGTTATTGGCGAGGATCGCGACCGGATAGCCGTTAATATGCGCAAAGCCGCACACCAGTGTGCTGCCAAACAGCGCTTTGTATTCATCGAATACCGAGCCATCGACCAGGCGTGAAATCACTTCACGAACATCGAAAGGCTGTTTGGCGTCTACTGGAATTACGCCATACAGCTCTTGGCTGTCGTACAGCGGCAGAATCGGTTCGCGGGTATTGACCTGCCCGAGCTTGCGCCAGTTGAGATTGGCTATGCTGCGGCGGCACAAGGCGAGGGCGTGAGCATCGTCTTCGGCATAGTGATCAGCCACCCCGGAGGTTTTACAGTGCACATCAGCGCCGCCAAGGTCTTCGGCGCTGACGACTTCACCTGTTGCCGCTTTGACCAGTGGTGGGCCGGCGAGAAAAATCGTGGCTTGGTTGCGCACCATGATCGCTTCATCAGCCATGGCCGGCACATAGGCCCCACCGGCTGTGCACGAACCCATTACTACGGCTATTTGCGGAATGCCCATGGCGCTCATGTTGGCTTGATTGAAGAAAATCCGTCCGAAGTGTTCGCGGTCCGGAAATACTTCATCCTGACGGGGCAGGTTGGCGCCGCCCGAATCAACCAGGTAAATGCACGGCAAGCGGTTCTGTTGCGCGATGGTTTGCGCCCGCAGATGCTTTTTAACTGTCAGCGGGTAATAACTGCCACCTTTAACGGTGGCGTCATTGGCGACAATCATGCACTCAATGCCCTCGACGCGGCCAATGCCCGCCACTATGCCAGCGGCCGGAACGTTTTCACCGTAAACCTCATGGGCCGCTAACTGGCTGATCTCCAGGAATGGCGAGCCGAGATCGAGCAATTGATTGATCCTGTCGCGGGGCAGTAGCTTGCCCCTTGAGGTGTGACGCTCTTGCGCTTTGGTTCCGCCGCCTTGATGAATCTGCGCGAGCAGCATGTGCAGGGCATCGACTTGCTCGGCCATGGCGCGGCTATTAGCAGCGAACTCCGGCGAACGAGTATTGATCTGAGTGTGCAGTACAGCCATCAGGCGAACTCCGAATAAATAGTGCAGAGCTGAACGACGTTCAGGCTTACTTGGTTTCGTTAAACAGTTCGCGGCCGATCAGCATGCGCCGGATTTCGCTGGTGCCAGCCCCGATTTCATACAGTTTGGCGTCACGCAGGAGGCGTCCAGCCGGGAACTCGTTGATGTAGCCATTGCCGCCAAGAATCTGGATGGTGTCCAGGGCCATTTGTGTTGCACGTTCGGCGCTATAGAGAATGACACCGGCTGCATCCTTACGCGTGGTTTCGCCACGATCACAGGCCTGCGCCACTGCATAAAGATAGGCGCGGCTAGCGTTAAGCTGGGTGTACATGTCCGCTACCTTGCCTTGGATAAGCTGGAACTCACCGATACTCTGGCCGAACTGCTTGCGGTCATGAATGTAGGGCACGACCACGTCCATACAGGCCTGCATGATGCCGATTGGGCCGCCGGCCAGCACCACGCGTTCGTAGTCGAGGCCGCTCATCAGCACCTTAACCCCGCCGTTTTCGACGCCAAGGATGTTCTCGGCCGGTACTTCAACGTCATCAAAGAACAGCTCGCAAGTGTTTGAGCCGCGCATGCCGAGCTTGTCGAACTTGCTGCCGCGGCTGAAGCCTTTCCAGTCACGTTCGACGATAAAGGCGGTGATGCCGTGCGCGCCTTTTTCAATGTCGGTCTTGGCGTAAATTACATAGGTATTGGCGTCGGGACCGTTGGTGATCCAGGTTTTACTGCCATTGAGTACGTAGTGGTCGCCACGTTTGTCGGCACGCAGCTTCATCGAGACGACATCCGAGCCAGCGTTTGGCTCGCTCATGGCCAGTGCGCCGACGTGCTCACCTGAAATCAATTTCGGTAGGTACTTAGCTTTTTGTTCGGTCGTACCGTTACGGTTGATCTGGTTTACGCAAAGGTTCGAGTGCGCGCCATAGGACAGGCCCACAGACGCAGAGCCGCGGCTGATTTCTTCAATCGCGATGACGTGCGCCAGGTAACCAAGGCCGGCTCCACCGTATTCTTCGCTGACGGTGACGCCGAGCAAACCCATATCCCCGAATTTTTTCCACATGTCGGCAGGGAACAGGTTTTCGCTGTCGATAGCCGCCGCGCGTGGGGCCAGTTCAGCCGCGACAAATGCTTGAGTCTGGTCGCGCAACATGTCGAGGGTTTCGCCAAGCGCGAAGTTCAGAGAAGGATAGCTCATGGTGTCACCTATAATTATTAAGACCCCTCTGAAAACTACTGCGCTAGGTACTACTGCGTTGAAAAGCTGCTCAAAATGCTCATTTAGGACAACTAAACTGCGCTTTTTCTCACCTTTTCGCCTTGTATTCCCTTCGCTCGCTACGTTCTCAGAGGGTTCTTAGGTTTAAATGTTAACTGTTTGTTTTTTATCGATATCAGCCATGGCGATCAAGCAGCGCTCTTCGGCAGTATCGAGCTCCAGTTGCATTTGCTGGATGTCCAGCAGTTGCTGTTCGAGTTGATTACGGCGTTCAGCAATCTTCTGCATAAAGCTCTCAAGCTGCTTACGATTACCCTGAACCGGGTCATATAACTCGATGAGTTCTTTGCATTCAGCGAGTGAAAAACCGATGCGTTTGCCGCGCAAAATAAGTTTTAGCGTCACTTTGTCTTTAGCGCTGTAGATGCGCTCTTGGCCACGTCGCTCAGGACTGAGCATTGATTGCTCTTCATAGAAGCGAATTGCGCGGGTAGTGATATCCAGCTCGCGAGCCAGTTCTGAGATTGAATAGGTGGGCATTGCTGGTAACTCGTATTAACCTTTACGTAAACGTAAAGCTGAGTTGCAAAGCTGTCAAGCTGTCGCTCTACAAATAACCGGTCTACATTTTGTCGAAATCTGGTTTAGGACTTTCGCCGCAGGGTGCGAAATACTTTGCTGGCTGACATGTGCGCGACAGATTCGATCAAGCAAGGAACCTATGCAGGCAGACAAGGGCACCATATCTATACAGTTGGTCAGTGAAGCCATCTATGAGCTGCAACGTGGTGGGGCAGATGTGCGCCAGTTGCTTGAGCAGGCAGGCATTGCGCCAGGACTGCTGGCAAAGCCATACGCACGAGTCTCCTGTGAGCAGTATGCGCAACTGTGGTTAGCCCTTGCGCAGCGTACGGATGATGAGTTCTTTGGCCTCAATGCGCGACGCATGAAGGTCGGCAGCTTTGCATTTATGGCGCGTACCGCCAGTCAGGAACCAACCCTTGAGCGTGCGTTGCAGGGCGCTTTGCGCTTTTTAGGGCTGATATTTGAAGACCTGACGCCGCGTCTGCAGCGGGCCGGGGGCATGGCGGAGATCGTGCTTGAGCAAGCGCCAGGCTCAGTCAGCACCCGTGGGCGTGCATTCGCAGATTTCACAATGTGGATGATTGTGCATGGTCTGGCGTGTTGGTTGGTGGGGCGACGCATTCCAATCATCGCAATCGAAGTGCAGCGGCCCAAGCCAGACTATATTGAAGATTATCGGGTGATGTTCAGCGAAAATTTGCGTTTCAACCGCCCGCAATCACGGCTGCTATTTAACGCGCAATGGTTGGATCTGCCGATCAGGCGCAGTGCTGAAGAGCTGAAACTATTTCTGCGAACCGCGCCACAAGGGATCTTGGTCAAGTACCGTGATCCGCAAAGTCATGCCGCACGGATTAAAACCTATCTGCGGGCAATGAAGCCTGAGCGCTGGCCTGATATCGAGGCGATATCTGCGTATTTCTTTATGGCGCCCTCAACACTGCGGCGCAAGTTGTCGCAAGAAGGGCAGTCATACCAAAGCCTCAAGGATCACGTGCGCCGCGATATGGCAATCAGCCGCTTGGATCAGGGCGAGATCAATTTCAATGATTTGGCCTTTGATTTGGGGTTTGCCGACGCCAGCGCTTTTTACAAAGCCTTCAAGAAATGGACCGGCTCAACGCCAGGTCAATATCACAGCATGATGTATCCTCAAGGGAGCGCCACTGTCAAAACTGCTCAGACAGATTGATCCCTTAAGACATTGCCCGGAATGCGTCTGGGCGCGACTATCGGTTACTACTCCTCAAATAAAAAAGCTCGGAGTTGACTGATGCGTGACTACTTTTCTGCTGCCCGTGAGTTCGATTTTAACCACGCCATGAGCACTACGTTGGCGGGGTCGACTGACGCGATCAATGCCTGCGTCGAGTGTTGCGACCGGCATGCGCTGCCCGGGCGTGTTGCCTTGTTTTGGGAGGGCGCCGACGGTTCAAGTGCAACCTACACCTTCGCCCAGTTGAAACAGCAGTCCGCACGTTTCGCCAATTTCTTACGCAGCCAGGGCGTCATGCCGGGTGATTGCGTGTCCGGTATGTTGGGACGCAACGTTGAGCTGCTTATCACTATTCTTGGCACTTGGCGCGCGGGCGCGGTTTACCAGCCGTTGTTTACTGCCTTTGGCCCCAAAGCCATTGAGCATCGGATAAATACTGCGGGCTCTAAAGTTATCGTCACCGACGCCAGCAACCGGCCAAAACTTGACGAAGTTGCCAGTGATGCTTTGCGCGTCACTGTTTCAGGCCCTAAAGGGCAAGGGATTGCGCACGGCGACTTCAGTTTCTGGGCTGAGCTTGAGCGCAATGATGAGCACTTCGAGCCAGTAATGCGCAACAGCCAAGACCCGTTTCTGATGATGTTCACCTCAGGTACAACGGGTGCAGCCAAACCAGTTCCTGTGCCGCTGAAAGCGATTCTGGCGTTTGTCAGCTATATGCGTGACGCTGTGGATTTGCGCCCTGAAGATGCCTTCTGGAATGTCGCTGATCCCGGCTGGGCCTATGGCCTGTATTACGCCGTCACCGGGCCATTGGCGATGGGCCATCCGACTACCTTTTATGAAGGTACTTTCAGTGTTGAAAGTACCTGCCGGGTGATCCGCAAATACGCCATTACCAATCTTGCAGGTTCGCCGACTGCCTACCGTTTACTGCTCGCCGCCAAACAGCAGGTCGAGCCGCTGCTGAAGGCCAAATTACGCGCGGTGAGCAGCGCCGGTGAGCCGCTAACGCCTGAGGTCATCCGTTGGTTTGCCGAGGGGCTGGACACCACCATTCATGATCATTACGGCCAAACAGAGCTGGGCATGGTGTTGTGCAACCACCATGCATACGAACACCCGGTTCGCATCGGCGCAGCTGGTTATGCGGTGCCGGGGCATCGTGTAGTGGTGGTCGATGAAGCCTGTAATGAGCTTGCAGTCGGCCAGCCCGGCAACCTTGCGCTGGATGTGAGTCAGTCTCCGTTGTTCTGGTTTCGCGGTTATCAGGACATGCCGACCAAGGCTTTCAGTGGTCGCTATTACCTGAGTGGCGACACGGTTGAGCTCAATGCTGACGGCAGCATCAGCTTTGTTGGGCGCGCCGATGATGTGATCACCACGTCGGGGTATCGCATCGGGCCGTTTGATGTTGAAAGCGCTTTGATCGAACACGACGCAGTGATTGAAGCCGCTGTGATTGGCAAGCCAGACGCCGAACGTACCGAGTTGGTTAAGGCCTTTGTCGTGCTGCAGCCGCAGTTCGCCGCCAGCCAGGCGTTGGCTGAGGAGTTGCAGCAATACGTACGCAAACGTCTGTCTGCTCATGCTTATCCGCGGGAAATCGAGTTTGTCGATGAATTGCCAAAGACCCCAAGCGGCAAGATTCAGCGCTTTTTATTACGCAATCAAGAAATCGCCAAGCAGAACCTTCACGGCGCGACGGTCTGAGTGCGCAGCGCACTGAACAGGAATAATCCAGATGCAAATTGAACAGCGAGTATTTTTAATCACCGGCGGCAGTTCCGGGCTGGGCTTGGCCACGGCGCGCAAGTTGGTAGAGGCGGGCGCCAAGGTCGTGTTGGCGGACATCAATCAGCAAGCGGGTCAGGCCCGTGCGACCGAGTTGGGTGAAAGCGCCTTGTTCGTTGCAGTCGATATTACCCAGGAGGCAGACGCCAGCAAGGCCATTACCCAGACGCTTGAGCACTTCGGCGGCCTACACGGTTTGGTCAACTGTGCGGGTATTGCGCCAGCGGAAAAGCTGTTGGGGCGTAACGGCGTGCATGCGCTGGAGAGTTTTCGCAAGGTGGTCGATGTCAACTTGATCGGTACCTTCAACATGCTGCGCCTGGCTGCAGAAGCGATCGCTCAGAGTGAGCCACAAGCAGATGGTGAGCGCGGGGTGATGATCAATACAGCGTCGGTCGCCGCATTTGACGGGCAGATTGGACAAGCCGCTTATGCGGCTTCAAAGAGCGCGGTGGTCGGGCTGACATTACCGTTGGCGCGTGAACTGGCGCGTTCGGGCATTCGGGTGATGTGCATTGCTCCCGGTATTTTTGAAACACCGATGATGGCCGGCATGCCCCAGGAAGTGCGTGATGGCTTGGCCGCTAACGTGCCGTTTCCGCCACGCTTGGGCAAACCCGAGGAGTACGCCTCGCTGGTATTGCACATTATCCAAAACAGCATGCTCAACGGCGAGGTTATCCGCCTGGATGGCGCCTTGCGTATGGCTGCCAAGTAGCAGTCTTTTTGTCACTCCAACAGCAGGAGCCCGCATATGAACAGTAATAGCGATCCGGTCGTCATTGTCAGTGCTGCACGCACGCCAATGGGCGGTTTTATCGGGGATTTGAGCGGCGTTAGTTGCGCTGAACTGGGTGCCACTGCAATTCGCGCGGCAGTAAAACGTGCGGGTTTAGCTGATGATGCCGTTAATGAAGTGATCATGGGCTGTGTGCTGCAGGCCGGTCAGGGCCAAGCCCCGGCACGCCAGGCAGCACTGGGTGCAGGTTTAGACCAAGGCACGGTGTGCTCGACGCTGAACAAGATGTGTGGCTCCGGCATGAAGTCAGTGATGCTTGCCCATGATTTATTGTTGGCTGGTAGCGCTGAGGTGGTAGTCGCCGGCGGCATGGAGAGCATGTCCAACGCACCGTACTTGCTGGACAAGGCCCGTGCGGGCTATCGCATGGGCCACGGCCGGGTGCTTGATCACATGTTCCTTGATGGTCTTGAAGATGCCTACGATAAAGGCCGCTTGATGGGCACGTTCGCCGAAGATTGCGCGCAAAGCTACGGTTTTAGCCGTGAGCAGCAAGATGATTATGCAATTACCTCGCTAAAGCGCGCACAGGCGGCGATGGATCAAGGCCATTTTGAGGCGGAGATTGCTGCCGTTGAAGTCAAAGCCAAACGCGAAACGCTCAGCGTGACGTGCGATGAGCAGCCGCCAAAAGCCAAGTTGGAAAAAATCCCGACCTTAAAACCTGCATTCCGTGAAGGCGGAACTGTAACGGCGGCTAATGCCAGTTCCATTTCAGATGGTGCTGCAGCCTTGGTGTTAATGCGTCGCTCCCAGGCTGAAAAGCTCGGGTTAAAGCCGTTGGCAACCCTTGTCGGGCATAGCTCCCATGCGCAAGCTCCCGGCCTGTTTGCCACCGCACCGGTTGGCGCGATCAAAGGTTTGATGGCGCGCACCGGTTGGATGCTGGATGAGGTTGATCTGTTCGAGATCAATGAGGCCTTCGCCGTGGTGCCGATGGCGGCTATGCGTGATCTGGCAATCTCCCATGACAAGGTCAATGTGCACGGCGGTGCGTGTGCGTTGGGCCATCCGATTGGCGCATCTGGCGCGCGGGTCATCGTCACTTTGCTCTATGCGCTGCAACAACGGGGGCTGACACGCGGTGTGGCTTCGGTGTGCATTGGTGGCGGTGAGGCAACAGCAGTCGCTCTTGAACTGGTCAGCCAAGGAGCGAATTAATGATCCCGACAGATGAAGAACTGCAGATTCGCGACGTTGCCCGACAGTTTGCCCAGGAACGGCTAAAACCCTTTGCAGCAGACTGGGATCGTGAGCATCGTTTCCCGGCAGAAGCCTTGCGCGAGATGGCGCAGCTTGGCTTTCTCGGCATGCTTGTGCCGGAGCAATGGGGTGGCGCGGATACGGGGCATGTGGCTTATGCCATGGCGCTTGAAGAAATTGCCGCCGGTGATGGCGCCTGTTCAACCATCATGAGCGTGCACAACTCTGTCGGCTGCATGCCGGTATTGAAATACGGCACTGAAGAGCAGAAACGCAATTATTTGCAGCCGCTTGCCGAGGGCGCAGTGCTTGGGGCGTTTGCCCTAACCGAGCCGCAAGCAGGCTCCGACGCCAGTTTTCTGCGTACCAAGGCGCAACGTGATGGCGACTATTACGTGCTAAATGGCAGCAAGCAATTCATTACCTCGGGCAGTCATGCTGGCGTGGTGATTGTGTTTGCAGTGACCGATGCAAGCCTTGGTAAGCGCGGTATTTCGGCGTTTATCGTGCCGACCGATACGCCAGGCTTTAGCGTTAGCCGGATTGAAGAGAAGCTCGGTCAGCACGCCTCAGACACCTGCCAGCTACAGTTCGACGACATGCGCATTCCGCTCAGTCTGCGCTTGGGGGAGGAGGGTGAAGGCTACAAGATTGCCCTAAGCAACTTGGAGGGCGGGCGCATTGGTATCGCCTCCCAGGCAGTCGGCATGGCCCGTGCGGCATTTGAGGCGGCTCGAGACTACGCCCATGAGCGCGAAACCTTCGGCAAGCCAATTATCGAGCATCAGGCGGTCGCGTTTCGTTTGGCAGATATGGCCACCGAGATCGCCGTTGCCCGGCAAATGGTTTTGCATGCCGCAACCTTGCGCCAAGCAGGCTTGCCGTGCCTGACCGAGGCCTCGATGGCCAAGCTGTTTGCCTCGGAAATGGCTGAGAGGGTTTGCTCGGCGGCGATTCAGGTCCATGGCGGCTACGGCTATTTGAAAGACTTTCCGGTGGAGCGCATCTACCGTGATGTGCGGGTCTGCCAGATATATGAAGGCACCAGCGATATTCAACGCATGGTCATCGCACGCAGTTTTTGAGTTCCTGCATTTGCCTACAAACCTTCAGGCTGCTAGCTGCGGCAGCGCCTCGCCAATTACCTGAATAATCATAAAAAAGGTATCCAATGACTGCGCCGAGTTATTCCCAAGGACCACAAGACAAAGCATTGCTGACCCTGACCGTTGGCGATGCATTCGATAACACTGCGGCGCGCTTCGCTGAGCGTGATGCCTTGATTGTGGTGCATCAGCACTTACGTTACAGCTGGAAGCAGTTGGCGGAAGAGGTTAACCGTACGGCGCAGGCGTTTATGGCGCTGGGGATTAAAACCGGTGATCGGATTGGCGTGTGGGCACCTAATTGCGCGCAGTGGTGCATCAGCCAGTTCGCCAGCGCCAAGATCGGTGCTGTGTTGGTCAATATCAACCCGGCCTATCGCTGCAGCGAGCTCGAATATGCGCTCAAGCAATCGGGCTGCAGTTGGTTGGTCTGCGCCGATGCCTTCAAAACATCTGACTACCAAGCCATTCTGGTTGGCTTATTACCGGAATTGGCGACGAGCCCACGCGGTCAGCTTGCCAGCGCACGCCTACCTGAATTGCGCGGCGTGATTAGCCTGGCAGAGCAAGCCCCGGCTGGCTTTATACATTGGCGTGAGTTAGCCGAGATGGCGCAGGCGGTGACTGCTGAACAACGGGTTGCACGCCAGGCTGAGCTGCAATGTGATCAAGCCATCAACATTCAGTACACCTCTGGCACCACCGGCGCGCCTAAAGGTGCGACCTTGAGCCATCACAATATCCTTAACAACGGTTATATGGTCGCCGCTAGCATGGGTTTGACTGAGCATGATCGGCTGGTGATCCCGGTGCCGCTGTATCACTGTTTTGGCATGGTCATGGGTAATCTGGGGTGCATAACTCACGGCGCGACAATGATTTACCCCTCAGCCGGTTTTGAGCCTGAGGCGACTTTGCAAGCGGTCGCTCAAGAGCGAGCCACCGCGTTATACGGTGTGCCGACCATGTTTATCGCCGAATTGGATCACCCGCGGCTTAATGAGTTTGACCTAAGCTCGCTGCGCACCGGGATCATGGCTGGGGCAACGTGCCCGATTGAGGTGATGCGCCGGGTGATTAAAGAACTGCACATGTCAGAGGTGCAAATTGCCTACGGCATGACTGAAACCAGCCCGGTGTCGCTACAGACTGCTGCGGATGATGACCTTGAGGCCCGGGTCACCAGCGTGGGGCGGACGCAGCCACAGCTTGAAAGTAAAATCATCGACGAACTGGGCGAAACTGTCCCGCGTGGGCAGACTGGTGAGCTGTGTACACGGGGCTATAGCGTGATGCTCGGCTACTGGAATAACCCGCAAGCCAGCGCCGAGGCAATCGACGGAGACCGCTGGATGCACACGGGTGACTTAGCGGTGATGGATGAAAGTGGTTATGTACGCATTGTCGGGCGTAGCAAAGACATGATCATTCGCGGCGGGGAGAACATCTATCCGCGAGAGATCGAAGAGTTTCTGTTTACCCACGCTGCAGTTGCCGATGTACAGATCATCGGTGTGCCTGACAGTAAATACGGTGAAGAAATCGCCGCCTGGATCAAGCTGCATCCAGATATGGACTGCGATGAAACCCAGTTGCGCGAGTTCTGCAAAGCCAATATCGCCCACTTCAAAGTGCCGCGTTACTACCTGTTCGTAGACGAATTTCCGATGACGGTGACCGGCAAAATTCAGAAGTTCCGCATGCGCGAGCAGACGATCATCGAGCTAGGTTTGTAGACTAAAGGCTAGGATCCAGCGGCCCCTGCGAGGGCCTCCTTGCAGGGGCAGGTTGGCGGATGTGTTGTTTCTCGAATCAATATTAACTTGTTTTTATTCAATTAAAACAATATGTTAGTGATTGTATTTAATCTTGTTTATCATGTTTTTTCTGATAAATGCCAAGCGTACAGCGGATCAGTAACCGCTGTGTGCTGCTGGTTTTTCCCAGCAGGATCATCCACTCAGGATAAATTCCTACTTGCTTGATAAATTTGGTAGCGCTAACATCGGTTAAAACAAAATAGCGCTGCAGTGATAGCGCGTCGGAGACATGTATGAAAACCAGCCTTCCTGCCCAAGGCGCTGAGCTTGATATGCGTGCACTTGTGGTCATGGGTGTTAGCGGTTCAGGCAAAAGCGATATCAGTCGCGCCGTTGCCAGCGCACTTGGCCTGCAACATATCGAAGCCGATCTATTCCACCCCCAGGAAAATGTTCAGCGCATGAGCGCCGGTATCCCACTCAGTGATGACAATCGGCGAGTGTGGCTGGATGCCTTGATTGCTGAAATGCACGCTGTAGAAGCGGCTGGTAATGGTTTTGTCTTGGCCTGTTCAGCGCTTAAGCACAGCTACCGCGAACAACTGCGCGCGGCAATCAATGATCTGCACTTCGCTCATCTGGAGATAGACCACGCCACTGCGCTTGAGCGCGTGGGCTCTCGCCCCGGTCATTTCATGCCGACCTCGCTGGTCGACAGCCAATTCGCCACGCTTGAGTCTCCAACTGGCGAACCCGGTGTACTGACTGTAGATGCCAGCCAAAGCCGTGATCGGGTTGTTGAAGCGATTGTTAGCTGGGCTAAAAGCACTGTTCAAGAACCCGCTTTGCTGGCTGAAGCGGTTGATAGCAGCGCCGAATTTGATAGCGCTAACAACGCTCATTCTGAGGCAGCAGATAACGCTGACTCAGGCCAAGAGGGCGCACGTCTGACCGGCGAGCCGATCTATACCGGTGGCGTGGCGATGATGTTCGACAAAGTCACCGACATGATGATGGCGGCGCTGATGGCGTTTATGGTCATCGTGGTGTTCAGCAACGTGGTGCTGCGTTATGCGTTCGGCACTGGTTGGGGGGGCGCGGAAGAGCTGTCACGGCTGGCATTCGTCTGGTTGGTGTTTGTGGGTGTCGCTTCAAGCATGCGCCGGGGCGAGTTGATGAGTTTCACCTTGATCCGTGATCGCTTCCCGCAGGTGATGCGCAAAGTCGTCGACTCGTTGAGTTGGGTACTGGTTGCAGTTGCCAGCGCACTTTCAGTCAAGGGCGCGTGGGAGCAGATGCAGTACGGCTGGAGTAATACCAGCCCGGTTGTGGGTTATCCGCTGGCGATCGCCATGTTGCCCGTGTTGGCAAGCATGGCGGTGTTGGTGTTGCTGGCCATTGTGCAGTTAGTCAACGTCTGGCGTAGAAGCCAGCCGCTGGCCCATGCAGCGGCCAATGTCACCATTGATTAAGCGTCGTATTCACCCATAAGAACAACGGGCAACGCCCACCGAGGACACGCGCATGACAGTTGCTGTTTTCCTTTCTTCACTGCTTGGTTTCATGGCGTTTGGCATGCCAATCGCCTTTGCGCTGGTGCTCACTGGTGCCGTGTTGATGTGGTATCTGGACTTCTGGGACGTACAGCTGCTGGCGCAAAACCTGCTGGCTGGCGCTGATAGCTTTCCGCTACTGGCGGTTCCGTTCTTCATTCTCGCTGGCGAGCTGATGAATGCGGGCGGTATTTCGCGTCGCATTATCACCATGGCCCAAGCCTTTGTCGGCCACAAGCGTGGCGGTCTGGGTTTTGTGGCGATCGCTGCTGCCGTGCTGCTGGCCAGTATGTCCGGTTCAGCGCTGGCAGATACTGCGGCCCTGGCGACCTTGCTCCTGCCAATGATGCGTCAACGTGGTTATCCCTTGCATTCATCGGCTGGCTTGGTAGCAGCAGGCGGCATCATCGCGCCGATCATTCCGCCTTCAATGCCGTTCGTAATTTACGGCGTAGTGACTAACACTTCGATCAGTCAGCTATTTATGGCCGGCTTGGTGCCTGGTTTGATCATGGGTGCCGGTTTGATTTTCGCCTGGACCCTGATCGCTCGCGGCTTTACAGAGCCATCGCCGCCCAAAGCCAGTAAAGAAGTGCGCCGCGCGGCGTTGGTTGACGGTGCCTCAGCATTGATGCTGCCGGTGATCATCGTTGGCGGCCTGCGTTTCGGTATCTTCACCCCAACCGAGGCGGCTGTTGTTGCGGCAACTTATGCCTTGGCGGTTTCGACCCTGCTTTATCGTGAGCTGGATTGGAAGACCCTGATTGAGGCCATGACTCGCGCCAGCCGCACAACCGCTTCGGTGATGTTCCTGTGCGCCGCTGCAACTGTGTCTGCATACATGGTGACGCTGGCCCAGTTGCCTGCCGAACTGGCTGCGATGCTCGGCCCATTGGCTGATCATCCGCGCTTGCTGGTCGCAGCAATCATGGTGCTGATGATTGCCGTCGGCATGGTGCTTGATCTCACGCCGACCATTTTGATTTTGGCTCCTGTATTGGCGCCAATTGCAGCCAAGGCCGGGGTTGACCCCGTGTATTTTGGGGTGATGTTCGTACTGATTGGCTCCATCGGCCTGATTACTCCGCCGGTGGGCACTGTACTCAACGTGGTTGGCGGTATCGGTAAGCTGCGCATGGAAATACTGGTGCGTGGAGTGATGCCGTTCTTCCTGATCTACCTGGCAATCGTACTGTTGCTGATCGCATTCCCAGCGATCGTCACAGTCCCACTGGCATGGCTGCGCTGATCCTGGCTGCCATGCACTGCAAGCGTCTGGTAACAGGCGCGCAATACACAGCTTTATTACTGTTGTCCCGACTCATTCAACAACAACAAAGGTGCAAACCATGAGACGTACACTGATCGCCGGCTTAACCGCCGCAGTCCTGTTTAGCCCATTGGCGACGTTTGCTGCCCACGCAGATGAAGTTCGTTCACGCATGATCCGTTTTGGTTATGGCCTCAACGAAGAGAGCAACCAAGGTCGTGCAGCCAAGCTGCTTGCCGAAGAAGTTGCCAAGGCTTCGGACGGTAAACTCAAAGTGCGTACATTCGGTGCTGCCAGCCTTGGCCCGGATAACCAAATGCAGAACGCGCTGATCGGTGGCGCTCAGGAAATGATGGTCGGTTCGACTGCCACATTGGTCGGCATCAGCAAAGAGATGGCCGTTTGGGATACACCATTCCTGTTCAGCAGTGCCGAGCAAGCTGACAAAGTCCTTGATGGCCCAGTTGGCCGCGAAGTAATGGACAAGCTGGAAGAGAAGGGCTTGGTAGGCTTGGTCTATTGGGAGAATGGCTTCCGCAACATGACCAACAACGTGCGCCCAATTGAAAAAATGGAAGATTTCGACGGTATCAAACTGCGCGTGATGCCAAACCCGGTATTCCTTGAAACCTTCAAGTTGATGGGCGCCAACGCTGTACCGCTGCCGTTCTCAGAGCTGTTTACTGCACTGGAAACCAAAGCTGTAGACGGTCAGGAAAATCCGTTCAACACCATCCTGTCGTCGAAATTCTTCGAAGTGCAGAAGTACCTGACCATTACCAACCACGTTTACAGCCCGTGGATCGTCACTGCATCCAAGCGCTGGTGGGATGGTCTGTCCAAGACCGAGCAAGACATCATCATGCAAGCGGCTGTCAAAGCGCGTGACTTTGAGCGTCAGGATACCCGTGAAGAAGCCGCTAAGGCCTTGGCTGAGTTGAAAGAGAACGGCATGCAAATCAACGAAATCAGCCCTGCTGAAATCGAGCGTATGCGTGAAGCAGCGCAGCCAGCAATCCAGCAAGTGACTGATACCGTTGGCCAGCAGCTGTTCGATCAAGTGCAGGCTGAAGTTAAAAAAGCAGCTCAATAAGCATTCTGTGCAAAGCGTTGCATGCTGAATCATCTAGCGTGCAGCGTTTTGTTTGGATGTCTTGTTAGTATTGCCAATCGTTTGAATATGAGCCCATCCATATGAGTCAGCGTCGTCGCCGCACTGCGGAGCGCGTCACTTTGAATGATGTAGCCAAGGCTGCTGGTTGTTCATTGATGTCTGCATCGCGGGCATTGTCGCAACCCGAACGGGTTTCCGATGCATTACGTGAAAACGTTATGCAAGCCGTGAAAAAACTCGGCTATGTGCCGCACTCAGCTGCGCGGGCGTTGGCCAGCTCACGTTCAAATCTGGTTGCTGCAATTCTGCCTTCATTGTCCAACTCGGTATTTGTCGATACTGCTGAAGCGATTCAGCGGGTGCTGATGCCCGCCGGTTTCGAGATGATGATTGGTGTCAGTCATTACAGCGATGATGAGGATGAACGGCTTTTGCGTTCGTTCCTGGCCCATCAGCCTGCGGGTTTATTGTTGACCGGTTTTGAACGCAGCGACATCGCCCGTGAGGTGCTGGCCAACTACCGTGGGCCCATTGTAACGATGATGGAGCTAAGCGAGTCTGCGGACGATTACTGCGTTGGTTTTTCGCAGTTCGACGCGGGCGCGGCGATGACTCGCGCCTTGATTGAGCGCGGTTATCAGCAGATCGCCTTTGCAGCGGCGCAGCTTGACCCGCGCACCCTGCAGCGAGCCGAAGGTTACCGCCATGCAATGCGCGAAGCAGGGCGCTACAACCCTGCTTTGGAAATGCTCACTGCGCAGGCTTCATCGATTGGTTTAGGGGCTAACTTGCTTGACCGTTTGCTTGAACAGCACCCGCAAACCGATGCGGTGTTCTTCAACAATGATGACTTGGCATTTGGCGCCTTGTTCCGTGCCCGGCAACTCGAACTTGCTGTGCCGCAACGCTTGGCTATCGCCGGTTTCAACGATTTACCCGCGGCTGCATGGGTGCATCCGGCGTTGACCACCGTGCGCACAACGCGCGGCAAGGTGGGTGAGCTGGCTGCCGACATGCTTTTGAACCTGATGCGCGGCGAGCAACCCAAGCAGCCTCGTATCGATGTGGGTTATGAGATCGTCATGCGCGACAGTGCGTAAGCACTGGGAGATAGGTTTCTCAAACAGCTGTGGTGCTATTCCACGCCAAGAAGCCAGTAAGGTAAATGTAAGGTGGATGAAACAACCGTCATCCACCTTACAGACCTTATTATTCGGACTTCTCCGCTTGTTTTTCACGCAAGCTCACTTGCTGGCAAATCTCAATGATTTGTTCACGCATCCAACGGTTCGCTGGATCTTGATCGGTGCTTTCGTGCCAGTACAGATGAGTTTCCAGCGTCGGCATTTCCTTCACCGGTAATTGCATGTAGTGCAGGTCGTTGCTGCGTGCGAAGCGTTCCGGCACGGTCATCGCCATATCGGTGTTGTGCAATACCGTGTTGGCCATCAGGTAATGCTGAGAGCGCAGGGCAATTTTGCGCTGAATCCCCATTTTACCCAGCGCCAGATCGATGTAGCCCAAACCGCTGCGGCGGCTGGAGATATGGATGTGGCTGAGCGACAGGTATTCATCAAGGCTGATTTTGTCTTTCGCCAACGGATGGTTTTTACGCAGCGCGCAGACGTAGCGGTCTTCCAACAGCTTGACGTGACGTACCTGTGGGTCGGTGTTGAGTGGGGCGTCGATGGCAAAATCAAGGCGCCCGGCAGCCAATTCCTTAGTCGTTTCACGGCGGCGCGCCAGCATACTTTCAATGCAGACCTTGGGTGCGAGGCGGCGTAGACGCTGGAACAGCGCAGGAAAAATCATCGCTTCACTGAGGTCAGTCATGCTGATGCGATAGGTTTTATTGGCTTGTGCCGGGTTGAATGTACGGCTTTCTTGCACTGATATGCGCAGTTGCTGCAACGCGTTACGCACCGGGCCAATGATGTTTTGTGACATCGGCGTCGGCACCATGCCTTGAGCAGTGCGCACAAACAGCGGGTCATTAAAGGTTTCGCGCAAGCGCGCCAATGCGTTGGACACGGCAGGTTGGGTAATGCCAACGATTTGTCCGGCGCGAGTCAGATTAGCCTCGGTATAGATTGCATCGAAGACGACAAAGAGGTTCAGATCGACCTTGTTGAGATTCATTCCGTAGTTGCTCCGAGGTGTGCCAGCATCAGTGAATCATATATCGGTGATGAATGTTTATACACGCTGAAAATAGCTTAGGTAAATTTTCATCTGTGATCTAGCATAATTTTCAGCCAATTTATTTACCGTTCAACGTCAAAAAGGTAGCGCCCATGGATTTCGCCTATTCGCCCAAAGTTCAGGACCTGCGTGAGCGCGTCACCGCGTTTATGGAAACCAATGTGTATCCCGCTGAAGCTGTATTTGAACAGCAAGTCAGTGAAGGAGACCGCTGGCAGCCGACCGCAATCATGGAAGAGTTGAAAGCCAAAGCTAAGGCTGAAGGCTTATGGAACCTGTTTCTGCCGGACTCTGAGTTGGGGGCAGGGCTGACCAATGCCGAATACGCGCCCTTGGCTGAAATCATGGGCAGCTCGATGATTGGCCCAGAACCATTCAACTGCGCCGCGCCAGACACCGGCAATATGGAAGTGTTGGTACGCTATGCCAACGAAGCGCAGAAGAAGCAGTGGCTTGAACCGTTGCTCAGCGGCGATATTCGCTCAGCGTTTGCCATGACTGAGCCGCAAGTGGCTTCATCCGACGCCACTAATATGCAGGCAACCGCAGTGCGCGATGGTGACGAGTGGGTCATCAATGGCCGCAAATGGTGGACATCTGGTGCATGCGACCCACGCTGCAAGATTCTGGTGTTCATGGGGCTGACCAATCCAGACGGTCCGCGCCATCAACAGCACTCAATGATTCTGGTGCCGATGGACGCCGATGGTGTCAAAGTCATTCGTCCGTTGCCGGTGTTCGGCTATGACGACGCACCGCACGGTCATGCTGAGATGGTTTTTGAGAACGTTCGCGTACCCTATGAAAACGTGCTGCTGGGCGAGGGGCGAGGGTTTGAGATCGCTCAGGGTCGCCTTGGTCCGGGTCGCATTCACCACTGCATGCGCTCAATCGGCATGGCTGAGCGCGCGCTGAAACTAATGTGTGAACGCTCGATTGAACGCTCTGCATTCGGCAAGCCATTGGCCCGCTTGGGCGGCAACGTTGATCTGATTGCTGACTCGCGCATGGAAATCAACATGGCGCGTCTGTTGACCCTCAATGCGGCTTATATGATGGACACTGTCGGCAACAAGGTGGCGCGCAGTGAAATTGCGCAAATCAAGGTCGTGGCCCCGAATGTCGCGCTGAAAGTGATTGACCGGGCGATTCAAATGCACGGTGGTGGCGGTGTATCCAATGACTTCCCACTGGCGTACTGGTACGCGATGCAACGCACTCTGCGTCTGGCTGACGGTCCTGATGAAGTTCACCGCGCAGCCATTGGTAAGTTCGAGATTGGCAAGTACATCTCCCGCGAAGCGATGAATGCTACGCGTTAGTACTGTGTTAACTGAGCATTTCGGAAATAGAGCGCCCGGTAGCCAGTCTGCCGGGCGCTTAATTTTTGTCATGAAACTAACGGCCGCTTAGTAAACCCAGACCTCGACCCGACGATTTTTGATCCTGCCTTCTTCATCATTGGCGGCGACTGGAAGCACGTCACCCAGCCCGATGATGTCTTTAAATGCCACACCTTGCTTGGACAGTTCACGGCGTACAGCCATGGCCCGCAACTTGGATAGCAATTCGGCGCGGGCTGGATCAGATTTAGGGTCGCCGAAACCGACCAGGACAACATTCTGATGCAGTTTGTTTTGTGCGTTTAAGTAGTCGAAAACCCGGCTAAGGTCGCGCAGGGCCTTGTTATCAAGGTTGGCACTGCCTTCTGCGAAACGGAAATTCACTGACAATCGCTCAGCGTTGCTGCTCAACTGCTGGTAAGCCTTCGGCATACCTGGTGTTGCTGGCACCTTGACTGCGCTGACTGTCTGCGAAATAAAGCCGTTTTGCGCAACGATGGCCTGACCGCGTGGGCTGTGAGCGAAGTTGACCAGTGCTTTTACCCAGGGCTTGCTCTGTGCTGGCGGGTTGTAGAGGAATAAGCGCCGCGACAGAGGATAGTCCTCTGTGGCAATAGCTGTACGCGTCGGCAGCATGGGCTGGGAGTCACCGCTGGCAATGGCCAACGCCTTGGCTTGGCGGATCGAAGGCAGGCCTGTGAAGCCAATGCCTTGCGGGTCGCTGCTAACCGTATCCGAGAGCTTATCGTTTGACTCGAAGCGTTGGGCGGTCGCCGCCAGTGACTTGCCGTTAGCACTGAGCACCAGTTCTTTAAAGGTGTCGTAAGTGCCCGAATTGTCATCGCGCGCGTACAAATGGATCTCACCTGACTGGCCGCCCAGTTGTGCCCAGTTGCTGATTTCTCCTGAAAACACCTGCGCCAGTTGGTCAGTGCTCAATGAGGTGATTGGATTGCTCGGATGCAGGATAATGGCTAAACCATCAATGGCTATGACCTGTTCTGCGTCGCGACTTTTCATATCGCCAATGCGGGAGAGGCTTGCTACTTCTGCATCTTTGATCGGTCTTGAAGCGGCAGCAATATCTGCGCTGTCATCTTGCAAGCCAACAAAGCCGGTACTTGAGCCATGGGCTGCGATATTAACCGTAACGTTCTGGCCTTTTGCCGAGGTAGCGGTGACCCTTTGCTCGTTTTCTACAGCACCTGGCAGGACGCTGATTTCTCGATAGCCCTGTGCCTCAAGCATGCCCTTGACCAGTGCCGGCCCCAGCGTGGCGCCGATGGTGTTAGAGCCTTGGATGCGCAGCAGCGGAGCGCTCGACTGCATGTTGCTAGCTGTCGGTTGCTGCGCCGCAAATACTGACCAGGGCAGGGCGTAGCAAATAAAACCGAGAAGGATAAGAGTAGAGGCACGGCTCCACGTTTCACGTTCATTATCGAGCAGGGCGCACGACATGCGGCAAACACCTTGTATGGGTGAGAAGTGCCGCGAAGATAAGACAAAATTGTGACGACGATGTGACGCTGCAATTGTCTTTTGCTTTATTTTTAGGTGCTTACTCGCTTAAAGATAGGCGCGCGGCAGCCTTACTTTGTACCTGCCGCGCGCAAGGTTTTAGCTCAGCTCCAACCAGATAGGCGCATGGTCCGATGGTTTCTCCATGCCGCGCAGTGCGTAATCAATGCCCGTTGCCTTGATTCTGTCTTGTAGCCCTGCGCTTGCCAGGATCACATCAATACGCAGGCCTCGCTTGGGCTCATCTTCAAAACCACGGCTGCGGTAATCAAACCAACTGAACTGGTCATTCACCTGTGGGTTTTGTAGCCGGAAGCTGTCGACCAGCCCCCAGCTTTTGAGGGTAGCAAGCCATTCGCGTTCTTCTGGGAGAAAGCTGCATTTACCGGTTTTCAGCCAGCGTTTGCGGTTCACTTCGCCGATACCAATGTCGCAGTCTTCGGGCGAGATATTAATATCGCCCATCACTACAAGGGCTTGGTTTGGCTGATACTGGGTAGTCAGCAACTGCTGCAAGTCAGCGTAGAAACGTTGCTTTGCGGGAAATTTTGTCGGGTGGTCACGGCTTTCACCCTGCGGGAAATAACCATTCATCACGGTTACCGGGTTGCCGTTTTTATCCGCAAAGGTGCCATAGATGAAACGCCGCTGGGCATCCTCATCATCTCCGGCAAAACCCTTGTGCAATTCTAACGGTGCTTCACGTGAAAGCAGGGCAACACCGTAGTGGCCTTTTTGCCCGTGATAATGCACGTGGTAACCCAGCGCCTGGATGTCAGCAGCCGGGAATTGCTCGTCGGATACTTTGGTTTCTTGCAGACCAATGACGTCGGGTTGATGTTTCTCAATCAAGGCCGCCAACTGATGCGGGCGTGCGCGCAGGCCGTTGATATTGAAGGAGACAATCTTCATGGCGGCAGATCCTGGATTCATTACGTATGAGAAGACAGATGCTAGCCGATTGCGACCGGTAACGGCCAGCCATCTAGCAGGCTTGGTTTAGCGGTGCTAGGGTGGAAGTAGGCTCTTTAAGAACAATACAAGAGGTCGTCACTGATGCCAAATAGCACTGCTGAAGTACGAATGCTCGACGCCGGCTACTCCCATGAGGCGCGCTCGTTGCTCTATCACGCCTATCGACATGACCCTACATTCGCTTATTTATTTGAGGCCGAACGTCCCGGCTTTGATCAGCGTGTGCGCGCCACTATTCGTGAACTTGTGCAGCAACATTTCAGTGAGGATCAACCGGCAATTGGCTTATTGATTGAAGACCGGCTGATCGGTATCGCTCTGATTGCGCCACCACAGCGCCGGCTTGATATTACTGAAAGCTGGTCATGGCGGATGCGCATGTTATTAACCACCGGTTTTCGCTGCACCAAGCGTTACCTTGAATACCATGCTGCCTTGATGGCTTGCTTGCCGATTGGTGCGTATCACGTATTACCGTTGATCGGCATTCATCCGGAGTATCAAGGCCAGCACCGTGGTGAGCAATTGCTTGAGGCGCTGCACAACTGGTGCGCTGATGACCCTAGTTCACAAGGTATCGTGGTCGATACTGGCAATCCTCACTATCTGAATTTCTACAAGCGCCAAGGCTATGAGGAAGTGGGTCAAATCGCCGTAGGGCCGATTATTGAGCATGTTTTCTTGCACCCCAATCCCCAGCAGGTGACCAAGGAAAGCGCGTGAGCACGCCGCTTGAAACCTCGAGCGCATAATTGCAGTTGAACCAACCTACTAACTAGTACATGCGTGCCTGAGTCTGTAATGTTGAACTGCATTAAGTGCTCTAGGTGATGGTGCGCGTCGTGCTAGCATCGCTTCTATGATTGCGGTGAAAAAGCTTTGCGCCGGAGTGGCGCTCATGGTGTTCTGCGCCAGTGTGTTGGCTGAATCTCGTCTTAGAGTTTCCGTTCAACCGGCGAATAAAGAACTAAAAGCCAACGTGGAAGGCTATATCGGTTCGCTCGGTGAGCGTAATGCCGATGCGTTGCAGCGTTTTAGTCTAGTGGCCCAAGGCCAAGCCGAGAAAGCTGCTCAGGCCCTTGGCTATTATCAAGCGCAGATCACCACCGAAGTTGTTGAATCAACCCCGCCGCAACTCAACGTCACGATCAACCCCGGCGAGCCTGTGCATCTGCGCAATGTCGTGGTGCGTGTTGATGGGCCTGCTGCACAGCTCAGTCAATTTAAATTACCCAAGGGCGCGCGCCTCAAGTCGGGTGATGTGCTCAACCATGGTACGTATGACGCGGCTAAGCGGCACATTCTTAACCAAGGTTCTCGCTATGGCTTTTTCGCTGGAAAATTCACCAGCCAGCAGCTTGATATTGACCCGCGTGCCGGTATTGCCGATGTTTCACTGATTTATGAAAGCGGCCCGCGCTATACCTTTGGCGACGTTGGCTTCAACGGTGACTACGACCTCGATAATGATTTGCTGCAACGTATGGTGCCGTTCAAACCGAATACACCCTATAACTCAGACAAAATTGCCGAGCTCTATCAAGCGCTGCGTTCAAGCGATTACTTTGAGATCGTGCAGGTCGATGCTAATCCGTCGCAGGCAGTAGGCGAAACGATTCCTGTGGTTGTCCAGCTTTCAGCGCGCAAGCCTCGCAGTATGGGCATTGGTTTGGGTTTCTCAACGGACGTGGGACCACGGGGGCGGGCTAACTGGACGCGCCATTACGCCAACCCGCAGGGCCACAGCTATGGTGCTGAATTGGAACTGTCGGCGCCACGCCAAAACGTCAGTGTGTTTTATGACATCCCGCTGGATCCACCGCTAACCGACAAACTCAGATTTGTCGGTGGTTATCAGTACGAAGACCTGCCGGATACCGATACCCTGAGTAATCTGATCACCGTTGGCCCGGAGTGGCATAGCCAGCTTGATAATGGCTGGCAGCGGGTTATTTCGCTGAAGTGGCAACGTGAGGAGTACGAACTGGGTGACGACTCTGGTTTGAGCACTTTGCTGTTGCCGGGGATCAGCTATGCCTATTTGCAGAGCGATAGTCAGGTTGATCCGAGTCAGGGCTATCGTCTGCAGTTCGACCTTGCGGCCGGTAAGGAAGGTCTGGGTTCTGACTCCGATGTGGTGCATTCCAATGCATTGGCGAAAGGCCTTTACACCCTGGCCAGGAAACACCGGTTTTTGGGCCGGGCGCAGATCGGTGGAACTGAGTCGAATGGCTTCAGCAATGTGCCACCGTCGTTACGTTTTTTCGCCGGTGGCGACCAAAGTGTGCGCGGTTACGATTACGACAGCCTTTCGCCTGAAAACTCGGATGGCGACAAGATTGGTGGTCGCTACCTGGTCGCAGGCTCGGTCGAATACCAATACAGCGTCGCCGAGAAATGGCGTGTCGCAACGTTCTTCGACCAAGGCAACTCGTTTAACGATTTGGAGTTTCCGTCGCTTAAAAAATCCTTTGGTTTCGGCGTGCGCTGGATTTCGCCTTTGGGTCCATTGCGTTTAGACCTGGCCAAGCCGATCAACCCAGGCAAAGACGATGACGACGGCATCCATATTCACTTCTCGATGGGGCCAGAGCTGTGAATCGTCTGTTGAAGCGCAGCCTTTGGGCGGTACTGGCAGTAGCCCTGATATTGCTGATCGCAATGACCAGCCTGCTAGGCACGCAAGCGGGGAGTCGCTGGCTGCTGGGCCAAGTGCCGGGGTTACAACTCGAAAACTTCAGTGGCCGTTTGGCTGGGTATTGGCGGGCTGATGCACTGACTTGGCAACAAGAGGCAACGGTTGTCGATGTAAAAGAGCCGCAATTTGAGTGGTCACCAGGTTGTCTGATGCGCATGACCTTGTGTATCGACCAGCTCAAGGCGCAAGCCATTACGTTGCAGCTGCCAGCCAGCACTGATGAACCCAGTAGCGGGCCGATAACCCTGCCTGAGTTGAACCTGCCTGTTGCGATAGAACTGGGTGATATTGAAGTGGGGCGTTTGCAGCTCAACGGCGTTGAGCAACTTCAGGGCTTGCAGTTGGTGGCGCATTGGACCGCTGAAGGCTTGAAGATTGATAAGTTGGATCTGCAGCGTGAAGATTTAAGCGTTGCCCTGACAGGTTTGCTCCAACCAAGCGGTAACTGGCCGATCACGGTCACGGGCGATATAAATCTGCCGTCACCCGATAGCGGTCCATGGAAGCTGGTGGTGAATATCAGCGGTGATTTACAACAGACCCTGAATATAGATGCACAAAGTAGCGGTTATTTGCCGGGGCATTTGACCGGTGAACTGCAAGCCTTGGCTGAAAATCTGCCCGCAAAATTGCAGCTCAAGGCCGATGGTTTTAAAGGCAGCGCGGCTTTGCCTGACACGCTGTACTTGAACAAGGTTTTACTGACCGCCGAAGGTGACCTGAAGCAGGGTTACACAATCAACGGTAATGCACAGTTGCCGGGTGATGGCGGTGATATTGGCTTGCTGTTGCAAGGTCTGGTGACTGGCCAGGGTGCAAACATTTCGCAGCTGCAACTCAGTGCAGATGACCAGCGCAAACTCGACCTCGATGCCGAGATGAGTTGGAGTGATGGCTTCAGCGTCGACGCCAGTTTCGATTGGCAGGACTTCCCTTGGCTGATGCTTTATCCGCTGGAAACGCCACCGCCGGTAACGGTTAAAACTCTCAAGGGCGATATCAGCTTTGCTGACGGAAACTACTTGGGAAACATCGATGCCAATCTGCTTGGGCCAGCAGGGGCGTTCAGTGTGAAAACCCCCGTGAGTGGCGATCTGATCCAAGTGCATCTGCCTGACTTACAGGTCGTAGCTGGGCAGGGTAAGGCACAGGGTCGGGTTCAGGTTGGGTTTGCGGATGGGGTTAGCTGGGATACTCAACTGCAACTCACTGACCTCGACCCCGCGTATTGGCTGGCGGAGATGCCGGGCACCTTGGCTGGGCCGCTTGCCAGCAAAGGTCAGTTGAAAAATGAAACGCTCAATCTGAGCGCCGCTTTAGACATTAACGGCAAGCTGCGTGGGCAGACCGCACAGCTTAAAGTCGATGCTACAGGCGCGGGGCAGTCGTGGAATCTGAGTGCCCTGCATATCAAACTTGGCGAAAACAGCATCAACGGCAGCGGCGCTCTGGATAAAACCCTGAGCGGCCAGTTACGTTTGAATCTACCGCGTCTTGGCCAGCTCTGGCCTGGGCTGCAAGGTCAGGTCAACGGCCAAGTTGATGTGGCCGGCAGCCTCAAAGCGCCGCAGGGCAAGCTAACGCTGAAAGGCCAGCAAATTGCCTACACCGATCAGCGAATCAACAGCCTCGATCTTGATGCGACCTTGAACAGTGCACAGCAAGCAAACCTGCAGCTGGTTGCTGAGGGTATTGCCCTTGGCGAAACCCAGCTTGGGCGCTTGGATGCCAAGGCCCAAGGTAATCAACAACGTCAGGGGCTGACGCTGAACCTCAAAGGCCCAATGCTCGAAACATCCCTGGCCTTGCAAGGGGTGTTGAATGACAAAGGTGCTTGGCGCGGCACGTTGGACAACGGTCAGATCAAAAGTGGTGGACAAGATTGGCGCTTGCAGCAAGCCGCTAAGTTGGAACGTCTGGCTAATGGTCAAATTACCTTGGGCAAGCATTGCTGGCGCTCAGGCAGTGCTTCGTTATGTGGCGAAGACCAGCGTTTAATGCCTGATCCGCGAATTCGTTATCAACTTAAAGGCTTTCCGTTAGACAGCTTGGCCAAGTGGTTCCCAGATGATTTCGCCTGGAAAGGGCAGTTGGATGCGGCAATCAAACTCGACATCCCCAGCACCGGACCCAGTGGGCAAATTACGCTGGATGCCGGGCGCGGCTCATGGCGGGTGCGTAACGCGGGCGAGTGGAATGATTTCAATTATGACAACCTGCGTCTGGTCAGTGATTTGAAACCAACCCAGATCGCCAGCACATTACAGCTGAGTGGGCCGAAGATCGGTCAACTCAATGTTCAGGCCAAGCTGGATCCGCGGCCCGGTACGCGACCGATATCAGGCACCTTCAATTTACAGGGCGTCGACATTTCGCTCGCCAGACCTTTTGTGCCGATGGTCGATACCTTGACTGGTCGCCTCAGTGGTAACGGTACGTTGTCGGGCACGCTGCTAGCGCCGCTGGTTAATGGTCGTGTTCAATTGAGTGAAGCTGAGATCTCCGGTGGCCAGTTACCGACCCCGTTTGAAGACTTGCAACTGCTAGCCTTGATCAATGGGCAGAACCTGCAACTGACTGGCGGCTGGCGCAGTGGGGAGAAGGGCGCCGGTAAGTTAAAAGGTAACCTGGCTTGGGGAGACGGTCTTGCCGGGCAGTTGAACATCAGCGCCAAACAGTTGCCGGTCAATGTTGAGCCTTATGCAGCGCTGGAGGTAGAGCCGGATATCACGATCGTCGTTGCCAATGAGCAAATGTCGGTTCGTGGCAAGGTTCTGGTACCGCGCGGCAGTATCGAGGTGCGTGAGTTGCCACCTTCAACGGTGCAGGTATCGAGCGATGCGCGGATCGTTGGCAGTCAAGCAGCAGACAGCAAACCCGTCGCTATCGTCATGGACGTTGATGTGATCGTCGGCCAGGACTTGCTCAAGTTCAGTGGCTTCGGGCTCAAGGCTGACATCGCCGGTGACGTGCACATTGGCAATGATCTGGATACCCGCGGCGTGCTCAACTTGAACAACGGCAAGTTCAACGCTTATGGCCAGAAATTGACAATCCGCCGTGCACGCCTGCTGTTTGCTGGGCCGATAGACCAGCCGTATCTGGATGTTGAAGCGATTCGTACTGTCGATGATGTGGTGGCCGGGTTACGTCTGACGGGAAATGCTGCTGAGCCGAAAAGCGAGGTGTTCTCGGAGCCTGCAATGAGCCAGAACCAGGCGCTCAGCTACCTGATTTTGGGGCGGCCGATTGGAGATAGCGGTGACAATAACCTGATCGGTCAGGCTGTTGTCGCGATGAGCCTTAAAGGCGGCTCACCGTTTGCCGGTAATGTTGCGCAAACCCTCGGTATTCAAGACTTCCAACTCGACAGTGAAGGCAGTGGCGACAGCACCAGCGTAGTTGCCAGCGGCAAGCTGTCGGAACGGCTCAGTTTGCGCTACGGCGTCGGGGTGTTTGAGCCGGTGAATACCGTGGCCCTGCGCTATGAATTGACCAAGCGCCTATACCTTGAGGCCGCCAGTGGCTTAGCCAGTTCGCTGGATATTTTCTTCAAGCGTGATTTCTGATTGCTTATATTGTGAAAAAACTCTTCAAAATCAACGCTCCATTCTTAAAAGAGGCGTGGTAGCATCCAAGGCCATCAAGGTGCTGTAGCACTTTGACACAACTAGGTTGCTGCAACGTCAATTGGCTTTACGTGACCCGTAACGCCGACCTGTTGTCAGCACAGACAGTGGCGCTCATCGGCGGCCTGTCCTGACTATCAGCCCGGTCACAGCTGGCGCTGAACAACAACAAAAAAGGAGCTAGCGATGGAGTTCATCAACAATCTGGTCAACCAGGTTAACGGCCTCGTGTGGGGGCCGCCAATGTTGGTGTTGATCCTCGGCACAGGTCTTTTCCTGATGCTGCGTTTGAAGTTTATGCCGCTGACACACATTGCCACAGGCTTCCGCCTGATGTGGCGCGGCCGCACCAAGGGTGAGGGCGAAGTCGGCGAAATCACCCCGTTCCAAGCATTAATGACCACCCTTGC
Source organism: Pseudomonas sp. M30-35 (assembly GCF_002163625.1). Lineage (NCBI taxonomy): Bacteria > Pseudomonadati > Pseudomonadota > Gammaproteobacteria > Pseudomonadales > Pseudomonadaceae > Pseudomonas > Pseudomonas sp. M30-35. The sequence continues at coordinate 2,574,360 of NZ_CP020892.1, read as the reverse complement.
AGCCACTGTCGGTACCGGTAATATTGCCGGTGTTGCAACGGCTATTTTCCTCGGTGGCCCAGGTGCGCTGTTCTGGATGTGGTGTACCGCTCTGGTGGGCATGGCGACCAAATACTGCGAAGTGGTGCTGGCTGTTCACTACCGTGAGAAAGACTCACGCGGTGCGTTCGTCGGCGGGCCGATGTATGCCATCAAGAACGGTCTAGGCAAGAAGTGGGCATGGATGGGCGCAGCCTTTGCCATCTTTGGTGGCTTTGCGGGCTTTGGTATCGGCAACATGGTTCAGGTCAACAGTATGGCCAGCGCCATGCAAGAGACTTTCAATGTGCCGCCGCTGGTTACCGGTGTTGTCAGCATGGTGCTGGTGGGCCTGGTAATTCTGGGTGGTATCCGCCGTATCGGTAAGGTCGCTGCTTCACTTGTTCCTTTCATGTGTGTGGCCTACATCATTGCTGCAATCGTGGTGTTGGTGGTTAACGCTGCGGCGATTCCAGCTGCATTCGACCTGATCATCACTCACGCCTTTACCCCAATCGCTGCAACTGGCGGCTTTGCCGGTGCTGCGGTAATGGCGGCGATCCGTTTTGGTGTGGCTCGCGGTATTTTCTCCAACGAAGCAGGTCTTGGTACTGCGGGTATTGCGCAGGCCGCGGGCACCACTGACAGCCCGATTCGTTCTGGCATGATCGGTATGCTCGGAACCTTTATCGATACCCTGATCATCTGCACCATGACCGGCCTGGCAATTATCTGCTCGGGTGTATGGAGTAGCGGTGCCAGCGGTGCGGCATTGTCTGCGGCAGCATTTGACTCGGCCATGCCGGGCATTGGCGGACCGATCCTGACTATCGCCTTGGTGGTCTTTGCCTTCACCACAATCCTGGGCTGGAGCTACTACGGTGAGCGTTGCTGGGAATACCTGATGGGGACCAAAACCATCCTGCCATTTCGTCTGATCTGGGTCTTGGCTGTACCTTTCGGTGCAATCGCCCAGCTGGATTTCGCATGGCTGGTGGCGGATACCCTGAACGGCTTGATGGCACTGCCTAACTTGCTGGCGCTGTTGCTGCTAAGCCCGGTGGTGGTGAAGCTGACCAAAGAGCATTTCAGCAAGTAGATGACGGTTAAACTCCACTCGGTTTGTGGGGTTTAAGCACATAAAAAAGCCTCGCAATCGCGAGGCTTTTTTATGTGCGGCATGTTTTACTGATGTACCTAGACCTTTGACAACCAAGAGGATCATTGTAATGACTCAAGTAACCTTGCGTGGCAATCCTGTAGATGTAGCAGGCAACTTGCCTGAGGTGGGCCAACAGGCTCCAGCCTTTACTTTGGTGGGTGCAGGTCTGGCTGATGTAAGCCTGAGCAGCCTGGCTGGTAAACGCAAAGTATTGAACATTTTCCCAAGCGTCGACACGCCAACCTGTGCTACGTCCGTGCGTAAATTCAATACTGAAGCCAGTGCATTGGAAAACACTGTCGTTGCCTGCATCTCGGCAGATCTGCCATTTGCTCAGGCTCGTTTCTGCGGTGCAGAAGGCTTGGACAACGTAGTGAACCTGTCGACTATGCGCGGTGCTGAGTTTCTTAAAGACTATGGCGTCGCTTTGACTTCAGGCCCATTGGCCGGTGTTGCGGCACGTGCCGTTGTGGTTCTCGATGAGAATGACAAAGTTCTGCACAGCGAGTTGGTTGCAGAAATTGGTAGCGAGCCGAACTATGACGCAGCAATTGCTGTGCTCAAGTAAGACTGTGCTTATGCGCTGAGAAACCGCTGCGATAATTCTTCAGAGTCTCGCCAGCGGCGCATAAATAAAAAACCGCAATCAACTCGATTGCGGTTTTTTGTGGGCGGCTTAAATTAAATGGCTAGATCACAGGGTCAGCATAGCCATCGACTCGGCGCCATACCGCTCACCGGCAGCAGCTTGAGCTGGGAAGATAGCGTTCAGCGCAGCAAGCTCCGTGGCGCTTAGGCTGATTTCCAGTGCCGCAATATTTTCTTCCAGATAACGGCGCCGCTTGGTTCCAGGAATCGGCACAATGTCGCTGCCCTGAGCCAGCACCCAAGCCAACGCCAACTGTGAGGCCTTGACGCCTTTGTCGTGTGCTAGCTGTTCCACTTGATGCACCAAATCCAGGTTTTTGCTGAAGTTCTCACCTTGAAAGCGCGGGCTGAAGCGCCGGTAATCGTCTTCGGCGAAATCCTCGGGGCTTTTCAGCGCGCCAGTTAGAAAGCCGCGCCCCAGTGGACTGTACGGTACAAAGGCGATGCCCAGTTCGCGGCAGGTCGCCAGTACCTGATTTTCCTCTGGATCACGTGTCCACAATGAATATTCGCTTTGCACGGCGCTTATCGGGTGAACCTGATTGGCACGCTGCAGTGTTTGTGGCGCAACTTCACTGAGCCCGAGATAGCGAACCTTGCCTTGTTGGACCAAATCCGCCATTGCACCGACGGTATCCTCAATGGGTACGTCAGGATCGATACGGTGCTGGTAATACAGGTCGATATAGTCGGTCTGTAAACGCTTAAGGCTGCCTTCAACGGATGCGCGAACGTAGTCTGGATGACCACTCACACCGCGTACATGCGGGTTGTTTGGGTCACGCAGCAGGCCGAACTTAGTGGCGATAAAAGCCTGCTGGCGTTTGCCTGACAAAGCCTGGCCGAGTAGCTCTTCATTGCTGTGTGGACCGTAGGCATCTGCTGTGTCGAACAGGTTTAAACCCAATTCAAGGGCGCGGTGCAGAGTGGCGATTGATTCGCTGTGGTTCTGGTTGGTCACGTAGAAATCGCTCATGCCCATGCAGCCCAAACCGATTGCAGATACCTGCGGACCGTTGTGACCGAGTTGGCGAGTTTTCATCGGTTAAACCCTTTGCGAGTGAATGTGCGATCAGTTTGGCTGTTATCTATTGCCAGATAAACCGGCTAAAATCACATGCACTATTTTGAAAATCTAAATAATCAAGGCAAATGAGGCAGGCATGGATCGGGTCTTGGCAATGCAGGTATTTAGCCGAATTGTTGAGCTGGGCGCTTTTGGCAAAGCAGCCGATAGCCTTGGTATGTCGCGCGCATCGGTGACCCAGCTGATCAAACAGCTTGAGAGTCATTTGGGCGTGCAATTGCTGCAGCGTACCACCCGTCAAGTACGCGCGACCTTGGATGGACAGGCCTATTACCAGCGTTGTCAGCTGCTGTTGGCGGATATTGAAGAGGCTGAGTCGTTTTTCTCGCAAACCCGGGATAACCCGCAAGGGTTGTTGCGCATTGATCTGCCTGCATCGTTGGGGCATCGGGTAATCATTCCGGCACTTGCTGATTTTTGTGCGCGCTACAGCAAGATAGAACTGATTGTCGGCTCATCCGACCGTCCGGTTGAACTGGTGCGTGAAGGTGTCGATTGTGTCGTCAGGGCAGGGGATATCCACGATCTCAGCCTGATCGCCAGACCGCTTGGGCAGTTGCCGCAGATTACCTGTGCAAGCGCCGCTTACCTCAATAAATTTGGTACCCCGCAGAACCTTGAGGATTTGTCTGTTCACCGGGCAGTCAATTTTGCTTCAGCGCTCAATGGCCGTGTATTTCCCCTTGAGTTCAGCGTGAACGGCAAGTTAGTCACATTTGTGCAGCCGGGCTCGATCACGGTCACCAATGCCGAAGGTTATGTAGCTGCTTGTGAAGCGGGGTTGGGCATCATTCAAGCACCGTATTATCACCTGCGTGAACAAATCGAGGCAGGCACCTTGCGCGAGATTCTTGCACAGCACCGACCACCTGCAATGCCACTTACCGCGCTGTATCCGCCACAGCGCCAACTTTCCCGGCGGGTGCGGGTATTTGTTGATTGGCTGGTTGAGCTGTTTTCGGCAGAGCAATGGAGTAAAGGGGCTGATAAGTAGCTCAGGTACTTGTAGTGCGCTGCACGGCTTAGCTCACGCTTTGTGCAGATGTTGTTCAAACGGTCAATAATCTGGCAATATTGCAACTGGTTATTATTTGCGTTTGATTGCTATGGCTAGCGGCACAATGACTTCTCACATTTTGGCGATCGAAGATGATCCGGTGCTTTCTGTGCATTTGCACGAGCACCTGTCCAGTCGCGGTTTTAAAGTGACCCTGCACGGTGATGGCAAAGCAGGGTTAGCCCAAGGGCTGAAACAGTCCTTTGATTTGGTCTTGTTGGATATTCTCCTGCCGAGCCTCGATGGCCTCAAGGTTCTGGCCCAGTTGCGTCAAAACAGCAACGTGCCGGTGATCCTGATGTCGGCACTGGGTGCCGAGCAGGACCGTATCGCAGGTTTTAGTCAGGGCGCTGATGATTACTTGCCAAAACCCTTCACCATGGCTGAGTTGGAAGTACGTATCGCCGCAATTATGCGGCGAGTGGCTTATGAACGTGGTTATCGAAAAGTCACTAAAGCGGTGCCAACGCTTGAGCTGAACCAGAAACACAATGACGCTCGGCACGATGGCCAGTGGGCGCAATTGACCACTACCGAGTTTCGCCTTCTGGAGTTGCTGATCGAAAATGCGGGCGAGGTGCTAAGCAAGGCATTTCTTTATCAGCAAGTGCTGCACCGGGCTTACTCCCAGCATGATCGCAGTCTCGACATGCACATAAGCCATGTGCGCCGTAAACTTTCAGCCATCGGTTACCTGAGCGGTCGGCTGGATACAGCATGGGGCAAAGGCTATGTATTTGAGCTTGATCAGAGTTGAACATGACCCGTCGCTATCCGTTGTTTTGGCGCCTTGCTGTGCAACTCCTCGGGGTGTGCATTCTGATCGCCTGGGGCGCTTGGTATTGGAGCGGGATCATTGAGCAGCGCAGTGCTTACCTGAGTCCTGCCGCGCAACAACAACTGCATGCATATGCCGATGAGGCGGAACAGGCTTGGTTGCAAAGCGGTGCTGATGGCGTCGAGCGTTGGGTCGAGCAAATGGCCGTTAGAGAGCCTGGCATTTGGGTTGCTGTAATAGGCAGCAGCCTGGAGAGCTTAGGCCGCCAGCCATTCACTGCCGAAGAGTTTTCCCACTTACGCAGGTTGCGCATTGTCGATGGCCCCATGAGCCAGCGCGTTCGTGGCTTGCCGTATCTCGGCATTCCATTTGTGCAGGCACCGGGGCAGGTGGTTATTCAGCTGCCACGACGCTTTGTGCCTGAAGGCTTTACCTGGTCTATGCAGGTGCTTCTACACGGAGTGGTGCCGGCGATTCTGGCATTGCTACTGTGCCTGCTGATTTATCGCCAGATCATCGCGCCGCTGGGTTACTTGCTCGATCAGGTCAATGCGCTTGGCGGTGACAACCTGGCAGCGCGTGTGTCGCCCAAGCTAAGTCAGCGCCAGGATGAGTTAGGCAGGCTTGGTCGCGCGTTTGATCACATGGCTGAGCGACTGGACAAAACTGTATCGCGACAACGCCAACTGCTGCGCGATGTATCCCATGAGTTACGTACACCGCTGTCGCGCTTACGGGTGGCGGGCGAGTGTGCAACTGATGTGTCAGAGCTGCGTTTGCGCCTGGAGCGCGAAGTTGAGTCGATGCAGGTGCTGGTCGACGGCACGCTTGAGCTGGTCTGGCTGGACACCGAACGACCGCAGTTAGATTTGCAAAGCATTGATGTGGCAGCGTTGTGGGGCGTGCTTTGTGAAGATGCCTGCTTCGAAAGCGGTTGGGACGCTAGCAGGTTGCGTTGTCAATTGCCCGAGAACTGCCAAGTGCGCGGACACCTGAACAGCTTGGCGCAGGCTCTGGAAAACATACTGCGTAATGCTATTCGCTACTCACCGGCGCAAGGGTGCGTGTATTTGCGCGGTCAACGCGATGCAGATGGCTGGCTGCTGCATATCGAGGATGAGGGCGGCGGTATCGCTGACTCTGAGCTGGAAACAATCTTCCAACCTTTTACCCGTTTGAGCGCAGCGCGGCCGGGTGGTGAAGGTTTTGGGCTGGGCCTGGCAATCGCCAGAAGTGCAGTGCGCCTGCAAGGCGGCGAGTTGTGGGCCGACAATGGCGACACAGGACTTCGGCTTTGGTTGCGTTTACAAAGTGTATAGTTTGTAAATGATCTTTATTCTCTAACGAGAATCAATATCATCTCCGCCATCTAGCGCAGAGGAGAGCCCGCTACCAGCTCCTCTCATGCACGCAATTGGCAGACATGGAGAGATGTTGATGCAGTACCGCCCTAAATTAAATCACCTGACATTGGCTTTTTTGGCCATAAGTGGCTCGCAGGTTGGATTTGCTGCTGACTCAGAAAACAATGCAGAGGGCACTGTGCAGTTGCAGGACGCTTATGTGTTGGGGACTGCCGAGGAGGAGCTCAAGCAGGCGCCTGGTGTGTCGATCATCACCGCGGAAGACATCAAGAAACGTCCACCCGTCAACGACCTCTCCGACATCATCCGCAAAATGCCCGGGGTTAACCTGACCGGCAACAGTGCGACGGGTCAGTACGGCAATAATCGCCAGATCGACATTCGAGGCATGGGCCCGGAAAACACCCTGATCCTGATTGACGGCAAACCTGTCAGCTCGCGTAACTCTGTGCGCATGGGCCGCAGTGGCGAGCGTAATACCCGTGGCGACAGTAACTGGGTGCCTGCAGCGGCAGTTGAGCGTATTGAAGTACTGCGCGGGCCTGCTGCTGCGCGTTATGGTTCGGGCGCGGCGGGTGGTGTGGTCAACATCATTACCAAAGCCCCAACCCATGAGCACAGCGGCCAGGTAACGGCTTACACCAACCTGCCTGAAAACGATGCAGAAGGGGTGACCAAGCGCATTAACTTCAATATGGCAGGGCCAATTGTCGAGGCGTTGTCGTACCGCTTGTACGGCAACTTCAACAAGACGGATGCCGATGACCTGTCGCTCAATGAAGAGTTTGCCACAAGCCCAACCGCGACCCCGCCAGCCGGTCGCGAAGGCGTGCGCAATAAGGATGTAAGTGGTCTTCTGCGCTGGGATCTGGACCCGCAGCAGGTGCTCGAGTTTGAAGGTGGCTATAGCCGTCAGGGCAATATTTATGCGGGCGACCGAGCTGTCAGCACCAGTGGTACCGAGCTAATCAGTCAGCTCGCCGGTGATGGTAAAGAAACCAACGTGATGTACCGCCAAACGGCATCGGTAACCCATCGTGGCGACTGGGATTTCGGCACATCGCAGGTTGTTGCTTCTTACGAGAACACCCGTAACCATCGCCTTAACGAGGGCTTGGCCGGTGGTCCAGAAGGCAGTATCACCACCGCTGACGACTGGTCGACTTCGGAGCTGAAAGCGTACCGCTTGGCAGGTGAAGTGAATATGCCGCTGCAAATCGGCCGCCCGCAGGTGCTGACGCTTGGTACGGAGCTTACCCGCGATGAGCTGGACGATCCGTACTCAATGACGCAGAGCACCGGCAACGGCGGCGATGTGCCGGGAGCTGACACGGGCGTTCGTTCGGGTAAAGCAGATGCCGACAACTATGCCGTATTTGCTGAGGACAACATTGAGCTCAGTGACCGCTGGATTCTGACCCCTGGACTGCGTTTCGACCATCACAGCCAGTTCGGCGGTAATTGGAGCCCGAGCCTCAACAGCACTTACAAAATCACCGATGCGATCTCGCTTAAGGGTGGTGTTGCCAAGGCATTCAAAGCACCGAACCTGTATCAGTCCAACACAAATTATCTTTATTACACCCGAGGCAACGGCTGCCCGGTTGATGCGCCAAGCCTGGGCAGTGGCTGCTATGTACAGGGTAATGACGATCTCGATGCGGAAACCAGCATAAACAAAGAGATTGGTATTGTTTATGACCAGGCGGGTTGGAACGCCGGGATTACCTATTTCCACAACGATTACAAAGACAAGATCACCGCAGGTCTTGATCAAGTGGCGCAGACCAACAGCAATGGTCGGGTTTTTCAGTGGGAGAACGCGCCCAAGGCCGTCGTTTCTGGCTGGGAAGGCAGTTTGAATATCCCGCTGCTGGGCAATGAAGGTGAAGTTCTGTCTTGGAATAACAATTTCACCTACATGATTGAAAACACCAACAAGTCGACCAACGAGCCGTTGTCGATTATCCCGGAATACACAATCAACTCGATGCTCGATTGGGCGGTCACTGACAGCCTCGACCTGTCATTCAATATGAGCCATTACGGCAAGCAGGAACCGCGCAACCTGACCTCGCGTGGCGCTGCCGCAACGGGTGATGAGCTCAAAACTCGCGGCAGCTACAGCGTATTCGGCTTAACCGGAAACTATGAATTGGATGACACCTGGAGTTTCTCGACTGGGATAAACAACCTGTTCGACAAGGAACTCAAGCGTGAAGCCAACTCCGGCGGCGAAGGTGCCAATACCTACAACGAACCGGGCCGCTCTTACTTCGCTTCGGTGACTGCGAACTTCTGACTATTAGTCTCCTTTGACCGCTCTAACCAGCGGTTTTTTACTCCGCCAGTGACCCTGGCGGAGTTCTTTGTTTTCGGCTGTTGCGAAAGCAATCAAGTCACTGCTGGATCGAGGAAGCGGATGTAATGAAGTATTTGCTGTTGTTGTTATCTTTTCTGCCCTGGATGGCGCAGGCCAAGCCAGATCTGACCCGCGTCATGGGTGAGACTCTGGCTGAGCGCGGCTCGGAGTTTTTCAACTTTGAACACTTTGATCTGTCTTCGGCAGATAACCAGCGCCACTACCGGGTTTATCTGGCAATTCCCAAGCAGCCAGCGCCAGCGTCAGGTTATCCGGTGTTGTACATGCTCGACGGCAATGCAGCATTAACCACCCTCAAGGATCAATGGTTTAGTGCTTTGCCTGAGACACCGCTGCTGGTGATGATCGGTTATGCCGGTGAGCGAGTGATCAACGCTCCAGCCCGCACGCTCGACTACACCCCCGCGCCGCAAGCAGGCCAGCCCTTTGTCACTCCGGGGCGCATGGCGGGTGGGGCATCTGCATTCATGCAATTGATTGAAGGCCAGATCAAACCCGTTGTAGAGGCTAAATACCCGCTGGATAAGCAGCGCCGAAGTCTTTGGGGGCATTCATTTGGCGGCCTGTTCGTACTCAATACCCTGTTTACCCAGCCACAGAGCTTTAACCGCTACATAGCGGCAAGCCCCTCATTATGGTGGCAGTCAGGTTTAATTCTGGAGATTGAAAAGCAGCTACCCGCAGATGCCCAAGGGCAGCTGCTAATCGTGCATGGCGAGCTGGAAGGGCAAGCGCAAAAGGGCCGGGAAGTACCCAAGGAGCGCGCGGCAGCTATGCGTGCGGTGGGAGCTGATGCATTACCTGAAATGGTCAAGCGCTTAGCAGGCTTTCCGGGATTGCAGCTTGAGTATCAAAAATTGCCGGGGCTTGGCCATGGCCCGATGTTGCCCGCGTCTATCCCGTGGGCGTTAAAAGTCGCGACGGAGCCACAAGCACAATGAAAGCTCAGGCGTTTAGTGGGTCGATGCTGTCACGGGTGCTCGCCGCGATATTCGCCGGCTACCTGTTTACCTACGCATTCACTGCAGCACTGTCGCAAGTACTGCCCACCGAGCCGCGTGCGGCAATGACAATCGCAACATGGCCAGCCTTTGTGATCTACCCATTGGTGATTCTCTGGGCCTTCGCCTGCGCTCGCGTGCGGGTGGTTTGGAGCGGTTTATTACTGGCCAGCGGTGTGTTGCTAATCATCGGGTTTTGGCCGCAATTAATGAGGGCTTGGTCATGAAGTCACAATCGTTAACGCAATCGATGTCGTGGTTACATACCTGGGTTGGGCTGGTATTTGGCTGGTTGTTGTTTGCTATTTTCCTCACCGGAACCTTGGCCGTATTCGACAAGGAAATCGATGTCTGGATGCGCCCCGAAGCGCCCGCGCATAAAGTCGATCAACCCCAAGCTGTGCAGCGGGCAATTGCCTATTTGCAGGCCAAGCACGCGAATGCTTCAGCTTGGAATATCGGCTTGCCGACCGAGCGCTCACCGGGCTTGACGGTGTCTGCCGGCGAGCAGCGTCGAGGTGGGCCACGGCAATACCTTGACCCCAACACGGGTGAACCGATAGCGGTGCGCGACAGTGCCGGTGGCGGTCACTTTTTCCGCTTTCACTTCACCCTCAATATGCCGCGCAATATTGGTATCTGGCTGGTCGGTTTTGCTGCGATTGGTATGTTGGTGGCGCTGTTTAGCAGCCTGATCATCCATAAAAAATTCTTCAAGGAATTCTTCACTTTCCGCCCGGGTAAAGGCCAGCGGTCATGGTTGGATGCGCATAACGCCACAGGCGTGTTGGTGTTGCCTTTCCACTTGATGATCACCTACACCGGGCTGGTGATTTTCTCGGTCATTTATATGCCTGCCGCAGTCGATGCCTTGTTTGATGGTGATCGTCAGGCCGCTTTCGGCCGCGATCAGCATGAGCAGCGGGGCGCGCGTACTGTTACCCCCGCGACGCCTGCTCAACTGACCCCGGTCGGTCCGGTATTGGCTGAGGCAGAGCGGGTTATGGGTGAAATCGGATCGCTGTCTATCAGTAATCCAGGGCGTAGCGATGCCAGGATCGAAGCGCGCCCGGTACTGGGCAATAGAATCGAGCTGACCAAGGGCAAGAGCATGGCCTTCGATGGATTAAGCGGCAAGGTTGTAAATCAACCGGAGCAGAACCGCGGTGCAATTCTGAGTCAGCGGGTGATCGCTGGTTTGCATTTCGCCCAGTTCGGTGGCTACCCGATGCGCTGGTTGTACTTTCTTTGCAGCCTCGCCAGTTGCGCAATGATCGCCACCGGCCTGGTGCTGTTCACCGTTAAACGTCGGCGTAGGCATGACGCAGAAGGCCCCATCGCTGCTTGGCTGTATAAGGTGGCGGAGCGGTTGAATGTGGCAATCATTCCCGGTTTGAGCATCGCTTGTATCGGTTATCTGTGGGCTAACCGCTTGCTGCCGATTGAGGTGGCGGAACGTGGAGCGCTGGAGGTACGGCTATTTTTTGCCATTTGGCTGTTGAGCTTGGTCCATGCCTATTGCCGTCCTTATATTCAAGCGTGGCGCGAGCAGTTGGGTTTGGCCGCATTTCTATGCCTGGCCTTGCCGCTGCTCAGCACCATGACCCTTAAACAACCCTGGGCCGAGCCCATCCGGCTATATGTTGAGCTGACGGCGATTGCTTGCGGTGCATTACTGGCTTTTTGCGCTTGGCGAGTAGGCCAGCCAAAGGTGCGGATTACCTCGTGTCGTCAGCCTTCAGTCGCGGTACAGGTGCAATAACATGTTGATCAACTTTTTTGCCGGACTGTTGCTGGTTTATTGCGCCATGTCGGCACTTTGTCTAGGTATAAAGCGCCACTACAAGAATGTCTGGAAGCGTGAGCCACAAACCTATGTCTGTCGCGCTTTACGAGTTGCCGGTTGGTTGTTGCTGGGCGCGGGCTTTATGGCCTGCGTATCGAGCTGGGGCTGGGCCATGGGCCCGATTGGCTGGCTGGGACAGGTCAGTCTGGCGGGTTTGCTGCTGGTTATGAGCTTGCCCTATAAGCCAAGGCTGGCGTTGATCTTGCCGGTGATTAGCGCGCCGGTCTGGTTGCTTGCCTGGGCAGTGCTGTAAGGCTCGATAGACGGCTGGATCACTCACCGGGGCTTCCAGCCTTTAGGGAACCTCTGAAAAACTACTGCGCTAGGTATTACTGGGGCAGCCCGTGCTGCGTTAAAAAACTGCTCAAAATGCTCATTTACAACACGTAAAGTCGAGCGCGACCTCGGCCGCTTTTCGCAGTTTTTTGCCTTGTACTCCCGTCGCTCGCTACCTTTTTCAGAGGTTCCTTAGCCAAAACTTAACCATTTAGTGCGATTTGCCGCTGCTGATTTGTGTTTGTTTGGCACAAACTGCAACAGACCATAAGTAAATAGCTGGTAAAGAGGCTTTGCTTAGGCCTTAAGAGTGCTTATCGTTCGTCTTCCTCTAGGAAGTGATCTGAGATATGCCTGATTCGAACAACACCCTAATCCCCGCAAAAGCCTCACGCCAATGGTTGGTTGGACTGGTCTTACTGGTTGCCATCGCGGCATTGGTATGGGGATTCTGGCCAGCAAAGCCAGAGCAAGTAAGCGGTAATCGCTTTGGCGATATGGGGCCGGTACCGGTGCGTGTGGCCCAGGTTGAAGCTGCTGACTTCCCGATCGAATTGAAAGCACTCGGCACGGTGACCGCTTATAACACAGTAAATGTGCGCGGCCGAGTGGATGGCGAGCTGATGAAGCTGCCGTTTACTGAAGGGCAACGAGTAAAAGCTGGGGATTTGTTGGCGGTGATTGATCCGCGGCCTTATCAGGTCGCATTGCAGCAAGCTCAAGGCACGGCTCTGGAGAACCAGGCTCAGTTAAAAAACGCCGAAATAGATCTGGCGCGCTATAAAGGGCTCTACGCAGACGATTCGATTGCCAAGCAAACTCTGGACACTCAGTTGGCGCTGGTTAATCAGTATCGTGGCACGGTTAAATCGAATCAGGCTGCGGTTGCTGAAGCCAAGCTCAATCTTGATTTCACTCAGGTACGTGCACCTATCAGCGGTCGTCTGGGGTTGCGTCAGGTCGATATCGGTAACCTGGTGACTTCTGGGGATGAGTTGCCTTTGGTGGTGATTACTGAAACCACACCGATTGCGGTGATGTTCACCTTGCCTGAGGCGGAATTGCCCGGAGTGTTGAAACACTATCGCGCTGGCGAAACCCTTGCGGTCGAGGCATGGGATCGCAGCGAGAAAACCCTGTTGGCCAAGGGGCAATTAGAGACGCTGGACAACATGATCGATACTGCCACCGGCACCGTCAAGCTCAAGGCACGCTTTGCCAATGCCGATGAAATGCTCTATCCCAATCAGTTTGTGAATGTACGCTTGCGCGTCGAAACCCGCAAAAGTGTCGATGTGATTCCAGCCGCTTCGCTGCAGTTTGGATCGAAAGGCCCGTTTGTTTACATTGTCGATAAAGAAGACAAGATCAGCATTCGTCCTGTCGAAGTCGGCCCAAGCAACGGCGAAACAACCTTGATAGAGAAGGGGGTTAGCGTCGGCGAGCGGGTTGTTCTTGAGGGCACTGATCGTCTGCGTGACGGCAACAAAGTCGAGGTTATAGGTACCGGCTTCGCGCCTGAGCCGGAATCGGCACCAGTGCCTTTGGCAACTGAGACTGATGGTCAACCGAAGCGCAAAGCATGAATGTTTCTCGCCTGTTCATCCTGCGTCCGGTCGCAACCACGCTGATCATGGTGGCGATTTTCCTTAGCGGGATTATCGCTTACCGATTGCTGCCGGTATCGGCCTTGCCAGAGGTCGATTACCCGACCATCCGGGTGATGACCTTGTATCCGGGCGCCAGCCCAGATGTGATGACTAGCGCGGTAACCGCACCCCTTGAGCGTCAGTTCGGGCAGATGGCTGGTTTGAAGCAAATGTCTTCGACCAGCTCAGGCGGCGCGTCGGTTATCACCTTGCGGTTTAACCTTGAGATCAAGCTGGACGTGGCCGAGCAGGAAGTTCAGGCGGCAATTAACGGCGCGACCAATCTGTTGCCCAATGATTTGCCAGCACCACCGGTGTACAGCAAGGTCAACCCGGCTGATACGCCAGTGATGACGTTGGCGATCAGCTCGAAAACCCTGCGCTTACCCGAAATAAACGACCTGGTTGATACCCGGCTCGCGCAAAAGCTGGCGCAAACCAGCGGCGTCGGCCTGGTCTCGCTGGCGGGGGGGCAACGTCCGGCGGTGCGCATACGGGTTAACCCTGATGCACTGGCGTCTTATGGTTTGAACCTCGCGGATATACGCACGCTGATAACCGCCAGCAACGTCAACCAGCCGAAGGGTAACTTTGACGGCCCGACCCGCGTTTCTCAGCTCGATGCCAATGACCAACTGATTTCGGTGGATCAATATCGGCAGCTGATTATTAACTACAGCGAAGGCGCCACTTTGCGCCTTAAAGATGTGGCCACCATCGTCGATGGAGCAGAGAACCAGCGGCTTGCCGCCTGGGCCAATCTGAATGAAGCGATTCTGGTAAACGTGCAACGCCAGCCGGGTGCCAACGTAATTGACGTGGTAGATCGCATTCAAACCTTGCTGCCCAACCTGACTGAAGGCTTGCCTGCCAGCGTTGACGTGACGGTGCTGACCGATCGCACGCAAACCATTCGCGCTGCGGTCACTGATGTGCAGCACGAGATGATGATGGCTATCGCGCTGGTGGTATTGGTGACATTCCTGTTTCTACGGCGGCTGTCGGCGACGATCATTCCCTCTATCGTAGTGCCGCTATCGCTGATTGGCAGCTTTGGCATCATGTATCTCTCTGGCTTCACCATCAACAACCTGACCTTGATGGCGTTAACCATTGCCACCGGTTTTGTGGTAGATGATGCGATCGTCATGCTGGAGAACATCGCGCGGCATATTGAAGAGGGCGAAACGCCGTTCAATGCCGCGCTCAAGGGCGCCAAGCAGATTGGTTTCACCTTGGTGTCGTTGACCATCTCGCTGATTGCGGTATTGATTCCGCTGTTGTTCATGGCTGATGTGGTTGGCCGTTTGTTCCGCGAGTTTGCTATCACTTTGGCTGTGGCGATTTTGATCTCGCTGCTGATTTCGCTGACCCTGACCCCAATGATGTGCGCCCGTTTGCTCAAGCGCGAGCCCGAGCCAGAACAGCAGACAGGCTTTTACAAGGCCAGCGGCGAGTGGATTGATCGCCTTATCCACCATTACGGCGTGTGGTTGCAATGGGTACTCAAGCGCCAGCCACTGACATTGCTCGTGGCGATTGGCACCATGGGCTTGACCGTGGTCCTGTACCTGGCTGTACCCAAAGGCTTCTTTCCGGTGCAGGACACGGGCGTCATTCAGGGCATTTCCGAGGCACCGCAATCTATTTCCTTTAGCGCCATGAGCGAGCGTCAACAACGGCTGGCTCAGGTGGTACTGCAAGACCCTGCGGTGAACAGCCTGTCGTCCTACATTGGCGTCGATGGTGATAACCCGACGCTGAACAGCGGGCGCATGTTGATCAACCTCAAGCCGCACAGCGAGCGTGATGTGACGGCCAGCGAGGTAATTGATCGGCTTCGTCCTGAACTGGCCAAGCTCAGCGGTATTCAGTTGTATTTGCAACCGGTGCAGGATTTGTCAATCGAAGACCGGGTCAGCCGCACACAGTTTCAGTTCAGCATGGAGTCGCCTGATCTCGCTTTACTCGAGGAATGGGTGCCCAAGCTGGTGAGTCGTCTGCAACAACAGCCTGAGCTCACTGACGTCGCCAGCGATCTACAAAACCGTGGCCTACAGGTTTATCTGGATATCGACCGCGACATAGCAGGGCGCCTGGGGGTAAAAGTCACAGACATTGACGATGCGTTGTATGACGCATTTGGTCAGCGCCAAATCTCAACTATCTACACCCAAGCCAACCAATACCGAGTGGTTCTCGAAAGTGAGAATGCGGGCAGTATTGGCCCGGCTGCACTTCGCCAGATTCACGTTGCAACCGCCGACGGCACACAGATTCCGCTTTCCGATCTGGCGAAGATCGAGCAGCGCGCCGCCAGCTTGCTGGTGAATCACATTGGCCAGTTTCCGGCAGCCACCTTGTCATTCAACCTGGCGCCTGGTGTTGCCTTGGGTAATGCGGTTGACGTGATCGAACAGGCGCAGCAGGACATCGGCTTACCGGCAGGTATCCAGACCGAGTTTCAGGGCGCCGCACAAGCTTTCCGCGCGTCGTTGTCGAGTACCTTGCTGCTGATTCTGGCTGCAGTAGTGACCATGTATATCGTCCTTGGCGTGCTTTATGAGAGCTATATTCACCCGATTACCATCCTTTCGACTTTACCGTCAGCCGGTGTGGGCGCCTTGCTGGCGTTGCTGCTGACGGGCAATGATTTGGGCTTGATTGCAATCATCGGCATCATCTTGCTGATCGGCATCGTCAAGAAGAACGCGATCATGATGATCGACTTCGCCCTCGACGCAGAACGCAACCAGGGCATGCAACCCGAAGCAGCTATCTACCAAGCCGCGTTGTTGCGCTTCCGACCGATTCTGATGACCACGCTGGCCGCGCTGTTTGGAGCGGTGCCGCTGATGCTGGCCACAGGCTCGGGTGCCGAGTTACGCCAACCCTTGGGCTTGGTCATGGTTGGGGGCTTGTTGGTCAGCCAGTTGCTGACGTTGTTCACCACGCCTGTGATTTACCTGTACTTCGACCGCTTGGCGCGTCGCGTCAGTGGGCGTAGCGCCGCAGGGGTTTTAGTTAAGCCATGAACCTCTCCGCGCCCTTTATCCGTCGTCCTGTTGCGACCTTGCTGCTGAGCCTGGCGACCATATTGCTCGGCGCGGTCAGCTACGGTTTGCTTGCAGTCGCACCGTTGCCGGATATGGATTTCCCGGTGATTACCGTTGATGCTTCATTGCCGGGCGCCAGCCCGCAGATCATGGCATCCAGCGTGGCGACTCCGCTGGAGCGTTCATTGGGAACCATTGCTGGCATTAGCCAGATGAACAGCCGCAGCAGTCAAGGCAGCACGCGAATCATGATCGAGTTTGAGCTCGACCGTGATATCAATGCCGCTGCCCGCGAAGTTCAGGCCGCGATCAACGCCGCGCGCGACTTGCTGCCAAGCGGAATGCGCAGTATGCCGACGTACCGCAAGATCAACCCCTCGCAAGCGCCGGTGATGGTGCTTGCGCTG
Source organism: Pseudomonas sp. M30-35 (assembly GCF_002163625.1). Taxonomy (NCBI): domain Bacteria; kingdom Pseudomonadati; phylum Pseudomonadota; class Gammaproteobacteria; order Pseudomonadales; family Pseudomonadaceae; genus Pseudomonas; species Pseudomonas sp. M30-35. Next base: position 2,557,628 of record NZ_CP020892.1, on the reverse strand, counting down.
TCATCCGATGTACTGAACAAAGGTCAGCTGTACGACGTAGCTTCATCGGTTATCGCGCAAAAACTATCGCAGGTAACCGGTGTAGGTGAAGTGCAGATTGGCGGGAGCTCTCTGCCAGCAGTACGTGTATCACTGCAACCACGCATGCTTGACCATTACGGCATCGCCTTGGATGACGTGCGTCAGGCGATCAGTGACGCCAACGCCAAGCGCCCTAAGGGCGCGGTCGAGAATGGCAGTAACCACTGGCAAATTCAGGCCAGTGATCAGCTTGAGAAAGCCGCTGATTACAAACCGATGATCATCCGCTACCAGGATGGATCGGTGGTTCGGCTAAGTGATATCGCCGATGTCACCGACGGTGTTGAGGATCGCTACAACAGTGGTTTCTACAATGATCAGAGCGCTGTTCTGTTGGTGATTAACCGTCAGACAGGCGCCAACATCATCGAAACCATCGCCAGTATTCGAGAGCAATTACCTGCACTGCGCGCGGTAATTCCGGCGAATGTTGAGTTGCAAGTGGCAATGGATCGCTCACCGGTGATTCGCGCAACCTTGCATGAAGCCGAGCGCACCTTGTTGATCGCCGTGGCCTTGGTCATTTTGGTGGTGTATGGCTTCCTTGGCCGCTGGCGCGCTTCGATGATTCCGGCATTGGCTGTGCCTGTGTCGCTGGTGGGCACCTTTGCCGCCATGTATCTGTTGGGGTTCTCACTGAACAACCTGTCACTGATGGCGCTGATTTTGGCCACGGGGCTGGTGGTCGACGATGCAATCGTGGTGCTTGAGAACATCTCTCGACATATCGAGGCTGGCGAAACGCCAATCGAGGCCTCGTATAAAGGTGCCAAAGAAGTTGGCTTCACTCTGCTGGCGATGAATTTGTCGTTGGTTGCGGTATTTGTTTCGATTCTGTTTATGGGTGGCTTGGTCGAGAGCCTGTTCCGCGAGTTCTCGATCACCTTGGCGGTGTCGATCATTATCTCTTTGCTGGTATCGCTTACGCTTACGCCGATGCTCTGCGCGCGCTGGTTAAAAGCCGAGGATCAACAGAGTCCGCCTGGTCGTTTGCAGCAGCAGTTAGAGCGTTTTGGTGCGGTCGTCTTGCGGGGCTATAAACGCAGCCTGGATTGGGCGTTGCGCCACTCGTTACTGATGCTGCTGAGTTTGTTTGCAACCATCGCGTTAAACATAGTGCTGTTTATCATCGTGCCGAAAACCTTCTTGCCACAACAAGACACTGGCCAATTGATTGGTTTTGTCCGTGGCGACGATGGTTTGTCCTTTCAGATGATGCAGCCAAAAATGGAAACCTATCGCCGGGCAATTCTCAAGGATCCGGCGGTGGAAAGCGTTGCCGGTTTTGTGGGCGGCGGGGCGGGGATCAATAACGCATTTATTATCGTGCGCCTGAAACCCATTACGCAGCGCAAGATTTCCTCGCAGGATGTGATCAATCGACTGCGCAATGAAGTGCCTAAGATTGCCGGTGGCCGACTGTTCCTGATGCCTGACCAAGACCTGCAAATTGGTGGCAGGCAAGGGCGTAGCTCCGAGAACGAATACATATTGTTGTCGGGTGATCTCGATCAACTGCGTGTGTGGATGCCGAAGGTTCGTGAGGCGCTGCGAGCATTGCCTCAGTTGACGGATATTGATGCCAAAGAGAACGAAGGTGCGCAGCAAATCAGCCTGGTGGTTGATCGCGACATGGCCAAGCGTTTTGGTGTGGATATGGCGATGGTCACCAGCGTGTTGAATAACGCCTACAGCCAGCGGCAAATATCAACCATCTACGACACGCTGAACCAATACAGCGTGGTCATGGAAGTCGATAAAAAATATGCCGAATACCCTGAGTCCTTGGATCAGATCAAATTGATCACTGCCGATGGCGAGCGCGTGCCTTTATCGACATTTGCCCGCTGGGAACGCAGCCTTGAGGAAGACCGCGTTAACCATCAGGGCCAGTTTGCTTCGGAGAATATCGGTTTCTCTTTAGCTGAAGGTGTAAGCCTCGATGAAGCCACCAAGGCGATTGATGACGCGGTTGCCAGACTCAATTTGCCCACCGAGGTTCAGGGCATGATGAGCGGTACTGGTGCCGCTTTTCAGAAGACCCAAGACAGTCAACCGCTGATGATCTTGTTGGCATTAGGCGTGGTATATATCGTTTTAGGTGTGCTCTACGAGAGTTACATCCACCCATTGACGATTCTTTCAACGCTACCCTCTGCAGGGGTTGGCGCATTGCTGGCGCTGGAGCTACTCAATACCGAGTTCAGCCTGATCTCGCTATTAGGTTTGTTCTTGCTGATTGGGGTAGTCAAGAAAAACGCGATCTTGATGATTGATTTGGCCTTGCAGTTGGAGCGCCAGCAACACATGAGTCCATTTGAGTCGATCCGTCATGCCTGCCTGCTGCGATTCAGGCCCATCATGATGACCACGTTGGCAGCTATTCTCGGCGCATTACCGTTAGTGCTCAGCAGTGCCGAAGGTTCGGAGATGCGCAAGCCGCTGGGTATTACCATCGTTGGCGGGCTGATTCTCAGCCAGTTGCTCACCCTTTACACCACACCGGTTATTTACCTTTACTTCGACCGCCTGCGCCACCGGGTTAACCGCTGGCGTGGCGTGCGTACCGATGCAGCCCTGGAAACACCTTTATGATTACTAACGCCCGTGGCACGCGCTTTTTGAGCCTGCTTGCATTAAGTATTGCACTGAGTGCATGTGCGGTTGGCCCGGACTACAAGCGTCCTGAACTCAACACACCTGAGCAATTCAAACAGGTGGCTGGCTGGAAGGCGGCCGCGCCCAGCGATGCACTGGAACGTGGTGCCTGGTGGGAGTTGTACGGTGACGCGGAGTTGAATGCTCTGGTTGCACGCTTAAACGTGTCTAATCAGAATTTAGCCGCTGCCGAAGCGCAGTATCGTCAGGCACGCGCCTTGGTGCGTGGCGCCCGTGCAAGCTTTTACCCAACGCTTTCCGGCAGCACCGGAGTGACCCGCACAGGCCAGGGCGGCGGCAGTAATGTGGTCTCGACATCTGACGTGATCAACTCGGGTGGCAGCAGCTCATCAACCATCACCAAAAACTACGATGCCACGCTGAATGTGGCGTGGGAGTTGGATATTTGGGGCAAGTTGCGGCGTTCGCTGGAATCGAGCAAAGCAGGTTTTGAAGCCAGCGCGGGAGATTTGGCGGCCGCGAAGCTGAGTTATCAATCCGAGATGGTTCAGAACTATCTGCAATTGCGCGTGCTTGACGACCAAAAGCGTTTGCTTGATGCAACCACAGCAGCTTATGCCCGCTCGCTGAAGTTGACCGAAAATCAATACAACGCCGGTATTGTGCCCAAATCTGACGTGACTCAGGCGCGCACACAACTCAAAAGCACTGAAGCACAAGCGATTGACCTCAATTGGCAACGTGCACAACTTGAGCATGCCATTGCGGTGCTGGTGGGGGTTTCGCCCTCAGAGCTGAGCATTATGCCGCGCGAATTGCTACCTAAGTTGCCTCAGGTGCCCGTTGCACTGCCTTCACAGCTACTTGAGCGCAGACCCGATGTCGCAGCCGCTGAACGCCGGGTTATCGCGGCTAACGCAGATATAGGCGTCGCGGAGGCCGCGTGGTATCCAGACCTGTCCATTTCAGCGTCAGGCGGCTATCGCGGCAGTAGCTTTCATGACTGGATTAACCTACCAAACCGGTTTTGGTCGATTGGACCTGATCTGGCCATGACCTTGTTTGACGGCGGCGCGCGCAGTGCAGAAGTTGAGCGCAGCGAAGCGGCGTACGACCAGACTGTGGCGCAATATCGTCAGTCGGTACTCGATAGTTTTCGTGAGGTTGAAGATTACCTGGTGCAGCTAAAAGTCATGGAGCAAGAGGCGCTCGTGCAGCAGGAAGCACTTGAGGCCGCGCGTGAGTCATTGCGACTTATCGAAAACCAGTACAAGGCGGGCACCGTCGACTTCAATAGCGTGGTGACGATTCAGGCCAGTGCGTTGAACAACGAGCGGACTGCGTTAACGCTGTTGGGCAGCCGTCTGACGGCGAGTGTGCAACTGATTGCAGCGCTGGGTGGCGGTTGGACATCTGACCAATTGATCCCGCCGGCTGACAAGCTGGATTAAAGTCAGATCCAAGCCAGCATCAACGGATGTTGGCCTGGATCAAAGGGATGCGGCTAATTACGTGATTTACGGTTGACGATCTGCGCAGCCTTCATGACATCGGCACCGATCTGTTGCTCAAATTGTGCCCATACCGGCTTCATTGCTTCACGCCAGGCTTGGCGCTGCTGATCGTCGAGAACGATGATCTGGCTGCTGCCCGAGGCTTCAATACGATTGCGATCCGCCAGGTTGGCTTCTTCCGCATGACGATTCACTGAGTAAGTGACCTCATCGATAATCCCTTCAAGCACCACGCGAGTGGCGTGCGGAATGCCGTACCAAAATGTTGGGTTGCTCACCAGCATGTAGTCGAGCACGCCGTGGTTGGTTTCGGTGATGTACGGCTGAACGGTATTCAGCTTTTTGCTGTAAATGTTCGACCATGGGTTTTCCGCGCCTTGCACCGCACCCGTTTGCAACCCCTTGAAAACCTCAGAGAAGGGCATTACCTCTGGGCTGGCTGACAGTTGATTGAACTGGGCGCTGAGCACATCAGAAGGTTGAATGCGGAACTTCAGACCTGCTGCATCAGCGGGCATGTACAAGGCTTTGTTGGCCGACAACTGCTTCATGCCGTTATGCCAATAGGCCAGGCCGATAATGCCTTTATCTTCCATGCTGCGCAGTAATTGACGGCCTTTTGCACGTTTTTGAAAACGGTTGACCGCGTCTAAATCGTCAAACAAAAACGGTAAATCATAGATTTGCAATTGCTTGGTGTAGGCACCGAACTTGGCCAACGACGGCGCGAGCATTTGTACTTTGCCATCTTTCAGCGCTTGCATTTCATCAGCATCGCCAACCAGTGAGGAGTTGGCATACACCTCGACTGCAACTTTCCCTTGCAAACGCTCTTCGACCAGTTTTTTAAACAGCAGCGCACCTTGCCCCTTGGGTGTGTCGTCGGCGACGACATGCGCGAACTTGATAACGATTGGACCGTTTTGCTGTGCACTAAAGGCAGAGGTCGAAGTGATCGACATGGCACAGGCAGCCACGGCAAACAGTTTCTTAAGCATGAGGAATCCCTTTATTTTTTCTTATCAGTGTTGGCGCGTTGCGCGTTTATCTGTATCGCAATGCTTGTGCCAATTTCATCGATTGGGCCGAGGGCAATGCTCACTGAAAAATCAGGGTGAACCAGTTCGCAGTGGGTGGCGATTTGTCGCCATGTGCCGGGCTTTTATCAGCGGATTATTGCCGGTTTCTGCGGCGGAACCCCATGCAAAATGTCTTCAGTAACTAATCATTAGATTGCCTAAGTCCAGATGACTGGTCAGCCAGAAGCGCAGATTCGCAGCTATACAGAAGGAAGCCACAGATTTTGCATTATCCAAGTTACAGCCCGGCATTCGCATGTTGTGGAGCACTAACAAGAGAGAACAATCATGTCTAAAGTTGCCATCGTCACAGGAGCTTCAAGAGGCATTGGCGCAGCCATTGCCAAGCGTTTAGCCAAAGAAGGCATCAGCGTGGTAGTCAATTACGCTTCAAACCCATCTGATGCTGAGGATGTGGTGCGGGAGATAATGGCAGCAGGCGGCAAAGCCTATGCGGTGCTTGCCGATATCGCTGATCCGGTTGCGGTCGAAGCATTGTTTGATCAAACCGAGGTCGCGTTCGGTGGCATCGACATACTGGTCAACAATGCCGGGGTGGTCCAGCCGGGTTTGGTGCCACTCAAAGACACTGATGATGAGCTGTATCAGCGGATCTTTTCGATCAACACCCAAGGTACATTCAACACCCTGCGTCTTGCCGCTACACGGCTACGCGAAGGTGGGCGCATCGTTAATTTTTCGACCAGCGTGATTGGCATGGCGTTGCCTGGTTATTCTGCCTATGCCGCCTCCAAGGCTGCGGTTGAGGTGTTTACTCAGATTTTTTCCAAGGAACTGCGTGGCCGTCGCATCAGTGTTAACGCAATTGCACCCGGGCCAACGACCACTGATCTGTTCTTCAATGGCAAGACCGATGAGTTGATCGAAAAGCTGACGCTACAACCGCCACTTGAACGCTTGGGGGCGCCGGAGGATATCGCAGGCGCTGTGGCATTTTTGATTAGCGAGGAGGGCGCCTGGGTCAACGGCCAGACGATCAGAGTCAACGGTGGCATCGTCTGAGATTCAAGGCTGTAAGCGTTCAGGCATTACCGATTGGTGTGCATCTGTTTGCGTAGCCGAGCCATGTACTCCTTGAGCAGGATGCTCAACACAATCCCGCTGCAAATAGCCAGCAGCGGCAACGTTGTCGTCAGGTGCAGCGTTGGGAATACCAATAATATTTGCGAGTCGTTACCGCCCAGCATCATTGATGCGCCGACGCCCATCAGTGTTCCGGCACACAGGTAACGGCTCGAGTCGAGCAAGTTGAACGCCCGGTAATCGAAGGTTTTACGGTAAATGGTGAAGCAGTACATGCCAATCACAAGCATTGAGAAAATACCGAATCTTGTCGCGCTGATGCCCCATTGCTGAATCCATACCGCTTTGGACAAGTCATAAAACAGCAGGCTCGGCGTCCAGTGCGGCTCGAAGGTGTATAGCGCGCTGGTCAGCAGGCCAAGCAAAATACTCAAGCCGACATAATGTTTTTCGCGCTGAAAACGGACAAGCACTAGCAGGCTGCCGATCACCAAGCCAATGGCCAACAGGTAGTTAACGCTTGTGGGCGAGGGTGCAAGGGTTCGCTTTTCAGTTATATCCATATTCAGGTGATGCCAGAGCACAATCCCGACAACCCAGCCAATAATGGTGAACGCCTTACTCAAGTCGCCGCGTGCCAACTTGGTCAGGGTGCCAACACTGCAGCCGTTATTGAGCACCGAACTGACCCCAAACAAAAAACCACCGAGGAGAATGTGGGGGTAAGGAGCAACCGGCTGATAAAAGGGTTGTGACACGCCAAGGTATTGATACAACGGAGTCAGCAGAAGGCCAAACAAGCCGCAGGATGCCAGCGCAACAAACAGGGTTGGCCGTTTATGCAGTGCCAGGGTGATAGCCGCCACTAGGCACAAGCCCATGCGCTGCGAGACCCAGCCGATTAGAAATGCCAGTGTAAGGGGGATAAGCACCACAACCTCGTTGACTGCCCACAACTCGCGTCGTGCGCCCTTGTCTAGAACAACTAACCCCATGATCACTGTCACACAGCCGCACACGTGCCTGTACTTTTGCCAGCTAGTCGCGGGATTAGTACTAGAGTGTCATCTCAGAGATTTGTTACGGCGAAAGCTGAAATCCCTGAAATACAATCTCAATACTAAAGTTGTGGCTCATCGGCTTAGACAATACCGCGCATGCCTGAGGCAGGATGATTACATTGGCTAGTTGCAGGGCGCTGAGGAATTAACATAAAAAGCCCCGCAACCGAGACCGGGCGGGGCTTTTAGGGTGGGACGGCTAACCGTGATTAGCTGCTCGGTTGCCAGCCACCGCCGAGGGTTTTGTAGATAGCCACGATACCGCTATACAACTCAACTTCAGCCTGAGCTTGAGTGTCTTCGGCGGCGAGGCGTTCACGCTCAGCATCAAGCAACACCAAAAAGTCGACCGTGCCTTCGCGGTAGCGCACGGCAGCCTGGTCAGCTGCAGCCCGACTGGCTTCGGATTGGCGAATCAGTGCGAGCAATCGTTGTTGGCGTTTGGCGTAGTCACTGAAGGCGTTTTCTGACTCTTCCAGTGCCAGCAACACTTGCTGCTCGTATTGCGCCAGAGCGCCTTCAGCTTCGGCATCAGCGCCACGAATCCGTGCCTTGACGCTGCCTAGATCAAACGCAGCCCAGGTGATGCTCGGGGAAACACCCCACGCCCGCGCCGCAGAAGAACCAATCTGTGAGCCACGACCGGCGGTGAAACCGAGAAAGCCACTCAGGCTGACCCGTGGAAACAAGTCAGCGGTGACTACACCAATATTGGCGGTAGCCGCTGCCAAATTTTGCTCAGCGGCATGAATATCCGGGCGTCGGCGTAGTAGCTCAGCAGGGTCCCCAATCGGCAGCGCTTTAGCAATCGCCGGGATGGGTTTGGGTGACAAGTCCACTTTGAGCTGATCCGCACGCTGGCCGAGCAAAGTGGCGATGCGATTACGCGCCCGCACCTGCTCTGCCTGCAATTGCGGCACGCTGGCTTCAACGGCGGCAAGACGCGCATCGGCGCGCAGCACATCCAGTTCGCTGCCGACACCTGCATCACGTAGATGCTCAGTGATGCCGCGTGATTCCTCCTGATTATGCAAGTTTTCGCGGGCAATTTGCTCACGCAATTGGGCGCCACGCAAACTGCCGTAGGCATCAACCAGTTCCGCGATCAAACTTACTTGCAGCTGATAATAATCGGCTTCGGCAACTTCAATTTGCGCGTCACTGGCTTCAAGTTGACGTTGAATTCGACCGAAAAGATCCAGCTCCCAGACCATATCCAGACCCAAGTCATAACGCTCGGTTTTAACCCGGTCCTCAGTGATGTCCGGCTGCTGTGCCTTACCAATGTCGCTACTGGCGCGACTGGTAATGGTTGGCAGGCGGTCGTTGGCAACATCGTCACGAATCGCCCGCGCCGCACGTAACCGCGAGAACGCGACACGCAGCTCACGGTTCTCTTGCAGAGACTGGTTCACCAGTTGATTCAGTGTCGGGTCATCAAACTGCTGCCACCACAAGGCTTCAAAGTGCTGTTGGTCATACTTGCCAGCATTCAACTGTGCCAACTGCGCCGGGCTGTTTTCAGGTTGTTTAAAGTCTGGGCCAACAGCGCAGGCGGATACCGCCAAAGCGAGCAGGGCAGGTGCGAATAACTTCAACTTCATGCACTTGCCTCCAGTAGACGTAGCGCGCGTTTTGCTTGGCGTTTTTCTACAAAGCGACGAATCAGTACATAGAACACTGGGGTGAGCAGCAGGCCGAAGAAGGTTACACCGAGCATGCCGCTGAACACCGCGACACCCATCGCATGACGCATTTCAGCACCCGCACCAGAGCTGAATACCAGCGGAACCACGCCCATGATGAAGGCAAAGCTGGTCATCAGAATCGGCCGTAACCGCAAGCGGCAAGCTTCCAGAACTGCACTGACTGGGTCCATACCGGCTTCCTGTTGTTCTTTGGCGAACTCAACAATCAGAATCGCGTTTTTACAGGCCAACCCGACCAAGACGATGAGGCCAATTTGGGTGAAGATGTTGTTGTCGCCGCCGGTAAGAATCACCCCGGCAATTGCCGACAGGAGCGTCATTGGTACGATCAATATCACCGCCATCGGCAGACTCCAGCTTTCGTACTGAGCCGCCAACACCAGGAACGCCAGCAACACGCAAAGCGGGAAGACAAACAGTGCTGTATTACCCGCCAGAATTTGCTGGAATGTCAGCTCGGTCCACTCATAACTCATGCCGTTTGGCAGTTGCTCATCGAGTAGACGCTCCATTGCTACCTGGGCTTGACCCGAGCTGTAGCCGGGGGCTGCGCCACCGTTAATTTCAGCGGTAATAAAGCCGTTGTAATGCATGACGCGATCAGGGCCGGAGCTGTCTTTCACCTTAATGAATGTCGAGAGAGGCACCATTTCACCGCGATTGTTACGCACTTTGAGCTGGCCAATCTGATCCGCATCAACCCTGAACTTCTGGTCAGCTTGCACATTCACCTGATAAGTGCGACCAAAACGGTTGAAGTCGTTGGCATACAGCGAGCCCAGATACACCTGCATGGTGTCAAAGATATCGCTGATGGCGACGCCGTGGATCTTGGCTTTGTCGCGGTCAATATCGGCATCAACTTGCGGGACGTTTACCTGATAACTGGTGAATAAACCGGCTAATTCAGGGACCTCACGGCTTTTGCTGATGACGTTTTGCACTTGCTTATACAGCTCGTCATAACCCTGGTTGCCGCGGTCTTGAACCTGCACACGGAAGCCTCCGATAGTTCCCAGACCTTGAACAGGCGGTGGTGGGAAAATCGCAATATAGGCGTCCTGGATATCCGCAAACTTGGCATTAAGCGCAGCCGCAATGGCGTCAGCTGAAAGGTTTGGATCCTTGCGCTCATCAAACGACTTGAGTGTGGTGAACACGATGCCGCTGTTGGGGCTGTTGGTGAAGCCGTTGATTGACAGGCCCGGGAAGGCAACGGTATTGGCAACCCCAGGGTATTCACTGGCAATTTCGGACATACGCTTGATCACATCTTCCGTACGATCAAGGCTTGCAGCGTCCGGCAGTTGGGCAAAAGCCACGAGGTATTGTTTGTCTTGCGGCGGCACGAAACCGGTTGGCGTGCTGGCGAAACCAAAGTAGGTCAACGCCAATAGCCCACCATATACCAACATGGCAATGCTGCTGCCACGCAGTACCCGTGCGACTGTGCCGACATAACCATGACTGGCTCGCTCGAACATCCGGTTAAATGGCTTGAATAACCAGCCGCCGAATAGGCGTTCCAACACGCGGGAAAAACGGTCTTTCGGTGCGTCGTGGCTTTTCAGCAAGGCAGCAGCCAACGCGGGCGACAGGGTCAGCGAGTTGAATGCTGAGATCACCGTCGAGATCGCAATGGTCAAGGCAAATTGCTGATAAAACTGGCCGGTAAGGCCGGAGATAAATGCTGTCGGTACGAACACCGCACAGAGCACAAGCGCAGTCGCAATGATCGGGCCTGTAACCTCTTTCATCGCCTGTTTAGTGGCCTCGACAGGGTTTTTACCCAGACCAATATTACGCTCGACGTTTTCCACAACTACGATGGCATCGTCGACCACAATACCGATTGCCAACACCAAGCCGAACAACGACAAGGCATTGAGCGAGAAGCCAAACATGTGCATCACTGCAAAAGTACCGATCAACGAAACGGGTACCGCAGCCAGTGGGATAATCGACGCTCGCCATGTTTGCAGGAACAGAATTACCACCAGAACCACCAGCACAATGGCTTCGAGCAAGGTGTGTACAACAGCCTCGATAGAACCACGGACAAAGATGGTCGGGTCGTAAACAATCTCGTAATCGATGCCTTGCGGGAAGCTCTTTTTCAGCTCAGCCATGCGTGAACGGACAGAATCTGAAATCTCGATAGCGTTTGAGCCGGGGCGTTGAAACACCGGAATGGCGACCGCAGGTTTATTATCAAGCAGTGAGCGTAGTGCGTACTTGCTGGAACCTAACTCAACCCGGGCGATGTCTCTGAGGCGAGTGATTTCACCATTTTCGCCAGCGCGAATAATGATGTTCTCGAACTCTTCCTCGGTGACCAGTCGGCCTTGGGTATTGATCGACAACTGAAAGCTGTTATCGCCAGCGGTGGGTGGCGCCCCCAGTGAGCCAGCGGCAACCTGTCGGTTCTGTTCACGAATGGCATTAACCACATCGGTAGCGGTTAGATTTCGCGAAGCTACTTTATTGGGATCAAGCCAGACGCGCAGCGAGTAGTTACCCAAACCGAAGAGTTGCACATCACCCACACCATCAAGACGGGCAAGCTCATCCTTGATATTGAGCGCAGCGTAATTCGACAGATAAAGCATGTCGTAGCGGTTATCTGGCGAGGTTAAGTGAACCACCATGGTTAGGTCTGGCGATGCCTTATCGACCGTGACACCAAGGCGTTGCACTTCTGTGGGCAAGGTTGGCATGGTCCGGGTGACCCGGTTTTGTACCTGAACCTGCGCGTTGTCGAGGTCAGTGCCCAGGGCGAAGGTAACCGTCAGGGTCAATGCGCCGTCAGAGGTGGCCTGCGAAGACATATACAGCATGCCTTCAACGCCGGTAATGGCTTGTTCAAGTGGCGAGGCAACCGTTTCACCGATTACCTTGGGGTTGGCGCCTGGAAAGCTGGTGCGCACCACGACGGTTGGCGGCACGACTTCAGGGTATTCACTGATTGGCAATTGGAAGAGCGAAATCGCACCGGCAATCAAAATCAGTAGCGACAGAACCGCTGCGAAAATTGGCCGTTTGATAAAAAACTGAGAGAAATTCATAGACTTTTAACCTTAGCCGCGAGGTGATGCGTTTGGCTGAGCAGGGCGTTCAGCAATGCCCACTGCGCTATCAACTGCTGAGTCAACCTCGTTACGGATGCGCGCAAGATTGGCCAGAGTTTGCTCGTCAGCCATGGCGACGGTTTGTGGGTCAACGGTTGAGCCTGGCATCGCATGCTGCAAGCCGTTGACGACGATTTTGTCGCCTTTTTCCAAACCGTTGCGGACAATGCGCAAACCTTCAACTTTTGGCCCCAGCTCAATGGCGCGATAGCTCACGCTGTTGTCATCGGCAAGCACCAGCACGAACTTCTTACCCAAGTCTGTGCCTACGGCAGCATCTTGAATCAGCTTGGCTGAATAGGTACCGCTGCCGACCAGCTTGAGTCGTACATACAGGCCTGGGGTGTATTCACCATTGCTGTTGTCAAACACTGCGCGGCCACGAATGGTGCCGGTTTGTGGATTGACCTGGTTGTCCAGGAAATCGAGCTTGCCCAGGTGCGGGTTGCCGGTTTCGTTGGACAGGCCCAAGTAAACCGGGCTGGCGTCACGAGTATTGCCCCCCGATTTCTTGGCTATTTCCACGTACTTTAAAAAGGCCTGCTCATCGGCATCGAAGTAGGCATAGACCTTATCGGTTGAAACAACCGATGTAAGCAGCGATTCACTGGCTGTAACCAGGTTGCCGGCGGTAATTTCTGCACGGCTGACGCGGCCATCGATCGGCGAAGTTACGCGGGTGAAACTGAGGTTTAGTCGCGCATTTTCAAGCTCTGCCTGAATGCCGGCTACTGTTGCTTGAGCCTCTTGAGCGCTGCTCGCGCGGGCGTCTGCCAACTCAGCTGATATGGCATTGCTTTTGCGCAGGCGTTCGCCACGCTGAGCTTCACTGCGAGTGCGCGAGTAAGCCGAACGGGCTTGGTTGAGTTGTGCTTCGAGGCGTTTAACTTCTGCGTTGAAAGGACGCGGGTCAATCTGGAACAGCAAGTCACCTTTCTTGACCAAGCTGCCTTCATCGAAAGCGACCTTGTCGATGAATCCAGATACCCGTGGACGAATTTCAACTGACTCAGGCGCCTCTAAGCGCCCAGTGAATTCATCCCATTCGTTGATCGGTTGTTCAATGACTTCAGCGACACTGACCTTCGCTGCATGTTGCTGTTGTGAGGTTTCCTCAGTCTTGCCGCAAGCACTGAGAACCACTGCCGCAAGTACTGCAAGTGGAAGGTGCCAGATCTTGTTGTTTGGCTGTTCCATGATTTTTCCCGCCCGTGGGTGTAATGAATGGGCGGAGTTTGAGTCGCAATGACTCGGCTATCGAATCGAACACCACGAAGTTAAGTATTATTGAAAATGATTATAGAGGTCTTATTATTGTAATGAGGCAATAGTAGTGCGCGAATTAAGCCATTCGAGAGGCTGCGCACACAGTTGGTGCGCATTTAGAGGCTGTCTGGGTCGCCCACAAACATTTGAATGGGTGAGCGCAGCAGCATATGCAGCTTGGCCTGCTCAAAGACCGTCGCCACGTGACAGCAGGCCAAAACGCTGTGATATGGAAGTGTTCTCGATTGAAGAAAAAAGAGCTTCGCAGACGAATCCAGACGCTGAGTTTGTTAATCGTATGTAATGTAGCCTTTGTATGTAAACAGCTGAGAATAGCGGCGTGATCAAGCAGCTTGGACTCTGTAGTTTTAAGTGAGCGATTGAACTGCCGCTTTGGTTGCGCTGTGGGTGGTGTGGCAGGCAGCGCTACGAATGTCAGAGCCGAGCTGACATTCACAATCGTCGCACTGGGCTGTATGAACAGGTGGGGAGTAAATGCATACACCATGCGAATAGTGCCAAGTAAGTTGATTGCCACGATATCTTCGGTGTGTTCAGGTTTTGCCGATCTGTCAGCTCCTCCCAGTGCGTGATGCCTGCGTTAAATAGGTCTTCGCCCACTCACGGTAATTATCCGAGAGCGTGTATTTCGATAGCAGCTCAGGGAGGGAAAGCTCGCTTCCCTCCATGCCGCTTTGTTCGCGTAGCGTCTCGTAGGTCGCTTTGATTGTGGACAAATACGGGGCATGTCCATTGACTACGACCCGCACATTGACCGCACTCAATTTTTCAACATCGCTCAGAGCAGGGTTTCCATAATTGATCAGCATGATCGGCACGCAAAGATGTGAGGTGAGTGCTTTTAAGTGTTGGCCGTCCTTTACTCCGGTGAGGCAAATCGCATCGGCCCCAGCTTTTTGATAGGCCGTGGTGCGTGCAATGGAATCTTCCAGCGTGGTAACCGCCACATTCGTTCGGGCGATGATGCTGAGAGCATCATCTGACCGGGCAAACCGCGCAGCGTAAATCTTGGCTGCAGCTTCTTCCCTTTCGATAAGCACGGGCGACTGCTCGTCGTACTTGGCCGGCAGGTGGGTGTCTTCCAGTGTTAGCGCGGCAACACCGGCTTTCTGCAGTTCTGTGACTGTTCGCATCACATTCAGCGCGTTTCCAAATCCATGGTCAGCGTCCGCAATGACCGGGATTTGGCTGGCCCGGCCGACTCTGGAGACCTGCTCGACATATTCATCAAGTGTGAGTAGTGCAATGTCCGGTGCTCCAAGCACTTGAAGCGAGGCAACGGAGCCACCCTGGATGGCAACCTCAAAGCCAAGGTCGGATGCCATACGAACCGAGATGGGATCGAATACGGAAGCGGCAAATTTACAGACGGTCCCTTGAAGTAAATCACCAAACGCCTTGCGCAATTCATGATGTGATCGCTCAATCATTTTTGGCTCCATAAAATTCTTTCAAGTAATTCGTTGTGCTCGTTCCGAGTTAGGCGAGACCTGGAAAGCACTACCGGTCATACACCGTTTAAGACGGGAAATGACCGGAGCGTTTTGCGAATTATTTCTGTGCCAGCAATGCTTTCCTTGCCGCTTTTTCATGTGTCATGTTGGCAATTTCACGCTCGCAGGCCTCGACATCGAACGAGTTGTCCCACTTGGCAATCGCCATGGTGCCGATGCCATTACCTATTAGGTTGGTCACGGCCCGCGCTTCGTTCAGGAACCGGTCAATGCCCAAGAGCAAAACGAGCCCTACCAGAGGAATGGAGTGGATGGTTGTCAGCGTTGCAGCCAGCGTTACAAACCCTGCACCCGCCACACCAGCCGAGCCTTTGGACGTCAGCAGGAATACGCCCAGCAGAATCATCTGATCCACAAAGGTCAGCGGTGTATTGGTGGCCTGGGCTATAAAGATCGCAGCCATGGTGAGATAGATGCAGGTGCCGTCCGCATTGAAGGTGTACCCCGTTGGCAGCACCATGCCCACTACCGATTTTTTGCAGCCAAGCTTTTCAAGCTTCACCATCATTCGCGGCAGTACGGCCTCTGTTGAACAGGTGCCAAGCGTGATGAGAATTTCATCCTTGAAGTAGCGGATAAACTGCATCAACGGCATACCCGACCATCTGGCGACCGTACCCAGCACCACCACGATAAAAAACAACGTTGTAATGTAGAGTGCGACGAGCAACTGGCCGAGCGATAGCAAGGTACCAATCCCGTACTTGCCGATGGTGAACGCCATACCGGCACCAGCACCAATCGGCGCCAAGCGCATGACCATTGCAACGATCTTGAACAGGCCTTGCAGGAACAGGTCAATGGTATTGATTAGCGGCTTGCTGGTTTCTCCCATTTGAACCAGTGCAACGCCCATCAAGACCGAAAGCAGAATGACCTGAAGCATGACACCATCCGAGAATGCACCCAGGAAGGTATGGGGGATGATATTTAGAAAGAAATCAATGGTGCCGCCTTGTTCACTGGCGGCTTGGCTGTATTTACTGATGGCACTTACATCAAGTGTGCTGGTGTTAATGTTCATCCCAACGCCAGGCTTGACGATGTTGACCACGATAAGGCCGACGACCAGGGCGATAGTAGAGAGAACCTCAAAGTAGATCAGCGCTTTTACGCCAATCCGCCCGACCTCTTTAATACTGCCCATCTTGGCGATACCGACAACGACAGTACCGAAAATAATTGGCGCCAAGAGCATTTTGATCAGTTTGATGAAGCCATCGGCAAAGGGTTGCAGCTTGGCTCCAATATCAGGAGTGAAGTAACCGATAGCGGCACCGATCACGATGCCGATCAATACCTGCACATACAACTGGCTGTACCAGCGGGACTTGGAAGTTTCCACGGAAGCACCTCATTTTATTTTTGTGATGGGCATGTGGCTTGGCGTCAGTTGGTGACGCCTGAGTCTGCGGCCTCTTTCAAAGAGGCCGCAGATAGAGGTTGATCAGCCTTCGCCCAACTCGCGCATGACTGCGTACAAAGCGGACTTGGCTTCGAAGCCAACACCTGGAATGTCCGGCAGCCCGACGTAGCCATTTTCGACTTGGATGCCGTCAGCGAAGCCGCCGAAAGGTTGGAATACATCTGGGTACGACTCATTACCGCCCAAGTGCAGACCCGCTGCGATGTTCAGAGACATCTGGTGGCCACCGTGCGGAACCACACGGCGGGAAGACCAACCCATATCCTCCATCACCTTCAAAGTGCGCATGTACTCCACGAGCCCGTAGGACAGAGCACAGTCAAACTGGAGGAAGTCGCGATCAGAGCGCATACCGCCGTGGCGCAGCAGGTTACGAGCATCCTGATGGGAGAACAGGTTTTCCCCCGTGGCCATTGGCAGTTCATAGTGATTGGCAAGCTCAGCCTGGAGTGCGTAGTCCAGCGGGTCGCCGACCTCTTCGTACCAGAAGAGGTTGTACTTCTTGATCGCTTCGGCGTAAGCAATACCTGTCTGAAGATCGAAACGACCGTTGGCATCGACCGCCAGTCGACGACCGTCCCCAACCACTTCAAGTACCGCTTCGATGCGGCGGATATCTTCGTCCAGTGGCACCGCTCCGATCTTCATTTTGACGACGTCGTAGCCGCGGTCGAGATAGCTCTGCATTTCTGCCTTGAGCTTTGTCTGATCTTTGCCTGGATAGTAGTAGCCGCCTGCTGCATAGACCCAGACCTTGTCATCTGCCACGCCGTTACGGTATCGGTCAGCCAGCAGGCGATATAAAGGTTTTCCTTCAATCTTGGCGACGGCATCCCATACAGCCATGTCGATGGTGCCAACTGCGACCGAGCGCTCGCCATGCCCCCCAGGCTTCTCATTGGTCATCAGAGTTTTCCAGATCGCGAACGGATCCAGGTTGTTGTTGTCATGGTCGACAAGAGTGTCTGGGTCAGCTTCTGTGATACGCGCCAGGAAACGATCACGCATCAGTGCACCCTGGCCATAGCGACCATTGGAATTGAAACCGTAGCCGATGACAGGTTTGCCATCGCGGATCACATCGGTGATGACAGCGACAACCGAGCAGGTCATTTTCGAAAAGTCGATGTAGGCATTAGCAATTGGAGAGGCAATAGAAACAGTTTTTTCACGAATATCTACGATGCGCATGACGGGTTCCTCTTGTTGTATGTAGCACCACGTTATGCTTTGCGATATCACCCGCCCAATGCTATTAATGCCGCACCCTATGCGCAGGAGGCATGGCCCTTGGAACTAGTTTGGCTTGAAGATCTTTCGGCGCTTGCGGAGTACGGCAGCTTTGTCCGTGCCGCCGAAGCACGCCATGTTACTCAGCCCGCATTCAGCCGCAGAGTTCGTTCGCTGGAAAATTGGATGGGGGTCGAGTTGTTTGTGCGCACCCACCAAGGAGCAACCCTTACCGAGGCAGGTAGGCAAATTTTACCCAGTGCTCAGGCAGTTGCCAGACATTTGTACCGGATGCGCAACGAGGCTCAAGAGGTCGCTGGGATGGCAGCCAAATCGCTGCAGTTCGCGGCAACTCACTCCCTGTCGTTTACATTTTTTCCCAAATGGCTTCGAAGCTCAGAAAACGGTGCTCCCATTGAGGCTGTACAGTTGCACTCAGATAGCATGGCTGTCTGTGAGCAGATGCTGATACATGGCCAGGTTCAGTTTCTGCTCTGCCACCGTCATCCCGACGTACCGCCTTTACTAGCCCCTGATCAGTTCATCAGCAAGAAGGTGGGGGAAGACCTTCTCGTTCCTCTTGCGAGTGCTTCTGCTAACTTCAGTACCTTGCCTGCGGCATTGCCATACCTCGCTTACACCCATGAGTCTGGACTGGGGCGTATCGTCGCCCACAGACTGCGCGGCAAGGAAGATTACCTTCACCTCAAACCACTTTTCAGCAGCCATCTTGCCGCGGTATTAATGTCTATGGCCCTGGAAAGCAAAGGAGTGGCGTGGTTACCCAAGAGCCTCACCGAGCAAGAAGTCCTGGAAGGGCGCTTAGTTAGAGCTCTCGACGAAAGCTGGGATATCCCCCTGGATATTCATCTGACCCGCCCCAAAGCAATTCTCAGTCAGTCTGCCGAAGAGTTCTGGAGCAGGGCAGGTAGTGACCCGCAGCCTTCCACATGACGCGTGGCACCGCTCGTTAGAACTACATGGCGGCGAGGCAGATAAGAGATGGTAGCCAGTGCTTCCTTGCACATTCAGGATGTGATTTCCTGGTGTCAGCGATTGAACGCTGGACCGGCTTGAATCAAAGGCTGTCTGGGTCGCCCACAAACATTTGAATCCGCGAGCGTAACCAGCGTTCAGCAGGATCATTGTCCTGTGCGCCGCGCCAAGCCATGTGTAATTCAAAGGTTTGGGTCTCCAGTGGCAGCGGTTCGGTGCGTAAACCGCCGGCCGCGGTCAAGGTGGCGGCTGTGTAGTCGGGCACACTGGCAACAATGTCAGTGCCACTTAGCAGCGGGCCGAGCGCATTGAACTGTGGAACGGCGAGCACGACTCGGCGTTTACGGCCCAGTTTTTCCAATTCTCCGTCAACGAAACCGCCAAGATCTCCAGCGAATGACACCAGAGCATGGGGTCTGGCGCAGTAATCATCGAGTGAAAGTGCGCCAGGCACGGTGTCTGCACGCAGCAGCATGGCCTTGCTGCGCCGCACCACTTTACGTTTGGCGTTGGCCGGTAACTCTTCAGTGTAGGCAACACCGACTGAGATTTCGCCCGATGACAATAGTCCGGGCATCAACAAATAGTTGGTCCGGCGGATCACCAACACAACGCCGGGGGCTTCTGCTCGCAAGCGCTTGATCAGCGGTGGCATCAGGCCAAACTCAACATCATCAGACAAGCCGATACGGAACACGGCGTTACTGGTCGCTGGGTTGAAATCAGCGGCGCGACTGACGGCTGTGGAAATTGAATCAAGCGCAGGCGACAGCAAGCCAAAGATTTCTTGCGCGCGTGCGGTCGGCTCCATGCTGCGGCCAGTACGCACAAAGAGGGGATCATCAAACAAACTGCGTAAACGGGAGAGGGCCGCACTGATCGCAGGTTGACCGAGAAATAGCTTCTCAGCTGCGCGAGTAACGCTGCGTTCGTGCATCAGCGTTTCAAAAACGATCAGAAGATTAAGGTCTACACGGCGAAGATCGTTACGGTTCATCTATCTTCCATTTCAAATAAGAATGCCCAAGGAACCACAGCAAAACTACTGCGCTAGGTATTACTGCGTTGAAAAGCTGCTCAAAATGCTCATTTAGGACAACTAAAGTCGAGCGCGACCTCGGTCGCTTTTTCGCACCTTTTCGCCTTGTACTCCCGTCGCTCGCTACCTTTTTCAGTGGTTCCTCAAGCTTCTGCACGCATCAGGCTAATGCGGATTATGCTGCCTTAGCAATACACTAGTGCACACTGTTAATATTGTAACCACGTATCATCATCGACAGGCATGGTGAATATTAGTACTGGCATGTGGTATTGCTTACAAAGGCCCGATAAAGTCTAAGTCTAAAGGGGTCAATCGAAGAGGTTTATGATGTCCCGTATCATCCGATTCCATCAGTTTGGCGAGGCAGACGTCCTCAAAATCGAAGAGCGCTCGCGCCCTGCGCCTGCCGCTGGCGAAGTGTTGATAGGCGTCGAATCTATCGGTGTAAGCTGGCAGGACGTGCTCTGGCGCCAGAATCTTGCAACGACACACGCTCAATTACCCGCTGGACTCGGTTATGAAGTCGCCGGAGTGATTTTAGCGGTAGGTGAGGGCGTTGACGACTTGGCTGTTGGCGATAAGGTCGCCAGCTTCCCTGCGCACAGCCCAAACGACTACCCGGCATACGCTGAAGAGGTGGTGTTACCGCGTACTTCAGTGGCGCGCTACGCGGACGTTTTGACGCCTGAGCAAGCCTGCGTTCACTTTTTGCCTTCCATGGTCGGTTGGTTCGGCATGGTCGAGCTGGCTCGGGTGAAAGCTGGTGAAACGGTGTTAATCACTGCGGCCAGCCGCTGCTGGGGCCCGTATGTCGTGCAGATGGCCAAGGCTTTAGGCGCGCATGTCATTGCCGCTACCGATACTGATGAGGATACCGAATTTCTGCGCGAACTCGGTGCCGACCACATCATCCTGACTGAAGAGCAAGACCTGGTCAGCCGGGCAAAGAAACTGACCAATGATCGTGGCGTTGATATTGTCATGGATACCTTGGGTGGCCCACAAATGTGCCTGCTTGGTGATGCACTGGCTCCGCGTGGTCGCCTGGTGTTGTACGGGCTGCAGGGCGGTAATGAGACGCCATTCCCAGCCTGCGCTGCATTCCAGAAAAATATTCAGTTCTTCGTGCATTGCATCGGCAACTTTACCGGCAAGAAAGAGCTGGATATCCCGCAGGATAAAGAAGCGGTTGCCCGGGCTGTAAAAGGCATCAATCAACTCACCGGCGATGGTTTGCTCAAGCCGCTGATTGATAAAAGCTTTGCCTTCGACAAAGTCGGCCAAGCTCATTTGTACATGGACGAATGCCCAAGCCGTGGCCGTGTAGTGATTAACGTCTAACACGCATCATGTACAGAAGCAGACTAAAACGCCCTGACTGGTTCAGGGCGTTTTGCTGTCTGTATAGCCAAGTTTACCAATCGACTAGCTGTTTGAGCATGATCATTAGCACGAGCACCAACACAGCAAGACCTATTCCAGCGGTCCACTGTGTTTCCGGTCTGTCCGCAAACCAGCTGCCCTTGGTTGGGTACCGACCTAGCGTGAATAGTTTTACCAGCGGCCAGCCGATTGGGAAGCTAATACAACGCAATAGCAATTCAGCAAATATGTAGGTCAGTAGATCGAGCACGCCGTTGCACCCTCAAGGTTCTTGTCAGTTGGGGCAGAGGTCTATTGTGGTTCAACGTCCTTTACGCTTTGTGACTCTGGAATTAGCGTGGGCATCAGTGTGGCAATCAATGCCCTGACGCTGCCGGGTAAGGCGTCTAGATCACGTACCAGAATGCTGCGCTCACGCACCGTCCACGGTTCATCAAGCTCGATAGTCGTAAGTTCCATCGTGCGACTGTGGCGGCTGGCTGCTGACTCGGGAATGATGCCGATGCCAACCCCTGCCTCAATCATGCGGCAGATGGCTTCAAAACTCGAAACCTGAATCCGAAGTGATAATTTTTTGCCGAGTTTCTCAACATGTTCGCGTAAGAAGCTCAGCAGCGTACTGCCTTCGTGCAGACCAATATGCTGATATTCAAGGGTATCGCGTAGGGTTACTCGCGGTTTATCAGCAAGCGGGTGATTTTTTGGCACCGCCAGCAACAAACGGTCGGTGCTGAAATGCAGCACTTGTAATCCGCTGACTTCTACGGGACCGGCGATGATCCCCATGTCAGTTGAGCCATCAAGTACACCGCGAACGATGTCTCGGCTTAAGCGCTCTTGCAGGTCGACACTGACTCCGGGGCGTTCAGCGAGAAACCCGGCAAGAATCTCTGGGAGGAATTCGGTTACCGCCGTGGTGTTGGCAAATATGCGGATATGACCCGCAGCATCCGCACCGTAATCCGCAAACTCACTTTTCAGGTAATCAACCTGGCGCATGATCAGCCGTGCATGGTGCAGCAAACGCTCACCTGCGCGGGTGAGTTCAACCCCGCGACTGTCCCGGTAGAGAAGGCGCGAATCGAGCTGCGCTTCGAGTGATTTGATGCGCGCGCTGGCAGCAGCAGGCGAAAGGAATGCACGCCGAGCCCCCTGAGTCAGGCTCGGCGACTCAGCAATATGAATAAACAAGCGCAGGTCGGGTAAATCGAAATGCATAGACAGTCTCTGCGTCATTGAATGAGGACATATTCAGCGTTCAGAATAACTGAACGCCGAGTTATGTAAATGCAAATTCACAGAACGCTGTGTCAGACGCATCCTAAGTGCAACTAAAAAAAGCACTGCTGGAAGTAACCCATGACTGACGCCGCATTATCTGCCTGGATTGGCCGTTCCGAAGAAGTCCACGATCAACTGAGTCGTAATCTGGTGATGCGCATTGCCGCAACGCTGGGTGAAGAAACCCCGGCCCACGGCGCTGCGCTGCCGCCACTGTGGCATTGGGCTTTCTTTCAGAATCCTGTGGCCGAGAGCGGTCTAGGTGAAGATGGCCATCCAGCACGCGGCGGTTTTTTACCGCCAGCCGATAACCGAAACCGCATGTGGGCTGGCGGCAAAATCGAGTTTATCCAAGCATTACGTGTGGGCGGCGACGCCAGCCGGGTTTCAACGATCACCCATATCGAAGAGAAACACGGCAGTACCGGCGCGCTGTTGTTCGTCACCGTGCAGCATGAGTACTTTCAGGATGGTGAACTGGCCATTCGTGAAGATCAAAACATTGTTTACCGCGAGCCCAGTCCGCCGAAAACCAGCAGCGGTCAAGCGCTGAGCGAAGGTGATTGGCATGAGTCGATAACGCCGACTTCAACCCTGTTGTTCCGCTACTCGGCAGTCACCTTTAACGGTCACCGTATTCACTATGACTGGCCATATGTGACTGACACCGAGGGTTATTCGGGGTTGGTGGTACACGGCCCGTTGATCGCCACGTTGAGCCTGCGCGCCTTTTGCCGAGCCAACCCACAAGCCCGTCTGCGCCAATTTTCTTACCGAGGCTTGCGTCCGTTGGTTGCACCGCAACCATTTGCGGTCGGCGGCAAAATTGAATCCAGCGGAACCGCTCAGTTGTGGGCCGGAAACGAAGCGGGTGCTGCTCAGCGCAGCGAAGTGAAATTTGACTGATACAGCCAAGCCTTTGGCTCAAACGAGATGCGAATTATGAATCCGAATAAGAATCCAGAACTGAATGCTATCCGTGAAGGCGTACGTGCGCTTTGCGCAGAATTTGACGCCGAGTACTGGCGCAAAATAGATGAAGACAAAGGCTTTCCAGAAGCCTTTGTTAAGGCGCTGACTGACGCCGGCTGGCTGTCAGCAATGATCCCCGAAGAGTACGGCGGCTCTGGTCTGGGGCTGGCTGAAGCTTCGGTCATCCTTGAAGAAGTGAACCGTTGTGGCGGCAATTCCGGCACGGTGCACGGGCAGATGTACAACATGTTTACCCTGTTGCGTCACGGCAGCGAAGCGCAGAAGCGCTACTACCTGCCAAAACTGGCAAGTGGCGAGCTGCGTCTGCAATCAATGGGCGTGACCGAGCCAACGACCGGTACTGACACCACCAAAATCAAAACCACTGCGGTCAAGCAGGGTGATAAGTATGTGATCAATGGTCAGAAAGTATGGATTTCACGGGTCCAGCATTCTGATCTGATGATTCTGCTGGCACGTACCACGCCGCTGGCCGAAGTGAAAAGAAAGTCCGAGGGAATGTCGATTTTCCTGGTCGATCTACGTGACGCAATCGGCAATGGCATGACCGTGCAACCCATTGCCAATATGGTCAACCATGAAACCAATGAGTTGTTTTTCGATAACCTCGAACTGCCTGCCGACAGCCTGATTGGCGAAGAAGGCAAGGGCTTCCGCTACATTCTTGATGGTTTGAACGCCGAGCGCACGCTGATTGCTGCCGAGTGTATTGGTGATGGTCGTTGGTTTATCGAGAAAGCCAGCCAATATGCCCGTGATCGTGAAGTGTTTGGACGCCCGATTGGCCAGAACCAAGGCGTGCAATTTCCTATTGCCGAAGCTCACATTGAAATCGAAGCGGCTGACCTGATGCGATGGCGCGCCTGTGATGAATATGACGCCGGTGAGAATGCCGGTGCTAGCGCCAATATGGCTAAGTATCTGGCAGCTAAAGCCTCATGGGAGGCGGCCAATGCTTGTATGCAAACCTTCGGCGGCTTCGGCTTCGCTTGTGAATACGACATTGAACGTAAGTTCCGAGAAACGCGTTTGTATCAGGTGGCACCAATATCGACCAACCTGATTCTGTCTTATGTCGCCGAGCATCTGCTCGACCTGCCACGTTCTTTCTAAGGTAGCAAACCATGACCCATACCGAACAGCTAGCCGCGTTTTTGGCTGATTTGCGTTATGAGCAGCTTGACCGGGTTGTGCTGGCCAGGACTGAGGACTTGTACCTCGACTGGCTTGGTTCTGCGCTCGCCAGCCATGATCGTCACCCGATCCCGTTGTTCGAGCGTTATGCGCAAGCCATGGGCCCGCAAACGGGTAAAGCGAAGATTCTGGTCAGTGGCAAAACTACTAGTCCTTACTTTGCTGCGCTGGTGAATGGCGCCTCATCGCACCTGGTCGAACAGGATGATTTGCACAATAGCTCAGTTTTACACCCCGCAACTGTGGTGTTCCCGGCTGCGTTGGCAGCTGCTCAGGACCTCGGTTGCAGCGGTCAGGATCTAATACTGGCGGCGGTTGTGGGATACGAAGCGGGGATTCGCATTGGTGAATTTCTCGGGCGCTCGCACTACACCATTTTTCACACCACAGCCACGGTCGGTACCTTGGCTGCTGCGGTCAGCGTTGGCAAGTTGCTGAAGTTTGATCGTGAGCAGTTCATCAATCTGCTTGGAACTGCTGGCACCCAGGCTGCAGGCTTGTGGGAGTTTTTACGCGACGCCGCTGACTCCAAGCAATTGCACACCGCCAAAGCCGCTGCTGATGGTCTGCTTGCGGCTTATCTAACGGCTGATGGTTTAAGCGGTGCGCGGAATATTCTTGAAGGTGATCAGGGTTTAGCGGCTGGCATGTCCAGTGATGCTGACCCGAGCAAGTTATCCGATCGGCTTGGCAGTCGTTGGGCGCTGTGTGAAACATCGTTCAAGTTCCATGCATCGTGCCGTCACACGCATCCAGCTGCAGATGCACTGCTTGCCTTGATGCAAGCTGAAGCGCTGAGTTTTGATCAGATTGAACAGGTCACCACTAAGGTCCATCAAGGGGCCATTGATGTGCTTGGCCGTGTCGATGTGCCGAGCAGCGTGCATCAGGCCAAATTCTCAATGGGCACAGTGCTGGGCTTGATTGCCGTGCATGGCAAGGCTGGGCTGCCGGAGTTTGAGCAATTTTCATTGCACGACCCGCGGGTTTCAAGTTTTCGGCAAAAGGTGCGGATGCAACTCGACGCAGAGGTTGACCAAGCGTATCCGCAGCGTTGGCTCGGCCGTGTTGAAGTGCTGACAGTTGATGGTCGCCATTTGCATAGTGCGATAGATGAACCTAAAGGCGACCCAGGCAACACCTTGTCGCGCGCGGAACTGGAAGACAAGTTCCGCCGGTTACTGGCATTCGCTGGACACAACGACACGAGCAAAACAGATGAGCTGATTGCGCAGGTCTGGAACTTACGCCAGTGCGCGTCAGTGCGCAGCTTGTGCTAATCGCGACCTCAAATTCTGTGCCGGTTTAAGCCTGAGCGGTCTAATAAGAGATTAAAAAATGAATACCTCTACAAGTTCACCGCGTCCGTTGGATGGCATCACTGTTGTCAGTTTGGAGCACGCCATTGCTGCGCCATTTTGTACCCGCCAACTGGCTGACCTAGGGGCCCGCGTGATCAAGGTCGAGCGTCCGCTCACGGGTGATTTTGCGCGGGGCTACGATGAGCGTGTGTCGGGTCTGGCTTCGCACTTTGTGTGGACCAACCGCTCCAAAGAGAGTTTGACCCTTGACCTCAAACAAGAACCTGCCACTGCTGTGCTGGAAGACTTACTGGCTAAGGCTGATGTGCTGGTACAAAACCTCGCGCCGGGTGCAGCTGCGCGCATGGGATTATCATTTGAGACCTTGCATGAGCGCTTTCCGCAGTTAATCGTCTGCGATATCTCAGGCTACGGCGAAGGCGGCCCGTATGAGCAAAAGAAAGCATACGATCTGCTGATCCAAAGTGAAGGTGGCTTTTTATCCGTAACCGGTGGTGAAGGCGAAGAGCAGATGGCCAAGGCTGGTTGCTCGATTGCCGATATTGCCGCCGGTATGTATGCCTATACCGGCGTCTTGTCAGCGTTAATGCTGCGCGGCAAAACCGGGGTCGGTAGCCGGGTTGATGTATCGATGCTCGAAAGCCTGGTCGAGTGGATGGGTTACCCCATGTACTACGCCTACCAAGGCGCAACGCCACCGCCACGCGCAGGTGCCGCGCACTCAACTATTTACCCTTATGGACCATTCCCCGCAGGAGATGGCGGCACCGTGATGCTCGGTTTGCAGAACGAGCGTGAGTGGCGTGCTTTCTGCGACAAGGTACTGATGCAACCTGAGCTCGCAGATGATCAGCGGTTTTCAGCCAACTCAAAACGCTCTGATAACCGCGCTGAATTGCGCGCAATTATTGTTGAGCGATTTGCTGCATTGTCGGCTGAGCAAGTTATTGCCCGGCTGGATGAGGCGCAAATCGCCAATGCTCATGTCAATGACATGGCTGGGGTATGGCAGCACCCGCAACTCAAAGCCCGTGAACGTTGGACCGAAGTGCAGAGCCCGTCAGGCATGCTTCCCGCGTTGTTACCACCGGGGCGAAACAGTGCCTTTAGCCCACGAATGGATGGCGTTCCCGCGTTGGGCCAGCACACCGACAAGCTGCTTACTGAGCTGGGTTTGAGCACTAACGATATTCAGAAATTGCACGACCAAGGTGTCGTTTAAGCCGTGTCTGTGCAACCTATAAAGAGCGATAAGACTATGAACTCATCGACCATACGTACGGCATTGTTTGTGCCTGCATCGCGTCCGGAGCGTATCTCTAAAGCACTCGCCGTTGGCAGTGATGCAGTGATCGTAGACCTTGAAGATGCAGTAGAGGAAAAGCTCAAGGAGCAGGCACGGGCTGACCTTGATGCTTTTTTGCAGGCAAACCCGGATGCCCGACTGCATGTGCGCATCAATGCTGCGGGGCACGCCGGGCATGAAGCTGATATTGCGCTATGTGCGCGGCATCAAGGGGTTATCGGCGTGTTGCTGCCGAAGATAGAAAGTGCGGCACAAGTGCTTCATGTTGCCGTCTGTAAAAAGCCAATCTGGCCAATTGTCGAAAGCGCCAAAGGTCTGCAGGAGTTGGTTGCAATTGCCCAGGCTGAAGGCGTCGAGCGTTTGTCGTTTGGTGGTCTGGACCTAGGCCTGGATCTCGGTCTCGCGGCCGGCACAACAGGTGCTACGCGCATGCTTGATCAGGCTCGATTCGCCATCGTTCTGCAGTCTCGCCTGGCTAAACTCGCGCCCCCGCTAGACAGCGTTTTCCCGGCAATAGACGACCCCACCGGGCTTGCTCAGTTTGCTCGCGACGCCAGCGATATGGGCTTTGGCGGCATGCTTTGCATTCATCCCAAACAAGTTGCAGTGGTCCATCAGAGCTTGATGCCAGCGGCTGATGAATTGGCTTGGGCGCAGCGTGTAATGAGTGCAGCAGAGCAGGGCGCTGGCGTGTTTGTGGTAGACGGGAAAATGGTCGATGCACCGGTTCTTGGCCATGCCAAACGTGTACTCGAACGCGCAGGAATCACTGGCTCCAAATAATCACTAACGGGTTCAAATAACCTCTGGGCATCAGCGCGGAGGTGTTGTCCTACCAACAATAACAAGAGGTACTTTATGTACAAGCTTCCATTCAAGACACTGCTATGCGCGGCTGCTGTATCGATGTCGGTTGGCTTCGCCAGCTTGGCGCAAGCAGCAGACCCGATCATCATCAAGTTCGCCCACGTGGTTGCAGACAACACCCCGAAAGGCCAAGGTGCATTACTGTTTAAAAAACTGGTGGAAGAGCGTCTACCGGGCAAAGTACAGGTTGAGGTCTATCCAAACTCATCACTCTATGGTGACGGGAAGGAAATGGAGGCATTGCTGTTGGGCGATGTACAAATGTTGGCGCCATCGCTAGCCAAATTTGAACAGTATTCCAAACCGATTCAGATCTTTGACCTGCCATTTTTGTTTGACAACCTGGCCGCCGCTGACCGTTTTCAAAGCAGCCCACAAGGCAAGGCTTTGCTGAAGTCGATGGAAAGCAAAAACATTACAGGTTTGGCTTATTGGCACAATGGCACCAAGCAATTATCGGCAAATAAGCCATTGCGTGTTCCGGGCGATGCCCGTGGCCTGAAGTTCCGTGTGCAAGCCTCCGCCGTACTTGAAGAGCAGTTCAAGGCGATCAGGGCTAACCCACGCAAAATGAGTTTTGCCGAGGTTTACCAAGGCTTGCAGACTGGCGTGGTCAATGGCACCGAGAACACTTGGTCGAACTACGCCAGCCAGAAAGTCAATGAAGTGCAGAAGTACATGACTGAGTCGGATCATGGCCTTATCGACTACATGCTGATCACCAACACCAAGTTCTGGAATACGTTGCCAGAGGATATTCGCACGCAGTTGGATGAAATCGTTGCTGAGGTCACTATTGCAGTGAACAAAGAGGCCGAAGAGCTTAATAAAAAAGCTAAGCAAAAAATCATTGACTCCGGCACCACTGAAATCATCACCCTGACGCCTGAAGAACGTGCGCAATGGCGCGAAGCGATGAAGCCCGTTTGGAAGAAGTTTGAACCAGAAATTGGTGCTGATCTAATCAAAGCGGCTGAGGCTTCAAACACGCCTTAACTGTTTATTGCTCAGCTATAAAAAAGCGGCTGACAGCAAAACTGTCAGCCGCTTTTTTATTGGTTGCAGATCAGTTTGTCGCTGCCATCCATTTAGGTTTTGGATAACGTCGATCAGCTTTACCAGCTTTAAGGATCGCACCGGGTACATCATGGCCGAGTAATTCAGGCAGGCTGGCGGCAGCCTGCAGCAGAGTGTCGAGATTAACCCCGGTATCAAAACCCATGCGTTGCAACATGTGCACTAAATCTTCAGTGCAGATATTACCGCTGGCCCCCGGTGCATATGGGCAGCCGCCTAAACCGCCGAGCGAGGCATCAAAGCGGTCAACACCCGCATTCAGTGCTGCGATTGCATTGGCCAAACCCATGCCGCGGGTATTGTGAAAGTGCAGGGTGAATACGCTTTCAGGCCAGCGCTGCAGAGCCTCGCGGCTGATGCGCTCAACTTGCGCAGGATCGGCCATGCCGGTGGTGTCGCAGAGCGTGATGCCTTGCACGCCGATGTCGGCCAGGCGCTGAATCAATTCATACACGCGAGCCTCGGCTACAGCGCCTTCAAAGGGGCAGCCAAAAGTGGTGGAGAGCGACGCGTTGATAAACACATCGCTGCCACGCGTGACTTCGATGATCTCTTTGAACTGTGCCAGTGATTGCTCAGGGGCCATACGCAGGTTAGCCAAACCATGGGTATCACTCGCGGACATCACCAGATTGACCTCATCAACCTGACATGAAAGCGCACGTTCGCAGCCTTTCACGTTAGGTACCAACACGGTGTATTCAACTCCCGCTACGCGCTCGATGCTGCGCATCACTTCTTCCGCGTCGCGCAAGTTGGGGATTGCTTTGGGCGAGGTGAAGGAGGTGGCTTCGATCTTGGCCAACCCACTGTGCGAGAGGCGATTGATCAAGACAATCTTGTCTTCGGTGGCAACAAAGTTGGGTTCTATCTGGAAGCCGTCGCGCGTAGCCACTTCCTGAATGTACAGACGCTTGCTCATCATTACCTCCTCAAACTATGCCGCGGTCGCGCAAGCCCTGACGCTGCTCGTCGGTGAGACCCAGACCCGCTAGAACGTCATCAGTATGTTCACCCAGGGCCGGGCCTCCGGTGCCGATGCGGCCCGGTGTGCGGCTCAGCTTTGGCAGCACGCCGGGTACTTTTAATGGGCCCGCAGCGGTTTGTACGGTTTCGATCATCTGCCGCGCAAGGTAATGCGGGTCTTTAACGATATCTGCCGCGGTATAAGGGAAACCTGCTGGAACGCGGGCTTCATTCAGTGCAGCAAGTACTTCGTCGCGGCCACGCTGGCATGTCCAATCGGCGATGGCTTGGTCAATCAACTCGGCATGCTCACTGCGGCCATCGTTCTGTGCCAAACGTGGATCGTTGGCCAGGTCTTCGCGTCCAATCAGGGTCATCAGACGCTTGTAGATACTGTCGCCATTGCCGGCGATCAATACGAAGCTGCCATCATCACAGGGATAAGAATTTGATGGCGTAATGCCGGGCAGGGCGCTGCCAGCGGGTTCGCGGATGTAGTTAAAGGC
This sequence comes from Pseudomonas sp. M30-35, assembly GCF_002163625.1. Taxonomy (NCBI): domain Bacteria; kingdom Pseudomonadati; phylum Pseudomonadota; class Gammaproteobacteria; order Pseudomonadales; family Pseudomonadaceae; genus Pseudomonas; species Pseudomonas sp. M30-35. The sequence goes on along the minus strand of NZ_CP020892.1, from coordinate 2,527,003 downwards.
ATCGTATTCGGGAATCAGGCTTTCCATCATGGCAAAGACGGACTCATATAAGGCCACATCAATGAATTGGCCCAGCCCGCTACGCTGGCGCTCTTGCAGTGCGAGCAATACGCCAATCACGCCGTAAAGCGATGACAGGGAATCGCCGATGCTGATGCCCACTCGGACCGGCGCTTGGCCCGGATAACCGGAAAGATGACGCAGACCGCCCATTGCTTCACCGATCACGCCGAAGCCGGGTAGATCACGGTATGGGCCGGTCTGACCGTAGCCAGAAATACGCAGCATAATCAGCCGTGGATTGATCTTTGATAACGCATCCCAGCCCAGCCCCCAGCCTTCAAGCGTTCCTGGACGGAAGTTCTCAACCAGGATATCGGCTTCAGCAATCAACTTGCGTACGATGTCCTGACCTTCGGCTTCCTTGAGGTTCAGTGTCAGTGACTGCTTATTACGCGACTGCACATGCCACCAGAGTGAGGTGCCATCTTTAATCTTGCGCCATTTGCGCAGCGGGTCACCGACCTTCGGTGGTTCGATCTTGACCACTTGCGCGCCAAACTCGCCGAGTAGTTTGCTGGCGAACGGACCAGCAATCAGCTGGCCCATCTCAACCACTTTCAACCCTTGCAGCGCCATGTTGGTCACGTTTTGATCTGTCATTGTTGTGCCTCTAGCGGGGTGCTTTGTTCTCTATGGTTGCAGAATTACTCAACCCCGATTCGAGAACAATTGATCAATTATCAAGCCTGACTTCGTATTCTACGAAGCTAATCTGTGAGAGCCTTGTCTGTATTGGGTAACGAACCCCTTCGAGTTTTGCATCAAGCGCCAGGCTTTTCTCAAAAACTGGCAGAGGACAGACGCCATGCGCCGTATCGACTTCACAACACTCAAAGTGTTTATCGCGATTGCCGATGAACGCAGCCTGACCAAGGCCGCCGAGCGTGAGCATCTCGCATTGGCTGCGGTCAGTAAACGGGTGAGTGATCTTGAGAGCCAACTGGGTATCAACTTGCTTTATCGCCAGCCAAAGGGCGTTGAATTGACTCCGGCCGGGCATGCATTGCTGCACCATGCGCGCACCGTTATGGATAACCTTGAACAGTTGAACGCAGACCTCAGCGAGTTCAGTGACGGAGTTAAAGGCCATGTGCGTATTCACGCCAATACGTCTGCGGTTATTGAATTTCTACCCGAAGACTTGAGCACGTTCACCCAGTTGCATCCAGAGGTGAAAATTGATCTGGAAGAGCGGGTCAGCAGTGAAGCTATCCGTGCAGTCCGCGAGGGGCTGACCGACATTGGCATTTTTGCCGGGCATGTACCCGCTGACGATTTGCAGGTGTTCACCTACCGCCATGATCAGTTAGTACTGGTGACACCGCATGATCATCCACTGGCTACACGCAGTTCGGTAGCCCTGCGTGAAACCGTGGGTTATGACTTTATTGGCCTGCAACAGGATGCTTCGCTGCACAGTCTGCTGCAGCATTCGGTACATCATCTTGGCGCCTCTTTGCGTTTGCGTATTCAGGTGCGCAGCTTTGAGGCGATATGCCGGATGATCCACACAGGCATGGGCATCGGCGTGTTACCTGAGATTGCCGTGCGTACATATCTGCCAGCCTTGAATGTACAGATGGTTAACCTCACCGATGACTGGGCACGGCGCGAAATCAAGATTGCGGTGCGCAGTATTGATGCGCTTTCGGTGACGGCAAAACAGATGCTCGAACATCTGGTAAGCAGTGAGTCACGTGTTAGCGACTTGCGTTTGCCTTCGTGAATGCCGAAGGCCTTATTGCTTAAATGTGAATTTCAGTTGGGAAAAGCGCGCGATAGAGTTCGGGTGTCGGTGAAGCGCTGAGCGCCTGTTGCAGGGTATCTGTCGTTTCAACGCTCAGACAAAAATAATAGGAGCTCACCCCATGAAGTATCCATCTGTACGTCGTGTCCTGCTGGGCATGCTCACCGGTTTTGCGCTGGCGGGAGCCCTGACTGCCCAGGCTGCGGATCCCATCCTGATCAAGTTCTCGCACATTACTGCTGATAACACCCCGAAGGGCAAAGGCGCACTGCTGTTCAAGAAAATGGTTGATGAGCGCCTGGCTGGCAAAGTTGAAGTGCAGGTCTACTCCAACTCATCGCTGTATGGCGATGGTAAGGAGATGGAAGCCCTGATGCTTAATGAGGTGCAGATGCTTGCGCCAGCGCCATCAAAACTTGAGCAATACACCAAACAATTGCAGCTGTTTGACATGATGTTCCTGTTTGACAACATGGCCGCTGCTCAGCGCTTCCAGAACTCTGACAAGGGCAAGGCGATGCTCAAGTCGATGGAAGACAAAGGCATCACTGGCTTGGCATTCTGGCTCAATGGTATGCGCCAGCTGACCGCCAACAAGCCGTTGATCAAACCGTCCGATGCTCGCGGCTTGAAGTTCCGGGTGCAGCCTTCTGATTTACAAGCCGCGCAATACAGTGCATTGCGTGCAGTGCCTCGTAAAATGTCTTTCGCTGAGATTTATCAAGGCCTGCAGACTGGCGTAGTCAACGCCCAGGACAATCCGTGGTCGAATATCTACAGCCAAAAGTTCTACGAAGTTCAGAAGTACATGATCGAGTCGGATCATGCCATTGGTAACTACGTACTGATTACCAACACCAAGTTCTGGAATAGTCTGCCAACCGATATCCGTAGCCAGCTTGAAGAAATCGTTGCTGAAGTAACGACTGAAGTGAACAAGCAAGCAGCTGAGGTCAACGAGCAAGCCAAGCAGGCGATCCTTGACTCAGGCAAAGTTGAATTGATTACCCTGACACCTGAACAGCGCAACGCCTGGCGTGACGCGGTCAGCCCTGCGTGGAAGAAGTTTGAAGCGCAGATCGGTGCTGATGTAATCGAAGCGGCTAAAGCAGCAAATCAAGCTAACTAATAGCCTCTTGTGGCCACCGTCTGGGTGGTCACACTCCAGTTTCAGGCTTCTGGCTTACCCCGATAACTCGGCTCATCTTAATGCCCCCACTATCAGCGTTAAGTCCAGCCGGGTGCCTGGCCAGAGGCCTGCTTTACATCCCTGCAACAGCTTAATGAGTGAAAGGCAAATCAAGCAAAAATGGTGGTTAGGTGTTCTGAGTGAACATTTACCAGCTGTTTTAAGCGCTGTGCTGTCCCGCTCATTAGTGTTTACAGCGACTGTTTGATCCCGTGCGTTGCCTATTTAACCACCTCATCGAATCAGCCTTAGGCTGCAGCGAAACCAGCGTGCAGAAATGGTGAATGTCGAGCTTCAGACTGCTGGGGTAGAGTCCCGCTTTCCTTATGGATCAAACCAATAAAAACTCGTTCAGGAGACTTCTAATGGGCGCCCTAAGGCGCGTTTGGGACCACTTCGAAGAAGGCTTCATAGCCTTTCTATTAGGGTCGATGACGCTAGTAACCTTTACCTACGTAATCCTTAACAACCTCTACACCTTCTTCTACAGCTGGGCTGACAAGTGGGAAGGCGGTAGCGAAACCTTGTTTTGGATCGGTGACCACATCCTCGACATGGCGCAGTCCATGACCTGGAGTATTGCCCTGACCAAGGCGCTGTTTGCCTGGTTAATATTTTTCGGTTTGGCCTACGGTGTCCGCACTGCAGGGCATATCGGTGTGGATGCGCTGGTCAAGCTGGCCCCACGTCCAATTCAGCGAGTCATTGGCCTGATCGCTTGCGTTGCCTGCCTGACTTACGCCGGAATGATCGCGGTTGGCAGCTTTGACTGGGTCAAAACCCTGTTCACTGCGGGCATCGGTGCTGAAGACCTTGGCCATTACGGCATCCAGCAATGGCACATCACCGCCATCGTGCCATTTGGCTACGCCATGGTGTTTATCCGTTTTCTGGAAATTTTCGTGCGCATTCTGAGCAACAAGCAAACTGGCCTGGGCTTGGCTGATGAAGCAGCAGATGCATTGAAACTGAAAGAGCACGGGGAGCATAACCAATGACCATTCTGTTCCTCTTCGTCGCACTCTTTGTGCTGATGTTTATCGGCGTGCCGATTGCGGTATCGCTGGGCCTTGCAGGTTCCGTGACGATCATGTTGTTCAGCCCGGACTCGGTCCGTTCGCTGGCGATCAAACTGTTTGAAACGTCCGAGCATTACACACTGCTGGCGATTCCGTTCTTCCTGCTTTCCGGTGCGTTTATGACCACCGGTGGCGTGGCCAAGCGTCTGATCGACTTTGCCAACGCCTGCGTCGGTCACATCCGTGGCGGTCTGGCGATCTCGGCGGTAATGGCTTGCATGCTGTTTGCCGCGCTGTCGGGCTCATCGCCGGCCACCGTTGCCGCCGTGGGTTCGATTGCCATCGCGGGCATGGTGCGCTCGGGTTATCCGCAAGCGTTCGGCGCCGGTATCGTGTGTAACGCCGGTACGCTGGGCATCTTGATTCCGCCTTCAATCGTCATGGTTGTCTACGCAGCGGCGACTGAACAATCGGTCGGCAAGCTGTTTATGGCTGGGGTTGTTCCGGGCCTGCTGCTGGGCTTTGCGTTGATGCTGGCGATCTACATCGTCGCGCGCAAAATGAACCTGCCTGCACAGCCACGTGCAACCTTCCGCGAGTTCCTCACCGCCGCACGTAAAGCGATTTGGGGCCTGCTGCTGATGGTGGTTATTCTCGGCGGTATCTACTCGGGTATGTTCACCCCGACTGAAGCCGCTGCGGTGGCCGCGGTGTACGCCGGTTTTGTCGCGCTGTTTGTCTATAAAGACCTGACTTTCCGCGACTGCCCGAAAGTGCTGCTCGACTCGGGCAAGCTGACCATCATGCTGATGTTCATCATCGCCAACGCCATGCTGTTTGCTCACGTACTGACGACCGAGCAAATCCCGCAGACCATCACCGCCTGGGTGATTGAAGCTGGCTTGCAGCCTTGGCAGTTCTTGCTGGTGGTCAACATCGTGCTGCTGATCGCCGGTGCGTTCATGGAGCCGTCGGCCATCATCCTGATTCTGGCACCGATCCTGTTCCCGATTGCCGTGCAACTGGGCATCGACCCGATCCACCTGGGCATCATCATGGTGGTCAACATGGAGATCGGATTGATAACCCCGCCGGTGGGTCTGAACCTGTTCGTGACTTCGGCGGTGACCGGTATGCCGTTGCATCAGGTGATCCGCGCCGCATGGCCTTGGCTGATGCTGCTGCTAGGCTTCCTGATGGTGATTACCTACATCCCAGCCGTTTCAATGGCGCTGCCAAACTGGCTGGGCATGAACTAGGTCATGTAACAGGCGTGAGGAGGGCTGCTAGACTTGATTTATAAGTGGAGCAGCTACCTCTGAAGGTTAATAGGCAAATATGCAACTAACTCGTAATGCTGTGACTTTGCTTGTGACTGCGGTGCTCGCAGTCATCAATACCAGCGCTTACGCATCAATGCGTTGTTCCAATGGGATTATCAGTGAAGGCGACAGCACTTTAGTCGTTCTGGATAAATGCGGCGAGCCTGCGTCAAGCCAGACAATCCCACCAGTGATTGGGGCTAACGGCCTACCGCAAAACAATTCAGTCACCATTGAAAACTGGGTATACGGCCCTGATAACGGCGCGTCTCGATACCTGAAGTTTATTGATGGCAAACTAGTAAAAATTGAAACGCGGCGATGAAAGTAGGGCGCTGAGTAATCAGTCAATTTCATGCTGCTTACTGCACCTGCCGATATACCCTTGGGCTTAATATCGAGCCGCCCCAAAGCCCTTGCTGATGCGCTTACTTACTCTCGCGCAATGCGTCTAGCAGTTGCTGTTTGCGCATCGTCGAGCGACCCGTCAGGTTGCGCTTGCGCGCCAAATCCATAAGCTCGGTCTTGGTCATCCTGTCCAGTCGCTGTCCGGGACGGGGCGTGCCTTTGCGTGTGGCAACGGCGCGACGTGCGGATGATTGGCGTGCCGCCTGTTTGCTAGGTGGGTCGGTCTGCTGACCAGAGCCGCCAGTTTTGTTACCCCCTCCAGATTGCTTGTTTACCGTAGCCCAGGCCCGTGCTTGCGCCTCGTCCTCTGGTACGCCTTTTTCCTTGTAACTGTCTTCTATGTGCTCGGCTTTGCGCTTTTGCTTTTCGGTGTACTTGTCTTTGCTTCCACGTGTCATGACTTTTCTCCAGATTCGCAGTGGTAAGGGATTGCCGCACGGCGCTTAACGCAAGAGAGCCCGACAAAGGGCCGTTGGTTCCCACTGTCGGATGGATACAAGCGTGCCGGTGATCAGAGTCGGACTGCTCAGATAATGGGCGAGGTCGCTGGCATATGCAGGTATATACTTGTGTGTTTTGGCATAGCAGTCTTGATCATGGTTCTGTGCAGAAAGGTGTCGAACACGACGCAGTAGTGTTTGTGGCTGTCCAGTCCAACGGCTCATAGTCAGGAGTTGTCGTGCGGTTTGTGAAGGTGCTTTTGTTGTTAGCTTTGCTGGTTTCTGGGGTGCTTGTCGGAATCAGGCAAGGCTGGATACCGCTGTCGAATGCCTGGAATCCATGGGCACCGCTGGATGTGCGCGCCAAGCCGAATTGGCTGACCCGCTTCAAACTGATGCGGCTGCGCGATGATCCTCAGCTCTGTGAGCGGGTCCTGAGCGGTTCCGGTCTGCGGGTTGTGAAGCAGCAAGACAGCCCCGCAGATGCTCGTTGTCCGCTGCAAAATGTTGTGCGGATTCAGGGCGGCGATGTGGGTTTGAGCAGCAGCTTCCTGGCCAGTTGTCCTCTTGCGGTGGCCTTTGCCTTATTTGAGCGCCACGGCTTACAGCCTGCTGCAAAGGCGGTTTATGGACAGCCAGTCAGCCAAATCGACCATCTCGGCAGCTTCGCCTGCCGCAATATATACAACCGCAAAAGCGGAGCTCTTAGTCAACACGCAAGTGCTGACGCATTGGATATCGCAGGCTTTCGTTTGGCTGATGGCCGACGCATTAGCGTACTCAAGGATTGGTCGGGAGAGGGTGAAGATGCGCGCTTCCTGCGCTTGGCACGCGACGGCGCCTGTGATGCGTTCAACGTGGTGCTGAGCCCGGATTATAACGCTGCACATCGCAACCACTTTCATTTGGACGTGGGGTCCTGGTGGGTTTGTCGCTGAGCCGGGCAGGAGAGCAGCACGGATTCAGAAAAGAACCCGGCAGCAGAGGTTGAGGCCAGAATAAACGCTTAACAGTAAGCCCACTGGTCTAATGCCAAACCACAGTCACTCCTTAGTTACTGGCCACTGGTCAGCATGCGGCACCTGCATAAAAAAAGACTGGCGGAGCCGCTGAAGGATGGCGTAAAAAGCCATGCTTGCGATAAACGACTCATCAGTCACTTTATTGATGGCGTGTTGATAAAGCCTGCTTAGCTCTCGAAAACAAGTATCTGTGCCTGCAGATACTTGAGCCAGGCTAGCAGAGTATTGCTTTATCAAATCACGCTTCAACTGAAGTCAGATGGGCTACAAACATAAGAACAAGTGGTTGCCTGATGAAAATTAATCCATTGCCACCGTTGAATAGCCTGGTTGCTTTTGAGAGTGCTGCGCGTAATTTGAGCTTCACCCTTGCTGCACATGAACTCAATGTGACCCAAGGGGCGATTAGTCGCCAAGTTAGATTGCTTGAAGATTATTTGGGCAAGGCGTTATTTGAGCGTACGACCCGAGCCATGAACCTTACGCCGACAGGTAATCAGTATTACGAAGTCGTGCGTGAAACCTTGATTCAGCTCGCCAGCGCCACAGGCGAAATACGCCACTGGAAAGGTTCGCAGCAAGTCACGGTGGCAACCAGCACGGCGATGGCTTCACTGTGGTTACTGCCGAAAGTCGCTGAGTTCCAGCGCGATAACGAAGATATTGATTTACGCATCATCGCCTACGATCACGTCAAAGATTACTCGCGGCTGGATTGCGACCTGGCGCTTTACTATTGCCGTACCTCACCGAAAAACATGCAAGTAACCCCCTTGTTTACCGAGGAAGTGTTCCCGGTTTGCAGCCCGGCTTATTTGGCCAAGCATCCTGAGTTGGAGAGTGTTGAGCAGTTTTCATCCTGCACGCTGTTGTGGCTGGAAGACCCACAACGAGATTGGATTGGTTGGTCTGAGTGGTTTACCCGACTGGGTACAAAAATGGTTCAGCCGCGCCATCGGATCAATATCAACAGCTATTCAATGTTGCTGCAGTCAGCCATCGGCGGGCAAGGCATCGCTTTGGCCTGGTCGAACCTGGTCGACAACCATTTGCAGACCGGGGCCTTGGTGCGTCCCGTTGAGTCGACCTTGATGACTGAAGGCCAATTTTGTTTGCTCGAGCCGAACAACCGGGCATCAACGCGCCAGAGTGTTAAGCAATTTCGTTCATGGTTAATTTCTCAATTGCCGATTGCTATAAGTGATCCTGAGTCCGGCGCCTGAGCGAACACACGATTAGTTATGTCACACGGTTAGTTATTCCCTGTGCGCTTACCTTGAGCGCACTTTCTTTCCAGGCAAGTTTCAAGCGTCATGTTTAGCTGTTAGTTTTACTCTTCAATTAATGACTTTTAATCATATATAAAATTATAAATTGGCTAGAAAGCAAGTTATAGGTTCTCGCTACAACTATTAATGATTAAAAGTAATAAGTCATGATGTAAAAAATCGTTTGTCGCTAATCCCTGTTTTTCTCGAAACTCGCGGTCAACGGAGTGTGGCTTATATGCCTGCCGAACATGATCTAACGTGCCCAGCAGGGGAGAAAAACAATGAACAATTCCATCTCTCAACGTATTCCCGTCCAGCAACTGGAAAGTGTCCTCAACCCTATTCATCAAGCCACCGGACTCGGCAATGAGTTCTACACCGAGCAGCGCTATTTCGAGCTTGAGCGTGATGAGGTCATGGGCAAAACCTGGGCATGTATCGGCTTCGCCAGTGACTTGGCGCAAAAGGGAGCGGTGAAGCCAGTTGACTTCATGGGCCTGCCTTTGCTGTTGATGCGTAATCGTGAAGGGGTGGTTCAGGTATTCCACAACGTGTGCAGCCACCGCGGCATGAAGTTGGTGGAAGAAGAAGGCGTTGTACAGGGTGTTATTCGTTGTCCTTACCACTCTTGGACATACGACTTGAATGGTGCGCTGCGTGGAACCCCGCACGTGGGCGGTATCGACAAGCACAAGGATGAGCGTTTTGCCTGCGAAAAGCATGGTCTGAAAGCGCTGCGCAGCGCGGTTTGGATGGATATGGTGTTCATCAATTTATCGGGTGACGCACAGCCGCTGGAAGAAATGCTTGCACCGTTGACTGAACGCTGGACCCAGTTCATTGGCGAAGAAGGTATGGGCCTGCTGCGTCGCCGTCCAGGTTTTGATGCCACAACCCTGGATATCAACTGCAATTGGAAACTCGCCGTTGAGAATTACTGCGAGGCTTATCACCTGCCTTGGGTTCACCCCAGCCTGAACACTTATTCGCGCCTTGAAGACCACTACAACATCATGTTTGGCGATAACTTCGCCGGTCAAGGCAGTTATGCCTACAACCTGTCCGATGTGGCTGGCACGCATATGCCGAAGTTCCCGAGCTGGCCGCAGGACCGCTTACGCAATGCCGAGTATGTAGCGTTCTTCCCGAACGTACTGCTGGGTATTCAGGCCGACCATGCTTTCGCCATGCAACTGGAGCCTGTAGCGCCGGGGCGAACCCTCGAACATTTGCGTGTGTTCTATGTGGGGGATGAGGCGCTTAACGATGAGTACGCTGCGTGCCGCAATTCAATTCTGGAATCGTGGAAAGTGGTGTTCGCCGAAGACATCAGCTCGGTAGAAGGCATGCAAAAAGGTCGTCATTCGCCAGGCTACAAAGGCGGTGCCTTCTCGCCTGAAATGGATATCCCGACCCATTTTTTCCATACCTGGGCCGCTCGCCATTTCCTAGAAACCGACAAGTCCGCCTGAGGAGACAGACATGACCAAGATTGCTGCTCACTGGCTCAACTATATCGACGGTGAATGGGTCGACAGCGCTAACCACCTTAAGGTTAATCAGCCTGCCAATGGCGAGCCTCTGGCAACTATCGCTCAAGCTTCTGTGGCTGACGCTCAGCGCGCACTCGATGCGGCGCGGCGTTGCGCTGACAGCAACGAGTTGAGCCGGGTGCGCCCCGCTCAGCGGGTGACCTGGTTGCTACAGATTGCGGCTGAGATTCGTGCGGTTGCCGAAGAGGGCGCATGGGTGCTCTGCCAGGAAAACGGCAAAAGCTTGAATGATGCGCGTGATGAGTTCACCGAAGCTGCGCGCTATTTTGAGTATTACGCTGGGATGGCCGACAAAATTGAAGGCACCTCGATTCCACTGGGTAACGGCTATATGGATTTCACCCAATACGATCCAATGGGTGTATCAGCGCAGATCGTGCCTTGGAATTTTCCCGTATCCATTTGTGCACGTTCGCTGGCACCGGCCTTGGCTGCTGGGAACGCGGTGGTGATCAAGTCGCCAGAACTATCGCCGCTCAGTATGTGCGTGCTAATACGTGCAATTGCCAAAGTCGGGCTGCCTAAAGGCGCGGTAAACCTGATTTGCGGTCGCGGCCGTGAAGTGGGCTCCTACCTTGTGAGCAGCAAGCAGGTTGACCAGATCGTATTCACCGGCTCAGTTCCAACCGGGCAATCAATCCTGCGTGCAGCAGCTGAAAACGCTACACCCAGTGTGATGGAGTTGGGCGGTAAATCGGCCGCACTGGTGTTTACTGATGCCGATCGCCAACAAGTATTGAGCAGTGTCAAAAACGGTATTTTCTTCAATGCCGGTCAGGTTTGCTCAGCGCTGTCACGGCTGCTCGTGCAGCGTGAAATCTACGATGAAATCGTTGCCTCGGTCGTACAAATGGCCGAAGGCTTGAGTGTGGGTATTGGTGAACAGAACCCTGACCTGACGCCAGTCATCAGTGCCGGGCAGCTTGTGGGTATCGAGCAACTGTGCCGCAACGCTGCTGACGAAGGTGCGGTTATTGCTACCGGTGGTGAGTCTTTTAATGATCGTGCCGGGCACTTTATGCGCCCAACGGTGATACGCGATGTCACCCCGCAAATGAGCATTGCTCAAGTCGAAGTCTTCGGCCCGGTGCTGGCAATAATCCCGTTTGATACTGAAGAGGATGCGTTACGCATAGCCAATGGCACGGACTTCGGGCTGGTTGCCGGTGTCTTCACCCAGGATATTAGCCGTGCCATGCGCTGCACACGCCGCTTGAAGGCAGGCCAAGTGTTCGTAAATGAATGGTACGCCGGTGGTATTGAAACGCCATTTGGTGGTGTCGGCCTTTCAGGTTTTGGGCGTGAGAAAGGTCAGGAAGCACTGTACAGCTACGTACGAACTAAAAACGTAGCCATCCGTGTTACTGACGAGTAGTGGAGGCAATCATGAAAAAGTGGCTATGTGTGGTTTGCGGCTTGATCTACGACGAAGCTGAAGGCTGGCCTAAAGATGGAATTGCTGCCGGAACTCGCTGGGAAGATGTACCAGAAGACTGGATTTGCCCAGAGTGTGGCGTCGGTAAAAGTGATTTCGAGATGCTCGAAATTGACGAGCCGATCATCGCTGTAGCAACTCCAGTAACGGCAACTCCAGCAACGGCCACGAAGCCAGTTGTTAAACCAGAAGTAAGCGTACAACCGCGCCAGCCAATCGTGATCATCGGCAGCGGCTATGCCGGTTACGGTTTGGCTCAGGCTCTGCGTCGGGCAGATGCGCACATTGAAATTCGTTTGCTCACTCAAGAGTCCGGGCATTTGTATTCTAAGCCTGCACTATCGATTGGTTTAACCCAAGGGAAAACCGCTGAAGCACTCGCGGGTGAGACGCCATTGGCGCTGGAAAAACGCCTGAATATCCGCATCTACCCACATTGCCGGGTCGAGCGTATCGACAGCGTTAAGCGTGTGCTGCACACCAGTTTTGGTGAAATGGAATACGGCCAGTTGGTATTGGCCAGTGGCGCTGCACCGATTCGTTTGCCGATCGCGGGTGATAGCGATGCCTTGCTCAGTGTCAACAACTTGCATGACTACCAAGCCTTTCGCCAGCGTCTGGACGGGGTTAAGCATGTGGCGATTGTGGGTGATGGCCTGATTGGTTGTGAGTTCGCCAATGATCTAGCCAGTAATGGTTATCAGGTCAGTGTTATTGGCCTGGGGCAGTGGCCGATGGAGCGCTTGTTACCGGCACAAGCCGGGCAACATTTACAATCGGCGTTGAGTGAGCAGGGCGTCAATTGGTACCTGCAAAATTCAGTGGCGCAAGTTGATCGGCTGGAGCATAGGTATCAACTACAGCTAACCGGCGGTGAAACGCTGCAAGCAGACCTGGTGTTGTCGGCTGTTGGCCTACGGCCCAATCTGGCACTGGCAAACAGCGCGGGTATAGCGACTGATCGCGGCATCCAAGTCGATGCGAATTTGCAGACTTCAATTCCGGGTATTTACGCCTTGGGCGATTGCATTGAAATCGACGGGCAGTTATTGCCGTATCTGGCGCCTATCAATCAGGGCATTCAAGCGCTGAGTAAAACCTTGCTTGGGCAACTGTGTTCGGCTGACTACCCACTGATGCCGGTCATGGTGAAAACACCAGCGGCGCCACTTTGCCTGCTGCCTCCGGCAATCGGTATTCAAGGTGAATGGCGCTGTACACCGACTGATGATGGGCTGAGCGCAGGGTTCTATTGTGCTGCGGGAAAATTGCACGGTTTTGTCCTACTTGGACGCCAGGCACAAGTGCAACGCAGTAGCTGGCTGCAATCGTGTGAAACCGCGCAACAAGACGTAGCCTGAGAGACACATCATGACTAATAAAAAGGTTAATTTGCCGTTGGACGACTCAAGCTGCGGCTGGTACAGCGCTTTGCATGATGTGCCAGCGGCCAAGCGCTTGCAGGGCCAACAGCGGGCGGATTACGCCATTATCGGCGCAGGCTTTGCTGGCCTCGCCGCCGCCAGGCGACTCGCTGAGCAACTGCCGCAAGCTCGTATAGTTTTGGTCGATGCCCAGCGTGTGGGGTATGGCGCTTCAGGGCGAAACTCGGGTTTTGTGATTGATCTGCCGCACAAGTTTGCGCTTGAACATCCTGACCCGGCGCACAAGCAGCGCTTGCTAGCACTTAATCGCGCGGCTATCAGCCAGCTACAAGGGCTGGTAAACCTGCATGAAATTGATTGCCAATGGTCACACGCGGGCAAATACCAAGGTGCAGTGGGCCAGCGCGGGCAGGCTTACCTTGAGCACTTTGCAAGCTTGATGAAAGACCTCGGTGAGCCTTTTGAGTGGGTTGACCGTGAGCGCTTGTCCAAGGTTATTGGCAGTCAACACTACAGCCAGGCCATCTTCACCCCGGGCTGCTACTTGATGCAGCCAGCAGCGCTGGTGAATGGGCTGGCTCGCAGTCTGCCTGACAATGTCGAGTTACTTGAAGAGTCACCGATTCAACGGCTTGAGCGTGATGCCAACGGCGGCTGGATTCTGCATGGCACACAGGGGAACATCACCACGCCAAAGCTGTTGTTGGGCACCAGTATTTTTACTCAGGAATTCGGTTTCCTGCGCAATCGACTGCTGCCAGTGATGACGTTCGCCAGCTGGACGCGGCCACTCACAGACGCCGAGCTCGCAGCGTATGGTGGCCAACTGGATTGGGGCCTGACCCCAGCTGATCATGCGGGTACCACAGTACGCATGACCCAAGACCGCCGGTTGATTATTCGCAACACCTATAAGCACGTACCCAAGTACGGTCGTAGCACCAGCGATGCCATGCGCCAACAGGTCGCAGCCGATCATCGCAAGGCATTTTTGGCGCGTTTTCCGCAACTGGCTGCTGTGCCGTTTACCCATACCTGGGGCGGGGTGTATGCCATTTCTCGCAACTTCACTAATTTCTTTGGCGAGTTGCAGGACGGCGTTTTTGCCTCCGCTTGCGACAATGGTGTAGGCGCTGCATGGGGCACCATTTCTGGAACTTTATTAGCAGATCTGGCAATCGGTGCGGACTCAAGCCAGTTGCGTGATATTCAAGCGGTTACCGGCATGCCATCACTCAATCCACCTGAACCATTCCTGGGCATAGGCGTGCGCTCACGGATTCGTTTAGCTGCATTCAATAGTCGGAGTGAAATATGAGTAGCGCAACGTCCAGCGTGAAAACTTCGGGTAAAGGCCCGGTGCTGTTGATCGATCATCATGATCTCGACTTTACCTTGCGCAACGCCGCCGACAGTAATGGACAGGCATTTGTTGCGCGTGCAGTTAGCAATGAGATTTCACCCAATATAGGCATCGGCTTTGCTCGTTGGGAGGGCGCTGAAGTGGCTTGGACGCTGCTCTATGATGAAGTGATTTTTGTCATAGAAGGCTGCTTCGAGCTGCAGGCCAATGGTCAACTGTATCGCGTCAGTCCAGGCCAGATGTTGTGGATTCCGGAAGGCACTGAGCTGGTCTATGGCGGTCATGCATTGTTCGGTTATGTGGTGCATCCAGGTGACTGGAAGCAACGCCATGGGCTTGTTTGAGCAGGGTGGGCATTCTTCAACTGATACCGCGCGTTGAAACCTCCATGTTTTTGCAAAATTTGACCCATGTTGACGCTTGGTAAAGCGCGTTGGCATGAGCCATCAGTGACCCGAACAGAACCACGTAAGGAACTGGTTTTTCAATAGTTTAACGGCAGCTAACTCAGGTTGACGATAAGAAAAATATCAGTGACAAAAAGTCATAAATCCACCAGATAAAATGGTTTGTCTAGCTGATTAACCTGACTGAATATCACATTCCAGCGCAAGCCTTGTAGTGATTTGGCAATGACGAAACACGCTGCAGAATCGATTTAAATACAAAAATAATAGCGAGGCCCTGTAATGAAAGAAATAGCTGCAGAAGGTGCACATCCTCCCGCATTTAATATGCGCATCATGGGATTGAACTTCCACCGCGTAATTTTCCCGGCATCATTTTTTATCGTGCTAGCACTGGTGTTGATAGCGCTTTATGACCCTGTTGCGTTTGGCCAGACCCTGGAGTCAATCAAAGGCTGGATTCTAATAAACTGTGATTGGTTCATTATGATTATGGGCAATATGGCCGTGTTGTTTTGTGCCGGTGTTGCCGTATCGCCTTACGGGAAAATTCGCTTGGGTGGCGAGGATGCAAAACCTGAATTCAGCATACTGTCATGGTTCTCCATGATGTTCGCCGCGGGCATGGGCGTGGGTTTACTTTACTGGGGCGTTGCCGAACCCGTGGCGCAATACACTGAATGGTGGAAAACGCCGTTAAACGTGGTTAAAAACACCCCTGATGCTGCGCATGCCGCAATGGGTGCAACCATGTTCCATTGGGGGCTTCATCCGTGGGCGATTTATCTCACCAGTGCCTTGGTTATTGGCTACTTTGCGTTTAATAAAGGCATGCCTTTTTCACTCAGTTCTGGCTTGAAACCGCTGATTGGCGATGCCTATAAAGGCTTACCCGGACAAATCGTCGACATCTTTACTGTGGTGCTTACCGTATTTGGCCTGGCCACTTCGCTGGGTTTGGGTGCTATGCAAGCGACGGCCGGGATTACCCATGTGCTGGGTGTCGCCAACTCCTTCAGTTTTCAATTGTTGTTTATCTTCACGGTAACCGGCCTTGCAGCTCTCTCATTGTGGAGAGGTATGCATGCTGGGGTGAAGCTGTTAAGCAACATCAATATGCTTTTGGCGCTGGCTCTATTTGTATTGGTCGCTGTCGCCGTTGGTGTGGGGACCTTTCTCTCCTCAGTGGTCACCACTGCGGTCGATTACGTCGAATACTTTGGCCCGTTGGCTAACTGGGTCAACCGCCCGGATCAAGACTGGTTTCAAGGCTGGACCGTCTTTTATTGGGCTTGGTGGTGCACCTGGGGGCCAATTGTAGGGGTGTTCATCGCACGGGTTTCACGTGGCCGTACGCTGCGTCAGTTGGTCTGTGTGGCGATGGTATTCCCAACTATTGCGACTGTATTCTGGTTCGCCGCTTTTGGTCTTAGCGCCATTAATCAGATTACAGCAGGACAGGGCGCGCTTGTGGCCGGGCTGGTGGACATTAATATGGCGTTATTCCAGTTCTTGGAAGTCCTGCCCATGTCGACGATTACCTCCATGCTCGTGGTCGTGCTACTGGTGATATTTATGGTCACCTCAATGGATTCTGGTGCGTTGGTGGTTGATAACCTGGCCGCTGGTGGCGAACCTGATACTCATGCAGGGCAGCGGATTCTGTGGTTGTTGATGGTGGCACTGGTCACGATTACGTTATTCGTTATCGGTGGCGATACCGCACTGAAGGGTATTCAGGCAGGGGCTGTGGCGATGGGACTACCGTTCATGGCCATCATGCTGCTGCTAATGGTCGGCTTTATTAAATCACTCTCGACTGAGGGGCGAAGCTGAGTTAATCCGTTGTTCAATTGGCAACAGGTTTAAAACCGTTAGCGAGTAGTCGCTAGCGGTTTTTTGTTTCACAGACTTGGCAGCCCAGTAACCTGAGCCAGTCGAGCGCAAGAAACCGGCATTAGATGTTTATGTCAAACCGGTTGGCGTGGTATTCCCACCGGCGGTGCAGCCTAGGCAGAACCAATCTGCTGGCCTACGCTGCACGCGGCTGCGGAGCGCTCGGTTGCCACATCAACATGCACTTAATCCGATACCTTGCGGCTGCAAGTATTGTGGGTTTGCATGATCTGCTTTCCGTGCAACGTCAGGATATCCAGCAGGGTGCCGTGCCTGCATGCAGATTCTCCTTAAGACAGTTGAGCAATGGATGGTGTGCTAGTTACCACGTCTGTTGATCATGGCTGCGCGCATGAAAATCACCGACAGAATGGAAGGAGGTTTGTAGGATCGCGCTGCCAATATTTTAGCTGCAAACGAGAAGCAGAGCCGAGTTTGGTGCAGCTAGGAATGATCCTACAGGCATAAGGGAGCAGTGCTACATTCAAGTGGGTAGTGGCAAAGTAATATGCGCGCCTCTCCTGCCGAGGATGGTGCCGGAGCTTACTTGAAAATTTTTTACTGGAGCAATACATGAAAACGCTTTCCGCAGCATTTGTAGGCCTTTTCGGCGTCGGCCTGCTGAGCACTACTGGCGCCTATGCCGCAGATGGCACTATTACTATCACCGGTGAAGTCGTTGACTCTTCCTGTGATGTCGCTGTTAACGGTGCTACAGGCGACGCCACTGTCGTTCTGCCGTCCGTATCCAAAACTGCTCTGGCTAACCCGGGTGACACCGCTGGTGCCACTTCAGTAAATTTGTCGCTGAGTGGCTGCCCAGCTACTGGTAGTGTGCGTGCCTATTTTGAAGCATTGAACGTTGACCAGGGCACTGGCTATTTGATCAACACTGCCAGCGTCACCCCTGCAGAGGGTGTGCAGGTGCAGGTGACCGATGCCAACGGCACCGGTATAGATCTGATCACCAACACTAACAACCAATATGTGGCCTTTACTGATACAGCAGGTGTTGGTACTGCGGATCTGCAGTACGGCGTGCAGTATGTCGCCACAGGCACTGCAACTGCTGGTCAGGTAGAGACTCAACTGGTTTACAGCCTGGATTATCAGTAACCAGTTACTTGGCCGCGGAGTGATCCGCGGTCGGGGTATTGAGGAGGAGGTTGGTATGCGTAGTGCTCTGAGAAGAATTTCATCCTGCTTGCTTGCGGGGCTGCTGATTGCCCCATTAATGGTGCAGGCTGGGGTCCAGATCGCAGGGACGCGCTTTATCTATCCGGCCGCTGATCGCGAGATCAACGTACGCTTAACTAACACCGCCAATAAACCAGCATTGGTGCAGGCATGGCTTGATGCAGGTGATCCTTCGGTACAGCCAGGTGCTGAGCAGTTACCTTTTGTCGTGCTGCCACCGTTAGTACGGGTTGAAGCTAACAAAGGGCAGACGCTACGTATTGTCCGTGTTGGTGGTGAGCTGCCAAAGGATCAAGAGTCAGTGTTTTGGCTCAATGTGCTGGAGGTTCCACCCAGAGCCGAAGGTACGGCAGATCGCAATGTCATGCAGTTGGCCTTTCGGACACGACTCAAGCTGTTTTACCGCCCTGAAGGACTCCAAGGCAAGTTGCAAGATGCAGTTGATAAGCTGAGTTGGACAGTGGTTCGCGCCGGTGCAGGTTATGCATTGCAAGCGCGCAATGACTCGGACTTTCATGTCAGCTTTGCTCATGTAGCACTGAATGCTGACAAGAAATACAGCCTCGACAGCGGCGGCATGGTAGCGCCGCATGCGACGCAAGATTTTCCTCTTCCTGGCCTGAGCGGCCCGGTTTCTGGTGGAAAGGTCCAGGTGAACTGGCTCGATGATTTCGGTGCCAGTCGAGAACGGGCATATGAGCTGAAGCCCTAACGCAAGGGTTTTCGTTTCGCCGTTTGGCGACACTTGACGAAGTCAGCTATCCCCGGGCAGGAGGGTAAAACCCTCCTGCCCGGGCTCACCAGGAACTCCTGTAGGACATCAATATGAATGCTTTCCGGTGCAGAAATGCAACGGGTGGGTTTACCGCGGCCGATAGAAAGCTGCGCCTCACACCTCTCGCACAGATTATATGCACAGTGCTCGGCATATTTTCAGCCGCCAAGACTCCGGCTGCAATTGACCCTGTGGAAGTGGCAACCAGCCCGGTTTTTGATAGCGGTTTCCTGCGTGGGATGGGGCAGGACATTGATCTTTCGCGTTTTGCCAAGGCGGGTATCGTCGTTCCCGGCACTTATACGTTGGACATTACCCTCAACGGTAAGGAACGCATCCGTCAGGCCGTACGGGTAATTGACGCGGAAGGTACACAGCACTTTTGCTTTTCTGCCGCAGACGCCCGCCGTTGGGGCGCCAGGCTTGAACAGTTGCCCGACCAGGAGCAGGTTGCGCAAGTTCTGGCCAGCGATTGCATCGAGGCTCAGGCGCTGATTCCAGGTGCTACCTTCAGTATGGATGTGGCCGAGCTAAGCGGTACTCTGGGCATTCCCCAAGCCTATGCCGGGCGCGTCAAGCGCGGTTATGTCGACCCTACAGAATGGGATGAAGGTATCACCGCGGCGATCCTCGGCTACCACGGCAACGTATTTCGCAATGAGCGCGATGGAGCTGACACCACCACTGACTATAGTGTCAACATCAACGCCGGGTTCAACGTATCTGGTTGGCGCTTGCGCCATAATGGCAACTATCGCGACAGTGATGATGGTCCGGGCGAGTACAATTCGCAAAACAGTTATGCGCAAACTGACGTCGATATGCTGCAGTCGCAACTGACCCTCGGCGAATACTTCACCCCAGGCAGCGATTTCGACAGTATTCCCTTTACTGGTATACAGCTTGCCAGTGACGACAGCATGCTCCCGGAGAGCGAACGCGGCTTCGCACCAATTGTCCGCGGCACAGCGGAGACCAACGCCAAGGTCACCATCAGCCAGAACGGTAATGTGGTCTATGAGACCAGCGTGGCACCGGGCGCCTTCGTCATCGACGATCTCTACGCCACTGGCTATGCCGGTGACCTTGAGGTGACTGTCACTGAGGCGGACGGTCGTGAGAAAAGCTTTATCGTGCCCTTCACCGCAGTGGTGCAGATGCTGCGTCCAGGCTCCTCGCGCTTCAATATAGTCTCGGGCAACTACCGCGATGACAACCTGGAAGATGAGCCTTGGTTCACTCAGGCTACCTATCGCCGGGGTATCAGCAACAAACTGACAGCATACGGCGGCGGTATCATTGGCGAGGACTACAGTTCGGCTCTAGTGGGGGCGGCCTTCGCCACACCACTTGGTGCTGTGGGGGTTGATGCCACCTTGTCCCGTGCCAAAGGCCTGCCGACCACCGGCACGGATGACGATGCGCTCGGCGGCGACCTGACCGGGCAAAGTTACCGGATCAGCTACAGCAAGCTGCTGGACTCTACTCGTACCAATTTTTCACTGGCAGCCTATCGCTTCTCAAGCGAAGAATTTCTCAGCTTCGGCGACTTCGCTCGCCTGCGCGAGAACGCCGATTCGGCATCCTTGCGCGAACGTAATCGCTTTCAGGTCAGCATCAGTCAGCCACTGGGCGATCTCGGCGACTTCAACTTCACTGGCCTGACCCGTAATTACTGGGGCGAACAGGCCGACAGCACTACCTTTCAGCTCGGCTACGGCAAAGGGTTTAGCTGGGGTTATATGAACCTTACGGCCAGCCGCGAGGTGCAGGACGGAGAGAACAACGATACCTACATGCTGAGCGCCAGCATCCCGCTGGGTTCGGGGGCACGTCGGCCGATGCTGACCACCACCGCTACGTTTGACGACGACAGTAACAGCTCGATACGTAGCAACCTGTCTGGTTCGGCCGGTGAGTATGGTGAAGCGAGCTACGGTGTATACGCCAGTCGTTCGGAAACCGATAGCGAGAGCACTAACACCTACGGCGGCAACCTCAATTACCGCACTTCAGTGACCCAACTCGGCGGCAGCTACAGTCAGGGTGAAGACTACAAGCAGTACTCCGGCTCAGCCACCGGTACCGTGGTAGCGCATTCGGGCGGCTTCGTGTTTAGCCCAGAACGTGGCGAAACCATGGCTCTATTGGTAGCAGAGGGTGCTCCAGGCGCAGAGCTAACCAGTGGCCAGGGCAACAAGCTTGATGGCGATGGCGAGGCGCTCAAAGCAGGCCTGACACCTTATCGTCACAACCCTGTCGGCATCAGCCCGCGTGGCTTGCCGGTCGATGTAGAATTACAGACTACTTCGCAGAACGCAGTACCTCGCCGTGGCGCAGTGGTGCGTCTTGATTACGCAACCATCAATGGCAAGCCGCTGCTGCTTCGGTTGCAGAACGACAAGGTGCCTTTCGGTGCGAGCGTGGTCGATGCCGAGGACAAACCGGTTGCGATGGTCGGGCAGGGCGGATTGATCTTCTTGCGTGGTGAACACAAGGGGTTGAAAGTGGTTTGGGGCCAGTCGTCCGAGGAGTCCTGCCAGTTGAACTATCAGGAGCCGACCGACGAAGCAAGCGACAATCCTTACCAACAGGTGGAGGCGAGTTGTGCGCAGGGGACGTGAACTGTGTTTCGAGCTGCGATTTGTCTAGGCAGTCGGTTGGCACTTATGTCGAGTTGCGTGCACACCTTTTCTTAACGATATGAGAAACCATGAATAAAATTGTCGGTGTTCTGTTTATCGCTCTAACGATGTCATCACCCTTGGTGTGGGGATCCTGCCGAGGGCCATCCGGTATTCATTTGCCATACCCTGATTACCAGATTGGCTCGGAGAATGCGCCTGTTTCTGCACACGATCCCAGTACAAACCAGTCTTTGCCATGGACTGCTTCTCTGCAATCGACCTATTACGGCGGCAACATTGAGTGGGACACATGCAATGATCGTGGACGTGGGGTTGATAGCATTGTCTGGTCATCAAGCCCCAAGGTTCCGGGAGCCAGCTACTCAGACTCCTATGGGACTTATGATATTTATCAAACAGTTGTGGATGGGGTCGGCTACATCATTCGATCCAAGGCAAATGTTACGGATTTTCGCCCTGTTATGGGTGAGGTAACTGTTATCTATCCTAATGTGGCTTACACCAATACAGCTTCGCATTACCAGATCAAACTCGTTGTCTATGGCAATCCCAAGCCCGGGCAATACGCACTGCCTGAGTCATTGCTGGCGTATTGGGCGGTACGTAGCAGAGAGTCAGGGAACGTCATTTCTGCGACTGTTACCCCTGTGTATGTGCAAGCGCAAACGCTTAGCGTCTACACCGTTGGTTGTAGCGTGACCACTGGTGCCTCACAAACAGTTTCACTGCCTGCTGTTGGCTCACGGGACTTTTCCGGTATCGGTTCAACAGCGTCGCCAAGTGCATCTTTCACGCTTGGATTGGAGTGTTCGCCAGACATTAGCCTTTATGCGGTCGTGAGCGACGGTGTGAACCCCGCAAACACCAGTGACACCTTGACCTTGACGCCAGACTCAAGTGTTTCTGGCGTAGGGATTCAGGTTTTCCGAAGCGGAGAAGGCACTCCCGTTCCGCTCGGGCCAGAGTCATCGCAAGCAGGAACAGTGAATCAGTGGTACTTCGGTACAGGCGAATCCAGTTATGTGGTGCCATTTGATGTGCGTTATGTCCAGACGCAAGAGGTAATCACTCCCGGCAACCTTACGGCCTTGGCCACTATTACCTTTTCCTACCAGTGAAGTCAATTGGCTGAGTACGACAATAGCAGCGTGGCCAACTATTGATTCCCTTCGCTGCTCGGTATTGCCAAACCAGCTCTACGGTCACCACTGGTACGGCCAATACAGCTCTGATGTTTACCATTACCTATCATTAATGCGTTATGCGTTGAGTAACTTAGGTAATTCCCGTCAAATGCTGACGGTATCTGACGGATGAGTGCATGTAAGCGTCTTTGGGCACGGCGTCGAAGATGTTTGCCTTGCCGTATTAGTTTTGCTCTGGCTCTTGAGCGTTTTATTGCGTTAGGAGAACTTTAATGTTCACCCGGATTGGGTGTTTACCTATTACTGATTAGAGGCACTCGATGCAGCGGCACAGAAACGTATTTTTCATGGCCATAGGCTTGGTGTTGTCTCTTACCTTGTTGCCAACAAAGCCGGCTTTGGCAGGTAACACCGACAACTGCAGCTCGCCTCAGTTGCCTTGGAGTACCGCCTTGGATACCGAGGTCACCGCGAACTTGCCCGAGGGTGAGGTTATTCCTGGTTCGGATGCTTCATTGGTGATCAATATCACTTGCACCGCCGCCTGGGACGATAATCAAGCCTTTTGCACCGGGGGCGGTGGCTGGAATATTCATCCATCAAGTCTGACAGGCATGGAAACCAGTGTTCCTGGTGTTTATACCTTCTCGGGTATGCCCAGCGGCATTGGTTATCAATTCCTCGACGCAGGAGGGAGCCCAATTCCTCTGGGTGCGACAGGACGACATGACACCGGTGTGCAAATAAAAACCGGCGAACAGACTGTGCTCCTAAGATTTCGCATGGTCAGGATATTCGGTGATCTTTCATCAGGGAGCTTTAATATTCCAATGGTTATGGGGTGCGTGGGTACTGAGTTCGCAAATATCAATGAATCCAACAGTACTGTGAGTCTGATGGTTAATGCGACGGTTATCACCCAGACCTGCAGCATGACCACTCCCGATACTCAGGTGCAGTTGCCCAAGGTGGCCCGGTCCGCATTCAATGGTGTGGGCAGCTCCGCAGGCTCTACGCCTTTTACGCTGGACTTTCAGTGTGATGCCGACGCCGATGCGCGCTTCCATATCAGCGACATCACCGACCTTGGTAACTCCAGCGATGCCCTAAAACTACTGGAAAGCTCGTCCGCCAGCGGCCTCGGCGTGCGCCTGCTGCACCAGGGTAACCCGGTGCGTCTGGCACCGAGCCAGATATTCGATCAGGGTGGCAGTGAGTTTCCCCTGCGCAACCTGGAGACGAGCCAAAGCCTTATAAGCCTGCCATTTAGCGCCGAATATGTGCAGACGGTAGTTCCAGTCGTTGCAGGCAGCGTACAGGCTCAGGCCATTGTTACGATTGACTACAACTAGGAAACTGGCGACAGGGGCAGCAAGCATAGGCTTAGTCCGTCCAACACTCACCCCAGCAGGTATTTAGTTCTTGCTGATAAGGGATACAACATCATGCGAAACGTATTTTTCATGGCCATAGGGTTGGTGTTGTCTCTTACCTTGTTGCCAGTAAAGCCGGCTTTGGCCGCTACCACTAACAACTGCAGTTCAGCCCAGCTCCCTTGGAGTGGCCCCTTGAATACCGAGGTCACTGCGAGCCTGCCGGTGGGTGAGGTCATTCCGGGGTCGGATGCCTCGACGCAGGTCAACATTAATTGTAATAGCGACTGGGACAATGACCAGGCCTTCTGTAACGGAGGCTCTGGTTGGGCTTTAAGCCAAGTTGCGGGCGGATTACCAATGGCGACTAGTATTCCCGGCGTCTATACCTACGCAGGTATGCCAAGCGGTATTGGTTACCAGTTCCTCGATGGTGGTGGACAGCCGCTGCCTTTGGACGCGAACTCTCGGCATGACACCGGTGTGGCGATACGAACCGGTGACCAGAGCGTCCCAATACACTTCAGAATGGTCAAGGTCTCTAATGATTTGTCATCAGGTAGCTTCAACTTTAGCGTGTACCTGAGTTGCAACGGCAATGAGTGGGCGAACCTCGGCCCATCCACCAGTACACTAGATATAGCGGTCAATTCTGTGGTGATCACTCAAACCTGCAGCATGAGCACCCCCGACACTCAGGTACAGCTACCCAAGGTGGCCCGGTCCGCATTCAATGGTGTGGGCAGCTCCGCAGGTTCTACGCCTTTTACGCTGGACTTTCAGTGCGATGCCGACGCTGACGCGCGCTTCAATATCAGCGACATCACGGACCTTGGTAACTCCAGCGATGCCATAAAACTACTGGAAAGCTCGTCCGCCAGCGGCCTCGGCGTGCGCTTGCTGCACCAGGGTAACCCGGTGCGCCTGGCACCGAGCCAGGTATTCGATCAGGGTGGCAGTGAGTTTCCCCTGCGCAACCTGGAAACGAGCCAAAGGCTTATAAGCTTGCCGTTTAGCGCCGAATATGTGCAGACGGTAGTTCCAGTCGTTGCAGGCAGCGTACAGGCTCAGGCTATTGTGACCATCGACTATAACTAAGAAACTGGCGATTGGAGCAAGCATACGTTTAGCCCGTCCGACACCCACCTCAGCTGAGTATTTGGCTATTGCTTAAAAGGATATACGATGACGCGGAGCATATTTTTTCTGGCAATATGTTTGATGTTGTCCCTTACCTTGCTGCCGGCAAAGCCAGCTTTGGCTGGTACCCACAACAATTGCAGTTCGGCTCAACTGCCATGGAGTGGCACCCTGGATACGGAGGTCACCAGGAACCTGCCGGTGGGTGCTGTGATTCCTGGTTCGGATGCTTCAACGGTGGTTAATATTCATTGTACTGACGCCTGGGACGATAACCAAGCTTACTGTGCTGGCGGCGGGGGCTTTGCTTTAAGCCCGGTAGGGGGCGCATTACCGATGGAAACCATGGTTCCCGGTGTCTATACCTACGCGGGAATGCCAAGCGGTGTTGGTTATCAGTTCCTCGACGGCGGTGGGCAGCCGCTGCCTTTGGATAAGACTTCCCGACATGACACCGGTGTGGCGATACGCACCGGTGACCAGAGCGTTCCCATACACTTCCGAATGGTCAAGACCTCCAATGACTTGACATCAGGAAGCCTAAACATCCGTATGTACCTGGGTTGCAACGGCACCGAGTGGGCGAACCGCAACGATGTAGGTAGCACACTGGATATTATAGTCAACGCTGATGTGATCACCCAGACCTGCAGCCTAAGCAACCCCGATACGCAGGTGCAGTTACCCAAGGTGGCCCGGTCGGCATTCAACGGTGTGGGCAGCGCCGCTGGTTCTACGCCTTTTACGCTGGACTTTCAGTGCGATGCCGACGCTGACGCGCGCTTCAATATCAGCGACATCACTGATCTTGGTAACTCCAGCGATGCCATAAAACTACTGGAAAGCTCGACCGCCAGCGGCCTTGGCGTGCGCTTGCTGCACCAAGGTAACCCGGTGCGCCTGGCACCGAGCCAGATGTTCGATCAGGGTGGTAGTGAGTTTCCCCTGCGCAACCTGGAGACGAGCCAAATCCTTATAAGCCTGCCATTTAGCGCCGAGTATGTGCAGACGGACGTTCCAGTCGTTTCAGGCAGCGTACAGGCCCAAGCTATTGTGACCATCGACTATAACTGAGCACTTGCCAGGCAGCGCTGAGGCAAGTGTGCTGTTACCCGGGGAGTTGGGGGCGGGGAGCAACGAAGCAGAAAGTGCATTTAAGCCATTCAGGCTTAGTCCGTACACACTCGCACGGACTGTCTATGACCAATCTTCAGGCATTTAAGCAGTTGATCCGCCAACTGCGCCGCTGTCCGCAGAGCAGTATCGGATGGACCATTTGGCAGAAAGCAGGAAAGCGGTAGCGGGTATTCGACCCAAGGCGTCAGCCCGTGCTCATCCGACGTGACTATGGTCTCCCATCCATCCTCGGCACGCAGGTGCACCTGATAGTTGGCCTTTGGAAGATCGGTTTCATGGTCAGTTAGGGAAAACCGTTGCCGCTCGCTCATAAACGCTCCGGCAGGGTATTCGTGGCATCCAGATGCGGCTCATTGCTAAGCAACTTGGCACGCCATGCGGGTATATCAGCGTCATCCACATCCAAACGCTTGAGCCACTGATCCGCCGACCAACCAACCAACCGCAACTCACCATCATGAGAGCCACCATGCAGTGATCCCACAGTTTCGTAGCGGATGCTTTTGAGCACATGGTTCAGCAACACATAAGCCGCCGGTTTCGGGTCTTCACCATCCCCCCCTGACGGATAAGCACCGGCCTGAATAACTACACCAGCGCCGTACTCATAAAAGGCGAAATGACTGGCCGGCAGTTGTGCACGTAATGTATCCAGACCACCCGCTAAATCTAGTCGTGGCTGATCGAGTACAGTTAGCCAACTCACAGTTTTGATCTTGGTTGGCTGGAACTCAGGAGTATTAGTAAGCAGACCAGCCGTTCCAACATCTAAACTCGGCATACGTGCCGCCATAAAAGCTTCAGTTGGTTCGTTGTCGTCTCTGTTGGTTACTGAAAGATTGAAAGCATGTCCTGCATATCCTTGCTCAGGAGCTAGCCTGCGGGCAAAGTCAAGGAACAAACATAAGAAATTTAGCGGGTTCTGTTCCTGATATAAAAGAGGAATAGAGAACTCCAGAACACTTAGGTCATCTCCTATCTTCGACTCCCAAGCTGCTTGAGCAAATATCTCGAAGAACCAAGCACTGGCGTCGTTGGATTTCTTGCCGCTGGTGTAGTAGAAAGTTAGCGGGTAATTCTCATCCATGTTGCCAAGCATCTCGCGCAGAGGTTTGGCGTCAGCGTAAGCGGTCAAAGGCTTTCCCTCCGGCGGCTCCTCGCGCCACAGCCAAGTAAGATGAGGCTCAGCTATGCGTTTAAACTCGTCGAAACACTGACAAAGCGCCTCGCGCACCAACGGGGTATGAGCTTCCTTGAAGTAGAGTGTGCCGCGCAGACAGAGCACGGCACCTATATAGTCCTCACGCCCGCCTTTCATCAAAAGATTACCGAGCATCTCCAAAATCTGAGGTTGCTTGGCCAATTCATCAGCCAGATTAAATTCTGAGTCCATAAACTCTTCTCCGTATCAATAGGCTGGAATCATTGGTCGAGGGGTACGGCCACGGGTCAGAAAATACATCGCCGCACTTACGGCAGCAGCAGCCCAACCTAGTTCTTCAACGGGTACCTTAGACTGCTGATTTTCCTGACTACAGTCGCACTCGGTAGACTTCATCTCGACAACTTTGTTTTTGTTGCCAGCAATTTTTCCGTATGCTTTGGCCTGCTTATTATCTGGTTGATCAGGCGGAAATTTCATCTCAATCACCTGCTTGATATTGTCCTGAGTTGGCGGCTTTTGGGGGTCGTTAACGATTACAACGTCTGGCCGACGAATCAAACCTCGGCCCGGTTTGAATGGCGGATGCTCCGGGTCTTCATCCCAGTATTTTCTGATCCAGCCAGGAATCCAACCATGGGAATTGATGCCGGTCTGGCTGTCGAGGATCGGCTGCGGTGGGTTCTTGGTCATGTCGTAACTGACCTCGGGTTTGTATGGGCTACGTCCTTGAAGAATCTCGTCCAACTCGCCAAGGCGCTGAGCCACACAGGCCTGTTTAAGGTTCTTACCATCCTGACTGACATTAGGCGTGGTACTGCAATAGCAGATCGCCGAGCACAACACCTTCTTATCCTTCGGGTCGAGTTTGGGTTTCAAAAGGTCAACAGGGTTGATTTTACCTTCAGGGCTCATGCCTCCCTGAGCAAGGCTGGGCTGATCGCTCATGCTTCGCCTTCCTGTACCAGGTCAATGTGAATGGATTCGGATGCATCGTGCTTGACCCACGATGTCATGCCTTCGGTATCCGTGGTGTCGAAAGCAGTCCAGCCACCACTGGACCAAACCTTAACCTTGCGCCCAGCAACGGGTTTGCCTGTTTCTTGGTCAATAAGCTGGAAACGCCCTGAATAAGGGGCTGTATTACTCTGGGTTACAGGAGAAACGGGAGCGTGAGTAACCACATCACCGATGATGACAGTTCCAGAACCGCCAATAATCATATTCCCATGAGCCCCAACGCTGCCCAAAGTGGCTGCAGGCTTACCATTGATAAACACCGTTGATGAAACAGCGGAAGTGATTGGGCTTCCACACTCAGAAGCATCGCCTTGTCGTGCTGCGGACAGGCCATCAAAAATGACGTCAGGAGAACCTTCGACTATGGGGTTGGTACCGTGTCCTGACGACGGGCATGTTGTAGGGTCAGTAACGCGGGCGGCGGGTTTTCCTCTCATGTGCGAATCCTTGCATTAGAGAGATGTCTTGGCTAAATGATGCCTTGCAACTCTGGTTAGCTTGGTCTTATCACGCGATAGCCCGGCTGGAGCAGGCCGGGGATACCGTCATCGTCGGCGTACTCACGAATCTGTAAGGCGCATTGCAAGCTGTTGATGATGGTGTCGCCGTTGTCGGTCGCGCTGCCGACAATCGCCACCGGACGATCTTTATAAGACAGCGCAATACCTGCACCGGAGACGATCGTGCTTTGGGTTCCGTCCGGGTAACGCACTAGATCCCCTACGCATGCAATTTGATGCTCTTTGATTTCTATGGTCGTGCTGGCTGTAACGACCTCACCGCCAAATCGGGTTTTGGCGCCTAGAGTGGCGAGATCGTAAGTGGCTTTCAGGGGGCGTTCAGCTAGCTTTTTTATGAACTCGGTGGCCAAGCGTTGGCCATCCTCTGTGTTGTATTCCATAGCGCATCCTTTCTTTATACTTGGACCAATCGCTTATGCACGAAATATATCGTGCGCGAAAGTAACAGGTATCAAGAGCGCGGCTTCTTGCGCACCTCACCTGCAGCCCGCATAGACACAACGCTGCATGATTTTGTAACTTTTTTATTCGTGAGATGCGAGGAGGGTCAGAACCTCAGAGCGGGCGGGTAACAATCAGTGGCGCAGGGTGTCAGCATCACGGCAGTGCACACCAATGCGCCGAGAGGCATCATCTTTGTATCAAATGTAAGAGCGAGCGCCGTCGCGACTCGGAATTCAAAGACTGTTGGTGCCATGTTTACTTACGCGACCCAACTCAAATTATGGGAGGGTCTAAGCCGTCATCCAAGGTAGCGGGGCAGGACACTCTCCGCGGCCTGACTATCTATACAGGCCCCGGGGGCTTATACCGGTTGCTTTACCTTTCGTTGCTCTGGTTGGGCTTCGCTTTGCAGTTCAAGGACTTGGCAGTGGAAGCGCTCCAGTGAGGCATTGTGGCCGATGCTGATCAGGATGGTTTCAGGCAGTGTTTGCTTGAGCAACTGATAGCAGCGTTCTTCGTTCGCTGCATCCAATGCAGAACTGCTCTCGTCAAGGAATAACACCGCGGGGCGAGCCATCAATGCCCTTACGAAGGCACAGCGTTGTTGTTCGCCGATGCTCAGGGTTTGCGCCCAGTCTCGTTCCTGATCCAATTGGTCGGTCAGGTGCTGCAAGCCAATTTGCTGCATGGCCAAGCCCAGAGCGGTATCTTCTTCGCGTTGTGGAGGGTTTGGATACCAGAGCGCTTCGCGCAGACTCCCCAGTGGCAGGTAAGGTTTTTGCGGGAGTGTGAGCGCACGCTCCCGGTCATAATGGGTCGAACCCGAAGCATGGGGCCAAAGCCCAGTGGCCGCACGTATGAGTGTTGACTTGCCATAGCCGGAAGGTGCGCTGATCAGCAGGCTGTCGCCAGGTTCTAGTGAAAGATTGAAGCCGTTAAGTAAAGGGCGGCCGTTTGGCAACCAGATGTCTAAATCCTTGATATGCAATCCTTTGAGTTGCTGCTTATGGATGACTCCCGATTCCACCTTGACGTTATCCAGCCGCTTCTGGAAACCGATTAACCGGTCGATCACTGATTTCCACTCGGTCAACTCCGGGAACACTTCCACCAAGTAGGCAATAGCCCCGTGTACTTCACCGAAGGCGGAACTTATCTGAGTCAGGCGGCCGAGGGGAAAGGCGCCAGCAAAGAATTGCGGCGCCATGATAAACATCGGAATAACCGTGGCGCTACGCAAGTAGAAGGTTGAATAGCCCATGATCAGCTTTTGTTTTTTCACCAATTCCCAGAAGTTCTCCAACGCCGCCTCCAGGCGTTGGTTGAAACGAGCGTTCTCCAGCTTTTCGCCTTGATACTGGGCAACCGAGTCGGCGTTTTCCCGCAAGCGCATCAAGGAGAATCGAAAGTCGGCCTCACGCCGCTGTTGGATGAAATTCAGACGGGGCAATGCGCGGCCTAGCCAGAATGCGAGTCCTGTGCCCAATAGGGCGTAAACCAAGGCGACCCATACCAGCAAACCCGGAATGACCAAGAACTCACCGGCGAACGGTACGCTGACCAGACTGGAAGCCTGCCAGAGGATATGCAGGAAGGAAAACAGCGACACCAATGACGTCATGAGACCCAGGCTTAACTTGAGCGACTTAATGATGAACAGGTCAATGTCTTCGGCAATCCGCTGATCGGGGTTGTCGACGTCGGTCTCGGTCAGCTTCAATTTCTGATAGCGCTGGTCGCCCAGCCATTGCTCAAGCATGTTGCGGGTGGCCCAACGCCGCCAGCGCAATGTCAATTTTTGCTGGAAGTGAAACGCCGCCACGGTAAAGGTTGCCAAGCCAATTTGCAGCAGAATGAATTGCACGCAGCCCAGGAGAAAACCGGGATAATCCATAGCCTGCAATGCGTTATAGAAGTGCAGGTTCCAGAAGTTGTTGAGGATATTGACTCCCACCAGGCACAGGTTCATCAACACGGTGGCCAAAAGCAGCATCAGGGCCGGGTACTTTTGTTCAGATACCCAGAAAGGCCGTGAAAGACGCCAGAAACTGCGGAGTGTATGCATTTGAAATTGGGGAGTCCGGTCGCTGACGACGTTGAGTTTGCACGGGCGGAAGGATAGGATTCGACAATGCTAATCGTTTGCATTCAATAGTGAAAGTCACGGGAGCCCCAATATCGAATTTCCAGAATGGCTGAACCAGGCTTGGCCGCCGATACAACGGGTTATCCGGCATGCTTCTGGAGTGCAGTCTTCCATTGCATTGAACCGGGTTGCCGATCCCGACACGCTGCAACCATTGCTGACCCAGTTCGCTCTGCTTTATCCCGGAGTTAACCGCGCGGCAGTGGTTTCGCAGTGGTCAATGAACTATATGAGCATTGTCCTTCCGGCCACTTTGGCCTGTGTTCTCACGCGTGATTGTGCGATCGATTTCTGGAGCGAAGAGGCTTTATTGCTGCACGATGAGGGGCAACCCCTCGCGCTGGAATTGGAAACCCGACTACCGGCCTTGGCCCCCGAAGACCGTGCAGACTATTGGTCGCGGCTGATCCACCAACATCTGGCACCACTTTTCACCACGCTGGCCGCCGCCGGTGGGCTAGCCCCGAAAATCCTGTGGGGCAACATGGTTGCCATTTGGGATGGAGCCTTCGCGAGAATGGATGCCGATTTGTCCAGAGACGGATTCGCCGAGGCGCACCGCTGGCTGGAGCAGGCGACGGTGAACGGCGGGCGCCTGAAATTACGGGGCCTGCAACGCATGGTCGAGTCACCTGCGCCGCAGATTTGCCCCTGTCTGCCGTTACGTCGGCATTGCTGCCTGCATTACCAGTTGCACGCGCCTGTTGAGGGCCAGCCGCCAGTGCTGTGTGAGTCGTGTCCGAAGCTGCATCGTCTACCTGTGGAAGAGCAGGTAAGTTACCTGCACTTCATCTATCAGGACGGTTGAGCGCCTCTCTTTTATGAACACGCCTCGGTCAGGGGCGCAGCCTTTGCGTGAGCCTGCGGTATGATTTCGCTAAGTGTTCCGTGTTCGATACGAATCAGTCGGTCTGCCAGATTGAAGTACGCATCGTCATGGGAGATGACAATCACCAGTTTGTCGCGCTCACGCAGGTCCGGCAGGATTCTGGTGTAGAAAAAGTGCTTGAACACCGGGTCCTGGTCGGCGGCCCATTCATCGAACAGATAGCAGGGGCGGTCTTCCAGGTAGGCGCTGAGCAAGGCCAGGCGTTTGCGTTGCCCAGTGGACAGCGCCAAGGTTGTCAGTTGGCCATTCTCAATTCGCACCTTGTGGTCCAATTGCAGATGCACCAGGTAGTCCTGTGCTTGCTGCACGAGTTGCGGATCGTCGCCATTGAGCAGGTTTTCGAACAGGCAAAAGTCGGTAAATATCGCCGAGAAGTGCTGTCGGTATTGGTGATTGTCGTTGGCTGAGGACACTTGTTCGTCGAGCATTATGTCGCCGCTTTCCGGGGGGTAAAGGCCGGTCAGTAACAAGGCGAGGGTGGTTTTGCCACTGCCGTTGCCGCCGGTTATGAACACCGCCTCACCCGCATTGAGGGTGAGGTCGATTGGGCCCAGCGTGAAATGACCATCCTCGCGCTCGCGGTAGTAGGTATGGGTCACTTGCCGGCACACCAGACTGCGAACCTGAGTCGCAGGGATCGACTCCACTGTCTCGCTGTTGGCCTGCATTTCGCCTTCCAGGGCGCGAATCTTGTTCAGCGCGACGCTGGCCCGACCCAGGGTTGGCAGTGCGTTCATCAGCTCCGACAGCGGGGTAATCATGTAAAGGATGGTCAGGATGTAACCGGTGACCAGGCTGACGCCTAGGTCGATAAAGTGCGGCGCGGCAAACAGCACTATGCCGATCAGCATGTAGAAAATGGCATTGCCCCAATTAAGCACCAAGGCATAGATGCTCATGCCACGGACAAAATCCCGGCGGTATTGCTGGCTCACCGGAATTAGCAGACGAGTGAAGAAGTGTTGCCGACGCGGGTGGTTAAGCTGCAGTTCCTTGCTGCCATCGGTGAGCAGGCGGTATTGATCGAACAGCTGATCCTTGAGCTCGCGCGCACGCGAGATCGACGTCAGCGCCCGACGTTGCGGCCAATTGAAACTGAGGCTGCCCAAGACAATCAGCAGCAGCGTCAAACCGAGCAGCGGCAGGCTTAGCCAGCCCAGATAGCCCAGGCAGGCGGCGATGATCCCCACGTTGACCAGTAAAATCGGCACCAACTCTACTGCCTGACTGATGGTCTGCGTGTCGTCAGTCAGCATGGCCAACAGCCGGTGTTTACCTAAACGCTGTAACTGCGCGAAAGGAGTCTCAATCAATTTGGTGCTCAGGTGCAGACGCATATCGTGGACAGCACCCTGTCCAAGGCGTAGCAGGCTGATATCGGCGATCACCCGCGAGATGGCTACCAGCACTACAAGCCCGGCAAAGTAGAGGCCATCGGCTGGACGTAACTGATCAAACACCTCCAGGCTGTGGTTAATGTTGGCGATCAGGCCCGCCGCCGCTAGCCCGCATATCAGGCCCGTCAGGGTTGCGATCAATAGCGCGCGCCATGAACGCTTGGCCATGAGTAATAACAAATTCATTTCAAGCTGCTCCGTCAGTAGCTATGGCCTCAAGGCGCGCAACCAGTTGCTGCTGCAAATCAGGTTGGTCAAGGATGGTCAGGTGTTGTGCTTGAATAACTTCACGAGTCAAGGGCCCGCTGCTCAGGCGTTGCCAATTCGGGTCAGCGAAATCAGTCTCGGCCAGAGTGTCGCTGGCCCACCAGACATGCACCGGACAGCTTAACCGCGGAGGCTGGAAAGTCGCCAGCAGATGCTGCGTATGTTGCTGGTAGCGCAGCCGTGTCTGTAGGTGCTCCCAACTGTCGCCATCCAGTTGCAGGCCTTGCTGGCGAGCCCACTGGACCAGCTCCGGCAGACGTGCCGAGGGAGGCAAGACATTCAGTTGTTCCACCAAGGCCGACAAGGCTGGCTGTGGCAACTGGCGCAACAGGGTCTGGCTGTCCGGGGTCAGGGCTTGCGCCGCCGATTCCAGCAGTGCCTCGACACTATCTTCTTGCGCCTGGCGCTGGTATTGCGAGTCGATGATGCCGAGAAAGGCTACCTGTTCGCCCTGACTTTCCAGCTGCGCGGCAGCGGTAATTGCCAGCAGTCCGCCCAGCGAGAAGCCCAGCAGATAATACGGACCGTGAGGTTGCTGTTGACGCAAATGTTCGACATAAATCGAGCACAGGCTTTCGATATCGCCGCCGAGTGTGGCGCTGTCTTCGGCCAGATAAGCTGCTTGCAAGCCCCACAGACTCCACGCTGGCAGTAGCGCCGGTAGCGTGCGGTAGTCCTGCACATGGCCCGTGGAGGGGTGGAAACAGAACAGGTTGGCATTGTTCACCGCAACAGCATCGGGGGCCGACAATCTTACCAGCGGCGAGAGTTTGAGCTGCGCCTGTACCAGCGCCGCAAACGCTGAAACGCTGGGCGCGGTAAACACGGCATTGACCGTCACCGGTGCCGATAGCGCCGTTTGCAGCCGACTGGCCAGTGTCACCGCCGCCAGCGAATGGCCGCCCAGGGCGAAGAAATCATCGTCGATACCCACCCGTTCCAGCCCCAGCACCTGTGCCCATACCTCGGCCAGCAGCGCTTCAAGTGGTGTACGCGGTAGGGTGCTGCCGACTGTATCGAGCACTTTGTCAGCCCATTGCTGCAAGGTTTTGCGGTCGAGCTTACCGTTGCCCATCAGCGGCAGCGCTTCGACGATGCGCAGGGTTGGCAGCATGTAATCCGGTAGGCGGTCCTGAGCCTGACCATGAAGTTGAGCAACAGTAATCGAATGTCCGGGCATCAGGGTCAGAAAGGCAAATAGCTGTTGGCCGAGTTCGCCCCTTGGCACGCATTCAACCGCCGCCTGAGCAACGCCGGAGAGACTGGCCAACTGTGCCTGGATCTCGTCGAGTTCCACACGAAAACCACGGATTTTTACCTGCCGGTCGGCACGGCCAGTGATTTCAAGGCTGGCGTCATGTCGGTAACGCGCCATATCGCCGGTGCGATAGAGGCGTTCGCCAGGCAGTTGCGCAAGTTCGATAAAGCGTTCAGCGTCCTGTTGTGCATCCAGATAGCCGCGCGCCAGTTGCGGACCGGCAATATAGAGTTCGGCGTTTTGCCCAGGGGCGGCCAGCGCTTGCTGGTCATCGAGCAGATACAGGCGCATGCCTTCGAGGCGATCACTCAGGGGCAAGCGGCGATAGTCACAGGCCGGATCAGCCTTGTGCATTACCACCCCAACAGTGGTTTCGGTAGGCCCGTAATGATTGAAGGTCATCAAGCTCGGTGCAAGATCGCGAATGCTTTGCAACAGGCGTTGCGAGCAAGTCTCGCCACCGAGGATCAACTGTTTGCGTGGCAACACGGCGGCGCCTTGGCCGTGGTTTAACCAAGCGTCGAGCAGCGACGGCACGACTTTCAGGTGATCAATTGGATACTGTGTCTGCCAGTCCGCCCAAGCCTTGGCGTCCATGGCTGTTGTTTTGTCCAGAAGGTGCAACTCGCCACCGCTGAGTAGCGCTGGGAACAGCAGTGTGTAGCCCAGGTCTGCCGCCAGTGAGGTGACCACCGCACTGCGTTCGCCCGCCAACAGTTGCAGCCGCCCGGACACACTGTAGACGTAGCTGGCAAGTTGGCCGTGCTCAACGATTACGCCCTTTGGCGTACCTGTACTGCCAGAGGTAAACAGCACATAGGCTGCGTCTTGCGGCTGGATTTCGATGTCCACGGCGGTCATTGGGCTCTGCTGCCATGAAGCTACATCACGCAGGTCAAGGCTGCCGACCGAGGGTAGCGTCGGGCCGCTGCCAGCTGCACCGCTGAGTATAAAGAGCGGCTTCGCCTGTTGCAGGATTGCCAGTGAGCGCTGCGCAGGCTGTTGAACATCCAGCGGTACAAACGCCGCGCCGCTTTTAAGTACCGCGAGCATTGCAAGCACCATCTGCGCCGATCGATCCAGGTACAACGCCACGCGGTCTTCGCGGCCTACACCTTGGGTCCGCAGGTA
Organism: Pseudomonas sp. M30-35; assembly: GCF_002163625.1. Lineage (NCBI taxonomy): Bacteria > Pseudomonadati > Pseudomonadota > Gammaproteobacteria > Pseudomonadales > Pseudomonadaceae > Pseudomonas > Pseudomonas sp. M30-35. Next base: position 2,490,833 of record NZ_CP020892.1, on the reverse strand, counting down.
ATGCGCCAGTTGATTACTGCGGCTGTGCAGTTCGGCGTAGCTCAGGTATTGGTTCTGATCGCGCAGCGCCACGTGGTCGGCAAATTGTTCGGCACACTGGCTGAAGCGCGTGGGCACACTGATAAAAGGCTGCGCTGTGGTTTCAAGTGGGGGCTGAAGAGCGGCCAGTGCCGCTGTGAAACTCGGCGCCTGCAACGACAGATCAGCCAGCCTCTTGTCTGGGCTAGTCAGGGCATCGAGCAGCAGCGACTGAAACTGCTCCAGCAGGATCAAGGCCGCTTGTTCGCTGTAGCGGCTCGGCATGTGGCACAGGTTCAGGCGATAGCCGCTGGCGTTATCTTCGCAACCAATCGCTTCAGCGACGAGAAGCAGTTCCATGCCTGGGGGAATGGCGTGAACAGTCAGCACTTTGAGCGTCGATGCGATGCTGCCAAGCATGTCGAGCTGGTCCGGCAGCTGAGCTCCCCATTGGAAGCCGTAATGCGTAGCGCTGACCGGCAAGGCGGTGCTGACACCACAATACTCTTGCCATTCGCTGGCTTGCTCGCAGAGCGTCTGGGTATTCGCCAACACTTGGGCAAAGGTACTGTCGCAACCAGCTTGCCAGCGCAAGGGCAGGGGCTTGGCGAACAATCCCCAGCAGTCTGCAAGTTCTTCATAATCGTCGCGGCAATCATGAACCCAATTCAATGTCAGAGCTGAATTGTCGCCGGTGCTCAGGCGCTGCAACAGCACGGCCCAAGCACTCATCAATACCTGTTCGGCTGAGGCTGTGTGGCGCTGGCAATAACCGTCCAAAGCAGCGCTTAATTGCGTGCTGGTGATCAGGCTGGTGGTTGCCGGGGAATCGGGCTGGTCGGTGCGCACCTGCCGGTAGAGCAACTCGCTGCCGACCGGTTCGGCCAGAGCCTGGCTAGCCCAGAACCTGCGGCCGTGTTCGGCGTCTTCATCGGCCTGCAATTCGTAGAGCCAGGCACTGTATTGAGTGTAGGTCATGGCCTCATCGTCGACCACGGGTGCCTCTGCTGCGCCCAGTGCCTGCGCCAGGCGCAGCAAGGTGCCGCGATCGGCGCTCAGTGCAGGCAATTGCAGCGTCACCCGGTGCAGATCAGCAGCCAGCGACTGCACCTCAACGTCGACCGCGTTGGTTGCAGTCGCGGGTTCAACAACCTGCAACGGCATCAACAATCCCGATTCCGGCCGCACACGCAAGCGCAAGGCCTCGTGGCAAGCGGTCAGGGCGGCGAGCCGTTGGTGCAGGCGTTCCAGCGTCAGCGTACCGTTAATTTCCAGTTCCAGACGCACGGGTGCCAGCCCCGCCAACCACTGGCTGCGCTGCTGTGGCGAGAGTGCGAAAGCTTCTTCAGGTTTTTCGTACACAGTCATACCGGCACCTCCATGTCTGGCAACGGTTGTGCTGCTGGCCGGCTGCTCGCCAGTTGTTCGCGATTCATCATCTGGCCCATGGCGACACAGATCTTACGCTCGCCCTCAAATGGGTCCCGGGCGTGGGCCACCAGCATGTTGTCGAGCATCACCATGTCGCCCTTGTGCCAGTCGAAGCGCACTGCGCAGTTCTCGTAGGCGGCGCCGATCACTTCCATTACCTGGTCTTCGATCACGCTGCCATCGCCGTAATACACGTTGCGTGGCAGGTTGCCCAAACCGAACAGGTTGATCAGGTTGCTGCGCACCTCAGGTTCCAGGCACGCCGAGTGGTGCAGTTGCACTTGATTGAAAAATGACAATTCTCCGGTCTCCGGATGTTCGATGATCGCCGGGCAACGCTGGGCAATGCGTAGGTTATCGGTGCCCAGCCACTCCCATTGCATGCCTGAGTTCTGGCATTGGCGCTCGACTTCGTCTCGTTGCTCGGTCTTGAAAAAGTCCTGCCAGCGCACGTCCAGCTTGTCGGTGAAGTGCCGTACATAAAGCAGGCCCTGAGCCTTGAGACGAGCGACGATGTCCTCGGGCAACCGCGTCAGCACCTGCCGGCAATCGACGATCGGCGTGCAGCCGCCACGCGGTGCTGGCGTTTCACAATAGAACCACTGTTTGCGTGGCCACTGCGGCAAGTGCGAGCTCTCATTGTGGAAGAGAATCATGTGCTGTTCCGGGTATGGCGTGGAATGGTAGATGTTCTTGCCGGAGGTGTTTTTCGGCAGGTCGCCATAAGCCCCGTAAAGGTCAGGTTCGATGGCTTGGGCGAACTGCTCGAAGGCGGCGGCATCAGGCAGGTTAAACCCGCGGAACAGCAAACCGCCGTGGCTGAGCAGTTGTTGATTGATCCATTCACGGGCTTGCAGCGCCCAGTGCACAGGGTCCAGCTCGCCAAGCAGCGGCTCGATTACCAGCGGCAACGTTCGCCCATCACCCAGGGTGCGGGTGCGTACCTGTTCGTGCGCCACCTGACTTACGGCGGTGGCACGGGTTTGCTTGAGTTTGCTCAACTTGGACATTTTGCGTGCGCTGCGGGCCGCCACATCGTTGCCCGACGAGTCAGGCTGGGAGACGGCGGCGCTGTCGTTGCTACCCGGCAGTTGCCATGACCAATCGTCCAATGCTTGCTCGGGTGCCACAAGGAGGCGCTCCAGCAAGCCCGCGAAGCCTTGCTCAAGCAGGGTGATGGTGGACGCGCTCAACACGCTTGTGCGATAGACCCAGCGCACGCTCAGACTTTGATCCTCGTTCTCCTCGACAAACACGGCCAGGTCGAACTTGCTGCTCTGCTGGCCCTGCATCAGGTGTTCCTCTACTTCAAGGCCCGGCAGGCTGGCGGTGGAACCCGGTGTGTTCTGCATGACGAATAGCACCTGAACCAACGGATTGACCCCCGGCGTGCGCGGCGGCTGCAGCTCCTCGACTAGCTTGTCGAACGGTACTTGCTGGTGTTGGAAGGCTGACAGGCAGTCATCACGCAAGCGTTGCAGGCGTACGGCAAAGTGTTCGCCCTCGGTCAGGCGTGCACGTATCGGCAACACATTGACGAAGAAACCGATGAGGTTTTCCACGGCCGGGTGTTCGCGGTTGGCCAAGTCGGTGCCGACGATAAAGTCGTGGCTGCCGGTGGCGCGCTGCAACAGGCTGTTGAAGGCATTGAGCAAGACCATGAACAGCGTCGCCCGTTGCTGCTGTGCGTAGGTTTTGAGGGTCTGAGCCTGAGCCGGAGTGAAGCGTTGCTCAAGCGCAGCACCTTGATAGTCGGGACGTGTCGGCCTTGGGTTATCCAGCGGCAGTGCGATCAAGGTCGGAGCGCCGTCGAGCTGGCGACGCCAGTAGTCGATGGCACGTGCCAGCTGACGTTGTTGTGCTTCGCTGCGTTGCCAGAAGGCGTAGTCCGCATACTGAACGGGCAGCGGCGCGAAGGCCGGTGTAGCACCCTGAGTGAAGGCTTGATACCCGCTGATCAGCTCCTGCATCAGAATACCCATGGACCAGGCGTCGGTCGCGATGTGATGCAGCACCAACTGCAACACGTGATCATCCGTGCCTAGACGCAACAAACTGGCGCGCAACATAGGTGCCTGTTGCAAGTCGAACGGGCGGGCAGACTCTTCATCGATCAGGCGCTGAAGGCGTTGTGCCTGCTCCTCGCCATCGACATCGGTCAGCTCGGTTGGCGTCAGGTCAACCACCGGTGCCGGGCTGATCACCTGGCACGGCTGGTCGCCATTGAGGTGAAAGGCGGTACGCAACGATTCGTGACGCTCCAGTACCTGCTGCAACGCCGCTTGCAGCGCCGCGATGTTCAGCACGCCGCGTAATCTGACGACAGTGCTCATGTTGTAGGCCGCGCTCGGGCCTTCGAATCGATCGAGGAACCACAGCCGTTGCTGGCTGTAAGACAGCGGCAGCGGTTGGTTGCGTGGGGTCAGGGTGATGTTGACCTCGCCGTCGGCCTCGATCTGCACGTCGCGCTGTCGATCAACCGCTTCGGCCAGCTGTTCCAGGGTGCCGCGTTCGAACAGGATACGCAGTGGCAGGTTGACCTCCAGCCGACGACGGATACGTGACAGTACTTGGGTCGCCAGCAACGAATGGCCGCCGATGGCGAAGAAATCGTCGTGCACGCCAACCTTGTCCAGTCCTAGGATTTCTTTCCAGAGCTCAGCCAATACCTGTTCAGTGGCAGTGCGCGGTGCCACACACAACTCCTGATCCTGCTCGGTTTGAGGGATGCCGATGGCGGTTAGGGCGCGACGGTCGACCTTGCCGTTGGCGTTCAGCGGCAACTGTTCAAGCTCCAGCCAACGGGCCGGCACCATATAGCTTGCCAATTGTGTGCTCAAGTAAGCGGCCAGTACCTGTTGCGCGGGCTCGCCGCCCAGGTTGGTAGTGCTGTCGAGCACATACCAGGCCACCAGTTGCAAGGTGCCACGTGCATCCGGCAGCGCCAATACTGCGGCACTGTCGATTGCCGGGTGCTGCATCAAACGGTTTTCGATTTCGCCCAACTCGATGCGATAACCGCGGATTTTCACTTGCTGGTCGCGACGCCCAAGGTATTCGATCACACCATCTGCGCGCATGCGGCCAATGTCACCGCTGCGATACAACCGTGCTTGCGGCTGGAACGGGTGAGGAACAAAGGCCTCGCGGGTGCGTTCTGAGTCGCGCAGGTAACCGCGACCCACACCGACCCCGCCGATGCACAATTCGCCGGGAACCCCGACAGGCACCACCCGTAGCGCCGAGTCGAGAACGAATACCTGGTTGTTGGCGGTCGGACGGCCGATAGGCATGTGCAGGCAGTCATCGGCCGGTGGCTGGGTGATCGGATGGAACGCAACATCGTCCGAGCACTCGGCTGGGCCATAGGCGTTCATCATCGGGGTGGACGGGAAGCGTGCGAGCCAGTCTCGCGCCAGCGCCGGTGGCAGCGCCTCGCCAGTGGGCAACAGCCAGCGCAGGCTGGCCAGACTATGTTGCGGACGACTTTCCTGGAGCATGCCGCGAATCAGTGCAGGCACCGTTTCCAGCAGCGTCAAACGCTGTTCCTCGACAACATCAAGCAAGGCCAGCGGATCATGCGCCTGAGCGTCGGGCAGTATGTGCACGGTGGCGCCAAACAACGGTGCGGCGAGGAACTGCCACACACAGATATCGAACGCCGCCGAAGCGGTCTGGGCAATACGGTCGCCTTCGCTCAAACCCAGGCTCGGCACTTTACCGAACATGTTGTTGAGCATCCCACGGTGCTCGACCATAACCCCCTTGGGCGTACCGGTGGAACCCGAAGTGAAGATCACATAGGCCAGTTGATCAGGGTTATGCGAGTAGGTAACTGGCGGTTGCTCGCTGCCTTGCCACAGCGCTTGGACATTCAGGCAGTTGGGCTGCTTGTGCATCTGTGGCAGTACGTTGTCCAGCGTCGAGGCTGCGTGCTCGCAAACCAGCAACAGCGGGGCTTCACCCAGATCAAGCAGCTCTGCCAGACGGGTGGCCGGTTGCTGGGTATCCAGCGCCTGGAAGGCGGCGCCGACCTTGAGGGTGGCGATCATCATGGCCAGCAAGGGCAGGCCACGATCGGCAAATAGCGCCACCAATGTTTCAGGACCCGCACCGGCTGCTTGCAACGCGTGAGCAATGTTATTGGCGCGTCGATCCAGTTCGGCGTAGGTCAGGGATTGCCCTTGGCACACGGCGGCGATGTGTTGGGCGCGGTTGCGTACCTGATCGGCGAATAGCGAGGCGTAGCCCCGTTCCAGCGGGAAGTCGACGGCGCTGTTGTTCCATTCGACCTGCAACGCCTGACGCTCCATTTTCGGGAGCATGTGCAGGCTACCCAGTTGGGCCTGCGGTTGATCGAGCATGGCGGACAGCAATTGCACCAGATGCCCGAGCATCCGCTGCACGGTATCGCGGGTGAAACGCTGGTTGTCGTAAGACAAGCGAATCCCCAGGCGGTCGCCAGGATAGAGCACCACCGTCATCGGGAAATTGGTGTGCACCCGATCTTCATAGATGTCGATGCTGAAGGCGTCCAATTGCACACTGCTGATATCCAGCGGGGCGTTTTCGAATACCACCAGGCTGTCGAACAACTGCTGGCCGCGCGGTACATCACTGCAGCGCTGGATATCCACCAGCGACGCGCTTTCGTGTTCGCGTAATTGTGCATTGTGCGACAGCAGCGACTGCAACCAGTCGGCCACCATTGCTTGCGGATCGACATCGATGCGCAGGGGCAGGCTGTTGATGAACAACCCAACCATCTCTTCCACGCCCGCCAGATCAGTGGGGCGACCGGCCACGGTGACGCCGAACAGCACATCGCGGTTACCGCTGTATCGCGACAGCAGCAACGCCCAGGCACCCTGAATCCAGGTGTTAGGCGTCAGCTGATAGGTTTGGCACAGCTGCTGCAAACGCTGGGTCTGACTGATGCTCAGGGTCTGGTCGAGATCGCCGACCTGTTCCGGAGCCTGTTCTGGGCGGTTCAGCGGGCTGTCAACATGCAGTGGCGTCGGTTCGCTGAAACCTGCCATTTCCGCCTGCCAGAAAGCGTGAGCTGCGGCCATGTCATGGCGCTCCAGCCAGCTCATGTAACCACGGAACGAACGGAACAGTGGTCGGGCCACAGGCTCCTGGCGCACGATGGCTTGGTAGATCGCCAGTAAATCTTCCATCAGCAGGCCGAAGCACCAGGCGTCAGTCAGGATGTGGTGGAAGCTGCGCACCACGGCGAAGCGGCGCTCGTCGAGTTGGAACACCCGCAGGTGGGTCAAGGGCGCGCAGGCCATGTCGAAACCTTGCAGGCGTTGCGCTTCCAGGGCCTGATCCATCGCCAGCCGCTGTTGCTCTTCATCGAGGTGGCGCAGGTCTTGCCAGTCGAACGCCGGGGCGGTTTTACGGTAGACACATTGCAGCGGCTCATGGTCGTCCTGCCACCAGAAGGCGGTGCGCATCATCGGATGGCGCTCAAGGAACAGTTGCCAGGCGGCTTCCATGGCTGGGCGTTGCAGCACGCCGTCCCAACTGTAGCGTTGTTGCATCAGGTAGATGCCGCTGTGGGGTTGCAGCAGGGTGTGCAGCAGCATGCCCTGTTGCATGGATGACAAAGGGTAGACATCTTCGATGTTCGACCAGTCCAGCGGTTCAGCGGCCAGGGTTGCCGCCTGCTTGTGGCAAAGCGGGAAGGCCTGACTGGCAGGACGCAGCTCGGGTTCGGCAAGGAGCCCGGCCAGCTCGGTCAGCTGTTGTACGAGGCGAGGCATCCAGCTGGCGGCAAGTGTGCCTTCGCTGCGCAGATACAGGCGACCGTCCTGCCAATGGGCATCCAGCGTCAGTGGGCAAGCAGGGGCTGTCGGCTGGCTCGCGGCCTCGACCTGCGCCAGGATGCCGTGTTGTTCGCGATGGCTGTCGCGGTTACCCAGCCAGCGAATGGTGACCGAGGCACTCGGCAGGTCGCCCAGCGGCTCCTGCAAGTAAGTGTTGTCCGAGAGGTAACGCAGGACACCATAGTCGGCGCCATGTTGCGGGTAGGCACGCAGTTGCACGGCCAGTGCCTGCAAACGTTGCAGCAGGCTGTCGCCTTCAGGTTGGAGGAAGAAGGGAACCGCCAGCTGCAAAGGGCCGACGATGCGGGCCGGGTCAAGATCGGCCACGGCAATCGGTGCGCCCACAGGCAGTTGCTCTGTCGCCGGGCGTGCGCCTTGAATATTCAGCGCAACCAGGCCTGCACCGCACTGTGCTTGGCACTGTTCTACCACAGCGCTGGCCAGCAGGCTGTTCCAGTCCAGATGCAACACTTCGCCCAAGCGCTTGAGGTCACGTGAGGTGCTGGCTGAAAGCTTTTCTTCAACCAGGCTGATTGGCTGTTGACTGTCAGGCAATTGCACGGTGTCCATGCCTGCATATTGCAGCCAGTGTTCCCAGACATCGTCCAGCGTATCGCCCTGGGCATAGCTGTGCTGGTGGCGTGTCCACTGGGTGAAGTCGCCGCCCGCATAGGACAGCCGCACGGGGCGCTGATACAGCAGTTGCCCCAACGCCAGATTGAGGTCGGTGAGCAACAGCGGCCACGATGCTTCGTCAAGACTCAGTGGGTGAGCGGCCAGCAGCAGATGGTGCTTGCCGTCATGCTCCAACAGGCAAGCATGCAGTGTTTGCCCGCGTTCCAGATCAAGGCCGTCAACACCCGCCTGAGCCACGGTCTGCAAACGTGAATAGCTGAGATCTACGAGGCTCTGACGGCTAACCACCGGGCCCGCTGGAGCGACCAGTACCTGCTGCTGCCATTCGCCATCCGGCAGTGCCTTGAGCGCCAGACGCAACGCCTGGTGGTGCTGTTGCAAGGCAGCAATGGCCTGGCTCAGCAGTTGGCTATCAATCACTTGGCTAAGCGCCACACAACGCCATGTGGCGTCCAGCGAACCTTGTTGTAAGCGCGCCAGTTGACCGGCTCCCAATGGCAGGTCATAGCCGTCGGCAGCGTTTTCTGCCACTGCGTGACTGGCGTCAGCACCCAGAACCCGTGCGATATCGGCGATGGTGCGGTTTTCGAATAGCTGACTCGGCGTGAGCTTGAGTCCTTGCTGGTTGGCACGGGCGATGATTTGCAAGTTGAGAATCGAATCGCCCCCGAGGGCGAAAAAGTTGTCGTGCACGCCAATCCGTTCACGCTTTAGAACTTCCTGCCAGATGTCCGCCAGCAGTGTCTCGACTTCATTGCGCGGCGCCACGTGAGTGGTGCTGTCGTCGGTTGGCTGTTGCGGTATCGGCAGACGCTGAGCATCGACCTTGCCGTTGCGGTTGAGGGGCAGTTCGTCAAGCGTGATGAAGTGCGCAGGCACCATGTAGTCCGGCACGCGTGCGCTGAGGTCGTTACGCAGTTTGGTGGCCGAAAGCGACTGGCTGGCGACCAGATAGGCCACCAATCGCAGGTTGCCATCCAGTTCCACGGCGCGTACCAGAGCCTGTTCAATCAGCGGCGACAGGCGCTTGATCTGGGCTTCGACTTCGCCCAGTTCCAGGCGATTGCCACGGATCTTGACCTGACTGTCGACCCGGCCGATAAACGCCAGCTGGCCGTCCACCTGCCAGCGCACGCGGTCACCGGTTCGGTACCAGCGTTGCTGGTTATCATCAAGCTGGAAGCGTTCGGCAGTCAGATCAGGCCGGTGCAGGTAGCCCCGGGCCAGAGCACCCTCGATCAACAGTTCGCCTGATACTCCGGTTGGCACCGGATGACCATTAACGTCGACCACCCGCAGTTGCCGGTTGGGCAGCGGTCGACCAAGGGCAATGCTGCGCAGGCCTGCGCTCAGTTCGCTGGCAATCGCACCAACCGTCGCTTCGCTCGGCCCGTAGTGGTTGAGCACCCTGAGCCCCGGCGCAAGGCGGTTGACCTGTTCCAGCAACGCCGGGCTAAGGGCGTCGCCACCAAAGACCAGCAGGGCACGAGGCAACAGGCGTGCATCGGGAAGTGCCTGCAGTAACCCGGCCAGATGGCTTGGGGTTATTTTCAGCACATCCAGCGGGTGCTGGTCGAAGAGGTCGGCCAGTGCCAGCGGGCTGAAACCGACTTCTTCATCCACCAACAATAGGCTCGCGCCGCTGCACAGGGCACCGAACAGTTGGGTGTGACCCAGGTCTGCCGCGACGCTGGACAGCAAGCCATAACGAGCTGTCGACGGCGGATTGAGGACGGTCTGCACCGCTGTCAGGTAATCAACGATGGATTGATGCTCGACCACCACGCCTTTGGGGGTGCCGGTTGAGCCCGAGGTGTAGATCACATAGGCGGCATCGCTTGGGCTGTGCGCCACCGCGGGCGGGGTGTCTGGCTGCGTGGCGATGACCTGCGCCTGTTCCGTCAGCCAGAGTGCAGACGTGTGTTCGGCCAGGCCCTTGAGCAGTGGCGATGGCGCGGCACCGATCAGCAGCGCGGCGCGACTGTCATCCAGGACATCGGCCAAACGCCCGGCGGGCTGTTTGATATCCAGCGGTAGATAGGCCGCGCCGGCCTTTAAGGTCGCCAGTAGGGCAATCACAAACTCAGTGCTGCGTTCCAGGGCAAGGGCCACCACGCTGTCATGGCCGATGCCTTGGGCGCGCAGGTATTGGCTGAGGCGGTTAGCCTGCTGGTCCAGTTCCCCGTAGGTGAGCGCCACTTTGCAATCACGGATCGCCAGGTGTTCGGGATTAGCCGCAGCGTGTTGCTCGAAACGCTGATGCAGGCAGACCTGAGGCACCGGCAACTGCGTTCCGCGCCCTTGTATGAGCAGGCGTTGATGCTCCTCAGGACTGAGCCACTGCAACTCACCAACCGGGCATTGTGCTTGCGCCGTCATCGCCAACAGGATGTCGCGCAACTGTGCTGACAATACCGCGATCTCGGCATCGCTGAAGCGTGCGCGGTTGTAGCTGATCAGGTAGTGCAACTGCTTGTCCGGCACCACGATCAACGACAGCGGGAAATGGTTGCGGCCTTGGGTGAGGGTGATGCCATCGGCCTGCTGGTCGCTGCTCGGTGCCTTGAAGCTAAGGCCGCCAGTGTCCTGGTTGAGCGCGTCAGTGACCGGGAAGTTCTCGAACACCAGAATCGAGTCGAACAGCGCCTGTTCAGCGGCAATGCTTGTCATCGACTTGAGTTTGCCCAGCGGCAGGTAAGCGTGATGACGCAAGTCGCTGTTGGTTTGCTGCAACTGTTGCAACCAGTTCACCAGCGTTGGTCCGTCAGCCCATTGCACGCGCAACGGCAGGGTATTGATGAACAGCCCCACGGTGTTATCCACCGCCGCCAGATTCTCGGGACGACCGGCGACAGTGACGCCATAGACCACATCGTCACGCCCGGCATGTTGGCCGAGCAGCAGTGCCCAGGCGCCTTGGATCAGCGTGTTGATGGTCAGGTCGTTTTGGCGGGCGAAGTGAGATAACTGCTCGGTTTCGCTGGCCGTCAGCAGGCTTTCACGTTCGGCGAAGGGCGCCCCGGCCGGTGCTGCTTGGCGTACGGCAAAGTTGGGCAGCGGGGTCGGCTCGCTGACCTCTTGCAACTGATCGCGCCAGAAGCCTTCGGTGGCAGTCATGTCCTGTTCCGCCAGCCAGGCGATGTAGTCCCGGTAAGGGCGGGTCGTTGGCAGGTTGGCGGGGCGTGAATGGGCTTGTTCGTAGTACAGAGCCAGCCATTCCTGAACGGCGATGCTTACGCTCCAGCCGTCCATAAGTATGTGATGGAAGGTCCAGACCAGGTGCCAGCGTTCGGGGGCCAAACGCACTAGGCAGACGCGCATTAGCGGTGATTCATTCAACTCAAGGGGTTGCGCCCGTTGCTCCAGCGCCAACTGTTCGAGCGCGGCCTGCGGCTCGGCGCGGTCTTGCCAGTCCAGTTCGGTCAGGGGCAATGCCACTTCTTGTTGTACCACCTGATAGGCGTCGTCCAGGTCTTCCCAGAGAAAGGCGCTGCGCAATACAGCGTGGCGCTGGATCAATGCCTGCCAGGCGCCGCGAAACGCGCTCAAGTGCAGAGGACCATTCATTTCCAGGCTCAACTGCTGGTAATACACCCGCGAATCGGGCTCAACCACGCTGTGGAACAGCAGGCCATGCTGGGTGGGCGAAAGCGAGTAGATGTCTTCGATGTTGTTCATTTTTTGCGGATCCATTTCAAAGGCTTGGAAAACGTAGTGAGCGCGATTCAGGGCACCGCGATGGCCAGACACTGACCATGCAGGTGCTCGTCGCTCGCTAGCTTTGCGAATTCGGTTTGGTCTTGAGCTTGCTCAACAGTTTGTCCAGGGACTTCTGATTCAGCGCCTTGGCCAGAGGGAAATCAGCTGGCATCAGCGCTCCCGCCTGTGGATCGAGGCAATGCTCGACCAGTGCCTGCAAGTGCTCCAGCAGACGGCCGGGTAAGCAGCTGTCGGCGTTTGGGGTCACGCTGTGCCATTCGACATGCAACGCGCCGTCCTCCAGCCACGCCACCACTTCACGGCCATGGGTTACCCGGTTGACCTGGGCTGCATCTGGCGGAGGGGTCAGACTGCTTGCACGCAACCAGCCCTCAGGCGTTTGTTCATGCCCCAGATAGTTGAACAGCACATCTCCACGACCCGCGGGTAAATCACCACGTTGGCGCAACAACCCGTGACCAAGGCCTAGGCCCGGTACGGCGCGCAAGGCTTGTTTGGCATTGCGCACCTTATCGCCGAGGTCGCCGCTGGAGTTCACGCGTAACGGATACAGAGTGGTGAACCAGCCAACGGTGCGGCTGACGTCCAGCCCGTCGAACGGCGCATCGCGACCATGGCGCTCCAGATCCACCACGATGTCGACGCGGCTTTCAGCTTCAGCCAGGGTGGCGGCGAGGGCTGCGATCAGCAGTTCTTCCGGTTGCGTGCGATAGGCCGCGTGCGACTCAGTCAGCCACTGATGGGTGCGTGTTGCATCCCAACGGGCGGGCAGCGTCTGGCGCTCGGCGACTGTGGCCAGCGATGCAGGGTTAACTGGCGTTTGGTCCGCCCAATAGCGCTGTTCGGCTCTGACCTTGTCGGCGTGCGCATGCATATGCTCGGCCCATTGGCGGTAAGAGGTGGTCTTGGCGGGTAGGCTAGGGTTCTCACCACGCTCCAGGCCTTGATAAAGCTGCTGGAAATCTTCCAGCAATGGTGTCCAGGACACCGCGTCGATCACCAAGTGATGCGCCACCAGGTACAGACGTTGCGGTTGGCCTTCAAGCAGCGCGGCTGCAAACAGCGGGCCCTGTTGAATATCCAGACTTTGCGCGACCTGCAGCAACTGCTTGGGGTGGTCGCAACAGGTCAATTGCGCTGGCGATACTTGCGCGATGTGCGCTTGCCATTGCCCATCGACCTCGGTGAAACGCAGGCGCAAGGCGTCGTGGTGGGCGATCAACCGATCCAGCGTGGCCTGCACCAAGGCAGGTTGCAAAGGATGATTGCTGTCGGCCAGCACCGACTGGTTCCAGTACGCGGCCTGCGGTTGTTGTTGGTCGAAGAACCACTGATGCAACGGCATCAGCGGCATCGCACCGCTGACTTCACCCTGTTCGGCAAGGGACAACAACGGACTGGCTAGCTGCGCCAGTGCCGCCGGAGTCGGCGAACGGAACAGGTCTCTTGGGGTGAGCGAATAACCCTGTTCGCGCAGGCGGGAGATCAGCTTCAGACCGAGAATAGAATCGCCGCCCAAGGCGAAGAAACTGTCCGAGGTGCCGACCTCGCGGCCACCGGTCAAGGCTTCGCCGAGCAGTTCGCCAAACAACTGGCAAAGCAGGCTTTCCAGAGTATTGCGCGGTGCAGCATAGTCATTCTGGGTTTGCGGCAATGGCAGGCTCGCCAAGGCTTTGCGGTCTATCTTGCCGTTGGTGGTCAGAGGCAAGGCCGGTACTTCGACCCACACCGCTGGCACCATGTACGCGGGCAACTGGGCGGTAAGCAATGCGCCTAACTCCGGCTGCGGCGTACTGCTGCTGTAGAACGCCACTAACCGGTTATCGATGACCAATGTGCAAGCCCCGGTGATTGCCGGTAAGTTGAGCAGCGCTGCGTCGATTTCCCCAAGCTCAATACGCTGACCGCGTAGTTTCACCTGATGATCAAGACGTCCCAGATATTCGATATTGCCATCAGCAAGGAAGCGGCAACGGTCGCCGGTGCGGTACAGGCGATCACCCTCAATAAAGGAACTGGCAAGGAAACGTTCTTGGGTCAGCTCCGGACGTTTCAGGTAGCCACGAGCCACGCCGACACCGCCGATATACAGCTCACCGATGCTGCCGATTGGCAGCGGCTGCATGCTCTCATCAAGGATGTACAGGCGCAGGTTGGCGATTGGCTTGCCGATTGGCACGCTTAGATCGTCTTTCGAGCAGCGCCACACTGAAACGTCGATGGCCGCTTCGGTCGGGCCGTAGAGATTGATCAGCGCCGCCGGATGTTGGCCCATAAAACGCTTCACCAGATCAACTGGCAGCGCTTCACCGCTGGCAAACACCTGACGCAGACTGTGGCAGTCGGCAAGGCTCGGTTCCTCGACAAAGGCGCGCAGCATCGAGGGCACGAAGTGCAGGGTGGTGACCTGTTCCTGCTGGATCAACTGGCTGAGGTAAGCCGGGTCGCGATGCCCGTCGGGACGTGCCATCACCAGAGTTGCACCGGTGATCAACGGCCAGAAGAATTCCCACACCGAGACATCGAAACTGTACGGCGTCTTTTGCAGGACGCGGTCGTTCGGACCAATCGGGAAAGCGTCCTGCATCCAATGCAGACGATTCATCAAGGCGCCGTGCTCGTTCATCACGCCTTTTGGCTGGCCGGTGGAACCGGAGGTATAAAGCACATAGGCCAAGTCATTGGCCGCAACACTTAGAGGTTCACCGACCTCCGCCTCTGGTAATGAATCAAGCGTCCAGGTGGTGTGTCCGGCTGGCAGCTTCACCAGCCACTGCGCTTGGGTCAGGGTGACTTTTGCATCGGCGTCTTCGATCAAAAATGCCAAACGCGCGGCAGGCAACTCAGGGTCCAACGGTAACCAGGCTGCACCAGCATGGACGATGCCGAGCAGGGCGACGACCATCTCTACCGAGCGCTCCATGCACAGCGGCACGATCGACTCGCGACCGATACCTGCGCCGCGTAGGGCACGGGCAACCTGTTGCGCGCGTTGATCCAGCTCGGCGTAACTCAGGCGTTGGTCTTCAAACACCAGAGCCGGAGAGTTAGGGCTTAAAGCCGCTTGCTGGTTCAGGGCCGTATGCAGGTTGGTCGGGCCGGGGTACTGGCGTTCGGTTGAGTTCCAGTGAGCCAGTTGCTGCTGATCCTGTTGTTGCGGGAACAGCTCGACCAGTTTGCGCTGTGGCGTGGCCACCAATGCATCCAGCAAGGAGCACCATTGGCTGCTCCAGCGCTGCATGGTGTGTGGCTCGTACAGCGCCGATTGGTACTCCAGAACCAGCGTCATGTCGCTGCCGTCGTCCTGAACTTCCCAGCTCTGTTCGAACTTGGCGTCGATAACCGGCAGCATCTGCTCTTCGAGTTTCAGCCCCGGCCATTGGCTACTTTCCATGCGGCCATAGTTGAGGGAAAACAGCACTTGGAACAGCGGCGTACGGTTCAGGTCGCGCTGCTGTGCGACTGCGCTGACCAGGGTCGCGAACGGTAGATCGGCGTGGGCCTGGGCCGCGCGCAGGTCGGCCTCAAGGCTGGCGAGCAACTGTTGCGCAGGAGCCTGTTGGTCGACATCGCTGCGAATCACCAGGGTATTGACCAGGCAGGCCAACAGCGTCTGCGATTGCGCTTGGTCACGCTGGTCCGCCGGGGTACCGAAGCGAATCTCCCGCTGACCGCTGTATCGGGCCAACAGCGCACTCAGCGCCGTGGCCAGTACCACGTAGGCGGTGGTGCCGCGCTGCCGGGCGAACTGGCGGATGGCTTCAGCGCGTTGGGTGCCAAGCTGCAGGGTCAACTGCCCGGCGCTACGATCGGCCTCGGCGCCGCGAGGACGGTCGAGGGGTAGGTCAAGTTGGTAGTTGTCCTGACCCAGATGGCTTTTCCAGTAATCCAGGCTGTCGTTACGTCGCGCCTGGGTATCCGGCTGTTGTTGCCACAGAGCGAAATCGACGTAGTCAATCTGCAGCGGCGTCCAGGCGGGCAATTGCCCGTGCAAACCGGCGGTGTAGGCCTGAGTCAGCTCGTCGATAAGCAACTGCATGGCCCAACCGTCAGTGGCGCTGTGGTGCAGGCATATCAGCAACAGGTTTTCGTCGCTGTTCTGGCGTTGCAGCAAGTGCGCCCGCCAAGGCGCGGCGGCGGCCAGATCGAACGGCGCCATCAAGTTGCTTCGGGCTTCGGCGCAAGCTGTTGTCCAGTCCTGTGTCGCCACTGAAGTGAGCACCAGTTCCGGCCCATTGTCGTCGATCAACAACTGCGGCTCGCCCGCGACTTCGACAATACGGCTGCGTAGCACCAGATGCCGCTGGCTGACCTGTGCAAACGCTTCACGCAAGACCTCAACCTGCAGCTCGCCACGCAAGGTCAGTGCGAACGGCATGTGGTACTCGCGGGACTCCGGCACCAAACGGCTGAGCATCCAGAACCGACGCTGAGCCAGCCCCAGCGGCAATTGCGCCGGACGCGGTTGCGGGGTGATCGACTCACCCGGAGTTGCCGATTGCAGATGACCGGCCAGCGCCTTCACTGTTGGTTGGGCGAAGACCAGTGACAAAGGCAGCGTTGCGCCTAGACGTTCACGCACTCGTGCGACCAGTCGAGTCGCCAGCAAGGAGTGGCCACCAAGCTCAAAGAAGTGATCTTCAATACCCACGGATGAGCATTCAAGCAGTTCGCTGAACAACTCACAGAGCAGCGTTTCCGTGGCATTGCGCGGTGCAATGTGCGACTGAGTGCCTTGGCTTTCTGGCAGCGGTGTGGCGGCCAGGGCTTTGCGGTCGAGCTTGCCGTTGCTATTGAGCGGCAGGCTGTCGAGCTGTACCAAGAAGTTGGGGTGCATGTGGGAAGGCAAACTGTCGTTCAGTTTTGTGCGAATGACGGCTTCATCAGCTTCACCGCACCAGAAACAGACCAGACGCTGATCGAGCAACAAGGTTGCAGCCTCGCGAACACCCGCCTGTGCCAGCAGTGCTGCGTCGATTTCGCCCAGCTCAATGCGCTGGCCACGCAGCTTGACCTGATGATCAAGACGCCCCAGATATTCGATATTGCCATCAGCGAGGAAGCGGCAACGGTCGCCGGTGCGGTACAGGCGATCACCCTCAACAAATGGGCTGGCAACAAAGCGTTCTTCGGTCAACTCAGGCCGATTCAGGTAGCCACGGGCCACGCCGACACCGCCGATATACAGCTCGCCGATGCTACCGATTGGCAATGGCTGCATGCTTTCATCAAGAATGTACAGACGCAGGTTAGCGATTGGTTTACCGATCGGCACGCTTAGATCGTCTTTCGAGCAGCGCCACACCGATACATCAATGGCCGCTTCGGTCGGGCCGTAGAGATTGATCAGCGCCGCCGGGTGTTGGCCCATAAAACGCTTCACCAGATCAACCGGCAGCGCTTCGCCGCTGGCGAATACCTGACGCAGACTGTGGCAGTCGCTGAGGCTCGGTTCTTCGACAAAGGCGCGCAGCATCGAGGGCACAAAATGCAGGGTGGTGACCTGTTCCTGCTGGATCAACTGGCTGAGATAAGCTGGGTCGCGATGACCATCGGGACGAGCGACCACCAGCGTTGCACCGGTGATCAGCGGCCAGAAGAATTCCCACACCGAAACGTCGAAGCTGTACGGCGTCTTTTGCAGGACGCGGTCGTTCGGACCAATCGGGAAAGCGTCCTGCATCCAGTGCAGACGATTCATCAAGGCGCCGTGCTCGTTCATCACGCCTTTTGGCTGGCCGGTGGAACCGGACGTGTAAAGCACATAGGCCAAGTCATTAGCCGCGACACTCAGCGGTTCAGCTGCTGACGCTTCAGGTAATGAATCAAGCGTCCAGGTGGTGTGTCCGGCTGGCAGCTTCGCCAGCCACTGCGCTTGGGTCAGGGTGACTTGTGCATCGGCATCTTCGATCAAAAATGCCAAACGCGCGGCAGGCAACTCAGGGTCCAACGGTAACCAGGCCGCACCGGCATGCACAATACCGAGCAGGGCGACGACCATCTCTACCGAGCGCTCCATGCACAGCGGCACGATCGACTCGCGACCGATACCTGCACCGCGTAGGGCGCGGGCCAGCTGTTGCGCACGTTGATCCAGCTCGGCGTAACTCAGGCGTTGGTCTTCAAACACCAGCGCCGTGGAGTCAGGGCTTAAAGCCGCTTGCTGGTTCAGGGCCGTATGCAGGTTGGTCGGGCCGGGGTAGTGGTGCTCGGTAGCATTCCACTGGACCAGTTGGAGTTGACGCTCTGCAGCGGGTAACGGTGTCCAATCCCCGAGGCGGGTCTGGGGCGCGTCGAGTAAAGCTTCGAGCAGTTGCTGCCATTGTTCTAACCAGAGCCGTGCAGTGGTTTCACTGAACAGCGCGGCGCGGTATTCCAGCAACACCGACAGCACCTCGCCATCATGTACTTCCCAGTTAAGGTCGTACTTGGTTGATTGGGCGGTTACTGCCCGCTCGCTGACCTGCAACTGCGGCCAGTGCTGGCTCGACGTATCGGCGTTCTGCATGGCGAACAACACTTGGAACAGTGGAGTCTGACCGAGGCTGCGCGAAGGCTTAAGGTGCTCCACGACCTGATCGAATGGCACATCCTGATGCTGCTGGGCATCCAGCACGCGATTGCGCACCTGGTTCAGCAAGCCTTCGAAATCCAGCGCTGGATCAAGGTCGGCACGGATGACCAGAGTATTGACGAAGCAACCGATCAGCGGTTGCAGCTCAGCAAATGGACGCTGGGCCACCGGGCTGCCAATCCGCACATCGCGTTGATTGGCGTAGCGCCCCAGGAGTAACTGCGCCGCACCGAGCATCAGCATGTACAGGCTTGCACCGCGTTGCTGGGCAAATTGCCGTAGGCGTTCCACCAGCGCGGGCGGCAGTTGCAGTTGCACCGAGCCTGCAGCCGGGTCGAGCGGGTTCAGACGACCCTGTGCAGTCGGCAGATCGAGCAGGTAGTCGCCGTCTTCGAGTTGGTTGCGCCAGTATTCCAACTGGCTGCTGAACGCCGTTTGTTGGCTGGGCTCGCGCTGCCAAAGGGCGTAGTCGGGATATTGCAGGGCCAGCTCAGGCAGCGTTGCTGGGGTGCCCTGGAGCTGGGCGGTATAGAGCTGTCGCAGCTCATCGAGCAGGTTCTGGCTGGAGGCATCATCAGTGGCACTGTGATGCACGGTGAGCAGCAGTAGCGATTGCGCGCTGCCGCTGCGTTGTATCAGCCCGGCCCGAACGGGTACCTGGCCGGTGAGATCGAAACGGCGTCCGGTTTCTTGGTGAATCGCCTGGTCGGTCAGTTGCTGCCAGTGCCCGTCGCTGGTCGCCTGCAGGACTGTCACCGGCAGATTGATATCGACCTGGGGTTCAATCATCAACACCAATTCTCCGTCGGCATCGCGCTGGATGCGGCTGCGCAGAATTTCGTGGCGTTGAACTACATTGTTCAGGGCCGTCTTCAGGGCTTGGGGGTTGAGTTCACCGTCCAGTTGCACGGCGCTGACCACGTTGTATTCGCCGCCACCGGCACTCAGTTGTTCAAGAAACCACAGACGTTGCTGTTCGAACGACAGCGGCAGCCGTGCTGGGCGATCCGCCGGGACGAATGTCGCAACGGCTGTCTGCAGGGGATTACCGAGCAGCGCGGCCAGGGCTTCCAGCGTCGGCTGTTCGAACACCGTCCGCAATGCTGGCACGGTTGCGAACTGTTGACGCAAACGGGCAAACAACACCGCAGCCAGCAGCGAGTGACCGCCGAGGTAGAAAAAGTGGCTGTCGCGACCGATTTGCGCCAGTGGCACCTTGAGCAGCTCGGACCAGAGTGCGGCGAGCTGCTGTTCGGCGCCTGTACGCGGCGGGTTCTGGGCATCGGGTGCGCTTTGAATGTCCGGTGCGGGCAAGGTCTTGCGATTGAGTTTGCCGTTATCCGTCAGCGGCAGCTCATCGAGCAGCACAAACGCCGACGGCACCATGTAGTCGGGCAGGGCGGCGCCGATTGCCTTGCGCCAGGCGTCAATATCGGCTTTGGCGTCGCAGGTGACGTAAGCCACCAAGCGCTTGTCGCCGGGAACGTCTTCACGGGCCAGCACTACCGCTTGGCGAACGCCGGGCTGAGCGCCGATCAGCGCTTCTATTTCGCCCAACTCGACCCGGAAACCACGGATTTTCACCTGATGATCCATACGCCCGAGGTATTCGAGCTGGCCGTCGGGCAACCAGCGCACCAGATCGCCGGACTTATACATCCGCGCACCTTGCAGCGGCGAGAACGGGTCTTCGATAAACACCTTCGCGGTCTGTTCGGCACGGTTTAGATAACCCAAGGTCACGCCAGCGCCGCCAATGTGCAGTTCCCCCGGAACGCCAACCGGCAGCGGGTTGAGGAACGGATCCAGAACGTAGGTACGCACGTTGGCGATGGGGCGGCCAATGATCGGCCGCGCAGGGAAATCATCTACCGCACAACCTGTTGCATCGACCGTGCACTCGGTCGGCCCGTAAGTGTTAAAGAAGCGGCTGCCAGCAATCGACGGCAGCCGCTGCCAGAGCTGTGCGTCCACGGCATCGCCACCGAACAGTACAAAACGCGGCAGATACGTTTCGCCATTGCACACGCCGTCACTTTCAAGCAGGGCCTTGAGCTGCGCCGGGGTACATTCGAACGCATCCAGCTGGGTGTCGCTGAAGAATTGCGCCAGGGCCTCGGGGTCGTAGCGCACCGCTTCCGGCGTCAGGTACAGACTGTGGCCGTCGAGCAGCAGGATGAGTTCCGCCACCGAGCTGTCGAAGGCGAACGAGTAGTTGAAACTGGCGCGCATTGGCTGGTCGGTATAGTGCCGGTACAGGCCATGAATGCGCGCCCAGGCCAGGTTAACCACCGACCCGTTGGTTACCAGTGTGCCTTTGGGTTTACCGGTAGAGCCTGAGGTGTACATGATGTAGGCCAGATCATCCGGCCCGGCCAGTGGTGCAAGGTTGTTGTCCGGCTGATCGGCAAACAGCGCGGCATCGCTGTCCAGACGCAGGCGTGGCAAATGGATGCCAAGCTCCTCCAGCAAGCCTCGCTGGCCAAGGAACAGCGCTGGTTGCGCATCTTCGAGCATGTACGCCAGACGATCCACCGGGTAAGTCGGGTCCAGCGGCACATAGGCTCCGCCGGATTTGAGGATGCCCAGCAAACCCACCAGTAATTCCAGCGAGCGTTCAACACAAAGGGCCACTGGACTATTGGCCACCACCCCGCGACTGCGCAGGTAATGTGCGACCTGGTTGGCCCGGCGATTCAATTCTCCATAGCTCAGGCTGCGACCTTCGAAGCACAACGCGTCACGGTCCGGGGTGCGCTCGGCCTGCTGTTCAAACAATTGGGCGAAGGTCAGGTGTTGCGGCACCTCCATCTCGGTGCGATTCCACTCGACCACGGTGCGTTGCCATTCCGCCGCCATCAGCAACGGCAAGGTCGCTACCGGACGCTGCGGCTCGGCGAGCATGTATTCCAGCAAGTGCTCAAGGCGAGCCAGAGTTTGCTGCGCGCTGTCAGCAACAAACAGGTCGAGCGCGTACATCAGCTCCAGTTGAATCGGCGCATTGGCGGGACACAGCACGTGCAAGTCCAGGTCGCATTCGGATTGTTTGAGTGGCGTGTCGAGGGCTTCAAATTCCAGGCCCGGGAAGCGCAAACGCGACTCCATCGCCAACTGCTGGGCGACCATCACCTGATACAGCGGCGCGTGGCTGAGGCTGCGCGGCAGTTGCAGGCTGTCGACCAATTGTTCGAATGGCAGATCCTGATGTTGCAGGCCTTCACGCAGACGCTTTGCCACCTGACCCACAAGCGCGGTGAAATCAGCTTGCGGTTCGAAGTCGGCGCGGATCGCCAGGTTATTCAGCAAAATGCCGAGCAAGCCTTCGGTACCCGGTTGTTCACGATGAGTGACCGGGGTGCCGATCAAAACAGTGGCGTCGCCGCTCAAACGGTGCATAAGCACGGCGAAGCCAGCGAACAACACCGTAAATGGCGTGGTGCCCAGACGACTGGCAAAAGCTTGCACCCGGGCGCTGAGTTCGGGGCTCAGTTCGCGCTGCACGATCCCGGCGCGATAGCTTTGCACCGAAGGCCGCGCAAGGTCGGTGGGCAGCGCGAGCAAGGGGCTGCTGTCACTGTTGCTGCGATCCAGCGTTTGGGTCCAGTAGTCGAGTTGGCGCTTGAGCTCAACACCTTGCAGGTGTTCGCGCTGCCACAGGGCGAAGTCAGCGTATTGCACCGGCAAGGCCGGCAGTTTGGCCGCTGCACCTGTGCATCGGGCTTCATAACCCTGCGCCAGTTCGCGCAGGGCGATAGTCGCCGACCAAGCGTCTGAGACCAGGTGATGCAGGGCGATGCCTAGCACGTGCTCGTCTGGCGCCAGACGCAGCAAGCGCGCTCGTAATAACGGTGGCGTGCTGAGATCGAAGGGTTGCGTGAAGGTGTCTTGCAAGACACTGAACTGCGCACCTTCGCGGGCGGTGGTTGCCAGGCCTGACAAGTCATCGAACGGCAAATCAATGCTCAGCGAGTCGCTGATGTGCTGGCAAGGCACACCCTCTGCGTCACGGATCCCGGTGCGGAGGATTTCATGGCGCGCCAGCAGGTCGTTGAGGCTGGCGTGTAGCGCCTGAACATTGAGATCGCCTTTCAAACGCAAGGCGAACGGGATGTTGAACAGCGTGGTGCCCGGTGTCAGCTGCTCGATGAACCACAAGCGTTGTTGCGAGAACGACAGCGGTAACTGTGCTGGACGCGACTGGGCTTTGAGGGCCAGAACCTTGTCGGATTGCGGCGCAGCGGCTTGTGCCTGACGTGAGGCAATCGCCAGCGCCAGTAACGCCACGGTCGGTTGTTCGAAGAGCACCCGCAACGGCAAGTCGAGTTTGAAGTGTGTCCGTAGCCGCGCCACAATTTGCGTGGCCAGCAGCGAGTGACCGCCCAGGGTAAAGAAGTTGTCTTCCACACCGACGCTGTCGCGGCCCAGAACATCGGCCCAGACTTTAGCCACAACCGCTTCCAGTTCAGTGCGCGGGGCGATGCTTTGCTGTGTCTCAGCTTGCCAGTTGAGTTTCTGGGCAGCCAGGGCCTTGCGGTCGACCTTGCCGTTGGCATTCAGTGGCAAGCGCTCCAGGCAAACGAACGCCGCTGGGACCATGTACGGCGGCAATTGCCCGCGCAGATGCTCACGCAGTTGGCCGCTCAGGTCGTCGTGGCTCAGGCTTTCGTCGTAAGCCGAGCAGTAAGCCACCAGCCAGGCTTCGCCGACGTGGTTTTCCCGCAGCAACACCGCCGCCTCGCGCACGCTTGGGTGCTGCGCCAGTCGATGTTCGATTTCGGTCAGTTCGATGCGGTGGCCGCGTAGCTTGACCTGCTGATCGCGGCGACCGAGGTATTCGATCACGCCATCGGCGCGCCAACGGCCCAAGTCGCCAGTACGGTAGATACGACCGTCGAGTTGCGGATGATCGATGAAGGCGTCGGCGCTGCGCTGTGGGTCGTGCAGGTAGCCACGGCCGACACCGACACCTCCGACACAGATTTCCCCGGCCACACCGATCGGCAGTGGGCGCAAGGCTTCGTCCAGCACATACAGGCGATTATTGGCTGTCGGCTGGCCGATGGGCATGTGGCTGACGTCGGTATCCGGCGCAGCAAAAATTGGCTGGAACGCTACGTCGTCGGCACATTCGGCGGGGCCGTAGGCGTTCATCAGGGGGATGTCGGGGAAGCGCGCAAACCAGTCACGGGCCACGGTCGGTGGCAGGGCTTCACCGGTAGGCATCACCCAGCGCAGGTCAGGCAGTTGTAAGTCGCACGGGCACAGCGCGAGCAGCGTGCGCATCAGGCTCGGGACAATTTCCAGCACGCTCAGGCGCTCGCTGACCAGCACCTGCAGCAGGCGTTGTGGATCGTGGGCTATCTCGTCCGGCAGGATCTGCACGGTAGCACCGAGGATCGGCGCTGCGAGAAACTGCCACACTGAAATATCGAAGGCCACCGACGCAGTTTGTGCAATCCGGCTGTCGGCGTTCAGACCCAGAGCAGGTACCTTGCCGAAGATATTATTGAGCATGCCGCGTTGTTCGATCATCACACCCTTGGGCGTACCGGTCGAACCCGAGGTGAACAGCACATAGGCCAGGCTATCCGGACCACCGAGCAACGGCAGCGGCGCGTCATTGCTGGTTTGCCAGCAGGCTTCGGCGAACAGGGCGTCAGGTGCATGGTCGAGGTCGCTCAACAGTTGATCGAGCAGGGCGCTGCAATCTTCACTGGCCACCAGCAGCGGTGCGCGGGACAGTTTAAGGATTTCCCGCAGACGTTCCGGTGGGTGGTTGACTTCCAGCGGCAGCATCGCAGCGCCAGTCTTGAACACGGCGATCATCATGGTCAGCAGCGCCAGACCTCGAGGCGCCAACAGCGCGACCAACTGATCTTCACCGGCTCCGGCCTCGCGCAGAGCATGGGCCAGACGCGTGGCGCGGCGATCCAGTTCGGCGTACGTCAGCGACTCAGCATTGCAGATCGCGACCTGTTGATCGCCGCGTTGAGCCACCTGTGCGGCAAACAGCTGCGCGTAGCTTTGCTCCAGTGGAAATGCCTGCGAGTTGACGGCCCAATCGCCCAGCAGTTGTTGACGCTCGTCGCCTGTCAGCAGTTCGAAACTGCCCAACGTGGCGTCCGGCGCGGCGAGCATGTCGCGCACCAGACTGGCGAGGTGACCGAGCAGGCGTTGCACGGTCGCAGCGTCGAAGCGTTCGCGGTCGTAAGACACGCGAATGCCCAGTTGTTCGCCGGGCAGGATCACCACAGTCAGACCGTAGTGGGTGTGCACGCTATGATCCATGCCATCAAGGCTGAACTGGAAACCGCCCTCGAGAATCTGTTCGTCGATGGGTGCGTTTTCGAATACCAGGATGCTGTCGAACAGGGTTTCGCCGCGGGGGAAATCGCTCCAGCCCTGAATGTCGGTCAGCGGCGTGTGTTCATAATCACGCATGTCGAGGTTCAGCCCTTGCAGGGCATTTAGCCATTGGCCAAGCGTCGCCTCGGGATCGACCGTCACCCGCAACGGCAGGGTATTGATGAACAAGCCGATCATCTCCGCCACCCCGGTCAGTTCCGCCGGGCGACCGGCCACGGTGACACCGAACAGCACGTCCCGTTGACCGCTGTAACGCGACAACAGCAGCGACCAAGCGCCTTGGAAGAAGGTATTCGGTGTGATTCGCTTGCTACGGCAGAATGCAGCTAGCGCTTGGGTTTCCTGTTCACTCAGGTGAATCAGTCGGTCGTCCACCAGCACGGCGTCGGTATAACGGTCGCGGGTTACGCCGTTGTCCACTGTCAACGGCGTAGGCGCATTGAGCCCCTGTAACTGAGCGCGCCAGAACTGTTCAGCCTTGTTCGCATCCTGACGTTGCAGCCACTGAATGTAATCACGGAACGGGCGCGGGCTCTTGAGCTGCGGGGTGCGGTCGTTGCATAGCGCTTCATAAACTTTGAGGAAGTCCACGGTCACCAGCGAGATGCACCAGGCGTCCATCAGTATGTGATGGAAGCTGCGGATGAACTCGTAAGACTCATCGGCCAAGCGCACCAGCCGGAAGCGAATCAGTGGAGGTTTGGACAGGTTGAAACCGACTTTTTGCTCATCGGCCAGCAAGGTGCGGATCCGCGCCTCCTGTTGGTCTGGAGCGAGGCCGCGCAAATCAAGGGTGTCCAGCGGCACCTTGACCTCGCGGTGGATCACTTGCACCGGCTGCTTCTGGGTTTTCCACTGAAAACTGGCGCGCAGGGAAGGGTGCAGCGCCACCACCTGGCGCCAGGACTCAAGGAACGCAACTTCGTCGATAGCGCCCCCAATGCGGTAGCGATCCTGCATCAGGTACACGCCGGAATCTTCATGCAGCAGGGAATGGAACAGCATCCCTTGCTGCAACGGTGACAGCGGGTAAACGTCTTCGATCGGGTTGCTGCTGGTTTTGTCGTGAGTCATTTAAAGCGTCCTGCAAAAAAAGGGGCGACGGCGCGGCGAGTTGGGAGTGCGGTCAAAATTCGGACTCATCGAGTTCCGCCAGCAGCGCCTGCATTTCATCTTCGGACAGGCCCGAGGCGCTGAATTCGCTGCTCTGGACCTCTGGCTGTGCGGTGTCGGCGATCAGGGGCTGCGCAACCTCGGCCATGCCTGCAATGGTCTGGCGTTCGAATACATGTTTGGCGGACAGCGCGATGCCTTGCTCGTGAGCCTGGGCGACCACTTGCAGGCTTAGAATCGAGTCGCCACCGATGGCAAAGAAACTCTCGGTGACGCTTACAGAAGGCAGTTTCAGGACTTTGGCGACAATCGACTGCAGGGTGCTTTCCATGGCGTTGCGTGGAACCACATGAGCGCTTGCGTCGAGCTGGTCCGGGTCAGGCAACTGGTTCAGGTCGAGCTTGCCGTTGGGCGTACGTGGAAAGCTCGCCAGAGTCAGCACCTGAGTTGGCACCATGTATGACGGCAGGCGCTCGCCGAGGAAACGTTTGATCGCTTCCGAGTTCGGCGCGTAGCCGTGGGCCGCCAGAACGTAAGCCAACAAGCGCTTGCCAGCGGCGTGTTCCTGAACGATCACCGCGGCTTCACGCACGTCGCTGTGGCTGCACAGTTGTCGCTCGATTTCGCCGAGTTCGATGCGGTAGCCGCGTAGTTTGACCTGATGATCCTTGCGGCCAAGGAACGCCAGGCGGCCGTCCGCCAGCCAGCAGGCGAGGTCGCCGGTGCGGTAGGCGCGGGTGCCATCAGCGAGGGTGACAAAAGCGTTGGCGGTTTCTTCGGGTTTGTTGCGATAGCCACGGGCCAGGGTTGGGCCAGCGAGAACGATTTCTCCCGGCTCACCGACACCGCAGGTTACCGCGTGCTCGTTCAATACCCGCAAGTCCATACCAGCAATCGGCCGACCAATGCTCAGGGTGCGATTCGGCTCGAGCACTTCATAAGTAGCCCAGACGGTGGCCTCGGTCGGACCGTATTCATTGACTAATCGCACGTTAGGCAAGGTCTGGCTGTGCTGGGCGATCAACGACGGCGGACAGGCTTCACCGGCAACGATCCAGCATTCAAGGCTGTCGGCACCGGCGGTGCGTTGCAGTGGGTCGAGCAGGGCTTGATACAAGGAGGGCAACGACAGGCCATGGCTGACCCGGTGCTGGACGATCAGTTGGGCCAATCTTGGCATTTCCAGTTCTTCACCTGGGGCCGGTAATACCAGGCGTCCACCTTGGGCCAAGGTCCAGAAAATCCCCGCTACCGAGCTGTCAAAGGCAAATGACGACAGCAGCAGATAAGCCTGTACTGGCGTGGCGTAGGAGGCCATGCGCACCTGGGTCGAAAAACTCAGGGCAGCGTGGCTGATTTCCACGGCTTTCGGTGCGCCGGTAGAACCTGAGGTGTAGATCAAATAGGCCAGATCATCTGCACTCGGCCATGCCAAAGGTGGCAGGTCGTGGGTATCGGTCGCGCTCAGGTCGTCAAGGACGAAGCGTTTCAGGCTGGCGGGAACGCTGTCGGCCAGTTCGGCGCTGACCACAATGTGTGCGATAGCGCTGTCGGCCAACATGTAGGCACGACGCTCCGCTGGATAGCTCGGATCAACCGGAACGTATGCGCCACCGGCTTTCAATACCGCGAGCATGGCGACCACGGCGGCGTTGCCACGGGCAAATAGTATGCCCACCGGCACACCGGGACCGATACCGGCAGCCACCAATTGATGGGCCAGACGGCTGGAACAGGCATCAATCCCCGCATAGCTCAGGTCGCTATCCTTGTCGCTCAGGGCGATGGCATCCGGCTGTTGTCGTACCTGACGGTCGATCAGTTCAACCAAGGTCACGGGTTCGGTGACGGGCATCGCCGCTTCGGCTTCGATGCTTTGCAATTGAAGCGGACCGGCCAAAGGCAGTTGTGCCCAGCTGTGTTGCGGCTCGCTCAATGCGCCTTGCAGCAGTTGTAGCCATTGTTCGCCGAGACAGGCTGCGGCATTGCTGCTCAAGGTATGACTGTCATAAATCACATGGGCCCGAACGCCATCCGCTGCCTGCTGCACATTCAGGCAGGCTTTCAGCGGATTCAACACGGCGCTGGCATAACGTTCCTGAGCATCAAGCTGACGCCAGGCGAATGCATAGCCGCCATTGAGATCATGGGTGTAGTAATCCTGCCAACCTACGCTGCGCTCGAGGCTGGCGGCGACAGCTTTGCTTTGCTCCAGCAGCGTCGCTTGCGTATCCAGGTCAAAACGAACCGGCAGGCACTGTTCAAACAGACCCAGTGCGTTTTCCAGTTCCGGGCCACGATTTTCGTCAATCACCGTCAGAGCAACCTGCTGTTGACCAGCGAGGCGCGCAAGCAAGGCTGCCCAGGCCGTCAGCATCAGGTCTGAGGTCAGAGCCGGGTGACGCGCGAGGTGAGCGGGAAGGGTCAGATCCACACGCTCAGGAACAAACCCGTTGCCCGAGACGGACTCCAGCGACAACTGCAAGATCGGTTGTTCGCTCTCCGCCAGCGGCTTCCAGAACGTCACGCCCGGATGGTTGGGTTCGTCTTCTGTCAGGTTCCAGCGCCACTCGGCGTAGTCGGCGTATTGCAACGCCTCGGTCAGCTCAGGGCAGCTGTCCTGCAACAATGCCCGGGCCAGCAGTTTCAGGCTATTCAGGTCGAAGTGACTGCTGGCACCGGCCAGATCCAGCACCGACTGCTCGTCAGACAGCTGTACCAGCGTCACAGTCAGCGGCAGTGTCCAGTCACGGGGCTGTTCGCCAAGGCGGGTCAGCTCAGCGGCCTGCTCGGTAGGGTCAAGGGAGCGCAAGTCGAGCATGACGATGGGCAGATCAACGGATTCGTCGATTACCTGCACCGGAAAGCGCAGCCCCGGTACGGGCACCAGCCGGGTGCGCAGGATTTCACTGGCAGCGCTCAGGTCGGACAGGCGTTGGCTGAGGACATCGGCCGACACGAGCTTGGAACACGACCACTGCAAACGGCAGCTCAATGGATGCGCGGTACTACCGCTGATGTGCTGATATACCGACGCCTGTTGCGGCGAAATACGAAAACCTTGGAGTCCGTTCATTTTCAACTCGACTGCAAATTGTGAGTAAACCTGGGTGTGACCAGAGACACGAATCCACTGACTGGAATCAGTCGGGCCTTGGCTGTCTGGCTGGAGGCACCCATCGAAAGATCAAACAGCAACGTCACCCTGCAGCAGGGCTTCAGCCATGCCGGTGAGGATGGCGCGCTTGCCGGTGAAGGGTTCACGGCCGTGCACCGCGAGCATATTGTCGATAAACAGCACATCGCCCTGTTGCCAGCTAAACCGCACCAGCGAGTCGAGGTAAGCGGCCCGTAACGACTCCAACACTTGCGGCTCGATCTCTTCGCCGTCGCCATAGAAAGTGTTGGTGGGCAGGTCAAGATTGCTGAAGTTGCTTTGCAAGGAGTCGCGGATGGCGGGTGGCAGGGTGCTGATGTGGAAGAAGGTGGCATGGTTGAACCAGACTTCTTCGCCAGTACGCGGATGGCGTACCACGGCGGGCCCGCGTTGGCGGGTTCGCAGGCGGTTGTTTGCTTTCCATTCCACTTCGATGCCGACACTGGCGCAGTAGTCTTGTACTTCGTCACGGTCTTCGGACTGGAACACGCTCTGCCACGGCAAGCCAAAACCGTCGCCGTAGTTGCGTACGTACAGCACGCCTTTTTCACGGAAACGGGCTTCGATTTCCGGGCTGATCCTTGCCTTGACGGTGCGGGTCGAACCGATCGGGGTTTCGCCACCGGTCTCGGATGGAGTCTGGCAGTAGAAGAACAACCGCAATGGAAAGCGTGGTGAGTACGAATGTTCGTTGTGCGGAAAAATCATCTGATCGGCCGGGTAATCGGTCGAGGTGTAGATGTTGCCGCCGACACGGGTGCGCGGGGAGGCACGAAACATATATTCCAGTGCGCCGGGGGAGAGTGCGGCGATCACCTGGTCGAACTGTTCGACCGACTGCACCGAGAACCCGCGAAACAGCAAGGCGCCGTATTGCAGTAATTTGCTCTCCAGGTTTTCCCGCTCTCCGGCCGCCCAAGCCGCCAGATCGACACCGCTGACGGCGGGTTCGATCACTAACGGCAGAGCATGGTCCGGACTGAGCAGCCGCTCGCTGACCAACTGTTGTGAGACGTTCATGGCTTTACGACGCACGCCGCCGAGAGCGCGAGAAGTTGGGGGCACGATAGACATAAAGGTATCCAACTTGGTTAAAGGCTCAAGGAGCGGCGTTTGGTCTGCAGCATCTGACTGCGACCGGCCACAGCCCGGGACTGCTGGTGTTCACGCTGGAAGCTCTGGTCCCAGGTATCGAGCCGCTCAGCCAGTGCTGATAACGACTGGTCCAGCAGGTTGTGGCTCTCGTCCAACAGGCGTGACCACAGATGTTGCAGGCGCAGGGCACGGTCCTGATCGAAGTACTCAGCGCGGAACTTGAGTGTCGCGTCGATGCCTTCACTGCCGTGAACCAGATCAAGCACCAAATGGAAATCACCCGGCGCCTGCGCCACTTTCAAAGTGCTCATGCGTGCACCGGCGATAGCGGTCGGCGTTACTCGGGAAGGCTGGTAATTGAGCTTGACCTGAAACAGTGGCGAGTGACCGGGGCGTCGTTGCGGCGCCAATGCTGAAACCACCAGATCGAACGGCAAGTCTTGGTGGGCGTAGGCCAGACGCGCCTGATCGCGGACTTGCTTGAGGAAACCAGCCAAAGTCGGATCGCCGCGCAGGTCGCAGGGCAAGGTTAATTGGTTGACGAAGAAACCAATGACGTCGTTGTGCTCGGCCAATGGACGACCGCTGACATCGGTGCCCAGCAGAAACTGTTGCTGCCCGCCCAATTGCTTGAGCACCAGTTGATAACAGGCCAGCAACAGCATAAACAAGGTCATGCCTTGCTCACGGGCCAGTGCCGCCAGAGATTCGCAGTTGGTCTGGGGCAGCGTGAAGTTCAGGCTGTGCTCGCCATGACCCAGCCCACGGCCACCCAGTTCGAGGCTTTGTGGCACTGTCGCCAGATGTTCGCACCAGAAGTCTTGTTCCGCAGCGATGCGTTCGTCGCTCCAGTGTTCGGCTTCCCAAAGGGCGAAGTCCAAGTATTGCACCGGCAACTCGGCAGTGGATGTACCGGCCAGTTCCGCCAGCAGCAGTTGTGCCGAACGCCCGTCGAAGGCGATGTGATGCAGACTGAGGAGCAGATCGTGCTGTTCACCGTCGCGGCTGAGCAATTGCGCGCGCAGCAGCGGCCCGTGCTTCAGATCAATCGGTGTTGCGTGTTCGTGGGCCAGACAATCAGTGAGCGTCTGTTGTTGCAGCGCTGCGGGTTGATCGCGCAGGTCGTGCCAGTTCAGCGCCACAGCATCCGTCGGCAAAATCCGTTGTTGCGGGCCGTCAACACTGTCGTTGTAGACGGTGCGCAGTGCGCTATGACGATTTACCAGCGAATTCAGGCGCAACGCAAGGGTTTCGGTATTCAGCGTGCCTTGCAGGCTGAGGTGCAACACCAGGTTGTGCTGGGTGTCGTCGGGGTTTAGTTGGCGCAGGAACCACAGGCGGCTTTGAGCAAATGACTGACGGCCTTGCGCTTGGCTGGTATGGCAACGTTCCGCAAGGCTGGTCTCAGCGCTCGACGCGTGCTCACTGAGGAAGTCCAGCAGGTCCTGCGCCCAGACCGCCAGAGTTTGCTCGCCGAACAGACGTTGGCTGTTCAGGTTCCAGCCCAGATCCTTGTACAAGCGCGCGGCGAAGTCGGCGATGCTGATGGAGTCCAGGCCCATGCCGATCAGACTCTGGTTGAAGTCGACCGCCAGATACGGATTGACCACGCGCAGAGTCTGCTCCAGCCATTGGCGGCAAGCGGGCAGGGCGGAAATAGAAGCATCGGCAACAGACTCGAAAAGCTGCGTATGGTTGAGATTCTCGCCGATGTCCGAGGTTTGGCCGCCGTGCTGGGCAATGATAGACAAGGTGCCGGCGGCCAACTGCTTGCGGGCGCCCTGGCGGGCGATCTTGCCGCTGGTGGTCATCGGAATGGTGCCAGCTTCCACTAACACAATCTGATCGATGCCACACTCGGCTGCTTCTCGAACGGCATTTTGCATCGAGGCAAACAGCGCCGGATGACGCGCCGAATCGACGAATTTACGTTGGGGTTCGGCGACAATCACCAGCTTTTCGCGGCCCAGTAGCGGGTCCATCTCTGAGAAAGCGGCGATGCGCCCGGTACGGATACCTGGCTCGGCATCGGTAATGGCGAATTCAATGTCGTGCGGGTAGAGGTTGCGCCCATTAAGGATCAGCAGGTCCTTGAGCCGACCACAAATAACCACCTGCCCCTCGTGCATGAAGCCCAAGTCGCCGGAACGCAGGTAATGTCCGGGCTCACCAACAATGCGCGCTTCAAATGCCTCGCGACTGGCTTCCGGGTTTTTCCAGTAGGCTTCAGCGTTGCTCGGCCCGTTTAACCAGACTTCGCCGATGCAGTCAGCAGCGCAACGCTCATGAGTGTCGGGGTTGACGATGGCGATGTCGTGCAGGGCTTGCGGATAACCGCAGGCAACAAACTCCACTGCCGGGGCTTCGCGTGTCGCCAAGGCGACGCGGCCGGTTTCGAGTACAGCCTTGTCCAAGCGCAGCACCACGGGCACGGCGTCGGCGGGCGTGGCGCTGACACACAAGGTGGCTTCGGCCTGGCCATAACCGGGGCTGATCGCCAACGGATTGAGGCCGCAGGCGGCAAAGCGCTGGGCGAAGGTTTCCAGGGTGCCGGGGTGAATAGGTTCGGCGCCGTTGATCGCATGCTGCCAGGCGCTGAGGTCAAGTTGGGCGATCAGGTTATCGCTGACTACTCGATTGCACAGGGCGTAGGCGAAATTGGGGGCGAAACTGGCGGTGGCGCGGTAACGGCTCAAGGCCTGCAGCCAGGTGGATGGCGCGTTGACAAAGGTCTGCGAGGCCATCAGGTAGCAAGGCATTCCGCTATACAGCGGTGCCAGCAAACCACCGATCAGGCCCATGTCGTGGTACAGCGGCAGCCAGTTGACCATGCCGCCATGTTCGTCAAATCCATAGGCCTGGCGCATCAATTCGACATTTGCGATCAGGTTGCGTTGCCGCACTTCGACACCCTTGGGAGTGCCGGTGGAGCCAGAGGTGTATTGCAGGAAAGCGACTGTCGCGGCGTCGACATTCGGCCGCACCCAGGCACTGGCCGGCGGTGTGCCGAGACCTTCGACCGTCAACACTTCAACCTGGTGTTCGACCAGTTCCAGCAAGTTCTGGCAGTGATCGGACGGAGCAAGGATCAGTGCCGGCTCGGCGTCGACCACAACCTTGCGCACACGATCAAGGTGACGCGGTTTACGCGATGGCGGTGGAAACAGCGGCACAGCGATCAGCCCGGCATACAAACAAGCGCAGAAGGCGCGGGCGTAGTCGAGGCTACTGGGCAGCATCAACAGCACGCGATCGCCCGGTGCGTAGCGTGCTTGCAGCGCTGCCGCCAGGGATTGGCTCTGCTCGTGCAGCTGGGCAAAGGTAAGTGACTGGCCAATCTCGACGCCGTCAGGCAAAAAATGCAGGGCAGGGCGCTGCCCAAAATTTCGGGCATTGCTTTCCAGCACTTCGATCCAATGTTTAAAAGAGAACATTTGCAATTCACGCCATGGCAACGATGACTTTACGGTCACCGGTGTAAGGATTACGGCCGTGTGCGACCAGTCGATTGTCGAGCATCAGGATGTCGCCGGGCTGCCAGGGAAAACTGATGGCGGTCTGGCGATACACTTCGCGCACGCTGTCGAGGACCTCATCAGGGATGGGCGAGCCATCGCCGAAATACACGTGACGCGGCAGATTTTCTTCACCTACGGCCGCCAGCAGACTGGCGCGCACACTGGGCTCGATAGCTGATACGTGGAACAGATGCGCCTGGTTGAACCAGACCCATTCACCCGTTTCAGGGTGCTGCAATACGGCGGCACAGCGCTGACGGGTGCGCAGCTCACCGTCATCTTTCCATTGCCACTCGATGTCGTTATCCCGGCAGTAACGTTCGACCTGAGCACGGTCTTCGGTGTTGAACACTTTCTGCCAAGGCAGATCCAGCGCGCCGCTGTAGTTGCGTACATAGAGCAACTCGCGGCTGGCGAACAATTCGCGTATGTCGCTGGGCATGCGTTGATAGATCAAGCGGCTGTCGGCAATCGGCGTTTCGCCGCCGGTTTCACTGGCCTTGATGCAGTGGAACCAGATGCGCGACGGCCAGGGCCGGGTATAGGCCTGCTCGTTGTGTAAGGGGATGAATTGATGGGCCGGGTATTCGGTGGAGCTGTACACCCCGGCGAAGACTTTGCTGCGAGGCGTGGAGCCAAATTCATAGCTGGCCAGCGGGGCGCCGAAGCTGGCAGCAAAACGTTTGAAGTCGATGGGGGTTGGGACGTTAAAGCCGCGAAACAACACACCGCCAACGGTGGCCAGTGCCTGGTCTAAGGTGCTGCGAATCGACACATCTATATCCTGAACAGACTGTCCCGGAGTTGCCTGTATCAGCACCGGCAGCGTCAGCTCGTGGCCAGTCCCTAGCGTATTGGGTAAGGGTTCGGAAAGCCCGTTCAGGTGTTCAGTTGAAGTCATCCTAGTGCATCCTTTTGGTCTTACTGCAGCCAGACGCTGTGGCGTTGGCAAACCTGGAAAATCTGGCAGAGGTCGCTACGATAATTACGACTGATATGTATTCTCGCTTAACTACGGCAGCATATTTATTACAAATGAGATTAATTATCAATATTGTTCGCTTTTTGTTTTCGGAATACACTCCCGCAGGCTGGGGACAGCGGCGTTGTTCGGGACAATAGAAAAAAACACTAATATTTGCCAAAGGAGAGCGGGGCGTGAACTTCAAGAAAAATACAATCGCACTGGCCGTGGGGTCGGCAGTGTGTCTGGCTAATAGCAGCGTGTGGGCGGCCGAGCAGGCGAGCTCAGTGGAGCTTGCCCCAATCACCGTGACAGGTGAAAAAATCAACCGCACTCTGGAGCAAACCCAGTCGAGCGTTGCGGTTTTTACCGAACAACAACTGCGCGAGAAGCAAGACCATGACTTGGTCGATGTGTTCGCTCGCACACCGGGCGTCTACAACCAGTCTGGTAATGAAAACTGGGGTATCCGTGGCGTACCTGTGTCTGGTTTCGACGACCAGGGCCCGGCTGCTCTAAACGGTGCGGTTTCGGTGTTCGTCGACGGCGCCGTTCAGCCAAACCGTACCCTGACCCTCAGCCCCGTACCGCTGTGGGATGTCGAGCAAGTCGAAGTTTTCCTCGGCCCGCAGTCCACCACCCAAGGCCGTAACTCCTTGGCGGGCGCGGTGGTTATCCAGACCAAGAATCCAACCTTTGAGCCAAGCTTTTCCGCGCAAGCCAACGCCGGGAATTACAATGAACGCGGCGGGGCGGTTGCCGGTGGCGGCTCGATCGTTGACGGCAAGATCGCTGGCCGTATCGCCATCGATTACCAGGAAGGCGATGGTTACATCGAGAACCTGTTTAATGGCGATGATGCCAACAAGACTCGTGCCGCAAACACCCGTGGCAAGTTGTTGATCCTGCCGAACGATGATACCGACGTGCTGCTGACCTACGCTCACGGTGAAAGCCGCAAGGGCGACAATTCGGTCATTCGCCAGGGTGACAGGGTCCGTTATTACAAAATCGACTCAGACACTGAGGCTTACGACAAACTCAAGCAGGACACCTTCAGCGCCAAGGTTGATTATCGCCTTGATAATAGCTGGTCCATTACCAGCCTCACGGCCAATACCGATTCAGACTACGACGCCCGCCTCGACTTCGACCAGTCGTCCGACGCCAACCAGTTCGTATTGCGCCAACAGGATGGCAACCTGTTCAGTCAGGAACTGCGTCTGAACTACGACGGCGACACGGTGAAGAGCTTTGCTGGTATCTATTACGGCCACAACACCAACGATTTCCATGATCGCTTGTACTTTGGTGAAAGATTGTTCGGCGTCGTCAAGGGCGATACCACGATCGAAAACAAGGCTGTGTTCGGTGAAGTTAACTGGACCTTTGTTCCGCGCTGGACCTTGATCACCGGCCTGCGCTACGACCACGAGACCAACGACACTAACGTCAAGCAAGATGACTTCTCCGAGCCTGGCAAAGACAAACAAACAGCTGATGCCGTGCTGCCAAAACTCGGACTTGATTATGAGTTAGCTGCCCATCAGTACCTGGGGTTCATGGTACAGCGGGGCTATCGTGGCGGTGGCGTCAACGTTCGCGCCGGTAGCGGTCACGAAGCCTACGACCCGGAATACACCACCAACTACGAGTTGTCCTACCGGGGTTCGTTCATGAATCAAACCCTGCGTACCCGGGCCAACATGTACTACACCGAGTGGAAAGATCAGCAGGTCAGCGTGCTCAATCCACAAACTGAGTATCTCGACGTATTTAACGCTGGTCGCAGTGATATCAAGGGCCTGGAAGTCTCTGTCGAAAAAGACTTTGGCGAACAGTTGACCCTGAACGCCGGTGCCTCTGTCACCGATGGCGAATACAAGGACTTTGTCACCAGCGACGGCCGCGACATGAGCGGCGAGGACTTCCTGTTTTCGCCTAAGTACAAGATGACAATGGGCGCTACCTATCGCTGGAATGATCGCGTGACCCTGAACACCGATGTCGTCTATCAGAGTACAGCTCCGTCGGAGTACGAGTTCAACGACGCGGGTGAGGTCACGGGTGAACGCAAGAGCGACAACTATTGGCTGGCCAATTTCAACGCCGAGTACAAAGTCACCAAGAACGTCGCAGTATCGGGCTACGTGAAGAACGTCTTCGACAAGGAATACATCACCAATAATCGCAGTGGCGACATCCTTGATGCCGGCGCACCGCGAACGCTGGGGCTGATTCTGCGTTACGACATGTAAAATCATGGACGCGGGGAAGCAACTTCCCCGCGTCCTGCTTCACGCAGGTCTGAACCTCTGGGTTATTCAGACAGCCTTCAAGCTCAATCAAACCAACTTCCCCGCAGTAGTCATCTCGATGTAGCAGAGCACATGACTTCGCGCTTGATCCGCTCCCGGACCAGTGTCTCAGCACCGTGCTGCCATGGCAGTTGCTTCCTCAGTTGTAGATCATTCGATCCCATCACAGGCTGTAACCAATCTGTCGGCAGGTTAGTGGTCAATTCCACTGAATTGCCCGCCCTTAGTAATACTCGTTGCCTGCGTACCAAGCTTGCTTCTAACGCGATTCGCCAAGTGGAGCGGGTGGAAATTGCCACTCAAAACGAATGATAGGTATTATCATTCGCATTAAATTATGTTTAGATTAGAAACACGCTCTGGCTAACTCTCAACTGCCTGCCAGATTAAGGACGCAAAATGCTTTGCAACAGTTTCTGCAATCCTATTCTGGTATGGGTTAGCCACGAGCAGTACTCCATCCGGGCGTATTGCAAAGAGTTGCCCAAGTTGGACAGTAAGGCTCGGCAGAAGCAAGGGCAGAATTGATGTCAACTTCACCTAGTCCTTGGTTTTCTCTTCTGCGCGGCAAAACTGCGGCCACACTGCGGCTGTATTGTTTCCCCTATGCCGGGGCCGGACATACGGTGTTTCAGCATTGGCGGGCTCAGTTGCCGACGGACATTGAGCTGGCCCTGATCAAGTTGCCGGGCCGCGGGGCACGTTTCGGCGAGCCTCAGGCCGCTTCGCTAGACGCAATGGTCGGCATGTTGGCGCAAGCGATAGAGAATGCAGAGGAGGGGCCTGAGCATTTTGCCTTCTTCGGCCACAGCATGGGCGCTCTGTTGGCCTTCGAAACCGCACGAATCCTGCAAAAACGCGGCTTGTCACCCAGCGCATTGCTGGTTTCCGCGCGCACCGCACCCTCGACCCAAGGCTGGCGCGAGCGTCTGTCCGATCTACCGGATGCGGCCTTTCTTGAGCATATCCGTAACATGAATGGCATACCTCAAGAACTGTGCGAAAGCCCTGAATGGCTTGAGTTATTCCTGCCGATCATTCGCGCCGATTTCGCCCTCTGCGAGAACTACAGCTATCGCCCCGGGCCACCGCTAGCATGCCCAATCAACGTGCTGGCCGGCCGCGACGATGCCAACGTGCCCTTGCCACTGCTCGATGCTTGGGCTCACGAAACCCGGGCGGACTGTCAGACCCAACTGTTTGCGGGCGGGCACTTCTATCTATTCGAGCGTGAGGCTGAACTGCTGGACCTGATTCAGCGCCAACTCTGCCCACCACACAGGTCCCGGCATGCGGCTGTGTGAGGCCAAGAACCCTATTACCCAGACATTTGTCACTCCCAAGGGAAACTTATCGTGGAATCTATTCAGAACCTGCCCCCGTCCAGCGCTACTTTTAACCTTGAGCACTTTCGTCAACAAGGCCCGCGTGAGCTAAACACCAACGCCTATTTGCAGCGTCAAACTGCCCGCGAATCCAACGCGCGCTCATACCCGCGACGAATCCCTCTGGCGTTAAAGGAAGCTCATGGGCTCTATGTACAAGACACCCAAGGGCAGTTGTTTATGGATTGCTTGGCCGGTGCCGGGACCCTGGCGCTCGGGCACAATCATCCAAAGGCCATAGCTGCCATGCGCCAGACTCTGGATTCTGGCTTGCCTCTGCATACGCTGGACCTGACTACGCCGGTCAAGGATAGCTTCGTCGAAGAGTTATTCGCTGCACTGCCTGCCAGTTTTGCCCGACACGCACGCATCCAGTTCTGCGGTCCGACCGGGGCCGATGGCATAGAGGCGGCGCTCAAGTTGGCTCGCACCGCCACCGGACGCAACCCAATATTGTCCTTCTCCGGCGGTTATCACGGCATGACCCATGGCGCGCTGAGCCTGATGGGTAATCTCGGGCCTAAGCTGGCCTTGGGTGCGGCGATGGCGGAAGTTCAGTTTTTGCCTTATCCCTATGATTATCGCTGCCCCTTTGGCTTGGGCGGTGAAGCCGGGATAGACGCAGGGTTGCATTATATAGAGCAGCTGCTGAGTGACCCGGAATCCGGTGTGCTGCCACCTGCCGCCGTAGTGGTAGAGGTGGTTCAGGGGGAGGGCGGGGTAATCCCTGCTCCGGTACGCTGGCTACAGGGGTTACGCAATCTGACCCGCAAGTACGGGGTGACGTTGATCATCGATGAGGTGCAGACAGGCCTGGGGCGCACCGGCAGCCTGTTTGCTTTCGAACAGGCCAATATCGAGCCCGATATTCTGGTGCTGTCCAAGGCGCTTGGCGGTGGATTGCCGTTATCCGTGCTGGTTTACCGCGAGGAACTGGATAGCTGGAAACCGGGTGCCCATGCAGGCACATTCCGTGGCAATCAAATGGCTATGGCTGCTGGCACAGCAACCTTGCGCCACATTATCAACGAGAATCTGCCAGCCCATGCTGCCGCCATGGGTGAACGTCTGATGAACCAGCTTCGACAATTGCAGACTGACTATCCATGCATCGGTGATGTGCGTGGCCGCGGCTTAATGGTGGGTGTGGAAATAGTCGGCGCTACCGATGGCAATCGTGTACCGCCAGCGGACTCGGCACTGGCCGCAGCCATACAGCAACAGTGCTTGCGTCTGGGGATCATTCTGGAACTGGGTGGACGCCATGGTGCTGTGGTGCGTTTCTTGCCGCCGTTACTGATTCAGGCTGCGGAAATCGATTTGTTGGTGGAACGTTTCCAGCAGGCTTTGGACCAGGCGCTGGAAACGACCACAAGCAAGACTCTGCATATCGCTTAGTGTTTATGAACGGCAGCTCGTAAGGGCTGCTATGCCGCCGGCAGTGCGGCAATCGCCTCAACCTCCACCAGCATGCCGTCCAGCGCCAACCGCGGAACTGCGATCAGTGTGCAGGTGGGCAGGTGCGGGCCCCAGGCTCGCTTGGCCTCGGCAGCCCATTCGGCGAGGCGCGACTCAGAGTGATCGACCACCAGTAGGGTGAGTTTATACACGTCATCGAGCGTAGCGCCGGCCGACACAAGGCCGATCTCTATATTGGCGATTGTTTGCCGAACCTGCTCCGTAAAGCCAGGCGCAAGATAGCCCTCCCGGTCCTGTCCACCCTGGCCGGCGAGGTGCACGATCCGCGCGTTAAGGGGCACTTGAGCTACGTGCGAATAGGCGTTATCCGTCGGATCGTAAAGGCCGGCAGGGTTGGATAGGGTGAACACGGACGAAGACATGTCGGAAGGCATAACGGACTCTCCAATTGAATGAAGTCGCATCTTCAGACCTCAACTTATATTGAGGTCAAGCCTTTTTTTGTCGAAACAGTGCCTGCCGCTTAATCACGTTCCAGCAGCCCAGCCCCCGGGCCGTACTCGCCAAACTTGTCGCCAGGATTTCGCAGCGGACAGTCTTCCAGCGACAGACAACCGCAGCCGATGCAGCCATCCAGCTCGTCGCGAAGGCGCGTGAGAATGACGATGCGGTCATTGAGGTTGTCTCGCCAGCGCGACGAAATATCGCGCCATTGGCCGGCCGCTAGTTTGCTGTCCGACGGGTAAGCATCGAGCACCTGCTTGATCTCTTTCAGTGGGATGCCTGCTCGCTGCGCGACCTTGATCACGGCGACGTATCTGAGCACGTGCGCCGGAAACTGGCGCTGATTTCCACTGGTGCGGACGCTGGCTATCAGACCTTTCTTTTCGTAAAAGTGCAGCGCAGAAACAGCCACCCCGGCACGCCGGGCAACCTCGCCGACCGAGAGCATTTTCAAGCTTTTCACCGTCATGTGTCGCTCCAGCCTACATCCATCAAAATCGTGTGGGCCGCTAGCCTAACAGCAGAGCACTGCACTTCCGCAAACAGAAACGGTTCGCCGCTGGCCATCGCATCCTGATAATCGCCGAACCCGGCCAGGCCAAAATTCAGAAAGTATTCCCACAACGCCTGGGCATCGGTGTGGGTCACTGGATAGTCGAACGCATCCAGAGAACCGTAGTGGCTGTCGAAGCGTTCCCGCACCAGCGCAAGTACTTTTGAGTGATTAAGTCCGCGGAAAAACGATCCATCAGCTCGTCGTTTCAGAGCGCCTCAAACGTCGGCAGATCGTACGAGTACGATAAATAAACGGCTTTGCATCGGATTATGAATTCCGCGCTCCACCTTTCAGCCTTGGTCATCAACGTCCACCATCAGGTCAAGGAGCTTCTCAGCAGGTAATTCCCAGGCGCAGGATCATTCAGCTACGCGCTTCTGCGTTCAATTGTCTGCAAGATTTTCCCGAGCCCATTGCTCGGCGGTGGTGACCTGAATCGACTGCTGCTCGTTGAAAGTGGCAGCTTTAGGCCACGCCACTCCTCTACCTTGTGCGAACACAGCGCGGTACTTTTTGATGTGATGAGTGGGGTCTTTTTCCAATTCCTGGATTAGGTAGGGAACAGCCCACACGTTACGTTTGAATGGGCGTCCCAGAACCCGTTCAAGGATGCTCGCAACCTGCCCATACGTCACAGTGTCGCCAGAAAGGTAGACGATTTGATTGCGGAAGCGAGGTTCAAAGAAAACGATTTCCGCTGTCAGAGTACCAATGTCGTCTGGTGTCGTGAGCGTCACGCTGTTCTCAAGACTGCCTAGGGCGTTCACTGTGTCGTTTTCGAAGTCGACTACCTCAAATACAGGCTCGAAAAGAAAGCTGGTGAACATACCCGTCGAGATGATTACCCATTCAGTTTTGTCTTGGGAACGAAGCAACTCGCGCACATCGAGCTGAGCATCGAATAGATCCTGGGGACTGCCCCGACCGATCACCTCAAAATCGACGCCAAATTGCCATGGGAAGTAGCGCTTCACGCCGGACTTGAGAGCGGCTGTAGCCAACTTCATAGGGGTTTCTCTACCCGCGACCATGCCTGCGCAACCTATTACGGTATCAAACCGTGCGAACACTTCAGCAAGCTGATCGATTGAGTCATTCACTAGGTCTGCGGCGACCATTTGGATGCCCAGACTACGAAGCTCATCGATTTCTACCTTTTTCTCAGGCACCTGAGTGTTGATGGTCGAATCCCTGAGCAGAACGCTGATTTTGGAGCCGGGCGTACGCTTTGCCACCCGCGTAAGATTGCGCAAAACCGGAAGACCAAGTTCACCGGCGCCTAGAACTAGAATTGATTGGGGGGAAAGCTGGGTCACTTCGGTCATGATTTCTCCTGAGACCTGTTGTCTGTAAGATGAGCGAATGCTTGCACAATTCAGCAGCGCTCGTAAGAAGGCACATGTGTGATACTAGGGGGTGAAATGACCGATCATGAAGCTCTTAGCCAAGCAGAAGCTATCTGCCAAACGCTTAGAGAAGATGATGATGGGGTTAGGCGGGAAGTCCTCGCCCACGCAGGTAGCCGCTGGTCATTGGGCATCCTGCATGCCTTAGGTGTGTACGGAAAAATGCGCCACGCCGAGATAAAAAGGCAGATGGCTGGTGTGACTCAGCGAATGTTGACTAAGACGCTACGCGGCCTAGAGCGGGATGGTCTAGTGGTTCGGCGGGAGTTCGATGAAATTCCGCCCCGTGTTGAGTACGAGCTGACGCCGCTGGGCATGGAACTGTTGATCCGTATGTCCCCTATCTGGACTTGGGTAGTCGAAAATGTCGAGGCCTTCCGAAAGGCCCGTCGCGTTTTCGACAGTCAGGATGGCAAAAAAACTTCATGGCAAATCCCCGCCTCGATTCCAGTAGATCCAGAAGCGCCTGAGTAATCGTTAGCGTTGCAAGTAACGTCTTTAGGCTAAATCGGCTAAGCGTCCGTCCAACTCACAGTGCGTAAGTCAGGCCTGAAGCGGTTGCTTGATCGTTGGCCCTACGACCGCATCCTTTCTGCCGGAATCATGTGCTTCGTGCTTGGAGGCGTGGCATTCCTAGCAGTGGAAGCACTGGGGGCTACATGGCGCGGCCGTTGTGGTGCTGCCGATGTGCTTGGTCAGTCTCGCTAATCGTTCGTCGCTGCCGCTGGCCGTGTCCGGGGCCAGCGACAGCAAGCACGGGGGCATTGGTCGACGGCAACAATACGCAGGCTATCGAACCAAAACGGCCCTTTGCGGAGGTATGAGGTTTGGGGAGACTCGGCGCGATCCAATGCCGCCATCAATATCCTAGGCACCGCGCCACGCGAATACTACAGTCTTTTGTGTAAGCATCTCTTTCTGCAGGACTCCGAGCCGGACCATTGGATTGACTATCACTTGGGCGCAGAGCGAAGAGCCGGTGGGTGCCGGCTCGCCGTACGTGGCAGGCGACTTATTCGATGGGGTATCGCTTGAAGGCCGGGTGTTCTTCAAGTCGCTTGGCATGGCGCTGCAGATGCGGGAAGGTCTCGGCGTTGACCACTGAAGCAACGGTGAACTGGCTGAAGGACCAGGCCACTGCGGTGGTTATGGCACCTTGGGTCAGCGCTTCGTCAGCGCCGTGGGCTAGGCACTTTTCCAGGGCGGAGTAGGCCGCCAGTAATTGGCCGGTAACCCGGTCGAGCCAGGGTTCGTGGAGTTTTTCTGCGGGGCGCAGATTATGCTCGTAGACAATCTGTACGGTTTTTTCACAGGCGGCCAGGGCGAGGCCGATCAATTGCAAGTCCTGGGCGCGCGCGCTGGCCTGCTGTGGTAACAACTTCTTGTCGACTGGCGCCAACGCTTCGAAGTAATCGAGGATCAGGCTTGAGTCCATCAGCACGGCTGAGTCATCCAGCACCAGACTGGGGGCCTTCACGACCGGATTGATCCTGGCAAATTCGTCGTAGGTGCTGAATACCGAGAGCGACTGATGCTCAAAGTCGACTCCGTACAGATCCAGGGAAATTGCTACGCGGCGCACGTAGGGCGAGTCCAGCATGCCGATCAGTTTCATGAAGCCTCCATTTACGTCAGGGTAATTTTCAAAGTGCAGTGAGGGTGTTTGAGGTACTTACGCAGATTCAACAGCAACCCGGGGGAGCCGGTTTCGGCCTCTGTCACGGGGGGCCACGAACAGCTCTATTTCTCCCTCACCCTCCAAATAGGATCAGGCTCGGGGCAAGGCAGGTGAAACACCCCTGTTCCAGGCGCACGTCAGATCCTTAGGAGGTAATCCAATGGCGCCTCTTCAGCGCGACGACATAGGCCTGCTGCTCCAGCCAGAAAGAGAGTAGTTGATCCTTGGTCACCAGCCATTTCAGCGAATGTCGGTCCAAGGCCATTTGCGTCAGCAATGCCTGTAGTGCCTGGTTGATGCGGGCAGTCGAGACGTTCTGTTCCATGATCGTGGTTTTCATCGGAGACGCTCCGCGGTTCGCGAGTTGACGGTGTAATGGGAAACCCCCTGCGGCTGATAGGATTGTTAAATAGAGGTTACTTTATAGCGAGGGAAACCCTTACAATATCGATAATTTTTACCAGAACCGGTTAGTTAAACTTACATGAGTGCATTTCCTCCATTGACCTGCCTGCGCAGTTTCGAGGCCACCTCCAGGCTGGGAAGCGTCACCCTGGCGGCCAAGGAATTGCACGTAACTCATTCAGCGATCAGCCAGCAGATCAAGGTGTTGGAGGAAATTGTGGGGTTGACCCTGTTCGTCCGGGAAGGGCGTGGCTTGCGTGTGAGTGAGGATGGGCGACTGTATGCGCTACAGATCCGCAAAGCCCTGGGAGATATCGCCGAGGCCACGCGATTGATCCAGGCACAGCCCAAGATGGGCGAGCTGGTGGTGGCGGTATTGCCGTCGTTCGGCCGGTCCTGGCTGTTACCGCGCCTACCGGGTTTTCAGCAGCTTTACCCCCATATCAGCATTCGGCTGCAAGCCAGTCTGACGATCTCCAACCTGCACCAGGAATCGGTGGATATCGGCATCCGCATGGGCAAGGGCGATTGGGAGGGCGTAGAACAGAAGCTGTTGTTCCATGATGAAATCGTCGTCGTCGCTGCCCCTCACTTCAATGGCGGACGCTTGCCGCAGACCCCGCAACAGGTCATTGAAAGCAAGATCATCTACAACACCGAATCCTGGTTACCCTGGTGCGACGCGGCGGGCGTCGAGATGGGCAACGAACGCAAGGGGTTGTGCAGCAATGACTCCAACCTGGTATTGGAGGCGGTCCGCCTGGGGCAGGGCATCACGCTAGAACGGCGAAGCCTAGTGCATGACGCCGTCGAGCGGGGAGAGCTGG
Source organism: Pseudomonas sp. M30-35 (assembly GCF_002163625.1). Taxonomy (NCBI): domain Bacteria; kingdom Pseudomonadati; phylum Pseudomonadota; class Gammaproteobacteria; order Pseudomonadales; family Pseudomonadaceae; genus Pseudomonas; species Pseudomonas sp. M30-35. Next base: position 2,445,912 of record NZ_CP020892.1, on the reverse strand, counting down.
TTCAGTTGTGCGACATCAGTGCGCCGTATACCTATCCCTATTGGCTGGTGTGGCCGCCCAGAGAAAGTTCGGAAGACAAGCAGCGCGAGTTCTCCCATTGGTTGTCCGGGGAAGTGGACCGTTACCTTGCCCAACTGAAAAGAAACGCCTGAAGGAGGCCTTGCCCGAATCCCTGACGCCACGCACCCAGGCGACCCTGGAGCGTATGGCTCAGCGCAGCGGCGAAAGCCTGAAGCAGGTTATGGCGCAGTGGTGCCTACCCTGGTGCGTAAGCTGCCACGGGTGGGAATGCCGGCGGTTGCCCGGCGGCGCGCAGCAAGCCATTGATCAGGTGCTGCTGGTCGCGCGATTGGTGCGCCGATTGCGTCCAGACCAGCCTGTATTCGTAGGGCGAGGTGAGTTGATGGCGGTCGCCGAACACTGCCGTCAGGCGCCCGCTGGCCAATTCGTCCTGCAGCAGCGCAGAGCTGCCGATCATCACTCCGCCATTCTGCGTTACTTCATGCATGGCGTAGCCCACTCCGCTGAACGATAACGCCGCAGTGGTCTGAGTGTGGCGCTTGGCAACCGCCGTGAACCAGTCGTCCCAGGTGGCGTTGCCCAAGCGCTCTTGGTAGTACCAGGGCGACTGGACCAACCGTGCGCCCACTAGGTCTATCGGTTCGTCGATAGCGCCCAGGCTGCTCAGGTAGGCCGGGCTGCAGACTGGAAAATAGCAGTCCTGCAGCAGTAACGCCGAGTTCGTCAACGCAAGCTCGCGAGGGCTATAACGAATCGCCAGGTCGGCATCGCCATGGTCGAGGTTGCGCACTTCGGAACTTGGGTCGATCGTCAACGCAATAGCGCCACCGGCAGTGATGTCCGGCAGGCGCTTGCTCAGCCAGTGACTGGTGATGGAAACCGTGCAGGTCAATACGATACTGGTGCCCGCTTGCGGGCGCACGTCCTGAGTGGCCTTGAGTAACAGCGAAAACGCCTTGGACACGTCACGGGCCAGGAGTTGCCCCGGCTCATTGAGTGTCACGCCGTTGGCGGTGCGATGAAACAGGCTGAGCCCCAGGTTGTCCTCCAATTGGCGGATCTGCCGGCTCACCGCGCCCACTGTCACGCACAACTCCTGTGCGGCTTCGGTGAGCGTGCGACAGCGAGACGCTGCTTCAAAAGCACGCAAGGCGCTGAGGGAGGGGAGGCGGCGAGGTTTTTCCAGGTTGAGTTTCATGCAAGCACCTTAGCAAAAGATCGATTACTTGCCAGAAGCGATGCGCATAGCCTTGAACCCAAGTTTTCAATACTGTGGCTCAGGGTCAATGACTATGCTCGACGCACGTAAACCCCTCGATGTTTTTTCCGTGTCCACGATGATGGTCCTGTGCCTGTTATGGGGTGGGCAGCAGGTCTTGATCAAGCTTGCCGCACCGCAGCTCGACCCATTGATGCAACTGACCATTCGATATGCCATTTCTGCGCTGATCCTGGGCGGCTACCTGTGGTACCGCGAGGGCGCCGGGCTGTTCCGTGACAAGACAGTCGGAGCAGGCGTCGTGGTCGGAATCCTGGTAGCGCTGGAATCGATCTTCATTGCTGAGGGCCTGCGGTACAGCAGCGCCAGCCATATCACCGTGTTTCTGTATACCGGCCCGTTGTTTGCGAGTTTCGGTCTGCATTTTCTGCACGAGGAGGAGCAACTCAGTGGTAGCCAGTGGTGTTTCGTGGTGCTGGCGTTCCTAGGCATCGTCATTACTTTCATGGGCCGGGGCGAAGGTGCTCAAGGCAACACGTTACTGGGGGACGGGCTTGGGCTGCTGTCTGGAGCAGCCTGGGGAGCCACCACTATCGCGGTACGTACGTCGACGCTGGCCGGTGCGCGGCCGGAGAAAACTCTTTTCTACCAGGTGAGTATCGCGACGCTGCTGATATTTCCGCTGACCTTTTTCATGGGGCACTCAACGTTTGAAATCGATGGCGCGGTGGTCGCAAACCTAACCTTCCAGACCTTGGTCCTAGTGCTGGGGACGTTCTTGGGCTGGTACTGGCTGTTGACCAAATACCTTGCGTCACGGCTGTCTGTGCTGCAGCTGTTGACGCCTGTGGCAGGCGTCGCCCTGGGTGTGGTGGTGCTCAATGATGCGCTGGACCTGTGGTTCGTGTGCGGAGCACTGCTGGTACTGATTGGGATCCTGGGCGTCAGCGTCTTGGAGGTGCTGACCCTACGCCGAGCAGGGGTGACGTCCCGCCTGGCGTCCGAGGCATGATGCCGCTGTTTCCTGCTGCCAAAGGTCAAGTTGCTATGGATATGAATGACTGCAAGATGATTTCTCAGGCGCTGTCCACCCGCAGAAGCGCACTTTAAAGATATTGAAGCTCAAGCAAATCGCTTGTTGTCTTTCTTATTTGCTCTACAAGGTGCTTTCTGTATAAAGATTCATCGCGATTGGCCACCAGAATTTTTTGTCATTAGCGTTTGCATCTGGATGTTCTTTGCTATCTGTTTTTTAGTGCAGGTGACGCAATGACTGAGCTTATCGTGCCTGATGGTGTTGTTATTGAAGCTCCCGCAGATGGTTGGCGTTCTTGTGAGTGTGACAGTCAATCCAATGGCTCTGATTGGTGTGATGACTGAAAAGAGCGTTTTGAGCGGTCGTGGTCTGAGGGCTTTTACGACCTCGGTAGGCCACACGATGACTGACCTTTACATTTGTCCATCATGCTGCAAGCAGCTCAACAGCATTGAAGAGCTGCTCGGTGTGGCTAATTGGATGTGTGATTGCTGTGCAGAGATAGCGCTAGTGATTGAATACGAGCATTGACCTTGTGGCAAATACCAAAGACTTCGCGTAATGGACTGAGATTGATGTGAAATTTGGTGCGGAAAATCTCTCGATCCGCGACGAATTTCATATAATCTCGATTATGCGATGCTCACTAGCGATCATTAGCCTGTGATCTGCGTTTCTAGGTACGGTAGCCGGTAGCGCTGCTGGCCCGGTAAAGGACTGGACTTGTCCTCCAGCACCGCCTAGAGATCACAGACTAATGACCGTTACCCTCAAAATTCCCGCCTACTTAGTCAAAGACGCCCAGCTTTATTCGCCTTCACGCGATGAACTGGATGCTGTCTGTTACGTCCTGCAGGACTACCCGCGAGTGGTCGCAGAATCCCGCCAGATGCGTTCTAGGCTCTCGGATATCGACCGGGAGTCGTCCGAGCTTGATAGCCGCCTAGCAGCCCTACAAAGCCTTTGCAGGCAGATCCTCGACCTCTAGGGCAAAGATCCACTCATCATTGTCCAACCCGCTTTTAGCTCTCCGTGGCCATAGGCTCAAACGACTCGGTACACCCGCACATTTGCGATCGGCCCGGAGGGGCGAAGGGCGACAGCCGTGCTTTTTTTTGGGCGCCGCGACCGGGCACCGGTTGGGGTGTGAGTCCACCGTATCGAATGGTGGACTCTTGTGCGACAGTCGCATTAATCGACTATTTTTTGATCAGCTTCAATCATCGAAAACAACCCTTATCGCCCCTGATGCAGTGACTTCAAGATTGCTAATCGCCTTCTCTAAAAAGGCGTGAACAAGCTCTGAATCTTTAAGTGGCTGCATGCCTCTTTTGACCAGCTCTTTGTTGATGTCAACAGCCTTTTTTCTCAGGGTTTCTTGCTCTGATTGGCTCAGTCGAATGTTTGTTGGCATGTCTCTGCTCATTGATTACACCTCTACATATATTCATGTGTGCACGTTATAAGTGTTGACGTGTGTGCATGTGCACGTCTACATTTGATTCAAATGTTATGTGTGTGCATGCATCCTATGCTTGATCGAATCCATATGTTCATCCCTTTTGACGATCTGTCGATCAATGAGATCGGTACGGCTGATAAGCCGTTTCATGTCGTTGATCTGGAGTCGTTGGGTGTTCAGATGCGTGCTGCTGGCGGGATCTCTCGCCGGTGTGATGGTCAGGGTTTTGACTGTGAAGACTTGTCGCATGCATGGGAGTCCTTACCGTCGAGCTATACGCCAATGGCGTTTAAGGTTTTTCACCAGAGTTTCAGTAAACGCTTAGCGCCCGGTGTTGAATTAAAGGCCAGTCCTGCCAAGTTGTTGCAAGGCCATAACGTTTTTGGGCCTACATCCATTCGCCTTGGTGCTGAGGTGATGCTCAAGTGGTTGGCTGGCACCTATCCAATGCTTTACCGCCGTCTAAACCTGCAAGCCATTGAGGTTTACGGACTCGATTGCACTTACTCGGCACGTATGCCGAATGAACCGACAGCGTTACAGGTCATTCAGTTCATGCGTGGGGTCAGCAATGGCCAGACTCGCAACCGGGGCGACGACTACCAAACAACGGCTTACTGGGGCGCTAAAGACGGGCGTTTGCGCAAGATCAAAGCCTATCTGAAAGGCCCTGAATTCCTTTTGGAAATTCAGAAGGTTCTCAAGTCTGCGGCAGGTGCCAAGGGCGATCCGGAACGCCGTCACGACCTTGATAACGCCCATGTGCGTGAGTTCAAGATTTATCGACGTAACAAGCGTGTGCCTATGTCGGTTTTGTCGGCCTCGCGCACCTTGAAAGTTCTCCAAGATGAGCGGCTCAAAGAGTACGCCCGCCTTTTGCTTCGCATCGAAGCAACCGTTATGCATCGCTGGCTAGAGCGCCGGAATCTTCCGACCAATCTGTGGGCGTTGTGTGACTACCAAGAGTATCTGCAAGGCGAGGGCAGGTGCTTTATCCAAGAGTGTTACACCGCTGTAACTGCTGAATTGTTCGCGGCCTTTGAGGGTATGACGATGAAACGTATAGATGACGAAAAAGTGCTGGCCGCACTGATTGAAAAGTTCACCAAAGTAGGGAAGGGCAAGTGGACTAAAGCCCGGGCCGATAAGTCCACAGGTAGCATCATTCCGGGGCTGTTTACGCCTGGTAAATCCAGTGATGCATATGCTCGAAACCTCTTTCGTACCTTTCGCAGCATTCGCGATTACGGCTGGGAAGAAACCATGAAATCAATGGCCCGCCGGACCTTCTACGACCATGTCCGTGACATCGAGTCAGTAGGGGTTTCCAAAGCCATGCTGCAAAACCTTAAAGACCACGACAACGTTCGCAACGTTGTGCCGGTACTCCAGCTGCTCCAGATCGATTTCAGCACACAGCGCCCGGACTGGTATGTCGAGCCGTCGGTTGAGGCTGCGTGATGATCGTTCAAGGCCGTTGTTTCTGTGACTTTTGCTCTGAGTACTTAGGCCAGATTTGGAACGAACCTGCATGCGCTCCAGACCTTTTGCCGGCCTATGAATTTCGTGTTTGCGATGACTGTTTCATCGCATCCGAACCGCTAGAACCAATGGGCGACCGCCCGATACTGACGTCAGAGAGGAACATCAAATGTTGTTAATTACAGGTCTGTGCCATGGCTACAAAGCAAACGAACGCACTTACAGCGGCAATTCGTTCACTGATCACCTGATTTTGATCGAGGTTGAAGACCTCAATCAGTTTGGCATTCCAGAAACCAAAACAGTGAGCATCAAGCTCTCTAAATCTGACCTTGAGAAGGGCGCTCAGCACCCTTACGACGCACTCAAAGGCAAGCCAATTACTGTGCCTGTTCGTGTTGGCGCTTGGGCTTCAAACGCTGGCAAAGCTGGCTTTGACTTCTGGCTGTCTGGCGACCGCAAGCCGGTCAATATGCAGATTGCCAAGCCTATTCAGGCGGCTGGTTAATCTCTGCCAGAGGTTATTTAAACCATGTCTGGCGAACTTACTTTGCAAGATTTGGCAGACCTGTTTTTTTGGGTCGCCATAACACTCGGCTCGGTTGTTACTTTCGGGCTGGGTTTTATAGGTGGGCAACAAAGATGATTGATCAAGATACTACGTACTGGGTTTATCTCTTTAGTGCTTACCTTGTTTCATGGGTCACAGGTTATTCACTGGGCCTTAAATTATTGATGGTTCGTAAAGCGGTGGATTCCATATGAAAAAACGTCTTGAGTTCCTCAAGTTTCAAAATGCACAACGTGCGTTGGCTTCGGGTGCTGTTGTTATTGGTGGTCTTGTTGCATCTGCTTCGGCGCATGCTGCTTACACCATGCCAACTGTAATTACGACAATGTTTACTGATATGGGCGAGGCTTGGACGCAAGTTGAAGATCTCGTTTGGCCGATTGTCGGTGCGGTTCTTATCGGTATCTTTGTCATTCGCAAAGTTAAGCAAGGTGCTCGACAGGCCTAATGCTTGTGCTGTTATAAGCGCCCCTCGGCTAGTTGTGGGCGCAGCCCGGGACTGGCCGAGGGTCGCTTATGATTTATTCCATCGTTAAACTCGTTACATCCTTCCTATTTTTTGCATATCACAAAGCGCCGATTTGTAGCCGCACTGTTAAGCGGCCCTTATCAGTAATTCTTTTTTTTGTATTCGCATTAACTTCCTCTATCACTTTTGCTGCTGATTATTATTGGTCTTATCCATCTGTTGGTAGTTTCCCGGTGGGGCAGGCTTCTACTCCTGAAGCTGCCTGTACTCAATATTTAGCACATGTAACATCTACTTACCCCGGTGGTCAGCCTTGGGCTTTTGGCTATGTAGCTGTTTCCGAAACCAGTTATGGATGTTATGGCCATCAGAATGCAGGGATTGACAGTTATCGTTATACGGGAAATCGAGGTGGTGACTCATGTCCTGTTGGGACTATTTATAACTCTCAAACTGGTGCCTGCGATGCTCCAGTTGCTTGCCCTGGTGATTCAGTGCGTGATGATGTGACTGGCGAATGCGTGCTTGAGTGTCCAGCGGGATCAACCCCTGATCCAGCAACCATGACTTGTCAGAGCATCTGTGCTGAAGGGCAGTTTTATGACTTCGAAACCGAGTCTTGCAAGTGGCCTGAGGACGAAAATTGCCCGAGCGCCAGTAACTGGAATCCTGATACTCAAGACTGCGTTTGTGATGGTGACGGAGTGCTCTCAAACGTCGCCGGTTTTCGTATGTGTTTTGCGCCTGCTGACGGTGAGTGCACCAAGGATAGTCCTGATTTTGTTGGGTATTACAACGAGACAACTCCGTTCTGTAATGGCCGTGCACGCTGCCCTGACGGCACTCAGCTAGGCGGTGTTGGTTCTGGTGATAGCCTTGAATATGTTTGCCTTCCTAAGCCTAGTCAGGATGACCCTAGCTGTCCCGGCGGCCAGTTTGGCGCTGTTAACGGCAAGCAGGTTTGTATTCCTAAACCCGGTGCTGATCCCAGTTGCCCAAGCGGTCAATCCGGCACTGTTGGCGGGCAAACCGTTTGCCTGCCTAAGCCCGGTGATTCTGGTGGCTGCAAAGAGGGCGAAACCCCCGGCTTTGCTGGTACTGGCGCTGAGATGAATGCGACTTGTGTACCTGCTAATTACAAGCCTGAAACATGCCCAGCGGGCAGCTATTCGGTCAATCAGGAAACCGGCGGCTTTGCCTGTGTGACGGTTAGCGACGGCTCTAAACCCGGTGATGATGGTGGTGAGAGCGGGCAGGGTAAAGGCGGTTCTTCTGACGGTACTGCTAAAGGTTCAATTATCACTAAAGATGCTGCCGGTAATGTTACTGGTCAATCTGAAATAGAACTAAAACTTCCTGATGGTCTTTTGCAAGATCAGCCAACTAATACTTATTACAAAGAAAGTGTAGATTTCGGCGATAAAGAACTTGAAAAGCTTGACGCAGCTGCCGCCGAAGTTGTTTCTGATTTTAGTGACCCTAATGGCATGTTTACTGAGCGGTCTAAATTAGATGACGCTGGTGATTACATGCTTGGTCTGTTTGGCTATTCGACAGGCTGTAGTGGTGATGTTGTTTTTTGGAATGGCACTGGTAAAACTGTATCTGCTAGTTGTGACAAGTTAGAGCGCATGAAGCGGATTCTTGGTTGGTTGGTTTATGTAACTACTTGCATGGGTATTTTTAATATACTTACTCGTAAGAATGAGGACTGATTATGGCTATTCCTTTAGTTGTTGCTGGTATTCCTTGGCTGGCTACTGTTTTAGGTGGTTTATTTGCAGCGCTCTTAAGTTTCTTTGTTCGTTTTTTTACGAAGAAGTTTGCATTAACGGCTGCTTTTGCCGCTGGTTCTCTAGTTCTCTTTGGAACATTCTTTTCTGTAATTTGGGGTCTTCTTCAAGGCCTTAATTATGTTGCGCCTGCCGAAGTTGGTATGGCTTTTAGGATTATCGTTCCTAATAACTTTGTCACTTGTATGGGTGCTTATTTAACTGCCCGTATTGCGCGTTGGGTTTACGATTGGAATACGCGAGTTCTTCAATTTAGGTTGAATCTCTAATGGCCGTTTACTTTGTAACTGGCAAGCTTGGCTCAGGCAAAACACTTGCAGCTGTAGGCCGTATTAAAGACAAGTTGCACGCTGGCTGTAAGGTGGCAACTAATCTTGATATTCGGCTTGAAAAGATGTTTGGCGAGAAGTCGAGGAGGGCGGTTGTTTACCGTCTTCCTGATAAGCCCGGTATTGATGACCTAGATGCAATTGGCATCGGTAATCCGTCCTACGATGAATCTAAAAATGGTCTGCTTGTTCTTGATGAATGCGGCACTTGGTTCAACTCGCGCCAGTGGGCTGATAAAGAACGCCAGCAGGTCATTAACTGGTTTTTGCATGCTCGTAAAAAAGGCTGGGACGTTATTTTTATCGTCCAAAATATCGCCATCGTGGACAAGCAAGCCAAGCTCGCACTGGCTGAGCATGTTGTCTATTGCCGCCGTCTGGACAAGATGTCGATACCCGGGATTTCGATCATTTGGAAGATCATTACTGGCGATCCTCTGCGGCTTCCCAAGCTGCATGTTGCCTCTGTTCGCTACGGTGATTTACCTACGTCTTTGATTGTTGATCGCTGGTGGTACTGGGGTTTTGACCTGTACGACTGTTACGACACCAAACAGGCGTTCTCTGACTTTTATCCGCATTCGACTTACCAGCTGCTCGCGCCCTGGTACGTGATCGGGCGTTATCGTTTGCCACTCACTTGGAACAAAATCATGAGGCTGACAAAAATCCACTGGAAGCAATTTAGCCGTCCAATAGTTGCGGGCGCATTTTTCGCCGCGGGCATTGCTGCTGCGATCTACTTTCGCGATCCTGTTGTGATTCCGGCTGAGCCTTTGCCTGTTGCGACTGCTGCTGTCGAGGTGCTGCCTGATGCTGATCAGGATGAATCACAGTCTGACGAAGCGCCTGCCAAGCCTGAGCGGCCTGTACATGACAGATATGCCGATTGGCGCATCGATGGTCATTTTCGCTTAGGTGAAAAACAGGCTTATTTGCTGCGATCGCCAGACGGCGTAGTCGTTTCAGTGGACAATATTCGGCGCAAAGGCGTGGACGTTTTTCCAATTGATAACTGTCAAGTCAAGCTGGTTTCAACGACTGACCTTAGCGATTGGGTGAGCGTTTACGCTAACGTTTGCAGTCCAGAACCATCGACTGAGGCAGTTGCAACAGCGCCGCCAGCGCGTAGCCTTAAGCCCGCTGAGTACGTGCCACCAGCAACACGTCTAACCGTTGTAAACTCTGGCAAACCCGGCCATTTATGGTGATCAAATGATTGAGATCATTGCTCTAATCGCCAAGGTTTTGATGGTTCCTATGCTGATACCGGCAATTCCGTTAGCCATAGCTTTTTGGATCTACAGCAAATGACTAAAACAGAACTACAAGCCAAAATAATTTCTATGAATCCGCTTAAAGAAAACCTGCAGCATTACACGGCACATGTTGTCGTATGGAAATGGCGCGAGCAGGAGCAGCTTGTTAATGCCCTTAGCGAGGTTTGAGCAATGATTGAGTTCCTAGATGCTATGCAGGTCATTGGTAGTTGCTTGGGTGTTTTTATTTTTGTAGGTGGCGTTATTTTCCTGATCATTGATCCTCAGGCGCCACACGATGACTGAGCTTATTGCGCCTGACGGTGTTGTTATTGAAGCTCCCGCAGATGGTTGGCGTTCCTGTGAGTGTGACAGCCAGTCAGACGGCTCTGATTGGTGTGATGACTGCAAAGAGCGTTTTGAGCAGTCGTGGTCTGAGGGATTTGACGGCCTTGGCAGGCCACATGATGAATGCTAAGGCTTCGCATAATGGACTGAGATTGATGTGAAATTTGGTGCGGAAAATCTCTCGATCCGCGACGAATTTCATATAATCTCGATTATGCGATGCTCACTAGCGATCATTAGCCTGTGATCTGCGTTTCTAGGTACGGTAGCCGGTAGCGCTGCTGGCCCGGTAAAGGACTGGACTTGTCCTCCAGCACCGCCTAGAGATCACAGACTAATGACCGTTACCCTCAAAATTCCCGCCTACTTAGTCAAAGACGCCCAGCTTTATTCGCCTTCACGCGATGAACTGGATGCTGTCTGTTACGTCCTGCAGGACTACCCGCGAGTGGTCGCAGAATCCCGCCAGATGCGTTCTAGGCTCTCGGATATCGACCGGGAGTCGTCCGAGCTTGATAGCCGCCTAGCAGCCCTACAAAGCCTTTGCAGGCAGATCCTCGACCTCTAGGGCAAAGATCCACTCATCATTGTCCAACCCGCTTTTAGCTCTCCGTGGCCATAGGCTCAAACGACTCGGTACACCCGCACATTTGCGATCGGCCCGGAGGGGCGAAGGGCGACAGCCGTGCTTTTTTTTGGGCGCCGCGACCGGGCACCGGTTGGGGTGTGAGTCCACCGTATCGAATGGTGGACTCTTGTGCGACAGTCGCATTAATCGACTATTTTTTGATCAGCTTCAATCATCGAAAACAACCCTTATCGCCCCTGATGCAGTGACTTCAAGATTGCTAATCGCCTTCTCTAAAAAGGCGTGAACAAGCTCTGAATCTTTAAGTGGCTGCATGCCTCTTTTGACCAGCTCTTTGTTGATGTCAACAGCCTTTTTTCTCAGGGTTTCTTGCTCTGATTGGCTCAGTCGAATGTTTGTTGGCATGTCTCTGCTCATTGATTACACCTCTACATATATTCATGTGTGCACGTTATAAGTGTTGACGTGTGTGCATGTGCACGTCTACATTTGATTCAAATGTTATGTGTGTGCATGCATCCTATGCTTGATCGAATCCATATGTTCATCCCTTTTGACGATCTGTCGATCAATGAGATCGGTACGGCTGATAAGCCGTTTCATGTCGTTGATCTGGAGTCGTTGGGTGTTCAGATGCGTGCTGCTGGCGGGATCTCTCGCCGGTGTGATGGTCAGGGTTTTGACTGTGAAGACTTGTCGCATGCATGGGAGTCCTTACCGTCGAGCTATACGCCAATGGCGTTTAAGGTTTTTCACCAGAGTTTCAGTAAACGCTTAGCGCCCGGTGTTGAATTAAAGGCCAGTCCTGCCAAGTTGTTGCAAGGCCATAACGTTTTTGGGCCTACATCCATTCGCCTTGGTGCTGAGGTGATGCTCAAGTGGTTGGCTGGCACCTATCCAATGCTTTACCGCCGTCTAAACCTGCAAGCCATTGAGGTTTACGGACTCGATTGCACTTACTCGGCACGTATGCCGAATGAACCGACAGCGTTACAGGTCATTCAGTTCATGCGTGGGGTCAGCAATGGCCAGACTCGCAACCGGGGCGACGACTACCAAACAACGGCTTACTGGGGCGCTAAAGACGGGCGTTTGCGCAAGATCAAAGCCTATCTGAAAGGCCCTGAATTCCTTTTGGAAATTCAGAAGGTTCTCAAGTCTGCGGCAGGTGCCAAGGGCGATCCGGAACGCCGTCACGACCTTGATAACGCCCATGTGCGTGAGTTCAAGATTTATCGACGTAACAAGCGTGTGCCTATGTCGGTTTTGTCGGCCTCGCGCACCTTGAAAGTTCTCCAAGATGAGCGGCTCAAAGAGTACGCCCGCCTTTTGCTTCGCATCGAAGCAACCGTTATGCATCGCTGGCTAGAGCGCCGGAATCTTCCGACCAATCTGTGGGCGTTGTGTGACTACCAAGAGTATCTGCAAGGCGAGGGCAGGTGCTTTATCCAAGAGTGTTACACCGCTGTAACTGCTGAATTGTTCGCGGCCTTTGAGGGTATGACGATGAAACGTATAGATGACGAAAAAGTGCTGGCCGCACTGATTGAAAAGTTCACCAAAGTAGGGAAGGGCAAGTGGACTAAAGCCCGGGCCGATAAGTCCACAGGTAGCATCATTCCGGGGCTGTTTACGCCTGGTAAATCCAGTGATGCATATGCTCGAAACCTCTTTCGTACCTTTCGCAGCATTCGCGATTACGGCTGGGAAGAAACCATGAAATCAATGGCCCGCCGGACCTTCTACGACCATGTCCGTGACATCGAGTCAGTAGGGGTTTCCAAAGCCATGCTGCAAAACCTTAAAGACCACGACAACGTTCGCAACGTTGTGCCGGTACTCCAGCTGCTCCAGATCGATTTCAGCACACAGCGCCCGGACTGGTATGTCGAGCCGTCGGTTGAGGCTGCGTGATGATCGTTCAAGGCCGTTGTTTCTGTGACTTTTGCTCTGAGTACTTAGGCCAGATTTGGAACGAACCTGCATGCGCTCCAGACCTTTTGCCGGCCTATGAATTTCGTGTTTGCGATGACTGTTTCATCGCATCCGAACCGCTAGAACCAATGGGCGACCGCCCGATACTGACGTCAGAGAGGAACATCAAATGTTGTTAATTACAGGTCTGTGCCATGGCTACAAAGCAAACGAACGCACTTACAGCGGCAATTCGTTCACTGATCACCTGATTTTGATCGAGGTTGAAGACCTCAATCAGTTTGGCATTCCAGAAACCAAAACAGTGAGCATCAAGCTCTCTAAATCTGACCTTGAGAAGGGCGCTCAGCACCCTTACGACGCACTCAAAGGCAAGCCAATTACTGTGCCTGTTCGTGTTGGCGCTTGGGCTTCAAACGCTGGCAAAGCTGGCTTTGACTTCTGGCTGTCTGGCGACCGCAAGCCGGTCAATATGCAGATTGCCAAGCCTATTCAGGCGGCTGGTTAATCTCTGCCAGAGGTTATTTAAACCATGTCTGGCGAACTTACTTTGCAAGATTTGGCAGACCTGTTTTTTTGGGTCGCCATAACACTCGGCTCGGTTGTTACTTTCGGGCTGGGTTTTATAGGTGGGCAACAAAGATGATTGATCAAGATACTACGTACTGGGTTTATCTCTTTAGTGCTTACCTTGTTTCATGGGTCACAGGTTATTCACTGGGCCTTAAATTATTGATGGTTCGTAAAGCGGTGGATTCCATATGAAAAAACGTCTTGAGTTCCTCAAGTTTCAAAATGCACAACGTGCGTTGGCTTCGGGTGCTGTTGTTATTGGTGGTCTTGTTGCATCTGCTTCGGCGCATGCTGCTTACACCATGCCAACTGTAATTACGACAATGTTTACTGATATGGGCGAGGCTTGGACGCAAGTTGAAGATCTCGTTTGGCCGATTGTCGGTGCGGTTCTTATCGGTATCTTTGTCATTCGCAAAGTTAAGCAAGGTGCTCGACAGGCCTAATGCTTGTGCTGTTATAAGCGCCCCTCGGCTAGTTGTGGGCGCAGCCCGGGACTGGCCGAGGGTCGCTTATGATTTATTCCATCGTTAAACTCGTTACATCCTTCCTATTTTTTGCATATCACAAAGCGCCGATTTGTAGCCGCACTGTTAAGCGGCCCTTATCAGTAATTCTTTTTTTTGTATTCGCATTAACTTCCTCTATCACTTTTGCTGCTGATTATTATTGGTCTTATCCATCTGTTGGTAGTTTCCCGGTGGGGCAGGCTTCTACTCCTGAAGCTGCCTGTACTCAATATTTAGCACATGTAACATCTACTTACCCCGGTGGTCAGCCTTGGGCTTTTGGCTATGTAGCTGTTTCCGAAACCAGTTATGGATGTTATGGCCATCAGAATGCAGGGATTGACAGTTATCGTTATACGGGAAATCGAGGTGGTGACTCATGTCCTGTTGGGACTATTTATAACTCTCAAACTGGTGCCTGCGATGCTCCAGTTGCTTGCCCTGGTGATTCAGTGCGTGATGATGTGACTGGCGAATGCGTGCTTGAGTGTCCAGCGGGATCAACCCCTGATCCAGCAACCATGACTTGTCAGAGCATCTGTGCTGAAGGGCAGTTTTATGACTTCGAAACCGAGTCTTGCAAGTGGCCTGAGGACGAAAATTGCCCGAGCGCCAGTAACTGGAATCCTGATACTCAAGACTGCGTTTGTGATGGTGACGGAGTGCTCTCAAACGTCGCCGGTTTTCGTATGTGTTTTGCGCCTGCTGACGGTGAGTGCACCAAGGATAGTCCTGATTTTGTTGGGTATTACAACGAGACAACTCCGTTCTGTAATGGCCGTGCACGCTGCCCTGACGGCACTCAGCTAGGCGGTGTTGGTTCTGGTGATAGCCTTGAATATGTTTGCCTTCCTAAGCCTAGTCAGGATGACCCTAGCTGTCCCGGCGGCCAGTTTGGCGCTGTTAACGGCAAGCAGGTTTGTATTCCTAAACCCGGTGCTGATCCCAGTTGCCCAAGCGGTCAATCCGGCACTGTTGGCGGGCAAACCGTTTGCCTGCCTAAGCCCGGTGATTCTGGTGGCTGCAAAGAGGGCGAAACCCCCGGCTTTGCTGGTACTGGCGCTGAGATGAATGCGACTTGTGTACCTGCTAATTACAAGCCTGAAACATGCCCAGCGGGCAGCTATTCGGTCAATCAGGAAACCGGCGGCTTTGCCTGTGTGACGGTTAGCGACGGCTCTAAACCCGGTGATGATGGTGGTGAGAGCGGGCAGGGTAAAGGCGGTTCTTCTGACGGTACTGCTAAAGGTTCAATTATCACTAAAGATGCTGCCGGTAATGTTACTGGTCAATCTGAAATAGAACTAAAACTTCCTGATGGTCTTTTGCAAGATCAGCCAACTAATACTTATTACAAAGAAAGTGTAGATTTCGGCGATAAAGAACTTGAAAAGCTTGACGCAGCTGCCGCCGAAGTTGTTTCTGATTTTAGTGACCCTAATGGCATGTTTACTGAGCGGTCTAAATTAGATGACGCTGGTGATTACATGCTTGGTCTGTTTGGCTATTCGACAGGCTGTAGTGGTGATGTTGTTTTTTGGAATGGCACTGGTAAAACTGTATCTGCTAGTTGTGACAAGTTAGAGCGCATGAAGCGGATTCTTGGTTGGTTGGTTTATGTAACTACTTGCATGGGTATTTTTAATATACTTACTCGTAAGAATGAGGACTGATTATGGCTATTCCTTTAGTTGTTGCTGGTATTCCTTGGCTGGCTACTGTTTTAGGTGGTTTATTTGCAGCGCTCTTAAGTTTCTTTGTTCGTTTTTTTACGAAGAAGTTTGCATTAACGGCTGCTTTTGCCGCTGGTTCTCTAGTTCTCTTTGGAACATTCTTTTCTGTAATTTGGGGTCTTCTTCAAGGCCTTAATTATGTTGCGCCTGCCGAAGTTGGTATGGCTTTTAGGATTATCGTTCCTAATAACTTTGTCACTTGTATGGGTGCTTATTTAACTGCCCGTATTGCGCGTTGGGTTTACGATTGGAATACGCGAGTTCTTCAATTTAGGTTGAATCTCTAATGGCCGTTTACTTTGTAACTGGCAAGCTTGGCTCAGGCAAAACACTTGCAGCTGTAGGCCGTATTAAAGACAAGTTGCACGCTGGCTGTAAGGTGGCAACTAATCTTGATATTCGGCTTGAAAAGATGTTTGGCGAGAAGTCGAGGAGGGCGGTTGTTTACCGTCTTCCTGATAAGCCCGGTATTGATGACCTAGATGCAATTGGCATCGGTAATCCGTCCTACGATGAATCTAAAAATGGTCTGCTTGTTCTTGATGAATGCGGCACTTGGTTCAACTCGCGCCAGTGGGCTGATAAAGAACGCCAGCAGGTCATTAACTGGTTTTTGCATGCTCGTAAAAAAGGCTGGGACGTTATTTTTATCGTCCAAAATATCGCCATCGTGGACAAGCAAGCCAAGCTCGCACTGGCTGAGCATGTTGTCTATTGCCGCCGTCTGGACAAGATGTCGATACCCGGGATTTCGATCATTTGGAAGATCATTACTGGCGATCCTCTGCGGCTTCCCAAGCTGCATGTTGCCTCTGTTCGCTACGGTGATTTACCTACGTCTTTGATTGTTGATCGCTGGTGGTACTGGGGTTTTGACCTGTACGACTGTTACGACACCAAACAGGCGTTCTCTGACTTTTATCCGCATTCGACTTACCAGCTGCTCGCGCCCTGGTACGTGATCGGGCGTTATCGTTTGCCACTCACTTGGAACAAAATCATGAGGCTGACAAAAATCCACTGGAAGCAATTTAGCCGTCCAATAGTTGCGGGCGCATTTTTCGCCGCGGGCATTGCTGCTGCGATCTACTTTCGCGATCCTGTTGTGATTCCGGCTGAGCCTTTGCCTGTTGCGACTGCTGCTGTCGAGGTGCTGCCTGATGCTGATCAGGATGAATCACAGTCTGACGAAGCGCCTGCCAAGCCTGAGCGGCCTGTACATGACAGATATGCCGATTGGCGCATCGATGGTCATTTTCGCTTAGGTGAAAAACAGGCTTATTTGCTGCGATCGCCAGACGGCGTAGTCGTTTCAGTGGACAATATTCGGCGCAAAGGCGTGGACGTTTTTCCAATTGATAACTGTCAAGTCAAGCTGGTTTCAACGACTGACCTTAGCGATTGGGTGAGCGTTTACGCTAACGTTTGCAGTCCAGAACCATCGACTGAGGCAGTTGCAACAGCGCCGCCAGCGCGTAGCCTTAAGCCCGCTGAGTACGTGCCACCAGCAACACGTCTAACCGTTGTAAACTCTGGCAAACCCGGCCATTTATGGTGATCAAATGATTGAGATCATTGCTCTAATCGCCAAGGTTTTGATGGTTCCTATGCTGATACCGGCAATTCCGTTAGCCATAGCTTTTTGGATCTACAGCAAATGACTAAAACAGAACTACAAGCCAAAATAATTTCTATGAATCCGCTTAAAGAAAACCTGCAGCATTACACGGCACATGTTGTCGTATGGAAATGGCGCGAGCAGGAGCAGCTTGTTAATGCCCTTAGCGAGGTTTGAGCAATGATTGAGTTCCTAGATGCTATGCAGGTCATTGGTAGTTGCTTGGGTGTTTTTATTTTTGTAGGTGGCGTTATTTTCCTGATCATTGATCCTCAGGCGCCACACGATGACTGAGCTTATTGCGCCTGACGGTGTTGTTATTGAAGCTCCCGCAGATGGTTGGCGTTCCTGTGAGTGTGACAGCCAGTCAGACGGCTCTGATTGGTGTGATGACTGCAAAGAGCGTTTTGAGCAGTCGTGGTCTGAGGGATTTGACGGCCTTGGCAGGCCACATGATGAATGCTAAGGCTTCGCATAATGTATATTATGTTAAATGACAAATCATGTCATAGATGTGCATGAGCCCCCTAAGACATGATTCGTGATCTTGGGCTAGTCAATCGACCGCTTGGAACCCCTCATCTGGCTCAGTCGACACTCAAAAACGCGCTGATAGCTTTGCAATGTGAGCGTTTCAGGAGTTCGATGGTCCACCCAGCGGCAGGGTCTCGGTGACCTCTGTAGCTAGCAAGTCCGTTGAGCTGAGCTGCAGTACCGGCTCACCCGCTTCTCTGTATCACATGCCTGAAGAGTGTGTAGTGGTCAGCGATCCCCTCCCCAGTTACCGCTGCAATCACTGCGTCATATTCCCGCAACTCGAGCCTTACTTACACAAAGCCGTATAAGCTATGTGGATATGAGGTTGTGAGATTCATTTCAAACTCGTCGTCAGAACTTATGCTGAGCTTAGGTGTAAAGCCTATGATCAGGCTATTCCACAACCAATCAAAAGTGTGCTTTGCCGAAGTTCGTTTACCCCTGTTAAATCACGGGATCGAGAGGGTCTGTTTATCGACCACAAAGCCGCAGGCATCAATGACCACTGCTTGGTGCTCAACAGACTCACTCCTCTCTAAAGAGCTACTCATGACTTTACGCGAACTACGCTATCTCGTCGCACTGGCAGATCATCGTCACTTCGGACGCGCTGCTGAAGCCTGCTACGTCACTCAATCTACGATGTCGACTCAGTTGCGTAAATTGGAAGACTATCTAGGGCAAGTGTTGGTAGACCGTCATAGCAAACAATTCTCGCTGACCCCCACCGGCGAGAAAATCGTCGAACGCGCACGACGTATAGTAACGCAAGCAGACATCATTCTTGGGCTAACGCGGGCGCACCGCAATCCATTAGAAGGTGTGATTACATTGGGTGTGATCCCGACGCTGGCCCCTTATTATCTGCCGCATTTACTGCGCTCAATTGAGTCTGCTCATCCGAAACTGCAGTTAGTGATACAGGAAAGGTTAACTGCCGATTTATGCGAACACCTGAACGATCAGTCCATTGACACAGCTCTATTGGCACTGCCACGTCCCCTGAAACAAACGATGTCAGGGTCTATAGGCTGCATGCGCTGTGAAGCCGTCGTCCAAGGCTTACCGCATCAGCTTGATCCGCAAGCTTACGATCTGCGTGTGTTGTTTGATGAACCGTTCTGGGTAGCGCTGCCGAAGGAGCACGCCTTGGCCAGCCATAATGATGTAGCAGTTGAGGCATTAAGTGAGCTTGAGTTACTGTTACTTACTGACGGTCACTGTCTGCGCGGCCAAGCATTAGCCGTTTGCGGCCAAAATGATGCTCAAAGTGACAACTCTACAGACTGCCGCGCCACCAGCCTCGAAACGCTGCAACATTTAGTTGCTGCCGGACGCGGTTGTACCCTACTGCCAGCATTGGCGGCCAATCTTGCTGACACCAATCATTTAAGCATAAAGCCTCTTCGTGGTGATGAGCAGCGCCGCATTGGACTGGTCTGGCGCAACTCACATCCGCGAGCACAGGAGTTTGAACTGCTAGCCGCCACCCTAAAGCGCACGGCCCCTGCAGGAACCAAGCCTTGGCAAATTTGAAGGCATTAGATCAAGCCATCAATGTGGCACCCTTGACATGCCATGCCTAAGACGCACGGGGGTTATATCAGGCGCTGAGACCATCAGGGCGAGCGCCAAATTAAATGTTCAATCGCTGCCATTGACAACCTGAATTGTCTGGAAACTTGGGGGCACTTAAAGTTCTAGATAGGCTTAAGTTTTGATGTCGCCTAACTCGTCTACTTCTCTTTGTAAGGAAGCACCCCATGCGCATAAAAAAACTGCCCTTGGCGATCGCACTCATAGTTAGTTTTTCTCCGGTCGTACACGCTGATAACACTGGCGCCGCCTCCCTGGCGAGCAGGCACGAACAAAAGTCCAACACTGACTGGTGGCCCAACCGTCTTGATCTGTCCTTATTGCGGGCGCACAACGCCTCTTCCAATCCAGCAGGTGCAGACTTCAACTATGCCAAGGCGTTCAACAGCCTTGACCTAGAGACAGTAAAAAAAGATATCGCAGCAACTCTGACCCAGTCACAAGATTGGTGGCCGGCTGACTATGGCAACTATGGCCCATTCTTTATCCGCATGGCCTGGCATAATGCTGGTACATATCGCGCGCTAGATGGACGCGGCGGGTCTGATGGCGCACAGCAGCGTTTTGACCCGTTAAACAACTGGCCGGACAACGTTAGTCTCGACAAGGCACGCCGTCTGTTGTGGCCGATTAAGGAAAAGTACGGAGCCAAAATTTCTTGGGGGGATCTGATCGTACTGACAGGTACAGTAGCCATGGAGTCGATGGGTATGAAAACCTACGGTTTCGGCGGCGGTCGTGCAGATGACTGGGAGCCCGATTTGGTTTATTGGGGGCCAGAAAACACGTGGCTCGGTGATAAGCGCTACCACGACGACCGCAAATTGGAAAAACCACTCGCGGCCACACAAATGGGCCTAATCTACGTAAACCCAGAAGGCCCAAACGGTAAACCCGACCCGCTCGCCGCAGCCCGTGATATTCGCGACACCTTTGGCCGTATGGGCATGAACGATGAAGAAACCGTTGCCCTGATTGCTGGCGGCCACACCTTCGGTAAAGCTCACGGAGCACACAAGCCCAAGGACTGCCTAGGTGCAGACCCGACCAGCGCGCCAACCGAACAACAAGGTTTGGGTTGGAAAAACAGCTGTGGCAAAGGTAACGCTGAAGACACCATCACCAGCGGCTTAGAAGGCGCATGGACTTCAAACCCGACAACATTCACTAACCAATATTTGGTCAACCTTTTCGGCTGGACCTGGGTTCAGTCCAAGAGTCCCGCAGGTGCAATCCAGTGGACACCCTCCGACCCATCGGCCGCCTCGCTGGTGCCTGATGCCCACATCAAAGATAAGCGCCATCCACCTATTATGTTCACCACAGATCTTGCTTTACGCTTTGACCCTATTTACGAAAAGATCGCTCATAGGTTCTTAGAGAAGCCGAAAGAGTTCGAGCTGGCCTTTGCCAAAGCCTGGTTCAAACTGACCCACCGTGACCTCGGTCCGCGCACTCGTTACTTAGGCGCCGATGTACCGAAGGAAGATCTAATCTGGCAAGACCCGATTCCTAAACTCGACCATAAGTTAATCAACACCCAAGAGCTCGAAACCCTCAAAGCCAAAGTGCTCGACTCGGGCTTGAGCACTGGTGAACTGGTGCGTACTGCTTGGGCATCAGCCTCTTCATTCCGAGGCTCTGACATGCGGGGCGGTGCGAACGGTGCACGCATACGCCTTGCGCCAGAGAAAGACTGGAGCGCTAACAACCCCGTTGAGTTAGCAACAGTCATCACCACGTTGGAAGCCGTACAAAAAGACTTCAACGCCAGCCTGAAAGGAGGCAAACAGGTTTCGCTCGCCGACATTATCGTGATTGCAGGGTCTGCGGCCATTGAGTCAGCGGCGAAAAAAGGCGGGTACAGCATTGACGTACCAGTAACGCTAGGCCGTATGGACACCACCCAAGATAAAACTGACGTAAATTCATTTACGGCACTTGAGCCGAAAGCTGACGGTTTCCGTAACTACTACCGTAAAGATGCTCGCCTATCGCCAACAGAAATGCTGGTCGACAAGGCCAATCTGCTAACACTAACAGTGCCAGAAATGACAGTATTGGTTGGAGGCATGCGCGTATTAGGGGCGAATGCAGACGGCAGTAAAAATGGTGTACTCACAGCTCATCCAGGGACATTGTCTAACGACTTCTTCGTCAACTTGATTGACATGTCAACAGTCTGGTCGAAGACATCAAAAGACGGCATTTACCAAGGTGCAGACCGTAAGACTGGCAAGGTTGAGTGGACAGCAACTCCAGTTGACTTGGTATTCGGTTCCAACTCCGAATTGCGCGCTGTATCAGAGTTCTACGCAGCGAACGATGCCAAGGAAAAGTTCGTCAAGGACTTCGCCAAAGCGTGGACCAAAGTCATGAACTTGGACCGTTTCGATGTCAAATCCAACTGACCTTAAGTCTTAAATCTCAAGCGCCCCGGTTGAAGACTCACTGGGGCTTTTTTGACTGGATAAAATAGACAACAGAGTCTAAGCGCCCCGCATTTTATTTTTTAAAATCAACTGGATAGTTTGACTTGCCTGCATGAGGCTAGCAGCTTGGTTGTCGCTCCGACACTCATGCAAGCAATCAGTTTTTACACACTGCGTTCTAATGATGCTTGGAACCGTCATGCCGGATCGCTTCAATCATCGGTTCTTAGAGCGCCGACAAAATCATGCCTAGCACCTTGGAGGCAGGACGGCAAACTATCTGCATGCCAGCCATATCCAAGTCGTCCCAGAACTGAATTCAGTGATGTCGCAAGATGTCGCGTAAGGTCAGCACTGCGCCGCCAGTAGAGCGGCTGAGGACACGCACTTGCCTGGCCTCAATAATGGCCACCGCAAGCGGATTGCCATAGTCATTTGTCGAGGCACTCAGACCGAACCCGAAAGTGCAGACGAACAAACAATGACAAACCCGCTCCTGACGCCCTTCGTGTTTTCAGCTCTGAGTCGTTGTCATTGATATTGGCGATGGGGAGCGACAAGCGCTGCCAACTGCTGATAACCCTCTTCGAGTTCAGGGCTCGATAGATTCGTCACGCCTAAAAGTAATCCTTTTCGCGCATTGATTTGCGTGGCGTACCAGGGCGACAGCGGCGCCGGTGCCAAGCCAAACGCCTTGGCAGCCTCGGCAAGGTGAACGTCGTCAGCATCATCAGCCAAGGTCAGTAACAGTGACAAGCCAGCCATATTATTCAATGAAACCGACGTGCCCATGAGCGCAAGCAGCGCGTCCCGGCGCTGTATGTACAAGCGTTTCATTCTCCGAATATGGCGCAAGTAATGACCATCGCGCAGAAACTCCGCAACGGCTAGCTGGCTAGACAAAGCAGACGCTGGCGACAATGCGGCAGCCGTATCCCCAGCACGCTCCGACAATCTCATAGGTACCACCATAAAACCGAGCCGCAATCGTGGGCTGATGGTTTTACTGAAAGTGCCGATGTGAATCACCCTTCCCTCACGATCCAGCGAGGCCAACGCCGGTGTTGCCTGGCCGCTTAGCTGCAGCTCGCTTAGATAATCATCTTCGATGATCCAGCCAGCATTTGCTTTAGCCCATGCGAGTAGTGCTTGGCGCCGAGCCAGCGATAGTTGTACACCCAACGGTGCTTGCTGGCTGGGTGTCACAATCGCCAATCGAGCATCCGCTGCCAGCGCTATCCCCTGCTCCACACAAATTCCTTGGTCATCCACTTGTACAGGAACCGGGGTATATCCTGCCAGCGACAAGGCGTGCCGAGTCAGTGGATAACCGGGATCCTCAATCCACACTTGCTCTGAATCTAACCGCAGCATGTGCAATGCCAGGCCCAACGCTCCCGCATAACCATTAGTGATTATAATTTGGTCTGCAGAACAAAGCAGTCCACGGGCCACGGCCAAATAGGCAGCAATTTCTTTGCGCAATACCAGCTCTCCGCGCGGGTCTGGATAACGCAGAGGCTCGGCCACCGCCTGCCGCGAACAGCGCAGTACGATGCGTGACCAATGTTTAAATGGAAAACCTTCTTGCGCAGGCACGCCCACTTGAAAAAGTTTGGGTGCACTGTCCACATCCTGATAGATATCTGGCAATGGCAGGCGGGAGGCTCCGGCAACCACTTTGGGTGCCGCTGGTAGAACGAAGCTAACGAAGGTGCCGGCAGCCCCTTTCGAAATGACTAGCTGATCATCACTCAGCCGATCATAAGCCGTTTTAATAGTGCCCCGCGAAACGCCCAGCTGTGCCGCAAGATCACGCCATGAAGGCAGTCGCGCGCCCTCATACAAATGTCCCTGGCGAATGGCCTCAGCGATGCTGGAACGTATCTGCTCTGACAGAGATTGCTCACCTTGACGATCAAGTGAAAAACGAAGTGTATTCATTGATCCATGGTACATAGAAACCTACCAGTCTTGGTGCTTCTTTTTAGACCATGGCGTCCTTCACAATCACTATATACCCTACTTTTTCGGTCTAAATCTTTGGCTAGTTCTTTGAGTTAGCTCAGAACTATTGTGCCAATCCAGAACAATTTGCCCAAAGGATAAAGTTAATGCGGATCACAAACACGAGGCTTTCAGTTACGTTACTGCTCGCAGTTTTGGCCGGCTACATTGGTTCGGTACAAGCGACCGAGGCCAGCGATCAACAAAAAGCCGATCAAGCCTATGATCAGGACGCAGATGGTGAGCAGCGTGCCAAAGCGGCTGGCGAGTCGCTAATTGGTCAACCTGGCCCCGAGCTGAGCATTACTACGCTGGATGGTGACACCATTGATCTCAGCGCACTGTATGGCGTCAAACCGGTGTACATAAAATTCTGGGCAACCTGGTGTGTACCCTGTCGTCAGCAGATGCCGGGGTTCCAGGCATTTCAAGAAGCGCATGGTGATGATATTCAGGTAATCGCCGTGAACACCGGTTACGCTGACACCGAAGAGTCTGCACGTGTGTATCGCAAGGAAATGGGCCTGACCATGCCTATAACGGTAGATGACGGAACACTGGCCGAAGCACTGAATCTACGCGTTACCCCGCAGCATGTACTGATTGATCGCAGTGGCCATATTACCCACATTGGTCATCGTGACGATCAAGCATTGGAACAGGCGTTACAGGCATTGCTGAAGCCCGCTGCCCCAAGCTCAGCAACGACCGAAGGAGCCTCAGTCGAGAATATTGATTCCAACGCCTTAACGGTGGGTGATGCGGTTCCTGATCTTGCAGTCACTACACGTGCCGGCAATACCATCGACCTGACTCGAGCGACTACAGATAAGCCGCTGGGTATGGTGTTTTTTGCCACCTGGTGTGAGTCATATCTTGCCGAGAGCCAACCAGACACCTCCACCGCATGCCGCCGCGTGCGCGAAACCGTAAACCAGCTGAGTAATGACCAAAACGTGCAGTGGGTAGGCATTATTTCTGGCCTTTGGACCAAGGACTCAGATGTCGAAAGCTATCTTGATACCACCGAGACAGCTATTCCCGTATTGCTCGACGCCGAGGGCGACCTGCACCGTACCTTCGGTATCCGGCAGATACCAAGCGTTGTGTTAATTGATGCTGACGGCAAGGTAGCCGAAAAACTTGGGCCACAAGATACCGCATTAGCCGAAGCCGTCGAACGCATCAGCCAATAAACCATAGCCATTCCGCGCAAGCAACGGCGCGGCACACCTTCTAATGGAGCAGCCTGCCTCACGCGGGCTGATAGCCGATGCCCCCATTGCCTTGCCGCTATTTCGTCCTCTTTTGCCTGGCTTTATTGACTCCCCAGGTCGGCGCTGCCCAGGAGTTTGCTGGCACCTCAGGCGAGGTACTGATTAAGAGCACCTTGATCGCGGAAACGGATCAACCCGCAGCCGGTACAACCAGCACATTAGCCGTTTTCATGGAACCACAGTCTGGTTGGCATGGGTATTGGAAACAGCCGGGCAGCATTGGCCTGTCACCGCAATTCAATTGGCAATTGCCGGAAGGTGTCAGCGTGGGCAAGGCCGCCTATCCGGTTCCGCAGACGCTAATGATCGGCGATCTGATGAATCATGTTTACGAGCATCCTTATGCGCTATTGCTACCCGTTGAAATAGATGCCTCGGTACCATTGGGAACTTCCCTGCCGATCACCGCTGATTTCAACTATCTCGCTTGCCGCGCTGATGCCTGCATTCCGGAGAAAGCATCGCTTGCCATTACTCTGGTCGCAGGCGACGCCCATATTACATCTGAACGCAAAGCGCGCTTCGATGAGTGGCGGCGTGAACTACCCAGACCGCTTGGCTCGCAAGCCAGTTTTGTGATTACCGACGATACTCGGCTACGCCTAAGTATTCCCTTGCCAGCAAGCGTGGAACTAAACGATCCACACTTGTTTGTCGCGACTGACAAAGTAGTGGATCCTGCGTCGGAGCAGATTTTTAGGCGTCAAGACGATACCTTGATCGTTGAAACTCAACTGGCTAAATCCTCGCAAGCAGACGGTCTCCCTGACGAGTTTGAGGCGCTACTGTCACTGGGCAACGGTACCGCCTTGGCATTGGTGGGTCACAGTGCTGATGCGCCAACGGCAAACGAAAACGAACCTCAAAACTTTTCCATATTACTGACAGCATTTCTCGGCGCCATACTGGGCGGAGTTCTGCTCAATATCATGCCCTGCGTTTTCCCGATCCTCAGCCTTAAAGTACTTAGCCTTACGCGTCTGTCCGGTGGTCAACGCGAAGCCCGGCGGGAGGCGTTAGCTTATACCGCCGGTGTGGTTATCGTTTGCCTGATACTGGGCGCGACGATTATTGCTCTGCGCGCTGCAGGCACTCAACTTGGCTGGGCATTCCAGCTGCAAGATCCACGGGTCATTGTGGTGCTTACACTGTTGACTGCAGCCATCGGCTTTAACTTGGCAGGCCTTTTTGAGTTGGGCTCCATCAATGCCGGTACCAAACTGGCTGACCAAGATGGTATGACCGGGGCATTCTGGACAGGCGTGCTTGCAGCCTTCGTTGCAACCCCCTGCTCCGGCCCCTTTATGGCCACAGCCCTTGGCGCAGCCCTGGTACTCCCTACGGCTGCCGCGCTGATGGTCTTTGCGGGTCTGGGTCTGGGCATTGCCCTGCCTTTTTTGCTGCTGGGTTCCGTGCCAGCGCTTCGTCGTCTCCTTCCGCGTCCTGGTCCATGGCTTGCAAGCTTCCGGCATATCATGGCCATCCCCATGTTCCTGACCGCCCTTGCCTTGGCCTGGGTGCTTGGTCGCCAACTCAGTAACAACGGCATGATTGCGAGTCTTGCTTTGGTCATGTTGCTGGCGATAGGACTTTGGTTCACCGGCCTGCGCCAACGCAACGGCAAGCGGTTGAGCTGGCTTCCAGCAGGGCTAGCTGCCCTGCTCGCATTGGCGGGAAGCGTCGTCATTCCTGGCTCTTTTGCGGAGCATGCGGCGCCGATTAATGCGCTCGCAAGTTCACGCCATACACGCACACTTGACTTCGACGCGGAGCACTTGGCCGAGCTGCGGCAACAAGAACAAGCCATCTTCGTCTACTTTTCCGCAGACTGGTGTGTGACTTGTCAGATAAACGAACAGCGAGCAATCGATACACCCAGCACTCAACAGGCATTTGAGCAGGCCGGTGTGATCACAATGAAAGGCGACTGGACCAATGGTGACCCAGCCATCACCGCTTTTTTGGAACAGCATGGCCGCTCAGGGGTACCCCTCTACTTGTGGTATGCGCCAGGTGCAAAAGAGCCTGAAGTCCTTTCACAGATTCTTGTGCCAAATGTTTTACCTAGCTTAGCGGGCAAGTCTGGTTAACCCGCTCTCTTATCTGGCATCGCCATAACGAACAAATCTGCAAAGCTGGGTGGCAGGATGCGAGTGAACCAGCCGAAACCTATCCAGATAGGCAGGCGATCGATCACTCAAAAATTGACCGGATCGCTTGCTCTTGGCTGATCTCCCGTTTAGCACACTTCTACACGTGCCAAGCGCAGCGCCTAGCGTGAGTCGAAAGCGTTATCAGGCGCAGTAAGTTGTGTTTGTTGATGCCGTTGCGGTTGCCAAAGGTCGGTAGGATTTGTAATATTGTTACGTTATAACATTATGAAAGGTTGTACTCTCCATGAATGCCCTCGTACTACCTGATATCGCAAGCCAGACCCGCTCCGATCAAGGTGTCCCCCTGAAATGGGTTGGTATGCAGGGAATAGCCTTGCCGGTTCGACTCGCTGAACAGCAAGTTCGCACCTTCATAGATGCTGGCGTCAGTCTCGACACACCGGACGCTCGGGGTATCCATATGTCGCGTCTGTACTTGGCACTGGAAAGACTTGAGCAGCAGGAGCTGACTGCACCTCTGCTTGATGAGGTGCTCGACCATTTCCTCGATAGCCATTGCGACTTGTCAAAGAGCGCCTCCTTGCGATTAAAGGGTGATGCGCTGTTCAAGCGTCCGGCATTGCTAAGCCAACTGGGCGGCTGGAAAGCCTACCCCTTCGAAGTGTATGCGAGTCGCGACGCTCAAGACTCTTGCATGACACTGAAGCTGGAGATCGGCTATTCCTCAACATGTCCTTGCTCAGCGGCTCTTGCACGGCAGTTGATACAAAAACAGTTCAATGAAGACTTTGCAGGCAAGGAGTTGCAGCATGCGCAGCTATACGAATGGCTGGGAAGCTCGCACGGCATCGTGGCAACTCCGCACAGCCAACGCAGTGTGGCCACGTTAACGGTACGACTCGCGCCGGGGCATATCGAGCTGCCTTTGCGGGCACTACTGGAGCGTGCGGAAGCCGCTCTGGGTACTTCACTACAGACAGCGGTGAAGCGTATTGATGAGCAGGCATTTGCCTTGGCCAACGGACAAAACAGCATGTTTTGTGAGGATGCCGCCCGGCGTATTCATCTGGCGCTGCTGGAGGAAGTTGGTTTGCTGGGCTTCCATGTGCGTGTTGTGCACATGGAAAGTCTGCATGCCCATGACGCGGTTGCCGAAAGCGAGTGGAACTGGAAGTCACAGCGATGATCCAGTGCCATGGATTGCAATGGGGGGCTAGCGGCCTCCCCCTTACCCCGCCTCTTGATTTACGACTGCCTACTGGCAGCCTAACCGCAGTTATTGGCAACAACGGCTCGGGCAAAAGCAGCCTACTCAAAGTGATCGCAGGGCTGAATCGCCCTCTGCGTGGGCGAGTCGACGTAAGCGTACCAATACTGGGCGGCGTCACCTACTTGCCACAGCAGCAGGTGCTGGATCGACAATTCCCCATGCGCTTGGCTGACCTGGTCAGCGCCGGTTTCTGGCGCAGTCGCATGAGTCGTGGCGAACGCCAAGCTCGTCTGCAGCAAACCTTGCTCGACTGGGGTTTGCTTGGGCTGGAAAAACATAGCCTGCAGGCCTTGTCTGGCGGCGAGCTGCAACGAGCTCTACTGGCGCGCCTGAGCCTGACCGATGCTCAAGTATTGCTGCTCGATGAACCCGAAGCGGCGTTGGATGAGCTTGGGCAACAGCTGCTCTGGCAGCATATCGAGCGCTGGCAAAATCAAGGCAGAACCCTAGTACTGGTCAGTCATAGCCTCGCCACCCTCAGTGAGAAACTTGACCACGCCTTATTGGTTTTGCGCAGTGGTTGTATTTACGCGCCAATCAGCCAGTTCATCGGCAATCGCCAGGCACTGGAGCAGGTTGTTTGAGCCTGGAGTTGCTGTGGACGCCCTTTACTGAGTTCGCGTTCATGCGCAGGGCCCTGTTCGGAGGTATGGCGCTGGCCTGCAGTGCTGGGCCGCTGGGCGTTTTCCTGATTTTGCGACGCATGAGTCTGATCGGTGACGCCATCGCCCACGGCATCCTGCCCGGTACAGCACTTGCGTTCTGGTTGTTCGGGTTAAGTCTGCCGGCACTGACTCTGGGCGGTCTCGCCGCAGGCCTGGGCATGGCCGGGCTAGCGGCGTGGGTCAGTCGCCGCACCGGCTTACGCGAAGACGCCAGTCTGGCGGCGCTCTATCCGATATCCCTTGCCAGCGGCGTGCTTTTGCTCGGTTTGGCCGGGCGCAAACTGGATCTGCTGCACCTACTGTTCGGTTCAGCATTGGCGGTGGACACAACCACTTTAAAAGGCATGCTCGGTACAGCATTGCTGAGCCTGACACTGCTGTTCCTGATCTATCGCGCCCTCTCCCTGGACAGCCTCGACCCCCTATTCCTGCGCAGTATCAGCCGCTTTGGGCCACTGGCCCATGGGGTGTTTCTGACCCTTGTGGTACTCAACCTGGTCATTGGTTTCCAAGCGATCGGTGCATTGATGGTCGTCGGTTTAATGATGCTACCCGCCGCCGCAACGCGCTTCTGGAGTCGTCAATTACCGGTTCTATTGCTGCTCTCTGCGTTCTTTGGCGCGACGTGCGTGTGGCTGGGTCTGCTTCTGTCCTATTACGCCAATTTACCCAGCGGCCCCTGCATTGTGTTGTTGGCCGGCTCAATCTATGTGATTTCAGTCGTGTTGGGCCCGGTTCACGGTCTGCTGCACTCTTCCTCCCCCCTTCCCCACAACTAGTTTTAAGGTATTCATCATGCGTAACCTGCTTTTCGCCATAACCCTGTTGTTACCACTCTCGCTAAGCGCTGCAGAGAAGATTCAAGTGGTGACCAGTTTCAGCATCCTCGCCGATCTGGCTCATGAGATCGGTGGTGAGCGGATTGAGCTGACCAACTTTGTCGGTGCTGACGCCGATGCACATATATACGAACCCAGCCCTGACAATGCCAAGGCCCTGCTCAAGGCCGATTTGATCATTGCCAACGGTTTGGGCTTCGAACCCTGGCTGGAGCGCCTGCTGGCCAGCACTGAGCCAAGCGGTAAACGTATCGACGCCAGTGCTGGAGTCATGCCGTTGATGCTGGATGAGGAAGGCGAGCAGGTCCCTGATCCACACGCTTGGCAGAGCCTGAGTAACGCCGAAATCTATGTAAATAACATCGCCAAAGCCCTGAGCCAGGTCGATCCAGATCATGCCCAGGAATATGCAAACCGCCGCGATGCTTATCTGAAACGATTGCACGCACTGCTCAAGGAAGCCAACAGCAGATTTGCCACGCTCCCTGTCAGCCAGCGCAAAGTGGTGACCAGTCACGATGCTTTCAATTATTTGGGCCAGTCCTGGGAATTGAAGTTTATTGCACCGCAGGGCCTTTCCACCAATGACGAGCCTTCGGCTGCTGAAGTGGCGGCGCTGATCCGCCAATTACGCCGCGAAGGTGTACGCGCGGTGTTCGTGGAAAATATCCGAGATCCACGATTGATCCAGCAGATTGCCGAAGAGGCCGGCGCTACTGTGGGTGGAACCCTGTACTCGGATGCCTTGGCCAGCCAGCCTCCAGCCAACACTTATCTAGGCATGTTCAGGCACAACCTCGACACGCTGATGGCCGCGCTCAAACCATGAGTTTGTGGCTTGAATTAGAGCAGGCAGGGATCGGCGACAGCCGACCTCTGGCTGCCGTGCTGGACGCTATCCCTTGGAATGCTGACGGTTTGATAGCCGCCATCGCCCAGCAGTACGACACAGGTGACGTGCTTATGCTGGCGTGGATAAGCCGACCTGCGCTGGAAGAAACCTTGGCCACGCGTCAAGTCTGCTACTGGTCGCGCTCACGCCAGCAACTGTGGCGCAAAGGCGAAAGCAGCGGCAATCATCAGCGGCTGATCGAAGCACGTCTGGATTGTGATGGTGATGCCCTGCTGCTCAAGGTCGAGCAACTGGGGCCTGCCTGCCATACCGGGCGGCCCAATTGTTTCTACAACGCCATTCGCGACGAGCGGGTATGCGTGATCAGCGTGGCGCAATGAAACGAATGAAACGCCTGTTGATTAGCCTGGTACGCCTTATCTCAGTACCTGATCAGCCCACCACTGGGGCCGCGCTGCCGTTTCCACCCGAGCGGCTCACTCTATGCCATCGAAGCCATCAACAGCCATTGCGTCCTGCGCGGCGGCGGGCTGGTCTTGCGTCGTCTGGGCCGCTGTCACCCTTGGCATCCAGGCGTTTACGCCCCGGTACCACCGCGCACCCACCTACAGAGTAAAACCCATGATCCGCAAAAACCCATCTGGCCATCTGCCGGTCATTGCTGAGTCCGCCTATGTTGATAAAACTGCAATCATCTGCGGCAAGGTGATCATCCATGACAACGTGTTCGTCGGCCCCTATGCGGTAATTCGCGCCGACGAAGTGGACGAGAACGGTGATATGCAACCGATCGTCATCGGTGCCAATTCCAATATTCAGGACGGCGTGGTGATCCACTCCAAGTCCGGCGCGGCGGTGACCATCGGCGAGCACACCTCCATCGCCCACCGCTCAATCATTCATGGCCCCTGCAGCGTGGGCGATCGGGTGTTTATCGGCTTCAATAGCGTGGTGTTCAACTGCAGCGTTGGCGATGGTTGTGTGGTCCGACACAACGCCGTGGTTGATGGCTGTGACTTGCCAGCCGGCTTCCATGTCACCTCGACCCAACGCATCGGCCCACGCACAGACTTGAGTCAACTGCCCAAAGTCAGCGTCTCGGCTACCGAGTTTTCCGAAGACGTAGCGCGCACCAATATCGACTTGGTGCGCGGCTACAAAGCCCTGCAGAACGAGTTCTAAGATGAGCAGCCTACTGATTCGCCACGCTGAGGCAGGGTGAGTCTAGTGAAATCAAGCGGATAATGCTGGACAAGCTGACCCTGCGCGAACAAAACAGCCCGGTTGGTCGCCACCGTCAACAGGTCAATGGCTTGTCCCAAATAAAATCTGAAGCGTCTGCAATCATCCCATTCCCTTGTCGTCCGGTAGTGGAATGAACTCTGCATCGTCTGCATCGGGTAGTTTCATTCTTCCGGCCTGCCAGTCCGAAGCCGCCTGAGCGAGCCGATCCTTCGAGGATGAAACGAAGTTCCAATAAAGGAACCGTTCGCCGATGGGCTCACCGCCAAGTACCATAACGTTAGAGTGTTCCAAGGCGCGCACGCGCGAGGCAGCCGAGTCGAGCACCAGCATCCTCCCGCTCTCGTAGCGCGTACCATTCAGCTCCACCGCGCCAGTTGCGATGTAGAGTGCGCGTTCCTTGTGTCCGCCAGGAATTTCGGCGGTCGCCCCTGGCGCCATGTCGAGATGCGCGTAGAAAAGCGGTGAATGGATTTCAGCGCTGGCAGTTAAACCATAGGCGCTACCGGCGATGAGCTGCCCGACCACACCGGCATCGTTCCACTGTGGCAAATCGAGGCCGGCATGATGTGAGAAAGACGGCGCGATCTCCTCCTGCTCGGTCGGCAACGCGACCCAAGCCTGGATGCCATGCAGGTGATCGCCATGCGCGCGGGCGTGCTCGAACCGCTCACTGTGCGTAATGCCGCGCCCCGCTGTCATCCAGTTGACCTCCTGCGGCCGAATCGGCTGTTCGTAGCCAAGACTGTCACGGTGCATTACCTCGCCAGAAAACAGGTAGGTCACGGTGGATAGACCGATGTGCGGATGCGGGCGAACGTCGATGCTACGATCGACGCCTGCCGCGATATCGAGCGGCCCCATATGATCGAAAAAGATGAAGGGACCAACCATGCGTTGCTTTGCGAAGGGCAGCACACGACCCACTTCCATGCCGCCGCCGAGGTTGCGACGCCGCTGTTCAATAATCATTTCAATCATTTTGAGGCTCCTGTTCAGCTCTTGTCGGCAACGATGTCGGAATATTCGGGATGACGTGCATAGTAGGCTCCCATGAATGGGCAACGTAAAACAGCCTTGAGACTACTCGTTCGTATTGCATCAAAGACGCCGCGTGCGAGCTGCGAGCCAATCCCTTTTCCGGATAGTTGTTGCGGCACTTCGGTATGAGTGAGGATGATGCGGTCACCCTTAATCAGGTAATAGGCTGCGGCGATCTCGCTTGAATTACCTTCGATTTGCAGTTCAAAGCGATGTTCTGCGCGATTGTCAGTGACAGAGCTCATTTGGTTTTCTCCATATTTAGAGTGTGGCACCACATTTGAGGTTGTCACCATCGGGCTCACCGCCTCGACCGCTTACTCAACACCCTTTTCTACGTTAAATCCGTCTCTGGTATGCAGAACGACGATCAATAGACCGTCGCTATTCGACCCAACGCGGCGAGTGAGACGGTACGGCATGCAGCTTCCGCCAGGTTTGTGGCGACAAGCCGGTTTCGCGCCTGAATACTCGGCAAAAATGCGACTGGTCGTAAAATCCATGGCTAAGCGCAATGTCACTTAAGGAATGCGCTGAACACAGCATGTATTGCCGTGCTGCCTCCACTCGCGCGGCGGTCACATACATTAGTGGGGTCATGCCGGTGGTCTGTTTGAACGCATGCGAAAAATGACTGGTGCTCAGACTCAGTAACGAAGCCAGTTCAGTTGTTCGTATGCAATGGTCGACATGCTCATTTATGTATCCGTCTACACGGGAGATTTGCCATCGAGCCAACCCACCCCTGCTTTTATGCGGCATAGGTCCGCTTTGACTGTCGACTGCCAGCAATTCAATTGCCTGACTAAGATAAGTCGATGCGATGTCTGGATCACGTTGCATGGCTCGCTCCGCCTCCGTCAGCAACGTCAGCAGCTGTCTCGTTTGTTTCTGGTCGTTGAGACTACGAGAGGCGGTGTTGCTCAATACGTAATTTGCGCTGGTATTCCCGTTCATAGCTAACGCTCCTAGGCCGGGATCAAATCTTGGTGGCGCGCTTAACTCGCCGCCATGAGTAGCACAGGATGGCGTTATGCCGGGGCCTCGCACAGCCCCAAACGAGTTGGGATGAACCAACACTAAAAGGGGGGGTTATTGCGGAAGATCGATAATCCCTCGCTGGATACCGATAGTCACCGCGTGAGTCCGGTTATGAGCGCCCAGCTTATCCATCATATTTCGGAGATGCCCTTTCACCGTGTCTTCACCTATTGCCAGCGCAAGGGCTGTTTCCTTATTCGACAAGCCTTCGGCGACATATTGCAGCACCTGAATCTCTCTATTAGTGAGGCCGTTCTGGTCCATGTGAGCCGCCAGTTCCGCCGCGATTTCCGGAGGGAAACGGCGCTTGCCGGCGGCCAGGTCGCGTATGGTTTCAATCAGTTCGTGGCGCAACGTACTTTTCAAAAGATAGCCACGCGCCCCCGCCTTGATAGCTTGTAACGCCCTGACATCCCCTCGGTAGGTCGTGAGCACAGCAATTCGAGCTTGCGGGAACTCAGACATGATGGAGCTGATTGCGCCAATTCCGTTTAGCTCAGGCATCTGTACATCCATAAGCGTGACATCTGGTTGTGTTATTCGGTATAGCCGGATTGCCTCAAGCCCGTTACAGGCCTCCCCCACCACGGTGATATCGTCGTAACCACCCACTACAGCTTCAATACCCTCCCGTATCAGCGGATGGTCGTCCACTATCAACACGGTGATGGGGCTCTTGTGATCTACCATAGGTTTATCCTGCCCTGCTCGAGCGATTCTGTTTACTGCCAACTGAGTTTTCATAGGCAGCGGCGCCAGGCAGTGAGAGCGTAATGCGGGTGCCGTTCAGGGGATTGCTAACCATCGTCAGGGTTGCATCAATTCTGCTGGCGCGTTCGTACATGCCTCTCAGTCCGCCGTGTTCAGGCCGCCCGTGCATTCGCTGATAGAGCGGATCAATGCCGACTCCATCATCGACAACAAGCATCTCGAACGTACCCGGCGCGTATGTGAAGGTAACGGTAATCCGAGTAGCCCGCGCATGGTGAAGCGAATTGCAAACCGCTTCTCTGCCCACCTGGTAAAAAGCATCACGAACTTCGCAGCGAAGCGCCAGCGGTTCCCCGTCGTTGATAACGTGGTAGGTTGCAGAGAAAGGAACGTTGGCTTCCAGCTTCAACGCTTGAAACGCAACGGCTAAATCTTCAACTGGCGCCATTTGGCCACGCAAACCTGTGATTCGGTCGCGGCCCTCAGCAATCACTTGCTCGGCCCGGTCCAGCGCCCGTTCCATTGAATTGCGAGCACGGCCCCCCTCAGGCAGACTGTCCGCGACCGCCTGGAAACTGAGCATCATTCCTTGAACGCTTTGTAACAAGGTGTCATGCAGCTCGCGCGCAATACGCTCGCGCTCCTGAAAGCGCTCCTCAAGGCGGGTCCTAAGAGCCGCCTTTTCCCGTTGCGTATAAATGCGCGACATCCAGAACACAAGCGTCAGCAGCGCTACTGAAAATATCAGTAAAAACTCTGGGCGTAGATAGAAAACCTGGGGAACGATGATGGTTAAAGTCGCGACAGGGGGATTTATATGCCCATTCTCGCCAAGCGCACGAACCTGGAATTGGTAATCACCCGTTCGTAGATGTGAAAAAACCGCCTGCCGGGAGCTCCCTGCATCGACCCATTCTGTGTCATGGCCATTCAGCCGATATTGAAAGCGCATGGTCTTTGTTGAGGCAAGACTCAATGCGGAATACGTAATAACCAACTTTTCCGGCGCCTCTGATAACCGAACTGACGCGGCGGAGATATCAAAATCAATTCCATCAGCTGTCAGCGCCTTGATCCTCACTGCAGGTGGTTGTGCCATGCCCCTTGGCTGGTATGAATCAATACGCACAACCCCGCTTCCGGTGGTAAACCACAGCAAGCCTTCTCCCGTGTGGACCGCAGTGGGCAATGGCAATACTTTGAATGGATCCATGGGCAGTCGGCCAATTTGGTCGTGCGAGCTGTACAGAAGAGTGTCACCGCCCGCTATTACCCGCTCGATCTCCGCAGCAGGCAGCTTGAAGATGCCACTGCGACTCTGCACCCAGAGATCCATCCCGGATTCTCCTGCGTTTTTCTCAGCAGGTACGGCGATGAGCCCGTAGATATTCTGAAAGGGCCCGGCCGCTGGCAGATCCAGACGGTGAAAGCGTCCATCCTTGAGATACGCCAAACCATGCTGACCACCTACCCAGGTGCGTCCAGGCAAATGCAGCATCGCCGTGACATGGCCGATGTCCAGGCCTTCCTGCTCGCTCCAGCGTGTGATCTTCTGCTCGTCAACGGACACCAGAAGATTATCCCGGTAGCCGAACCACAGTTTGCCCGCCAGGTCTCGGGAAGCAGTGACAGGCATCACCTGCCGTCCGGAATCGCTGACCGGCTCAATGCGTCGCCATTGCTGATCAGCCCAGACGAAAAGCCCCACTCGATTGATTGAGACCCATATATCGCCATTCTTACCGACCGTCATGGCCCTGACGGCAGCTTCACGAGCGGATTCGACAGGTAACGTTGCGATGCGCCGCGGCCCGTCGTTTGAAAGCGAAAAAATCCCCCGGTGCCCGCCAATCAACAAGCCGTGTTCCTGACTGTTTACTAGCGTAGTGATCGGCATGTCCAACTCAAAGATGGACTGACTGTTGCCCCGCAGGCCAATTAGCTGACCATTGTCAGAGCCGACCCATAACCAACCATCACTACCCACCGCCAACGCGTGACCACCTACCCCGCCGGGCAAAACTAACGGAGACAGTGTTTTACGCGTGAGTCGATCCAGGCCTGCATCCGTACCCACCCATAGGGTGCCATCACGGTCGATGAGCTGGGCCAATACATTATTAGAACTGAGCCCGTCGAGAGCGGTGTATGAGTTAACTGCATTTTTACCCTCGGCAGCCTTCGGCGTCTCTCCGACTGGCAAGTAGTGCACGCCGGATGCGAGTGTCCCCAGCCAAGCATTTCCCTGATCATCCACAACAACGCTCACCGCGCGGGATGCCGGTATCTCTTTGAATTCAACCTCGGCATACCCTGTTTTTTTCAGTTGCAGTACATGGTCCTTGGCACGATCAGTTATCCATATATCGCCTTCAGGGGTTGATGTTATTTTGCTGACCGATTGAATTTTGATGCTGACCGGTATGAATACATGGGCACCTGGGGGAAGCACATATAATTGCTCCTTGCTTGCCGCCCATACATAGCCATCTGCATCGACGTGCACCGCCCGGGCATGGAGGTCTGGAAAGCCCGCATCCTTGCCAACCAGATGCCAACCCGTCCCGTCATGCCGGGCGAGACCATCATCCGCCGCGACCCAAACCTGCCCTTGCTGGTCCTCGGCCATGCTGTATACCACTCCATCAGGAAGGCCTGGATCAAGCGGTTGCAGCACGCCGTTTGCGCTGATCAAACGAGCTCCACCGGCACGAAAACCTACCCACAGACCATTGCTGGTACTCAGAAGCGCCGAGACCACGCCGAGCGGTTCACCGTCTGCAGACGTGAATTTCTCGAACTCGAAGCCATCGAAGCGATATAAGGAATCATGCGTTCCCAGCCAAAGATAGCCATCAGCAGTTTGCGCAAGCGCGCCCACAGCGCTTGGCGCGCGGTCGCTGGCAGTCCAGCGGCGATGATCCATTTCATTCGAGATGCGCGCCGCTACGCTTGAGCATGCAAGGCAACCGAGCACAAGGCTCAGCAGTACAACCACATATTTTCGCAAGGAATGCACCTACGGCACGTGCTAGCACGCGCCTTGTATTGAGTACTACGCCTGTGGGCGGCATTAAAACCAGCCCAACTGACGCTGAAGCCATTCAATGATTCGATCCGCGACCTGCTCCCAACCCGGCTGCGTTATGAGCAGGTGACCGTAGCCGGGAAACGAGATGAAATCAGTCGGCGCTAATGACCGTCTCTGATAAAGATAGTTGGCCAAAACTACAGAACTGGCAACCATACGATCATCACCAGCGGAAATCAGTAATAAGGGGCCGCGTTCGTGGTTAAAGAGCAGTCTGCTACCCACACCGAATGCGACTGTCACCATCAGTTTTTGCGGGACTCTACTCACCAGCTGTTCATATAGCGGGCCGGGTGTCCGCCGGGATGCCGGATACCCTATGCGGCGGGAGAATTGTGCAGGCGCCATGCGCATAAAGCGCATGCCATGCAGTCGCTCAGTTCTTGCAGTTAATATTTGCAGCAGCGAAAGAATGCCAGGGAAAACGCACTGAGGTGGACGCGGAGCTATCGCGATGCCAGCCACACCCAGACCACGGTCCAGCAACAGCTGAACGATCAGCCCACCCAGCGCATGGCCAATCAGCACAGGCGGTGCCGGGAGGGCTGCAATCTGGTCAGCGTAAAAGTCCACTAGACCTTTAAGGGGCGATGATCTTGCATCCTTAGCGTGCAGAACCCGGTACCAACCTTGCTCGCCTTGGGCGGGTAACGACAGCACACAACAGGTGTAGCCACAGGCCTTGAAATGGCGCTCGAATTTTTCCCAGACCGCTGGAACCAACCAATCGCCCTGAATAAAACAGACCTGGTAACCCACGGCCAGTAATCAGCGACGCGCTACGTACATGAGGTGGTGCTTTATCACAAGCTCCACGCCCGGCTGCTGAAAGCGTCGCGCAGCTGATTCAATGCGCTGATCCGCCTTGGTGACACGTCCATGATGACGCATGTGCTCCAGCCAGGAGCCATCAATAAAGAACTCCAACCAGTTATCAGGGTTTTCGGTGTTCTGCACCAATCCCCAGGTCAGCGCCCCGCTACGCCTGCGCATCGCCCGGACCTCTTGCATGGCACGCGTGAACGGCTCTGCATCTGCAAGATTGATGGAATACTCCAACGTCACCATCACCGGCCCTCGGTCGTTGCCCTCTTCCTTTGGGGGGCTGGGCATTGGCCAATGTAGCGAAGGCGTTATGTCTTCAGCCTCGGTCACCGGCAACGTCAGGCGCAGCGTTACGAGTATTCCAGCAATCAGAGTGGCACTGGCGCAAAGCAAGGCGAACCCTATATCGTAATGGCTAGCGACGGCGCCCCACAGAACTCCGCCTGCCGCCATGCTGCCGAAGAATACGAGAATATAAACCGAGAGTACTCGCGCCCTGACCCAGGAAGGCACCGCGGTCTGGACCGCTATCTGCAAGCTCGATAGCACAGCAATCCAGGCCGCACCGCTGCACGCCATGATCGGCACCAACCAGATCAGGTCACGTAGCAATGCCAGCGCAGCCAACACCCCGGCGTAAATCAGGCTGGCGACAATGACCAGCAAATGGCTGCTGATGCGGGAGCGAATCGCTGGTAATGCCGCCGCCCCTGCCAAGGCGCCAACCCCAACGCTGCCAAGCAAAAGCCCAAAGTCCATGGCGCTGCCCTGCATCTCGCCCCGCACCAGCAAAGGAAGCAGAGCCATTCCTGCACTGGCGCCCAGGAAGAACGCGAACGTTCGAGCCAGAGCCCGTTTTAACGGGGGCGACTCAAGACTGAATACCAATCCAGCGCGCATGGCACCTACAAGACGTTCCGCCGGCAGCACAGAGGGTTCGACTTGTCTTTTCCAGAAGAAAAGCACTGCCATTACCGCCAAAAAAGATACTGCATTCAACGCAAAGGTAAGCCACGGGCCGCTGAGGCTGACCAGTACCCCGGCAATGGCCGGACCAATTGCCCGAGCGACGTTAATCCCGACACTGGACAGCGCTATCGCAGCGGGCAGCTCTGCCTTGTCGACCAACTCAGGGGTAAGTGCCGACCAAGCGGGCATCATCAATGCTGTGCCGATACCCATGCAGGCAGTCATGGCCAACAGCAGGGGCACCGTCACCAATCCCGCCGCCGTCAATAGCGTCAGCGTGAGCGCCGTAGCCGCCATCCAGAGCTGGACTGCAAGCAGGTAGCGCCGTTTGTCTATCACATCCGCCAATGCACCGGAAGGCAGCGCCAGGAGGAACATTGGCGCTGCTCCGGCCACTTGTACCAAAGCGACCGCAATCGGATTTGCTGAAAGGCTCGTCATCAACCACCCGGCACCCACTTCGTGCATCCAGGTACCGATGTTTGATGCGATGCTCGCGATCCATAGCCAGCGAAAGGTGGAATGGCGCAGCGGGCTCCAGGCCGATGCAGCAGGGTCCGATGTCACGGTCTCAGAACGCAAAGCAGGAACATCCAAAAGCGCCCCAGAACCCCTGATAATCACTGGTCGGGACTGATGAGGTTCTCACTCGGTCATGCTGATGTGCGTGAACAGCACAAGGCCCCGAGCAATGATGAACGCTTGCCTGCAGTGGAGCGCTAGGTTTCCAATGCCCGGGCACTAGCGCCACGGGAGACCAATCCGGCATAACCGGTATCTCACCCGGAGACAGTGGCCCGAACTCCCCGGTGGCATACACAACTTTGCCTCCGACCACGGTCAACACCGACTCCATCTGTTTGATCTTTTCTTCCTCGACACTGAAAAAATCTGCGTTGAGCGCGATCAGATCTGCCAACTGGCCGACTTTCAACTGACCTTTCTTGCCCTGCTCTGAAGAGAACCAAGCGCTACCATGGGTAAAGAGATCAAGGGCTACCGCGCGAGACAAGCCTTCGGGATAAAGCTCCATACCTCCCACTGTCTTACCGCTGACCAACCAGTAAAGTGAGGTCCATGGGTTGTAACTGGATACCCGCGTTGCATCGGTACCCGCCCCAACTGGTACGCCCTCGGCCAGCATTCGCTGAATCGGCGGCGTCTTCTCGGCCGCCTTGCTGCCGTAGCGGTCAACAAAATACTCGCCCTGGAATGCCATGCGATCCTGAATCGCAATGCCCCCACCCAACGCGCGCGCACGCTCGATGTTCCGCGGCGTTATTGTTTCAGCGTGGTCGAAAAACCACGGCAAACCGTTAAAGGGGATATCCTGGTTGACCCGTTCAAACACATCCAGCATGCGCGAAATGGATTCGTCATAAGTTGCATGCAAGCGGAACGGCCAGCGATGCTCAACCAAATGACGCACCACTGGTTCAAGTTCCTGCTCCATTTGCGGCGCCAGATCCGGACGCGGCTCAAGAAAGTCTTCGAAATCTGCCGCAGAGAACACCAACATTTCGCCGGCACCGTTGTGGCGGAAAAAATCGTCGCCATCCCCAGGCTTGACTTGCTTGGTCCAGCTTTTAAAGTCTTCCAGCTCCTCCTTGGGCTTCTGCGTGAACAGGTTATAGGCAATACGCACAGTAAGCTGATCGTTCTGTGCGAGTTCGCGCACCACCTGGTAATCATCCGGATAATTCTGGAAGCCACCACCCGCATCGATAGCACTTGTCACGCCCAGCCGATTCAACTCGCGCATGAACTGGCGCGTGGAGTTGACTTGATATTCGAGAGGCAGCGTCGGACCTTTTGCCAGCGTTGAGTAGAGAATCATTGCATTAGGTCGCGCGACCAACATCCCGGTCGGTTCGCCATTGGCGTCTCGCTGAATTT
Source organism: Pseudomonas sp. M30-35 (assembly GCF_002163625.1). Classification (NCBI taxonomy): domain Bacteria; kingdom Pseudomonadati; phylum Pseudomonadota; class Gammaproteobacteria; order Pseudomonadales; family Pseudomonadaceae; genus Pseudomonas; species Pseudomonas sp. M30-35. Next base: position 2,404,560 of record NZ_CP020892.1, on the reverse strand, counting down.
CACCACCCGGAGGATTAGGCGTGTTGCGCGTATACCCAACCACCCGTAACGCGGCACGGTTCAATAAAGCCCTGTCATACAGATGCAGAACAAATACCGGTGTATCCGGTGCAGCCTGGTTAAGTTCATCGAGCGTCGGCATTCTGCGTTCGGCAAACTGGAATTCATTCCATCCGCCTACCACCCGCACCCACTGCGGCGCCGGTGTACGGTCTGCCTGAGTTTTGAGCATACGCAGCGCATCAGCCAACGAAGGCACCCCTTCCCAGCGCAACTCAAGGTTGTAATTAAGGCCGCCTCGGATCAGATGGATGTGCGAGTCGTTTAACCCAGGGATCACCGTACGCCCCTGTAGATCAACAAGCTGGGTCACGTCGTTACGAAATGCCATCGCCTCGGCATCGCTGCCGACGGCAACAAACTTGCCATCCTTGATCGCCACGGCTGTGGCCCGCGGTTTTTCTCGATCAACCGTGTGCAGATCGCCATTGAAGAAAATGATGTCAGCAGTCATGTTGCCTCCTGGGATAGTTGAGGCCGTCGAGCCTGCAGCCGCTGCAAACGGAAACGTCGACATCAAGGCCCCGGCAGCGCCGATCATTGACCCGGCCGCGATAAATTTCCGCCGGCCTTGGTCCGTTGATTTATCTGTCATGATATGGCTCCGTCATCGTCACCTTGTAGCCAGCCAGCAAACCAGCCGGTGACCATGGGCATAAAAATGTAAACCACGAGCAGAACGATGGTGGCTGTGATCACCAGGCCGCTGGCAAAGTAGCTACTCAGCCAAGGTACGTTCGCGAATACCGGCCCCCAGGCCAGAGGCACCAACAGACTGAGCGGCAAAATCACTAAAAATGTCACGCAGGCCTGCTTCCAGCGCGGCGGCTGGTTATTTGACTCAGCTGGGGTGAACCAGAACTCATTCGCGGCACTTACTTCTGTCTGGTCCCCCTCAACCAATAACGGCTGCGCCTCATTGATCAGTTGTTTACGCTCATACGATTCGAGCCATGCCTGCAATCGCTGGGCACCGCTAAACCGCAATACGATGGTGAAGCGCGTCAATCCTGCGCTTTGGCTACGCATTACGTTCACGCCCAAGTGACCTTCGAACTGATCCGCGACACCTATGATGCGGCGTAGCCAGGCTTCATAAGCGGTAAGCTGCGCGGGCCGTACACAGTGGCGGACGACCAGCGTTAAAATGTCGGGTAACTGCTGGGCCATGATGGGAAACTCCAGAATCAGGGCGGCCAGAACCGCCCCATAGCGGTCTAGATCTCAGCGTGAACCGGTTCCAGCGTGGGGCCGTGCTTCACCCGCTCCTCTGCTTTGTGCACCATGGTGTAGGCATAATCGATGCCCATGCCGTAGGCACCGGAATGCTCTTTGGCCACGGCCATGACTTCGTCGTAGGTGTCGCGGTTTTTCCAGTCGCGCTGCCACTCCAGCAACACTTGTTGCCAGGTGACTGGCACCACACCCGCCTGGATCATCCGCTGCATTGAGTAATCGTGGGCCGCCTGGCTGGTGCCGCCAGAGGCGTCAGCGACCATATAGATTTCGTATCCGGCATCGTGCATCGCCGAGAGTGCGAACGTGGTGTTACACACTTCTGTCCAAAGACCCGAAACGATCACCTTATTGCGTCCATTACGCTTGAGTGCATCGCGTACTTTCTGGTCATCCCAAGAGTTCATCGAGGTGCGCTCAAGGATCGGCGCATCGGGGAATACCTCAAGCAGTTCGGGATAGGTATGCCCCGAAAAACTTTCGGTTTCGACGGTGGTGATAATAGTAGGCACGCCAAAGATTCGCGCCGCCTTCGCCAGGCCCACGGTGTTGTTCTTCAAGGTTTGTCGATCAATGCTCTGCACACCGAAAGCCATTTGCGGCTGTTGGTCGATGAAGATCAGCTGAGAGTTGCTGGGGGTCAGGACTTCAAGCTTTGGGTTCTGCATTGTGCTCACCTTTTACACGTAAGAAGGGTTCGTGAAACGCCCGCTTACTGTCGCAAAGCACCGCCGCTTATTATTGGATTACTGCCTGATATTGGGATGATTATGCGATCGGCGCACCTTCGAGAGGTTGCTGATACCCATGGTGATGCTGCACGGCGGCCCCGCCCTAACCTGCTAACCTTGAGGATAATAATCCTGGCTTTTTCGCTAACTGCCCTCGTGCCTGAATTGAATGAATGTTCTGAATTTATGATTCAACTAGATAGTTAGCTATACATATAATGCACCCATCATTTCAACGGGACATTTAACGTGAAGCAGAGTCAACGCCTCTCGGGCATATCAAAATTCATTCTGGTCGGGCTGGGAGTGATCATCGCCCTGCTCGGCTTAGCATTGGCTGCTGGCGGGGTGAAACTGATCAGCCTGGGAGGTTCCTGGTATTTCTTGATAGGTGGCCTGGTAATGGCCGCTTCCGGTCTGCTGATCGCTCGCTTTGAGCGCGCCGGTGCCTGGTTGTTTGCTGCGTTTCTGGTGGGCACAGCGATCTGGGCTGTAAGCGATGCAGGTCTGGAGTTCTGGCCACTGTTCTCACGCGTGTTCATGTTCGGCGCAGTTGGCCTTGCGGTCACGCTGGTCTACCCATTGCTCAAGCGTGCCAACGGTGGCGTCCCAGGTCGCGGCGCCTATTACATCGCTGCTGTGTTGGCAATTGCGCTGGCTGTCGCCGCAGGCAACATGTTCGTCGCACACCCGACTGTCGCCGCCACGGGCACAGGCCCTGGTCTTACGCCCGTTGATCCAGCCAAGGCTCAAAAGGATTGGGCTCACTACGGTAATACCGAAGGTGGCAGCCGTTTTGCTGCGCTGGATCAGATCAATCGCAGCAACGTCGATAAGCTGCAGGTGGCGTGGACGTACCGCACCGGTGACGTCGCTGAGAGCGATGGCAATGGCGCTGAAGACCAGCTCACCCCTCTGCAGGTCGGTAACAAGGTGTTCATCTGCACCCCGCACAACAACCTCATCGCTCTGGATGCCGACAGCGGAAAGGAGCTATGGAAAACCCCGATCAACGCCCAGTCCAAAGTCTGGCAGCGTTGCCGTGGCATGGCTTATTTCGACGCCACGAAGAACATCGCTCAACCGAGCAATTCGACAATCATCGAGGCCAAACTCGAACCGGCCGCGAATTGTCAGCACCGTTTGCTGACCAACACCATTGATGCCCGCCTGATCGCGGTCGATGCGGACACCGGTGAGTTCTGCCAAGGTTTTGGCAACAACGGCCAGGTCGACCTGAAGGCTGGTCTGGGTGATGTGCCGGACAGCTACTATCAGTTGTCTTCTGCACCGCTGATGGCCGGCACCACTGTAGTAGTCGGCGGTCGAGTGGCCGATAACGTTCAAAGCGACATGCCGGGTGGTGTGATTCGTGGGTTCGATGTGATCACCGGTGCCATGCGTTGGGCATTCGATCCGGGCAACCCGCAAGATCGCAAAGCACCAGCCGACGGCAGCACTTATGTGCGCAGCACGCCGAACAGCTGGGCGCCTATGTCCTACGACCCGGCGACAAACACGGTCTTCCTGCCGATGGGCAGTTCTTCCACCGATATTTATGGCGTCGAGCGCAGCAAGCTGGACCACACCTACGGTGCCTCTATTCTGGCTCTTGACGCCACTAGCGGTGAAGAAAAGTGGGTCTACCAGACCGTTCACAATGATCTCTGGGATTTCGACCTGCCGATGCAGCCGAGCTTGATCGACTTCACCAAGGACGGAAAAACCATACCGGCGCTGGTTATCGGCACCAAGGCCGGGCAGATCTACGTGCTCGACCGCGCCACTGGCATACCGCTGACCCAAGTCGATGAAGTGCCGGTCAAGGCAGCCAACATACCTAACGAACCGTACTCACCAACTCAGCCAAAATCGGTCGGCATGCCGCAGATCGGTGCCCAGCACCTGAGTGAATCAGACATGTGGGGCGCTACCCCGTATGATCAATTGCTATGCCGCATCGACTTCAAGAGCATGCGTTACGAGGGTTTGTACACCGCGCCGGGCACCGATAAATCGCTGAGCTTCCCAGGTTCGCTGGGTGGCATGAACTGGGGCAGTATTTCCACCGATCCGGTGCACGGCTTCATCTTTGTCAACGACATGCGCCTGGGCCTGTGGATTCAGATGATCCCGTCGCAGAATAAAGGTCAGGCCACTTCCGGTGGTGAAGCGTTGAACACCGGGATGGGTGCCGTGCCGCTCAAAGGCACACCTTATGCGGTCAACAAGAACCGCTTCCTGTCGGTGGCTGGCATTCCTTGCCAAGCCCCACCGTTCGGCACGCTGACCGCCATCGACATGAAGACACAGAAGATCGCCTGGCAAGTTCCAGTCGGCACCGTTGAAGACACAGGACCGCTGGGCATCCGCATGCACCTGCCGATCAAGGTCGGTCTGCCAACCCTCGGCGGCACCCTGTCGACTCAAGGTGGCTTGATCTTTATAGCTGGCACACAGGACTTCTACCTGCGCGCCTTCAACAGCGGTAATGGCGAAGAAGTCTGGAAGGCGCGCCTGCCAGTTGGCAGTCAGGGCGGTCCAATGACCTATGTCTCGCCAAAGACCGGCAAGCAGTACATCGTCATCACTGCCGGTGGTGCGCGCCAGTCGCCCGATCGCGGCGACTACGTGATGGCTTACGCCTTGCCGTAAACACAGTGCCCGCCTTCGCCGATACCGCATCCCGTTGACCATCAACGTCCGACGCGGCAAAAGCGTTTCGGAGTAGCCGCTTCGGATTGGGTTGGCGCTGGCAAACTGTTTGGCGACGCACTCGATAAGGTTTGATACTTTCTTGCAATCTCACATGCATCGGCTGTTCCCGTCGGGCTGAACGACTGGCTGAACAAGCAATCATTAAACCGAGGAGTCACACATCATGAACACTCCGTTCCCTCTGTTATTTGTGTCTCATGGTGCTCCGATGTTTGCCATCGAACCCGGTCAGGCTGGCCCACGCCTGGCCGAGCTCGGCCGTGAACTGCCACGACCTGATGCCATCGTTATCCTTTCCCCGCACTGGATGACCCGCGGAGAGGTCAGCGTTACAGCGAGCACCGCCCCAATAACCATTCACGACTTCGGCGGGTTTCCCGACGCGCTGTACCAGCTGCAGTACCCGGCACCCGGCGCACCGGCCCTGGCCGCACACATCGTCGAGATGCTGCAGGACGCTGGCTGGCAATCCCGACTGGATGACAGTCGAGGTCTGGATCACGGCGCCTGGGTACCTTTGCTCTATCTGGCGCCTAACGCCGACATCCCCGTGGTTCAGGTGTCGATGCCCGCAAGCCTCGACACCCACCAGGCATTGAAGCTGGGCCAAGCGCTCAAGCCGCTACGGGAAATGAATGTACTGATCGTGGCCTCCGGCAGCCTGACCCATAACCTGTATGAGTTCCGTGGTGCATCCAGCCACGACGCAGACTACGTCAAGGCGTTCGCAGCCTGGACAGCCAAGACGCTGCAAGCAGGAAACACCGAGTTATTACTGGACTACAAACAGCACGCTCCGTCAGCTGAACGTGCCCATCCGACGGATGAGCATTTCTTACCATTGCTCATCGCTCTCGGCGCGGCTGGTGAAAACTACAACACCCGCGTGCTGGAGGGCGGTGTGAGTTATGGCATTTTGTCGATGGACAGCTATCTGTTCTCGTCTGGCCCCTTGCAACCCTATCAAGGCGCTGCAGACCCTGCGTGACAAGCATTTTCCGAGGTCGCCCATGAAACACATTTCTACAACATGGGCCATGAAATCGTCGTGCAGGAACTGGCAAATTTCTCTAAATGGCTGACCCAAATCTTATCGTTGAATGACTTACTCAGTGGGATAATTGGGCATGTCGTTCAGACGCATAACCCTATATGTTTGAAAACTCTGTTGCTCAATTCAGCTTCTATAACCTTAGCGGCACCGGCAAGACGTGTTTTTGCATCACCAACTTGGTTGCCGACATAAGGGGCTGCTGATTTATTGCGAAGTGTCACCGCCGTGACGGGCCTACTTCTAAATTGTGGTCTAACGCATAAGCTGCGCCGTCATCTCGTTGATGATGATTGAGTTAATACTTCGCAATAGCCGAACTTCACCTGCTAACGTAGCCCCAAGCTCCGGCCTATCCTGCAGCAGTTGCTCATTCTGTTGCATCACTTCATCCAACAGCTTCGGTGCTTCTACACGCACACGGTCTACTAGCTTTAGGATGTTGTCACGCGCAGTCGTTGGCTTGATCCCCATGGTTTCGCCCGCGGAAATTAGTAGTGGCGTGGAGATATCTAACAGACGCTGAGTTCCATTAATTGGCCAAGCCATTTCAGATTGAACTGGCCACTGATCTTTCTCAAAAGCGCGCGTGCCGTACACCGCTGTGCACAACAAGTCGTAGAACGGGGACAAATGCACGTTCTTTGCTGAGAGCAGGAAACTGAGGTTTTTCAGGTGTGCATCTTCATTGCCCACCAGCACGTTAAAGATCAACCACTGGAAGAGGCGCAATCTAGCCAGCGCTGCTGGCCTGCAATGGTCGGCCAAGCCTGTAATGCGTTCCATGCTACCGGCTCTGTATTTGAACTCTCTGGACAACCCCGTCAACTGACATGCATCGATACAGTGAAGGCGGGACCATCCATGCTCATTTTCAACGCGGTCAAACCGCTCGATGAGATAAACCGGCTGCGGCACATACAAGCGATCCACGCGTGGTACAGGCAGCCCAACCCGCTCGGCCAATTTCATCACGAACCATTCGTTGATTACGCTGTGTGGCCATGCATCGTCAGGGTGGTCAGGCTTGAGTATGTGGGTCGATGGTTCACTACCGGTCGGCTCGAATATCTGGCCATCCCGGTAGATGACAGCCACCTTGTGTTGAGCTCCTGCCAGAGACATTTTCTTCGCTGCTTGCTCGGCCAGAGGAATCCTTGGCATCGCCATAATGCGCTTCGACAGTTCAGCATCGGACAGCGCCGCTATGCTCCCAGGTCCAGGCTTTTGTCCGGGCGGCAGGAGCGTCAAAGAGCCAGCTGACTCAGCTCCGAAATGCTGCAACAAGGCGAAGGCATCCTCGATCGCAACACGTGCGGCTTTGGCAATCAGCTGCCGTTGCCCCTCCTCTGGCAGCAAATTATCGAAATACCACTGCACCGGGCGAGTCGTAGCGCCATCGTAGTGTTCTTCGCTCTGTAGGGGGAGCAACGGACACAAAGGGTGCGCTAATGGGTCAGTCAACCACTGCTCGCTGTAGCAGAAGGCCCATAAACCATTACTTTCGCGCAGAGTGCCCACAAGCGTCTGGTTGATCCAGGCATTGAGTGAGCGTTCCATTATTTCGCCTTAGTGGTCTGGGCAGAAGTTGCGGATTGGGCAGCGTTGTTTTGTGTGGCTGCCTTCTTCTGCGTGTCTGCGAGCACCTTTCGGATGTCGTCAGCGAAGTTCTCCGGCACCTCGATCGTTACAGACAGACCAAGCCCCTGCATCACTTGGAACAACTTGCCCCACTGTACTGTTTCAGCGCCCCGCTCAACTTTCCCGAGAAAGTTTTCCGACACACCGATAATGCCTGCCGCATCGTCCTGGCGGATTTGCATGGCTTTGCGGCTTGCTCGTATGAGTTCGCCAACTTGCTCAGGAGATTCGATGTCAACTTTCATTTGAAGAACCTTTGGCCGTAGCCTTCATATTCAATGCAGGCAGACAAGAAAAATCCACACGCTTATGTGGATTTTAGTCAAATGGATGACGATTTTCAAGAATTCCACACGATCGTGAGGTTTTCTTTGGTTTGTAACTAGTAAAGACAATAATCCTCATGACCGTGCGGATTATATGATTTATACCGATTGAGCGGTGCGGCTGCTGAGCTTAGGCAAGCTTGAGGCTCACTTCTCCTCTTCGTGCCAGTCCTGCTGCGAAGGCGAGGCATGCAAACACCAAAACGGCGGAGTCGATCGTAAGACTGTCCATTAAAAGCCCGAAAATCGGCGCGCCTGCGGTCTGCCCGATAGCAATGGAAAGAAAACCGATCATCAGCCCCGTTGCAGGCCGGTCGGGTAACGCCGAGACACCCCAAACCAGATATACACCTGTAAGCATGATGTAGGCCGCACCGAAGAGGACTCCACCACTTAACGTCAGGACTGGCGTGGTGCTTGCTGTCCCGACAAGAAGGATGCCTGTCGCCATTGCCGCCAAGAACGTCCAATGCACTCGGTCAATTCCAAACTGTTTGACGAGGGCCCCTGCTCCCGCTCCGAGAATGCCGGACGCTCCGATCGCAATCCAGAGCAGCCCCGCGCCGGAATTGCTCCAGCCTAAACGTAGCGTGACAAGTTGGCTGCCGAATGACCAGATAGCAGTGCTGGAAGCGCCCATCAGGAACGATGCGATGATCAGCCGCTTAAGCGCACTATTGAATGGCGGTAAACCAGTAGCGCTTTTCATGGCCGTTTTGGTCCTGCTAGGCACGCTCAGTGCCGCAGCAATCGCCATGCAAAAGGCGAGTGCGGCAAAGGCTGCGAAAGCTAATCGCCATTGCCCTCCCATTACCAATGCTACCGGTCCCGAGAGCACCACACCCGCACCCGTACCGGAATTAATTATCGTGTTGGTAGCTTCCTGTCGCTCTAGTTCGACGACAGCGGCCACTGCGGCTGCCATCGGCGGTGAAGCCAAGCCGGTGCTTGACCCCGCCAGCATCACGGCACATGCGAGCCAAAGCGGAGAAGGTGCCGTTGCAATGCCGAGCATGCCAATCGCCGCGACTAGCGCTGCACCGATTGCGACGGCACGCGCACCGAACCGCTCGGTTAAATGTGCAGACAGGATAATGGCGATGCAATAACCCAGAAAAGACCCGCCAGATATCAATCCGCTCAATGTCGGTGACAAGGATAGATCGGCGTCGATTTGCGGCAAGAACAACCCGAAGGTGAAGCGGGCTAAGCCGTAACAGACAGCGATCAGACCGAAGCCCATCGCACCGAGGTACACGCTCGGGTTCATGACCGTGCCTTTTCTAGCAGTGCGACAGCTGCGTCACGCGCTGTCGCCACAACCCCTGCACCGCGATAGACAGCTACCGCGGTAGCGCCTTCGAATAGAATAAGAATTTGCTCGGCCAGCGCCCTGTCATCAACCCCGCCGGTTTCTGTCCTGACAATTTCCTGAATTTTCTCCCTAAGCCCGTCCTTGTGAGCTAACACTACTTCGGCGATTTCCGATGTATCACCACCGGTTTCACCATAAGCGCGCAGGAACAGACACCCCCGGCAACTTTCTACCCTCATCCAGTCTTCGAGCGCATCAAATAGCGCATTAATGCTGTGCACTTCCAAGCGCCGCAAGAAGCGACTGTCCCGCTCCTTGAGCACCTGGGCGATAAGTGAATTCTTACTACTCGCATGTTTGTAGAGGGTTCTGCTCGACATCTCGGCAGCATTGGTGAGCCGATCCATTCCAGTGGCGTTAAAGCCATGCCGGTCGAAAAGGGATTCTGCGGTGGAGAGCAGCTTAGTTTTTATATCCATACTTCACAGGGTAAAACGATCGTTTTACCCTGTCAAACCAAACTAATAGTGCCGGAAAGTAATGAGCGGTGGTTTTGATATACAACAGCATCTCAGACAAACTGGAACCCACCCGAATGAGCCAGTTGTTAATACAAGCATTGGTGATAATTGCAAAATCCGCGCCGGTTACTCAATACACTCAGTATCACTAAAACTACAGCGTAACTTGAATACAAGGGTCGTTGAAATAGAATCTGCCGAACTGATTTAAAATACCTGTTTGACTATAGGCGACTTATTGGTTCGGCATGGCAGCATTAGTAGACCGATTACTGCAGTACGTATTGAATCTATTTCTGGACTCAGGCTGTAAGTGCTTTCAAAAATATAATTGTGCGAGAAATTTTATTTCGCCAATGCAGAAAACTTACATCAACACAACTAATATCTAGCAGCGTTACTTTGGTTAATCCTTATTCACCGGTACCTGCACCTCTACCTGTAGTAGAAGTGTTAGCGAACGGCGCCTTCTCAATATAGAACAGCACACGGTGTGTGACATGTCTAGCATAGGTATCCTGAGCAAAAAAACCGGACCAGGCACTGCACACAAGCAGATCATTGTAAATGATAATTTTGCACAAAAAAAACCGCCTAAAAGGCGGTTAAAAAACCAAAGATTGATGAAGTGGGTGATCTGCAACACTGATGCAAAGTGTCGCAGACCCATATATTCATCCCGTTTAGATTACTAAAATAGGCCCCCTTACAGACATTATTGTCACTGATAGTAATCATCACACCTATCGAATAGAACGCCCCTATAAACAGTGATATTTATTGCCCGTCGCCAGCCAACGACTATCAATAATAATTGAGTCATTAAATTTCTAACTCCTGTCTTTATGCAGCCTGCGGGATCGATCCTTTTGGGGTCGTTACTGTGCGCCGCCTCGTGTAAAAAACTATTAGAAAATTGCTAGGAGCAGACATGTTCAAAAGAAACCTAATTGCAATCGCTTGCGCCTGCACCGCAGCCAGCACCACTGGCGTCTATGCAAGCCAGCAGTCCGAGTCCAATGGGTTTGTCGAAGACAGTAGCCTCAACGTCTTACTGCGAAACACCTATTTCAACCGGGATTACAAAGACGGCGTGAAAGATGCCAAGACCTGGGGCCAGGGTTTCATCGGCACCTTTGAGTCAGGCTTTACCCAGGGAACCGTCGGCGTTGGTGTTGATGCCTTTGGCCTACTGGGGATTAAGCTCGACAGTGGCCGCGGTCGTAACTACGGCGCTATGTTTGATACAGACAGCGATGGTCGTCCCGTGGATGATATTTCCCAAGGGGGCGCAGCGATCAAGGTGCGCTTTTCGAATACCGTGATCAAGTACGGTAATCAGTTCCCTTCTCTGCCTGTGCTGGCATATGACGATAGCCGCCTGCTGCCGCAATCCTTTACCGGCACGCTGGTGACGAGCAATGAGATTGAAGGCCTGGAACTAAATGCTGGACGTTTCACCGCTGACAGTCCTATGGCTGACGCATCGCGTGACCCTAATCGCTTGAAAAGCATCGATGTGGTCGGTGGTTCTTACGCCCTGACAGACAATGTTTCGACCTCTTTGTATTACTCTGATGTTGAAGACGAGTTCGAAAAATCCTACGCCAACCTCAACTACAACATCTCGATAGCCGCTGAGCAGGCGCTGAATTTTGATTTCAACCTTTACCACACCAAGTACGATGACGGCTCAATAGCCGCAGCGGATTTCGGCGGTGACGGTGACAACGATCGCAACACTATCTGGAGCCTGGCGACCAAGTACAGTATCGGCGCCCACGCCTTCATCCTGGCTCACCAGCGCAGTTCCGGCGATGCTGGATACGCTTACGATTACGGTGATGGCGGCAGTACTATTTACTTGGCTAACTCCTACTACTCCGACTTCAACCTCAAGGATGAAAACTCGTGGCAAGCAAGCTATGAGTTGGACTTTGCCGAGTACGGCGTTCCGGGGCTGCGGTATAAGTTTGCATACGTGCGCGGTGACAACATCGATACCGGCACCGATAGCGATGGCACTGAACGTGAAATCTTCAACCAGGTCAGCTACGTGCTTCAGGATGGTCCGGCTAAGGATCTCTCCTTCCGTCTTCGCAACTCGATTTATCGCGCCAGCAACGATGTTGGACCTGATCTGAATGAGGTTCGTGCCTTCATCGAATACCCACTCAGCATTCTCTGATACAGCTAAAACTGCGCCGGGCAATCTGGCGCAGTCTTACTTCTCAAGCACTCAAGCCGCTACCTGTTCAGATCGCCAAATCTGTATGCACCGGTTACGCCATTAGTTGACGTCACGCAGCTTGAACTCGATCACCCAGCCTAGGCAACGCCTCCAGAGCCTGCTGTTGTTATGCGTTGTTCTTCGGTTCGAGCCATATAGGTACTACATGCAGCACCAATACCGTCATCAAGGTTGCCAGTATGGCTGTGGCTTCAAGCCCTAGCCCGATAGTTACGCCTATCGCGGCAGCCGACCATAGCCCGGCGGCGGTGGTCAGACCTTTGACATCCGAAATATTGCTGCCCTTAAGTATGGTCCCTGCGCAAAGAAAGCCTATTCCGGAGGCTATGCCCTGAATAATTCGACTCATTGCATCGTGGCCTGCGCCCTCTTGCTCCAGTGACATGACGAAAACAGCGGAACCAATACACACCAGCATATGAGTACGCACGCCCGCAGCTTTGCCAGTGACCTCACGCTCATAACCGAGCACGCCACCCAGCACTATTGCCAATAACAGACGTAGAGCAGTTCTGGTTAGACGTTCCACTTCGCCAAGGTCTGAAAACTCCTCTTGCAGCGTAAGCAAAATACGTTCAGCAACATCCATTCGCCATCTCGCTCTGGTTAGTGGTGTGAGGCTTGCGCAAATGCAGGCTGCTCGCTGCCAATACTATTGCTCTTCAGCCTCTGATTGCTCTGGGTTATCGCCGCAGGTGCAGCTTGGTTTTCTACATTGCACCCCTTGAGCGTGACCTGAAGCACAGGCTGCACAACAGTATGCGAGCCCATCCCGGGACAGAGCATTTGCATCAACTTCACATTCACAGTTTGGACAAGAACAGGTTTTGTCCGACATGGGGTATTCCTCCATCGTGGAATTATCACCGCAGTTTCGTTGCTCTTCAGTAAGTGATCACGCCTAAAAAATGAGAGCGTTTGCAATCAAGAATAGTTCTGCAGGCTCAACAACTGTAAAAAGTTGTTACCAAGGATGAACAGGCGGTTGCGGGCTGGCTCTGCGGTTTGGTCAGGCAGGCACAGGGCAATACCTAAAATCATCCATTGGGGATGGAGATGAAGGTTCCAATATTTAGTTGGTTTGAATGCGGCTGCACACTAAAGATAAAGTCATCAGCCGAACCATTGCCTCGCTTGAAGAGTCCGAGCTAGAGCATTGGATTGATGCCTAACGCTTAGGTGAGGTTTCCGCTTGAAAGCTGCCATCGTCAAAAAATATCGCCTGATCATCAAGACCCTTGGCTATGTAGGTTGGTCGCTTTTTTGGTTATTAATGTGGGATATCGCAGTCACTGTTGACTTCATGTTGTATCTCGAAAACAAGATCAAGCTGCCACTGATGCCCCTGACATTATTAGGGTCTGCATTGGTGGTGTTGATCAGCTTTCGTAACAGCAGCGCCTACAACCGCTGGTGGGAAGCACGGACTTTGTGGGGGGCGATGGTTAACAGCTCGCGCAGCTTTGCCCGCCAAGTACTGACACTTCTGGATGACCCAAGTGATGGGGTCAATCCGACAAAATCGACTTTGCTGCGCCGTCATGTTGCCTATGTGAATTGCTTGGCAGCCCACTTGCGAGGCAATCCATGCCCGAATGAGGTGAAGGCATTTATCCCCTGTGCAGAGTTTGCACGCTGCGGCACCACCAACAATTTTGCCAACGACATCCTTAACGGCTCCGCTGCCCTACTCGCCAAGGAGTACAAGGCCGGACGTCTGGATAGTATTCGCTTGGCACGGCTGGAATCGACCTTGGTTGACCTGTCTAACAGCCAAGGCGGCATGGAGCGAATTGCCAACACGCCGCTGCCCTATCCGTATGTGTATTTCCCCCGGCTGTTTATTTCGCTGTTCTGCGTGATCGTGCCGATAGGGTTGGTGGAGTCCTTGGGTTGGTTTACTCCAGTGGCCTCAACGGTGGTGGGCTTTATGTTGCTGGCAATCGAACAAATCGGCACCGATTTACAAAGCCCGTTTCACAACAGCGAGCACCAGATCCAGATGGAATCCATCTGTGAAACCATTGAGATAAATCTACATTCAATGCAGCGTGATGCCTTATGTTGCGGGCAAACATAATCGCTAGGGCTGCCGTTAGCGATTAGCGATAAAACTTCAGAACCTGCTCTAATAATTTGAATTCAAGGCAATTTTCCACAGGCTATAAATAGATAAAGCACACTTACTCTAGAGTGTGTTTCTCACACCATCTTTAGGCACGAGCCAGCAGATACGCCATCTAATGGAGCCTATATCCCGCAAAAATCGCCCTCCCGCATTGAATAGTTGACCTGTGCTGCAACATCGAAACTGATAGCAAAGGCATTCAGGCCGGATAGCTAAACTTTAGTATGGGCACTATTTGTTTGCCGCCGTAACGAGCGTCACTGATATGAAAATGTTCCATCATTAACGCCCCCTGCCTTAAGCGCTTAACGATGCCTGTCAGATGTAAGGCAGCAGCGCTGTCTGTTAGCTGTAAACAACGATTAGAAAATCGCTAGGAGCGACTATGTTCAGTAGGAAACTAATAACAATCGCTTGTGCATGCAGCGCGATGAGCGCAACCACCGTTTACGCCAGCGAGCAATCGAAAGCACAGGGCTTTGTCGAAGACAGTAGCTTGAATGTTTTACTGCGAAACACCTATTTGAACCGGGATTTCAACGACGGAGTGAATGACGCCAAGACCTGGGGTCAAGGCTTCATCGGCACCTTTGAATCAGGTTTTACCCAAGGAACAGTAGGGGTTGGCGTAGATGCCTTTGGTCTCTTGGGTATCAAACTCGATAGCGGTCGCGGCCGTAACGTCGGCTCTATGTTTGATACAGACAGCGATGGTCGTCCTGTGGACGATATTTCTCAAGGAGGTGCAGCGATCAAGGTGCGCTTCTCGAATACCCTGATCAAGTACGGTAATCAGTTCCCTTCCCTGCCTGTACTGGCATATGACGATAGCCGCCTGCTGCCGCAATCCTTTACTGGCACGCTGGTGACGAGCAATGAGATTGAAGGCCTGGAGCTAAATGCGGGACGTTTCACCGGTGACAGTCCTATGGCCGACGCATCGCGTGACCCTAATCGCTTGAAAAGCATCGATGTCGTTGGTGGTAGCTACGTCTTCACAGACGATTTGAGTTCGTCACTTTACTACTCCGATGTTGAGGACGAGTTTCGCAAGACCTACGTCAACCTCAACTACAACATCCCGTTAGCCACAGAACAAGCATTGAATTTCGACTTCAACCTCTATCACACCACATACGATGACGGCTCAGTGGCCGCACAAAACTCCGGCGGTGATGGCAATAACGACCGCAACACCATCTGGAGCTTGGCAGCCAAATACAGCATCGGTGCCCACGCATTCACCATCGCACATCAACGCAGTTCGGGTGATGCCGGTTACGCCTACGACTATGGTGATGGTGGCAACGCCATTTACCTGAAAAACTCCTACTATTCCGACTTCGACAACAGAGATGAAAACTCATGGCAAGCCAGCTATGAATTGGATTTCTCGAAATACGGTGTACCCGGACTGCAATACAAGTTTGCCTACGTGCGCGGTGACAATATTTACAGCACCACAGACAGTGACAGCACAGAGCGCGAAATTTTCAACCAGCTCAGCTACGTGCTGCAAAACGGCCCGGCCAAAGACCTATCGCTCCGTGTGCGCAACTCCATCTATCGCGCCAGTAACAACCTGGGCCCAGATCTGAACGAAATCCGTGCCTTTATTGAATACCCACTAAGCATTCTCTAAATGGCTTTACTGTGCCGGGACTCCCGGCGCAGCGTTGGTAACCCGTTCAGATCCAGCGATCTGAGGTCTGTGTAGCGTCGTTCAAGTGCTGGCAGTGCTCGCGTCGAACAAATGCGTCAATGCAACCAAGTCGGTTTCAGGATGTGAAAAGTCGCTCAGGCGCTATCTCCAGCCAGTGGCAATGGCAAGCTTAAAGCCAATCTCGGACCAAGTGCATTGAAGACGCTTGGCCGAAGAACATAGATGGCGATCCTTTAGACCAAAGTGCCGTGCAATGGTCGGTTCGCCGTGGCCAATGACTCCGAACGTCTAACCTGTAAGTTAGTCCTGTTCGTGATGCCAAGGTACCTTTGTATGCCTGATGAAGCGTTGCACCTGCCCCTGATTAACAGCGTATTGGGCCGCGAGAAAGACACCCCGGGCGGCCTGTTGCCGATCCTCCATGCGATTCAACAGGGCGCGGGGTACATTCCGAGTAACGCTGTTGCCAATATCGCCCAGGCGCTTAACCTCAGTAAGGCTGAAGTCCAGGGCGTAATCAGCTTTTATCACGACTTCCGTACCACGCCGCCCGCGCGTCACACCTTGAGGCTGTGCCGAGCCGAGTCATGCCAGAGCATGGGGGCTGAAAGTTTAGCCGCGCAACTGGGTGAGCGACTGTCGCTCAATGAGAACGGCAGCAGTGCCGACGGTCAGGTCAGTTTGCAGACGGTGTATTGCTTAGGTGCCTGTGCCTGCTCGCCCGCCATAGAAATAGACGGCCGATTGCATGCTCGCCTAACACCAGAGCGCCTGGATGACCTGGTCAACCGCTGCTTGGAGGATGGTGCATGCTGAAGCTATTCATCCCCTGCGACTCACTTGCCCGCGCCGTCGGCGCCGATGAAGTGGCCAACGCTCTGACTCAAGAGGCAGAGCGCCGTGGACTGGCGATCGAGTTGCAGCGCACCAGCTCACGCGGCCTTTACTGGCTCGAACCCCTGTTAGAAGCTGAAAGCGCCAATGGGCGTCTCGGTTTCGGCCCAATCACTTGTGCAGATGTGCCCGGTCTGCTCGATGCTCTAACGGCTGACCCAAGCAGCCATCCGCAGGCGCTAGGCCTGGTTGAAGACATTGCCTATCTGAAAAGCCAGCAACGCCTGCTATTCGCCCGCGCGGGTATTACTCGCCCGCTGTCACTGGACGACTACTTGGCTCATGACGGTTTCAAGGGGCTGGCTCAAGCGATCAAGATGGATGGCGCCGATGTGGTGACTGCTGTACTTGATTCAGGTCTGCGCGGTCGGGGCGGCGCCGCCTTCCCCGCTGGAATCAAATGGCGGACGGTGCGCGATGCTAAAGCTGAGCAGAAATACATCGTCTGCAACGCCGACGAAGGCGACTCGGGCACCTTTGCCGATCGCATGTTGATGGAAGGCGATCCATTCCTGTTGATTGAAGGCATGACCATTGCCGGCCTCGCCGTTGGCGCGAGCAAAGGTTATATCTATGTGCGCTCGGAGTACCCGGATGCAATTGACACCCTTAACAATGCTCTGGAAATCGCTCGTCAGGCAGGCTACCTGGGCAACGATATCTGCACCAGCGGACGGCACTTTGACATTGAAGTACGCGTCGGCGCAGGTGCCTACATCTGCGGTGAAGAAACCGCCCTGCTTGAGTCGCTTGAAGGTAGACGCGGCACGGTTCGCCCCAAGCCTCCGCTGCCGGCTCTCGAGGGTTTGTTTGGCCTACCAACGCTCGTCCACAACGTGCTGACCCTGACCTCTGTGCCAGTGATAATGGCCCGTGGCGCGCAGTTTTATCGCGACTTTGGCATGGGTCGCTCATTGGGCACCATGCCCTTCCAACTGGCTGGAAACGTGCGCTACGGCGGTTTGGTAGAACGCGCTTTTGGTCTTAGCTTGCGCGAGCTTATTGAAGGCTACGGCGGTGGCACAGCCAGCGGTCGGCCATTAAAGGCCGCGCAGGTTGGCGGGCCATTAGGTGCCTGGATACCCCCTACGCAGTTCGACACACCGCTGGACTATGAAGCCTTGGCCAGTATCGGTGCCATGCTCGGTCACGGTGGCGTTGTGGTGGCTGACGAAAGCCTGAATATGGCGCATATGGCCAGGTTTGCACTGCAGTTTTGTGCCGAGGAATCTTGCGGCAAATGCACCCCATGCCGGATCGGTTCGACCCGTGGTGTAGAAGTGGTGGACCGCCTAATCGCCAGCACCGCTCCAGCCGCCCGTGACGAACAGGCTCAGCTGTTATGGGATCTGTGCGACACACTTCAATACGGCTCGCTTTGCGCACTCGGCGGGATGACGTCATACCCCGTGACCAGCGCACTCAAGCACTTCCCCGCCGACTTCGGCATGGCCACCACGGAGGCCGCCCAATGATCACCCTCTTCGATCCCAAAAGTGATATCGACCTTGGCACGCCTGAGCGCCAAAGCCATACACAAGTCAGCTTAACCATCGACGGTCGCGAGATCCGCGTACCCGCTGGCACTTCGGTGATGCGCGCTGCGGCGCTACTTGGCACGCAAATCCCCAAACTCTGCGCCACCGACAGTCTTGAAGCCTTTGGTTCCTGCCGCATGTGCCTGGTGGAAATTGAAGGTATGCGCGGTTACCCCGCTTCATGCACGACACCGGTCACTGAAGGCATGGTCGTACGCTCGCAAACCAGCAAACTCGCCACCCTGCGCCGTAACGTGATGGAACTGTACATCTCCGACCATCCGCTGGATTGCCTGACCTGCTCGGCCAACGGCAACTGCGAGTTGCAAACGGTCGCTGGCCAAGTTGGCTTGCGCGAGGTGCGTTATGGTTACGAAGGGGCGAATCACCTGGATGAAGCCAAAGACGTTTCCAACCCTTACTTCGATTACGACCCGAGCAAGTGCATTGTCTGCAACCGTTGCGTGCGTGCTTGCGAAGAGACGCAAGGCACCTTCGCCTTGACCATCAGCGGGCGTGGCTTTGAATCACGAGTGGCTGCGGCAGGTGGCGATAATTTTCTCGAGTCTGAATGTGTTTCATGCGGTGCCTGCGTACAAGCTTGCCCAACCGCCACGCTGATGGAAAAAAGCGTGGTGGAGTTGGGTCAACCTGAACGCAGCGTCATTACCACCTGCGCCTATTGCGGTGTAGGCTGCTCGTTCCGCGCAGAAATGAAAGGAGATCAACTGGTGCGCATGGTTCCGGACAAAAACGGCCACGCCAACCACGGCCATTCTTGCGTAAAAGGGCGCTTCGCCTGGGGTTATGCAACCCATCCAGACCGCATTACTAAACCGATGATCCGTAAGCATATTGACGATCCTTGGCAGGAAGTCAGTTGGGATGAAGCCGTCAACTACGCGGCTAGCGAATTACGCCGCATACAGCTCAAATACGGGCGTGATTCAATCGGCGGCATCACCTCTAGCCGCTGCACCAATGAAGAAACCTATCTGGTGCAGAAACTGGTTCGCGCTGCTTTTGGCAATAACAATGTCGATACCTGCGCCCGCGTCTGCCATTCACCCACCGGTTATGGTTTAAAGCAAACGTTGGGTGAGTCAGCCGGTACCCAGGATTTCGACTCAGTGATGCAGGCTGACGTCATTCTGGTGATGGGCGCTAACCCTACCGATGCTCACCCCGTATTCGCATCCCAACTCAAGCGCCGCTTACGCCAAGGCGCACGCTTGATTGTGATTGATCCGCGGCGCATCGATTTAGTCGACTCGGCCCACGCCCGCGCTGAATTGCATTTGCAACTGCGCCCCGGCACTAACGTGGCCATGCTTAATGCGCTTGCCCATGTGATCGTCACCGAAGGACTGCTCAACCAGCGCTTCATTGAAGAACGCTGCGAGGATGCAGATTTTGCTCGCTGGCGCGATTTTGTCAGCTCAGCGGAACACGCACCGGAGGTCTTGGGGCCGGTTTGTGGTGTACCCGCTGAGCAAATACGCGCCGCAGCACGCCTCTACGCGACGGGAGGCAACGCGGCGATCTATTACGGCCTGGGCATCACCGAACACAGCCAAGGCAGTACGGCGGTCATGGGTATCGCCAACCTGGCAATGGTCACCGGCAACATCGGCCGCGAAGGCGTTGGGGTTAACCCGCTGCGTGGACAGAACAACGTACAAGGTTCCTGTGATATGGGTTCCTTCCCTCACGAGTTGCCGGGTTATCGGCATGTTTCCAACGAGACAGTACGCCATGAGTTCGAACAGGCCTGGAATGTAACCCTGTTACCTGACCCAGGGCTGCGTATCCCGAACATGTTTGAAGCGGCGCTGGACGGCACGTTCAAGGCGCTTTACTGCCAAGGTGAGGACATCGCTCAGAGCGACCCCAATACCCAACATGTGACAGCGGCTCTGTCGTCGATGGAATGCATTATCGTGCAGGACATCTTCCTCAATGAGACGGCTAAATTCGCTCATGTATTCTTGCCGGGCAGTTCGTTTCTTGAGAAAGATGGCACCTTCACCAACGCCGAACGCCGGATAAATCGGGTCCGCAAAGTCATGGAGCCACTGGCAGGCAAGGCTGACTGGCAAGCGACAATGGCATTGGCCAATGCCTTGGGCTACTCGATGGAGTATTCGCACCCGGCTCAAATCATGGACGAGATTGCGCGTCTGACACCGACATTCTCCCGAGTAAGTTATGCCGAACTCGATCGTCAGGGCAGCCTGCAATGGCCATGCACCGACGAGACGCCAAACGGTACGCCGACCATGCATATCGACCAGTTTGTGCGCGGCAAGGGACGCTTTATGCTCACCGGTTACGTGCCTACTGACGAGAAGGTCAACAGCCGCTATCCACTCCTGCTGACCACCGGCCGGATTCTTAGCCAATACAACGTCGGCGCTCAGACCCGACGAACTGATAATGTTGCCTGGCACGAAGAGGATCGCCTGGAAATTCATCCAAGTGATGCCGAGAGCCGTGGTATTAACGACAATGACTGGGTTGGGATTGGCAGCCGTGCCGGGCAAACCGTGTTGCGCGCCAAAGTCAGCGAACGGGTCGCACCCGGTGTGGTTTACACCACCTTCCATTTTCCGGAATCAGGCGCCAATGTGATCACTACCGACAACTCTGACTGGGCCACTAACTGCCCGGAGTACAAGGTCACAGCAGTCGAAGTGTCGCGCGTTTATCATCCATCCGAATGGCAAAAGCGTTATCAAGCGTTCAGTGATGAACAACATCGTTTACTCAAACAGCGTCGCCTTGTAGATAAAGCTGGAGTGGGTAAATGAGCAGTGAAAGCCTGATTAAAATGGCCAATCAAATTGCTCAATTCTTCGCCCATGAAGCAGACACCGTTCAGGCAGCGCGCAGCGTCCGCCTGCACCTGCAAAGTTTCTGGACCCCGGCCATGCGCAATGAGTTAAGTGCTTTGCAGGTTGAACATAGCGACAACACACTGCACCCATTGGTAAAAGCAGCGTTGTCTGAATCCGGCGAGCATTAAGCCCCTAGCACCTGCAAGGCAGTCGAAGAGTGACTGCCTTGCAGGTGCTTGCGCATAGCGCGAGTCCACTTAAAACTGCATCACGGCACAGACTTCAGGCCCGAACAGGTTGAACTTACAATCTGAGAGGTTCTGCGCAATAATACTGTATAAACGAACAGCCTAAGTTAAACTGATCGAAATTAACGCGAGCGAGCACGCATAATCCAAGCAAGGGTTAACGCGCCCTCCTCAGCCCACTGTGCATGGCTACTCATTCATGCAAGCAAACTGGCACGTCCATGCAGTCGCAACTCGATCCCCGATTCTATTACCTGTCTAACTTTCATCAGGCGCTGAGCTGGCTACAACAGCGCTATGCGGATCTGTTGGATGCGTCGGAGTCTCAGTTTATTGAGCAGTTCTTAGCCATGAACACTCAGTCGCAAGCCTTATTGGTGCGCATGATCATGCGCAAAGGCAGGCATTTCCGACTCGACAAACTGAGCTATGACGAGATCGATTGCAGCCGTTCGGCTGCCGAGCCACTGCTGGGCGCTGGCTGGATAGAACATGACGCTGCGCTCAGTCTGGACGAGTTGTTCAAGCTGCTGCGCAAGGATGAAATCCTCCAACATCTGGGCGACAACATCCCGCTTAAACGATCCATGAGCAAGACCCAGCTGTTTGAACTGCTTACGGATGAACAGCTTGAACCACGTGACTTTGCCACGTGGTGCCCTACCAGCGATGAGCAAATATTGTCGCTGACCATCGACAATATGTGTGAGCGCCTGCGCTTGATATTCTTCGGCAACCTGCGCCAGGAGTGGTCCGAATTTGTCCTCGCAGAGCTAGGTATCTTCCGTTACGAGCGGGTCGAGCTGACCGATGACTCACGAGCCTTTCGCCAACGCTCAGATATTGATTGCTACCTGCGATTGCAGGATTGTCGTGAGCAATTCGAGGCAGGTGAACCCATTGAGCACGTCCTGCAGCAGATGAGTTCTTTAGTCTGCGACAGTGCCTTTCTTGCGGCGCGGCGCCATAAGTTACTGTTCCGTATGGGCCAACAATTAGAGCGCGAAGCACAGCTAGAAAGCGCGCTGGCGTTCTATGCCGACTGTCGCTATGTCGGTGCTCGCTTACGAAAAATCCGGGTGCTGGAACGACTTGGGCTTCATCAGCAGGCTTATGACCTCAGCATCGAAGCCATGCAAGCACCGGAGAATGATGCTGAAGCGCAGGCAGCAGAGCGTGCTTTGACGCGTCTTGCTCGCCAGCTAGGCCGGCCATTACCAGGTAAAGCCAAGCCTGTCAGCCCTGCGCGGATTGATCTGGTTTTACCTAAACCTGAGTTTGAGCGTGTCGAGTTTGCAGTAGTTCAGCACCTGACTCAGCCTGACGCACCCGTGCATTACGTCGAAAACAGCCTGATCTGCAGCTTGTTCGGGCTGCTCTGCTGGCAAGCTATTTTCGCTCCGGTGCCGGGTGCGTTTTTCCATCCATTTCAGACTGGGCCGGTTGATCTGCTCAGTAGCGACTTTTATCCGCAGCGCAAGGCGTTATTCGCACACAGCCTTGAGCTGCTGGACTCGTCGGCTTACAAGGATGTGATCCGGCAAAACTACACCGACAAATTCGGCATTCAGTCGCCTTTCGTATTTTGGTCCGCACTTGATCAATCCCTATTGGAACAAGCCCTTGAATGCCTGCCTCCATCGCACCTTTTGGCCTGGTTCAAACGTTTGTTGATTGATATCAAGGCCAATCGTGCGGGCATGCCTGACTTGATCCAGTTCTGGCCTGCGCAACAGCGCTACCGCATGATTGAAGTCAAAGGCCCCGGCGACCGTTTACAAGACAACCAACGCCGCTGGCTGGCGTTTTGCGCCGAGCACGACATGCCAGTGGATGTCTGTTATGTGCAATGGGCTGACGCTTGAATTATCAGGTTGCTGTCCGCGCACTGTGCGAGTTCACGGCCAAGGTCGGTGATCTGGACTTGCGCTTTACGCCTTCACCCACCGCGCAAGAAGGTATGACCGGTCATGCAATTGTGCTTGCCAGGCGAGGCCCCGGTTATTGCCCAGAACTGACGCTGAGCGGCGAATACCACGGGTTATTGGTGCGTGGTCGCGCCGATGGTTACGACCCGGACCAGAACCTGCTTGAAGAAATCAAAACACACCGTGGCGATATCAGCCGTATTCCCGAGAACCACCGTTTACTGCATTGGGCTCAGGCAAAAGTTTATGGTTGGCTGCTGTGCGCCGAGCGCGAGCTGCCTGAAATCAACTTGGCAGTGGTTTATTTCAATGTACTGACTCAGCATGAGACGGCGTTTCACCTGACCGTCAGTGCAGAAGAGCTGCAGCAGTTTTTCAACCTGCAATGCAGCCGCTACATCCACTGGGCCGAATACGAGCGTGCTCATCGCCTGCGCCGCGATGAGTCTTTGCTGCGCCTGAAATTCCCCCATGCCGAATTTCGCAACGGCCAACGCCAACTGGCTAATACAGTTTATCGGGCCGCACGTGATGGCCACTGCTTAATGGCACAAGCAACCACTGGTATCGGCAAAACCCTTGGCACCTTGTTTCCGCAACTCAAGGCCTTTCCCGAGCAAAAGCTTGATCGCCTGTTCTTTGTTACCGCAAAAACACCGGGCAGGCGCCTGGCCCTGGATGCGCTGCATACCTTACGCAGCCAGGAAACCGCCATGCCGCTGCGCGTGCTTGAGCATGTTGCCCGAGATAAAGCCTGTGAACATCCAGACAAAGCCTGCCACGGCGACTCTTGCCCGTTGGCCAAAGGTTTTTATGATCGCCTGCCGGATGCGCGCAAAGCTGCGCTCGACAGCCAGTGGCTCAATCATCAGAACGTACGCAAAATTGCTCTGGAGCATCAGGTCTGCCCATATTACCTGAGTCAGGAATTGTGTCGATGGGCTGATGTTGTAGTCTGCGATTACAACTACTACTTTGACATGGGCGGCTTGCTGTATGGCCTGACCCTGCTCAACGAATGGCGCATTACACTGCTGGTTGATGAGGCGCACAACCTGATTGACCGCGCCCGAGGTATGTACACCGCAGAGCTCAACCAACAACGTTTTGAAGCCCTGCGGTTGATCGCGCCTAAGGTGATGAAGGCCCCGCTTGAGCGTATCAGCCGGCACTGGCGACAATTAGAACTTGAGCAACAGGTCGCGTATCAGGTCTATCCCACCGCGCCAGACTTGTTTGTGATGGCGTTGCAAAAAGCCGTCAGCACGCTAACCGATCACCTCAGTGAACAACCCGCCGGCAATGCCACAGAACTGCTGCATTTTTATTTGGATGCCATGTTGTTCTGCCGGCTGGCCGAAGCCTTTGGCCCACACTCTCTGTTCGATATCAGCCGCGATGACAGCTCTGGCAAATCAGTTTCGACCCTGTGTATTCGCAACATCGTCCCCGCGCCATTTCTGGCTCCACGCTTCGAGGATGCACACAGTTGCACCTTGTTTTCCGCAACATTGAGCCCGGCCAACTATTACGCTGACCTGCTCGGGCTGCCTGAAAAAACGCCATCGATTGATGTGGACTCACCGTTCAGCGCTGAGCAACTCCAGGTTCAAGCCGTCAGTAATTTGTCCACGCGCTTTGCCCACCGCGATTACTCACTGGGGCCGATCGCGGCACTGATCGCCCGCCAATACGCCGAAAAACCCGGCAACTATTTGGCCTTTTTCAGCAGTTACAGTTACCTCCAGGCTGCCGTCGATGAGTTGCGCCAAGCACATCCACATATCCCGGTCTGGCAGCAGTCCCGGAAAATGGATGAAAGCGAGCGTCAGGCGTTTCTTGATCGATTTACCAGCCACAGTCGTGGCGTCGGCTTTGCCGTCCTGGGTGGAGCATTTGGCGAGGGTATCGATTTGCCCGGCGACCAGTTGATTGGCGCATTTATCGCGACGTTGGGTTTGCCGCAAACCAACCCAGTCAATGAACAGGTAAAGCTGCGCATGGATGCGATGTTTGGTAGCAACAAGGGATACGGCTACACCTATCTTTATCCGGGCCTGCAAAAAGTCGTGCAGGCGGCTGGCCGGGTTATTCGCACGGTGCAGGATCAAGGCGTTGTGTATCTGATTGATGATCGTTTTAATCAGCCAGCCATACGCAAACTTCTACCTACGTGGTGGAAAGTTGACCGCTGCCGATTACCGCTCGACCCCCCCGCAGGACTGAAGACTAACATCGGGCCAAACGACTACAACTAACGCGCGCTGCCTGACGGCTCGAGTCTGGCGCTCAGGTACTCAAGAAGCGCATGCACCTTGGGCAGATTTTCACGACTTTTCAGCCACACCAGATTCATTGGCAAACCGTCCGTGGCCAGTTGCGGTAGCACTTCGACCAAGGTGCCAGCATCTAAGTGGCGCTGGGTTAACCACGTCGGTAACTGTGCAATACCGAGCCCGGCAAGCGCAGCCATCACCTCGCCTTCGCCATCACCGACAGCAATATGCGCACTCATCACCCGACGTTCCATATCGCCAGCCTGTCGTCCTTTGAAAAACCAAGGGCCGACCAAGCCATCGTTCTGCCCATACCCGACACACTGATGGTGCTGTAGATCCTGTGCAGACTGCGGTGTGCCGTGTGCCCTCAAATAGCTGGGTGATGCACAAAAGATCAGTCGTTGAGCGCCAAAAAAGCGATGCCCCAAATTTGCCGCCCATGCATCTGAGCCACCGATGCGTACGACAATATCGATGCCTTCCTGCGCCGGATCGACAAAGCGGTCGGAGAATGACACGTGCGGATGCAAGCCTGGATGCTGCTTAACGAAATCGAGGATCAAGGGCAATACATGCAAACGCCCGTAAGAAGCGGGTAAATCAATCCGTACCCTGCCCTGCGGTTTCAGATGCTCAGAGGTCAATGCCAACTCGACCTCTTCAAGATCAGTCAGCACTGCGATACAGGTGCGGTAGAACGTTTCTCCCGCTTCTGTCAGCGACAAACGCCGAATGGTGCGCTGGAACAGACGCACGCCGAGTCGTCCCTCAAGCCGCGCGACACTTTTACTCACCGCAGAACTACTTAGATTCAGACGCTCTGCCGCAGCAGTAAAGCTACCAAGATCAGCCACGCTGACAAACACATCGATGCCCTTAAGTCTTTCTGATGAAAACATTAACGTCTCGATTGATGAATTTAATTCAAAACACTTGGTAATTAACGCCTTAAATATACGCAAAATTCTCCAATAAGCTATATGGCTTCCGATAGAGGCATTGCCTGCATGCAGCGTTTAGCGCTTCAACAATGTTCAGCGTCTCTTTCCGTATCCCCCAGAGTTGGAGTTAGTTGATGCAGTCCTTAGCAGTGGCAGACGCCGCACAAACATCCGCAATCCCGTCGCGTACAGGCGTGCAAATCCTGATCATGGCGATTGCCGCCTTTATCATTGTCACCACCGAGTTTTTGATTGTCGGTTTACTCCCCTCATTGGCTAACGATCTGGATATATCCATCACTTTGGCCGGTCAGGTGGTCACACTGTTCGCCTTCACTGTGATGCTCTTCGGCCCAGTGTTAACGGCTAAATTAGCCCATGTTGAGCGCAAGAAACTATTCAGCATCATTCTGTTGGTGTTTGCCGCATCCAACGTGCTTGCAGCTGTGGCGATCAACATCTGGGTACTGGCCCTGGCCCGCTTTATTCCTGCGCTGGCCCTGCCGGTCTTTTGGGGCACTGCCAGTGAAACCGCTGGTCAATTAGCGGGGGCCGGCAAATCCGGCAAGGCTGTGGCTAAAGTTTACTTAGGGATTAGTGCAGCTTTGGTTTTCGGTGTGCCGTTGGGCACTGTGGCGGCAGATACTCTCGGTTGGCGCGGAAGTTTCTGGGTTCTTGCGGGTATTTGTTTGCTGGTCGCCGTGCTGATGCACCTGGTGATGCCGAAGCTACCCTCCTCGCCGGACAAACATCCGACTGAAAAACAAACTCAGATCCTGCGTAACCCGCGGTTCCTTGCTCACGTGCTGCTGTCCGTGCTGACATTTACCGCGATGTTTACCGCTTACACCTATCTGGCCGATGTTCTCCAACGTCTGGCTGGCGTACCTGCAAGTCAGGTGGGCTGGTGGCTGATGGGCTTCGGCGCTGTCGGCATGATCGGCAACTATTTGGGCGGTAGCTTGGTCGACCGCACGCCTCTTGGGGCTATGGTTTTGTTTCTGCTGCTACTGGGTGCAGGCATGCTCGTGGCGATAGCCTTTGCTGCTGAGTACTGGGTGCTGATTCTCGCCATGATTGCGTGGGGAATCGCCTACACCGCGTTGTTTCCGATATGTCAGGTTCGGGTAATGCAGGCAGGTGCAAAGGCTCAGGCGCTTGCTGCGACCCTGAATATATCTGCGGCAAATGCAGGCATCGGCTTCGGCGCCATTATCGGTGGGTTCGGTATTAGCCAGTTTGGCTTGCAGTCATTGGGCGTGATCGCAACGATAATCGCAGCCCTTGGTGTCGTCGTAGCACTGGTGATGATGCGCATCAAATAAATGCGCACCCACAAGGTGGTGGAGAACTACGCCCAATATTGAGGGTTTTCTACCACCGCTCGGTTATTGGCAAAGGCTACGGGTATTTCGTCTTTGAGAAACTCGACCCAGGTTCGCACTTTGGCATCGAGAAAACGCCGTGAGGGATACAGCGCGTACACGCCACGCTCATGCAACTGGTGCTCGACCAAAATGCGCACTAGCTTGCCCTGCTGAAAAGCTTTAGCGGCGACAAGATCCGGCAACAGACAGATGCCCAGCCCCGCTGCCGCCGTCTGCGCCATTGCCTCAGCAACATTGACCTGAAATGTTTCGCCGAGGCTGATAGCCCGCTCAACGCCGTTGTCATTGAAGGTCCAACTGTCGCCGAACACCGGATCAATCAAGCGTAAACAACGATGTTCAGCAAGGTCATCCAAGGACTTTGGAATGCCGTGTTGCTCAAGGTAAGACGGCGCCGCACAGACCACGCTGTAGTTACTTCCAAGCAACTGCGCCACCAGTTCAGAATCAGGCAACTCACGCGCCATGGTGAACACCACATCCTGGCCATCATCTATTAGATCCGGATGATGCTGGGAAAGGGTCATATCGATGTTCACGTCCGGGAATAGCTGGCAATAGCGCGCGGCTAGCGGCGCCAATAGCTGCGTGCCGAGCCCGGTGATTGAATGCACTTTGAGTCGCCCGCGTGGCTTTAAATGCGCGCCGCTGGCCTCGGCGTTGGCATCATCCATCTCGTTAAGTATCTGCCGGCAACGCTCAAGGTAGCGACTGCCTACTTCGGTCAAGTGCAAGCGCCGCGTAGTGCGTTGCAGCAAGCGTGCTTGCAGATGATTCTCAAGCTCAGAAACTAATCGCGATACCTGAGCGGTTGAGAGGTCGAGCGCCTGCGCTGCAGCGGTGAAGCTACCTGAATCGACCACCCGGGCAAACACACGCATTGCCTGAAAAACATCCATCACTATTACCTACTGCGTAATTGTGCTTTGCGCATTTCGCTTATTTTTACATGAAAACATAGGAAATATACTAGGTCATTTGCTCGGCAGGACCTCATCAGTCCCTGCGTCTGTGCCCCACCTTATTGGTTCTATCGAGGTTACGAATGACTCCAGATCAACGATTTGCCCGCTGGGTTCAAATCGCTATCGCGGCCTTGGCCTGCTGCTTTATTTACTTTCTGACCGCTGATCTGAGTATGCCTTTAACACCGCAAGCACAGCTTACCCGTTCAGTGCTGAAGATCGCTCCGCGCGTGTCCGGACAAGTCAGTGAGCTGGCAATTACCAACAACCAACATGTGCAACCGGGGCAGTTACTGTTTCGCCTTGATCCTCAACCCTTTGAACTTGCGGTTCAGCAGGCCAAGCTCGCCGTTGAGCAAGCACAGCAGGACAATATAGAGCTGGATGCACAGCTCAAGGCCGCACAGGCTGAAGTCAGTGCCGCCAAAGCCAAGTCGAGCGACCTGGCCGCGCAGGCCAAGCGCATGCGTAGCCTGATCGGTCGCCAGCTAGTCTCACGCCAGGTCTATGACACACTCGAAGCCCAGCGCCTTGCGGCTGTAGCTTCGGTCAGTGCGGCTCAAGCCAGATGCGTCGAACTGCAAGCGCGCCGCGGCACTAACGACCAGGATAATTTACGTGTCCGCCAAGCTCTTAATGCCCTGCACCGCGCTCGCTTAAACCTTGAATACACACAAGTGCGAGCAGAGCGCAGCGGCGTGATCAGCAACCTGCAATTGACCCCGGGAACCTACGTTGCCGCAGGAACGCCTGTGGCCGCAATGGTTGAGGACAGCGTGGACATAATTGCTGATTTCCGTGAAAAGGCACTGCGTTATGTAGACACACAAACACCGGCTATCGTGGTGTTCGACGCGCGTCCAGGCGAGCGCTTCACTGCAAAGGTCAGCCATTTTGATGCAGGTGTGCGCGAAGGTCAGATCGAAGCCAATGGCCAGTTGGCGGCGCCCGTACACTCAGAGCGCTGGGTGCGAGATGCGCAGCGCCAACGCGTGCATCTGCAGCTTGATGAAGGATTGCCTTTCACCTTACCCACCGGTGCCAAGGCCACGGTTCAGTTGATCCCGCTGGACAATGCTTTTGTCGCAGCCATCGCTGCACTGCAAATCCGCCTGATTAGCTGGCTGCATTATGTCTATTAATGCAGCGACTACGGGGTCACAGCTGAACGGCCATCGGCCGCTGAGCAATAATGATCTGCGCCAATGCCTGCGTATTGCCACAGGCGGAACTTTAGCCCTGCTGATGTGCAAATTGCTCAACCTGGAATATGGCTCGTTCTTCTGCGTTTACCCGATGCTGTTGCTGGGTTTGGTGCCCAGGCTCAACGCCCATCTACTTCGCCAGTTCTTCGCCCAAGGAATAGTCGTCAATCTCGAGGTCGCCGTGCTTTACGGCCTGTTCGGGGGCCGTCCCTTGCTTATGGTGCCGCTGGTATTTGCTCTGTTTTATTATCGGTTTGCGCTGATGACCAAAGGGCCGTTTTTTTTGTTTGGCGCACTCGGCGCTGTGTTTCTATCGATCCAACTAAATTTCGCCAGCTATCCGCAAACCGATGTTAACGACATGATCTGGTACAACAGCTGGGCAATTTGTCAGGCAGCTGCAATTGCCGGATTGATGTTTTATCTGTTTCCCGACACTGAGCCAAGAGCGCCGCGCCAAGTCGCTAGCAAAGACGTGCCGAGTCGCCGCCATGAAGCGCTGCTCGGTGCTACGGTCGCGACACTTTCTTTTATCGTGTTCCAAGGCCTCAATCTGCATGACTCGCTGTCCGCTCAAGTTGCCAGCATTCTGGTTTTATTTCCGATGCATTGGAAAGGCGTGCATTTTGCGGGGCGAGTGCGTGCTGTCGGCACATTATTGGGGTGTGCGATTGCCTTGCTGATCATGCTTCTGCTTTACAACCATTACGACGTTTTGCCACTGGTGGTGCTACTGGTATGGATTGCGGCAATGTTTTGCGCGCGCTGGCATATGCTCGAAAATGGTGTGCCGGGCATTGGCTTCGGCGCACTCACGACACTGGCAATTTTATTCGGCCAGTCGCTCACCCCTGATCACGACATCATGTATGCAACGCTGTACCGCTTAAGCTCAGTTTGCATTGCTGTGTTGCTGACCTTATTGACCGTGTTTGTCTTGCATCGACTGCTCAATCGCTTCGCTGCTACCCGCCACTTCAGCCATTAAGCAGTCGCTGGCACTCAACCTGATCGATCAGCCTTTACATCAGCATGTTTGTGGCAAAAAAAACCGCTCTAAATGAGCGGCCAAGGAAGACGTTGATAAAGGAGCGGAAGGATTAACTATCAACGTCTGGAGGTAACCAATTTTCAGCTGTCTTTAGTGGTATCAGACTGCTGTTTGCTGACCGCCCGGGAATGCTTGGCTAGCGCCTCGCGCTGGGCAGTGTCATTCGCTTGCTGCTGTACTTGTTCATTACGAGCAACAAAACTTGCAGATTCCTCTGCTTGGCTAAGCTGCGAGAAAAGCAGAGTAAATGCACATAACGTGCTGCCAAATATCAGATACGGTTTCATTTTTGACCCTCATACGATGATCCGTGTGAACATGCAGTCATTGTAATAAGCCGCTATAAAGCGAAAAACTAGCGATTCAGCAAATTACTATTACTCGGTACGCAACAATACTTTTCATCGCCATCTTTAGCCTGCTCTCCAACCTACTCTCCAGCTAAAACTGCAGCTTATTGAACCTTCCTTTTCCATCTAATTCTGGCTTTAGAGCCTGAGTTAGAGCGAACGCTTAACGCCATAGAAACATTTAGTAACGTCGAGCCAATGGTATGAATTTTAAAAGGTGACGTTATACTGTTACATCTTGCATAAGGATGAGATGTAATGGCGCGCAAAATTGCCTGTATGGCCGGGTTAACTATTGGATTGCTCAGCGATGCCAGCTTCGCTGAAGAAAAAAATGAAAGCCTGCAACTTGAGGCAATGACCATAACCTCTGAATTTGATTATGAATCAGCCACCGGTCCAGTTGAGGGCTACCAGGCGACCCGCTCTGCAAGTGCCACCAAAACCGATACCGCAATCAGGGATATTCCACAGTCCATTAGTGTGATTCCCAATACAGTGCTGCAAGACCTGAACACCTCAGATGTCGAACGCGCTCTGGATTTCGCCGGTGGCGTTTCTAAACAGAATGATTTTGGTGGCCTGACCTTATTCGAGTACAGCATTCGCGGCTTTGCGACATCCGAGTTCTACAAGGATGGCTTCAGTGCCAACCGTGGCTACCCCGCCACCCCGGATGCCGCCAATATCGAACGCATCGAGGTTCTCAAAGGCCCAGCGGCAAGTTTATATGGCCGTGGTGATCCGGGTGGCACAGTCAATATTGTCACTAAAAAACCTCAGGCTGAAGCGTTTACCAAGCTACAGACCAGTGCGGGCAGTTGGGATCAGTACCGTACGACTCTGGACGTCAACACACCGCTTGACCCACAAGGCGACCTGTTGTCGCGGGTCAATATCGCTGTCGAGGACAACAATAGCTTTCGTGATCATGTCGGCAGCGAGCGGGTGTTCATCGCGCCGTCATTCAGTTGGCAGATCGATCCAGATACGCAGCTTTTAGTCGAAACAGAATTCGTTCGTCACAGCTCAACCTTTGATCGCGGCATTGTTGTTCCGACAAGTAATAAAAGCCGTCTGTCACGTAGAACCTTCCTCGGTGAGCCGAATGATGGCGACGTCGACAATGACAACAATATGATTCAAGCGGCACTTGAGCATCACCTCGACGAGACCTGGTCTGTACGTTTGGCCAGTCATTACAAGCAAGGTGAACTGTCGGGGTTTGCCAGTGAAGCGCGTCCATTAAATGCTGACGGTCACACCGTCAACCGCCGCTACCGTGAGCGTGACAATAGTTGGCATGACAGCATCACCCAGCTGGAGCTGCGCGGTTTATTTGATATCGGCGACTGGCAGCATGAGCTGTTGATCGGCACTGAATACGAAAACTACCGTAAGAATGAACGTGTCACCACGATCGCTGGCGGACCTTATCCCATCGATATCTACAATCCGGTATACGGCCAACCCAAGCCCAACGGAACCCGCAGCGGGTCTGACTTTTACCAGCAGGTAAAAAGCCAGGCGCTGAATCTGCAAGATCAAATTGTTTTCAGTGAAAAACTTCGCGGCTTGATCGGTGCTCGCTTTGAACACGTCGAGCAACAAATCGACGACTACACAACTAACGCCACCAGTAAGCAGCGCCATGATGAAATGACTTACAGAACCGGCCTGCTTTATCAACTGACGCCTGCTGTAGGCGTATTTGCCAACGCATCCACCTCTTTCAAACCCAACAACGGTCTGGATGCTAGCGGCAAAGCGTTCGATCCAGAGGAAGGCATTGGTTATGAAGTAGGTTTCAAAACCGAGCTGTTCGATGAACGCCTTAGTGCAACCATCGCGGCATTTCATATTGAAAAGGAAAACGTTCTTGCGCTCGATCCCAGTACCGACTCGAGTCGAGCGATTGGTAAAGCGCGAAGCCAGGGGATGGACATCCAGCTCGCTGGCCAGTTAAGCGATGCCGTACGGGTGATTGGCGCATTCGCCTACATCGATGCAGAAGTCACCAAGGGTGATGCCAATATTCCAACCGGCAGCCCGCTGCTTGGCGTGGCAAAACGCAGTGGCAGTGTTCTGGCTGTGTATGAGTTTCAGGACGGCGTGTTGCGCGGCTCGGATATCGGTGCGGCTTACAGCTATGTCGGCGATCGTTCCGGCGAAGCAGGTAGCAACTTTGAGCTTGGCGCTTATCAAACCGTCGACTTGCTCGCGCATTACAAAGCCAGTGACAACCTCACCGTTGGCCTCAATCTCAATAATATTTTCGACGAAAACTACTACGAGCGCTCCTACAGCAGTTACTGGGTTGCTCCCGGTGCACCGCGCAATTTCAGCCTGAGCTTATCGCTTAACCTCTAACCATTTAAGGATTTCACATGCATCGCAAACTCACAGCCGTATCACTTTCATTGTTCGGTTTGATCTTCGCCAGTGAGGCCATTGCTCATGGCTTATGGACCGAACAACGTCGCGGCAATATAGAGGTCATCTATGGTCATGGAGCTGAAGATAACGCTTTTAAAGCGAGCAAGATCAGCGGCGCCTGGGCTTACAACCTAAACGGCAAAATGATTCCGGTTACCGTTGAACGGCTGAGTGATCACGCCCGCCTGCAGCCGTTGAGCCCACCGGCAGTAATGGCTGTGGCACTGGATAATGGCATGTGGTCGCAAACTGCAGACAAACAATGGATCAATCAAGGCCGCTCAAAAGTGCCGGGGGCTATTGCTTCACTACAGACATTTAAATACAGCCTGGCGATCTACCACGAAGGCGCCAAACTGCCGAAACTTGATCGTTTAAAGCTGGTGATTGTGCCGCAGGTTGACCCGCTTACAGTCGGCCCTGGTAAGCCGCTGCCAGTGATCGTCAAACTTAATGGCAAGCCATTAGCCGGGATCAAGCTGATTGGTGATTACCGCAGTGCGCCAGATGAAGTCAGCGCTGAAACCGACGCTCAAGGTCGCGCGCAAGTCATCGTGAGAAATGAGGGATTAAACGTAATCTCTGCACAGACTGTAGTGCCAGTCGCCAACAATCCTGACATTACCGAACAGGGATTATTCACTTCACTGACCTTTGTCGGCGAGCCTCATCACGAGTAGCCGATGAAGATTCTGGCGCCTGATTCAGGCGCCAGAATAACCTTTACAAGCTGCGCTTAGAGGTAATGACTGACTTCGATCAAATTATCGTCAGGGTCGCGAAAATAGACCGATTCAATTGGCCCAGTTGCGCCTGTGCGTTTAACTGGACCTTCAGTGACCGCCACGCCCTGCTCTGCCAGATGCGCCAATACTTTATCGGTTGGCCAGTCGGTAATTAAGCACAAGTCAATCGCGCCCGGCGTCGGCTGCTTAGCCTTGGGCTCAAATTCTTTACCCTGCTCATGCAGGTTAAATTTCTGTTGGCCGAAGACTAATGCACTTCTCCCCTCACCGAAGGTTTCATGCCGCATAGCCAATACGCGCGTATAGAAATCTACTGTTTTATCGATGTTTGCAACGGTAAAGACCAGATGATCGAGGCGTTCAATCACGGTTAATCCCTATCCAGCAGATGGAATCTCGGCAAAGAAAAATGCCAACGAATGGCTGCAAGACGCGTAGCCAATACCGTAAGCATGGCTACCCCCGTATCGAGCCATGGAGGTGTGGCCAACTCCCTGAGCGCAATAAACATCAAGGCGCCTGCAATGCACGCAGTCGCGTAGATCTCTTTTTTGAAAATCAGCGGTATCTCATTGCAGATAATGTCGCGCATCACCCCACCAGCAACTCCGGTAATGACTCCCATGATCACTGCCGTACTGAGCTGAAGATCATGCTGCAGCGCCACTTCCGTGCCATAAACGGTGAACACCGCCAGACCGAATGCGTCGGCAATCAGCAGGCCCTTTTCGTGAATAGGCTGAGTCAGCCTGACCCAAATCACCGTGCCAACCGCAGCGATCGACGCCACTAGAATGTAAGTGTCATCGCGTATCCAACTGACCGGGTGGTTGCCCAGGATGACGTCACGCAAAGTGCCGCCGCCCAAGGCCGTGATGATTGCGATCACCAATACACCGAACAAGTCCATCGACTTGCGCCCGGCCATCAGCGCTCCGGTGATAGCAAACACAGCCACCCCGAACAGATCAGCCGCATAAAATAACTGCGCCATGCTCATTGCATTAATTACTCAGTGACAGGTGTGCGCATGGTGACGAACTCTTCAGCCGCCGTTGGATGAACGCCAATAGTGTCATCGAAGATGGCTTTTGTGGCGCCCGCTTTAAGCGCAACAGCCAAGCCTTGAATGATTTCACCCGCATCTGGCCCCACCATGTGACAGCCGAGCACACGATCAGAGTCTGCATCGACCACCAGCTTCATCAGGGTACGTTCTGTCGAATCACCCAAAGACAGCTTCATCGGTTTAAAGCGGCTTTCGTAGATTTTGAGACTGTGCCCCGCTTCGCGCGCTTGCTCTTCGGTCATGCCGACGGTGCCGATATTCGGCAGGCTGAACACCGCCGTTGGAATCATCTGATAATCAACGCTGCGGTATTCGTCGGCCTTAAACAGCTGACGTGCAACGGCCATACCTTCAGATAGAGCCACGGGCGTGAGTTGCACCCGACCAATCACATCGCCAATTGCAAACACTGACTGTGCGGTGGTCTTGTAGTGTTCATCAACTTCGATATAACCATCTTTATTGAGCTTGACCGAGGTGTTCTCAAGGCCAAGATTATCCAGCATCGGACGTCGGCCGGTGGCGTAGAACACGCAGTCGGTTTCTAAAGTACGTCCGTCATTCAAGGTGACCGACAGACTGCCATCCAACTGCTTTTCAATCTGCTTGATATCAGCATTGAACTGCAGGTCGATACCGCTCTTGGTCAGCTCTTCTTGCAAATGCTTGCGCACTGCGCCATCGAAGCCGCGCAAAAACAGCTCGCCGCGGTATAACTGAGTAGTTTGTGCGCCCATGCCATTGAAGATAGACGCGAACTCAACCGCAATATAGCCACCACCGACGACAATAACGCGCTTAGGCAACTGATCGAGGAAGAACACTTCATTGGAACCAATGGCGTGCTCATGTCCTGGAACTTCAGGAATGCTCGGCCATCCACCAGTGGCAATCAGAATATTTTTAGCGCTATAGCGCTTGCCGTCCAACTCGACATGATGGTCATCAAGCATGCGCGCATGCCCTTCGAGCAGCGTGACGCCACTGTTGACCAAGAGGTTGCGGTAAACCCCGTTAAGACGATTGATTTCTGTATTTTTGTTGTTGATCAGGGTTGGCCAGTCAAAAGACGGCTTGTCGACACTCCAACCAAAGCCCTTGGCCTGTTCAAACTCATCAGCAAGATGGGCACCATAGACCAACAACTTCTTAGGTACACAACCTACGTTTACGCAGGTGCCTCCCAGATAACGGCTTTCAGCAACCGCTACTTTGGCGCCGTAGCCCGCTGAAAATCGCGCTGCACGGACGCCGCCGGAACCCGCACCGATCACAAACAGATCGAAATCGTAAGTCATGCTTATCCTCCTGATGAAGGCTCAATCATAACCCAGATGTCAGCAAAACCGCCGCAAGCACCTATCTTTAACATACGGAGGTTTTATATGCGCCCGACCCTTACCCATATTGCCTTGCATGTTCCTGACTTGGACCCATGCATCGAGTTCTATCGCGAGTTTTGCGCCATGCACGTCATCCACCAGCGAGCAGGCAAAGGTTCGCGCATCGTTTGGATGGCCGAGCCCGGCAAAGAACACCAGTTTATTTTAGTCATGATGCCCGGTGGCCAGAAACGCCACTTGGCCACAACCGATTACTCGCACTTTGGCTTCGCCGTTGAAAGTCGTGAGCAGGTCGATGCACTCGCCAACAAGGCACGTGCCGCAGGCTGCCTGATTTGGGAGCCGCGTGATGAGCCTTATCCGGTTGGTTATTACTGTGGAGTGGTTGATCCGGGTGGTAACTACATTGAGTTCAGTTACGGTCAGCCGTTGGGCCCGGGTTCAGAACAGATGCCAATACCTTGAGCATAAAAAAGCCTTTGCAGCTTGAGCAACAAAGGCTTTTTACACAGGGCTAATCTACAATAGAGCGCTGCAAATTATTTAGACTTACCCGTCTTGTAAAGGTGTTCAAAGCAGAAGTTAGTGGCTTCAATATAGCCTTCTGCACCACCACAATCGAACCGCTGGCCTTTGAATTTATAGGCCAGTACACAACCGTTTTGAGCCTGTTTCATCAGCGCGTCGGTGATCTGAATTTCCCCCCCTTTGCCCGGTTCGGTTTGTTCGATCAGGTCGAAAATATCGGGAGTCAGGATATAACGACCGATGATAGCCATGTTGGTGGGTGCATCTTCTTTCTTCGGTTTTTCTACCATGCTGTTTACGCGGTAGATGTCGTCGCGGATCATTTCACCCGCAATTACGCCATATTTGTGCACTTCATCTTCAGGCACTTCCTGAATGGCGACGATCGAGCAACGGAACTGGTTGTATAGCTTGACCATCTGCGCAAGAACGCCGTCGCCTTCGAGATTGAGGCACAAGTCATCAGCCAGAACCACGGCGAATGGTTCATCGCCAATCAGTGGACGGCCGCTGAGGATCGCGTGGCCAAGGCCTTTCATTTCAACTTGGCGGGTGTACGAGAAAGTGCACTCATCGATCAAACGACGAATACCGACCAAATATTTTTCTTTGTCGGTATCGCGGATTTGGTGCTCAAGCTCGTAGCTAATGTCGAAGTGATCTTCGAGCGAACGCTTACCGCGTCCTGTAACCATTGCAATTTCTGATAAGCCAGCATCAAGCGCCTCTTCAACGCCGTACTGGATCAGCGGCTTGTTCACGATCGGCAACATTTCCTTGGGCATCGCTTTGGTGGCCGGGAGGAAACGTGTGCCGTAACCGGCTGCAGGGAACAAGCATTTCTTAATCATGGGACTCCTATGGAAGTTGTTTGAAAGCACTTTAGTCTATCAGGCCGCACTCACCATACAACCGCCATGCTGCGGTCTGCCAATGCCGCGATATAAAAACCCCAGTTCTGCAAGTTGCTTGGCGTCGTAGATATTTCGTCCATCGAACAGCACGGGCATGCGCATCATACCGCGAATTCGAGTGAAATCTG
Source organism: Pseudomonas sp. M30-35 (assembly GCF_002163625.1). NCBI lineage: Bacteria > Pseudomonadati > Pseudomonadota > Gammaproteobacteria > Pseudomonadales > Pseudomonadaceae > Pseudomonas > Pseudomonas sp. M30-35. The sequence goes on along the minus strand of NZ_CP020892.1, from coordinate 2,366,131 downwards.
GCTGACGAAACTGCTTCCATTCAGTGACCAAAACCAGCGCGTCAGCGCCTTGCGCTGCATCATAGGGTGATGTACTTAGACTTAGCTGACCACGTTGCAGTTCCATTGGGTAGCGCGCGGCCACTGCAGCGGTTGCAACCGGGTCACAGGCTTGCACAGTCACACCCGCCGCCAACAACGCATCAATCAGCACCAGGCTAGACGCCTCACGTAGATCATCGGTGCCGGGCTTGAAAGATAATCCCCAGATAGCCACGACCCGGCCTTGCATAAACCCCGAAAAGTGTTCGCGCAAAGCCTGGAACAGCAAGGTCTTCTGTAATGCATTGCGAGCCTCTACCGCGCGCAAAATACCGGGTTCGATACCCTCTTGCTCAGCGGTGCGAATAAGAGCGCGGACATCCTTCGGGAAGCAAGAGCCTCCATACCCACACCCCGCATAAATAAAGTGCGTACCAATACGTTTATCACTGCCAATGCCCCGGCGCACTTCTTCAATATCAACGCCTAACCGTGCACAAAGCCCAGCCATTTCATTGATCAGGGATATTTTAGTGGCCAGGAATGCATTAGCCGCATATTTACTGAACTCGGCTGCGCGCACGCTCATACACAGCAAGCGTTCGTGATTACGGATAAACGGTGCGTATAAGCGGCGCAGCATTTCGGTGTCTTGGACATCATCGCAACCGATGATTACCCGGTCTGGGCGCATAAAATCATCCAGCGCCGCCCCCTCTTTTAGAAATTCAGGGTTGCTCGCCACATTCACCTGAAATTTCTTATTGCGAGCCGCCAATTGCTTGTTGATACGCTGCGCAACACGCTCGCCAGTACCGACCGGAACAGTCGATTTATCGACGACCAAACAGCGCTGTTGAATATGCCTGCCCAGCTCATCGGCGACATGTAGCACATGCGATAGATCAGCCGAACCGTCTTCGCCGCTTGGTGTTCCCACCGCGATAAAGATCACCTCCGCCTGATTGATACCCTCTGCGAAATCCTGGGTAAAGCTCAACTGGCCGTTATCTAAGTGACAACTGATCATCTGCTCAAGGCCTGGCTCATAAATGGGTACCTGCCCCTGACTGAGCTTTTTAAAACGATCGCTGTCACGCTCTATACAGATGACACGGTTGCCCATCTCAGCAAAACACGCCGCTGAAACCAAGCCCACATACCCAGCTCCGATTACGCAAATTCGCATCGTCTTTTCTCCTAAAGAGTTACGACGATTTGAGCGAGTTTCAATGGCAAGCCTGTGACCGAATAATGTCGATGTCATGACAATAAAAGGCTTGTAAGGCCTGATGACAGGGGTCGAATGCCCATCGGCCGATGGGGTCAGCCACTGATAGCGTAGTAATGGCAAAAAGTTCCATGTTTGTTTACTTTTTGTCTATTCCTTCACGAAATCTTCACACATAAGATGTATTATCAAATCAGCTGAAGGATCAGCCCCATCAGCAAAAAGCCCGCTTCGGCGGGCTTTTTGCTAACTAGCTTCTCTCTTCCTGCTCATGGGCCACATTGGCCGCATGCCTCTCAACTGCTGTAAAGCCATACCAGCAAGCCAGCACAAAGCGGCAAAAACACAGCTGTCAAAGCACCGAGCAAGCTCATGGATAACGCGGCGAACGCCCCGCACTCCTCGCCTTCTTCCAGTGCTCTGGCGGTGCCTATCGCATGAGCATTCATACCGTAAGTCATGCCGCGTGCCGCCGGATGATCAACCCCAACCCAGCGCAGCATAGTTGGGCCGATTGCGGTGCCAATTACACCTGTAATCATCACAAACACAGCCGACAATGCTGCAATTCCGCCGATTTGATCGGCTGCCAACATGGCAATTGGCATGGTTACCGACTTGGTTGCCAAAGTCATCAATATTTGCAGATCGGCCCCCAGAAGATGGGCAATCGTCAGGGTTAACAACAACGTAAATACACCGCCAACCGTAATGGTCAGGATTATCGGCCAGAACAACAGTTGGATCCGCTTAAGGTTGCGGTACAAGGGCACGGCAAGTGCAACCGTCGCCGGGCCTAGCAACAACGCGATAGGTGCGGCGCCTTGGCGGTAGGTGTTGTAGTCGATACCCAAGAGCAGCAGCGTGGACACCACAATCAGCATGGAGACCAGTACCGGCTGGAGCAACAACCAACCACTACGCCGGTACAGCGCAAGTGCCAGCTGAAAAGCGATCAGTGTCAGGCCGATTGAGAACAGTGGATGTTGCTGAACCACCAGCCAGGTGCTTTGTGACGATGCCCCCGTCATGAGTTATCCGCCGAACGCCGTTCAACTCTGCGGGCAAGGGTTTGCATTAACCAACCGCAAAACGGAACGGTTATCAGCAGAGATAAAACCAGCGCCCCGGCAATCGGCATCAGGTTTTCAAGTAACTCATGGCTGCTGGTCATAATCCCTGTTGCGGGCACTAACAGCAGCAGTGGTAAATACTGCAGTAATGTATTGGCGGCAGTGTTGAGTGGCTCATCTACCCGGCCGCGAACCAGCAGGAATACCAACAACAGCAGCAAGCCGATAATCGCCCCCGGCAGTGCTGGCAGCAATGCATGGTTGATAACCACACCGACAATCTGGAACAGCACCAACCAAGTCAGGCCTCTTAATAACACGGCTCTCTCCTCATTTGTTATGCGTTGGGTAGCTAACAAGCTGCACACACATTACTGGCAGCCAAACACCCACTATGGCGCAGCATCGCTGCGCTAACCAGACTCAGAACCCATAAAAAACAACAGGTCAGTTTCTAACAAACAATGTGACCTGTACTAATTATTGCTTTAGATCAAATAGACGCACTGCAAAGCCTGATACAGCGCATTCAAAAACATCTCAAAGATCAATCTGATCTGTATTTTATTTAAAAAACTGAGTCTGTTTTAAGTGCAGAATTGTCTCGATCATAGCCCTCGCCTGAAATACAGCCCAAGAGGCGCTTGCTATGACTGACCGTATCCCCGCCACAATCATCGACACAATCGACCACACGTCTCCGGTGCGTATAACCCCTGCGCAAGCTGGCGGCGTTATCCACACCCGTAGCTTTACCGGTCTTTACCGCAATCTCCGCCTCTATGGTGCCGGTTTTTTGTGCTTGCTCTATTTCGGTACAGCCTGGCTGAACTGGGGTGATCGCCAAGCCGTTTTATGGGACCTTGCGCAACGAAAATTCTATATTTTCGGCGCTACTTTCTGGCCACAAGATTTTGTTCTGCTTTCAGCGATTCTAATTATTGCCGCGTTCGGGCTGTTCTTTATCACCGTGTATGCAGGGCGTGTATGGTGCGGCTACACCTGCCCGCAAAGCGTGTTCACCTGGATATTCATGCGCATAGAGAAGCTCACCGAGGGTGAGCGCAATCAACGCCTAAAACTGGATGCAGCGCCATGGTCCCTGAATAAACTGCTTCGGCGCGTGGCTAAACACACATTGTGGTTGACGGTTGGGCTGGCAACAGCGCTGGCGTTCGTTGGCTATTTCACGCCGATTCGCCAATTAGTCGTCGATACCTTGCAGTTGAATATCGATGGCTCCACCGCGTTCTGGTTGTTTTTCTTTACCACGGCGACCTATGTAAACGCTGGCTGGCTGCGGGAAAAAGTCTGTTTGGATATGTGTCCGTACTCGCGCTTCCAGAGCGTTATGTTCGATGACAACACGCTGGTTGTAACCTATGACAGCGCCCGCGGCGATGCGCGCGGACCGAGACGCAAGGACAGCGACTACAAGGCTGAAGGCCTGGGCGATTGCATCGACTGTACAGTTTGCGTGCAAGTGTGCCCAACCGGCATCGACATTCGTGATGGCCTGCAACTCAACTGCCTCAGCTGTGGTGCCTGTATCGATGCCTGCGATAACGTAATGGACAAGATGGGTTATGCGCGGGGTCTGGTGCGCTACACCTCTGAACGCGCACTCAATGGCGGCAAAACGAAATTGCTTCGCCCTCGCCTGGTGGCTTATGCAGCCGTATTGCTGATGATGCTTGCAAGCTTTGCCTGGGCACTGCAAACGCGCCCAATGCTTTCGCTTGATGTCAGCAAAGACCGCTCAATGTTTCGTGAAAACAGCGAAGGCCAGATCGAAAATATTTACACCTTAAAAATCATCAATAAAACCCAGCAACCACAGCGCTACGCGATCGCGCTCGACCACAGCCCGGCATTTGCGCTGCAAGGCACGCGGCAGATTAAGCTCGCAGCTGGAGAGATTATTGACCTGCCTGTTAGCGTTGTTCTACTCCAGCCAAGCGCCGTCAAAAGTGCCGAACCGCTAAAATTCGTGGTCAGCAATATTGAGACGCACGATCAACGAGTCAGTGCCGACAGCACCTTTATTTCACCTGCCATCCGCTGAATAATCCCATGACCGGTGCGCGAGCAGTAAAGTATGGCGACCCCTTCGCTGATAGTCTGGACAAAATGAAACGCTACGAGAAAGTTGCGGATGAAATTGCAGAGCTAATTCGCACCGCGGTGCTGATGCCCGGCGAACGCGTGCCTTCCGTACGTCACGCCAGCAGAACCTTTGGCGTCAGCCCATCAACTGTATTTCAAGCGTATTACCTGCTCGAAGATCGCGGGCTGATTCAAGCGCGCGCCCGCTCTGGTTATTTTGTCCGCCAACACGCTCAGCAACCCTTGCCTGAACCCGAGGTAAACAACTCGCGGGCTACCACCACCGATGTTGATGTCAGTGACTTGGTTTTTTCAGTGCTGGGCTCCCTCAAAGACCCGGACACTGTTCCCTTTGGCTCAGCCTTCCCCTCGCCTGATCTGTTTCCGCTTGCGCGCCTGGCACGCTCAATGGCACAAACCGCACGGACAATGTCACCCGGCGCTGTAATCGCTGACATGACCGAGGGCAACCCCAGCTTGCGCAGGCAAATTGCACTGCGTTACATGCTCAGCGGTGTATTGCTCCCGGTTGAGGAGCTAGTCATCACCAATGGCGCCATGGAAGCGTTAAATTTATGCCTGCAATGCGTCACCCAGCCGGGAGACCTGGTGGCGATTGAAGCACCGGCCTTTTATGCCACATTACAGGTGCTCGAGCGCCTCAAGCTCAAGGCGGTTGAGATCCCGGTTCATCCGCGTGAAGGCATTGACCTTGATTGCCTGGCTGAGAGCTTGTCGACCCTACCGATTAAAGCCTGCTGGTTCATGAGCAGCCTGCAGAACCCGGTGGGCGCCAGTATGAGTGATGATAAAAAGCGCGCGCTCTATGCACTGCTTAAACAGCATCAACTCCCAATGATCGAGGATGATGTCTACGCTGAATTAAGTTTCGCCGCACGGCCACCGCGCCCGGTTAAAAGTTACGATGACGACGGTTTGGTGATGCACTGTGGTTCTTTCTCCAAATGCTTGGCTCTGGGCTATCGCATTGGTTGGGTAGCGGCTGGCCGCTTCGCCCAACAAGTCAGCCGGCAGCGACTGATGACCACCATATCGCCCTCGGTGCCGGCGCAAGCAGCCATTGCTGATTATCTACAGCACGGTGGCTATGACCGGCATTTGCGTAAGCTCAGGCACAACCTGGAAATCCAACAGGATGCAATGCTCGCCTCCGCCGCTCGACATTTCCCAGCGGAAACGCGAGTGAGTCGTCCTTCAGGCGGCTATTTTTTATGGTTTGAGTTTCCCAAGCAGGTCGATTCATTACGCCTCTTCAAACTGGCTCTGGCGCAAGGCATCAGCTTGGCGCCCGGCCCGATCTTTTCCGCCAGCCGTCAATTCGGTAACTGTGCACGACTCAACTGCGGCTATCCGTGGACGCCACAAAGTGAAGAAGCCATGGCCACGCTCGGACGGATAATCGCCTCGTTTTAAAGGCTGAAATGCTGGCCTGAACAGCGGCCACAAAAAAGCCCCGTAGCGATTCCCGCTACGGGGCTTTTTTGTACTGAAGATGGTGCCCCGAGCCGGAATCGAACCGGCAAGACCTTTCGGTCGGCAGATTTTAAGTCTGCTGTGTTTACCAATTTCACCATCGGGGCGGTGTTGGCTTATTTCGTGGTTGAGGACTATATACAGCCGAGGCTGGCCTCGCAACCCCCTATTTCACAATAAAAAAGCCTCGTAAATCATTGATCTACGAGGCTTTCTATTTGGAGGCTGAGGTCGGAATCGAACCGGCGTTCACGGATTTGCAATCCGGCCAAAAAACCATGTATTTCATAATCATATCTAAAAATCGTTTCCGCATAAAGAAAATTCTGCCCTACCCCTAAGCCCCTATCCATGGGGGCCTTGATCGACGATGCGGAAACGATTGCCCCCCAACGTCTAGCTTCCCAAGCTGATTACACGGGTCGATTTCCGCCGCTATATGGCAGCGTATACAACTGCTTGGCAGGAAGAGCCTTGCGCTGTCCCAGCAATCCAGTAGATCGACCCCACACAGACCATATAGCTACTCACCGTAAATTATCTGGTCATGAATAATTGCCGAGCCCACAGGTGTAAGCATAGAAGCACCACAACCAGGGCCAAACCGTGGCTGATGACCTAAGCGCAATTGAAGGCTGGGCCGGCGCCCTGATCAATAAGCTGCAACCCAATGAACGCCGCCAGCTCAACACCCGCTACGACCGCCGCGAGCTGTTGGGTTCTAGCAGCGATGATCTTGATATGATTCGCGACAGCCAACTGCTACACATTGCCGGTTATCGAACATAAAAAACCCCGCGCACCATTTTGGCGAGCGGGGTTGATAGCCCTGTTGCAGTCAGCCAGCTAGCGCCTGAAGCACATGCTTTGGGTCGTTGTGAATAGCCCGCAACAACGCTTTGGCTGGCCCTGTTGGGTCACGTCGGCCCTGCTCCCAATTGCGCAAAGTGCCCAACTGCACATCAATCATTTCGGCAAACTTAGCCTGGGTCAGCCCCGTGGCCTTGCGAATTTCCTTCACCTGCAGCGCATCAATATGAAACTCACGGGAGGGCACCCGCTCTCCGCGCACAATTTCATCCATCTGCTGCATGCTTTCGAGCAGCCGGTCAAATAATTTAGCCTCCATTACATCCACCTCTCATTTAGCTTTTTCAGCGCAGCCTTTTCCGCCGCGCTAAGGCTGTCTTTCACGCCTTTTTTGTAGATCAAGATCAATCTAATTTGGGCATCAGCCGTCACGTGGTAGTAAATAACCCGCACACCCGCGCTTTTGCCTCGCCCTTGTACCGCCCAGCGCACCTTGCGCAACCCACCGGTCTGGGTAATCAGCGCACCAGCCTCGGGCGTCGCTACAAGGTACTGTTGAAACTGTACATACTCCTCATCACTAAGCAGCGTGCGCACGTCTTCAGTGAAAATAGGAGTTTCGATAAAAATCATCAGACGAATATACGCCAATGGCGTACACGGCACAATATCGGTATACCAGTGACTCCACCGCCGCCGCCGCCGCCGCCGCCGCTTTCAAGCATTTTTGTTCTTGCAGTATAGTTCCATCCTTATATGAGTGATCGGTTACTTATGGCAAGGTACGACAACCCGCAAGCTCTCAACCGTCCTATGGCTTGACCGAAGTTGATCATCTACGTCTCAACGATATCCGCAACGTTCTGCGCTTGGTGCAGAACCTGCCCAAGCCCAGCACCAAAAACCGCTAGAATCCGAATTACTTGCCTGCCTCATGTGGGTACTTAACGCACCAGTCCCCTCGTAGTCGAAAGTACAGAGCAAACCTCGGTATTGGATTAACCAACGACTCAACGCGACTTAAGAGTCAACTTTGGAAATGTGGGGTATGGTATGCGCTGCTGGCTGCTGGCTGCTAGGACAAGCTCTGAGTTAGGAACAGCTTAACAAAGTGCCATACTCGCAGAAGACCTACATTACCAGTCTGGACGGAAAGCTAACTCTTTTCTTTCCTCAACTAGATGCTAACTAAAAATGACCCGAGAACTTCGAAGAACTCAAGTAATAGCAGAAGATTTAAAACGGTTATACATAGAAATCAACAATTCCAGACGATACCCACTTCGGTTTCGGCAAGCGTTCGAGCAATTAATTTATAAAAGCCAGCAACTGACTGAAGCCATGCGAAAGGAATTCAAGTCACTTACCGGCAAGCCGTGGGCTGCTAAAGACTTTACCGGCTGGAGTACTTACACTGAAATACTCAAAGCTTTACGGAATGCCACCTATCACGGCACTCCTTTAGCACTTCATGGGTGTGCTATTTCAGTATATGAAGGCATTGAATTTGAAACTGATACTAAGCCATTACCGGAAACCACCTTAGTTAAAGGTTATAAAGTAATGAAGTCCACTCTCTTCATTGAATTACCATTCGATGAAGAGATTGTACTGATGGGCGTAGGCTACCCTATAAAAAATATTTGTCCGGGTTCCCCTAGTCATGCCTTTCCCTTAAAAGAGTTTGTCAGCTACGAACTCACTTGGGGACTCCTCGATGAAGGCGTTCGTAAATTCACTGATAAAGTTGGAACTACCGACGCAGTAAAAATCATTTTACACAGCTACCCTGTGTTACTTGCATACTTTCAGTTCTATGAACGTATCCTAGATGAACGCAATGCTAACAGTTAACAATGCCGTGCTGCAGGGTACAAACTGGCGCAATCATCATCGGTTGGTTGCCATCGCTCAACCTGCGAACTGGCAGCCCCCGTAAAGAAATCGACCTGCTCAACTTCGTGTTCCTGGTCAACGGTGAAGACCGCCTTGCAGAGCCGTGCAAGGCCATTGGCCTGTACCAGAAAGGGGCTGCCTGAATCCGCTCCGTACTAGGGCATGCGGAAGTTCACAGCAGTTACGGGCCACAACAGCTGTTGATCGGCCTTTAAGTTAGATCGCGCAAAGCCTCAGGGTGCTGCGCGGCTACACGCAGAAGTGTTTTGGCTGCGCCAGTTGGTTGGCGACGGCCCTGCTCCCAATCTTGCAGCGTGCGTGAACTAACGCCAAGCAAGTCGGCAAACGCGGTTTGCGTCATACCGACCTTGACGCGAGCCTCGGTAAACGGAGAAACCTCTACACAGGTTGTCCGCCCGACCTTACGTGCTTTCATTTGTTTAACTGACGCGAGTAGGTCAGCTTGAAACTGCACAAGTTCTTTATCCATGATCAATAACCTCTTTCTTGAGTTCGAGGAGAAATGCGCTGGGTAAGTTATCGAACTTTGCCTTGGTATAGGCAATCAGCAGCCATAGGGTTTCTTCACTGCTCGCATTGTAATAAACCACCCGTGCCCCGCCGCGCTTACCCACTCCTACTCGGCTCCAGCCCACTTTGCGCAAACCACCAGTACCCGGCACTACATTACCCGCTAACAGGTTGGCTGCAATCCAGTTAATGAACAGTTCACGCTCATCTTGCTCCCAAATATCGGCGGCATAACGCTGGAAAATTTCAGTGTCAATAACGGTTCACTTTACCGCAATATACGGCACTGCCGTATACGGTGTAAAAACACTATATCGTTGACGGCACCACAGGGAGCACAAGGGTAAAAGCATCAGCGACTGGGTATTCGAGCGGCCCCTACCCTGTACCGCTACACGCTACATCCTCCGCATCTGATTTCACGCGCGGATGAGCGATTTCCTTGGGTACAGGCAGCGCTGTGGCGCTATACCAACGCCCACCGCTAGCCACTGGCAGCAATAATCCGGTCATCACCGTTGCAGGTTACACCATTTAAATCATCATTGAAGCAACGCCAGGGACAGACACCGCAGCGCTAGAACACATCATCAACAAGCTGCTCAATGGCTGGCTGGGCCACCCACACATTCAGCGCAGAGGCTTTCAGCACCAGCCTCGATCTAACCTCACAACTACCTGACGATGGCGCACTCACAAGTGATGCAACCCCACCTACAAAGGTGTGCTTACACGGTTTCGGGAGGAAAAAACAGGGGTTCAGAAGAAAGTCACAACAGGTGATCAAACCAGTCCCAAGCGGCTTACAGCCTTGTATGCAAGCAAGGCTAGTGCGCAAAGAGCGGTTGAGTTGGAAGCGCTAAAAATTTTGTAGTGGCGCTTTACTATTAAGGTGAAAATCTTCACCCTCCTCAACGAGTTTAAAATCAATACGGGGAGAATACATACATGGAAGGCTTGTTTTTTATTGCGCTATTTTTTTTATACATACCATTTCTATTCGGATTGAGCTCTCACCTTGCAATCTCGCAGGGATTCCCAAACAAGACATCAATTGGCTTTATCGCAAGAAAAATACGCTACAGCGACAATCAATCACGCCACCTCATTTTAGTAGCAGTTGTTTTTGCAGTGCTAATGCCAGCATTCATTTACAAAGCCGTAGTAAACGCTCAAAGCCCAATTGCCACTTACACCGGAATAACATCTTTCACTATAATATTAATACTATCTATACTAATAATTGCAAACTCAGCAACAGTTAAAGATACTTACAAAAAATACACCTATCTTTTCAATTCAGCTCTAGCACTAGTAGTTACAGTCAACATATCACGCGCAACGAGCTATGCAGAAAGTATTGTTGTCAATCTGACCAACATAAGAGCCAGTGAAATACCAACGGGCTTGGCATGGCTTACAATAATCATGCTGCCTGTCGCCTGGATTATTACTACTGCGGTATTTTCTTTGTTAGTATATGCGATAGCTCTTTTAGGAACCGCCATTAAAAACCCCGGCCATAATCCTAAGAAAAAGCTTACTCATTAACACCCGCTCTAAACAACAAAGCTAACAGCTCGTTAAACGGCTACATATTAGCCTGTGGCTTTGCAATGCTTGCACTGGTTCCACTAAGCCTAATGGAATATGTATTAAAAACACCTTGGGCAGAAAACCAAATTCGTAAAGAACTGGTTCAAGCAAGCTTTCACACCAAAGCAGAGAAATGCGGAATTGAAAAGATCGACGGCGCAAAAGTCGCCTATATGGAACCAGGAAAAGCAATAATTGCAATCCCGGACGAGAAACTAGGCTATATATTCTCCCCTATTAAGTGCACCGTGAAATGGAGGACAGCTCAGAGCATTTCAGAGGAATATGGAGCAACAGGGAAAAACCAGCAGTAGTTCCCATTTCATTCTAGAAAAATTGAATCAGAAGCAAATGAATCTTAACTCTGGTTAGTTGAGACCCGAAGTCCAGACAAAGCCATGTTGAATATCTGGCATCGGAACATCAATATTATAGCAATCTACCTGTATAATTATATCGAACAAATATCACAAAAGCCTAAGAACTAACAAGCCTTTCACGGATCATTTCATACGTAACAACCAGTGAAGCCGCTTAACCACCATCACAATAGTCAGTAATAAATTAACTGCAACAACTATCGCAACTGGAGTAAATATAAGTTTTGAAAAGACAAGTGCCAGCGTGAGCTCACTTTGATCAGACTTCACAAATGTATCAGAGACTGAAAATGCAAAACAGCTAGCAATGAGAACCAAGGAGCACAATATAGAATAACTAAGGTTTAGATATAGCTCATCCAGTAATTTTTTCCTTGCACTATAAAATGCGTCAGGCACTCGTTTGCATTCAATGTCACGCGCCTTCTTCTCATCAAGCTTACTTTCTTGATCGTAAACCAAGATAAGAACCGAAAGTAACAAAGCTGTAAATATAGCTCCAAAACTGACAAGCAGAGATGCTATGTCTTTATTCAAGCTAAACTCTGCAGCAATGCAAAGTCCACCAAAAAACACAGGTACTATGCAGAAAGTTATAAAGTCTCCCCATGACCAGCTCCCATCGGTTTTCATTAGGGTGCCAAAATGGCCAAGTACAATATCCTTGACATTTATTTTGCTACTCATATTTTAATTCCCATTTTGGGATACATGCTTGCTAAAAACTCATTCATCAGGGTAGTGCACCATTTATGCAGCTCTAACATGTCAGGGTTTCCAGCAATAACTGTAACATGATCTTCATCTATATCAATTTCACACACTTGCCCACTGTGACTTCCACCAAGTTTAAAAGTTCGCTTTCTCCCATCTATTTCAACTACCGCCTTCACCTCAGAACATAATGGAGTAAGCATTTCGATAGCTGAAAACTGATCTGATCCTGCAGTAAAGTAATCACTTAGTGTTCCGAGGCTTGATTTTCGAGGTGCTTTAATAATAACATTTTTTTCTGTTTCATCGTGACCGAGTTTTTTGATCTGATCCTCTATAGCTCCCATACCTTTAAACTTAACTAACTTTATTTCTTTTGCTACAGCTTTCCGCCACTCATCAAATGCTTTCTCATAAGCAAGGGGGTTCATTTGCAAAATACGATTAGTTTTTTTAGAGAATGCCTCTCGAAGCAGGTCATGAAGTAATGTTTTAATACCAACATTGCGTTGATTGTGAAGAAGCACAATACCTTCATTTTGTTTTACAGGCACATAAAACTGGACATAATGATTTAGCACCTCAGCATTCTTTTCTAACCTTTTGAAATCGACTCTACCAGTATCGATATTAATAATATCTGTTCTCGCCCCATATGTACCAACCTTAACAATTCCACAAAAAGTTCGTTTGACATCATTAAACTTAAAACTTGAAAAACAGTAAATCTGCTTTGCCTCTTTAATTATATGAAAATCATTTCCTTTTGACAAAATAAATTCTTTAAAAATTTTATATGTATCAGAAGCTCCAACAGCCCCTAGGCTCGCATAATTATCCTCAATCTTGACCGCTTTCTTAAGAGGATCAAAACTTCTAATTGTATACGGAGATATTGTATTCAAATTACACCTATAAAATAAGACCAAACGCTAAAAAAAATGACCAAACCGGAATCAACTTAATTAATCGCTAAACACATGAAACCCAAAAGTTATAAATGCAACCGGCCATAATAAATTACCCACATCTCCCTCTCCTATCCCAGACAAAGGAATAAAACCCACAGTAAGACAGCACAACCCAACACAAGCACGTATTGTTTTAATATAGGCGGACAAATAAAAAGTAGCGAAATCACATAATTGAACAACCCCTGAAACGAACAGAACCTGTAAAACAAACATTGAAATATAAGCAGGCCAATATAACAATGTTTTATCAAGGGGCAGTTCCGAAGAAGTCAGCAGCCCATAACTTGAATAAACTGCTGCAGCGAATAGCGGCATTATTAAAAGCCTCGCGTTACGTTGAAGCGTCTCTAATGCTGGATTTGTGATCACCCTCTCCCCCTTTGATCAAATAAATTTTGATAAATTATTATTTATTTTCTTGCAGCTTTATATTTTTATAAACTCTGAACTTATGAAAATCTCTCAACAAGTTCACTATTCTTAATATTCACAAACCAAACATCGCCTGCTGCCAGCTCCCTTCGCTGACAATGGCAATCGGTACACCGGCCTCGCGGAGCTCTACGGCTCTCATTATTTTTAGGCCGTAGCTGCTGTGTCGCCATTGCTCATTGCCGACACTGCCTATCACGAGATAGTGAGTTTTTTTGTTTACACCACCCCCAATTAGCCCGCCGCGCTCCTCAACTAGCTTCTGGCACTCCTTGCGAGGACCAAAAGCCATCGTTCCTGTGAACACAAACACGCGCCCGCTCCACTCTAAAGCAGGTGCAGGTGAACACAGTGGCAAATCATTGGAGGCAGCAAAAGTTGGCTTGGCGTTAGCCTTCGCTAGCTCAAGCCCACCGAACTTACGAAGTATGCTTAGTAGGTCAGCTGCTTCGTCGTCATCTAGAGCACCGTCCTGGAGCATTAGACCAAGACGCTGGTAAAGCAGGTTGATCACGGGATCATCAAGATGAACCAAATTTGCGTCTAGCCATGACTGTAGAAACTTAGCTTCATCCAGCGTCACAACGCCGTCCGAAACGATCCCAGCAGCCAGACCTGACAGAGCGTCAGCCGCCCTGCGATCCATTCGGGCGGAATTAAAAAAGCGGCTTTTTTCGAACTCTTGATGTAGATCCATCTCTTCGCCCAATCCTGTTGACGCGTTCCAGATAGGAACACATTAGGACGAACGGTTAAGCGCGGCAACTGCGACAGCCAATTCCTCTAACTTATTTTCGATAACTGTCAGTCGTTGTTTGTCTTGAATGGAGTCGATCAACACACGCTGATCGGCCTCACCTAAGCTGCGAAACAACTCTAGTACGGCCTTCTCTTGTGCAGTGTTACCACTCAACAAGCCCTCACCCTTCTCACCTGAGATCGAGTTTTTCTCGCTATTGCGCCACATCGGGCCATCGCCTGTTAGTAGCCAATCGAGGTTCACTCAATGGATCTGGCCTACCTGACTGGCCAGCGTCCAGCTGATGCGCTAAAACCAGTTGTCACAGACCTCTGCGAGGATTACTTGCAAGTTGACCAGGGCAAAACGGGTAAGCGCCTGCGCATCCGCTTGCACGACGGCAACCAGCTTACGGGCTTGGGCTCATTCATCGCGGGGCTAATCGAGCGGCGAATGCTTGCAGGCATCAAAACCAGCACGCTAATTACCAACCAGAAAGGTTTGCGGCTGAGCAAGCCAATGCTGCGTAATCGTTGGGATGAAGCCAGAGCGCGCGCCGCAAGCGCAGCTGATGCTGCTGGTGACCTGGCCCTTGCTGAACGAATACGCCAGTTTCAGCTTCGGGACATCAGGCCCAAGGCAGCAACAGAAATTGAAAGCCTCACAGAGGCAAGCAAGCTACTTGGGCACACCAAAGAGGAGATCACAAATAGGGTTTACCGGCGCCTTGGCGAGATCGTAAACCCCACAAAATAACGAGGGGTTACGGAAACGGCCCCCAAAAGTTGCGGAAACTACAGCCATTCACGAAGACATAAAAAAGCCCCGCAAGCTAGACGCTGCGGGGCTTTCTATTTGGAGGCTGAGGTCGGAATCGAACCGGCGTTCACGGATTTGCAATCCGGTGCATAACCACTCTGCTACTCAGCCTTGAAACTAAACGGGCCGCTATAAACGGCCCGTTAAAAACTGGAGCGGGAAACGAGACTCGAACTCGCGACCCCGACCTTGGCAAGGTCGTGCTCTACCAACTGAGCTATTCCCGCTTGTCGTGTTGACGGGCGCCATTCTATATGTTCCGCGCCCGGCGTCAACCCCTTGATTCAAAAAAGTTTATTTCTTTTCGGTCGAGGGGCTGAGATGCGGCCATGCGGCCATTAAGTAGTGCACCATCGACCATAAAGTGAGAATCGCCGCAACGATTAACAAGCCATAACCAAAAGCCACCCAAGCGGTCATCAGCGGTGGATTGGCCAGCAAAATCACCAATGCAACCATTTGCGCTGCAGTTTTCCACTTGCCCAAATTAGACACTGCCACATGCGCTCTCGCGCCAATTTCAGCCATCCATTCGCGCAGAGCTGAGACAACAATTTCACGACAGATAATCACTGCCGCCGCCAAGGTCAGCCACAGATTGTGGTGCTCCGCGACCAGCAGCACCAATGCCACTGCAACGCTTAGCTTATCGGCCACCGGGTCAAGAAAGGCACCAAACGGGGTGCTCTGCTGCCACAGGCGCGCCAGATAGCCGTCCAGCCAATCTGTCACTGCCGCCACGGTGAAAACCAGGCTTGCAGCCCAATAGCTCCACGAGAACGGTAGATAGAACAGCAATACAAAAACAGGAATCAGCAGTACACGAAGTACCGTAAGCAGATTGGGGATATTCATCAGCACAACTGTTCAGGGTGAGCCAGCATTCTACTCGCTGTGCAATGCCGCATAAATGAGCTCTGCAAGCTTTTTGCTAATGCCGGGGGATTTAGCGATTTCCTCAATACTCGCACGCGACAACTCTTGCAGGCCACCGAAATGATTCAACAGTTCGCGCCGACGCTTTGGCCCAACTCCGGCAACCCCCTCCAATGTTGAGGTACGCCGCGTTTTACCGCGACGCGCACGGTGACCCGTAATCGCAAAACGGTGAGACTCATCACGGATTTGCTGAATCAGGTGCAGCGCGGGCGAGTTACCCGGCAAGGTAAATTCATGTGCCGCATCATTGAGATACAGGGTTTCCAAGCCAGGCTTGCGCGTGGTGCCTTTGGCCACGCCAAGGAGGATCAACTCCGGTACAGCCAACTCCTCGAGCACTTCACGAGCCATTGCCAACTGACCTTTACCGCCATCGACCAACAGGATGTCAGGCAACTTGCCTTCACCCTCTTTGATCTTGCTGAAACGACGCGTCAGCGCCTGATGCATGGCTGCATAGTCATCACCGCCGGTAATGCCTTCAATGTTGTAGCGCCGGTAATCCGACTTGAGCGGACCCTCGGGGCCAAACACCACGCACGAGGCAACTGTCGCCTCCCCGCTCGAGTGGCTGATGTCAAAGCACTCAAGCCGTTGTGGAATCTCATCCAGCTTGAGCGCTTCAGCGAGAGCCTCAAAGCGCGCAGCGACATGCTGACGATTTGCCAGTCGCGCACTCAGCGCTTGCTCGGCATTGGTCACAGCCAATTGTTGCCAGCGCGCACGGGTCGCCCGAACGCGGTAGCTGATTGCAAGTTCGCGCCCGCGAGACGCTTCGATCGCAGCAATTAACGTCGGATAGTCTTCATTGTTGACGTTGACGATCAACTCCGTCGGCAGGTCGCGCTCGTGGCTGCCCAGGTAATACTGCGACAGAAACGCCAGCATCACTGCCGTGCTGTCTTCTTCAATGGCGACCTGCGGGAAGAAATTCTTGCTGCCAAGCACCCGACCGCCGCGCACGGTAATCAAATGAACACAGGCTCCGCCGGGCGTAACAATGCTGGCGACCACATCGACATCACCTGTACCGCCTTCCATGCTTTGCTGGTCTTGCACGCGGCGCAGCAGCGATATTTGATCGCGCACTTCTGCTGCACGCTCAAAATTCAACTCACTTGATGCCTTTTGCATCGCCGATGACAGCTCATCAGTCAGGGCATTGCTGCGCCCTTCAAGAAACATTACCGAGTGGCGAACGTCTTCAGCGTACTCTTCAGGCTCAACCAGGCCGACACAGGGCCCTTTGCAACGTTTGATTTGATACTGCAAACATGGCCGCGTACGGTTTTTGAAGTAACTATCCTCGCACTGGCGCACCAGGAAGGTTTTCTGCAACAGCCCCAGACTTTCACGAATCGCGCCTGCGCTTGGGTACGGGCCAAAGTAACGCCCTTTAAGCTTCTTTGCGCCGCGATGAATGCTCAACCGCGGAAACTGGCCATCCGAGAGAAAGACATAGGGATAGGACTTATCGTCACGCAGGAGGATGTTGTAAGGCGGTCGCCACTCCTTGATAAGCGTCTGCTCGAGCAGCAACGCCTCGGTCTCATTGGCGGTAATTGTAGTTTCAACTTGCGCAATCTTTGACACCAGCGCAGCCGTTTTAGGCGCTAAACCGGTTTTGCGGAAGTAACTGGAAAGACGGCTCTTGAGATTTTTGGCCTTACCGACATACAGCAGCTTGCCATCGGCATCGGACATCCGGTAAACCCCGGGACGCCCGCTGCACGTGGCTAGAAAAGCGCTGGAATCAAACGCTTTGGAATTGTTACTGGGATGCATCGACCATGCCGTGACGAACAGCCAGCAAAGCCAGTTCAACGTCGCTGGTAATCGCTAGCTTTTCAAAAATGCGATATCGATAGGTGTTGACCGTCTTCGGCGACAAGCACAGCTTGTCCGAGATGATCTGCACTTTTTGGCAGCCGGCAATCATTAACGCGACCTGAATTTCACGCTCTGAAAGCAAATCAAACGGTGAATTGCTGCTTTGCGGCTGAAACGACTTCAACGCAAGCTGCTGTGCAATTTGCGGGCTGATATAACGCTGCCCGGCAAATACCATGCGAATGGCCTGAACCATTTCATCCAGCGCAGCGCCCTTGGTCAGGTAGCCAGAAGCCCCTGCTTGCAGTAAACGCGTTGGAAATGGGTCTTCTTCACAGGCGGTAACGGCAACCACCTTGACGTCAGGATTACTGCGAATCAGCTTGCGCGTCGCTTCCAGACCGCCAATACCCGGCATCTTGACGTCCATAAGGATGACGTCAGGTTTGAGCTCGCGGGTTTTAATAATTGACTCTTCACCACTTTCAGCTTGACCGACTACTGCAAGACCGTCGATATCAGCCAACATTCTGCTGATTCCGGTACGAACCAAGTCATGATCATCAACCACTAGCACTCGAATCAATGGAACACCTCGCTAAACTTGCCGCATGATACAGCGGTCCATTTGATTGTTTTAAGCGGCTGCCCTGCCTATTAAGCGTGTGCGCTATCACTAGCGTGGTGAATCGCTGTCAAAGAGCAAGCGCCGTGTTGGCGCTTGCTCTCTCACAAAAAGATGGCGGAAGCGTAGAGATTCGAACTCTAGGACAGTTTCCCATCGACGGTTTTCAAGACCGTTGCCTTAAACCACTCGGCCACGCTTCCAGTATTGCATATGCAGTTCTGTTTAAGATCAACACATTAACTCATGTTAATGCACTTCTCCCTGACTGCGGGCGGCAATCTTACCCGAACGAAACACGCTGTCAAACTCTCTGAAGCGTTTTTTTTCAACACAATGCTAATATCGGTGTCAGTATCGCTTATAGAACCAATGGTTTTTTATTAGGAGTGAGGCCATGCAACAGCAAAATTACGCAATCGACAGCTCGCAGGTCGAGCAGCAGGAAGTAAGCCGCGTATTACGCAATACATACGGCTTGTTAGCGATCACGCTGGCTTTCAGTGGCTTGGTTGCTTTCTTGGCTCAGCGCGCCAACGTCGCTTACCCCAACATTTTTGTTGTATTGGTAGGCTTCTACGGCCTGTTCTTCCTTACGGCAAAACTGCGCAACTCGCCTTGGGGTTTAGTTTCGACCCTGGCGTTGACTGGTTTCATGGGATACACCCTGGGCCCAATCCTCAACCGCTATATGGGCATGGCTAACGGCGCGGAAGTTGTCAGTTCGGCATTTGCCATGACCGCCTTGGTGTTTTTTGGCTTGTCCGCCTATGTACTGACCACCCGCAAAGACATGAGCTTCCTCAGTGGCTTCATCACTGCTGGTTTCTTTGTCCTGATCGGTGCGATGGTTGCTAGCTTCTTCTTCCAGATTAGTGGGCTGCAACTGGCGATCAGCGCTGGTTTCGTGCTGTTCTCATCTGTTTGTATCCTGTTCCAGACCAGTGCAATCATCCATGGTGGTGAGCGCAACTACATCATGGCAACCATCAGCCTGTATGTGTCGATCTACAACCTGTTCATCAGCTTGTTGCAGATCTTCGGCATCATGGGCAGCGACGACTAATTCGTCTGCGGTTGCAAAAAGCCCGCTTTATGCGGGCTTTTTCGTTTCTATAGCGAGCATCTTGAGGCGCCACGCTTTATCATTCGTGCAGATTTAACTGACTGGCCCTGCTATGAAATTCGCCATCGCATTGTTTTCAGCGCCGCATCAACCCTCCTCTCGCCGCGCCCTGCGCTTTGCCCAGGCCGTAATTGCCGAGGGACACGAGATCGTTCGGCTGTTTTTTTATCAAGACGGCGTATTCAGCGCATCAAGCACCGTGGTCAGTGGCCAGGATGAAGTTGATATAGCGCGAGAATGGCGTGAGTTCGTTGCACAACAGCAACTCGATGGCGTGGTGTGTATTGCCGCAGCATTGCGCCGTGGCGCACTGAATGACGAGGAAGCGCAGCGTTATTCACGCTCAGCAGCTGTGATTCAAGCGCCTTGGCAACTGTCCGGATTGGGCCAGTTACATGAAGCCGCTCAAGTGGCCGACCGTTTAATCTGCTTTGGGGGCGCCTGAAGTGAAGTCTTTATTGATCATCAATCGTCAAGCGCCTTGGTCCGGGCCTGGTGCCCGTGAGGTATTGGATATTGCCTTGGCTGGCGGTGCATTCGATCTGCCTATTGCTATGCTGTTTCTTGATGACGGCGCATTGCAACTCAAACCGCAACAGCAACCCACGACCCTGCAACAGAAAGACCTGAGCGCTAACTTGCAGGCACTGCCGATGTTTGGTGTCGAGTCGCTCTACGTATCGGCGCGCAGCTTGGCTGAGCGCGGCATGTCGCCAGACTCAATCGCAATGCCAGCTGTGGTTTTGACTGACTCTGAACTTCGCGCACTTATTCAGCGCTACGATCAAGTGGTTACAATCTGATGTCTACCTTACACGTACTCTCAGACTCACCCTTCACTGATGCCAGCCTCAGCAGCTGTTTGCGGCTGCTAGGCGAAACCGATGGCCTGCTGCTCTGTGGCGATGCTGTATACGCCCTGCTTGCCGATACCGCACAATTGCAAGCACTTGAACTGATACCTGACACAATCAAGCTATATGCGATTGAAGAAGATGTCGCGGCACGTTCGATCACTGCTCCTCCACGCGCACAAATCATTGATTACCCTGAATTTGTTCGCCTCAGCATGCAGTTCGCCAAGGTCAATAGCTGGGTATGACTGAGTTGACGGTTGAAGGTCGCAACATTGCCTTGGATAAAGACGGTTACCTGTGCGAGCTGAGCGACTGGTCTGAGCCGGTTGCGGCTGCACTGGCGCAACGGGAAGCCTTAACGCTGACTGATGAGCACTGGCAGATAATCAAATTGCTACGTGAGTTCTACGCCGAGTTTCAGCTATCGCCGGCCAATCGCCCACTGATCAAGTATGTAGCCCTCAAGCTCGGCCCCGAAAAAGGCAACAGCCTGCAGCTCAATCGATTATTTAATGGCACCCCAGCCAAACTTGCCGCCAAGCTGGCGGGCTTGCCTAAGCCGACGAATTGCTTATGAATTTACAAACTCCTGCTGAACACCCTTTCGCCCAATTCGTGCGTATCCTCGGCAAAGGCAAACGCGGGGCACGCAACCTCACCCGTAGCGAAGCCTATGACGCGATGGGCATGTTGCTTGACGACAAAGTTGAAGACACCCAGCTCGGCGCCTTTTTAATGCTGCTTAGGCACAAAGAAGAAAGCGCTGAAGAGATGGCAGGCTTTGCCCAGGCCGTCCGTGAACGCCTGAATGCGCCACAAATAGCCGTGGATATCGACTGGCCTAGCTACGCCGGAAAAAAACGTCATCTGCCCTGGTACCTGCTAGCTGCTAAAGCACTTGCAGCCAATGGCGTACGCATCGTCATGCACGGTGGCGGCGCCCACACCGCGGGCCGCTTGTACAGCGAACAACTGCTGGCTCAACTCGATATTCCACTGTGTCGCTCATGGACCGAGGTTGATGACGCACTTGAGCAGCATTCGCTAGGCTTTATTCCGCTTGGCGATTGGGCGCCGCAACTGCAAAAAATGATCGATCTGCGCAATACCCTTGGCCTGCGTTCTCCTATTCATTCACTAACGCGGATTCTCAATCCATTAAGTGCACGCTGCGTCTTGCAGAGTATTTTTCATCCGGGTTATCAAGCCGTGCACCGCGAGGCCAGCCAGTTACTGGGGGACTGCGCCATCGTGATCAAGGGTGAAGGCGGTGAAATCGAAATCAATCCAGATGCCACCAGCCACCTTTATGGCACCGCTGATGGGCTGAATTGGGATGAGGACTGGCCCGCGCTGTCAGCTCAACGCCACGTTAAACCAGAAAATCTTGAGCCTGAATATCTCGCTAGTTTTTGGCGCGGTGAAGTCACTGACAGTTACGCGCAGATGGCGGTTATCAGCACCATAGCCTTGGCCTTGCGCGGGCTTGGCGCAACGCGTGAGCAGGCCTTTGAGCGTGCAGAAACATATTGGGAAGCCCGAAACACATCTAATCAATCGATCTTAATCTAAGATTTTTTGCGGCTTTTCATCGATTTACTCAAGCTAGACTGTGACCATCACTCACTAAGGCAAGCAAGGCAGCTATGTACTCTGCCTTGCTTGCAGCGAAGGACATAGATCATGGGTTTGTTAGTCGATGGCAAGTGGCAGGACCAGTGGTACGACACCAAAGACGATGGCCGCTTCGAACGAGAGAGCGCTAAGCGCCGTAACTGGATTACAGCCGACGGCAGTGCTGGACCAAATGGCGACAGCGGCTTCAAGGCTGAAGCGGGCCGTTATCACCTGTATGTCTGTTTAGCCTGCCCTTGGGCGCATAGAACCTTGATATTGCGCCAACTCAAAGGCCTTGAGTCGTTGATTGACGTGTCCGTGGTCAGTTGGTTGATGCGCGAAAACGGCTGGACCTTTGATAAAACCACCGGTTCAAGCGGCGATAAACTCGACGGCCTGGAGTTTCTGCATCAGCGCTATACACGTGACGACCCACAATACAGCGGTCGAGTAACAGTGCCGGTGCTTTGGGACAAGCAAACACAACGAATTGTCAGCAACGAATCTGCGGAAATCATTCGCATGTTCAACAGCGCATTCAATCAACTGACCGACAACAAACTCGACCTCTATCCGCAGGCACTGCGTGGCGAAATCGACGCGCTTAATGAGCGCATCTATCCAGCCGTGAATAACGGTGTTTATCGCGCGGGCTTTGCCACCACACAAGACGCTTACGAAGAAGCCTTTGATCAGCTGTTTGCAGAGCTTGACGCACTCGACACGCTACTTGGGCACAAGCGTTATCTGGCGGGCGAATACCTGACCGAAGCCGATTGGCGCTTGTTCACCACAATGATTCGTTTCGATTCGGTATACCACGGGCACTTCAAGTGCAACCTCAAGCGCATTGAGGATTATCCGAATCTATCTAACTGGCTGCGTGAATTGTATCAATGGCAAAACATTACGCCGACGGTCGATTTCGAGCACATCAAGCATCATTACTACGCCAGCCACAGCACCATTAACCCAACGGGTATAGTGCCTAAAGGCCCAGCTCTTGGTCTACAACGCGCACATGACCGAGCGCGCCTGCCGGGCAAAGGTATCTACAGCGGAGATTAAAGCCAGTCGATTGAAGTGCTGCTCAGGCTTTCGTCTGAGCAGCTTTAACTTCACCCCCCTCAAACCAGGCCAGCTTCTCGCGTAATTGCACCACCTCACCGACGATAACCAGCGTCGGAGCGCGAACCGCATGCTCGGCAACCAACTGCGGCAAGTCAGCCAAAGTGCCGGTATAGACCCGCTGATTCTGCGTTGTGCCCTGCTCGATCAGCGCGGCTGGCGTGCTTGCTGCACGACCATGGGCGATTAATTGCTGGCAAATCACCGGCAGACCGACCAAGCCCATATAGAACACGAGCGTCTGACTCGAAGCGGTTAACTCAGTCCAGGGCAAATCGCTGCTACCATCTTTCAAATGACCGGTAACGAAGCGCACGGATTGAGCATGGTCACGGTGCGTCAATGGAATCCCGGCATAGGCCGCGCAGCCACTGGCCGCAGTGATACCCGGTACGACTTGAAAAGGAATGCCATTGGCCGCGAGCTCCTCGATCTCCTCGCCACCGCGGCCAAAGATAAACGGATCACCACCTTTGAGCCGCAATACTCGTTTGCCTTGTTTGGCTAAATCGACCAACCGCTGATTTATCTGCTCTTGGGGAACCGCGTGATCAGAACGCTGCTTGCCAACATAGATACGTTCAGCATCGCGCCGACACAGCTCGATAATGGCGGGTGCGACCAAGCGGTCATAGAGCACCACATCAGCTTGCTGCATCAAGCGCAAGGCACGGAATGTCAGCAGGTCTGGATCACCAGGGCCGGCACCGACCAAATACACTTCACCAAGCATTTGCGGTGCTGCACCGGCGACTTTCTCGGCCAGCAGGCGCTCACCTTCATGCAGTTTGCCTGCGAATACACTCTCGGCAACCTGCCCCTGAAACACATCCTCCCAAAAGACCCGGCGCTGCTGGACATTCGGAAATAGGGCTTTAACCTGAGCGCGAAATTTTTTCGCCAAACCGGCCAATTGACCGTAAGTCGATGGAATCCAGGTTTCGATCTTGGCGCGAATCAGCCGCGCTAACACTGGAGCATCACCGCCACTGGTAATCGCCACGATCAAGGGCGAGCGATCAACAATGGCCGGAAATATCACACTGCACAATGCCGGCGCATCCACCACATTTACCGGGATGCCCAGCGCTTGAGCCTGCGCCGAGATTTGCGCATTAAGCGGTTCATCATCCGTAGCGGCAATGATCAGGGTTACGCCTTCAAGGTCTTCTGCTTGATAACCGCGCAGCAGCAACTCGCCACCGCCCGCCTCGACCATTTCGCTGAGTTCGGCGCGAATATCTGGAGCGACTACACGCAACCGCGCACCGGCATCAGCCAACAAACGCGCTTTACGCACCGCGACTTCACCACCCCCAACGACCAAAACCAAGCGGTCCTTGAGTTTGTGGAACAAGGGCAGAAAATCCATGACGGCCTCAACAGACAACAAATCTAAAGCGGATGCCAGAGCAGCACCCGCAATCGGTGTAGCCAGCTAGCGATTACCCGCTAGCGAGTTCAAATCAGCCGATGACGTCGATACCGCCCATGTAAGGCTTGAGGACTTCTGGCACTTTGATGCTGCCGTCGGCTTGCTGATAGTTCTCAAGCACTGCAACCAATGTACGGCCAACTGCGAGACCAGAGCCATTGAGCGTATGAACCAGCTCAGGCTTGCCTGTTTCCGGGTTGCGGTAACGGGCTTGCATGCGCCGTGCCTGGAAGTCGCCACAGTTGGAGCAAGAAGATATCTCACGGTATTTATCTTGGCTCGGCACCCAGACTTCGAGGTCATAGGTTTTGATCGCGCTAAAGCCCATATCACCGGTGCACAACGACAGCACGCGGTATGGCAGCTCAAGCAACTGCAATACTTTTTCCGCGTTTGCAGTAAGGCCTTCGAGCGCTTGCTCAGAGGTGCTTGGCTCAACCACTTGAACCATTTCAACTTTATCGAACTGGTGTTGGCGGATCATGCCGCGTGTATCGCGACCTGAGGCGCCCGCTTCGCTGCGGAAACATGGCGTATGCGCGACAAACTTGATCGGCAGCAATTTAGCGTCAAGGATCTCACCGGCAACAATGTTGGTCAGCGACACTTCAGCTGTCGGGATCAGGTAGAAGTCCGCTTCGCCTTCGCGACTAATCTTGAACAGATCTTCTTCGAACTTAGGCAACTGGCCGGTGCCCTGCAGCGCAGGAGCTTGAACCAGATAAGGCGTGTAGGCCTCTTCGTAGCCGTGCTCGGCGGTGTGCAGGTTGATCATGAACTGCGCCAAAGCACGGTGCAGGCGCGCGATGGGGCCGCGCAGCAAGGCGAAACGGGCACCGGATAATTTTGCCGCCGTTTCGAAATCCAGCCAGCCATGCTGCTCACCCAGAGCAACGTGATCCTGAACCGTGAAGTCGAACGCTTTAGGTGTGCCCCAACGGCGTACTTCAACGTTGTCGTCTTCGTCTGCACCAACAGGCACCGACTCATGCGGCAGGTTGGGCAGGTTGAGTAAGATGCTGTCCAACTCTACCTGGATGGCATCCAGCTCGCGCTTACCTTGCTCCAATTCGCTGCCCATGCGATCAACTTCAGCCAGCAAAGGCACAATGTCTTCGCCGCGCTGCTTGGCCTGACCAATCGACTTGGAGCGAGCATTGCGCTCAGCTTGCAATTGTTCGGTACGGGTCTGCAGGGTCTTGCGCTGCGCTTCAAGTTCTTCAAAACGCGCTACATCTAGCTGAAAACCGCGAGTGGCAAGGCGCTGAGCGACTTCTTGAAGTTCGGTGCGCACCAATTTGGCGTCGAGCATGCTGATATCTCAATACAAAAGTGTGAATTGCATGGCCTAAGCCATGAGACAGAATGAGGTGAAGTTTAAGGGTTCACGGCGCCGAGTGCTAAGCATCTGCTACAAAAAGTAGTCATTCGCGTGACTGCACTGACAAAAAAGCATGGTAATCGCTCAAATAAGCCCGCTTACATGCGCGCCAAGGACAACCCAGCCCACGCAGCCAACAAGCCACCAATCAAACTCGCCGCCAGATAACCCATAGCAATCGCCGCCTGACCGCCCTCAATCAAACGCAGGGTTTCCAAGCTAAATGATGAGAATGTCGTCAAGCCACCCAGTACGCCAACAGTGATGCCGGTACGTAACTCAAGCGGAATATCGGTGCGCAGCATAAATAGCCCGCTTAGCAGACCGATCAGAAAGCAACCGATAATATTGACACTAAAAGTGGCCATATAAAAATGCTGCGGCCAGTTACGCTGCACCCAAACACTGGTTAAAAAACGTAGAGAACTGCCCAGCGCACCACCTGCTGCAACGGCTGCGACTATCTTGATCATCACTCTCTCCGCTTACGTGAGCTGGCCGCATCCTGCGCCGCTAAATGTTTGAGTTTGTCGCCAATTTTCAGTTCAAGGCCACGCGGCACCGGCTGGTAATACTGGCGCGGCTCAAGTTGCTCAGGGAAGTAGTCTTCGCCAGCTGCATAAGCATCCGGCTCATCATGGGCGTAACGGTATTCATCGCCATAACCGAGTTGCTTCATCAGCTTGGTCGGCGCGTTACGCAGATGCAGCGGCACTTCCATCGAACCGTTTTCGGCCACATCACGCATGGCGGCCTTGAACGCGCTGTATACCGCGTTGCTTTTGGGCGCACAGGCCAAATAGACAATTGCCTGGGCAACCGCCAGCTCACCTTCGGGGCTGCCAAGACGCTCCTGAACGTCCCAAGCGGATAAGCAGAGGCTGAGTGCACGCGGATCAGCATTGCCAATGTCTTCGCTGGCCATGCGCACCACGCGCCGGGCGATGTACAGCGGATCACAACCGCCATCGATCATGCGCGCATACCAATACAAGGCACCATCTGGGCTGGAGCCGCGCACTGACTTATGCAGTGCGGAAATCTGGTCATAGAACGCCTCGCCACCCTTGTCGAAGCGTCGACGGCTATCACCCAGCAGGTCTTGCAACAATTCAGGGGTGATCACCCCGCCGTCATCGGCCAAGTCTGCGGCGTTCTCAAGAAAATTAAGCAGACGTCGACCATCGCCATCAGCGGCAGCCATCAGGATTGCGAAGCTGTCGTCAGGCAAGCTCAATTGACGGTCAGCCAAGCCTTTGGGGTCATGCAATGCGCGATCAACCAGCTTGCGCAACGCGGTTTCATCCAGGCTTTTGAGCACATAAACCCGCGCCCGCGAGAGCAATGCGTTGTTCAGCTCAAACGATGGGTTTTCAGTGGTCGCACCAATGAAAATCAGGGTGCCGTCTTCAACGTAAGGCAGAAACGCATCCTGCTGCGATTTGTTGAAGCGATGGACTTCGTCGACAAACAGGATGGTTTGCCGACCATATTGCGCGGCGTGTTGCTGGGCAACCTCGACCGCCTGACGAATCTCTTTAACCCCTGAAAGCACCGCCGAGATGGTTTCAAAGTGCGCATCAGAAACCTGAGCCAACAAACGGGCCAAGGTGGTTTTGCCCACCCCTGGCGGCCCCCAGAAAATCATCGAGTGCAGCGCGCCCTGCTCCAACGCCTCGCGCAGCGGCTTGCCACGGGCGAGCAAGTGCTCCTGACCGACATACTCATCCAGCGTCGCTGCGCGCAGGCGAGCGGCCAGAGGTTGAGCAACAGGTGCCTTGCGAAACAAATCCATGGGGGCGCGTTACAACCTCTTACTCTTGGATGACGTCTGCACCTTCAGGCACTTCAAAGGTGAACTCGCTTTCCTTGATTGGCTGATTCATCTTCACATTGAGGAACAAGATGTTGGTGCGCTGGCCAATGCTGTCAATCAGCTGCATGTCATTGAGCACGCCACTACGAAAGGACAGGCGTAGGTTATCGAACAGCGTGTCTTTGGATTTAGGTTTTAATGTGAAATCAACTACGTTGCCCGCCTCTTTGTAACTGATGGCGAAGCTTTCGCTGATTTTTGATACATCACCGGAAAGTAAAAGCGCTGGCGTATGGGTCAAGCGCTGATCCATTTCCTGGATCGTCACTTGCTCCAGGTCTGGATCGTACAACCAGACCTTTTTACCGTTTGAGACCAGCAACTGCTCCTGCGGCGCATCGGTGTGCCAGCGGAACAAACCAGGGCGCTTGAGGGCTAATTCACCGGCCGTTTCTTGTAGCTGGCTACCGCTGCCATCGAGGGTCAGTTGAGAGAACCGAGCCGTGATGGTCTGTGCTTGATTGAGCAGTTCAGTCAGGCGCTTAACCGCAGCGCTTTCATCAGCCACAGCATTGAGGCAGGTCAGACTCAGCACACTCAGTAACAACATGCGAAAAAGGCGCATGGGACTCCTTAAAATTCGGTTTAACCACAGTTTCGGCGTCTCTGAAAAATCTAGCGCGTGGGCTAGTTTCTCAGAGACGCCTCAGATCAGTCGCGAACAGGGCTTGGCGCTATAACTTCACGAGAACCGTTGGTGCTCATTGAGGTTACGACACCGGCGTTTTCCATTGATTCGATCATCCGAGCAGCACGGTTGTAACCAATCTTAAGCTTGCGTTGTACCGCAGAGATTGACGCCCGACGGCTTTCGGTCACGAAGCGTACGGCCTCGTCGTAAAGCGGATCATCCTCGCTATCATCACCGCCTTCGCTGCTGCCTTCAAAGCCACTGCCAGACTCTTCAACGCCAGCCAGAATTTCTTCGATGTAGTCCGGCGTGCCACGTAACTTCCAGGCTTCAACCACGCGGTGAACTTCATCATCAGACACAAATGCACCGTGTACGCGAATCGGCAAGCCAGTGCCCGGCGGCAGATACAGCATGTCACCATGGCCCAGCAATTGCTCGGCGCCGCCCTGGTCAAGAATGGTCCGCGAGTCGATCTTGCTCGATACTTGGAACGCCATACGCGTTGGGATGTTGGCCTTGATCAAACCGGTGATCACATCAACCGATGGACGCTGCGTCGCAAGAATCAAGTGAATACCTGCAGCTCGGGCTTTCTGAGCGATACGGGCGATCAACTCTTCAACCTTCTTGCCGACGATCATCATCATGTCGGCAAATTCGTCGACCACCACCACAATGGTTGGCAGTGGCTTCAGCAGTGGCGCTTCGTCTTGCATGTTCTCGCGGCGATACAGTGGGTCCGGGATCGGTGTGCCCGCCTCGATTGCATCTTTAACCTTGCGGTTAAAGCCTGCGAGATTACGCACGCCCATCTTCGACATCAGCTTGTAGCGGCGCTCCATTTCCGCAACGCTCCAGCGCAGCGAGTTGGCAGCCTCCTTCATGTCGGTTACCACCGGGCAGAGCAAGTGCGGAATGCCCTCATAGATCGACAGCTCAAGCATTTTCGGGTCAATCATGATCAAGCGCGCCTCTTCAGGCGTCGACTTGAACAGAATTGACAGGATCATGGCGTTTACACCGACCGATTTACCGGAGCCCGTGGTACCGGCAACCAGCAAGTGCGGCATCTTCGCCAAATCGGTGATGACTGGCTTGCCACCGATGTCGTGACCCAATGCAAGCGTCACTGGCGACTTGGCATCGTCGTATTCCGGGGAGGACAACACCTCGGAGAAGCGCACCATCTGGCGATCTTCGTTCGGAATCTCGATACCGACGGTGGTCTTGCCAGGAATGACTTCAACCACACGAACACTGATCACCGCCATCGAGCGGGCCAAGTCTTTAGCCAGATTGGAGATACGACTGACTTTGACCCCAGCAGCGGGCTGGATTTCGAAGCGGGTAATCACCGGACCTGGATGAACCGACTCGACTATCACTTCAACGCCAAACTCTTTGAGCTTGATTTCGACCAGTCGCGACATCGCCTCCAGCGACTCAGGTGAAAACTGCTTTTGTACCTTTTCCGCAGCGTCGAGCAATGAGATCGGCGGCAAGGTACCTTCAATCGCGCTATCGACAAACAAAGGCGCCTGCTTTTCTTTCTGTACGCGCTTGCTCTGCTCAGGGACAGCAGGCGCTGAAGGCGGAGTGATGATCGGTGCTGGGCGTCCTTCACGGGCGCTCATGTGCTTGTTCAGCGAGTCCTCACGCTCGATCATGCGCTCTTTAGCTTTAACCTGGTCGCGACGATCGCGGGCCACAGGCGCAGCCACTTCAGCCACGCGCTCATCCACCTCACGCAACTGGATACGCAACTGCTTACGCTCAGCGCGCGCACTCCACCAGCGATTGGCCAGGCTTTGGATGAGTTCAATCAAATCCAAGGTGATTTTGCCGGTCAGGTCCATGACCTTAAACCACGACAAATCGGTAAATATGGTCAGACCAAAGAGGAATAAAGCGATCAGCAGCAACGTGCTGCCCTGCACGTTTAAAGCGTTCTCCGCCAACTGACCAACGCTTTCACCCAATGCACCACCGGATGAAGCAGGCATGCTGTTGCCTACAGGGAAATGAATATAGGCCAGTGCCGCACCAGAGAGCACCAAAAACACCAAGCCAATCAGGCGCCAAGAAAACAACCAGCCGCTCCACTGCCAAGGCTCATGCCGCGCACGGAATACCTGCAAGGCTTTAACCCCAAGCAACAGCGGGAAAAGGTAAGCGAAATAGCCAAGTGCCATAAACAAGATATCGGCCGACCATGCGCCAGCGCGACCCGCAGCATTTTGTACCTGCGAGACATTACTGGTGTGGGTCCAGCCTGGGTCGTTCGGGTCGTAGGTGAGCAAGGCCATCCAGACGTACAGGCACAGTGCTCCGAGGGCAATAAGCGCCCCTTCCTTGAGTCGATACGGCAGTTGCTGGCGCCACATGGGCATTTGGGCTGTAGGGCTAGTTTTCTTCAAAACGCATCTGTTCCTGTGCTATTAGCCTGTAATCCGGCCAATGGCGTGTTATGGCTTATCTACCTATTGTACGGGTTTACCGGCGCTACGCCATGCTCCATGCAGGTTTGCGCGTGGTTTTGTCGCAGACGTTAGTCCTCGATACCCGCTAAAGCCTGCTTCGGTGTAGCATAGCCGCCAAGTTATTTCCGCGCAGTTCAATTTGAGCATGCATTCTCTTTGGTGACAAAGGCTTATGAGGTGTTTCTATGTCCGAAGTCAAGCATTCCCGTCTGATCATTCTAGGCTCTGGCCCTGCTGGCTACAGCGCAGCGGTCTACGCGGCAAGGGCCAATCTTAAGCCGGTTATCATTACCGGCATTCAGCCTGGCGGCCAATTGACCACCACCACTGAAGTCGATAACTGGCCCGGTGATGTTGAAGGGCTGACTGGTCCTGCGTTGATGGAACGCATGCAAAAGCATGCTGAGCGCTTTGATACCGAGATAGTCTACGACCACATCCATACCGCTGAGTTGCAGCAGCGCCCATTCACTCTCAAAGGTGACAGTGGCACGTACACCTGTGACGCCTTGATTATCGCCACCGGCGCTAGCGCTCAGTACCTCGGCCTACCATCCGAAGATGCATTCGCGGGCAAAGGTGTATCGGCTTGCGCAACGTGCGACGGCTTCTTCTACCGCAACCAGGTCGTTGCAGTAATCGGTGGCGGCAACACCGCTGTCGAGGAAGCGCTGTATCTGTCGAACATCGCCAAAGAAGTTCACTTGGTACACCGTCGCGACAAGCTACGTTCTGAGAAGATCCTGCAGGACAAGCTGTTCGATAAAGTCGCCAACGGCAACATGCGCATGCACTGGAATACCACGCTCGAAGAAGTACTTGGCGATGCAACCGGTGTCACCGGCGCGCGCCTCAAGAGCACTGAAACCGGTGAGGTCAATGACCTCCCGCTTGCAGGTGTGTTTATTGCGATTGGTCACAAGCCAAACACTGACCTTTTCAAAGGTCAGCTTGAGATGCATGACGGCTACCTGAAAATCAAAGGCGGCAGCGAAGGTAACGCCACCGCGACCGCCATTGAAGGTGTATTTGCCGCTGGTGATGTGGCTGACCACGTTTACCGCCAAGCCATTACCTCTGCTGGCGCTGGCTGCATGGCCGCATTGGATGCCGAGAAATTCCTCGACGATATTTGATGCGCCGCTAGCTGAACAGCTGTGACAGTATGCTTTACAGCTGTATTGGGCGGTTGCATATGCACCGCCCTACCCTCTTCTAGGCCAATGCGATGCTGACTTGGTTACAACGCGATTCTCTGCAGTTTCCTGCGCTCGATAAAGCCCTGCAAGAACCCAATGGGTTACTCGCAGCGGGTGGTGATTTGAGCGCCGAGCGCCTGATCAAAGCTTACCGACACGGTTGCTTCCCTTGGTTCAGTGATGGCCAGCCGATTCTTTGGTGGTCGCCGGACCCACGCACGGTTCTTTTCCCTGATGAACTGCATGTTTCACGTAGTTTGGGCAAAGTGTTGCGCCAAAACCGCTACCGGGTCACTTTCGACCAAGACTTCGCCGCAGTCATTACCGCTTGCTCTGAGCCACGCGCTTACGCCGATGACACCTGGATCACCAGCGCCATGCGCGACGCCTACCTTGAACTGCACGCACGCGGCCTGGCCCACTCGGTCGAGGTCTGGCAGGGGCAACAATTGGTTGGCGGCTTGTATGGCTTGGCAATGGGCCAGCTCTTTTTTGGTGAGTCGATGTTTAGCCGTGCCGACAATGCGTCCAAAGTTGGTTTCGTGATGTTGGTCGAGCACCTCAAAGCCGCCGGCTTTGTAATGATTGACTGCCAGATGCCAACCCAGCACTTGCACAGCTTTGGCGCCAGAGCAATCAGCCGCGAACAGTTTGCCAGCACCTTGAACCAACACCTTGATCAGCCCTGCACGATCGATTGGCAAGCTTGTATCGGCTAGTCGAGTCAGCCTGTCTGGCTTACACTGATTAAAGGCATTCCACGAGAGTCAAATATGACCGAGCTGGCCCGTCTGAAGTTTTATGCGACCCAGCCCCACCCATGCAGTTATCTGCCCGATGAACAAGCGACAACACTGTTCCTCGACCCTAGCCAGCCAATGGACGGCCAGGTTTATGCAGAATTATCGGAAATGGGCTTTCGGCGCAGCGGCGACCACCTTTACCGTCCACACTGCCAAGGTTGTACGGCGTGCGTACCTGCGCGCATTCCAGCAGCAAGCTTTGCGCCTAATCGCCAGCAGCGACGAATCATCAAGCGCAACAGCGACATCCAAGTAAGCGGCGTACGCCCAACCTTCACCGAAGAGTATTACGCGCTGTATTCGCGCTACATCGAGCAGCGTCATGCCGACGGCGACATGTACCCGCCAAGCCGCGAGCAGTTTTCGACATTTCTGGTGCGCGATCTGGCCTTTTGTCGGTTTTTCGAGTTTCGCCTTAACGGTCGACTGGTTGCGCTCGCGGTTACTGACGTATTGCCCAATGGCTTATCTGCGGTCTACACCTTTTACGAACCCAGCGAAGAGCGCCGCAGCCTCGGCCGCTTCGCGATTCTCTGGCAGCTAACCGAGACAGTCAGGCTTGGCCTGCATGCGGTGTATTTGGGTTACTGGATAAAAAACTGCAGAAAAATGAATTACAAAACCCAATATCGACCGATTGAGCTGTTTATCAACCAGCGCTGGCTGAGCCTTGTATAACGCCCGGACTAACGCTGAACAAAGTACGACACCCAACAAAACCGTTAGTAGATCGCTGGCGATACACTCACTTGCGCTGGCAGATAAACATACCCTCACCGCCTTCTAGCCTGACCAAGCACGCAGGTGAGTGATAGCAATCACCTGCGCTTGCTCAAGCTTAAACCTCCTTTTCGCGTATTTTTGCCTTTAATTCCTGCCACTCACCAGCTTATTTCAGCGGATCACTTGGCGTAAGCACCTGTTTTCGGGCACAATGCACGCCGCTTTTGCCTGGCGCCAGTTGCACCGGGCCATTCATTGGATACCGAGGGCTTTACTGCATGTCGAAAGAAGACAGCTTCGAAATGGAAGGCACTGTCGTCGACACCCTGCCCAACACCATGTTTCGTGTGGAGTTGGAAAATGGGCACGTCGTAACTGCGCACATCTCCGGAAAGATGCGCAAAAACTACATTCGTATTTTGACCGGCGATAAGGTGCGCGTTGAGCTAACACCTTACGATCTTAGCAAAGGTCGCATCACCTACCGCGCCCGCTAACAGCCTATAACCGCTGCCCGCAAATCTGGTTAAACCCGACTCAGACGAACTATTTACCTCGGTAAATACCCCCTACTCGGCTTTAACATTGAGACTTGCGACTTAACGCGGTTAAAACCTATTGGCTTACAGCAGGTACAAAAAAATGCCCGGTTATCAGCCGGGCATTTTTGTTGTCGCGATTTTATCTTCAACCATCGAAGCGTGGCCTGAGCGAATACACCAAGGTGCATCCGCTCAGGTTATAACGGCTAAGCCATCTCGGCCGCTGTTTCAAACTCGAAGGTCAACTCGCCATCTTCAATGTCAACATGCACCACACCACCATGCTCTGACAGTTCGCCGAACAGAATCTCTTCTGCAAGCGGACGCTTGATTTTGTCTTGAATCAGGCGCGCCATCGGCCGAGCACCCATCGTAGCGTCATAGCCCGTAACAGCCAGCCATGTCCGTGCAGCCTCGCTGACCTCAAGCATAACGCGCTTGTCCTCAAGCTGTGCTTGCAGTTCGGTAAGGAACTTGTCGACGATACTCTTGATCACTTCAGTGTTCAGACGGCCGAACTGAATGATTGTGTCCAGACGGTTACGGAACTCCGGAGTGAAGCTCTTCTTGATGACTTCCATCGCATCACTGGAGTGATCCTGATGGGTAAAGCCAATCGATGCTCGCGCTGCCGTTTCAGCACCGGCGTTGGTCGTCATGATCAAGATGACGTTACGGAAATCGGCTTTGCGACCGTTGTTATCGGTCAATGTGCCGTGATCCATCACCTGCAACAGCAAGTTAAACACTTCAGGATGCGCTTTCTCGATCTCATCGAGCAGCAACACACAGTGTGGTGTTTTAGTGATGGCTTCAGTCAGCAAGCCACCCTGATCAAAACCGACATAACCCGGCGGCGCACCGATCAAACGCGAAACGGTATGACGCTCCATGTATTCGGACATATCGAAGCGAATTAGCTCGATACCCAACGACTTCGATAGCTGACGTGCAGCCTCAGTCTTACCAACGCCTGTCGGACCTGCAAACAGGAAAGAGCCAACTGGCTTGTCGGGGGCCTTGAGCCCTGCACGTGAAAGCTTGATCGCCGTAGACAATGAGTCGATAGCCGCTTCCTGGCCGAACACCGTCAGTTTCAGGTCGCGCTCAAGGTTACGCAGCAGTTCCTTGTCAGAGCTACTGACGTGCTTAGGCGGAATCCGCGCAATTTTAGCGACGATATCCTCAACTTCAGCCACATCGATACGCTTCACCCGCTTATCAATTGGCTGCAAGCGCTGATATGCACCCGCTTCATCAATCACATCAATAGCTTTATCCGGCATGTGCCGGTCATTGATATAACGAGAAGCCAGCTCAGCCGCCGCACGCAGCGCTTCGTCACTGTACTCAATGTTGTGATGTTGCTCGAAACGCGCACGCAGGCCACGCAAGATGCTGATGGTGTCGTCTACCGATGGCTCGACCACATCAACTTTCTGGAAGCGCCTGGCCAACGCCCGGTCCTTCTCAAAGATGCCACGGAACTCTTGGAAGGTGGTTGAGCCAATGCAACGGATCTCGCCCGACGAAAGCATTGGCTTGAGCAGGTTGGAAGCGTCCATGACGCCGCCAGAGGCTGCACCAGCACCAATGATGGTGTGGATCTCATCAATGAACAGAATCGCGTGTGGACGCTTACGCAGCTCGTTGAGCAAGGCTTTCAGACGCTTCTCGAAGTCGCCACGGTATTTCGTGCCGGCCAACAGTGCGCCGAGATCCAAGGAGTAGACAATGC
Organism: Pseudomonas sp. M30-35; assembly: GCF_002163625.1. NCBI lineage: Bacteria > Pseudomonadati > Pseudomonadota > Gammaproteobacteria > Pseudomonadales > Pseudomonadaceae > Pseudomonas > Pseudomonas sp. M30-35. The sequence continues at coordinate 2,330,382 of NZ_CP020892.1, read as the reverse complement.
TGTCAGCCAGTAAGTCAGGGACCTGGTTATCGACAATGCGCTTAGCCAGCCCTTCTGCGATTGCAGTTTTACCGACACCCGCTTCACCCACCAATAGCGGGTTGTTTTTCCGGCGCCGCGCGAGAATCTGCGCAACGCGCTCCACTTCAGTTTCACGACCGACCAACGGATCGATACGGCCCTGACGCGCTAGCTCATTGAGATTGCTGGCGAAAGAATCCAGCGGATTACCAGAAATCGAAGACTCACCACCCTCTTCATCGCCCATCTCTTGCTCGCCATCCGGCTGCCCGCCATGGCCTGGCACTTTGGAAATGCCGTGTGCAATGAAGTTGACGACATCAATGCGCGCAACGCTTTGCTGCTTGAGCAGAAATACAGCCTGGCTTTCTTGCTCGCTGAAAATCGCCACGAGCACGTTGGCGCCGGTGACCTCGCGCTTGCCTGAACTTTGGACGTGGAAAACCGCACGCTGCAAGACACGCTGAAAACCCAACGTTGGCTGGGTTTCACGCTCTTCGTCGTGCACCGGGATCAGTGGCGTGGTGGAGTCAATAAACTCCAGTAAATCATGCCGAAGTTTGTCCAGGTTTGCGCCACAAGCACGCAGCACGCTGGACGCCGCCTCGTTGTCTAGCAGGGCCAGTAGCAAGTGCTCTACTGTCATGAACTCATGACGCTTTGTGCGAGCCTCCTTGAATGCCAAGTTGAGGGTAACTTCGAGCTCTCGATTTAACATAGCTTCACCTCATGCCCAAGCGAACGGTACTAACCGTCCTTCTCGATCTCACAGAGTAGTGGATGCTGGCTTTCTTTTGCGTACTGATTTACCAGCATTGCCTTGGTTTCGGCAACATCGCGGGTAAACACTCCGCATACGGCCCGTCCCTCTGTATGGACGGTCAGCATAATTTTGGTTGCCAGCTCGCGATTCAGGCTGAAAAAAGTCTCCAGTACCTCTACCACGAAATCCATTGGCGTGTAGTCATCATTAAACAAGATAACTTTGTACATTGGTGGAGCCTGCAGAGCGGGCTTTGATTCCTGCACGGCTATGCCTGCGGAATCGTCCTCATGTGGTGCAGGTTGATCCTGATTGAATGTTAGTCGAATCTGGCTACTTGCATGCATGGTTGTAAAAGTTCGTTGTAGGGCGAATGGATAACCCCCAGTCCAAAGTATGGGGAACGTCACTATTTCTGCACTGCCTTACCTTGACTAACGGTAAATCAGTGTTACAAACAATAAATACCCGGACTGGGTGTAAGGGGTTTCGCGCTATACCCCTCAAACGAGTGGAACGAATAAGCGGGCGGCGCGTGATCAAAGTGGATGATACCCCAGAGACGGGGTCCTTTGCAGAGGGATATCAGCATGCTAAGCGGTAAGGTCAAGTGGTTCAACAATGCTAAGGGTTATGGTTTTATCGTGGCTGACGGCGGCGATGAAGACCTGTTTGCCCATTATTCGGCGATTCAGATGGACGGCTACAAAACGCTGAAAGCCGGTCAACCTGTGAGCTTCGATATTATTCAAGGCCCCAAAGGACTCCATGCCGTCAACATCAATAACGTCACGGCCAGTACCGAGACGCCAGTAGCCACCAACCAACCCCACGACACTACCGTAGAAGTCTAACGGCAAGCGCAGGGGTTCATGAAAAAAGCCGGTACGTAACCGGCTTTTTTTTGCTCGCTGATTACAGCTACATGTGCGCAATCATTTGGTCACCAAACTCAGAGCAAGACATAAGCTTGGAACCTTCCATCAAACGCTCGAAATCATAGGTCACCGTCTTGGCATCAATTGCGCCTTCAGTCCCTTTGATTAACAAATCAGCTGCTTCGACCCAACCCATATGCCGCAGCATCATTTCAGCAGAGAGAATCAGTGAGCCCGGGTTAACCTTGTCCTGACCGGCGTACTTCGGCGCAGTACCGTGCGTTGCCTCGAACATCGCGATGGTGTCGGAAAGGTTAGCGCCCGGCGCGATACCAATCCCACCCACTTCTGCCGCCAAGGCGTCTGACAGGTAGTCACCATTGAGGTTAAGTGTCGCGATGACGTCGTACTCGGCGGGACGCAGTAAAATCTGTTGCAACATCGCATCAGCAATCACATCTTTGACCACGATATTCTTGCCGGACTTCGCATTTTTGAATTGCATCCATGGGCCGCCATCAAGCAATTCAGCGCCAAATTCATCGCGGGCAACTTCGTAGCCCCACTCCTTGAATGCACCTTCGGTGAATTTCATGATGTTGCCCTTGTGCACGATGGTCACCGAACGACGATCGTTATCCACCGCATACTGCAGAGCCTTACGCACCAAGCGCTTGGTGCCTTCCTGCGAGACGGGTTTGACGCCGATACCGCAATTTTCGGTAAAGCGGATCTTTTTCACACCCATTTCTTCAGTCAGGAACTTGATGACCTTTTCCGCTTCAGGTGAGCCAGCCTTCCACTCAACCCCAGCGTAGATATCCTCGGAGTTCTCGCGGAAGATCACCATATCTACGTCGCCTGGCTTCTTCACTGGGCTAGGCACACCGGTGAACCAGCGCACTGGACGCTGACAGACATACAGATCGAGTTCCTGGCGCAGCGCCACGTTTAGCGAGCGAATTCCGCCGCCTACCGGTGTCGTCAACGGGCCTTTGATCGAGACAACATAGTCACGTACGGCCTCCAGGGTTTCCTTCGGCAACCAGGTGTCTTGATCGTAGACCTGGGTGGCCTTCTCTCCTGCAAAAACTTCCATCCAGGAAATCTTGCGCTTGCCGTCGTAAGCCTTTGCCACTGCAGCATCGACCACTTTGATCATCACTGGGCTGATATCGACACCGATACCATCCCCTTCAATGTAAGGAATAACTGGATTATTCGGGACGTTAAGCGACATATCTGCATTAACGGTAATTTTGTCACCGACTGCCGGTATCTGGATCTTTTGGTAACCCATGCTGAACTCCTTTTGTGAATGAACCGTTTGCTTGCCTTTCAGCGTAGCGTAGTAAATCTGGGCGATCATTACGCCTCGTTAATTCTCGGACCCACCTTACAGGTTTTGGTGCACTCGCGGGCATGGATGCATGGACGTGAACTTGTAACTGAAACCTGCAAACCCTCTGGGCGCGGCTCCGGGTCAGCCGAGCATCCGCGTAAACTAATCTTCAGCAGCGGCTCTGCCAACACGGCAAAGATCAACGCTCGCGTAGCGCTTCCCTGGTTTTATTGAAGGGTTTGATCAAGTAGCTGAGAACAGTCTTTTCGCCAGTGGCAATGTCCACGGTTGCAATCATTCCCGGGAAGATCGGGAATTTCTGATGGGCTTTATTTTCCAGCGTTGCAGAGTCAGTCTTGATATAGACACGGTAATAGAACTCGTCGCGCTTAACCTCATCCTGAATTGTATCGGGCGAGATGACGGTCACCTCCCCCTTCAGCGCACCATAGATGGAATAGTCGTAGGCCGTAATTTTGACTAGCGCCTTCTGTTTAGGGTGAATGAAGGCAATATCACGAGGCGATATTCGCGCCTCAACCAGAATGCTGTCGTCCAAGGGCACGATAGTCATCAACTTACCATTGGGAGGAATGACGCCGCCGGTGGTGGTAACTTCTACGTCCTTGACGATGCCACGCACGGGTGCAGTAAGGGTCGAGCGACTCAAAGCATCCTGCCGACCGCGAATGACCGAGCGCAGTGACGCAACATCAGCACTGGCTCTGGCCAACTCCTCCCGTGCCTTTACTAAATATTGGCTGCGGGTGTCCGTTAACTTGTTTTGCAGTTCGCTGATTTGCCGGCGCAAACGCAACACATCCACAGCACTGGCAGCCCCTCTAGCCACATAAGGCTCGGTCATGCGCAATTCACCCCTCACCAACTCAAGCTCACGATCAAGTCCAGTGAGGGTGGTTTCCAGACTATTGCGACGCAATCTATAAAGTTGGCGCTCAGACGTTGTCAGTTGCGGTTTATCATCAAGCTCTGCTGGAAAGGTTAACGGCATACCGTCTACTTCCGCCCGCAGGCGCGAGGTAGTCGCCAGCGCTGCAATATACTGCGCACGACTTTCCTGTACCGCCGATTCTGATTGGATGATATCCAGTTGGGCCAACGTCTGGCCTTGCTCTACGGTGTCCCCCGTTCTCACATAGAGTTTTTTCAGAATCCCGCCCTCAAGCGATTGAATAGTCTGCTCATGCGCAGAGGGAACAATCTTGCCAATGCCGGTAGTGACTTCCTCCAACTTGAAATACCAAGCCCAGGCCAAGAAGCTGCCTAACAGCAGCAGGACAACCACGATGATAAGGCTTGAACTCGGTAGTGCTTGCTCCCGATGTCGCATCGTTATCGAGGGTTTTAATGCCGACTGTGTACTCATTGCGCCCCGCCTCGATAGATGTTCAAGGTTTTGCCACCTTGTTGAGGATTTCGCTTTTTTCACCATCCATCACGATGTTTCCGCTATCGACAATAATCACTCGGTCAACCAACTCAAGAAGCGCTGGCCGGTGCGTCGCAAGGACTAACGTGCGCGGCCCGAGCCAGTCCTTCAGGTGAGCAATCACTTCTCGCTCGGTCACATCGTCCATCGCTGCAGTCGGCTCATCGAGCAAGACGATATTAGGTTGGGTGATCAGCATACGAGCCAGCATCAATGCCTGGCGCTGCCCTCCAGAAAGGCCATATCCACCTTCAAGAATCATATAATCGAGGGCCTTGGTCTGCTTCTGTACGAACGTCAGTGCTCCGCTCATGAGCAGCGCACGATAGATCTCTTCGTCGGTGGCTAGCGGCCGCCCCATGGTCAGGTTTTCGCGGATTGAGCCAAAAAAAAGCCGGGAGTTTTGGTGCAGAAACCCCATGTCTCGACGCAAGTCAGCAGTGTCCAGCGAAGTGATCGCAATATCATCGAGTAGCAGTTGGCCCTGGGAGGGAAAGCGCATGCCAGACAGCAATTGCAACAAAGTAGATTTGCCTGCGCCATTGCGACCCAGAACGGCCACCTTCTCGCCTTCCTTGATACTCAGCGCAGCAATGCTGATATCCGAAGTTTTTCCTTCCGGGTCGTAAAGGAACTCCACACCCTTCAGTTGGTAGGCCCCACGCAGCGATGCCTTGTGCACCGCTTTGCCCCGGGCGGGCTGATCAATTGGCCTGTTCATCAGCTCGTCCAGGCCTTTACGTGCCACCTTGGCTTGCTGCCAGCGGGAAAGCACCCCGGTAATCTGTGAGAGAGGTGCGATGGTGCGCGATGACAGCAGTGTCATGGCAACCAGTGAGCCCGTGGTTAAATCGCCCTGGATGACCATGTAGCAGCCAATCAACAACACTGAAGCATAGACCAGGGTCGTAACTTGCTGGGTCCAGGTCATGAGCATGGCGGTCAAAAACCGCTGACGCATACTGATGTTCGCGGCGACTTCATTGTTATGGTTCCATTGATTTTGAAACCTTTGCTCAGCGCGCAGCAGCTTAATATCCTCGATGCTTTCCACAACCTCCACCAACGTGGCGTTGCGGATGGCCGATTCGCGCATCCCATCGTTGGAGAGCTTCGAGAAAGGCCTCTGCACCAGCAAGCCAGGAATGACCAACATTGGAACGGCTGCCAGCACCACAAAAACCAATGGGCCGCCGATCATCCAAAGAATAAATACGAACAGGAAAAAGAACGGCAAATCTGCCACCGCGCCGATAGTCGTCGAAGTGATCAGTTCGCGAACCTGCTCTAACTCACGGATCTGTGAAATGAACGAGCCCGTTGATTTAGACCTGGCACTGTTCTGCACACGCAGCGCATGACCTAACACTCGATCGGATATTTTAAGGTCTGCACGCTTGCCTATCGAATCCGAGATATAAGTGCGCACCATGCGTAAGGTGAACTCAAAGAAGACAGCCAGAATCACGCCGCTAAACAATACCCACAAGGTTGGATATGACTGTGCCGGAATAACCCGGTCATATACTTGCAGGGAGAATATGATGCTGGCGAGCGCTAATACATTAACGGCCAATGAAGCCGCAATGATCTCGCCATAGCGACGCCAATCACGCAGCGCTATTTCCCAGAACCAGTTTTTCTTGAATGGCTTGATGTATTCATCAACCCGAATATCAGGAATGGCTGTGAGCGGACGCAATATCACCAGGCGTTCAACGTGCTCAGACAACTCACTGACGCTCATGGTCAGTGCGAGACCGCCTTCATTGCTGAACTGCACTGAGACCTGACCGACACTATCCATGCGCTCGAGCACAGCGACGTCACCCTTGCGCAGCAGCACAATAAACGGCATGCGCCAAGGATCAAGAAACTTTTCTGAAAACTCAGCTATGTATGACTCAAGCCCAAGCTGGCGCCCCATGTCTTCTAGCAACAAGTCCAGTGAGGTGTCGTTGTCCCAACTCAGGGCAACCCGTACGTTCTCTTCTGAAAAATCCAAACGGTAATGTTTCGCCACCATCAGCATCGCTGACAGCCATGACTCATGACTTGATGTTAAGTGACTCATTAAAAAATAGCCTATATGGCAATCGCAATGACTCATCAGATGAATTGGAATAAACACCCCAGTCTCTGTTCACTGCTGAGTAGCGGATTGATTTGTTCAGTCTGCGCTGCACGCCTACGTATCGCTCGCAGCAGAACAGGTGGTTATTAACCGCTTCTGATGAACGGGGTCAGAACGACCCCGTATCGAAGTAAAGGGGCGCATTGCGCCCCTTCCCAGCCTCCGGCTATGCCACCAACAACTGGTGATTGGCCAGCAGCGTTGCCAGATCGACTTGCACGCCGCTTAGGGACGCGATTGTGGTCGGATCAAATGCGCCGCCAAGCCCGTCATGGTCGAACTGGATATCGGTGTTGGCGCCGTTCTGCAGTACGCTGAGGTAGTCCTCAATGTTCCCTGCAGAAGTATCCAGTGTCGCCACCCCATCGACATAACTTGCACTGCCCGTGCCTGTATAACCTGCGCTGTGCAACAGCTCATTGATATCGATGCGATCGGTGTCGTTGGTCCCTTCCCAGGTCCCAACGGTAAAGCCTGCGATGGCATCAGTACCATTGCCACCCGTTGCATCAACTGCACTGAGCAGGTTGTAGATCAAGCTGTCGTGTCCGCCGTTAGCGATATTGATCAAGTCATTGCCACCACGCCCCTGAAACTGGTTATCACCTGCGCTGCCAGTGAAGATATCGTCAAAGCTACTGCCCAATACACCTTCGACATCCACTAGTTTTGCGCTGTTGAAACCAGTGTCCTGGGTTGCTGTGGAGCTTAAATCGACCGTGACACCGTTAGTCGCCAGCTGGTAGTCCACAACATCCATGCCGCCATTCGCCGCGACCCAAGTACCGTGCTCTGAGCTGTAGCTCCAGCCACCCCCACCGTTATAGGTGTCAGAGCCTGCGGTTGCGATGAATGTGTCGTTGTATCCGCTACCAACAAACACACCATTATTGCGGTCGCTATCTGACTCCACAGATAGCACGTAGTTGTGTGTGGCGTCACCCGTGGTCAAGCCACCCCAACCACTGTTCACTGTTTCAGTCACATCCGAACGCACGCCATCGACAATGCGGATCAAGTTGACCGAGTAGGTCTCACTCGCACTCAACCCATAGAAGTTGAGTAATGCAGAGCTGTCGTTCACACCAACCCCTGACTGCGCATTGAGGATCTGCGTGGCAACCAGGGCACCACTGCTGTCAAAGAGCTGTACCGTGTTGCCGTAGAACGCATTAATGCCGTTCTGATCGACAATCCGTAGGTGCATCGAAGTACCTTCGGCGACAGCATTGGTGTTCTTCACCACAAACGAATGACCATTGTTGGTAAAGCCAATCAAGTCGACAGCACCATCCCAGTCGTAATCCATGGCGGCTGCACCGGTAAGGCGAGAACTGTAGCTGTAGTTCAGGTTGGCATTGGTCCAGCTCAGGCCGTTACCGTTATTGAGTATCATCTGGATGGTGTCGCCGTTGTTGTAGCCACCCATCTTGGCAATATCAGTGGTGCCGTTGTGATCCCAATCAACAGCCAAGGCAATCCGTGAACGAACATCCGGGCCGGCGTTGACTTCAACGAAGTTGTCGAGGGTTCCGTTGTTGTTGATTAAAACTGCGGCTTTGTTCGCGCCAGCGAAGTGTTGGTTAAGGTAAAGATCTAACGTACCGTCACCGTTGAAGTCTGCCCAAGTCATGCTAGTGCCTACATTGTCGGCACCACCGCCATCATTGAATACATTATTCACGATCTGGCCGATGGCCATAGTGCCATCGCCGTTATTGGTAATAACTCCCAGCGTGTAGCCGTTACTGCCACCGCCGCCATTCATCTGGCCCGTGATATCAACCGTGCCATCGTTATTGATATCCACGCCAGAGATACTGGCGCCAAAGGAGTAGGACGGGGTTAAGCCACGAGTCACCGTATCTTGAGTGAAGGTTCCGTCCTGGTTATTGTTAAACCAGCCCGACGAATAGCTATCTAAATTACTATCACCCAGCACAAGATCAAGATAGCCATTACCAGTACGGTCATAGGCAACCGTACCACCGTAATAGGTATCCAAGGCACCATATTCGATCGTTTTGCTGGTATAGCTGCCATTATCGTTCTGCCAATATTGGAATGGCCGTGTATAGCTGGTTTGCGTGGCAAAAATATCCATATCGCCATCTCGATCCAAGTCGAAATAGGTGTAGTTCACCGTGTTACCAGTGACACTTTCCTTCGCCAGAACATCAGTGCTGTAGGTGTTTAAATCACTGCTGTTGTAAACCGCTGTATTGGCAACAATATTCCACAGGCCGTTTTCTCCAATGCTGTAACTTAGACCTTCTTGGTTATTTGTCCTTTCCCCAGGCGCATCGCCAGCCCATTGCGTATCGATAGCCGGTTCGGCGATTACAACCTGTGCCCCGCTGAAAGTCTCGCTGCTGAGGCTGCCATTGCTGTCCTCGTTAACCACTTTGGCAATCACGTCATAAGTATCGATACCCAAGTTGTCGCTACTGGGTATCTGCACGTACCAAGTACGATTTGCCGTATCAACAACAACCCGACCGTCACCATAACTAGTACTGGACGAGTAGGTTATGCCATTAACCGTGATATACAGTATCTGGCTGGCACTCAAGTCCTCCAAAATCGTGCCTCGTAGCACCGGAGTCGTATCCGAGGTGATTTGAGACTCGAACGTGACACTGCTCGGAACGCTGGTATCCACATTCAACCGATAGTCAGCTGAGGTTGTCGTGTTACCTGCTGCATCGGTGACCACCGCCGAGTAGTCGTATGTATTGGCATTTTCCAGGCCAGTGAGCGCATAGGCCCAAGTGCCCCCACTAACCGTCGCTACACCCAGATAAATACCGTTCTGGAAAATCTTCAGAACTTCACCACCTTGCAACTCAGCAGTGAGCGTACCTTGCAGAACCGGTGCGGTATCGTCAGTAATGTTGTGAGTCGTCTGAATGCCTTGACGCGCCCCTTGATCATCGTCGTAGCCAGTAATAGTTGCCTGTTCCAGCGGAGCAATTGTGTCTACCACAACCGTTTGGCTAGCAGTTTGACCAATGTTCCCAGCTTGATCGATAACCCGTAGCTGGTAATCGTAATTTCCGTCGGTCAGCACGCGCGAGTCGATGTAACCCCATTGAGTGCCGGTGACATCCGTCAGGGTGATCCATGTCGTACCAGCATCAATGCTGATTTGTACGAGCTCATCGCTTTCCAGCGCTTTGCCTAAGGTGCCGGACAACGTGAGGCTGGTGTCGCGGGTGATGAAATCCGTCAAGGACAAGCCGGTATCATCACTAATGCTGTCAATACTGATCGAAGTAGTCGGCGCCACACGATCAACCGTAACCGCTTGCTGCTCAACTGGGCCTGAGTTGCCGGCAAGGTCAACGACACGAACCTGATAGGTGTGCACACCGTCAGATAGCGTGCGGCCATCTGTGTAGTTCCAAGCCAAGCCACTCGTCACCAAAGCGGTCCACACTGCGCCGCCATCCAAACTAATCTGCGCGATTTCGTCAGTATTGAGCGCAGCGCTCAAGGTGCCATTAACCACCAGCGTGTTATCGCTGGTGATGTAGTCCGTCGCAGACACACCGGTATCATCAGTGATGCTGTCAATGTGAATTGCGGCAACCGGCGCTGCTGTGTCGACAATGACAGTTTGGGTATAGGTTGAGCCAATACTGCCGGCCACATCGATCACGCGCACCGTGTATTGGTATGAGCCATCGACTAAGGTTCGATCATCAGCATGGCTCCAGGTCGTGCCCGCAATGCTCAAGGCTGTCCAGGTCGCGCCGTTGTCCAGGCTGATTTGCGCCAGCTCATCGACCGCTAAAGGGCTGGATAAGGTGCCGTTGACCGTCAGGCTAGTGTCATTAGTGATGTAGTCGACGTACGAACCAGTGTCATCGCTGATACTGGTAATGGCAATGGTTGATGTAGGTGCATTGGTATCAATAGTGACCAATTGACTAGCTGTTGCCCCAACATTACCGAGGGAGTCGATCAGGCGAACCGTGTAATCGTGCGTGCCATCACCCAGCGTTCTGCTGTCGACATAGGTCCATGTCGTGCCCGACACATGGAGGTTTATCCACGTCGCCCCGCCATCGAGGCTGATTTGCATCAGCTCGCCCGCCCCCAACTCAGCGCCCAACGTACCTTGGACTGCCAAGGAGGTATCATTAGTAATGAAATCACTGCTGGATGGACCACTGTCGACGGTGATGCTGTCGATAGTCAGCGTCATCAATGGGCCACTGAGATCAACTGTGAAAGAGTGATCGCTGGAACCGGTATTACCGACATTGTCTGTAGCTGTCGCGGTAATACTATAAACACCCGAATCTGCCAGGGCAGCCAAATCAGCCGTGCCGAGCACCACACTCCATGAGTGATCCCCTTGGACTGGAGCACTGTAATCCTTGCCATTGAGCGTCACGGTCACGACTCGTCCGGCGTCAACCGATGATGTACCCGAGAGAGTCTGTGGGGCGCCTTGCTCAAGCTTGCTGAGGATATCGTCCGCAGTGAAGCTATTGATAGTTACAGTGGGTGCATCCGCCTGCAGGTACACAGAACCGTTTGTTGCTCCGGCATTGCCAGCTTTATCGACCACTGAAGCAGTGATGTCATAATCACCATCAGGCGTATCAAGGAAGTCACGCGCATCAACATCCACACTCCAGGCGCCACCGTCGGCTACCACGGATTGATAAGTGCGCCCGTTAAACGTGACCTCTACAACTTGGCCGGGCTCGGTATCCGCGGTGCCACTGATAAGCTGTCCGGCCTTCTGCTCTGTACCGTCAATGACATTGTCGCCCGCAACAGTATTAATGGTGATGACTGGCGCGGTGGTATCGACTGTCAACTCGCGAGTCTGCAGCACGCTGTTACCAGCTTTGTCGGTGGTAGTTGCTGTGATTAGTAGAGCGCCGTCAGGTGCTGAAGAGAAATTTGTGGAAGGAATGGTGACGCTCCAAACGCCGCCCCCACCAACAACAGTCTGATAACTCTGACCGTTCAGGCTGACAGTCAAGGCTTGATCTACCTGCGCAGAGGTAACGCCGCTGACCAGAAGATCCTGATTGACCTCCAACGCGTTCAGTAAATCATCGTGCGCGGAATCCAGTCCGCCGCTACTGACAGCAGGGCCGATAACCAGTATCGGTGAGGTCACATCAACCTGAACGAGCTGCTCGCTGTGCGCAACACTCCCTGTGCTATTGGTGACCTGAACCTCTAGATTGCGATAACCATCAGTAAGCCCACCCAGGTCAGTTGCAGGTAAAACAACGCTCCATCCACCGTCACCAGCAACAGTTGCTAGATATTGATGACCCGCGAAATTGATAACCACAACTTGACCAGCTTCAACATTCGCTGTGGCACCTGAAAGCAGTAAGTCAGAAGCTTGCTCGACGCTGTTGATGATATTGTCCAACGCCACGGCGTTGATACTGACCGCTGTATCCGCCAAATCAACCATGATCTGATGCTCGATCGCGACAGGGTTGCCCGAAGCATCAGCGCTGCTGACATGTATAACCAGCAAGCCTTGCATATATTTCGAAACATCACTGGCCTGCAAACCAACCTGCCAACTCCCGTCCGCATTGATCGCCGTCAGGTAACTCTTACCATCGATAGTGGCCGTTACAGTCTGACCGGCAACAAGCCCCGTGCTTGTGCCGAAAATAGTAAGGTCTTGGGCATGTTCGATTGCGTTGATAATGTCGTCGCCTGAAACGGTCGCAACACGCAAACCAGGCAGGCCTGCGGCAATAGATATGTCACGGCTTGCCTCGCCCGTGTTGCCTGCCGCATCGACAGTGCTGGCAGAGATTGTCAGCGCACCATCGCCAATGGTCGTCCACATAGAGCTTGGAATATCGACAGACCATGTGTTGTCGATGCCCAGCAAACCCTGATACTGCGTGCCCCCAACATTGACCGTAACAGTCTCACCTGCTGCTGCCCCCATTACTGAGCCACTGATGGTTTGCGTAGTCGACACTTCCGAAGCATTCAGCACATCATCCAGGGCTACGGCATTTATGCTGACAACTGGAGCTGAAGTGTCTACGGAAAACCCTTTGGAAGCCGTGTGACCATTACCAGCAAGGTCTGTAGCGCTTACCTGAGCGGTGTAAAAACCATCATGCAGGCCTGCAACCACCTCACTCGGCAGCTCAAGACTCCAAAGCCCACCATCGATAATTTGCGTGGTGTAGCTTTTGTCTGCGATTGACACAATGACTTCCGTGCCAGTCTCGAGACCAGTGGCACTACCGCTGACGATGAGGGCCGCACTCACTTCGCTTTCGTCGATCTGGTTATCGCCGCCTACAGGATCAATCGTCAGCTCGACAGTGTTGCCTACGATATCGAAGCTGACCGTGCCCGCACTCAGACTGTTGCCACCACTCTGCTGCACGACTTCATAGGTATGCTGACCCAGCGCTTGATCGGGAGCAGTGACTGTCCAAGTACCTCCCGCCCCGACTTGGGTGCTGGCAATAACGACACCCTCAACGTTTACGATCTGAATGTTTGCGCCAGCCTGACCGCTACCACTAAAGACAGGACTAAGGTCATCGGTCTTGCTGCCGTTGACTAGCAGCGTTTGGAGCTGACCTTGATTGTCGGTTGCAATGAAAGTAGGCGGCGCAGTTTCAGGCGGCAGGGTGTTATCAATAGTTACAACCTTGTTAGACCCACCGTCTTCATCGTTATTCAGCACTGCCCCCACCAAGGCGCCGCCAAGCCCTGCCCCCATCAAACCTAGCAGTCCATATCCACTCGAGTCGTCGCTGCCGTAGAGCAACGGATCAACCTTATCAAGCATCTCTATTTGGGCTTGCAACGGCACAATCTGATCAGGGGCAACTTCGGGCATATCCGCGAAACTAATGTGGGTCAGCGCAGAGTTATCATCTTGAAAAACAAGCTCGCTATGATGTTCAGTCTCATCGACTTGAAAATATCCATCACAACGAATAACGCTGCCATCCTTCATATAAATCAACAGATCATTGCCGGTTCGCTCATAACGATCCACATCGGCAACGGAACCATGCACTAACACAACACTGGGTGTGTTCAGGCTTATGGCTAGATTGCCGTCGGCAATCATGTTGATGTTATTACTCGTGGCGCGATCAATTACTTCGATAGACGTTTTCATATCAAATATTCACCTTTGCAATTAACTCATAACATCTAACTATTCAGGGTTAAATGCCTGGAAGACTTTCCGTTTCTTCAGCGGTGTGTATGCCTAACACATCAGCAAGACCGTCAACGGCTGATGCATAGTCCACCGCGGCATCCCAGCCATCAAACTCAGCACTGAGCAATGCCAGGTGAGACTGATACAAATCTTGCTCAACAGTTATTAGATCGTTAACACTTCGACGGCTTAGTTTGTATTCATCCAAGTAAACACCGCGTGCTTTTTTAGCGATATCAACCTGGCGAATGCTAACGACACGATTGCTTTGTGAGCCTTTATAATTCGAGTACGCCGTCGAGGCGTTGGTCATCACATCAAACTTTACTTTATTGATGCTTTGCTCAGCCGACTCTTTGGCACCCACTGCCTGGGCTACGCGTGCGGACACAGCACCGCCGGTATACAGTGGAACATCCAAATTCAAATAGATTTGATTATCCCAATAGGGGTCGTTTTTATTTTGATAGCGAGTGCGTCCCGCTTCTAGTTTGATGGTTGGTAGATACCCCGCTTTATTTTTCTCTATAACCTTAGAAGCCGCGTCGGACTCGACCATCGCCTTTTTAACAGCGGCAATAGCTGAAAAATCAATTGCTGCGACCTGCATTGTTTGTTCGTTGAGCCCCAGCGGTGGAACTGAGTAGGTGCTTGTGCGGACCCCTGTTAGCACCTCAAGTTGCGCAACAGCCGTTTCACGCTGGGTGTAAAACTGTTCAACTTGTGACTGCATACTGGCAATACGGGACTGCGCCTGTAGATAATCCGAGCTTGAGCTAAGTCCGCTGCTGGCGCAAACCCTGGCAATGCGTTCGACAGTCCGGAGCGACCTAACGCCTGCTTCAGCGGCGCCCCTTAATGCACCGTAACGCTTGATCAACAAATAGGTTTTTGCAGTTTTCCTTGCAACATCGCTCATTGTTTGTTGTAGCGCGTATATATAGCTCTGCTTAATATTCTTCTGCTGCAGGATATTATTGCGCGTTTTACCAAAGTCATAGACCAGTTGCGTTAATGTAACCCCGTAGGTTTTATCAGTGTAATTATCATCTTCATTGGGTAACCGGCCCTTTGCCCCACCGAACCCCGACTGCAGTCCGATCTGCGGCTGCCATGCGCTCTCAGCTTCATCTATCAGCGCCTGACCAATACCAACCTGTGAAATCATCTGAGCAATAGATGGGTCGTGAGCGAATGCTTGTATGACACTATCACGCAATGTTATTCGTTCTACATCAATGAATTTAGGGGCATCATATGAAACAGGTTCAGCCGCAATAGCTGATAACGAAAACAATTCACACACGCCGACTGAAATAGCGAAGACTAAACGACCAAAGCAAAAAAAGCGCATCGTCACTTCCTTATGACTACATGTGAGCTAAAGACTACAAGTGAGATAATAATTTTTTATGAAAGCATGCTTGCCCCCACCACTGGATAGCGAATAAAAATAAATTAAATACAAATGAGCCAACTTACCGTGACACAAACAGGAAGCCTCTTAACGTGACCTAGATAACATCTCGCGACATCGGTACATGTCTTTAAAATGAAAACTATCCAGTGAGGTATTGCTAACTAGATGGATTTAAAAATGGTCATGTATTTGCAAAAAAAGTATGTAGGAAACATCCTGCAACCGGGACGAACATTCCTTGCCCGCCACACCTGTCATTCGGAGTGGATTGATACAAACCTATAGATAGGTATGAACATCGGCCGTGAATTTATTCAGTTGGATGTTAGGTTCGAGACTGCACTTGAAGTTTTATTGCGCGAGAATGCCAATGCCTGCAGGCGTCGATCACTTACTTGAGTGACTTGTTTAAAGGTCCCACACGGTCATAGCTCGCCCCTCGCATGACTGGACTCGCCACGTCAGGCATTCGCTGCTCCGCTCTGAGTACCGCATAAATCCAACGATATCCGAGCTCAGGTACTCGCATTGATGCCGCAAACCAGGCGCACCCTGTGTGTGCTCGCAGGGTAACCACCTGGCCGACAGGACTGGCCGTCACAGCAAAAACATTATCAGTCTGCGCGCCCTGACCTGAGTTGCCGAAAAGACACGAGGCCATCCCGCAAGAACACAACCGTACAGGCGCACCCAGCGTCCCTGAGCTGCGCCGGCCACAATAACCGGCCGCAATAAAGAGCGCCCATCACAACGGCTGTGCGCCTACCGCCCGCATTCTAGACCTTGGTCTACAGTTTGAAGTTCTTAGTTTGCGTTGCACGGTGCTATAATGCTCAGCCGTGACCTTACAGTCATAGCTTAAAGTCATAGAGAGAGCCATGTTCGTAACAGGACGCCCGCCTCTCGAAACGTCAGTCACTATCATCCTAGCGCTGGCGAATAACACTCTACTGGTACAACCAACCTTGCGTGGTAACAACTCGAATTCCGACTCATGACAAGCCGTTGAGTGGAAGTGCCTACACGGTGCATCTCGAGATCATGTCCGCGCCTAGCAAAGAAGAGAGTTTTCTTGATGTCAAACCGCTCGAAGATCATCTATACCTTCACCGACGAAGCTCCAGCTCTCGCTACCTATTCGCTACTTCCTATAGTCAAAGCTTTCGCCGCTTCTGCTGACATTGATGTCGAAACCCGAGATATCTCTCTTGCTGGCCGTATTCTTGCTGCCTTTGCTGATCAGCTCGGCGCCGATCAACAAATTGAAGACGACTTAGCCAAATTGGCAGTGCTGGCCACCGCACCTGAAGCCAATATCATCAAGCTGCCAAACATCAGTGCTTCGGTCCCGCAACTCAAAGGCGCCATCGCTGAACTGCAAGCTCAGGGCTTCAAGATCCCAGATTTCCCAGAAGACCCACAAACCGAACAAGAAAAAGATGCTCTCGCTCGTTACAGCAAGGTTCTGGGCAGTGCGGTAAACCCTGTTTTGCGTGAAGGCAACTCAGACCGCCGCGCTCCAGCAGCCGTAAAGGCCTATGCCCGTAAGCACCCGCACTCGATGGGCAAATGGAGCATGGCTTCACAGTCTCACGCTGACTACATGCGCGACGGCGACTTCTTCTCCAGCGAACAGTCCTTCACCCAGGATAAAGCTGGCGATGTACGCATCGAGTTCGTGGGCAAGGACGGCAAAGTCGAACTGAAAAAAGTTGTCAGCCTGCAAGAGGGTGAAATCCTCGACGGCATGCGCATGAGCGCAAGCAAGCTGCGCGACTTCTTCGAGCAAACGCTGCAAGACTGTAAAGAAACCGGCGTTATGTGGTCCCTGCACGTCAAGGCGACCATGATGAAGATCTCCCACCCGATCGTTTTCGGGCATGCCGTTAGCGTTTACTACAAACAAGCCTTCGAAAAGCACGCCAAACTATTTGACGAGCTGGGCGTTAACCCGAACAACGGTCTTAACAGCGTCTACGAGAAAATCAAATCACTGCCAGCTTCGCTGCAGGAAGAAATTCTCCATGACCTGCACGAGTGCTACAGCGACCGCCCAGAAATGGCCATGGTTGACTCGGTTAAAGGCATCACCAACCTGCACATCCCAAGCGACGTAATCGTCGACGCCTCGATGCCAGCGATGATTCGCAGCTCGGGTCAGATGTGGGGCAAGGACGGCAAGCTCAAAGACACCAAAGCTGTCATGCCTGAGAGCACCTATGCGCGCATTTATCAGGAAATGATCAATTTCTGCAAAACCAACGGCGCATTCGACCCAACCACCATGGGTTCGGTGCCAAACGTTGGTCTGATGGCGCAGAAAGCTGAAGAGTACGGCTCCCACGACAAGACCTTCGAAATGGAAGCCGAAGGCACCATGCGCGTCGTGCTTGCCGACGGCACTGTCAAAATTCAGCACGAAGTTGAAGCCGGTGACATCTGGCGCGCCTGCCAGACCAAAGACGCACCGATCCGCGACTGGGTCAAGCTGGCTGTTACCCGTGCCCGCGCTTCAAATACTCCGGCTATTTTCTGGCTCGACCCAGAGCGCGCGCACGATGAGCAACTCAAGCTGAAAGTGAATGCTTACCTGAAAGATCACGATACCAGCGGCCTGGAATTGCTGATTCTTGATTACAACCAAGCAATCCGCGTCAGCATGGAGCGCATGATCCGTGGCCTCGACACCATCTCGGTAACCGGCAACGTACTGCGTGACTACCTGACCGACTTGTTCCCGATTATGGAACTGGGTACTTCAGCGAAAATGCTTTCCATCGTTCCCCTGATGGCGGGCGGCGGCATGTACGAAACGGGCGCTGGCGGCTCTGCACCCAAGCACGTACAGCAGCTGGTTGAAGAAAACCACCTGCGCTGGGATTCGCTGGGCGAGTTCCTCGCACTGGCCGTTTCTCTGGAAGAAACCGGGATCAAGAGCAACAACCAGAAAGCCAAGATTCTTGGCACCACCCTGGATATTGCAACCGGTAAGTTGCTCGACAACGGCAAATCCCCTTCGCGCCGTACTGGCGAGCTGGACAACCGTGGCAGCCACTTCTATCTAGCGCTTTACTGGGCGCAAGCTCTGGCGGCACAGACTGAAAGCGCTGAACTGGCTGCGCATTTCGAACCACTGGCCAAAACCTTGGCTGAGCAAGAGGCAACCATCGTTGCTGAGCTCAATGAGGTGCAAGGCAAGCCGGTTGATATCGCTGGCTACTACCGCTCCAACCCGGAACTGACCAGCAAGGTCATGCGTCCGAGCGCAACACTCAATGCGGCGATTGATCCTCTGATCTAAGCCTGCTGCGAGTTACACGCAATTCCACAACCCCCGGCCACGTGCCGGGGGTTGTGTTTTACGACAGATAACCAACAAGGTATTGAACATGAGTTGGCAACCGCATATCACTGTCGCCACAGTTGTAGAAGACAACGGCCGCTTTCTGCTGGTCGAAGAGCACGCTGAAGGCCGCCAGGTATTTAATCAGCCCGCCGGCCATCTTGAAGCCAACGAAACCCTTAACCACGCAGCGCTGCGCGAAACACTCGAGGAAACAGGCTGGGAAGTCGAGCTAACGGCTGTAACCGGAATTTACCTGTACACCGCACCGAGCAATGGTGTGACCTATCAGCGCGTGTGCTTTGCCGCCAAACCAATCGCCTATCACCCCGAGCTGCCGCTGGATGATGGCATTATTGGCCCACAATGGCTGACTCGCGACGAACTGGCCGCACAGCCTGAGCGTTGGCGCAGCGAATTAGTGCTGCGCTGCATTGACGATTACATCGCCGGCGAGCGATTTCCCCTGAGCCTGCTGCGCGACTGACACTGGTCGTCGCCGCCAGCGTCGCATCCTGCTAGAATCGCGTCCTTTTGAGCTTCTGCGCACTTCCCCATGTCAGATATCGCCATGCAAACGACCCAACTTTACGACCCAGCCACAACCCGCGTAATCGTCGGTATGTCCGGCGGCGTCGACTCGTCTGTGTCCGCTCTGCTCCTGCTCGAACAGGGTTATCAGGTCGAAGGTCTGTTCATGAAGAACTGGGACGAAGACGATGGCACCGAGTACTGCACAGCCATGGACGATCTGGCTGACGCACAAGCTGTATGCGACAAAATCGGCATCAAGCTTCACACCGCCAACTTTGCCGCTGAATACTGGGACAATGTATTCGAGCACTTTTTAGCGGAATACAAAGCCGGTCGCACGCCCAACCCAGACATCCTGTGTAATCGTGAAATCAAGTTCAAAGCCTTTCTCGACTACGCCCTGATGCTTGGCGCTGACCTTATCGCCACCGGCCATTATGTGCGCCGACGCGATATTGATGGCCGCACCGAATTGCTCAAAGGCCTCGACCCGAATAAAGACCAAAGCTACTTCCTGCACGCAGTCGGTGGCGAACAAATCGCTAAAACCTTATTTCCAGTGGGTGAACTCGAGAAACCGCAGGTTCGCGAAATCGCTGAAAAATACCAGTTGGCGACGGCCAAGAAGAAGGACTCAACCGGCATCTGCTTTATTGGCGAACGGCGCTTTAGCGACTTCCTCAAGCAGTACCTGCCAGCTCAGCCGGGCGACATTGAAACCACTGAAGGTGAAGTGATTGGTCGTCACCACGGGCTTATGTACCACACCATTGGTCAGCGCCAAGGTTTAGGCATTGGCGGCTTGAAAGACGCCAGTGAAGAGCCTTGGTACGTGCTGCAAAAAGACCTTGAGCGCAATGTCCTGATGGTCGGCCAAGGCAATGATCATCCATGGTTATTTTCCAGCGCCCTGCTTGCCTCGGACATTTACTGGGTAAATCCGGTCGACCTTAGCCAACCACGCGAGTTAACCGCCAAGGTTCGCTATCGCCAAGGTGATCAGAACTGCACACTGGAAAAGACTGCCAGCGGCTATCGGGCGAACTTTGCCATGCCGCAACGCGCAGTGACACCGGGCCAATCTGTGGTGTTTTATGACGGTGAAATCTGCCTCGGCGGAGGCGTGATTGAAGTTGCGCAACCGTGGAGCAGCAAGGATATACGTCGATGAACCAGACTCAAGAGCAACTTGTCGCCCTCGGCGCTGTGTTTGAAGCCGCTGTACAGGTCGACAAACTCGCCCGCACGGGTCAATCCAGCGAAGCGGTTGCCGCCTGCTTAATCGGTAGCCTGCTGGTGCGTAATCCAGAGAAAACACTGGACGTTTACGGCGGCGATGACCTCAATCTACGTGACGGCTATCGTGCGCTGATCAGCTCTCTGGAGCGTGACCCTGCCAGCCTGCAACGCGAGCCACTGCGTTACGCGTTGGCCCTGCTCAATCTTGAGCGGCAGTTCTCCAAGCGGGACGACCTGTTGCAGATCATGGCCAGCCGCTTAGATCAGATACAGCAGCAAGTTGAGCACTTCGGTGTTACCCACGAAAATGTCATGGCCAACTGCGGCTCGCTCTACCAGGACACCATCAGCACCTTCCGCCAACGCATTCAGGTGCAAGGCGACATGCGCCATTTGCAGCAAAGCGACAACGCCGCAAAAATCCGCGCCTTGCTACTGACTGGCATTCGCGCAGCGCGGCTTTGGCGTCAGCTTGGCGGCCACCGCTGGCAATTGGTGTTTGGTCGCAAAAAATTACTCACCGAGTTATATGCCATGCTGCGCGGATGAGATAAGCGCTGCAGCCTGTTGATTTAAAAACGATTCAATAATTTCGCAGCAATCAGCTGCAATCATGTGCATGCATTACGAAGACACTCACCGCTGAACGGCCATCGCCGAATGCGGAAATTCGCTTGTTTTCATGTATGATATGCGCCCTTTTCAATGCCCGACTGTCCGAGAACGCCTTCTTATGCAGCTTTCCTCGCTCACCGCGGTTTCCCCCGTTGATGGCCGCTACGCCGGTAAAACCAGCGCTCTGCGCCCTATTTTCAGCGAATACGGCCTGATCCGTTTCCGTGTAATGGTTGAAGTACGCTGGCTCCAGCGCCTCGCTGCGCACCCTGGTGTGCCTGAAGTAGCGCCGTTTTCAGCGCAGGCCCAAGCCATTCTCAATGAACTGGCTGAGAACTTTGCTGAAGAGCACGCTCAACGCGTTAAAGAGATCGAACGCACCACCAACCACGACGTCAAAGCCGTCGAATACCTGCTCAAAGAGCAAGCTGCAAAGCTGCCTGAGCTGGATAAGGTTAGTGAGTTCATCCACTTCGCATGCACCTCTGAAGACATCAACAACCTTTCGCACGCATTGATGCTGCGCGAAGGTCGAGACACTGTGTTGCTGCCGCTGATGCGCCAGGTCGCCGGTGCTATCCGTGAGCTTGCAGTCAGCTTTGCTGATGTGCCGATGTTGTCGCGCACCCACGGCCAACCGGCCTCGCCAACCACGCTAGGCAAAGAACTGGCCAACGTGGTTTACCGCCTTGAGCGCCAGATCACCCAGATTGCGGCTGTACCGCTACTGGGCAAGATCAACGGTGCCGTGGGCAACTACAACGCTCACCTGTCTGCCTACGCGGATATCGACTGGGAAGCTAACGCCCGCGAGTTTATCGAAGGTGATCTAGGCCTGCAGTGGAACCCGTACACCACTCAGATCGAGCCACACGACTACATTGCCGAATTGTTTGATGCGACCGCTCGCTTCAACACAATTCTGATCGACTTCGACCGCGACATCTGGGGCTACATTTCACTCGGCTACTTCAAACAGAAGACTATCGCGGGTGAAATCGGCTCCTCGACCATGCCGCACAAGGTCAACCCAATCGACTTCGAAAACTCCGAAGGCAACCTCGGCATCGCCAACGCGCTGCTTCAGCACTTGGCCAGCAAGTTGCCAGTTTCACGCTGGCAGCGTGACCTGACCGACTCAACCGTGCTGCGTAATCTCGGTGTTGGTTTTGCCCATAGCGTTATTGCTTATGAAGCAAGCCTCAAAGGAATCAGTAAGTTAGAGCTGAACTCTCAACGAATTGCTGCAGACCTAGACGCCTGCTGGGAAGTCCTGGCTGAGCCTATTCAGACTGTCATGCGTCGCTATGCCATTGAAAACCCGTACGAGAAGCTCAAAGAGTTGACGCGCGGCAAAGGCATCACGCCAGCAGCACTGATGGACTTCATCGACGGCCTCGACATGCCAACAGAAGCTAAAGCCGAGCTCAAGCAGCTCACCCCGGCCAACTACATTGGCAACGCGGTCGCGCAGGCTAAGCGCATCTAAGCAACTCAGCCGTTTAAACGCCCGGCAGTGCCGGGCGTTTTTATTTAAGGCTAAACATTAATTTCATAGGCTTAGCGATGAATCCTGATAATCCACTGCAGTTGCTGGGCGGCTTAACGCCTCGTGAGTTTCTCCGCGATTACTGGCAGAAGAAGCCGTTACTGGTACGCCAGGCATTTACCGACTTTGAAAGCCCGATCTCGCCGGACGAACTTGCTGGCCTGGCCCTCGAAGAAGAAGTCGAGTCGCGCCTGGTGATCGAGCATGGCGAGCGCCCATGGGAGCTACGCCGCGGCCCGTTTGCAGAAGATGCCTTCAGCCAATTGCCGGAAAAGGACTGGACCCTGCTGGTTCAAGCAGTTGATCAGTTCGTCCCGGATGTCGCTGAGCTGATGGAAGCATTCAAGTTTCTGCCGAAATGGCGGATCGACGACGTCATGGTCAGCTTTGCTGCACCGGGCGGTGGCGTTGGCCCGCACTTTGATAACTACGACGTATTTTTGCTTCAGGGCTATGGCAAGCGCCGCTGGCAAGTTGGCCAGATGTGCGACTCCAATAGCCCACTACTCGAACACTCGGATCTAAAGATCCTTGCTGAATTTGCACACACTGAAGAATGGGTTCTTGAACCTGGCGACATGCTGTATCTGCCGCCACTTCTGGCCCACTGTGGTACCGCTGAGGATGATTGTATGACGTATTCCGTAGGCTTCCGCGCGCCTAGCGCCGCCGAAGTACTGACCCACTTTACTGATTTTTTGAGTCAGTTCCTGCCGGATGAAGAGCGCTACAGCGATGCTGACGCGCAACCGACCAGCGACCCACATCAGATTCAACACGATTCGCTGGACCGCCTTAAAGCGCTTCTCAACCAACACATGGGTGACGAACGCTTGCTGATGACCTGGTTCGGCCAATTCATGACCGAGCCGCGCTACCCAGAACTGATCAACGGCATCGAAATTGACGAAGAGCAGTTCCTCGACCAGATAGAAGCTGGTGCCATCATTGTGCGCAACCCAAGCGCACGCATGGCCTGGTCTGAAGTCGGCGATGGTTTGGTCCTGTTTGCCAGCGGCCACAGCCGCATGCTACCCGCCAGCTTGCGCGAAATGCTCAAACTGATCTGCTCGGCCGATGCGCTGCACATCGAAAACCTCGGCCAATGGCTGGCGGATGACGAAGGTCGCCTCTTGGTTCTGGAGTTGATCAAGCAAGGTAGCCTGGAGTTTGCAGATGAATAAAATCACTGTTCGGCTAGCCGATTGGCAGAGAGATAACGCTGATATTCGGCGCATCCGCGAAGCGGTGTTTATTGCCGAGCAGTCCGTCGTACCGGAGCTTGAGTGGGACTCGGAAGATGCCGAAGCCGCTCATTTTTTGGCCTGCGAGGGTGATTACCCAATCGGCACAGCGCGCCTGCTGGATGACGGCCACATTGGTCGCGTCTCAGTACTCAAGGACTGGCGCGGACTAAAAGTGGGTGACGCATTGATGGAAGCAGCAATTGCCGAGGCCGAAAAACGTGGACTGCGCCGACAAATGCTCAGCGCCCAGGTGCACGCCAGCGCGTTTTATGAAAGGCTAGGCTTTAATATTATTAGTGAAGAATACCTCGAAGCCGGTATTCCTCACGTCGATATGGTGCGTGACAGCGACTGATAGGCCACCCAAAACCTGCATATACAGCAGCGGTTAGCCTTAAAGCCGCCGCCTAAACAGGTTTTCGAGGTCAACATGGTCAATGAAACAGCCCCGCGCGAACCACTCGATGAAGAGGCCCTTGAGCTGCCAGACATCGAATTTGAGTCGCCGGGGCTTTTTTCTGTGCATAACCCCGAGCCAGTAGCCGCCATTAACCAGAGTCGCGAGCCCGCGCCCTTTGTGCTTGGCGAGCATATCCCGCTTGAGCACTTCAACACCCCCGACCAAGTTCGCGCCCACGCGCTCGCACTGCTACAGCAAGCCAGACGCAGCCTGTGTATTTACAGCCAGGATCTTGAACCCTGGCTTTATCACCACAGCAGCGTGCAACAAGCGTGCACTGAATTTCTGCTGGCCAACCCAAGAAACCGCCTGCGAGTTCTGGTTAAAGACCTCAATGCCAGCATTAAAGATGGCAACCGTCTGATCACACTGTCTCGACGTTTATCCAGCAACTTATTGATTCGCAAACTAAACCCCGACTATCCAATTGAAGATTCGAGCTACTTGTTAGCCGATGATCGTGGCGTGCTGCTGCGACCTGAAGCCGACCAGTTCTCCGGTTATGCAAGCTATCAAGATGCTGGCCGAGTTCGCCTGCGCCAAGCACACTTCAATCAAGCTTGGGAAACTAGCATCACCGATCCTGACCTGCGGAGCTTTTTATTATGACTGCGCGCCCCTTGCTGTTGGCCGCCGCCCTACTTTTCCTTAGCCGAACCCTTCTGGCTGAGACCCAAGTAATCGACCTGAACTTCCGCACCGCCGATGAAATATTGCCGGTGGTTCAGTCAACCCTTGGCAATGAAGGCAAAGTCACTCCGTACGGCAATAAGCTGATCGTTAACGCCTCCAGCGAAAAGATCGATGAAGTTCGCAGCCTGCTCGATCAGCTCGACACCAAGCCGCGCCGCCTGTTGATTAGCGTCGATACCAGTGACTCAAATGTACAAAGCGATCGCGGCTACAGCACCAATGGCACCATTAGCGCAGGCAATGGCGAGATCCAAATCGGCCGCGGTGAAGTTAATGGCCGCGACCAAGTGCGGATAATTAACCGCAGCACCAACAGCCGCGGCGGTGGCGTCCAGCAGGTTCAAACCAACGAGGGTTATCCAGCGCTTATTCAGGTTGGCCAGAGCGTGCCACTGACCTCAACCGGCACCGGACCTTACGGCCAGGCCTACAACAACACCGAATACCGCAATGTCACCCGTGGTTTCTACGTGACAGCCAGCGTGACTGGCGAACAAGTGCATATCTCGCTTAGCAGCAACCGCGACCGAGTCAGCCAAAGCCGTCCCGATGTAATTGACGTGCAAAGCACCGACACTCGTGTCAGTGGCCCCATTGGCCAATGGATTACGGTAGGTGGAGTCAATGAGCAAAACCAAAGCCAGAACAGCGACTTTTTGCAGCGTCACTCGACCCAGGGGCGCGAAGATATGACCTTGCGGGTCAAGGTCGATGTAGTCGATTAATGCCTGACCAGTGCTGACTTACCAGTCGTCCTGAAAATTATGTAGTAGTGCTAAAAAAGCACTACAAAACGTTTGACGAACGCTTTGCAGCGATGCATTATGGCCTCGCTCCCGCTAATCAGGGGCTCTGGAAAGAGCTTCCGGGTTGATCTCAGGCTTACCGCTCGAGTCGCCCGTGTTGTAAAAGCCCACAAGGCAGATCGACGAGATTGCGACTGGAACGAAGTTGTCCTGAGGGACGGGGAAGCGCTATCAACCGGCATGACCGTAACAGACACTGCATCGCCCAAGACATCCACGAGTCAAACGGCGAAAAATGACCCGCTCATGAGCAGATACTGGCGTCATATCACTGGTCGACACCCCCGACTGATCCAACTCCGTATTAGTCACTTTCTCTTTATCTGTTGTGAGCTCCCACAACCAGTATCTGTTAACTACAGTTGCTGAGTGGGAAAGCGGTGCTCAACCAAACACATACTTTGAAGGATTGACCATGTCAGCTTATCAAAACGACATCAAAGCCGTTGCGGCCCTTAAAGAAGCCGCCGGCAACAGCTGGAGCGCTATCAACCCTGAGTCCGTCGCTCGCATGCGCGCTCAGAACCGCTTCAAAACCGGTCTTGATATCGCCAAGTACACTGCCGCCATCATGCGCAAAGACATGGCTGAGTACGATGCTGACAGCTCGGTCTACACGCAGTCGCTGGGTTGCTGGCATGGTTTTATCGGTCAGCAGAAGCTGATTTCGATCAAAAAGCACCTGAAAACCACTAACAAGCGCTACCTCTACCTGTCAGGCTGGATGGTTGCTGCACTGCGTTCCGACTTCGGCCCACTGCCTGATCAGTCGATGCACGAAAAAACTGCAGTTTCCGGCCTGATCGAAGAGCTGTACACCTTCCTGCGCCAAGCTGACGCCCGCGAACTGGATCTGCTGTTTGTTGATCTAGACAACGCTCGCGAAGCTGGCGACAAGGCAAAAGCAGCTGAAATCCAAGACAAGATCGACAACTACGAAACTCACGTAGTGCCAATCATTGCCGACATCGACGCTGGTTTCGGCAACCCAGAGGCCACTTACCTGCTGGCTAAGCGCATGATTGAAGCAGGCGCTTGCTGCATCCAGATCGAAAACCAGGTTTCCGATGAGAAGCAGTGTGGCCACCAAGACGGCAAAGTAACTGTTCCCCACGAAGACTTCCTGGCCAAGATCAACGCTGTTCGTTACGCGTTCCTTGAACTGGGTGTTGACGATGGCGTGATCGTTGCCCGTACTGACTCCCTGGGTGCTGGCCTGACCAAGCAAATCGCAGTAACCAAGACTCCGGGCGACCTGGGCGACCAGTACAACTCGTTCCTGGATTGCGAAGAGGTTTCGGCTGCTGACCTGGGCAACGGTGACGTTGTAATCAATCGTGGCGGCAAGTTGCTGCGTCCTAAGCGTCTGCCGAGCAACCTGTTCCAATTCCGCAAGGGCACAGGCGAAGACCGCTGCGTACTGGACTGCATCACGTCCTTGCAGAACGGCGCCGACATGCTCTGGATCGAAACCGAGAAGCCACACGTTGGCCAGATCGCTGCCATGGTTAACCGCATTCGTGAGGTGATCCCGAACGCCAAGCTGGTTTACAACAACAGCCCATCGTTCAACTGGACACTGAACTTCCGTCAGCAAGTATTCGATGCATTCGTAGAGCAAGGCAAAGACGTGTCTGCATATGACCGGTCCAAGCTGATGAGCATCGACTACGACAACACTGAGCTTGCTCAGGTTGCTGACGAGAAGATCCGTACCTTCCAGCGTGATGGTTCTGCTCAGGCCGGTATCTTCCACCACCTGATCACTCTGCCGACGTACCACACTGCTGCGCTGTCTACTGACAACCTGGCAAAAGGTTACTTCGCAGACCAAGGCATGCTGGCCTACGTAAAAGGCGTTCAGCGTGAAGAACTGCGCCAAGGCATCGCCTGCGTCAAGCACCAGAACATGGCTGGCTCCGATATTGGTGACAACCATAAAGAGTACTTCGCTGGTGAAGCGGCTCTGAAAGCTGGCGGTAAAGACAACACAATGAACCAGTTCGGCTAAGTCGAATCGGTTCTCTCCTCTCGCAGTTCAATGCGCGAGGACACTAAAACCCGGCAGAGATGCCGGGTTTTTTTATTGGTTCACTAATGTAGACACTCAGACAAACCTGATCGATTGGTCAGGTTATTTGAATCTGTACGCAGTTCGACTTAATATGACGCGTATAAATAAACCTGTGCTGCACATTTTGGATACACTTTCGCGTAAATAGTCATACTCGCCTAGTATTGAATAGGCCGATGTGGCAACATTCATTCCGAAGAAAAATGTAACTAAAGTCTTCGTATACGAGGTATGAGTCGCATGTCAGACCCAGTCGCTAGTCTTTCCCAAAACTGGGCGTTTGCAGTATTCATCCTCGGTGCCTTTGCTCTCATCGCATTTATGCTTGGCCTCTCCAGCTTGCTCGGCAGCAAAGCCTGGGGACGCAGTAAAAATGAACCCTTTGAATCAGGCATGCTGCCAACCGGCACTGCACGCCTGCGCCTATCGGCAAAGTTTTATTTGGTCGCGATGCTCTTCGTGATCTTCGACGTTGAAGCCCTCTATCTTTTTGCTTGGTCAGTCTCCGTACGCGAAAGCGGCTGGGCGGGACTTATCGAAGCCACGATATTTATAGCAATTCTGTTGGCAGGTCTTGTCTACCTATGGCGAATCGGTGCGCTCGATTGGGCACCGCAGAGCCGTCGCGATCGACAGGCGAAGCTAAAACAATGAGGCTTTGGCGATGCAATACAACCTTACACGGATCGATCCGGATGCTCCTAATGAGCAATATCCGGTCGGCGAGCGGGAGACCGTAGCCGATCCATTGCTGGACGATCAGGTCCACAAAAACATCTACATGGGCAAACTCGAAGACGTCCTCAATGGTGCAGTCAACTGGGGGCGTAAGAACTCCCTTTGGCCGTATAACTTCGGTTTGTCGTGCTGCTATGTAGAAATGACCACGGCCTTCACTGCCCCTCACGACGTTGCACGTTTTGGCGCTGAAGTTATCCGTGCGTCTCCCCGCCAAGCTGACTTTATGGTCATTGCTGGTACATGCTTCATTAAAATGGCGCCAGTCATTCAACGCCTTTATGAGCAAATGCTTGAACCTAAATGGGTTATTTCCATGGGTTCATGTGCCAACTCTGGCGGCATGTACGACATCTATTCGGTGGTTCAGGGCGTCGACAAGTTCTTACCTGTCGATGTGTACATCCCTGGCTGTCCACCGCGTCCTGAAGCATTCCTTCAAGGTCTGATGCTCCTGCAGGAGTCGATCGGCAAGGAGCGTCGCCCGTTATCTTGGGTCGTCGGTGATCAGGGCGTATACCGCGCTGATATGCCTTCGCAAAAAGAACAGCGCCGCGCTGAGCGAATTGCAGTAACCAACCTGCGCAGCCCCGACGACGTATAAGCCAGGCTCACTTAGAAGCCTGCTGACTGATGCCGTACCCTGATTAGTGACCGATATCATGACTGTTGATAGCTTTCCGTCCATCGCGCCATATACGCCAGATGACCACAGCGTCATTGGCGAGCTAAGCGCAAAATTTGGTGCCGAGGCGTTTACCGTACAAACCACCCGGACCGGCATGCCGGTGCTTTGGGTTGCCCGTGATCAACTGACCAACATCCTCACATTTCTGCGCAATCTACCGCGTCCCTACGTGATGCTGTACGACCTGCATGGCATAGATGAACGCTTGCGCACTCAGCGCCGCGGCCTGCCAGAGGCAGATTTCACCGTGTTCTATCACCTGATGTCGATAGAACGTAACAACGACATAATGATCAAGGTAGCGCTGTCTGAAGGCGACCTTAATCTGCCAAGCATCAGCAGTATTTGGCCTAACGCCAATTGGTATGAGCGTGAAGTTTGGGACCTCTACGGCATCCACTTCACTGGCCACCCGCACTTGACGCGCATCATGATGCCGCCGACCTGGGAAGGCCACCCACTGCGCAAAGACTATCCAGCACGGGCCACTGAGTTTGATCCATTCAGCCTGACATTGGCGAAGCAACAGCTTGAAGAGGAAGCTGCACGTTTCCGCCCTGAAGACTGGGGCATGCAACGTGGCGGCTCGCATGAAGACTTCATGTTCCTCAATCTGGGGCCAAACCACCCTTCTGCGCACGGTGCTTTTCGTATCATTTTGCAGCTGGACGGTGAAGAGATCGTCGACTGCGTACCCGAGATTGGCTACCACCACCGTGGTGCCGAGAAAATGGCCGAACGCCAGAGCTGGCACAGTTTCATCCCCTACACCGACCGTATTGATTACCTCGGTGGGGTGATGAACAACCTGCCTTACGTACTTTCGGTGGAAAAACTGGCGGGGATTAAAGTCCCGGATCGCGTCGACTTTATCCGCGTGATGATGGCGGAGTTTTTCCGCATCACCAGCCACCTGCTGTTCCTTGGCACCTATATCCAAGACGTAGGGGCAATGACCCCGGTGTTCTTCACCTTCACCGACCGTCAACGCGCCTATAAAGTCATTGAAGCCATTACCGGTTTCCGACTGCACCCAGCGTGGTATCGCATCGGTGGTGTGGCCCATGACTTACCGCGCGGCTGGGACAAGCTGGTTAAAGAGTTTGTTGATTGGCTGCCAAAGCGTCTCGACGAATACGAAAAAGCCGCGCTGCAAAACAGCATTCTGCGCGGCCGCACCATCGGTGTAGCCCAATACAACACCAAGGAAGCGCTGGAATGGGGCGTTACCGGTGCAGGCCTGCGTTCAACCGGTTTGGATTTCGACCTGCGCAAAGCGCGTCCATACTCTGGCTATGAAAACTTCGAGTTTGAAGTACCGCTGGCCAATAATGGCGATGCTTACGACCGTTGCATGGTCCGCGTAGAGGAAATGCGTCAAAGCATTCGGATCATCGATCAATGCATGCGCAATATGCCGGAAGGCCCGTACAAGGCGGATCACCCGCTGACAACGCCGCCACCGAAAGAGCGCACCTTGCGTGATATCGAAACCCTGATCACGCACTTCCTGCAAGTGTCGTGGGGGCCGGTAATGCCCGCCAATGAGTCGTTCCAGATGATTGAAGCGACCAAGGGCATCAACAGCTATTACCTGACCAGTGATGGCGGCACCATGAGTTATCGCACGCGTATCCGTACGCCAAGCTTTCCGCACCTACAGCAGATCCCATCGGTGATTCGCGGCAGTATGGTTGCAGACTTGATTGCCTATCTGGGCAGTATCGATTTCGTTATGGCCGACGTGGACCGCTGATTATGAATACGCTAATTCAGACTGACCGTTTTGCCCTTAGCGATGCCGAACGCTCAGCAATTGAACATGAAATGCATCATTACGAAGACTCACGCGCGGCCTCTATCGAAGCGTTGAAGATCGTGCAGAAACACCGTGGCTGGGTGCCTGATGGCGCCAGTGAAGCGATTGGCCAGGTACTGGGCATTCCCGCCAGCGACGTAGAAGGTGTGGCGACGTTCTATAGCCAGATCTTCCGTCAGCCAGTGGGCCGCCACATCATCCGCGTCTGCGACAGCATGACCTGCTTTGTTGGCGGTCATGAGAACCTGTTGGACAGCATCAAGGATCAGCTTGGCATCGTGCCCGGACAAACCACTGCTGACGGCCGCTTTACCCTGCTCCCGGTTTGCTGCCTGGGTAACTGTGACAAAGCGCCTGCGGTGATGGTTGATGACGACACTTTCGGCAATGTTCAGCCCGATTGCGTTGCCCAAATGCTGGAGGCTTATTCATGAGCAGCGTATTCAGCCGCAGCACCGATGTGCTGACCTCGATTGGCCCGGCCAATGTGATCAAGCGCAGCGAAGAAACCCATCCGCTGACCTGGCGCCTGCGTGATGACGGCCAGCCGGTCTGGCTTGAAGAATACCAAGCCAAGAATGGCTACAGCGCCGCCCGCAAAGCACTGAGCGAGATGGCTCAGGCGGATATCGTGCAAACGGTAAAAAATGCTGGCCTCAAGGGTCGCGGTGGTGCTGGCTTCCCAACCGGCGTGAAATGGGGACTAATGCCAGCGGATGAGTCGCTGAATATTCGCTACCTGCTGTGCAACGCTGATGAGATGGAGCCCAACACCTGGAAAGACCGGATGTTGATGGAACAACTGCCCCATCTATTGGTGGAAGGCATGCTGATCAGTGCCCGTGCCCTGAAGGCTTATCGCGGCTACATCTTCTTGCGTGGCGAGTACGTAGACGCCGCCATCAACCTAAATCGCGCAATTGCCGAAGCCAAAGCCGCTGGCCTGTTGGGCAAGAATATCCTCGGCAGCGGCTTCGATTTTGAACTGATCGTACACACCGGCGCCGGTCGCTATATCTGCGGTGAAGAAACCGCACTGATCAACTCGCTGGAAGGCCGCCGCGCAAACCCGCGGGCCAAACCGCCCTTCCCTGCAGCTGTCGGGGTTTGGGGCAAGCCAACCTGTGTGAACAACGTTGAAACCCTGTGCAACGTGCCGTCGATCATCGGCCACGGCGTTGACTGGTACAAAACCCTGGCCCGTCCCGGCTCGGAAGACATGGGCACCAAGCTTATGGGCTTCTCCGGCAAGGTCAAGAACCCGGGTCTGTGGGAGCTGCCATTCGGCGTACCCGCCCGTGAACTGTTTGAAGACTACGCAGGCGGCATGCGTGACGGATTCACCTTAAAAGCCTGGCAACCCGGCGGCGCTGGCACCGGTTTCTTGCTCCCCGAGCATCTCGATGCGCCGATGTATGCAGCCGGCATCGCCAAAGTCGGCACACGCATGGGCACTGGGCTGGCGTTGGCGGTTGATGACTCAGTCAACATGGTTTCCCTGCTGCGCAATATGGAAGAGTTTTTCTCCCGTGAGTCATGCGGCTGGTGTACCCCTTGCCGTGATGGCTTGCCTTGGAGCGTGAAGATTTTACGCGCACTGGAGCGCGGCCAAGGCACCCGTGAAGACATCGAAACCTTATTGGGCTTGGTCAACTTCCTCGGCCCTGGCAAAACCTTCTGTGCACACGCACCGGGCGCCGTTGAGCCGTTAGGCAGCGCAATCAAGTATTTCCGAGAAGAGTTCGAGGCGGGCGTTTCCAGCTCACCAATTCCGGCAACGACGGGGCAATTCGTTCCCGCGTAACGATTTTAGGCTCTGGCGGCCAAGTCAAACTGGCCACGGAGCAAACCGTTTTCCATTAGCCAAGCCCGCTTCGGCGGGGAAGAAGAAACTCAACCATGGCCACTATCCACGTAGACGGCAACGATTTTGAAGTCGATGGTGCGGACAACCTGCTACAGGCTTGTCTGTCCTTAGGACTCGACATTCCCTATTTTTGCTGGCACCCAGCGCTTGGTAGCGTCGGTGCCTGCCGCCAGTGTGCGGTTAAGCAGTACAGCGATGAGAACGACAAGCGCGGCCGCCTGGTCATGTCCTGCATGACGCCTGCGACCGACAACAGTTGGATCTCCATCGACGATGAAGAAGCCAAGCAATTTCGCGCCAGCGTTGTTGAATGGTTAATGACCAACCACCCGCATGACTGCCCGGTGTGCGAGGAAGGCGGTCATTGCCACCTGCAAGACATGACCGTGATGACCGGTCACAACGCACGCCGTTATCGCTTCACCAAACGCACGCACCAGAATCAGGAACTCGGCCCGTTCATTGCGCACGAAATGAACCGCTGTATCGCCTGTTATCGCTGTGTTCGCTATTACAAGGATTACGCGGGCGGCACAGATCTCGGCGTCTACGGCGCCCATGAGAACGTTTACTTCGGTCGAGTTGAAGACGGCACCCTTGAAAGCGAGTTCTCTGGCAACCTCACTGAAGTCTGCCCGACAGGTGTATTCACCGACAAAACCCACTCCGAGCGCTACAGCCGTAAGTGGGATATGCAGTTCTCGCCAAGCATTTGTCATGGCTGCGCCAGCGGCTGCAACACCAGCCCAGGCGAACGCTATGGCGAAATCCGCCGAATCGAAAACCGTTTTAACGGCTCGATTAACCAATACTTCCTCTGTGACCGCGGTCGCTTTGGTTATGGCTACGTTAACCGCAAAGATCGCCCGCGCCAGCCAATAATGATGCTCAGCAAAATGAAGATGGGCATCGACTCAGCGCTTGATCAAGCCGCAGCGTTACTCAAAGGTAAACGGGTTGTGGGGATCGGCTCCCCGCGCGCCAGCCTTGAGAGCAACTACGCGCTACGCGAATTGGTGGGTGCTGAAAACTTCTACTCAGGCATCGCTGCCGCCGAGCAGTCCCATATCGCCATGGTGCTCGACATTATGCAGAACGGCCCGCTACCGGTGGCCAACCTGCGTGATGTGGAAAGCCACGATGCGGTGTTCGTATTGGGTGAAGACCTCACCCAAACCGCAGCCCGCTTAGCCCTTGCCTTACGCCAGTCGGTCAAAGGCAAAGCGACTGAAATTGCCGCCTCGATGAAAATTCAGGATTGGCACATGGCTGCAGTGCAAAACGTCGCACAAGACGCAATGAACCCACTGTTTATTGCCAGCGTGACCGCGACGCGCCTCGACGATATCGCCGAGCAATGCGTACATGCCGCCCCCGATGACCTGGCGCGTATCGGCTTTGCCGTCGCCCATGCCATCGACCCAAGCGCCCCTGCGGTGACCGGCCTTGAAACAGAAGCCAGCGCATTGGTGCAACAGATTGCGGATGCATTGCTCAATGCCAAGCGGCCGCTATTGGTTGCTGGCACATCGTTAGGCAATAAAGCCTTGCTTGAAGCCGCGGCGAACATCGCCAGCGCGCTGAAAAATCGTGAGAAAAACGCCTCGATCAGCATGGTTGTAGCAGAAGCCAATAGCCTCGGCATGGCGCTGTTGATGGGTGATGACTTCGCAACCCAGTCGGTCGATGCAGCACTCAACGCCCTGACGTCTGGGGAAGCTGACGCTCTCGTGGTGCTGGAGAATGATCTCTACCGCCGCGCCGATGCAGCTACCGTCGATGCAGCGTTTGCCGCCGCTAAAACCATCATCGTTGCCGACCATCAGCACACTCCAACTGTGGCGAAGGCTCATTTGGTGCTGCCTGCCGCCAGCTTCGCAGAAGCCGATGGCACACTGGTTAGCAGCGAAGGTCGCGCACAGCGCTTCTTCCAGGTCTTTGAACCGAGCTATTACGACGACAAGATTCTGGTCCGCGAAGGTTGGCGCTGGCTCCACGCCCTGCTCGCCACGCGTCAGGGCCAGCCAGTCGACTGGACCCAGCTCGACCAAGTGACTGCCGCCTGCGCAGCAAGCAGCCCGCAGCTCGCCGCCATCACCGAGGCTGCGCCAAACGCGTCGTTCCGGATCAAAGGTCTAAAGCTGGCGCGTGAGCCACTGCGTTACAGCGGCCGGACTGCAATGCGCGCCAATATCAGCGTGCACGAGCCGCGTCAGCCGCAGGATAAAGACACTGCATTTGCCTACTCGATGGAAGGTTATTCGGGCAGCAAAGAAGACCGCCAGCAGGTGCCGTTTGCCTGGTCTCCAGGCTGGAACTCACCACAGGCATGGAACAAGTTCCAGGATGAAGTCGGCGGCCACATTCGTGCGGGCGATCCCGGCGTACGCCTGATTGAGTCCAAAGGTCAGGCATTGCCATGGTTTGCGCCAACCGCTGCTTTCAACCCTGCCCAAGGCACCTTGCAAGCTGTGCCGCTGCATCATTTGTTCGGCAGTGACGAAACTTCGGCATTGGCAGAGCCTATTCAGCAGCGTATTCCTGCGGCCTACATTGCGCTGGCCAAGGATCAAGCCGATCAGCTGGCAATCAACGATGGTGCTTTGGTCAACTTCAGCATTAATGGTCAAACCCTGTGTTTGCCCGTACGCGTAACTGAAGAATTGGCGATTGGTCTCGCGGGCTTACCGGTTGGTTTAAGCGGCATTCCAGCGATTATCGCCGGCGCCAGCATCAGCAACCTGCAGGAGAGCGCGCAATGAGTTGGCTTACGCCTGAACTGATCGATGTGCTGATTGCAGTACTCAAAGCCGTGGTTATCCTGCTTGCCGTGGTGATCACGGGTGCCTTGCTGAGCTTCATCGAGCGGCGTTTGCTGGGCTGGTGGCAAGACCGCTATGGTCCGAATCGCGTCGGTCCATTCGGCATGTTCCAGATCGTCGCAGACATGCTGAAAATGTTCTTCAAAGAAGACTGGACGCCGCCCTTCGCCGATAAATTCATTTTTACCCTGGCGCCGATGATTGCCTTTGCCGCGATGCTGCTGGCCTTTGCGATTATCCCGATCAGTCCTAACTGGGGGGTTGCTGACCTCAATATTGGCATCTTGTTTTTCTTCGCCATGGCCGGTTTGTCGGTCTACGCCGTGCTTTTTGCTGGCTGGTCGAGTAATAACAAATTTGCCCTGCTCGGTGCGCTGCGAGCCTCGGCTCAAACCGTCTCATACGAAGTGTTTCTGGCCTTGGCGCTGATGGGCGTTGTGGCCCAGGTTGGCTCGTTCAACATGCGTGACATCGTTGAATATCAGGCTCAGCACCTGTGGTTCATCATTCCGCAGTTCTTCGGCTTTTGTACCTTCTTCATTGCTGCGATCGCCGTGACGCACCGTCACCCGTTCGACCAGCCAGAAGCAGAACAAGAACTGGCTGACGGTTATCACATTGAATACGCCGGCATGAAATGGGGCATGTTCTTCGTCGGTGAATACATCGCCATCGTCACCGTCTCGGCACTGCTGGTCACCCTGTTCTTCGGTGGCTGGCACGGTCCATTCGGCCTTCTGCCGCAGATCCCGTTTATCTGGTTTGCGCTCAAGACCTGCTTCTTCATCATGATTTTCATCTTGTTGCGCGCTTCTATTCCGCGCCCACGATATGACCAAGTCATGGCTTTCAGCTGGAAGTTCTGCTTACCGCTGACCCTGATCAACCTGCTGGTGACCGGCGCATTAGTGCTGGCCTCGGCCCAGTAAGGAGTTTTGTATGTTCACCTACATTAAGGACGTCGTTTACGGCACCTACACCCAGCTTCGTAGCATGGTGATGGTTTTCAGCCACGGCTTCCGCAAGCGCGACACCCTGCAATACCCGGAAGAAGCTGTTTATCTGCCGCCGCGTTACCGTGGCCGAATTGTGCTGACCCGCGACCCTGACGGCGAAGAGCGTTGCGTAGCCTGCAATCTCTGTGCGGTCGCTTGCCCCGTTGGCTGCATTTCGCTGCAAAAAGCAGAAACCGAAGACGGTCGCTGGTATCCGGACTTTTTCCGGATCAACTTCTCGCGCTGCATTTTTTGCGGCTTATGTGAAGAGGCCTGCCCGACCACGGCCATCCAGCTGACTCCGGATTTTGAGATGGGTGAGTTCAAGCGTCAGGATCTGGTCTACGAAAAAGAAGACCTGTTGATTTCTGGCCCTGGTAAAAACCCTGACTACAACTTCTATCGCGTTGCCGGTATGGCCATCGCCGGTAAGCCGAAAGGTGCCGCGCAGAATGAAGCCGAGCCGATCAACGTGAAAAGCCTGCTCCCGTAAGGATGCATATGGAATTCGCCTTCTATTTCGCTGCTGGCATTGCCGTAGCAGCCACGTTCAGGGTTATCACCGGGACTAACCCGGTACACGCCCTGTTGTACCTGATCGTCTCTTTACTGGCGGTCTCCATGACCTTTTTCGCCCTCGGCGCCCCCTTTGCCGGTGCGCTTGAGATCATCGTCTACGCCGGCGCGATCATGGTGCTGTTCGTATTCGTGGTGATGATGCTCAACCTCGGCCCCGCCGCCGTTGAGCAAGAACGTAAATGGTTGACGCCAGGCATCTGGGTTGGGCCTTCCATTTTGTCTGCGTTGTTACTTGCGCAGTTGCTTTACGCCCTGTTCAGCTCCCCAACTGGCGCCGTTATCGGCACCCAGATAGTCGATGCGAAAGCGGTCGGCATCAGTCTATTCGGTCCGTATTTGCTGGTGGTTGAGCTGGCTTCGATGCTGCTGCTGGCTGCACTGGTTGCGGCTTATCACCTAGGCCGCCATGAAGCTAAGGATGTGACGCCATGAGTGCAATTCCAATGGAGCATGGCCTTGCGCTTGCGGGCCTGCTGTTCAGTCTCGGGCTGATTGGCCTGATGGTTCGGCGCAACATTCTGTTCGTGCTGATGAGCCTTGAAGTGATGATGAACGCCACCGCCCTCGCCTTTGTAGTCGCGGGAAGTCGTTGGGTTCAAGCCGATGGCCAGGTGATGTTTATTCTGGTGATTACCCTTGCAGCCGCCGAGGCCAGCATTGGCTTGGCCATTCTGTTGCAGCTGTATCGCCGCTTCAACACGCTTGATATCGACGCAGCCAGTGAGATGCGCGGATGAATCTATTATTTCTAACCTGCCTGTTTCCAATGCTCGGTTGGCTTGCATTGTCGTTCTCACGGGGGCGTATCTCGGAAAACCTCGCCGCACTGATCGGTGTTGGCTCGGTTGGCTTGAGCGCGCTTACAGCGGCCTGGATCATCCTGCAGTTCAACATCAACCCACCGGCTGACGGCGTCTACACCCAGGTGCTGTGGCAGTGGATGAGCGTTGAAAGCTTTACCCCAAGCTTCACCCTGTATCTGGATGGCCTGTCGCTGACCATGCTTGGTGTTGTGACCGGCGTAGGCTTTCTGATTCACCTGTTTGCCAGTTGGTACATGCGCGGAGAGGAAGGCTACTCACGCTTTTTCTCCTACACCAACCTGTTTATCACCAGCATGCTGTTTTTGGTACTGGGCGATAACCTGTTGTTTCTCTACTTCGGTTGGGAAGGCGTGGGTCTGTGCTCGTACCTGTTGATCGGCTTCTACTTCAAGCACCGCGCCAACGGCAATGCGGCGCTGAAAGCCTTTATCGTCACCCGTATTGGTGATGTGTTCATGGCCATCGGCCTGTTCATCCTGTTCCAGCACCTGGGCACGTTGAACATTCAGGAGCTAATGGTTCTGGCGCCACAGAAATATGTCGCCGGTGACAGCTGGCTATGGATTGCGACCTTGATGTTACTTGGCGGCGCGGTCGGTAAATCGGCGCAGTTGCCGCTGCAAACCTGGCTGGCCGATGCGATGGCTGGCCCGACGCCTGTATCTGCGCTGATTCACGCCGCAACCATGGTAACTGCCGGTGTCTACCTGATTGCACGGACCCACGGCCTGTTCCTGCTGACCCCGGAAATTCTGGAGTTGGTGGGCATTGTCGGTGGTGTGACCTTGGTGCTCGCCGGTTTTGCGGCGCTGGTGCAGACCGATATCAAGCGTATTCTCGCCTACTCGACCATGAGCCAAATTGGCTACATGTTCCTCGCGCTAGGTATTGGCGCTTGGGATGCGGCGATCTTCCACCTGATGACTCACGCCTTCTTCAAAGCCCTGTTGTTCCTGGCCTCGGGCGCGGTGATCAATGCCTGCCACCACGAACAGAACATCTTCAAGATGGGCGGTTTGTGGAAGAAACTGCCACTGGCCTACGCCAGCTTTATCGTGGGTGGCTCGGCGCTGGCTGCTTTACCGCTGATTACCGCAGGTTTCTACTCGAAAGATGAAATCCTTTGGGAAGCATTCGCCAGCGGCCATAGCTACCTGCTTTATGCTGGCTTGCTTGGCGCATTCCTGACCTCGATCTACACCTTCCGCCTGATCTTCATCACCTTCCACGGTGAACCCAAGATTGAAGCGCATGCCGGCAAGGGTGTTGCTCATTGGCTGCCACTGACGGTGCTGATCGTTCTCTCGACCTTCATTGGCGCACTGATCACGCCACCATTGGCCGGTGTATTGCCGGAGAGTGTTGGCCACGCCGGAGGCGATGCTCAACATCGCCTGGAACTGGCTTCAGGCCTGATCGCCATCGCCGGGATATTGCTTGCAGCGCTGCTGTTCCTTGGCCAGCGCCGGGTTGCCAGCGCCATTGCCGGCAGTGCTCCAGGACGTTTCCTGTCTGCCTGGTGGTTTGCCGCGTGGGGATTTGACTGGCTGTATGATTGGCTGTTCGTTAAACCCTACCTGCTCATCACGCGCCTGCTGGCGCGCGACCCGTTTGATCGCGCTATCAGCATTATTCCGCGCAGCACACGTATTGCTCACTTGGCGCTTAGTCGCTCAGTCACCGGTAGCCTGCGCTGGTATGCCATGTCCATTGCCGGGGGCGCGGTTCTCGTGCTCGCCCTGCTGCTTCTGAATTAAGGAAAACCGACAGTCATGATTCTGCCCTGGCTAATCCTTATCCCCTTTATTGGCGGCCTTTTGTGCTGGCAATTCGAGCGCCACAGCAACACGCTGCCACGCTGGATCGCCCTGTTTACCATGCTCTCGCTGTTTGTGTTGGCGCTCTGGCTGTGGATCACCGGTGACTTCACCCTCGCCCCGGCACCGGGCGGTGACCCCGTTTGGGCACACGAGTTTAAGATGCAGTGGATCCCACGCATGGGCATCACCATCCATTTGGCGATGGATGGTTTATCCGTGCTCATGGTGGTACTCACCGGTCTACTCGGCGTGTTATCGGTACTCTGCTCGTGGAATGAAATCCAGAACCGAGTTGGCTTCTTCCACCTCAACCTGATGTGGATTCTCGGCGGTGTGGTCGGCGTATTCCTCGCCGTTGACCTGTTCTTGTTCTTCTTCTTCTGGGAGATGATGCTGGTACCGATGTACTTCCTGATTGCCTTGTGGGGACACAGCGGCAGCGAAGGCAAGACGCGGATCAACGCAGCGACCAAATTCTTCATCTACACCCAGGCCAGCGGCTTGGTCATGTTGATCGCAATTCTCAGCCTGGTATTCATTCACTTTCAACAAACAGGTGACTGGACCTTCAACTACGCTGATTTGCTGCGTACCCAGTTCGAGCCACATACCGAATACCTGTTGATGCTTGGCTTCTTTATCGCTTTCGCGGTCAAGTTCCCGGTGGTGCCGTTCCACTCCTGGTTGCCCGATGCCCATGCGCAAGCACCCACAGCGGGCTCGGTCGATCTTGCCGGTATTCTGCTGAAAACCGCAGCCTATGGCTTGATCCGTTTTGCCCTGCCGCTATTCCCCAATGCGTCGGCGGAGTTCGCTCCCATCGCCATGTACCTGGGTGTATTTGCGATTATCTACGGCGCGCTGCTGTCGTTTGCTCAGACTGATATCAAGCGCCTGATCGCCTACTCCAGCGTTTCACACATGGGTTTCGTCCTGATTGCTATCTATTCAGGTAGCGAGATTGCCATGCAAGGCGCCGTGGTGCAGATGATGGCCCACGGCCTTTCAGCTGCGGCACTGTTCATTCTCTGTGGTCAGTTGTACGAACGTCTGGGCACTCGCGACATGCGCCAAATGGGCGGTATTTGGGGGCGCATGCCTTGGCTCCCGGCAATCAGCCTGTTCTTTGCGGCCGCAGCGCTGGGTATGCCAGGCACGGGGAACTTTGTCGGCGAATTCCTGATTCTGATCGGTAGCTTCCCGGGCTCACCTTGGATCACCT
This sequence comes from Pseudomonas sp. M30-35, assembly GCF_002163625.1. Taxonomy (NCBI): domain Bacteria; kingdom Pseudomonadati; phylum Pseudomonadota; class Gammaproteobacteria; order Pseudomonadales; family Pseudomonadaceae; genus Pseudomonas; species Pseudomonas sp. M30-35. The sequence goes on along the minus strand of NZ_CP020892.1, from coordinate 2,289,245 downwards.
CTATTGCGGCGACTGGCTTGGTGTTTGGCTCGGTCTACTCGCTGATCATGATCCATCGTGCCTACTTTGGCCCAAGCAAATCAGATGAACCGTTACTCGGCTTGAAAGCACGCGAGTTAACCATGGTTCTGGGCCTTGCTGGCCTGCTGGTTTTGCTCGGCGTTTACCCGCAGCCGGTGCTCGACACCTCCGCCGCCAGCACCCACGGTGTGGTGCAGTGGATGAGCAGCGCGTTTAATCAACTTGATCAGGCTCGGTAAGTAGTTTTATGGACTTTACGACTCAACATTTACTCGCCCTGCTACCGCTGCTGATCACCAGTCTGACTATTGTCGTGGTAATGCTGGGGATCGCCTGGAAGCGTAATCACGCCATGACCTTTGGCATCTCGGTCATCGGTCTCAATCTGGCGTTACTTTCAGTTTTTGCCGCTATCAGCGTTGCCCCATTACAGGTAACGCCGCTGTTGATGGTGGACAAATTCGCTTGTTTCTACATGGTGCTGGTACTCGCCTCGACACTCGCCTGCGTCACCTTGATTCATGCGTACCTAGGCGGCGAGTCGGGTAAAGGTTATCCCGGCAACCGTGAAGAACTGTATCTGCTGATTCTGCTCAGCGCAGCAGGTGGCCTGGTTTTGGTCAGCGCGCAGCATCTGGCGGGCCTGTTTATCGGCCTTGAACTGTTGTCCGTTCCCACTTACGGGATGATCGCCTACGCGTTCTTCAACAAGCGCTCACTCGAAGCCGGCATCAAATACATGGTGCTCTCGGCTGCGGGCTCTGGCTTCTTGTTGTTCGGCATGGCGCTGCTTTATGCAGAGTCTGGCAGCATGAGCTTTGCCGGTATCGGTCAAGCGGTGGTTGCCGGTGGCGCACCGAGCCTGCTGGTTGAAATTGGCTTTGGCATGATGCTGGTCGGTCTTGGCTTCAAGTTGTCGTTGGTGCCTTTCCACCTATGGACAGCTGACGTCTACGAGGGCGCACCAGCCCCTGTGGCCGCATTCCTGGCGACCGCGAGCAAGGTGGCGGTGTTCGCCGTGTTATTGCGCCTCTACGAAGTCTCACCGGCTGCAAGCGGTGGTTGGCTGACAGAGCTGCTGACGGTTCTTGCCATCGCCTCGATCCTGTTCGGTAACTTGCTGGCATTGCTGCAAAACAACATCAAGCGACTGCTCGGTTATTCATCCATCGCTCACTTCGGCTACTTGCTGATCGCCCTGATTGCCAGCAATGGCTTGGCAATTGAAGCTGTCGCGGTTTACCTGGCAATGTATGTCCTGACTACGCTGGGCGCGTTCGGTGTTATCACCCTGATGTCGACGCCGTACAAAGGCCGCGATGCCGATGCGCTGTATGAGTACCGTGGGTTGTTCTGGCGGCGCCCGTACCTGACTGCGGTACTCACCGTTATGATGCTGTCGCTGGCCGGTATTCCACTGACCGCAGGCTTTATCGGTAAGTTTTACATCATCGGCGTCGGTGTTGAGTCGCAGCAATGGTGGTTGCTCGGCGCGCTAGTGCTCGGTAGCGCGATTGGTGTGTTCTATTACCTGCGGGTAATGGTCACCTTGTTCCTGGTAGAGCCTAACCTGCATCGCCATGACGCGCCGTTCGACTGGGGCCAACGTGCCGGCGGCGTGATGCTGATGGTGGTTGCCTTCCTGGCATTCTTCCTCGGCGTTTACCCGCAGCCGTTACTTGTCCTGTTAGCGCAGTTCAGCATCGGTTAAGACCGTAAGCGCAGCGCTTTAACAGCCAGTGCTCAGATCAAATGCCAGTCAGTTCAACTGACTGGCATTTTTGTTTCCGGTTAAATAATTCGCCCACGCCCAACGCCAATTCAGGCCTCAACCTTGGTCGACAAGCTTCGCGTTGTCACACCCTACAAAACCACCCTTTTGCGGCAAGCATCCAGGCTGCAGGTTATGCCCCAAAAACCGAGCATAAAAAAACGCGGTGCCCTGTTACATGGCACCGCGTTTATAGGTCGCTAAACTTTTACCGATCGCGGTTACAAGACCATTGCCGCAACCCAGCCGAACACCAACAACGGTAGGTTGTAGTGCAAGAATGTCGGCACTACGCTGTCCCAGATATGGTTGTGCTGGCCGTCAACGTTTAATCCTGAGGTTGGGCCCAAGGTTGAGTCAGATGCCGGAGAGCCCGCATCACCGAGCGCACCCGCGGTGCCAACGATGCAGACAATCGCCAGTGGGCTGAAACCCAACTGGATACCCAGCGGCACGAAGATCGCGGCAATAATCGGTACGGTCGAAAACGATGAGCCGATACCCAGCGTCACCAGTAAACCGACCAACAGCATCAGCAGCGCCCCCACACCTTTGTTATTACCGATCAGCTCGGCGGCATCATCAACCAGGTGTTTGACGTCACCAGTGGCCTTCAACACTTCGGCAAAACCGGCGGCGGCAATCATGATGAAGCCGATCATGGCCATCATTTTCATGCCTTCAGTAAACAGGCCGTCGGCTTCTTTCCAACGCACCACACCGGATACGGAAAACACCACAAAACCGGCCAGCGCGCCAATGATCATCGAGTCCAGCCACAGCTGTACAACGAAGGCGATAGCAACCGCCACAGCGGCTACCAGCAAGCTACGCGGGTTGTACTTAACGTCGACACGCTCCACTCGCTCGACTTGTTCAAGGTCGTAAACACGCTTTTTTCTATAGCTAAAAAACACAGCGACTAACAGGCCGCAGAACATACCCAACGCAGGCAGCGCCATCGCATGGGTCACACTGATCCCGCTGACATCAACACCGGCTTTAGCCACATTGGCCAACAGGATTTCATTGAGAAATATGCCGCCAAAACCGACGGGCAAGAACATATAAGGCGTGACCAAACCAAAGGTCAGCACACAGGCAATTAAGCGGCGGTCGAGCTGCATTTTGCTCAATACATAGAGCAGCGGCGGTACCAGCAGCGGGATAAACGCGATATGAATCGGCAATATATTCTGTGAGGCAATGGCGACACTCAGCAGCAAAGCAATCAGCAGCCACTTCAACGCAGCACTGCCTGCACCGCCTTCCGCCTTTGCCCCCACCAGCGTCACAGCCTTATCGGCTAGCGCGTGGGCCATGCCTGATTTGGCAATTGCCACAGCAAACGCACCGAGTAGCGCGTATGACAATGCGACTGTGGCACCGCCGCCCAACCCGTTGTTGAAGGCTTCGAGCGAACCGTTAAGACCCAGGCCACCGATCATGCCGCCGGCTAATGCGCCGACGATCAACGCCACCACCACGTGCACCCTGCACAAACTGAGGACCAGCATGATGCCGACCGCTGCTATGACTGCGTTCATCAATTGCTCCCTAGAGCTCGACTAAAATCCATGGAAATACATCTGTATGCGGTGATCCGCAAAAAAAGCCGGGTACTCTGCCCCATGCGCTCTAGGCTGTCAAAACTTCTCGCCATTCGGGGCGCAGTCTTGATCGAGAAACCTAATAAAGCGGATCAAGCTACATCTGGTTGGCCTAATCAGCGAGTGTGATTGGCGTTTGCATACTTGCTGTTGGACCCACTATCTCGCTAGCCTGCGTCTTTTTACAGGGAGTACTGCATGCTTAATATCGCAATCGTCGCGGGTTCCAGCCGCAATAACAGTCAATCGGGCAAAGTGGCTCGTTTTCTTCGTAAACGGCTAATGCAACTGGGCCTCACCAGTGATACCCAAAGCCAAGTAATTGATCTTGGGCTTGCGCCGCTACCACTGTGGCCTACAGAGGATTCCGGGCCTTGGCCAATGTTCAGCCAACAACTGCAAATTGCCGACGCCGTGATCATTGTCGCGCCTGAGTGGAATGGCATGGCTTGCCCGGCAATCAAAAACTTCTTCATCTACGCCAGTAAAACCGAGCTCGCGCACAAGCCGGGGTTGTTGGTTGCCGTCTCAGCTGGCATTGGCGGTAGCTCCCCTATCAGTGAGTTGCGCGCCTCAAGCTACAAAAACTGTCGCCTGTGCTACCTGCCTGAGCATTTGATCGTGCGTCATGTTGAGCAGGTGTTAAACATGCCCGAGCCGCAATCTGAAAGTGATCAGCGCCTGCGCGCTCGGATCGATTACAGCCTCGATATCCTCGGCAAATACGCGCAGGCCCTGAAACCTGTACGCGAATCCATCGACATGACTGACCCGGCCTTCAACAACGGCATGTAATTAGCCGTTGCTTAGCGATTTCAAGCCCGGTTAATTCCGGGCTTTTTATTGCTTGCTCGTCGCCCCAAAAACCGAGCATTTCAGCGATTTGATCTGGCATTTATCTCTGCGCAACAACGCTGTGCAATAAAAACCACATCCGTTGTGAATTTCTTATAAAGAAATAAACGACCTAGCCGATAGTTCGGTATCGAAGGTTTTTACAAAGGAACATCGCATGATGCTCAACCGGCTCTCAATCCAACTAAAAATCACTCTGCTGGCAGGTTTGTGCCTGGTGGCGATTGTGACATTGTTGGTAGGTGCATCGCTCTATCAAGCCAAACAAAGCGCCAACCTGGTCAGTGCATCAAGCAGTGAAATGCTTAAAGAAAGTGCCGAGTTGCGCCTAAAGTCACGTGGCGAACTGCAAGCGATACGTATCCAGCGTTACTTCATGGACTCATATCAGTACGGTAAAGGCTTCTCGCGGCAGATTTTGTTTCTTCGTGAACAAGCTGAGAAGCGTTTCCTCGATGCCTTTGATCTGCGTGAAGACCTGACCCGCCAAGTTCGTACCAGCCTTGAAGCCAACCCCGCGATTCTCGGTTTATACCTAATATTCGAACCCAACGCCCTCGATGGCAAAGATGAATTATTTGCTGAGCAAGCCGAGTTGGGCAGCAATGAAAAAGGCCGGTTTTCGTTGTACTGGTCACAGTCCACACCGGGCAAGCTCGAATCTGAAACCTTGCCTGAGGATGACCTCACTAAAACCGATACAGGGCCAAGCGGCGACCCGTACAACGCTTGGTACACCTGCCCGCGCGATACTGCCCAAGCCTGCGTACTGGAACCTTACTTCGATGAGGTTGCCGGTAAACAAGTACTGATGACCAGTATTGCCTTCCCGCTGCAAGTCGACGGCAAAGTGATTGGCGTGGTCGGACTCGACATCAGTCTCGACAGCCTTCAGCAACTGAGCGTGCAAGCCAGCAGCGAACTGTACGAAGGTGAAGCACACGTCAGTATCTTTAGCCCGGCAGGCTTGATTGCGGGCCACAGCTTAGACGCGAGCCTGCTTAGCAAGGAACTCGACAAAGCTTTTGCTGAGCAAGGCAGCGAAATTCATGGACTGATCACAGCCGGTAAATCCGCCGCATTGCATCAGGCCGACATGCTTCGTGTTATTGAGCCCTTCAAGCCGATTCCAGAAGCTAAACCGTGGAGCGTGATGATCCAGGTGCCGCAAAAGGTACTCTTGGCCCCTGCCTTGAAACTACAAGCTCAGCTCGATGATCAAAGCACTCAAGACAGCACTGTTTCACTGCTGATCGGTTTAGCAGCGGTGGTGCTGGGCTTACTCCTGATGTGGTTGACGGCACGTGGCGTAACGCGGCCGATCATCGGCGTCTCGACCATGCTCAAAGACATTGCCAGCGGCGAAGGCGATCTGACCAAGCGCCTGAATTACACCAAACACGATGAGCTCGGCGAACTGGCAAGCTGGTTCAACCGCTTCCTCGATAAACTACAGCCGATCATTGCTGAGGTTAAGCGCAGTGTGGTTGACGCACGGGCCACCGCAGACCAGTCAGCATCGATTGCCAGCCTGACCAGCGCCGGTATGCAACAGCAGTTCCGTGAGGTTGACCAAGTTGCAACCGCATTCCAGGAAATGAGTGCAACTGCGCATGATGTCGCGCAAAACGCGGCACAAGCCGCTGAGGCTGCGCGCAGTGCCGACCATGCGACCCGTGATGGGCTCGGTGTGATCGACAAAACCACTTCATCCATTGAATTACTCGCCAACGAAATGACTGTGGCCATGCAAGAAGTCGAAGGGCTTGCCGCCAGCAGTGATCAGATTGGTTCGGTGCTTGAAGTGATTCGCTCCATCGCCGAGCAAACCAACCTTTTGGCACTGAACGCCGCAATTGAAGCGGCGCGGGCCGGTGAAGCGGGTCGCGGCTTTGCCGTGGTCGCCGACGAAGTGCGCAACCTGGCTAAACGCACCCAGGATTCAGTCGAGGAGATTCGTCAGGTCATTGAAGGCCTGCAAAGCGGCACACGTGAAGTGGTTAGCACCATGCACAGCAGTCACCGTCAGGCCCAAGGCAGCGTTGAGCAAGTCGAGCATGCGGTTGCCGCACTGCAGCGCATCAGCCAGGCTGTGGGAATCATTACTGATATGAACCTGCAGATTGCCAGTGCCGCTGAAGAGCAAAGCTCAGTGGCCGAGGAAATCAACCGTAACGTCGCATCCATTCGCGATGTTACTGAGTCGATCACCAGTCAGGCCGATGAGTCCGCGCAGGTCAGCCAAGACCTCAACCGTCTGGCCAACCAACAGCAAGGGCTGATGGATCAATTCCGCGTCTAAACGCCAGCTCCCCCACTCCGCTTGCGGCTATCTGTGTCCCGCAAACACAGATAACCGAGGTGTCTGGCAACACTTCAATCCCTGCATTTGGGCCGCGAGTAACAACCTGAAGATGTCTCGAAGGCGATGATTTGGCGCGGGTATCTCTGCGCTAACGCTACGCAGTCGGCCCATGATCCGTGCTCAACTTGTGCTGTAGGCTTATGTGCCGTGGCGGCAGCACGATACTTACATTCAAGCCGCCTAGCGGACTTTCTCCCAGGGTGATCTCACCGCCCCAGGCATCGACGATATCGCGGACAATACCCAAGCCCAAACCATGGCCACTGACTTGCTCATCAAGGCGAATCCCACGGCTCAAAACGTCTTCGCGACGCTCTGCTGTAATCCCCGGCCCATCGTCAGCGATCTCAAGTTGATAGCCATTAGCGTTCGCCGTGATCAACAACTGCACCTGAGAGTTCGCCCACTTACAGGCGTTATCCAGCAAGTTGCCCAGCAGTTCGAGTAAATCTTCACGGTCCCACGGCAGACGCAGGCCAGGCGGTGCTTGCCAATCGAGCTGTAAACCGCGGCTATGAATCATCTGCAGCGTGCTGAATAAACCGGGCAGCTCTGCTGAGCAATCAAAGTGCGCGCCAGGCAATGCCTCACCGGCAAGCCGCGCTTTATTTAGCTCACGACTCAAGCGCTGTTCGATTTGCTCCAGAGATTCTTCAATTTTTTTGCGTAATTCGGGATGAGCCTGTAACTCGTTGCGCGACGACAGGTTAACCAAGACCGCCAATGGTGTTTTCAATGCATGGCCCAGGTTACCCAAAGCGTTACGCGAGCGACGCAAGGTTTCCTCGGTGTGGGCCAGAAGATGGTTGATCTGTTCCACCAACGGCTCAAGCTCAATCGGCACTTGATTATCTAAAGCGCTGAGTTGACCTTGCTGCAACTGGGCAATCTGCTCACGAGTGTGTTCCAGCGGACGCAAGGCGCGACGGACGATGCTGCGCTGCAAAATCAGAATTAGAATCAGAGCGCCTAAGCCCAAGCCAAGGCCAAGCATTTGCACTTCGCGTACGCTTTTTAAGGTGGGCGTGTAATCCTCGGCAACGTAGATCACCAGTTTTTGGCCGAAGCGTTGATAGTCGCCTCGGTAAGTCAGTAACTGTTGATCCTGCGGCCCCTCGCTCAGTCCATCCTGCAGCCCAGGCTTTTCTCCCGGTTGCAATTCACTGTCCCACAAGGAGCGTGAGCGCCAGGTTGTATCAGCGAAATCAATGCGAAAATACAGCCCTGAATACGGGCGTTTATAGGCGGCACTGAGACGCTGCTCACTCAATTGAAAGCCTTGGGGCCCGCGAACCATGGCGACTATTAGCGATTCCGCCTCATCTTGAAGGTTGAGTCCGATATGCTCGCGCAAGCTGCGCTCAAACACCCATAACGAGGTTTGGGCCAGCAGCAAACCAACGATTACCAGAACCGTAACAAGGCCTAGACTCAAACGCCGTTGAATCGATCTCAATGACTGGCACTGCTAAAGCGGTAGCCTTGACCGCGGCGGGTTTCGATCACTTCACGGCCGAGCTTACGGCGCAGGTGATTGACGTGAACTTCAATCACATTGGAGTCGCGCTCTGTTTCACCGTCGTATAAATGATCAGCCAAGTGACTCTTCGACAGAATCTTGCCCGGGTGCATCATAAAGTAGCGCAACAAGCGAAACTCAGCGGCGGTGAGGTCTATTTCAGCCCCTTGACTGATGACGCTTTGACGACCTTCATCCAGTTGCAGGCCTGCCACTTCAAGCTGCGGCTGATTGGCTAAACCACGGGCGCGGCGCAACAGCGCCTGAATGCGCAGCTGCAACTCTTCCGGGTGAAAGGGTTTGCTCAGGTAATCGTCCGCCCCCGCTTTCAAGCCCGCAATGCGATCAGACCAAGAGTCCCGAGCTGTCAGAATCAGTACCGGCGTTGCAAGGCCGCCGCTGCGCCATTGCTGCAATACATCAAGACCGGGAAGACCGGGCAAGCCAAGATCCAGAATAATCAGGTCGTAAGGCTCACTCGCCCCCTGATAAACCGCGTCGCGGCCATCCGCCAACCAGTCAACGGCATAGCCCTGTGCGGTTAAACTGGCGAGTAATTCATCGGCCAAGGGTACATGGTCTTCCACCAGCAACAGGCGCATTCAGTCGTCTTCCTCATCCTTCAGGATTCGCCCATCCCGGGCATCCAGTTCCAACTCCCGCACCTGACCTTGCTGCGTCAGGAGTTCAATTTCATAGACTAGTACATCATCTTCTTTCTCAAGCTCCGCCTCCAGCAACGTAGCATTCGGATAGCGCTGCATGGCAGGTCGCATAAGCTGCTCAAGTGGCTGTATCACGCCTTCACGGCGTAAGCGCAAGGCTTCATCCTGATCCAGGTCACGTGAATACGCGGTCTGCGACAGTGTCAGGGCAAGCAAGCCTGTCAGCAGGAATATTTTAAGCAGGACCTTCATTAGTCGTCCTGATGGTTTTTGAGCATTTTGCCAGTGCTGGCGTCGAGTTCAACATCCCATTTGATGCCGTCTTTATCCTGAATGTCGAGCTTATAAATGTATTTGCCGTACTCTTGCTCCAGTTCAGTCTCGTCAATCCGGCCACCAGGGTGCAGATTTAACACCTGTTCATTAAGTACCTGGAAATCTTTGACGGTTCCGGCATCACGCAATTTTACCGCTTCATCCGGACCAAGATCACGGGCGTTGGCCATACCAGCACAGAGCCCGAGCACGGCGATCATGCTAACAGTCGTAAGGCGTTTCATAGTCGCTCTCCGATAAGGTTGTAGTCGATGCTGAACACCTTACTCAACTTGACTTAAACCAAGCTGAATAAACCTACACCTGGCTGGTAACCAATGCAGGAAATCTCGGACTTTTCAGGCGCCTTAGCGTCAACCATTCACGCAGTGAAGTCACTTGGCCTGCGCGCCATACACTCTATAATCGCTGCCTTGCGTGACGGAGACGAACATGAGCGCGATTATCATCAAAACCCCTGCCCTAACCCTTAAAGCGGGATCACGAGCCATTGCGCGTATTCGCGAGCACGGCCTGCAACCAGCAGATATAGGTATTTTGCCGGGCGCAGCTGGCGGCCCAAAGGCGCTGGGGATTCAGGGGCTGGATCTTGCCTTGTTCGGTGAATGGCTACCAAAAGCGCCGCGGGAACGCTCACTGATTGGTGCCTCGATTGGTTCCTGGCGCTTTGTCAGTGCTTGTCTGCCTGATGCCGCGCAAGGCATACGCCGCCTTGGGGAGCTGTATACCGCGCAGCGTTTTGCCAAGGGCGTGACCATGGCTGAAATCTCTCAGAGTTGCAGAGTCATGCTCGATGAGTTGCTCGAAGGCCAGGACGCAGCAGTGCTGAATAATCCTAATTACCGACTGAACATCGTCGTGGTGAAGAGTCACGGCTTGCTTGCGCATGATCATCGAGGCGTGCTCGGCCTAGGCTTGTCATCGGTTATCGGCAATAACCTGTTAGCTCGCTCACGCTTGGCCCGTCATTTTGAGCGAATTATCCTGCATGACACACGACTCGCACCGCCGCTGCATCCGCTGACGGACTTCCCTTCGCGTTATTTACCGCTCGATACTGACAACCTACGTCACGCGCTCTTGGCATCAGGCTCGATACCCATGGTGATGGAAGGCGTGCGTGACCTTCCAGGGGCCGGGATTGGCACTTACCGCGATGGCGGCCTGCTCGACTACCACCTCGACCTGCCTTACAGCGGCGACGACATCGTCCTATACCCGCACTTCACCGATAAGATCATTCCCGGCTGGTTTGACAAGACCATGCCTTGGCGACGCGGCGACAGCGGTCGATTACAGAATGTATTGCTGCTCGCGCCATCAAGCGAATATCTAGCCAAACTTCCGTACGGCAAACTACCGGATCGCAAAGACTTCAGCCGTTTTCTTGGCGACGATGCCGGGCGTGAACGTTACTGGCGTACAGCCATACAAGAAAGCCAACGTTTGGGCGATGAGTTTTTGGAGCTGACCGAAACCTCCCAATTGAACGATAGGTTGATCCCACTTTGATTCTCAAGACTGTCTGATAAACCATTGATTCGCCCTGATTCAGGTTTTTTAAGCCGTGCTTTATTCGGCAATAAAAAGCGAAAAATCTCGCGTTTTATTGCCACAGGTCAGTGCAAACATACTTTTAATGAAAAAATCCACCTTTTTTAGAACTGATATGTGACTTATAGGTCAACAACAGTCATCAACACTGTGAAGAGTCAATAAAGCCAAGCGCTTACTGACTTTCACATTTTTGGGACTAACTAGGAGTCACTGACCCAATGGACGCACAATTGCGTTGCAATGAAGCACTATTAATTGTCGACCGCGCTTTCCAACCGTTTCAATGTGTCGCATGGTCGCCACAAAATGGCACTGACGAGCTGACGCTAACGGTCATCGACCGTACCAGTACTCGCCTGCTAGGCCGCACCAAGCTGTCGAGCAGCATCTACACCAACCCTGAGCTACTGGCCAAGGTGATCACAGAATCTCGTGAAGAGTTGAGCCGCAAAGGTTTCGACCTCGCACCTTGGAGCATGCCAGCTTAATTTAGCGGCTGCTTCCCAGGTTACCGCTGCGCTCTGTCATTTTTGAGCGCAGCGGAGCCTGAACATTACTTGATCTGAGTTTTGGCAATATCTGTGGGCTTCCTGTCCTTGTTGCCACGCTATCCTTGAGCGCACACTGCATCCATCGCTCACTGAGCCAATTTCGATTGGAAAGCCCCATGGATGCGCTCAAGACTATTGTCTGCCTTATTTACCCTGACTTTATGAGCCTCGATGCAATCGGCCCATTGCAGGTGTTCGCCTCGGCTAACGTTGAGCGCCAGCGCCAGGGTTTGCCGAACTACTACCAAACTTTATTGCTCGCAGAGGAAGCCGGCCCGGTTGACTCCTCCGCCGGGATTCAGATTATTGCGCAACGGGCGCTCAGTGAAATCCAAGCGGATCAAATCGACACCTTGCTCATTCCTGGCGGCATTGGCGAGCGCGTGCAAATCAATAATCAGCCATTGTTGGCCTGGTTGCGGGCTAGCGAGCCACACATCCGCAGACTCGGCTCGGTGTGCTCTGGAGCGCTGATTCTGGCGGCCACTGGCTTACTTGATGGCCGTCGTGCGACCACGCACTGGGCAGATATTGACACGCTACGCCGCACCCACCCAAACGTCGAAGTACTGGGCGACCAACTGCACACCTACGATGCGCGCGACACACAAGGAAACGCCCATGTGTTTACCTGCGCAGGCGTCACCGCAGGGATTGATCTGGCGCTGGCCTTGGTCGAAGCCGATTTGGGCCGGGCCATGGCGCTCGCAGTTGCGCGCCGACTGGTCATGTTTTTGCGCCGCCCAGGTGGCCAGGCACAGTTCAGCGCCCTACTCAGTCCCGAGCCAAGTCGCACACCGCGATTAGCCGCGCTGCTCGACTGGATTCCGTCTCGAATCGGCGATGACTTGACCCTTGAGGTTTTGGCCGCACAAGCCTGCATGACGCCACGAACCTTGTCGCGGGTATTTATCCAAGAGCTTGGCGTCGGACCCGGCAAATACGTCGAGAAAATCCGTTTAGAGGCCGCTCGCAACCTGTTGCAAGACGCACAGGCTTCGATCAGTACCGTGTCCAGACTCACTGGATTTGGTCACCCAGAAAACCTGCGGCGTACGTTCCAGAAGCATTTGTCGGTAAGCCCGCAGGAATACGCGCAACGCTTTACCTAACCCGCCTATTTTAGCCGCGCTCAGCGTCCGGCTAATCGCCCCTAGAACCACAATGATGCTTCACAGTCGTGAGGTAAGGACTTTCTATGCTCGAATTACGCCCAAACTGCGAATGTTGCGACCGTGAGCTGCCTGGCGACAGTGACGCTGCATTTATCTGCTCGTATGAATGTACATTTTGCCGAGACTGCGCCGCTGGGCATTTACAACTTAAATGCCCCAACTGCTCGGGTGAGCTAGTGTCGCGCCCGCGCCGGGCAATTGAAAAACAGCTTGAGTCGCCACAAACCTCTGCACAGCAGGCTTGTCCGAACTCAGAACAATTACGCGGAGATCACTGACATGGCATTGATCACGCAACCAACCATTGCTCGTTTATTCATTTGTCAGGCCTTGTATTGGTGCTGCTCAATGATTGGCATCACCTTGACCGCTCTAATTGGCTTGCAACTGGCGCCATTGAACATTCTGGCGACCTTGCCCTTGGCATTGCTGGTGCTGGGTAATTTGTTGGCTGTGCAGCCACTGTCGCTGTACATGCAACGTAACGGAAGACGTGCGGGACTGCTTCTTGGCGCCGCTTGCGGGGTATTCGGCGGCTTGATCAGTGCTTTGGGGGTCTGGCTCGGTGACTTCAGCATTTTGTGCTTAGGCGCACTGCTCATCGGCGCCTACCAGGCATCTGCTATGTATTACCGCTTTGTCGCGCTGGAGGCTGTACCTGAGTCGGCAAAAGGTCGCGCCAGCGCCTATGTGATCGGCGGCGGCGTGGTTGCCGCGCTGATTGCTCCGAGCCTGGCACTTTGGTCAAAAAACGCGTTAGCCACACCATTTACGGGTGCTTATTTGATGATGGCAGCGTTGGCGCTTATCGCGGCTGGCGTACTCAGCAAGTTACCTCAGGGGACAGTGCAGATAGCAAGTACCGGCGGTTGGTCGACAATGCGTGAACTGTTACGAAGACCAGTGGTGCGCGCCGCAATTGCCACGACCGCAATTGGTCACGGCTTGATGATTTTGGTGATGAATGCCACGCCACTAGCTATGCGCGGCTGCGGTCTATCCATCGAAACCAGCGCGTTGGTTATGCAATGGCACATGCTAGGCATGTTCCTGCCGGCGTTTGTCGCTGGGCGCCTGGTCGATACATTAGGCAGTCGGCGGGTAGCCGTCATTGGCAGCGGCGTACTGTTGATCAGCGCGGCCATTGCCGTGAGTGGCATCACTCGCGACCAGTTTTTAATCAGCTCGTTCTTGCTCGGCCTAGGCTGGAACTTGATGCTAATTGCTGGAACCACCCTGCTCGCTCAAGGGCATACACCGGCTGAACGAGGTCATGCGCAAGGCTTGATGGAACTGAGCAATGGCTCGGTGGCAGCCAGTGCTTCATTTGCCTCGGGTGCATTGATCAGCGGAATAGGCTGGAATGCAGTCAATATCAGCATTTTGCCACTGATCGTCATCGTACTCCTGATGCTAATCCCAAGTCGGCGCGCGCAACTGGCGTAAGCGGTTTAACACAAATAAAAAAGGCGCCACCGAGGCGCCTTTGATCACTACAACAGCAGCTTAGTAGTAAGCATTTTCCTTGTTGCTGTGATCGGTCACATCGCGAACACCCTTGAGCTCTGGAATACGCTCAAGCAGGGTTTTCTCGATGCCTTCCTTAAGCGTCAGGTCCGCCTGACCACAGCCTTGGCAGCCGCCGCCAAATTGCAAAACGGCAATGCCTTCATCAACCACATCGATCAAGCTGACTTGCCCGCCGTGGCTGGCCAAACCCGGATTGATCTCGGTTTGCAGATAGTAATTGATACGCTCGTTGATCGGGCTGTCTTCATTAACCATCGGCACCTTGGCGTTAGGTGCTTTGATCGTCAGTTGGCCACCCATGCGGTCAGTCGCGTAATCAACCACTGCATCGTCAAGAAACGGTTCACTGACTGCGTCAATCCATGCAGTAAAGCTGGCCAAGCCTAGCGCGGTGTCTTCAGGCTTCTGCTCACCCGGCTTGCAATAAGCAATGCAGGTTTCAGCATACTGGGTACCCGGTTGGGTAATAAATACGCGAATGCCGATGCCCGCTGTGTTCTGCTTGCTCAGCAAATCAGCTAAATAATCGTGGGCAGCGTCGGTAATAGTGATAGTGCTCATGGCAACTCCTCGCAAACATAAGTGCAGTGTACGACAACAGTGCCCACTTGATAAAGCCCGACTATTTTTGTCGGATTAAATGCTCTTGTAACAACACAGTGTCTCATCCGTCCAGTATCTATCACCATGCAGGCTTAGCGGAGACACCGTTCGATGAAAAAGTCATGGCAACTTCTGCCCGCCGCAATGCTTTTAGCCACCACTGTGGCTCACGCTTCGGCACTTACCTTTACCAGTAAAGAACAGCCCACCAGCGTTCTGGAACTGTACACCTCGCAAGGTTGTAGTTCTTGCCCTCCTGCAGAAAAATGGCTGTCATCACTCACTCAGTCACCTGATTTATGGAAAAAGGTCATTCCTCTCGCCTTTCATGTCGATTATTGGGACTACCTGGGCTGGCAAGACCCGTTTGCCAATAAAAACTACAGCGCCCGACAACGAGCCTATACCCGCAGCGGTCGTACCAGTTCGGTGTACACGCCGGGGTTTGTCGTAGCAGGTCACGAATGGCGTGGCTGGTATAAAAATGAACCGTTGCACCTGCCTACTCAACAAAAGGCCGTTGGTAAGTTACAGCTGACCCTGGATGACAATAACGTCAAGGTAGCGTTTGAGCCTAAACAAGCTCCACCCAAGGGGCTTACCCTGTATGTCGCCCGCCTCGGCTTTGCCATAGACACCCAGATCACCAAAGGTGAGAACGCAGGCAAGACCATCAAGCACGACTTTGTGGTTCTGAGCTTGCAACAGGTCAGCGCATCCAGCAGCAACCACTGGCGTACCAAGCTGCACAAGGATCCACGCGGAGAGCGCCAGGCAGTGGTTGCCTGGTTAGGCGTACCAGGCGTCCCAGCGCCTTATCAAGCTGTAGGCGGCTGGATTAGCCAATAACCCCACAATGAGCGCACAGAACCACTGTGCGCTCATTGTGTGCAGCGGCTGCTAAGGAGCCTCTGAAAAAGGTAGCGAGCGACGGGAGTACAAGGCGAAAAGGTGCGAAAAAGCGACCGAGGTCGCGCTCGACTTTAGTTGGCCTAAATGAGCATTTTGAGTAGCTTTTCAACACATTAATACCTAGCGGAGTAGTTTTTCAGAGGTTTCCTAAAGGTTTTTGTAGCGATTCATATCCAATACACCTGCTTGCACTGGATCGGTCTCCTCGATGTAGCGCGTCAGGTCATGGAAGTAGCGCCAAAAGTCTGGATGGGTCCGGCGAATCCCCCAACGATCGACCACCTTTTCAAAGGTTTCGGCATCTTTAGCTTGCTCCAGAGCGCTGACAAATACAGGAACTTCTTGCGCTGCAACGTTGAAGATAAAATTCGGGTAGCTGCTCATCACTCCGGGATAAACAGTCAAGGTGTCGAGTCCGGGCTCATAGCGCAGCCCTTCACCAACAATAAAGGCAACGTTACTGTGCATGCGGTTTCGTAACAGGCTGTATATGTTGCGCGTGCCGTTGGTGGCCTCAACCCGAAGCATGGTCGCTTCAGGCAATTGATGGATCACCTTGAGACCAGCTGCGGGTTTATTCGCCAGACGACTTAATGCTTGTTCAGCATTTTGCATCTGCGGGTCGGAATCCGCTTGATAGCAGTGGCCGTCTGAGCAGCGATTTATGGGGTCAGGTGCGGCATTCAAATCACCTGCACGCATCAACAGTTGCTTAGCAAAATCATGCTTCGGGTGCTTAGGATCAAGCGAAAGCGCGGTTTTGGTGTCGGTATCGATGCCCTCGTAATAGTTGAGCCATAGCTTCAGGCGGCCACTGTTGCGGTACCAGTCCTTCAAGATACCTTCGCGTGAATCCGCTGGCATCAAGCGCAGGAAGTTCTGCTCAGCGCCGTTGCGAATCAAATCAAAGTACAAGCGTGTTTGCGCCTGATGTGCAACGTTGCCGAACACATCAAAATTCACCACCAACTGATAATAAGTACGCTCCAACAGCGGATAATCCATCCACCATATCGTTTGCGGAATGCCGCCGATCAAGCCACGGCGTACCGTAGCGCTGTCAAACTGGCGAAAGATCGACAGCAAGGCCTGATCATTGCCTGACCAGATATTTGACCAGCTAGGTAGCGGTGCATCCTCGTAATAGTCTCTGCGCAACTCCTCATACTCATTGCGCTTGTCGTGATAATTGCCCCACATTCCGACCAGGCTACCAATATCATCAAACTGCCCCGGCATCGCCAGCAAGGGTGTCGCCTCTGCGCGGTACTCAGGGTCGGTGATGTACAGGTCGTGCTTGGGATCCTGGAAAAATGTCCAGAAGTTATCGCGAATCACGTCTGTGGCAATTTGACCACGGCAAACCGGACCACGAATAAAGGTACGGACAAAGTACTCCGCGTCATCCAGCATAAACTGATAACGCGCTTCAGCCGGGATTGCCTTATAGGTTTCAAACGGGTTAGCCCGGCGCTGCGCACCGTAACCAGGTATGGCGTCGGCGGTCCACGGCGTGTCGAAGAACATCGACTTGATATGCGCCATTTTCTTACGGCTTAACCCATAGGTGATATGAGTTTTATGCACGATGACATCAGGCACCATTGCCAGGCGATAGTAAAAATCAGTCCCCGGATCTTCATTGGGGCGACGCGTCGCAATCGGATCAATCGGTTTGCCGCTCGGGGTGCGTGAGCGCACTACTTGGAAAAAATGCCGGGTTTTGCCGTCGTCAAAATATAAGTGCGCAAGGAATAAATGTTCATATAACCAACGCGAAACTAACTCCTCACGCGCGCCATGTTGGTTAAAGAAACTTTCCCACTCCTGCACCTGCGTCATTTCCGCAGGCGTGGCGACCGGTACTAATTTATCGACCGGGGCTCCATTGGCCAACCAACTCTGCAGGGTTTGGTAGTCTTCATCAGTCAACCCAGTTACGGCGAAAGGCATGCCCGCAGCCGGATTCTTCGCGGCGTACTTGTCGAATTGGCCAGGCAAGGAGCACTGATTGGCTCGGTCGATACCGATGTCAAGCTTATCGGGCAGTTTGCTATTGGGGGCGTAAGTGTTGTTCTCGTGCCCAAGCTTGAGCATGCGCGCCATTAATGCAGCCTGGCCACCTTGCTGATCGAGCACCGAGTTAAAGCCCTTGTTCCGCCACTCAGTCACGGTGTGAGCATCAAGGAACAAGCGCGTAGGGTTCTGGGCTTTTTTGCGTGCGCCGTCATACACTGGAGATTGACTGGCACCCCGCTCCGCCCCTTCACCGCTTTCGAGCTTAAGCTGGCAAGGCGCGTCATAGCAGGCATGGCAAGCAACGCAATTTTTAGTGAAGATCGGCTGAATATCTTTGCTATAGGAAACTTGTTCTGCCGCCAGCAATGGGCTGACCAAGGCAAAACATGCCGAGATAATTGAACGATGCTGCATTTCCACATCCTTATAGAGCTGTGCGCTGATTCTAGCTTCCGGGCTTTTGCGTGGCTATCGCCTTTCATTATGAATCAAATTCATGTTTATCCGCATGCACTGCAAAAGCGTACAGGTTTGCTATCATCGCGCCCTTCTGTATTCCGTAATTCTTAGGTATTTCTGTCCATGTCTTTGTCAGATCGTAGCGCCCGCACTCTCGCTCTTCAGCAAGCCCTCAAGGATCGTATTCTGATTCTCGACGGCGGTATGGGTACGATGATCCAAAGCTATAAACTGGAAGAAGAGGATTACCGCGGTGATCGCTTTGCCGACTGGCCAAGCGATGTCAAAGGCAACAACGACCTGCTGATCCTTAGCCGCCCGGACGTGATTGGCGCCATCGAAAAAGCCTATCTGGACGCCGGCGCTGATATTCTCGAAACCAACACCTTTAACGCCACTCGCGTGTCGCAAGCTGATTACGGCATGGAGTCGTTAGCTTATGAGCTCAACGTTGAAGGCGCACGCCTGGCGCGACAGGTGGCCGATGCGAAGACCGCTGAGACCCCGGACCGACCTAGGTTCGTTGCGGGCGTACTCGGCCCAACCAGCCGTACGTGCTCGATATCGCCAGACGTCAACAATCCGGGCTATCGCAACGTCACTTTCGATGTATTGGTTGAAAACTACACAGAAGCGACACGCGGCCTGATTGAAGGCGGCAGCGACCTTATTTTGATCGAAACCATCTTCGATACGCTCAACGCCAAAGCCGCGATTTTCGCTGTGCAGCAGGTATTTGAAGACCTTGGCGTCGAATTACCAATCATGATCTCTGGCACCATTACCGACGCCTCAGGCCGCACCTTGTCGGGCCAAACCACCGAAGCGTTCTGGAACTCGGTGCGACACGCCAAACCAATTTCTGTAGGGCTAAACTGCGCGCTTGGTGCTAAAGACTTGCGCCCCTATCTTGAAGAGCTGTCGAACAAAGCTGAAACCCACGTTTCTGCCCACCCCAACGCTGGCCTGCCAAATGCTTTCGGTGAATACGACGAAACCCCAGCTGAAATGGCGGCAGTGGTTGAAGAGTTTGCCGCATCAGGCTTTTTGAATATCGTTGGCGGTTGCTGCGGCACCACTCCAGGCCATATTCAGGCGATTGCCGAAGCCGTGGCCAAATATGCGCCCCGCGCGCTGCCTGATATCCCTAAAGCCTGTCGCCTGTCGGGTCTTGAGCCGTTCACCATCGATCGCAGCTCGCTGTTCGTCAACGTCGGCGAGCGTACCAATATCACCGGCTCGGCCAAATTCGCCCGGCTGATTCGTGAAGACAATTACACCGAAGCGCTCGAAGTTGCCTTGCAACAGGTCGAAGCCGGCGCCCAGGTGATCGATATCAACATGGACGAAGGCATGCTTGATTCGAAGCATGCCATGGTTACCTTCCTCAACCTGATTGCTGGCGAGCCGGATATCTCGCGCGTGCCGATCATGATCGACTCCTCCAAGTGGGAGGTTATCGAAGCGGGCCTCAAGTGCATTCAGGGCAAGGGCATCGTTAACTCGATCTCGATGAAAGAAGGTGTTGAGCAGTTCAAGCACCACGCCAAGCTGTGCAAACGCTATGGCGCCGCCGTGGTGGTAATGGCCTTCGACGAAGACGGTCAGGCGGACACTCAGGCCCGCAAAGAAGAAATCTGTAAGCGCTCCTATGACATTTTGGTCAATGAAGTAGATTTTCCAGCAGAAGACATCATCTTCGACCCGAATATTTTCGCCATTGCCACCGGCATTGAAGAGCACAACAACTACGCAGTCGACTTTATCAACGCCTGCGCCTACATCCGCGACAACCTGCCCTACGCGCTGACCTCTGGCGGCGTATCCAATGTGTCGTTCTCGTTCCGTGGCAACAATCCGGTTCGCGAAGCGATTCACTCGGTATTCCTCTATTACGCGATCAAAAATGGTTTGACCATGGGTATCGTTAACGCTGGTCAGTTGGAGATTTACGACCAAATCCCAACTGAACTGCGCGACGCCGTGGAAGATGTAGTGCTCAACCGCACGGCCAATGGCACCGACGCCCTGCTTGCCCTGGCTGATAAATACAAAGGCGATGGCAGCGTTAAAGAAGCTGAAACCGAAGAGTGGCGTGGCTTCGCGGTGCAACAACGCCTTGAGCATGCACTGGTTAAAGGCATCACCGCGTTTATCGTTGAAGACACCGAAGAATTCCGCCAACAGTGCGCGCGCCCGATCGAGGTGATCGAAGGCCCATTGATGAGCGGGATGAACATCGTTGGCGACTTGTTTGGCTCCGGCAAAATGTTTCTACCGCAGGTGGTTAAGTCTGCGCGTGTGATGAAGCAAGCTGTGGCTCACTTGATTCCGTTTATCGAAGCTGAAAAAGGCGACAAACCCGAGGCCAAAGGCAAGATATTGATGGCCACGGTTAAGGGCGATGTTCATGACATCGGCAAGAACATTGTTGGCGTGGTGCTCGGCTGTAACGGTTATGACATCGTCGATCTTGGCGTGATGGTGCCCGCCGAGAAAATCCTGCAAACCGCTATCGCTGAAAAGTGCGACATTATCGGCTTGTCTGGCTTGATCACTCCATCGCTCGACGAAATGGTTCACGTCGCCCGTGAAATGCAGCGTCAGGGCTTCAATCTACCGTTGATGATCGGAGGCGCGACAACCTCCAAAGCGCACACCGCGGTGAAAATCGAACCCAAGTATCAAAACGATGCAGTGATTTACGTGACAGACGCCTCGCGCGCAGTAGGCGTAGCGACTCAGTTATTGTCGAAGGAGCTGAAACCAGACTTCGTTAAGCGTACCCGCGAAGATTACGCGGTAGTCCGTGAACGCACGGCCAACCGCAGCGCGCGTACCGAGCGCTTGAGTTACAACGATGCGATCAGCAAGAAGCCTCAATTTGACTGGGCCAGCTATCAACCAACCGTACCGACCTTCACTGGGGTCAAGGTACTGGAAGATATCGACCTCGCCGTACTGGCCGAGTTTATCGACTGGACACCGTTTTTCATCTCTTGGGATCTGGCGGGCAAGTACCCGCGCATTCTGACGGATGAAGTTGTCGGCGAAGCTGCAACCTCGCTGTTTGCCGATGCCCAGGAGATGCTCAAGAAACTGATTGATGAAAAGCTGATCAGTGCTCGTGCCGTATTGGGTTTCTGGCCGACCAATCAGGTCGATCATGATGATCTTGAGGTGTACGGCGATGACGGCCAGCCATTGGCAAAACTGCATCACCTGCGCCAACAGACCATCAAGCCCGATGGCAAACCTAACTTCTCGCTTGCCGATTTTGTCGCACCGAAAGACTCCGGCATTCAGGACTATATCGGCGGTTTTATCACCACCGCTGGCATAGGCGCAGAAGAAGTCGCCAAGGCCTATCAAGACAAAGGCGACGACTACAACTCAATCATGGTCAAGGCACTGGCTGATCGCCTTGCTGAAGCCTGCGCAGAATGGCTGCACCAGCAAGTGCGTAAAAACTACTGGGGATACGATCCAGAAGAGCAGTTGAGCAATGATGAATTGATCAAGGAAGCCTACAAAGGCATCCGCCCTGCCCCAGGTTATCCAGCATGCCCCGACCATACCGAGAAAGGCACCTTGTTCGACCTGCTTAACGATAACCAGCAGAGCGGCGTTTTTCTCACCGAACACTACGCAATGTTCCCGGCTGCCTCAGTCAGCGGCTGGTATTTTGCTCACCCGCAGGCGCAATACTTTGCGGTCGGCAAGGTTGATAAAGACCAAGTCGAGAGCTACACCGCCCGCAAACAGCAAGAACTGCGCACAACCGAGCGCTGGCTTGCGCCTAACCTGGGTTATGACGACTAAAGTCGTCAGCCCCAAAAAAGCCCGCATATGCGGGCTTTTTTTCTACCTATCGTCAGCCTTAGCTGAATTTCGACTCAGAACGGCGAACCAGTTTGATCGAATGCTTGAGCGTAGGCTTACGTGTCACGCTGATCGCCTTGCGCGAAACCGTGTCGATGGTGATGTTCCAGAAGCCACTGCTCGGCACAGTGATGCGCACCGGGAATTTATCAAATGCACCGCCGTGATAGGTATGACGACCACCGTTTTTAAAACTGCGGAAATTCGCGTCGTTCATCAGACGGATATTGCAGGTTTGTGAGCACTCGATAACGACAAGATCGTCTTCATTGAGATGTTCACGCTGATGTATGAATTTCATCGACCGCTCCACGCAGCTATAAGCAAACCAATGGCTATTATATGTCGGGAATAGCTGTTTGCGTGCGTGATTAAAAATAAACTGTTGAGCCCAGGATCAGCCTGTTTGCGCTACAAGTCGCGTAAAAGCCTGCTGGCAACCGCTAAACTACAGGTTCACTTCGCACTCAAAGGCGCATGGTTTGTCGCTAAATACTGTTTATTTTCTGTTGTTGATACTCTGCGTCGTCGCACTGATTGTGTTCTATTGCGTACTACGGCGCATCACTCAACGTACTGAAGCGCTGCGCAATAAGGAACAGCAGCAAGCTGAAATCCTGCGCCAACTCCAAGCGGTTGCCGACAACAGTCAATTAACCGATAAACAACTGGAGACCCAGAAACAAGACCTTGCTCATCACCTAAAACAGCTTAAATAGTTGGTTAAGCACGCTGCCGGCACTGGAAATAAACAGTCATTGTCACTGGCTTGAATAGCCCTGCTACACATGGGTTAATTGCCCTTCATTCAGCTCACAGACTGCCAAATGCTGATTCGCCCACTAAAACCAGTTGATGCTCAGACTTATCGATCGCTGATGCTTGCCGCCTACAGCGCGCACCCAGATGCATTCACCTCGACAACACACGAGCGTGAAAAAAAACCATTGGCTTGGTGGCAAGCTCGGCTTAGCGATGCACCACAACCCCATTCAGTGGTTCTGGGCGCGCACGACGACCAAGGCAAGCTTTGTGCGGTAGTTGGCGTCTCTTTCAAAAGCCAGGAAAAAACCCGACATAAAGCCACGCTGTTTGGCTTATACGTTGTTGAAGCTCATCGTGGCCAAGGGCTGGCTCGCCAATTAGTTGAGCAAGCCCTGCTGTTGGCAAGCAATCGCAACGGTCTCAAGCTAATGCAACTGACCGTCAGTGAAACTAATCCTGCAGCAATTGCCCTGTACCAAAGCTGCGGATTTAAGCAGTTTGGTATTGAGCCAATGGCCATAGCCTTCAACGGCCATTACCTCAGCAAAATACATATGGCCTGCGTGATTGCTTGAGTCTCGATCAGGGCGCGCAATCAGGCTAAGGCCGTATCGAGAAACATCATCAGCGCAAAACCGCCCATCAAGCCCATAGTGGCACTGGTTTGATGGCCATTGCGGTGCGTTTCCGGAATGATTTCATGGGACACCACGAACAACATGGCGCCTGCCGCCAGGCTCAGACTTAGCGGATAAGCCAAGGCATAACCGCTTGAGATACCTACGCCAATCAATGCACCAATGGGTTCCATCAGACCGGTTGCGATTGCGATCAGTGCCGCTGGGAGTGTCGACAGTCCAGTAGTGCGCAGCGCCAGGGCGACAGCCAGGCCTTCAGGTATGTCTTGAATCGAAATGGCACTGGCCAACGGTATGCCAACGCTAAAATCGCCACCTGCAAAGCCAACCCCCATGGCCATGCCTTCCGGCAAATTGTGCAGCGTGATTGCAAAGATGAATAACCAGACCCGATTGATTCGTTCGGAGTTAGGTCCGCAAGGCCCGGTGCTTTCATGTTCATGCGGGGTAAAATGATCCAGCCCAAGCATTAGCAGCGTGCCTAAACCTAGCCCAAGAACAACGGTTGTAGCCGAGAGCAGGCTACTGCCGGTTATGTCTTTTGCAGCATCCAGCCCTGGTAAAATCAGCGAGAAGGAGCTCGCGGCAAGCATCATTCCAGCAGCAAAACCGAGCATACAGTCCTGTGTACGGCTGCTGATCTGCTTAAGTGCTACCGCTAATACCGCGCCCAAAGCCGTCGCCAGAAAACCTGCACTACCGGCATAAAAAGCATAGCGTAGACGCTCAGCGTGCTCGCCAGCTGCGGTGTTGACCACGGTTGAGACCAACAGATAGACAATCGCCAACAATGCGCCAAAAAAACCAGCCGTGACCCAAGGGTTTGCTTGAGCCTGGGCGACCCAGGCAGCACGGAAGTTTGCGTAGTTGACTTGCGTCGAATCCATAGCGATCAATACCGAAAAATTGAATGCCTACTATCCATGGGCAAATCTGTCGACACAAGCCCAAAGCGCTTATTACGTTGATAGCACAAATACATCGCGGTGCTTCGTCACAGTGCCGTGCTTGTCGTCATATATTGGACAGCAAGCCAAGAAAACTACGCGGCATTTGCACGCCATAGCCTTGGACAAAATCCACGCCTATTTCGATCAATAACTGACGAGTCGCTTGATCCTCAACGTACTCAGCAACCGTAACTCGACCCAATGCATGGGCAATTTCATTGATCGACCGAACCATTGCCAGGTCGCTATGTGAATGAGTAATCTCGCGTACAAAGCTGCCATCAATCTTGACGATATCGACAGGCAAGCGCTTGAGGTAATCGAACGACGAAAAGCCGACCCCAAAATCATCAAGCGCAAACGAACATCCAAGCTGTTGCAGCTGACGGATCAGGTTAGCAACCCGTACCAGGCTGGCAACAGCTGCGGTTTCGGTAATTTCAAAACAAATGCGCCGAGGTTCAATCGCGTAGCGTGTGAAGAGTCCCTGAATAAAACCCAGCAACCCCTCATCATTTAAACTATTGCCCGATAAATTGATCGAAATCGATGAGCAGCGGCTCCACAGGTCAGGCGCTTTTTCGAGCTGGCTAAATGCGCGCACGAGCACCCAGCGATCGACCTTGCCCATGCGGTTATAACGCTCGGCAGCCGCAATGAAATCATGTAATGGTAATTCGTTCTCCATCACCAGCAACAGCTCGTAATGAGGCAGTTCAAGCGAGTCAATCTCAGCTCTGGCAATTTGCTGAACACGTAAAGAAATATCTTCACGCTTGATGATGTCGTCGACCCGAGCGGCGATCGCCGATAGCCTTACGCGCTCATCATATGCAGAAGCGCTTAAGCGATGAACCTGATTGCGGCCTGACTCTTTC
Source organism: Pseudomonas sp. M30-35 (assembly GCF_002163625.1). Classification (NCBI taxonomy): domain Bacteria; kingdom Pseudomonadati; phylum Pseudomonadota; class Gammaproteobacteria; order Pseudomonadales; family Pseudomonadaceae; genus Pseudomonas; species Pseudomonas sp. M30-35. Next base: position 2,264,184 of record NZ_CP020892.1, on the reverse strand, counting down.
GCCAGGTTGCACGCTGCGTACAAATGGCTGAATACGCTAGCCACATCATCACTTTCAACGCGTTGCGCGACACCAATACTCAGGCTGATAGCATGGCTTTGATCCTGCCAATGGAACGTTTTCCCGGCTATGGAAACACGTAGCGTTTCAGCTAATGCGTAAGCGCTAACCTCATCACAGTCGGGAATCATTGCTGCGAACTCGCCACTGCCAAGGCGTGCGCATGACCCTGTATTGGGCAATACTTGTTCGAGCGCCAGTGCAACATGTTTAAGGCAGGCATCGCCCGCCATTAACCCCCCATGGCTATTGAGCACACCAAACTGGTCGACCTGCGCAATAAAATAGGCAGTGTTACTTGTGCACGCCAAGCTTTTCGCGACCAGCCCTGCAAAGCTCTGACGATTGAGGAGACCGGTTAGCTCGTCATGGCTGCGAGTATAAGCAATTTCCCGGTACAGGCGGCCCACAAGGTCTTGCAGCGTGCGCTGGACGACACCTTGATTACGGCTACCACTTTGCTCGACCTGAAGCTGTCCTTTAGCGACACGCTCACGCAACTCAACGTTGGCTAGGTCGCTCACTTGCGCGCCTTTGTTATCGACCAATAAATAGCGGTCTTTATTTACACTGCGCCAAATTAACTGCAGTGCTTGGCCATCTGCATCTTGCAGCCAGTCCCCTTCCTCAAGGCTCTCAATGCAATCTTGTAACTCAGGGGAAGCCTGAAAACTCGGTGTATGCGGCGCACATAGTTGACCCAACTCGACAACCTGCGCCGACACTATCTGCTCGCGTAGTTTTTCCAGGATCCGTTTGCCGCCTGCATTAGCGATACCGAACTCATCCAGTTGCCAGTAAATGGTCGCCACCAGATCATCGACATCCCGTTCGCGCGTGTAACTTTCATCCAGGCTGCATCTTGACGTTGGTGAGAGCAGGTAATCTGCCAGCCTGCGAGTAAGATCCAAGTCCGTCAGCCACGAAATATTGTCGCGGCCTGCACGTATCCGCTTATGTACTAGCAAGTCACGCCAGCCCATTTGTAACCATTGAAGCAATAGCTTTGGCGGATGCGCCCCAAGTGCTTCACTCAACTCTTGGTCGACATCACGCCTGGCCTCAAGCAAGGTTTCTTGGCCGCGGTAGACTTGTACAACCCGTTCGATACGCCGCCGATAACTGCGCTGCTGAAGCTCAATCAGCTCTTCAAGCTCTGTATTTAACGTCAAGAATGAATGGCTATTCCCTTGGTGATTAGTCACCAAGCGGCCCATTAAAGTATCTACACGCGCCTCTAATGACTGGTTAGGCAGCGCACACCCACCTGCAAGCTGCAGCAAGCGATCAAGGCTGCCGCGCACTGGATGGTTTTCATCCGAGAGCGCCCCGGACTCTCTAAGCGTGACGTCCAGCACGGGCAGCAAAAGCTTCTGCAGTGCGGGTTTTAGCCCCTCGACCATGACCGGCTCTTGCTGCAATGACTGAAACACGCCACTGACCAAGTGCGTGTCTTCACGCTGACGTTGGTTTAAGTAAAAACCTTTACTTTCAAGACTTTGCAACAGACTGTTGGCTGTCCAACCATGGGCCGGTGGCTGGCAGTGCAATATGCTTTTAAGAACCAAGCACTGAATAACGCTCAGCGTTTCCTCAGGGTCTGATTGTCGACTGGCCTCACCAACCACATCACGCTTTTCATTGATTGCAAAAGCTGAGGAAGACAAAAGAGGCGAGATCTGTTGTAAGGCGAACTCTGCTGAGAGTGCCTTGAAATAGGCAGCCAATGACTGCGGCAGGAGCGCACACACCTGAGCTAGAAACACATTCCGAACCGACTCAGGCCATGCCTCAAGATTGAAAGCCTTCAGCCAGCCAAGAAGCAAATAGTCGAGCGAAAATGGGTTATCCGCATTCGCAATGTGCCATCCAATAAACTGACTATAACAACCGCATGCGTTCAGCTCATGCTCGGATAAGGTCTCACGAACATTGCGCACAACCGTGTCCACCAGCAGTTGGGCTTCAAACTTTGAATACTCAACCAGTGCCAGCTCTTCATTGCCTGCCTGTACCTGCCGCCCAAGACTGGGGGTTAACGACAGGCCACGTTGAATAGTCTTCACGCACTCACGGACCAACTTTGGACCGTGAAGATCACAAAAGTCGACGGCCTCGTCGAAGTCCTGCGCATCTTGATTGGAGAATGCTTTCAGCGCACATTTTTTTAGCTCCAGCACTAGAACGCTAAGTGATTGAGCGAGTGCTTTGGACAGTTGAATTTGGACGATCGAACTCAATGCGTCCATCAACGCGAGTGGTGAGGTGCGTGATATCAAGCGCATGCCTCCTGCATGACGTTGCTTCCCTGCCGAGCCGGCCGAGCGCCTTATACTGCGTCACCGGACTTGCTCCTGCTTGTTAGACACTCTAACTCAAACTCTGCCGCATGCCGATGGTGTAAGGTTTACCTCTCACTCCATAGCCAAGATCAGGGAGCTCAAATGAGTGAATACACAGCTAAAGTTATGTGGCAACGCGGCACCCAAAACTTCTTGAATAATCGCTATAGCCGAGCCCACAGCTGGCTGTTCGATGGTGGCGCACAGGTGCCTGCATCCTCTTCTCCGCACGTTGTACCACTGCCCTATTCTGACCCCGCTGCAGTCGACCCTGAAGAGGCGTTTGTCGCCTCATTATCAAGCTGCCACATGCTTTGGTTTTTAGGTATTGCAGCCAAGCAGGGTTTTGAAGTCGATGAGTATGAGGACAACCCAGTTGGGCTAATGGCTAAGAACGCACAAGGCCGAATAGCCATGACCCGAGTGACACTGTTCCCGCGCGTGACCTTTGCAGCCGACAAAAACCCAACCCACGAGCAACTCACCGAATTGCACCATAAAGCCCATGATCAATGCTTTATTGCCAACTCGGTGTTGACCACAGTTGATTGCCAGCCCGTGCTCGCTGTCAGTTAAGCAATATCGCTATCGGCCAAAACGCCATAGCGCAAGCCTCTGCGCTTGGCTTACCAATAAACAGCTAAACTCAGTGAAAACCACACTCATGAGCAAGGAGCCATTTATGGGTGACGAGCAAGATGATAAGCCGCTAACTACTTGGGAAATGCTGCACAGCGTTTTAGCCGCTGCATTTGGCGTACAAAGCGGCAAAAACCGGAGTCGCGACTTCAGTCGTGGTAAGCCGCGTCAATTTATAATACTGGGTGTGCTATTCACGGCATGTTTCGTTTTGCTGATCGCAGGTATCGTACAACTGGTCCTGTACTTCTCAGGCGTTTGACCAAAAGCTGCCGCCTCTGTAAGACGGCGCAGCACCCAGGCAGGACAATCCGCGTGAACAGCGCAGAACAATAAGCCGCACAAAAGCGCGGCTTATTGCTCTTAACTAGCGCGTTGTTATGAACTAACGTTAACTTGTTTACTGATGGCTCACCCAGTACACAGCGGTCGCCACAGCAATAATGATCAAGACAAAAATTGCCTTGGCATCGATAGCACTGTCGGCCGAATCCGGCTCGATTTGATCATTCATGGGCACCCCCGCAGTTATTATGATTATGCCTGATTCGCCCTTGAGTAAAGACCAGGTATGCGATTTGCTCAAGCTCTGCGGTTATGCATCCACAGAGGCTTAGAGCTTTAAGTTCTTTCCATATATTGAAACATCACTTTTGCGTATAACCCTGAACTGGTATCTTCCAACGCCTCCGTCGGAGTGCGCGGCCGTGCGCGCAGTTTTGCTGTAAATAGCTATTTGTGCTTTTCGCTAAATGCGTTTGACCGATTGACTGTCACCTTAGATTACCGACAGCAAATCATAATAATCATGAATAGAAGCTATGCAGCCTGATAACAGGACCCGTCATGTACGTTTACGACCAGTACGATCAAACCATCATTGAGGACCGCGTTAAGCAGTTCCGTGATCAAACAACCCGTTATTTGGCTGGCGAACTGAGCGAGGCTGAATTCCGCCCGCTACGCCTGCAAAACGGTCTGTATATCCAGCGTTATGCGCCAATGCTGCGTATCGCGGTACCTTATGGCCTGCTCTCTTCAAAGCAAGTCCGTAAGCTGGCAACCATTGCCCGTGATTACGACAAAGGCTATGCGCACATCAGCACTCGTCAGAACGTACAGTTCAACTGGTGTGAACTGGAAGATATCCCAGAGATACTTGCTGAGCTGTCCACCGTGCAAATGCACGCGATCCAAACCAGCGGCAACTGTATCCGCAATACCACCACCGACCAATTTGCCGGTGTTGCCAAAGACGAATTGATTGATCCGCGCCCATGGTGCGAAATCATTCGTCAGTGGTCGACATTCCACCCGGAATTCGCCCACCTGCCGCGTAAATTCAAGATTGCTGTAAACGGCGCCGTTAGCGACCGTGCAGCGATTGAAGTGCACGATATCGGCCTTGAAGCCGTTAACAACGATGCAGGCGAGCTGGGTTTCCGCGTTTCAGTGGGCGGCGGCTTGGGCCGTACCCCTATCGTTGGCAGCTTCATTAACGAGTTCCTGCCGTGGCAGCACTTGATCAGCTATCTAGACGCTATCTTGCGCGTTTATAACCGCTACGGCCGTCGTGACAATAAGTACAAGGCTCGGATCAAGATTCTGGTTAAAGCACTGACTCCTGAAGTTTTTGCTGAACGGGTCAACGCCGAGTGGGCTCACCTCAAGGATGGCCCAACCACCCTGACCGAAGCTGAAGTGCAACGTGTCGCCACACACTTTATCGACCCAGCCTACAAGACCCTGCAAGACCAAGAGGCCGAGCTGGCCGCCCTTGATGCTGAGCACCCAGGGTTTGCCCGCTGGCGTCAGCGCAATACCTTTGCCCACAAGAAGCCAGGTTATGTAGCGGTCACGCTGTCACTCAAGCCAACCGCCGTTGCCCCTGGCGATTTGACTGACAAGCAACTCGATGCTGTTGCTGACCTCGCTGATCGCTATAGCTTTGGCGAAGTGCGTAACAGCCATAACCAGAACATTATTCTGGCTGATATCGAACAAGCTCAACTGTTCACCCTTTGGGGCGAGCTGCGGGAGTATGGTTTTGCCACGCCAAACGTTGGCCTGCTGACTGACATCATCTGCTGCCCGGGCGGCGACTTCTGCTCGCTGGCCAATGCCAAGTCGATTCCGATCGCCGAAGCTATTCAGCGCAGCTTCGATAACCTCGATTACCTGTTCGACATTGGTGAAATCGACCTCAACATCTCCGGCTGCATGAATGCCTGCGGTCACCACCACGTTGGCCACATCGGCATCCTCGGCGTCGATAAGAAAGGTGAAGAGTTCTATCAGATTTCACTCGGCGGCAGCTCTGGCCGCGACGCTAGCCTGGCGAAAATTCTTGGCCCAGCATTTGCCCAAGACGACGTAGCCAGCGTGATCGAGAAAATCATCAATGTTTACGTTGAGAAACGTGATGATGAAGAAAGCTTCCTCGACACCTTCCGCCGCGTCGGTATCGATCCGTTTAAGGAGCGCGTATATGCAGCGAATAATTAAGAACGGCCAAATTATCGACGAAACCTGGCACCTGCTGCCAAAAGACGCGACGCTCGAAGGCCTGTCCAACTGTGACGACCTGATCGTGCCGTTGGAGTTATGGGCTGATCACGCCCACGCTCTTAAAGCCCGCGACGGCGGCCTGGGCGTTTGGTTGGAAGCCGGTGAAGAGATCGAAGAAATTGCCGACCAACTGGACAACTTTCAGGTCATTGCCCTGAACTTCCCGGCCTTCACCGACGGCCGTCACTCGTCGACGGCCTACATGCTGCGCACACGTTATGGCTACAAAGGCGAAATTCGCGCAATCGGTGACGTACTGCGCGACCAGCTTTTTGCCTTGCAACGTTGCGGTTTTGACGCCTTCGCCCTGCGTGAAGACAAAGACCCGCAAGACGCACTGAAAGCCTTTGCTGAGTATTCAGAAGTTTACCAAGCGTCGAGTGACCAGCCATTGCCGCTGTTCCGCCGCCGCGCCTAAGCAACCTCTGAAAAACTACTGAGCTAGACATTAAAATGCCCGATGCATCACTGCACCGGGCATTTTTTATTGGCGCAGATGGTTATAGCTTCGGTTCGACCTTCAACGCATCACTGAGAAAGCGCGGAGCGATGTAGCGCTCATAATGCGCCTCGGAAAGTATGAAAAACTCACGATCAATCGCATCGCGCAGCTCCGGCAGCGACCAGTTGCGAAACTCTGGCAACAACGCCATACCGTAGGCTTCAAGCTGGACGATCATCCGCGCGCCTCGGGCGATCAACTGATAAGCCCAGCAATAGGGCGATTGATTAGGCACAAAGCGAATTTGCCGCTGCGCCAGCTGTTCACGCAAGCGCGGCGCATCAAACACCTCAACCTTGCCTTCCATTACCTGCACCAGCAATACCTCAAGGCGTTGCCATACAGCTTGCTTAGCCTCCTCGTCATAACCGTTCCAAGCGATCACTTCATGGTGAAAGCGCTTGCAACCACGACACACAAGGTCGCCATAGACCGTGGAACACAGGCCAACACAGGGCGTTTTAATCGGCTGACTGGACATAGCAAAACAACGTTCACATAACTGACAGGTGGGCATATTAGCCCTTTGTCTAGGTCAGTTCACCCGGGAAAAAATTGTGTGTATCGATGTTCACCTGAAAGAGTCGCTTCAGACAAAACATGGCAAAACTGCCATTTACCCTACTCTCAAGCCACTTAAAACAACATATGCAGGGTTTTTAAGCAGCTTTTGACTATTTTTTGTGCAAACACGCGCAATCAAGGCTTTGACTTAACTTTAGCCGCGCTTTCCAGTAGAATCGTCGGGCCTTTTATAGGCGCCAAAGTCCGTTGGAAGCTGTTTTCAAAGCGTCACGAGCACAGTTAATCCCGCAGGTACGATGTTGGCACCCCTACTTGGGTCAATCCAAGTATTGGTGCCAGCCCTCATCGATCTCGTCCTGCTGGCGTAAAACTTTGAAAGCAGCTTCTGGAAGAAATCCCTGAAACCATGGCTAATTGGCCCATAAAGCCTTTATAGCGCTTGGTTCGGTGCTTTCTGGATATGCGTCCCGGACAGAAATTTGGGACCACTGATGAGGGTAATAACTGTGCTTGAAGCCTATCGCAAACACGTAGCAGAGCGTGCCGCTCAGGGTATCGTGCCCCAGCCGCTGAACGCCGAACAAACCGCAGGTCTGGTTGAACTGCTGAAAAACCCGCCTGCTGGCGAAGAAGAATTCCTCGTTGACCTGATCACCAATCGCGTACCACCGGGTGTGGACGAAGCAGCTTATGTCAAGGCTGGTTTCCTATCCGCTGTCGCCAAAGGTGAAGCTACTTCTCCTCTGATCGACAAGAAGCGCGCTGTTGAACTGCTGGGCACCATGCAAGGTGGTTACAACATTGCCACCATGGTTGAACTGCTCGAAGACGCCACACTCGGTACCGTTGCTGCAGAACAACTGAAGCACACCCTGCTGATGTTCGATGCTTTCCACGACGTGGCTGAAAAAGCTAAATCTGGCAACGCCAACGCTAAAGCTGTACTGCAATCCTGGGCTGACGGCGAATGGTTCACCAAGCGCGCTCCAATCGCTGAGAAATACAGCCTGAGCGTGTTCAAGGTAACTGGCGAAACCAACACTGACGACCTGTCACCTGCTCCAGATGCATGGTCGCGCCCAGATATCCCGCTGCACGCTCTGGCCATGTTGAAAATGGCTCGCGACGGCATCGTACCTGAGCAACAGGGTGTAACTGGCCCACTGAAGCAAATCGAAGAAATCCGCGCTGCTGGCTTCCCAGTTGCCTATGTAGGCGACGTTGTAGGTACCGGTTCATCGCGTAAATCCGCGACCAACTCGGTACTCTGGTTCTTCGGCGACGACATCCCTTACGTGCCGAACAAGCGCGCTGGCGGTTTCTGCTTCGGTAACAAAATTGCGCCAATCTTCTACAACACCATGGAAGATGCGGGCGCTCTGCCTATCGAATTTGATGTGACCAACATCGCCATGGGCGACGTCATCGACGTTTACCCATACGCCGGTAAAGTGTGCAAACACGGCTCTGACGAGGTCATCACCACCTTTGAACTGAAAACCCCAGTACTGCTCGACGAAGTTCGTGCAGGTGGTCGTATTCCGTTGATCGTAGGTCGTGGCCTGACTGACAAAGCGCGCGCTGAACTGGGCCTTGGCCCAGCTGATCTGTTCAAAAAACCTGAGCAGCCAGCAGACAGCGACAAAGGCTTCACCCTGGCGCAGAAAATGGTGGGTAAGGCTTGCGGCGTAGAAGGTGTGCGTCCTGGCACCTACTGCGAACCGAAGATGACCACTGTAGGCTCGCAAGACACCACTGGCCCAATGACCCGTGATGAGCTGAAAGACTTGGCGTGCCTGGGTTTCTCGGCTGACTTGGTTCTGCAGTCGTTCTGCCACACTGCGGCTTACCCTAAGCCGATCGATGTGACCACTCACCACACCCTGCCTGACTTCATCCGCACCCGCGGTGGCGTTTCGCTGCGTCCAGGTGACGGCATCATCCACAGCTGGCTGAACCGTATGCTGCTGCCAGATACTGTTGGTACTGGTGGTGACTCACACACCCGTTTCCCAATGGGTATCTCGTTCCCAGCCGGTTCGGGTCTGGTTGCCTTCGCCGCGGCCACTGGTGTTATGCCACTGGACATGCCGGAATCCATCCTGGTTCGCTTCAAGGGCAAAATGCAGCCTGGTATCACCCTGCGTGACCTGGTGCATGCGATCCCTTACTACGCGATCCAGAAAGGCCTGCTGACTGTTGAGAAGAAAGGCAAGATCAATGCCTTCTCCGGCCGTATCCTTGAGATCGAAGGTCTCGACGAACTGACCGTTGAACAAGCGTTCGAACTGTCTGACGCCTCTGCAGAACGCTCTGCTGCTGGTTGCACAATCAAGATGCCGGAAAAGGCAATTGCCGAATACCTGCAGTCGAACATCACCCTGCTGCGCTGGATGATCAGCGAAGGCTACGGCGATGCACGCACCATGGAACGTCGCGCCCAAGCGATGGAAGCATGGCTGGCTAACCCAGAACTGATGAGCGCTGATGCTGACGCGGAATACGCTGAAGTCATCGAAATCGACTTGGCAGAACTGAAAGAACCAGTTCTCTGCGCACCAAACGATCCAGACGATGCTCGTCTGCTGTCGAGCGTTCAGGGTGAGAAGATCGACGAAGTGTTTATCGGCTCGTGCATGACCAACATTGGTCACTTCCGCGCTGCTGGTAAGCTGCTGGATAAAGTCAAAGGTGGCATCCCTACTCGTCTGTGGCTGTCGCCGCCGACCAAGATGGACGCTCACCAGCTGACTGAAGAAGGCTACTACGGCATCTTCGGCAAGGCTGGCGCACGCATGGAAATGCCGGGCTGCTCGCTGTGCATGGGTAACCAGGCGCGTGTCGAACCCAATTCCACTGTGGTATCGACCTCGACGCGTAACTTCCCGAACCGTTTGGGCGATGGCGCTAACGTGTACTTGGCCTCTGCCGAACTGGCTGCGGTCGCTGCAATCACCGGCAAACTGCCGACGATTGAAGAGTACATGGGTTATGCGAAAGACATCGACAGCATGGCTGCTGATGTTTACCGCTACCTGAGCTTCGACCAGATCGCTGAGTTCCGCGAAGCCGCTGCGAACGCCAATATCCCGGTCGTTCAAGCTTAAGCGTTACTTGCATCGAAAGAGCCCCGCCTAGTGCGGGGCTTTTTTTGGCCCAAAATTTAGCTGCAAGCGCGAGACCACTGGCACATGGATTGCTTAGGACATAGCAAGTACAGACAAGCAAGCAGCTCTAACTAGGGAGCTCGCTTATCGACAATGGCGTCGTCTCGGTACTGCCAAGCGCAGAGACTGGAACGGCGCTTTTTTTGTGTTGCACAGGGAATGCTAAATGGGTGATCGAACAATTGGCCGCGCAGATGCACTGGATTGGGTTAATGGCTCGGACGCCCCTGAAAAGAGCACGTTGAACCTAGGCTTTATGGCGCTGACTGATTCGGCGTCATTGATCGTGGCTGCCACTCAAGGCTTTGCCCAGCCTTATGGCTTGACCCTCAATCTACAGCGCCAGTCCTCCTGGGCTACCGTGCGCGATAAGCTCCTAAACCGTGAACTTGATGCCGCACAATCGCTGTATGGCCAGGTATACGGCACGCACCTTGGTATCGGTGGCCAGGCAACCCGGATGGCGATTCTGATGGGCCTTAATCACAACGGCCAAGCGATCAACCTGTCGGAACAACTTAAGCGCAACGGCGTGACCAATGGCGAGGCACTAAATGCCTACGTGCATCAAAGCAGTGCAAAACTCATCTTCGCGCAAACCTTTCCCACCGGCACCCACGCCATGTGGTTGTCTTACTGGCTGGCCTGCCAAGGGATTCACCCGCTCCACGATGTCAATACGGTAGTCGTACCGCCTGCGCAAATGGTTGCGCACCTTAACGCAGAGCGGATCGATGGTTTCTGTGCCGGCGGCCCTTGGGGAGCGATGGCGGTTGAACAAGGTCAAGGCTTTACCGTAGCAACAAGCCAGATGATTTGGCCAGATCACCCAGAAAAGGTACTGGGTGTAACCCGCGAGTTCGTCGAGCTTTACCCTAATACAGCACGCGCCTTAACCATGGCAGTGTTGGAAGCCAGTCGCTTTATCGATGAAAATCCGGAAAACAAGCGCAGCACCGCCAAGCTGATTTGCAGTGCTGATTATGTTGACGCCCCCTTATCCGCCATAGAGCCGCGATTCCTTGGCCACTACCAAGACGGCCTTGGTAATGCCTGGGCCGATCCGCATCCACTGCGCTTCCATGCTGATGGCGCAGTCAACATGCCGTACTTGTCTGACGGTATGTGGTTTATGACCCAATTCCGCCGCTGGGGCTTGCTTCGTGATGACCCGGATTATCTGAGGGTCGCGCAAGATATCCAGCAACTCGACATTTATAGCCAAGCTGCAAACGCGCTGGATATCCCCGTCCCAGCAGCCATGCGCAGCAGCACCCTGCTTGACGGCAAATGCTGGGACGGGAGCAACCCGGCAAGCTATGCACGAAGTTTTGCACTTCACGCATTGAGCGACAGCTCTGTGATCGCCCAATAACAGGCAGGAGGCCAAAACATGTTGCGCATACTGCTAATAAACGACACCGCGAAAAAAGTCGGTCGACTCAAAGCCGCGCTGAGTGAGGCCGGATTTGAGGTTATCGATGAATCCGGCTTAACCATTGATCTACCCGCCCGTGTTGAAGCGGTACGCCCCGACGTGATTCTCATCGACAGTGAGTCGCCCAGCCGTGACGTTATGGAGCAAGTGGTGCTGGTTAGCCGTGACCAACCACGGCCTATTGTCATGTTCACCGACGAGCACAACCCGAGCGTCATGCGCCAGGCCATTCAATCGGGCGTCAGTGCTTACATCGTGGAAGGCATCCACGCCCAGCGCCTACAACCGATTTTAGATGTAGCGATGGCCCGCTTTGAGAGTGATCAAGCAATGCGCGCGCAATTGCATGCACGCGACGCACAGTTGGCTGAACGAAAGCGGATAGAACTGGCTAAAGGCTTGTTAATGAAAATGAAAAGCTGCGATGAAGAAGCCGCCTACACCCTCATGCGGCGCCAAGCCATGAGCCGTCAACAAAAGTTGGCGCAAGTTGCCGAGCAAATCATTGCTATGCACGACCTGCTGGGTAACTAAGTAACCGTCGCAACGATGATATCTACACTCAAAGCCGCCAACTGTACGGCTTGAAACCTCACTGTTCTGCTCGCAACCTTGGCTGGCAGCCAACTGTACAGCTGCCTCAACCACCGGTTGTATCTGCGTTAGCCAAACCTGGCCGGCTAAGATAAAGCCCTGTACACAGTCGCCGTCAGCGAGCCCAATATGTCTACCCGCTTTGTAGAACGTCAACTGCTTGCCGAAGCCGACCAGCGCGCACTGAGCTATTTCGATAGCCTGGCCGCTCGCCCAGTGTTCCCGACTCGCGAAGCCATCGCTGCGTTAAGCATCCTTGATCAACCATTTGCCGAGCATGGCGAACCCGCCAGCACCGTCCTGCGCCGCCTGGATGAGATAGCCTCACCCGCTACCGTCAGCTCCAACGGCGCGCGCTATTTCGGTTTTGTTATCGGCGCCACCCTCCCCGCCGCCGCAGCTGCCGAACGCATGGTGCTGGCCTGGGATCAATGCGCCTCATCATTCGACAATTCTCCGGCCGCTGATGCAATCGAGCGTATCGCCGGACGCTGGGTGCTCGAAGCGCTGGGTCTGCCAACAAGTAGCGCGGTTGGCTTTGGCACCAGTGCCACTGCGTGCACGCTGGCATGCCTATCCGCTGCACGCCGCTCACTGTTGGAACGCAAGGGCTGGGACTTTGACGGTGATGGCTTGATCGGCTCCCCAGAGATACGCGTCGTGGTATCCGCCAGCGTACACATCACGGTGAAGAAGGCCTTGCGTGTGCTTGGTTTCGGCATGAACCGACTGATCATCGCGCCTGTCGACGAACATGGCCGAATTGACCCGCTACAGCTGCCGCCACTCGATGACATGTGCATCCTGTGCCTTCAAGCGGGCGAAGTTAATACCGGTGAGTTCGACCCCTTCTGCGCGCTTATCCCTAAAGCCAAAGCAGCAGGCGCATGGGTTCACGTAGACGGTGCATTTGGTCTTTGGGCACGAGCCTCCTCCTCGGCCCAGCTTGCTGAAGGCGCCGAGCTTGCGGACAGCTGGACCACCGACGGACATAAATGGCTGAACACGCCCTACGACGGCGCCATGGCTATCTGCCGCGATGCGAATGCGCTTGCAGCCGCCATGAACAGTGATGCGGCTTATGCTCAGGCATCAAAAGACGCGCAAAAGAACCTGACGCTAGAGTTCTCGCGTCGTGCCCGGGGCCTCCCTATCTGGGCGGCCCTCGCATCACTGGGGCGCGCAGGCTTATGTCAGATGATTGACCAGCACATTCGTCAAGCCAGTGATGTGGCGGAGCGGCTACGCGCAGCCGGGTATCAGGTGCTCAACCGTGTGGTGCTCAATCAGGTACTAGTGCGGGCAGACAACGACCAACAAACCCTAGCCATACGCCTTGCTGCCCAAGCATCGGGGCAAGTCTGGTTTGGACCGACAATCTGGCAAGGCCGCCCTGCCTTTCGCCTAAGCATCTCATCCTGGCGCACCACTGATGCGGATATCGAACTGCTCGCTGATCTGCTGATTGCACTCAAACAGGAAATCACCGGCTGAGCCTGTAATTGCAGCGCAGCCACTCGACAACCCAGGCTTGCTCGGTTTATCTTCGCAACAGGCCACCGCAGTGGCCAGCGTCGCTCGGACGGTTCCGGGCGCTTACGTACTCCGAGGTTTACATGGCTGAACAAGCTAAGCGCCGCTTTGCGCGCATCGATCGTCTCCCGCCTTATGTTTTCAACATTACAGCTGAACTGAAAATGGCTGCTCGCCGCCGCGGCGAAGACATCATTGACTTCAGCATGGGCAATCCAGACGGTCCTACCCCGCCGCATATCGTTGAAAAACTGTGTACCGTTGCTCAACGCGAAGACACTCACGGTTATTCGACCTCACGCGGAATCCCACGCCTGCGACGAGCGATTTCACGTTGGTATGCCGACCGCTACCAAGTGGATATCGATCCTGAAGATGAGGCCATCGTCACCATTGGCTCCAAAGAAGGTTTGGCCCACCTGATGCTGGCGACGCTGGATCACGGCGATACGGTATTGGTGCCAAACCCCAGCTATCCGATCCATATTTATGGCGCCGTACTGGCCGGTGCACAGGTGCGTTCGGTACCGTTGGTGCCTGGTGTCGACTTTTTTGCAGAGTTGGAGCGCGCTATACGCGAGTCCATCCCCAAGCCAAAGATGATGATTTTGGGCTTTCCATCCAACCCAACGGCGCAGTGTGTTGAGTTGGACTTCTTCGAGCGCGTGGTAGCGCTGGCCAAACAATACGATGTGCTGGTGGTGCATGACCTTGCCTACGCCGATATCGTCTATGACGGCTGGAAGGCGCCATCTATCATGCAGGTTCCCGGCGCCAAAGATGTCGCCGTGGAGTTTTTCACCCTGTCCAAGAGCTACAACATGGCAGGCTGGCGGATAGGCTTCATGGTTGGCAATAAAGAGCTGGTAAACGCTCTGGCGCGGATCAAGAGCTATCACGATTACGGCACCTTCACTCCACTACAGGTGGCTGCCATCGCGGCACTTGAGGGGGATCAACAATGTGTTCGTGATATTGCAGAGCAGTACCGTCAACGTCGCAACTTAATGGTTAAAGGCCTGCACGAACTAGGCTGGATGGTTGAGAACCCTAAAGCGTCAATGTACGTCTGGGCCAAGATTCCAGAGCCTTACGCCAAGTTAGGCTCTTTGGAGTTCGCCAAAAAACTGCTGGCGGAAGCTAAAGTCTGCGTATCGCCCGGCATCGGTTTTGGCGATTACGGTGATGACCACGTACGCTTTGCCCTGATTGAGAACCAAGACCGTATTCGTCAGGCCTTACGTGGCATCAAGCATATGTTCAGAAGCGACGGTCTGCTGCCTGCCACTGCAGCTATTACTAGACCCGTTAAATAGAGCCCCACCAGCTGATAACTGCTCGGCAACTTATGTTGCTGCGCAGTTACAGCGGGCCTCGAATCAATGTTGATCAGCTCGAATAGTCGAGAACGGTCCAGACACTGCTCAAGCCCTCGCCAATCACGCAGCCCGACTGCGTCAGTTGTTTGTTGTAACTGAGCGCCATCAGGCTGGTTGCACCATCGGCAACATCATCATGTTGCGCCATCCACTGCACACGTCCGCAATTGGGTGTGTCGATCACGTAGCTATTGGCGACGGCAACGCCCTGCTTTGGCATGCCGATCACATCAACAACCAAGCCGTGCTCCGCAACCCGCTTGCCGTCTGAAATAACCACAGCCCATGCATCGTTATTGTCGATAACCAAATAGGTGCCATTAGCTTTTGGTTGCTCAAGGGAGGGTTGCGCACACCCGCTGAGCATGACCAATACCAAAACTGTCATCATCATCTGTTGCATTGTTAGATGCCCCTTTGCGTATCCAATGGACTGGGGCGTGGTTACCGTCAGGCCATCGCGGATGAATGAAATTTGCAGTGCGATGGAAAGACTATCGCCGAATACTGTTTATTTGTACAGTGCTTTTATATTAACCTTACTCACGCAACCTGACGAAGTTGCGTCAGATACCGCACAGGCTTGATTAGGAGCGCAACGATGCTGGACGTAATGCAATTAAAACAAACAGTTAACCGAATGCCTCTGGAAAAGGTGCGCACCACGGTTGATGAACTCCACCTCGAGGGGATCGTCACCGAAGGTAAAACACCTTTCAATAGAATCCACTTCAACACCTGCTTCGCAGAAATCGAAGCGCTATTCCAACGCGCGGGCTATCACCGCCCGCTCGATGTTGTCGGGTATCAGGGCTTGGTCTATGCGATGTTCGACCCCACTCGCTGGGAGGCTGTTGAGGTCCTGCGCTGGCTTAAGGACTTTGTCGAAGAACCGCGCAAACGTCCCGCCAGCTAAAGCGCTTAGTAGCAACTGATCAGCGCTGCTTGCAGCCGGGTAAAGCCCCCAGTGAGCACCTGAGAAATACCTGAGCGCCTGCGCTGTTATTGAGCACGCTGGATGTCCTGCCAGATAACCGCGCACCAGTGTGGCCCAACGCCGGGCTGCATTGGCCTGTATTACACTCAGCCCCTTTACCTATATTCGACATTAAATATACGTAATAACTAATTGTTTTTTATCTATTTAATTTAACAAAACAAAATGAGTTAGCGGTCTAAACCACAGTCTGGCAAGCGCCTTGCAATAACCTCATCACATCCGTCTTCGGGTCGCCAACGGCGGTGATCGAGACGAAATAGACAAAGACGTCAAAGCTGCACGCATTCTCATTGCGGGTAGGTAAGACGTCTTTTTTCGTTTCTGATAGCTGAGGAATCCCAATGCGCCATTTCACACCACCGCGCTCATTACTCAACAAGGCCCTTGCCAGTAGCTGCTGCGCAGCATTATTGCTGTTCGGAACAATGACCAGCCCTTTAGCAAGTGCTGCCGAACCAGAGAAAGCGGAACTCAAACTGGGTTTTATCAAGCTCACCGATATGGCGCCGCTGGCAATCGCTTATGAGAAAGGCTACTTCGAGGACGAAGGCTTGTACGTCACTCTTGAAGCGCAAGCCAACTGGAAGGTATTGCTCGACCGGGTAATCACTGGCGAGCTAGACGGTGCACACATGCTCGCCGGTCAGCCGCTTGGCGCGACAATCGGCTTTGGCACCAAGGCGCAGATTGTCACCGCGTTTTCCATGGACCTCAACGGCAACGGCATTACCGTTTCAAATGCGGTATGGGCCGAGATGAAGAAAAACATACCCATGGAAGATGGCAAACCGGTTCATCCCATCAGCGCCGCTGCGCTCAAGCCGGTGATTGAGCAATATAAGGCTGAAGGCAAACCCTTCAACATGGGCATGGTCTTTCCTGTGTCGACTCACAATTACGAACTGCGTTATTGGCTCGCTGCTGGCGGGATCAACCCGGGTTACTACGCACCAGCCAAAGGCGATATCTCAGGCACATTGAGTGCCGATGCCCTGCTCTCGGTAACCCCGCCGCCGCAGATGCCTTCAACCATGGAGGCTGGCACCATCAGCGGCTACAGCGTGGGAGAACCCTGGAATCAGCAGGCAGTGTTCAAAGGTATCGGTGTGCCGGTAATCACCGACTATGAAATCTGGAAAAACAACCCGGAGAAAGTGCTCGGGGTATCTAAAGAATGGGCCGATGCCAACCCAGAAACCCACAAGCGCATGGTCAAAGCACTAATCCGTGCAGCCATGTGGCTGGATGAAAACAATAATGCCAACCGCCAAGAAGCCGTGGAAATTCTGTCGCGCCCAGAATATGTCGGGGCTGATGCCAAAGTAATCGCCAATTCGATGACAGGAACCTTTGAGTACGAAAAAGGCGACAAGCGCAGCGTGCCAGATTTCAATGTGTTCTTTCGCTACCACGCCACATACCCGTTCTATTCCGATGCCATCTGGTACCTCACGCAAATGCGGCGCTGGGGCCAAATCGCCAACGTCAAACCCGACAGCTGGTATTTCGACATCGCCAAGCAAGTCTATCAACCCGCTGTATATCGCCAGGCTGCAAACGAGTTGATCACCGAGGGCAAAGCTAAAGCCAGCGACTTTCCAACTCCGGATGAAAGCGGCTTTCGCGCCCCAACGAACGAGTTCATTGATGGTTTGACCTATGACGGGCGCAAGCCAAACGCCTATATCGAACAGATGAAAATTGGCTTGAAGCATGACTCTGTGCTCTAGAGAGCTGCGCTGTGCATATGACAACTCTTGCGCCACAACCAAGCGCAATGTGCTTTAGCCATCAGTTACGGCTGATGCATATCCACCGAGGATTAGTTGATGAGTAACCCCGCCATCTCCGAGCAAATTACCCAGACCATGAAGAGCGCACGAAGCGCGGCTTTTAAACGCTGGTTGCCCAATCTGCTCATGCCAATTATTGGCCTGGCTGCTTTTCTACTGTTCTGGCAGATGGTTGCCGGCAGTATCAATACCAGCCTGGGAACCTTTCCGGGCCCCGCTCAAGTTGCCAGCCAGTTCAGCAATCTGATCGACGAGCACCAGCGCGAAGCCACACGTGAGGCTGCGTTCTATCAACGCCAAGAAGTGCGTAATGAAGCCCTGCTCAGCAAAAACCCAAGCGCCGAGGTCAAGATCCGCCCTTACACCGGCAAACCAACCTTCTTCAAACAAATCATCACCAGCCTCTATACGGTCATGACCGGCTTTATCATCGCGTCGCTGATTGCCATTCCACTGGGAATTGTCTGCGGCCTCAGCAAACAGTTGTACAACGCAATCAATCCATTGATCCAGATATTCAAACCCATATCACCGCTGGCGTGGTTGCCGCTGGTAACCATGGTTGTCAGCGCGGTTTACACCAGCGCAGACCCGTTGTTTGCCAAGTCATTTGTGACTTCAGCAGTGACGGTTGCCTTGTGCTGTTTGTGGCCAACGGTGATCAACACCATTGTCGGCGTGGCGAATCTGGATAAAGACCTGCAAAACGTCAGCCGCGTGCTCAGCTTGTCGCCACTGAGCCACATACGACGAATTGTTCTACCGGCCGCCATTCCGATGATTTTCACAGGCCTGCGGTTGTCACTGGCAACCGGCTGGATGGTGTTAATCGCCGCTGAAATGCTCGCGCAAAACCCGGGGCTGGGTAAATTCATCTGGGACGAGTTCCAAAACGGCAGCTCAAACTCGCTTGGCAGAATAATGGTTGCCGTGATTGTGATTGGCCTGATCGGCTTCGCCTTAGATCGGTTAATGCTCGCTCTGCAAAAATATGTGAGCTGGGATAAAAACGCTGATCTGCGCTAAACACTGAGGATATTCCATGAAAACTGCACACCTTGAACTGACTGGCGTTGGCATTAGTTTTCCGACTGATAAAGGTCTGTTTTGCGCGCTCAAAGACGTTGACTTGAAAATCGCCAAGGGCGAGTTTGTTTCTCTGATTGGCCACTCGGGCTGCGGCAAGTCGACCGTGCTGAATATTGTTGCCGGGCTGTATCAGGCCACTACCGGCGGGGTGATTCTCGACAACCGTGAAGTCAACTCGCCCGGCCCGGAACGAGCGGTGGTGTTTCAGAACCACAGCCTGCTGCCTTGGTTAAGCTGTTACCAGAACATCGAACTGGCTGTACGCCAAGTGTTTAAAAACAGCAAAAGCAAAGCTGAGATGCGTGAGTGGATTGAGCACAATTTAGCACTGGTACACATGACTCACGCCCGCGACAAACGCCCCAGCGAGATATCTGGCGGCATGAAACAGCGCATCGGTATCGCTCGCGCATTGGCTATGCAGCCGAAAATCCTGTTGATGGATGAACCCTTTGGCGCACTCGACGCCCTCACCCGCGCGCATCTGCAAGACTCACTGATGGAGATCCATGCCGACCTCGGCAACACCGTTATCATGATCACCCATGATGTTGATGAAGCGGTGTTGCTCTCTGATCGTATTGTCATGATGAGTAACGGGCCTTCAGCTACTGTCGGCGAGATTCTTCATGTCGAGCTGGCCAGACCACGAGAGCGCATGGCCTTGGCCCATGACTCACGCTATCACGAGTACCGTGCCGCCGTGCTTGAGTTCCTGTATCAAAAGCAGCATCGTCCAGCGGCTTGACCCAGATTGCCAATCATCGACTAGTATCAATAGTATGGCTGCAAGCTCTCTAGAACAAAGGTTTGGGCTCCGTTGGTCGGGTGCGTTGAACCTAGCCCAATGAAGATCGCCGAACAGTGGCAATTAATTGTTCACTGAACGGCGACCCTCTAAGGATCTAATGTGTTTGATCTCTCCACCTGGAATTTGTCGATACCAACACCTCCGACCCCCACCGAAATCAGCGCGGCCCGTATACAAAGCGGTTACTCAAGCCAATACTTTCGTAATGACGGTAATCAAACCGTCGTATTTTGGGTGCCTGTTACAGGTTCGCGTACCGAAGATGCCAGTTATCCACGCAGCGAATTACGGGAAACCTACCGCGACGGTACGCTGCACAACTGGTATTACAAAGATGCTGATAACTATTTAAGTGCAGTGCTCGCGGTCAATGTGGTGCCGAGCAAAAATAAAGTTATTGTGGGTCAAATCCATAGTAAGGATCAGCCAGGAAGTGAGAATGACCCGCTGATTAAACTGCAATACCGCTACAAAGATGGCACTGGAAGGCTTGAGTTACTGTACCGCGCACAACCTGGCAGCTCGACAGTCACCAACATTTTACTGGCCGAGAATGTTGACCTGAATGAACGCTTCAGCTACCAACTGCGCATTACTTCAACAGGCCGTTTGGGCGTCACAGTGAAAAGCAGCGGCGACAATGGTTCGTTCTATAAACAACTCAGCAGCAGCTGGAGCCGGCAACTGCTGTATTACAAGGCCGGCGCCTATATACAGGACAACGAAGGTTATTCAATTGAAGGCGGCCGGGTAACGTTCTACTCGCTCAATACCCTACACCGTAAATAGCTATTCGTCATGGGCAGTTTAGATGACACTGCCCATCACTCAGCCATAGCCGTACAATAGGTTTTTCTTACACCTACTACAGCCGTGGCTGTTGATGAGTACTTAAATGGCCCGCCTGACCCTTACCTTTCCTGAAAATCAATTCTGCTTCAATACCCACCTCACTGTGCGCGTAACCGACATCAACGCCGCCAATCACCTTGGTAACGACTCGATGATCTCAATGATCTCCGAAGCCCGTGCCCGCTTCTTATTTGATTTTGGTATCGAGGAGGCCAGCGAGGAAGGTGTCGGCATCATCGTCACTGACTTAGCAACCACCTACCGCGCAGAGGCCCATGCACGCGATCAGCTACTGTTTGAAGTCGGGGTTATGGACTTCAACAAATACGGTGGCGATATTACTTTTCGCATCACGCGTCCAGCAGATCAAAGCTTAATCGCAATGGCCAAGTCAGGTTTTGTATTCTTCAACTATAAAACAAGTCAGGTGGCGCAAATGCCTGGCGCATTCAGCGATAAGTTTCCACGGGTTAACTGGATATAACGGCACATTCAATGCATAAACATAATGCAACGTAAAAAGGCGTTGCAGAAAGTGACACTCAATACTAATCCTCTGCTTCGCTTTTATGCATTAGATGCTTTAAGCGCTCCATTATAAAAGTAGGGGGAACAGTAATGCCGATCACATCGAGCCATACCCGCTTCGCTGGGCTAACCACCAATTTTCTCGCCATCGCTCTACTCGCACTGCCCATTCCAACCCACGCCTCGCTTAAACAACCACTACAAAACACGACTTCGCATACGGCGCTACAGCACTCAAACAGCGTTATGTGTCTACACAAAAGCGATACAAATAAAGTTTAAGCAGCGTCACGCAACAACCAAAAACTGCTCAGCTACCTGGCCAGCGGTGTGGCTTCCTGACCCATATCGAAAAATGAATCAGCCTACTTTGTACGCACTGCAAGCGAGCAAGGCGCTTTAAAGCAGTGCAAAAAATCTGCTAGTTAAGGGCCTTTATCGAGCCAAACAAGGCAAATCACTTACTAACGGTACTTGGCACACACTCTGCATAGGCATTACCACAATTTAAATAAAGCGCGTTCTTCAACGAAGAAGACTGCACTTCCCGATAGAACGGGACTTGGACAAAGGCGTCCTCGCTAGGTAACTAGCGGGACGCCTTTTTTGTTTTCCGTGATTTTTATCCAGGAGATAACCGGGATGAAAAAGCTCAAGTTAGTGATGATCGGCAACGGTATGGCAGGTGTTCGCACCTTGGAAGAGTTGATCAAACTCAGCCCCGAGCTTTACGACATTACGGTATTCGGTGCAGAGCCCCACCCTAACTACAACCGCATCCTGCTTTCACCCGTGCTTGCTGGCGAACAGACTTTTGATGAAATCGTGCTTAACGACCTTAGTTGGTACGCTGACAACAACATCAAGCTGTTACTGGGGCGCAAAGTCACCCAGATCAATCGCAAACAACGCTTAGTTACCGCCGATGACGGCAGTACTGCCGAATACGATCGACTGCTTATCGCGACCGGTTCCACTCCATTCATTTTGCCGATTCCCGGCAACAAACTCGAAGGCGTCATCGGCTATCGAGATATTGCTGATACCCAAGTGATGATGGATACCGCAAAAACCCACAGTCATGCCGTAGTGATTGGCGGTGGCCTGCTCGGGCTTGAGGCGGCTAATGGCTTAAAACTGCGCGGTATGGATGTCACAGTTGTGCACATAGGCGAGACGTTACTTGAGCGCCAACTCGACAGCACTGCTGGCAAGCTGCTGCGCAAATCACTTGAAGATCGTGGCCTGAAATTCATGTTGTCAAAGCAGACTTCGGAGCTGCTTGATAATGGTGACGGTCGGGTTTGCGCGGTGAAATTCTCCGACGGCGATGTGATTGCCGCAGACCTGGTAGTAATGGCTGCTGGCATTCGCCCCAACAGCCAGTTAGCAGAAGCCTCTGGAATAGCGTGCAATCGAGGCATTCTGGTCAATGACACGCTGCAGAGCTTTGACCCAAGAGTCTACGCAATTGGTGAGTGCGCCAACCATCGCGGCACTGCTTATGGCCTGGTTGCGCCGTTGTTCGAGCAGGCAAAAGTCTGCGCAAATCACCTCGCCCAGTTGGGCTACTCACGTTATCAAGGCTCGGTGATCTCAACCAAATTGAAAGTCACCGGTATCGACCTGTTTTCAGCTGGCGAGTTTATCGGTGCTGAAGGCACAGAGAGCATCACCTTATCGGACCCCATTGGCGGTGTTTACAAGAAGTTGGTGATTCGCAATGACGTGCTGGTGGGCGCCTGTCTTTATGGTGACACCGCAGACGGCGGCTGGTATTTCCAGCAAATACGCGAGCAGCAAAACGTCAGCCAGACCCGTGACCACCTAATGTTTGGTGAGAATGCGATTGGCAATGTCGGTCATCAAGGTCAAGACAAACCAGCAAACATGCCTGAAAGCGCGGATATCTGCGGCACGCAGGTGGCTTGCCCGCTGCCTGACTGGCAGGTCGAACTGGGGCCTGCAAGCGCAATCGCACCCGATCAAGCTTATATATACAGCCACTCGACGAAGATCGAGGCAGACCGTGTATTGCTGGCTTTGAACCATGCAGTTCCTAACGAGGCGCCTGTTCAATGATTTGCCGGGAGTGGGAGCACAGCTATGAGCTGCACAGATAAAACCCGTATCACGGCTTCAACCTGCTGCTATTGCGGGGTCGGTTGCGGAGTCTTGATCGAACACAATGATGACCGGATCATCGCTGTTTCGGGAGATCCGATGCACCCGGCAAACTATGGCAAATTATGCAGCAAAGGGGCGACGCTGCACCTGACTGGCGACCTTGATGCGCGAGGCCTGTACCCAAAACTACGGCTTGATAAGTCTCAACCACGCAGCCGTACAACCTGGGACGATGCACTGGATCATGCCGCCAAGGTTTTTGCCGAGACCCTACGCGAGCACGGCCCGCAAAGCGTTGCTTTTTATATTTCGGGCCAGTTGCTCACAGAAGATTATTACGCATTCAACAAGCTCGCACGCGCTCTGGTTGGTACCAATAATATCGACAGTAACTCACGACTATGCATGTCATCCGCCGTAGTCGGTTATAAGCGCAGCCTTGGTGCGGACGCCCCGCCTTGCAGCTACGAAGATATAGAGCTTAGCGACTGCATATTAATCGCTGGCAGCAACATGGCCTATGCACACCCGGTGCTGTTTCGCCGCCTTGAAGAAGCCAAAGCAAAGCGTCCGACAATGAAGGTAATCGTGGTCGATCCGCGGCGAACGGATACCTGTGACGCCGCAGATCTGTATTTGGCTATCGTGCCCGGCACTGACGTCGCGTTGTTCCACGGCATCTTGCACATTCTTGTGCGGAAAGGTTGGATAAACCACGACTTTATTGCGCAACACACGGATGGTTTTGATGCGCTTAAAGCGCGAGTACGCGACTTCAATCCAGCGGCAGTTGCGGATACGTGCGGGATATCAGAAGAGCAGCTACACGCCTGCGCAGAGTTGATTGGCCAAGCCCCGAGTTTTCTCTCGTTGTGGTGCATGGGGCTCAATCAATCAACGGCTGGAACCGCGAAAAACAGTGCCTTGATTAACCTTCACTTAGCCACCGGGCAGATTGGTAAAGTCGGTTCAGGCCCCTTCTCCCTGACCGGCCAACCCAATGCAATGGGTGGACGCGAAACCGGTAGTTTGGCCAACTTACTGCCGGGTCACCGCGAAGCAGATAATCCGCAACATCGAAGCCAAATCGCGCAGTACTGGGGTGTGGATCGGTTACCTGAAACGCCCGGTTTAAGTGCCATTGAGCTGTTTGATCAGGTGCATAGCGGCAAAATTAAAGCGCTGTGGGTCGCCTGCACCAATCCTGCGCAATCACTGCCCAATCAGACTCGGGTTCATCAAGCACTGGCCACATGTCCGTTTGTAGTGGTGCAAGAGGCCTTCTTCACCACCGAAACATGCGCTTATGCCGACCTGCTTCTCCCTGCAAGTAGCTGGGGCGAGAAAGACGGTTGCGTGACCAACTCTGAACGCAGAATCAGCCATGTACGCAGTGCAATAGCCGCACCCGGTGAAGCAAAAGCTGACTGGCAAATAACCTGTGACTTCGCGCGAAAACTTGAAGCACTCATGCGTCCCAACTTGCCAAGTTTGTTCAACTTTACTAGGCCTGAACAACTGTTCGACGAATACAAAATGCTCACTCAAGACCGTGATCTTGACCTCAGCGGCTTGAGCTACGCCATTCTCGACCAGTACGGCCCCCAACAGTGGCCATACCCGCAAGGCGCTCAGTGCGGTACAACTCGGTTATACGAGGACGGCGTTTTTGCCACCGCGAATGGTCGGGCAAAGTTTCATGCGGAGGCTTATTGCGCGCCGCTAGAAAAGCGCGATGCCAGCTATTCACTGATCCTCAATACCGGTCGCTTACGTGATCACTGGCATGGCATGAGCCGAACAGGCACCGCCGCACGCCTGTTTGGCCATGTCGAAGAAGCAGTGCTGAGTATCAACTCAGGCGAAATGCTCCGTAGAAAACTCAACAATGGTGACCTGATTACGCTGCGTAGTCGCCGTGGCTCATTGATCGTACCCGTGCAAGCCGATGACGACCTTGGTCCAGGGCAGGCTTATCTGCCAATGCACTGGGGCAATCGCTTTCTTAAAGGTTTAGGCATCAATGTATTGACCCAGCCTGAGTACGATCCGTTGTCGAAACAACCGGAGCTTAAACATGCGACGGTTGAGATCGATAAAATCGAGTTGCCATGGAGGTTCTACGCATTGGTCGAGGGCGACATCCAGCAGCGATTCAAGCAACTGCGGCCTTTGTTTGAAGCGTTCGCATACGCCAGCTTCTCCCTCACTGGCACCGACCACCCTGCCCTGCAAATTCGCGCAGCCGACGCCCTTGCGCCCAGTAACGAACGACTCAGCACAATAGACCAGCTACTCAGTATCGACTCAGGACTGGTAATGGCATATGACGATCCTGAACGGGCCGTAGGCAAACGTGTACGCCTGGATGCGGGTCGAATAGTTGCTTTGCGCCTAGCCGGTGAAACCACGGCCCAAGACTGGCTGAAAAGCATGTGGAGTGAGGCCAAGGCCGACGACCAACTTAGGCCTTGGTTGCTCGCGCCGCTATCCGCTGCACCCCGCTCAGCCAATAGCGCAGGTAACAAAACCCTGTGCAACTGCATGAACGTCAGTCAACAAGCCATCTGCACTGCAATTGAGCAAGGACTGGACCTATACCAGCTAAAACAAAAGTTAGGCTGCGGCACTAGCTGCGGTTCCTGCGTACCCGAAATCAAGCGATTGCTGCAGACAAAAACCGTCGCAGCAGTGAGCTGAATGATTAAAACCTGCGGTGAGGTTCATATGAGCAATAAAGTTTGGCTGGTTGGCGCAGGTCCCGGAGATCCAGAGTTGCTGACACTTAAAGCCGTTCGTGCTTTGGGCGAAGCTGATGTGGTGATGATTGACGACCTGGTAAACCCAATAATCCTTGAGCACTGCCCGCAAGCTCGAGTCATTGCGGTTGGCAAACGTGGCGGTTGCCGCTCCACGCCGCAAGACTTCATCCAACGGCTAATGCTGCGCTATGCACGGCAAGGGAAGTGCGTAGTTCGTCTTAAAGGCGGCGACCCGTGCATCTTTGGCCGTGGAACAGAGGAATACAACTGGCTGCTCGCCCATGGCATAACGGCCGAAATAGTCAACGGCATTACTGCTGGTTTGGCCGGCGCGACTAACTGCGCAATCCCTTTAACGCTGCGAGGCGTCGCCCGCGGAGTTAGCCTGGTCACCGCTCACACTCAAGATGGCAGCAGCTTGAACTGGCAAGGGCTGGCCGATTCGGGCACGACACTGGTGGTGTATATGGGTGTGGCCAAGCTCGCGGATATTCGCCAGCAACTAATTGATGCGGGCATGCGCGCCGAGATGCCGGTCGCGATGATTGAGAACGCATCCCTCCCTGAGCAGCGGGAACAACGCAGTACACTAACAAAACTGCTAGATGATGCGCGTGAATTTAAACTTAAAAGCCCGGCAATACTGATAATTGGAGAGGTGGTAAGTGAGAGCGCGGCGCAACTCGATAGATTGACTGCTTAATTGCACCCAATAATAAGCAATTAGCCACTACACAATTTGCAGGCAAAGAAAAACCCGGCCTAGGCCGGGTTTTTCATTTCAGCTTTAGACCAATTACTGGGCTTCAGCTTCTACAGCAGCTTCAACGCGACGGTTGATAGCACGGCCTTCAGCAGATGCGTTGTCCGCAACTGGCTGCGACTCGCCGTAACCGACAGAGTTTACACGCTCGCCGCCAACACCGTACTGGTTAACCAGTACGTCACGAACTGCGTCAGCACGCTTCTCAGACAGAGTCTGGTTGTAAGCGTCAGTACCAACGGAGTCAGTGTGACCTTCTACAGTAGTAGAAGTTTGTGGGTATTGGTTCATGAAGTCAGCCAGGTTTTTGATATCGCCGTAGCTTTCTTCTTTAACCTGAGTCTTGTCGAAATCGAACTTAACATCCAATTCAACGCGAACGATTTCAGCAGGTTCTTCAACAACTGGAGCCGGCTCTGGCTCAACTACAGCGGCTGCAACAACTGGCTTCGAACCACCGAAGTTCAGACCCACACCAACACCAGCTTGCCACTCGGTGTCGCCTTGGTCGATGTTGTACAGAGCGTCTACGCCAGCACGGGCATAGAGCATTTCAGTGAAGTAGTACTTAGCACCGGCGCCAGCAGTGGCGAAAGTGGAGTGGTTACGACCGCCAGAATCGACGTTGCTGATGCTCTGGTGGGCAAAGCCGCCAGAAACATAAGGACGCAGGCCTGGGCCAGGCTCACCAAAGTGGTACAAAGCTTTAAGGTCAGTCATGCTGCCCTTAATGTCTTTGTTACCGGAGGCTTTGTCACCGTTCAGGCTATGGTATTCGCCATAAGCCAGAGCCAGTTCGACATCCTTGGTCAGGAAGTAACCAATGGAGCCGCCATACTGACTGCCTTCATCGTGTGCAAAATTACGAGTCGAGTCAGTGAAGTATTCGTTAACAAAGCCTTCCACCTCGACTGCGCCTTGACCTTGAGCCATCACGCCCATGGAAGAAGCAGCGACAAAGGAGCCAATGACTGCGCCTAAGGTGTTTTTCAGTTTCATCCGTAAATCCCCATCTTGGTGATTGATTGTGCTACGCACAGGTAGACGCGTAGAACTTTGGTAAGTTTATCAGAACTTACCTTTATGCCAAAGAACATTTGCATCCGAACTAACTTTCGGCGACGCCCGCAAATTTCTCACGCAATTTATCAAGAGCCCTTTTGTAACGCATTTTCGTTGCACTAAGGCCCATATGCATAATATCCGCGATCTCTTGAAACTCTAGCTCTGCGACAAAGCGTAGCACTAAAATTTCACGGTCAATCGGATTTACATGTACCAACCATCGGTCCAACCCGCCTCGTTCTTCTACTTTCGGCGTCTTTTCTTCTGACGCCTCCTCCAAAGGATCGAGACTTAATGCATCCATCAAACGACGTTTACGTCGTTCTTTGCGGTACTGGGTAATACATTCATTATAAGTAATGCTGTAGAGCCAAGTCTTAAACTTAGACTTGCCCTCAAAGTTCTTTAAACCGTAAAGAACTTTGAGCATCACTTCTTGACAGACATCATCCGCATCACGTTCGTTCCCTAAATAACGCGCACAAACGTTAAATAATGTGCGCTGGTAACGACGCATGAGCTCTTCATAAGCACGCGTGATGTGGAACAACTCACTATGCGCGCGCACCACAAGCTCCTCATCAGAGAGCTCCAGGGGGTCATAACGCATAGGTAACGATTGGGCTTTATTCAAATCGAGTCGGGCCGACAGTCAGGTCAAAAGCCGCCATCAGCTGCGAACAGCCTGCTGGAGGGCGACATAGGTTAGCAGAGTTTAGGGTTTAGCGGCTGCTCACCCGCTGCTCAAGCAGGATACGATTCGCCACTGAGACAAGGTCCCCTGCATCGGTTAGGACGATAGTCTTCACCGTGCCAATTTCCTCGATCTGACCTTCGACATCACCGACCTGGATATGTTGCCCAACCTGATATAACTCACGCACATAAATGCCGGCAAGAATCTGCCCGGCAATCTCACGACTGCCCAGGCCAAGCGCCAAAGCGACGGCCAGACCAATAGTGATCAGGACGATTGCAATGACGTAATTGAGCAGCTCGGTTTTCACCTCAAGCTGCCCAATGGCCACAGAAATACTGATGATAATGACCAAGCCCTGGGCAATACGTGCAACGCCATGCGCATATTCAAGCCCAACGCTGTCGGCCGCACCACGGACGATACCGCTAACCAGGTGCGCCAGCAGTACCCCCACAACCAGCACCAACGCAGCGCCAAATACTTTTGGCAGATACAGAGCCAGTACATCAAGGGTTGCGGAAACCCGCTCTAAGCCCAGGGATTCCGCTGCCGAAACCATAAAGATCAGCAGAATAAACCAGTAAACAATACGCCCGATAAGAGTCGAAACCGGCACCTGAAAGCCCGCACGGCTGAGCAGCTTGGTCAAGCCCGTGCCCGCCATCAGGCGATCAAGGCCAACCTTGCCGAGTAGCTTGGAAATCAGCGTATCAAGCAGCTTGGCCAGCACAAAGCCAAGCAGGACCAGAATTAACGCGACAAACAGGTTTGGAATAAAACCAGCGACTTTAGTCCACAGCGCGGTCATGGCCGCTACCAGGCTTTGAGTCCAAGGATCGAGTTCCATTTAGTCAGCCTTATCAGTAGTTCGAGCAGTTGTTTTGTGGCGCGAAACCGGGGATACGTGTGCCGAGCCCTTGTTCAGGGCAATCATCAACGCCTCAACCCAGTGCCCCATGAGTGCGAACATATCCCCCGCACCCACTTGGCGATTAGCCGTTTTCAGCACGCGAGTGAGCGCCGCATCATCATCATGATCAGGTGATGACTGCGAATTCAATAAATCGCGCAGTGATTGTTCAAATGGATCGTGCATTCACGCACCTCTGTAGATGTGCTGAATTTGACGTAAGTACAACAAGCCAAGTCACATCACACCCAGCGTAGGCGACGAAACAACAACCACTGGACCACCGCGAGCACCACCATGATCGAGCAGGCGACGACGAAGCCGTAAGGGTTCTCGGAGCCAGGAATACCGCCGACATTAATCCCCAGCAAGCCCGTGAGGAAGCTCATCGGCAAAAACACCCCTGTGATAATGCCGAAGCGGTACATGATGCGGTTCATTTTTACATCGAGACGCCGATCTTCAGCCTCTAACACCAAGCCAATTCGCTCTCGGGTTAGATCCAACTCTTCAATGTAACGGGTCAGACGGTTGTTGAGTTCGTTCCAGTAGTCTGCGTCGTCACTCACAAACCAGGGCTGCTGATTGCGAGTGAGCTGCGCATAAACCTCACGCTGTGGCGCTAGAAACCGACGCAACCCAGCAGCTCGACGGCGCATTTGCAGCAAGGTGTCGTGATCAGGCTCAAAACTCGGATCGTTGTCGATCTGCTCCTCTTGAACATCAATGCCTTCTGCAAAATTGCTGACCAGCGACTCGATCTTGTCCGTCATGTGGTCGGCAAGCGCTAAAATAAGCTCCGATGAGGTCTTCGGCCCTGAACCTGAACGAAGATCGGCGAGCAAGTCCTCAACCGCGCGTAAATGGCGCAGGCGCAGGCTAATAGCACGCTTAGCCGAAGCAAAAATACGCAACGACACCATATCTTCCGGCTCTGCACCGGGGTTCAAATTGACCCCGCGCAGAAACAGTAGAATTTTGTTTTCGGGCAGCTGCAAGAAGCGTGGCCGGGTGTTTTCTTCTAGCAGCAAGTCACACACGAACTCATTGAGCCCGCTTTCTGTGCGTAACCATTTCTGCGTCTCCGGGTGACTACGATCCCAGTGCAGCCACAGGCTTTCTGACTCAGCCAAAACCAAGTCGGCTAGTTCAGCATGTGTGACTGGCCGCCCTCCGCCACTGCCGTCCAGTACATAGGCATGGACCAAGCCCCACTGCTGATTGTCTTGCTCAAGCATTCACAACTCCCTTACCAAACCGATTTAGCGCCTGCCTCCCCATTGGCGCCGGACTCAGCACTTGAGCTTACTCAGGTATTTGCAACGCAGTTGGCGAGACAATAATCCCGTTATTGTCGGCATATACGAATTCACCCGGTCGGAAAGTCACGCCAGCAAAGGTCACAGCCACATTGAGGTCACCAATGCCGCGCTTGTCAGTCTTCATTGGATGACTGGCCAGCGCCTGGATACCCAGGCCCGTTTGGGCAAGTACATCGACGTCACGTACGCAGCCATAAATGATGATGCCTTCCCAGCCGTTTTTGGCTGCTTTTTCAGCCAGCATGTCGCCAAGCAAGGCGCGGCGCATTGAGGCACCGCCATCGACAACCATGACTTTACCTTTACCGGGCTGATCGACCTGTTCCTTGACCACCGAGTTATCTTCAAAGCATTTAACCGTCACGATCTCGCCGCCGAACGAGTCATGGCCGCCGAAATTACTGAACATCGGCTCGACAACCTCGACCTCGGGGTACGCGTCACACAAGTCTGGAGTGATGTAATGCATGAGAAAGCTCCTATACCCTTAAGAAATCGTTATAAACCGTCACCCGTAGCTACAGCAGGCAATTAATTCAACCATTGCAGCCACTGTTCGAACGTATCTGGCTGACCGCAGCGTTCAGCCTAGCGCAGTCAAGGACAGCAGACCACTCCTGCAATCCGTACAAAACCGTCTAGTCAGCTGGTTCCAGCCCAGGCCAGTGGTTTAACCAGCCACCACTGACGCGGAATCACCCTGCTCAGGCGCCAGCTTTAGCCCAGTCTCAGCGCTATAACCGTGATCCAACCATTGTTTAATGAGTGGCCATACCTCTGTTTGGGCAGGCTTACTAACCAGCATTTCAATGTGGCCATAATCACTGCTAAAACCTTGCGCCTTGCCCAGGCAGAGAAACTCTTTACGGCTAGAGGCAAACTGATCAAAGAGCTTCTGACATGCCCATGCAGGGTCTTGCTTATCGCCTTGCGCACTGACCGCAAAAACCGGTAACTGCACTTTAGCCAAGCCCGCCCACCAATCGTCCTGCCCGTCGCCAAAACGGCCAAACAAACCATGCCAGCGCAACGCTTCCAGGACTAAACCTATTGGCTCATCTTCCGGCCCACGCTTTAGCCGAGAACCAGAAAGCACGCGGAACCGTTTAAGCAGCGTCTTAGCCCCCCATACCAATGGCGGAATTTTTAGCGGCCAGTAATTACGACTGATCTGACTACCAAATAAAGCCACTGAAGCAATCTTCGACACATCAAGGTACTGGCCACCCAGCGCCGCAGCGAGCGTGGTACCGCCCAGCGAGTGCCCTAGCCAGTGAATTGGCTGTGGGTTTTGCTCATATACAAACTGGGTAATAGCAGGCAAATCGTAGCGTGCGTAATCGCTAACCCGGTTGAAAGTGTAATTCTGATTGCGTGGCGAAAGCCCATGGCCGCGCATTTCAACAATCCACACATCAAAACCTGCACGAGCCAGGTACGGCCCAAGCCCGATGCACTTGGGCGAATACCAAAATCGTCTATTTGAAAAGCTGCCATGCAATAAAATCACCGGCACACCACGACGCTGCTCGTTATCTGAGCGGCCAAGCCGCGTCACAACCAGCTCAACGCTCGAATCAGGGCTATTACCGGGTTTCAGGCGATACAGGTCTTCACTCAAATCACCGCGCAACTCGGCACTGATCAAGGCGACTGGAAATAACTCACTGCTGCTTTGCATTTTATCTCTGACACAAAAAAGGGTGGGACCATGTCCCACCCTGATTTTTGAAGGGTTAGCGACGGATCAGGCTTGCTGACCTTCAGCAAGGAAGAACCAGGTTTCAAGCACCGAATCAGGATTCAATGAAACGCTTTCAATGCCCTGCTCCATCAACCAGCGCGCCAAGTCCGGGTGATCCGAAGGGCCTTGACCACAGATACCGATGTACTTACCGGCCTTGTTGCACGCTTGAATCGCGTTTGACAGCAGCTTTTTGACCGCCGGATTACGCTCGTCAAACAGGTGCGCAACAATACCTGAGTCGCGATCGAGGCCCAGCGTCAGTTGGGTCAAGTCGTTCGAACCGATCGAGAAACCGTCGAAGAATTCAAGGAATTCTTCAGCCAGAATCGCATTTGAAGGCAACTCGCACATCATGATGACTTTCAGACCATCTTCGCCACGCTTCAAGCCGTTCTGCGCCAACAGATCAACTACTTGGCTCGCCTCACCCAAGGTGCGCACGAATGGCACCATGATTTCGACGTTAGTCAGGCCCATCTCATTGCGAACTTTCTTCAGCGCGCGGCATTCAAGCTCGAAGCAGTCACGGAAATTTTCGCTGATATAACGCGAAGCACCGCGGAAACCCAACATCGGGTTTTCTTCTTCTGGCTCGTAAAGCTTGCCGCCGATCAGGTTGGCGTACTCGTTGGATTTGAAGTCGGACAAGCGCACGATGACTTTCTTTGGCCAGAAAGCAGCGGCCAGGGTGCTGATGCCCTCAACCAGCTTCTCTACATAGAAACCAACTGGGTCGTCGTAACCGGCAATACGCTTTTCAACGCTGTCTTTGATGTCCGCTGGCAAGCCGTCAAAGTTGAGCAGCGCTTTGGGGTGCACACCGATCATGCGGTTAATGATGAACTCAAGACGTGCCAAGCCAATACCGGCGTTTGGTAGCTGGGCAAAATCAAATGCACGATCCGGGTTACCGACGTTCATCATGATTTTGAACGGCAGATCTGGCATAGCATCAACCGAATTCTTACGCACGTCGAAGCCCAGCTCACCTTCAAAGATGAAACCGGTATCACCTTCCGCACAGGAAACCGTTACGCCTTGGCCGTCCTGCAGCAAGTCAGTGGCGTTGCCACAACCCACAACAGCAGGAATACCCAGCTCACGCGCAATAATCGCAGCATGGCAGGTGCGCCCCCCCCGGTTGGTGACGATAGCGCTTGCACGCTTCATGACCGGCTCCCAATCCGGGTCGGTCATATCAGACACCAGCACGTCGCCGGGCTGGACTTTGTCCATTTCGCTCACATCTTTAATGACCCGCACGCGACCCGCACCGATCTTTTGACCGATGGCGCGACCTTCAACCAGCACGGTGCCGGTTTCTTTCAACAGGTAACGCTCCATCACGTTACCGCTGGCGCGGCTTTTTACTGTCTCTGGACGCGCCTGAACGATATACAACTGGCCGTCATCACCGTCTTTAGCCCACTCAATGTCCATCGGACGCTGGTAGTGCTTCTCGATGATCATCGCCTGCTTGGCCAGCTCGGTTACTTCAGCATCGCTCAGGCAGAAACGCGCACGATCAGCGCGATCAACATCAATAACCTTGACCGACTTACCTGCTTTGGCTTCGTCGCCGTAGATCATCTTGATGGCTTTGCTACCCAGATTACGGCGCAGAATTGCCGGACGACCCGCTTCAAGGGTGTTTTTGTGAACATAGAACTCGTCAGGGTTAACCGCGCCCTGAACCACAGTCTCACCGAGGCCATAAGCCCCGGTAATAAACACCACATCACGGAAACCCGACTCGGTATCAAGGGTAAACATAACCCCGGCGGTACCGGTTTCAGAGCGAACCATGCGCTGCACACCGGCAGACAAGGCGACCAGTTTGTGGTCAAAGCCTTGGTGTACGCGGTAAGCGATGGCGCGATCGTTGAACAGCGAAGCAAATACTTCCTTGGCCGCACGGATGACGTTTTCGACACCACGGATGTTCAGGAAGGTTTCTTGCTGACCGGCAAACGAGGCGTCTGGCAGGTCTTCAGCGGTAGCGGAGGAACGTACCGCGACAGCCATGTTTTCATTGCCATTAGCCATTGCCGCGAACGCAGTACGAATCTCGCTATTAAGCTGCTCGGGGAACTCGGCATCCATGATCCACTGACGAATTTGCGCGCCAGTCTTCGACAGTGCAGCGATGTCATCGACATCCAAGGCGTCAAGCGCAGCGTGGATCTGAGCATTCAGACCGCTGAGTTCAAGGAAGTCGCGATAGGCTTGGGCGGTCGTGGCAAAACCACCGGGAACCGAAACGCCAGCGCCGGCAAGGTTGCTGATCATCTCGCCAAGGGAGGCGTTCTTGCCCCCTACGTGCTCAACATCGTGTGCGCCGAGCTTATCGAGGGAAACTACGTACTCTACCAAGGTGATCTCTCCAGTTCTGGTGTTGGAAAAGCTCAAGGGGCTGGGGAAGTTCACGGGGTAACCCGCGTGACTGTGGCCTGGCCCTGGAAAATAAGTAACAATGCAAACGACTAAAGGCCTGCAAGTCGGGGCCTATGATAGCCAAAAAACGTTCTCAGCTTAAGGCCCACAGCGCAAATGAAACGGACAGCATTTTTTATCTCTGACGGCACCGGCATTACTGCCGAAACCCTGGGTCAAAGCTTGTTGGCGCAGTTTGAAACTATCACCTTCACCAAACTAACGCGACCGTACATTGATAGCGCAGAAAAAGCGCGCGCAATGGTACTACAAATCAACCAGGCCGCGATAAAAGACGGCGTACGTCCGATTATCTTCGACACCATTGTCAACGGTGATATCCGCGACATTCTTGCTGAGTCCGAAGGTTTTATGATCGACATCTTCTCGTCGTTCCTGGCACCACTGGAGCAAGAACTCAGTTCGCACTCGTCCTATTCTGTCGGCAAATCGCACTCCATCGGCCACAACTCCAACTACATGGAACGCATTGAGGCGGTAAACTTTGCCCTCGACAATGATGACGGTGCGCGCACACATTATTATGACAAGGCCGATTTGATTCTGGTGGGTGTCTCGCGCTGCGGTAAAACACCAACTTGCCTATATATGGCCATGCAATACGGCATCAGAGCAGCCAACTATCCGTTGACCGAAGACGATATGGAGAGTCTGCAACTGCCCAATGCGCTGAAAAAATACAAAGAAAAGCTGTTTGGCCTGACCATCGACCCTGATCGCCTCACCGCCATTCGTAACGAGCGCAAACCCAATAGCCGTTATGCAAGCTTCGCGCAGTGTGAGTTTGAGGTCCGTGAGGTCGAAAACCTGTTCCGCCGTGAAAACATCAACTACATCAACTCGACGCACTTCTCTGTCGAAGAGATTTCAGCAAAGATCCTCGTCGAAAAAGGTGTCGAGCGGCGCCTGAAGTAAAGCGCCAACACGCGGGCATGAGTGCTGGGCCAACACTCATGCCCGGCACTCTGACATTATCTCCCGCGCTGCCTTACCTAGCCCGGCACTCGCACCCAACCCTCCATCAATACCCGCGCACTGCGACTCATGATCGCCTTGGCGACCGACCATTGTCCGTCAACCTGTTTCGCTTCGGCACCGACGACCAAAGTCCCTGATGGATGTCCGAAACGTACGCTAACCCGCTCACCGCCGCCGGCCGCAAGGTTGACCAAGGTGCCGGGAATTGCCGCCGCAGTACCGATTGCCACAGCAGCGGTACCCATCATGGCGTGATGCAACTTACCCATGGACATCGCCCTGACCAGCAAGTCGACATCTTGCGCAGCGACCGCTTTGCCGCTGGAGCTTATGTAATCGACCGGCGCAGACACAAAGGCTACCTTGGGCGTGTGCTGGCGTTTGGCTGCTTCATCAGTGTGCTTGATCAGCCCCATACGCACTGCGCCATGCGTTCGTATGCGTTCAAACATAGCCAGTATTTTAGCGTCGCCATTGATCGCGTCCTGCAGTTCACTGCCAGTAAAACCAATGTCTTGGGCATTAATGAAAATCGTCGGAATACCGGCATTGATCATGGTTGCCTGCAATACACCAACGCCCGGCACCTCAAGATCATCGACCAGGTTACCCGTCGGAAACATTGAGCCACTAACGCCCTCTTCCTCCGCCGCAGGGTCAACAAACTCGAGCTTTACTTCCGCGGCAGGAAAGGTCACGCCATCAAGTTCGAACTCACCGGTTTCCTGCACTTCGCCATTGGTAATGGGTACATGAGCAATAATGCTTTTACCGATATTGGCCTGCCAGATGCGCACAATAGCGACACCATTTTCAGGTACCCGCTCTGGATCAAGCATGCCGCTGCGAATCGCAAACGGACCGACAGCCGACGACAAATTGCCGCAGTTACCACTCCAGTCAACGAACGGCTTATCAATTGAAACCTGGCCGAACAAATAATCAACATCATGTTCAGGTTGTTTGCTCTTGGACACGATGACGGTCTTGCTGGTACTTGAAGTCGCTCCGCCCATGCCGTCAATCTGCTTGCCGTAAGGGTCTGGACTGCCAATTACCCTGAGCAGTAATGCATCGCGTGCGGCGCCCGGTACCTGTGCGTCATTGGGTAAATCATCAAGCGCAAAAAACACGCCTTTGCTGGTACCACCACGATAATAGGTCGCGGCTACTTTTACCTGGGGAGCGTGAGCCATGTGAATACGTCCTGATTAACCTCGGCGGCGCTGCTCGAAGCTGCCTGTCAGCGCTGCCGGGGCAAATTAAAGTGGGTTACACCGCACCGCTCGACTCAAGAAAATCTTGAGCAAAACGCTGCAATACGCCGCCAGCCTCGTAGATAGAGACCTCTTCTGCGGTATCCAGACGGCAAATCACCGGCACCTCCAAGCGCTCACCATTTTTACGGTTGATCACCAAGGTCAAGGTTGCGCGCGGCGTGCGCTGGCCAGTCACGTCATAGGTTTCAGTGCCATCAATTCCCAGCGTGTGACGCGTTACGCCAGGCTGGAACTCCAGCGGCAGTACACCCATACCAACGAGATTGGTCCGGTGAATACGCTCGAACCCTTCAGCTGCAATGGCTTCAACACCTGCCAGGCGTACGCCTTTTGCTGCCCAGTCACGTGAAGAGCCTTGGCCGTAGTCAGCGCCAGCAATGATGATCAGCGGTTGCTTGCGCTGCATATAGGTCTCAATCGCTTCCCACATACGCGTGACAGTGCCTTCAGGCTCTATTCGCGCCAGTGATCCTTGTTTAACCACGCCGTTTTCCGTGACCATTTCATTGATCAACTTGGGGTTGGCAAAGGTTGCACGTTGAGCAGTCAGGTGGTCTCCACGGTGGGTTGCGTAGGAGTTGAAGTCCTCCTCAGGCAAACCCATTTTCGCCAAGTACTCGCCAGCAGCGCTGTTGAGCATAATAGCGTTGGATGGCGACAGGTGATCCGTGGTGATGTTGTCTGGCAACACTGCCAAAGGGCGCATTGCGGTAAGCGAACGCTCACCCGCCAGTGCGCCTTCCCAATACGGAGGGCGACGAATATAGGTGCTCTGTGGTCGCCACTCATACAGTGGGCTGACCTTAGGCCCGGTGTCTTCTTCGATGGCAAACATCGGAATATAGACCTGATTAAACTGCTCAGGCTTAACGCTGGCCTTGACCACGGCGTCAATTTCTTCATCCGACGGCCAAATATCTTTCAAGGTTACTGGCTGGCCGTCTTTGTCGATGCCCAGCACATCTTTTTCGATATCAAAACGAATAGTACCGGCAATCGCATAAGCAACCACGAGCGGCGGTGAAGCCAGGAAGGCTTGTTTGGCGTACGGATGAATCCGCCCATCGAAGTTACGGTTACCAGACAACACCGCTGTAGCGTACAGGTCGCGATCAATTACTTCTTTTTGAATAGCTGGGTCCAGCGCACCACTCATACCATTGCAGGTGGTGCAGGCAAAACCGACAATGCCAAAACCCAGCTTTTCAAGCTCGGGCAACAACTTGCCTTCTTCGAGGTACAGCTGAACAGCTTTTGAACCCGGTGCCAGTGAGGTTTTCACCCAAGGCTTGCGCGTAAGACCACGCTCGTTCGCATTTCGTGCGATCAAACCGGCGGCAATCACGTTACGCGGGTTACTGGTGTTGGTGCAGCTGGTGATCGCAGCGATAATCACCGCGCCATCCGGCATCAACCCTTCCTCGTTCTCGACAATTCCACTAATACCCTGAGCAGCCAATTCGGAAGTGGGCACCCGGCGGTGCGGGTTAGATGGCCCGGCGATATTGCGCACCACAGTCGACAAATCGAATGTCAGCACGCGCTCGTATTCAGCATTAGTCAGGGTGTCAGCCCACAAGCCTGTGGTTT
The DNA here is from genome assembly GCF_002163625.1 of Pseudomonas sp. M30-35. Classification (NCBI taxonomy): domain Bacteria; kingdom Pseudomonadati; phylum Pseudomonadota; class Gammaproteobacteria; order Pseudomonadales; family Pseudomonadaceae; genus Pseudomonas; species Pseudomonas sp. M30-35. The sequence continues at coordinate 2,225,666 of NZ_CP020892.1, read as the reverse complement.
TCGCGTAATTCTCTACCAGTTTGACCTGCTCGCTATCGCGCCCGGTCAACGTCAGGTAATCAATGGTTTGCCCATCGATATAGAACATGGCCGCGGTCGCCCCGAACTCAGGCGTCATATTGGAAATAGTTGCGCGGTCGCCAAGGGTAAGGGCATTGGCTCCAGCACCGAAAAACTCCAGATAGGCAGAAACGACCTTCTCTTTGCGCAGGAACTCGGTAATCGCCAATACGATATCTGTCGCCGTGATCCCAGGCTGGCGCTTGCCAGTCAGTTCAACGCCGATAATGTCTGGCAAACGCATATAGGAAGCACGACCAAGCATCACGCTTTCGGCCTCGAGACCGCCCACACCAATGGCGATTACACCCAGCGCATCAACGTGCGGCGTGTGGCTATCAGTCCCAACCAGGGTATCCGGGAATGCAACACCGTCACGAGAGTGAACCACCGGCGACATCCGCTCCAAGTTGATCTGATGCATGATGCCGTTGCCGGGCGGAATCACATCAACGTTTTTAAAGGCTTTCTTGGTCCAGTTGATGAAGTGAAAGCGATCTTCGTTGCGACGGTCTTCTATCGCACGGTTCTTTTCAAAAGCATCAGCCTCAAAACCGCCGTGCTCGACCGCCAACGAGTGATCAACAATCAGCTGCGTCGGCACCACCGGGTTAACTTTGGATGGGTCACCACCCTTTTCAGCGATGGCGTCGCGCAAGCCTGCAAGGTCGACCAAAGCGGTCTGCCCCAGAATGTCGTGACAGACAACACGTGCCGGAAACCACGGAAAGTCCAAGTCGCGCTTGCGCTCAATAATCTGCGTCAGCGCTGCAGTTAGCATTGACGGCTCACAGCGGCGCACCAGGTTCTCTGCCAATACACGGGAGGTGTATGGCAGTTTGTCGTAGGCACCGGGCTTAATATCCTCAACCGCGGCACGGGTGTCGAAATAGTCCAGTTGAGTGCCGGGCAAGGGCTTGCGATAGTCAGTATTCATCAGTCAGAACTCATCAGATCTGTTTTCGCAACGCCCCACACGGTTGAAACTTTGCGGCATTGCGCGCGCTACTTAGCGCTGTTCGAGTGGCGGTACTTGGCGCTGTTCAACGCCGGTGTACTCAGCACTCGGGCGAATAATGCGATTATTGGCGCGTTGCTCGAAGACATGCGCAGCCCAGCCGGTTACTCGCGAACATACGAAAATCGGGGTAAACAGCTTGGTTGGAATGCCCATGAAGTGATAAGCAGATGCATGATAAAAATCCGCATTCGGGAACAGTTTCTTTTGCTCCCACATGGTCTTATCAATCGCTTCGGAGACTGGGTACAGCACAGTATCCCCAACTTCATCCGCTAGCTTTTTCGACCACTGCTTGATCACTTCATTGCGCGGATCGCAGTCTTTGTAGATGGCGTGACCAAAGCCCATGATCTTGTCTTTACGCTCAAGCATCGCGAGCGTACCCGCCGTCGCGTCGTCAGCAGAGGCGAACTTCTCGATCATTTCCATCGCCGCCTCGTTAGCGCCACCGTGCAAAGGGCCGCGCAAGGTGCCAATTGCAGCAGTGACACAGGAGAACAAATCACTCAACGTCGAAGCACACACCCGAGCGGTGAAGGTCGAGGCATTGAATTCGTGCTCGGCATACAGAATTAATGAAACATTCATCACCTGCACATGCAGCTCGCTAGGTTTTTTACCATGCAGCAAACGCAAGAAGTGGCCGCCAAGGCAGTCTTGATCAGTCATGCAATCAATACGCACACCGTCATGACTGAAGCGATACCAGTAGCACATGATCGCGGGGAAAATTGCCAGCAAACGATCAGCCTTGTCTTGCTGCTGATCAAAACTCAGCTCCTGCTCAAGCGTGCCGAGAACTGACGCGCCCGTACGCATCACATCCATCGGATGAGCATTGGCCGGAATGCGCTCCAACACTTCTTTCAGGGCTTGCGGCAGGTCGCGCAGAGCTTTGAGTTTGCTTTTGTAAGCTGTCAGTTGCTCGGCACTTGGCAGCTCTCCGTAAAGCAGCAGATAGGCGACTTCTTCAAAGCCTACATGCGCCGCCAGATCACGCACGTCATAGCCGCGATATGTCAGGCCCGCACCCTCTTGACCAACTGTCGACAAGGCTGTCTGACCGGCAACCTGGCCCCGCAGGCCCGCGCCACTCAATACTTTAGCTTCAGCCATTGCTCTCTCCTCTTGAATTTGTTTTGGATACTGCAACTTCGTTCGCGGTAGCTGTTTAGCCACCTGCGAACCGCTTAATCTCAGGCTTTTTTGCCAGCAAACAATGCATCGAGACTCTGCTCAAATGCGTGATAATTAATACGGTCGTAAAGCTCCATACGGGTCTGCATCGTGTCGATCACATTCTTCTGCGTACCGTCACGCCGCACCGCGTTGTAAACATTTTCTGCAGCCTTGTTCATCGCTCGGAATGCTGAGAGCGGGTACAAAACCAGAGAAACATCCGCAGATTTCAATTCGTCGGTGGTAAACAAAGGCGTCGAACCAAACTCGGTGATATTGGCCAGAATCGGTGCCTTAACCTTATCGGCGAACAGCTTGTACATCTCAAGCTCAGTAATGGCCTCAGGGAATACCATGTCGGCACCCGCCTCTACACAAGCAGCGGCGCGATCAAGTGCAGACTCAAGCCCCTCAACCGCCAGTGCATCTGTACGTGCCATGATTACAAAACTATCGTCAGTACGCGCATCAACTGCAGCTTTGATGCGGTCAACCATTTCTTGCTGCGAAACAATTTCTTTATTCGGACGATGGCCGCAACGCTTGGCACCGACTTGATCTTCAATATGAATCGCCGCCGCGCCAAATTTGATCATCGACTTGACCGTACGCGCGACATTGAACGCTGAGGCGCCAAAGCCGGTATCCACATCGACCAATAGCGGTAAATCGCAGACATCGGTAATGCGCCGAACATCGGTCAATACATCATCCAGCCCTGTTATGCCCAAGTCAGGCAACCCCAGCGAACCTGCAGCAACACCGCCACCGGAAAGATAGATGGCTTTGAAGCCTGCGCGCTTGGCGAGTAATGCGTGATTGGCATTGATCGCACCAATAACCTGCAACGGATGCTCTTCAGCAACTGCGTCGCGGAACCGCTGACCTGGCGTTTTCGAACTCATGACTCACCTCGGGAAGTAGATGATGGTGATTGATTAGGCGTTGCTTGTTCGCCCAGATAATGGCGCTCAATATTGCGTTTCGAAGCGGCGATGTGCCGACGCATCAGTAGCTCTGCGAGCTCACCATCGCGGTCTGAGATTGCGTCAAGGATCCGATGATGCTCGGCAAAGGCTTGGTGCGGCCGGTTTGGCGTTGAGGAAAACTGAATCCGGTACATTCGCACCAGTTGATATAACTCACCGCAAAGCAACTGACTCAGGGTGCGATTGCCACTGCCCTGAATAATTCGATAGTGAAAATCAAAATCACCTTCTTGCTGGTAGTAACCGCGGCCCGCTTGGAACGCTTCGTCGCGCTCATGGGTTTCGAGCACCTGACGCAACTCATCGATTTCCAGCTGTGTCATTCGCTGCGCGGCCAACTTGCAGGCCATGCCTTCGAGTGACTCACGAATCTCGTAAAGCTCGATCAGTTCCTCGTGATTTAGCGACACCACACGCGCACCGACATGAGGTATGCGCACCAATAGACGCTGGCCCTCCAACCGATGAATAGCTTCGCGTAATGGCCCACGACTGATGCCATAGGTACGGGCAAGTTCGGGCTCGGATATCTTGCTGCCAGGCGCAATTTCACCTTTAACGATTGCCGCTTGAATTCGCCGAAACACATGCTCAGAGCGCGTTTCATTTTCATCTTCAGCGGCGATAGGAACCTCTGTCACATTGAGCACATTGTTGACACCAAGATGGCTATTCGTTGAAAAATACCCCTAAAGCACTATAGCGTCAATGAAGCTCAATCACATTGTCGACAATTTACAACCATAATATCTATGCCAACGAATGAGTTACAGTATAAGAAAGCGCTGTAAGAGCCTGTTACTGCACAAAATGGCCATGTTAGAATGCCCTGCACGCAGAAGCTAAGATGAGCTACCTGCTACTCTCAATCGTAGGCGCATGGACAGCAAAGCCTAGTCGCCCTTGTGACCCATATGCCCGAGCCATCGAATAGGACTTATGAGACTGAAGCCCTTCGCACTGATTTTTTGCCTGCTTCTCTCTCCCAGCGTAAGTATTGCTGCGGATAAAACTGTTTACGGCCTGAATGAATACGTCAAACTGTCAGAGATCAATACAGAAGTAGCGGCTAAACTGGATACTGGCGCTAAAACAGCATCACTCAGCGCCCGTGACATTAAGCGTTTCAAGCGTGATGGTGAGGCATGGGTGCGTTTCTATCTAGCGATAGATGATGCCCATGACAACCCGATTGAACGTCCACTGGCACGTATCAGTAAGATAAAAAGACGTTCGGGCGACTTTGATCCTGAAGAGCAAAAAACCTACACCGCGCGCCCTGTAATCGAGCTTGAGGTGTGCATGGGACAAGCACAACGCACAATCGAAGTGAACTTGACCGACCGAAGTGCATTCCAATACCCGCTGCTAATTGGATCTGAAGCACTAAAGCGCTTCAATGCACTGATAGATCCCAGCCTTAAATACGCATCAGGGAAACCTGCATGTACCACTGACGTAACCCTTGGCGAGTAATGCCCATGCGCTCTCTTACCCTGCATCTGAAAATCCTGATCACTATCTTGGTGAGCTTGGGTATTCTGATAACGGCATACCAAATCTTTATCCTTGGTATTCCACTGACATCAGATGAAACTGATGACCTTTGGAATATTGATGCCAAGATCGAATTCCAAGCCAGTTCAAAAGAACCGGTCAAACTGCAAATGTTTGTCCCGCCACTGAACCAAGACTACGTCAGTCTCAATGAAAGCTTTATCTCAAATAACTATGGGGTAAGTGTTAACCGTGTTGACGGCAACCGTAAGGTCACTTGGTCAGCCCGTCGCGCCAGCGGTAAACAAACCATTTACTACCGCCTGGTTCTGACCAAGCGCTATAGCGGTGAGCAAGCCAAAGCCAAAGGCCCGATCTTCCGCGATAGCTTGCCAGTCGAAGGCCCAGAAAAAATCGCTGCTGACGCCCTTCTCGCACCAATTCGCCAACACTCTGCTGATGTTGAAACCTTCATCAGTGAAACCATCAAGCGTGTTAACAACGTTAACGATGACAATGCCAAGCTGTTGCTCAGCGGTGATGCTTCGACTTCTAACAAAGCGAAAGCCATTGAGTTGTTATTGTCTATCGCTCACGTACCCATGGAGCGCGTCCACACCGTGCGCCTGCTGGCTGAATCCCAGCAATCACCAGAACTGTGGTTGCGCAGCTTCAATGGTGATAAATGGCTTTACTTCAACCCTGAAACGGGCGAGCAAGGCTTACCTGCCGATCGACTGGTCTGGTGGACTGGCGATGAGGACCTGATCAAGATTGAAGGTGGTAAACAGGCTCAAGTATCGTTCGCCCTGAACAACAGTGAAATGAATGCGATTCGCCTGGCCAAGCTGACAGATGAAAGCACCGATGCCGACTTCTTGTCTTACTCGCTGTATGGCTTGCCGCTGCAGACACAAAACAACTTCCAGATCATGATCATGATCCCAATCGGCGTATTGCTGATTCTGATCCTGCGTAACCTCGGCGGCCTGCAGACCCTCGGCACCTTCACCCCGGTACTGATTGCGTTAGCCTTCCGTGAAACCCAGCTTGGCTTCGGCATCGTCCTATTTACCGTGATAACCACGCTGGGTCTGTCATTACGTTCGTATCTAGAACACCTCAAATTACAGATGCTGCCAAGACTTTCGGTGGTGTTGACGTTCGTGGTGGTTTTGATTGCAGTGATCAGCCTGTTCAGCCATAAACTTGGCCTTGAGCGCGGCTTGTCGGTTGCCCTGTTCCCAATGGTGATTTTGACCATGACCATTGAGCGCCTGTCGATTACATGGGAAGAACGTGGCGCATCGCATGCCTTTAAAGTTGGCGTCGGCACCCTCTTTGCAGCCTCATTAGCGCACCTGCTGATGAGCGTCCCTGAGTTGGTTTACTTCATGTTTACCTTCCCGGCCGTACTGCTTATTTTTGTAGGTTTCATGCTGGCTATGGGTCGTTATCGCGGCTACCGCCTGACTGAACTTTTCCGCTTCAAAGCCTTCCTTAAGGATTGAGCCATGCTAGGTCTATGGAAAACCTGGAAGGCCCTTGAAGCCAAAGGCATCATGGGTATCAATCGCCGCAACGCGGACTACGTGCTGAAGTACAACAAACGGCACCTGTATCCGCTTGTGGACGATAAGATTCTGACCAAAGAGCGCGCCATCGACGCAGGCATCAATGTGCCTGAGATGTATGGCGTAATCTCTACGGAAAAGGAAATTGATAAGCTCGGTGAAATCATCGGCAATCGTACCGACTTCGTAGTCAAGCCCGCGCAAGGCGCAGGCGGCGACGGTATTTTGGTGGTTGCCGATCGTTTTGAAGATCGTTACCGCACGGTCTCAGGCAAGATCATTTCGCATGAAGATATTGAACATCAGATCTCAAGCATTCTGACGGGCCTCTACTCACTGGGTGGCCACCGCGATCGTGCGCTAATTGAGTATCGAGTCATTCCGGATCAGATATTTAAAAGCATTAGCTACGAAGGCGTGCCGGACATTCGCATTATTGTGCTTAAGGGCTATCCGGTAATGGCAATGCTCAGGCTGCCAACGCGACAGTCTGGCGGTAAGGCAAACCTACACCAGGGCGCGATTGGTGTTGGTGTCGACTTGGCGACAGGTCTGACCTTGAACGGTACCTGGCTCAACAATAAAATCACCAAGCACCCTGACACGACCAATGCGGTAGATGGTGTTCAACTGCCTGACTGGGATGGCTTTATGGGCCTCGCAGCAAACTGCTATGAGTTATGTGGGCTTGGCTACATTGGTGTCGACATGGTACTCGACCAAGAAAAGGGCCCGTTAATTCTAGAACTGAATGCACGCCCTGGCCTGAATATTCAAATCGCCAATGACACGGGACTAACACTGCGTGCCCACGCAGTTGAAGCGCGCATTGCGGAGCTTGCGAAAGATGATATTCAGGAAACGCCACTAGAGCGTGTGCGTTTCGCCCAAAGCTTATTTGGCCATAAGTTTTCCACTGAAATCTAAGCAGCTCAAGAACGAGAAAAGGCCGCTTACAGCGGCCTTTTTTCTGATACCGCATTTCCGGCTAACGAATCACCGCAATCTCAAAGGAGCCAACACCCGCATGGGCACGGGCCTGTAATCCAGCTTCGTCAACCACAACCTCCTGAAATGGACGCTTGAAAGGCTTGTTATCAAGCGTCTTTAAAGCCTTGTCCTCCTCGGTGGTCAGCAGCAGAACATAGCGTTCATTTGTAACCGCCTGAATTTTTACGACGCCCTCAATGAAAGCAAAGCGAGACCATGTCTCCGCATGCAACTGGTACACCGCGTCACTGACCAAGCGAGTGGGCCGTTTCTGCGCATCAAGAAACAGCAGCGAAGGATATACCACCTGTTTATTGGCGAAGCTCCGCACGCGCAAGCCATAACTCGTTTTAGCTGTGGGCAACTTTATCGCCGCGTAATAACTACGCCCCATTGGAAAGTCAAAACTGGGCGAAAAACGATTGAGCTCCTCAAAACGCGGCTCATCACTGGATAACTCAGTGAAGTCATCATCAGTCATTTGTGTGCAACAACGATCCGTCAACTCACGATAAAGCCCTTGCTGAGACTGCCTGCTTCCTGTTAACAGTTCTGTCATCGCTGCAGTCCGCTGTCCATTTAAGCTAGGTAGCAAAATAGGCTTCTTGGAAAACTCAATTTGACGCCCTTCGGTATATTCAATTGCCGCCAGACTTGGGACTGCACCTGAACTGACACGCGGAGCAACCCGAGAGTTTTGCATGCGTCCCAGCTCGTCGACCCACGTGTAATATTGCCCATCATCGCCATCACGCTGATAACCGCGGCCTTCAAGCACATCAGCATCGATATACTCTGAAGACAGTTCACCTGTCGACAAAATGACTTCCGAGCCGCCTGCCAGCAATGGACGGTCGGCGTAGAAACTGTTTTGTAGCGTGCCGTCTCCGTCTACCCATGTGAAGTAGCGCCGCTTACTTTCGTTCGGCACCGGACGTGCTAATGAGTTGCCTGCTTCGTTAAACCTCGCATGATCACTTATCAGAACCTGTTTTGATGCACGCCTTTGCTGCTGAACGAATACCTTGCTCGTCACCGTATTGTGCACCCTACCCTGATCATCAATCCAAGTGAGGTAGCGAGCGCCTGCAAGCGACTCCGACGCCCAGCATAGCGTGCAAAATAGGAGTAACGGTTTATGCAAATCCATAGCAAAGCATCACTCAAAAAGTGGTTCGATAGGTTAAGGCAAACACATAAGCTTTTACGGTTGACTCAACATCAAGGTCCGCATAGGGGTTATAGACAAGGCCATCGATGCTCGAGCAGTTGATACTGCAACTTGATCCTGCTGGAATGTTCTGCTTGCTGACCAAGTAATTAAAGCCGACGTCAATAACCGTATCTTTGTCCCATTGATATCCCGCACCCAAGCCGTATAGCGTTGCATCACCGATTGGCGCAAGAACATCCGCCTTATTGCCTGGAATAGCTGAAGGCCTAGGCTCATACCCCATCCGCAGGGTCAGTCGGTCATTGTATTGGTACTGCAGACCTAACGCCCAACTCCACACAGACTTATAACCACGATCCAGAATCAGACTGGTAGGTGTCGCATTATCGGGTGACAGCAAGCTGGCAATCGTGAGGATATCCAGCTCGCGGTCAAACTTAATCTCAAACTCATTCCACGCGGCATAATCGGTCCACTTAACATCGAAGTTTACTTGCCATTTAGGTATCGGATTTACCTTAATGCCTGTGGAGAAGTGTGCCGGGTAAGTTAAGTCGAGGGAAACGTTACCGCGTTCATTGTCAAATAGACCATCAGGAGTGATGGTACTGAAAACCGCACCAACCAGTGAGCTGTCCAGGCCCTGCCAGAACCCTTGCCAGTCATCACTGTATGAAACATTGTATTTTCCTTTAAGCTTCATCTTGGCTTCGCTTTGATAGACAGCACCCCAAGCAAACCAGTCAACAGGCTCCCAAAGAAAACCAACATTCCACGTCGGTGAAAGTGACTGTTGCAAATCCAGATCGATATTTGCAATGTCCGTGAACGGACCTAAGTCACCACCACAGATATTTAACAACACCTCAAATGGGTTTCCATCAACGGTGCACAATGCATCCTGAGCTGCGCCGGTAAATCCAGTTAGTACACCTGGAGCACGGAAGTCTTCATTTAAATACAATGCTTGGTGTGAAAATCCCACAGAAAGGCCAACCGAGAGTTCATCATTAACTTGATAAGCAACTGAAGGTGAAAAATAGGTAATTCGCTGAATAGCAACTTGCTTCCCTTGATAGCGGGCAGAGTCGTTGTCATCACGGGAATAACCAAGCGCCTGAGGGGCGTAAATATTATTTGCAAAAGTAAACTTTGAACCTGGCGGGGTAATGGAAATACCGGCAAGAGGCGCAAAAAGAACAGGCACATTCGTAGCCCCACCCAACCCAGGAAAATACATTGTAGATGTGGTGGTTCTACTAGAGGTATTAGCGACAGGGTCATCAGACAAACCAAAAAAGCTATTACCATAATTCTCTGGTGCTTTAAACTCCGACCGAATATCCAAAACACCTGTCACCAACTTTATCGCTATCTGGCGTCCTTTCAATTTGGTTAAGGCTGCCGGATTGTAGTGCACAGCATCAATACCTGACGAATCCGCAGTAATCGCGTTTCCTAACGCCATTGCCTTAGGATTACCAATGGTTAGATTTTGTGAAAGTTGGGCCGTTGCAATATCCACCCACAAACCCACAACAACAGATAGCAAATAAGAAACACGGTAAACAATAGGATTCATGATAGGCAACTCGTCCTTTATTCCGGCTTAAGGCCCGAAATATCGAGAGGCATGGAAAGCCCCAGCAGTACATCAGGAGAGTCTTCTGTCAAACCAAAACCCGCATTAACATTTACTATGTATTCAGGGGATGTTCTTAGACCCAGTGAAAAATTCATTACCGCGCTGGTCTGCTCTCGCCCTTTTAACGCTGCATCCTCAAACTCAAACTTAGGAGCAAGGTTATAGGCCATCTGATACGAAGCAGCTAAAGAAACATCATAAGATAATGAGTAAGCAAACCCCATATTGAATGATACGGACGACCCGGTATTAACTCTTTTCAGTAGTCGTCCACCGCGTACTTGGTCAATATTTTTAATTGGGAAATTGTACGTATACCCAAGCGAGCCAAACAGTACGACGGGGTCAATTACATAGGATAAGTTTGCTCCAGCGCTAATGCTGTAGTTACCATTCCCTGTTGATAGATCGTCTTGCACTTTTACGTCATAAGGGCTATCACCAGTCGGTAGCCCTACTGATGCGTACAAGGTTGTGACTGCAGCGCCACGCTGCGCATTCCATGGTTGCCAGCGTAGGCTTGCAGAAACATCGCCTAAGCTGTAAGCGCTCAAGTCTCGCTCAGTATCATATTTGGCTACGAAGGGTAGGCGGATACTGAACGTCAAGTTGTCCCATACGCCATAATCAAATGTAAATGAAGTCGTAAAGGTATGCTGAGCCTCAGACTGCCCGATAACACTAAATGAATTATCACCTGTTCTAACGGTTTCAATAACCGTATCTCTGACTAAGCTGTAGTCGACTCCATAAGTAAGAGTCCGCTCACCTTTTTTAAGTAATGTATAGCTTTTTTCAGCAGCCTGAAAAACTTCAGACAACGCTTTTTCACTGTCAGCGTCCCCCTCTTGCGCCTTTAATGCATCTCTAGCGCTATCAAGAGACTTGTCATCTGCACACACACTAAAACTCGTAAACAGGCATAGCGCACATGCAGTTCCCGCGAATGCAGGTCTCATTTAGACTGCTCCATTATTACGTGGCTTAAATTGCACTACATTGACGAGTAATTATTTTCGGCGAATGTATTGTATTGCTCCGCCAGAACCTAACTCTGTCGCTTGATTATCAGTAAACTTGGTGATGGATGGGTACTCTTTGAACGCTAATAGCGAAACAGTACGGTCATCAATAATGCGCAGATCTCGATCTTCTAGCGCGAGGGCATTTCGTATACCGCTATCACCAGGATAAATCACGAATAAAACATTTTTATCCCAGACAGCTTCGAACCGTTTACGTGTAAAGCTTATATTTCCTATAGCAGGATCAGCTACAAAAACATGCCCATCATAAACATCACGTACGACAACGAAATGTTTAAACCCAGCATATTCAATCGGCACTAAGACAGGATGCTCCAAGTTATCCAAGTCAGCGAATGTTGCGCGAAACCCTCCGCTGTTGTACCCAAGTGCGGACACAAAGCGTTTCATATCAAGTAAGGAGAAACCCCGCCGCTCTGCGATCTTGTCAGCCTCGCCAAATCTTAGAAGTCCCTCCATAACTTGACGTTCTTCTAAGTTTTGCCCTAAAAAATAATCAAGCAGCGTCGTTAATGCAGCCGAACCACAACTGTAATCATAGGCTTGACGAATAATGCGTTTAAACTGCATCTGACTAAGCGGCTCTAGCTCAACAGATTGCCTGAACGGGTTGCTGCTCAATGCTGCCTGAGTAAGATTAACCCGTCCCTTTGGTTGCGGTTTAATATCGACAGTTTCGGTAATACCGAAAACGGTTATTAGACTTCCAAGTAGGATTTCAATCATCAGGGCTCACCCTCTCTTAGATTAAGGACCCTGCCAGTCGAAACTGACAGGTATTCATAGCTAAGAAGGATTAGTGACTTAGTGCCCCCAAACTTTAACGGTTGTACCGGCCATATTGATGTCACTGACAGCAAGCGAACCAATACTGGCGGCCGTAGTGCCGCCCACCTTGATAGCACCTACTGACAACTGGCCAGTTACTGCAGGCAAACCAATTTGCAGTTGCTCAGTATCTGCACCGCCAATGCTAGTGGTTACAACATCAACCAGAATTGGCGCGTCATCAGAAATGTTAAAGCCGTCAAAAGCGATTGATTCAAGACGCAGTGAGCCGCCGGATGGGTCATTGTCGGTATATACAACACTACCAATGCTGCCGTTGAACTGACCCGAAATACTAATACCATCCTGACCGGTCACTGTTGCCAGCGCAGAATCATCCATGGCTTTAAGTTCTGCCTGCGCCATCAGCGGAGTGACGAGGACAGCTGCTGCTAATGCGAGTTTATTGATGTACTTCATTGTTGTTGTCTCCACAGTTCTCGGTTTTGGTATCCCGAAGGAAGCTGCTATTGACTCCTGTCGCTAGCAGCAGGAACGACAACCTACGTCGCTATTCGAGATGACATTGCTTCCGTAGTCATGTCACCTCGAACTCTCGATGCTGTTGCATCTAGTCCTGCCTTAAACCTACTGTTGCAATCCGCTGCTGCCTCCCTAACCAAGGGATGGAGGATCAAATCAACACATGATTACAAGGCAACTATGCCTCACTCAACAACCCTAAACTCTTACCTTTGAGTACTGCCTGGGTGCGACTACGCACGCCCATTTTTGAAAACAGGTTATGTAAGTGCCATTTGATAGTCGCTTCTGATAGATGCACTGCTTGTGCAATATCGCGGTTAGATAAGCCTGCACCCACGAACCGAAGAATCTCTCGCTCCCTGTGGCTAACATCTTGATTATCATCAAGTTTCTGGTAATCAATCGAAAATTTTCGGCATTGATCACGAAGCATTTCGGCTAATGGCTGCCACGCTTCGGCCGCAGACTTATCCGCAGAAATCCATGCATCCATTACGGGCATTAACCAGATAGCATCGTCGATAAACAAACGCTGATAGCCGCGGCTTACTCCACTTTCAACGACTTCTTTAAGCAAGTCGAACGAGCGCTGGGTGTTACCCTTTCGCCAATAAGCCACTGAAAGTAACAGGCACACCCTTAAGTTTCGATCACTCATGGGCATGCTGTTATCCCCCGCCAAACAGGCTTCAAGTGCCGCCAGAGCCTTGTCCGCCCGTCGCTCAGAGAGCGACAGACGCGCCTCAGCTAAAATCAAGCTGATACTCGCGTTTGCGTGACGCTGCGTAGGCAGGATTGCGAGGTGTTGTTTAAGCTGCAGACAAATACGCTCGGCTTCATTGGGCCTACGCAACCACAACAAGAACTGGACCTTGCAGCTCATCGCCTGTGCATATACGCGCTCATAGCCTGGAGCATGCAAGCTAAGAAGCCACTCATCAAGCTCATGCAGCGCTTGATCACAGTACCCCTCATAAAAGCGCTTACGCACAACGACTAACTGACCACGGCTTATTAGCTCAACCGGTGTGACAACATCACGCCAGGCGGTCGCTTGCGCAATCTCATTCAAAGCGTCTTTGTCCACGTCCTGCTCATAAAGAATATCGGCAGAGGCCAACCACAGAGGTCCTCCCACGCGGCTCTGCTCGCCAAGGAAACAACCTGTCAATTCGCGTGCACGCTCAGCGATCTCTGCCCCTTTGCGTAGCTCACCAAGCTCCGTGCACAAGCAAACCTCAATCAGACTCGTGACAACGTTCAGATAATCACTGTGGCATTCGCTGAGCTTCGAGCGCGCAGCAAATATTGCTTTTGAAGCCTCTGCATAGGCTCCCTGAAGCGTATAGCAAGCCGCTTGTAAACATGACAAGCAGGCAGCAAACAAAGGCTGTGAGTTAGGTACCAACTTCAGCCAATGCGCCGTCACTTTTAGGCAGCATTCGAGCTTGTCTTGATAAAGCAAGACCAGGGCTTTGATGATTTGCGTGGCCGCAAGCAACTCAACAAAGCAAGGTCGCATTTCCTCGATACTGCCATCCTTCAAGTGCGAGCTGATTTCCTCAATCAATGACTCTGACTCAGCGTACTTTTGCTCGAATGCTAGCTGCCATGCGAAGAATATTTGGAAAACGCAATACTCCTGAATAACTTCGATCGGAATAGCCTGCAAACAGCTGAGAACTTGATAAACCTTTTCCTCGGCAATAACTTTCCAGCCATGCGTCTCAAGCAATTGTGCAGCAAAAGCATAATCACGCGAATAGACGGCATATTTAATCGCCTTTTCTGGCAGCTCCCTTGACTCACACCAATGCGCTGCAGCATGCAATAAATGAGTAGGGCTTTCAGTTTTTTCCAATCGACGCTGAAGGTATTCTGCGAACAAGGGGTGATAGCGATACCAACCATCCTTGCGCGTTGCTTCAACAATGAACAATTGCTCATCACATAAGTATTTTATGGTTTTTTGCGCATCGTCCCTGTCTGTCAATGCGTTACATAATTCAGCATTGAACTCATCCAGCACCGACGTAAAGTTTAGAAAGCGCTGTAACTCAAGCGGCAAATCAACCAATACATCTTCACTGAAGTAGTCCGCAAGATTGCGTTCAGTGCCCGGCATATTCGCTGTCGGCGTGAAACGCCGACTCAGAGTAGGGATCATAAGCGACGCTAAATGCAGGGCCGTCACCCAGCCTTCTGTTTGCGCATACACCTTGGCAATGTCTGCGTCACTGGCCTGAATGGATTTGATATCACGATAGTATTGATGCACTTCATCCTGACTAAAGCGCAAATCATCAACATTAAACCAGCAAGAGTTGCTGCTGCTAACGGAGTCAGCACAAAACATTCCGACCTTAAAACGTGTGCTAACCACGAAGTGAACATGGCTTGGAACGTCGTTAAGCGCCGCGGCTATAAGCCCAACGAAACCGCAACCATGAAGATGATGGAAGTCGTCCATTATCACATAGAGCTCGTCACCCACTTGCTGTAGGTTGCTGACAAATAACTCCAACAGCTGACGATCTGGCAGTGCATTGTTGCCGGTCACGGTTGGCATAATAGGTTCTGCAAACGCAGGAAGCTGTTGGGTAATTGCTTTGCACAAATAACTTAATAAACGCTTTAGATCAGTATCTAACGCATCACAAGACAGCCACGCAACCTTCGCCCCTTCAGCCAGCAACCGCTGACGATACTCGGTTAGAACTGCGCTTTTTCCGTAGCCAGCTGGAGCGCTCAATACCATTAAATGCTTTTCGCGTGCGCTATACATTTTATCGATCAGAGCGGTGCGCGGCATTAATTTGGCTACGTCGAAACTTTCCGGCTTAAGCTTGCTTGGCAAAACACTGAAATCTGGAGAAGCTAATACATTTTGAGTATTCATGATCCCAACATCCCCAGCTCGCGAGCACGTCTAATCGCTTGGGTGCGATTGCGTACTTTGAGCTTCTCGTAAATGTTATGCAGGTGCCACTTGACGGTACCCAGCGCGAGCGTCAGTTGCCGACCGATCTCATCGTTGGACATGCCTTGTGCCGCGAGCTTGATCACCTCCTGTTCACGCTCCGTCAGCTCTTCCTCAACAGTTTCCAGTAGACATTGAGCGGATTGCCCAGGCCAGAGGGTTAAGAGACCGCGAATAAACACCTGCAGCGCAGGTTGACGCTCAGCGGTTTCGAGTTGATGGAGCATGCTTCGAATTGCCTCGCCCTCCTCCAGAAATAAGCTTCGAATATCTTCTCGCTCGGCCGCGATCAAGCACTGAACTAACAAGCTCTGCGAGCGCTCTTGATATCCCAGTTGCTGGTAACTAAGAGCAGCCAAAAGATCCAAACGAATGCGTTCAAGCCCCTCCCAGTCATCCAGAAGCATTCCACGTAGCTGCGTTATTTCATGCAGTGCTTCACTGAAGTGCCCACGTGTTTGCTGCAAACGAGTCCGTGATAAACCCTGAACCCAAAGCACCGGATTCAAGCGCATGTGTGTGTAGTTGGTCGCTAGCTCAGTCCAATTAATGCTCTTTAAACGCTGCTCGGCGCGCTTTACCCGGTCATCACCTGCATCTTGCAAAATACGCAGAATCTCATCTCCTACTGCTTGCGCGTAGAAACGCCAAGCCTTGTTCCGCGCAGCTAGATTTTGCATATATACCAATGTCGAGTGGGCTTCCTTGGTATTGCCATGCATGTGCTGGAGGTGCGCCAAACAGAGTGTGCCCTGTGCACAGATATCAACCGGGCTGATAACGTCAACAACTGACAGCATGCGTTTCAACGTTTCAGCCGTGCCCTCAAGCCTGCCCTGTTGATAGGCAATCAGGCACTGAGTAATTTTTGGCAGAACCAAGGCTTTAGACTTTTCGTTGAACCAGGAGATGGTGCGCTCTCGGAGGCGCTCAAAAAGTAGTTCTGCCTGCTTGATCTTGCCCTGCTCAATTAGCAGCATCACCTCAACATTAATCAGGTGCATTTGCAGGTAATTACCGGCAAGAAAGTGGTTTCTTTGATTGGCTAATGTCAGTAGCTTTCGTGCAGCCTCGTGCCATCCCATCATCACGTTGGCGAAAGCACCTATGACTAACATCGCAACTTCAAGAAACGCAGTCCGCGTACCCAGCTGAAACTCAACCCGGCGCGCTAGCTTGACGCAACAGCGCAGATCATCCTTTTGCAAAGCAATCAAAGACTTGATTGCCAGTGCAGCTAACATACTGTCAGTTAGCTGTGCTTTTGGGTCACCGTCCCCCCAACGTAGAAGAAGGTCATCAAGCGCACGATTTGCTTCGTCCAGCCCCAGATCCACGACGCGTGTCCACAGATCCCCAAGTACCAACACCGGGTATTTGACTGCAATTTCATCAGGTACGTACTGGCGCCATTTATGCACCAGGCTAAGCTGACCACGATTGATCAAACTCAGACCACAACCGTCAATTAACGCTGCCAATAACTCCAAATCTTGTGCGTGATAAGCATGTTCAATCGCAAAAGTTTGCATGTGGTTATTGGTGAACCACAAGCTGGCATTAAAATGGATTTGTTTAAAACGCTCAGCATCTTTTTGCCTCAAGCGTGCACGAAGAAACTCGGCGAAGAAGCGGTGAAATCGAAACCATTGACGGTCACGGTCAAGTGGAATCAAGAAGAGCTGTAAGTCCTCAAAGTTTTCCAGCAATTGCTGTCCGTCATCACAGCTGGTTAATGTAGATACCAAGCTGCCATTGAATCGTTGAACCACGCTCAAATTTAACAGTGCGTCTTGTTGTTCCGCTGGCAAAATATCGAACACGGCGCTGGACAAGTAAGTGCCAATCGAAGCCTGGTCACTCTGAAAGTCAAACAGTGCCTCAACTCTTTGCGAGTTTAGTTTTAACCACTCGCTAACCTGTAGTACACCCGTGATCCATCCTTCGGTGTAGCTGTATATTTTTCTGAAGGCCATAGCATCGAGATTATGCCCACTGCGCTGCAAGTAAAGTCGTGTCTCGTCTTCACTTAGTCGCAACTCACGCTCACCAATCTCGGTCAGATACCCCTTTGCGCGCCAGGTTGCCATACTGAGTTTCGGGCTCACTCGGGTACCAATGGCCAGCGAGAAGCCATCGGGCGCATAGTTGATGAGCCGGTTGATAGCACTCAGCAAATCGGGGTTGGTAATGAACTGGAAATCATCCAGCACCAGCAACAAAGGCCTCGGTAGCTTTAGGATATTTCCGAGCACAGATTCCATAAGCCGCACAGCGTCCATACTGGCTTCACTGGAGCTCAGTGCAGGGCATACATCCCCTAGCCCTGCATGAGTTGCATTCAAGGCATCAGACAGTAGCTGAAAAAAGCCTATCGACGTATTTGACTCTGCAGACAATGTTAGCCATGTAACACAGCTGTCACGGTCAGCACTTATTGTTGCTAGAGACACCAACTCGCGCGTCTTGCCGAAGCCCGCAGGGGCTGAGAGCAAAATCAAACGTGCAAGAGGTTGCGCCGAAAGCGCTGATTGAATGGTGGGTCTTGCGATATAACGTTCTGAAACAGCTGCCGGAACAATTTCTGATGGCAGATTACAATCCGCAGGCTGATCCAGCACTTCATTCATGTCATCCATGACCTGATCCCTGTGATTTATACGTTGTAATACGCGTTCATTTCCCTTGAACTGAGTTAATACTAATCAGCTCTGTGTTAGCACGCAAACCAAGCAACACCTATAGGCCCCACGGCGCTGGCGCTTTACAATGCATATTCATGCTTGTTTGAAAGCCATATATGCCAACTTTTCAGGTCCATGTTTTACCCTACAAAGCCGACCCTGGTTCATATTTCAGTCTCCTGAGAAATGCCCCTGGTGCAGTCCTGCTTGATGCCGGAAGACCCGTGGCACAGCATGGACGCTATGACCTTCTTAGCGCTTGGCCATTGGCTGAAATGTCACCATTTCCTACAGAATCGGCCAAAGACTTCCTGCAGAGACTACGTGTTGCAAGCAACACCCTAAGCACTGCTGACATACCTGAAGACCTCTGTTTACCCTTCGCCGGAGGATTAATGGGTTACTTCGGGTATGATTTCGGCAGGCGCCTGGAAACGATCACAGACCTTGCCGTAGATGACTTGAAGCTGCCTGACGCACGTGTCGGTTTGTATGCCTGGGCTCTTATAACAGACCACCTATCGCTTACCTCGCAACTGGTATTTCATCCGCAGGTAAGCCCTGATGAGCGGCGCCGACTGATTGATCTATTCGAATCACCCGTGACTAGGAATTCGAAGAGTTTCCAACTCACCGGCAGCTTCAAAGCTGACATCAGTCAGGACCAATACCACCAAACAATCAGAAAAATCCAAGCCTATATTCAGACCGGCGACTGCTACCAAGTAAATTTTGCTCAGCGTTTCCAAGCTCAGTATCAAGGTGACCCATGGATTGCGTATCAAGCACTACGCGCAGTTTGCCCGACCCCGTTTGCCGGTTTTCTAGCCCTGCCTGACGATGCGGCAATTATTAGCTTGTCTCCTGAACGGTTTATGCGCGTAAACCAAGGCAGGGTTGAAACCCGCCCCATCAAAGGCACGCGCCCACGCGAAACCGACCCAGACAAAGATGCAGCACAAGCATCCGAATTATTAGCCAGCACTAAAGATCGAGCCGAAAACTTGATGATCGTCGATCTGTTACGTAACGACCTTGGTCGCTGCTGCAAAATTGGATCGGTGCAAGTGCCTGAGCTTTTTGTGATTGAAAGCTATCCCAATGTTCATCACCTGGTTAGCGCCGTGACTGGCCAACTGGCGGAAGGTAAAGACCCACTCGACTTAATTGCCTGCAGCTTCCCAGGGGGCTCAATTACCGGTGCCCCCAAGATTCGTGCAATGCAAATAATTGATGAACTAGAAGATACTCGTCGTGGACTCTATTGCGGTTCGTTATTTTATCTGGATATACGCGGCGAGATGGACAGTTCCATTACAATTCGTAGCCTGCTTGCCAAAAACGGCACTATCACCTGCTGGGGCGGTGGCGGAATAGTTGCGGACTCGCAGTGGGAAGCTGAGTATCAAGAATCGCTGACCAAGGTTAATGTACTGATGCGTACGCTTGAACAACTCAAATAAACGCTTGCATCAATACAACAAACTCGCCTTGAGCGAGTTTGTTGTTATCACAACCAGGGCCTATAAGCTCAGTTGTCGATTTGATGCTTTGAGGAATTCGCGTTTCAATTCTTCAAACGTGTGCACGGCTGGAAATTGCGGAAACTCGCGGATCACATTGTCCGGAGCATGGAACAAAATACCGGCATGCGCTTCGCTGAGCATGGTTGTGTCATTGTACGAATCACCCGCTGCGATAATCCGATAGTAAAGGCTTTTCAGGGCAATAACCGACTGGCGCTTGGGGTCTTTTTGACGCAACTGGTAGCTGACAACACGATCATTTTCATCAGTGACCAGCTTATGGCAAAGCAAAGTAGGAAAGCCCAATTGACGCATCAACGGCTGCGAGAACTCATAGAAAGTGTCTGACAGAATGACGACCTGAAAACGCTCACGCAACCAGTCGACAAATTCAACTGCGCCATCAAGCGGCTTCAACGTAGCAATCACTTCCTGAATGTCGGATAGCTTCAAACCATGCTCGTCCAGAATGCGCAAACGTTGCTGCATCAGCACGTCGTAGTCAGGAATATCGCGGGTTGTCGCCTTAAGCGACTCGATACCGGTTTTCTCCGCAAAAGCGATCCATATCTCAGGTACCAGTACGCCTTCAAGGTCGAGACAAGCGATTTCCACAGGACACTCCTAGCTGTATTTTTATATGAAGACGGCACTCTAACGGCTACCTAAACACTGCGCAACGTACCTCTATATATACAAAACTATCAGTCACAATGGCAGTTGGTTATTTAGACGCATATCCACGATTTGTTAATATCGATGGCACAAAGCGCCAAGCGCCATGAGAATTAGGAACAGCCCCTGATGAGTCACCCATTTGATATAGCTGAAACGGCGGCAACTTACGCCACAAAATCACCGCAAGAAATCCTCAAGCTCGCCTTCGAGCATTTTGGCGACGAGCTGTGGATTTCTTTCAGTGGTGCTGAAGATGTAGTGCTGCTGGATATGGCTTGGAAGATCAATAAAGGTGTCAAGGTCTTTAGCCTCGATACAGGTCGCCTACATCCCGAGACCTACCGTTTCATAGACCAGGTTCGTGAGCATTACGGCATCAGCATCGACATTCTATCGCCCGACCCTGCCGCGCTAGAGCCCATGGTCAAAGAAAAAGGCCTGTTCAGTTTCTACAAAGACGGTCATTCCGAGTGCTGTGGCATCCGTAAAACAGCGCCTTTACGACGCAAGCTGTCGACCGTAAAAGCCTGGGCGACCGGACAGCGACGTGATCAAAGCCCGAGCACACGCAGTGAAGTTGCAGTGCTTGAAGTTGATAGTGCCTTCTCTTTGCCGGATAGCCCGCTGTACAAGTTCAATCCATTGGCGCAAATGTCCAGCGAGGATGTGTGGAACTACATTCGCGCACTGGAGCTGCCATACAACACGCTGCACGAACGCGGTTTCATCAGCATCGGCTGTGAGCCATGCACCCGCCCTGTCCTACCCAACCAACACGAGCGCGAAGGTCGCTGGTGGTGGGAAGAGGCAACGCAAAAAGAATGTGGATTGCACGCTGGCAACATCATCAGCAAAATTTGATCAGTCCGCTCAAGTGAGCCTCAAACGAAAAAACCGGCAATTGCCGGTTTTTTTGTCGCTGATGAATCAATAGGTCGGCAGCTCAACGCCTTCAAACAATTCTTCAAGCTCAGACTTGTTATGGCACTGCACCGCCTTGGCTAATACTTCGCGAGTCAGGTGAGGGGCAAACTTCTCGATAAAGTCGCACATGAACCCGCGCAGGAAGGTGCCTCGACGGAAACCAATTTTGGTCACGCTCGGCTCAAATAACCCACTGGCATCAAGCACAACCAAATCAGGATCAAGCACCGCATCAACCGCCATTTCTGCGACGATCCCAACCCCCAGACCAAGACGCACGTAGGTTTTGATCACGTCAGCATCTGCTGCGGTAAACACCACCTTGGGCGTCAGGCCACGATGACTGAAGGCCTCATCAAGCTTGGAGCGCCCGGTAAAACCAAACACATAGGTCACAATGGAATGCTCAGCCAAGGCTTCCAACGTTAGTTTCGGCAGCTTCGTGAGTGGATGCCCTTGCGGCACAATCACGCAGCGATTCCAGCGATAGCACGGCATCATTACCAGGTCGTTGAACAGCTCAAGTCCTTCTGTTGCAATGGCGAAATCAACCGTTCCATCAGCGGCCATTTCGGCGATCTGCAACGGCGTTCCCTGGTGCATGTGCAGAGATACATCAGGGTATTGCTTGATAAAACCACTGATCACCTTGGGCAATGCATAGCGTGCCTGAGTATGGGTGGTGG
Organism: Pseudomonas sp. M30-35; assembly: GCF_002163625.1. Lineage (NCBI taxonomy): Bacteria > Pseudomonadati > Pseudomonadota > Gammaproteobacteria > Pseudomonadales > Pseudomonadaceae > Pseudomonas > Pseudomonas sp. M30-35. The sequence continues at coordinate 2,203,699 of NZ_CP020892.1, read as the reverse complement.
CAATTGATAGCGTGCCCTTCTTTTCATTGGAGAATTCCTGGGCGATCTGCTTGATGCTTTCGACCTTGCGCAGAATTTCGCCTGCGGTGGTAATAATTCGCTCACCTGCTGGCGTTACCCGAGTCAGGTGCTTACCGCTGCGTGCGAAGACTTCAACTCCCAGCTCATCCTCCAGTAGACGAATCTGCTTACTGATACCCGGTTGTGAGGTGTACAAACTCTGTGCAGTAGCAGACACGTTGAGATCGTGGTGCGCAACTTCCCAGATGTAGCGCAATTGCTGGAGCTTCATAACAATCCCTCAAAGCAGATAAGCGCCGTGCTAATTTCGGCTGCTTTATATAACCATAAGAACGGTTCAATCGTTCAATTTAGACGATTTTTTAAAAATTGCAGTTTTTAATCGTTATCTAGCAACCGCAGCAACCGTGGCTACGTTCACCCACAGCCCCATAACCTTGCTCAGAAAATAATCCCCACATCACCGCGGCTGCGATGTTGCAACATAGGCACCATGTACACTGGCACCTCGGCTAACTGCAGTAATCGTGTAGCCGTTCGGCCCATTGGAATCTCCAGTTCTGTTCCGTGGCTGTGACTGCCTATGACTAACAAATCCACTTCTAGTTTCTGCGCTTCAGTCAATATCACCTGCGGCGGATCGCCCTGCACCACGCGTACAGCTCGGATCAGCGCAAGGTCGTCCAGAGAATCGGCTATTTCATCTTTGAAACCTTCCAAGACTCGCGCCTCAATTCCTGCCATCACTGTTTCCAGGCCGTTATGGCGAAGCGTTTTCAAATGCTCCTCATCGAGATAGGTTTTAAGTACTGATTCTGCAAATAACCCCATGGGCTCCACAGCATGGATCACATACAAGCTGGCATTGAATGCTCGGGTCATGGCTAACGCATGCTGCAATACATACGGCGCGTAGAGCCCAAGGTCGGTGGCATAGAGAATAGTTCGGATCATGCTGGCTCCTTGTACCCGCATGACGGGTCATACTTGAGCTTAGCAGTGACGCCAGCATGTCAATTTAAAAGCGCGCTTAAATAAGATCAGTGGAAGCCTGTAAGCTCATGTGCCAAGGGCCTCACAGTTCAGGGCAGGTCATAAAAGCACGACCTCAAGGCTTACGAATTACTCCTGCAATTCGTTACTCACGCCGTGCGGCACGTGACCGGTGGCGACAACTTCACGGGCCTTTTCGCAGTGGCTGGCCTGGTCGTCAAAAAACACATCGGCACCAAATGTGTCGAGAATCGATGATTTATCCAGGCCACCGAGAAAAAACGACTCATCCAAGCGGATATTCCATTCGCGCAAGGTGCGGATAACGCGCTCGTGAGCAGGCGCAGAACGTGCAGTAACCAGCGCCGTGCGTATAGGGCAAGACTCTTCGGCAAACTCTTGCTGCAACTTGTGCAAGGCCGCAAGAAACGGTTTGAACGGCCCACCACCGAGTAACTCCCGGGCGGACAGCTTCTCATGACTTTGAAACGCCTCAAGCCCGCCTGACTGATAAACCCGCTCAGACTCATCAGAGAACAAAACCGCATCGCCATCAAAGGCAATCCTGAGTTCATTGCTCGCTTCTCGCCGGCTACCACCAGAGAGGATTGTCGCAGCGCCAAAACCTGCACGTAGCGCGCTACGGACATCATCTGCATGGGTCGATAAAAACAGATGGCAACCAAACGCCGCCAAATAGGGATCAGGGCTACGACCGCCGACAAACGCAGCTCGTGATATGCCCAGCCCGTAATGTTGAATTGAGTTGAACGCGCGCAATCCGGTATCGGCACTGTTGCGCGACACCAGAATCACCTCTACCCGCTGTTGCCCCAAGGTTTGATTGAGCGCGAGCAGTTTTTCGACCAACGCAAAGGCATCACCCGGCATGAGAATTTCATCCTCATGATCAATCTGATACTGGCGATAAGCCGCAACGCCTTCGCCGACATAGACTTTGTGACTTTCACGTAGATCGAACAAGGCGCTAGACGAAATCGCCAGGACCAATTTGTCGCCCAGAACCTTGCTCATAGTGACCTCAATTTTGAGTATTGCGTTGATCTATAAATTGCAGTGCTTGGTACAACGCTTCAATACGTGGCATTGAGCATCCAGCCGCAGTTGCCGCAGCGAGCGGCGCGGCATAAATCGCGTGTAGCTCTAGCGGTCGGCGGTGTTTGTGATCATGGTACATGCTAGGCAAGTAATCAGGCATACGCTCTGTGGCCTTAAGCATTTTCGCGGCGAAATCAGCTGGAATTTGATAGCCGCACGCAGCGGCGCCAGCAACGACCTCACCCATGATCGAAGCGATCAAGGCACGACTGTTCAGGTCGCCCATCAACGCAGTGGTGCCTGCATTGAGCAACACGGACAAACCGTTATACGGCACATTCCACACCAGTTTTTTCCAGCGTGCCTCTGCCAACTCAGTTGCGGCCATGGCGTCAACGCCCGCAACATTGAACATCGCGGCCCCATCAGCCGTAATCTGCTGACGTTCCTCTGCCGTTGCTGGACCTGAGTGATAACCAATGTTTACCGTGCCCAGTGCTTGATGCTCAATGACCCCGGCGGCTGCACGATGCACACAAATCAGACACAAACCACCGAGCAAATGCAGATTGGCTGGCAGCAAAGGTCGCAACTCATCTTCAACCGCCAAACCATTTTGCAACAACAATACCTTGGCTCCGTCGGCAGCCGCACGGGTAATCGCAGGAACTAAAGACGCATTGCTACTGGTTTTGGCGCCCACCAGCAACCAATCGCAACGCGGCATATCCTCTGCATTTTTATAGGCTTGAACGGGATGCAGGGCCAGTGGCCCGTGCACAGCACTATTGAGCTGAAGACCATTAGTGGCGACTGCTGAGTACTCGCTGCGCAGCAGAAAGTGCACATCGAAACCTGCTCTTGCGAGCATCAAGCCATAAAAACCACCAATGGCGCCGGTACCAATAATGCCGATGCGTGGACGTTGTGTTGTGGACATCAAGGAAACTCCTCTGATGGATACGAAAAAGCTGTATCCAAAGCAATACGCAGATCACCTGCTCGTAACGGACAATTCAATTGATCATAAAAACTGCCACCTTTAACTGCAAACAATGCTGGCAAGTTAAATACTTCATAACGCTGAGCCATACTGGGATTATTCGCAGCGCCGATCCAACTAATGGCGCAATGGGCAACCCCGTCTCAGTTAACACCTGATGGACACTGGTTTCGCCCCTGCAAAGCCCTTAATCGCAGATTAATGTGCCGAACCGTGATTAATCTGCCGCACAATTGCTTTCAACCATTGTCGAGCCCGCCTGTTACGCGATAAGGTTCTGTTTCCCCGCTGTGCTCATTATTGCTGTGCTCCGCCACACGGGGAACGCTGGCGGCCGGCACCCGTGACCTGACGAATCTGACTGATGAATAGCACGATGGCTGATTTACCGATTGATGACCTGAACGTTGCGTCCAACGAAACGCTCATTACCCCCGAGCAACTCAAGCGTGAAATTCCGCTGACCGACTCGGCTCTGCACACTGTCGCCTCTGGCCGCGAAGTCGTACGTAACATTCTTGATGGTAAGGACCATCGTTTGTTTGTCGTCGTCGGCCCTTGCTCGATCCATGACATTAAAGCGGCACATGAATATGCCGAGCGCCTCAAGGTACTGGCGGCAGAAGTGTCTGACACGCTGTATCTGGTCATGCGCGTCTATTTCGAAAAACCACGTACCACCGTGGGCTGGAAAGGCTTGATTAACGACCCGTACTTGGATGACTCATTCAAAATCCAGGATGGCCTGCACATTGGTCGTACCCTGCTGCGCGATTTAGCCGAGATGGGCCTACCGACAGCAACCGAAGCCCTCGACCCAATTTCGCCTCAGTATCTGCAAGACCTTATTAGCTGGTCAGCGATTGGCGCGCGCACCACTGAATCACAAACCCACCGCGAAATGGCCTCGGGCTTGTCTTCAGCGGTCGGTTTCAAGAATGGTACAGATGGCGGCCTTACCGTTGCGATCAACGCTCTGCAATCGGTTTCAAGCCCCCACCGTTTTCTCGGTATCAACCAGGAAGGCGGCGTATCGATCGTCACCACCAAGGGTAATGCATACGGCCACGTAGTGTTGCGCGGTGGTAATGGCAAGCCGAACTATGATTCGGTAAGCGTTGCGATATGCGAGCAAGAGCTAAGCAAGGCTGGAATCAAGCCTAACATCATGGTCGATTGCAGCCACGCCAACTCCAACAAGGACCCAGGCCTTCAGCCGCTGGTAATGGACAACGTTGCCAACCAGATTGTCGAAGGCAATCAATCAATTGTTGGCTTGATGGTCGAAAGCCACTTGGGCTGGGGCAGCCAGTCGATCCCTAAAGACTTGTCACAGCTTAAATACGGCGTATCGGTTACCGATGCCTGTATCGACTGGGAAAGTACAGAAAATACCCTGCGCAGCATGCATGCCAAGCTTAAAGATGTACTGCCTAAGCGTAAGCGCGGCTGAAACACCACGCTCATGGCCCAGCCAGGGGCCTGAGCGTTTTAGTTCGTAACTACCCATAAGCCCGCGTAAATGCGGGCTTATGGGTAGTTGGCTGACGCCGGATTAATCAGCAATCTGTCAGCCGTAAAAACACCTCAACCATTTGCTCGACACCGACTTGATCTTCAGCGGTGAAGCGACCCACTTTCGGACTGTCGAGGTCAAGCACGCCGATTAGGCGCCCGGACTTCAGCAGCGGTACGACCAGCTCGCTATTCGACGCACTGTCGCAAGCTATATGCCCGGCAAACGCATGAACATCTTCGATTCGCTGAGTTTGCTGGGTTTGTGCTGCTGCGCCGCAGACACCGCGCCCGAACGGGATACGTACACAGGCAACCTTTCCCTGAAACGGACCAAGCACCAGCTCATTGTCACGCGCCAGATAAAAGCCCGCCCAGTTCAAGTCAGGTATTTGCTGGAACAGAAATGCTGAAAACTGTGCTGCATTAGCAATAAAGTCTCGCTCATCTGCCAGCAAAGACTCCAGTTGCGCGACCAGCATCGGGTACTCTTCAACGCCTTCACCGGCGCGCTCTAACTCAAACATCGGCACTCTCTAAAAGTTGTAGCCCAACCCAATAACGGGCGAATTGATAAGCACAGCGACCATTACGATTACCGCGCCCTGTTGCCCAACGAATGGCTGCTTTTTCTAACGACTCATCCCAGACCCACTGCAAACCTGCCGCGCCAGCCTGTACCGTCACCCAATGGCGCACGACACTTAAAAAGTGGTTCTGGGTGAATGGGTAGAAGGATATCCATAGGCCAAAACGGTCTGACAAGGCAATCTTGTCTTCGACTGCCTCGCTGGGATGCAGCTCTGCGTCTACCATTTTGTAATTCTGGTTATCGCTTTCTTTTTCCGGCACCAAGTGGCGACGGTTCGATGTCGCGTAGAGCAAAACATTATCCGGCGCGCGCTCCAATGAGCCATCAAGCACGCTTTTGAGAATGCGATAATCACCCTCGCCCGCTTCAAACGACAAATCGTCGCAAAACAAAATGAAACGCTGCGTTAGCCCCGACAATGACTCGACCACACGCGGCAGATCCGCCAGATGATCACGCTCAATTTCAATCAACCGCAAACCATTGTCTGCATGGGCAGCCAGCAAGGCGCGAATCAGAGAAGACTTGCCTGTCCCCCTGGCGCCCCACAACAACGCGTGATTGGCCGGTAACCCGCGAACAAATTGCGCAGTGTTGCGCGACAATTGCTCACGCTGGGTATCGACGCCGATCAGATCAGTTAGCTGCAGATCGAGGCTCACATTGAGTGGCTGTAAAAAACCACCGCGCCCTTCTCGATGCCAACGTGCCGCCAAGCTGTGCTGCCAGTCAATCACTACCGGCTCTGCCGGTAACAGCGGTTCCAAGCGCGCCAATACACCTTCAGCACGCTGTATAAAATCTATTATCCGCGAATCCACAACTCACACTCCTGGACTTGGCAACTAACATTACTGCCTGCAGACGGGTATTTGTTTCGCAATCAACCCAGGGACACTTTGAAAGCGAGAGCATTTTAACGCTATGCGCCGTCTCAACTCACGACCTATTCCAAAAGCCCCCAGCGATACGACAGGGCTAGCAAGTTTACGCGCCTGACGCGGCATTTCAAAAATTTAAAGCTGCGATGTAAGCCACTGCGGCACACGACCAATAACAGATAAACTCAAGCTGTCAGCCCCACTGCAACATCAGCTATGCTTGCCCGCTGTAACTAATAGGCCGCCCAGCAATTATGCAAATATCGTTAACCCACCGCCTTTCTTATAAACAGGCCAGCCTTACTGTGTTGGTTGCGTTTATTCTTGGCACATTACTGAGCATTATTCAGGTGGGTATCGATTACGTCAGTGAAGACGCCTCCATCGACCGTGAGATTCAGGCATTACTCGATACCAGCTATAACCCGGCATCGCGCATTGCCTACAATATAGATGCTGAGCTGGCTCAAGAACTCGTCGCTGGTTTATTACGCTCACCTGCAGTGATCGATGCGAGCATCATCTCTACCGACAGCAGCCTCATGGCTCACGCTTCACGCCCAGCCAGCGTCAGCCAATACCGGTTTATCAGCGATTACTTATTCGGCGCACGCCGTCAATTTGAGCGAATGCTGCTGATTGATCGCGCCCCAGAAGAAAAACTCGGTTCACTGCGTATCGAAGTCGACACCTATGCGTTTGGCAGCAACTTTCTGCGCCGCTCGATGCTGACAATCATGACCGGCTTTGCCCGCACCTTACTGCTTTCCCTGATCCTGCTGATATTGTTTTATTTCATGCTGACCAAGCCGCTGATCGAGGTCGTCAAAGCGCTTAGCTCACGTAACGTCAACAGGCCCAATGCAGCCCCACTACCTTGCCCGCCCGGCCATGAGCACGATGAAATTGGCACATTAGTCGCTGTGGCAAACCAACAGCTAATCAGCATTGATGATGAAATCAAACAACGTAAAAATGCAGAGCAACGCCTCAACCAGTCCCTGCTTGAACTGGAAAGTGCCGTTGCACAGCGCACCACAGAACTGAAAGCAACCAACGCACGCCTGCTCAAGTCCAATCACGAGCTGGAACATGCCCAGCAACAAGCCTTGCAGACTGCACATAGCCGCGCCTCATTTCTAGCCAACATGAGCCATGAAATACGCACACCTTTGAATGGGTTGCTTGGCATGCTCTCGCTGGCACTCGACACCCCATCCAACAGCGAGCAACAGCAACAACTGAGCATTGCCCATCACTCCGGTAAAGTGCTGGTCGATCTACTCAATGATATTCTCGATCTGTCAAAGTTTGAGTCAGGCCAGCTACAACTCGAGCACATCTCATTCGACCTCAGGGCTCTGGTCGAAGACAAAGCCAGCCTACTCTCGCAAAACGCCAGCCCTGGTGTTGAGCTAACGTGCTTAATTGATCCTGAACTGCCAGCCGAAGTGTTTGGCGACCCAACACGGGTGGGACAAGTGATCAGCAACTTGATATCCAACGCCCTGAAGTTCACTCGCTTCGGGCGCGTTGACGTTCGTGTCAGGCCTGCGGGAGCAGACATCGAATTTATCGTGCGTGATACCGGTATCGGCATCACTGAAGACGCCTATGAATTGATCTTCGAGCCATTTGCCCAGGCTGATGCAGGCATTACCCGTCAATACGGCGGCACCGGCCTAGGCTTGGCGTTAAGCCGCCATCTGTGTGAAATAATGCAGGGGCAGCTTAACCTGCAGTCAAAACTCGGTTTTGGCTCAGAGTTTACAGCTCGCTTACCTCTTAAAGCCTCCGCCCCACCGACTGTTTATCAACCCTTGAACGGCAAAGTCATCAGCCTGACGTCAGTCAGCTCTGGCCTTAACGAAATGCTCAAGGTTCTGCTCCCGCATTGGGGACTTGAATATCAACGACTGGACACCGATGCCAGCCTGCTCGGACAGACTGCGGACATTGTCATCAGCGACTGTCCGGAGTGCCTTTACAGCACCCGACTTAACTGTCAGGCGCCGATCTTACTGGTCACTGCCTATGGCAGCTTTCTAGCGCCGGAGCAGGCAAAATCACTGGCTCCACTTGAGCAACTGGCACGCCCTCTGCCGCAAAAAGTATTGCGGCATGCCCTGGAACGCCACTTCAACACACAGCCCCGGGCACTGATAAACCGCCCAGAACAGTCTGCCGAAACTGACTACAAAGCTTGCGTGCTATTAGTTGAAGACAATCCAGTTAATCAATTAGTCGCCAAAGGCATGCTTATCAAGCTGGGCTATAAGGTGATCATCGCGAACGATGGCGAACATGCGCTCAAGCAACTCAACGAGCACGCCATCGATATCGTGCTGATGGACTGCAATATGCCGATTATGGATGGTTACGAGGCCAGCCGGCGCATTCGCCAGAGCGGTCTATACCTAAACCTGCCGATTATCGCGCTCACCGCCAACGCCCTTAGCGAGGAGCGCCAGAATTGCAAAGCCGCAGGGATGGACGATTATCTGGCCAAGCCATTTACCCGTGAAGAACTGATCACCGTTCTCGAAAACGGGCTCAATAACCGAGCATAGGCATCATACGCTCAAGCAGCCCGCCAACCTGAGCGCGCAACTCGTCCAGTTCATTCAAGTCGGCCCCTGACTCACAGATCAGTTGCGCTTTGAGCGGCACGACTCGTTCACGTAACTGCACACCTTGCGCGGTTAGCTTCAGGTTCACCGCCCGCTCATCAGTGGCTGAGCGCTGGCGAATCAACAAACCTTGCTGCTCCAGACGCTTCAGCAGTGGCGTCAAGGTGCCGGAATCGAGCAACAATCTTGCCCCCAGCGCTTTAACCGTCGGCTGCTTGGGCGCGGCTTGATGCCACTCCCACAGCACCAACATCACCAGATACTGCGGATACGTCAGCCCCAGTTGGTCGAGCATCGGCTTGTATGCACGCACAACAGCACGCGACGCGGCATACAGCTTAAAACAGAGCTGGTCATCAAGTTGCAGCGACAACTCAGGCTTCATTTCAGCAGTGCTTCAATCTCGTTAGCCAGATCTGCAGGCTTGGTCGTTGGAGCAAAGCGCTTAACCTGAGTGCCGTCTGCACTGAGCAGGAATTTGGTGAAATTCCATTTGATGCCTTTGCTGCCAAGCAAACCCGGGGCACGCTGCTTTAACGAGACAAACAGTGGATGGGCATCACTGCCGTTGACATCAATTTTCTTAAACAGCGGGAAACTCACACCAAAATTAAGCTCGCAAAACTGAGAAATTTCACCCTCATCCCCCGGCTCTTGCTTACCGAACTGGTTACACGGGAACCCCAGGATAACTAAACCCTGGTCTTTATAATTCTGCCAAAGTGTCTCAAGGCCTTTGTATTGCGGGGTGAACCCGCACTTACTGGCGGTATTGACCACCAAAACAGCTTTGCCTGCAAAATCGGCAAGGGTCTTTTGCTCACCCGTAATAGTGGTACAGGGGATATCAAATAATGTGTCAGTCACGGTATTTGCTCATATTGCAGTGATTTGAAATAAAGATAGCTCGCAATTAAATTGTACACAATCTAAATACATGACAGTTATGCCTGATATTCAGCTCACTCAACATGCCAAATACCCATGCATGCCAAGCCCGCTAATTTCTGGTCATCCCGTAACCCGCGCTTTAAACAAAAAAAGCCGGTTACGTCACTTTGCCTAAACCAGCCTGCAACGTATCATTCCAGCCCTGTCGCCCAGTGCCTTGTTACGGCCGCCTACGCCACCCTTGCCCGTGGGATTAGTTTTTTAATTCAGGATCACTTCACATGCAGGTCAGCAAATCGAACAAGCTCGCCAACGTCTGCTACGACATTCGTGGCCCTGTACTCAAGCATGCCAAGCGTCTTGAAGAGGAAGGCCACCGCATTCTCAAGCTGAACATCGGCAACCCTGCTCCGTTCGGTTTTGAAGCGCCTGAAGAGATCCTCCAGGACGTCATTCGCAACTTGCCTACAGCGCAAGGCTACAGCGACTCGAAAGGCTTGTTCAGCGCCCGCAAGGCAGTAATGCAGTATTACCAGCAGATGAATGTCGAAGGCATTGGCATCGAGGACATCTACCTCGGCAACGGCGTGTCCGAGCTGATCGTTATGGCCATGCAAGCATTGCTGAATAACGGCGACGAGGTGTTGATCCCAGCGCCTGACTACCCGCTCTGGACGGCCTCTGTGGCGCTCTCAGGCGGCAAGCCGGTGCATTACCTGTGTGACGAGCAAGCGGGTTGGTTTCCTGATGTTGCCGATATCCGTGCGAAAATCACGCCTAGCACCAAGGCGCTGGTGTTGATCAATCCAAATAATCCAACCGGTGCGGTCTACTCCAAAGAAGTCCTGATGGACATCGTAGAACTTGCCCGCCAGCACAACCTGGTGCTGTTCTCCGACGAAATCTACGACAAGATTCTCTACGATGATGCGAAGCACATCTGTACGGCCTCACTGGCTCCAGATGTGCTGTGCCTGACCTTCAATGGCTTGTCGAAATCCTATCGTATCGCGGGTTTCCGCTCAGGTTGGGTGGCTATTTCCGGACCTAAGCACCGCGCCCAAAGCTACATCGAAGGTATCGACATTCTGGCCAACATGCGCCTGTGCGCCAACGTACCCAGCCAACATGCCATTCAGACAGCTCTTGGCGGCTACCAAAGCATTAACGATCTGGTTCTGCCCAATGGCCGCCTGCTCGAACAACGTAACCGCACCTGGGAGCTGCTCAACGATATTCCAGGGGTTAGCTGCGTAAAGCCGATGGGCGCGTTGTATGCGTTCCCCAAGATCGACCCGAAAATATGCCCAATCCATAACGATGAAAAATTCGTCCTAGATCTACTCCTCTCGGAGAAATTGCTGATCGTCCAAGGCACCGCATTCAACTGGCCGTGGCCCGATCACTTCCGGGTCGTAACCCTGCCGCGGGTCGACGAACTGGAGCAAGCCATCGGCCGTATTGGTGGTTTCCTCAAAGGTTACAACCAATAACAGACTCTGCAGCGGTGGATTAACCAACGCTGCACCCCACTCCTGCTTTTGACAACCATCGGCGCCGACATTCATGGACCTGCAAATCGACGATTTCTATAAAGACGCAGCCGCCGGATTGCTCATGCTTTACCAAGCCTTTCCGCGCAAAATCGGTCTGTATATTGAGGATCTGATCGGACGTGAAGAGCCCGATGAATTCGGCCTACCCAGTAAACGTCACCAAAGCTGCCTCGGCACACAGCTATGGTTGGCTGATGAGGGCTATATTCGGTTTGAGTCGAGCATTGCCTACGACGCACTGGATCAGGCGGTACTCACCGAGAAAGGCTTTTTACGCCTGTCGCGCAGTGTTCCTCACGTGGTCAGCGATGACCCCGCACTGCCGCCAAGTGTGCGCCGCGTACACGCCACCCTGGCATTCCAGTTGCGCCAAGCCATCTCCCAACAAAACAGCGAACAGCTTGCCCGCCTGGCTCGCCTGCTCTTTACAAGCGATCTTGGCACCGGCAACGAAACAGCTTGAAATAGTCGCCCGGTTGAAGCCTGACCCCGGCGGCCTTATATAGCCTGCATACCGTGAACACCTATCCCTTGAGGAGTAGTTTCAAACCATGAAACGCATTTTCTTATTTCTAGCCACCAACATGGCTGTGTTGCTGATCGCCAGCATCACGTTGAAACTGCTAGGAGTTGATCGCTTCACCGGTCAAAACTACGGCAGCCTGTTGGCTTTCTGTGCGGTATTTGGTTTCGCAGGCTCGATCATTTCGTTGTTCCTTTCCAAGTGGATGGCGAAGATGAGCACCGGCACGCAAATCATCAGCCAGCCGCGCACCCGCCACGAGCAATGGCTGATGCAAACGGTTGAAGAGTTGTCACGCGAGGCGGGTATCAAAATGCCTGAAGTCGGCATTTTCCCGGCGTATGAGTCCAATGCATTCGCCACCGGCTGGAATAAGAACGACGCATTAGTCGCCGTCAGCCAAGGCTTGCTTGAGCGCTTCTCACCTGACGAAGTTAAAGCCGTACTGGCCCATGAGATAGGCCACGTTGCCAATGGCGACATGGTGACACTGGCCTTGATTCAAGGCGTGGTGAACACCTTCGTGATGTTCTTTGCGCGGATCTTCGGCAACTTCGTCGATAAGGCAATCCTGAAGAATGAAAACGGCCCAGGCATCGGTTACTTTGTGGCGACTATCTTCGCTGAACTGGTTCTGGGCATTCTCGCCAGCATCATAGTCATGTGGTTCTCGCGTAAGCGTGAGTTCAAGGCAGACGAGGCTGGCGCCCAACTGGCAGGCACCAATGCAATGATTGCAGCCCTACAGCGGCTGCGTTCCGAGCAAGGCGTACCGGTCGAGATGCCAAGCACCCTCGCCGCCTTCGGTATCAATGGTGGCCTGAAAAACGGTCTGGCTGGCCTACTGATGAGCCACCCGCCGCTTGAAGTCCGTATCGAAGCCCTACGTCAACGCGGCTAAATAACTAACAACAGATCAAGGCGACCTTCGGGTCGCTTTTTTATGGCTCAATCTTCTTAAATAGCCGCTAACCAGCAACCACCACTGATCCCAGTAACTGAACATCAGCAGCGCGCTACGGTCGACAATAATAGAGGACGCAATTTGTGCGGCCTTGTGACCCTCACGCCAGACAGGAGTACGACCATGAAGTACAACTGGGATCTTATCGAGCGCTTGCTGCAGCACGTACAAGGCTCAGCCAACGAACGCTTCAACCCGCGCAAGTACGCAGTGCAGCTTGCTGAAGAAGAGCAACGCGCGGGCGCTGGCAATATTGATGAGGACGAGCTCAAGGCACAGGCATGTGACTATGAAGCCTTGCTGCTTAAAGCCGAATTTATCGCCCCGCGGCCAGAAGCCGAAGGCGGCAATGGCGAGAACTTTGTCCTCACTGATCGCGGCTTACAGCTATTGAACATGATCGACAGCAGCTTCCCCGGCGAGCAACACCCTCGCGAAATACTCGACAGAGAAGGTCTCAGCGCGCTGGTACCCGAAATCTTTGACAAGCTCGCCGTCAAGGCAACCTAAATTCAAGGTAACCTAAGTTGCCCGGTGCCTGTGTTGCGCTCTAGCAACGGCGGAGTTGATACACCGACTCTTCGAGCGTCTCGAGCCCTCGATCGGCAAACCGCCGGTTGAACGCATCCTCGGTGCGCAGAAGCTGGCACTGCCAGCCTCTAGCAAATAACCGAGAAACCTCGGCATCAGTCACCGAGAATGGCGGGCCATCCATCTTCGCTTGATCGTAAATCAGTGTAACCAGCACACCTTGGCAGCCAACGGGCAAGATTAATTGCAGATGCTCTATATATTGAGCACGCATATCTTGCGGCAAGGCAATTAACGCGGCTCGATCATAAAAGCCCTTACAGCCTTCAAGTGACGAGGCGTCGAACTGAAAAAAATCGCCGCAGTAAATTTCAATCGACTTTGCGCGATAGACCTTGAATGCCCCTTCCTGGCTCACCAGAGGCTCAAGTTGCTGTTCCGCAAAAAAAGCCTCAACCGCAATCTGCGACAGCTCAACACCCGTCACGCGTAAACCTTGCGCAGCTAACCAGGTTAAATCCAGGGACTTACCGCACAACGGTACAAATACTTGATCTCCCGGCTGCAAACCGAGTGCAGACCAGCTTGCCTGCAAGTAACTATTGACCTCTTTCGCGTGAAAACCAATTTCATTGTTTTCCCAGCGACTTTGCCAAAAATCCGCCTGCATTGCCTGCCTCATCTAATTGCTGCGTGGACAATCATCTTCGCCCAAAGCCAATGCAAATACTATCGCCAGCCATAACATCGCTCATGCAATTCCGGGCAGGGTATTTATCGCCGTGATTAAGCGACGAGCCGCCTTCAACAGCCCCGGACAGCTCAATCGCACTGCAATAAAAAAGGCCGCTAAGCGGCCTTTTTTATCTTTCAGACTTTTGGCTTAAGCGTTAGAAACGCTCAATGTCCGCGTTAGCTTCAAGCTGCTTACGGTACGCCGCAAAGTCTTGCTGACCAATACGCGACGCGAGGAAGCGACGGTAAGTGGTTTTTTCTTCATCCGTTAGCGCTTGCTCTTGCTTGCTCACGCCGTCCAGACGAATGACCACAAAATCACCGCTGGCCAAGCTCACGCCAGTGTAGGTCGACTTACCATCATCAGCCGGTTTCGGCATGCGGAACAGCGCCTGCAATACGACAGGATCAACACCTTCCTGAGCACGGGTGGCAGCCTCAGTCACAGCCCACTGAGCTTGATCAGCCGCTGTGTCACCAGCAGAGAGCTCAGCAATTTGCTTCTCGCCAGCGGCCTTTGCCGCTTCACTGGCACGTACAGTAGTCAGGTGCTCACGGATGCTGTCGGCCACTTCCTCAAGCTTCAGTTGCTCAGGCTTGAGGTGATCTTTGACATGAACCACAACCGCAGTGCTTGGATCTAGCTCGATTACCGCACTGTTGCTGCCGCCCTCGAGCACATCGCTGCTATAAGCTGCTTCGACGACCTTGCGGTTGGCCAGGATGCCTTCGCCGCCTTCGCGACCAAATGGCTGACTGGTTTCAACTTTCAGGCCTAGCTCTTGCGCTGGTTGCGCCAGATCAGAAGCTTCGAATGCAGAGTCTTCAAGTTGCTTGGATGCCTCAACAAAACGTCTTTCGACTTTTTGTGCCTTGAGGTCGTTAACCAGTTTTTCTTTCAAGCTGTCGAAGCTAGGAACTTCTGGCGCTTGCACACCCAGCAGCTTGATTAAGTGCCAGCCGAAACTGCTGCGTACGGGTTCAGACACTTGATCTTTGTCCAGCGCGTACAGGGCCTTCTCAAAGTCAGGGTCATAAACACCAGGGCCCGCGTAACCGAGGTCACCACCGTTGTTGGCAGAACCCGGATCTTGCGACAGCTCTTTAGCTAAAGCAGCGAAATCTTCACCGTTTTGCAGGCGTTTCTGGATTTCCTCAATCTTGGCTTTGGCTTGGTCATCGCTGACCTCGTCATTAACTTCGATCAGGATATGCGCAGCATCACGCTGTTCTGCGAGATTGGCGATTTCGGTCTTGTAAGCATCCTGCAAGTCTTTGTCAGCGACTTCGACCTGATCAAAGAACGCGTCTTTTTTCAGCTCAACGTACTGCACGACAACTTGCTCAGGGCTCATGAACTGGCTGCTTTGCGCATCGTAATACGCTTTGACGTCATCATCACTGACCGTCACGGCTGCCGGGTCAACTTTTATCGTCTGCGTTGCGAAGTCACGAGTCTGCTTTTCCAGCGCGGCAAATGCCTGGACTTCTTCGTCGGTCACAAAGCTGCTGGCAGCTAAGCCTGCACGTAATTGGCCGATGACCATTTCCTGCTTGAGCATCTGACGGAACTGCATACGCGTGTAGCCCAACTGACGAATCACCTGGTCAAAACGGTCCGCATTAAATTTGCCGTCAACACTAAACTCAGGCGTCATCAAAATAACCTGGTCGAGCGCTGCTTCGGAGAAACCGAAATTAGCCTCAGTCGCACCCTGCAACAGTAGGTTGCGCTCAATCAGACCTTTGAGCGCAGCATCACGCAACAATTTCTCATTAAGCAGTGCGGGATCAAAGTTCTTGCCCAACTGCTGAACAAGCTGGCGGCGCTGCATTTCAACAGCTTGGCCAAGCTCATTTTGAGTAATTTTTTCGCCATTTACTTCGGCGGCATTCTGACCATTACTGGTGCCGGTAAAAATCGCATCGATGCCCGTCAAAGCGAGCAGCGCAACGATAATGCCGATAATGGTCTTGGCAATCCAACCTTGTGAATTGTCCCTAATATTCTGAAGCATGCATCCCCCAGAACGACTGTATAGATAAATCAGCCGCGCAGTGTGGGTAAGTTCCGGATAGAAGAAAGGCGCATCCGAGGATGCGCCTTCTCGTAACTGGCGGAGCGGACGGGACTCGAACCCGCGACCCCCGGCGTGACAGGCCGGTATTCTAACCGACTGAACTACCGCTCCGCTGTCAGATCAGCGATGAAGCTGATCTGATGGGCAATGCCCCAAAGGCGCTTAGTTAACAGCGTCTTTCAGTGCTTTACCAGCTTTGAAACCTGGGATCTTGGCAGCCGCGATGCTGATTGGGTTGCCAGTCTGTGGGTTGCGGCCAGTGCGAGCTGCACGCTCTTTAACTGCGAAAGTACCAAAGCCTACCAATACAACAGAATCACCAGCCTTCAGAGCGCCAGTTACAGATTCAATTACTGCGTCCAGCGCGCGGCCAGCAACAGCTTTTGGGATATCAGCAGATGCTGCGATAGCATCGATCAGTTCCGACTTGTTCACTCTAAGTCCCCTTAATTTCTGTTGAGAATATTTCTTCGTTTTTTAGTGTACGTGAAGCGAGTGCTGGAGGGCTCATTAACCCCAATTAGAGCCGCTTTATAACAAGGGCTCTAAAATGGTGTCAAGGAACCCTTCCGGCTAATGCGTGCTGATTCGCTCCTTGGAATCAGACTCGCGAGTTTCATCCTTTGCAACTAACTCAGGAGCCGCATCAGCTAAGGGCTCCGGGGCGTATTGCAGCGCAATTTGCAGGACCTCGTCAATCCATTTAACCGGTTTAATCTGCAAGTCTTGTTTAATGTTCTCCGGAATCTCCTTCAAATCGCGCACATTTTCTTCCGGAATAATCACCGTTTTGATGCCACCACGGTGAGCTGCAAGCAGCTTTTCTTTCAAGCCGCCAATGGCCAAAACCTGACCACGCAAGGTGATTTCACCGGTCATTGCGACGTCTGCACGCACGGGAATCTCAGTTAGCGCTGAAACCAGCGCCGTACACATCCCTACACCCGCGCTAGGGCCGTCTTTCGGCGTTGCCCCTTCCGGCATATGGATATGGATGTCGCGCTTCTCATAGAAGTCGAGAGGCACGCCCAAACTTTTAGCCCGACTGCGCACAACTGTCTGTGCGGCGGTGATAGATTCAAGCATCACATCGCCCAGAGAACCGGTTTTAATCAGCTGACCTTTACCCGGTACAACCGCCGCCTCAATGGTCAGTAATTCGCCACCAACTTGAGTCCACGCAAGACCGGTAACTTGGCCAATTTGATCCTGTTGCTCTGCCAAACCATAGCGATGTTTGCGTACACCCAGGAAATCTTCGAGGTTTTCAGCGGTAACCAAGACCTTAAAACGCTTTTCTTTGGAGTGATCTTTAACCGCTTTACGGCACACTTTGGCGATCTGCCGCTCAAGGCTACGCACACCCGCTTCACGGGTGTAATAGCGAACGATGTCGCGAATGGCATCGACCTCAAACTCCAGTTCACCCTTCTTCACGCCGTTGGCCTGAGTCTGTTTGGGCGCTAGGTATTTGATAGCAATGTTAATTTTTTCATCTTCGGTGTAACCAGGCAGACGAATGACTTCCATACGATCCAGCAACGGACCCGGAATGTTCATCGAGTTGGCGGTACACAGGAACATCACATCAGAAAGATCGTAATCGACCTCAAGGTAATGATCGTTGAAGTTGTGGTTTTGCTCAGGATCGAGCACTTCCAGCAGTGCCGATGCAGGATCGCCGCGCATGTCCTGTCCCATTTTGTCGATTTCATCGAGCAAAAAGAGTGGATTACGCACACCAACCTTGGTCATCTTTTGAATCAATCTACCGGGCATAGAACCGATATAAGTACGGCGATGACCACGAATTTCCGCTTCATCACGCACACCACCCAAAGCCATCCGCACAAATTTGCGGTTGGTTGCAGTGGCAATCGACTCAGCCAGCGAGGTTTTACCCACGCCTGGTGGCCCAACCAGACACAGCACTGGGCCTTTGAGTTTCTTCACTCGCTTTTGCACGGCGAGGTACTCAAGGATGCGATCTTTGACTTCTTCCAGGCCGTAGTGGTCCGCATCGAGAATCGATTCTGCACGCGTCAAGTCAAGGCGAACCTTGCTCTGCGCTTTCCACGGCACATTGGTCAGCCATTCGATGTAAGAGCGCACCACCGTGGCCTCAGCGGACATCGGCGACATCTGCTTGAGTTTGTTCAGCTCGCTAGTGGCCTTGGCATGCGCGTCTTTACTCATGCCTGAAGTCTCAATGCGCTTTTTCAGCTCATCGATTTCGTTGTGGCCTTCGTCAATATCACCCAGCTCCTTCTGAATGGCCTTCATCTGCTCATTCAAGTAGTACTCGCGCTGGCTGCGCTCCATCTGCTTTTTAACCCGGCCACGGATACGCTTCTCAACCTGCAACAGGTCGACTTCGGCATCTAGCAAGGCCAAGACGTGCTCTACACGCGCCGGCAACTCGGTAATCTCGAGAATTTCTTGCTTCTGCTCGATTTTCAGCGCCATGTGCGCAGCCATGGTATCAACCAGGCGACTAGGCTCATCAATGCTATTAAGCGACGACAGCACTTCAGCCGGGACTTTCTTGCCCAACTGCACGTACTGCTCGAACTGGCTCAACAAACTACGGGTGAAGACCTCTGACTCACGCTCAGCAACTTCAGCTTCGTCAAGCAGCTGAACTTCGGAACGGAAGTAGCCTTCCGCCTCGATGAATTGCTCTATTTCACCCCGCTGCTCACCCTCAACCAGCACCTTAACGGTACCGTCAGGCAGCTTGAGCAGCTGCAGCACCGTCGCAACGGTACCAACTCGGTAGAGCCCTTCTTCATTTGGATCATCGTCAGCCGGATTCTTTTGTGCGACCAGCAGGATCTGCTTTTCGCCAGACATAGCGGCTTCGAGTGCTTCTATGGATTTTTCACGCCCTACAAACAGCGGGATGACCATGTGCGGATAGACCACGACATCGCGCAGCGGCAAGAGAGGCAATTCGATGGTTGTCTTCATGATTTCGGCTCTACAGTGACCATACGGCCGTAAACGATGGGAATGACCCTTAACCCTAAGATGGGGCTACCCCCAAGAAAAAACAAGCGCTACAACTGAAAAACAAAAAGGGCCCGCAGGCCCTTTTGCACTCAGGATGTAACAGACGGGTTAAGCGTCCGGTGCAGCCTTAGCTGGCGGCTCACTGTTTTCATAGATCAACAGTGGTTGTGAAGTGCCATCAATCACGCTTTCGTCGATGACGACCTTGCTGACATCAGTCTGAGACGGAATCTCATACATGGTGTCGAGCAGAATGCCCTCAAGGATAGAACGCAAACCACGAGCACCGGTTTTACGCTCCAACGCTTTGTGCGCGACTGACTTCAGGGCGTCTGGACGGAACTCCAGATCAACTCCTTCCAACTCAAACAGCTTGGCGTATTGCTTGGTCAGCGCGTTTTTCGGCTCAGTCAGAATCTGCATCAATGCAGCTTCATCCAGCTCGTCCAATGTTGCGATAACCGGCAAGCGGCCAACGAACTCAGGAATCAGGCCGAATTTAACCAAATCGTCAGGCTCGACATTGCGCAGCGATTCACCGATTTTCTTGCCAAGGTCTTTACTGCGAACCTGAGCGTTGAAACCGATGCCACCTTTCTCAGAGCGGCCCTGAATCACTTTTTCCAAACCAGAGAACGCACCACCACAGATAAACAGAATGCTGCGGGTATCAACCTGCAGGAACTCTTGCTGCGGATGCTTGCGACCACCTTGCGGCGGAACCGAAGCAACGGTGCCTTCAATCAGCTTCAGCAATGCCTGCTGAACGCCCTCACCCGATACATCACGGGTGATTGACGGGTTGTCAGACTTGCGCGAAATCTTGTCGATTTCATCGATATAGACAATGCCCATCTGAGCCTTTTCTACATCGTAGTCGCACTTCTGCAACAGCTTCTGAATGATGTTCTCGACGTCTTCACCGACATAACCAGCTTCGGTCAGGGTGGTGGCGTCAGCAATGGTGAACGGGACATTAAGCAAGCGTGCCAGGGTTTCAGCCAGCAGGGTTTTACCCGAGCCAGTTGGACCGATCAGCAAAATATTGCTTTTACCCAGCTCAACATCGTCATTTTTCTTGTCGCGCTGATTAAGGCGCTTGTAGTGGTTGTACACCGCTACAGCCAAAACCTTTTTCGCACGCTCCTGACCGATCACATACTGATCAAGGATCGCGCTAATTTCTTTAGGCGCAGGTAATTTGTGTGCACTGCTCTCGGCCTGGGCTTCTTGCACCTCCTCGCGGATGATGTCGTTGCACAGGTCGACGCACTCGTCGCAGATAAAGACGGAAGGACCAGCAATCAATTTACGTACTTCATGCTGGCTTTTGCCGCAGAAGGAGCAATAAAGCAGCTTGCCGTTGTCCTCGCCGTTGCGGGTGTCAGTCATTCGATCAATCCAATACGGTAGGCTTGAAACACAAGATGAAGGCAAACGTGGGCTTTTTCAAGTCCACAGGTGGTTAGTTAGACCAACCACCCTCATCGGAACTGCTTAGGCTGGCATGTCGCGCTTCATCATGACGGAGTCGATCAGGCCATATTCAGCCGCACGCTCAGCGCTCATGAAGTTATCGCGCTCGGTGTCACGCTCAATTGTTTCAAGCGTTTGACCGGTGTGATGTGCCAGCAAGGTATTCAGACGGTGACGAATGTGAAGGATTTCCTTCGCATGAATGTCAATGTCCGACGCCTGCCCCTGGAAACCACCCAGGGGCTGGTGAATCATCATCCGCGAATTCGGCAAGCAATGACGCTTACCTGCCGCACCGCCAGCCAACAAGAACGCACCCATGCTGCAGGCTTGACCAATGCAGGTGGTCGACACGTCAGGCTTGATGAATTGCATGGTGTCGTAGATCGACATACCAGCAGTCACCGAGCCACCTGGCGAGTTGATATACAGATGAATATCTTTATCTGGATTTTCTGCTTCAAGGAACAACAGCTGAGCAGCAACCAGGTTGGCCATATAGTCTTCGACTGGGCCAATCAGGAAGATCACTCGCTCCTTGAGCAAACGTGAATAAATGTCGTAGGCGCGTTCGCCACGGGCCGATTGCTCGACAACCATAGGAACCAGGCCGCCAGCGGCTTGAATGTCAGGCATTTGTTGCATAAAAGGATTGCGGGACATTTCTTGCACTCGCTCCCTAAAAATAGTCATATTTCAAATACGCATAAGCCAGCGCGAGGGCTGGCTTATGGTGTGTTCGAACGAGGTAAAGAAATCAGTCGGCTTTTGGAGCTTCCACCGGCTTGACAGCTTCTTCGTAAGAGACCTTTTTATCGGTCACATTAGCCTTCTGCAAAACAGTATCTACAACTTGCTCTTCGAGCACAACAGAACGAACTTCGTTCATCTGCTGATCGTTCTTGTAGTACCAGGAAATAACCTGCTCAGGCTCTTGGTAAGCGGAAGCCATTTCAGTGATCAGCTCTTTGACGCGAGCGTCATCTGGCTTCAAATCGAACTGCTTAACCACCTCAGCAACGATCAGGCCCAGCACTACGCGGCGCTTGGCTTGCTCTTCGAACAGCTCGGCTGGCAGTTGGTCTGGCTTGATGTTGCCACCGAACTGCTGAACAGCCTGCACGCGCAGACGGTCAACTTCGCTCGACAGCAGCGCCTTAGGCACTTCAATTGGGTTTGCAGCCAACAAGCCGTCCATCACCTGGCTCTTAACCTTGGATTTGATGGCCTGGCGCAGCTCGCGCTCCATATTTTTGCGAACTTCGGCGCGGAAACCGTCGATGCCGCCTTCTTTAATACCGAACAGAGCGAAGAAATCGTCATCCAGCTCAGGCAGCTTTGGCGCAGCAACAGCAGTTACGTTAACGGTGAATTCTGCGGTTTTACCGGCCAGATCAAGGTTTTGGTAATCTTCTGGGAAAGTCGGGTTGATGACTTTCTCTTCGCCAGCTTTAGCGCCAACCAGAGCGTCTTCAAAGCCAGGAATCATGCGACCAGAACCGAGAACCAGTTGAGTGGCTTTAGCCGAACCACCCGCGAATTCAACGCCGTCGATTTTGCCGACGAAATCGATAGTCAGCTGGTCGCCAGTTTCAGCGGCACGCTCTACAGCTTCAAAGCTGGTGTTCTGCTTGCGCAGGATATCCAGCATGTTGTCGACGTCAGTATCAACAACGTCAGCTTCCAGACGCTCAACAGCGACAGTGTCAAGGCCAGTCACTTCGAACTCAGGGAAAACTTCGAAAGTAGCAACGTACTCGAGGTCCTTGCCTTTTTCGAACGACTTAGGCTCAACAGCAGGCTGGCCAGCTGGGTTCAGCTTCTGCTCAACAACGGCCTCGTAGAAGGTCGCTTGAATCAGGTCGCCCAAGGCTTCCTGGCGTGCAGAATCTTCGTAGCGCTGACGAATAACGCTCATCGGTACTTTGCCTGGGCGGAAACCAGGGACCTTGGCGCGACGAGCAGTCTGCTGCAGACGCTTGTTGACTTCGGTCTCGATGCGCTCGACGGGTACGCCGACGGTCATGCGACGCTCGAGTACGGAAGTGTTTTCAACAGAAACTTGCATTGATAATCCTCGTTGCACAGACATATAAGCCGACTGTTTCCAGCCCCAAATCAAGGGCATGCATTCTAGAGGGTCAATTTACAGAAGTCACCCTAGATGCAGGCGGCAAACGGGAGATAACTAATAGATGGTATGCACGCAGAGCCTTGGGCTCATGCACTGGCCACCACTGCAGCAACGCCTTTAGACACGGGCATTGCGCTTTGTTAATCAGCGTATTTGTGTTCCCTAAACGCCTCCATGGCTTCACCAGGGATAGCCTTAAGGGCACAGCCGGGGCGCATAATACACCTTTTGTATTGACCAATGGAAAAAAGCTATTTCTGCCCTCGCCATCACTTAAGCGAACTGAGAACCACCCAGCACACCACGGATGCAACCCGCATCAATGGGGCGAAGCATGCGAGCCTTGCACTGGATTCACCCACGCACACTAACGCGCAGCCGCCAGACTATTAATACCCAGAAACGAAAAAAGGCAGCCTTTTGGGCTGCCTTTTTTAACGCTGCTTTTAAATGCTTTCGCCTTAAAAACAGTACCTTAATTGGTGCGGACGGAGAGACTCGAACTCATGCGAAAGCGCCTAGCAAGCCTAAAGCCCAGCGTTTACGGGCACAAGTGACAGCGAATCAGTGCGCGAGTGTTCCCAGAGTGTTCCCAAGCGTTTGCGCACCAGAACCTGAGACAGCCCTATCCCGGTGTGTTTCGCAGTTTTATGTTGACCCATGGGAAAAGGGTAATTTAGGTAATTTATTTATTAGACCATCTATAAATCCTTATAAATCAATTGGTTAAGCAAATATATTAAAGGTAATAAAATGGTAATTCTTAGGTTAGTCAATTACCTTTTTGCAAGGTCAGAAACCACTTTTACAAATCCCTTATAAAACAGGTACTTACATAAAAATTACCTTATCTATTACCCTAAATTACCCTCAAAGGTAATTAGCCAAACCCTAGTGCCACGTGGGCTTGAGCTATGCCAAAACCAAACCTAACCTAAATTACCTTTTCCCCAGCTATCTCCCGAAAATCAAAGACTCACAAAGCCACCTGTACGCGCTCAATAGCAGCTTTAGGCGCAGGGAATCGCAGGTATTTCAGCGCTATCTAAAATCCCGCCAGCGCAGACACAAGGCCGCACGCAGCCTTGTGCAGGAGTGAAGAAAAAACGACCTATTTAGACCGCAGGCGAGGTGGGGGGATGACGGCGCGCGCCGGGTGCTGTCACCCCATCCTTGCTTGCCCAACTGGCACCGGCGCCGCCCGTCACTTGATCGCCTGAAAGCCCCGCAAATACTGGTGCACAGCCCGTTAACGCTGGTCTTAAAGCCGTACAAATGTTAGTGTTTGCTGGGGCCTTTTTAGTTGTTGAAGCCCGAAACTTAGCTTGCGCAGACACAAAAAAGCCGCCCGAAGGCGGCTTAGTTATTTGCTTGGTACTACCAGTTGAAGTAGATAAGTTCGGTGACTTCTTTGCCACCCTTGCCACCCACGTTATGCCTGAATGGCACCTCTTTCAGCCTGAGTCCCGCAAACACCTCGCGAATTAACGGATGGTCGTTGATCGAGATAACCATACGACCTTTAATCGAGCCCGCCAAAGCTGCCATCACTTGATACTGCTCAACACCAAACTCACCAGGCGAGTACCCCGCTGTCTCTAAGTACGGCGGATCAAGGTAAAACAGCGTGTGCTCACGGTCGTAGCGTTTAATGCAAGCCTGCCAGTCAAGATGCTCAACCGTTGTACGTGACAACCGCAGATGAGCCTCACTCAGCTTCTCCTCAATACGCAACAGATTCAGCCTAGGCGGTGTAGTTGTCGCGGTACCGAACGTGCGGCTAACTGGCTTTGCCCCAAAACAGGTTTGCTGCAAATAAAAGAACCGAGCTGCCCGCTGAATATCGGTGAGGGTTTGCGGAACCTGCATGTTGGTCCACTCAAACATAGTTCGGCTAACCAACGACCACCGAAACTGGCGCACGAGCTCATCAAGGTGATGGGCCACTACCCGGTAAAGGTTTACCACCTCGCCATCAAAGTCATTTATTACCTCAACTTTGCTGGGCTCCTTCATAAAGAACATAGCTGCGCCGCCACAGAATGGCTCAACGTAGCACTCATGTGCAGGGAACTCAGGGAGGATGTGTTTAGCCATGCGGCGTTTGCCACCCATCCACGGAATGATTGGTGAAGACATTAAGTGATCCTTGTTTACACTGTCGGATTGACTTAGGCTTCGCACCCCCTGCGCAGTGGGGCGAGGCCTTGGTTGGATCACTCGGCTAGCTCGAGTGTTCTAGCGTCTGGCTGGTGTTGACGCACAAGCCAGTCGCCTCGTTTTTCTTACTGCGTGGGGTACTAATTCCCCTGTTCTGTCTCAAATGGTAGGAACCGCACCACCTCCTCCCCCATCCAGTCATTAAGCTGCCTGAACTGTTCCTGCAGCGGCTCCAGTTCAAGGCGGGCGTAGGTTTCTGCCGCTTCTTTAAGCGAACCGAAGCCGCCGGCGTTTTTTGGCACGATGCCCATCAGTTGCGGGTACATACGCAGCGCGGCAAGAACGTCCTCGCGGGTTTGGTCTTTGATCGAATTGAACTCATCTTTCGCGGCCACTTCGCTGACCGGGATGATTTGCAACCCTTCTTTCTTGCCGTTGGGCGCGTAGACAAATAGGTTGCGGAAATTCCCCGGCCCTTTGGAGTTTTTAAGCGCTGTGCGCAGATCATCAATATCGGCCTGATCCTGAGCAGCGTCAGTCATGTAAAGAATGAAGCCCGCGTGACTGCCGTTTTCGTAGTACTTGCGTCGAAATAACGTAGCCGACTGATTGAGCAGTGCCGACTGCAGCGCACTCACCCACTCAGGCAGACCGTAAATCTCCTGGTGTAGATCCATCTCACGCAGATGAAAAATACTACCCGCCTCAAATTCATGCTCTTGCTGACAACCCTGCACTTGGAAGAACCTATCGTCTTTGCCAACCCGCATGTACTTAGCCAGCGGCGCCTGCAGGGTTATTGCGTTACCCAGTACAGACACGCGCTTTTCAACATAGCTATTGCCTAGCGCTAAATAATCCAGCGCCCACTGGTTAAAGACCTGGCGCGACAACAGCTTGTGCGGGATGAATGACCGGCTTAGTTGATTGCGCTTAAAGCGCAAACCAGAGTCTAGATGCACGCTGGCCTTAACAGAACGTGCCAAACCATCCATAGACAGCGGCGGTTCATACCAGCGTCCGTTAAACCAGCACTCCAAATAATCAAAAACCTCCCGTGATGACAGCACGGACGTGGGCTCGCCAAAGCTGAACACCACGCTGCCCTTTGGCTTTTCTGCTTGGGCAGCAGTAACCGCCACCTCAGTACCTGTTGTAGTCATCAAAAAATCTCCATCCGCCCAGTGTTGGCAGTTGTCTGCCCCTCAAGCGGCTCGTTATGCAATGCGTGGAATAAAGCCCACGCCAGATCGGCGTGGCCTGTTGCGTCTGTGCGCCCAGCGGTATAGGTCGATTGCCGCCCGCTAGCGGTCATGGTTTTGCGGATAGCCATCAAGGCCTGGGCCATATCCGTCCAACCGGCATCAAACTCAAGGCGCCCTTTGTGGATCACGTCATAGGCCTTGAGAACCAGTTGGGTTTTAACTTCTGGCGAATAGCTGAACGTTTTCACGTTCGGGAAGAACTGCTTAACCAGCTGGGCTACGCCAGAGCCCATGCCGGTGGTATCAATGCCGATATACGTCACCCAGTAGCGCTGAGTGATCAGCCGGATTGTTTCGGCCTGTGAGGCAAAGTCCATCCCGCGAATTTGGTGGCGTTCAAGCACCCTAAACTTGCCCCCTGGCACAAGTGGCGGTGCCACAACCACTAGGCCCGAACAGTCGCCCGTCTCTGCTGGGTCATAGCCAACCCAAACCGCTCGATCACCAAAAGGCCGCGCCGCGAATGGTTTGTAGTCATCGCCCCATTCGTAAAAGGTATCGACCATGCATTTTTGCAGCACGTTGAGCGGGAAGATCGATGCACCGTCATCAACAAACTGACACATGAGCAGGTTGGAAAAGGCCTCTCCGCTGTACTCAAGGCGCAGCTCATCAATATCAAAAAGATCGCACCCGCCCTGCTCTGCATCGAGGATGGTGACGATTTGCCGCCAGATTTTGTCCTCGCACAAGCGCCCCTGCTGCAACGCCTCATGCTTAACGTTGATGTTCAGGTGTTGCGCCGTTGGCTTGCCTTTGTTGAGCCGCTCACCTGTCCAAAAGGTGTAAGCCTCATGCCCCATGCTCGAAGGCGTTGAGAAATAGGTGCGTCGATACTGCTTTTGCATCGCCATGCCGCTGGCGACCTTGTTCAACTCGTTAAACTTGAACGTCCAGAAGAACTCATCGAAATAAAAGTTGCCGTGGTAACCCTGAGCGGTGCGGGCGTTGGTACCTAGAAAGTGCAGCTCGGCACCGTTGGCCAGAATGATTGGATCGCCAGTCAACTCAACGCCGGTAACCTCACGTGCGAATGCCTGAATGTAAGCCTTGAAAATGTGCGCCTGATTCTTTGAGGCTGACAAAAATATCTGATTGCGCCCGGTCACCAGGGCATCAAGAAACGCCTCACGCGCAAAGTAATACGTCGCACCGATCTGGCGGCTTTTGAGAATTGCCCTGGTGCGTTGATTGCCCGCCCGGTACCAGTCCAACTGGTAATCGAAGCAGCCCTCAACAAACGCCTCGGTGAGCAGCTCAATCATCTGCTCATCAAATTCGTTACGCTTTGGCTTCTTCTTTGGCCCTTCGTTGCGCCTGGCAATGCCAGGGTTTAAATCGGTTTCGGTACCGCCGCTCTGATAGCGCGCAATTCTTGCTTGACGCTCCAACTGGCGATGCAGCAAATCAATCTCTTTGAAATCGCCGCTGGTTTTGCCTTCCTTCAAAATCAGTTGGACCAGCCGCGCTTCCAAAGCCCCGCCAATGCGCTCAACGTTGTCAGCCTGATCCCACTCATCACGGGCTTTCCATGAATGCAGGGTCTTTTCTTTCTCCCCTAAAAACTCGGCAATTTCAGTGACGCGCCAACCCGTCCAATACAAAAACTTTGCTTGGCGGCGGTTATCGCGGATAGGAATTTCAACGGCAGCATTCATGGCGCAGATGCTGACGCCCTCGCGCGAGCCTAAGTAGCGGCGCCATCTGTAGCTCCCGCCCTGTACAAACGCCCCACATTGCTCGACAGCGCTCAGCTGCCGACCATGCCCTCAACGCAACGGCAGAACGCCGACACCGCATTGAGGAAAGCCCGAATGGCCAGTTCAACCAACCCAGCTGCTAAAAAATTCCGCTCCAATTGGTTCCGCGTCGCCGTTGAAGGTGCCACATCAGACAAACGCAAAATTCAACGCAGCTGGCTTGAACAAGCCGCTAAAAACTTCAACCGCTCGACCTATGGCGCCCGCGTATGGCTTGAGCACTTTCGCAGCCTGATGCCAGATGGTGCATTCAAAGCCTATGGCGATGTGCTCGCGGTAAAAGCCGAAGAAGTTGATATCAACGGCCAGAAAAAACTGGCCCTGTTCGCCCAGATCGAACCGACCGCCGACCTGATCGCGCTCAACAAAGCCAAGCAAAAAATCTACACATCCATCGAAATCGACGACAGCTTTGCTGACACCGGCGAGGCTTACATGGTCGGCCTTGCCGTTACCGACTCACCGGCCAGCCTGGGCACCGATGTGCTGGAGTTTTCGGCGCAAAAACCAGACTCAAGCCCATTCAAAGACCGCCACTTCTCCAACACCTCAATGTTTACCGAGTCGCTGGAGGCAGAACTGGTCTTTGAAGAAATTGAAGACAAACCAAGTATTGGTGCAGCGCTGTTCAGCAAGGTTCAAACCCTGCTCAGCGGCAAGCAGGCCAAAGACGACAACGAGTTCTCCGCCGTTGGTGAGGCTGTTGAGGCCATCGCCCAACACAGCAAAGAGCTCAGCGATTTGCTGACTGCCGAGCAGAAAAAGACGGCTGAGTTAAGCACCAAGTTCAACACCCTCGACACCGAATTCAAGGCGCTCCAAACGCAGTTGGCTGGCACGCGAAGCCAGCACCAACAGCAGCGCCCAGTAGTAACTGGCGGTGATGGCGCCTTGCTGACTCCTTACTGATCCCACGGCCCAACCGAAAACCCTATTCACCGGAGAACACCCCCATGCGTAAAGAAACTCGCTTCGCCTTCGCCGCCCTGGCCGTGCAAATCGCCTTGCTCAACGGCGTGGCCAGCGCCCACGAAAAATTCAGCGTCGACCCATCCATCCAGCAAAAGCTCGAAGTAGCGGTGCAGGAGTCCGATGGCTTCCTCAAGCAAATCAACATCATTGGCGTAGATGAACAGTCCGGTGAAGCCCTTTTACTTGGCGTTAATGGACCGATTGCTAGCCGCACTGACACCGCCGGCGGTACTGCCCGCAGCCCGCAAAACCGGAGTGCCCTGAGCAAAGACACCTACACCTGCAAGCAAACCAACTTTGACAGCGCGTTCCCCTATGCCTTGCTCGATGCTTGGGCCAAGTTCCCCGACTTCCAGGTCAAGTTGAGCAAAGCCATCATCATGCGCCAAGCCCTCGACCGCATCATGATCGGCTTTAACGGCACCAGTGCTGCCGTCACCACCGACCGTGTCAGCAACCCATTACTGCAAGACGTCAACATTGGCTGGCTGCAGAAGATCCGCACCGGCGCCACCGACCGCGTGCTCGACAATGCCACCATCGGCCCGCGTAAAGTCATCAAAGTGGCTGGGGTAGATACCGTCTTCGAGGGCGACTATGCCAACCTCGACGGCCTGGTATTCGATGCCGTTCAAATGCTCGACCCATGGCACCGCAGCCGTCCAGATCTTCGCGTACTGGTTTCGCGCAACCTTATGCACAGCAAACTGCTAGCCGCCGTGGAAAAGGGCGCCGACTCCAACGAGGAAGAAAACGCCGCGCAAGAGATCGTCAGCCGCGCCCGCCTGGGTGGGCTGCAAGTGGTCGACGCACCGTTCTTCCCGGATAACACCGTGCTGGTCACCACACTCACCAACCTGTCCATCTACTACCAGAACGGCGCACGCCGCCGTCACCTGAAAGATGAGCCTGAGCTGGACCGCATCGCCGATTACCAGTCTTCCAACGAAGCCTACGTTATTGAAGACTTCGGACTGGTAGCTCTGGTTGAAGGCATTACTGCCGTCGACTACCCAGAACCGACCGAAGCCTAAGAGGCGCGCCATGCACCTGACACCAGCCCAACGCAACCAGCTGCGCAAACGCGCAGCCATCGAGGCCGCAGCCGCATCACCCGCCATCAGCATGGAGGGCGCAACCACCTACGAGCTACAGCTCGGCCAGTTGGCACAGGATCGTCTGCGCCTCAAAAACGTCCAGAGCACAGAGGGCAAAGTCGAGCTAAAAAAACAGCTGCTACCGGCTTATCTGCCCTATGTTCAGGGCGTTCTGGCGGCGGGTAACGGAGCTCAAGACGAAGTCATTACCACCATGATGACTTGGCACATCGACACTGCGGACTACACAGGCGCCCTCGAGATTGCGGCCTATGTTCTCAAGCACAAATTGGTAATGCCTGACCGCTTTGCCCGCTCCACCGGCTGCTTTATCGCAGAAGAAATCGCAACAGCTGCACTTAATGCGCAAAAACGCAGCGACAGCTTTTCGCTCGATACGCTGCTCAAAGTCGAGCAGCTGACCGCCAGCGAAGACATGCCCGACCAAGCCAGAGCCAAATTACACCTGGCCATGGGCAAGATTTACAGCGGCATGGTGGTCGACGACAAACCGGCTGAAACCGATCACGACAACATGCAAACCGCCAAGCTGCATTTGATGCGCGCCATTGAGCTGCACAACAACTGCGGCGGCAAAAAAGATTTAGACCGCGTTGAGCGCTGTCTGAAAAAACACGCTGCAACCTTGGAAAACGAGAACGAAAGCAGCTAACCGAGCGTCCCCACGCACCCCGGCGGCTCGGGGCTGATCCAAGGGTTATCTCCTTCCCAAAGTGACGCCCCGACCACCGCCGACTTATTCAACACAGCAGGCATTACGATGGATGAGTTTAAAAGACAGTACCTGTGCAGCTTTCAGCAAAGCCCGCATGATGTCCTACTCGCTACTCTTGCTGAGCAATATGCAATATCGGCTGAAGAATACGACCGCAAAGTCTGTACCGGCCCAATCATCCGCAATGAGGTAATGCCTGCAAGCTCCCGCGAAAGGCATTTGATCGCCCGAAATGCAGCATCATCGTTTAATAACCTTTGCTTAAATTACCCGCAATTCACCCGGCAAGAGTTACGCCGCGCAATATCCAAGGCTGACCAACGGGCTCGCCCACAATGAGTGGATTCATTGCCGGTGGTACAGCCGCCGCGTTCACCCTGAGTAATGACGGCTTTTGGCCTGATATAGATGCAGAGGCCGTGCGTGAAGCGCAGCGCATCAATCCCAGCGTGACCAATAAGCGCCTAGAAGTAGCCATCGTTGGCGCACTCATCAACGTCAACCGCCTGCTCAAGCCGCTCAAGGTCAGCTGGCAGGCCGAAGGCTATGCCACCTTGGCAGACGTGCCAGCCGAGCAGCTCAACGGCGCCAGTATTTTGCAGGCCCAGTACCAGCGCGCCATTTACTGCAGCACTTCGGTTGAAGTGGCCGAGCGTTACCGCAGCTACGACACCACCAACACCGGCGAGAAAAACGCCGAAGAACTCACCGCATCGATTGATGAGCTGCGACGCGATGCCCGCTGGGCTGTGAGTGACCTGCTGGGTATGCGCCGCACAACGGTCGAGCTTATCTAATGGAAATTGCATACGCCCTGCAGGGCGACACCCTCGACCAACTGTGTTGGCGTCATTACGGGCGCACCAAAGGTGTGGTTGAGCAAGTACTGCAGGCCAACCCCGGCTTAGCCGAACTCGGCACGACCCTTCCCCACGGTAGCCGCGTCAAACTCCCCACCGCCCCGGCCGCAGCCGAGCAACGACAAATGGTGAACCTATGGGACTGATTTATTTAGCGCTCTATAAAAGCAAAGGCACCCTATTTAACCGCCTGATCCGACTTTGGACGCGCTCAGCCTATAGCCATTGTGAACTCGTAATGCCCGATGGCCGCTGGCTCTCAGCCTCGGCTATGGATGGTGGCGTACGCGCCAAACGAATCGACTTCAACCCAGATCATTGGCACATGATCCCATTGCCTTGGGCACATTCAGAACTGATCGAGGAGGTGTTTAAAAATCACCAGGGCAAAGGCTATGACTGGCTTGGAATTATGGCCAGCCAGATCCTGCCCATGGCCATTGACGACCCGAAACGCATGTTCTGCAGCGAGTTCTGCGCCCGTGCTCTTGGCTTTGCGCTCGGTCAACGCTACAGCCCTGCGTTGTTGGGTGAGGTAGTCGACCGTATCAACCGCTTGCCGCTCGTTGGTATAGACATGGCCGATGGGCCTGACCAAACAGTTGTATGGAGGCGTAATGTCTGAGCCAACCACAGGTGCTGTCATGTGCGCCGCTGCAGCGAGCGTGGGTATTGCAGGCTGTATGCCTTTGATCGACGGCAATGCCCTGTTCGGATCAATCATAGGGGCTGCTCTGATTGCCATGCATCAGAGCGAGATAAAGCCATGGCAACGCATTATTGGCCTACTTATCTCAGCTTGCGTGGGCTATGTGAGCGCTTCTGAAATCGTCACGCAAACCCCTATAACCCAAACCGGTCCCGGTGGTTTTGTTGGTGCGTGCTTGGTTGTCCCCATAGCACTCAAAGCCCTAGAGCTTATCCAGAAAACAGATTTTTCAGGCTTTCTACCGGCTTGGTTCAAGCGCGGAGGAGGACAGTAATTATGTTTGCCAATCTCATGCCACTGCTAGCCGCTGTTGCTTATATCGCATCAGCCATGCGTCTTCTGTGTTTCCAACGTAACGGAGGGCGCATTCGGCGCGGGATATCGCTAATTGCCTGCCTGCTTATCGCTGCCCTGCTCTGTGCAGGTCTTGAAATCTTGC
Organism: Pseudomonas sp. M30-35; assembly: GCF_002163625.1. Lineage (NCBI taxonomy): Bacteria > Pseudomonadati > Pseudomonadota > Gammaproteobacteria > Pseudomonadales > Pseudomonadaceae > Pseudomonas > Pseudomonas sp. M30-35. The sequence continues at coordinate 2,171,104 of NZ_CP020892.1, read as the reverse complement.
TTTACAAGCCACCAGTCAGCCTATGGCAAACAGCAATTGCTGTACTGCTATTCATTCTTTGTTATCGATCACGCGGCAACCTTGCCGCCCTGTTGAGGCCAAACCTATGACTGTTAAGTTGCGCCATGGCGACCGCTCACAAGCTGTCAGCCAATTGCAAAAAAAGCTCAATGCCAATGGTGCAAAGTTGGTGACTGATGGTGACTTCGGCGACGAAACAGAAAAAGCAGTACGTGCGTACCAACGTAAAGTCGGGCTGGTCGATGACGGTGTTGCCGGACAAAAAACCCAAGCCGCATTAAGTGGCGCAAGTTGTGTCCTGCTGCTCGGTCACGCTGACCTGGCAGCCGCGGCTAAACGCTTAGGTGTCGACCTCGCCAGCGTGTATGCCGTGAATGAAGTGGAAAGCCTTGGCTCTGGGTTCGCCAGCAACGGCAAACCAACCATTCTTTTTGAGCGCCACGTCATGTACCGCCAGCTCAGCACACCAGTGCATGCCGATGATGATGCCTCTCAACTGAAACAGCATGCTGATGAGCTCGTGCTCACCAACCCCAACTTAGTCAATCCAAAGCCAGGTGGTTACGCGGGCGGAACGGCTGAACATCAGCGCCTGGCACGTGCCCGCATGATCGATGACAGCTGCGCCCTTTCCTCCGCCAGCTGGGGCGCGTTCCAGATCATGGGCTACCACTGGGAGTTGCTCGGCTACAGCAGCGTTCAAGACTTTGCAGAGCAGATGGCCAAGAGCGAGGCCGAGCAGCTCGATGCCTTTGTTCGTTTCATCGAAGCCGATCCAGCGTTGCACAAAGCACTCAAGGCCAAGAAGTGGGCAGAGTTCGCCAAGCGCTACAACGGCCCCGCATACGCTCGCAACCTGTACGACGTGAAACTCGAACGCGCTTATCAGCGGCACACAGCATGCGGCTGTGAGAAGGCAGCGGCATGACTCTGCCAGAAAATATCCGCAGACTTGAGCTGCGCGACGGTGACGTCATCAGCTTGCCCGCTCACACCAGTCCGGAGGAATTTCAGCAGTTTGTTGATGCACTACGGGACCTTTACCCCGTTAAACGCTTCCTTATCGTCCTGGGTGATGTGCACTCATTGGACGAGCGTGCCATGAACGCTGCTGGCTGGTACCGCAAATGACAACCCTGCGCCAAGCTCTGCTGGGCATTGCCCTGCTTGCAACGCTTGGTCTGCTGATCTGGGGCCAGCAACAACGCATTGAGTCTGCCGATACCCGCGCAAAAGCAAGCGCCCAGTTAGCAAACAGTTGGCAACAAGAAGCCGCCCGCCAAACCAGCAAAAGCAAACAGTTCGCCAAGCTGCTGGAAACCGAGCGCAGTGCCCAAGCCAGCCTACGCATCACACAAAACCTATTGCGCCAAGGCATTAGCGAGCGTGAACAGCAAATCGAGGTGCTTAAACGTGAAAACCAAGCCTTTAAAGATTGGTCTGCTCAGCCTTTGCCTGAGCCAGTTAGCCGCTTGCGGCAGCGCCCCGCCCTTACCGGCGCCGACGCTTATCGTAAGTGGCTGTCCAGCGGTAACGCCTTGCACCCTGTCACCGACCAGCCCCCAAAGTAACGGCGCATTACTCACCGATATCGAGCGCATCGAAACCGACTGGGCCACTTGCGCGGCTCAAGTTGACACTGTGTATGCCTGCCAACAGCGCCTGCAAACTGAGCAACCCCATGAATAAACTCAACAGCCTACGCACGCACCTTCTGGCCAACCTGCCTGAGCTCAAAAACAACCATGAGCGGTTGCTGATATTTGTCGATCAAGGTCGCATACGCTCGACCGCAGCATCGGGCTTGTCGTTTGAGTACAGCTACACAGTCAATATCATTCTCACCGACTACACCGGCTCGCCAGACGCCGTTGCTGTACCGTTGTTAGCGTGGGTAATGGTCAATCAATCTGAGCTGATGACAAACCTTGAAAAAGGCAAAGAGGCCATTCAGTTTGAAGTCGACGTGATTGATGAGAACCAAGTTGATATGTCACTTACTCTGCCGCTAACCGAGCGGGTGATCGTCAAACGCCTAGATGACGGTACTCTGCAAATAACCCATCCAGAAGAGCCCCAATACACCGAACATTTGCCGGCCACCCCGATGCAACTTATTGCAAACGGTGACGTGCTCAGCAGTTGGACCAGCGCCGAGCCCACCGGCGTAGACATCGAAACACCGCAACCGGGGCCAAGCCGTGGCTGATGACCTAAGCGCACTTGAAGACTGGGCCGGTGCGCTGCTCAGCCGATTGCAACCCAAAGGGCGCCGCCAGCTCAACACCCGTATTGCCCGCGAATTGCGGCGCAGCCAGCAGCTGCGTATTGCCGCACAGCGTAACCCTGACGGGACCGCATACGCGCCGCGCAAAGCTCGCGCCCAGCTTCGCCAGAAGCAAGGCCGCATCAAACGCAAAATGTTCACCAAGCTGCGCCAAGCCCGCTATTTGAAAGTGCAGAGCACCGCCAACACCATCGGCATTGGCTTTCTTGGTCGTACAGCCCGCATTGCCCGTATCCACCAATACGGCCTGCGTGATCGCCCAGGGAAAGAATCCCCCGACACCCGCTATGACCGCCGCGAGCTGCTCGGCCTAAGCACTGATGACCTAGACATGATCCGCACCTCACTGCTTAATCACCTGGTCGGGCATCGCCCATAAAAAGCAACACTTTGATCGACGTCGAAAAAGCACTACGGTTAAACCGAACTCACACCAAGTGTTGGATATTTGAACTCGTTGTAATCAAAACTCGATGCAAGTAGATTGGTTAATCTCCTGCAGACGGGACCAGTGACTATTTAAAAATGTAAAACGCTGTCTATCAATGGTTAGATTTAGGAGAAACATATGAATAACGATCTGACAGATCAGGTGATGACTAAAGAGGAACTTTTGGAGAGAGCCAAGACTCTGGCCACACCAATCGATTTTGAAAATTTGATTGCTGACGGCATTCTTAAAAAGAAAGGTGCGGGCTACGTAATCCTAGATATGAACCGCCTACCTGAGCATGCTAAAAGCCAAATAATTGGGTGTTCAGAAGGGACGGTGAAATTTTCCAAGTCAACTAAATCTGCACAAAAACTTGTTGATAAACTCTCAAAATAGAATCGTAAAAAAGCCCTATCGGTTTGCAAAAGTATCCACAGGAATACGCCAGTACTAGTAGCTTTCACTGCGTTGAAAGATGTTATGCAGCTTGGCGTACTAAGAGCCATAGGGTTTACCACTTGATATTTTTTGCAGTGATTGCATAGCCCGCCCCGCGCTGTAACTCATATTGCTACAACCCCACCGCAGTGCATCGCGCGCGTAAGCCCGCGAACATGGCGGCATGAACTTGCTCACCGAAATTACTCGCCGCCTCGATAACATGATCCGCCTTGGCACCATTGCCGAGGTTGATCATGGCGACCCCGCACAACAAAAAATGCCGTGCTGCAGGGTCAAGACCGGCAACATTACAACCGGCTGGCTCCCGTGGCTAAACCTGCGCGCCGGTGAAACACGCACATGGGAACCCGTCACTGTGGGCGAACAATGCGTTGTGTTCAGCCCGAGCGGTGAACCCACGCAAGGCATCGTGTTAGTTGGTATTTACTCGAGCAACCACCCGGCCCCAAGTAACAGCCCTGATAAGCACAGTACCACTTACCCAGATGGTGCTGTGATTGAGTACGACCACGCGGCCCATCATCTGCTCGCCATTCTGCCCGCTGAGGGCACAACTGAGCTGGAAAGCCTCGGTGGCATATCCATTAAAGGGCCAATCACTCACGAAGGTGACTACACCCAAACCGGCAACCAAAACGTAACCGGCAAAGTCACCGTGAGTGTCGATGTAGTGGCCGCAGGTGTGAGCTTGGTCAATCACAAACACACCGGCGTAACACAAGGCAGCGCCCAAACAGGTACGCCTGTATGAATCGTAATAACGGTAGCGCCATCGGCAACCTGGACCACCTGCGCCAGTCAGTGTCAGACATTCTCACCACGCCGGTGGGCAGTCGCGTGATGCGCCGTGACTACGGTAGCCAGCTATTGGAGCTTATCGACCAGCCTTTCAACGGCACAACCAAACTACGCGCCTATGCGGCCACCGCCATGGCGGTGATGCGCTGGGAGCCACGGCTAAGCCTCACCCGCGTGCAAATAAGCCAAGGCACCGAGGCCAGCTTCGCCGTGCTCGATTTAGAAGGCACCCGCATCGACACTAACGAAGCAATCACCCTGCAGGTGCCTCTGGTGCTGGGAGCCATCGCATGACCAGTTTCAGCCCGATAGACCTATCACTATTACCGGCCCCACAGGTAGTTGAGCCCCTCGACTTTGAGGTGATATTTACCCAGCGCAAAACAGAATTAATCAGCCTTTACCCTGCCGAACAACAGGCCGATATTGCTGCGCGCCTTGAGCTGGAATCCGAACCCCTGGTCAAACTGCTGCAAGAGAACGCCTATCGCGAGTTGATCTGGCGTCAACGCGTCAATGAATCCGCACTAGCGGTCATGCTGGCTTTTGCCACCGATAGTGACCTTGACCAAATCGCCGCCCGTTTCAACGTCAATCGGCTGATCATCACACCCGCAAACCCTACTGCAACACCACCTGTTGAGGCCGTGCTTGAGGGTGACGACAGCCTTCGTGAGCGCACGCAAATGGCACTGGAAGGCCTGAGCACCGCTGGCCCGCGCAACGCCTACATATTCCACGCCCGCAGCGCAGATGGCCGGGTTGCCGACGCCACCACCATCAGCCCGGCGCCCTGCTACGTGACCGTCACGGTGCAATCTGCCATTGGCGACGGCAGCGCCGATCAAGACTTGCTCGATGTTGTAGCGGCGGCTTTGAATGATGAAGATGTGCGCCCAGTGGCAGACCGCGTAACCGTGCAAAGCGCCACCGTAGTGCCGTACAGCGTCACCGCAGTGCTGTTTGTAAACAGCCTAACGCCAGAATCAGAGCTTGTGCTCGAAGCTGCACGAAACGCGCTGGCCACGTTCGTCAACCAACGCCGCCGACTCGACCAGGGCGTGTACCGCTCAGCCTTGGACGCAGCTTTGCACGTTGAGGGCGTGCGATATGTCGAGCTGACAGGCTGGGAAAATATTCCCGCAAGCGCTACCGCTGCGCCTTACTGCACCGCCACAAACGTAACCATGGCTGAGCTGCAAGCATGAACAAGTACAGCTCGCTAATGCCCTCAAACAGCACCGCGCTAGAACGTGCGGCGGCTCAGGCACTGGCCAGCATCGAGCGCGTACCAATACCGCTGCGTGACCTATGGAACCCAAACACCTGCCCGGCTGATCTGTTGCCGTATTTGGCTTGGGCTTTCTCCGTTGACCGTTGGGACACGAACTGGTCAGTGGCAACCAAGCGCAAAGCCATCCAAGGCGCGTATTTCATCCACGCCCACAAAGGCACCATCGGTGCGCTACGGCGGGTAGTTGAACCGCTGGGTTACTTGATCGAAGTACTTGAGTGGTGGGAGACCGCGCCACCAGGCGAACCCGGCACCTTTCAACTAGTGGTTGGAGTACTTGAAACCGGCATCACCGAAGAAATGTACACCGAGCTTGTGCGCCTGATTGATGACGCCAAGCCCGTCAGCCGTCACCTGACCGGCCTTGCAATCAGCCTTGAAACAACTGGCACCACCTATATTGGCGCGTCCATGAATGACGGCGAAACCGTCACCGTTTACCCCTACTCCCCCGGCCCTATTGAAGTCAGCAGCGCTGCGCTGTTGCTCGGTGGTGCTGAGCACTCAATCGACACTATGAGCGTTTACCCATGAGCCAAACTTACTTTGCCATCCTAACTGCCATCGGTGAGGCCAAACTGGCCAACGCCGTTGCGCTTGGCACCCCGCTGCAAGTCAGTCGCATGGCTGTAGGCGACGGTAACGGCAATCTGCCAAACCCCGACCGCCTGCAAACTGCACTCATCAACGAGCAATACCGCGCAGACCTCAACCAACTGAGCGTTGACCCGGTAAACGACAGCCAGATCATTGCAGAGCTGGTCATACCCGAGAACACAGGCGGCTTTTGGCTGCGTGAAATGGGTTTGTATGACGCAGTTGGTGACTTGATAGCAGTGAGCAACTGCCCGCCAAGTTATAAACCGCAACTTGCGGAAGGTTCAGGACGCACGCAAATCTTGCGCATGATTCTGATCGTGAGTAGCACTGCTGCTGTGCAGCTGAAAATCGACCCAAGCGTGGTACTGGCAACTCGCGCTTATGTCGATGCCGGTGATGCAATCGCCACTCAGCCAATGGCCGAGGCTGGCGAAGACAACAGCAAAAAGATGACACCGCTTAGGGTGTTTCAAGCGATTCGCTCAGCGTCTGCAAATGCAACAGATTTGCTGCGTGGGGTTCTACGCATAGGTACTCAGAGTGAGGTCGATGCTGGAATTTTAGATGATGTCGCTGTTACACCTAAAAAAATCCGTTTAGGTTTTATTTTAAGTTTTGGAACAAATGGCTACCTAATCCTCCCAACCTGGATGGGAGGATTCATATTTCAATGGGGAAACATTACTAACTCCGCCGCTGATATTGAAACCTCACTTCCAATTACTTACACCACCGCCCACTTACATGTATTCGTAACACATGGATACACGCCAGGCACAGGCCTTGTCGCCTCAATCGGAGGCTCTCCAAAGTCGCTAGGCTCTCTGATTTCACGTAGTTCAAATAGCTCTCTTGGTGCTCGATTCTGGTCAATTGGAAAATAGGTGTCAGCATGCATTACTACAGTGCTTTAACTAACCGTTGCTATATCGGTGAACTGAAAGAAAATTACAAAGCCAAAGGCAATTGGCCAGAAGACGCGCGACAATTATCTGCAGAGTTATTCGCAGAGGTCGTCACCAATCGACCGAATGATAAAGTGATGGTGGCTGGAAACGATGGTTTGCCGATTCTTACAATCGCCAATCCTGTAACAACTGAGTCACTTTGCATACAGATCGACACCGCAGCCGACTTAGCCCGTCTCACCGTTGCTGGCGACCCTCTGCGCGCAACGGAGTACGAACGTGCTGCTGCAGAAGCCCAAGCATTCAAAGACGCTGGCTATCCTACTGAGTCAGTACCGCGCACTGTTGCAGCCTATGCAATCAATGGCCGCACGGCACAGCAATCTGCTGACAGCATTCTGGCTGAGTCTGCCGCGTACATTGAAGCGCTGTATTGTTTGCGTGAAACCCGACTTCAAGCCAAAGAACTAGTGCGCCAAGCCATGGGAGCCGGCAACACCGCTCAGGCAGAGGACATCGCCGCCGAGGCCATTGCCACAATCGAAGCCATGATCTCGGGTGTAGGCAACAGCCCCGCATAACCTGCTGCTGCACCTCAACAAGCCCCGCACGCCGGGGCTTTTTATTGTGCGCGCTGTAACGTCCTCCGCTACAACGCCAACTGCTCGCCCCGCTCCCGCGCGCGCGTCACCCTGCAGGCTCAATGGTTCAGGAATCTGAGCCGCAACTCTAGCCTCAGAACTCGCTCATAAGCCGCGCAGGAGCAGCCAACCATGGCAACCGATTATCACCACGGCGTTCGCGTCATTGAAATCAATGAGGGCACCCGCCCCATTCGCACAATTTCCACCGCTGTAATCGGCATGGTTTGCACTGGCGCCGATGCCGACGAAACAGTATTTCCGCTTAACACCCCTGTGCTGCTCACTGATGTACTCAGCGCTATAGGCAAAGCCGGTACAACCGGCACACTTGCTGCCAGCCTTGATGCCATTGCAGACAACGCCAGCCCGCTCACAATCGTAGTGCGCGTTGAGGAAGGTGAAGACGAAGCAACAACCAGCGCCAACATCATCGGCACCGTCACCCCTGCGGGCCAATTCACCGGCCTCAAAGCCCTGCTCGCAGCCAAAACAAAACTGGGTGTTACCCCGCGTATTCTCGGTGTGCCTGGGCTTGATTCACTGCCCGTCACCACAGAGCTGGTCGCAGTTGCACAACAGCTGCGTGCATTCGCTTATGCCTTCGCCTGGGATTGCGCCACCAAAGAGGAAGTTGTGGCTTACCGCGACAACTTTGGCGCCCGCGAGTTGATGCTCATCTGGCCTGACTTCCTGTCATTCGACACCGTGACCGCCACAACTGCCAACGCTCCAGCGGTAGCCCGCGCATTGGGCCTGCGTGCCAAGCTCGATGAGCAAGTCGGCTGGCACAAAACCCTGTCCAACATTCCGGTCAACGGTGTTACCGGCATCAGCAAGGACGTGTTCTGGGATCTACAAAACCCAGCCACAGACGCTGGGTACCTCAACGAAAACGAAGTCACAACGCTCATCCGCGAGGGTGGCTTCCGCTTCTGGGGCTCACGCACCTGCAGCGATGATCCGCTGTTCGCCTTTGAGAACTACACCCGCACGGCGCAAGTGCTGGCCGACACCATTGCCGAGGCGCATCTATGGGCCATCGACAAGCCGATGCACCCCTCACTGGTGCGAGACATCATCGAAGGCATCAACGCCAAGTTCCGTGAGCTCAAGTCGCAGGGCTACATCATCGATGCCCAGTGCTGGTATGACGAATCGGCCAACGACGCCACCACCCTCAAGGCAGGCAAGCTCTACCTCGATTACGACTACACGCCAGTGCCGCCACTTGAAAACCTGCTGCTACGCCAGCGCATCACCGACCGTTACCTGGTCGACTTCGCCAGCCGTATCGGCGGTTAACCACAGACCGCACCCGGCAACTATTTAGGAGAGCGCCGCCATGGCACTGCCAAAAAAACTTAAAAACATGAACCTGTTTAACGACGCCAATAGCTACATGGGCGTTGCCAAAACCGTCACCCTTCCCAAGCTCGCCCGCAAGATGGAAGCGTGGCGCGGTGCCGGTATGGACGGTCCAGTCAAGGCCGACATGGGCCACAGCGATGACGGCATCCAGCTTGAGTGGACGCTGGGCGGCTATGACTTGGTTGCAATTCGCCAATACGGCGTTACCTCAGCCAGTGCCGCGCAATTGCGCTGGGCCGGTGCGGTACAGCGTGATGACACCGGCGAAGTTTCGTCCGTTGAGGTTGTGGTACGTGGCCGTCATGAAGAAATCGACTTTGGCGATTCTGAGCCGGGTGAAGAAACCGAGCACAAAATCACCACCACCTGCAGCTATTACAAACTCACCGTAGACGGAAACACCGAAGTAGAAATCGACCTGCTCAACTTCGTGTTTATGGTCAACGGTGAAGATCGCCTCGCAGAACAGCGCAAGGCCATCGGCCTTTAACCCTCTTCACCCACAATGCGCGCCACCTCCGTGGCGCAATTACCTGTAATACCCAAAGGAGCCACACCCATGAGCAAGCCCGAATACAGCGCCCCCATTGAACTGGTCAATGTCATTACCCGTGGCACCCAAAAAACCAAATCGATCACCCTGCGCAAACCCGGCTCTGGAGAACTTCGCGGCCTACGCCTGAGTGACTTGTTGCAAGGCGATGTCAACGCCGTTATCCGCGTGGTACCGCGCATCAGCGAGCCAAGTCTCACCGAGCAAGAAGTCTCCGCCATGGATGTTTACAACCTCACCGAATGTGCGGATGCCATTGCCGTTTTTTTGCAAGTGAAGGGCACGCCTGCGAAAGCGGACTCCCCCGAGGCGTAGACGACGCAATGGCAGACATTGCCCTGGTGTTCCACTGGGCACCAGAGCACATGAACCACATGTCGTTAACCGAACTGATTGAATGGCGCGAGCGCGCCCGAGAACGCTGGGAGCTAATGCATGGCGCGCGATCTAACCCTTAAAGTCACACTGCAGGCCTTAAATCGCGTAACCGGCCCGTTCCGCAGCATCAGTCAGCAAGCCCAGCGCACTGGCCAAGCCATGCGCGACACCACTACACGGTTAAAAGCTCTCAACGCCACTCAAAAACAAATAGGTGAGTTCCGCGAACTACGCGCTGGGCTCACCTCTACCCGCACCCAGCTCGATGCAGCGCGCAAGCGTACCCAACTGCTGGGTCGTCAACTGGCGCAAACTAGCAACCCGTCACGCGCATTACGCCGAGAATTTGAACAGTCACGTCAAGCCCTTAAACAGCTTGGCCAACAAGAAACTGAGCAGAGCAGAAAGCTCCAACAGCTACGCGCAACCCTGCGCGAAACGGGGGTTAATACCCGGCAGCTAGGCGATTCTGAGCGCCGTTTGCGCGAGGAAATCCGCAGCAGCAACAGTCAGCTTGAGCAGCAACGCAGGCGCATGCAGCAGCTCACCCGCCAGCAAGAACGTCTGACCCGCGCCCAACAACAATACAGCCGCACCCAACAGATGGCCGGTAGCATGGCTGGCAGCGGTGCAGCTGGGCTGGCCACCGGCAGTGCCATTCTCTACAGCGGCGCACGCATGCTCGCACCGGGTGTTGAGTTCGACGCCAGTATGAGCAAGGTGCAAGCCCTCACTAGGCTTGATAAACAATCACCCGAGCTCAAAGCCCTGCGTGAACAAGCCCGTCAGCTTGGCAGCAGCACCCAATTTACCGCTGTCGAAGCCGCCAACGCGCAAGGCTTTCTCGGTATGGCAGGCTTTAAACCGCAAGCCATTCAGGACGCCATGCCCGGTATGCTCGATCTGGCCAAAGCCGGTGACAGTGACCTCGCACAAACCGCAGACATCGCCTCTAACATCCTCACCGGCTTCAACTTGCAGGCCAAAGAAACAGGCCGCTTAGGCGATGTATTGGTGGGCACCTTCACCCGCTCCAATACCAACCTGCAGATGCTGGGCGAAACCATGAAATATGTCGCGCCAGTGGCCTCAAGCGTGGGCCAAGACATTGAAACCGTCGCGGCCATGGCCGGTAAGTTAGGTGATGCAGGCATTCAAGGCAGCATGGGCGGTACCGCATTGCGGGCCATCATCAGCCGCCTATCGGCGCCACCAAAGATGGCAGCTAAAGCCCTAAACCAACTCGGCATCAGCGCCAAAGACGCCCAGGGCAACCTGCGTGATATGCCAACCGTTCTGCAGGAGATTTACGACAAAACCAAAAACATGGGTGATGCCGACCGCGCTGGCTTGCTCAAGGGAATTGCGGGTGAAGAAGCAGTCAGTGGCTTGCAAGTCCTAGTTAAACAAGCCGGTACCGGTGAGCTGCAAAAATTCATCAGCACGCTACGCGAAACCCGAGGCGAAGCGACCCTAACCGCGAAAGTCATGGGCGACAACCTCAAGGGCGATATCATCGCGCTAGGCAGTGCTTGGTCAAACTTAGGTATTGAAATCCAAACACAACAAGACGGACCTTTCCGGCAGTTGACGCAATCCATCACAGGTGTCATTGGTGGGATTACCAAGTGGGCAGCTGAAAACCCAAAGCTAGCCAGTGGACTCGTTAAAACAGCCGCAGGCCTTGGTTTGGTAATGGCCGTTATGGGTGGCCTCACACTAGCCATGGCCAGCATACTCGGCCCGTTCGCTATGGTGCGTTATGGCCTCATGCTGTTCGGCATCCGCAGTGCTGGCCTGTTGTCGCCGCTGCAAGCCCTTGGCCGCACCGCTTTGCCCTTAGTCGCCAAGGGCATCATGCTGATTGGCCGTGCGCTGCTACTCAATCCAATTGGGCTGGCCATCACCGCTATTGCCGGTGGCGCCTACCTGATTTACCGCAACTGGGACACCGTAGGCCCCTATTTCAAAGGCCTCTGGGCCGAGCTTAAACAAGGCTTTAGCGGTGGGCTGGGAGACATGGCCACAACCATTCTTAATTTCAGCCCCGTAGGTTTGTTTTACCGTGCTTTCTCGGGCGTTATGAACTACTTCGGCGCGGAGCTACCGGCAAAATTCAGCGACTTTGGCGGCATGCTGATCGACGGCCTGGTCAGCGGTATTACTGGTGCCTTAGGCAAAGTTAAAACGGCTATCACCGGTGCCGGTGAGTCAACCATCGGCTGGTTTAAAGACAAGCTCGGCATTCACAGCCCATCAAAGGTATTTGCTGAGCTCGGTGGCCACACCATGGCCGGGCTCAGCCAAGGCATCGACAACAATGGGCGCGGCCCGCTGGCCAGCATCAACCGCCTCGGCAAGCAAATGGCGGTGGCAGGTGCACTGACCATGGGTATCAACACCGGTAGCGCTGTAGCGTTAGACAGCCGCCCACCGCTGGCCGCAACTAATGCACGCACGCCCATCACAGTTGCCGGTGACACCATTGAAATCAACATCCACGCAACGCCCGGCACTGACACCGCAGGCTTAGAAAGGATGCTCAACAAACTGCTCGATGAGCGTGAACGCAACAAAGCGGCGCGTGTGCGCAGCTCATTGTTCGACACGGACTGAGGATAACACCAGATGATGATGAGCCTCGGCATGTTCGTATTCGGCATGCAAACCCTCGCCTATCAAGAGTTTCAGCGCCAAACCGACTGGCGACACAACAGCACTTCACGCATCGGCGCACGCCCTGCCCGGCAATTTCTTGGCCCTGGTGATGACACCATTACCCTGCCCGGCGTGCTGCTGCCTGAGATTGCAGGTAAAACCGTCAGCCTCAACGCCCTACGCATCATGGCTGACACCGGCAAAGCATGGCCGCTGATCGAAGGCACCGGGCGCATCTATGGCATTTATGTGATCGAATCAATGAGCGAAACCAAAACCTTGTTTTTTGAAGACGGTGCCACCCGGCGCATTGAGTTCTCAATCAAACTGGTACGTGTCGATGAAGGCCGCATTGATCTACTCGGCAGTGTACTGGGCAACATTGGCGACATACTGCGATGATCGAGCAAGCCATAGGCGAATTGCGCAGCCAAGCCGACCAACTGCGCCAAAACCTCAGCTACCCCACACCCGCCATCCGCGTTGTGGTCGATGGCAACGACATCACCGCCCGCGTCAAAGCGCGCTTAATCAGCGCCACACTCACCGACAACCGAGGGTTGGAAGCCGACACGCTAGATATAAGCCTGAGCGACCACGATGGCTTGCTCGCCATCCCGCCACGCGGTGCGGTTGTTCGCTTATGCCTCGGCTGGAGTGACACCGGGCTGATAGACAAAGGCACTTACACAGTGGATGAAGTCGAACACAGCGGTGCACCCGACGTACTCAACATCCGCGCCCGCAGTGCAGACATGCGCGAAGGCCTGGCACGCAAGCGCGAGCGCAGCTGGCATCAGCAAACCCTAGGGCAAATCATCAGCGCCATTGCAGCTGAATACGCCCTGCAGCCGTTGATTGAAGTGGCGCTGGCCGCAATAGGTTTGCCGCACCTGGACCAAACCGCAGAGAGCGACCTGAACCTGCTCACCCGCCTGGCACATGACAACGACGCGATCGCCAGTGTTAAAGCAGGCCGCTTATTGTTCCTGCCCACCGGCGCCAGCGCCTCGGCCAGCGGCTTAGCGTTACCGCACATCGCGCTTACTCGCAAAGATGGTGATCAACATCGCTATCTGGCAGCAGACCGCAACAGCTACAGCGGCGCCAGAGCCTATTACTACCAAACCAACAGCGCCCAGCGTCTGGAGGCCATTGCCGGTACCGACGACAACGCCAAAACCCTGCGCCACACTTACACCGACCGCGACAGCGCCTTGCGCGCCGCGAAAGCAGAATTGCAACGCCTGCAACGCGGCAGCGCCACGCTCAGTTACACATTGGCCCGAGGCCGAGCCGATCTAATCCCTGAGCTCACCTACAGTCTCACCGGCATCAAGCCTGATATCAGCTCCATTGTTTGGGTGGGCAGCAACGTCACCCACACGTTCAGCAGTGAGGCCTACACCACAAGCCTCGAACTTGAGTCGCAGTTGCCCGATGACGATGCCCTGGTCAGTGAGGCGTCCGGCAATTACACCGGCGTGTTGGCGTGGTACAGAGAGGGGAAAACAGGCGTTCAAAAAAAAATAACAGTGGGTGACCAAACTACACCAAAGCGTCTAACTCACTTGTATGCAAGTAAGGTGAGTGCACAGCGGGCAATTAATCGATTTTGTCAAGACAACAAGCAAAATTTTCAGTAATCTATCATTATATTTTAATTATTTAATACGATGTGACTATCTATAAAAAGGAATGCATTTTGAGTGAAAAACAATATCAGGAGAAGCTGAAATCAGTTAGATCTTCACTAAGTTGCTTTACTCAAAAGTCAATTTTTGAGGCGGCAGCCAGACAACTTCAAGGAAAATCGTCAAATAATATTGATTTTGTAAAAAAAATGCCTTGGATAGCAATGTTTATTGTAAAGCAATCACTATTAGGAAATGAAGGGCCACGAATAGTATCTGACATCGAGTTTTATAACATTGCAAATGACGTTTATAAAATGCAGCTCTCTGCGTCAAACCTAGAAGAAGGATCTGTAGATTTAAAGTTACGAGCGATGTGCATGCAACAACTTTGGTATCAACAAAATTTTACTCAAGGTCTTTTATCAATATTTCGGCAAAGTAATTTTTTCTCAAAAAAAGATTCCTTCTACAGCCAAGAGTTTGAAAATGATACAGGACTAAGCCTTCGAAGCTTTTATATAATAACGCTTTACCTTTTAGTAATAGTCAGATCCATTAAAAACTCTCACATAGTGGAGATTAACTTATATTCATTAATTTATAATCTCTGCCCTAAAGTTCCTCCAAACCATATCGTCTCATATCTAATGCTGACTACGGTTAAAACAGAACATCTATCTATATTTATGGAAAAATACAGACTAGATGACTCTCCCCAAAGTGAGTATTTCCAAGAAACCCCATTTAAGCACAAGCCAATGATTCTCAGTGGTGAAATACTGTATGTATTTAACTCATCCATATTTGAGGTCGGTATTACGTCTCTTGTCCCAAGTCGCCTTAAGAAAAACGTACCGAAATTTAAGAACTATTTCGGAAAGCTTTTCGAGGGCTATATAAACGAGCTACTAGACTCGTCAGGATTGGAATATTGGAACGAAGAACAAATAAAGCAGTTTTATAAAGAAAACAGCATCAATGGTAAGGTTGTCGATTTTCTATTTTTCGGTAACGACGGCGACATTGGCTTGATAGAATGCAAAGCAGTTGAGCCTAACGATATAATAAAAGCTTCTTTTGACCCTGAGATTCTCAAAAAATCTTTACAGAATAGTTTTATCGGGGCACTGGAGCAAGGAAGTGCATGTGCAAATTTGCTATCTAAAACTGAGAAATTTAAAGATGCGCAGTTTAGACTCGCAACTATTACGCACGAAGAGCACGCGATCGTAAGTGGACAATTTGTAGCCGAGCATATAGACACAAACCTTCAAGAACGACTAAACAATAACTACAGACCTTCCACGCTAAAACTTGAAAACGCACTTTATTTGACAATCGCAGATTTCGAAACACTAATAGCTGCGCAAAAGTCAAATACTTACGACTTAAATTTATTCTTAAAAGAATGCAGTAAAGACCAACTTAACCCCTCAACAAAAAGAATGATGACCAAGCAATTCGTAGACGAAAAATTACCGCCAAGAGTCTACGAAACAACTGCCATACATGAAGAGATGGATAGTTATCTTGACGAACTAGAGATAATATTCACAAGCAACAAAAGATATTGGCAAGAAAAAGTAAACTCTTTAATTGAGTCACGACTTCAATTAGTAGATTTACTTAATAAAAACCTTACCCCCTATTTATAAGTGTGAGCGCCCCCAGTCGTAAGCTAGGGGCGCATAATCATTCAGGCTTCATACTCACAGCCAATACCTGTATCGCATGCCGCAACACATCTTGATCCTGCGGCTGTAGCTCACGGTAAAACTTTAGCAGCAGGCGTTCATTCACCGTCAGTCTTTCCATTGTTGGCTGCACAACCGAATCCGTTGGTTGAGTACCTGCAGCCTCAAGAACCTCCTTCATCTTGCATACTCCGCTAGTGATATTGAAATTTGACCTTACAGCCAATTTTCAATATGCAACCCCATCTAGCATGCTGCTTATGGCCAATTGCAATCAGCAAATAAAAACCCGCACTCGGCGGGCTTTAGTCTTACGGATGGCTCTACTTGCAGAGTGTTAGTCCTTGTTCAATCACCCGACTGACACTGACCTTTGCCCCCGGATTATCAGGATCATCACGCCAGACATTTGCCAATGGCTCAAGAGCCAACTGACGGGCATTGCCACTTGCGGCGCCATTAACTGGATACGTAACCCCAGTCTCAACATCAGACACCACAACCGCACTCCCCTGTAGGCACATCAAGTGCATTTCTTCTACGGTGAATGGCCATGCTTTGCCGTAATCCTCGGCGCTAATCAACTCAATATTTGCCGTTGCATATGTAGTCGCAGCCAAGCAGACGGCGACCAGCGCACTTCTCAATACTCCTTTAACTCTCATCTTGCAGTCCTTTGATTATTTACTTTTGGGTTGCGTGGCCAGAGCGTTAACCATACGCCCAATGGTGTCACGCTCTGCTTCGGATAATGCTCGATAGTCATGAACAAACGCGGCCTCAATGGCAGTGATACTTGAAGAATCACTCGGTGTACGCGTACCTGTCACCACATACAAAACATCAACACCAGCATCTGCGACCGCAGCTAAGTAGTCCGCACCAGGGAAACGATCACCACTCTCATACTTACCCTGAGCATTAGCCTTAACCCCCCCAAGCTCACCAAAAACAGCTTGAGATAAGCGCAGGCGCTCTCTTTCTTCTCTAAGCCGGTCACCAATTCCACTCATTTGAATAGATAATCCTGTTGACACCACTCGAACGAATGGTATTCTGTTGTCAATTAAACGCTTTTGAATGGATTTGAATCATGCACGCGACACGCACCCCGGCACAAGCAAAGGCTTGGCTAGATTCGCTAGGCATCACAATCAAAGACTTCGCCGACAACCACGGCCTTGATCCGGCAACGACTTATCAAGTTTTAGCAGGCACCAAAAAGGGTAAGCGCGGTGAGGCCCATAAAGCTGCTGTTTTGCTCGGCATCAAAGACGGCGTAGTTGCACAGTAGTGCAGCTGTCACAAGGGAGAAACGAGAACATGCACCGCCCAATCCTCGACAGCCGCCGCAAAGTCATCAGCGCCATCATTCACGCTTACCCCGGGGGGCGTGAAGGTGCGGCCGCACTGCTCGGTTTGGAGCTCAAGAAATTTGACAACCAAGCCTATGAAAGCACAGGGCATCGCCCGCTTTCAGATGACCAACTGCACGCGCTTGAACAAGTCACCAACACCAGCCACCTGCCCGACTACATGAGTGGCCTTTATGGCGGTGTGTTCGTCAAGCAGGCAGATGCAGAACAACTGGACAACCTTGACCTGTACACACGCGGCATGGCCACGGCCATTAAACGCGGCGCGGTCGATAGCTTGATTGCTAAGGCTCTGGCTGATGGCGTCATTGACGAGGCAGAGCTGGCTGAAATTGTCCACGCGCACCGTCAACACATTGCTGCACGTCACTCCGAGGTAGATGCAGTAATTACCCTACACCGGAGGCCTCAAAAGTGAGCACTTATAAGCTGGTTTGTCCGCACTGCAAAGGTTCCATTCGTATTCGCACCAGTGAAGGCCAGCACATATGCCTGCGTACCGCTTACCTGCAATGCACCAATGAAGCCTGCGGCGCCACCTTCCGGGCTCAGTTTGAAATCACCCACCAAATGAGCCCATCAGGCATGCCAAACCCACAGGTACAGCTGCCAGCGGCACCAACGTCGATACGTCGCGAAGCCATGCGTAACGACAACGAAACTCAGCTTGATTTGCTGGAGGCATGAACATGAATGAGCAACCGATTGCACTGAATGACTACCGCAGCACCATGCAGCACGCTGCGCTTTGCTTCTTGCAAAACCATCAAGCCGAGCACCTGAGCGGTGATACCAAGCTCACTGACCGTGCCGTACAGCACTTGATTCAAGTGCTCGATGTGCCGGTGTTCTTGGCCGCTGAACTGGTGCAACAAGCGCTCGATCAGTTGCACAAAAGCAGCAAAGCCCAGCGCATCGCCATTACAGCTCGCATGGACGCGTTGTCTGTTCTCATCACCGACAACCTCACCGGCGACGTTGCTTTAATCCCGCGCCGAATCTTGCCTGAGCGCTTTCTCGCTGTTGCTTACAGCCACGTAACACCCAACCACTAAACCCGTTTTCACCCAGCCCACGCTGTGGGTATGGGGATGTTTTGCCCGTAATCCGAGGAGGTAGTCATGCAAACAGCCGTCGCAATTCAAATTGATCTGCCCAAATCGGTGGCTGAGGCGTGGCTGGCTGACCTGCGCAGCGAGTTACGTCGCGCAATGGCAGAGCACTGGTATGACGATCGCTATCGCTCAGTGCCGGACTTCCAGCGCACTAACCGCATTCTCGATGACTACCCGGCACTTGCGGGCCACAAACGCACCATCGGCGCCCTAAAAGCCGCCCTCAAATCGACCGATCAAGGCCAATCATGCACGACCAACTAAGGGCCGAAGTTCTCACCCGCCTGCACCGCGACTATGGCCTCACGCATATCGCAGGCACTAACTATCTGCGCAAGGGCACCTGCCCGGTATGCAGCAAAAAAGAGCTGTACAGCTTCTTTGATAAACCATGGATGCTGCATTGCGGGCGGCTCAGCAAGTGCGGTTCGCAGATCCATGTTAAAGACGTATACGCCGACCTGTTCAACGATTGGAGCGAGCGCGCACCTGTAACCAGCGACAACCCGACAGCAACAGCCCGCGCCTACCTTGAGTTTGCACGTGGCTTTCGCTTAGAGCTGCTTGACGGGCTGTTCACACAAGAGCAGTTCTGGTGCCGCGACATTAACGAAGGCAGCGCCACGGTGCGCTTTGCGTTGCCTAAAGGCGGTTATTGGGAGCGCCTTATTGACCGCCCCGAGCGCTTTGGCAAACAGAAAGCACGCTTCAAACCGGGCACCAGTTACAAAGGTCATTGGTGGTGCTCACCACAGGTCGATTTAGCCGCGGTTAGTGAGCTGTGGATTGTTGAAGGCATCTTTGATGCCGTGGCCCTGCAGCACCATGGCTTTACCGCCGTTGCAGCCATGAGCTCTGGCAACCTACCTGATGAATCGCTCAAACAACTAATCAAAGACCGCAGCGCCGCAGGCAAGCGCTTGCCACGTTTGGTATGGGCATTAGACAACGAACCCAGCGGCCACCGTTTCACCCGTAAATTTGTAAAGGCAGCACGCGAGCTGGGCTTTACCTGTGAGGCAGCGCAGATACCTCAGCGTAATGGCCGCAAAGTCGATTGGAACGACCTACATCAGCGCTGGGTGTTTATCGAAGATGCCGCCAAACGCTCTGATCGCGTTGCCGCTGACCTCAAAGAAGCCCGCCACCACGGCGCGTTGTTGATTGCTGAGAGCCCCGGCGAGAAGGCTTTGATCATGTACGAATGGCAGAAACGCGCCGAGTTTCACTTTGGTTTTAACAGTCGCTTGTACTGGTTCAAGCTCGACCTGGAGAAGTTCAACAAGGCCATGACCGCGCTGGAAGACAGCGAAGATCACGATGACCAACAGCTCAATGACCGGCAAATGCGTGAGAAGGCACTGCAAGAATCGGGCTGCACTGCAGAAATCGCCAACTGCTACCCCGAGGCGCTCTACTACCAACGCAACGAGGTAACGGATGAGTCCTGGTACTACCTGCGCGTTGATTTCCCGCACGACGAACCCAGCGTAAAGAACACCTTCACCAGCACCCAACTTGCCGCTGCAAGCGAATTTAAAAAGCGCCTGCTGGGCATGGCTGCGGGCGCAATGTTTACCGGCACCGGGCTACAGCTCGACAAAATCATGAAAGACCAACTCTACGGGATCAAAACAGTGACAACTATCGACTATGTGGGCTACTGCAAAGAGTACAAAAGCTATGTATTTGGCGATGTTGCCGTGCGTGACGGCCAAGTGCTTGAAGTCAATGATGAGGACTATTTCGAGTTCGGCAAGCTGCGTTTAAAAACCCTGCAGAAAGGTGTACGGGTTCACCTTCAACGTAACGACAAAGACTACAACGAAGAATGGCTAAACCTGCTCTGGACTTGCTTTGCAGAGCAAGGCCTGGTCGCCCTCACCTTTTGGTTTGGGTCGCTGTTTGCTGAGCAAGTTCGGGTTAAATATCAATCGTTCCCGTTTTTGGAAGCCACAGGCGAAGCCGGGGCAGGTAAAACGACGCTGCTTAATTTGCTGTGGAAATTGATGGGCCGTGACGGCTATGAAGGCTTCGACCCAATGAAGTCAACCAAAGCGGGCCGTTCACGCTTAATGGGCCAAGTTTCTGGCATGCCAGTGGTGTTTCTTGAGGCCGACCGCCACGGCGATGACAAAAGCCACGCCAAAACATTTGAATGGGATGAACTGAAAGACTTTTATAACGGCGGCACCCTCGCAACCAAAGGCGTGAAAACAGCGGGCAATGAAACCTATGAACCACCGTTTCGCGGCACCATTGCCATCAGCCAGAACGCGGCGGTAGTTGCACACGAAGCGATCATGACTCGCATCTGCAAGCTGCACTTTAAGCGACCAGAAGTAACACCCGCGAGCCGCGCTGCAGCTGCACGCCTGAACATGCTCGACGGAAACACGCTAAGCCACTTTTTGCTATTGGCCGTTAAACAAGAGGCCAAGGTGCTTGAGGTCTTTGAGCAGCGGTTCCCTGAACATGAGCAACGCTTGCGCACCCTAAACAGCAACTGCATCAACTGCGGTACTGATTACCAGGCAGAGCGTGAACAAGCAGCCTGTAGCAAGTGCGGCAACACGCTGCGCGGTTACATCCGCGTTGAACGCATCATCAAAAACCACGCACAACTGCTGGCATTGCTCGACGGCATTCGCTTAGTCGTTGATCTGACAGACGCTCAGGTGAGCAGCACGCAACGCAAAATCATAGCCATGGCCATTGAGCGCCAAGCCTCGATCAGCGCAGACCATCCGCAAATGGCTGAGTTCTGGGAAGTGTACGACTACCTCGAAGGCCTCGATGCTGATGGCCCAGTGGTCAACCACAGCAAAAAAGACGAGCTCATTGCCATCAACCTCAATGAGTTCTGTGAGCGCGCCGCCGAACACCGCCAAAAACTGGCAGATGTAGGCGTACTGCGTGACCTGCTCAAAGAAAGCCGCAGCCGCAAGTTTGTAGACGCCAACCGCGCAGTAGACAGCGCCGTGCGCAGCTATCAAGCGATGAAGCACAACCACAACATCACCAAATCACCCACCGTCAAATGCTGGATATTCAAAGCACAGTAACCCCGTCTGAGCGCGGCAACGCAAAGGCATCGCCCCCAAGGAGAAGCACCATGCAGCACGACCAATACCCTGAGCACGAACCAAGCAGGCGCGAAAAACTGGCCACCTTGGCATGCAGCGCACTGGCCTTATTAGCCCTGATCGCCGTCGCCAACATTGGCCCAGACCTGCTGCTAGGCCTGCTCAAGTAAACAACCCGCCCAGGTGCGGCAACACCTGGGCAACACCGCAAAAAAGGAGAAGCACCATGCAAGCAAACAAGTGCATAACGGACGAACTCAACCGGCTCGCAGTTGAAGAAGCTGAGCGGCCCTACATTCGCGCTGCAGGCGTCGAAGCACTGCGGCGGTTAGTACCGGTAGCACAGCGCGACTCAGGCCAAAGCGGTGTGATCGCCCGCTTTCTGCTCAGCCTTTACAACGGCAGAGCCTATCCATTCTCACTAACCGATTTGCGCGGGATAGACAGCGCCTTATGGGATGACTGCCTGGCAGTGCTGCGCCTAGACCGCAGACCTGAACAAGAGGTGCATCAATACATTGAAAACGGCGATGTGATTTGGGAGGGATTCAAAACGGTTTGGCGTGCCTGGCACACCCAATACAACTGACATCGGCAAAGCCGGAAAGAAGCGGCGTCTGGAGGCGGCAACCCCCAGACGCCAACCGACCCAAAAGGAGAAGCACCATGCAAGCACATCAACCCAAAGGCGGCACCGATAAGGCTACCACAGAGCGCACCCGCCCGCCGATGGCAAGCCACAGGCTTTGCCTACCAAGCATTTGCGACATTTGCGGCAATGCCCGCTCAACACGCAAGCACAGCACCTGCAGTCGCCTACGCCAACAGCGCAAATCAGTCGAATGGGCCGCGCGAATGGCTGAACATGCCGCCGCAAAACTGGCCAAGGGGAAGCGTTATGCTCGCTAAATTACTGGCAAAACTCACTAGTGAGCGCGCTCTCAAGTACTTCTCGCTTTCACTTTTGGTCGTGTTAATCGGCTTCATGGCGGTCATGGAGTATCGCCAGCACCAAGCCATGCTGGCCAGCTACTGCGAACGCCTTCACGCAGGCCAAGACAGCAACTGGCGTGTCCAGCTTGGCTATCAGTGCCCGGAGGTGACGCCGTGAGCATTAATCCATTTACGCGCACCCTCAAGCACTTCCACTTCTGCTGCGGCTTGGGCGGTGGTGCCAAAGGCTTCAATCGAGCCAAGCCTGTGGTTGGCAACATTCAGGCCCAATGGCAATGCTTGGGCAGGATAGACGTTGATCCTGCAGGCCTGCGCGATTTTGAACGCCTCTCTGGCGTACCAGGTACCCTGCTCGATCTGTTCACCCGCGACCAATACACCCGCTTTCACGGTAAAGAACCGCCTACCGGCTGGAGTGAGGCAACACCTGATGATGTGCGCAGCGCTGCGCAAAACGATGACCCCGACGCGGTATTCATCAGCAGCCCCTGCAAAGGCGCGAGCGGTTTGCTATCAGAAACGATGAGTCTTACCCCGAAGTATCAGGCCCTCAATGAACTGACCCTTCGCTGTGTCTGGCTGATGTGTGAGGCTTGGAAGCACAACCCCGTGCCGCTGATCGTCTTTGAGAATGTGCCGCGCCTGGCCACCCGAGGCCGGCATCTGCTGGACCAGATCGGCCAACTGCTGGCCTTTTACGGTTACGCAGTGGCCGAAACTACCCACGACTGCGGGGTAATCGGTGGGCTTGCTCAAAGCCGCAAGCGCTTTCTGCTAGTCGCCAGACACGTCGAGAAGGTGCCGCCCTTCCTATACGAGCCAGAGAAAAAGAGCTTGCGAGCTGTTGGCGACATCCTCGGCCGTATGCCTTTAGCCGGCGATATCGAAACCGCTGGGCCGATGCATCGAGTGCCGGCACTACAGTGGAAAACTTGGGTGCGGCTTGCTCTGGTTGAAGCCGGTAAGGATTGGCGATCGCTTAATAATTTGTCGATCGAGGATGGCTATCTACGAGACTTAATCATCGTGCCCGAGGCCTATAGCGGTTACTTGGGCGTGAATGAATGGGCCGACTCAATGGGTACTGTAGCTGGCCGTTCAAGCCCAACCAATGGTGCGTTTTCAGTCGCAGATCCCCGCGCTCAAGCGGGAGCCCTGCAGTACCAGCAATACGGCGTTCGTCGCTGGGATGCTACCAGCGGCGCAGTGATTGGCGTTAAATCGCCAGGGCAAGGCACTTTCAGCGTCGCCGATCCTCGTGACTCTGGTATCGGTCACGCTAAGTACAACGTAGCTCAGTGGGATGGCATATCACGTACTGTTATCTCAGGTAGCACCACTGGCCAGGGCGCATTTGCAGTCCAAGATCCGCGCCCAGGGATGGCCAAGGTTAAAGGCGACCCATATCTGACAGGCGGCCACTATGGTGTTGTGCAGTGGGATGGCCAGGCCGGTGCAGTATCGGCCAGCGCGCGCCAAGACAATGGCCGGTGGTCTGTTGCAGATCCACGCATGCCGGCAGCAAATGAGCGCCTGACGTGCGTTATCCGAGCACTCGACGGCACTTGGCACCGCCCGTTCACCACTCTGGAATTGGCAGCACTCCAGAGCTTGGTGGAACCTGAGGAACAACTCGAACTGGATGGGCTCAGCGATCAAGCTTGGCGCGAGCGGATTGGAAACGCGGTACCACCATCAGCAGCCGAGGCAATTGCCCACGTAATGGGTACCACCTTGTTGCTGGCCAGCGCCGGCGAAACTTTCATGCTCAGCAATATGCCGGTCTGGGTGCGCCCGGTCGCAGTCGGTCTGAGTGTCAGCCATCCGGAGATGCAGCCATGACCTGGTCAATCTTCAAGAAATAACGATTGATAATTCTCGTCCCGCATCCGGGCCGGGCTTTCACAGCGCCATTACACTGACGCTGTTTTATTTTGCGTGGGGACGCAGATGGCCGATGGAGTTGAAGTGCGCGGTAACCGCGTGCGTGTGTATTTCCGTTATCAGAGCGAACGATGCCGGGAACCTTTCCCAGGTGACGCTACGCCTGAAAACATCGCCCAGGCCGAACGCCTGGTAGGCATGATCAAGTACGAAATCAAGGCAGGTACATTCAGTTATGCACGCCACTTTCCTGACTCGCCCAAGATCAAGACCAATACCTTGGGCCACTACATCGACCTATGGCTCGATATCAAACGAAACGAAATGGCTCCCTCCGGCTTCCGGACTTACAAAAGCAAGATCGAAACTCATATCAGGCCACGCTGGGGTAACAGTCAGGCGGATTCAATCGATCACCTGGACCTACAAACTTGGGTACAGCAGACGTTAATGCCCAAGCTGCACAACAAGACGGTGCGAGAAATCGTCAGCATCCTCCGTCAAGTGTTCGTGATCTACCGCACCCGCAACCGTACCGCTCATGATCCATCGGAGGGCATCGTCGTGAGACTGCCGGATCCGGACGAAGCTGACCCGTTTGATCGTGATGAGATTGCCAAGATTCTCAGCGGAGACGAAACCAAACAGCAGGAACTGAACCTGGCCAAGTTCATGATCTGGGCTGGCCCTCGCGTTTCAGAGGCAATGGCGCTGGCTTGGGATGATGTGGATCTGAAAGCCGGAACAGTAAAGTTTCGACGCTCGCAGGTGCGGGGGCACTACAAGGTGACCAAAACGCGCCGCTCAACCCGTGAGGTACAGCTACTCAAGCCCGCGCTGGAGGCTTTACAGGCTCAGGCGAGGTTCACGGCGAAGCGTGACCCAATAAAAATCGAAGTCACCGACCGCGATAACAAGACGATTAAACGACAAACGGTACGGTTTGTATTCCATAAGTCCACCACAAACGAGGCCTGGACCAGTTCAGACGTGCTGATCAAGACCTGGTGGAGTAAACACCTTGAGGATGTAGGCGTTCGATACCGTGGCCCAAACAACTGCCGCCACACATACGCGAGCCAGATGCTCAGCACCGGGGTTGTGCCACTCGATTGGATTGCAGATCAAATGGGCCACACATCTACCGCCATGATCTGGCGGCACTACGGCAAATGGATCAACAAGGACGGGCCAGACATGATCGGCCTGCTGGACCGTGCGCTACAGCCTTAAACCAAGCCCCAGAAACGAAAAAGGCAGCTCCATTGAGCTGCCTTTTTTGTGCCACTAATTCCCAAAGTGTTCCCAATACGCTCCCATTCGGAGAGCCTTAGAAATTTTTTCCTTTAGAAACAGTACCTTAGATGGTGCGGACGGAGAGACTCGAACTCTCACAGCTTGCGCCGCTGGAACCTAAATCCAGTGTGTCTACCAATTCCACCACGTCCGCAGAACAAGGGTTGAAACGTAAGAGCCAGACATGAATGCCTGGCTCTTACTTCAGCAATATGGGGTGGACGATGGGGATCGAACCCACGACAACAGGAGTCACAATCCTGTGCTCTACCAACTGAGCTACGCCCACCATATAACTAACTTGAGCCAAAGATACCAAATGGTACACCCGGCAGGACTCGAACCTGCGACCATCCGCTTAGAAGGCGGATGCTCTATCCAGCTGAGCTACGGGCGCTTATCCATCTGCAAGCAGACTTCAAGCTTTCGGCATCCTCACAAACACTTACAAGCAAGCAGTTTGTGTGTTTGCCGTCTTACCCAGCGACTGGCTGTGCTCGACAAGCGGGGCGAATGTTAATGGCGGTTTCGATATCCGTCAACACTAAAATCAAAAAAAATCAGTGAGATAAAGGAGTTACACGAATTTCGTGGCTTAGCGCCTTTGCCTCACGCCCGCTCCATGAGAGAATGCGCATCCTTTTTCCACCCTCTCTTATTGGTTAACTACGCGCAATGACCGCACAACTGATTGACGGCAAAGCGATCGCTACCCGCATTCGCCAGCAACTCGCCACACGTGTCGCTGAACGGCGCCAGCAAGGTCTGCGAGCGCCAGGCCTTGCAGTGATCCTGGTTGGTAGCGACCCAGCCTCTCAGGTTTATGTCTCGCACAAACGTAAAGACTGTGAAGAAGTAGGTTTTATCTCGCAGGCCTACGATCTGCCTGCTGACACCAGCCAAGACGCGCTGGCGGAACTGATTGATCAATTAAACGAAGACCCGGCGATCGACGGTATTTTGGTTCAGCTACCACTGCCGGAGCACCTTGAGTCATCGTTGATCCTTGAACGCATCCGCCCAGATAAAGACGTTGACGGCTTCCACCCATACAACATTGGCCGTCTGGCCCAACGTATGCCGCTACTGCGGCCCTGCACGCCAAAAGGCATCATGACCCTGCTCGAAAGCACCGGCGTTGATCTGTATGGCTTGCATGCAGTTGTGGTTGGCGCCTCAAATATCGTCGGTCGACCAATGGCTATGGAGTTGTTACTCGCCGGCTGCACCGTCACCGTGACTCATCGTTTCACCAAAGACCTGGCTCGCCACGTGGGTGACGCAGACTTGCTGGTTGTTGCCGCTGGCAAACCGGGGCTGGTTAAAGGTGAATGGGTTAAACCCGGCGCTATCGTGATTGATGTCGGGATCAACCGCCAGCAAGACGGCAAGCTGATTGGCGATGTGGTCTATGAGACTGCCCTGCCCCGCGCCGGCTGGATTACGCCAGTGCCAGGCGGCGTAGGCCCAATGACCCGCGCAGGCTTGCTGGAAAATACCTTGCATGCGGCAGAGCATCTGCACAAGTAAGCACGGCAGCCAAACAAAAACGGCAGACGCTTAACGTCTGCCGTTTTTGTTTGTGTGAGGCTCAATTAACCTCACGGCCTTGCATTGGCTTACTTACGCGCCTGCTCCCATGATTTCAGCAGGTCGGCGTAGTTGACCGTCTCGCCTTTAGGTTTCTCATTAGCCAGTTTCGGCTTTGGTGCGCCCGGCTGATCCAGCCAGTACTGTGGATCACGCGCCTCGTTGAGCTTAGGCCCGCATTCACCGAGCACATTGGCTCGTTCCAGACGCCCGAGCATGGTGTCCTGAGCTGCTGCCAAACCATCCAGTGCTTCTTGCGGGGTTTTATCGCCACTGGCTGCCTCAGCGATAAACTGCCACCAGAGCTGCGCCAGACGCGGGTAGTCGGGCACATTGGTACCGGTTGGCGTCCACTGCACACGAGCCGGACTGCGGTAGAACTCAACCAGGCCGCCAAGTTTCGGTGCAATGTCAGTCATTGCCTGCGAGTTAATATCCGACTCGCGAATTGGCGT
This sequence comes from Pseudomonas sp. M30-35, assembly GCF_002163625.1. Classification (NCBI taxonomy): domain Bacteria; kingdom Pseudomonadati; phylum Pseudomonadota; class Gammaproteobacteria; order Pseudomonadales; family Pseudomonadaceae; genus Pseudomonas; species Pseudomonas sp. M30-35. The sequence goes on along the minus strand of NZ_CP020892.1, from coordinate 2,143,613 downwards.
CAGGCCAACCAGGGTCTTTTTCAGCGACACGGTTTTCGAGGTTACGAACTGCGCATATAGCCAAGCGGCCAGACGCTGCTTTTCAGGTGTCGACTTGAGGAACGTCCAAGAGCCGGTGTCTTGATAACCGAGCTTCATGCCCTCTTCCCAGTACGGACCTTTTGGTGAAGGCGCCATCCGCCACTTTGGTGTGCCATCAGCATTAACCACCGGCAAACCAGGCTTGGTCATGTCAGCGGTAAAGGCTGTGTACCAGAAGATTTGCTGAGCGATATTACCCTGCGCTGGCACTGGCCCGGCTTCAGAGAAGGTCATGCCCTGCGCCTCTGGTGGCGCGTACTGACGCAGCCAATCGACGTATTTCTGGGTGGCAAAGACTGCTGCCGGGGCGTTGGTAGCACCGCCACGCGCAACGCTGGAGCCGACTGGGCGGCAACCGTCTACCCGAATGCCCCACTCATCGACCGGCAAACCATTGGGCAATCCTTTGTCGCCGCCGCCCGCCATCGAGAACCAGGCATCGGTGAATCGCCAGCCGAGCGATGGGTCTTTTTTGCCGTAATCCATGTGGCCATAGACTTTCTGACCGTCGATCTCTTTGACATCTTCAGAGAAGAACTTGGCAATGTCTTCATAGGCTGACCAATTGACCGGCACGCCCAACTCATAGCCATACTTTTCTTTGAATTTGGCTTTCAGGTCAGCCCGCTCGAACCAATCAGCGCGAAACCAGTAGAGGTTGGCGAACTGTTGATCGGGCAGTTGGTACAGCTTGCCATCCGGCCCGGTGGTGAACGATATGCCAATAAAATCGGGAAGATCCAGGGTTGGCGAGGTGAAATCCTTGCCTTCGTTGGCAATCATGTCGCTGATCGCCACGGCCTTGCCGTAACGAAAGTGTGTGCCGATCAGGTCAGAGTCGTTGATGTAGCCGTCATAGATGTTTTTGTCTGATTGCATCTGAGTTTGCAGTTTTTCAACCACGTCCCCCTCTTGCATCAGGTCATGAGTCAATTTGATCCCAGTGATTTCACTGAAGGCCTTGGCCAGCACTTTGGATTCATACTCATGCGTGGCGATCGTTTCAGACGCCACGTTAATGGTCATGCCACGAAACGGCTCGGCGGCCTTGATAAACCACTTGAGCTCGGCCAGTTGCTGTTCAGGCGTGAGTGTCGAGGGACTGAACTCACTTGCCATCCATTTTTTTGCCGCATCTTCGTAAGCGTCGGCCCAGGCCGCACCACTTAGTCCGGACAACGCCAGCAAGGCTGCCAGCGCCATGCTATGTCGGGTTTTGTTGTTATTTTCGAACATAGAGACCTCCATCTCAAGGTATTTACTAAAGCCATAGAAAGCCGGTTTACCCGCGCTTTGTTAGCCCCAACGCATCACTGCAACCAACCACACAACGGACAGCGCCGAAGCTATCCAGACACTCCAGTCAGTCACACCTATCACCATCAGATGCAGGTATGCGCTGCCTAAAAGGCCTATAAACAAACGATCGCCACGGCTGGTGGTAATCGGTAAAAAACCGCGCCGCTCAACGCAGGGCGAACGCAACTCCCAGACCGTCATACCGACCAGCAGCAGACCGATACCGCAGAAAAACAGGGCTGTCGGTAATGTCCAAGCCATCCACTCCATAGGTTTCTCCTTACACCCGGCCCAAGGCAAAGCCTTTGGCGACGTGATTACGTACGAACCAGATCACCAGCATGCCCGGCAAGATGGTCAATACACCTGCTGCGGCGAGCACGCCCCAGTCGATACCCGAGGCCGAAACCGTGCGCGTCATCACCGCAACGATCGGTTTGGCATCAACCGATGTCAGCGTTCGCGCCAACAACAGCTCAACCCAAGAAAACATGAAACAGAAAAATGCGGTGACCCCGATCCCGGAGCCAATCAACGGAATAAAAATCTTCACAAAGAACTTGGGAAAACTGTAGCCGTCGATATAAGCCGTTTCATCAATCTCTTTGGGCACGCCGGACATAAACCCCTCAAGGATCCACACCGCCAATGGCACGTTAAACAGGCAGTGCGCCAAGGCAACAGCGATGTGCGTGTCAAACAAACCAATCGATGAGTAAAGCTGGAAAAACGGCAAGAGAAACACCGCAGGCGGCGCCATGCGATTGGTCAGCAGCCAGAAGAACAGGTGTTTATCACCCAGAAAACGATAGCGGGAAAATGCATAGGCTGCCGGCAGCGCAACTGCCAGTGAGATCACGGTATTCAAGCTCACGTAATACAGTGAGTTGAGGTAAGCCTGATACCAGCTCGGATCGGTGAAGATCACCTTGTAGTTTTCCAGCGTAAAACTGTTGGGCCAGAGCGTCAGGCTGCCAAGAATCTCGGTATTGCTCTTGAACGACATGTTCACCAGCCAGTAGATCGGCACCAGCAAGAACAGAATGTAGAGCCCTAAAACCACACGTTTACGTATCATCGCCAGCCTCCTCAGCGGTTCTTATCGGTGTGGGTCATGGCGGTGTAGAACAACCACGACACCAACAAGATGATCAGGAAGTAGACCAGCGAGAATGCCGCGGCTGGGCCAAGGTCGAACTGGCCGACCGCCATCTTGGTCAAGGTCTGACTGAGGAAAGTGGTCGCATTACCGGGGCCACCGCCGGTGAGCACAAATGGCTCGGTGTAAATCATGAAGCTGTCCATAAAGCGCAGCATCACCGCGATCAGCAACACACTTTTCAGCTTTGGCAGCTGGATATGGCGGAACACCGCCCAGGATGACGCGCGATCGATACGCGCGGCCTGGTAATACACATCGGGAATCGCCCGCAGCCCGGAATAACACAGCAGCGCGACTAACGAGGTCCAATGCCAGACATCCATTACCAGCACAGTGACCCACGCATCTGAGGTGTTGGAGGCGTAGTTGTAACTGATACCCAGCGCATTCAAGCTCCACCCGAGCAAGCCGATGTCAGCGCGACCAAAAATCTGCCAAATGGTACCCACCACGTTCCAAGGAATCAGCAGCGGAATCGCCATCACGATCAAGCACAATGACGCCCAGCGCCCCTTGGTCGGCATGGTCAGGGCAATCGCAATGCCCAGCGGAATTTCGATCAGCAGCACGCATCCGGAATAAATAAACTGGCGCAGCAGAGAATCATGCAGACGCGAGTCACGCAGCACCTGCTTGAACCAGTCGACACCCACAAAGAATCGACTGGATGAATCAAAAATATCCTGCACCGAGTAATTGACCACGGTCATCATCGGTACCACAGCGCTGAATGCCACCAGCAAAAATACCGGCAGCACCAACCACCAGGCCTTGTTGTTATGCACTTTCATGGCGAGCCCCCTGCACGTCTGCCGACACAAGGAAGTCGTCGGCGTAAACCATCAACCACTGCGCGGGAAAACTGACTGAGGCGCGCTGCTTAGGCACGACCTGGTCCTCCTGCAAGCGCACTTTGAGCGGCTGGCCATCCAGGTTCAGGGTCAGGATCTTGTAAGTCCCTAAGTCTTCGACGTGAACCACTTCGGCATGGAAGGCGTCGCTGCCTGCGGTATCTGCCGCCGATGCAGTGTCTGGCATATCGCTGCTCGCCACGTCCCAAAGGTGAACAAACTCGGGGCGGATACCTATTTTCAGCTGTTGGTAATCAAGGGCATCGAGGCGCTGGTTGAGCGCCGCACTGAGATTGAGGTGGGTATTGGCGAACTTGACCCCGTCTCCACTGCGCTCAACCTCGATCAGGTTCATGCCCGGACTGCCGATGAAATAACCGACAAAGGTATGGCTTGGCCGCTCAAACAATTCTCGGGGCGTCCCAAACTGGACGATTTGACCGCCATACATCACCGCAATCTTGTCGGCGAAGGTCGAAGCCTCCAACTGATCATGGGTGACGTAAACCATGGTGATATTGAATTGCTCATGGATCTGCTTGAGCTTACGCCGCAGCTTCCACTTCAAGTGCGGGTCAATCACCGTCAGCGGCTCATCAAACAGAATCGCCGATACGTCATCACGCACCAGCCCCCGGCCCATCGAAACCTTTTGTTTTTCGTCTGCGGTCAGGTTGCTGGCTTTTTTCGTCAACAACGGATGTAAATCCAGAACCTCAGCAATCTCGTGCACCTTGCTCAGCACTTGCGGCTCAGCCATCCCCTGATTGCGCAACGGAAATGCCAGGTTATCGAACACCGTCATGGTGTCGTACACCACCGGAAACTGGAAAACCTGGGCGATATTGCGCTTTTCCGGGGTTAGCGCATTGACCACTTTCGAATCAAACAGCACTTCGCCATGGGAAGGGCTGAGCAACCCGGAAATGATATTGAGCAGTGTCGATTTACCGCAGCCTGATGGCCCGAGCAGCGCATAAGCACCGCCCTGCTCCCAGACATGATTCATCTCGCGAATCGCATAGTCAGCAGCGCCCTTTGGCTCGCGGCTGTAGCTATGGGCAAGATTTTGCAAGCGGATCTCAGCCATCAGGCAGCCCTCCCGGTACGTCGTGCCGGTGCCTGCTTAAGCTGGCCCTGAACATCAAAGACAAATAATTTATGGGTGGGGATATAGATCAGAATCGGTGTATCAACGTCGTATTCGTGTACACCAGGAAGGTGCAGCACCAACGAGAACTGCTCTGCGCGCACATGCAAGAAGGTCTCTGAGCCGCTTATTTCTGCAAGATCAACCGTAACCGCAAGCTCTAGGTCATCATCATTGGAAGGCATTAAACCAATATGACTTGGGCGCACACCAAACCGGTATTCACCTTGCTCAAGCTGCTGCAGATCTGGCGTCAGTGGGAAATACACAGTATCGGCGAAGCTCACCTCGGTGCCGCTAATCTGTCCAGGCAGCATATTGATCGGCGGTTCCGAAAACAGCTCTGCAGCCAATACTTGCTGTGGACAATGGTAAACCTCAGGCGTGTTGCCACTCTGGATCACCCGCCCCTCGTGCAAAATAGTCGTTGTGCCGCCAAGCGCCAGCGCTTCGTTCGGCTCAGTAGTCGCGTAGATGGCGATGGTATGGCGCGCAGCAAACAGCTCACGCATCTCCTGGCGAAGCTCTTCGCGCAATTTGTAATCGAGGTTAACCAGCGGCTCATCAAAGAGAATCAACGATGCGTCTTTAACCAGCGCCCTGGCCATCGCAGTGCGCTGTTGCTGGCCTCCAGAAAGCTCCAATGGAAAGCGCTTGAGCAAGCCCTCGATCCGCAGCATCTTGGCCGTGGCATGGACCTTCTCAGCGATTTCGGCCTCCGAGCAACGCGCCTGACGCAATGGTGAAGCGATATTCTCGAATACGCTAAGCGTCGGATAATTGATGAACTGCTGGTAAACCATCGACACATTGCGCTGACGCACTGGAATAGCGGTGACATCCGCCCCATTCATCAGGATTCGACCCTTGCTTGGGCGATCAAGGCCCGCCATAAGCCGCATCAGGCTGGTCTTGCCAGACAGCGTACGCCCCAGTAACACATTGAATGAACCGGGTTCGAAACTCAGACAGGCATCGTCGATGTAAACCTGGTTATCAACCGTACGGCTGACATGTTCCAGCGTAAGTGACATGGCTATTCCTTTTTTTGTTATGCCATTTCACATCTCTAAGCGATGTCCGTGCCAGCTCGCAGAATTCTGTTCTATCTTGTTGTTTAGTAATGGGTATTCATAGGCGCCGAATGTGCCTTGTGGTTCGCACTGAACAGTTTTGAACAGCTGTTAACTGAACAACTGAACACTCAGACGTTGACATTGAACAGTCATCAACGACACTCACATATCTCGGCAAAGACCGAGACCCACAACAATAAGAAACGCTGCAACGGAGAACTGCCGAGCATGGCTGAATCTGCCCGCACACTGACTCATCAAGCAATCGTTGAGGATTCTTGGTCACGCTGCCGTAAATTTGGCCTGACTCATCAAACCGCGCCCAGCTTTGGCTCACCTGTACAGGGTGAAATCAGCGCCCTGCTGGACCGCCACCAAAGCTTAGTGGTCACAACCCACCAGGAAGTCTTGCCCTATTACGGCAACATCCTGACCAACTCAAGCTGCTTGATAATGCTGGCAGACAGCCAAGGTCAGGTGTTGCAATCGTGGGGTGATCAACGCTTTCTCGACGCGGAGCACAGTCGCGGCTTTGTCACCGGGGCCAGTTGGCAGGAACGCCAAACAGGGACGAATGCGATCGGCACCGCCCTAAGCTGCGCACAAGCAGTGCATATTCAACAAGATGAGCATTACCTCAAGGCCAATCGGTTTATGACCGGTTCAGCCTCGCCTATTTTTGATGAGCAGCGCCAGGTGGTTGCGGTGCTTGATGTGTCCAGTGATAGTTACCTGCCGCCATCGCACACCCTTGGCATGGTCAAGATGATGAGTCAGTCAGTGGAAAACCGGCTGATTCTCAATCTATTCAAACAGCACTACTTCCAGCTTACGTTTAACACCAGTCTCAATAACCTTGAAAGCCCTTGGGCTGGACTTGTAGTGTTTGATGAAAGCGGTCAGGTGATATCGGCTAACCGTCGGGCAGACAATCTCCTTGGCACCAGCTTGGCACTGGTCAATATCGAATCCTTATTCGATGTGCCTCTGCGGCAACTGCTCAACCAACCCTCCGGACAGCCGTTTAGCTTGAAAGCTGGCGGGCGATTTCGTTTCCATGCACAGGTCACGCGCCCAGAACAGCCGATAGCGCCTAAAGCACGCGACTTTCGCCCACAGGCTAAAAACGCCCCATCAGAGCCTGCTGAACACAGCTTGAGGCTGGATAATTTGAGCTTGGGCGATGCCAAAGTCGACAAAGCCATCTTGCAAGCACAACGCTTGATAGAGAAAGACATTCCCTTGTTGGTTCATGGCGAAACCGGTGTCGGCAAAGAGGTCTTCGTCAAAGCCCTGCATCAAACCAGCAGCCGTGCAACACAAGCATTTATTGCGGTGAATTGCGCAGCAATTCCCAGCGAACTGGTTGAGTCAGAGCTATTTGGCTACGAGAAAGGTGCCTTCACCGGGGCCAACCAAAAAGGTAGCAGCGGGCTTATCCGCAAGGCAGACAAAGGAACGCTGTTTCTCGATGAAATTGGCGACATGCCTGCGCGGGTTCAGGCGCGCCTATTACGCGTACTGCAAGAGCGTTGCGTACAACCACTGGGCAGCAGCGAAAGCTATCCAGTTGATATCCGCCTGATTTCAGCGACGAACCGTCCTTTACGCAATGATGTTGAGCAAGGGTTGTTTCGCCAAGACCTTTATTACCGCATCAACGGACTTAGCCTTGAGTTACCACCACTACGTGAGCGTAGCGATAAAGCCGCCTTGTTCAAACGCCTGTGGCAGCAGCACCGAGAACCTCAGCAATGGACCGGTCTAAGTAACGAGGTGCTGGAAGTATTCAACGCTCACCCCTGGCCCGGCAACTTGCGCCAGCTCAGCAGTGTGATTCAGGTCGCGCTGGTAATGGCAGACGATCTGCCGATTAAAATTGAGCATCTGCCAGACGATTTCCTTGAAGAGTTTCACACTTATCAATCGGCAGTGAGCGACTCAACAGCGCTGGCTGCCAGCACACCGAACGCCAATCACTTCAACTCAAGCGAAGTGCTCGACCTCAATGACCAGACTGACCTCAGTGACAAACTGCTGGCCTGTGCTGGGAATGTTTCTCAGCTTGCTCGGCGCCTTGGTGTAAGCCGTAACACCCTATACAAACGCCTACGCGAGCAGGGCCTGAAAGTATAAAGGCCAGATCCAAAACACAAAAAAACCGCTCGAAAGCGGTTTTTTTGTGTCTATAAACAAGCTAGCGCAGGGATTCTGGGCTGCTTATTTGCCTTCGAAGTTCATCAGTTTTTCAACCATTTGGTCGATTGTGAACGAGGCAGGACGCTGACGTGGCGGGAAGTCCTTGAACGTCATCAAGAACTGTTGAGTACGGAAAAGCCCTGGGAAGATTGCCGACTGAGCTTTCTTATCCCACCACACGTTGTAACTGTTGGAGTCGGTGTCAGCCCGCTCAAATGGATCACGACGCAGGTTAAACAGCTTTGGCGCACGCAAGTCTACGAACGGATCGCGCCATACATCAAAGCGGCGCGAACGCTGCTCGGCGTAAACAACCTTCCAATCGCCATCACGCACACCCAACAACTTACCGTCGTCACTGAAGTAGTAGAAATCGGTCCGCGGCCCCTTAGGCTCTTTGCCCTCAAGGTATGGCAGCTGGTTGTAGCCATCGAGATGGACCTTAAAAGTTTTATCACCAGCGGTGTAGCCCTTCAGCAATTTCTCTTTAACGTCAGGTACACCGGCGGCCGCCATCAGCGTTGGCACCCAATCTTGCGCCGATACGATCTCGTTGGAGATGGTGTTCGGTTTGATATGTTCTGGCCAGCGAATGATTGCAGGAACCCGGAAGCCACCTTCCCAGTTGGTGTTTTTCTCACCACGGAACGGGGTAATCCCGGCATCAGGCCACTGGTTGAAATGCACGCCGTTATCAGTGGTGTAGATCACGATGGTGTTTTTAGCGACACCTAGATCATCCAGCTTTTTGAGGATTTCACCGACCTGACCGTCATGCTCAACCATGCCATCGTTGTAGAAGCCCTGGCCCGAAATGCCTTTGGTTTCTTCTTTGATATGGGTGTAGTAATGCATGCGCGTTGAGTTAAACCAGACGAAGAACGGCTTGTCTTGTTTGACCGCTTTATCCATGAAGTTAAGCGAAGCATCAAGGAACTCTTGGTCAATAGTTTCCATGCGCTTACGGTTCAGCGGGCCTAGGTCTTCGATTTTACCGTCGGCGGTGCTGTGAATAATCCCGCGCGGACGAAGTGCTTTATCGATAACCGGGTTCTTCGTCCAATCCTCGTCCTCTGGCGCTTCTTCAGCGTTGAGGTGGTAGAGGTTGCCGAGGAACTCATCAAAACCGTGATTAGTTGGCAAGAATTCGTCGCGATCACCCAAATGGTTTTTACCAAACTGACCGCTTGTGTAACCCAGCGGCTTTAGCAGCTCTGCCAGGGTAGGGTCTTCTTTTTGCAGACCCACTGTCGAGCCAGGCATGCCCACTTTGGTCAAACCGGTCCGTACCGGATGCTGGCCAGTAATGAAGGCCGAGCGGCCGGCAGTACAGCTTTGCTCACCGTAGTAATCGGTAAACATCATGCCTTCGTTGGCAATACGGTCGATATTGGGCGTTGGATAGCCCATCATGCCGTGGCTGTACTTGCTGATGTTGGTAACGCCGATGTCATCACCCATGATCACTAAAATGTTGGGTTTATCTGCGGCAGATACCAAAGAGGCGGCGCAAACAGAAAACGCTAACAGCGCTGCCGAGCCGATGGTTTTTAGGCGTATTCGTAACCAAGTCATCGCTAAACCCTTTCGATCATTATTATTAGTACGCACTGCAGACGCGGTTGAGCGCGCAGCTACCAAGCTGATACCTGGTTAGCCCGCACTTAAGTCTCGACAACAGAAAACGCTTTAATTCTTACCTTTGAGCAGCCTTAAAGCAGCTTGTTAGCATTAACAATCAATGCGTATACGCTAGGCGCTACAGTGCCATCCAAATCACAGACTAATGCTTTATTGAAGATCCAAGATTGACATAAGACGACAACAGCTTGTCTTTAAGTGACACTGATTTAAAAGCAAAGCTGAAATCACCCGGACGCAGCCCTTGTCCGAGTCAATTGGGCACAAAAAAAAGCCGCATAAGCGGCTTTTTCTGTAGCAGTAGAGAATGCTTACTCAGCTAGACGCCAAGTAGTACCGCCCTTGCCGTCTTCCAGCACAACACCCATGGCCGTTAGCTGATCACGGATACGATCAGATTCAGCCCAGTTCTTATCGGTACGTGCTTGCAGGCGCGCCGCTATCAGTGCATCAACCTCAGCGGCGTCAACCTTGCCCTCTGCGCCCGCTTGCAAGAACGCTTCAGGCTCAAGTTGCAGTACACCCAACACCGACGCCAACTCTTTCAAGCGAGCGGCTAAACCTGCGGCAGCATTAAAGTCGGTATCGCGCAGACGATTTATCTCGCGGACCATTTCAAACAATACTGCGCAGGCTTCGGGTGAATTGAAGTCGTCATTCATCGCGTCAGCAAAACGCTCGGCATATGCATCACCGCCAACAGCCGCAACATCAGGCAATCCCTTGAGTGCGTGATAAAACCGTTCCAGCGCGCCTTTGGCTTCTTTCAAGCTGTCTTCTGAGTAGTTGATCGGACTGCGGTACTGGCTCGACACCAGGAAGTAACGCACCACTTCAGGGTGATACTTTTCCAGCACCTCGCGAATGGTGAAGAAATTGCCCAATGATTTGGACATCTTCTCGCCATCAACGCGTACAGCACCCGCGTGCATCCATGCATTCGCATAGAGCTTGCCGGTAGCCGCCTCACTCTGGGCGATCTCATTTTCATGGTGGGGGAAGACCAGGTCGGGACCGCCACCGTGAATGTCGAATGTCTCGCCCAAGCAGCAGGTGGACATCACCGAGCACTCGATATGCCAGCCCGGACGACCAGCGCCCCATGGCGACATCCAGCTTGGCTCGCCCGGCTTGGCGCCTTTCCACAGAACAAAATCAAGGGGATCCTGTTTCGATTCATCGACTTCGATACGTGCACCAATGCGCAGGTCTTCGATCTTCTTGCGCGACAACTTGCCGTAACCGACGAACTTGCCGACCCGGTAGTAAACATCACCATTGCCAGGTGCGTAGGCAAAGCCTTTGTCGATCAGGGTTTGAATCATTTCATGCATGCCGGGAATATGGCCCGTGGCACGCGGCTCGATGTCTGGGCGCAGCACCGAGAGCCGCGCCTCGTCTTCATGCATGGCTGCGATCATGCGCTCGACCAGCACTTCAAAATCTTCGCCATTTTCTTGCGCGCGACGAATAATCTTATCGTCGATATCCGTGATATTGCGCACATAGGTCAGCTCATAACCGCGATGACGCAGCCAGCGTGCGATCACGTCAAACGCAACCATCACCCGCGCATGACCAATGTGGCAGAAGTCATAAACCGTCATGCCACAGACATACATGCGTACATGATTGCCTTCTAACGGTTTGAGCACTTCTTTGGTTTTGCTCAGAGTGTTGTAGATGGTCAGCATAAAAAATCCTTAAACGCGGCCCTTTCAGCCACAAAATCAGGAGTGACAACCCAAGGCCACAGGCGCAATAAACACCTGCGGCAAACTGGGTTATCGCTCAGCACTACCCACTGGGTTTAAGCCCAGGAATCACGCAGCGTTACGGTGCGGTTGAACACCAATGCATCCGGCTTGGAATCTTTCGAGTCAAGACAGAAGTAACCTTCGCGCTCAAACTGGAAACGGTCCTCAACCGTTGCATTAGCCAGCGATGGCTCGGCACGACAACCTTTGAGTACGACCAGCGACTCAGGGTTGATATTGTCGAGGAAGCTGCTGCCCTCTTCTGCTTTCTCAGGGTTGGCAGAGCGGAACAAGCGATCATACAGACGCACTTCACACTCAACGCTGGCATCGGCTGGAACCCAGTGCACAACCCCTTTGACCTTACGGCCTTCCGGGTTCTTGCCCAGCGTGTCTGGATCATACGAGCAACGCAGCTCGACAACATTGCCGTCGGCATCTTTGATCGCTTCATCGGCACGAATCACGTAGCTGCCACGCAGGCGCACTTCGCCGCCTGGTTCAAGACGCTTGTAGCCCTTTGGCGGGTTCTCATCGTAATCGCCAGCGTCGATGTATATCTCGCGCGCGAACGGCAACTCACGGGTGCCGATATCCTGCTTCGGATGGCGTGCCAGACTGAGGATTTGCACTTCATTTTCAGGGTAATTGGTGATAACCACCTTTAGCGGCTGGAGCACGCACATCGCGCGCGCCGCATTGGCGTCAAGGTCCTCACGAATGGCGAACTCGAGCATGCCGATATCAACCACGCCACCTGCACGGTTAACCCCGATCATGTCGCAGAAGTTGCGCATTGATGCAGGCGTGTAACCACGACGACGATAGCCAACCAGAGTCGACATACGTGGGTCATCCCAACCATTTACATGGCCTTCATCAACCAACTGCTTGAGCTTGCGCTTGCTGGTGATGGTGTAGTTGAGGTTGAGACGAGCAAATTCGTACTGACGTGGCTGCGCCGGCACAGGCAAACGCGCCAAGAACCATTCATACAACGGACGATGGTCTTCGAACTCAAGAGTACAGATCGAATGGGTAATGCCTTCGATGGCATCCGACTGACCGTGAGTGAAGTCATAGCTCGGGTAGATGCACCACTTGTCACCGGTCTGGTGGTGATGCGCATGGCGAATGCGGTAGAGAATCGGGTCGCGCAGATTGATATTCGGCGCCGCCATGTCAATTTTCGCCCGCAGCGAGCGCGCGCCATCAGCGAATTCACCCGCTTTCATGCGGGCGAACAGATCCAGGTTTTCTTCAATCGAGCGATCACGGAACGGGCTGTTCTTGCCCGGCTCAGTCAGATTGCCGCGATACGCACGCGACTCTTCTGGCGACAGGTCGCAGACAAAAGCATCGCCCGACTTGATCAGCGCAACAGCCCAATCATGCAGCTGGTCGAAATAATTGGAGGCGTAACGCTCCTCGCCAGCCCACTGAAAGCCTAGCCATTGCACGTCCTGCTTGATCGCATCGATGTATTCCTGATCTTCCTTGGCCGGGTTGGTGTCATCAAAACGCAAATGACACTCACCGCCAAACTCTTTGGCCAAACCGAAGTTCAGACAGATCGATTTAGCGTGACCTATATGCAGGTAACCGTTAGGTTCCGGCGGAAAACGGGTAATAACCTTCGCATGCTTACCTGACTCCAGGTCAGCCTGGACGATTGGGCGAAGGAAGTTCGTTGCGGCGGGAGTCTCTAACTTGCTCATGGTGTCCTTGATCATGCAGGTGCGCGGCGTAGCATCGGCCGACTAAAACAATGAATGCGTTGAAACCACCAGACCAGTATCCAAACCGAACGTTACAACCCTGTATCGGCGCTATCGAGAATCAAAACAGCAAAAAACGATAACCCAACGCTGCGCGGTAATGACTGAGGTGATGGTTTTCCAGCAATTGCAAAGCGCCTATCATAGCCGAAGCTGTCAACCCCCTGACAGGCCTTGAAACCAGTTCATTTGCGCTGCGTAGCACTTAAGTTACGTTTACAATGCATATGGCACCTATGGGCTTATGCAAAAACACGCGAAAAACATGGCCAACAAGGCTGCAACAGCGTTGATTTATTGCGCCCCTGCAACGTTTTTTTCGCCCCATAACAACCTGGCACAGTAGTTTCAAGGGCTGCATAGCTGGCAATACAGCCTGATATGGCCTCCTGCTTACCTCGATAGAGCGATTACTCTCATGATCAAGCTGCACACTAACCACGGCGTTATCACCCTGACTCTGTTTGCTGATAAAGCACCAGAAACCGTGGCCAACTTTGAAGAATACGTAAAAAGCGGTCACTACGACGGCACCGTTTTTCACCGCGTGATCAGCAACTTTATGGTCCAGGGCGGCGGTTTCGAGCCGGGCATGAAGCAGAAGCCGACCCGCGCAACCATCAAGAACGAAGCCAACAACGGCGTATCCAACAAGGTAGGCACCGTTGCCATGGCTCGCACCATGGAGCCGCACTCGGCTTCTGCTCAGTTCTTCATCAACGTCGCTGACAACACCTTCCTCGACCATACCGCTCCGACCGTGCAAGGCTGGGGCTACACCGTGTTCGGCGAAGTGACTGACGGCATGGACGTGGTCGAGAAGATCAAAGGCGTGCCAACCACTATGAAGTCTGGCCACCAGGATGTTCCGGTTGAAGACGTCATCATCGAGCGTGCAGAGATCGTTGAGTGATCCTACTGATCTCAGATCTACACCTTGAACAGGAGCGCCCGGATATTACCCGGGCGTTTCTGCATTTCCTCAGCACTCGCGCACGCCAGGCTGAGGCGCTCTACATTCTTGGCGATTTCTTTGAAGTCTGGGTTGGCGATGATGCAATCAGCCCATTTCAACGTTCGATTGCCGAGGCGCTTAAACAACTGAGCGAAAGCGGTACAGCGATCTTTCTAATGCATGGCAACCGTGACTTCATGATCGGTAAGCGCTTTTGTCGTGAAGCTGGCTGCACCTTGCTCAGCGACCCCAGCGTGGTCGAGATGGCCGGGGAACCCGTCTTGCTGATGCACGGCGACAGCCTGTGCACCCGCGACGAAAACTACATGCGCATGCGCCGTTATCTGCGCAACCCGTTGAGTTTATGGATTCTGCGAAACTTACCGCTGAATACCCGCCATAAGCTTGCCCGCAAGCTGCGCAATGAAAGCCGAGCACAAACCCGGATGAAAGCCAGTGACATTGTCGATGTCACCCCGGATGAAGTCGGCCGGGTCATGGCCCAACACGCGGTCAAAACCATGATCCACGGGCACACCCATCGTCCAGCCGTGCACAAACTGCTGGTTAACGGTGAATCAGCAAAACGGATTGTCCTGGGAGACTGGGACCGCCAAGGCTGGGCCTTGCAAGTCGATGAAAACGGTTTTAATCAAGCCGCTTTTAATTTCGATAGCTAACCAAAAAACGCTGCAACCGCAGCGTTTTTTGTAACAGCAAAGCCAGCTTGATCAATGCCCCGCCGCCGCTGGCCCTGCCTTGGCTGCAAAGGGTGGCTTGGCCAGCCATACCAGTAATATCAGGCCCATAAATATCCAACCCATCAGGGTGAAATAATCCACGGTCGAGATCATGTAGGCTTGGCTGGTCAACGTCTGTTCCAACTGAGCATATGACTGCAGATTGGCCCCGCCGAGCTGATCCAGCGCCTGACGCGTTATCGGGTCGTACACACTGATATGCTCACTCAAGTTGGCGTGATGCACTTCGGAGCGACGTATCCAGATCCAGGTGGTCAGCGATGCGGCAAAGCTACCGCCCAGATTGCGCAGGAATGTCGCCAGCCCCGAGCCATCGGCAATCTGGTCAGGCGGCAAGTCCGACAGCAAGATACTCAGCGTCGGCATAAAGAACAGCGCGACACCGATGCCCATAAACAGCTGAACCAAGGCGATGTGCTGAAAATCAACTTGTGAGTTGAAACCGGCCCGCATAAAGCAGCTCATGCCAATCGCCAAAAATGCGATGCCGGCAAGAATCCGCAAATCAAACTTATGCGCATAGGTTCCCACGAACGGTGACATCAGTACCGGCAAGATACCGAGTGGCGCCACCGCCAACCCAGCCCAGGTCGCGGTGTATCCCATCTGCGTTTGCAGCCACTGCGGCAGGATCAAGTTAATCCCGAAAAAGCCCGCATAGCCGCCTACCAGAACAATTGTGCCGATACGAAAATTACGGTGAGCGAACAACCGCAAATTAACGATCGGATGGCGGTCAGTCATCTCCCAAATAATGAATATCGCCAGTGAAATCACCGAAACCAGGGTGCCTATCACGATAAAGTTCGACTCGAACCAGTCGAGGTCATTACCTTTGTCGAGCACGATTTGTAGCGCACCAACACCAATAATCAGGGTCAACAAACCGATGTAATCGATCGGTTGATGGCTGATTACCACCGGGCGCTTACGCATTTGCTGGGTGACGACAAAGGCTGCAAATAAACCGATTGGCACATTGATAAAGAAGATCCATGGCCAGCTGTAGCTGTCAGTGATCCAACCGCCGAGAATCGGCCCGGCAATCGGCGCCACCACCGTCACCATTGCCAGCAGTGCCAATGCCATCCCCCGTTTCGCCGGTGGATACACAGCAATCAACAGGGTTTGCGTCATTGGGTACAGCGGCCCGGCCATTAAACCCTGGAGCACGCGAAAGCCCACCAGCTCAGGCATCGAGCGGGAAATACCGCAGAGAAATGAAGCCAGCACGAACAGCAATGTGGCCCAGACAAATAACTTCACTTCACCATAACGGCGGCTCAGCCAGCCGGTAAGCGGCAAGGCAATCGCGTTGCTGACGGCGAACGAGGTAATAACCCAGGTTCCCTGCTCCGAGCTCACCCCAAGGTTACCGGCAATGGTCGGCAGCGCCACGTTGGCAATAGTGGTGTCGAGAACCTGCATAAAGGTCGCCAATGACAAACCAATGGTGCAAAGCAACAAGCTGGGCGGCGTGAAAGAAGCTTGAGAGCTCATCACCACTCCTTAAAGCGCAGATGTTTTGACAAAGAGTGGCCCAGCCTGATTAGCCCCAGACCAGGCCCAGAGAGAGTTAGCGCACTGCAGTCTTTGCAACGGACTCGCTATTGTCCTTGATCAACTTGCTGATCAAGGCATCAGCCTCTGCTAGTTGCAGCTTGTACACATTGGTGCTGTACGACGCTTTGACGGGTGGTTGCTGGGCCAGCACCGGGCCGCTTTGATCGTGTAAATTGACATCAACTACAGTCGACAAACCAATTCGCAGCGGATGTTTAGCCAACTCATCACTATTGATATGAATACGCACCGGTACTCGCTGCACGATCTTGATCCAGTTACCCGTGGCGTTCTGCGCAGGCAATAAGGCAAAAGCACTCCCGGTGCCAGCGCCCAGGCTGTCGACAGTGCCGTGAAAGGTCACGTCATCACCGTACAGGTCACTGCTGATCTCTACGGACTGGCCAATACGCATGTTGTTCAACTGCGTCTCTTTGAAGTTGGCGTCGATCCACAATTGATTCAGCGGTACGACAGCCATCATCGGCGTGCCTGGCTGCACCCGCTGGCCCAGTTGCACCGTGCGCTTGGCAACATAGCCGGTAACCGGTGCGATCAAGGCGCTACGCGCATTGTTGAGGTAGGCCTGACGCAAATCTGCTGCCGCTGAAAGCACATCAGGATGCGAGGAGATCACCGTGTCATCGACCAATGCCCGGGTGCTGTTGAGCTGTTGCTGCGCGTTATTCAGTGCACTTTGCGCCGAGGTCAAAGCGTCGCTTGCATGGGACAGTTCTTCACGCGAGATCGCCCCGCCAGAGGCCAGATTTTGCCTGCGCTGGTAGTCTTTTTTAGCTTTTTGCACGGCAGTTTTTTGCGCCTGTACCTGCGCCTGCATCGCATCTACATTGCTGTACATGCCTCGGACCTGGCGCACAGTGCGCGCCAAATTTGCTTCAGCACTTTGCAACCCGACCAACGAATCGCTTGGGTCAAAGTTAATCAGCACCTGGCCTTCATGCACCAAGTCGCCATCGTCGGCACCGATGCTGACGACAGTACCGGTGACCAATGGGGTGATCTCAACAACGTTACCGTTTACGTAGGCATCGTCGGTATTTTCATACCAGCGCCCGTAAAACTCGTACCACCCCCAAAAACACAGCCCGCCGACAACGACCGCGAGGAACAGTACAAACAGCCATTTTTTGCGCTGACGCTGATTGCCCGCATCAGTCGCTTGTTGGTTTTCAGCAGATTCAGAATGAGTGACTGTAGCCATGGCAAGTTACCCTTAATTATTCAGTGAGCGGCGCAGTGGCGTGCGCGTTTATCGAGGTGCTATCGAGAGCCTCGCTGTCGGGTTGAAAACCACCGCCGAGCGCCTCCATCAGCAGGATCGACAAGTTGATTTGTTCGGCATTGAGATTGGCCAGTTGGCGTTGGGCGGCCAGTAACTGCTGCTCAATGCTCAGTACGTCGAGATAATTGCCAACACCCGAGCCATAACGATCAGCTACGGTGTCGTAAGAGTTCTGCGCAATCTTGGCGGCAACGGTCTGTGAGCTGATCTGTTGATCGATCGACCGCAGTTGGTTGATCGTGTCACTCACCTGCCCCAGCGCCTGCACCAGATTCTTGTTGTACTGAGCGACCGCCAGGTCGTAGTCAGCATCACGGGCATCCAAGTCGGCACGCAGACGCCCTCCATCAAACAGCGGCAGCGATAGAGTTGGACCTATTGAGAAGAAACGGCTGGCATTGCCAAACATGGCATCGCCCAACAGCGACTCAACACCGCCGGAAGCACTCAGATTGAGGTTGGGGTAAAAGCGTGTTTTGCTCGCATCAATGCTTTTACTGGCGGCCTCGACTCGCCAGCGCGATGCGACGATATCCGGACGACGGCCTAACAGCTCCGCTGGCAACTGGCTCGGCAAAGCCACTGAACTGGCCTGCAAAATTGCCGGGCGGGCAATTTGCTGACCACGGTCCGGCCCCTTGCCGAGCAGAACTGCCAAAGCGATCTTGGCACTTTGCAGATCCTTTTCTGACGCTAACAGCTGCTCTTTGGAACTGGCGGCAAGACTCTCGGATTGCTGGTACTGATAAATACTGTCGATCCCTGCATCCATACGCCGCTTGCCCAGGCTGACCATTTGCTCGGTGCGTTTGAGGTCTTCAACAGCCAAATCATGCAGCACATGCGCTTGGCCGAGGTTGTTGTATGCGCGGGCAACATCAGCGGCAACAGTCAGTTGCGCAGCTTTTTGATCGACTTCGGCAGCGCGGGCTTGACCCAATGCAGCCTCCCATGCGGCACGCTGACCGCCCCATAAATCGAAGGTGTAATTGAAGTCGATCGCTGCGGTGCGCAACGTGCTGTAACGACCGCCCTCGCCCATAGGATCCTGGTCACGGGCCAAACGTGAGCGATTGACACCAGCCTGCGCATCAATTTCAGGCATGCGCGAGGCATCCACGGCATAGGCAGCAGCACTGGCCTGATGTGCACGCGCCTCAGCAAGTTGTAAATCAGGGCTATCTTTCAGCGCCTCAGCAATAAGACCATTAAGCTGTGCATCGCCGAGTTTTTTCCACCAATCAGTTTTGGGCCAGGCGGCGGGCGAAACCTTGACATCATTTAGCGATTTCTGCGCCTGCAACTCCTTGGCATCGATGCCAGTCGCCGACGTATTGAGCCCCTTGTAATTGGCACAGCCGGCCATACTCAGCACCAGCAGTGCAACGGTAAATTGCTGTTTGAATGCGCGACTCATTGCGAGTCACCTAAACGTTGCATGGTGATGACGTCTCCTGCGCTGAACAGTACTTTCTTGAGGATTCTCTCGAGCGTGGCGTGCTCCTCGGGCGTCAAAGCACCGAGTAACTCATCCATCGCATCAGCACCAAATTTCGGCAGCAAATCCGCCAATTCTTGACCTTCTTGCGGCAGCGCTAAACGCACTTGGCGTCGATCAGCCGCACAACGGCGTCGAATAATCAGTCCTTTCTGCTCAAGTCGATCAAGCATGCGGGTCATCGCTCCGCTGTCTAACGACAGTTGGCGACACAGCTCCGCGGGGGTATCAACCCCAAAATGGGCAATCATGATCAGCACCTTGAACTGTGCTGCCGTGACCGAATAAGGCTCCAAGTTACGGTCCAGAATCTGGTCTTTCAGCAAAGCAGTACGACCGATCAGCAGGCCCATCACAGAAAATGGAAATAATGGCGGGGTTGGATTACTCATTGCGCACCTACAAAGCTGCCTAGGCAGAGAATGCCTGAGATATTACTGCCTAGGCAGCTATATTATCAAACATTTTGTAGCACTTTTTTTAGGCGCAACAAAGCCGCAAGCCAAAGCTTGCAGCTGAAAGCATCGATTTAGGGGGGGTTAACGCTATTTAGAAGCCAGTGGGAACGCCACTGTGAAAGCGGAATTCGGTGTCAGGACTGGCGATCAGCTGCTGCTCGATCTCTCTGACCCGTACGATGGTCTTGTCAACGTCTGCCGCTTCGCCGAACTGATAGGCAAACTTAAGATAGTGCTGGTAGTGCCGCGCTTCCGACTTGAGCAAGCCGTAGTAAAACTTGCCAAGCTCCTCATCCAAATGCGGATAGATCTTGGCGAAACGCTCGCAACTACGCGCCTCGATAAAAGCACCGACGACGAGCGTATCGACCATCTTCACCGGTTCATGATTACGCACTGCAGCTCGTAAACCCGAAGCATAGCGGCCAGCCGATAGTGGTCGCAGCGCAATTTTACGCTTTTTGATAATGCGCAGAACCTGCTCGTGATGCACCAGCTCTTCGCGTGCCAAACGCGACATATAGACGATCAAGTCTGCATGATTGTTGTATTTGGCAATCAGGCTCAACGCTGTTGATGCGGCTTTGAACTCACAGTTTTTGTGGTCCAGCAACATCACCTCTTGCTGGTTGAGCGCGGCATCAATCCAGCCCTGTGGCGTTTCGCTACCCAAAAACTCATTGATCTCAGCCAGCACAGACACGCTCCCGAGCGTTAAGCACGAACGGCAAAGATAGCCCGGCAACGGGCACTAAAGGCCTGCTCGAACGCGATAAACAATCAATTTTGGCTAGCAGAGGCATAGATTCACAACAATCAAAGGCGATACCGGCGTAAATACCGGCGGCACATTATACGAATGCCGCAGCAAACAACCAGCCCAGCAGATTGATTTGCATCAACTACACAGCGCGCAGGATGCATCTATAGTTGATGAAGATGTGCTGATTCCCTGGGAGATAGTCATGCAAGCAATCCGTAGCATCCTCGTTGTGATCAACCCCGAATTGCCGGAAGGTCTAGCGCTGAAGCGCGCCAAGTTGATTGCAGGCGTCACCGGTTCTCATTTACACCTGCTGGTTTGCAGCAATAAAGGAGACCACTCGGCGTTACTCGCAGACGTGAGCAACGTGATGATTGACGAGGGCTTTAGCGTGAGCAGCAACCAAGCCTGGCGTAGCAACCTGCACAACACCATTATTACTGAGCAGCAGGCCGAAGGTTGTGGCTTGGTCATAAAACAACACCTGCCAGACAACCCGCTCAAGCGTGCCCTCCTCACCCCTGACGACTGGAAATTGCTTCGCTATTGCCCTAGCCCGGTACTGATGGTCAAGACCGACCGCCCCTGGACCAACGGCATAGTGCTGGCTGCCGTCGATGTGGGTAACTCGGATGAAGAGCACCAGGCGCTGCACTCTGGGATAATCAGCCATGGCTTCGACATTGCGGGTCTGGCCCATGCCAAGCTGCATGTAATCAGCGCGCACCCAACGCCTATGCTTTCTGCTGCGGACCCGACATTTCAACTCAAAGAAACCATCGAAGCGCGCTATCGTGCAGCATGCAGAGAGTTTCAGGCTGAATACGACATCAGTGAAGATCGCTTACACATCACCGAAGGCCCGGCTGACTCACTGATCCCGCTCACAGCGCACAACCTCGGAGCAGCGGTGACAGTAATTGGTACAGTTGCACGTACCGGAATTTCAGGTGCTTTGGTCGGCAACACTGCCGAGGTCATTCTTGATGCACTTGAGAGTGATGTCTTGGTGTTGAAACCAGACGATATTATCGACCACCTTGAGGCCTTGGTTGTGCAAGCCTGAGGCGCTCACCCTACTAAGCTGCAGCGCGGCTGTGCGGCACGTTGCAGTTAATTTCACGTATCCAGCCTTGTTGCAATGCATGGCTCAGGACTTGGGCAAGTTGCTCACCGCCAATAAATGCTTGCATGGCTTCTGTCGACTCCCAGGTAGCATTGAGCCGCCAACTGGAGCTGAACTGTGGATCGGCTTCTATAGTGAAGGCTGTGCAACCGGCAATAGACGATGCATGATCAAAAGCCTCGCACAAGTATGCCCCGAGCACCTCATCGCAGCCATTGTTTGCCCGAATCAGGGCACGCTGATAAGTCGTCATGTCGCTCTCCATTTATGTAATAACCGCTGCTACTCAGACTGATAAATCAAGTTGCTCTGAGCGGCATATGCCAAACACATGGTTATGGGTAAAAGCCTCGGCATTCATTCACGCCAACGGTTTTGAATACTCTGTAGCGAATGCTGATTGGCTTGGGTGATGCCACTTCAGCAAAAGCTTGTTCGGTGCAGGTTTCACATCTGCTGGAATGTTACGCCAGCTTTGCGCTGCGCTTGGATAGCTGGGCATTACCCTGTAGCTAAGATTACTCAGCCGCGTACTGTTGCCGGTAGCCAATTACTGGATAGTTATTGCCTAAAACTGCACAGTTAAAAGTTTCTGGATGAGCGCCGATCAGCTAAAGCATCTTAAAACGCTGGCATGTAAGCCTCAATTGCCTGTTAAGAGCCAATTTTTGCCTATTCCTGCATTCGTGCATCTCGAGCCACCAATTGCCTGATCTGCCGAGCTAAGCTCTGTGCACTGACCGAGAGACATGCCATGACCAGCCTCGAACAAACACCCCAGTTACTTGCCCAACGCCAAGACCAGCTAGCAGCACTTATAAGCCGCTTACTGCCAGCGGCAGAGCTAATTGAAACGGCAATAAAAGGCGTATTTTTGGCCCGTGCTGATCAGCCATCCCAGCCGATGCCGGTGCTGTACAAGCCAAGCTTGTGCATCATCGCCCAAGGCCGTAAAGAGGTGCGTTTGGCTGATGAAATCTATCAGTACGACCCGCTCAATTACTTGGTTGCTTCAGTACCACTGCCGGTCACCGGACATGTCACGCAAGCTACGCCGGAAAAGCCTTATCTGTGCCTGCGCCTTGATATCGACCCAGCACTGGTCAGTAACCTGATTGCCGACACAGGCCCAATCGGCGTGCCTAATAGCGGCCCACGCCGGGGGTTGTACCTCGACCGGGTAGACCTGCCGCTACTCGATGCAGTCATTCGCTTGGTGCAATTGCTGGAGACGCCTCGTGATATCAATATTCTCGCCCCCTTGATCCTGCGTGAAATTTTCTATCGCTTGCTGCACAGTGACCAAGGCCATCAGTTACATGCGATTGTGATTAACGACAGTCAAAGCCACCGAATTTCCCGCGCCATTGATTGGCTAAATAGCAATTACACCGCCCCTTTGCGGATTGAGGAGTTGGCGCGCGAAGTTAACCTCAGTCAATCAACCCTGCATCATCGCTTCAAAGCGGTCACGGCTCTGAGCCCACTGCAATATCAGAAGCAATTGCGCCTACAAGAAGCCCGACGGCTAATGCTCTGCGAAGGGATTGAAGCCTCGGCGGCAAGTTACAAGGTGGGGTACGAGAGCCCATCACAGTTCAGCCGCGAATACAGCCGGCTGTTTGGTGCTCCGCCATTGCGTGACCTGGCCCGCCTGCGCAGCGCCAGCTAATCAGCAATGTGATGGCCGGGTGACGCTCTCATAGGGCGGGCGTTGCTTTTTCACCTACCACACACCTGCAGATATTCAGGTTTTTGTGCACACTTGGTGGACAAGCTTCGCGTTGTCACACCCTACAGCCGTTACAGGCCCATTTGCTTGCTGATGATTTCGTTCATGATTTCACGCGAGCCGCCGCCAATCGAAAGAATCCGATTGTCGCGATACAACCGCTCGACCAGGCTTTCGCGCATATAGCCCATGCCGCCGAGTATCTGCACGGCGTCATAGGTGATCTTGTCGGCAATGTCGGTGGCGAAGTTCTTGGCCATGGAGATTTCTTTGATCACGCTTTTGCCCGCAGCCATTTGCGCAGCTTGTCGATAGGTGAACTCTCGCGACACTTCCAGCTGCGTGGCCATCTCAGCAAGACGATGTTTGAGCACTTGGAATTTGCCTATCGGCTTACCGAACGCTTGCCGCTCGCGCGCCCACTGTAACGACTCTTCAAGCGCCAACTGAGCAGTCATGTTGGCCATGATCGCCAACGCCAAACGCTCACTCTGAAAGTTAGCCATGATGCAGGCAAAACCCATGTTTTCTGAGCCAATCAGGTTCTCGACCGGCACCCTGCAGTCGTCAAAAAACAGCTCTGCTGTGTCCGAGGCCCACCACCCCATCTTCTTCAGTTTACGGCCGACGCTAAATCCGCGGGTGCCCTTCTCAATCAACAACAAGCTGACCCCACCGAAACCATCGCCACCGGTGCGCACCGCAACGGTGTAATAGTCAGCGCGAACGCCGCTGGTGATAAAGGTCTTGCTGCCAGTCACGCGGTAATAGTCACCGTCACGAATGGCACGGGTTTTCAGGTTGGCCACATCTGAACCGCCAGATGGCTCGGTGACCGCCAACGCCATGATCTTCTCACCGGCAAGCACCTGCGGCACTACGCGATCACGCAAGGCTGGCTTGGCCCACTTGACCACCGGCGGCAAACCGATATCCAGCGAACCTAACCCGGCAACCAAGCCGCCTGAGCCGGAACGCATCAGCTCTTCGCTGGCAGCGACTTTGGCGAATATATCTCCCTCATGACTGCCACCAAACTGTTCTGGGTAACCAATCCCCAGAATCCCTGCGACACCCGCCTTTTGATAAAGCTCACGCGGGAACTCACCGGCCTCCTCCCACGCGTCGATATGCGGAAGGATTTCGCGTTCAACAAAACGCCGGACGGTGTCGCGTACCAAACGATGGGAGTCGTCGAAATAGTCGTGCATGCTGGTCATGAGTAGTGCTCGCCATTTCTTTCGACCATACCAAGCGCTTGCTAGGCAAACAAGGTGAGATACCGGCCATAACGCCGACTAAATCGTCAGCGCGGCAGCAAACTGCTTGAGCCGTGAAAATAAACCAGCACTGCACGCCGTGCGTAATTCAGACCAACCAACGCCGGAACGGAAGCCCCGGCGCTGGATAAGCAGGATCAGAAGTTGTAACTAACCGTCGCGGTGACGTTGCGCTCTTCTCCGAAATAGCAGTAGTCAAGGCTACCGCAAGAAGCTACATACTTTTCGTTGGTCAGGTTGTTGGCATTCAACCGCACATCCACACCTTGCAGGCCCAATTGACCAAGGTCATAACCCACGGATGCGTCAACCAAGGTGTAGGACGGCACCTCAAGCGTGTTCTCGGCATCTGCCCAGCTGTCACCGACATAACGCACGCCAGCCCCAACTTTCAAACCATTGAGGCTACCGACAAGGAAGCTGTAGTCGAGCCACATCGATGCCATGTGCTCAGCCGCCTGTGTGGGTGAGTTGCCTTTATTATCCAGCGTTGGGTCGACGGTACTGATTATCGATTTTGAGTATTCAATATCGGTGTAGGTGTAGCTGCTCAGCAGGCGCACGGCATCGGTCAGTTGCAGACGGGCTTCCAGCTCAAGGCCTTGCGAACGTACAGCGCCGACTGGGCGATAGAAGTCTTCATCCGCGGCTTTGGTTGCGAGGTTCTCCTGGTCGATATGGAACAGCGCTGCGGTGTACAGATCTTCCGTGCCATTGGGCTGGAACTTCAAACCAAACTCCCACTGCTTGCCTTCGGTAGGCGCCAGCGGGTTACCGTCCTGGTCGGCATAGGCATTCGGATTGAAGGACTCCGAATAACTCATGTACGGCGCCACACCGTTATCAAACAGATACAGCACGCCAGCACGACCGGTGAACTGGCTGGGCTCATCTTTACTGGTGCCACCGTAGATTTCGTCTTCTGATTCAACCTTAACCCAGTCCTGACGCATGCCCAGCGAGAAGCGCCAGTTATCCAGGGCAATCAAATCCTGCAAATACACACCGGTTTGCTCAAGACGGCGCGTGGCGCTGCTCGACCAAGCCGGGTTGATTGTCACCGTGCCGCCATAGATCGGGTCGAACGCATCAATGTTGCTGGCACTGCCGGCGGTATAATCAACGCGAGTCTTGCGTCGTTGGTAGTCAAAGCCGGTGACCACAGTATGCTGCGCAGCGCCGGTATTAAATTCGGCCTGGAGCATCGTGTCGATAATCCAGGCATGCAGCTTTTCGTCGGCGCCGGTGTAAGCACGATACAGTTCATTGTCGTTGGCCCAACCTGCTGCATACACCTGCTCAGCACTGACATCCGAGGTTTGATAGCGGAAGTTTTGCCGCGCCGACCACGTGTCGTTGAAGCGATGCTCGAACTGATAGCCAAACATCTGCTGCTCACGCTCAAAGCTGTCTTGATCCGGCTCACCTTCAAAAAAGTGCTCTGAGATATAACGCCCAGCGTGACGGTTGATCGTGCCATCTGCTGGCAGGCCGCCGTGGTAACCACTGTTCGGATCTTTCTGCAGATACGCTTGCAAGGTCAGATTGGTATCTTCGCTGAAATCGATAGAAACGCTGGGCATCAAGGCGTAGCGTTCCTCGTCGGCGTAGTCGAATTGAGTGTCGCCGCTGTCGACTAAACCAGTCAGGCGATAGGCAATGCGCTGCTGGTCATCCAATGGTCCGGTAAAGTCGAAACCAATGCCTTTCTTATTGTTGCTGCCGACAGTCGCCTGGATCTGCCCCGAGGACTGAAACTCTGGCTTCTTGGTCGTCATCGCCGCCAAACCACCCGGCAGGCTACGCCCATAAAGCACTGATGATGGCCCCTTTAGAATATCGATACGCTCAAGGAAATATGGGTCAACCTGCAGACTGCTGTAGGTACCGCTGTCACCCATCATTTTCAACCCGTCGAGGAACAGGTTGTCCACCGAACCGTCATTAAAGCCGCGCATTGCCACATAGTCGTAGCGGTGAGTCGCGCCGTAAGGATTGGTCATCACGCCGGGGGTGTAGCGCATCGCTTCGGCGACGGTTTGTGCGCCTTGGTCATCCATCTGCTCACGGGTTACAACCGACACCGACTGCGAGGTTTCCAGCAGCGGCAAGCTGGTTTTGGTGGCGACACTGCTGTGGGTCGCGTTGTAGCCATCGATGTTGCCCAACGCATTGCCCAGGGCGAAGCCTTTAACGGTTGTTGCAGGCAACTGGGTGACATCGTCACTGTCATTACCATGCAGCGTGTAGCCGCCTTGAGCGTCCTGATTGAGGCGCAGGCCAGTGCCTTCGAGCAAACGCCTGAACCCCTCGTTAACATCGTATTCACCGTTCAAACCCTGAGTCTGCTTACCTTCTGTAAGCCGCGCATCGACCGACAGCATCACCCCCGCCTCACCGGCAAAACGGCTCAATGCAGAAGACAATTTACCGGGTGCAATACTGTACTGACGCACGTGTTGATCCACGGCCTCATCTTGCGCGGCGGTGGACAGCTGCGGCAGAAATGCAAGTGGCAGCATCAGTGCGGCGCAACGCACAGCCTGACGCAAGCGAGTTGGATGAGACTTGGTAGAACGCATCGGATGACCCTTTGACAGATGGTTATATAACTAAGCCAAACGAGTCGTGAAAAAGGGAACCTAAAAATAAAATTAATTCTCATTCGCTAAAACACTGGCCGCATTCAGCGCTTTAACTTGTTCGCGGTTCCAGAGTCACCCACCACGACCAGCGCCGATTGACCCGTATCGGCAAGCTCGCCTCAAGCGCCGCATAGATGCGTTCAGGGTCATGTAACGCAAAGGCACCGACGATGCGCAGATCAGCAATCCGTGGATCAACCGCCAAATAGCCGGGTACATGCTCGGCAAGCTCGCTAATGAAGTCGCCGAGCGAACGGTCATCCGCCAGCAACATGCCGCGCTGCCAGGCATTGCGCGCAGGTGATGCCGGGCTGATGCGGCCAATCTGCCGTTGATCGAACCACACCTGCTTTCCGGCTTGCACCACCTCGGTCGCACCGCTTTGACAGGTAATTCGTACCGCGCCAGCAAAGACACTAAGCAAGCTGCCGTTCTGGCGTTTGCGCACGCTGAAACGAGTGCCCAGCGCCTGCAGTCGGCCATCGCTGGTTTCAACACACATCGGCCGCGCGGGTTGCTGAGTATCAGTTGCACTTTCGAGTAGCAACTCACCTTGCCATAGGTGCACCAGCCGTTGCTGGTGGTCGTAAGTGATATCAACTGAGCTGTTGCTGTTCAGCCACAACTGGCCGCCATCAGCCAAGCGTATTTGCTTGATTTGCCCCGTTGTACTGGCCTGATCAGCCAGCCAACCCTGCAATGCTCTACGCGACACCGCCAAGCTCAGCACTGCGCCGCCGCTGAGTAGTAATAGACCGGCAAGTACCTGGCGCCGGGTACGAGCGCCCGATTGCAAAGCACTGCGTACAACTCCGCGCTGAGCCACAGGCAACGTCTGGAATTGACCGCTGATCTGCTCCACCTGGTGCCAGGCGACTTGATGCGCAGGATTACTCGCGATCCATAGCTGCCATGCCTCGCGTTGCTGGTCGCTGACCTGCTCGCTGGCTAACAGCGCGAACCATTGCGCGGCTTGTTCAAGGACGTGGAAATCGCTTGATGCAGACACGCTATTCTTGCGCCAGCATCAAGCAATGCAGCATGGCTTGCGCCATATACTTTTTAATCATGCGCTCAGAAACACTCAGACGCTGGGCGATGACAGCGTACGTCAACCCATCAAGCTGCGATAACAGGAACGCCTGACGCACCTTGCTCGGCAGACGCAGAAGCATGGCGTCGATGGCCAATAGGGTTTCAACTATCAACTCGCGTTCTTCGGGCGAAGGCGCCAATGCTTCTGGCTGCGCAGCCAAGGCATCAAGGTAGGCACGCTCAACTGACTGGCGACGCCAGAAATTAACCACCAATCCATGGGCGATGGTTGAAAGATAAGCTCGTGGCTGGCGCAGCGAAGCTAGATTTTCAGGTGAGCTGAGCAAGCGCACAAAAGTATCTTGCGCCAGATCCGCGGCGTTATGCGCACAACCAAGACGCCGGCGCAGCCAGACATTCAGCCAACCATTATGGTCAGTGTAGAGACGTTGTACATACTGCTCGGAAGACAACTCAACCACCGACATTGCGCGCACTCACAGGCATCTTTTATCAGAAGACGCTAATGGTAATGCTTCTCAATAGCAAATATCCAGTGGCTTGCAGCAATCAGTCGCTTAGGCTTGGCAGTCACCCTGCACTGTCGTGCATTGGCAGAGTGGCAATGCACAGGATTAGCGTGCGCTCAGCTCGCTTAAACAGTGATCGGTCGACGCCCTGCCAGAGCGTGCGCCAAGGTGCCGCCATCGACTAACTCCAACTCTCCGCCCAGCGGCATGCCGTGAGCAATACGCGAAGCGATCATGCCTTTATTGGCTAACAGTTGAGCGATGTAGTGTGCGGTTGCTTCACCCTCAACCGTCGGGTTGGTTGCCAGAATCACTTCACTAAAAGTGCCTTGCTGCTCAATGCGAGCGAGCAACTGCGGGATACCAATAGCCTCAGGCCCAAGCCCATCAAGCGGCGACAAATGGCCCTTGAGCACAAAGTAACGGCCGCGAAAGCCTGTTTGTTCGACAGCGTAAACATCCATCGGCCCTTCGACCACACACAACAGCGTGTCGTCGCGCCGTGTGTCTTGGCAGATGTGGCAAATGTCTTCTTCACTGAGCGTGCGGCACTGCTGACAGTGGCCAACACCTTCCATCGCCTGCGTCAGGGTCTGTGCTAAACGCAAAGCACCACTGCGATCACGCTCAAGCAACTGCAAAGCCATACGTTGAGCAGTCTTCTGCCCCACTCCCGGCAATACTCGCAAGGAATCGATTAACTGACGAATCAATGGGCTAAAGCTCATGGCAATACTCGTGTGGGCAATACAGCGAACAATTTGAGGGTCATCCAAACCTGTCAGCTGAAGAGCACGGCAGGATGAAATACATCTGGGCTGGTCAGTAAAACATCAGCCCAGATGTATAAGCAGTCATACGATTTGACTGCAGGCAGAGGTTCCTTAGAAAGGCATTTTAAAGCCTGGCGGCAGTTGCATGCCGTCAGTCATGCCTGCCATTTTACTCTGGCTGTTCTGCTCAACTTTACGCACAGCATCGTTAACAGCAGCAGCGATCAGGTCTTCAAGGATTTCCTTGTCTTCCTGCATCAGGCTGTCATCCAGGCTGATGCGCTTGACGTCGTGGCGCCCTGTCATGACAACACTGACCAAGCCTGCACCGGATTGACCGGTTACTTCTGCATTGGCCAATTCTTCCTGCATTTTCTGCATTTTTTCTTGCATCTGCTGCGCCTGCTTCATCAAGCCGGCCATGCCGCCACCTTTCATCATGGTGTTGTCCTCGGTATTCAGGGGTTAACTGGGGTATCAATCGGTTCAATACTTTCCGCACGGATTACTGCGGTGAACTGCTGGATCATTTGCTGCACATAAGAATCGCTGTTGATCGACTCTTCTGCATCACGCTGGCGATTCGCGCGCTTGCGTGCAGCGGCCTGTGCAGGGGTTTCCTGTTCAGGGGTAATCAATTCAATTTTCAGCTCGATGGCGCGGCCTTGCTGAGCATTGAGCGCATCATTCAAACGACGCTGCTGAGTCGCATTGAACAACGCGCTATGGCCGGGATCAAGGTGCAACAACCAGCTATCGCCTTCCACCGAGATAAGCGTGCAATTAGCTGCAATGCTACCGGTCATGCCCGACAGACCCAACTCGGGAAACAACTGCAACCAATCGGCCGCGAGTCCGGTTGCGGGCTGCATGGCGGGTTGTGGTTCAGCCTCGGCCGGTAGCGAAGGCTCAACTGAGTCGAAGTCGTAATCAATCGAGTCAGCATCTACTTCTACGTAATCATAATCCAGTGGCGGCTCGTCATCATCCGCTTCGTCGGCTTCTGGCTCAGCCACGGCAATCACCTGAGCGCCCTGCTCGATTGCCTCGATGATTTCAGCCGGCGGATTAACCAACTCAGCAGCCGCTTCTACGCCGACAAGTGGCTCACTCGCTTGTTCTTCCCAAGGCAAGCTGGTTACCGCAGGCGCGGTACTTGATTCAGGCGCGGCAGCAACAACCGGGGCCGGTGCAGGCGCAACTTCAGCCACTGGCGCTGGCTGATCAGCTATAGCCTCTACTGCGGGTTCAGGCACCGGCTCGGCAACGGGCTCGCTAGCGACTGTTGCCGCAGGGGCCGTTACTGGCTGAGTCGTCACAGGCGCAGGCGTCTCTATTACCGGATTAAGAGGCGCCGGAATAGCTGCCGGAGCTGCTTGTGCAGCGCCAGCCACTGATTCTGGTTGGGGATTAGCAGTGGCTTGGCTAATCCCTACTGGCTTTAGCGCCACCCTCGGCGCGTCGTCGGTATCGGCGGGCCTGAACGCCAGCATACGCAGCAGCACCATCTCAAAGCCGCTACGTGGATCCGGTGCCAGTGGCAAATCGCGACGACCGATCAAACCCATCTGGTAATAAAACTGGATATCTTCCGCAGGTAACGCCTGCGCCAACGCCATCACTCGTTCGCGATCGCCTTGGCCATTATCGACTGCATCGGGCAGCGCCTGGGCAATTGCCACGCGGTGCAATACATTGAGTATCTCAGCCAGCACGCCAGCCCAGTCAGGACCTTGCTCAGCGAGATGACGCACAGCATCGATCACGCCGCGCGCATCGCCTTCAAGCAGTGCATGCAGCACCCCGTAAACCTGGCCATGATCAAGTGTGCCGAGCATTGCCCGCACGTCAGCGGCGAGCACTTTGCCTTCGCCGAACGAGATCGCTTGATCGGTCAAGCTCATGGCATCACGCATTGAGCCATCAGCTGCACGGCCGAGCAGCCACAGCGCGTCATCCTCAAAAGGAATCTGCTCGACACCCAATACATGAGTTAAGTGTTCAACTACCCGCTCAGGTGGCATGTTCTTCAGCGAAAACTGCAAGCAACGCGAGAGAATTGTCACTGGCAACTTTTGCGGATCAGTGGTGGCCAGCAGGAATTTAACGTGCGGTGGCGGCTCTTCAAGGGTTTTCAGCAAGGCATTGAACGAGTGCGAAGAAAGCATGTGCACTTCGTCGATCAGGTAAACCTTAAAGCGACCACGGCTTGGCGAATACTGCACATTGTCGAGCAGCTCACGGGTGTCTTCAACCTTGGTACGGCTCGCGGCATCGACTTCAATCAGGTCGACGAAGCGCCCCTCATCGATTTCCTTACAGATCGAGCAGGTGCCGCAAGGTGTCGAACTGATACCCGTTTCGCAGTTCAGGCACTTGGCAATAATCCGCGCGATTGTGGTTTTACCCACACCACGGGTGCCAGTGAACAGATACGCATGGTGTAAGCGTTGGCTGTCCAGAGCATTGATCAGCGCTTTGAGTACGTGGGTCTGCCCCACCATTTCACTGAATGTGCGCGGACGCCATTTGCGTGCAAGAACCTGATAACTCATCGAAACCCGTCGCGTGAGGAAGCAAAAGTGAGCTAATCCTAACGGAGCACCGGGCAAATTGCATCTGCTCTACAATGCTATAAATGCAGGCTAGCTAAATGACCAATAAAAGCACTGGCTATTTTTTGATCAGCCGGATATCATGCTCGTTGTTCGTACCACGCTGTAAGTCAAATAAGCCCAATGTCATAAGACGCTAAGTCGAAAGACTTAAAGGCCCCCTCGTTGGATTCAAGTTCAGAGCGCATTCGTATAACGGTGCTACACAGCTCTCAACCAAGACCCACCCTGCTGACTGATCAGGCTGCCACGCTTAAGCGATAACGCCCGCCTGCCTCCGAAGTACAGACCCGATTAACCCGCCGCTAACGATATCGTTACTGGAACTTAGTCGCGCAACTTCGCTCCGATTACATTAAGACCGCCAGCCTGAACCGGGCCGGATGTTGGAGCTTTATCCGCGCAATGATGCGCATGTAGCTTTAGGAAACACCCAAAAAAATGAATACACATATACAAATTCAGGATGCCATTCGCACCCTATCCAGCGCATTTGCGCCATTTGATTGCCGCATTCTCGCTGCACGCAAAGGCAGCTTTAGCTTCACCATTGTCAACCAGGCTGGCATAGCCAAGCACAGCCAGCGCCTGTACCCAGGCCAATACAATGGCGAACGCCTCCAGCAAGTAATTGAGCGCGCCCGCGAGTCACTCGCAGCATAAGCTCTCAGCGCTCTCTTCTCAGCGCTCTCTCCTGACGCCAAACAGAACCCGTTTCATTGAATATGAAACGGGTTTTAGTGCTATGACGCAAAATAATCCTAGTAGCAAAAACACGCCTAACCCGCGGCTCTAGCAGTGTTTTCAAGCATTTTTACCGCTAAATGACTGCAAAACAACCGACAAATAGCGAACTTTGCAGCTAGACTCGCGTCTAACTGAATCACCGCACAGGATGGAATAAAGTAATGGATAACACTATTCAGTCGAATGTAGAGAACCTGTTTGCCCCGCTGCGCACCACCTTCAGCTCGCCACGCCCAGACGGTAGCATTGTGCTTTCGCTGCTTGATGAAACCGAAACCACGGTCTACAGCCGCGTGCTCAGCGCAGCACAGCTCAATGACACCGAGAGCTTCGCGCAAAGCCTTGAAGAAATCCGCTTGGAACTGGCCGTACGCTCAGGCTCGATCCCCGCAGAAATGCGCAAAGCCCTGAAAGAGCAGGACAGCGTTCTAAGCTATCGCATTGCATGATCCCAGCCAAAACAAAAAGCCCCGCAATTGTGGGGCTTTTTTATGGCGTGCAGCTTTAGCGCGCAGCAGCGATCAATCGCAATAAACCAATGACAAAGATTAGTCGCGTTCTGATGCAGCTATAGACATTGAAGAGATAGAGATGGAGCAGTTAGATACTGCAACGCCAAGGGCGCATTTGGCTGATAAATCCCCACGCTGAAGGATTTATAGATTGGAGGCGGTCCCACCAGCCACACCCCGGCACACAATGTTCCCGCTGTGGCTGCTTCCTTCCGGATCTGACCAGGTTCACGGGTAATCGTTGCGGGGGGACCGGCAGGACCACCATCACGCTGCCCACTAGAAGCGAGCCGCGCCATTGTACCGGCTTGATTTAAAGTTACAACCGGTTCAAGCACTTAGCGATAAAATAGCTCGTCTCCTGCGGCAAATGGCAGACCCAACCGCTCGCCCCCAATAGCGTCACACCCGATCACAATCGGTGCGCCAGCTCATTGCTGAAAAGTTGATATGAATCACGGCCTAACCCAGGCAAAAGACTGATGCTAGCGCCGAATAATGGAGCGACTAGGATTTAGATCGTCCACATCTAATGGACGCCAAGTCATCACGGCTTATTGATCAAGCGGCCTGAAAAGTTCAAGTGCTAGCCATGCAGCGCATGGTCTAGCGCAGGCATGCCGGCCAAGTAGCGTGATTATTATTAATCGCAGAAATGCATTCCCAACGGAATTTCTTGTCGAACTGCGAGTCAGAAACAGGTCGCTATCTTTAGGCAATAGCCTATAAACAATACCTGCGACTCAAAACGCAGTAACCTGCGCGGGCACGACAAGAGCCCTCAATCAATCAAGGAGCTACAACATGGCTATGACCAAAGACCAATTGATCAGTGATATCGCCGAAGCCATCGACACCCCTAAGACCACTGTACGTGCCGCGCTTGATCAACTGAGCGAAATAGTAAGCGATGCGCTGGAAAACGGTGACGAAATCACTCTTCCTGGCATTGGTAAGCTGAAAGTAACTGCACGTCCAGCACGCACCGGGCGCAACCCGCAAACGGGCAAGGCCATCGAAATTGCAGCCAAGAAAGTCGTTAAATACGTGCCAGCCAAAGCACTGACTGACGCCATCAACTAGGCGTCACAGAGAGTCGGCAAGACCTCGTTAAGCCGTAGGTAAGCCGCACGATGCACCGCTCAAGTCAATTCAGCCGAATGCTTGAGCGGTTACTTGATTTAACCGGTTACCCCGTAGTCGGCCAGCACCGCCAGAAATGCCTCCTCGTCCAGCACCCTCAAGCCCAAGTCATTAGCCTTTGCCAACTTTGAGCCCGCACCGGGGCCGGCAACCACGCAGCTGGTTTTAGCCGAGACCGAACCGGCGACTTTAGCGCCCAACGCCTCAAGCTTTTCTTTGGCGACATCCCTACTCATGATTTCGAGACTGCCGGTAAGCACCCAGGTCTGCCCCGCCAGCGGTAAGCCTTCGAGCTGCTTTTTTTCGCTCTGCCAGTGCATGCCAAACTCGAGTAACTGTTGCTCTATAGCGAGTGCATGCTGAGCGTTAGCGGGGTTATCAAAGAACTCGCGCAAGGATTTAGCCGCTTTTTCGCTGAGTCGCTCAACCTGGCGTACATCCAACCAGTCGGCATCAATAATGCCCTGCACAGAACCGAATTTACTGGCCAGTCGTTCGGCCCCTGTCGCCGCAATAAAAGCGATGTTCAATTTGGCGATAAAACCGGCGAGTGTGGTGCTTGCTGCAAACTCAGGGTGCAAATCACCTTCTTCTTGTAACTCGATACCCCGGGCAATTAATTGGCCGATTACCGACTGATTATGTTCATCGGCAAAAAAACTATGGATCTCATGCGCCACTTCTAAACCGACATCAGGCAAATAGGTCAACACTTCAGGCAAGGCTTGACGAATGCGCACCAGCGAGCCCAAGGCACGCGCTAACAGCTTGGCAGTCTCTTCGCCTACATCAGGTATCCCAAGCGCATAGATAAACCGTGCCAGCGTCGGCTTACGGCTTTGCTTGATCGCCTCAAGCAGGTTGTTACTCGACAACTCAGCAAAGCCTTCCAGCCCAACGATCTGCTCGAAGGTCAGGGTGTATAAATCCGCTGGTGAATTAACCAAGCCCTCATCAACCAGTTGCTCAACGCTCTTCTCGCCCAAGCCCTCGATATCCATGGCCCGGCGTGAAACAAAGTGGATAATTGCCTGCTTGAGCTGAGCGCCACAGGCCAGACGGCCCACGCAGCGGTAGATTGAACCATCAGTAAATGACTCCTTACCCTTGCTGCGCTTAACCAATTGCGTACGTTCAACAGCAGAGCCGCACACCGGACACTGCCCTGGAACCTTGACGCTGCGTTGCTCAGACTCTTCAGGGCTCCAGTCTGGTCGTCGCTCAGTAACCACCTGCACCACTTGCGGAATGACATCGCCCGCGCGACGAATAATCACCGTGTCGCCAATCATCAGGCCGAGACGGGCAACCTCATCCATATTGTGCAGCGTAGCGTTCGACACTGTAACGCCAGCGACTTTTACCGGCTTTAACCGCGCAACAGGGGTTACAGCACCCGTACGACCGACCTGAAACTCAACTGCAAGCAGCTCGGTGAGCTCTTCTAGCGCCGGAAATTTATGAGCGATGGCCCAACGTGGCTCGCGCGCCCTGAAACCAAGCTCGCGTTGCTGGGCCAGGCTGTTGACCTTGAACACAACCCCGTCAATCTCGTAGGCCAGCGCCGCTCGACGCTGGCCAATGTCGTGGTAGTAATCGAGGCACGCTTGTGCGCCTTTCGCCAACTTCAACTCACGGCTAATGGGCATGCCCCAATCTCTGAGCGCGTGCAAGATCCCAATATGAGTTTCTGGCAAATCGCCGTGCACTTGGCCGATGCCGTAGCAACAGAATTCCAGCGGGCGACTGGCAGTAATTTTCGAATCGAGCTGGCGCAAGCTGCCGGCAGCGGCATTACGCGGATTGGCAAAAACCTTGCCGCCCTGCTCCATTTGCCTGGCGTTAAGCGCCTCAAATCCGGCTTTGGACATAAACACTTCGCCACGGACCTCAAGCACCTGCGGCCAACCTTCGCCTTGCAGCTTCAGCGGCACGTTGCGAATGGTACGCACGTTGACGCTGATATCCTCGCCCGTGCTGCCGTCACCGCGCGTAGCGCCACGCACCAGCATGCCGTTTTCATACAGAAGGCTGACCGCAAGCCCGTCCAGCTTAGGCTCACAGCTGTATTCAACCTCTTGCACCGAACCGAACAGATCACCAGCCGACCGGTCATCCGCAGGCAGATCCAGCCCCTCACGAACACGACGATCAAAACTCTCCAAGTCTGCTTCTTCGAAGGCATTCCCCAAGCTGAGCATGGGCACTTCATGCTTAACCTCGCCGAACGCCGACAGCGCCAAGCTACCGACTCGCTGGGTTGGCGAGTCAGGGGTGACCAGGTTGGGATGCTGCGTCTCTAGCGCTTTGAGCTCGTGAAATAGGCGGTCGTATTCAGCATCAGGAATACTCGGCTCATCGAGTACGTGATAACGATAATTATGCTGATCCAGCTCGGCGCGGAGCTGCAAGATACGTTGGGCGGCGTCAGTCATGTTGGTCTCTCAGAAACACAGAAAGCAGCCAAAGCTGCTTTCTGGAAATCACGCGAATGTAAGTTGCGCTTAACGCTTGTTGGTCAGCTGACGACGCTCAAACTCGACGATACGCTGACGATAATGCTCGATAGTTTGCGCGGTCATCACACTGCGCTGATCATCTTTGAGTTCACCGTTAAGCTCATGGGCAAGTTTACGCGCAGCTGCCACCATTACATCAAAAGCTTGCTTAGGATGACGCGGCCCCGGCAGGCCCAGGAAGAAACTCACAGCGCGAGTACTGAAGCCTTCGATGTCATCAAGATCGAAAGTGCCTGGTTTGAGCGCATTGGCCATGGAGAACAACACTTCGCCATTACCGGCCATGCTTTCATGGCGGTGGAAAATATCCATCTCACCGAAACGCAAACCGCTTTCCAGAATATTTTGCAGCAATGCCGGGCCTTTAAAACCATTGGCATCACGAGCAATCACGTTGATGACCAAAACCTCATCAACAGGCGCTTGATCCTTACTGGCGGCCTTTGTCGCCCCACCAGACTTGGGGTCCTCGTCAACAGGATTGAGCAGCGTCGGCACCGGCTCGTCCACATCCAGGTTCAAGTCACCTTGCTGCGGCTCATTACTGCGCCGACGGCTCGACTCACGCGCACTCATAGACGGCAAGTCATGCTCATCCAACGAAGGCTCTTGATGCTGTTTATCAATTACACGCGGGGGACTCAGCAACTCAGGATCGCTATCTTCATCCGGCAAGTTGGACAGGTTCCGATCAAGCTTGAACTTCAGCTTACCTTTACCGCCACGCATCCGGCGCCAGCCATCAAACAAGATGCCAGTAATTACAATAATGCCGATAACGATCAGCCACTCGCGTAGACCGAATTCCATGAAATACCTTAACCCCTAATGACAATTAATATACACAACGGAAGCATTCAATCTCTGCTCCGATAACTCAAAAACGTGGCACCAACTCGATGTTGTTATTGGCATATTCCACGTGTAACAAAAGTGGGCGTTAAGCTAGCACGACGAAAGGTAACTTTACACTGCCGGTGAGTTTGAAAACACACTACAACAGTAGGCTAAAACGATGAAAAGGTGAAAAAAACACCTTATATCAAGCTACCTGTAACATTTTGCTCAAAACTTGATCAACCCACCCGCAAACACCAACCTCTAAGCCCACCGATATGTCTAGGCATCCACCATCGCCAACGCCTCTTCGACATCCACCGTAACCAAACGCGAACAGCCCGGCTCATGCATCGTCACCCCCATCAGCTGATCAGCCATTTCCATGGCGATCTTGTTATGAGTGATGTAAATGAATTGCACTTTTTCGGACATCTCTTTGACCAAGCGCGCATAGCGTCCAACGTTGGCATCATCCAACGGTGCATCTACCTCATCAAGCATGCAAAACGGTGCAGGATTAAGCTGAAAGATTGCAAAAACCAGCGCTAGTGCAGTCAATGCTTTCTCACCACCGGAGAGCAAATGAATCGTACTGTTCTTCTTGCCAGGCGGCCTCGCCATGATTGTTACACCAGTATCGAGTAGATCTTCGCCCGTGAGTTCCAAATAAGCTGTGCCGCCACCAAAAACCTTTGGAAATAGCGCCTGTAAACCGCCATTTATCTGGTCGAATGTTTCCTTGAAGCGATTGCGCGTTTCGCGGTCAATCTTGCGAATTACGTTTTCCAGGGTTTCCAGCGCTTCGACCAAATCTGCATCCTGGGCATCCAAATAGCGCTTGCGCTCGGATTGCTGCTGATACTCATCAATCGCGGCGAGGTTAATCGGTCCAAGACGCTGAATCCGCGCAGCCATGCGCTCCAGTTCTTCTTCCCATGATTTCTCACTGGACTCGCTCGGCAGCGTTGCTAAGACACCATGCAGATCATAATTATCTTCGCTCAGTTGGTCCTGCAGGGCTTTGCGCCGCACTGTCAGCGATTGCCACTCCATACGCTGCTGCTCAAGCTGACCGCGTAAAAGCTGAGACTGCTGCTCGGCCTGAGTCCGACGCTTTTCAGCATCGCGCAACTGCCGGTCAGCATCCTCAAGCGTCAGGCGCGCCAACTTCAACTCATCCTCGACCCCCATACGACGGTCGAGCAACTCTTCGAGTTTGATCCGTAACTCTTCGAGTGGCGCAGCGCCTTCTTCGAGGTTGAGGTTGAGTTGCTCACGCCGCTCATGCAGGCGCTGAGACTGCAGCTGCAAGCGTTCCAGCGCCTGTCGCGTAGAGTCATATTGCGCGCGCAGTGAACCCAAACGCACGGCTAATTGGTGGGCGTGGTCTTTGTGCTGACGCGCATCCTGGCGAACTCGATCAAGCTGCTCACGCAACTGATCGCGACTGGCGAGCAACGCTTCGCGCTGCTCGTTGTCCTGCGCCATCGTATCCAGCGCCTCTTGCAATTGTAGGCGCGATTCACCCAGTTGCTCCTGCTCAAGCTGGCGCTGGCCAGACAGCTCGGTTAATTCGCTGTCGAGCCGCTGACGCCGTAACAACAACTGCTCAGCCTTGGCCTGAGTCGCTGACAGCTGCGCCTTGAGCTCACCTAAATGCCGCGACTGATCTTGCAACTGGCGCCGCTGCTGCTCACGCAGTTCTTCATGTTCAGTCTGTTTTTCAGCAAGATCAAGCAATTGCTCTTCAAGTAAGCCCAGCGCCGCTTCACGCTCAACACATTCGAGACCAAGCCGCTCAAGCTCCTGCCCGCGCGCCAGCACGCCACTTTCGGCTTCGCTGGCACGCCGCACACGCAAGAAGTGTTTGCCGACCCAATAGCCGTCACGACTGATCAGGCTTTCACCACTGCCAAGGCTGCCGCGCAACGCCAGCGCTTGATCAAGGTCCGCAACCGGACGAACGCTGCCCAACCATGGCTCTAAGTCAAAAGCCGACTCAACCTTGTCGAGCAGGCTGCCAGCAACCCTCTGGCCATTTACAGCCGGGCTTAGCAGGCGCAGATCACCTTGTTCAAAACCTGAAAAATCCAGTTGCTCCAGATTAACGCCATCATCCAGCAGCACCGCTTGTAGATCGGCACCGAGTACAGTTTCGACCGCCAGTTCCCAGCCACTTTCAACCCGCAACCCTTCAGCCAGGCGCGGGCGATTAAGCAACTGTTGCTCACCTAGCCATTCAGCGGCGCCCTGCCCCGGTTCTAAGGCTGCCTGCTGTAAAGCCTCCAGCGAGGCCAGGCGACCTTGCAAGCGTTGCAGTTCGCCCTGAGCCTGTTGTTGCGCTTGGCCAGCTTGCGTCAGCTCGCCACGCAGCACCTGCAAGCGTTCGCCCTGCTGAGCCTCGGCGGCCTGAAGCTCTTCAATGCTTAGTTCGCTGACTGCAACTTGTTCGCCCAGCTCAAGCATGGCCGCGTCTTCAGGGTCAGCTGCCAGTTGTTCTAGTTCATCGCCAAGGCGGCGCTGACGCTCAGCTAAACGCTCAAGACTCTGCTCCAACTGCTGAATGCGTGACTGTTGCACCTCCGCTTCGCGGCGCGGTTCAGAGGAGCGCTGATTGAACACTTCCCACTGCTCTTGCCAGCCGTGCATTGCGGTTTCAGCCAGTTCAAGCGCTGCCGCTGACTCTTCAGCCGCAGCAGCGGTCAGTTCCTGCTCAGGCTCAAGTTGCGCCAGCTCCTCGCCAAGGGTCGCCGCCAAGGTGCTGTCATGCCCTAAATGCGACTCAGTTTCCTGACGTGAGCGCTCCGCTTCGTTGAGATCATCCTGCAACTGGCGTACGCGCTGCTGACCATGTTGGATACTTTGCTCGACACGGGCAATATCACCGCCCACCGAATAAAACCGCCCTTGCACCAGATTGAACTGTTCAGACAATTCATGATGGCCATCACGTAAGCGCTCAATACTGGCATCCGCATTGCGCTGCTCTGCGACCAGCGCCTCAAAGCCAACTTCCTGATCACGGATAATCGACTCGCGCTGCCCCACCTGTTCATTCAGGGCTTGCCAGCGCAGGGCCGTGAGTTGTGCCTTGAGTTGGCGTTCTTCAGCTTTGTATTCCTGATACTTCTCAGCAGCTTGGGCCTGACGGTGCAGGCGCTCCAACTGACGCTCCAGCTCTTCGCGCAAGTCAGTCAGACGCGCAAGGTTTTCATGGGTGCGACGAATCCGGTTCTCCGTCTCACGACGGCGTTCCTTGTATTTAGAAATACCCGCAGCTTCTTCGATAAAGTTGCGCAAGTCCTCGGGCTTGGCCTCGATCAACTTGGAGATCATGCCCTGC
The DNA here is from genome assembly GCF_002163625.1 of Pseudomonas sp. M30-35. NCBI lineage: Bacteria > Pseudomonadati > Pseudomonadota > Gammaproteobacteria > Pseudomonadales > Pseudomonadaceae > Pseudomonas > Pseudomonas sp. M30-35. The sequence continues at coordinate 2,102,478 of NZ_CP020892.1, read as the reverse complement.
TCGATAATCGAATAGCTACGCGGCCCCAGACCCGTGCCAAGAAAGATGTCGGTAATGTCGCGCCGCCGGCACTTTGTACCGTTGAGAAAGTAGGTATTTTGGCTATCGCGAGTTACGCGGCGACGAATCGAAATTTCAGCATAGCCCGCGTACTCACCGACGAGAGTGGAGTCGGAGTTATCGAAAATCAGCTCGATCGAGGCCTGTGTCACGGGTTTGCGTGTGTTCGAGCCGTTGAAGATGACATCGGTCATCGACTCGCCACGAAGGTTTTTCGCCGAACTTTCGCCCATAACCCAACGAACGGCGTCGATAATATTCGACTTGCCACAGCCGTTCGGCCCGACAACCGCCGCCATATTGCTCGGAAAGTTCACCGTGGTCGGGTCAACGAATGATTTGAAACCTGCGAGTTTGATCGACTTCAGCCGCATGCAAAGCGTTCCCTAGCGTTCAGCTAATGCTGCCAGCACCAGTTTAGAATTATGTGCGCAGTAACTTTTTAGCACTTCGCGTGCCTGATCTTCATCACGTTCGATGATCGCTTGCAACAGCCTAGTAAAAGTATCGATAAACTGCCCCATTTCACTGCGCCGCAGCTCAAAGGCCAATTGATAGGTGCGGCTGATCGCTGGCAGTAGGTTTTCCACGATGTCTTGCAGGTAAGAATTGTTGGAAAACCCATAGGCCGCGCGCATGATGTCGAAGCTGTTATCTACGAAGGCGTTGATATCACCTTGCTGGTAATTAACGGACAGGCGCTTTTGGATGGCAAGGAACGGCGCCAGATCGGCTTGATCGCGCCAACCGCGTGCAACTGTGCAAGCCAATAAACCGTAAAGTTCAACTACCAGCGCATACAGACTTTTGACGTTATGCGCAGTGAGTTCGGTAACCTGAGCACCGCGTCGCGGCTGGATGATAATCAGGTGGCGGCGCTCGAGTATCAGTAACGCTTCACGCACTGCCCCTCGGCTGACATTAAGCAACTGGGTAACTTTCTGCTCTTGAATCCGTTCACCCGCCTGCAATTCGCCGCGAATAATACGTTCTGACAAATGCTGCGCAATCTGCTCAGCGAGGCTATCCGGGGCCTTGAAGGTCATGGTTTTCCTTAAAACCTAAAGGGTGCTTGCAACAAATATTCGACAGGCGCCTGTTACTCACGACTGTTTGAGCGCAACTACCAAGAGGTTGCACCAAGTCGTTACATGCCACTGGCTTATAGTGCTGAAACTCATTCGCAGGCGCCAAAGTGTAACACAGGGTATTACCGCGCCAGACGCCGACTCACAGCTTGCGCAGATACAAGTTGAACGGCGTCGCCTTGCACGCACCAATCCAACTACCCGCAGTGACGGTTCGTGTAGCAATTACGGGGTTGAGGCAAGTACGTACGGCTGCAACTCAGTAACCCACGCCCCTGCGGAGCAATATCCTGTTTGGCACAAATCCAGCAGTATTTCTCGAACATTTATCGACGCCTGATTTACTCATAACCTCGCGGTATGAAAACAGGCTGACTAAAGAGTCAAATATTAGTTGACCCAAAAGTCAGAAATCACTAGATTTAGTTAAAAGCGAGTCGCCTGGAGCACTGCTGACTTCTCCTCAGCCAGCCTTAAACCAGAAATCAGCAGCTCAAAGACAACAATAAAATGCCTGGAGGTCTTCCTTGATCCAGTTTTTACTTAACCGGGAGCTGCGCACTGAGCAGCAACTCGACCCCAACGTCACTGTGCTCAATTACTTGCGTGAGCACCTTGGCAAACCCGGTACCAAAGAAGGTTGTGCCTCTGGAGACTGCGGTGCCTGCACCGTAGTGGTTGGCGAACTTGAGATAAATGAAGGTCGCGAACGCATTCGCTATCGCACACTCAACTCGTGCCTGACCTTTGTTTCTTCGCTGCACGGTAAGCAACTCATCAGCGTTGAAGACCTAAAGCATCAGGGCCAACTGCACAGCGTGCAGCAGGCTATGGTTGATTGCCACGGCTCGCAATGCGGCTTCTGTACCCCGGGTTTTGTCATGTCGTTATTTGCCCTGCAAAAGAACAGCAACGGCTACAACAAGGCTGAAACCCTCGAAGCACTTGCCGGCAATCTGTGTCGCTGCACCGGCTACCGCCCTATTATCGACGCGGCGGAACAAGCCTGCTGCCAGAAACAGCCAGACCAGTTCGACACTGCCGAAGCGCAAACCATTGCCTTGCTGAAAAGCATCGCCCCGCTTGAAACCGCCGAACTCAACAGTGGTGACAAACGCTGCCTGTTGCCGCTGACCGTGGCGGATCTAGCCGATATCTACGCCGCCAACCCGCAAGCGCGCTTGCTTGCAGGCGGCACTGACTTGGCGCTTGAAGTCACCCAGTTCCACCGTGAACTGCCAGTGATGATCTACGTCGGCCACATCGAGTCGATGAAACGCATTGAGGTCAACGCTGAAACAATTGAGATTGGCGCTGCGACTGCGTTAAGCGATTGTTACTCGGCACTCGCCAAGGACTACCCGGACTTCGGTGAGTTACTGCACCGTTTTGCCTCGTTGCAAATCCGTAATCAGGGCACGCTTGGCGGCAACATCGGTAATGCCTCGCCGATTGGCGACGCCCCGCCGCTGTTGATTGCCCTTGGCGCACAGATTGTGCTGCGCAAAGGCAATGAGTCGCGCACGCTACCGCTCGAAGACTACTTTATTGATTACAAGGTTACGGCTCGTCAGGAAGCCGAGTTTATCGAGAAGATCATCGTGCCTCGGGGACAAGCCAATCGAGCATTCCGTGCCTATAAAGTGTCGAAGCGTTTGGACGATGATATTTCTGCGGTCTGCGCAGCCTTCAATATCGAAGTAGCAGACGGCGTGGTGCAAAGTGCGCGCATCGCCTTCGGCGGTATGGCAGCGATCCCAAAACGTGCCGCCGCCTGTGAAGCGGTACTCAACGGCGCCGCGTGGTATCCAGGCGTTATAGAACAAGCCTGCACAGCCCTTGCTGAAGACTTCACGCCACTTAGCGATTTCCGCGCCAGTAAAGAATACCGCCTGCTTATCGCACAAAATCTGCTGCGTAAGTTCTTCCTTGAAATGCAAGCTCCAGAAGTTGAGACACGGGTGACTGCATATGTCTAATCACATCATTCAAAAAACTCAGGCAGAACTGGCTGAACTGTTCCGTGCCGACCTCACTACCGGTGTTGGCCGCAGCGTCAAACACGAAAGCGCAGCCAAACACGTTTCAGGCGAAGCCACCTACGTCGATGACCGTTTGGAGTTTCCCAACCAGCTGCATATCTACGCACGCATGAGCGACCGCGCACACGCGCGCATTATTAAAATCGATACAGCGCCGTGCTACGAAATTCCCGGCGTTGCCATTGCCATCACCAGCAAAGACGTGCCCGGCCAGCTGGATATCGGCGCAGTGGCTCCAGGTGACCCATTACTCGCCGACGGCAAAGTTGAATTCGTTGGCCAAGTAGTGCTGGCAGTTGCCGCGGACAGCCTGGAAACCGCACGCAAGGCAGCAATGGCGGCGGTTATTGAATATGAAGACCTTGAGCCAGTGCTTGATGTGGTCGATGCGCTGCGTAAGAAGCACTTTGTGCTCGACAGCCATCAGCACAAGATTGGCGACTCTGCTGGCGCCTTGGCGACTGCGCCGCACCGCTTGCAAGGTAGCCTGCATATCGGTGGGCAAGAACACTTTTACCTGGAAACCCAGATCTCCTCAGTAATGCCTACTGAGGACGGTGGGATGATTGTCTACACCTCAACGCAGAACGCCACCGAAGTACAAAAACTGGTAGCTGAAGTACTGGGCGTGGCGATGCACAAGATCGTCATCGACATGCGCCGCATGGGCGGTGGTTTTGGCGGCAAGGAAACCCAGGCAGCGGGCCCCGCATGTTTATGCGCCGTGGTTGCTCACCTCACGGGCCGGCCAACCAAAATGCGCCTGCCGCGTGTTGAAGACATGCAGATGACCGGCAAGCGCCACCCGTTCTATGTCGAATACGACGTTGGTTACGACGACGACGGCTTGCTGCACGGCATCCAGCTTGAGCTGGCCGGTAACTGTGGCTACTCACCTGATTTGTCGGGCTCTATCGTTGACCGGGCGATGTTCCATTCAGACAACGCCTACTTCCTCGGCAACGCGACCATTAACGGCCACCGTTGCAAGACCAACACCGCCTCAAACACCGCCTACCGTGGTTTCGGTGGCCCACAAGGGATGGTCGCTATCGAGCAAGTGATGGATCATATTGCCCGCGCGCTGGGCAAAGACCCACTTGAAGTGCGCAAGCTCAACTATTACGGCAAAGAAGATCGCAACGTTACCCACTACTACCAAACGGTAGAGCACAACTTGCTGGCCGAGATGACCAGCGAGCTCGAAGCCAGTAGCGACTACAGCAAGCGCCGTGAAGAAATTCGAGCTTTCAATGCCAAAAGCCCAGTGTTGAAGAAAGGCTTGGCGCTGACGCCAGTGAAATTCGGTATCAGCTTTACCGCCAGCTTCCTCAACCAGGCAGGCGCACTGGTGCATATCTATACCGACGGCAGCATCCATCTCAATCATGGCGGCACAGAGATGGGCCAAGGCCTCAATACCAAAGTCGCGCAAGTTGTGGCTGAGGTTTTTCAGGTCGATATTTCACGCATCCAGATTACCGCGACCAATACCGACAAGGTGCCCAACACTTCGCCGACTGCGGCATCCAGCGGCGCGGATCTTAATGGTAAAGCTGCACAAAATGCAGCTGAAACCATCAAGCAGCGTTTGGTCGATTTCTTGGGGCACGAGCATAAAGTCAGCGCAGAAGACATCGAATTCCGCAACGGCCAAGTACGGGTGCGCGATCAGTTCATTGCCTTTGATCAAGTGATCCAGCAGGCCTACTTTGCTCAGGTTTCACTGTCCAGTACCGGCTTCTACCGCACGCCGAAGATCTTCTACGATCGTAATAAAGCTGCAGGCCGTCCGTTCTACTATTTTGCTTACGGTGCTGCGTGCTCCGAAGTAATAGTCGACACCCTGACCGGTGAATACAAAATGCTCCGTAGCGACATTCTTCACGATGTCGGCGCTTCGCTAAACCCGGCAATCGACATTGGCCAGGTTGAGGGTGCCTTCGTTCAGGGCATGGGCTGGTTGACCATGGAAGAGTTGGTTTGGAATGGCAAAGGCAAGCTGATGACCAATGGTCCGGCGAGTTACAAGATTCCAGCCATCGCCGACATGCCGCTGGATCTACGGGTAAAACTGGTCGAGAACCGGAAAAACCCAGAGGACACGGTATTCCACTCAAAAGCCGTCGGTGAGCCACCCTTCATGCTGGGTATTGCCGTCTGGTGCGCGATTAAAGATGCCGTCGCCAGCTTGGCTGACTATCGCCAGCAGCCAGATATCGACGCGCCTGCAACACCTGAGCGCGTGCTTTGGGGTGTTGAACAGATGAAGCAGAGTTTGCAACCCGCTATATCCGTTGCTCGTGAAGCTGTGGAACCCGTCTAAGCGTGCTTACTGAACGGCGCGCCAGCGTGCCGTTCAGCTTGATTAGATGTTTTCTCAATGGTGAACAACAATGACAATAACCAGCGAAAATTTAACTGAAACAAGCAAAGCGCCAACACAAACGTTGCCGCCGTTGTTTCTGCTGGAGCCAACAACCGCCGCAGATCCGCAACCACGCGTTGCTAGCTGGTGTTTGTCACGCCCTGCCAAACCTTTGCACAGCTGGAGGCTGAGAAAATGAGTTGGATCAGCACCCTCGCCGAACTACAAGAGCAAGGTCTGCCTTGCGTACTGGTCACCATCATTGATGAGCGCGGTTCTACTCCGCGCAACTCTGGCTCGAAAATGGTGGTCACCGCTGAACGCATTTACCAAACCATCGGTGGCGGGCACCTTGAATACAAAGCGATGGAGATGGCCCGCGAGATGCTCGAAAGCGGCACTCAGAGCACTCGCCTCGAACGTTTCAACCTAGGCGCAAGCTTGGGCCAATGTTGCGGAGGCGCGACGGTATTGCTGTTTGAGCCGATGGGCCAGCCGCAGGCGCAAATCGCTGTGTTTGGCGCCGGCCATGTGGGGCGCGCACTGGTCCCATTGCTGGCCAGCTTACCGTGCAAAGTACGCTGGATCGACTCACGTGAAGCGGAGTTTCCAGAGCATATCCCTGCCGGTGCAGAGAAAATCGTCAATGATGAAGTCGTCGATGAAGTCGATAACATGCCAGCCGGTAGTTATTACATCGTCATGACCCACAACCATCAACTCGACCTTGAGCTGAGCGCTGCAATTCTTAAGCGGGATGACTTTGCCTATTACGGCCTGATCGGCTCAAAAACCAAGCGTGCCAAGTTTGAACACCGCTTGCGTGATCGCGGCCTTAGCCCTGAAGTCGTTCAGCGCATGCGCTGCCCAATGGGCTTAGGCGAAGTCAAAGGTAAGTTACCCGTCGAAATCGCGGTTTCGATTGCCGGCGAAATCATCGCCACCTACAACGCACATTTTGGCGAGCAAAAGCACAGTAAATCCGCCGGGCCGATTGCTCAACTATTACCAGCCTCACGCCGTAATCACGCTTGAAACACACTTAACTCCAACGCTATCTGCCTGTGATTCCGGCGGGTAGCGGCTGACTAACAGACTGCCGAGAATATTATGTCCAGCCCAGCAAAAGCTTACCGCGCCGCCATATTACACTGCCTTGCCGACCCCTCCGTGGTAGGCACTGAGCAATCTTATGAGTACTTTGAGGACGGTATTCTGGTCGTTGCAGACGGCCGCGTAGTCAAGGTCGGCCATGCAGCTGATTTGCTCGGCTCGCTTAACGGCATCGAGATCACCGAATACCGCGATGCATTGATCACCCCAGGATTTATCGACACCCATATTCACTATCCACAAACAGGCATGATCGCCTCATACGGCGAACAGCTGCTTGACTGGCTCAATACATACACCTTTCCAACCGAACGCCAGTTTGAAGATAAAGCCCATGCAGCTGATGTCGCCGGCATATTCCTCAAGGAGTTACTGCGCAACGGCACCACCACCGCACTGGTTTTCGCTAGCGTACACAAGCAGTCGGTTGATGCATTCTTCGAAGCCAGCGAAGCGCTGAACCTGCGCATGATCGCAGGCAAGGTGCTGATGGACCGTAACGCACCCGACTACCTGACCGACACAGCTGAATCTGGCTATGCCGATAGCAAGGAGCTGATTCAACGCTGGCACGGCAAAGGCCGCCTGCATTATGCAGTCACACCACGTTTCGCACCGACCAGCACACCAGAGCAGCTTGAACTTGCAGGTAAGCTGTACCACGAGTTTCCCGATCTATACATGCACACCCACCTGTCGGAAAATCTCAAGGAAATCGACTGGGTCAAAGCTCTGTTCCCAGAACGCAAGGGTTATCTGGATGTCTACGATCACTACAAACTAATCGGCGCACGCTCAGTCTTCGCCCACGGTGTGCACCTGTGTGACGATGAGTGCAAACGTTTGAGTGAAACAGGTTCGGCCGTTGCCTTCTGCCCGACCTCGAACCTATTTCTCGGTAGCGGCTTGTTTGACCTGAAGAAACTTGAACACCACGGCGTACGCGTCGGCCTGGGCACCGACGTTGGTGGCGGCACTAGCTTCTCACAACTGCAATCGCTGAGTGAAGCCTACAAAATCATGCAGCTACAGGGCATCAAGCTTGACCCATTCAAGTCCTTGTATCTGGCAACGCTTGGCAGCGCCAACGCACTGTATCTGGATGACAAGATCGGTAACTTCGAAAGCGGTAAAGACGCCGACTTTATCGTCCTCGACTACAAATCCACACCACTGATTGATTACCGCATTCAGCAAGCAAAAACGCTGGAAGAAAAGCTATTTGCCTTGACCATTCTCGGTGATGATCGCGCCGTGAAAGAAACCTTCGCTGCCGGCCAATCAGTCCATCGCCGCGATTAATAAGCGCCCGCTGCCGGCCTTACTCAGGCAGCGGTTACTGAGTGTGTTGAGTGATTGCCAGCTTTAGCAGACGAACCACCTCATCCACTTGGCTAGAGCTGTTGTAACGCAGTTCGATATAGGCAGATGAGGCTGAGCGTTTTGGGTGCTTGATCGAGTCTTTCGGGTAGTTCAAGCCTTGCTGCTTGATCAACTCTTTTCCCAGAGCGAGATCAAGCTCATTGTCGTGATGGAAATGAGCAATCTCCTTGCCCCGATAGTTAAGCGTTGTAAAACCGTCAGACCGCTCGCGCCAGACCACAACCTCTATGCCCGGCAACGTCTCAATCGCCTCAAGCAATTGCGCCTTTAATGGATTCACTACGCCCTCATCATATTGGCAGCAAGCCAGTAAACGACTGGTTGCCCTACTGGCTTGCTGACTAACTTCAGACCGCGCCGAGGTAGTCCATCTTGCCAATCTTCACCCCATTGTGGCGCAAGATCGCGTAGCAGGTGCTGATGTGAAAGTAGAAGTTTGGCAGTGCGAAATGCAGCAGAAACATCTGCCCGCTGAAACTTAGCTCACGCGAAGGCAGCTTGATGTTGATGATTTTGTCTTCGCTGCCATCGATCTGTTCAGCGTTGAATGACTCAACAAAAGCTGCCGTTTTGGCAATGCGCTGTTTCAGCTGCGCAAAGCTTGTTTCAGTGTCGGCATAACTGGGTACATCAACTCCAGCCAGCCGTGCGACGCAGCCTTTCGCCGCATCGGTGGCGATTTGAATTTGACGCGCCATGTCGAACATATCTGGCGCAAGTCGCGCACTAACCAATACAGACGGATCGAAACCTTCAGCTTCAGCGTGCACCAACGCCTTATCGAGAATAGCGTCGAGATTGCTCAACATACGGACAAAAACCGGAACACTTGCTTGATACATGGACAGCGACATGGGTATTGCTCCATAACAAAAGGCAGGTTGGTTTGCGTATAACATGGGGCACATTACACCTGTGCCATAGGTTGTGCGATGCCGATCGCTTCAACGCCCAGCTCCACCGCAATACGCACTAAACCTTGAAATATTCGTTAGCACGCTTTGTTTTCAGTTGTATGATGAGCAATCACCGAGACCTTCCGCCGCCATTGCCGACATAGGCCGCTAAATGACGACCGCGCAAACGCCAGCAGATAACTCAACCCTGCAGATTCTGACCATTGTCTTTTTTACCTTTATCAGTTTTTTGTGCATAGGCCTGCCGCTTGCGGTGCTTCCCGGTTACGTCTTGTACGACCTTGGCTATAGCTCAGTACTGGCTGGCGTGGTGATTGGCACACAGTATTTTTCAACCCTGCTAACCCGGCCCATGTCCGGCTCTATTGCCGACCGCCTAGGCGCCAAACAGGGCGTACTGTATGGCCTGATTGGCTGCTCAGTGAGTGGGGCTGTCACTCTGCTCGCCACCTACTTAATTGCATTCCCGTTGGCCAGCTTGATATTGCTGCTAGTCGGCAGGGTCATTCTCGGCGTATCCCAAGGCTTGGTCGGTACCGGCTCAATCAGTTGGGGCATTGGCAGGGTTGGCCCGGAAAACACGGCGCGCGTGATCTCATGGAACGGCATCGCCTCCTATGGTGGAGTCGCATTAGGGGCGCCAATAGGCGTGATGATGGTGTCCAATATCGGCCTTTGGAGCATCGGCAGCCTGACCATGGTATTAGCCGCCGGAGCCTTTTTGCTGGCACGAATCAAAATCCCCTCTCCTATTATTCAGGGCACACGCTTGGCATTTAGCCGGGTATTTATGAAAGTTGCGCCAAATGGTGTGGCTTTGGCTCTCGGCTCAATTGGCTTCGGCACTATCGCGACCTTTATCACCCTTTATTACGACAGTCGTGGCTGGAGCAACGCAGCTTATTGCCTGAGTGCATTTGGCTGCGCATTTATTGTTGCCCGCTTGTTGTTTTCCAGCACGATCAAAAAACGCGGTGGTTATCGTGTTGCAACCGTATGTTTACTAATCGAATGCATTGGCTTACTGCTGATCTGGCTCGCGGCAACCCCATGGATCACCTTATGTGGCGCCGCCCTCACCGGCTTTGGTTTATCGCTGGTGTATCCGGCGCTTGGGGTTGAAGTCATCTCACGTATTCCTGCAGCGAGTCGCAGTTCAGCGCTTGGTGCTTACGCAGTATTCTTTGACTTATCGCTGGGTATCGCCGGCCCGCTGATGGGCGCCATTGCCGGCTATTTTGGCTTTGGCTCAATCTTTATGGTTGCCGCCTGCCTGGCGCTGACTGGAATGCTAATGACCATGGTGTTGTTGCGTTTAGAGAAGCGCTCAAGCGCTTAAAGCGGGTTCAGATACGGGAACAAACAGATGACACGCGAACAGATTGCTGCATTTTGTCTGCAATTACCGGGCGCCCGCACTGACTTCAAGTGGGGCGAAAACCAGGTGTTCTCGATCGCGGAAAACAAGATGTTCGCGATTATCAACTTCCTCGGGGACAACCTGGCGTTCAAGGTTGATAACGACTTGTTTCTCGGCTTTGTCGACCGCCCCGGAATCCGTCCAGCACCTTATCTAGCACGTGCAGGCTGGATCAGCATGCCTTGCGACCCATTACCGGTTAGCGATAACGAACTGCGCGAGCTAATCACCCGCTCACACCAGTTGGTGGTCGGCAAACTTTCAAAGCGCAAGCAGATTGGCTTGCGGATTAGCCCCATGAGCGTGGTGCATAGGCACGGATAAAATCGCCGAAGTACTCACCATCCAGCACACACCAATCCAACCAAAACAGCTGGTGGGCAATAATGATTAACCAGAAAACTGACTGGTAAGAGCCCTTCCGGGTTTTATGCCGAAAACATTGCTGTGCGACCAATGCACCAGGCCAGCCACCCAGTAACTCGAACAAGTGCAGCGTAGTTTCTGGTGTTCGCCACGCGCCACGCATGGCTTTGGCTTTATCACTCCAGTACTGGACAAAGCTGACTAAACTCATAACCAGATAAGCCAGCAACACCCAGATAATCCCTGCGCTAAATAGCAGCTGTAAACTGCCAAGTAACGGCAATACAGATAACCCGGCGAAGATCAGCGTTTTGAGCCCCAGGTGTTGAATAGGTGCAGAGAGTTTGCGCCGTGGTTGCTTGCTGGAAGCTTTGCGCTCCCTGACCACATTTTTTTGCCGCTGTGCAGCTGGAACAGGCGGTTTACGGCGAATCTTGGGTTGATCAATTGAAAGCTCACCGGCAAGCCGCAGGTGCTCTGCGCGTAAACGCCCCTTGTCATCTTTACCGGCGATGAACATCACTTGGTCACCCGCAACGGGTCGGCGGTCGCCACGCATTGCTGAGATATGTGCGAATACTTCTTGGCCGCCCTGCTCTGGCCGGATAAAACCAAAACCCTTGTCATCATTCCAGCTTTTGATTGAGCCGCGTACTTCCATGATTAGACCGTAATCCCATGCCAAATCCAAAGCCTACAAGAATACTGAAGTGGTGGGCAGTCTGGGCAATGCTTCAGGCTGAGGTGAAGAGTGTTAAGCGCTCTCTTGCACGCGAGCTCGCAGTGCACTTTGCTCTTGGCCAGGCAATTTGAGGTATGCCTTGGGCGTAATACCGAGGTGCAAACGAAAGCATGTATAGAAGGCTGAGAGCGAGTTGAATCCGGCCGCAAACACCAGGTCGTCAATTTTGGCTGACCGCGGTGAATGATCGATTGATAGCAATAGGTGCTTAAGCCGTTGGTGATTCACATAACGGTAAAAGCTTTGGCCCAGTACTTGATTCAACAGATAAGAGATCTGATTACGGCTATACCCGGTTTCGACAGCAACCTGTTGCAGGTTTAAACCAGGGTCCAGATAAGGTTGCGCACTGGCAAAGTACTCTTGCAGATCAAGTGCCAGAATCCCTAATTGCCGCGCCGACAAACCAAGTCGGCTCGTGGCTGGACGACGACTATCGGGCTTACTGTTATCGGCATGTTGCTCATGTATCAGCGACGCGTATTCATTGATCCTCCAGATCAACCCGTCGCGAACAGTAATGGCCTCACTGGAGCGAAACGACACCAGCCCAGAGCCACCGCATAACGTAATCCGATATTGAATAAATGCAGTATCTTCATCAAAGCGGATGCGATCAGTATGCTCAAGCACTTCCTGCGGCTCGAGTGGCATTGAGCTGCGTACATACTCACGCAACTGTTTGAAGTGAAATACCCGGTTCTGAAAGAAGTCGTTGTACTCGATTTGCGGGTGATACAGAGCCATCACCGCATCAAGGTCGCTAGCTTTCCACGCGAGATGATAGCGCTGCACCACCTCTTGGGTGGTGCCGTTTGCTGAATGGGATAACCTTCCAGTGCTCATCGAAACGACTCACTAACCGAGCCACTGCATGATCTGAGCAGCCGATTGATCTATTTGCATTAAGACCCGAGTGGGCGACGACAACTAGCCTTGAGCGGTGCTCCAATCAATCAGATGCAACTGCCAAGTTGCCAAAATCAGCAACCCGAAGCCAATCCGATACCACGCAAATACTGCATAGCTGTGATTACCAATGAACTTGAGCAATGCACGTACCGCAATCATCGCGAAAATAAACGAAGTGACAAAACCAATTGCAAACACTGGTAGATCAGCCGGCTGGAACAAGTCCCGATACTTGTAGCCCGAGTAAACTGCAGCACCGACCATGGTCGGCATTGCCAGAAAGAACGAAAACTCAGTAGCCGCCTTGCGAGAGAGCCCAAACAACAGGCCGCCAATGATCGTCGCCCCTGAACGTGATGTACCGGGAATCATCGCCAAACACTGAGCGAAGCCAATCTTGAGTGCATCTTTCCACGTCATATCATCGACTGTTTCAGCATGAACAGTATGCTTGCGACGCTCTGCCCAGAGCATGATCACACCACCGACAACCAACGCTGACGCGACCGTGATCGGGTTAAACAGGTATTCATGGATCAAGTCGGCAAAGCACACACCAAGAATAACCGCCGGAAAAAAAGCGATTAATAAGTTGCGAGTAAAGAGTTGAGCCTGAGGTTCCTTGGGCAGGCCTACCACTACATCGAGAATTTTCTGCCGGTATTCCCAGACCACGGCAAGGATAGCGCCAAGCTGGATAATGATATTGAAAGCCATTGCCCGCTCACCGCCGAAACCAATCAGGTCTGCAACAATGATCTGGTGTCCGGTACTGGACACGGGTAAGAACTCGGTAATGCCTTCAACAACGCCCAATATCAATGCCTGTATGGCCAACCACACGTCCATCCGATCTCCCAATGTGCGCGGATTTACTTACCGCACAAAATTAAATTATTGAAGCATTTCTGGTGCTATTGAATTGGACTTGCGCAACACGAGCCCATCTCCACAGACAAATTATCCGTGAGCCCTCAGGTTTCTGCGTTTCGGGCCGAAATGCTAACAGAGAATTAGCAATTTATAGCCGGTTACTTGATGTTTACTCAGTCTGTTTCGGCGTAAATCTGCATAGATGGCATACGAAAATGCCCAAAAAGTCAGCCCGGCTCCAATAATAACAATCAGGTGTTTCCCTATGAATAGCTTACGTAGCCTACCAATCAGCCGTCGCCTATGGCTGATACTTGTTGTCGCAATCGTCATGCTCCTGACCTTGGGCGGCGTATTGCTCAAGCAAATTCATAGTGATTTGTATGCGGGCAAAGCTGAAAAAACCCAGCATCTGGTCCAAAGTGCGACCGGTGTCCTCAAGTACTTCTACGCGCTCGAAACCGCAGGCACGCTTAAGCATGAAGATGCGCAAGAACAGGCTTTGGAAATAATCCGCGGCTTGCGTTACGACTCAAGCGAATACTTCTGGGTCAATGATCTAACTCCAACCATGATCATGCACCCCACCAACCCAAAACTTGAAGGTCAGAACCTCTCGACCTTCAAAGACCCTGACGGCAAAGCATTGTTCAATGAAATGGTCAGTATTGCTAAAGCCAAAGGTGCAGGTCAGGTCGATTACCGCTGGCCCAAGCCCGGTGCAAGTGAGCCTGTGCCAAAGATTTCCTACGTGCAGTTGTTCGAGCCCTGGGGCTTAATTATTGGTTCAGGTGTGTATGTCGATGATCTGCAGAGTGAGTTTGCAGCGCAGGCTACACGCGTTCTGATAATCGGCCTGACTTTGATGCTACTGATGACTTTCGTCGTCACTCTCATTGCCCGCAGCATTTCCAAACCGCTGAATCAGGCCGTCAGCGCCATGGCCAATATCGCCAGCGGTGAAGGTGATCTGACGCGCAGCTTGGACACACACGGCAATGACGAGCTAACCGCCCTGGCGCAGCACTTCAATGCATTTACCAACAAGCTACGCCAAGTTATCAAGCAATCCCTTGATTCAGCATCAGAGCTGACTCAGGCCGCGCAATCGCTAGACCACGTGGCAACAGACGCCCACAACCATAGCCAACAGCAATCCCAGCAAATGGAATTAGTGGCTACCGCGATTAACCAGGTCACTTACGCTGTTCAGGACGTGGCTAAAAACGCCGAACATGCATCGTCCGAAGTTCTCTCAGCCGAGCAACAAGCCTCACAAGGCCAGAGCAACATCCAGTCAAGCCTGCAGCAAATCGAACAGCTGTCGGCAATGATCGACAATGCAGTTACAGTGATGAACACCCTTGCAGAAGAAAGCACACAGATCGGCAGCGTACTTGAAGTGATTCGCTCAATCGCCGAGCAAACCAATCTACTCGCGCTCAACGCGGCGATTGAGGCTGCCCGAGCGGGCGAACAAGGTCGTGGCTTTGCCGTTGTTGCTGATGAAGTACGCTTACTGGCCCAGCGCACACAGAAGTCCACCGCTGAAATTCAAACCATGACCGAGCGCTTGCAAAGCAACTCGCAAGCTGCAGTGAAGGTCATCAATGAAAGCAGCCAAGCTTCTCAACTCACAATTGAACAAGCTAACTTGGCAGGAGTGAGCCTGGATCAGATCGCCCACTCATTAAAAAACATCACTGGGCTGAACGCCTCGATTGCCAGTGCGACTCTAGAGCAGTCGCATGTCGTTGACGATATCAATCAGAACGTCACGCAAGCGGCTGGCCTCGCTCATGAGAATGCAACTGCGGCGCAACAATCGAATAAAGCCAGTGAGCATGTAGGTCAACTCGCAACGCAACTTAGCGCCTTACTGGGACAGTTCCGCGTGTAAACACCAATCGCGAGGAGTAATCCTCGCCCCGCCGCTACCCGCTAGCGGCAACCTATTTGAGTAGCGCAGCAATAGATCCAGACGATCCAGTGCCCAGCGATTAATCATAGCGTTTGATTAATCGCTCACTGCCCAGCTATGCGCCGATTGCCAGCTGCATACCCCGTGAGATCATCCAAACTGTTAATATGAACGCAGTTACGCGGCACGCAACACTGCGCCGCTCAATACGTTTGTAGAGATGTCTTGCAGAGAGTAAACCAGTGGAATTGTTCAAAGAATTCATGTTTGAAGCGGCGCACCGCCTTCCTCACGTACCTGATGGCCATAAGTGTGGGCGCCTACATGGGCACTCCTTTAAGGTTGCGGTTTATATCGAGGGCGAGGTTGATCCGTATACCGGCTGGATTCGTGATTTCTCTGAGATTAAAGCCATATTCAAGCCGCTATATGAGCAGCTTGACCACAACTATCTCAATGATATTCCTGGTCTTGAGAACCCGACCAGTGAAGTTCTAGCGAAGTGGATTTGGCAGGAGCTAAAGCCTTTATTGCCCGAGCTATCGCGCATACGCATCCACGAAACCTGTACCAGTGGCTGCGAGTATCGCGGCGACTAGCCGTGGTAATTAAAAAGCCACCGTCAGGTGGCTTTTTAATGCGTGAGATTTGGGCCTGCGCGCGGTTTGGTGCGCACCATGCGGGTCGCGGCGACTGCTGCCACGTAGGGTGGATGACGCTTTATCCATCCACCGGCTGTGTCGCTACTAACACCTAGGCCGTTAAGCATAGGCGGGCACGCTGTGCGCTGCCGCCCCTCCGAACTTTTCTTCAGCGCAAAGAGAAACCCCAGACCATTTACATGATCTGGGGTTTCGGTATAGGCGCTTGACGATGACCTACTCTCACATGGGGAAACCCCACACTACCATCGGCGATGCATCGTTTCACTACTGAGTTCGGGATGGGATCAGGTGGTTCCAATGCTCTATGGTCGTCAAGCAATTTGTTTGAAGCCTCGTCTAGGACGCTGCTTCGAATCGGGTATGTGATGTTTGTAGTCGTGCAAACTTTCGGTTTCATCAACTTCTGTCATGACACACAAACAGCAAATTGTTTGGGTGTTATATGGTCAAGCCTCACGGGCAATTAGTATGGGTTAGCTCAACGCCTCACAGCGCTTACACACCCCACCTATCAACGTCGTAGTCTTCGACGGCCCTTTAGGGAACTCAAGGTTCCAGTGAGATCTCATCTTAAGGCAAGTTTCCCGCTTAGATGCTTTCAGCGGTTATCTTTTCCGAACATAGCTACCCGGCAATGCCACTGGCGTGACAACCGGAACACCAGAGGTTCGTCCACTCCGGTCCTCTCGTACTAGGAGCAGCCCCTCTCAAATCTCAAACGTCCACGGCAGATAGGGACCGAACTGTCTCACGACGTTCTAAACCCAGCTCGCGTACCACTTTAAATGGCGAACAGCCATACCCTTGGGACCGGCTTCAGCCCCAGGATGTGATGAGCCGACATCGAGGTGCCAAACACCGCCGTCGATATGAACTCTTGGGCGGTATCAGCCTGTTATCCCCGGAGTACCTTTTATCCGTTGAGCGATGGCCCTTCCATACAGAACCACCGGATCACTAAGACCTACTTTCGTACCTGCTCGACGTGTCTGTCTCGCAGTCAAGCGCGCTTTTGCCTTTATACTCTACGACCGATTTCCGACCGGTCTGAGCGCACCTTCGTACTCCTCCGTTACTCTTTAGGAGGAGACCGCCCCAGTCAAACTACCCACCATACACTGTCCTCGATCCGGATAACGGACCAGAGTTAGAACCTCAAGGTTACCAGGGTGGTATTTCAAGGTTGGCTCCACGCGAACTGGCGTCCACGCTTCAAAGCCTCCCACCTATCCTACACAAGTAAACTCAAAGTCCAGTGCAAAGCTATAGTAAAGGTTCACGGGGTCTTTCCGTCTAGCCGCGGATACACTGCATCTTCACAGCGATTTCAATTTCACTGAGTCTCGGGTGGAGACAGCGCCGCCATCGTTACGCCATTCGTGCAGGTCGGAACTTACCCGACAAGGAATTTCGCTACCTTAGGACCGTTATAGTTACGGCCGCCGTTTACCGGGGCTTCGATCAAGAGCTTCGCGTTAGCTAACCCCATCAATTAACCTTCCGGCACCGGGCAGGCGTCACACCCTATACGTCCACTTTCGTGTTTGCAGAGTGCTGTGTTTTTAATAAACAGTCGCAGCGGCCTGGTATCTTCGACCGGCATGTGCTTACGGGGTAAACCCTTCACACTCACCGGCGCACCTTCTCCCGAAGTTACGGTGCCATTTTGCCTAGTTCCTTCACCCGAGTTCTCTCAAGCGCCTTGGTATTCTCTACCTAACCACCTGTGTCGGTTTGGGGTACGGTTTCTAATTACCTGAAGCTTAGAAGCTTTTCCTGGAAGCATGGCATCAACCACTTCATCGTCTAAAAGACAACTCGTCATCAGTTCTCGGCCTTAGAATCCCGGATTTACCTAAGATTCCAGCCTACCACCTTAAACACGGACAACCAACGCCGTGCTGGCCTAGCCTTCTCCGTCCCTCCATCGCAGTAATTAGAAGTACGGGAATATTAACCCGTTTCCCATCGATTACGCATTTCTGCCTCACCTTAGGGGCCGACTCACCCTGCGTCGATTAACGTTGCGCAGGAAACCTTGGTCTTTCGGCGTGCGAGTTTTTCACTCGCATTGTCGTTACTCATGTCAGCATTCGCACTTCTGATACCTCCAGCAAGCTTCTCAACTCACCTTCACAGGCTTACAGAACGCTCCTCTACCGCTCATCCAAAGGATGAACCCGTAGCTTCGGTGTATGGTTTGAGCCCCGTTACATCTTCCGCGCAGGCCGACTCGACTAGTGAGCTATTACGCTTTCTTTAAAGGGTGGCTGCTTCTAAGCCAACCTCCTAGCTGTCTAAGCCTTCCCACATCGTTTCCCACTTAACCATAACTTTGGGACCTTAGCTGACGGTCTGGGTTGTTTCCCTTTTCACGACGGACGTTAGCACCCGCCGTGTGTCTCCCGTGCTGACACTTGCTGGTATTCGGAGTTTGCATCGGTTTGGTAAGTCGGGATGACCCCCTAGCCGAAACAGTGCTCTACCCCCAGCAGTGATACACGAGGCGCTACCTAAATAGCTTTCGAGGAGAACCAGCTATCTCCGAGCTTGATTAGCCTTTCACTCCGATCCACAGGTCATCCGCTAACTTTTCAACGGTAGTCGGTTCGGTCCTCCAGTTAGTGTTACCCAACCTTCAACCTGCCCATGGATAGATCGCCCGGTTTCGGGTCTATTCCCAGCGACTAAACGCCCTATTAAGACTCGCTTTCGCTACGCCTCCCCTATTCGGTTAAGCTTGCCACTGAAAATAAGTCGCTGACCCATTATACAAAAGGTACGCAGTCACAGAACAAAGTCTGCTCCCACTGCTTGTACGCATACGGTTTCAGGATCTATTTCACTCCCCTCTCCGGGGTTCTTTTCGCCTTTCCCTCACGGTACTAGTTCACTATCGGTCAGTCAGTAGTATTTAGCCTTGGAGGATGGTCCCCCCATATTCAGACAAAGTTTCTCGTGCTCCGTCCTACTCGATTTCATTGAAAAGAGATTTTCGCGTACAGGGCTATCACCCACTATGGCCGCACTTTCCAGAGCGTTCCGCTAATCTCTAATCAACTTAAGGGCTAGTCCCCGTTCGCTCGCCACTACTAAGGGAATCTCGGTTGATTTCTATTCCTCAGGGTACTTAGATGTTTCAGTTCCCCTGGTTCGCCTCTTACACCTATGTATTCAGTGCAAGATAACCATCTTATGATGGCTGGGTTCCCCCATTCAGACATCTCCGGATCAAAGGTTATTTGCCACCTCCCCGAAGCTTTTCGCAGGCTATCACGTCTTTCATCGCCTCTGACTGCCAAGGCATCCACCGTATGCGCTTCTTCACTTGACCATATAACCCCAAGCAATCTGGTTATTGTCTATAACGTGAAGTAGACATTCGCCGAAAATTTGCAATTGAGAACTACAAATTTTACCTTGACCAAATTAATTACCAGTGAAAGTAATCAATTAGTCACTTCTATCACATACCCAAATTTTTAAAGAACGATTTTCTTTCTAGTCAAAGACCAGAAATCAACATTCAACTACCCTTCAGTAGGAATGCTCATTTCTGAACACTAACAAAAACGAATCAAGCAATCTGTAAAGTGGTGGAGCCAAGCGGGATCGAACCGCTGACCTCCTGCGTGCAAGGCAGGCGCTCTCCCAGCTGAGCTATGGCCCCATTTACATCCAAGGCCTAACCCCTCAACAATTGGTGGGTCTGGGCAGATTCGAACTGCCGACCTCACCCTTATCAGGGGTGCGCTCTAACCAACTGAGCTACAGACCCAATCGTCTTTCGCAATGAATCAAGCAATTCGTGTGGGAGCTTATAAGGAAGCTGATGTCGTCGATTAAGGAGGTGATCCAGCCGCAGGTTCCCCTACGGCTACCTTGTTACGACTTCACCCCAGTCATGAATCACACCGTGGTAACCGTCCCCCCGAAGGTTAGACTAGCTACTTCTGGTGCAACCCACTCCCATGGTGTGACGGGCGGTGTGTACAAGGCCCGGGAACGTATTCACCGTGACATTCTGATTCACGATTACTAGCGATTCCGACTTCACGCAGTCGAGTTGCAGACTGCGATCCGGACTACGATCGGTTTTATGGGATTAGCTCCACCTCGCGGCTTGGCAACCCTTTGTACCGACCATTGTAGCACGTGTGTAGCCCTGGCCGTAAGGGCCATGATGACTTGACGTCATCCCCACCTTCCTCCGGTTTGTCACCGGCAGTCTCCTTAGAGTTCCCACCATTACGTGCTGGTAACTAAGGACAAGGGTTGCGCTCGTTACGGGACTTAACCCAACATCTCACGACACGAGCTGACGACAGCCATGCAGCACCTGTGTCTGAGTTCCCGAAGGCACCAATCTATCTCTAGAAAGTTCTCAGCATGTCAAGGCCAGGTAAGGTTCTTCGCGTTGCTTCGAATTAAACCACATGCTCCACCGCTTGTGCGGGCCCCCGTCAATTCATTTGAGTTTTAACCTTGCGGCCGTACTCCCCAGGCGGTCAACTTAATGCGTTAGCTGCGCCACTAAATTCTCAAGGAATCCAACGGCTAGTTGACATCGTTTACGGCGTGGACTACCAGGGTATCTAATCCTGTTTGCTCCCCACGCTTTCGCACCTCAGCGTCAGTATCAGTCCAGGTGGTCGCCTTCGCCACTGGTGTTCCTTCCTATATCTACGCATTTCACCGCTACACAGGAAATTCCACCACCCTCTACTGTACTCTAGCTTGCCAGTTTTGGATGCAGTTCCCAGGTTGAGCCCGGGGCTTTCACATTCAACTTAACAAACCGCCTACGCGCGCTTTACGCCCAGTAATTCCGATTAACGCTTGCACCCTCTGTATTACCGCGGCTGCTGGCACAGAGTTAGCCGGTGCTTATTCTGTCGGTAACGTCAAAACAGCAAAGTATTAATTTACTGCCCTTCCTCCCAACTTAAAGTGCTTTACAATCCGAAGACCTTCTTCACACACGCGGCATGGCTGGATCAGGCTTTCGCCCATTGTCCAATATTCCCCACTGCTGCCTCCCGTAGGAGTCTGGACCGTGTCTCAGTTCCAGTGTGACTGATCATCCTCTCAGACCAGTTACGGATCGTCGCCTTGGTGAGCCATTACCTCACCAACTAGCTAATCCGACCTAGGCTCATCTAATAGCGTGAGGTCCGAAGATCCCCCACTTTCTCCCGTAGGACGTATGCGGTATTAGCGTCCGTTTCCGAACGTTATCCCCCACTACTAGGCAGATTCCTAGGCATTACTCACCCGTCCGCCGCTCGTCAGCAAAGTAGCAAGCTACCTCCTGTTACCGCTCGACTTGCATGTGTTAGGCCTGCCGCCAGCGTTCAATCTGAGCCATGATCAAACTCTTCAGTTTAATACTGCAATTAGGTTTTGAGAAAACCTTATAAACTTGGCTCAGCAATCGCAAAACTTACAAATTAATGTAAGGTAACTCTCGAATTAACGAGTGTTGCTTTGTGATGCTGATAATCTGTTGACTATCAGTCTTACCTCACAAGCACCCACACGAATTGCTTGATTCAGTTGTTAAAGAGCGGTTGGTTAAGTCTTTCGTCTCAACCGAGGCGCGCATTCTACAGCAGCCTCATTTACTGTCAAGCTGTTTTTCGAAGTTCTTTTCCGCAGAAAACCGTTTCTACTCAACCACTTGCGCTTCCGATCAAACCAGCTTCTCGTCAGCGGGAGGCGCATTCTACAGCGTTCAAAACCGCTGTCAACACCTCTTTTTCTACCGCTTTCGATCACCGTGGCGATCACTCTAAAGGCCAACTAAACACCCTTCAGAGCCCGGCGCATTCTACACAACTTTCGCTGCTTTGCAACCCCTCTTTTTAAGCTAACTTCTTGTTTTACAAGAGGTTTTCCGAGAGGTCTACGCCGGAAGAGGTGCGCATTATAGGCACCTCAGATTTGCCGTCAAGGGTTAAATAGCAAAAACTTCAAATGACTTAAATCAACTGGCGAACCAGGATTGAATAAGCTATTTATTTCCCACTAGTATCAATGACGAGCGCGTTTAGTACGCGCCCGCTTCAACGCTACCTTACGAAATGCGGGCCGCTAGAGCTGAGCTAGGATGCTTGGCGTTCGAAGGGAATGTATGCACCACCTCACTTGATTCGACAGCTAACTATATTTAGGTGCGGATCAGATGCAGCAGCAGATGGTAGGCGCTGCAACCAAGCTTTGGCCGGACTGAAGAATGCAACAGTATATATGCTGCAAATTCCAATGACCTATAGCAGTGCAAATCACACGGCGTAACGACTTAAAGGTTACCCGTCCTGGATTGCACAGAGTTTGACTTATTAGTGCCGCAAGTAGCATTACGTTACTGCCAATATCTGCTTTACTTGCCTTTAACGCCTCTGACCGAGCAAGGATCGCAATGCTTAATCAACCAACTAAAACACTCAGCCTTGCCATCGCAGCCACGCTGCTAACTGCGTGCAGTTCCATGGAACCTCGTCCTTATACAGTCGAGGAGCAACAGCAACGGATTCTTGAAGATCAGGCGCGAATGTACGCGGACCAAGAGCCGGTCACCCACGCTATTAGCTTTTATGAAGCGGTTGCGCGAGCACTGAAATACAACCTCGACTACCGATTGAAGCTAATGGAGAGCGCGTTAGCTGCCGATCTGCGCGATGTGTCCAGCCATGAGATGCTGCCACGCTTGGTTGCATCAGCAGGCTACGCCGGGCGCAACAATGATTCGGGCGGTACCTCTATCGGCATTGAAGACCGCCAACAGAGCTTGCGTCCATCCACCTCCGAAGAGCGTTATCGCGATATTGATAGCCTCGGCCTGAGTTGGAGCCTACTGGATTTTGGTGTTGCCTATTACCGCACTCAGCAGAAGACCGATCAGATCATGATGGCTGAGGAACGCCGTCGCAAGGTTGCCCAAAACGTTCTGCAGGATGTGCGTAATGCTTACTGGCGCGCCCTCGCCGCTCAGCGCTTAATGCCAGAGGTCGATCAACTATTGGAGCGCACCCATAGCGCGCTTACATCTGCACGCTCCGCTGAAGATAGAGGCTTACTGCCGCGCCAGGAAGCACTCGCCTATCAACGAGCCCTAATCGACTCTATCGACCTGCTGAGTGTGCGTCGCCAAGACTTGGAGTTCGCCCAGGCCGAGTTGTCTGCGCTGATGTCACTCCCCCCTGGCTCGAAAATGGTGCTCAGCGACGAACCCGAACCACAAATGCCGGAATTCAAAGCCAATATTGAAACCCTTGAGCAAGCGGCGCTTGAAAACCGTCCAGAGATCATGGAGGAATGGTACCGAAAGCGGGTCAACGCCAATGATTTGAAAATCGCCAAAGCACAGCTTTGGCCCAACGTCAGTGTCAATTGGAGCTATCAGTACGATTCGAACAAGTACCTTTATAACAATACTTGGTCAGAAACCGGCCTGCAGGTATCGGTCAACCTGATTCGCATGCTGCAACTACCTGCACTGAATAATGCAGAAGAGTCGCAGACCAAGACCGATGACACTCGTCGCCTAGCCTTGTCGATGGCAATCCTCACGCAAGTGCGTGTAGGCGTCCTTCGCTATCAGTTGTCGCACGAACAACTTGAGTTCGCCAATGAAAGCCTACGCGTTGATCAAAGCTTGCTTAGCTATGCTCGCGCAGCAAAAAGTACAGCCGTTGGTTCAGAACTGGAGGTTATTCGCGCAGAAGGCCGCTACCTGCTCTCGCGCTATCAGCGTGAAGCCGCCTACTCGAACACTCAAGCTGCATGGGGTCGGCTCTATAACTCAGTGGGCTTAGATATCATGCCTGATGTGGTCAAAAGCTATGATGTGAAGACATTGGCTGCAGAATTGAAGAAGAAAATGGATCAACAGGAACAAGAGAAGTTACTTCCTCTGACACAAGGAAGCACCAATGCTTCAACGCAGTCGTAAACCCGTCATGCTCGCAGCACTATTGGCAGGAATCATGGCTACACCAGTAGTCGCAGAAACACCTGTTACCGCAGTAGGGCTAAATGATCCATCAGCTATTCGCGTATTACTCGCAGCAGATCTTGAAACCACACTGTCGAGCCAAATGAACGGCACGCTCGGCGAACTGAATGTGACACTCGGCAAGCAAGTTAAAAAAGATGCGGTACTGGCTAAACTCAACTGCCAAGAGGCACAGGCTCGCGCCAAAGTCGCTGCAGCAGAGTTGACCATGGCTAAGCAGAATCTCTCCGCAAAGCAAAACTTACGTAAACTCGATGCTGTTGGCGACTTAGAGGTTGCCATCGCGTCAACCGAAGTTCAAAAAGCCGATGGCGCGCGACTGATGGCGCAAGCACAAAGCAGCTACTGCGTAGTCAAGGCGCCCTTTAGTGGGCGTGTCGCCAAGATTCACGTAAAGGCCTATCAAACTGTCAGCGCTGGCTCTCCGCTGCTTGACCTGGTCAGTGACGGTGCGCTGAAGGTTCGCTTGAATGTGCCCTCAACGCGTTTGACGACACTACGCGAGGGCATGCCGCTAGAGGTAAGCATTTACGAAACAGGCAAGACTTACTCTGCCCACGTCACTGCAATCAATGCCCGTGTTGATGCGGTGGCACAGACGGTTGAGCTTGAGGCCCGGCTTGATGCTGAACACCCCGACCTGATTGTAGGAATGAGTGGAATTGCCCGTTTCCCAACCGCAGATGAGTGACCGACTCCCTCACCCTCAATTATTGCTGAGCCTTAACGCCCTTCGAGATCGTGCGTTACAAGCTGAGACGCTGAACGCACTGACGTTCTCAATGGCCAATGACTTGTACCCGCTATTGAAATATCGGCAAGCGTTGGTCATGGCGCAGCGGGCCGACAAGCTTGAGCTGCTGTGTGTTTCCGGACTGGCAAAACCGACTGAAGACTCGCCCTACTTAATCTGGCTAGCGCGCGCCAGCCGCTGGCTTAGCGAGCAATTACCCGACAACTCCGCACAGTGGATTGCACGCGAGACACTCGACCCGCCTGCCGACATCGCTGAAGGCTGGGCTGAGTGGTGGCCAACTGGAATATTCTGCGTACCTATTGTGGGCCCGACTGAGCAGCGCTTGGGCATTGTCTTTTTTCTACTCGATCAAGCGCCGCAAGAGCCGTTGGTACCACTGCTCGATAGCCTATGGAAAACCTGGTCGTATTGCTGGGCTGCATTAACCGTGCAGCACAAGTTTTTCGGCTGGCGTCCCAGCAAGCGCCAGCTACTAATCACTGCTGTGGTGCTTTGCGCCTTGTTATTGGTCCCCGTACGGCAAACTGTACTGGCTCCAGCGGAAATAGTTTCTGAGCAGGCTCAGGTCGTTAGTTCACCTATCGACGGGGTTATTTCGCAAATGCATGTGCGGCCTAATCAATCGGTTGATGCAGGCACCCTACTTTTTACTTTGGATGAAACCACCCTGCGTAACCGCGCAGACGTGTTAGCCAAGGAAGTTGCGGTTGCTGACGCCGAGCTGTTGGCTGCCAGTCAGCGTGCTTTTGACAATATTCAAAGCAAAAGCGAACTCACTTTACTCAATGGACGGGCTCAGCAACGCCGGGCTGAGTTTGATGCCGTGCGCGCACAGCTACAACGCACCCAAGTCAGCTCACCGACAGCGGGCGTTGCCGTATTCAGCGATCCTAATGACTGGCTCGGCAAACCGGTTGTAACCGGCGAACGAATCCTGCAAGTGGCGAACCCCAAAACACCGGCAATGCGCATTCAACTACCCGTTGCTGATGCGATTGCGCTCGAAGCCGGCGCGCCTGTCACTTTGTACCTGACTGCATATCCGCTGAGTCCGTTGCAAGGGCAAGTATTGGAAACCAGCTATAAAGCCAAACCAACTGATGAAGGTGTGGTGGCATATCGACTTCTGGCCAGCGTTGATGGTGAATCAAAGCATGCACGCCTCGGCCTGCACGGCACGGCGAAGCTGTACGGTGAACATGTCATGCTCGGCTACTACTTACTGCGCCGTCCTCTTTCTGCAGTACGGGCTTGGACTGGTTGGTAATGAATGACCCGACCGAACAGCCATTGCCTCCACTGCGGGAGGACTTGCGCCTAAGCGAAGCAGCCACCACCGCCAGCGGCGAACCGAGCTGGGTGATTGAAGACACCGTGATCAATCGTTATTACCAGATTGGCTGGCTGGAGTTTGAGTGCCTGTTACGCTGGGGGCAAACACCGAAGCAGATCAGTTCGCAAATAGCGCAAGAAACCGCACTGCAACCCGATGCAGAACAAGTACTGGAGTTCAGCCAGTTTCTTGAGCAAAACCAACTCCTGCGCCCAAACATGCAAGCCACTGATCGCCTGAGCAAACGCAGCGAAGGCAACAGAGGCCTGAGCTGGAAATGGTGGCTGCATCACTATCTATTCTTTCGTATTCCGCTGCTCAGGCCACAACGCCATTTAAGCAGGCTTAACCACGCACTCGGCTGGCTGTTCAGTGCCAAAACAGGACTGGCGATTTTACTGCTCAGCCTGACCGGCATCGTGTTGGTCATGCACCAGTGGGACACCTTTACCCACGATGTGGTCGAGTCATTCTCGATGGAAGGCTTGCTCGGGTTCGCAATGGCCTTAATCATCGGTAAAAGCTTGCATGAGATGGGCCATGCGCTGGTTGCAACACGACTGGGCTTGCGTGTCGCCCATATGGGCGTGGCATTCGTGGTGTTATGGCCGATGCTTTATACCGATACGGGGGAAAGCTGGCGTCTGGGTAAGTCCAGTCAACGCCTGGCGATCGCCAGCGCAGGAATTATCACTGAGCTGTCACTGGCTGGGCTCGCCACATTGGGCTGGGCACTGTGCGATCCAGGGCCGCTACGCAATGGCCTGCTCTATCTGGCGACCACGGGGTGGATTCTCTCCCTGGCGCTGAACGTCAGCCCGTTTATGCGCTTTGACGGCTACTTCATCCTCTCGGATATCCTCGACTTCCCCAATCTACATGAGCGCTCATCGGCGCAAGCACGGATCTTTTTACGACGCAGTATATTGGGTCTGGATGAACCATGGCCCGAGCCCTTCAGCAGTGGTAGGCGCCGCGCGTTAATTGCCTTTGCTTTCGCCACCTGGCTGTACCGAGTAGTTCTGTTTCTAGGGATTGCAATCGCAGTCTACTTGCTGTTTTTCAAACTGCTGGGCATCTTCCTATTCATCGTAGAGCTTTCATGGTTCATCTTTATGCCGATCTGGCGAGAATTAAAACATTGGTGGCAAAACCGCAGCGAAGTCCCTCAAAAACGACGTTACGTATTCGTTTCAATCCTAGCCGGTATCACCCTTCTCCTGGCATTACCTTGGCACTCGCAGATCCATATTCATGGCGTCGCTCGGGCTGAGCAACAGCTACAGGTGTTCTCACCATACCCAGCGCACATTCAGCGTATCCACCCTAAAGGAAAGGTCAGTGCCGGTGACAAACTGGCCGTTCTGAACCAGCCAGACATCGCCTCCAAGCTGCGCCAAAGTGAATCCAGCATGCGTAGCATTGAAAATCAGCTCACCGGCTTACAAGCCGACAGCTCAGGTTTAAGGCTGCAAGCGGCAACCCGGCAAAGGCTCTGGGTGGAATACGAGCAAGCGCGCTCGGCACAATCTGAGATCGACCGACTGGTATTAAAAGCGCCTTTTGATGGCGAATGGCTGGATATCAATCCAGATTGGAAGGCAGGCCAATGGATCAGCAACAAAGAACCCATCGGCGTGTTGATCGCGACAGATCGCTGGCAGGCTGATGGCTATGTCCAGCAGGATGAAGTACACCGCCTAAGTGTGGGCGATGCTGTGCGTTTCTATGCCAAAGGGCAACCAACCCCAGTGTCGGGCAAGGTAATCGCCATTGGCAGCACGCGCAGCAATCAGTTAGCCAGCCCCATGCTCGCCTCACGCTTTGGTGGCCCGCTGAGCACCCAACAGAACAGTAATGACCTGACCCCGACCGAATCACTGTTCCATGTATTGATTCAGTTAGAGCAAGCCCCAAGCGGCCTGCATGAAACCCTGGGTGATATCCAGGTCGAAGGCGCCAAACGTAGTTTACTGGCAGAAGGCGTCACCCACCTATTTGCGGTACTGCTGCGCGAAAGCGGTTTTTAAACCCGAAAAGATCCGCTCACGCGCTTGGCGCTACTGAGGTTGAGCGGATGAATTAAAAGCGGTCGAGATCAATCACCGCGAAACTGGCAACCGTTTCATGGCCGCGCAGCTCGCCGCCCTCACGAGCTATACCAATGGTTTGCATGCCGGCTTGCTGAGCAGCGTCGAGCTCTTCAACGATATCAGACAGAAAAACGATTTCATCGGCGGATAACCCAATCGCCCGAGTGATGTTCTGATAGGAGCCAACCTCGCGCTTAAGCCCGGAAGTGGTGTCGAAGTAGCCGCTAAACAACGGGCGCAAATCACCCACCTCAGAGCAACCGAAAATCAGCTGCTGGGCTTGAATCGAACCCGATGAATAGACGTACAAGGCATAACCCGCCTGATGCCAACGGCGTAATGCTTCAACTGCGTCTGGGTACACATGCCCCTTGAGCTGGCCGCTGGCATAGCCCTGCGCCCAAACCATGCCTTGCAAGGTTTTTAACGGGGTTGCCTTACGATCGGCAGCAATCCACTCAAGCAGAATATCGATCACCCGAACCGTGTCAGCATCGCCCTCTCCCGCCTCAACCCTTACAGCCTGTAATTGCTCGGCAACAGCCGGGTCTTGTGCATGCTGTACAACGAAATCTGGCAGATGTTTTGCGGCAAAAGGGAACAGCACATCGAAGACAAAACTAACGGCGCTGGTCGTGCCTTCGATATCGGTGAGAATTGCTTTGATTGGCATGCTTGCTCCTAATACGCCAACAACCAAGGGCGGGGCTTAGCCTGTTGAGCGAAATAAATCATATCCAGTTGCGGCGTGAGACTTAAGAAACAGCCACCGGCTTAGTCGTCCAAACCCGGAAAATTGCTGGCGATACTGTCACCGGTAAATTGCGCCACCCAACCTTCAGGGTTGTTAAACAAACGGATCGCGACGAAGTATGGGTTTTCCCCCATATCAAACCAGTGGCGCGTGCCTGCCGGCACCGAGATCAAATCATTTTTCTCGCAAAGTACGGCATAAACAAAATCATCGATGTGCAGGGTAAACAAGCCACGCCCCGCAACAAAAAAACGCACCTCGTCTTCGCCATGACGATGCTCGTCGAGAAACTTGGCGCGCAGCTCGGCCTTTTGTGGGTGATCTGCAGTGAGGCTGACGACATCGACCGTGACATAACCGCGCTCGGTCATGAGTTGATCGATTTGGCTACGGTACGCCGCTATTACCTCTTCAGAACTTGCACCCGCAGTAAGTGGCGCGCTTGCCTGCCAACGCTCAAAGCGCACGCCGACGCTATCTAGCGTGCTGGCGATGTCTTCAAGGTGGGTCAGCACTTTATTTGGCAGTTCGGGGGACGACTCGTGATAAACACTGAGCATGCTCATAATCTGAGTTCCTTGTACGTCTTCAGGGCAGTTGTGTGGCAGCCCTGCAATGAATTAATTCTTTTGCAGCGCGCGCAGCCGCAGTTCGCACTCAAACAAAAACTCAAGGGCTTCAATTTGGCGCAGAGCATCACTCATTTGTGCGCCCCAGGTATACAAACCATGGCCGCGAATCAGGTAGCCAACACAGTTGGGATGGGCCTCAAGCCAAGGCCGAACTTTGCTCGCCAAGCGCTCTATATCCTGATCATTATCGAAAACAGGCACGGTCACTACTGATTGATGAGTGGTCACACCGGTGAAGGCTTTCTGCAGCTCATAATCTTCAAATTGCAGTGTGTCGCCTTCGGTGAGACGCGTAAGTACCGTGGCGCCAACCGAATGCGTATGCAGCACCGCACCGATGTCCTTACGCCACTTATACAGTTGGGTGTGCAGCAGCGTTTCAGCAGACGGTTTCTTACCTTCCTCAAGGCTATTGCCCTCAAGGTCTGTTGCCAGCACGTCATTGAAACCCAGCTCGCCTTTGTGCCGACCGGACACAGTCAACAGCGCTTTATCATCAGATAAACGTGCTGAGTAATTACTGCTGGTCGCTGGCGACCAGCCTTTGCCATAAAGAAAACGCCCAGCATCAATAATTTGCTGGGTCAGATGCTCGCGGCTCAAGTAATGATGCTCGGGTTGCTGTTGATCTGGTTGGTTTTGATCTGGTTGCTGTTGCGCTGGTTGCTGATCAAGGCTCACGGCCGATCCTCCTGCAAACGAGTGGCAATGATGATGGCAGCAGCAAGTACTGCCAGGCTGGCGAGCGAAAAGGTCCACGCCGCGCCTAAAGTATTCCAACTGTAGCCTGCGTAAAGTGCGCCCAATGCGCCACCGACTCCAGCGGTCGCCGCATAAAATGACTGACCCTGACCTTGCTGACGATCAGCAAAACTACGCTGTACAAAATGGATCGCCGCAGCATGAAAGCTGCCAAAAGTCGCCGCGTGCATCAACTGGGCAATCAGCAACAACCACAAGTTGTCGGCATAGTTACCCAGCAACAACCAGCGTACAGCGGTGATCAGAAAGCTGGCCAGTAATACTTTACGCAATGAAAAGCGCACCAGCAGTTTAGCCATAAACATAAACAGAATAATTTCAGCGAGCACACCGAGCGCCCACAACACGCCGATTGCACCACGGCTATAACCGTGGTTCTCCAAGTGCAGGCTCAGAAAGGTGTAATACGGGCCATTACTCAGCTGCATCAGACAAACGCAGAGGTAAAACGCCGCGATACCGGGCCGCCGCAGTTGCTTGATAAAGCCGCCATCAGCAGGATTATGCGGACGGTTTTGCGGCTGCGCATTAGGCACCCAGAAGCTGCTCAAAACGATACCGCTCATGACCAGGATCAATGCCCACGGATACGCATCGAGGCTGACCCACTCAAATAGCTGTCCCAGCCCCACTACCGCCACGATAAACCCAATACTGCCCCACAGGCGAATCTGGCTGTAGCGCGCAGTCTGCTCTCGCAAGTGCGCAAGGGTGATGACCTCGAATTGAGGCAGCACGGCATGCCAGAAAAAAGCATGCAGGCCCATGATCAGCGCCAACCAAGCGTAGCTTTTATCGAGCAAAATACCGCTAAAACAAAACAACGTCGCAACCGCGCCGAATCGCACAATTGCCAAACGCTGGCCGGTGTAGTCGCCCAACCAGCCCCAGATATTTGGTGCAGCGCAGCGCATCAACATGGGGATCGCGATCAGCTCGCCTATTCGCGCGGGCGCAAAACCCAGGTGGTCAAAATACAAGGCCAAAAACGGCGCCGTAGCACCGAGCAGCGAAAAGTAGAAGAAGTAAAACCCGGACAACCGCCAATACGGCAATGCAGCCGACATTTAGCGATGTGCCAAGGCGATGAGCCAGTCACTTGATTGAGTCAGGCGTTGCGTTGCTGCAACACCTGGCTCAAGCCGGTACACAACGGGTTTCACAGCTGCGGCAAGACCGGCGTTGCAACTTGGACGCCTGCATTTTGGCCGCGGTGACGCAACAGATGATCCATAAGAACCAAGGCCATCATCGCTTCGGCAATCGGGGTTGCGCGAATACCGACACAAGGGTCGTGACGGCCTTTGGTGATCATATCAACGGCATTGCCATTGATATCAATCGAGCGGCCTGGGGTGGTGATGCTAGAGGTCGGCTTGAGCGCTAAATGCGCAATGATTGGCTGACCCGAAGAAATCCCGCCGAGAATTCCCCCTGCGTTATTGCTGAGGAATCCTTCAGGGGTTAGCTCGTCACGGTGCTCTGTACCACGCTGGGCAACGCTGTCGAAACCTGCGCCAATCTCAACCCCTTTAACCGCGTTGATGCTCATCAATGCATGTGCGAGTTCAGCGTCCAAGCGGTCAAAAATCGGCTCACCCAAGCCCGGCATGACACCTTCTGCAACAACGGTGATTTTTGCACCCACGGAGTCTTGATCACGGCGCAGCTGGTCCATATAGGCTTCAAGTTCAGGGACTTTGTCCGGATCAGGGCAAAAAAATGCATTTTGCTCAACGCTGTCCCAAGACTTGAACGAAATCGGGATAGGCCCGAG
Organism: Pseudomonas sp. M30-35; assembly: GCF_002163625.1. Classification (NCBI taxonomy): domain Bacteria; kingdom Pseudomonadati; phylum Pseudomonadota; class Gammaproteobacteria; order Pseudomonadales; family Pseudomonadaceae; genus Pseudomonas; species Pseudomonas sp. M30-35. The sequence goes on along the minus strand of NZ_CP020892.1, from coordinate 2,070,483 downwards.
TTGGCTCATATAGCCCCGAATTACAATGCCTTGAGTCGCCAAAAACTTCTTGGCGATAGCTCCGGCAGCAACCCGCATTGCCGTCTCACGCGCCGAACTACGACCACCGCCGCGATAATCGCGCAGGCCGTACTTGTGATGGTAGGTGTAGTCCGCGTGTGCTGGACGGAACACATCTTTGATCGCGGAGTAGTCTTTGGACTTCTGATCAGTATTGCGAATCAACAAGCCAATCGAACAGCCAGTGGTTTTGCCTTCAAACACCCCAGACAGGATTTCGACGACATCGTCTTCCTGACGCTGAGTCGTATGGCGGCTAGTGCCAGGCTTGCGCCGGTCAAGGTCGCGCTGCATGTCTTCGAGCGAAAGCTCAAGCCCCGGAGGGCAGCCATCAACAATAGCAACCAGTGCTGGGCCGTGGCTTTCGCCTGCACTGGTGACGGTGAACAGCTTGCCGTAGGTATTGCCGGACATGTGCAAAACGCTCCGCGATATTATTAACCTTGCACCGCACCATGAGTCTGATCGCGACAACGCCAGCGGTAAGCCTAAGGCACTGAACGTCTATCATGGCAAGCAGGACATTAATGAAGCGCGCAAGTATACCTGCACAGGTGCGACACTTCATCCTCGAACCTTGTTGCATAATACGCGTCGAATAGTTCGCTGATGCCAAGATGCCTTCATTGGTCTTGCTTAAAGCATTTAAGAATCAGGCTAGTTCCTCTGTCCCTCAACCTTACTAAACAGTGCCCTCAACATGCTGCGAGTTGTTCTCTTGATGCTTCCTCTATTAGCGGGCCTTGCCCATGCAGCACCGACGCCTATCTCTCAACGTCCTGTCAGCTTGCAAACCAGTCAGGGTGAATTATTTGGCACCTTGGTTGCCCCGCAAAGCAACGAGGCGATACCTGTCGCCCTGCTAATCGCTGGTTCTGGGCCGACTGATCGTGACGGCAACAACCCAGGCGGCGGTAATAATGACGGCTTGCGCAAGCTTGCCTACGCGCTGGCCAAACACGGAATAGCCAGCCTGCGCTACGACAAGCGCGGCGTAGCCAAGAGCCAACCCGCCACCCCCGATGAGCGCAACCTCAGTGTTGAGCGCTATGTGGAAGATGCCGTGGGCTGGAGCCGTCAACTGAAAGCCGATAAACGCTTCAATAAGCTGGTATTGATTGGGCACAGCGAAGGCGCATTGATTGCCACTCTGGCCGCCCCGGATGCCAGGGCAGATGCATTGATTTCAATTGCAGGCAGTTCCCGGCCAATCGACCAAGTGCTGCGTGAGCAACTCAGCCACCGCCTGCCGCCCAAGCAGTTGGCAGTCAGCATGTATATTCTTGATGCACTGAAAGCTGGCAAAACTATCGATAACATCCCTGACGACATGCAGGTGCTGTTTCGCCCAGCCGTTCAACCTTACTTGATCAGCCTGTTCCAGCAAGATCCATCGCGGGCATTTGCTCGGCTGCAGATACCGGCACTGATTCTTCAAGGCAATCACGATATTCAAGTTGATGTCGCAGACGCGCTGATGCTCAAGGAAGCGAAGCCTGATGCTGAGCTGGCACTGGTTGAAGGCATGAATCATGCGATGCGCATTGTTCCCCTCGATCTGAAAGCGCAACTGGCCTCGTACAACAATCCCAAATTGCCCTTGGCACGCATGCTGACTGAACACATTACCAACTTTATTCAGAACATTGGTAGCTGATCCCCTCCAGTTTCCTACAAGACGGCCGATAACACCTGAGCAAGCGCAACGCTTAGATCACACCAGCGCACAGGATCGCCACACATGACCACTGCAAACACGGTGCAGCCCACAGATGGGGCGACTACCGAGCCGGAAGAAAAGGCTCACCCCTGGGCTGAACTGGGGGCTGAACATTTTCGCCTGCTAAGGCTCGCCGCGCTGCCGATCGACCGCCATACCGGCGCGCGGCCGCTGCGTTTTGTGCAATTAGGTCGTGTTGAACGACATAGCCCGCAACTGAGCATGCTACGCCTGACGATCACCCTGCCCGATCAAGCGGTGCGCAAACACATCAATTCGCTGGAAGTATGGATTGATCATCGTGCTCGTGAGCTGCGCTTCGGCCCTGATAAAGGCTTGCATCTAGAGCCGATCAATCGTGGCTTAGGCCGTTTTCTGGTCGCTCAAGGCGTTGCCTGGGCAAAACAACATTGTGCGCACTACTTGGTCGAAGGCGGTGCATTGCACATCAAATATGCGCCAACGGATGACGCCCGTGCCCGCCGCGACCACTTCTTGCAAACCCAAGGCTTCACCATTGAATACCAAGACCCGCTCCAGCTAAAAGCTAGCTATAGCGCAGCACGCGTCAGTGTCTTGCATAGCGACTGGCACAGTGAAAAGGTGCAAATAGTCGAAACACTTGAAGCAGCCACAATGCTGCAACGCGCCGACCAAGCACTCAGCGAACAAGAAACCAAGCTGCGAAAAATGGAAGAGCGCGCTGCACAGTACAAGCGCGAGGATGGCAGCCTGCGCTTTACCATCGCCTGCCTGGTAACCTTTAGCGTGTTTCAGGCAGGCCTATTAATTTGGATTGCAACGCACTAGCCAGGCCCCAACCCCCGGGGGCCTGCTTAGCCCTCAAGCGTTTAAACGTGAGCGGAACAATTCCTGATGTTCGCGGCAAAGCTTTTCAGGCAACAAAAACACGCCATGGCCACCTTGCTGGAAATCCAGCCACGTGAAGTCGACTTCTGGGTAAAGGGCTTCAACGTGAACCTGACTGTTACCGACCTCAACAATCAGTAATCCCTTCTCGTTCAGGTGATCAGCCGCCTCGGCCAACATGCGTCGCACCAGATCCAGACCGTCATTGCCGCAGGCTAGCCCCAAAGCAGGCTCGTGCTTGTACTCATCAGGCATGTCGGCAAAGTCTTCTGCATCGACATAGGGAGGATTGGAAACAATCAAGTCGAAGCGTTGCCCCGGCAAACCATCGAAGCCATCACCTTGCACAGTGAATACCCGGTCTTCGATACCGTGGCGCTCAATGTTCTGATTGGCGACTTCAAGCGCCTCGAACGACAGATCACCCAGTATCACTTCTGCATCGAGAAACTCATAAGCACAGGCAATACCAATGCAACCTGAACCGGTGCACAGGTCAAGAATTCGTGTGGGCTCGCCTGCGAGCCAAGGATTGAATCGATTGTTGATCAACTCAGCAATCGGCGAGCGCGGTACCAAAACCCGCTCATCAACCAGGAAAGGTAAGCCACAAAACCACGCTTCACCCAGCAAATAAGCAGTTGGCACCCGCTCGTCGATACGACGCGCAAGTAGCTCTTGCAAGCGCGCATGCTCTTCATCTTCAAGACGGCAATCAAGATAGCTGTCGGCGATTTCGTGCGGCAGATGCAAAGCCCCCAGCACCAACTGACGCGCCTCATCCCATGCGTTATCGGCACCGTGCCCAAAAAACAGCTCCTCGGACTGGAAACGAGACACTGCTCGGCGAATGTAGTCACGAATTGTCCGTAGACGAGTAGGTTGGGCAGCGCAAACGTCAGTCACACACTCTCTCCTTTAAAGATGAACCGCCAGTTTAACAGCACATAGCAAAGCACTGCGAATACAGCATGGCGCAATAAAAAAGCGTGCCACTGATGCAACCTTGGCCGAAATTCAGTATAAGAATCGCCCCGTACTCGAAGGCAGTGCATGTGCCCATTAAAGCTGAATACTTAGCCCGAACAGCGCAGATTTTTTAATCAGTAACAAAACAGCAATAGAAATCTGATTGATCAGGCAATTGTGCGGGCTGAACACTGGCTTTTTAGGCTGGCTTACTGCCATTATTCGACCCAATGCAGGTGTAGCATCCTGATTTACAGCGCTACACCAGAACCATGTACGAGCAGCAAGTTGTCCAACATTTCCAGTCTATGAGTCTGAGCAGGCGACTGAACTTTGCGGCTGCATTGAACCGTTAATGCAGTAAGAGGTTCACAGCAGCGCCAGACTGGCAGACAATGAATATTGCCGTTAGAGTCAACAAGGAGCCTTTTAATGTCGCACCCCCAAACGCTACTGCAGCTAACTGGCCGTAGCCATGCCCCTGCCACCTTGAAGACCGCGACTCTGCTGGTTATTGACACCCAAGAAGAGTATCGCAGCGGTGTACTGAAATTACCGCAGGTCGAGCAGGCGGTGGCGCAGATCGCCAAACTGCTCGACGCAGCACGGGCCATTGGCACCCCCATCGTGCACGTTAAGCATTTAGGTATTCCTGACGGTGTCTTGGATCCACGCGGCCCGCGCGGCAACCACATCCCTGAGCTTGCTCCATTGGCAGGTGAGCCGGTTATTGAAAAGCGCCTGCCAAACGCATTCTCAGGCACCGAACTGCATGAACGCCTGCAGGCGCTGGGGCGATTGGACTTAATTGTCTGCGGCTTCATGACCCACTCCAGCGTCAGCAGCACAGTGCGTGCCACCAAAGATTATGGTTACCGCTGCACCATGGTTGACGCTGCCTGCGCTACGCGGGACTTACCGACCCTTGATGGCCAGGTGATTAGCGGCGCCGAGATGCACCGCGTTGAAATGATTGCACTCGCTGACAACTTTGCAGCCGTGGTTGCAGATGCCAGCGCCCTACTGAGTTAATGAGAGACAAGTAACAGCAACAGCTTTTGATACAGTCCATCCAGCTAAAGTTCTGAACCACTAGAACCTGTGCCTGTCACACGCCGATACCCAAAAGGAAATCGGAATGAAGCAATCCGATGGTTTCAATGCCCGTCGCCTGCGCCCACGAGGAACGGGTAACTGGCGAATGCGTTTCGCCTCAGCGCTAGCCGCGTTGTTTGCTGTGGCCGGAGTGCTCCTCGCCATGGCAGGAGCAGCCACCCTGCTCGGCCGACCGCCTGCGCTGGGCAGCCTCAATGACTCACCAACGGGCTCTGCAGTAATACTGGTTATTGGCCTGCTGCTGCTGTGGATCAGCATTTCGGTTTGGCGTATGTGTCGCCGCCGATTACGCAGCCCTGGCGATTTGAGCATGTCTCGCCACCTGATGAAAAAGCGCAAGTAAGCCTCAACTCAGTCGAGCCTGACTAAAGCACTTCATATTTTTAACCATTCAACACACATGAAGGCAGCCGGAATGTGGCTGCCTTGGTTACACTAGTGGCCAGTGTGGAGGCCACAATGCAAGACGATGACTTTTCATTATTTCAGGCTCAACTTAAAGGCGTAAGACCGATCAAGCATGATCGCGCCGATACCGGAAAGCCCAAGCTCGATAAATCCAAGCTGGCCACGCTACGCCAGAACGCTACGGTGCGCGCAAACACAACCAAGGTTGATGGTTTGTCGGACCAATTCGTGATCGATGTTGGCCCCGAGGACCCGCTTTACTGGGCGGCAAACGGCATGCAGGAAAGCCAGATGCGCAAGCTGAAGCTTGGCCAGATTGCATTCGATGGCAGCCTGGATCTACACGGCATGAGCGTTGAGAAAGCCCGGGACATCTTGTGGGAGTTCCTAGCTGAGGCCTGCAAGCTCGAAGTGCGCTGCGTGCGCGTGACCCACGGCAAAGCTGTGCGCGTCGACGGCCGTAAGCCCATGATCAAAAGCCACGTCAACACCTGGCTTCGTCAGCACCCGCAGGTTCTCGGCTTCACCTCTTGCCAGCCAAAGCATGGTGGTACAGGAGCCGTTTACATAGTGCTCAAGCGCACGATGATGGATGGCCGTGACGAGGATTAAATGCGCCATAATCTGTAAGATTAGCCAGCGGTATTACCCGTTGACGTTAAATCTGTATCAGCTTGGCGTACGCCGCGCTTGCCAGTCGGCAATCTGCACCCTACCCTGCGCGTCTGTGCATATTTGTTAGTCCCAACAGGAAGATCCATGTCCCTGGAACAGAACTACACCCAGATTCTCGGTCAGCTTGGCGAAGATGTTTCCCGCGAAGGCCTGCTCGACACCCCTAAACGTGCTGCAAAAGCCATGCAGTACCTCTGCCGCGGCTACCAGCAAACACTGGAAGAAGTTACCAACGGTGCACTGTTCAGCTCCGATGCCAGTGAAATGGTACTGGTCAAGAACATCGAACTGTATTCGCTGTGCGAGCACCACCTGTTGCCGTTTATCGGCAAAGCACACGTGGCGTACATCCCAAGCGGCAAAGTCTTGGGCCTGTCGAAAATTGCGCGCATCGTTGATATGTACGCACGCCGCTTACAGATTCAGGAAAACCTCAGCCGCCAGATTGCCGAAGCCATTCAGCAAGTCACAGGCGCGCTCGGTGTTGCGGTGGTCATCGAAGCCCAGCATATGTGCATGATGATGCGCGGTGTTGAGAAGCAAAACTCCTCAATGGTAACTTCAGTGATGCTCGGCGAATTCCGCGAAAACTCAGCCACACGCAGTGAGTTCCTCAGTCTCATCAATAATTGAGTCGAGACTGGCAACAAGATCGCAATAAAAAGCCGCCTCATGGGCGGCTTTTTAGCACCAGGCCTAAGCCTAGACAGCTACAGCTGCGCTACGCCCTGCAATGCGGTCGACGATCACTGCCAGCAGCAGCGTTGCCAATACTGGCAACACCCAGCCTAAGCTCTGCTCAGAAAGCGGTAGCATCGAGAAGAAGCTCGGCACCAGGTTTTTAAAGCCAGCGGCTGATAACGCAGCTTCAAAACCGAAAATGAATGCAATCGACATCACAGGGATAAACACTCGACGCGGCGATAGCCAGAGCCGATCAAGCAAGCTCAAGCAAATCAGCACAATGGCCAGCGGGTACAAACCGACCAAAACCGGCACTGACAGGCTGATCAACTGAGTAAGCCCCTGATTCGCCACCAACAAACTGAATACACCCAGCACCAACACCACTACACGATACGGCAGTGCTGGCAACAACTCGCTGAAGAACTCACCACAAGCAGTCAGTAAGCCTACCGCAGTGGTCAGGCAAGCTAGCGTAATCACCACCGCCAACAACAGGCTACCCGTGATACCAAAGGTGTGCTGCACATAAGCAGTGAGAATCTGCACGCCATTCTGCGCTTCACCGGCAATACCCTGGCTGGTCGCACCGAGGTAGAACAAAGCCAGATACACCAGTGACAGCCCCGTTGCGGCAATCAATCCAGCAATGATCGAGTAGCGAGTGACCAACTTGCTATCTGTCACGCCACGATCACGAATCGCCATGGCGATAACAATGCCGAAGACCAATGCACCCAAGGTATCCATGGTCAGATAACCCTGCAAGAAACCCTGCACAAAGGGTGCAGACTGATATTGCGCAGTGCTTTGGCCGATCTCACCTGCCGGCACCAGTAATGCCGCGCCGCCAAGCACCAACAAGGCAGCCAACAAAACAGGGGTGATGAACTTACCGATTCGATCGACCAACCGACCAGGATTGAGCGACAAGAACATCACCGCCGCAAAATACGCCAAGGTATATATCAGTAGCGGTGTACCGCCTTCGCCGGTAAATGGCGCGACGCCCATCTCAAACGAAACCACTGCAGTACGCGGGGTTGCGAACAACGGACCAATAGCCAGATAAACCGCAACCGCAAAAGCAATGCCCGCGGCCTTACCCAGTGGTGCAGTGAGCAGCGCCATGCCGCCACCAACCCGGGCCAGTGCAACGATGGTTAGCAGGGGTAAACCGACACCAGTAAGCAAGAAGCCAAACGCCGCCATACCCATATTGTCGCCTGCCGCCATACCAGCGCTCGGCGGGAAGATGATGTTGCCTGCGCCCAGAAAAAGCGCAAACGTCATAAAACCAAGGGCCAGGAGATCCGAGCCTTTTAAACGAGTCATAGAAGGGAATACCACATGCAGAAATTAATGAGTTCCGAGGGTTTCCCGAAGGATCGGGGGAAACGTCGCCGTGCAGGTTAAGCACAACCACTGGGGTGTCGATGGCTTCTTGTAAAAGCCTTGACCGATTGATCCGTACAATATTAACGAATTTGCCCTTGAAACGGCATTGACACAGGTCCGGGTGTCGAAGCGCAACAACTTCGTGTCGCATCACCTACAGATTGACCGTGCCACGGGTGTTGAGGTGAACACTTGTTGCGAAACAGTTCTCGACCCGGCGTGTTCAGACCGTATGCCTGCAGAGGTCGATAGCGGCCAGTGTTACGCCGCCCATGGTCATGCTCCCAAATAAAAACACCCTGCGAAAGCGGAGCCCTCGCAGGGTGTCGGGATGACCATCTGGTCAACCTGGCACATGACATGTGTCAGGTTTTACGACGGCTTAAAGCTCAGATCAAACTGGAGCTTTAGCGCGCGACTTGTATTCGCCAGTACGGGTGTCGATTTCGATCCAATCGTCGATCTCGCAGAAGTCAGCAACTTTGACTTCAGTGCCGTTGCTCAGCTTGGCAGGCTTCATCACTTTGCCAGAAGTGTCGCCGCGAGCGGAGCCTTCGGTGTAAGTGATTTGACGAACGATAGTGGTTGGCAGATCAACCGATACCACTTTGCCTTCGAAGAAGACCGCTTCGCAAACGTCAGTCATGCCGTCGACGATGTAAGGCATTACGCTTTCCAGGTCTTCTTTGTTCAACTCGTACTGGTTGAACTCTTCGTCCATGAACACGTAGTTAGGCTCGCTGTAATACGAGTAAGTTACGTCAACACGGTCGAGGATGACAGGCTCGAGCTTGTCGTCAGCTTTGTAAACGGTTTCTGTCGAAGATCCGGTAAGCAGGTTGCGCAGCTTCATTTTAACGATGGCGCTGTTACGACCGGATTTGGTGAACTCGGCTTTCTGGATGAGCCAAGGTTGGCCGTCGATCAGAGCCACACTGTTGGGCTTCATTTCTTGTGCGGTTTTCATACTAATATCCGGATATGAATGGAGTTACAGAATTCTAGGTGGCGTATCATATCCAATTTTGCTGAAACTGCACCAGCGCAGCAGCAAGATCTGTACGAGAAGCCCGTTCTAGACACCATTTTTCTGCATGAATGGTCAGCTCTTCGGCGTTTTCCAACCAAAAAGACCAACTTTTAGTCGTCGATTGCCCGCGATTCCAGTCTCGCCACAGTGAAATTAGCGCCTCTCTGGCAGGCGCAGATAAACCTTCAGTATAAAGTTTCAGGAACGCATTGAGCTTGTCCCAATGAGCGCCCTCCTCTTGCGGATAGATGTGCCAAAGCATTGGCCGCCCGGCCCACTGAGCACGCAAGAATGAATCCTCACCGCGCACCGCATTAAAATCACAACTCCACAGTAAGCGGTCGTATTGGCTTTGCTCAAGGAATGGCAGCACGTTGATTTGCAGTTGGCCGAGTACCTGACAATCACCCGCCAGCAGCTTTCCACCGCCAAGCCAGGCTTGAACATCGCCCAGAATTCGCCCTTCAGGCACCAGTAGTTGAGTGGTTTGCGGCAGCGCCGACAACGCATCCAGCCAACTATCCAGCGCCTTGTTCTCGTAGGCGAATAAGGAGATAAGGCGTGCACCATTGATCGGCTCTACGCCGAGCCCACGCAAAAAACTCACCCCTGCCGCGGCATCCGCCTGGAAGGCTTGGCGTTCATGCACCAGCGCGGCCTCACGTAGCAAGCCACCGGTATCCGCGGTGAACCCAGGAAAAAAGAAGTATTTCTGCAAGCCATTGGATTGCATTGACGGCAAGCCGTGACAGCCCCCGACCCAGTCTTCTGCACTGAGATATTCCAGATTCAACCACAGCGGCTTGCCTTCACGCGCAGCCATTGCAGCCACATAAGCGTCTGGCAGATGACAGGCAAAGCCTTCTACCACTACATCGCCCGGCTCAATGGCTGACCATCGCTCATGCCAAGCGTAAACATCCACGCCCTGCTGCACCTGATGATCAGCGCAGGCATCTGCCGCCGGGCAAATCCTCGCAAAGGCACTGACATCATCGACCCACAGGCGCACGGTCGCATCATGTTCAGCAACCAGCTGCTTGGCCAACCGCCAAGTCACCCCGATATCGCCGAAGTTATCGACCACACTGCAGAAAATATCCCACTTCACAACAGACACCGCTGGCATTTGATGCGCAAGTTTAGCGCGCAGCGTCGGCCGCTACATCCTCGACACGTCATAGATAGCAAATTAATCGCAACGACTCAGTAGGTAATAGCGGACAAAGAAAACCCGCCACGAAGGCGGGTAAAGGGAGGAGCAACACAGGGGACAAAGCGGAACAGCAAAACTATGGCTGTACTAAAAAATTAAGCAGCAAATGACTGGAGGCCCTTATGACGCATGAGCAGCTCAAATTCCCACACCGACTGGTTGGCAATGGCAGCATCAAGGGATGTGAAAGGTCCTGACTTTTGCACGCCATCAATTACTACATACCAGCAGGCTATAGATCCTGCGGCCCGTAACGCCGCGGGTACTGCACTGCCGACTACTGACATGATATTGATGTGTGACATGGTCGCCTCCAGAACTTTGCTTGGGACAAACGATATGCCGCCAGCCCTGGGAGTTGAAATCAGTCGAATTGATAGTCGTTATCTATAGAAAGCATGTCGCCTGTTGTAACGCCTAAATAATCAACAGATCCAGTCTCCGGATAGCGAGCGCCGCGAAGCCTTTAACCTCCTCTTCCTTAGCCTCTGCTCAGGCTACCGCACAGACGTTGTTGCCTGTCTTCCGTGTTCACAGCCAAGCCCTTTAAGCCCTAAAAACGGTCAAAACTGATGTTTTTGATCGATAAACGAACGCTTTAAAATAAAGGTATAAACACCGCTTTACCCATAAAAAAACATAAAAAACAATAAGTTAAACTTAAATCATCAAATCCATCATCAACAGGTAGGCGCTTATTACGTAGAGAAGTTGGTTGACCAAACTAACCAGTTGGTACATTTTCTCCACAAGCGTTCTGGCTTAGTACCCAGAACCACAAAAATAAAAGTGGAGTACCTTTAAATGCCTCGCACCATTTTGGTCCTTAACGGGCCTAACCTGAACATGCTCGGAACTCGCGAGCCTGCGACCTATGGCCACGAAACGCTGGCCGATATTGCAGAGTTATGTCGGCAAAACGCTGAGCAACACGGCTTCAAGAGTGAGTTCAAGCAGACCAACCATGAAGGCGAGTTGATTACCTGGATACATGAGGCGCGCGGCCGTTGCGCCGGGATTGTCATCAACCCTGCTGCCTGGACCCACACTTCCGTTGCCATTCGCGATGCTCTAGTCGCAAGCGAAGTCCCGGTGATCGAAGTGCATTTGTCCAACGTGCACAAGCGCGAAGCGTTTCGTCACCACTCATTTGTTTCAGCAATCGCTGTTGGAGTGATCTGCGGCCTCGGTAGCAATGGCTATCGCTTGGCTATAGAACACTTCGCTCATATTCTGCAGGACTAACCTCTAATGCCGTCCCTAAATACTCCTGGCGTCCTTGCTGGTCTCATCGGCGCAGGCATTCAAGCCTCGCGCACACCTGCTTTGCACGAGCATGAAGCTGATGCGCAAGGCGTTCGTTGCCTGTATCGGCTAATTGATCTCGATGCACTGAAACTGGATATAAACGCCCTGCCCGAGCTCCTTAATGCGGCGCAGAATACCGGTTTCACTGGTCTCAATATCACCTTTCCGTGCAAGCAAGCGGTTATCCCACTGCTCGATGAGCTTTCGCCTGAAGCGCGTGGCATAGGTGCGGTCAATACAGTTGTATTTACCAATGGCAAGCGGATCGGCCACAACACTGACTGCTTGGGCTTTGCCGAAGGTTTTCGCCGCGGCCTGGGTGATGTTGCCCGTGCTCAAGTTGTGCAGATGGGTGCCGGTGGCGCCGGGGCGGCAGTCGCCCATGCATTGCTGAGCGAAGGCGTGCAGAAGCTGAATATTTTTGATGTAGATGTCAGCCGGGCCCAGAACCTTGCAGACAATTTAAACCAGAATTTTTCCGGCAACCGTGCTCATGCCGGTATCGATTTGCCAGATGCAATGCAAAATGCCAATGGTCTGGTTAACACCACGCCAATGGGCATGCTCAAACTGCCGGGTATGCCTGTACCCAAGGCTTTATTGCGATCCGATTTATGGGTCGCTGAAATTGTCTATTTCCCACTTGAAACTGAGCTGTTGCGTGAGGCTCGTGTGCTGGGTTGCCGCACGCTGGATGGCAGCACAATGGCCGTGTTTCAGGCAGTTAAAGCATTTGAATTGTTTAGCGGCGTGGAAGCAGATGCACAGCGTATGCAGGAACATTTTAACGCCATGAACTGAGCAATCAGTGCCTAGCGTTTAACAATAAGAATGGCCCCAGTTGCACTGCACACTGGCGAGCCTTGCGAGGTCAAAATGACAAGAATCGTCAATCTGTACTTTAGCCTGCTGAAACTGATTATCGTCCTGTGCATGCTGAGCATGGTGGTGATGGTATTTGGCAACGTCGTTATGCGCTATGCCTTCAATTCCGGCATCACGATTTCTGAAGAACTGTCGCGCTGGCTGTTCGTGCTGATGGTGTTCCTCGGCGCCCTGGTTGCCTTGCACGAGCGCGCCCATCTCGGACTTGATCTGGTTATCAAGAAAATGCCTCCAGCGGGGCGCAACATGTGCCTGGCCCTCGGCCACCTGATGATGCTGCTCATCGCCTGGCTGATACTCAGTGGCAGCTGGCAACAAGCACAGATCAACCTGAATGTCGCAGCGCCCGCCTCCGGCCTGTCGATGGCTTGGTTTTACGGCGTCGGTGTGCTGTTTGGATTGACTGCAATTCCGATCATTGCCCGCGACTTTGTACTGGCTCTGCGCGGCCAACTACCGCAAGGCAAATCTGAAATCGAATCCACACATTTACCAACCAGTAAGGGGGCCAACTAATGACTCTGGCTCTTTTTCTAGGCACCCTGCTCGGCACCATGGCGCTAGGCATTCCGATCGCCTTTGCCCTACTCATGGTCAGCGTCGCACTGATGTGGCAGTTGGATTTGTTCGATGCACAAATCATCGCGCAGAACCTGCTTAACGGTGCCGACAGTTTCCCATTGCTGGCTGTACCCTTTTTCATGCTGGCCGGCGAAATCATGAACGCTGGCGGTTTGTCCAAGCGTATCGTCAACATTGCAATGGCTTTGGTCGGCCACAAGCGCGGCGGCCTCGGCTATGTAGCGATTATCGCGTCCTGCTTGCTGGCTTCACTGTCTGGTTCAGCCGTTGCCGACGCAGCAGCACTGGCAGCACTCCTTGTGCCGATGATGGTGCAAGCTGGGCACAACCGTGAACGTGCAGCAGGGCTGATTGCCTCCGGTGGCATCATTGCGCCAATTATTCCACCGAGCATTGGCTTTATCGTTTTTGGCGTTGCCTCTGGCGTGTCGATCTCTAAGCTGTTTCTCGCCGGGATCGTGCCGGGCATCATGCTCGGCGGTGCCTTGGCTGTCGCATGGTGGTTTGTATCACGCAGCGAAAACGTTGAGGTGCCACCTAAGCGCAGCCGTCGCGAGGTGATCAAAACCCTACTTGATGGAAGCTGGGCTATCGGGCTGCCAATCATCATTATTGTCGGCCTCAAGTTCGGTATCTTCACACCAACAGAGGCGGCAGTCGTTGCGGCGGTCTATGCCCTTTTTGTGTCGCTGGTAATCTACCGCGAGTTGAAGATAAGCCAGCTGTTCGAGGTCGTACTATCCGCCGCGAAAACCACATCAGTTGTCATGCTACTGGTCGCCGCCGCTATGGTTTCGTCATGGCTGGTCACTATCGCGGACCTGCCCGGCCAACTGACCGATCTACTTGAGCCATTCCTTGACTCGCCAACACTGCTCCTGCTGATGGTCATGCTCCTGATTATTCTGGTCGGCATGGTCATGGACATGACTCCGTCGATCCTGATTTTGACCCCGGTGTTGATGCCGGTGATCAAACAGGCTGGCATTGATCCGGTGTACTTTGGCGTGTTGTTCCTGGTCAACACCTCGATTGGTCTAATCACCCCGCCGGTGGGCACCGTGCTCAACGTTGTCTGCGGTGTAGCCAAATTGCGCATCGATGAAATTACCCGAGGCGTCTGGCCGTTCCTGCTGGCACAGGTGATCGTCCTGATTCTTCTAGTTCTGTTCCCACAATTGGTTCTGGGACCGTTGAAGTTTTTCTCCGGTTGAACGCTCGATTCACTGCAAACCCCGTAACTCAAACAATAACGATGGAGTGCCAAACAATGAACAACTGGTTTAAACCACTGCTGACATCCGCCTGCTTGGCAGGCTTGCTACTCAATAGCCTGTCTGCCCATGCCGAGATTGGTGAACACACCTTGCGTTTTGCCTTCCAGAACGTGAAGGAACACCCGCAAGGTCAGGGCGCGCAAAAGTTCGCTGACTTGGTCAAAAAGAAAAGCAACGGCAAGATGAAGGTTCGCCTGTTTGCCGGTGGCGTTCTCGGTGGTGACTTGCAGACTGTTTCAGCCCTGCAAGGTGCAACGCTGGACCTGACCGTACTCAACTCGGGAATTCTTGCAGCGCAGGTGCCGGAGTATGCCCTGCTCGACTTTCCGTTCCTGTTCAACAGCACTGCCGAGGCTCAAGCCGTGATCGACGGTCCTGTCGGCCAAGAGCTTTCCAAGCGTTTGGAAGGCAAAGGCCTGAAAACCCTCGGTTACTGGGATCTAGGTTTTCGCAACCTGACCAACAGCAAGCAACCGGTGGCAAAATGGGAAGATATGGCGGGCCTGAAAATCCGTGTTATCCAGTCTCCAATCTACCTTGAAACCTTCAAAGCATTAGGCGCAAACCCAGTGCCGATGCCATTCCCTGAGGTATACACCGGCCTGGAGCAGCGCACTGTTGACGGTCAGGAAAATCCGTTCACGGTAATCAAGGGCAATAAGTTCAATGAAGTGCAGAAGTACCTGTCGGTCACTCAGCACATCTACAACCCACAGTCCTTCATCATCGGTGAGAAGAGCTGGGCCAAGCTGAATGCCGAGGAGCAAGCGGTGATTGTTGATGCAGCCAAGGAAGCCACGGCTTACCAGCGCCAAATCACAGCTGCAGCTCAGGATGCGGCATTTGCAGAACTGTCGAAAGACATGCAGGCCAACACTGTGACCCCTGAAGAGATGGATCGCTTCCGTGAGAAGGTCAAACCGGTCATCGAACAATTCTCGAAAGACATGGATCCAGCATTGGTCAAAGCCATGTATGACTCAGTTGAAAAGGCCCGCAGCAGTAACTAATCCAAGCATTGGGGTCTGTTAGCGTCCCGGCGCCGCCTGGTTTAAATAACCAACACAACAGACCTTAAACAAAAGCGGCCATCAGGCCGCTTTTTTATGCGCTGCTAGTGCTCAGCGTTGCAAAAAACCCAATACAGACTCGCAAATCATGCGTTTATGCCGCTGTTTGACTTCTTCGCTGGGCAGGTCGATTTGGAAGATTGAGCCAAAGGTATGGCGGTTAGAAACCCGATAAAAACTAAATGAGCTGATCAACATGTGCACGTCCACCGGATCAAGCCCTTTGCGGAAAAGCCCGACATCGGCGCCGCGATCTAAAATCTCACCGAGTGACTTGAGTACATGGCTACTCTCTGTGCGGATAGTTTCTGACTGCCCGACGTACTGACCAAAGTTGATGTTCTCGATGCTGACAATGCGCACGAAATCAACGTTGCGGTCATGGTGATCAAAAGTGAACTCAACCAACCGGCGAATTGCCTCGACTGGCCCCAGCTCACCCAAATGCAGGCTCTGCTCGGTAGAACGAATATCGCCGTAGAGTTTCTCTAGCACCGCCTGATAGAGCTGTTCCTTGCTACCGAAGTAGTAATAGATCATGCGTTTTGAGGTGTGTGTGCGCTCCGCAATTGCATCCACTCGCGCGCCAGACAGGCCAAATTGAACAAACTCCGTAATAGCTGCCTGGAGAATATTCTCGCGGGTTTTCTCCGGGTTGTTCTTGCGGCTTTTACGCGGCGCGTCTTCAACAGCGTCGGCAAGCCCTGTTGTTGTTGTCATAGTTGGCTGATCGCTTACATTGATTAAAAGTGATTATGGTCGTGTCGGCCAAACGAATAAAGCCCGGCACCTCAGGTTCTAACAAGGTGCCGGGCTCACGAGTTAGCCTGCATGCCGCGTTTCACTACAAACGCTTTTTTCCACCCGCTCCGCTGCGCGCCTTGGCCATAGCCGCAAGCCGTACGGCAACGTTAGCTGCACCATAACCGACATAGCCGTTTTTACGCTGCAATAGCTCGAAGAAGAACCGTCCTTCAAAGGCTTCGGTATACACATGGAATAGCTCGCCCCCTTGGGCGTCGCGATCATAAAGCACGTTGTAATAAGCCAGCTCGCTGAGAAACTCATCATCGAAATCGAAGCGCGCAGCTAAGTCATCGTAGTAATTCAGTGGAATATCCAGCAGCGGCACGCCTGCATCCTTGGCGCGGTTAATCTCGGTGAACAAGTCTTCACAAGAGAACGCGATGTGGTGCACGCCAGAGCCGCGATAGCTGGATAACGCATGGGAGATCGCAGTGTTGCGATTCTCAGAGATGTTCAGCGGCAGGCGCACACTACCGTTGCGACTGCGCAAGGCGCGACTTTTGACCAGACCATAGGGGTCGGGCAGCACAACTTCATCATCCGCTTCAAAGTCGAACACGCTCTTGTAAAACAGCACCCAGCTGTCGAGGTTATCGGCTGGCAGAGCCAACGCCATGTGGTCGATACGCTGTAAGTTGCCCGTCGCCTCGGCCTGCGGATCGACGATAAAATCACTGTCGTAAATGGTTGCACCTGCAGGTGACTTGTCGAGCAGGTAGATCAGACTTCCATCTGGCGCACGCACCGCAGGGATTTCACGCTCGTTCGGACCGACTAACCCGCGATAAGGCTGTCCCTTGAACTGCCGCGCTCGCTCCAATGCATCGCTGGCATTACGCACCCTCAACGCAGTCGCACACAGCGATGGGCCATGGGCCTCGAAAAAACCATGGGCGAAGGAGTACGGCTCGGCATTGAGCACAATATTGATATCGCCCTGACGCATTAGGCTGACGTCTTTCGAACGGTGCCGCCCCGCGCGAGCAAAGCCCAGGCGCTCGAGCCAATTGCCCAGCTTGCTGCCCTGATCACTGTCGACAGCAAACTCAAGAAACTCGACGCCGTCGTACTGACTAGCTGCGGGCGGATCAAACAACAGGTCGAGGCTTGGCTGCGCTGTTTGTTCCTGCTCACGGGCCTGCTTTTCGAGCAAATCGCGGGTCTTCTCTTCCAGATACAGCAATGAGCGCAAACCATCAGCAGCGTTGGCCCGTGGAGGTGCCGCGCGAAAGCCATCATTAAAGATTTCAAGAGACAACGGGCCGCTGTAGCCAGTACGAAGAATAGGTGCGAGGAAACCCGCCAGATCGAACTCGCCCTGCCCCGGAAAACAGCGGAAATGGCGGCTCCATTCCAAAACGTCCATGGCCAGAATCGGCGCATCAGCCATCTGCACAAAGAAAATCTTATCGCCGGGAATATCTGCAATCGCAGCAGGATCACCCTTCAGGGACAGGGTGTGGAAACTGTCGAGCAGCACACCAAGTGCCGGATGATCAGCCTGACGCACGATATTCCAGACTTGCTGGTAAGTGCTGACATGCCGCCCCCAAGCCAATGCTTCATAGCCGATACGCAGGTCTCGAGCACCCGCCCGCTCAGCCAGTTGGCCAAGGTCATCGACCAGAATTTGTTCGTCACCTAATGAGTCAGCCGCAACGTTACTGCACACCAGCACCAGATCGGTGCCCAGTTCTTGCATCAGATCAAACTTGCGTTCAGCCCGGTCGAAATTGCGCTGCAAGCGCTCACGGCGACAGCCCTCGAAGTCACGAAACGGTTGGAACAACGTGATGGCGATGCCTAAGTCGGCGCACATTTGGCGCACGTCACGCGGACTGCCTGCGTAGTAAAGCAAGTCGTTTTCGAAGATTTCCACGCCGTCAAAACCGGCGGCGGCAATCGCTTCAAGCTTTTCTGGCAGAGTGCCGCTCAAAGACACGGTGGCAATTGAACGCTGCATGCTCAAACTCCTGTTTTTATTGGCGCCGCCGAACCTGCCGCGACATGTATTGAAGTACCCGCAGAGGACTCAAGCAACATGCGCTGTCGAGCAGATACGGATCAGGGTACATGGAGTATTCGAGCTTATGCGGAAGACCGCAAACACTTTGTACTAAACGGTTACCTTTACGTTCGATTATCGGACAATCTGAAACAGCAAAAACTGTCGCACGTTTTGACTCACCTAAAAGCCAGCAAAATTCACAGATACAAGAAGAAAAAACCCATCTAAATGATGGTCTCAATAAAATAAATGTACCAAATAGTTAATTATCCGTTCGATTAACGAACAAAACAGCTCTAAACGAATTGCGCTATTGGCAATGAACTTCCACTATCGAATCCTCAATGAAGTGCGCGTCCCGCGACTGCCGCCTTCACCGATGTGCCAATAAATACAAATAAAGGTTCATTGCCATGTTGATATTGTCTTGCTACCAAATACCTCTACGCAGTGCTTCCACTGCAAACAATGCCCACCCTTCTGCTAACCGGTGTAAGACGGCCGATGCCATGCATCGCGACTTACCGAGCCGATGATGCGCGAACACATCTAAGCGCACTGCGCGTGATCGACGGTTAACTCGCGCAAGCAATCTCATCCAGCAAATCTGCACTACTTGTTCTGCTCGCGCAGTCAAGTGGCTGGACCGCGCTCGTCTATTGCATACGCCAATTACATACGTCTATTGCATGCGCCCATTACATGCGTCCCTAAGAACAATAAACAAAGGAAATAAACATGACTGCTCATCGTCTTCATATTTTGCCTACCACCTTGGCAATTGCCGTGTCCTGCTCAAGCATGCCGTTACTCACGCACGCTGCTGGTTTCGTCGAAGACGCCAAGGTTTCCACCACCTTGCGTAACTTCTATATCAACCGCAATTTCGTCGACTCCAACGCACCGCAAAACTATGCCGAAGAATGGACCCAAGCATTCATTCTTAACGCGCAGTCCGGCTTCACTGAAGGCACCGTTGGCTTCGGCCTCGACGCCTTGGGCATGTTGGCAATCAAGCTCGATGGCGGCAATGGCACTGATGGAACGGCTTTGCTGCCTGTTCATCCAGACGGGCCATCAGACGACTTCGGTCGTGTGGCGGTCGCCGCCAAAGCGAAAATCTCCAACACTGAATTGAAGGTTGGTGAATGGATGCCTGTGCTGCCGATACTGCGCTCTGACGACGGTCGCTCACTGCCGCAAACCTTTGAAGGTGCGCAGCTGACGTCCAAAGAAATTGATGGTTTAAATCTCTACGGCGGCCAGTTCCGGCAAAACAGCCCGCGTGACAGCGCAAGCATGGATGACATGAGTTACGGCGGTGCATTCTCAGATCGTTTCAACTTTGCTGGCGGCGACTATGCATTCAATGACAAGCATACCCAAGTGGGTGTTTGGTACGCCGAGCTTGAGGATGTTTACCAGCAACAGTATTTCAACCTGCAGCACAGCCAGCCTGTCGGCGACTGGGTGCTCGGCGCCAACATCGGTTACTTCATCGGTAAAGAAGACGGCAGTGCACTGGCCGGCGATCTTGATAACAAAACCATTTCAGGACTGTTCTCAGCCAGATACGCCAGTAACACCTTCTATGTCGGCCTACAAAAACTCACCGGCGATAACAACTGGATGCGCGTCAACGGCACCAGCGGCGGCACCTTGGCCAACGACAGCTTTAACAACAGCTACGACAACGCCCAAGAGCGCTCCTGGCAAGTACGCCATGACTTCAACTTTGCGGGGCTCGGCATTCCCGGCCTAACCCTGATGAACCGCTACATCAGTGGTGACAATGTACACACTGCGACCACCAACGACGGAAAGGAATGGGGCCGCGAAACTGAGTTGGCCTACACCATTCAAAGTGGTGCGCTTAAAGCGCTGAACATGAAATGGCGCAACTCAACACTGCGCCAAGACTTTGCCATGCGTGACATGGATGAAAACCGCATCATCATCAACTACCCACTGGATATTCTCTAGGGAACCTCTGAAAAACTACTGCGCTAGATATTACTGGGGCAGCCCGTGCTGCGTTAAAAAACTGCTCAAAATGCTCATTTAGGCCAACTAAAGCCGAGCGCGACCTCGGTCGCTTTTTCGCATTTTTTGACTCGCTGCGCTCGCCCTTCGGGCCAGCCTTTGGCTGTTACTCCCGTTGGTCGTTGCACCTTGTTCTATCGTCGCTCGCTACCTTTTCCAGAAGCTCCCTAGCGTCACTGCAGCCGGGCTGCGCACTTCGCAACCCGGCTGTTTGCTTGTACTAGCGACGATCATTCAGACCATCTTCTTGCCTTCACGATGCGCGGCGCGCAGATCCTTTACCAAACTAACTGAAAGCACAACTAACACCACGGCAGCGATAGCTGGCCAGATCAACACGTATAACGTTAAACCGAAGCTGGACATGCATTGCCCTCCTTTTGATCATCAAGCTCATTACTATCTGCTTGCTGAAACGCAGTGACACGCTCACCGAGCAGGTCGAAATCGAAGCGACGGGTCGACAGCAAACTCATGGCCGTACACACCAAGGTGCTTGCGCCATAAGCCGTCAATGAACTGAGTAGCACGGGATAGTCGCGCAGAAAATCGACGCTGAAAGGTATGAACACCAAGGCGCTGATAACGCCGACGATCAAGCCCGCAATCCGCCCCAAAAAGCCAAAGCACATTAATCCGATTACCACGCCACCGCCTATTGCGGCCAATACTTCAAGCAGCAAGGCAAAGACACCGGAAAGCGCTATCAACTCGAAGCGCGCCACTAGAAACAATACGAACGCGACAAGCACTGAACTGGTGAATGCCTTATTGGTGACACGGTCCCAGAACATGCTGGCTATCACTGGAAAGACGATTGCCCCCCACAGGGCGCCAACGAATATCAACATCGACAAAATATCCAGCTTGAGCCCCGCGAAAACCACACCAATCATTGTGGCGACAATCATGGTTATCCGGCCGACCATAAGCATGGTTGCCGGATTAGCTTTGCCTTTAGCTATGTTTTTACCGTAAACGTCAGTCATGACAATGGCTGAAAGAGCGGCTAGATCCGAGTCTGCAGTTGATGATAGCGAGCCGATAACCATGATGAATAACAAACCAATGGCGAACGGCGGCAGATAAGTTGAAGCCATTTGCGGAATCAGGTTATTGAGATCCCCTTCCAGCGGCACGATTCCGGCGAACAGCGCCAGCATGCCAAGCATGCCCAAGCCAATGACAATTGAGCCATAGCCGATAGTTGCCGTTATGAAAGTCGGTTTGATCAAGTCTTCGCGCACGGCAAACAAGCGCTGAGCAATGGTCTGATTGCCAATTGCGTAGGCAAGCACTGCAACAAAGAATGGCGCGCCCTGTTCGAGAATCGCTGTTACCGAGAAGAAATCACTTTGCTCCAACGTCAGGTTCGCCATCCCCGTGTCGAACAGCTCACTGCCGCCCATGTTGAAAAATATCATTGGGATAATGATCACTGCCGCCGCAATCATTGCCAGTAGCTGAACAAAATCCGTCAACACCGACGCGCGAAAGCCTGACCACAGGGTATAGGCCAGCACGCCCAACCCGGCGATCAATACACCTTGCACGAAGCTCAAAGGCGATAGCACCGAAACCAGCGCACCGGCGGCGGTGAAATTCACTACCAGGCTGATAACACTGCCCAAAACATTGGAGCCGGCCAAAATCATTTGGCTCGATTTACCGTGGCGGGCATGCATTATTTCAGCGAGGGTATGCGCCTTGGGCGCCAACCGGCGAAAACGCATACCGAAGGGGTAGATGAATAGAATCATCAATGCGCCCCAGAATCCGTAATGAATAGCGCCGGATATTCCGTATTTATAGCCGGAACTGGCAGCGGCATAAAACGAGGCGGCCCAAATCCACGTGGCGGTCATGCTCGCAGCTGACAGGGCAAAACCCAGGGAGTTATTGGCGACCATGTAGCCATCGACATTTTCTTTTTTATGCCCGATGAACAAGGTCATCAGAAACGTCAGGCCATAGAAACCGAAGAGCAACAACAGTGTTGTAGGAGTGGACAGCAGATACATATTTTCGCCTTATTATCACCCAGACGCCGCTGGCACGGCGAAAGACCTAAACATCGGCACGGTGTGTTTATGGCAATCCTGATTCCTGCGTTATTGCAGGTGCACACGAGCAAGCGCTCGTGGGATCGCGAAGAGAAATACTAATAAGCGGGCGATCGCAAAATGGCGATCAAGGCAGCGAACTGCGAAACGCATCGAAGCGTAGGGGGGTGAACATGAAGCTATTAGCCCAACTTCAGAGTTGGATAAGCAAAATGGCAACAACAAGTTACCGGGCAAGCTTAACAGATATGACCACAGCCAACCGTGTATTTACGGCAAGCCTTAGTTTAGTGGCTCGCGTGGCAGGCTCAGCGCTACACCCGGTTGAACCCTCAAGCAGAGCCGCCACCTCCGGTTTACTCAGTCTTGCAGCGACTCGACACCCATCTCGTCCCACACCTCTTCCGCCAGATGGAAGGTGGCATTGGCTGCAGGAATCCCGCAATAGATCGCGCTCTGCATCAGCACTTCCTTGATCTCGTCACGGGTCACTCCGTTGTTTTTCGCAGCCTTGAGATGCAGCTTCAACTCGCCCTCGCGATTCATGCCAATCAGCATTGCAATGGTAATCAGGCTGCGGGTGTGTCGCGGCAGCCCCGGACGTGTCCAGATATCACCCCAGGCGTGGCGGGTAATCATCTCCTGGAACTCTTGATTGAACGGCGTCATTTTTTCCAGACTGCGGTCGACATGCGCATCACCCAGTACTGAGCGACGCACCTGCATACCCGCTTCGTAACGTTGTTTCTCGTCCATTGTTAAAACTCCGATCAAGACAGCAAGAAATCCAGCACACGCTGAGTGAATAGCTCGCCCGCCTCGACGTTAGATAGATGCGCCGCATGAAACTCCACTTGCTGAGCACCTGCAATTCGCGAGGTCATGAATAGCCCATCGGCAGGTGTTGTCACCGCATCATGCGTGCCGCACACCACCAGTACTGGTAACTCGATTGCGCCGATTTGCTCACGGAAATCAGCATCACGTACCGCTGCGCAATTGGCGGCGTAACCTTCTGGCGAAGTTTGCGCAAGCATGCCGACTATAGGTTCGACCCTAGCCGGTTCGTGTGCGGCAAACCCTTCGGTAAACCAACGTGCAATTGATGCATCGCGCAGAGCAGACATTGCAGCAGCGCCGTCACGCAATACAGTTTCAATGCGTGGGTTCCAGATTTCTGGTGAACCTATTTTTGCGGCAGTGTTGCACACCACTAATTTACTCAGACGCTGCGGCGCGTTTATCGCCAGCCATTGGCCAATCAAGCCGCCCATCGACAAACCACAGAATGCAGCGTGTTGAATATCCAATGCATCAAGCAACGCCAATACATCACGACCATTTTGCTCAATGCTGTACGGGCCTTTGGTGACCAGCGATTGACCATGGCCGCGAGTGTCATAACGCAACACGCGAAAATGTTCGGTGAATGCAGGAATCTGTACATCCCACATATGCAGGTCGGTGCCTAACGAGTTCGACAGCACCAGTACAGGCGCATCAGCCGGACCTTCTAACAAGTAATTCAGTTCGCCATCGGCAAGTTGCACAACAGACATCAGAGGCCCCTATTCGCAGAAATTTTGGTGTTCACTCAGTGCACGTTCAACCCAGCGCCGCGCCTGACCGAGATAAAAAGCCGGATCAAGCAAACGATCCAGTTCCGCAGCAGAAAGCTGCTCGGTTACTTCGGCGTTGGCGCCAAGTACTGCGCGCAGGTGTGTGCCCTGCGCCACAGCTTCGCGGCAACATTGTTCGAGTAAATGGTGAGCGGCGTCGCGACCGATACGCTGAGCCAAGGCAATGCTGACCGCCTCGGCAAGTACCAACCCTTGAGTCAGGTCGAGGTTTTCACGCATGCGCAATGCTTGCACCTCAAGCCCCGGCACGACCAACAAGGCCTGCTGCAAGGCTCCGGAAACCAGACAGCACAGCTCTGGCAGGCATTCCCATTCAGCGTGCCACAAGCCCAGGCTGCGCTCATGCTCCTGCGGCATGGCTGATAGCATGGTTGAGACCAGCCCCGGCGCCCGCGTGGCCGCACCGATTAGCACCGCGGCACTGACCGGATTGCGTTTGTGCGGCATGGTTGATGAGCCGCCTTTGCCCGGCGCGGCAGGCTCGAACACTTCACCCGCCTCGGTCTGCATCAACAGACTCAGGTCGCGGCCCAATTTACCCAAGCTGCCGGCGAGCATGCCCAGCAAGCTGGCAAACTCAACCAAACGATCACGTTGGGTGTGCCAAGGCTGATCGGGTAGATTCAGCTTCAACTCATCGGCTAATGCCTCGCTAACCGGCCATGCTTGATCGCCCAGCGCCGCCAAACTGCCAGATGCACCGCCAAATTGCAGACACAGTAAACGTGGCTTCAACTCAAGCAGGCGCTGGCGGTGACGAGTAATGGCGCCCAGCATGCCAGCCAACTTCATACCCAGCGTCACCGGCGTTGCATGTTGCAGCCAGGTGCGCCCAGCCATTGGCGTATCGGCATACCGCTCAGCCTGTTGTGCCAGCGCATCACCCAGACGTTGCAGATCGTGCTCAAGCAATTCAATCGCGGCACGCAGCTGCAACACCAAACCACTGTCCATCACATCCTGACTGGTCGCACCGAGGTGCACATAACGCTCGGCTTCAACGCTTTCACTGGCGACGCGTTTACCCAGCACTTTAACCAACGGAATCGCCGAGTTACCGGCACTGACAATCGTCTGAGCCAACATCGCGAAATCAAAGTGTTTGGCGCTGCAAGCCGACTCGATTGGGCCAACCACTGTCGCCGGTATCAGGCCGACGCGCACTTGCGCGCGGGCTAACGCAGCTTCGAAATCGAGCATGCCTTGTACCCTGCCCTGATCACAGAAAATCGCGCGCATGGCGGGCTGGGTGAAATAGGCATCGAATAGTTGGTTGCTCGGGCTGTTCAAGCCGGTGCTCCTGAGTCTAGGAATGTGTGACTGTTTTATAGCAGTGAACGGGGCCAAGCCAGTAGCAGCAAGCAAAAATCCTGGTCGCTACCGGCCTTGGATATTCAGACCCGTTCGATAGCCAGCGCCAAGCCTTGGCCAACACCGACGCACATTGTAGCCAACCCCAGTTTACCGCCGGTTTTCTGCAGCTGGTGAACAGCCGTCAGCACCAAGCGATTACCGCTCATGCCCAGCGGGTGGCCAAGCGCGATAGCACCACCATTGGGGTTTACCTTGACGCTGTCATCGGCCAAACCGAGTTCGCGAGTCACGGCCAAACCTTGGGCGGCAAATGCTTCATTCAACTCGATCACATCGAATGCGTTGATATCCAGGTTCAGTCGCGCCAGAAGTTTACGTACCGCAGGCACCGGACCAACACCCATCACCCGTGGGGCAACACCGGCGCTGGCCATGCCAAGCACTTTAGCGCGTGGGGTGAGACCATACTTCTGCACGGCTTCAGCCGATGCCAGAATCATTGCCGACGCCCCGTCATTCAAGCCCGAAGCATTGCCTGCGGTGACGGTTTTATCCGCACCATTGACCGGCTTGAGCTTGGCCATGGCTTCGGCGTTGCTGTCCGCGCGTGGGTGCTCATCAGTGTCTACAACTGTTTCGCCTTTACGGGCTTTGATCACCACCGGAACAATTTCTTCGGCGTAATAACCAGACGCCTGAGCCACCGCAGCACGTTGCTGACTGCGCAGTGCAAAGGCGTCCTGATCCGCACGGCTGACCGCGTATTCATCAGCGACGTTATCCGCCGTGACCGGCATGGCATCAACACCGTACTGCTCTTTCATCAATGGGTTGATGAAACGCCAGCCCATGGTTGTGTCTTCAATTTTTTGGCCACGGCCAAAGGCGCTCTCCGCCTTGCCCATCACATAAGGTGCGCGGGTCATCGACTCAACACCCGCGGCAATCGCCAGCTCCATCTCACCCAACGCAATAGCGCGGAACGCTGAACCCACTGCGTCCAGACCAGAAGCGCACAAGCGATTAAGTGTTACTCCCGGCACTGTTTCCGGGAGGCCTGCGAGTAGCAATGCCATGCGCGCAACGTTGCGATTGTCTTCGCCAGATTGGTTGGCGCAGCCCATGAACACTTCATCAAGAGCTTTCCAGTCAACCTGCGGATTGCGCTCAATCAATGCACGTAACGGTACGGCGGCCAAGTCATCAGCACGCACGGCTGAAAGCCCGCCATTCAGGCGACCTATCGGCGTACGCACGGCATCACAGATAAATACTTCGCGACTCATTCATCACCCCCGGCTTGGCCATGGGCGACAGCGGTACGTGCTTCAAGCTCGCGCAGCGCAGTCAACTCTTCAAGTTTTGGCGCTTCAGTGGTGGTTACCGTTTCAGCAAAACGGATTTGCCAGCCGGTGTTCTCAATCACTTGCTCACGCGTCACACCCGGATGCAAGGAAGTGACAATAAATTCATTGCTGCCCGCTTCCGGCTCCATGATGCACAGGTCTGTGATGATCGCCACCGGCCCCTCGCCAGGCAAACCGAGCCGCTTGCGATGATCGCCGCCTTCGCCGTGACCTACCGAGGTGATGAATGCCAGCTTTTCAACAAACGTACGATGACCCTGCTTGAGGATGATCAGCACCTTCTTTGCTGAACCAGCAATTTCCGGCGCGCCACCAGCACCCGGCAAACGAACCTTGGGCTGATGATAGTCACCGATCACCGTGGTATTGATATTGCCGAACTTATCGACCTGCGCGGCGCCGAGGAAGCCAACGTCAATCCGGCCACCTTGCAACCAGTAGCGAAAAATTTCACCCGTTGGCACAACGGTGTCGGCAGTCTCAGCCAACTCACCATCGCCAATCGACAACGGCAACACAGTTGGTTTGGCACCGATTGGGCCGGACTCGTAAATCAACACGACTTCCGGTGCATGGGTCAGACGCGCCAGGTTAGCGGCCTTGGAAGGCAGGCCAATCCCGACAAAGCAAACACTGCCATTACCGAGGCGGCGTGCTGCAGCGACGGTCATCATTTCATTGGTATTGAAGTCGCTCATCACTTGCTCTCCCCGCTCACTTTCGCTTGATACTCGGCAAAATCCGCAGTGCCACGGATGTATTCATCTATCCAGGCAGTGAAGGTTTCGCGATCACGGGCGATGGGGTCCCAGGCTTGGTAGAAACGGTTATCGCGCTCGTAGTAACCGTGAGCGTAGGACGGATGCGCGCCCCCCGGCACCACGCAAACGGCGGCGATTGCCCAGGTTGGCAACACACAGGCATTCATCGGTGCCTGCAAGTCATCAACGATTTCCTCAACCGTAACGATGCAGTGCTTGGCTGCCAGTGCCGCTTCTTTTTGCACGCCGAGAATGCCTTGAATCAGCACGTTGCCTTTGCGGTCGGCTTTTTGTGCATGAATCACGGTTACGTTCGGACGCACGCTTGGTACCGCCGCCAGCGTTTCACCGGTGAACGGACAATCAATGAACTTGATACGAGGATTGACCTTAGCCAAATCCGAACCCTGATAACCGCGCAAAACGGCGAAAGGCAAACCAGAAGCGCCCGACACATAAGCGTTGGCCATGGCCGCATGGCTGTGCTCTTCAATCTCAAGCGGTTGTGGCCAGCCTTTCTCGACGGCGTCACGCAGGCGATGCAGCGAACCGACACCTGGATTGCCGCCCCAGGAGAAGATCAGTTTTTTCGCACAACCGGCACCAATCATCAGGTCATAGACCAGATCCGGCGTCATGCGCACCAGCGTCAGGTCTTTTTTGTTCTGCCGAATCAATTCGTGAGAGGCGGCAGTTGGAATCAGGTGGGTAAAACCTTCGAGGGCAACAGTGTCGCCGTCGTTGACGAAACGCTGAACCGCTTCGCGCAGAGAAATAATGTCAGCCATGGTAAGTCTCGATTGGTAGACGGGACGTGGCAGCACGTCGTGTAGGTAAAAAATACTCTGACGACGTAGCCTGAACAATCCGATAATCGACTATCCGGGCGATAATCGAACAACACTCAATTCGTGCAACACCTGAAATACTGGTCGTTGCACGATGAGTTAACAGGCGCAAATGCTTAGGTGGCGTCTGCGTGACTGACAACACCCTTGATAACCACAGCCGCCGTAGCGATGGCAGCAGGCACGACAAGTGCGGTCAAAACCTGTTCAAAGTTCCAGCCCAGCCCAAGCAATGTAGCGCCCATCCAGGCACCGAGGATGGCGCCGAAGCGACCAATGCCGAGCATCCATGACACACCCGTCGCACGCCCTTGGGTTGGGTAAAACCGTGCAGCCAACGACGGCATGGCCGATTGCGCACCGTTAACACACATCCCTGCCAGCAATACCAAGGTGGCCAACAACGTGACCTCACCGAGGCTTTGCCCAACCAGATAGGCAAATACGCCAGCAAAGAGGTAAAAAACACCAATGACCTTATGCGGATTGAAGCGATCCATTGCCCAGCCCACACCAACAGCGCTAAGCACTCCGCCAAACTGGAATAAAGCCCCGATGAACGCTGCTTGCTCCATGCTCGCGCCGCTGTCACGCATCAGCGTCGGCAACCAACTGGTGAGCAGGTAAACAATGACCAGACCCATAAAGTAAGTCAGCCACAACAGCAGCGTGCCTGCACTGTAGGTGCCCGAGAAAATCACCTTGAGCACGTTGCGACTTTGCACGGTTTTTTGCTCGGGAACCGTGAATGCACTGACGTCTCGCATGGCAGCGGGTGCGATAGGCTCAAGGACCTGACGTACCTTGTCAGCTCCACGATTGCGCACCACCAGGAACCGCGCAGACTCGGGTAAACGCAATAGCAATACCAGAGAAAGCGCCAACGGCAAGACACCGCCGACCAACAACAAGCTGTGCCAGCCGTATGCCGGAATCAGCGCAGCAGAAACAAAACCACCGCACGCCATGCCCAGATTAAAGCCACAGAACATACTGGTTACCAGCAGCGACTTGAGACGTTCCGGCGTGTATTCAGACAATAGAGTCGTAGCATTAGGCATTGCCGCGCCCAGCCCCAGCCCAGTGAGGAAACGCAGCACAATAAGCTGGTCGACATTGCCACTGAACGCCGACAACAGGCTAAACAAGCCAAACAGAAAAACCGCGACCACCAAGACAACTTTGCGCCCGTAACGATCAGCCAGCGGGCCAGAACCCAAGGCTCCGAACACCATACCAATCAGAGCCGCGCTCATGACCGGGCCGAGGCTAGCGCGATCGATACCCCAATCCTGCGTCAATGCCGGGGCAATAAAGCCCATGGCGGCAGTGTCCAGGCCATCAAGGAACACAATCAGGAAACACAGGATCACGATGCGCCATTGATAACGCGAAAGAGGCTGGGCATTGATAAATGACTGCACATCTAGGCTGGCAGTCGAGGAAGTTATAGCGGTCATGGCGGTCTCTTATTGTGGTGTAGATTGCGGCGCTAAATGCATCCGAAACGCCACCTGCAACTTAAGCGTCCACCATGACTCGCTCAATACGATAATCGATTCAGCGTTCGATTAACGATCAAAAATAGACTTTGGTCTATACCGCTGCCCATAAGCCTGTGACTGACTCATAACGCCCAGCGCACAAGGGTTTATCAATGAAACAAACGAGTGCTCAACTCTTTACTGGCTTCTAGCAGCACCGGCAGAAAGCGTGTTTCCAACTCTTGGCGGCTGGTGCGGCTGACATGCGTTCCGACGTTCAGCGCGGCCAGAACCTGACCTGCCGAGTCTTTAAGCGGTACGGCGATGGACCGTAAGCCAATCTCCAACTCTTGATCAATGATCACCCAGCCTTGCTGGCGAATCTGCTCGATATTCTCGCGCAGCGCCTCTGGCGTATGCAGGGTGCGACTGGTTTTGATCTGCAAATCAGCATGTTCGAGGTATTCATCAAGCGTCAGGTTATCCAGCCCCGCCAGCAGAATCCGCCCCATCGATGTGCAGTACGCAGGCAACCGGCTACCGACGCTGAGATCGACTGAAATCAATCGTTGAGGTGTAGCTGAACGCGCAATGTAGAGAATCTCATCGCCTTCAAGGCTGGCCATCGAGCAGGCTTCATGCAGTTGCTCACTGATGCGGTCGAGAATCGGCTGAGCAGTGACTGCAAGGGGCGTCGAAGATAAGTAAGCATGTCCGAGCGTCAGCACTTTCGGCAGCAATGAATAGGTGCGTCCATCGGTTGTGGCATAGCCAAGCTTGATCAAGGTGTGTAGGCAGCGGCGCACCGCCGCACGGGGAATCTCGGTACGGTGGCTGATCTGCGCAATGGTCAGATGGCGTTTACGCTCCTGAAAGGCATGAACCACCGCAAGCCCACGGGCCAGCGAGGTCATAAAGTTAGGGTCGCCGGTCAGTGCTTCAATCCGTTTCGCTGGCGATACCACAATAGGCGGAGCCAGATTTGACAGTGGTTGGCGTTGGTCATCGCTCATTGTGGTTATCCTTTATTGATACCCGAACCCTTGAGCGATTATCGAACCAATGCTCGATTATCGCAATCGTGGTTCACCCACATTCACAGCAATTTGTATTCATAGATGGGGCCCGGCAAGCCACCCGATAAACAAACTGTAAGTAACAAACGACAACAGCGTAGCGCCGACCAAGGCTGCCGCGCAGCGCCCTTGCAAACCGAAGCGCTGGCCGACAATGGGGTAAATACTCATCATCGGCGCACAGGCAAATAACACGCCTGCCACACGCAAGGCCGGGTCTTCCACTGGCAGAAAACTAAAACACAACAGCACCGCTAGAGGATGCAACACCAACTTACCTAGACTGATCTGCACCACGTCGGTGACCATGCCGCCAACCCGCATCCCCACCAAACTGCCGCCGATCACGAACAAGGCCACCGGGGCAGAAGACTGAGCCAACATCTCCACCGCCCGCATCGGGATAGCTGGCACATGCAAACCCAGTAGCGCGACCAGTAACCCCAAGCAGATGGCGATAATAATAGGGTTACTCACGAGCCGCTTGCAGGTGGTAGCTACAGTTGCGCGCAGGCCCAGGCCATGGCTCTGCCCCACCTCAGCCAATGCAAACGCAAGCGGAAGCATCAGCAGGTTTTCTATCAGCACGCCCATGGCCAGCCCGACAGCGGCAGCTTCACCGACCACCAATGCAGCAATCGGATAACCTATAAAGCCGCTGTTGGACATAGACATTCCGACCGCGGTAATCGCGCTGCCGCTGAGCGAATCACCACGCAAGCGTCGTGATACAACAAAACCCAAAGCGAATATCAGCAGCGAGGCCAAGCCGTAGGCCAGCAGGTAGTTGCGCTCAAACACCTCATCCAACGGCCGCTCGACCAGTGCTTTGAACACCAACGCTGGCAGCGCAAAGCTAATAACGAAGCGCCCCATTCCGGCTACTTGTTCGCGGCTGATCCACTGCAAGCGGGCGGCGATAAAGCCAATGCCTATGATCAGAAAGATCGGCGCGGTGATGCCCAAAATCTGCAACATAATCTCAATACTTCAGTTGGCAGAGTTGCTGTAAACGACTGCGTGTACGTGAGAAATCGACATGACTACCCGGCTGGCACAGATCATCCAGGCCCGCCTCACAGCCTAGAAAGAGTTGCACGCCGCTGTCATAAGCAATATCGACAAAGTTGAGAAAGCGCTGCTGTACATCAATCCCCTCAGCATCAAGACAGGTCACACCGCCAACAGCCACTTGCCGGTACTCGCCGCATAACCACAAAAAATCTGCGCTTGAGCGCGGCTGTCGACACAGCTCGCTGAAATCCAGCCAGAGCATCGCACGCTCACGAGCGCGCAGTTTGAGCGGATGATGGTTAAGGGTTGTTTCGAGGCCATATTCAGCGTTCTCGGTGAAACCAAGTCGCTCACCGAGCACGCAACTGGATTCAACAACGGGCCAGATATACTCGCCCCATTTGTAGCCCTGGTTCTGCCGGTAATCGGTTCCACCATCGAGGTGTAAAACCGCAAAGCGTTGCTCAAGCAAACTGATTGCCGGCTTGAAACGCTCGCGATACAGCGGATTGGGGCACAGATCTTGAGGGGCATAGTTCGAAGTGCACACCACACCCACGCCCTTTTCGACCAAGACCTTGAGTAGGCGTCCGAGCAACATCGCATCGCCTATATCGTGTACATGGAACTCATCAAAACAGAGCAAGCGCGTGCTCTTGGCGATGTCACCCGCGACCCGGTCCAAAGGGTCAGCTTTACCTGTGTAAGCCAACATACGCTGCTGCAACTCCTGCAAGAACGCATGGAAATGCACGCGGCGTTTGTCTTCCAATGGTGCGGCTGCAAAGAACGCATCCATCACAAAACTTTTCCCGCGCCCCACCCCGCCCCATAAATAAACCCCGGCCACGGGCTTGCTTAACCAGCGCGAACGACGGGCCAGAAACGCCGAAAGCCACTGACCGAGATGGTCAATGGCTATCTGTTGTGCAGGATCGGCGCTAAAGCCATGTTCACCGAGCAACGCCGTAAAATGCGCGCGCACGAGCTGCTCGGGCAGGCGCTCGCTAGAAGTCAAAAAACACCGTTTCTCCCTCGCCCTGGATAGTGATATCAAAACGATAAGCCAACTGACCGTCAATTTCACAGCGCTGCGCGACTAAAGTCTCGCGCCGTTGTGGCTGCTCAATCAGGTTAAGCACCGGGTCTACCGCGTTAGCCTCTGCTTCATCAGAGAAATACAAACGGGTTTGCAGGTGAATGTTGATCCCCCGAGCGAACAGGGAAATATTGATATGCGGCGCCATCGGCACACCCGCAGCATTATTCACCACACCGGGCTTGATGGTGTTCAGCGTCCAGCCACCGGTTTCAAAAGTGGTGGCGGTACGACCAAAGCAATTGAAGGGTTTCTCCAGGTCGTAGTCGCTGTCGTAACGGCCTTGATCATCGGCCTGCCAAAACTCCAGAAACGAGTCTTTAACCAGATGACCATTCCCGTCATGGACATTACCGACCAACAGAATGTGTTCACCTGGCGCCTCGGGTTTAGCCATCTGATTCCAGATTTCCTGTGGCCGCGATGGATTACCCGCAGCCGCCAGAGCCAAACCGATATGCACATATGGGCCAGCGGTTTGTGAAGGGGTTTCGGGTAGTAATTCAATAGGCATGACAATTCCCCTCAGCGATTTTCAAAATGAGTCTGACGCTGCCCACGCAGCACGATATCGAAGCGATAGGCCAGGCAATCCATCGGGTTGGCCGCGCTCATATCAAGCTTGGCAATCAGGCTCTGCACCGCATCGGGATTGGCGATCGACTTAACGATTGGGCACATCGGAATCAACGGATCACCCTCAAAATACAACTGGGTAATCAAGCGCGTAGAAATGGCCGGGCCACTGATGGAAAAGTGAATATGGGCTGGGCGCCAGTCATTCGGGCCGTTGCGCCATGGGTACGGGCCAGGCTTGATCGTGCGGAAGCTGTAGTAACCGTCGCGATCAGTCAGGGCACGACCCACGCCACCAAAATTAGGATCAAGCGGCGCAAGATAACGGTCGTTTTTGTGACGATAGCGACCACCTGCGTTCGCCTGCCACATCTCAACCAAGGTGTGTGGAATCGGCTTGCCGTACTGATCGACCACCCGACCAGCCACGATAATGCGCTCGCCAACAGGCAAGCCGCCGTTGTTGAAGTTGAGCAGCAAATCGTTGTCGTAATCGCCCATTTTCAGGTGCGAGAAATCAGGACCAGTCGTCTCTGAAACGGATTGAGGAATACTGACCAATGCCTGGCGCGGCGAGCGGGCAATCGAAGTTTTATAATCAGGCGTCAGCGCCTTCGGGTGCCAATTGCGGTCACGAATGACAAAGCGGCTGTGCTGTGCATCGGTCATGCCGATTTCCTCTTATTGGAATACTGGAGCAGCCTGCAGGCTCAGGCTTTGCACTAGTGTCCAACAGAGTGACTGCACTGAAAATTGAAAATACTCGCCTTATCCATAACCATTTGGTTATGGATTAAAGGCTTCTCGATAATCTGCTGCAGCTGCACGTAGCGCCTCGCAACACCACTGAGCAGCCAGCGATGGAGGTGCTGAAGGATTACTGCAAATCCCTACCGAGCCGCCCGGTTCATGAAGACCGATATCCAACTCAAACAATTCGCCGCGCGCGACTTCCTGACGAACAGCATCATGTGGAGCAACCCAAATAGCATCACTGACTTGTACGTAGCGTCGACTCAATGCGACTGAAAGGGTTTCCAAGCGCTGCTCTGGCACGGCGATACCGCACTGCACATACAAGCTGTCGGCATAACGACGAATCGTCGTCCCGGCCAGTGGCACCACCACTGGAAAATCAGCTAAGCGACTGCGATCACGCAGCTCAGCTTGCAGCAATGGGTGGCCGGGGCGAACCACCAAGATCATCGCCTCGCTGTATAGGTGCTCAAACGTAAGCCCGGCAATCTGCGGGCTGTCGGTCATACGCCCCACCACCAAGTCCAGCGCGCCAACCCGTAATTGCCCGAGTAGATAAGCACTCGGGCCTGTTACCACGCTGACTACCAACGCCGCGTGTTGTTCATGCAGGCGGCGAACCACTTCTGGCAGCAATGAGCTTTCTACCGTTGACAGCACACCAAGACGCACTACCCCTGCTTCATGTTCACCGCTACGCAAACTGCGCACCCCTTCGCGTAGCGCCTGCACGCTTGGCCCGGCGTAGCGCAAAAAGGCCAGCCCGGCGGCAGTCGGTGTAACCCCTTGCTTGCTGCGCTCGAATAAACGGTTATCGAGAATTTCCTCAAGCTCCTTGAGCGTCTTGGAAATCGCTGGCTGGCTGACAGCCAGTTCCTCCGCGGCCCGTGCCAGACTGCCTTGGCGCGCCACTTCAAGAAAGCACAGCAGATGACGAAACTTGATGCGATTATCGATATTCATGTGTGGGTCACGTTCAACGCTGTAAACGGAAAGCTTTGGGTGTGAGCCCACAGCCACGTTTAAAAAAACGGGAAAAATAAGCAGGCTCGGAAAAGCCCAAACTGTCAGAGACCTGATTCACCGTCATCGCGGTATAAACCAAGCTACGCTTGGCCTCCAGCAATAACCGTTGATTAATCAGCTGTAAAGCGGACTGCCCAGCCAATCGCCGACACAAGGCATTGAGATGGGCGGCGCTGAGCCCCAGCTCACTGGCATAGAAATCAATGGGGCGGTGCGTGCGGTAATGTGCCTCCAACAGGCCAGTAAAGCGTTGCAAGTGATCACGCCCCCGGTCCGGAGTCTGTGTCTGGGTGCAATCCAAGGCTTGTGCACGCCGAGCAACCCACACCAGTAGCGCACTGATTAACGACTGCAACATCAGCTCTCGGCCTAGCGCTGGCTCGGTGTACTCCTGCACGATCGAATCAAATAGCTCATCCACATAACCTTTTTGTGTCCCGAGCGTGTAGAACGCTGCATGCGTCAATGGCGTGTTATCCAGCGCCGCACTGAGCGTATCAACCAATGGCTGGGCAAGACTTAAAATATAACCCTGCACATCCTCGGAAAAGCCAAATCCATGCACGCTAAATGCGGGCACTATTTGCAGCGATGCCTGTCTCACCTGATTGATCTGTCCTTCAACCTCAAGCTCCGCCTGGCCCGCCTTAACATATAAAAGTTGCACCAGATCGCCATGACGATGGGGCTTTATCTGCCAGTCATGCAGACGGCTGCGCTCCGGTATGGATTCACAATGAATCAAATCGGGGGTTGGCCAAGCAGTGGTTTCGCCATACAGCTTAAACACAGGAACGCTAGTGGCTGACGTTCTACTCATCGTCCGGCAACCCTCGAAAAGTCCATAAAAGTAATCGGATAGTGCCTTCAATTGCGCAAGCAATCCACCAAAAATACAGGC
Organism: Pseudomonas sp. M30-35; assembly: GCF_002163625.1. Taxonomy (NCBI): domain Bacteria; kingdom Pseudomonadati; phylum Pseudomonadota; class Gammaproteobacteria; order Pseudomonadales; family Pseudomonadaceae; genus Pseudomonas; species Pseudomonas sp. M30-35. The sequence goes on along the minus strand of NZ_CP020892.1, from coordinate 2,034,432 downwards.
GACTTCACCCATATCAAGCTCAATAGTCAGCTTGCAGAGGACAATAACAATGAAGACTCAAGTCGCCATTATTGGCGCGGGCCCAGCTGGACTCCTGCTTGGACAACTGCTGCACAAGGCCGGTATCGATAACATCATTATTGAACGCCAAACCCCAGAATACGTACTCAGCCGGATTCGCGCCGGTGTGCTCGAACAAGGCATGGTTGACCTGCTTCGCATAGCTGGCGTGAGCCAGCGAATGGACAGCGAAGGCTTGCCCCATGACGGTTTTGAATTGGCCTTTGCCGGACGCCGTGAGCGCATCGACCTCAAACACCTAACTGACGGTAAAACGGTGATGATCTACGGCCAGACCGAGGTCACCCGTGACTTGATGCAAGCTCGCGAAGCCAGCGGCGCTAAAACGTTTTATAACGTCAAGAACGCCCAATTGCATGACTTGAAAGGCAACAAACCCTATGTAACCTTCATCCTCAATAATAAGGCGGTACGTCTTGACTGCGATCATATCGCCGGTTGTGACGGTTTTCACGGGGTGTCCAGGCAGTCAATTCCAGAAGGTGTACTCAAAGAGTTCGAGCGAGTCTATCCGTTCGGCTGGCTGGGTGTGCTGGCCGATACACCGCCGGTAAACGAAGAGCTGATCTACGCCAACCACGAGCGCGGCTTCGCCCTCTGTAGCATGCGCTCCCCCACCCGCACCCGTTACTACGTGCAGGTCGCGGCGCAAGAGAAAGTCAAAGACTGGTCTGATCAACGCTTCTGGGATGAACTGAAAAGTCGCCTGCCCGTTGATATTGCAGAGCGCCTGGTAACTGGCCCCTCAATCGAAAAATCCATCGCACCGCTGCGCAGCTACGTGGTTGAACCGATGCAATATGGTCACCTGTTTCTGCTTGGCGACGCAGCACACATCGTTCCACCGACGGGTGCTAAAGGTTTGAATTTAGCGGCCAGCGATGTCAACACGTTGTACCGCATACTGCTCAAGGTTTATCGCGATGGTCGCACCGATCTGCTCGAACGTTATTCTGAAGTGTGCCTGAAACGTGTTTGGAAAGCTGAGCGTTTCTCCTGGTGGATGACCTCAATGCTGCACAAATTTCCCGACACCGATGCCTTCAGCCAACGCATGCAACAAACTGAACTGGACTACTTTGTCGGCTCTGAAGCCGGGCGCAAAACCATCGCCGAAAACTACGTTGGCCTGCCTTTTGAGCCCATCGAGTAAACCCTAAATCTATGCAAGCCAGTTTGAGTTGGCTTGTGCCCGACTCCAACTGTGCAGCCCACAAACAGCGAGTTTTTGGTGGCCGCAACAAAGAACAGTTTGAGCAGTATTCAACTGGATCGCTCACGTCTGAACTGCAGCACAGGGAATGTAGCTACCGAGACCAGCAGCCATTTGACGAACTCCTCGTCAAATGGCTATCGAGCTGCCGGTGACCCACGAAATAAACCGGCCAAAAACTTGCCGTCGTGGGATAGCAACCGTGGCCTGCCCCCTATTACTTAGGCGTCAATCCTGAGCCGTCTTCCCGTTCAAGGCGTAGTAGCTTCGGATGACTTGGCTATCGTCTACTCGCCCCTCGCCGCGCCCTGAGGCCGAGAGGAACAGCTGATGTGCCACCGCTGCAATTGGCAGCGCCGCCCTGGCGTCACGGCCGGCCTCGAGCACGATGCTTAAGTCCTTAACGAAGATGTCTACCGCACTACTGACCTCCGGAGCCTCCTGCAGCATACGCGGGCCACGATCCTTGAGCATCCAGCTGGAGGCAGCTGATCCAGCCATGATTTCGAGCAGCACCTCGAGATCGACACCGACCTTGGCCGCTAGCGCGAAGGCTTCGGCCACGACGGCAATATGCACGCCGCAAAGTAATTGGTTGACGGTCTTGACCATGGCCCCTTGACCAGCGCGCTCGCCGACATGAAAAATGCGCTGCCCAATAGCTTCGAACACCGGTTTCACCTCATCGAAAGCCGCGTGCTCACAGGCCGCCATGATGGTCAAAGAGCCTGCAGTAGCCCCGGCGGTACCACCCGACACTGGAGCATCGACGAAACAACGGCCTGTCGCGGTCACCCGTGCTGCGATGTGCTCGACCGCAGCAGGCGGACAGGTTGCCATAAGGCAGACGATCGCGTTGTCCTCCATAGCCTGCAACACACCGTCGGCGAACAGCACCTGCTCAGCCTGAGCGGCGTTAACCACCATCAGGATCAGTATGTCAGCGCTACGCACAGCAGCGGCTGCATCTGCAACCGGTTCAGCACCGGCCGCAGCGAGCGAAGTAAGGACAGCTTGGTTGAGATCAATTCCGCGTACACGGTGACCAGCGACGATTAGGTTCTTTGCCATTGGCAGGCCCATCGCACCGAGTCCGGCAAATGCAATCGTACTCATAAAATTTCCTCGTCGGTTACACGGCCTAGCCTGAGCAAAGGCCGTATCCGATCAACTAATAGTGAAGGCAGGGACAAAGGAGATGAGGCCAAGAACAGTGATCGCCACCAAATAAAATGGCCACAGTTCGCGCACCACTGCACCGACCTTCTCCTGCGAGATGGCTGAGGCGATAAACAGCGTGGTGCCAACTGGCGGGGTGAAGAGGCCAATACTGAGGTTCACCGCCATCATGATGCCGAGCTGAGTCAGATCGAGGCCAATCGCATTACCAATAGCAACAAAGGTCGGACCAAGCAGAAGGATTGCCGCCGGCAGGTCAAGGAACATGCCCACTATCACCATGATCAGGTTCATCATCAAAATGACCATCCACGGCGACTTCAGCGTTTGCGCCATCCATTCGGCTACCGCAGTCGGCACTGCCTCCACGGTCAGAACATAACCCACCAAGTTCGAGGCCGCGATCACCAGCATCACTACGCCGGTAGTAATCGCGGTATGCACGAGCGCGTCATAGAGCCGACGCATAGTCAAATCCCGATACACCAGCATGCTCACCATAAGACCGTAAAACACCGCCAATACGCTGACTTCGGTCGGCGTGGCGATTCCTGCGCGCAGAAGAACCACGATGAATAGAGGCATGGCCAGAGCAGGAGCGGCTAAAAGGGTGGCGCGGAGCACGCTTTTCAGAGTGACCTTATCAGTCAGGCGCTTGAAGCCGCGCAAACGCCCGGACAGGTAGCAGACCAACATAAAGCCGGCGCACAGAATCACACCTGGAAGCAAACCAGCGAGAAATAACGCAGCAATCGATTGATTGGATACGGCGGCATAAAGAATCAGCGGGATCGAAGGTGGAATCAGACCTGCAATGGTCGCCGATGAAGCGGTAGCCGCAGCGGCAAATGCTCCCGGATAACCTTCGCGCTTTTGCCAGGGGATCAGCATCGAGCCTAGCGCTGAAGCTTCCGCAACTGCAGAGCCGGATACGCCTCCGAACACAGTCGAACCGACCACGGTGACCTGACCGAGGCCACCGTGAAAGCGGCCCACGAGCATAGTGGCGAAATCAATCAAGCGCTTGCCCAGCGTGCCGCCCATCATCAGGCTGCCCGAGAGCATGAAGAACGGAATCGCCAACAAAGGAAAGCTCTGGGTCGGCTGAAAGATCTTCACTACCGCCGCCACACTGGGCATGCCACCAACGGCGACTGCCGCAAGCCCCGAGCTGATCACCAACGCATAACCAACAGGCAATGCCAGCGCCAGTAGAATACTGAATACGAGAATCATAGCGAGAGTCATACGTCCTCCTCTATTCGGTGGGCGCGGACGGATAGCGGATCGACGGCGTGCAGTAGGTGTACCAACGTGGTCAGTGCGGTGAGACCGAGGCCGACGAATCCGACGATCATGGCGAGATAAGCCCATTTCGCAGAAAGACCGGTGACGGGATAGATCTCACTGCCGGTAATTTCGATTACGTCGAGGCCGACCCAGGCGAGATAAAAAAAGGTACCAGCGATCAATATCTGGTGGGCAATCAACAGCACTCGATTGCCAACGCGACCGATAACCCCCTGAATGGCGGTGACCGCAATATGCTGGCCACGCTGAGCGGCCAGCACAACTCCACCCATAACTAACCAAGGGAACAGAATGTTAGGCATCTCTGTCGGCCAACCCATACCTTGGTTGGTGAGGTAGCGCACCACTACCTCAGCCATCAAGGAGATAAACATTGCAACTAGCGCAGCAATAGCAACCACTGCGCTAGCAGCCTCTATCGCGCGGTCAACCCAAGTCACCACGGGTGCTAGAAAGCTGGCCTGTGCCGTTTCTTTGTCAGGGATATAGGCAGTCATCACAGTTTGCCCGCTTCCGTGACGATCAGCTTGACCATCTCGGGATACTGCTTGGACCACTTGTCATAAACGGGCTTGGTCTTCTCGGCGAATGCAGCCTGATCGATCTCGTTGATCTTCACGCCTGCGTCGGTGAGCTTGGTGCGCAGATCGATATCCGCAGAGGCTGATAACTCACGATTGAGGTTGCCCGCTTCAATCGCAGCCTCCTTGACAGCCTGTTGATCCTCCTTGGATAGCGTCGACCAAATCACCTTGCTGGCCAGCAGCGGGGTAGTCTCGTATTTGTGTCCGGTCAGCGAGATGTACTTTTGCACCTCGTAAAGCTTGGACGAATACACGTTCATCAATGGGTTTTCCTGGCCATCGAACACACCCTGCTGCAGTGCAATGTACAACTCGGAAAAGGCCAGCGGTCCTGGGTTGGCACCCAGGGCATTGAAGATGTCGATTGTCATGGCGTCAGGCGGCGTGCGCAATTTAATGCCCTGAAGGTCATCCGGTTCGTAGATCGGACGCTTGCTATTGCTGACGTGTCGGAAGCCATTGTCCCACAGCGCCAACACCACCAATCCTTTGGCGTTGGCCAGCTCATCAAGCTTGGTACCGACCGGGCCGTCAATCACCTTGTAGGCGTGTTTGAGGTCGCGGAATAGAAAAGGCAAACCGATCAGATTGAACTCGGGGACTACGCCAGCGGTACTGCCCTGAGAGTTAGCGCTAAAAGCCAGTGAGCCCAGGCGCATATTGGTCAACGATTCGACGTCATCGCCAAACTGAGCACTTCCACCCACCTCGACCTTGACGCGGCCATTGGTCTTTTGCTCGACCAGTTCGGCAAACTTCTGTGAAGCCACTGCCTTCGGGTTACCCGGCGCGGCATTATGGGAAAGGCGCAAGATCTGCTGAGCCCAGCTTGTGGAGGCAGTAGCCATTGCAATGGTTGCTGCAATCGCGATCAGTGTCTTTTTCATAAGTTTCACCTGCATTTCTTATTGATATTGTTTGCACTTCTCACTGACTTTTTTCGTACTGCGTATACGAAAAATCAGTCCAATCATGCGGACGCCTTGAGGGGCACCCGCACTGGTCTGACCAGATGATTTACTCAACCGTGTATAAGCATGCCTCCATTCACATCGATAACCGCGCCCGTGATGTAGGCCGACAAGTTCGAAGCTAGAAATAGATAGACACCGGCCACCTCTTCGGCGTTACCCAAGCGATTCAACGGGATACTGGCGGCGATATCGGCTTTCTGTTCATCGCTGAGTTTTCCGGCGCTGATATCGGTCTGAATCAGGCCTGGGGTCACGCAGTTGACGCGGATATTGTCCGGACCAAACTCGCGCGCCATAGCCTTGGCCAGGCCTAGCACACCGGCCTTGGCTGCCGAGTAGTGCGGACCGCCGAGGATCCCACCGCCACGCTGGGCCGACACCGAAGACATGCAGGCGATTGCACCACCCCCCTGCTTTTTCATGTGCGGTATGACTGCTTGTGACAGGTAGAGCACACCCCGCAGATTGACATCAAGAATACGATCCCAGCTTGCTGGGTCGATCTCTAGTGTCTTCACCGGCTGGGTGATGCCAGCGTTGTTGATCAATACATCAATGTGGCCGAACTCAGCGACGGCGCGCTCGGCAGCCTCAAGGCAAGCATCTTTATCCACCACGTTGCAGGCATAGCCTCGATGCTCAGGACCGATGGAGGCAGCTGCCTCGACAGCTGCGCCCTCGTCAAGATCGAGAATGACAACCTTGGCACCATGACTGGCAAAAAGGCGGGCGGTGGCGAGCCCTATACCGCGTGCCGAGGCCGCGCCCGAAACCATGGCGACCTTGCCATCGAGAAGAAGAGCGTTGTTCATACGAAAGTTCCTTTCAGTGGCACTCCAGCGGAGTGCATTCGTGTGTTCATTACCTTGGAATGGCCGCCTTCTCAGCCGAGCCAGCCTTTAATCGTTGCCGTCATCGCATCGGTAGAGATCCCGTAGCGGTCATGCAGCGTCGGTAGAGCGCCGGCGTCGAGGAAGGCATCGGGCAGCGCAATCTGGCGAAATTGCGGGGTCACGCCAGCAGTCAGCAGTGCAGTCGCCACAGCTTCACCAAGCCCGCCGATTGATGTGTGATTCTCCGCCACGACCACAAGACGGCCGAGACGCCCTGCTTCGCGCAGGATTGTCGCGACGTCGAGGGGCTTGATCGTCGGCACATGCAAAACACCTACATCAATCTTGTCTGCTGCCAATGCCTTGGCCACCTCAAGCGAACGCATGGTCAGAATCCCAGACGAGATCATCAGCACATCACGGCCGTCGCGCAGCATCTTGGCCTTGCCCAGCTCAAAGCTGTAATCGTATTCGTCGAGCACCAGCGGCACGTTACCGCGTAACAGCCGCATGTACACCGGACCATTGTGAGCAGCGATCTGCGGCACAGCCTGTTCGGTATCGAGCGCATCACAGGGGTCGATGATCGTCATGCCCGGTATGCCACGCATCAACGCAATGTCCTCAGTGGCCTGGTGACTTGGACCGTAGCCGGTGGTAAGACCGGGCAGCGCACAGCAAATCTTGACGTTGAGATTCTCCTCAGCGATCACCTGATGCACGAAGTCAAAGGCACGACGAGTGCCGAAAACTGCGTAGGTTGTGGCGAAGGGTATGAAGCCTTCCTTGGCCATCCCGCCAGCCGAAGCCATCAGCAATTGCTCGGCCATGCCCATTTGGAAGAAACGCTCTGGGTAGGCCTGACCGAAAAGATGCAGGTCTGTGTATTTGGCGAGGTCGGCGGTGAGACCAACAATCTCAGGACGGTTAGCAGCAAGCTCGACTAAAGCCTTACCGAAGGGCGCAGCCTTGACGCGCTGGCCTTCGGAGGCGATCGAAGCGATCATCGCCGAGGTAGTCAGGCGTGGTTTCTTGGCGGTAGTACTCATCGGGTGGCTCCCTGGGCTTGATCAAGGATGTCGAGGGCTTGCTGCCACTCAGGCTGATCGACGCGAATAAAGTGGTTTTTCTCGCGAGCTTCGAGGAAAGGCACTCCCTTACCCATCAAGGTGTCGCACAAGATCACTCGAGGTTTGGCCTCGGTGAGATTACGCGCGGTGTCGAAGGCGGCGATGACTGCCGGGAGGTCGTTGCCATCCACACGCTGTACATGCCATCCAAATGCAGCCCACTTGTCTGCAAGCGGCTCAAAGCCCATCACCTTGCTCGAAGGGCCGTCAGCTTGTTGGTTATTAATGTCCACCAAGCAAATCAGGTTTCCCAGACCATGGTGGGCAGCACTCATCGCCGCTTCCCAAGTCGACCCTTCATCCAGCTCGCCATCGGACATCGAGTTATAAACGAAGGCTGGATTCCCCTTCAGGCGCAAGCCGAGCGCCATGCCCACAGCAATCGGCAGTCCCTGACCGAGTGAGCCACCCGACATCTCCATGCCAGGGGTGTAGGTCGCCATACCCGACATTGGCAGACGGCTATCGTCGCTACCGTAAGTCTCGAGTTCCTCTTCGGAAATGATCTTGGCCTCAATCAGCGCAGCGTAGAAAGCAATCGCGTAGTGACCGTGAGAAAGCAGAAATCTATCGCGCCCCTCCCAGGTCGGATCCTCGGGCCGGAAGTTCATCGAATGGCAGTAAGCTGTTGCCAACACATCGGCGTAACCCAGCGCTTGACCCACATAACCCTGGCCCTGCACTTCGCCCATCCGTAGCGCAAAGCGGCGGATGCGGTAGGCGCTTTCAGCAACCCGGGTGTTGACTGGTGAAGTTGTGTTTTGCACGCAGTTCTCCTTGAGCTTGACCCGGCTTCTCGCGATATCGGGCGGCATTGTTTTTATTGGTCGCAGAGGTGAACCTCCATTCCCGTCGCCCCAAAAGGGGGCGTCCGGTGACTGAAATCAAGCATATTCCCTTGATTTTTGCTGCTCAAACGAATAAATATGGCCAATAGTTGAATTGAGCTCATGTGAACTGCCATGCACCACCGGATCTCCCTGAAGGCAATACAGGCTTTCGAAGCCGCTGCAAGACTGTCCTCTTTTGCGCTTGCGGCAGAGGAATTGTTCGTAACGCCTTCGGCCGTGAGCCACCAAATCAAGCTGCTTGAGGAGCAATTCGGGGTTCGCCTGTTCCACCGCGTGCATCGGGCAGTAGTGCTCACAGATGCCGGTCGCATTTATGCGGAAGAGGTCTCTGCCTCATTTGCAAAAATAGAAATGGCGACGCGCGAACTGGGCCGTACCGCTAAAAGTGACATCCTCACCATACATTCGACGCCCAGCTTTGCCACTCAATGGCTGATGCCGCGGCTCGCACGCTTCAACGCCCTAGAACCGGATGTGGACGTGCGACTCAATGCGTCATATCCGCCGGCCGCTGACCTGCTGATGCAAGGAGTGGATATCGACATCCGCTATGGCACGAAACGACTGCAGCCTGCCGGAACGATGGTGCTCCCCTTCCCACCTGAGACCATCGTGCCTCTCTGCGCCCCCTCGCTCGCGATTGGTGCGCAACGGATCCGCACACCAGAGGACCTGAACCACCACACCTTGATCCACAGCGAGGTATGCCTGGTGAGTTGGCGCGACTGGATGCGTCAGCATCGCAAGGTTCCACTCGACGTTTCGCGAGGACCACGTTTCGATCGTTCTTTTATGGCAATTAGTGCCGCGGTCGACGGACTGGGGGTGTGCCTTGAAAGCCTGCTGCTCGCGCAGCGCGAGCTCGAAACAGGCCTTCTTGTAGCCCCGTTAGGATTTGAGGGTCCCAAAATTCAGGGCTACACATTTAACCTGCTAAAGTCACGCGCAGAACTCCCCAAGATACGCAGCTTCCAAGATTGGCTCTTCAGCGAGCTCGAAGGCCGCGTCCCTCCGGATCGACGCATACGTTGTTCGACATCCAAAGCCGGTCAAAGCTGAGTTTTGATAACACTGCAGCTAGCCCGCACAAAGGCAAAATGCTCCGGGCTTGGATGAAAGCCTTACTCAGGCAGAGCAAACTTATGGATATAGAGAGAGGCACAGAGCCTTGCGCCCTGTGTAGTGAAGTTAAGTCGTTCAATCGGAAAACAAAAAGCCCCGCAGATCATTGATCTGCAGGGCTTTTTTGAAAGTGGCGGTGAAGATGAGATTCGAACTCATGATACGATTTCTCGTATACACACTTTCCAGGCGTGCTCCTTCAACCGCTCGGACACTTCACCGGATCTCGTCAGGCATTGCTGTCTGTCGAGGCGCGCTAATGTATCCGAACAATGCCTTAAAAGCAAAAGTTTTTTCAGAATTTTCATGCGCTTACCCCTCCTTCTCTGCGCTCTTCTGTCAAATCCAGACAGCCCCCTGTTCCCGGGTCTATCAGAACGGTATATAGGTATGCAGACGTAGAGGTATTGCCCGATCAATAGAGGAAGTGACGCTATGTTCTCGCACATAATGCTTGGCATTACTGACTTCAAGCGCGCCATCAACTTTTACCAACCAGTCATGGATGCTCTGGGTCTAGAGTTTCGTTTTGTTGATGAAGATCAACCTTGGGCCGCGTGGCAAATCGCTGGAAGCGATAGGCCCCTGTTTCTGATTGGCCAGCCCTACAACAAACAAGCGCATGCACCGGGTAACGGGCAAATGGTTGCGTTTCTGGCTGACTCTCGCCAGCGTGTGAAGCAAGTCTATGCAGCGGCTATGGCCGCTGGTGGAGAATGTGAGGGTCCGCCAAACCTGAGACCTGAATACCACCCGCATTATTACGGTGCCTATTTCAGGGATCCTGACGGCAACAAGTTGTGCGTGGTCTGCCACGCAGCGGAGTAATGCCCACGTCAGCGATTTTGCAATGACTCACCTCAAACCTAACGCCGTACAAGGAATGTTATGCGCTCGCTAAACCTCTTCTTGCTCCTAATTATCTGTGCCTGCGCACTATTACTCACATTTATAGCCCTGCCCACATTTGGCCATAGACCGCTTGCGCACTGGGCTCTGAATGTAGGCATCTGGGTCAGCGCTTTAATGACCTCCCTGCTTTACCTTGGCGCCTGGCTGATTGCGCCTGCCACAGATCAAAAGTCGCAAGTCGTGATTCTCTCAACTTATCTCCCAACACTGCTGATCGGCATGCTCACCGGCGCGGTGTGGGGTGCTGTTGGCCATGTAATGCAGACGGAAGGCTTGGATTTAAAAAGTGCAGTTGTCCGCGCCGGTTCGTTGATTTACATCGGTTACCTGCTGGTGTTGAGCATAACTATCAGCACAGCGTTGTACTTAACTCGCGTGCGCAAGCGACACGCAGCGCAAACAGCACAGCTATATTGAACTGTGAATAGCACGGCCTAAAATCAAGCTAAAATCCGCTAGCCAACCGTTTACAGGGACGTTTGATGCAAACTGAGAATCCATATGCAACGCCCAAGTCAGCAGTCATCGACTCTGATCTAGAGGCTATCAATCACAGGATTGACCACCTTGAGGTATCTGATACCTGGAAGGAGCGATTTCGGGCGATCGCCGCAGCGGGCGGGCCAGCGCTAAAAAACATTAAAAGTCTACCCAAAAGCCAGCGTAAAAAAGCGTTTAGCTTTAATTTTTTGGCGTTTTTGTTCGGCCCCTTTTATTACCTCGTTAAACGCATGTGGAAAAAAGCGATCTTTTACACCGTTGTCATGATGGTGATCATTGTCATCCTCAGCATCATTCTGGATTATCTTGGCTACCCCAGAATCGCAGACAGCCTGCACTTCGGCGCAGCGGGCTTCTTCGCAGCCAAGGCTAATATTGATTTTTATAAGCACTCGGTTCTGCACGACAGTGGCTGCTGGTAACCACTGCCGGGGCTGCTTGGAAGGATAAGCGCAGGGAAAACAGCACATTTCCTGACTCATCAGTCGGTCATAGTGCTTTACCGTCGAGCGCGGTATGGGTAACGTCAGCGCATCTTCAGCACAAGGATTCCGACAATGAGCGACTTGATCAGCTACCAATTAGAAGGTGGCATCGCCACTCTCACCCTGAGCAATGGCAAGGTTAACGCGATTTCCCCGGACGTAATTGCAGTCTTTAATCAGGCATTGGACAGAGCGGTACAGGATAAAGCGGTGGTGATTATCACCGGTCAACCTGGGATTCTTTCTGGTGGCTACGATCTCAAAGTCATGACTTCCAGCCCGCAAAACGCAATTGATCTGGTTGCCGCGGGCTCGACGCTGGCGCGCCGCATGTTGTCGTTCCCTTACCCGATTGTTGTCGCCTGCCCTGGCCACGCAGTTGCGAAAGGCGCATTTATTCTGCTCTCTGCTGATTATCGTGTGGGCACTGAAGGCACGTTCAGCATTGGTCTCAATGAAGTTCAGATCGGTATGACCATGCATCATGTGGGCATCGAACTGGCACGTGACCGTCTGCGTAAGTCGGCGTTCCACCGCTCAGTTATCTGTGGCGAGATGTTTGATCCACAAGGCGCTGTCGAAGCAGGTTTCCTTGATAAGGTCGTGCCAGCAGAACAGCTTATGGCTACGGCACAAGCCGTTGCCCAGCAGTTGAAGAAGATCAACATGACGGCGCACAAGAACACCAAGCTGAAGGTCCGCAAAGCGTTGCTTGAGACACTCGACCATGCGATTGAGCTGGATAAAACCATCAGCCTGTAACCTTTGCTGCACGACGCTAAAGCCCGGATTTTCCGGGCTTTTTTGTGCCTTTAATATTCACATACAGCTTCCTGATCAGCTGTAATTGCTGAAAACAGTTTACAGCCGTACACTGCGCGCCTTTTTAGTTAAACGAGCGTATTAAATGCTTTTTATTCTGCGCATGGTGTTAATGGGCGTGCACTTTATTATCGCCGGTGTGCTCGGTTTGTTAGTGGGAATTTGTCGTCCTTTCAATCCAGATAACAGCCGTATTTGCGCACGTCTTTACTCGCTGCCTGCATTGCGTATTTTAAACCTGAACATCAAAACTCAGACCGAAGGGCTGCGCGATCACGCCAAGTCTTGCGTAGTTATTGCCAACCACCAGTCTAACTACGACTTATATGTGCTTGGCCGCGTGGTCCCGTATCGCACGGTTAGCCTCGGTAAGAAAAGCCTGAAGTGGGTGCCTTTTTTCGGGCAACTGTATTGGCTGGCCGGCAATATCTTGCTTGACCGTGGTAACTCGCGCAGTGCCAAGCAAGCGATGCTGCAGACCACCGAAACGCTCAAACATAAAAACACCTCGATTTGGGTGTTCCCTGAAGGCACGCGTCATCCTGGCCCACAAATGCTGCCATTCAAGAAAGGTGCATTTATGATGGCGATTGCTGCTGGAGTGCCAATTATTCCGGTGTGCACCAGCACCTACGCCAATAAGTTGCGCGTCAACCAGTGGAACAGCGGCACGATAATGATCCGCTCGCTGCCTGAGATCGCCACTGCGGGTTTGACTATCGCCGACGTCCCTGCCCTGATCGAAACCTGCCAAACGCAGATGCAAGCCTGTATCGAGGCTATGAATAAAGAGCTGTCTGAAGCCTAAACTTCTGCGCTTTACCCAGCCCGCCTGAGCATGACTGAGGTGGGCTTTTTTATGCATCCATGACGCTTGAATGCAGCGCTTGATGCCCCACTCAGGCTAAGCTGAGCACCTTGTGCAACGAATGGGCCGAGTCAAAAATGGATAAGAGTGTTGTAGCCGCAGCAGTGTACAGCCACGGGAAAAAAGTCACGGACATCAACCTGGAAGAGGCTGTGACTTGGCTGGGTAAACCTGGACACTTCGCCTGGATTGGTCTGAAAGACCCTGAGCCTGAGGTGTTGACCAAGCTCCAGGCACAATACAACTTGCACGAACTGGCCATTGAGGACGCACTGATTCGTCATACCCGGCCGAAGCTAGAAACCTTTGGTGATGCGCTGTTTATGGTGCTTTATTCACCCACGCTTACCAACGGCGAGCTTGAGTTTATCGAAACTCAATTATTTGCTGGCAGCGGCTACGTCATCAGCGCCCGTTATGGCCAGTCTGCGCCCTACTCAACCGTGCGCCAGCGATGTGAGGCGCGGCCACTATTGCTTGAGCACGGTGAAGACTTTGTACTCTATGCCCTACTCAGCTTCGTGACTGAAAACTACCGGCCGATACTGGACAGCTACAACAGCACCTTGGAAGAAACTGAACAAACGGTGCTTAAAGACGCTGTAACCATGGCCGATGCAGTAAAAATTCAAAGTCTGCGCCGTGACCTGCTGCGTTTGCGCCGTAATATCGGCCCGCTGGCGGAAATCTGCCAGGAGTTACAGCGCTTGGGCTTTCCATTTATCGATAAACAAATGCGTCCGTACTTCAGGGATGTGGCGATCCACGTCAATCGCCTGCTGGAAGACCTCACTGCGCTGCGTGAGATGGCTGACCACGCAATCGAAATTGGTTTGTTAATGGACTCTGCGCGACAAAGTATTACCCAGCGCAAATTTGCGGCCTGGGCAGCAATACTGGCGTTTCCCACAGCGATTGCCGGTATTTATGGCATGAACTTCCACAACATGCCCGAACTGAGCTGGCAATACGGCTACTTTGGCGTGCTCGGTTTAATTGGAACAGGCTGCGTGGGCCTGTATGCCAGCTTCAAATACAACGGCTGGCTCTAAAACTACAAAGCCCAGCACTAGGCTGGGCTTTTATAGGTTAACGCCAAGAATCAGGCCTGAACCTCACGGCCGTTGGCTACAAAACGCATCATCCACTCAGCCACTGCAGCGCCTTGATGATCGTCCTTCAAGCTATCAATACCTTTGCGATAATTGTGCTCACCAATATGCTGCTGACGGATATCCAGCAAAGTCTTTGAGTAATCATGGATAAACTCAGGATGCCCCTGGAAGCACAGCACTTGATCATCGATGCAATAGGCTGCAATCGGGCAGAACTCGCTCGAGGCAAGCAGTGTGGCCTTCTCTGGCAGCTTGGTCACTTGGTCCTGATGGCTGATCAACAGGGTCAGATCATCTAACGCAGGGGTCATCCACTGGGCTTTTTTGGCCAATACATAGCGGTGAATACCGACGCCCCAACCTTGATCAGCGCGCTTAGCCTCGCCGCCCAATAACAGTGCCAGCAGTTGATGACCGAAGCACACACCGAGCAGTTTATCGCCACGGGCGTAGCGCTCAAGCAAGTATGTCTTGAGGGTTTGAATCCAGGCATCTTCGCCGAATGAATCAGCCTTGCTACCTGTTACCAAGTAAGCATCGTACTGCTCGTTGTCCGCCGGATACAGGCCTTGCATGACGTTGTATACGGTGAACTCAGCGGCAATCGGCTGGAGCGCAAAGAGGCGCTCAAACATCTTGCCGTAGCCTTGATATTGATCGATCAGCTCGGGGCGAAGTACGTCTGTTTCAAGAATACAAATCTGCAACGGCATGGAATTGTCCTGGGCCACGGGTGGTAGTCATTCGTTTAGGGAGCCTCTTAAAAACTACTGCGCTCGATATTACGGCGTTAAAAAACTGCTCAAAATGCTCATTTAGGCCACTAAACTCCGCTTTTTCGCAGTTTTTTGCCTTGTACTCTCGTCGCTCGCTACCTTTTTCAAAGGCTCCTTCGCTGCAAAAAACTGTCCAAGGTCGATAAACGGCGCGATCAGAGCCGCCCCTCATATTGGTTCTTGCGAGCGTCAGTAGCCTGCCTTGTGAGGCCATTTAAGGCAAGCACCTGATGTTAAAGGATTAGACATATCAGACCAGTACCAAGACACAGCGTCGCTGAGCTATCAGTGGCCTTGATAGTTACCATAACGACCATTCACTTCTGTTAATACCGGCCACGGCGGATTATCGCTCCATCGGGCAGCTGCCCACATTAGATAAAAGGATACTCGCCATGAATAGTTTCGCCGCAATTGCCAGCTTGATCGCCGCCTCAGCCTTTACCGGTAATGTCAGTGCAGACGGTCAGCGTCACGTTGAGAAAGCGCAAAACGCACAGACTCAAACGCTGAAGCCCGCAGTTTCATCCAGCAAATAAACCGAACAACGGTTCACTTACAACGCAGGGGAATCGGTCATGACTGTCGAATTCATCACTCAGCAAAATGTTTACGCAGTGACTTACGCAACCCTTGATGAGCGCGGGATTCACTACGAGTCTGAACTGGCAATCCAACTGGCTGACGGCAAGTTAACCACGCTACGAATGCCGACGCAGCTCACCGAGCGTAAAGCTATCGAGCAGGTAATGCGCCAACACTACGGCTGCTAAATACGCTTCTCCCCAGCCCTGAGCGATTAACACAGGGCTGGGGAGAAGCCAGTTATTCAGACCTCTGTCACACACCACTATTTACCTTTACCCCTGACCAGCGGTGACGCTTCAGTGCTGCTCAAAAACAGCGTTTATGCGCTTCAACCGGCACCCACTAAGGACCTGTAACACCTCACTTTTAGGCCAGTGCATCATGAAACTGAAAAATCGTAATCTGCTAATCATCGCGGCGCTGGCATTCATGACCAACGGCCTGTCTTTGCTCGGGCTAGAGTATGGCTCCGCTGGTGCGTTAGCGCGCACGCTTGAATGCAATTCAAATATTGCACGCAATCTGCAAATCGCTCAGCAACTGAAGCGGATGAGTACCTCCCCGCCACCCAAGGCTGATTACGTGTTTGTTAACAGCTTCGAGCCGAGCAGCTTTTCAGAGGCGCTCAGTGCCTGAACAATGTAAACCGGCTCATTGAGAGCCGGTTTAATTTGGGGCGGGATAAACGCTGGGCGAAAAAACTTAGAACGTTTCACCTTTAGCGGCTTTATCCAGCAGCAGTGCGGGTGGAGTAAAACGTTCGCCGTATTGCTCAGCCAGATACTCGGCGCGCGCGACAAAATCCTTCAACCCATATTGGTTGATAAACTGCAGCGCACCGCCAGTCCAGGCCGCGAAACCAATGCCGAAGATTGAACCAATATTGGCATCTGCAACTGAGGTCAATACGCCCTCTTCCAGGCAACGCACAGTTTCAATGGCCTGAATAAACAGAATGCGGTCGCGTACATCCTGTTGCGATATTTGCGCCGACGCTTGTTCGAAGCGAGTTTTCAGCTCGGGCCACAGGTACTTCTTGGCGCCTTCCGGGTATTCATAAAAACCACCACCGGCAGCCTTACCCGGACGTTTGTATTCGTTGAGCATCATATCGATAACCGCAAAGGCCTTGTGCTCAGGCAGTTGCTTACCTTCTGCGGCAAGATCTTTGATGGTTTGTTGACGCACGTGATTCATCAGGCTCATCGAGACTTCATCACTAATCGCCAACGGCCCCACTGGCATCCCAGCTTTACGTGCCTCATTTTCTATCAACGCCGCACTAATACCTTCGCCAAGCATGGCGATACCTTCGTTGGTAAAGGTGCCAAACACCCGCGAGGTGAAAAAGCCACGGCTGTCATTCACCACTATTGGGGTCTTTTTAATCTGCATCACATAATCGAAACCACGCGCGAGGGTTTCATCGCTGGTGTGCTCACCGCGGATAATCTCAACCAGCGGCATTTTGTCGACCGGGCTGAAAAAGTGCAGGCCAATAAACTTATCTTGCTTCTCAATAGCCTTAGCCAAACCAGTGATCGGCAAGGTTGAAGTGTTTGAAGCGATAACCGCATCACTCAACGCATTACGCTCGGCGGCGGCAGTAACCTTGGCCTTGAGGTCGCGGTCTTCAAAAACAGCTTCGATGATTAAGTCGCAGCCAGCGAAATCCGCTTCGTTGTCGCTTGGGTTGATCAAGGCTAAAAACGCTTCACGCTTTTCAGCCGTCATATGACCGCGCGAAACTTTCTTGTCGAGTAGCTTGGCGGAATAGGCTTTGCCCTTCTGCGCAGCCTCCAGCGACACATCCTTGAGCACCACTTCGATGCCTGCTGCGGCTGAGACATAAGCAATACCGGCCCCCATCATGCCAGCACCCAACACACCGACTTTGCGTGTAACGCTCGGCTCAAAGCCTTTGGGCCGCGAACCGCCCGCGTTGATTTCGTTAAGCTGGAACCAAAAGGTGCCAATCATGTTTTTCGCCACTTGGCCGGTCGTCAACTCGGTGAAGTAACGGGTTTCAATCAGTTGCGCGGTATCGAAATCAACTTGCGCGCCCTCAACTGCTGCGCACATGATTTTCTCGGGCGCAGGGAAACAGCCCTTGGTTTTATCGCGCAAAACTGATGGCGCAATCGCCAGCATCTGCGCCGCGCTTGGACTTGCCGGAGTGCCACCCGGAATCTTATAACCTGGTGTATCCCAAGGCTGTTTGGCAGCTGGATTCTCATTAATCCAGGCCCGCGCCTTGGCCATCATGTCGTCTTTATCAGTCGCCAATTGATGGATCAACCCCGCTTTAAGCGCTGCATCAGGGCGTACTTTTTTGCCTTCAGCCAGATACGGCAAAGCCTTCTCAAGACCAAGCAAACGCACCATACGCACCACGCCACCACCGCCCGGCAACAAACCAAGGGTGACTTCGGGCAAACCGATTTGCACGCTACTGTTATCCAGAGCAATACGCTGATGACACGCCAGGCAAATCTCCCAGCCGCCACCCAATGCGGCACCATTAATGGCAGCCACTACGGGTTTGCCGAGTAGTTCGAGGCGGCGTAATTGCGCTTTGATACCGAGTACCATGTGATAAAAGTCACTGGCATCAGCCTTGGTGACTTTGACCAGCTCGTTTAAGTCGCCACCCGCGAAAAAGGTTTTCTTGGCGGAGGTAATGATCACGCCGGAAATGCTGTCTTTTTCAGCCTCAAGCCGATCAACGGTCGCGGCCATCGCTTCGCGGTAAACCGCGTTCATGGTATTGGCGCTTTGCCCCGGCATATCGATGGTCAGGACGACGATATTGTCCTGGCCTTTTTGGTAGTGGATAGCATCTGTCATGTCTTGATATCCCTGCAGTTGGGAGAGGTTTAGCGCGAGGTGGCAATCCGCTTATCGGGTTAGCCAGCAAGCATGCGCTGAACGCTGATTAAATTCGTTCGATGATGGTGGCAATGCCCATGCCGCCGCCGACACACAAGGTGGCCAAGCCATAGCGCAGTTCGCGCTTTTCAAGCTCATCGAGCAAGGTGCCGAGGATTGCGCAGCCTGTTGCACCTAGCGGGTGCCCCATTGCGATCGAGCCGCCGTTGACATTGACCTTGTCCTCGCTGACGCCCATGTCTTTCATAAATTTCATGACCACCGAGGCGAAGGCTTCATTGACTTCGAACAAATCGATGTCATCGACATTCAGGCCCGCCTTTGCCAGCGCCTTGCGCGTAGCTGGCGCAGGCCCGGTAAGCATGATGGTTGGATCGGTGCCGGTTACTGCCGTGGCGACAATACGAGCGCGTGGTTTTAGCCCCAACTCACGGCCCTTGGCTTCGGAGCCGATTAGCATCAGTGCGGATCCATCGACGATGCCCGAGCTATTACCCGGCGTGTGCACATGGTTTATACGCTCGACGTGGCTATAAACCCGAAGCGCCGTGCTATCAAAGCCCATCTGCCCCATCATTTCGAAGCTGGGCTTAAGCTTGGCCAGACCTTCGACAGTTGAATCACCACGAATAAACTCATCGTGATCAAGCAGCACGATGCCGTTTTGATCGACCACTGGAACCAACGACTTATTGAACGAACCATCAGCGCTGGCTCGCGCCGCTTTTTGCTGCGAACGCAGTGCGTAGGCATCCACGTCAGCACGGCTAAATCCCTCAAGCGTGGCGATCAAGTCAGCACCAATGCCTTGCGGGGTGAAGTGCGTATGCATGTTGGTTTCAGGGTCCATTACCCATGCGCCACCATCAGAACCCATGGGAATCCGCGACATCGACTCAACCCCGCCGACCACCACCAAATCCTCAAAACCTGAACGGACTTTCATTGCACCAAGGTTGACGGCTTCAAGGCCTGAGGCGCAAAACCGATTAAGCTGCACACCCGAAACACTTACATCCCAGTCGGCAACCATCGCTGCAGTTTTAGCGATATCTGCGCCCTGATCACCGACCGGGGTCACGCAGCCCAGGACGATGTCATCCACATGGCTGGTATCGAGGTTGTTACGTGTTTGCAATGCGTGTAGCAAACCTGCAATTAGATTGACCGGTTTAACGCTGTAAAGCGCCCCGTCCTTCTTACCTTTACCGCGGGGCGTGCGCACCGCATCAAAAATATATGCTTCGGTCATAACGTCCTCAAACTTCCTCAGGAGGCTAGCGTGTAGCGCTAGGCGTCTTGTTGTAATTAGCTCATCAGGTTGCTTTGTCGCGGCCAGCAACGCCAATACGTTCCTGATGATTACAATACGCCGCATGGCGCTGGCCTCAA
Organism: Pseudomonas sp. M30-35; assembly: GCF_002163625.1. Taxonomy (NCBI): domain Bacteria; kingdom Pseudomonadati; phylum Pseudomonadota; class Gammaproteobacteria; order Pseudomonadales; family Pseudomonadaceae; genus Pseudomonas; species Pseudomonas sp. M30-35. The sequence goes on along the minus strand of NZ_CP020892.1, from coordinate 2,014,806 downwards.
TGACCGATGTGCTCAGCACTATTGACCGCTTTGTTCAACCATACCGACACCTCATTGAGAGCCAATATCAACTCTCAGACAAACGGTTCAGTAGTGGCACTTTGTTATAAAAAAGCAATGAATGCCTCTGGCACAAGGGTTGCTCTTAGCTAGCGATGCGCTGACATAACAACAAGTTGTTAAAGCAACTCCAATTACAGCCAAGTCTTCTAGATTTTTTGTGACGTAAGCCTAATATTAGCTAGCTACCGACAGTTCTTTCAGGTCGCAACCAGCTGATCTTGATTGGGCATATCTGCCCTCCCGTAGTCCCAGCAATCTAGTTCCAGCAATCGTAGTACCTACAATGGTTGTACCCACAACGGTAGTACCCGCAATGTCAGTCAAAGCTTTGGGCGCGAAGTTTCTTCAGTTGAAGAGTCAACGACCGCGCTCAAGTAACAGTTGTTGTTCCAACAATAAAAGGCAATTGCCATGCGTAATCAGCCAAAAATCCGCCAAGCCAGTTTGATTGTATTCGTCATTACAGTCGTACTGATCATCCCCAACCTGACGCATATCATCAGGTAACTCTCGCCCTCGCCGGGCAAGCCAGCCGTTAAAACGGACAGCTTTCGCAGTACAGCACACCCACAACACAGGGAAGTTTGCTGGTATCTTGACGCTACCAGTGATGATCAAAGGAGACGATCATGCGCGTTCTAATGGGGTTGCTTGCACTGTGCTCAAGCGCGACTATTTCCGCTGCCAATGTTGACCAGCAAAAAGTAATAGATGCGATTCATATAAAGGATGCGCTGTTGATTGATGTGCGTACCGACAAGCAAGAAGTCGCGCAAGACCCGCCGATCAAACCAAGTTATAGCCACGTCACAAACTCGGGCAATGATGAAGGATTGAAGACTGTGCGGGAGGATCGCAATTGAAATCGCACACTTATCTTGGCGTTGTGCTGTTCTCAGTATTTTTCACCTGCGCAAGCAGTCATGCAGCTCAACTGAACGTCGAGCTAGGCGAGCAAAGTAAAAGCTGGTCGACCGCTGAGCTGCTGGCTTTGCCGCAAATGCGAGAAATCAATATCCCGGCTGACGTGAGCTACAAACGCGCCATGAATTACAAAGCAGTACCCGTGGCCGTTCTGCTCAAATCAGTTAAACCCGACGAGCATATTCAAGCAGTTGCCGCAGATGGATTTGCCGCAGAGCTACCCGCAGCCCCCTTGCTGAACACCCAAGGGGCAAAAGCTTGGCTGGCGATCGAGGAACCCTCAAAGCCATGGCCAGCACTGGGTAGTAAAGACTACAGCGCCGGCCCCTTTTACTTGGTCTGGCAAAATCCTCAGGCGGGCAATATTGGCCCTGAGCAGTGGCCATATCAGGTTGCGACTTTACGCCGCCTGCCTGTGGTTGCAGAACGTTTCCCGGCACTTTTGCCGGCGGCGGATGCGAGTGAAGAGGTACAACTCGGCTTTGCTCAGTACCAAAAAAACTGCATGGCTTGTCACCGTTTAAACAAGGCTGGTGACTCGCAGTTTGGTCCGGACTTGAACCTGCCTCATAACCCAACGGAATACTTCAAACCTGAATTTCTCAGCCGCTACATTCGCGACCCGCAAAGTATGCGTCACTGGCCACAAGGCAAAATGCCAACCTTCAGTGAGGCCAGCATCAGCAACGTGGAGCTGAAGCAGCTATTGGCATACCTGAGCCACATGGCTGGGCGCAAACTCCAGTAGTCCTTGCGCATGCAACAACTGTTGCATGCAGCCTTCTTACAACAGGTATTGCTCAGGTGTTGAAGGCAGTTCTAACAGCAACTGCTTCAATGCATCGCCCCACTGCTGGCGAATACCTTGATAATAAACATCATCTTCATTGACACGAAAACCGCTTGGCACATGCAAGCTGTTAGCGTTGTAGACCAGCACATCCAAAGGCATACCGACCGAGAGATTACTGCGAATCGTCGAATCGAATGAGATCAATGCAGTCAGCAGGGCATGTTCCAAACTCGCACCATTATCCAGCGAGCGATCGAGAATAGGTTTGCCATATTTACTTTCACCAATCTGAAAGTAAGGTGTGTCTTCAGTTGCGGCGATGAAGTTGCCCTGCGGATAAATATTATAAAGCCCCGGCGCCTCGCCACTCACCTGCCCGCCAACGATAAACGAGCAGCTCAGGTCAACGCCCTGCATCATTACCCCATTACTGTCACGTGCCATAACTTCACGCATGGTTTCACTCACAAGTGAAGTCGCTTGATAAAGATTGGCCACGCTGTTGAGGTTGATACACTCACTATTCAAGCGCTGTTGTAACAGACTGATCACTGACTGTGACGTCGCTAAATTACCCGCGGTTTGCAGAACGATAATCCGCTCACCCGGCACACCGAATACATGCAGCTTACGAAATGTAGCGATGTGATCCACACCGGCATTTGTGCGCGAATCCGACACAAACACCAAGCCTTGCTCCAAGCTTATTCCGACGCAGTAGGTCATAACCAATCCCTTACATGACAAGGCCCAGCAATACTGGGCCTTCTGTGTTTCAGTTCTTCGTGCTACTGCGCTTGCACCATGAGCAGTGGCGAGACATCAACGTGAGCGTGCATCTGCTCGCCTCCACCACCACGTCGCATGCCACGAACCGGGCACGCATCCAAGTAATCAAGACCCACCGCAAGCCTCAAATGGCGTTCAGGCAGGGTCAGGTTATTGGTGATATCAAAGCTGTACCAGGCCCCGTCGAGCCAGGACTCCGCCCAAGCATGACTGGCCAAATGGTCACTGTCATCGGTGTACAAATAACCTGAAACGTAACGTGAAGGCACGCCCAAGCTGCGGGCACAGGCCAAGAATGCATGGGCGTGATCCTGACAGACGCCACACCCGGCGGCGAACGCCTCGCCAGCGCTGGTCTCGGTTGTGGTCACACCCTTCTCGTAACGAATATGCGCGTTCAGGGCCTGCATCAAATCAATCATTGCCGTGCGATCACGCCGCGTTTTGCATTGAACGCTGGCAAACTCACGCAATGCCTGATTGGGCTCGGTCAGCCGCGTTGTACGCAAGAACGGCAAGGCCGATTGCTTCTCGTGTAAGGACTCACAAGTGTCGTCAATATCAACCTGGCCGTGCGCACCAATAACGATACTGTCATGCGGTACATCCACGGTCAGCACATGCAGGATATTGCCGTAAGGGTCACGCTGGGCACGGACCGGACGTGGCAGGTTTAGCTTCCAGCTGAGTACTTGTTGCTGTTCATTTTGCTGCGGTGTGATACGTAAGTACTGGATGCTGGAGCGGACTTCTTCGTCATACTTATAGGTGGTGTCGTGGCTAATGGACAGTCTCATGCGACCTCCAGATAAGAGCTATGGATGGCTTGGCCCAGCTCACGAATCAGCAGAATTAAATCATTCAGCCAAGTGTGCAGGCCTTCGTCCAATACTTCATCGATGGTTGTGTAGCGCAAACGCGCTTCAAGCTCTGCTGCCAGACGTTGCGCCGGACGACCGTTGTCACCGGGCAAACTACTCAGCATCAAATACAGCTCTTCTGTGCACGAGCGCAGTGAACGTGGAACTTCAGGGCGCAGCAGCAGCAACTCAGATACTTTGCGCGCGCCAGGTGAGCCACGGTAAATCTCGGCAAATGCCTCGAATGAAGACAGTGCACGCAATAATGCAGTCCACTGGTAATAGCTACGTGCTGAGCGACCCTCGACTTCGTCAATGTCTTCGCCAAGCAGCTCATAGCGCGCATCGAGCAAGCGCAATGTGTTGTCCGCACGCTCGATAAATGTTCCCAAACGGATGAAGCGATACGCTTCGCCGCGCATGATGGTGCCGAACGTCGCCCCCCGGAACAGGTGCGAACGCTCCTTGACCCATTCGCAAAAGTGGCTGATTCCGTATCGGCCAATTCCCTGCTGGGAGATGTCACGAATCTCTAGCCAACTGGCGTTAATGTTCTCCCACATGTCCGCGGTAATACGCCCACGTACAGCATGTGCATTGACCCGAGCAGCTTGCAGGCAGCAATAAATGCTCGCTGGATTATTGGCGTCCAGGCCAAAGAAATTAAGCATACGCTCGGCATGCATTTCGCCGTGCTGCTCCAGATACACCTCAAGCGTACCGGTAATAATCAGCGGCATGGCTAGCTCATCGAGGCCATTGCCGTGATCATCTTGCGGCATCAATGACAGCGAATAACTGACTTCGAGCATGCGCGCCAGATTCTCGGCACGTTCCAGGTAGCGCGACATCCAGTACAGGTTGGAGGCAGTAGTACTGAGCATAATTAGTCCCCCACTATCCATGTGTCTTTGGTTCCGCCGCCTTGTGAGGAGTTCACCACCAGTGAACCTTCACGCAGGGCAACACGAGTCAATCCACCTGGTACCAAACGTATTTCTCGACCCGACAATACAAACGGACGTAAATCGATATGCCGTGGCGCAATACCGCTCTCAACAAAGGTTGGGCAGGTCGACAGCGACAACGTGGGCTGGGCGATGTATGCCTCTGGGCGCGCAATCAAGCGGGCGCGAAACTCCTCGATCTGCGCTTTGGTTGAAGCGGGTCCGACCAACATCCCGTAGCCACCCGATCCTTGTGTCTCCTTAACCACCAGATCAGGCAGGTTGGCCAACACATGCGACAAGTCTTTAGGCTTGCGACACTGCCAGGTCGGTACGTTCTTCAGAATCGGCTCTTCTGACAGGTAGAAGCGGATCATTTCATCGACATACGGATAAATCGACTTATCGTCCGCGACCCCAGTCCCCACCGCATTGGCCAGCACCACGTTACCCGAACGATAGCTTGCCAACAGCCCAGGCACACCCAGCATCGAATCGGGGTTAAAGGCCAGTGGATCAAGGAAGGCGTCGTCAAGGCGACGATAAATCACATCTACTGGTTTAGCGCCTGAAGTGGTGCGCATGTAAACCTTGTCATCACGGACAAACAAATCCGCACCTTCGACCAGCTCAACCCCCATTTCACGGGCCAAAAACGCATGCTCGAAGTAGGCACTGTTGAAGCGTCCCGGGGTTAGCACCACCACCGTTGGGTTTTCCATCGGGCTGGATGACTTAAGCGTATCGAGCAACATATTCGGGTAGTGGTTGATCGGTGCTACACGCTGAGCCGCGAACAACTCTGGGAACAGACGCATCATCATTTTGCGATCTTCGAGCATATAGCTCACGCCACTTGGCGTACGCAGGTTGTCTTCCAGCACGTAGTAGCTGCCATCACCGTCACGCACCAGATCAACGCCGGAGATATGCGAGTAGATATTGCGGTGCAGGTCGAGGCCCTGCATCGCTAACTGATAACCTTCGTTAGCCAGCACTTGTTCTGGCGGAATAATTCCAGCCTTGAGGATGCGCTGGTCGTGATAAATATCGGCAAGAAACATGTTCAGCGCTTGCACCCGCTGAATACAACCACGCTCAACAATGCGCCATTCGCTAGCCGGAATGCTACGAGGGATAATGTCGAATGGAATTAATCGCTCAGTGCCTTGATCGTCACCGTAGAGCGTAAAGGTAATGCCAGCACGGTGAAACAGCAGGTCTGCTTCGCGCCGCCGCTGCGCCAACACATCGCTGGGCGTATCTGCCAACCAACGGGTAAATTCCCGATAATGAGAACGGCACTCACCATTCGCCAAGTACATCTCATCATAAAAGGTGTGGGTCATACCTAACTCCTTGTCACCCGTATGTGCCATAACGTTGCAAAGCTCGAGCCAGCTGATATTTTTATTAAAAATCAAACAGTTAGTTATTAATCAAAAATATCAAGCACCGAAACTGTGCAACGTATTAAGCGCCTCAGCATGTCCTGCGCTAAGGCGAAGCATCCTTAATCTAATTCTTATCTGCCTGTACTTTCAGTTTTAATATAGACAATGCAGACGCATTTAATTCAAATCGTTCGAGCGAACATCAAGTTCTGAGGCATTAAGTCCTGAGGCAAGGCTCAGCCAATGCCGATAGAAACCCTCGGCCACCTGGTTTAATGCCTCGACCTTATCATCAAGCTTATTCAGCATGGACTCGAGCGACTGCTGGCTAGGCTGGCTGGCATCCAGTAAATGCGACCAGTCATGCAACCATTGGCTGACTAGCTCTGCAGTCATTTCGGGATGTCCCTGTAAAGCCAGAATTTTATCGCCCCAAGCAAATCCTTGGTTAGGGCACCAGCGGCTACTGAGTAGCCGCTGAGCACCATCGGGCAAGGCAAACGTATCGCCGTGCCACTGAAAAATACTAAAGTTGTCCGGCAAGTGCGCAAGCCAAGGGTTTTGCTCTGCACCTGTGACAATATCCAATGGCTGCCAACCACTTTCGGTATAAGCCATTTTGCTGATTTGCGCACCTAATGCTTTAGCCAATAGCTGTCCGCCCAGGCAATGACCAAGCAACGGGATGTCTCGCTTTATAAAGTGCTGGAGCGCATTGATTTCAGTTTGTAGCCACGGCAAAGGATCATTGACACTCATGGGCCCACCCATAATCGCAACGGCTTTTGGCCGATCCAGATCGTAGCCTTCAAGCTGGTTAAGGTCTGCCCGTAACTCGGTAAACGATAGCTGCGCGTCATCAAGCACCTTGGCCAGATGGCCAGGTGTGCAATAGTCAGTATGGGTGATAATCAGAATGTCAGTCATACGCCCTCCTTTGCGTCAGTCTCGCGCATTAGTTTGTCGGAGGTCGATATGTTTCCTGTAAAAGATGATCAATCTACACGCCAGCCAACCGCAGTTGGCCAACGTGTATATAGCGTCTGCCGGCCTCAATCGACTGGCAGCAAATCCTTACGTTCCTGCGTTACGCCCCAGCCTTCAAGCTTGCCACCCAGCGGGTGCACGACTGAGCCCAAGTCCTGCTCAAAATCACCGATGCCGTAATAGGTCGCAAACATTACCTTGCTGACCTGCAAATGCCAGACACCATCTTCACGCGGTGTGACTTGCGCATTAAGTGATTCACCACGAAAGTTTGTGGCTGCCATACGGGCCCGTTCCTCGTCGGGAAAAATGGCGTAGAACTCGATGGGATGAAAGCGCGCAAAATCAAAACCACCTTCTTTCATGCGCTTTAGGACGTTACTGCTGACATCATCTTGCATGACTATGCTCATGATACGAACTCCTCAGGCGATGGTTGGATGCTGCTCTTCCATTGCAACCGCTCGAATCTCAGCGGTGTCGCGACACCATGAAGCGTGTCGCCCGAGTATCAACAAAATGCAAACTAGGTCCTGACTGATGTGTCATGGCCTTGAAGTAGACCCAAGGCCTTGAGACGCTACGTTATAGAGCGTGCCCCCCCTCCACTGTTACACGCTTCTCATGAATATCAACGCGACGCCTCTGATTGCAGAATAGCGCTGTTAAAAAATTTATGCATGCTTTTGCTTGTGACATGCACCTTAGCCCCTCAGGCTGGAGTTCAGCGCCCATACAAAGCACTTCGAAATAACATCACCCGCCCTACTTACGGCTTAACCAGCGCATACTCAGGCGTGACATCCATGCGGGTGAAATCTGTCCCGCCCAATACATCAGCTTAAATTGCAGGCTGATCGGGCGGTGTACAGCATTGCTATCAATCTGCTGCCACACAGCGTGTGCTATTTCGCGAGCTTCAAGGTTCACCCCTAAGCGCGACAATGTTGCTGGGGTGTGCTGCTGACTGCTAACCATGGGCGTATTTACAAACGGCGGCATCAAATCTGCAACCCGGATATCGTGGCGTGCCCACTCAAGATCCAGCGCCTCGGTAAACCCACGAATAGCAAATTTTGAAGCTGAATACGTGGCCATTTCAGGTACGCCATAGAGACCAGACGCCGAGCCCATATTAATAACCTGCGCATTAGGCGTGGCTTTCAGGTAGCTAAATGCAGCATGGGTCATGTTGAATACCCCCGCCACATTGATCTGCATAATGCGCATATGCTCTGCATGTTCAACTTCTTCGAAATAGCCGAACCGGAGAATACCTGCACAGTTGAACAGCAGCCGCAGCTGGCCATCATGTTTGGCACAGAACTCAGCGAGCGAGGCTTGCACCTGATCAATATCAGTCACATCAAGTTGGCGATACCAGCTACCACTCAGCTCAGCAGATAAACTGGCTAACGCCTCGGCGTTGATATCGAGCAAACCCACTCGCCATCCGCGCGAATGAAACAAGCGAGCGGTTGCTGCGCCGATACCGGAAGCTGCGCCGGTAATCAAAATATTATTCATATAAGCCCCTGTTCGCGGATGAAGCTGACAACTCGTGCCAATGCATAGTCAGAGGCTTTGAGTAAACCAGCATGAGCCTGAAAGACATGCCAGACACCGGGGTATAACTCTAGCCGTACATCAACCCCGGCCTCTTTAGCACGCTGCTCAAACCGCAAGCTGTCATTAAGTAGCAGCTCTTGCTCTGCGACCTGAATCAGTATCGGCGGCAACCCGCTTAGGTCTGCAAATACCGGAGATACAGCTGGGTCCTGCGGGGCTATCTGCGCAGACAGAAAATCACGCCTGGATTGTTCCATCCAAGCTTGGCTGAGCATCGGGTCGCCCCCTTCAGGTTTATGCAACTGAGCAAGGCTGAAATCCGTAAGCGGCGACAAACAGACCAACGCGCGAGGTAGCGCCAGCCCCAAGTGTCGCAGATGCAACGCAGTGAGCAGCGCTAGATTTCCGCCGGCAGAGTCGCCCGCAATAATGATTTTACTCGGCGCAAACCCCTGCTCCAGCAAGGCTTGGTATGCAGCGACGGCATCATCACGGGCAGCCGGAAACGGATGTTCAGGTGCTAATCGGTAGTTCAGTGCGCAGAGCTGGACCTGAGCTTTGCTCATTAGTGTCTTACAGATAGCCCGGTGTGTATTAGCGCCGCCAATAACATAGGCGCCACCGTGCAAATAAAGAATGACACCATCACTTTCCTGGCTCGGCTTGTACCACTCACATGAACGGCCAGCAATCTTGCCTTTAGTGCGGCTGCCATCGGTTTCGACCCAATGAACCGCTGCCAAGGCTGTCACCAGCCAGCGTTGCAGCGCAACCGGTACAGGCGGCCTGACGATTCCGCGAAACAGCACCCTCAGCCCACCACGCAATACTGTGCGCAAAACTGGCTGGGCATCCGCCGGAGGCGTGAAGCGTACGGGTATGGTTTGATAATCCTGTAGTTCGGGTGCTCGGGTGATTCGCCGGTAATTGAATGTATAACCTGGCCAGTTGTTTGTGTGCTTGCCCGACGCTGTCTGGTACCAACTTGTGCACCCTTGGGCCCACACAGTGTGATGGATTGCGCGTTGAATCTTGTTATTAAACTGGCGCTGCACATCTGGCTTAACATCAAGTGCCGTCAGGCTGTAGCGGTCTAAAGCCTCTATACAACCAAGCACATAGCGAAATTGGCTCTCAAGCATATAAATGATCGAGTTGTGCCCCAAGTTGGTATTGGGCCCGTACAACAGAAATAGATTAGGGAAGCCGCTGACACTAATGCCTTTATAGGCCTCGGCACCCTCGCGCCACACTTGGTTGAGGTCAAGACCCTCGAGCCCGGTGATTGCCATCGGCGACAAAAAGTCTGTAGCCATAAAGCCTGTGCCGTAAATCAGCACATCACAAGGATGCGCGACACCATCTTCAGTGATGACTGCATCGTTGCTGATCTGCTTGATACGCTGACTGACCACACTGACATTGGCTTGGCTCAGCGCCGGGTAGTAATCATTGCTGATCAAAATACGCTTACAGCCGATTGGGTAATCGGGCTCTAATTGACTGCGCAACTGCTTATCGGAAATACCACGCGCCAGCGCACGCTTAAAGCTAAAACGCCCGGCTTTGAGCAGCAGTGGAAATGACACAAACGCCAGCGCACGCGACTCATGCTGAATGTACTTGAGCCCACGATCAATTTTCTGCAACCAGCCAAAGCGACGCATAACAGCCAATTCCCATGGCCGATAGGCACGATCAGGTTTGCTGATCACGTAAGCCGCCGAGCGCTGAAACAGTGTCAAATGAGCAGCATTTACCTGAATTTGCGGCACAAATTGAATGGCGGATGCGCCTGTGCCAATGACCGCGATGCGCTTGCCTGTCAAGTCGATATCGTGGCGCCAACGAGCCGAATGGAAAGCCTCGCCAGCAAAGCTGTCACGACCGGGTATCGAAGGATATGCAGGTTGATTCAACTGGCCACAAGCACTCACCAGTATTGGCGCAACAAATTGTTCGCCGCTTACCAGCGTAACCCGCCATTGAGAGTGCTCAGCCTCGTAAGTGGCGCTTGCCACTTCGCTGTTAAAGCGAATATGCGGGCGCAATTGATACTTGTCGGCGCAATGCTGCATGTAGCTGTGGATTTCGGCTTGTGGGGCAAACTTACGTGTCCAATCCAACTTGGGTTCAAACGAGAAGGAATACAGATGCGATGGCACGTCACAGGCTGCCCCTGGATAACTGTTGTCACGCCACGTCCCGCCAACATCCTCTGCCTTCTCCAACAGCAGAAACCTATCGATACCGGCCTTTTGTAGTTGTATGGCGAGCCCCAGGCCCGCAAAGCCAGTACCAATAATTATTACGCGCACGTCCGTGCATGCTTCGGGTTTTTTATTCATTCTTATAGGCCCAATGTGCTGACATCAATCAGGTTTGCTTTTTTCCAGCGACTCCCAAGAGTTATGACATAGGCCGAGGATTGATTGTGCGGTCATGGAAAATAGTCCTGTGAAATGACTGGTATGTCGCACAATCGAGCGACAAGCCCTGCATGTCTATTCTTATAGCCGGGTATAAAAAGTAAGCCAATTGACTTGCAGCCCTGCAAAAAAAAAACCGCACGTTCAAGTGCGGTTTTCGAAGTCAGACAAGAATTGCCAACCGGTTAATTACTGCTTGTTGAGACTGTCCTTTACCCCGGCACTGTTATCGAGCAGGCTTTTGGTAGCGGTTTGCAGAAAGGCTTCGAGGTCCTTTTGCAGTGTCGGATCGATATCAGTGTGCAAACGTGTTGCACTCGGCTTGGCACCCAGTTGGTACTCGTATAGACGTGGCTCAATGTCCTTTGGCTGAATCAAAATTCGCTCAGGCGTTACGATTGCAACTGTCTGCCCTCCGCCGGACGGCTTGATCACACCTATGCCCTGATCACCTTCTGGCAAGTTCAGCAGATCACGGCCCCAGCATTGGTGACGCACCTCACCGCCGAGACGGCCCATGATGGTTGGCACGATATCAATCTGCGTACCGACATTATGATTAACCTTGCCAAACTTCTCCTGGACACCCGGTGCAATCAATAACAGCGGTACGTTGAAACGAAACAGATCCATCTCTGTTAGCTGTTCATTACTGCCAAAACCATGGTCACCAACGATCACAAACAAAGTGTCTTTATAGTATTTTGACTTCTTCGCCTTCTCGAAAAACTGGCCCAACGCCCAGTCCGAATAACGCATTGCAGTCAGGTGCTGATCGGTAGAACCGTGACCTGTGACAGGCTCAACCGGCAGGTTTTCAGGCAACGCGTACGGCGTGTGGTTAGACAGCGTTTGCAGCAAGGCATAGAACGGCTTGTCTTTGCCTGCGAAGTTCTTCTCTAGCTCTGCAGCACCACGATCGAACATATCCTGATCAGACACGCCCCACGTTTTGTCCATGTAGACCGGGTCAACGAAGTCTTCACGGCCGATGAAGTTGGTCATGCCCTGATTGCTAAAGAAACCCGATTGGTTGTCCCACTGAAAGTTACCGTTGTAGACATACAAGTCGTCGTAACCCCGGGCACTGAGCAACTGCGGCAGACCAGAGAACTGGTGGGCACCTTCTGGCATGCGCATCAGGTATTCAAAGCTAGGCAAGTTCGGGAAGCACGCCATGGTCGCAAACATGCCCTGGTGGGTGTGCGTGCCGTTAGAGAAGAAGCGATCAAACAGCAGACCCTCCTTGGCCAGCTCATCGAAGTACGGGGTGATATTGCCCGGCGCCCCGAGCGCACCAACATAGTGTCCAGCAAAGCTTTCCATGAGGATCACCACCACGTTTTTCACCGGCAAGGTGTTGTCGGCAGGCGGGGTGAAGTCTCGACGGATTGCAGCAGTGTCGGCATCGACTAGCTTGTCATTCGGCGTCAGCAGCATCTTGCGCACCGCTGCCAATGCTTCTTCGTCGGGCATGGTTGATTTCCATGCATTGTCACGATGCGAGGAAAAACTGGCCCTTGCCGCGGTAACCAACGTCAAAGTACCGTTCAGGCCCAACTGGTTAGCGAACATGGAGTCAGTGGTATAAGCATCGCCCCAACGCAATGGCGGGCCTTGACGCAGATGGCCGCGCGCAGCGATGACCGCAATCAACAAACACACAACAAACACCGAACCGCGCAGATACCATGCGGGGGCTTTGCGAGGGCCCGCTGTAGAGACATTCGGTCGGCTGAGCAAATCCAATGCTTTGAATAACTTGGCCAATAGCCATGTAGCTATCGCCCAGGCGATCAAATAACGCGCCACCGGAAAACCGTTCCAGATCATGCTCATGACGGTTTTAGGGTCTTCTTCGAAGTACTGGAAAACCAAACTATTCAAGCGCTGGTGAAACTCGCGATAGAAATCCAGCTCGGTAATCCCAAGGAACAAGGTGACGCTGGCAAAGAAGGTTAACCATGCACGATGAAAGCCACGAGCGGACATGGCTTTAACACTCAGCAGCGACAACAACAACGGCGCGCAGGCATACACCACCAAGCGCAAATCGAAACGAAAACCGTTGTAGAACGCCTCGACGAAAGTAGACACCGGCGCATCGTTAATCAGCTCGCGGTTATAGACCAACAGCGCCACACGCAATAATGCGTATATAACTAATAGCGCCACAGCGCTGAGCGCAGTGAAGCCCAAGTGGCTTTTAATCGTCGGGGTGAAATGCGCCGCGGCAGGTGACTCAGTGTTCGTCTTGTTAACCTTGGTAGCCATGTAGTTCCGAATCCGTTGGACAATCATTTTAAGCTGAAGTCAGCACGTCAGTTTTTATCTAAGAAACCTCTGAAAAACTACTCCGCTAGGTATTACTGTGTTGAAAAGCTGCTCAAAATGCTCATTTAGGCCAACTAAAGTCGAGCGCGACCCCGGTCGCCTTTTCGCACCTTTTCGCCTTGTACTCCCGTCGCTCGCTACCTTTTTCAGAGGCTCCCTAAACACACATCGAACCGCAGAAAACGCTCGCACGCGCGGCACAAAACTGGTGAATAGATTCAACGCGGGTAGACACTTACTATTTCGAGACGTTCTTGATAAACGCACAGGCAGAGTCCTGTTCAACGCGCCTGAACGGTGACGAGAATAAAGAACCCATTGCGTTAAAGTGTGAAAATTCCGTCTTTTACTCGATTTTTCAAACACGGAGTCTGCTGCAAATCGTGTCACACTGTAAAAACATGGCCATTCCTGAAATAGCTTTACACTTTCTGATTTGTTTATAGGACGGGTCAAAACCTTATTCAGGACGGGTCATCATGCACAAAAAAGGGCCGAATCAGGCCCTTTTTTTACGACTTTAAGACTTACTCTATACAGTCATTGCTCGGCTTGTTGATTGCTTGCAGAACATACTGCGGCAACGCAAATGCAGCGATATGAATCGCCGGATTGTAGTACCGGGTCACAATCCCACTGCCGGTGAAACGAGCACATAAAGTTTCCAACGAGACTTTTCGATAAGCCGGATCAGTACTGCCCCACGCGAACGTCATGCTGCCGCCAATATAGGTCGGCACCGCTGCCATATAAAAATGCCAGTCGCGGAATAAGCCATTCATCCGCCCTGCCGTGGTTTGCACTTCAGAAAGTTGCATGAACGGCGTGCCATTTTGCGTTACCAGGATTCCGCCATCGTTCAGACAACGCCGGCAGGCCTGGTAGAAGTTGTCAGAGAACAACACCTCGCCCGGACCGATTGGGTCGGTTGAGTCAGAGATGATCACATCGAACTTCTCTTCGGTAGTTGCAACAAAGCGCATGCCATCATCGATGACCAAATTCAGCCGTGAATCGTCATAGGCACCACTTGAGTGGTTGGGCAGAAACTCTTTGCACATATCGACCACGGTGCCGTCGATTTCGACCATGGTGATGTGCTCAACCGAATCGTGCTTGCACACCTCGCGCAGCATGCCACCGTCACCACCCCCGATAATCAATACACGCTTGGCCAGACCATGGGCGAGAATCGGCACATGGGTGAGCATTTCATGGTAGATAAACTCATCGGCTTCAGTGGTTTGGATCACACCATCAAGAGCCATCACCCGGCCCATGCGCGCATTCTCAAAGATCACCAAATGCTGATGCTCGGTGCGAACTTCATGCAATAGTTTATCCATTGCAAAGCGCTGGCCGTAGCCAGGGTAAAGCGTTTCTTGGTAATCGCTCATGGGCGTGCTCCTAGCAAACTCAAAACATGACTGACACACGCAACAATTGCGAATGCCGAGAAAAATCGTCGAAATAAAGTATCGCGGCAGACCAATAAGCCCGTGCGATTGACGGCCATACTGACGGCCAAATAAATCAAGGCGGCTATTCTACGTTGCACCATATGACAGGTCGAACCTGTATTACCTATAACACCTGACAAAACAGCCTCGCGGCGTTATTGTCGAGGCATGAAGACCTCCAGCGAATCACCCGTTTTACTGCCTTACAGCGCGCCGTGGCACTGGCAACAATTTCATGCACATTTTGCTTTACGCAAGCTACTCGGCGTCGAGCATCTGAGCGATGACCGCTACACACGCAGTTTCCGGTTGGGCGAACACGCGGGTTGGTTCAGTATTGAGCCCCTAGCTGAGCAAGATGCGCTCAAACTCAGCGTCAGTGAGTCAGCACTCGGTGCGATTGATCAACTGATTCCGCGAGTTCGGCGCATGTTTGATCTTGACGCCGATCCGCTGGCGATTGCTCAACACTTCAGTGCTGATCCGCATGTCGCTGAGTTAGTCAAACGCAACCCCGGCCTGCGCTTGCCCACTGCATTTGACCCATTTGAACAGGCGGTGCGCGCAATTGTTGGCCAGCAGGTCACAGTAAAGGCTGCTGTCACCGTCACCGGTCGCTTGGTCAGCCGCTTGGGTGAGCCGTTAACCGGTGCCAATCCAGAAGGTATTGAGCGGCTGTTCCCATTGCCACAAGCTATCGCCGAGGCGAATCTTGATGGTATCGGCATGCCCGGCAAACGTGTGCAAACGCTGCAATATTTTGCCGGACAGATTGCCAGTGGTGAGTTGCAGCTGAGCATGCAACAGGGTTATCTGGCGCTGGTGGAGAAACTTTGCGCCCTCCCCGGCATTGGCCCCTGGACTGCCGAATACATTGCTTTGCGCGCATTTGGCGAACCGGATGCTTTTCCAGCAAGCGACCTGGGCCTACTTAAAGCACCTGTCTGGGGTGAACAAGGTATCAGTGCTAAACAACTGCATGCTCACGCAGAAGCATGGCGTCCATGGCGAGCCTATGCGGCAGCACATTTGTGGCAAAACTATTCCGAGGTATGAGTGTGTTTTATCGTTATCACGACAGTGCAATCGGCCGCTTATTTCTCAGTGGCGACGATAGCGGCTTGCAACAACTGTTAATGGACGTAGAACGTCACCCGTGGACTATCGGCACGGACTGGCAACTTGCGGGCAAACAGTTTGACGACGTCTGCCTGCAACTCGATGAGTACTTCGCCGGACGCCGTAAAAGCTTTGATCTGCGCCTGGCGCCACAAGGCACGGTGTTTCAGCAGCGAGTATGGAAAGCCCTGCAAGACATTCCTTATGGCAGTACCAGTTATTACAGCAGACTTGCCGAGCAGATTGGCAACCCTAAAGCCGTGCGCGCAGTCGGCACGGCTAATGGTGCAAATCCAATCTCGGTGATCATTCCCTGTCACCGAGTCATTGGCCGCGACGGTAGCCTTACCGGCTATGCTGGCGGCTTGCAACGCAAGGCGCAGTTACTGACGCTGGAAGGTGCCTCATTCCCTGAGCAGGCATTGTTATCCTTATAGCTTGACGTTACCCCGTGGGCCCATAAGTGCCCAGATAATCAAGCCAATCACTGGCAACAACAGCACCAGAATCACCCATAATACTTTCTTGCCAGTCTCTGCATTGCTTTTGACGATATTGATTATCGCCCAGATATCCAGCGCCAAAATTATCAATGCAGCAATGTTAGATAGCATGTGCTATTTCCTTGATTTGGGTTATCAAACTGAGCATAGACCGCAATTAAACAACGCCCCCAACCAACCACACGATAATCTGCGCAACGCTAAGCTGAGACCTTGTCATGACCCCAGCAAACGAATACGGCAACGCTGACGCTTCATACCAAGCGGCAGGAGGAATTGATGGCATACGTAAACTCGTCGACGACTTTTACCTGCTCCTCGACAGCGAACCACTAGCACGGGATGTGCGGGCCATGCATTCAGCTAGCTTGGATATGGCGCGTGACAAGCTGGCATGTTTTCTTAGCGGCTGGCTGGGCGGCCCCAGACTGTTCAGCGAAAAATACGGCTCAATCTCGATCCCGGCATTCCACGCTAAGTGGCCGATCGATCAAGCGCACAGCGAGGCCTGGCTACACTGCATGAAGCTGGCAATAGAACGGCAAGACTACCCTGCACAATTCGCGCAATACCTGTTGCGTCAACTACGGATTCCAGCTGAACGCGTGGTTCAAGCCAGCACCAACCGCCGCGCAGCACAACAATAGAGGCCATGGTGTAGCTTCACACAGGCTTGGCACTCGGGCGCCAAGCCTGTGATGTTATAAGCCTTAGCGCGGTCCGCCCTGCTTCTGTAATTGCTGAAAACGTGGATCGTTGGGCGCGACTTGCTGCATGCGCTGATAGTATTCAGCGGCTTTTTCACGATTGCCCGATGTTGCATTCATAAACAACAATGCATACAGCACATCCGGATCATTGGGGTTTAGTGCAACGCTCGCTTCCAGCGCTTTTACCGCTTGCGCCGGGCGCTTCATCTGCATGTTGAGCAATCCTTGGTTATAGAGAATGCGTGGATTCTCAGGCAGCGCCTGCGCAGCAATATCCATCCACTTCAGTGCTTCCTCTTGCTGCTTGGCCTCAACCAGCAACAACGCAAACATGTAGGCCAAATTACCGCGATCGCCTTGCGGCATATCTGGCAACGCCAGGCCTTCACGCAAGGCGCTGATAGCCTCGCCCTGACGCAGATTGCTATTAGCCAGCGTTACCAAATTGACCCGGGCTGGCGAGAAGTATGGATCGAGCTTCAAGGCTTGACGATACTGCTCAAGTGCTTCAAGCACGCGCCCTTGCCGCTCCATCAGCACTGCAAGATTGAGTCGATTGCCAGGCAAATCGGCATTCGAGCGCAGGCGTTTTTCATAGTCTTGCAAGGCCGCGCTAAAGTCTTCACGACGATCCTTCGGCAAAGCAATCAACGGAATCCCCGCCAGTGCGCGCACGGCTTCATCTCTAACCGCCAAATGCGGGTCATCCATTAGCGGCAATAAGCGTTTAACTCGCTCGACCGGGCTCAGCCCAACAAAACCCGAAGCAGCACTTGCGCGAACCCAGGCACTGTCATCCTTAAGTGCCGGTTCAAGCGCGGAGACGGCTGGAGCCCCCATATTTGCCAGTTGATCGGCAGCCGTTGCACGAACAATTTCAGGTTTACCCAAGTCAGTGATCAAACCAGCCAGTTGGCTAATTGAGTCTGGGTGGCCTTGGCGTACAGCCTGAAACGCCTCACCGTATTGAGTCGGCAATGCGGGTGTACCGAACCAGCCCTTGATTGCATCAGCGGCCCATTTCGGTTTTTGATCGGTATGACATGCCGTGCAAGCATCTGGGCTGCCGGTAATTTCATTTAGGTCGGGTCGTGGGATGCGGAAGCTGTGGTCGCGCCTTGGGTCAACCACCATGTACGTCTTGGTCGGCATATGGCAGTTGACGCACTGAGCCCCTTCTGAATCCACCGGGTGATGATGATGCTCAGGACTGTCGTAATTTTTCGCCCGCAGACTTGGAAAGCGCTCAGGAGGGGTTTCGGTGTGGCACTGCAAGCACAGACCGTTACCTTCGATCTTGACCTTGTTACTGTGCGGGTTGTGGCAGTCAGTACAGGTCACCCCGGCCGCAGACATTTTACTTTGCGTGAATGAGCCATAGACGTAGACCTCTCCGTCAATCTGGCCGTCCGCATGGTAAAGATCAGGGCGCAAAGTCGATGGCAGCATCGTGTTCAACAGTGGCTCACCCGGAAGCGGGCCTACGCCCAATGACTGCCGACGACTATGGCAGCGCGCGCATTGTTCTACCTGACCGTGACTCCCCAGCTTTTTGAAGTCGACTGGCAACCCGATATCCGCAGCCGTGCTGTAGCTTTGCTCTGTTGATGCTTGCTCTTTAGCCTTACCAGCCCAATCGACATGCGCTTGACCCGGACCATGACAGCTTTGGCATCCCACATTCTGTTCATGCCACGTGGTCGCAAATGAGTCGGTTTTGTCGTCGTAGTTTTTTTGCAGGTTGCTCGAATGGCAATCTGCACACATCGCGTTCCAGTTCTGATAGCGTCCAGTCCAATGCAATGCATCATCCGGGGTAAATTTCTGCCCCGGATACAGAGAGAACCAACGCTGGCCGCCAGCGGCCTTGGCACGAGAGTCCCAAGCGATAGTCAGGCTTTGCAAACGGCCGCGATCAAACTCAACCAAATATTGTTGCAGCGGATCATGGCCAAAGATGTAGGCAATTTCGAAATCATGGAGCTTGCCGTCTTCACCTTCAATATTGACGAAATACTTGTGATCGCGTTTAAAAAAACGCGCTTGAATTTCACCCTCTTTGAATGTCGCGTTATTGAAGTCACCCAACACATTATCTGCAGTAGCTTTGCGCATCGCCCATGCATGATCAGAGTCTTTCCAGTCCTTAACTTGCTGAGTGTGGCAACTGTCACAGGCACCTTCTGGCGCATAGCCTTCGGCCTGTTGAGCCATTGCAGGTACTGGAGCTTCTTCTGCGAATACCGCTGTATGTCCCAACGCAACAACCAGCAAACTAATCATGAAAGAGCGAATGTAAAACAAAACGTAATCCTTAATATGCTGGGAGGTGCTAACGAACAGCTAGAACTACTGCGCTAGGGATGCTGGGACAGCCGGTGCTGCACTCTAAAGCCGTTAAGAGTGCACATTTACAACCCGTCGAATGCGAGCCGCTTTCAGTGGTTTCTAATCCGTCTGATTATCGGTGTGTCCTGATGCCGATTGAATAGTCACTTCATTATGTTTGCAAGCGTTACGCAACAACATTTTTTCAGTCCAGCGAGCCAGAGTGAAAAACAACCAAAAACTTGACATTTCATGACAACAACAAGACTATCAGCGCCACACTAACTATTTAATTTTTTGTAACATATAAC
This sequence comes from Pseudomonas sp. M30-35, assembly GCF_002163625.1. Taxonomy (NCBI): domain Bacteria; kingdom Pseudomonadati; phylum Pseudomonadota; class Gammaproteobacteria; order Pseudomonadales; family Pseudomonadaceae; genus Pseudomonas; species Pseudomonas sp. M30-35. The sequence continues at coordinate 1,995,286 of NZ_CP020892.1, read as the reverse complement.
AATAAACGGCCCCAATATGACCGACTTTGCACGCGCCTCTACGCTGTCCGGTTATCATGCATTTGCCCTCAGCAAGGGGCTCAATCCGACCGAACTTCTTGCTCAAGCCAAGCTGCCTAGCGATATCCTAAATAGTCAGGAGACGATGATTTCATATCGCAAGTTTGTCAACTTGCTGAACATTAGCTCGCTAAAAAGCAACGACCCTCTATTTGGATTGCACTATGGGCTGCACCAAGGCATAAGTGTCTTTGGGCCGCTGATTTATTTAATCCGTAATGCTCGCAATGTCGGCGAGGCGCTGCGCGACCTCGGTAACTATTTCCACCTGCATATGGGCGCCGCAGAAGTACGTATCGAAGTTCAAGGTCGCCATGTACTGTTGTGTTATCAAACGGAAGAGCAAAATCTGCCGGGCTTACCTCAGGCGGCTGAACTGGCAATTTCAGTCGGTGCACAACTTATGCGTACCCTGCTCGGCAATCGTTGGCAGCCGCAAGGCGTTCTGCTACAGCATGCGCCACTCGCCAGCCCGAACAGCTACCGACGCGCCTGGGATGTGACACCTCAGTTCAACAGCCCGTATCACGCGTGGTTGTTTGATGCCAAATTACTGGAAATCCCTTTAAGTTCTGCCGATGAAGAACTGCACAAGCTGCTGCAGAAGCACCTGGATAACCTCGATGAACTGCAACTCGGTGAACTGCCCGGCTACGTACAGCAACTTCTGCGTAATTTCTTGCCCAATGGTCGCGTCACCATTGAACAGATTGCTGACTACATGATGCTGAGCACCCGGACCTTGCAACGCTATTTAGCTGAGGAAGGCACCTCATTTCAGAACCTGCTCGACCAGACCCGAGAGTCTTTGGCAACGCGCTACTTACGCGACTCATCGACCAGCCTAACTCAGCTTGCCGAACTCCTTGGCTACTCTGAACTCAGTGCTTTTTCACGCGCATTTCAGCGCTGGACGGGTATAAGTCCCCGTCAATGGAAGAAACAAAACACTGACCCATCATTAAATAAACGCCTGCGAGTGAGACCTCAACGCCAGTAGCATTTATCACCCAATAAGCAATTAACTATTAATACCCGACTTATACAGTCAGTTTTATTGCCTCTATTATTGCCTGTAGCTACGGCCAGAAACTCAGCAAAATCACAATTCTGCGTAGGAATCAATACATTAATAGAGCGAATCATAGAAAGACAACTTCAACTCCGTAATATTTCTGACGCTCAGCCGCTAGAACATGTTCTAATTTACTCGGCAAACTGACTACGACGTTATTACGTTGATACGCGCGCCTATAATAAGCGTGGTTTTCTAGGTCACAATCATTTGCATCATCACCCAGCCCAGCTGCGTTTACAGGAGTAACCCATGCATAGACTTACCCTTACAGCCCTCGGTATGACGGTAGCGTGCTCTGCACAAGCGTTCGACCGAATACCCGAGAAAGATGGCTTCAGTGGCTATGCATACCTTGGCGCCAGCACCAATCGCATGGAAAGCAACACGGTTGCCACCTTGGCCGGCACTGATGTTGGTGACAGTCACATCGACTCTTTGAACAGTTCTCCAGACAGCGAAAGCTTTAGCAAGATTGTGCCTGCTTTCGGCCTGTCCTATAAGTTGAAAGGCAGCCGCACCGTTATCTTCGGCGGTACCGAACTAGAAGACTTCCTGACCCAAGATGGCACCCTTGCGCTGGGTGTGCGCCAGGGCATTGGTCACTTCGGCAATATCAGCGTCAGCGCACTTGCCTCGACGCCAGTGGAAGTTTGGGAAGACCCATACCTAGTCAACGGCAAGCGCAAAGAAACCGACCGTTCAAGTTCCGGTGCGCGCATGGCTTGGGAACACATCTTTGAGTCCAACTTTGATGTCACCTATACCCATCGTAAGATCGAAATCGACGATGAGAATAGCGGTGATGCATTGGGCCTGACTGCTGCCCAGCGCAGCTTGCTTGATCGTGAAGGTGACGAATCAAAACTCGACGTGCGTTATGTATGGGGCATTGGCAGTGATCACATTGTGATCCCGACCCTTAGCTACATAAACCGTGATCTCGATGGCGATGCGATGGCTATGGACGGCTATCAAATGGAGCTCAACTACGCTTACACCGGTTTTGATCGCTGGGAATTGGTAACCAATTTGCTGGCGGGCCGTCTAGAAAGCGATGATAGCAATCCAATCTATGACAAAAAAGCTGACATTGATCGCCTAGGTATTTCCTTTGCCGCGACCTATAAAGAGCCGTTCGGCCTGAAGAACTGGCGTGCTCGAGCCGTAGCCAACTATGGCCAGGAAGACAGCAATATCGACTTCTACGACACCCGCATCAAAAGCCTTAGCTTAGGCATGCTCTACAACTTCTAGGTTGTGTCCTAAACGCTCCGGGCGGGTGCTATATAGCGCTGGCCCGGCTCCAACCTAACTCAGAGCAACGACTACCCGGCCAACCATCTGACCTTCGAGCAGTTTTGCCAGCGCCTCAGGCACTTGCTCAAGGCTGACCTCAGTCACCAAGCTGTCTAAGGTATCGAGCTTCCACTCGTTTGCCAGCTTGTTCCAAACTGCAGTTTTGACTGCCAGTGGCAACTCAACTGAATCAATACCTAATAAGTTGACCCCGCGCAAAATAAACGGCAATACCGTGCCGTCCATGTCTACACCCGCAGTTAAACCACAGGCCGCGACACTTGCGCCATAGCGCAGAGATTTGATCACGTTACACAGTATCGCGCCGCCAACCGTATCGACAGCAGCCCCCCATTGTTCTTTAAGCAGCGGCCGCTCAGTGCCTTGCTGTAAATCACTGCGTAACACCACCTCGGTCGCACCAAGTGCCTTCAGAAAGTCACTCTGCCACGCTTTACCAGTAGAGGCTGTCACGCTATAACCCAGCTTGGTCAGCAGTGACACCGCAACCGTACCGACACCACCGGTTGCACCTGTGACTAATATCGGCCCAGATTCTGGACGCACACCCACCGACTGCAACTTATCAATACACAGCGCAGCAGTCAGACCTGCAGTACCCAAAACCATAGACTCACGCAGAGTCAGGCCTTGTGGGCATTTGATCGCCCATGCGGCAGGTATGCGAATGTATTCGGCCAAGCCTCCCGAGGTATTCATACCGAGGTCGTAACCGGTGACGATTACCTCTTCGCCCTCCTTGAAACCACTCACAGTTGAGCGTTCGACAACACCTGCCGCATCAATGCCTGGGGTATGCGGGAAATGCCTGGTCACCGCCTTGCTGCCACTCGCAGACAATGCATCTTTAAAGTTCACCGAAGAGTACTTAACCCGAATCAGCAGGTCGCCGGCCGGTAAATCGCTGATGTCGCGCTGGATAACCACTTGTTCAAATTTACCGTCGGCGCCCTCGCGCGCAACCAAAGCATTGAATGTACTCATCGCGACTCTCCAAAATCTACGTTATCAGCTAGCGGTCAGTTGGGGTAAACCGGCACCAAGTTTTAGCGCTCAGCTTAGTACCACTAGTTAGTACGTCTAGTTAGTACGTCTAGTTAGTGAGGATAACCAGTGCGGTTAAAAATTAACTCCACCCCAAACAGGCTAATTTATACCCATGCCTACCAGAAGCGTTGCTGAGTCAGGCGGCTTAGCCAGTTCAGCACAAAGCGGTCGAGCGCAACACTTGCGCCAATTCCAATGCGCTCTTGCAGCGTTTTTTTCTGGGCGAAATGCAGATGAAACAATTCAGCTTGTTTAGCTCGGTTGGCGAGGTATTCATCACTGGTTTTCAACTCATCAACCAGTAGTTTTTCCTGCGCAGCCATGCCTAACCAGACTTCGCCGGTGGCAATCGCATCAATATCAAGTTGCGGGCGATAACGCGAAACGAAGCCCTTGAACAACTCGTGTGTAGATTCCAGATCCTCCTGAAACTTCTCCCTGCCTTTGTCGGTATTTTCACCAAACACCGTCAAGGTGCGCTTGTATTCGCCAGCAGTGAGAACTTCAAAATCAATTTCATGCTTTTTCAGCAAACGGTGCACATTGGGCAACTGCGCAACCACACCAATTGAGCCAAGAATCGCGAATGGCGCAGAAATGATCTTCTCGCCGATGCACGCCATCATATAACCACCACTGGCTGCGACCTTGTCGATGCAAATGGTCAAGGGCACACCCGCATCACGAATGCGCACCAACTGTGACGAAGCCAAACCGTAGCTATGAACCATGCCACCACCACTTTCCAGACGCACAACAACTTCATCCTGAGCGGTCGCAATGCTTAGCAAAGCAGTGATTTCATGACGTAGATTATCGGTAGCCGAGGCTTTGATATCACCGTCGAAATCCAACACAAAGACACGAGGCTTGGTCGAAGGGGATTTCTTTTCCTGCTTGGCCGCTTTGGCCTCAGCCTTGTGTAATTGCTTGAGCTGCTCCTTATTCAGCACGGACTCTTCGAGGCCATGGCGCAACTGCTTGTAAAAGTCGTTGAGCTTTTTAACCTGCAACTGTCCAGGCGCACGCCGCCCCTTGCTACGCGCGACACCAATAGCGATGAGCACAACTAGAACTGCAACAACCAAAGTAACGGTTTTGGCCAAAAAACCTGCGTAATCAGCAAGAAAATCCACGTTATTCCCTCAAAATATATTCAAAACTACAGCGCATCGGGTCGCTCCGAAAACCGCTTCGGAAACGCCTTGGCAGGCAGATCGATCAAGCATACCGATCTCCCTCGATAACGCCTAGGGAGCCTCATAAAAAGGTAACGAGCGAAGGGAGTACAAGGCGAAAAGGTGCGAAAAGGCGACCGGGGTCGCGCTCGACTTTAGTTGTCCTAAATGAGCATTTTGAGCAGCTTTTCAACACAGTAATACCTAGCGCAGTAGTTTTTTCAGAGGTTTCCTGCAGCGGGGCAAACCCAATCACACCAGCTAATGCCAACCCATACAGCAACGCTTACGTACTAGGCCAGCCGCACGGCATCCGCTATTACAGTTGAACAGCTGCTGGATAGTTCGATTACCCAGCAACTTCGCAGCGAGGGAAGCACCGCAACACAGTGATTCAAACAAGCGTATGTTTTTTCGTTGACAGCATCCCTGTGAAGCCCATACCCTCGCTAAACTTCAACGTACCTGGATACCAGCGCACGTGGGCAAAATTTACCTGATTCGACATGGCCAAGCCTCCTTCGGCAGTGATGATTATGATGTGCTGTCGCCGATAGGGATCCGTCAGGCTGAAATAGTGGGCGCGCATTTAGCCGCCCAAGGCATTCGTCTTGATCGCTGCATCAGCGGTAATTTACGCCGCCAGCAGCATACAGCCACCTCAGCCATGGCTGAGTTGAGCAAATTGGGTTATGCAGCACCGCAATTACAAATTGATTCAGCGTTTAATGAGTTTGATGCCGAAGCGGTTATTCGCACCCTGCTCCCGGACATAACGGCTGAGGAACCGCAAGCGCTTGAAATATTACGCAACGCCAAACAGCAGCGTAACGAGTTTCAACGTCTGTTTGCCCTTCTGATCGGCCGCTGGATCAGTGGTGAGCATGACAAACCGGGACTTCAAAGCTGGCTCAGTTTTGTTGCCCAAGTTGAGCAAGGCCTCAACCGCTTGCTGGAAACGGCGCATGATAAAGAAAGCATTGCCGTGTTTACCTCAGGCGGCACAATCACCGCCTTGCTTCAACTGATCACCGGTATACGCCCGGATAAAGCTTTTGAGCTTAACTGGCAAATCGTTAACAGCTCACTGAGTTGCCTGAGGTTTCGCGGCAAACAGGTGAGCCTGGCTTCCTTCAACAGCAATGTGCATTTAGCGCTGGAGAAGACCCCAGAACTCATCACTTATCGGTGAGCTCTAAATACATGCGCCTAGGCGCAATAAAACTTGAAAATAAAGGAATACACCATGAGCGTTGCAGACATCGTCCAAACCATGAATTCCAAGTTCAACGCCGATGCAGCCGCAGGCCTGGACCTGGTTTTCCAGTTCAACATCGAAGATGGCGAGAACCACTACCTGGTCGTTAAAGACGGCACCTGCGCCGTTCACCAAGGCGAAAGCGCTGACGCCAACGTGACGCTGATCATGGACACCGAAACCCTGAAAGGCATCACCAGCGGCGAAACCGACGGTATGCAAGCGTTCATGGCTGGCAAACTGCGCGCCGAAGGCGACATGATGCTGGCAATGAAACTGGGCGAACTGTTCCCAGTTTAATAACTGCTCGATGAATGCCTGAGCCTTGGTGACTTGTTGCTCAAGCACTGGCCCAGGGGATATTCATCAAGACTGTTATGCAGATATCTGTAAAACCGGAGCCCAGGCTCCGGTTTTTTTTCATCAGAAATACCCCCAGTCGATAACTGCGAACACGCGGAAGAACCTTGCCTATCCTTACGAACTGGTGATCTGGAAAACCGCACAGGTTGCGCAAGCGATCAGGCATCTTGATTTAGCAGAAACAACCCCGTCTATAACGATGCGAATTGCTTGTAGCTGCGCGAGCTCGGTATTAGATTAGTCAATAATCTCGGACCCTAATCATAAGTAAAAGGGATAAGCATGGCGCTTACTGATCAGTCCACCCGTATCCGCGAAGGCGAAGAGCTTGATGCGGCAACAATCGACAGCTACCTCAAGGCGCATATTCCAGGTCTGAGCGGCACACCGCGAATCAGTCAGTTCCCGGGTGGTGCATCGAACCTGACGTATTTGCTTGAATACGCAGATAAAGAGCTTGTGTTGCGCCGTCCACCCCATGGGCACAAAGCCAAGTCGGCTCACGATATGGGCCGTGAGTTCCGTATTCTCAACCAACTGAATGACGGCTTTCCTTACTGTCCAAAAGCCTATGTTCACTGCACGGACGAAAGCGTGATTGGCGCTGAGTTCTATGTCATGGAACGGGTCAACGGCATCATTTTACGTTCAGACATCCCTGCCGAACTTAACCTGGACGCCGAGAAAACACGCCAACTGTGCATGAGTTTTATCGACAAAATGGTCGATCTGCATAACGTTGACTACAAGGCCTGCGGCCTGGCTGATCTGGGCAAGCCTGAAGGCTACGTGCAACGTCAAATCGGTGGCTGGTCTGACCGCTACGAAAAAGCCCTCACCCCTGATGCGCCGCTGTGGGAGCCAGTCAAGGCCTGGCTGCGCGATAAAATGCCAGCCGATCACCCAAAGTCGGCCATCGTGCACAACGATTACCGCTTCGATAACGTCATTCTCGACCCGAATAATCCAATGCAGATCATCGGTGTACTCGACTGGGAACTGACAACCATCGGTGATCCGCTGATGGATCTGGGCAACACCCTCGCCTACTGGATCGAAGCGAATGACTCGGCCCCCATGCAACTGATGCGCCGCCAACCGAGCAATGCTCCGGGGATGCTTACGCGCCAGGAGTTCGCCGATTACTACGCCGAACGCGCCGGTATCAAAATCGCCAGCATCGATTTTTACTACACCTATGGTTTGTTCCGTCTGGCTGGGATTGTCCAGCAGATTTACTACCGCTTTTACCATGGCCAGACTCAGGACAAACGCTTTGCGCAGTTCATCCAGATGAACAAGCTACTCGAGCAAATGAGCCTGCAGGTCATCAATAAATCACAACTTTAAGCTGACCCAATTTCAGGAGAATTGTATGTCCAAGACGCAACTGTTCGACCTCGACGGCAAAATCGCATTCGTTTCCGGTGCAAGCCGTGGCATTGGTGAAGCCATTGCCAAATTGCTGGCCCAGCAAGGCGCTCACGTGATCGTCTCCAGCCGCAAAATTGATGGCTGCCAAGCCGTTGCCGATGCGATCATCGCCGAGGGTGGCAAAGCCACTGCAATTGCATGTCACATTGGTGAGATGGAGCAGATCCAGAACGTCTTTGCCCAGATTCGCGAGCAATTTGGCCGCTTGGATATTCTGGTCAACAACGCAGCAACCAACCCACAATTCTGCAACGTGCTCGACACCGACCTTTCAGCCTTCCAGAAGACCGTAGATGTCAACATTCGCGGCTATTACTTCATGTCGATCGAAGGTGGCAAGCTGATGAAGCAAAACGGTGGCGGCAGCATTATCAACGTCGCCTCGATTAACGGCGTATCACCTGGCGAGTTCCAGGGTATTTACTCGGTAACCAAAGCGGCAGTGATTAGCATGACCAAGGTTTTTGCCAAGGAATGCGCGCAGTTCGGCATCCGTTGCAACGCGTTGCTGCCCGGTTTAACCGACACCAAGTTTGCCTCGGCACTGACCAAGAACGACTCAATTCTCAAGATTGCACTGCAACGCATTCCACTCAAGCGTGTAGCAGACCCAAGCGAAATGGCTGGAACCGTGCTCTACCTTGCCAGTGATGCATCCAGCTACACCACAGGCGTTGCACTGAACGTTGATGGCGGCTTCCTTTCATAAGCTGGCGTCAACAAACAGCCTGATCCTGATATAGGTTTACACCTAACGCCCGATGCACCGCATCGGGCGTTTTGTATTTTAATGGCTGGTAAGAACAGCCACGTACTGCTTGTCCGCTACGGCTCAGTCGATAACGCGAATATCAGCAACAGTTGATGGCGGATGAAAAAGCATCATCCACCCCACAACCGAAGCCACAACACGGGTCACTTCCAGTCTTTGAGCGCCTGTTTAGCGGCCTCATTAGTCGGCTCTGCAAGCAACCCGGTCGGGGTCAAGCTCACCGCGTACTGTGCATTGTCAGCGATAGGCAAATAGGTCACACGAAGCGCCTGCGGATCAAACATCATCAAGTCGTGTTTCCCCAAACGCATCCAGCGCCACAAATCAATACCGTAAGGGCTTTTCGCAAGCTCCGCTTGAGCGTGTTGCGACATCGACTGCTGCTCAATGGCCAAAAAGCGTCCGGTAAGCTTTTGCAAGCGATAGCCAGGTTTAAGTCCAATAAGATCAGCAATGCCTTTCCAGCGCAGTAAACGTGCATCCAGCTGCCACAAATCGCCTTGAATGATCGCCCTGTGCACCGCTTCACCTTCAGTGATTTGCACCTGATAGCGATAGCCATCCGCCTTGAAGCTAAGGGTTGCAACCGGCCCGCGTTCTGGCAACGGTGAATAGCTATAAAGGTCGTAGGCAACCAGACCGATTAGAGCAGCCAAACCTAAAAAACATAACCCACAGGTACCGCGCAGCCAGCCGAGCAGCCAGTTGCCACCGAACAAGATACGCGCAGCAACCAGCACCGTAATAACTGCCAGCAGTGCTGTTGCCCATGCCAAGCCATCGTATTGCATCAAGTACATCCCTTATTGATGAAAATGCTGGCATTATGCGCAGCGACTGCATCACCGCACAGCGCCAGAGCTGAACAACCAGACACAGGTCTTCTTTTCTTATGCTACTGCCTTTCGAGCTTGCTGTTGACCCGACTACTTTATTAATTCTGGCGGGCGTCGCATTTATTGCCGGTTTTATTGATGCAATTGCTGGCGGCGGCGGTTTGCTCACCATTCCGGCACTACTCACCGTAGGCTTGCCACCCCATCTAGTGCTCGGCACCAATAAGCTCAGCTCCACATTTGGCGCAGCCGTGGCCAGCTATACCTTTTACCGGCGTAAGCTGTTCAGCCCGATAAACTGGCGTAATGCCTTGATCGGCACCGCTATCGGTGCTTTGCTCGGTGCGGCAATCGCTCAATGGCTACCCGCTGAGTGGCTCAATCAAATGCTGCCTGTGGTGGTATTTGGCTGCGGCCTGTACTTGCTGTTCGGAAAGGCCCCGGATGCGCCACTTAACCCAGATGCACCAATCCCGAAAGGTCGTCAGTGGCCCCAAAGTATCACCCTCGGTTTGTATGACGGCGTTGCTGGGCCTGGCACCGGAGCGTTTTGGACAGTCAGTACGCTGCTGCTCTACCCGCTTGATTTAGTTCGTGCCAGCGGTGTTGCCCGAACCATGAATTTCGTCAGCAACATCTGCGCACTCGCGGTGTTTATCGCCAGCGGCCAGGTGGCTTGGGTACTCGGGATCTGCATGGGTTCAGCGCTGATGGTTGGCGCCTATATTGGTGCGCGCACCGCGATTAAAGGCGGCTCAAAGTTTATCCGCCCGGTGTTTATTCTGGTGGTGCTAGCACTGACTGCACGCCTAGCTTGGCAACACTGGTTCGGGCAGGCCTAAACGCCGTGCCACATAGACATCAATCAAATAACGAGCGATTGAGCGACTGGCCGGCAATGGCGGCAGCTCATGCACGTTAAACCACTGCGCATCTTCAATCTCTTCTGGCTGCATGACGATATCGCCAGAGGCATATTCAGCATGGAAACCGAGCATCAATGAATGCGGGAACGGCCAACCCTGACTGCCTAGATACTGGATGTTTTTGACTGCAACGCCGACTTCCTCAAAGACTTCACGAGCCACACATTGCTCAACTGACTCACCCGCTTCGACAAAGCCGGCCAAGGTACTGTAGATACCGCTGACAAAACGCGGCGAACGCGCCAGAAGGACTTCATCACCGCGGGTCACCAAGACAATCATGCTCGGCGATAAACGCGGGTAGTTGCGCAATTCGCAGCGTGTGCATTGCATCGCGCGCTCACCCGGTACTTGCTCCATGGCAGCGGCGCAACTGCCGCAAAAGCGATGCTCACGCGACCAGGTGCCAATTTGCGCAGCGAAACTCAGTAAGCGGAACATATCCGCTTCACCCTGCAGCATGAACTGACGCAGCCCCTGCCAACTGCAATCGGCAAGTTCAATCGGCTGATCGACTTCGAGCAAGTAGATGGCATCGCCATCGAAATGGCCAATACCGTGCTCGCCGATGACCTCAATGTCTTGTTTCTTTAGCCACTCGCGTGGAAACAAAACACCATTACTGTCGGCCAGAAAGTGTTGCTTACAATGCGCTATCGCCCAACCACCCGGTTGGTTGTGATCAATAATAGATGGCTGCCAGCGCGTACTCATCAGGCAGCAACCGAGAGGCCCAGCGTACGCACGCTATCAGCCGCAAGATCCAGCACACTTGGACGAGTTTCTTCGCGCATCACCGCGCCCGCTTCCAGATAGTACTCAAGGCTGCTGAGTGCATCAGCCAGCGTCTCGAGCATATGCTCGCTTGGCATCTGGGTCGTATCAACCATTTGAGTTTGAATATAGGACGCGCACGCACCGATCAACTCAGCAGCCCGCTCCTGCCCAAGGAACCACAGCCCACCGCGCACCGCTTGCAGACTGAATGGCACGTTTGCCAGATGCATACGGTCACCACTGGACTCCAGATAAGCGGTAATTGCCCGCTTGCTCAAGGCCAAACCCGCTTGCGCCTCATCGATCACGACAATTCGCGCTTCGAGCAACTGATGGTAAGCAAACAACTCTGCTTCACTACGCTGCGGCTCAGCCGGAACCCGCATCCGCTGCTGATCAGTATTCAGACTGGAGACCATGCCCTCAACATAGAGAATCGTATCAGCCAATTTGTGCAATTCGGCAGTCGACGGCACAGTGCCCTCGCTCCAACTTGCAACGACCAGCACTTGCTCACTCAATGAGTTGCCGGCAGAGCTTAAACCGACCATGCCCAGGGTTTTGCTCATTTTGCCAAGCAAGGCATGCAGACTCATTAGAACATCGGCCTGCACCGTCCCGCGCTCAATCAGGTCGAGCATGTCTTTGACGCTAGAAAGCTCTTCACGAATCGCGGTGCTAAGCGAGCGCATGACCGACTGCCCAGGCCCGGCCAAACGCTGCGATTCTTGCTCAATAAGGTGGTCGGTGAAAGGCAGCGGGGTTAGACCAAACACCTTGCGCAAGGCGGAAACATACGGCCCAGCGCTATCGGACAGTGCGACCAGATAAAGCAGTTCTTTGAGCAGGCTGCGTGGCGGCTCATAGGTGCTATTGAGGAGGATTTTTTTCAGCTCACGATCAACCCGACCAAACAATTGCTTACGCGGCTGACGCGAAAGCAGTAACCCTTCGTCCTGTGCTTCCAATGCAGCCGCACAAATCCAGCACAGACGACCACGGGGTTCATTCGCAAACAGGCCGTCGAGGCGCTGCATCGCCCGAGTCATCAATTTAAGGCTGCTTTGCGGATTCGGCTCACGAATAAAACCAAGCAGGCCAACCTGATACATCTGCCGTAAACGACGACCTTCTACCTCTTTAGCCGCAGCATCCAGCGCAGGAGGCGCCATACGCGGACGCGGCTGATCGATTCGCACACTAAAGAAAAAACTTTCTGGTAAAGCATGCTGACCGCCCGCTTTACGCAGATCATTGATGGCAGGCAACAACAGCTCAGGCATTTCCTGACGATGCGCATCAAGATTTTCAAGGTAGCGGCGTAACACGTGCAGCGCATTGCTCAGCGCAGCGATCTGCACATCTCGCTCTTCACCAGCGCCAGCAGGAATATCGGTGGCTTGGTCGAGCACTTCTTGAGCCAGTAACTCAGCACCCGCCAGCTCTATCAAATTAAGCGTGCCACGCACCTGATGCAGGCTTTCTACAGCTTGCTGCAACAGACTGCCGTTATGGCGTTCGAGAATAAATTGCTCAAGGCTCGACTCAGCCTCAAACATTGTGGCGAACAGTTCTTCACGAACCAGGTTAAGCGAAGTAGCACCGGAAACCATTAGCTATTGCGCCTCCCGCGCTGTAGGTAATAAAAATTGCGGGCATTGCATTAGTCGGCGAACTCCGGCTTTTGCTTGCTCATGTGAGCGGCCATGGCCACACGCAAATCTACCGACTGCAGCATGGCGGCGTTCCAGGTAGCAATATACTCAAGGCCATCATCGACGCGGTGATCGCGCATGTAGCGAATCATCTCTTTGGTGCCGCGGATTGCCACAGGTGATTTCTCGCTGATTTGTCTTGCAAGCTGCATTACCCCATCGAGCAAGGCGTGATAGTCGGCGTAAGTGCGGTTAACTAAACCGATACTGCGTGCTTCAAGACCGTCGACAGTGCGGCCGGTAAAGGCCAGCTCCCGCATCATGCCATCGCCGATGATACGCGGCAGCCGCTGCAACGTACCGACATCGGCGGCCATGCCAATATCGATTTCCTTGATCGAGAACTGGGCATCTTCAGTGCAGTAACGCATGTCACAAGCAGACACCAAGTCAATCGCACCGCCAAGACAGTAACCGTGAATTGCCGCCAGCACAGGCTTACGGCACAGATCCACGGCAGTGAAAGACGCTTGCAGTTCTAGAATTTTACGGCGTAGGGTTTCGGCATTGCGCCCGACATCTTTGCCTAAGTTATTACCAACCTGCGCCAGCATCATCAGGTCGATGCCCGATGAAAAATGCTTGCCTGCACCTGAAAGCACTACAACCCGAACCTCGTCCGTGGCATCAATCCAGCGAAAGACCTCAATGATCTCTGACCAGAAGTCTGCGTTCATTGCATTGATTTTTTCAGGGCGGTTGATTTGCACATGGGCAATTTTATCTGCCAATTCAACCTGAAAGGCTTTGTATTCGGCCATGGCTTGGTTCCTCAGCGGCAGATGAAGCGCGCAATTTTTGCTTCTAATGACAAGCGCTCAACTATATCAAGCACGACATAAATGTCGATCCTATCCATTGTGACGCAGGCCACTTTCTTAGGCTAAAGCATAACCTTGCTAAGCGCAGCTAAGATATTGATCTACCGAGAATCGCCATCGCCCTATCTAATCCAGTCTTTGTGGAAAACAACGGGTTGTGGCGGTACCAAGCAACCCGTTGCCGTCGGTGCGCCTTGCAAAGCACGCAATAGAGGGGTTTATTCGCGGATGCAGTCGACGGTATAAACCACTGCGCCGGCATCTTCACGGCGTTGCAAGCCATGCACGTCAGCGTCGAAACCTGGAAAGCTATCATCAAAACGACGGGCGAACTCCAAGTAATCAATGATAGAGCGCGTCGCCGCAGTAAACCGTTCACCAGGCATGATCAGCGGGATACCTGGCGGGTATGGCACCAACATCACCGCAGCCACGCGCCCTTGCAGTTGGTTCACTGGCACAGCCTCAACTTCACCACGTACTAGTTGGTTATAGGCATCAGCTGGTTTGATGGCGATTTCAGGCAGCACCGTGTACATGTGCTTAAGGGCTTTAGCCGTGGCATTTTCACGGTAACAATTGTGTAGAGCATCGCACAAATCACGCAGCCCTAGCCCGTGATACTGCGCACCACCGGCCTTGGCAATGGATGGCAAGACACTGGCCAAAGGCAAATTGGCGTCGTAGCTGCGCTTGAACTCCAGCAACTCGGTGAGCAGCGTGCTCCATTTACCTTTGGTAATGCCCATTGAGAACAATACGAGGAAGGAGTACAGGCCGGTCTTCTCGACCACCAAGCCGCGTTCCCAGAGAAACTTGCTGACCACAGCCGCAGGAATCCCACGCTCATCAAGCTTGCCGCCCGCAGTAAGCCCGGGCATGACCAAGGTGACCTTGATCGGGTCAAGCAGCACATAATCTTCGGCAATGTCACCAAAGCCATGCCAATCAGCCTGCGGCTGCAACACCCAATCAGCCGTTGCGATGTCAACAGTGCCTTCAGCTTGCGGTGGCTGCCAGATAGTAAACCACCAGTCATCAGCACTGAGATTTTGCCCCAAGTTAGCCAATGCACGCCTGAAGCTGAGCGCTTCATCAAAGGTTTCCTGGATCAACGAGCGCCCCGCAGGCCCTTCCATCATCGCCGAGGCAACATCCAGCGAAGCGATGATGCCGTACTGCGGCGATGTCGAAATGTGCATCATGAAGGCTTCATTGAAGCGGTCCGTATCCAGCTGACGCACGCCGCCGTCCTGCACATGGATCATGGATGCCTGACTGAATGCCGCGAGCAACTTGTGCGTCGAATGGGTGGTAAACACCAGTGGCGTGTTCTCGGTACAGGTGGTGCCCATACCGTAACGACCGCTGTAAAACTCATGGAAGGCCGCGTAGGCAAACCACGCCTCATCGAAATGCAGCACTTCAACGCTATCGCCAAGGGTTTGCTTGACCAGTTCAGCGTTGTAACAGAGCCCGTCATAGGTCGAATTGGTGACCACGGCCAGCTTGACTTTAGCCTCGCGGCCACGGGCCAGTGGACTGGCGTCGATTTTCGCCTGAATCGACTCGCGGCTGAACTCGCTGAGAGGGATCGGCCCGATGATGCCCAGCTCGTTACGCTCCGGGCATAGATACAGCGGAATGGCACCGGTCATAATGATCGAATGCAAAATCGATTTATGGCAATTGCGATCAACCAGCACCAAATCATCACGTCCGACCATGCTGTGCCAGACAATCTTATTCGCCGTTGAGGTGCCATTAATCACGAAATAGGTGTGATCAGCTCCGAAATTACGTGCTGCGCGCGCTTCAGCCTCGGCCAGTGGCCCGGTGTGATCCAGTAACGAGCCCAGCTCTGGCACCGAAACAGACAAGTCGGAGCGCAGCGTATTTTCACCAAAGAACTGGTGAAACGCCTGCCCCACCGGGCTTTTACGATAAGCCACGCCGCCGCCATGACCCGGTGTATGCCAAGAATAATTGGACTGCGAAGTGTGCTGTACCAGCGCTTTGAAAAACGGCGGCAGCAGACCATCAAGGTAATTGCGTGCAGCTCTGGCCACCTGGCGAGCGAGAAATGGCACGGTATCTTCAAATAGATAAAGAATGCCGCGCAGCTGATTCAAATCAGCCATCGCCTCGGCGGGGGCGTTTTCGATAGTGACTTGTTCACCAAGGGCGAAGATTGGCAGTTGCGGAGCACGCGCACGGGCAATCCGAATCAGCTCAACCATGTCCTGTAGCAGGTGCTTGTTTTCCCCCGCCCCCTCGGCGGTCACCAGAATGCAGGCCAGACCGTGGTGGGTTGAAGCAACGATGCGTCCTTCAGCCGAGCTTGCTGTCGACAAGATACTGAAGCCATCCTGCTCCAACTCTTGCGCAATCGCCCGTACGCGATCACCGGCGACCGTGTCAGCCTTGATGTCGCGATGCACAATCAGTACAGGAAACTTTAGATCTTTATGCATTGTGTTGTCCCTGAAAGTGACAGGCCACGGCCTGCCTATCACCTCAGGTTAGAGGCTCCGTAACGCTGACGGAACCCCCACTGCTTCACACTGTACGAAAAGGTCGCTCGCTGATAATTAAGTGCAAGCCAACTCAGGATTCAGCTTCGACCTTGGGCTGCTCCATTTGCAGCCACAACGGCAATGCACCGGCAGACTTTTCAATCATCGCCAAACGTGCCATATGCTCGTTAAGCTCAGCATCATTGGCGACGATAACCTTGGTCAACTGGCGGTCTGCAGCCAGACGCTTGATTGCCGTAGGTTGCTGACGCCCACCGGTTCCATCGCCTTCCGAGCCATCACCCGCCAACGACAGGTTAGTCTGGCCACCGGTCATCGCTAGATAAACATCGGCCAGAATCTCGGCATCGAGCAAGGCGCCGTGCAAGTCACGGCCCGAGTTGTCAACGTCGTAACGCTTACACAAGGCATCGAGGCTGTTGCGCTGTCCCGGATGACGCTCACGCGCCATCACCAGAGTATCGAGGACTGAGCAATGATCGGTCAGATCAGAGCGATCCAGACGCCCTTGCAGCACGAATTCATTATTGATAAAGCCAACGTCGAACGGCGCGTTGTGAATGATCAACTGCGCGTCTTTGACAAACTCAAAAAACTCTTCGGCAATATCTTTGAAGCGCGGCTTATCAGCCAGGAACTCATTGGTAATACCGTGAACGGCGATGGCGCCTTCATCGATCTCGCGATCAGGCTGCAGGTACACGTGAAAGTGGCGCCCCGTTAACCGCCGCCCTTCCATCTCAACACAACCGATCTCGATAATCCGATGGCCATCGGTGACCGACAAACCAGTGGTTTCTGTATCGAGAACTACTTTCCTATCAGCCGTTTGATTGTTAACCGTCATTGCATACCCACCTCTAAACACAGGCTGAATCTTAGCATGGGTGAATCCCAGCTAGCGCTTATCAGTGACCTCAATTAGTTTTTCGCTCAGCGCTTTGGCTGCCGCAGAGATAGTTGTTCCGGCGAGGTGAATCAGCCCCACCCGCTGCTCTACGCGTGGCTGGTTTAACGCGACGCAACGCGCCCCCAGCGCCTCCATCTGCTGGAGACACAAACTCGGCACCACACTGACGCCCAAGCCCTGGGACACCATGCGCCCGATAGTCACCAGTTGATGGCTTTCAAACGCCACGGGCAGACGACCATGGTGTGCGCTGACGCTATTCTCTAGCAAAGTCCGTACTGCTGAAGGCCGTTGCAGAGCAATAAACGGCTCGCTAAGCAAGTCGCTCCACTGCAGTTCTTCATAGCTGGCCAACCGGCTGGCTGCAGGTACTACAGCAATGAATCGATCCAAATACAGCGGGGTAAAGTCCAATCCCTCGAGTGACTCCGGCTCCAGCACGACACCCAACTCAACGCGATGGTTGCGCACCATTTCCACCACCTGCTCGTTAACCACGTCGTGCACCGTGACATTGATATCAGGGTGGCAATCACGGAACGCCTTCAGCGCCACCGGCAAGAGACTTGCCGCGAATGATGGCAGCGCCGCAATGGCGACCCGGCCGAGCTTTAGGGTGAAGTGCTGACGTAAAAGCTCCTCGGTGTTGTCCCAGTCAGCGATCAACCGACGGGCGATGGGCAACAGCACCTCACCCTCGCGAGTCAGCGCCACACTGCGGGTTGTGCGCACCAGCAAGGCGCCGCCGAGCGACTCTTCAAGTGTCTTGATCGCCAAGCTCAAGGCAGGCTGCGAAAGGTGCAGATGCTGGCTGGCCTGAGCAAAAGACAAGGATTGAGCGACGGCAAGAAAGGCGCGAAGTTGCTTGATCGACATTATTCAGAAAAACCTATCAATACCAATTAAAAACAAACTTAACAAATAATACCCAGCAACCGACACTGAAGCCATCTCCGGTCCCCGACCGATGCCACGACCACAGGAGCAACGAGATGGCAGGACTAGATAAGCGCGTGAATAGCTATGAGGAGGCACTTGCCGGGCTCACCAATGGCATGACTGTATTGGCCGGTGGCTTCGGTCTTTGCGGAATCCCTGAAAACCTGATTGCTGAAATACACCGCCTTGGCGTTCGGGGCCTGACTGTGGTTTCCAACAACTGCGGGGTTGATGGCTTTGGTCTGGGTGTACTGCTTGAGGACCGGCAGATTCGCAAGATGATCGCCTCATACGTCGGCGAGAACTCATTGTTTGAACAGCAACTGCTAAGCGGCGAGCTGGAAGTGGAACTGACGCCGCAAGGCACACTTGCCGAGAAACTGCGCGCAGGCGGTGCGGGCATTCCGGCGTTTTTCACCGCCACAGGTTACGGCACCCCCGTTGCTGAAGGTAAAGAAGTACGCGAGTACGCAGGTCGCAACTACATCCTGGAACCGTCGATAACCGGCGACTTCGCCATCGTCAAAGGCTGGAAAGCAGACCACTTCGGCAACGTCATCTATCGGCATACGGCGCAGAATTTCAACCCACTGGCCGCCACCGCCGGGCGCATCACCGTGGTCGAAGTTGAGGAAATCGTCGAACCCGGCGAACTCGATCCGGCGCAAATCCACACGCCCGGTATCTATGTCGACCGAATCATTCAAGGCCGCTTCGAAAAGCGCATTGAAAAACGCACCGTGCTGGCGTGACCCATCCGAACTGACAAGAGGCGACTATGGCACTTACCCGTGAACAAATGGCGCAACGCGTGGCGCGCGAACTCAAGGACGGCTACTACGTTAACCTGGGCATTGGCATTCCAACACTGGTGGCCAACTATGTGCCGAATAACATTCAAGTAATGCTGCAATCAGAGAACGGCCTGCTCGGCATGGGCGCCTTTCCTAAAGATGATCAAGTCGATGCAGACATGATTAATGCTGGCAAGCAGACCGTTACTGCCATCAAGGGCGCATCGATTTTTTCCTCGGCCGAATCCTTTGCCATGATTCGCGGCGGTCACGTTGACCTCACCGTGCTCGGTGCTTTCGAGGTCGATGTCGACGGCAACATCGCCTCATGGATGATTCCGGGCAAGCTGATCAAAGGCATGGGCGGCGCCATGGATCTGGTGGCGGGTGCCGACAATATCATCGTGACCATGACTCACGCGTCCAAAGACGGTGAGTCCAAACTGCTGTCACGCTGTAGCCTGCCCCTCACCGGTGCCGGTTGCATTAAAAAAGTGCTGACCGACCTCGCCTACCTTGAAATAGAAGGCGGGGCCTTCATTCTGCGCGAGCGCGCGCCAGGGGTTAGCGTCGAGGAAATTGCCGAGAAAACCGCGGGCCGGCTGATCATTCCTGAGCACGTGCCGGAAATGACATTCTGACTCCGTCACCCTTCACCACCGCCAGGCAGCGGTGGTGAAACTAGGCGTGCTTCAAAGCCCTGACGTCATCAACCCCACGATTAGCCAGTTGGTCGGCGCGCTCATTGCCGGGATGGCCGGTATGGCCGCGCACCCACTGCCACGTCACTTTGTGCCGATTAACCTGCTCGTCTAGCTGTTGCCATAGATCTGCGTTCTTAACTGGCTGCTTGGCAGCAGTCTTCCAGCCGCGTTTTTTCCAGTTCGGCATCCAGTCTTGAATACCTTGCATGACATATTGCGAGTCCGTCACCAGACGTACATCGCACTCGCGCTTGAGTTCAGCCAGCGCACGAATTGCCGCGGTCAGTTCCATGCGGTTGTTGGTGGTCTCGGCCTCGCCACCCCACAACTCTTTCTCGACACCTTTAAACACCAGCAAAGCGCCCCAACCACCTACGCCAGGGTTACCCTTGCACGCGCCATCGGTATAGATTTCAACTTGTTCTGACATGCAGAGCATTTCTCTCAATAATTAAATCAAACAGGCGAGCGTGCCTGCCTTATGTACTAGGGCTTGTCGGAATCACGGCGACTGACCTTTGCCACCGGCATCGGCACCATTGCGCCCATCGGCTCACGACGGGACTGACGCAGTGGCCGCAAACCCACGACCAACTTGCGCGCCACCAATAGATAGAAACCACCACCAGGAGCATGCCAAGCGCCACCCCATGATTCCAATGGGGTCAATCGCGCCTGCCAGGCACGCGAAGCAAGCGGCGGACGATAGCACCCGAAGCGGCGTTTCTCCAGCGCAAAACCGAGCAGATGCAGCCAGTCACATACCCGATTGGCGGAGATACAGCGCGCCTGATGCAAGGCATCACGAGCCAACACATGGCGCAGCCCCCAGCAGCTTGCCGGGTTAATTCCGACGACCAGCAAATGCCCACCGGGCCTAACGCTGTGCGCCGCCTCACGCAACAACCCGTGAGGTGACAGACTGAAATCCAAGCCATGTTGTAACAGCACCACATCAGCCGCATGTTCGGTCATTGGCCAAGCCTGTTCTTCGCAGGCGATATCAACCCCGGCAAAGGGTGCGCCGACACGCACACTATGCTGAACTTGTGCAGCGTTAGGCACCTCGCCTGCAAAGGGTCCGTAGTGCAACATATAGCTGCCGAAGAAGCGCGCAAGCTCCTCTTCAAGCAAGGGCTGCTCACTTTCAAGCAGTAGTTGCCCATAAGGCCCTTGAAACCATTCCCGAGCACTGGCAATCAAATTCAACCATTGTGCATCGGCGTCGGCAAACGGCGTTTCTGAGCGATGCTGATCTGACATTAATCGGTTCCTGCGTAGCCCTTAACCTCTGTGAGGCCTAAGATGCACTTTTGTTTAAACCTTGGCGAATGACGACCATGATAAACATCGAAGCCCTACCTGCATTCTCTGACAACTATATCTGGTTGTTACAAGATCCCGCGTTACGCCATTGCGCGGTAGTGGACCCAGGCGATGCAGCTCCCGTTGAAAAGTGGCTGAGCAGTCACCCAGACTGGAAACTAACCGACATCCTGGTCACCCATCATCACTTTGATCATGTTGGCGGTGTCGAGCAGTTAAAAGCAGCCACCGGGGCCCGCGTGACCGGCCCTGCCAATGAAAAAATCCCAGCCCGCGACGTGGCGTTAAGCGAAGGCGATGAAATTCAAGTGCTTGGACAGACCTTACGGATTATTGAGGTCCCAGGCCACACACTGGGGCATATCGCTTATTACCAGGCCGAGAATAATTGGCTGTTCTGCGGTGATACGTTGTTCGCAGCGGGTTGCGGTCGTTTGTTTGAAGGAACCCCTGAACAGATGCATGACTCCTTAACCCGGCTGGCAGCCCTGCCCGCTTCTACCGCAGTCTACTGCACCCACGAATATACGCTGAGCAATCTGCGCTTTGCTTTGGCCGCGGAACCTGACAATGACGATATTGCCCAGCGCATCAGCAATGTCACGCAATGGCGCCAGAACGATCAGATAAGCCTACCTTCCAGTCTAGAACTGGAGCTGGCAACCAACCCTTTTTTGCGCACAGATAAACCCAGCATTTTGCAGAAATTAGACGAGCGGAGCGGCACCCATGAACGCTCCCCGGTGCAGGCATTTGCAGAGCTTCGTGCCTGGAAAGATAACTTCTAAAAAGTCGACACACCCACAAAACGCTGGTCAAAACTTGACCAGCGCGGAAACGGTTTCTAGAATCGCCCGATCTTTGCATCTGGAAAACCACCGCCGCCAATGCTTCTATCACCACATAACCCCTTGAATTCAAAGGCATTAGCACAAAACGCTCAAGCGCTCGTGGTGGTGTTTTGTGCAACCCTGGCTGGCTGCCAAACTGCGCCAGAAGTCAGTGACGAATTGACCTTAACTCAACGTCACAAACCAGAACCTGTGTGGCTCAATACACAGACCAAAGAATACGTGGCCACTGACATCTGGGAACGTGTACGCGACGGCTATCAGATGCAAGATATCATTGGTATCAATCCACGCATCGAACAGCAGCGCCTTTGGTTTGTAAGCAACCCCTCCTTCATCGAAAACGCCAGCGAACGCAGCAGCCCCTACATTCATTACATCGTAGAGCAGCTCGAAGAGCGCAATATGCCGACCGAACTGGCATTGCTACCGATGATTGAAAGCGCCTACAACCCACTCGCTCTTTCTCATGCGAAGGCAGTAGGTTTATGGCAATTCATGCCAGCCACCGGCAAACACTTCAACCTTCGTCAAACCAGTTGGTATGACGGCCGCCGCGATGTCACGGCTTCGACCAATGCAGCGATGAATTACCTGACGCGTCTGCATGACATGTTCAACGGTGACTGGCTACTCGCACTCGCGGCGTACAACGCAGGCGAAGGCCGGGTCAGCAGAGCGATTGAGCGTAACCAGAAACTTGGCCTGCCAACTGACTACTGGAACCTCTCGCTACCCACTGAAACCCAGAACTATGTGCCTAAGCTACTTGCCCTTTCGCAGGTCGTAATGACCCCGAAAGCCTATGGCGTCAGTCTCAGCCCGGTTGCAAACCAACCCTACTTCGAGCAAGTTGCGCTAAAACAGAACATGGATCTGTCGAAGATCGCTGAAATGATGGACCTTGACGAGGATGAGCTGTATCAGCTCAATCCAGCCTTCAAGCGGCGCATCACCATGGACGGCCCACCGAGCTTATTGGTGCCCATCGATAAAGCCGAAAAATTCACTGCTAGCTTGTCGACCATGAAGCCCCAGGACATGATCAGCTGGCAGGAATACAAGGTTCGCCGCGGTGACACGCTGAGCGGTATCGCGAGTCGCTATAACACCAGCGTCAACGGCATCCGTGAGCTGAACAAGCTAACCAGCAACAGCCTACGCGTTGGCCAGACTCTTAGCCTGCCAATGCGCGCGGGTGTGAAGATTGACTCTGGCCAACAGATTGCCAGTGCCCGGGCCACGACGCCACGCAGCTATCGAGTCAAGGCAGGCGACAACCTCTGGTCGATCGCCAAAGCCAACAAGGTCTCAGTCAATCAAGTCAAACGCTGGAACAAACTCAGCGGCAACTCGCTGAAAATTGGTCAAACCCTGGCGCTTGCAGGTACGCCTAGCGCTGGCTCACCGGTTAGTCGCAAGCAAAATACTGTTACTTACTACAAAGTGCGTAAGGGTGACTCATTATCGATGATCGCGCAGCGCTTCAAAGTACCGGTCAAACACCTCAGGACGTGGAATCCACGTACCGGCAGCGCATTGCGCCCCGGCCAAACCTTGACCCTGCGCTTGCCTCGCTAACAATCTGAAAACGACCAAGCACCCGCTTGGTCGTGTAGGCTTCGCGTCTAAAGACACACGACCTGCGTACAAAGCGCTCCCTAACGTTACCCTGTGACCGCAGCAACGACAAATGACGCTAATCACCGGTAAAAAATTAGCCGCGCGAAAGTAAGTCGAAATTTTGCACATTGAGTCCGTGCGGGTATAGGTTATGCGGCCGTAACAGCGTTCCTGAGCGGCGCCCGATACCTGTCATGGGCAAGATTCATTTTTAATAACAGTACGCTTACAGGACACTCAAGAACCTAGTCTTTTTCCTGTCGATACAAGCTGTTACTGTACCGGGCAAGATGCCCATAGCCGCCACGGATCGGATATATCACTTGATACGTCGCCTCATCCCATTACTGGTCAGCCTTGTTGTGTGTTTCCCCGCTGGGGCAACCATCATCAAAAGTCATGGCTACGCTCAATTTGGTGCACTCAAGTACTCAGCTAGCTTCACCCATTTCGATTGGGTGAATCCTGATGCGCCAAAGCAAGGCACCATGCGCATGATGGCCTCAGGCACCTTCGACACACTCAACCCTTATACATTCAAGGGTTCCAGTCCGATCTCGACTGCAAACTTCTTGCAGTACGGCGTCAACGAGATGAACGAGCCGTTGATGGTTGGCACCGGTGCTTATGACCCTTCAGGGGATGAGCCCGCATCGAGCTATGGCTTGATCGCCGAGACGGTCGAATACAGCGAAGATCGCAGCTGGGTGGTCTTCAACCTGCGTAAGAACGCCAAATTCCACGACGGCAAGCCGATTACCGCCTATGACGTTGCCTTCTCCTATCGCATCCTGCTCAAGGAAGGCCACCCGCAATACCGCACCAATCTGCAGGAAGTGAAGCGTGTCGATATTCTCAATCGCCACCGCATCCGTTTCGTGTTCAAGCGCGCGGGTAATCCTTTATTGATACTACGCTTGGGCGAGTTGCCGGTATTGCCGCAGCACTACTGGAAGGACCGAGACTTTACGGCCACCACTTATGATCCTCCGCTGGGCAGTGGCCCCTACAAAATCAGCAAAGTGAGTCCGGGGCGCAGCCTGACCTTTGAGCGCGTGAAAGACTGGTGGGGCAAAGACTTGGCCGTCAACCGCGGCAAGTACAATTTCAATAAGGTTCGAGTCGACTTTTATCGTGACAGCAATGTCGCCTTTGAGGCATTCAAAGCGGGCGAGTTTGATTTTTACATCGAACAGCAGGCTAAAAACTGGGCGAACAGCTACAACTTCCCTGCCGTGCAGCATGGCGATGTTATTCGTGCAGAAATTCCGCACAAAATCCCAACCCAGACCCAAGCGCTGTTTATGAATTCGCGGCGTCCACTGTTCGCCGACGCCAAAGTCCGCGAAGCGCTGGGGCTGATGTTTGACTTCGAGTGGACCAATCGCACCCTGTTCAACGGCTCCTACACCCGCGCCAGCAGCTACTACCCGAACAGTGAGTTCTCTGCGACCGGCAAGCCTGTAGGCGCGGAGTGGCTGCTGCTCTCGACCTACCGCGATAAGCTGCCGAAAAAGCTGTTTACCGAACCCTTTGTGGTGCCCAAAACCCAAGGTCACGGTATTCCGCGGGAAACCTTACGCCGCGCCCTGAGTCTATTTGCCGACGCTGGCTGGAAGGCTTCGGAAAATGGTCTGGTCAACAGTAAAGGTGAACAGTTCCAGTTTGAGTTACTGCTGGTCAACTCTGGTCTGGAACGTATCTATGAGCCATTTACCAGAAACCTGGCAATGCTCGGGATTCAAGCGAATCTACGCACCGTCGACCGCGCCCAATACAAGCAGCGATTGGATCAATTCGACTTTGACATGATTTCCCTGACACTTCCGCAAACACTCAGCCCGGGGCTTGAGCAGTCGCTCTATTTCCATTCCAGCCAAGGCAAAGTCAAAGGTGGCAAGAATTATGCTGGTATCGACAGTCCCGTGGTTGATGCCATGGTTGAAAAGCTGCTTTCAGCGCAAACCCGCGACGAACAAGTCGCAGCAACCCGCGCCTTGGACCGCGTGTTGTTGTGGGGCTATTACAGCATCCCCAACTGGTACATCAATTATCACCGGCTGGCTTATCGCAATCGCTTTGCTCATGTCCCCACACCGCCTTACACACTAGGGCTGCGTACGTGGTGGCTGAAACCCACGGAGAAAACCCAATGACGCATTCACTGCGCTCATTTGCAGTACAAAGTAGCGCCATTTTGTTGCTCGGCCTGTCCTGCTTGGTCCAAGCAGCGCCACAACATGCCGTCACCTTGTATGACGAACCGCCGAAATACCCGGCCAACTTTACCCATTTTGACTACACCAACCCTGACGCCCCAAAAGGCGGCACCTTGCGGCAAGCAGGCTTCGGCAGCTTCGACAGCCTTAATCCGTATATCAACAAGGGCGTACCTGCCAATGATCTCGGCTTGATCTACGACACGCTCACCGTCCACGCCCTGGACGAGCCATTCACCGAATATGGCTTAATCGCAGGCAAAATCGAAAAAGCCCCTGACAGCAGTTGGGTGCGCTTCTATCTGCGGCCTGAAGCCCGCTTCAATGACGGTACGCCAGTCACTGCCGAAGACGTCAAGTTCACCTTCGACACGCTGATAAGCAAAGGCTCACCGATGTTCCGCGGCTACTATGCGGACGTTGAAAGCGTCGAGGTCGAAGGCCCTCTTAAAGTACGTTTCAAGTTCAAACATGCGGGCAACCGCGAACTGCCGCTGATCGTCGGTCAACTGCCCGTGCTACCCAAACACTGGTGGGCAGAGCGTGACTTCAGCAAGAGCAATCTGGAAGTGCCGCTGGGCAGCGGGCCTTATCGCATCAGCGAGGTTAAGCCCGGCCGCAGCATAAGCTACAAGCGGGTCAAGGATTATTGGGGCAAGGACCTCGCGGTAAACCGTGGTTTCTATAACTTCGATACCATGCGCATTGATTACTACCGCGACAACGACGTTGCCTTGCAGGCGCTCAAGGCCGGTCAGTTCGACTACTGGCTGGAAACCAGTGCCAAGAACTGGGCGACCGCATATGACACATCAGCCGTTGCTAATGGCCAGTTGATGAAGGAAGAACTCAAAAACTCCAACCCCACCGGCATGCAGGGGTTTGTCTTCAATATTCGCCACGACCTGTTTAAAGATTCACGCGTGCGTGAGGCATTTGGCCTGTTGTTTGATTTTGAGTGGGCTAACAAACAGCTGTTCAATGGTGCCTACACCCGGACCCATAGTTATTTCGACAACTCTGAGTTGGCTTCAAGCGGCCTGCCGGATGCGGCCGAGCTAAAGATACTTGAGCCGCTGCGCGACAAAATCCCGGCCAAGGTGTTTACCGACGAGTTCACTCTGCCAGTGACCGACGCCACCGGCATGATTCGTGAGCAACAGCGCCGTGCTTATCAGTTGTTGCAAGAAGCCGGCTGGCGGGTCGAGGGCGATCACATGCTCGACGCGACCGGCAAACCCGTCAGCTTCGAATTCTTGCTCGCCCAGACTGAATTTGAGCGTGTGTTGCTGCCTTATAAACGCAACCTGGCTGATTTGGGCATCGACATGGTAATCCGCCGCGTCGACGTTTCGCAGTACATCAATCGTCTCCGCTCGCGTGATTACGACATGATTGTGAGCGGCTTTGCGCAGTCCAACTCACCGGGCAACGAGCAGCGTGAATACTGGCATTCGAGCAGTGCAGACCGACCTGGCAGCCGCAACTTTATTGGCCTTAAAGACCCGGCCATTGATGAACTGGTGGTTGGCCTAATTGGCGCCGACTCGCGGCAAAGCCTGATTAATCACACCCGCGCGCTTGATCGCGTGTTGCTCTGGGGCTTCTACGTAGTGCCTAACTGGCACATCAAGACGTGGCGCGTGGCCTACTGGAATACCCTGCAACACCCCGATGTCACGCCGATGTCCGACATTGGCCTGAATACCTGGTGGGCACGCCCCAAATCGCCAGAGGCGCAAGCTGCAGAGCAGACAACACCAGCAACTGATGCCCCTGAAGAGCAAGCTGAACCACCCAAAAAGCCGAATGATGCGCTAACGACTGAAGGCACGGAGCAATAATATGCTGGCGTATATCATCCGTCGCCTCTTGCTCATTATCCCGACGCTGTTTGGCATTCTGCTGATTAACTTCATCATCATCCAGGCCGCGCCAGGTGGCCCGGTTGAACAGATGATTGCCAAACTTGAAGGCTTTGAAGGCGCGACCAGCCGGATATCCGGTGGCGGCTCCGAAGTGTCCGTCGCGGGCTCGAATTACCGTGGAGCGCAGGGTCTTGACCCTGAACTGATTGCTGAAATCGAGCATATGTATGGCTTTGACAAACCAGCACCAGAACGCTTCTGGATAATGCTCAAGAACTACGCACACTTCGATTTTGGCGAAAGTTTCTTCCGTGACGCCAAGGTACTCGACCTGATCATCGAGAAGATGCCAGTGTCCATCTCGCTGGGGCTGTGGAGCACCTTGATCATGTATTTGATCTCGATTCCCATGGGCATCGCCAAGGCCACCCGACACGGCAGCGCATTTGACGTCTGGACCAGCTCGGCCATCATCGTCGGCTATGCGATTCCGGGGTTCCTGTTCGCGATTCTATTGATTGTGGTGTTCGCCGGCGGCAGTTACCTCAACTGGTTTCCATTGCGCGGGCTCACCTCAAACAACTTTGAGGACCTGAGCACCACCGGCAAGATTCTTGATTATTTCTGGCACCTGGTCCTGCCCGTCACCGCGCTGGTTATCGGCAACTTCGCCACCCTGACCCTGCTGACCAAGAACAGCTTTCTCGATGAGATCAACAAGCAATATGTGGTCACCGCCCGCGCCAAGGGCCTGACCAATACACGCGTGCTGTACGGCCACGTATTTCGCAACGCGATGCTATTGATCATTGCAGGGTTCCCGGCGGCTTTTATCGGTATTTTCTTTACCGGCTCACTGCTGATTGAAGTCATTTTCTCACTCGACGGCCTGGGCTTAATGAGTTTTGAAGCGGCTATCAACCGCGATTACCCCGTGGTATTTGGCACCCTGTTTATCTTCACGTTATTAGGTTTGGTGGTGAAATTGATCGGCGATATCACCTACACCCTGGTCGATCCGCGGATTGACTTTGAAAGCAGGGAGAATTGATATGGCGCTTTCCCCAATCAATAAACGTCGTTTCGAGCTATTCAAAGCCCACAAACGCGGCTGGTGGTCATTGTGGATCTTCCTCGCACTGTTCACGCTGACCTTGGGTGCCGAGTTGATCGCCAACGACAAGCCCTTGGCCGTGCGCTACGACGGCGAATGGTACTTTCCAGTATTCAAACGCTACCCAGAAACCGTATTTGGCGGTGAGTTCCCGTTACAGGCCAACTACAAAAGCCCTTACATCAAAAAACTGATTGCCGACAAGGATGGCACGATGATCTGGCCGATCATCCCGTTCAGCTATTCGAGCATCAACTACGACCTGCAAGTCCCGGCCCCTGCACCGCCCTCCTCGGTCAACTGGCTAGGCACCGATGATCAAGGTCGGGATGTGTTGTCGAGAGTGATATATGGCTTCAGGATTTCGGTGATGTTCGCCCTGATCCTGACCATTCTCAGCTCGATCATTGGCGTCTTTGCAGGCGCCTTGCAAGGCTTCTATGGGGGCTGGGTTGACCTCGTCGGCCAGCGCTTCCTTGAGGTCTGGTCGGGCCTGCCAGTACTCTACTTGTTGATCATTCTGGCCAGCTTCGTGCAACCCAACTTCTGGTGGTTGCTGGGCATCATGTTGCTGTTCTCATGGATGAGCCTGGTGGACGTGGTACGCGCCGAGTTCCTGCGCGGACGTAACCTTGAATACGTACGTGCAGCGCGAGCCTTGGGTATGGAGAACGGCGCCATTATGTTCCGCCACATTCTGCCCAATGCCATGGTTTCAACCATGACCTTTATGCCGTTTATCCTCACTGGGGCGATCGGTACGCTGACCGCGCTGGATTTCCTCGGCTTTGGCTTACCGCCAGGTTCACCATCGCTTGGTGAGCTGGTTGCACAAGGGAAAGCCAATCTCCAAGCACCATGGCTGGGAATCAGCGCTTTCGCCGTGCTGGCAATCATGCTCAGTTTGCTGGTGTTTATTGGCGAGGCCGCTCGCGATGCCTTCGACCCGAGGAAATAAGATGACCGACACTGACAACCTCATCGAAGTACGCGACCTCGTCGTTGAATTTGTCACGGGCGATAACCGTCAACGTGTGGTGGAAAACATCAGCTTTGACATCCGCCGTGGCGAAACATTGGCTCTGGTTGGCGAGAGTGGCTCCGGCAAGTCAGTCACCGCGCATTCAATTCTGCGCCTGCTGCCTTACCCTTTGGCGCAGCACCCAAACGGCACCATTCGCTATAAAGGCGAAGACTTGCTGAACATGAACGAGAAGAAGCTGCGTGGTATCCGTGGTAACCGCATCGCCATGGTCTTTCAGGAGCCCATGACTTCGCTCAACCCGTTGCATTGTATCGAGAAGCAAATCAACGAAGTGTTGGCGCTGCATAAAGGGCTTAGCGGCAAGGCCGCTACCGCGCGCACCCTTGAACTGCTCGACTTGGTG
This sequence comes from Pseudomonas sp. M30-35, assembly GCF_002163625.1. Lineage (NCBI taxonomy): Bacteria > Pseudomonadati > Pseudomonadota > Gammaproteobacteria > Pseudomonadales > Pseudomonadaceae > Pseudomonas > Pseudomonas sp. M30-35. The sequence continues at coordinate 1,965,431 of NZ_CP020892.1, read as the reverse complement.
GGTATCCCGGATCCGCGCAAACGCCTCAAGGCTTACCCCCATGAGTTATCTGGCGGCCAGCGTCAGCGCGTGATGATCGCCATGGCGCTAGCGAATGAGCCAGAGCTATTAATTGCCGATGAACCCACTACTGCGCTCGACGTCACCGTGCAGCTTAAAATCCTTGAATTGCTCAAGGAATTACAAGCGCGCATGGGCATGTCGCTGCTGCTGATCAGCCACGATTTAAATCTGGTGAGAAGAATTGCTAACCGCGTATGTGTCATGCAGCGCGGAAAGATCGTCGAACAGGCGTCATGTGCAGATTTGTTCGCTGCCCCGCAGCATTCCTATACTCAGGAATTGCTCGGAGCGGAGCCCAGCGGTGACCCAGTCGATAATCCCCCAGGGGATCCGATACTGGAGGTTGACGACCTGCGCGTTTGGTTCCCGATTAAAAAAGGACTCATGCGCCGTACCGTTGATCACGTGAAAGCAGTGGATGGCATCAACTTTAGCCTGCCACAGGGCCAGACCCTCGGCATTGTCGGCGAAAGTGGTTCCGGTAAGTCCACGCTCGGTTTGGCGATCTTGCGTTTGCTGGGAAGCCAAGGCGGGATACGTTTTCAGGGGCAGGCAGTTGATGGCCTTTCGCAAAAGGAAGTGCGACCGTTGCGCCGGCAAATGCAGGTGGTGTTTCAGGACCCCTTCGGTAGTCTGAGCCCGCGTATGTCGGTGGGCCAAATCATCGGTGAAGGCCTTGACATTCACAACATGGGTAGCGCGGCTGAGCAGGAACAAGCTGTGATTGATGCGCTCATAGAGGTAGATCTCGATCCGGAGTCTCGGCACCGTTATCCTCATGAGTTTTCTGGTGGGCAACGGCAACGTATTGCCATTGCCCGAGCACTGGTACTTAAACCGGCGCTGATACTGCTGGATGAGCCCACTTCGGCGCTCGACCGCACCGTTCAGCGTCAAGTTATTGAGTTGTTGCGGTCATTGCAGGCCAAGTACAACCTGACTTACCTGTTCATCAGCCATGACCTGGCCGTTGTCAGGGCAATCAGCCATCATCTAATGGTGGTTAAACACGGTCAGGTGGTTGAACAAGGTCCGGCAAAGGCAATATTTGCTGCACCGCAACATATTTATACTCAGCAACTGCTGGAAGCAGCCTTTTTGGCACCAGCAACTGCTGACTAATCCTTGCGAATAGGAAGAGGAACAACACATGGGTTTTCTAACCGGTAAGCGCGTACTGATCGTTGGCGTTGCCAGCAAACTCTCCATTGCCTCGGGCATTGCTGCAGCGATGCACCGTGAAGGTGCTGAACTGGCGTTCACCTATCAGAACGAAAAGCTTAAAGGCCGTGTTGAAGGCTTTGCCGCTGATTGGGGCTCAAGCGCTGACCTGTGCTTCCCGTGTGACGTGGCCAACGATGAAGAAATCGTGTCTGTATTCGAAGCACTGGGCAAAAAGTGGGACGGCCTGGATTGCATCGTTCACTCAGTCGGCTTCGCCCCGGGCGACCAGCTAGACGGCGACTTCACTGACGTCACCACCCGCGAAGGCTTCCGCATTGCCCACGACATCAGCGCCTACAGCTTTGTGGCTCTGGCCAAAGGTGGTCGCGAGCTGATGAAAGGTCGCAATGGCAGCCTGCTGACGCTCTCCTACTTGGGCGCTGAGCGCACCATGCCTAACTACAATGTTATGGGCATGGCCAAAGCCAGCCTCGAAGCCGGTGTCCGTTACCTGGCTGGTAGCCTGGGTCCAGAAGGCACTCGCGTTAACGCAATCTCGGCAGGTCCAATCCGCACGCTGGCCGCTTCTGGAATCAAGAGTTTCCGCAAAATGCTGGCAGCCAACGAGAAGCAAACCCCGCTGCGCCGCAATGTCACCATCGACGAAGTCGGCAACGCCGGCGCTTTCCTCTGCTCCGACCTGGCTTCGGGTGTGAGCGGTGAAATCATGTACGTTGACGGCGGTTTTAACACCACGGCAATGGGTGCAATGGACGAGTAATCTGCCTACGCATTAATACCTGACTGCACCTAAGCGTCCGGCACCTAATTTGCCGGGTTACTGGGATGGTCACCCCAACCCCTGCGAGAGCTACGCTTTCGCAGGGGTTTTTATTTGGGGGACCAGTCCCGTGAGCCATTTGACGACAGGTCTTTTGGCATCCAAAAACCTGCTCTTTTACGCTTTAGCACGCTGTTTATTTGGTTTTTTTCGCTACGAATACGGCAGAGACGTCTATTATTTGTTGACGATGTTTTTCTTGTGCATGGAGCCATGTCGATGTCAAAAATCACTGCCGGTCGTAACGGTAATCCCTTCAAGCCCAGCAGCCGTACGCTGGCATTGGAACCGAGGATTCTTTTCGATGGTGCAGCGGCAGTTGCCACCGAGCAGCATACGACCGACACCTCGGCACACGACGGCCAAAACAGCCAAGACAACAGCCATGTGCCTGCAACAGCGGTTGAGACGGCACGCTCGGCCCCGCCGGCTACATCCGCTGCACGTGCCTTGCTGGTCATAGACAGTCGCCTTGAGAACAGTGAGCAACTCACTCAGCAGCTGCCGTCGGGCGTTAAAGCCATTATTGTCGACACTCAACAAGATGGCATCGCCGCCATTGAAAAGGCCCTTGAAACAATGGGTCAGGTTGATTCTGTACAAATCCTCTCGCACGGCGCCGCAGGCCAATTCACCTTGGGCAGCACCACGGTGTCGAGCGACAATATTGATCAGCTCGGCAGTCGTTTCGCGCAATGGAGCAATAACCTCAGCGCTGGTGCGGACATTCAGCTCTATGGCTGCAAGATTGGCGCTGGCGAGGCTGGCAAAACCCTGGTCGGTGAGCTGGCCAGATGGACTGGCGCTGATGTCGCCGCGTCCAACGATGACACGGGCAGTAAAGCGGCAGGTGGCAATTGGGAACTTGAAGTACGTGACGGCGATATTGATAAATCAATTGCCCTTAGCGCTGCAGCCATTGATAGCTTTTCAGGGTTGTTGCCTGACGCAGCGCCCACGCTTTCTGTCAGCGGCACAGGAGCCGATGTTCAACTGGGCAGCAACTTTACCTTTACCCTGAACTTCTCCAACACCTCATCAGACGCTGGTTATGCGCCCTTTGTCGATGTATTCCTGCCTACAACAGGTATCGATGGGGCGGGCACGGAAATTGATGACGGCATTAGCTTTGTTTCAGCCAGCTACCTTGGCCAATCTCTGGTTGCTCACGTTATCACCTTCGACGCCAATGGCCAGGCGGTACACCCACTGGCCGTCGGCACTGATGGTCAGCCTTTAGTCGTTAACGCCGCCACCTATGGGATGCGCGCCGGCGACCAAATGGTGGTGCTCGAATTACCATTTGCCAGTGTCAGCCAGGGCCAGCCGAATATCGGTATTCAAGTGACAGCAACGCTGAGTGACTTGGCCGACACCGATTTCTCGTCTTCCGCGGCCACCCCTGATTTAACTATTCGCGCCCGCAGCGGCTTCCAATACGGCAACGACGCGCTGAACAATCCGGCGGTCGACCCAAGCCTGGTAGAGTCTGGCTCTATTAGTTATGTGGTGCACCCAACGGTGATCACATTCGATCAGGAAATCATTGCCCCCGAAGGTGAAACCGCTACCGGGCCTAACTATGGCCGGGAGTTGCAAATAACCGTCAGCCCGGCAACCTCACAGACCATTACCGACTTGGAGATCACGCAACCGGTACCCGACAATGTGATCATCACCGAAATTACACCGGGCGCAAACGGTACCCTCACCTCGATCACCTTGCATAACGGTGACACCATTACCAACCCTGCATTAATCAATGCGGTATTTGCGCGCAACAACGATGCCGACCAGACCAACGACGTCTACATCCAGTCGTTTACGGTCTCTTACAGCGACTTCTCGGCACCTGTGACAACCAATGTTGATTTCTTTGTGCCGGACATTGATGCCGAAGGCGACTCAGTCCTCAACCCAGTCACCGGCGATGACGCCACAATTACCTTCGGCCCGCCTACTGCCAGCGGCCAATGGCAACCGGTAGACCCGCGCGACGTGGCAAATCCGGGTGACACAATTGCCTTCAGCGGTGATGGGGTGGCAACCAGCATCGTCGCCAAGTCGATCACGCTGGAAAAACAAGTCAGCCTGCAAACCGATATTGGCAGCGCCGGTTTAAGCCCGGGCGACACCCTTAACTACGTCATCAATATCAATGTCTCTGACTATTTTGCATTTGGTAAGACACTCCTCAACGAAGGCAGCTTCGTTATCAGCGACACCCTGAGCGACGGCCAGACGCTGGTCGGTGGCACCTTGACCTTGTCCGCCAACATTGACGGTATCAACTATCAAATCCCGGTCACCTTCACCCAGGTTGTGAATCCAGACGGTACCACCTCGTTGGTGTTCGATATCGCCGCCTCGGTTGAGAGCTACTACCCCGACCACCAGTGGATGAATGGCGACCTTTCCTTTGATGACATTCTGCAGGGTGCCAGCACAGCGGTACTCAGCTACCAGGCGGTTATTGGCCAGAGCTATACACCGCCCGCAGGCACACCACACAGTGAGATCAACGAAGGCGACTCATTCGGCAACAATGCGACGGTTACGGCGACCATAATGGAAGACGAGGTCAACCTCACGGGTTTTGACCAGTCCGACTCATCAAGCACCACCAGCACCATTCCAACCAGCACGGTTGATATCGATATTGCCGACCTGAATGGCAATGGCGCACCGCCGCCTGGGACAGAACTGCGGCCGGGCGATGAAGTTACTTTCAGCCTCACCTATGACTTGGTTACCGGTGACTACGAAAACTTCAGCATCACCGCTTATCTGCCGCTGCCACTGTTCGACCTGACCGGTCTTGATGCCGATACCCTTTGGCAGCTGGGCACCGACAACACCAACCCCAACAGCCCTAGTTCGGTGACTATCGGCCCGGGCAACTCGTTGATTTTCACCTTCGACGATTACGTCAACAGCGAGACTGACGGCAGCACCATCCAAATTGATTTCACCCTGACAGTCAGCGACCAACCCTTTGCTGACCAGCGCTCTTTCAACGTGTTGGCGGAGTCGAGTCAAACCACAACGCTCGACAAGAACGAAATCCTGTCTTCGGATGACGTCACCCTTATTGCCTCGGTCGCCGAGCCTGACCTGAGCATTACCCACGGTGTGGTTTCCTCAAGCAACGGTACAGTCACCGGCACAACCGGTAGCTGGAACGCACCTGGCACGGGCGGAGCACCGTTCACCGGCAGCGTTACCGATATCAATGCGATTGAAGGCAACGTCAACGATATCGACGCCAGCGACACCATTCGTCTGGCCACTGCGATCGAGAACTCGGGGGGCGGCAATGCCTATGATGTCAGCACCCAGATTACCCTACCGCCAGGTCTGTCTTTCGTTGGCGGCAGCTTGTCCAGCGCCAACCTGCTGATATTCCGCGGCGATGGTACACAATTGATAGCGGGGGTCGACTTCACCGTCGACAACGCCACCAACACCATCACCTTTGTTGATGGCGCCGGTGTCGGCGCCCTCCTCGCGGGTCGTCCTGGGACGGATGCCGATAACAGTGGTGCAAACCTGATTGTCATCACCTATGACACGCTGGTTGCAGGCAATATCAACGCCAGCGCAACCCTTGAAAGCACCGGCACGCTGCTTAACTATGCCAGCGTTGAAGGCGGCGCAAACTTCCTCGACAGCGGCGTACTGAGTGATACGGCATCGCAACAAGTTGCGGCCCCCGAGATCAGCAAAGGCTTTGCCGGTGGCGGTCTCGACAACTCAGACTCAAGTGCCAGCCACACCACAGGCGCTGATCTGGTCGTGGGCGAAAGCATGCTCTACGACATCATTGTTACCCTGCCTGAAGGCGTCACCCAGTCACTCAACATCAACGACCTGATTCCACCAGGCATGCGCCTGGACACCAGTTTCAATGGCAGCGGCTATCAATTAATCACCACTGCCGGCGGTTATCTCGCCTTGAACTTCGGCGGCACGGTGGATATTAGCCAGCTCACCACAACAGGCACTGATGGCGGCGATGCAAACTTCGTATTCAGCATTTCCTCGGCCAGTGGCGACAACAACACCGACAACAATAAGTTTGTCATTCGAGTGCGCTTGATCGCCACCGACGTCAGCGGCAACCAGGCCAATACGGTTTTGCAGAACGACGCCACGCTGACCTACACCGATACTGACGGCGACACTCCTAACAGCACCGATCCTGCAGATAATATTGACCGCAATGTCGCACTGACCGGTGATAAACCAACGATTACCGTGCGTGAGCCGACGCTGCAAATTAGCCAAACAATCGACACCCCGACTGATTTCGGTTTTGACCAGGATGACCCTGTCGACTTCACCATCACCATCAGCAATGGCAATAGCGCCACTGACTTCGATGCCTTTGATATTAACTTCAGCGACACTCTGCCTACTGAGCTGGATGGCCTGACGTTGAACAGCGTCATCTACACGGTTAATGGCGTTAGCACCGACATCACCAGCAGTTTCAGCCTTGACCCCGTTACCCGCACGCTGGTTAACACCGGCAATGTTGATATCGCCAAAGGCGGCAGCATTACCATCAGTCTCAGTGGTGTGGTCAACGCCACCGGCGCCGCAGTGCCGAATTTTGACAACCAGGCACAAGTGCAATGGACCAGCATTGACGGCACCAACAGCGACGAACGTACCGGGGTTGACGGCTTGCTCAATAGCGGTGTGCTCAACGACTACCGCCTCGACAGCGCGCTGGTGTTCCCGGTCGCTCAGGGCATCAGGATCTCCCGTGTTGGCGGTCTGGATGACACCACCGCGCCGAACCCGACCAACGCCAGTGTCGAAAATGTCGCGGTCGGTGAACTGGTCCGCTATCGCGCCGCTGCGCTAATTCCTGAAGGCGAAAACCCCGACTACAAAATCAGCATCACCCTTGATGCAGGGCTGACCCTGGCCGACCTCACCAGCATGCGTGTGGCGTTCGTCTCCAATGGAGGCCTGGTAACAGATCTGAGCGACTTGATTACCAGCGGTGTGCTAGCCATTGATGGCGACGAGAACTCCCCCGAAGCCTTGTACATCACACCAGACTTGTCTGGCGCGGGTCCGACCGGGGTACTTAACTCAAACTATGTGACCATCACCACTGATGCCAGCGGACGCCAGGTTATTACCATCAACTTTGGCAATGTTACCAACGGTGCAGGCGGCGCAGGTGATGACGGCAACGATGACAACCTTGAAGGGATCATTGTTGAGTTCACTGCGCGGGTGAATAACCAAGTCAGCAACCAGGCCGGCGATCAACTCGGCGTATTTGTTCAAGACAGCGTTGACGGCAATCTGCGTGCCACCAGCGACACCCTGTTTGAGCGGATTGTCGAAGGCGGCTTTAGCGGGCTGGACAAAACGGTCAGCAACTTTGACCCCAATGTCGGCGGCAGCAACGGCACAGCCACAGTGACCATCGGTTTTAATCAAAGCGGTGAACTGCCAGCCTATGACGTCAATTTAAGCGACAGCTTTGCAACCGGCAGCAACTACCAACTGGTCAGCATCACCATTGGCGGCACCACCTATGCAGCCGCTGATCTACCGGCTGATGGCATCAGTTTCAGCACCGCTGGTGGCCTGAGTGTTGATTTCAGCCAGATTGATGTTGGCAGCCAGATCAGCGTGGTTTACACCGTCGATGTACCCAACGACGCAATAGTTGCCAGCAGCGACGCCAGTCTCACCTGGAGTAGCCTGCCGGAAACCTTCACCGAATGGGGTGGCAGCACTGTCGGCGCCGATGGTGGTGTCGATGGCGAGCGTACCAGCGCTGACGGCGTAGGCCCAGACAACGACTCGGTGCTAAATAACTATCAGTTGGTCGAAGCCGCAGGCTTGGGCATCATCAGTGGCACGCTGTGGAACGACACCAGCTCAGCCGACGGCTCCACCACGCCAGACGGCCTGGCCATTGCTGGTGAAGACGTGACGCTGACCTGGGCCGGTAATGATGGAGTTTTCGGCAATGCTGACGATGCAGTCTTTACCGCGACCACCGACGCCAATGGCCAATTCATCTTTGGCGTGTTGCCGTCAGGCTTGTATCGCATTGACGCCCCCACCGAGGTCAACAGTGTTGTTGCCTTTGGCGATATGCGCATCCGCATCGACACGGATGGCGCAACCCTCGGCCAAGTCAATATCACCCTTGGTGAAGCCGACAGCCAAGTGGCCGACTCAGGCTACGTGGAGCTCAATGACGCGCCGGTCAACAGCCTTCCCGGCACGCAGAACGCTCAAGAAGACATCGCCTTGGCAATATCTGGAGTTTCAGTCAGTGATGTTGATGCTGAGCGCGACCCTGATACCAATGACCAGGCAATCCAGGTCACCTTGAGCGTCACCCAGGGCACGCTGTTTTTTACCGGTGCCACCACTGGTGTGACAGTCACTGGCAGTAACAGCAACTCGATGGTGTTAGTCGGCCGCATCGCTGACATCAATGCCGCGCTGGCCAGCCTCAACTATCTAGGCAACGCCAACTACAACGGTGAAGACACCCTGACTGTCTTGACCAGTGACTTGGGCAACTTTGGTGATTTCGACGGTAATGGTATTCCCGGCGAGCTTACTGATGCCCGCACCGATCAGGACTCACTGTTGATCGTGGTGGCAGCGGTCAATGACGCACCGACGGCGGTAGACGATGCCGCAACCGCGGTTGAGGCTGGCGGTCGTGACAACCAGACACCAGGCATCAATCCAGCCGGCAACCTGACCGACAACGACACCGACGTTGACCTGATTACCAATCCGGACACCGAAAACCTCGATCTGATTTCGGTCACCTCGTCCATCGAAACCGTTGCCGTACCGGCATTAGGCACTGTCGAAATCAGGGGCCAATACGGCAGCTTGTTCGTCGACATCAGCGGCGCCTATGAATATGTTGTCGACAATGACAACCCTGTGGTTCAGGCCTTGCGCCTGAGTGGCCAGACGCTCTCTGAAACCTTTAGCTATGAGATCAGCGACCGCGGCATACCGTTGGCGACTGCCAACTCCACTGCAGTCCTAACCGTGACCATCCAAGGCGCCAACGATACGCCTGTAGCCGTGGACGATACCGCCACCGCAATCGAACAAGGCGGGGTCGACAACACCGATATTGGCAACCCTGGCGATAACCCTCCGCCTGGATTCCCCGTCGCAGGTGCTGACGCAACCGGTAACGTGCTGGACAACGACAGCGATGTCGACAGCGTCAGCAATGGCGAAACTAAAAGCGTCACCGCTATTCGGAGTGTCCCGGAAACAGATGTGGGCACACCGGAAGTAGTGCCTCCAGGTGGATCGATCAGTATCGATGGCACCTACGGAACTTTGACGATCTTTTCTGATGGTGAGTACAGCTACGTAATTGACCAAGACAACATTGCCGTACAACGCCTGGGACCGAATGACACGCTGACAGACCAGTTCAGCTATCAGGTCACCGATGCACTGGGCCTGAACGATCTGGCTGACTTAACCATTATCGTCCAGGGCAACTACGACAACCCGGTTGCCAGCGATGACCATGCCCAGGCGCAAGCCAGTGAAACGGATGACGACGGCAATGAAGCCAACCCGACTGGTAATGTCATTACCTTCCCAAGCCGCCCTGACGATACAGGTACGTCCGGTGGCAACGGCATTGACCAGGATGTCGACGGTGCTGACCGCCCTAACACCAACCTGACTGTCACCGGCATCCGCAACGGCACTGAACTTGCGGGCGGCGCATTGAGCCCAGTGACGGCCGGCACCACGCTCAGCACCAGTTTCGCCCAAGGCTCAACCAATCCCAGCGGCTCTTCTTACGGTGAGCTGACGATCAACCCGGACGGCTCATTCAGCTTTAACGTCAACAGTGATCATCCAGAGATTGTCGCCTTGACGGTTGACCAGACCCTTGATGTGGTCGTGACCTATCAGATCACAGACACCGCAGGCCTGACCGATACCGCCCAGCTCGTCATCACCGTCACCGGCGCCAATAACGTGCCGTTGGCGGGTAACGGTGTGGCACTGGCAACCGAAGCTGGCGGCGTCAACAATACAACCGCCGGGGTCAACCCAACAGGTAATATCTCGGCCGAAGACCCGGATGGCGACCCGCTTACTGTTACCGCAATTCGTACCGGCCCAGAGAGTTCAACTGGCACGTCTGGCACCGTCGGCCAGGCACTGCAGGGGCTGTATGGCTGGTTGACCATGAACAGTGACGGCAGCTACAGCTACGAGGTCGACAATGATCTTGCAGCGGTGCAGGCGCTGCGCCAAGCGAGCGACACCCTGATAGAACGCTTCACCTATACCGTGGCAGACCCTGGCGGACTCAGTGACAGCGCTGAAATAATCGTGGTGATTCGCGGCCAGAACGATAACCCGGTTGCTGCCAATGACACCGCAACAGCGATTGAGGCTGGCGGCGTGAATAACGCCACAGGCGGGACTGATCCGATAGGCAACGTACTGACCAATGACACCGATGTTGACAGCGTCAGCAATGGCGAAACCAAGGCTGTCGACTCAGTGCGTACGGGCGCAACTGAAGGTGCGGGCACTGCCGGCTCATTGGACGTTGAACTGCGCGGTACTTATGGCTGGCTGACCCTTGGAGAGGATGGCGAGTATCGCTATCGGCTGGACAACTCCATGGCTGTAGTCCAAGCCTTGCGCGTAGGCAATACCCTGACAGAGAGTTTCAACTACACCGTTATTGATACCGCTGGCGCAACCGATGCAGCGGTATTGACCATCACCATTCAAGGCCGTAACGACACCCCGGTCGCCAACGATGATACGGCTGCCGCTGTTGAAGCAGGCGGGTTGAATAACTCGACTCCCGGAGTAAACCCAAGCGGTAATGTGTTGAGCAATGACACAGACGTTGACCTCAATGGTGAGGTCCTCACTGTTTCCGCAGTGACGGGCGGCGACATTGGCAGCGCTTTCTCAGGTATGTACGGCAGCCTGACGCTCAATAGCGACGGCAGCTTCACCTACACCGTCGATAACAATAATCCACTGGTTCAGGCGCTACGCACCAATGCCAATAAACTGAGCGAAAGCTTTACCTACACCATCCGCGATTTGGCTGGCGCAACCAGCAGCGCGCTACTGACAATTACCATTTCAGGTCGCAACGACAACCCAGTCGCAATCAACGACACCAATACAGCGACGGAGGCTGGCGGCGTCAATAATGGCACGCCGGGCAACAACCCTAACGGCAACCTGCTCAACAACGATACCGATGTTGACAGCGGCGATAGCAAAACCATCGATGGGATTCGCACCGGCCTGGAGGTGGTTGGCGGCAGCTTCACCAGTGTTGGCGCAATCCAATCGATCGTCGGTCAATACGGTACGCTGACCGTGCTCGCCAACGGTGACTACAACTATGTAGTCAATAACAATCTGGCTGCAGTGCAAGCTCTCAAACCAGGTGACACCTTGCGTGAAGCCTTTAGCTACCGCATGCACGACACCGCTGGTGCACAAGATATTGCCCAGTTGCTGATCACGATTGAAGGTGCGTGGGACACGCCTGTTGCAGCCAATGATGTGGGCATCGCAGTCGCCGACAATGGTGACGGGCTGTTCTTCGACCCAAGCGGCAACGTGCTGACCAATGACACCGATGTTGACGCTGGCGACAGCTTGACCGTTACCGCAATTCGCACCGGCCAGGAATCTGGCAGCGGCACTGCGGGTACAGTCGGCAGCGTCTTGGTCGGTCAATATGGCTCATTGGTGCTCAACGCCGATGGTAGCTACGACTACATTCTCGACAAAACCAACCCCGATGTATTGGCCCTCGACTTACTCGACACCCTCTTCGATTACTTCACCTACACCGCAACAGACAACGGCGGGCTCAGCGACCCTGCGCAACTGTCGATCCTGATTATTGGCCGCAACGACCCTCCGGTTGGGGTCGATGACAGCGCCACCGCCATCGAAGCTGGCGGTATCAACAACAACACACCGGGGGTCAATCCGAGCGGCAACGTATTAAGCAACGACACCGACCTTGAAAACGGCGTGCTCACCGTAACCGGTATTCGTACCGGCACGGAGTCAGGCACGGGTACGAATGGCACGGTCGGCACCAGCCTACGAGGCCTTTACGGCAATTTGACGCTCAACAGCAATGGCACCTGGAATTACGTGCTTGATAACAGCCTGGCAGCTGTTCAGGCACTGCGCATCAGCGGCCAGACCCTGACTGAGACGTTCACCTACACCGTTGAAGACCCTTACCTTGCCGATGACACCGCACAGCTTGTCATCACCATTGATGGTCGTAACGACACCCCAGTCGCCGTCGACGATAACGCCACAGCGGTGGAAGCCGGAGGCATCTTCAACGGCACTCCGGGGGTGAATCCGCAAGGCAATGTGCTAGATAACGACACCGACGTCGACAGCGTAGCCAACGGTGAAACCAAACAAGTGCTGAGTGCCAGCAGTGAAACCGGTAACACCTCCAGCGCAGGCCAAGTACTTGTGGGCCGCTACGGCAGCCTCACCCTAAACGCCGATGGCAGCTATCAGTACGTATTGGACAATAACAACCCAACGGTGCAAGCCTTGCGTACTGCGGGCGAAACCCTGCGCGAAACCTTCACCTATCGTATGCGCGATGCTGCAGGAGCCGAGTCGAGCGCACGGCTTAACTTGTTGATTCAGGGCGCCAATGACAACCCACTGGCGGTCAACGACAGCAATGTTGCCAGCGACCAACTCCCAGCGCCGCAAACCAGTGGCAACGTGTTACCCAATGACAGCGATGTCGATGGCGGCGACAGTCTGCAAGTCGTGGCGATCCGCACCGGAGCCGAAGATGCAACGGGTACAACCGGAGCCATCGGCCAGCCATTGGTAGGCCGCTACGGCACCTTGGTACTCAATGCCGACGGCAGCTACACGTACAGCATTGATCTGACCAACAACGAAGTCCTGGCAGCCGCAGGGCTGGGTCAAGTGCTCAGTGATGTATTTACCTACACCTTGGGTGACTTGGCCGGTGCCACTGACCCTGCCGAACTGGTGATTACTCTCGATATCACTGCGCCGTTTATTCCACCCTCTAAAGACGGTCCGTTCCACCATGAGAGTGATCGTGATCCAGCCGATCAATATCAACCGCTGCTCAAGGATATTGATCCAGCGGTGTTCATCAGTCCGGTAGTGGAGCGTGACAGCAAGATACACGCCTTCATGGCCCGAGAATCAGATGGTAGCAAGCTGCTGCTTGGCTCTGCGCACGGATTGCTCGACGACATAGTTGAGATTAATCCGGTGGCGGGCCAGTTCGTTCACCAGCAGGTGCTCGAAAGCCAGTTCGACAGCGAATTGGACATGGCCTGGATTCTGAGCCGTCAGGAACGTGTCGACTTGACTGCTGACGGGTTGCTCAGCAACCCCTCATTGTTCGGCACCACCCCAGATAACCTGACTCTCCCGTGGCAGGCTCCCGAGCAACAGCCAGCGTCTAACCAGACGGCAAACAGCTTCCAAAACCAACTGAAAAACGCGGCGCTACAACGCAGTTTGCTCAGGCCTGAAGGCTAGTCCAACCAGCACTGGCCGCGAAATGCGGCCAGTGCTGGATGCTCAACCCTGACTCACGGCTGCTTGGTCTCTTTACCAATGTTGTGCTCGCGCAGCTTATTGGCAATCGTGGTGTGCGATACGCCGAGCCGTTTGCCCAACTGGCGACTGCTCGGATGCTCACTGAACAGACGCTCAAGCACGGCTTTTTCAAAGCGTCCAACAATCGCATCCAGGCCGCCTTCAAGCGAGAAATCACCAATCGGCTGAGGCGCGCCATAATCGGGCAGACGAATGTAGTCAGCTTTGATCATCGCGCCATCACACAATGAAACCGCCTGAAACAACACGTTCTCTAGCTGACGCACATTACCCGGCCAGTGGTATTGGCTGAGACGCTCAAGCACCTGCGGCGCAACCTTGGGCAACGCACAGCCAATTTGCCGGCTGGCTTGATCGAGAAAATGATCAACCAGCGGTGCCAAACCATCCAAACACTCGCGCAATGGCGGGATATGTAGACTCAGTACGTTGAGCCGGTGATACAGGTCCTGGCGAAACTCGCCGCGGGCGCACAACTCGGACAAATCCACCTGAGTGGCGCACACCACGCGCACATCGAGATACACCTCTTCATCACTGCCAACCCGGCGAAAGCAGCCATCCTGCAAAAAGCGCAGCAGCTTTGCCTGCAAGCGCGGGCTCATCTCCCCGACGCCATCAAGAAATAACGTACCGCCAGCCGTCAATTCCAGCAGGCCCAACTTACCTTCAGGCCTGGCCCCCTCGAATGCACCGGGTCCATAACCAAATAACTCAGTTTCAGCCATCGACTCAGGCAAACCTGCACAGTTGAGCGCCATAAATGGCGACTGACCGCGTGGACTGGCCAAATGGCAAGCGCGGGCCAGTAACTCCTTGCCTGTGCCGGTTTCACCTTCGATCAGCAGCGGCGCATCCAATGGCGCCATTCGCCGCGCCTCGCGCACCACTGCTGCCATGACTTTTGAGCTTTGAAAAATACTGTCGAAACCACGCAGCTCTTGTTTGCGCACGTTGTAGATACGCTCACCTACACGGTCAGCTCGGTGCAGCGTCAGCACCGCTCCGGCCAGCGCCTCGCTTTCATCGTGTTCGGACTGCAGTGGCGCGATGTCAGCGAGAAACACATCGCCCTTGACCTTCACCCGTAAGCCATTGATCCGCGATTTGTTCGCACGTACCAATTCCGGCAAGTCGAAGTCTTCGGCGTAGCGCGACAGCGGAATACCCGGCACCTCATCCACCCGTACCCCGAGCAACTGCGCCGCAGAACGGTTGGCGGCGACAATTGAGCCACCCATATCGATCGACAACACCGGAAAATCCAAGGCGCCGAGCAAAGCGTTCAACTCAAGATGACGACGCTCGCTGGGCATCAAACCCACACGCTTGACGCCGAATACGCCGGTGATGGCTTCAAACTTGGCGCGCAGCGATTGGAACTGCAAATTGATCAAGTTCGGGCAGTGCAGATAGATGGCGTTGCCCTGCTCACCACCCACTTCGCCGCGAGCTACGTTGATGCCGTACTCAACCAGCAAATTGAGAATGTCACGAAGGATGCCAATGCGGTTTTGACAGTGCACTTTGATACGCATGACTGAGCTCTAATTGTATTTTTACGGGCCGCAGCGATGAAAAATCGACGATTGCGATGAATTATCCGTCAAGAATATGTGACAGATTAGCTGTTCAGCAAGATGATATTGGGCCAGCGCCATCAGGCTGTAATTATTTCTTTACGAAAAAACTCATTAATTCGCTATTGGTGCGGGTGCCTTGGGGCTGCAAACGCTCCGCTGCTGGGTTATCCATAGATAAACACAACAACAAAAGCTCCATCAGGAGGCGAAATAGATGAAGAGCACGCAATACGTCGCTCGGCAACCGGATGACAACGGTTTTATTGATTACCCCGAAACCGAGCATCAACTTTGGAACACCCTGATCACTCGTCAGCTGAAAGTGATTGAGGGTCGCGCGTGCCAAGAATACCTGGACGGCATTGAGCAGCTTAACCTGCCCCATGAGCGTATCCCGCAGCTTAAAGAAGTCAATCAGGTGTTGCAGTCAACCACTGGCTGGCAAGTTGCCCGGGTGCCTGCACTAATCCCCTTCCAGACTTTTTTCGAGCTGTTGGCCAGCAAGCAATTTCCGGTCGCGACTTTTATTCGCACCCCTGAAGAACTTGATTACCTGCAAGAGCCGGATATCTTCCACGAGATATTTGGCCACTGCCCGTTGCTGACCAACCCATGGTTCGCTGAATTCACCCACGCCTACGGCAAGCTTGGCCTGCAAGCCAGCAAGGAACAGCGCGTATTTCTGGCTCGCTTGTACTGGATGACCATCGAGTTTGGTCTGGTCGATACCAGCCAAGGCCGAAAAATTTATGGCGGCGGGATTCTTTCATCACCCAAAGAAACCGTGTATTGCTTGTCTGATCAACCCCAGCATCAGGCCTTCGACCCAGTTGAAGCGATGCGTACACCGTATCGAATAGACATTCTGCAACCGGTTTACTTTGCCCTGCCAGACCTCAAGCGACTGTTCGACCTTGCCCATGAAGACATCATGTCGATGGTTGTTCAAGCCAGTCAGCTGGGGCTGCATGCGCCACAATTCCCACCTAAACAAGCGGCGTGAACGCCTGCACTTTTGCGGCGTCTCAAACCTATATTGCTTTTATCTACTGATTTTAAGGAGTCATCATGACTGCTCTTAACCAAGCGCATTGCGAAGCCTGCCAAGCGGGTGCCCCTCAAGTATCTGATCAGGAGCTGCCAGAATTGCTCAGGCAGATTCCAGATTGGAATATCGAGGTTCGTGACTCGATCATGCAACTGGAAAAGGTTTACCTGTTCAAGAACTTCAAACACGCACTGGCGTTTACCAATGCCGTTGGCGATGTTGCCGAAGCTGAAGGTCACCATCCAGGCTTGCTCACCGAGTGGGGCAAAGTGACTGTTACCTGGTGGAGCCATTCAATCAAAGGTCTGCACCGTAACGATTTCATCATGGCTGCGCGCACCGATGAGGTCGCCACACACGCAGAGGGCCGCAAGTGAATCACTTCGCGTCCATCGCCCGGGTGCCGGGCGACCCGATCTTGAGCCTGATGGAGGCCTACCGCGCCGATAGCCACCCAGGCAAGCTTGACCTTGGTGTCGGTGTCTATAAAGACGCCCAAGGCCTGACAGCGATTCCCAAGGCGGTCAAACTTGCAGAACAACGCTTGCTTGATAGCGAAACCACCAAGAGTTATATCGGTGGTCACGGTGATCCATTATTTGGCCAACTGTTAACAGAATTAGTCCTGGGTGCTGACAGCCAAGCACTGGCCGAACAGCGTGTCGGCGCCACGCAAACACCCGGCGGCACGGGCGCATTGCGTCTTGCGGCAGATTTTATTCGTCACCATCTGCCAACACGTGGCATTTGGTTGAGCGACCCGACCTGGCCGATTCATGAAAGCATCTTTGCCGAGGCTGGCTTGCAAGTCGGGCATTACCCTTACGTCGGCGCGGACAACCGGCTGAATGTCGAGGCGATGCTCGCGGCGCTTAACCAAATTCCGCAAGGCGATGTGGTGTTACTGCATGCCTGCTGCCACAACCCGACTGGTTTTGATCTGAGCCATGTGGACTGGCTACAGGTACTTGAGGTGGTCAAAGCCCGCGAACTGTTGCCACTCATCGATTTTGCCTACCAGGGTTTTGGTGAAGGCCTTGAGCAAGATGCCTGGGCACCTCGATTGTTCGCAGAAGCACTACCTGAATTGTTGATCACCAGTTCTTGCTCGAAAAACTTTGGCCTTTATCGCGAGCGTACAGGTGCGCTGCTGGTCTGCGCACGCGACACTGAAAAGCTGCTCGACATCCGCAGTCAACTGGCGTTTCTGGCGCGTAATCTATGGTCAACGCCACCGGCGCATGGCGCAGCCGTGGTCGCCACCATCCTGGCTGACCCAGAACTTAAAATGCTATGGAGCGATGAGTTAAGCAACATGCGGCTACGGGTTGCCAGTTTGCGTGATGGCCTGGTCACTGCACTGGAGCCCCACGGTCTGGCGCAACGCTTTGCTCATATCAGCCAGCAACGCGGCATGTTCTCCTACACCGGCTTGTCGCCCTTGCAGGTCAAACGGCTACGCGAAGAGTTCAGCATTTATATGGTGGGTTCCGGTCGGGCTAACGTCGCAGGGATTGACGCTGAACGCTTTGCGCAACTGGCTCAGGCCATCGCTCACGTCTGCGTAGAGTAACTGAACCGTCTAAGCCGCTTGGCAGCACTGCCAAGCGGCCAGATGACTGCGCGCCAAAGACGCTTCCCCCGCCAACGCGCCATGCTTAATCAGGTGTTCTGCCTGCACATATTATTTTATAGCCCAAGGCTACTTAGCTATAGTTCGATGACTGCCTGATTAAGGAACACCCGTGATCAATCCATCGAACATGCTTTTTCGCGTCTACCAGCGAACGATCCATAGTCTGGCCTTCTACCCAACACTCATTGCCTTGGGTTTCGTTTTCGCCTGCCTGTTGAATATTTCTATTGAATATCAACCGTGGCTAATGGCGATTAAAAGCAAGTTTGATATCGGCTTGGTACGAAGTGCGGATAACGCCCGATTGATTCTTGGCACCCTTGTCGGCAGCTTGATGTCATTGATGGTGTTCAGTTTTTCGATGGTCATGGTGGTGCTCAACAACGCCGCCACAGCCCTGTCACCCCGAGTTATGCCGGGACTGGTGAGCAGCAAAAGCCACCAGAAAACCCTCGGTTTTTACCTCGGCACAATCATCTATGCACTGCTGCTGATCACCACCATTGAGCAAAATGGCGGCGATAAAGTCCCGAGCCTTGGCGTATTGATCTGCCTCGGCCTGGGCGTTGCCTGCCTTGGGTTGTTCGTCTACTTCATTCGATCAATTTCGCAGTCGATCCAAGTCGAACATATCATCACCAACCTGTACCAAGTGACCCGCAGAAAATTAGACGCCAGCATCTGTAAAATGGCGGCTCAGAGCCCCGCCCCAAGCTGGCCGGATGATCAAAAATGGCTGCAGATTCGCTCTGAACGCAGTGGTTATTTCAAAGAAATTAACGCCTCGCTGACCAATGAACTGCTCTGCGAACATGATTTAAAAATGACCATTCAGGTGCATCGAGGATTCTTTGTTATCGAGGGGCACCCACTGTTCAAGCTCGATCGCAAGGTCGATGACAACGTGGTTAATAAACTGCTCGACTGCTTCGATTTTTTTATCGAGGAATACCCCAGCACCCATTACTTGTTTGGCTGCAAACAGATATCTGAAATCGCAGTCAAGGCACTCAGCCCCGGGATTAATGATCCGGGCACCGCGATTAAATCCATCGACATGCTCAGCGTACTCTTCAGCCAGCGCTTGAACCTGCCGACCTTCGACTTTAGCGAACTGGAAGACGAGCCACCGCGTCTGTTTATCAATGAGTTGCCGCTCGACCAGTTACTACAACAAGTTCTCGGCCCCATTCGTACCTATGGCGCAGCAGATCCGAGTGTGCTGGTAAGCCTGCTACAGGCCTTCAAGAACCTGCTCCATCAAAACCCCAAGCCAGAGCACAAAGAGCAGCTTTTACGCCACGCCCGTAGCGTTATAGAAAGCGCCGATGAACACTTGGCGACGCCACGCGACCGCGAAGAAATCAATGATTTCATCGAGCGGATCAACAGCGCGGCCAAGGAAAGCCTGCCTGCACTGTCAAGGATTAAGACCCACTAGCGACCGATAAATCGCACCAAAAACGCGCACTTATGGTTCATGAAAAATTAGCCAATCTTTTTTAGATTGGATTTTATCTTTTTAAATCAAATACTTAACAACACCAATCGAAAGATTGTGGCGCGCTTTATGCTTGCTATATTGCGACTAGTTCCCTAGGGTAGCTCGCCATGTGGTCCCTTATTGCCCCTATCAGCTCGCTGCTGAGCGGGGTCGCTTTACTCCTGCTCGGCAATGGTCTGCTCAATACACTTCTGACCCTGCGTGGCGTAGCCCAAGGCTATTCCACCGGGATGCTCGGACTGATTATGTCTGGGTACTTTGTCGGTTTTCTCCTCGGCACCTGGCTAGCTATTCCGCTGGTACGGCGCATCGGACATATCCGTGCGTTTGCGTTTTGTGCTGCGCTCGCCGCCATCACCACCCTGCTCCACGTACTTATTGTCGACCCGTGGGTTTGGCTCGGCTTGCGGGTTATCTATGGCTTAGCGCTGGTCAGCCTGTACATGGTGATCGAAAGCTGGCTTAACGCACAGGTACCCAATGACAAGCGCGGCACTGTGTTTGCGATCTATATGGCGGTCAACCTGGGCGCGTTAGCCGCTGCGCAACAGTTGCTTAACCTTGCCGAGCCAACTGAGTTTATGCTGTTTGCACTGGCTGCGATTCTGATCAGCGCGGCATTGATGCCTATTACCCTGACCCGGCAGATCCAACCCACTGTGCCTGAAACACTGCACACTGATGTTCGCCAGGTCGCCAGAATCGCTCCGCTATCAATTGCCGCCGCAGGCTTATCCGGTTTGGCCCTTGGTGCGTTTTGGGGCATGGCGCCGGTCTACGCCAACCTCAGCGGCTTCGACGCAAAAGGGGTGGGCCTGTTGATGAGTAGCGCCATTCTTGGCGGCGCATTACTGCAGCTGCCCATTGGCCGTTATTCAGATAAACACGACCGACGCCTGATCATGTTCTGGGTCGTAGCGCTCGCCGTTGTCGTGGCTCTGCTAATGAGTTTCGTACCTGCCGGCCCCATCCTGCTAGGATTGATGTTTATCTGGGGCGGTTTGGCGTTTGCCATCTACCCGATTGCCGTGGCGCAACTGATTGACCAGTTGCACAGCGACGAAATTCTCGCCGGTTCCAGCAGCTTGTTAATGGTCAACGGTATTGGCTCGGTATGCGGGCCACTGCTTGCCGGTGTTCTTATGCAACACCTCGGTGCCCATGCATTGCCGCTTTATTTTGCTGTGGTCCTGGGCTTACTGGCCGTCTACACGCTCTACCGTCTGCGCCATGTCAGCGATTTGGTCAGCGGGGATCAGGCGCACTTCGTGCCCATGTTGCGCACCAGTCATACCGTATTGGAACTCATGCCCGACACACCGCATGCAGATCTAGACTCAGGGACCAACAACGCTGGACCTGAACCCGAATCACCGTAACGACAGACACAGTCTGGCGCTACATAACAATGAAGGCAGTCACCCACTTTACTGTGCGTGCAACTGCTCGAAACGCAGAGCTTGTTGTTGATTAACAGCGCAGTTATTCAACAGCAAGTTCAAGCTCGTCGGCCGATGTCGGCGCGTCAACTGCACCCACTATATATGGACAGGGAGACAGCGCATGTTACTTGCAACCGATCTTGATGGTACTTTTCTAGCTGGCGATCCCGAGGATCGTTTAAGCCTTTACCAAACCATTGCCGCCCACCCAGAAATCAAGCTGGCCTACGTCACCGGTCGCAGCCTTGAGGCGGTACTGCCGTTACTGGCAGACCCAACTCTGCCCCACCCCGACTACATCATTGCCGATGTCGGCGCGACCATGGTCCACGGCGATAGCCTGCAACCCATTCAGCCGCTGCAAAACGCCGTCGATGCACTCTGGCCCGGTGAAAGCCAGGTGGCCAGTGCCGTTGAAGGCTTTAATCTTGAGCGTCAGGATGTACCGCAAGTTCGCCGTTGCTCCTACTTCTGCACCCCTGAACAAGCGGCTGCACCAGAACTCCAGGCCATCGCCGACTCACTGGGCTGCGACCTGCTCTACTCCGCCGCACGTTATCTCGACTTTTTACCCAAGGGCGTGAACAAAGGCAGCAGCCTCGAAGCATTGGCTGCATGGCTTGAGCTGGATGATGATCAGGTTCTCGCCGCTGGCGACACGCTCAATGACCTGAGCATGCTCACGAGCAAGTTCCACGGCGTATGTGTGGGCAAGTCCGAACTAACGCTGCTCAATGCCACCCAGCACCACTCACGCACCCTGCATGCGCAGCGCAGCGGCTGCGGTGGGATTCTCGAAGCATTTGCCCACTTCGGCTTTCTTGGTGAGCACGGTATCGCTGCTGAAAAACGCCAAGCCGCGCAGCCGGGTAAGTCCGAGATGGTCATGGTTTATCACCGCCTGCCGTACGAAGAATATCGCGGCAATGACGGCAAGCTACAGCGCCGCCGACCCACCTCACCCAACGGCATCATTCCAACCCTGCTGAGCTTCTTTGGCGACGGCCGCCCCGGTTCGTGGGTCGCCTGGGCGATTCATGAAGGTGATGAAGAAGAACCCTTTGAAACCCACACCACAGTTGATGCCGAGCGCTATCCAAAACTCAAAGCAGCACGTGTGGCGCTGACTAAAGAAGAGGTCGATATCTTCTACAAGCGGTTCTCAAAAGAAGCCTTCTGGCCAACGCTGCATACCTTTTGGGAGCGCGCAACTTTCCGCGAGGATGACTGGCAGGTGTTCCTCAAGGTCAACCGCTCCTTTGCTGAGCGCACTGCGCTTGAAGCCGCTGAAGGCGCGACCGTGTGGCTGCACGACTACAACTTGTGGATGGTGCCAGGCTATCTGCGTGAGCTACGCCCGGACCTGAAGATTGCCTTTTTCCACCACACCTACTTCCCTTCGGCTGACGTGTTTAACGTACTGCCGTGGCGTCGCCAGATCATCGGCAGCCTACTGCAATGCGACTATATTGGCTTTCATATCCCGCGTCAGGTGGAGAACTTCGTCGATGTTGCGCGAGGCGTAACGCCTCTGCAAACAGTTAGCCGTCAAAACTGTGCGCCACGTTTTATCACCTACGGTTGCGCAGTTGGCCTTGAACGCATGACCACGGCCGTCGACACCGGCAGCCGCGTGGTCAAGCTCGGCGCTCATCCTGTTGGCCTGGATATTGATCGTGTACGCAGCGCGCTGGACAACCCTAAAATCCGCGACATGATGGCGCGCCTGCGTGAAGAACTCGTTGGCATCAAGCTGATCCTCTCGGTTGAACGCCTTGATTACACCAAGGGCATTCTCGAAAAGCTCAACGCCTATGAGCGTCTTCTCGAGGAAAACCCGGAGCTGCTCGGCAAGGTCACGTTGGTTACCGTCTGCGTACCTGCAGCGAAAGAGATGACCATCTACGACGAGCTGCAATCGCAGATCGAACAAGCCGTTGGCCGTATCAACGGACGCTTCGCGCGTATTGGTTGGACGCCACTCCAGTTCTTTTTCCGCAGCTTGCCGTTTGAAGAAGTCAGTGCCTGGTATGCGATGGCCGACGTGATGTGGATCACTCCCCTGCGCGACGGCCTTAACCTGGTTGCCAAGGAATTTGTCGCAGCACAAGGCTTGCTCGGCGGTAGCGGCGTACTGGTGCTCTCCGAGTTTGCCGGCGCAGCAGCTGAACTCAAGGGCGCACTGCTAACCAATCCCCATGACCCGGCCGACCTGACCAGCACCTGTTATTGGGCGCTCAACTTGCCAAAAGACGAGGCACAAGCGCGCCTGCGTGAGCTGTTCGACATTGTCAGCTACAACGACATTCGCCGCTGGGGCGACGAGTTCCTGAGCGCAGTTGCCGAGGCGCCGTTTGAACTGGAAAAGCCTGAAAATGTCAGCGCGATTGGCCTTGCTTCTTAATTAGCGCCACTCCTGCAAATACCCGCTGCACAGACTGTACTTAACAGTCTGTGCAGCGGGTATTTTTTTGCTGTCATGCCCAAGCTGTTACACCAGAGCTGTTTTAAACCTAAACCTTAAGCCTTAAGCCTTAAGCCTTAAGCCTCAGTTTCGCAGTTAATCAGCCACGGCACACCAAAACGATCCTTCACGGAGCCGAAGCGAGTTGCCCAGAATGTCTGCTCAAACGGCATTTCAATGGTTCCGCCCTGCGCCAGCGCATTGAAGATGCGCTCACCCTTATCAATGCAATCCAGATTCAGTGCAACCGAATTACCGCGGATGCCTTCATAAGGACTCATGGGGCATGAATCTGAAGCCATCAGGACCTGATCACCCACAACCAGGCGCGCATGCAAAATGCGCTCAGCGAGTTCGGGAGGAACTTCCCCTTCCTCAGAAGGCATATCAGCAAAGCGCATTAGACCATCGATCTTGCCGCCCAGGCACTCCGCATAAAAGTTGAAAGCTTCTTCGCAGTTGCCATCAAATGTCAGGTAGCTATTGATTTTCATGGTTAACTCCTAGTCCCCAAGTAGTACCCAAGGGGCTCAGTTATTTGCGTCAATTTGTGCGCGCAAGCGGCGCTCTTGCTCTTGCAACTCCGGGGTAAATTCTTCGCCGAAATCCTCTGCCTCGAATATCTGGCGAATTTCGATTTCAGAATCACTGACCATTGGATTTGGACAGCGCTTGACCCAATCGATCGCTTCTTGCATAGAAGCGACATTGAAGATCCAGAACCCCGCAATCAGCTCTTTGGTTTCCATAAATGGACCATCAACCACCGTGCGCCGCTCACCGGAGAACTGAACACGCACGCCTTTACTACTCGGGTGCAAACCTTCACCTGCGAGCATGACGCCCGCCTTGACCAACTCTTCATTGAAGTTGCCCATCTGTTCAAGCAGCTCTTCAGTGGGCATTTCACCAGCCTCTGACTCTGGGCTGGCTTTGACTATCACCATGCAACGCATAACAAACTCCTGATTATTTTCGGTTTAACTATGCGTTAGTCGAACGGGCATACGGCAAATCGACAAGGCCTGAAAATTATTTTCAGACAGGCATAATTAGTCACTGTATGGCTGATTAAGCCGCAGCTGAAAAAGCTTGTGAGCTACTGAATGCAAGGCGCCAACAACGGTGCTCCCGCACACTCAAAAGCTGTAGTTTTCAGCGGCTGACTAAGACTGGTCGAATGACCATAGGAGAGAGATCAAGCAGTTGCCAGTCTGATTGACTGACGGTAAATCCATGGAGGGAAGCAGGTCGGCAAGTTGTCGCCGACCTGCTGGTCGAGCTTTACTGCGCCAATAGCGTCAGGGCTTCAGCACTGGTCTGCTCTACGCGCGCCCAGTCCCCGGCTTTGATCCAGGCACTGTCGAGCATCCAAGTCCCGCCGACACACATCACATTCGGCTGCGCCATGTAGCTTTTGACGTTAGCCAGACTGACACCGCCAGTCGGACAGAAACGCACAGCAGGGAATGGTCCACCCAGAGCCTTGAGTGCTGCAGTACCGCCGCTGACTTCAGCTGGAAATAGCTTGAAGCGGCGGTAACCCAACGCGTAACCCAGCATGATTTCCGAGGCACTGGCGATACCCGGCAAGAGTGGGATATCACTGATCAAACTGGCCTCAAGCAATTCACGGGTGCAGCCAGGCGTGACAATAAATTGCGCACCAGCAGCTTCTGCCGCTGCAAGCATATCGACGTCGAGCACTGTACCGGCACCAATCACCAAATCTGGGCGCGCTTCACGCAACAGACGAATGGCGGTAAGCCCATGCTCAGAGCGCAGCGTCACCTCAAGCACA
This sequence comes from Pseudomonas sp. M30-35, assembly GCF_002163625.1. NCBI lineage: Bacteria > Pseudomonadati > Pseudomonadota > Gammaproteobacteria > Pseudomonadales > Pseudomonadaceae > Pseudomonas > Pseudomonas sp. M30-35. The sequence goes on along the minus strand of NZ_CP020892.1, from coordinate 1,940,203 downwards.
GTCAGCCCGCCTGCGGCCAACGCATCAGCCATCGGCAGAATATCTTCCTCACGGGAGATGGTGATGACCGGCATTATTTTCGCTTGCGCGCAAATAGCGTCGATTTGCGCAATTTTAGCCACCATGCGCTGCTGGTTAGTCTCATGAATTGTCATTATTAAAAGTCCTTAAAAGCTAAAGCTACCGGGCTACGCGCACCAGTAAATTTCAAGAGGTGGTTGTAAAAAGGCACGCACTGGCATTTGCGCCAGCTCATCGACCTGAAGTGCTTGAGCCAAAGTCGACAGCTTGTTTTGGCCTTGGATCGCCAACAGCGCCAGCTTTGCTGTAGCAAGCAACGCCAAGGTCATGGTCAAGCGTTGATGCGGCACATTCGGCGCGAGCATTGGCAAGCAACGACGCCCCCCGTCCGGCGCCAATGCCTTTAGCAAATTGGGGCTGTTGGGAAACAGCGATGCGGTGTGCCCGTCATCGCCCATGCCGAGCACCAGCACATCTATCGGAGGTAAATCGCGCAGCGCCTGATCAGCCGCCTCAGCGGCCTCTTCAAGCGATGCAGCCTTGAAATACAGCCCAAAAAAGCGTGCAGCTGCAGCAGGCCCTTGCAGCAGATGACGACGCACCAAGTTTTCATTGCTGTCGGCATGGCTGGTAGGCACCCAACGCTCATCAGCCAGGCTTACCACCACGCTTGACCACTGCAACTCTTGCTGCGCCAAGGCCTCAAAGAACGCCACGGGACTGCGCCCGCCTGACACCACTAATGTGGCTTGGCCCTTATCAGCGATTGCCGAACGCAACGCATCGGCAACGTTAGCGGCCAATCTATTGGCAAGCTGGGTCGAGCTGTTCAGGCTGTGGGTTACCACGCCTGTCGGTAGCTGCAAATCAGAGATCGCCATACCAAGCCCTCCCGTCACGTGTAATTAAGGCGATTGAAGCCATTGGCCCCCACGAGCCTGCGGCGTAGGGTTTAGGTTTATCGCCAAGCCGCTTCCAGCCAGCGATCAATTGGTCGCACCAGAGCCACGCGTGTTCGATTTCATCTTTACGCACGAACAGGTTCTGATTGCCGCCGATGACCTCAAGCAGCAAACGCTCATACGCATCGGGAACACGTGCGCTTTGGTAGGTATCAGAGAAACTCAACTGCAATGGGCCGCTGCGCAACTGCATGCCTTTATCAAGACCTTGATCTTTGGTCATGACCTGCAGCGAGATACCTTCATCGGGCTGTAGACGGATGATCAGTCGATTGCTGATCAGCGGGCGCTGTTCGGCAGCAAAGATGTAATGCGGTGGCTCTTTAAAATGAATCACGATCTGAGACATTTTTTCTGCCATGCGCTTACCGGTGCGCAGGTAAAACGGTACTCCCGACCAACGCCAGTTACGGATATCAGCCCGCAACGCCACGAAGGTCTCAGTATCGCTTTCGGTGTTAGAGTTTTCTTCCTCAAGGTAGCCCGGTACTGGCTTACCAGCGCTATTACCGGCCACATACTGGCCGCGCACAACACGCTGGCTGATTTGCTCGGCAGTAATGGGCTCAAGGGCTTTAAGCACCTTGACCTTCTCATCACGGATGCTGTCAGCGGACAAGTCGCTTGGCGGGTCCATCGCAATCAGGCAAAGCAACTGCAACAGGTGATTCTGAATCATGTCACGGAGCTGGCCAGCCTGATCGAAGTAACCCCAACGGCCTTCGATTCCGACTTTTTCCGCCACGGTGATTTCAACGTGGGAGATGTGATTCTGATTCCACTGGGTTTCAAACAAACTGTTCGCAAAACGCAGTGCAATCAAGTTCTGCACGGTTTCTTTGCCCAGGTAATGGTCAATACGGTAGATGCGCGTTTCCGGGAAGAATCGCGCTACAGCATCGTTTACCTCACGCGAAGAAGCCAAGTCATGGCCAATCGGTTTTTCCAGAACCACTCGTGTGCGTTCTGCCAAACCGACCCGTGCAAGGTTTTCACAGATGCCACCGTATACCGAAGCCGGGGTGGCGAAGTAGGCAATCAGGCATTTGTCATCAGCAATTTGTTCCGCTAGTTGCAGATAATCATCAGCCTGCAAAAAATCCATCTGCAAGTAGCTGAAGCGCGCCAAAAAGCGCTGCATGGCAGCGTCATCGATGCCCGGTGCGTCAATGTAGCCGCGCAAGGCCTTTTCAATCGTATCGATATGCTGCTGCGGCTCACCGGCATCGCGCGCCAGTGCAAAAATTTGCGTATCGGCGTGCAATAACTCAGCTTGATCCAACTGGAAAAGTGCTGGGAACAGTTTGCGCAGTGCCAGATCACCCAGCGCACCAAATAAAGCGAAGGTACAAGGTTCAACAGTTATGCTTGGCATGATATATGTTCTTCTATCAACTTAAGCGAGAAACACGGGACTTATTGGCATACTACACCGCAAGATGTAGTAATAAAAACAACATTTAGCGGAAATTAACATAACAAGTGGTGACAATCAGGGCCGATCAGTACGATAGGCCTGCATTTTCGTCGTCTGTATGTCTACATAAGGAACAAAAATGGATCGCGTGCGAAACCTTCTGGAGCAAATCCAGACCCGCCTCGACAGCCTGAACAAGGCAGAGCGCAAGGTTGCTGAAGTGATTTTGCACAATCCGCAGCAAGCCACTCGCTTGAGCATAGCCGCACTCGCGCAAGCGGCGTCCGTCAGCGAACCGACCGTTAACCGTTTCTGTCGCTCATTCGGCGTCAACGGCTATCCCGAACTGAAAATGCAACTTGCGCAGAGCCTTGCCAGTGGCGCGGCTTATGTCAGCCGAGCGGTTGAAGCAGACGACGGCCCGGAAGCCTACACCCGTAAAATTTTTGGCAGCGCTATCACCTCGCTAGACAGCGCCTGTCAGTCACTCGACCCACAACTCATCAGTCGCGCTGTCGACCTGCTGATTCAGGCCAGGCAGATACACTTCTTCGGGCTCGGCGCATCCGCTCCGGTGGCGCTGGATGCACAGCACAAATTCTTTCGTTTCAACCTTGCCGTAACCGCCCACGCCGATGTGCTCATGCAGCGCATGCTGGCCTCGGTGGCGCATACCGGCGATTTGTTCGTGATCATCTCCTACACCGGGCGCACCCGAGAGCTGGTTGAAGTGGCGCGTATCGCCCGCGAAAAAGGCGCTTCGGTATTGGGCCTCACCGCGGCCAACTCACCGCTCGCCAAAGCCAGCACCTTGAGCCTGGATATTCCCTTGCCTGAAGATACCGACATCTACATGCCGATGACTTCACGCATCATTCAACTAACCGTACTTGATGTGCTTGCGACTGGCGTTACCTTGCGCAGAGGCGTCGATTTCCAGCCGCATCTGCGCAAAATCAAGGAAAGCCTCAACGCCAGCCGCTACCCGGCCGATGAAGATTGATGACTTCGGTGGTCTGGTTGATTGAATATCTCCCGAACCGCCGCATTGGTTACTTCCACCAATACTCGACTTGCAAGCCGAAATTCGAGCCATGCCGGGCGTTATCAAATACACCCGTATCCGATAGCGCGGAGCCCGCTGCCATCTGGCTCGCTGCACGCTGCGCCGCTTCGTTCCAGCTGGCATAGGTGTAATACAAACGGAACTCAGGACGCGCCCAAAACCCAGGGCCAGCCGGCGACCAGGTTGGCGCAACGGTAAACTTGGTCAGTTTGCGGGTGCCATCGGCGGCATCCACCTGATCGCGACCCAGCTCACCCACCAGCTTGAATTGATCAGTCAGCGCATACGTGGTGCGCCCACCGACCGACAACCAGTCCTGATCTTCACTGTCGGGGCGAATATCCTTTTGATAAACCACCTCGACCTGACCGCCTAATCGCGGAGTGATCTGCCAGTCAAAGAACTCAACCAGACGGTAGCTCTTGCTGTCGCGATCAAGCCCGACATCGCCAGTGGTGCCCAATCCGGTGCCAGGCCCCTGACCGTACTGCAGGGCAAACTTGTTGGTGCCACCAAGGAAAACCTTTTGCACATGTTGCCCGGTAATCGCCCAACCACTGCTGCTGTCACCGCGATCCGGGTTATCGATGTAGCTATAGCCGATCTCCACTTCTCCGCCCGGATTGGTCTTGAAGCCTCCGACGTTGAAGTCATGGCGAGTGGTGTAGTCCTCCTGAAAGTAGCTGTCTTTACGCGAGAACACATAGCTGTACTTGAGATCACCAATGACCATTTCATCAACACCGAAACCGGTCGCGCTCTGGTTCCAGTAGTAATAGTCGGAGATATGAATGTCATTACGCTTGTAGAAACGACGCCCCGCCCAAAGCGATCCGCCATTCAACGCAGGCATGTTGCTCCACTCTGCGTACATCTGGTTCATTCGGGCAAAGCCATACTCACCGGTGAATTTTGGCGTGTGGCCATACTCGTTATACAGCTGAGCCATGCCTTCAACGCTGACGGTGGAGCCGTCGTCGAAACTCAGCAAATCCTGACGCAAGTCGAGCTCTGCATAGGTTTCACACTCGTTACCCAGACGATACTTGGATTGCGCGCCGGGCAATTGGAAACACGACTGGCTTCCTCCGTTTTCTGAACTACCCGCCCCGCTCCGCACATAACCACTGAACTCCAGCGCATCGGCCGCCATTGGCATAGCCAAATAGCCCAACGCCACTGCAAGACTCATACGTGTTGCTGCTCTCATTTCAACTCCATTATTTTTATTGTTAAGTTTGCCAGTTCATGTGACAAAAGCAGGCAGCCGTCGCATAAACCGCTAAGCGATATCCATATCCACGCAAAACTCCCTCAACCAGGCTGGAAAGCCCGGCTGAACAACCCACAAAATGTTTTTCAGTGCGGCGCTTAATCCGCCGCACAGCACCCATCAATTCAGCAGTCGTTAAAGACTTTTCAAACGCGTGACATTGCTGGCTGAGTGATCTGCCGTGGACGAAACCGGGCGAAGGCGCTCGCCGCTCTGGGCGTCGAACAACATGATTTTTTCTGGATCGAGTTGAAGCTCAACAACCTGACCGACTCGCGGCGCCTCGTCGGGCGACATGCGGCAACACACCTTGGTTTGATTGAGCGTGACAAATACCAGTGTGTCCGGGCCGGTCGGCTCGATAATCTCGACTTCGGCAGCAATCGCCACCAGCCCCGGCGTGCCTGCAACGGTCTGGATCTGTTCTGGGCGAACACCCAGAATCACTTCACGATCCTCAACACCTTCCGGCATCACCGCCAATGGCAAGGCGCAGCTAAGCTCACCTTTTTCACCACTGTGCAATTGCGCAAACAGTTGATTGTCACCACGCTCCAGCTTCACCGGAATAAAATTCATCGGCGGTGAACCAATAAAACTGGCGACGAACAGATTGGCCGGATCGTTATAAATTTGCTGCGGCGTACCGAACTGCTGAATGATGCCCTCCTTCATAACAGCCACTTTGTCACCCAGAGTCATGGCCTCGATCTGATCGTGGGTGACGTACACCGTGGTGGTTTTAAGGCGCTGGTGCATCAGCTTGATTTCGGTACGCATCTCGACGCGCAACTTGGCGTCCAAATTAGATAATGGCTCATCGAAAAGATAGATTTTTGGACGTCGGGCCAGTGCTCGCCCCATCGCCACGCGCTGTTGTTGGCCGCCGGATAATTGCCCCGGCTTGCGCTTGAGCAAGTGTTCGATTTGCAGCAGCTTGGCGACACGGGCGACTTCTTCTTCAATCGCCTCGGGCGCCATCTTGCGCATCTTCAAGCCGAAGGCAATATTGTCGCGAACACTCATGGTCGGATACAGCGCATAGGACTGAAAAACCATGGCGATGTCGCGGTCCTTTGGGCTCATGCCGCTTATATCGGCGCCTTCGACAATGATTTCGCCGCCACTGATGCTTTCCAGCCCAGCAATGCAGTTCATTAGCGTCGACTTACCACAACCGGACGGGCCGACCAGAATCAGGAACTCACCCGAGTCGATTTTCAATTCGATATTCTTCAGCGTATCGGCTAAGCCACTGCCGTAGCTCTTGTGTACATTGCGTAGTTCAAGCGTTGCCATGTTGTCTCTCCAAACAGGTCAAGGTCGAAAGCGACCTGTTAGCCTTTCACCGCACCGGCTGTTAGCCCGCGCAAGAAGTACTTTCCAGCCAGCACATAGACCACCAACGTAGGTAGCCCAGCGATCATTGCGGCCGCCATATCGACGTTGTATTCCTTGGTGCCAGTGCTGGTGTTGACCAGGTTATTCAGCGCCACCGTAATCGGTTGGGTATCACCACTGGCGAACACCACACCGAACAAGAAGTCATTCCAGATTTGGGTGAATTGCCAGATCAGGCAAACCATGATGATTGGCACTGACATCGGCAGCAGAATGCGGCCGAAAATGGTAAAGAATCCGGCGCCATCCAATCGCGCAGCGCGCACCAATGCTTCCGGCACGCTGACGTAATAGTTACGGAAGAACAGCGTGGTGAAGGCGATGCCATAGACCAGATGCACCAACACCAAACCGGTTGTGGTGTTGGCCAAACCCAGCTTGCCGAGGGTGAATGACGCAGGCAGCAACACCACCTGAAACGGCAGGAAGCAACCAAACAACAGCAAGCCGAAGAACAGTTGCGAGCCCTTGAAGCGCCACATCGCCAGCACATAGCCGTTAAGCGCGCCGAGCAATGTGGAAATCAGCACTGCTGGGACGGTGATCTTCACCGAATTCCAGAAAAAGCCACCGAGACTGTCCCAGGCCTTGACCCAACCAATCGCGGTAATCACATCAGGCCATGACAACAGGTTGCCGCTGCGAATATCTTCAGGCGTCTTGAAGCTGGTGAGCAGCATGACGATCAACGGCACCAGATAAACCGCACAGGCCGCGAGTAATGTTGCGTAGATCGCCAAACGGCTGAAGCTGAACTTGTTTTGATTAATCATGGCGCTTGCCCCGCAACTCGGAATACAGATACGGCACTAAAATCGCCAACACCGCGCCAAGCATCAAAATCGCACTGGCCGCGCCGAGGCCCATTTGGCCGCGGGTAAAGGTATGGGCATACATAAACATCGCCGGTAAATCAGATGAGTAACCGGGGCCGCCAGCAGTCATCGACGCGACCAGGTCGAAGCTTTTGATCGCGATGTGCGAGAGGATCATCACCGCGCTGAAAAACACCGGGCCAAGACTCGGCAACACAATGCGCAGATAGATATTCGGCAAGCTCGCGCCATCGACTTGCGCGGCGCGAATAATTGATTGATCAACCCCGCGCAGCCCAGCCAGAAACAGCGCCATAACGAAACCCGAAGCCTGCCAGACAGCAGCAATCACCAGGCAATAGACCACGCGATCGGTGTCCACCAACCAGTCAAAGCGGACCCCTTCCCACCCCCAGTCGCGCAGCAGCTTATCCAGCCCCAGCCCTGGGTTGAGCAGCCACTTCCAGGCCGTACCAGTGACAATCATCGAGATCGCCATCGGGTACAGAAAAATGGTGCGGATAAACCCTTCGCGGCGGATTCGCTGATCGAGCAGCACCGCAAGCAATACCCCGAGGATCAAGCTGATGCTGATGAACAAGCCACCAAACATCATCAGGTTCTTGCTCGCCACCCACCAGCGATCGTTGTCCAGCAGCCGTTCGTACTGCTGCAGGCCCACCCACTTGTAGCTGGGCATAAACCGCGAGCTGGTGAAGGACAACAAAAAGGTCCAAAGGATGTAACCGTAGAAACCAACCAGCACGATAAGCATGGTCGGTGCCAGCACCAGCTTGGGCAGCCAGCGTTGTAGCGCATCCAGTGGTGAAGCTTTGCTCAAAGTTGCGACTGAGCTCATACAGGCCTCTCAAGCTGCGTAAGACAAAATTCAGGCAAAGCGTTGCCACAGTGCCTGTTAATGCACTGAAAACCGCTTTACATGAGGAATAGGAACCTCTGAAAGTAGTTTTCCAGAGGTTCCATAGCTGCCGGCGTACCGGCAGCCGGGCTATTACTGAACCGCTTGAATTGCCGCAGCCAGTTGCTGTGCAGCTTTCTTCGGATCAGCATCGGCGTCGTTAAAGAAGTTGGTCACCACGTCAAATACCGCGCCCTGCACATAGCTTGAAGCCGCCATGCCGTGCGCCAGACTTGGCTGTAGCCCACCATTGCTGGCGGCTTCCTTGAAGTCCTTCATTGAGGCTTGGGCACAACTGTCAAAGCTACTCATGTCCATGTCCTGACGAACCGGAATCGAGCCTTTGTTCTTATTGAAAATGGCTTGAAATTCCTTGCCCATTACGATTTCGGCGAGGTCTTCCTGAGCTTTGCGGTTGTCCGCATCAGTGAGTTTGAACATGGCCAATGAGTCGATGTTGTAGGTGAAGCTACCTTGCGTGCCTGGGAACGGCACGCAGGTGTAATCCTTACCCGCAACCTTACCAGCCGCGGTCCATTCGCTCTTGGCCCAGTCACCCATGATCTGCATACCGGCCTTGCCGTTGATGACGAGGCCCGCTGCGGCATTCCAATCGCGCCCTGCGGCGTTAGAGTCAATGTAACCGTGCAGTTTTTTCAGGGTGGCGAAAACTTCAACCATCTTGTCGCCCGTCAGCACCGCTTCATCTTGATCGACAAATGCTTTGCGGAAATCGGCTGGCCCCAGAATTGCGAACGCCAAATCTTCAAACACGGTGCCGTCTTGCCATGGCTGACCGCCGTGGGCAATTGCAATAAAGCCAGCAGCTTTGAGTTTGTCGGCGGCAGTGAAAAATTCGTCGAGGGAGGTTGGCGGCGTGGCGCCGGCCTTGGCAAACACTTCTGGGTTGATCCATAGCCAGTTAACCCGGTGCACGTTGACCGGCACGGCGACGTAATCTCCGTCGTACTGCATGGTTTCAATAACCTGTGCCGGCAGCAGTTCATCCCACTTCTGGCGCTTGGCAACGTCATTCAAGTCGGTCAGCAAGCCCAGCTCACCCCATTCTTGAATATCTGGGCCCTTGATCTGCGCAGCTGCAGGTGGATTACCAGAAACAGCACGGGTTTTGAGTACGGTCATGGCCGCTTCACCACCGCCACCGGCGACCGCGAAGTCTTTCCAGGTATGGCCTTTGGCTTCAACCATTTGTTTGAGGGTATCAGCAGCGCGCTTTTCACCACCCGATGTCCACCAGTGCAGAACTTCTACTTCACCAGCGTGGGCAGCAAACGGAATAAGGGAGGCAAGACAAACAGCGGTTGCCAGGCGAGAGATAACTTTCATTAACAGTACCTTTCTTGTTGTTATTCGCGAACAAGTCTGACGCTTGTGCTGCATTGGATACTAACCAAGGCATTGGCGAAAACGGGTAACGAAGGGATATAGAAACGTCACAGGATGGTTACAAAACCTACTCAGCGTAACGCGGTAAATACAGCGACACGCGCAAGCCGCCTTCGCGCAGGTTTTTCAGGGTCACTTCGCCGCCATGGCTATGGGCAATGTTGCGCGCGATGCCCAAGCCAAGGCCGTAACCCTGCTGTTGCGCGGACAGGCGAATATGCGGCTCAAACACATGCTCCAATTGTTGCTCGGGCACGCCCGGCCCTTCATCGTCCACATGCAAGACAAACGCGCTGTCATCATCTTCGATAGATAAATGCGCACGCTTACCATATTTCAAAGCGTTATCAACCAGGTTGCCAATACAGCGTTTCAGCGCCAAAGGCTTGCCCTGATAACTTGTGCATGTCTGCCCCTGCAGTGTTACCAAGCCATCACCGGCAGGTGCCAGATAAGGTTCAATCACGCAATTGACCACATAATCGAGGTCTATCGGCTCTATGTTCTCGTGAATATCAGTGTCTTTAACACACTGCAGAGCCCCTTTTACCAGCAGCTCAAGCTCATCAAGATCGCGGCGAAACTTATCCTGTACCGCCTCATCGTCAAGTAACTCAACGCGCAAACGTAAACGGGTGATGGGGGTGCGTAAATCATGGGAGATAGCGCTGAATAACTGGCTGCGCTCACGCAGGTAACGACCAATACGCTCGCGCATGGTGTTGAATGCACGGCTCACTTCCACCACTTCGCTGCCACCCGCCTCTTTAAGCGGCTCAACCTCGGTCCCCAATGACATTTCACGCGCAGCCACCGCCAGATGCTTAAGCGGACGGCTTTGCCAATGCACCATCAACCCAATGAACAGCAACAGAAAACCACTGGTCAAAATGATGAACCAAAGTTGTTGCGCAGGCAGGCCCGGCTGCTCAAGGCTGACGTAAGGCTCAGGCATCAGCGACGCAAGATACAGCCACTCCTGCGGGCCAATCCTTATCTGGGTAACCAGCACTGGTGGGTTCATCGGCTCAAGACTTAACGCGTAGTGCGCCCACGAGCGCGGCAATTCATCGAGCTTCACCGCGTTATTGAAAATACGCAGGTCATTCGGACTGACAAACTGCACCGACACATCAAGATCGTGGCCCAAGCGCTCACGCAAGGTTGCGTCAACGGCGTCCAGTACTGCACGCTTTCGCGGCGTGACTGGCAGCACATCCATGCTCAGCGGCTTGTCGTTAAGCGATACGAAAAAGCGCGTACCGCCCATATTGCGCAACTGATCCAACACCAACGGTCGATAGCCCAGCGGCAATGAACGGAAGTAGCTGACGCTGGCCGCCAACGACTGCGCCAGACTGCGCGAACTGGTGACCAACCCCTCAACCTGACTGGCGCGCAACTGCGAGACCCAAATAACGCTCGAAAGCGCTTGGGCAATCAATACCACCAACAGGGTCAAGACCAGCATCCTTGCCAGCAGCGAACGCGGTATCAACCTGCCGAATAAGCGCTTAATAAGCGTGCCCCTGATGCGGCTCGACATTGGCCGCCAGCAAATAACCACTGCCGCGAACCGTGCGAATCAGTCGCGGTGGTTTTTCTACATCGCGCAGGCGTTGACGCAAGCGACTGACAGCCATATCGACGATTCGCTCAAGCGGCATCACTTCACGGCCGCGCGTGGCGTTGCCGATGGTGTCGCGATCAAGGATTTGCTGCGGGTTATCAAGGAACAGCTTGAGCAAGATAAAATCCGCCCCGGAAAGAATCACCTCTTCACCATCGGCATGAAACAAGCGATGGCTGACCATGTCCAGCCGCCAGTCTTCAAACGCCAGCACCTCAGTGCCGCGTTCCTGACTAAAGTTGACCCGGCGCAACAAGGCCTTGATACGCGCCTGCAGCTCACGTGGGCTAAAGGGCTTGCCCAGATAGTCATCAGCGCCAAGCTCCAGACCGATCACCCGATCAGCCTCATCCGAGCTGGCGGTCAACATGATTACCGGGATATGCGCAAAGCGTTGATGCTCACGCACCCAGCGACACAGACTGAAACCGTCTTCATCGGGCAGCATCACATCCAAAATAACCAAATCAGCAGAATTCGCCGTAAGGTCCTGCCGGAATCCGGCGCCATCACCGACTGCACGCACCTGAAAACCGGCGCGACTCAAATAGGTTTGCAGCAGTTCGCGAATTTCCTGATCGTCGTCAACCAACAAGACCGACTTTCCGCACTGGCTCAAGACATCACCTTTTCTTGTTATGAGTGGCCGCCGACAACGGCCAACGCAGACTCGCTATTCCCGGCTGTTTTGCTGCAACGCTACACCGGCCCCCATCAACCCTGGGTATTCAGCAGTTACCAGCCACACCGGAATCCCAGCAAAATAACCGCTCATGCAACCTTTGTCGCTGAAACTGCGCGCAAAACCACTGTTACAAAAGAACTCTGCGAAGCGCGGGACAATACCACCAACGATGTACACGCCACCGCGCGCACCCAGACTCAGTACGTTATTGCCTGCTGCGCGCCCGAGCCAACAACAGAATTGCTCAAGCACAGCACTTGCCGTGGCGTCGCCTGCAAGCGCCGCCGTGGTGATCTGTGCAGGGCTAGCCAATTGCGGTGCAACATTATCCAGTTCGCACATGGCGCGATAAAGTACCAGCAAACCGTTGCCGCTAAGCACATCCTCAGCACGTACATGGCCCAATTGTTTGAACAGTACTTGCCACAGTTGCGCCTCACGAGCACTGCCAATGGGCAGATCAACATGCCCACCTTCACCGGGCAGCGCGGCCCAGCTGCCGTCCGCTTGCGGCACTAATGTGCCAACCCCCAAGCCAGTACCCGCACCGATCACCACAAATGGGCGCCCCTCATCAGACTCGCCCGGACACACCTGTAACCGCTCACCTTCAACCAGGCGGGTCATTCCCAGGGCCATGGCGGAGAAATCGTTGACCAGCAACAACTGATCGATCCGCAAGCGCTGACAAAACTCGGCGCGGTTGATCCGCCAATGGTTATTGGTAAAGCGAAACACCGCATCGCTCACCGGCCCGGCACATGCCAGGCAAACCGAGCCGAGCGAGCCAGGCGCCACATTATGCTCGGCCAAGTACTGCTCAATCGCCGCTTCCGGCGTAGTGAAATCAGCCGTCGCAAGCACACTGACTGACTCCAACTGCTCATCACGCCACAACGCAAAACGTGCGTTCGTGCCGCCAATATCACCGACTAACGCTAGCTTCACTTAAGCGACTCCAGGCTTTCAGTGAACGCACTCGCGCCCTGCTCTGCGGTACTGAATGAGTGGCGCATGAAGGTAAACAGCTCGCGACCACAGCCCTCGCCACTGTTCACAGAGCGGCTCGCCAACTCGCGCGCAGCCAGCTCTTTATCGTCCACCAGCACTTGCAACTCACCGGTTTGCCCGTTCACTCGGATGATGTCGCCATCACGCACTCGCGCCAACGGGCCGCCATCAAACGCCTCAGGACAAACATGAATCGCCGCCGGGATTTTGCCCGAAGCGCCCGACATACGTCCGTCAGTGACTAGCGCGACTTTAAAGCCGCGATCCTGCAACACACCCAGGAACGGCGTCATCTTGTGCAATTCAGGCATGCCATTTGAGCGTGGGCCCTGGAAGCGCATCACCGCCACCATGTCATGCTCAAGCTCGCCAGCCTTGAAGGCATCAGCCAACTCTTGCTGGTCCTCAAATACTCGTGCCGGCGCCTCAACAATCTGATGTTCAAGGGCGACTGCCGAAACCTTCATCACACCGCGCCCCAGATTGCCTTCCATCACCCGCAAACCGCCTTCCACCGAGAACGGGTTGGCCACTGGACGCAATACCGTTTCGTCATAGCTCTTGCTCGGACCGTCGCGCCACACCAGCTTGCCATCTTCAAGGAAAGGCTCTTGGGTATATCGACTCAGACCATAACCGGCAACGGTGTTGACGTTTTCATGCAGCAAGCCAGCATCGAGCAATTCACGGATCAGGAACGACATACCGCCAGCCGCCTGGAAGTGGTTGATGTCGGATTTACCATTCGGATAGACGTGCGCCAAGGTCGGCACCACAGCGGACAAGTCAGCCATGTCCTGCCACGTCAGCATGATTCCGGCCGCGCGAGCAATCGCGGGCATGTGCAAGGTATGGTTGGTTGAGCCGCCGGTCGCACTCAGGGCAACAATCGAGTTAACCAGGCAGCGCTCATCAACGATCTCGGCCAGCGGCATAAACTGCCCGCTTTGCTTTGTCAGTTGGGTGATCTGCCGCGCCGCTTCAACAGTCAAGGCATCACGCAGTGGTGTATTCGGGTTTATGAATGAGGCGCCTGGCAGGTGCAAGCCCATCACTTCCATCAATAACTGGTTGGTGTTGGCTGTGCCGTAAAAGGTGCATGTACCGGGGCTGTGATAAGCACTCATCTCGGCCTCAAGCAACTCCTCGCGAGTCGCCTTGCCTTCAGCGTAACGCTGGCGAACATCCGCCTTTTCTTTATTCGACAAACCGGAAGGCATCGGCCCTGCGGGAATAAACATCGTCGGTAAGTGACCAAAACGCAACGCGCCCATCAGCAGGCCCGGAACAATCTTGTCGCAAATACCAAGACAGAGCGCAGCGTCAAACATGTTGTGCGACAGCGCTACCGCAGTCGACATGGCAATCACTTCGCGGCTGGCAATACCCAGCTCCATGCCGGGCTCCCCTTGGGTGACACCATCGCACATGGCTGGCACGCCACCGGCAAACTGGCCAACCGAGCCAACATCACGCAGGGCCTGTTTGATTTGCTCAGGGTAACGCTCATAAGGCTGATGCGCCGAGAGCATGTCGTTATATGCGGAGATGATTGCCACGTTGGCAGCGTTCATCAGGCGCAGGGTTTGCTTGTCGTCGGTGCCGCAACCGGCCACGCCGTGAGCAAAGTTGGCGCACTGCAATTTGCCACGCTGCGGACCGTCACTTGCAGCCGCACGAATCATCGCCAAATAGTGCTCTCGAGTAGCACGGCTGCGGGCGATAAGGCGATCAGTTACCTCTTGGACACGGGGATGCATGTTGTCGACTCCAGGCTAGCGGGCAAATTTATTTGTACCTTTAACAAAATATTGCCACTTAAAAGACTTGATTTCTACATTCACGGGAATAATCTTGTAATTCCAACAACAAAATCATTAACGGACTTCATTTATGACACTGCGTATCGCTATCAATGGCTTTGGGCGCATCGGCCGCAACGTGCTGCGTGCGCTGTACACCCAAGCCTACCGTCAGAACATCCAAATCGTAGCTATCAACGACCTTGGTGATAGCGCTATCAATGCTCATCTGCTGAAGTATGACAGCGTGCACGGCATCTTCGACGGCAATGTTGAGTTCGACCAGGAAAGCCTGACCGTAAACGGTGACCGTATTGCTGTCAGTGCAATCCGCAACCCCGCCGAACTGCCTTGGAAGAAGCTGGCAATTGACGTGGTATTCGAATGCACCGGGCTATTCACCGAACGCGATAAAGCCGCTGCACATCTAAGCGCCGGAGCGCGAAAAGTGATTATCTCGGCGCCAGCCAAAGGCGCTGATGCAACTGTAGTTTACGGGGTCAACCACCGTATTCTGCGCCAATCTCATCAGATTATCTCCAATGCATCCTGCACCACCAATTGCTTGGCACCCGTTGCCCAAGTGTTGCATCGTGAACTGGGCATCGAACAAGGCCTGATGACCACCATTCACGCTTACACCAACGACCAGAACTTGTCTGACGTTTATCACAGCGACCCCTACCGCGCACGCTCGGCCACGCAGTCGATGATCCCGAGCAAAACCGGCGCAGCCGAAGCTGTAGGTCTAGTTCTACCTGAGCTTGCTGGCAAGCTAACCGGCATGGCTGTAAGGGTTCCGGTGATCAATGTATCACTGGTCGACCTAACGCTCCTGGTCAGCCGTGAGACCAGCACAAAAACGGTTAATGCACTAATGAAAAGCGCCAGCGAAGGCTCAAATGTGCTCGGTTATAACAGCCTTCCACTGGTCTCATGCGACTTCAATCATAATCCTTTTTCGTCGATTTTCGACGCCAATCACACCAAATTCAGCGGCAAAATGCTCAAAGTGATGGCTTGGTACGATAACGAATGGGGCTTCTCCAATCGCATGCTCGATACCTGCCTGGCCCTGTGCAACGCGCCCGAGTAGCTGGAGTTAATGCATGAGCCGTATCAGCTTTACGACCGCAACACTTGCTGCACGCAAACGGATTGCACTGGTCGCCCACGATCACTGCAAAGTGTTTCTTCTCGATTGGTGCGTGCGCCATCGTGAAAAACTGGCTAATCACCAGCTACTGGCAACAGGAACAACCGGCGCCTTGTTGAGCCGCAACTTGCAACTGCCCGTCGAAAGCATGATCAGCGGCCCGCTGGGCGGTGACCAGCAAATAGGCGCACGCATCGCTGAGCAGCGTGTCGATATGCTGGTGTTTTTCTGGGACCCGTTCGAGCCACAACCCCACGATCCAGATATCAAAGCACTGCTTAGGGTGGCCGCGGTTTGGAACATTCCGGTGGCCTGCAACGAAAGCAGCGCCGACTACATGCTCAGCAGTAGTTTGTTAGAACAACAACATAGTTATCGGATCCCTGATTACAGCAGGTATCTGGCTGAACGCAGCTAAGCACGTTAGCGAGGTGGTTGAGTTTTTTCAGCCACCCTTTTTGCGGCAGATAATCAGGTTATTAGAGCAACGCTGGCGGGCAAGCTTCGCATTGCCACACTCTATGACGCATCCACCCCTTCAAGTGGCGCGCAGCACTTACGATTATCGAGCGCCTCGAGCAGCCTGCAATGTTCCGCCTCGGAACTGGTGCAATTGGCCATTCGTGATAACTCGGCCTGCATTTTTTGCAGGTCGCGAATACGATCTTCGATGGTCACCAGATGGCTTTGCACCAACTTATCTGCCTCGACACAAGGGCTGTGTGGCCTATTTGCCAAATCCAGCAGATTGCGAATTTCATCCAGGCTAAAACCCAGCTCGCGACCACGGCGGATAAACAGCACGCGCCGCACATCTGCATCTTGGTAGTTGCGATAGCCAGAAGCGGTGCGCTGCGGCTGTGGCAACAATCCACTGCGCTCATAAAAACGAATCGTCTCAAGATTGACGCCGCTCTGCTTACTCAATGCGCTGATGGTAAATGGCTTTTTCATGCTTGACTCCGTAGTGACTACAGGGTTTAGCGTAACGCCTATCGCCACTGAGGAGAAGTCTTATGAGCGCCCATTGCTGCAATCACACACCAGATCCATCAACCCAACAACAGCCAGAGCGTTATCGCAAGATTCTGTGGATTGCACTGCTGATCAACCTTGGGATGTTTTTCATCGAGATCACCAGCGGTGTTAAAGCCAACTCGGTGTCACTGCTTGCCGACTCCCTGGACTTTCTAGGGGACGCCGCTAATTACGGCATCAGCCTTTGGGTGCTAGGCATGAGCATCGCATTACGCGCCAAAGCCTCATTAGTCAAAGCCGCATCGATGCTGGTATTTGGTGTAGGCGTTTTAGCGGTGGCTATCTGGCACGCAGTAAATGGCCAAATACCAGAACCACAAACCATGGGTGTGATCGGCACCCTGGCCTTGCTCGCAAACCTCGGTGTGGCCGCCCTCCTCTATGCATACCGAGAAGGTGACAGCAATATGCGCAGCGTGTGGTTGTGCACACGTAACGATGCTCTGGGCAATGTTGCGGTACTAATCGCCGCAGCGGGTGTGTTCGGCACCGGCACCGCATGGCCAGACCTGCTGGTTGCCAGCGTAATGGCGCTTCTGGCAATTACTTCGGCTTATCAAGTCATCCGCCAAGCGCAACAGGAACTGAAAGTTGAGCACGCGCACCCATAAGACTTAAGCCTGATAAATAAAAACGCCACAGCTCAAAAACTGTGGCGTTTTTATACCTTTCGTCGACTCATAATCAATAAATCGTACACAATGTTTTTTAGCTGAATACAAGTACGAATTGTCAAAAATCCCTGTTCTAGACGGTTCAAACTTTAAGAAGAACCCTTTATTTTGGCTGACCAGTCGGACAAGTTATCCAGCTTTTATGACAAAATTGTATACAAGCACTAGCCAAGCGCACCCATTGTTCCCTACATTACGGACACAAGAAAAAAACGGGAACACCTCACTATGCAATCGCAATCAGTTGAAAGTGCTTCATCGCAACGTCCTGAAGATGAGAACCTCGGTACCGGAGCCAACATGGCTTACGGCTTGCAACATGTTCTGACCATGTACGGCGGTATCGTTGCGGTACCGCTAATTGTTGGTCAGGCCGCAGGTCTATCGCCAAGCGATATCGGCTTGCTGATCACCGCCTCACTCTTTGCAGGCGGTTTAGCCACACTCCTACAAACCCTCGGCCTGCCATTTTTTGGCTGCCAATTGCCACTGGTGCAAGGTGTTTCATTCGCCGGTGTTGCGACAATGGTCGCGATTGTTACCAGCGACGGTGCAGGCGGAATTCAAGCGGTGTTCGGCGCCGTGGTGGTTGCCTCACTGATAGGCTTATTGATAACCCCCATATTCTCGAAAATCATCAAGTTCTTTCCGCCACTGGTGACCGGTATTGTTATCACCACCATCGGTTTGACCTTGATGCCAGTTGCAGCCCGCTGGGCGATGGGCGGCAACAGCAATGCGCCAGACTTCGGCAGCATGGCCAACATTGGCTTAGCTGCGATTACGCTGGTTTGCGTACTGATACTGAGCAAACTTGGCAGTGCAAGCATTTCGCGCTTGTCGATTCTATTGTCGATGGTCATCGGCACAGTGGTTGCGATGACACTTGGCATGGCCGATTTCTCGCGCATTGGCGACGGTACGTTAGTCGCCATGCCCAGCCCTTTTCACTTCGGCATGCCGACCTTCCACATCGCCGCCATTATTTCGATGTGCATCGTGATAATGGTGACACTGGTCGAAACCAGCGCCGACATCCTTGCCGTTGGCGAAATCATCGAAACCAAAGTTGACTCCAAACGTCTCGGCAATGGTCTGCGCGCCGATATGCTCTCCAGCATGCTGGCGCCAATATTTGGCTCGTTCACCCAAAGCGCTTTTGCCCAGAATGTCGGCTTGGTTGCGGTAACGGGCATCAAAAGTCGCTACGTAGTTGCCACCGGCGGCGTATTTCTGGTGCTACTCGGCTTGCTGCCCGTAATGGGCCGGGTAATCGCAGCAGTGCCAACTTCTGTACTTGGCGGCGCAGGCATCGTGCTGTTTGGGACTGTAGCGGCTAGCGGGATTCGCACACTGTCTAAGGTTGATTACCGCAACAACATGAACCTGATCATCGTGGCCACCTCGATCGGTTTTGGCATGATCCCAATCGCTGCACCCAACTTCTACCATGCCTTCCCCACCTGGTTTGAAACCATTTTCCACTCGGGCATCAGCTCTGCTGCAATCATGGCGATCGTGCTTAACCTGGTATTCAACCACATCACGACAGGCAACTCCGACCAACAATCGGTGTTTGTTGCAGGCACCGAGCGCAGCCTGCGCTACCGCGATATTGAAGCGCTGGAAGACGGCGACTACTTCAAAAGCGGCAAGCTGTTCAATGCACAAGGTGAGGTCGTACCGATAATCGGCAGTGAAACAGCAAACGCGACGCCCAGCCCAACGAGCATAGTAGGCAAACCGTCTACAGAGCACGTTTAGGCCGGAAGTGGCGGATGAAACAAGCGTCATCCGCCCTACCGTTTGGGTGTGGTGAAGCGAAGCTTGTCCATCATGACTCAAAGGCATAGCACCAAAAAAACCGGCACTGCGCCGGTTTTTTTAGGTGGATTCAGCCTGTCGCAACGCTCTTTAGGCTTCAAGCATCTGCTGGCTGAGGTAATCAATAAAACAGGTAATACGCGAAGCCAAAGCGGTATTGCGGTAGTAAACAGCATTGATCGGCTGCTTCGCTTCAACGGTCTCGCGCTTGAGCACCTGCTGCAGATTGCCGCTTTCTCGGTCTTTGTCAGTCATAAAACCGGCCAAACAAACGATACCTGCACCTGCCAAGGCTAGCTGACGCAAGGTCTCACCACTGGAAGCCGATAAACTAGGGTTGATTGTGTATGAGTTGCCCTGTTCGTTGCGTAACGGCCAGCGGTTAAGCGACTCTGGCTGAGTGAAGCCAAGCAAACTGTGCTGACTTAAACTCGCAACTGATTTCGGCTCACCATGCAGCTTCAGGTATTCGGGACTGGCTAAAATACGCCGCGGACTGCTCCCAAGAGGACGTGCATGCAGCGTTGAGTCACGCAGTGGACCAATCCGGATTGCAATATCTGTACGCTGCTCAAGCAAATCAATGATCTGATCACTGCTATTAAGCTCAAGCTCGATATCCGGATACTGCTGCCTAAACTCCGCCACCAGCGGCACAATGCTGTGCAGCATAAAGGGCGCAGCAGCATTGACCCGCAAACGGCCTGCCGGAAGCTGACGGCGTAAGGCCATCTGCTCCTCGGCCTCTTCAACCGAGGCGAGGATCTTGCGCGCCTGCGCCAGGAAAACGATGCCCTCTTCGGTAATTTCCAAGCGCCGCGTGGTGCGACGCATCAGAGTTACATCGAGTTTCTCTTCAAGACGGCTTAATGCGCGGCTAACCCCCGAAGCAGTTTGTTGAAGTTGCTCTGCAGCTCCACTGATAGAGCCGCTGTCGACCACAGTCACATACGCTTGTAATTCATCTAAAGTCGTTTTCATTAGTGAATTTTAGTCAATTATCTTTAGCCTGCAACGCTATTACTGCGCATAAATAAAAGCTGCACACTTCAGTGCAAGCAACCTCTACAGGTCGATATCGGTGCGCATCCCTTCGCAACGCTAAAACTAAACGCATTGTTCAGTTGATGGACACCGCACGTGACCACTGACGGGGTAACCCGCGCGAAACGACGGGCCAATTACGCTGTCAGCTAATCTATCGACCTAAATTTAGTTGTTACTCACCACTCACGCCGTCAGGAGTAAAAATGTCTCTTCCAGCATTTGGCCTTGGTACGTTCCGCCTGAAAGACCAGCAAGCCATCGATTCAGTCACTACAGGCCTTGAACTCGGTTATCGACACATCGATACCGCGCAGATTTATGGCAATGAAGCCGAAGTCGGCCAAGCGATTGCTGCCAGCGCAATAGCGCGTAAGGATCTATACGTCACCACCAAGATCTGGACCGATAATCTGGCCAGCAATGATCTGATCCCCAGCCTCAAGCAAAGCCTGAGCAAGCTGAAAATGGACTATGTCGATCTCACTTTGATCCATTGGCCATCACCAGACGATAAAATCCAGGTTAGCGAATACATGAGCGCCCTGCTCGAAGCCAAGGCTCAAGGATTGACCCGCGAGATTGGCATCTCCAACTTCACCATCAAGCATATGCAACAGGCATTCGAGACGGTTGGCGTTGAGCAGATCGCGACCAATCAGGTCGAAATCCACCCTTACCTGCAAAACCGCAAGGTGGTTGAATTTGCCCGCGAAAACGGCTTGCAGCTGACGGCTTACATGCCATTGGCGTATGGCAAGGTAATGGATGATCCGCTGCTGCAGCGTATCGCCAGCACCCACAACACCACCCCCGCCCTGATTTCACTGGCTTGGCTGCTGCAGTCAGGTTTTGCAGTAATTCCTTCATCGACCAAGCGTCACAACCTGCAAAGCAATTTGCAGGCGATCAACCTAAAACTGAGTGAAGTTGAAATGGCTGAAATCGCGCAACTGGATCGTGGTGAGCGCTTGGCCAACCCAGGCTTTGCACCTGAATGGGATTAACCAGAGCCTGATCATTGGCGGGCTCCTGACGATTAAAAGTCTACGCGCCCACGTCCTGCCTTAATGGCTCCGCGCTTGGTCTTACCTTCCAGTCGGCGTTTCTTTGAGCCCAGAGTCGGTTTGGTCGGGCGCCGAGCCTTTTCGGTTTTACCAGCACTGCGAATCAGCTCGCATAGACGCTCCAATGCATCCGCACGGTTTTTCTCTTGAGTGCGGAACTGCTGGGCCTTGATAATCACCACGCCCTCCGCAGTAATCCGGCTGTCACGCATCGCGAGCAAGCGTTCTTTATAGAATGGCGGCAATGATGAGGCTTGGCTGTCAAAGCGCAAATGCATGGCGCTGGAGACCTTGTTGACGTTTTGTCCGCCTGCGCCTTGAGCCCTGATCGCAGTTAGCTCAATTTCGTCATCGGCGAGATGAATACTGTTTGAAACCACCAGCATGGCAAGACCTTGCACAAAAGTAAGTACGCAGAATAACCCGATATACAGCTCAGTTCGCGCTTAGGGAACCTCTGAAAAACTACTGCGCTCAGTATTACTGCGTTAAAAACCTGCTCAAAATGCTCATTTACAACACGTAAAGTCGAGCGCGACCTCGGTCGCTTTATCGCAGTTTTTTGCCTTGCACTCCGGTCGCTCGCTACCTTTTTCAGAGGTTCCTTAGCCAAGATCGGCCAGTGTATTGTGCTCCGTACCGAAATGTTTTTTAGTAAATTTCAGTACATAGTCTGAGGCCAGACTCGGTTAACGTAGCGGCTGTTCGAAGATGAGGACTGGCAATGGATTCAATTACACAGGTCGTGCTTGGCGCTAGCATTCAAGGTGCATTGCTGGGCCGCTGGCAAGGCCGCAAGGCACTGTTGTACGGCGGGCTGCTCGGCACCCTGCCGGATATGGATGTGCTCATTCACTATGGCGATGCAGTCGCGCAAATGACCTACCATCGCGGCTTTAGCCATTCGATCTTCGTCCTCAGCGGCGTGGCGTTATTACTAACCTTGCTAGTGCGGCGCTTTCAGCCCAATCCCGATTATTCCAGCCAGCGTTTGTTGCTGACGATCTGGCTAGTGTTGGCCACTCATCCTCTTCTCGACAGTTTCACCAGCTACGGCACGCAGCTGTTCTGGCCGATGACCTCGACACCCATTGCCTGGTCGAGCATTTTCATCATCGACCCGCTCTACACCGTGCCATTGCTTGCAGCAGTGATACTCGGGCTAATTTACGGGCTGCGCGACAAAGTCGCCAAAGCGCCCGCTATCGCGCTGGTAATTTCGACCGCGTACCTTGCTTCAAGTCTGGTCGGCAAAAACGTTGCCGAGCATCGCGTTGAGACTGAGCTCGCACACCAGGGTATTCAGGCTCAGCAAATATTCAGCTCGCCGACACCATTCAATACCTTGTTGTGGCGGGTGATCGTGCTTGATGGCGATGATTACTACGAGGCGCTGTCTGGCTGGCTTGATAGCGCGCCACCCACACTTGAACGCATTCCGCTGGGCACCGAGCAGGGTAAAGCGCTAGCCAATTCACCAGCGTTGGCCCGTCTTAGCTGGTTCACAGATGGCGTATTGCGTTATGACCGAATTGATGACCGCCTGATCGTCACTGACCTGCGTTTGGGGATGACCGGCTTTCACCCGTTTCGCTTCGACTTTGCCCACTGGCAGGACGGTAAGTGGCAGATTCAGGATGAGATCCAGCGCTGGCCAGTTGCCCGTGGCGACCTGAACCGCCTGAAGCTACTGTGGACGCGTATCTGGCAGCCACAAACGCCTATTCCACTGGCGAGCTGGGCCAGTGAACTGAGCAAGCCATTGGTCAGCCAAACCCGTTGATTGTTACTGGATGGACGACGCCTCCCTGTCAACCATTGGTGGCGTAACCGAGCTTGGTGGACAAGCTACGCGTGTCGCACCCTACCCGCACATCAATGGCGCTTGTTCGAATTTGGCGAGCAGCCGTAGGGTGGAAGACGCTTTACCCTTCCACCATTTGCAGGATAACCAAGTCTGGTGGACAAGCCTCGCCTTGTCGCACCCTACGCCGATTTGTTAGAAACGAATAATCAGGTGCGGAACCGCTTGACCAAACCTTGCAGCTCAACCCCAAGGCGTGCCAACTCGGCGCTGGACTCAGCGGTTTGCTCACTGGCCGAAGCGCTTTGCTCCCCGATATCCCGGACTCGGGTGATGCTCTCGCTGATATTTTCCGCCACGCTGCTTTGCTCTTCAGCTGCGGCTGCGATTTGATGGTTCATCTGCTCGATAGTGCTTACCGATTGAGTAATCCGGCCCAGTGCATCGCCAGCCTGCGCCGCTAACACCACGGTACGCTGAGTCAGGCTCAGGCTGCTGTCCATTTGCGTCACCGCATCTTTAGCCATGGATTGCAGACCAGCAATCAACGCCTCGATTTCTTCGGTAGAGCTGTACGCGCGCTGCGCCAAGGCACGAACCTCATCGGCAACTACCGCGAAACCACGACCCTGTTCACCTGCACGCGCCGCCTCAATCGCCGCATTCAAGGCCAGCAGGTTAGTCTGCTCTGCAACCGAACGAATCACCTCAAGCACGCTGCCGATGCGTTCACTTTCGAGGTTGAGCGCTTGAATGGCTTGAGCAGACTGCTCAACTTCACCGGCCAGGCTGTTAATTTGCCCCACCGCCTGCTGTACGACCAGGTTGCCCTGCTGTGCTTCTTGATCCGCCTCACGCGCCGCGACTGACGCTTGATCAGCATTCTGCGCAACTTCTTGCACAGTCGCCGCCATTTCATGCATTGCTGTTGCAGTCTGCTCCGTTTCGAGCTTCTGCTCTTGCACACCTGAACTGGTTTGCGCGGTAATTGCCGACAACTGTTCGGCTGCCGCAGCAATTTGCCCGACGCCACCGCCAATATGGTTGATCAACTCACGCAGACTCAGGGTCATGCGCTGCATGGCGGACATCAGTTGGCCCACTTCATCACCACGGTTACTGGTGATGTTTTGGCTGAGATCACCCTCGGCAATTTGCTCGGCAAAGGACACGGCCTGACGCAATGGCGAGACAATCGAGCGGGTAATCAACAATGCCGCCAACACGCCAATCACCATGGCCGCCAGCGCTATAACACTCAGGCCCAGCAAAGCCTGCTTGCGAATTTCCAACATGCTGCGATCTTCAGCTGCCTTGGCTTTATCAACCAGGCTCAGCACCGAGCCTGCCTTTTCCACCATGCTTTTTTCAGCGTTGTCGCTCTCAGTAATGACCTGCTGGTAATTGGCAAACGCCTGCTGATAAACCTTCAGTGCATCCAGCGCAGCGGTGATCGCGCTTTTTTGCTCATCGGTGAGCCAGATCATTAAGTTGCGAGCGACAGTTTCCAGGTCTTCATTGGTGTATTTCCAGTCTTTCAAAGCGTCTGCGGATTTATCAATGATGTACAAGCTTTCATTGCTGCGCAGATCAAGCATGCGCTTGCTCAAGCCTGATGCTGTCTCAGCCAGAGTCAGCGGGTCACTGCCTTTAAGGTTGTCGCCCTGCAAGCGCAACTCACGTACAGCGTCGTACATTTCAAATTCAATAACATCAAACTGGTCACGCGCTTCGCCAGCGGCTTGACTCATTTGCTCACGGGCTGTGCGTGAGCGGTCATTGAGTTGGACAAAGCCCTCGAACTGTTGCCGGTATTGATCAACCGCCTCATCCATTGCCTGCAATTGGGCTTTTTTGTCGCCAACCGCCGAGCTAGCTTGCGCCGTAATCAACTGCTTAACCAAGGTTATCTGCTGATTGGTTTGTGCGGCGGCCTCTGGGGTTTTCTTCAGAGCGAACGCACTTTCAAAGCGCCGAGCATCCAATACAGCCAAGTCAATTTCCGAGAACTGATTGACCTGCTCGTGTCTATTCGCAACAGCCTCCACGGCCCAATAACCGGTTAAGGCAACTGCCAGAGTCAGCAGCAACACAATGGCAAAACCGCCGAGCAGTTTTTTACCTACGGCAAGGTCACTGAATAGGCGTGAGACAGACAAAAACATGGGGCTACTCCGTTATATTTATTCACTGAAATCGCCAGCTGTTAGCAAGACTTAACTGGCACAGTGCTTGTTGAACCGTTAGCTACCGCAAGGCTTGTGCCATCCATGCATCCCTACTCGCGAAGCCTCTATTACACGCATAACAGAGCATCAGCTAATACCCAAAACGATTAGCCACAGCATCTAGATAACCTGTATCGGCAGCTTTATGCTGAGCTGAACCATTACTTTGGCGGCATTTCGCCATTAATTTATCGCCAAGCGCCAGGCTAGTACGTTGAGCTGACTCATTTCACGGGCACAAAAAAAGCGCACGGTTTTCGCCGTACGCTTTTTCAGTTACAAGTTGCTCCGTCGATTAGCGGCCTGCTAGAGCTGGCATCACTCGCGGGCGAAAAACTTCGCCAAAGATTGTCAGCACACCAATTGCCCCAGCAATCCAGTACCAGCCTGCAATCGGGTCAAACCCCAGCCAGCCGAGAGCGTTGAGGAACACAATCATAATCAGCACCGGGCACACGTAGCGCACCATGAACAGCCAGAGTGCGTAACCCATCGGCGGCAGATTAAGCTCATCACGCATGATCTCGTCACGCAGCGCATAACCGGCAAACAATACGATGAAGATTCCGCCCAAAGGCATCATCCAGCGTGACGTCAGGTAATCCAGCCAATCGAAGAAATTCTTATCCATCGGCGTCCAGCCCGCGAGCACGTTGAACGAGAGCATCGCCAACAAGCTGATGACCAACAACACCGCCCCCGAAACCATGGCGGACTTGATCCGGCTAATACCGTGCTTCTCGTTGAGATAGGCAACAGTGGCTTCGATCATCGAAATCGCGGAGGTCAATGCGGCAATCGACACCATGGCAAAGAACAACACGCCAAACACGGTACCAAATGGCATTTGCTGGAAGGCCAGCGGCAGGCTCATGAAGATCAGGCCTGGACCCGCGCTTGGGCTCATGCCGTTGGCGAAGATAATCGGGAAGATCGCCAAGCCAGCCAACAGCGCAACAGCGGTATCACAGATGGCAACCATGAAGGTGGTTCGCGCAATCGACTGGCCGTCGGGAATGTATGAGCCGTAAGTCAGAATCGCCCCAGACGCCAAACTCAGGGTGAAGAACGCGTGCCCCAAGGCAGCTAGCAGCGCTTCGCCTGTGATTTTCGAGGCATCAAAGCTGAACAGGAAATCGAAACCCGCCGAGAAGCTACCGCTGGTAAAGGCGTAACCCACCAACGCCACCAGCATCACCGCCAGCCCAGGCATCATCCAGCGCACCGCGCTTTCGATACCCTTCTGCACGCCTTTGGCAACGATCCACAGCGTTAACAGCGCAACCAGAACACTCCAGCCGCCGAGCTGCCAGGGATTGGCATTGTGCGCCTCAAACACCGCGCCCAGTGCGTCAACGCTGGTGGCCGCAAGTGATCCGTCGAGCATTTTCCAGGTGTAGGCAAAGGCCCAGCCGGCCACTACCACGTAGAAACAGAGAATCATAAACCCGGCAAGCATGGCCATGCCGCCTACCGCTTTCCACAACGGATTGCCGCTGTTTTCCTTGACCACGCGACCAATCGCATCAATCGGGCTGCCGCGTCCTCGGCGACCAATTGCGATCTCGGTCATCATCACCGGAATACCAATGGCCAAAATGCAGGCAAGGTACATCAGTACGAAAGCCCCACCACCGTATTCACCGGTGATGTAAGGGAACTTCCAGATATTGCCCAGCCCCACGGCGGAGCCAGTTGCGGCAAGAATAAAGCCCCAGCGAGAGAGCCAGAGGTTTTTCGGTTTTTCTCGGGTCATGCGTCACCTGTTGTTTTTATCTGTGACGGAATCTAACCCGCTGCGCTTATGGCGCGGCGGAGTGATGAAGAGTTCAGCAGCACCAGCATTGGCTAGCGCGCCAGTCTCCCCGCAAGGTTGTAAACCTCAAGTTGCGTCGGGTTGCACCTCCGGAGCGGCCTTCTGGAAGGCTTCAAGGGCTTCACAACGCGCCGTCATGGCGAGAATGCGCGGATACGCATTTAAGTCACAGTTAAAACGGCGCGCATTGTACACCTGTGGGATCAAACAGGCTTCTAGATATCCAGGCCGCTGACCAAGGGACAAATTGTCAGCAAATACCGCCAACCCTTGCTCAACTGCCTTCAAGCCGCTGTGCACCCAGTGTTGATACCACTGCGTCTTGGCGTCATCAGCAACGCCCAACTCGGTCGACAGGTACTTCAACACACGCAAATTATTCAGGGGATGCACATCGCAGGCGATGTGCAGCGCCAGCGCCCGAACTTGCGCGCGCAGCGCGGGTTCGACTGGCAGCAGTGCGGGTACGGGAAACGCTTCTTCAAGGTATTCGATGATCGCCAGCGACTGAGCAATTTTGATTTCATCAGCGCCAGATACATGATCGACCAGCAACGGCAACAAGCCTTGCGGGTTGAGCTGCTGATACGCAGGCGCCAATTGCTCACCACCATCCTTGACCAGATGGACCGCTACCTGTTGATACGCCAGACCTTTGAGGTTGAGGGCAATACGTACGCGATAAGCAGCGCTGGAGCGCCAATAGGAATAGAGCGTCAGCTCAGCCATCATAGCGTTCCACTACCTGGTCAATCGCGCCGAAAATGCTCTGCCCAGCGGCATCAAACATCTCAATGCGTACGCGGTCGCCAAACTTCAGAAATGGGGTTTTCGCTTCGCCCTGCTCAATCACTTCGAGCATGCGCTTTTCCGCGAGGCAAGATGAACCAGCGCTGCGGTCATAGTTGGAAACGGTGCCAGAACCAATAATGGTGCCGCTGCCCAGTGGACGGCTTTTAGCCGCATGTGCCACCAGCGTAGGGAAGTTAAAGGTCATGTCGGTACCCGCATCCGGCTCACCGAACAACTGATCATTGATGTGTGAAACCAACGGACGATGGACTTTACCGCCCTTCCAGCTATCACCCAGCTCATCCGGGGTCACGGCAACCGGCGAAAAGCTTGATGAT
The DNA here is from genome assembly GCF_002163625.1 of Pseudomonas sp. M30-35. Taxonomy (NCBI): domain Bacteria; kingdom Pseudomonadati; phylum Pseudomonadota; class Gammaproteobacteria; order Pseudomonadales; family Pseudomonadaceae; genus Pseudomonas; species Pseudomonas sp. M30-35. The sequence goes on along the minus strand of NZ_CP020892.1, from coordinate 1,912,013 downwards.
GGCTTGCTCTGATAAAAGCCAAAACCTTTAGCCAGTTCGCCTGGGATCAGGTTACGCAGCGATACGTCATTGACCAGCATCAGCAGTTGCACATGATCAGCGGCCTCGGCGGCGCTAACCCCCATCGGCACGTCGTCGGTAATCACCGCCAACTCGGCCTCAAGGTCGATACCCCACGCCTCGTCAGCCATACGAATAGGGCTGTGCGGGGCAATAAAGGCATCCGAACCGCCTTGATACATCAGCGGCTCGTGCCAGAAACTCTCCGGCATTTCGGCGCCACGCGCTTTGCGCACCAACTCAACGTGGTTGACGTAAGCGCTGCCATCGGCCCAATGAAACGCACGCGGCAGCGGACTGTGACAAGCGCTTTGCTCGAAGGGAAACGCCTGGGCCTCAAGGCCGTCGTTCAAGCGCTGGTACAACGCTTCAAGTTGCGGGCGAATGGTTGCCCAGTCATCGAGCGCTTCCTGCAGGGTTGCGGCGATGGATGGAGCCTTGATGGCACGGCTGAGATCGCGGGAAACCACGACCAAGACGCCGTCGCGACCTTGCTTGAGTGAGGCTAACTTCATAATCAAACCTTCAAATTGGCAGAAGCAGTTGGCGCAGCTTGAAGCGCTGCGCCACTGGTACATGGAGCTTAGTCAGCGGAAATAACACCGCGGCGAACTTGATCTTCCTCGATCGACTCGAACAAGGCCTTGAAGTTGCCTTCACCGAAGCCCTGATTACCTTTGCGCTGGATAATCTCGAAGAAAATCGGACCAATCACCGTGTTGGTGAAAATCTGCAGCAAGATACCGTCATCGCCCGGTGCGCCATCAATCAGGATGCTCAGCTCACGCAGCATCTCAGTTGACTCGCCATGGCCTGCGACGCGGGTATCAACCTTGTCGTAATAGGTGCCTGGAGTGCTCATGAAATCGACGCCATTGGCGCGCAACTGACGCACGGTGGCGAAAATATCGTCAGTGCTCAGGGCGATGTGCTGGATGCCTTCACCCTGATATTCGCGGATAAATTCCTCGATCTGCGATTTATCATCCGCCGACTCGTTGATTGGGATACGGATTTTGCCGCAAGGTGCGGTCATTGCGCGCGACAGCAGGCCGGTGAGCTTACCTTCGATATCGAAGTAACGAATCTCACGGAAATTGGCGATGCGCTCATAGAAGCCGGACCAAACGTCCATCTGCCCGCGTTTAACGTTGTGGGTCAGATGATCGAGACTGACCAGACCCACTGCATTGTCGTTCGGTGTACGGCCTTCGATAAACTCGAAGTCCACGTCATAGATAGTGTTCTCGCCAAAGCGATCAACCAGATACAGCAGAGAGCCGCCAATCCCTTCAACACATGGGATATTCAGCTCGCCAAAGTTGGCGTGACTACCGACCAGCTTGGCACCTTGCGACTCAACATAGGCAGCGGCTTGCGCAGCGTTTTCAACCCGGAAAGCCATGGCGCAGGCACTTGGACCGTGCTTGAGACCGAACTCGCGAACATGACCGGTCGGGCTGCCATTGAGTACGAAGTTGATGTCATTCTGTTGGAACAGAAACACTTCCTTCGAGCGGTGCTTGGCGGTTTCAGTGAAACCCATGGCAGTGAACAGCTCGCGCAGTTGTTCAATACCTTCAGGCGTCGGAGCTGTGTACTCAACGAATTCAAAGCCATCAGTACCAATCGGGTTGTGCTGTTCGATTTTGTTCACGGCGTTCATTGCGCCTCCTTGTTGTTCTCGGGCGGTTGTGAGCTGCCTTAAAAAGCAGCCTTAGTGCAGCCATAACACCCTTAGAACGCTGGGCGAACAAGCGCACAAGCACGGCACTTTTAACCAGACACCTGGGTTGAGTGGCACGTTTTCCTTACATCCCTGTTTTATCGCAATAACCACGTGATTAGCGCCCAACCCCCGTAAAGTTTTCGTTACAAAGCGGTTCAATAAGCTGCCAACGCAGCAGCCGAGTTTCAGCGACTTGTTGCAGCCAGGCATCTGCGGGCATAAAAAAACCACCCGAAGGTGGTTTTTTACCTGGTGTTTACGGACTGTTACCTACTCGCCGCTTTCCAGTTCAGTAGTAATGACTGGTTTGGACTCCAGGGTTTTGTGCACCGGGCAGCGGTTGGCAATCTTCAACATGCTTTCAATCTGCTCTTGAGTGAGTTGCTCGCCTTTAAAACTAATGAAGCGCTGGATTCGCTCGATCTGGCCTTCGCGCTCTTCACAGGCGGCACAATCCTCGGCATGCACTCGGTCATGGACCAGGCGGATATTGATATCTTCCAGCGGTATGCCCTTACGGTTGGCATACATACGGATTGTCATTGAAGTACAAGCACCCAGGCTCATCAACAACAAAGCATAGGGTGTAGGCCCTAAATCAGAGCCGCCAACGCTCACTGGCTCATCGGACACCGATTTATGCGAGCGGGTATAAAGACCGCGCAGAAACTTCTTGTCCAGTTCAGTCACCAACACGTGACCATCCTCAAGATTCGCTGCGACGGGTTCAGCTACGAGCACCTCAACATAGCGTTCAGCCCAGGCGGCAAGAGTCTTGGCGACATAACGCGCATCTTCTTTTTTGCTCAGCAGGTGATCTGCTTTATCCAGAGAAACAAAGCTTTTCGGGTGCTTGGCGGCGGTAAAAATCTTCGAGGCCTCATCGACCGGGACGATGTTATCAAGCGGCGAATGAAAGACGATCAACGGGCATCGCAGGTGCGCAATGTGCTGCAAGTCGGCGTATTGATCGAGGTCTTCAATCAGTTGCTTCTTGATCGAAAACTTCCGACCTCCAAGATTAACCTTGGCCTCGCCTTGTGCTTCTATTTCTGCTTTTGAGCTGTCAAACAGGTGCTGCACGTGATACGCAGTAGAAGGTGCTGCAATGGTCGCAACCGCTTGCAGCGACGGAATTTTATTGACGGCAGAAAGAACCGCCGCGCCGCCAAGACTATGGCCGATGATCAACTTGGGTGCGGCATAGCGAGCCTCAAGCATCTTTGCAGCAGCGACCAGATCCTGAACGTTGGATGTGAAATTGGTGTTAGCAAAATCGCCGTCACTATTGCCCAGGCCGGTGAAATCGAAACGCAACACGGCAATACCTTGATCAGCCAATTCACGACTAATCCGTGACGCCGCGGCGATGTCTTTACCGCAGGTAAAACAGTGGGCAAAAAGCGCGTAATACTTTACTGGCTGCAGGCTATTTGGCAGTTCTAGCAAACCTGCCAGTTGCTGCCCGGAGCTGCCAGCAAACTCAACCTTGACTCGATTCATTCACATATCCCTCGTTTATGTCCGGGCCACTCCGTACACAGCCCGTGTTTGATAAGACGACTGCTCATTCGACGCCGTCCACGCGGATTAATTACGTCATGCATTTATTACGTAAGAGTTCGGCTAAATCCTGTTAGCCATAACCCTAGCCTTTTGCACTCGCTACTGCTGCAAATGCCCGTAGAGACGTGCATACAAGCCGCCATCTGCGATCAATTGATGATGATCGCCATCCTCGGCAATACAACCGCCATCGAACACCAATACACGATCAGCCTGTTTTACCGCTGACAAACGGTGAGCAATGATCAGTGTCGTGCGCCCGACCAAAAAGCTACTCATGGCTTGATGCAAAGCGTACTCAGTTGCGGCGTCCAAGGCTGAGGTCGCCTCATCGAGAATCACCACTTTGGGCTCGGCAAGCACCATCCGGGCGATGGCCAAGCGTTGACGCTGGCCTCCGGATAATCGCACGCCAGAGCGGCCGACAATACTGTCGAGGCCTTTGGGCAGTTGCTTGATAGTCGTCGCCAGTTGGGCTATTTCCAGAGCGTGCCAACAAGCTTCATCACTGCGCTCTCGGCCCATGCATAGGTTGGCGCGCACCGAGTCGTTAAACAATGCCGGATGCTGCAACACCACCGCTACGTTCTCGCGTACTTGTTCAAGGCCAATATTCTGCAGACTGTAGCCGCCATAACGAATCGAGCCGCTTTGCGCGCTGTACAAACCCAGCAGCAGTTGCACCAAGGTACTTTTACCGCCGCCGCTAGCCCCGACAATGGCGACTTTCTCGCCAGGTGCAATCTGCAGATTAAGCTGGTTGAGTACCGGCTCGTCTTGGTAAGAAAAGGTCAGCTTCTCAATCTCAATGCCAACGGTTTCGCGCCCACTGAAAGGATCAGCGCCACCGGCATATTGCGGCTCATCGCGACGTGCAAGCAGCTCATTGATGCGTGACAGTGCGCCACCCGCCGCATAGAACGCGTATTGCAGGCTGAGCAATTGCTCGACCGGGCCAATCATGAACCATAAGTAACTGAACACCGCGAGCATCTGCCCGATCGACAAGTCCGAGAACAGCACAGTCAGCATCGCCGCCGCACGGAATACGTCGATACCAAACTGAAAAAGCAATCCGCTGGCTCGGCTGGATGCGTCGCTTTTCCACTGTGACGCTACAGCAAAATTGCGCACCTCTTGCGCACGCGTACCGAGCCTGCCGAGGAAAAAGCCTTGGCGATTGCCTGCACGAATTTCCTGAATCGCATCCAGGGTTTCAGTCAATGCTTGGGTGAAGCGTGAAGTGCTGTCGTTTTCGAGTTTTTTCAGGTGTTTGACGCGTTTGCCGAGCTGCACCGTGGCGTAGATAACCAGCGGATTGAACAGCAAAATCAACAATGCTAACTGCCAGTGCATCCACAGCAATATTGCCGATGTACCGGCCAAGGTCAGGACCGCCACCAGGAATCGGCTAAGGGTTTCACCGACGAATTTATCCAGGGTGTCGAGATCCGTCACCAGATGGGTGGTGACTGTGCCGCTGCCTAGACTTTCGTATTCAGATAGCGATATGCGCTTTAGCCGCTCGATCAGGCGCACACGGATTCGATAGACAATGTCTTTCGACAGCCGTGCAAACAAACGGGCCTGCAGCACGTTGAAAACCAACGCACAGGCGCGCAGCACAAAGGTCAGTGCCAACATCAAGCCGATATAACCAACCGCAGTTTGCCAACCGGCAGGCAAGAAGTTATTCATCACCTGCAGCGCTGAGTCACCCTGTTTGAGCAGGACTTCATCAACCAGCAAAGGTAATAACAGCGGGATCGGTACGCTGCAAAGTGTCGCCAGTACGGCGACACCGTTGGCTAGGAACAAGGCTTTACGATGACGCAAAGCCAGGCGACGAATTTCCGCCCAGCTTAACTGATCACGCATTGGCAGCGCGCTCTAACCAACGCGCCAGGAGTGGCGACAAACTTTCGAGCGGCTGATAGCCATTAGTCACTAATGCAAGCTGCCCGTCACGCTCAGCCAACAGCGTTGGAAAGCCTGCAATACCCAAATCTTGAACCCAGGTAAAGTCATCTGCCGTGGCGGCGTGTTGCTCGACACTGTCGAATGCTTCAGCAAAGACAATGCGCGGCAGTCCGGCCTTCTCCGCCAGTTCAACCAAAACACTGGCTTGGCTGACATCGCGACCTTCGGCATAGAACGCCTGCTGAATCAATTTAACCAGCGGCCAGGAACTCTGCGGATCAAGGTTACGCGCAGTGACCAACGCTCTGCATGCAGGCTCGGTGTCGTAAACAAAACCATCGGGTAAGGCACCGTCAAATTTGAACGGCTGCCCCGTCGCATCAGCAACAGCCTGCCAATGTTCAAGGATGTACTTGCGGGTGGCGCTATCCAACGCCGCACCACTACTGGTACGTAAACCACCGGCAATCAGGTGCAGCTCAACTCCCTGAGCTTGCGCTTGCTCTGCGAGAGACTGAAATACTGGCGCAAAGCCCCAGCACCACGAGCACATCGGGTCCATCACATAGAGCAAGCGAGTTTGCATGGGTTAGCCTTGTTTTTTTAAACGCGGATTGAAGCCAAGGGGATGCGGCATGTTGCGCTCTTTGGCCAGTTCAATCTGCTTTTGCCGCTCACGGGCACCGGCGCGGGTTTTCTCCGGCAGAGAATCCCAACAATGCGGGCAGCTCACACCGGGGGTGAAGAACTCTGACTCGCGATCAGCCACTGAGATCGGTGTGCGGCAGGCGTGGCATTGATCGTATTCACCTTCAGTCAGGTCATGACGAACAGTGACCCGATTGTCGAACACAAAGCAGTCGCCCTTCCAGCTCGATTCATCCTGCGGTACTTCTTCGAGGTATTTAAGAATCCCGCCCTGCAGGTGATAGACCTCTTCGAACCCTTGGTTAAGCATGTAGCTAGAGGCTTTTTCGCAGCGAATACCGCCGGTGCAAAACATCGCGACCTTTTTGTGCTTGGCCGGATCGAAGTTAGCTTTTATGTATTCAGGAAACTCGCGGAAGGTTTTGGTCTTCGGGTCGATAGCGCCATCGAATGTGCCAATCGAAACCTCGTAATCGTTACGGGTATCAATCAGCAGCACCTCTGGATCGGCAATCAGCGCGTTCCAGTCTTTAGGTTTGACATAGGTACCCACTTGCTTGTTCGGGTCGACACCCTCAACGCCAAGGGTGACGATTTCTTTCTTTAGCTTGACCTTGGTGCGATAGAACGGCTGCTCATCGCAATACGACTCTTTATGATCGACATCGGCCAGGCGCGGGTCTTGAGCAAACCATGCGAATAACCCGTCAATGCCTTCACGGCTACCCGAAACAGTCCCGTTGATGCCCTCTTCGGCAATCAACAAAGTGCCTTTAACGCCGTTTTCGATCAGGGTGTTGAGCAGCGGCTCGCGCAGCTCATGGAAATCTGGCAGCGAGACGAATTTGTACAACGCTGCAACGACAATTTTGTCGGTCATGCTTTTACTTCCTCAGTAGTCGCCCACGTAAAGGGCGGACTGGTGATTGATTAACGGGGGTTTAATTAACAGCGGCACCGACCATTGCCGGTGCGGGTGCCTAGTTTAACGTGTTTTTTGGGCTGTGAGCGTAGGGTGCGACAACGCGCAGCTTGTCCACCATGACTCAGACAGCGAAGTTCTCAGACATGAGCCAGGACCTGCACCTAATAACCGCAGCGCAAAATGCTGGGTGAACAATGCGCTCCCCGTCTTAGTGGTCGTGCTTACTGCCGCCCAGACAGGTTGGTGACGCGGGCGCAGTCGCGTTCTTGGCCCACTCTTGCGCGGTGTAGGTGTGTAGCGCCAGGGCATGGATCTGCCCCATCAAATCGCCAAGGCTGGCATAGACTTTCTGGTGGCGCTTGACCGCGCTCAGCCCTTGAAACTGCTCACTCACGATCACGGCCTTGTAATGTGTTTCAAGGCCACGGCTGTGCATGTGGCTTTCATCGAGCACTTGCAAATGCTCAGGCTGCAAAGTTGCGAGTGCGGCCTCAAGCTGCGCTTGCTTTGTCATCTTTAACTCCAACATCCGTTGTGATTCTTAGCGCATGCTTACTTAATCGCAGCGCAAAAAAATGGCTCAGGCCATGAGTTTACGAAGTGTAAAGCTCAAGCCAAAGCCATTTTTCATCATCGAGCAAAAATGCACGGATGGACTGCCGATTAAGACTTCTTAGGACCCAGTTCCTTGGTCATGTCTTCTAGCAATTTGTTGACCTTAGGCACGGCAGGCTGAAGCTTGCTTTGGGTCAATTCTGCCGATTGAGCAGTAAGGCGCGGCATGGTTTTAAGCACTTTCTCACCGACTGGGGACTCGTAGAACTTGATCAGCTCTTTGAGTTCTTGCTCAGTAAAATTGGTGGTGTAAAGCTTAACGAGATCGGGTTTGATCTTGTTCCAGCTGATTGACTGGTCAAGCACGGCATCTGCTTTAGCTTGATAGGACTCCAATAGCGCCTTCTTTTCACCGCCTGCACCACTTTGTGCGTAACGCTGGGCAAACATCTGCTGCACTTGAGCGTAAACCGGCACGGCGAGCTTGTCGGCATGGGCTAACTGTAAAAAACGCTCTGCATCGGCTGCGTGACTGGTCGCATCTGCGAACACCTGAGCACTGGCGCATGACAGCACAGCAGCGAGGCATAGAACCGGAAAACGAGGCATTGGCGACTCCTAACAAAGGTTTGAATCGGGTTGGACAGCCGCTAAAGCCATTTTGTGCCCGAGCACTGAATAATTCGTATAATTGACCCTGCTTATACAGCTAAAGCAGGCTTTGTGCGCTCGGTCACGAACCACCCCAAAAGCAAACTGCCATGACTTGAAGTAGTTTACCCAGTAAAGGCATGCTCACCGCCGCAAATGCTCTATTATTCTGATAACTGCCGCGCAGTCGCGCTGCACCCACATGGATGTGTACGATGAACAGCGCCATTCACTCTTCTGTTTTCACCCAGACAGATTTATGCCTGAGTAACGGCGCGCTCAATCCCGAAGCCATTGGCTGGGCAAATCGTCCACAGGTTAATTGTGCGCTGCTGCAGCACAAGGGTCGGCGCAAGCGCTGGAACCATTGGTGTTTTACCACTCCCCAATGGATGCTCTCCGTGACCCAGGCCGATCTCGACTACGTGGGCTACGGCGCAGCCTATTTTCTTGACCTTGAAACCGGTGAGTCTGCAAGTTTCAGTCAAATGCGCGCGCTCGGTCGCGGCTGCCAACTGCCGGACAGACCCCAGCAAAGCCATGCATTCGAACACCGCAAGCTGTCATTCCAGCTCAGCGAATATCCAGGGCGCGCCTGCTTGAGCCTTAGCGCCAGCAATTTAAGTGGGCCGCCAATTGAGATATTGCTGGATATTCAGCGGCCAACCCACCTTGAGTCCGTCAATTTAGTCGCTCCCATGGGGCCCACTAGTTTTCATGCAACATGCCGCCAGCTTGGTTTGCCACTTAGCGGTAGCGTGAAACTGGGCAACCGCAGCTATAGCTGCGCGCCTGGGCAAAGTTTCGCCGCGATGGACTTTGGTCGCGGCGTGTGGCCGCTCAATACTCATTGGAAGCGCGCAGCATTCGCCGCACCCGGCGGCATTGCGGGTAACTTCGGCACGCACTGGCTCGATTACAGCGGCTTGTCTGAAAACGCAGTGTGGTTTGGTGGCAAATTGCAGCAGCTTGCCGACAGTGCCGAAATGACACCAATGCACGCCGAGCCGCTTGCAAGCTGGTCGATTAAAACCGTTGATCAACGGGTCAACCTGACATTCACCCCTCGCCAACTGCACCAGGCCTCGCCGCACTTTGGACCGCTTTTCGCTGACACTCGCCAGTGGTTTGGCCACTTCGACGGCGAACTCGTCAGCCCACAAGGCGAGCATGTGCCAGTTAAAGCCGCGCTTGGCTGGCTCGGCAGCACTGACGCACGCTGGTAACCCCCCGCCAGCAGACCGAGTCTTCACCAATCAGCAAATATCAGTCGACTGCGGAACCTGTAAGCTTCAATTGCAGCCTAAACTGCCTAGATAACTAAATTGCCCGGATAACTAAATTGCCTGGAGAACACAGCAACCTGCGGGCTGATAAAGCTAACAGGCGAAATGCGGCCGAGGTCGCGCTTGGCTTTATGGGTTAAATAAACATTTGATTGGCGTTGCTCACCCCTTCGAGGCTAAAGCAGTGCGTAAACGTTTCGCTACTGGAGGATTGTCATGAGTCGTACCGAACCTGGCCAAACCAAACCCGGCCGGACCCAACCAGGCAGGACAGAAACTGACAGCATCGGCCCAATTGAAGTGCCTGAAGACGCCTACTGGGGTGCTCAGACCCAGCGCTCTCTGATCAACTTTGCAATTGGCCAGGAACGTATGCCTTTGGCCGTGCTTCACGAGCTGGCATTGATCAAAAAAGCCGCTGCGCGCGTTAACGACCGCATTGGTGATCTGCCGCAGGATATCGCCCGACTCATCGAGCAAGCCGCCGATGAAATCATTGCCGGGCAGCATGACGACCAGTTCCCGCTAGTGGTCTGGCAAACCGGTAGCGGCACGCAAAGCAACATGAACGTCAATGAAGTCATTGCCGGTCGTGCCAACGAACTGGCAGGTGGCGAACGTGGCGGTAAAAGCCCGGTTCATCCCAACGATCACGTCAACCGCGCACAAAGCTCTAACGACAGCTTCCCCACTGCCATGCATATAGCCACAGTACGCGCGGTTACCCAGCAACTGCTTCCGGCAATTGCTGAGCTATCCGGCGGGCTCGCCGAACAATCTGCGCGCCACGCCAAGCTGGTCAAGACCGGCCGTACCCATATGATGGATGCCACACCCATTACCTTTGGTCAGGAGCTGTCAGCCTATGTCGCCCAGCTCGACTATGCCGAACGCTCTATTCGTAGCGCCCTGCCCGCCCTGTGTGAGTTAGCCCAAGGCGGTACAGCGGTCGGTACCGGCTTGAACTCACCACCCGGCTTTGGCGAGGCAATCGCAGCCGAGCTCGCGGCACTGAGTGGTTTGCCGCTGATAAGTGCGCCGAACAAATTTGCTGCGCTGGCAGGCCATGAACCATTAACCCATATGTCCGGCGCGTTAAAAACCTTGGCCGTGTGTTTGATGAAAATCGCCAACGACCTGCGCTTGCTTGGCTCAGGACCGCGAGCAGGCTTTGCAGAAGTGAAGTTACCGGCCAACGAGCCGGGCAGCTCAATCATGCCGGGCAAGGTTAACCCGACGCAGTGTGAAGCCTTGTCGATGCTGGCCTGTCAGGTATTGGGCAACGATGTCACCATTAGCTTTGCCGCCAGTCAGGGTCACCTGCAACTGAACGTGTTCAAGCCGGTGATCATTCACAACATCTTGCAGTCAATTCGCTTGCTGGCCGATGGCTGCAGTAACTTTCAACAGCACTGCATCGCAGACCTGGAACCTGATGCTGAGCAAATGGCCAAGCATCTTGATAACGGCTTAATGCTGGTGACAGCACTCAACCCGCATATTGGCTACGACAAGGCTGCTGAAGTCGCGAAAAAGGCTTATCACGACGGCACCACTTTGCGTCAGGCGGCGATTGAGCTCGGCCATCTGAGCGCTGAAGAGTTTGATCAATGGGTTCGCCCAGAAAACATGCTGGAACCCCGTCATGACTGAATCAATCAAGAGCGGTGCCACGCCTAATGAAGGCGACGGCAAACGCATCTTGATCATCCTTGGTACGCCCAAGGGCAACAGCCTGTGCCATGCACTAAGCGATGCATATGCGCATGGCGCGCGTAACGAAGGCCACGTGGTTCGCCAGTTACGTCTCGGCGAACTGGCGTTCGACCCTGTGCTGCACAGCGGCTATGAAAGCACGCAACAACTTGAACCTGACTTGCTTGAAGCGCAAAGACAGATTCACTGGGCCGAACATCTTTTACTGGTTTATCCCGTTTGGTGGGGCGGCCCGCCCGCCTTGCTTAAAGGCTTTTTCGAGCGCGTGCTGATGCCCGGCTTTGCCTTCAAATACCGCGCAAACTCATGCCAATGGGACAAACTGTTGAGCGGGCGAACAGCCGATATCCTCGTCACGCTCGATACACCCACATGGCGTATACCTTGGCGATTTGGGGCGCCGGCACATAGTCGTATCACTCGAGCAACACTCTACAGTTGCGGAATAAAACCCTGCCGCTTGACTGAGTTCGCCTCCATCCACACCGCGTCCGAAGACCAGCGTCAGGCGTGGCTGCGCAAAGCTGAAAACCTGGGCGCCTGGGCGTGATCAAGCGCAGCTCTAATAGTCATTAAGTTGTCGCCAAAATACCGCCAAATTCGTCTAACACACTGCAAAACAACCACTTATCGCCCTGCCGAGCAAAATCTATATTGCCAGTTACACTCAGAAAACCTTGTTTTTCACGAGCCTCTGAGAAAAGTAGCGCAGTCGTTTTCAGAGATTCCCCAACTGAGGATGGAGACATGCTAGGCCAGCGCGCTATTGACCCCGGACCCGAAACGCACTATCGCTGTGATCGCATCAGTTCAATAAATGGTCAATATTTCTTTTCGACCCGTGAAGGCACATTGGAAGGCCCGTTCTTCACGCGCATAGATGCCGAACACCAGATCGAACGTTATGTGCAGCGTATGATCCAGTCGCACCAATTAATTGAAAGCAGAACGTTCTAGGCTCCAGTCGCGACTATCAAACTAACACCCACAAAAAACCGCGCTAAATTGCGCGGTTTTTTGTACTTCAACACTGTGCTTGCTTGGAGCTTTGCCCTGTTCGCTCTACGGGCGATAGGCCTCAAACAGCCCCGCCGCGCCCATGCCACCGCCCACACACATGGTCACAACGCCATAGCGCAGTTCGCGGCGCTGTAGCTCACGGATCATATGCCCGACCAGTCGTGACCCGGTCATGCCAAATGGGTGACCAATAGAGATCGAACCGCCATTGACGTTGTATTTCTCGTTATCGATGCCCAGCTCATCACGGCAATAAAGACATTGCGAGGCGAATGCTTCATTGAGTTCCCACAGATCAATGTTGGCAACACTCAAGCCTTTGGCTTTCAGCAGTTTAGGCACCGCAAATACCGGGCCGATACCCATTTCATCAGGCTCACAACCGGCCACAGTAAAGCCGCGGAAATACGCCTTAGGCTTGAGGCCCAGCTCAAGCGCTTTATCTAAACTCATGATCAGGGTCATTGAGGCGCCATCCGACAGCTGCGAGGCATTGCCCGCTGTCACTGAGCCATCTTCAGCAAATACCGGTTTCAGGCCTTCGAGGCTTTCCAGGGTGGTATCCGGGCGATTGCAGTCGTCGTGATCAACCACCCCTTCAACGATTGATTTCTCGCCCGTGGCTTTATCTTCGACCTGGTAACTGACGTTCATCGGTACGATTTCATCAGTAAACAGCCCAGCTTGCTGCGCCTTGGCAGTACGCTGCTGGCTTTGCAGAGCGAGCGCGTCCTGCGCTTGACGGCTGATGTTATAGCGACGCGCCACAATTTCGGCAGTGCGCCCCATCGGGTAATAAATCCCCGGAACGTTTTCCTGCAAAATTGGGTTGTAGAGGTTGTCCATGTTGATGCTTTTCAGGGTCATGCTGATCGACTCAACACCACCCGCAACAATAACGTCACTGCAGCCGGATGCGACCTGGTTGGCGGCAATCGCAATGGATTGCAAACCCGAGGAGCAGTAGCGATTCAACGTCATACCCGCGACGTGTGTGCCCAAACCAGACAACACCGCCACGTTACGCCCGATGTTCATGCCTTGGGCGCCTTCGTTGGAGCCGGCGCCGACAATACAGTCATCAACCAGTTGCGGGTCAATGCCGGTACGCTCAAGCAAAGCATTAACACAGTGTGCCGCCATGTCGTCAGGGCGGGTCATGTTGAATTTACCGCGGAACGATTTGGCCAGACCGGTCCTTACACTCTCGACAATCACTACTTCACGCATAGCTGTTCTCCATGATGAGCTGACGGGCATCGCTACTGGCAAGTGCACCGCTATAAAGGGTTAGCTTGAGCATAAGTTCGTACAATGCTCATATGCGATGATCATTCATCAGACATATGAACCTGCACCTGCTGCATGCATAAACCGCCGCTCAATTCTTAGCAAATGCCGCCTCAATGGCTTCATTGATAGTGCGTATCACCTTAACCCGGGCAAAGTGTTTGCTATTGGCTTCAACCAAGGTCCAAGGCGCTATTGAGGTGCTGGTGCGATCGACCATGTCACCGACTGCGTCACGATACTGCGGCCACTTCTCACGATTGCGCCAGTCATCTTCGGTGATTTTAAAACGCTTGAACGGGACTTTCTCTCGCGCTTTAAAACGCTCTAGCTGGGTGTCCTGATCAATCGCTAGCCAAAACTTGACGACGACTGCACCGGCATCGGTCAACTGCTCTTCAAAGTCATTGATCTCACCATATGCACGCAACCAATCAGTTGGCGAAGCATAGCCTTCCACCCGCTCAACCAGCACCCTGCCATACCACGAACGGTCGAAAATACTGAACTTGCCGCGTGCCGGGATATGTCGCCAGAATCGCCACAAGTAGGGTTGCGCCAGTTCTTCATCAGTCGGCGCAGCAATTGGAATGATCCGGTATTGGCGCGGGTCCATTGCCGCAGCTACGCGGCGGATGGCTCCCCCTTTACCCGCCGCGTCATTGCCCTCAAATACCGCGACCACCGAGTGCTTACGCATCCGTTTGTCACGCATCAAGCCGGACAAGCGCGCCTGCTCCATCGCCAACTGTTCTTTGTAGTCGTCTTTTTCCAGCGCCTGAGTCATGTCCAGACTATCGAGCAAACCATTGCCTTCAAGCGAAGCAATCAACGGCGCGGTATGGGGCTGGGCCGCTGGGCGAACTTTAGATTTGAGTGCTGCCTGCAAGCCTTCCAGCAGGATTCGGCCAACGGTGAGGTTGCGATAGTTTTCATCGACCCCTTCAACCACATACCAAGGTGCATAATCACGACTGCTGCGGCGCAGAACACGCTCGCCGTAACGGACAAACTTGTCATAGGTTTTCGACTGCTGCCAATCCAACGGGCTAATGCGCCAGCTATGCAGCGGGTCGTCCTTGAGGGTTTTCAGGCGCGCATTCATTTGTTCCTTGGACAGGTGAAACCAAAACTTGAAAATCAGCGTACCTTCATCGCAAAGCATGCGCTCAAGGCCTTCAGCGCTATCAATAGCTTGGTCCAAGGCGGCATTTTTCAAACGCCCGTGGACCCTTGCCTGAAGCATTTGGCTGTACCAGTTGCCAAACATCACGCCAATCCGCCCCTTCGCAGGCAGCTGACGCCAAAAGCGCCAAGCCGGTGGTCGCGCCAGCTCTTCATCGGTTTGCTGATCAAAGGTACTGACCTCAATCAGCCGTGGGTCCATCCACTCGTTGAGCAGCTTAACGGTCTCGCCCTTACCTGCGCCTTCGATGCCATTAATCAGAATAATTACCGAGAAGCGCTTTTGCTGCTGCAGCTCATATTGAGCTTCCAGCAGTGCCTCCCGCAGCGCCGGTTCGGCATCATCAAAGGTTTCCTTGTCGATCGTGCGACCAATCTCTGCGGACTCGAACATGTACATCTCCCTGAACTGATTGCTTCAGCCTAGCGGATTACACCCATTGTTGTCGCAAAGCTTTGCGGTTTTGAAGAGGGTCGCGGGCAATATTCGACGCCCAGATTCGGCTAGAATGCACCCCTGATTTCCCGAGCGAAGACCATGACCGAGCGAGCGCAACAAACCGCCCAGCATCAGCACGCGCAACTTGACTGGGATGACCAGGGCCGCCCGCTTTCTTCAGTGTTTGATGATGTGTATTTCTCACCTCAGCAAGGCATTGCAGAAACCCGCCACGTGTTTTTGCACAATAACGACCTTACCCAGCGCTTTAGCGAGCTTGCCGAGCATCAACAACTGACCATCGCTGAAACCGGGTTTGGTACCGGGCTGAATTTTTTCTGCGCCTGGCAACTGTTTGAACAACATGCCACGGCCAGCGCGCGCTTGCATTTTGTCAGTGTCGAAAAGTATCCGTTGAGCCGTGACGACCTGCAGCGCGCATTAAGCCTGTGGCCTGAGCTGGCACGCTTTAGTCAGGCCTTGCTGGCGCAATATGTAGCGATTCACCCTGGTTTTCAGCGGTTGCAGTTTGCTGCTGGACGCGTGACCCTCGACTTACTGATCGGCGATGCCAGCCAGATGTTCAGCCAGTTGGACGCCTGTGTAGATGCCTGGTTTCTCGACGGATTCGCACCGGCTAAAAACCCGGAAATGTGGTCTGCGCAGTTGTTCGCCGAAATCACCCGGCTATCTATACCCGGTGCAACGCTTGGCTCTTTCACCAGTGCAGGTGATGTGCGCCGAGCGCTGAAAGAAGCAGGTTTCAAAATCAAACGAGTGCCCGGCATTGGCGGTAAATGGCATGTACTCAAAGGCCAGTTTATTGGGCTGCCTGAGCAGCCTGCTGCGCCCCTGAGCCGGCAATCCATTAGCCCGGTAAAGCCATGGTTTGCCCGGCCAGCATTTAATCCCTCAAGCCGTCATGCGATGGTTATTGGTGCAGGCCTTGCCGGTTGCGCCACTGCCGCCAGCCTCGCGGCTCGTGGATGGCAGGTAAGCTTGCTGGAGCGCCATTCAGCTATCGCGCAAGAAGCATCAGGTAATCCTCAAGGCGTGTTGTACCTCAAGTTATCAGCCCATGGCACCGCTCTATCGCGCTTGATCGTCAGCGGTTTTGGCTACACCCGGCGACTGCTTGAGCGCCTGGAGAAAGGCCAGGACTGGAGTGACTGCGGCGTATTGCAACTGGCGTTCAATGCTCAGGAGCACAAGCGGCAAAGCAAGTTGGCCGAGGCATTTGCCCATGGCCTGCTGCAACAAGTCGACCAACCCACCGCCGAGCAATTAGCTGGCATTCAATTGCCGGCCGGCGGCTTGTTTTATCCAGAAGCGGGCTGGGTTCACCCGCCTGCGTTATGCGAGTTGCTCAGTCGTCAGCCGAACGTAACCCTGCTCAGCCAGCACAACGCGCTGCAACTTGTACGGGAAGGCGAACAGTGGCAAGCCTGGGATGGGGAAAAGTTGCTGGCCAGCGCCGAAGTTGTGGTGCTGGCCGGTGCCGCGGAGATTAAAAGCTTTGCATACAGCGCAGAACTGCCACTTAAGCGTATCCGTGGGCAAATCAGCAGCTTAAAGCAGACGACCGCAAGCAGTGTATTAACCACGGTTGTCTGCGCTCAAGGTTACGTCGCCCCTGCTCGCCTGCATGAACACACGCTTGGCGCCAGCTTCGACTTTGATAGCGATGACTTAAGCCTTAACAGCGCAGACCACATCGGTAACTTGCAGATGCTGGAGGAAATTTCGTCCGATCTGAGCAGCCGTCTGAATGTCGCCAAGCAAGATCCGCAAACCCTCGCCGGACGTGCTGCATTTCGCTGCACCAGCCCAGATTACTTGCCGATTGTTGGCCCGCTGGCTGACCAACAGGCATTTCTCGACAGTTATCAGGCGCTGAGCAAAAACGCGAAGCAAATCCCGGATATTCAATGCCCATGGCTGGATGGTTTGTATATCAATAGCGGCCATGGTTCACGGGGCCTGATTACCGCTCCCCTGTCAGGCGAGCTGATCGCTGCTTGGCTTAACGCTGAACCATTGCCAGTGCCGCGTGATGTTGCGGAAGGTTGTCACCCGAATCGCTTTGTATTGCGCAAGTTAATCCGCAATTTGTAGCGCCTGGTGGCTGGTGGACAAGCTTCGCGTTGTCACATCCTACGCGGCGGTAGGGTGGACGACGCTTTTTCCGTCCACCATTGGTGGCTAGGCCGAACTTGATGGACAAGCTTTGCGTTGTCACACCCTACTCGTCATCGTCACAGAACTCGGCGGCGCGCAATAACGCGGCGGTCAGGTTGTGTCGCTCCCACTCGGGAATCGCTGCCAGACGCTGGTTGAACTCGGGCGGCAACAGCGACGGTGCGCGCTTCAGGAGTTCGCGGCCTTCATCACTGATCAACAACCACTGACGGCGACGATCCTGATCATCACGCTGACGCTGCAACAAGCCTCGCTCTTCCAAGCGATCGAGTAAGCCTGACAATGTTGCGGCGGTGAGACTCACTCGCCCGCTCAAATCACTCGCGGTTATCCGCGATTCTTTTTCCAATACTTGCAGAACCATCAACTGCATCGGTGTCAAACCACCGAAGCGGCTCAAGCGCTTGGCATGCACTTCTCCGGCCTGCTGCAAGCGTCGCAAGGCTTGAAAAACAGGCATCTCGAACGCGACAACGGATGACAATTTGATTTCAGCTGAAACTTTTTTATCTGCCATTTATCTATCTACTTGCTGCCATAAACTTTGACATGAAAGCATTTTTTTGTTTTGGTGTAAAAGGTTAGGCAATGCCAACACCACTCCCCAACGGCAATACCGGTAAGGATATATGTGCGGAATAGCAGGTGAACTACGCTTTGATAATCGACCAGCCGATTTAGCTGCAGTCGAACGAATTACCCATCATCTGGCCCCTCGCGGCCCCGATGCCCATGGCTTCCACAGCCAAGGCCCTATCGCCCTCGGCCACCGCCGACTAAAAATCATGGACCTCGCCGAGGCCTCAGGCCAGCCGATGATCGACAGTGATCTGGGCTTGTCCATGGTCTTTAATGGCGCCATCTATAACTACCCAGAATTACGTGCAGAACTCGAAGCACTGGGTTATCGCTTTTTCTCAGGCGGTGACACCGAAGTGCTGCTCAAGGGCTATCACGCCTGGGGCAAAGACATGCTGCCCAAACTCAACGGCATGTTTGCCTTTGCTGTTTGGGAGCGCGACAGCCAAGAGCTGTTCATCGCCCGTGACCGCCTCGGCGTTAAACCGCTGTATATGTCGCGTACTGGCCAACGTCTACGCTTTGCATCGAGCTTGCCTGCTCTGCTTAAAGGCGGCGATATCGGCAAAACTCTCGACCCGATTGCGCTCAATCACTACCTCAACTTCCATGCGGTAGTACCTGCGCCACGGACCATTCTGGCTGGCGTCGAAAAACTGCCAGCGGCGAGCTGGATGCGCATTGATGCCAACGGTAAGTGCGAACAGCAAAGCTGGTGGAAGCTGGACTTTGGCCCGCGAGCCGACGAGCAGAACTACACATTTGAAGACTGGCGTGACCGTGTCCTTGACGGCATGCGTGAAGCGGTTTCGATTCGTCAGCGGGCGGCGGTCGACGTTGGCGTACTGCTCTCGGGAGGCGTTGATTCGAGCATGCTGGTAGGTCTTCTACGTGAAGCAGGCGTGGAAAACCTTTCGACCTTTTCGATTGGCTTTCAAGATGCCGGTGGCGAACGCGGCGATGAGTTCCAGTATTCGGACCTGATTGCCGAGCGCTTCAACACCAATCACCACCAACTGCGCATCGGCGAGAACGAAATTCTTGATCAGTTGCCAGCGGCGTTCCGTGCGATGAGCGAGCCGATGGTCAGTCATGACTGCATTGCTTTTTATCTACTCTCGCGTGAAGTCGCCAAACACTGCAAAGTGGTGCAAAGCGGCCAAGGCGCTGATGAATTGTTTGCCGGTTATCACTGGTATCCATTGGTTGATGGCGCTGATGACCCTTTCGCGGCCTATCGCAAAGCCTTCTTCGACCGTGAACACGATGAGTATGCGGCTTGCGTACAGCCTGCCTGGTTGACCGATGACCACGCCGGTGAATTTGTCCGCGAACACTTCGCGCAGCCGGGTGCCAACGCAGCTGTCGACAAAGCCCTGCGCCTCGACAGCACAGTGATGCTGGTTGATGACCCGGTCAAGCGAGTGGATAACATGACCATGGCCTGGGGCTTAGAGGCACGCACTCCGTTCCTCGACTATCGTTTGGCTGAGCTGTCGGCACGTGTGCCTGGACGCTTCAAGCTGCCTGACGGCGGCAAATACGTGCTCAAGGAAGCTGCGCGCAAGGTCATCCCTGCCGAGGTCATTGACCGTAAAAAGGGTTATTTCCCGGTTCCCGGTCTTAAACACCTTGAAGGCGCAACACTCGGCTGGGTACGTGACCTGCTTACCGACCCGAGCCAGGACCGTGGCGTGTTCAACCCGGCCATGCTGGATAAATTGTTAAGCAACCCAGACGGCCAGTTGACGCCATTACGCGGCTCGAAACTCTGGCAAATGGCCGCGCTCAATTTATGGCTCAGCGAACAGGGCCTGTAAATCGTGGTCAATACTTAGTTGCAGCAGCCTCTTGCGGATACAGGCTGCCCCACGTCAACCCGACCGTTTTTGGAACCGCTGAAAAACTGTCGGGTTGACGCATATTTTAATAACCCGGATTCGATCCGGGCGATACGCCTAGCAAAGGAACAGTTCCAATGCGAGCCAATGTCTACAATCAGCGACTTCTTCGCGGCCAAGCCCCCACCTACGAACGCCTGCAAGCACGATTCGCCGAAGACCGCGAAACTCAACCCAGCGAGCCTGTGGCGGTACATTGCGGCTGGGGCCGACTGCTAATTGGCCATACCTTCCCCGATGCGGCCGCACTGGCCGACGAGCTGGTTACCGAAGAGCCCGGCGAACGTGATATCGCGCTTTACGTTGCCGCCCCTCATCAAGTGCTTGCGCACGCCCCGCAGCAACTGTTTCTCGACCCATCCGACACCTTGCGTATCTGGTTCACCGACTATCGCCCTGCCCGTCGCGGCTTTCGTGGCTACAACATCCGTCGTGCGCAAAGTGATGAAGACTGGCAAGCCATCAACTGTCTCTACCAGTTGCACGGTATGCAACCGATTAATCCCGAAAAACTGACCCCATACGAACAAGGTGGCCCGACCTACTGGCTGGCTGAAGATCAGGACAGTGGCTCGGTTATTGGCAGCGTCATGGGCCTTAACCATTCACGGGCCTATCGTGACCCGGAAAACGGCAGCAGCTTGTGGTGCTTGGCGGTTGACCCACATTGTTCGCGCCCTGGCGTGGGCGAAGTGCTGGTGCGCCACTTGATCGAACACTCAATGAGTCGCGG
The DNA here is from genome assembly GCF_002163625.1 of Pseudomonas sp. M30-35. NCBI lineage: Bacteria > Pseudomonadati > Pseudomonadota > Gammaproteobacteria > Pseudomonadales > Pseudomonadaceae > Pseudomonas > Pseudomonas sp. M30-35. Next base: position 1,891,611 of record NZ_CP020892.1, on the reverse strand, counting down.
CCTGAGCCACCTTGACTTGTCAGTGCTGCATGACAACAAACAGGCCAAGCGCCTGTACGCCAAACTTGGGTTTCGCGAGTTACAGACCTTCAGCATCAAGCGCAAAAACGGCATCAACCAAACATTGTTCATCGGCCCCGGTCCAGAAAGTAAAATGAACCCTTACGCGCGGATCATCATCGATGAAGCCATGCGCCGCGGCATTGAGGTTAACGTTGATGACGCTGAGGCCGGACTTTTCACGCTCAACCACGGTGGACGTCGCATTCGTTGCCGTGAGTCTCTCACGGACCTGACCAGTGCCGTAAGCATGACGCTGTGCCAGGACAAACGCTTGACTCACCGCACTCTCAGCCGCGCAGGCTTGAGTGTGCCCGCGCAGCGACTCGCCGGTAACGCGGAAGAAAACGCAGCGTTTCTCGCCACTCACCAACGCGTAGTCGTCAAGCCCGTAGACGGCGAACAAGGCCAAGGCGTGGCCGTCGATTTGCGCAGCCCGTCTGAGGTTCACGACGCCATAGAACGAGCCAAACCATTCGATGAGCGAGTGCTACTGGAAAGCTTCCACGAAGGCTTTGACCTGCGCATTGTGGTGATTGGTTTTGAAGTGGTTGCCGCCGCGATTCGTTGTCCCGCTGAGATCATCGGTGACGGCCTACACAGCATTGGCGACTTGATTGACTCACAAAGCCGTCGCCGCCAAGCCGCCACCGATGGTGAAAGCAAAATCCCCAAGGACGCAGAGACCCTGCGCACCCTGCAAGCCGCCGGTCTTGATTACGAGAGTGTCTTGCCTACTGGCAAAAAGATGTTCGTTCGTAAAACCGCCAACCTGCATACCGGCGGCAGCCTCGAAGACGTGACCGCCATCCTCCACCCGGTGCTCGCAGATGCCGCGGTCAAAGCTGCACGCGCGCTCGATATCCCCGTGGTCGGGCTGGACCTTATGGTGCCAGCAGCTGACCAACCCGAATACGTATTCATTGAAGCCAACGAACGCGCAGGGCTAGCCAATCACGAACCCCAGCCCACTGCCGAACGCTTTATCGACTTGTTATTTCCACTGAGTCGCGGCGTCAACTAAGCCATCAATACCGAGCGCTGGCGTGTAATAACCCGCCAGCGTTCGAGACTCTTTCACTTGCCAGGAGGCCTCTATGCAACCACTTCCAGAGCCGGATCTTGAATACCTGCAGAAAGTACTGCTCGAGATGCTTGCCATCCCCAGCCCGACAGGCTTTACCGACACCATTGTGCGTTACGTCGCCGAGCGTCTTAGCGACCTGGGCATTCCCTTTGAGATGACCCGTCGCGGCACTATTCGCGCGACCCTCAAAGGCAAGCGCTACAGCCCGGACCGGGCCATATCGGCGCACCTGGACACTATTGGTGCAATCGTTCGTGCGGTGCAAGATAACGGTCGCTTAAGTTTGGCGCCTATCGGCCACTGGTCAAGCCGGTTTGCTGAAGGCAGCCGCGTCAGCGTATTTACTGATCACGGCGTTTTGCGTGGCAGTGTGTTGCCATTGCTCGCTTCGGGGCATGCCTTCAACACTGCAATCGATGAGTTGCCGGTTAGCTGGGATCACATTGAGTTGCGCTTGGATGCAATTACCACCACCCGCGCCGACAGCGAGTGCCTGGGCGTATCGGTCGGTGATTTTGTCGCCTTCGACCCGCTGCCAGAATTCACCGAAAGCGGCCACATCAGCGCCCGTCACCTTGACGATAAAGCCGGTGTTGCCGCCCTGCTCGCCTCCTTGAAGGCCATCGTTGATAGCGGTATAGAGCCACCGATTGACTGTCACCCGCTATTCACCATCACTGAAGAAGTGGGTTCTGGTGCAGCCGGCGCATTGCCTTGGGATGTCAGCGAATTTGTAGGCATCGACATCGCCCCTGTTGCGCCCGGCCAGCAGTCCAACGAGCATGCCGTCAGCGTCGCGCTACATGACTCCGGTGGCCCGTATGATTACCACCTGTCGCGCCAACTGCTGCGTCTTGCCAGCGAGAACGATATTCCGGTTCGCCGCGATCTGTTTCGCTACTACCACAGCGATGCGCAGTCTGCCGTAACCGCCGGTCACGATATCCGCACCGCACTGCTCGCGTTCGGTTGCGATGCAACCCACGGTTATGAACGCACCCATATTGACAGCCTTGCTGCGCTAACCAGGCTGATCAGTGCTTATCTGCTCAGCCCACCGGTCTTCGCCAGCGATGCCCAGCCTGCTGAAGGCTCGCTTGAACGCTTCAGCCATCAACTGGAACATGACGCACAAATGGAAAGCGAAACACGCGTGCCTTGCGTTGACAGCCTGCTCAACACATTGGATAGCAAAGAAAAGTAACGACCAGGCCATGGCCCAGACTGACGCGGCCTGGGTCATGGTGCATCAAGCGCAACTTTGGTGGTCATTTGGTGGTCAGCGGCGAGCGCAACAGTTAGCATCGCCACTGCATAGCTATGGAACCTCTGAAAAATGTAGCGAGCGACGGGAGTACAAGGCAAAAAAATGCGAAAAAGCGACCGAGGTCGCGCTCGACTTTACGTGTTGTAAATGAGCATTTTGAGCAGTTTTTTAACGCAGCAAGGGCTGCCCCTGTAATACCTAGCGCAGTAGTTTTTCAGAGGTTCCCCAATCACTGATGGAGCGCTCAAGTGTTAATCCCTGCCACTATGCTGCAAGCCGAGACGCTGACCTTGCTGATCGAGGACTTCGTCACCCGTGACGGCACTGACAATGGCGACGAGACGCCGCTTGAAACGCGCGTGCTGCGCGTGCGCCGGGCACTTGATAAAGGCGAAGCGGTGATCATCTTCGACCCTGAAAGTGAACAGTGCCAGCTGGCCATGAAGCGTGATGTGCCCAAGGAGTGGCTCAGCGATCTGGAAGACTCGCTTGAGGGCTAGCTCAAGAGCTGGAAAAGCGCGGCCCCAGCAATATCACCAGCGCCCCTGCGATACATAGCGCTGCGCCTAACCAATCACTCAGCAATGGGCGGCTTTTCTCAATCACGCTCAGCCACAGCAGCGAAGCAACAATATAAACCCCGCCATAAGCTGCATATGCGCGCCCCGCATAACTGGCTTCTATTCGAGTCAGTAACAACGCAAATAACACTAAACTGGCCAGGCCCGGCAGAACCCACAGCGCACTTTTATCCAGACGAAGCCACATCCAGAATGCATAGCAACCTGCGATCTCAAATAACGCAGCTGCAAAAAACCACAGGTAATTCAGCATTCAATCGCCTCGCTTTACTTACGCCCGCCACCTTCACGCTCCCAGGCGCAGCGTACGCGCAAGTCGCCCTCCTGCGGGCTATGAAAGTCACCATCGGACTCCCAGCGAAAAGTATGCGTGCCATTTAATTCAGTCTCGAGATGGACCACAGCACTGACCCAATACAAACGCTTAAGCAGGGTCTCGAACTGCTCAATCCACAGGTTCCACTCGTACTCAACCGACTTATAACTCGCGCCGAAGTGAATCACCTGTGTTTGGTAAACACCCTCACTCGGTGCCTGGCAACAGGAAAACATTTCACGCCCCAACAACGGCCAGCAATCACCCGCAGGTAATTCACCCAATACCTGCCGATTTATTTGCCGACGCAAGCGGCTTTCGAGCGCGCTATCTGACGGCCAGTCACGGATACAGCCATAAACAATCGACTCAGACTCCACACCGCCACTCCACAAAATCCAGGCTGCCTTCTATCACAGGCCGTAGAGCGTAGCAACGCGCAGCGTGCCCACCGCCCATGTAAATATCCAAACATACCCGACCGCAAATGGTGAATAAAAAAGTGCCATCCCCGTAGGGTGCGACAACGCGAAGCTTGTCCACCAAGCCTCACGTAAATATCCAAATATTTGCAACGGCAAATGGTGGATGGAAAAGCGTCTTCCGCCCTACTGGGACATGACTGGACTTGATCGCTGAGCACCGTGGCGCAAGAAACCGGCCAATACAGTCATCAACAAAGCCATGCCCATCATCATTGCAAAGGGCAACAAGTATGAGTCGGAAAAATCGCGCATAAAGCCCGTGATAACCGGCATCAAACTACCGAAGCTGTACCCCATGAACAACATCATTGCCGTCCACCGGCTGACGTCCAGCGGCGAATCCGTTTCATACAGCGGCAACACCAACGACAACGCAAACGAGCCGCTGAGTGCAAAACCCAGAGCGACCGCCCAGACCTCAGGCAAAAGTCGCGGCATAAAGGTAATCATCGCCAAACACAGTGCAGACGTAGCTGCGCACAGCATCAACAAGACATAGCGGTTATTAAAACGCTGAGCCAACCAAGGCAATAGAAACGCGCTGGGTAATCCCATCAACATGATGATGCCAAACAAGTTATTACTGTGCAGCAGGCTGAAGCCCGCTTCGTGATAACGGGCAACAGTCCAGGTTGCGATGGCATAGAACAAACCAGCCTGCAGCGCAAAAAAGCTGCTGATAAGCCAAGCGCGAGGTTTGCGCCATGGTAAACCCGCAGGTTGCTCAGTAGCCTGCGCAGGCGTGTTCAGATTGGGCACGAACAGCCACAAAAACACTCCAACTATTCCCAGTAACGCCCATACGGCTAAGCCGCGCGACCAGTTGTCACCGAACAGTTGTGTAGCAGGTACGGTCAACACAGCACCTGCAGCACCGCCAATCGCCATGCTCAACGAATACCACGCGACCACCTTGCCTACATGGCCGATAAAATGACGTTTGATAAAACCGGACAATAGCGGCCCGGCAATCGCAATTGCAGCGCCCATCACAACAGCGCTGCCAATCAGAATGGCTGTCGAATCACCGATCAAACGGGTCGATAAAGCCCCTGTGATGAGGACCAAACACAGAGTAATTGTGCGTTCCAAGCCCAGACTTAGCGCAATACGCGGCGCAAACGGCGCCAACAACCCCATACATAGAACCGGTAGCGCTGTGGTCAGGCTAATCAAACTGCGGCTCAGCGAAAGCTCTTCGGCAATTCGCTCAATCAGCGGAGCAAGCGAGGTAATACCAGGGCGTAGATTTATTGCCGCAATGATTAGAGCAATCAGCAGCAAGGTCTTTGATACAGGCTTCACAGAGCGTCCAGTGTCTTCAAAGTTAGGCTAGCAAGCCACCCTAACCGTCGCACCATCATTGGGCAAGCTTCAGCAACATAGAACTGACTAAATAGTCAGTTTCTCTGAAACTCGTTGCCATTATAGAAAACACTGGGCTTGGAAGAATCGGGCAAGAAGATGATGTAACATACGTAGGTTAGAAAACTTAGATCAAAGCACTTTGGAAAGTAGCTTTAGCGGAGAAGCATTAATGCGGATTATTGTAACCGGCGGCGCGGGATTTATTGGCTCTGCTGTAGTTCGTCACCTGATTGAGAACACGCAGTGCATCGTCGCCAACCTCGATAAGCTGACTTATGCAGGCAACCTCGAATCGCTTGCCAAGGCCAAGGACTCATCACGCTACAGCTTTTACCAGGTTGATATCTGCGACAGCGCAGCATTGGACGCCGTATTTGCTGAGTTCAAACCCAGCGCAGTGATGCATCTCGCAGCAGAGTCACATGTTGACCGCTCGATTGATGGACCCGCCGAGTTTATCCAAACCAATATTGTGGGCACCTATAACCTGCTGGAAGCCACGCGCCGTTACTGGAATGCGCTGCCTGATGATGAAAAGCAAGATTTCCGTTTTCATCACATCTCCACAGATGAAGTGTACGGCGACCTTGAAGGCACTGACGACCTATTCACCGAAACCACGTCCTATGCGCCGAGCTCGCCTTATTCCGCGTCAAAAGCCAGTTCCGACCACTTGGTCCGCGCCTGGCAGCGCACTTACGGCTTACCGGTGCTGCTGACCAATTGCTCGAATAACTACGGCCCTTACCACTTCCCAGAAAAGCTGATCCCCCACGTAATTCTTAATGCATTGGCGGGCAAGCCCTTGCCGGTTTACGGCGATGGCTCGCAAATACGTGACTGGTTATATGTTGAAGACCATGCCCGCGCCTTGGTTGACGTGGTGAGCAAAGGCGCTGTAGGCGAGACTTACAACATTGGTGGCCACAATGAGAAGCGTAACCTGGAGGTTGTGGAAACCATTTGTGAGCTGCTCGATGAACTGGTGCCACAAGCGTCAGCCCAGAGCTACAAGACACTGATCAAATTCGTTAAAGACCGCCCGGGGCATGACCTGCGTTATGCCATTGATGCCTCAAAAATCGAGCGCGAATTAGGCTGGACACCGCAGGAGTCTTTCGACAGCGGCCTGCGTAAAACTGTGCGCTGGTACCTCGATAATCAGGACTGGTGGCAACGTGTGCTATCCGGCGATTATCGGCTTGGTCGGCTCGGTGCTGATAACTAAATTATGTTGCGGGGAACGCGATCCCAAAGCCCCGCTTTAGCAAACAATACCGTTTCATACAGGACGTTTTTATGAAAGGCATCATCCTCGCTGGTGGCTCCGGCACACGCCTACACCCAATTACTCGTGGTGTGTCTAAACAGCTTTTGCCGGTATATGACAAGCCGATGATTTACTACCCGCTGTCGGTGCTGATGCTCGCCGGCATTCGGGAAGTACTGATCATCTCGACGCCTGAGGACTTACCGCAGTTTCGTAAACTGCTCGGCAATGGCGAAGAGTTTGGTATTGAACTCAGCTACGCCGAACAGCCCTCCCCAGATGGCCTTGCGCAGGCATTTATCATTGGTGAAAGCTTCATCGGCGACAGTAATGTCTGCCTGATTCTCGGCGACAATATTTTTTACGGCTATGGCTTTAGCGCAATGCTTAAAGAGGCCGCGAGCAGGACCGACGGCGCCACTGTATTTGGCTACCATGTCAGCGATCCAGAGCGATTCGGCGTTGTCGAGTTTGACCACAAAGGCAAGGCCATCTCAATCGAAGAGAAACCGTCCGAGCCAAAGTCCAACTACGCAGTAACTGGCCTGTATTTCTACGACAACTCAGTGGTAGAAATCGCCAAAAACGTCAAACCCTCCGCACGTGGCGAGCTTGAGATCACCGATGTCAATAACGCCTATCTACAGCGCGGAGACTTGCACGTCAGCATGTTTGGCCGTGGTTTCGCATGGTTGGACACCGGCACCCATGACTCGCTCATGGAAGCCAGCCAGTTTGTGCATACCATCGAAATGCGCCAGGGGCTAAAAGTCGCTTGCCTTGAAGAGATCGCCTACGGCCAAGGCTGGCTATCAGCCGAGCAGTTATCTGCCCAAGCCCAAGCACTGAGCAAGACGGGTTACGGCCAATACCTAAGTCGCCTGCTTGAACAGGAGAAACCTCAGTGAAGGTTATAGAAACAGCGTTGCCCGGCGTATTGATCTTTGAGCCGAAAGTGTTTGGCGATCATCGTGGCTTCTTCCTCGAAAGTTTTCAGACAGAGCGCTACCGTGAAGCCGGGATCGACCTGCCCTTTGTCCAGGACAATCACTCGCGCTCGCAGCGTGGCGTCCTGCGTGGCCTGCATTTTCAACGCACGCGCCCGCAAGGCAAGCTGGTCAGCGTCAGCCGCGGCTCGGTGTATGACGTGGCAGTCGATATTAACCCTGACTCGCCAACCTGCGGTCAATACGTTGGCGTTGAATTGAACGACGAAAACCACCGTCAACTTTGGGTGCCACCAGGCTATGCCCACGGCTTTTGTGTGTTGAGCGAGGTTGCGGACTTCCAATACAAGTGTACCGACCTGTACTTCCCAGAAGATGAAGGCGGCCTGATCTGGAATGACCCCGAGGTCAATATCCCCTGGCCTATCGAGCAGCCCCTGCTCTCCGGTAAAGACCAACTCAACCCGACTCTGCAACAACTCATCGAGCAAAAGGGCTAAGCATGCGTGTTTTGATCACCGGCGCCCACGGCCAAGTGGGCCATGAGCTTGTTCGCCTTGCACCTGCAGGCTTTACCGCCATAGGGCTGGGCTCGACTGAGCTTGATATCAGTAACCCAGATCAAGTCGTCAGCAAACTTGGCGAGCTCCAGCCGCAGTTGATCATTAATGCTGCGGCCTACACTGCAGTAGACAAGGCTGAAAGTGATAGCGAACGCGCTTATGCAGTCAATGCCAAAGGTGCCGAGAATCTAGCCACAGTAGCCGCCAAACTTGGTGTCCCGCTATTACATATATCTACCGACTATGTATTCAGCGGCGATGCCAACAGCCCGTATAAAGAAACAGACCCAACCACCCCTACAGGCGTATACGGCGCTAGCAAGCTGGCCGGTGAACAGGCTGTGGCCAACCACTGTGCGCAACACATAATCATGCGCACAAGCTGGGTGTTTGGCGCCCATGGCAATAACTTTGTTAAAACCATGCTGCGCTTGGCGCAAACCCGCGATGAGTTGGGTGTTGTGGCCGACCAGCATGGCTGCCCAACATCGGCTGCCAGCATTGCCAAAGCGCTTTGGGCACTGGCCAGCCAGTACCGTGATCGTGGCAGCTTGAACTGGGGCATTTATCACTTCAGCAACACGCCAGCGACCACATGGCATGGCTTCGCGGAAGAGATATTCCAGCAAGCCGTAGCGTTTGAGCAACTAGCGAAAGCGCCGAAGGTTAATCCAATCAATACGGTCAATTACCCAACACCTGCACGCCGCCCGGCCTGGTCAGTAATGGATTGCAGCTTGATTGAAGAAAAGCTGAACATTGCGCAGAGCGACTGGCGTGAAGAATTATCTGAAGTGCTCAAAGAGCTCTAAATTCTTTGTTAGGCACAAGTGATTCGCTTATAACTGATGTTGTGCTCGAATCCCATGTGCCTTCATCTGAAACAGGGGCCGTCAAAGCCTATGGACGGCCGAGTAGTCTTGGTCGAGTTGGATATGCCTGCTGCCCTATGCTTTTCGCTTGTCTAAAAAGATACCGAGTGAATTATTACTCAAATAATTAATAGTTTCGTAATAACTATTAGCTTGATAAAGTCCCGCATTTTCTAAACGTGCACAATAAGTTATATAACCTCTATGAATCATTTAATTATTGCCAAAGCAGCATTAACAGCACAGTCGCAAGCGATTGCTCAACTGGCTGAACGCCTCGACCAAGATTTCCAACACGCCGTTGAGCTTATTCGTTCATGCAAAGGACGAGCAGTAGTCTGTGGCATGGGTAAGTCCGGACTGATTGGTCAAAAAATGGTAGCTACTTTTGCCTCTACCGGCACTCCAAGCTTTTTCTTGCACCCAGCTGAAGCGTTCCATGGAGACTTGGGAATGCTTAAGGCAAGCGACGTGCTCATCCTAATTAGCTACAGCGGTGAGACTGAAGAAGTTGTAAAGCTCATTCCCAGCCTTAAGTCATTTGGTAATCCAATTATCGCAATGACTAGTAGCAATACGTCTACATTAGCCAAGCACGCGGATGTATGGCTCGATGTTTCGGTGGAGCGCGAGGTATGTCCAAACAACTTAGCACCTACTACCTCAACTCTCGCTACTATGGCCATGGGAGATGCCCTTGCAGTAGCGTTAATCAAAGCTATAGGGTTTAAACCAATGGACTTCGCTCGCTACCACCCAGGCGGTAGTCTAGGACGTAAGTTGCTGACACGCGTGCGCGACGTTATGCATTCGCCTGCACCGCAGGTTAGGCCCGACACTCCGTTTCACGACTGCTTATTAGTCATGACTAAGAGCCGCCTAGGTCTTGCATTGGTATTAGAGCCTCAGGGTAAACTGATTGGTATCGTGACCGATGGAGATCTGCGTCGTTCGCTACTTGAAAACCCGAGTGTGTTAAATGAAACAGTAGCCAATGTAATGACTGCCACCCCGCACACCATTCGCTCTGATGCCCGGCTCGCAGAGGCTGAGGCCTACATGCTCAACAACAAAATCCGTGCATTGGCCGTTCTCGACGAAAACAATTCGGCCGTAGTGGGGGTAGTTGAGATTTTCGACTGAGCAGCCAGGCTGCCCTAGTCCTACAGTGGCCAAGCTACCCTTAGCACGCTAAAGAAAGCTATGTGCAAGTGCCCATCGTATTGAATAACCTCACGAATGAAAGTTTTGCGTGAGGTCTCTATCGCTATCGCGACGGCTGTATACTTTTTCGAAGCAGTGCTGCAGTAATAATTCGTAGACGTATTTGATCGTCAGGAGCATTGCTAGGACGCTCGGGCTAGCGATGCTTTTCTCAATCAATTAAACAGTCTTGTCCGCTGTAACCGGTGCAGTCCAGTAATCATGGCAAGAGTATTTTTTGCACACATATTTGATCACGGGGATTTGCATTGGTGCGACTTCAAACTGCTCTCTAACTTTCTCACCAAGGCTGCATTTACGGCAACAGCAGATGCCGATCAAGATCAGGCAGTTCTTAAGTGATTTCAATACGGGCAGGATCAGCGGGCAAGTCTTGCGCTTACCTCGCCGTATAGTCAGGACGACGACAGCTTCGTCAACACGTTAAACCATGCTTACAGACTCGTTGAGCAAAGACATTTGCGAGGCGTAGGATCGTCTTCGGGGTTAGGCTTGTGCCCAAAAGGTACTGACGCAAAAGTGCGTATTCTCCAAGATCAAAAACCTTACCTTTATCTGACTCGAACGTGCTCAGAATTTGTTCAAGTAGTTGCTTGAGCAAAACATAGTTCCCAAAAAGGTATTTAATTATAGGAAATCATGCTCTGGATTATACCGAGCATGGCGACGAATTAAGGCATCAAAACTTGGTACCGATGGTTACGCCACAAATCAAAACAGCCCAAGAAACAGTCTCGCTTGAACGGTGAGCACAACGGCTTTAACCGAACAATTAGAGGATGTTGTCAAGCACTCAGACTCCAGGCTTTTAGCAAAAGGCAAAAACAACTACGTGCATAATGCAGAACTTTCACTCAGTTTCGAGGCTTGCTGGAAGAACGAAAGGCGCTGGCGCCGGAAAGGAACCGGGAGCACAGCGCGAGCTTCAGGTGGCTACTTTGAACCGCAGTTTATGGAGCACTTACCTTAAGTTAAAATTCTAAGCTGGTTTTTTGGCACGCATTTTCTCAGCCATGCTGCTCATCTCATCGTAGAGCAGCTGTGGGTTCTTTTGCTTTACCGCCCACGCCATACGCCCCTGCTCATGCGGCAAAATCATAAACTTACCTTCAGCAACCTGCTGAAAGATATAGTCTGCAATCTCGGCAGCGTTTATCGGTGAACTCTCAAGTAGCTTGCCGACCTGAGCCTTCATCGCAGGCGTTGGCCCACGGAATGAATCAAGCAAATTGGTTTGGAAGAACGATGGGCAGACTACATGCACACCGATCTCCTGAGCTTTGAGTTCGATTAGCAAGCTCTCGGACAATGCAACAACACCGGCTTTAGCCACGTTATAATTGCTCATTGCCGGGCCCTGCATCAGTGCCGCCATTGACGCAATGTTGATGATCTTGCCCTTGCTGCGTTCAAGCAACGGCAAGAAGGCCTTACAACCTTTCACCACACCCATCAGGTTGATTGCAATCTGCCAATCCCAGTCCTCAAGCGACAACTCGCTAAAGAAGCCTCCAGAGGCGACGCCAGCATTATTGACGATGACATCAATACCGCCGAACTTGGCATCACAGGCTTGGGCAAAGGCAGTTAACTGGCTGTAGTCACGAACATCACAACGTTGATAAAAGCCATCACCGCCAGCCTCACGAACCAGGCGAAGGGTTTCAACAAGACTGGCTTCGTTGACATCAGAGAGCGCCAACTGGCTACCTTCACGCGCCCAACGTAATGCTATTTCGCGGCCTAAGCCGGAGCCTGCGCCAGTAATCATGATGCGATTTTGCATACAGAGGTCGCCTTGTAGTGCTGTGGTTAATGGTAGGCAGTGTAACCAAGGAAATAATCCTACCCACGTACCATTAGCCTCCTGAATGTTCAGGGCAAACTACAGCAACTCAATAGCGCATCAAGGCTCCAGCCGACGCTGCTGATGAATCCAATCAACGATCTCGCCATCGGGTTTATAGCCGCTGACAGTTTCGCGCAGCAGTTGACGGACACGGCCGTAATCATCAGTCGAAACTGAGCTGACCAACTCAGCGAGTACTTTCCTGAAATCATCCCATGCAAGATGTTCTTCGCTGGCACGCATGATCATCGGATGTTCAGTCGGGCTCACATTGTCGCCAATCAACAGCTCTTCATAGAGCTTCTCGCCGGGACGCAACCCGGTATATTGAATGGTGATATCACCGTGCGGATTTTTTTCTGAACGAATACTTAGGCCGCTCAGGTGAACCATTTTTTCCGCAAGATCAACGATCTTGACCGGGTGGCCCATATCCAGAACAAACACATCACCGCCCAAGCCCATCGCTCCGGCTTGGATAACCAACTGTGCGGCTTCAGGAATGGTCATAAAATAGCGAGTAATATTGGGATGGGTAACAGTAATCGGCCCACCATGCTTAATTTGCTCATGAAAGCGTGGGATAACAGACCCTGACGAGCCCAGCACATTGCCAAAACGAACCATGGTGAAGCGAGTTTTGTTGACGTGATGAACCGTATCGTTATCACCAAACAGGATTGGAGCAGACTCCTGACTCAATGCCTGCAAAACCATCTCGGCAAGACGCTTGGTACTGCCCATGACATTAGTTGGCCGCACAGCTTTGTCAGTTGAAATTAAAACGAAATGCTCAACACCAGCTTTAAGCGCAGCCTGGGCGGTATTAACCGAGCCAATAACGTTATTAAGCACACCTTCAGCAATATTGTGCTCAACCATGGGCACATGCTTATAGGCTGCAGCGTGATAAACAGTATTCACTTTCCAAGTACGCATCACATCAAGCAAGCGCCCTGGATTACGGATCGAGCCTAGAATCGGAACCAGTTTTAAAGGCAACGACTCGCGCACAGCGCGTTGCTCAAGCTCAGCATGGATGCTGTATAGGTTGAACTCACTGTGTTCGAACAAAATCAGCGTGGTTGGGCCAGTAGCGATAATTTGTCGACATAGCTCAGAACCAATCGAGCCCCCTGCCCCCGTGACCATAACCACCTGGCCGCGAATACAGCGCTCAAACAGCGGCTTGCGAGGAGGCACAGCGTCACGACCAAGGAGGTCTGCAATATCAACCTCCTGCACATCATCGACCTTAACGCGCCCGCTAGCCAAATCCATAAACCCCGGGATGCTGCGAACATGCAGCGGGAAGCCCTCAAGGTGCTCAAGTATTTCACGACGCTTAACTCGCGTGGCCGAAGGAATCGCCAAGAGAATCTCTTGCGCCCCCGTCTCATCAATCATCTGTTGAATGTGCTTAGGCTTATAGACCTTGAGGCCAGCGATCACCCTGGTGGCGATGTCACTGTCATCATCAATAAAGGCCACAGGACGCATCACACGGCCCATACGCAACGCAGCCACGAGCTGATTACCCGCAGCACCTGCGCCGTAAATAGCTACCTTAGGCAGGTTTTCATGTTTATTGAAGAACGGTACTTGTTGCGAAGCAACATACCAATCGCCCATAAAATACTGGCGCATACCCAAACGCAAGCCGCCAATCATGACAAGGCTCAGCCACCAGTAATTGAATACAACAGAGCGAGGCACCACTACGGGAGATGCTTGATACCAATAGACCGCTAATGCGAGCAGAAGCGAGGAAACACTGATCGCTTTGAAGATAGTGATCAGCGCATCATTACCGAAATAGCGCATAACCGCACGGTACATGCCGGCCCGGGTAAAAACCGGGATGGCTATCAACGGAGCAGTTATAAACAGCCATACATGGCCACCGACAGGGTTGACAGGGTTTTCGATACCCAACCTGACAGCAAAGGCTAACCAAAGAGCCCCCCAGACAAGGCAGATATCAACGGCAAGCTGTAATAAGCGCTTATAGCGTCTAGGTAACTTAATCAGGCCATTACGTATTTTTCCCGCCATTCCCAATACGATACTCCCTCAATACTCAGATCAAAATTAAACAACAAATCACAGTACCAATATTAAGACATAATCATCCGTAGTAGCGAGCTCCTTGCGAAAATGTGAGGCTTTGTCGCCGCAAAACGACAGCATAGAGATTGGATATGGCGTAGCTAAGCCGTTTGCCCCCTCGGGGAACGAAAACTATCACTTCAGTTACAGCCTGAATACTATACTGTGAAGCCTACTCAGGAGCTCAAAGAGCAATCTATCTATGAACTCTGAACGAGAAACCCTACGCTAAAAACCACAGACAGAGATTAATCGCGAACGGGTATCGCACAATTTTCAATGCGTAACGCCATCCCGACGTACTACTTTAACGAAAGTCAGCCAGAGAATACGAATATCAAACGACAGCGACTGCCTTTGTAAATACTCCACATCCAGTTTGACTTTGTCCGGAATTGGCAACTCATCGCGCCCATTCACCTGCGCCCAACCGGTCAGCCCTGGTAGTAGATGCTGCACACCACTAGACGTGCGCAGCGCAATCAAATCATCTTGATTGAACAATGCAGGGCGCGGCCCAACAAAACTCATATCGCCTTTCAGAATGCTCCAGAGTTGCGGTAACTCATCGAGGCTTGATTTACGCAAAAAAGAACCAATGGGCGTCAAGTGGGCGTTCGGGTCTTGCAAAAGATGTGTAGCAACGGCAGGCGTGCCAACACGCATACTGCGGAACTTCGGCATGCGAAAAATAGTATTGCATTTGCCCACACGATCAGACCAATACAGCACCGGCCCTTTCGACGTGAGACAAACAGCAAGGGCTACAAATAGAATAGGAATAAAAAGCACAACTGCAGCACTTAAGCCCAGAAATAAATCAAATAAACGTTTCATCAGTAATACTCAATTTAATCGACCCACTGAATTTAATAAAACTCGAACCACTGCGTTAACCCCAAGAAACGGAGAAAAACAAAAATCAATTATACAACACAAACAAACTCGCAATAATATAAACACGTAGCAGAATAGATTTATGCACAGCGCACACCCGAGCCTACTTTTTGTCCATACCATTTTGCTCGGCAAGATAGTGCTTAGCCGTACGCCGAAACGCTTCATCAACACTGACGGGGGGCACCCAGCCCAATAACCTATGGGTCTTACTGATATCCACCTGCAAGGAACCACATAAGCGCTGAGCTAATGCTCGTTTATTCAGCACTAAAGCTCCAGCCTGTAACATCCAACTTGGCACAGGTAATAAACGTACCGATTTGCCTAAAGCCATACCCATTTTGGCTAACATCTCTGACGTAGAAAGGTCCACGCCATCGCTAACCAAGAAGGTTTCATTCGCCGCAGAAGGGTGATCGATACAAGTCACGATCAGATCAACCAAGTTATCTAAAGCAACTAGGCTGCGCTTGTTATAGAGAGCACCAAAAGGTAGAGGAACCCCCTTATTTAGCCAGTCCATCATGCTCAAGAAATTAGCCTTAACACCAGGCCCATACACCAGAACAGGACGAATAATCACCACTTCCATACTAGTCTGCGCTGCTAAGGCCTGTAACGCCTGCTCTGCCTCGAATTTAGAAACGCCATAGGGGTCAACCGGAGCTGGTTCATCATCGGCCTGATACGAGGATCCTAGCTTTGTACCTTCGCCATTAACCTTGACCGAACTAATAAAGATAAACCGCTTGACCCCAGCCGCAACAGCTTGACGCGCTAAGTTCAATGTACCTTCTACATTAACTTTACGAAACTCAGCAAGTGGGTCAGTAGAATGATCTCTCATGACGTGAACACGGGCCGCGCAATGGATGACTACATGAGTACCATCAATAATTTCGCTCCAATCGGCGGTTCCATCAATTGTAGGAATCAATTTGACTAAAGTGGACTGAAGTGGACCTGGGAAGGGATTCCGAAGCGCAAGAACCAAATCATCCATGCTAAATTCAGATAAATGTTTATAAACGCCATAGCCCACAAAACCAGACGCCCCAGTCAAAAGAATTTTACGCACTTACAACACCACCTCAGATTAGCAATCTAAAAATAATAATGAGGATAAAACAGCCGCACGATGAAAACACGAAAATTCATGTGGAAATTGTGCTAAAAATTTAGTATTTATCATCGAGAATATTGTTCGAAATCAAATACCTCTCCCCAAGCCCCATAATTTCTACTAACTGATCAACAAAACGGCCAATAGACAAATAGTAATCTGCGGAAGCACTGATTGGTCCGCCTTCTAGCCTCTTGAGTTCAGCATAGTCAATGTTCTTAATTTCATCAAAAACTAAAACACGTGACGCTAGCTCGACCGGCAACTCATCAGCACCCTGATTGCTAGTAACCAAACAACTACCAGCTCTAAGGACCTCAAAAGTACGCGCAGTAAGACCGCGCTGACCACTGTGCGGTATATCTAATACATACTTAGACTCAGCAAAAAGTTTTGCAACATCAGACTTAGAAAACCCTTTATCTGAAACTTTAAAAAATGAACGTAAATTTACGGGACGGAATAAACAAGTCACCGCAAAAAGCCATTTAGAGTGAAAAAACAACCACTCTTCGAAGGTCAACCCCATTGAAACACAAAACTTACGAAGTTCGTTTACAAAATACCCTCGATTGGAATGAAGAGTACCACAAAAAGAAAAATCAAACTTTCGGCAATTCGCAGGTAGACGTGCGGAGGCGAATACATCTTCCGCAAACAAAGGAATATAACTCATACCATATTTAGCACAATCTCTAGGTTCAAAACTTCCCTTACCAGAAACCAAACTAATAAATTTTAGAAAGCCACTTTTGTTTTGCGAACTGTCCCACATATAGATGTGTACTTTCATACCATTCTGAACCAGAGATGCGACAAAAGGCTCATCAACAACCTCAACATCAACTAACAAAACGTCAGTGTATGCACCTGCAATTAACCTAGAAATCAATGCATCAAAATATTCATTCTTCTTATTTGAGAAGAGAAAACTTAAACCTAACCGGTAACTAATCTTGCTGAAAATAGTGTTTGAATGTCGCTCGTCAAAATAATC
This sequence comes from Pseudomonas sp. M30-35, assembly GCF_002163625.1. Classification (NCBI taxonomy): domain Bacteria; kingdom Pseudomonadati; phylum Pseudomonadota; class Gammaproteobacteria; order Pseudomonadales; family Pseudomonadaceae; genus Pseudomonas; species Pseudomonas sp. M30-35. The sequence goes on along the minus strand of NZ_CP020892.1, from coordinate 1,874,593 downwards.
AGACTTAAGCCCACGACGAACAAACTCATCTCTTATCGACTGCACATAAGAAAAAAAACTTGGCCCAATCAATGCAACCTTCACCTCACCAACCTCAACCATATAAACATCCACTATTTTTTGACTGATTCGAACAACATGAAAAACACGAAAAGAATCGATATTATTTAACACTGACACTGTCGAGAGTTTTAAAACTTACCACCTTTGCAGGCACTCCTGCGACGACCGAATTATCAGGCGCATTAACAAGTAAAACTGAATTAGCGGCCACACTCACGTTATTGCCCAGCGTCAGGCCCCCAAGCACCTTAGCACCTGCACCAATCATCACATTATGACCTACGCACGGACGATGCAATTCATCATAAGTAAAATCAAGGTCCTTAGCTCCCAAGGTCACACCTTGATAAATGACTGCATTATTACCAATGGATACAGCCCCGATTACCGTACCATGAGTATGCGGAAAAAATAACCCTGGACCAATTTTACATACAGTTGCTATTTCGATACCAAATAGCAAAAAATTTATAAGGGAAAAAAAACGCGCAATCGTAGCAAACCCTGAGACTTGAGATTTGTATGAAAGCCTATATAGCAGTACTGGTAAAAATCGCGGAGAAAGAATTCCAATCCAAAACTTAAACCCAGAGGAATGCGACTTAACTCCTAGCAACTTGTTTTGTTGCACTATATCTAGAGCTAAAGTCTGTCTTAACTTAATCTTATCTATACTCATAAAACACCTCAGCTCATAAGATTGCGATCACGTAGTTCCTGATTAGCTTTATCTAAATTATCAATAGCTAGTGGTTGTGTTTTAACCCAATCCGAAAACTGCTTCAATCCTTCAGCTAAACTAATCTTAGGGGTAACTCCTAAGAGAGACTTTAAACGTGAAATATCTGCATAGTTATGCCGAATATCGCCAACCCTGAACTGACCTGTAATCTTCAAATTTGGTTCCATACCAAAAGCAAGCGAGAGCTCTTCCGCGACAGTTTTAACTGATGTCGCAACGCCACTTCCTACGTTTATAATAGTATTCGGAGCCTGCTTATGAATAAGCCCTTGTAACAATGCCTCTGTAACATCATCGACATGTACAAAATCTCGACTTTCATTTCCATCTTCAAACAGTGGTAGCACGCTATTGCGACGAATTTTTGTTGAAAATATCGACAAAATACCGGTATAAGGGTTATTAAGAGATTGACCTTGACCATAGACATTCTGCAGTCGGAATATTGCGAACTCTATGCCTAGCGATTGGCACCCGATCCTCACAAGATCCTCTTGAGCATACTTCGTTGCTGCATATATAGAAGAGGGAAATACGAGATCTGTTTCAAGCGTCGGCGTTAGTTGCAGAGCTTCTCCAGTGTCGCTGCAGACTGGTTCCCACTCCCTGTTGCTTAAAGCTGTCAAAGTACGTCCAGAAGGAAACACGCGTTGCCCGCTAGAGTTAAGATATGCCCCTTCACCATATACAGAGCGACTCGAAGATAGAACGATTCTCTTCACACTAGACTTAGATAATTTCCCAAGCACGTCAAATAACAAAGCAGTCCCTTGAGAATTAACCTCATTATAGCGCGCAACTTCATACATAGATTGTCCTGTACCGGTTTCAGCTGCCAGATGAACAACCGCTTCAACACCACCATCCAAAGCCAGTGCCCAATCATTAGCACTCGTAACAGATCCTTTAATAAACTCAATCCTAGAGTCATTTAGCCAATCGAGACCTTGTGGGATTTCACCGTGTATTTGCGGGGACAGATTGTCAAGAACCTTGACAGTGTGACCGAGGCGCAAAATCTTTTTAATCAAATGAGAGCCAATAAATCCAGCACCACCAGTAACTAATATTTTCATAAATAAAACCTTCTGATAACCTATCGAATTAGATTTGAAATTAAATGCTTGGCAATATCTCGCGTAAAATCTAAGTTTTCGTACCTATAATGACCAGCCTGTAGATAACTAAAGCAGAGTTTTCTCATAAATGCGATTCGAGAATAGCGATCTACGGGTTCGTGCATGGTATTGATTAATGCTTGTGCAATGTCCTCCCTCGCATCTACTTTAGCAACGACACCATCATAATATGAGTCCCCTAATGCGAGTATTGGCTTGAAAGAAAGAAGGGCTTCAACTCCTAGCATTGAATTATTAACGACTATAATATCTGCATCATCAATACTCGTGACAACCTTTTGATTATCATCTAAGAACACACAAGCGTATCTATTAATCAACTCGTAAACTCGCGACTCATAATATCCTCTATATAGCGGATGTTCGCGAACTACTAGCTTAGCTTGTTCCGGCAATGCTTTGATACAGTCCTCAATTATATCCGCATGATTATCATACAAAGGGCTATGCAAAAGCATGTTTGCATCCTGAGGAACTTGAAGCGCTAAGAGTACAGTGCATGAATATGGGGCATCTTTTACAGTGTGATGCTCTTGTTTAGCTGAAGTAAATGAGCGAAACACATTAGATAGCTTGTTAACAATAACCCCCCCTACCCCTCTCTCCCTTATATCATATGGTACTAAACACTTGATCGGGTATGTATTTAAAGCGATATCCAACAACCTATATATCAAGTTTCTCTTATATCTATTAAGTTTTGGTCTTGAGATGTATTGACTAATCAGACTCAAATCTTCATGTTCATTCACTTGTTCTCGCGTATCCCAAGTATGACGAATTGAAGCATTAGCATTTACACCTGAGCTATCAATTATTGTTGATGCAAACGGGCCTTGCTCAAAAAATCGAGTACTTATTTTTTTCAAGTTACATAGTGAAATCATCACGCGAACAGCCAATCGCGAGTCACCACTTAACAAAACAAGATCGGGTTGCTCTTTCTTAAGCAATATATCAAATCGATCTACATATGACATTGCCAGCCGGTAATATTTATCTTGCTGCTTATCTGATAAATTATGTTCCCCTAAATGATAAGCCACGCACCAGTCTAAATTAACGCCATTGTAAACTTTTCCACTATAGCTATATTGTTTTGCATACTGCTTCTTATTTGAAGAGAACCAGTTTAACCAAGGCAACAACTTCACATGAGAATCACGCAATCGCCAATATAGATAGCCACTGAAATTTAAAGACAAGTGCAAATACGTACTACTTGGACACAGGTTACAAATTTCCTTGTTAAGCCTCAAAAAAAATCTTGAGAAATCATCATAAAAACCAACTGTTATAATCTTCACAAGCCCACCAGACTTAATTTTTTATACGGATCAACAAACCGTAGTTAATCTTTAGATGTCGCTATAATAAGATTTCATTCAATCTGCGCATCCCATCGTTCAACGGTTCCGTAATCACCGTAAATAGCTACAGGACATGATTCATTTACAATACAGAAATTAAGCGAAAATTGTCTGTACGCAGACTCTTTTCTGTATGCGGAGTACGACGTCGCAATAAAAATTGTAAAAACGAGAGTAAATATACTCACAAACTCCATATTTTTTTGTTTTACTACGCTTGAAAGATTAGAAATAAGTAATGCGATAGCCAGGACCGCAAAAGGTTTAAAATACAAATACAGCCTACCAACAACTGCCATATTTACGGATATTGATAAAAGGATTGCAGTCAACAACAGTCCCTTTATGATAAACATTGAGAACCGTGTATTAGTAGTATATTTAGAAACCAATAGGCTCAATACGAAACAAAACAATATTTGGACTTGGGATTTTATTAAATCAACAAATGTCACTGCTCGAGAAAATCGCCCAAAATCAGCGTACTCTGCATACAACCCTGAATACGATATTGCAAACTTAATCAACTCAGAAACATCGACATATACAAAGAATATCGGCACCAAATATAATAAAAGGCACGTATTCTTTTTAAAATCAACAAAAAAATACGGTATTACGAAAACCATAAGTAACGCAGACAGGTGAAATGTTGAAGCCATGACAATTAAGCTTAAATATATCAGCCACCTTCTTTCACACGCGAAATACAAAGCATAAAAAATAATAGCTGCGGCCGCGGCCTGCCTTATAACATTTAGTGACGGAAACAACATTAATGCAAAAAAAACAAAACTTAATAAACCAAAAGTTCCTCCCAGTTTAGAAAATTTGTTCACAGCTAAAGCATTAAATAGACATGTGACAACGGCGTAAAAAACGAATAGTGCCTGAGAGTTGAGCCCACCAAAATTCAATATTGATGCAATAGCGTAAAACCCAAAATCTTTTGGCCACATCCGCTCATATTGATCAAAAAGAACAACATACCCTAGATAATCCGAGCCTATATTAAATCTAAAAGCAACGACTACAGTTATAAACAACCATAACATGCAAACTAACGGCTTACTTTTATAAAATAAGCTAGAAATAGCTAGCACGGAAGAAACAAAAAACCATAATGCCATTTTTTATGCCATCATGATTAAGTAAACTGCAGCATTATATGCGCTTAACATTATCTAGCTTCCAAATGGCGAAACAGATATATTCATTTTCTTGAACACAAGAACCGCACAACCAATATTGTGTATTGCCATTGCAATACAAGTCGCCCAAGCTGTGCCTTGAATACCGTACAAAGGAGTCAGCGTGAATATTAGACCTAAACATGCTAGCCCAGTTAACACATACATATTCCTCATATAACGTTCATTTCCAGTCATTGTTAGCAAATAACCAACTGGACCTGTAATTATATTAACAATTTGACCAACAACAAGTATCAAAAGTACTTTATACCCTTGCTCATAAGTCTCACCAAAGAGCCCCATAATTGTTTTAGAGTACATTAGGATGACAGCTATCACCGGTATTGAAAAACAATACAGAACTCTTACTGATACCTTAACTTCGCGTTGAAGTAATTTCATATCACCTAGCGCATAGAGCCTCGCTATTTTAGGAGCCAAAACAAAATTCACAGCGATCATAAAAAAATTTATTAAAGCAGCAGCTCTAACCGCAACAGAGTATAAAGCAATCTGATCTGGAGCAACCCAACGGCCGGATAGAAAAGCCCCTCCCCAAGCCAGTGTAATACTCATCATTGATACAGCCCAAAGAGGGAGAGCCATTTGCCACAATTGCTGGGAAGAAAACTCTATAGGCTTTTCGTTAATATATCGTTTAGTAAACCAAACACAGGCAATTAAAAAATTAACTACATATGAAACTGTAAATAACACCCCTGTATTTATCAAACTTAATGGTGTTAATAACATATAGCCGATACAAAAGAAAAGATACGGTCCGATTGATAGTACAAAAATCGATTTTAGTTGATGTCCGGTAGCTTGCAATGCATAAGCTAAAATATTTGATACCCCCCAAAATATGATTCCAGGTATCATACAAAGCATCATATATCTTATATCAGACTTCATTTCAAAATAGGCAACGGGTAAATATGCCGCAACTACAAATAGCACGAAACTTATAAGCATAAGTGCCGACACGACCCACTTAAGTATTTTCTTCAGGATGAATACCGCTTGCCCCCATTCTGAAGTATTATTTTTTTGAGAAATGTACTTAAGGGCTACATCTGACATCCCCATTAGAGATAACTGGGTTACAATAAAAAAACACGACATTGCCCAAAAAAAGTAACCAGCCGTCGTCACATCTAATTGTTTTGCTACTATGTAATTTAATAAAAAAATCGACCCTGCGCCCAACACTCTAACCATTACAACGATAAGAATATCTTTGAAGATTGAGTATTGGATAAATTTACGACTGAATATATTAAGCAATAGCTTTTACTCCTGCGTGGCACACAGTCATGTGCCAACTCATCTTTCGTGCAAACTGCAATTCCTCAATAAATGATCTTATTTAAGGTTAATAATAAAAACTTTAAATAAAGCGAAGAACACTCCTAACATAATCCCTGAAATCAACCCTACAAATACGACCAATAACTTATTAGGTTTGATAGGTGTCTCTGGAACCAAAGCTGGACTATCAAGCGTATACACAGCCACGTTGGCTGGATTCACATCGATCTTCTGCAAAAAATCCATTTGGTTTTCAATGCCACGCAACTCGACAATAAACGGGTCGTCATTTGTGCGTTTTTCCAGCACGGCTAGTTCTGCTTTAACAGCTTTGGCGCCGCGCATGTACATCAAACTACCGTCCATAAACTCGGTAAAGTCACCGTCTGAAGACGTTTTGCCGGGAGTCACTTGCGGTGAGTCATAGCCAACGGCATCAGCGACGATCAAGGCCTCCTGAAGGCGAGCAATTCTATCATTGCGTCTTTTAGCGGCGGTCAAGCGCAGGGCATCGACTTGCCTGGAAAGTGATTGGGTTTCAGTGCCTATCTCGGTCAAAAGGTTTGCTTGCATCACCTCGGCTGACTTATCTGCGGCCATGTTGACGTAGCGATTTGCCCAGTCAGCGACTACTTCAGGCTGTTTACCTACGACTTTCACCTCGTAATAATCAGGGTTATTTTTTACGTCGGGAGCCTGAACACTGAAATCCGCGTTAAAACGCTTCCATAGCGTATCTTTCGCTGCACTCGCCTCTTCTGGCGATAAGCTAGGCAAATATGCCTCTTCAAATAGTTGGCGTTTTAATGACCCTGACAACAGATTGCGCTTGAAGACGCCGTACACATCTTTAACGGTGAACTCTCTGAGTTTCGCTTCGCTACGGCCCAGGTTATAACCGGAAATATCACTGAGGCGCGGAGGCATGACGCCTGCAGTCGCTTGATACGTAGGAGCGCTTAAAAATGCGTAGGCAGCAGCAATTGCCGTTATTAGTAATGTGCAACCAACAATCAGCCACTTCTGCATCCAGAGCTGTTTTACAAGCTCAACCAAATCAATCTCATCGGAAGCGCGAGACTGTTCAGCAGTAATTCTTTGATCCACGTAAGCTCCAGTTTTTGTCGTTTCTTATCATAGGGCGAAGGGCTGTAGCCTTCTGCCATCCAACATATTTTATGCGTGATTTCCTACTCGCTCGCTTACTGCAGCAAATCAAAAGCAGGAACCGCGACCCAATCAGATTGGACGCTGTTTTTTCACACAAATTCCATTTATCCCCCACAGCCAAGGAACTTTTTTACTGGTCATGGGGGTTAATGACGTGAAAACGTCTATCAAAGACAAAAACGTGCGCAGTTTAACGTTTTACCCACGCGTCATACCACTACTACGCATTGCTAAATAACTGATTGATTTAGCAATTTCATTTCTGTGCGAGGCAAAGAATCACTCGTCTTCGTTCACACGGTCGCGCAGCTCTTTACCTGGCTTGAAGTGAGGCACGAATTTACCGTCAAGGCTGACTGATTGACCCGTTTTAGGGTTACGCCCTACCCGCGGAGCCCTGAAGTGTAGCGAGAAACTGCCAAAGCCACGTATCTCGATACGGTCGCCTGAAGACAAGGCACTGGACATTTGCTCAAGCATTGTTTTAATCGCCAGCTCAACATCCTTGGATGAGAGTTGGCCTTGATGGGTCACGATCCTTTCGATCAATTCCGACTTGGTCATAATTTTCCCTTCGTTTTCAAGCGGCTAGATCACTCGATAGTATGGTTTTAGCATGCTCCCAAGCTTTTGAACAGCCTCTAAAAACGCTTCCATGATGTTGATTCCGTTCACAGGCTCTATAGCAGCAGCCAAGTAACCTTTCCAGACCGCTCTAATTTGGCAACAAGTTTTTAATCCGTAGGGTGTGGCAACGCGAAGCTTGCCCACCAGAGCCCGCACACCTCAAGCAGATTTATAGACCGAAGGCGCCCACATTGGTGGAACGAGAAGCGTCATCCACCCGACATTAGGTGTAGCAGCGCTCAACTTGCCTGCCAAACTCCATGTCAGCAAGCAAATGTCCAGATTAATAGCAGCGTCCATTGGTGGATGAAATAAGCGTCATCCACTTTACAAACGCCCACAAAAAAGGGCGACCGAAGTCGCCCTTTTTCATGAATTACCCGAACTTAGTTCTGGTTTTCCATTTGTGCGCGGATCAGATCACCAATGGTGGTCGGACCAGCAGGAGCAGCTTCGTCCTGCTTAGTGCGCATTTCCTTGATTGCTTCTTTTTCGTCTTCAACGTCTTTCGACTTGACCGACAAGCTGATTACGCGGCTCTTACGATCAACGCTGATGATCTTAGCTTCAACTTCTTCGCCTTCTTTCAGAACGTTGCGCGCGTCTTCAACGCGGTCACGGCTGATTTCAGAGGCTTTCAGTGTGGCTTCGATGCCTTCAGCCAGGGTGATTACAGCGCCCTTGGCATCAACTTCTTTAACGGTACCGGTCACGATTGTGCCTTTATCGTTAATGGCAACGTAGTCGGAGAACGGATCTTCTTCCAGTTGCTTGATGCCCAGGGAGATGCGCTCACGCTCTGGATCAACAGACAGGATGACGGTTTCGAGCTCGTCGCCCTTCTTGAAGCGACGTACGGCTTCTTCGCCGACTTCGTTCCAGGAGATGTCTGACAGGTGAACCAGGCCGTCGATGCCGCCGTCCAGACCAATGAAGATACCGAAATCGGTGATCGACTTGATGGTGCCGGAGATCTTGTCACCCTTGTTGAACTGACCCGAGAAATCTTCCCATGGGTTAGTTTTGCACTGCTTGATGCCGAGGGAGATACGACGACGCTCTTCGTCGATATCAAGAACCATAACTTCCACTTCATCGCCAACCTGAACGACTTTAGATGGGTGGATGTTTTTGTTGGTCCAATCCATTTCGGATACGTGCACCAAACCTTCCACGCCTTCTTCCAGCTCTGCGAAGCAGCCGTAGTCGGTCAGGTTGGTTACGCGTGCAACAACGCGAGTGCTTTCTGGGTAACGAGCTTTGATAGCAACCCACGGGTCTTCGCCCAGCTGCTTCAAGCCCAACGATACGCGGTTACGCTCGCGATCGTACTTCAGAACCTTAACGTCGATTTCGTCACCAACGTTGACGATCTCGGAAGGATGCTTGATGCGCTTCCAAGCCATGTCGGTGATGTGCAGCAGGCCGTCGACACCGCCCAGATCCACGAACGCGCCGTAGTCGGTGAGGTTTTTGACGATACCTTTAACTTGCTGGCCTTCCTGCAGAGATTCGAGCAGAGCTTCACGCTCAGCGCTGTTCTCAGCTTCGAGGACGCTACGACGAGAAACAACAACGTTGTTGCGCTTCTGGTCCAGCTTGATGACCTTGAACTCGAGCTCTTTGCCTTCCAGGTGAGTGGTATCACGCACTGGGCGAACATCGACCAAAGAACCTGGCAGGAACGCACGGATGCCGTTAACGTCGACTGTGAAGCCGCCTTTAACCTTACCGTTGATAACGCCCGTAACCACTTCTTCAGCGGCGAAAGCTGCTTCCAGAACGATCCAGCACTCAGCGCGCTTGGCTTTTTCGCGGGACAGCTTGGTTTCACCGAAGCCATCTTCAACCGCGTCCAGCGCAACGTGGACTTCGTCACCGACCTTGATGGTCAGCTCGCCTTGTTCATTGAAGAACTGCTCGAGCGGGATGACGCCCTCTGACTTAAGACCGGCATGAACAGTGACCCAGTCACCGTCGATGTCGACTACGATACCGGTAATGATGGCGCCCGGTTGCATGTCGAGGGTTTTTAGGCTTTCTTCAAAAAGTTCCGCGAAGCTTTCGCTCATGTTGATTCCTGTTGATTCAGGGCAGTTTATCCGCCCAAACCACACTCCAGACAATGTGGGTACGTTCATATAAAAAGAGGCTTGCAAGACTAGGACTGGTTTCTTGCATGCCTCCTTGGCGAACTATCAGTTATTACCGAAGCTCTATTATCCAGCCAGATCGCGAATGGCGACCTCGCTCAGAATTCGTTCAAACACCTGCTCAATGGAAAGTTCGGTTGAATCCAGCTGTATTGCATCGGTCGCTGGCTTAAGCGGAGCCACCGTGCGCTGGGTATCGCGCTCATCACGCTCGCGAATCTCATCAAGTAGACTCGCAAGATTAACATCATCGCCTTTGGCCTTCAACTGTAAGTAACGTCTGCGCGCACGCTCTTCCGCACTGGCAGTCAGAAATATCTTCAGCGGGGCATCCGGAAACACCACCGTGCCCATATCACGACCATCTGCGACCAGCCCCGGAAACTCCTGAAACGCCCGCTGACGCTGCAACAGAGCCTCACGCACTGCTGGCAAAGCCGCGACCTGTGAAGCCCCTGCACCGACCTGCTCATTGCGGATCGCGTTAGTCACTTCCTCGCCTTCAAGGATGATGCTCTGCCCCTTGCCACCGGAATTGGCGATGAACTGCACATCGAGGTGTGCCGCCAACATGGTGACTGACGCCTCGTTGGTAATGTCGACACCGTGATTGCGCGCAGAAAATGCCAATAAACGATAGAGCGCGCCTGAATCAAGCAAGCCCCAGCCCAGCTTTTGTGCCACCAGGCAGGCAATAGTGCCCTTGCCTGAACCGCTTGGCCCGTCGATTGTGATTACTGGCGCAGCGTTCATCACTTACCCTCCTCACCAACTTGCATCCCAACTTGCGCAGCCAACGCCAGGAAGTTTGGAAATGAGGTGGCGACGTTTGCGCAATCATGGATACGAATTGGCGCACTGGCGCGCAGCGAGGCAACACTGAAGGCCATGGCAATCCGGTGATCACCATGGGCATACACTTCGCCACCGCCCATGGTGCCACCTTCGATGATGATGCCGTCTGGTGTAGCCTCAGCGCTCACGCCCAGCTCAATCAGGCCATCAGCCATCACCTGAATGCGATCAGACTCTTTGACTCGCAGCTCTTCAGCACCACGCAATACGGTCTGCCCCTCAGCGCAGGCAGCGGCGACAAACAATACAGGGAACTCATCAATCGCCAGCGGCACCAGGTCTTCCGGGATGTTAATGCCCTTAAGCTTAGCTGAGCGCACGCGGATATCTGCGACCGGCTCACCACCGACTTCACGCTCATTCTCGAGGGTGATATCGCCACCCATCAGCTTGAGAATATCGATAACACCGGTGCGCGTTGGGTTGATACCAACGTGCTCAAGCAATAGATCAGAGCCTTCGGCAATACTCGCGGCAACCAGGAAGAATGCAGCAGACGAGATATCCGCAGGCACCTCAATATGCGTACCTTTTAGGGTATGGCCCGACTCAACCGTCGCCGCATTACCTTCAACCGTGACCGGATAGCCAAAGCCACGCAGCATGCGCTCTGTATGGTCACGCGTCGGCGCAGGCTCGATAACAGTGGTAGAACCCGCAGCGTAGAGGCCTGCGAGCAATAGGCAGGATTTAACTTGAGCGCTGGCCATAGGCATTTCATAGGTCATACCGCCCAAGCGGCCACCTGCACGCACAGTCAATGGCGGACGACCTTCCGCTGCGGTCTCGATAATCGCACCCATGGCGCGCAGCGGTTTGGCCACGCGATTCATCGGACGCTTGTTGAGCGAGGCATCGCCAGTCAACGTGACATCGAACGGCTGCGCCGCCAGCAAACCACTGAGCAAACGCATTGATGTGCCCGAGTTGCCGACATAGATCGGACCAGGCGGCGCTTTAAGACCGCGCAGACCGACGCCGTGGATAGTTACACGACCATGGTGCGGACCTTCAATCACAACACCCATGTCGCGGAATGCCTGCAACGTCGCAAGGGCGTCTTCGCCCTCGAGAAAACCTTCGACCTCAGTAATGCCTTCGGCAATCGAGCCGAGCATGATCGAACGGTGTGAAATGGATTTATCGCCCGGTACGCGAATTTTACCAGTGACCTTGCCACCAGGATTAGCCAAAAAAATCAGATCATTCGTATGCATAGCGTCCACATAAGCCCTGCGGGCTAAAATTTTGCTGAAGTGTTCCCGGGCAACGCGGGCGCGAGTAAAGACGCCCAGCAGTTGATGCCCATCCCCTGCATCGACCGCGTCGCGTATAGCGTCGAGATCGCTGCGAAATACGTCCAGGTTCTGCAATACAGCTTCGCGATTGGCCAAAAAGATATCGTGCCACATCACCGGATCGCTTCCGGCTATGCGGGTAAAGTCGCGAAAACCACCGGCTGCGTAGCGAAAAATTTCCAAATTCTCGCTGCGCTTGGCCAAGGAGTCGACCAAACCAAATGCCAGCAAATGCGGCAAATGGCTGGTCGCCGCCAGCACTTGGTCATGATGCTCAACCTGCATGTGCTCAACATCAGCACCCAGCTCACGCCACAGTTGGTCAACTAGCTGCAGCGCCTGCGGATCGGTGGTCTCCTGCGGCGTCAAAATCACTTTGTGCTGGCGAAACAGCTCTGCATTGGCGGCTTCAACACCGCTCTGCTCTGAGCCCGCGATCGGGTGCCCCGGCACAAAACGAGCTGGCATGCCACCAAACGCCAGACTGGCAGCGCGCACCACATTACCCTTGGCGCTACCGACATCGGTAAGCACGGCCTGCCCTAGATCAAGCTTGGCCAACTCGCCAAGCACACGCTCCATGGCCAAAATCGGCACCGCCAGCTGGATCACGTCAGCACCCTGACACGCGAGCGCCAACTGCTCTTCGCAGCGATCAACCACACCCAAGGCTACAGCTGTCTCACGTGATTGCGGATCGAGATCAACCCCAACCACCTCACGACAGACGCCACGCTCACGCAAACCTTTAGCGAATGAGCCACCAATCAAACCCAGCCCTACAACCACCAGGCGGCCGATCATAGGGGGTGTCGATTGCGCGCAGGTTACAAGCGACGCAGTTGCAGCAGGTTTAACCTCAGTCACGCGCCAAGCACCTTGTTCAAGGCAGCCAAGAACCGCTTGTTCTCTTCAGGCAGACCAATGGACACACGCAAATACGTCGGCATGCCGTAATTGGCCGTTGGCCTGACGATAACGCCTTCGCGCAGCAATGCCTGATTGATCGGCGCTGCATCACGGGCTAAATCAACTGCGATGAAGTTGCCTTTCGAAGCAATCCAGTTAAGACCAAGCTCACGAAAACCGGCCTCAAGCTGGGCCATGCCGTCATCGTTGACCTTGCGGCTTTGCGCCAGATACTCAACATCATCAAGCGCGGCACACGCAGCGACCTGGGCCAAGCTATTGACGTTGAAGGGCTGACGTACGCGATTCAATATATCCGCCACTTGCGCGCTACTGATGCCGTAACCGACACGCAGCGCCGCCAAGCCATAAGCCTTGGAGAAGGTGCGCGACACCAACAGATTCGGGTACTGACTCAAATAATTGAGGCCATCAGGCAGTTCACTGCCGTGGGCATATTCGATATACGCCTCATCCAGCACAACCAGCACTGACTCAGGCACCTTGGCCAGAAAATCAGCTAAAGCTTGCGGGCCAAACCAGGTGCCGGTTGGATTGTTGGGGTTTGCGATGAACACCACACGCGTGTGCTCATTGATCGCCTTGGCCATCGCTTCCAGATCATGACCGAAGTCCTTGGCCGGGACGATATTGCACTGCGCGCCAACGGCCTGCGTGGCAATCGGATACACCGCGAAGGCGTGCTCACTAAACACCGCATTCAGCCCTGGCGCCAGGTAAGCACGGGCAACCAACTCAAGAATGTCGTTGGAACCGTTACCCAGGGTCACTTGTTGGGTTGCGACACCGCAACGCTGCGCCAAAAGGCTTTTTAATGAAAAACCATTGCCATCAGGGTAACGGGTCAGCTCCGCCAACTCAGCACGAATAGCGTCTAGCGCTTTAGGACTAGGGCCCAGCGGGTTTTCATTGCTGGCCAGCTTGACGATGTTGGCTGGATCAAGACCCAGCTCACGCGCCAGCTCATCAACCGGCTTGCCTGGCACGTAGGGCGACAGTTTTTGCACGCCTGGCTGCGCCAGCGCGAGGAAATCACAACTCATTGCTTGCCTCGTTCAATCCGGAAAACTCGTTTGTTGAATATTCGGTGCCACCGGTGATGGATACAAAAACGCCATCGTAAGGGTGCGACAACGCGAAGCTTGTCCACCACAAATCACACGTCGCGTCCTGGTGGATGGAGAAGCGTCATCCACCCTACGGAGCATCAGAGAACGGCTTTGGGGTATGAGCCCAGCACTTTTAGCGCGACTGCTTCCTGATTGATTTTTTCCAGCACATCCTTGATCAACGGATCACGGTGATGGCCGACAAAATCGATGAAGAACACATAGGTCCACTTACCGCTGCGCGAAGGCCGCGTTTCAATGCGCGTCAGGTCGATACCATTGTGATGAAACGGCACCAGCAACTCATGCAACGCACCCGGCTTGTTGCTCATGGAAATAATGACTGAGGTTTTATCATCCCCGGTCGGTGGTACTTCCTGGCTGCCGATGATCAAGAAGCGCGTCGAGTTGTCCGGACGGTCTTCGATTTTTTCAGCCAGCTTGGTCAAGCCATACAGGCTCGCAGCCATGTCGCCCGCGATCGCCGCTGAATTCCACTCGCTTTTGACGCGCTTGGCTGCATCAGCATTGCTTGAAACAGCAATACGCTCAACATTAGGGAAATGCGCATCCAGCCACTTACGGCACTGCGCCAATGACTGCGCGTGCGAATAGATGCGGGTGATCTTGTCAGTCTTGGTCGACTCACCAACCAACAGGTGATGGTGAATACGCAGCTCAACTTCGCCACAAATCACCATGTCGTGCTCAAGGAAGCTGTCTAGCGTGTGGTTGATCGCACCTTCGGTCGAGTTTTCGACCGGCACCACACCGAAGTTCACTGCACCGGCAGCCACTTCACGGAATACTTCATCGATTGCCGCCATCGGCACGCTAATCACCGCGTGACCGAAATGCTTCATGGCCGCCGCTTGCGAGAAGGTCCCTTCTGGCCCGAGGTAAGCCACTTTCAGCGGATTCTCAAGCGCCAGGCATGAAGACATGATTTCACGAAACAGACGAGCCATTTCTTCATTGCCCAAGGGCCCGGCATTACGGTCCATGACGCGCTTGAGCACCTGCGCCTCACGCTCGGGACGGTAAAAAACCGGTTTTTCGCCTTCTGGCAACGCAGCCATTTTTACCCGTGCGACTTCTTCAGCGCAGCGGGCGCGATCACTGATCAGCTCAAGGATTTTCTCATCCAGACTGTCAATGCGCAGGCGTAGCGCCTTTAATTCTTGCTCGGAGATTTGATCCGACATTAACCGTGCTCCTTCTCGAACTCAGCCATGTAGGCAACCAATGCCTGCACCGCATCAAGACCCACTGCGTTATAGATAGAGGCACGCATGCCGCCAACTGAACGGTGGCCTTTAAGGTTCAACAAACCGCGCGCATCAGCGCCGGCTAAAAATGGCTTGTCCAGGCGATCATCAGCCAGACGGAACGGCACGTTCATCCACGAACGTGAATTTGGCGTGATCGGGTTGCTATACAGCCCGCTGCTATCAATGGTGCCGTACAGCAGGTCTTTTTTGGCGCGATTGCGTGTTTCCATCGCCGCAACACCGCCCTGCTCTTTCAGCCATTCAAACACCAGGCCCGACAGGTACCAAGAGAAAGTCGCCGGGGTGTTGTACATCGAACCGTTGTCAGCTGCGACCTTGTAGTTGAGCATGGTCGGACACGAACTGCGCGCGCGGCCCAGCAGGTCTTCACGCACGATAACTACCACCAAGCCGCTTGGGCCGATGTTTTTCTGCGCACCGGCGTAGATCAGGCCGAACTTGGAGACATCCAACGAGCGCGAAAGGATATCCGAAGACATATCCGCAACCAGCGGTACGTCACCCACTTGCGGAATCCAGTCAAACTGCAGGCCGCCAATGGTTTCGTTACTGGCGTAGTGCACGTAGGCAGCATTTTTCGACAGCTGCCATTCGTTTTGCCCAGGAATCGCGAAATAGTCGTATGGCTTGGCACTGGCTGCGACATTGATGTTGCCGTAGCGCTTGGCTTCTTCGATGCTTTTCTTCGACCAGATACCGGTGTCGATGTAGTCAGCCACACCGTCTTCTGGCAGCAAATTCAGGGCGATCTCAGCGAACTGTTGGCTGGCACCGCCCTGCAAAAACAGGACTTTGTAATTCGAGGGAATGAACAGCAGATCACGCAGATCCTGCTCGGCCTTCTCGGCAATTGCGGTGTATTCGTCACTGCGATGGCTCATTTCCATCACTGACAGGCCTTTACCCTGCCAGTCGAGGAGTTCAGCTTGGGCACGTTGCAGAACAGCTTCGGGAAGCGCGGCTGGGCCGGCGCAGAAGTTAAAGGCTCGCTTGCTCACATCCACTCTCTCAAAAATGGACGCTGGCCCTAAGCCAGCGCCTGATCAAACACCACAGACAACAAAGCCTGCCGAAGCAGGCTTGTTGCGTGGATTACTCTGGATCTGCGGGGTTTTCACCCGCAGCAGGTGCTTCAGGTTCAGCGCCATCTTCTGGCGCCAACTCTGCAAGTTCACCTTCAATCTCTTCATTGACGATCAGCTCGCCATTCTCATCGTATTCTTCTTCAATAGAAGGTTCTTGAACACGTTGCAGACCGACCAGCTTCTCGTCCTTGGCCAGGCGAATCAGGGTCACGCCCTGAGTATTACGTCCCAGACTTGAGACCTCACCGACACGCGTACGCACCAGTGTGCCCTGGTCAGAAATCAGCATGATTTCCTCACCATCAAGTACCTGAACCGCGCCAACCAACTTACCGTTACGCTCGTTGCTGACCATGGCGATTACGCCCTGACCGCCACGCTTGTACTCTGGGAACTCGCTGATTTCAGTACGCTTGCCGTAGCCGCGCTGCGAGGCGGTCAGAATCTGGCTGCCCTCTTCTGGAATCAACATCGAGATCAGCTTCTGGCCTTCAGCCAAACGCATACCGCGAACACCGCGAGCGGTACGGCCCATGGCGCGCACATCACTCTCTTTAAAGCGTGTCACCTTGCCGCCGTCGGAGAACAACATCACCTCACGGCTACCATCGGTGATCGAGGCAGAAATCAGGGTGTCGCCTTCGTCCAGGTCGAGGGCAATCAAACCAACGCTACGCTGACGGCTGAATTGCTCCAGCGGCGTCTTCTTCACAGTACCGCCAGCGGTAGCCATAAAGATGAAGTGACCTTCGGTGTACTCATCAACCGGCAACATGGTGGTGATGTATTCACCCTCATCCAGCGGCAACAGGTTAACCAATGGACGGCCGCGCGCAGCACGCGAGGCTTCCGGAATTTCATAGGTCTTCAGCCAGTAAACCTTGCCACGGCTGGAGAACAGCAGCAGCGTGGTGTGGCTGTTGGCAACCAGCAGGTGAGAAATGTAATCCTCATCCTTGACCCCGGTCGCCGACTTGCCTTTACCACCACGACGTTGCGCTTGGTACGCAGCCAGTGGTTGAGACTTGGCATAACCGGTGTGAGAAATGGTCACCACACGGTCTTCTTCGGTGATCAGGTCAGCCAGCGTCAGATCGAGACGGTTGTCGAGGATTTCAGTGCGACGAGCATCACCAAACTCAGCCTTGATACCTTCAAGCTCTTCGGTGATCACTTCCATCAAGCGCTCAGCGCTGGTAAGGATGCGGATCAACTCGCCAATCTGCGCCAGGATCTCTTGGTATTCAGCCAGCAGTTTTTCGTGCTCAAGACCGGTCAGACGGTGTAAACGCAGGTCAAGAATGGCCTGAGCCTGTTCTGGCGACAGGTAATACTTACCGTCACGCAGACCATATTGCGGGTCCAGATTGTCTGGGCGGCACGAGTCAGCGCCTGCGCGCTCAACCATGCTCTGCACGGCGCTGGATTCCCAGGCCTTGGCAATCAGGGCTTCTTTAGCTTCAGCCGAGGTCGGCGAGGCTTTGATCAAGGCAATAACCGGGTCGATGTTCGACAGGGCAACCGCTTGGCCTTCAAGAATATGGCCACGCTCACGGGCTTTGCGCAGTTCAAACACCGTGCGACGGGTAACGACTTCGCGGCGGTGCAGGATGAAGACTTCGAGCATGTCCTTAAGGTTAAGAACCTTAGGCTGGCCGTCGATCAAAGCAACCACGTTGATACCGAACACACCTTGCATCTGGGTCTGCGCGTAGAGGTTATTAAGAATGACCTCCGGCACTTCACCACGACGCAATTCGATAACAATGCGCATGCCGTCTTTGTCAGACTCATCGCGCAGCTCGGTGATGCCTTCAAGCTTCTTCTCTTTAACCAGCTCGGCGATCTTCTCGATCAAACGCGCTTTGTTCAGCTGGTAAGGCAGTTCGGTGACGATGATTTGCTGGCGGCCGCCAACCTTATCAATGTCCTCGATCTCAGCACGGGCACGCATATAGATGCGCCCGCGACCGGTGCGATAGGCTTCGATGATACCGGCGCGACCGTTAATGATAGCGGCGGTTGGGAAATCCGGGCCCGGGATGTACTGCATCAAGTCATCGATGCTCAGCTCCGGGTTTTCGATCAGCGCCAAGCAGCCATTAATAACCTCGGTCAGGTTATGTGGCGGAATATTGGTCGCCATGCCCACAGCGATACCGCTGGAGCCGTTGATCAGCAGGTTAGGAACCTTGGTCGGCATGACCGCTGGGATAATTTCAGTGCCGTCGTAGTTAGGCACCCAATCCACAGTTTCTTTATGCAAGTCAGCCAGCAGCTCATGGGCCAGCTTGGTCATACGTACTTCGGTGTATCGCATGGCAGCGGCGTTATCGCCGTCAACCGAACCGAAGTTACCCTGACCATCTACCAGCAGGTAGCGTAATGAGAATGGCTGAGCCATACGGACGATGGTGTCGTAGACCGCAGTATCACCGTGTGGGTGATATTTACCGATCACGTCACCAACGACACGAGCCGACTTCTTGTACGCCTTGTTCCAGTCATTACCCAGCTCGCTCATCGCGTACAACACGCGACGGTGCACGGGCTTCAAGCCATCGCGCGCATCCGGCAGTGCACGACCGACAATTACGCTCATCGCGTAATCGAGGTAGGACTGCTTGAGTTCGTCTTCGATATTGACCGGGAGGATTTCTTTGGCCAGTTCGCCCATGAGTAGCCTGGTTCCTTTTTCTGGTGAAACTCCGCTCCATCCGTTGTGAACGAGGCGAAGCCTGTCGCTGTAACATCAAGTCGACAACGACTCACGACAAATCAATAAGTTATGCCATGGATATACGCAGTTGAGGCAACCCTAAGCAGTTGCCCTGATAACTGCCGGAGGTTACCACATGCAGCGCTTTTCACCTACCCTAAAACCGACCAGCAAAACCACTGAATAGCCCTGTGACGCACTGAGAGGCCGTACAAGCCGATTTATTCCTCAACAGCCTCACCCGGCAGGCACCGCGCAAATGCAAGCTGAACATCATTAACACGCTCAACTTAGTGAAGGCGCTTGCGGCACATCAACTGAGTCATCTTGGCCAGATCTGGACGCTCGACCACACCCTTTTCGGTGACGATGAAGTCGATCAAGTCAGCGGGCGTCACATCGAATACCGGGTTAACTGCATCGACCCCGGCAGCCACTCGGTGGCCACCGACTTCGAGAAGCTCACTGCCGTCACGCTCTTCGATCGGAATGTCTTCGCCGCTTTCCAGATCCATATCAATAGTCGAACTCGGCGCCACCACCATAAAGCGCACACCGTGGTGCATGGCGTTGACCGCGAGCTGGTAGGTGCCAATTTTATTGGCGACATCACCATTTGCAGTAATCCGATCGGCACCAACAATGACCCAGGTAATGCCGCGGGTTTTCATCAAGTGGGCCGCGGCTGAGTCAGCATTGAGGCTAACGGGAATGCCTTCGTTAGCCAGTTCCCAGGCGGTCAGCCGCGAGCCTTGCAGCCATGGCCGTGTTTCATCGGCGTATACCCGCTCAACCAGACCATCAAGATAAGCCGCACGAATCACCCCCAACGCAGTGCCAAAACCGCCAGTCGCCAAGGCGCCGGTATTGCAATGGGTTAACAGGTTTTGCAGGTTGCCTTGATGCTTACGGATCAAGTCGACACCGAGCTGGGCCATGGTCAGATTGGCTTCGCGATCGCTCTCGTGGATACCCAGCGCCTCAGTCTCCAGCACCGCCAACGCATCGTCTTCCGGCTTGATCCGTGCCAAGCGGTCGCGCATGCGGTTCAGCGCCCAGAACAGGTTAACCGCAGTGGGCCTCGAATCTGCCAACACCTGGAAGTCAGCTTCAAGCGCTGTACGCCAGTCGCCGCCTTCCTTGATACGTTGACGAGCGCCCAGCACCACGCCGTAAGCCGCGCTGATACCGATGGCCGGCGCACCGCGCACCACCATTGATTTGATTGCCAAAGCTACTTCTGCGGCATTTTCATAAGCAAGCCACAGCTCTTCGAAAGGAAGCACGCGCTGATCCAGCAGATAAAGACGGCCATCACGCCACTCAATAGCTTTGACCTTTTCTGCTGCTAACAACTGCTCGCGCATCGACCTGCCCTCGTAAAACAAAGCCGCTGAGTATACGCCCAAGCGCTCGCCGGCCTGTAACCCTAGTTGCTGCAAAATCTCAAAATCACCGATTAAGACTGTGTTTGCAGTCCTTTCGACTTCATGCGCGCGGCGTTCCACTATAGAATCGCCGGTCAACTATGCAAAGGCCCCTATAAATGTCCGAAGCCCCACTCGACCTTATCCTGCTCCCCACCTGGCTGGTCCCTGTTGAACCGGCTGGTGTCGTGTTGCGCGACCACGGGCTGGGTATTCGCGACGGCCAAATCGTGATGATTGCTCCACGCGAGCAGGCGCTTAAACAAGCCGCACTGGAAATTCGCGAACTGCCCGACCACATCATCACCCCAGGCCTGATCAACGCCCATGGCCATGCTGCAATGACGCTGTTTCGCGGGTTAGCGGATGATTTACCGCTGATGACCTGGCTGCAACAGCACATCTGGCCTGCTGAAGCCAAATGGGTGAACGAACAATTCATCAAAGATGGCACCGAACTGGCGATTGCCGAGCAGCTCAAAGGCGGCATCACCTGTTTCTCGGACATGTACTTTTTCCCCGAAATTGCCAGCCAGCAGGTCCACAGTAGCGGTATCCGCGCACAAATCACTATCCCGGTACTCGACTTTCCGATTCCCGGCGCCCGTGATGCGGCTGAAGCCCTGCACAAGGGCCTTGAGCTATTTAGCGATCTCAAGCATCACCCACGGATCAAGATCGCCTTTGGCCCGCACGCCCCGTACACCGTTAGCGACGACAAGCTGAGCAACATCAATGTACTCGCTGAAGAACTCGAAGCAGGTATTCACATGCACGTCCACGAGACTGCATTTGAAGTTCAGCAAAGCATGGAGTTGCAGGGCGAACGCCCGCTCGCACGACTGGCCCGCCTTGGCCTCCTGGGGCCACGCTTTCAAGCCGTGCATATGACCCAGATTGATGACGACGACCTCGAACTGTTAGTCGCCAGTAACACCAGTGTTATTCATTGCCCGGAATCGAACCTCAAACTCGCCAGCGGCTTTTGCCCGGTTGAGAAGCTGTGGAATGCAGGCGTCAACGTTGCCATCGGCACTGACGGCGCAGCCAGCAATAATAACCTTGATCTGCTGGGCGAGACGCGCACTGCCGCGCTACTGGCCAAAGCAGTCGCAGGCTCGGCCACGGCGCTGGATGCCCACCGCGCACTGCGCATGGCTACCCTGAATGGCGCTCGCGCTCTGGGCATTGAGGCAGAGGTTGGCTCACTGGAAGTCGGCAAAGCAGCTGATATTTGCGCATTCAACCTGTCCGGCCTGGCTCAACAACCGGTGTACGACCCGGTCTCGCAACTTATCTATGCCAGCAGCCGCGCCTGTGTTGCCCATGTCTGGGTCGGTGGCAAGCAGTTGCTGGATAACGGCAAACTGACACGTATGGATGAAGCTCAAATTATCGCCAACACCCGAGCGTGGGGCGCCAAGATTGGAGCAAAGGCCTAAGAAGCCTCTGAAAAACTACTGCGCTCGATATTACGGCGTTAAAAAACTGCTCAAAATGCTCATTTAGGCCACTAAAGTCGAGCGCGACCCCGGCCGCTTTTTCGCATATTTTTTGCCTTGTAGTATCGTCGCTCGCTACCTTTTTCAGAGGTTCTTTAACGATATATAGAAGCGGCTACACATATATGCCAGCCGCTGCGACAAACTGACATACACTGGCCTGCTGACAAGCGCCCACTAACAGGCGTGAAAATGGCACCATTGCTATAGGAAGCCATGCAGGCACCCTTTGCAGATTTAATCAGGAACAGCTCATGAGCAACGTCGACCCAGCTGAAATTGCCAAGTTTGAAGCCCTTGCCCACCGCTGGTGGGACCGTGAAAGCGAGTTCAAACCGCTGCATGAAATCAACCCACTGCGGGTTAACTGGATTGATGAGCGCGTCGGTCTGGCAGGCAAAAAAGTGCTCGACGTAGGCTGCGGCGGCGGCATTCTTAGTGAATCCATGGCCCAGCGCGGCGCGACCGTGACCGGTATCGACATGGGTGAAGCGCCGTTAGCGGTTGCACAGCTGCACCAGCTGGAATCCGGGGTATCCGTTGAATACCGGCAGATCACCGCTGAAGACCTCGCCGAAGAAATGCCCGAGCAATTCGATGTCGTAACCTGCCTCGAGATGCTTGAGCACGTGCCTGATCCTGCCTCGATCATCCGCGCCTGCTACCGCATGGTTAAACCGGGCGGCCAAGTGTTTTTCTCGACCATCAACCGCAACCCGAAGGCGTATATGTTTGCCGTAATCGGCGCGGAATACCTGTTGCGCCTGTTGCCACGCGGCACCCATGAATTCAAGAAATTCATCCGCCCATCCGAACTGGGCAGCTGGAGCCGCGCGACGGGACTCGAAGTCAAAGACATCATCGGTTTGACCTACAACCCGCTGACCAAGCACTACAAGCTGTCAGCCGATGTAGACGTCAACTACATGATCCAAACGCTCAAGGAGCAATGATGCGACTGCGTGCAGTACTTTTCGACATGGATGGCACGCTGCTCGACAGTGCCCCCGACTTTATTGCGATCTGCCAAGCCATGCGCATTGAGCGCGGGCTTGAGCCGATTGCTGAAAAACTGATCCGCGACCAAGTTTCAGGCGGCGCCCGCGCCATGGTTTCGGCCACTTTTAGCCTGGACCCGCAAGCGTCTGAGTTCGAACCACTGCGCCTTGAGTTTCTCGAGCGCTATCAAAGCCACTGCGCAGTACTGACCCGACCGTTTGACGGGATCAACGAGCTGCTCGCTGACATTGAGCAGGCCAAGCTGATCTGGGGCGTGGTGACTAACAAACCCCTGCGCTTCGCCGAGCCAATCATGCAGCAACTGGGCTTGGCCAAACGCTCAGCCATATTGATCTGCCCAGATCATGTCAAAAACAGCAAACCTGATCCTGAGCCAATGATTCTCGCCTGCAAAACGTTGGGCCTGGACCCAGCCAGCGTTTTATTTGTTGGCGATGACCTGCGTGACATTGAGTCTGGCCGTGCAGCCGGAACCAAAACAGCCGCGGTCACCTACGGCTATATTCACCCTGAAGACAACCCACGCAATTGGGGCGCCGACGTCGTCGTCGACCATCCATTGCAACTACGCTCAGTGCTGGACAACGCACTGTGCTGCTGCTGAAACCTCTGCCGACCTGCGCCATAAACATGTTCGCAGGCTTGTGCGAAACCATTGAAACTGGCGACTGGCGCAGCCTCGCCAGCCCCTAGCAAGTGAGACCGAGTCATGTTCGATTACACCGCCCGTCCCGACCTCCTCAACGGCCGCGTTATCTTAGTCACCGGCGCAGGCCGTGGCATTGGCGCAGCTGCAGCCAAAACCTTTGCCGCACATGGCGCAACAGTGCTATTGCTGGGTAAGACTGAAAGCAACCTGAGCGCGGTCTACGATGAAATCGAAGCTGCCGGTCATCCACAACCAGCGGTGATTCCTTTCAATCTGGAAACTGCTCTGCCGCACCAGTACGATGAATTGGCGGCAATGGTTGAAAGTGAATTCGGCAAAATCGATGGCCTGCTGCACAACGCCTCAATCATTGGCCCACGCACCCCGGTCGAGCAGTTGTCTGGCGAGAACTTCATGCGTGTCATGCAAGTAAACGTCAACGCCATGTTTATGCTCACCAGCACCCTGCTGCCATTACTGAAGCTCTCAAACGACGCCTCCGTGGTATTCACCTCAAGCAGCGTTGGCCGCAAAGGCCGTGCTTACTGGGGCGCTTACGGTGTGTCGAAATTTGCGACCGAAGGTTTTATGCAGACACTGGCAGACGAACTGGAAGATGTCGCCCCAGTGCGCGCCAACAGCATCAACCCAGGCGCAACCCGCACCGACATGCGCGCCCAGGCTTATCCAGGCGAAAACCCGGACAACAACCCGACGCCAGCCGACATCATGCCCGTATACCTGTACCTGATGGGCCCAGACAGCACAGGCGTAAGCGGCCAGGCATTTGACGCTCAGTAACGCTCGATAGTGGCAAAACAATGCCAGCTTTTTGGCAGCCGGCCGGCAACAGCTCGCCGGTCTTTTGTCATCACTCTCACGCCGCCGCCATCCGACAGCTGTAAGTGACTGACTTCACATATTTTTTTATTGAAACGAAACAGCTGGCACGGAAATCGCTCTAAACCATTATTGCCGCACTTAGCGCCAGAGGTTTAGCGTTCATGGTTCCCCCCAACTCAACCAATACAATTGATTTCGATGCAGCCAAGCTGCAGCGTCTCGGTTATTCAAGCAAGCGCAAGCAAGCACTGCAGCCGCTTAATCTTGCGCAACTGCGCCAGCATCTGAATTTACAGCTACAGACCAGTCTTGAGACTGAACGCACACTGAATATTTTTTTCAGCGAAATTCAGCGCCTGATTGCCCTCGATGGCTTGTCTTATCAGCACAGCGTCTGTGATTTGAACCTGGAGTTCGGTGAAACTGCAGGTAATTCAGCCAGCTACCGCCTCAGTCATGAGGGTGAGTATCTTGGTGAGTTAGTGTTCCGGCGCAAACTACGTTTCAGCGAAGTTGAGCTAAATCAGCTAGAAGCCTTGCTTGGTAGCCTGCTTTACCCGCTGCGTAATGCTCTGCTGTATCGCACTGCCATCCAGAATGCGCTACGCGACCCGCTGACCAACACCGGCAACCGTATTGCAATGGAGCAGATGCTGCACCGCGAGGTGGATCTCGCTCGGCGCAGCCTGCAACCGCTGTCACTGCTAATGGTCGACCTTGATCACTTCAAGCAGATCAATGACAACCACGGCCATAGCGTTGGCGATGAAGTACTCAAAGTCGTAGCCAACACCATCAAGATGCAATTGCGTAACGTGGATATGATTTTCCGCTACGGTGGCGAGGAGTTTCTGGTGCTGCTTTCTGGTACTGGCCGCGACGCCTCGATCATGGTCGGCGAACGCCTGCGCCATTCAGTCGAGCAACTGCAATACGTCAACCAAGGTCAGCCACTTGGGCTGTCGATCAGCCTCGGCGGCGCCAGCTTGTAGCCCGGCGAATCTGACGAAAGCCTGCTGCGCCGAGCCGACAACGCGCTATACGTGTCGAAGCGTGATGGCCGCAACCGCCTGAATATGGCCGGTTAATCTAACTCGCCGCTAGCTTCAGGACTCAGCAGAAAACAAAAAGGGTCGCCCGAGGCGACCCTTTTTATTTTTGGGCAAGTAGAGCAGTGCTTAGGCTTATGCCTTTGGCTCAGGCTTACGCCCACGACCGAAGCCTGGACGCTGCCCATCACCCGCTGGCGCACCACGACGCTTGGCCGGAGCACCTGCAGGCTTGCGCCCACCACGCTCAGGCGACTCTGAACCTGCGCGCTCAGGGCGAGGCTTGCCAGAAGTACGCTGCTTGCTCACATCGCTTGGACGTTCAGCCACGGCAGACGTTTTACCAGCACCGCCGCGTGACTGATCACGCGAACCGCGGCCGGAACGTGCATCACCGTCGGCTGGGCCACCATGCGCTGGACGCAAGGTGCGCGCAGAACGGTCGCCACGACCGACTGGCTTGGCCGACTTGCGCTGCTGACGATCAAGCTTATCGCGCGCTTTTTCTTTCATGTCTGGCAGGGCAACAGGCTTGAGGCCGACTTCTTCACTAAGAATATCGACTTCGCGCTGACCCATTTCACGCCAGCGACCCATGGTCAGGTCGGAGGTCATAAACACCGGACCGAAGCGTACGCGCTTCAAACGGCTGACGACCAAACCTTGCGACTCCCACAGACGACGTACTTCGCGATTACGGCCTTCCATAACCACGCAGTGATACCAGTGGTTATAACCTTCGCCGCCAGGCGCTTCCTTGATGTCGGTAAACTTGGCCGGGCCATCTTCAAGCATCACGCCCGCTTTCAAGCGTTCGATCATCTCTTCGTCGACTTCACCACGCACACGCACGGCGTACTCACGGTCCATCTGATACGAAGGATGCATCAAGCGGTTAGCCAATTCACCGTCGGTGGTGAACATCAGCAAGCCGGTGGTATTGATGTCGAGACGACCAATATTGATCCAACGACCTTCTTTAGGACGCGGCAAACGGTCGAATACGGTAGGACGGCCTTCTGGGTCGTCACGGGTGCAAATCTCGCCGTCGGGCTTGTTGTAGATAATCACACGACGTAGGTTTTCAGCTGCTTCTTCGCGCTTGATAACCTTGCCATCGAGGGCAATTGCGTCATGCAGGTCAACACGTTGACCGAGGCTTGCAGCTACGCCATTGACCTTGACACGGCCTGCGCCGATCCAGGTTTCGATCTCACGACGTGAGGCCAAACCCATGCGGGCCAAGACTTTCTGCAGTTTTTCGCCTGCAGGGCTAGTTTGTTCAATTTCTTCACTCATCTGGGCACCTCCCGGTGTTTCTCTGTGATGGGGCGACATCTCGTCGAGGGCGCGCATCATACGCGTCCGCTGAAAGAGTAGCTAGCGGCAAAGATAATGGTGGGATTTCTGCCGACTGGCATTTCTTGTGTTTGGCTTATGGTGGACAAGCTTCGCCTTGTCACACCCTACGCGGCAGCAATTCAAGACGCTCACCCCTTCCACTGAATAACCGTAGGGTGGAAGACGCTTCATCCTTCCACCATCACCGACGCAGACATTTCGGGCGCCCTCCGGTGGACAAGCTTCGCGTTGTCACACCCTACGGCTTTGTATGTTTTGCTGCAGCCGAGTCATTAATAGTTACCGTTAAGCTCATCGGCAATAGCGGCTTGCAAGGCTCGCTCGGCCTCAGCCTCTTCATCCAGCGCGGCTTGGACCGGGTCATAAGGCGTCAGATCCGGCCCGGCTTGTTCAGCGCTGTCAGCACCGGTAGCCAGGTTTGGTGCTTGCGTGGCCTGATCTTGCGCTGCTTGCCCATCAGATGGCTCAGAAAGCTCAGATGGCAGCTCATCATCAGGCGATGGCTCTAGATCGTCGAAGTCAATCTTCAGGCCCTGTTCCATGTTATCCAGCTCGGCCAGCAGGCTACTGAAGCTGGTTTCTTCGGGGACTTTATCAGCGGCTGGCTCGGCTTCAGCATCGCCCTCTTCACCCGCCAATGCCAGGTCAGCCCGCGCTTGCAGGCTCGCGGGTACCGGCGCTTCGCCTTCTGCGTAGCCAACAAACTCAGGCTCGGGCTCGGTTGCAGGCTCAAGCTCACGCAAATCAGCCAGTGGCGGCAGCTGATCAAGGCTTTTCAGGTTGAAGTGATCGAGAAACTGCTTGGTCGTCGCCAACATCGCCGGCTTTCCCGGCACATCGCGGTAGCCGACCACACGGATCCATTCACGCTCAAGCAAGGTTTTGACGATATTGCTGTTGACCGCAACGCCGCGAATATCTTCAATTTCTCCCCGGGTAATCGGTTGACGATAGGCAACCAGCGCTAGAGTTTCGAGCATTGCCCGGGAATAGCGCTGCGGCCGCTCTTCCCACAAACGGCCAACCCAGGGAGCAAATTTTTCACGCACCTGCAGGCGATAGCCACTCGCCACCTCGACCAGCTCGACCGCACGCCCGTCACAGGCCTTGCGCAGCACTTCGATGGCTTTTTTGAATACCGCAGGCTCCGGGCGCTCGCCTTCCTCGAACAATTCATACAAGCGCTCAAGCGTCTGCGGCTTGCCGGAAGCCAGCAAGAAGGCTTCAAGCAAGGTGGCCAGGTCTTTGGGTTCATTCAAATTCATTTATTTGCTCAGCTCGCGCCCGCACGTGGATTGGACCATAGGGCTCATTTTGCACTAACTCAGCCAAGGATTCCTTGATCAACTCAAGCACCGCCATAAACGTAACCACTACACCCAAGCGCCCTTCCTCTGCCACGAACAAGCTAACAAACGGCACAAACTCACCGCCCTTGAGCCGTTCGAGCACATCACTCATGCGCTCACGAGTTGACAGGGTTTCACGGGTTATCTGGTGGCTTTCAAACATATCAGCACGGCGCAAAACCTCCGCCATCGACACCAACAGTTCTTCCAGGCTGACATCCGGTAGCAGCTTGCGCGCTTTGGCTTGGGGCGCATCGAGGCGTGGCACGCTGAGGTCACGGCCAACCCGCGGGATTAAATCCAGGCCTTCGGCCGCCGCCTTGTAGCGTTCGTACTCTTGCAACCGGCGGATAAGCTCAGCGCGTGGGTCTTCCTCTTCCTCTTCTGCACTCGCAGAGCGCGGCAGCAACATGCGCGACTTGATCTCAGCCAGCATCGCCGCCATCACCAAATACTCGGCAGCAAGCTCCAGACGCACGGTGTGCATCAGCTCAACGTACCCCATGTACTGGCGAGTAATTTCCGCAACGGGAATATCCAGCACATCAATGTTTTGCTTACGGATCAGGTACAGAAGTAAATCCAGCGGCCCTTCGAACGCCTCAAGAAACACCTCAAGCGCGTCCGGTGGAATGTACAAATCCAGTGGTATTTCGGTATAGGCTTCGCCGTAAACCTTGGCGAATTGCAGCTCTTGCTGGGCGTTGGCCTGATCATTAAGGGTCGGTGGCGTGGCTTGGCTCATGGCTGGCTCATCGATAGTTCATGCCGAGTGCCTGACGCACTTCGATCAAGGTGTCACGCGCTTCATCGCGAGCACGCTCGGCACCGCTGGCGAGGATGCCACGCACCACATCGAGATTGTCCTCGTACTCAACTGCACGCAGCTGGATCGGCTGCAAGTCTTGCTGCACCGACTCAATCAGCGGCTGCTTGCACTCCACACAACCGATACCCGCGCTGGTGCAACCTCGCTGCACCCAATCACAGGTTGTCTCATTGGAATACAGCTTGTGCAACGGCCACACCGGACAGCGCGCTGGCTCGCCTGGATCATTTCGGTGAACACGTGCAGGATCAGTCGGCATGCGCTTGATTTTCTCTTCAACCTGCTCTTCAGAGTCGCGCAGATAAATCGCGTTGTTATGCGACTTGGACATTTTGCCACCGTCTAACCCGGTCAACCGTGGCGCCTCACTGAGCATCGATTGTGGCTCAGGCAACACCAGTTTGCCGCCGCCCTCCAAATAACCGAGCAAACGCTCTTTGTCACCCAGGGTGATGTTTTGCAACTCCTTTAGCAAGGCTCGGGCGGTGTCCAAAGCCTCGCTATCACCCTGCTCCTGATAAGCCTGACGCAGGTGAGTGTAGAGCTTTGAGTTCTTTTTACCGAGCTTGCGGATTGCCGCTTCAGCCTTGTCTTCAAAACCGGGCTCACGGCCGTATAAATGATTGAAGCGACGTGCGACATCGCGAACAAACTCGATATGCGCCAGCTGATCAGACCCCACCGGCACCACGCCTGCGCGATAAAGCAGAATGTCAGCGGCTTGCAACAATGGATAACCGAGGAAACCGTAGGTCGCCAGATCGCGTCCTTGGTGTTGATCCTGTAACTCCTTATACGACGGCACGCGTTCCAGCCAGCTCAGCGGGCAAAGCATCGACAACAGCAAGTGCAACTCCGCATGTTCCGGCACCTGCGACTGAATAAACAAGGTTGCCGAGCTTGGACTCAGGCCACATGCCAACCAGTCCACCGCCATGTCCATTACATGCCTGGGCAGTTGGCTGACGTCCTCGTAATCAGTGGTGAGCGCGTGCCAGTCAACGATGCAAAAAAAACAATCGTAGCTGTGTTGCAGCTGGACCCAGTTTTTTAGCACGCCATGGTAATGACCAATGTGCAATTGGCCGCTTGGGCGCATGCCTGAAAGCACGCGTCTCTCTGAATCAACAAGGTTCAAACCGGGTTTCCCGCATAAGGCAATTGCACAAACATTACCAAGACCCAGCGCTTAACGACAGTCCGAAAAAGCATCGTATTTTGCGCCTGTATCACACCCTGAAAAATGCTTCAGAAATTTTCAAAGGGTTCCGGATCGCCACAACCGACACGCACGATTTCTGGTTCATCTTCTGCAAGACTGATCACTGTAGAAGCCTCCAGGCCACCAAAACCGCCATCGATGATCAGGTCGACATGGTGCTCAAGTAACGCACGCATTTCATAAGGGTCGCTCATGGGCAGCGTTTCATCCGGCAGGATCAGGCTGACGCTCATGATCGGCTCGGCAAGTTCTTCAAGCAATGCCAGGGCAATCGGATGGCTTGGCACACGTAAGCCAATAGTCCGGCGCTTGGCGTGCAGCATGATACGCGGCACTTCACGCGTGGCATTGAGGATAAAGGTGTAAGGCCCGGGCGTATGGGTTTTGAGCAGACGAAAAGCGCCAGTATCAACCTTGGCGAAGGTACTCAACTGCGATAAATCCCGGCAAACCAGAGTGAAGTTGTGCTTGTCATCCAACTGGCGCAAGCGCCGAATACGCTCCAGCGCATTCTTGTCACCCAAACGACAGCCGATCGCATACGAGGAGTCTGTCGGGTACACCGCGACACCGCCATTGCGGATGATTTCCGCAGCCTGCTTTATCAGGCGCGACTGTGGGTTCTCCGGGTGAACCTGGAAAAATTGACTCACATTTGCTCCCTGCTCAAATGATTGCTGATTGTCGGACATGCTCAAAACGCGCCCAAAGTGGCGAGAGGTCTTCAGGTACAGGGCGATACATGCCCAGTTCAGACCAATTGCCCGGTGCATGAAAGTCACTGCCAGCGCTGACCAGCAGATCAAACTCGCGTGCCAAGATGGCTAACCCTCCCACTTGCTCAGCTGGCTGCATGCCGTTGCACACCTCCAAGGCATGCCCGCCCGCTTCTGCAAACGCTGCCACCAAACGGCGTCGCTTACTACGAGTAAAGTCGTACTGCCACGGGTGCGCCAGACTAATCCATGCATCGGCCTGTTTTAAGGTCGCGACGGCGTCATCAAGTGCAGGCCAATGCTGCTTCACATCCCCTAACTTGCCGGAGCCAAGCCACTTGCGAAACGCTTCTGCGCGGTCTTTTACAAAGCCTGCGCGGACCATGAACTCGGCGAAATGCGGCCGCGCGGGAGCATTGCCACTGTCGCCTAACTCTTGCTGAATCGCTCGCGCGCCCTCAAGCGCACCCGGCATACCTTTAGCTTCAAGACGCTGGCTAATTTCAGCAGCGCGCAGCCAGCGACCATGATGCAAGTCTTCAATCGCCTGATTCAATGCTGGCGCATCACTGGCAAAGGCATAGCCCAATACATGAATGGTCGCGCCGCCCCACATGCAGGACAACTCAATACCGTTGACCAACTGCATGCCGTGCTCGTTCGCAGCGGAGTGCGCCTCAGCAAGGCCTTCGATCGTATCGTGATCGGTCAGAGCAAGGAGCTTAACCCCACGCTCATGTGCCCGGGCCACGACCACTGCTGGCGCCAGTGCGCCATCGGATGCAGTGCTGTGACAATGTAAATCAACATCCATATGGGCATATCTCAGTAATTTATGGTTGATATTATGCCGACAGATGCGGATTCTTGCTGAGTTGAGTCGCAAACAGCTGTTTTTAAAAGCCAAAGCGCTATGATCTACGGCTATATAATTGATTGAGCCGCACACCAGCCCCATCACTTAAGCTTCAGGCCCCTGCGCCCATTACTGACTAAGGATTGAGATGCTCTACGCCATTATCGCCACTGATGTAGAAAACTCCCTGGAAAACCGCATGTCTTCGCGCCCTGCGCACCTTGCCCGTCTTGAGCAACTTAAAACTGAAGGCCGCCTTATTCTCGCAGGCCCGCACCCGGCAATTGATAGCAACGACCCTGGCAGCGCTGGTTTCTCCGGTAGTTTAATCGTAGCTGAGTTTGACTCGCTCACTGCAGCCCAGGACTGGGCCAATGCCGACCCGTTTAAAGCGGCGGGTGTCTATAGTTCCGTACTGGTTAAACCGTTTAAGCTCGTACTGCCATAACCACAACAACGCCAAGCACCAGCCAATAAACAGTAGCGGACAACGGAGTTCCAATGCGCCCTACTAAGCTCATCTTGTTACTTGCCACCTGTTTGCTCCCGACCTTCCTGTACGCAGAGCAGGCGCCTGACGAACCGGCAACCGCACAAGCCAGTATCGATGCATTGGAACAACGCCTGGCGTTGAGCGAAGACCAACGCGCTCAACTTACCGAGCAATTGCAAGGTCAAAGTACAGAACGCGAAAGCGCCCAGCTGCAACGCCTGCGTCAAGATAACCAACGACTTAAACTGCAACTTAAAACGGCTCAGGCACAAACACCTCCGCCACTAATAAGTGAACGCCAGCAATGGTTTGCGGTCGGAGCTGGCTCTGGGCTACTCGGCGTGATTATTGGCGCAATTTTGCGTGGTAGCCGCCGCAGCCGTCGTGAATGGACTAATTAATCAACATGAGCGCACTTTTACTCATTGACGATGATGTCGAGCTTTGTGAGCTGCTGAGCAATTGGCTGACCCAAGAAGGCTTTGCCGTTACTGCCTGCCATGACGGCCAGCAGGCTCGCGAAGCCCTCAGCCATTTGTCTCCAGACGCCGTGGTGCTCGACGTGATGCTGCCTGACGGCAGTGGTCTTGAGCTGCTCAAAAAACTGCGTAGCGAGCATGCCGATCTGCCGGTGCTGATGCTTTCAGCACGAGGCGAGCCACTCGACCGTATCCTCGGTCTTGAACTAGGCGCTGATGATTACTTGGCCAAGCCCTGTGATCCGCGCGAATTAACAGCGCGCTTGCGGGCCGTTCTACGCCGCAGCACCACAGCAGCCGCAACCACACCCCAGCAGCAGTCTTTGGGCGATCTGCAACACAGCCCTGCGCGGGGCGTGGTCAATATTGGTGAAACCGAGGTACTGCTGACGCTCTCTGAAAGCCGGGTGCTTGAGGCATTGCTGCATCAACCGGGCGAACCGGTCGACAAGCAAGAACTGGCGCAATTGGCCTTGGGCCGCAAACTTACGCTCTACGACCGCAGCCTGGACATGCACGTCAGCAACCTGCGCAAGAAGATCGGCCCCCACCCCGACGGCCGCCCACGCATTATGGCTCTGCGCAGCCGCGGCTATTACTACAGCGTTTAAAACACCCAGGTCTTGCCTGGTGATCTTTACCTTGGCTTTACCATTCGCTGACTGCGCTTGACCGAGACCTG
This sequence comes from Pseudomonas sp. M30-35, assembly GCF_002163625.1. Taxonomy (NCBI): domain Bacteria; kingdom Pseudomonadati; phylum Pseudomonadota; class Gammaproteobacteria; order Pseudomonadales; family Pseudomonadaceae; genus Pseudomonas; species Pseudomonas sp. M30-35. The sequence goes on along the minus strand of NZ_CP020892.1, from coordinate 1,841,059 downwards.
CATAAACTGAGCTCATCCGGTAACGAACCGGCCTTGAGATTAGGAGAAACAACATGCGCAAGACACTCACTGCAGTACTACTCGCCCTGACTCTGCCAACCCTGGCCATGGCTGCAACTGACGGCGGCCACCATGACGGCAAAGGCCCAGGCCATCGCGGCGCACCCATATTCAAAGATCTGGACCTGAACAAAGAACAGCGCCAAGACATGCGCAAACTGATGGGCGAACAGATGAAAACTCGCCATGACATCACCAAGCGCTACTTGGACAAACTGCCAGAGAAAGAGCAGCAAGCAATGAAAGCCGAGCTTAAAGCGTCTTTCGACAAGCAGCAGGCGGCGATGCGTAGCCTGCTCACACCAGAGCAGCAAAAAAAGTTTGATGCACACGTGAAGAAGATGGAAGAGCGTCGTGCAGCAAAGCACAAAGCCAAGGCTGAGACTCAAGCTAAAGCTGAGTAAATAGCCAGACCACAGCCTCGCCTGACGGGGCTTACCACTCAACTGTTAGGCCCGACAGCATTACGCTGCCGGGCCTGACTGCATCAAGGAGTTACTTGTGCGGTCATTGTTCTGGCGCATTTTTGCTAGTTTCTGGCTGGCTATTGCCTTGGTTGCCGGCTTATCGATGTTACTCGGCCGAGCGCTGAATCAGGACAGCTGGATTCTCAACAATACCCCTGCACTACAGGGCATTGCCGAGACATGGACCGAACGCTATGAAAGCTCTGGCAAACTTCCAGCACAGGCATTCCTCAGGCAGCACAAAGAGCAATACCAGATCGACGTGCAAGTGCTTGGCGAAAACGGCCAACAACTAGTCCCTGGCACTTTCCCAGCGCGCGCAGCCGCCTTCGAATCACGTCAGAAGAACAAGCGCCTGCCATGGCGGCGTCTGACCACTGAATACATCAGCCCAACCACAAACAAGACTTACCTGTTTATTTACCGAATACCTTATCCGGTGCTCAACAGCTGGCACCGCGACAGCCTGATCTGGCCAATCAGTGCATTGGTCATTGCTCTGGTGGTCTTGACCGCCCTTAGCCTGTTACTGACACTGTCAATTACCCGCCCACTTGACCGCCTGCGCGGCGCAGTGCATGACCTCGGCCAGACCAGTTATCAGCAAAACAGCCTTGCGCACCTGTCCAAACGTCGTGATGAGCTGGGCGTGCTGGCAAATGACTTCAATCGCATGGGCGCTCGGTTGCAAGGTCTTATCGGCAGCCAGCGCCAGTTATTGCGCGATGTCTCGCACGAACTGCGCTCGCCACTGGCGCGTCTGCGCATTGCAATTGCACTGGCAGAACGTGCCAGCGCTGAAGAACGTGAAAAGCTATGGCCGCGACTCACCAAAGAGTGCGATCGCCTTGAAGCACTGATCAGCGAAATTCTCGAGCTCGCTCGCCTGGATGCCAACCCGGGGGCTGTGCAACAGATCAAACTTCAAGCAGTCCTGCAAAAGCTGCTTGAATACGTGCAGATCAGTGCCCCGGAACAACGGGTTGATATCAATATAGCGCCCGGGCTGGAACTCACCGGCTGGCCAAATATGCTTGAGCGCGCACTGGACAACCTGCTGCGTAACGCCCTGCGCTTCAATCCGCCAGGCGAGCCGATTGAAGTGAACGCGCAGATGAAAGATGGCGCAGTTGTTATCCAGGTACGCGACCACGGCCCCGGCGTTGACAAGCAACACCTGAAGCAACTGGGCGAGCCTTTTTTCCGCGCACCCGGGCAAACAGCACCCGGCCACGGCTTGGGTTTAGCGATTGCACGCCGAGCGGTTGAACGCCATGGCGGCAAGCTGGTGCTGGAAAATCATGTACAAGGCGGCTTTTGCGCCAGCCTGATCATTTCAACTCAGACTGATGCAAAATCCTGACATTTTCGGGCAGTGGCGTGTTCAGGCAGTGGCGTGCAGCTAACGTGACCAAGCACTGACAAAGTCATCGACATTCAATGTTGGCGGTGTACGTAGCTCACGCTCTGGGGTTCCCAGATACAGATAGGCCACGACCTGCTCGTTGGCTGACAAACCCAGGCCAGCGGCTACGTGCGCATTGGTTGCCATATCGCCGGTACGCCATACAGCGCCAATTCCTTGAGCATGTGCCGCCAGCAAAATGCTATGTGCCGCGCAGGACGCGGCAATTATTTGCTCTTGCGCAGGTACTTTCGGCGACTCTTTAACGCTGGCGATGACCACTACCAGCAACGGCGCGCGCAATGGCATTGCATGGGCCTTATTTAGCGCTTCCACGCTAGGTTGCTCAGCAGAAGCCGATAGCGCCTCAGCAAACAGCTCACCGAGTTGTTTGCGTGCATCACCCTCCACCGTTAAAAATCGCCAAGGTCTCAACTGCCCGTGATCCGGGGCTCGCAATGCCGCACGAAACAACATCTCCCGCTGCTCAGCATCAGGAGCAGGCTCGCTCAAGCGCGGAACAGAAACTCGGTTTATAAGTGCATCTAGCGCGTCCATCGATCACCTCTGGCAAAACATGAAGCTGAATTTTAAAGCTTACAAGAAAGCCTGTGGGGAAAACCTCAAACAAACTGCCTTCACCCAGCAACCATTGAAAGCTGCTGCGCCAGTTGTGGCAGGGCAAAAAAATACGCCCAGAGGCTAACCTCTGGGCGTATTGATATTTCGTCGTCTAGGTAGCGTTTAAGCGACTCGATCCGGCGACACGCTCGGCTGTACCGGCGGTGTCAGCGGCGGCAAACCATAAGCCTTGCGTGCATCATCACAACGCGGGTTATGTTCGCCATTAGCCCAGGATGCCTCAAAATCACGGCACGGGCTGGAACGATGCTCATATAAGGTACAACGCACCCCTTCGCCCACATTCCCCAGCAGTGCATTACAGCGTGCTGGTTTATGCTCGGTACCACGCATGGCAACACGTTGCGGAGTAATCAGAACAACTTGATCATCCGGCACCGTGCCGCCAGCAGATTGGCACTCGCCCCAAAAGAAAGACACACGAAAATACGCGCAGCAAGCGCCACACGTTAAACAAGGATTAGTTTCAGACATGATTATAAGGACTCAGAAACCGGCAAGGGCCGGCACCTGGCGGCTATTCTATGCTTACCGAAGGCGTTGTAAAGCAAAGTTGATTGTTGGTGTACAGCTTTCTTCTCCCGAGTAGAATGGCGCCCTTTGCGACTTTCCGTCTGTCCTCCACTTGAGCCCCCTATATGGCCTTGGCGACACTACGAATAATTGGCTTCATCCTCGGTATCTTTTTATTGACTCTGGCACTCAGCATGATGATTCCTCTGCTGACGCTCCTGGTATATGGACGTACCGAAGACCTCGACCCATTCCTCTGGTCAAGCCTGATTACCGCCGTTGCAGGCATGGCGCTGGTTATTCCCGGCCGCCCCGAAAACGCTCAGTTGCGCCCGCGTGACATGTACCTGCTGACCACTGGCAGCTGGCTGGTGGTCTGCATATTTGCGGCATTGCCCATGGTGCAAATCCATCACATCAGCTACACCGATGCATTTTTTGAAACCATGTCGGGCATCACCACCACCGGTTCAACCGTACTTAGCGGGCTCGACACTGCATCCCCTGGCCTGCTGATCTGGCGCTCAATGCTGCAATGGCTTGGCGGCATCGGCTTTATTGGTATGGCGGTTGCGATTCTGCCGCTGCTGAGAGTTGGTGGTATGCGCCTGTTCCAGACCGAATCATCGGACTGGGGCGAGAAAGTCATGCCGCGCTCGCATATGGCTGCCAAATCCATCCTTATCGTCTATCTGGGCCTGACACTGATTGGCTTTGTCAGCTACTGGCTGGCCGGCATGACGCCATTTGAGGCGATCAACCATGCGATGACCTCAATTTCGACTGGCGGCTATTCAACTTCTGACTCATCGCTCGCCCATTGGGATCAACCCGCGGTGCATTGGGTTGCTGTAGTGATGATGATTTCCGGTAGCCTGCCCTTCACCCTGTACGTTGCCAGCGTTCGAGGCAACCGTCACGCACTGGTTCGAGACCATCAGGTTCACGGCTTTCTTGGCTTTCTGGTTGTAACCTGGCTGGTATTCGGCACTTGGTTGTGGACCCATTCAGACTATAGCTGGATGGACGCTGTGCGCATCGTTGCGGTTAACGTGACCTCGGTGGTCACCACGTCTGGTTTCGCCTTGGGCGACTACACGCTGTGGGGCAGTTTCGCAGTGATGCTGTTCTTCTACCTGACGTTTATCGGCGGCTGCTCGGGCTCAACTGCTGGCGGATTGAAAATCTTTCGTTTTCAGGTGGCCTATGTACTGCTGCGCGCCAACTTGCAACAACTGGTACACCCGCGCGCGGTGATCAAGCAACAGTACAACAACCACAACCTCGACGAAGATATCGTTCGCTCGCTGATTACCTTTTCTTTCTTTTTCACCATCACCATTGGCGTTATTGCATTGGGCCTGGCGCTGCTGGGGCTTGATTGGATTACCGCCCTTACCGGCGCAGCAACAGCAGTGTGTAACGTTGGTCCGGGCTTAGGCCCTATTATTGGCCCGGCCGGAAACTTTGCCAGCCTGCCTGACGCGGCCAAATGGTTATTGACCTTGGGCATGCTACTTGGTCGACTGGAAATTCTGACCGTACTGGTATTGGTCACTCGCTCATTTTGGCGCCACTGATATCAGCAGACTAAAGTACAAAAATACCAATCACATGGAAGCCGGTTTCAAGATGAAATCTATGTTGCGCGCAAGGGCTGAACTGGATGTCTAAATCGACAGTGCGCATTCTCGCTTTCATCAATGGCGTGTTTCTGGTCACTCTGTCGGTAAGCATGTTGGTGCCTGTCATCACCTTGCTGGTGTTTGAGCGCCCTTACGAAATCAATTCGTTTTTATGGTCAAGCCTGATCACCTTTCTTAGTGGGTTAACCCTCATTGCTCAAGGCCGCAACCGCCAGCAAGCTTCGCAACTTCGCCCACGTGACATGTACATGCTGACGGTTTCGAGTTGGGTAATGGTTTGCCTGTTTGCCACGCTGCCGTTTATTTTCAGCCAACATATGAGCATTACCGACTCGCTGTTTGAAAGTATGTCGGGTATTACCGCAACCGGCGCGACCGTACTGAATGGTCTGGACGACATGTCGCCGGGCATCCTGATTTGGCGTTCACTGCTGCACTGGCTGGGTGGCGTCGGCTTCATTGCCATGGCTGTCGCCATTCTGCCGATGCTGCGCATTGGTGGGATGCGCCTGTTCCAGACTGAGTCATCCGACCGTTCCGACAAAATCATGCCGCGCTCACATATGGTCGCCAAATATATGGTCGCGGCCTATGTCGGCCTGAGCATTTTCGGTGTTGTGGCATTGTGGCTAGCGGGTATGGGCTGGTTTGACGCGATCAACCACACCATGTCGGCCATCGCCACTGGCGGTTTTTCAACTTCAGATAGCTCAATTGGCCACTGGCAACAACCGGCCGTGCATTGGGTAACCGTGTTACTGATGATTCTCGGCAGCCTGCCATTCGTGCTTTATGTTGCAGCGCTGCGTGGTAACTTTCGTGCGCTGTACTACGACCAACAAGTACGCGGCTTTCTAGGTATTTTGCTCAGTACCTGGATCATGCTAGGCACTTGGTATGCGCTAACCACAGACTTGCACTGGCTGGAAGCAGTACGCCACGTTGCGGTAAACACCACCTCGATTATCTCCACCACCGGCTTTGCATTGGGTGATTACACTCTCTGGGGCGGCTTTGCTGGGATGTTGTTTTTCTACCTGGGGTTTATTGGTGGCTGCTCGGGCTCAACTGCGGGAGGCTTGAAGATCTTCCGCTTCCAAGTCGCCTACATCCTGCTCAAGGCCAACCTTAAACAGCTGGTTCATCCTCGCGCAGTGATCAAACAGCAATACAACCAACACCGGCTCGACGAAGACATCGTCCGCTCGATCTTGACCTTCTCATTCTTCTTCACCACCACCATCGCCGTGATGGCGCTGGGTTTGAGCCTGTGTGGGCTGGACTGGATAACCTCACTTAGCGGTGCGGCCAGTACTGTCTCCGGCGTCGGCCCGGGCATGGGACCGATCATTGGCCCTGCCGGGAATTTCTCCAGCCTGCCTGATACCGCCAAATGGATTCTTACCTGCGGCATGCTGCTCGGTCGCCTGGAAATCCTGACGGTGATGGTGGTGCTGATGCCTTCGTTCTGGCGCCATTAAACGCCAGAACAACGCCAAGCTTGTCCAGATACATCTGGCAAATACCCCACGGCAATGGCGGACAAAAAAGGCGTTGTCCTCCCTACATAGGGTGTGACACCCGAAGCGTGTCCACCGGACGGCAGGGTCACATGCGTGCCCGATACTCGCTGGGCGTTAACTCAAACCAGCGGCGAAACGCCCGAAAGAAGTTACTCGGGTCAGCAAACCCCAACAGATAAGAAATCTCCAGCAAGGTCAGGTTCGGCTGCGCAAGGTACTGTTGCGAAAGTTCACAGCGGGTATCGTCAAGCAACTGCTGAAAGCTGGTGCCCTCCTCCTGTAAACGGCGTTGCAGCGTACGTTGCGACATGTGCAAGGTTTGCGCGACAACCTCCCGCTTCGGCTCACCTTGCGGCAGCAATCGGCAAATCACTTGACGGGCCTGATGAGTCACCCGGCTTTCTGAAAACCGCGCCAGAAACTCACCGGCAAAACGATCATGCAATTGCGCCAACGACGGGTTGGCAGTGGGCAGCGGCATCTCCATGTCGGCTCGCTCAAACAGCAAGGCATAATGGCTGGCATTGAACTCCAGCGGCGCTTGAAACACCTGCTGAAACGGCTCGATATCCGCGGGCGGATCACCTTGTAAAAGAATCCTGCGAGGGCGAATCAGCTTACCGGTCATCCAACGGCAAAAAGCCAATGCATAAGCCAGTGACGCCTCTGCGCTTTGGCGTGCTGGCGGCAGACGATCGCCATGAATCGCCAGCACGAGTTCATAGCCATCAGGGGTTGGTCTGAAGCCCAAGTCTGCGCCTTCGGCAATGATTCGCTGGTAGCGAACCAGCCGCGCCAGACCTTCTTTCAGTGAGCTGCTCGACATCAATGCATAGCCAACCACATGAAACGAGGCTGGACGCACTACTTTAGCCATGTTCAAGCCAATCGCCGGATTGCCTGATAGTTCGACGGCACGCGTCCACAGCCGGGTCATGCCATCCTGGGGAAATCGCGCTTCCGGGTCTTCCAGTGAGGCGTAATCAAGGCCTAGCTCGGGGAAAATCGAACGACAGTCCACCCCGCCCATTTCCAGCGCCTGAACGATGCCTAGAGCCCAATTCGATGATGTTGTCCGTTCACTCATTGAGGTTTCTTATTTTATGAATCCAACTGGCTAATTGTATACCGACATATCAAGGCGGAACGCAATGGCGGGTAAGGATAGTAATGTGGCACTTAATGTCACTGGTTAATAGCCGCGCGGAGCCTAGACTCTAACCAATAGCCAAGGTCTGACTAAAATAATAATAGGAGGCACACCATGACTGCCCAAACGACTGAACGTTTTCACTCTTTTGCTGAGTTCTACCCTTATTACCTGCAAGAACACAGCAACCCGACCTGCCGCCGGTTGCATTATGCAGGCAGCACACTGGTTCTATTGATTGTGGCTTACAGCTTACTCAGCCAGCAATGGCTGTGGTTACTGGCAATCCCCCTGGTGGGGTACGGCTTTGCCTGGGTTGGTCACTTTGTCTTCGAAAAAAATCGCCCGGCAACCTTCAAGTACCCGCTGTACTCATTAATGGGTGACTGGGTGATGTTCAAAGATGTCTGCACCGGCCGCATTAAATTCTAAGGAATCTCTGAAAAACTACTGCGCTAGATATTACTGCGTTAAAAAACTGCTCAAAATGCTCATTTAGAACAACTAAACTGCGCTTTTTCGCACTTTTTTGCCTTGTACTACCTTCGCTCGCTGCCTTTTTCAGAAGATCCATAAATACGAGGGGCTCAGTAATGAATATGCACGCGCGTTTCACCCATATGGAAAACGGCACTGAAGATGACTGGGCAATTATCGCCAAAGACTTTCGCGCCTTTGCAGATCAACTGCCTGATCGCATTATCACGCACCTAAAGCTGCTGGACGGCGACTTTGGCGGTTTTCCTGTTGACCGTCTGACCCATTCACTACAAACCGCAACTCGCGCACACAGGGATGGCCGCGACGAAGAGTATGTAGTTTGCGCCCTGCTGCATGATATTGGTGACACATTGGGCAGCTACAACCATGCCGACATTGCTGCGGCCATGCTCAAACCCTTTGTCAGTGCCGAAAATCATTGGATAGTCGAAAAACACGCAATCTTTCAGGGCTACTACTTCTTTCATCACCTGGGCATGGATCGTCATTTGCGTGAGCAATTCAAAGACCATCCGCAGTACCAGGCGACTATCGATTTCTGCGCCAAATATGACGCCTCGGCCTTTGATCCTGAGTACGAGGCGTTACCGCTCGCATTTTTTGAACCGATGTTACGGCGTGTATTTGCCCAACCTAAAAGCTCCATTTACCGTGATGTTAAAAAAAGCGCCTGATAAAGCGCTGTGACAACCAGTAATCCGCCAAAATGATGCATTCGTCATTGCCGCTTGGCGGGTAAGCCATGCTTAGTTATGATCCCTGTCTGGCCGAGGTCTATATCGTAGATTCTGGTCAATTTAACGCCCACCTAGAGGCGTTCCAACATCAGGGATCATCGCCGTACCATGACTGTTCGCACCGCTAACCAGCCCCGTGTGTTGCCGGCACCACTCATGCGGGAGTATTACTCGCGGATTCTGGCCTACATTTCTGTCGCAGCCAGTATTGCAGCGGGGACGTACGCACAGTATTTCGAATACAGCATTTTGTGGATTGTTCCTTACGCCCTGCTTTATCCGCATTTAGCGCATCAGGTCAGTCAACGCTACAAGCGAGACTATCCCGAAAAAACCACCCAAGGCTTGATGCTTGTCGACTCCATACACTGTGGCTGCCTGGCCGTTCTGCTGAATTTTTCCCCAGTCCTGAGCCTGATGAGCCTGCTGACACTGCTGTTTAGCTCACTGGTTGTCGGTGGCTTGCGCAATATGGGGCTGGCACTGGTCACCACGCTGATCAGCACCTTGGCGTTATCTGCGTTGGTAGGCCCGAACTTCGCTGGCCAAACCCCAACACTCGTATCTTTGGTGTCCATCCTGTTCACCACGTTCTACATCACCATTACCGCCTACTTTGTCCACCAACAGGGTCTGCATCTGGCTCAGGTGCGAAGTGACATCCGGCGCGAACAAGAAAAAGCTGCGCGGCTTGCGCGCAACCTTGCCAAGTACCTGTCTCCGCAAGTCTGGGAATCGATTTTCAGCGGTAAAAAAACCGTGCGACTGGGGACTCAACGCAAAAAGCTCACGGTGTTTTTCTCCGATATCAAAGGTTTCACCGAACTCTCTGAAGAGCTCGAGGCAGAAGCACTGACCGACCTTCTCAACACCTACCTCAATGAAATGTCGAAGATCTGCCTGAAATACGGCGGCACCATCGACAAATTCATTGGTGACAGTGTCATGGTGTTCTTTGGCGACCCAGCCAGCAAAGGCGCGAAGAAAGACGCCGTTGCAGCCGTTTCAATGGCCATCGCCATGCGCAAGCACATGAAAGTGCTACGCCAGCAATGGCGTGCTCAGGGCATAACCAAACCCCTCGAAATTCGTATGGGTCTCAATACTGGCTACTGCACTGTCGGTAACTTCGGCGCTGACACGCGAATGGACTACACCATAATCGGACGCGACGTGAACCTTGCCAGCCGCCTGGAAAGTGCGGCTGAATCAGGCGAAATCCTGATTTCGCACGAGACCTACTCACTGGTCAAAGACGTCATCATGTGCCGCGACAAGGGCCAGATCAGCGTCAAGGGATTCACTCGCCCAGTGCAGATTTACCAAGTAGTCGATTTCCGTCGCGACCTTGGCGCAACCTCAAGTTACGTCGAACATGAGCTGCCCGGTTTCTCCATGTACCTGGACACCAACGGCATTCAGAACTTCGATAAGGAACGCGTGATTCAGGCCCTGCAACAGGCTGCCAAGGAACTGCGCGACAAGGTAATCCTTTAACGGACAGCACCGCTAAGGAACCTCTGAAAAACTACTGCGCTAGATATTACTGCGTTAAAAAACTGCTCAAAATGCTCATTTAGGCCAACTAAAGTCGAGCGCGACCTCGGTCGCTTTTTCGCATTTTTTTGCCTTGTACTATCGTCGCTCGCTACCTTTTTCAGAAGCTCCCTAATACCTAACAACTTAAAAGTTGCCTGCAGGCCGTCTATTTAAGCGTTAACCGCTGGTCCTTGCGTAGGAAGTGATTAAGTCAGCAACTGCTGGGGAGCACACAACTCACCATCAACTAAAGGCTGCTCAGCCAAAAACTCTTGCGCTGAAACCTTCCACGATTGCTTGGCGGCCTCTGCAGCGCAGCGCTCCCGACTCAAGCTCAGCGCCTCTATGCACGCTTTGCCAAGGTCTTCATGCATATAGCCGGTGATGCCCTGTTGCAATACTTCAAGCGGCCCGCGCACCGCAAACGCAGCGACCGGCGTGCCACAGGCCAATGCTTCAAGCATGACCAAACCATAGGTATCAGTTAGCGAGGGGAATACCAACACACTTGCTTGTTGATACGCGGCGGTCAGTGCTTGACCGTGCTGATAACCCAAAAATTCAACCTGCGGATATTGCTGCTGCAATGCTTCGCGTTGTGGCCCGTCCCCGACTACCCGTTTGATACCGGGCAAATCGAGGCGAAGAAAAGCTTCAAGATTTTTCTCCGGAGCAAGGCGGCCAACGTAGAGAAAGACCGGCACAGACTGAGCTTCAAGCTCAACCGCCTTTGGTTTAAACACTTGGCAATTGACCCCTTTTCGCCAGAGTTTCAAACGCTGCAAACCCCAAGCAGAAAACTCGCTACGCAAATGCTCAGTAGTCACCAAAACCGCCTGACTGGGTCGATGAAAGTGACGTAAATAGGCATAGCCCCAGCTCAACGGTATCCAGGCAAAGCGTGCACTGACGTACTCAGGGAACCGTGTGTGAATCGCACTGGAAAAAGCCAGATTGCGCTTTTTCAGCCAGCGTCGCGCGGCCCAACCAAGCGGTCCTTCTGTGGCCAGGTGCACGCAGTCAGGCTGGAAAGCCTTGATCGCAGAACCGACTCGCCAGGTATTCCAAACCAACGGAATTTCTGGATACGTCGGGCATGGGATCGAGCGAAAATCGGCTGGCGATAAAAGTTTTACCTGATGGCCCATGTTATGCAGTTCGCCAATCAAAGCCTGCAGACTGGTCACCACGCCGTTAACCTGTGGCGCCCATGCATCGCTGACGATCAGAATCCTCATGCAACGGGCTCAACAGCCGGCGTATTTTCTGCGCGCTGCTGCGCCTGACGCAGTTGATCGTCAGCCAAACGATAAAGCTCGATGTGCCCGTCAAGGTGTTCGATCAATGCAGTGCATGACTCGACCCAATCGCCGCAGTTCATGTACTCGACTTCACCCATCGGACGAATTTCAGCATGGTGAATATGCCCGCAAACCACGCCGTTAAAACCGCGTTTTGCACACTCATGGGTGATTGCTTGTTCGAAGTCACTGATGAAGTTAACTGCGCTCTTCACTTTGTGCTTGAGGTAGGCCGATAGCGACCAGTAACCGTAGCCATAACGCCGGCGCCAGTGATTCAACCAGCGGTTCAACGTCAGGGTGAACTCGTAAGCTGAATCGCCAAGAAACGCCAACCAGCGGTGATAACGCGTGATCACGTCGAACTGATCACCGTGAATCACCAGCAACCGGCGGCCGTCTGCCGTGACATGCTCTGCTTCGTCGACCAGATGTATATTGCCAAGAATCAGCTTTGAATAACGGCGTAGAAATTCGTCATGGTTGCCGGTGACATAGATCACTTCCGTGCCACGCTTGCTCATGGTCAACAACCGCCGAATGACGTTACTGTGCGACTGTGGCCAGTAAACACCGCTGCGCAGTTTCCAGCCGTCGATAATGTCGCCAACCAGATACACTTTGTCCGCCTGATAACGCTTGAGGAAGGCTGACAGGTGTTCTGCCTGACAATCACGTGTACCCAAGTGGACGTCAGAGATCCATAAGGTCCTGACACGTTGCTTCTGGCTTGGCTTGATCAACTGTGCACTTGTCATTGCGGCAACCTCAGGCAGAGTTTTATTGAGCTTGCTTGAGGCCGGTGAACGCAATATGACGCTATGACTTCAATTCAATGACAAACACACAGCCGTACACTCACGTGCCTGCTGATATGTTGGTTCTGCTGGCATGTTGGTTCTGCTGATACTATTGCTCGACCTAAAAGGGAGCTATTGATATGCAGCCGCTACTTTCACTGCGTCACTACAGCCATGACCTGCTGAGCCATAGCCACGATCACTCGCAATTAGTGTTCGGCCTCAACGGCCAACTCGAGTTCGAAGTGGCAGGCGTCGGTAGCCGGGTGACTCGACATTGTGTGGCGGTAGTCCCTGCAGCAGCCCAACATGCCTGTGGCAGCCCCGCGGGCAGTGATTGTCTGGTGCTGGATATCCCCTCTGAACGTTGGCTCAAAGAACGTCTAGGCACACATGCTGACGCTAGCCTACGACTGATCGACAGCAGCCAAGCGCTGTCGCTTAACACTGCACAAGGGCAACTGGTTGGTTGGCTGGCAGCCAGTCCGATCAACGACCCGGTGATTGCCGAGCAAGGGGCGGCATTGTTGCTTGCAAGCCTTGTGAGTGAGCAGTCTTGCAAGCATGCCAGCGAACCCCGCTTGCCCCTGCATGCAATCGACCGGTATATCCATGAGCATGCAGCCCACCCGCTCCAAGTGGCGGACCTTGCACGCTTGGCTGGGCTCTCTACCGCGCACTTTCACAGCCGTTTCCTGGTTGAAACCGGCCAGACACCCATGGAATACGTGCGCAATCAACGTCTCGAATTGGCCCGTCAGATGCTTTTAAGCAGCAGCCTTGCTGTCGGTGAAATTGCTGCGCGTGTTGGCTACTCATCGCAAAGCGCTTTCACGGCTGCGTTGTCGCGCCATCTGGGCTGCACAGCACGTTCGATTCGTGCTACACAGGCTGTGCCACGCCAAGCAGGCCACACCTAGCCGGCCGCACCTCGCCGGCCGCACAGTAGTCGCTAGATAAAAATCAATATTCCTGCGACAGACGCCCTCTGAAGCGCGCTCTAGAATGGCGCGAAGAAACTAATTGGGGGCGCTATGCAGCAGATTGAATGGCAAGACTTTGAGCGAATTGAATTACGCGTCGGCAGCATTATTGCGGCTGCACCGAATCCCAGGGCAAACAAGCCTGCATATGTACTCGAAATTGACCTAGGCGAACTCGGAATCAAAACCTCAAGCGCACAAATCACCGCTCATTATCAGGTCGAAGACCTCATCGGCCGCCAAGTATTGTGCGTGTGTAATTTCGCAGCTAAACGCATCGCAGGGGTTCGCTCAGAAGTGTTGGTCACCGGCGTTTACGACGACGATAACAAGGTGGTGCTGGCAAGCTTCGACAAACCCGTCGCCAATGGTGCACGCCTGGCATGACTGAACGTAAAGCATTACTCGCCATTCACCTGGGCGCCCTGCTCTTCGGCCTTTCAGGTATTTTTGGCAAGCTAGCCACCACCACGCCGTTGAATATTTCAGCTGGCAGGGCCGTATTTGCGGTACTCGCGCTGGCCTTGTTTGCGCAACTGTCGAGCCAGTCACGTGGGCAACTTCCGAGCGCTCGCCAACTGGGTTTATTAGCACTTGGCGGGCTATTACTGGGTAGCCATTGGATTACCTTCTTTGAATCGGTGAAAGTTTCAGGCGTGGCCATCGCAACTCTTGGTTTTGCCAGTTTCCCGGCCTTCACCGTCATTCTCGAAGGCGTGTTGTTTCGGGAGCGCACCCGTAGGATCGAGTACCTGATGGTTGGTGTGGTATGCCTTGGTTTGATTCTGGTAACACCCGACTTTAACCTCAGCAGTGATACCAACGTTGGCTTGCTCTGGGCGGTGTTATCCGGCTTTTTGTTTGCGCTGCTATCACTACTCAACCGCGCCAGCACCCAAGGCTTGGACCCGGTAAAAGCGGCACTGTGCCAAAACCTGACAGTCATGTTGGTGCTTATGCCAATGGCTTGGCAGCACCTGCCCGAAATCAGTCTGATCAATTGGTTCTGGCTGGCACTGCTGGGGGTGTTCTGCACGGGCCTTGCGCACAGCTTATTCGTAGCCAGCCTACGCGTGATAAAAGCACGTACCGCCGCGGTGATATTTGCCTTGGAGCCGGTCTATGGCATCGCGTTTGCGTGGTGGTTATTCAGCGAACAGCCGACCTTGCGCATGCTCGCTGGCGGCACCTTGATCATCTTGGCAATCGTTGTGTCCGCACGTCAGGCCAAGTAAGCAGCGTTGCCTCTGCTGAAAAACTTCAGTGGATCTTGCGGTCATCGTTGTGGCCGAGATCGCGCTGCGGATCAAACTGATCGCGCACCCGCTGCTTGAGCACCTTGGCCTCGGGAAAACCGCCGTCGGCCTTGCGCTCCCAGATTTGCACGCCATTGCAGACGATCTTGAACACGCCCCCCGTCGAAGGCTCAAGGGTTACTTTAGCCAGATCATCGGCGAAGGTTGAAAGCAGTTCCTGGGCCAGCCAAGCGGAGCGGAGCAACCACTGACACTGCGTGCAGTATGTGATGGTAATTTCAGGTTTTGCGCTAGGCATAGTCGTTCTCAACTGTCACGGATAGCCCATAGTAACCGGTGTTAGCCGGTTTGATCTGTAATAAAGCCCCGGCCTCTCAGAGGTTGGCTTCAGCGGCATCATGCACAGTTGTGGCTCACCGACTCAAGCAATCTTAGCCAGCAGCTCACGGGCCTCCTGCTTTTGCTTGTCATCACCATCGTTGAGTACTTCATTGAGAATGTCGCAGGCACTTTCGATACTGCCTTGCTCGATGTAGGCCAGCGCTTGATTGAGCTTGGTCATATTGCTGGCGTTGCTGTCGAGGTGAGCCAGATCATCGACATTGGTCAGGAATCTCTCCGGCTCATCCTCAAACCAGGCCTCAAGCGCCGCATCATTTTCTGCTGTCAGTGTGGCGAACGCGTCATCGTCATGCGCCAGCTCTTCGAGACCGGGTAGATCGCGCAAGTTGGTGTCTATATCAACGTGCTCAGGCTTGAGCGGCTTCGCCTTGGATTTTGCAGGGAATGGGCTGACCAAATCCCAGTCCGCGTCCAACGACAAATCATCAAGATTGAGTTGATAGTCATCTGCACTGCTCTGCGCGGGTTTCGACTCAGGCAGCTCATCCAGTTCTAAGGCATCGAAATCAAGCTCCGAGCCAGGGTTGTCCAGCAGTTGCGGATAACGTGCGTTCAGTTGATCAATGCGCTCAGATGCAAATGTGCTCTGACGCAGAGCGCGCTCCTCGGCCTGAAAGCCTTGTGCATCACCTTGCAATGCCAGAACTTCCAGCAAGCGAAAGCGAATATCGTGACGCTCCGGGTGAACCAGCAATGCCTTGCGTAACGAACTTACCGCCTCAGGATAACGACCATAAGTGATGTAAATATTTGCGCCCTCGACGGCATCGACCGCAGTTGCCTGACGGGTTGACGCAACAGCGAGCGCTGGCCGACTGGTCGAGACAGGCTGAAACAGCGGCTCTGATGGCTCAAGCTGTGCCAGTTCATTGCTGGCCACGGACCCAGCCGATGCCTCTTGTGGCGCAGGCTGCTCATGCTTGGAGCGCCACAAGAGCACCAATAACCCAGCCAACAATAACGCGAGAACGCCATACAGGTAGTTCATCCAGTCAGTTGGCTGCTCAACCTCCTCTACCGGCGCGGGCGTAATGACTTGAGGTTGATCACCACCCTGAGTTTGTAACGCTGGGCCAGCGTTTACTTGTGAATGCAATTGAGCCAACAGTTGATCCTTGGCATCGACTTGAGCTTGCAAGGCCTTAACCTGTTCTTGCAGTTCGGCAAAGCGCTGTTGCAGTCGCAGACTCTCGCTGGTCTGGCTAGCCAGCTCAAGATCCAGACGCCGCTGGATTTGCGCCAAGCTTTCAGCCTGCCCGGAGGTATCTTGTTGATTTGCACTTACAACAGCATCCGTTGTGCGGCTATCAGTTGCAGTGGCTGCACTTGTTGATACTTCAGACTCACTAACCGGCGCTGGATCTGTGTTGCTGGCCGATGCGCCAATAGCACTGTCCGGCAGGCGCAAATTAACCCCAGCTTTAAGTCGATTGATATCACCGTTGGCAAACGCCTGCGGATTCAGGGCGTAGATATCATTGATCAAGGACTGCTGCGAAGCAGTGCTACCTTGATTGCGCAATTCAGATGCGATCTGCCACATGCTCTCGCCACTGCGCACCTGATGCGTTTGGCCGAGCAGAATCGCAGGCGTCACGCTCGGTGCCTGAGGCACATAACCTTGTGCTCGCGCTGGCACGGATGCGCGAGTTGCAGTTGAAGTGGCTGCGGGGGCACTGTATTGGCCGCTTGGCGCGGGCGAAGCAGAGCCGTAAGCCGGAGTAGTTGGTGGGTCAAGCAACACCGTGTACTCACGCAACAGTTGGCCGTTTGGCCGCGAGACTTCGACAATAAAGTTCAGGTATGGCTCGCGCACAGCTTGATTCGAGGTAACCCGAATAATATTGCGACCGTTACCCAGTGACGGGGTAAATCTCAGGTCATTGAGAAAAACAAAACGCTCAACTCCAGAGCGACTGAACGCATCTGCAGAGGCCAGTTTTACCCTGATTTCACTCGCATTCAGGTCACCCACTTGCAGCAGTTGGATATCCGCTTCGAGTGGTTGATTCAAAGCCGAGTGCAGGGTGATTTCACCGAGTCCAAGTGCAGCTGCAAAACTGGAATAAAGTGCCGAGCTGGAGGCTAGACCGATCAATACGTGACGAACTCGAGACATGGATTCTCCCTGACGCTTAGCAACTCAGCATTCATCGCCCACGCATTGCGCGCGACCTGTCGTGCAATGAATCTGTCTGTAGCTATAGATCCTCGATCAGGAGTTACGCCCCCTGTACAACCCGGCTGCAGGAACAGTATAGCCATTGTGCTCGGGAGCCTTCAGGCTCCCGAGCACAATCAAAGGCAAACTGCCATCAGCGATTCAAGGTTAGGAAAGAAAAATCAGCTCGACGGATTAAATTGAACTACATCACAGTTTTAACAGAATAAACGTACCCATCAGCAAGAGCAACTCACTGGCGTGGGTGAGCTGCTCGCAACTTCTGATGCTTGTACGTGGAAGGTTTAGCGCCGCTCTAAGTTGCTCAGAATTTTGGCGTGGACCTGCTGGCAGCGGTCCAATTCCTCTTCGTCGATGCCGGCAAAGAGCTCTTGGCGCAACTCAGTAGAAATCGCTTCGATTTTCTTGATCAAAGGTTCAGCTTGCGGGCTAAGGGCAATTTTCTTGGCGCGACGATCTTCAGGCACGGCCTGACGACTGACCAAGCCTTGCGCTTCAAGGCTATCAAGCAAGCGTGCCAATGTCGGCCCCTCAACACCCACGCTTTGCGCGAGTTCACGCTGCGTCGGCAACTCAGCAAAACGGGCCAAGTGCAACAGCACCAGCCAGCGTGCCTGAGAAAGCCCGAGGCCGACTAACCGCCGGTCCAGCTCGGCGCGCCAGGCGCGTGACATTTGTGCAATTTGCATAGCAAAACGATGTTGATCAGATAACGACATGATGGAACGACTCTTATAAGTATAAAAAACTAATTATTAGTCAGCTAATCATAACCCCAACAGCAGAGCAAGTTGGATATCTGTCAATGGCTTACAAGATGTTCCAAAATGTGGATTCCAGTACACAAATGTCGCTTTGAGGCTACTCCGCTCCACCCTCAAACTCAGCGTGCAGCGCCGCACGTACACAGTGCAACACGCCTTCTTCTATCCGCCCGCTGAACAACGGGCTGATTTCAGTCACGGCTGGCAGCTCGCCTTCACCATCAAGAAATGCGTCCTGCACCTCCCCGAGCAGCTCTTCTGGTATATCCAGAGCTTGATCAAGTGATAACTGCTGGCGACTAATCGCTTCTGCAAGCATGCCGTAAACACTTTTGGTGCCGCATTGCAGCTGGCTGGCGATCTGTTCTGGGGTCATTCCTGCCCGCGCCAGGCTGACTAGCTCATGGCGCATGTCGGCGACCACCCGCGGCGCTTCGGCCTTGCCACCGAGTACATCTAAAAAGGCACTGCCGTATCGCTCAAGTTTGCGAGCACCAACACCACTGACCTGCGCCATCTCGCTCAGGCTGCCAGGCTGACTGCGGAGCATTTCAAGCAAGGTTGCATCGGGAAAAATAACGTAAGGCGGTACCGCATGCTCCTCTGCCAACTTGCGCCGCAGAGTACGCAGCGCCTCCCACATCTCACGCTCCTCGCCTCGCACAAGCTGGCTGGCGGCGCTGCTTGAAGCCTTGGCGCTTTGCTGGGGTTTAAGGTCTCGTCGCAGCTGAAGCTGCACTTCGCCGCGCAAGAGTGGCCGGCAGCTGTCGGACAAGCGCAAGCCTCCAAAGCCCTCAAGATCGACGTCAGCTAGACCGCGCGCAACCAATTGGCGGAACAAGGTGCGCCAGTCACTTTCAGCCCGATCCTTGCCAACACCAAATACTGATAGGTGCTGATGCCCCAGGCTGCGCACTTTGTCGTTATCACGTCCCAGCAACACATCAACCAGATGACCGACGCCGTAACGCTGACCGCTGCGGTAAATAGCCGACAACGCCTGCCGCGCAGGCTCGGTTGCGTCCCAGGTTTGTACGCCGTCGATGCAGTTGTCGCAGTGCCCACAGGGCTTTTCGAGAACCTCATCAAAATAGCCAAGCAACACCTGCCGCCGACAACGCGTCTCTTCGCACAGTGACAGCATAGCGTCGAGCTTGTGTTGCTCGACCCGCTTGTGGCGCTCATCCCCATCGGAGTTATTGAGCATTTGCTTGAGTAGCAAAACATCCTGCAGACCGTAAGCCATCCATGCATCGGCGGGCAAACCATCACGCCCTGCCCGACCGGTTTCCTGATAGTAGGCTTCCAGTGACTTGGGTAAATCCAGATGTGCGACAAAGCGTACGTTAGGTTTGTCGATGCCCATGCCGAAGGCGATGGTTGCGACCATGATCAGGCCTTCCTCATTAAGGAAGCGCTTTTGATGATAGGCACGCAGCTCGCTGGGCAAGCCTGCGTGGTAAGGCAACGCCGGAAAACCTTGGGCGCTGAGAAACGCCGCGACTTCATCGACTTTCTTACGCGACAAGCAATAGACGATGCCCGCATCACCTTTACGCGCGGCGAGAAACCCCAGCAGCTGTTTGCGTGGCTGCTCTTTAGGCACAATCCGGTAAAAGATATTAGGCCGGTCGAAGCTCGACAAAAACCGCTCTGCATCCTGCAGGTGCAGACGGTTGATGATTTCTTCACGGGTGCGCATATCTGCAGTCGCCGTCAGGGCGATACGCGGTACCTGCGGGAAAAATTCGGCCAGTTGCCCCAATTGCAAGTACTCCGGACGGAAATCATGCCCCCACTGCGATACGCAATGCGCCTCATCAATGGCGAACAGGGCAATATCCAAGCGCTGGAGAAAGGCCAGCATGCGCGGCTGAACCAAGCGTTCAGGTGCCAAATAAAGCATTTTGACTTCGCCACGGCGAATCCGGTCAGCAATGTCGCGTTGCGCATCGCTGCTCAAGGTTGAGTTCAATGCGACCGCAGCCACCCCGAGCTCATCAAGGGTTGCGACCTGATCGTCCATCAAGGCGATAAGTGGCGAAACCACCACCGCCAACCCCTCACGCATCAGTGCTGGCACCTGAAAGCACAACGACTTGCCGCCGCCCGTTGGCATCAGCACCAGGGCATCACCACCGCTGGCTACACGTTGAATAATCGCGCCCTGACGGCCGCGAAAACTGTCATAGCCAAAGATGTCTTTAAGGATGCGTTGTGCCGGGTCTTGCATGAAAGGTCTCCAAATCGAGGTCGGCATTATACGCACGTGCTCGACTCAGAAAATTTTGCATCTAAAATTTGTCGACGGTTAACGTATCGACATGGGCTAAAAGTACGTGCCAGAGGAGCTTTTCAGGCTATAACCGAGCTATACCAATGATCCTGATCAAATAAACCATGTAATCTCCCCCCTCAACTCTGCAATCGTTTATGCATGGGTTAAACTTGAGCTATGGCCGCTGCGCGCTGTCTAGACTAGAATCCAGCCTCGTTTACTTCTTCAAGGTAGCCCTACGATGTCCTTTGCCGAGCAACTGTCCCGCCTGCAAGCCTTCCTCGATGCTGATGAGTTGCACGAAGAAGCCCTGGACTACGTCGCCGCCCACGGCTACCTCACTGCCCTGTCGATTTGTACGGAGCAGGTGCCGGAGCGTGAGTGGATCGACGCCCTGTTCTCTGAAGCCCCTCATTACCGTAGTGACGCTGAGCGCGAAGAAATCGAAGCCACGCTGGTGCTGCTCAAAGCTCACATTGCCCGCCAGTTGGCGAGTGATGATGACCCTGAAATGCCTTGCGAGCTGGACCTTGGCGAGGACCCGGACGATTCCGACCTGCGTGGCTGGTGCATCGGGTTTATGGAAGGTGTGTTCCTGCGTGAGTCAGTCTGGTTCGAAGACTCAGAAGACGAAGTCAGCGAGTTACTGCTACCCATCATGGTCGGCTCTGGCTTGTTTGATGAGCAGCCTGAGTTTGACGAAATCGCCGATGACCGCGATTTAGTAGACAGCATGGTCGAGCAAATTCCTGAACTGCTGACTGCACTGTTTCTGCTGTGCAATGCCCCGGAAGAAAAGCCAGCGCTGCTCAAGCCGCGCCAACACTGATCCCTCACCGTCCGTATGACGGGTAAGATCAAACACAGCCGTAACCCCGCTGTACGCTACGCCCTGTTAGCCATTGGCTGGCTAAGCGTAGCTCTCGGGGTCATCGGTATCTTCTTGCCTGTGGTGCCTACCACGCCGTTTCTACTGCTTGCAGCCGCTTGTTTTATGCGCAGTTCTGAGCGCTTCTATAACTGGTTGGTCCAGCACCCCCAATTAGGTCCATGGATCCGCGATTACCTTGAAGGTGAAGGGATTCCGCGCAAAGCCAAAATCTACTCGATCAGCTTAATGTGGCTCAGTATCGGTTTGTCCTGCTATCTGGTGCCTATGTTCTGGGCCAGACTGTTTATGCTGACCAGCGCGGTCTGTGTGACCATTTATATCTTGCGCCAGAAAACCCTACCGACCCCGCCTCCCGCCAAGCGCTGATCGCAACCTTGGTGGACAAGCTTCGCGTTGTCGCACCCTACGCGGCAGCTGTTCAAGACGCTCGCCCCTTGCACTGAATAACCATAGGGTGGAAGACGCTTCATCCTTCCACCATCACCGACGCAGATATTTCGGGCGCACCCGGTGGACAAGCTTCGCGTTGTCACACCCTACGCGGCAGCTGTTCAAGACGCTCGCCCCTTGCACTGAATAACCGTAGGGTGGAAGACGCTTCATCCTTCCACCTTCACCGACGCAGATATTTCGGGCGACCCGGTGGACAAGCTTCGCGTTGTCACACCCTACGCGGCAGCTGTTCAAGACGCTCGCCCCTTGCACTGAATAACCGTAGGGTGGAAGACGCTTCATCCTTCCACCATCACCGACGCAGATATTTCGGGCGCACCCGGTGGACAAGCTTCGCGTTGTCACACCCTAGAGTGTTTTTACTTGCCCGCTGAAGCACAAAGCCATCACTGCACCTAGACTTTGATCGACCCTTATTCGAGCAGATGCAGATGCAGCCATGCCTGTTCAGCAATGTTCTCCAGCGCTTCAGCCACTTATGGCTGGGTGCGCTTGTGTTTGCCTTGGGGTTAACGACGGCTGCAGCCAATTGGGATTTCGCGCTGATCATCCACAACGCGCAAGCCCGCTATGGCTCGCTTGGCCCAGCCGAACAGCGCTTGCAGCAGTGGCAGCAACTTATCGAGAGCAATCTGCAAAGTTCTGAGAGCCAACAACTAAAAACTGTTAATGCATTTTTTAATCGACAACTGCGCTTTGCCGATGATCGTCGTACTTGGCGCCAAACCGACTATTGGGCAACCCCAGTCGAATCACTGGTGAAAGGCGCCGGTGACTGTGAGGACTACTCCATCGCCAAGTACTTCACCTTGCGCCGCCTCGGTATTGCCAGTGAGAAGCTGCGAATTACCTACGTTAAAGCGCTTGAGCAAAATCAAGCGCATATGGTGCTTACGTATTACTCAAGCCCCAGTAGCGAACCGCTGGTACTCGACAACCTGAAGGGCGAAATTCACCCGGCATCGCAGCGCAAGGACTTGCTACCGGTGTATGCATTCAACGCTGAAGGTGTGTATCTGCCCGGCTCTAACAGCAAGAAAAGTGACACTAAAAAATTATCGCGCTGGCAGGAACTGCTAAAAAAAATGCGTGCGGAAGGCTTTGCCATAGGCGAAGGCTAGGAGGTCCTGATGTCATTACTTAAACAATTGTTCATCGCCATTTGCCTGTTTCTGGTGGTGGCATTCAGCGGCAGTTTCATTGCTGGCGTGGAAAACTCCCGCGAACAGTTATTGAGCCAGTTACGTTCGCACGCGCAGGATGCGGCAACCTCACTCGGGCTGTCATTGACGCCCCATGTG
This sequence comes from Pseudomonas sp. M30-35, assembly GCF_002163625.1. NCBI lineage: Bacteria > Pseudomonadati > Pseudomonadota > Gammaproteobacteria > Pseudomonadales > Pseudomonadaceae > Pseudomonas > Pseudomonas sp. M30-35. The sequence goes on along the minus strand of NZ_CP020892.1, from coordinate 1,818,264 downwards.
GATGACCCTGCGATGATCGAACTGATGGTCAGCTCGATATTTGACAGCGGTTACTACGCAACGATCAGGGTGGTGAACATTGCGGACAACCGCGTCATTGTCGAGCGACGCACAACCACGGCCCCAGAGAATGTGCCGGCCTGGTTTATCAATCTGGTCGATCTAACTCCGGAAGGCGGAGACGCCTTGATCATGCGCGGCTGGGAGCAAGCCGCGCGGGTTGAAGTACTGAGTCATCCGCAATTTGCCTTGACCAAATTATGGGACAGCGCCATCGGCAGCCTTATCTGGTTATTAGGCTGCGGCCTGGTGAGTGCAGTATTGGGCGGCTGGCTCCTGCGCACCCAGCTTCGACCACTGGACAATATGGTGCAACAGGCTCAGGCAATTACCCGGCGTGAGTTCTTAAGCATGCCGAAAGTACCGCGTACACCCGAGCTGAAACGTGTCGTGCTGGCCATGAATCTGATGGTCGAGAAGCTGAAAAACCTGTTTGCTGAAGAGGCGGCGCGCAGCGAAAAACTGCGTGAGGAAGCCTATCAAGACAGCCTTACGGGTTTGGCTAACCGGCGCTTCTTTGACCTCAAGCTGACTCAGCAACTCGAGGCGACCGAGCAAAATACCGACGGCTATTTGTTGTTCTTGCGGGTCAATGATCTTGCAGGCCTCAACCAGCGCCTTGGCGGGCAAAAAACCGATAGATTGATTCAGGCGATTGGCGGGCAACTGACGCATATTTTGCAGCAGCGTAACGCCCGCGCCTGGTTGGCCTCGCGTAGCCGTGGTGGTGAGTTCACCCTGCTCGCCCCAGGCCTGAGCAGCGAAGATGTCGACAAACTTGCACAGCAACTTAGCGAGCAACTGGAAAGTCTGTACCAAACGGGCGCCAGTGACTGTATTCCCGTGGCGCACATAGGCATTGCCGCATACCGCCCGGGAGAAAGCACCGCCACTGTCATCGGCCGCGCTGATCAGGCGCTCGCGCAGGCACAAAGTAAAAATCCAGAACAACCCTGGGAACGCCTGGATGACTTCAACCTGACAACGGGTCAAGGTATCCACGAATGGCGCAAATGGATCGACGAGGCGTTAGTGGGTGGCAAAGTCCAGCTGTACTTTCAGGCCGTGAGCCAGTGTGACGACATCAGCAAGCTGATGCATCACAAGGTCCTGGCGCGACTAATAGACCCGCAAGGTGAAGCCATCGCCGCTGGGCAGTTTATACCTTGGGTTGAACGGTTAGGCTGGGCTGCACGATTTGACCTGGCGATGCTTGAGCACAGCCTCAAGCATCTGGCATTGCACCCGACCCCGCTCGCCTTGAGCCTGTCGGCAGCCACCCTGCGCGAGCCAGAAAGCTGGGCCAAACTGCTGGACGTACTTGAACAGCACCCTGAACAAGCTACATTCATGACCCTGGAACTGGATGAGCGTCACCTGCCGCCAGCGGCTGAACTGGAAGCGCTTGGCCAGCAAATTCGAGCCACGGGTTACCACCTTGGTCTGCAGCACTTTGGGGGTCGCTTCAGTTTGATCGGCAACCTGACTCATCTAGGTCTGGCGTACCTTAAAGTTGACGGCAGCTACATTCGTGCAATTGATCAGGAGGGTGACAAACGTCTGTTTATCGAAGCCATATTCCGTGCAACCAACAGCATCGACTTGCCATTGATTGCCGAGAGGGTCGAAACTGAAGCGGAACTCAATGTGCTCAAAGAATTAGGTATTGAGGGAGCAATGGGTCGCCTGATTGGCGCGCCAACCCCTTGGACGGGTTCATGAAGCTGTTTTTGTAAGGTGGAAGACGCTCTTTCATCCACCCTTTACTGTTCAGCAAGTCCGCACTATTGGCTAATCCTTGAGCCTTGCGGTGCCTGATTCATGGTGGACAAGCTTCGCGTTGGCATACCCTATGAGATGCGTTCGTCAGCATCACCTAACAAGCCACTCAACCCATCCAGTTTTGCCCGCGCTTCAGCACGAACATGCAGCTTGCGCCGCGCCGCCTCAGGCAAGTCGGTGTAACGGATAACACCACGATCGACCAACGCCGAGACCAAATCCTCAAGCACCCGCACCATTTCCAGGTCGGAGCGTTGCAAGTCAATCAGTCGATTATTCAAGGCATGGCTGGCCATCCATGCCTGCACATCCGGGTTATCTTGCGGCAAGGTTACTGTCATGGTCGAAAACGGTTCTTGCTCGACTCGCAAAATTCGTTGTTTCTCATCAAGCTGAACATAAACCATAAGCTCCACCTTGCGCAGATCAGAAAAGCCCGTCAGCTTTTCAACTGGCGGGCTTGATTAAGGTTAGACGCTGTTTGAAAAAACAGCGTCTTGCCAGGCAGAAAATCTCACGACACCAGCGTGTGATTATCCAGCATGTTTTGAATAATGCTCGCGCTATCGCCGCCAGATAAGGTGACGTTGGCCAAGGTCACCGTCTGATCAATACTGCCAGCGTCTGCTACATGCCCTGAACTGGAGATATTTATTTGCGTGTCGCTGCCGCTTGGGGCAAAACTCAAATAGGCGCTGAGTTCAGCCGCACTGCTGCTATCAACCACGCCGACCAGCAGCGATGAAAGATCCAATGCATCACCCTCAGCCACGCTGAAATCGTGCACCACATCATGCGAACCGCTGCCTCGATCAGCGCTGTTCCAGACAAAGGTATCAGCCCCCAGGCCACCAAACATCTGGTCATCGCCGATGCCACCAATCAGCAGATCATCGCCGCCTTGGGCAAATAGCCAATCATTGCCACTGCCACCTTCGAGCAGGTCATCACCACCCGAATCTGGCACCGAGAGGCCCAGAGCCTCAGCATTGGTTTCGATAAAACTAATGAGTTGCGCCTGACTGGGTGCCGTGCCGCCATTAACATTGGTTAGATGGCTAATCAGCACCTGGAAGCTCGGTGCTGTGCTTTCATAACCGGCGATCCAGGTGGTATTCAATGCATCACCAAAGATCAGGTCATTGCCAGCGCCACCGACCAGATGATCATCACCCAATGGCGACAACTCCCCCGGTGTCACATACCCCGGGTCAAGCGTTGCCAAGAGCTGGTCAGCTGTCAGCACAATCTCAGGCTGGCCAACTTGCGCCTGCACCGTACCGCCCACCACATTGGTGCTGACGTTGCCGGTAAGCTGGTCAGTATTATCAAAGTAACGCAGCACATCACTGTTGATACCTGAACCGATGCCAATTGCATGCAACTCGGCACGCCCCATCAAAGTACTGGCGTCATCCAGCGCACGGTTCACGTCATTAATATTGACGGTGCTGCCGGTATTGCTGGTGTCATTGTTATGGATGGTTGGGTCACCATCAGTCAGGAAGTACGCCAGGTTTTCATAGTTATTACCTTCAATGCCGTCAAACCATCCATTAGTGGTTTGAAAGGCTGCCTCGTAGTTGGTGCCACCGTCTGCAGTGACTTTGTCCAGCGCATCCTTATTGCCACTTAGCGCCGCTTGCACCTCTTCCAGCGAACCGCTGAGCAATATCGATGAGGTCGATGAAAACACCACCAAGGCAATGTTGATATTACCCGGGTGTGCTTCGAGTTTATCGAGGAACGAACGCACGGCATCCTTGAGCAGGTTCAAACGGCTGCTGTAGCCACCCTGTCCATCTGGATCGTCGGCCATGCTGCCTGATCGGTCGAGGATCAATGCGATGTTGTAGTTCTTCGCGGGGTCAACCGTTGGCTCCCCGGCTCCGCCGATGTCACCAATCAAGGTGTCCTTGCCACCCACACCTGCGATCAACCCTTTGCCATCGCTGTCAAACGGGCTTGCGATAAAGTGCGGTGTGGTCGAACTGTCAACGCCCGTACCAAAGTCACTGGCGTTGTTACCGACAACCAGCACGGATTGGTCGCTGCGGATACAGATATCCAGATTGGCGCTGCTTGGATCGCCATCACCATCAAGCACGGTGTAAGTAAAGCTTTGGGTGACTTGCCCGGTTTCACCAAACACCAGATTAGCTTTGGCGGCAAAGCTAAAATCGCCTGCTGCGTGGCCAGGTGAACTGTCGAGATAGATGGTCAACTTACCGGTGGCAGTGGTCAGCGTCAGTTTATCGGTGGTTGCATCATAGCTGTATGTGACCGGGCCAGCCCCGCTGGTAACGATGGCATTGCCAGCAACGTTCAAGCTGAATGTTTGTGTGCCAACGGTGATCGACTGGATATGGTCGATACCATCCGCGCCCGGTTGATCGTTAGCCAGCACGTTGCCTGAAACATCGCCACCCACACCCGCAAGATCAGCAAGCGTCGCCGACAGATTCTCCGGCGTAGTGTTGATCACCACATTGCTGCTAGAGATCTGTTGCAGATACGAGCCAGTGAAACTGATGCCAACCGAATACGCCTGGAAGCTGTTAGTCGCCGGATCATTATCACCGTCAATATTGCCGATGAAGTTGCTCCAGTTGTTATTGATCCAGTTGGTTAGCGCTGGACCAGTTTTGCCCGCAGTAGGCTCACCATCGGAAATAAAATACAGCTTGTTTTGCTGCGCAGAGTCAGCGCCGAATGCCATCAGGTCATTGCCAATTTCCGCTTTAGCAACGTTGAGTGCGGCTTCATAGTTGGTATTGCCGCTCGCATCCAAGCCCTGCACCTTGGCGAGCAAGTCGATATAGCCCTGATCAGTGACCGATGAGAAGCTGTAGTCGCCTATTTCTGATGCCGACCCGGCAAAGGTAATCAAGTTGATATGTACCGCAGTGCCCAACTCGGCATAGGAAAGCGCGAGGTTAGCTACCGCAGCCTTCAACGCAGTCAGCTTGGCGCCCTGCATGCTGCCGGAAACATCCAGCACCAACGTCAGATTCACCTCGGGCTGCGTCGACTGAACAATGCAGGCTGGCTTGTCATCAACGGCGGTCGGCAGATCGTCAATCACCGTCACATCCAGCGTCGCAGTGTCAGTGTCGCCATCAAGGTCGGTAACCTTAATTGCAAACTGCTCGACGATGGAGTTTTCGCCGTCGGCAGTTGGATGCATCGACGGATCTTGCAAGGTGTATGAATAACTCACAGTGCCGCCGCCGATGGTACCGGTGAAGCCCGTGATATGCAGAACACCCGCCGGACTGTCGACACTCAGCGGAGCACCTACAGTAGCGCCCTGCAGTTGTGCGAAGGTAAAACTGCTGCTGCCAATCTGAATACTGGAGATACCATCGCCCGCAGTGATGGTGAAGGTGCCGCCATCGCTCAGCAGTGCTGCATTGGGTGAGCTGCCGTTGGCCAGGTTTTCTTCGTTGAAGGTCAGCTCACCGCCTTCTACGTTCAAGCCTTCAACCGTCACACCAGTGTCGCTGCCGACAATTTTAATCGTCAGCGTCGCGGTCGAAATATCGCCATCGAAATCGCGCATGGTGTATTCGAGATTCTGACTAACCACCTGTCCATCGGCCAACGCAATGGTGTCTGGATCGCTGTTATTGAGGGTAAAGCTGTACTCGCCAGTTGCGTCGTTTAGCGCCAAGGTGCCGTACTTACTCAGCTCGGCCATGGCTGCGCTGTTCAGCGTGCCATTCCAGCCAACAAAGGCTTTGCCGCCATCATTACCCGCCAAGTCGTTGGTCAGCACGGAACCGGAGGCGACGTTGCTGGCATTGCCTTCGGTCAGCGGCTGCGCAAAATCGTTATTCGCAGTCGGCGCGTCATCCTTGAAACTGATCAGTTTGCCCAAATCCAGCGTGCTGCCAACCGAGTCACCGTCCTTGTCGGTTGCGGTTGCAGTCAGATGGACAAGGTCACTGCCCAGCACTTTAACTTCATCAGGTTCGCTGGTTGGGTGAACAATCGCCCGTGCTTGATCAAGGGTAACGACACCGGCAGCACTTACGCTGACAGTGAATACCAAGTCACCGGAGCTGGTACGCCCCTCGACCGCTCCAGCGGGATTGATCGATAGCAATACCGCCTGATTAGTCAGCGAGTCGACCAAACCGGAATCGACGGTACCTGATGGGGCCGCAATGCTCAGCGAGTACTCCAGACTGCGCAGGCCATCAGCCCCCGCTTGAACATTGAATATGCCGCTAAAGTCACGATTGGCATCAATATCAAGATAGGTTTCATCAACCTGCAACTGCCCGCCCCAGGTGACCGAGGTGCTGACGTCGTTGTAGTCATAGTCGGAACTCAGGGTCTGGTCTTCCCAGTTCTGGTTGCCAGGGTCAGCAGTGTCCTGCAAGTGCGCACCGCCCGGATTAAGCGCGGCATCACTGAACAACACATTGGCACCGTCTGCTCCGGTGAGGGCCGTGCCATTGAATTGCGCCTGCCACAGGCCACCAACCAGGGCAAAAGTCAGTTCGGCGCCGTCGACCAGGCTGGCATTTGCAGCACCGTTTGGAATGATGAAGAAGCCAACATCTTCAGGGTTCAAGCCATTCAAGCTGGCGGTTTGTCCCACATCCACATCATGAACGTTTGCCCAGATCACCTTGCCACCCGCTGGCGATCCGTCCGGATTTTTAACGTAGTAGCCATAACTATTGGCGTATCCAGCGTCGCTGCCATTGAAGGTCACAAAGGAACTCTCAGCCAGAGCGCTTTGCTCAATCGTTGGCGTGTCATCGTCGATGGTGACTTGCAGGGTTTTGGTTACTGCATCCGAGTCGCCATCGGTGACGGTGAAGTCGATATTCAGCAACGCATCATTTTCTGCACCGCCCTCGACATGCAGCACCGGCTGCAACAAGGTCAGGGTGTAGGCGCCAGTCGCGGGGTTGAGCACCATTGAAACCAGATCACCACGCGAGGAGGAGATGATCAGCGTGTTGCTGTTGGCATGCCACTCCGAGACAACATCTTCCTGACCCAGCTTATCCGGACCGCGAAGCACCACCGACTTCAAACCATCGGCACCCGCTGCATAACTGAGCGTACCGCTGACGCTTGTTGCGGCGCCTGGAGTGTCACCATCGCCGCCATTTATCCCGCCAAGCAAACCTTCATCATCAAGGATCAACGGAGCGGTTGCGTTTTGCGCAACCGGTACGTCATCTTCGATATTGATGGTAAAGGTATTGGCTGGGAAGCCGCCAGCTAGAGGGTCGCCATCACCATCGGTCACGGCAAGCGATGCTGAGAAATCAATACTTAGGACTGACAGATCTTCGCTGTCATCGCCATCGACAATCGGGTGGTCGATCGGGCCTTTGAGCACGAAGTCATAACCGCCTGTCGCGGTCACGGTCAGCGTGAAGATGGTATGACCGTTAGCGCTGGCGGTAAGGGTGTTATCGACAACCGAGTAGCTTAACGCCGTGCCTCCGCTGGTTAAGCCTTGGGCGTTGAGCTGGCTGACATCTGCATTGAGGAAGAAATCACCAGGACCGTCGGCACCAAACTTCACCAAGCTGCTGAGCACGCCAGCATCACCGTGCGCGGTCACCGTTTGCCCACCTTCGGGGTTGCCCTGATAAGGCGCACCTGCTGATGTATTCAGCGCATCTTCCTGCACATTGCCATGTACGCCAAACGGCTGAGCGGCGGCAACTGACACGTTACTGGCGTTTTGAATACTTGAAGGCCCGGCAAATACCGGCACATCGTCTTCTATGTTGACGGTAAAACTACCCGCAGGGAAGCCCATGGATAGAGAGTCGCCATCACCATCGGTTGCAGTAATCAGCGCCGAAAGATCCAGCGGGAAGTTCAACAGTTCGTCGTCGTTGCCGTCTTGAACGGGGTGATCAACGGGCCCGCTAAGGGTGAAGCTGTAGCTACCATCGGCCCCCACCACAAAGGTGAAAATGGTTTCACCGTTGGCCATTGCGGTTAAGGTATTGCCAGTCACGCTGTAACTCAAAGCTGCGCCGCCCGAGGTCAGGCCTTGGGCTGTAAGGGAGTTGATTGCAGCGCCACTGTTCGACAGACCGAATGCGCCCACACCGTCGGCACCAAAGTTGACGAGGGTATTGAGCGTACCCGGCGCACCTGAGGTGATATTGGTGGTACTATCGCCATCGGTGTTGCCTTCAGTGGTTTCATCCTCATCGACAAACAAGTGAATCTGCGCAGCCTCACCCACCGCAGCAATCGGCCCGTCATCATTGACCAGCACGTCTAAGGTCGCGATGGGGGAAACATCGCCATCGAGGTCAGTGACCCGCACGTTGAAACTTTCCCCCACCTGATCATCAGCGCCTGTCGCATCGGGGTTAGTGTGATCCAGCGTATTGGTGCTCAGCACATAGCTCCAATTGCCATTGGCATCAACCGTCAACACCCCATATTGGCCTTGCACGGTTGCGCCCTGAGTTACGTCCACCCAGTTGCCATTTACATCCATGACCTCAAGCGCCGATACGCCATCGCGGGACTCGACCACCAACGTGCCACTGGCTTGTTCGCCATTACTCGCAGGATTGGTGCCCTGGGCTAGCGCGGACTCTTCGACGATTGCCGGTCCGGCAATCACGCTACCGATAAAGTCCTGATAATTCACCGTGACCACGGGGGTGAAATTAGGTGGCTCTACCGGCGGAACCACAACCGGAGGTTCAACGGGTGGTTCGACTGGCGGTTCTGGCGTGGCCGCAACCGGCGCCTGTGGGTCGGCGATAATGTCTGGATCGACGAATTCAGGTCCATTGTTGAAGCCCGCAGTGGGAAAACCAATGTCAGGATTGAGTGCACCGCCCACCGCATCCAGCAAAACAAAACTGTGCCCGCCACCGGCACTACCAGCGCCGCCCGAACTGCCGGGACCCGCCGCAGTTGCCTCTGCTTCTTGAGTCGGGTCAACCCCAGCCTCGATTGCGGCCTGCAGCCTTTCTACATCGGCTAAGTCACTGGCACTCGGCGCAGCAACGGCTGTGTCTTGCTCCGGTACGCTTGGGCGGTCTGCGGAATGAGCGAGCAGTTGCTCGGAAAGATTAAGGCTGCTGTCACGGCCGAGAGTCAGCAGTTCTCCATTGCTGAGCTTGGCCGCCAGCGCGCCAGCAGAGCCTGTAATGATCTGTTCCCCTGCATACAAGCGATCCCCCTCAGCCAGGGGACGCCGGGAACCGTTGCTGGCCACGGCGAATACTTCGCCAACTACTTGGGTAACTACACCAATCAACGTCGCCATGGTCTCGCCCTCATTACGGCGGCCGGTATTTACCGGCACATCTGTTAGAAGACGAATACACAAATTTCAGCTATCGAGCGTTACAAAAAAACAGATTCAAATGGCGCAACACGCACTCAAAAAACAGACCATGCCAAAAAAATGTCGCTTAACAAGTCACCTGCAGCGTCCATCTGAATCAACCCCGCCCTAATACTTATTTCTTGGTATTCGCCCTTGCACCTTTGCTGCACAAAAACTTAAAAAATGCGCCAAGCCCATTATTTGCTGGCTCATCTAGCAGTAACAATGTGCTGTTTTCCTCAGAGTGCCTAAGATTTTTTAGCAATAAGGCTTGTGAGAAATCTTTATGAGGTCGCGCCAAAGTTGTTCTTAGCTTTGTTGTTACAAACCTGAAACGGTTTAACACTAAAAATCGTCAACTTATTGGCGACAAAGCTAGGGCACGGAACAAAGGAGTTCTCCACATGCGCGCATTAAACCTACTCTACAGCGGCATCGTTTTAGCGCTGACCTATTCACAGGCTCAGGCGATGTCGCTGACTGAAGCCATTCAAAGCACCCTCGACAACCACCCGGAACTGCATGCCGGGATGAATAGCCGACTCTCGGCAGACGAGGAGGTCAAAATCGCCAAAGGTGGTTATCACCCCACCGTTGACTTGCTGGCAGGCTACGGCCGGGAAAATACCGACAGCCCAAGCACACGCTTTGCTGGCAATCACAATGACGAAACCCTGAACTACGCGACGTCAGAGTTACGCCTGCGGCAGATGCTCTTCGATGGCTTCAATACCCCCAACGAAGTTGCGCGCACTGAGGCGGTGGTCAACTCTCGCGCCTACTACGTACGCGGTACTGCGGAGAGCTTGGCACTACGCACCGTCGAGGTGTATCTCGATGTGCTCAAGCGCCGTGAAATGGTCACCCTGGCGAAAAATAACCTGCAGGCACACCAGCGCATCAACGATCAAATCGACCTGCGCAGCCGGCAAGGGGTTGGCAGCACGGCGGACTTCGACCAGTCGAGCGCGCGTTTGGCACTGGCTGAAAACAACCTGTATACCGAGCAAGTCAACCTGTCTGACGCCGAAGCAAATTTCTACAGCGCCGTTGGCCGTCCAGCTGATGAATTGGAAAGTCCAACCACCATCAAAGGCAACATGCCGGCCGATCTACTGGTTGCTCGCCAGACCATGATGGCGTCCAACCCCTACTTGAAATCCGCACAAGCTGATGTCAATGCCGCAGAGAAACAATACGAGGTTGCCAAATCACCTTTCTACCCTCGCTTCGATGGTGAACTGGCAACCACAGCGGACAACAACATTCAGGGTGATGAAGGCCACTACAACACGTGGCGAGCTGCGGTGGTGATGAACTACAACTTGTACAACGGCATGCGCGACAAAGCGCGGATGCAGTCCACTGCTCACCAGGTCAACCAATCGATGGACATCCGCAACAACGCATTGCGGATAATCAACGAAAACCTGTCACTGGCCTGGAACGCCATGCAAAACGCGCGACTGCAAACCCCCAAAGCGCGTGATTATGCGAACTACACCGCCAGCGTTCGTGAAGCCTACCAGCAGCAATTCAGCCTGGGGCAACGCACATTGCTCGATTTACTCGACAGTGAAAACGAACTGTTCACGGCCAACCGGCGCTATACCGATGTGCGTTACACCGAAGAGTTTTCGATGTACCGGGTCGTCGCTTCCATCGGTGAACTGCTTCAGCAACAACAGGTTGTCGTTCCGGCCGAAGCCATCGCCTTGAGCGAAGTAAAAAGCGAAGCCCGTCTGCCAGAAATGAAGTAGCCCAGCGCGAGGAGCAGTAACTTTGACAACCATGGAGTTGCCTAAAAGCCACAGCGACCCGCGCGTGAGTCACGACGATCCATTACTGGATGGTTTGCTGATTCTATGCAAGCTACACGGCTGCACCGTCAGCCGCGGTAGCTTGAGTGCGGGCTTACCCATGCCCAAGCAGTCTCTGCCTCCTGAACTGCTTAGCCGTGCTGCGGCCCGAGCAGGGTTGCAGGGGCGCTTGCTGCGCCGCGAATTGAACGCAATATCGGCGCTTAACTTACCGGTGCTATTACTGCTGAAAGACGGTCGTAGTGCTGTGTTGCATAAGTGGCTTGATGCCGATAACGCGCTGATATTGCCCTGTGAAGCAGACGGCGGCGAACAACCTGTCAGCCGTGCCGAGCTTGAGGCTGCTTACGCCGGCCTGGCGTTATTTGCACGCCCCCGACATCAACTCGAAGAGGCCAGACAGCCGCTTGTGCCTCGAATTGAAGCCTGGTTTCGCGACACCTTAAAACTGTCCCGCTGGCTGTATGCCGATGCCGTTCTCGCCAGTTTGCTCATCAACCTTTTGGGTTTGCTGGTGCCGCTGTTCGTCATGCAGACCTACGATCGCGTGGTGCCCAATCAAGCCACTGCGACCTTGTGGGTATTAGCCATTGGTTTATTTATCGGCACCAGCTTTGAGTTATTGCTACGCGTGCTTCGCGCGCATCTGCTCGACACCGCAGGGAAAAAAACTGACGTGGTGCTTTCGGCAACCTTGTTCGAGCGCATTACCGGAATGTCGATGACCTCACGCCCGACCAGCATTGGCGGCTTTGCGCAAAGCATTCATGATTTTCAGGGGCTGCGCGAATTTTTAACCGCCGTGACCTTGACCAGCCTGATCGACCTGCCGTTTGCCCTGCTGATGATTACCGTCATCGGCCTGCTGGGTGGCTGGTTGGTGGTAATTCCGATTCTGGCCTTCCCAATCACCGCGATATTTGCCTGGATCATCCAAGTGCAATTGCGCGACACGGTGGAAAAAAGTTTGGCATTGGCCTCACAGCGTCAGGCGTTGTTGATCGAAACCCTTGGCGGGCTGGAAACCCTCAAAGCCTGTGGCGCCGAAAGTGAACGTCAGCATGAATGGGAGAAAACCCACGGCGCCCTCACCCGACTTGATACTCACGCACGTTTTCTCGCTTCACTGGCAACTAACGGCACCCTGTTTTTACAGCAGTTTGCAGGCATGGCAACCATTGTTGCAGGGGTTTACAGCATCATTGCTGGCAACCTTAGCGTCGGTGCTCTGGTTGCGTGCTACATGCTAGGCAGCCGGGTATTGGCGCCACTTGGGCAAATTGCCGGGTTGATTACCCGCTACCAGCAAGCACGCCTGACCATGACCAGTACCGATGCGCTAATGGCCATGCCGCAAGAGCGCCAAGCTAAACAGCGTCCACTGGAACGTACACATCTGTCTGGAGCGCTGGAAATTCGCCAAGTCAGCTTCAGCTATCCCAACCAGTCCAGCCCTGCGCTGAGCGATGTCAGCGTGCAACTGGCAGCGGGCGAACGGGTTGGCATTATTGGTCGCAGTGGCTCGGGCAAAAGCACATTGGCCAAGCTGATCATGGCTTTTTACACACCTGCGGAAGGTCAGGTTCTGCTCGACAATCTGGATCTACGTCAACTCGATGTGGCTGACTTACGGCACCAGATCGGTTTCGTCTCACATGACTTACCGCTGCTCTCTGGCAGCCTGCGCGACAACCTGACCTTGGGCGCACGCTATGCCAGTGATGCGCGCATGCTCGAAGTCGCCGAGTTAACCGGAGTCAACGAACTGGCCAAGCAACACCCACAAGGCTTTGATCGCCCAGTTGGCGAACGCGGTCAGTTGCTTTCCGGCGGCCAACGCCAAGCTGTATTGATGGCCCGGTCGATGCTGCTTGACCCACCGATCATGTTGCTCGACGAACCCACCAGCGCTATGGATAACAGCAGTGAAGAGATCCTGCGCAACCGCCTGCAAACCTGGACCCAAGGTAAAACCTTGCTGTTGATCACCCACCGCGCCTCGATGCTCAGCTTAGTGGACCGGCTGATCGTTCTGGATAACGGGCGTATTGTCGCCGACGGCCCTAAAGAGTCGGTAATCGAAGCATTGCGCAAAGGCCGAGTAGGCCCGGCTGCGGGTTAAGGAAAAGTCATGAGCCAGCAGATTCTCAGCAACTACTTTTCCGCCAGCAAAGGGCGCAGAGAAGACACCGAATTCATGCCTGAAATCGACGGCGCGGTCCTTGAAGACACGCCGTGGTTTGCCCGCATCACCATTTGGGCAGTCACTGCCTGCATTGCATCTGCCTTGGTCTGGGCCAATTTCGCGGTGCTTGATGAGGTCACCACCGGTCAAGGCAAGGCCATTCCATCCAGCAAAATTCAAGTGATACAGAACCTCGAAGGCGGCATCGTCAGCGAAATTTTCGTCCGTGACGGCCAGGTGGTTAACAAAAACGATGTACTGCTGCGTCTCGATGACACCCGCTTTCGCTCGAATAAAGGCGAAAGTGATGCCGACCGATTGGCGCTGATTGCCCGCGTCGAACGCTTGAGTGCCGAAGCTGAAGGCCGGCCACTAGCGATGCCCGAAGAAATAACCCGCAGTGCTCCGCAGTTGGCCGAAGATGAGGCTGGACTGTACAACTCACGACAACAACGCCTGCAGAGTGAACAACGTACGCTCGGTGAACAACTGCGGCAAAAGACCCAAGAACTCGCCGAGTTCCGCTCCAAGGCGCAGCAATATGGCTCCAGCCTCGGTTTAATTCAGCAAGAGCTGAATATGTCGCAACCGTTGGTCGCAGCAGGGGCTATTTCACAAGTGGAAATTCTGCGTTTAAGACGCAGCGCGGTTGAAGTTCGAGGCTCACTTGAAGCAACAAAACTGGCGATTCCAAGGGCAGAGTCGGCCATCAGCGAGATCAAAAGCAAGATTGAAGAGTCCGAGCTGGGCTTTCGCTCCGACGCATTCAAGGAACTTAACGATGCCCGCACCGACCTGAAAAAGATCAACGCCAGTGGCTCGGCAATTGACGACCGAGTGAGCAGAACCACGGTCATTTCGCCGGTCAATGGCATCATCAAGCAACTCAAGGTCAATACTATTGGCGGCGTGGTTCAGCCCGGTAGCGACATGCTTGAGATTGTGCCGCTGGAAGACAATTTGCTGATCGAGGCCAAGGTCCGTCCGCAAGATGTAGCGTTTCTCCATCCAGGCCAGAAAGCCATGGTTAAATTCAGCGCTTATGACTACACAATCTATGGCGGATTGAAGGCCAATCTGGAGCTTATCAGCGCGGACACCATCACCGATGATGAAGGCAACAGCTTCTATTTGATCCAACTGCGCACCGATAAAAGCCATTTAGGCACTGATAAACAGCCACTGATAATCATCCCCGGCATGATCGCCACGGTCGACATCATCACCGGCAATAAGAGTGTGCTCGATTACCTGCTCAAGCCTGTACTGAAAGCCCGTACCGAGGCGCTACGTGAACGCTGAGGTTGCCTAATCCTTGCTTGAATGATTACGCACAAAGGTTTGCTGGCCCATGGCGCTAATCTGCCCCTCAATCAATGCCTCGAACGGTCGTAACAGCGCGGCGAATGATTGTTCTGGCTCGAGTATTTGCAGCGCAACGGTTACCGCCTCTATCGTCGACAATGCGCCCTCGGACGGTGCTTTTCGTAGGCGATAGCGCGACTGTTGGCCGCTTGGCAATGTCACGCGCGGCAGGCTTTCCAACGCCGGATTCAGGTACAGCAACTTACGCGCTTTGCGCCAGGTGCCATCGGGTACCACCAGGCGAATTGGCGTGCCATTCGCCTCTTCGCGCACATCCGCTAAACACTGCGCCGCCTCTCCCGGAAACAACAAATAGCTGCGGTAACCCGGCTGCGCCAGATAATCAGCCAGTTGCTCAAACTGCTCACCGACCCACAACTGCGCATTGTTTAACCCCAAGGCCAGTAACCGTGCGGTATTCAGCGCATGCTTGACCTCGCTTGGGTGTTGCAGAATCAGCACCTGTGTATGGCTTGGCAGGCTCGGAATCAGCGCACACAAGCAATGCTCAAGCGGTCGCGCACAGCGCTCACAACGGGGGCGAGACATATCAACGGCTCCTTAGCCAGCAGCGTGCTTATCAACCGCATTCAATTGGGTCTTGAGCAGATCACGGAAGGTTTGAATCAACGGCTCACGCGAGCGACCTCGGCGAATAATCAGGGAGAACGGCGCTTGATAACCAAAGGTTGCCGGCAACAATACCTGCAACTGCTGCAATTCGACCCAATGTTGTGCGTAGTGTTCAGGCAAATAGCCGATGTAAGCACCCGACAACACGAGGATCAACTGAGCCTCCATCGACTCAACAGTCGCCGCACTGTGCTTGAAACCGTGGCGCGCCAGCTCTGCCTGACTCCAGTAACCACGACCGACCATGCGCTGCTGGGTAATCACCTCGGCAGGAATGCGCCGCTGTTTAAACAGCGAATGCCGTTCGCTGCAATACAACCAATGCTGCTCACGGTACAGCGGCTGATAGAACAGACCATTCATGCGGGTTGAGAATGCACCGATGGCAATATCCAGGCGGTTATCCAAAACCGCGAGCTGTAATTCATACGGACTCAAGACCGACAAATGCATGTGCACCGCCGGATGCTCATGGCTGTAAGCACCAATTACTTCAGCTAATGGTAAAGCCGTATCGCTTACCGTTGAGTCAAGAACACCGAGATTCAGAGTGCCGCGCAGCTCGCCTTTAAGCGCTGCCGAGTAGCGTTCAAAACCCTCTAGCTCACCGAGCAAGCGTAAAGTTTCCTGATGAAACAGCTCGCCCTTGCTGGTCAGACTAAAGCCTCCCCGACCGCGGTGACACAGGCTTAATCCAAGGCTGCCCTCGAGTTGACTCATGTAGGTGCTGATCGCGGAGGTCGACAGTTTGAGTTCTTGCTGAGCCGCCGCGAAGCCTTGGTGACGCACCACGCTGGCAAAGATCTTTAGCAATTTCAGGTCGGGTAAAGCCTGGCTCATAACAACTCCGCAACAACATTAATCCGCATTCTGGGGATTCTAAGGCCTTAGCCATTAGTTTAGATATTTCTAAACTAATTTTTTGCTCTCAGAGATTTGTCGCAGAGCGGCGATGGCCAAGAATCAGCACAACACACATTACAACCATAACGACTGTGAGGCCTTCCCCCATGGACAAGATTCTGCACCAGCCCCTGGGCGGTAATGAAATGCCGCGTTTCGGCGGCATCGCCACCATGATGCGCCTGCCGCATATCCAAACCCCAGAAGAACGCA
Organism: Pseudomonas sp. M30-35; assembly: GCF_002163625.1. Classification (NCBI taxonomy): domain Bacteria; kingdom Pseudomonadati; phylum Pseudomonadota; class Gammaproteobacteria; order Pseudomonadales; family Pseudomonadaceae; genus Pseudomonas; species Pseudomonas sp. M30-35. The sequence continues at coordinate 1,801,964 of NZ_CP020892.1, read as the reverse complement.
AAAAACTCGACGTTGGCTTTGTTGGTATCCCTCTGGATATTGGCACCTCGCTGCGTTCTGGCACCCGTTTCGGCCCTCGTGAAATCCGTGCCCAATCGGTAATGATCCGCCCATACAACATGGCCACCGGCGCTGCCCCGTTTGATTCGTTGAACATCGCCGATATCGGTGATGTACCAATCAACACCTTCAACATGGCCGAGGCAGTGCGCATCATTGAAGAGGCTTACGAGCAGATTCTTGAAGACGGCATTCTGCCGCTGACGCTCGGCGGTGATCACACCGTCACCCTGCCAATTTTACGCGCGATCAAGAAGAAGTTCGGCAAAGTCGGCTTGGTCCATATCGACGCCCACGCTGACGTCAATGACCACATGTTTGGCGAAAAAATCGCGCATGGCACCACCTTCCGCCGCGCCGTTGAAGAAGGTCTGCTTGATTGCGATCGCGTATGCCAGATTGGTCTGCGAGCCCAGGGTTACACCGCCGAAGACTTCAACTGGAGCCGCAAACAAGGTTTCCGCGTAATACAAGCCGAGGAGTGCTGGCACAAGTCGCTTGAGCCGCTGATGGCGGAAGTCCGCGAGAAAGTCGGTGGCGGTCCGGTTTACCTGTCGTTTGATATCGATGGCATCGACCCTGCATGGGCACCCGGCACCGGCACCCCGGAAATCGGCGGCCTGACCACCATTCAGGCGATTGAAATCATTCGTGGTTGCCAAGGCCTGGACCTGATTGGCGGTGACTTGGTTGAGGTTTCCCCGCCTTACGACACCACCGGCAATACCTCGCTGCTCGGTGCCAACCTGCTTTACGAAATGCTCTGCGTGCTTCCAGGTGTAGAACATCGCTAAACGTCAGAGAACAACCTGACTACAGCCTATGGACTGGCTGCGCAAACACAATCGGGTGACCCGATTCAAGGGTTTGCGCTGTGACAAGTACGAAACATAAAAACAATTAAAAGAGACGCTAAAAATGACTCTAGATATGTTGGTAATCGTGATTTACGTTGCGGCCATGCTGGGCTTGGGTTTCTACGGCATGCGCCGGGCCAGGAGTCGTGAAGATTATCTGGTGGCTGGCCGCAATCTAGGCCCGGCTTTCTACCTCGGCACAATGGCTGCAACCGTGCTCGGCGGCGCATCAACCATCGGCACTGTGCGCCTCGGTTATGTCTACGGCCTCTCCGGTTTCTGGCTGTGTGCCTCACTGGGCCTGGGCATCATCGGCATCAGCCTGTTGCTCGCCAAACCACTGTTAAAACTCAAGATATATACCGTCACTCAGGTCCTTGAGCGGCGCTATAGCCCAACAGCACGGCACGCAAGCGCAGCCATCATGCTGATCTACGCCCTGATGATCGGTGCCATTTCAACCATCGCCATCGGTACGGTGATGCAGGTGCTGTTTGGTATGCCGTTCTGGATGACCGTGCTGATTGGTGGCGGTATTGTCGTTGCCTATTCAACCATTGGCGGCATGTGGTCGCTGAGCCTGACGGACATCGTGCAGTTTCTGATCATGACCATTGGCTTGGTGTTCATCCTGATGCCGATGTCGGTCAGCGACGCTGGCGGCTGGGATGCGCTGGTCGAGAAACTCCCTGCCAGCTACTTCTCGCTGACCGCGATTGGCTGGGACACCATCATCACCTACTTCCTGATCTACTTCTTCGGCATCTTTATCGGCCAAGACATCTGGCAACGCGTGTTCACCGCGCGCAGCGAGAAGGTCGCCAAGATCTCCGGTACAGCAGCGGGCATCTACTGCATCTTTTACGGCTTGGCCGCTGCGATTATCGGCATGGCTGCCAAAGTGGTATTGCCCGACTTGGCTAACGTCAACGATGCCTTTGCCAGCATTGTCCAAACCAGCCTACCCGATGGCGTACGCGGGCTAGTCATTGCCGCCGCGCTGGCTGCGCTGATGTCGACCGCCAGCGCCGGGCTATTGGCAGCCTCAACCACCGCAGCACAAGATCTTTGGCCGCTTTTCAGCAAGCGCAAAAACACCAGTGAAAGCGCACATGTAAACCGTGTTTTCACGCTGCTGCTGGGCTGTGTGGTACTGGTGATTGCGTTACTCGTCAGTGATGTTATCAGCGCTCTGACCATGGCTTACAACCTGCTGGTCGGTGGCATGCTGATTCCGTTGTTGGGTGCGATTTACTGGACGCGCGCAACCACTGCTGGCGCCATTGCAAGTATGGCGCTGGGTAGCCTCACGGCGGCGGTTTTCATGTTTATCGACGGCCTCGAAGCCAATACACCGATCTACTACAGCCTGGCGGTTGGCGCAGTCAGCTTTGTACTGGTGAGTCTGTGTTCGGAAAAACCGGCTGCCACACAGACACTCGCGACCACTGAGAGTTAATTAACCAAGCGTTGCCGGGCGTAAATTCTACGCCCGGTCGCACTGCTGCACTGCTGCACTGCTGCACTGTTGAAATGTTGAAATGTTGAAATGTTGCAATCGCCACATTCATGTGGCGCTGCATAGCGGTCAGATTAAGAGTTTCGGCTGCACGAATGGCTGGTCAGTAGTGCGAACCACTGACCAAGCTTTAGCGGCGTGAACAACTGAGCAAGGCTCAGCGCTGGCGGCGCGGCTCTCGTGGCCGACGAGAATCGTCGTTGCGCACGGGAATGGGTTGCAGCTTAGGCCGGTCAAGCAGCCCCAGCGCGACCAGAAGATCGTGAAAAGCATTCTGCATCTTGGCGATCATTTAACTTCCTCCTGCCAAGGCTTACGGGCAAGACGTGAGTCACGTCCTGTACTAAGCATAGATTACCTTGAATGACTCTGCGCCAGATTGATACTCGTCAGTTATTCACCAGCAACTTTGCTCAAAATGTTACACGCAGCCCGGCATAGACCGTGCGCCCTGGCCCCGGTTCAAAATAGCGGCCGTTGGCATCGTTAATCCGCACATTGTCGTAGTAATCGCGGTCGAACACATTATCGACCCCCAGATACGGCTCCCACGTCTGCTCGCCCGCTTTGATACGCTTGCCAACCCGCAAGTTGGTCAGAGCATAACCGCTGACTTCGACGCTGTTGGCATCATTGGCATACATCGAGTCATACGCGCTCATATTCAAGCGGGCGTAGTTGTCGTTGTGCTCATAAGCAACTTCAGTAAACAGGGTTTGTTGCGGGATGCCAGCCAGTGAGTTGTCATGATAATCGTTGTCATCAACTTGATAATCATCGAACTTGAAGCGGCTGTATGAGTACGCCCCGGTCAAACGCCAAGCCTCGGCCACTTGCCAACTGAGGCTCATCTCAAGACCATCTCGGCGTGACTTGCCGGCATTGCGGTAATAGTTGCGACCTGACTGGCCCGGAAGGCTGTAGCCAACCAGTTCGTCATCAAGCTCCATGCTAAACAACGCCACGTCATAACGCAGGGTTGACCACTCCCCCTTCAAGCCAATTTCGCGGTTGAGTGTGCGTACGGGATCCAGCGACGAGTTGAAACCACCGCCGTTAGGGTTCGCCAGCTCACTGATGGTTGGCGTTTCGAATGAAGTGCCGACCTTGGCGTACACCGACTGATGTGGATCAAGTCGATAGCTCAAGCCCGCGCTGTAATTCCAATCTTGCAGATTACGTGAGCCAGAGTCATCGCCATCGCTGAGAAAACGGTCATCAACCGACAAACGTACACGGTCGTAACGCACACCCAAGGTCGCTTGCCAGTCATCGCTCAGGTCGATCTGATCTTCGATAAAGATACCGCTACTGTCAGCGTTTTCATCTTGCTTGAGGGTTTCGTCACCGCGCTCGCCCAGCAAATTGTCGTAGCGCCTGCGGTCATCACGCTGGAGTTCAAGATCAAACCCGCCGGTGAATTTGTGCGACATGCCCAGCAGCTCTTCGCGGTGGCTGTATTGGCTGCCAATACCGGCAAACATGCGATCAAAGGTGGTTTGTCCGCCATTGGTGAACGACAAGCTGTTACCAAATTGACGCTGCCCGACATAGGTGCGCACCTGATATTCATCATCACCAGCACCGTATCCATCCCAAACGGCACTTAAACGCTGCTGGCGAATCCATTCATCGGCGTCGTAGCGCAGGTTATTCGGCGCCGCCTGACCGCGATCATCGGCGACTTCACTGGCATTGAGACCACCGGGATCTTCAGCACGGTTGTCGATGGCATTGAAATTGATGCCCAAACGGCCGTAGTCGCTGTACCAATTCAGCTTGCCGGTCAGACTGTTGGTTTCAGCTTTGGCATGATCGCGATACCCCTCTGACTGGGTGCTGTTGAATGCCAACAGCCCACCGATATCACCCACGGTGCCGCCCGTTTCTACCCGAGCGCGCTGGTAACCCAGCTCGCCCATGCTGAGGTCAAAGAAACTGTATGGTGTGGCAAGCGGTTGCCGCGTTTCAATATCCAGGACGCCACCGGCCGCATTGCCGTAAAGCACCGAAGACGGGCCGCGCAAGACTTCCATGCGCTCAACCAACCCCAGATCAAGACCATCAAGCTCGGTCTGGCCGTCGGGCATGGTCAGCGGCACGCCGTCGACCAACACCCGCACGCCACGCACACCAAAGTTGCCGCGTGAACCAAAGCCGCGAATCGACGGGCGCAAGCCTTGCGCCAGGTTGTATTGGTTCTGGCTAAACACACCAGGCACAGAAGCGAGTAAACCCTGTAGCGTGAGGTTCTTTTCGGCGCTGGACTTATCGCTTTCAACCACACTCACCGCCGCAGGGGTGCTCAGCCAGCGCGTGCTTGTACGCTGTGAAGTAATAATCAGCGGTGCCATTTCGAGTGCGTCTGTTTCGCTGCGCTCAGCTGCGTGTGTTAAGCCTGCATTTGTTCCCAGCAGCACGCCGGCCGCTACCATGGTTAACTTCAAAACAACCTCTTTAATACTGATGAATATTCAGCGGCTCACGCCAACTGGACTATTCGGATTTTCGTCGATACGGAAATACATCGATGACTTTACCTTCAACGATCGCCGCCTGCAGGCTCTTCCAGTAATCGGCATCGTAAAGTTCGCCATGCAGCTGACTGAATAGTCGCCGCTGTTTGATATCGGCAAATAGAAATGGAGGAAACTCCTCCGGAAACACATCATTGGGCGCGACTGAATACCAGGGCTCAGACGCCATTTCATCTTCTGGATAGCGCGGCTCAGGTATACGCCTGAAGTTTACTTCAGTCAGAAAACTGATTTCGTCATAATCATAAAACACCACCCGGCCATGACGCGTCACACCAAAATTTTTCAGCAACATGTCGCCCGGAAATATATTGGCGGCTGCCAACTGTTTGATCGCTAGGCCATAGTCCTCAAGCGCTTCACGCACTTGCGCCTCACTGGCATTTTCAACATACAAGTTAAGCGGCGTCATGCGTCGCTCAGTCCAGCAGTGGCGCACCAGAACCGTCTCACCTTCAACCTCGACCGTGGACGGTGCAACCTCGAGCAGTTCAGCCAAGCACTCTGGGGTAAATTTAGATTTTGGGAAGCGAAAATCTGCGAATTCCTGAGTGTCGGCCATACGCCCTACCCGATCGACACTTTTAACCAGCCGGTACTTCTCAATGACCGTGCTACGCACCACGTTCTTGGTCGGCGAAAAGCGGTCCTTGATGATCTTGAATACAGTATTGAAGCCCGGCAAGGTAAACACGCTCATGACCATGCCGCGTACACCTGGCGCCATGACGAACTGGTCGTCAGTACTCGCCAAATGATTGATTAGCGCCCGGTAGAACTCAGACTTTCCGTGCTTGTAAAAACCGATAGAGCTGTATAGCTCGGCAATGTGCTTGCCCGGCAAAATGCGCTTGAGAAAGCTAACAAACTCCGCAGGGATCTCTACATCAACCATGAAATATGAGCGGGTGAACGAGAAGATTATCGACACCTCGGCCTCATCGGTAATCAGCCCATCGACCTGAATCCCCAGACCCTCGCGGTGCAGCAATGGAAACACCAGCGGCCATTGCTCATCTTGGTTGAACACGCGCCCGACCAGATACGCGCCTTTGTTGCGATAGAGCACCGAGTAAAACAGCTCAATGGTCAGGTTCGGGTCCTTGCACACCCAGTCAGGCAGGTTTTCACGCATTTGCGCCTCAAGCCGTGCAAGGTCACGCGGCAAGTCCTCAAACGGCGCACTGAAGCTGTAATCATTGAAGATAGCTTCGAGCATCAAGCTCAGGCCACGGGCCTGTGCATGATCAGCGCCCAACGTGTAGCGACGCGTCTGTGCAGCACGTTGACGACTGTTTATGGCAGGCCGAGTGGTATGAATAAACATGCAGCCATCGCTGATTTGATCGTGGTTGAACAAACTGCAAAAAATCGAGTTAAACCAGGTTTCAGAGAGTTCATCGTCAAAACGCGTGTCAATCAGCTTGATATAAGCGGTTTTGACCAGCGGCCACAGCTGCACATCAAATAACTCATCGCCAAAGGTCTCGCGCAGGCGCTGACTGACCTCCTTGACCTTATCTTCATAGAGGTTGATCCGCGCTGCCGACGCGCTTTGCCCGGCCTGCCATTGCGCTTGTTCAAAACGCGCACGGGCGCCATCGGTGATCTGGCGGAACGCCTCGCGATAATCGTCAAAGCCATCAAGCGTATGGCGAGCGATATCTGCCGCTGGAGTTTGCTGAGTCATGGGCAATCCTCTGCTGAAATATTGCTTTGTGGCCGAGCTTAGTCACATGCCCGACTCAGCGAAAGTAAATACGGACATCCAAAGGGTTAACTGCTGAACGCCGCCCTCACCGGCGAAAGCAGTTTAGGCCGGTGCCTTGCTCAAACAGTTGTCGAGGTAATGGATAAACATTTGCATGGCCGGTGTTTGTCTCACTGGCTTACGTTGCAGCAGCCCCAAAGAGCGCTGAACAGGTTGCGCGACAGACAACACTTGCAGCGCTTCGCCAAGGTGTAAAAAGGACATGCAACTCGTCGGTAATAACGTAAATCCCAACCCTTCACGGACCATGGCGGCGGCAGTGCTCATGTGTGCGACTTGCCATGCCGGATCGGTACTCACACCCAAATGGTGGAGCGTCATATCCGCCAGCGGACGAATACTGGTGTCCGCAGTTAAAGCAATGTAGGGCCGCGTTTTCCAGCTTTCGGTATCAAAGCCCTCATCTCGCACCAGAAGCACAAGGTTGTCATTGACCAAATGCTTGAACTCAAGCCCCAACATATCTTCGGGCAACGAGGTGATACCCACGTCAACCTCACCACTGAGCACCCAGTCTTTAACTTCCCCTGCCCGACCATCCTGCAACGATACCTGCACCCCTGGATGATCACAGCTAAAGGCGGCAATCGCCCCAGGCAAAAATGACGCAGCGGCGGTCGGCAAGGCCGCCAGACGCAAAGTGCCGCTGTCCAGATTCAACAGCTCCTGAGCATCGCTGACGGCATCGCCCATGACCCGTAACAGTTGCTGTGCCTGCGGCAAAAAATGCTCGCCAGCAGGGGTTAACTCAACGCTACGGGTATTACGGGCGAACAGCTTTAGCCCGAGCGCTTCCTCTAGTTTGCGGATGCTGTAGCTGAGTGCCGGCGGCGACAAATGCAATAACTCCGAGGTGCGGGTGAAGCTCAACGTTTGCGCGATCAACGTAAAAGCGCGCAGTTGCCGGAAGTTAATGTCCATAATTGATCTATTAGAATTATTGGAATAGTTGTTCTTATAATTAAAATTCACAGAAATATCAATTGACGCCACTATTGCTCGGGCACACATACCGAGCTTTAAACCATGACAAATACAATTCACATCGGTTGCGGAGCGGGTTTTGCCAATGATCGCCCAGACGCAACCTTGCGCTTGGCCCAAAGCTTGGCCACATGCTCTGGAAAGCGCTATTTAATGCTCGAGCTGCTTGCCGAGCGCACCCTTGCCGAAGCTCAACTGCGCAAACAGCTAGACGCTAACAGTGGTTACGCCTCTCGCTTGTTTGACTTTCTCGACCCGATTCTCGATATCTGCATCGAGTCAGGCATTCCAATCATCACCAATGGTGGCGCGGCTAACCCCAAGGCCGCGGCACTGAACCTGCGCAATAAGCTTGCCGGTCGCCACCCCGGGCTGAAAATTGCCTGCGTGTTGGGTGATGATCTCCTTGAGCTGGGCGAGCAACAATTACAGCAGTGGCTGGCGACTCGCGAATTGCCGGGCGAGTTGGTCTCGGTAAATGTCTATACCGGCGCCGATGGCATCACTCAGGCTTTGGAGCAAGGTGCCAATATCGTGCTGTGCGGCAGAGCGGCCGACCCTTCGCTGGCAGTAGGGCCTATTCGCCATGGTTTGGGCTGGGCCTTTGATGACTGGCAAAAAATGGCGATCGCCACAACCGCAGGCCATCTGTTGGAGTGTTGCACTCAGGTTACCGGCGGCTATTTTGCCCACCCCGGAATTAAGGATGTGCCTAATCCGGCCAACCTTGATTGCCCGATCATTGAGATCAGCAGCAGCGGTGAGCTGATCGTGACCAAGGTCAAAGGCACCAGCGGGTGCGTGAATGAACGCACGGTCAAAGAGCAATTGCTTTACGAAATTCACGACCCGCGTCGCTACCTGACCCCGGACGTAATACTCGACATAAGCCAAGTCAGCGTTGAGCAGATCGACGAAAACCGGGTCAGGGTTGCAGGCATTCAAGGCCATCCGCGCCCGGACACGCTCAAGGGTTTGGCGGGCATGCGCGGCCTCTGGTTCGGCGAAGCATCAATTAGCTACGCGGGCCCTGGGGCGGTGGAGCGAGCCAGCCTCGCACGCGAAATATTGCTGCAACGCTTTGCCCAATTGGCGCCGCAGCTCACGCCAAGGATTGATCTGGTGGGTGTTGCCAGCCTGTTCAATGACCAGCACAGCGACTACCTGAGCAAGTGCCTTGCTCAGTCGCCAACGGTGGAAGATGTACAGGTCCGGGTCGGTATCGTTGATGAAAATCGCCAACTGATTGAGCAGCTTCAGGCTGAGGTTGAATCGCTCTACACCAACGGCCCTGCTGGTGGTGGCGGAGTGCGCAGACACCTCAGTGAATCCATCACCACCCGCGACTTTCTGATCCCACGCAGCGCAGTTCAAACCCGACTGGAGTGGTACTGATGAATACAACCATTACCTTGGCCGACTATGCCCATGCGCGTGCGGGTGACAAGGGCAACATTCTCTGCATAGCCGTGTTCCCGCTGAACCCCGAACATTATCAATGGCTCAAGCGTGAGTTAACCCCAGAACGAATTGGCGAGCAGTTTGCTGGACGTCGCCCAACTGCCATCAAACGCTATGAAATCGACTCACTGCAGGCACTCAACTTTGTTTTGGAAGGCGCCCTGGAAGGCGGAGTGACCCGCAGCCCCGGACTTGATCGCCACGGTAAAAGCCTGAGCTATCTGTTGTTGGCCATGCAGTTACCGCCACCGGATTGAGCGAGTCTGCTTTGCGGCATTGCTGAAGCCATAAAAGTCGTCGCTTTTAGCAGGCGACACATTGAACAATAAAAATAATTATTGAGGTTGAATAATGATCACCGCCATGGGTTTCCTGATGATGCTTGGCATCATCTCGCTAATTTTGTTGCGTAAGATGAGTCCGGTAGTGGCGTTCACTACTGTTCCGGTCGCTATCTGCCTGCTGGCTGGTTTCACACCCGCCGAAGTCGGTGACTTTATCAAGAGCGGGTTGATAACCGTGGCGCCAACTGCTGCGCTTTTTCTATTCGCCATTCTTTACTTCGGCATCATGCGCGACCGCGGACTGTTCGATCCGCTGGTCAATTTCCTGATTCGGCGTACCGGCGGCAAGCCAATAGCGGTCGCACTGGTCACGGTGTTGATTACCGCATCAGTCCATCTTGACGGCGTGGGTGCCGCGACCTTCTTGCTGGTCATCCCTGCGCTGCTGCCTCTCTACAAGCGTTTAAACATGAGCCCTAACCTGCTGTTGATGCTTGTTGGCACCACGGCTGGAGTCATCAATATGGTGCCGTGGGGCGGCACTACAGCTCGCGCGGCAGCCACCACCGGTCTGGATGCGACTGAGCTCTGGCTCGGCCTCCTCCCCTTGCAGCTACTCGGGCTGGCGATGATGCTAATGATTGCCGCGTGGCTTGGCCTGCGTGCCCAACGCAATGCGCCCAAGTCCCTCGGCGCAGCCGCAACCTTCGACCCCAGCCTCGGGCAGCCTGAGTCGCGAGAGTTTGGCTTGTCGCCGCGCACCCTGCGTTACTGGTGCAACGTTGCGCTCACCGTGGCTATTCTGGCCTGTTTGTTTACCGGTACCTTCCCGCTGTATGCGTGCTTCATGGTGGGGCTTGGCATCGCCTTGCCGCTGAATTTTCCGGATATCAATGTGCAGACCGAACGGATCAAGGCGCACGCGGCCGACGCACTGCAAATGTCGCTGGTGATGATGGCTGCCGCAGTGCTGCTTGGCGTGCTGTCTGGGGCCAAGATGTCTGATGCGATGGCCCTGTCGATCATCGACATCCTGCCCCACGGATCGGCTCAATACCTACACGTACTGGTTGGCTTTTTCGGTGTTCCGCTGGGCATGATCTTCTCACCGGACGCCTACTACTTTGCCCTGTTACCCGTTATTCGCGACGTTGCCGTGGCAGCAGGTGTGCCTTTGGAATCAGTTGCGCGAGCCATGCTGATTGGTGAAAACACCGGTTTCGCAATCAGCCCAGTTGTGCCAAGCGTCTACCTCGCCCTTGCACTGGCAGGAGTCGAGTTACGCAAACACATCGCCTACACCTTCTTCTGGGCGTGGGGTGTGAGCCTAACCATGCTGGCAGCTGCGTTGATTACTGGCGCAGTACAAATCTGAGCAGTGCGCTGAACAACAGGTTTCAGCACGCCATGTTCAGTAAGGCTTGAGCACATGCGCACAAACGAAAACTGCCGAAACCTCAGTTGGGGCTCGGCAGTTTTCGTACTCTGCCTGCGCAGGCAATACAGTGTGGGCATTTTTAAACCTCAACTGTGTATTGCATTAACGACGGTTGACGGCAACACTTTCTGGCTACTTCTGCCTGGAGTTGTACCGTGCGCTTGATTGATTTGAGTCGACTGCTGTTGCTTGCCGCCATCTGGGGCGCCAGCTTCATGTTTATGCGTGTCGTCGCACCGGTACTTGGCAGCATGCCGACTGCATTCTTTCGCGCCACTCTTGGCGCCTTGGGCTTGCTGGTGATCCTGCTGATCATGCGGGTCAAATGGGACTTCCGCGGCAAACTCAAACAATGCCTGGTGCTCGGCACTATCAACGCTGGCCTGCCTTCGGCGATGTACTGCCTAGCCGCTTTAGTGTTGCCTGCTGGCTATTCATCCATCTTCAATGCGATGACACCGCTGATGGGTGTTCTCATTGGCATGCTGTTTTTCAGTGAGGCGCTTACCACCAGCAAAGCTGTTGGCGTTGCCTTAGGCTTGTTTGGTGTATGGCTCTTGACCCAAACCGGCCCTGTAAACATCGACTTGCAAATGCTGCTGGGCGCCGCAGCCTGCCTTGTGGCAACGACCTGCTATGGTTTTGCCGGGTTTCTGACCCGTAAATGGATTGGCCAACAAGGCGGGCTCGACAATCGCCTAACAGCCTTTAGCAGCTTGGTTGGTGCCAGCTTGTTCCTGACCCCGCTATTTATCGGCTCTCTGATCGTGCAGCCACCGGCTTCATGGGGTGGCAGCAATGAATGGCTGTCGTTGGCGGGGCTTGGGTTTATCTGCACCGCATTTGCATACGTGCTGTATTTCCGCTTGATAAGCGATATCGGTCCGGTTCAGGCATCAACCACGACTTTCTTGATCCCTATCTTCGGTGTGCTCTGGGGCTGGCTATTGCTTGATGAGCCTTTGTCCTGGGCTTACGTCTACGGTGGCGCCATTATCGCTGTAGCATTATGGCTGGTGGTCAGGCCAAGCACTCCAACTGCGACCATTGCACCTCCAGCCGCCCCGTTGGTAACCGACAAAACCGTGCAGTAGTTTTCAGCCACGCTTGCAAACAACCCCCTCTGGCATATGCACTATGCGCGCCAGCGGGGTAACTTCAGTCAGTAATATGCTGTATCAGCACATATCTGCAGAACAACATTACGACTCTTTGTAGCCAGTTGAATGCCTGTCAACAGCGCTAAAGTCTGGTCGAAACAAATTACTATTAGCCCAAGAGTAATAATGGTTCAACCAGCTTGATTGATGAGCATCAACTCATCTGCCTAAGGTAACTCCACAATTGCGCAACCTCGTGGAGTCCACGCATGCCCCAGCTAAGTATTTATTACGCGATATCACTTATACAGCATCTTGGTTAAATACGAAGTTAAACGTATAGCGTTGAAATCTTGCGCATATTTTTATATTCACGCATACAGTGGCCGCTTAAGTAGAGAGTAATAACAACAATGAATACACATCTCGACATCAGTAAATACATTGAACTCAGGCATGAAATTCACAAGCACCCTGAACTCAAATATGAAGAAACTAACACTGCGCAATTAGTCGCCAAAATCCTCAAAGACCTAGGTTATGTAGTATCCGAAGGGCTTGGCAAGACGGGTGTCGTTGGTTTGCTGGATACCCAGCGGCCGGGACCTTGTATTGCATTTCGAAGTGATATGGATGCACTGCCCATTCATGAGCAAAACTGCATTCCTTACAAATCAACGATCGATGGAAAAATGCACGCCTGCGGCCATGACGGCCACACCGCATCATTGTTATGTGCAGCAGAAGCACTGATGCAGAGAAAGGACCAATACAAAGGGAAAATTAAACTTATTTTCCAACCCGCTGAAGAAGGTGGGGCCGGAGCCAAGGCAATGATTGACGACGGTGTTCTGGAAAGCCCGAAAGTTGACATGATTTTCGGCTTTCATAACCGACCCGGTTTCGAACAAGGCTATATCTTTGCCAAGCCCGGCTCAGCAATGGGCGGCGACACCTCCATTGAAATCATTATCACCGGCAAAGGCGGGCATGCTGCAATGCCCCACTTGGCCTGCGATCCTATCGTTGTCGCGGCTCAGTTCATCAATCACGTGCAAGCAGCAGTGGCTCGGCAGTTATCACCTTTACGCTCAGGTGTGGTGACGGTATCCAGCATTCAGGCCGGTAGTCGCAAGGGAATCAATGTAATCCCGGACGCGTGCACGCTAACCATTAGTTTACGTTCCGACTCACTGAATACACGTAATTTATTAGTCGCCGCAACCGAAAACGCACTCAAGTCTGCCTGCATTTCCGGAGCCTGTGACTATGCCTTCAACGTGCTGTTGGATATCCCTGCGCTCGTTAATGACCCAAAGGCAACCGATATAGCAATAAATGCGTTCAAGAAGAATTTTGACCATGGGAAAGTTGAAAAAATTGACTATATGCCCACCATGGGCGCAGAGGACTTCAGCTTTTACCTGGAAGAAGTTTGCGGTTGCTATTTCTTCATTGGTAACGGTTTGGATTCTGCTTACTTGCACAACCCTCATTATGACTTCAACGATTCCATTATTTCAGTAGCGAAGGATTGCTACTTAAGCCTTGCAGACTCATTACTTTCTTAAAATAAAGTATAAAAAGGGAAAAGACGCATGAGCAATAATGTCGAAACGGTATTGCCTGAAACGGATAAGCTATCTGGCTTTCTGGGGGCAATAGAGAAAGTTGGCAACAAGCTTCCACACCCTTTCTTCTTGTTCTTTTATTTATTGATATTCACGATAATACTTTCAGCAGCACTGAACTATTTTGGCATTCACAGCATGAACCCGAAAACGGGTGAAGCGGTATTGGTTAAAAGCCTCGCCTCTGGAGAGGGTGTTGTTCATATCTTTACCAGTTTGGTCAGTAACTTTGTCAACTTCCCTGTACTGGGTACGATAATTGTTGTGATGTTCGGCGTCGGTGTTGCCGATCACGTAGGCCTTATCTCTATCGTGATGAAGCAAACCGTGACCAAGGCGCCAAGGCACCTGCTGACGTTTCTGGTGTTTGTTACAGGGGTGTCGTCTTCGATTGCTTCAGATGCCAGTTTTTTGATTTTCATTCCCTTGGTTGCGATGATTTTCCAGTCAGTTGGGCGTCACCCTATCGCCGGTGCCGCCGCTGCATACGCCGCCGTTGGCGCAGGCTACGACGCCAGCTTCTTCGTCACCGCAGGTGATGCAATTTTCTCAGGAATCGCGACTGAAGCAGCAAGGATAATTGACCCAGATGCTTATGTGTCGCCAGTGGACAACTATTACTTTGCCGCCTGCTCTGTCATTTTGCTTGCGATTGTCGGTACGATCATCGTCGACAAAATTGTTGAGCCTCGGCTCAATCGGATTTTGCCGCTGTCGGTATTGACCATAAATCCCAAAGCAAAAGCAGCGTTACAAACAGAAATCAGCGCAGAAGAAAAACGCGGATTAAAACAAGCGGGACTTTTCACCTTGGCGTTTATAGGGCTGATAGCTTTTATCTTGCTGCCTACAGACTCTCCGTTCAGAAATGCCGACGGTGGACTGATTCCTTCGCCGTTCATGAAGTCTTTTGTCCCCTTTCTGTTTATCTACTTTCTTGGGGTTGGCTACATTTACGGTAAGGCTACGGGGGTTATTCAAAAAGCCGAAGACATCCCCGAGATCATGACGGAATGCATAAAGAGTCTCTCCTCCATCCTGGTGCTGTTCTTTATGATTTCGCAGTTCATTGCGTTGTTCAAATGGAGTGGGATTGGCAGCCTGGTTGCTTTTGAGGGCGCGACGTTTTTGTCCTCGCTGGGGTTAACCGGCTACAGCTTGATTGTCGGTTTCATTTTGCTGACAGCAGTCATGAATATTTTCATGACGTCAGGCTCTGCACAGTTTGCTTTGTTTGCGCCTATTTTTATCCCGATGCTGATGCAGTTGAATATCGAGCCTGCATTCACCATGGCAATGTTTAGGGTGGGTGATAGCACGACCAATATCATTTCCCCACTGTCGCCCTACTTCGCGGTGGTGCTAGCGTTTATGCAGCAATACTATCCAAAGTTAAAACTTGGCACCTTAATGGCGACGATGCTGCCGCTCGCGTTAGGCTTCCTGGTGACGTGGACATTGTTTATGCTGCTGTGGACCTTGCTTGGCTTTCCGGTCGGGCCAGACATCTATATGCATATGTAGCCGTTGCTGCACCCGGTGGTCTAGCTAATCGCAACAACCCTAGACCACCTGAGGCCACACTCTGCTCTTCTGATCCACTGTCTGCACTGCATGCTTGTGAGCGTACATACGGCACTCAGCAACTAGCGCA
Source organism: Pseudomonas sp. M30-35 (assembly GCF_002163625.1). Classification (NCBI taxonomy): domain Bacteria; kingdom Pseudomonadati; phylum Pseudomonadota; class Gammaproteobacteria; order Pseudomonadales; family Pseudomonadaceae; genus Pseudomonas; species Pseudomonas sp. M30-35. The sequence continues at coordinate 1,786,668 of NZ_CP020892.1, read as the reverse complement.
AGCAGGTTTGGGTCGCGCTCTCTGGTCTTGAGAAAAACCACGCCGATGTGTTGTTGCAGGTTGTATTTAGCTTGGAGCGGAATCAGCCGAATGCGTCCTTCATAAACCGCTGCAACCCGGCCTGGGAGCAACGCATAGCCCACACCAGAGCTGACCATGCTAAGCAAGGTGAAGATATCATTCACCTGCATCGCCACTTTAGGCTCGAAGCCTGCTTGCTGAAACACCCGTTCACCGTCGCGAAATGTTGCATAGCCCTGCGCTAAGGTTATGAATGGTGCATCGCATAACTCTGCCAGATCTGCTTCGGCTTGCATGGCGAAGGGTGAATCATTAGGCACCGCGAGGAAGATATCATCTGAAAATAACGGTAACAGCTGGCAGTCCAGGTTATTGGTGCTCTCATCCAAAGCCACCAAAATGGCGTCTAGCTCCATGTCTTTCAGCTTGTACATCAGGTCGACGTTTGAGCCGAGGATCAAGTCAATATTCAGCTCACTACGGCGCAATTTCAGACCCATTATAAGTTGCGGCACAGTCTTAACCGTTAATGAGTAAAGTGAGCCTAACTTGAAGCGCCCTGCCGAAAAGCCCGCAGCTTCGCGAGTCTGCCGGACCATATCTTGTGCGCCTTGAACCAGCTTGCGTGCTTTATCCTCAAGCACATAGGCGCTTTCCAGAGGGATCAAGTGGCGGCCAACATGTTTGAACAATGGGCAGCGCAAGGCACTTTCCAGCGAGTGAATAGCCCGATGTACGCTGACGTTACTGATTTTCAAATCATTGGCAGCGCGTGTCAGGTTGCCGCTGCGCATGAAGGCGAGAAAGACTTCCAGCTTCTTTAGGGTAAGTTCTTCGTCGATCAAGAGCATCATCGGTCCTCTGGGAGGAAGGCAAGAGTTTGGCTGCTGGCACGCCGAGTACGTTTATGACGTGACCTACATTGCATATGCGTTTAGGCGTACGGTGATCTGAGCCATCAGCCGCTAGCCAACACTCACTGCCTGAGTCACTTCCATCAACAACGGCACCAGCTCCTGCTGCATTTTTTCAGCGGACCAATTGCTTGAATGGGCAGTGATATTCACGGCCGCTACAGCTTGAAAATGCACATTACGAATAGGCGCGGCAAGCCCGAGCTGGCCGATCAATACTTGATCACGGGTGAATGCATATCCCTGTTTGCGGGCCTGAACAATCTGCTCGAACAGCACGTCGCGATCCAGCTCGGTATGCGCCGTGTAGGGGACCGGCTCAACACTGGCAAGGCTCGCGCGAATTTGTTCATCGGGTAATGCCGACAAAAGTACTCGCCCAGCCGAGGTTGACCAAGCCGGCATACGTCGCCCCGGCAGCATTTCCGCAAAGGTTTGGTTCGGTCCCGGAATACGCATGACATAGACGATGTCGTGACCACTGAGCACGCTAAGATTGACGGTCAAGTTGCAGCGTTCGCGAATCAGCTTCAACGCGGGCAAGGCACGACTGATCAACGGATCTGTATGTAGATACAAAAAGCCCAGTTCCAGGGCTTTGTGGGTCAATCGATAACGACGAGAGTGCTCGTCTTTAGCCAGATAACCTAACTCACACCAGGTATGGGTAAAGCGCTGCGCGGCGCTTTTGCTCATATGACAGAGATGTGCCAGTTCTGTCAGACCTATTGAGGTTTGACCGTTGCGAAAAACCTCAAGCACTCGAACGCCCTTTTCGAGGGTTTCGATGAATTGCGCATGCTGCTGCCTTGCGTCTTTCTCAATCACTGCACACCCCTAACGCTGTTCTTGTTTTACTGCGACTGTGCTTATTTAACTTATCGTTGCGGGCTATTTCTGCGGTTCATTGCTGCTTGCGTCAATGGCTTTGCCTAACGCTTCAACCGCTGTTCAACGCTTTTTGGGGCGGAGACATCGCCTGCCTTGACCCTGTCAATAAGGTTACCGTATATATAGTATCTCTTAAAGACAATATGTATTGCATTGCAATACATCTCAAAGGATTACTCATGCCCAAGCAGCCAGAATCTGAGCTAACGACATGGTCAGCATGTGAATTGGCTAATGAAATCCGCTCAGGGCATTTATCCGCCCGCGAGCTGACTGAAGCCTGTTTGGCTAAAATTGCGCAGCACAACCCAACGCTCAACGCACTGGTGACACTTGATGCCGAAGGCGCCTTGCGCAAAGCCGATGCAGCTGACCAGCGCCAAGCCCGCGGCGAATCGCTCGGCCCATTACATGGCCTGCCGATTGCGCACAAGGACTCCTTTCTGACTGCAGGCATGCGTACAACGTGGGGCTCAAAAATATATGCCGAACATGTTCCCACTCAAGACTCGCTAATTGTCACCCGCCAAGCGCAAGCGGGCTCTATTTTGCTGGGCAAGAGCAACCTGCCAGAGTTCGGTGCAGGCTCGCAGACCTTCAATAGCGTTTTTGGCGCGACCCGCAATCCTTATGCGCCGTCAAAAACCTGCGGAGGTAGCAGCGGTGGAGCAGCGGTTGCCCTCGCCTCGGGCATGGTCGCTCTGGCGGATGGCTCAGATATGGGTGGATCACTGCGCAACCCGGCCAGCTTCTGCAATGTGGTGGGTTTACGCCCCTCGGTTGGTCGCGTTCCAAATTTGCCGAATAACAACAGTTTCGGCCAACTCACGGTAGCCGGTCCGATGGGGCGTTGCGTGGCAGACGTGGCGTTATTGCTGAGTGTGATCGCCGGTCCTGACCGACGCGACCCACTCACCATCGAATCACCCGCTAACCAGTTCCGTGACCTTGCGCAAGACGACTGGAAGCACGCACGGATCGCTTACAGCCCAGACTTAGGTGGGCTGCCGGTGGATCCAGCGGTACGCGCGATGACTGAAATTGGCGCAAAACGCATTGCTGATCTGGGTTGTACAGTCGAACATGCGGAACCCGATTTCAGCGGCGCAGCAGAAGCCTTCCAAGTGTTACGTGCGCTGACCTACGCTACAGGCTATGGCCACTTGCTCAAGACTCAACGTCAGCACTTCAAAGACACAGTGATCTGGAACGTCGAGCTAGCGCAGCGTTTTAGTAGCCAGGATGTGATTGATGCTGAAGCGGTCAGAGCGCGGTTATTCCGTGATACCCAAGCGTTGCTTGAGCGATATGACTTTATCATCGCGCCAGTCAGCCAAGTGTTGCCATTCCCGGTGGAACAGCCTTTCGTCGAACGTATCGGCGAGCAATCGATGAACAATTACATCGAATGGATGAATTCTTGCTCGCTAATCACACTCTCAGGCCATCCAGCCATCTCGGTTCCGTGTGGTTTTAGCGACGATGGATTACCCGTCGGGCTGCAGATCATCGGCCGCTATCGCGATGAGTTGACCTTGCTCAAGTTCGCCCAAGCCTTCGAGACGATAAGCAAGCCTCACACCACACGCCCACTGGCCTGACGGCAGATATACCCCCACTACAGCAGCACGGCTGCTGCAGTGGGAAGACTATTACTGCTGCAGCTCTTGCTCGCTGAACATGTCGCTAAACAACATGCTCGACAGGTAGCGCTCGCCGGAGTCGGGCAAGATCACCACGATGGTCTTGCCTTGCATGTTCGGCTCATTCGCGACTCTTAACGCGGCGGCCATGGCGGCGCCACACGAAATACCGCAGAGAATGCCTTCTTCGCGCATCAAGCGTAGCGCCACTGCTTTTGAGTCCTCATCGCTCACTTGTTCAACTCGATCAACCATGCTCAAGTCGAGGTTTTTCGGCACGAAACCAGCGCCGATACCTTGAATCTTGTGTGGGCTCGGTTTGACCTCATCGCCCGCAATGGTCTGGCTGATAACTGGCGAGCTGGTGGGCTCGACAGCGACCGAAAGGATCGGTTTACCCTTGGTGTTTTTGATGTAACGCGAAACGCCGGTAATAGTGCCGCCAGTGCCGACACCGGAGATCAGCACATCAATCGCGCCATCGGTGTCATTCCAGATTTCGGGGCCGGTGGTCTTCTCGTGAATTTCCGGGTTTGCCGGATTCTCGAATTGTTGCGGCATAAAGTATTTAGCGCTGTCCGACTGAGCAATTTCAGTGGCTTTTTCGATAGCGCCTTTCATGCCTTTCGCTGGTTCCGTCAGCACCAATTCAGCGCCAAGCGCTTTCAGCACCTTGCGCCGCTCAAGGCTCATCGAGGCCGGCATGGTTAGCAGCAGCTTGTAGCCTCGGGCAGCCGCCACAAACGCAAGGCCAATGCCGGTGTTACCGGAAGTCGGTTCAACAATAGTCATACCCGGCTTAAGCACAGCGCGAGCTTCCGCATCCCAAACCATACTGGCCCCAATCCGGCATTTCACCGAGTAAGCGGGATTACGCCCCTCGATTTTTGCAAGAATGGTCACCCCTTTCGGGCCCAAACGATTGATCATCACCAGCGGTGTATTGCCGATGGCTTGCGCGTTGTCTGCAAAGATGCGGCTCATGACGAATTCCTTGTACGGGGTTAGCTGGTTAGCCTATGACGCAAGCTACCGACAGTCCAGTAGTCATGCGCGTCTTGAACGCGATGATTGGAAACCAATTGTTATTTAGTGAGTCAGTTTAGTTATGAGAAAACGTTTCGCTATCCCACTGTGGACTCTGATCAGCATCGCCTGCCTATTGGTAGTGCTGCATATCATGCTGCCGACATTGGTGCGTGATTACCTAAACGAGCAGCTTGCCGACATGGGTGATTATCGCGGGCATATCACCGACGTTGACCTCGCACTGTGGCGCGGTGCCTACCGGATTAATCAACTGAACATCAGCAAGGTTAACGGCAAGGTTCCAGTGCCGCTGCTTGAGGCGCCCTCGATTGATCTGTCGGTGAGCTGGAGTGCTTTATGGCACGACCAAGCCGTGGTGGCGAGCGTGGTCTTCGAGCAGCCCAAACTGACCTTTGTTGACGGTGGTAATGCCGCCGACTCACAAACAGGTGAAGGCGTTGACTGGCGCCAGCAGCTTAAAGCACTGCTGCCAATCACGCTCAACGAAGTGCGCGTTAATCAAGGCACTCTCGCCTTCCGCAACTTCAATTCAAAACCCCCAGTCGACATCAAAGCCACACAACTGAATGCCACGCTGCTTAATTTAAGCAACACCAACGAGAGCAAGGAGCTACTGCCTGCCAGCTTTCAGGCAACCGGTAAAATCTTTGGCAATGCACCATTGCAAACCAGCGCCAAGCTCAACCCACTGGGCGAGCTGGATGATTTCGACATAAAGCTGCGCGCTACCGATATCGAACTGAAACAACTCAATAGCTTCACTCGCACCTACGCCGACTTTGACTTTGCCAAAGGTAATGGTGATTTCGTCATGGAGCTTGAGGCGCGCAAAGGCAAAGTCGACGGCTATGCCAAGCCATTGCTGCGTGACATGGAAATTTTCGATTGGAAGCAAGATGTTGCCGCCAAGGATAAAAACCTGTTCAGCGGGATCTGGGAAGCCTTGGTTGGCAGTGGCGGCTGGCTGCTGAAGAACCACAGCAAAGACCAATTCGCCACACGTATTGAGATTGCGGGTGACCTTAACGCCTACGACGTCAGCAACTGGCAGGCCTTCAAATCAATTCTGCGTAACGCCTTCGTCAAGGCCTTCAGCAATCGGTTTGATTCAACGCAGCAATGACTCAGGCAGCCCCATCTCAAAAGAACGTTTACAAGGTGACTCCCCATTCAGTGACTGAATACCCCGTATTCGTTCACAGCCCCCTCACCTGCACGGTATAGTTGATCTTTAACTAATTGACCCGCGGCGATTACCCGGGCGTTCTGGTGTGAGGATTTACCCATGAAGTTCGAAGGCACTCAGTCATATGTCGCAACCGACGACCTCAAGCTTGCGGTTAACGCTGCCATTACCCTGGAGCGCCCGTTGCTGGTCAAGGGCGAGCCTGGCACCGGCAAGACCATGCTTGCAGAGCAACTGGCCGAGTCCTTCGGTGCGCGCCTGATCACTTGGCACATCAAATCGACGACCAAAGCCCACCAAGGCCTGTATGAATACGATGCAGTGAGCCGCCTGCGTGACTCGCAACTCGACTCCGACAAGGTCCACGATGTGCGAAACTACATCAAGAAGGGCAAGCTCTGGGAGGCCTTTGAGTCTGAAGAACGGGTCATTCTGCTGATTGATGAAATCGACAAAGCCGACATTGAGTTCCCGAACGACTTGCTGCAAGAGCTCGACAAGATGGAGTTCTATGTCTACGAGACTGACGAAACCATCAAAGCGGTTCAACGCCCCATTATCATCATTACCTCGAACAATGAAAAAGAACTGCCGGATGCCTTCTTGCGCCGCTGCTTTTTCCACTACATCGCCTTCCCGGATCGCAACACTTTGCAGCGCATCGTTGACGTGCATTACCCGACCATCAAGAAAGACTTGGTCAGCGAAGCACTCGACGTCTTCTTTGACGTGCGCAAGGTGCCGGGCCTGAAGAAGAAGCCTTCTACTTCCGAACTGGTCGATTGGTTGAAGCTGCTCATGGCCGACAATATTGGCGAAGCGGTGTTGCGTGAGCGCGACCCGACTAAAGCGATTCCGCCGCTGGCTGGAGCTTTGGTCAAGAACGAGCAAGACGTTCAACTGCTCGAACGCCTGGCCTTTATGAGCCGCCGCGCGGGTCGCTAACTGTCGACTGTGACGTCTCAGCCGGACAGTCACCCCGCTCGGCCATAGGCTCGCGAGCCAGGCCGAGACGCCGCCGTCCGGTCAGAACCAACACATGAGGACGCAGCGATGCTGCTTAACCTATTCAATGAAATGCGTGCAGCCAAAGTACCGGTCTCGGTGCGTGAGCTGCTCGATCTGATCAACGCGTTGAAACACAACGTGGTGTTCGCTGACATGGACGAGTTCTATTACCTCGCCCGTACTATCTTGGTCAAAGATGAGCGCCATTTCGACAAGTTCGACCGCGCCTTTGGTGCCTACTTCAATGGTCTGGAAAACCTCAACCAACACATTGAGGCGCTGATCCCGGATGAGTGGTTACGCAAAGAGTTCGAGCGCTCACTAAGCGAAGAAGAGCGCGCCAAGATCGAATCTCTCGGCGGTTTGGACAAACTGATCGAAGAGTTTAAAAAGCGCCTCGAAGAGCAGAAGGAACGCCACGCTGGCGGTAACAAATGGATTGGCACAGGTGGTACCAGCCCGTTTGGCTCAGGCGGTTTCAACCCGGAAGGTATTCGTGTTGGTGATGCAGGTAAGCGCCAAGGCAAAGCCGTCAAGGTTTGGGATCAGCGCGACTACAAAAACCTCGACGACCAGGTTGAACTGGGCACGCGCAACATCAAAGTAGCGCTGCGCCGCCTGCGCAAGTTTGCCCGCCAGGGCGCGGAAGATGAGTTGGATCTCGACGGCACCATCGACCACACAGCCAAGGACGCTGGCCTGCTGAATATTCAGATGCGCCCAGAACGCCGTAACACGGTGAAGTTGCTGATTCTGTTCGACATCGGCGGTTCGATGGACGCCCACGTCAAAGTCTGTGAAGAGCTGTTTTCCGCATGCAAGACCGAGTTCAAGCACATGGAATACTTCTACTTTCACAACTGCGTATATGAGTCAGTGTGGAAGAACAACCTGCGCCGCACCTCCGAGCGATTCTCCACCCAGGACTTGCTGCACAAGTACGGTGCTGACTACAAAGTGGTGTTCGTCGGTGATGCGGCCATGGCGCCATATGAAATCACCCAGGCGGGCGGCAGCGTCGAGCACTGGAACGAGGAACCGGGTTATCTGTGGATCAAGCGATTCATGGAGAAATACAAGAAACTAATCTGGATCAACCCCTACCCGAAAGATACCTGGGGCTACACCGCATCGACCAACATCATCCGTGAGCTGGTCGAAGACAAGATGTACCCCTTGACCTTGCAGGGCCTTGAAGACGGTATGAAATTGCTCTCGAAGTAAGCAAATGCCGCAGGGAAGCCTGCGGCATTATTTCAAGCTGATTGGCGGCGCTTATCGCCAGTGACGATCACGCACACGGCTGTCCTGAGCGCCACCAAACAGACTGATTACAGTCACCAGCAGCAGCTCAACCAGCAACGCCAGCAGCAAGGCACAGGCAATGCCCCACGCAATCGCCTCAGGCACTAGCAATACCTGAAAGGTGTAAGCCTTGTACGTTTCTTCGAGCAACTGCGAATCTGCAGCAGTGGCGAGATGCCAAACCTGCTGATACCACGGGCCATGCATGGCTTGCGATTCAGCATTAAGCCAATCTGAGCGCATCACCAACGTATTGACACTCTTGGCATCGCTTTGCATCACCGGGTCATCACTGGCCTGATAATGCGCCACCAAGGCAACCATATCGCCCTTGAAAAAGCGTTTTGCGGTGTCACGAAAGCCTTGCAAGCTTTGCTCGGACTCCTGCAGATGCGCATCAACACGCTTGCTGTAATCACTGATATAGCCCGGTACTTGCACCCCGACCAACAAGCCCAAAGCAAACAGCGCCAAGCGTAAATAGCTTTTAAACATCCGAGCCCCCCGTTAATCCTTTGTTTGGCAAACGTTACTCAGTCTTCCCCTGAGCGATACATTCCCCGGCGCGCCACAAACGCCACTCACCCGGCTGGTATAAGTTCCAGTCTTCGTTATTGGTCAGCGGCGCAGTCGCCAACACTGTGACGATGTCATTGGGTGTGGTCTCTGACTGAAAATCGACCTGCACATCGACATCCGTCAAGTGTGCCGGACCAAAAGGTGCGCGGCGGGTAATATGCGCCAGCTTGCTTGAACAAAAGCTAAATAGCCAATCGCCATTACTGAGCAAGCAGTTGAACACCCCTTTACGCCGGTAGGCCACACAGGCGTCGACCAAGGTCGTCAACATTTGTTCTACCGCGACCGCACAGGGGAACTCAGCCCGCAAGCGATTGAGCAGATCGCAAAAGGCCGCTTCACTGTCAGTATCGCCAATCGGCTGATAAAACCCCAGCTCGGGGGCAAAGTCCGCCAGTTGGCCATTGTGGGCAAAACACCAGCTACGGCCCCACATTTCGCGCACGAAGGGATGAGTATTGGCCAGGCAAACCCGGCCCACATTAGCCTGGCGAATATGCCCAATCACCACTTCACTCTTGATCGGATAGCGCTGCACCAGCTTGGCTACTTCCGATTCATAGCTGGCGCTTGGGTCTTGAAACAAGCGCAAGCCGCGGCCTTCATAAAAGCCAATACCCCACCCATCGCGGTGCGGCCCAGTGCTGCCACCACGCTGCATCAGCCCGGTGAAGCTGAAAACGATATCAGTCGGCACGTTGGCACTCATGCCCAACAGTTCACACATCCTGTTTTCTCCAACCGCCGTAATTACATGAGCGCACTATTTAGCGCCTCGCAATGATGCGCTGTGCATTGCGCACAAGATTAGCCCAGACGACACTCAGCAGTCGCCCGCCATATGCATACCGCGATAGCTTTTTGCAGCGGAGTAAGGCTTGTCAGCAGCATGCTTAAGGATGAAAAGCTGTCAGCAGGTGCCTGAGAGACCGAGCCGCCTGCAAATAACAGGCGGTTTGACCTAGGCTAGAGTCTTGGCTCTACACGCATGCCATGGCGATCATGTTGAGCGTAATTTGGCTCGGCATCACCATCGTCCATAATCTCACGCAGGGTGCGTGGATCACTTTCGTCTTGGGGTTCAAGCTTGGCTTGGCGACGCTCTTTCCACCAGCGCTCGATCGGCCAGCGAATCGCTACAAAAATCAGGTATACGGCAAAGGCAATCATGCCGTAGAGAGCTAAATCCGCCACTGCGCGCCACAGGTTGTTACCCACTTTAAACAAAATATCCAAGGCGCTGACGGCAATCGCCGGAGCAAACAGCTCTTTGCTCGGGTCAACAATGGTCGGGCTAAACAACAAGACCGCGACAAGCACCCGCAATGGCTCGCGCACATAACGCCACATCCAGCTGGTTAAACGGAAACAAACCAGTAAGCAGCCCAGCGCAGCAACGGCGTAGACGGCCCAGGCGAGTAGGTTTTCGTTCTCAAACATAATGTGGCAAATCCCTAGCAAGATGGCGGGCGTTGTAAGGTGACGCTTATGATAGCGACTTTTACGCTTTACGGCGCCCCTGCCGTCGGCACTCAATGATTCTGGAGTTACTCATGGCCAACGCCCCTATCGCCCGCAGTGAAACTGGTAGCGACCCTTATCGCTGGCTGGAAAACCGCGATAGCGAAGATGTTCTCCAGTATTTACATGCCGAGAACGACTACCTTGAAGCCCAATTAAGCGATCAGGCTGAGCTTCGCGAGCAGCTTTTCCAAGAGATTAAAGGCCGAATCCGCGAAACGGATCTATCGCTACCGTCCCCTTGGGGCCCCTACCTGTACTACCAACGCACCACAGCTGGTGATGAGTACCCGCGCCATTACCGCTGCAAACGCCCGGCAGATGGCTCGCACACTGTTGATGACAGCAGCGAGCAACTGTTGCTCGACCCCAACCAACTGGCTGATGGTGGATTCTTCTCGCTCGGGGCTTTCAGCATCAGCCCTGACCATCAGCGTTTGGCGTATAGCACCGACACCAGCGGTGAAGAAATTTACCAACTGCACGTCAAACAACTCAGCGACAACAGTATCCAGACCCTGGAATTTGAAGGCTGCGATGGCAGCATGACCTGGGCCAACGACAGTCAAACGTTGTTTTTTGTCGAGCTGGATGACACCCATCGCCCACACAAGCTGTACCGCACCACTCTGGGCAGTGATAAAGCCGAGTTGGTCTTTCACGAGCCGGATGGGCGTTTCTTTTTGCACTGCTACCGCGCCTCATCCGAGCGCAAGCTGATACTCATGATGGGCAGCAAGACCACCAGCGAAGTCTGGGTATTGGATGCTGAGACGCCTGAGCAAGCCTTTAGCTGCGTTGCCCCGCGCCAGGAAGACCACGAATACGACGTTGACCACGGCCTGTATAACGGCAAGTGGCAATGGTTTATTCGCAGTAATCAAAGCGGTATCAACTTCGCGCTTTACCATGCGACTGAGCAGAATTTCACCCGCGACAGCTGGATTGAACTGCGCGCCCATGATGAGCAGGTAATGATTGATGGCATGACACTCAATGCCAACGCCCTGCTTCTGAGCTTGCGTGAGGGTGGTTTACCGGTAATTGAAGTCAGCCCGCAAGGTTTGCCGACCTACCGCGTCAGCCTGCCCGATGCGGCTTACAGCCTGTACGTGCAAGATGCACTCGAGTTTGACAGCGCCAACATGCGTCTGCGTTACGAAGCGCTGAATCGCCCAGCACAGGTGCGCCAACTGAACCTGGCGACGGGTGAGCAGCAGGTGCTCAAGGAAACCCCAGTCGAAGGCCCGTTTGACGCAGATGCCTATGTCAGCCAGCGCGTATGGGCAACGGCGGCAGATGGTCAGCAAGTCCCAATTAGCCTGGTCGCGCGCAAAGACCTGATCGGCACGCCCTGCCCGCTGTATCTCTACGGCTATGGTGCCTACGGCGAATGCCTTGATCCATGGTTCTCGCATGCGCGCTTGAGCCTGCTGGATCGCGGCGTGGTATTCGCAATCGCCCATGTTCGCGGCGGTGGTGAACTGGGCGAAGCCTGGTACCGCGCAGGCAAACTTGCGCATAAACACAACAGCTTCGATGATTTTATCGCCTGCGCCGAGCACTTATGCGCTACCGGCTACACCCGTAGCGAGCAACTGGTGATCAGCGGCGGCAGTGCTGGCGGCTTGCTCATGGGTGCGGTGCTAAACCAGCGGCCCGACCTGTTCGCCGCGGCCATTGCTGAAGTGCCATTTGTCGATGTGCTCAACACCATGCTCAACCCGGACCTGCCATTAACCGTGACCGAGTACGACGAATGGGGCGATCCAAACCAGCCAGAGGTGCATGCCACCATCAAGGCATACGCCCCTTATGAGAATGTCAGCGCTCAAGCCTATCCGGCCATGCTGGTGGTTGCAGGCTACAACGACAGCCGTGTGCAGTATTGGGAGGCGGCAAAATGGGTGGCCAAACTGCGCGCAAGCAAGACCGACAATAATTTGTTGCTGTTGAAAACCGAGTTGGATGCCGGCCATGGCGGCATGAGCGGGCGTTATCAGGCACTCAAGGATGTCGCCTTGGAATACGCATTTGTGTTCAAGGTTTTGCAGCTTGGCTAGCTACCCCTGAGCAGACTGTGAGCACCCGCCTGTGCGGGCGTTCACAGCCTGTTAATCACAGGACTGGCATGCTTGCGCCAACCACTGAAACTGCCCTGACATGACCATGACTGATAGCTCTTACCTGATCAACGAAATCCGCGACATGCTGCTCGACTGCGGCCTGTTCAATAGCTTGCATCCTGCTGATGTATTGGCTGCGGCTGGCTATTTCAGCATCAGCAAGTATGCGCCTGAGCAGTTGATTTGCAGCGAGGGTGAAGCCGGTACGTTTATGTGCGTCATTCATTTTGGCGCCGTATCAGTCCACAAGAGCAACTCCAGTGGCGACAATGTTGAAATTGCTAAATTGCGTAAAGGCCGTGCATTCGGCGAGATGGCGGTGTTGGATGGCGAGCGCCGCTCAGCCAGTTGCGTGGCCGTGAGCGACTGCACGCTGGTGGTTTTATCACGGGACTCGTTGGAAAAGATGATCAGCGAAACCCCACGAGCGGCCGCTAAACTGATCAGAGCGATTGCCGTGTCCATGTCCAAACGCTTACGCATGATGGATGGACAACTTGTGGAGCAGCAGCTTTAAGACCTAAGCAACTCCATTCGTAGGGTGTGACAACGCGAAGCTTGTCCACCACGCACCTAAACGCGCCAGCCAATGGTGGATGAAAAGCGTCATCCACCCTACACATAGAACCTCTTCCGTAGGGTGCGACAACACGAAGCTTGTCCACCGCGCACCTAAACGCGCCAGCCAACGGTGGATGGAAAAGCGTCATCCACCCTACACATAGAACCTCTTCCGTAGGGTGTGACAACGCGAAGCTTGTCCACCACGCACCTAAACGCGCCAGCCAATGGTGGATGAAAAGCGTCACCTACCTTACTGTTCCGATTTCTGCTCTTGCTTGAACCCTTCGCGGTTGCGCTGCAATTGTTCTTCAAGCTCAGGTATTGGTTTATCCGCCGGGCTCAAAGTGGTGGCTGGCCGTTGCTGCAGACTGGGCTGATTAACCGAATTATTGAGTAAGGGCGGGCTGCTGGCCGGCGCGCCGCTTGGCGCCGAACGTAAACGTGGCTGCTCATAGGGTTGCGGGTTGGCGCTGCCGGGCGAACTGCTGGAACTCCCAGAACTGCCAGCACCCAGCGTTCCGTAATTTTGTGCCTGCACCGTCGTGACCGTAGCGCATAGGCTCAGCGCCAGAGCAGTGATAATAGGCTTGCTGACACGCATATTAACCTCCAGAACCTTTGGCCTCAGTGTAGTGCTTATCTATTACATTGGACGGCAGATCATCAAGACAGTTCTCGTTGATCGCCACTGGCGCTAAACTAATGAGCAAGGCCACTCTCTCGGACAACCTGCATGAACTCGCAAAAACCACCCGCCACCGCCAAACTCGACCGTATCCTTGCTGATGCCCAGCGCAGCCGTGAAGAAGGTTATCGCGACAAGGCGTTGAAAATGTATCCGCACGTTTGTGGCCGTTGTGCGCGCGAATTCGCTGGCAAGCGCCTGAGCGAGCTAACCGTTCACCACCGCGACCACAACCATGACAACAATCCGCAAGACGGTTCCAATTGGGAATTACTCTGCCTGTTTTGTCACGATAACGAACACTCGCGCTACACCGACCAGCAGTACTTTTCGGACTCATCAACCGGATCACCGAAAAAAGCCCAGGTCACGCACAACCCATTTGCTGACTTGGCCGCGCTGCTTAAAAGCAAAGAGTAATCACCCACGCGCAACTGCACGTATAATCAGCGCCTTTTGCGCAAAGGGCACAAGCCGTGGCGAACAAACGATACAGTTGCATTGGCTTGGTTAACCCGAAGTCACCGGACAACGTCGGCTCTATCATGCGGGCTGCAGGCTGCTACAGCGTTAGCAGCGTGTTTTATACCGGCACCCGCTATGACCGTGCCAAAGACTTTGTCACCGACACCAAGCGCGTGCACCTTGATATCCCGTTGATCAACATCGATGACCTGCAGAAAATCATCCCGCTGGGCTGCACGCCCGTCGCGGTGGAGTTGGTCGATGGTGCGCACTCCTTGCCGGAATACACCCATCCGGACCGCGCGATCTATATCTTTGGCCCGGAAGACGGCTCGCTAAACAAAGAGATTCGCGCCTGGTGCGAAGACGTGGTGTATATCCCCACACAAGGCTGCATGAACCTTGCAGCGACGGTTAATGTGGTGCTGTATGACCGCATGGCCAAAGGTAATAACACCAAGTCTGGGCCGAAATTCTAGAGGCTGGGGTAAACCTGCAGCGCTTGATTACCGCCACCAGTGGTGGATGGAAAAACGCCATCCACCCCACAAATCAAGCCGCTCCGTAGGGTGTGACAACGCGAAGCTTGTCCACCATCGACCTAGGTGCGGCGGCCCATGGTGGGTGAAAAGGCGTCACCCACCCTACGGTTTATTTGCTTTTCAGAAGCTTGCTGTCGAGCACGTCAGACGACTGGCCCATGACGTTTTCGCTGATCTCGATAAAGTCTTTGGTACTGACCTTGTCGAGGCGCATCAGGCCGCGTGTCACGTCATCCAGCGACAGTTGCTTACGATCATTGGTGGCTTTGCGGATTTCACGATCCAGGTCCTGCAGCATCAACACCGCACGAGCAGTCACCGGTCCCGTTGAGTTTTCAGTGCGCAGCGTCTTGACCGACTTGCTCCACTTGATCAGTTGCTCGCGTACTTTTTGGTAGCGGTCTTCCGTCATGCCGCCCGCACGACGCACCAGTTCGATCGCGTAGTACTCAGCTAAACCTTCGCTGATCCAATCGCTCTTGTCAGTGTCCTTGATGCGGGTGAATACATGCACCAATTCGTGTACCAGCGAACTGGTACCGTTTTCACTGACCGCAGGTCGCTCGGCATGCATGAAATAGGAGTTGGGCGCTGACAGACCACCACGCCACATCGGATCATTGGCTCCCACTATAAGCAGCTTTTTCGGATCCCGTGGGAACACTGCCTGGGCTTCTGGCCAGACGAAAGTGAGCAGGGTCAGCATATCCATACGCCGCATACCCTCACCAGTTGGCGCGGCAATGGTCACATCGGTTTCGCCTAATTTAGTCCGACGAGTACCGATTTTACCCGCGAGAATCCAACCGGTTGGCCGATCAAACTTGCGTTGTGGGTTATCAATTCGAAATTTGTTCTTGCCCACCCGCGGCCAGCCAGTTTCAACACTTGGCCAGCCTTTTGGCAGTTTGAAGGTCAGGTGTGCGACCAGAACGGTTTTATCCTGAATGTGCATCGCTGCGCTGGGTATCAGATTGTCGCCGCGAAACAGTGCCCAGTCTTCGGTCATACGCGCATCAAACTTGCCGTCACTGCGCGGATGGCTGATTTTCACCCGATAGTTGAGTTTGGTCTCGCCTTTGCCCGGCTTCCAGATGCCGCGCTCAGCGCTTTTCTGAGCCCACTCACCGCCTTCAGTGGTGAAATCCGAATAGCGCTGCTCATCACCCAAGTTGAAAGAAAGCTGGTCGATGGCCTCGCCTTTATCCAGTGAGATACTGACTTCGGCCAAGTCACTCTCTGGTACGAGTCGCACGTCGTAATCCAGATCAACCTTGTTGGCGGCCCATAGCGGTGAGCCAAAACTTAACAATACAACAGACAGCAATACACGACGAATCGACATCACAGGGCAACTCCATGGCAAACGAGGTCAGTTCAAATCATAGACAAAACGCTGGCCCGGCAATTCCATCACCGAACCCGAAGCGATCATTAAAAGAGTAGCGAATGTAGCAGTGATTTATTTGCGCAGAAATCAGCCCGCGCGAAAAATCAAATGGTCTTCCCAATCATCTTCAGCGACGTTTTTTTCGCTGAGCATGCGCCCAGACTGCGAAATACGCTCGATATGCACCGCTTCCGGGTCACCACAGACCAAATGATGCCAGAGCGGCAGATCCTTACCTTCACTGACCAAGCGGTAACCGCAAGTCGGCGGCAGCCATTGGAATTGATCAGCCTGGGCTGGCGTCAGTTGGATGCAGTCGGGCACGAACTTGATACGGTTTTCGTAGTTGGTGCAACGACAGCTATCCAGATCAAGCAGCTTGCAGGCAATGCGCGTGTAATAGACGCTGCCATCATCTTCATCCTCAAGCTTTTGCAGACAGCACAGCCCGCAGCCATCGCACAGCGACTCCCACTCAGCTTGATCAAGCTGATCGAGGGTTTTACGTTTCCAGAAGGGTTCGACTTTAGCGGCCATGGCAAAAAACTACGAGTGAGGTGCGAAAAGGCCGGCAGTCTAACGCGGCGCCCTTTCGCGACCAAGCCCAAGCTGATATTTAGCCAAGGCTTGGCCGCAGGAATTCAAGCATTTGTACCGCTGCTGATATTAAGCCTAGCTTGGATTTGGCAGGAGGTTAATAACCGCGGGGGAAATCAACCTGCCCCTGCAACCTTTGCCCCGCCTTGAACCGCTGCAGATTGCTGACAAACAGCTCGGCCATCAATGCCGGTTGCGTCGGTGCGGAACTGTGCCCGGTCAACAATAAACGTGGCGCTGTCCAGAACATATGCCCGGCTGGCAACGGTTCCACCCGGCAAACATCGATCACCGCCGCCGCTAATTGCTCAGTCTGTAGAGCGTTGACTAGCGCTGTATCAACCACTGCAGCGCCGCGTCCAGCATTGATAAACACTGCGCTTGGCTTGAGCTGGGCAAACAACTTGGCATCGTAGATATCGTGGGTCGCTGGCGTATCTGGCAGCAGGTTAATCAGATAATCCGCTTGTGCTGCCATGCGCGCCAGCTCAGAGATTGCCGCCACCTCAATAAACGGCGCCTGCTCACGTGCTTGGCTGGCAATGCCAAACAACTCGACAGCAAAAGGCGCCAAAAACTGTGCAACGCTGTGGCCGATATCGCCGCAACCAACAACCAATACCCGTCGTCCAGCCAAGCTGTGCGGTAATTCTCCGCGCCAGTGCTGCTCTGCCTGCGCGGCTTGTTGAGCAAAAACCTGCCGTTCATGGGCGAGCATGTGACAGAGCACGTACTCAGCCATGACCTGGCCGAAAATGCCAACCGCCCGGCTCAGCAAGTAATCGCGCGGCAAACCATCCGCCAGTAACGGGGTGATACCCGCCCATGTCGATTGCAGCCACTGCGGCTTTAACCCTTCACGCAGCAAGCCTGTAAGTAAATCAGGCTGACCCAGCCAGATTTGGCAATCAGCAGCCAAGGCTGGCAAGCCTTGCGGGTCATTGCTACCGACCAGCTCAAGCGGCTGCGAGCTGGCACTCAGGGCGGACTTGAGCAGTTCGGCGTAATTGGCATGGGAATTTTCAGCGATCAGTACGCGCATGGTGCTTTCTACCTACACAGGGTCATTACGACGCAACAACTCATCAGGTAGATGCTGGATGTAGTCTTCTTCCTGCGGCGGCATCTGCAGGTGGTAACCCTGATTTTCAAGGTTTTCCAGCACTTGATGAATATCCTCACGGGCCAGCGCCCGCTCGGGTGTAAGAATCATGCTGAAAGCCAGAGTTGGCGTACCAAATGCAGTCATCAGGGATTCAGGCACCCGCTTGAGCTCATCACTTTTGAGCACATAGAGGTACATCTCATTGCGTTTCGAACTCTTGTAAATATTGCAGATGCGTTTCACACCCTATCCTCTTCTTTGGCTTCGCTGATTTTAGCCAGACGATCTAATAATGCTTGCCCCATCAACTCACGGCGCCAGCCAGTAAGCGACTCAGGCAATTCATACGGCCCCGTTGGGTAACCGCTTTTGAGCAGGGCTTCGAGGATCTTTTTACGCAGCATAAGCTCAGGTGCGATATCCAGACGTTCCGCCTCTTGCTGGCCAATCGCGCGCAGCTTTTTCAGTACTGAGGAAGCCTCAATCGGCAATGGTTCAGGCAATGCTTCTGGCCATTGTGACGCGGGCAGCGCTGCGGCCTCCTTGATCAGTTGCAGAATAAACTCGCCGTCTTGACGCACCGTTTTGGGATGCATGTCTTCAATACGCGCCAAGCTTTGCAGGTTATCCGGTTGAGTCTTTGCCAACGGCCACAATGAATGCTCACGCAGGATTCGATTACGCGGCTGATTACGTGCCCGCGCTTCATGCTCACGCCAGGCGCACAACTCACGTAACACCGCCAACTGCGCACGCGACAGCTTCCACGCTAGCTTGGCGTCACGATAAGCCTCTTGCGGGTCAACTTCACGGCCAAGGTTAGTGACCATATCGGCGCAGTCTTCGAGCACCCACTGGGCCTTCTCAGGCGACAGCTTGGCTCGCAGCTCAGAATAAACATGCGCCAAGTGCAATACATCTTCGGCTGCGTAGCTGATTTGTGTCTCGGAAAGCGGACGCTTGAGCCAGTCTGAACGCGTCTCGCCTTTCGGCAGTTCAATATCCAGTACGGCTTTAACCAAACGCGAATAGCCCATGGAAAACCCCAGATTGAGGTATCCCGCGGCAATCTGACTGTCAAACAACGGCGCTGGCAGACTGCCGGTCAGGCGCAGGAAAACCTCAAGGTCTTCACTGCAGGCGTGTACGACCTTGATCACCGCAGGATTTTCGAGCAGCGCCGCGAATGGCGTCCAATCGCTAATCAGCAGCGGATCTATCAGGTAGGCGCGTTCACCCTCGCTAACCTGAATCAGGCCAGCGATCGGGTAGAAAGTGTCAACCCGCATAAACTCGGTATCCAATGCTACAAACGCTAAACCCTGCCATTGCGTGCAGTACTGAGCCAAGCTTTGGTTGTCACTGATCCACTGAATATCAATCGCCACGCGGCTCTCCCATGTTGAATGACAGGCAGTATATATGCCCGCGCCACATATCGGGGCCTGCTCGACTCATGCAAGCGCATATGGACCCGTAAAGATCGTTGTTCAGTGCTGAAAATCACCGACATAGCCGTGCGCTAGCGCTTACTATCTGGCTGAATGACGCAACCACAAAGTACTGCATAGTTGGCGCAATCTTTGCCCCGAAACCTGTAATCTGCCGGTTAGTGTCAACGTGCTGCGCACATCACTCAACACGGAAAATAATAATGAAAACACTGTTTGGTCTTTTAATACTGCTGATCGCCTGTGTTGCGATCTTCCTCGCTGTAACGCCCAGCCCGATCAACCCTGTCGCCTGGCAAGCACCTGAAGCGCCCGCTATGACCGGTGTACTTGAGCCAAATGACACATTGATGAAGGCGCAGTTAATCGCCAAGGGGAAGATTCATGGCCCGGAAGACACCGCACTTGATGCACAAGGCCGCGTTTATGCAGGCCTGGCAGACGGCAGGATTGTGCGCATTGACGGCGAGACAGTCGACACCTTTGCCGACACGCAAGGCCGCCCACTGGGCATGGACTTCGATGCAGCTGGCAACCTTATTGTCGCCGACGCCTATAAAGGCCTGCTGTCGATTGACCCTAAAGGCAGTATCAAAGTCCTCACCACCAGTGCTGGTGGCGTACCGTTTATGTTTACCGATGACCTGGCTATCGCCAGCGATGGCACGATTTACTTCAGCGATGCCAGTTCACGCTTTGCTCAACCCGACTACCTGCTCGACCTGCTGGAAGCGCGTCCCTGGGGCCGCTTGTTGAGCTACACGCCAGGTTCCGGTGAGACCAAAGTCCTGCTCAAGGATTTGTACTTCGCCAACGGCATCGCGCTATCCACCCAAGAAGACTTCGTACTGGTCAACGAAACCTATCGCTACCGCATCAGCCGCTACTGGCTCAAAGGTGACAAGGCGGGTAGCCATGATGTGTTCATCGACAATCTGCCCGGCCTGCCTGACAACCTTGAAAGCGACCATGCCGGCACCTTCTGGGTTGCAATGCCTTCACCACGCAAAGCTGATGCTGATTTCCTCCACCAATACCCATGGCTAAAAGCGCAAATCAGTAAGCTGCCACGCATGTTCTGGCCCAAAGCCACGCGTTATGGACTGGTGATTGCCATTAACCAGCAAGGCGAAATAATCCAAAGCCTGCACGACACCAGCGGCAGTCACTTGAGCATGGTCACGTCCGCCAAACCGGTCGGTGACTATTTGTACCTTGGCAGCCTTGAAAACGACCGTATTGGTAAATTGAAAATCCGCTAAGAAAGACTACACAAGGCCCTGCATCTGGGCCTTGTGTAGTTTCAGACTAGCGCTTCTCAAGCCAGTTTTTCGGCTATCCAAATCGTATGGCGAGTGCCTTTATTACCATGTGCATAAACCTGCACCGCTTCGGCTTTGAAACCTGCTTTAGCGATTTTCTCGGAAAATTTGCGGTCAGCACTCGAGGACCAGACAGCGAGCATGCCTTTGGCGCGCAAGGCTTTGTGGCACTGGCGCAAGCCTTCCATTGAGTACAGCCAGGTATTGCTCTTTTGCGTCAGCCCTTCAGGGCCATTGTCGACATCGAGCATGATGGCGTCATAGTCGCTTTTAGCGGCGTTGAGCACGTTGGCTACATCATCCTCAATGATACGTGTGCGCGGATCATTGATTGGATGCCCCGACTTCGCGCCTAGCGCGCCACGATTCCACTCGATCACACCCGGTACCAGTTCTGCCACGGCCACTTCGGCATTTTTGCCCAAGTGCAACAGTGCTGAGGCCAGCGTGAAGCCCATGCCCAAGCCGCCAATGAGCACGCGCGGCTCAGGTCGGCCAGCGATCTTTTTGCAAGGGATCGCCGCCAACGCATCTTCCGAGCCGTGCATCCGGGTATTCATCAACTGACCGCCATCACCGCCAGCAATCTTGATCACAAAGTCTTCGCCGTACTCAAACAGACACAAGGCTGAACTGCTTTGAGGAATAGGCGCGGTATCCAGCAATACAAAGCGTTTCATCGGCAACTCGCGTGTAGACAATATTGAATGCCGCGCACAATACAGCAGCGCCGCCACGCTTTAAAACATTTAGGGATTCGCTGAAAAAAGTAGCGAGCGACGGGAGTACAAGGCAAAAAACTGCGAAAAAGCGCAGTTTACGTGTTGTAAATGAGCATTTTGAGCAGTTTTTTAACGCAGTAATACCAAGCGCAGTAGTTTTTCAACAGTTCCTTAAAGCTCGCCGTGTTGCCCGGCCAATACCACGGTGTAGCCGTCAGGGTCGCGCAACCAGACCTCTCGATGCTGCGCATTTCGATTCAACAATGGCCCTTGCAGCACCTTGATTTGCAGAGCGGCAATGCGCACCAGTGCGGCGGCAAAGTCATTGACCAGAAACCACAGCAGCATGCCATTACCACGTGAAGCTATGCTGCTGTCGCCCAGGTACCGATGATTATGCGCATCCCAGGCATGGAGCTGAAGAATCATCTGGCCCTGCGAATTAACCAGTTGCTCATACTCAGCACCACCATGCGCTGACTTACAGGCGAGCAGTTGCTGGTACCAGAGGCTGCTGGCGGGCACATCAGCAACTGCAATCAGAGGTTGTGGCTGCATTACACTCGCTCTCGTGATTAAAAGGGTAATCGTCGATCAGGCATTATCTGAGGCGTTACGGATCCAGTAGCGCGCCTGATCAAGTTCATCCAGACCAAAGTTACGAATCTGCGCATTCATCAGGGGTTTAACCAGCTCGCTAAACCAACCAATCCATTTTTGATCGGCAACAATTGCCACATGCGAGAAGTCTTTAAGGTGCTTGGGTGCAAATTTAAAGTCAGCCCATAGCGCAGATGGGGAGATCGCACCGACATGCTTGACCACCTCGATTATGCGCACCAGCCCATGCTCGCTGATGACCTGCTCAATGCGTGCAGCCAACAGATCAAATTCCTCACGACTCAAACCGCCATCAAGCTCAAACTCAATGACATTAGTATGTTCACTCGGTTTAATTGTTAGCATTTTATCCACCTCGCCATTGGCCAACGCTAGCGATCACGGGTGATCACCTTCGACAATAACTATCGACAGTAAACATAAGACAGCGCCGATACGTTTCAGTTTTCCAGCGCCAATGATAAAAAGCTTATTTGCCTGGTACCTGATTAAGCAGCGCTTTAAACCCTTGGAACCCTCCAGCCCGAGAATACCCATATGCCTATTGCCCAATTGATCACCGCACAACAACTGCATGATCGCCTGCACAACCCGGACATTCGTATTTTCGATTGCCGCTTTGCCCTCGACGACACCGGCTATGGCAAACGCAGCTTTGCACAAGGGCATATTGAAGGCGCGCAGTTTCTCGACCTGGAAGATGATTTATCCGGTGAAATAAAAACCGGAATTACCGGCCGCCACCCACTGCCACAACCCGGAAAATTGATTGCGCGACTGGCTGAGCTTGGTTTGGATAATCACAGTGAAGTCATTCTTTACGATGACGGCCCAGGTGCTTATGCAGCAAGAGCCTGGTGGTTACTGGCATGGCTGGGCAAACGCGAAGCGGTGTACTTGCTTGATGGTGGGCTCAAGGCGTGGCACGAGGCGGGCTTGCCGATCACCGACGAGACGCAATCAGTCAGTCCAGGTACCTTCAGCGGCCAGCCAGACACCGCGATGGTGCTCACAGCCGAGCAATTACAGGCACGCCTGAACACACCCGAGTTGACCCTGCTGGATGCCCGAGCGCTGCCACGCTTCAAAGGCGAAGTAGAACCGCTCGACCCGGTCGCCGGGCATATTCCAGGCGCTCAATGCGCGGTGTTCACCGACAACCTTGGCAGTGACGGGCGTTTCTTGCCAGAGACTCAGTTACGTCAGCGCTTCAGCGATCTACTCGGGCAACGCTCTGCTGAACAGCTGGTTGCTTATTGTGGTTCCGGCGTAACGGCTTGCCACAACCTGTTTAGCCTGTGCCTGGCGGGCTATCCACTGGCGCCACTCTACGCAGGCTCGTGGAGCGAGTGGATCACTGACCAGCAAAGGCCCGTGGCCACTGGCGATTAACCACTGTTAGCGCTGCCTAAACCCGCTACATCAGCGGGTCTGCTAATTACCAAGTGATATATAGGCAATATGCGATCAAAGAAAACAATTTAAAAACAGTCCTTTACAGCTCAAAGGTCGCACTACACTTCAACATGAGCGGCTAAACCCGCTCCCGGTAGAGCCTTTGTACGAACAACCAGCTGCCAAGCGCCCGCCCTGCCGGTCTCCTATTTTGTGAGGATGGTATGGGAATTGCGGCCTGTGAACTAAGCCAGCACGTTATTCGCCCAACATTGGTCTACTTAGGCCACTACTCACCTGCTGCCGAAGCCCTGCTCCTGGGCGCCGCAGCCAGTCAATCGAGCCTCTGCTCGGAGCTGGATGACAACCTGGGGCATGGCCTGTTTCGCATAACCGAAGCACGTCATCAGCAACTGTGGGATTGCCATCTAGCCTTTGACCCGGACCTAGCAAGCCTGATCCGTGGGCTTGCCAGCCAGCATGCGTTCCTCGATGCGCCGCATCTGGAACTCACGGTGAACCTGCGTTACGCAACCGCTATTGCCTGGATGTTGATTGAAATCGAACATCGCATCCTGCCAGCAGTTGATGACTTGGCCGGTATGGCAACAATCTGGCGCCATGTTTTTCGACCAACGGGGCGCGCGCAAGATTTTATTGATGCGTGGCAACGCTGTATTGGTCAACTCGATCAAGTCGCCTGACCGATTTGCCAAACTGTCCGAATAGTCAGGCTTTTAGCCCTATCAACTCAGTGAACGCTTGTTCACATTCGACGAAGATAGCCGCACAGCGCCAGAAATTGTCCTACAAAACTTGGCATTTAAGAGAACTTATCCCCCTTGGCAAACCTCTAACAAGCCTGTTAGCTTGCGCCCCCCAGCTACCCTTTGGAGTCCTCCTGTGAGCCAAAAAATTCTAAAAAGCACTTTGGCCTTAACCGTCAGCGTCGCATCCAGCTACAGCCTAGCCAGCGGTTTTGCTCTCAATGAGCAAAGCATCAGCGGCATGGGTACTGGTTTTGCTGGCCGATCTTCTTCTGCTGACGACGCAACCACGCTGTACGGTAACCCTGCTGGCATGTCGCGCCTGAAGCGCGAACAAGTGTCTGCGGGTGCTGCAGTGATTTTCGCTAAAACGGACATCAAAAACGCCGATGGCAGCCTGAATGGCAGCAATGATGGCGATATGGTGCCTGTCGTGGGTGTGCCTATGGGCTACTACGTCAAGCCAATCGACGACAAAGTCAGCTTTGGTATCGGTATGTATGTACCGTTTGGCTTGGTAACGGATTACGAGAGCGACTTCCAAGGACGTTATTTTGGTGACAAGAGCGAAGTTCAAGTCATCACTCTGCAGCCAACTGTCAGCTACCGCTTCAACGACAATCTTTCGATCGGTTTCGGTCCGACCATCAACCACATCTCCGGCGAACTGACCTCGAAAATCCCAAGCTTCACGCCTGAAGACGGCAAGGTCAAAATCAAGGGTGACGATGTTGCCATTGGTTATAACGTGGGTGTGCTCTACGAATTCAACGAGCACGTACGTGCTGGTGTGACGTATCACTCCAAGGTTGATTACGAACTTGATGGCGACACCAAAGTTTCAGCACCAGATGGCAGCCCGCTGACGGCGCTGGGCCTGACAGGCAAGTATGACGCTGGCCTGGACATCACCACGCCTGAGTCTGTCGACATGTCCCTGACCTACGACATCAACGATCAGTGGACCGTTTACGCCGGCAGCACCTGGACGCGCTGGAGCCGTCTGGAAGACATCACGGTCAACAACGAAGGCGTCGGCGCTCCGTTTGAAACCATCACCGAAGAGCAAGATTGGCACGACACCTGGGCGCATGCCGTCGGTGCTGCCTACAAGCTGAACAAGCAATGGGTGCTTCGTGCTGGCTTGGCTGTTGACCAGTCGCCTGCCAATAACACTCACCGCTCGCCACGTATCCCAACGGGCGACCGCACAATCTTCAGCCTGGGTGCTGGCTGGAGCCCAACCGATGACATGACCATCGACGTGGCTTACTCCTACCTGAAAGAAGACGACGCCAAGCTCGACAACAGTGATCCGTTGCGCGGCGAGTACAACTCTACCTATGAAAACAGCGCCCACGGTCTAGGTGCTCAGGTGACTTACCGCTTCTGATTCGTAGCGGCTAAGCACTCAATTTGCGCGGCACAAATAAAAACAACAAAGCCGCTCAAATCTACCGCCCCCTTCCCCGGCCCATAACGCCCGCTACAGCCAGCACGCTACAGTCCCGCCCGCTACAATCCGCACCTGCGCCTCAGCAAATACCAACCCCCAACTGCAGTACAGCCAAGCCGCCTTGATGCCAGCCCCACCAAATCATACTGAGCAGTAACAGCCCAGCAACAGCGAGGCAAGCACGGGTCAACCAGAGCTTATTCATGTCGCTGCCTGGATATTCTGCAAACGCGCCACCGGCTGTTCGCGCACTGGCCAGTTGAGCACGGCAGCCATCAGGCTCAAGCCAATTGCGATCTGCCAGACCAGGTCATAGTTGCCCGTTTTGTCGTACAGGTAGCCGCCCATCCAGCCGCCGAGAAACGCGCCAAGCTGGTGAAACAAAAAGACGATACCGCCCAGCATCGACAAATTGCGCACGCCGAATATCGTGGCAATCGTCCCGTTGGTGAGTGGCACTGTTGATAACCAGAGCAAACCCATGGCGATGCCGAATGCATAAGCACTCCACACAGTGATTGGCGCCCAGATAAAGGCGCCTATCACCACCGCGCGCGCCAAATACAACGCACTGAGCAAACGTGGCTTGGAGTGCGAGGTGCCGAGCCAGCCTGCTGTGTAGGTGCCAAATATATTAAACAGCCCAACCAGCGCCAGCACCGTGGTACCGACCAGCGCCGGTAAATGCTGATCGACCAGATAAGCTGGCAGGTGTATGCCGATAAATACCACCTGAAAACCACAGACAAAGAATCCCAAGGCTAACAACCAGAACCCTGAATGCGAACTGGCTTCACGCAGCGCCTCAAGCAAACTTTGTTCGCCTGCCTGCGCAGGGATTGGGGCGTCCTTGATCATCTTCGCCAGCGGCACAATAAGCGCAACCAGCATACCCAATGCCAATAGCGCAGATGACCAGCCCAACCAGCTAATCAAACCGAGTGTGCCCGGCAACATGGCAAACTGACCGAACGATCCAGCGGCACTGGCAATTCCCATTGCCATGCTGCGGTCTTCAACCGCAACGGCACGCCCGACCACGCCCAGGATCACTGAAAATGAAGTGGCGGACAGGCCCATGCCGATGAGCAAGCCAGCGCTCAACGACAGCGACCACAGTGAGTCGGCAAAGCCCATCAAGCCCAAGCCCAACGCATACAAGATACCGCCAATAATCACTGTACGTTGCGCGCCAAAGCGGTCGGCAATAGCACCGGTAAACGGCTGAGTAAGACCCCAGATAAGGTTTTGCAGGGCAATTGCAAAGGCAAAGACTTCGCGCCCCCAACCAAACTCTGCGCTCATAGGCGGCAGGAACAAGCCAAAGCCATGACGAATCCCAAGCGACAATCCGAGAATCAACGAAGCCCCAAGCATTATCCAGCCACTTTTGCGCCACACATTATTCATATCAATTCCTGGATACGCAGTGATCTGCGGTCAATCGGGGTCCGTGTCGAACGTTTGCAACTGGTCGAGTGTTTGCAACTTATTGAGCAAGTTGCTCAATTCATCCACCTGTTCTGCCCCCATACGCTCGACGAGTAACTGCTGGACACCCTGCCATGCAGCAAACGCCGCCTTGATTACCTGCTCCCCACACGCACTCAGCATGACGATACGATTGCGCTGATCGGCCCCCTCTTGCATCACGACCAAGCCTTTTGTCTCAAGCACCCGCAGGTTGCGCCCTAGCGTGCTGCGATCAAGCCCCAACGCTTGTGCAAGATCACTAATGCTCGGTTGCTGAAGGCGCTGCAAATGCTTAAGCAGCGAATACTGGGCAACATTGATCCCGATAGCGCTTAGCGCATCGTCATATAACTTGCTGACACCGCGCGAGGCACGGCGCAACTGGGTACATAAGCATGGAGTCGATAACATAGATAGGGGTATATACCCGCATTAACCGAAAAGCAAATTAAATTGAGCCGTATAACGAGTAATTGAAGGCTGCCCTAGCTAGGCAAGCTGCCAAGTGTCTTCAGCGCCTGGCGAGTGTTGAATTTTAGGGCTTTGCTGACAAACCGTCGCGACGCGTTGCAGTTTCATTTGCGTATGCTGGGCAATCGACTGGCTGCTCAGGTGCGCGTCACCTGAAGTGGTTTTGGCATCCTCAAGGCACTTGAGGACAACACCTTCGTCAATCTTGAATTTCACCCAGCGATAAAGCCAATAGTGCGCCGCCAGAGAAACGATAACGACCACGGCGATGATAATTTTCTCAGACACAGGCAAATCCTTCGAGATGTCGGTCAGTTAACGGTGCAACCCAGGATAACCACTATCGCGCACTCCATTATCTCGAGCAACGCTCCGGCAGTGTCGCCAGTCGTACCGCCCAGGCGCTTGAGCATAAGCCAGCGACACAGAACAAAAACCACTCCAGCCGTTAACGCTGCCAACCAAGCGCCTGAGATAAATATCAACACCGATCCCACGACTGCCACCAACAGCCACAGCAACTGCTGACGCGGCAAGTGTGTCGACAACGCCTGACCTAAGCCGCCCTTGCGCACATAGGGTGTGGTTAAAAACAGTAAAGGCAAAGCACTGCGCGCCAAAAGCGGAGCCAACAACAGCGCTGAACTTGCCCCGGCATCGAGCAAGGCAACCAGCGCGGTAAACTTGAGTAGCAACAGCAACAACACAACCACCACGGCAATTGGGCCACTGCGCGGATCTTTCATGATCTCGAGTGTGCGCTGCTTGTCGCCAAAACCACCCGCCCAAGCATCAGCACTGTCGGCCAGGCCATCAAGATGTAAACCGCCGGTGATCGCCACCCATATGCTTAAAAGCAGTGCAGCTTGCAACAGCGTAGGCACTCCTCCCAGCAGGTATTGTGTAAGCAGCAATACCACGCCGATCAGCAGACCAACCAGCGGATAATACAGTGCTGAACGACCATTTTGCTCAGCACTGGGCATCTGCTTCAGGGTGATCGGCAAGCGGGTCAGGAACTGCAGTGCGATCATGAATTCTTGCATATACGCTCACGCAATTTTCCGTCCAGCGTTATCGCCAGTTTAACCAGCTGCGCATGACCAACACTGACCTGCATTAGATCGCTGCGTGGTAAGCCTCGCGCCCGCGCCAACAACAGGCGCATCACTCCGCCGTGGGTAATCAATAAAACACGTTCGCCGGAATGGGCTTGCTGCAAGCGTTGCACACTGGCCAATATACGCGCTTCAAATTGGCTCAGCGGTTCACCATTGGGCGGTGTGAACGCATAAGGATCAGCCCAGAACTGACCAAGCCCAGAAGCGTCCTGCTGCATAAGTTCTGCACTGCTGAGGCCTTCCCAGTCACCGAAATGCAACTCTTGCAAGGCAGGGTCGAAACTCAAAGGAATGCCCTGCATCCGGGTAACTTCTTCGGCGAAGCGGGCGCAACGTTGCAGCGGTGAACTGACGACGCGATCCCACACAGGCTGGCTCTGCTGTTCACTCAGCGCAGCTGCGAGAGCTTCACGCAATTGCGCCCAACCGGTGGTGGTCAATGCATCATCAATCGAGCCGCGCAAGCCACCGCCTTGCTCGGTCTCACCATGACGCAGTAAATCCAGCTGCAATGTCATGCTGATCGCCCGGAAACAGCAGCTTCAGCGAAAGTCGCCATATCGTTATGCAGCGCACAAGCCATGCGCAGCAGCGGTGCTGCCAAGGCCGCGCCACTGCCCTCGCCCAGGCGCAAACCCAGATTCAACAAAGGCTGGCCATTGAGCGCTTGCAACACCTTGCCATGCCCAGGTTCAGCGCCTTGATGCGCGAAGAATAACCAGTGCACGCAATCTGCATTCAACTGTTGCGCGACCAAGGCGGCCACTGTGCAGATAAAACCATCGACCAGCGCCACTATGCCTTGCTGCGCACACGCCAGATAAGCACCCGCCAAAGCAGCAATTTCAAAGCCGCCCAAACGCCGTAGGCCATCAACCACATCAGTTATCTGCGGGCGATGCAGCGCTAATGCCGTGTCGATCACCTGAGCCTTATGCCGGACACCCTCAGCATTCAAACCAGTGCCGGGGCCGACCACCGCTGACGCCTCACACCGCAACAACCAACAGGCCAGCGCCGAAGCGGAAGTGGTGTTGGCAATGCCCATCTCGCCTGCGATAAACAGCTCAGTACCCGCGGACTTAGCGCGTAGCACAGCATCACGCCCGGCGTTAAGTGCTTGGGTTACTTGGTCTTGGCTCATCGCCGGGCCATGTAAAAAGCTCTGCGTGCCCGCGCCCAAGGCCAGATGACGTACGCCGGGTAAAGCCTCAAGTGCAGTCGCCGTGCCGAGGTCAATCACTTCAAGCTGTGCGGCCAACTGGCGGGCCAGCACATTAATGGCTGCGCCACCGCCGACAAAATTACGCAACATTTGCCCGGTGACCTCTTGCGGATAAGCCGAGACACCTTCACTGGCAATTCCGTGATCAGCCGCGAAGATGCTGATCCAGATATGCTCAACCGCAGGCTTCTCACGCCCTTGCAGCCCAGCCAGGCGCACCGCGACCTGCTCCAACTGCGCCAAGGAGCCCGCTGGCTTGGTCAGCTGCGCTTGACGATCCTGTGCCGCCTGCTGCGCCGCTACATTCAGCGGGCAACAGGCAAGCTGCAACCATGACTCACTCAAAACGCAGCTCCTTTGAGCACCATTGGCAAACCGGCGACGGTAAACACCACGCGCTGGCAGCGCTCAGCGAGTGCCTGATGCAGCCACCCCGCTTGGTCGACATAACGCCGGGTCAGCTCGCCGAGCGGAATCACACCAAGACCGGTTTCATTGCTCACCATAATGACGCGTCCGGGTAGTGCCTCGATGCACTCAAGCAACTGATCGATCTCACCTTGCATGCGCGCATCATCGTTCAACATAAGCAGATTACTCAGCCACAGCGTCAGGCAATCAACCAGTAAACAGCGATCAGCCGCGGCATTTTCCTGCAGTATTTTGGCTAACTGCAAAGGCTCTTCAATCAATCGCCAATGTGCCGGACGACGCTGGCGATGATGGGCAATGCGCTGGCTCATCTCGTCATCAAGCGGTTCGCTGGTAGCGATATAAGTCACCGCCAGCCCCGACTCCTCAGCCACGCGTTCGGCTAGGCGACTTTTGCCAGAGCGGGCGCCACCGAGAATTAATTCATGCATAGCGCTGCCCCACATCGGTAGTCCCACATCGGTAAATAAGCATCAGCTTAATCCGCACAATTTTTTAAGCACGGCGCAATCAAGATGCGCCTCCACCATATCGGCCAAACGCTCGATATCGCGCTCGCGCAAGGCGTGATAATCAACTTCTTCGACCTCTCGCAAACCCGCCCACTGGAGGAATGCGACACAAGCCGATGCTGACTCAAACAAACCATGCAGATAAGTCGCCATAATCTGTCCATCGGCGCTGACAGCCCCATCAACCCGGCCATCATCAAGCTCAATAGCCGGTGCGAGCATAGGGGAAATCAAGCTAACGCCCGCATGGATTTCATAACCGCTAATCGCCTCGCCTGTTGCACGTATGCGCCCAGACACATTGCGTAATTGCTTGTGCGATTCAAGCACAGTGTCGATCGCCAACAAGCGAAGGCCCGGACTGCCGCCAGGGAGACCTTCGAGCCCATGTGGATCAGCAATGCTATTGCCAAGCATTTGTAGGCCACCGCAAATACCCAGCACTTTGCCGCCGTAACGCAGGTGTTTATTGATCGCCTCGTCCCAGCCCTGCTCACGCAAAAATGCGAGGTCTGCGCGCACGGCTTTCGAGCCCGGCAGGATGATTAAATCGGCGGCGGGTATCGGCTGGCCCGGTCCGACAAATGTCAGTTCGACTTGTGGGTGCAAGCGCAGCGGATCGAAGTCAGTGTGATTGCTGATACGCGGCAGGACCGGCACGATAACCCGCAGCACCTGCTCTGCTTTATTGATTTGCCGGGTATCTATTGCATCTTCGGCTTCAAGGTGGAAATCCATCAAATACGGCAGCACACCCAACACCGGCTTACCGGTGCGCGCCTCTAACCAATCAAGACCCGGTTGCAGCAGCGCGATATCGCCACGAAAGCGATTGATCACAAAGCCTTTGATCCGCGCTTGCTCGCTTTCCGATAGCAGCGCCAAAGTGCCGACCAAGTGGGCAAACACACCACCTTTATCGATGTCAGCAATCAGAATAACCGGGCAGTCGACCGCTTCGGCAAAGCCCATGTTGGCGATGTCGCCCTCACGCAAGTTGATTTCCGCCGGAGAGCCTGCACCTTCGACCATGATCACTGGATAGGCGCTGCGCAAGCGCTGATGCGACTCCAGCACAGCGTTCATCGCGACCTTTTTATAGTCGTGATACGCCAGCGCATCCATGCTGCTGATTGCCCGGCCATGAATAATCACTTGGGCGCCCGTATCGCTACTCGGCTTGAGCAGTATCGGATTCATATCAGTGTGCGGCGCCAAGCCTGCGGCCTGCGCTTGCACAGCTTGCGCCCGGCCAATCTCGCCACCATCGGCAGTCACGGCGCTATTGAGCGCCATGTTTTGCGGTTTGAATGGCACCACACTCACCGCTTGACGCTGCAACCAGCGACACAGCGCTGTCACCAAGGTGCTTTTACCGGCGTCAGAGGTCGTACCCTGCACCATCAAAGTAGTGCCTTGCGCCATTAAAGTAGCGCCTTGCATCATCAAGCCTGCGCCGTTCGGCTGCTGATTGTTATTCATCCCAAACTCTCATTGAACGCCTCAAGCGCAGTACACAGACGCTGCCAGCCCGATTCACCGGCGGGCAGTCCAAAGCGCAGACTTTCCGGCTGTTCGAAGTGACGTAACAAAATGCCTTGATTGGCCATATATTCATATAATTGTGGCGCCCGCTCAGTTGCCACCCACTGAAACAGTGGGCAGCCACCAAGCGCTGGCAAACCTTGCGCTGCCAGTAAGTCAGCAAGCCGCTGGGAATCACTCAGCAACCTTTGGCGTTGCGCTGACTGGCCCGAAACATCCTTTAGCAACGCCGTTGCCACCACCCGAGTCGGACCGCTAATCGGCCATGGCCCGAGCATTTCGGCGAGGTTTTGCAGCAAGTGTTGCTGCGCCAGGACAAAGCCCAAACGCACACCGGCCATACCGAAAAACTTGCCAAACGAACGCAATACAATCAGCCCCGGTAGATGGCTGAAGCGGGCCAGACTCTGCTCTGGGGTACAGTCGATAAACGCCTCATCAACCACCAACCAACCGCCGCGCTCAGCGAGGCGCGAATGCCATGCGAGTAGTTGTTCCGGCTCGATAAGACGCCCGGTCGGGTTGTTCGGATTGATCAACACCAGCACATCCAGACGATTGAGCGCGCGATTGATACTGGCCTCGCTAAAGCTCAGCAATTTGTGCCCGTGACGGCGCCATGCAGCTGCATGCTCGGCATAGGCCAGCGGTAGCATTCCGACAATTGATTTACGCCGCAAACGCGGTAACGCCTGAATCGCAGCTTGCGAGCCGGCCACAGGCAACAGCGTGCTGCAGCCATAATAATCACGTGCCGCAGCCTCCAGGCCGTCTTCAGTTTCTGGCAATCGTTGCCACGCGGACGCAGGAATATCGGGCAGCGCCCAGCCATAGGGCGCGATACCGGTAGACAAATCCAGCCACTGCGGCAACGCGATGCCAAATTGCAGCGCGGCCAGACGCAAGCGTCCACCGTGCTCAAGCACTGAACAATTCCCACGCGCCCAACAGCAGCAGCCAAAGCAACACGCCACCCCAGACCAGATTAAGCGCCCGCTCGATATCGGCGGCGCGCGCCTGTGGCCCAGCGCCTAACTCAGGACGTTGATGAATCTCGCCGTGGTATTGCGCAGCGCCGCCCAATTGCACATTCAAGGCGCCCGCCCCGGCCGCCATGACCGGCCCCGCATTTGGGCTGTCCCACAGCGGTGCTTGTTGACGCCAGCAACGCAAGCCCAGACGGGTATTGCCGAGCAATGAATACGTCAGCGCAACCAGACGCGCAGGAATGTAATTGAGTGCATCGTCAATCTTCGCCGCGGCCCAACCAAAGCGTTCATAGCGTTGATTGCGATAGCCCCACATCGCGTCCAGGGTATTGCTTAGGCGATACAATACCACCCCTGGCGCCCCTGCGATGATGAACCAGAACAGCGTGGCAAACACTGCATCACTGCCGTTCTCCAACACCGATTCGGTGCCCGCACGCGCCACACCATTAGCGTCAAGCTGCGCCGTATTCCGACTGACCATATAACCTACACGCTCGCGAGCCAGGCCGAGATCACCCAGGCGCAACGCTTGCACGACAGGCCGCGCATGCTCACCCAGGCTGCGCAAGCCCAGCGCCACGTAAAGCGCAACAATCTCGACAAACCAGCCAAAGGCTGAGACCTGGCTAAGCAGCCAAGCCAGACCGGTCAACGGCAACACGGCAAGGCACCATGCGCTGACACCATGACTGCGCCAGCCAGCGCCTGACGGATTAAACCGTTGCTCAATTCGCTCGGCCCACTGACCGAACGCCACTAACGGATGCCAACCTTTGGACTCACCAAAAATTGCATCCGCGGCAACACCTGCAACAGTGCTCAAAAACAAACTCATCCTCGCGCTTCTACGCAACCTCTTATCAATGCCTGTAACTGCTGCACGCCATCGGTGAGCGCAGCAGGACCGGGCTGGAGGATATCTGCCGATTTGATCTCGTGCAGCTGTTGATTGAGCACGGCCGGTATTTTTTCCCAACCCGGACGCGCAGCCACCTGTTCAGGGCGGAACCGCTTGCCGCACCATGAACCGATGATCAGATCAGGAGCGCGCCGCACCACCTCGTCCGGGTCGGCAATAATTCGCTGCTTGGCAGCCTTGAAATGGCCCAGTTCAGCAAAACAATCTTCACCGCCAGCCAGTTGAATCAACTCACTGACCCAGCCAATACCGCTGATCAAGGGCTCGTTCCACTCCTCAAAGTAAACCTTCGGGCGAAACGCTAACTGTTCTGCACCTTGGCGGATCTGCTGAAGACCCGCCATTAATTCAGTGATCAACTGGCTGGCGCGATCATTGGCATGCACCAGCGCGCCAAGGGTTTCGATCATGCGTAAGCAGCCATTGATATCGCGCTGATTAAACAGGTGAACTTCCAGCCCTGCTCGGGCCAGGTCTGCAACGATATCCGCCTGCAAATCACTGTAGCCAAGCACCAAGTCCGGCTGCAGGGCGATAATCATCTCCAGCTTTGCGCTGGTGAAGCCGCTGACCTTGGGCTTTTCCTTGCGGGCTTGCGGCGGTCGTGCGGTGAAGCCGGAAATACCCACAATACGCGACTGCTGGCCGAGCAAGTACAGGGTTTCACAGGTTTCCGTAGACAAACATACTATGCGTTGTGGTCCTACCATCACGCTCCCCATCGATTCTCAAAAAGCAGTTCACTCAGCTCACGAGGTTGCGCCCAACCTTGCTCCTGCAACATGGGTTGCTGATAAAACGCGTGCACGGGTCCAAGACACAAAACGGCAAGCGGCTTACTGCCAGCGGGCATGTCCAATAGTTTGCCGAGTGCAAAAGGATCAAAGAGTGACACCCACCCCATCCCTAAACCTTCAGAACGTGCAGCCAACCACATATTCTGAATTGCGCAGGCCAGAGAGGCTAAATCCATCTCTGGCAATGTGCGGCGACCAAAAATATGCGCTTCGCGCTGGTCCATCAGGCCGACCACCAACAGTTCAGCGCAGTCACGAACGCCCTCGACCTTGAGGCGCATAAACTCCTCAGAACGCTCATTAAGCGCCTCGGCCGTGCGCACACGCTCTTGCTCGACTAACCCGGCGATCGCCTCGCGGGTTTGCGCCTGGGTGATACGGATAAATCGCCAAGGCTGCATCAAACCAACACTCGGCGCCTGATGCGCAGCCTCAAGCAATTTGGCTAACAGTTCAGGCGCGACCTGGCCACCACTGAAGTGACGCATATCACGTCGCTCGGCAATGACTCGGTAGATCGCGGCGCGCTCTGCTGCGCTGTAGGCATGTTCACTCATGGCCGAAACAGCTCTGCAACAGCGCGAGGATTAGAGGCGAAGTAGAAATGAATGTACGAGGCGGTCAGTCGCCCCTGACGATAGACCGCCTCACGGGTGCGCCGGTAGTTCGGGCACTCACCACGAGCGATCTCAGGCAGCTCGCCCTCAAGCGATGAGTGATGGAAGGTGTGCCCGCGTAACAGCCCTTCAGGCAACTCAACTTCTTGCAAAGCCAATGCTGTCAGCCGTGGTTGCAGGGTCGCACGACCATCCAGCAACCCCAGCATTGCAGCGCTCTCGCCTTGCTTGTCGGTCAAGGACTCAAGCAAATAGAGCATGCCGCCGCACTCGGCCAATATCGGTTTCCTCGCGGCATGATGCTGCCTGATCGCCGTGGCCATTGCCTGGTTCGCTGCCAACTGCTGCAAATGCAGTTCTGGATAACCACCCGGCAAATACAGGCTATCCGCCGGCGGTAAAGCGTTGTCCTTGAGCGGTGAGAAAAAGCACAGGGTGGCGCCCAGTTCGCGTAATACATCGAGGTTTGCCTGATACAAAAAGGCAAATGCGCCGTCGCGCGCGACCGCAATCCGCACACCAGCCAACAGCGGCTCAACCGGATGCACTTCAGGTGCTGCAAAATCAACCGGCGGCGGCAGTTCGACTTGCGCACTGGCGGCCAGCGCATCTGCTGCTACATCCAGCCGGGCATCCAGATCAGTCAACTCATCGGCCTGAACCAAACCCAGGTGACGGCTTGGCAATTCGATGTCGGCACTGCGCG
This sequence comes from Pseudomonas sp. M30-35, assembly GCF_002163625.1. NCBI lineage: Bacteria > Pseudomonadati > Pseudomonadota > Gammaproteobacteria > Pseudomonadales > Pseudomonadaceae > Pseudomonas > Pseudomonas sp. M30-35. Next base: position 1,750,532 of record NZ_CP020892.1, on the reverse strand, counting down.
GCAAAGCGCCATACCAGCGAATAGACTCTGGTAAGGCATCGGCCAGAATTTGCCCGTGACGCACGCTGCCAACGCGATTGCCCAAGACCCCAGAGAAAGGTAACCCCGGTTGAAAAGTGGCCAAACCATGGGCCAGTGCAGCGAAGGTTTGCGCCATGGCCGAGGCGTCAATGACCGCCATGATCGGCACCGCAAAATGCCGGGCAAGGTCGGCTGCAGATGGCGAACCATCGAACAGGCCCATGACCCCTTCAATCAGGATCAAATCGGCATCGCCCGCCGCGTGCCACAATAAACGCCGGCTTTCGACCTCTCCGACCATCCATAAATCCAGCTGGTACACCGGCTGACCGGAAGCGCGCGCAAGGATCATCGGATCGAGAAAATCAGGCCCACACTTGAACACCTGAACCCGTTTGCCCTGCCGCGAATACAAGCGCGCGAGCGCAGCAGTAACCGTGGTCTTGCCTTGCCCGGAAGCAGGCGCAGCGATCAGCAATGCCGGGCACTGGCGGGCGGTCAAAACTCAACCCCTTTCTGCGCTTTCACCCCCGCTTTGAAGGCATGCTTGACCAGCGTCATGTCGGTCACGGTATCCGCCGCCTCTACCATCCCCGGCAGAGCGCCGCGCCCGGTCACAACCACATGCTGCAACAGCGGCCGGGATTCGATATCCGCCAGCACAGTTTCAAGCTCAAGATAACCGTACTTCAACGCAATATTGAGCTCATCCAGTACCACCAGCGCAACTTCCGGGTCGTGCAATAACTGTGCAGCTACCGCCCAGGCCTCACGGGCTTTTTCGATATCGCGCTGACGATCCTGAGTTTCCCAGGTAAAGCCCTCACCCATGACGTGGTAACTGACTTCATCCGGAAAACGGCGGAAGAAACTCTCTTCACCGGTGCTCGCCGCGCCCTTGATGAACTGCACCACACCGACTTTATAACCGTGCCCCAGGGCTCGGGCGACCATGCCGAAGGCGGAGCTGCTTTTACCTTTGCCGTTGCCGGTATGCACCAACAACAAACCATACTCGTCTTGTGCCTGAGCAATTTTTTCATCGATCAGGGCTTTTTTGCGCTCCATCCGGACCTTATGCCGAGTATCACGCTCATTGGACTCACTCACGACTGCACCTCACGCTGACGGTCAGAAAATGCGGCATGCAGGCCGACAAACAAAACACAGGCAACGCCCACATATAAGGCCAGGTTGATTAGATTGCGCGGGTAATAAACCGCAATACGCTCACCCAGTTGGGCCAGGCTTGGGTCCGGGTAACGGCCCGAGAAGAACAGAAACCCGCCACCTGAAAATAGATAACAGACAAAAGCGCTCACCGAGGCAATTGCAGCCAGCAATAACAGGTTACTCAGTTGATGACGGTGCATACCGGCATACAACCGCCCACCCAACCAGAGTGAGCCATAGGCTGGGATCAACATCCAATAAGCAGGTGACATGCACCAGTCACTCACGCCCGCCCATTGCACAGCAGCCATATCGAGCAACGAAGCCTCGACAAACAACGCAGGAAATACCCAGCGCGGTTTAAGCAACACACCTGCCATAAAGAACACAGCCCAGGATGCGCTGGGCAGGTTGACCGTGGCGAAATGTTGACCACGGGTCATGGCCATCAAGGCAGCAAGTGCAATGCCGACCAGCAACTGGTTACGCGGTGAAAGGTTCATCATCTTCTCCTGTGGGTTGCACCAGAACGCCCTGGGACGTTCCGGGCATTGCCTTAGTGGTTTTATCCGCTAGAGCGCTTGGTAACGCACGCTGAAATACACGGCCTGCCCTGGCTGGTTGTAGCCCTCGGCAGTTTCATAATCGGCACCGAGCAAATTCGCTATGCGGCTTTGCAGGCGCCATTCCTCGGTCAGGCGATACTCACCGCGTAGATCAACCGTGGCGAAGCCCGAAAGCTCCTTGGTGTTGGCCAAGTCGTCGTAACGCTGGCCTTCGGCATGCACGCTGCCACCGATGCTGAACTTGCCTATCCGGCGATCCACATCAAGGTTGAACAGTTGCTTGGCCCGGCGCGCCAATTCGTTGCCATCATTGGCCCCGCCCGACTGGTTTTCCGGATCCATCAGGGTGTAGTTTGCGTTCCAGTCGAAACCTAGCAGCTGGCTGGCCACCACCAGTTCAACCCCATTGATTCGTGCCTTATCGACGTTTGACGGGCCTTGAATTGAGGAGTCATAAGCAATCAGGTCGTCGATTTCATTGCGGAAAGCGTTAATCGACCAGTGCCCCCAATCGTGCTGACCGGTCAGCCCAATTTCCAGGCTCTCCGAGGTTTCAGCATCCAGGTTTGGATTGCCATAATCGGGGAAATACAACTCGTTGAACGTCGGCGCCTTAAATGCAGTGCCGTAGCTGATGGTGCTGCGCAACCAGTCAGTCAGGGCAAAGCCATAGGCAACATTGCCTGTCTGGTGATCACCGAATTGCTGGTTATCATCGCGGCGCAGTGCCACTTGCCAGTCATGACGCCCGACATCACCCAGGTACTGAACGAAGTAGCCATTATTGTCGCGCGAGTCACTGTCGTAGTCGGTGCTGCCGTTGATCTCGTCGCGCTGGTAGTCAGTGCCCATGGTCAAGGTTTGGCCATCAGCAATGGTTACATCGTTCTGCCAGCTGGCGGTATCGCGGCGACTGTCAAAGCGGGACTCGAAGCTACCGTCGGTGTAGCTGTCGGACTTATCTTCGCTGCGCCCGGCTTGCAAAGTAACCAGCCAGATATCGAAGGGAGAGAAACGCGCACGCGCACCGTAAACGTTGGTCTCGCCATCAGCATTGGCGTTGAAACCTGAAGTGCGGCTACGGCTGACGCTGTCGTAATCATTATGCGACTTGGCTTTAAGCACGTTGCCATCAAGTTCCAGGCCGTTGTCGAAACGGTAACCGGCGCTCAAGCTACCCGACAGGTTGCGATAACCATCGTCGTCGCTTTCATAGCCGTTGATATTTGCCGATTTGACATTGATGCCGTCGGTGTCCGAACTGCTGACCCCGACGCTGTACCAGGCCTTGTCGTCGCCACCGGAAACACCTGCGCTGCCGGTGTAGGTGTCATGGGTGCCGTAACCTGCCGAGAAAAACGGTTTGGCACCGCCGTTCTGCCCTTTACGGGTAAAAATCTGGATGACTCCACCAATCGCTTCTGAGCCATACAGGCTAGAGCGTGGGCCGCGCACCACCTCAACACGCTCGATCAACTCGATTGGCAGGTCCTGCAAGGCTGCGCCGCCCGAGCTGACAGAGCCAACCTTGACCCCATCGATCATCACCAAAATATGATCAGACTCAGTGCCGCGCATAAACAGCGAGGTCGACTTTCCCGGACCACCATTGTTGGCCAACGAAACACCCGGGACTTTGCGCAATAACTCAGGTACAGAGTTGACCTGACTTTGCTCGATTTCTGCACGGTCAAATACAGTCACGGCAGACAGGCTCTGTTCAGCTGTTTGCGCCGTGCGCGTGGCGGTAACCACGGTATCGTCAAGCTGGTTCGGTTCTACTGCGAAAACCTGCGAACCGCTGGAAACGCCGCAGAACAGAACTGCTGCTGACGTGAAAAAGGACTTACTGTTCATCGTATATGCTCCGCCGCTCTCACCCGTGCGACCTAGGCTGGGAAAGACATACGGAGAACAGCGGACGCATTAACCACAGGCACGCAAAGACGCACAAGACGGTGCTACGCCCGACAAAGCCCTCCGCGATGCCGTGAAATTGCGACAGGCCGGTCTCCGGGCTTACGAGCAGCGCGCTGTTACCAGCACAGCTACAAACGCACCTTCCCATGCAGATGCACAGTGGTTGAAAAAGCGTTTGATTTGACTCGTTTACCGTTGCGGGGGCAGCGTCGGAATAGTTTGGCGTGAACACGCGAAACGCACCGACTTCCCTGTTTCACCCTGTAAATACAAGGCACCTGAAGCAAGCCGCGCAGAGTAGTGACTTGCGAGCAGAAGGTCAAACAACAATGCACAGACGGCTTGCGATTACCTGATTTCGCAGAAAACCACCGAATTGAAGTCAGTGACGCGGATGAAAGCCAGCAGGTTTGTCCGCCAACCAGGCCACAAAGGTGCGCAGGCGCTCATCACTCAAAAGGCTATCGCGCGTGTTGTAGGTCAGCGCCAGCTCTTTTTCGCTGAATAAGCGGTGTACTTGGTTATGGCAAGCGCGGCACAACCATAAGGTGGCCGTTATGCGCTCGCTCTTGGCGTAGCGCTTTTGCACGTAGGGTTTGTTATGTAGCGACTTGGGGATCAAATGATGACGGGTTAACAGCGCATTGCGCGCACATAACTCGCAGGCTTCGGGCTGGGGCGGCAGACGAATAGGTTCAGGCATAGAAGCTGTTTAGCGCTTACGGCACAACGTCAGCCCATCACCCACTGGCAGCATCGACAGGTCAACCCGTGGATCATTTTTAAGTTGCAGGTTAAGCGCTTGAATAGCCCGCGTATCAGCGCTTTCAGGCGCAACCTCAAGCACTCGACCGCTCCACAGGGTGTTATCGAAAAGCAGTAAACCACCGGGCTTGAGCAAGCGCAGCGCCTGCTCCAGATACTGCGGATAATTGGCTTTGTCGGCATCGATAAAAATCATATCGACCGCCTCGGTGAGCCCTTCATTTTCAAGCTCAGCCAGGGTTTGCAGGGCTGGCGCCAAGCGCTGCTCAATACATTCGCTAACTCCAGCTTGCTGCCAATAACGCTCGGCAATGGCATTGTAATCCGCAGGCAAGTCGCAGCAAATAAGCTGGCCGCCAGCGGGCATTGCCTGAGCCATGCATATGGCGCTGTAACCGGTAAAGGTACCAACCTCAACAATGCACTTTGGCGCAAGCAACTGCACCAATAGCGCCATGAACTGACCTTGCTCAGGTGCTATTTGCCAACGCGCATTGGCCAGCTCTGCGGTTTCTTCGCGCAAGCGCTTAAGCAACACCGATTCGCGCAGCGATACATCGAGCAAGTATTGGTACAACAACTGATCAAGATTGAGCGTTCGGTTGGTCATTATCTTTCCGGCTCGCCATCAGTTAGCGCCCGACAGGGCTTTCTAACACGGTAGTTTTCAGCGGTTTCTCACATGTTGTGCGCAAGCTCAGGGCCAAATACGCGCTTGGCATCCAGATAGGCACCCTGCCAATAACGATTGCTCAGGCTGTCGAGGCGCACGGTGCCGCCACTCGAGGGCGCATGCACAAACCGGCCTTCACCCACATAGATTCCCGCATGGCTGACTCTGCTGCCGCCACTGGTCGCAAAGAACACCAAGTCACCACTTTGCAGATTGCTGCGACTCACGTTTTGCCCGCGCATTTGGCTCAGTTGCGAAGTGGTGCGTGGCAAGCTGATACCCGCTACATCTCGGTAGACGAAACCAATTAAACCACTGCAATCGAAGCCGCCGTCAGGCGTATTACCACCATAACGGTATGGCGTGCCGACCAAGCCAATTGCACGAATCAGCACATCATCGGCATTGCCATTGGCGGCGGGATTGGTTATTCGAGGGACAGGCTGTGATGCCGGAGGATGACTGGAGCAGGCGCTGAGCAGCGCTGCAAGTGAGATCAATACAATGCGGATCGTTCGAGTCATGCGAGGCGCACCTTCTTCCCTAATGCGCCTACTCTGCCGTGCTATCGCTTATGACGCAAGCGTGAGCGTGATGCGAGCACGGGTTGGCTGCGAGAAGCTTTATGCGCAGAGAGCACAGTTCGCGAAAATCCAGCCTTGTGATTTAGCCCCGAGCGAGCACGCGAAGCCAACATTGGCTGATTGCGCGAACCCTCACCGTTGAGGAAGCGCTTGGCCCCAATATAGTGGCGGGACCAATAGCTGTTACCCAACTTACTGATACGGATGGTCTTACCGGTACGGGGTGCGTGAATAAAACGCCCCTCACCGATGTACAGGCCAATGTGGCTTACGCGACCATTGCCGTTGTGGTTAAAGAACACCACGTCCCCGGCGCGCAGGTCGTTTTTGGCGACTTTAGGGGCCTTCATCTTAATCATCTGCGCAGTGGTACGCGGCAGGTGGATATTCGCCTCGCTACCAAACAGGTAAACGATCAAGCCACTGCAATCAAAACCACGGCGAACATTGGTGCCGCCCCAACGATAAGGCACACCGATCAATTCCTGGGCGCGGCCCACTACCGCAGCAGCGTTACCCAGAGACATTCTTTCTGATTTGGCGTGTTTATCTGTGGCATGTACAGAAAAGCTCGCAAGCAACCCAAACGAGCAACAAAACAGCAAACTTAATAGAGATTTACGCATTACAAAACCTGAGCAGCAACAGCGGTTGCGGATGCTAAAAAAATACCTACCGCCCCAGCCCCATCAACGTGTCAGACAACGATGAAACCGGCACAACAAAAATGAAAAAAGGCGCCGAAGCGCCTTTGCACAAACAAATTAGCGGACAGTAACTCCCTGCCCGGTTGAAGCCATCGCCAGTGCGCGCTTGGCTTCCATGTAGGTTCGCTTCCAATAGGGACTTTGCAGGCTGTCTACGCGAACCCCACCACTGCGCCGGCTGGCAGAGTGGATAAATCGATCATCCCCCAGATAAATCCCGGCGTGGCTAACGCGGCCACGGCCATTGGTGCTGAAGAACACCAAATCACCTGGTTCCAACTCATCGCGCTTCACTATCGGCGCATCGATGTTAATCATTTCGCGGGTAGAACGTGGCAACTGCATGCCAGCTTCTTCTTCAAACAAATAGCCGATAAAGCCACTGCAATCGAATCCCGATTTAACAGTGCTGCCGCCCCAGCGATAGCGCGTACCAACCAAGGAAAGACCGTGCTCTAGAATAGAGTCGGCTAACTGCGGTAGCTGGTAAGACTTCTGTTCGGCGAGCGCATCAGTAAAGTCGGTAAAGTCTTCCGTCGCAGTATTGTCGGAGAACGCCACAGGCTCGGTAATCTGAGGTTGTGGTGCCTGGCTAGCACAGGCCGCCAGAAGAACCGTGAGTGCAATAGGCACGAGGGGTGCGAAGCGTTTTAGCATGGGCACAGCCGTGTCGAATTCAATAAATTCGCGAGACTATGCCTTCTATAGCGTCGATTTGCAAATTCTATCGCCTGAAATGTGACCTAGCAGCTCCGGCAAAACATCTAAGGCCTTTCCTGGCAAATACACATCAACCGTAGCGCTTAGCTCAGTTCGTGCAGGGTTTATTTCCGCCGTGAAGCTGCCAGCGGCACGGGCTCGCAGCACGGGTTCGACAATATATGGGAAGCTCGCGCTGGTCCCGATTGTCAGCACCAAGTCAAAGCCCTGACCGATCTGTTGATAAAGTGAGTCGAGCGCTTTTTCCGGCAGCATCTCTTCAAACAACACCACTGGCGGTCGCAAGACGCCAGCGCATTGCCGACACCGCGGTGGTAATTGAGCCTCTAGGCAAGCCGCCAGATCATGCTCAAGTTGCCCGCATGACTGGCAGTAAAGCGGTGCAAGCTGGCCGTGAATTTCGATCAGTCTTTCATCCGGGCTACCCGCCGCGCGATGAAAGCCATCAATATTCTGCGTTAGCAACCAACACTGCGGCTTGAGTCTTTGCAGCTCAGCGATTACCCGGTGCCCCGCATTAGCGTGTGCGCCAAGACATGCACGGCCAAGCTCAGCCAGATACTTCCAGCACAGCGCCGGGTCACGTTGCAGCATCGGTCCGCTAAGTGCGGCCTCAATCGGCAAACCCTCGCTGGTATTGCCGTTATAGAGGCCGCCAACGCCACGATAGGTCGGCAAGCCTGAATCAGCTGAAAGTCCTGCACCGGTGATAATCAACACGCGCTCGGCGCAATTGAACGCCCGGGCCAGTTGCTCGATATCGCTCAGCATCGTTGACTCCTTACCGTTGCGCCGTTGCGCCGTCGCGCCGTCGCGGCAAATAGTCGCACTCAGTGATTAACCGTATACGCCAACATCGTAGACAACTGGCACAGCGGCCGCCCGCTTTGTTCATGCCAAGTATTAAAAGCCGCCTGCACCGTGGCAAGGTCTCTGAGACTGGTCGGGACTTTATCGATAATGCCCTACGCATTTAGCGCGGCGACCATGTCATTGGTCGGCACAAAGGTATCCTTACCGACCATGCGTAAAAACCGTGGTGCGGACAAACCACCCATTTGCGCACCCTGTTTGGCGATGTACTTCCACAAGCCAACAATATCAGCCACCGGCCAACCGGCAATAAGCTCACCGAAACTGCCCTTTTCGTGGCGCACATCGAGAATAAACTGAGCGTTACGCGGCACGCTCTTGAGCTTGCCAAGGTGACGAATGATCCGTGCGTCCTGCATCAGGTTTTCAATCCGCTCAGCGCCCATCAGCACGACTTTCTCGGGGTCAAAACCAAAGAAAACCTGCTCAAAGGCAGGCCATTTGGCATCAATCACACTGTGCCTCAACCCAGCACGAAACACCCGCAAACTCATCACCGACAAGTAGCGGTCATCGGTAATGCTGCGTAGATACTCAGCCGACGCAGGTTGAGGCAAGTGGGCTTCAAGCTCGGCGGCAGAACCAAAACGATTCAGGCAATATTCGTTAAGCCATTTGTAGTCGCGCATTGATTACCTTTGCCAAGAGTTTGTCCGACTTTAACGCAGCCGCCTGCGAGCCTTTGCTTGCAGACTGGAAATAGAGGCAGCTGCGATTCAGAGGTTCAGAGGTTCATTACATCAACAAAGCGCGGCGTCGCATCCTGATCGATCTTCAAGCTGGCGAAGTCGAACAACGCTCGGTCAGCCAATTGCGACGGCACAATGTTCTGCAGTGAGCGAAACATGATCTCGGTGCGCCCAGGGGTTTTGCGCTCCCACTCTTGCAGCATTTCCTTGACCACCTGGCGCTGCAGGTTCTCTTGCGAGCCGCACAGGTTGCACGGAATGATCGGGAACTCTTTCAACGTCGAATAGGCTTCGATGTCCGCCTCGTTGCAGTAGGCCAGCGGACGAATCACCACGTTGCGCCCGTCGTCAGAACGCAGCTTGGGCGGCATGGCTTTCAGGGTGCCGCCGTAGAACATATTGAGGAAGAAGGTTTCCAGAATATCGTCACGGTGATGGCCCAAAGCCATTTTGGTTGCGCCAATTTCATCAGCGAAAGTGTAAAGAGTGCCGCGACGCAGGCGCGAGCACAGCGAACAGGTCGTTTTGCCTTCAGGTATCTTTTCCTTGACCACTGAATAGGTGTCTTTCTCGACGATGTGATACGCCACGCCAATCGACTCCAGATACGCTGGCAGCACGTGCTCAGGGAAACCTGGCTGCTTTTGATCCATGTTCACTGCGACAATTTCAAACTTGATCGGCGCTACTTTCTGCAAATGCAGCAGCACATCGAGCATGGTGTAACTGTCTTTACCGCCCGACAGGCACACCATCACCTTGTCGCCATCTTCGATCATGTTGTAGTCGGCAATAGCTTCGCCAGCCTGACGACGCAGACGTTTTTGCAGTTTGTTCTGATTGACCGAGAGGGTGCCCATGGTGCGCTGGTGTCCGCATAGAAATACTAAAGCCCGACAGTTTACCTAGATTGTGCGCGCCGCCCCACCCCATTAATCGCCTGATGCAGCGATTTAGCCGCGCAAGTGACAAATGAGACTTTGGACACAGTTACCGGCGCTCAACTCGATCACTCGCTGCGAGCTGGCGACACAGTTGGTAGGCTTAGCCCATGACTGATGTTCTTGACCCAAACCTCGATTTACCCGAGCAGCTACTGAGCCTGCTACAGGCTGCACCCGAAGGGCTTAGCGAGTACGCGCTTATTCAGCAGCTGAAAAGCCTGAACTCAACGCATATCCCCAACGTGCCGTTGACCGACAAACTGGCCTTGTTTCGCACCCATTTCCTATTGTTTAACGCGCTCTATCGCCTGCGCGATCAGCTTTGGCAGCAACAAAGCGCCGATCTACACATCAGCGCAATCTTGATCGAGTTACGCCCCTTTCAAGTCGACCCGCAATCGGGGCAGCAAACCTTGGGCGAACATGACCCACTGCGCAGCTATTACCTGGACATGGCCAACTTGAGCGGTATTGAAGAACGCGATGTTGAAAAGCTATTGGTGAGTTTCTGGACGCGTATGCAAGGCGGCGATGAAAAACTGGCCGCCCTTGAGCTATTCGAACTCCAAAACAGCACTGAAACCCTCAATTTAGTGCGGATCAAGCAGCGCTATCGCCAATTAGTGAGCATTCATCACCCGGACCGGGGCGGCAATACGCAGCGCTTGCAGTCGATCAACAAGGCCATGGAAATTCTCACTCGCTATTACCAGTGAGTTCTAAATACCTATTTGCTCTAAGGGTATTGCCCTTGCCTTTTCTAGTCTTTGCCTATACTGCGACATACGGTCGCATTTAAATTGGCCTGTACCCGGCAACGCTGCCCACGCGTCTCGGGCACTCCGCTGGGGGGCGGCCGGATAACAAGAGGAGGTGCCTGTATGATCCACCATGTTTGGGGGCTCTTCACCCATCCCGACCAAGAATGGCAAGAAATACGTGGCGAAGAAGAATCCATCAGCCACATGTATCTCACCCACGTCCTGGTACTCGCGGCGATTCCCGCAGTATCGGCGTATATCGGAACCACGCAGGTAGGCTGGTCAATCGGCCAGCGCGAACCGGTGATGCTGACCGAAAGTAGCGCACTGTACCTCACGATCATGTCCTATATCGCCATGCTTGCAGGGGTTGCAGTCATGGGCGCGTTTATTCACTGGATGGCGCGCACCTATGACGCCACGCCATCATTCACCCGCTGCGTGGTGTTTGCCGCTTATACCGCGACCCCACTGTTTATAGGAGGTTTGGCTGCACTCTATCCGCACATGTGGTTGGGTTTGATACTTGGCACAATAGCCATTTGCTACACGGTGTACTTGCTTTACGTGGGTATTCCAACCTTCATGAGCATTCCTGAGGACGAGGGGTTTATGTTCTCAAGTTCAGTGCTCGCCGTTGGTTTGGTGGTTCTGGTGGCGATGATTGCCGCATCGGTCATTTTTTGGGGGATAGGCATTGGCCCGGAATACACCAGTTGATCAATAGCTGAAAACATCTGACGAAACCACCCACGGGTGGTTTCGTCGTTTAACAGCTGCCAGAACGGCTTGGCACGGGCATAATTGGGCCTCTGATTAGTTGCTGTGAAGCCTATGCCCGACCAGATCCACGACCGCGTAGAAGCCTGTTACTTACAAGCTGAGGCCTTCTTCAAGCAACCCTTTCCGCGCCCGGAAGTTAGTTTCAAGCTGCGTGGACAAAAGGCTGGAGTCGCCCACCTCACGGAGAACAAGCTGCGTTTTAACCTGCAACTGTACCGTGATAACCAGCAAGACTTTCTAACGCAAACCGTTGCCCACGAAGTCGCCCACCTGATTGCCCATCATCTATTTGGGTTAAGCATTCAGGCCCACGGCGAAGAGTGGCAACTAATCATGCGTGGCGTTTACGAACTGCCGCCTCATCGCTGCCACAGCTATGCGGTCCAGCGTCGCCAAGTGCAGCGTTATATCTACCGCTGCACTTGCCCGGACAGCAAAGGTGAGTTCCCCTTCTCTGCCCAACGCCATGCGCTGGTTGCTAAAGGTCGGCGCTATTTCTGTCGACGCTGTAAAGTCACGCTGAGCTTCACTGGCGAGCAGCGCGTCGAATAACCCTCGCCACCGCATCTAATAATTATTGTCCTCGCGAAGCCGCTGCATGCTTGAGCCCCGTTACGCAGGTCTCGCGTCAACGGCCACACGGGCCTTGGCCTGCCCCATAAATGCGCTGCTGGGCAATTTCCATGCGCGGTCTCGAACGTGCATACTCAATTTCTAATTGCGCAAGGACAGGCTAATGATCGAACCCATTTTGCTTACCGCTACCCGCTTGTGGACATTTGATCAGGACCGTCAACTGACCAACGCAACTGGCTTTTTCTTTGAGCGTGATAAGCGACTATTTTTAGTGACCAGCCGTCACGTGGTGGTCGACGCGGCCACCGAGCACTATCCCAATCGCATTGAAATCGAGTTGCACACCGATGTGGACAACATTGCAGAGTCGATCGGATTTTCGGTCCCTTTGTACCTGGATGGCAAAAGTATCTGGCGTCAGGCCGAGGATGCCACCGGAGAAATTGACGTCGCGGTGATCGAACTCAATCGCGCGGCCTTGCCTGAAAAAATGTTCTATCAGGCTTTCACTCCCGCGCATTTGCAGCACTCATTGGATCAGGTAGAAGTCGGCAGCTCATTGCTGGTGGTGGGCTTCCCACTGGGCTTTCACGACACCTTGCACCATATTCCCGTGGTCAGGCAGGCGGTTATCGCATCATCATTCGGCCTCAGATTTCAGGGCGAAGGCTATTTCTTGAGCGATGCCCGCACGCACCGTGGCATCAGTGGCGCCCCCGTGGTAATGCGTGCGACTTCGGCACAAAAGCAAGCGCTCGGTGAATTACCCTGGGTCCTTTTGGGCATTCACTCTGCTCGTCTTGATGTCGGCACCCGTGATCTTGAGCTTGATGAAGCGCTGGGGCTCAATTGCACCTGGTACGCCGATGTATTGATGACCCTTACCCAAGCGTAAACGGGTTTCAGATTGCAGCTTTGCTGGCCTTTAACTCTGCAATTTGCTGCTCGCTATAACCGAGTTCAGCGAGCACTTCAGTCGTATGCGCACCGACCTCAGCCCCAACATGCCGGGGCGCGGGTAGACCTGAGGAGAACTTGATTGGACAGGCCAACTGTTTTTGCGCCGCCTGCCCTTCACGCGGCACGTCTATGACCACTTCTCGGGCCTTGAGCTGCGGATGTTCACAGGCTTCGGATAGATTGAGCATCGGCTCAACGCAGGCATCGGTTTGCGAAAAGCGCTGACACAGCTCATCAAAATCGTGCTTTTCAAATTCGATCTCCAGCTCCCGCTTAAGGGCCTGTTGATCCTCTGGTTTTTGTGTCAGACCCCGTAAAGCCAGCTCTGGACGACCAATTGCCGCACAAAACTGCTGCATGAATTGCGGCTCCAGACTCCCTACTGAAATCCAGCGGCCATCCCGTGTGCGGTAATAGTCATAGAAACTGCCGCCGTTAAGCGCCTGCTTTTGCATCTCCGGCTCAACCCCCGCGGCTAAATAGCCCGCACCGGCCATGCCATTGAGGCTGAAGGCGCAGTCCGTCATGCTGATATCAACATACTGGCCTTCGCCAGTGACATTACGCTGAATAACCGCAGCTAAAAGCCCCATGACGCCATGCAGCGAACCGCCCGCTATATCGGCGAGCTGCACCCCAAGCGGCAACGGCCCGGATTCGCTGCGCCCGGTGTAACTCGCAACGCCAGCCAGTGCCAGGTAGTTGATGTCGTGTCCAGCGCGGTCCTTGTACGGCCCGGTTTGCCCGTAACCGGTGATAGAGACGTATATCAATCTGGGGTTTATCGCCTTTAACGCTTCATAGCCAACACCGAGTTTATCCATCACCCCGGGCCGGAACTGTTCAAGCACAATGTCATGCTCCATGACCAGTTGCTTGACCACATCAACCGCGGCTGCTTGTTTCAAATCCAAGGCAATGCTGCGCTTATTGCGATTGAGATAAGCGTGGCTGGCTGAGACACCATCGACATGCGGCGGCAAAATACGTACAAGGTCGACCCGCGTAGGCGACTCAACCCGCAACACCTGCGCCCCCATGTCAGCCAACAGCAGCGAGGCAAAAGGCCCCGGCAGCAAGGTTGAAAAGTCCAACACTTTGAGCGAAGCGAGCGGACCGGTCATAGCAACTCCTTGAGTCTGATTATTCAGCGCCACACAATCATCGTTGAGCAGGTTTGACGGATTAAGCGCCAATTTTACTCAGCGACCTTAACTACAACTATTGCTGCCAATACAGTGATTGTTCAGCCTGTAGGTTTAACACTTCCGGGGAGAAACGCTCTTCCAATACATTGCGGCGAATTTTCATTGTTGGGGTCATGCAACCGTTATCCACCGTCCACGGCTCACGCACCAGAATAAAATGACTCACTCGCTCGTGGGGTTGCAGTTGTTGATTGAGTTCAACCCTAACAGTCTCAAGTGCTTGTTCAAGCTGCTGGCGGGGCTGAGCACGAGCGGCACTCGACAACTCAATCAGCGCAAGAGGTTGATCAAGATTACTGCCCATGAGACACACCTGTTCAATCAACAGATTCTTGGCAATCACACCCTCGATCGGCGCAGGGGCAATGTACTTACCCTTACTGCTTTTGAAGATATCTTTGACTCGACCGGTAATCCTCAAGTAACCATCAGCATCAACCTGACCTTTATCACCTGTATGCAACCAGCCGTCTTGCAAGGTCTCGGATGTTTTTTCGGGCTCCAGATAATAACCCTGCATTAAACAGGGGCTGCGAAACAGGATTTCACCAGCGTCAGAAATTTTCAGCTCGCAACCTGGCATAGGCCGTCCGACACTGCCAAAACGCACCTGCCCAAGGCGATTGAAAGTGCCGTATGCGAAGTTTTCGGTCATGGCGTACCCTTCACAAATCGTCATTCCCAGCTTCTGATACCACTCCAGCAAAGCTTGAGGAATTGCAGCAGCTCCACTCACCATAAAGCGAGCCCGATCTAACCCCAAACTCTTGCGGATTTTACTTGCCACTAATCGCCCGATTATCGGTAATTTCAGCAAACGCTCTAATTTCTGTTGGGGTAACTGCGCAACCACGCCCATTTGAAAACGAGTCCAGAGACGCGGCACCGAGAAAAATATCGTTGGCCGCACATGTTTCATATCTGCGCTGAACGTTTCTTGTGACTCCGAAAAGCCAACACTGCCGCCGCTATACAGGCTGCTCATCTCGACCATGAAACGCTCAGCCGCGTGCGAAAGTGGCAAATACGAGAAATACTGGTCGTCGGCACCAATCTGCATTTCTGCGACCACATTAGCTCCGGCATACGCAAAGGCTTGCGCTGTCAGCATCACCCCTTTTGAGACACCCGTTGTACCTGATGTGTAGAGGATGCTGAGCAAATCGTTCGGTTGCTGTTGATGCACATGCGATATCGGTTGGTGCTGTGCAAGCAACTCATCCCACTGGTACTGGGCCTTAATATTCGACTGCGACATGGCGATACGAATAACCTCTGACGGGATGCCTGCCTCAATTTTATTAGGTTCATCGAGGTTGCCCAGAAAGATAGCCTTGCACTGGGAGTGTCGCAGCACATAATCAATGCTCTGGGCCGACTGCAATGGATACAGCGGAACACTCACCAGCCCTGCCTGCATAATCGCCAGATCAGCAATGAACCACTGCGCACAGTTCTTGGCTAACAACCCCACACGATCACCCGGCTGGCAATCCATGGCCTGCAACGCAGCCGCTATTTGCCTGGCCTGCTGATCAGCTTCATACCAACTAATATCCTGCCAATGTCCTGCTACAGGCTGGCTTAGCCATATTTTGTCAGGGGTTGTTGCCAGTCGATATTCTAGGCACTGTAGCGGCAGTTGTTGGCTCATCGATAAACCTCATTGTAATTATTAGGGGAGCGTCGCGCAGTTAAGAGACTGTGCGTGAACTGTGTTTTGTATCGAAACAAACACCGATTTGAGTCAGTTGTTGCCGCCCTTGATACCCCTGCAACTATCACCACTAACTTATTTGCAAAGCACTTTTATCTACAACACATGCCCGCTTGATGAGAAACCAAATGGCTTCGCAAAAAACCCATTAAGCTGAAGTACACGACAGGCTAGGTTCGACTTGGCAAAAATGCCTCAGAATCCGTGCGTTCTCTAAAACTGAGCGGGCCTTCAGACTAGACGCCGCATGCACCCGCCTCAATGACGCATACGCTCAGCCTGCATTGACTGTTTGTGTCAGGTACTATGGACATCTGTCACAAAATATTCCGAACGGCGATTCAACCGTGCACGTGATAGCGAAATGCTCTCAGGTACTGAACCAATCGCCATTCAGGTATTCCGATGTTCTAAATCGATGCCAGACTGTTAACACTGTCGTTAATCCCCAAACAGGAGCTTTATATATGCGCACTGCTGGTGCACGGAATCGCGGCCGAATACCCGCCAAAATATTGGCTGGCCTTCTGCTCATCATGGGCTTGGCATTATTGGTCGGTGGCATCCGCCTCGGCATGCTCGGAGGTTCTTGGTATTACTTGCTAGCAGGTATTGGCGTTAGCCTCAGCGGCTTCTTCCTGTTCCGCTTGCATCCAGCAGTCGTCATTATTTATGCGATTTTCCTGTTCGCCAGCACCGGCTGGTCGGTCTGGGAAATTGGCCTTGACTGGTGGCAACTGGTGCCACGCCTGTCGTTGTGGTTCGCCATTGGCTTACTGCTGTGGCTACCGTGGCTGCGTCGCCCATTACAGCCACAACCTGTTGGCTTGGCTAACGGTTTGCTCGGCGCTTCGGTGGTGTTGGCCGGGGCTGTTGCGGTTGCAAGCCAGTTCACCGGTTATAACGGTGAAATCAAGGGCGAGCTAACCCGTGCCACCACTGATGTAAAAAGTGCGGCCCCCGAAATGCCTGACGGCGATTGGCAAGCATACGGTCGCACCAACTTTGGTGACCGCTACTCTCCGCTGGGCCAGATCACCCCAGAAAATGCCAACCAGCTTGAGCTGGCATGGTCCTATCGTACCGGTGACATTCCAGGGCCAAACGACCCACAGGAAACCACGGCAGAAAATACTCCGCTGAAAGTAAACGGCATGCTTTATGTCTGCACGCCACACAGCCAATTGATAGCGCTTGACCCGGACAGCGGTAAGGAGATCTGGCGCTTCGACCCTAAGCTCAGCACACAAAATGCTGAGAGCTTCAAAGGTTGGGCGCACATGACCTGCCGTGGCGTTGCCTATCACGAAGATAAAAGTGTTGCTCAAACCGACACCGCACCTGTGCAAAATGCCTGCCCGCGCCGGTTATTCCTGCCAACTGCTGACACCCGCTTGATGGCAATCAATGCTGACACCGGTGAAGTCTGCAGCGAGTTCGGTGACAATGGCACAGTTAATCTGACTGCCAACATTGGCAGCTTCACCCCAGGTGGCTACTACTCGACCTCGCCTCCCGGTGTCAGTGGCGATCTGGTGATCATTGGCGGTCATGTGACTGACAACCTGTCGATCGATGAACCTTCTGGGGTAATTCGCGCCTACGACGCCAAAGATGGCCACCTGGTATGGAACTGGGACAGCGGCAATCCAGATGCCACTGCGCCTATTGCCGAAGGTGAAACCTACACCCGCAACTCACCGAACATGTGGTCGGTGATGAGCATCGACGACAAACTCGGCCTGCTGTACCTGCCGATGGGCAACCAAATGCCTGACCAATGGGGCGGCAATCGCTCTGAGGCATCAGAAACCTACAGTGCTGGCGTAACAGCGCTGGATACCAAAACGGGTAAAGTCCGCTGGACCTTCCAGATGACCCACCACGACTTGTGGGACATGGACATTGGTGGCCAACCAACCCTGATTGATATCAAAACAGCAGACGGCGTCAAGCCGGCGCTGGTGGCTTCGACCAAGCAAGGCAGCATTTATGTGCTTGACCGTGCAACCGGTAAGCCGATTGTCCCGGTCAATGAAGTAGCCGTTCCGCAGGGCGCAGTCGAAGGCGATTTCACGTCCCCGACGCAGCCAATGTCTGAACTGCATTTCATGCCGGAAACCCTGACCGAGAAGGACATGTGGGGCGGCACGCCATTTGACCAGATGCTATGCCGCATCCAGTACAAATCGCTGCGCTATGAAGGCATCTACACCCCGCCATCGCTGCAAGGTTCGATTGTCTACCCGGGCAACTTCGGCGTGTTTGACTGGGGCGGTATCTCGGTTGACCCTAAACGTCAGATTGCCATCGTAAACCCCAACTACATGGCGTTTACTTCACAACTGGTACCGAGTGAGGCCGTTGAAGGTGGCCCAGCCCGCAAGAGTGAAACAGAAGGCGTGCAACCAAACAAAGGCGCGCCATATGGCGTGATTCTACAGCCATTGCTGTCGCAGCTAGGCTTGCCGTGCCAGTCGCCACCCTGGGGCTATGTCGCAGCTGTTGACCTGACCACCAATCAAGTCATCTGGCAGCACAAAAACGGCACCGTGCGTGACAGCTCACCTGTACCTTTGCCGCTACCGATGGGCGTACCAAGCCTTGGTGGAACAATCACCACTGAAGCTGGCGTGGCCTTCCTCAGCGGTACACTCGACCAATACCTGCGCGCCTATGACGTGCGTAACGGCAAGCAACTATGGGAAGGCCGTCTACCTGCTGGCGGCCAGACCACACCGATGACGTACACCGGCAAAGACGGTCGTCAGTACGTGTTGGTGGTTGCCGGTGGTCACGGCTCGCTCGGCACCAAGCAAGGTGATTATGTAATGGCCTTTGCACTGCCGAAAAAATAACAGCGCTTAAACTAGCTGTTTGTACTTCAAGAGGGCCGCAAGGCCCTCTTTTTGTTTTGCCAAGGAGCAAGCATGCTCAAACCAACCGCCCTGTTGCTAAGCATTTCCAGCTTATGCGCCTGCACCACGAGCCCGACCATGCCCAACCAATACGATCTGTTAATTGGCAGCTACACCCAAGGCACAAGCCAAGGTATTTATCGTTATCACTACGACAACCAAACAGGTCGTATCGGTGAGCAACCGGAACAAGTCATCAGCGCTGCTAATCCATCCTTCCTGTTGCTTTCGGCGGATCAAAGCAGGCTATTTAGCGTTAATGAAAACGGTCCGGGCCAAGCCGCTAATATCGGTCAGGCCAGTAGTTTTTCAATTGACGCAAACAACCGCTCGATTAAGCCAATCAACCGTGTCGACAGCGGCGGTGATGAGCCAACCCATGCCAGTTTGAGCGCTGATGAGCGCTTCCTGTTTGTCGCCAACTATGCGGTCAATCCGAACCCTGGCGGCAGTCTAAGCGTGTTACCCGTTGGCGCCGACGGTGAGTTGCATGCGCCAAGCCAGCGCTTCAGCCACCCGCCCAGCCGTGTCAACAAAGAGCGTCAAGCTAGCTCACACGTTCACTCTGTGATAATGAGCAATGATCACCAGTATTTGTTTGCCAGCGACCTAGGCGCTGATCAAGTGTTTAGCTATCGCTATAACCCCCAAGCAGGCTCAACCCCCTTAACGCCCGCAGGCTCAACTGCGTTGCCACCCGGCAGCGGCCCGCGCCACCTGCTGTTCAGCAATGACGGCAAGCAAGCCTACCTGACACTTGAGCTCAGTAATCAGTTAGCCGTGTTCGACTACGAGCAAGGCAAGCTATTAAACCCGCACATTATTGACCTTGATCAGGCCAACACTGAACCCGCAAGTTATGCAGCCGGGGCTTTGCACACCTCAGCGGATGGCCGCTTTTTATACGTTGCAACTCGCGGTCCGGTGAGTCAGATACTGGTATTCAAAACTAACCCAGCGGATGCTCAACTAGCGTTAATTCAGCGCCACATGATCGAAGGCAAAGAGTTACGTGAATTCAGCCTGGACCCGAGTGGTAATCACCTGCTGGTTGCCAATCAAGGCAGCAATGAAGTGCTGGTGATTACCCGCGACGCGCTCAGCGGCAAACTGGGAAAAGTCCAGCAACGAGTCAGCATTGGCAATCCATCTGACCTGGTATTTATCGGCGCTGACAGATAACACGCCATGCGCTGAAACGGCCATTTCAGCGCACGTCTGCTCATCCGTGCGCCAGTATGCTTGTCCCTGCCGCGACTGACTGGCACCATCGGGCAGTCGTTAGCCGGGAACATTTTCATGAGCGAACAAACCATTGCCAGCCATTTTGTCCGTGCCGTTCTAGGCGGTGCGCAGCGCAAGGGTTGTGACTGTTCGGCACTGCTTCGCCAGCTCAATATCCAACCCGCGCTACTGGACGAGCCGCGAGCACGCATCGCTCCCGAACAATTCGCCCTGCTTATTCAGCAGCTTTGGGAAATGCTCGACGACGAATATCTCGGTTTCGCTAAATACCCAAGCAAGCGCGGCACCTTCGCCATGATGTGCCATGCAATTATCCATTGCCATTCACTGGAAAAAGCCCTGAGTCGCGGCAGCCTGTTTTATAGCTTGTTCCCCGAAGCACCAAGCATTCAAATAAGCCACGAAGGTGACTTCGCCTGCCTCACAGTCGATGGCCCAACCCTGGATGACCCTGAACATTTTTTGATCGAGTCATTACTGGTTATTTGGCACCGCTTGGGCAGTTGGCTGATCGGTCAGCGTATTCGCCTTGAGCAAGCAACATTCAGCTACGCCAAGCCGGATCATGAAACGCACTATCAACTGCTGTTTCCCTGCCCGCGGGAGTTCAATAGTCAACGAACCTGCATACGTTTTCACAAGCGTTATCTGGCGATGCCCTTGCTGCAGGACGAACGCACGCTCAAGCATTTTCTTCAACATTCACCGGCAGATCTTCTTGCCCGCCCCGACGGCGGGCATAGCTTGAACAGTCAGATAAGGCGCTCGCTCGGACGTGATTGCAGCGACTGGCCGGACCTTGAAGAAGTCGCGCAAAAACTGCACATGAGCCCACAAACCTTGCGTCGCCGCCTGCGCGAAGAAGGCTCCAGTTTTCAGGAGTTGAAAGACCATTTACGCCGCGACCTGGCTATTTACCACCTGAGCCGCGATGAGGTGTCGATTCAGATGATTGCCGAACAGCTGGGGTTTTCTGAACCTTCAGCCTTTCATCGTGCTTTCAAAAAATGGACCGGATTAACGCCTGGAGCGTATCGCTCGATGGAGCAGTGAATTGGCTGCGTGCTGATACTTACAGCTTGCGAGCACGCCATGCAGCGACAATAAACAAACCCGCCAAAACGCCCAACAACGGCAACCAACCCGCGTGCTCCCATACATAGCCGCCAACGTAACCGACCACGCTTGAGCCCAGATAATAGGCACACAGGTACAGTGCAGACGCCTGAGCTTTAGCGCCTTTTGCTCGCTGGCCGATTTGGCCACTGGCGACCGCATGCGCAGCAAAAAAGCCAAGGGTGAACAATCCCAAACCAATGACTACGGCAACCAGCCAAGGCGTCGCGCACAGCCCGACACCGATCAGCATGATGACAATCCCGCCCTGCATAACCTGGCGTGCGCCCAAACGTGGCACAAGTCTTCCAGCCCAGCCGGCACTGAAAATACCTACCAGATAAACCGTAAACAGCAAGCCAATCACCGTCGACGACAAGTTGAATGGGGCTGCAGCCAAACGGAAGCCTACGTAATTGAACATGGCGACAAAACCGCCCATCAACAAGAAACCCATGCTGAATAACAGCCGTAGCTCTCGATTGGCCAGGTGCAACCGAAAGTTGCGTAACAGGCCGCTGAACGACAACGACTGCGCCTGAAAATGTCGCGAAGCAGGTAACAGCCAGATGAACAAACCAAGACCTAAAACCCCAAGGCCGCCAATACCGGCCAAGGCCAGGTGCCATCCACCAATATCGCTGAGTAGACCCGCCAGCAATCGCCCTAACAAACCACCCAATGCGGTGCCGCCGATATACAGCCCCATCGCAGCAGGCAAGGCTTCAGGGTCGAACTCTTCGCCCACATAAGCCATAGCCAGTGCTGGCAACCCGCTGAGCGCCAAACCGAGCAATGCGCGCAAAACCAATAAATGATCCCAGTCGCTGACAAATGCGCAGGCCACACCAAGCAGGCTAGCCAGCCCCAGTGCAACAGCCATGACCGGCTTACGCCCCCAGCTTTCTGCTAGCGCGCCAGAGATCAACAAACACAAGGCAAGGCTCAGCGTTGTCAGGGATAACGCCAAGCTGCTTGCTGCGGCTGAAACACTGAAATAACTGGCCAGTAAAGGCAGCAACGGTTGCACACAATAGAGCAAAGCAAAGGTCGAAAACCCTGCACAAAATAACGCGAAGGTTGCGCGTTTATAAGCTCTGGTGCCTTGTTGCAGATGGCTGGAAGGATTGCTATCGGACATTCTACTGCTCACAAAAAACGGCCCCTGATTGGCCGCAAACAAATGTTAGCATGCTATCCACCTTGCGCGCCGCTCGGGCACAATCAAAAACCTCCAGAGCCTGTTTCCACCGCTACTTTCCCCTACCATTTATCAGGTCATTGACCTCAATCAATTCGCTTTTTCCAAGCGTGTCTAAACTTGCTTCACACCTATCTAAAGGAGTGAGCCTGCATGCGTGATACTGCGGATGATAAGGGCACAAAGGGCAAGGAAACCCGACTTTTCCTATTTCTTGTTATTTGCCTATTCCCTGCGTTAGCCATCGCCATTGTGGGTGGCTACGGCTTCTTTGTCTGGTTTTTGCAGATGCTTGTCGGCCCACCCGGCCCTCCTCCTTCCTAACTTCGCATTTCACCGCACAGCACACGCTCAACCTGGAGCAACGTGACATGGATGAATCTATGCATATCGCCAGTTTATTGGTACACGCACGCCCCGAATTATTTGCCGCGGTGAAAGCCAACTTGCGCTTGCTACCTGGCCTTGAACTGCATCAGGAGAGCCCTGTCGGCAAGCTCGTAGTGGTCATTGAGGCGAAAGATGAGCAGCAAATACTTC
Organism: Pseudomonas sp. M30-35; assembly: GCF_002163625.1. Taxonomy (NCBI): domain Bacteria; kingdom Pseudomonadati; phylum Pseudomonadota; class Gammaproteobacteria; order Pseudomonadales; family Pseudomonadaceae; genus Pseudomonas; species Pseudomonas sp. M30-35. The sequence goes on along the minus strand of NZ_CP020892.1, from coordinate 1,727,872 downwards.
AACGTATTGACCAGATCAACAACATTCCCGGTGTGCTAAATGCCGCACTGGTTTATCACGAACTCCTTGCCAGCGAAGGAGCAACACCATGAACCTGACTCGTCGTCAGTTTGCCAAAGCACAGGCCGCTGCAATCGCTGCAGCCGCAGCGGGTTTACCAATAATTACCACGGCCTCCAATCTAGTCACTGAGTCAGACATGACCACGCTGAACTGGAACAAGGCACCCTGCCGCTTTTGTGGTACCGGTTGCAGTGTGATGGTTGCGACTCGCGATAACCAAGTGGTGGCAACCCATGGTGATGTCAAGGCTGAGGTCAACCGCGGCCTTAACTGCGTTAAAGGCTACTTCCTGTCGAAGATCATGTACGGCAGCGATCGCTTGACCCAGCCGATGCTGCGCATGAAGGACGGTCAATACGACAAACAGGGCGACTTCCAGCCGATCAGCTGGGAGCAAGCGTTCGACATCATGGAAACCAAGGTCAAACAGACCCTTAAATCAGACGGCCCAACAGCGCTCGGCATGTTTGGTTCCGGCCAGTGGACAGTCTGGGAAGGCTACGCCGCCAATAAGTTGATGAAGGCAGGTTTTCGCAGTAACAACATCGACCCTAACGCGCGCCACTGCATGGCCTCAGCGGTCATGGGCTTCATGCGTACCTTCGGCATGGATGAGCCAATGGGCTGCTATGACGACATTGAAGCCACCGATGCATTTGTGCTTTGGGGCTCAAATATGGCGGAGATGCACCCGATTCTCTGGAGCCGTCTGACTGACCGGCGCCTGAGTTCTCCCCATGTCAAAGTGGCCGTGCTTTCGACCTTTGAGCACCGCAGTTTTGAGCTTGCCGATATACCCATGGTTTTCACCCCACAGACTGACTTGTTAATCCTTAACTACATCGCCAACCACATCATTCAGTCTGGCGCAGTGAACAAGGACTTTGTCAGCAAGCACACCCGCTTCGCCAAAGGTGCCGAAGACATTGGATACGGCCTGCGTCCAGACAACCCACTGGAGGTGCAAGCCAAGAACGCCGACAACGCCAACACCTGGGGCGATATCTCGTTCGAGCAATACGCTGAATTCGTCAAACCCTATACCCTTGAGCGAGCGGCCAAAGAGAGTGGCGTGCCAGCTGAGCGGCTGCAGCAGTTGGCCGAGTTGTACGCCGACCCAAAACGTAAAGTAGTGTCGTTCTGGACCATGGGCTTTAACCAGCACACTCGCGGCGTCTGGGCCAACAACATGGTTTACAACATTCACTTGCTCACCGGCAAAATCAGCGAGCCGGGCAACAGCCCTTTCTCGCTGACAGGCCAGCCATCAGCCTGCGGTACTGCTCGAGAAGTGGGCACCTTTTCACACCGTTTACCGGCTGACTTAGTCGTCACCAATCCTAAACACCGAGAAACGGCGGAGAAGATCTGGAAGCTACCCGCCGGAACGATTCAGGAAAAACCAGGCTTTCATGCGGTGCAACAGAGCCGCATGCTCAAAGACAGCGTACTCAAGGTTTACTGGACCATGGCCAGCAACAACATGCAGGCCGGGCCCAACATCATGCAGGAAGTATTGCCGGGATGGCGTAACCCCGATGTTTTTGTAATTGTCTCCGACCCCTACCCAACCGTGTCTGCCCAGGCCGCCGACCTGATATTGCCGACTGCCATGTGGGTCGAGAAGGAAGGTGCTTACGGCAACGCCGAGCGGCGTACGCAATTTTGGCATCAGCTTGTCAGCCCGCCGGGCGATGCAAAGTCAGATTTGTGGCAACTGATGGAGTTTTCCAAGCGCTTCAAAACGGAAGATGTCTGGCCAGCAGAGCTGCTGGCAAAAACCCCAGAGCTAAAAGGCAAGTCGCTGTTCGAAGTGCTCTACAAAAATGGTCAGGTCGACCAATTCCCAAGCGAACAATTGGCTGAAGGCTATCTCAATGATGAGACCAAAGCCTTTGGCTTCTATGTGCAAAAAGGCTTGTTTGAAGAGTACGCCGCCTTTGGCCGAGGGCATGGCCATGATCTCGCACCCTTTGATGATTATCACAACGCTCGCGGCCTGCGTTGGCCGGTGGTGGATGGCAAGGAAACCTTGTGGCGCTACCGCGAAGGCTCTGACCCGTACGTGGAAAAAGGCAGCGAGGTGCAGTTCTACGGCCATGCCGATAAAAAAGCCATCATCTTCGCCCTGCCGTACGAGCCGCCAGCAGAATCACCGGATGAGGAATACCCGTTCTGGCTGTGTACCGGTCGAGTGCTCGAACACTGGCACACCGGGACCATGACCCAGCGCGTACCGGAGTTGCATAGAGCCGTGCCGGACGCAGTGGTTTACATGCATCCCGACGATGCTAAAGCCATGAAGGCACGGCGCGGCAGCGAAGTTAAGGTCATCAGCCGCCGTGGCGAAACCCGTGCACGCATCGAAACCCGCGGGCGTAACAAGCCTCCTCAAGGGCTGGTATTCGTACCCTTTTTTGATGCTCGAAAACTGATCAATAAAGTCACGTTGGATGCCACCGACCCGATCTCCAAACAAACCGACTACAAAAAATGTGCGGTGAAGATCGAACTGGTCAACCTGGCCTGAGGAATACAGTCATGAGCTACCGCCTACTGCCGCTTTTACTACTTGCCGTGTTTGGCATTGCAGTTGCCAGCGACATCAATTATCCACTCGACGCGCCCGCACCCGATGGGCGACGTCCGGGTGGCACCTTGAGCCAGGATCTTCCTGCTCCGAAGTTGAGTAGCACTGAAAACAAGGACATCAAACGCGAACGTAATTATCCAGAACAGCCGCCGACGATTCCGCACAGTACGCGCGGCTATCACCTGGATATAAACAGCAACAAGTGTCTGTCATGTCACAGCCGCGCCAACAGTGCCAAAACTCAGGCCCCGATGATCAGCATCACGCATTACATGGACCGTGATGGTCAGGCACTGGCGGCGGTCTCGCCTCGGCGCTACTTCTGCAACCAGTGCCATGTTACGCAAAAAGAGGCGCCGCCACTCGTGGGCAATACCTTCAAGAACATCGATAGAGTGCTTGAACAAGAAAACAAATCGGCCAAGCAGAATCCTTGAGGAGGTGTTATGAAATCTTTGTTCGCCTTCCTGAAGGATTACTGGGGCACACTGCGCCGACCCAGCCTGCACATCAGCCTGGGGGTCTTAACCCTTGGCGGGTTTATTGCCGGAATCATTTTTTGGGGTGGTTTCAACACCGCTCTGGAAGTAACCAACACCGAGCAATTTTGCACCTCGTGCCACGAGATGCGTGACAACGTATTTGTTGAGCTCAAGGACACCATCCATTACAGCAACCGCTCAGGCGTTCGCGCAACTTGCCCGGATTGTCACGTGCCGCATAAGTGGACTGATAAAATCGCCCGTAAAATGCAGGCATCAAAAGAGGTGTGGGGCAAGATTTTTGGCACCATCAACACCCGGGAGAAATTTCTCGCCCACCGCCGCGAACTTGCCGAACATGAATGGCAGCGGCTCAAGGCCAACGACTCGCTGGAATGTCGCAACTGCCACAACTTCGACTTCATGGACTTCACCAAGCAAAGTAAACGTGCTGCACAAATGCACTCAACTTCATTGGCCAGCGGTGAGGCCACCTGTATTGATTGCCATAAAGGGATCGCCCACAAACTACCGGACATGACTGGCGTGCCGGGTTGGTAAACGGTAAAAAGACAGGCGTACACTGTTGCACTGGGTACGCCTGTTTCTACTGCGCGTTGACATCGCAATGGGTTGTGACAAGGATAAACGCGCTTGGACAGCAGCATTTTCTTCGCAGTGATGGCAGCCGCCATGCTGCATGCAGGCTGGAACGCCCTGATCAAAATTGGTCTGGACCGCTACCTGAGTGTGTGCCTGATTCAAATGGGCGCTGGCATAGCTGCAATTTGCACCCTGCCCTTCGTCACCTTTCCCGAAACCGCTGCTTGGCCGTGGATCATCCTCTCGGTATTGCTGCATATCGGTTACAACGGTTTCCTCGCCCATGCATATAAATACGGCGACCTGAGTCAGGTCTACCCGCTCTCTCGGGGTAGCTCGCCGCTGATCGTCGCATTGATATCCGTCGCCCTGCTCCATGAGACCCTGAGCTGGGAACAAATAAGTGGGCTGCTGATTCTGGTAACGGGTATCTGGATGATGGCGCTGCGAACCCACAAGGACAGCCAGTTCAATACCCCACTGCTACTGACCGCACTCACCACTGCGAGCTTTATTGCCGCCTATACCTTGGCCGATGCTGTTGGCGCACGGGTTAATGGTGATGCGCTGTCTTACGCAATGTGGCTGTTTGCGATGAATGGCGCAGCCACATTTATTATCCTCGTCGGCCTGCGTGGCACATCAGTTTTGGGTAAATTAAGCCAGCACTGGAAAGGTGGACTGGGCGGCGGTGTGATGTCGCTGCTGGCGTATAGCATCGTCATCTGGGCCATGACCCTGGCTCCGGTTGCCGTAGTCTCTGCGCTGCGTGAAAGCAGTGTGTTGTTTGCCTTGCTGATCGGACGCTTAGTCCTCAAAGAGTCATTGCCACTGCTCAGGATTGTCTCCTGTCTAGTGATCCTGCTCGGCGTCGTAACCCTTAAGCTGGCCTGATACAAGCTGGCACTTTGCGACATACGCTGACAGCAATAAAGAATTTGACGATGCCCACCTTAGTAGCCGCAGCCTTGCCTGGATCGACTGTTGGACACAGTGCAGAATACAACGATGAATGAAAACTACTTACCGAACTGCTGCACACCACTGAGTGAGTGCTGGCCATTACCGGTGCAAATGCCTGGCGTTCGGCTAATCAGCACGCAATTTGACCCCAGCTTGTTTGACCCCACGGCGTTTGAGTGCTGTGCGATTGCCCCGGTGCGCGGCGTTGCAAAACGTCAAACCGAGTACCTTGCGGGCCGTATTTGTGCACGCGAAGCACTGCGTCAGGTTACTGGCGTGGCTGGCGTGCCAGCAGTGGGTGAAGACCGCGCACCAGTCTGGCCATTGGATGTCTGTGGCTCCATCTCTCACGGCCACGGTCTGGCTGCTGCGGTTGTTGCCGAACGGACACATTGGCGAGGCCTTGGTCTGGATATCGAGGAGCCCTTGAGTGCTGAGCGGGCAATACGCCTGGCCAGTGAAATTCTGACCCAGCGCGAGTTACACAGCATTGCCAGCACCAGCGCTGAGCAACAAGCCTGGCGGATCAGCCTGACGTTCTCACTCAAAGAAAGTCTGTTCAAAGCCCTCTACCCTTTGGTTTTGACCCGTTTTTACTTTGAGGATGCCGAGCTAATCAACTGCGACAACAGCCAGCAAGGACGAGCCCGCCTGCGTTTACTTATCGACTTGAATCATGATTGGCCCGCAGGGAGTGAAATCGAAGGACAGTTTTGCATGTTCGGTCACCACCTGATGAGTTTGGTCCATATTCCACATCAATCATCACAGTAGCGTCAGTTAATCCCTTCTCGCGCGCAAATCCGATAAACTCTGGTAATTGCTGCCAGGAGCACCTATGCGCGACGAACTGAACCAAGGCTTGATCGACTTCCTCAAAGCCTCGCCAACGCCCTTTCATGCCACAGCTAACCTTGCCCTTCGCCTAGAAGCGGCTGGTTACCAGCGTTTAGATGAACGCGATACTTGGCACACCGAAGCCGGTGGCCAGTATTACGTCACTCGCAATGACTCAGCTGTCATTGCCTTTAAAGTCGGCAAACGTTCGCTGACTGATGCCGGTATTCGCCTCGTTGGCGCCCATACAGACAGCCCATGCCTGCGCGTTAAACCGCACCCGGAACTGCAACGCCACGGTTTTTTCCAGTTGGGTGTAGAGATCTACGGCGGTGCGTTGCTCGCCCCTTGGTTCGACCGCGACTTATCGTTAGCTGGCCGTGTAACTTTCCGCCGCGACGGTAAAGTTGAAAGCCAACTGATCAACTTCGAACTGCCGATAGCTGTCATCCCCAACCTGGCCATTCACCTTAACCGTGAAGCGAACAGTGGTTGGGAGATCAACAAGCAGACCGAGATGCCACCGATTCTGGCCCAGGTCGCGGGCACTGAACCGGTTGATTTTCGCGCCCTGCTCGCCAACCAACTGACCCTTGAACACAGCTTGAACGCCGATGCTGTGCTCGATTACGAACTGAGCTTCTACGATACCCAACCTGCAGCCATAATCGGGCTTAACCGTGACTTCATCGCCGGTGCGCGTCTCGACAACCTGCTCTCTTGCTACGCCGGACTACAAGCCCTGCTCAGCGCCGGTGATGCTGAAACCTGCGTGCTGGTCTGCACCGACCACGAAGAAATTGGTTCCAGCTCCGCATGCGGCGCCGATGGTCCAATGCTCGAGCAAGTATTGCGTCGAGTCATTCCACAGGACCAAGACTTCATCCGTAGCATCCAGCGCTCGCTGCTGGTCTCTGCCGACAATGCCCATGGCATTCACCCGAACTACCCAGACAAACATGATGAGAATCACGGCCCCAAGCTCAATGCCGGTCCAGTGATCAAAATCAACAGCAACCAGCGCTACGCCACCAACAGTGAAACCGCGGGCTTCTTCCGGCATCTGTGCCTGGAAAACGAAGTTCCGGTACAAAGCTTCGTGGTACGCAGTGACATGGCCTGTGGCTCGACCATAGGCCCAATCACCGCTAGCCAACTGGGTGTACGAACCGTTGATATCGGCTTGCCAACCTTTGCCATGCATTCAATCCGCGAGCTTGCCGGTAGCCACGACCTGGCTCATCTGGTCAAAGTTCTGAGTGCGTTCTACAGCAGCTCCGAGCTGCCTTGAGGCCTATATGATCGAGCATATTCGCAACAGCCTGCTGGAAGCGCAAAGTGCGCTGGACAACTTCATCAACAACCAGCAGACCCTGCAAAACATCGAAGACGCAGCGCAAATGCTGGTCGATAGTTTTGAGCACAAAGGCAAGGTCTTCTCCTGCGGCAACGGCGGCTCGATGTGCGACGCCATGCACTTCGCCGAAGAGTTGACGGGCCGTTATCGCGGCAATCGCCCGGGTATTGCTGCGGTTTCAATCAGCGATGCCAGCCACATAAGCTGCGTGGCCAATGACTTCGGTTACGAATACATCTTCTCGCGTTATATCGAATCGCACGGTCGTGAAGGCGATGTATTGCTGGCTTTCAGCACCAGCGGCAAGAGCCCCAACGTGCTCAATGCTGTAGCTGCAGCCAAGCAACTCGGGGTCAAAGTCATTGGCCTGACCGGTAAGCCCGGCTCCAAGCTGGAAGAGCTGGCGGATATTTGTATTTGCGCGCCAGGGGGCAACTACGCCGACCGCGTTCAGGAGCTGCACATCAAAGTCGTGCATATCCTGATTGAGCTGATTGAGCGCAAGCTCAATCCTGAAAACTACGCATGATATAAGCGCTGTGGTGGGTGGATAAAGCGTCCCCCACCCTACGCGCAGGGGGTGACAACGCGCAGCTTGTCCACCATTGCCCGGCAATCAATCCGGTACCTCAACACTGACGTGAATCGCGTCATGGCGCCAATATTCGAGGTCACAGTCGATCAACCGGTCATGCTGATCGCGATTGACTCGAGTAATGCGCAGTGCCGGACTGCCCACCGCAACCTTCAAACTGCTCGCGGCCTCTGCATGCAGCGCTGTTGGCACCATGTCAAAGCGCACCCGACCGTATCGAATCTGATATTGCTTGGCGTACAGCTCAGTCAGCGAGCGGGTCAGATCAAACTCGAGAATTGCCGGGAAATACAGCGGGTTCAAGTAATGCTCAACATAGAGCACCAAGCGTCCATCAATACGCCGAGCCCGGCGAATCTGAAACACACTGGTTAGCGCTGGCAGACCGAGTATCTGGCAAATTTCTGCATTTGCCGGAATCAACCGAGCGCTTAACACCTCTGTGGCTGGCTCACGCCCTTGCTCAGCAACCATCGCATGAAAATGACTGCGCACCAATGGGTTGTAAGCCACACGTGCTGGCGAAACAAACCAGCCACGACGCTCTTCACGGTACACCAGCCCCTGCGATTCCAGTTGCCCCAAAGCCTCGCGCAACGTGATGCGCGTGGTATCGAACAGCTCACTCAACTTACGCTCAGCGGGCAGCTTGTTGCCAGATACGAGCAAGCCGTGCTCGATCTGCTCTTCAAGTGCTCGACAGATAGTCGTTACCGCCCGCGGTGTTACCTCACGCATCAAGTTGTTCCTTTTGGACTAGTCCAGCCTGATTTAATGCTCAATTTAAGCAGCTCAGCATTTGCAGCAAGCCTAGGCAGTCTAGATGACGCCTAGATGACAGTCAGACTTACAGCGCCTCTTACACCGCCTATTCGGGCAAATATGGTCTATGAAAACAGCCACTTATCTATGGTCTACGCTTGAGTAGCAGTCCGCTGCCAGCGCCTATTCAAAATACGCAGTGGCGCAAGACATAAAACTGTCATTTATAGAGCCTAAATTGGCTCGGGTATTGCTGATCTAGACCAACACTTAATTTGCAAGGGAGTTTCAAATGAAACAACTGCTGCTAGCGACCTTGATGGGCTCGGCCATCGCCATGGCAACAACTGCAATGGCTGCGGATACAGATGTCAAAGCACTCGAGCAGGCTGCTCGTACCGAAGGCGAAGTGAACAGCGTTGGCATGCCCGACAGCTGGGCTAACTGGAAAGACACCTGGGCAGACCTGAACAAAATCTACGGCCTCAAACACCTCGATACGGACATGAGCTCGGCCCAAGAAATCGCCAAGTTCGCCGCTGAGAAAGACAATGCCACCGCAGACATCGGCGATGTTGGCGCTGCGTTCGGCCCTATCGCCGTGCAGCAAGGTGTAACCCAACCCTACAAACCAACCACTTGGGAGCAGATTCCAGATTGGGCCAAAGATAAAGATGGCCACTGGATGCTTGCCTACACCGGCTCGATCGCGTTCATTGTCAACAAGCAGTTGGTTAAAGATATACCCAAGAGCTGGGCTGACCTGAAAAACGGCAAATACAAAGTTGCCATTGGCGATGTCAGTGCCGCCGCTCAAGCTGTAAACGGCGTATTGGCAGCCGCCATCGCCAACGGCGGTGACGAGAAGAACATCCAACCCGGCCTGGACTTCTTTGGCACCATTGCCGAGCAAGGTCGCCTGTCGCTGTCTAACCCGACCATCCAAACCCTGGAGAAAGGTGAAGTTGAAGTCGGCGTAGTCTGGGACTTCAACGGCCTTAGCTACCGCGACCAGATCGACCCAAGCCGCTTTGAAGTACTGATCCCGTCTGACGGCTCGGTGATTTCGGGCTACACCACCATCATCAACAAATACGCCAAGCACCCTAATGCGGCCAAACTCGCACGTGAATATATTCTCAGCGACGCAGGCCAGATCAACTTGGCCAAAGGTAATGCACGGCCCATTCGTGCCGAGCACCTGAAATTGCCAGCAGAGGTTCAGGCCAAACTATTGCCTAACGAGCAGTACGCCAATGTCAAGCCGATCAAAGATGCCGCCGCTTGGGAGGCAACCTCCAAAGCTCTGCCGCAAATGTGGCAAGAGAACGTCATCATCAACATGGAATAAGCGTTTTCTAAATGCTTAACCAAAAGGGAGGCAACGCGAGTTGCCTCCCTGTTGATTTAGAAAACCCAGTACTGGCTGTGAGTCGACTATGAAACACAACGTCATCCTAGTGATTCTGGATGGCCTGAACTATGAGGTCGCCCAACATGCCATGGGCCATCTGCAGGCCTACTGTGGCGCTGGTCGCGCTGCACTGTATAAACTCGAATGTGAGCTACCTTCGCTGTCTCGGCCACTCTACGAATGCATCATGACCGGTGTTGCCCCCATCGACAGCGGCATCGTGCATAACGATGTGGTGCGCCTGAGCAACCAACGCAGCATCTTCCATTATGCCCGTGATGCTGGGTTGACTACGGCTGCGGCGGCTTATCACTGGATGAGCGAGTTGTATAACCGTTCACCGTTCATGCCTGCCCGTGATCGCCACACCGACGACGCCACGCTGATGATTCAACATGGCCACTTTTACTACGCCGATCACTACCCGGATTCACACGTGTTTGATGATGCTGAGCACTTACGCGCGCAGCACAAACCGAATTTCTTACTGGTTCATCCCATGAATATTGACGATGCCGGTCATAAGCATGGGCTTGATTCAGCGCAGTATCGCAACAGCGCCAGACGCGCTGATTTAGTCATCGCCGAATATTTGCAGCGTTGGCTTGATGACGGCTATCAAGTCTTGGTGACCGCCGATCACGGCATGAACAACGATCGCTCGCACAACGGCTTGCTGGCTGAAGAGCGCGAAGTGCCGCTGTTTGTACTGGGTGAGGCCTTCAGCCTGGACCCACAAGCTGCGCCCAAGCAGACGGAGCTGTGCGGCACCGTCTGCCAATTGCTTGGCGTGGCCCACGACAAACCACAGTGTAAGGAACTGCTTAAGTGAGTGCCCTGAAACCACGAGGATCACGAAGCAAATGGCTGGCTGCGCTGTGTCTGATTCCATTTGCGCTGTTTTTTTTCGCGTTTCAGATCGCCCCGCTGATCTGGATCACGCTCAACAGCGTTAACGTTGATGGCAGTTGGAGCCTGGCCAACTTCGAGAAAATCTTCTCCTCCAAGTTCTACCTACAAGCAATCAAACACAGTTTGCAGGTGGGATTCTGGTCGAGTCTATTCGGCATCATCATCGCCATCATCGGCAGTTATTCGCTGCATCAGGTTGATTCAAAGTTGCGCGATTTCGTCATGGCGTTCTCCAACATGACCAGCAACTTCGCGGGGGTGCCTCTGGCGTTCGCCTTTATCATCCTGCTCGGCTTCAATGGCGCGATCACCCTGCTGCTCAAACAAATTGGCTGGATTGAAGACTTCAATCTGTACTCCAAAACCGGCTTGATCGTGCTCTACACCTACTTCCAGATTCCACTCGGGGTCATGCTCCTCTACCCCGCTTTTGACGCACTGCGCGAAGACTGGCGCGAGTCGGCAGCCTTGCTCGGTGCCAACACCTGGGATTTCTGGCGTCATATCGGCTTACCCGTACTGACACCGGCATTGCTCGGCACTTTTGTGATTCTGCTGGCAAACGCATTGGGCGCCTATGCCACGGTGTATTACCTGACCACAGGTAACTTCAACATTATGCCGATTCGCATCGCGGGCCTGGTTTCCGGCGATATCTCGCTGAACCCGAACCTGGCCAGCGCGTTGTCGATGGTGCTGCTCGGGCTTATGGCGCTGATTACCGTCGTCCATCAACTGCTACTGAAGAGGAGCTACCATGTCGCGCGTTGAAGGCCAAACCGTCAGCATCCTCTATCACCGTGTTGTGGTGTGGTTGCTGTTTTTGATCTTGCTGCTCCCGCTGGCAGGCACTTTGTTGTATTCGCTGGCGACCAGCTGGTCGGCAACCATTCTGCCTGATGGCCTGACCTTCAAGTGGTACCTCGAACTGTGGGGCGAACCGCGTTTTCTCAAGGCCTTTGGGCAATCGCTGTTGATCTGCTTTTCCGCGTTGTTTCTGGCCTCAGTACTGATTCTGCCACTGCTGTTTGTGGTGCATTACTACTTCCCGAAACTAGACGCGCTGATGAATATCCTCATCCTGCTGCCCTTCGCCATGCCTCCCGTGGTGTCATCGGTTGGCTTGCTGCAAGTTTACGGCTCCGGGCCTGTGCAGTTGGTGGGTACGCCGTGGATTCTGATTGGTTGCTACTTCACCATTGCCCTGCCTTTTATGTACCGTGCGATCACCAATAACCTGCAGGCGATCAACCTGCCAGACCTGATGGATGCAGCGCATCTGCTTGGTGCCAGCACTTGGAAAGCAGCCTTTCTGGTGGTGCTACCAAACCTGCGCAAAGGCTTGATGGTATCGCTGTTTCTGTCGTTCTCGTTTTTGTTTGGCGAGTTTGTCTTCGCCAATATGTTGGTCGGTACGCGCTATGAAACATTGCAGGTTTACCTCAACAACATGCGCAACAGCAGCGGTCACTTCAACAGTGCGCTGGTGATCTCTTATTTCTTCTTTGTGTTGATATTTACCTGGGCAGCCAACCGCCTGAACAAGGACAAATCATGAGTTTTCTGAGTATTCAGAGCCTGCATAAACGCTATGGCAACACGCAGATTTTCAGCGATATCAACTGTGAAATCGCTCAAGGTGAATTCGTCACCCTGCTCGGCCCATCAGGTTGCGGTAAGTCGACCTTGCTGCGCTGCATTGCTGGCCTGACCACAGTCAATGGCGGGCAGATCCTGCTCGACGGCGAAGATCTGGTACCCGTCACTCCGCAAAAGCGCGGGATCGGCATGGTGTTCCAAAGCTATGCGTTGTTTCCGAACATGAGCGTCGAGCAAAACGTCGCATTCGGCCTGCGCATGCAGAAAGTCAATAAAGAGCAAAGCCGCGAGCGGGTCAAAGAAGCGCTGAAGATGGTTGAGCTGGGCGATTTCACCGATCGCTATCCGCACCAGCTGTCTGGCGGCCAATGCCAGCGTGTGGCGCTGGCCCGATCGCTGGTCACTCGCCCACGTTTGCTGTTGCTGGATGAGCCGCTTTCGGCGCTCGATGCGCGTATTCGTAAACATTTGCGTGAGCAGATCCGCGAGATTCAGCAAGAACTCGGCCTGACCACGATTTTCGTCACTCACGATCAAGAAGAAGCACTGGTCATGAGCGACCGCATCTTCTTGATGAACGCGGGCAAGATCGTCCAAAGCGGCAATGCTGAAACGCTGTATACCGAACCTGTTGATGCCTTCGCTGCAGGCTTTATCGGCAACTACAACTTACTCGATGCTGAAACCGCCAGCCGTCTACTCGGCCGTCCTATCAGCACGCGTGTGGCCATTCGCCCAGAAGCGATTGCGATTAGCGCCGGGGGCGAAATTGAAGGTCTGATTCGCAGCCACAGCTTGCTCGGTAACGTTATCCGCTACCGCGTGGAAGCGCGGGGCGTTGAGTTGCTGGTCGATGTACTCAACCGTAGCGAGAGTGATCTGCACGGCAAAGGCCAACGCATTATCCTCAGCATCGATGAGCAAGCCGTGCGTGAGGTGGCATGATGACTCTGGCAATTTTTGACCTTGATGACACCTTGATTGATGGCGACTGCGCGAGCTTGTGGAGTGCCGAAATGGCCAAGATTGGCTGGGTCGACGGCGAAAGCTTTCTTGCCCGCGATCACCAGTTAATGGCTTTGTACGCCCAAGGCGAACTGGCGATGGAAGACTACATGGCGTTCAGCCTGTCGCCACTGGTTGGCCGCACCCCGGAGGAAGTCGCTTTTGTCGTCGAGCCATTTGTCGAGGATGTGATCGAACCACTATTGCACAGTGATGCAACCCGCTGCTTGGCCACTCACCGTAAAGCGGGCGAGCGCATAGTGATTATCTCTGCCTCAGCGCACTTTTTGGTCAGCGCGATTGCACAACGCTTAGGCATCGATGAGGTGCTGGCGATAGACCTGGATATTCAGCATGGCTGCTACAGTGGCAACACCCAGGGCGTGTTGACCTATCGTGAAGGTAAAGTCACACGCCTCAAGCAGTGGCTTGCCGAACACGACGAATCACTTGCAGGTGCCTATTTTTACTCAGACTCACACAATGACTTGCCACTGCTCAAGCTAGTCGACAACCCGCGAGCGGTGAACCCGGTTGCAGAGCTGCGACGCTATGCCGAGCAGGCCGGCTGGCCAATCCTCAACTGGCGCTGAGCCTGAGAGTGGCGTGAGCCAATCCACGCACCCACGGCAGCCGCTAAGGCTTGTAGATTGTGTAAGATGCTGATGCTGCTGGACATCGCTTTTCAGCGATGTCCAGCCAGCCACCAAACCTGCACTAGCGCAGCGCACAGCCCAGCGCGCTGACACTCAACGCCTGTAACAGTTTGCAAGTTCACGAGTCCCTACTGTGTAGATGCTTAACAGTCGGCTCGTTGAGACTCAAGATGTGCCACTCTCGGCACTTACTTCTCAACGACGCGATACAAACAGCGTCTACCTGAGTTGCCTCAGTCAGCTGCACATTCGATATTTAGCTAGGAGCCTAAGATGCATAACTGGAACGATGTTATTTCTCGAGCCACCCACGGCAACCCAGCGCCTGATCGTAAGGTCACCAAAACCGAAGACGAGTGGCGTGCCCAACTCGATGCGGAGCAATACCGGGTCACCCGCCAAGCCGGCACAGAACGACCACACAGCTCGCAAATGTGTAGCCTGTTTGAGCCGGGTGTTTATGGTTGTGTGTGCTGCGACACACCACTGTTTGATGGCAGCAGCAAGTACGAGTCGCACAGCGGCTGGCCGTCATTCACGCAACCCATCAAAGACAACGCGGTTGCCTATCATACGGACTCAAGCCACGGCATGACCCGCATAGAGAACACCTGCAATGTTTGTGGTGCACATTTGGGCCACGTGTTCCCCGATGGGCCAGAGCCAACCGGTTTGCGCTTCTGCATGAATGCCGTCTCCTTGAAGAAGCTCGATTAAAAAACTTTAATTGCTGTTAGTCCTGTGGCGCGAGACCGCGCCACAGCTTGTTGTGTCATGAGGACATAGACATGAAAGCGACTTGGAATGAAACGGTGATCGCTCAGTCCGATGCCACTGTCGTAGTTGAGGGTAACCACTACTTTCCGCCAGACTCCATCGTCAGCGAGTATTTCAAGCCCAGCGACTACAGCACCCATTGCCCATGGAAAGGCAAGGCGCACTACTACAGTCTTGAAGTTAAGGATAAGCACAACGCCGACGCAGCCTGGTATTACCCAGAACCCAAAGAGGCAGCTGCCAACATTCAGGGCCACGTGGCGTTTTGGAAGGATGTTGTGGTTAGCGACTAAACAGTATTGGCTCACGCCATACATTTTAATCCGCGTCAGGCTTTCGCCACAGCTGGAGCCAGTATCCACTCGGCGCTGTCATTCCAAACATCCATTCGGGTGATTTTTCCATCACGCACCTCAAAGCGATCCAGATAACGGTTGCCACTAAAACTGCGGCCATCAGGCCACTCGCCGTACAGGGTGCCGTTCGAGTACACCACCGTATGGTCGCCGCGATCAGTCCAGTCAAACTGCCCTAACGCCTTTTTGACCCAGTTATAACGCGCCGCGTTGAAAGCCGTGATGTCTTTTGCGGTTGGCATTACCCGCCCACCGGTAAAGGTTATACGTACATCTGCAGACATGTAGGTTGCGGCCTTGACTGGGTCAGGTGCCATCGAGGCATCTAAAAAATCACTGACAATTTGTACGGCTGGGTTGTCGTGCTGCATGGCTGTTAACTCCGAATCAATAAACGTTTAGGTATTCAAATTGGCGCATTGGTCTGGTGCAAGCCGCCCAAATGCTGTGCGTAAAGAACCAGTAATAGTGCTCTATACCCCCAGAACATGGGGCTTTGCTATGTGGCACCCAGTTTGCTAGCAAACTTCATACAAATGCTAGCAATCTGGAGAAACAACATGCAAAACATGCAAAAACTGCTCTCCCCCATTACCAACTTGCTGCCCCGTGCAGTGGCCATAGCAACTATTAGCCTGACCCTGAACAGTGCTTATGCTGAGGAACCGATCAAAGTGGGGCTGGTTGCAGCACTTTCTGGGCAGTCAGCAAAATCAGGCGAAGCCCTGACCCGTGGTTTGACGGTAGCAATTGACGAAATCAATGCCGCTGGCGGGATTCTCGGACGACCAGTGGAACTGATCCGCCGTGACGATGAGAGCAACCCAGCCAAAGGCATGCTGGCAGCGCGAGAACTGATTCAGCGCGAACAGGTTGCGGTGTTATTTGGTGGTCTCGACACCCCGGTATCACTGGCTATCGTGCCTCTGGCCAACCAACTCAAAGCGCCCTTCATGGGCATTTGGGCGGCCGGCACCAAAATCACTGAAAACGGCGCTAAAGATAACTACGTGTTTCGTGTGTCAGCCGTCGATGAACTTGTCGACGAGGCATTGGTGGAATATGGCGTCAGCAAAAAAGGTATGCGCAAACCCGGCATGATCCTGATTAACAATCCATGGGGCGAGTCGAATGAGATCGGCTTTAAGCACGCACTGGATAAACGCAACATGCAAGCGGCCGGCATCGAGCGTATAGAAGACAGTGACCTCGACGTTATCCCACAGCTAACACGCCTGAAAAATGCCGGTGCTGACAGTTTATTAATGGTCGGCAACGTGGGGCCGTCAGCACAAGTGGTCAAGTCACTCGACCGGATGGGTTGGGATGTACCGATTGTTTCTCACTGGGGCCCGGCTGGCGGTCGCTTCGGTGAGCTAGCAGGTGCAAATGCCAGCAAAGTTCATTTCATTCAGACCTATGTATTTACCGACAACAATAGCCCCAGAGGAGACGCGGTTCTGGCGGCATTGAAAAAACGCTATACGGAAATTAAAACCCTGGCTGATGTCACCCCTGCCGTCGGTATTGCCAACGCCTACGACGCAATGTTCCTTGCTTCGCTGGCTATCGAGAAAGCAGGCAGTACCAAAGGCACAGAGGTGCGCGATGGTTTTTATGCGATCAATCAATACAGCGGCCTGATCAAAGATTATAAACAGCCGTTCACCCCGACCAAGCATGACGCCCTGGGCCCGAATGATTATGTGTTCACCCATTTCGTAAACGACCAGATTGTCCCGATAGCACCTTAAACGCAGCTGTGAGCGGCCCTGCGTACAGGGCCGCCAGAAGGATATGCAGATGATAACCGCCGCCATCATTACCGGCATCGGCTTGGGCAGTATGTATGCCTTGCTGGCCTTGGGTTTTCACATCACTTACGTGGTTTCACATACGGTCAATTTTGCCCAGGGCAGCGCCATGATGGTAGGCGCAGTCTTAGGCTACAGCTTCTATATCACTTGGGGTTGGCCGCTCTGGTTGGCGGTACCCGCTACCCTGACGTTGTGTGCGATTTACGGCTTGGCGATTGAGCGCTTTTTAGTCAGGCCATTCCACTCGCGCGGATCAGAAGCCTGGCTGATGGCGACAGTAGCCGGTGGCATTCTGGTGGATAACCTGGCGATGTTCAGTTTCGGCAAGGAGCCCCGCCAATTCACCTCTGAATTGGCGAGCCAACGTCTGGACGTGTTTGGCAGCAGCATAGGTACCCTGCAAATGCTGATCCCGATTGCAGGAGCAAGCATTGCCCTCGCGCTGTTTTTGGTGCGCCGCTATACGCGTTTAGGCAAGGTTTTGGAGGCGTGTGTGCAGAACCCGCGTGCCGCCATGTTGATGGGCATACGGGTTAACCGGGTTGTTGCAATCGCATTCGCCGTGTCGAGTGTATTTGCCGCGCTGGCCGGTCTGTTGATAGCGCCCTTGTTCAACGTCAGCGCCGAGATGGGCACCTTATTCGGTCTCAAGGCCTTTGCCGTGGCTATTTTGGGCGGTATTTCCAGCGCCAGCGGAGTATTCGCCGCAGGGCTGATTTTTGGTTTGGCTGAAGCCTTGATCACGGTCTATTTCGGTTCGGCGTTTACCCAAATATTTACCTTTGCACTGGTTATCGTGGCCTTGGCCCTGCGCCCCAACGGCCTTTTCGGCAGCAAAACACTGGTGAAAGTATGAGCCTGAATAAAACACTGATCGCGCCTGCTTGCCTAGTCTTGCTTGCCATTGTCAGCGGTGTGTTAGCGCTGACGCTCGACAGCTATTCGCTGTTGGTATTTACATTCTGTGCACTGACTGTCGTGGTCGGTGTCGGCTTGAACATCCTGATCGGCTTAAGCGGGCAAATCTCCTTCGGCCACATCGCTTTTTACGCAATAGGCGCCTATGTTTGCGCCTTGCTCAGCATTGCGCAAATTCCCCTTGGCTTGGCAATGCTGGCAGCAGGACTGGTTTGCGCGACCATTGGCGGGCTATTGGCAATCCCGGCTTTAAGGGTTAGCGGACCTTATCTGGCGATGATTACGATTGCATTTGCACTGGTGGTTCATCACAGCCTGATCGAATGGCGCTCGCTGACCGGCGGCGCTAATGGATTGATGGGAATTCCTCTGCCTGAATTTGGCTCACTCGACCCAACCGTCTCTTTGGCCTTGATTTCAAGTGCGCTAATGATCGCCTCTTTGGTGTTTTATCAGCGTTTACGCAATAGCGGCTGGGGGCTGGCGATGCGCGCGGTGAAATCAACAGAGATCGCAGCAAAATCGCTGGGATTTAACCCCATGCACAGCAAAACGTTAGCCTTTGCCTTATCCGCTGGGCTGACCGGAATTGCAGGTGCTTTGGTCGCACCCTTGATGATGTTTATCAATCCGGCGTCCTTCCCATTCTCGCAATCCATTCTGTTTGTACTGGCAGTGATAGTCGGCGGTAGCGGCACATTGTTTGGCCCGTTACTCGGGGCTTTGCTGATCGTGCTTTTGCCCGAAATGCTTTCGGACTTTGCCGAATACCGTCTACTCATATTCTCAGCCTTGTTGCTTGCTGTGCTTTGGGTCGCCCCCCGTGGCGTTTTAGGTACCCTTGCCGGCCTATGGATGCGCCCCGCTAAATTGCTTGTCAGCAGCACAGTTAACACCCAGCTATTGGCCCAGCACTTCGCTCAAGCCGATACAAGCCAAGGGTTACAGGTCAGCGAGATTGGCATTCGCTTCGGTGGCGTCCAGGCAGCACAGGGCGTTAGCTTTTCAGCGCAGCCTGGCAGCATCACCAGTATTATTGGTCCAAACGGTGCGGGTAAAACCACTGTCCTCAATATGATCAGCGGTTTCTACGCGCCCGACAGCGGCAGTATTAACCTGAACCAACCACTGGCGGGTAAACCGGCCTGGAAAGTAGCCCGTGCAGGTATCGCCCGCACCTACCAGACAACACAATTGTTCGGTGAGTTATCTGTACTTGAAAACCTGTTGATTGCCTTGCAAAAAGGTCGATTGAAGCAGCCCTTCAGTCAGGCGAATGAGCAACAACGCGAACTTGCGTTGCAACTATTAGCCTTGGTTGGCTATGCCGGCTCGGTGAATACACAGACAGAAGACTTGCCGCACGTAGACCGGCGTCTGGTTGAAATTGCCCGAGCGCTGGCAACTCGCCCAGCCGTGCTGTTGCTGGATGAGCCTGCAGCCGGTTTAAGCCGCAGCGACACTGACAAACTGGCGATTCTGTTCAAGCGCTTAGCCGAATTTGGTATAGCCGTGATTTTAGTCGAGCACGACATGACCTTGGTCATGG
Organism: Pseudomonas sp. M30-35; assembly: GCF_002163625.1. Taxonomy (NCBI): domain Bacteria; kingdom Pseudomonadati; phylum Pseudomonadota; class Gammaproteobacteria; order Pseudomonadales; family Pseudomonadaceae; genus Pseudomonas; species Pseudomonas sp. M30-35. The sequence goes on along the minus strand of NZ_CP020892.1, from coordinate 1,708,614 downwards.
CCGTTTCCGAACGTTTACTGGTGCTGGATGCAGGTAAACCAATTGCCTGGGGAACGCCCGAAGAAGTGCGCAGCAACGAGCGTGTTATTGCCGCCTACTTAGGCAGTACCAGCTATCAGGCGCCCCCGCGTCACACACCTTGGGACGGCTCACGAGATGCGCGCCTGTTCGTCAAAGACTTGGTGATTGACTATGGAGCAGCGCCCGTGGTCGACAAGGTCAACCTTCTGGTTAATCCAGGTGAACTGGTGGCGATTCTCGGTGCGAATGGCGCAGGCAAATCAAGCATCCTGCAATGTTTGGCGGGCCTGCACTCGGCAACGTCCGGCAGCATCCTCCTGGATAACGAGAGTATTCACCACGCGCCGCCCAATAGTATTGCTGCTCAAGGGCTGGCGTTAGTCCCGGAAGGACGCCAAGTCTTTCCACTGCTGAGTGTGCGCGACAATCTTCTGCTAGGTGGCTATTCGCGTGGCGACACTTATGACGCAGCCGCAGAAGTTGAGGCAATTCTCAAGCGCTTCCCGCGCTTGCGCGACCGTATCGACAGCCCTGCTGGGTTGCTCTCTGGCGGCGAACAACAAATGGTCGCCATTGGCCGTGGGTTAATGGCCAAACCGAAAATATTGTTACTCGACGAACCTTCGCTGGGGCTGTCACCCGCCATGATCGGTGAGCTTTACAACACACTAGCCGCGCTACGCGATGAAGGCGTGACCATATTGCTGGTCGACCAGATGGCCAACCTGGCCTTGCAAGTCGCTGACCGCGCTTATGTGCTCGAAACCGGACGCATCGTCAAAACAGGTAGCGCTGAACAACTCCGTGGCGACCCCGAACTTGAAGCGGCCTATCTCGGTGAAGGGGCCGCAGCATGAACAGCTTGAAAATCATCAATGCGCGCCGCGCAGATCAGCCGACACAAACAGTCGAACTGTATATTGAGGACGGTGTGTTCGTTGCAGCGCCCTCTCCCGCTCGACACATTGAAGTGCTGGATCTGGCAGGAAAGTTGATCTTGCCGGGGCTGGTTGAAAGCCATATCCATTTGGACAAAGCCTGCATTATGTCGCGCTGCCAACTGCAGCACGGCACATTGAACGAGGCGATCAGTCAGACCCGAGCAGCAAAAGCTGACTTTACCGAAGAGGATGTCTATCAACGCGGCGCAAGCGTGCTGGAAAAAGCCATCGTTCAAGGCACCAGCCACATGCGCACGCACATTGAGATTGATCCGCAAATCGGCTTGACCGGTTTCAACGCGATCAAACGCTTGCAGGCAGATTACGCGTGGGCAATCACCCTGCAGCTATGCGTCTTCCCCCAGGAAGGACTGCTCAATAACCCGGGAACCGAGGCGCTTATGCGCCAAGCCCTTGAGCAAGGTGCAAGCGTAATCGGCGGTTGCCCGTACATGGACGATCAACCCTTGGCGCATATCCAGCGAGTGTTTGAATTAGCCCGCGAATACGATTGCGAGATCGATTTTCATCTCGACTTTGACCTCAACCCAGAAGGCTTGACGGTTGACGAAGTGATCCGCTGCACCCTCGATTTTGGCTGGCAACATAGAGTTGCCATCGGCCATGTGACCAAGCTCTCGGCACTGCCCAAAGCTCAGTTGATAAGCATAGCGATGGCCCTGGGCGAAGCGGGTGTGCAAGTGACTTGCCTGCCAAGTACCGATTTGTTTTTAACCGCTCGCGAGCACTTCCATAATAAACCCCGAGGCTTGGCGCCACTGGCCCACCTGCATGCGTGCGGCGTAACCTGCTCGCTTTCAACCAACAACATCGGCAACCCATTCACCCCTTATGGAGACGCCTCTCTGGTGCGCCAGGCGAATTTATTCGCAAACGTCAGCCAACTCGCCACCGAGGTCGAGTTACTTAACTGCATGAGCTGGGTTTCAACCGAGTCAGCCAAGCTTTTACACCTGCCAAACTATGGTCTCGAACCCAACTGTCGGGCTGACTTTATCGTCTTTGATGCGCCTGACAGTGTCGCAGTAATTGCCGAAATAAGCCCACCGCTGGCCGGTTTCAAAGCGGGCCGACAAACCTTTCAGCGTCATCAGGCGCAACTGCTGAATCCGAGCTGATAACCATGCTGCTTGTATGCTGCTTGGGACTTAAAGCAAGCAGCAACTCAGTGATTGAAGCGTCATCAGCCATTCAAATTAGCTCGACTTCTCATAGACGCCCCGTCCAATAATCTCTATTGATCGAGAACAGCTAGGCTTAGCGCTGAGCTCGATCAACAGTTAATTGAAACGATTGTGCAGAAAGCGCGCCTAAGCCTGTAGCTACGGCACGCAATCACTAGCCGTCACGATTATTAATCGGGGCTGAAGCCACACAAAAGGAGTCATGCAGATATGCCGCAATCAACGAGTATTAACCGCCAAGTTGTTCTCGCCTCTCGCCCGCATGGCGCGCCGACCGCAGAAAACTTCCGAATTGAACAAAAGCCGCTGCCCACGCCTGAACAAAATCAGCTGTTATTGCGCACCGTGTATCTTTCACTCGACCCCTATATGCGTGGGCGTATGAGCGACGCAGCCTCCTATGCCGACCCAGTTGAGGTTGGCGATCTGATGATCGGCGGCACCGTTTGCCGGGTCGTCAGCTCAAATAATCCAGCCTTCAAACCCGGCGACTGGGTGCTGTCCTACAGCGGCTGGCAAGATTACTCATTGTCCGATGGTACTGGCCTGACCAACCTTGGCAGCAACCCGCAAAATCCATCTTATGCCTTGGGCATCATGGGCATGCCCGGTTTCACGGCTTATATGGGCTTGCTCGATATTGGTCAGCCGCAAGCGGGTGAAACATTAGTCGTGGCGGCGGCAACCGGGCCTGTCGGCGCAACTGTCGGCCAGATCGGCAAAATCAAACAATGCCATGTTGTCGGCATCGCCGGTGGCGCCGAAAAGTGTCGCCATGCGGTCGAAACACTGGGGTTTGATGCCTGCCTGGATCACCATGCCAGCGACTTTGCTGAACAATTGGCAAAAGCCTGCCCTAAAGGCATTGATGTGTATTACGAAAACGTCGGCGGCAAGGTCTTCGACGCAGTGCTGCCACTGCTCAATACCCGTGCGCGGATTCCGGTTTGCGGGCTGATTGCCCAGTACAACATGACCGCTTTGCCAGACGGACCGGACCGTTTGACTCTGCTAACCCGCACCATCCTCACCAAGCGCTTGAAGATTCAAGGTTTCATTATTTTCGATGATTACGCAGACCGCTACGACGAGTTTGCCCGCGACATGAGCCAATGGCTCTCGGATGGAAAAATCAGTTACCGCGAACAGTTGGTACACGGTTTGGAGAATGCCCCTGAAGCATTCATCGGCCTGCTTGTAGGCAAGAATTTCGGCAAATTGGTGATTCAAGTGGGCGCTGAAAACCAATCCGACTGATCGCTAAACCGCACACCTATGATGAGGTTGATATGAAAATTCTGATGGTTTTAACATCGCACGACACGCTTGGAGACACCGGCCATAAAACCGGCTTCTGGCTCGAAGAATTCGCCGCGCCTTACTACGTGTTCAAGGATGCTAACGCAGCAATCACTCTAGCCTCACCCAAAGGCGGCCAACCGCCACTTGACCCCAAAAGCGATGAGCCAGACGCGCAAACGGCGGCTACCGAGCGGTTTCGTACCGATGCGGTAGCGCAAAAAGCCTTGGCCAATACCGCGAAGCTTGAAACCCTGAATGCCACGGATTATGACGCCATATTCTATCCTGGCGGCCACGGCCCTCTGTGGGACCTGGCCGAGGATCAACACTCAATTGCCCTGATCGAAGACTTTCACGCGGCAGGTAAGCCGGTTAGCGCAGTTTGCCATGCGCCAGCAATTTTCCGTCACACCAAAGGAGTCGATGGTAAGCCACTGGTTAACGGCAAAAGTGTCACTGGTTTCAGCAACAGCGAAGAGGACGCCGTGCAACTGACCGACGTCGTGCCCTTCCTGGTTGAAGACATGCTTCAGGAGAAAGGCGGTATCTATTCAAAATCAGCAGACTGGGAAAGCTATGTGGTCAGCGACGGCCACCTCGTCACAGGTCAGAACCCTGCTTCGTCAGAAGCCACAGCTGAAGCCGTACTGAAGCTACTGCAGTAACAATACCTGTTCAATACAGACGCCCAAGCACTGCAGTTATGCTGCACGGCTTGGGCGTTAATGGTTAAACAGGCCGCTCCTGATTTAAAGCCCGGCGAGGGCCTGACGCAGATTCACCTCTTCAGGCTCTTGATCATCAAGTGCCAGCTGGCCTTCAAGCTCATCAAGGTGATCAAGCATGACCTGCACCGCCCTTTCACGATCACCCTCTTGCAATGCAGTGATGATGTCCTGATGCTCGTCAGAGGCGCAGGATGGCACATCATTGCGCTGGTATAGCGCAACGATAAGCGAACTTCGCACCATCAGATTAGCCAGTATTTCACTCAGCACACTGTTGCCGCTGAGTTCCCCCAGGAGCAGGTGAAATTCACTGAGTTCACGCACAATTGCCCGACGATCAGTTGCGTTGGTGGCACAGCGCTCGTTACTCAAATGAGTACTGACCCGTTGCGCATGGTCACGCATTACTTGCGGGCTGATGCTCTCGACTATCGCACGCTCGATGGCCCGTCGGGCCGCGAATACTTCACGCGCCTCTTTTGCTGTCGGCTGAGAAACCAGTGCCCCGCGGTTCGGTTCGATGGTGACAATACGCTGCATCGCTAAACGCTGTATCGCAACTTGAACGTGATTGCGGTTGGCCTGCAGTGTTTCGACGATTTGCGCCTCAACCAGGCGCGTACCTGGTCGCAGGCGATGCTGAGCAATCGCCTTTGACAGCACATCAACAATGCGCTGGACCTCAATTTGTTTAGCGCTGACGCTCATCGAACCCATGTTGCCCTCGGTCACCCAGTCGCTACATTGCAAAACACCCATAATCGAGGCTTATTATCCGCCACAGTCGACAACCCGGTAAACACTCAACCCGCAAGCAATGCTTAATCTGGCTGAGCCAAACTTACTCCTTGGCCACGAGGGTCATGCATTGCAAAGCGTTTGCCAGTGTTTTCGATGGCAATAGCACCGGCTTGCCCAGTAAATGGACTACCGGCAGGTATCACTTCAACATCATGCCCCAGCGTTGCTAGTTGATCGATTACGTTGCTGCCGATATCCGCCTCAAGTTTCAAGTTATCAGTGCTGTCGAAGAAGCTTCTGCCCAACAAAAACCTCGGCATGCTCAGGGCTTCATCGATGGGTTGAGCAAAATCGATCAGTTGCGTGGCTAATACCAGCTGAGTTTGCGGCTGGCCATCACCGCCTTGCGTGCCAAAGAATAAGCGGCGCCCATCGTCTGCCAAGTAACACGACGGATTAAGCGTATGGGCCGGACGTTTACCCGCCGCCCATGCATTTGCGTGTGCCGGGTTAGCGCTAAAACCTGCTGCGCGGTTTTGCCAAAGCACGCCCGTGTCACCGAGAATGCAGCCCGAGCCGAAGTCGTGAAACAGGCTCTGGATCAAGCATGCGCTCCGGCCTTGTTCATCTGTTGCCGCCATCCACACCGTATCCGCCGGGCGGCCGGGTTCAGACCACGCCGCAGCACGGTTCTCATCAATCTGCGCAGCATATTGCCGAGCACAGGAGTCAGACAGGCTGGCGTTGAAATCCCACCCCGTCACAAGCGGATCACACAATTGCGCATTGCGCCGCAGCAAGCCTTGCTTGATGGCTTCAACCAGGCAGTGGTAATAACGGGCGGAGCCATTTGCATATTCGTGCAACGGCATATGCTGCAACGCCGACATTGCCTGAAGGGTGTAAAGCCCTTGGCACGGAGGCGCAACATTAAATAGCCGTCCCTGACGATAGCGAATCGAGATTGGTGCGACTTCTGGCGCCCGCGTGGCGGCTAGATCTGCAGCGGTTAAACCACACTCCAACTGGCTGAATGACTGGGCAAACGTATGCGCGAGTTCCCCCTGATAAAAGTCATCAATCCCTGCGCGTGACAACTGCCGCAAGGTATTGGCCAGTTCAGGTTGGCGCAATATATCGCCCGGTTGCATCCAGCGCCCATCACGCTTGCACAGAGCATGGAGGTCGGGCAGCCCTTCGATCATGGCTTTGCGCCGCTCCTGCCAGAATAATTGCGACTCTGACACTGCAACCCCGCGCTGCGCGGTTGCAGCTGCTTCATCCAACAAGTCAGTCCAGCTCATACGTGAGCCCCACTGCCGGCTAATTTGCTGAGCCGTTTTCCAACTCGCCATAGCGCCTGCTGTCGTCGCGACAGCGCCGGGCCCACGCAAGGTAATTGCCCCACCCAGCGGTAACTGCTGCCCGGCCTGACCGATCCCCATAATGGTGCGTACTTGACTGTCGTGAATCATCCATAGCGCATCACCACCCAAACCCGTCATGTGCGGATACACCGCTGCAAGCATCGCACTCGCGGCCAACATCGCATCAATCGCAGTGCCGCCGGTCTGCATAATCTGCAGGCCCGCAGCGCTCGCATCAGGGTGTGGTGTACAGATCACGCCACGAGGAGACTCAGCTATCATCGGTTCAGCTCCTAACTTTGCTAGCTATCTTTTGATGTTTTGCTAACAAAGAAAGCAATAACTGTTCCCTAATCCTTGTTCAGCACGCAGTCGAGCAGGTTACAATCGGGTTTGTTTGCAACACACACTCCCGCACCGAAAGCTGCACGGCAACAGGCAGCGATATCGCCGAGCGAATTTATAGAGCGCGCTTGCAACCATGACAGAACTCGCCCCGCTCGCTGCTTACCAGCGCGCCCTCGACCAACTCGGCTTCAAACCGGACAGTGCGCAGCTATTCGCCGCGGAGCAACTGCAAGCCTGTTATCAAGCGCTGCATAGCACAGCGCCAGATAAAGCGTTGGCAACCGGGGTGTATCTGTGGGGCCCGGTTGGGCGTGGCAAAACCTGGTTGATGGATCAGTTCCATAAAAGCCTGCAAGTACCGAGTCGCCGTCAGCATTTCCATCACTTTATCCGCTGGGTACATCAGCGCATGTTCCAGTTAACCGGTACCGCGGACCCGTTGCGGGCGCTGGCTTGTGAATTGCGCAATGAAGTGCGCGTGCTGTGTTTTGACGAGCTGTACGTCAATGATATTGGTGACGCGATTATTCTCGGCAAGCTGTTCCAGGTGATGTTCGAGGAAGGTGTGGTGCTGGTCTGCACATCGAACCAACCTCCGGATCAGCTGTATGAAGGTGGCTTTAATCGCGAGCGGTTCCTTCCGGCAATCGCAGCTATTAAGGCGAATATGCAAGTGGTCAAGATTGATGGCGGCCAAGACCACCGTTTGCATCCGGGTACGCAAGTCCAACGTTTCTGGCGCAGCGCCAAGGATAGTCCCAGCGCCTTGCATGACGTCTTTCTCCGTTTGAGTGAAGGTCAGCACAACACCGCCGAACCCATCATCCTCAATCAACGCAGGATAAAATTAGTGCGCCGTGCGGACACTGTAATCTGGTGCCGCTTTGCCGACCTCTGCGTAGAGGCGCTGGCTCCAGAAGACTACATCGCCCTGTGCGACCAATTCAGCGCTATTCTCGTCAGCGCTGTACCTGATCTGAGCGCTGAGCAACGCAGTGCAAAGATCGCCCGCGGCACCGAAGATGGTGCGCAACGCATTGATGCGGGTGATCGCGAGCTGCCGAGTCTGTCAGTTCACGACGACAGCGTACGCCGCTTTATTGCCTTGGTTGATGAGTGCTACGACCGCCGCGTGCCGCTGTATATCGAGGCTGCAGTAGAACTGACTGAGCTGTATACCCAAGGCTATCTGCAATTTGCCTTTCGGCGCACGTTGAGTCGCCTGCAAGAGATGCAGCTCCAACGGTTCACCGGCGAAGCGCAAGCGATCTCGAATCAAGCCGACACCCGCAAGGTCGAAACCGTAGAGGTTTGAGTTTGAATGCCTTGCGACTGTTTGCTGCAAACACAACTGAACTGTTATTAATCGGCTGCGCTCAAAAGTAAATAAGCGAAGCATTTACGAGTCACTGGCCCGAATCGCGCAGCAAGGAAACAGCATGCTTTTCCCGGATTTGACCGGCCTCAAGCTACATAAAATCATCAAAAAAACCGTTATCGATTATGTCGACGACGAGCTGCCCACTTATGCCTCGGCGTTAGCGTTTCAGATATTCTTCTCTCTGTTCCCCTTCATGTTGTTTTTGGTCGCGATCATCAGTGTGCTTGATCTTCAGCCGTTCTTTGACTGGTTGCGTGAGCAAGCCGCACTGGTGATGCCGCGCGCGGCATATGACTTGGTCAACCCGGCGATCGATCAGCTGCAGACGCAAAAAGCTGGGCTGTTTTCGGTCGCCATCGTAGTCGCGCTATGGACCGCATCATCAGCGGTTCGCTCAGTGATGACCGCGACCAATCGAGCTTACGGCGTCAAGGAAGGCCGCCCAGCCTGGAAGCGCTTCCCTCTTTCATTTATCTACACCATAGCCATTGCCATTACCCTGCTCAGCGCTGCCGGGCTAATGGTGCTGGGACCACAGGCGATGAACTGGCTTGCGCAGCAACTCGATATCGAGCAAATCGTGGTCACGCTCTGGTCGATCCTGCGCTGGCCCATCGCGATTTGCATGCTGATGCTCGTGGTATCGGTGGTCTATTACGTCGCGCCAGATGTCGAGCAGGAATTTCGCTTCATCACGCCGGGCTCCATACTCGCGGTAATTGTATGGATATCGGCGTCAGCTGGCTTTAGCTACTATGCGCAGAACTTCGCCAGCTACAACGCCACCTACGGCAGCATTGGCGCAATCATCATCTTGCTGCTCTACCTGTATATCTCATCGGCGGTGCTGCTATTCGGTGCCGAACTGAATGCAGTCATTGAGCACAGTGTCGAGGAAGGCAAGGACCCGGGCGAAAAGGAAATTGACGCCTAGCCCAGAGCCTTGCCTGCTACCGATCAATCGATCGGCAATCTTAATGCCCAAGCGCAGCCTGATACTCCTGCACCAACAAAGCAAACAGCTCAGCCGCAGGCAGCTCGCGGGCCAGCGCTGCACCTTGCCCAGCCCAGTAGGCTGCGAACTCCAGATTACCGGCCGCCGCTGCCGCCGCGATCAGTTGCTTGCCAGCGTCATAACCGATGCCGAAGCTAGGCACAGGCGGATGCCCTGCTGCGCCAACCTCGCGCATGAAGCGGTTAACCATGCCCCGTGCCGGACGTCCAGAGATCACCTTGGTCACTTGCGTTGTACGTGCTCGTTCGCTGCTGAGCATGTGCCTGTAACCGGCATTCGCAGCGCTCTCCGGGCATAACACAAAGGCAGTACCCAGTTGCGCCGCGCTGGCACCAAGCGCCATAACCGAAGCGATACCTGCGCCATCCATAATGCCGCCTGCCGCAACCACTGGCAGCCGTGTATGAGTTGCCAGCAACCGCACCAAGGCAGTAGTGCCAATCGCTTGATCTTGTTCAGGGTTGAAAACACCGCGATGGCCACCGGCTTCAATCCCCTGAGCAACGACCACATCGATGCCCGCCTCTTGCACCAGCAAGCCCTCTTCAAGGGTTGTCGCCGAGGCAAAAAGGGTAATACCGGCTTCCTTGAGTGCATCAATGCGCGACTGCGGCGGTAACCCCAAGTGAAAACTCACGACCGCCGGACGCTCCGCAAGCAGCACCTCGAGCTGGTCATCGTTGTTGCAAAAGCTGCTGTAGATATCTTTTAAAGCTGTCGGAGCAGACACGCCGAATTCAGCGAAGTATGGCTGTAAATGCTTGATCCACGCCTGCTCGACCGGTGCATTTGCGCTGCTCGGTTGATGACAGAAGACATTCACATTAAACGGACGCGAAGTCAGTGCGCGTGTCTCGGCAATCATTTTTTGCCCGGCGCCAGCGTCAACCGCGGCAATCGCAATTGAGCCCAAACCTCCGGCATTACTGACCTGCGCAGCCAGCTGAGCAGTTGAAGTACCCGCCATAGGCGCCTGCACAATCGGATGTTCAATCCCTAAACGCTGGGTTAAAACTGTCATCTTGCCCCCTCTAAAATCTCAGGTAGTGGCCAGCGCGCTCAAGCTTCAGAACAGCGCTGACCACTCAATTTACACCGCTCACTTTAGGCTAGAAACCTAATCGATTACGTGCAGCCAAACGCAACACATACCCCTCGGCAATGTTCGGACGATTAATGATTAAGCCTCCAAAGCACTGGCGGGGCCAAAAAACTCGTAATGACACTGATCGCTGGGTACACCTAAATCACCCAAGTGCTTTTTAACCTGCGCCATAAAGGGTTTCGGCCCAAGGAAGTAAGCGTCTAAATCCAGGTTCTCCGGTAGCCACTCAGCCAACAAATCACGACTGAGTAAACCCTGAGCATCGCTCTGATCATGCGGCCCAGGCTCGCTGTAACAGAAAAACCGCTTTAGCTGAGGATGGGCAGCAACTTGGCTGTCGACCCAGTCTTTAAAGGCGTGCACGGCACCGTTACGTGCACAGTGAATAAAGTGAATCGGCCGGCCACTGGCCTTCGCCGCATCGAGCATGGCCAGTGCAGGCGTAACACCCACCCCAGCAGTGATCAGCGCGAGCGGCTTTTGCGACTCGCGCAGAACAAACTCACCAGCCGGCGCAAACAATTCAATCTCATCGTTCACAGCTACGTTGTCATGCAAATGGTTGGAGACCGAACCCTGTGGCTCGCGCTTGACGCTGATTCGATAAGTCTGACCATTACTCAGTGCAGACAATGAATAATTACGCCGTACTTCTTCACCGTTCAGCGTTACAACAAGGCAGATGTATTGGCCAGGCTGATGCGCCAGCACCGCTTTGCCATCGACTGGGCTCAGGTAAAACGAAGTAATTTCATCGCTCTCAACAATCTTCTGCGCAACCTTGAAGGTACGGCGCCCGCGCCAACCACCCGCCGCTTGTTCGTTGGTTTTGTAGGCACTCTCTTCAGCGGCAATCAGAATGTCTGCCAGCTGGCCGTATGCCTGCGCCCAGGCCTCAATCACTGGGTCAGTGGCGACCTCTTCACCCAGGACTTCGCGAATTGCCCGCAGCAAACAGGTGCCAACGATCGGGTAGTGTTCCGGCAAGATATTCAACGACACATGCTTGCTGACAATCTGCCCGACTAGTGGGCCGAGCGCCTCCAGACGGTCAATATGCTTGGCATACATCAGCACGCCATTAGCCAACGCACGTTGCTGATCACCACTGGCCTGATGCGCCTGATTGAACAAGGAACGCACTTGCGGATATTCAGTGAACATCAGCGCGTAAAAATGTCGAGTGAGCGCCTCACCACCCGTTTCTAGCAATGGCACAGTTGATTTAACGATTGCACGTTGTTCAGGAGTCATTCTGGGGTTTCCTTGGTCAATCTTGCTAACTGGTCGGTTTGGCGGCCGCGTGGTAGTGTTCTTTCACCAATAGACAATCATTTTCCATGCCAAATAAACAAACCAATAAATTCAATAGCTTATAAAAATATTGGTCTTTATGACTCATGCAATTTGTAGTCATAAAGACTTAATGGAGTCATTTTGACAAACCCTTTGTTATTGACCCTGATACCGCTAATCGCTGATCTTTCGCGAGACTTGTCAGACGATGAACGCTACCGACGCCTGCTTATGGCGTTGCGCCAACTGTTGCCTTGCGATGCCGTGGCACTGCTCAAGCTGGAAGGCCAGGTGTTGGTACCTTTGGCAGTAGACGGCTTGAGCGCGGATACGCTGGGGCGACGGTTTAAGGTGGACGAGCACCCACGCTTAAACGCATTGCTTAATAACAATGGTCCGATGCGGTTTGCTACCGATTGTGAACTACCGGACCCCTATGACGGCTTAGTTGAAAACCACCGAGGTCATCTCGTCGTTCACGACTGCCTGGGCTGCCCGTTGTATGTGCAGGAACAGATCTGGGGGTTGATCACGTTGGACTCACTTGATCCGTCCAGTTTTGGCAAAGTGGACCTGAGCACCCTTGATGCTTTCGCCAGCCTTGCTGCGGCGACGGTGATGGCTGGCGAACGAATCAATCTTCTCGCCCGTAACGCCGAGGATCAGCGCCAACTGGCCGAGATCTACAAACGCGCCGCAGGGAGTAAGCACAACCAGGAATTAATCGGCCAAAGCAGTAGCCTGCGCCAACTGCGAAAAGAAATCGACGTCGTCGCCAACAGCGCTTTGAGTGTCTTGATTACCGGTGAAACAGGGGTCGGTAAAGAATTGGTCGCCGAAGCCATTCACAAGCACTCGCCGCGAGCCAGCAAACCGCTAATCAGCCTTAACTGCGCCGCCCTGCCGGAAACCTTGGCCGAAAGCGAATTGTTCGGCCACGTAAAAGGCGCCTTCTCCGGCGCCATGAGTGAGCGCAGCGGCAAGTTCGAGCTAGCCGATGGCGGTACGTTATTTCTGGATGAAGTCGGCGAGTTACCGCTGGCCATGCAAGCCAAGTTGCTGCGCGTATTACAGAGCGGTCAGTTACAGCGTGTGGGGTCCGATAGCGAGCACCATGTTGATGTGCGGGTGATTGCGGCAACCAATCGTGACCTGGCTGAAGAAGTGCGCAACGGTCGCTTTCGCGCTGACCTTTATCATCGCCTCAGTGTTTATCCGCTGCATGTGCCCGCATTGCGTGAGCGCGGTCGCGATGTATTGCTGCTTGCGGGCTACTTTCTCGAACAAAATCGCGCACGCCTCGGCTTGCGCAGCTTGCGTTTAAACAGCGACAGCCAACGCGCATTACTCGCCTACACCTGGCCCGGCAACGTGCGCGAACTCGAACACCTGGTCAGCCGAGCCGCGCTCAAAGCCCTGCAGACGAAACCTGAGCGACCGCGCGTACTGACCATCGATGAAGATGCGTTAGGTCTGGACTCTAAAACCCAGAACCACGCAGTCTCAGCTATTGATAGTGGCGCCTCAACTGTGCGCGGACGAGACTTAAAAGAGTCGATCGATATCTACCAAAGCAGCTTGATCAGCGAGGCACTGACTCGCCATCAGGGCAAGTGGGCTGATGTCGCACGTGAGCTGGGAGTTGATCGCGCCAACCTTAACCGGCTCGCCAAACGCTTGGGACTTCGCTGAGCACAGATCAAGACAATCCAATTTTGAGCTCGTGAAATAACCAATCAACCCGCAACAGCGGATTTATCTGGCCCCAAACCTGACCCAGGAAACCAAGTGATGCCGACAGTAAGCCCACTCGAATTCATGACCATAAACGATACCTTGAGCCGTTTTTTTCTGGCATTCGATGAGCGTGACTGGCAGCTGATGAGCGACTGCCTGGCGCCTCAAGTGCATATTGATTACGCCTCATCAGGACGAGAGCAGCCAGGCAGGATGAGCAATCAGGAATTTGTGCAGCGCCGTCAGAATGCCGTGGACAACTTGAGCAAACACCACAGCTTTTCCAACCTGTTGCTATCGAAAAGCGCAGCAGGCATCAACGCCCGCTGCAATTACCTGATCCTGCGATTCGACAGTACAGCGCGAGAAGACGCCGATGACTTTTTCCATTCATGCGGCGCCTATGAGTTTGTGTTCAGCGAAGTGGACGGACAACTAAAGATCGCCAGTATTACTCAGCGGGCACTGCGTAGCTGGGGCAACCGCCAACTGCATGGCGGTTCACGAAAAAGTTAGCCACTGCCTGGGTACGAAGCCGTGGTGGACAACACTTTTTTGTCCACCCACTGCCGCAGCATCGTAGATACCGTCTTGATCCTCATCTTGCAATAGCGAGAAGAGGATCAAATGGTTTTCCGGATTTTAGTACTCCGTAGGCAATGCAGAGCAGCTTGCGCATAGCTGCGCAGATGATCTGTTTACCCGTTTTGCCATTGGCTCTCATTCGCTCAGCCAGTGCCCGAATAGCGGGGTTACGAGTGATGGATACGATACCTGGCATATAAAGCCCGGCGCGTAACCTAACTGAGCCCATGCGCGATATCCGCACATGACCTTTGAGCATTCCTGATTCTTGTAACCTGGGATTAAGTCCGGCAAAGGCCGTGACCGCACGGCTGCTTTCGAAGCGTTCGATATCGCCCAACTCCGCCAGTACAAGCGCTGCGGTTCTGTCCGCAATGCCATCGATACTGGTTAGCAGGTCTCGCTGGCCGCGTAGATCGTCGTTGTCATCGAAGTGCTGTTTGATCGCCTTTAGCGTTTCATCGATTTGTTGACGCAAGTGCTCAAGCACCGATTCAATTGACGCCCTGACCTTCTGTTCGTTGGTCACATCTAGGCGGTTTTGTTCGATTTGCTCCAGCTCCTGCAAATCCTTCAAACGGCGCACTAACGCTTTCAGACGGCGAATAGAAGGCTGCTCAGGCTGCCAAGCTCGTAGTTCGGTCTGATGCCTGCGGCCATAGTCAGCGATGAGCTTGGCATCGACTTTATCCGTCTTTACCCGCTGCAGCTGGCTGCGAGCGTAATAGGCCATTTGTGCGGGGTTAAGGACGCAAACACGGTAACCCAGCTTAAACAGCCACTCAGCCAAAGCTTCGTGATAGATGCCAGTGGCCTCCATTACGACCCAGGCATCGGCTTCAGCGTGCTTAAGCAACCACTGCCGAAAGACCTCAAAGCCCGCAGCGTTATTACTCAGCTTGGCTTTGGTGCGGTACTTGCCGTTATCTTGCAGAGTGGCGATATCGAAGGTCTGTTTAGCTATGTCGATGCCGACAACTATCGTCATGACGCTTACTCCTCATTGAGTTAGGTCGATCATCACTTCATCCGTCCAACCTTGCTGATGCGAGCTCGAGGCTCAGGATACCGTTCGGACTTGCTGGATGAGTGCGGAGGAGTGCAGCGCTATCTACGTTACAAGCTCGAAGCTTTAGGGCGGACACGGCTTGCACTCGCTCCCCCGAGGATCAATCGGGAACTATCGCTCTAAAATAAGCAGTAGTCGAGATACAAGGGCGGACAGCGCTCTTTTGTCCGCCAGCCACAGCACAATCCCGGCCATTGACCAAACTCGAACGCGGCTATCTATTTACTCCGCTTAAAACCACTGATCATTACGCTTGCGCCGAACACGTAGCAAAGCTGGCAAGATCAAACCGGCAAACAAGCCAGCACCGGCAATGCCGCCGCCGTAAACCATATAACGCATCAATACTTGCTGCTGTTCATTGCCGAGCTGCGCTTTAGCTTCGCGCAGTTCCGAACGCGCTTGGCTCAACGCAGTATCTTGCGTGGTTCGCGCAGTCTGTAACTCGTCGATCAGCTTCTTACGCGCATCCATGGTTTCCTGCATGCCCTGAACCCGGTTTTTCCATGTCTCGTCAATGCCAGCCAGCTCAGATGTCAGCTCAGCCAACTTTTCTTCCAACTGCGGCAAGCGCTCAGCCTGACCCGGTACATTCTGCAGGTCGCGACTTGGAATCCATACGCTGTCGCCATTTTCACTGCGCACTTGACTGTAATCCCCTTGGGTTTTCAGTAGCTCAAGTTTCTGCCCCGAAACCAAGGTGCCGACAATACGGTAGCCATCTGTAGGGCCGCTGCGCACATAAGTTGTAAGGCTATCGCTCACCCAGCGCACATTTGCTGCAGCCTCCTCGGCCTGCACCGAAGTACCGGCGATTAGCAAACCGCCAAGCACACAGGCGTTAATTGCATGACGCTTAAATGGAATGACACGAACAAGGGAATGACTAAATAGGGACATGAGGCAATATCTTCGCATGGCAATCAAAAGAAGCCCGGCAAACGGGCACGCAAAAAAATCGGCCATGTATAAAATGCAGAAATACGCGCTGGTGAAGGTAAAAGCTGCCAAGCAGTCCCTTGGATGACTAACACCCCACACCCACCCGGCGGGCCGACAAAGGACAGACAGCAGTTGAATGGATTGAGTTCACTGCAAAAGGATGGATGGTGCAAAGGATTTACCAAACCGTGAAGTGCAACCACTCAGGCAGACTCAATTAAGCCTGACAAACGCACGATTGGGTCGCGCGGAGACTGGATAAAACCAACCAAGAGCGCCATCCTAGGCGGATATTTTCCACGCAGCACAAGATGCTGTTGTTACCGATTACGCAAGGAACACTCCCATGCAAGACCAACCTCTCAACGCTGCCGACTTCGACTTGATCGAGGACATTCTACTCAAGTATGGCGATGACAACAGCGTACTCAACTGCTCCGAACTTGATGGCTATTTCACCGCGCTGGTTTCAAGCCCCACACAGGTGGATATCAGTGACTGGTTCCCGGCAATCTGGGGCGGGCAAAATCCTGATTGGGATAACCCCGACGAAGCTAAGCAGTTTATCGAGCTTAGCGTGCGTCACATGAATGCATTGGCAAGCCAACTGGCTTTGGAGCCGCAAACGTTTAACCCGCACTTTGAGCAAATCGAGCATCAAGGCAAGCCGTTAACTCTGGCAGAAGAATGGTGCTTTGGTTACCTGCGCGGCGTTTCGCTGGGTAACTGGCCAGAACTGCCTGCGCCACTGACTGCCAAATTTCAGGCAATCACACTTTGCGCTGAACAGGACAATTTCGAGCTTCCGGCTGATCTCGACGTCGCCTTACATCAACAGAACGTTGCGGCAATTGGACCAGCAGCGCTGGCGATTCACGACTACTGGGCTGCGCAGCGCTAAGCGACGCTGTAGCGGCAAACCACACCCTCGTAAACCACCAGTCTCCTCAACCAACGTGCGCCTCAGCCGCAGCAGGCGCGCGCACCGCAGAGGCCGTACCAAACTGCAAATAACGGTCAACAATCGGCTCCTCCAGCAACATATGTGAGTCGCGAGCGTAGTCGTTCAGCAATCGCCATGGCAGCTTTGAGCCCTGACGCGGTAACACCTCATTGGCACGCTGCACATAACCCGACCGCAGCGACCCCATGATCGACTCATCCACCGCGCAGCCTTCAGCATCATGTGCGTGCACGGTTTTGTATTGTTGCTCATCCATGTGCTTGAGCAGGCGGCATAAGTAACGCGCAGCGATATCTGCCTTGAGCGTCCAGGATGCATTGGTGTAGCCGAATATCCACCCCATATTGGGCACACCTTCCATCATCACGCCTTTGTAGGTCAGCTGTTGATTGATCAGGCACGGCTTGCCGTCGAGGCTCAACGCCATACCGCCAAGCACCTGCAACTGCAGACCTGTCGCCGTAATAATGATGTCAGCATCGAGTTGTTGCCCCGACTTGAGGCGAATACCGTGCTCGGTAAAGGTTTCAATTTGATCAGTGACTATCGAGGCTTTACCACTGCTGATTGCCCTGAATAAATTGCCATCCGGCACTGCGCACAGCCGCTCATCCCAAGGGTTATAACTCGGACTGAAATGCCTCATGTCAAAGTCATCTGGCAGTTGTTTACGCACACCATTAAGCAATAGCTTGCGCACTTTGTCTGGCCAGCGCTTGGCGGCTTTAAACATCCAGCGTTGCAGGCTGATATTGCGTTTACGCGCCAGTTTGTAAACCCAGGCATCAGGAAGAAAACGGCGCAGCACAGCGCTCAACTTATCTTGCCCCGGCACCGAAAATATATACGAGGGTGAGCGTTGCAGCATGGTGATATGCGCAGCGCTTTCAGCCATTGCCGGAACCAGCGTTACCGCTGTCGCACCACTGCCAATCACCACAACCTTCTTGTCTGCATAGTCCAGATGCTCTGGCCAGTGTTGCGGATGGATGCACTGGCCATTGAACTGCTCGATGCCGGGAAAATCGGGTAGATAACCACTGCGGTGGTTGTAATAACCGGTACAGGAAATCAGGAAATCACAGGTCATCGTGCGGGTCTGGCCGCTGGCGCTTGACTGTACCGTTAGCCTCCAGCGTTGCTCAGCGCTCGACCAATCAGCTGCCGTCACTTCAGAGCCAAACTGGATATGCTGAGTGATGCCATATTGCTCAGCCGTTTCGCCTATGTACTGGCGGATGGAGGGACCACCAGCCAGCACTTTCAATTCATTCCAGGGGCGGAACTGATAACCGAAGCTGAACATATCCGAGTCAGAACGAATGCCCGGATAGCGAAACAGATCCCAGGTACCGCCGATGTTTTCAGCCCGTTCGATAATGCTGAAACGCTTGTCTGGGCAATCGCGGACAAGATGGCAGGCCATGCCGATACCTGACAATCCTGCACCGATAATCACTACATGCTGATGTTCAAGAGCCATTGTTTTTGTTCTCTCGCTGAACACTTTAGGAACTCAAACAATAGCACCAAGCAGATGCTTGGTTTCACTCTGTGATGGATATAATCATCGCCACAAAAAAACACCGAGCCTCGATAATCGAAGCCCGGCGGTATTAATGGTTCACGCGAATGGTGTACAGGAAACGCTCAATCAGTGGCTTTGCACCTTGCGCCGCTCTGCTACGGCCTCCGGTGTAATCACCGCATCACTCTGGCCAAAATGTTTAAGGACGAAGGTGCTCACGGCAGCCAGTTCCTGATCGTTATAGCCTTTGGCGAAGCTCGGCATGCGTTGATCAACTGGCCCATCACGGTTCATGTGGCCATTGAGCAGGACACCGAGCAAGTTTGCAGCGCTTGGATCATTCACAGTTTTCAGCCCAGCCAGCTTGGCCACCGGACTCTGATTGCCTTCACCATCCCAGCGGTGACATGAGGCGCAAGCCTTGGCAAAAACTCTACTGCCCAGATCATCGGCAACCACAGCTCTAGCGCTGAGATCCTTGGGTACCGCACGAGCCACTCCAGTTGTTTGCGCCGGAGTGCTTTTCAGGTACACGGCAATGGCTTTTTGGTCTGCGGGGGTGAGTTGGCTCAAGCTGTGCTCAACCACCGCAGCCATTGGCCCGCCAGCAAAGCCGTTACCTGAGGAATAGCCCTTGGCCATGTAATCAGTGAGGTCTTCGATCGACCAGGCGCCAATCCCCTTCAGCGGATCCGAGCTGATGTTGTAAGCATGCCAGCCTTCAATTGGCGCACCCGCCAATTGCTTATCTGAATCGAGCGATTGGAACAGGGTCCGAGGTGTATGGCACTCACCACAGTGACCGGGACCTTGAACCAGATAGGCACCACGGTTCCACTCGGCCGACTGTTTACTATTCGGCTCATAACGCTGGTTATCGAGAAATAACGCATTCCAGAAGAACATGCCCCATCGTTGGTTGAACGGAAACGATAAGGTGTTTTCAATCGGTGCTTGTTTAACCGTTGGCAAACTGAACAAGTACGCCTTGATCGCCAAAATTTCATCTCTAGGCATCAAGGTATACGAGGTGTAGGGGAACGCCGGGTAATAATGCTTACCGTCGCGACCCACCCCTTCTTGCAGGGCGCTGACGAAATCATCATCACTCCAAGCACCAATTCCGGTTTCCACATCCGCAGTGATATTGGGCGAAAACAACGAGCCAAATGGCAGCTCAAATTCGACACCGCCTGCAAATGGCTTGCCCTTCTCGGTGGTGTGGCAGGCAACGCAATCTGCTGTTTTGGCCAGATATGCGCCTTTCTCGATCAACGCCGCATCAGCGCCAGCAGCAATCGCGCTACCCGTTGCAACAGATAAACCTAGAAGCACAAGGGTGTTTTTCAAATAGCTCATGTGTTCATCCCTAAACAATGAAGTATCCAGCACGGATCAACGGTAAGCGGCGTATACGCGTACCAGACGCAGCATGCAGTGCATTGACCAACGCAGGTGCAATGAGCGCGGTCCCCGCCTCACCGATACCCCCCGGAGCTTCGAGACTTGGTAACAGATGTACTTCAACTGGAGGCGCTTCATTGATTCGTATTTGACGATAATTATCGAAGTTGGTCTGTTGGACCTGTCCCTGTTCGATCAAAATTTCGTTGAAAAACGCGGCCGATAAACCAAACAGAGTACCGCCTTCAATCTGCGCGGAAATCGAGGTTGGGTTAGTCGCGAGACCACAATCAACAACGCTAACCAGACGTTTGAAATGCACGCCTTTATCGCCCACCATCTCCAGCTCAACCATGGTCGCAACAAAGCTACCAAACACGGCGCCTACCGACACTCCCCGGCCATGGCCAGCAGGTAACGGCGCTTTCCAGTCGACTTTTTCAGCGAGGGTTTTCAGCACCGCTTGAGCACGCGGCTGGTCCTGCATCAGTTTGAGGCGATATTCAATTGAGTCAGCTTTGGCGTTGTGGGCCAACTCATCAATAAAACTTTCGATCGCAAAGGTACTGCGCAACGGGCCCACCCCGCGCCACCACGAAACGGGGATGGCTTTCGGCTCTTCGCGGATGTAGTGCACCTGCAAGTTGTCCATGGCGTATAGCGGTTCAATCGCCACTTCCACTGCATCAGCATCCACACCATTGTCCGGCAGACTGCCAGCATAACGGGCCAATACCGATGCCCCGGCGATGCGATGTTGCCAACCCTGCAGCTTGTCGCCATCGAACGCAGCATTCATGCGGTCAACGTAGTGAGGACGGTACATATCATGAGTCATGTCCTCTTCCCGGCTCCAGATCAGCTTGATCGGGTAGCTGACCTGCTTGGCGATGGCCACCGCCTGGGTAATAAAGTCAAAATCCAGCCGCCGGCCAAAAGCTCCACCAATCAACTGGTTATGCACGGTAACTTTTTCCGGGGCCAAACCCGTGACTTGCGCAGCAGTCTGCTGAGCGAACACCGGCACCTGAGTACCCACCCAAAGCTCGCAGGCATCGGGACGAACATGGGCAACGCAGGTCATAGGTTCAAGTGGCGAATGGGACAAAAAGGGTTGCTCATAAACTGCTTCAAACTGGCTGCTGGCCGACTGCAAGCTGGCGGTGATATCGCCTGATTTATGGGCAATAACACCGTCACGGCTACTGGCGTCTTGCAGGGCTTGGTCTAGCTCAGCCGAGTTAATTGAAGCATTGGCGCCCAGATCCCAGTCGATTTTCAGAGCATTGAGCCCCTGCTGGCAGGCCCAATAATTACTGGCGATAACCGCGACGGCGTTGTCCAGTTTGACCACATCACGCACCCCCGACACTTTACGCGCGGCGCTGTCGTCAATGCTACGCAAGGTGCCGCCGTGCACAGGACAAGTGAGTGTCGAGGCAATCTGCATATCAGCAACATTCAGGTCGATGGTGAATTTAGCTTTGCCATTGACCTTGTTTGGCGTATCAACACGCTGCAGGGGTTTGCCGATAACCTTGAACTGATCAGGTTTTTTAAGCGGCACATCAGTGGGCACCGGCAAAGCGCTGGCCGCATCAACCAACTCGCCATAACCCGCTCGCAAACCATTGGGACCAAAGACCACTGCGTTCTCAGCGTGGCACTGGCTCGGCGCAACCTTCCAGCCTAGCGCGGCGGCTTGAATCAACAGGATTCGCGCCGTTGCACCGGCCTGGCGCAATGGCTCCCAAGTAACACGCGTTGCGGTTGAACCACCGGTTCCCTGAAACTCCAGCAATGAGTCGCTGTACAGCTCGGCATTTGGCGGCGCATCGACCACTTCAATCTGATCAAGGCTGACTTCGAGCTCTTCTGCCACCATCATGGCAATGCCGGTATGCGTGCCCTGCCCCATCTCGATTTTGGGCGAAATAACGGTTACCCGGCCATCATGCCCAACCCGCACAAAAGCGCCATAGCCGGTAGCACTTTGTTCACCGAGACGCCCCGAAGCAACGGCTTCAGCCGCCGCACTGCGCGCAACCAGCGGGGGCAACCAGGTACTCAATACCAACCCGCCCATAGCCAGAGAACTGCCCTGCAAAAAGCGTCGACGAGATGATTTAAAGCTTGGCTTTACCATAAGTAAATTGCTCCTTAAGCCTGGCTGACGCTTTTAATCGCAGCACGAATGCGCGTGTAAGTGGCGCAGCGGCAAAGGTTACCTGCCATGGCCACATCAATCGCGGAGTCATCTGCATCGGGCTGCTTCTCAAGCAAAGCCACAGCAGCCATAACCTGGCCCGACTGGCAATAGCCGCACTGAACGACTTCATGCTCAAGCCACGAAGCTTGAACCTTCTTGCCGATCTCGGTCTCACCAATGGCTTCAATCGTCGTGATGTCGTGACCAACGACGGCGCTGATCGGCAACACACAGGAGCGCACCGGATTGCCATCAACATGCACAGTGCAAACTCCACACTGAGCAATGCCACACCCAAACTTGGTGCCGGTCATACCCAGCACATCACGCAATACCCACAGCAGCGGCATGTCGCCAGGCACATCAACTTGTTGTTCAGTTCCATTGATCGAAAGTGTATGCATAGCAACCTCGTATAAAAAATAACTAAGCCCAGAAGAGGCAAAATGCCAATCTTCTCTGGCTAGTAAATAGGAGTTGTTCTCAGCCACCTCATATCAGTCGAGTTACGGCCCAAAGCAGCTGGTAACAGGCTCGTAACCCATTAAGAGTAATGACTAAAAGTAATATAAACACAGGACGGAGCCAAAGTGTGCGGTGCCTAACTTTACGATGGTTGCAATTCAAAAGCACCGAAACATCCTACATAGCATTAAGCCATCAGCCACAAAACTGGACCGAGCTTCATACAAGTTTATTCACTGCACCAAGGTTAACTAACAGCCAGTAAACACCAGAACCCGCCAGTCAGAGAACTGCGGGATAACGACTCAACGAAGGTGTGAAAAACGGAGGAAGAGGATGTAAAGAAAGCGTCATTAGTAACGTTGAGCAGCAAAGGCGGTCTAGGCTAATGACGTACATCAAAAAATAGCGCAAGCCATGCGCTAAGCTGATTAGCTTGAGCCATTGACTAAACAGCTAAATTATCAAGGGTTGTATAGAGTCCGCCGAACATACCAAGAGCCTCTGAACAACATAGCCACAGCCGTTTCAGAGTCACTCCCTGCAGAGCCAAATCAATAACTAGGAACGCAGCAATGACCGAGAAAAGCCTGACCCACGCCACTGGCGCACCTGTTGTCGATAACCTCAACACACAAACTGCTGGCCCCCGTGGCCCAGCCCTCATGCAAGACATCTGGTTGATTGAGAAACTCGCTCACTTCGACCGCGAAGTAATCCCTGAGCGACGCATGCACGCGAAAGGTTCTGGCGCTTACGGCACCTTCACCGTGACCGACGACATCAGCCAATATTCACGCGCTGCTTTGTTTTCTAAAGTCGGCAAAGAAACCCCGCTTTTTTTACGCTTCTCAACGGTTGCCGGTGAGCGTGGCGCCGCTGACGCTGAACGTGATATTCGTGGCTTCGCCGTGAAGTTCTACACCGAAGAAGGCAACTGGGACCTCGTTGGCAACAACACGCCGGTGTTCTTCTTCCGTGACCCTATGCGCTTCCCCGACCTCAATCACGTGGTCAAGCGTGATCCGCGCACCGGCATGCGCAACGCCACCAGCAACTGGGACTTCTGGACCCTACTGCCCGAAGCACTGCATCAGGTGACCATCGTCATGAGCGATCGTGGCATCCCGAAAGACTTCAGGCATATGCATGGTTTCGGTAGCCACACCTTCAGCATGCTCAACGCAGCGAATGAACGGGTTTGGGTCAAGTTTCACTTTGAGTGCCTGCAAGGCATCGACAACCTGACTGACGCCGAAGCTGAAGCCGTAGTCGGTAAAGACCGCGAAAGCAGCATGCGCGATCTTTACGAGAGCATTGAAGCGGGCGATTTCCCATCCTGGAAGCTGCGCATTCAGGTCATGACCGAAGAGCAGGCGCGCCATCACAAGCACAACCCATTCGATCTGACCAAGGTTTGGCCACATGGCGACTATCCATTGATCGATGTCGGCGTCATGCAGCTTAATCGCAACGCCGAAAATCACTTTGCCGAGGTCGAGCAGGCAGCCTTCTCGCCAGCCAACATCGTGCCCGGCATTGGTTTCTCGCCAGATAAGATGCTGCAAGCACGCTTGTTCTCATACGGCGACGCACAGCGCTATCGTCTGGGCGTTAACTTCAACCACATCCCAGTCAACGCGCCGATCTGCCCGCATCAAAGCTATCACCGCGACGGCGGTATGCGCACCGATGGCAACCTCGGCTCGAAAATCGCTTACTGGCCCAACAGCCAAGGCGAATGGGCCGACCACCAAGCACTGGCCGAACCGGCATTACCACTTGATGGCGACGCCAAAGCCTGGGATCACCGAGTTGATGATGATCACTACGAGCAGCCAGGCGATCTGTTCCGCCTGATGAGCCCAGAGCAACAGCAAGCGCTGTTCGATAACACTGCACGCGCCATGAACGGCGTACCCGATCCAATCAAACAGCGCCACGTCGACAACTGCACCAAGGCTGACCCGGCCTACGGTGCGGGCTTAGTGAAGGCACTTGGGCTGTAAATACTAGCAATGTAAAAAGCCCGTCAGGCCAAACCTGACGGGCTTTTTGGTATGCGGCAGAGCTTGCCGTTTCCCTAAGCCTGCATGGTCCAGCCATGCACACTCATCGCCGCCTGACGTAACGCTTCCGAGCGAGTTGGATGCGGATGGCAAACCAGGGCTATATCTTCAGCGCTGGCCGAAAACTCCATGGCCACGCAGTACTCGCCGATTAGTTCACTGGCGCTTGGGCCTATGATATGTACGCCGAGAATCTGATCGGTACGCTCATCAGCCAGCACTTTGACGAAACCTTCGGCCTCGTGATTTATTTTCGCCCGGCTGTTGGCCGTGAACGGAAACTTGCCAACTTTGTAAGCACGCCCCTGCTCCTTCAGCGCCTGCTCGCTACTGCCGACGCTGGCAACCTCCGGTTTGGTATAGATCACACTGGGAATCACCCCATAATTGACCTCGGCGGCGTGCCCGGCAATTCGCTCAATGCAGGCAATCGCCTCATCCTCGGCCTTGTGCGCCAGCATCGGTCCGGAGGTCACATCGCCAATTACCCAGATACCCGGAACCTCACTGCGATGCTGTTTATTACTCAGCATGCCGCGTTTATCAGTGCTGATGCCGACACTTTCGAGACCAAGGCCTTCGGTGTACGGCCGCCGGCCAATGGCAACCAGCACATAATCGGCCTGCAAGACTTCACTCGCGCCGCCTGCCGCGGGCTCGATCTTCAATTCAACACTGTTGGTTGAGCTTTGCGCACTGACCACCTTGCTTCCCAACTTAAACGTCATGCCTTGCTTGCCAAGCGTGCGCTGCAATGCAGTAGCCGTCTCGCTATCCAGCCCCGGACAAATCCGATCGAGATATTCAACCACCGTCACTTTGCTGCCCAAACGCCGCCACACCGAGCCCAACTCCAGACCGATAACTCCAGCGCCGATAACGACCAAATGCTTGGGCACCTCGGGTAATTCAAGGGCTCCGGTGGAATCAATAATTCGCTGGTTATCGATGGCCACACCCGGCAACGGGGTTGGCTCTGAGCCGCTGGCTAAAACGATGTCGCGGGCCTGCAACTGACTACGGCTTCCGTCTGCATGGCTGACGCTGACCTTGCCAACCCCGTCAAGCTTTGCCCAGCCTTTGATCCAATCAACCTTGTTCTTGCGAAACAGGAATTCAATACCCTTGGTCAACGCGCTGACGCTGGCATCTTTCTGCTTCATCATCTGCGCGAGGTTCAAGCTTGGCTGCACCTCAACCCCCAGATTATTCAGCTCGCCGCTGCTGGCCGCTTCATACAACTCAGAGGCGTGCAGCAAGGCCTTGGACGGCATGCACCCAACGTTGAGACAGGTACCGCCAAGCGTTTCACGGCCCTCAACACAGGCAACCTTAAGCCCCAACTGACCGGCACGAATGGCCGCGTTATAGCCACCTGGGCCGCCGCCAATGATCACCACGTCGTACATATTGCTCATGAGCACCTCCTTCAGAACCACCGCCAATCAAAGGCTAGCCAACGGAATTAGCTTCGGCACAGACACATTAAGGCAAGGCGGTAGCAGGCCGGCGCTGACGTTGCAGCAGATGGAAAACCGACCACGCAACAAACGCGAAGCTGGCATTGAGAAAAACCATAGTCCAGGCGCTACCGTCCTGCAGATTACTCAGCAGCAAACCACTGAATGTTGCCCCAGCCATTTGTGCAAAACCCATAAATCCGGCAGCCAAACCCGCCCGATGGGCATTAGGCATCACCGCGCCCGCAACAGAAGCAGGCAGAACCATGCCACCGCCGAGGGTCACCAAGACTTGCGGTAAAGACAGCCCGAGCACAGATAATCCGAAGATTTGATGAACCAGCAGCGTAATGAGCCCGCCCAGCGCGACCAAGGTCACGCCAATACTGACAATCTTGTTTGGCCCGAGTCGAGTGATGGTGCGCTGAGTAAAAACCGCACCGCCAATCAGTGCGGCAACGATCGCACTTATGGTCATGCCGTACTGGCTTGGGCTCAGGTGCAACAGGCCGATATACACCGCCGAAGAACCCGCGATAACCGCAAACATCGCGCCATAAGTAAATGCCAGGGTCAGGGCCAACGCGCAAAATGAGCGGTCGAGCAAGTCGGCATAATTTGCGGCCAGTTTTGCCAACCTACCCGCCTGAGGGTCAAGCTGGGTGTTAGTTTCGCGATAGCGGCCGAGCACCACCAAGACAATGATGCTGGCAACCACAAACGCCAACAGAATAGGTGCTTGCCAGCCACCCAATCTAACCAATACACCGCCGAGCGCAGGTGAAATAACGATGGCGCACAGCATGCCAATCACGGTCAGGGCCAATGCGGGCCCCGCTTGAGCCTGCCATACATCACGCACAATCGCTCGGGACATGACCAAAGCCGCACAAGCACCGAGCCCTTGTAAAGCTCGCGCAGCAACGAACTCAGGCATGCTGTTAGCCAAAAGCATCCACAAGGTTGCAACCAGATAAACCAGCAAACCTGCGACCAGTATCGGCCGGCGCCCCAGGCGATCAGACAGCGGCCCAAGCACCAGTTGACCCAAGCCGAACGCTGCGACGAAGACTGACAGCGCCAATATGCTACTGCCCGGTTTAGCCGCCATCACCCACTCCAATGCGGAGAGGCTGGGAATAATCAATTGAGTTGATATCTCACCCAATGCACAGAGTGCCATCAACAGCACAAGAAGCTGGCGCGAAGGCTGAACGGCAGTTTGCATAGCGACTTTCCTGCTCAGAAATGATTGAAGGCAATCGACAATAGCGCTTGCCACGATAGTATTATGGTTGTAATTTATTTGATCAGATTACACATGTAATTTAATAAGGCAACCGTTTAATACATCTTTTAGAGGCGTACGCCATGCACACACTTTCCCGCGAAGAAAAACTCGCAAGCTGGAATGATGCCGAACAAATCGCCCATAGCAAGCTGGCTGCACCTGGCAGCATGAACATGGCGCAGATCAGCGAAATGTCACCTGCGGAGTTCTTCAACGGCATTGGCGAAGGGCAACTGCCCTGCCCGCCTTTCGGGCACTTGGTCGATTTTGTGCCGATTGAATGGGCAGAGGGATTTTTCCTGTTTCAAGGCTCGCCCGATGCCCGCCATTACAATCCTCTGGGCAGCGTGCATGGCGGCTATGCCGCGACATTGCTCGACTCCTGCATGGGCTGCGCGATTCATACCCGCTTGCAACGCGGTCAGGGCTATACCACCACCGATTTGCGTATCAGCTACATACGAGCCTTGACCAGCAAAGTCGGGCCGGTACGTGCTGAAGGACGCATTGTGCATGTCGGCCGCTCAACAGCGATTGCTGAAGGACGTATCTATGACGTTGATGATCGTCTCTACGCCGTTGGCTCGACCACTTGTTTGATTCTTGGCCAGCCCAGTTAAGTAACCTCTGAAAAACTACTGCGCTAGATATTACTGCGTTAAAAAACTGCTCAAAATGCTCATTTAGGTCAACTAAACTCCGCTTTTTCGCATTTTTTTGCCTTGTACTATCGTCGCTCGCTACCTTTTTCAGAGCTTCCCTAAAGCATCGATCAGGATGTTGGCCATTAACATTTACCCAAGATGGACTGGGTCAATTAATATGTCAGTCAGCATGCAAAGAACCTATGAGGCAAGCAATGCGTTACTCGGACGATCACAAGGCTAAAACCCACCAGCGCATCATTGAAGAAGCAGCGCGCCTGTTTCGGCGTGACGGCATTGGTGCGACCGGGCTGCAGCCACTGATGAAAACCCTGGGGTTAACTCACGGCGGCTTTTATGCGCACTTCAAGTCCAAGGATGAACTGGTTGAAACCGCGTTAGCCCATAGCGCCGAGCAACTCGGCGAACGTACGCAACAGCTGTTCAGCGCTGAAGCACCGCTCGCCACATTCATTCGTAGTTATCTGTCCAGTGCGCACTGCGCCAACCCGGGAGAAGGTTGCCCGCTGCCAACCATGTCAGCGGAACTTGGCCAACGAGGTCAGGCCAGCCCGGTTACCGATCAACTGGTGCAAAAGCGTCTGGAGTCTATCGAAAATTGCCTACCCGGCGAGAATGCAGCTGAGCAGAGCGTGGTCATGCTTTCTACAATGATCGGCGCATTGGTGCTGGCACGCAGCGTCAGTGATCCCGAGCTGTCAGAACGTCTGCTTAAAACAGCTCGCCAACAGTTATTGGCGCAGGCTCAGGTATTGGCGCAGGCTCAAGCCGACTGACTTAGCCAAACTAAAACCCCATCCGATATAAAAAAGCCCGAGCTAGCGCTGGATTACTGCTAACCCGGGCGTTCGGGTCTTGAGGGTTTACTTGTAGCGCGCAGCAGCTTGATTGCGTGACAGGTTCGGTCCCAACTTTGTCCGTGCAGTCACCAGCCCCTGCCAGTCCTCAACGTCTGGCAGCGATGGAATAGTCACAAGCTCGCCTTGATCAAACCCTGCAAGCGCCGCATCCACCATCTCTTCGACATCCATCACCATCTCTGGCGGCAGTGCCGCTGCATCCATGCCTGAACGCTCCCAGATTTCCGTACGGGTAATGCCTGGCAACACGGCTTGAACTTGCACACCTTGCTTGGCGACTTCCGCGTGCAGTGTTTGCGTCAGGCTCAACACATAGGCCTTGCTCGCGCTGTAGACAGCGTTGAACATCTCAGGAATCAGAGCGACCACTGATGCAAGGTTGATGATTGAGCCTCGCCCTGCCGCACTAAAGCTTGCTGCGGCAGCCGCAGACAGGTGCGTCAAGGCAACGATATTCAACTGAATCAAGGTGTCGACCTTAGCTGCATCACCCTCAACCAAAGTGCCATTGATCGCGACACCGGCATTGTTGACCAACAGACTTATCGCCGCATCGCTGCGCAAACGCTGCTCTACAACTTGCAAATCAGTACGGTTAGTCAGATCTGCTTTGAGCACTTCAACCTTAACCCCGGTTTCTTTATTCAGGGTTTCAGCAAGCGCTTCAAGCCGCTGTTGATCACGCGCCACCAACAGCAGGTCATAACCACGCTTAGCAAGGCGCTGCGCATAGGTGGCGCCAATCCCTGAGGATGCGCCAGTGATCAAAGCGGTTCCTTTACTTGGATGTTGATTCAGATGTTGATTCATTGTTGCTTCCTCGGAGTGGTATGGCTGCGATTGAGCCGGTGAGAAAACTGTCCCACATAGTTATATTTCGATCATAATTCTATATTTATATTGCATCTATAATTTTATTTAACCACTGCAAAAACCATACACCACCGTGGGACCCAGGATGCGGAAAAACCGACTCAGCAGCACAAGCCTAGCCGAAAGTTCAGCCGCACAAGGTTCACTACAACGGACAGTCGATATACGGATACTGTCACCTGCGAATAACCCGAAACGAAGCCGGATATGGCACTGGCGCAGACACCAATCAACAGGCACAAAAAAGCGGGTAACCATTTCTGGTTACCCGCTGTGGATGGCGCTGCCAGCGCTGGTTTAGACGCTGCGAATCAAGTGATCGAATGCACTCAATGAAGCTTTTGCACCCTCACCCACGGCAATGACGATTTGCTTGTAGGGCACAGTGGTCACATCGCCGGCCGCAAAAATGCCTGGCACGTTGCTCTGACCTTTGGCATCCACGATGATCTCGCCGCGTGGCGATAACTCGATTGCACCTTTCAACCAGTCGCTGTTTGGCAACAGGCCGATTTGCACGAAGATACCTTCCAGCTCAACAGTCACCAACTCATCAGTGTTGCGATCCTTGTAAACCAAGGCGTTGACCTTTTGGCCATCACCCAGCACTTCGGTGGTCAAGGCGCTCTTGATCACCGTCACGTTGGCCAAACTGGCGAGTTTTTTCTGCAACACCGCATCGGCGCGTAACTGGCTGTCGAACTCGATCAAGGTGACGTGAGCAACAATGCCAGCCAGATCAATCGCCGCCTCAACACCGGAGTTACCACCGCCGATCACAGCCACACGCTTGCCTTTGAATAGCGGACCATCACAGTGTGGGCAATAGGCGACACCACGGCCGCGATACTGCTGCTCACCGGGCACATTCATCTCTCTCCAGCGTGCGCCAGTGGCGAGAATTACCGTCTTGGCTTTAAGCGATGCGCCGCTGTCGAACTTAACCTCATGCAAGCCACCCGCTGCACTGGCCGGAATCAGGGCGCTGGCGCGTTGCAGATTGATGATATCGACGTCGTACTGGCGAACGTGCTCTTCCAGGGCGCGGGCCATTTTCGGGCCATCTGTTTCCTGCACCGAGATAAAGTTTTCGATGGCCATGGTGTCGAGCACCTGACCGCCGAAACGCTCAGCCGCGACACCGGTACGAATACCTTTGCGCGCCGCATAAATGGCCGCTGCAGCACCCGCGGGGCCACCGCCGACAACCAATACGTCAAAGGCGTCCTTGCTGCTGATTTTTTCAGCGTCACGTGCAACCGCGCCGGTGTCGATCTTGGCCAGAATCTGCTCGGCATCCATGCGCCCCTGAGCAAACAACTCACCATTGAGGTAAATGCTTGGCACCGACATGACCTGGCGCTCTTCAACTTCCGCCTGGAACAGCGCGCCGTCGATGGCTACGTGGCGAATATTTGGGTTAAGCACCGCCATCAAGTTCAGCGCCTGCACCACATCCGGGCAGTTCTGGCACGACAGTGAGTAATAGGTTTCAAAGGCAAAATCGCCCTCAATGGCTTTGATCTGCTCAATCACATCGGCGGCCAGCTTCGATGGATGCCCACCGACTTGCAGCAACGCCAGCACCAGCGAGGTGAATTCGTGCCCCATTGGGATACCTGCAAAACGCAAGCTGATATCAGCGCCAGGGCGATTTAACGAGAATGATGGCGTACGTGCATCGACACCATCGGTCTTTAGGGTAATTTTGTCGCTAAGGCTGCGAATATCTTCAAGCAAGCCATGCAGTTCACGGGATTTATCGCTGTCATCAAGGGACGCGACGATCTCGAACGGCTGGGTGACCTTTTCCAGATAAGCCTTCAACTGGTTTTTCAGATTGGCGTCCAACATGATACGACTTCCCTTATTACGAATTTCAGAGACAAAAACGCCCGGACGGATTGCGCCCAGGCGCTTGTAACGCTATCGATTCTGTCGAAAACGTGTTTGCCAGCTACTGAGGCGCCTAGACACCTCAGCCTCTATCTGTCATTGAACGCGCCAGCCAATTAGCTGGCGATTTGCAAAACAGATTTAGATTTTGCCGACCAGATCCAGCGATGGAGCCAGAGTGGCTTCGCCTTCTTTCCACTTAGCCGGGCAAACTTCGCCTGGATGCGCAGCAACGTACTGAGCAGCTTTTACTTTGCGCAGCAGTTCTTGTGCATCACGACCAATGCCACCTGCGTTGACTTCAACGATCTGGATTTTGCCTTCTGGATCGATGACGAAAGTACCGCGATCAGCCAAACCAGCTTCTTCGATCATCACGCCGAAGTTGCGAGTGATGGTGCCAGTTGGGTCACCAATCAGTGGGTACTGGATTTTGCCGATGGTGTCAGAAGTGTCGTGCCATGCTTTGTGTGTGAAGTGGGTGTCAGTCGACACGCCGTAAATCTCAACATTCAGCTTCTGGAACTCAGCGTAGTTATCAGCCAGGTCACCCAGCTCGGTTGGGCAGACGAAGGTGAAGTCGGCAGGGTAGAAGAATACGACCGACCATTTGCCTTTCAGGTTGGCTTCACTGACCTCAACAAATGCGCCGTTGTGATAGGCAGTGGCGTTGAACGGCTTAACTTCGCTATTGATATAAGACATCGATGAACTCCTTGGGAGGGTTGGATGGTTGAAAATTTACCCTGCAAGATTAACCATTGAGTCTTAAAAGGTCTTATTGATTGCCCCCATAGCGCTGATTAAGAAACTCAATCGAACCACAACAAAATCTTTAAAAAACATAGAGATAAGATGAGCCTCCGATTGCCGGAAACCCACCATATCCCTTCAGATCAAGCTCATGACCTGCCGCAGCGCCTGATCAGCGCCCGCTAAACAGGA
Organism: Pseudomonas sp. M30-35; assembly: GCF_002163625.1. Taxonomy (NCBI): domain Bacteria; kingdom Pseudomonadati; phylum Pseudomonadota; class Gammaproteobacteria; order Pseudomonadales; family Pseudomonadaceae; genus Pseudomonas; species Pseudomonas sp. M30-35. The sequence continues at coordinate 1,676,202 of NZ_CP020892.1, read as the reverse complement.
TTAGCCGCAGCGTTTTCATGCACATTGCTGGGCTGAAGACGCTTAGACGAGGCTTGGATCAACCACCAATACCAACTTGCCATTCACCTGATTACCTGCCAGTTCGGCAAATGCAGCTTCAGCATCGGTAATCGCAAAACTGCGCACTAACTGAGGACTAAGCCGCCCTTCACTAAACAATGGCCAAACCTGCTGCAAAAGATCGCTCATCAGATCTGCCTTGAATTGCTCATCGCGGCTGCGCAAAGTCGAACCGATCAACTGCACGCGCTTACTTAGCAGCAACGCCATATCCAACTCTGCCTTGCGCCCGCCCATCAGGCCAATATTCAGCCAACGACCATCCAGCCCCAGCAATTCAAGGTTCAGCGCCGCATATTTGCCGCCGACCGGATCGAGAATCACATCAAAGGGGGCAAAGTCGCGCAAAGCCTGCGGCCCCTCTTCACCACGCAAAACGCCGCCCTGCGCACCCAGCGATTCGCAATAAACTAAGCGATCAGCCGAACCCACACTAACCCAGCAAGGGCTACCAAAGGCCTTACACAGTTGGATTGCCGCTGACCCAACACCGCTGGCGCCAGCGTGCAGCAGTACCTTTTCACCCGGTTTAAGCCCGGCCAATTGAAATAAGTTAAGCCAAGCGGTCGCATACACTTCAGGTATAGCCGCCGCCTCGTGCAGGGAAATGCCTTCGGGCACAGGCAAGGCATGGCGACCGTCAACCACGACTTCTTCGGCCATACCGCCACCGGCCAGTAACGCGCAAACCCGATCGCCCACTTGCCAATCACTGCCCGCACCGACTTCAGTAATTACCCCGGAGCACTCAAGCCCAAGCGCGGTACTGGCTCCAGGTGGCGGCGGATATAGGCCCGCGCGCTGCAGTAGATCAGCTCGATTGAGCCCTGCTGCAGCCACTTTTATACGAATTTCACCCACATCACATGATGGGGTTGTGGTGTCTAACCACTCAGTACGACCTTCAACGCCTTGCAATGACTTCACGCTGCCTCCATAGTGCAATTGAACCGAGCCCGGCACGACTGTCGGGCTTTTGCATTGCGCCGTTGGAACTCGGCGCCCTTAAAGATGGCCTAATATGCTTTATCAACAGCCCACACGTCGAATCAGCATGAAGCGTTCATTTATCAGCGCCACCCTCGCCCTTGCACTCGGATTGAGTGCATTGCCTTTGGCAGCAAAGACCACCAGTGATCATAGCTGGGATTATTTGACGCCTGATCGCGAACAAGTCATTGCAAGTCTCAACGTTGTGGAGCTGCTCAAGCGCCACCACTACAGTAAGCCCCCGCTCGATGATGCCCGCTCGGAAATCATCTACGCCGGCTACTTGAAGATGCTCGACCCTCAGCGCAGTTATTTCACTGACGCCGATATCGCCGAGTTCGACAAGTGGAAAGATCAGTTCGATGACTTTCTAAAGGGCGGCAACCTTGAGCCTGGCTTTGTCATGTACAAACGCCACCTTCAGCGCCTGAAAAGCCGTCTTAACTACGCCTTGGCAATGCTTGAAAAAGGCGTAGACAAGATCGACTACAGCGTCGATGAAGAACTGACTCTCGACCGTGAGAAATCACCGTGGGTCAAAGACGAAGCCGCGCTACAAAACCTGTGGCGTCGCCAGGTCAAAGATGAAGTGTTGCGCCAGAAGATTGCGGGCAAAGACACCAAGACAATTCAAGAAACGCTGGTCAAGCGCTACAAGCGCCAACTGGTTCGTCTTGATCAAACCCGTAGCGAAGATATCTTCCAGACCTACATCAACGCTTTTGCGATGTCTTACGATCCGCATACCTCTTATCTGTCACCGGATAACGCGGAAAACTTCGACATCAACATGAGTTTGTCGCTCGAAGGTATTGGCGCGGTTCTGCAAAGCGATAATGACAACGTCAAAGTCGTACGCCTGGTTCCGGCCGGCCCTGCCGAAAAGAGCAAGCAAATTTCCCCTGCGGATAAAATCATTGGCGTCGCCCAAGGCGATGACGAAATGGTTGATGTCATCGGCTGGCGTCTGGACGAGGTGGTTAAGCTGATTCGCGGCCCTAAAGGCTCGAAGGTTCGCCTCGACGTGATTCCGGCGAGCAACGCGCCGAATGACCAGACCAGCAAGACCGTCACCATCGTCCGTGAAGCGGTCAAACTTGAAGATCAAGCGGTGCAGAAATCGATTCTCAAGCTCAAGCACGATGGTCGTGACTATAAGCTTGGCGTCATTGAAATCCCTGCGTTTTACCTCGATTTCAAAGCCTTCCGTGCCGGCGATCCCAACTACAAGAGCACCACGCGTGACGTCAAGCGTGTGCTGACAGAGTTGAATAAAGAAAAAGTAGATGGCGTGGTCATCGACCTGCGCAACAACGGCGGCGGCTCTCTGCAAGAAGCCACCGAACTGACAGGCCTGTTTATCGATCAAGGCCCGACAGTGTTAGTGCGCAACAGCGACGGCCGGGTTGATGTACTTAACGATGAAAACCCTGGCATCTTCTACAAAGGGCCAATGGTGTTGTTGGTTAACCGCCTGTCTGCCTCAGCCTCGGAGATTTTCGCGGGTGCCATGCAGGACTACCACCGCGCCCTGATCATCGGCGGCCAGACCTTCGGTAAAGGCACCGTGCAGACGATTCAGCCACTTAACCACGGCGAGCTAAAGCTGACCCTGGCTAAGTTCTATCGGGTTTCTGGTCAAAGCACGCAAAATCAGGGTGTACTGCCTGATATTGCTTATCCGGATGTAATGGACACCAAAGAAATTGGCGAAAGCGCTCTGCCTGAAGCCATGCCTTGGGACACCATCAGCCCGGCCATCAAGCCTGAGCGTGATCCGTTCAAACCTTACCTTGCGCGCCTCAAAGAGCACTATGAGGAACGTACTGCGCAAAATCCTGACTTCACCTTCTCTCGTGAACGCCTAGCGCTTGCGCAAAAGCTCATGAAAGAAACCAAGGTGAGCCTCAATGAAGTCACGCGCCGCGCACAGCACAAGCAAATCGAGGGCGAGCAACTGGCCATCGAGAACAAGCTGCGCAAGTCCAAAGGCGAAGAACTGCTGACCAAACTCAAAGAAGTCGATGAAGAGGCAGTTCCCGACCCGGACAAGAAAACCAAGCCTGAAGATGATGCCTTCCTCAGCGAAGCTGGGCAGATTCTGCTCGACTACCTGAACCTGACCTCTGCGCTGGTTAAAAAATGACCGCTCCTGCTCAAGCTCGAAACTGAGCTTGAGCAGGGCTGAGTTTTACTCTTCGCGGTAATTTCAGCTGTCATTAAAAAGTCATTAATTTGTCGCAAAATCAAAGGACTGACAGCACCGTCAGCCCTTTTGTTTTTTCTGACACTGAGACTCTAAATGACCGTCCCCGAGCAGTTGAGCGCCTTGGAGCACATCCTGGCTCACGGCGACTTGCATAGCCTTTTTCAACCTATTGCCTCGCTATCCGAACGACGCATCATCGGTTACGAAGCGCTCTCCCGTGGTCCATCCAATAGCGCCCTGCACTCACCGGTTAATCTATTTAGCGTTGCGCGCCAGGCCGGTCGCCTCAGCGAACTGGAATTGGCTTGCCGTAAGAGTGCCTGCCAGAGTTTCAGCCAGCAAAAGCTTGAAGGTAAGCTGTTCCTCAATGTCTCCCCCGACTCACTGCTCGAAGCAAACCACCGCCCGGGCCGCACTCTGCAACTTCTTCAGGCCTTTGGCATATCACCCAACAATGTGGTGATCGAACTGACCGAGCACACCCCAACTGAAGATTTCTCGTTGCTCCATACCGCCTTGCATCACTATCGCGCCATGGGATTTTCAATCGCACTGGACGACCTCGGCGCAGGTTATTCGAGCCTGCGCTTGTGGTCAGAATTAAGGCCTGACTACGTTAAAATTGATCGCCACTTTATCGACGGCATCCACCTTGATTCGGTTAAACGCGAGTTTGTCGGCTCGATCCTTAAAATGGCCCAGGCATCACGCGCAACGGTGATTGCCGAGGGAATCGAGCTTGAAGAGGAACTCGCGGTACTTTCCGAGATGGGCGTCGACCTGCTCCAAGGTTATCTACTCTGCCGCCCACAAGAGCACCCGCCACGGGATGCACGGGTATTACTGTCTAAACTGCTCAACTCTCCCGCCACGCTCAGCGAGGAAGAGGGAGATCTATGCGCCCTGCTCAATGAGCAGCCGGCGGTGACCATCAACACGCCAACGGCTGCGGTGCTTGAAGCTTTTCGCCTACAAGCCAACCTAAATTCACTGGCAGTGCTTGATGAACAGAAACAGCCTGTTGGTATCGTTCACCGCCAAGCATTTGCCGATGCCTTGCTCAAACCCTTTGCCACGGAACTGTTCGCCCGCAAACCCATTAGCCGTTTGATGAGCACAGACTTTCTCAGTGTCGAAGTCAGCCAGTCATTGCAAAAAGTCAGTCGCTTGCTCACCAGTCGGGCGCGACAACGTATTGAAGAAGACTTCATCATCACCCTCAACGGCCGCTACCAAGGGCTTGGCCGGGTGATTGATGTGCTCAAGCTGATTACCGAATTAAAAATCCAGCAAGCCAAACATGCCAATCCACTGACCATGCTTCCCGGCAATGTGCCCATCCAGCAATGCCTCACGCGTCTGCTGCAACAAGCCAGGCCCGCCGTGGTTTGCTACGTGGACATTGATAATTTCAAACCCTTTAACGATTTATACGGGTACGCCAAAGGTGATGAGGTTTTGCTTTATCTGGCGCAATGCCTGAGCGAGTGTGTCGACCCAACCCGCGATTTTGTTGGCCACATTGGCGGCGATGACTTTCTTTTGGTCTTGAGTTCAGAGCAATGGCGTGAACAGCTGAGTCGAATGTTTGAAGCCTTTCAGAGTCAATGCCGACGTTTTTATCGCGAGGAGGATTTAAATGCCGGCTGCTTTGTATCGCATGACCGTCACGGCAATCGCCAAGAGTTTGCGTTACTGTCGATCTCCATAGGTATCGTGCAGATTACCCCGCAACACACTGCAGATATGGATGCCAGCCAACTTGCCGCCCTGGCCTCAGAAGCCAAACATCACGCCAAGGCAATTCCCGGCTACAGCCTGCACCTGATCGATACACAAAAATTATCTGCCTGAAGCATGTCAAAATCGATTGCCTGAGCCCAGGACTTGGGGAGCCTCTGAAAAAGGTAGCGAAGCGCAGTCGTTTTTCAGAGGTTCCTGAGCAATTAGTCACAACCTCGCTGCGATACGCTCACGGCTTGCGTTAAGATTATCGGTGCGAGCCTGGCTGACGACCTGCATGATTGTCACGACCAGCGAAATACTCTCGACCAAGGCCGGTAACTTGCGCACATCCTTTATCAGCGCATTGATGCGCAAAATCGCCAGACCCATAACAGACCCTTATCGGCGTTACCGCAATGCCCGGCTGATTCACTCTGCGCGCATTTCGGTAGGCTTACTGGCCTCGATCCTGCTCACCAGTGGGCTCAACCTGCCCCACGGCGAGTGGGCGTCAGTCACCATGCTCGTGGTAATTGGCGGCCTCCAGCACCACGGCAATATCCGTAGAAAAGCAGCTGAACGTGCAGTCGGCACGCTGATAGGCGCAGGCCTGGGCTTACTGCTGGTTATCCAACACAGTTACATGGATCTACCCGGGCTCACCTATCTGTTGATGTCCATCTGCTGCGGCTTTTTTGCCTATCACGCAATTGGCAAAGGCGGCTATACAGCCCTGCTGGCAGCAATCACCTTGTTTGTTGTTGCAGGCCACGGCGAGAACCCGGTGAGTGACGGTATCTGGCGTGGGGTCAATATCCTCATTGGCATTGCCTTGGCGCTGATATTTTCCTTCGCCCTACCGCTCTATGCCTATTACTCGTGGCGCTACAACTTGTCCGGCGCACTACGCGATTGCGCGACCATTCACCGGCGCATTATCACGGGCTTGTCGGTGACCGATGACGAGCACCAAAAGCTGCTCAACCGCCTGAATAAACGCATGGTTGAGCAACGCTCGCTAATGCCATCGGCATCAAAGGAAATGCATGTTTCGATGACTCGTCTGGATGCTATTCAGCGTAGCCTGCGCATGTGTATCAGCACCTTGGAAATACTGGCTCACACGCGCCCAGAAGCCAACGACAGCAAAGGCCTGGAGTTACTGCAATCAACTTTGGCACCTGAAAACAAACGCATCCGAGTGCTGATGATAAGCATGGCACGCGCCCTACGGCTTGACTCAGCAAAAATGCTTAATGAGCCGACTCACCCACCAGAAAAGATGTTAGCGCTGGAAGCTGCCGCCGCATCGGGCATGGGCGGTTATGTGCTGCTGACATTCGAGTTATCCGCCACCCTCGAAACCCTGCGCCAACAACTTGCGCACAGCTCCAAGCGCTGGAAAGCTCACTAAGTTCGGCTGCGGCCATACCGTTCGCGAACTGGACCTGTGCGCTTGCGCATTCAACGGGGTAATGGGCGGCTTATAAGCCGAGTGATTCTGCGCGCATAGCGAAGTGCTCAGCTTGCACCGGGTCGGCGGGTAAACCAGGCGCACCATCGCGGTATAACTCTGACAATCGCTGCGCAGCCAGCGGGTGTCCTGCCGCTGCCGCCAACGCCCACCAATGTGCCGTCTGGCTGGCATCAGGGGCTTGCCGAGTACCACCCTTGAGGGACAACAGTCCGACCTGATAGGCCGCCTTAGCGTCACCCGCGGTTGCCGCCAATCGCAACAAACGCTCACCTTCCTCGCGCGCGCCCAAGCCCTGACCGCGAAACAACAGGATATGCCCGTAGAAGCTCTGCGCCTGAACGTCACCCAGATTGGCCATACGTGCAAACTGCCCTTCGAGCCACTGCCAGCCACGCGGCTGCTTGACCAACCACGGCCAATGAAACAAACGCCGGGCTAACCAGTAGCTGATTCGGGCACGCAGTTTATGCAGCATTTAGTCCTCCGCCGGGTAATCAAACTCAAATACCCGCGCCACCTCAGAGGCATGCCAGGATGCAGCGGCCACGCCATCAGTCGCACCACTGAAGCGCCCAAGGCGAGTCACGCAATCAAAATAACCGGTACGTGGCAGGCGGCTCGCACCTTGGCTGATTACGAGGGAACTGCGCAGCGGACGATCCGCTTTGGCATCCAAGGCTGCCAAGTGCTCGAGGGCGGCGGTAAGCGTCTGCATTGCTGGCGGCGGTAACGCCAAACGCTCTATCAATGCGCGGTAGGTCAGGAGGTGGCGCTGGCGCCGTGCATCATCCAGAGCGCCCAATAAAGCGTCATAGTGTTGTCGAGTAATTCGCACACTCAAGAGTCTGACTCCCAGCCCTCTACACCCAGATTCCAGGCCAGTGCCCGTTGAATCGCCGCATCAGGTTCGCGCTCGCCACTTTCAATCATTTTCAAGTAATGCGGGCTAATCCCCACGGCACGTGCCAGTGCATCAATATCCAGGCCCTTGGCTTCGCGCAGGGCGCTCAATTTGCTGATAGCGGGGACATCGTCAGACTTTGGTGCAGCGACTGGCTGAGCGGTCCCTGCGGCTTGCAACAGCGCTTGATACTGTGCCCAAGGGATTACCGCATATTCAGGCTCACCGTCACGTGAGATAACTTGCACACTCATGTTCAACTCTCCACCCGCTAATTTACCAATGCAATACAGATGCCCATGAAACAGTGCGGCATCTGACTAATATTTGCATTCGCTTACCAACATCTTAGCAGCCCCGGCGGGGAATAAGCGTGATCGGCGCCTGCTTGGCGCCATTGAACAAGTATTAGTCGGGCAATGTTAACCAAGGCTGGGTAGTAAACGCCCAGCATTGAGGGGCTGACCGGGCATTACTCAGGGCTTGAGCTCTTCCATTTCAAGCACCGGCGAGTCAGGTACATGCTCAATGCGCTTGAGCTTTTCGGCAGGCTGCTGCGATTGCCATAGACGGAACATGCGTAACTCGTCAGACCATTTACGCAGAACCCAAGCCAATACCGCAATGTCATCAACAAAACCAACACCGAGGATCCAATCGGGTAACGCATCAAGCGGTGTTACGAAGTATAACAATGCCCCCACAAACGCCAGTAACGCTTCGTGACTAATCGCGCGATATTCGCCCCGCCACCAAGCAATGCAGAGACTTTGCAGTAGGCTTAAGTCTTCTTTCAGACCGCTCAGCGCCGGGCCTTTCTTGGTGATCTTTTTAGTCGTAGCGGCCAATAAAGCTGGCAGCCTTCCGTTGCCTAAAAAATTTTGCGCAAGCTTCAGGTAACGCGAAAAATTCCAGGGTGCTTTCATAGTGCCTCCCTCGCCAGCCCGCGTCTTATAAGGGCTGGAATGGGTTATCCACCAAAGCTGTGGATAACCTTGTGAACAAATACTTGATTAGCTTACCAAACGCCCAGCTCATGCGGCTTCTCTACAGATCGGGCATTTTTTGCTCAGCAAATAAAACCGTTTAAATTCAATAAGTTATATAAATCAAAAGGTTTTTTTAGACATGCAGAAATCGCTAAAAATGAAACCCTCAAAAAATGTGCATAACAGTAACAGTCACCAAGCACTCCCTTCATTTTAAGACCAGGGAGTCGCTTTTTGGTTCTGTTTATGACTCGCAGAAACGACAACGCCCCGTCGAAACAGGGCGTTGTTTAAGCGAGTATGAATTACTCGGCTGTTGGAGCTTCTTCAGCTGGCGCTTCAGGAGCAGCAGCTTCAGCTTTCGGATCCTTGATTCCGATCAATTCAAGATCGAACACCAGTACCGAGTTTGCTGGAATCGCTGGGCTTGGGCTTTGCTCGCCGTAAGCCAAGTCACTCGGGATATACAGCTTAACTTTCTCACCAACGTGCATCAGTTGCAGGCCTTCGACCCAACCCGGAATTACGCCGTTAACTGGCAGATCAATCGGGCTACCACGCTCAACCGAACTGTCGAAAACAGTGCCGTCAGTCAGCTTGCCTTCGTAGTGAACAGTCACGGTATCGGTTGCCTTCGGCTGCGCACCGTCAGACTTCTTAACGATTTCGTACTGCAGACCAGAATCAGTAGTCACAACACCATCGCGCTTGCCATTCTCTTCCAAGAACTTCTTGCCAGCAGCTTTCGACTCATCGCTCAGCTTGGCCAGACGCTCTTCTGAACGTTTTTGCAGCGAGGCAAATGCTTCAACCAGCTCGTCGTCTTTCAGACGCTGATCTTTTTTGCCGATTGCATCTTCAATGCCTAGCGCAACTGCTTTCGAATCAAGATCGTCCATGCCTTCTTGGGCCAGGCTTCTGCCCATGTTCAGGCCGATACCATAAGAAGCTTTTTGCGCTGGGGTTTTCAGCTCTACGCTGCTGGTTTGCGAATCACAACCAGCGAGCACCAGCCCTACCAGGGCTACCGCAGCTGCTAAACGATGCTGTTTCATGCTTATTCCTTGTTCGGTGCACGCCCGGAGGGCATTCGAGTGAAAGCGCGAGCTTAGCAGGCCACAACGATCACTGGCTACCAGCTTAGGATTAGGAAAATGCTTATAAGTTCAGCTATTTAAGTCAAAATTCGACGAAAACAGTCGATCTGAGGAGAAATAGATAAATCTTTAAGAGGTATTACTAAGAGATATTACAAGGAGGGGGGAATAACGAGTGTAGCGAGGAAAAAATGGCGCAGCGGACGGGACTCGAACCCGCGACCCCCGGCGTGACAGGCCGGTATTCTAACCAACTGAACTACCGCTGCGCGTAACTTCAAAAAGCGAGTTTGGTGGGTGATGACGGGATCGAACCGCCGACCCTCTGCTTGTAAGGCAGATGCTCTCCCAGCTGAGCTAATCACCCTTCACTCTCGAAGTGGGGCGCATTCTAGAGAGCCAATCGCACCTTGGCAAGCCCCTTTGAGAAATAAATTTTATTTATCCAGCAAAGGCTTAGATAAATCCTGAAAAGCTACCGCGTTAGGCACTCCTGCGTTAAAACGTTGCCCAAGCAACGGGCTTACTGCCGTATGTCTTTACACCTTTTAGATTTGCACGGCCGCCACTCACCCGCTTTTAAAGCGATTCCTACACTCAGGGTTGGCCTGAGACGATTAGGCGGGAATAATGGCGGCTTTGCGTTAATGGAGAGTCACCCTGCTATGTGGTTTCGTAACCTGCTGGTTTATCGCCTCACCCAAGATGTGCCGTTTGATGCAGATGCGCTGGAAGCCGCACTCGCAGCCAAGCCGGCGCGCCCATGCGCTAGTCAGGAACTGACCACTTACGGTTTTGTTGCGCCGTTTGGTAAAGGGGCCGATGCACCATTGGTCCACAGCAGTCAGGGTTTCCTGCTGATTGCTGCACGCAAAGAAGAACGCATCCTGCCGGGAAGCGTGGTACGTGACGCCGTCAAGGACAAGGTCGACGAGATCGAAGCGGAGCAAATGCGTAAGGTCTACAAGAAGGAGCGCGATCAGATCAAAGATGAGATCGTCCAAGCCTTCCTGCCCCGCGCGTTCATCCGCAAGTCAGCGACCTTCGCCGCTATCGCCCCAGCTCAAGGCCTGATTCTGGTAGACGCATCCAGCCCTAAACGTGCTGAAGACCTGCTTTCGACTCTGCGTGAGGCCATCGGCTCGCTGCCAGTTCGTCCATTGACGGTCAAAATCGCCCCGTCCGCGACCATGACCGACTGGGTCAAGACCCAGAAAAGCGCCGACGACTTCTATGTACTTGATGAATGCGAACTGCGCGACACCCATGAAGATGGCGGCGTGGTGCGGGTCAAACGCCAGGACCTGACCAGCGATGAGATTCAGCTGCACATGGAATCTGGCAAGCAAGTCACCCAGCTGTCTCTGGCGTGGCAAGAGAAACTGTCGTTCGTCCTCGATGACAAGCTGACCGTCAAACGCCTGCGCTTTGAAGACCTGCTGCAAGAGCAGGCAGAGCAAGACGGCGGTGATGACAACCTTGGTCAACTCGATGCCAGCTTCACCCTGATGATGCTGACCTTCGTTGAGTTCCTGCCAGCGTTGTTTGAAGCCCTCGGCGGCGAAGACACCCCTCAAGGTCTCTAAGCCAGCATGGCGCTAGGATGCGTTCTATTGACGCACCCTGGCGCCAGCTATATCGCAATATCGGCAACATCGCTACATGGCTACATCGGCAACACCCTATAACAAGTAAGTCCCTTATGAATAAGAGCGGCGCATGCCCAGGGCATCGGCCACCACACCATCTTTTAATGGATCAACAACATGCGTGCATTGATTAGCCTGAGCCGTTTTATCGGCAATACGTTTGCTTTGTGGGTGCTGTTATTTGCGGTCTTGGCCTTTATGTTGCCAAGCGTATTTTTACCGCTCACCGCTTGGATCGTGCCGCTGTTGGGTCTGATTATGTTCGGCATGGGTCTGACCCTGAAAACCGATGATTTCCGTGAAGTCGCCCGACGCCCAGTCCGCGTTTTCGCCGGGGTGATCGCTCAATTTGTGATCATGCCGTGCTTGGCGTGGTTACTCTGCAAACTGCTGAATTTGCCTGCCGAAATTGCGGTTGGGGTCATTCTGGTCGGCTGCTGCCCCGGCGGTACTGCGTCAAACGTCATGACCTGGTTCGCCCGTGGTGATGTTGCGCTGTCGGTGGCAATCACCTCGGTAACCACCCTCCTCGCCCCGCTGGTGACACCGGCGCTGATATGGCTGCTTGCCTCGGAATGGCTGCCGGTGTCGTTTATGGCAATGTTTATCTCGATTCTGAAAATGGTGCTGCTACCGATCATTCTCGGCCTGGTCGTCCAGCGCCTGCTGGGTGAGCGGGTAAAACTGGCGGTCGATGTATTACCGCTAATCTCGGTGGTCAGTATCGTTGCAATCGTTGCGGCCGTAGTTGCTGCGAGCCAGGCCAAGATTGCTGAGTCTGGCCTGCTGATCATGGCGGTAGTAATTCTGCATAACGGTATCGGCTTGGCGCTTGGCTACTTCGCAGGTCGTGTGATGGGCATGCCGTTGGCGCAGCGCAAAACCATGTCAATTGAAGTCGGCATGCAAAACTCAGGGCTTGGTGCTGCACTGGCCAGTGCGCATTTCTCACCATTGGCTGCCGTACCGAGCGCGCTGTTCAGCGTTTGGCACAACCTGTCCGGGCCATTGGTCGCCAGCCTCTATCGACGCATGAAAGATGACGGACCAGAGAGAAGCCAATAAGTCAGAAATATTTGGATATTGCGGCGATTTGCCTCGCCGCAAGACTCCGTTAGACTAGCCATGTCTTGAGGACGACCTCAAGCCACATGTCCATTCTTTGGGGACGACCCCAGCGACGTTCATATATCGTCTGGAGGTTTGTGTGTCTTGGATCATTCTGTTCTTCGCCGGCTTATTCGAAGTTGGCTGGGCTGTAGGCCTTAAATACACCGACGGCTTTACCCGCCCAATACCTACCGCGCTAACCGTTGCCGCCATGGCGGTAAGTCTGGTGCTGCTTGGCATTGCCATGAAAGATCTGCCGCTCGGCACCGCTTATGCGATCTGGACCGGCATTGGCGCCATCGGCACGGTGATTGCCGGGATTATCCTGTTCGGCGAATCAATGGCCCCGATGCGCATACTCAGCGTGGCCTTGATCGTCACTGGGCTGCTGGGTTTGAAGCTCAGCCACTAGCCCGTCAACGGCTGCCAGCGCCGACAAACGTCGCGCTGGCAAACAGCTTATAGCCTCAACGAATATCGCCACGCAGCCCTGCAACCTGCTCATGCAAGTAGGCGCGATTAACATCTTGCGCGGCAATCGGCGCCCCCGCCACTAGACAAATGCGCGACCACAGGCGCTTTAAAAAGCCCTTGTTCGGGTCGCGACTAAAGAAACTTCCCCACAACCCCTGCAATGCCATCGGAATTACCGGCACCGGGGTCTGCTCAAGAATGCGATCAACACCGCCCTTGAACTCATTGATCTCGCCGTCAGTGGTCAACTTGCCTTCCGGGAAGATACACACCACTTCACCGTTGCGCAGATACTCCGCAATTTGCTTAAACGCAGCGTCGTAAATCAGCAGGTCTTCATTGCGCCCGGCAATCGGTACAGTTCCCGCCGTGCGGAAGATAAAATTGAGCACCGGCAAATTATAGATTTTGTAATACATCACAAAGCGCACCGGACGCCGGATAGCGCCGCCAATCAGCAACGCGTCTACGAACGAGACATGATTGCAGACCAACAATGCCGCGCCTTCATCTGGAATCACTTGCAAATTCTTGTGTTCAACGCGGTACATGGAATGGCTCAGCAGCCAGATCATAAAGCGCATGCTGAACTCAGGCACGATCTTGAAGATGTAGCTGTTGACGGCAATGTTCATCAGCGAGATGACCAGGAACAGCTGCGGAATCGACAGCTCGGCCACGGTCAAAAAAGCAATCGAAACGATCGCTGAAACCACCATAAACAACGCATTAAGGATGTTGTTGGCAGCGATCACTCGCGCCCGCTGACTCTCAACGCTGCGCGACTGAATCAACGCGTACAACGGCACGATATAAAAACCGCCAAACAGGCCAATCCCCATGATCGAGCCCATAATTGCCCATGCCTGAGCATGACCCAGCACACCGAGCCAATCATGCGGCTGCGCGGCTTGAGGAAAGCCACCAGACACCCACCAGAGCAAAATCCCAAATACGGTCAGACCAATAGAGCCAAACGGCACCAGACCAATCTCGACCTTTCCACCCGACATCTTTTCGCAAAGCATCGAGCCCAGACCAATACCCAGCGAAAACACGGTGAGAATCAGGGTCACTACGCTCTCATCGCCATATAGCCAATCTTTCGCGTATGCCGGGATCTGCGTCAGGTACACCGCGCCGAGAAACCAGAACCATGAGTTGCCCACCAGCGAACGTGAAACGGCTGGGGTTTGGCCTAAACCAATTTTCATTGTGGCCCAGGACTGGCGGAAGATATTCCAGTCCATCTTCAACTCAGGCAAGGCTGCCGCACCGGAAGGAATTTTACAGCTGGTCAAATAGCCGAGTACCGCAACGGTCACCACTGCGCCTGCAACAATATTCGCGTAGTTGCTGCTTGCCATGATCACACCGGCGCCGATGGTGCCCGCCAGAATCGCCAGAAATGTGCCCATCTCAACCAGCGCATTGCCACCAATCAGCTCACGCTCCAGCAAGTGCTGCGGCAAGATTGAGTATTTAACCGGGCCAAATAGCGCCGACTGAGTCCCCATCGCAAACAGCACCAACAACATCAGCGGCAAGCTGCCCAGCAAAACCCCGGCAGCGCCTGCAAGCATGATGATGATTTCAGCGAACTTGATCTTGCGGATCAGCCAGTCTTTATCGAATTTCTCGCCGAATTGTCCGCCGAGTGCCGAGAACAGAAAAAACGGCAGAATGAACAGCAATGCGCACAGGTTGACCAGTAAATCGCGGTCTGCAGTCACAGTCAGCTTGAACAGAATTGCCAGAATCAGCGACTGCTTGAAAATATTGTCGTTAAAAGCGCCGAGCAACTGAGTCAGAAAAAACGGCAAGAACCGCTTAGTGCTAAGCAACGCAAACTGCGATTGTTGGGTCATCTTCCATGTACCTAATGCGAATTTGTTATGCATTTGACTGCATCACATCCGCTGAAAGCTACACCCAAAGCATTTTTTTGCAGGCGATTAACGAAAAAAGCGCTGTTGGGCGCTCTTTGATTTAGTAAACCCCGCTCGGCAGGGTGGAAGACCCTTCACCCTTCCACCAGCATTTGGCGCCAATATTTCGCGCCCTGCGGTGGACAAGCTTCGCGTTGTCACACCCTACATCAGGGTGAATGATGGTTTTCTATTAAATCGGCAACTGCCCCATCGCCCAGCGCAGCAGGAAAAACACCAGCAAACCGCCGCCGATAGTTGCCAGCAAATGCCGGGTGAACGCCGCAATCGCGATGGTGATCAATCCCGCAAGCAGATAGGCATTATCCAGAGAAAACTGCCAGTTCTGACCATCAGGCAGCAACATGCCGGGCACAACAATGGCGGTCAGTACTGCGGTTGGCACATAGTGCAGACCTTGGCGTACCAACGGCGGAAAACTCAAATTGGGCAAGGCAAACAAACTGTAGCGAATGCTGTAGGTAATGACGGCCATGCCGAAGATCAGCAACCAATTCTCCATCACGCAAGCTCCTCTTCTGGCAACACGCTGTGCCGTTCCAGTACGACACCCACCACAATTCCGCTGAATGCAGCCGCCATCAGCCCCAACTTATAAGGCAACTCATGGCAGACCAGCGCAACCGCTGCGGCAACCAAGGCTGCTGCGACTTGTGGGCGATTACGCAACATGGGCACGACAATCCCGATAAATGTCGCGAGCATGGCGAAATCCAGCCCCCACTCGGCCAGATTGGGTACCGACTGACCAAACACCAAGCCAATAACGGTGCACAGCAGCCAGTTGCTGTACATCGCCAGCGAAGCGCCGAGAAAATACCAGTGCTTGTTCAACGACTCATCACGCAGCGCATAACGGTGCTGCACCACTGCAAAGGCTTCGTCTGTCAGCCAGAAAGCCAGACTCATGCGCCAGCGCGTCGGCAAGTGCCGCACAAACGGCTGCAAACTCGCGCTGTATAAAGCATGGCGCAGATTGACCACCAAAGTAGTCAGCAGCAATACGGTGATACCGACGCCACTGCTGAGCAAACTAATCGCAATAAACTGTGCGGAGCCGGCGAAAACAAATACCGACATGGCCACGGTTTGCCATGGGCTCAGTCCGGAGGCAACCGCCAGGCTGCCGTAGATGATGCCGAACGGCATGGCGCCTAACAGCATAGGCAGCATGTCGCGAACACCTTGATAAAACTCCTGCACGCGGGTCATAACGCATCTCCTTGACCCGCAAGCCTAACGCAACTCCAGCCGAGCATCTTGAACGATATTGCTCACTTGAGATGTTTGCCCCAAAACCTTATGGCCAGCTTGCCAGCCCCGAACTTGCAGCCCGATAAACACCGGGAGCAACGCCGAAAACCTGTTTGAATTGGCGACTCATATGACTCTGATCAGCAAAGCCAAGCTGCATCGCTACTTGCAACGGCATGCAACCTTGCTTGAGCATGGCGCGGGCCTGGCTTAAACGCCGCTGTTTCAACCAGGCATGCGGCGGCAAGCCCGTTGCGCGGCGGAATACCCGAGCGAAATGAAATGGCGAGAGATTCACCGCAGCCGCCAAAGCTTCGAGTGACGGCGGCGCAGCCAGTTGAGTGCTGAGCAATTCCTTGGCCTGCTCCACCGCGCGCGTCTCACGGCCGGGCGCACGCGGTTCAGCCACTTTGGCATAACGCTGGAACAACAGTAAGACGGCTTCACGCCAGACGATTTGCTGCTGCAAAACATCAGCGCCGCCTTCGAGCAAAAGATGCAAACGAGTGAATGCTGCGTGCAATTGCGGGTCATGGAGCACGCTAACGGCAAAGCTCGGCAGCCCGCCGCCCGCTAAATCAAGCTCTTGCAACACCCCAAGCACTTGGCGGTTATCGGGATAAAAAGCTCGATAACGCCAGCCATCGTCATGCGCCTTGGACCCCGTGTGAACCTCATCCGGGTTGATCAGCACCATGCTGCCTTGCGGCGCTAAATGGTCACTGCCTCGGTGCCTGAACTGCTGGGCACCGTTTTGGATGACGGTAAAGACAAATCCTTCATGCACATGCGGAACAAAGCGCTGCTGTACATAACGTGCATGCAGTAGTTCGACATCGGCAAGACCCTTGGCCTGCCAAAAACGGGTTTGTTCACGCGCCTCGCCCATGACTTCACAACGCGCCGAATCGCGCCTCCAACTGCTGTTTAATCGCCGGCCACTGCCGATCAGTAACGCTGTATAGCACCGTATCATCCAAGCGCCCATCTGCGAGTCGCCGATGATTACGCAGTAATCCCTCACGCTCAGCGCCGAGTTTTTCAATGGCGGCTTGTGAGCGCAGGTTGCTCGCAGCGGTTTTTAGCTGCACGCGGACCATGCGCCAGTTTTCAAATGCATGACGTAGCATCAGGT
Organism: Pseudomonas sp. M30-35; assembly: GCF_002163625.1. Taxonomy (NCBI): domain Bacteria; kingdom Pseudomonadati; phylum Pseudomonadota; class Gammaproteobacteria; order Pseudomonadales; family Pseudomonadaceae; genus Pseudomonas; species Pseudomonas sp. M30-35. The sequence goes on along the minus strand of NZ_CP020892.1, from coordinate 1,659,162 downwards.
ACTTGATCATGCTGTTCAGCCCGGTGCCATGCTGGGTTTGATCAAGCCAGGTCCAGCCGATTTCAGTGGCGGGCAGCTTGGGCATAAAGTCAGCAAAACGCGTGGTCCCTACCAGTTGGTCGCTCAGGCGGATTGTAAACGGCAAGGCTTTACCCTCACGCTGCTCTGCCAGGCCCTGACGATACCAATCCAGACGTTGCGCGCCATCAACATAGACCAGCTCGCGGCGATTGGCCTCAGCCAGAGTGACCAGCCCAGGAATGTCCGCATCAACCATGGGTTCAATGCGCAGAGCGCCGCGCTGCAGGGTTATTAATTGCGGCTTGAACATAAAGCTCCTTTACATACATTGACTGCAACAGATCACGCTAACAGGGTGATAACCACTTCACAATTAACAACCGCTGATTTATTCCTTGCCGCAGCCCTGCGACCAAGGTAGCAACTGACGTTTGCAGACTTTACTGCGACACTGTCGGTCGTAACACGCAAGCCTTTGAAAACAACTGCGATGATGCAGCCTATTACTTTTCAGAAGCGCCCAAAATGTCATAACCATCGGTTGTTGAAGATAAGACCGAGTTAATTCTACTTAGTTTGCTGTTGGAGTCTGCATGTCGCTGTCTGGCGGGCTGATCGCTGCGGTTGCCCTTATTTATATGGCTGTCCTGTTCGCCATCGCATTTTATGGCGACAGGCGCCGTAAACCTTTGCCGCCGAAAATTCGCGCTTGGGTCTACAGCTTGTCGCTGACAGTTTACTGCACCAGCTGGACATTCTTTGGCGCTGTGGGCCAGTCGGCCGAACAGCTGTGGTCGTTCTTACCTATTTATATTGGCCCCATTCTGTTGTTGCTGTTCGCACCTTGGGTGCTACAGAAAATGGTGCTGATCAGCAAACAAGAAAACATCACCTCGATTGCTGACTTCATTGCCGCGCGCTACGGCAAATCGCAAGGGCTTGCAGTCGCTGTCGCGCTGATCTGCCTGGTTGGCGTGCTGCCCTACATTGCCCTGCAGCTGAAAGGCATCGTACTCGGGGTAAACCTGTTAGTGGGCTCCGTGCCGAACGCCTCCGGCACACGCGCACAAGACACTGCGTTGATTGTTTCGCTGATATTGGCGTTATTCACCATCTTGTTCGGCACCCGTAACCTTGATGCCACCGAACACCACCGCGGCATGGTGTTGGCCATTGCCTTTGAATCACTGGTAAAGCTACTCGCATTTCTCGCGGTTGGCGCCTTCGTCACCTTTGGCCTGTTCGACGGTTTTGACGATGTTTTCACTCAGGCCAAAAACGCCACTGAACTGAATGATTTCTGGCAAGTAGCGGTTAACTGGCCAGCGATGCTGGTGCAAACCTGTCTGGCGATGATTGCAATCGTCTGCCTGCCGCGACAGTTCCACGTCACCGTTGTCGAGAACATCGAACCGCAAGACCTGCGTCTGGCGCGCTGGGTGTTCCCGGCTTATCTGGTACTCGCAGCGATGTTTGTGGTGCCGATTGCCCTTGCTGGGCAGATGCTTCTGAGCCCAGGCGTAACCCCGGATTCGTTTGTGATTAGCCTGCCACTTGCAGAGGCGCATCCAGCGCTGGCAATGCTCGCATTCATTGGTGGCGCGTCGGCGGCAACCGGCATGGTGATTGTGGCCTCTGTTGCGCTGTCGACGATGATTTCCAACGACATGCTCTTACCCTGGCTTTTGCACCGCAACAGTACCGAGCGGCCTTATGAAGCATTCCGTCACTGGATGCTCACGGCGCGGCGCGTGAGTATTGTGCTGATTCTACTGCTCGCCTATGTCTGCTACCGCCTACTCGGGTCCAACGCTAGCCTTGCAACCATCGGCCAGGTTTCATTCGCCGCTATTGGTCAGTTGGCACCAGCCATGTTCGGTGCTTTGGTCTGGAAACAAGCCAATCGCCGTGGCGTGTTCGCCGGGCTTATTGTTGGCGCTCTGATCTGGTTCTACACCTTGGTAATTCCTTTGATCACCGGCAGCATGGGCTGGTCGATTGAGCATGTGCCCGGTTTAAATTCATTGCTCTACGCACCGATTGGCTTTGAGGTCGATGCACTCACCCGCGGCGTGGTGTTGTCGCTAGCTGGCAATATGCTGCTATTTGCCTGGGTCTCATACTTCTCGCGAACACGGGTATCGGAACACTGGCAAGCCGGACGCTTTATCGGTCACGATCTGGGCAGCAAACTCGGTGCGCGCAACAGCCTGGCCGTGCAAGTGAACGATTTACTATTACTCGCCAGCCGCTTTGTGGGTGAGGAACGCGCCAAGCAAAGCTTTATGCGCTTTGCGGTGCGCCAGGAACTTGAGTTCAACCCCAACCATCAAGCCAACAGTGAATGGATCGCCCACACGGAGCGCTTGCTCGCCGGCGTGCTCGGCGCTTCATCAACACGTGCAGTGGTTAAAGCGGCCATTGAAGGCCGTGAGATGCAGGTTGAAGACGTCGTGCGCATCGTCGACGAAGCCTCCGAAGTGCTGCAGTTCAATCGTGCGTTATTGCAAGGTGCGATCGAAAACATCACCCAAGGCATTAGTGTGGTCGATCAATCGTTGCGGCTGGTGGCGTGGAATCATCGCTACATTGAGCTGTTCGAATATCCCGAGGATTTGATCTACGTTGGCCGTCCAATCGCCGACATCATCCGCTACAACGCTGAACGTGGCTTGTTTAAAGAAGGCGGGACTGAAACCAACGTCAGCAAGCGTTTGTACTGGATGCGTCAAGGCACGCCGCACACCTCCGAGCGTATGTTCCCCAACGGCCGCGTGATCGAGCTGATCGGCAACCCAATGCCGGGCGGCGGCTTTGTCATGAGTTTCACTGACATTACCGAATTCCGCCAAGCCGAGCAGGCCCTTAAAGAAGCCAACGAAGGCCTCGAACACCGGGTAAGCGAACGCACCCACGAATTGTCGCAACTCAATATTGCGCTGACCGACGCCAAGGGCAATGCCGAAACCGCCAATCAGTCGAAAACACGGTTTCTCGCCGCAGTCAGTCATGACTTGATGCAGCCCTTGAATGCTGCTCGGCTGTTCTCCGCCGCACTGTCACTGCAGGACGATGCGCTACCGCGTGAAGCTCAGGAATTGGTGCGCCATCTCGATTCATCGCTACGTTCTGCCGAAGAGTTGATAACCGACCTGCTGGATATCTCGCGCCTGGAAAGCGGTCGCATCACTCCCGACTGCAACCCCTTCCCACTGAGTACCCTGTTCGACCCTCTTGGCGCTGAGTTCAAGGTGCTCGCCGCCGAGCAAGGTATCGATTTTCGACTGCGCGGCAGCCGTCAGCGTATAGACAGTGACATCCGTTTATTGCGCCGCGTGCTGCAGAACTTCCTGACTAATGCCTTCCGCTACGCTCAAGGTCGCGTGATCCTCGGCGTGCGCCATATTCCAGGCCATTTGCGACTTGAAGTATGGGACCGCGGCCCCGGTATTCCTGAGAATAAACGCAAGGAAATCTTTGAAGAGTTCAAGCGTTTGGACAGCCATCAGACCCGCGCAGAGAAAGGTTTGGGTTTAGGTTTAGCGATTGCCGATGGTTTGTGTCGTGTGCTCAACCATTCTCTTGAGGTTCGCTCGTGGCCAGGCAAAGGCAGTGTGTTTAGCGTCACCGTTCCGCTGGCACGAACACCACAGCGCAAACCGGTCAACAACAGCATCGAACAGAACAATGCCTTGCTGCCGGGCTCCCACGTGCTGTGTATTGATAACGAAGACAGCATTCTGACCGGCATGCACAGCTTGTTGTCGCGTTGGGGGTGCCAAGTCTGGACAGCTCGTAATCGGTTGGAATGTGAACACCTGCTTAGCGAAGATGTACGACCGCAGCTTGCACTGGTCGATTTTCACCTGGATGAAGGTGATACCGGCACCGAACTGATGGCATGGCTACGCACTCGGCTCGGCGAACCCGTGCCCGGCGTGGTGATTAGCGCGGACGGTCGCCCAGAACTTATAGCCGCCGTACATGCAGCCGGGCTTGATTACCTGTCGAAGCCAGTCAAGCCTGCCGCATTACGTGCCTTGCTCAGTCGCCATCTGACGTTGCGGTGAGCGTGCTTGTGGTGGGTAAAAAGCGTTACCCACCCTAGGTCAAAACGCGCCGCCTCCCTCGAGGGAGGCGGCAATACGAAGCTTGCCCACCAACCGCAACCACTGGCTAACACGGCCTCAGGCATCATCCTCAAAGGGTAATTGCGCTGCCTGATCAAGCAAGTCGGTCGGCAAGCTTTTACTTGCCCGCGCGCCAAGCAGCTTTAAATTCTCGACACGGCTAATAATATTGCCCCGCCCATCACAGAGCTTGTTCCGCGCCGCAGCGTAGGCTTTGTCCAGTTGTTGCAAGCGCGCGCCGATCTCATCAAGGTCTTGAACAAAGGCATAAAACTTGTCATACAGCGCACCGGCGCGCTCAGCAATTTCACGCGCATTCTGACCTTGACGCTCCTGACGCCAGAGGCTGTCAGTCACGCGCAAAGTCGCCAGCAAGGTGGTGGGGCTGACGATCACGATATTCTGCTCAAACGCCTCCTGAAACAGCCCAGGTTCTGCCTGTAGCGCGGCGGCAAATGCTGCTTCAATCGGCACGAACAGCAATACAAAATCGAGGCTGTGCAGGCCTTCAAGGCGCTGATAATCCTTCAGCGATAAGCCCTTGAGATGGCTGCGTAGCGATTGAACATGCTGTTTAAGCGCCAGCTGGCGCGCGCCTTCATCTTCAGCTGAAACGTACTGTTGATAGGCTGTCAGGCTGACTTTGGCATCCACCACCACTTGCTTATCGCCGGGCAGTTGAATCAATACATCAGGCTGAAAACGCTCACCATCCGCGCTTTTGAGGTTGACCTGCGTTTGATACTCGCGGCCCTTCTCCAAACCGGCATGTTCAAGCACTCGCTCTAGAATCAACTCACCCCAGTTGCCTTGCGTCTTCTGACCTTTCAGCGCGCGGGTCAGGTTGGTCGCTTCATCACCCAGGCGCTGATTAAGCTGCTGCAAACGCTCAAGCTCCTTGCCCAGCGAAAAACGCTCACGCGCCTCTTGCTGATAGCTTTCTTCAACGCGCTTCTCGAACGATTGAATCCGCTCCTTCAATGGATCAAGCAACTGCCCCAGACGCTGCTGACTGGTTTCAGCAAAGCGTTGCTCGCGCTCATCAAAGATTTTCCCGGCCAGCTCAGCAAATTGCGCACGCAATTCATCCCGCGAGCCTTGCAGGTCAGTGAGGCGCTGCTGGTGATGATCTTGTTGATCGCGCAGTTCTGCGGCAAGCCCTGCTCGCTCTGAACCGAGGCGGCGTAGTTCAGCTTCTTGCTGCTCACGCTGCTGCTGCCAGTCACGCGCGGCTTCACGTGATATCTGCTGCTCGTGCTGCAACAGTTCGGCTTCGCGGCGCATTGCAGCGAGCTCTGCTTGCTGATCGGCCTTAATTTCAGCGATCTCGGAGATTTCTTCGCGGCACGCATCGAGCTGTGCACTCAGCCCTGTTTGCGCCAGTTGCGCGCTACTCAAGCGCTCCTGCAACAAGCTGCACTCAAACCCCAAGGTTGAAGCGCGGCGCTGCAGCACCAGTGCCAGCACCAATAAAGGTATTCCTGCCCCGGCAAGGCCGACAAACAAACTCGGTAAATCGATTGGCATATGCAACTCCGCATCAGCATTACTGGAAGTATACCCAGTAGTTTGCCGATACGTCAGGCACCTGTTGCGCCACTTGAATCATTCGCTGGGCAACATCTCAGCACAGGCATACATGGCTGCATGCCTGAAACATTCTGGCTGGATTGGTTTTTGCCTGATTCGGCTTCGCAGCTTTAGAGCGACTTGAGCAAGGCTTTGGCTTCTTGCGACCCATGTGCAGCCGCTTGTTCAAGCCACTGATGCGCCTGACGCGGCTCGTTAACACGGGGCTTCAGGTAATGACGCCCGAGCTCCAGCTGAGCGCAGCTGTCACCCGCACGCGCAGCCAGACGCAACATTTCAAGGCCCATGCGGCGATCACGGGTGTTGCCGCAATCACGGCACAGCATTTGCCCCAAACGGCTCTGCGCAACGACAACACCTTCACGAGCAGGTTGCTTAAGCAGTTGGCCAGCAAAGCGCTTGACCGAAGCCGCTTGGCCCAAGCGCGGGCTATCTAGCAGCCACAGCGCGACACGCATGGGGAGTTTGGTGCTGATGGAAACGGGGGCTGAATGAGTACGGGGTAATACGCGAGGCATAAATAACGGCGATAGGGTGGAAAGGCGCGCCACTCTACTCTCTTTTTTTCAGAGGTAAACCCCTAAACAGATCAATGTGACAAACGTATGTAGCCTCCCCGCAGACAATCCACAGAACCTGTGGATAACTCGGTGGACAAGATGGGAGCAAGCGCCGTGAACGCCTGTATTTTGGGGGCTGAGCTTAAACTGACGATTTTTTCACCAGCAAAAAAAATTGATATTTTTCATTGACTTAAAAAATCTCTATGAATAATCAATGATTTACAACGCTCTTTGAATCAAGCTTGCTAAGGCGCGTTGAAATTGTGCACAAGTCAATTTACCACAGGTCAGAAATGCCCTATTTGGGCGCATATTTGCCACTTTTAGACCCCTGCCTGTAGGTGTCAAAGTCTTGACCCTGACATGCAACCCCAGTAACTGTGCCATCTCCAGCGACCCCACTATTTAACCGCCAAAAAAACTGCGGCAAATGAGCGCGCACTCATTCATTGTCCTCAGCACAACCGATTGGCAGTTAACCAACCATTCGATCAGATTCTAGGCGGGCAACGGTAGCCGCCCTTCTCGTTGAAAATCGGTCAACTTGAACACCTGTAGCGCAGCAGCCGAATGCGGATTTTTGAAAGCCACATACTCTGCCGTGGTCTCACAAAACCATGGCATCAGGTTACTTGGGCGCTTCTCCGCCAGCGCTCGCGGAGTATAGAGCGCAACATTGATTCCACCTTGAGCACAGCGCGCTGAGCGATATTCAAATGCTTCAACCCCAGCCTCGCGCATCTGCGCACCTAAGACCTGGGTTTGCTGATATTGACTGGGGTGCATCAGCTGCGCGCGATATTGATCAAAGGGTGATTTATGCAGCGCAACGCCACACGTCACCTTATAGCGCGCCTCAAACGAGCAATGCTCAGACAGAATTCGTTCACTGGGCGGCGCCACGGACATACCATCCCAGAGCACAAATCGATAATAAGCCGCCTCAGCCATCGCCGTTTCCAGACGTTGAGCCGCATAAAACAAACTTGGCTCAAAGCGCGAACCAAAGCGTGAGCCCCAACGCAGCGGTGGATAACGAAATGGCGTCTTTAATAGATAGTGCAAACCCTGCGCGGACTCAGGCAGCGGCGGTTTACTGGTTTCGAGCATTTCTTCGAGCAATGCCTGCTCAGCCAGAGTATCAACCAACTGCAGGGTGGCAACCTGCTCCTGGCTCTCAACCAAGCGTACCAGCCGGCCACGTAACGCAGTGATGTGTTCAGGGCCATGACAGGCCTGCCAAATTTGCATATCAGCGCAGCCTTATAGAAGCACGGTAGTTTGCGATCAAACCTTGCCGCGAATCGCATCGAGGTATTCGACTACCCGCACCAAACCTTGCACTTGCCCCATCATTTGCAAAGGCACACCCGCCAGGTGACGGTTCTCAGTGCGCAAAAAATGGCGCATATCTGCCAGGTCACCGCCAAATAGGGCGAACAATGCGCGATAACCGCGAATAAACAACAGCGCTAACTCGCCAGTTTTACTGTGCGGATTTAACCCTGCATCCACCCAACGACTGATCGCACTGCGGTGCACGCCGACAATATCGGCAAGCTCTTGCTGAGTAAGGCCGAGTTGCTCGCGCGTATTGAGCAACGCTTTGGCCAATACGCTGTCAACATCGCTAACAGGCTGTATTTTTGCGCTCATACGTAGCACCCTCGAATGTCTATTTACATCAATAATAAACCCTAATGTCGCAAATGCACAGAATATGTAACATCCTCATTGGCAGCATGGTCTGCATGCGCTAACGTCAGCCCATGCTCTGGCCATGATCGACGATTGCTATTAATTGTCGAAGCGCACAGACCCAGCACTGAAGTTTCAGAGGTTGCACAGCAATTGATTGCACCAACTCATTCAATGGATCGTTACCGATGATTAGCCGCAGAGCATGGCTGCGGCTGGCCGGATTGGTTGTGCTTCTGAGCGTGCTTGCCGGGGCTTCCGCAATCAGCTGGCAGCATTTTTTACAAAGTCAGCAGATTAGTCGTTTCGACTGGCAAGGCCTGCGCATCTCCTTCGATGGTATTCATCTGCGCACCCTCTCGATACAGCAACAAAGTGACAGCGCAGCCCTGAGTCTCGACGCCAAGGGGTTGACCCTTAAATGGCAGGACTTCAGCACCGCTGCACCGTTCTGGCAGCACATCGAACTTGGCACACTCAACCTCGACTGGAAACCGAGCGCCAAAGATGAACCTGCGCCCTCACCCGCCATTGATTTCCTGGAGATGGTTGCTCCGCTGGCTCTGGCGCCGCAATCACTGAAGATTGAACAACTCACGGCACAACTGCCTTGTGCCCAAGGGCACTGCACGCTGCAAGGTGACCTGCAACTGAATAAAACCTCACACCAGCCTTTAGTCATGACCCTGCTGAGCAATCTGCAAAGTCAGGATCAAGTGCTGACCATTGATGGTCAATTGCAGCATGCCGATGACGCTATCGACCTCCAGCTTGCGCTGCAGGTCGATGGGCAACCGCAAGTGGGTGCAAATTTGGGCGTGCACAAGCTGACCGATAACTCAGGGCAATCAACCCATCAGCTTACCGGCGCAATAGCTGCGCCCAATTTGAGCCAGGCCAGCGCCCTGCAACATTGGCTGAGTCAGTGGGCGTTACCGGCAGGTGTTGAGCTACCCGAAGCACCGAGCGCCGCGGCGTTATCGGCTAATTGGGATTTAGAGCTGCCTGCAGGTCCTATCAATCTTGAACAACTACAACAGGCCAGCGGCAATATTGCGGCAACTGCCAATCTGCCCGAACCTTGGCCGATGCCGGGTGTGGGTCAAGTTCAAGGCGAACTCAGCTTGGCGCTGAATGCGCAGGCAGGGCAGTGGCTCGCCAAACAAATACAGGCTGATCTAAGGCTTCAACACCTCGCCGAATCGCTGCGTAGCCAACTGCCCGCGGCTCTGCAAAACGATGAGTTTCACCTCAGCGTGCAGCCTGCTAAAGCAGCAGATGACGTATCCAGCCCCGTGCAAGAGCAACTGCGCGGGCGTAATCTCCCGCTACAACTCAGCCTCAACAGCAGCGGCGCCAGCACCTTGCAATTGCAAGCCCGGCTGGACCTCGCCAACACCCTGCCTTGGGCCGTGCAACTGCACAACGCAACGTTTAAAGCCAGCAGCAAAGCCCTGCAATTAACTGATTGGAAAGCCCAAGGCATAGACGCGCAGTTGGCTTTTAATGGCTATGCCGACGCGCAGCAACTCAAGCTCAACCTGGACAAAAGCTCGCGACTGCAACTGGCGCAACTCAGCCACCCGGAATTTAGCGCCACTGACCTCAGCGCCGCTCTCGCCGGGTTAAGCCTGAATGCGACACTCAACAACTCAGCGCTGAGCGATTGGCAACTCAGCGGTCCCATTGCTTTGAGCGCCAAGTCATTGCAGCAATCCGCGTTAAAACCACAAAGCTGGGACTTCAAAGGCAAACTACAGGCCGACGCTCAGCAGCAAACCCTTATTGGCTCGCTAAATAATGGCGCGGGTTTGCAGGCGCAGTTAGATGCACAAAACACCGTGCAAAAAGGTATTCAGTTAAACGCTAAGTTCGCTGAAATATTTTTCCGTGCAGGCAACCCGCTGAAAAGCACTCTAAACGGCTGGCCAGCTCTGCTCGACCTCAATAATGGTCGGCTCAACGCCAGCGCAGATCTGCACCTGGCGCCCGGCAGCAGCACAGCACTTAGCCTCAACCTGGCCAGCCAAGGGCTTTCTGGCATTTATAACCGCACTGAACTCAGCGGTTTAAGCGCTGATGTACAGCTGCGCCTGGCGAACCAACGGCTTCAGGCTGAGGTCAAACGATTGCGTTTAACTGAGGCGAACCCGGGAGTACCGCTTGGGCCAATCGACCTGCGCGGCCGCTACAGCGCCACACTCAATGCGCTCGATAAAGGCCAGTTAAGCTTGCAGCAAGCCACGGCTCAGGTCCTTGGCGGACAAGTCACTTTGCCTGCCAAACAATGGGACTTGAAGCAGTCAGATTTGCTATTTGCCCTGACGATAAACGGCTTGAAATTGGAAAACCTGTTTGCCGCATACCCCGCAGAAGGCTTGTCAGGTAGCGGCCTGATCGATGGCTCAATTCCTCTGCGTGTGAATGCTGCAGGTCTCAGCGTTGATCAAGGCCGGATCAGTGCACGCCAACCCGGTGGTCGCTTGCAGTTCAACAACGACAAAATCAAAGCGATGGGCAGAAGCAATCCGGCAATGCAATTAGTGGCGCAGTCATTGGAAGACTTCCACTACACCACCCTCTCCAGTGGCGTCAGTTATGACCCCGACGGCCAGCTCTTGCTAGCCTTGCGCCTGGAGGGCAGAAACCCGGCAATCGAGAAAGGACGGCCGATCAACTTCAACATCAACCTTGAAGAAAACATTCCGACATTGTTGGCCAGCATCCAACTGAGCGATAAAGTCAGTGATATCGTTCAGCAACGGGTTCAACAATACATCCTCAAACGCAAACAACAAGCAGCGCCAAAGGACAACTAATAAGGAGCACGCAACATGCGTTTACGCAACGGTTTAGCCGCTCTGGCATTCGGCTTGATAAGCGTGGCCTGTACACCAACAGTCCAGCTTGCGGTGCCTAACGAGCCCATCAATATCAATCTCAACGTCAAAATCGAGCACGAGATTTACATCAAGGTCGACAAAGAGCTCGACAGCATGTTCAACGAATCAAGCGGATTGTTTTAAGGAGCGACGTGATGACCCTGTATAAACGTATTGCCAGCCTGGTATTGCTGCTCAGCCTGAGCGCTCCAGCTTTTGCCATAAACCTTAATGACGCGATGAGCGCACTCGGCGGCGCCAAAGCATCTGGCCAGTTGGGCGAAACGCAAACTGGTTATCTGGGTGTGGTCAAGCCCGGCGGCAACGCCGAAGAGATAGCCAAGTTGATCAACGATGCGCGCCGTAATGAATACAAGAAACTGGCTGAGAAGAACGGCATCGAAGTCACCGCCGTAGAGGCGATAGCCGGGAAAAAGGCGATCGAAAAAACCCCTGCCGGACAGTACATCCAACAAGGCAGTGAGTGGGTCAAAAAGTAAGTCGTTGTAGATAAAAAACGCGCCTGCATTCAGGCGCGTTTTTGTTGCACATCAGATTACAGCCAGGCGATTAAACCAAGGTCAGCGTGACATCAATATTGCCACGAGTTGCGTTCGAATATGGGCAAACGATGTGCGCGCGATCAATCAGCGTTTGCGCGATATCTTTTTCCAGGCCCGGCAAGCTGATACGCAATTCAACTTCAATACCGAAACCATTCGGGATCGCGCCAATACCGACAACGCCTTCGATCGATGTGTCCGCCGGAACCTGCAACTTGTCGCGAGCAGCCACAAACTTCATCGCGCCAAGGAAACAAGCCGAGTAACCCGCTGCGAACAATTGCTCAGGGTTAGTGCCCTCGCCGCCTGCGCCGCCCAATTCTTTTGGCGTGGTCAGAGCAACATCAAGTACACCATCAGACGAGATAGCCCGGCCATCACGGCCGCCGGTGGCTTCTGCGTATGCACGGTATGCAACAGTTTCGATCGACATAATGATTTCCTCTTAGTGCTTGAATGAAATGAATTGAGAGCTGCTACAACGATAGCGGGTCGTGTTGACCGGGGTATTACCGTTGGCTTGAAATAATATTAGTGCGCATTTATTTAGCGCACAAGATAAATATTTACAGATTTATCTATCACGATGATTGAGTCTCTCAATGGCCCAGTTTCGTAACGTCCCTATAAAGCCAGCGCAGCTGATCTGTTGGCGCGAAGGCTGTTAGTGCGTTAACTTATTTGCCATCTTTACTGCGCACAGGTCACCTCAATGAACGCCTCGCTCGAACCCTGCAACGCCCTGCTGCTGGATAATCAGCTGTGCTTTGCCTTGCACTCGACCTCGTTGCTGATGACCAAGACTTACAAACCCTTACTGCAAAAGCTCGGACTCACCTACCCGCAATACCTAGCGATGCTGGTGTTGTGGGAGACTGACGGGCTTACCGTGAGTGAAATCAGTGCGCGACTGCTTACTGACCCGGGCTCAGTCACACCATTGCTCAAACGTCTTGAAGCTGAAGGCTTGCTAAAACGCATCCGTACCAAGGCTGATGAGCGTGTGGTCGAACTGCACCTGAGTGACAAAGGTCGAGCGTTGCATGAGCAGGCCAAAGCACTGCCAGGCTGCATCCTCAAGTCCGCAGGACTTCCCCTTGAGCAGCTCGATGAAATCAAGCAGGCATTGGTCACGCTGCGTAAACACCTGCGCCAATCTCTGGACACCGACTGAAAACTGCTGCGCTAAGCATTGCCGCAACGACACACTGATTGAGAACAGATTATGAGCAATGAATTAATCATCGAAGATATCCGTCTTGGCGACGGCAAGGCAGCAGTCAAAGGCGCGCTGATCACCACCCAATATCACGGCACCCTCGAAGACGGGACGACATTCGACTCATCTTATGATCGCGGCAAGCCGTTTCAGTGTGTGATCGGCACAGGGCGCGTTATTAAAGGCTGGGATCAAGGCCTGATCGGTATGAAAGTCGGTGGTAAGCGCAAACTCTTCGTACCCGCCGAACTGGCCTACGGCGAGCGCCAGATGGGCCAACATATCAAGCCACACTCAAACCTGTGTTTTGAGATAGAGCTACTCGAAGTACTCACCCGCGACGAATAAACCTTTAGAAGTGGCTGCGAATTGCAAAGCAAGACTCGGAGTTTTGGTAACCGCCTAACCGCTTAAGCTTGAGTCACTTTCACAGCTTGTGGACATCGCGATGAAACCGACTAAATCTGTAGCCGCCAAAGTAACTGCCAGCGAGCATGACTTGCGCTGGCAACGTGTGCTCGCTCGCGACCCATCACTGGATAAGCCCTTTGTCTACGCGGTCAAGACCACTGGAGTCTACTGCCGCCCCAACTGCCCTTCACGGCTTCCGAAGTTCGATAACGTTGAGTTTTTCGACACGCCAGAACAAGCGACCACTGCCGGTTATCGGCCTTGCAAGCGGGCCAATTGCGGCGACACCTCGCTTAACCAGCAACACGCCGCGATAGTCAGCAAGGCCTGCGAGATTATCGAACATGCAGAGCAGCTGCTTAGTCTTGACCAGCTTGCTCAACAAGTAGGCGTCAGCCCGTATCACTTTCACCGCTTATTCAAAGCTGCAACCGGCTTGACGCCCAAGGCCTACGCAACCGCAAACCGTGCGCGCAAGGTACGCACACAACTGCAAAAAGGCAGCTTGGTCACCGATGCGTTTTACCATGCCGGCTTCAACGCCAGCAGCCGCTTTTATGAAAGCAGCGCAGGCGTATTAGGCATGAAGCCCAGTGACTACCGCGCAGGTGGCGCCAATACTGATATTCGCTTCGCCGTGGCGCAATGCTCGCTCGGGGCCATTCTGGTCGCACAAAGTAGCCGTGGCGTGTGCGCAATCTTACTTGGTGACAACCCCGAGGCCTTGGTCCATGAACTGCAAGACACCTTTGCTCACGCCAACCTGATTGGCGCTGACGATGACTTCGAACAGCTAATCGCCAAGGTCATTGGCTTTATTGAAGCGCCGGCAATCGGCCTAGACTTACCACTGGATCTACGCGGCACCGCGTTTCAGGAGCGCGTCTGGCAAGCGCTGCGCAATATTCCGATTGGCACAACCGCCAGCTATGCAGAAATCGCCCAATTGATTGGCGCCCCGAAATCATTCCGTGCCGTCGCCCAAGCCTGCGGTGCCAACAAACTAGCGGTGGCCATCCCATGCCACCGCGTGGTCAGAAGTGACGGCAATCTGTCGGGCTATCGCTGGGGTATTGAACGTAAACGCCAGTTGCTTGAGCGTGAAGCGCAAGGTTGATCAAGGCGTATCGATTGCCACGCACTATTCGCGGGGCAAGAACTTGAGTAGCTCAGCGATGATGGCTTCGGGGGCATCTTCCTGAACCAAATGCCCTGCGCCGGGGACACGTACCATTTGGCAGTTACCAATCTGCCGCGCCAGCACCTCGCCTCGCTCGATGGGTATCCATTGATCCTGCTCGCCCCAAATCAGCAGGACCGGGCAACCTATCGACGGGTATGCGCTTTCAACTTCATCAGTAAAACGCTGATCCATCTGCGCAATCTGCTGGTAAAAAGCGGCTTGTCCGCACTCGCCTGTCCAGGGTTTGGTGTAGTGCTGCAGATCGCGCTCAGGCATCGCATGACACACCGCACCCTGTATGTAGGCGGCCAATATCGCTTCGTGTATGTAACTGGGCAAACCGCTGAATGCCTGCTGATGCTGACGCACGTGTTGCACAAAAGGTGAGCCCCAGGGCGCGATCGCAACCGGGTCGATCAACGTCAGCGTTGCGTACTCCAATTGATTGAGAAGCAAGCAACGCAAAGCCGTAGCACCACCAAAGTCATGGGCAACGACATGAGGCTTACGCAATCCCCAATGCTCGATCAACGCCGCGAGCAGGTGATTCTGCACGCCAAGCGAAACATCTTCGCCCTCCGCCATTTCAGACTGTCCGTAGCCGAGTAAATCAAAGTAATACAGGCGGTAATGACTGGCCAGATGTGGCGCAATGCGTCGCCACACCTGAGAAGAAAAAGGCGTGCCGTGCACCAATACCAATGCAGGGCCTTCGCCCATGACACCGTAGCGAACCTGTCGACCTTCGAACTCAAAAGTGTGTGGCAACGATAATGACAGATCATCAGCATTCATTTTTAACCCCTTTAAGTATCAATAAAGGTTAGAATTGAATTCACCATACCTAACCTTTATCTATTAATAAAGGGGTTATATGAATACAACCGATCAAGCGTGCTGGGCCCCTGCCGACTTCATCGCCGAAGATCTGCTGCTCGACTTTCTCAACACCACAGGCAGTAAAAGCAAACAACGCACGAACGAAAGGCTCACTTCAAGCCGCGCACTGTTTGACTGGGGCTTGGCCGCAGAACTGATTGATGATCACGAACACCAACTACTGACACAGCTAGGCCAAGCTGCCCCTGTTGCAGCCGATAGCGAACTGAGCCTGATCATCCAGTGGCGCGAAGCCGTGCATGCGCTTATGCATGCCTATGCCCACAGCCAAGAGCCAGAAGCTGGCGCTGTAAAAGGTGTAGAGATGGTTATCCAGCAAGCACTGGCCAGTGCTCAATTGCGCTACGCAGCTGGCGAACTCGCCTTTTGGTATGTCGACCCAGACCAAACAGGGCTGCCGACCATCAGGCATCGATTGGCCCTGCACCTGAACAAGGGCATTACCGGCGGCAAATACCAGCAGATCAAGGAATGCGAGGCGTGCACCTGGATGTTTATTGATACATCGCGCAGCCGTAGGCGCCGATGGTGCTCGATGAGTACCTGCGGCAACCGGGCCAAGGCCCGGCGCTTCTACCAGAACGAAAACAAGACGTGACGCTGAACTGGCTCGGCTAGTTCGCCAGCCTATTCAGCCGCCCGCCTACACCGGACGCAATCAAACAAAGGCTTTAAGCCTTGAGGCGAGTCACCAAACGCGCTTGTAAAGCTTCAAGCTCACTGGCATCGGCTTTGGCGCTGGCATGGATGCCGAGGTCTTCACCGGCGAAGCGTGGGATCACATGCATATGGATATGAAAAACCGTTTGCCCAGCAGGCGCACCGTTAAATTGCGCAACCTGAACGCCAGCGGGCTGCAATTCATCGACCAATACGCGGGTGATTTTCTGCACCACCTGCATCACCTTACACAGGCTATCGGCGTCAATATCAAGCATATTGCGCGCAGCGGATCGCTTGGGAATTACCAGCGTGTGGCCAAACGACTGCGGAAATACGTCGAGAAAAGCCAGCACATCATCGTCTTCATAAAGCTTGTAGCACGGCGCATCGCCACGAATGATCTGGGCAAAAATGTTCTGAGAGTCGTAATCGCCATGCAAGCTCATGAGGGTTTCCATTATCAGTGGATGAAAGCTTAACCATACCGGTTTTACCTAAACAGATAAAACTAGATAGGCTTAACCAATCGTATCCGCTAAGCCTTTTGACTTGGAGTCCGTATGCCTGATCTATCTACTTTCAAGATTACCCAGAAATGGCCAGCAACTCACCCCGAGCGCCTGCAGCTTTATTCCTTGCCCACGCCAAACGGGGTCAAGGTGTCGATCATGCTGGAAGAGATCGGTCTGGCGTATGAGCCGCATCTGGTTAGCTTCGAAACCCGCGACCAGTTTTCGCCAGAATATCTATCGCTCAATCCAAACAATAAAATCCCCGCAATGATCGACCCCAACGGACCAAACGGCCAGCCGCTGGCGCTGGTTGAGTCAGGCGCCATGCTCATCTACCTCGCGGAGAAAACCGGAAAGTTGCTAGCCACCGACCCGGCACAGCGCTATGAAACCCTGCAATGGCTGATGTTCCAAATGGGCGGTATCGGGCCAATGATCGGCCAGTTGGGCTTCTTCCATAAATTCGCAGGCAAAGACATCGAAGACAAACGCCCGCGCGACCGCTACGTCGATGAGGTCAAACGGCTGCTCGGCGTATTGGAGCAGCGCTTGCAAGGCCGCGAGTGGATCATGGGCGACGACTACAGCATCGCCGACATCGCCATCTTCCCGTGGATGCGCAACATGATTGGCTTCTATGAGGCTGGTGATCTGGTCGAGTTCAACAAGTGCCCGAACATCAAGCGCGTGCTGGATAAGTTCCTGGCACGCCCTGCGGTTCAGCGCGGCCTGAATATCCCTAGCCGCGACTGAACTAATCCGCACGAGCCCGGACTGAAGCCTAAAAGCTATCGCAAGCACATGAAAAGATGCGAAAAAATGCACTTTAGGCTTCGCCAAATGCGAATCAGCTGATATCATGCGCGCCGCTGTGGGAAGATGCCGGAGTGGCCGAACGGGACGGATTCGAAATCCGTTGAACTGGCAACAGTTCCTAGGGTTCAAATCCCTATCTTCCCGCCACTATTCAATACTTAAGCCCCTGAAATTCTTAGAGTTTCGGGGGCTTTTGCGTTTCTGGACACGCAATGTGTCGAAGAAGTGTCGAAAAAGTACAATGCAGGGAATTAATGTGACGCAAGGATATGGCACATGGACATGCTGGATAGCACAGTCGCCTACACACTAAGCACCATCTTAATTTTATCGCTGTTGGGTATATTGGGCCTAATGCTGTTAGGCAACGTAAGCGATAGAAAAGAGAACGAAATACTATGGTTGTATAGAGGCGCTGGGGTTGAGGTTGCTTTTGTACTACTACCTTTCATGTTCTACGCGATTGGAAGCCTTTTGAACGGCTCCTACCATAAGTTTATTGCCAGCCCTGAACTACCAATGGCAGGCATGATTTTGGCTGCGCTAAGCATCATTTCACTCATGAAAGGCTTAGCCGCTAGCAGAACTGACCTCGCCATAGAGAAATTTATAGTTTTTGCATTCATCTCGATAATGCTTCTGCTGGGCATAGGTGCTTATGTCGCTTGGCTTGCGTTCGCTGAAAACGTATCCCCTTGGTTTGGCGCTCTCAACGGCTTCATAATTCTATGCATGGTTATTTTCTCATTTGTAGTGCATGCAGTCATGGCTGAATTGGTCAGAAAGTCGCAGGTTGATGAGTTACCTAGAGCAACGAAAGAAAGTACTTCTGAATAGCTAGCCCTGCTCAGCTAACAACACGGAAAAATCACTCACCGGCCCAAACTTAACAGCATCCTGCAGGTGATCGGGAGCCAAATGCGCATAGCGCATGGTCATCGCCAACGATGTGTGACCAAGGATCTTCTGGAGGGTCAGGATGTTGCCGCCATTCATGACAAACCTACTGGCAAACGTATGCCGGAGAACGTGCGAGGATTGGCCTGCAGGAAGGGGAATCTTTGAGGCGGCTAACGTCTGGTCAAAGCTATTCAGGCAGTTAGTAAAAAGGCCGTGGAGTACAATAGGGGACAGACCACGTTTATTCTAAACCCCAACTAGAAAACCGTGGTCTGCCCCCTATTATTTTATGACCCCTATTATTTTAGTGGTCTGACCCCTATTATTTTCGTAGTGTATTGAAGAGTGCGGTAACGTAAACAGGGGAAAGACCACGTTATTCGAGCTGAGATTTTGAATTAAACGTGGTCTGACCCCTATTATTCATATGACCCCTATTATTCAGACTACATACGGACAAGGGCACGCAGGGGAAACACAAAGGGACTGATCATAGCCGGTGTGATCGGAACCTGCGTGACGCTGGGAGGGATTGCCTTTACCGACTCCCGCATGGGCGACTTGGCAAAGAACTTCACAAACCCAAACTACGTACGGCCCACGCCCGACTATGAAAGGCAGCGCAGCAGAAGCGTAAGCGAAAGCGAAAGCAGTGATTCCAAAAACTGGGATCGAGTCGTAGAACAGCAAGCAAGGCGTGATCAAGCCCGTGAAACAGTGACCATCCCCCCACCGTCTCAAAACGAATCAGAACCCGCCCAAGCTAAACAAGTTTCTTTCAACGACCGAAACTACGTACCACGCGGCGCGGATAACGTTTTGAAATTCGAAGAACCCAAAATACCGATACAAGCCCCGAATCCCCCAGAGAAGACGAAAATCACGATTGTTGGGCAAAAGCCAAGCATGAAGGACAGAGTATGTGGGGTGGCTGAAGAAGGAAGTATTGTAAAAAGAAATTGCAGGGCAAGAGTTGGTCTAAACTACAGAGATTAAATTAAGGCAGCACTCTTATACATACAGCGTTAGAGTTAGAGTGCTAACTTTAACTGGTGCCAGCGAGAAAATGAGTGATTTAAGAAAACTGCAATGCTTATAACACAATCATGTCTGCAATTTGATAGCCAAGATTTGATAACTCAAATACCTCGCCTCTTTTACCGCGAGCGACAATGAGTTTTAGTTGGACTAGCTCATTAAGGGCTTGCTCCCATTTTGCAACTGTTCTTCTTTCGTCAGAAGGAATCATATTCCTTCCGTTCACCTGAAGATCAACCCCCTCCACATACCTTATGTACAGAATTGTTCCTTGTGGGTCTTGACTTGTTTCCTTCAATAGAGACCGAGCCTCATCCGAAAGCTGTGGAAGCTGCGTTTTGGACTCAGCAATAACTACAGAACTTTCACTCTTAGCCACTTTGAATAACGAATGGTCATTAATTTTAAGCTGTAGGTGTCTATAAAACTTCTCCTTAAAATCTGAATGACTGTCGTAACTTTCATACAGCCCTCGACTCTGACATGAGTTTTTAAAATCTTTAAGAGCTGCCACCTGCTCCAAATTGACTGTATCCAGTGCTACTGGTTGGCTAGAAAAGTAAAGCATTGCGGGCTTACCTGTTTCGATATGCTTTTCGATTTCTTCTACAGTCCCGCTAGCATATTCATCGGTGGCAGTACCTATTCTTGTCCAAAAAACACCAATAAGAAGATCACATTTCTCTAAAATTTGACCATTAATAATTGATTGAGGTGTTCCTCCCATATCAGGTGATGAATGGGACTCCCATCCAATCGGAAGCAAGACAATTTTTCGTGCATTGGCATGTACGGCGTTCCATTCATATATGACATCACGAATAATTGCACGCTCTGAAGCGACATCACCCGGCGAAGCAATCATGACGCTATAAGCTTTTGCACTGTAACTCATATGGCACCTCAACTTCGAGAATACAACAGTTAAAACAAAGGCTAACTTTAACCTACTCTAGCATACAAAGACTGGAACACCATTAGCTTAACCAAGCTTAGCTGGGCTCCATATACCGGCAGACTTGATCATAAAAACTAATAATTCTCTCAACTGCTAGTTTCAAATCAAAATCGCTAAAAGTATTAACTTTAGCCTCTACAGTTCCTTCCTCTCCTTTCGGCTCCCCCGAACTAATGTAACTTATAAATTCTTCAAATTCATCGCGTATCGACGGAGGCAAATCTACACCAGAGTCAATATGAATCAAATTAAAAACGACCGCATTGACCAAGCGTTCAGATTGTGTTCCAGGCCCTGCAAGAGCATGAATAGAAACGTGAAGTTTTTCCCAACCATAACTATATTCACTCATAAAACCCCCTTTACTTCTGATGTTAGAACTAACAATAAGGTACAGCAATCGGTGAAAGGCGCGAACAAATCGAACACATTACTATATTGCACTCGACCCCCTCTCCTGTTTACTCAACACACTTCCTCTTCTAGGAATTTCTGGAAAATCCACTAACCCTACAGAATCCAATATTGCTTTGCGGCATTTGGTTGCAAACCTTATATCTTTGTTGTCTTTTAAATATTTAACAACTACGAAAAGGTCCGGTGTAGACACAAGAGCCGTTGAGCTTATTATAGCTGCAGAGAGACATTTGGAGGTAAAGGGAGCAGCGCGACTTTCTACTGGTAGCAATCGATAAGCGTTTCCAAAAAGTACTGGTTTGGCTGAAACCTCCACCTCTTCACGTTCTAGATCTTCGTATATATTCAGTGCAAGCTGACGTAACTTATCAATATTTATCGCTTTATTGTCCTTACCTTCAACCTCGCCAATCAATCTGCCTTCTTTTGACTCAAAGACAGCATCAAATTCAGATTCGCCATCGTTGAACTGAGAAACTTCAAACCCAATTGTGCGCAAAGCATCAAGAATTGCATACTCCAGCGGTTTTCCTTTCTCGAATAACAAATACCTGATGCGTTCGAGATCTTTAACTTTATCGATAACACTTTCTTTTTCAGCTTGCACCTTTTCAAGCTTTTGCTCTATTTTTAGTAGTTTTTGTGCCTCAGATTTTTCCAATTCTAATTTGAAATTATAACTCTTAGCCCAGTCTGGCTCGGGGGTCAACTCCCCTTGAGAGTTTAACGTCTTGCTTAGCGATACAATGTACTTGATAAATTTGGACGAGAACTGCTTAGCTTCTTCTGTAAATTCGCCTTCATTTTCCTCATCCTCCTCGCCAACGAAGAATGAATCAGGATAAAACTCTATATCCGGCAGACATACCAAAGCACCATTAGAATTTTTTGAACGAACTATTGTGCCAACGACCTTATCACCATGTTTAGTAACCAAGCATGGTTCACATTCTCCATCGAGAATGACTTTATATGATGATACGGCTGAGAACTCACTCCAGTAAGAAGAAATAATTTCGGAATTTTTTGCCGATAGCTTAATCTCCTTACCCTTAGCGATTAAAGGTTTCAGGCTTAAAGGGATCGAATGGTAATTATCATAACTAGTAACTATCCGTGTAACTTGTTGATTTCTTCCTGTGCCAGAAAATCTTTTCTCACCAGTAGCTATGTTTAACTTTGTAAGCTCACTCAGAAATACAATTACAAGCTTCCCATTATCCATAGCGGACTTGATTTCTCTACGCCAATGCTCTGATTGTGATTTTAGTTTAAAAGAATCATCGTCAGACAAACATGGCCTTCCTTCAAATGTGTCTACACATCTTCGAATATAATCATTTATATCAGGTTTAAAAAGAATGATATCCCAGTCCAACAAGGACATATCCGAATCAAAATCACTGAATTCAACATCTTCTTCAGCTACAGAAAACCCGATAGTCAATATATTTTTCTTTGCCATGAATCATCCAATATCCGATAAAACACATAACAGCACTTGATGACCTTATTTAATGCTACGCCAGCAAACCTTATATGCGACAAGCTCTATTTTTTTGTAATTTACGCTTGACTACAACCTATATCATATTACGTTTTACTTATCATAAAATGGACACCTACAACAAGACAAAACGGGGCAATTAACAGGCTTGTATTTTTTATTCATTGAGCACGATCTTTGCCAATTCCTCAGGCGACATACCAAGCAAGGTTTTAGGTTTAACATGCAGCCTCGCGGACAGAGAAAGATAAAGCGCACCAAGATACCAGTGTAGTTCTCCAACCAGTGCTATTGAGCTAATTTCTTTTTCTTCAGACAGTCCTTTTTGTATACTAATATAGAGTTCGCTTAACTTTACATTTAGGTTTTTTGGTTCAAGCCTGTGAGCAAGAAGATTGCGTATTCTATTGAGTTTTTTAACCGAGTCCCATACCCATGAATCTCCGCTGTCCCCGGAGAGTGCTCTTGCTAAGTATGTTAACTGTTCAAATGAGAATCTAGTTTTTTCAAGCTCGCTAGAAGATACGACTTTTGAGCGTATTAATGACCAGATTAGCTCTTCTATCAACAAATGTCCTTTGAGAACAGATAGAGAGACATCGCTTTTAATTGGCATATGTTCTAGATAACGCTTAAAGTCATCTATCATTGCTATTGGTAATTTTTCAAGTGACAAA
Organism: Pseudomonas sp. M30-35; assembly: GCF_002163625.1. Lineage (NCBI taxonomy): Bacteria > Pseudomonadati > Pseudomonadota > Gammaproteobacteria > Pseudomonadales > Pseudomonadaceae > Pseudomonas > Pseudomonas sp. M30-35. The sequence continues at coordinate 1,636,514 of NZ_CP020892.1, read as the reverse complement.
ATATAGGCCTGCAACAGTGATTTGAAAGAACTCCACACTTTCACGAAAGCAGCACAGCAATATCAATCTGCCATAGCAACAGAGCGAAGGATAGACTTCAGTAGTCTAGGTGTCGAAAAAGTGTCGAAATCACTAACCAAAAATGCACTGCATTGACCAGATGGATGAAAACGTAAACCAGAGAATGACTGGCTTTGACCTGAATAGGTCAGCAACGGACAACGATAGAAACGGGTTCAAATCCCCTCCCTCCCCCCACCATTCAAAAGCTCCATAGGTTCACCCCTCTGGGGCCTTTTCGTTTCTGGCTCATTGGGGAAATTTTGGAGGGAATAGCTTTGCGTGACATTGCCATTTGCTCAACCAACGCAACCCCATGGCCGACAATGTGAAGGTGCTCCCGGTAGCTGATAAGATTGATGCCTTCACTGGCCTGGCCAATAGCGGGACGGCAAAATGCTGGCTACCTCTGGTCTTATAATCTAGGTGTGTGTTGATCTAAGTTCGCGAGATAACGTAACCTCTTGAATTGAGGGATTATGTTTTATTTAAAATGGAATTTATTCAATGAAAACTGCTTCTATAATTGCGACTTGTGTACTCGCACTTTCGTCAACTGCCGCCATGGCAAACGAGTGTCCAGCAGGCAAAGAGGGGCCGACCCCTTTCAAGCCCGCCATGGAAAGTAAAGGCTCAATCGAAGTAATCCAAAACGGCAAAATCGATCTCGATAACGAGGAAGTTGCAGCGAAAGGCTGGCATCTCCGCTCGCGCACGATCTATTTTGGCAAGGATTCCGTGGCGCAACTTCACTCCCACGACAAGCGTCCTGAAATAGCAACCATGCTGAACGGCAAGGTTATGATCTATTCCAAGAACTGCACCGTCGGCGTCGAGATGAAGCCAGGCGATGTCTACCGCGCCGGTCGCGGTGACTCCCACTGGGCAGTCAATGAAAGCGGCAAGCCGGCTGTTATGTACGCAACCGATATTGTCAGCAAAGATACCTTTCCGGGATCCCACGACAAGATGTAAGACACCCATTGTTTGCGCGGTAAGCAGTATATTTAGGGACTGATGCTCGATCAGCCCGACCCGCTCAAACGCTGCATTCGCATGGTTTCCCCTTCAGCCCAACCACTGCCTGGCTAACGCCTTGTCTCTATAGGTTGTATGCAATGCAAAGATAGCTGAAACAGCAGCGGTAACCGCAAATAAAATGGCCCTTCAAGGAAATCCTTGAAGGGCCAAGTTGTGTCAGCAATGTTGGTTAATACGTACTAGTTACCTGTCGGCATTGGGATGCTGAAACCTTCTTTACCGAGGGCATCACGCACGTACTTAAAGCGTTGATATTGGGTGAGTGTGATCGGACCTGCGTACCCTTCACCTTGCATTTTACGTGGTGGGTATTCGATGTAGGTCTTCATTTTTTCTTTGATCGCTTCGTTGATCGTCACCAGTGTCCAGGTGCGCTCAGTGTAGTTGTTCATGAAAATGTCATAGCGCTCTTGCGGGTCCTGCCACAGGTCAAATACCTGAGGCACGGTGGCGACGTATTTGTCAGGCCCTTTCCAACCAAGGTTAGTATCGACGGCTAAACCACCGGTGGCTTGACCATTATCGCCACGCAGATTGAACACCGCTTTGTAGTTGCCTACGCGCACTGCGCCTGGAGTCAGCTCGTTTTCAGTGAAGTAGAACCAGCTCTTACGTTCTGACTTGCCGGTGCCGAACAGCACAGGTGACATATCATAGCTGTCGAAAATGATTGGCTTATCTTCACGATCGTTCTTAGGCAGTTCAACTCCTGCGACCTTAGCGAAGGTTGCCATCAGGTCGAGCCCACCGAGAATGTCATGGTTCTTGGAGTTAGCTTTGATTTTGTCTGGCATCCAGGCAATTGCCGGTACACGGTTACCGCCTTCACGCACGGTCCCTTTTGTACCTCTGAATGGTGTGTAACCTGCGTCCGGATAAACATCCTGCCACGCGCCATTATCAGTGGTATAGAAAACCAGGGTATTTTTTTCGATCCCAAGTTCACGGACTTTATCCATGATGCGTCCGATATGAGTATCAAGCTCAACTATCGAATCGGCAAAATTGGATTTAGACAGTGACTTACCCTTGAATTCGGGGGCAGGCATACTGGGTTGGTGAACCTTCATGAAGTTCACGTTTACAAAGAACGGCTCACCTGACTTGGCGCCTTTTTCGATAAAGTCTATCGAGGCTTTTTCAACATAGTTGTCGTAGAACGGAATACCCACTACGCCATTAGGGTACTCATCGGACTTTTCGTCTGGTTTATCTACGTATTGGCCGTTGACCGCAAAGTCTTCAGTTGCAGCCTCTCCCGCCTTACCAGAAAGTGCGCCCTTGGTGACTTTTTTGAACATGGCCCGCAGATCATCGCTCATGTCTGGGAACCATGTTGGGTCGGCGTAGGTGTAAGCATTTAAATGGTAAAGACCGACGTATTTCATCTCGTCGTAGCCTTGCGCATTTGGCAAGGCGGTATCATCTTCACCCAAGTGCCATTTGCCGGTGAAGTATGTTGAATACCCTGCTTTCTTGAGTACAGAACCCAGCGTCCATTCTGCAGCTGGAAGCCCGCCGCCCTGCCCCTGGAACGCAACAGTCGTCATACCGCTACGATTGGGGATCCTGCCCGTCTGCATGGCAGCACGACCCGGCGTACAGCTTGGTTGGGCATAGAATGAAAACATGGTCATGCCTTCATCAGCCAACCGATCAAGATTAGGAGTAGGCATTCCGCGCCCCTCACCACCGCCGTAGGCTCCCAAATCACCGTAGCCCGTGTCATCCGACACAATCAAAATGATATTGGGTTTGGACTCCGCGGCCTGGACAGGTAACCCTGTCAGCAGGATCGCTGCGGTTAATCCAGTGAGCATTAACTTCATTATTCATCTCCATTGAAATATGTGTTAACTCGCGAAGCTGGGGTCCCAGAAAATCATAGGATAAGGATGCGTACGGTTGCTTCTCTATCCAACCTAGCGAACCTTGCGTTCTAGCGAGCAGCTAAGATTCAAGGCAAAGCAATAAGCCTTAACGATAGTAAAGTTTCCGAAGGTGTCGAGAAATGACAGGTCAACTACTTGTTAACACGGTACAGCCCGGTACTGCTCAAACAGGCTGCATGAGCAATACCGGGCAAGCCACAGCTTTCTGTGCTGATAACCGCCCGCGCTGAAATAATTGCAGGGCACACAAGCGCTAGGATGCGCCGCGTTATCGCAGCTCCACGCCTCTGAAACTCAATTTAGAGAAACCACAGAAAACTGCTGCGCTGGCGGCTGCAGGTCAACATCATTGCTTGGGGAAATGTGTGCAGGTACGACTGTGAGAACCTATGTTCATCGTTGGTCGTAATTGAGTTGGCAGGCAAGGCTGCCGAGAGCTCCAAGTCACTGCCACGTTTATCGACCTAAGCGGCTGTGCCCATGCGCTTGAAGTCCAAACGGGAAAATGTCTTGTCGTGGTGCGGATGTACAGCCCGGGGAGGTATCTGATCAAACAACAAGCAGAAGCTTTGGTGTTCTGCTTGTTGTGGCGTTGCCCATGCTTAGCCCGAAGAGTCTGCACCGCCAATCTGAAGGAACTGCAACTTGTGCACATTACCTTGGCTGTCTTGATACACCATGATGGCCGGAACCACGCCGCGTAACTCGCTGACATCGGTCAAGGAAATAACTTTGGCCACATCCAGCTTGTTACCGTACTCGTACTGAACTGGCTTGATGTCATCAATGTTGCTGGCGTTGGCAAAGGCTACTGGGGCCAGGCTCAATAATATTGCCGCAAGGGCTGTAGTCGCTTTCATCTGGGTAACTCCTGAGTCCATTCATTGGGTGTTTCTAGGTCGGTCCTTGTGTTGCCACCTGAGTACCGGCTTACTCTTACGGGCTTATAGAGTTAAGTGGCCACTTGAAATTACAGAAAAGACTGCCAAAGGCGATGACTGGTAGCAGCAATTATTCGCCTGCTCCTCTCCTGTGATTGAGGCGTATTAGCCGCTCACTTTGAAATGCCAGCCCTTTCTCGCGGCCTGATCAGCAGGCATAAAAAAACCGGAAGCGAAACGTGCTGACGTTCGGCTTCCGGTTTGTGGTTACGCATGGGTTAGCCCGATGAATTTGCGCCGCCAAGCTGAAGGAACTTCAGTTCGTGTACCTGGCCTTTGCTGTCCTGATACACCATGGTGACCGGAACTACGCCGCGTTGCTGGCTGACATCGGTCAACGAAATCACTTTTGCCACATCCAACTCGTCACCGTATTGGTATTGGACTGGATCAATATTGGCAAAATTGCTGGTGCTGGCAAATGCGGCAGGTGCCAAGCTGAGTAATGCTGCTGCGAGGGCAATGGTAGCTTTCATCTGGGTCACTCCTGAGTTAATTCAATAGGTCGTGTTCGGGCATCTACCGAGCCAATCCAGGCATTGTCGCCTGAGGGTTATGGCTGGTAATTGCTGGGTACGTAGCTAGTTAAACACCCGATCCTTCTCCAGAAAAATCAATACTATTTGTACTAAACATTAGCGCGGTAAATAGTTTGCGATAATCAAACTAACGGCAACAATAGAATCTGAGCATAGGTATTCTTATCAGGTATAAGCACTACAAGTACCCACATGGCGCCAGCACTGAGCTGCCTTGACGCTTGCGAACTGTTGAATAGAGTCGGAGTAACGCCAGGCATTACAAAAGCATTAGCAGGCGCGCAATAGCTGCCGCCTCTGGCAACCAGTTGCGCCCAGTCAAAACAGCTCTAGCGCTAGAGATTGAGCGCATTCACACGAGCGCGTATTACGCCGAATTACGCCCACAAAAAAGGGCGCTTAAGCGCCCTTCTTAGCCGATTGCCCGATCAGGCTGTTAGCTTGGTCAGTGCTTCACGGTATTTGTCGGCAGTTTTCTGCGCGACATCAGCAGGAACGGTCGGCGCGGGAGCCTGTTTGTTCCAGCCGGTGGACTCTAGCCAATCGCGTACGAACTGTTTGTCGAAGCTTGGTGGGTTGCTACCTTCGACGTAGCTTTCGGCTGGCCAGAAGCGGCTTGAGTCAGGGGTCAGTACTTCATCCATCAAGGTTAGCGTACCGTCTTCATCGAGGCCGAACTCAAACTTGGTGTCGGCAATGATGATGCCGCGCGTGGCTGCATATTCAACAGCAGCGCTGTACAGGGCAATAGCGGTGTCGCGGACTTTAAGCGCCAGTTCGTCACCGATGATGGCCTGGCACTGCTCAAACGAGATGTTCTCGTCGTGGTCACCTACAGCGGCCTTGGTCGATGGCGTAAAGATAGGCGCCGGCAACTTGGAAGCTTCTTTCAGGCCAGCAGGCAGTTGAATCCCGCAGATGGTGCCGCTGTTTTGGTATTCCTTCCAACCAGAACCAACGATGTAGCCACGTACGATCGCTTCGACAGCCACTGGTTTTAGGCGCTTGGCAACCACTGCACGACCTTCTACCAACGGCAATTCAGCAGCGCTAACGACGTCCTCGACTTTATCGCCGGTGAAGTGGTTAGGCACCAGACCCGCGAGCTTGTCGAACCAGAAATTTGAAATCGAAGTGAGAATTTTACCCTTCTCTGGGATCGGCTCATCGAGGATGACGTCAAACGCTGAAAGGCGGTCGGTCGCAACCATCAACATGCGCTTATCATCAATTTCATAGAGGTCGCGGACTTTACCTGAGTAGATTTTTTTCAGGCTGAGGGTCGCAGGCATAGTCATGTCGGAGTTTCCGTCTTAAACAAACGAAACAGGCGAAACACGGGGTTTCGCCTATCGGTTTCATGCGGGCTGCGCGTGCAGCCTTGCGCGGTGTCCAAACCACCTGGCCCGAGCCAGGTGATATCGGTTTAACCCAGGTTGTCCTGAATCAGGCCGAGGATTTTGCGCGATACGTCTTCAGGTGCAACGGTGTTGATGTCTTTATCAACCGACACTTGAACACTGTCACCCACTGTTGTCAGGCGTACTTGATAACGCTCGGCACGTGCATCGATCTCTTCTTGATCAGGTTCGCTGCCAAACAAGCTACTGAAGAAGCCCGGCTCCTCTTCTTTGGATTTGGAACCTTCCGCTAGGTTGACGTAGTAAACACCCAGGCTGCGGTTGAGGTCGTCGATACGTACATCCGCAGAATCCAGCGAGCGGCCAACACCAGACCAAGCGCGGTCGAAGTCCGCACCGAGGGTCAGGATTGGGTTGCCGTTACCGTCTTGCGACAGGCTCACACGGCTTGGTGTGTCGTAGTCACGCGCGGCCAGCAGTGAAACCGAACCACCTTGCTCGGTGCTACGCGCCATGCTCACCAACATTTCATCAAGCAAAGCGGCATCAAGACTTTCGTTGATGCTTTTCTCGGTGAAGGCCACATCGGCAGTGCTACCCGCAGGTCGCTCAGCACTCACGACGAAAATTTCACTTGTATTACGCTGCACGCCTGGCTCGATACGTACTCGAACACGGGTTTCTGCATCGGGGGTAGAACCGGAAACGCGAGTGCTCAGACGACGTGCCATAGCGGCGGAAAGATCGCCAAAACGCTGCCAGTCGGTGGTGAACTCGCCGGTTTGCGGACGCTCATCGGCAATACGAAAGCCATTCGACTCATAAAACTGACGCGCCACTGGCCAGACTTCGGCAGGCACACGCTGAGCAACGATCCAGCGTGAAGCGCCACTCTTCTGCAGGCTAAATTCACTGGCATCCGCCTGAACCTGCAATTGCTGAGGGCGCGGTATGTCGTATTCGCCTTCAACGGTTGAAGTAGCAACTTGCTGCGGAATAGGCAGCAGTGGGTCCAGCGGTTTGCTGTGAACATCGGCTGGCAGCTGCATAGGTGCAGTCTGACGAGCTGTCAGGTAATCGCTTCCACGATCACGAAAATAACCATCTTCACCCCAAATCCAGCCACAACCGCTGGTGCTGGAGATAATCAAGGCAAGTGTTGTAAGTCCGGCCAGTCGCTTCATGCGTTGTAATTCCTCAATTAAACCAATACGCCGCACTGGCGCAGGGCCTGACGCAGCGGCTCATGACAGCGCGGGCTGAGCCAGGTCAGAGGCAGACGGATACCGTCTGGCATCATGCCCATCTCGTGCAGTGCCCACTTGACTGGAATCGGGTTGGATTCGATAAACAGGTTCTTGTGCAGCGGCATCAAACGGTCGTTGATGGCGCGCGCGATTGCCGCTTCACCACGCATTGCAGCGGCGCAAAGGTCGCTCATGGCGCGTGGCGCAACGTTGGCGGTGACCGAAATATTGCCTTTACCGCCCAGCAGCATCAGCTCAACCGCGGTGGCGTCGTCGCCGGAATAAACCAGGAAGTCTTTGCTGACGCGATCAATCACATCTTTTGCGCGCTGCAAGTCACCAGTGGCTTCTTTGATACCAATGATGTTGTCGATCTTCGACAGACGCTCAACAGTCTCAGGCAGCATGTCGCAAACAGTACGGCCCGGCACGTTATACAGGATCTGCGGAATGGCGACGGCTTCAGCGATATGCCGGAAATGCAGGTACAAACCTTCCTGGGTCGGTTTGTTGTAGTAAGGCGTAACCAGCAGGCAGGCGTCTGCGCCGACGTCTTTGGCGGCGCGGGTGAGCTCTACTGACTCACGCGTGGAGTTGCCGCCAGTGCCGGCGATCACCGGGATGCGCCCCGCTACCTGATCAACAACGCGACGGATCGCCTCAATGTGCTCAGACACTTCCAACGTCGCCGACTCACCCGTGGTGCCGACCGCGACGATGGCGTTGGTGCCTTCTTGCAGATGGAAATCCACCAGTTTGCTCAGGCTATCCCAGTCGAGATCACCTTGTGCATCCATAGGAGTGACCAGTGCCACCATACTGCCCGCAATCATGCAACCGCTCCTGCCGAAAAAAGAGAGCCGTAATGGTACTGGCGCTATGAGCCTTGCACAAGCAAAGCGCAAGCGTTACCGGCAAGTGGATACCACTCAACCGGGATTACACACCGTTTTGCCAGGTTTTGCGCACGGATAAACAGTCTTGAGACACCCGTTTCAGGGCGTATTTGCAAGTTATGAGCTTGATACAGCTGATAATCACCACGCAGGGTGTTTTTCAGCGCTTGCCTTGGGCTTAATCAGTCGGTTAGTCGTGGGTGATTCCCCTGAGCAGCGCTTTTCGCTACCCTTCCCCCTTTGAGCGACACTGTTTAAGGTAAAGTCGCTCGCTCATCGTTTTAGGAAGGCTGCATGTCCCCCCCCTCAGTACGCGAACAATTCCTCGTTATCAGCGCACTTGGCCCTAACGCCATGGAGCTGACTAACGTCCTGTGCCGCACTAGCCACGAAAACCGCTGCGCGGTAATCAGCACGCGCTTGAGCCGACACGGAGAGTTCAGCGCTCTGGTATTGCAGATCACGGGTAGCTGGGACGCTCTGGCTCGCCTGGAAACAAGTTTGCCAGCGCTGTCCAAGAAGCACAGCTTTACCGCTAACGTGATTCGCAGCGCGGCCACCGAAAATCGTCCGCAGGCGTTGCCTTACGTGGCCTATGTCAGCTCGGTGTATCGCCCGGACATCCTCAATGAGTTGTGCCAGTTCTTTATCGACCATAACGTCGAGCTGGAAAACCTGACGTGTGACACCTATCAGGCGCCACAAACGGGCGGCACCATGCTCAATGCCACGCTAACCGTCACGCTGCCAGCGGGCACGCAAATCAGTTGGCTACGCGATCAGTTTCTGGATTTTGCCGATGCTCTCAACCTGGATGCGTTGATCGAGCCCTGGCGCCCACAAACCCCTTAAAATCGACTGTCACAGCGTTATGTGCAGTCGTTTTGCAGAGGGTTTTCCAAGGAGATTTGTATGACAGTGAAAATTGACGTTCCGGTAACCGATTTCCAGGCACCAGCCACCAGCGAGCAGCAATTCCAGTTGTCCGCACTCAAAGGTCAACAAGTGGTGATCTACTTCTATCCGAAGGACAGCACGCCAGGCTGCACCACCGAAGGCCAAGGCTTTCGTGATCGGTTTGCCGATTTTCAGGCCGCTAACACGCAGATCTTCGGGGTGTCGCGCGACGGTTTGAAGTCCCACGAAAACTTCAAGGCCAAGCAGGGCTTTCCGTTTGAGTTGATCTCCGACAAAGATGAAGCCGTGTGCAATTTGTTTGCGGTGATCAAGCTGAAAAAGCTTTATGGCAAGGAATACATGGGCGTTGATCGCAGCACCTTCCTGATCGACAAAGACGGTGTACTGCGCCAGGAGTGGCGTGGGGTTAAAGTCCCGGGGCACGTGGATGCCGTGCTGGCGGCGGCACAAGAACTCAATAAAGCCTGATTACCCTAAGTACGAAAAAGGCCACTGTTTAAGTGGCCTTTTTTTGTGCGTGGAGTTCTAGTGGGCTAAACCACTCAAACTGCATAACTTATAAGCAAGACTGCTGAGGGGGTTCGATGACCTCCACTCGCGGCCACGCGTCCAATAGTGCCTTGAACAGAGTGGCTAATGGGATCGCAAAGAACACGCCCCAAAAGCCCCACAGGCCGCCGAACAGCAATACCGCACAGATGATCGCTACCGGATGCAGATTGACCGCCTCAGAGAACAGCAGCGGCACCAGCACATTGCCATCGAGCGCCTGGATGATCGAGTAAACCAGCATCAAGTAGAGAAACTGATCACCAAACCCCCACTGGAACAAGCCAATCAGCGCCACTGGAACCGTCACCACGACTGCGCCGATATACGGCACCACCACTGATAAACCCACAGCCAGTGCCAGCAATGCGGGATAGTTGAGGCCGAGCGCAGCAAAGGCAATGTAGGTCACCACACCGCAAATGATAATTTCGATCACTTTGCCGCGAATGTAATTGGCGATCTGCTTGTTCATCTCGGTTGCGACCTGGCTGATCAGGGTTCGTTCTTGCGGCAGATACCCACGGAACCATTGACCGATGACTTCGCGATCCTTGAGGAAGAAAAACACCAGGATCGGTACCAGTACCAGATAGATCATCACGCTGATCAACACCGGCAGACTCGACAGCGAGAACGACAAGGCCCACTGGCCGAATCGACCTGCCCCGCCACGCAGCGACTCGATCGACTGCACGATCTGTTGCTCGGTGACTAAGCCCGGATAACGCTCAGGCAGCATCATAAACAATGATTGCCACTCGCCCAGCATGCGCGGCAACTCATTGAATAACGTGCTGAGCTGATGCCAGAGCAACGGCATCAACCCCAGAATGATTAACGCAAGACCGCTGACAAATAAAGCAAAGACCAACCACACCGAAATGATATGCGGCACGCGAATGCGCTCAAGCGCACTGACCATGCCTTGCATTAAAAAAGCCAAAACCAGACCCGTTAATACAGGCGCCAACATGCCGCCTAGGGTCAAAATCAAGCCAAAGCCAACAACCAGCAAAACTGCCAGTATCACCGCCTGCTCATCAGAGAAATAACGGTGTAGCCAATCGCGTAAAACCTTGAGCATTAAAAATCCTTGATCAACCGATAATGAGCCGCACTACCAACCGGCATCGCTTAAGCTTTGCGTAACCAATAACGATAAACCCCGTCCTGCACTTCTTCATGCAACAGGCCGTGGCCTGCCAGAGTAGCGAAAGCGCGAAAATCGCGCTGTGAGCCAGCATCCGTTGCGGTCACTTTGAGCACATTGCCACTGACCAGTTTATTCAACTCAAGTTTGGCTTTAAGCAGTGGCATCGGGCAATTCAAACCGCTGGCATCGACCTCTGCATCAAACGCTGGAGGCGAATCTTGCACATCAGCCATCAAACTATCTCCAAAATTCTGCCGGATAATATGCTTGATATTTTTACCGGTTATTTCATGACTCACAACCGCATAACCCACATGCGCGCTCAGGTACGATTGTCGAAGCGCAACATACGCGATGTAACCCAAGGATGCCATGCTCAGTAGAGCCGCCAAGGGACGGTGCAAGCGGCGCAAGTACAGGGCGCAAGGACTGGCGGTGGCAGCAGCCGAATAGCGAACGGCTGCCCCAGCGTCGGTTGCCGCAGCGAAGGGCTGCCTCACAGTATCTTTCACAGAACTTTCCAACGGTTTCCTGGAGACGCTAGTCATCGCAACCTGATCACAGCTACAGTAGGGACACTAGAAAAACCAAGAGCAACTTGAATGAATTTCCTGCGCCCTGCCCTTTTGACGCTTGCCTGCCTGTCAGCCTCGGCTCAGGCTGCCAGCGACTTACCGTCATTAGGCGACGCCAGCTCGGCAATTGTCTCCCCCCAGCAAGAGCATCAGCTGGGCAGAGCCTGGTTGAGTCTGCTGCGCGGTCAGGTCAGCCAGTTATCCGACCCACAGCTCAAAGACTTCGTCGAGACCAGCGTTTATCGGCTCAGTGAAAGCAGCCAACTGAATGACCGCCGGCTTGAGTTTGTCCTGTTGAACAGTCCGCAGATCAACGCATTCGCGGCGCCTGGCGGGATAATCGGGGTTAACGGCGGCCTGTTTCTATATGCCGAAACTGAAGCCGAATATGCCTCGGTACTCGCTCACGAATTAGCTCACTTATCGCAACGCCACTTTGCTCGCGGCCTTGAGGCCCAGCAACGCATGCAACTGCCGGTGATGGCAGCCATGCTTGCCGGCATTGTCGCAGCAGCAGCAGGCGCAGGTGACGCCGGTATTGCGGCAATTGCCTCGACACAGGCAGCGGCGATTCAGGAGCAACGGCGCTTTTCCCGGCAAAACGAAGCTGAAGCCGACCGCATCGGCATCATCAACCTGGAGAAAGCCGGTTACGATCCGAAAGCCATGCCAGCGATGTTTGAGCACTTGATGCGCCAATACCGTTATGACCGCATGCCTCCCGAGTTCCTGCTGACTCACCCGGTGTCTGAGTCACGTATCGCCGATACCCGCAACCGCGCGGCGCAGTTGCCGAGCGGCGGCAAGGAAGACAGCTTGGAATACCAGATAATGCGCGCACGGGTGCAGCTGTTTTATGAAGGCACTCCAGGGCTTGCGGCAAAACGCTTTCGCGCAGAACTGACAGAAGACCCGAACAACGACGCCGCACGTTATGGCCTGGCTATTGCGCTAATAAAAGGCGGCCGCCAGAAAGAAGCCGGTGAAATTCTCAAGCAGTTGCTGAGCAAATCGCCCAAATCGGTTCCCTACAACCTCGCCCAGGTCAGCCTGGATACTGCGGCTAGCCGCTTGAGCGACGCACAAAGCCGCCTTGAGCGGATGCTGCGCGACTCTCCTGACAATTATCCATTGAATCAGGCACGGGTCGACTTGATGATCCGCCAAGGCCGCACTCAAGACGCCGAGAGCAAGCTCAACGCCCTTCTCAAGTCGCGACCGAAGGATCCTGACGTCTGGTATCAGGTTGCAGAAGTACGCGGCCTCAGCGGCAATAGAATTGGCCTGCACCAGGCCCGTGCCGAGTTCTTTGCTTTGGTTGGTGACTACAAGCAGGCAATTGAGCAACTTGACTACGCCAAACGTCGCGCCACCAACAACTTCCAACTGGCCTCACGGATTGATGCTCGCCAGCGTGAGTTGATTGCCGAGAAACGCATGATCGACGAAATGCTTAACTAATCGACCGTAGATACCGTCTTGATCCTCATCTTGCAATAGCGAGAAGAGGGTCAAATGGTTTTCCGGATTTTAGTACTCCGTAGGCAATGCAGAGCAGCTTGCGCATAGCTGCGCAGATGATCTGTTTACCCGTTTTGCCATTGGCTCTCATTCGCTCAGCCAGTGCCCGAATAGCGGGGTTACGAGTGATGGATACGATACCTGGCATATAAAGCCCGGCGCGTAACCTAACTGAGCCCATGCGCGATATCCGCACATGACCTTTGAGCATTCCTGATTCTTGTAACCTGGGATTAAGTCCGGCAAAGGCCGTGACCGCACGGCTGCTTTCGAAGCGTTCGATATCGCCCAACTCCGCCAGTACAAGCGCTGCGGTTCTGTCCGCAATGCCGTCGATACTGGTTAGCAGGTCTCGCTGGCCGCGTAGATCGTCGTTGTCATCGAAGTGCTGTTTGATCGCCTTTAGCGTTTCATCGATTTGTTGACGCAAGTGCTCAAGCACCGATTCAATTGACGCCCTGACCTTCTGTTCGTTGGTCACATCTAGGCGGTTTTGTTCGATTTGCTCCAGCTCCTGCAAATCCTTCAAACGGCGCACTAACGCTTTCAGACGGCGAATAGAAGGCTGCTCAGGCTGCCAAGCTCGTAGTTCGGTCTGATGCCTGCGGCCATAGTCAGCGATGAGCTTGGCATCGACTTTATCCGTCTTTACCCGCTGCAGCTGGCTGCGAGCGTAATAGGCCATTTGTGCGGGGTTAAGGACGCAAACACGGTAACCCAGCTTAAACAGCCACTCAGCCAAAGCTTCGTGATAGATGCCAGTGGCCTCCATTACGACCCAGGCATCGGCTTCAGCGTGCTTAAGCAGCCACTGCCGAAAGACCTCAAAGCCCGCAGCGTTATTACTCAGCTTGGCTTTGGTGCGGTACTTGCCGTTATCTTGCAGAGTGGCGATATCGAAGGTCTGTTTAGCTATGTCGATGCCGACAACTATCGTCATGACGCTTACTCCTCATTGAGTTAGGTCGATCATCACTTCATCCGTCCAACCTTGCTGATGCGAGCTCGAGGCTCAGGATACCGTTCGGACTTACTGGATGAGTGCGGAGGAGTGCAGCGCTATCTACGTTACAAGCTCGAAGCTTTAGGGCGGACACGGCTTGCACTCGCTCCCCCGAGGATCAATCGGGAACTATCGCTCTAAAATAAGCAGTAGTCGAGATACAAGGGCGGACAACGCGAAGCTTGTCCACCGCAAACTCACGGCAAGACCTCAACAATAAGCGCGACGCGTTAACAGCAGTTGTGAATGAAGCCCTACCCGCCTCAGGCGTTACCGGACAGCCTCATGCGCGCCGCCTTGGTGAACTCAAGCATGCGCGTCAGCGGTTTGATCGCCTTGGGAATCAGCGCTGAATCGACAAAGATTTCATTGCTGCCTTCACGCAGGCAACTCAGCGTACGCTCAAGGGTATTCATCGCCATCCACGGGCAATGCGCGCAACTCCGGCATGCCGCGCCGTTACCAGCGGTTGGCGCCTCGACAAATTCTTTATCCGGGCACAACTGCTGCATCTTGTAGAAAATACCGCGGTCGGTTGCGACGATTAATTTCTTATTCGGCAAGCTTTGCGCAGCCGCAATCAGTTGGCTGGTCGAACCGACAGCATCGGCCAACTCAATCACCGCAGTTGGTGATTCCGGGTGAACCAACACTGCAGCGTCTGGATACAGCGCCTTCATGTCTTCAAGCTGCTTGGCTTTGAATTCTTCGTGGACAATGCAGGCGCCATCCCACAACAGCATGTCTGCACCGGTCTTGTTCTGGATATAACGGCCGAGGTGTTGGTCAGGTGCCCAGATGATTTTTTCACCGTTGTCCATCAAGTGCTCAACAATCTCAACCGCACAACTCGATGTCACCACCCAGTCGGCACGCGCTTTAACCGCTGCTGAAGTATTGGCGTAAACCACCACGGTGCGCTCAGGATGCTGATCACAAAAAGCAGCAAACTCATTGATCGGGCAACCCAGGTCTAACGAGCAAGTGGCTTCCAGCGTCGGCATCAGCACGCGCTTTTCAGGGTTGAGAATCTTCGCCGTCTCACCCATGAATTTAACGCCTGCCACCAGCACGGTTTGTGCCTCGTGCTCGTTACCAAAACGCGCCATCTCCAGCGAGTCAGAAACACAGCCGCCAGTTTCTTCGGCCAGCGCTTGCAGCACCGGATCACAGTAATAATGTGCGACCAACACGGCGTTCTGCTTTTTTAGCTCCGCGGCAATTTCAGCGCGATAAAAAGCTTCTTGCTCAGCGGTCAGCGGCGCCGGTTGCTTGGCATCTAAGTGCGCCTGAACCAGAAGGCGTTCGGAAATCTGCGTCATGTCATCAGGCCCTGTAACGGTCTATCAGCACGGGATTCAAGTATACCCCCGCTGCCGGCAATACAAGCGCCAAACAGACAGGTGTACAAGCGGAGAGGCTGGAGCGTGCCTGTTATGTTCAGGCCTCGACTGGGGTAGCGGCGAGCATAATATCGCGTTCAGGCAAGTTTGCTCAAACCACTTGATCTACATAGCCAGCACACAAACAGAAGACACAAAAAAACCCGAGGTTCTGCAAGAGAACACTCGGGCTTTTTCCCTTCACAGCCAAGTAATCTGACTGTGAAGGCAATATGGTGGGTCGTGTGGGATTCGAACCTACGACCAATTGGTTAAAAGCCAACTGCTCTACCAACTGAGCTAACGACCCGTTGCGGAGGCGCATAATACTGATTTAACTCAGTAATTCAACCCTTTAACGTATTTTTTAGCTGTACCGAGTTGGATCAGCAACCCCGGCAGCAATGAATCCCTCACTGCGCAAGCGGCAGCTGTCGCACTTGCCGCAGGCTCTACCTTGGTCATCTGCCTGGTAACATGACACGGTCAAGGCGTAGTCAACGCCATGGGCAATCCCGGCTTGCACAATTTGCGCTTTGCTCATGTTTTGCAGCGGCGCCTGTATCCGAAAGCCATTGCCTTCGACACCGGCCTTGGTTGCTAAATTGGCCATGCGCTCAAATGCTTCGACAAATTCTGGGCGGCAATCCGGGTAACCCGAATAATCCACGGCATTCACGCCGATAAAAATATCACGCGCGCCCAGCACCTCTGCCCAACCGAGCGCCAACGAGAGGAACACAGTGTTACGTGCAGGCACGTAAGTCACTGGAATGCCTTCAGACGGCGCCTCAGGTACGTCTATGCTGCTGTCAGTCAATGCTGAGCCGCCCATGCCGTTAAGGTTTAAACCAATCACCTTGTGCTCAACGACGCCCAACTGCCTGGCGACATGTTCGGCAGCCTGCAACTCGGAGCGGTGGCGCTGACCGTAGTCAAAACTCATGGTGTAGCAGGCATAACCCTCGGCTTTGGCCAGCGCGACCACGGTTGCCGAATCAAGGCCGCCAGAAAGTAAGATAACGGCTCGTTTAATACTCATATTGAATCCTCGCGCCTTAACTTAGGACGCCATGCTCAGATTGAAGGCTTACAACGCAAAATTCTGCGTCGGCATAAAATCGCTGGGGCCGGTTAACGGCCTTGCTCGTCATTCCAGAGAATTTTGTGCAACTGCAATTGCAGGCGAACCGGCAAATTGTCGGCGACGATCCAGTCAGCCAGATCACGCGCGCTGACTTGCTGATGGCTTGGCGACAACAGCACCTCGCCGGCACGCTCATTGAGCCGATACTGGATCAGTTTAGTCGTCGCCCAGTCGTAGTCTTCACGGGAGCAAATGACGAACTTGACCTGGTCATTGCGGGTGAGCAGGTCAATATTCTCGTAGCGATTGCGCGCAACCTCCGCCGAACCCGGTGTTTTCAGGTCAAGAACCTTGCTCACACGCGCGTCAACCGCAGAAACGTCGAGCGCGCCACTGGTTTCCAGCGACACCTCAAAGCCAGCGTCACACAGGCGTTCAAGCAGTGCTATGCAGTTTGGTTGAGCCAAGGGTTCGCCACCGGTGACACAAACGTATCGCGGTGAGTAGCTGGCGATCTTTTCGATGATGGCGTCAAGCGACATTAGCTCGCCGCCGTTGAAAGCGTAAGCGGTGTCGCAATATTGACAACGCAGGGGGCAGCCGGTCAGGCGCACAAATACTGTGGGTAAACCAGCAGTACGTGTCTCCCCCTGCAGCGAGAAAAAAATCTCGGTGATGCGCAGAGTCTTTTGCATAGTAGCCACGGGCGTAACAGCTAAACAGGCTGTCCGCCTCCGTTGCGGGAAAGAAAGGTGTTAATCATTACGAATAACACCCAGGACAAGCACAGTTAGCCTGTCCACCAATGAAAACGCCGCGCTCAGTTTGGGCACGGCGTCTTTTACAATTACAATTTCAATTCAAACATCAAGCCACTGCACGAAGAACTACTGCACGAAGAACTTAAGTTACATCCGCTGCAGGTTCCGCTGGGCAAGCTGCGCAGCGGATGAATTAGGGTATTGCGCAATCACTTGCTGGAAAGTGCTCTTAGCCTTGGCCTGATCACCTAGACGCTGCTCAACATCGCCCAGCTTGAACATCGAGTCAGGCACTTTGCTGTGCTGCGGGTACTTCTGGGCAACGTCGGCAAATGCCTGTGCGGCCCCTTGCAGATTACCTTGGGCCAGGTTGACTTCACCCAACCAGTACTGGGCATTCCCAGCATATTGGCTTTTAGGGTACTTACGCAAAAAAGCGCTGAACGCCTGATTGGCTTTGTCAAAATCTTTAGCCTTGATCAGATCGAAGGCAGCGTCATAAAACAACTTTTCCTTCTCTGGGTCTGGCTCACTGGCTCCGGCTGATGCCTGGGAGTTTTGTGTCGCGTTGGCGTTTGTGGCGCCATCCGCTGAAGAATTCTGTGTGGCTGCAGCACCCGCTGCCCCACTGCTCAGCCGCTGATCAAGGTCCTTATAGCGCTCAAGGTTTTCTTGTTTCATCTGCTGAATATCGTTTTGCTGCTCTTCAAGCATGCCGCGCAGCCGGCCGATCTCGTCCTGCATCTGCTGCAACTGGTTGAATAGCATGCTCTGCGCAGAGGCCGGAGCTTGCGCTCCGCCTCCTGCATAAGCGCCGGACGCCTCATAACTCGGGGCTGGGTAGCTACCCGAGTTACTGTCAACAACTGGAACCTCAGCCCACGCCACAAGTGGCAGGCTGAGAGCGAGTAGGCTTACGAGACGTCGGCACGTTTGCATATCGAATTACTTACGCAGTTCTACGCGACGGTTCTGAGCCCACGACTGTTCGTCGTTGCCAGTCGAAACTGGACGCTCTTCGCCGTAGGAAACCAGTTCCAGTTGTGCAGGAGAAACGCCCTGCAGAACCAGGTAACGCTGAACGGCTTTAGCACGACGCTCACCCAGAGCCATGTTGTACTCACGAGTACCACGCTCGTCGGTGTTGCCTTCCAGAACGACGCGAGCGCCATTGCCTTTCAGGTCTTTAGCGTGAACGTCCAGAGCGCGCATGGCTTCTGGCTTCAGGTCCGAACTGTCGTATTCGAAGTAGAAAGTGGTGATAGCACGCAGAGCAGCTTCTTCGCTCATGTTGCCGTCAACCGAACCCGCGTCAGCACCGTAACCAGCGTTAGGATCGATTGCGCCTTCGCCAGCGGTATCGCCGCCTTTAGAAGAACAACCAACAGCAACAGCCAGAGCCAAGCTCAGCGCAGCAAACTTACCAAATTTCAGCATTTCCATCATATAGCTCCTAATGAACCCCAGTGTGTTAAGCAAAAATTTCAATATAGCAATCTACAACGCCGCATCAGTTCAGGTAGGGGGACCAGGAAGGCTCTCGAACTTCGCCTTGAGCGGTAGGAAGAGGGAGCCTGACACGACCATTTACGGACGCTAACATCAAGACTCCCCGACCCTGCTGGCGGGTTGCGAAGATTATCATGGTGCCATTAGGCGCAACAGTGGGTGATTCATCCAAATTTGTGGATGAAAGTATCCGCACGTTTCCGCGCTGCAGGTCTTGAGCCGCTACTTTGAAGTTGGTGAAGCCCTCTTGGCGATGAATCATGACCAAGGTTTTCTCATCAGCGGACAATTTTGGGTTGGCGTTGTAGTTACCTACAAACGTTACACGTTCAACTGAACCACTATTGATATTGGTTTTATAGATCTGTGGCTTACCGCCACGATCCGATGTGAAGTAGATGGTTTGACCATCTTTACCCCAGAACGGTTCGGTATCAATACCAAACTGATTAGTCACGCGACGCAGTGACTTGGAGGCCATGTCCATCACGTAGATTTCCGGGTTGCCGTCTTTAGACAAAACAAACGCCAGACGCTTGCCATCCGGAGACCAGGCTGGAGCGCCATTGAGGCCTTCAAAATTGGTGATCTGCTCGCGACGACCGGTATCAATATGCTGGACAAAGATGCGCGGACGACGCTGCTCGAACGATACGTAGGCAATACGCTTGCCGTCTGGCGCGAACGAAGGCGACAGGATTGGCTCACGCGATTGCAGCAGGGTTACAGCACGAGAGCCGTCATAGTCCGAACGCTGCAAGGTGTAGCGAGTGTTATCTACCGAGAAGCGCTCAGCCGTGACATAAAGCAAACGGGTAGAAAACGCACCTTTAACGCCAGTCAACTTCTCGTATGCCTGGTCGGAAATGTAGTGCGCCATGTCGCGCAGCTGATCAGTCGTACCGCCAACAGTACCGGTCATCACCTGCTGCTCAGTGGCCACGTTAAACAGTGCGTACTGCACCTGAATACGGCCACCAGCAGGCACCATGCTACCGACTAACACGTACTGCGCGTTAACCGCTTTCCAGTCGCGATAGATCACTTCGCTGGCCTGGGTCGGCTGGCTGATCATGTTCTGCCGAGGAATGGGTTCGAAAACACCCGAGTTGCGCAGGTCATTACCAACAATTTCGGCAATATCATCAGGCAGCACACTGCCGCCCTGCCAACCAAATGGCACTACGGCAATTGGCGTCGCACGGTCTGTACCGGTGCTAATGACCAGTGGATCAGCCGCCTGTACTGCGCCGACCATCATGGTCAAACCCAGTAGAACGATACGCATCAGGGTATTCACAGATCTAAATCCTCCGGTTTAAAGATGGCGCGACGTTTACGGTACTGACTGTCAAACGTTGCGCGATCGAGTTGTTGCATCTCAGTGATACGGCCGACGTTACGCACAGCTTGTACCGCTGAATTATCAAACGGTGCATCGCCACTTGAGCGCGACACACTGGCATTGGTGATGGTGCCATCAGGCAACATCTCTATGACCACCTCCACACTCATTCCATTACGTGCGGAAGGCGGACGACGCCATTGTTCACTGACTAGCTTAATGATCAGATCATCAAGATTGCCAGCCACGTTATCACCTACTTCATCTGCCAGTGCTTGCTGGTGGCCCACATCATCAGAGAGCAGCTCAGCCAAAGCAGCGGCTTTTTTATCTTCTACAGCTTTACGGCGCGCCTCTTCGGCGGCCTTTTTCTTCTTGGCATCATCCGCCGCCTTTTTCTTGGCGTCCTCTGCTGCCTTCTTTTTCTTGGCGTCTTCGGCCGCTTTCTTTTTCGCGTCCTCAGCGGCTTTTTTCTTGGCCGCATCATCGGCTGCTTTCTTTTTAGCAGCCTCATCAGCCTTCTTGGCGATATCAGCTTTTTTGGCTTGCTCTGCTTTTGCAGCTTCATCAGCTTTCTTGGCGACTTCGGCTTTTTGAGCCTCATCCGCTTTCTTTTGTTCCGCCGCCTTGGCCGCTGCTACCTTCTGTTCTTCAGCCTTTTTTTGCTCCAGTTGTTCAGCTTCATACTGCGGAGCGGCTGTTTTCTTCTTTTCACCGGCAATTTTCTGGTTGGTCTGCGTGGTCGCCTGACTCTGCGATTTAAGCTGATACAACGTCGCCTGAACTATCGGCTTGGCCGGTGGCAGATCGGGGGCAAAAGCAAAACTGACAAACAACATGCCGAACATCAACGTGTGCAGGGCTACTGCCCAGACAATCGGCCAGAAATAGTTTTCTGAGGTGGAGCGCTCACGTTGCTCGCGCATTACGGGGCCTCGGTAATCAGCCCGACGTTACCCACGTCAGCCTGCTGCAAACCACCCATGGCAGCCATCACCGTGCCGTAGTCGACCGATTTATCACCGCGTACAAACACTTGAACCTGTTTGCCCTGACGACGACTCTCATTGATGATCGCAGTCACCGCCTTGGTCATGCCGTCGAGCGATACCGATTGGTCTTGCACGGTGTCGGTGTCGACTTCTGTACCGATGTTCCAGTAATACGACTTATCCGCCTTGATCGAAATCGTCAGCACCTTTGAGTCGTTGTCTTGCGGCAAAGTCTGGGTGCTGACTTGCGGCAGATCGACCTTGACCCCTTGATTGAGCATTGGCGCAGTCACCATGAAGATAACCAGCAGCACCAACATCACGTCGATGTAAGGCACCACGTTCATCTCGGCGACCGGCTTGCGTCTGTTACGAATTCTGGCCATCGCTTAAAAACCTATCGAGTGAGCCAACAGCTAAACCAGCCCTTGGCAGAATACCGCGTCAGCGTTGAGAGTTGGCGTGCTCTGTGTACCCGCCTCACTCCTGGTAATCAGCTGACGCCCGCTATTAAATCAACTGGCGGTCAGTCTTCTGTTGTATGTACTTTACGGTGCAGGATTGCGTGGAATTCGTCGGCAAAGGTGTAGTAACGCGCAATAAACATCTCACCGCGCGAAGCAAAACGGTTATAGGCAATTACCGCCGGAATCGCGGCAAACAAGCCGATTGCGGTGGCGATCAACGCCTCGGCAATACCCGGAGCAACGGTTGCCAGTGTGGCTTGCTGAACCTGAGCCAAACCACGGAAGGAGTTCATGATGCCCCAAACGGTGCCGAACAGGCCGATGTAAGGACTGGTTGAACCCACGGTCGCAAGGAATGGCAGGCTGGCTTCAAGCTTCTCTTCTTCACGCGAGATTGCCACACGCATGGCACGGGCCACGCCGTCCATGACCGCATCAGGGTGAACATTTGGCTGCTGGCGCATGCGCGAAAACTCTTTGAAACCAGCGCGGAAGATCTGTTCCAAACCTGAATCCGGATCAGGATTGCTACCCGCCTGACGATACAGCTTGGACAAATCGATACCTGACCAAAAACGCTCCTCGAACGAGTCGAGCGAACGCTTGGCAGCGCGCAGCATGGTGGTGCGCTGGAAAATCATGATCCAGGAAGTGACCGATGCGGCCACCAAGGTCAACATTACCAACTGAACAACCAGGCTGGCATTGCTGATCAAACTCCACATAGACATGTGGTCAACGGCGTTGGCTTCCACGCTTACTCTCCTGCTGTAGATGTACCCGCGCCGCTCTGCTCAGCAAAGGCTGTGCGCAAAGCTTCGGGAATGGCCCGGGGTTTCAAATTGTCGGCGCGCACACAGGCCACCAAAAACTGCCCTTCACAGAGCAGCACATCATCCGTTGCCCGCCTGACTTGTTGACGAAACTTTAGACTGACACGGTTCAATTCAATTACTTGCGCACTTACTTTTAGCTCATCGTCGAGTTTCGCCGGTGCGTGGTAACGCGCTTCAGTCGAATGCACGACGAATAACAGGCCCTCACTTGCCAGCGTAGATTGGGAAAATCCCAGATATCTCAGCTGTTCGGTGCGAGCCCGTTCCATAAACTTGAGGTAATTGACGTAGTAGACGATACCGCCGGCATCAGTGTCTTCGTAATAAACCCGACAATGATAAGCGAACGGCTGAACTCCGTTTTGCGCGCGCATACTTTAGTGCTAGCTCCTAGTCTTGCCAATTGGGTAGAGCAAATATATTTTTTGGAACATCCCTGACCGTTCGCCAGTTATCTGGCCGACGGCTGGCATAGCTAAACAACCGAATCCCCGTCAACACTGAACAGATCTGCGGCTGGAAGTTCCCCCATGCGCTTCGGTACGTTGAGTCCAAAATGTAAATAAGCATGCCGTGTAACAACGCGCCCCCGCGGGGTCCGCATGATGTAGCCCTGCTGGATCAAATACGGCTCCAACACATCTTCAATGGTGTGGCGCTCTTCGCTGATCGCCGCCGCCAAGCTATCAATGCCTACCGGACCGCCGTCAAACTTCTCAATCATGGTCAACAGCAGGCGGCGGTCTTGATGGTCCAGGCCGCGCTCATCAACATCCAGCAGGTTAAGCGCCAAATCTGCAACCTGACGAGTGATATCACCATTACTGCGCACTTCGGCGAAATCACGCACCCGGCGCAACAAGCGGTTAGCAATGCGCGGCGTGCCGCGTGCCCGACGGGCAATCTCGAAAGCGCCCTGAGCCTCTATTGGCAAATTCAAAATCCCAGCAGACCGGGTGACGATAGTCGCCAGATCATCTGTGTTGTAAAACTCTAGACGCTGGACGATACCGAATCGGTCACGCAGCGGATTGGTCAGCATACCCGCACGCGTAGTCGCGCCGACCAAGGTAAAAGGCGGCAAATCCAGCTTGATCGAGCGCGCTGCCGGACCTTCACCAATCATGATATCGAGCTGAAAATCTTCCATCGCTGGATACAGCACTTCTTCGACAATGGGCGAAAGCCGGTGAATTTCATCGATAAACAGCACATCACCCGGCTCAAGATTGGTCAGCAGCGCGGCTAAATCGCCAGGCCGCTCAAGCACCGGACCCGAGGTGCTTTTGATCGACACACCCATCTCTTGAGAGATGATATTGGCCAGCGTGGTTTTACCCAGCCCCGGCGGACCGAATATCAAGGTATGGTCCAAGGATTCATTACGCCCTCTGGCCGCCTGGATAAACAGCTCCATCTGCTCACGCACGCTCGGCTGGCCGATATACTCGGCCAGCGTCAGCGGACGGATTGCACGATCGACCTGCTCATCGCGGTCGCGCGTGCTGGCAGTAATCAGGCGGTCAGCCTCTATCATTTAAACCATTCCTTTCAGAGCACGACGGATCAAATCTTCACTGCTCAAACCATCACCTTTAATCGCTGAAACCGCACGACTGGCTTCTTGCGGCTTGTAACCCAACGAAACCAATGCGCTCACCGCGTCATTCTCAGCACTTGGCACACCAACGCCGACAGTCGGCACCACCAGAGAAGTCATCCCCGGCTGGGTTTCCCAAGCCTTGAAGCGATCCTTCAACTCAACCAGCAAGCGTTCTGCGGTCTTTTTACCGACGCCCGGGATCTTCACCAGTGTCGAGGTATCTTGCGCCTGCACGCAGCGCACCAGCTCATCGATTTCCAGCCCAGACATCAATGCCAGCGCCAACTTGGGGCCTACACCATTAAGCCGGATCAGCTCGCGAAACAGCTCGCGTTCGCGTTTTTCAAAAAAACCATAGAGCAACTGCGCGTCTTCACGCACAACCAAATGCGTGTGCAGCGTCAGCGGCTCACCGACTGCTGGCAAACGGTACAACGTAGTCATGGGCACTTCCAACTCATAACCCAAGCCATTCACATCCAGAATCAAATGTGGCGGCTGCTTCTCCGCCAAGGTGCCACGCAAACGTCCGATCACCGCTAAATCCTTAAAAATTCAAACTACAAACGAAGACGTCCGCCGCGCCGTTTAGCACCGGCTAGACCATGAGGAATAAGGCTTTGCCGATGGTGCGCATGACACAAGGCAATGGCCAAGGCGTCCGAAGCGTCAATCTGTGGCTTTTTTACCAGTTTGAGCAAGTGCATGACCATCATTTGCACCTGTTCTTTATCCGCGCCACCTGTGCCAGTTATAGCCTGCTTAACCTGGGTTGCGGTGTATTCGGCAATATCCAAGCCAGCCTCGACACCTGCGACAATTGCCGCACCACGGGCTTGCCCCAATTTAAGCGCCGAGTCGGCATTGCGCGCCATAAACACCTGTTCAATCCCCATCGTTACCGGGCCATAGGTTTCGATAACCTCACGCACACCACGAAATACAATCTGCAGGCGCTCAGGCAGCGGGCCATTGCCTGTACGGATACAGCCAGAAGCGACGTATTCACACGTGCGCCCGGTGTCGCGCACTACGCCGTAACCGGTGATCCGTGAACCTGGGTCTATCCCTAGAATCAGTGTCATAACAGCAGGCTCTCTGGTAACAACAAAACGCCGATGAATTTAAAAGCCCGCAGGGTGTGAGAACGCGAAGCTTGCCCACCCTACCACTGCAAAGCGCTGACGAATTAAAAAAGCCGGGGCTAACCCGGCTTTTTTATTACCCCAACTGGGCCATGACCTCGTCAGGAATCTCAGCGTTTGAATGGACATTCTGCACATCGTCCAGATCTTCGAGCATATCGATCAGCTTAAGCACTTTCTGCGCAGTGTCGACATCCTCAAGCGCTGAGTAGGTAGACGGTAACATCACCACCTCCGACTCCTCGGCCTTGTAACCTGCCGCACTCAGGGCTTCGCTCACCGCAATGAAGTCGACAAACGCAGTAAATACATCAATCGACCCATCGTCGTTGGTGACGATATCATCAGCGCCCGCTTCAAGAGCGGCCTCCATCAGCGCCTCTTCATCCAAGCCTGGGGCAAAACTGATCTGCCCTTTGCGCTCGAACATATAGGCAACCGAACCGTCGGTACCGAGATTACCACCGCATTTGGTGAACGCATGGCGCACCTCGGCGGCAGTGCGGTTGCGATTGTCGGTCATGGCTTCAACGATGATTGCCACACCACTCGGCGCGTAACCCTCGTAGCTGAGTTCTTCAACTTTTTCGCCATCCGCCGAACCCACACCACGGGCAATGGCCCGATCAATGGTGTCGCGCGTCATGTTTGCGGTCAGGGCTTTATCAACCGCCAAACGCAGACGCGGGTTATCCGCCGGAATCCCACCGCCCTGACTTGCAGCAACTGTCAGCTCACGAATTAGTTTGGTAAATATCTTGCCGCGCTTGGCGTCTTGACGACCTTTGCGATGCTTGATGTTTGCCCACTTGGAATGACCCGCCATAACAACTCCGCTTTCTATTACTTATGGGCGCCCACTTAACGAGAGCGCCCAATGCTTATTACTCAGCCTTTGGCTGCTCGCGCAGGCGAATGTGCAATTCACGCAGCGCTTTGTTATCGACCAGACCCGGTGCTTGCGTCATCACGCAGGCAGCACTTTGAGTTTTCGGGAAGGCAATCACTTCACGGATCGACTGTGCGCCGGTCATCAGCATCACTAGACGATCAAGACCGAATGCCAGACCACCATGCGGCGGCGCACCGTACTTCAGTGCATCGAGCAGGAAGCCAAACTTCTCTTCCTGTTCAGCCGGCTCAATACCGAGCAGACGGAACACCGCTTGCTGCATTTCTTTACGGTGGATACGAATCGAACCACCACCCAACTCAGTACCGTTAAGCACCATGTCGTAAGCGCGCGACAGAGCGGTGGCCGGATTAGCCTCCAGCTCTTGCGGGCTGCACTTCGGTGCAGTGAACGGGTGATGCAAGGCGCTGAGGCTGCCGTCGTCGTTCTCTTCGAACATCGGGAAGTCGACCACCCACATTGGCGCCCACGCACAAGTCAGCAGATCCAGGTCGGTGCCCAGTTTCAGACGCAACGCACCCAGCGCTTCGCTGACGACTTTAGCCTTGTCAGCGCCGAAGAAGACGATATCGCCGTCAACCGCACCCACGCGATCAAGGATCACGTTGAGGTTTTCCAGCGGGATGTTTTTAACGATTGGCGACTGCAGACCCTCAACACCGCTGGCGCGGTCATTGACCTTGATGTACGCCAAACCGCGAGCACCGTAGATACCTACAAACTTGGTGTAGTCGTCGATCTGCTTACGCGGCATGCTCGCACCACCCGGAACGCGCAGCGCAGCAACGCGGCATTTCGGATCATTGGCTGGGCCGCTGAAGACCTTGAATTCAACGTCTTTGAGCTGGTCTTCAACATCAACCAGTTCCATTGGGTTACGCAGATCCGGCTTGTCCGAACCGTAGCGACGCATGGCTTCTGCAAAGGTCATGTGCGGGAACTCGCCGAATTCAACGTCGAGCACCTCTTTAAACAACTGGCGCACCATCTTCTCGGTGATGCCCATGATGTCTTTTTCATCGAGGAAGCTGGTCTCGATGTCAATCTGGGTGAACTCTGGCTGGCGGTCTGCACGCAAGTCTTCGTCGCGGAAGCACTTGGCGATCTGGTAGTAACGATCAAAACCAGCAACCATCAACAACTGCTTGAACAGCTGTGGCGACTGCGGCAATGCGAAGAAGCTGCCTGGATGGGTACGGCTAGGCACCAAGTAATCGCGCGCGCCCTCGGGAGTGGCTCGGGTCAGGATCGGCGTTTCAACATCAAGAAAGCCGTTTTCGTCGAGATAACGACGAATGCTGGTGGTGATGCTGGAACGCAGCTTCAGCTTGGCCGCCATTTCTGGACGACGCAGGTCGATAAAGCGGTAGCGCAAGCGCGTTTCTTCGCCGACATCGGAGTATTCGTTGAGCGGGAATGGCGGCGTTTCGGCTTCATTGAGCACTTCAAGCTCATAGCCAAGCACTTCAATCGCGCCGGAGGCCATGTTCGAGTTGCCCGCACCCGCTGGACGCAAGCGCACCTTACCGGTGATCTTGACCACAAATTCGCTGCGCACTTTGTCGGCTACAGCAAAGGTTTCAGCACGATCAGGGTCAAACACTACCTGAGCCAAGCCTTCACGATCACGAATATCGAGGAAGATAACCCCGCCGTGGTCACGGCGACGGTGAACCCAGCCGCAAAGGGTAATTTCCTGACCGTCCAGGCTCTCGTTCAACTGGCCGCAATAGTGGCTGCGCATCATGGTAGTAATCGCTTCTCTTGAGTCTTGAATTCGTATGGCTGCACGTTCGAACGCCTAGCGTGCGACTTGCAGCATTTAGCTTCAGGCAAATCTGGCCTTATAGATGTATGCACTAATTTGTGTTGATCACACACAAGATACAACACGCAATCGCTCTGCACTGAGCTTGAGCAGCGCAAAACACCGGCATAAATCTCGGCAAAGCGCGAGATTATATATGGTTAAGCCGCTACATGCAGCCGCCCCACTGCGGCTATTCGATCACAGACCGGACGGCGGGCGCTTAACCAGCAAGTAAATCAGCAATCTTCTCCCCTCAATCGCGAGGGCCATAACCCGCTCGTGCGCGACATTTATTGAACCAAACTGCTCTAGATAGGCTCAACCAATGACACCCATTGAGACAATCATAGGCAGAATGCCATACTGCCAATGTTAGAATTTGCCCATTACGGGGCACATCACCTCACGCCCAACCTGAGAGGATAAATGGTATGGAAATCAACATCGGAATCGCCGAACAGGATCGCGCAGCAATCGCCGAAGGGCTTTCTCGCCTGCTGGCAGACACTTACACCCTCTACTTGAAAACCCACAATTTCCACTGGAATGTCACCGGCCCGATGTTCAATACCCTGCACCTGATGTTTGAAGGTCAGTACACCGAGCTGGCAGTAGCGGTTGACGATATTGCTGAACGCATCCGTGCCATTGGTTTCCCTGCGCCGGGCACTTACGCGGCTTACGCTCGCCTTTCCTCTATTAAAGAGGAAGAAGATATTCCTAACGCTCAGGACATGATCAAACTACTGGTCCAAGGTCAGGAAGCCGTAACTCGAACTGCACGTGGAATTTTTCCGCTGCTGGAAAAGGTTAACGATGAGCCAACAGCTGACCTGCTGACTCAGCGCATGCAAGTCCACGAGAAGACTGCCTGGATGCTGCGCAGCCTGCTCGCCGCCGAATAAAGTTTCGCATGGCATTGCCACAAGGCCCGACATGTTCGGGCTTTGTTATTACGATCCAAATTATTTATCACCCACAAAAGCGGTGAGAGAACAGCACCAGCATTGAGTCGCCCTGCCCTTTACTGTTAAATACGCCTCCGTGCTAGCAACTCCACTTTTTGGCTTTTTTAGCACGCCTGCCTGCTTACGCTATCCACGCCTTTCACATCTACGGCAACGCATAGGCAGCCAGTTTTCCTAGCGATTCGTTAAATTAAGTGAGCTCATTGAACATGTTGAAAATCGTCCACCTACTAACGGGCCTAGCAGCCCTGCTTCTATCTTTTGTGCCCAGCCTTACAAATAACGCCCCGGCATTCCTGCAACACGCCGATGCGCTATGCCTTGCCTTGTTTGGCCTGCTTAACCTCATCCTCGCACCACAACTGCCGATCTGGCATGCCGGGCAGCGCAGTTATCTGCAAAATCTGGTCTCTGTACTTTTATTGACGGCAAGTGTGCTGCAAGCCTTGGTTTTACTTGCGCCACTGCCAACCATCGCAAATCTGCCAGCAATACTCTTTAGCCTGCTGGTGTTGGCTGTCGGCGTATTGCTGCACCTGTGCATCAACCTGCGCTTGGCATCACGTCAATCCATCTCTACACCGACTGACGCCAACCGCGAAAATGGTACGGTCAAGTGGTTCAATACATCCAAGGGGTTTGGTTTTATTTCCCGCGACTCCGGCGATGACATTTTTGTCCACTTCCGGGCAATTCGTGGTGAAGGCCACCGCGTATTGGTCGAAGGCCAGCGTGTCGAATTTTCAGTGATGCAACGCGACAAAGGCCTGCAAGCTGAAGATGTAATTGCTGCACCGCCCGCACGGCGCTAATCAGCTAAATACAAAAAAACCCGCATCTAGCGGGTTTTTTTGTGGGTATTGTTCAGCGATCAATAATGGGGCGGAGGCGCCTCATCCTCAGAAATCTCAATTTGTCCGGTTAACTCTTCCTGACGCTTAGCCAGCCCTGCAACCTGCAGCTGCAGATGGTCGATACGCTTTTGCTGCTCGACCAACACATCATTAAGCGATTGGATGGTGTCATCCTGAAATGCCAGACGCGTCTCAAGCTCAACAACCCGCCCTTCAATCTCCTTACTCATACCTGCGCCCCGCTAAAGCCTTGAAGTTGCGCCGACTGCAAACACTGACGGAGGCTGTCGATTTCGGCCTCGGAATAAGCCAGGGCTGGAGCCTTGCCCCAGACAGGCGCAGGCCAAGCAGCATCTGAGGTGCGCCGCACGACCACATGCATATGAAGCTGGGGAACCATGTTACCCAGGGTCGCAATATTGATTTTATCCGCGGCAAACTCATCCTTCAAGAACGCGGCTAGCTGCGCGGTCTCCTGCCAAAGCAAAAGCTGGTCTGCCGCTTCCAGATCAAACACCTCGCTCACCCCGTCACGCCGTGGCACCAGAATAAACCATGGGTAGTTGGCATCATTCATTAACAGCAGACGACACAGAGCAAAATCGCCGATGACCCGCGTATCGTTGTGCAGACGTGAATCCAACACGAACATAAATGACCTCACAACAATGATAGTAATAAAATTGTAATCAAGCAGCCGTACCCTGCCGCCAACGCTTCAAGGATACGCGCCGAAAGGCTGCACATAAACGCTTAGGAATGCATCAGAACGCTAGCGTAAGACATGTGCACCAAGACATCGCACAGATAATCCCAAACGGTCATTTGAATGCACCACTTTGTTCCCTTCGGTAATGAATAGCCGCTCAAAAGCAGTTCAGGGCAATCCCCAGACAAACACTGGGCAAAGCGAAGATACAAAATTGAAACAGCGTCTCAAGCATTGAAATTCCAAGAAAAAATGCTTGTGAGGCCCGCAAAGACTAGCTATAACATGGCCCAGATCGCCCAGCCGCCAACAAGAGCGGACCAAATGATCAAGGAATTTAGCAAAGACTGCGTTTTGAGCACGACTTTTGCTTAGTGCTACAACAATGCTCGGAATGTGGTGATGCAAACCCGCAAACCAAGCTTAATAAGTGAATAATTACAAGATCCGTTGGCGTTATTTTAGGACACAAGTGAAACCTACAAATTTGCGACATGTTCCATCGGTATTTGCGACATCACTGAGAAGAACTAGCAACAAGCAGGTGGCAACTATCGCCAATATTGGCGGCGTGTTATAAGTTATCGTCGACACAAAAAGAAAGAGCCGTCCATACAATAATTAATTGGGCAGCACAACTCTTCTAAAAACCAAAGGAGCAGTCACGATGCAAGTGATGAAGTGGAGCGTAATGGCCCTGGCAGTAGCCGCGGCAGGTAGCACTCAAATGGCTTTCGCCTCTAGCCAATCCGAATCTAACGGTTTTCTCGAAGACAGCAGCTTCGACATCCACAACCGTATTCTGTACATGAACCGTGACTTCCGTAGCGGCAACCCTGCAAGCCGTAGCGCTCAAAGCTATCGCGAAGAAACTGGCTGGGGCCTGCGCACCCTGTTCGAATCGGGCTTCACCCAGGGCACCATCGGTGTTGGCTTTGACGCCTTCACTCTGAGCAGCCTGAAGCTGGATGGCGGCAGTGGTCACGGCGGCAATGGCCTGTTTGACGTTGATAGCGAAGGCGACTTCGAAAAAACTCAGTCCCAAGCTGGCGGCGCGGTCAAGTTCCGTGTTTCCAACACTGGCCTGAAATACGGCGACCAGTTTGTTAGCAGCCCAGTATTCAGCACTGACGACAGCCGTATCCTGCCTGAATCTGCAACCGGTACCTACCTGGTCAGCAACGAAATCGAAGGCCTGGAACTGAGCGCTGGTCGCTTCACTGCAATAAGCAGCCAAGTTTCGACAGACCGTGACACTTTCGGCCTGAAGTCAGCAAATATCTTCGGCGCAAACTACAGCTTCACTGATAACCTCAGCGCTGGCGTGCACTACTCCGACGTTGAAGATCACTTCAAGAAAACCTATCTGAACGTCAACTACAACCTGCCAATCGCTGAAGATCAAAGCTTAAACTTTGACCTGAACGGCTACCACACCAAGGGTGATGGCGCAGAGCTTTCAGGCGAAGCTGACAACGATATCTGGAGCTTGGCAGCCGCTTACAACATCGGCGCGCACACCTTCACTGTTGGTCACCAGCGCTCTTCCGGTGATGCTGGCTACGTCTACGGCGTAGACGGTGGCGGTACCGTCTACCTGGCGAACTCGGTTCAATACTCCGACTTCAACGGCAAAGACGAAACCTCTTGGCAGGCTCGTTACGACATCAATATGGCCACCTACGGCGTACCAGGTCTGAGCTTCATGACCCGCTACATCGTTGGCGACAACATTGACGTTGGCACAGGTACTGACGCTCAAGAGCGCGAGATCGACATTGAAGCCAAATACGTGATTCAGGACGGTGCTGCTAAAGACCTCTCACTCCGCGTACGTAGCGCTTTCTACCGCAACAGCAACAGCTACGCCGATACAAACGGTGGCGATCTGAACGACCTTCGTCTGATCGTAGACTACCCGCTGGACGTGCTGTAATCCTCGGTTAGTTGATAAGCGTTATAAAAACCCGGCTTAGGCCGGGTTTTTTTATCGCTTTAATTAAATATCGCCTAGCAATATATAAAGTACTAGCGTCTCAAATGGGTAACGCATATGTTCCTGTCACATGCGCAACCAACTCATCTTCATTGCCTGCTGAATACAACGCGACTTCGCACACCGCTTGACGCCGACTTAAGCGCAATATTTTTGCTTGTGCTAATAAGTCGACCGCCTTTGGCTTAACCAGGAAATTAATATTCAAGTTTGAAGTCACCGCCATCTCAACTCGACCTAATCGGCCTAGCACCACCGCATACATCGCTGCATCTGCCAGCGCCATAATGGTTGGCCCCGAAATAGTGCCTCCGGGACGCACCAACCTTGCGCAGAAGGGTACGCGCGCCAAAACACCCTCTGCATCAAGTCGATCAATGGTCAGTTGCATCTCTTCTGCTTGCGGCAATCCGGACCAGATAAGTGCTTGAACTTGCTCCGCGGTTAGTCCCGACATCCTAATCTCCTCTTATTGTGCGTAGCTGCATCCTATACGTCTCCGTGCAGGCACCGTACAATGCCGGTCAATTTAATGCCCTTGCAACAGACAGAACGGTCAACTATGCGTACCAGTCAGTTCCTGCTCGCCACACAAAAAGAAACCCCATCCGATGCCGTTGTCGTCAGCCATCAGTTGATGCTGCGCGCCGGAATGATCCGCAAACTTGCCTCAGGCCTCTACACTTGGCTACCGATGGGCCTGCGCACCTTGCGCAAGGTTGAACGCGTAGTCCGCGAGGAAATGGACGCCGCAGGCGCACTCGAAGTGCTAATGCCGGGCATCCAACCCGCCGAGCTATGGCAAGAATCTGGTCGCTGGGAACAGTACGGCCCAGAACTGCTGCGCATGAAAGACCGTCATGGTCGTGATTTTTGCGCGGGCCCGACGCACGAAGAAGTCATCACCGATATGGCGCGCAATGAGCTGAACAGCTACAAGCAGCTGCCAATCAACATGTACCAAATCCAGACCAAGTTCCGTGACGAAATCCGTCCACGTTTTGGTTTGATGCGCGGCCGTGAGTTCATCATGAAGGACGCCTACTCCTTTCATGCGAGCCCGGAGTCCCTGCAAGAAACCTACGACCGCATGCATCAGGCGTACTGCAACATATTCAGTCGTCTTGGCCTTGATTTCCGCCCAGTGCAGGCAGACACCGGCTCAATTGGCGGCACTGATTCACACGAGTTCCACGTACTGGCTGAGTCTGGCGAAGATGATATTGCGTTCAGCGACGCATCTGATTACGCAGCCAATATCGAAAAAGCCGAAGCAGTACCGCGCGAAACACAGCGCGGCGCGGCAAGTGAAGAGCTGCGCTTGGTCGATACACCAAACACCAAGACTATCAACGACCTGGTGACTGGCTTTAACTTGCCAATCGAAAAGACCATCAAAACCTTGGTGGCGCACGGCAGCGAAGAAGGCACTCTGGTTGCCCTGATTATTCGTGGCGACCACGAGCTAAACGAAATCAAAGCAGGCAACCTTGAACAAGTTGCCAGCCCACTGGTTTTCGCCACAGAAGATGAAATCCGCAGCGCCGTTGGCGCAGGTCCAGGCTCACTCGGCCCGGTGAATATGCCAATCACCTGCATTATCGACCGCTCAGTAGCGATGATGAGCGACTTTGCAGCTGGCGCGAATATCGAAGAGAAGCACTACTTCGGCGTTAACTGGGAGCGCGATTTGCCGCTGCCAGAGGTTGCCGACCTGCGCAATGTTGTCGAGGGCGACCCAAGCCCAGATGGCCAAGGCACATTGGTGATCAAGCGCGGTATCGAGGTGGGTCACATCTTCCAGCTCGGCACCAAGTACAGCGAAGCAATGAACTGCCAGGTGCTCGGTGAAAATGGCAAGCCTGTAACCCTGAGCATGGGTTGCTACGGGATCGGCGTATCACGCGTTGTCGCAGCTGCAATTGAGCAGAACTCAGACGAGCGCGGGATTATCTGGAATGACGCCCTCGCGCCTTTCCAAATCGCCCTTGTGCCGCTGCGTTACGAAACCGAGGTTGTTCGCGAAGCAACCGACAAGCTCTATGCTGAACTAACCGCTGCAGGTTACGAAGTATTGCTTGATGACCGTGACAAAAAGACCAGTCCGGGCATCAAATTCGCAGACATGGAACTGATAGGTATCCCGCATCGCATCGTGGTCAGTGACCGCGGCCTTGCTGAAGGCAACCTGGAATACAAGAGCAGGGTCGAAACTGACGCTCAAGCCGTTCCAGCAGCTGACATCCTGTCGTTTATCAAAGCACGTATCAGCCGCTGATTTCAGCCAATAGCAAGAGCAATCATGTTCAATAGAAGTACCCTACGCCTTGGCGGCGCCGCAATTTGCGGCGCCGTTTTTCTGAGCGGCTGCGCCAACCAACTCCCTCAACGCAGTGAGCATGAGGAGCGCATTGAGCGCAAATTACTCGACTACAGCTTGCAGATAGATGCGGGTCAGCCCAGTGTGCTTGAACTGCCGCAGCGCCGTGTCCGGATCAATGAGCAGAAGACATTTGAAGTCACCGCCTTCGAAGTCACGCGTAAATACGACCGCTACACGCCCTACCAGCCGTGGCGCGAGTTATACGAGATACCGCTCGGCGCGGTAGCAGTGGTCGCAGGCGTAGGTGCAAACATATTGAACGTGGTATTGCTGGGCAGCTTGCCGGATACGGCCACCAAAGGCTGGATCAACTATGGTTTTGCCGGGCTAAACCCGTTTATGAACGTGCAATCCAACGGACGCTCACAACAAAATTTGGCAAGTATTGACGAACAGCGTCAGGATGCACGCTTGGAATATTCAAGCCTGCCTTGGTCGGAGCGGCCGGTGTCAGTCAAAGCTGGCGATCAGCAACATGAACTATCAACCGATCGCAGCGGCATTCTGCGCATCAATCTGCTCGACAGCCCATTTGCCGAACAGGACATCAGTCGCGTCAGTGCCCTGCAAATACATGTTGAGGACCCGGACGGCGAAGCTCGAGCAGATACATCCCTGATGGTCAGCCGCACGTTGCGTGGCAAGCTCAACGAAGCACGCAAACTCATTTACGATGATCTTGAAGGCGATGACACCAGCCAGTGGGTACATCGCGTCAAGCGGCTTTCCGAGCTGGGCCTCGAAGAGGAAGCCAGCGAGCTTGAGCAAAGTCTGATTGAGCTGACACGCAACGACCCCGAGCTGCAGGAAGCCTTTTTGCGCTCACTGACCAAAGACGCCGGACGCTTGGTCGCCGACCCCGGTCGCGACTAAACACACCCTTAACACGCTCGCCGATACCTGCTCAGCTTATACAGAGCAGGTAATCAGCACGTTGCTGACCGGATAGAGCGTTTAACGCTCTGTTCAGCGAATTATAAAGCCGGCAATACCTTGAACGCCTTGCTCGGTCAGCTCAACAGTCTCGACCTTGGCGCTTTTAGGGCCCTGTGCAAGCCATTTCCGCATCACCTCGATGGCTTGCCTTTCACCCTCGCACATCACCTCAACACGACCGTCAGGCAGGTTTCTCACCCAGCCATCAATACCCAACTGCTCAGCTTGCTCGGCTGTAGTTTGACGAAAGCTGACACCTTGAACGCGACCACGAATATAACCGTGCAGACTGATTCTAGTTTGGAGTTCATTGCTCATAACGATCTAGCCCTCGCTTTTAAGCTCTATCAGCTTGGCCGTGATGCCCGCTGCGGTTTGCTCGCCTAATAAGCGCTCACGCGTACGCCCGGTGTTATCAATGATGTAAGTCACCGGCAACACTTCACTGCGCGGCAACTTAAAGCGCTCAGCCGGATCACTGGCCAACACCGTAAACTTGATACCCAGCGCCTCACTGACCCTTTCAAGCTCGGCTCCTTGCAACTTATCGAAGTTCACTCCAAGGACACTGACGCCTTGACCGGCCAGCTCTTTATCCAGTGCATTGAGCTGCGGAATCTCAGTTCGGCAAGGGGCACACCACTCAGCCCAATAGTTGATAACCAACCACTGGCCTTCAATCCGTTCAGACGGTACCTTGCGACCATACTGGTCAACACCAACCGCATCAGAGCATGCTGTCAGGACGACCACTGCAAATGCGCCTATAACTAAACGAATGACCCATTGGAGTTGTGCGCCCATGTATTCGATCCTCATGCTGGCAGGGTTGATATGACACTCGATGCCTTGCGCCTGGAGGTGCCGGACATCACTGATGAAGCATCTGCATCACAGGCCGAGCTTGTGGAGCTTTTCAGCAACGCGCGCGCGGAGCCTCAAGAGGCTGCATTACAGCAAATAGTCAGCATATTGTTTCGGCTGAACCGCAGCACAATGACCTTACTCGAAAGACAGCGTGCGCTGCAAAACTTCAGCGATGAGTATCGCCACTACTCGCTTTCCCAGCAAAGCCAAATGCCACCTCCGGTGATGTACATACACCTGTGCAGCGAACTGGCAATTGGTTTTAAACGCTTATTACTGCAAATTCTCCAAGGCCATAACCCCTCGCGCCCGCACTTGGCATGGTGCCTGTATATGGCGCAACACTTCTTGGCGCAGACCCAATTACGCCACTATCAAGTCTATCAAGAGCCGCCCCCAAGCCTGTGGCGTGACAGCCACCTGCTGTACTGGATTGGTGAGCATCAAAATTGCCTGGACGAGCCAGTAGCAGCAGCATTCAAACCTGCACCCGCTCCAACTCAGCGCGGCGTTTATCAACAGATGCTGATTCTGGCGCTGAGCAACCCATTTCATCTGCATGAAGGTGAGTGTCTACTGCTATTCAGCGCGCTTGCGCCTCTCACTGGCTTAGCACGGCTGTTGTCCTGGGAAGATGATGATGAGACGGAAGGCCCGATTGTTGACCTCAGTGCATCGCAACCTTGCTTGAGTTTTGATCAGCCAGTAACTGGTGACCCTCAGTATTTGCGACGCTTTGAACTGGGCGCCCTGCTGGTTGCGCTGCATGACCCCGCGCCATTGCAGACAACTGCAGAAGCCAAGGTACTCAACCATGTGCAGCAACATTGGATGGGCCGCCAGCAACGCCGTCATGAGCGTGCAGAGCATGCCTCGAACTGTGATTTAGTCGTCGGGCTAGGTGCAATCCACAGCCAGCTACTGGGCCAACGCCCGCCTCGCACCGATGCACGGATAATTGATGCCAGCCCGGGCGGCTCCCGCTTACTCTGTAACTCAGACAGGGCTCAAACGCTGCAGGTCGGCCAGTTAGTGTTGATCATCAACAACAGTGAGACGCCTACCCTCGCCTTGGTACGCTGGCGCCACCTTAACCCAGAGGGTTTGCATATTGGGCTGCGCTACCTGAAAGGCTTGCCACGCCCCGCCTGGCTGCGCCGGGCACCTGTTGCACAAACCCATCCAGGTTTACTGCAAAGCACACCAGCGCCCGGTAGCGGCTGGCATCACGGCCTGTGGCTACCCGTTGACCAGTTTGTTGAGGGCGAAAGTCTTTGGCTGCAATTAGCCAACGTCAACAACCAGAAAACCCTGCTATTACCTGCCACTAACCTGAGTACTCCGATGGTCAGCCGCCATCCACTGGACTAATTAATAAAGCCTCGGCGAATGACTGAATCTGCGAGACTGATCACGCGGGACGTCGCTTGAGCGCACAGTTTATGCAACTTCATGAGGTTTATAATTGCACTGACTGGTTAATCATCATTCTGCTTGGATGCTTACATGACTCAGCCTCACGACACGTTAATCGGCTCCGTTCCCTCTAGAATTGTAAAAAGTGCACGCCAACAAGTGAGTGCTTTTGAAGGACGCATCGCTGAGTACAATGTGGCCGTCTGGCTACATGTGCCAGGGCTGGCCAACTTACCTGCATCGCTGTTTGTGACCTTTCTCGACGCCGGCAAGCGACGTGAAGTTGCGGTCGATCACGGTCAGGTCAATAGTCACAACAAAATCATGCTGTCAGGCGTTGCACGCCTGCCATTCAAACAGCAGGTTGAAGACATGCAGTTGCAACTGCGAACAGCTGTAAGCTTTCAAGCCATAACCGTTGAAGAGATGTTTGTGCAGGCAGCTGAGCTTGAGCAGAATGCAAGTCACCAAGCATTTGCCTAACGATTAAGCCTTAAGCTGAAATACTCTCGATAACACCGACAACCTCTGCCACCACTTTCTTCGGCTCTTCTGCACGCGGCTGAACCTGCGGCGCCAGCGATTCTGGCCAGCGCGCAAAGCGCAGCCCGGTAACCCGATTCAGTCGCTCAAGCGCTGCATCCGAGTCGTGCGCGCAC
Source organism: Pseudomonas sp. M30-35 (assembly GCF_002163625.1). Taxonomy (NCBI): domain Bacteria; kingdom Pseudomonadati; phylum Pseudomonadota; class Gammaproteobacteria; order Pseudomonadales; family Pseudomonadaceae; genus Pseudomonas; species Pseudomonas sp. M30-35. The sequence continues at coordinate 1,598,177 of NZ_CP020892.1, read as the reverse complement.
AGCGCTACGACCTTGCCCTGTTTTTTACTCATAGCCGGCTCTAAGCTCCGTAATCAGCTGATCTTTTGGTCGCTTGAGTGCTTTTGTAGTGCCCAATTCATTTGTCCTGTTCATGCATTAACCAAAGCCTGTGCCAGAAGCATGCCAGACCTAGACCTCACCCGCTCGCAGTGCCCGATCATAGATGCAGCTGCGGCTGAGCGGCAGTTCGCCGCAAACTGACATTATTTGTCAGTCGTTGCGGGCTGCAGCCAATGTGCCAAGCTGCCATCAAACAAACTGGCTTGCTGCTCGTGAAAACGCTCAAGCAACTGACGAAATGCTGGATACCAGGGCTCGTCCAATGTTTCCGGTAATTGCTCTATTTGCGGCATGGGCCAAGGGCTTTGGCTGATCAAGCGTTGCAATGAAAAACTGTTGAGGTCTCGCCCCACCACCCAAGCGCCAGCGCCACTGGTGGTTACCAGTCGCTGACTTTCAAGAAACCCCAACACCTCTTCCCACTCATGCTCAGGCAACTGCCAGCCCTTGCGGCGTACGTCACGGTAGCGGACCTTCAACCCCGACTGCTGTCGCTCATAGAACACTCGCAGAACCGCTATCACCAGTAATATCCGCGGAATTTCCAAGCGCCGCCATTGATAGGATGACGACAAGTTGCACACCAACTCAGCACCAAACAGCACAATCAACCACGACAAATAAATCCATAACAAGAACAGCGGCACCGTGGCGAAAGCCCCGTAGATAAGCTGATAGCCGGGGAAAAAGCGCACATACAGACCAAATATCGCCTTGGCCACTTCAAATAAAACCGCAGTAAACAGACCGCCGAGCAGCGCATGCTTAATCGGCACCCGCGCATTGGGGACAGTCGCGTAAAGCAAGGTAAAAGCCGCCACACTGAAGATAAGCGGCATAAAGCGCAGCAGTGTTTGCGCCCCGAGAAGCGCATCCGGACCAGACATCAGCGATAAAGAAGCAACGTACGTGCTGATGGCAAACCCGGCGCCGAGCAAAATCGGTCCCAAACTGAGGATCGCCCAATACAACAAGAAGCTCGACACACCGCGCCGTGGCTGCCGCACACGCCAGATGGTGTTAAAGGTTTTTTCGATGGTTACCAGCATTAAAAATGCGGTCACCGCCAAAATAATTACCCCAATCCAAGTCAGCTGGCGCGCTTGGACGGTGAAGTTTCGCAAGTACTCCTGAACAGTCTCGCCAGCGGATGGCACAAAATTGCGAAACACGAAGTTCTGAATTTGCTCATCGGTGCCCTGAAATGCAGGAATCGCCGAGAGCATCGTAAAGGTGACAGTCATCATCGGCACCACGGCAAACAGCGTGGTGTAAGTCAGTGCTGCGGCATTGCTGGCCCCTTTATCAGCGAAAAAACGCTGAAACAGGAACCGCCAAAACTCGAACCACTCTCTGAACCGTAGAAACATGCCTTCTCCTTAGCGAGTCGCGGTACAGCCACGCTGTTTTCCTTGATATGGAACAGTTGTGCCCTTAATCGACAACTGAAAGCAAGATTTTACTGCACATTGCGCTGCGCACATCACCGCTCGACGCGGTTAGAATAGTCGCCACCTGACGCAAGATGCGAACCGCACATGACCGATTTAATCCTGTACCACAACCCGCGCTGTTCAAAATCACGCGCTGCATTGCAGCTTCTCGAAGACCGTGGCCTGACGCCAGAGATCGTCCGTTACCTCGACACACCGCCAACTGCCGAGCAGCTAAGCGCAGTACTGGGCAAACTCGGGATCACCGCACGCGCCCTGTTGCGCACCGGCGAAGACGACTACAAGACGCTTAATCTGGCCGCAGCCGAGCTGAGCGAAGCGGAACTGATCGCCGCTATGGTTGCTCACCCCAAGCTGATTGAACGACCTATTTTGATTGCAGGCGATCGCGCAGTGGTTGGCCGCCCGCCTGAAAATGTTTTGGAGATCCTGCCGTGAGCGCAGCCTACATTCTGGTCCTGTATTACAGCCGCCATGGCGCGACCAGCGAAATGGCCAAGCAGATTGCCCGCGGCATCGAAAGTGCCGGTTTTGAAGCACGCCTGCGCACTGTGCCAACAGTATCGGCTGACTGCGAAGCCACAGCCCCTGAGATTCCAGAACAGGGAGCCTTGTACGCAACCCTGGATGATCTGAAAAACTGTAGCGGACTGGCCCTCGGCAGCCCAACGCGTTTTGGCAACATGGCGGCAGCGTTGAAATACTTTCTCGATGGCACCAGCAATCTCTGGTTAACCGGCTCGCTGGTTGGCAAACCCGCTGGTGTATTTACCTCGACAGCCAGCTTGCACGGTGGTCAGGAAACCACACTGTTGTCAATGATAATGCCACTTCTGCACCACGGCATGCTGATTACTGGGTTGCCTTACAGCGAGTCCGCTCTACTTGAAACCCGCGGCGGCGGCACACCATACGGGCCGAGCCACCACGCTGGAGCAGACGGCAAGCGCTCGCTGGACGAACACGAGAAAACCCTGTGCAGAGCACTTGGCCAACGCTTGGCTGAAACGGCGCAGAAATTGGAGAAGCCACGTGGCTAAAGAAAAAAAGCCATTGCCAGATTTGCAGTGGTTAGAACCTCGGGTCAAGCTCAGCCGTGCGTTAAGCCTGTTCAACTACATCGCCCTATTGCTCTTGATAACCGTGTGGAACCTGGCTTTTGCAGACCTGCATGGCGCACGCAACTGGGTCGTGCTGAGCATTCAGTTGGTACCGCTGCTGATGCTCGCACCGGGCATGGTTCTCGGCAATGCCCGCGCGCACGCCTGGCTCTGCTTCGTTATCAATCTGTATTTTATTCAAGGCATCCTAGCCGCCATCGACCCGGCAAGAGCGCTTTACGGCGTGCTGGAAACGATCATCAGCTTCGCCTTGTTCTGCAGCGCCCTGCTCTACACCCGCTGGCGCTTCCAATACGACCGCAAACTGGCGGGCGAACAATAGCCACAGCTAGCGGAACAGGCGCTGCACTCGACTGGCCGCTTGTACGACGTTGGACGCTAGGAAAAGGCTGGGCCGACCATCAAAACGCAACATGACTTGATGTTGGCCCAGCGCGATGTCGCACCCAATGACCCTACAACAGCCAAAGCCTTTGATTACAGCCTCAGTTGGGCAAGCTCAGGTGTAGTAAGGGGAACGGTCGGCCCTCGCCATCCAGTGGAGAACGACCTGTTTGAACAAACCCGTAATGTAGATAGAAACCTAGCGCTTGGGGATTTTGCTCATTCACGTCAACACTCATCTCATTGCGCGAACTGCGGATGTGATCCAGTAACGTCCGCCCAATGCCTTTCCCGCGTAGATCTGGCTCGATGAAGAGCATTTCTACGTGGCTTTCATTGAGTCCAATGAAACCTAGCGGGCAGTCCTCGGCATCTACCGCAACCCACAACTCAACAGCGGGTAAGTAGATGTCGCGGAGCTGCGGAAGCAATCCATCTATATCGGATTGTTGCAGGAAGTGGTGAGTAGCTCGAACGGAGCGCAGCCAAATGTCGAGCAGCAGCGGATGGTCGGCGTTAGTAGACTGACGAATGATCATAGAATCATCCTTTTACACTTGATATCGGAAATGAGGCACGCCAGTAGCTAGCGACCGTATATGTGTCGGTAACTTGTATGACCGCTTCGCGAGTTAACGCCTGGGCGGTTCACAGCAGAGGTGACCGGTAAGGAGGGAGGCAAGACAGTACTGAGCGGCTTTCGATGCGTCAAGAAAATTGACGGGGCTAATAGTGGCAGCGTAACTCACAGATAGTAGGGCCGGTAGTAAGATACGCTACAAGCGCTAGAGCCGCGCCGTGTGATGGCTAGACGCTAACTTTCAGGTAGCCATTCAACGCTGTATCACCAAGCGCAATCGCTTCTAACCCAGACTTAAAATCTGACTTTCAAGCGCAACGAGCGCAGGTCAGACAAGGCGAAGGGCTGCCTGAAACGCGGAGCTTACTCTTGTAAGTGAGCATTTTCAGGTAGCCCTTCAACGCCGTATCACCAAGCGCAGTCGCTTCAAAGCAGATTTTTACCAGCCGAGGGTTTCTTTTAGAAAGGGAATGGTCAACTTACGCTGGGCTTGCAGCGATGCTTGATCCAATTGCTCAAGCAGATCAAACAGCGAGTTCATGCTGCGCTCGCCACGGGTCAGGATAAAGCGCCCGACCTCTTCACTCATATGCAAACCACGGCGCGAGGCGCGTAGTTGCAGAGCGCGCAATTTATCTTCATCGGATAAGCCCTGTAGCTGAAACACCAACGCCAGGGTCAGACGCGACTTCAAATCAGGCAGCTTGATCTTCAGCTCACGCGGCGATGTATTGGCCGATAGCAACAGCTTACGACCACTGTCGCGCAATCGGTTGAACAAATGAAACAGCGCCTCTTCCCAGATGGGTTGGCCCGCAACTGCTTCAAGGTCGTCCAGACACACCAGCTCACAACGCTCCAGATTATCGAGCAAGGCAATGCCGTGAATGGCTACATCAGCCAAAGGCAAATACACCGCCAGTTCGTCGCGCTGCTCAAACTTGAGACAGGCCGCTTGCATCAAATGGCTGCGCCCTACTCCGTGCGCGCCCCACAGATAGATAAGGCTCTCCGTCCAGCCAGCATCAACATCACACAGGCGCTCAACATAGCCCAGCGCCGCAGCATTGGCTCCGGGATAAAAGTTGGCAAATGTGGCGTCATCGCGCAGACGTACACCTAAAGGCAGCTGGATCGGTTTCATACTGAGTTTTGCGGCTCTTCTAAAGCGCTAGCTGGAGGCTCTCCATAAAGTAATGAAAGTTTATAGCCTTCGGCGGTCTGTGTCATTGATGCATTTTGCTGCTCAATTCAATGGCTTAGGCTTTCTGACCCGCTCGAATTTGCACACATTAGCGCTTTGTTTTCGACACCTATCTACGCAATGCCAACTTGGAGTGGTTTTCTATGCGTTCAGGTGGGAAGGTATGTTGTAAAAATAGGCATTGAATTACAATCTGCCTTTGCTGCATGTTAATGCATCATCTCACATACGAAGGGACTCGCATGTCAAAGCCTGCTGCACGGTTATCTGATCCCACCTCATGCCCACATACTGGGCATGGAACCAATCCAATCGTTCAGGGTTCACCAGATGTCTTGTTTGATGGGCTTCCTGCTGCGCGAATGAATGACAAGAGCGCTTGTGATAGCCCTCTGGTGTCTGAACTGTCATCAACTGTCTTTATTAATGGTCAACCCGCCGCAACTGTCGGTAGCAAAGGCGCCCATGGAAACCTTGTAATAGGTGGCTCAGGCACGGTTATTATTGGTAATACTCATACACCTGCAGAATTCATAGCACCTATCCCTGTTTTAACTGCTAAGAAATTTTCTCAATCCTTTGTAGTGACGGATAGTGAAACGGGACTGCCGCTAGCTAACCGCACTTACGTCGCGATGGTTGATGGCATTAAAACAAGCGGTGTAACTGATAGTTCAGGCATAGCAACTGTTAATGCATCTTCGGCTGAATCCACTATCTCCATGCATATTCAATTCAAGTCGCCTGCTCGTACTTTGATTGAACTCTAGGAGAATCAAAAAAATGACTGAAACAGCATTTGAAACAATAGCTAGCCCGCAAGAAATCATACCTGGCACCGCTATGTGCCCTATTCCTATTACTGTTAACGACAGAGCCGCTACACGCGAAGCAATAATTCGCAAAGCAAATGAGCTTGGTCATCAATTTGTTACTCGATCTGAATGGCATGCGCTTAAAGGTAAGGACAATATGGTGAACGATTGGGACTACACCATGATTGCATTACACCATGCAGGGCGTAGTTTCGAATGTGGTAGCGGCGCAGAGCAAATGTTAGAAATTCAAGACGAGCACATGGATCATCGTTACGATGATATTGGCTATCATTATGGAGTCGATTGCTCGGGTGTAATTTACGAAGGGCGCGATATCAGGCTGAAAGGTTCAAGCGTTCGTAACTACAATACGAATGTTATTGGTATCGTTTTACTAAGCAACTACACAACAGCTGGAGAAGGTGATGATATTGTTTCATTTGGTCGTCAAATTCTCGAAGGGGTTGGATACAACACCTCTCAGAGAATCCCACCTTTGCAGGTAGATGCGGTATTGAATCTTATTAAGGCTCTTCAAAGTGTTTTTATTATTCAGCATTTAGGTGGTCATCGCGAATATCCAAAACAGCTTGCTGAGGGGAAGATTTGCCCTGGAGATATTGGAATGGAATTCGTCAGAGTTCTTCGCACTACTACTCAACTATTTCCGCCGCCAATCTCATGAAAAAATTGCTTGCAGTACTGCTCCTCGCCGGAATCGGAATCATGAACATCGGTTACTACAGCCGACTTGATGATGGTGACTCTACGAATGTCTATTTCATAAAAAAACACCCAACATATCATATAAAATTTGAGAACATTTACGCCAATGACGGTGATGACAGAACGCTGGATCAGCTAGACTCTGAACTCAAACAGTTAGTCATCAACTACTGCAAGTACAGGCTCGGTATCGAAACAGAACTTAAAACTCAAGCCGAGCTTGACGCATGCAAGCAACGATAAGCTCAATCTTTACCTTTGGATCAAAAAGGAAAATATCGGCTTTTAGCTAGACACCACATGTTCGATTTATCTTCCGACTCGTTGCATTTCTCTCTGAACACCAGCTGTGCTTCTCGTCTGCAGTTTCGATATTGCACTGATTCTTTTTTATTCTTGTCGCACACACTGCGTAAATGATCTCTCCGTTGCTCAAGATAACAGAAAGATAACAGGAGACAGACCACGATTTCTAGCTGAGAAGTTGGATAAACGTGGTCTACCCCTATTCCTTCATAGTCTTATTCCAGCATGATAAAACTCAAATTCCAGCCAGTTGGCAAAAACTATAAAACCGACTACTGAGCCCCCCATTGCCAATAAACGTAAAAACAATAAAAAGGCCTTAAAAGCGTATAAATTGTGCAACTTATTTTATTCTGATCAAACCATAAGTCTATCCAATACGCACCACTGGCGTAACACACTAACGCCCAGCATCTAGCGTGTTTGAATTCATCATACAATATCTGATTTGACAGATTTCTCGATTATTGAGACATTTCTGGCATCACGGCGTGGGTTCCGATCACATATATTTGAGGGAGACCGTTGATATAATTTGATGCACTCCCCACGGGGGAACGCATTGCACTATAGGGATTTTCGTAATTGCCAGGATGGGCACGTTTATGCAAACAAAAACCTTACCATTACCCAAAAAAGTACCGCTGCTGCTGAAGCTATTCGGCGGCGTATTGGTACTTTTTGGTTTGTGCTTGACCATCGGTGGCAGCTATTTAGTCACTCTGGGAGGCTCTTGGTACTACCTGATTGCGGGAGTTGGCTTTGCAGTTTCAGGCTTGTGGTCAATACAAGGGCATCGAACGGGATTATGGTTGTACTTGGCCGTGTTTGCTGCTTCGTGTGTATGGACCTTTATCGAGGTCGGTACCAATTTTTGGGCTTGGGTACCCAGAACTGCTGCACTGCTTGGTTTTGCAATTGTAGGGCTGTATCTCGCCCCTCTGTACACCCGCAACGGGCGAGTCCTCGTCAGCAATAAAACCTGCATGGCTCTAGCAACGCTGCTGCTGTTGGTGTTGGCTGGGGACGTGGTGCTGATGACTAAACCTCATGGAGAGATTCGTAATGATGTGGCGCTGTCCACAGGACAGGTTTCGAGTACCACAAATGCTGCAGGCAATAGCTGGGAAAGCTATGGGCGTACAGGAGAAGGCAATCGTTTTGTTCCATTGGATCAAATCAACACGGCTAACGTCAGCCAACTTGAAGTTGCATGGACCTACGAAACAAAAGGCCTTGATGAGAATCAAGAGGATCAAAACACGCCATTGTTTGTGGATGGCACACTTTATCGCTGCTCTCCGTCGAATGTGATTACAGCGTTGGATGCAAGTACCGGGGAGCGCAAATGGACATACGACCCCAAGGCGTCTTCCCCTTTTTGGAATCGTTGCCGAGGAACAGCTTACTTCAAGCCACCTGCGGACGACGCCTGTGGCCCACGCGTGGTGGTCGCGACTGTTGACATGCGGCTGATTTCGATCAAAACGTCAAACGGACAATTGTGTGAGTCGTTTGGCGACCAAGGCGTTGTCGATCTGAGTGAGGGAGTGGGCAGTGCTCCATCCGGCATGTATATGCAAACCACAGGCGCCATGGTGGCTGGCGATCAAATCGTGATGGGAGGATGGGTTGCAGATAATGTGAGCACGGACGAGCCTTCAGGGGTGATACGCGCGTTTGACGCTCTCACCGGCAAGCTGAATTGGGCGTGGGACATGGGTAATGCGCAAATCACAGGGCTGCCGCCGGCAGGACAAACCTACACACGCAGCACACCAAACGCCTGGGCCCCCATGTCTTTCGATTTGAAACTCGGCACTGTGTTTGTTCCGTTGGGGAATCCTACACCCGATTATTGGGGCGGCAAGCGTACTGCGGTGGATGATAAGTACGGATCATCACTGGTTGCACTTGATTTGCGTACAGGGCGTGAAAAATGGAGCTTCCAGACCACACACCACGACTTATGGGACTACGACCTCCCCTCGCAACCCGCGCTATACGAGTTAAGTGGCGAAAACGGAAAAACAATTCCGGCGGTGATTCAGCTCACTAAACGTGGCCAGATTTTTGTATTGAACCGCGAAACCGGCGTGCCTATTACCAAGGTTGAAGAGCGCGCGGTACCTGCAGGTCAGGCCAAGGGAGAGCGGTACTCACCAACGCAGCCGTATTCGACGGGTATGCCCTCTGTTGGCACCGAGCCACTGTCGGAGGTCAAAGCGTGGGGCATCACGCCGCTGGATCAGCTGTACTGCCGCATCAGCTTCAAGAAGAGCACGTACGTTGGCGATTTCACTCCCAGCCCCGCCGACCTGTCTAACTATCTACAGTATCCCAGCAACTATGGCGGCTTTAATTGGGGAAGTGCGGCTATTGATCAGAAGCGAAACCTGCTGTTGGTCAACGATCTTCGTATGCCTATGCTGGCTAGGTTGACTACGCGTGCGGAGGTCGACGCCATGAGCGGAATTGACCCACATGGTGAGTATTCCAAGATGAAGGGGACGCCCTATGGCTATAAAGTCGACATGTTCATGTCCCCCTTGGGCGTACCGTGCATGGAGCCACCATACGGCACGCTGACCGCCATAGATCTGGCCAGCAAGAAGTTGGTATGGCAGGTGCCGGTAGGGACCGTGGCTGAAAGCGGCCCATTGGGTATCAAGACGGGCATACCTTTTCTGCCCGGCATGCCGACCCTGGGCGGCTCAGTGGTCACAGGGTCAGGTCTGATATTTTTTGGCGGAGCGTCTGACTACAACCTGCGCGCTTTTGACGTTCAAACCGGTAAACAGTTATGGCAAGGCTCGCTGCCAACCGGTGCGCAAGCCACGCCCATCACCTATATGGATAAGAAGACCGGCCGACAAATGGTGGTCATTACCGCCTCAGGTGCCCCGCATAACCCTCACGACCGGGAAAAATCGTATGTGGTGGCGTTTGCGCTGCCTAAAGACGCAGTCGCCAAATAGGTTGGCGTAATCTGGCCAAACGAGTCGCCCGACCTAGTCGGATGACTCGTGCTTGTTGATGTCCATGCTGGTAACGGGTCAAAGATTCAACGCGTTGGTGTAAGAACTGATAATGACCGGCTGCGAATTCCGTTTACCAAAATACAAGAAAGTAATAGGGGATAGACCACGGTTTTCTAGCTGAGAGCTTGGATAAAACGTGGTACGTCCCCTACTCCCTCATTTCCCCATCACTTCTTCCGGTTTTTCCAGCTTTAACCCGCCCACCGGTTCGACACATGAATAGGGTTGGTAAATTAAAATCAATCAGTTACACGACCATTATTGTACGTGCCTGATTGTTTATAAAAATCATGCGCATGGCGCAGCAAAACCATGACTACAGCTGCAACGGGTAAGGCCAAAAGAATGCCAGCGAAGCCAAATAGTTGGCCGCCTGCCATAATTGCAAAGATCACCGCGACTGGATGCAGGCCAATACGGTCCCCCACTAGCCATGGCGTCAACAGCATGCCTTCAAGCATTTGTCCCACGATAAACACGGCTGCAATGGCCACCAACGGATAAGGATCGAGGCCAAACTGAAAGAGTCCGGCGATCAACGCGGATGAAATACCGACGAAAACGCCCAGGTACGGAACGATACTGGCCAAACCGGCAAATACACCGATCAACAGACCCAACTCAAGACCGATCACCATCAAACCAGTGGAGTACATCACGCCAAGCGCCAGCATCACCAATAGCTGCCCGCGCATAAAGGCGCCAATTACTTCATGGCACTCGCCCATCAATTGAACAATGGTTTCTTCGTTATGGCGCGGCAACATTGAGCGAACTTTGTCCACCATCAAGTCCCAGTCGCGCATCAGATAAAAGCTAACCACTGGAATCAGCAACAGGTTTGCCACCCATCCAACCAAGGCCATGCCTGAAGCGGTGACTTTCTTAAGCACCATACTGGCAATGTCAGTGGTTTTCCCCAAGTTATCCGAGAGCGCGCCTTTGAGTTGATCGAGGCGCCAGAAATTATCATTGAGACCAAACTTCGCCTGCACCCAAGGCAGCGCAACATGCTGCGTCCAGTCAATCATCTGCGGCGCTAATTCGTACAAGCGCACCAACTGCTTACCGAGAAGCGGGACTAAAACCACCAGCAAAATAGTCAAGACCAGGCTGAAAATAGCAAAGACAATGATCACGCCCCAGGTCCGCGAAACCTTCAGCCGCTCCAGCCGGTCCACGAGTGGATCACCCATATAGGCCAGCACAGCCCCGATCACAAACGGCGATAACATTGGCCCCAGCAGATAGAGCAACCACGCCAACAGTACAAAACCGACGATCAAATACCAGCGTGGCAAAGCCTTCATCCCTAAATCCTCAGTCTGTCGTTTGTAGGTGGCACTAAAAAGCAACCACTGTTTCTGTCAGTGGTTGCTCGGGGCAATCAATTACCGTGCAGTGTGTTTACCAGCGGAAACGCAACACGTTGGCTTTGGGCACATTACTTTGTGGCGCTGGAGCTTGCGGTGCAGTGCTTTCACCCGTGCCTTCCACTGCGCTCTCACCTGAAGCAGTCGAGTCTTGCCCACTGGCGTCTTGTGAGTCCACAACTTCAGGCTCGGGATCTGCAGTGGCTGGCACTTCTTGCAACTGAGCAAGCGCTAACTGTGAACGCAGTTGTTCCGCGTTGGCTTTAACCTTGAATACCAAGCGGCCGTTATCGACTTTGCTGAAGCGCGAGTCGAAGGGCTCAAGTATCCGCTGAATTTCAGCATATTGCGCCAGGCCAGCGCCTTCGATTTCAAGGGTCAGATCAGTTGAGGTCCCTGCCGCCGCGACAAAACGCTTGGCCAGCAATTCACTCACGGCCATCATTACCGAATCAGCAACGGCTGCCTGATCAGCACCCTGCGCGCTGCCTTTGAAATCATCGTTACCGATCCAAAGACGCCAATCGGCGTTCCAGGCACCATCACTCTCACTTGCCTGCACGGCCAACAGCGCATCAGCTGCATAACGCTCAGATGCGGTACGCAGTTCATCCGGTGACTTCGCACTCAGGTTTTCTGCAGTACCGACCAGTTGCTCGCTGAGATCAGCCAAGGGCAGACGCAACGGTAGACCACGATGCTGCGCTGCACGATTTAACGGCTCTGCGCCGACAAGACCATCACCGACCAAACTCGTACCGTTAATGTCCTCGTTCAGCCACCAGGTCATCACTGCGGGACGATTAGCGCTCCAGATCGGCAGGCCAGCCTGACGCAACGCGTTATCAGTGCTTGCGGGATCGAAACTGACAACAATGCTGTCCCCCTCGAAACCATACTGAGTAACAATTTGTTGCGGATCCTTATATGTCTCGGCCAAATCCGGATTTTTCGAGCCATTGGCTTTTCCGGTCAGCCGTAAGACCAACGTATCCAGCGCACGCCCCAATTCGGTGTTGCGTTGATCAGGCTGCTGGCTAGCACCTGCTTCACGGACTTCATAAAGGTCAGAAACCGTTGCTGCCAGGCTCGGCAAGCTAAACAGCAGGGGTAATGACAAGGTGAGCAAACGAGCGATCAGGCGCATTAATTAGGTTCTCGACGGGCTTGGGAACGGTTAAAACACCGCATTAGACAGGCTATACCTTAAACAGCCGCTCGTCCCCCGGCAACCATAGCACTTCGTGGGTGGCCGCTGCCTGGCAAGCCTGATAAAATCGCGCGCCTCGCAGCCCGGCCTATGCAACGCCGGTACACATCCGAATTTTCCTTAAAGGCCGGTATCTATGAGCAAGCAACCCTCCATCAGCTACAAGGACGCAGGTGTAGACATCGACGCAGGCGAAGCCCTGGTTGAACGCATCAAAGGTGTCGCCAAGCGCACCGCTCGTCCGGAAGTCATGGGTGGCTTGGGCGGCTTTGGCGCTCTTTGCGAGATTCCTGCTGGCTACAAACAGCCTGTATTGGTTTCGGGCACCGATGGCGTCGGCACCAAATTGCGCTTGGCATTGAACCTCAATAAGCACGACAGCATTGGCCAAGACCTGGTCGCCATGTGCGTTAACGACTTGATTGTTTGCGGTGCCGAACCGCTGTTCTTCCTCGACTACTACGCCACCGGCAAACTCAACGTCGATGTCGCCACTCAAGTGGTCACCGGCATTGGCGCAGGCTGTGAATTGGCGGGCTGCTCGCTGGTTGGCGGTGAAACCGCTGAAATGCCGGGCATGTATGAAGGCGAAGACTACGACCTGGCAGGCTTCTGCGTGGGTGTGGTCGAGAAAGCTGAAATCATCGACGGCAGCAAAGTCTGCGCCGGTGATGCGTTGATCGCCCTACCATCTTCTGGCCCACACTCGAACGGCTACTCACTGATCCGCAAGATCATCGAAGTGTCTGGCGCCGACATCGAAAACATCCAGCTCGATGGCAAGCAGTTGACCGACCTGCTGATGGCTCCGACACGCATCTACGTTAAGCCGTTGCTCAAGCTGATCAAAGATACCGGCGCAGTTAAAGCCATGGCGCACATCACCGGCGGTGGTCTGCTCGACAACATTCCCCGGGTTCTGCCAAAAGGCGCCCAAGCTATCGTTGATGTTGCCAGCTGGAAACGCCCAGCCGTTTTCGATTGGCTGCAAGCCCAGGGCAACGTCGAAGAAAACGAAATGCACCGGGTACTCAACTGCGGTGTTGGCATGGTTATCTGTGTTGCACAGGATGACGTTGAAGCAACCCTGAACAACCTGACGGCTTCGGGCGAGCAGCCTTGGGTAATCGGTCAAATTGCAGATGCTGCAGAAAACGCCGACCCAGTGGTTCTCAACAATTTGAAAAGCCACTAATGTCGACGCCTTGCAACGTAGTTGTGTTGCTCTCAGGTTCTGGGAGCAACTTGCAAGCCCTGATCGACAGTATCGACTCAACTAGCTCAGCCCGTATCTGCGCAGTGATTTCAAATCGCGTAGATGCTTACGGACTTGAGCGCGCCAAAGCCGCTGGAATCGCGACAACCGCACTGGATCATCGCCAGTACGAGAGTCGCGAGTCGTTTGATGCGGCGTTGATTGAAGCGATTGATGCCCACGCACCGCACCTGGTGGTACTGGCGGGCTTTATGCGCATCCTCAGCGCCGACTTCGTGCGGCATTACTCAGGACGACTGTTGAATATTCACCCCTCGTTGCTGCCAAAATACAAAGGCCTACACACCCATCAACGGGCGCTGGACGCTAAAGACACGGAGCACGGCTGTAGCGTGCACTTCGTGACAGAGGAACTCGATGGCGGACCATTGGTCGTACAAGCAGCAGTGCCAGTAAATGCAGGCGACTCAGCTGTGAGCCTCGCCGAGCGAGTTCATCAGCTGGAACACCAGATCTACCCGCTAGCTGTACACTGGTTTGCCGATCAACGCTTGCACCTTAGCTCGCAAGGCGTGATGCTTGATGGTAAGCCACTCGCGAGTACTGGCTATATTTTCCGGACCTAGGAGATAACATGCGTCGGGCCTTACTGTTCGCACTTGCGCTGATTAGCGCTCCCGTCTTCGCAGACGAGATAAAACCCTTTACCGCAAGCTATACCGCAGACTGGAAACAGCTCCCTGTTAGCGGTTCAGCAGAGCGCAACCTGACTGATTTGGGTGATGGCCGCTGGGAGTTAAACTTCGAAGCGTCGATGCTGGTCGCCAGCCTCACCGAAACCAGCACCTTCCGCATTGAAGACAATGCGTTCATGCCTCTGAGCTACAAATATGAACGCGGCGGCCTGGGCAAAGGCAAGTCAGTCGAGCAAGACTTTGACTGGTCAGCCAAGCAGGTCATTGGCGATGATCGTGGAACCGCTGTGCGCATCCCGTTGAACCGTGGCTTGCTGGACAAATCAACTTATCAAATGGTTTTGCAACACGACGTGGCTGCTGGCAAGAAAAGCATGAGCTACCAAGTGGTCGATGGCGATGAAATCGAAACCTATGATTTCCGTGTGCTCGGTGAAGAAGCCGTGGCCACCAAGGTCGGTAAGATAGACGCGATCAAGGTGGAGCGGGTCCGCGACCCAACTCAAAGCAAACGCAAAACCACCCTGTGGTTCGCTAAAGACTGGGACTATTTGCTAGTAGCTCTCAACCAGATCGAGAAAGATGGCAAGGAATACCAGATCATGCTCGAAGAAGGCACCGTGGCCGGCAAAGCCGTGAAAGGTAACTAAACCACGAATCTGACCTGCGATATGGATCCACATAAAAAAGCCGAGCATTGCTCGGCTTTTTTGTGTCTGCCACCCAGCTTTAACCGAGCGTTTGCCCCCTGGGTTGAGTACAGCTGCAAACAGGTGGCAGCGTCATTGCTGCACTAATTTGTGCCCCGCATGCTCGACTGGCAGCGGATTCAACATCGTCAGAGAAATTGGCTTTAGGCGCGTCATCATCGAGCGAACCAAAGCGATAAACACGCCCAACATCAGCCCCAGCACTAAGCCCAAAACAACTATCAACAGCTTCTTCGGCTTGATCGGCGAAAGCGGACTAACAGCTGGTTGATCGATATCAACAAGATCCAGCAACAGCAACTCAGGTTTGAGTTCCTGCAAATAGGATGTCTCCTCCTCCCACTTGGCCAGCTTACTCAGAAACAGATCATCGTTGCCGCGATGACGCAATGCTTCGACTTCTCGATTGTTGCGCAAAATCCGCAGTTGCTTCTCTAACTCGCCGACCTTCGCGTCGGTAAAATCATCAGAAGCACGTGCTCTTAAGGCCTTACGCTCAGCCCCCAAGGCTTCAGTACCCATGAAATAAAGTGGGATTTGCTGATTAGTCACTTCCGTGCGAATCAAATTATTTGAAGCTTGCTCACCAAGATCACGCATGGACGAAGGTGTTGCTGGTTTATGTATATTCAACTGTTCGGCAATCATAATCGCCTCAGTCAGCTGCATAATACGATTTTGACGGCGTAACTTAAGCTGCTGACGCAGGCCAGCGAGCTCATCCATGAGATTGGCACGCTTAACGCTGTCAGCCTCCAGCAGCTTGGCTATTTTCGATTGTTTGTCTGCCTCATAGCCGATGCGAGCAGCCGCAATCTGGCTTTGCAGCTTATTCAGACGGTTAGTCACGAGCGTACTCACTTCAGCAGCAATACGAGCACGTTCTTGCTCAACGGCATAAGCGACCAAGCCATTGACCACAGCCGGTCCGTCCACGCCCTCGGGGTACACAAAACTCAAACCAACATAGCTGGACAAAGAATCTGCTTTCTTTACGTCCGGCTTCAAAATAGTAAATGCCGACTTGTTCAACCGCTCAAAGGCCTGCACCACTGCCACACCGGGCTGCTCCAACGCTTGAAAAAGCTCGGGGTGCTTTTGGAAAAAATCGTAGCGAGTTGAATAGGACTCAAGCGAGATACCAATACGATTAAGCACTTGATCCCTATCAACCTTATACACGCCGGTAAGGTTGAGTTGATCGAAGCTTTTCAGTGAGGTGGGCTTAAGGACGCTTTGCGCCTGATAATATGGCGTTGCCAGCAGCGCGTAAGTTCCAGCAGCAATGGCAAGCAGCGCCATGACTCCGGCGATCAACCAGCGCTGTAACCACAAGCTATTAATCAGGGCGAATAAATCAATTTCATCGCTATTACTTTCTGGACCATGGCTGACACGAGCGTTCATTGAAGCATCCATATTAGTTGCTTAGAAAATCCATCTTCAAAACTTATCTAACCCGTTTAGAATGGATCTACCCCTAGCAAAAGCTTGGCTGCCCTTGCCGGGCGCAGGAAAGATATCACTTAGCCACTACCCTGCCAAGCGCGTGATGTACTTCACATAAATTTATCGGTAGACCTGCCTGATTGATGCCTTAACAGGAGAGTATGCAATGCATCCAACGCCTTATCAGCCGCTGGCCTGTGACCTGTATGATCTTTTGGAGGTTGCCTGCCTGCACCGCTACGACCTGGTAATTGAACTGACTGATGGCGGGATGCTGGAAGGCCAGGCACTGACGACTGAAACGAGCGCAGACAAACAAGAGTTTCTTATTGTCAGAAGCGCCGACGGCAGACACCGTTTGCGTCTTGACCAATTGCAGGCGATTACCGCTGTGACTCCAGGAGCGAGCTTTAAGCGTGTCGAGCTGAATAGCCCAAGTTGTTCATTCTAGCCGTTGCCAGCAAACTACAGCAGTAAAAAGCCGGGAGTAAGCCCGGCCTTTTGATTAGTGCTCGCAAGACTCAATCACCACATCAAGTCGTCCGGCACCTGATAGGCCGCATACGGATCATCAGCATCTGGTGCTTCGGTGGGCGTGTTAAGCAGCACTACACGGCGTGCATCACGCTCTTGAATCTTCAGCGCAGCTTCTCGCGGGATCACTTCGTAACCACCGCCGTGACGCACAATAGCCAGCGAACCACTGCTTAGCTTATTGCGCATTAACTCATTGACCGACAGACGCTTCACTTTCTTGTCATCGACAAAGTTGTAGTAATCCTCGGTCGTAAGCTTAGGCAGGCGTGAGGCTTCAATCAGTTGCTTAACCTGAGCCGCTTTAGCTTTTTGCTCGATCTTTTCTTGCTGCTGACGATTCAGCTCTTGGTCACGCGCAATTTTCTCTGCCATCGCCTGTTGCGCAGCTTGCTGTTGCGAGGTGTCTTTTTCGACCTGACCTTTATGCTCCATGCGTTGCTGTTTTTGCTTTTGCTTACTAGCCTGCTTGGCCTGTTTCTCGTTAACCAACCCTGCCTTCAGTAGCTGGTCGCGTAGTGATAAAGCCATGACTTACCCCGGTATTCAACGACAGCAACCTCGATCCACGTAGGTCTTGTTGCCATTTCTATTGATCTAATAACAACTGCCACGCGAGCCTTGTATCAATGGTGCTGTACAAGGCCCACAGGTCGCGATAAATAACCTGCCGCGCATATTGATTGCTTATTGGCCGTCAGCCAAGTGTTTGCTGTTTTTCCAGCTTCTTGGCTTCACCCCACAAAACATCGAGCGACTCCAGATCGCATTGAGCAATATCACGCCCTGACTGGCGCAGCGCTTGCTCGATAAAGCGAAAGCGGCGTTCAAACTTGATATTCGCCGCACGCAGAGCCATCTCTGGGTCCACCTTTAAGTGGCGGGCAAGATTAGTCACCACAAACAGCAAATCGCCTAGCTCTTCAGCAATTGCCTGCTCATCATTTTCGCTCATCGCTTCGAGCACCTCATCCAGCTCTTCACGGACTTTATCAACAACCGGCAGAGCCTCGGGCCAGTCAAACCCGACTCGCGCCGCACGTTTTTGCAGTTTCACTGCACGCGACAGCGCCGGCAAAGTCGTAGGAACATCGTCGAGCAAAGAAAGCTGCTCGGGCGCCTGTGCTCTCTGCGTACGCTCTTCGGCCTTGATCTCTTCCCAACGCTGTTTGACCGCTGCTTCAGCAAGCTTGGGCAGTTCAACTGCACCGTACAAATCACCATCAGGAAACACATGGGGATGGCGGCGCACCAGTTTGCGAGTAATCGAGTCGACCACCTCGGCAAAACCAAAACGACCTTCTTCGGCTGCCAGCTGACTGTAATAGACCACCTGAAACAGCAGGTCGCCTAGTTCACCAGGCAAATTATCAAAATCACCCCGCTCAATTACGTCAGCAACTTCGTAGGCCTCCTCAAGCGTATAAGGCACGATCGTCGCGTACGATTGCTGCAAATCCCAAGGGCAACCATGCCGCGGGTCACGCAGGCGCGCCATCAGGTGTAGCAAGTCTGTTAATTGGTACATAAGCCCTCAGGAACTGCTGCGCAAACGTCGAGCTTCGATGATATTAGGCAACTGCGAAATGCGCCCCAACAAACGCCCAAGCGCTTCAAGGCCGGGGATTTCAATGGTAATCGACATTGTTGCGGTGTTGTCTTCCTTGTTCGACTGAGTGTTGACCGCCAACACATTGAGCTTCTCGTTAAGCAGTATTTGGGTCACGTCACGCAATAGACCCGAACGGTCATAGGCACGAATAACCACATCGACCGGGTAGGTCTGCACCGGCACCGGCCCCCAGTTGACTTGGATCATCCGCTCAGGCTCACGACCCGCCAGCTGCAACACTGCCGCGCAGTCCTGGCGGTGAATGCTAACGCCTCGCCCTACCGTGATATAGCCAACAATCGGATCACCCGGCAACGGCTGGCAACAACCCGCCATCTGTGTGAGCAAGTTGCCAACGCCCTGAATCTGAATATCGCCACGCTTGCCAGGTTTGAAGCCCAGAGCCTTGCGTGGAATAAGCTCAAGCTGCTCGCTATTGCGCTCGGGCTCAATCAACTGCTGAGCCAGGTTAACCACATGCGCCAAGCGCACATCCGCCGCACCCAAGGCGGCAAACAAGTCTTCAGCTGATTTCAGATTGGCTTTTTCAGCCAGTTTTTCAAAATCAACATGCGACAGCGCCAAACGACCCAGTTCACGCTCAAGCAAACCTTTACCGGCCACGACGTTCTGATCACGGTCTTGCAGCTTGAACCAGTGAACAATTTTGGCTCGGGCACGCGAAGTGGTGATGTAGCCGAGGTTGGAGTTCAACCAGTCACGGCTTGGCGTGCCCTGCTTGCTGGTGATGATCTCCACTTGTTCACCGGTTTGCAGGCTATAGCTCAGCGGCACGATGCGTCCGTTTACCTTGGCGCCGCGGCAGTTATGGCCGATTTCAGTATGGACACGGTAAGCGAAGTCCAGCGGTGTCGAGTCTTTAGGCAAGTCAACGGCGTGACCATCGGGGGTAAACACATAGACCCGATCTGGCTCAATGTCGACGCGCAGCTGTTCAGCCAGGCCGCCAATGTCACCCAGCTCTTCATGCCACTCGAGCACCTGACGTAACCAGGAGATTTTCTCTTCATAGTGATTCGAACCGGCTTTAACGTCGGTGCCTTTGTAACGCCAGTGCGCACACACTCCCAGCTCGGCCTCTTCATGCATGGCTGCGGTGCGAATTTGCACCTCAAGCACTTTACCTTCAGGACCTAGAACCGCGGTGTGCAACGAGCGATAGCCGTTTTCCTTGGGGTTGGCGATGTAATCGTCAAACTCCTTGGGAATGTGCCGCCACAAGGTATGGACGATCCCCAGCGCGGTGTAGCAATCGCGCATTTGCGGAACCAGAACACGTACCGCTCGCACATCATAAATCTGACTGAACTGCAGGCCTTTGCGCTGCATTTTCCGCCAGATTGAATAAATGTGTTTGGCCCGCCCGCTGATATCCGCCTGGATGCCGGTGGCTTCAAGCTCTGAACGTAGCTGGTCCATCACTTCATTGATGTAGTGCTCACGATCCAGCCGACGCTCGTGCAACAAGGTAGCGATTTGTTTGTATTGCTCGGGCTCAAGGTAGCGAAAGGACAAATCCTCGAGCTCCCACTTGATATGCCCGATACCTAAACGGTGAGCCAACGGCGCGTAAATATCGAAGACTTCACGGGCAACGCGTTGACGCTTCTCGTCGTCGGCCAACTTGACGGCGCGAATCGCGCAGGTACGTTCAGCCAGCTTGATCAGGGCAACGCGCACGTCATCGACCATTGCGATAAGCATTTTGCGTAGGTTGTCGACCTGTGCCTGCGAGCCCAACACCAAGGAATCGCGCGGATTCATACTGGCGCTAATGGCGGCCATGCGCAGCACGCCCTCGATCAACTTGGCGACTACCGGACCGAAGCGCTGGTGCACGGCAGCCAACTCGACAGTACCTTCGCGTACACCGCGATACAGCACAGCCGCAACTAAAGAATCCTGGTCAAGCCTGAGATCAGCCAAAATCTCAGCGATCTCCAGGCCTACGCGGAAACTGGAGGCACCTTCACTCCACAGATTTTGCGCTGCATTCGCTTGTTGCTCTGCCTCACGGGCGAACTCACACGCGCCGCGCAACGCGTCACGATCCAATGCTGGATCAACACCCTGTACGTGATCCAGCCAGGCCTCAAGGTTGATGCTGCCGTCATCGTTGATCGGCTGATGCGCTCTCACCTGAACCATTTTGCATACCTTCCCTACGAAGCGCGTACTGCGCTACGAATCTACACCGACTCGCTAAGTTGAGCGGGTCGGTTAACTGCTGTAAGGCGCAAATCCTTCACACCCCTGCTTGCGCAAGTCGGGACCACTCATTTTAGAGCATTGCAAACTGTCCCGATCTACGACCTTCGAACTGCATGAGACGCTCTCACGCCTCGCGACCAGCAAGAGCCAAACAAAAATTACCCGGTTAAATGCTGGTTAACTCAAATAAGGCCATGGCCTCAATGTGCGCCGTCTGCGGAAACATGTCGAGAATGCCAGCCTTTTTCAAACAGTAACCCTGGGCGACCAACTGCTCAGTGTCACGCGCAAGTGTTGCCGGATTACAGGATACATACACCACTCGTTTTGCACCCAGTGCAGCAAGGTTTTTCACTACTTGATAAGCACCATCACGAGGTGGGTCAAGTAAAACTGCAGCAAACCCACCTTTCGCCCAACTTTTTCCAGCCAGCGATTCGGACAAATCCGCATGATAAAAGTGCACATTATTCAGCGAATTTTCCAACGCATTTGCAGTGGCTCGTTCGACCATCGCCTGCACGCCTTCTACCGCAACCACTTCTTGCGCTTGACGCGCCAACGGCAAGGCAAAATTACCCAGCCCACAAAATAGATCAAGAACCCGCTCATTGCCTTGCGGCGCCAACCAATCCAAGGCCTGAGCAATCATCGACTGATTAACCGGTTCATTCACCTGAACAAAATCACCGGGCCGATACGTCAGTTGTAGACCCCAATCAGCCAAGGTATAGCCTAGTTTTTGCTCGGCAATAAATGGTTCTGGCTCAGACACGCCTTGTAACCACAGCTGCGCATCGTGCTCAACGCAAAACTGCTGCAAACGATTGATATCTGCTTCCGACAATGCAGCCGTGTGGCGCACCAATACCGCACTTGTTGTGCCATTAAACAGCTCAACGTGACCAATCGCTTGCGGCTTTTCAAGCTGGCGCAACGCCTCTGGTAAACCGCGCAGAATGGGTTGCAAGGGCTGTACCAAAACCGGGCAATCACTGATCGCAATAATTTCCTGGCTCGCCGCCGCGCGAAACCCTACCGCTAGCTTTTTCAGTTTTGGGTCCCAGCGTACAGCCACCCGAGCACGTCGCCGATAGCCAAATTCAGGCCCCGTCAACGCAGGTGCCCAAAGTTCTGGTTGCACCTGTGCCAAGCGGCTTAATTGCTCCTCAAGCGCGGCCTGCTTAAGCACCAGCTGATCGCTATGCGGCATGTGCTGCAGACTACAGCCGCCACAAGTGCGAGCATGCTCACAAGGCTCAGGGCGACGCTCGGGGCTGGCCTGCAAGATGCGCTCGCTACGGGCCTCAACCACTTGGCTGCGCGCCGACTGCACGCGCGCCTCAATCTGTTCGCCCGGCAAAGCGCCGGACACAAACCAAGTACGCCCTTCACTAAATGCGATTCCGCGACCGTCGTTAGCCAAGCGCTCGATACTTAGCTTCTGCTTCTTGCCCACAGGTACTTGTGGAGCACGCGTGCCGCCACTGGGCTGAAAGCGTAAACCGCTGTTTTTCTTGGCCATTAGTGTTGCGGCACGTCGTAGATACCGGTCGACAGATAACGATCGCCACGGTCACAAATGATCGCCACCATGACCGCGTTTTCGACCTGTTGCGACAAGCGCAACATCGCTGCAACAGCACCACCAGAAGAAACGCCGCAGAAGATCCCCTCCTCACGCGCTAGCCGGCGCATGACCTGTTCGGCTTCGTCCTGTCCCATGTCGACAATTTGATCAACACGCGCGGCATCAAAAATCTTCGGTAAATACTCATGCGGCCAGCGGCGGATACCCGGAATAGAGGCCCCCTCTTGCGGTTGCAAGCCAACAATTTTCACCTGATCGCTCTGCTCTTTGAGGTAGCGCGAAACCCCCATAATGGTGCCTGTGGTGCCCATTGAACTGACAAAGTGGGTAATAGAGCCCTGAGTCTGCTGCCAGATTTCAGGACCTGTGGTGTCGTAGTGCGCTTGCGGATTATCACCATTACCAAACTGATCGAGCACTTTGCCACGCCCACCACGCTGCAGACTTTCTGCAAGGTCACGAGCGCCTTCCATGCCTTCTTCACGGGACACCAGCACCAACTCTGCGCCGTAAGCGGTCATTGCCGCCTTGCGCTCAGCGGTCGAGTTGTCGGGCATGATCAGAATCATCTTATAGCCCTTGATCGCCGCCGCCATCGCCAAGGCAATTCCGGTATTACCCGAGGTTGCCTCAATCAGCGTGTCGCCTGGCTGAATATCGCCGCGCAGTTCTGCACGGGTAATCATTGACAACGCCGGGCGATCCTTGACCGAACCCGCTGGATTGTTACCTTCCAGTTTTACCAAAAGGGTATTGGAGGTGTTGCCAGGCAGGCGCTGCAGACGCACCAGAGGCGTGTTGCCGATGCACTCGGCGATGGTCGGAAATTGCAAGGTCATGACGTCAATCAGGTCCAAACGACTTGAGGGGTGTCTATGATAACGGCAAACCACTGCGCGCCAACAATAAAGCACGCCAACCGCTAGCCTGCTTTGTTATAAGAACCTGCAGTAGCCTATTGTTGGATCGAGCGCAAACGGTAAACTGCGCAGTCATAATCAGAGAGGAATGTGCGTGTTCAAGGACCTAGGCATAAAAGGCCGCGTGTTGATATTGACGCTGTTGCCGACCAGCCTGCTGGCATTCCTGCTCGGCGGATACTTCATCTGGGCACAGCTCTCAAGCCTACAGGGCCAGTTACTGCAGCGCGGCGAGATGATTGCCGAACAACTGGCACCGCTAAGCGCCCCTGCCTTTCTGCGTGGCGATATCAGCGTACTCCAGCGCATTGCGACTCAATCCCTTGAACAACAGGATGTTCGAGCAGTCAGTCTGCTCAATAAAGATAAAGTCCTGCTGGTCCATGCTGGACCGAGCATGCTTAACCCGATGCCGACCACTGGCA
Organism: Pseudomonas sp. M30-35; assembly: GCF_002163625.1. NCBI lineage: Bacteria > Pseudomonadati > Pseudomonadota > Gammaproteobacteria > Pseudomonadales > Pseudomonadaceae > Pseudomonas > Pseudomonas sp. M30-35. The sequence goes on along the minus strand of NZ_CP020892.1, from coordinate 1,574,495 downwards.
GTGGCACTGAAAAGCTCACGGCCAAGCACTCAGACGAAGACGCCACACGCTTTTTACTTCCAGTGTTTGAGCATCATTTGAACTTAACTGGCGAGCCCGTACATCAAAGCAGTGACAACCTGGTCGGCTGGGTGGAGCTTGAGCTATCGCATCACGCCACCCTGATCAGCGGTTATCGCAGCCTGGTTACCAGCTTATTACTGGTGGTAAGTGGTCTCGTGGTCACAGCTCTGCTCGCATTGCGGATGAGCCACTCAATCAATGACCCCTTGCGCCGGGTTAAAGAGAGCGTGGCACAGCTTAAGGAAGGCAAGCTCGAAACACGCTTACCGCCGCTCGGCAGCCAAGAGCTGGACGAACTTGCATCAGGCATCAATCGCATGGCCGAAGCCCTGCAAAATGCTCAGGAAGAACTACAGCACAGCATTGATCAGACGACCGAGGACGTTCGCCAAAACCTCGAAACCATTGAAATCCAGAACATCGAGCTGGATTTCGCACGTAAAGAAGCACTTGAAGCCAGCCGCATAAAATCCGAGTTCCTGGCCAATATGAGCCATGAAATCCGCACGCCGCTAAACGGCATTCTGGGCTTCACCAACCTATTGCAAAAGAGTGAGCTGAGTCCTCGCCAACAGGATTACCTCAGCACCATTGAAAAATCGGCAGACAACCTGCTTGGGATTATCAACGAGATCCTTGATTTCTCGAAGATCGAGGCCGGTAAACTGGTGCTTGAAAACATCCCCTTCAACCTGCGCGAGCTTATTCAAGACACCCTGACAATTCTGGCGCCAACCGCCCATGAGAAGCACCTTGAGCTGCTTAGTCTGGTCTATCGCGACACGCCACTGTCATTGCTGGGTGATCCGCTGCGCCTCAAGCAAATCCTGACCAATCTGGTTAATAACGCGATCAAGTTCACCCGCGAAGGCAGTATTGTCGTACGCGTTATGCTTGAAGACGAAAGCGACAGTCGCGCGCAAATACGCATTAGCGTGCAGGACAGCGGCATTGGTCTTTCCGACGACGACTTGCGCTTGCTCTTCCAAGCCTTCAGTCAAGCCGACAATTCGCTTTCCCGTCAGGCCGGAGGTACCGGTTTGGGCCTAGCGATTTCGAAACGCCTGGTCGAACAAATGGGTGGCGAAATTGGCGTTGACAGTTCTCCTGGCGAAGGCTCGGAGTTTTGGATCAGCCTGAGCCTGCCTAAAGCACGCGCAGATGTCGAAGATCTGCCACGCCCGCCACTACTTGGCCGTAATGTAGCGATCATGGAAGGCCATGATCTGTCGCGCCAGGTCCTGCAGCACCAACTCGAAGATTGTGGGCTGAATGTCAGCCCATTTAGTGAGCCAGACAGCCTGCTTGAAGCGGTTAAAAGCTCACACAACAGTTCTCAGCCAATTGGCATTGTGGTCATGGGCTTGACATTCCGCGAGCTGCCGCCAGAAAAGCTCGCTCCCTACATCCGCCAACTGGAGCAAATGTCCTGCAAGTTTATCGTGCTCTGCCCGACCACCGAGCAAGCGCTATATCACAGTGCCCTACCCGACGCTTATACCCAGCTACATGCCAAACCTGCGTGCACCCGCAAGCTGCAACGCTCTTTGAGCGAGATGGTCAGCCCGCGTCAGCAACGCTTGATAGCTGAAGCCCCGGAACTGGTTCGCCCCCCACGAATTCTTTGCGTAGACGACAATCCTGCCAATCTACTTTTAGTGCAAACCCTGCTTGAAGATATGGGTGCCAAGGTCAACATTGCCAAAGATGGTTACGAAGCGCTGGGAAAAGCCAAGAATGACCGCTTTGACATGATCTTAATGGATGTACAAATGCCGGGCATGGATGGTCGTGAAACCACCGAGGCGATTCGCCTCTGGGAAACCGAACAAAACAAAAGTGCGGTGCCGATTGTCGCCCTTACAGCCCATGCACTGTCCAATGAAAAGCGCACCCTGTTGCAAAGCGGCATGGATGACTACCTGACCAAGCCAATCAGTGAACCGCAACTGGCTCAAGTAGTGCTCAAATGGACTGGCTTGTCACTGCGTGCACTTATGCCTGAGCCTGTAGAAGACAGCATGCGCCCAGACATAGACCTCAACCACATCAGCACCCTGGATACCGAAGAAGGCCTACGCTTGGCCGCAGGCAAAGCTGACTTGGCCGCTGAGATGCTCAACATGCTTTTGGCTGGCTTACCGACCGACCTGCAAGCAATACGTCAGGCTCGCCAGTCAGGCAATAACACGCTTTTAATCGAACGTGTACACCGTTTGCATGGCGCCACCCGCTACTGCGGAGTACCACAATTGCGAGCGACCTGCCTGCGTAGCGAGACGCTACTCAAGCAGGATGATCCAATGGCCCCCAAAGCGCTGGATCAACTCGAAGCGGCCATCGAGCGCCTGATGTTCGAGACCCAAGCCAACGTTTAACGGCTGCACGCTCGCGCCAAGACAGGTAGCGAGCACCGGCAGAGCCGTGTTCTTGTGCTATAAACAGTGAGTTTCAGGCCACACAGTAATCAGGTTTAGGCCGCTGCGTGATAGCATTCGCGCGAATTTGGAGGAACCATGGCCGAACACGATTTTCGCTACAGCTTGCTCAACCCTGAGCACACCTTAATTGAATGCCGAGCAATGGCGCCCGGGCGTTATCAAGTCACTGGCAACGGTGGCTCAATCAAAAGCGCCGACAGCCTGATTGTCACCCTCAAAGGCAGCCGTGATCTAAGCATGCGCCTGCAAGTTGAGAAAGTGCGCCACCTGATCAATCCTCCAGGCCAGTGGGTTGCAGTTGCTATCGGCCCGGTATTTAAAGAGCTGGCCATTCATCAATGGCAGGTCACTTGTGACAGCTGCGCCAAGCAAATTGACGTCGAATTTGCGGTTGATAGCGCACTTGGCAAAAAGGCTCAGGCACTTGCCGCTCATCAGCGGGTCAATGAACTAGGGTGGCTAAGTGAGAACGAGCGCCACACGTGCCCGCAATGTCAGAAGGAATGACGATGAAAGCATTACTCGCCATCAGCCTAATCAGTGCCAGCCTAGTGGGTTGTGCGACCGACGCGATGAAAATTGAAACAGATCAAACCTACCAAGTTGAATGGATTGGCGAACGCCCGCTGATCGACTACAGCCACTTGACCATTACCCTCGGCAGTGACGGCCGTGCTTATGGCAATGCAGGCTGCAACCACTGGTTTGCCAGCTATACACTTGAAGGCGACAACATTAGCTTCGAGCAAGCTGGCAGCACCCGCAAAATGTGTGCCCCTGCCCTTATGGAGCAAGAAGCTCGCTTCCTCCAGAGCCTGCCGGGTATCACGCGCTGGGACTTCTCGCCAACCAATCAGCTGCGCCTATGGCCTAGTGAAGGTAAACCGCTGCGCTTGTGGCCAGTCACTGATTGATAGCCCCATTCAATACCGCAACACCGGGATGGCTTGAGCTGTTTGAGTGCTAGCGTTCAAACAGCTCAAGCTGCTCATGCTGCCCACGCAAATCGTGCAAGCGCACCCCTACCCCTAAAAGGCGCACCGCCTTGTTACCGCGTGAAAAAGCTGCACTCATCAGCAGTTTATAGCTGTCCAGATCACGGCGCGCGCCCGCTTGTTCAAGCGTGGTCTGGGTAAAGTCATGAAACTTGATTTTTACGAACGGCTTATCCGCTCTGTAGCTGCTATCGAGTCGAGCCATGCGCCGATCAAGCTCGTGCAGTAAATCGGGCAGCTGCTCCAGACAAGCCGCTAAATCTGGCAAGTCCTTATCGTAGGTATTCTCAACGCTGACCGATTGGCGACGACTGTCAGTTTGTACTGCGCGCTCATCGATCCCTCGCGCCAAATTCCACAAGCGCTCACCAAAACTACCGAACTCGCGTATCAGCCCGAGCTTGTCCCACTCGCGCAGTTCACTGCACTTTTGAATGCCCAGGCGTGCCAGCTTAGCGGCAGTCACTTTGCCAACCCCATGCAGCTTGGCCACCGCGAGATCAGCCACAAAGCCATCGACTTGATCTGGGGTAATCACGAACAAACCGTTGGGTTTTTTCCAGTCACTGGCGATCTTGGCCAAAAACTTATTGGGTGCCACCCCTGCAGAAACAGTGATATGCAGCTCTGACGAGACCCGTCGCCGGATATCTTGGGCGATACGCGTCGCGCTGCCTGCAAAGTGCAGGCTGTCAGTCACATCAAGAAAAGCCTCATCCAACGACAAAGGCTCAATCAGGTCAGTGTAATCGCGAAATATGGCGTGTATCTCACGTGAAACGGCTTTATATGCATCCATCCGCGGCCTGACGATCAGCAAGTCTGGGCACAGCTTTTGCGCATGCCCGGAAGCCATGGCAGAACGCACACCGTAAGCACGCGCCTCATAATTGCAGGTCGCAATTACACCGCGTCGATCAGCCGTACCGCCCACTGCCAATGGCTTGCCCGCCAAGCTGGGGTCATCACGCATCTCAATGGCTGCATAAAAACAGTCACAATCAACGTGGATTATTTTGCGCTTAGTGGTAGCCAATTAGATCATGCGTCCGCGGAGTACGGCTGTAGCTGGGATTGCGCTATTTAGTCATGCATCAAGCCCGGCGTTCAAGCTGCTTGATCCACTCAGGGTCGAATGTTGTCTGCTCAAGCGGAATATCCAGCGCCTGCATTTTCTGTTGATGCTGGTCCATCTGCGCAAGCATCTGCACGTGCTCGCTGGAGTTGCCATCCAACTGGTGCATCTGGCTAACGCCCAAATGATAGAAACGCAGTATTTTCATACTCAGAGGGTCCTCAACCTTAACCCCCGCAGTGACGTGATGCATGACATTGGTGACGCGCATCAGATTACGCTTGAGCTGCCAGCCATACACCGCAGCGGCCATCCACGGCTGCGACCAGAACACGCTACGCACCAACCCAATAGTGAGTAACAGCGCAACAACCACCCCGGCAACATTGAGGCTGAGGTTATCACCACCCGGCTGCCCCAAAAGGTTTACTGCAAGTGTTGAGCACAGCAGCGTCAACACGAGGAAGCTGACAGCGACCAGCAGCGTACTGCGACGGGTTTGCTGTCGGTAAACCAGTGGGTCAAGCGGTTTGATTGCGAACGCCACCAGCGGGCTCCTTCCTGAAATTCGATTGACCATCATTATCACCCGAGAACGCAGACATCGGTACGCGTTGTTGAGCGAATTGCCAATCGAATAAACAACAAAGCCCGCCGGGACGAACCAGCGGGTAACGCTTAGTAAACCACCGTAAGGACAATATTGAAGAGCAGCGCTACCGCAAAACCAAGCGGCGCAGCACGAAATAACAGCTTGGGGAAAAACTCGGAACGACTCTGTTCGGTGGGACATGACCCCAGCAACAGGCTGCCGCCAGAGGAAAATGGCGAGATTGAAGTAGCTTGTGCCCCGACCACAATACACACGAATATCACCAGCGGATCTATGCCCAGCGAAGCTGCAATCGGCGGCACAATCGGGAACAGCGCAGGTGTTACGACGCCGAGTGTGCTGGCAAACAACGACATCAATGCTGCGACAACACCGAACGCTACCGGCACCATAACGGGAGGGATGGAAGTACCGATCCATGACGCCAGCAGATCAATAGTGCCAGCCTTGATTGCGATGGCGATCAACATGCCAACGCCGCAAATCATCACCAGCGTAGCCCAGGGCACCGTCGCCATGGCCTTGCGTTCATCGCCCAGCTTGAGCAACAACGCGATAACTGCAAACACACTGGCGATCAAGCCAATGTCCATTTTCGAGTTAATGAAGCCGACAGTTTGATTCTCAGGCAGAAAGATCTGTGCGATCGGGGCGATCAACACCAAAGCCATCATCAGCACCGTCAGCATTAACGTGGTTTTCTGTTGCTTGTTCAGCGGGCTTGGCTCAGAGACCGTGTAAGTAGAGCTTTGCATTAGCTTTTTATGCCCGGTAAACAGCACAAAACCGGTAATCACGATCAACGGAATAACAAAAGTACTGATAAAAATACCGAAGCTATTAATAAACGCCGTGTTTTCGGCAATACCGGAATTAGTCATCAGGCTGCGGAAGATAATCCCGCTCTGACTCGAGACAAAATTGGCACCACCCAATGCCCCGTAATTCACCGCCATCGCCCCGAGAATCAAACTCATTCGAGTACGCTCACAAAGCATCAAGGTAAGCGGTGCCATAAACGCCAAGACTGTGTAATAGCCCGCACCTAAAGCGGCAATCAATGCCGAGGTCAGAAATACCGCGTAGGGCAATAAGTGCGGGAATTTACGGCAGCTATAAAGCAAGTGCTCAGCCAGCTTTTCGAGCGTGCCGTTAACAATCGCAAAGCTGTAAAAAAGACACACAGAGAAGATGATAAAGAACATCTTCAGCGGCCACATTTTGATCACATCAGAGGGGCTCAACCCCATCACAAAGCAACCAATCAAGTAAGCAAAGGCAATCGCAAACAAGCCAATATTGATCTTGGTTTTGTAGCCCAAAGCTATGGAAATCACGATAGCCGCGATGACAATCAAACTCATCATTTTCTAACCCGCCTATTATTTTTGTAATGCGTTAAATATTGTTCGCAAATTTGAAAAGTCGTGCGGGGTTTTCGAGCAGGACTTTTTGCCAATCCTGAGGATCCGGCAGTAGTGCCTGAACGCCCTGAAACTGCTCGGTGTAGTTCGTCGAGTTCTCGAATTGGGTATGTGGCCAGTCGCTTCCCCAAAGCATGCGGTCGACGCCGCCACTCGCACTGCGCAGCACTTCAAACGTGCTCGCGGCTTGCTTCGCGGTTAACTGGCTGCGATAAGGCGCCGATAACTTGAGCCAAAGCCGCTGATTCGCGAGCAACTCGAGAAAGGCTTTATGGCTCGCATGCCCTGGATTAATTCCGCCAGGGGGTAAACCAAAGTGGTCAATGACCACATTGACCCCAGTGCTCAGAATCGCCGGCAGAATCTGCGCCAAGTCATCAATGCTGCGCTGTATCTCAACCGACCATTGGCGCACGGCAACTCGCTGAAAAAAAACCTGCCAGAGATCAGCCGAGTAATCTTCCAGCGCCTGTCCCACCAAATTTAAACGGACCCCGGTTACGCCAGATGCTGCCAAGTGATCCAATTCATCAGCACCAATGCTCGGCAAAACTACGGCAACCCCACGCAGGCGTTCTGGGTATTTATTCAGTGCGGCGAGCATGAAACTGTTATCGGTGCCGAGAAAGCTTGGTTGCACCAGCACCCCGTGTGACAAGCAACAACTGTCGAGCAAACTCAAATATTGCTCAACCAGTGCGTCGTAATCGGGGTTATAGCGCCGGCCACTAGCCAACGGTAGCTCGCGATTGAAAATATGCGCGTGCGTGTCGATACCGGTGATGCGTGGCAGTTGCGAAGGAGTCATAGGGCATTACCTTGGCCGATCATTCTTAAGGTGCCGTCGTAGGCATATTTTTATTTAATCATATATTCATATAGATGACTGAATGACCATATATTCAAGCCCATTAACTGTCAATAAAGCTCACAGCCGTTGGTCAGTGCTAAAGTAGATTCAGAAAAATCGTATGGATGTATGTATGAATGCCTTAACCCTTGGCTCAGATCAGCGTTTACCGCTTTATCAAAGGCTCCGCGACGAAATGCTGGCAAAAATATCGTCAGGCGAGTGGCGTCCTGGCGAGCCAATCCCGACAGAGGCTGAACTCACCAAGGTCTATAGCGTGGCGATTGGGACGGTCAGAAAAGCCGTCGACACACTGGTAATTGATGGATTGTTGCAGCGCAGCCAAGGGCGTGGGACTTTCGTGCGCCGGCCTGACTTCAACTCGTCGTTCTTTCGTTTCTTCCGTCAGGTAAACAGTTCGGGGGAGCATCAGGTTCCGCAGAGTCGAATTGTTTCGCTCTGCCTTGAACAAGCTCCTGAAGCAGTGGTTGAGGCGTTAAAGCTCGACACAGCAGATGCAGTCATCCGCATGCAACGCATCAGGATGGCAGATGGACGCGCTGTTTTCAGTGAGGATATCTGGCTGCCAGCCTCACGCTTCGCCAAGCTACTTGAAGTAGACCCACACAATTTTGGCAACCTGCTCTACCCTTTCTATGAGGAGCAGTGCGGGCAGTTGGTGGCTTCGGCCAAAGAGACATTGACCGTTGAGCCGGGCGACGCGCTAACCAGTGCAGCGCTCGGCGTCGACGCAGGAATGCCGATTGTAGTTATTGAGCGAATTGCCCTGAGCTACGACAACACCCCGCTTGAGTACCGTATCTCCAGGGGCGCGGCCGACACCTTTCGTTATCAGATCGAAATCTCATAAAAGCCGCTGCAGCGGCTATTGGGCAGCTGCTTTCGCAGGCTCAGCCGGAGCGGAGTCTTTTTCCTCTGGCTTATCCATATAGGCCTGGATCACCAAAATAACAATCAGCATAAAAGCGGCGATTGGCAGTAGCTTGGGTTTAGCTGCCAACTCAGCACCGCATGCTGAACATTTTTTGTCGGCTGCCTGGACCGCAACACCACAGGCTTTACATTTATGTGCCATGACTACCTCGCTAAAATCGTCACGGACTCTATCGCAACACCCGCCTCAACAGCTAGGCCATTGTAATAAGCCGATAAATATCTATTTTTATTACAGTCCGATGAACTGACATCAAATCCCGCAAAGCGGCTGCATACAAGGGCTGAGGCCCGAGCCAGGCCACCAAAATCGCTAAGCGATTGAAGAAACAACAGTTTTTTCTGAAGTTGGTGGTTGACCGCAGCGTATCAGGCGATAGAATGGCGACCGCGGGATGGAGCAGTCTGGTAGCTCGTCGGGCTCATAACCCGAAGGTCGTCGGTTCAAATCCGGCTCCCGCAACCAAACATTTAAAGGTCACTCAATTGAGTGGCCTTTTTTGTTTCTGTGCCATTTTCAATTTAAGTAATTGATTAAAAAGCAGAAATAGATTGACAGCATCACTCATCTATATAGAATAGCCGGCGCGGGATGGAGCAGTCTGGTAGCTCGTCGGGCTCATAACCCGAAGGTCGTCGGTTCAAATCCGGCTCCCGCAACCAGATTCATGCATGAGGCCTCGACAGTGAAAACTGTCGGGGCCTTTTGCTGTCCGCCTTGTTTTATACCCCTACCCGAGCCAGTCGTGCTCTCGCTCTATTCCTGCATTTGCCTAGCCATTGAAATACCAAGCTGGACATCCGCTATTCTCAGGCACCCTCGCAATTGCCACTGATTTACCTAAGCGACTGAACAGAAAACAGTTTTATTTCAGATTAGGTTTGACACTGAGCCTCAGACAGATAGAATGGCGGCCGCGGGATGGAGCAGTCTGGTAGCTCGTCGGGCTCATAACCCGAAGGTCGTCGGTTCAAATCCGGCTCCCGCAACCAAACATTTAAAGGTCACTCAATTGAGTGGCCTTTTTTGTGTCTGCATTTTGGTGAATCCACCGGCGAGCGAGACACCCCCCAGGATATTTATATACTCCTGAGTGCCTGCACCCTTCCCCGGCTTGGCAGCAACCCAGACCCAGAAAACCAGAAAGGCCGCGATTGCGGCCTTTCTGGTAAAAGTCTCTGACTTTAGCCGCCAGTCGCGTTCATAAAGCGCACCACTTGAATCTGATCATCGTGGCTGAACTCGTGGCGCTCAGGTTTGCGCTGCAGGCCTGCGCCAACGGCATCCAATAATGGCTGGTCGGTTTCAGGATAACGACGTAACAGCGCGCGTAAATCCACCGAGTTTTCATGACCCAGACAAAGCAACAAGCGCCCTTCCACCGTCAAGCGCACGCGGTTACAGGTGGCGCAGAAGTTATGTGAGTGCGGCGAGATAAAACCAACGCGGCTTTTGCCATGCCCTTCCAACCGTATATACCGGGCCGGGCCACCGCTTTGCTCGGCGCTGTCGATAATTGCGTAACGCTGGGCAATCAGTTCACGCACTTGATCGCTGGAGAAAAAACTCTCGCCACGTGAGCGCCCCACATCCCCCAATGGCATTTCTTCGATAAAGGTAATGTCCAACTCTCGCGCCATGGCGAACTCGACCAGATCCAATACCTCATCGGCATTGCGCCCGGCCATTGCCACGGTGTTGAGCTTGATGCTCTCAAAGCCCGCATCACGTGCCGCCTCAATCCCATCCAGTACCTGCTTCAACTCGCCCGTGCGGGTAATGGCGCGAAATTTATCGGCCTGCAAACTATCCAGACTGATATTCAGACGTTTGACCCCTGCCTCAGCAAGCGGCTTGGCCAATTTAACCAACTGCGAGCCATTGGTGGTCATCACCAACTCACGCAAACCCGGTAGCGCCGAAATTTGCGCGCACAGGTCGACAATGCCTTTGCGCACCAACGGCTCACCACCCGTGAGACGGATTTTCTTCACCCCCTGGCCGACAAACAAAGCCGCCAGCCGATAAAGCTCTTCGAGCGAGAGGATTTGCTGGCGCGGCAGGAAAGTCATTTCCTCGGCCATACAGTACACACAGCGAAAATCACAGCGATCGGTCACTGACATACGCAGGTAGTCAATACGACGACCGAATCCGTCCTGCAAATTACTGTGCATGCCTGACTCCTTTATTCAGTAATACCTTGGGCCAACCGCTGCATACACAAGAGCCTCTTGCTGAGTGACTCAGTGCATTCTGTCGCTTGCCGAACAGCGGATTAACGCAGACTACTTGATAACTATAGTGTCTATCGATCAGTTATACCGACTAACCCGAGAGCAGTCAGCACCCTTGCCGAAAATCAGTACTAGGAGTGACGCTATCAGACATGTAGCAGCCAGCAAATGAATAACAGACAGCCAGTAGCCTAGTTTGAGGGAGGATCTGACGCCGGGGCACAGGCTATGGGCAACTCTATCGAGAGGTTAAATGATCTAAATCAAGCCTCGTGCTTAAATACTTGCGCATCGCCAGCGGTTTCAAAGATGTTCAGTAATACTTAAGATTCAACTTTTACTATTAGCACCCTATCTAACCGTTACGAGCCTAGACAATGACTTGGAAAAACAATGAACACCGCTATGGAAGCCTGTCTATAAGCCTGCACTGGCTAATGGTCCTTCTGTTTATCGGGGTCTATGCCTGCATCGAGCTCAAAGGTAACTTCCCCAAAGGTAGCGACACCAGGGAGCTGCTCAAGCAATGGCACTTCATGCTTGGTTTGTCAGTTTTTGCTCTGGTCTGGCTTCGCTTGCTGGCACGCTTGGTCGCTCCGACACCTAAAATCGTACCGGCAATCCCGCAGTGGCAAGCGATACCTGCTCAGCTTATGCATTTAGCTCTTTATGCCTTGATGATAGGGGCACCCTTTGCTGGCTGGATCATCCTGAGCGCAGCAGGCAAACCAATCCCGTTCTTCGGCATGGAACTACCGGCCTTGGTAGGCAAAAATCCAGACTTAGCCAAAGAAGTGAAATACTGGCACGAGCTAGCTGGCACGACGGGCTATTGGCTGATTGGTTTGCATGCCGTGGCCGGTATTGCTCACCACTATTTTCTGCGCGACAACACCCTCACGCGCATGTTGCCGCAACGCGGTCAGCAATAACCACACACCGCCAACTGGCCCGGCCGGAGTTGCTCTGTGCCGGGCGCAACTTACAGGCAATTGGAATTCTGAGCCGCCAGCCGGCTAATTGCCCGCTAGCGCAGCTTCGATCTTGGCAATGTCTATTTTGCCCATCTGCATCATGGCTTCGAACGCGCGTTTCGCCGCAGCAGGATCAGGATTGGCTATCGCCTCGGACAATACACGTGGGGTGATTTGCCATGAAAGTCCCCACTTATCCTTACACCAGCCACAGACGTTTTCCTGACCGCCATTTCCAACAATTGCATTCCATAAGCGATCCGTCTCAGCCTGGTCGTCGGTGGCAACCTGAAACGAGAACGCCTCGCTATGCGTCACTCCCGCGCCACCATTAAGACCGAGACACGCAACGCCCATCACCGTGAATGCAACAGTCAGGACATCGCCCTGCTTACCTGCCGGATAATCCCCGGGTGCACGATAAACAGTGCCTACGGCGCTATCCACGAACGTCTCGGCATAGAACCTCGCTGCCTCCAACGCGTCGCCGTTATACCAAATACAAACGGTATTCTTGCTAATCATCCTGGCTCTCCAGCTGATATCTGAGACAGATATTCTAGTCAACGCCTGCCAGTGATCTGCTCTAATTCCAGACAATGCGATAACTGGCGTGCGATGGTTTTCCACATGCCACATTGGATACCGCAGTGACTCAAGTGATGGGGATATGGGATAGCCTGCGTATTGTTGCCGTCGACCAATGCCCCGGCAGTTCAAACTGACCTTTGCCTGTCCCGCGAGCCTGAAAACCGACCTCGACCGCTACGCCGCTCTGCATACACAGACCTATGGCGAGACGGTCGATGCTGTGACGCTGATTCCGCATATGCTAGAGGCGTTCATCGCCGGGGATCGGGGCTTCAAGGGGCGTACCTGATAGCTTCAATCCAAACCCGTCCGGCGCCCAGCCCATGGCAGACAGGTGGACAGTGCGATCAGCCCGAGCACCAGCACGGCGCCGCTAAGCACGCCAAGGCCAGTACCGAAGGCTGCACTGACACCCATCGCCACCAGCGCGGCGCTGCCGATCTGACAGAACCCTACTAGTCCCGACGCAGTGGCCGCATGCCCGTGCTCGCTGGCAATGGCCCCGGAAACGGCCAGCGACAGCGACGAACCATTAGCGAGACTGACCAAGCACATCGGCAGCACCACAGCGGCCGCGCCATGTAGCCCCAGTGCCTCCACGGCTAGGAATGCCACGCCTCCAAGCACGAAGCACATGATGCCGGCAGAAAGAATACGGTCGTAGGGCCAACGATCAAGCAACCGCTTGGCAAGCAGGTTGGCACCGATGATGCCAGCTGTCAGCGGCAGGTACAGCCAGCCGCTTTGTTCCTCACTCAAACCTTGGCGCGCGAAAAGAAACGGCGATTGGGTCAAGTAGACGAACCAAGCGCAATAGATCGTGCAGACCACCAATGTATAGCGGCGAAAAGTTCGGTCGCGCAAAACATGACTGAAGCCAGCAAAGGGAGAGGTCCGAGTACGGGCAGCAATGGGTAGCGTTTCCGGTAGCAGCGTCATCACCATCAGTAGTGCCACGACACCGAACGCGGCGACGAACAGGAAGTCTGACCGCCAGCCGAAGGCCGCTGCCAAATGCCCACCTATGGCCGGTGCTAGGGCTGGCGACAGCGACACCAGCGGATAGATCACCGCATAGACCTTGGCAGAGGTGCGCTTGTCGCAGGTGTCTGCGATCAGGGCGCGGCCAATAACAAGGCCCGCAGCTGCACCGACTGCCTCCAGCATTCGCCACGCAAGAAATCCGTTGTAAGTGGTTGAGGTCGCACAACCCACCGAGCCAACGATGTACAGCGCGATGCCGGCCAGCAGTACGGGCTTGCGGCCATTGCGGTCAGATAGTGGCCCGTAGGCCAACTGGGCAATTGCCAGTGCCAGCAGGTAGAACGAGATGGTCTGCGGCATTTGCCAATCAGCGACGCCGAACTCCGTGGTCATGCTCGGCATGGCGGGCAAATAAACGTCCGAAGCAATCAGGCCGAAGGCACTCAGCATGGCGACGGTTAGAATGAACGGTAAGCGAGGCATGGTAGCTCCCGACAGCCAAGGTGGGCTGACTGCGCGTCAAAGGTCCAAAAGGGATGAACGCCATGTTACGGAGGTACTTTTCATGTGAAAATGCACGAAATAGCAGCCTCTGGCTGCATATTTGCAGCATTGGCAATGAGGCAGTGATGAACTGGGACGACGTGCGGATATTCCTAGCCATTCAAAGCGCCGGCACCTTACGCGGGGCCGCGCAGCGACTGGCCATCGACCAGACAACGGTGGGCCGGCGCCTGACCGGACTGGAGCGGGCGCTTGGCAGCCGGTTATTTCTGCGTACCACGGGTGGCTTGGTGCTGACCGACACCGGCAAGCAAGTGCTACGCATGGCCGAGGACATGGAGCGCATGGCCGTCTCCTTCCAGCGCCGCGGCGAAGGTGCCGACGCGCGCGTGGCTGGAGAAGTGCGCGTGACCACCACCGATTCGTTGGCGGTGGACTTCGTGATTCCGGCCATTGAACGCCTTCGCGCCAGCCATCCCGAGGTACGGGTGATCTTGAGCACCACGACGCGGCTGCTCGACCTGGCGCGGCGGGAGGCCGACATTGCTGTACGCACCCTGCGTCCGGAGCAACCGGACTTGATCGTTCGCCAACTCGGCTGCTGGGAGGTTGGGCTGTACGCAACCCGAGGCTATCTGGCCAAGTATGGTCAACCGCAGCCCGGAAAAGGCTTTGCGAACCACGACATTGCGCTCTACCAGGAGGGTGTGACCGGCCGGCAGAACGACACGCTGGCGGGTGAATCCAGGGCACAGGGTCGCGTGGTTGCCGAACTGGATTCGAGTCTGATGCTTACGACCTTCGTGCGTGCCGGCTTGGCCATAGGCGAATTACCCGAGTACCAGGCCCGGCGCAATCCTGAGCTGATGCGGTTATGGCCGGAGCACCGGCGGGCCAAACCCTACGAGGCGTGGCTGGTGTTGCACCAAGACTTGGCGCACACAGCCAGAGTTCGTGTCGTCGTGGAGGCAATCGCATCGGCTTTCGCCGACTGAACGTCAGGCATGGACAAGCCATGCATTTGCTTTGCAGACTAGAAAGCCAGCTTCGAGAAAAGCATCACTGAAGCTGGTTGCACGGCCCACGTCCATCGCAAGTTTTTCGATCTGCACGTCGCAAACAAAAGCCAGTTTGCAGAACAAGCGCTGCACTTGATCGGCAGTTTGTACGAAGCTGAACGCCAAGCGCGAGACATGGTGGGTGAGGATCGTTGGCGAATACGACAGGAAAAGGACGACATCAATAATCAAGGGACTGCATTAAGAGATGAAGGCCCAGCGAGATTCGGTTCCCAACGGATCCGCAACGGCCAAAGCTCTGGATTACAGCTTAAAAGAACAGTGGCCTCGGCGTGGACTGGGCTCGACACTGGATACGATGAACCGGCTTAACCACATTGCCTGAACCGCCATATACGGAACCGTATGTACGGTGGTATGAGTGGGGCGGTGGTTGTGCCATCGCCCCACTCAATCTGCGGTTTAGAAGTCGAGGCTGACTCCGACATTGAGACCCTGTTGAGTGAAGTCGTCGTCCTTGCGGATGTTGTAGTTGGCGCGCAATGCCAGATCCTGGGTGAGCTTGTGGCTGACCCCAAGATCCAGACGGTTCAGGTTGGTCTGCGGGGTATAGCCTTTCAGCGTGTAGTGGTTATCCGGCAAGCTGTTGAGCGCCATGGTCAGCTTCTGGGTATCGTTCTCGTATTCCTTTTCGTGGGCGATTTCGCCGAACACCTGGGTTTCCGGGGTGATCTGATACTTGCCCAGCAGGCCGATGCCCAGGCGTCGCGAAGAGCGTTTCTGATCATCGAAGCTAAGTGCGGTGGAATCGCTGCCGTCCTCGGAGTAACCGTCAACCTTGGTCCGCGCGTAGTCGGCGCTGATGAACGGCGACAGGTACCATGGGCTCCTGGTCTGTTGCGCGATGTTGTAGCCCAAGCGAGCACTGAAGGCCAGAACGCCGCCACTGGTATCGCCCTGTTCCCCGCGCTCGTTGGCACCTAGGTCGAATTTGCGCTTGAGATTGTCGTAGTCCAGATGTCCGGCAGTGGCTGCCGCATCGGCCCACCAGCGACTTTGCTGGTACTGGACGAAGGCAGTGCCCAAATAGGTGTTGAGCTTGTAGTCGGAGTCGTTGCTGCCCGCTGCGAGCTTCTGTCGATAGGTGCCAGCCAGCACCCCCACTCGCCAATCCTCGTTTAGCCGGTAGCTACCGCCGATATTCAGGTTGAAGCCGTTACCATCGGCACTGGCACCACTGCGCTGGCTGCCGAAGTCTTGGTGCTGGCCGCCCGCAGCGACAATGCCACGCCATTGTCCAATGCCCTGCCAGTTCCCCCAGTCGGCTTGCCATTGATTGCGCAGCTCGTCCTGATGAGCGCGCAAGATGCCTTGAGCCATTTCCGGGAGCAAGGTTATTTCCCAAGGTGCCGCCAATAAGGAGTATGCGTAATCGGCTATCAAGTGCTGCCCGGCTTCGGTGGGGTGGACCGCGTCGTAGTAGATCAGCTTGTTCGGCGCCGGTGTTGCGCTGTGAATGCCATAGCGGGCATTTTCCGTACAGCCTTTGCCGCTGAAGCAGGTTGTCATGAGGTTTTGATCGGTTGCCAGGCCGAACTGTGCCGGATTGGAAAAGCCTTCCGTTAAGAGCGCCGGAATGTTGAGAGGAATGACTTCAGCATCGACCGTCTGCAATTGCCGAACCAGTGCGATGTTGAACCGGTTGCTAAGCTGCGAGATAAACGCCTGCAGCGGACTGCCGTTGATCAACGGAGTAAGGCTGAGATCCGGCAGCAGCCAGACCATGATGTAGCGGGCACCTGCCTGTTGCAGGGCTTGCACACTCTCGACCAGGCGACCGGCCGCTGCGTCAGCCTGATCAAGACTGGTGGCACCGCCCTGGTAGAAGTCGTTGGCACCACCCGTCAGGTAGTACAGAGCATGTGGATCGGCGCGAAAATTATTAGACACCAAATAACCGGGGCGGCTACGGTCACCTGCGGTCGAGGTGGTAGTAATCGAATCAAGAATCTGGTCAGTACGATAACCACCGACCGCCCAGTTATTACCATCAGGCAAGCCTTCACTCGCGCGCGTGGCCGAAGTCGAGCCAGCGAGTTGGTCATCCGAGAACCCCAGTTTGGTCCCCAGTATTTGTGGGGCAACGGCGGAATACTCTTCCCCCTGACCATCCAAGTAGACCGGGCCCGTGCGGTTGGTAGCACGATAAGATGCTCCAGCAGGACCGCCGGGATCGGCGACCTGCCCGGAACTGCTTAGGCTATCGCCGAACACGACAAAATTGGAATAGGGCGAAGGCGCTGCGAGCGCCTGAATACAAACCAGAGACAAAAGGCTGCTGGCAAGCAGTACGAGAAACGTCTTACTGATCATGAGCAAATCCGTTTGATATAGGCCATGCCTGAATTGACTGTTGCCGACATGCACAGCCCTTGTAGGAGCGAACTTGCCCGCGAATCGAGGCAAGAGAAAAACATCGCGACCAAGGCCGCTCCTACGGGCTTCACAGTCCCAGCGCTGCAGGCAGCACTTAATTGGGACATAGCCTTTTTTATTGTTGTAGAGAATGAAGCGAAAGCTCCAAAACCTGCCGCGTATTAGCTGCGTATTAGTTGTGCAACCTAATTCCGGCTAACGCTGCGAACGTGTGTCATCTGCAGACGGGAAGTAGATCCGGCCTTCTTGTTCCGCCTTCAGCTTGGCCGGGGTATCTTCAAGCAAGTCGTTGAACCTATCTAAACGGTTAGGCTCAACCAGCCACTGGTCGGGGAAAGGTGCTGCAGCCGGCCCCTCACGATGACGTCGCACCGCTCCACGCGAGAATCGCTCAGTGAACGGCACCACATGTTTGCCATCGGCATTGGCCAATTGCTCGAACAAGGCCTTGCGCAGCACTGTCTTGGTTTCCAGGTGGCGCGGGTCATCGATCAGGTTGTGCATCTCATTGGGATCGCTGGCCAAATCATAGAGTTCCTCGATATCCCAGACACCGTGGTACTGGATGTACTTCATTTTATCGCGCTGGATCGCAAAAGTAGTCGGCGTCATCGGATAGGTCCATTCCCAGTAGTACTCGTAAACGAAGTCCGGTGCCTTCCATTCTTGAGCCGAGATCCGGCCATTGGCGGCCGCCAGCACGCTCAGCCCTTCGAAGTGAGTAGGCGGCTCGACGCCAGCGACATCCAGGAATGTCGGGGCGAGATCCAGATTGCGTACCCTCGAGGGGTTAGTAACACCTGCCGGAACCAGCCCTGGTGCATACACCACCATCGGCACCTTGACCGACCCCTCGTAGGCATTGCGTTTGTCAATCAAACCATGATCGCCGATCAGATAGCCGTTATCGCTGTAAAACACCACCATGGTGTTCTTCTCGAGGTTGTTTCGCTTCAAGTACTCCATGATACGGCCCAGACTATCGTCCACTGGAGACAGCGTGGCGTAGTAGTCCTTCAAGTAGTCGGTCATTTTCACATTTGCGTGATAGAAAAAGTCCAGACCGTGCCAGCTGTTACGCTGGTTTTGCACCCACACCGGTTTGCCAGCCTTGTTCTCGGGCGTATCGGCAGCGCTCTCTGGTAGCTTGAAGGTGGCGTTCTTGTACTGACCTTTGTAGCGTTCCGGCGGTTTAGGGAAGTTATGCACTGCCTTGTGACTGAGATAGAGGAAGAACGGTTTGGAAGGGTCGCGCTCCTGCTCCAGCCAATGCATCGCATAGTCTGTCAGTTCGTCAGTGATATAACCTTTCTGCGGAACCACCTTGCCATCGACATTGAGCGTGTGCACGACTCCCGCCTTCAATGCTGCAGGTGCCAAGAAGTCGGTTGGGAAATAATTACCCTGCCCCTTGAAGCTCACCCACTTGTCGAAACCTGGACGCGGCGCATCGGTTTCGGCACCCATATGCCACTTCCCGATCAGCGCAGTCTGATAACCGGCCTGCTGCAGGTAGCTTGGAAAGAAGGTCAACCCTTCCTCTGACGAATTGTTGTTGTCGATCACCCCATGAGTCCGTGCCGTTTGCCCGGTCAAAATCGTCGCGCGGCTTGGCGAACAAAGCGCCGAAGTAACCACAGAGTTGGAGAAATAAGTCCCGTCCCTGGCTAACTGATCGATGTTCGGAGTCTGTAGCTCCGGCTGCAGGAAGCCCATGCCATCGAAACGCAAATCGTCAACCAGGATGAAGACTATATTGCGTGGTGAAGATTTTCGCTCCGCTTCACTTGCCAGCACAGTTGGACTGACACTAAGCGCGGTAGCGAAGGCAGCGATTGCCGCCCCCAGCAGATGTTTACGCGGTTTCATATTATTCCCTTCTTCCGTCCTGACAGAGTAATAGCGACCGGTAGGATCGCGATGATGCCCTACACTCCTGCGGCCGGCTCACGGCCGGCCACAGGGAGGCTCAATCAGCGAAATGCTGCTCGACCAAGCGAGTTGTCGCCCTCAAGCGTAACGACTCTGCTGACTCGCCCAGCGCCACGCGGTACTCACCCGCCTTGATGTGCCACTGGTTTACGGCTGTATCGAAACGCGCCAGCAGACGCGGATCGGCTTTGACGCTCACTCGACGAGCTTCACCAGGCTCTAGCTCCAGGCGCTCGAAGCCCAGCAGGCGTACCCGCTTGTCGCCAGCCGCATCGGTCAGGTAGAGCTGTGGAACATCGACACCCTTGCGCTTGCCAGTATTGGTGACGGTGAAGTTTGCCGTGATCGTTTTTCCACCACTGACTTCCAGACCCTCAAAGGCGAAGCTGGTGTAGCTAAGACCGTGACCAAAAGCGAAGAGAGGTTTCTCATCCTTCTGGGCGAACCAGCGATAGCCCACTTCGGCCCCTTCGGAATAGTTCACTGTCAGGGGCGTGCCGAACGGCGTACCAAAGCCTGGCAGCTCCGGCCGCGGAGTCTGCGCAATATCGGCCGGGAAAGTGATCGGCAAGTGGCCGGACGGATTGATCTGGCCGGCCAGTACCTCAGCAATCGCCTGACCGCCAGCCTGTCCCGGGTACCAAGCCTCGACAATCGCCTTGACCTTGGTGTGCCAAGGCATGTCCACCGGATTGCCGGTCTGTAGAACAACAACGGTATTGGGGTTAGCGCTAGCAACGGCATCAATCAAAGCGTCCTGGCCAAAAGGCAGAGACAGATCGGGACTGTCGAACCCTTCCGCCTCATGACGCGTGGCGAACAGGACGACCACGTCCGACTGCTTGGCCAGTGCGGCGGCCTCCACCGGGAAAGCGCCAGGATCATAGGTAATAATGGCCTTCGGCATGAGCTTCTGCAGCTTCGCCTTGGGGGCCGAAGGGAAGAAACTCTGCTTGCGCTGGCCCGCCATGATGCCTTCCCCGCCCACGGGAATGACCGCGGCAAAGCCGCCCGGCGGAGTCACCTGGCTCGAACCGGAGCCGGACAGCACACCGGTGTCCGCCAACCCACCTATCACCGCGATACGCATCGGTTTATCGGTCTGCAGCGGCAATACCCCATCATCATTCTTCAGCAGAACGATCCCCTGCCTCGCCACCTCAAGGGCGGTCTGGTTGTGCTGATCCAAATCGATGGGACTGTCTTTGACCGGCTTATCGGCCCCCACTGCGTAGATTGAACGAAGAATTCTTCGCACCATATTCGAGAGGCGCTCATCGGGCAGTTTGCCTTCGGCATGGACAGCCTGGAGCGGTTCGTTGAACCATTCCTTACCCCAAACCAGCTTGTCCAGTTGGGCACCGGACTCCTGGTCGAGGCCCTTGAGAGCATAGGACCAGTCCTGCACAGCTCCCCAGTCGGACATCACCCAACCGTTGTACCCCCAGTCCCGTTTCAACACGCCATTCAACAGATAATCACTACCGCAGGAATATTCGCCGTTGACTTTGTTATAGGCACACATGATCGAGCCAGGCTGGGCCTGTTCGATCGCCATCTGGAAGGCCAGCAGGTCGGATTCCCGATGCGCAGCCTCGTCGATCACAGCATTGAGCCAGTGCCTGTTGGTTTCGTTGCCGTTGAGCGAGAGGTGCTTCAGCATGGAAATAACCCCTTCGCTCTGAGTGCCGTTGACCGTACCTGCGGCAATCCGCGCACTGAGCAGAGGGTCCTCTGAAATGTACTCAAAGTTTCGTCCGTTGCGCGGGTCTCGAGCCAAATTCATGCCGCCGCCCAGCAACACGTTAAAACCCTTGGAGCGAGCCTCTCGCCCCACCAGTGCACCTGCTTCTCGTGCGAGTTCTGGATTGAAGGTCGCCCCCAAGGCGAGCCCCGCCGGCAAAGCAGTCGCCGAATCACCCGGCCTCATGTTATGAGGATTGGTCACCCCCAAGCTGGCATCGGTCATAGCCAACGCAGGGACCCCCAAACGCGGCACGCCTGGCACGTAGCCCGCACCCAACGGGGCCTCGGCGGAAACACGCTTATCCTTCCCTCCGAATACCAAATTGACCGGCATAAGGCTGTAAAGAAGCGAATAGCGCTCCTCGTTAGTCATTTTTTGCTCGACTTCACGGGCGCGCGCATCTGCAGGCGACTCTTGTTGGACCGAATCGGCAAAACCGGCTTGGGCGAACGACATCAACAAGCCTGCTCCTACAGCAAGGCCAGACTTTTTCTTATTTTTCTTCAACATGAACACTCCTATTTTTTGATATATGTTCCTGCGGTGAATGCCACGTCTCGGCGAGCGAGCATCCGACCACCAGCCCCCTCCCGGGGATGCACGAGCTTATGAAACGGCCAAGGCGCGAATGTCCGTCCTCTCCCCGGCCGCAACTAGCGCGGAAGATGAACGCCATACACAGCGGAAACCGACATGACAGGTCGATGTATCTTCGGCCTGCGGAATGCGCGCGGCGGGCCGATAGCGCTGGCAATAGTTTGGTGCGCAGAGGTGCGATCCCCCTTTAAGCACCTTTCGGCCGATGCGAATGCCGGGGGTCGCGGGGTCATAGCTGTCCTCTTCGCAACCGCCACGCGGATTGCTCGGCACACAGCAAGGTGAAGTACACGGCTGCACGGCCAATGGCGCAGCAAACCAGTCGGAGGTCCATTCCCAAACATTGCCGATCATGTCGAACAGACCATAGCCATTGGCCGGGAAAACCCCGACGGGGGAAGTCCTTTCCCAGCCATCTAGAAGCTGGTTCTCCACCGGGAAACGACCTTGCCAATAGTTGGCAAGCATCCGCCCTTCCGGAGCCAGGCTGTCTCCCCAGGCAAACTCCAGCCCATCGGCACCTCCGCGGGCCGCATACTCCCATTCGGCCTCAGTCGGCAACGCCTTACCCACCCAGGCGGCATAGGCTTCGGCATCCACATTGGCGATGTGTACGACTGGATGATTCTCCAACCCTTCGATCGAGCTACCCGGGCCGAGTGGTTCTCGCCACCATGCGCCGAAACGAAACGTCCACCATTGCATGGGGTTGACTAGTTTCTCGGAGGGCTTGGGCGGCATAAACACCATCGACCCCGCTTTAGCCATCTCCTCTGACATACCGGGATAGTCGGCTCGGTCCGGAGCGCGCTCGGCAAAGGTCTTGTACCCAGTTGCCTCCACGAAAGCAGAAAACTCCCGGTTGGTGACAGGCGTGGAATCAATCCAGAATCCATCGACACGCACTTGGCGAACAGGCCGTTCTTCTGGATAGAAGCGCTCTGAACCCATTTTGAAAATTCCACCTGGCAGATAAACCATGTCTGCCGGTGGAGTGGTGGGAATCACCATGTACTACCTCTCCAGTCTTCGTTCCGCAATACGGGTTCACTGCTCTTTGCGCTGAGCAGCGCAGAATCATCGCCCCTTAGCTGAGCGACCCAGTACCCACGTTCCAGTGATTTCACCAGCGCGTGGTGCATTGCCTCGGTCGCTCAACGAATACCACCTTGACGCAGTTTTCCTGGCGAGAAGTCCGTCGGAGACAGGGAGACGTTGAAGTCAAACGGCACCTCCTCATTAGCCAATCCGCCAATGCTGTAGCGTCCGGAAATCAGGTCGTAGACCGCCCCGCCCGTAACCCATACCAGGGGCTGGTCGTAGTAATTGATGGTGTTGGCTTCACTGACTCGCCAGATCTCGTTACGGTTGTCGTAATGATCGGCCACTAGGATCTGGTACGTGTCCTCGTCAAGAAACAGATCGCGCTGCTTGTAGACGTGCCGCTTGCCATCCTTGAGCACCCCGCGCACATGCCAGACCCGGTGCAACTCGTAGCGCAGGAGGTCCGGATTGACGTGACCGGGCCTGATGATGTCGCTGTACTTGTTCGTCTTGGACGCAAGGCGGTAGCTGTTGTACGGAACGTACATTTCCTTCTTGCCAAGCAGCTCCCAGTTGTAGCGATCGGGGGCCCCGCTGAACATGTCATTGTTGTCAGTCGTAGTCTGGCCATCATTCGACGGGTTGTCGTAGGCGATCTGTGGCGCGCGGCGGACTCGACGCTGGCCGGCCGTATAACTCCACGCCAGACGCGGAGTGCTCACTTGGTTGACGGTGTCGTGTACCAGAGTCACCGCGCCAGCCTTGCGTGCTGGTGCAAGAACTGACTGCTGCAAGTACACTAGAATGTTGCTGTCACGCTTACTGGAGTCGGTGACATTTTGGTTGAACAGGATGATGTCCGTAGTTTTAGTTATCGTGTAGTCGCCGTTGGTTTGTGGTTGTGCCCCGGCGAAGTAGCGTTTGATACCCACACCGCGATAACGCATCAGGTGGTTCCAGAGCACCTCCAACCCCGATTGCGGGATAGGGAACGGCACAACATTCTTGGCATCGGCGACACCATTGCCGTCCTCGATCAGTTTGGCGTTGAGGGCGTTGAGCTTGACCGCTTCGTACACATGTTGCGGATAGGAAGCCGAGCGGCGCGTCGGGTACACCGACAGTTTCCAGGTATCCGGATAACGTTTCAGCATTGCCAGTTGGCCGGGGCTGAGTTTGTCGGCGTACTCCCCTGCATTGGCTGCGCTGATCGTGAACAGCGGCTTGTCCTCGGCAAAAGGGTCCTTGTAGCCAACCTCCGGATCGTAGGCGTCGGCGCGCTTGGCCAGGCCACCGTCCCACGCAGGGATGGTACCTTCGGCATTACCGGCCTTCTCTCCCCCTATCGGGGTAAGATCCTGGCCGAGTCGAGCCGCCTGAGCGGCGTCTACTTGAGCGTGCGCCAGCGAAGATTGCAGCAAAGCAGAAATCACCAAGCCGGCAGGCAGAAATTTCAGTCTGAACATGATGGCCCCTCAAAAACTGTATTTGACATTGAAGGAGAGATAGTCCCGATCACCGGAGGTACCGCCGGTGAAGTCGACATACCGAACACCCAAAGAAAGTACGTCCAAGTAACTGGCTTCAAGCCCCAGCGAAGTACTCCACGCTTGCTCGTCGAGACCATTGGTCAAGGCCGGTGCGACACCGTTGAATGCCCGAGCATGGCTCAAAGTCGGTACGAGGTTGATGCCTCTATACACATCGGTGTAATTCATCGAGACATTGACCGTAGCGCCATAAGCACTGCTGGTGACGTCCCCATACTCCGGGCCGGACTCCAGTCCCATAACTCGATTGGCCACCAGTTCGGCAATCAAAGTCGTCGAGTCAGAGCCGAGCACCCCTCGACCGACTCGGATAGTCCCAAGTGAGGCCTGGTACATCTCCTTCTCTCGGAGGTTCTCTACCCGAGCCCCAACAGGAAGTCCCGCCGGATTGAGCAGCGCCGCTCCCAGGACAGTGCCGTTTGACAGATTGATTGGAGCATTGGGCCGATAACTGAGCTCTCCAAAAAGCGACTGACCACTGAAGATGCCCTCGCCCAGAATGGTGGTATTGAAACTCATGCCGTATAACTCGCGATCCTCCAGATATTCGGCATAGTAGGTCGCCGTACTGGGAATCGGCAGCGCCCCGAACCGACTGGAAACGGTCGCGGCAAACCGCGGCAGCTGATCGCTGTAGCGCAAGTAATACAGCCCGAACTCGGTGTCGTTCAGCTCCTGAGCAAACCAGCGCAAGGCGGCACCGAATTGCGCGGCCGAGTCTGCGTCGATATCTGACGTTCGTGGCACAAACAGAACGGAGGGAGCCCCGGCCATGGAGGGATTATCGAAGGTTCCGACCGCTAAGTAGTCGCAGCCCGAGCCGAAGATGTCGGCGCTCGAGAAATAAGTACCACAGGGATCCAGCTTGGTCTTTTCCCAGGCCCACCCAGGCTGGTAATACCCTTCGAGCGTGAGTCTTTCGTTCAACTGAAAAGAGGCGTAGGTCATGAAGGTCGGCATCAGCGCCTCCTTCACCTCCGATCCTGGAGCACGTAGCGCATTGAGGTCGACTGGGTTGCTCGCATTGATTCCGCTGCGATAGAACAATCCCTCGCCCCAATTGACGACCTGACGTCCAAGACGGGCATTGAGATTGCGCTCACCGAACATCCAGTTGCCATATACGAATGCGTCCAACAACTCCGCGCTGGCCCCGGCATCATCCAACCCATCATCGGTTATTTCCCGATGTCGGCGATCATCGTCTTTCAGTTCGAAATCGTAAAAGGCACGGCCACGTAGAAATAGCCCGTAGGTACCCTGATAATTTAAACCGAGCTCCGAGACAATCTTGGCCACCTCGGAAAATAACTCTCCCTTTTGGAAGTTGAGGTTGCCGTCGTCGGAATTGATTCGCTTGGCATTCGGTGCGGAACCGCCATTCGCGGTGGCGATCAACTTACTGTCCTGTCCCTCGACACGATAGTTGACGCCATAAGAGATGGTGGTATCGATGGATCCCGCCCAGTCCCCAGAGTGGAACTGATATGCCTGTGCAACTCCGAGCGGGAGAGCGGCGAGCACCGCCAGCCCAGCAGCCGCCAGCTCGGGACCGCGCCTCTTTCGCCTCGTCCTAATTGTTCGCATGGAGCCAGAGGATTGCCTGCAGAACATTGCATTCATCTTCACTACCTTTTTTGTTGTTGTAATGTGTGGCGGCTCAGGCCTTAGCCTGCTCCCGCTGCGAGCCCCTGGAGTGCTCTGCTGGCTCCCCAGGGCGCAGCAGTGATTACCTAGATGTTTTCAGGACCTGATCGAAAGCTGGACCTTCTTTGGTGACCGACTGCTCGAACGCCAAGGCATTGCGTAAGAGGCGCTCCGCGATGGCTGGCTCCTGGTTCGCCTGGTCGTATTTCTCGCCCGGGTCGCGGTCTAGGTGGTACAGGGTCGGCTTGGCCAGCTTGCCTTTTCGCCCACCGAAACGTGCACTGGCCTCATGGATGTTGAGTTTCCAACCGCCCTCGCGCCAAGCCATCAGCTTGCCGCCCAAGTAATAGGGCATGGTATGGCGCGGGCTATCCGCCTGATCCTTGAGCGTCACGGAGAGATCGATGCCATCGAGCTCCGCGACCGGCAGCTTGGCCCCCGTCATCGCCGCAAAGGTAGGTAGCAGGTCATAGCCGGAGCCGATGCCATGCACCACCGCCGGAGTGACTGTGCCCGGCTGCCAGAATATGGCCGGAACTCGCACGCCCCCCTCATAGGTGGACCGCTTGCCCTCGCGCAGGATGCCCGCCGAGCCCGACAGCTCCTCGAACCACAACCAAGGGCCGTTGTCGCTCACGAACACCACCAAGGTATTCTTGTCGTTTCCACTACGGCGTAAGGCGTCGAGCACCCGACCTACACTGTGGTCGAGTTCGGCAATCGCATCGCCGACGCGCCCACCCTTACTTGTGCCCTCAAACTCAGGTCCGGCGAAATGCGGTAAATGCGGTTTCTCGTATCCGACCCAGGCGAAAAAAGGCCGGTCGTGTTTCTTGCTCACATAGCCGACAACCTGGTCCGTCAGCCGGCGGTTGTAGGTTCCCTGATCGATGGGACGCTCCAGTTCCTTGTCTTCATAGCGAACCTGCGAGCCCTCCTTGATCCGATAGCTGCTGACCAGCGGGATATCCCACATCTCACTCCTGGGGCTGGTGAAACTCGCCGTTGCCTGAGCAATGTACTCGGCATATATCTTTTGGAGCGGTTCACCACTCATTGCTCGCTTACGCAGCTGCTCATTGGTCACGCCGCCAACGAAATAGGCGTCATTGGACATCGGCGTTCCCCACCACTCATCGAACCCGGCTCGAGTCGGATAGGCCGCAATCGCATCCCCCAAGTGCCACTTGCCGAACAAGGCGGTGCTGTAACCATTGCCCTTGAGCATCTGGGCTATGGTGGTTTCCTTGTCGAGGAAGCTGTTCGGGTCATTCGCGACTACCACGGAGTTGCTCACTCCGTAGAGCCCTGTTCGCGTTTCGACACGCCCTGTGAGCATGGCTCCGCGGCTCGGTGAGCAAATCGGCGAACTCATATAGAAGTCGGTCCAGCGCTGCCCCTCCTGCGCCATCCGGTCTATATTGGGCGTTTCGAATACCGGGTGACCATAGCTGGAGAGATCGCCCCAACCCATGTCGTCGGCAATCAGCAAGACGATATTGGGTTGCTCAGGGCCTGGTGTAGCTGGGGCCGCATGTGCTTCCGTGACGATGTGCAGGGTGCAGAAACTAAGTGCGGCCAGTGCGACCACTGCGCCGAGTCTTTTGCGAAAGGGTTGAAGCTCGGCCGAGACCGAACGGGTGGAGGCCGACATTTCTTTATATTGCTGGCAATCCTGTGACAACGGGGCCACGTGGTTCCATTGTTGCTGACTGCGGCTGCCGCCTGCGCTAGCCCTCATGCACTGAAGCAATAAACTCATCTTCATGTCCTTTCTTGTTGTTATCGCCATATGCCCATACTGGCCATGGATGCTCGTCATGCCAGGCAATGAGAAGCTTCGGATGTCAAACAGGCATAAATTTATCCGACTGGATAAATATGTAGATTATCAGGTACGTTGTCAACACTCGGAAAGCCGAGTAAAAACGCTGAACTCAAGGCGAACAGACATCAGAGAGGAAGACGCAATGCATGTGCCTCGCGCTACCAAGCAGGAACGGAGCGAGCAAACCCGCGCGCAGATACTGGAAATCGCGCTCGAAGAGTTCTCCGCCCATGGTTTTGAAGCGGTCAGCCTCAGGGGGATTGCCGAACAAGCGGGGGTCAACCACGCAATGATTCGCTATCACTTCGGCAACAAGGAGGCGCTCTGGAAGGAAAGCGCCTCCTATCTATTCCAGCGCCTGCAGGTAGAAGTGCCGCCGCCCGACCTTTCCTCGAGGCCAGCCGATCTCGACGACCTCAAGGAGTACGTGCGCAATTACGTCCGCTACTGCGCGCGCCACCCCGAACACGCACGACTGATGGTCCAGGAGTCCATCACCGGATCCGAGCGTTTAAAGTGGGTCGCGGAAACCTTCATCCGACCATCCCATGAAGGCGTGCTGAAAATGATTACCCTCGCCCAGCAGGCTAACGGCCTTGCCAAGATCGACCCGCTGATGCTGCTGTACATGATCGTCTCGGTCGTACAGATGCCCTATCTGCTAACGGCCGAATTGAAGTACACCCACGATCGCGACGCGCTCACCCCAGAAGCCATCGAAGCTCATGCCGATGCCGTGATCTGGATGGTCTTTCGAGCCTGATCAGCGCAAGGCCGCCGGGGGCTACTCTGGCATAAGTCCGCGACAAGCCCATCCCTGCATTGTTGGGCTAACCGGGCGGCAGGTTTCGCTAAATCCTAAGGCAGTTCCATATCGCCCCCACGCGGGGCATCACCACCGCGATACGGCAACAGTTCGCGGGTGTCGATATAGAGCATCACGCGCAGGTTTAAACGGCTCCTGGCCTCCGGTCCACCTCACGATTAGAGCTTGTCGCGGCGATTTGCAAAGCGCAGGAACTTCAGCTATTCACAATGGTCAGTGCTATTCCGCCGACTAGGCGGTCTCCACCATTCATGGACGCCCACAAGGCTTTTTCAGCAAGGACTCTTAATGAACACGTTCAAACTGCCTCTTATCGCCTGCGCCCTGCCACTGGCCGCCTGTGCTTCCACGCCTGAAGCACTCAAGCCCTTCCCGGTGGCGGCCGAGGGTTACAATCGCTATGTGATCGAGTTGCCGGCCCAGACCAAGGAAGCGGAGCACAAGGTGGAACTCATCGCCGGAAAAACTATGGAAGTGGATTGCAACCAGCAGCGCCTGGGCGGCCAGTGGCAAGAGAAGACGGTGCAAGGCTGGGGCTATACCTACTACGAACTGGGCTCGATCGGCCCGGCGGTCAGCACCCTGATGGCCTGTCCCGACAACAGCCGCAAGCCGGCTTTCGTACAGGTGGGCGGCGAGCCCATGCTGGTGCGCTACAACAGCAAGCTACCGCTGGTGATCTACACACCCATCGATATGCAAGTGCGTTACCGCATCTGGTCGGCAGCTGAAACCACCACGCCCGCACCCCGCCAGTAAAGGCCCCTCTGATCATTGGCAGCAGTGGCGACGGCGTACCCTTTATCCGGTTACGCCGCTACATACTTAGACTGCTTTCGATGATCAATTTCAATTTGGCAATGATCGAAGCGATAGACCTTTGACGTATAGAACGATCCGTTCAGGCCTGAAGATGGCCAGCTTGACTGCACATCATTGCAGTTTTGCCAGATCCTCATCGACAGCATCGAGCTGCTCGTCCTGAATCCCCCCGTCAGAGAAAGGCTGAATATCCCGCAAGGTCATGCCACGCATCATGTTAGCCTGCGGATGATTGGCCAGAGTAGGAAAGTGATGGTCGATCACCGCCCGAGTTCTGGAGTCCTCTAGTAACTCCCCAATTGGCGTTGTCGCCGAGCTGTAAGCTGGAGCTTGAGCTTGCTCCGCAAACGCCATGGAGTGAAGCGAAAGCCCCATGACATACAACACCGCACCCATGATTATAGAAACGCGCATGACTCATTCCTTTTTATGTTTGTTGAGACACTGTTAGATAGAAAGGGATATAAATTTATCCGACTGGATAAATATGCAAATTATCGAGTTCGTTGTCAACTCCCGGCGGTGATACTGGCGTGCTCATCGCCGCTAAGATTTCACGGCCGATCTGCTCGGCCGCGTGCAGCACCTGGCCCGAGTCAGCGGTTGGCAAACAAACACAGTGCGGATACGCCGCACAGAACACGGCGACACACGCCCCAGAGTGGTTTCGGTCGGCAAGTTCCCTTTGATCGTGCCACGCGAGTGCTGGATTTCAACGCAGATATTCGATGATGAAGCTTGCGAAACCAAGGAGGACGTCGAAGAGCGATACATTACCAGGGCATTCAAAGAGGTCAGGGATGAAGTGCCGGTAGCCCCAGTGCACTAGCCCATACGTAGTGAACCTCGCTTATATGAGCATGCCTTCAGGTCGTCAACTTTTACAATCCTGACGATTGCCATATGACTAGGCTATCAATCGTTCTAGCCCAGTGGCGAAGGGAAAGATTGTTGCAAGTGACGGCGGTAGCGCTCAGGGGTATTGCCGCTCCAGGCACGGAACGCGCGGCTGAAGGCGCTTTGTTCTGAATAACCCAGCAGCAGAGCCACCTCAACCAAGGATAGATGAGGGTCGGCTAGGTACATACGCGCTAGCTTGAAGCGCACGTCCGCGAGCAGCACCCGATAACGCAGACCATGATCAGCCAACTGCCGGTAGAAAGTACGCAGGGAGCAATTCATCTGATCGGCCAGGGCGGCGGCGGAGGGATCGCCTTCCTGCAAGGCAGCCATCATCTGGCACTGCAACTGCTCCAGAAAAGCGTCGGGCTTGGGCTGTTGCGCCAGCATGGCCTGGGCCTGCTGCTCGAACAGCCCGCGCATATAGGGGTCGCTGCTGGCGATGCGCATGGCCAGCAGGCTGGCGGGAATTTCCAGGGCGTGGCGCGGCGCCTCGAAGCGCACCGGGCAACCCATCAATGCCTCGTATATGGACGGCTGCGGCGGTCGCGCATAGGGAATTTCGATGGCAATAGGTGCAATATCATGGCCGATCAACGCCTGGTAAAGGTTGACGAAAGCTGCCACGCCAAACTCGCTGGCCAACGGAATAGTGTCGTGCTCGCCCTCCCCCCAACTGTAACGGATTACCGTGCCACGCTGGCTCACCTGCACATCGAGGTTGCTTACCAGCAGACTCTGGAAGCGTCGATAGCGCATCAGCGCTTGGCCTAGGCCACTGCAGGAAGCGGCCAGGTAACCGACCACGCCGAAATGCTGCGGCTTGGCACAACGGCCAATACGCAGGCCCAGCGCTGGCACTGGATGCAAGACTTGCAGGCGCTCAAGCAAGCCCCAAAACAACAGGATCGGCATGCGTTGACTGCTGGAATATGGCGCAAGTGCCTCGAGTACATCAGGCGCGGCCAACTGGTTCTTGTCGATGTAATCGCGCAGGGTTTCGGCCAGAGCGCAGGAGATATAGACGTCCTTCGACATGCGGGTTCCGGGTTGCCAGGGTCGTGGCACAAAATGTCAAACAGACTGCTTAGTGTCAAGACGACGTAGCCCAGAGCCCCCAAAATTGCAGGCAATCAATGCTGCAATCCGGGACTTCCCGGGGCGGCCAAAGGGTCAAGTACAGGAGAATTAAAATGGCATACGTCGTAACCGCAAATTGTTTGGGCGATAAGTTCACCAAGTGCGTAGATGTATGCCCGGTGGATGCCTTCCGCGAAGGCCCACAGATGCTCTACATCGACCCACTGGTGTGCATCGACTGCAATGCCTGCCTGACCGAATGCCCGGTGCGCGCCATCTACCCGGATTCCGCCGTGCCTGAGCCGATGCAAGACTACATCGAACTTAACGCGCGCATGGCCAAGCAGTACCCGCCGATCACCGAGAGCCTGGATGTCGACGACAGCCAGGCCGGCAAAGCGACCAAGGTGCGGCGCGCGGTCGGCCCGGCCCGCCGCCTGGCGGTGATAGGTGCCGGTCCCTCGGGTTTTTATGCCACCGATGAAATGCTTCGGCAATTGCCGGAATCGACCGTGGACATCTTCGAGCGCCTGCCTACGCCATTCGGCCTGGTGCGCTACGGGGTCGCCCCGGATCATCCGAAGATCAAATCGGTGTCCGCCAGCTTCGATAAGATCGCCCGCTCGCCCAAGGTGCGCTTCTTCGGCAACGTCGAACTGGGTCGCGACCTGAGCCGCGACGAACTGCTCGCGCACTACGACGCGGTGCTCTACGCCACCGGCGGCTCGGTCAGCCGCCCGCTGGCCCTGCCCGGTGCCGAGCTGGGCAGTATCCAGGGGGCCTCGGCCTTCGTCGGCTGGTACAACGGCCACCCGGACTATCGCGACCTGCAGGTCGACCTATCCGGCGACACCGCGGTGGTGATCGGCATGGGTAACGTGGCACTGGATATCGCGCGCATCCTCGCCATGCCGGTGGCGGAGCTGGAACGCACCGACATCGCCGACTATGCCCTAGAGGCCCTGCGCCAGAGCAATATCCGCGAGGTCTGCCTGGTCGCCCGGCGCGGACCGGTGCAGGCGGCCTTCACCCCCAAGGAACTGCGCCAACTGCTGGACACCCAGGACGTGGACATCCTGGTGGAGGCCGAAGATCTGTTGCTGGACGCCGCCTGCGCCGCGGAGCTGGCCGAGCCGCTGAACACCGAAGCCCGGCACAATATGGCCCTGCTACAGGAAGCCCAGGCCCGGCCGCAACGCGGCGGTAAAATTATCCGTTTCGTGTTCAAGGCCTCGCCGACCGAGTTCACTGGCGAGAACCAGCGCGTAACGACGATGAAATGTGTGCGCAACGGCTTGCAGGACGACGGGCGCGGCTCGGTCAGCGTCGTTGCCACCGACCAATACCTACACTTCAATGCCAGCCTGGTGATCAACGCCACTGGCTATCAGGGAGTCGCTATTCCTGGCGTGGCCTTCGACGAACGACGCGGGGTGATTGCCAACGACAACGGCCGGGTTCTCGTCGACCAGGCTGTGTCCACCAAGGAATATGCCGCCGGCTGGATCAAGCGCGGTGCCAGCGGAGTGATCGGCAGCAACAAGCAGTGCGCGGTGGACTCCGTCGGCCGCCTAGTGGCAGATCTGGCCGAGGTGCCTGCTGCGCTTGCGGCGGGACAGACCGCCGATGTGCTGAGCCTACTTGAAACGCGCGGCATTGAGTTTGTCACCTTCGCCGACTGGAGCTTGCTCGACGCCCACGAACGCGAACAGGGCGAGCCTCAAGGTCGGCCGCGGCGCAAGGTGGTGGAAGTCGCGCATATGCTGGAGATCATCCGCGCGCGGCGGCAGGCGGCTAACCAGGCCCAGCCAGCCGTGGCGGCTTCTGTAGAAAGCGCGGCCAACGATAAAAGCGCGACCATTGCCAGCGTCGAGGTCAAGACCCATTTGCGCACCTGCACCCTGTGCGAGGCCATGTGCGGCATCAAGATCGAGTACCAGGACGACAAGATTCTCTCCATCACCGGCGACCCGGACGACCCGCACAGCCACGGCCATATCTGCCCCAAGGGCTATGCCATGCAGGATCTGCACAACGATCCAGAGCGCTTGCGAACACCGCTCAAACGCGTCGGCGAGCAGTGGCTGCCGATCTCCTGGGACGACGCCCTGGAGGAAGTCGCCAGCCGCCTGACCGAGATCCAGGCGGCCCACGGCAACGATGCGCTGGCGGCCTACTCGGGCAATCCCATCGCCCACAACCTGGGCATCCTGCTGACCATGGGCCGCTTTCGTAAGGCACTGGGCACACGCAACCAGTTCTCCGCCTCCAGCCTAGACCAGATGCCGCACCAGTTGGTGTCCTACCTGATGTTCGGGCATAGCCAGCTGTTCACCATTCCCGATATCGACCGCACCGACTATATGCTGATGCTCGGTGCCAACCCGGCGGCCTCCAACGGCAGCCTGATGTCCGCCGGCGATGTGCTCGGCCGCTTGCAGGCCATTACTGGGCGCGGTGGCCAGATAGTGCTGATCGACCCACGGCGCACGGAAACCGCGCTCTACGTCAGCGAACACCAATTTATCCAGCCCGGCACCGACGCGCTGTTCCTGCTCGGCCTGCTGCAGGTGATCATCGAACGCCGCTTGGGCAAGCCGGGCCGGCTGTTGGAACTGGCCAAGGGCTGGGAGGCGCTGAGCGTTCTGCTCGAGCGTATGCCGCTGACGCGCATCGCCGAGCGGACAGGCATCGCCGCGGCGGATATCGAGCGCATTGCCGTGGAGTACGCCAGCGCCGACAAGGCGGTGTGCTACGGCCGCATGGGTATCTCCACCCAGGAATTCGGTGCTCTCAACCACTGGTTGATCAACCTGCTGAATATCCTCACCGGCAACCTCGATAGCGCCGGCGGCATGATGTTCAGCACCCCGGCGGTGGACATGCTGAAGATCACCGGACGCGGTGGCTTCGACCGCTATCGCAGCCGAGTCCGCGGCCTGCCTGAATTCA
The DNA here is from genome assembly GCF_002163625.1 of Pseudomonas sp. M30-35. Taxonomy (NCBI): domain Bacteria; kingdom Pseudomonadati; phylum Pseudomonadota; class Gammaproteobacteria; order Pseudomonadales; family Pseudomonadaceae; genus Pseudomonas; species Pseudomonas sp. M30-35. The sequence goes on along the minus strand of NZ_CP020892.1, from coordinate 1,540,409 downwards.
ACCGCGAGCTGCCCGCCTCGGCGCTGGCCGAGGAAATGCTGGTACCCGGCCAGGGCCAGGTCCGCGCCTTCGTCAGCGTCGCCGGCAATCCGGTACTGTCCTCGCCCAACGGCCGACAACTGGAACAGGCCCTGGAACAGCTGGAGTTTATGGTTTCGGTGGATTTCTACCTCAACGAAACCACACGCCACGCTCATATCATCCTGCCGCCGACCGGGCCTTTCGAACACGAGCAGTACGACCTGATCTTCAATCTGTTCTCAGTGCACAACGTGGCCAAGTACGCCGAGCCGCTGTTCGTCCACCCTCCGGGCACCCGCTCCGACTGGGACATATTCAGCGAGCTGAGCAAACGCATCGAACGCCGCAAGATGGCCAACAAGCCGCTGAAGCAGCGCCTCAAATACGCGGCCAACGCGCATCTGGGCGAGTACCTCACGCCCCAGCGCATCCTTGACCAGGGCTTGCGCGCTGGGCCATACGGTAGCGGTAGCGGCTGGTTGCAGCGGCTCAACCCTTTCGCCCGCAAAGGCCTGTCCCTCGCAGAACTGCAAAAGCATCCTCACGGTATGGATCTGGGGCCGCTCAAACCATCGCTGCCCGGCCGGCTGTTCACCAAGGACAAGAAGATCGACCTGGTGCCAGCGGTGTTGGTGGCCGATTTGGATCGGCTGTGCCAGCGTTTCGGCGAGCAGGCGGCCAAGCCTGGCCTGTTGCTGATCGGCCGACGCGACCTGCGCACCAACAACTCCTGGATGCACAACAGCTACCGCTTGGTGAAAGGCAAGGATCGCTGCGCGCTGTTTCTCCACCCGCAGGACGCGGCCGCCCACGGCCTGAGCAACCGCGACCAGGCGCGCTTGGCATCGGTCAAGGGTGAATTGATCGTGACCGTGAAGATCACCGAAGACATCATGCCCGGCGTGGTCAGCCTGCCCCACGGCTGGGGTCATCACCGCCCCGGCATGCGCATCAGCACAGCCCAGGCCCATCCTGGGATCAGTATCAACGACATCACAGATGAGCAAGTAGTGGACGAGTTGTCGGGCAACGCGGTGCTGAGCGGAGTGCCGGTGAAGCTCCACCCGTATGGCAAGGCATAACTTACCCGTCCCGACAATGGTGACGAGGGACGTCCGGATAAACTGAATTGCCCCAGCTTTTGTAGACACACGATGACCGCTTCCGGCCCAGAGTGTGTAAAAACGCCCTGACAAACAGGCAATGGCGGCGTAAAACCCCGGCTTTCGTTGCTCTAGGAGACGCTAAAGCACTTCATAAATGTTCTGGAGCGTTATCGGTGCTGATTGTGGCAAACGCTTGGGCAATCGCCTCGCCCAGTAGCCCTGGGCTGAAGCATCCAAGGTACGAAAGTGTTTTTACACACTCTGGGCCATAAGCAGACTCTCACAGATGGCAGATATCGACCCAAAGCAGCCTTCCACGTTGCCTATGAAACCACGGGCTATTCAGTAAATTTCCGATTCTCGTGGAAGCTTTTTATCAATACAACTCATTGACACCGATGGTTAGAGCCTTGGAGCATCCAGTTGCGCAGCATGTCCTGATTGGCCATCACCACCCAACACGTTACCCTCGTCTCCAATCACCCATCCATCGACCGTCACAGTGAGTCACGGTCTGCATTGAATCAGGACGATGAACGACTACTCCTTCAAACTCGCGAACTACTGGCGCAATTCCCTGGCCGATGCCGAAAATGGCAACGGAGCCTTGTCCACCAGCCAAGCCCAAAAGCTCACCGCTTTACCCATCGAGGCCTTATTCGCCGGGTGTGTGCCGGCAGATCAGGTGAGCCTGTTATTCGCCAACGAACCCGCTGAGTTACCCTGCGTAGAAATCACCCTGCGGCCCTTGGTTTACAAGTCACGCCTAGAGCACCGCAAAGCCCGCAACGGTCTGCCGGCGTTCATCACCCCGGTTGTAGGTCGAGTGTTAGTCGCCCGCGATGGTCGTCTTTATCCGACATCGCAAACCCTGATGCCCCGCGACATTCTCGAACCGCTGGACCGCGACAATTTCGCCATCGGTGCCCAAGTCGATTTGGACGCGTTTTTGTCCGCCGAAGATGTGTCGCAGTTCGATCCATCTGCCGAGGGTGAAGAACTGACCGTAGACCAGCAAAGCGACAAGTGGAATGCCTATCTGCAGTTCTGCATGAAAATGTTCCGCAAGGTCACCAGCGGCTGGGAGGGGGTAGAGGATGGCTTCGACCTCGTCAACTTCTGCTATTTGCTCAAGGAAGACAAAGCTGACGGCTTCAGCCGCAATATCGTCTGCCTCTACGACTACTTGCGCGACAGCAAGCCCGACGCACCGTTGTTCGACCGCTTCGCTCAGCGCGATTCTAGCCCTGACGAAGTTTGCTTGCCCGCCAACAGCCAGTTTGCCGCGCGACTTGGCCATGCTGGGGACGAATATGCCTTGGCGCCCGCCCAACGTGATGGCTTGGCTCATCTCCTCGTCGCTGATATGGGGGATGTGCTGGCTGTCAACGGGCCGCCGGGTACTGGTAAAACCACCTTGCTGCTTTCGGTCGTCGCCTCGCTCTGGGCCAAAGCCGCGGTGGCCGGTGGCGAGCCGCCGGTGATCGTGGCCAGTTCCACCAACAACCAAGCCGTGACCAACATCATCAAAACGTTCGGCAAGGACTTCTCAGAAGGGAGCGGTCCCTTTGCGGGGCGCTGGCTGCCCGATATCAAAAGCTTCGGCGCTTACTTTCCCAAGTCTTCGGCCGAAGCGGAAATGGCCAGTACCTACCAGACCAAAAGCTTTTTCACCGAGCTTGAGTCACAGGCTTATCTGGACAAGGCGCAACAGGCCTACCTGGCCCGAGCCACCATCGCCTTCCCCAATGACCTGAGCCCGAGCGTCCAAGGCACGGTCAAGCAGCTCCAGGCCGCGATCCGCTCGCGGCAGCAGCAACTCACCGATATCGAGCAGGCCTGGGCCAAACTGGTCGGCGCTCGCGAAGCCATCCAGGCATTGCTGAGCGACGATCCACAGGCAGGCATGGCGCATCTTGACGCACAGCACCTCAACCAGGCCGAACAGCTTGCGAACGCGCAAGCACGTCTGAAGGTTTTCAAACACTACCTGGCCCATGAGCCGCTGATCTACACGCTGTTCGGCTGGTTTGGCCCGGTCGCTGGCAAACGTCTGCGCTTGGCGAAGTTACATCTCGATGAGGCCAACACCGAACTGCAAAACGCCGCCAGTGTTAGCGAAATCGAAACCCGGTTGACTGCCTCCGTTGCTCAAGCCAGCAAGGCTAAGGAATTAATCGAGGCCCGACTGCAGCAGGCCCGGCAATTGCTGCAAACCGAGCAACGTCAGGTATTGAATTGGCAGGCCGTGATTGCCGTTCTGCCGACCCCTACCGACAGGCCTGCTGCCCAGGTGACTCTCAACGACTGCGACAGCTGGGCGGACACTTCCCTGCGTTTCGAAATCTTCCTGCTGACTACCCATTACTGGGAAGGTCGTTGGCTGATGGAAGTCGCCGAAAGCCTGCCAGAGATTCTCAAGAGCCGCGGCAAAAACGGTCGCAAGACCCTGGAGAAAAACTGGCGGCGGTGGATGAAGCTCACGCCCTGCGTGGTGGCCACCTTTTTCAGGCTGCCCAGGGAGCTGCACTGCAAGCGGCACGACGGTAACGGCTTCGTCGATGACTACGCGCTGAACTTCATCGATCTTCTGATCGTCGACGAAGCCGGCCAAGTCCTTCCTGAAGTCGCCGCGCCGTCGTTCGCGCTCGCCAAGCACGCGCTGGTGATCGGCGACACTCAGCAGATCGAACCCATCTGGTCGATTCCGGCTGCGGTCGATATTGGCAACCTGATGAGCGCCGGTCTGCTATCGCGCGACAAGGTCGATGACGAGTATGCCGCCTTTTGCGATAGCGGCCGTAGCGCGGCCAACGGTAGCGTCATGGCCATCGCCCAGGCGACCAGTCGGTATCATTACGATCACGACCTAGCCCGAGGCATGTATCTGTATGAGCATCGTCGCTGCTACGACTCGATAATCGATTACTGCAATGCCCTTTGCTACAAGGGCAAGCTGCAGCCGCGACGAGGGAGAAAACCGGAAGGTGGCTTGCCGGGGCTGGGCTACCTGCATATTGATGGAATGTGCCAGAAGAGCAATGGCGGTAGCCGTCATAACCTCCTGGAAGCGCAGACGATCGCTGCGTGGATTCAAGCGAATGGCGCCGAGCTGATAAAGCGCTACAAGAAGGATTTGTGGGAAATCCTCGGCGTGATCACGCCGTTCGGCGCACAGACGCAGGCGATCGTTCAGGCTTGCACAGCACTGGGCATCAAGACCGGTAAAGGCGATGGCGAGATGACTGTCGGCACGGTTCATTCCTTCCAGGGCGCCGAGCGGCCGGTGGTGATTTTCTCTGCCGTCTATTCCAAACATGCCGATGGCGAATTTATCGACCGCAAGGACAGCATGCTGAACGTTGCCGTTTCTCGCGCCAAGGACAGTTTTCTGGTGTTTGGTGACATGGACCTGTTCAGCCAGGTGCCGATAAGCAAGCCGCGTGGGCGTTTGACCCAGTTTCTGTTTGCGGATTCTACGAACGAGCTGATTTTCGAGTATCAACCCAGGGAGGATTTACAAACCCCGCAAACAGGATTGAGCCACCTGCATGAAGTTGAAGAGCATGATCGGTTTCTGATGCAGGCGCTGGAATCGGCTCGCCATCAGGTTCAGATCGTAACGCCCTGGGTGAAATTGCGATGGATTCAGGAAAGTGGCGCGTTGGACATCATGGGCAATACGGTGCAGCGCGGCGTCCAGGTGGTGGTGTATACCGACCTGGGATTCAACACTGGTATCACGCGCGCCAAGCCTGAGGGCGACCCCGAGAGAATCGCTGAATTCACAGACGCGATTGCAGCGCTGATAACCCGGGATGTTCAGGTGTGCGTGGTCAACAAGGTGCACAGCAAGATCGTTATGGCCGATGAGGAGTTACTGTGTATCGGCTCGTTCAATTGGCTGAGTGCGCAGCGCTATGGCGACTACGTGCATCATGAAACTTCCATGGTCTATCGCGGCCCTGATGTAAGCGGTGAACTTGCAATCAACCGCACTAGTTTGGCGCAACGGGTGACGTCCATTCCGGGGAGAACAACGTCAGCTTAGCGATCGACATGAACGTCTGCTCTTGGCCAATATCTGCCGATCGTGACTGAGTCAACTACCGGCCAAAAGCGACCTCCTACAGTCAAGGGTTACACTCAGTTTCCTCGACCACCTATTGATCGTGATCTATCTTCGGCTAGTGGTATTGGCGACAAAATGCAGAAGTCGCGCGATTACAGCTGAGGGTTTGGCGCAAAATGTAGGTCTATGATTTATATGGGCTTTGAAAAGTCGAAATTGGTAGCGCGGGGTTATCTAGAATTCTCTTCGCTCACTTCGTTCGCTGGGACGGCGTGCCGCCGCCCCTTAGCTTAATCGTCATGCGCCCCTAAACCCACACACCTAGGAGTTACGGTCATGACTGAAGATAGGACTCTGCGCACCTCAAGAACCCTGCCATTCTCACCCAAAGAAATATATGGCGCTTTTGCGTCGCCTGATTTATTAGCATTGTGGTGGGGACCTGAAGGATTTTCCAATACATTCGAAATTTTTGAGTTTACTGCTGGCGGTCGCTGGAAGTTCGTGATGCACGGCCCTGGCGGAAAAAACTATCTCAATGAGAGCTTCTTTGAAGAGCTTGTGCCTGATGTCAAAATTGTCATCCATCACGATTGCCCTCCAAACTTCAAGCTTACTGTGCAACTGTCTCCTGTCAGCGAAGGTACGCACTTGACGTGGGAGCAGGTTTTCGAAGACTCGGAAACAGCCAAAGCCGTCAAAGAAAGGGCTGGCTCCGCAAACGAGCAGAACATTGATCGTCTGACACATGTGCTCAAAGAGGCCGGCAATGCCGAATAACAAGGCGCTGATAGGGGCGTAATGTTTATTAAGATTTCAGCATGTCTTTCGAGATAGTGATTACTTCTAACCACTCACTCTACTTGAAGCCAATTCCGCTTCGCCCTATTCGCGTAAGTGAGCTTTGCCGTTGAGCGTCTGCTTTTGTACCTTTCGACCATCGGCTTTGGATCGACTGCTGCCAGTCATGACAGATCAATGTCAGCCCCCCCCTGAAAGCTGGTCCAGCATCGGGAGGATGCCATCTTTCATAGCATTGACCACGCAGATTGATCGGACAGGACCAAGTTGCCGATACCCCAGACAATTACTCCTATAAAGCTTACTGTCACGCTGGGCTCACCACTCTATCAACGACACTGGATAATCTCATCAAGGGCCGCTAGAATTGCGCACTTTTTGATCAATGGACATGCTTCGTGTCCGCCGCTCGTAGCCAGAGGTTTGCCGCATGTCCACCACCGCTCCTAAAGTCGGATTCGTTTCACTAGGTTGCCCCAAGGCCCTGGTGGACTCCGAGCGCATCCTGACCCAGTTGCGTATGGAAGGTTACGAGGTCGTGCCAACCTACGAAGACGCCGACGTGGTCGTGGTTAATACCTGCGGCTTTATCGACAGTGCCAAGGCTGAGTCGCTGGAAGTGATTGGCGAAGCCATTGCTGAAAACGGCAAGGTGATAGTCACCGGTTGCATGGGCGTTGAAGAAGGCTCTATCCGTGACGTTCATCCAAGCGTGCTTTCGGTCACTGGCCCGCAGCAGTATGAACAAGTGGTTAATGCCGTGCATGAAGTCGTGCCGCCGCGCCAAGATCATAATCCGCTGATCGACTTGGTGCCGCCACAAGGCGTCAAGCTAACACCGCGCCACTATGCCTACCTGAAAATATCTGAAGGCTGTAATCACAGCTGCAGCTTCTGCATTATCCCGTCAATGCGTGGCAAATTGGTCAGCCGCCCGGTAGGTGAAGTGTTGAGCGAGGCCGAACGCCTGGTTAAGGCCGGGGTTAAAGAGCTGCTGGTTATCTCTCAAGACACCAGCGCCTATGGCGTTGATGTGAAGTACAAAACTGATTTCTGGAACGGTCAGCCGATTAAAACCCGTATGACACAAATGTGTGAGGCACTTTCCAGCCTGGGCGTTTGGGTACGCCTGCACTACGTGTACCCGTACCCGCACGTCGACGAGTTGATCCCGCTGATGGCGGCTGGCAAGATCCTGCCGTACTTGGATATCCCGTTCCAGCACGCCAGCCCGAAAGTGCTCAAGGCAATGAAGCGCCCAGCTTTTGAAGACAAAACTCTGGCGCGAATCAAGAACTGGCGTGAAATATGTCCAGAGCTGACCATCCGCTCAACCTTTATTGTCGGCTTTCCCGGTGAAACCGAAGAAGACTTCCAATACTTGCTCAACTGGCTGACCGAGGCCCAGCTCGACCGCGTGGGTTGCTTCCAGTATTCGCCGGTTGAAGGCGCCCCGGCTAACTTGCTCGATGACCTGGTACCAGACGATGTGAAGCAGGATCGCTGGGACCGTTTCATGGCTCACCAACAAGCCATCAGCACCGCCCGCCTGCAACTGAAAGTTGGTAAAGAGATGGACGTGTTGATCGATGAAGTCGACGACCAAGGCGCCGTAGCTCGCTGTTACGCCGACGCCCCGGAAATCGACGGCAGCGTTTTCATCGCCAGCACTGAGGTCAAACCAGGCGATAAAGTCCGCGTGATTATCGTCGATGCGGATGAATACGACATGTGGGCTGAGCTGATTTAAACCCGCGAACGTTTAAGCCAAGCGCCCATGAAAAAGCCGCGATAATCGCGGCTTTTTCATGGGTGACATTCGCCAAAAACAGCTATTTTTTGCCACAGCTATTTCTTGCAATCGGGCTCGCTGGTGAAAGTCTTCGATACATCGACCAAGCCTAAGTGCTCAATCGTGCTACGACCGATCAGCACGGGATAATTCATCTTGCCACGGTTTTTCAGTGAGAACTGTTCCTTGTACACCTGATCACCAATACACATGCTCATCATCACCACTGGACGACGCTCTGACCCGCCAGCACCGCGCACTTTAATATTGCGCACGACTTTGCGCTCAACCTTCATGGTTTTCAGCTTGCCGGTGTCAGTGTCTTCCAGCTCAACATTAAAACGCACCCATTCGTCGCCGTCTTTGCTAAACCGGTCCAGATCCTTGGCATCCATTGATGAGGTCTTGGCGCCGGTGTCGAGTTTGATCTTGACGGCGATGCCTTCAGGCTCGATCTCGCCCTCCTCAACCCAACCAAAAACCTTGGCCGACTGAGCTGCAAGTACCGGCCCAGCAAGGCCCAGTGCGAGAATTGATACGGCTAGTGCTTTTATATACGGCAACTTCAAAGTGACGCCCTCATTGAGTGAACACCGACACACTGTGCGCGCTGACCTGTGAAAACTTCGTGACGCCAAGTGGACGGAGCTTAGGCAAGCTGTGCTGAACGGCATAGCAAGAGACGATCGTAACCCTCCCTTGCCATGCGTCTATTGCAGGCCGCGCTAGTGAGTAGACAAGCACTATCCGTAAATAGCTCCCTTGCGCAGCCACCGGGAGCCAGGATCTTTAGGTCTGCGGGTTCTCCTTGACCCTAAACCAGGCGGCATACAGCGCAGGCAAGAACAGCAGGGTCAGCGCAGTAGCGACAATTAATCCGCCCATAATCGCGACCGCCATTGGCCCGAAGAAGATGCTGCGTGACAACGGAATCATTGCAAGCACCGCAGCCAAAGCCGTCAAGGCGATGGGACGGAAACGCCGCACAGTGGCGTCGATAATCGCGTTCCAGCGATCTTGCCCGGCACTGATGTCCTGCTCGATCTGATCAACCAGAATCACCGAGTTACGCATGATCATGCCCGACAGCGCGATGGTGCCGAGCATGGCGACGAAACCAAACGGCTGGTTGAACAACAGCAAGAACAGGGTCACACCGATCAATCCCAATGGTGCAGTAATAAACACCATCGCCGTGCGCGAGAAACTCCTCAATTGCAACATCAACAGGGTCAACACCACCACGATGAACAGCGGCACACCGGCGTTCACCGACGTCTGGCCCTTGGAAGCATCCTCAACCGTACCGCCAACATTCAGCAAATAGCCTGAAGGTAACTCTGCGCGAACTTGATCAAGTGTCGGCAATATTTGCGTAATGATGCTTGAAGGCTGCTCTTTGCCGTAAACATCTGCGCGCACAGTGACCGTTGGTAGACGCTCGCGGTGCCAGATGATGCCTTCCTCAAAGCCGTACTCAAGTGTTGCAACCTGCGACAGCGCAACGTTCTTACCGCTGCTGGTCTGGATCGCCAGGCTTGGCAGCATATCCAGGCTGCGCCGCTCCTGGTCAGTTCCGCGCAGCAGTATTTCGATCAACTCATCATCTTCACGAAATTGGCTAACGGTGGTACCGATCAGGGTCCCACGCAGGAAGTCAGCAATATCTTCGGACGTAATACCCAGCGCTCGCGCACGGTCCTGGTCAATATTGACCCGCACGACTTTGCTCGGCTCTTCCCAGTCGAGATGCACGTTAGTCACGTACGGGTTTTCACGCACCTTGACTGCGACCTGACGCGCTAGCGCGCGCACCGTATCAATGTGCTCGCCCGAGACTCTCAGCTGAATTGGATAACCCACTGGCGGGCCATTTTCCAGACGCGAAATACGCGTGCGCAAAGTCGGAAATTCCTCGTTCATGGTTTTAATCAACCAGTTGCGAATTTCCTCACGCTGTTCGATGTTTTTGGTTAACACCACAAACTGGGCAAAACTGGCGGCCGGCAATTGTTGGTCGAGCGGTAGATAGAAACGCGGCGAACCACTGCCCACATATGCCACAAAGTTATCGATACCTTCATGGGTTTTGAGCAACGCTTCCAAGCGTTTGGTTTGCTCTTCAGTCGCGCGCAGTGAGGCACCCTCAGCCAACTTCAAGTCGACCATCAGTTCGAGACGATTCGATGCGGGGAAGAACTGTTGCGGCACCAGCTTGAATAAGCCCAACGAAACCACAAACATGCACACGGTTACCAGGATCACTGTTTTACGGTGGCGTACACACCAAGTGACCGTACGCCGCACCCGCTGATAAAAAGGCGTCGCGTATGGGTCATGCCCAGCAGCACTGCCACCATGCTTTGCCGCGTGTAGCTTGGCCAGATCAGGCAAAAATTTAGCGCCTAGATAGGGTACAAAAATCACTGCTGCAATCCATGACACCAACAGTGCAATGGACACCACCTGAAAGATTGAACGCGTGTATTCGCCTGTCCCTGATTGCGCAGTAGCAATCGGCAAGAAGCCTGCGGCCGTAATCAGGGTGCCCGTCAACATCGGGAAAGCGGTGCTGGTCCAGGCGTAACTGGCCGCCTTTACCCGGTCGAAACCCTGCTCCATCTTGATCGCCATCATCTCAACCGCAATGATCGCGTCATCCACCAGCAAACCAAGTGCGAGCACCAGCGCGCCCAAAGATATTTTATGCAAGCCGATGCCCAGGTAGTACATGGTCGCAAAAGTCATAGCCAGCACCAGCGGAATCGACAGTGCCACCACCAAACCGGTGCGTAACCCTAATGAGAAAAAACTCACCAGCAGTACGATAATCAATGCCTCAGCAAGCACCTGAACAAACTCACCAACGCCTGATTTGACGGCTGCAGGTTGATCAGACACTTTGTGCAACTGCATGCCAGCTGGCAAGGTTTGCTGGATTCGGGCGAACTGGCTCTCCAGCGATTCACCGAGCTGCAGGATGTCGCCACCGTCCTTCATCGACACGGCAATACCCAATGCCTCCTCACCCATAAAACGCATGCGTGGCGCCGCGGGATCATTGAAGCCCCGCTTGACCTCAGCCACATCGCCCAGGCGAAAGGTTCGTCCGGCAACGCGCATTGGGAAATTACGGATTTCTTCCGGGGTTTTGAATCGCCCCTCAACCCTTACCTGCACACGGTCAGTCGGTGTTTCAAAGAACCCGGCGGTCGTCACCGCGTTTTGCTGATTAAGCGCTTGCTGCACTGCGGCTAGGGATAACCCCAGAGTCGCGGCTTTGGTATTTGATAGCTCAATCCAGATTTTCTCATCCTGCAGACCGAGCAGCTCGATCTTGCCGACGTCTTTGACGCGTTGCAGCTGCAGTTGAATACGGTCGGCATAATCTTTCAGAATCGGGTAATCAAAGCCTTTACCGGTTAACGCATAGATGTTGCCAAAGGTATCGCCAAATTCATCGTTGAAGAACGGCCCTTGAATACCTTGCGGCAATGTATGGCGGATATCGCCCACCTTCTTGCGGACCTGGTAGTAAAGCTCCTTCACCTCATCAGGCTTGAGATAGTCGCTGGCTAAAAAGGTGACTTGGGACTCACCCGGGCGCGAGTATGAAATCAGCTTCTCGTACTCGCCGGTTTCCATCAGCTTCTTTTCGATGCGATCAGTTACTTGCCGTGCAACTTCTTCGGCCGAAGCACCCGGCCAATTGGTACGAATCACCATCGCTTTGAAGGTAAAGGGCGGGTCTTCACTCTGACCAAGCTTGGTGTAGGAAATCGCCCCGATAATACTCAGCAAGAGCATAATGTAGAGGACGATCTGACGGTTGTTCAGGGCCCAACGCGAGAGGTTGAAATCCATTGGATTACTCCTTCGCCGTCAGCTTGATCGTGCGGTTTTCACGATCCAGTGGCTTGACTCGCTGCCCCTCCTGCAGCACTTGAGTACCCGCCGCGACAATCCAGTCATCCGCCTTGAGTCCCGCCAAAACTGGCACAGAATTATCGCTATAAGGGCCAACACGCACAGGTGTACGCTTCAAGGTCAGGCTCTGTGGGTCAACCACCCAGACGTAAGGCTCGCCTGCATCTGCGGTTAAGGCGGAGAGCGGAATAGCCAGTGCTACCTCACCTTCACGGGCAATAAACACCCGAGCGCTCTGCCCCAACTCGGCTGGCACCTCTCCTGAGTTTAAAGTCACCCGCGTAGCAAAGGTGCGTGATTGCGCATCAGCCGCAGGGGACATTTCACGGATCTGACCTTTAAAGTGCTTCCCCGGTTGTGACCACAACTCAACGGTAACCTGCTGGCCCACGCGATAACGCCCGAAAGCCTGCTCCGGTAAATCAATGCGGACTTCACGCTCACCATCGACAGCCAACGAGAAGACGGTTTGTCCCGCCGCGACAACCTGACCGACCTCAACAGCACGCTGAGCAATAACCCCATCTTGTGAGGCAGCTAATACGGCGTAGTCACTCTGATTATCAGCAACATTAAACTCCGCCTGAGCCTGTTTCAGACGTGCAACACCTGCGCGATACAGGTTTTCCGCATTGTCATACTGCGAGCGGCTTACCAATTGGCGACCCTGCAGGGTTTTGTAGCGGTCGCGCTCAGCTTTCACCAACTGCAAATTCGCCTGTGCGGAAGCGACTTGCGCGCGAGCCGACTCAAGCTGCAAACGCACATCTTGAGGATCAAGCTCAGCCAATGGCTGGCCTTTCTTAACGCGGTCACCCACATCAACTTGGCGCTTTACTACTTTGCCGCCAATCCGGAATGCCAGATCTGGCTCAAAACGCGCACGCACTTCGCCCGGATAGGTGTCTTGCCGCGATGTAGAAGGCACAGGCTGCACCACCATTGCGGGGCTCACCACTGGCTCAGTCTTTTCACCATTACCGCACGCGGCAAGTACAGCCATAAGGCTTAAGGGAAATACAGCTCGCATGACATGCTGGAACATGACCGTTGGCCTTTCAGGAAAGTTTTAGAATATTTATACTGATGGGTATAGTATAAATACCAAACTCACCAGTCCAGTATTAAAAACCACTAATGCCAAACAAGTTGTTACAGTCAAATGGCCCGGGTCGGCCCAAAGATCTCGCAAAACGCAACGCCATTCTGGAAGCGGCGAAAACGCTGTTTCTGCGCAACGGTTACGACGGTAGCAGCATGGACGCAATTGCCGCTGAGGCAGGCGTGTCTAAACTCACGGTGTACAACCACTTCACAGATAAAGAGACACTGTTCTCGGCGGCAGTCAAAGCCAAATGCGAAGCACAAATACCTGAATTGCTGTTTGAGTTGCCCGACGAAACCCCTATCGAAACAATCTTGCTTAACGTTGCACTTGCCTTTCATACGCTGATCAATAGCCGTGAGTCGATTGAGCTGCACCGGGTCATGGTCAGCCTAAGCGGCCAGGACACCAAGCTATCGAAACTGTTCTTCGAAGCAGGCCCTCAACGCTTGCTCGACGCCATGCAGCGATTGCTGGAACGCGCCAATGCCAGCGGCAAGCTGAAAATCGACGATACACATATCGCCGCGGACCAGTTTTTCTGCCTGATTAAAGGCGGAGCCAACTTCTGTGTATTGATCGGCCTGGAGGAAGCCCTTGAGGGCGATGCGGCTCTGGAACATATCCAACAACACGTCGCTATGTTTATCCGTGCCTATCAAGCAGACTGAGCGGCCGCGAATACACTGTTACTTGTCTGCTGCAATGAGCTTTTTCAACGGATAGATATCGTACCGGCTGGACTTGCCCTCAAGCGCGTAGCCGGGCTTTGTGCCCTCAACGACCGGCGCTTTACGCGGGCGTTTGACCACCACACGGTGGCTGGCCAACTGCAACGCAGCAGCCAGCAAAGCAGGGGCATCCATGTCATCCCCCACCAGCGGGCGGAATACCCGCATTTCCTTTTTGACCAAAGCGCTTTTGTCGCGATGCGGGAACATCGGGTCAAGGTAAATCACCTGCGGTCGCTCACCCTGCCAATCATTCATCAAGCTAATCGCGTTGCCGACGAGCAACTGCATGCGCGCAGTAATCGGCGCCACATCAGGATCGCGCTCGGCTCGCGCCAAGCCATCTTCAAGCAGCGCGGCAATTAATGGCTGACGCTCAATCAGGCTTACAGTGCAGCCCAGACTTGCCAACACGAATGCATCGCGCCCAAGCCCAGCAGTTGCATCCAGTACCACCGGACGCACACCCGACTGAATCCCCACTGCCTTGGCTATCATCTGGCCGCTCCCGCCGCCAAACAAACGCCGATGCGCAACTGCACCCTCAACGAAATCTACACGTACTGGCCCAGGCGCTTGCGGGCCGAGTTCGGCTAACTGCAAGCCACTGTCCGCTAGTTGCAAAGCAAATGCCGCCTCACCCACTTGCGGCAAACCCAGCCGCGCTGCCCATTGCTTTGCGGCTGCCGCCAAATGGGGAGCCAACGCATCCATACGGACAGTGGTGCTAGGGTTGTCTTGACTCATCTGCATCTGCTCATCTGCATCTATATTGGGCTTGGTCACGCAAAAAAAGACCAGCGCTAAACCGACCGCTATTTTGCCAGAGCCAACCGGGGAAAGGTGAGTCATCTGAATAACTCCCTTGCCCGCATTTGCTCCTATCGACTCGTGAAACTCACGAGTTTTTAAATTATTTCAGTCCGCTCTGTAATAAATCCGTACGCCCTCTCTCTGTATTACTAGGCGCGCCAAGTCAAATGGGGGGACTCCTTGTCCTTGTCTTGAGTGATAGCGCGCTAACGGGCGATAGCCACATTCATCGCCAACCCTGAGTTTGAGTATATGCATCCAACTAACGGAGATTCACCTTTATGAATGCCAAGACCCGTACTGTTTCCGCCGCTAGCCTCGCACTCGCATTGGGCGCAGCTGTGGCACTGTCATCTGCTGTAGTTACAACTGCACATGCCGCCGACAACGAAAAATGCTTCGGTATTTCTCTGCAAGGCAAAAACGATTGTGCAGCAGGTGCTGGCACTACTTGCGCAGGCACTGCAAAAACCGACTACCAAGCCAACGCCTGGAAATACGTTCCAACTGGGACATGTGAAAAAACTGAGTCGCCAACGTCGCCAACTGGCTTTGGTCAGTTGACTGAATATAAGCCAAAGGCTTAAGCACTGACGATCAGGAGCACTGCACATGACATTGTCCCCTTTACCGCATGTAAGCAGCGCTTCTGATATACACCTAACCCTGCCCGTTCGAGCAGGGTTAGGTTTAAAAAACCAGCACATCTCGCAAATTCTCAACGAAAAAACCGATATTGGTTTTTTTGAAGTGCACGCTGAAAACTACATGATTGCTGGCGGGCCATTTCACCATCATCTAACGCAGATTCGTCAGCGCTATGCCCTGTCGATTCACGGTGTAGGTTTATCGATCGGTGCCGAACAAGCTATCGACGAAGATCACCTGGACCGCCTGGCCGAGCTACTCAACCGTTACCAACCACACTCTTTTTCAGAACATCTGGCCTGGTCAAGCCACGGCGAGAACTTTTATAACGACCTGCTACCGATTCCTTACGACCAAGCCACTCTGGCGCGCGTTTGTGAGCACATTGATCGTGTCCAAGAACGCTTGCAGCGGCGCATGCTTCTAGAAAACCCCTCGACTTATGTTGAGTTTGCCCACTCCAGCATGAGCGAAGCCGATTTCATCCGTGCAGTCGTAGAACGTACCGGCTGCGGCCTGCTGCTCGATGTCAATAATGTGTATGTATCGTGCGTCAACCACAACTGGAACCCGCAGCAATACATTGCCAGCCTGCCACTTGCAGCAGTCGGTGAAATACATTTGGCTGGCTTCGCTGAGGATCAAGACAGTGCCGGTAGTCGCCTGTTAATCGATGCCCATTGTGCACCCGTCGATAACGCAGTCTGGTCGCTCTACCGCGACGTTCTTAGCCGCACCGGCCCGCTGCCAACATTGATCGAGCGTGACAACGATATTCCGCCCCTTGCTGTGCTGCTTGCTGAAGTGCAGCAGGCCGAAGGTCTATTAGCACAGCACGCGCAACAGCTGGAGCGAGCATGAGCTACCAGCAGGAATTTTCCAGCGCATTGATCAATGCTGAACAGCCTTGTCCTACCCAGCTGAAAACCTGGAATGGTTCTGACAGCAGCAGTCGTTTTGCGGTATATCGCAACAACGTTATCAGTTCATTGATCAACGCTCTTGCCGATAATTTCCCCGTGGTATTGCAGTTGGTCGGCGATGACTTTTTCCGGGCGATGGCCAATGTGTTTGTTCGCGAGTTCCCGCCACAAACGCGAATTCTGACCTTTTACGGGGCTGGCTTTGCCCGGTTTATCGAGGCATTTCCACCTGCCCGAAGCCTGCCCTATCTTGCTGACGTGGCACGCCTTGAGTTTGTCCGCATTCAGGCTTATCACAGCGCTGATGTCGCAGCACTGGGTCCAGAACAAATTAGCCAAGTGTTAAGCCAGCCCGAAGCACTTGAACGGATGACGTTTACCCTGCATCCATCACTTACGGTGCTTAATTCTGCCCACGCGATTGTCTCGCTGTGGGGCGCGCATCAGGGCCATATTGATATTACGCAGGTCAACCCAAACACCGCTGAACATGCCCTGATATTGCGTAACCAACTGGATGTTGAGGTGATGCATATATCAGCCGCTGCGGCACTGTTTATTGGCGTGCTGATGGAACGGCAACCGTTAGCAGCGGCTGTCGAATATGCCATCGCTTGCGAGCCTGACTTTGACCTGCCCCCGCTTTTGGCCCACCTGATTCAAGCAGGTGCAATCACCCGTTATAGCGTTTCCAACTCTGCCGCCTAACAAGGATGCTTCATGATTAATTTACCCAACCCACAGGCTTCAGCGCCGGTACGTGTGATTAACCGCGCGATCGATTTGCTGAAGCGAATCCCTTACAGCCTGATTGCGTTTATCGGGCGGTTCTCGATCGCTGCCGTGTTCTGGAAATCCGGACAGACAAAAATTACCGGCCTTGAAATTGATCTTGTCTCCGGCACATTCGTTTTCGGTATCCCCTCACTCTCCCCTTCGGCAATTCCACTATTCTCGGATGAGTATAAATTGCCTTTTTTATCCCCTGAATTTGCTGCCACGCTATCTGCATGCGCGGAGCACTTTCTACCCGTGCTGATTCTGTTTGGATTTGCCACACGCTTCTCAGCACTGGGCTTGCTGATGATGACATTAGTGATTCAACTGCTGGTTTATCCGGGAGCTTATCCAACTCACGGGGTATGGGCTGCGGTGTTCTTAATGCTTATAAGCAAAGGTCCTGGCATGTTATCGCTGGACCACTTGATTGCACGTCGCTATGGCGACAAGCGATAAAAACCGGTTAGAGTAGTTAAATGAACCTGTTTATTCGGCATGCCATGCGCATCTTGATCTGCCTGACACTGGCCTTTAATGGTCTGGTGCAGGCAGATGTGCGCCTACCGTGCCCAATGAACGAAGGCAATACGGTGCAGCACGACGCGATGGAGTGCTGCGCAGAGCAAATGGACATGGCTGAGAAGTTCTGCGAGAGCGGACTCGAATGCCAAGCCAACAGTGTCATGGTTCAAGTTCTAAGCCTTAAATCCCCGGCAAACTTTGCCCACCAGCCAGTTGTATCGGCGCAAACCGACTTCATAGCATCAACGGCTCCCGATAGCGTCTGGCGCCCTCCCCGGGCCTGATTCCTTTTCTATGTTTTGAGTTCCAGCCGGATCCATAGCGATCACGGTTGGGCGCTGCGTGCTTGGTTACCGGTTATTCAGGTGCAGCACTCGGCGTGACTTCCACATGATTGGAATCGCCGCAATGAAATTTCAATATGCATGCCTACACCCATTGGTGTGGGCACTGGCGACTGTGCTATCCGGGCTAGTCAGCCATGGCGCCTATGCGCTGTCACTTACAGAAGCCATGCGTGAGGCCGAACGTGATGCCCCGTCACTTGCGGCCCAAGCCGCACAAGTTGACGCAGCAAGAAACGACGCCATACCTGCGGGTGAATTGCCCGACCCCAAGCTACTCCTTGGTTTACAGAATTACCCTATCAACGGCCCTGATCGCGGCGAGCTAAATGCGATGCCGATGACATCAACAAAAATCGGTGTAATGCAGCAAATGCTCAACGCCGATAAGCGCAAAGCACGGGTTGATCGGGCTCAGGCTGGTGTCGAACGGGCAAAGATTGAAGAGCAGATTGAACGCTTAAATGTACGCCGCGAAACAGCGCTGGCGTGGATATCGACTCTGGCGGTTGAACGTAAAATTGCTCTATTCAAGACCCTCTACAACGAAAACCGCTTGCTTAGCAAAGCAGTTCAAGCTCGCCTTGCTGGCGGTAATGGCCAGACCGCAGACACCATCGCACCACAAATGGAAGCCGCGTTGCTTGAAGAGCAAGAAGATCAGCTTCGACAGGACCTCGCGCTGCAGCGGGCCGCATTGCGGCGCTGGGTCGGAGTACGCGCAAATGAAAAACTGACTGGGCAAATGCCTAACTGGCCTGTCGACTCGCAGTACTACAAACACAACCTGGAACGTCACCCTGAGCTTGCAGCCTTCGCATCGATAACCAGCGAAGCACAAGCGCAATTGCGTGAAGCCAAGGCTGAAAAAAAATCCGACTGGAGCTGGGAAGTCGCTTACCAGAATCGCGATCAGGATTTCGGCGACATGGTCAGCCTGCAACTCAGTATTGATCTGCCAATTTTTAGCGGTTCACGGCAGGACCCGAAGATTGCTGCACGCAGCTCCAGGCTGAATCAAATCGAAGCTGAGCAGGAAGCGCAACTGCGCCTGCACACTCAACAGCTAGAGGACGACCTGGCGACCTATCAACGTCTTGACCGTGCATTTAAACGCAGCCAGACAACCTTAGTTCCACTGGCCAGAGACAAAGTAAAGCTGTCGATGGCGGACTACCGTGCCGCCCGCAACCAGTTATCAGTCGTTATCAGCGCCCGCCAAGAACTTATCGAGGCGCAACTCAAGCAGATTGATATCGAACAGCAGCGTGCACTCACCAGCGCCCGCCTGTATTTCACTGACATGGAGGCAGGCCTGTGAGCACTCAATTTTATCAACGCTTGATCATCACCGGTTTATTGCTTGCTGTTGGCGCAGCGGCTGGCTACTGGCTGGCAAGCGTGTCGCCCGCAGGCAGCGTAATGTCCGCAGAAGAGCCTGCTGAAACCGCCAGCACAGAGAAGAAAGTACTGTATTGGTATGACCCTATGTTCCCGCAGCAGAAGTTTGATGAACCCGGTAAGTCGCCCTTTATGGACATGCAACTGGTGCCCCGTTACGGCGACGAAGATGGCGAAGCCGCAGGTATCAGCATCGACTCAAGCATCACCCAAAACCTGGGGATGCGCTTGGCCGAGGTAACATTGGGCTCGCTTAATCGAGAAATACGAGCATCGGGCACCCTGACCTTGAATGATCGCGATGTTGCGGTCCTGCAAGCACGCAACATGGGGTTTGTAGAGCGTGTCTATGCACGCGCGGAGCAGGATGTAATACCGGCTGGAGCGCCGTTGGCGGATATATTAGTGCCTGAATGGACCAGCGCCCAGGAAGATTACCTGGCACTGCGTAACAGCGGTGCGGGGAGTCTTATCGCTGCTGCCAAACAGCGAATGCGGCTGGTCGGCATGCCCGCAGGGCTTATTAGCAAAGTCGAACGCAGCGGCAAGTTACACGCGGTATGGACAGTTACCAGCCCGATCGCCGGAGTGATTGAACAGCTCGATGTTCGTCAGGGCATGACTGTGGCCACCGGCATGACGCTCGCTCGAGTAAACGGCTTAAGCAGTGTTTGGCTGGATGTAGCTGTTCCTGAAGCACAAGGTGCAGGCTTGGCAGCTGGCCAATCTGTTGAGGCCCGCCTGCCCGGCTTTGCCAGCGAAGTGATCGAAGGTCGTATCAGCGCAATTTTGCCTCAGGCTGACTTGCGATCGCGCACACTGCGCGTGCGCGTCGAACTGGATAACCGTGACGGTAAGCTGCGCCCAGGGCAAACCGCCAACGTGCGTCTTGCGCAAACCTCAACAACTCCCGTGTTACTGGTACCAAGCGAAGCGGTTATCCGCAGCGGCCGACGGGCGCTGGTGATGCTGGCAACCGAAAAAGGCCGCTATCAAGCCACGCAGGTAGCGCTGGGCCAGGAATCTGGTGAGCAGATCGAGATCACCCAAGGCCTGGAGGCGGGTCAGAAAGTCGTCGCCTCAGGGCAGTTCCTGCTCGACTCAGAAGCCAGCTTACGCGGCATCGAAATTACAGCGCTTGGCAGTACTCAAAACAATGCGATGAACGCTGCGTTGCACCAAGCGGAAGGCAAAATCATCAACCTTGGGCAAGACAACATTACCCTCGCCCACGGTCCATTCAAGACATTGTCGATGCCCGGCATGACCATGCAATTCCCAGTCGCAAACCCTCAACTGCTTGCAGGATTGCAGGTTGGAGACTCGGTGCGAGTCGCGGTAAGCGAAGGCGATAACGGTTTACTGATTGAGCAAATAGAACCAATGAAAATGGAGATGCAACCATGATCGCATCACTGATTCGCTGGTCGGTTGGCAACCGTTTTCTGGTATTGCTTGCCACTACCTTTGCCACTGCCTGGGGCGTTTGGGCGGTGCAGAACACCGCAATCGACGCCCTGCCCGACTTGTCCGATGTGCAGGTGATCATCCGCACCCCATACCTCGGGCAAGCACCGCAGATTGTCGAAAACCAGGTGACCTACCCGCTGACGACAACCATGTTGTCGGTGCCGGGAGCGAAGACTGTTCGTGGTTATTCGTTCTTCGGTGACAGTTATGTTTATGTGTTGTTCGAAGACGGTACAGATCTGTACTGGGCGCGCTCACGGGTGCTTGAGTACCTCAGCCAGATTCAGGGAAAACTGCCTGAAGGGGCTAAGCCAACACTGGGTCCTGACGCCACTGGAGTCGGCTGGATCTACCAATATGCGCTGGTCGATCGCAGCGGCAAGCACGACCTCAGTCAATTACGCTCACTGCAGGATTGGTTCCTCAAGTTTGAGTTGAAAACCCTGCCCAATGTTGCCGAGGTTGCCAGTATCGGCGGCATGGTCAAGCAATACCAAGTCCAGCTTGATCCACTAAAGATGGCGAGCCTGGGCATCACTCAACGCGAAGTGACGGATGCAATCAGCCAAGCCAACCAGGAAACTGGCGGTGCGGTTATGGCCATGGCTGAGACCGACTTTATGGTCAGAGCCTCGGGCTACCTGGAAAACCTCAATGATTTCCGCACAATACCGCTACGTCTGGATGCCAACTCCGTACCGATTACCTTGGGCGATGTTGCCAGCATTCAAATCGGCCCAGAAATGCGCCGCGGCATTGCCGAGCTTGATGGCGAAGGTGAAGTCGCTGGCGGGGTGGTGATTTTACGCAGCGGCAAGAATGCTCGCGAAACACTGACAGCGGTGCAGAACAAACTCGACTCACTCAAAGCCAGCCTGCCGCCCGGCGTGGAGATTATTACCACCTACGATCGCAGCCAGCTGATCGACAGAGCCATCGACAACCTTAGCTTCAAGCTACTCGAAGAGTTCATCGTGGTGGCGCTGGTCTGCCTGATATTTCTTTGGCATCTACGCTCATCGATGGTGGCGATAGTTTCACTCCCGGTTGGCATTTTGATCGCATTTATCATCATGCAGCAGCAGGGAATCAACGCCAATATCATGTCGTTGGGCGGTATCGCCATCGCAATTGGCGCCATGGTCGATGCCGCCGTAGTGATGATCGAAAACGCGCACAAAAAGATTGAGCTTTGGCACACCAAACACCCCGATCAGGAGTTACGCGGCGAGCAACATTGGCAAGTTATCTGCGATGCCGCCGTCGAGGTTGGGCCAGCATTGTTTTTCAGCCTGTTGATCATCACCCTCTCGTTCATTCCGGTATTCACCCTGCAGGCGCAAGAAGGTCGTTTGTTTGCGCCACTGGCTTATACCAAGACCTATTCGATGGCTGCCGCTGCAGGCCTGTCGATTACGCTGATTCCGGTACTGATGGGCTACTGGATTCGCGGGAAGATTCCCAGTGAGCATAAAAACCCGATCAATCGCTGGTTAATCAACATCTACCAACCAGCACTGGACGCGGTACTGCGCAAACCCAAAGCCACCCTGATTGTTGCTGTGCTGGTCTTTCTCAGCGCGGCATGGCCAGTGTCGCAACTCGGTGGCGAGTTCTTACCACCATTGGATGAAGGAGATCTGCTCTATATGCCGTCGGCACTGCCGGGCTTGTCCGTGCAAAAAGCTGCCGAGTTGCTGCAACAGACTGATCGGCTGATCAAAACGGTGCCTGAGGTCGCACGGGTATTTGGTAAGGCTGGCCGTGCCGAAAGCGCCACCGACCCGGCACCGCTGGAAATGTTTGAAACCACTATCCAGTTCAAACCGCGTGATCAGTGGCGCGAAGATATGACCCCCGAAAAACTGATTGAAGAACTCGACCGTGTTGTTAAGGTGCCTGGGCTTAGCAATATCTGGATTGCGCCGATTCGTAACCGTATCGACATGCTTGCAACCGGCATTAAAAGCCCGATTGGCGTCAAAGTCGCTGGCCCTAATCTGCTGCAAATAGACGAGGTTACCCAAGCCGTTGAGAAAGTCGCAAAACAGGTCGATGGCGTCAGCTCGGCACTCGCTGAACGTCTGACTGGCGGGCGCTATATCGATGTCGACATAAACCGTCAGGCAGCAGCTCGCTACGGGTTAAACATTGCTGACGTACAGGCCATCATCGCCAGCGCCGTTGGGGGGGCTAATGTCGGCGAGACCATTGAAGGGCTGGCACGTTATCCAATCAGCGTGCGTTATCCGCGTGAATGGCGCGACTCGTTAAGCCGCCTGAAAACTTTACCAATCTACACCCCGCAGGGCGACCAGATCACCCTCGGCAGTGTTGCCGAGGTGAAAATTACAGATGGCCCGCCAATGCTCAAAAGCGAGAACGCACGCCCTTCCGGCTGGGTTTACGTTGATGTACGGGGTCGCGACTTGGCATCGGTGGTGGCTGACCTGCGCACCGCGATTGATCAACAGGTCACCCTGCAACCTGGCATGAGCTTGAGCTATGCAGGGCAGTTCGAGTTCCTGCAACGGGCCAATGAGCGCATGAAATTAGTGGTGCCAGCAACGCTGATGATTATCTTGGTGCTGCTCTACTTAACCTTCTCACGCTTCAGCGAAGCATTGCTGATCATGGCCACACTGCCCTTTGCGCTAACTGGCGGGATCTGGTTTCTGTACCTGCTCGATTACAACCTCTCGGTCGCCACCGGCGTCGGCTTTATCGCCTTGGCTGGAGTCGCCGCCGAGTTTGGCGTGATCATGTTGCTGTACCTGAAAAACGCCTGGCTGGAGCGCCTTGAGCAAGGTCGAACCGGTCAAAGTGCTTTGATTGAGGCGATTCGCGAAGGCGCAGTGCAACGCGTGCGGCCAAAAGCGATGACGGTGGCGGTGATTATTGCGGGCTTACTGCCGATCATGTGGGGTGGCGGTACCGGCAGTGAGGTCATGAGCCGTATCGCAGCGCCGATGATTGGCGGCATGATTACCGCACCACTACTTTCGTTGTTCGTGGTGCCAGCTGCATATTTGTTGATGAGAAGACGCAAGCAGCAAGGGATAGAGCTAACCCGTGACTAACGACTAAACCAACTATAGAAGCCCCAACTGTTCAGCTGGGGCTTCTACGTTGAGAGCGGGCAACTCAGGCATGCCGGGTAAGCGCGTCATCAGTTGCTGATGAAAACGTCGGGCCAATTGCGGCGCCAGGCGGTTATCCGACGTGTGCAAAAACACATAGGGGCTCAGGCCTTGCTCGATCCAATTGGCGACTTTATCCAGCCACGGCGCCATAAATGGATCATTCTCAAGCAATTCAGGATGACCAATAAAACGCAACTGCGGCGCCTGACTAAACGCGGTAGGACGAGTGGGTAAGCGCGGCTTTTTATCTTGCGCATGCACGATTCCCGGGTCGCTGGAGTGACAACTAAACAGCGCTCGTGAATCCAGACAAATACGCTCCACGCCTTGATCAAGCAGTAATCGATTTAACGCCCGCTCGGCATCGCCCTTGGCAAAAAACTCCGGGTGACGCACTTCTATGGCTAATGCCTTGCCGCCAAAATGCTCCGCGCTAGTGCCCCAATGTTCAATCAACATAGCCAATTCAAACAAGCGATGCGGGGAAAAGCTTGCTGGCAATTGCAACCAGTAAGGCGCAATACGCGGGCCTAAAGGCGCTAGCAATCGACGAAATTCATCAATTGCATGGAATTGCTCACGCAAGTCAGCGGCATGACTGATATCACGGGGCAACTTGGCACAAAAGCGAAAATGCTCAGGCATCGCCACAGACCACTTGGCGATGGTTTCAGGCGCAGGGCGCGCATAGAACGTGGTGTTGCCTTCTACCGCATTGAACAGTTGGCAATATTGCTTGAGATAATCAGCAGACGTGCTGCTTTGCGGATAAACCGCACCACGCCAGGCTGATTCGCTCCACGACGGGCAGCCGAGAAAATACGGGAGCACTAGGCGTAAAGATCGAGACCCAGCACCTGCTGCGCATCGGTTTCGGTAATGAATTCAGCCGTGCTGCTGTAACTGGCAATCGCTTGCGAAGCTCGACTGCTGATGGCGGGCTGTTGGTAGGTTAAATCCTGCGCCTGCATCGCGCGGCTCTGTCCGCCTTCGCTAGAGGCTTGCACTCGACGAATCTGCGGCGCTTGTTCAAAGCCTTGAGTCGCACCAACTGTTGCAGGTTGTTCACGGCGCGCTTCAGTCTCGCGTTGGGCTTCGCGATACGGGGTGACAGCAGTCCCCGAGCGAGGGCCACGATCCGGCGAATATGAAGGTATGGAGCCGTCAATGCGCATCAATAAAAGCTCTGAGATTCAGTAAATACGGTACTTGCAGCTGCAATTTAGCTGTGCGTGAGCGGGTTGGCAATCAACAACTGATCAGCCGCTGGCTTTTTTGCACCAACGGCCCGAAAAAACAGGCTAACGTGACGCTTTCGGCGTCGCGACTTGATCACGCAAGTAAACAGGTTGTGCCTCATCCGCGACCAGCGACTCACCACGCGCCCAGGCAAACTGCGCCAATGTCAGCAGGTCTTGTGCATGCGGCAGCATCGATGGGTCCTGAGCACTGGGTTTGACCCCAATACGCTCAGCAAAAGTGCCCCACCCCGTACCGGCGGCAAACCAGTCACCTGTTGCGTCTTCTGGGAGAACGACGAGCTCGGGGGCTAGCACAGCTTCACGCCCGAGCAGGCGCATCTCACCTTGCTGCGCCTGATAGCAACCCCAATAAACCTCATCCATGCGCGCATCAATCGCGGCGGCAACTTGGTCGGCGCCATGTTCACGCATCGAGCGTTGAGCCAACACGGCTAGATTTGACACCGGGATAACCGGGCGATCCAACGCAAACGCGAGCCCCTGCACCACACCGATGGCGATACGGATACCAGTGAACGCGCCTGGCCCGCGGCCAAAGGCAATAGCATCAAGTGCCGACAACGGTATACCGGCCTCGGCCATTAACGTTTTGATCATCGGCAGCAGGCGTTGAGCATGCTGGCGAGGTATTACTTCGTAATGGCTGATCACCTTGCCGTCATGGAGCAAGGCGACTGAACAGGCTTCAGTGGCTGTATCGAGGGCCAACAAGGTGGTCATGTGTGAATCCAGCAAGCAGATGGTCGCGCAGTATAAACGCTGAGCACAATAAGCTGTAGGCGTGCAGCCTTACAGTGGTCTATCAGTGGTGGCCTCAGCGGCCTTCATGCTGTTTTATAGCGCATAAACAACAACGGCCCGCCTAAGCGAGCCGTTGAATCGATGCATACTGGCTATCTGACAAAAAACTGCCGAGCCCAGTGTTCTCGCGTTTATCTTAAGAGAGTGCAGCCAAAACCTTGGTAGTAATCTCTTCAACCGAGCCAACACCAGCAATGGCGCTGTACTTAGGCGTGCCTTCAGCTGCAGCCATCTTCTGGTAAAAATCTACCAGCGGCTTGGTTTGCGAGTGATAGACCGACAAGCGATGACGCACAGTTTCTTCTTTGTCGTCTTCACGCTGAATCAGCTCTTCACCGGTTTCGTCGTCTATACCTTCGACTTTCGGCGGATTGTGCTCGGTGTGATACACGCGGCCAGAGGCAGGGTGTACACGACGACCAGCGATGCGGCCGACGATCTCTTCGTCTGCAACAGCGATCTCAACCACGTGGTCAATAGTCACGCCAGCTTGCTTGAGTGCTTCTGCCTGCGGAATGGTGCGCGGGAAGCCGTCAAACAGGAAACCATTGACGCAGTCTTGTTGAGTGATGCGCTCTTTGATCAGGTCGATGATAATTTCATCCGATACCAAACCACCGCTATCCATAACGCCTTTGACTTTGAGGCCAAGTGGGCTGCCAGCCTTCACGGCAGCACGTAGCATATCGCCAGTCGAAATCTGTGGAATAGCGAACTTCTTGGTAATGAAGCCCGCTTGGGTACCTTTTCCGGCACCGGGCGCCCCTAGCAAAATCACGCGCATCGATGTGCTCCTCAAATTGTAATTAGTAATCAGTGGACTCGCCTCTTGGGGCCAATCTCAGAATATTCAGGGCAGCGGCACAGTCGCGCAACAAACTGCCAAAGGCCGATCAAGATACACAGCAGTCCCCCCCTGCACAAGCCACCGAAAGTCGGATACGCCTGCAAGCGCTGTTAGCACCTACTTACGGCTGCAGCGCTGCATACCCCTTGGACCAGGTGCAGCAGCGCGATAGCAGAGTATTACGCAGGCGCGAACAGGCCCTCAGTTAACCGGTATTACGCAAACCGGCAGCAATACCGGCCACACTGACCAGCAAAGCCTGCTCCAGAGGGGTGTCGGCTTGGTTTTCACGCATTCTTGAGCGCGCCAATAACTCTGCCTGCAATAGATGCAACGGGTCTAGATAGGTATTGCGCACGGTTATTGACTCAAGTGTCTCAGGGCTGTGACCAAGCAGTTGCGACTGCTGAGTCAGGCCTAGCACGCACGTACAGGCCTGCGACAATAGGTCGCGTAAATGCGCACCCAAAGGCTGTAACGCTGGATCGACTAACCGGTCATCGTAAAGCCCGGCGATTGCCTCGTCGGCCTTGCTAAGCACCATCTCCAGCATATCGATACGGGTACGAAAGAACGGCCACTGTTCACGCATTTGTTCCAGCAAAGCCCCTTCATCACGCTGTAGCGCGTTATTTAAAGCACTTTCCCAACCCAGCCACGCGGGAAGCATTAGCCGCGTTTGGGTCCAGGCGAAGATCCACGGAATAGCCCGCAAACTCTCGACACCGCCCGCGCGGCGTTTTGCCGGACGACTGCCTAAAGGTAAGCGCCCCAGCTCCTGTTCTGGAGTGGCCTGACTAAAGTAGTCAACAAATTCTGGAGTTTCGCGTACAACGGCGCGATAACCGGCAACACCATCCGCAGCCAGTTTATCCATCATCTCGCGCCAGGCCGGTTGCGGAGCTGGCGGTGGCAAAAGTGTGGCCTCAAGCACGGCGGCCAAGTACAGGTTAAGGTTCTGCTCGGCGATATCTGGCAACCCGAACTTGAAGCGGATCATCTCGCCCTGCTCGGTGGTGCGAAAACGCCCGGCAACCGAGCCCGGTGGTTGCGACAGAATCGCCGCATGCGCAGGGCCACCACCACGACCGACCGTGCCGCCACGGCCGTGAAACAACAACAGCTCGACGTCATGAGCCTTGCAAATATCAACCAATGCTTCCTGAGCGCGGTACTGCGCCCACGCTGCGGCAGTAGTGCCAGCATCCTTTGAGGAGTCGGAATAACCGATCATCACTTCTTGCGGACCGTGCAACTTGGCGCGATAGCCTTTTATGCCTAATAAACGCTCAATCACCGGCCCTGCGTTGTCCAGATCAGCAAGGGTTTCAAACAATGGCACCACGCGCATAGGCCGTTGCAAGCCCGCTTCCTTGAGCAACAGTTGCACCGCCAGCACATCTGAACAAGCGCCCGCCATGGAAATCACATAAGAACCCAGGGATGCCGCTGGCGCACGCGCCACCTCACGGCAGGTTGCCAGCACTTCTGCCGTTTCGGCGCTTGGCTTGAAATGCTCTGGCAACAAGGGTCGACGGTTTTCCAACTCGGTCAACAGAAATTGCAAACGCTGGTCTTCATCCCACTCGGCATAACTGCCAAGTCCGAGATAATCGGTGATTTCATTAAGCGCTGCAGCATGCCGAGAAGAGTCCTGGCGCACGTCCAGACGGACCAAAAACAAGCCAAATGTTGCCGCACGACGCAGACAATCCAGTAATGCCCCATCGGCAATAACACCCATACCGCATTCATGCAGTGAGTGATAACACAGCTGCAATGGCTCAAGCAGCTCACGGTTGTCAGACAGTACCGCCTCACTGGCTTGCGCATCACTATGCAGTGCGTCCTGCGCCCAGCGTCGAGTCTCCCGTAAACGCTCGCGCAACTGTTTGAGCAATGCCCGATATGGCTCAGCGGTTTCACCAACTACCGCGCATAGCTCAGGGCTGGCCTCTTGCATCGACAATCCGGCCGCGAGTTGGTCAATGTCGCGCAAGTACAAATCCGCCGCCATCCAGCGCGACAGCAAGAGCACTTCGCGGGTTACCGGGGCCGTTACATTGGGGTTGCCATCACGGTCGCCACCCATCCAGGAGGCAAAGCGTATGGGCGCTGCTTCAAGCGGCAAATGCAGACCCGTCGCAGCATGCAAGGCAATGTCAGCCTGGCGCATAAAATTCGGCACCGCCTGCCATAGCGAGTGCTCGATGACCGCGAAGCCCCATTTAGCCTCATCAACGGGGGTTGGCCGGGTGCGACGAATTTCTTCGGTATGCCAAGCCTCGGCAATCAACTGGCGCAAGCGATCACTGATCTGCTTGTGCTCATTGTCAGTCAAGTCGAGGTGATCTTGCCGCGCCAGCTCAGCAGCAATAGCGTCGTACTTTTGAATCAAAGTACGCCGTGCAACCTCCGTTGGGTGTGCAGTGAGCACCAGCTCAATATCCAGACGACTTAATTGTCGAGCCAGCTCGTCGGCACCATGGCCACTGCTGAGTAAGCGCTGCAATAACTCGCCCAGCACACGGGATTCAAAGGGCTCTGGCTCGCCACTGGTTCGCCGGCGAATACGGTGATATTGCTCTGCGATATTGGCCAAGTTGAGAAACTGGTTAAACGCGCGTGCCACGGGTAACAGCTCTTCGTCGTTAAGGCTATTAAGGGTTTCGCTGAGCTGCTTCGCCCCTTCTTTAGAACCGCGCCGTGCAGCCTTTGCGCCTTTGCGGATACGCTCAATCTTCTCAAGAAACTCAGCGCCGTACTGAGTGCAGATAGTTTGCCCAAGCAACTCACCGAGCTGGTGGACGTTCTCGCGCAAGCGCGCGTCAATTTCAGTCATATCCGTGCTTCCCATTGCGGTAAACAGAGTAATGCATGCCCCAAGAGTGCCCCATTGCGGCAATCGGTTACAAGCACACGACATCGAACTCACCCGGCCAAATAGCGGTCTAGTCTTGTGTAGTAGGCGTGTTTCAGAAAACCACGCTGAACCAGGATCGCACTGAAGCCTGCCACGAGCGGGCAAAGGATGAGCTAGAAATGAGAATTCGCGAACTTGCTGACCATTGGGAACAGAACGCTAAAGGTCGCCTGACCCGCAGCCCCTATCAAATCCGGCTGGATGTCGAAGCTGCCGCACGGGTAGCGGCCTTGGCTGAAATGTACCCCAAGCGCAGCCCGGAAGAGTTGCTCGGTGAGCTGATTGGCGCCGCGCTTGAAGAGCTTGAGGTCAGTTTGCCTTACGTCAAAGGCAGCCATGTTGTGGCAACCGATGAGCTCGGCGACCCACTTTACGAAGACATAGGTCCTACCCCACGCTTTTTAGCACTGTCACGTAAGTACCTGCATGACCTGAATGAGCAACTGAAAAGCACCGACCATTGAGCCAAACAACTTAGCTCAGCCGTTTGGGGTTTAGATCGCACGCAGGCGCACAAGCCTGCGTAGCAAATCTGTTATCGCTTGAAAGCCAACCCGCTACCCAAAGCCGTTTGCTTAAGGTTCGATTTGCTGTGGTGTTTTTTCACCCAAACAATGCACCGCCTGCTTGCGATTATTGACCAACACACCACTCAAGCCTTTTTGCTCGGTATCAAACATCACCACGATACCGTCAACGCACTGTGCCACTTGTGAAGCGGCTTTCAGGGAAACTTTATAGTCCTCTCCTGGCACCGTCTTAAGCATGGTGAACTCAGACAAAAGCAGTGCATCCTGTGGTTTAGAGAATTGCACGTAGCCGTAATAGCTCAGCACCGCTACGGTGGCACAGACGGTGGCAACAGCAGTCAGAATCATTGGAATTGCAGGATCACGTTCAGTCATTGCGGACTCTCAGAGTTGGGAACTTCAGCTAAGCGACGCAAGCCCTTGAAGCCTTGCGGATCACTCATAAACAGCAACAGCACTTGACGCCAAGTGGGATCATTGAAGGTGTGTGCATGAGCACCTCGGGTCAGTTGCAAAACCCTTGGTGCCGGCGCGGCCTGATACAAACTGATAGCGTTAGATACCGGCACTACAGGATCATCAATGCTGTGATAAATCAGTAATGGTAAGCCTTTCAGATTGGGAATTGCAGCAATCGCACTGTCGCCATCAGGGACAAACTCGCTTAATGGCACTTGAAACATCCAGGTTAGCCAGGACGTGCTCAGTACATATTGAGCTACATCACGGTAACTGGCGGGTGTGCCGTCAATGATCAAAGCATCGAGCGCCTCAGCTTGTTGCGGATGCTCAGCCAGATAATGCACGGCAAGTGCGCCTCCCAAGCTTTGCGCGAGCACGAACAAGGGTTTACCGCGCACCTCGGCAGTATCCTTAAGCTGGGCAAACGCCGCATCAATATCCTGATAAATCGCTGGCAGACTCGGCTCACCTTCCGACAGGCCATAACCGCGGTAATCAAGCATCAACACTTGATAGCCCTGCTCTGGCAGCCACCACGGAGCACCCAAGTGCATGGCCATGTTGCCGCCATTGCCGTGCAAATAAAGAATTGTACCCTTAACTTCAACGCCAGCTTTTGCTGGCAGCCACCATGCATTGAGACGCGTGCCATCGGCGGCGATCAGGTATTCATCACGAAACTCAAGCCCGGCGCGCTCAGGTGTGAACGGCAGACCTTTCTCGGGATAGAACAGCAGCGAGCTACAACCTTGCAGCAAGATGATCGCCAGCAATACAAACAGACGCATCATTGGCCGCCCGCACGCACTTCTTCACGGGCCTTGTAGGTTGCCTCATAGATGCGCTCTGCCAATCGTGAAAAGGGCAAGCTTTGAATCCACACGGTGCCGGTACCCTTGAGCGTGGCAAGAAATATCCCTTCACCCCCGAACAGCATGCTCTTCAGACCCCCAGCCAATTTGATGTCGTAATCGATACCCGAACTGAAACCGACCAAGCAGCCGGTATCGAGGCGCAACGTCTCATTATTTAGCTCTTTGCGAATCACAGTGCCACCGGCATGCATAAAGACCAGGCCATCGCCCTCAAGCTTTTGCAGGATAAAACCCTCTCCGCCAAAAAAACCGGCGCCCAGACGCTTATTAAAACTGATCCCTATTGAAGTACCGCGCGCAGCACACAAGAATGAATCCCGCTGGCAGACCAACGAGCCGCCCACCTGCGCCAGTGAAACCGGCACCACACTGCCCGGATACGGCGCGGCAAAGGCAACCCGCGCCTGTTTATTACCGGAGTTGGTGAAGTGCGTCATAAACATTGACTCACCGGTGACCATGCGCTTACCGGCACTCCACAACTTACCCAACACCCCAGTGGATGAGCCATCGCCCATGCGTGTTTCAAAACGCACGCCCTCGGTCATGTAGTTGAGCGCACCCGCCTCGGCAATCACCGTCTCCCCCGGATCAAGAATCACCTCAACACTTTGCGCCGAATTACCGAGAATTTCGTACTCCAGTTCGTGGCTGTTCATTAAAAATCCTTTAGGCGGGGTCTTTGATACAAGACTAAACAATCTTTAATCATGCCCACTGACAATACAAATCCAGGGCGTAGCGAGCGCAGGCCAGACAAGGCGCAGCCCTTCTGAAAAGGCGGAGTTTACTCCAGTAAATGAGCAGTTTTCAGAAGGGCTGCAACGCAGTATCGCCAAGCGCAGTAGCCCTACCTGCAATGAATTAAAGCTTTCTGTACGCAGGTCAGGCAAGGCGGCATTGCCACCGAAAAGCGCAGTTTACTCCGGTAAATGAGCATTTTCGGGGGCAATTCCAACGCAGCATCACCAAAGTACAGGACGCTTTACAGGATGTTGGCGTAATCAGCTTCTATGCGATCCAGACTCAGGTTATTGAGGAAGTTAGAAAAACACATCCACGCCGACAATGAGTTCAGATCACTGAACTGCGGCGGTAGGTATTTAGGCGGCACGACTAAGCCTTCATCAACCAACTGACGTAACGTGCGCATGTCTTCAAGCGTGGTTTTGCCACAGAACAGCAGTGGGATTTGCTCCAGCTTGCCTTTACGCACCGCGAGCTGAATGTAGTTGTAGATCATGATGAAGCCTTTCAGGTACGAGAGGTCCTTGGTGAAAGGCAGACCGGTCGGTGTCGAGCCGCGGAAGGCACGGCTGGCGTTACTGTAGCTGTCCTCTACGCCGAAACCCTGCTCGCGGTAAAAGTCGAAAACCTGCAGAAAATCGGCGCCCTCCTCGGCCATGTGAATGGCGCGGGTGCGATTGGTCAGCTTGCGTAAGCGCGTTGGGTACGAGGCGAAGCTGATCACCTCCATCAGAATTGCCAAACCTTCCTGAGTCACTGTGGAAGACGGTGGCCCCTTGGATAGAAAGGTGCAGATTGGCTGATTCTGACCATTCAGGGTTGTCGCCACATGAACCAGCCCTTCATGCACTTCAAGCGCTTTAACATCGCGCTCGTTGAACATCGCATCGGTACGAATTTTAATGTAATCAGCGCCCGCTGCAGCATCAGCCAGGATACCGTCGGATTCAAAAACGCGAATGGTATCTTCATGCTCACCAAACACCTTGTTCAGGCGGTGCTGTAGCAGGTCAACCGCAGCCTTGGCATTGAGGCTTTTAACCTCATCCTTCAAGTCACCACGGCTGTCGATATTGTTCAGAAAGCCCGAGAACATGACGCCGAGATCAGCCAAGGTTGGATCGCCAGCATGGAATGCGTCCGAGGCCGCGCCGTAGAGGTCTTGCGAGATTAAACCGAAGTCTTCGGTACCACGGGCCTCAAGCATGCGAATAACCATGCGGTACTCACGGCACATGCGCCGCATGATCTGCCCGACTGGATTGAATTGTCCAAGCTGGCGAGTGATATCGCGTTCAATGTTTTGGAATTCGAGTTTTTTTGCCGTCGCATCAAACGCCAGCGGACGACTCTCGTAATAGGCACGGTCTACTTTCGGCAGCTTTGTTCCTTTGTGTTTAAGAAACTCGCTGCGAATGCTTTCGTCCCATTTCACCCCATCCAAAACACGAATGGGTGTTTGCGCCTCGACGATCCTGTCTGATAACGCACGGACGATTAATTGATAATCATCCAAACCTACATGGCTATTCATGACTCCCTCGCGGCCTCAAGACCAGCAAAATCATTCACCCTCGCGCTGATAGCGCGCAATCTCGATAAACACGTCCGAGTTGGCGGGGTCATTCAAGTAAGCAAAGACCTTATCCATCGGCGAGGTAATCAATACGCCCTCGCCAACCGGCATCTCAACCATTTTACCTTGCCACATGCCCTCTTCGAGCTCTTGCAGCATGCGTTCAACGTCGAGACTGTACAACACCAGCTCATTATTGCGCGTCAGCTCAAAACCAAGGATTACAAAATTGGCACCCAGACGCTTGGGCAAACCAGTCGACAGGTACCAGCGGCTGCCGTGATGCGCAACGGTAAAACCGTATTCTTCAGCATCAACCAGGTTATCCGGACTGCCTTCAAAGCTTCTTGCCTTGTAGGTATTTGAGCCCGAGCGACTGATTTCGAGGTACTGCAACTCGTTCCATTCATTCTTGCGCGACCACTCGCCCAGGAGCGGAATAGGTGCGGCTTCATTTGCCGGGATCGGGTCTTTAAAGGTAACTAAGCAGCCACTCAACAACAAAAAGGACAAGGCAACCAGCGCACGCCAAGCGTTCATTCAGCTCTCCTTGTGAAATCGGTTTTTTACTGCTCCGCCCGCTGCTGCTTTTTGCTCTGCCAGTGTGAAACCGGCAACCTGCTGCCTGCGACCGTTTTAGACGTCCAGAACCAAATACATGTACCGTTTAAGAATGGCTAACATTGCCTCAATGTCCAGCGTATCAACACCTTCTATCAGGCCTTGATATTCCATGCGCTCGACCACAGTCGTCAAGAGTGTTGCATCCTCGAGCGGATGTTTTGAGCCGAGAATAGTGAACAACCGTGTTGCACCCTGCAAAAGGATTTGCGCTTGTGCACGTACCAGCTCATGCAGACGTGGATTAAGCAGCGCTTCGTGACGGAACGCTTGCTCGGCCAATAAATGATCGCGACGATTAATCAGTTGATCACGAACGAAGGCGACGGCTATGTGCGCAACCTCATCGGCAAAGGAGCGCAACGCGTCTGGTGAACCATCAAATTTGCTCACGCGATCCTGCAACAGTGTCTCGTTGCGGGCCCAGAGCTGATTCTGGTTAGCGGCGCAACGCTCGACGAAGAGCGTGAAGGTGTCACTGATAAGGTCGTTAATATCTTTGAAGTAATAGGTGGTCGCGGACAGCGGAACCTGCGCTTCGGCAGCCACAGCTCTATGGCGAACAGCACGCACGCCCTCACGCACAATAATGCGCAGCGCAGCCTCAAGAATTGCCTGACGGCGCTTCTCACTCCCAGCACGGCTGGCTTTACGCCCGCGGTACTGAATACTGTCGGTTACAGCAATGACCGCGGGGCTATCACTTACTTGTTTCACGGCAGGCAATCCTCGAACACATACTTATAAACGGATTTTTAGCTTCCCTAGACTTTTAGGTTTTACCGACAAACAAACGGCGCCCTGTTTTCTGTGTCGATTTTCATACGACCCCAAAACCACACAGCACTGCGCAAGATCATCCTGTCCGGCACGGCCAATTGTTGAGGTTCATGCAAACGATAAAGAGTTGTCGTTTTGCGACATCTTGATCCAGAAACAAAAAGCCGCCCGAAGGCGGCTTTTGCCAACATCCTACGCTTGCGGCCGCATATGTGGAAACAGGATTACATCCCTGATTGAAGGGGCATCGGTCAGCAGCATGACCAAACGGTCAATACCGATGCCTTCACCTGCGGTCGGCGGCATGCCGTATTCCAGCGCACGAACAAAATCAGCATCGTAATGCATGGCTTCATCATCGCCTGCGTCCTTATCAGCAACCTGCGCCATAAAGCGCTCGGCCTGATCTTCCGCATCATTAAGCTCGGAGTATGCGTTGGCAATTTCGCGACCACCAATGAACAGCTCAAAGCGATCAGTGACACTTGGATCTTGGTCATTGCGACGCGCCAACGGCGAGACTTCAAACGGGTATTGGGTAATGAAATGCGGCTGTTCAAGTTTTGGTTCGACCAGCTCTTCGAAAATCATCACCTGCAACTTGCCCAGACCTTCAAAGCCCAGCACCTTGGCGCCGGCTTTCTTGGCGATTTCACGGGCGCTGCCTATGTCGCGCAACTGTTCAGCCGTCACATCGGTGTACTTGAGGATCGAATCAAATACCGACAAGCGTACGAACGGCTCGCCAAAATGGAAGACTTTGCCTTGGTACGGCACATCCGTTGTACCCAAGATCAGCTGCGCCAATTCACGGAACAGCTCTTCGGTAAGGTCCATGTTGTCTTCGTAGTCGGCGTAAGCCTGGTAGAACTCAAGCATGGTGAATTCTGGATTGTGACGAGTCGAAACACCTTCGTTACGGAAGTTACGGTTGATCTCGAAGACCCGCTCAAAGCCCCCAACAACCAGACGCTTGAGGTACAACTCAGGCGCGATACGCAAAAACATCGGCATATCCAGCGCATTGTGGTGAGTTTCAAATGGCTTGGCCGCAGCGCCGCCCGGAATGGTCTGCAACATCGGTGTTTCAACTTCCAGGAAGTCACGTTCGGCAAGAAACTTACGAATGTGGCTGATCACCTGCGAACGCACGCGGAAGTCCTGACGCACTTCTTCGTTGACGATCAAGTCAACGTAGCGCTGGCGATAGCGCTGCTCGGTGTCAGTCAGGCCGTGGTGCTTATCAGGCAACGGACGCAGTGACTTGGTCAGCAGACGTACGCTGCTCATTTCAACGTAGAGATCGCCTTTGCCCGAGCGCGCCAAGGTACCTTCAGCGGCGATGATATCGCCCAGGTCCCAGGTTTTAACCGCGGCCAGGGTTTCTTCTGGCAGGGTTTTGCGGTTGACGTAGACCTGAATACGCCCAGTCATGTCTTGCAGCACCATGAACGAGCCACGGTTGAGCATGATTCGACCGGCAACCTTGACTGGAATTGCGGCCTCAGCCAGCTCTTCCTTGGTCTTATCGACGTACTGTTTCTGCAAGTCCGCGCAATAGCTATCGCGGCGGAAGTCATTTGGGAAGGCATTACCTTGCTCACGCACGGCTGCAAGCTTTTCTTTGCGCTGGGCAATTAGCTTGTTTTCTTCCTGTTGCAGATCGTGCTGGTCGAGTTGTTCGTCGCTCATGGTCTTCCGTCTGTTCCTGTATTCGTAGGTTTTTGCTGAGCGCGGCGATGCTCAACATCCGGCCTGTTTAGCCAGGATCCTACGCAAATGCAGCGCCGCTCGTTGCGCCCAGCTTAGCCGGACTCAACCTACATTGCGTTATTACAAGCTGCGCGAGGCAACGTGTTTTACAGCCCTTGTTTAAGACTGGCCTCAATAAAGCCATCAAGGTCACCATCAAGCACTGCGTCGCAGTTGCTGTTCTCGATATTGGTGCGCAAATCTTTGATTCGCGACTGATCGAGCACATAAGAACGAATCTGATGGCCCCAGCCGATGTCCGACTTGGAGTCTTCAAGCTCTTGTGATGCAGCATTACGCTTTTGAATTTCTTGCTCATACAACTTAGCCCGCAACATTTTCATGGCGGTGTCTTTGTTGGCGTGCTGAGAGCGTTCATTCTGGCAGCTCACCACGGTATTTGTTGGCACGTGAGTGATACGTACCGCCGAATCAGTGGTGTTTACGTGCTGACCACCCGCGCCCGAAGAACGATAGGTGTCGATACGCAGATCCGCCGGATTGATCTCGATTTCAATGTTGTCATCGATTTCAGGTGAGACAAACACTGCAGTAAATGAGGTATGACGGCGGTTGCCAGAGTCGAATGGACTTTTGCGCACCAAGCGATGAACACCGATCTCAGTGCGCAGCCAACCAAATGCGTACTCGCCCTTGATGTGCACTGTAGCGCCTTTGATACCGGCAACTTCACCGGCCGACAGCTCCATGATGGTCGCATCAAAGCCGCGCTTATCAGCCCAGCGCAGATACATTCGCAGCAGCATGTTGGCCCAATCTTGAGCCTCTGTGCCGCCCGAGCCAGCCTGGATATCCAGATAGGCGTTATTAGGGTCCATATCACCGCTGAACATGCGGCGAAATTCAAGTTTCTCAAGAATTCCACGCAGACGCTCAATTTCAGCGGCTACATCATCAACAGCGTTCTGGTCGTCTTCTTCTGCGGCCATTTCGAGCAGGTCACTGCAATCGGCCAGGCCAGTATGAAGGTCGTCCAGCGTTTCGACGATTAATGCAAGGGATGCGCGTTCGCGCCCCAAATTCTGGGCATACTCAGGGTCATTCCAGACATTCGGGTCTTCAAGCTCACGGTTTACTTCGACTAGACGATCATGCTTTTGATCGTAGTCAAAGATACCCCCGAATTGTCAGGGTGCGCTCGGAGAGGTCCTTGATGCTGTTAACGATCGGGTTGATTTCCATAGCTTGCGGGCACTCACAGGTAAAACGTTCGAAAAGCCGACGATTATACCTGCTGTAGCCCGCCATCGACAGCCCAGAGTTTACAGGGTGCTATTGCTCGACGCCGACCTGATTACGACCATTGTCTTTAGCCATATACAAACCAGAGTCGGCCTTTTCAACCAAAGCCAGTGAGCTCCCTCCTGCAACGGGCATAACGGTTGCCACGCCGATACTAACCGTCACCGGCGATCCGACTTCAGGTCGACAGTGTGGAATATCCAGCGCCTCAACAGCCCTACGAATTTTCTCGGCCTGCAAGCGCGCACCGCCGGGAGATGTCCCCGGCAGTATCATTGCGAACTCCTCTCCGCCGTATCGCGCAGCCAAATCAGAGGAACGCGAGCATGATTCGGCCAACGCCGTGCCGATACGGCGCAGCACGTCATCGCCAGCAACGTGGCCGAACTGGTCGTTATAAACCTTGAAGTAGTCGACATCGATCATCACTAGCGACAATTGGCTCTGCTCACGAAGCGCACGATTCCATTCAATTTCAAGGTACTCATCGAAATGCCGACGATTGGCCAAGCCGGTCAAACCATCGGATTTCATCATGCGCTGCAGCACCAGATTAGCTTCCAACAGTTGCTGCTGGCTTTCACGCAAGGCGCGAAACGCCTCGTCACGCTGCTGTAGAGCAATATAGGAACGTGAGTGATAACGAATGCGTGCGATCAGTTCAACACTATCGGGCAATTTCACCAGGTAGTCGTTAGCACCATTAGCAAACGCCGCGCTCTTGACTTGAGGTTCTTCTTTGGTCGAGAGCACGATAATTGGAATATCTTGCAAGGTAGCATCTGCTCGATAAGCGCACAGCAAATTCAAACCATCAATGCCAGGCATGACCAAGTCTTGCAGAATAACGGTAGGCTTGATTTGCCGAGCAATCTCAACGGCTTTATTAGGGTCCGAGCAAAAATGGAAATCGATGCCCTCTTCTTCCGTCAATGCACGACGAACGGCTTCGCCAATCATGGCCTGGTCATCAACCAACAAAACCATGACTGCGTTCGCCGCAGCAGCAAAGCCTTGCGCATCTATTTGCTTGGAATCGTGCATACACTCTCCAGACTACTCATAGCATTGTGCCTTTACCTACTCGACTCAGCCAACGGCCAACGTGTTATGCGTAATAGTTAATCAATTTAAGCGCAATTTGGTCGAGCGGTAGAATCTCTACCGCCGCATCGATAGCAGCAGCGGCTTTAGGCATGCCATAAACCGCACAACTTGCTTGATCCTGGGCGATGGTCAAAAAACCTCGCTCACGCATATGCTTCAAGCCCTGCGCGCCGTCGCGTCCCATACCTGTTAGCAAAACGCCCACCGCATCGCCTTGCCAATTACGCACCAGGCTGTCAAAAAATACATCGATTGATGGTCGATATATTTGCTCAAGGGGCTCTTTGCAGTAATTGAGGCGTCCATCACTTTGCATGGACAGGTGATTATTTGTTCCCGCCAGCAGTATCTCACCCGGCTGAGGCCGATCATTCGACTGCGCCAAACGCACTGGCAGCTTTGATTCACTGGCCAACCACTGCGCCATGCTCAAGGCAAATACTTCGTCTACATGCTGCACCAGCACAATCGCAGCGCTAAAGTCATCGGGCAACTGTTTAAGCAAACTAACCAACGAGGCTGGTCCGCCTGCCGAAGCGCCAATGGCAACGATGCGCTCACGCTTGCGTGTGGTTGCCGTTTGGGCTGGCGAAGCCACTGTCTTGGCGCCGTGCTGACCAATCATCCAACCGATATTGTGTAATTTGCGCAGTAATGCTGCTGCGTCAACGGCCTGCGACTCACCCAGCGACGGGGTATTTACCACATCCAGAGCGCCATGCCCCATGGCCTCAAACACCATATTCAAGTTACGTTCGATGTCTGATGTAACGATCAAAATAGCGCAAGGAAACTCGGCCATGATTCTTCGAGTCGCTTCAACGCCACCCATACGTGGCATCAACATATCCATCAACACCACGTCAGGCCTTTGCTCTTCGCAACGCAGCAGCGCTTCAGCGCCATCTCTGGCGGTCCAGATAACCTGATGCGTTTGCTCTCGACTAATGACTCGCCGCAAGGCTTCAATCGCCAACGGCATGTCATTGACAATTCCGATCCTCATTCCTGTGCATCCCCGATTAATACTTGCACAGCATCAAGCAATGCCTCGTCGTGGAAGCTGGCCTTGGCCAAGTAGTAATCAGCCCCCGCATCGAGACCACGCTGGCGATCTTCTTCACGGTCTTTATAAGACACCACCATCACTGGCAGTGACTGCATGCGGCTGTCGCGCCGCACCAGACTGACCAACTCGATACCGTCCATACGCGGCATGTCTATATCGGTAATCAGCAGATCAAAGGACTCCGCCCGCAGCACGTTCCAGCCGTCCATACCGTCTACGGCCACGGCCACTTCATAGCCACGGCTGAGCAACAACTTACGCTCAAGTTCGCGCACAGTAAGCGAGTCATCAACCACCAGAACACGCTTACGGGCGCGCCCACCGGCCTGCTTATCGCGACTGTCGACACGCTGCAGGTTGCCACTCCCAAGCAGTTTGCCAATTGAGCTGCAGAGGTCTTCGATATCAAGGATCAATACCGGCGTGCCGTCATCCAGCAAAGCGCCTGCCGACACATCGCGAACTTTGCCAAGGCGCGGATCAAGCGGCATGACCACCAAGGTGCGCTCGCCGATAAAGCGCTCAACCGTTAGCCCATAGAGCATTTCACGATCATTAATCAGCACCACGGGAATGCCATCTTGCTCAACACGCCCGGCGCTTTTTTGCAGTAGCTGACTGGCTGCGATCAAACCGACATGACGGTTTTCATGCCAAAAATGCTGGCGCCCTTCAAGCTGAACAATCTGTTCCTGCTCAAGGCGCAGCATGTACTCAATATGTGCCAGCGGGATCGCATAGGCTTCAGAACCAATTTCAATGACCAAACTGCGCACAACCGACAGGGTTAGCGGCACTTCAATGACGAATAGACTGCCCTGACCGTTATTTTGCTGCATGCGCACGCTGCCACGTAATTGGCGAATCTCATGCATAACCGCATCAAGCCCGACACCCCGCCCAGAGACTTCGGTGACCTTATCGCGCATGCTGAACCCGGGCAGAAACAAAAACGCCAGCAATTCTTCCTCGCTCAGTTGCGCGATGGTTTCAGCTGTGGACAGTTTGCGCGCGTGAATACTCTCTTTCAGTTGTTCTAAATCAACACCACCGCCGTCGTCGCGAAGCTCCAGCACCAGCATTCCGGCATGGTGACGAGCGCGAAGACTGATCATGCCCTCTGCCGCTTTGCCCGCATTAATGCGCTGCTCAGGGCTTTCAATCCCATGATCGACAGCGTTGCGCAGCAAGTGTGTAAGAGGTGACTCAAGCCGCTCCAATACATCTCGGTCGACCTGCGTGCTTTCCCCTTCAATGTCGAGGCGTACTTGTTTACCAAGCGAGCGCCCAAGATCACGCACCAGCCGCGCCTGCCCCGACAACACATCGGCAAATGGACGCATGCGCGAGGTCAGAGCCGCATCGTACAACGCTTGCGTACGCTGCCCCCCTTGCCAGGCAAACTCATCAAACGCTTCCACGTGTTGCAGCAGCATTTGTTGACACTCGCTGAGCAAGCCTCGGCTTTCACTCAGCAAAGCCTGAGCTTGTACATCCAGGGACGACGCTAAAGTTGCTTCACGCAAAGCGTCCAGAGAGCGCTTGGTGGTTGCATGCAACCGCTTGAGGCGGGCCAACGATTCACTCAGCGGTTTGATCCGCTGGAATTCAACCAGCGACTTACCCGACATATCCAACAGATGGTCAAGACGTTCAGCCGATACGCGCAACACTCGCCCGCGCGCATCAGTTGCCGGCTCATGACTAGCATCCTGAGCAGTCTCAGACAATTCATCTGCCACCTGCGCTTCTGGCTCAACTGCAGGCGCTACAGGCTTGGAGACTGCGGGCTGCGGAGCTTGTGCCAGCGAGGGTACAGCCGCCCCGAACAACGCCTGCAAGCGAGCAACAACACTGTTAACTTGCTCGGTAAGCTGCGCCTGCTGCGCACTGCTCAGCCCCGCCTGACCAATGCGCAACAGTGCATCAGAGCCCTGCAATAATGCGTCGATATGGTCCGGCTGTATGCGCAATAAACCTGTTTGACCGGCGACCAGCAAATCTTCCATGACGTGTGCAACATTGACACCGTCATCAAGGCCAACAATACGCGCAGCCCCTTTTAGCGAATGTGCCGCACGCATACAGGCTTCAAGCTGGCCTGCGTCTGTTGGGTCACGCTCCAGCACCAACAAGCCCGCATTCAGCACGTTGACCTGCTCTTCGGCCTCCAGGCGGAACAACTCAAGCAGAGGTGCATCACGCATTTGATCCGGAGTCATGACAGGCTCCTGATCATCGCCTGCACCAGTAATTGTTCGTCTAACAGAGTGATGCTGCGCTGGCGCCAGCGCACCACACCACTGGCGTATTGACCCGCAGCCTGGCCTGTACCGCGAGCAGGTTTTTTGATATCGCGCAGAGCAAGCAAATGGATACCTTCAACCTCATCAACCGGCACCACAAACACACCGTTAGGGCTACCGAGAATCAGCATGCGCGGCACCACTCTGCGCTCAGTACTGGCAATTACGGTTGGCTCCAGACCGAGCAAATCTTGCAGAGAAATACAGGCAACCAGCGCACCATTAACATTGGTAACCCCCAATA
The DNA here is from genome assembly GCF_002163625.1 of Pseudomonas sp. M30-35. Classification (NCBI taxonomy): domain Bacteria; kingdom Pseudomonadati; phylum Pseudomonadota; class Gammaproteobacteria; order Pseudomonadales; family Pseudomonadaceae; genus Pseudomonas; species Pseudomonas sp. M30-35. The sequence continues at coordinate 1,497,645 of NZ_CP020892.1, read as the reverse complement.
GGTTAGGTGACCGTTGATGCGGTAATGAGTGAATAGGCGTTTGTCCAACCACCGAGACCAAACCCGTCGTCGCAAGGCCAAACCACTGTTCGCCAAGGCGAAAAATCAGGGTTGAACGGCGCTCACCGAGGTCTTCCTCAATCGCCGTCGTAGCGTCGTCGCGCTCAAGCAGCTGCGCACCGTAGCGGTCGAGCAGACTGATTGCCGCCTGTGCATACACTTCACAGTTCCGGCAGTGCACATGTGCAGCCAGACGCGAGCAACTTTTATCGCCGTACACGCCAATGCGTTTCCAGCAATCGTCAAGTGCCGGCAAGGCCTCATCGCTAGCGTAGAGGTGCGAACTATCAACCACTGTTATTTACTCCACGGCTCGCACGCTGCCGCAACCGTCGGGCGCCGGCCTGATCACCTCGGGCTTCCAGCAACATCGCCAGGTGCGATAACGCCTCAATATGTTCAGGCTCGAGATAGAGTGCTTTGCGGTAAAAATTCTGCGCGGCATCGCTATCGCCAACGGTATCACTGAGCAATCCAAGCCAATAAAACAGCCCGGCGCTGGCACCGTGCGTGTCTAACAACAGGTGACAGGCTTTTAACGCCTCAGCGGTGCGCCCGCTGTTGGCCAATGCTTCAATTGCACTCAACTCAGCCGCTGCTGTGTCTGCCTTGGTTACTGCACTACCTTCAGCACTCGAATGCAACTCTGCCAATGCTGGTTTGCTCACATTAGCTTGCCGCGGTTTAGCCATGACCGGTTTTGCGACCGGCTGTAATGGCCGTGCTGCCTGAGATTGAGTTTGAAAGCTCAAGCCTGCGCTTGGCTTCGATACTGGCGGGCTGACATCGGCTACTTTAAACACAAAGCTCAGCGGCGCCGCCAATGCCTGCATACCGTTCTGGCTGAACAAACCGGTCTCAGCCGGCCCGGTAAACATCGCACCACCCGGCGCCAATAAGCGTTTCAAAGTCTGCAAGGCCTGTAGCTGTGTGGGCCTATCGAAATAGATCAACAGATTGCGGCAAAAGACGAAATCATAGGGTTGGCGCGTGCTATGCAAATTCGTGGCGAACAAGTTGCTACATTGCAAATTCACTTTTTCACGCACCGATTGATCCAGCAAATAGCGATCGCCCTCAACACTGAAATGACGATCACGAAAGCCCAGGGAATCGCCGCGAAATGAATTGCGCCCGTATACCCCTTCACTGGCCAGTTGAATAACCCGTTCACTGACATCCAGCGCATCGACTTCAAACGACTGTGGTGCCAGGCCGTCATCGAGCAAGGCCATGACAATCGAATAGGGTTCCTCACCCGTCGAGCATGGCAAACTGATAATTCGCAGCGGGCGTGCATGCTTTAGTTCGGTTAGCCGAGCTTGCGCCAACTTTACCAACTGACTGAATGATTCTGGATAACGAAAAAACCAGGTTTCAGGCACCACAACCGCCTCAACCAAGGCAAGTTGCTCAGCCGGGGATACGTGTAGCTGCTGCCAATAACTATCCTCATCGCCGCTGGCCGTGGCTTTGATGCGTTGACGTATCGCTCGCTCAAGCACCACCTGCCCAACAGACTCAACGTCCAGGCCGATTTTGCGCTTGAGTAACTGCTCAAACCGATCATCCATAAGCAGAATCATCCGCTGCATTACGCAGCAGCAGCGCTCGCACCTCATCAGTCAACAACCGCTCAACACTGATGCGCTGAACCATCCCTTGCGGGGTTTGTTGAACCATGCCCAAGTAGGGTGTCTGCGGATTTTGCAGCGGATTAGGGCTGAAACCCTCCTTTAGCAAGCGCTGGGTATCAGTAGCTTGCTCAAGGATTAAGCCAAGCTGGACGGGCTGGCCGTCCGCCGATAAATACTTGACCACGACCAAACGGGTACTGGCTCGCTTTTGTGCGGGTTTGGAAAGTGCCAAATGGCTAAGATCAATCACCAGCAACGGTTCACCGCGAAATACAAACAAACCTGAAACCCACTTTGGCGCATCAGGTATTTGCTTGAGCTGCTGCAATGGCAACACCACGCTAATGGCATGGACATCAAGCGCATAGCGGTCGTCACCCAGCGAAAACAGCAAGTGCAACTCACCTTGCTGGCGGCGAGCTTGCTGATAATTGGCTCGCAGGCTCATTGATGCTTAAACCTTAAAACGGCTAACGCCGGAACGCAGGCTGCCAGCCACCTGATTTAACTCATCAATTGCCGACCCTGTCTGACGCAGCGATTCAACGGTCTGACCGCTGGCCTCACCCAATTGAACTAACGCTTGGTTGATCTGCTCGGCACCCGTCGCCTGTGCTTGCATGCCCTCATTGACCATCTGCACGCGCGGGGCCAGCGCTTGAACCTGATGGATAATTTGCGACAGTTGCTCACCCATTTGGCCAACTTCTGTAATTCCGCGACGCACTTCTTCCGAGAACTTGTCCATGCCCATCACCCCGGCAGATACCGCGGACTGAATTTCTCGGACCATTTGTTCAATGTCGTAAGTCGCCACTGCCGTCTGGTCTGCAAGGCGGCGCACTTCGGTGGCTACAACCGCAAAACCACGACCATATTCACCGGCCTTTTCAGCCTCGATCGCAGCATTCAGGGATAACAAGTTAGTTTGATCAGCAAACTTAACAATCGTGGTGACCACGTGATTAATATTGCCAGCCTTTTCATTGAGAATCGCCAGCTTGGCATTAACCAGATCAGCCGCGCCCATTACCTGATGCATGGTGTCCTCCATGCGTGTCAGGCCAAGCTGGCCCGAGCCTGCCAGAACTGAGGTTTGTTCGGCGGTACCGGAAACCTCATCCATGGTGCGCACCAGATCGCGTGCAGTGGCGGTAATCTCACGCGAAGTTGCACCAATCTCGGTGGTGGTCGCGGCGGTTTCAGTGACAGTGGCTTGTTGTTGCTTGGAGGTCGCGGCGATTTCAGTTACCGCCGTTGTCATCTGCACAGCTGAGCGTTGCGCCTGAGTCACCAACGACTTCAGCGCCTCACTCATCTCATTGAAACCGAGTTCAATCGCATTGAATTCATCGTTGCGTTGCAGGTCGAGGCGTACCGACAAATCACCTTCGCCCATCACTCGCAACGTCCGTACGATTGTTTTAATTGGTGTGGTAATGGCGCGCAATAGCAAGAAACCGCAAATACTGGCGATCAGCATGGCCAGCAACACAGCAATCAAGATACTGATTTCCAGTGCGCGCACTGAAGACGCTATGTCCTCAACCGCCAGTTTGGCGTTGCTACGGTTTAAATCGACCAGTTGGTGAAGCTGCTCCTGACCTTCCAGCCATTTGCTGGCAAGCGGGCCTCGAATCAACGCTGAGGCTTGGTCAAGCCTGCCTTGACTGACCAATGTCTTAAATTCTGCGTGGAGCTTCAGGTATTCAATGCGGTCTTGCTCAAAGCCAGCTAAAAGCTCTCTGTCGGCGGTGTCAAAGACGGTTTGTTTATACAACTCAATTTCTTTGTCGAGCAGCTTTTCACTGGCCGCATAACTCTTCGCGTATTCGCCCTGCCCCGTTGACTCAGAACCACCCGTACGTGCAGATGCGACAAGCAAACGCTGCTGGGTCATGAGCATATGCTCAACCCACACACTGCGGATCTTGGAAATCTCGTACAGGCCAGGAACAGCATCGTCCAGTACTACATCGGCCTCTTCGTCGATACTCAGCAGACCGGTATATGTATAGGCTGCAAGTAGCAGCAGAATGGCAATGACAACCGCAAAACTAGCAACAATACGCAGCCGAACAGTCCAGTTCTTCACAGTTTTCCCCGATCTCAAGTACTAAATTCAACGCAGATCCGCAGCCTATAGCTTAACGCTATGGCGGCGACTCTAGTGACTCACTCTATCGACTGCAAGTGACTTATCTAAAGCAGCTTCGCACTTTCGAATATAGTTACTCGCTGCTTACCGGCTCACGAACTCCTTGCGTAAGCGAATCAGCATGCGCCCTATTAACCATAGCTGTTGAATGGCTTTGCATGATCATCTGCGCTGCTTTTTCCGCGATCATCAGTACGGGCGAGCAGGTATTACCCGAAACGATGCTTGGCATAATTGAGGCATCGGCGACTCGCAAACCGGGAACACCGTGTACCCGCAACTGTGCATCTACCACCGCATCGGCGCCTTGCCCCATCTTGCAGGTGCCGACTGGGTGAAAAATGGTAGTGCCTATCTCTGCTGCCGCACGGTACAAATCCTGGTCACTCTGATAACTCGGGCCGGGCTTGTATTCCTCAGGTTTGAAGGCCGCCAGCGCCGGCGCAGCGACAATCCGGCGAGTGAGTCGAATAGCTTCTGCAGCCACCTGTAAATCACGCGGATCACTTAGATAATTAGGTTGAATCAACGGCGTTGCAGTGCTGTCGAGCGAATTAATTTCGACCTTGCCGCGGCTAAACGGTCGCAGATTGCACACTGAAGCGGTAAACGCCGGAAAAGCATGCAACGGCTCGCCAAAGCGCTCGAGCGACAAGGGTTGCACGTGATATTCCAAGTTAGCGCTGGTTTGCTCAGCGCTCGAACGGGCAAAAGCACCTAACTGGCTTGGCGCCATCGCAAGCGGACCGCTGCGCTTGAGCAAATACTCAAGACCCATGGCCATTTTCCCGGTCAGTTTCGAGGCTATTTGATTGAGGGTTTTGACCCCGCTTACTTTATAAATTAGGCGTAATTGCAGGTGGTCTTGAAGGTTTTCGCCAACCCCCGGTAAGTCATGTTGGACAGTGATACCCAAGCGTTCCAATAACGGTCGCGGACCAATGCCGGAGCGTTGCAACAACGCAGGTGAGCCAATCGCCCCGGCACACAAAATGACTTCTCGGCGCGCCCTAACCGTCTGCTCACGCCCTTGATGTTGCACCTGTACACCTTGGGCCCGACCATCGGCCAAGATTACCCGCTGCACGTCAGCGTCAGTTACAACATGCAGGTTTGCACGGTGCTCGACCCCACGCAAAAATGCTTTCGAGGCATTCCAGCGCACACCGCGGCGCTGGTTAACCTGAAAGTAACTGCAGCCTTCGTTATCACCGCCGTTGAAGTCTTCGATGCTGGCGATCCCAGTTTGTGCTGCGGCCTGCCTGAACGACTCCAGCACATCCCACTTCAGGCGCTGCTGCTCGACTCGCCACTCACCCTGGCCGCCGTGCAATTCGCTGTCACCGGCGTAGTGATTTTCGCTGCGCTTGAAGATCGGCAATACTTCATCCCAAGACCAACCTGTATTGCCCGCAGCCGCCCAGCCATCGTAGTCCTGGCGCTGACCACGCATATAAATCATGCCGTTGATTGAGGAACTGCCGCCGAGCACCCGACCGCGCGGATACTTCAGCGCACGACCATTAAGCCCAGCCTCGGCAACGGTGTCATAACACCAGTCTGTACGCGGATTGCCAATGCAATAGAGGTAACCCACCGGAATATGAATCCACGGATAGTTATCGCGCCCTCCCGCCTCAAGCAGCAACACTTGCACGCTGGGGTCGGCAGACAAGCGATTAGCCAGCAGGCACCCCGCGGGTCCAGCGCCGACGATCAGATAGTCATAACTCTCGAGAAGTTGCTGCATTGACGCCTCGCTTTCTAATTTTTATTCGGTCACGGCTCAGCCTAACCGCTTAAGCGGGCTAACAGAACGATCCATTTGTCGGGGGGGCCATGCGAGCCAAACACGTGCGAGACACTGCCAGCCGCAGAGCGCGGCCGGCAAAGTTTGTCCTGATATTTGCAACTACCGATCAGCCCGGCAGACCGGCGTGCGCTTCCAGTTGAGCCTGCAAGCCAGGCTCCAGCTGTAGTTGGCTAGCCAGATCATTGAGATACTGTCGTTCACCACCCTCTTGAGCACCAATCAACATGGCACTGGCCAGGTACATTTCAGCCGCCATTTCTGGGCTATTCGCTGCCTGGGCAACCGCTGCGGCATCCAGTGGACTGCGTACTTCCTGATCCAACCAGCTTTGCAGATCGGGGTCAGAAGTCATTTTGGCTATTTCGGCGTAGATCAGCTTCTTCTCTTGTTCATCAACTCGCCCATCAGCCTTGGACGCAGCAATCAGCGCACGCAATATCGCGTGACTGTGCTCTTCAACTTCAGGGCCTGCGAGCATGTCGACAGTTTGCGGCATCGCCATGGCTGCCGGACGAGCTGCTGAGGTCTGTGCCTGACTTTTTTGCCAAGCGCTGTACGCCTGATAAGCCAGCATACCCAGCGTGGCCAAACTGCCCATGCTCATCCCGCCACTGCTGTTGGCGTTAGTGCCTCGCGACTGAGTTGTCTGGCCCGCCGGTCCTGAGCCGCCGAGCAAATCACCCAGGCCACCCAAGCCTCCAGCACCACCTGAAGTACTGCTCGAGCCACCAAGCAGACCGCCGAGCGCACTACCTAATACGCCACCAAGCCCTCCAGCCATACCGCCTGCGCCTCGGCTAGAGCCTCCCTGCCCGGACAACCCCGCGCGTAATAATTGTTCAAGCAAACCGCTAGTGTTCATCTGTGCCTCCATTGCCTTGATACACCGCATATAAGGCAGTAAACGATAGACCAGCAACACACTCTGCACCAGCAGTTGGCCTAACTGCCGCGCACAGGTTGAAACAGGCGGGCAAGCTGCTTGCCTTGTGGCGGTGAATCATCCTAAGTACTATGAGCCCGCGCAAAATGGAGCTTAGCGCGCACGCGTTATGCGGATTGATCAAGCAAAGGAACTGTGAAAAATGATACGCAAGACCATTACCCTAGCCGCCTGCATTTTGGCAGGCGTTGTAGGCACCGCCAGCGCTGCCGATATCACCCACCAAAGTTTTGACAACATCGCTTTCAAGACCACGCGCCTGTCAACCAACGAGTCCAACTACCTAAAGCTGCCCACTCAATGGGCCAAGAACTACGGCTCGCGCAACAAATCATTGAAGCTGGCACCGCAAATCGCGGAGATGGTACGGCTGCGTGTCGGCCAGGTGGACAACTGCAATTACTGCGTCGTATTCCACACCAAAGACGCACTTGAGTCGGGTATCGCACCGGCCAAGGTCAGCTCGATATCCACTTGGCGTCGCAGTGAACTGTTTAGCGATAAAGAGCGCGCGGCGCTGGCTTATGCCGAAGCATTGGCCAAGGTGGATAACGCCGCCATGCCAGTCGTATACGCGCAACTTGATGCGGTCGGCTACAGCGCAACCGAGAAAGAAGAGTTAACCAACTGTGCGATTCTGATGAGCGTGTGGTCGCGCCTCTTCCTCGCTCAAGGTAAAACAGCCTACGTGGCTGATGAAGCAAGCAATGCAGCCCCAAGCAAATAGCTTTGAGCCGCCTTCCCCTTCTGCCTAATTTGAGTCAGCTGGCAGAAGGGAGTCAGGCTGACGCAGTAATTTAAGCCTGAGTAAGCTCAGCTCTCACCTGCGCCTCCAGCTCCTGCTTCAATGCCGGCTCAAGTTTGAGTTGACGTGCCAACTCTTCAAGATAGGCCCGTTCCATAAAGTGCTCTTCATCCACCATCAGCACACTGGCGATATACATTTCTGCAGCCATTTCTGGCGTAGTTGCGGCGCGTGCCACATCGGCCGGATCCAGTGGCTTATTCAACTCAGCCTCAAGCCAGCGCTGTAATGTTTGATCATCAGCCAGCTTGCTTAGCTCACCTTCAATCAACTGACGTTCGCGGGCATCGACATGGCCATCAGCCTTGGCTGCTGCCACTAATGCTTTAAGAATGCCTTGGCTGTGAATCTCTGCTTCTGGCGCGGGCAAGCGATCGATAGTTTGCGGTTCTTGCTGCACACCTGCTTGCTGGGATTGCCAGTTGCCGTAGGCTTTGTAAGCAATCACGCCAAGTGCTGCCAAGCCGCCGTATGTCAGGGCTTTACCGCCAAATTTGCGTGCCTTTTTATTGCCCAGCAACAATCCCATCGCGCCTGCCGCCAGCGCGCCGCCACCTGCACCAGAGAGTAAGCTGCCCAAACCACCGGATGAGCCCGACTTGCCCAAAACGCCACCCAAAACATCGCTCAAACCACCGCTTGAGTTCGAACCCTGGTTATTGGAGCTCTGCTGGCCTGATGACTTTTGTTGCATCAGGTCTTGGCCCGACTTGAGTAATTGATCGAGCAGTCCACGTGTGTTCATTGCACTCTCCGCGCTGAGTCTGAAGGCGTTATAAACCTGAAGGTCTAAATAAGTTGACCGGATTTAAGCGCATCAGTTGCGCAGAGCCTATAAACAGAGTGCATCGAAATATTGCGGAGTATGGACGCACAATCAATGCAGCTGAGCGTTGCCACAGCCCAGCCATTATGGCCGCAGCGGCTCTTTAGCGGGCTGCCAGATGGGCAACCAACAGTTGCACCGTCTCATTCCCACGGTATTCGTTCACGTCAAGTTTGTAGGCCAGTTCGACCCAGCGTACGGTCGGGTTCGGCCACTGGTCGCGGTCGATATTGAATGCGATGGCATCTAGGGTTTGTCCGCCACATTCGGTTTTCAAAACCATTTTCAGGTGCTTCTCACCCACCAAGCGCTGCTGCACAAGCTGGAATGCACCATGAAAAAGCGGCTCTGGGAAATGTTGCCCCCAAGGCCCGGCATTACGCAGCGCACGCGCCAGTTCAAGGTTGTACTCCGCAAGCGACAGGGTTCCATCTGAAAACAAGCGGCCGGTGAGATCATCCTCAACCAACTGACGGCGCACCTCGTGATCGAATGCCTCGGCAAATGCCGGAAAGTTAAGCTCTGGCAAGGACAAGCCCGCCGCCATCGCATGGCCGCCAAACTTGCTGATCAACCCCGGATGCTTGGCTGCAACTGCGTCCAGCGCATCGCGAATATGAAAACCTGGCACCGAACGCGCCGAGCCTTTTAACGCACCATCGCCAGCGTCGGCGAAGGCAATGGTTGGTCGGTGATAGCGCTCTTTCAGACGCGAGGCGAGAATCCCAATGACGCCCTGATGCCAGTCTGGTTCGAATAGACACAAACCAAACGGCATGTCTTCAATCGGCAAATCCTTGAGTTGCGCCAAGGCTTCGCGCTGCATGCCTTGTTCGATGCTTTTGCGGTCCTGATTGAGTTGATCAAGCTCCACAGCCATATCGCGCGCCAGCGCTTCGTCTTCACATAACAGGCACTCGATACCGAGGCTCATATCATCCAGACGCCCAGCAGCATTTAAGCGTGGCCCAAGAATAAAGCCCAGATCAGTAGAGGTAATCCGTCCGTATTGGCGCCCTGCAACCTCAAGCACCGCGCGCAGGCCGGGACGCGCACGACCGGCACGAATCCGCGCTAAACCCTGGTGCACCAGGATGCGGTTATTGGCATCCAGTGGTACCACGTCAGCAACACTGCCCAATGCAACCAAATCAAGCAGTTCAGCCAAATTCGGCTCTTGGATGGCTTGATTGGTAAACCAGCCATTCGTCCGCAAGCGCGCACGCAGCGCCAGCAGCACGTAAAACATAACCCCAACACCGGCCAAGGCTTTACTCGGAAACTCACAGCCAGGCTGGTTGGGGTTAACGATGGCATCCGCCGCCGGTAACTCTGGCCCGGGCAAGTGATGGTCAGTGATCAATACAGTCAGCCCAGCGGCTTTAGCCGCTGCCACGCCGTCAACGCTGGAGATGCCATTGTCAACGGTGATCAGCAATTGCGGTTCGCGCTCAAGCGCTACGGCAACGATTTCCGGCGTCAGGCCGTAGCCATATTCGAAGCGATTGGGTACCAGGTAATCGACGTGGGCAGCACCCAGCATCCGCAAGCCCAGCACACCGACCGTACTGGCCGTGGCGCCATCAGCATCGAAGTCTCCGACGATCAGCATGCGTTGGCGCTGTTCAAGGCCAGTCACCAACAAATCAACCGCGGCATCGATGCCTTTGAGTTGCTGGTAGGGAATCAGCCGCGCCAAGCCTTTATCCAACTCAGCGATTGTTTGCACACCGCGCGCGGCATACAGACGCGTCAGCAAAGGTGGCAAGCTGCCCAGATCAGGCAGAATGTCTGGCAGTGGACGAGGTTCAATACGCATTAATCAGTATCCAGGATGGCTGCACAACGAAACACTTGTACAGTTTACAGAGAGGTCGCAGCACGTGCGGCTTGGTCATAAAGCCCGGACATCGCCCGTAGCATACCCGCGAGGCGATGAATTTCCTCGGGGTTAATATTGAGATTCTCAAAGGCTGAGATCAGACACTCTTGGCGAATCTCGGTGTATTCAGCACAGAGTTCAAGCCCCTTTTCAGTGGCCTGATAGAACATTTCCTTACCTTGCTTTTCACCCACGACAAAACCCAGCTTGCTGAGTTTTTTCAGGGCGTAGGTAACTGTGTGGGTGTCTTCTATATTTAACAGTAGGCAGATGTCTGCCTGGCGCTTGGCCCGGCCACGACTTACCAGGTTGTGCAGCACCATCACATCGAGTGCATTCATTTCAACGCCACCCGCGGCCTTCATGCAGCGCTCCATCCAGCGCATAAATGCATTGCCCGCGATGATCATGCCGAACTCCATCTGCGAAAGCTCTTGCGACTGCTCCGCAAGGTGACTGGAGGCCACAATAGAGCTGCGCGGGGTCCGTGAAGAGTTGCCGTCGGTCATCTGAAATCCGTTTTTAAGCCTAGGTTTCTTGAGGTTTTTTTGCTGCTTTAGCGGGTGGCTGCAGGCAAGCATACAACAAAGCCGTTTGTCCGGCAGACGGCTGATCGGAAGATTCTTATGAAAAATACGTTGACGTTTTATCGATAAAATATCATCGTTTTGTCAAAGAAATTCTAGTTCGCCTTTTGAACGCCAATAATAAACAGGGGATTTCAATGAGTCGTTTACTGCTCAATTGCGATATCGGTGAAAGCTTTGGCGCATGGCGCATGGGCCTCGATGCCGAGGTTATGCCATTTATCGACTGTGCCAATATTGCCTGTGGCTTTCACGCCTCCGACCCCAGCATCATGCGCCGTACAGTGGCGCTTGCGGTGGCCCATCAAGTACGTATCGGCGCGCACCCGGCCTATCCCGACCTGGTCGGTTTTGGGCGTCGTTCGATGGCCTGCAGTCCGCAGGAAATTGAAGACATGCTGCTCTACCAAATTGGCGCGCTCGAAGGCATTTGCCGCGCTGAAGGCACGCAAGTCAGTTACGTCAAACCGCACGGCGCCATGTACAACGACATGATGCGCAACCCGGACTCGCTGCGTGCTGTCATGCAGGCTGTCGCCCGCTACAATCCTGAGTTGCCACTGATGTTGATGTCGACCCGCGACAACAGCGCCAGCCAGCGTCTTGCAGATGAAATCGGGATCAAGCTGTGGTTCGAAGTATTTGCCGACCGCGCCTATGACGCCGCCGGAATGCTGGTCTCTCGCGCCAAACCGGGCTCGGTTCATCACCAAGCTGAAACCATCATCAAACAAGCCACCGACCTCGCCACTGGCACTGCGTTGATTGCCGAAGATGGCAGCGCCTTGCAGCTTCGCGCCGACACCCTTTGTGTGCATGGTGATAACGCTGGCTCAGTCGCCGCGGTAGAAAAAATCCGCGCAGCCTTGAAGGCACTTCCTGCATGAAGTTGCGCATTGAAGTCGTCGCCATTGACAGCTTGATGCTGCGCCTGTTCGACGAGATTGCAGAAGACAACATGCCGTGGCTGCTGGCTGCAACAGAGCGCCTGCGCGAGACATTCGCTGGCGCGCTGCTTGAGCTGGTCCCCTCCTACACCACCGTATTGCTGCAATATGACCTGAAGCAAATTGACGACCGCCAGGCACGCACACTGATTCAACAGGCGTTAACTGACTTACAACCGCAAGCCAGCAAAGCCGGACGCGAACAACAAATTCCCGTGTGGTACCAGCGCAGCGTGGGCCCTGAACTGCAAGCCATCGGCGAACGCACCGGGCTCGGTGATGCGGGTGTTATCAAACTGCACAGCGAACACACTTATCAGGTATTCGCCTTGGGCTTTGCGCCCGGCTATGCCTTTATGGGCCTGGTCGATGAAGTGCTCGCCAGCCCGCGGTTGAGCACTCCGCGCCAACAAGTACCGGCGGGCAGCCTGGGTATTGCTGATCGGCAAACTGCTATTTATCCGCTGCAATCGCCGGGCGGCTGGAACCTGATCGGGCGCAGCCCTGCTCGCTTGTTTGACCGTGAATTGGATGGCTACAGCTTGCTGCAGCCCGGTGACCGCGTTCGCTTCGTCCCCATTGATCATGCCGAATTTATCAAGCTGGGCGGCGATGACACACCGTTTGAGGCTAAATCATGAGCCTGTTGATTGAACGCAGTGGCGCCCTCGCCAACCTGCAAGACACCGGGCGCATTGGCGTGCGTCATCTCGGCGTAACCCAAGGCGGCGGCGCTGACTGGATCGCGCAAAACTGGGCCAACTGGCTGCTGGGTAACCCACTCAACGCCGCCGTGATTGAGATCACTCTCGGCAATCTTGAATTACTTGCTGAAACCGATACGTGCCTTGCGCTGTGTGGCGCAGACCTTGGCGCCCAGCTTGATGGGCAACCGCTTGCACCTTGGTGCAGTTTCACCGTGCGCAGGGGTCAACGCCTGCGTTTTCAAACCCCAGTCGATGGTGTACGCGCCTATATCGCAGCACCCGGTGGCTTTGTCGCCCCGCAAGTACTGGGCAGTTGTTCGAGTGTGAAGCGCGACCAGCTCGGCGGCTTGCACGGTGATGGTCAGTCGCTGCAAGCCAATGATCGCCTGCAATGGCACACCCCCAAAGCTATCCCCACGCCACGACAGTTGAGCGCGCAACAAACGCCGCAACGCCCAGCGAGCATTATCCTCCCGGTGATTTTGGGTGCGCAGATTGCTGATTTCAGCGGGCAAAGCTTGTTCGATGCATTCAACAGCACCTGGCAGGTTGATCAGCGCGCAGACCGCATGGGCATTCGTTTGCTCGGTCCGGCATTGCGCTGTGAGCGCCAGCAGATGGTGTCTGAAGGTGTGCCACTTGGCGCCATTCAAGTTCCGAGCGATGGCCAGCCGATTGTGCTGCTCAACGACCGGCAAACCATTGGTGGTTATCCGCGCCTTGGTGCGCTGACGCCATCCGCAGTCGCGCAGCTGGCTCAGTGTTTACCGGGCACCGAGTTGCAGCTTAACCCCATGGCGCTGGAAACAGCTCAACGCCTACACAAACAGCTACTCACTCAGTGGGTTTAACGGCTTGCGGAGATTCGACCATGCAGCCATTACACAATTTGAGCCCTGAACAATTACGCCAGAAAATTCGCCTCGGAGAATTTACCGGCCCAACAGCGGGACTGGCTGCTGGTTTTGCTCAGGCGAATTTATTGATTGTTAATCAAGCGCAGGCCTATGACTTTTTATTGTTCTGCCAGCGCAACCCGCAAGCCTGCCCGCTGCTGGATGTAACCGATGTAGGCTCAGCTGTTTCGCGCTACGCCGCACCGGGTGCAGACATTCGCACTGATTTGCCCAAATACCGGATATACCGCCACGGCGTGCTCGACACGGAAGTCAGCGATATCTGCGCTCACTGGCAAGACGACATGGTCGCCTTTCTGATTGGTTGCAGCTTCAGCTTTGAAAGCGCGCTATTGGCCAATGACGTACCGGTCAGGCATATCGAAGACAACCACAACGTGCCCATGTACATCAGCAATCGCCAGTGCCGTCCAGCAGGCCAGTTCAGCGGCCCGATGGTGGTGAGCATGCGCCCGATGCCCGCCAACAAGGTGGTACGAGCAGTCCAGGTGACGTCGCGTTTTCCCGGTGTGCATGGCGCCCCCGTACACATTGGCGATCCGGCGGCATTGGGGATTAACGATCTGGCACAGCCTGACTTTGGCTGCGCATCAACGCTCAACGAAGGTGAAGTACCCGTGTTCTGGGCCTGTGGGGTTACTCCACAAGCAGTCGCCATGCACAGCAAACCGGCGCTGGCAATTACTCACGCACCTGGTCATATGCTTATTTGTGATGTCCGCAATGAGCAGCTGGGCGTGATTTAAGAAACCTTAAGGCTCTACAAAATAACAATTCAGGCTGTACCGATTTTCTAAAAACGCCCTGCCAAACTCCAAAAAAAAGAAGGTAATCATGCAACCAACGGCAAGCACCCTCGACACCGTCCCCGGGCACCAGCGAAGCGTTATGCGCGGCGCGATTTTCATTATGGCGACCTCATCGATTGGTCCGGCGTTTCTCACCCAGACTTCGTTGTTCACCGCCAAATACATGGCCAGCTTCGCGTTTGCCATCCTTATCTCATTGCTGATTGATATCGGCGCACAACTGAATATCTGGCGCGTACTCAGCGTCTCCAATCTGCGTGGCCAAGACGTCGCCAACAAGGTTCTACCCGGCGTTGGCCATCTGATTTCAGGGTTTATCGTGCTCGGCGGTATCGCCTTCAACATCGGCAACATTGGTGGCGCTGGCTTGGCCATGAACGTGCTGTTTGGTGTGCCACCGGTGATTGGCTCAATCATCGCAGCAGTTGCCATCATCGGTATTTTCATGATGCGCAATGCCGCGCGGGTCATGGACAAAGTCATGCAATTACTGGGGCTGGTGATGCTGTGCATGATCGGCTACGCCATGCTGCAATCTAATCCACCACTGCTTGAGGCCTTGTCGCAGAGCATTAACCCAGATGATCCGATGCTCTTGCTGCTGCCAATCGTAACGCTGGTTGGCGGTACCGTTGGCGGCTACATCTCCTTCTCCGGCGGCCATCGTCTGGTTGATGCAGGAATCACCGGTATCGAAAACGTCGGCGAAGTCACGCGTGCTGCGGTAATCGGTATCGCCACCACCGGCGCCGTCCGTGTGTGCTTGTTTCTCGCTGCACTTGGCGTGGTCAGCCAGGGCTTGCTTCTTGATCCGGGCAACCCAGCCGCCTCGGTGTTCTCACACTCGATGGGCACCATTGGCTACAAAATATTCGGCATCGTGCTGCTCGCGGCTTCAATCACTTCGGTGATTGGCGCGGCGTACACCAGCGTCAGCTTTATGTACTCATTGCATGAAAGCATCAAGCGTCACAATCAACGCGTGGTGATCGCCTTTATCGTCTGTTCAACCCTGATTTACAGCCTGGTTGGCCAACCGGTCAAAGTGCTGGTGGTTGCTGGCACGCTCAACGCCTTAGTGTTGCCACTGGCACTGGGTTGCATTCTGATTGCGGCGAAAAAACCGAACATTGTCGGCAAGGACTACCACCACCCTAACTGGATGCTCGGTTTCGGTATTCTTGCGGTCGTTGCGACCTGCGTTGGTGTGGCGCTGTCTTTCGACTCGTTTATCAAGTTCTGGATGTCTTGATTGCATCCAAGCCAATAAAATAAGCGGCTGACAGATAAAACAACTGAGGGGGAACACGCGCTGTTCTCCCTCAGCAATACCAGTGTCTAGCGCTCGCCCTTGAGCCATTCCATTGGTATTTCATGTTGGCCGCGCTCGTCGGTGACGAACAACTCGCCATCACTGATCATGACGCTCCAGTTCAACGCACGCGGCATATCCAGCGCCAAGTCGGCCAATTCTTCCTGACCCAGCGCGACCACATTGATGTTCTTCAGGCTAAGCACTGGCGCCAGCACCTTGGTCTGCCAAACGCGCAGGCTGCCGTAGGCAATCAAACTGAATTTCTCGGTACGCCGTGAACACCAGGTGATGCGGTCACTGTCTGGCTGACCCACTTCAATCCAGTGCAGCACACGGTCATCCAGACTTTTTTCCCACAACGCCGGCTCATCAACATCCGACAGGCCACGGCCAAATGCCAGCTTCTCGTCATAGAACAATGCGTAGGCAATCAGGCGCACAGCCAGACGCTCTTCCGTCTCAGACGGATGCCTGGCAACCGTGAAACGCAGGTTTTGGTAAACCCCACGATCGATGTCGGTAAGGTTCAACTCAATTTTGTACGTAGTGGAAGGCAGGGCCATGGGCGAGCTTCTTGGCTGATCAAATAGGCGGCAAGTCTACCCGATGCAGCCCGCGCACGTCAGAGGCACGTCCAACGCCTGATGGATGGAAGTAAAAAACGTCCCGAGCCAATCGTCATCAAAGCCGTCTGAAAAGTTAATTTGCCAGCATATACAAACACTTAACCAGACTTGGCAAATGCTCAGTGGTTGTTATGATGCGATCCTTTTGGACGAAGCTGCATGTTTATTCGCTTGATCATTAGCCTTGTCTGCCTGCTGGTGTGCAGCAGCATTTGGGCAAGCCCGCCACGCACGTTTAGCGAGGCAAAGAAGATTGGTTGGAAGCTCTACGCCAAGCAATCGACCGAGTTTTACTGCGGCTGCAAATTCAGCGGTAAACGGATCGACCTGAAGAGTTGCGGCTACATTCCACGTAAAAACCGTAATCGGGCTTCTCGTATCGAATGGGAGCACATCGTCTCAGCCTGGGAAATCGGTCACCAGCGCCAATGCTGGCAACAAGGCGGGCGCAAGAACTGCTCGAAGAACGACAAGGTTTACCAGCGCGCGGAGGCTGACTTGTTCAATCTGGTCCCCGGCATCGGCGAAATCAACGGTGATCGCAGTAACTTTCGCTATGGCTGGCTACCGCAATCCCCCAGCCAATATGGCGCCTGCCCAATGGTGGTGGATTTCAAGGCCAGGGTCGCAATGCCACGTAAATCGGTGCGCGGCATGATCGCCCGCACCTACCTCTACATGAGCGACCGCTACAAACTGCGTCTATCGAAAAAGAACCGACAACTGTACAGCGTCTGGAATCGCACCTATCCGGTTAAAAACTGGGAGCGCCAACGCAACCAATTACTCGGCTGTGTGATGGGCTGGAGCAATCCCTATGTTGGCAACTACAACCCGAAACTATGCCCAAGCATTACTGCGCGTCAGCTCAATATCAGAGATTCACCCTAGTTTTCTAACTGCTCTGCATTACCGGGAATGGCCTCGGGAAACTCCCTGGCCAATATGGTTTTCAGCCAGACTTCAAACCACTGCATATCAGCACTTCGCGGCCCCGATGGAATCAGTAACTGGTAGCTATCCAAGCGCACCTGATTGCGCAGTGGCCTAACCAACAGACCGGACTCAAGCTCTTTGCGCACCAGCACATCATTGGCCAGCGCAATACCGGCGCCCGCCTCCGCCATCGACAAGGCATGGTCGTTACTCACATAACGCACCTCTGAACTGACCCGAAACGTTTGACTGTTTGCCGCGAGCCAAGCGTTCCACCAAGTACCTTCGTCGACGTGAATCAATTCGTGCTGCACCAACTCCTCAATACCTTGTAGCGGGCCATGCGCCTCTAAATAGGCGGGTGAGCACACGGGAAATACTTGGGGATGGAGCAACATGCCCTGACTCTGAGCAAAATCGCCGGGCATGCCATATACAATCCCCAGGCTGGCCACGTTGGCATCGACCTCGGTAAAGGTCGGGTTCGGTTCAATCGCCACTTTCAGCCCTGGCCGCTCCTGACGCAACGCATCCAGATGAGGCATCAGCCAGCGCTTGGCAAATGCCGGAACCACCAGGATTTTCAGCCAGCGCGCCGCGCCACCAGGTGTCAGCTCCAAACTGGCCTCGGCAATCTGTTGCAACGCCGTGGAAATCTTGTCGAAGTAACGCTGCCCAGCCGGGGTCAGGCTGACCCCACGTGAAGTGCGCTCAAGCAGCTGTACGCCAAGCCAATCTTCCAGCAGGCGCACATGTCGACCGATTGCTGGTTGAGTTACGTGCAATGATTTAGAAGCTGCAACATAGCTGCCTAGACGCCCCGCTGCTTCAAAGGCGCGCACTGCGTTAAGCGGTGGCAGGCGTGATGTTGTCATGTTGGCCCTTCACGTTGCTATTAAATTTATTAACAGCAACGGTAAACAAATTGAGCTTTTCTCACAACCGCAATCTGGACACACTCGTCTTCAGCAGCCCCATTACAAAAACCGCTGCCTAGATATTTTCTTAATCCCTGCCACAACAATTAAAACCCCCGGCATGCCCAAGCATCGGCGGGGAGGGAATCGGAGGTATGACCATGAATGCCCTGCACAGTTTGCAGACGGCAGCCGTATCAATTCGCTCGGTACGCAAAGTCTATGGCGATCCGCACACAGGTCCTGCGGCGCTAAAAAATGTCGATCTGGATATTCAAGACAACGAATTTTTCACCCTACTCGGCCCCTCTGGTTGTGGCAAAACCACCTTACTGCGAATGATTGCAGGCTTCGAATTCCCTAGCGCCGGTGAGATTCTGCTCTATGGCGAGAATATCGCTGACCGACCGCCGTATGAACGCCCGGTAAACACCGTATTCCAGCACTACGCGCTGTTCCCACACATGAGCATCACTGAAAACCTCGCCTTTGGCCTTGAATCGCATCCCATGGGCAAACGCTTAGGCAAGGCAGCCGTCGCGGAGCGGATTCGCGAGATGCTTGCCCTTGTGCAGATGGAAGATTTTGCTGAACGTCGGCCATCCCAGCTCTCCGGAGGGCAGCAACAACGCGTAGCACTGGCCCGCGCGCTCGCTCCCCACCCTAAAGTTCTGCTACTTGATGAGCCGCTTTCGGCACTGGACCTAAAACTACGCCAGGCCATGCGCGAGGAACTCAAGACAATCCAAGGCAAAACCGGAATCACCTTCATTTTCGTGACCCATGATCAAGAAGAAGCACTGACGATGTCTGACCGCATTGCCGTGCTCGCCGAAGGCCAAGTACAGCAAGTTGGGCGGCCGTCGGATATTTACGAACAGCCCAACAATCGTTTCGTTGCCGACTTTATAGGCGAGACCAACTTCCTCTCAGCGCAGGTCGACAAGCTCGCCGACGATCATGCTCTGTTGCGCATTCCTGGTGGCCATCTGATGCGCACCGCAAGTCGCGAAGGCCTACGTCAGGGTGCACAGGTGACCTTATCAATCCGCCCGGAGCGCTTGCAATTAGTCGCAATCGACAGCCCTGAAACAACGCCATGCACGCTGACAGAACAGGTCTACCTCGGTACGGACTTGCAATACCAAGTGAGCCTTACTGACGGCACATGCCTACGGGTGCGTGCACCGAATAGAGCTGGGCAAAGCCAATGTTTCGTTCCGGGGCAGCGCCTCGGTCTGCAATTTGACCGTGAAAGCGCCAGTGTGCTGCTGGACTGAGCCAAGGAGCGAACAATGACGCCCCCAACTGTACGTCCCGGCAACGCGTTAGCGCGCCGCCAAACTTTAGGCAACCTAATCGGTGTGTCGCCCGCAATGCTTGCCATTGGCCTGTTTTTGATCGTGCCGATCCTGATCATCGGCGCCTACTCCCTGATGCAAGCCAACCCTTACGGCGGCGTTGACCATGTGTTCAGCAGCGAGGCCTACACCTCTCTGCTATTTGAACGCCAACTCGACGACAGCTTGGCTTTCACCGACTCCTACCTAATTATCGCCCTGCGCTCGCTCGGTATTGCCGCCGCGACCACGCTGATTACCTTGCTGATTGGCTTTCCGGTAGCAGTGTGGCTGGCCATGCAGCCACTGCATCGCCGTGGGCTGCTGATTTTCCTTATCACCATACCGTTCTGGGCCAATCTGCTAATCCGCACCTACGCCTGGATTTTGCTGCTGCGTGGCACCGGCACCATCAATAACAGCCTAATCAGCCTGGGCCTGATCGAGCAGCCACTACCGCTGCTATACAACGACGGTGCCGTGCTGCTGGGCTTGGTCTACACCTACGCCCCCTTCGTCGTGCTGCCCATCTACGCAACACTGGAAAAGATGGACATGCGGCTGCTGGAGGCCGCCCAAGACCTCTACTCCGGCCGCCTGCGCACACTGCGCAAGGTTGTTTTGCCGATCGCCAAGCCCGGCATCCTCGCGGGCGTCATTCTTACGTTTGTGCCTTGCCTTGGCGCAATGATCGCCCCCGAACTGCTCGGCGGCGGCACCAAGATGATGCTTGGCAACTTGATTTTCAGGCAATTCAGTGATGCCCGTAACTGGCCATTCGGCGCCGCCCTGTCGCTAGCGTTGACGGCCATGGTGATGCTTGTGCTGATGATCTATGCAATGCGCGCCGAGCACCTTCGCGCTGCAAGGGAGGGCAAATAATGTTGTCTCTATTCAAGCGTCGTCAGCTCGATATACATCACTTCCCCGGCTTCGGCAGTTTCAGCTTTTTGTTCTATATCTACCTTTACGCACCTATCGTGGTACTGGTTGTGTACTCGTTCAATGCTAACCAGTCGGCCACGGTATGGAGCGGTTTCAGCCTTGACTGGTACCGTGCGGCCTTCAGCAACCAGGCGTTACGCTCGGCTGCTGGCAACAGCTTGCTGATTGCCGTATGTGCGAGCGCAATCGCCACAGTGATCGCTACCCTCGCCGCGCTTAGCACCTCTCGCGGAGCTAAGTTCAAAGGCATGCGCCTGTCCATCGGCACCATCATGTTGCCACTTGTGCTGCCGGAGATAGTCGTAGGTGTCGCCACTCTGGGATTGTTTTCCAGCATTGGCCTTTCGCTTGGCTACGGCAACTTGATCATTGCGCACACCGTGTTCTGCATCCCATTCGCCTACCTGCCAATCCGCGCACGCCTGGAGGACATGGATTTGTCGTTGGAGCAAGCCGCCAACGACCTGTATGCAGGCCCTTGGCGGACATTCACCAAGGTCACCTTGCCGCTGCTGATGCCAGGGATTTTCTCCGGTTTGATGCTGGCATTTATCGTATCGCTGGATAACTTCGTGATCTCGATGATGGTTTCCCAAGCCGGAACCACCACTTTACCGATCTTCATCTTCGGCATGCTGCGAATGGGTGTAACCCCGGATATCAACGCTGTATCAACGCTGATCCTCGGCGTTTCGGTGCTGTTCGTCAGCCTGTCGTTCTTGCTTGGTAAATCCAAAGCCTAAGCACACGTTCACTAAAGGGAGTCACTTATGCACAAGTCAATTACTGCCATCGCGGCCGTTATGACCCTGAGTTTGGCCAACGCTGCGCACGCCGATCAAAGTGTGAATGTGATTAGTTGGAGCGGTTATTTCTCTGTACCAATCATTGAAAAATTTGAGAAGCAAACCGGAATCAAGGTTAACGTGGACTCATATGACTCCAACGAAACCCTGCTGGCCAAGCTCAAACAAGGCGGTAGTGGTTACGATGTAGCCATTCCCTCGCACCAGTTCGTTCCCATTCTGGTCCATGAAGGCCTACTTGAACGCTTCGATCCAGTCCAGCAGCCGTACTATGCAAACCTGAGCGACAACCTGCAAAAGCCGAGCTGGGACCCGCAAGGTGGCTATTCGGTGCCATTTATCTGGGGCACCACCAGCGTGGTACTCGACACCGCGAAATACAATGGTCCGATGGATAGCTACTCGGTGCTATTCCAGCCGCCAAAAGAGCTGCAGGACAAGATCAACATGCTCGACTCGGTCAGTGACGTGATGGACACAGCGAGCCTGTACTTGGGGCTTCCACAATGCAGCGAAGACCCAAAGCAGGTCCAGCAGATCCTCAATCTACTCAAAGCGCAGAAGCCCTTTGTCAAAACCTACAGCTCCAAGGCGGGCTCTATTCGCGAAAACTTGGCTGCTGGGGAAACCTCAATGTCGTTGTTCTGGGGCGGTTCCTCGTTGCGCGCGCGGGAGATGAAGCCGAGTCTGAAATACCTTTACCCCAAGGAAGGTGTCATGGCTTGGGTAGACAATTTGGTGATCCCCAAAGGCGCCAACAATCCAGACGCCGCGCGCACGTTCATCGCCTTCATGAGCCAGCCTGAAAATTCGGCGATGACGCAGAACTTTCTTAAACATCAGAGCCCGTTCAAAGGTTCCGAGGCCTTCCTTGATGCGGATCTAAAAACAGCGCCAGAGCTGCAAATCCCCGAAGGCACCAAGGTTGTATTCAGCCAGACCTGCGGCAAAGACTCGATCCGTCTGGCCGACAGGCTATGGACCAACTTAATGCGTTAAGCCTCTGCGGTGAGGGCAAATATCCACCTGAGCAACACTGCCCTCCATTTACACAACGCTGAGCTCTGCGCCCACGTTTCTTGCGGACGCGGCTGGGCGCTCTTTCATAACTGCTTTCCTGAGCGAGACCTAATGAGCAAGAACCAAAATATCAGCGAACTGGTTCAACTTCAGGCCCACGAATTGGCTGAACGCATCCGCCTGCGTCAAGTGTCCTGCCGTGAAGTGATGAGCGATTACCTTGCGCATATCGAGCGATTCAACCCGGCAGTAAACGCCATCGTCAGCCTACAACCGGAAGAAACCCTTCTAGCTCAGGCCGACGAGCGTGACAACGAGTTAGCGCGCGGGGAATACCACGGTTGGATGCATGGTCTGCCCCATGCGATCAAGGATTTGTCACTGACCAAGGGTATTCGCACCACCTTGGGCTCACCTTTGTTCCGCGACCATATACCTGATCACGATGGCATCATGGTCGAGCGTATCCGTGCGGCTGGCGCCATCATTATCGGTAAAACCAATACACCCGAATTCGGTCTGGGTTCACACAGTTATAACCCCGTGTTCGGCGTCACCGGCTGCGCTTATGATCCTAGCTGCACGGCCGGTGGCAGTAGCGGCGGAGCCGGAGCGGCGCTGGCCTTGCAACTGGTGCCAGTGGCCGACGGCAGTGACATGATGGGTTCGCTGCGCAACCCTGCTGCATTCAACAACATCATTGGTTTTCGCCCCTCACAAGGCCGGGTTCCATTTGATGACAGCGCTGATTTATTTATTGATCAGTTAGGCTATGAAGGGCCGATGGGGCGCAGCGTGCGTGATGTCGCCCTGCTCCTGTCAACGCAAGCCGGCGGCGACTCACGCTCCCCCTTGTCGATCAGCGAGCCGGGCACCCAATTCGCAAGTTCGCTGGAGTGTGACGTCAAAGGTGCACGACTCGGCTGGCTGGGTGACTTTAACGGCTACTTGCCAATGCAACACGGTGTGCTTGATTTGTGCAAACGCGCCCTTGGAGACTTCGAAGCGCTGGGTTGTCATGTCGAAGATGCCCACACGGATTATGCCCCCGAGCGGTTATGGAGCACCTGGTGCACCCTACGCCATTGGCTGGTTGCGGGTTCACTCGGTAGCCGCTATGCCGACCCACAACAACGCGCCCAATTAAAGCCCGAGGCCTGCTGGGAAATCGAAGGGGGGTTAGCCCTTTCGGCGATGGATGTGTATCGCGCCTCTGCCGCGCGTACCGACTGGTATCGGGCCATCAGTCGCCTGTTCGAGAAATACGATTATCTGTTGCTGCCCAGCGCGCAGGTGTTCCCGTTTGACAAGACCCTCGACTGGCCTAAAGAAATCGAAGGCATTGCCATGGACACCTATCACCGCTGGATGGAAGTGGTGATTCCCGGCACCCTCTCCGGTTGTCCGGTGGCGAATGTGCCGGTTGGCTTCAATGAGCAGGGTTTGCCAATGGGTATGCAGATCATAGGTCGACATCAAGCAGACATGGCAGTACTGCAACTGGCCTATGCTTATGAACAGGCCACGCAGTGGTATCAGCGCTGCCCACCACCACTGCTTGGCATGTAAAGCTGAATCGAGCGGTTTTAGGTAAGAGGCAGGTAAGCGGTTGCACGCAAGCAACCTGCTGCCTATTGAAATCGAGGCAAGCTGCCCTGCTTGCCGCGAATTAGAAAACCACTCTGCGAGCTGATCGAGACAATCTTGCAACGGTGCAATTTTCGTCAAAAAGCTCAGCCCAAGGCTGAGCGAATGACAGTACGCACAGTTTGCGCAACCCGCTGAAGCTTGGGCAGATAATCATTCAGAAGGACTTCAGTGGGCACCCGTGAGGCATTGGTGCTGATATTGATAGCCCCCAGCAAATCACCATTGCCGGCAAATACAGGCACGGCCACCGAACGCAAGCCAAGGTCCAGTTCCTGATCGACCATGGCGTAGCCTTGAGTTCGAATCTTACTAATTTCTTCACGCAATGCGTCTTTATCGGTGATCGAAAACGCCGTATGCGACTCCAACGGTACACGCTCGACAAAGGCTTGCAACGCCTGGTTAGTCATCTGCGCGAGCAATACCCTGCCCATTGAAGTATAGGCGGCGGGCAATCGGGTCCCCGCCACAAGAGTGATCGCCATCAGTCGGTGCGGCGCGGCGGAGCGAGTCACATAGACCACATCGTTACCGTCGAGAACGGTTAAAGAAGACGACTCGCCAAGCTCCGAGGTGATGTCCTGCAGGTAGTGCTGAATCACCGTACTGTATTGATTCGATGCCTGATATGCATGGCCGAGCTGCAACACCTGCGGCGTCAGCTCGAACTGACGGCCACTGCGACGCATATACCCCAGTGAATGCAAGGTGAGTAGAAATCGTCTGGCTTTAGCGCGATCCATGGTCGTGCGGGCAGCCACTTCACTCAACGTCATTCGTGGGTGATCCGCATCGAATGCCAGTAAAACCTTCAACCCGGAAGCCAATGCACTCACGTAATCCCGGTCATCTGGCTGAAGCACCTTGTCGTCCATCGTTTCTCCTTGATCGCTACACATACACCCTCTCGAGCGGGCAGAACTCTAGCATTTGTTCGCCTTACGAACATGCATTTTGCAAGCGCGACCTGGAAAGTATTGACCTGAGAAAGATGATCGCGCATTGTGTTCGTTAAGCAAACATATGTTCGTATAGCGAACCATATGATAAATGAGGCAACCAGCCGTACCGCCAAAGGCTGCCCCCTATCACAAGATGTGAAAATTTCTCTAAAAGCCAAACACCCCGACGAGTAGAGGCCGTCTGCTTATACCCTTGCAACCAATTGCAATCACCATAAAAACAACAGGATTTCTGATGGAAGCGATAACTAATTTCTCTGTAAAAATGGTGCAGCGTTATCTGCCTAGCGCCTTTCTATTGGCAGTCCTGCTGACCTTTATTGTGCTGCTGATGGGAGTTGGAATCACGGGCCAATCACCCATGGACATGGCCAGTTATTGGGGAGATGGCTTCTCTAAACTGTTTACCTTCGGCATGCAGATGGTGCTCGTACTGCTGACCGGTTATGTACTCGCATTGAGCCCGGCAGTCCAAGCCATGCTCAGCGGTCTTACCAAGCACGCCAACACCCCAAAACAAGCATTGGTTTTGACCATTGTGGTCAGCTTTGTCTGTTATTACCTCAACTGGGGCTTTGGTATGGTGGCGGGCGCCATCCTTGCCCGGGAAATGGGTAAACGCGTGGCGATTCACTTCCCGTTGATCGTGGCGGCCGCATATGGTGGCGAGTTGGTGCGCGGGCCATCGTCCTCGATTCCGCTGGTTATCGCGACGCCAGGCCATTTCATGGAAGACACCCTAGGCATCATTCCCGTCTCGCAAACGCTTTACTCAAGCTGGAACATCATCCTCACCCTGTTGCTGCTGGTATTACTGGTAGGTTTCTTTTTGCTGCAAAAGCAGCCCAAGGACATCATCCGTCTGCAAGATACCGATGAGGATGTGCAAGACGATGCCCCCATCAGCAAAAAAGGCATGACTCCCTCTGATCGCCTTGAACACAGTCGCTGGCCGATCTTTTTCCTGGGCTGTATAGCCGCGGCCTATTTGGTTGGACAGATCATCGACAAAGGCTTCAACGTAAACCTCAATACCATCATTCTGTTCTTTCTCGCGCTCGGGCTGATACTGCACAAAAACTCGGCCTCTTACACCAAGGCAGCCAGCAAGGCAGTGACTGCCGGCAGTGGCATTATTGTGCAGTTCCCGCTTTACGCAGGGATTGCCGGAATGATGACCGGCTCCGGGCTGGTGACGGAATTCTCTGAGGCGATCATTCACATCGCCACACCAGAAACCTTCCCCTTGCTGACATTCCTCTGCGCGGGCATCGTCAACTTCTTTATCCCCTCCGGTGGCGGCCAGTGGGCGATCCAAGGTCCTATCATGATGAATGCGGCCCACGCCTTGGGTGCAGATCCGGCGCAAACCATCATGGCATTCACGTGGGGTGACGGCTGGACTAATCAAATCCAACCGTTCTGGGCCCTGCCGTTGCTGGGCGTTGCTGGGCTCTCAGCCCGGGATATCATGGGTTACTTGATCATCTGGCTAGGTATTTCAGGGGTCGCGATCGCCGGCACATTCGTGATTGTATCGATGATGAGCTGATAACTTAGGCCACTGTCACGTCAATCTACAGCAGGTTCTCTGCTGCAGAATCCCCACTGCGACAAGGGCTCACTCGGTGAGCCCTTGTCGTTTCTAGCACTGCATCTCACGCTCGCAACAAGCCTCAACATCACGGTAATTGATGACTGCGGTCTTGGCGATCAAGTCGATGTCCAGCCGGCAATAAAACTCGCCATGGCGCCACCCCATCAATACTCGACTGTCAATTGACGAGTTGAGCTCAAAGCGGCCTGAAAATGCAGGATAGTTACTGCGAAAACGCATGAGTTCGAGCAGGCGCTGAACCACCGGCCGCTGCATTTCCTGCTCTATTTCTTCAAGGCTGTAGTAGTGGCGATTGATATCGCGCGCCTCGCCACCGCTTTCCAGCAAATCATAATCATTGGCCCCGGCCAGCAAACCGACGTAATAGACTTGTGGGATACCCGGGGTAAAAAACTGGATGGCGCGGGCAACGATATAAGCATCGTCATCACACTGCAGTGCTTCATAGAAAGTGCAGGTCAGTTGATAGATGGCACCGACACTGTGCACATTCACCGCCGAGCGGCGCATAATCGGGTCGGCACTGCGCTCGGAGACATTGGCGATCAATGCCTTAATTTGATCTTCTGGTAACACGCCCTCAACATCAGGAATACAAATACCATCGTGCGTATCAAGCACCGTCACCTGGTTGCGCGGGCTCATACGCAACCAGTTCTTCAGGTAACGGCTGCTGCCTTCAAGCAGGCAATGCAGCATCAGTGGCGGTAATGCGAAGGCGTACGGGCGCATACCACGCCGGGAAATGGCGTACTGATAACTGGTGTGATCGTGTACTTCGGGCAGGGTTTCCGCACCGTACTTCTGCGTGGTATCGCGGAACCATTCGAGAATCCGATAAACCTCAGGCTCAACCAAAAAACAGCTGCTACCTATGCGTTTGGTGGTATAGCCGAATGCATCGAGACGGAACAACTTGACCCCACGCGCCGCAAGAAAGGCGATATAGCCCTCCATCAACTGATAGGTATGCGCTGCGGTGTAATCGAGGTCAATTTGCTGCTCGGTGAAAGTGCACCACACACGTCCGCGCTCGCCATTGGCAAACTGCACCTCGCGAAATGGCTCTTTTTCTTTACGAATATGGATCAGCGCCAGATCTTCAGGGCTGATTGGCCCTAATCGATCGACCTGCACAAACAGATCAGCATAGGCTGAGGCTGCGCCGTTTTTCAGGAAGTCCTTGAACTCCACCGACTCATCGGAAATATGATTGATGGTCAGGTCCAAGCACAGGTCATAGCGTGCGGTGATGCGCTCAACATCCTCCCAAGTACCAAATGCCGGATCGACTTCAGCGTGAGTCAGTGGTGAAAATCCACTGTCGGCATTGGATGGATACAGCGGCAGAATATGCACGCCACCAATGGTATCGCCCAAGTAGCGATCGATAACGGTATATAGGTCAGCAAGATTATTACCCAACCGATTGGGATAACAAATTAGCTGGACAGCATTACGCAGCGACATGGCAGCCCCTCCAGTTCAGCCCTTGCGGGCAGTACACGAAAACGCCCCCAGGCGACAGCTTTCGATGCGATGGCAACTACCCTAACAAGTATCGCGTGCGCAGTTGATTAAAAATCTTGGTTAAATGTAAATAACCGCCATAAAAAAGGCCGGTAACCCTTATGGTTACCGGCCTTTTTTGGCGCAACTTAAAACGCAGATCGTTTAGAGCGGCTTGCCGCGATTACCGTGAGCGGAAACAAAGCCCTGAACCGCTTTCAGGTCATTGGCCAGCACTGTGCAGCGTTCGTCACGCTCGAACAGGTCAGCCAAGTGTGGCGGCAACACAGGGGCTTGGCCGATGCTGGCTTTCTCAACCGCCTCCGGGAATTTAACCGGGTGTGCAGTACCGAGAATAACCATTGGCACGCTCAGGCTACGGCGGCACTCACGCGCTGCCTTGACCCCAATCGCCGTATGCGGGTCAAGCAACTCACCGCATTCCTTGTAGACGTCTGCGATGGTTTCGCAGGTTTCGGTATCGTCCACTGCCAGCGAATCAAACAACTTGCGGGTTTCGGTCCAGCGATCCTGCTCGACGCTGAAACCACCGCCCTTCTTGAAGTTGGCCATCAATTCAGCAATCGCCGCACCGTTACGGCCGTGCATATCAAACAACAGTCGCTCAAAGTTCGACGAAACCATGATATCCATCGACGGCGACAGCGTTGGGTGCAAGGTGTCTTTGACGTACTGATTACCGCTCATAAAGCGATGCAGGATGTCATTACGGTTGGTCGCAACAATCAGCTGACTGATTGGCAGGCCCATGTTGCGCGCCAGGTAGCCGGCAAAGATGTCGCCGAAGTTGCCGGTTGGCACCGAGAATGCCACCGAGCGCGCCGGACCACCGAGCTGCAGGGATGCATGGAAGTAGTACACGATCTGGGCCATGATCCGCGCCCAATTGATCGAGTTGACTGCGACTAAGCGCGTACCTTTGAGAAAGCTTTGGTCAGCAAAGCTGTCCTTGACCATCTCCTGGCAGTCATCAAAGTTACCTTCGACGGCGATGTTATGGATGTTCTCGCCAGCGATGGTGGTCATCTGCCGACGCTGAACTTCGGATACGCGATTATGCGGATGCAGAATGAAGATATCGACGTTCTCACAACGACGACAGCCCTCAATCGCAGCAGAACCGGTATCACCCGAGGTAGCACCCATGATCACTACGCGCTCGCCACGCTTTTCCAGCACGTAATCGAGCAAGCGACCGAGTAATTGCAGGGCGAAATCTTTGAATGCCAATGTTGGGCCATGAAACAGCTCCAACACCCACTCATTGCCGTTCAGTTGGCGCAATGGCGCAACAGCGCTGTGGGCAAATACCCCGTAGGTTTCTTCGAGGATTTTCTTGAAATCCGCATCCGGGATACTGCCGGTCACGAATGGGCGCATCACTCGGAATGCCAGTTCGTGGTAAGGCAATCCCGCCCACGAGGCGATTTCTTCCTGGGTAAAGCGTGGCAAGTTTTCCGGCACATACAGGCCGCCGTCACTGGCCAGGCCGGTCAGCAGTACATCTTCAAAATTCAGGGCCGGGGCCTGACCGCGAGTGCTGATATAACGCATAACGATTCCCCTTAGACCAGTTGTTCGACGCGGATGCGCACAACGCTGCCAGCAATATCATCCAACGCTTCGAGCGCGGTGATTGCTTCATCGATTTGCGCTTCAACGACACGGTGCGTAACCAGGATCATTGGCACCAAACCGTCATGCTCTTCGACTTCTTTCTGCATGATTGATTCGATGTTGATACCACGCGCCGACAAGATGCTCGCCACTTGAGCCAGAACACCCGGACGATCCTTGGCTTGAATGCGCAGGTAATAAGCACTCTCACAGGCACTGATCGGCAGGATCGGATGATCAGACAGTGAATCTGGCTGGAAGGCCAGATGCGGCACGTGGTTGGTTGGGTCGGTAGTCAGGGCGCGCACTACGTCAACCAGATCAGCAACCACTGACGAAGCCGTTGGCTCCATACCAGCACCAGCACCGTAGTACAGCGTCGAGCCCACTGCATCACCGTTGACCATGACTGCGTTCATTACGCCATTGACGTTGGCGATCAGGCGATCAGCCGGGATCAGCGTCGGGTGCACACGCAACTCGATGCCAGCCTCGGTGCGACGCGCCACACCCAGGTGCTTGATGCGATAACCCAGAGCATCGGCGTAATTGACGTCAGCGGTGGTCAGCTTGGTGATGCCTTCGGTGTAGGCTTTGTCGAATTGCAGCGGAATACCAAAGGCAATCGACGCTAAAATGGTCAGCTTGTGCGCCGCATCAATGCCTTCGACATCAAAGGTCGGGTCTGCTTCGGCATAACCCAGCGCTTGCGCTTCAGACAGCACATCAGCAAAGGCACGGCCTTTCTCACGCATCTCGCTGAGGATGAAGTTACCCGTGCCGTTGATGATGCCAGCCAGCCAGTTGATACGGTTAGCCGCCAAACCCTCACGGATCGCCTTGATCACTGGAATGCCGCCAGCAACCGCGGCTTCAAACGCAACGATCACGCCTTTCTCGCGGGCCTTGGCAAAAATCTCATTGCCGTGCACAGCGATCAGCGCCTTGTTTGCGGTCACCACGTGCTTGCCGTTTTCAATGGCCTTGAGCACCACGTCGCGGGCGATTGTGCTGCCGCCAATCAGTTCGACAACCACTTCAATCTCGGGGTTGCTGACCAATTCGAAGACATCGTTGGTAATTGCAGTACCGGTCGTGTCGCATTGCGGGTTAGCTGAACGCTGCGCAATCTGCGCCACTTCAATACCACGCCCAGCACGCCGCGAGATTTCCTCGGCATTACGCTTGAGCACGTTGAATGTACCGCCACCGACAGTACCTAAACCACAAATGCCTACTTTGACCGGTTTCACACTGAACTCCCATCTGTACTGCACAAAACGACCGACTCATAGGCCGGTCGCATAAAAAGAGAGCCGCACATTACGAAGCGGCTAAGTAATAGTCAATCTGCCCCACTCCACGACCAAAGAACCCTGGAGATTACTGGGCGGCGAGTGCCTTGGCACCGAGCTGAGCGGCAGGTTGATAACCTGGGATCAACTGACCATCGGCAAGCACTACAGCCGGAGTACCACGTACACCGATAGACTGGCCCAAAGCAAACTGCTTGGAGACCGGGTTCGAGCAAGCTGCAGCCGTTACATTGTCACCTTGAACCATTTTATCCATGGCCTCGCGGCGATCCTTGGAACACCAGACTGCTTGTAGCTGCTTGTCGCCCGCCGAGCCTAAACCCTGACGTGGGAACGCAACATAGCGCACCTCGATACCTTGCTTATTCAGCTCTGCCACTTCGCCATGCAACTTGTGGCAGTACGGGCACGTGGTATCGGTAAACACCGTGATGTGGGTCTTGGCCTTGCCAACCGCCGGGTAAACCACCATTTCCGCTTGCGGAATAGCGTTGATGACCTTGGCGATACCCTGGCTTTCGGCTTTTTCGGTCAAGTTGACCGGCGCGCCATTTTGCATCTGGAACAAATAGCCCTGCATCACAAACTGGCCGTCGGCGCTGGCATAGATCACCCGACCACCTTCGAGCTTAACTTCGTATAAGCCTTTAAGCGGGCTTGCAACGATGCTTTCTACCGGAACATCGATCTGCAGGGTATCCAGTGTTTTGCGGATAGCCTGTTCAGCCTCGTCGGCAAACGCCATGCTGCTTAACAGTGCCAATGCGGCTGTTGCAATAATTCGGGTCAAGCGCATGAGTTCTCCTACAGAGCAGCGCAAATTTCGGAGGCTGGAGACTATCATAATTCAGGCCCGCGGGGCGCCGCCAAACAGGCTTATCCGCGTGGATGATGAACCGCATGCAACTCCTGGAGGCGGGCACGGGCAATGTGCGTGTAAATTTGTGTGGTCGATAGATCGCTGTGGCCCAGCAGCATTTGCACCACGCGCAGGTCGGCACCATGATTGAGTAAGTGCGTGGCAAACGCATGCCTGAGCGTGTGCGGTGACAATGATTTAGCGATGCCGGCGACCTTGGCTTGGTGCTTGATGCGATGCCAAAAGGTCTGGCGGGTCATTTGCTCACCACGGGAGCTGGGAAACAGCACATCACTCGGCTTGCCATCGAGCAAAAACGCTCGCGCCTCTTTGACGTAGCGCTCAATCCATAGAATCGCTTCCTCGCCCAACGGCACCAGCCGCTCCTTGCTGCCCTTACCAAATACCCGGAGTACACCTTGACGCAGATTAACCTGTTCGAGCGTCAGGCTAATCAACTCGGTCACCCGTAAGCCACAGGCGTAGAGCACCTCAAGCATGGCACGATCGCGCAAGCCAATGGGGTCATCCAGCTCAGGCGCGGCCAGCAGCGCCTCAACGTCGGCCTCGGATAACGATTTAGGTAAAGGACGGCCCAATTGAGGCAAATCGATCTGCAGGGTCGGGTCTTGGCTAATCATTCCTTCACGCAATAAATACCGGTAGAAGCCACGCAAGCCCGATAAAAACCGTGCAGTAGAACGCGCCTTGTAACCTTCATTCAGGCGCCAGGCCAAGTGATCCAGAATCACATCGCGGCCAGCCGACTCTAGCGCCAAACCACGCGAATCGAGCCAGGCATTGAAGTGCGCTAAATCACTCCGATATGCATCGCGAGTGTGCACAGAAAGGCCTTTTTCGAACCATAATGCTTCAAGGAATCGGTCGATCAGTTGATGTTCTAGCGTCGGCATAAGTAACTGCTTTAATGTGGCATGCGCTTTAGTCTTCCATAGCACGTAACGCTGCACCAGTGACAAGGAGTCTTGATGAACGAAACACAAATATTATTTGCTCTTGGAGGCATCGGCGCAGCAGCTTTGGCCAGTCAATGGCTAGCTTGGCGCCTGCGTTTGCCTGCGATTTTATTTTTATTGTTAAGTGGTTTGCTGGCAGGCCCCATCACTGGAGTTCTCGACCCTCAAGCATTGTTTGGTGACTTACTATTCCCGCTTGTATCGCTGGCTGTCGCGCTGATTCTGTTTGAAGGCAGCCTGACGCTGCACATGTCCGAATGGAAAGAGATCGGCACTGTGGTTCACCGCCTGGTGACATGGGGCGCGCTGATCACCTGGGCAGTCATCGCCTGTGCGACCCACTATTTGCTCGGTTTCAGCTGGGAGTTGGCGCTCCTGTTCGGCACCCTGACACTCGTCACAGGACCAACAGTTATCGTGCCGATGTTGCGTGTGGTGCGCCCCAAAGCCTCGATCGCCAATATTCTGCGCTGGGAAGGTATCGCCATCGACCCCATCGGCGCACTGCTGGCGGTTGTGGTTTTCAGTTTTATCGTCAGCATTGAGGACGGCAGCCCGTGGGGCCACAGCCTGTCAACATTCGGCGCGGTGATTGGCACCGGTGCGTTTCTCGGCGTGGTTGGCGGCTGGCTATTTGGCCAGGTGCTCAAGCGCCACTGGCTTCCTGAATACCTGCACAACCTCGCCTCCCTGGCCGCCGTACTGGGTATTTTCATCACCTCCAACCAATTGATGCACGAGTCTGGCCTGCTGGCCGTGACCGTCATGGGCATGTGGCTGGCCAACATGCGCGGAGTGGATGTGCGGCAAATCCTCCATTTCAAGGAAAACCTCAGTGTCTTGCTGATTTCCGGGCTATTTATTCTGCTCGCCGCACGCCTGGACCTTAATGCATTGATCGCGCTAGGCCCGGTGACCTTGGTATTACTGGCAATTATTCAGTTTATCGCCCGCCCGCTAAGCGTATTTGCCTGCACCCTCGGCTCGAACCTGAACTGGCGCGAACGCAGCTTACTGGCGTGGATTGCCCCGCGAGGCATTGTTGCGGCAGCCGTTTCAGCAATCTTCGCCCTGCGCCTACAAGAAGCAGGCGATGAGCAAGCAGTGTTACTTGTGCCACTGACCTTTCTGGTGATCATCGGCACCGTAGTGCTGCAAAGCGCCACTGCGCGGCCATTGGCGCGACTGTTGAAAGTTGCTGAACCTGCACCCAGCGGCTTCTTGATTGTGGGTGCAAACCCCGTGGCCCGCGCCATGGGCAAAGCCCTGCAAAGCCTGGGCAACCGAGTGCTACTGACCGACTCCAGTTGGGAAAACACCCGCGCGGCTCGCATGGCCAACCTGCCAGCCTACTTCGGCAATCCAACCTCACAGCACGCTGAAGCCAACATGGACCTTGTCGGCCTTGGCCACTTGATTGCGTTATCGCCCTCAAGCGAACTAAATGCGCTGGCCTGCATGCATTTCCGCCATGACTTTGCCGCAAAGAACCGCTTCACCCTGCCCTCAGGAACCGACAGCCGCCGCTCGGACAAGCACCGCAGCAGTGACGGTGTACGCGGGCGCTCCATAGGCAGTGAAGCCATAAGCTTTCCACAGTTCGCCAGCCGCTTGAGCAAGGGCGCAGAAATCCGCACCACCACTCTCAAGGCAGCGTTCGGCTGGCAGGAATATCAAGAACTGCATGGCAGCAGTGCTTTACTACTGATGGCTAAAGACCCTAAAGGCTGGCTCCACGTTGCCACCCAACCTCTAGACTTTGAACCTGAAGCCGGCTGGACACTAGTGTCTTTGATTGATGACGAACCAGCCAGCGCTCCTGCAGCCAAAACCGAACTCACAAAGCAGTCGGAAACCCCTGCCGCAACGACCAGTAACGGCAAATAGCTCAACAGTGTTGCACAAGGTAAAAAGGCGCCGATTTAGGCGCCTTTTTGGTATCAGTGGACGGCTTATGCGTCTTGCGGGAAATCGGGTAAAACCGGTACCGGTCGTTTGTCGTCATCGATGGCGACGAAGCTGAACACACCGCTAATTGCCCGCTCCACACCGTCTTGATACATGCTTTCAACAAAGACTTCGACTTCAACCTTGAGGCTGGTATTGCCGACCTTGATTACCCGCCCAACCAGCTCAACAATCGAGCCCGCAGGAATTGCATGATTAAAGTCGATGCGATCCGAAGACACTGTCACCAGCGAGCGTCGACAAAAACGTGTCGCGGCAATAAACGAAACTTCATCCATCCAGGCCAACGCGGTACCACCAAACAGCGTGTTGTGGTGATTAGTTGTCGGCGGGAACACGGCTTTGGCGACGCGCGTGGTGGAGAGTTCTATACGGCGTTGAATTTCTTGCTCACGAGCGGTCATCGTAGCGGCCTGTGGTTTGGTATTGAGGAAGCATAGTCATTGTAGGGTGTGACAACGCGAAGCTTGCCCACCAGAAGTCGAATATCCGGCAGCCAAGTGGCGGACGGATGAAGCGACGCTCGCTCTACTGATCATGCTTAAACGAAAAAGGCAGCCCGTAGGCTGCCTTTTTTCAAAGAAAAACGTCTTACGACAGTTTTTCCTTGATGCGTGCTGCCTTACCAGACAGGTCACGCAGGTAGTAAAGCTTAGCTTTACGAACGTCACCGCGACGCTTAACAGCCAAGCTGTCAACCAGCGGGCTGTAGGTCTGGAAAGTACGCTCAACGCCTACACCGTTGGAGATCTTACGAACAGTGAAAGCACTGCTCAGACCACGGTTACGCTTGGCGATTACGACGCCTTCGAAAGCCTGCAGACGCTGACGGTCGCCTTCCTTAACTTTTACCTGAACGACAATGGTGTCGCCCGGTGCAAAAGGAGGGACTTCTTTGCTCATCTGCTCAGCTTCGATCTGCTGAATGATTTTGTTGGTCATGCTGCGCTCCTAAGACAAGCGGTCTGGCTTGTCATCGATACATTAACTATCGTCCCGCTGGCGGATGTATTCCTCCAGCAGCTTGTTCTCTTCCCCAGAAAGCGAGCGGCTATCCAGAAGATCAGCGCGTCGTTCGTGCGTCCTACCAAGGGACTGCTGCAAACGCCAGCGCCGGATATGTTCGTGGTTGCCGCTAAGCAGCACCTCAGGAACACGTTTATCCGCATACACCTCCGGGCGGGTATAGTGCGGGCAGTCAAGTAAGCCATCCGTAAAGGAGTCTTCCTCGGCCGAACCTGCATGACCTAATGCACCAGGCAAAAGGCGCGTTACCGCATCGATCAGAACCATGGCTGGCAGCTCACCGCCAGACAGGACGTAATCCCCAATCGACCATTCTTCATCAACATGCGCTTCAATAAAGCGTTCATCGATGCCTTCGTAGCGACCTGCGATGAGGATAAAAGCCTCTTCGTTTGCCAGTTCGCGTACTGCTGACTGAGTCAGCTGGCGACCTTGCGGCGAAAGGTAAATCACCTTCGCTTTTTCACCTGCGGCATGCTTGGCGTCGAGCAAAGCATCCTCAAGCGGCTTGATCTTCATCACCATGCCTGGACCGCCACCAAAAGGTCGATCATCCACAGTGTGATGACGATCGCTGGTGTAGCTCCGCGGATTCCAACAAGTAAGCTGCAACAGCTCTTGTTTCACCGCACGGCTGGTAATGCCATATTCGCTGATGGCAGCAAACATTTCCGGGAACAACGTAATGACTTCAACGCGCAAGCTAGGCATGGCGCTTAAAAGTCCGCATCCCAGTCAACCCGCATTTCGCCAGCACTCAAATCAATCGACAACACACATTGCTCGGTATAGGGCAACAGGCGTTCGCGATCATCAAGGCTGTCGGCGCAGGCTTTGACTACCATCACATCGTTGGCGCCAGTCTCAAACAGATGGTCAATCTTGCCGAGCAATTGCCCTGCTTGATCTATCACCTTAAGACCTTCCAACTGATACCAATAGAACTCGCCATCGGTTAGTTCCGGTAATTGGTTGCGAGGCACGCAAATCTCAAAGCCAGCGTAAGTACGCGCAACTTCGCGATCGTCGAGACCTTTCAACTTCGCTACCAGGACCTTGCCTTGCAAGCGCCCATTGGCCACTTCAACTTGCTTAACCTCGTTGTCACGCCTAAGCGTCCAACGCGGATAATCGAGCACGTTATTGATCGGATCGGTAAAGGAATACACCTTCACGTCGCCTTTCACGCCATGCACCGATACGATCTTGCCGAGGACAACCAAGTCTTCAGCTGGAGCTGGCGTTGTGCTCATAAATACTTAGGCTGCAGCCTTAGCATTTTCCTTCAGCAGCTGAGCAACACGCTCAGACGGCTGCGCACCCTGGCCAAGCCAGTAAGTAACGCGTTCTTCGTTTACGGACAGCTTGATTTCGTTACCCGATGCAACTGGGTTGAAGAAACCAACACGCTCAACGAAACGACCATCGCGCGCATTGCGGCTGTTGGTCACGGTGAGGTGGTAAAATGGGCGCTTTTTAGAGCCGCCACGGGCTAGACGGATGGTTACCATTAAACTTCGTTCCTGTAGTCGGTGCTGCAAAACTGATAATGCAAGCATCGGGCACTAGGCCCGAAAGGCCGCATATTCTAAGGATAATCCGGTTTTTTGCAAATAACTTTTTGACCCCGCCGGTCCGGGTCGTGACTTTACATGCCTGTAAAGCCATTCAAACTGTCCCGATTAAACACCTGAACAACCCATTTCAGGGGGCTGCAGCTCTAAATCGAGACACTGAATTACATCTTGGGCATTCCGCCGCCACCTGGCAACATTCCACCCATACCACGCATCATTTTCGCCATGCCGCCTTTGGCGGTGAATTTCTTCATCATTTTCTGCATCTGCTTGTGCTGTTTTATCAGCCGGCCGATGTCTTGAACCTGAGTTCCAGAACCCATGGCAATACGGCGCTTACGCGAACCACTGATAACTTCAGGGTCGCGACGCTCGGCTGGAGTCATCGAATTGATGATGGCCTCCATTTGCTTGAACTGCTTTTCAGCTGCGCCTTGGGCATTGCCCATCTGCGCAAGATTGACCCCACCCATTTGCGGCAGCTTGTCCATGAGACCGCCAAGGCCGCCCATGTTTTTCATCTGCAGCAACTGATCACGGAAGTCTTCGAGGTCGAAACCCTTACCTTTCTTCAGTTTCTTGGTGAGCTTGTCGGCCTTGTCACGATCAAGGGTTTGTTCCGCTTGTTCGATCAGGCTGAGTACGTCGCCCATCCCGAGGATGCGTGACGCAATACGGTCCGGGTGAAACGGCTCGAGCGCATCGCTCTTTTCGCCCATACCGATGAATTTGATCGGCTTGCCGGTGATATGGCGCACAGACAGCGCCGCACCACCACGCGCATCACCATCGACCTTGGTCAGCACCACACCGGTCAACGGCAAGGCATCAGCGAAGGCCTTGGCGGTGTTCGCCGCATCCTGACCGGTCATGGCATCAACCACGAACAGGGTTTCAGCAGGATTGACCGCAGCATGCAGCGCTTGGATCTCAGCCATCATTTCGGCATCAACGGCCAAACGACCCGCGGTATCGACCAGCACTACATCAATATATTTGAGCGTCGCTTCTTTAATTGCCGCCTGCGCAATCGCCACTGGCTTTTGCGTAATGTCAGACGGAAAGAAGGTCACGCCAATATCATTGGCCAGGGTTTCCAACTGCTTGATCGCCGCTGGGCGATAAACGTCAGCGGAAACCACCAGCACGCTTTTCTTCTTACGTTCTTTAAGAAACTTTGCCAGCTTGCCGACAGTGGTGGTTTTACCTGCACCTTGCAAACCCGCCATCAGCACGACAGCCGGAGGCGTAACATTCAAAGCCAGATCTTCGTTGGCCGCACCCATCAGCTCTTCGAGCTCGGCGCGCACGATCTTCACAAAAGCTTGACCAGGCGTCAGGCTTTTCGACACTTCAGTGCCAACCGCGCGGTCTTTAACCCGGTTAACGAACTCTTTGACCACCGGCAATGCAACGTCGGCCTCGAGCAAAGCCATGCGCACTTCACGCAGGGTGTCCTGGATGTTTTCCTCTGTCATCTTGGCTTTGCCAGTGACATTTCGCAGTGATTGCGAGAGGCGGTCTGTTAAATTTTCGAACATGCTCGTTCCTTTCAGGTTCAACTGAACCGAGGCTGGGCTTGCAACTAGCCGGTGATTATAACCAACTGTCTGCAACACTGACACCGCCAGTAGTCTTTCGTAAATTATGCTTTATGTGCCAAACTCAGCGCCTTTCGGGCTTTCCCTACTAGGATTTATGCACCCATTGCTGCCCAGCTTAGCGGCCGCCTGCCTTTACGGCGGCGCTGCAATCTACCAAGGACTGCGCCTTTCCACACGCAGCAACCCTAACAAGCGCCTGCTCGGCCTGCTCGGCGTACTCGCACTGCTGTTCCACGGCGGCAGTCTTTTCGTGCAAATGCATCACGATATTGGCATGCAGTTAGATTTTTTTAACGCGGCCAGCCTCATCACATTCGCCGTGATCTGTATCACACTATTGGCCTGCCTGCGCATTCCGACAGAAAACTTGTTGCTGTTTTTGTTTCCACTAGGTTGCATCACCGTATTACTCGCGCAGTTTATGCCCGTTGGCACCATTGACCCGATTAATGAAAGCCCCGGCATCATTGCCCACATATTGCTGTCGATCATTGCCTACGGCATCCTGACGATTGCGGTATTTCAAGCCTTGCTCGTGTCGATGCAGGACTACCAGCTCAAGCACAAGCACCCTTCAGGCCTGGCCAAAAATTTCCCGCCACTACAAACCATGGAAAGCTTGTTGTTCGGTTTCCTTTGGGCTGGCTGGATCATGCTCTCGTTGTCGCTGTTATCGGGAGCACTTTTCATTGATGACTTGTTTGCACAGCATTTAGTGCACAAAACCATCCTTTCTTGTTTCGCCTGGATCGTCTTCGCCGTACTCCTCTGGGGTCGCCATCAGCTCGGCTGGCGCGGGCACAAGGCAATTCGTTGGACCCTTGCAGGTTTCTGCCTGCTAATGCTCGCCTACTTTGGCAGCAAGCTGGTTCGCGAATTCATTCTGCACATATAGGTAGGCCCGCACCCCGTGGACACTTTGCCCCCCGGCTTTCTGCTTGGCGTTCTGATTTTCCTGCTGGCTTGCTCAGCGTTCTTCTCAAGTTCCGAAACCGGCATTCTCAGCCTCAACCGCTATCGCCTGCGCCACATGGCCAAAGAAGGTCATCGCGGCGCCAAGCGCGTCAGCGCCTTGCTCAGCCGTCCCGATCGGCTGCTCGGGACGATTCTGATCGGCAACAACTTCGTCAATATTCTCGCCTCCTCAATCGCAACCGTCTTGGCAATCAAGCTCTGGGGCGAAGCCGGTATCGCTATTGCCACCATTGGCTTGACCATCGCACTGCTGATTTTCGGCGAAATCACCCCAAAAACCCTGGCAGCCCTGCACCCGGAGCGCGTGGCCTATCCATTCAGCATGCCCCTAAGCATACTGCTCAAACTGTTTTACCCGCTGGTCATCATGCTCGGCTGGATCAGCAACGGCCTTCTCAGGCTGCTGGGCGTTGACCCAACCAGCAAAAGCAGTGACAGCCTGACCACCGAAGAGCTGCGCAGCGTTGTGCGTGAGTCAGGCCATGAGCTGCCGAAAAACCGCCAAAGCATGCTGCTGGGCATTCTTGACCTGGAAAAGGTCACGGTTAACGACATCATGATTCCGCGCAATGAAGTGACCGGGATCAATCTCGAAGACGACATCGAAATCATCATTACCCAGTTGGTCAGCACGACACACACGCGTTTGCCGGTCTTTCGCACTGATATCAACCAGATCGAAGGTGTGGTGCATATCCGCCAGATCGCCCGCCTGCTAACCAGCAACCAACTGACCAAAGAGAGCCTGTTAGGCGCCTGCATGGAGCCATACTTTGTGCCCGAGAGCACGCCGCTTTCGACTCAGCTGATCAACTTCCAAAAGCAAAAACATCGCATTGGTATCGTCGTTGATGAATATGGCGATGTCATCGGCGTAGTTTCATTGGAAGATATTCTTGAAGAAATTGTCGGCGACTTCAGCAACCAAAATACCCTGCGCAATCCAGACATTCACCCGCAAGCCGACGGCACCCACGTCATCGATGGTGCCGCGTATATTCGCGAAATCAACAAAGCACTGGATTGGGAACTATCGTGTGAAGGGCCAAAAACCCTGAACGGCTTGATCACTGAAGCATTGGAAAGTATTCCAGATAGCCCGGTGTGCCTAAAAATAGGCAACTATCACTTGGAAATTCTGCAATCGTCTGACAACCGCGTTAAAAGCGTGAAAGTCTGGCAAGCGCTTAGTCGATCTTCCGAGAGTGAAGCGAGCGAGTAATCGCAGCGGCCAAATGCTGCGCCCAAACTCGATACCCCGCACCTGATGGGTGATAACCATCGAGCGCCAGATACTCGTCTGAAAAATCCAGTTCTAGCGGCACATACAGAGCGCGGTGCTCATCAGCCAGCGCCTGCAATTGCGCGTCCAGCTGCTGCGCTCTGGCACCTAATAACCAGCGCAGCAGCCAAGGCAGCGCCGTAAAGTACTGTAGCGGCGGAACACCGGTAAAAACCACTGACGCACCACCCGCTTGAAGCCCAACGGCGAGCCTGCACAACGAAGCGCGCCAACGGCTAAGCCGAGTCAGGTGACTACAGTCGTTAACCCCGAACACCAACACCGCCAAATCAAACGAGCCGGCTGGAACCTGCGGTAGCAATCGCTGGCAGGCCTGGGTGGCGGTAATACCGTTCTCAGCCAGCACCCGCCATGCGACCGGACGCTGTTGGGAGTCGGCCAACGCACTAGCCAGTTGCCCGACCAAGGCTTGCGACAAGCAACTTACGCCTACGCCAGCCGCCGTTGACTCGCCGAGCAGTAAAAGTCGCACAGGCCGTCCGGCGTAACGAACACCGGCCACGCCCTCGGCAGGCCCAGCAGCAGGAGCAAGACGCAATGCAGTAAGGCGTGTGTATAGCGCCAGCGGTATGACCACAGGCGACGTCAATCCAATCAGCAGCCACCAACGCCAGCTCTGGCCATTCACAGCTCGACGTTAACCGCCTTGGCAGCACGTGTTGCTTTGCCCCGCGCCAGCTCCAGCGACTCGTCACGCGCCAGCGCTACACCCATGCGCCGCTGACCATTGACTTGCGGCTTACCGAACAAGCGCAGCATGGTATCGGGCTCCGCCAGTGCTGCAGCCAGATTGCCGAAGCTGACCTGCTCGGATTGCCCCTCAACCAGCACCACAGCTGAAGCCGAAGGACCAAACTGGCGAATCACTGGAATTGGCAGACCTAGAATTGCCCGCGCATGCAAGGCAAACTCGGAAAGGTCTTGGGAGATCAAGGTCACCATGCCGGTGTCATGCGGGCGCGGCGAGATTTCACAGAACCAGACCTGGTCGCCCTTAACAAACAACTCAACACCAAACAAACCGAGGCCGCCCAGCGAATCAGTGACCGCCAACGCAATGCGCTCAGCCTCGGCCATGGCCTTGGGACTCATGGGCTGAGGTTGCCACGACTCCTGGTAGTCACCGCGCTCCTGACGATGGCCAACAGGTGCACAAAACGTGGTGCCATTGATATGACGTACAGTCAGCAGGGCAATCTCATAATCAAAGTCGATAAAACCTTCGACAATTACCCGCCCCTTGCCAGCGCGACCGCCTTCCTGCGCGTAATCCCATGCTTGCTGTACATCAGCCTCACTCTTGAGTACCGACTGGCCCTTGCCAGAAGAACTCATGATCGGCTTAACCACACAAGGGAAGCCAATAGTGCTTACAGCAGCCCGGAACGCCTCAAACGAGTCAGCAAATTCATACGGCGAGGTTGGCAGACCCAGTTCTTCTGCGGCCAAGCGGCGAATGCCTTCGCGGTTCATGGTCAGTTGAGCGGCGCGCGCACTTGGGATCACGGTGTAGCCTTCACGCTCAAGCTCAGCCAGAGTCGCGGTGGCAATTGCCTCAATCTCGGGCACGATGTAATGCGGTTTTTCCTGCTCAATCACCGCACGAAGTTCAGCGCCATCAAGCATATTGACCACGTGACTACGGTGCGCAACCTGCATCGCCGGAGCATTGGCATAGCGGTCAACAGCAATCACCTCGACCCCGAGACGCTGCAGCTCGATCACCACTTCTTTTCCCAGCTCGCCCGAGCCACACAGCAATACGCGAGTCGCACTTGGCGACAACGGAGTTCCAATACTAGGCATAACAATTCCCTGGACTAGCGACTTGTTTCAGAGGCTCCCTTTTGGGAGGCAGCCCGAGCAGAATGCATCAGAGCCAATCTGATAAAACGATGTGTAATACGCGTAAAGCCAAGCTTCAAGGAGCCTTTGAAAATGCTCCCTAGAGAATAATACCTTTGCTCACGGCACGTTGATGGCACTGCACCAGCACATCACGGCGCTCTTGGTTATCCATGCGGCTCCAGCGGGTAATTTCAGCGACGTTACGCTGGCAGCCGATGCAAATATCCTCTTCATCCAGCGCACAAACGTGTACGCAGGGTGAGGCAACAGGACGCTCATCACTCATTAGCCATCTTGCTCAGTCAATTCACGGGCATAGCGCTGGGCGTTGTGGACGTAGTGCGCGGCGCTGGC
Organism: Pseudomonas sp. M30-35; assembly: GCF_002163625.1. NCBI lineage: Bacteria > Pseudomonadati > Pseudomonadota > Gammaproteobacteria > Pseudomonadales > Pseudomonadaceae > Pseudomonas > Pseudomonas sp. M30-35. The sequence goes on along the minus strand of NZ_CP020892.1, from coordinate 1,454,465 downwards.
CTCAAGCATTTTCTTTTGTACATCGGTCAGCTCACGCACGACCTTGCCGGGCGAACCCATGACCAACGAGCCATCAGGAATTTCCTTGCCTTCACCAATCAAGGAGTTCGCCCCAATGATGCAGTATTTACCAATTTTGGCGCCATTGAGCACCACGGCATTGATACCAATAAGGCTGTAATCGCCTACCGTGCAACCGTGCAGCATAGCGTTATGGCCAACCGTAACGCCTTTACCGAGGGTCAGCGGGAACCCCATGTCGGTATGCATGACACTGCCGTCTTGCACATTACTGTGCTCGCCAATATGGATCAGTTCGTTATCGCCGCGCAGCACAGCGTTAAACCAAACGCTTGCGCCCTGCTCCAGCTTGATCTTGCCAACCAAGGTCGCATTCGGCGCGGCCCAGCTTTCCGGGTGCGCATCGACTGCGGATTGTCCTAGTCGGTATTTCATATGGCTCATCCCTCACGTCAGGCTAATGAAGTGCTTTGGCGGCGTGTGCAAATCGATCGGTGACTCGTCGTAGAGCAGATTAATCAGCTCGACCAGCATGATCGCCGTCAGCCCCCATATTTTATATTCGCCAAAGCGATAGCTCGGCACGTACCAACTCTGGCCAAGGTAATCAATCCGGTGGGTGGTTTCGCGAGGATCCTCGCGAAAAAACTTCAGTGGCACCGAAAATACCGCCGCAATCTCGCCGTCGTTGGCCCGGTAATCAACAAAGTCCGGGACCACACCAACGAAGGGTGTGACCTGAATACCATGGCGCGAAACCAGAGTACTAAGCGGGCCAATCACTTCTACCAACCCCGGCGGCAACGCGATCTCTTCTTCTGCTTCACGCAATGCTGTTTGCACAAGATCTTGATCTTCAGGGTCACGCCGCCCGCCTGGAAACGCAACCTCACCGCCGTGCGTGGACAAACCACTGGCGCGTAGGGTGAGCACGACTTCGGGTTCATCACTACGGGTGATAGGGACCAGTACCGCCGCTTCAGGGAAGCTATCGTCTGCTTCCAGAACTAGCGGTTGGTAAGACCGTACACGTTGGAGTAGCTCATCGAGCATGGGCAATCTCAGCGTTCTTTTTCTTCCTTGGATAATGGCATGAAAGCCCGCGACACCCAAGCCTGAGACAGTGCCGAAATTGCCTTATTAGAGACGCTGAGATTGATTCAAGCGGGCGTATCAAGCCAAGATAAGCCATAAGCAACGAGGAAACGGCATGAAATTCTGCAGTCAGTGTGGCAACCCGGTAAGCCATCGAATCCCTGAGGGGGACAGCCGTTTACGCTTTGTCTGCGAACTCTGCAGCACGATTCATTACGAAAATCCGCGCATCGTTGCGGGCTGTATTCCTGTTTGGAACCAGCAAGTCCTTCTCTGCCGCCGGGCCATTGAACCGCGCCGGGGTTTCTGGACGTTACCCGCAGGCTTTATGGAGAATGGTGAAACCATTGAACAAGCCGCTATTCGCGAAACAGCCGAGGAAGCCTGCGCCCGAGTCCACGATTTAGCGCTGTATAACCTAATTGATTTACCCCACATCAATCAGGTGCATGTATTCTTTCGCGCAGAACTCACTGACATGGACTTTGCGGTGGGTGAAGAGAGTCTGGAGGTCGCCTTGTTTAATGAAGCGGACATCCCTTGGTCAGAGCTGGCTTTCCCGACCATCGGGCGTACTTTAGAATGCTACTTTGCTGATCGCATAACCGCCCGGTTTCCGGTCCGCAATGAGTCTTTAGAGGCCTTACGCGCACACTACAAAGTAGCTTTTTGATCATATGGATATCGTTCTAATGCGCTGGTTGCTGGCTTTAATCTGCTTTTCCTTTGTTGCTAATGTGTTTGCAAACACACCGGTGCCGCCACCTTTACAGAAAAGTAACCAAGCTCAGCGCATCGACAAAGTGCTGATCCTCAAGTCCGAACGCAAACTGCAACTCATCAGCAAAGGCCAGCCATTCAAAAGCTATCGTGTTTCTCTGGGTAAAAAGCCAAAGGGCCACAAACAATTTGAAGGCGACCAACGCACACCGGAAGGCATCTATTGGATTGATTGGCGCAAAACCAGCGACAACTACCAACTGTCGATGCACATCTCATACCCCAATGCCCGCGACCAAGCCACTGCTCGCAGTAAAGGTCTGTCACCGGGCGGCATGATCATGATTCATGGCACGCCAATCGATGAAGAATACCCAGAGTGGTACTTCAGCACACTCGATTGGACCAACGGCTGCATTGCCATGAAAAACACCGACATGCGCGAAATCTGGTCGCTGGTTAAAGACGGCACACTGATCGAAATTCGCCCCTGATTCGCGGCTGCATCTGTAGGGTGTGACACTCTTTAGAGTGCGACAGGGCGAAGCTTGGTTCATCAAATTCAAGCAAATTGCCCTGATATTCGCTGCCATAGACGGTGGGCAATACAGCGCTGCCCCCTACCCCAGCAACAATGTATGAGTGCGGCAAAGTGTATGAGTACAACAGTGTATGAGTGCGACAAGGCGATGCCTGTCCCGCCAAGTCTTGCCAAGCGAATCGCTTAGAACTGCAGATCAGACAGACGCCACACATCAAATGCTGGGGTTTCGTAAGGATGGCTGGCTTTGAGCGCCTTGACCGTTTCGTGAATCAGCTCATCCGCCACCACCAGCTCGACCTTCCACTCAGAGTGTCGCTCTAAAACCCCTTCGCCACCCGTATATGGCTGACTGCCCGGCAGCGGGCGAAACTGGCCCTGCCCCGGTACTTGCCAGCAGCAATTATCGTAATTGCCTATATGCCCAGCACCTGCGGCAAAAATGGCGACTTTAACGGTTTCAAGGTGACTTTCAGGCACGTAAAAGCACAATTTATACATCAAGATCTCCGCAATTCAGGCAGTCAAGTCAATAATGCCATTTTGCCATCAAAGCATCTAACTACTGGTTAAACTTATTGAACTTAAGACCTGAAAATCCGGCAATCGTTCAGCCCCAGAAGCGAAGCCAGCGCTGCTTGAACCCGGAGACGGATGAACTATGACTGCCATCACAATAGGGTGAGCGCGCAGAACGCCCACAACGGCATAGCAGCAGCCATTGCTGGCGCTGTGCATGGACAGCGAACGCTTGGGAGCAGGAGTTGGAGCAATCGGGAAGTGTGGACGAATGCCCACAACGGCACAGCACAAGAGTATCGCCAGGATTAACCTGGCGAGCCTCGGGTAATAGCTCGACAGGCTCAGTCACGAGCCTGTCGAGCGCAGGTCATTAATCGACCCAAGCGCGGGCGTTGCGGAACATGCGCAACCATGCGCCATCTTCATTCCACTCATCCGGGCACCATGAGTTCTGCACGGCGCGGAAGACCCGCTCAGGGTGCGGCATCATGATTGTCACCCGACCATCGCGACTGGTGAGGCCCGTGATACCGCGCGGCGAACCGTTCGGATTGGCCGGATAGGTTTCGGTGACCTTGCCGTGGTTATCGACAAAGCGCATCGCCACGCAACCGGACAAGTCAGCTTCAACCAGCGCGTCGTTGCTCTTAAACTCGGCATGACCCTCGCCGTGAGCGATAGCGATTGGCATGCGTGAACCCGCCATACCACGCAAGAAAATCGACTCTGACTCCTGCACCTGAACCATTGCCACACGCGCTTCGAACTGCTCGGAACGGTTACGCACAAAGTGCGGCCAGAACTCGCTGCCCGGAATCAGCTCATGTAGGTTGGAGAGCATCTGGCAACCGTTACACACGCCCAACGAGAAGCTGTCTTTACGTTCAAAGAAGCCGCTGAACGCATCACGTGCACGATTGTTAAACAGGATCGACTTAGCCCAGCCTTCCCCCGCGCCCAGTACGTCGCCGTAGGAGAAGCCGCCGCACGCGACCAAACCTTTGAAAGCCTCGAGATCAACACGACCTGCCAGAATATCGCTCATGTGTACGTCGACAGCATTGAAACCGGCGCGATCGAACGCTGCAGCCATTTCAACCTGGCCGTTGACACCTTGCTCACGCAATACGGCAATCTGTGGGCGCAGACCTTTTTTGATATACGGCGCCGCAATGTCTTCGTTGACATCAAAGCCCAGCTTGGCGCTAAGGCCCGGATTGTCTTCTTCGAGTAGCGCGTCGAACTCTTGATCAGCACACTCAGCGTTATCGCGCAGGCGTTGAATCTGGTAGCTGGTCTCAGACCACTGACGTTGCAGGATGCGCCGCTCGGCAGAGAACACCGAGACGTCTTTGTAGCTGATCTCGACATGACCGTTATTAACCGGCTTACCGATAACCGCAACACAGTCATCCAGCCCCGCAGCAGAGAACTGCGAAAGCACTTCAGCGGTGAAGTCCTGGTTAACTTGAATAACCGCGCCCAACTCTTCGTTGAACAACACACCCGCCAGCTCATTATGGCTGAGAGCCAAGGTATCGAGTTGCAGACTGAGGCCGCAGTGGCCAGCAAAAGCCATTTCCACCACGGTCGCCAACAAACCACCGTCCGAACGGTCGTGGTAAGCCAGCAAGCGGCCGTCTGCATTCAGGCCCTGAATCACGGCGAAGAATGCTTTCAGGTCTTCAGAATCATCGACATCCGGAGCCTGCTTAGCCAGCTTGCCGTATACCTGCGCCAAAATAGAGGCGCCCATACGATTCTGGCCACGGCCAAGATCGATCAAGATCAGATCGGTCTCGCCCTTGTCCATGCGCAGCTCTGGGGTCAGCGTGCGACGGATGTCTGTGACCGGCGCGAAGCCAGTCACAATCAAGGACATTGGTGACGTCACGCTCTTGTCGTCATCGCCGTCCTGCCAGCGCGTCTTCATCGACATCGAGTCTTTACCCACCGGAATGGTAATACCCAGCTCTGGGCACAACTCCATACCGACGGCTTTAACCGTGTCATAAAGGCGAGCGTCTTCACCTGGGTGGCCCGCAGCAGCCATCCAGTTTGCCGACAGTTTAATGTCGGAAATTTTGGCGATACAGGCACCCGCCATGTTGGTCAGGGTTTCACCAATTGCCATACGCCCCGAGGCCGGTGCGTTAAGCAAAGCCAACGGCGTGCGTTCACCCATGGCCATGGCTTCACCGCTGTAGGTGTCGAAGCTGGAAGCAGTTACCGCACAGTCTGCCACTGGCACCTGCCAAGGGCCGACCATTTGATCGCGCGCCACCATACCGGTAATGGTGCGGTCGCCAATGGTGATCAAGAAATTCTTGCTGGCTACAGCTGGGTGTTGCAAGACGCGGGAGACCGCTTCTTTGATATCAACGCTAGCGGGGTCGAAGTCATCGCCCAACTCTGCTTCACGGTCGGCGCTGCGGTGCATGCGCGGCGCCTTACCGAGCAACACGTTTAGCGGCATATCGACCGCATTGTTGCCAAAGTGGCTGTCCGCAACAGTCAGGTGCCGCTCTTCAGTGGCCTCACCGACCACTGCGAATGGGCAACGCTCACGCTCACAAATAGCTTTGAAACGCTCGAAATTAGCGGCATCAACCGCCATTACGTAACGTTCCTGGGATTCGTTACACCAGATTTCCAGTGGCGCCATGCCCGGTTCATCGTTAGGCACTGCACGCAGGTCAAAACGACCACCGCGCTCGCCATCGTTAACCAGTTCAGGGAAGGCATTAGACAAGCCACCCGCGCCGACGTCGTGGATAAAGCTGATCGGGTTGTTTTCGCCCAACTGCCAGCAACGGTCGATAACTTCCTGACAGCGGCGCTCCATTTCAGGGTTTTCACGCTGCACAGAAGCGAAATCAAGGTCAGCAGAGCTCGCGCCCGTTGCCATCGACGAAGCCGCACCGCCACCCAAGCCAATGAGCATGGCCGGACCGCCGAGTACGATCAGCTTGGAACCAACGGTAATCTCAGCTTTTTGTACGTGGTCTTCGCGGATGTTGCCCATACCACCGGCCAGCATGATCGGCTTGTGATAACCCCGTACTTCGTCACCGTGTGGCGTGCTGATCAACTGCTCGAAGGTACGGAAATAACCCGTCAGCGCCGGACGACCGAATTCGTTGTTAAACGCAGCGCCGCCCAGCGGGCCTTCGATCATGATGTCCAAGGCCGTGACAATGCGCTCAGGCTTACCGTAAGGCACTTCCCACGGCTGTTCGAAGCCCGGAATCTGCAGGTTCGAGACGGTAAAACCAGTCAGACCAGCTTTAGGCTTGGCACCACGACCGGTCGCGCCTTCGTCACGAATCTCACCGCCCGAACCTGTCGAGGCACCCGGAAACGGGGCAATCGCAGTTGGGTGGTTGTGTGTTTCAACCTTCATCAGGATGTGCACAGGCTCTGTAACAGCGCTGTATTCACGGGTTTCCGAGTTCGGGAAGAAACGTCCAGCTGTACTACCGACGATTACCGCAGCGTTGTCCTTATAGGCAGACAGAACGCCTTCGCTGTGCATCTGGTAGGTATTTTTGATCATGCCGAACAGCGATTTTTCTTGCGACTGGCCGTCGATGTCCCAGCTGGCATTAAAAATCTTGTGCCGACAATGCTCAGAGTTAGCCTGAGCAAACATCATCAGTTCGATGTCATGCGGGTTACGGCCCATGGTGCCGAAACTGCTGACTAAGTAGTCGATTTCATCATCAGCCAGCGCCAGGCCCAACTCGACGTTGGCTTTTTCCAGAGCAGCACGACCGCCACCGAGCACGTCAACCACGGTCAACGGCTTGGGAGTGGCGTGGCTGAACAGCGCCGCAGCGTCTTGCAGATTCTCCAGCACCAACTGAGTCATGCGGTCATGTAGCAGCACTGCCACTTGTTCACGCGCAGCCGCATCCAGCTCACCGGTAACGTAGTAGGCAATGCCACGCTCAATGCGATGAATTTTCGCCAAACCACAGTTGCGAGCGATATCACTGGCCTTACTCGACCACGGTGAAATAGTGCCAAACCGTGGAATCGTCAGAAACAAGCGACCGCTTGGCTCCTGCACGTCTACACTCGGCCCGTATTTCAACAAGCGAGCCAAGACTTGCTCTTCGTCAGTGGTCAGAACACCGACAACATCGGCGAAGTGTGCAAATTCGGCGTACAGCCCAGTAACAGCCGGTATTTTGCGGGTAAGTTGCTCGAGCAACTTGCCGTGACGAAAAGCAGAAAGAGCGGGGGCGCCGCGCAAGATCAACATCGATGACAGCCTCTGGGAAGGGGGTGTGCTTTGAGGCCGTGCATTCTAGCCTAAAGCGCTGAACACATCACCCGTTTGCCAACGCCAAAACGACAGTCTGCGCGCTAGCAGAGAAGCGAGCGCCTGTCGAGATATTGCAAGGCGAATCCTTTGCGTATACTGCATCGATGTATTCCCAATCTGCGATCCGCACGCGCTACGCCAAATGGCTGTCAGCGATCGGAATCCTTCTGCTGCTAAATGGCTGTGGTGCTGAAGAAAAAGTACCCACAACCCTTGAGCGAGTGCAGGCGGAGGGTGTACTGCGCGTGATCACCAGGAACAGCCCAGCGACCTATTTCCAGGATCGTAACGGTGAAACCGGCTTCGAGTATGAGCTGGTCAAACGTTTCGCCGCCGACCTTAAAGTCGAGCTAAAAATTGAAACAGCCGACAATTTGGACGACATATTTAACCGTTTAAACAACGCAGATGGTCCGGTATTGGCTGCCGCTGGTCTGGTCGATAGCGCCGGACGCAAACAACAGGCGCTGTTTTCCAAGCCCTACCTTGAAGTCACACCGCAAATTATTTACCGCAACGGTCAGCGTCGCCCTACTCGCCCTGAAGACTTGCTCGGCAAACGCATCGTAGTGCTAAAAGGCAGCAGCCACGCCGAACAACTGGCCGAGCTAAAAGTACAGATACCAACACTTGAGTACGAAGAGTCGTCCGAGGTGGAAATCGTCGACTTGCTGCGCATGGTAGATGAAGGCCAGATAGACCTGACGCTGGTCGACTCCAATGAGTTGGCAATGAATCAGGTGTACTTCCCCAATGTACGCGTGGCATTCGACCTCGGGGACTCGCTCAATCTGGCCTGGGCGGTAAAACCGGGCGAAGACCATAGCCTGCTTGATGAGGTCAACATCTTCATTGCCCGCGCCAAAGAAAACGGTAGCCTCAAACGTTTGACCGACCGCTATTACGGTCACGTTGATGTACTCGGCTATGTGGGCGCTTACACCTTCGCGCAACACCTGCAAAAACGCCTACCGCGCTACGAGCAGTTTTTCCGCCAGGCTGGGCGCCGCAACAATATAGACTGGCGACTACTCGCCGCCATGGGTTATCAGGAATCGCTTTGGCAACCCACCGCCACCTCGAAAACCGGCGTACGCGGGCTGATGATGCTGACATTGCGTACCGCGCAGGCAATGGGCGTATCCAATCGACTCGACCCTAAACAAAGCATTGATGGCGGTGCCAAATACATTGTTCACGTTAAAGAGTTGCTGCCAGACAGCATACTTGAGCCGGACCGGACCTGGTTCGCCCTCGCCGCTTATAACGTTGGCGGCGGACACTTGGAAGATGCACGCAAGCTGACCGAGGCTGAAGGCCTTAACCCAAATAAATGGCTCGACGTGCAGTCAATACTGCCGCGGCTAGCGCAAAAGAAGTGGTACAGCAAAACCCGCTATGGCTATGCCCGAGGCGGTGAGCCGGTGCATTTTGTGCGTAACATCCGCCGTTACTACGACATCCTCACCTGGGTGACGCAGCCTCAACTTGAGAGCAACCAGGTCGTCGAAAGCGGCATGCACTTGCCGGGCGTCACTAAAGAAACCCTAGACGCTGAATCGCCCCCGCTTTAAACGCCTGCTAACAGCCTAACGCGCAGAACTGGCGCGGCGCGCTTTGAAAAACGCGCTCAGCACTTCACTGCATTCTTGCGCCAAGACCCCGCCCTCAATCATCACCCGATGATTGAGAAACGCCTGACTGAAAAACTCACCACGACTCAAGGCGACACCGGCCTTAGGCTCTGTCGCGCCAAACACCACGCGCTCGACTCGCGCATGGACGATCAGCCCCGCACACATGCTGCAGGGTTCCAAGGTGACGTACAGCGTACTGCCCGGCAGGCGGTAATTATCCAACTGAACGGCAGCATCACGAATCGCCACCATCTCGGCATGGGCGCTTGGATCATGGGTTGAAATCGGGCAATTAAAGCCGCGCCCGAGGATCTTGCCGTCCTGCACCAACACTGCACCCACCGGAACTTCACCCAGCGCAGCACCCTGCTCGGCCAGCAGCAGCGCCTCACGCATAAAGTGTTGATCCTGACTGCGATCAATGATTTTCGGTTGACGCATCAAACCACCGCAATGGCGGCCATAAGGCCGGTTTCCATGTGATCAATCACATGGCAATGGAACATCCATACACCTGGATTATCGGCAACGAGGGCAATTTTTGCCGTCTCATTCTTACCCAGCAGATAAGTGTCGGTGAAGTACGGGATAATCTTTTTCCGATTCGAGCTGATGACTTTAAAAGTCATGCCATGCAAGTGGATCGGGTGCAGATACTGCGCCATATTGCGCAGCTCAAAAATATAGTGGTTATTCAGCTTAAGCGTAGCAATTGGCCGATCAGCGCAGGTTTTATCGTTGATATCCCAGGCTTGACCGTTAATCTGCCAGTACTTGGCAGGCCCGGCTTGATTCGGGTCCGCCAGCGACGCCGCCCACTCAAAGTTGAATTTAATGGTCTCGGCATTTGCCAAATCAGGCTCGGCAACTGGGTTAGCTGGCAATGGCGCAGGCCAATCAGCCACAGGCTCGCTTGAGGCAACACTCTTAATCGTTGCCAAACGCACAGAACCATCACGCAGTGATAACTCTGTTCCGGCCTCAGGAACGCGCAGCGCCAGATCAAGACGCATACCGGCGCCCAACCAATATTCTTTACCCAACTCACGCGGCTCAATCGGGTTACCGTCGAGCGCATACATACGCGCCTCAGCGTTCGGCAAATTCAGTCGGTAGGTAATCGTACTGTCGAGATTGATCAGACGCAGCCTTACCACCTGTCCCGCTGGTAACTCCAGCGTCGGCACATGCACTGCATTGATGGTAGACAACCGCCCGCGCGTCCCCTCACGCGCAGCCTGGCGCGGAATGCTGAACTCAGTGAACTGGCCTTGCTCATCAACATGCCAGCTTTTCAGGCTCAGCGTTCGCTCATGCTTGAATTCGCTGGGTTCACGTTCCTCGATGATCAATGGCCCAACCAGGCCACGACCCAATTGCTCAGAGCTGGAGAGGTGCGGGTGATACCAGTAGCTGCCGGCATCCGGTGGCACAAATTTATAGTCGAAGTATTCGCCAGGCAGCACCGGCATTTGTGAAACGTAAGGCACACCGTCCATATCCAGTGGCAAGCGAATGCCATGCCAATGAATGGTGGTCTGCTGGGGCAGCTTATTGATAAAGCGCACGCGCAACAGGTCGCCCTGACGGCAACGGATTTCCTGGCCAGGCGCCATGCCGCCGTACCCCCACGCAGTGGTTACGTGGCCGGGCACCAGCTCTAAATCAACTGGCGCGGCGATTAACTCATAGTCATGGGTTTTCTGATCAAACGGACGGCCCAACCAATAGCGAGCGCCACCGGCACCAATGCCAATAACACTCAAGCCCGCAAGACCTGCGAGCACTTGTCTACGCGTGAACGACATACAAATGGGCTCCTAATAGCCAATCATTTCGAGCCCATCAGGCAACGGTTTACAGCGTTTCCTCTCTGGAAAACGTCTTCTATTTTAAGGGTTACAACAAACTGCTGTGTTGCCACAAATCACTTCAGTCGGCGATCCGCTGATTTTATCACGGCCCAGGCCGCAAGACCGAGTGAACAAACACCACATCCGAAAACCGAGCGTTTACGCGACTGACATCCATAAATGCATGCCGCACTTAGACACGTCGCGCGAGCACACGCCACAGCTTAATACTTGATCTAGACGGGCCGGGGCTGCATGGTTGTCAGAGCAGATAATGACGATCAAAACAGGATAATAACCATGATGCCTGACAATCCAACCATCGCCCTCATTGGCCCCGGAGCAATCGGCACGACCATCGCGGCGGCGCTGCATGAGGTCGGGCGCACGCCGACGGTTTGTGGTCGCACAGCGTACGAGCAGTTGGAACTTCGCTACAAGGGCGGCAATATTGTGGTGCCGGGGCCCGTGCTGACTGACCCGACAGAGACCCAAAACACCTTCGACCTGGTATTCGTCGCGGTCAAGTCAACCCAGATTGAAGCAATAGCACCTTGGCTTTCTGCACTGTGCAGCGCGAAAACCGTGGTCTGCGTACTGCAAAACGGCGTTGAACAAAAAGCCCTGATCGAGCCGTATTTGTCAGGCTGCCCCGTATTGCCAGCAGTCGTTTGGTTTCCTGCTCAGCGCGAACCGGACGCCTCGGTATGGCTGCGCGCCAAAGCCCGGCTCACCTTGCCGGACACTCAAGCGACCGAGCTCGTGGTTAAAGCGTTGAGAGGCACTTTGTGTTCTGTCGAGGTGTCATCGGACTTCACCTCCATCGCATGGCGCAAGCTTCTACAAAACGCGGCGGCTGGCTTGATGGTTTTGACTGGCCGACGTGCAGGTATGTTCGCCCGAGCCGACATCACCGAACTGGCTCTGGCCTATCTGCGCGAATGCCTTGAAGTGGCTCGCGCGGAAGGCGCAGTACTAAGCGACGACGTGCCGCAAGATATCATCGACGTATTTCGTCGCTACCCGGCAGACCAAGGCACCTCGATCCTCGTCGACCGACTCGCGGGCCAACCGCTGGAATGGGACTGCCGCAATGGAGTCATCCAACGCTGCGCTCAAACTCGCGGTATTCCTACGCCTATCGGCGATCTGATCGTGCCTCTGCTGGCAGCTGCCAGCGATGGGCCCGGTTAAAGCGCATCTCACGATCAACCTGAACATCGCAGACAAGCAGCAACGCGCTCGCTCTATCCTGGCAACGCCGTCAGAAAACGCCTCTGCTCTGCGTGCTTGCCAGGATTCTCGTCTCGCAACTTGCTAAGGTTGATCAGCTTCCATTGCACGGCAGGCAGGTCGGCAGCCTGTGGCGGAACTGCAGCGCCCATGTGGCGAGCGGGACGGGCTTGCCCCCCTTGAGCACCGTCCATGGATAGCTGGTCGATTGCCAGCGAACCAAGCAACACACCCGACGCCCCGAGGGGTTATCGTCCCTGCCGCTGGAACTGGCGAGGGGACATGCCGAAGCGCCCACGGAACTCGCGGGAGAAATGCGCGCAATCGGAAAAGCCGCAATCCATGGCGATCTGGGTGATGCTGCTGTGGCTGTTCACCAGCAGCCAACTACCGTACTCGATACGCAGCGAGCGCTGGAACTCCATAGGCGATATGCCGAGCGCATGCTGGAACGCCCGCGTCAGCTGCCGCCGCCCAAGCCCCACGTAGCGGGCAATGGCATCCAGGGTGGGCAGGCTGTCCATGCGCTGCTCGATGTAGTGCGCGGCCTGGCGCACCCGCTCATCCTTGATGCCAGCCAGATCTGCATAGAAGTGGGCCTGGGGCTGTCGGCCCTGGCGAATACCCTGCAGCATCATGTGCCGCACGGTTTGCAGGGCCTTTTCCCGACCGCAATGCCGGGCCACCAAGTACAAGCCCAGATCGATCGCCGCCGTGGAGCCGGCGCAGGTGATCAGGTCGCCCTCGTCGATGAACAGGTGATCCACCGCTGCACGGGTCTTTGGAAAGCGTGCGCGAAAGTCGTCCAGCACGTTCCAGTGCACGCACACCGAACGGCTGCCGACCACGCCCGCCTGGGCCAAGGCGAAAGTCCCGGTGCAAATGCCCAGCAGCCGCGCACGGCTGTCGGCGGCACGGCGCACCCAGTCGAGCAGACTCTTGGGCAGGTGGGTATTGGGATAGTCGTTGCCGCCACAGATGGCCACGTAGTCGAACTCACCTGGGTCCTCCGCCAGAGCGCTGGCGACCTCGAGGACGATCCCCGCGCTGGAGGTTCGCGGCCGCCCGTCGACGCTCATCACCCGCCAGGCGGTATGGATCTGCCGACTGCCGCCGCCCAGATCGGCGGACAGGCGCAGAACATCCACGAAACAGGAAAACGCGGCCAGGGTGAATTGATCCAGCAGAACCAGGCCCACCGAAAGTTGAGCGCGGCCACCCGCGCCTTGAGCGGACTCAGGAGACGGGTTGTCGATCGGGGTCATGTTCAACATGACCCAACTATTCAACTAAAAGACCCCACAATGCAAGCCCCGTAGCGGCGTGACGAGCAAGATGTAGACAAGGGGAAATAACAACATCACTCCCCTGGAGGACATGACATGAGACTGAAGACTCGTAACGAAATCACAGTCGCGCTCTTGCTCGCGGGCTGCATCTCCTCACCAGGCGCCATGGCCCAACAGAAACTAACCGTTGCGTTGTACGGCGGCAATTGGGGCGAAGCCTTCCTCAGCTGCGTCGCCGAGCCCTTCACCCGCGAGACCGGGATTGCAGTAGCCGCGGAAATCGGCACCTCGACCACCACCCTGGCGAAACTCCAGCAACAGAAAGACAGCCCGACCATCGACGTGGCCTGGATGGATGGCGGCATCAGTGAACTCGCCTACGCAGCAGGCGTACTAGCCGACCTCGACCCGACAGCCATTCCCAACCTGCGCAACGTGCTGGATCAAGCCGTCTACTCCAGCGACGGTCACACCTTTGCCGTCAGCTCAGGCTTCTACTCACTTGGCCTGACCTACAACACCAAGGAAGTACCCCAGGCACCCACCAGTTGGAAAGATCTGTGGAAACCGGAATTCGCCGGAGCCATCGCCCTGCCGTCGCCCGCCAACTCGTCCGGCGTGCCATTCGTGTTCTTCCTGGCGGACGTCTGGGACGTGGACCCGGCCGATCTCGCGCCGCTCTACAGCAAGCTTGGAGCGCTGGACACGGCGCTGTTCTTTGACAGCTCGGGCGCCGCGACCAACGCCTTCCAGAGTGGCGAAGCAATCATCGGTGCCCACTTCAACGTCGGCGCCTGGGACCTGATCGACAAGGGCGTCCCCATCGGCTTCACCATCCCTGAGGAAGGCGTCTGGGCCACCGACGCGCGCCTACATCTGATCAAGGGCGCGCGCAACAACAAGGCAGCAGAGCAGTTCATCAATACCGCACTGACCCAGGAAGCTTCCTCTTGCCTTGCCAGCAAACTCTACCTGGGCCCCGCGGTCAAGGGCGTGACCGTGTCCGCAGACGTGGCCCGCAAGCTGCCATGGGGCGTGAATGGTTCCATCGACAACCTGCGACTGTTCGATTGGGGCCAGATCAACGCGCGCCGCGCGGATGTCACCGATGACTGGAACCGCAAAGTCATCGGCAACTAGCTCAAGAGGTCTGCAATGTCAGTTTTGTTGAGCATAGAAAGCGTCTGCAAAAGCTTTGGGGCCTTCCAGGTATTGGACGATATTCATCTGGACATCGAGCAGGGCGAGTTCATCGTCCTGCTCGGCCCCAGCGGCTGCGGCAAGACCACCCTGCTGCGCTCGATCGCCGGCTTCCTGCAGCCGGACTCCGGCAGCATCGTGATCGAGGGGCAGGATGTCAGCCGCCTGCCACCCTATCGCCGCCCGCTGAATACGGTCTTCCAGAACTACGCGCTGTTTCCCCACATGAGCGTACTGGAAAACGTCGCCTACGGTCCAAGACGCCAGGGCATCAAGCGCTCGGAAGCGCGCGAACTCGCTCGCCAGGCACTTGCATTGGTCGGCCTGGAAGCACTGGAAGAGCGTTTTCCCCGGGGGATGTCTGGTGGGCAGCAGCAACGCGTGGCACTGGCCCGCGCTATCGTCAATCGGCCAAAGCTGCTGTTGCTCGACGAACCGCTCTCGGCGCTGGACATGAAACTGCGCAAGCGCATGCAGTTGGAGCTGAAGCACCTCCAGGCCAAGCTCGGCATCGCCTTCATTTTCGTCACTCATGATCAGGAAGAAGCGATGACCATCGCCGACCGCATCGTGGTGATGAACGCCGGGCGCCTCGAGCAGGTCGGCTCAAGCAGCGCGATCTACAGCGCACCAGCCTCGCGCTTCGTCGCGGACTTCATCGGCGAGGCCAACCTTATCGACTATAGAGCCGCCGGTGCCGGTGAAATCCGCCTGACGGTCGGGGACCAGCCGCTTTCCTGCGGAGGCCGGGATATCCCGCCACAGGGCGTGGCCATCCTGCGGCCCGAGCACCTGCAGGTGCTGGATACGGCCAACCCGGAGAGCGCCTGCTGCAAGCTGGCCGGAACGGTGACGGATATCGTCACCGTCGGCAGCCATACCCTGATTCATACCTTGGTCAACGGGCAGGCGATCGTCGCCCGGACTATGGGCTTTCCACGCGCCGATCTGGTTGTTGGTGGCGCCGTGCACCTGGCTTTCAACCCAGCCCACCTGCATCTGGTGGGGGAGCCGGTATGAAACGACCGGCCCCGATCCTGATGCTCTCCGCGGCACTGGCGTTTTTCACCGCGTTCTTTCTCGCGCCGTTCGCCGTGGTGATCTTCGCCAGCCTGACCACGGCGACCGACCAGGCCTTTACCCTCGAGCACTATGTCCGGGTGCTGGCCGATCAGTACCACTGGGATGTCATTTTGGTGACCTTTCGCATCGCCGCGCTGACCACCCTAGTCTCTCTGTTGCTCGGCTACCCGCTCGCCTGGTACCTGGTGCGCGTGGTCAAGTGGCGCGCCTGGCGCCGCGCCTGCGTGATCCTGCTGGTAGTGCCGATGTTCACCAGCAATATCGTCCGCTCGTTCGGCTGGATGGTGCTGCTGGGGCGTAACGGCCTGGTCAACCAGAGCCTGCTGGAAACGGGCCTGGTGGACACGCCGGTGCGCTTCCTGGGCACCGAGCTCGGCATCCTCATCGGCATGGTCTACATCCTCCTGCCATTCACCGTGCTCGCCGCAGGCAATGCCTTGGCGCAGGTCGACCCGGGCTACGAACAAGCCTCCGAGGATCTCGGCGCCAGCCCACGGGCCACCTTTTTCCACGTCGTTCTGCCGCTGACCATGCCGGGGGTCATTTCCGGCTCGATCATGGTGTTCACTCTGGCGGCCAGCGCCTACGTGACCCCGGCGCTGTTGTCGGGCGGACGCATTTCGGTGCTCTCGATGCTGATCTTCCAGCAGTACAGTTCGGTCTTCGACTTCAACTACGGCGGCGCGCTGAGCGTCGTGCTGCTGGTCTTCACCCTGGTAATGATCGGACTCGCCGGGCGTGCCGGCAGTGTCCGCGGGAGCGGCCAATGATCACTCGCCTGCTGATTCGACTGATTTCCTGGGCCGTTCTCGGTTACATGCTGCTGCCGCTGGTGGTGATTCTCGGCGCGTCTGTCACCGCCTCGTCGTTTCTCGCCTTCCCACCCCAGGGCTGGACCCTGGACTGGTATCGGCAAATGCTCGGCGACCCGAGCTACGTCGCCTCCTTTGCCACCAGCACCGTGCTCGCCCTGGCGGCGACAGTCGTCGCGGTGCTGCTCAGCGTGCCTGCCGCGCTGGCGGTGGCGCGCTACGAGTTCGCCGGCAAAGGCACGATCGTCGCCGCCCTGACCTCGCCGCTGGTGTTTCCGCACATCGTGCTGGGTGCGGCGCTGCTGCAATTCGGTGGTTACTTCGGCCTGACCCGCAGCTTTCTCGCGCTATTGATCGGCCACACCATCATCGTTTCGCCCTTCGTTCTGCGCTCGGTGCTGTCCATGCTGACCCCTGAACAACGCGCCCTGGAAGAAGCCTCCAGCGACCTGGGCGCCCCCCCGTGGGCAACCTTCTGGCTGGTGGTCCTGCCGCAGATTCGGCCGGGGCTCGTCACCGGGTCGATCTTTGCCTTCATCGCGTCGTGGATCAACGTGGAATTGTCGATCTTCAACACCACCCCGGACCTCAACACCATCCCGGTCAAGCTCTTCAACTATGTGCAATACACCGTCGACCCGACGATCGCGGCCGCTTCCGGCGCCACCATTCTGGTTGTCGTGGTGGCCGTCATCGCCCTCGATCTGTGCATCGGTCTCGACCTTTTGTCAGAACGCAAATAACCCCCTCAAACATCCCGCAAGCCAGGAGTTCAGTCATGCGCATGCAAGACACGTTCGATGTCATCTATACCCATACCGAAGGCGAACCCCTGTGCATCGTGCACAGCGGCATTCCCTACCCGGCCGGCTCCAGCATCCTGGAGAAACGGGCCTTTCTCGAGCAGAATTACGACTGGCTGCGCAAGGCGCTGATGCAGGAGCCGCGCGGCCACAAGGACATGTTCGGGGTCTTCCTCACCCCGCCGTCCAGTCGTGAGTTCGACGCCGGCCTGATCTACATGGACGGCAGCGTGTATTCGCACATGTGCGGCCACGGCACCATCGCAGTGAGCATGGCGATGGTCGCCCTGGGCCTAGTGCCACGCGGCGCCGATGGCATCACCAAAATCCGCTTCGAAACCACCGCGGGCCTGGTCGTGGCCGAAGTGGCCTCGGAAGGCGATAAAGTGCTCTGGACCCGCTTCGAGAACGTGCCGGCCTATGTCGCCGCGCAAGACATCCCGGTGCATCTGCCCGGCTATGGCGAGCTGAAGGCCGACCTGGTCTGGGGCGGCAACTACTTCGGCATCATCGACCTGAGCGACTGCGCGCTGCGCATCAGTCCGGAGAATGGCAGCGAACTATCGCGCCTCGGCCTGCTGGCCCGTGAGCAGATCCAGAAACAGCTGAAGATCCAGCACCCGACCGAGGCTCACATCAACGACCTCAACTTCATCACCTTCTGGCACCCGGCGACCATCGAGGGCGCGTTCTACAAGAACGTCCACGTCTTCAGCGCCGGCCAACTCGACCGCTCCCCCGGCGGCACCGGTACCAGCGCCATGATGGCTATGTTCGAGGCGCGGGGCAGACTCGGCCTGAACCAGCCGATCCTATCCGAGGGCCTGCTTGGCAGCGGTACCTTCGAAGGCTGCCTGCTCGGCGAGGTCGACCTCAACGGCACGCGCGCCTTGCGCCCAACCGTCAAGGGCACCGCCAGCATCCTCGGCACCTCGCGCTGGGTGATCGAGCGCAACGACCCGATAGGCGCTGGTTTCGTGGTCAACTGACCTCCCCCCAAAAGGGACTGGTAGGTGTCGGCAGCTCGCTTCCGTTCTGGCATCGCCCATACCGAACCCAAAGGCTCGTCCATGCGGTGCAATGCCGTTCACTTAAGCCAAGTGAACGGCATTTTTGGTAGCTCGTATGCCATCCGGGGTTATTCACCGCTGACAAAACCACTCCCGGGTTGCCGGGCCAGCGCGGCGACGACATCCTCGACCTGCAGCCGACCTTCACCGACAACCGCAAAATCGGCCTGCGCCTGAACTCTGGCCTAGCAGGTCGTCCTAAAACCGGTCATCCACATTCGGCGTCGTGCCGTAGTAAGCATGGGTTTCCTTACTCCAGGTCGGAGTCCTGCATATCAGGCCACTTGTCCTTGTCGAATCCAGGCGCATCGGCGAAGCCCTCGCCGTACAGAAGCAGATTCCCGCAGGCGCGCACGCCATTCGCATTCTTTACAGCTCCACTGACA
Source organism: Pseudomonas sp. M30-35 (assembly GCF_002163625.1). NCBI lineage: Bacteria > Pseudomonadati > Pseudomonadota > Gammaproteobacteria > Pseudomonadales > Pseudomonadaceae > Pseudomonas > Pseudomonas sp. M30-35. The sequence continues at coordinate 1,435,870 of NZ_CP020892.1, read as the reverse complement.
AGCGCTGGAACTCTGGATTGCTTGCGGTCAGCTCTACCGCCAACTTATTTTGCGGGTCGGCGATAGCCACCGAAGGACATGACCTCACTCCCACTCGATTATCAACAATCCAACCAAACGTATGCAGTGAGGAGCCTGGCTTCTAATGTCCCGATTAACTCTTTGAACCGCGACACCATTAGCCATCAGGGCTTCATTTCGTCAGCTCCCCACCAACACCAATATGTCGCAATGTGATCGCTGCCAGTCCAGCCAGGATAGCGATGCTGATGGCGCTGGTTGCCGCCGCTACGTTGAACCCCACCATGAAAGCGGCTTGCGCCTGCTCCAACATACCAGCAGGCAACTCCTGCAACACCGACTTGGCTCCTGCAAGACTGTCCGATACTGCGCGTTGAACGTCCTGCGCCATTGGGACGCTGACTTGATCGGTCATCCTGATGCGATAGAGGCTGGTCGTCAGGCTGCCCAGCGTGGCAATACCTACAGCCAGCCCAAGCTCCTGTACCGTCTCCGACATGGCTGCGGCCGATCCTGATTTTTCAGCGGGTGCAGCCCCCACCACCAGATCTGTTCCCAGTGCGGCAATGGTGCCCAGACCGAGATAAACCAGAGAAAACGATGCCGTTACCAGCACAATCCCATGAGGCGCATGATCGAGTTGAGTCAACATCAGATAGCCCACTACGGATAGCCCCAGCGCTCCTGCGATCACATAGCCTGGCCGGACTCGCCTTGCAAGCAGTGGTGCTGTAATACCCGCCACTAACATGGCGAGTGCTGGTGGCCCCATCCATAACCCAGCCTCAAACGGTGACAAGCCCACCACCAATTGCAGATACTGGGTCACTAGCAACATCGTACCGCCGACACCGACCAGGCCAACCAAGAGCACCAGCAAGGCAACGCTGAATGCCCGACTGGAGAACAGGCCGAGGTCGATCAAAGGGCTGCTCAATTGGCGCTGCCGCCGGATGAACAGCGTCATGAAGACCAGTCCTCCCACGATAATCAGCGTGGCACCGGCCCCTATCCCATCTTTCGCGAGCTGCTTGATGCCGTAAACGATCGGCAGCAAGGCAAGCAACGACAACGCGACACTGGGCAGATCCAGCCGCCCTTGTTGCGGAGCACGGTACTCTGGCAGGAGAAACGGCGCAGCCACCAACAAAAGCGCGACGACCGGCAGCGCTACGAGAAATGCTGCCCCCCATCCGTAATACTCAAGCAGGATGCCACCCACCACGGGGCCAGCCGCCATGCCCAGCGCAAACATCGTCGCCCACACCCCAATGGCCAACGCGCGCTGCTCGGGACGGGCAAACATGTTGCTGATCAACGCCAGCGTCGATGGCATCAACGTCGCACCCGCCACACCCAGCACGGCACGCGCGGCAATCAGCATATTGGCACTGGTCGAATAGGCCGCCATCACGGAGGCAACCCCGAAAGCGGCCGCGCCAACCATGAGTAACTTGCGCCGCCCGATGCGATCACCCAGCGTTCCCATCGTGATGAGAAGGCCGGCAATCATGAAGCCATAGATATCGACGATCCAGAGTGCCTGCGCACTCGTCGGACGCAGATCCACTGCCAGTGCTGGCAACGCCAGATGCAACAGCGTCAGGTCAAGCCCGAGCAGAATGGTCGGCAGCGCAAGCAGGCCCAGCCCAATCCATTCGCGGGCACCCGCGCATCTCTCGACGGCATCAGCATGCACCTGAAGCCTTTCGGTAGTGGGGGATGAATCGCCAAGTGCAGTCAAAAGTCACCTCCGGATTCGTTCGGACGGGTTGCGGAAAGCACATTGTCAAAGCAATATCATCACATTACAATTTAAGTGTTTATCCTATTACAAAAGGTAATAGTCATGGCCGAACGCAGCCTCAGGCGCACCAAGAACGAGTTATCGGAGTTCCTGACCCGGCACCGCAAAAAACTGACCCCAGCCGATGTCGGCCTGCCCTCTCACGGGACGCGTCGAACACCGGGCCTGCGAAGGGAAGAAGTTGCAGCGCTGGCTGGGGTAGGACTCACCTGGTACACCTGGTTCGAACAGGGACGGGACGTTCAGGTCTCAGAGAAATTCCTGCTAAGCGTGGCTTACACACTCAAGCTCGATGACGCCGAATGCAGCCACCTGTTTCTTCTGGCCCACAATCGGCCACCGCCACCACAGGCCCATCAATTGGTATCGATCACGCCACTCATCCAACAGCTGATGGACGATTTGGCGACAAGGCCCGCCTATGTGCTCAATTTGCACTGGGATGTCATTGCCTGGAATGCGGCGGCCGATGATTTGTTCGGGTTCAAGGCCCGGAATCGTAAGGTACGCAATATCTTGCGCATGGTGTTTGCCGATCCCGACATGCGACGGCGCCTTCCTACCTGGCGAGACGATGCGCCCAAATTGCTGGCGCAGTTCCGTTACGACTTCGCCGTGGCACCGAACGATCCGCCCATGCTGGCATTGGTCGAAGATTTGAAGGTTCTGTCGGCCGACTTTCGGCGCTGGTGGGAGACACAGGATAGTGACGAAGCGCGGCGTGGAATCGGGTCTGTCCTGACTACCGATAGCGAGCGAAAGGACTTTCGCCATGAGACGCTAGTGGTGGATGAACACCGGCATCTCAGGATGGTGGTGTACTTCGCGGAACAAGCCAGTCACTGAAGCTCCCACAGCCACACTTGATACTGAGAGTGCATACCCGAACATGGAATCGCCGTTTTTTCATGGCACGCCCTTAGCGCGCCATGAAACACATCACCGGCCTAGTGGCAGATTTTGTTAGCTCATGTTGCAATCGTCCACCACAAATAAGGATCTACCATTGTCTGTGCCTTTGTGGCATTCAGTCTTCGCCAATTTGAGTAACGACCATACCAAAGACTACTCACCTCGCGACTGCTGCGTTTCGGGATCCGATGCTGCTTGAGCGGAGGTAGTATTGTTCGATGCTGAACGCTTCTGGCCTTGCCAAATATGCGGTGGTACAGGCATGCGATAGTGACGGCAGGCCATAAGAAAAATTGGAGTCAGGTGATTTCGGACAGCGCTTATTCGCTCATCCAGCGGATACTCTCTCATCACACGGTTCAGTAGGCTAAAAACGGCCTCTAGTGAGTCGTTGAGTGGCAGACCTGGTACCGACACCCCATGATCTCGATCACCATCCCAGAAAACCTCATCCGTTCGTGCGTCGGGAATCCAGATTTGGTGAGTCATGTGCGGAGCGTGCTCTAACAACGTGCTGCGCAAACGCTCTGCTCGCTCCTGGTCTCCTATCATCGCAAGCCAAGCGAGCACGAAGGTGTAAAGAATCCCCGCACGCGTATGCTCTTCGAAGTAAGCGTCACTGCGGTCTCTCGGATGGACGAGGACATCTCGATAATCTGTGGTCGGCGTCGGATAGTGCCGCCGAGCACTTAGTCCGTAGCATAGGCGGTCGGACATGATACGGATGTAATCAGCAACATTGGATAGGCGGCCGCGAACGTCTGCGAGACGCATGAACAGAGCCAGTTCAATCGTGAAATCGTCACGAACGGGAACGGCAAGCGCCGGATTCGCGTTCAGCATCCCGATCGCCATGTTGAGCACCTTGTCCGCCGCTTCACTCATTGCCTGCACGAATGACTCGTCCTCCCCGGCAGTCATAGCATCCAGCCATAGTCCGTGGAGAGACAATCTTCCAAGCGTCTCGAACAGCGCGATGTTAATGTCTGCCGCGTTGCGTGAATTTACGGCCATTGAAAGCGCGTAGCGCTTGTCGACAAACGGACCAATCTTCTCGACGAGTAGAAGGTGCGCAATGATCAGATGCAGCTTCAAGACCTGATCGAAATGAGCTAGCCGCTCCTGTTGCGTCGCTCCTTTGCGCAGACGCGCACTATCGCAGTAAGGCCAGCTGCGTAGGAGCACCAGCTCGGATGCTCGATACGCTGCCTCAAGGTTATCGGCATCGCGAGCCCATACAAAGAGTATCCAAAGGCACAGGTAGGCCTTGCGTAGCTGGCGCGTGCGCTCTGTCTGGCTCTTCGGCTCAATAAAAATAGCATTGAGCAAGTGGCGAAAATGCCGATAAGCAACGTCGGGCTGATCAAGCATTGCCAGCGCTTTCTGAAACAGCCCCCGGTTCTCACTCTCAATTAACTCAGCACGTAACATGCCGCTGAGGATCAGATCCGAAAGACGATCCCCGTTCCATTCGGCAAAGTTAATGTTGGCTTTCTCGTGCGCCCGACAGTAACCGCTCCACTGTGCCCGAACATTCTCGCGCATCTCACCGCCCATGCAGACACATATAACGACGGGCAGATCCGCAAAATGGGGCGGAATGCGGTTCGGAATATAGTCATCCAGAACCTCATTCAGCGACGGTCGTACGGCTTGCTGGCCGGTATCCCAATGCTCTCGCGTCAAATCACCGGACTTGATCGTGAACAGGAACAGACTTCGAGTTCCATCACGATCAGGGTCAGGGCCGACTGCCGCTACGTCGACACCAGCTTGCCCTGTGCCACGACGAGGACGAGTTAGAACTTCGAAACCACTCTCAGCCAAAAGATCAGGCAGAATAGCGTCGAGTTCGTCACGCTCGCGTAGCGAGCGCAGATAGTGCATCACGACAAGTTTCATTTCTGTTCTCGCTGCTCAAGCCTGAAGTGGACGAGCATATAATCGAGTCCAACTGGGTCCACGATATCGAGGATGGGCAGCTCGGACGAGATTGAGAACGAATGCATCGCAGTCTCGGTGAGATGTGTGGTGTCCCCTCCGGTATAGATCGGCGTCAACGAAGATCGGCCATACAAGATGTACTGCTTAGTGATGAGATCATCAAAAATAGATTTTCGACGCCCCTGCTCCATACTCCGCTCCATTTGGTCGTGCCACTGAACACGCCCTGTCTCGCGCTGCATTTCGCTAGGGTGCAGTTCAACCAGACGCTCAATGCCATCCATCGCATCCTGAAGTACCTTCTTTCGTGCAAGCAATTCAGCAAGGACCGGGATGCTCTCAACATAGCGCTCAAGGTAGTCCTTCAGCTTGCCGCCATAGCTCAAGAGCAAAGGATCGTAGATCAGATTGAGGACGTCATTTGCAATCTGCGGAGATCCATCACGAAGCACCGCTAACGGTATGACAACCGCAGACAGCGGATCAATAAAGAACCATCCAACAGCCTTCCGGCAGAGAAACAGCTGATCCGATGGGTCTACTGGAAGAGATGACGTGGGGATGGAGAAAGGAGGGTCATCGTTTCCAACGCCGCAAACCTCGTTAGCTACGCATTGGTGAGTGTGCGCACTCCCGTTCATGAGCCAATACACAACTGCGCTGCCCAGCACCTCAGAGCCGACATCTTGCAGCGCGCGATAAGTGCTCTGGAACGTGTCCAGCGTAATCCGACCTTTTGAGCGATCAAATAACTCACTAAGCAGGCGGATCACTTTTTCAGCATGCCCAGCACCCACAAGCTGATATGCGGCATGGTCGATATGCGAAATCGTGCCTGCGCTATCTGGGTCAACATCTGCAGCAGCATCAAGACACAGACCCAAGGCGTTTTCTGTGAGACCTACTCGGTGAATCCACAACAGGTTCGTTGCCAAGTGAATCGCGAAGGGACTCCTCGTCTGAAGGACCCGTTCGAGTTGTTTATCAAAGCCGACAGGTGCAACTGTTTTTCGCTGTGCAGCCGCGCGATAGCCCGCTTCGAGGGACCGGAGTGAGATGCCTTCATCATTGCTGGACGCTCCCTGGAGCAAGGTAACGAGCACCTCACCGTAGCGTTCGCCTAGATCCACAGCACCCAAAGCCGAGATGGCTGCGAGCTTCGCTTCCCGCGCGTGGGCTTGCACGAAAATAAGGCCCTCCTCGATATCAGCGTTCATCCGGAGAACCGTGCATAGTTGACGTAGCGCGAGGCTATCGCCGGTACGTGCTGCTTTATAGACCTTGGAAGATCTTGCTGGATCTTTCTTTGTCCACTCCCCAAAAGCGGTACTTGGGGCACCTGCAGCCAGATCGTTACCGCCCGCATCGAGCATACGCGTGATAAATTTAAGAAGGACGTCCTGGTTCACGTTCAGAAGAGGTATCAGATCGCATAGAAAATGCTGGACTATAAAGAAGCGAGGTCCTTCTAACTCCGCCAGCGCTTCTTCGATATAAAGGTCAATCGGAGGCGCATCGGCAGCATTCAGTATGGCTGCAAGCGTCTTTAGCAACGCAGAATGCTTATCTTCCAGACACCGACTACCGTGGCCCGCAACAGTCCGAAGCAAGCCACGTGTGCGCAGTTCCATAGCCAATTCCGTCTCGTCTACCGATGGCCCTTCTGTTGACATGGCTCTACTCCTTGGATCCTTTGTCCCTCAAACAGCTTCCAAGATTCTCAAAGTCGATGCAATTGATTTGGTGTCCAATCTATCTTTTATTCAGGCTATTACACAGAAAGCCCCGGCCAATTATCGACAAAACAAAGCTAAATATTTTTCACTTTTTAGATACCATAAAAAATGCCATTGACAATGTATAAAACACTATCAATGGCATGTATTTTTTGTAACTAAATCAATTGGTTAGAAATACTCTCATTCCCACTCAATGGTTGCCGGCGGCTTGCTCGACACGTCGTAGGTGACGCGTGAGATGCCTTCGATCTCATTGATGATGCGGTTGCTGACTTTTTCCAGCAGCTCGTAAGGCAGGTGCGCCCAGCGTGCGGTCATAAAGTCGATGGTTTCCACTGCACGCAATGCCACAACCCATGCGTAACGGCGGCCATCACCGACTACACCAACTGATTTAACCGGCTGGAATACCACGAACGCCTGGCTGGTCTTGTGGTACCAGTCGAAGTTACGCAGTTCTTCGATGAAGATGTGATCCGCACGGCGCAGCAGGTCGGCGTATTCCTTCTTCACTTCACCGAGAATACGCACGCCAAGGCCTGGGCCTGGGAATGGGTGGCGGTAAACCATGTCGAATGGCAAGCCCAGCTCAAGACCGATCTTGCGCACTTCGTCTTTGAACAGTTCACGCAGTGGTTCAACCAGCTTGAGGTTCATTTCCTCTGGCAGGCCGCCGACGTTGTGGTGCGATTTGATCACGTGTGCCTTGCCGGTTTTGGCTCCGGCAGACTCGATCACGTCTGGATAAATGGTGCCCTGAGCAAGGAACTGGATGTTTTCCAACTTCGAGGCTTGCGCATCGAATACGTCGATAAAGGTGCGACCGATGATCTTACGTTTCTTCTCTGGATCTGCTTCGCCAGCCAGATTGTCGAGGAATTGCTTTTCAGCATTGGCGCGAATCACTTTAACGCCCATGTTTTCAGCAAACATGGCCATGACTTGCTCGCCTTCATGCAAACGCAGCAAACCGTTATCAACGAACACGCAGGTCAGTTGATCGCCGATCGCTTTGTGCAGCAGCGCTGCCACAACCGAGGAATCAACGCCGCCAGACAGGCCGAGCAGGACGTTGGCATCACCGACTTGCTGACGCACCTGAGCGATGGCGTCATCAACGATATTCGACGGTGTCCACAACGCTTCACAGCCAGCGATATCGAGCACGAAGCGCGAAAGGATACGACCGCCCTGCTTGGTGTGCGTCACTTCTGGGTGGAACTGCACGCCATAGTAACCGCGCGCATCGTCGAACATACCGGCAATCGGGCAGCTTGGCGTGCTCGCCAGAACGCTGAAGCCTTCAGGCATGGTGGTCACTTTATCGCCGTGACTCATCCACACATCAAGGCCGAACACACCGTCGTCATCAATGTGGTCTTCGATACCATCGAGCAGACGACCCTTGCCAACTACGTCAACACGCGCATAACCAAACTCACGCACATCGGAGCCGAGCACTTTACCGCCCATCTGCTCAGCCATGGTTTGCATGCCGTAGCAGATACCCAGAACCGGTACGCCAAGCTCAAATACTGCTTGCGGCGCACGCGGGCTATTCGCCTCGTGAACAGACTCAGGACCACCGGCGAGAATGATGCCGCGTGGCGCGAATGCGCGAATTTCGTCATCGCTCATGTCGAACGGATGCAGTTCGCAATAAACCCCGATCTCACGCACACGGCGGGCGATCAACTGAGTGTACTGGGAGCCAAAATCCAGAATAAGGATGCGATGGGCGTGAATATCAGGATGAGCCATAGCCGTCTCTCGTAGCGGAATTCACAAATGACAAGGGGCTGATTAAACAGCCCCGTATTTCTTAACGTATATAAAAATCATTTTGCCGCGCAGCGAGCGCAGTAGCGTCAAAATGATTTTCAGAGGTTCCTTAGCCGACGCGGTAGTTCGGTGCTTCCTTGGTGATCTGCACGTCATGCACATGCGACTCAGCCATACCGGCGCCGGTAATGCGGACAAACTCAGGCTTGGTGCGCATGTCTTCAACTGTTGCACAACCGGTGTAGCCCATCGATGCACGCAGGCCACCCATCAACTGGTGAACGATTGCCGACATCGAGCCTTTGTAAGGCACGCGACCTTCAATACCTTCCGGCACCAACTTCTCAGCACCTGCCGAGGAGTCCTGGAAATAACGGTCGGACGAGCCTTGCGCCTGCGACATAGCGCCCAGCGAGCCCATGCCACGGTATGCCTTGTACGAACGGCCCTGGAACAATTCAACTTCGCCCGGCGCTTCTTCAGTACCGGCGAGCATCGAACCGATCATCACGCAGGATGCGCCAGCAACGATGGCTTTCGACAAATCACCCGAGAACCGAATGCCGCCGTCAGCGATCAACGGTACGCCAGTGCCTTCAAGGGCTGCCGCAACGTTGGCCACTGCCGAAATTTGCGGCACGCCAACACCTGCAACGATACGCGTGGTGCAGATCGAGCCTGGGCCAATACCGACTTTAACGGCATCAGCACCTGCTTCAACCAGAGCCTTGGCTGCAGCACCAGTGGCGATGTTGCCACCGATGACCTGGATTTCCGGGAAGTTCTGCTTAACCCAGCGCACACGCTCAATCACACCTTTAGAGTGACCGTGAGCGGTATCGACGATGATCACATCAACCCCGGCAGCTGCCAGCGCCGTTACACGATCACCGGTTTCCGGGCCAGTGCCGACTGCCGCGCCAACACGCAGACGCGCTTGGTCGTCTTTGCTGGCCAGCGGGTAAGCCTTGGCTTTTTCGATGTCCTTAACAGTCATCATGCCCTTCAGTTGGAAGGCATCATTGACGATCAGGACTTTCTCGATGCGATGCTTGTGCAGCAAATCGCGCACAACATCTTTATCTGCGCCTTCCTTGACCGTGACCAGACGCTCTTTTGGCGTCATCACTTCATGGACCTTGGCGTCCATACGGGTTTCGAAACGCACATCACGGGAAGTGACGATGCCGACCAGGTCGCCGTTGGACAACACAGGCACACCAGAAATGTTGTTCTGGCGAGTCAGCTCGAACAGGTCACGAACCGTGGCATCAGCCTCGATGGTGATTGGGTCTTTGACCACACCTGCTTCGAATTTCTTGACCTTGCGCACTTCGGCAGCTTGCTGCTCGATGGTCATGTTCTTGTGGATGATGCCGATGCCGCCTTCTTGGGCCATGGCAATTGCCAGACGCGCCTCGGTGACAGTGTCCATCGCAGCTGAAAGCAAAGGAATGTTCAGCTCGATACCACGGGTTAGGCGAGTCTTGAGGCTGACGTCCTTCGGCAGAACATCGGAATAACCGGGAATAAGTAAAACGTCGTCGAAGGTAAGAGCTTCTTGACTAATACGCAGCATGGCGGGGGCTCCCAGACGGGAAAATAGGAAGCGCGCCATTATACCCAGCAGCGGCCCTCCACTCAATGCAAACAAGCAAAGGAACCCATGAAAAGGTAAAAACAATTGTGCTAGCCGATGTTGAGGCAGCCTCTAGTTGCGACCTCAAGGGGCTAACAATACCAATCAAGGACACCTATACATCGAGCAAAGTCCTGCGCGCGCCCTGTCTCGCTCGCACCTTTGACTCACTGGTGCTCGACCTTCGAGCCAAGCGCTGGGGTTAACTAGCGCTGCTCGCCTTTTCCCAGCCGATTGAATAGAAAAGTTTTGCTGGGGTTGGTGTTTGCATTTCAAAAACACATATAATAATGATTATCGATACCATTAAAGAATCAGACTCCAATGCATTTGTTTCGCATCAGCAAATTTACCGCTCTTGCTGCACTTACGCTCGCCCCTCTTACAGCCAAAGCCGACACGGCACTCGAGTTACCGGGCCAGCAAGTCACCGCTCAGCAGCAAGCCCGCTCATACACCAGCGACACCGCCAGCACTGCGAGTAAAAGCGCAGTGCCGATCATGCAAGAAGCGCAAGCGGTGCAAGTGGTGACCGAACAGGTGATCAAGGATTTTCAGGTCAATAGCCTGGATGATGCGATGAACTTCGTCAGCGGCATCACCCAAAGCAATACGTTGGCAGGCAGTCAGGATGGCTTTGTTAAACGTGGTTTTGGCAGCAATACCGACGGCTCGATTTTGCGCGACGGGATTCGCTCCAGCTTATCGCGCAACTTCAGCGCCACCACCGAGCGGGTCGAGGTGCTCAAAGGCCCAGCCTCACTGCTGTATGGCGCGCTTGAGCCTGGCGGCCTGATCAACGTCATCAGCAAACAGCCTGAATATGTCTGGAGCAGCCAAATCAGTGGCGAAACCTCCAGCTTTGGCGGTGGTAACGCGATGATCGACGTCACCGGCCCTTTGGCGGATAGCGGCTTGGCCTTTCGCTTTATTGCCGAGCGCCAGCATGAAGATTACTGGCGCAACTCGGGCGAGGATGAACACACGCTTATTGCCCCGTCTGTAAGCTGGACCGGCAACGACCTGACGCTGAGCCTGGCATACGAGCACAAAGAGTATTCGACACCACTTGATCGCGGCACGGTGATAGTCAACGGCAAACCTGCCCACGTTGATTACAACAAGCGCTTTAGTGAATCCTGGTCGAAGGCCGAAGGCACTGATGAGCTGGTCACGGCCAAGGCCGAGTATCAGATCAACCCGAATTGGCTGACCCGGTTGACCTACGGCTGGAACCGCGAGCAATACGATTACAACGAGGCGCGCCCGGCCTCGCTGAACGAAACTACCGGCGACCTAACCCGCCGCGCCGACGGCAGCGAGCACGACAACCAGACGCAATACCTGGGATGGGACTGGATTGGTCAGTCGCAGTTGTTTAACCAACAACACGACGTGCTGATCGGCGCAGACACTGAACGCGTTGATAATTTTCGTGGCGACACCTATCGCGGGCGTAACAGCACTGGCTTCAACATCTATGACCCACAATACGGCAACCTTGATCAGCCATCGTTGCTCAGCGAAACGCAAAGCGATCGCAGCGACGAACTCCACTCACAATCGGTTTACTTCAAAGACAACTGGCACTTGAATGACCAATGGATTGCGGTGCTGGGCGGTCGCTATCAACGTTTCGAGCAATATGCAGATCAGGGTCGTGGCGATGAATACGTAAAAACCACTGATCGCACTGACAATACCTTCTTGCCCTTCGCCGGACTGGTTTACCAACTCAACAAAAACGTCTCGCTGTACGGTAACTACAGCCGCTCGTTCGTACCCAACTCATCCGATGCCGACACCGGTGAGTCGTTTGACCCGGAACAAGGCCGTAGTTATGAGCTGGGGGTGAAGCTTGACCTCAACAGCGGCCTGACCGCCAGCGTTGCAGTGTTTGATATCGAAAAAGAAAACGTCGTGGTCAGCAATAACGGCCGCTCCGAAGCCGCTGGCAAAGTTGGCTCACGCGGCATTGAAGTAGACATCAACGGCCGCATCGCCGATCGCTGGAACCTGCTTGGCACCTACGCCTACACCGATACAGAGATCAAAGACGACCCAGCCAACAAGGGTAACGAACTGGTCAATGCGGCAAAAAACGTCGCAAGCCTGTATATCTCCCATGACCTCGACATCAATCCAGAAGCCGGGAACTGGCGGATCGGCGGCGGCGCACGCTATGTAGGTGAACGCGCAGGCGACAACAGCAACTCATTCTGGCTCGACAGTTATACCGTTGCCGATGCCTTTATCGCTTGGGACAGCACGTTATTGGGAGATAAAACCCGGCTACAGCTGAACGTGCGCAACCTGTTCGATCAAGAGTACTACCCATCGAGCGGCGGCAACCTGCGAGTCAACGTGGGTGAGCCGCGTGAAGTTCGCCTGCAAGCGAGTGTCGATTTCTAAACGTAAACAGCGCGCTTGGCCCCATGCCAGCGCGCAAAACCCTTATGATTCAGCGCTGTACATGATCAGTTCGCTGGAACATTTGAATGCTGTCTACAGTTAAACGCTACAAACTCCTGTTATCCGGGGCGCTGGGCCGTTACTTCCCGCGCACCAGCGCCTATTTACGCGCTGAAGAGGGCCAGTTGCTACGCCACCCTTCAGGCGTCACAGGTAAAAAGCCGCAATCTAAAAATGCGCTCAAAGCACGCAAGACCACAGCTAAAACAGCGCGCAAACCTGCCGGCAATCGCCCGAAAAAAACCGTTGAGGGTATATACGGCCCAGCGCCGCTGCCGATTGCCGAGCAACAGATCCGCGCCATGCGCGATCAAGTGAACAAGGCGGTTAGCGCGGGCGTGGTCAGCCTGCCATCTGATGAACAGTGGGCCATGATTCTCAGCGACGCACCACTCACCCGCGTCTTTGCTGGTGCGGGCTCGGGCAAATCGAGCACTCTGTTGCTGCGCGTGGTGTTTATGTTGTGTCACTTGCAGATCAAGCCCGATCAGCTCACGGTGATCTCGTTCACCAGCGCCTCGTGCGAACAACTGCGCAAGCAATTGCTTGACCTACTGAGCTTCTGGCAATACCCCTTTGACCAGAGTCAGGCGCGCCAATGCGTGCGTACCTTCCACTCGGCAATGGGTACGCTGGCAACTGAGCTGCTGGGCAAGCCCAACTGGTTCGAGCAACTTAATGACAAAACGGCCAACCCAAGCGAGCTGGATAACCCGCTAACCGCATCGCGCTTGGGTGCGGCCCAGCAGCGCCTGCTGAAACAGGCCTATCAAGCCTGTTACAACGCAGAACCGACTTTTCGCCAACAGGTTCACCAACTGCTCAACTTGCCGCTGCCAGCAGCCGTGCAAGATGCAGCTAAAGCCAAACCTGCAGGTAAAGCGCCACTGGATACTTACAAACTCAAAGGTGAGTTCAGTCCTGCGCCCTTGTTTGAAGCTTTTTATGCACAGACCAACTTCATGCAAAGCATCGGCATTCACATCACTCAACTGGATCCGGCAAAACTACAGTGCAGCGCCAGCGAGCGCCTGTTCATTCAAGCATTGGTGACATTCAACGGTTACTTTGAGGCCGCGTTGAAAGATCAAGGTTTGATCACCTTTAACCTGGCGTTTGAGCAGCTTACACAGCTGTTTAATGGCAACACTGATTCATCCGCCCAATCGACACTGGAGCCGTTCAAGCATTTATTGATTGATGAGTTCCAGGACATTTCACCGCAAATCGTGGCGTGGCTGCAGGCTGTTCAGCGCAGTCTGGCCAGGCAAAAGCAAGCGGTTAGCCTGATGGCCATTGGTGATGACTGGCAATCAATCTATGCCTGGCGCGGCAGCTCGCCAGAACTGTTCATGAACTTCGATAAACACTTCCCCAGCAAAGGTAAATCGAAGAAAAGCAGCGTGCTGATGATGACGACCAACTACCGCTCGATTGAGCCGATCATTGGCGCTGGCGAACAGGTGTTGAACGGTGTCGAACTGAAACAGAATAAAACCAGTAAGGCGTTCAGAACCACGCAGCCCGGCGAGCACGGGGTCAAGGTCATCAGCCGTTTTGATATCAACCAGCGCTTGCCAGAGCTGCTCAAACAAATCAGCGAGCAATGCAGTTACGCAGCCGAGCAGAACAAACCTGAAAAAAACGCTGTTTTGCTATTGAGCCGAGCTAATCACACGCTGAAAACCATACAAGCTCAGCTCGATAAAAAACTGCCGGTCAAGGGCTACACCATTCACCGTGCCAAAGGCCTGCAAGCGCAAGTTGCAATCATTGTCGACGACTGCAAAGCACCTGAAAGCTATCCGCTACGCAACGCGTTGTACGCCTACTCTGGTTACTTTGTGAACAGCTATGACCAAGCCATGCGCGACGAAAGCCTGCGCCTCGGCTACGTCGCAATCACTCGCGGCGTGAGCCGGGTATTCTGGTACACGCAAAAAGTCCAAGGCGCCACTCAACTACTGGCGACTAGCGGTTAAGCGCTCGGCGAGCTCACAGAAAAACTCAACGTATTGCTGATGACCGCCGCTGAAAATCACATCCAGGCGTAACGGGTCAGCAGGATCGCTAATGCCTTCCAATGCAGGCCATGGGGCCAGCGTTGGCTCAGTTTTGCGCCGCTGCAACAACTCAGCATCGACCCCGGGGCGGCGCACTTCACCCGCACTGCTGTCGATATAGACAACCAGATTTTCGCGCTCAAACTCTTCACCAAGCGCCTGCACTAGATGCAAAAAGCCGCGATCGCTGCCACCGCGTAAGACTTCCGCAGAATCGGGTTGCACACTGGAGCTGACGGTATCGCCTACCCCAACAATGCGTGGCATTAGTGCAGGGTCAAACTTAGCGCGTGCCAGCTTGAGCAACTCAGCCTGCGCGTGCGGCGCTTGGCGTGCATTGAAGTCGTGGCCAAGTGGGTAATGCCCCGTCTGAGCAAAGTAATAATTATTGAGCAGCACCAGCAGCCCGACTTCCTTGATCGCACCGGTGAGCATGAATTGAAAGTCGGTGGTACCCGCGTTGTTCTCAGCGCCGGGCTTGAGTCGTTCATGCCCTTGCGCATCGCGTCCGGAATTAGGCGCGTAATGGGTAAAGAAGCTAGCGCCCAGCCCTTGCTCAGCCGCCTGCGCATGCAGGTCAGCCATAAAGGCGGCGATCTCTTGCTGTAAACGGCGGTAGATATCTGGCTGAGTCTTTAAATGCTGAAACAGGACATTGATATTCAGCGTCGGCGATACCAAGTTCTCAAGTACCGCCGAGGCAACCAGTTGATCAACCAGTTGCCCATCAAGCTGATATGGCTCCGCTACCAGCAACGCCCGTAAAAAGCGGGTGAACTTGCGCGGCACTTGCTGCAAAAACTGTAACTCCGCCTCACTCACTCCCGGATGCGAGACCTCAGCAAAGCGATCTTGCAACTGCACGCCACCCGCAGCCAAGCCCGGTAAATACAGGCCATGCTCAAGCGCCTGCGCGGGATTTTCCAGAGCGCGCTCAATAATTCTATTCACGCCGCGGCGGCCAATATGCTCACCATTGGTGAGCACGTAAAAACGCCCCGCCAGATGTGCTGCAGCCGCCACATACTTGCGTTCAATCACCCGCGTAAGCGGATCACGCACCAGCCCCATACAAACGCCGTCGAGATCCTGGACGATCAGTAGACGCTCAGTTGCAGCCAGTGAATTGAGCAGTTCGATGGAGTCGAGGGAGTACCCTTTTTGATAATCAACCATGCGTCCATCTTACGTGGAGACTAAGCCAGCGCCAAATCAGCGACTGATCGCGCAGCCTTGAATGGGTTGTAGCAGTTGGCTGAACAGCCGGTTTATCCGCATATATTTCCGTCAGTAGCAGGGTTTTCAACTAGCCTTTATCTGAGACGCCGTTAAGCACCTTCGACTGCCTATTTACAACGCCTAGACTGCGCTTTGGAGAGTTCGATGTTCAAGTTTCTTAAAACAACTGCGCTCGGCGGAGTTTTGTTTATTTTGCCGCTGATCTTGATCGGCGTATTGATCGAAAAAGCGGTGAACATTTTGCGCGGCCCGATCAGCAAGATGATGCCCGTATTCGATCACCATAGCGTCGCAGGTGTCACTGCTCTGACCTTGGTCGCACTTTTAGCCTTGCTGCTGTTGTGTTTTCTCGCCGGATTGTTGGCTAAAACCAAGGTTGCAAAACGTATTCGCGACTCGATTGAAGAAAAGCTGCTGGACAATGTGCCAGGCTATCGCCTGATTAAAGACACCATGGCGCGCATGACCGGTGTTGAAGACGAGGTCAACGCCCAAGTTGGCCTGTATGTTGATGGCGATATTGTGCAGTTCTGCTTGATTGTCGAAAGCGGCGGCGATTGGACCTCGGTATTCATTCCAGACGGAGGCTCTTCTGGGCTAACGGCAGGTGCCGTACAAATCGTTCCGTCTGAACATGTTCACCTGACCGAACTGGCTTGGTTTGATGTGCTGAAATGCCTCAAGCGCAGCGGCCACGGCAGCTTGACCCTTGCTGAACCATGGTTGCCAAAGCCCCAGCAAGAACCGGTCTGACCAGCGGTTGCGCTTGATTATCAAAGGTCGACCCGCACCACTCGAACCGCATAACCTAAACGCTCAGCGAACTCATCAACGAACGCCTGTTTGAACACAGCATCCGCCCAGTTATTGAAGATGAAACCCAAGTTTGAAAACCCGCACGGCTGCAAGTAAAGAAACCCATTGATATCGTCTTCGTGGCGGCATTCAGGGCAGATAAAATTATCGGTATGCCCCGGCATCCAGTTCTCAAGACTGTCGAACAATGCCTCGCCAATCTCCTGCCTGCATTCGGGGCAACCGGCTTCTTCTTTAAAATCTTTCTGCGGAGTGAAAATGCAACGCCGGGTGACAATCTCCAAACCGTTAACCGGTTGTTCAAACGGCAACAATTCCGGCTGCTCCACAACACGTCGTGCACCGGGCGCAATGCCGTACGCCATCTTTTTGAATGTGCGCCCGCAGGTGGTCATTTGCTCTTCAATAATCTTTTGCTGCACCAGCCAACGCACAATCAAACGCGCCCGCCCCTCATGGCCAGGGAAGCTGGATATTTGCGGGACTATTATGGCTTGCTGGTCGATCATCTCACGCGCTCTACTGAGGTTATCGGTAATTAAAAGCCGCGCAGCTTAATCGCGCCAGCCTCAGGGTCAAGACAATCTATGAGTGGCGGTCTATGTCGCAACCCTTAAAGCCTTTATCATGCGCTCATGATTAAAGATCCGTTCCAGCGTTTGGGCCTTGACCGCGAGGTGCTGAGCGTCAGCCAACTCAATAACCGCGCACGCCTGCTGCTTGAGGACGTATTTGCCGGTATTTGGGTTGAAGGTGAAATTTCCAACCTGGCCAAGCCTGCCTCGGGCCACGTCTACTTTACCCTTAAAGATCGTCAGGCTCAGGTGCGTTGCGCGCTATTTCGTCAGAGCGCGGCCCGGGTTCGCCAAGAGCTGCGTGATGGTTTAGCGGTAAAAGTGCGTGGCAAGGTGTCGCTGTTTGAAGGCCGTGGCGACTATCAGCTAATTCTCGATACCGTAGAGCCAGCCGGTGATGGTGCTTTACGCGCGGCATTCGAAGCCCTCAAAGAAAAACTCAGCAGCGAGGGTTTATTTGCAGCAGAGCGCAAAGTCGCCCTGCCCAGCCACCCAAAGCGCATTGGCATCATCAGCTCACCGACTGGCGCGGTGATTCGCGACATCATCAGCGTGTTCAAGCGCCGCGCACCGCAGGTTGAACTGGTACTGATCCCAACCGCCGTGCAGGGCCGCGAAGCCACCGGGCAAATCGTCCGTGCCTTGCAGTTTGCCGATAAGCAGCAGTTCGACGCGCTGATTCTGGCGCGTGGTGGCGGCTCGCTGGAAGACCTCTGGTGTTTTAACGAAGAAGTTGTAGCGCGGGCGATTGATGCTTGCATCACCCCGCTGGTCAGTGCGGTCGGCCACGAAACAGACGTCTCGATCAGTGATTTTGTCGCCGACGTTCGGGCGCCTACGCCCTCTGCCGCCGCCGAGTTACTCGCCCCCGACAGTTCAGAACTGGTGCAACGGCTGAGCAACCTGCATCGCCGCTTGGTATTGCGCCTGCAAAGTCGCCTGGAGCGCGAACGACTGCGTCTTGAGAACGTCAGCCGGCGCTTGCGCCATCCCGGCGAACGTCTGCGCCAACAAGCGCAACAACTGGACGACCTGGAAATGCGCATGCAACGTGCATTTCAGCAGCAACTCAACAGCCGCAAAGATCGCTTGGCGTATTTGGACAAACGGCTGATCACCCAGCATCCGGGGCGCAACCTGCAACTCCTGCGGCAACGCCTCGACAGCTTTGCTGAGCGTCTGCCCAGAGCCATCAACGATGCGCTCAAACAACGCCGTTTGCAGTTGCAGAGCCAGATGAAAACTCTTAACGCCGTGAGCCCCCTCGAAACCCTTGGCCGCGGCTACAGTATTTTGCTCGATGAAAATAATCGAGTGATTCGCAAAGCCGCAGACACCCAGCCGGGCCAACGCCTGCAAGCCAGGCTGGGCGAAGGGGAACTGGCTATCCGCGTAGAAGACAATCACATCACCCCAACCACTTTGTCACTGCTGGATTGACGACAATGCGGATTAACCAACGCGCGCTGGCTTATTTGAATGAGGTCATTCACCACCGCTCGTTGAGGCGTGCGGCTCAACATCTGAATATTGACCCCTCAGCAATAAGCCGGCAGATATCCGCGTTGGAGCTGGAGCTGGATACGCGTTTGCTCGAACGAACGGCGCAAGGCGTTAGCCCAACCGAAGCTGGAGAGATGCTGGTTGCTCATTACCGCCAGCAACAGGCCAACGACCGAGGCGTTCTCTCTCGACTGTCTGACTTACGCGGGCTGCGCCAAGGCCACGTACGCATCGCGGTGGGCGAAGGTTTTATTGCGGACTTGATATCCCAGCCTCTGCAAAGCTTTATCCTCAGCCATCCGGGCATCGACTTAGAGGTGAGCATGGCCGGCGCGAATGAAGCGATTGGCTTGGTCAAAGAGGATGCCGTCGACTTTGCGCTGGTTTATGCACCTGCAGAAGATGACTCACTGCATGTGCATGTCGATACACTGCAACCGCTTGACCTGATAACCCCGCCCGATCACCCACTGGCACAGTCGACGTCGCCCATCAGCATGGCTGCATTGCGCAATGAATCTCTTGCCCTGATTCATAACAGCACCGGCATGGGGCAATTGGCTGTGATCGTTGCTCAACTTGAGCATTTACAACTGCGGCCCAAATTGCGCACCAACTCAGTTGCGGTGCTGGTCAACTTCGTCAAATCAGGCATTGGCGTGGCGTTTATGCCAGAGCTGACCGTACACACTGAACTGCAGTCATGCAGCATTCGCCGCTGCACACTGGCCAATCGTGCGTTGCGTGACGCCCGTGCACGAATTGTCAGTCACAAAGGCCGTGAGCTGACGGTCGCCAGCCAAGCATGCCTTGAGCATTTGCGCGACGGCATGCGTTTTTTTAACGACCACGCCCCGAGTATTCTCGATAAAAGATAACGCCTTATCCAAAAGGCTTCAGGTGCACGGACAGTGTTGCATTTAATGCATCACGCTGAGACTTGAATAGTCAACACGACAACAGCTAATTTATTTTTAGGGAAGCTAAGCACTTGCTCTACAAAATAATAATCTTGTTTTTATCTCGAACTCGCTCTGCCACAAGGAAAATAATATGCATTCGATTCTGCGTAATAACGTCGCTCGTCGTTTCACCGCTGGGCTGCTATTCACGGCAATTTCACTGGCTGGAGCCGTTGCCCAAGCTGCAACAGAGATCAACCTGAGTTACAACGGCGCCGCTGACAGCGAGAAAAACCCTGTCCACCTGTTCGCCACCAACCTTAAACGTCTTGCTGAAGAAAAAAGTGCAGGTGATCTCACCATCAAACTGTACCCAAACAGCATGCTCGGCGAAGAAGAGCAGCGCATGGAACAGGTCATCAGCTCGCCCGGTTTGAACATCGCATCGTTCGCCGGTATTGCACCGCTGTTTCCTGAAATCTACGTCAGCGCCATCCCCTTCATGTTCAAGGATGCCAGCGCCGCGCATAAATTCTTTGATCAAGGCGAATACTGGAAAGCCTCCAAAGCTGAGTTCAAGGAACGTACAGGCACACAACTGCTCGCGGTTGTTGAGGAAGGCGGATTCATCAACTTCACCAACAATAAAAAACCAATCAAATCACCTGACGACTTTGCCGGTTTGCGCTTTCGCGCAATGGACCCGAGCCAAGTGGCGCTGTATGAATCATTCGGCGCATCCGGCACGCCAATTCCATGGACAGAACTGTACATGGGTCTGCGCACGGGCGTAGCGGATGGTCAGATGAATCCGGCCTCGTACATCATCATGGGCAGCCTGTATCAAGTGCAGAAATACCTGACTCTGGCCAACATTCAGTACTCTGATCAGTTCTTGGTTGCTAACGGTGACATGCTGGCTTCGTTGCCCGAAAAAGACCGCACTGCACTTTTAGCTGCCAGCGAAGAGGCAACTCGTCTTAACCGTGAAGCGATTGCCAAGCAGGAAGACACTGACCTGGCATTTCTTAAAGCCGAAGGCATGGAAATTATCCAGCCTGATGATAAAGACCTCGCCGCCTTCCAAAGTAAAGGCCAACCGGCTTATCTCGCTTGGCTGAAAGAGCAAAACATCGATGCCAAGTGGATCGATATGGCGCTTAAAGATACTGGCCTCAATCACGCTCAGTAAAACGCTTATCCGCGCCCTGCTCAGCCAGGGCGCTGCGCCTGATCCGGAGTCACCTATGTCTTCTCTATTACAGCGCAGCAGCAACGTCCTACTAAACCTAGGTACGTTGCTGTTGCTGCTCGACCTGTTGTTGCTCAGCTACGGCGTGTTCGCACGCTACCTCATCGGTAGTTCACCCATCTGGATGGACGAACTGGCGCGCTATTTGATTATTGGCAGCGTCATGCTCGTCATGGGCACCCTCTGGGTGCAGGGCGGACATATGCGCATCAACCTGCTTGAGCAACATCTGCCGCGCAAACTTGCGCGAGTGCTGAAGCTTTACCAATGGTTGATTGCGTTGTGCTTTTTCGCTTTTGCGACCTGGGCGAGTATCCACTATGCGCTCAATGCCAGCCGTTTCCGCAGCATGGGCCTTGGCGTTAGCCGCATGTGGCCACTGCTGAGCTTACCCATCGGCTTCGGCGTACTGACATTAATGATCTTGATTCAGGGCCCATGGAGCAATAACCAACCGGAGCAGCACACCGAACAAGGAATAGCACCATGATGGGCTTTGCCATGATCGCAGCCTTTGCCGTTAACCTGGTGCTGGGCCTACCGCTGTTCTTATGTTTGTTACTGACCGCACTGGTTGGCTTTTTATTTATTGATCCCAACTTGTTTTTCAACACCTTGCCGCAACGCTTCTATGGCGGCATGGATATTTTCTCGCTGATGGCGATTCCACTGTTCATCTTGGCGGGTAACTTGATGAATAGCTCAGGCATGACTCCGCGCCTGATGCGCTTGGCCAATGCGCTGGTCGGACATTTCCGCGGCGGCCTTGGACACGTCAACGTAGTCGCCGGTGTGTTTTTTGCCGGAGTTAATGGCTCTGCTGCAGCGGATGCATCCGCACTCAGCACCCTGCTGGTTCCGGCGATGGAAAAAGAAGGCTATTCGCGAAAATTTGCGGCGGGGCTTACCGCTGGCAGCTCGCTGATTGGCCCTATTATTCCGCCCAGTATCTTCATGATCCTCTACTCCTCACTGACCAACACTTCGGTTGGTGAGCTGTTTCTGGCGGGAGTCATTCCGGGCTTGGTCTTAGCCGTTGGTTTTATGACCATCAATGCGATTTACGCCCGTAAAGCAGGCCTCAAAGCACAGCACAAAGCCCCCTCCTGGACAGAAGTATTTGCCGCAGTGGCGGGTGCATCAACGGCTCTTGTTGCGCCAGTTCTGATCGTTGCGGGTATCGTCCTGGGCGTGGTCACTCCGACCGAGTCGGGTGCAATCATCGTGCTCTATGTGGCACTGATCGGGATTATTCAGCGCGAGCTGTCGCTAAAGGGGTTTTGGACTTCAATTCAGGAAACAGTCCGACTGACCGCCAGTATCTACGTGATCATTGCTGCTGCCTCGGTGGTCAATTGGCTGCTCAACTATGCGCAAGTCGCCAACGAATTTGCCACGTTGCTACAGCCTTTCAATCACTCCCCTACGCTGATGTTGCTGGTGATCAGTTCAATCATCTTCATTTGCGGGATGGTGATGGAGGAAGTGTCGGTACTGATGCTGCTTACGCCAATTATTGCTCCCGTAGCCTTGGCGGCAGGCGTCGATCCTGTGCATTTGGGCCTGATATTCACACTCAACATCACTATCGCGATGATTACGCCACCGATGGGCTCTTGCCTGTTTATTGTCGCGACCATCAGCAAGTTGAGTATTACCGAAATGTTCAAAGGGATCTGGCCCTTCATTGCCGTGGCCTTGAGCGTGCTCTATCTGTTGATCCTGTTTCCTTCTCTGACGCTGTGGCTACCGCGCCTGCTGAGCTAACAACATGAATATCAATAAACCTATTGCGCACAATCCTGAGCCAGACTGGCAAGCGGTTGCTGCGCTGCCCATTGTCGAGTGCAATCAACCGCTGCAAGCGCTCAGCCTGAACCGATCGCTGAGCGTTCATCCGGCATATCACAAGCTTGGCGTGCCCAATGCTATTGCTGAATGCTACGTGCGCAGCGAAGTATTTGAACGCTTGCTGCAAGTTACTCGCCTGCTGCCTAGCGGCATCCGTTTGGTGGTCCTTGATGCATGGCGACCATTCGGGGTGCAGCAATATCTTTACGACAGCTTGTGGGATGCCCTGACCGAGTACCACCCGCAAGCCGATAGTGTGCAACTTGAACATCTGACGCGCCAGTTTGTGTCGCCACCCAGTACCAGCAGAACCGCCCCCAGCCCTCATTTAACCGGAGGTGCGATAGATGTAGCTCTGTGCGACGAAGAAGGTCGCTGGCTCGATATGGGCACCGGCTTCGATGAAGCCAGTGCTCTGTCGGCAAGCGATTATTTTGAGCACATAGAGCACCCTGACGCGCAACAAAGACGCATCCGTGACAACCGCCGAATGCTCTATAACGCGATGCATGCAGCGGGCTTCACTAATTTGCCCAGTGAGTGGTGGCACTACGATTACGGCGATCAGTTATGGGCGTGGCACAACGGGCTGGATACTGCGATTTACGGACCGGCACAAGTTCAGTCACTGGATAACCTGTGGCGCCAACAACTTGAGAAGCAAATGCAGACCGCCCCGCACGGATAAGCCCTGCAAGGTTCGTACAACCTGCTTTGCAGCTCGTTCTACACACCGGCTAATACTCTGCACTTCACAGCACACAGGCTTTAATGCCAGCATTGCGGCTGGGGTTCCTCATTTAGGTTTTTTTATGTCACGCCTGCGCTTTGCTTTTTCTGTGTGCTTATTACTGGTCGCCTTGCCGGTCAGTGCCGAAGGTTTTATTACTCGCCTGCTCAACCAGCCAGTGCCGGGCGGCATTGCTGTGGTCGATTTGGGTAACGAGACCAAGGCGCCACGTGCGGCTTATCACGGTAAACCTGTGTTGGTCGTGAAAGAGGATCAGCAGCGTTGGATTGCGATCGTCGGCATCGCATTAACCGCCAAAGCAGGCACTGACAAGCTACAGGTCAGCAGTGACCAGGGTGAGAAAACCCTGAGTTTCGAGATCAAGGCCAAGCACTATAAAGAGCAACGCATCACCATCAAGAACACTCAACAGGTCAACCCTAACGCTGCCAACCTCAAGCGTATTAACCGCGAGCTTGCCGAACAGAACGCCGCGTACGATCAGTTCAGTCCTCGCCAGCCAAGCAACTTATTGTTTGACCGGCCTGTCAGTGGCCCACTTTCAAGCCCGTTTGGGCTGCGCCGTTTCTTTAATGGCGAGGAACGCAACCCACACTCAGGACTTGATTTTGCAGCCCGCAGTGGCACGCCGATCAAGGCACCGGCGGCTGGCAAGGTGCTGCTCACCGGCAATCTGTTCTTCAACGGCAACACGGTATTTATTGATCATGGCCAAGGCTTGATCAGTATGTTTTGTCACCTGTCACAGATCGGCGTAAAGGTCGGTGATGAAGTGCCGCGCGGCGGAGTTATTGGCAAAGTCGGTGCAACGGGCCGCGCCACCGGGCCGCATCTGCATTGGAACGTCAGCCTCAATGCCAACCGGGTTGATCCGGCGATTTTCATTGGTGCATTCAAGCCTTGAGTTACGAATAAGGCTCTGTAGAGCCCACAGGGCTTTGTTATGGTACCCGGCGTTTAATCAGGCAAGCAGGAGTTTTTCATGCAACAAGAGCTAGCGAATGGGCTGGAGTGGCTGCAACAGCACCCTGACCTGTACACACCGACTGCGCTACTTGCGCTGGTTTTTGTCGCAGCGCTGTGCAACTGGTTAGTTAAGCGCGTGCTGGTCCGCAGCTTACATGCCGTAGCAGGTAAAACCCGTTTATGGCGGGAAGCGAGCATCAAGGAAAGCGGTGTCATCAAGCGTCTGTCGAACATTGTTCCAGCGCTGATTTTGTCTAATGGCATACGCATTATTGAAGGCATGCCTGAAACGCTGGTGACTATCGTTACCAATGTTTGTAGCGCCTTTATTGTGTTGACCATGGCGCTGGCCATTAACGCTGTACTCGACATCGTCAACAACTTTTACCAGCGCCGACCTGATGCACACCTACGCCCGATCAAGGGTTACCTGCAGGTCGTCAAAATCATCATTTCTTTGATTGCGCTGATTCTGATTGTTGCCGCACTCATCGACCGTTCACCGCTGATCCTGCTGTCGGGCTTGGGCGCCATGGCGGCCGTATTGATGTTGATTTTCCAGGACACTATCTTGTCACTGGTCGCCAGCATTCAAATTTCCTCGAACGATATCGTCCGTGTCGGCGACTGGATCGAAATGCCGCAGCTCAATGCCGATGGCGATGTAATCGATATCGCTTTGCATATGGTCAAGGTGCAGAACTGGGATAAAACTATCACCAGCATTCCGACTCGACGCTTTATCACCGACCCCTTCAAAAACTGGCGCGGCATGCAGGAGTGCGGCGGACGGCGGATTAAACGCAGTCTCTACCTTGATCAGTCGAGCATTCATTTTCTCAGTGCCGATGAGCTCGAACGCTTGCAACAGATGACCCTGCTTAATCAGTACTTAAGCGATAAAAGGGCTGAAGTCAGTCAGTGGAACAAGGAATTGGCAGGGGGTGCCGAGGTGCAGGCCAATACCCGGCGCCTGACCAATATCGGCACATTACGCGCCTATGTTGAAAACTATCTCAAACACCATGCAGATATACACCAGCAAATGACCCAGCTGGTGCGCCAGCTTGCGCCAAGCTCCGAGGGCCTGCCGATTGAGATCTACTGTTTTACAACAACCACATCCTGGGCCCGTTACGAGAGCATTCAATCGGATATTTTTGATCACTTACTCGCCATCTTGCCGGAGTTTGGCCTGCGGGTTTACCAACATCCAAGTGGCACGGATATGCGCGAACTTCGCCAACAATTCCCGTTCAGTCAGGTTGATTGAATAAGGGGCTGGGCCCTTGGTTAAGTGCAATACCTAACCAAGGGCAACACCGCGCAATATTTACATAACATTCCATGCTAATGCGCAATTAATTCTCGCCACATCCCCGACAACAACCAAAATCACCAATTTCCCAAGCATGCTTGCCAGCTTTAACCTGGCGCAGTAGTGTAGACCCATGAATACTTCTCACACCCTGTTTCTTCAGCGGCAACACGCCAATCTCTGCTTGGTAAGCCAGCGACTGCGTAGCTAAAACTGCTTCGCCTCGCCCGCGCTCCCCATTGATTACCCCTGTTCAATATCAGGTCGCCGCTTCCAAGGATTTATCATGAGCATGCTTAAAGACCCATCACGTAAGTACCGTGCTTTTACGCCGATTAATTTGCCTGACCGCACTTGGCCGTCAAAGACCATTACCGAAGTGCCGATCTGGTGCAGCTCTGACCTGCGTGACGGTAACCAGTCGCTGATTGAGCCAATGGATGCCGAGAAGAAGATGCGTTTCTTCAAGACCTTGGTGCAGGTCGGTATCAAACAGATTGAAGTGGGCTTTCCTTCTGCCTCGCAAACTGATTTCGACTTCGTACGCACCTTGATCACCGACGGTCACATCCCTGACGACACCACGATTCAAGTGTTGACCCAGGCCCGTGAAGATCTGATCACCCGTACCTTTGAGTCACTCAAGGGCGCCAAGAAAGCTATTGTCCATGTCTACAACGCGACTGCGCCGTCGTTTCGCCGCATCGTGTTTAACCTCGACAAGGCTGGCGTAGTCGACATCGCAACCAACGCCGCCAAAGTTATCAAGCGCTTGGCTGATGAGCAGCCAGACACGCAATGGACGTTCCAGTACTCGCCTGAAATCTTCTCCTCTACCGAGTTGGATTTCGCCGTCGAGGTCTGCGATGCAGTGCTCGATGTCTGGCAACCAACGCCAGACAACAAAGTCATCCTCAACCTGCCGACCACTGTTGAAGTGGCGACGCCGAACGTCTACGCCGACCAGATTGAGTGGTTTGGCCGCAATATTAGCCGCCGTGACAGCGTCTTGATCAGCCTGCACACCCACAATGACCGAGGCACAGGCGTTGCAGCCAGTGAATTGGGCTTGATGGCCGGTGCTGACCGGGTCGAAGGTTGCTTGTTTGGTAACGGCGAACGCACTGGCAACGTTGATTTGGTTAACCTCGCACTGAACCTCTACACCCAGGGCATTAATCCGGGTTTGGACTTCTCCGATATTGATACCGTGCGCAAAGTGGTCGAAGAATGTAACCAGTTACCGGTTCACCCGCGCCACCCGTACGTTGGCGACCTGGTACACACTGCATTCTCCGGCTCGCACCAAGATGCGATCCGCAAAGGCCTTACTCAACAGAAATCAGACGCTATCTGGGAGGTGCCGTACCTGCCGATTGACCCAGCGGACATTGGTCGCAGCTACGAAGCGGTGATTCGCGTCAACAGTCAGTCTGGCAAGGGCGGCATCACCTTCCTGCTCGAACAGGAATACGGCGTGTGCTTACCACGACGCATGCAAATCGAGTTCAGCCAAGTTGTGCAGAAAGAAACCGATCGCTTGGGCCTGGAGATGACGGCTGAACAGATCTACAGCCTGTTTAAAAACGAGTTCCTCCAGGCTGCTTCGCCCTATGCTCTTAAGAGCCACCGCTTGCAAGAAGAAAACGGCACCAGCGCGGTAGACGTTGAAGTCATCAGCGGCGGCGAAAGCAAGCACTGGAGCGGTATCGGTAAAGGTCCACTAGAAGCCTTGGTTGCGGGCCTGCCCTTCGATGTAGAAATCATGGACTACTCCGAGCATGCGATTGGTGCTGGAACCAACGCCAAAGCTGCAGCCTATATTGAGCTGCGGATGGATGGCGGCCGTGCGCTGCATGGCGCAGGTATCGACGAGAACCTGACGACTGCCAGCTTCCGTGCCCTGTTCAGCGCGCTAAATCGCGCCTTGGTTCAGGCTCAAGAAGCGGCGTAACTGCTCGACTGAAGCTAGCCCGAGGCTGTAACAAACAACCCCGCCAATTGGCGGGGTTGTTTGCATTTGGCTCTAGCCCTGTTACTGCTGCCCCTAAAACAAGTTCAGAAACAACGTCACCTCAATAATTGCGACAAGCATGACCAACAGCAGCAACAAACAAATACCGACAACTCTCCAGTTCGAATAAAACGCCTTCCCTTGCAGTTCGACTGAGCCTGCAAAGCTGCGCTTCGCGTAGACAGACATCACCAGCGTTTCGAGCACGATTAACAACTGCGCGCCAAAGGTCTCAGGGAGAAAGGCGCAAATGAAGAAAGCTGCAACAAACAGGCTGATAGCGATGCCCCAGAGCCTGAATGATTGATGCCTACGACCCAGCACGTTGAAGTTATGCTGCATAACAAACGCGCCTGCCAGAGGTGAGCCCAGGAGTGTGGCCAGGGCAATCGCAGCAACAGAGTACAACTTGACGTCGTCAGCACCGGCACAGCGAGGCCCCCGTTCTAGCGTGCGGGGAGAGGCAGAAACAGTCATGTTAGACCTTTCTTCAACCAAGGGTGAATGTGTCAGCATCACGATCTGCGGGAAAACGCTGGCGATACTCTGCTAAATCACCCCCCTTTAGAGTTACGCAATACACCCCTGTTACATCGGCACTCTCGAGTAGTACCTCTCCTTGAAAATCAATGACTTTAGAATCACCACTGTAGGCATGCCCCTTGCCATCAGTGCCAGTGCGGTTTACTGCAGCAACAAAGCATAAATTTTCAATCGCCCGCGCGGGCAGCAGACGATTCCAGTGGTTACGTCGCGCAGCAGGCCAGTTAGCGGTGTAGAGCAATAAGTCAGTATCTGTTGCATCACGGCTCCAAACAGGAAACCGCAGGTCGTAACAAATCAGCGGCCGAATATTCCAGCCTTTGAGGCTAAACAGCGCTTGCTGTTGGCCAGCGGCAAAATGCTTGTGCTCCCCGGCCATGCGAAATAAATGACGTTTGTCGTAATGTGCAACAGATCCATCCGGGCGCGCCCAGATCAGACGATTGCGATAACTGCCGTCTGAGGCCTGAATAATCAGACTGCCAGTCACCACTGCGTTCATCCGCACAGCCTGTTCAACCAGCCATTGGCTGCTTGGACCGCCTTCGGGCTCGGCCAGCTTGGCTGAATCCATCGAGAAACCGGTGCTGAACATTTCCGGCAGCACCACTAAATCGACGCCTTCAACGGAGGCCAGCAATTGCTCGAAATGCTCACGGTTGGCGGCTGGATCTTGCCAAACCAGATCGCTCTGGACCAGCGCAAGATTAAGGTCTGGCAACGTCGTTAAATCGCGCATAACTTCTCCGCAGCTTGGCGTAAGGTGTCTTCACGCTTGGCAAAGCAGAACCTGACCAAACGTAAGTCTTTCGGTGCTTGCTGATAAAAAACCGACACCGGAATTGTTGCCACACCATGCTCACGCGTCAGCCATTCAGACATTGCCACATCATCAAGATCATCACGAATAGCCGAGTAGTCAGCCAGCTGAAAGTATGTGCCCGGGGTCGGGTTGAACTTGAAACGCGAGTCCTTTAGCAAATCGCAGAACAGGTCGCGCTTGGCCTGATAAAACCCCGGCAGCTCTGTGACGTGTTGCGGCTGCTCACTCATAAAATCTGCCAATGCCCATTGCAGCGGAGTGACACCGCAAAAGCTGACGTACTGGTGGACCTTGCGTAACTCAGCCGTCAACACCGGCGGCGCAACCACATAGCCGGTTTTCCAGCCAGTGACGTGGTATGTCTTGCCAAAGGAGCTGACCACGAACGCGCGTTGATACAGCTCTTCGTGCGCTAATACGCTGGTATGCGTGACGCCATCGAACACCAAGTGTTCGTAGACCTCATCGCTGATCAGATAAATATCACGATCGCGAATCAAGCTGGCCAGTTGGTCCAGCTCCGCTCGACTGATCAGCGCGCCACTCGGGTTATGCGGACTGTTGAGGATAATCAAACGGGTCTTGTCACTCAGCGCATCAGTGAAGCGCTGCCAATCGATAGCGAAATCCGGCAAGGCCAACGGCACATGGATGCAGCGACCGCCAGCAAGCTCTACCGAGGGCTCATAGCTGTCATAACTGGGGTCAAAGACAATGACCTCATCACCCGGCTGCACCAGCGCTTGCACCGCACAGAAGATCGCCTGAGTAGCGCCAGGGGTAATCGTGACCTCTGTATCTGCACTGACTTTGCAACCGTAGCTGCGGGCGATTTTAGCCGCAACCTGTTCACGCAGTGCTGGTAAGCCTGTCATGGCGGTGTATTGATTATGCCCTGCTGCCACATGGCGGCCGACCGCGTCACGCAATGCTTGCGGACCATCAAAATCGGGAAAGCCTTGCGACAGATTCAGCGCACCGGTTTCCATGGCGAGTTGGGACATACGGGTAAAGATGGTTGTGCCAACATTCGGCAACTTGCTGATAATCATCACACCTTCCTACTGCACACGCCCGACGAGGCGTTTGATAACCGCAGGATAACGGATCAGCCAGACATGAAAAAGGCGCCCGTCAGGCGCCTTTTTCAACATCAGCAAAATAGCCGGTCTAGCGTTTGTCTTTACGCTTTTTCTCAGCTTTTTTGTGGTGACTCATCAAGCGACGCTTCTTGTTCACCTGACGATCCGTGAGGGTGTTTTTATTGCCCTCATACGGGTTCTCACCGCCTTTGTATTCAATGCGGATCGGCGTACCGACCAGCTTCAGCACGCGGCGATAAGTGTTCTCCAAGTAACGCGAATACGCACGCGGCACTGACTCAACCTGATTACCGTGAATAACGATCAGCGGCGGGTTTGCACCACCCAAGTGAGCGTAACGCAGCTTGATCCGGCGACCGTTAACCAGTGGTGGCTGATGTTCACGCACCGCATCTTCGAGGATCTGAGTCAAACGGTTGGTTGGCCAGCGGGTAATCGCCGACTGGAACGAAGCCTGTACCGACTTGTACAGATGGCCCACACCGGTGCCGTGCAACGCCGAAATAAAGTGAATATCAGCGAAGTCCACAAAGAACAAGCGGCGCTGCAACTCGGTCTTCACGTAATCACGTTCGCTTGGTTCCATGCCGTCCCACTTGTTCAGGGCGATAACCAGCGCGCGACCACTTTCCAGGACAAAACCGAGCAAGTTAAGGTCATGGTCGACCACACCCTCGCGCGCATCCATGACGAATACGACAACGTTGGAGTCCTGAATGGCCTGCAGGGTTTTAACCACCGAGAACTTCTCGACGGCTTCAAAAATCTTGCCGCGACGACGCACGCCCGCGGTATCAATCAGCGTGTACTTCTCATCATCACGCTCAAACGGGATGTAGATACTGTCGCGCGTAGTGCCCGCCTGGTCATAAACAATAACCCGGTCTTCACCGAGCATGCGGTTGACCAGTGTCGATTTACCGACGTTTGGACGACCGATGATAGCCAGCTTGATGCCGTCTTTCTCGCTTGGGCCAGGAATACGCTTGGGTTCTTCGCCTTCGGCAACCTCTTCAGGCTCTTCGCCCTCCTCCAGCTCACCAGCATCTTTCGGGAAGCGACTCAGTACGGCTTCAAGCATCTGTGTGATGCCACGGCCATGGGCACCGGCAATCGCAAGCGACTCGCCCATACCCATCGAGGAAAACTCAGCACGCGCCAAATCGGGATCGAGATTGTCGACCTTGTTGATGATCAGGTGGCTGTCCTTATTGCGCTTACGCAGGTGCTCACCAATCATCTGGTCAGAGGCAGACAACCCCGCCCGCGCATCCACCAGGAACAACACCACATCAGCTTCTTCGATAGCCTGCAGTGACTGCTCGGCCATCTTTGCATCAATTCCTTCTTCATCGCCGGAAATACCACCGGTATCGACGACAATGTAGGTGCGTCCCTGCCACTTGGCCTCGCCATACTGACGATCACGGGTTAAACCCGACAGGTCACCAACGATGGCATCGCGGGTCCTGGTCAAGCGGTTGAATAGAGTGGACTTACCGACGTTCGGTCGGCCCACCAGGGCAATTACGGGAACCATTAGGCTCTCCACTTCGTTATTTCAGAAAATACAAAGGCCGCTGCATGAGCAGCGGCCGGAATTCAAAGCTAGGCCTGGACGCTACAAATGCAGCATAGACAAGCCTGTCAGTTGCCAGCTATTTGATCGTGTAAGCGACCAGTTTTCCGCTGTTACCAAAGGCATACAGCCAATCGCCGTCAACCAGTGGGCGCGCGCGCAGGCCATCACTGTCAACATGTTCACGACCGACAAAACGGCCATCAATCTGGCTGATCAAGTGCAGGTAGCCTTCAAAATCGCCAAATGCGATATAGCTGGAAAATACTTCAGGAGCCGACAACTGGCGACGGGCCAGTGCATCATTGCTCCACAGTGCCGACGCTGAACGCTCATCAACACCTTCAACCGTGCCATTGGCCAAGCTGACGTAAACAGTGCCGAAGCCTTGCGCTACACCAACCGAGCTAGACGCTTCACGCTGCCAAAGCACACGACCTGATTCCAGGTCCAGAGCGGCAACACGGCCTTGATAGCTGACTACGTAAAGCTTGCCACCCGACAGCAACAGGCCACCGTCGATATCAACCACGCGGTCCAACTCAGAGCGACCCTGCGGCACAGCAACACGCTGTTCCCACACTGGAATGCCGCGCTGCGCATCGAGCGCAATGACTTTACCGCTGGACAGACCAGCAATCGCCAGATTGTTGGTTAGCACCGGTGCACTGGTACCGCGCAGAGTCAGTACAGCTGGGGTGTTATCAAAGCTCCAGCGCTGATTACCGCTCTGTGCATCAAATGCGATCAAACGGTCATCCTGGGTTTGTACCAGAACGATGTCACCGTTGATTGCAGGGGCTGAAAGCACTTCACTGTTGACCCGAGCGCGCCACTGTTCTTCACCGGTGCTGGAGTCCAGAGCAATAATTTCGCCCTTGAGCGTGCCCAGCAAAACCAAACCATAGCCGGCACCCACAGCGCCAGAAACAGGAAGGTCCAGGTCGTTTTCCCAGAGAACATCACCGGTCATGCGATCCATTGCCATGACAACGCCATGGACGTCGGCAGCAATGATTTTTTCGCCCTCAATCGCAGGCTGAAGCATGTTGAACGTTTCACCTTGGCCATCGCCAATTGAACGATCCCACTGCTCATTGAGTTCAACTTCTGCGGTGAAGTCAGGCAACTCTGCGGGCGGCAGTTCCTTCTTGCTACTGCTACTGCAGCCCACGACCATCAAGGCCAGGCTCAGTAGTGCGATACTCTTCCACTGAATCACGTCACGCATCCCCTTTGGCTAGGTCGTCCAGCTTGATTTGCAAGCCACCAACCGCTGCATCTTCAGACAATGAAGACTTGGCTTTCTGATAAGCAGCGTGCGCGTCATCGGTACGACCCAGCTTCACCAGCAGGTCACCTTTGAGCTCTTCGCGGCTTGCCAGAAATGCTTTATCCGCATCGCCATCAAGCAGTTTCAAGGCTTCTTCCGTTTTCTCTTGCGCAGCCAGCACACGCGCCAGACGCTGACGCGCCAGTTCTTCAAGCGTTGCATCAGCTGGCTTATCAACTACAGCTTGCAGTTGGGCGGCAGCATCTTTCAGCTCACCCGCCTCGACCGCTACTTTAGCCACAAACAAGCTGCCGTACTGAGCATAATAGGTGCCACCGTACTCACTGCTCAGCTTGCCAGCGATTTCAGCGACTTTACCGGTATCCGGCTTACCACTTGGATCAAGGGCAGTTTCCAGCAGTTGCTGGTAAAGCACTGAAGCGCCTTGTGACTGGTTGGTTTGATACTTCTGCCAGCCCTGCCAGCCCAGCACTGCAATCAGTGCCAGCGCACAACCTGCCATCAGTGGCTTGCCATTGCTCTGCCACCAGTCCTTGAGTACCGCTAATTCTTCTTCGTCGTTACGCGAAACCACCCCAATACTCCTTATTCGCTAATTCGCTTAAGCCTGTTTGAGGCTGGTTGCCAGATGTTCTGCAAGAACATCCCAAGCAATGCTGTTTTGTTCACCCTGACCGCGCAGCGGCTTGCAACCTACCACTTGCTGGGCCAGTTCGTCTTCCCCCATGACCAGAGCGAATAACGCACCGCTCTTGTCAGCTTTTTTCAACTGGCTTTTGAAACTGCCAGCGCCCGCATTAACTTGCAGGCGCAAACCTGGGATTTTGTCGCGCAATTGCTCGGCCAACGGGATTGCTGCAAGTTCAGCAGCATCACCTAAAGCACACAGGTACACATCGACGGTACGCGCGATTTCAGCAGGCACTTTATCAAGTGTCTCGATCAACAGGATAAGACGTTCGATGCCCATGGCGAAACCAACACCGGTGGTCGGCTTACCGCCCATCTGCTCAACCAGCCCATCATACCGACCGCCAGCGCAAACGGTGCCTTGCGCACCCAGTTTATCGGTTACCCACTCAAATACGGTTTTGCTGTAGTAGTCGAGACCACGAACCAGCTTCGGATTTATCACATAGGGAATGCCAGCAGCGTCAAGACGCGCCTTGAGCCCGGCGAAATGCACGCGCGACTCTTCATCCAGATAGTTTTCAAGCTTGGGCGCATCAACCAGCAGTGCCTGAGTCTCTGGTGACTTACTGTCGAGGATACGTAGCGGGTTGCTCGAAAGCCGACGACGGCTGTCTTCATCAAGCTGATCGATCCGCGCGGTCAAATACTCAACCAAGTCGCCACGGTAAACCGCACGCGCTTCACTGGTGCCCAGGCTATTGAGTTCAAGCTTTACCGAGTCACGAATGCCGAGCAGCTTCCACAGGCGCCACGTCAGCATGATCAGTTCGGCATCGATATCCGGACCGTCAAGATTAAAAACCTCAAGACCGATCTGGTGGAATTGACGATAACGGCCTTTCTGTGGACGTTCGTGGCGAAACATTTGCCCGATGTACCAGAGCTTCTGGACCTGACCGCCACCGGACAAACCATGCTCAAGCACCGCACGCACGCACGCAGCCGTACCTTCTGGACGCAAGGTCAGTGAGTCACCATTACGGTCTTCGAAGGTGTACATCTCTTTTTCAACGATATCGGTGACTTCACCAATCGAGCGCTTAAACAGCTCGGTGAACTCAACAATAGGCATCCGAATCTGACGATAGCCGTAGCCATCCAACAGACCTGCAACGGTGGCTTCAAAATAGCGCCACAGCGGAGTTTGCTCTGGCAGGATGTCGTTCATGCCACGAATGGCTTGCAGGGGCTTACTCAATTCAATTCCTTAGACGTCAAAGCTCTTAGCTGCGAACAATCACAGCGGCATCTGCTGCGAGCTTTTCAGCTGCTTTCTCACGGATCAACTTTTCTAGGTTATCCACGAGGTTTTCGTTATTCAGTTTTTGTGCAGGCTTGCCATCAATGTAGATAAGGTTGTTTGGCGAGCCACCCGTCAAGCCGATGTGCGCCTCTTTTGCCTCACCTGGTCCATTGACCACACAACCAATTACCGCAACATCCAGCGGCACCAGCAGGTCATCCAAGCGACCCTCCAGGTCGTTCATGGTTTTAACCACATCAAAATTCTGCCGCGAACAACTCGGGCAAGCGATGAAGTTGATACCGCGCGAACGCAGACGCAATGACTTGAGGATATCGAAACCAACTTTGATTTCTTCTACCGGATCAGCCGCCAGCGAGATGCGAATAGTATCGCCAATCCCGTCCGCAAGCAGCATGCCCAAGCCAACTGATGATTTTACCGTACCGGAACGTAAACCTCCGGCCTCAGTGATACCCAAGTGCAAAGGTTGCTCGATTTGCGTCGCCAGCAGGCGGTAAGCCGCTACCGCCATAAACACATCCGAGGCTTTAACACTGACTTTGAAATCAGGGAAATTCAGCCGATCGAGGTGCTCAACATGGCGCAACGCTGACTCAACCAAAGCTTCTGGGGTCGGTTCGCCATATTTCTTTTGCAGGTCTTTTTCCAGCGAACCGGCGTTGACCCCAATACGGATTGGAATGCCTTTGTCACGCGCCGCTTCAACCACTGCACGCACGCGATCTTCACGTCCGATGTTGCCCGGGTTGATTCGCAAACAATCGACACCCAACTCCGCCACGCGCAGGGCGATCAGGTAATCGAAGTGGATATCTGCGACCAGCGGCAGATTCACTTGCTTCTTAATCTTGCCGAATGCCTCCGCGGCATCCATGTCGGGGACTGACACGCGCACGATGTCAGCACCGGCCTCTTCCAAACGACGAATCTGCGCGACAGTGGCCGCCACATCGTTGGTATCGGTGTTAGTCATGCTTTGTACCGAAATGGGCGAATCGCCACCTACCGGTACAGAGCCAACCCAGATTTTACGCGACAAGCGACGCTTGATCGGTGATTCGCCATGCATGAGTTAAAGCCCCAGTTTCAGGCGTGCAGTTTCGCCAGTTGCGTAAGGCGCGACATCAACAGCCTGACCGTTATAAGTAACCTGTGCACCGCTCGCAAAACCCAAACGCAGTTCTAAAGGTGCTTTACCAGTAACGTTTAGGCTTTCACCTTTTTTCTTCAAACCGCTGTAAACCACTTTGCCGTTGGCGTCTGTCAGTTGCAGCCAGCAATTTGCGCTGAAATCGATATTGACGTTACCTTCACCAGCAGCCACAGCCGGTGCGGCCGCGGCTTCAGTAGCAGGCGCCTGAGCGTCTGCGTCAGGCGTCACAGGCTCAGCTGTAGGTGCAGAACTCGCCACGCCAGCAGTCGGCGTAGAGTCAACCACTACTTCAGCATCAGCTGCGTCCACAGCCACTCCCGACTCAGGAGGCTCGGCAAGCGTGTCGCTGGCGCTCGGCAGTTCCAGTTGAGTTTCATTCTGAGCAGCAATAACCGCCTGATCCTCTGGCTCATCCAAGGTATGAATCTGGGTTGAACCATCGGCACCTTCAACTTCAACATGCTCGATGCCAGCAACTGCAGCATCGTCGGCCTGGCGTTCGGCCTGTTCTTGCCACCAGAAGAAACCTACGGTGCCCAAGACAACCAGCATGGCAAAGCTGACAAATCGCAAAACTTTCTGCGAATAGTTAACCGGCTCTTCGATGCGTCCCAGACTCTGCACATTGCTAGCCGCAACACTGCTGCCGGTGAACTGATCAAACTCTTTAACAATTTCTGTCTGATCAACACCCAATAGCTTTGCATAAGTACGCAGGTAACCACGGGCGAATGTAGTGCCCGGCAGTTTATCGAATGCGCCTGCTTCAATCTGACCGAGACGCTCGGGGGTCAAATTAAGCTGTGCGGCGACCTCTACAATCGACCAGTTTTTGGCCTCTCGCGCAATGCGCAGAGTTTCACCGGGATTGACGCGATTTGCTGCTATAGCTTCAGGTGGCGCCGATTTCATCATTGCTCCGACAGGTATTGCTTGTATTCCGCAGTGCCGGGATACAAACGTTTTAGTTGCAGACCTAAACTTGCTGACTTATTGCGGTCTTCAAATATTTTGGCAAGACGCGCACCTAACAACAGGCTTTCAGCGTTTTGCTCACTAATAAGACTAAAGCTATCGTAGTAACGACGCGCTGACACGTAGTCCTGCTCTTTGTACGATATCTCAGCCATCGCAAATAACGCGCGCGGCTGGCGACTATTCAAGCGCAGCGTGCGCTGGAAGTACTTTTTTGCTTGCTCAGTCTGATTAAGCGCTAAAGAGGTTACACCGAGATTCTCAAATACCCGCGAACGTTCTTGGTAGAGGTTATCTTGCGCGGCTTGCTTGTAACGTTCCAGCGCTTCGTCGTAACGCTTTTGCTCAAACAGAAAGCTGCCGTAATTATTCAACAACCGTGCATCGTTCGGACGCTCTGAAATGGCTCTTTTGTAATGTTCATCAGCCAGTTGGGGCTCCATTTCAAGCTGGAACACAAACGCTAACGCGGCATGCGCATCGGCACTGGCTGAATCAATCTCAAGCGCCTTCTTCAGCGGCACCTTGGCGCGTTCGCTCGCACCTTGCTGAATGTAACCTATGCCAAGCTGAATGTAGGCATCCCGTGCTTCTTCACGACCCTTTGCGCTCCTCATCGGATCAACATCACCGGTGGTAACACAGCCAGCAAGCAGGCTGGCAAGTAACAAGAACAGCGCGGGGCGCAGGGTCATGGATTTCCTCTCTTCTAATTTGTGTTTGCGGTGGAACGTGGCGA
This sequence comes from Pseudomonas sp. M30-35, assembly GCF_002163625.1. Taxonomy (NCBI): domain Bacteria; kingdom Pseudomonadati; phylum Pseudomonadota; class Gammaproteobacteria; order Pseudomonadales; family Pseudomonadaceae; genus Pseudomonas; species Pseudomonas sp. M30-35. The sequence goes on along the minus strand of NZ_CP020892.1, from coordinate 1,398,135 downwards.
CTCTGCCTCGCTGCTCAATTCACGCACGGCGATATAACGTTCGCTGCGGCGAGTACGATCCATCACTTGGCCAACCAACTGGCCACAAGCGGCATCAATGTCCTCTCCACGCGTTGTACGCACAGTGACATTGTGCCCTGCTTTGTGCAGCAGGTCTTGGAAACGGCGTATCGCATTGTTGCTCGGCCGCTCATATCCCGAGAAAGGAAAGGGATTAAACGGAATCAGATTGATCTTGCAAGGTACATCTTTGAGAAGTGCGATCATTTCCTCAGCATGCTCAATCTTATCGTTCACATCCTTGAGCAGGGTGTATTCGATAGTCAACACGCGCTTCTCGCCCAAACCCGAAACATAACGCTTGCATGCTGCGAGGAGCATTTCCAGCGGGTACTTCTTGTTGATCGGAACCAACTGGTTGCGCAGCGCATCGTTCGGCGCATGCAGCGACAGCGCCAGGGAGACGTCGATCTCGCCCGCCAGCTTATCGATCATTGGCACCACGCCCGAGGTAGACAACGTCACCTTGCGCTTGGAAATGCCATAACCAAGGTCGTCCATCATGATTTTCATCGAGGCGACGACATTGTCAAAATTCAGTAACGGCTCACCCATGCCCATCATCACCACGTTGGTGACGGCGCGATCAACTTTCGCGGGCTGAGAGCCGAATGATTTGTTTGCTATCCAGACCTGACCAATAATCTCGGCGGCGGTAAGGTCGCTGTTAAAGCCTTGTTTACCGGTGGAGCAGAAACTGCAATCCAACGCACAACCGGCCTGCGACGACACACATAAGGTGCCACGAGCGCCCTGCGGGATATACACGGTTTCAACACAACTACCGGATGCCACGCGAACCACCCACTTGCGGGTGCCATCGGTGGAAATATCTTCGCTGACCACTTCCGGGCCGCGAATTTCAGCACAGGCCTTGAGCTTTTCGCGCAAGACCTTGCTGACATTACTCATGGCATCGAAATCATCGATACCAAAGTGGTGAATCCACTTCATTATCTGACCGGCACGGAAACGCTTCTCGCCGATACTGTCGAAGAATTGTTCCATTTCCTGCTGGGTCAGACCCAGAAGATTAATTTTACCGGTCGCAATAGTCATGGTTTCACCTTCACTCGATTCGCTTAGCGAATGCGAGCGCACACCTCAGTAGAGGCGAAGAAGTAAGCGATTTCGCGAGCAGCTGACGCTTCGGAATCCGAACCGTGAACAGCGTTTTCGTCGATAGAAACAGCAAAATCAGCACGGATAGTGCCAGCAGCTGCTTCTTTAGGGTTGGTAGCGCCCATCAGTTCACGGTTTTTCAGGATGGCGCCTTCGCCTTCCAGAACCTGAACGATAACCGGACCGGAGGTCATGAATGCAACCAGGTCCTTGAAGAAGCCGCGCTCGCTGTGCTCAGCGTAGAAACCGCCAGCTTCGCGCTCGGACAACTGAACCATTTTCGATGCAACAACGCGCAGACCTGCTTTTTCGAAGCGGGTAACGATCTCGCCGACGACATTTTTAGCTACTGCGTCTGGTTTGATGATAGAGAAAGTACGTTCAACAGCCATGTGAAACTCCAAAAAAGAGGATTAAAGCGAAAAATTAAACCCGCGAATTATACGCGGGTTCTAGGGAAATGCGTAGGGCTCGCGCCTGACGGCGCACTGCCTTGGGTCAAAAATCAGTCAGCTTCTTCGATCCAGGCTGCCTGAATAGCTTCAAGAACCTTCTCTCCGCCACGCTGAGCGTCATCTGAAAATTCCGGCAGTTCGACTACCCAACGGTGCAGATCGACGAAGTTAACGTAGCGCGGGTCAACGTCCGGCTTGCTCTCTGCCAGCTGAATGGCAATTTCCAGCACATCAGACCATTTAATGCTCATGGTGATGCTCCTTAGTGGCCTTCAGAAACCTGATTGATGGTGTATTTCGGGATTTCGATGACCATGTCTTCTTCACCCACGACCACTTGGCAAGATAAGCGCGAATTAGGCTCCAGACCCCAGGCTTTGTCGAGCATGTCGTCTTCCAGCTCGTCGGAAGCTTCAAGCGAATTGAAACCTTCACGAACCACTACGTGGCAGGTTGTGCACGCGCATGACTTTTCACACGCGTGTTCAATATGGATGCCATTGCGCAGCGCCGCATTCAACACAGTTTCACCAGGCTGAGCCTCGAAAACCGCACCCTCTGGGCAATGCTCGGCGTGCGGCAGGAAAATCAACTGGGTCATGCTTATTCCTCAATCTCGTTAAGACTACGGCCTGCCAACGCGGCTTTTACCGTGGAATCCAAACGACGCGCGGCAAACGCATCGGTCACTTGGGTCAATCGTTTCGTTTGCTGCTCAAGGGCTAAACCGTCGGCGCCATCTATCAATTCGCGCAACAGTTCAACCTGGGCATCGATTGCCAGACGCTCTTCGCTGTCCAGCAAACGCTCACCATCGGCTGCCAGCGCGACTTCGACCGCTTCAAGCAGGCGTTTCGCATCAACCTGCTGCTCACGCAGAACCCGCGCTTGTTTATCATCACCAGCATTACTGAATGAGTCCTGGAGCATTTTCGCGACCTGATCATCTGTCAGGCCATAGGAAGGCTTAACCTGAATGCTCGCCTCGACGCCAGAGCCGAGCTCACGGGCGGCAACGCTTAGCAAACCGTCGGCATCGACCTGGAAGGTCACACGAATCTTCGCGGCGCCTGCCACCATCGGCGGAATGCCACGCAATTCAAAGCGTGCCAGCGAGCGGCAATCACTGATTAGCTCACGCTCACCCTGCAGCACGTGCACCATCATCGCGCTTTGACCATCTTTGTAGGTGGTGAAATCCTGGGCACGAGCAACGGGTATTGTGGTGTTACGCGGAATGATTTTTTCCATCAGCCCGCCCATGGTCTCCAGACCTAGCGACAACGGAATCACATCGAGCAGCAACAGTTCCTCACCGTCGCCACGCTTATTACCCGCCAGGGCATCGGCCTGAATCGCCGCCCCAATAGCAACCACTTGGTCCGGATCGATATCCGTCAACGGCTGACGCGCAAACATTTCAGCAACAGCCTGACGCACACGCGGCACTCGCGTTGAGCCGCCAACCATCACCACGGCGCCAACTTCATCCAACTCGACACCCGAGTCACGCACAGCACGGCGACAAGCTTTAAGGCTGCGCGCAACCATTGGTTCGATCAGTGCTTCAAACAGCTCGCGGCTCAGCACACCGCGCCACTGCTGATAAACCACTTCAACCGAATCACTGCTGGTCAACGCTTCTTTGGCGGCGCAGGCCGTCTCTAACAAACTGCGCTGGGCACTTGGATCGATATCAGCGGATAAACCGGCCTGCTCGATAATCCAGCTAGCAATCGCGTGATCAAAGTCATCGCCGCCCAGCGCGCTATCGCCGCCGGTAGCCATGACTTCAAACACACCACTAGTCAGACGCAGAATCGAAATATCGAAGGTACCGCCGCCCAAGTCGTAAATAGCAACAACACCTTCAGCTTTCTGATCAAGGCCGTAAGCGACAGCTGCTGCAGTGGGCTCATTGAGCAACCGCAAAACATTCAGCCCGGCAAGACGCGCCGCATCTTTGGTTGCTTGACGTTGCGCTTCATCAAAATATGCAGGCACGGTGATAACAGCACCAACCAGCTCACCACCGAGGGTCAGTTCGGCGCGGTCGCGCAGCACCTTGAGAATTTCAGCGGAAACCTCAACCGGGCTCTTGGCGCCCTGTACCGTTTCGATCGACGGCATCTGCGACTCACCACCAACAAAGCGGTAAGGCAGTTGCTCACCCAATTGCTTAACGTCAGCAAGGCCGCGCCCCATCAGGCGCTTAACCGAAACAATGGTATTGAGCGGGTCACTCGAAGCTGCCGCCTTGGCACCCTCGCCCACTTCAACATGGGCGGCGTGATAGCGCACAGCTGACGGCAGGATAACTTCGCCAGCAGCATCAGCTAACGACTCAGAAATGCCGCTGCGCAACGCAGCAACTAGCGAATTGGTGGTACCCAGGTCGATCCCAACTGCCAGCCGACGCTGGTGTGGCTGGGGGCTCTGTCCGGGCTCAGCGATCTGCAGTAAGGCCATGGTTTATATGTGCTTTTGTGAATATCAGGCGCACCCGGTCAGGTGCGCGAGCGTTAATCGTCGAGGCGCTCTTCCAACTGGCGGACCTCGTGGGAAAGCTTGTCGAGAAACTGCATACGACGCATCAGGCGCTCGGCCTCATCACGCTTAGCAGGATCATCCCAACAAACCGCGAAGCTTTCGTTCAGCTCATCCGAGGCAACCTTCAGCCGACGCTTGAACTGCAACACACCGTCAATATCTGCGGCGTCCTGCAGGTCTTCAAGCTCTTCACGCAACTGAATCTGCTGCATCAGGAAGTCTGGGTCATGCACGGTCACTTCAAGCGGTAGCTCAGGACCACTCAACGCCAATAAGTAACGGGCACGCTGCGGCGCATTCTTAAGCGTTTGATACGCCTCATTAAGGCTCGCAGACTTCTCTAGAGCAATACGCTGCTCACGCGCCTCGGCATCAGCAAAGCGATCTGGATGAACCGCACGCGCCAACTCACGATAGCGCGTAGCCAGTTGATCAAGGTCCAGCCGAAAACTCGGCTGCAGGTCAAATAGAGCGAAGTGACAAGGAGTACCCACAATAGCCTCAGATGTTGAAGCTTTCGCCGCAGCCACATTCACCGCGTACGTTAGGGTTATTGAACTTGAAACCTTCGTTCAGACCTTCCTTGACGAAATCCAGCTCAGTGCCGTCGAGGTAAACCAAGCTTTTAGGGTCAATAATTACCTTGACCCCGTGACTCTCAAAGACTTGGTCTTCGCCAGCAGTTTCATCGACAAACTCCAGCACATAAGCCAAACCTGAGCAGCCAGTCGTGCGAACAGCCAAACGAATGCCCTCACCTTTACCGCGCCCATCGAGGGAACGCTGTACGTGCCGGGCGGCGGCTTCGGTCATGCTGATAGCCATCGACAAACCTCCTTAGAGCAAACCTTTCTTCTGCTTGTAGTCACGCACGGCAGCCTTGATGGCGTCCTCGGCGAGTACTGAGCAGTGAATTTTAACTGGCGGCAACGCCAACTCTTCAGCGAGCTGAGTGTTTTTAATCGTTTCAGCTTCATCCAGCGTTTTACCCTTCATCCACTCAGTGGCCAGGGAGCTGGAAGCGATAGCCGAACCGCAACCGTAAGTTTTGAACTTGGCGTCTTCAATAACGCCTTCGCCGTTAACCTTGATCTGCAAGCGCATTACGTCGCCGCACGCTGGAGCACCGACCATGCCGGTACCAACATCAGGGTCCTGCGCATCCATCTTGCCGACGTTGCGCGGGTTTTCGTAGTGGTCAATGACCTTTTCGCTGTAAGCCATGCTCTTATTCCTCAATCATCAGGCGCCGCTCATCGGCAGCTTTAGTGTGCCGCCCATTCAACTTGGGACAGATCGACACCTTCTTTGAACATATCCCACAGTGGCGAAAGCTCACGCAGCTTGGTAACTGCGTCGCGAACTTTGGCTGCTGCGTAATCAATCTCTTCTTCAGTGCTGAAACGACCGAAGGTGAAGCGAATCGAGCTGTGTGCCAATTCATCGTTGCGGCCCAAGGCGCGCAGAACGTATGAAGGCTCAAGCGATGCCGAAGTACAGGCAGAGCCTGACGAAACAGCCAGATCCTTGAGTGCCATAATCAACGACTCACCTTCAACATAGTTGAAGCTGAGGTTGAGGTTATGCGGTACGCGAGAAACCATGCTGCCGTTGATGTACAGCTCTTCCATGTCCTCAAGCTGCGAATAGAAGCGATCACGCAGGGCCAGCAGACGCTGGTTTTCGGCGACCATTTCTTCTTTCGCGATACGGAACGCTTCACCCATGCCAACGCACTGGTGAGTCGCCAATGTACCGGAACGCATGCCGCGCTCGTGACCGCCACCGTGGGTCTGTGCTTCCAGACGAATGCGCGGCTTGCGGCGCACATACAGAGCACCAACACCTTTAGGGCCATAGGTTTTATGCGCAGAGAACGACATCAGATCAACTTTGAGATTCTCAAGGTTGATTTCAACCTTGCCAGTCGATTGCGCCGCATCAACGTGGAAGATAACCCCACGTGAACGGGTCAGCTCACCGATAGCGGCAATGTCGTTGACCGTACCAATCTCGTTGTTGACGTGCATGATCGAAACCAGAATGGTGTCTTCACGCAGCGCCGCCTCAACCATGGCCGGGGTAATCAAGCCATCTTCACCAGGCTCGATGTAAGTGACCTCAAAACCTTCACGCTCAAGCTGGCGCATGGTGTCGAGGACCGCCTTGTGCTCGATCTTCGAAGTAACAAGGTGCTTGCCCTTGCTCTTATAGAAGTCGGCGATGCCTTTGATGGCCAGGTTATCGGACTCGGTTGCACCGGAGGTCCAGACGATCTCGCGCGGGTCAGCACCCACCAACTCGGCAACTTGACGACGCGCATTCTCAACCGCTTCTTCAGCTTTCCAACCAAAGAAGTGGGAGCGCGAAGCTGGGTTACCGAAGTTACCGTCAGTTGTCAGACACTCAACCATTTTCTGCGCAACACGCGGATCAACCGGCGTGGTTGCGGAATAATCGAGGTAAATAGGCAATTTCATTGATTCTCTCCTATCAGGACTCAGGCTTTGCAGGCTGGCACCCTATAAATTCAGTCGACGGCGGATGCTTCGATTTTATCTAATTGCGGCGCTCTGCCGTTGCAGCGACGCTGGTCCTGGCGATGAGCAACTTCTTGAACCTCACGACGGGTAACCAGATCAGCCAAGCTGATACCACTCAGAAACTCGTGGATCTGCTGGCTCAGGTCACACCACAGATGATGAGTCAAACAGGTATCACCCGCATGACAGTCGCCCTGCCCTTGGCAGCGCGTTGCATCAACAGACTCATTGACTGCATCAATCACTTCTGCAACTTGGATACCGGCCATAGCACGCGCCAGCTGATAACCACCGCCCGGACCGCGAACACTGGAAACCAAGCTTCCACGTCGCAATTTGGCGAACAGTTGCTCCAAGTAGGAAAGGGAAATCCCCTGACGCTCAGAAATATCAGCAAGGGACACGGGGCCGTTTTGCGCGTGCAACGCCAAGTCAAGCATGGCGGTGACGGCGTATCGGCCTTTGGTTGTCAGTCTCATCGAAGAGGCACCGGGGATTACAATATGCTGCAAATTATGCAATTCCCGAGTATTTAAGTCAACTATAAGTCCTATTAAATTACTCGGGATTAGCGCTTGCGGGGGGCGCAAAGCATAGCAAACTAGCTATACCTATGCATCAGGCGCTGGCTTGTCGCCTTGCTCCTTGCAGACACCGATAAAATCTTCATCGCGCAGCGCAGGCAAATCCTTCGCGCAGTAGTCGCTGCCTAGCGAGGTAAGCGCCTGGCACATCCCCTCAAGACGACCGTCTACCGCCTGCAAGTGATCAAGCAACTGACCAATCGCCCGCGACACCGGGTCCGGCATATCCTGACTGACGCCATAGGCATCAAAACCGAGCTTCTCAGCCATAGCCTTGCGCTTGGCTTCTTGATCACTGTCGTCTTTGACAATGATTCGACCCGGAATCCCAACAGCAGTCGCACCAGCCGGGACTTCCTTGGTGACCACCGCGTTCGAGCCTATCTTGGCACCCGCCCCCACGGTAAACGGCCCCAGAACCTTGGCTCCCGCACCAACAACCACGCCATCCTCAAGGGTCGGGTGGCGCTTACCTTTATTCCAGCTCGTACCGCCCAGCGTGACACCCTGATACAGGGTTACATCGTTGCCAATCTCAGCGGTTTCACCAATGACGATGCCCATGCCGTGATCAATAAAGAAGCGACGACCGATTTTGGCGCCCGGATGAATCTCAATACCGGTCGTCCAGCGACCAAAGTTTGAAACTACCCGCGCCAGCCATTTCCAGCCATTGACCCACAAGGCGTGCGCCACGCGATGCAACCACACAGCATGCAAACCGGGATAGCAGGTGATCACCTCAAAGGTATTACGCGCAGCTGGATCGCGATGAAATACGCTTTGAATGTCTTCACGGATGAGCTCAAACATCTGACTTCCCCTGCTTGTGGTGTTCACCGCGCGCGGCCTTGAGCGTTTCAGTCAAAATGCCGCGCAAAATATTCATCTCGGCTCGACTAATGTTATTGCGGCCATATAAACGCCGCAACCGACTCATCAGGTGCCGTGGATTTTCTGGATCAAGAAAGCCGATTTCTTCCAGCGCCTTTTGCAGGTGCGCGTAAAACGACTCCAACTCATCAGCAGTGACCAACTGAGTGTTGAGCATCGCCGTGGTTTCGAGCTTAGCCACCTTGGTTGGTTTATTTTGTGCTGCCAGCCATGCCATGCGCACTTCATACGCCAATACTTGCACCGCCGCCGCCAGATTCAGTGAACTGAACTCTGGATCGGACGGAATATGCACATGAAACTGACAGCGCTGCAGCTCTTCGTTGGTCAGACCAGCGTACTCACGGCCGAACACCAACGCCACATCAGCACCCTCCAGCGCTTGCTCGCACGCCGCCACCCCGCACTCCCGCGGATCTAGCAACGGCCAAGGAATACGCCGATCTCGGGCACTGGTGCCGAGCACCAGATTGCAGCCAGCCAGCGCCTCTTCAAGGGTGCCGACAATTTGTGCCGACTGAAGAATATCGCTAGCACCAGATGCTCGCGCATCCGCCTCATGACTCGGGAAATCAATCGGATCGACCAGAACTAATCGGCTCAACCCCATGTTTTTCATCGCCCGCGCCGCGCCACCGATATTACCGGGATGACTGGTGTTGACTAAGACCACTCGAATATTTTGCAGCAACGAAAGCGCTCACACAGAATGCAGAAAGGAGCAAATCTTACAGAACCCACCTTGATTACGCCACGCAAGGCTAAGCGGCACTTCATATATGTAACTTTTCTGATAGAATGTTCGGCTTTCTTTAACGACCCAGGTGACCCATCCATGCAGCCTATGCTGAATATCGCGCTGCGCGCAGCCCGTAGCGCCGGTGAAATGATCTTCCGCTCAATCGAACGCCTGGACGTCATCTCGGTAGACGAGAAAGATGCCAATGATTACGTGACCGAGATTGATCGCTCTGCGGAGCAGATGATCATTCAAGCATTGCGCAAAGCCTACCCAACTCATGGCTTTTACGGCGAAGAAAGCGGCCTCACCGAAGGCTCTGGCGAGGGCGCTGACTATCTGTGGATCATTGATCCGCTGGACGGCACCACCAACTTCGTTCGCGGCGTACCGCACTTCGCAGTCAGTCTTGCCTGTAAATACCGTGGCCGCCTTGAGCACGCCGTGATCATCGACCCGGTTCGCCAAGAAGAGTTCACTGCCAGCCGCGGCCGTGGCGCTGCCCTTAATGGTCGCCGCTTGCGCGTAAGCACACGCAAGAGCCTCGACGGCGCCCTACTCGGCACCGGATTCCCATTCCGCGATAGCCAACTCGACAATCTCGAAAACTACCTCGGCATGTTCCGCAGCCTGGTCGGCCAAACTGCCGGCGTACGTCGTGCAGGCGCCGCCAGCCTCGACCTGGCCTATGTTGCAGCGGGTCGTTATGATGCATTCTGGGAATTTGGCCTGTCCGAGTGGGACATGGCGGCGGGAGCACTGTTGATTCAAGAAGCAGGCGGCCTGGTCAGCGACTTCACTGGCGGCCACGACTTCCTGGCCAAAGGCCAGATCGTTGCGGGCAACACCAAGTGTTTCAAAGCTGTTTTAACCGCAATCCAGCCACACCTTTCAGCATCACTGAAACGCTAAGCTTGATTGTGTAGAAAAGCGCCTGAGGGCGCTTTTTTATTGCCTGTTCGGTTCACACACACGACACGCATGTAGCTTTTGTAGCATGGCTGACGCTTTCTCTGCCGCCATTAGCAGCGGCGTTATTTGAATGAACCATGGTCGACAAGCTTCGCGTTGTCTCACCCTACACAGCCTCCACCACTTAAACAGCCGCCCACAAAAAAGCGCCCAATCAGGGCGCTTTTTGTCTAACAGGATTACTGTGCTTCAGAAAGCATCAGCTTGCCGTCTTTAACCGGAATACGGCTGCCTGGATCTTCAGACATGCGCACCTGGCTAACCTTGCCATCCAACTCGTACTTCACGTTGTAACCCACCAGTTTCTGGCTGGTATCGGTAACTGTCTTACAACGGTTTTCAGTCGTGGTGTAGGTATCGTTAGCCTGCATATTGCCCTGCACCTTGTTACCGGCGTAACCACCACCAATAGCACCTGCTGCAGTCGCAATTTTCTTACCGCTACCACCACCCACCTGATTACCCAGCAAGCCGCCTACAACGGCACCGATAGCTGTACCGGCAATTTTGTGCTGATCCTGTACCGGACGCTGACGCGTCACAGTCACATCGCGGCATTCCTGACGCGGGGTCTTGATAGTTTCGTTGATAGGCTCCACAGCCAGCACATCAGCGTAGTCCGGGCCACCGACCAAGCTGTAAGTCGCAACAGCACCACCGGCAGTTACGCCCACAGCACCTAATACCGCACCTACTAGCAAAGACTTATTCATAATTGACTCCTGACCTTCTACCTGGCGAATCTCGCCCTATTCGTCGATAAGACAACAAAAAGCCCCCACAAGTTCAATAACCTGCGGGGGCTCGTTGGATTACTTTTGACGCAGGCTTAAGGGCGCTCGTCGACCTCTTCTGCAACGACGGGTGGAATCAGATCATCGACGCTCAAGTTGAGCCAGATCAGCACCACGTTCGCGATGTAAACCGATGAGTAAGTACCGGCAAACACACCAATGAATAGCGCGATCGAGAATGAGAACAGATTGTCGCCTGCAAAGAACAGCAGCGCACCAATCGCCAGCAGCGTCGAGATCGAAGTCGCCAACGTACGCAACAAGGTTTGCGTGGTCGAGATGTTGATGTTTTCAATCAAGGTCGATTTACGCAGTACCCGGAAGTTCTCACGCACCCGGTCAAACACTACGATTGTATCGTTCAGCGAGTAACCGATAATCGCCAAAATAGCCGCCAGCGTGGTCAGGTCGAAGGTCACTTGGAAAAATGACAAGATGCCCAATGTTACGATCACGTCGTGGATCAACGAGACAATTGCACCGACCGCAAATTTCCACTGGAAGCGGAACGCCAGATACAACAGCACCCCACCCAGCGCCAGCAACATGCCGATACCGCCTTGGTCACGCAGCTCCTCACCCACTTGCGGGCCAACGAACTCGACCTTTTTGACTTCCAGCTTATCGCCGGTTGAGCGCAACGCGTCTGCGACCTTGATACCCAAATCCGGGTCATCGCCCTGCATACGCACGACCACGTCAGTCGTCGCACCAAAGCTCTGCACCACCGCATCAGTAAACCCAGCGCCCTGAAGCTTCTCACGCACCTGCTCTAAAGCAGCAGGTTGTTCGTAGCTCAGTTCGATCTGAGTACCGCCAGTGAAGTCCAGACCGAAATTCAGACCTTTAACTGCCCAACTGCCCAATGCCAGTAGCGTCAGGAAAACAGTCACAGCAAACGCGAGGTTCCGCGCCCCCATGAAGTTGATTGTACGATTCATGTCAGCCCCTTAAATCCACAACTTCTTGAAGTCACGCCCACCGAAAATCAGATTGACCATAGCGCGGGTCACAAAGATGGCGGTAAACATAGACGTCAGGATGCCAAGCGACAGTGTCACCGCAAAGCCCTTAACCGGCCCAGTACCCATTGCGAACAGAATACCCCCGACCAGCAATGTAGTCAGGTTGGCATCGATGATCGCCGAGAACGCACGGTCAAAACCCTCGTGAATTGCCCGTGGAATCGACATGCCATTGGCAATCTCCTCACGAATACGCGAGAAGATCAGTACGTTGGCATCAACCGCCATACCCATGGTCAATACGATACCGGCGATACCTGGCAAGGTCAGAGTGGCACTGAGCAACGACATCAATGCCAGCAACATGATCATGTTGAAGCCCAGCGCGATAGTCGCCAAGACACCAAAGAAGCGGTAGATCGCGATGATGAACAGAGACACGAACAGCATGCCCCACAACGCCGCATCAACACCTTTGGCAATATTGTCCGCACCCAGGCTAGGACCGATAGTGCGCTCCTCAGCGAAATACATCGGCGCAGCCAGACCACCGGCACGTAGCAACAGCGCCAACTCAGACGACTCACCCTGGCCATTCAGACCGGTAATTCGGAACTGACTGCCCAGCGGCGACTGAATGGTTGCCAAGCTGATGATTTTCTTTTCTTCGACGAAGCTTGGCACGGGAACTTCTTGCTCCACGCCATCAACCGTCTTGCGCACGTATTTGGTGATCGGCTTTTGCTCGATGAAAATTACCGCCATGCTGCGCCCGACGTTGCTGCGCGTAGCGCGGCTCATCAAGTCGCCACCGTGGTTATCCAGACGGATATTCACTTGCGGGCGGCCGTTTTCGTCAAAGCTGGCCTGCGCGTCGGTCACTTGGTCACCAGTGATGATCAGATCACGCTCAAGATCAACAGGCGGGCGACCCGGCTCACGAAACTCAAATGCCTCAGTCGACGCTTTTGACGCATCAACAGCGGCTTCAAGGCGGAACTCAAGGTTCGCAGTCTTACCCAGAATACGCTTGGCCTCAGCAGTGTCCTGGACACCCGGCAACTCAACCACAATACGATTGGCGCCCTGACGCTGAACCAATGGCTCAGCCACGCCCAACTCGTTAACACGGTTGCGCACTGTGGTCAGGTTTTGCTTGATCGAGTATTCACGAATCTCAGCGACCTTGGCCTTAGTCAGCGTCAAGCGCAGCACTTGCATGCCGTTACGCTCAGCGGTGGTCAGCTCAAAGTCAGTAAATTCCTTGCGTACCAGGCTGCTCGCTTTATCAAGCGTGTCTTCATCAGCGAAGCCCAGCTGAATAGCACCACCCTGCTCTGGCATGCTGCGATAGCGCACACGCTCTTTACGCAGCAAAGTTTTCACCTCGCCCTCGTAAACCTTGCGACGTGCATCCAAGGCTTTTTCCATGTCCACTTCGAGCAAGAAGTGCACACCACCGGAAAGGTCGAGACCCAACTTCATCGGCGTCGCACCCACACTGCGCAGCCAGTCAGGGGTCGTTTGCGCCAGGTTCAGCGCAACGACGAAATCTTCACCGAGCGCCTTACGCACGATGTCTTTTGCAGGAAGTTGATCTTCCTTCTTGGCCAAGCGCAGCAAGCCTGCCTTGCCCTGATCAGCAACGCTAAGGCCCTTGACATCAATGCCGGCCTCCTTCAACGCACGGTCTGCACGATCTAGATCAGACTGTTCGATGCGCTTGGCGATGCTGGTGCCACTGATCTGAATCGCCGGATCATCCGGGTACAGATTTGGCGCAGAGTAGAGAAAGCCGACGGCCAATACGGCCACAATCAGCAGATACTTCCAAACTGGAAATTTATTGAGCATGACGCCGCCCGTTATAACGCGGGGCGCATTAAGCGCCCCGTCGAATGGTAAAGGTTTGAAACTTAAATGGCTTTCAGAGTGCCTTTAGGCAAGGTCGCTGCAATCGCTACCTTCTGAATTTTCAGCTCAACGGTATCCGACACTTCAATGACCACGAAGTCATCGCTAACCTTGTTGACTTTACCCGCGATACCACCGGTGGTTACAACCTCGTCGCCCTTCTGCAAGCTACCCAGCAGGCTCTTGTGCTCTTTGGCACGCTTAGCCTGCGGACGCCAGATCATCAGATAAAAGATGACCAGGAAGCCGACCAGAAATACCCACTCAAAACCGCTACCAGCTGGGCCGGCGGCAGGTGCAGCGGCGTCTGCGAATGCTGCAGGGATAAAAAAGCTCATGTATCACTCCTGTTGGAACAGTTCTTTTTAAAAAAACTCAGTTTTAGTCCAGCGGCGGCGTTGGCAAGCCACGCTGGGTGTAGAAGCTATCGACAAAGGCGGCCAATGTACCCTGTTGGATAGCACCGCGCAAACCAGCCATTAAGCGCTGATAGTGACGTAAGTTATGGATTGTATTGAGCATACTGCCCAGCATTTCGCCACACTTGTCTAAATGGTGCAGATACGCACGGGAAAAATTCTGACAGGTATAGCAATCGCAGTTGGCATCCAACGGTGAATTATCGTGACGATGCACCGCATTACGGATTTTCAGCACGCCTGTATCGATGAACAAATGGCCGTTACGCGCGTTACGCGTTGGCATTACGCAATCGAACATATCCACGCCACGGCGCACACCTTCGACCAAATCTTCAGGCTTGCCCACTCCCATCAGATAACGCGGTTTTTCAGCCGGCATCATTTCCGGCAGATAATCGAGCACCTTGATCATTTCTTCTTTCGGCTCGCCAACCGACAAACCGCCGATCGCCAAGCCATCAAAACCAATTTCATTCAGACCGTCGAGCGAGCGCTGACGCAACTCTTTATGCATACCACCCTGAACAATGCCAAACAGCGCGGCAGTGTTATCGCCATGAGCAGCCTTTGAGCGCTTGGCCCAGCGCAACGACAGCTCCATCGACGTCTTGGCGACATCGAACTCAGCTGGGTATGGCGTGCACTCGTCGAAAATCATGACCACATCAGAACCCAAGTCGCGCTGGACCTGCATCGACTCTTCCGGCCCCATGAAAACCTTTGCACCATCCACCGGAGAAGCGAAGGTCACGCCCTCCTCCTTGATTTTGCGCATGGCGCCCAAGCTGAAGACCTGGAAGCCACCGGAATCAGTAAGGATCGGACCTTTCCACTGCATAAAGTCATGCAGGTCACCGTGCTCTTTGATTACCTTGGTACCCGGACGTAGCCACAGGTGGAAGGTGTTACCCAGGATCATCTGCGCGCCAATCGCTTCGATATCGCGCGGCAACATTCCTTTAACGGTGCCGTAAGTACCGACCGGCATAAAAGCAGGCGTCTCAACCACACCACGAGGAAATGTCAGCCGCCCACGCCGGGCCTTTCCTTCGGTCGCCAGTAACTCGAAAGACATACGGCAAGTACGCGTCATACGTGATCCTCAGGCCCGCGCGCCGCGGGATTACGGGTGATAAACATCGCATCACCATAACTAAAAAAGCGGTAACCCTCGGCAACAGCACTTTGATAAGCCGCCATGGTTTCCGGATAACCTGCAAACGCCGACACCAGCATCAGCAAGGTCGACTCAGGCAAGTGAAAATTGGTTACCAGGGCATCAACCACATGAAAGGGCCGGCCAGGGTAAATAAAAATATCTGTGTCGCCACTAAATGGCTTGAGCTCACCATCGCGCGCAGCCGTCTCCAGCGAACGCACGCTAGTAGTGCCAACCGCAATCACCCGCCCGCCTCGCGAACGGCACGCAGCCACTGCATCAACCACGTCCTGACCGACCTCAAGCCACTCGCTGTGCATGTGGTGTTCTTCAATACGCTCAACGCGCACCGGCTGAAATGTCCCTGCACCGACATGCAACGTGACAAAGGCAGACTCAACGCCTTTTTCAGCGATGGCCGCCATCAATTCCTGATCGAAATGCAGCCCCGCCGTTGGCGCAGCCACCGCGCCAGCACGCTGCGCATAGACCGTCTGATAACGCTCACGATCGGCTTCGTCGTCTGGGCGATCAATGTAAGGCGGCAACGGCATATGGCCGACCCGTTCCAGCAAAGGCAACACTTCCTCTGCAAAACGCAACTCGAACAATGCATCGTGACGGGCAACCATTTCAGCCTCGCCACCGCCCTCAAGCAAAATCTGCGACCCCGGCTTTGGCGATTTACTTGAACGTACATGCGCCAGTACGCGATGCGTGTCGAGCACACGTTCAACCAACACCTCAAGCTTGCCGCCCGATGCCTTCTGCCCAAACAAGCGCGCAGGAATTACCCGCGTATTGTTAAACACCATAAGGTCGCCCGGACGCAAAAATTCAAGCAAGTCGCTGAATTGGCGATGGCCCAACGCACCGCTCGGCCCATCAACAGTGAGCAGGCGACTCGCGCGCCGCTCAGTCAATGGATGACGAGCAATCAGGGCTTCAGGTAGATCAAAATGAAAATCGGCAACACGCATGACAGAAGGGTCAACTAGCAGGGCGGCAAAGTTTAGCGGAAAATATTAAAAATGACCACGAAAGAGCATTGACCAACTCGAAACTCGTCCCTATACTTCGCCGCCATTGTGCCCCGGTGGCGGAATCGGTAGACGCGGCGGATTCAAAATCCGTTTTCGAAAGAAGTGGGAGTTCGAGTCTCCCCCGGGGCACCAAGTAATTTTCTCAGGACGTACCGAAACGACCTGAAACCATAAAGAGCCGGCCACTTGAGCCGGTTTTTTATTGTCCGTAATTCCCTACCCGTCCGGCCAAGGACATTACCCGCACGTCACACTTGCCGAGCTACCCGAACTGCCCGGCAAGATCGACGTCGCCACATCAATATCCTCACCCGCCACGCGATCCTTTTGCCAGTGCTAATTGCCGTGTGCCCTGGCAAATTACGGCCGCGCCCTGAGTCGAATTTGACCTGGACGCCGCCACTTGGACTATCCCGAAAGAACACATGGAAGGGACCATCAAGCACCACTGCCGGACCAAGCTGTGGTCATCCTGCGCCAGCTGCAAGGATTGACAGGGCGCTATGCCTAGGTATTTGCTGGGCGCAACAACACTGCCCCTTGACCAAACGTTAGGCCACATGAAAATTCTTGTCTTTGGCAACTCCGGCTCAGGAAAGTCCACGCTTGCTCAACGCCTGGTTCAAGATCACGGGTTGGCCCACCTCGACCTTGATTCAATCGTATGGGAACCCGGCAAAATTGCTGTTCCACGGGCACCAGAAGCTGTGAGCGAATCACTTCAAGCATTTCTGATCACCCATAAAAATTGGGTTATTGAGGGCTGCTACGGCGAACTCATTGAAGCAACAACAAATCATTGCACTGAGTTGATCTTTCTTAACCCTGGGCTTGAGGTCTGTCTTGAGCACAACCGACATCGCCCATGGGAACCGCATAAGTATTCGTCTAAACAAGCTCAAGATGAAATGCTACAGAACCTACAAGCTTGGGTTGCCGGCTACTATGAACGGCAAGATCAATGGTCGTACCACGCACACCGGCAGATTTTTGATACTTTTTCAGGCCATAAATGCGAACGCTCTGCAGGCTAATCAGCGGTTGCCTAACTGCTGGTTCAAAGTGGTTCATATTGCAGAGTTATTTTTTCATTTATTCCAGAGCAAAACACTAAGTACAGCTTTACTCAGGCAACCCACGTTGAACGCAAGCGCTCCAGTTTTTCAACGGGTTTCATTCAGGTTTCCTGAATGATATTTAGACCTGGAGCAGCATTGAAAAAGCCAGTCAAATGACTGGCCTTTTCATGTAAGCCCACGAAGTTACAAAGACTCAGCCGCATGCGCTTTCAGGGCAGCGTGGTGAGTTCTTATTCGCTCATGTCAGCTTCAGTCTGGCGCATAATCTTGCGACGGGGCATCGCCACCCAACGCACCACCACCTATGCCATTGGCCTTGGACATAACGAACATGGCGAACTCTTCAGTTGTCATTTCCTGGCCATTGAAAACCACCTTATCATTGGCGTAATGCAATGACGATTGCAGGTTCTCGCCCTCCAGAGTCAACAAGCCAGTGCCAAGGGCCATGCCGCTAGCCATTTCAGTGAACATGGCCGCTTGATCTTCGATAGCCTTGCTGTCAGTTTCTCCGGTGAATATGGCTTGGGCGCGAACGCCATCAGCAATAACCTCCTTAGAAACAGAAAGCTTGGCGTCCAGTTGCGCAATGGTTTGCTTGACCCGTTCCGACAATGGCAGCTCAAACGGCTCGGGCTTTTTCAAGTCTAAAACCATGCTCAGCAGCGCTTCGCCATTTGTGGTCTTGATGCTGAGTTTTTCCAGAGCGACTTGCGGTTTTGCGTCCAAGAGATTTCCGATGCTAGTTTTAAGCCGTGCTTCTTCCTCTGGCGAGAGGGCGATATCCGGCTTGTCCTGACCAAGAGCCTGGGCTTGCTGAAGTTTAATCACCAGATCGCGGTAAATCTCGATAAAGGCTTGCACAGCCGCGACGTCAAAGTTCTTCAGCGACCAGAGCATGTGCATACTGGCTAAGTCTTTGCCATCGTAGGTGAGCATGCCAATGTCGTAGGCCAAGCCCCCATCGAGCAAACCCTTGGTTTCATTCAAGCTGCCGGACTGCGAGATGTCCTTGACCAGCACCGCAGGCTTGTCGTCAAAGTTGAACTGAGCGGTTGCCAGTTTAAGGTTATGGTCACCTAGGTAAAAATCGCCACTACCCCGTTGCTGATCGCTATTGAAGGTCAAGCCCCGTAGCTCAGCACGGACTGGCTTGCCAGTGTTGTCAGCAGTACTAATAACCAAGCTGTCCATGCCGCCAGCGATTACTACTTTTTCCGCATTCTTTGTGGCTTCAGCATCCAGAGTTAGGCCAGAGAACTTGATTGTGGCAGTCGGCGTCGGGGCAAAATCCAGAGGCGCAAACACCAAGGTACCGGAAGGCGAACCGTCATAGCCTAGGCTAGACTCGCCGGTCAGTGGTGAAGCACCTTTAGCAGCGTCGAACCACTTCTGGGTGAATTTGTTGGCTTCTAGCTCATAATTGCTAGCCAGCATCACTGGCCAAAGATTAAGACGTTTCAGGCGCGAGACAGGCAGCGGGCCGTGCTGAATGTTGTCCCGAAACAAAAGCTCCAGATGTTCAGGGAGATTTTCGTTAGCGGGGGCGGTAAAACTAAGGCGATAACGAGCAGTGCTGGTAAACCAGTGAGTTTCCAAGGAAACCACTTCGAACTTGATGGCAATCCCAGTACCTACCAGAGCCTCCTTATACTGCTGATTGACGTCGGTTATGGTTGATTGCAATACACCCTGCAACTGAGTCCCGGTATACCATGCTCCAGCTGTGCTGATCACACCGATGGCAACCACTAATGCGGCAGCTATTCCTGCTGTTTTTTTCATTTGACTACTCAATGAATGTCCATGATTTGAAAGTTCAGCCTTCCTGGCAATAGCTCATTGCTGACAAGTGTGACACTTATGAAAGGCGGCCGAATACTAGCACTATGCCACCCTTAACATCGTGCTACACCTCTCTATTCCGAGTGATTGATCGGCCTCCAGAAAAATAGCTTCAACCTTGCGCTATTCACTCAGTCCTTCCCGCTCCATCACGGTCACGCAGGTAGCGGCGTACCAGTGGGAATGGCGGCAGCCACGATTCACGTCGAAGCATCCATAATTCGTAGGTGGGCCGCAGTTGGTCAGGCTCATCCAGCGAGCCCAGGTTCAGCTCAACCTCGTCATCGGTGCGGGAAAATACCGATGAGCCACAGCGGGGGCAGAAGTACCTGCCCTGGTATTCACCGGCCTCACCTGTGACGGTTACCGCATCCTCTGGGAATATTGCCGAGGCGTGAAACAGTGCGCCGTGGTGCTTGCGGCAATCCAGACAATGGCAAATGCCCACTCGGTATGGCTGGCCCACTGCGACAACTCGAACATTGCCGCACTGGCATCCTGCGTTGAACGACTCCACAAGCACCTCCTCTAAAATTGTGGTTTTGTAACCAATCGCCTAGACAATTACTCAACAGCAACCATCTTTACCTCGCTGGAGAACGGCCCATGCTCAAAACAACCGTAATACTCAGTTTAGGTGTTCTGCTCAGCGGATGCGCTCAAGACAACAATCGTTCAACGCCCGCCCCTCACGCAACTTCAATTCAGCAAACTACCGATCAGTGGGTCGGTAGGTGGATAGGCGTCGAAGGCCTCAATTTGACCCTGAGCAAGGATGCTGCGGCAGGTCCCGGACACTATTTGCTGAAGATGCAATATGGTCTCGATGCCGAGCAAAGCGGCACTTACAAAGGTCAAGCAACAGCAGATGGCATCAGCTTTAACCGCCAGGATGGCCAGCAATTACTACGCGCTGGAGATGGCCAGGCCACTGGCCTGAAATGGTTGGCAGACAAGCACAATTGCTTGATTGTGAAGCCAGGTGAAGGCTACTGCCGAGACTGAATACTTAAGCCCCCACAGGTGACCTGATTGGCTTCGCCACCGGTTTTAGCGGTGAAGATGGCAAAACTCGGGGCTGGCATGCCGGTGCATGAGCGGGGCTGTCGAGGCGACCTTTAAACTGATAGCTAAACGCCTGCATTCAGCCCTGCGTCTCGCTTCGCATTCGAGTTATGATTGAGCGACATAAAGCGGACTCCTTGAACTATGGCCGTTGACCTGCAAGCGCTCTATCCCAAACTGATTCATCTGATGCTGGACACCGTTTTCGTGGTCGACAGGGACAATCAGATTGTATTTGTCAGCGATGCCTGTGAGTCCCTGCTCGGCTATCGTGCCAACGAGTTGACCGGCACCGCGATCACCAACTATATGCATCCAGATGATTTGGCGATCACCAAAGCCTCGATCGTTCGCGTCATGAACGGTCAACCCCACATCGATTTCCGCAACCGTTATATCCGTAAGGATGGAAGTGTCGTACACATCCTCTGGGCGGCCTGTTGGTCCGAGGATGTCGGTGCAAGAATCGGTGTGGCGCGGGACATTACAGCCCTTTGGCAGGCAGAGTCGGAATTACATTTCCTTGCCCACCATGACCCGCTAACAGAATTGGCCAACCGCTCGCTTTTTAGCGAACGATTAGAATCCGCCCTGCGTGGAGCCCGCCGCCACCAGAACACTTTGGCTTTACTGTTTATAGATATCAATGACTTCAAAGTCATCAATGATGTCCATGGGCATGCAGCGGGTGATCGCGTATTGCGTTTGATCGCTCGGCGGCTGAAAAGCAGCGTACGCGAGACGGATACAGTCGCACGTATGGGCGGTGATGAATTCACGGTGCTATTGACGGGTATTCAATCTGAAGAGGCCGTTGCCGCTAAGGTGGAGCAAATCCTCGCGCTCATGGCCGAGCCGCTGGACGCTGACTTTGGGGCAATAATGATGCCGTCCTGCAGTATCGGCGTAGCCTGCTATCCCGCGGACGGTGAGGATGCCGATACCCTACTTAGCCATGCGGATGGCGAGATGTATCGGATAAAAAAACTGCGCCCTGCAGTTCGCTAGCAGCCCGCAGGTTCCACTCCATGGGTTTTCCAGCAGGCCTTGTGCAACCCACTGTCCGGGGCGACTGTTTCGCCGAGGTATCCAAGGCGGTTAATCGCTCGCAAAACAAAAATAAATTTCCATTCGGTCATTCCAGAAACCTTAACAGCTGCGTATGATAGTGATTCGCATTAACACTATAATTACAGCAGAGTTCGCCATGTCCACCCTTCCTCCCTTGCGTTCACACACCCCATTTGCGCTGCGCTCATCTTTAGCGATCCGCCCCTTAGCTCTGGCAGTGCATATGCTTGCAGCCGGTGCGGCCTTTGCGGCTCCAGCCGTGATGGCAGCGGAGCAAACAGAGTCAACTGAGGCCGCGAGTGCTGTGACCCTGAAGCCGATGGAAATCACCGGTGCCGCCGAGCCGAGCGCAGTCACTGAGGACACTCACTCCTACACCACCGAAGCAGCACGCACCGCCACGCCGTTGAGCATGTCGCTGCGCGAGACGCCGCAGTCGGTCAGCGTAGTCACTCAGCAGCGCATTGAAGATCAGGACTTGGAAACCATCCTCGATGTGGTCAACAACGCCACCGGGGTGTCGGTCAACCGCTACGAGACCAGCCGAGCACAGTTCAACGCCCGCGGTTTTGAACTCAACTCGCTGATGATTGATGGCGTACCGACCATTTATGAGCAGCCATGGAGTTCCGGCGAGATTTTCAGCAGCCTGGCGATGTATGACCGCGTTGAAATCGTACGCGGTGCCAACGGCTTGATGACCGGTGCTGGCGATCCATCGGCGTCTATCAACCTGGTACGCAAGCGCGCCAGCAGCCGTGACCTGAAAGGCTCGGTAAAATTTAGCGCGGGCACATGGGATACCTTTGGTACCGAAGCGGATGTATCCACTGCGCTTAACGAGGCCGGCACTATTCGCGCACGCTTGGTAGGCGAAGTTACCGATGGCGACACCTGGATCGACGGTAACTCGAAGCGCAGCGAAACCGTGTACGGCACCATGGACATTGACCTGACGCCAGATACCACCTTGTGGTTCGGTCTGAGCAATCAGGAAAACAGCGAAGACTCACCGATGTGGGGTGGCTTGCCAGTCTGGTACGCCGACGGTAGCCGCACCAACTGGAGCCGCTCGAAATCGACCTCCGCAGGTTGGAGCAAATGGGACACGACCTACAAGACCTACTTCGTCAATCTTGACCACACTTTCGCCAACGATTGGCGGGTCAACCTTAGCTACAACCGTGGCGAGCGCAGCGGTGACTCTGCCCTGCTGTACCTGTCCGGCAACCCGGGCCGCGATGGCAGCAGCCCCATGTCCTCGTTCCCGGCGACCTATAAAACCGAGACCACGCAGGATGATTACAGCATCCGTTTCGATGGTCCGTTCTCGCTGTTGGGTCGTAAGCACGACTTGGCCTTCGGTTACATCGACAGCAAACAAGAGTTCGACGCTGACGCGCTCGTTGCACAAACTGGTTTTGGCGGAGTGCCTAACTTCGACGCCTACAACGGCGATTTCCCAGAGCCGATCTGGGGACCACGAGGTGATTATGGCTACAGCGAAACCCGCCAGAAGGGTCTGTATGCGGCGACTCGCCTGAACCTAGCCGACGATCTGAAGCTGATTCTTGGCGCGCGTGAAAGTTGGTACGAGCAGACCAGCGATGATATCTACTCGGAAGTGAGTAAGGTCGATGTTGATCACGAACTAACGCCTTACGCGGGCATCGTCTACGACCTCAATCAATACCTGTCGGTCTATGCCAGTTACACGGAAATTTTCCTGCCGCAATCCGTTCGCGACAGCAGAGGTCAACAGCTTGAGCCGATTGTCGGCGAGAGCAGCGAACTGGGCCTGAAGGGTGAGTTTTTCAATGGCCGCTTGAACGCCTCTGCGGCGGTATTCCAGATTAAACAAGACAACCTCGGCCAAAGCACCGGCCAATTGATTGACCCGACGAACCCGATTGGCGGCTACGCCTATGAGGCGAGTGAAGGCGCGACCAGCAAAGGCTTCGAACTGGAAGTGTCGGGCGAGTTGGCGACAGACTGGAATGCCTCGATTGGTTACACCCAGTTCACCGCTGAAGATGCCGATGACAATGACGTCAACACACTGTACCCGACCAAACTGTTGCGTACCTTCACCACTTACCGCCTGCCCGGCATGTTCAACAAGTTGACCATCGGCGGCGGCGTTAACTGGCAGGACAGCATCCACACCTATGCCGTCAATCCGGCGGGTAACTCAGAGAAGATCGAGCAAGATGCTTATGCGTTGGTCAATCTGATGGCGCGCTACGAGTTCACCGATAACCTCTCGGCCCAGTTGAATGCCGACAACATCACCGATGAAAAGTACTTCGATATTTTCGATGCCTACGGCGCCCTGACTTACGGTGCACCACGTAGCTTCACCGCTTCGGCGAAGTACCGCTTCTAAAAGCGTTACCAAGCGAGCTTTGCTCTATCCACAACACCGGCCTTGCGCCGGTGTTGTGCTTTTAGTGACGACCTGTGCCCGGTCGATGCCGGACTGGACGATAGCGTTTCAAGCGTTCTGCGGCATCTCGCCCCGAGCTAGACGGGCGTTGATGTCATCGATCACCGCTGGCAGCTCGGCGATGGTGTCGATCAGATAATGCGGTCGCGAACCTTCGAACATCTGGCCGATACGCGCACGCTCCTGCTTCAGTTTATCTTCGGGCAAGTTCTTGAACTGCTCATACGTCAGGCCCAATGCGTTGCCTGAGCAGGTCAGCGCTACGGTCCACATGCCAGCGCTGCGGCCTTCGAGAATACCCGGCCATGTATCGTCGACTTTCACACAGGCAGCGACGTCACTGATACCAAGGGCGATCACGTTAGCCAGCGATTGAGCCGGATGCGGACGGCCATTAGGCACTTCATCGGTCGCGACTACATGATCCGGGACATAACCATTGCCACGGGCCAGCTCAACCACCTTGGCCATTACCACCGCCGGATACCCGGAACAGGTGCCGATTTTCAGCCCCTTATCACGCAGCGAGGCGATGGCGCTCAGCGCACCGGGGATCAGCGCTGAATGCGCGGCGATCTTCTCTATCTGCAGGGGCATAAAGCGCTCGTAGATGGCAGTCACATCAGCGTCTGTAGGCGTGCGACCAAACGCAACACGGTAGCGTTCGGCAATCTCAGGAACGTTGCACAAGGTGCGGATGTGATCCCACTTGCCCATGCCCATCGGACCGCGAGCTTCCTCAAGGGAAACCTGCACGTTGAACTCAGCGAAAGCTTCAACAAAGATCTGTGTTGGCGCAAAGGAGCCAAAGTCGACGACGGTGCCAGCCCAGTCGAGAATCGCGGCTTGCAGACGGGTTGGTTGCTGGTAGTTCATGGTCTTTCTCCAGTTGCAATGTGAGCTGTACCCAAGCTTCAGGCGGAAGCCTGGGCTGAGTGTTGTAATCGAGCCGGGATGCCGCTGCGTTGAGATGGTTAATCCTGAGAGACTGAGTCGGTACAACCTAGATCCAACAGCGAATCAACCGTGCGGCCAGCAGAGCAACGGCAATCTGTCAGGCAGCTTGAGAACCGATAAAATTCTTGCCGCGAGCACCCAGCATGGCGTGATCGATCATTTGCTGTGCTTCAACTTGCGTTACGCCGTAATCGGCAAATTCGGTTTTGACATCGAGACGATGCAGAAACGTTTTCAATTGCGCTTGAGCTTGAGCCAAATCCGGACCGAAGATCCGCTGCAGAGTCTGGTCACGTGCAGTGCTCTTGCCCCAGGCCAGCCCCAGAACATAAGGCAAGGTAAAGGAGCAGGCGATGCCGTGAGGCAGTCCGTGACGCAAGGTCATCTGGTAAGAGATTGAGTGCGCCAATGCAGTCTTGGTATTGGAAAAAGCCAGCCCCGCTTTTAGAGCGGCCAACGCCATGCGCGAGCGCAATTCGCGGTTCGTCAAATTGCGCTGCAATCGGGGCAGGCAATCGAGAATGTCCTCAATGGCGGAGATCGCAAAGGTGTCTGAGATCGGGTTGGCGTTGACGTTCCAGATTGACTCCAGCGCATGGGAAAGTGCATCCAACCCAGTAGAAACGGTCACGCCAACCGGCACTGTCACCATTAAGTCCGGGTCAATAATCGCCGCTGTCGGCCAGGTACATGGCAGGTGTAGCGAGTACTTTTCCTGCAACGCCGAGTCCCAGATAGTCGCCCAAGGAGTAACTTCGCTACCGGTGCCAGCGGTGGTTGGTGCGGCAATCAATGCCTTGCTGCGCGATGGAGTGAAGGGCTTGCCAGAGGCCAACAGAGCCAGCAGTTCATCGAACTCGCCGGACTCGGTGCCGACAATCAGCGCCTTGGCAGTATCAATGACGCTTCCGCCGCCAACCGCCAACACGGTTTGACAGTGGCCGGCCTGTTGCCAGAAACCTTGGTATGTAGCGCGTAGTTGAGCGACATCTGGATTGGGCTGGACATCTTCGATCACATGAATCAGGCGGTCGCCGAGCAAGGTTTGAATCTTGTCGATCAGGCCCAATGCGCGCGCTTCGGGAAAGGTCACCAATGCAACCGCCTGCCCTTCGGTCAACGCAACGATCTGGCCCAGACTACCCCCCCCAAAATAGGTGGCGACCGGGTTATAGAATTGAGCTGGCAGACCTGTTGCAGTGAAGTCGGTCATTGCGCTGTTACTCCGTTGATATGCCCACTTTCCGGGCAAGCCAAAGGTAGCCGTGGCATCGCCACGGCACGTTATGGAAAGGTATGCGTTCGAGCCGCTAAGCGTACTCAGTGGCGGCCATTGCTCTGGATAGCGTTTCGCAGCCGACTTGAGAGCATGTCTGCCGCAACAACCATCAGGGTGATGACGATGATGCAGGTCGCTGTTTCCGGATACTTGAACAGTTTCAGGCTGCTCACCAGCTCGAAGCCCAGACCGCCAGCACCGACCATGCCCAGCACGGTGGCTGAACGCAGGTTGACCTCAAAACGATAGAGAATGACTGCGATCCAGGAAGTGATCACCTGTGGCAACACACCGAAGACAATCACCTGCAACGGACGGGCGCCGGTGGCACGTAATGCTTCGAGGGGGCCTTGATCGATCTCCTCGATACTTTCGGCGAAAAACTTGCCCAGCATGCCGACGCCGTGCAGAGCCAACGCCAACACACCGGGGAACGGACCCAGGCCGACCGCCGAGACAAACACCAAGGCGAGGATCAGCTCATTGATGCTGCGAATCACATTGAGCACTTGCCGAGTACCCTGATACACCCAGCGATTGCTATGCAGGTTACGGGCAGCAAGAAACGCCAACGGCACGGCGAAGATGACACCGAGTAACGTGCCCCATATAGCAATTTGCAGCGTCTCCACTGCTGGCCCGACCAATCGGGGCAGAATATCTAAATCTGGCGGCATCGAACGGCTTAAGAAATCGCCGATCTGCGGCAAGCCCGCAGCCAACTCGCCCCAGCTGAGCTCCGCACCACTTGCACTCCAGTGCAGCAGAACAATCACAGCCAGCAACATGGCCGCACTACCCGCCCAACCACGCAGGCTTTCGGGCGTATCCACCATCCAGCGATAATTGTGCATACGCATGTCAGCCTCCCAGGCCATTGGCATAGTGCAACTGCGGCGCATGCGCTGCTGCGGGTTCGCCATCGATGCATTCTGCGTCGGGGTAGATACGCTGCAGGGTGGCCTCATCAAGACCACTGGCATCACCGTCGTAGACCAAACGGCCATGCGCCAGCCCCACAATACGGTCCGCGAATTCACGCGCGAATTCCACTTGGTGCAGGTTGCACACCACGGTGATACCCAGCTCGCGACTGGCATCCCGTAGGTATTGCATAACCAGCCGAGCAGTTTTGGGGTCGAGACTGGCCACCGGTTCGTCGGCCAGTATCACCTTGGGCTGCTGAGCCAGTGCTCGGGCGATGCCGACCCTTTGCATCTGCCCACCGGACAGCGAGTCCGTTCGCTCATCGGCCTTGTGCCCCAACTCCACCCGGCGCAGGCATTGGTGGGCCAACTCAATGTCGTCGCGGCCAAACAGTTGCAACACCGAAGCCAAGGTCGACACCGAAGCGAGTCGCCCAGTGAGTACGTTCTTCAGCACCGACAGGCGCGGAACCACATTGTGGTGCTGGAAGATCATCGCCACCTGACGGCGCAGTGCGCGTTCATCGCGGGCATGTAAAGCGTCGATGCCAGCCACTTGCAGTGCCCCGCCGTCGGCTTTGGCCAAGCGGTTCATGCAACGCAGCAAGGTTGATTTACCAGCACCCGACTGACCGAGCACAACAACGAACTCCCCGGGCCCAACCTGCAGATCAATGCCCCGTAGCACCGGATTGTCGCCATAGTGCTTGGTAAGCTTACTAACCCTGATCATTTCATTTTGCTCAGGTCGAGATCAAGCACCTTGGCGGTGTCGCGGACCACATCGTAGGCGGCGTCGTTGGTTGGCTGGAAGCCGTTGAGCACACCTTGGTCACCCCAAGGCACATCCTTGACCTGAGCCAATGCGGTAACCAGCTTCTTCTTCAAGGCTGGGTCCAGATCCTTACGCCAGACCATCGGCGACTCAGGAATGTCAGGCGAGGTCCATACAATCTGGATATCGTCTGGCTTGATCTGCCCCTGACTGATCGCAGAGGCGAGAATACGATCAGCAACAGCAGCCGCATCAACCTTGCCATTAACAACGGCGAGGATGCTGGCATCATGCGAGCCAGAAAACATCACCCGCGAGAACAGTTTCTCCGGCTGGTAGCCTGCCTGCTCAATTCCGGCTTTAGGGAACAGATGGCCAGAGGTCGAACTCGGATCGACGAAGGCGAATGTATGGTCCTTGAGGTCGGCCAGCGACTTAAGGTTGCTGTCACGGCGAGTGATGATCAGGCTGTGATAAGCGCTGGTGCCCGTCTTCTTGGTCACGGCAACGGCGAAGGCTTCGGCATCAGCCATTTTGTTGGCAAGCACGTAGGAGAACGGCCCAAGGTAGGCAACATCCAGCTTTTTCGAACGCAAGGCCTCAATCACACCGTTGTAATCGCTGGCCACGAACGGTTTGACTGGCATGCCCAAGCCCTCCTGTAGCTGATCAAGCACCTGTTTACTGCTTTCGATCATCGATTGCGAATCCTCGGAAGGAATCAAACCTATACGCAGGACGGGCTCAGCCAAAGCGTGAGTGCTGGCGAGAAGCGGAAGAGAAACACTGAAGGCACAAAGCAGTTTGCGGAAGGTAGTCATGGCATTTCCAGCAGTTGTCGTGGGAATGCGACTTACCCTAAACCTGTAATGTGACGGTCATATGATCGATTCAATATGCGTTTACGTCGAAAAGTATTGAAGGAATCTATGGATGTCGAACAGTAAACTGCGCGCCTTTCTAGCCGTGGCACGTCATGGCAGCTTCAGCGCTGGCGCTCGCTCTCTAGGTCTCAGCCAACCGACCATCACCACTCAAGTGCAAGCACTTGAGCGCCAGCATAACCTCGAGCTATTTCATCGCCGGGGTCGCCGCGCCGAACTTTCCACCGTCGGCAGACAGCTACTTCCCCTCGCCCAACAACTCATCGCTCTGGAGTTTGAAGCCGATGGATTGCTCCGCGATTCGGGCACCCTCATTCGCGGCCAGTTACGACTTGGGGCTGTTGGTCCCTTTCACGTCATTGAGATGGTCGACGCCTATCGTCGCAATTACCCACAAATCGACTTGTCGATCCGTATCGGCAATTCTGCTTCGGTGCTGGCTGACCTTGAAAATTACGTTATTGAAGTTGGGGTTTTGGCAGGGCGGCACGACTCCCCTGCATTTTACTCCATGCTGTACGCACGCCATCCGGTGATTGTTTTCGCACATCACCAACACCCATTGGCGCAGCGCGAAAAAATTCGACTCAGCGCGCTGCAAGGGCAACCCATGTTGTACCGCGAGCAAGGCTCCACCACTCGGCTAGCTTTCGAGAAAGCGCTGGCTGAACGAGATGTATCACCGCGCATAGTGATGGAGATCGGCAGCCGCGAAGCCCTGCGCGAGGCGGTAGTAAGAGGTATAGGGCTGGGCGTGGTGTCGGAAGCGGAATATATTGCAGACCCGCAACTCAGGCCTATTCACATCGAAGACGAGCCAATACACACCGAGACCTATCTATACTGTTTAGCTGAACGTAAGACCAGCCAGATGATTGAGACTTTTTTCGCCAGTGCCGATCAAGCCAGACAACAAAGACCATCGCGCGCATAAAACCGCAGCAGGTGGTATTCCGGTTTAGTAGGGGCAACTCCAGCCCCCTCTGAGACTGCACTGAGCATCAGACGCGTATCACTGGCTATGCTTATTATCTTGTTCTTTAAATTAGGTCCGCCCTTGAACACCGTGCAGCTCATCAGGCAGAACATTTGAAATATTCGACACTAACTTTAGCGCTGCTCTGTCTGTTACTGGGCTCAGTTGTCAGGGCCGAGCAATACAAGGTAGTGACCGAAGAGTGGCCACCCTACAACTATCAAGAGAACAACCAGCTCACCGGGATGACCACGGAGATCGTTCGGGCCATCATGGCCCTGACCGGGGATGATTTTGAATTACTACTGCTGCCCAGTATGCGAGCCACCCACGCATTGAACACCTGGCCCAAGACCATCATGTTTTCAATGTTCCGCACGGCAGAGCGCGAACCGTTGTACAAGTGGGTCGGCCCAATCGTGGAGGAGTCCATTCACCCCTATCAACTGGCCACTGCGGCGCAGCCGGTAAACTCTCTGGAACAACTGCTGCGCGCACCACAGATCACCACCCGTCATGCTGGGCTTGTGCCCAAAATGCTGCAGTCGCTGGGTTTTAAAAACCTCGACAAAAGTGCAACCGAGAGCCATCAGCTCTACCTCATGTTGCTAGCCGGACGCACCGACATCATCATCGGCGACACTGATGCCGGGGTGGCTTACTTCAGCCGCCAACTCAACATCGCCGATGGCACGCTGCGCCAGATTCCCATTGAGCTTTATCGCTCATCACTGTACATCGCCTTCAGCCGTGACAGTGACGACACACTGGTAGCTGCTTGGGCCAGCGCACTTGAACAACTGCGCAAGTCGGGTGAGCTCAAACGCATCCAGCGCAGGTATGAAGAGCCCACCGGGCAATAACATTGCAAAACCACTCAGGGCTTGGCCAGATAACCGGGTAAAGCCTCCACTCGGCTCATCCAACGTGCAATATGAGTGTACGGCGTAAGATCCACCCCGCCTTCAGGGGCAAGTACGACGTAAGGGTAGACCGCACAATCGGCAATTGAAGGGCGACCAATCGCAAGCCAATCATTGTGTTCCAAGTGTTTATCGAGCAACGAGAGCGTCACTTTCGACTTTTCCAGCGCCGCCGACTTGTCCAACTCGACCCCAAACTTCTGTACAAGACGCGCCGCACAAAGACTGTGACCAACCTCATTAGCCGCAAAAGACAGCCATTGCACGATCTCAGCTTGGCCTTGAGCATGCGCGGGCCACCAGGCCAAACCACCGTACACGCCCGCCAAATAAACCAGAATGGCTTGCGAATCCCGAATGATCTGAGTTCCGTCTTCCAGGATCGGCAACTCCCCCAGTGGGTTTAAATCTAATAATGGCGCTTTCTTGTGCGCGCCGTTTAGAAAATCCACTGCAACTACTTCAAGCTCAATATTGGCCAAAGACGCTAAAAGTCTGACTTTGTAGCAATTGCCCGACGCGTCCAAATCGTAAAGTTTCATTGTTCATCTCCATTAATTAGCTGATTGAATTCAAGAACATTGCCATCGGGGTCGCGGATAAATAGCGCGACTCGTCTAGGGCCGATGTGATGGGGTCCTTCAGTGATAGTGATGCCCTCCTCGCACAACCAAGCCTCAAGCGCCTGCAGGTCATCGACAACGAATGCCGGATGGGTCACGCCCGGTAGCTTCAGCGGCGCGTCCAGCAGGACGTTATGTGCATTGGGTAAGCGTGCGCCATTGAAGATCAGGTTTATCCGAACACCGTCCGAACTGAGCATTTCGTTGGCTTCATACAAGGGAAAGCTGGCACTTTCGACAAAGCCAAGAGCCTGATAAAAAGCAATGGCTCGGTTTTTGTCGCTAACTCGAATGCCGATATGGTCGTAGGCACAAATCCGTGCAGGGCTGGGTCGATGGCTCATGTGCTTGCAACTCCAGGTGATAAGGTCCCTAGAGTTTCAGCGCAATTTGCGGTTTCACCTATGGTGTGAACCTGACAATACTTATGCACAAATCGCACAAATCAGAAGGTGACAATGGACAGGCTCAAAGCAATGGCCAACTTCGTGCGCATCGTCGACAGCGGTAGCTTGAGTTCAGCGGCAGATGCAACAGGCCAGTCGGTGGCATCCTTAGTGCGCTCACTTGCGGCTTTGGAGCGCTATTTAGGGGTTCGCTTGTTGAACCGCAGCACTCGGCGCATGGCCTTGACTGATGAAGGTGAAGAATACCTGGGCTGGAGTCGGCGTATGCTCGCAGATTTCGATGATATGGAGCAGCATCTGGAAGCTCGGGACGGCACCGTTCGCGGCCTGCTGCGTCTCACCGCACCCGTGGAGTTTGGCCAGCGCTTCATCGCGCCACTGGTCAACCAGTTTCTCAAGCTGCATAGCGAAATAAGCGTTGAGCTGGCACTAAACGACCACGTGGTTGGATTACTTGATGAGCGCCTCGATCTTGCACTGCGCATCGGTCATCTGCCTGACTCGGCCATGGTGGCACGAAAGATCGGTGCAACTCGATTGATAACCTGTGCAAGCCCTGACTACCTTGCTAGCGCCCCAGCTATTGATGGCCCAGCATCACTGCAAGAGCACAGGTGCATCACACTCGCGTCACAAGGACGGCAATGGTACTTCCGCCATAAAGCTAAAGAACTGGCTGAGACAATCTCCCCACGACTTGTTTGCAATCAAATACGCGCCGCCAAACTATCCTGCCTGCAAGGCATAGGCATTACTCGATTGATGCATTATCAAGTTGCGGATGAGCTCGCTGAAGGTCGACTGGTCAGGATTCTTAAAGACTTCGAGCCCATGGACTTGCCGGTTCAGCTGGTCTACCCGCACGCCTTGCAGTTGTCGCCACGCGTACGGGCATTCGTTGAATGGGCGTGTCCACAGTTGGAGCAGATCACGCCAGATCCCAATTGAGTCGGGTGCGACAAGGAGCAGAAGCGTTTAAAAGCGCCAGGTCGCACCGCCACCGATGACGTGGATTGCGGCATTCTTGAACTCACCGGACAAGGTCTCGCCGTTGCGCTTAGTCTGATCAACACTCATGTCCCCCATCCATATGAGTGTGTAGTTCATATTGACCGACAGCGTCTCATCCACTTGGTAGTTGAACCCTGTCGCAAGCCGCCAAGTTTCCCCCATTGGTACATCTACCGTGCGATCCTTGTCATCAACGGCAGAGCTGTCATAGCCGACGCCCATGTTGAGCCGCAGCTTCTGAGTGATTTGATTTTGTGCGCCCAGCGAGGCATGCCAAGTGTCCTTATAGCTGCGGTCCACTGAACGCGAGACAGCCGAACCGTCAGGATTACCATCGACTTCTACGCCAATCTTGCCGAACTCACTCCAGTCCTGCCAACCCAGACTACCGAGCACTGTCCATTGGTTATTCAACTGGTGTGAGATGCTCGCTAGAACCGTCTGCGGTACGGTCATATCGACATTAAGCTGATCTGCATTGATACGGTTAAGCGCACCATTCAATAGCGGATTGGTGATGCCATCAAAGTCAGGTTTATCTTCAAACTCAAGATCGATTTCGCTGACATAAGACAGACCTAGCTTTGTGCGCTCAGAGAGGTCGTACATGATGCCGACGGTAGCTCCCATGCCCCAATCGGTATCTTTGTACTTGAGCTGGCCATCAGCTGAATCACCCAATCCCAGTGGATTGTTATCCACCGCTATTTCAGTAA
This sequence comes from Pseudomonas sp. M30-35, assembly GCF_002163625.1. Lineage (NCBI taxonomy): Bacteria > Pseudomonadati > Pseudomonadota > Gammaproteobacteria > Pseudomonadales > Pseudomonadaceae > Pseudomonas > Pseudomonas sp. M30-35. The sequence goes on along the minus strand of NZ_CP020892.1, from coordinate 1,364,936 downwards.
GAAAGCGTCCAAGCATGATACGCGGGCCAATACCGACCGACAGATCATCGGTCACCTTGTATGCAATGGTCGGTTGGAAAGCGACGGCAATCAGTGATGATTTTTGAGTGAAATAACGCCCCGCCCAATCATCGTCATACTTCACTGCCAAGCCGAAGTTGCCAACCATGCCGAAGCCGATAGCAGCACGGTCATTGAGCTGGTGGCTGATAAACGTACTGCCACTCGGAAAGTACTTAAGAGCATTGCCGCCTTCGTTGCCGCCGAAGGTATTGTCATCATCACGGGAGAACTTGACGTTACCCAGCAAGAGCTGGCCATTAGCGCTGACCTGAGTCCCAGCAAGCGCGGTCAAACCGGCAGGGTTATTCATTAAAATACTGGGATCGGTTGCCAACACTGCAGCACCGGCATTGGCTAGGCCGGCCCCCTCCTGCCCCACCTCATACAGCATTATACCGCCAGCCCAAACTTTCCCTGTAATGCCCAACAACGCGATAGACAATAATGCTTTGTGCAGCATGGCCTGAAATACCTTTCATTTGTGTATTAATACTTAGCGGTCTAGCTGCTTGTAGTGCACTTAAAGATGCACGATTGGCACTGAGTATAATAGCCCTCACCCAACTGTCCATTCAGTCAAAATCGTGTACTGCAGCCTAATTACAGCAAACACATAAGCTGTTAATTTCATCATGCAACAGCGTCAACGGCCGCAGGCTATGCCACACATGCCCTTCACTGTGTATTACAGATCCAGATCAATGTGACACAGCCAACGCAGCCATTTCAGTGAATATTAAAAGTTGTAGAGCATACCTAAGCTAAGGCTCTTGATACTGGTGTCGTAGAAATCGATATTGCTGTCTTCCTCGCCATAGTTGGCAACGACTCGCGCACGCCAGTTCTTCAGGCCGAATGGCTCTTTGTAGGTTGCGGCAAAGGAAATGCCCAGACGATCTGTGTCAGCTTTTTTGTCATAAATTGGATTGTTATCATCGCTTTCTAGATGGCCTGCCAACAAATTGGTCACCAGCTCCCAGCGATCAAAGCCGGTGTAAGCGTAGTTAAGCTCCATTTGATAGCCGTCCATGGACATTGCATCGCCATCGAGATCGCGATTTATGTAGCTAAGGGTCGGGATCACAATGTGATCACTGCCAATGCCCCATACATAACGCACGTCGAGTTTTGATTCGTCACCTTCACGATCAAGCAGACTGCGCTGGGCCGAAGTCAGGCCCAATGCATCGCCGCTGTTCTCGTCGTCGATTTCGATCTTGCGATGGGTATAGGTAACATCGAAACCAGACTCAAAGATGTGTTCCCAAGCCATGCGCGCACCGGAGCTTGAGCGGTCGGTTTCTTTACGTTTGCCATTAACCAGGTAAGGGTCTTCCCAAACTTCCACTGGCGTCGAGGCAAGTACGCTGGCGCTGACATTACCGAAGTGACCAATACCTTGGCGCACACCCAGCGCAAGGGTGCCATCCTGGGTCAGGAAGTCTTCTAGTTCGGTACCGCCGAAGAATACGGTGCGGCTACCTTGCAGTTTATAAGACAGGCCAAAAGCGGGCACAATCTTGCTAAAGCTTTTGCTGTCCGGGGAGCTGTCTAAAGAGTCAATACGACTGTCACTGACATCTGTTCCGGCCAAAGTTGCGACGGTGTTGCTTTCCATGCGGTTGGTGCTGGCGCCAAGATATGCATAACCACTGAAGCCATCTTTCTCGGGAATTCGGTCGAACGCTTGCGCAGAGCACGCTACCGCCATACCGAGAGTTGTAAGGATAAATCTACGCATGTGGAACTCCTGTAAACGCAGTTAGGCCTGATAGATGATCAATAATGATTGGTGCGTCAGAACACAGTGAAACTAAGTTTTAGTTCTGAACGCATTAATCTCACTCCAACCTTAGTCTAATTTATACAAAAACCTAGGTATTCAACGCACAAAATACTGCTATTGAGGCACAAGATTCTGATCATTAGAGTAAACGGCTGCAGGGTACAGGTTTAGGATTATCCAGCGATTGATTGCATTTGTGCTGGCGCTTGAGATTCTTTGCGGGCATCAGTGATGCGACCAACCAATTTTGGGCAGGCAAACGCTAGACGCGCAAGCCCTCAAGCCAGCGGTATTCCCCGAAACACAGCGGCCACCAGGTTCGACAACAGCATGCGCACCTGTTTATTCGAGGTAGACGGAGAAAAACGTCGTTAACTAACGGATCAAGGCTGAAGTTCTTCAAGCGACGATGAAGACCATTGAATGCTACGAAAGCATGTAAATGCCAGAGCAGCGCTGTGCGCCATTTGGCACACAGCGCCGACTGAAGCGCTCGGCTTATTGCAAGCCTAAGTGCAGATCACTGAACACGTAGCCTGTGTCTTTGGCATTGGCGACATGGCAGCCCGCGCATTTTTCATACGGCAGAACCTTGGCTGTCTGTGGATAAGTTTTGTCGTCCTTGGATGGCCCATATGCGAAATACGCCCAGTTACCTGGCGCGTCAGGAAAGCGCGCCGCGTCTTTCACCATATAAGTGACGCCAAAGAAATTATTTTGGAAGATGCCCTTGCCGTGGTTCGTCACACATACACCGGTGGTTTTGTCGCACTTGCCCATACTCTGCGGCCACTTCTTGCCATTGTTTTTTGTGCAGCTACCGTTGCTTTTGTCACAATCACTGGATATGCGTGACTCGCTGAACTCTTTGACGAACTGAGTACCGTCAGGCCATTTTTTAGTTGCCTTGTATACGGCTAGCGCGGATGACTCGACATAAGTATTGCCGAACTGAACACCCTCTCTGATGCTGCCATCGAGAATAGTATGACGACCCGGTGGAGTCGCGAATGTACCGATGTGAGTCCAGCTGCGGTAACCCTCAGGGATATGCGCGGTATCAACATCGACAAACTTGGCTTTTGCGCTCTCATCGACGGTTTCGGCCGCTTGGGCAACGCTGCCAAACGCAGTGAGCGAAAGAGCCAGCATAAGCCACTTTGAAGTGCTGCTGAGGACTTTGGCTTTATTAAGCATATTAATTTCCCTATATATTATATTGTTCCAAACACTACGGTGCTCTCACCATAAGTTGCTTGAGTTTCCTCTGGGATGCAGAGCTTTGATCATCACGGTCTGTTGCTCTGTGCATTGAATCGCAATGCTTTACGGACCACGGCAAAAAACCGTGCCCGCCTACCCGGGGCCATTAAACCGGGCTTATCTGGCTAGCGACCCGAACTTTAGTGTGGTTAAATTTATTTATTGAATTCGCACGAAATTCTCTACGGGAATTTGTCCTGAAATAGACTGTTTCGACATTTTTCGCGTCGGTTCCAAGCGAGGCGAAGCAAATTTCAACACGACTCCGCCCAGATCAAGCCCAAAAGCGGTATCCCTAAGATATGCCCTCAATGCATAGCCTATTGCCCAGAAGAATACGCACACCAATGGCGCGAAACTTTACGCATCACTTATTTAGGCTGCGCAAGCTATTTAGACAGCCAGGAGGCTTGCCGAAGCCCAGTTAACAGCTACATTTAACTGGAAATTCAATGCTCTAAATTTATGTGTAAGAATGCCTGTTCTTACTGTCAAAGCCATGCGCTTAGGTGTAATGGATTGTATTAAGTATTGCGACGTAGTTAAGGAAGAGTCCATGGATTGCAGAGAACAAGTTGTAAACTTAGAGCGCTTCGTCAGCCAGCGTGTACTTGGGCAGCAACAGACCATCAAGTTCGTAATTCTGGGGCTGTTGGCCAACGGACATATCTTGCTGGAAAGTCTTCCTGGCCTCGCCAAAACCCGCACTGTCAAAGCACTCGCTGAGCATCTTGATGCTCACATGAGTCGTATTCAGTTCACCCCTGACCTCCTACCGTCGGACATCACTGGCGGGGAAATCCTTCAGCAAGTTAATGGTCAAAACCAAATCAAGTTCCAACCGGGACCTTTGTTTGGCAACGTCATACTCGCGGACGAAATTAACCGCGCGCCTGCAAAAGTTCAGGCGGCCTTGCTTGAAGCGATGGAGGAGCGACAAATAACCGTCGCCGGACAGACTCACCCCATGTCGCAATTGTTCATCGTATTGGCGACGCAGAACCCCATTGAACAGGAAGGTACTTATCCACTTCCTGAAGCGCAGATGGACCGCTTTCTGATGAAACTGGTGATGGATTATCCGCATACTGAGGACGAAGCTCAGGTGCTGCGCATGTTGCGATCAGAGGATCAAGCCAAGACTGCGGAGCAAGAAATGCGCTTGGCCCAAGAAGTGATTTTCGCAGCGCGCCAGGAAGTTAATGCGGTTCATGTCTCAGAGGCTATCGACCGCTACCTGATTGATCTGGTCAACGCAACTCGCCACCCCGCCGACTATGACGCAGACCTTGCTCGCTGGATTCATATTGGCGCAAGCCCACGCGGCGGTATCAGTCTGGACAGGGTTGCCAGAGCCCATGCGTGGTTGTCAGGCAACGACTTCGTTTCACCAGACGATGTGCGTGCAGTCATACACCCGGTACTGCGCCACCGACTATTGCTCACCTACGACGCCGTGGCCGATGGCGTAAACGCCGACCAAGTGCTGGATCGTTTGCTCGACAAGGTGGCAATACCCGCCTGATTAGGAGCAATACCATGCAGTCTTCCAAGACCGCTGCAGACGGGTTCGTTTACGCATCATTGCCACAACTAATGGCATTTGAGCACCGAGCCCGCGGCCTAAGCTTTATGGCTCGTCAGTCGTTATCGAGCGTTCTATCCGGCAACCATGCATCACGCTTGCGCGGACGGGGCTTGAGTTTCGACGAGTTGCGACATTACATGCCCGGCGATAATTTACGTCATCTCGACTGGCGAGCCTCAATGCGCTATGGCAAGCCATTTGTGCGCAGCTTTACCGAGGAGCGTGACCGTCCGACCTTAATTCTTGTCGACCAGCGCATGAACATGTTCTTTGGCTCGCAGCGTAACTTCAAGTCGGTTACCGCTGCCGAGCTGGGTGCGCTTTGTGCCTGGATCGCTTTGCAAGCTGGCGACCGTGTTGGTGGTCTGGTGTTCGGTGACGACCGTATCGAACATATCCGCCCTCTACGCAGCCGTTCACGCGTAGAAGCCTTGTGCACAAGCATCGTGCGGCAAAACCAGATTTTATCTGCGACACGCCCTGATAATGAAAACGTTGATCAATTAGACCAAGCGCTACGCAACTGCTTGAATCTTGCCGGTCACGACCATCTGATCTGCATCATCAGCGACTTTGCGGCCACCAGTGATCGCACCTTGCAGTTGCTCCGCGAGCTCAAGACCCACAACGATGTAATCGCCATGCAGGTTTACGACCCTATTGCCCTGAACCTGCCAAGCAAAGGTCGGCTGATGGTTACGCAGGGCGAACTGCAAGTCGAACTGCAAATCGACCACCGTCGGGTTAACAAACCACTGGGTGAATTTCTCACTGGACGCCTTCGCCAGGTGGCCGAGCTATTAAGGCTCAGCCAAGTACCACTGATGATGTTCAGCACTGGCGAAAACAGCCTTGAACAGCTGCGGCAAGAGTTGGGCAGGCTTGCACAGGTGGCACGATGAACCGCACGGATGCGCCCAATATCAGCCAGTTAAAAGAGTTGGAGCTGACGGCTCCGGCCTTTAGCTATTTCCCACAAACCTGGGGTTGGCTTGCGCTATTACTGGTTACCTTAATTATCCTCACTGTCTGGGCGGTGCTGCGATGGCGCCACTGGCAGCGCAATCAATATCGCCGCGACGCTTTGCTTCGGCTGGCACAACTGCAAGACGCCGTCATGCATGAACATCAACGCCTGCCGGCTTTGCGCGAGCTCCCCGAACTGCTCAAAAGAGTGGCGCTATCGATGCCCAACTCACCTGACGTCGCCACCCTGAGCGGCGCTCGCTGGCAGAGCTTTCTGCAAGACGCGAGCGCGACCCACTTGCCCGCTGATTTTAGCCAGCAACTCTCGCTACTGGCTTACGGCCCACAAGCACAGTTGGCGACCTTGAGTCAGGAGCAACTAGACGTGCTATTCAGCACCTGCAAGCAATGGATTGAGGCTCATCATGTGGCAGCTTGATTACCCTTGGCTGATGCTGCTGTTGCCATTGCCGTGGTTGGTTTTCCACTACATGGGCGAATACCGCGAATCACGCAGCGCAGTACGCGTACCGTTTTTCGGGGCGCTTAGCCAAGCCGCAGGGCAACAACCCGGACAACCACATTCAGGCGGTGGCCGCTGGCAGCTCTTCATCAACCTGCTGGTGTGGGCGCTGGTACTGCTTGCCTGTGCCCGGCCTGTCTATGTTGAAAAACCGATTGAACATACACAGCCAACCCGTGATTTGATGCTTGCCATCGACATTTCCCAATCAATGGAAACGCGCGACTACACCAGCGCCAGCGGCCAGCAAACTGACCGCCTTAGTGCAGTCAAGGATGTGGTGCGTGACTTCATTGATGTGCGCAAGGATGATCGCATCGGCTTGATCGTCTTCGGTACCGGTGCTTACCCGCAGGCGCCGCTAACTTTAGACCATGCCAGCCTGCATATATTGCTTGATGAAGTGGGCATAGGCATGGCCGGGCCCAACACGGCGCTGGGTGATGCTATTGGCTTGACCATAAAGCTGCTCGATAAAGCCAAGGAGCAGGAGAAAGTATTGATCCTGCTCACCGACGGCAACGACACCGGCAGTGCAATTACCCCAGACCACGCCGCCGACCTGGCCGCCAGTAAAGGTATTGTCGTACACACCATTGGTATTGGTGACCCACAAGCCACCGGCGAATCCAAGGTTGATCTGCAAACCCTGCAAAACATCGCCAGCATTACCCATGGCCGCTTCTTTCGCGCCGACGATCGTAATGCGCTGAAGCAGGTCTACGACACGCTTGATCGGATAACCCCGCACAAAGTCAAAACCTTCAGCCATCAACCCAAACGGGACCTGTTCTGGTGGCCTTTAGGTGCTGCACTTCTGCTGCTGGCCATTAGTCAGTGTTTGGCTGCCCTTTCGGCTCGAGTGTCCTCAATAGGCACGCCTCGATCGCAACAGGAGCCATGAGATGGATATCGACCTGAGCGCCTTCCACTTTCTTCGCCCGCTCTGGCTGCTGCTCATGGTGCCGGGAATAGCGCTGCCCATAATCTGGGCGCACCGCCATGACCTGAGCCGTCAGTTGCAAGGCGCCATCGCCCCGCATCTTCTGCAGCATTTGGTGATAACACCGCAGGATAATCATCGTCTGCGCCCAGTGCATTTGCTCGCAGCCCTGCTCATTTTGGGCGCCGTGGCCGCTGCGGGTCCGACTTGGCAGCAAGATCGCCCAGACTTTCTTGATGACCGTGCACCGCTGATACTGGCGGTCGACTTGTCGCCATCAATGGATGCTGATGATGTGCCGCCAACACGCTTGAGCGCAGTACGCAATAAATTACATGATCTGGTTGAGCGCCGCGCCGGCGCACGCACAGCACTCATCGCCTATGCCGGAAGTGCCCACCTGGTGTTGCCGGCGACCGACGATCCGGAGCTGTTAAATACCTTCTTGCAGGCGCTGTCCACCAACCTTATAGAGAAAGCCGGGCGTGACGTCCTAGGCGTGATAGATCAAGCAAAGCGTTTGCTGGAAGCGGAAAACAGCCCGGGAAGCCTAGTACTCATTACCGATGGAGCCGATCCCGCCCTGAATCAACAAATAGGTCAGCATCTCGAAGGTATTGACCTGCAAGTGCTGGTTCTCGCCGTTGGCAGCAAGAGTTCAAGCGTTGTACGCAACGCCCAGGGGCAACCGCAGGTTGATGCCAGTGGCCGCCCGGTCGTAGCCAATTTTGACAGCAAAGCACTTCAAGCACTTGCTGACGCAGCCAACGCTCCGCTTGGAAGCTTGACCCTTAATGATGATGATCTGGATTGGATTGAGCTGCACGCCCAACGCCACTTTCAAGCGGTCAGCGACCAAGGACGAGAGGTTCACTGGAAAGATGCGGGCTACTGGCTGTGCTGGCCCTTGTTGCTGATCGCACTGGTTTGTGTACGTCGAGGCTGGCGTGTGCACTGGTTGGCCAGTTTACTGCTGGCTGTAGGCCTTGGTTTACCCTCGGCGCCCGCTCAAGCAGGAGCGTTTGCAGATGCCTTTTTCACCCCGGACCAACAAGGACGATGGGCCTTTGAGCACCAACGCTACCCGCAAGCGGCGGCGCACTTTAATGACCCCTACTGGAAAGGCGTGGCTGCTTATAACGCCGCTGACTATGACGCAGCCCTAGTCAGTTTCGCCAACCTCGATAGCGCCCAGGCTTTCTTCTACATGGGCAATAGCTACGTGCGTTTATCGCGTTTCCCCGAGGCGATAACGGCTTACCAACAAGCACTTAAACGACAGGCCCAATTCCCTGAGGCCAGCAGCAACCTCGCCCTCGCGCAGGCCCTGCAGAAAGACTACGAAAGCCAGCAAGAAGCGGGCACTCCAGATGAAAAGCCCGACGAACTCAAGTTCGATAACAAAACCAACGAAGGCAAGGACACACCGCAACCCGTTGCCAAGCCTGCATCCGATCAACTTTGGCTAGAGAATCTGAACACTTCACCAGCTCGCTTTCTCAAGCAGAAGTTTTTTCTTCAGGACGCTAAACGTCAGCAGGAGATGGAGTCTTCGCCATGAAACACTTGATCCTGCTCCTCACTTTATTACTGCCTTTATCGGTCTGGGCAGCCGAGCCGACATTGCTTGTCGACAGCCGCCTAACGCCGAAAAACCAAGTGTTAGTCGGTGGCATCGTTACGCTTGAGGTCGACCTGCTTGTCGATACCTGGTTCACCAGTGCGCCCCAACTGCCGAAGCTTGAGCTGCCAGGCGCAGTAGTGTCTGCGCCGAGTTCGCAAGCAACCCACCTCACCCAAAAACGCGACGGGAAAACCTTTTTCGGCCTACGTTTTACCTATCGGATCACACCCCAGCAAGCGCAGACATTCGACATCCCAGCGCTTAGCGTTCAGGTGCAACCTGGACAAGGTAGTAAGCCGCAAACGGTGCAGACTCAAGCGCAAAAATTCAGCGCCGTACAGCCTGTAGGCGCCAATGATCAGGAACATGTACTGGTAGCCGAACAAGTCACCTACACCCAGACTATTGTTCGCTCTCACAAGCCGCTGCGGGTTGGCGACAGCATTAGCCGTCAACTCAGTGTCCGCGCCAAAGGCGCGCAGGCCATGCTGATTCCAGCACCGGAATTGGCTGAGGTGAATGGACTTAAACAGTACGTACAAACACCAAACATTCAACCGATGGACAATGGTCGGGGCGACATTACCGGCGGCATCCGTACTGACACCATCACCTATGTGGTAAGCGAGCAGGGCAATTACACATTGCCCGCTATAGAGCTGAAGTGGTGGGACCAAGCCGGTCAACCCCAGATTGCCTCTATCCCCAAAGTCACCTTCAAGGCCCAAGGCGAAAGCGGCTACAGCGGGCCCTTCTCGATCAGCGAAGACTTGCGTCAGCTTGGACAAAACACTCAACTGCATATTGCCCGTCATTGGCTGCTATTGAGCGCTTTAATACTGCTCGCCGCGCTCATTGGTTACTTCGGTAGAACCTACTGGAATCGCGGTTTGCAATTGTTTCTACAACGGCGAGCAGCGCGTCAGCAAGCTTGGCGTGACTCACCTGATTTCGCATGGCAACAACTTCAGGCACGTCTAAACGACCAGACACTTGCCGCCAGTGAGCTCTATCGCTGGGTCAAACGGAGTGCGGACGCGGACACACTACAAGGTGCCTCTAAAAATTTACCCTCGCACCTTAGAAATCAGCTGCTAATCTTATTAAAAGCAAGTTATTCTGCGAACAAAACCGCTCTAGCACGGGCCTCTGCGCAAAAACAGACACTAACTAAACTCCGCGAGTTATTTAAACATAGCCGCACTGCCCCTCCAGCGGTAGGAACACTTAAACCGCTTAATCCAAAGCACTAAGGAACCTCTGAAAAAGGTAGCGAGCGACGATAGAACAAGGCAAAAAAAAGCGAAAAAGCGGAGTTTAGTTGGCCTAAATGAGCATTTTGAGCAGTTTTTTAACGCCGTAATATCTAGCGCAGTAGTTTTTCAGCGGTTCCCTAAAAATTTGCTAATTTGAAAACGAGGATGGACCCATGCGTCGATTAATTGCGCAAACTTCATGGCGCGGGCTGGTCGCATTACTGTTGGCTTTACCATTGCTGGCTCAGGCGGCCGATGAATTACCGTCATGGAACGAAGGCCCCTCGCGTCAGGCCATCGTACAGTTTGTTCAGGCGGTCACCAGCGAAGGTAGCAAGGATTATGTGCCTGTTGCCGAGCGCATTGCCGTCTTCGATAACGACGGTACCTTGTGGAGCGAGCAGCCGATGTATTTTCAGCTGTTATTTGCCCTGAGCGAGGTCAAACGCCTGGCGCCACAACACCCTGAATGGAAAACCGAGCAACCATTCAAGGCCGTCCTCGAAAACGACCAAAAGACGCTTGCTGCCAGCGGCATGGAAGGCCTGATGAAGATCGTTGGGGCCACTCACACTGGAATAAGCACAGCCACATTCAATGAAAATGCTCAACGTTGGCTCGCCAGCACCAAACACCCGAAAAGCGCAAAACCATTCACTGAAATGGTGTTTCAACCGATGTTGGAGCTGCTTGATTACCTGCGCGCGAATGGCTTCAAAACCTACATCGTTTCAGGTGGCGAGGTTGAGTTCATGCGCGCCTTCGCTGAGGAAGTCTACGGAATACCACCCGAGCAGGTGATCGGCACAACGTTCGTTACCCAGTTCCAGGATCAGGATGGCAAATACTCGATCTTGCGTGAACCAAAACTGGCGCTTAACGATGACGGCCCAGGCAAACCTGTGAGCATTCAGTCAATCATTGGGCGCCGGCCAATTTTTGCCTTCGGCAATTCTGATGGTGACCTGCAAATGCTGCAGTGGACCACCGCTGCCAGCGGCAAACGCTTTGCAGGCCTGGTCCATCACACCGACGCCAAGCGCGAATGGGCCTATGACCGTGACAGCAAGATCGGCCGCCTCGACAAAGCGCTTGATGCGGCCAAAACCCAAAACTGGACCGTAGTCGATATGGCCAAGGAGTGGAAAAACATCTACCCCTTTGAGGTGGATCAACCTTAGGTCTTTTTTTCAATAAAAAGGCCGGTAACAACCTAGTTCGTGTACTACCCTTTTAAACCGTTGTAGTTGCCAAAACTTGTGCATAAAGGAAATACGAGAATGAGAACCCCTCGAAAATGGATACCGCGAGTTGCACTCGCAATGGCAGCGGCCATCAGTGCCTCAGCCGCAATAGCTGCAGACAAACCTAATATTCTGGTGATATTCGGGGACGATATTGGTCAGACCAATATCAGTGCCTACGGTCAAGGTGTTGTCGGTTATGAAACACCGAACATCGACAAGATTGCCGCGGCCGGCATGAAGTTTACTGATTACTATGCTGAAAACAGCTGCACTGCGGGACGCTCAACCTTCATCACAGGGCAAACCATTTTCCGCACAGGTCTTTCGAAAGTAGGCCTGCCTGGAGTTCCGGTGGGCCTGCAAGGTCGCGATATCACTATCGCCCAGGCACTCAAACCACTTGGCTACGCAACCGGCCAATTTGGTAAGAACCACTTGGGTGACCGTGACGAATTCCTACCGACCAATCATGGTTTCGATGAGTTCTTCGGAAACCTTTACCACCTCAATGCTGAGGAAGAACCTGAACGCGAGCTCTGGCCAAAGGACGATGCTGAATTCGTCAAGGGCGCGTCTCCGCGGGGGGTAATCAAATCCACTGCTGACGGAAAAATCGAAGACACTGGGGCGCTTACCAGCAAGCGCATGGAAACCATTGACGACGATACGACTCAAGCTGCAATCAACTTCATCGAGAAGCAAGCCAAAGCGGACAAGCCGTTTTTCGTGTGGATGAACACCACACGTATGCACTTGTTCACGCACGTACGTGATTCGATGAAAGGCCAGAGCGGGATGCCTGGCAATGAGTACGCTGATGGGATGATCGAACACGACGAAGACGTCGGCATGCTGCTCAAAAAGCTAGATGACCTGAAAATTGCTGATAACACCATTGTGGTTTACACCACAGACAACGGCCCGAACCAGTTCTCTTGGCCGGATGCGGCAACCACGCCATTCCGTAACGAGAAGAACTCCAACTGGGAAGGTGCATACCGAGTACCTGCGATGGTTCGCTGGCCGGGCCATATCAAGCCAGGAACTGTTTCTCGTGAAATGTTCTCCGGACTCGACTGGTTCCCTACACTGCTTGCTGCGGCCGGGGATACTGATATCAAAGAAAGGCTTCTCAAGGGAACCGACGTAGGCGGTAAAAACTTCAAGGTACACCTTGATGGCTATAACCAGTTGGACTACCTGACAGGTAAAACCGACAAGAGCGAACGTAACGAGTTCTATTATTTCAATGATGATACGGACTTGGTTGCCATGCGCTTTGACAACTGGAAAGTCGTTTTCTGTGAGCAGCGCGAGCCCGGCGGAATGAAAGTCTGGAGCGAACCCTTTGTTTGTCTTCGCTTACCGAAGATTTTCAACCTGCGAATGGATCCGTATGAGCGGGCTGATATTGTTTCCGATCAGTACTATGACTTCTTGACCAAGAACGTGTTCATCACCGAGCAAGCAACTCAGCGAGCAGCCAAGTTCTTGCAGACCTTCGTCGACTATCCACCAAGCCAACGTCCGGCGAGCTTTAGCATCGACCAGATTCGTGCGAACGTAGATAAGCAGATCGAAGCGAAGATGAAAGAAGCAGAAGCGGCGAAAAAACAGTGATGTAAAACGTGGCGTCCGCCTGCTTCGGACGCTATCTTAAAAAACCTGCGACGGGGCAACCTGTCGCAGGTTTTCTCATATCAGATAAGGCGCTTTTTTTGATGTCCTCAGCCGCCAGTTCGTCTCGCGCCCGCTCTCGTGGTGCGGTTGCTGATACCCCTCTTGCTCTGCCCATGCTGATTCCCGTGCTGCTGCTGTTTATTTCCGGCTGCGCAGCATTGGTCTATCAGGTGCTTTGGGTTAAACAACTTTCTCTGGTGGTCGGGGTTGAGGTTTATGCAATCACCACTGGCATCAGTGCATTCTTCGCCGGACTTGCCTTAGGCGGTCTGTTTTTTGGCCGTTGGGCCGATCGCTTGAGTCGTCCGATTCAACTTTACGCGGCGCTGGAGCTGCTCGTAGCGATCCTCGGGATTGCAACAACCTACGCCTTATCTCAGTCGGCTGGCCTGTTCGCTCGACTCGAGGACAGCATTGGTCTGTTCGCATGGTTACTACCCTTTTTATTAGTTGGCTTACCCGCGTTTTTCATGGGCGGAACATTACCGGTGCTGGTACGTGCTTTATCTCCGGCTGATGGTCGCCTCGGTGAAGCGGGCGGGCGTCTCTACGCAGGTAATACGGCTGGCGCCATCGCCGGTACACTGCTTGCGGCTTTTTTTCTGATTCCACAACTAGGCGTCAATGGCAGCGCTTACGCTGCGGCCCTGCTTAACCTGCTTGCAGGCGGCGGTGCCTGGCTCGCGCGGCGCAATGATCAAAGGCTGTCCAAGCCTACAATTGCGTCCCCTGCCCCACGTTCAAACACAGCACGCTTGGCCATTGCCTTGTATTGCATCGCCGGTGGCGTAGCACTTGGCTACGAGGTGGTCTGGACTCAATCGATCGTGCCATTCATGAGCACCCGAGCCTTCGCGTTCTCCGTGGTCTTGGCCACCTATCTCACGGGCCTCGTACTTGGCAGTGCGTTATACGCGCGCCGCGCCGATCGCATTGCTGACCCCTGGGGATTATTCGGCCTGTTGATCGCAGCGGCAGGCTTGCTGGCCTTGCTCCAGATTTCCGGCCTCGGTCGCTGGCTGATCATTGCGCAAACCCATGCGGAGGTGATGGTGCTGCAACTGACCGGCAATGCCCTGGCCGGAATGTCCGCACGCTTTGCCGTTGCCGCTCTGTGTGTGGTGTTTTTGCCGACTACCTTGCTCGGCGCAGCCTTTCCGCTGGCGTTGCGCTTAGCGGTCAACAGCAATCACGTCGGCCGAGATGTTGGCGCCGTAGTTGCGCTCAACACCCTCGGCGGCATTGTTGGAGTGGTGCTTACCGGCTTCGTATTGGTACCCGAACTCGGGCTGGTGCGAACCCTGGTTGTGCTGGCTGTAGTCGCAGCATTGATTGGTGCAATAGCAGCCCTCAAAGGCGCGACGGTCGGTAAAGGGATGCGCTTCGCAGTGCTAGCGATAGGCTTGGCCACCCTTATTGGCGGCGTACTGACGCCACCACAGCGGCTTGCCGACCTGCTACCGGGGGCGCGCAACGGCAAAATCGTGTTTTATCAAGAAGGTCGTAGCGGCACGGTCGCGGTGGTCACTCAAGGTCGAGCGGAACGCCAGTTCAATCGCCTATATATCCAAGGCGTTTCCAACACAGGCGATGCGATGCCTTCGCTGCGCTACATGCGCTTGCAAGCCCTGTTGCCACTGCTGATCCATAAAGGGCAACCGCAGTCAGCGCTGGTCATTGGCTTTGGTACAGGCATCACCGTCGGCGCCATGTTGCGATATACCGACTTGAAAAAACCAGTAGTCGCGGAGCTGCTTCCAGAAGTACTTGAAGCCGCGCCACTATTCAGTGGTAACTATAATGCCGCTGAAAACCCGCAACTGGACATTCGTTTACGCGATGGCCGCCGCGAACTGCTACGCAGTGCTGAGCGCTACGACTTGGTCACCCTGGAACCGCCGCCGCCCTCCGCCGCCGGAGTCGTTAATCTTTATTCCCGCGACTTCTATGCTCTGGCTGCCAGTCGCTTGCAACCCGGTGGTTTAGTGGCGCAATGGCTACCGCTGCCCACGCAAAACATCGAAGACAGTCGTTCATTGGTGCGCAGCTTTATCGATGTATTTCCCCATGCCACGTTATGGACAACTGAACTCCACGAGATGCTGTTGATTGGCTCGCTTGAGCCCATGCCGCTATCGGTGCCGGATATTCAGCAACGCTTCGCACGCCCACAAGTCGCCGAGTCATTAAGAGAGGTAGGAATTGACTCGCCAGCGGCATTGCTCGCGACATGGATCACCGACCGCAAAGGCCTTGAGCGTTTTGCAGGCGATGCGCCCGCCGTTACCGACGACCGCCCACGTATTGAGTACGCCCCTTGGGTGCGCTCGAAAGAAATCACCCGTGTATTGCCAGCACTGCTTGAACTGCACAGCGCACCGCCATTGATCGGTGCTGACGACACCTTTCGTGCCGAGGTCGCAAGTAACTGGAAACGCCTGCAGCACTTCTATGCCGCGGGATTGTTTTCCTACCAGCGTGATCGCGAGGGCTGGACCCGCGAAGTTCGCCAACTGCTCAAAACTGACGAGGATAATCCTTATTACCGCTGGTTTCTGGGCATGCCCCAAAGCGGTTCGAACTAATTCTGTTACCCCATCCTCTAACCTGCAGCTAGATCACGCTCTAGCTGCAGGTCTCTTCGCTGTATATCCACACGGGCTTAACTTGATACAACAAGTCTCACCT
Organism: Pseudomonas sp. M30-35; assembly: GCF_002163625.1. Classification (NCBI taxonomy): domain Bacteria; kingdom Pseudomonadati; phylum Pseudomonadota; class Gammaproteobacteria; order Pseudomonadales; family Pseudomonadaceae; genus Pseudomonas; species Pseudomonas sp. M30-35. The sequence continues at coordinate 1,349,309 of NZ_CP020892.1, read as the reverse complement.
TGAAGGCAGGTCGGCTGCCGCGCTGCAAACACTGATAATTTTAATCCGGCTATTGCCAGTTACTGCGCCGCTGACTAACTTACGCAGCGCCAACCAAACAGCTCAAACAGCCCGTCACCCGGCCCTCTATGCCTGCTAGGCTTGTGACCATAGCTGAATGAATCATCGACCCGCTCCATCCTTCAGGAGTTAGCTGCATGCAATCGCGTGTGTTTCGTCCAACAACCGTGTTCGGTCTTGCCGCACTCATCAGCGCTGCGCTTACGCTGAGTGGTTGCCAGTCGTTTTTAAGCAGCCGCTACAGTGACAGCGTGCCGCCCGATCAAGGCATCAGCAGCGTTAAAGGTTTGGCCAAAGGCGCGGTTGTCAGACGCAATGCGCTGGGCATGCCACTGATTGAAACCAGCACCCTGCACGATGCAATGTTCACCCTCGGCTACGTGCATGCCGGTGACCGCCTTAGCCAAATGGTTGGCATGCGCCTGCTCGCAGAAGGTCGCCTCTCGGAAATGGTGGGCCCTGGTGCGCTGGAGGTCGACCGACTGATGCGTGCGGTCAATCTCAAGCAAAGTGCTGAACTGCTTTATAAGGGAGCATCGCCGCGCCTGAAGAGAATTTTTGAGGTGTATGCACGCGGGGTGAACGCCTACATGTTCCGCTTCCGTGACAAGCTGCCGATGGATATCGCCGAATCTGGCTATCGTCCCGCGTATTGGAAGCCTGAAGATTCGGCGCTGGTGTTCAGCCTGATCAACTTTGGCTTGTCGGTGAACCTGCAAGAGGAAATCGCCGCACTGGTCATGGCGCAAAAAGTTGGCAGCAACAACCTCGCGTGGCTACTGCCCATTTATCCAGACGAACCGCTGCCGTTTGAGGAAGCCGACAAGCTCAAAGGCCTGAAACTCAGCGGCCAAATTAGCGGATTAAACGCCATCGATTCAGCCGCACAACAAGTGGCTGACACCCGTTTGCTCGGTGTTGCCGCATCCAACAACTGGGCGCTGAGCCCACAAAAGAGTCGCAGCGGTAAGAGTTTGCTGGCCAATGACACACACTTGCCCCTGTCATTGCCGTCAATGTGGAATTTCGTACAAATCCGCGCGCCGAAATATCATGTCGCGGGCGTTTCAATCGCAGGCGTACCTGCGGTGGTTGCAGGTTTCAACGGTAAAGTCGCATGGGGCATGACCATGGTCATGGGCGACAACCAAGACTTGTTCCTGGAGAAAATCAGACGCCAGAACGGCCAGCTTTACTACCTCGCAGATGGCAAGTGGCTGCCTGCTAAACAACGTCAGGAAACCTTCTTCATCAAGGGCCAAAGCCCAATCCGCGAAACTATTTTTGAAACGCGCCATGGCCCGCTGCTCAACTCAGTATTGGGTGAACGCAAGCACCCGCTGCAACCGATACAAATCAGCAGCGGTTACGGCCTGGCATTACAAACAGCGCAATTTGAAACCGACAAAAGCCTCGATGCATTTTTTGACCTGTCGCGTGCGCAGTCAGCGGATCAAGCATCGACCGCCACCCGTGAAATCCGTGCAATACCGTTGAACATTGTATTTGCCGATGCCGAGCATATCGGCTGGCAAGTCACTGGCCGCTTCCCTAATCGCCGTGGCGGCGTTGGCCTGTTGCCCTCACCCGGCTGGAACAGCGAGTACGACTGGGATGGTTATGCAGAACCGATGCTCCATCCCTATGATCAAGACCCACAGCAAGGCTGGATCGCAACCGCCAATAACCGCACTGTGCCGCCCGGCTACGGCATGCAGTTGTCTAACTCATGGCACTACCCGGAACGCGCCGAGCGTATCGCCCAGTTGCTTAACAGCGGTAAGCAAGACCTGCGCAGTATCAAAGCTATGCAGTACGATCAGACCACCTTGTTTGCTGGCAAGCTGCAAGGCATGTTTGCAGCTCCAGGCATGGCCGAGCCGCTGAAACAAGCGATTGATGCAATGGCACCGGGTGATGCTGCCAATGCGCGCAATACCCTTAAACGCCTGATGACGTTCGATGGCAAGTTGGCCGCCAATTCGGCTGACGCGGCCCTGTACAGTGCTTTTTTGCATGAAAGCGCACGGCAAACATTCCTTGATGAACTGGGCCCCGATACCAGCGCGGCATGGAAGGCGTTGGTTGAAACTGCAGGTATATCGTATTCCGCCCAAGCGGATCACTTGCTAGGCCGCGATGACAGTCCGTTCTGGGACGACATCAGCACCCCACAGAAAGAAACCAAGGCCATGATTCTGGCGCGCAGCCTGAGTGCAGCCGCAACCTTCACTCAAAGCAAACTCGGCAGCGACCCTGCAGGCTGGCAATGGGGCAAACTGCACAACTACAACTGGTTAAGCGATAGCAGCAAAATTGCGCCAATGCTCAGCGCCAGCCAGCGCACCCGCTTAAGCGCCATCAGCAGCTACCTTGATCGCGGCCCATACTCTGCTGGCGGCGATCACAGCACCCTGAATGTGTCGGCTTATCACTGGGGCCAGAACTTTGATACCTGGCTGATTCCTGCCATGCGCATTGCTGTCGATTTTGGTCTGGATGAGCCATTTTACGGGGTTAACAGCTCTGGCCAATCGGGTAATCCGGCAAGCGATCACTACGCCGATGGCATTGATGCATGGCTCAGGGGGCAATACATGAGCTTTCCGTTCAAGTCGCAAAATATCGACAAGGTATACGGCAGCAAACGCTTACTGCTGACACCCGGTAAATAACCCTTACTACGGAACCAATTGCGAAAGCACCGTTCAGAGTTAATGGACTTACTCCATGATCATCGTTTAGGGCGCCTTTTGGCGCCCTTTCTTTTACCTGAAATTCATGCGGCCCTCATTGCCTGAGTAACAACCCAAGCAATTCGATGTTGCCCGCCAGTCTGTGCCCGAAAGGCCAGCAGACTAATCCTTATATTTATTGTGACTACCTATCAACCGCCGCCTATCTAAGCTACACGGCTAAATCAGCCTCTGACATACAGCTCGCCATGTTGCTCATGCTATCTCTGGCAAGCGGCTATGCTTTGCTTTACATAAACACGCTTTAGACAACACACGGAAACTCGATATAGGCCGTGATCAAGGCTGCACTTACGCCTACTGCACATATCTTGCTCAGCCACTCAGAAAGGAACTCAAATGTCGCTTACCACACCCCCCGAGCTGCAGTTTTCGCGAACGCTGCTGGATACCTTTATCCGCGCCGCGCTGATCGCGGTTCTGGTTTACGGCTGCTATCAGGTTTTTCATCCATTCCTAAGCATGATGCTGTGGGCATTGATACTCGCCGTTACCCTGTATCCACTGCACCGTATGATTAAAACGCGCTTGGGTAACCGTAACGGCCGTGCAGCGTCACTGCTCGTGGCATTTGCAATTGCTGTGTTACTGGTTCCGGTGTACTTCCTCGGCAGCTCGCTGACTGAATCCGTCCACATCGCAATCGAGACGGTCAAAAGTGGCAGCGTGCACATTCCGCCGCCACCGACATCCGTCGAAAGCTGGCCAGTGATAGGCGGACCGCTTTACAGCTTCTGGGCAAATGCAGCCTCTGACTTAACCGGCGTGCTGCAGAGTGTGGCCCCACACCTAAAAGGCTTCACCCTTGGCCTGCTGAGCAAGCTGGCGGGTGTTGGCGTTGGCTTTCTGGTATTCATCGCTTCACTGGTCATTGCGGGTGTGATTATCACTTACGGCGAAACCGGCCACAAAAGCGCAGTTCGCATTTCGGACCGCATCATCGGCGCTGACCGCAGCCACAGCTTTATTACCCTGTGCACCGCAACTATTCGCGCCGTTGCCCAAGGTGTCATCGGTATTGCCTTTATCCAGATGGTGGTGATTGGCATCGGCTTTATCCTTATGGGTATTCCCGGGGCTGGCTTGCTGGCGATGGTGGTATTACTGCTGGGCATCATGCAGTTGCCTGTGCCTTTGGTCACGATCCCGGTGATCGCCTTTGTGTTCTTCACCGAGGGCGCCACACTGGCCACCATCATATTCGCCATCTACACCTTTATCGGCGGCTTGCTCGACAACATCCTCAAGCCGATGCTGTTGGGCCGCGGGGTTGACGTACCCATGCCGGTGATTCTCATCGGCGCCTTGGGCGGGATGTTGGCGGGCGGTATTATCGGCTTGTTCATTGGTCCAGTCGTGTTAGCCGTTGGCTACAAGCTGTTCTGGCAATGGGTCGATGCCGGTAAGACGCCTGCGGTGCAGACCGAAAACGTTATGCAGGATACGCAGTAAGCGCGGCAAAGCAGCACACACCGTCGCGACTTTGCAGCGGTGTGTGCAGTTGGAGCTCGATGTCACCTCGCCAGGCAAATCGTGGGCTGAACGCGCTCGGGTATTGGTGAGCAGTGGCCAGAGACGAATTACTTAACCCAATGGTGATGGGTGTTAGGCTAGTGAGCGCTTACAGGGTTCCCGCCAAGGATGCCAGTGGCTTGAGCGAACGTAGTTGCGAAACGGGCGCATCTATTCCGTGTAAATATGGAGTCGGTTCGATCGACAGGGCCGTCACTCAGACTCGTGACCACCCACGCATTCGTTTCGTAATGGTCGTGCTGTCTTCGAGACTCCTTTAGCTTCGACGTTCAGAGTGAGGTGTAAAACATGAGAGGGCGGCTCAAAACACCCGGAAGTAAGTCAAAGCTACTCACTAGCACTTCGAATGTAGGCAAATTTGACGAAGATGAACGCATGTCAATGAGTGACCGACTGCTCATGCTACACACCTCCCCGACAAAGATTCCCGCTACCACTCACGTGATTGTTTTGGCGGTGGAAGAGGCCCGGAAGCTCGGGATAGTACCTGCCGCGATCCTGGAGGGAGCACGGTTGCGACTAGATGAATTGGATCTACCGTCGACCGTCATCACCCGAGAGCAGGAACTCAAGGTTTTCAGCAATCTCCAGCTACTCAGTGGAGACAAATCGGTCGGTCTAGAGATCGGTCAACGGGTGCACGTTTCAAGTTTTGGCATACCCGGTTACACGATGCTGGTTAGTCAAAACCTTCGAGTGGCCTTCGCCTGTATGGAGGAGTTCCCCTTGGCGATGGGGCTTTATCACACTGTACGGATCAGGGAGAGTGAAACTGAAACGGCTGTGGTAATCGACAATTATGGCTACTCCTCCGAGTTGGAAGTTATGACCACCGACATGTGTCTCGCCGCTGTGAAAACAGTAGTTGAAGACCTGATGGGATTAAGCACTCTTCCGTCCAGGGTAACTGTGCGTTACACAGCGCCATCAAACGGGCACATGCTTAAGCACCGAGCCTTTTACGGATGCGAAGTGGAATATGGCGCTTCTGAAAATGGCGTCTACTTTCCTCCAAAGGTGTTCGAGAGCAAAGCGCCACTGGCGAACACTGTCAGTTTTCACGCGCTGCATGCTCAGTGCAAGGACTTGGAACGTCAATGGGCAACCAAAGCGTCTGACGATTGTTTTCTTCACGTCAAGCAGCTACTGGAAAGCGACCTTGTTACCTACAGTTCCCTTGCTCACGTATGCGCGGAGCTCTGTTTAACTGAACGAACGTTGCGCCGACGGCTTGATCACCAAGGTTGCTCCTTCCAACATCTGCTCGACCAGGTGAGGCACGATCGTGCATGCCTTTTATTCGGCGAATCAAAAAGTATTGCAAGCATTGCTCAAGAGCTGGGCTACAGCGACACGGTAAGCTTTCGCCATGCTTTCCGACGCTGGACTGGGAAGTCACCAAGTGAGTATCGCGCCGGGCTAGGCGTCCGCTGAGTCGACGACCTCCTTTGGTCAGTCATTAACCGTCCACTCAAGTAGCTGCCGCATGCATGGGTGATCGCCAGGTTATCAAGGTGCTCTGTCCAACCATTTCACGGCAGCGGGATCGCTGCACGCGACAGCCACGCAATTAAGCCCCCCGCCCCCCATTCCCTCACGCTACACAGCCGTTCAGGCTTTCGGGCGGTATTTCACCCGCACCCAATGTCCGAAATTATCTCCAGTGGTGTCCTGATCACCTCTCACGGCAAGGTCAGAACGAGCTCAGAATTGAGCTGAGAAACGATTTTAGCCTTATCTCTCTAACAGCGCTGGTAATTAGCTTGGAGTTGGCCACCACCATGATCAGTTTCGGCGCACTTGTTGGATTCTCTTTTGTAAATCTGTCGGTATGTAAAGTGCTCCAAGCTGAACGGGAAGTCGTACTGCAAGTGGCTATTTTCGATACGGCGCTCTTCCTGCTATTGGCCTAACTCTCACTGTGTGGCTATGGACTAGCTTAACCCGCCAGTCATTTGAAGTAGGCCTGATGTGGCTAGCCATTGGCATGGTCCACTGGCTATGGATAACAAAGGGCTTTACCAAAAAACCACTAAACAACTATTCCGAAAATATTTACTAAATTGATGACCCGCTAACGCCTTGACTCACGCAGTCAAACGCGCGACCAAGACAAGTTTTGTCAAAAAAAGGGACTCGTCCATGAACGATATGAATATTTTAACTCCTAACGAAGCAAAAAATTCTGCGGACACTGAACTTCAGATGTTAGCCAGAAAGCATCTTTTGATGCACTTCACTCACAAAAGCGCCTATGAAGACGCTCCACTGGCCGTGATAAGCCGTGGTGAAGGCGCTTGGCTATGGGACGAGAAAGGCAATAAGTACATGGACGCTCTCGCGGGCCTCTTCTGTGTACAGATCGGCTACAGCCATGGACAGGAAATCGGTGAGGCGGTGAAGCGCCAAATGTGCGACCTACCGTATTACACAAACTGGGGATATGCCCATGAGCCCGCTATTCGGTTGGCGACGAAGGTTGCCGAACTTGCACCAGAAGGTATGGATCGCGTGTTCTTTACATCTAGCGGTTCAGAGTCGAACGAATCAGCGATCAAGCTCGTTCGCCAGTATCATCAGGCAAGGGGCGAGCCTAGCCGAATCAAATTCATTGGTCGGCGCAGCGCCTACCACGGCGTGAGTTATGGTGCGCTTTCTGTGAACGGGATGACCAACTTCCGTAAAGTTTTCGAACCGCTCGTGCCGGGCGCACGTCATGTGTCAAACACCAAGCGTTATCGCCGTCCGGAGAACGAGAGTGAACAGCAGTTTACCCACTTCCTGCTGGAAGAACTCGACTCTTTGATCATCCAAGAGGGCCCCGACACCGTTGCCGGTGTATTCATGGAGCCCATGCAGAGCGCTGGAGGTAGCCTCACTCCGCCTGCCGGCTATTTTGAAGGTGTGCGAGAAATCTGTGATCGCCACGGTGTATTGCTGGTCGCGGATGAGGTGATCTGCGCTTTTGGCCGCCTGGGTGAATGGTTTGCCTCGACCCGATTCAACTTCAAACCTGATGTAATCACATTTGCCAAAGGCATCGCATCTGGCCACGTACCTTTGGGCGGCATGATCACCTGCGACAAGGTTTTCAACACTGTTCTTAATGGCCCACAGCAAATGTATCTGCATGGCCTTACATATGGCGGACACCCCGCTGCTTGCGCTGCAGCCCTGGCCAACTTGGAGATTATGGAGCGTCTTCAAATCAACGAGAACGTTCGCAAAAACGAGGGATATTTCAAGGCTCGCCTCTCCGAACTGCTTGATCACCCGTATGTCGGCGACCTACGCGGTGCTGGCTACCACTATTCCTTGGAAATGGTTTCCAGCAAAGAGACGCGCTCTTGGACAGGCCCGACGAAATCGATCGATTTCGTTCAGAAAAAGCTCGCTCCAGCCCTCGTCGCTGCTGGTGTCCTCTGCCGTAGCGCCGTTGACCATGAAGGCACTCCTCTGATTCAGCTCTCGCCTCCTCTGATTCTGGATCGCACAGAAATTGATTGGCTTGTTGATCAGTTGAAGACCGTTCTGAACGAACAGCTGCGCTCTGACCTTTTCTCCTGACCCAGCTCTCAATCACCAACGCCAGTTATTTGGCTGGCGTTCCAGATATTACAAGGAGGCATTATGAGCATCGCCAGCCGCGCAGATTGGGAAAAGCTCCTAAATACCCTGCAGATCGAGGGCCGGGCCTTTATCAATGGGCAATATGTGGATGCCACACTCGGCGAGACTTTTGAATGTTTAAGTCCAGTCGACGGTCGTTTCCTCGCCAACGTTGCCTGTACCAGAAGCAAAGACGCTGATATCGCAGTAAGCGCCGCGCGTCGAGCATTCGAGTCCGGTATTTGGTGCGATTTGGCGCCTGCCGTACGCAAGCAAGTTCTTATTCGCTTCGCCAATCTCATCGATGCAAATATTGAAGAGCTTGCGCTACTCGAAAGCATGGACATGGGTAAACCCATCTCCGACTCTATTACCTTGGATGTTCCTGGAGCAGCTGAAGCAATTCGGTGGAGCGCTGAGGCCATTGACAAGATCTACGATGAGGTCGCTCCAACGTCTAAAGATCAGTTGTGCCTTGTGACACGCGAGCCAGCAGGTGTTGTAGCCGCAATTGTGCCCTGGAACTTTCCACTGAAGATGGCTAGCTGGAAATTGGGCCCAGCATTGGCTTCAGGTAATTCTGTAATCCTGAAACCGTCGGAAAAATCTCCGCTGACAGCTATTCGAATTGCCCAATTGGCCACCGAAGCTGGCATACCTCCTGGTGTTTTCAACGTCCTACCGGGGTACGGCCATTTGGTTGGCAAGGCTTTAGGACTCCACCCCGACATTGACGTCATTGCCTTCACTGGGTCGACAAAAGTAGCCAAGCAACTTCTTGAATACTCCGGTGCGTCCAACATGAAACGTGTCTGGCTGGAGGCCGGCGGCAAAAGTCCAAACATTGTCTTTGCCGATGCACCTGATCTCGAAAAGGCGGCAAAAGCTGCTGCTCTTGGAATCGCCTTCAACCAAGGAGAGGTCTGCAATGCCGCCTCGCGGCTGCTTGTAGAGGCATCTATCAAGGACAAGTTCATGCCATTGCTGGTTAACGCAATGAAGGACTGGAAGCCAGGCCACGCACTTGACCCTGCCACAAAAGTAGGTGCGATGGTCGACTCGCACCAGCTAGAGACTGTTATAGGCTATATCGAGGCGGGGCAATCGGAAGGCGCTCAATTGATCATTGGGGGGAAACGCACACTCAACGAAACAGGTGGGACTTATCTAGAACCGACCATCTTCGATGGCGTTTCGAACGGTATGCGAATTGCCCGAGAGGAAATTTTCGGCCCCGTCCTGTCGGTCTTGACTTTTGATGGGGCTGAAGAAGCGATACGCATTGCGAACGACTCACCTTATGGGTTGGCGGCTGCGGTTTGGACGAGGGACATATCCAAAGCTCACAAAACCGCTAGAGCTTTGCGTGCAGGAACCGTTGAAATTAACCAGTACTTTGGTGGTGATATGTCCACCCCATTTGGCGGCTTCAAGCAGTCTGGGAACGGTCGTGATAAGTCACTGCATGCCTTTGACAAATACACCGAATTGAAAGCGACCCTCATCGGACTTTAAGCGGTTCTGAGTGCGCCATGGGACGTCGGAGAACATGGTGCACATCACGAGCGAGACCCTAAAAGCCTTAGGCTGTTGGGCATGCCTGTGCCAGCTTGCAGCTACTTTCTTTAGGAACAAAAGATGAACAGCCCAAACGCTTTACCACCTCTTTCTCTGATTACCGACGCGATCGCCTGGCGTAGGGACTTCCATGCCTTTCCTGAGCTCGGATATCAGGAAGAGCGTACTGCTCGACGAGTTGCCGAACTGCTTATGTCGTTCGGTATGGAGGTTTTCGTTGGCATCGGTGGGACAGGAGTCGTTGCCACATTAGAAAACGGGCCGGGGCCTTCAATTGGACTGCGGGCCGATATGGACGCGTTGCCGATGCAGGAGAAGGGAGAGATTGCACACCGGTCTAGCCATATTGGATGCATGCATGCCTGTGGCCATGATGGCCATACCAGTATCTTGCTTGCTACAGCCCGCCACCTGAGTGAAACAGGTGATTTTGTAGGTAAAATCCACTTCATTTTTCAGCCTGCTGAGGAAACAGGAGCCGGAGCTCGAAAAATGATCGAAGATGGTCTCTTCGAGCGCTTCCCAATGGACTACGTGTACGGATTACACAACTGGCCTGGTATTCCCCTGGGCCAACTACAGGTCAATCCAGGTGCCATGATGGCATCGCAGGATATGTTCGATATCACGCTGTATGGCAAGGGGTGCCACGCGGCTATGCCTGATCGCGGTATTGATCCGGTTGTGGTTGCCTGCCAGCTCGTGACCGCACTGCAAAGCCTGGTATCTCGGCGACTATCGCCACTGGACCCGGCTGTGATCAGCGTGACTGCTGTGGAAGCTGGGTCTGCTTACAATGTCATTCCTGACGTAGCGCTCCTTAAGGGGACTGTGCGCTGCTTACAGCCGAGCGTAAGGGAGCATGTACGCGAGCTTATGGCAGAAATGATTAATCACTTGCCGCAAGCATTTGGAGTTACTGGCACTCTGGACTATCGCCCTGGTTATCCCGTCACTCAGAACACTCCTGAAGCTGCCACACGAGTAGCCCAAGTCGCGAGGCAGGTGTTAGGTGAAGACAGTGTTCGTTGGAACGCTCCTCCTTCGATGGCAACTGAGGACTTTTCCTACATGCTGGAGGCTTGCCCAGGAGCTTACTTCTGGTTAGGGGCCGATTGTGAACAACATTCAACCCCGCTTCATAATCCCCATTACGATTTTAATGATGGACTTATTCCATTAGGGGTACGTCTCTTTACAGGTTTAGTGACATCCCACTCTGAGAGCTATTCGGCAAAGAGATAATTTTTCTGAATCTGTAGGTGCTGAAGCAAAGGCGGCCCGCTTGTAGCGGTCTAATCAAACCGGACACCCATTTAGGCGAGAATACACGCCAGATCGAGGTGTCCTATGACCAAACAACGCCGTACCTTTTCCCCTGAATTCAAACGCGAGGCTGCCGACCTCGTACTCAAGCAAAACTACAGTTTCATCGAAGCCAGTCGTTCACTCGGCGTTGGTGAGACAGCACTACGTCGCTGGGTCGATCAGCTTCAGCAATAGCGAACAGGCGTTACCCCCAAAAGTAAGGCGCTGACTCCAGAGCAGCAAAAAATCCAAGAACTGGAAGCTCGAATACGCACACCGTCTCAGGCGGCGTACGACTGAAGCTACGTAGCCAAGTGAATGGGCTGTTTACCCGCGGGCGAAGTGCTCCGGGAAGCCATACAGAAGGAACAGGCAGTGACAGGTATGCGCTGCCGATCGAAGGAGCTTTGATATGTATGCAGAGTTCTGGGACAGCAGAATCCATCACAGATCGGACTGCTGCCTTCTGTCAACTTGCAGCAAGCAAGGATAAAGAGTGCGATGGGCAGCCTCCTCAACATGCTTGAGTCCAGATAGGTGAACCGGGGAAAGCCCATTACATGGCGAAGGGGTGCAGTTTAAATGTGTTTGCCAAGCGAATTAACTGACCTAATAAGGTGAAGACCTTTGATAATCAGCGAAATGCAACGCAAGCTTGCCACATGGGCAGCAACAGATCCGCCACAACGGATTGACCGGTTGCTGCGCCTGATAGCACAGCCGGACTGGCTGGCAGCCACAGCTTTATTACCCTGTGTACCGCAACTATTCGCGCCGTTGCCCAAGGTGTCATCGGTATTGCCTTTATCCAGCTGGTGGTGATTGGCATCGGCTTTATCGTCATGGGTATTCCCGGGGCTGGCTTGCTGGCGATGGTGGTATTACTGCTGGGCATCATGCAGTTGCCTGTGCCTTTGGTCACGATCCCGGTGATCGCCTTTGTGTTCTTCACCGAGGGCGCCACACTGGCCACCATCATATTCGCCATCTACACCTTTATCGGCGGCTTGCTCGACAACATCCTCAAGCCGATGCTGTTGGGCCGCGGGGTTGACGTACCCATGCCGGTGATTCTCATCGGCGCCTTGGGCGGGATGTTGGCGGGCGGTATTATCGGCTTGTTCATTGGCCCAGTCGTGTTAGCCGTTGGCTACAAATTGTTCTGGCAATGGATCGATGCCGGAAAGGCGCCTGCAGTGCAAACCGAAAGCGTTACGCAGGATACGGCAATAAGCACGGCAAAGAGCAGCACACACCGTCGCTACTGTGCGGCGGTGTGGTACTGCTGGGGCCTGAGACGCATTACTCAACCCGCCACAGTTGATCCAGCCGAGTGGTATACCCCGGGCTCATCAACTCGCGGCGCATGCCCCACTCCGGCGCTACCGGCACGCCACAGGGGCGCACGGTGCCTTTACCCCACTTGGCATTAATGGAGTCGAGAACCTGCATTACTTTTTCGCTTGTGGCGGTTTGAGCGCCAGTGAACATATCGTCAGTAAACTCACCGCGCTGACACAGCTCAAGCAACAGCACTTCGGCTTTGCTGAAGGCATAGCCCGGACGAAACGCATCAACTACCCCCTCCATCGCGACCTTGGTGATCAACCGCGTATCGTCGGTCGGGTAAGGCAAATCGCAGACCACGCCTCTAGCGAACTTGGGTTCATCGGAGTTGTACATACCGGTGCGAATACTCACTCTGACCTTTTTACACAACGACCCTTGAGCGCGTAGTCTTTCACAGGCGAGTGCGGTGTACGTGGCCACAGCCTCACGTATTGGTTCGATGCTTTTCAAGCGATGGCCAAACATTCGGCTGCAACAAATTTCCTGCTTGGCCACGGTCATCTCTTCAAACTCTAAACAGGGCGTACCGCGTAGTTCGTGTGCGGTTTTTTCGACGACAACGCTAAAGCGTTTACGCAGCGTCCAAGGATCTGCCTGGGCAAGATCCCAAGCAGTCTTAATCCCCATGCGGATCAAGTGCTCAGTCATACGTCGGCCTACGCCCCATACATCACTTACCTCACAAGCTTTGAGCAGTTTGTCGCGCCGCACCGAATCAGTGATATCAACGACCCCACCCGTCTGGCGCTGCCAGCGCTTGGCCGCATGGTTCGCCAGCTTGGCTAAGGTACGAGTGCCTGCAATACCGACCCCGACCGGCAACCCCGTATAGAGCTGCACTCTACTGCGGATTTGCTGCCCCAACGGCTCAAATGGTGGCGCCATACCGGTCAGATCAGCAAAGGCTTCATCAATTGAATACACCTCAACAGCGGGAACCAGCCCCTCAATAACTGCCATCACCCGCTGGCTCATATCGCCGTACAGCGCGTAGTTACTGGAGAACGCGAGGATGCCGTGCTGCTTGAGGCGCTCTTTTATCTGAAAATAAGGCTCGCCCATTTTCACGAAAGGCTTGGCGTCGGCGCTACGGGCGATAACGCAACCATCGTTATTACTCAGCACCACAATCGGCACTCTGGCGAGGTCGGGGCGAAATACTCGCTCACAGCTGGCGTAGAACGAGTTGCAATCAACCAACGCATAAACGTTGCGCAGTTCAGACATGCTGGCGCACGCTGTAGTGCATAACACCCCAAACGCTGAACTCATCGCCAGTCAGCACGTGTCGCGGCGCATAGGCGGGGTTTTCCGATCTGAGCACATACACGCCATTTTCTTTGTGCAGGCGTTTTACCAACGGCTCGTTATTCAATGCGGCAATTACGATATGTCCGGGTTTGGCTTCGGTTGCGCGGTCAACCACGCCCAGATCACCATCAAAAATTCCGGCGCCGATCATGCTGTCGCCAGCAACTCGCACCAAAAACGTCTGCGGGAGACGTAGCCCGAGCAACTCATCCAGAGAAATTTCGCGCTCAATATGATCCTGCGCCGGTGACGGAAACCCAGCAGGTACATGAAAGGAATAAAGCGGCAACTCACCTCCCGCAATAAGCTGGAGGCCGTGGTACTGAAAATACATGACGAAAGCTCATAAATACTGGTTACATATACAGTATCTTTTAAATATTGCTTACGCCAAAAATTTCAGACGAATCACCCACAATATGCAGGTGCAAACACCTATTCCGTAAAAGCCTTTGTCGAGTAACGCACCGCGCGCCGAAGACAAATAGCAACCATTTATCGGGATCCGCTGAACCAAACGCGCAGCCGTCAGTCAGACATTATGGACTTACTCCATGATCATCTTTAGGGCGCCTCTGGCGTCCTTTCTTTTGCCTGAACATTTGTTTGCCTCGCATTGGCCAAGCCAAGCGCAGGGAATGACAACTACGGTTACTCTTGCGATATCCCGGTCACGGTAATTGCGTACCGCTCCAAGAGCTGCACAGCAGGCGTTTGATCCTCATGCGGAAGCTCTTTCGGAGGCAGAGCTTTAAGGTTTTGCTTGGCCATGCGCAACACCCGTTCAACAGCTTCATCGATGCTGGGCTTTTGCGCTGATTCAAACTCGAGACTCTCGGCACTTTCATCGTGGTTATAGGTAATTCGCCAAACCGGCATAATGCCTCCTCAATCAAACGTTATAAGCATCTCACCGCAATACGGCCTATATCATTAGAAAGCACATAGTGGTGACAGTTCGTTAACGTTACATATTGAAAGGTATTCGGACGTCTAGCGTTGAGACTATCCGGCTCCCTGCGGTCACCCGACCCGTTTGTCGTCATTCGACAAGTTTCTGGCATCAGTTGGCAATTTTTTCTCTATCACAGGGTTAATACTGGTGTCACCGAGCAGTAAACCGAACACGCCAATGCACGTCTCTGTTCAGCTTTAGAGACTGGGTTCGGTACGCTGCACGCACCATTAGCTCTATGGTATTGAGGTGGAAGGCGCATGCAGACCACCTATTTTTTTGCCTGAAGTTTGCCCTCGCGCACAACTCCACCTGCTGACCGCGACTGAGTAACCGGACAGGCATAAAAAAGCCCCGCACCAGGCGAGGCTCTTGAAAACCTGTGAACTTAGGGAGCTTCTGAAAAAGGTAGCGAGCGACGATAGTACAAGGCAAAAAAATGCGAAAAAGCGGAGTTTAGTTGGCCTAAATGAGCATTTTGAGCAGTTTTTTAACGCAGTAATATCTAGCGCAGTAGTTTTTCAGAGGTTCCTTAGGCTTTTGGCAGGGTCACGCCGCGCTGACCTTGGTACTTACCGCCGCGGTCTTTATAAGACACTTCGCACTCTTCATCCGACTCCAGGAACAGCATCTGCGCCACGCCTTCGTTG
The DNA here is from genome assembly GCF_002163625.1 of Pseudomonas sp. M30-35. Classification (NCBI taxonomy): domain Bacteria; kingdom Pseudomonadati; phylum Pseudomonadota; class Gammaproteobacteria; order Pseudomonadales; family Pseudomonadaceae; genus Pseudomonas; species Pseudomonas sp. M30-35. The sequence continues at coordinate 1,334,199 of NZ_CP020892.1, read as the reverse complement.
GCGTAGATTTTCGCTGGCAGCGTTGTGGTATTGGAGAACTCCAGTGTGACGTGGCCTTCCCACTCGGGTTCAAGCGGGGTGACGTTAACGATGATGCCGCAACGCGCGTAGGTGCTCTTGCCGAGGCAAATAGTCAGTACATTGCGCGGAATGCGGAAGAACTCAACGGTTCGAGCCAAGGCAAACGAGTTCGGCGGAATGATGCAAACATCACTTTTCACATCAACAAAACTTTTTTCATCAAAGTTTTTAGGATCAACAGTCGCCGAGTTGATGTTGGTGAAAACCTTAAATTCATCCGCACAACGCACGTCGTAACCGTAGCTCGAGACACCGTACGAAATTAATCGCTCGCTGCCCTCAGTACGTACTTGGCGTTCAACGAAAGGTTCGATCATGCCCTGTTCTTGGGCCATGCGGCGAATCCACTTATCCGATTTGATGCTCATGGCGGGCGTCCTGAATGTTAGTAATGAAACAAATGGTGAAAAAGTGAGCGCATCTTACCGGGGCTGGCGATAGGGTTCAAAGGCTGGCGTCGAATGTACAAAAATTGAGCATTTTTTGCTCCATCAGTCGCTAAATAACAGAAAGGTGCACACAGTGTTCGCGCTTAGCGTGAAAAACGAGTATGGTGCTTCCACTGTGCTGCATGTGTCACCGCGAATCGCTACTTGATGCCTAGATTTCGATCCAAACATCGTCCGACTCCTAGTACTCGTTGCACTCAGTCCCGGCCTGGTTTTTTCCAGGGCTGTATATTACTTTTGTTAGGAGATTACACATGTCTAATCGTCAAACTGGCACCGTTAAGTGGTTCAACGACGAGAAAGGTTACGGCTTCATCACTCCACAATCTGGTGATGACCTGTTCGTACACTTCAAAGCTATCCAGAGCGATGGCTTCAAGAGCCTGAAAGAAGGCCAGCAAGTAACTTTCGTGGCCACTCGTGGTCAGAAAGGCATGCAAGCTGAGGAAGTACAAGTTATCTAACTTGTCCTCCCTATAAAAAACCCCGCTTCGGCGGGGTTTTTTTATGCCTGCAGAAACCGTCATCAGGCCAGCAACAACAATAAGAACAACCCCGGCGCACCGGGGCTGCTGCTTGTCTATCAGTCGTCGCTAACCGAAATAGTCGGCATGGCTTGGGCTGTAGCGCCGCTTTGAGCAATACGTGCACCGACTGTGCGCGCAGTTTCCTGGTAAATCATGGCGATCTGGCTTTCCGGGTCGGCAATGGTCGTGGGCTTGCCACCGTCAGACTGCATGCGAATCGCCATCGACAGCGGCAACGAGGCCAACAGGTCGACATCAAACTGCTTGGCCAGCTTCTCACCACCGCCTTCACCGAACAAATGCTCGGCGTGACCGCAGTTCGAGCAAATGTGCACGGCCATGTTCTCAACCACGCCCAGCACCGGAATATTGACCTTGCGGAACATCTCCACGCCTTTTTTGGCATCAAGCAGCGCCAAGTCTTGCGGCGTAGTCACAATCACCGCACCGGCAACCGGGACCTTCTGCGCCAGTGTCAGCTGGATATCTCCGGTGCCTGGCGGCATATCCACCACCAAATAATCCAAGTCAGTCCAGGCGGTTTGCGTGATCAACTGAATCAACGCGCCGGATACCATCGGGCCACGCCACACCACGGGCGTGTTCTCGTCGGTCAGAAATGCCATCGACATCACTTCAACGCCGTGCGCCTCAAGCGGCACGAACCATTTCTGATCCTTGACCAGCGGCCGCGTGCCTTCGGCGATACCAAACATGATGCCTTGGCTCGGGCCATAGATATCAGCATCGAGAATGCCGACCTTGGCGCCTTCACGGGCCAAGGCCAGTGCCAGATTCGCCGCAGTGGTCGACTTGCCGACGCCACCTTTGCCCGAGGCAACCGCAATAATATTTTTAACATTGGCCAGCGCAGGCACTTGCTCTTGCGCTTTGTGCGCAGCAATCACGCAGTCAATCTGCACTTTTGCAGCATCAATACCCTCGAGATTGGTCAGCGCCATTTCCAGCACCTGCGCCCAACCACTCTTGAACAAACCGGCGGCGTAACCCAGTTCAAGGCGCACGTTGACTTGGCGGCCCTGAATATCAATCTCTCGCAGACAACCGGCACTGACCGGGTCTTGGTTTAAATGCGGATCGGTGTACTGACGCAGAGTGGCTTCAACTACTTCACGGGTGACAGACATGAAAACTCCCAAACAAAGGTCAAGTAACGCAGCCCCAGCATGTTACCGCAAAGCCTGACTTGCAACAGATGCCGACTTTTCCACCTTTCGGCAACTGCGCGGGATGAAAAAAAATGGTCAGGGCTATATAGTTGTCGACTTCCTTTGATTTACCAGTGCAGCCGATCTCTATGTCTGAAGCCCGCAAGATTCTCGTTACCAGCGCCCTGCCCTACGCCAATGGCTCGATTCACCTTGGGCATATGCTCGAGTACATCCAGACCGACATGTGGGTGCGCTTCCAGAAGTTGCGCGGAAATCAGTGCATCTATGTCTGCGCTGACGATGCTCATGGCTCGGCCATCATGCTGCGCGCAGAGAAAGAAGGCATCACTGCCGAACAATTGATTGATAACGTCAAAGCCGAGCACACCGCCGACTTTGCCGATTTCGGCGTAGATTTCGACAACTACCACTCAACTCACTCCGATGAGAACCGTGAGCTGTCTGCCGCCATCTATCTGAAGCTACGCGACGCTGGCCACATTGCCACTCGCTCGGTGACCCAGTATTTCGACCCGGAAAAAGGCATGTTTCTGGCGGATCGCTTCATTAAAGGCACCTGCCCGAAATGCGCGACGCCAGACCAGTACGGCGATAACTGCGAGAAGTGTGGCGCAACCTACGAGCCCACTGAGCTGAAAGACCCGCGCTCGGCTATTTCTGGCGCAGTACCAGTGCTGAAAGAGTCCAAGCACTTCTTCTTCAAGCTGCCTGAGTTTGAGGCCATGCTCAAGCAATGGACTCGCGGGGGGGCATTGCAGGATGCAGTCGCCAACAAGCTCGCCGAATGGCTCGACTCTGGCCTGCACGAGTGGGACATCAGCCGTGATGCGCCGTACTTTGGCTTTGAAATCCCAGATGAACCGGGCAAGTACTTTTACGTCTGGCTGGATGCACCCATTGGTTACATGGCCAGCTTCAAGAACCTGTGTTCACGCCGTCCGGAACTGGACTTCGATGCGTTCTGGAACAAAGACTCCAGCGCTGAGCTGTACCATTTCATCGGCAAGGACATCGTTAATTTCCACGCCCTGTTCTGGCCAGCCATGCTCGAAGGCGCAGGCCTGCGCAAGCCAACTGCGGTCAATGTACACGGTTACTTAACGGTTAATGGGCAGAAAATGTCGAAGTCGCGCGGCACCTTTATCAAGGCGCGCACTTACCTCGACCACCTCAACCCGGAATACCTGCGTTACTACTACGCCGCCAAGCTGGGCCGTGGCGTTGATGACCTCGACCTCAACCTCGAAGACTTCGTGCAGAAGGTCAACTCCGACCTGGTAGGCAAAGTGGTCAATATCGCCAGCCGTTGCGCCGGTTTTATTCACAAGGGCAACGCCGGTGTATTGGTCGCCAGCAATGCAGCACCTGAACTGACAGAGGCTTTCCAGGCGGCAGCACCAAGCATTGCAGAAGCCTACGAGGCCCGCGACTTTGCCCGCGCCATGCGTGAAATCATGGGCTTGGCCGACCGCGCCAACGCCTGGATTGCTGACAAAGCGCCGTGGTCGCTGAACAAGCAGGAAGGTAAACAGGAAGAAGTCCAGGCGATTTGCGCCCAGGCGATCAACCTGTTCCGCCAATTGGTGATATTCCTCAAGCCAGTGCTGCCAAACCTTGCCAGCGATGCCGAGAAGTTCCTCAATGTTGAGCCACTGCACTGGGATGACTACAAAACCCTGTTGGCCGACCATCAATTGAATCCGTTCAGCGCTCTGCTGACCCGTATTGAACCTGCGAAAATTGAAGCCATGATCGAAGCCTCCAAAGAAGACCTCGCCGCTGCTGAAGCCAGCAACCAGCCCGCCGGCAACGGTGAACTGGTCAAAGAGCCAATCGCCGCCGAAATCGCTTTCGACGCCTTTGCCGCAGTTGATTTGCGCGTTGCGCTGATCGAAAAGTGTGAGTTCGTTGAAGGTGCCGACAAGCTGCTGCGCCTGAGCCTGGACATCGGCGACGCCAAGCGCAATGTTTTCTCCGGGATCAAAAGCGCCTACCCAGACCCAAGCAAACTTGAAGGCCGCCTGACCCTGTACGTAGCCAACCTGGCCGCGCGCAAAATGAAATTTGGCGTATCCGAAGGCATGGTTTTGGCTGCGGGCCCCGGCGGTGAAGAAATTTACCTGCTCAGCCCAGACAGCGGCGCCAAGCCGGGCCAACGGGTTAAGTAGAACGGCCAACACTGGCGCTCTGTAACCGAGCAGCAGCGCCAGTCAGCACCTGCCACCAGCGGTGCTAGGCTTATAGGCGAATAACACTCAAACCAATGCTGGCTTGAGTGTTATTTTCCTGTCACCGATAATAAACACTCTTTTTATACGGCCTTTGCCCGTCCAAACGGTACCCGCAATGACCGAACTCGCACTGATTCTGGTTAGCGCCATCCTGGTCAACAATTTCGTGTTGGTGCAGTTTCTTGGCCTGTGCCCATTCATGGGTGTGTCGAAGAAAATCGAAACCGCGATTGGCTTGTCCTTGGCGACCACGTTCGTTCTGACCCTGGCCGCCATGTGCAGTTATCTGGTCCAGCAATACGTGCTCAAGCCGCTGGATATCGAGTTTCTGCGCACCATCAGCTTTATCCTGGTGATCGCCGTTGTGGTGCAGTTCACCGAGATGGTGGTCAACAAGACCAGCCCCCTGCTCTACCGCGTGCTGGGAATTTTCCTGCCGCTGATCACCACCAACTGCATCGTGCTGGGTGTTGCCCTGCTCAACGCCAACAAGAGCGAGTTCACTTTTATCACCGCCACCGCCAACGGTTTTGGCGCCGGCCTTGGTTTCTCATTGGTGCTGGTGTTGTTCGCCGCCATGCGCGAGCGAATTGCCATTGCAGATGTACCCAAAACATTCGAGGGCGCGGCCATCGGCATGATCACCGCGGGCTTGATGTCGTTGGCATTCATGGGCTTTACCGGGTTGATCAAGTTATGAGCCTGGTCATCAGCGCCGTTCTCGCGTTGCTGGCCCTGTGCTTGGTCTGCGGCGCGATCCTCGGTTATGCCGCGGTGCGGTTCAAGGTTGAAGGTGACCCAATTGCCGAGCAAGTCAACGCCCTGCTCCCACAAACCCAATGCGGCCAGTGCGGTTACCCCGGCTGCAAGCCTTACGCTGAAGCCATTGCCGGTGGCGACAAGATCAACAAGTGCCCACCCGGCGGCGAAGCCACCATTCAAGCACTGGCCGACCTGCTGGATGTCGAGCCAGAACCGCTTGATGCGGTCGAAGGTGAAAAGCCGCAGATGGTCGCTTACATCCGTGAAGCGGAGTGCATTGGCTGCACCAAATGCATTCAAGCGTGCCCGGTGGATGCAATTGTCGGCGCGGCCAAACAGATGCACACGGTCATTGTCTCTGAGTGCACCGGTTGCGACCTCTGCGTAGAGCCTTGCCCGGTTGATTGCATCGATATGATCGAAGTTGGCAGCAGCGTACAAACCTGGAAATGGCAGCAACCACTCGCTCCGGGCCAGATAATCGCGACTGACCGCGCCGATAGCCACAGAGGCGAAGCTGCATGAGCGTGATGCAAATCTGGGATATTCCAGGTGGAATTCACCCACCTGAACGCAAAGACCTTTCCAATAAGACTGGGATCCAGCGAGCGCCATTACCAGCGCGATTGGTGTTGCCGCTTAACCAACATATCGGTGCTCCGGCAGAGCCGGTGGTTGCCGTTGGCGAACCCGTGCTCAAGGGCCAGTTGATTGCCAAAGCCAATGGGTTTATCAGCGTGCCGGTGCATGCACCCACTTCAGGCACCGTCAGTTTTATTGGCCCGCAGCCTTACCCTCATGTCTCGGGCATGCTGGTACCGGCAATCGTCATCGACACTGACGGCCAAGACCAATGGTCTGAGCTGCAACCTTGCAGTGATTATCGCGCGCTTGAACCCAGTGCACTGCTTGAGCTGATTCGCCAAGCCGGGATCAGCGGCTTGGGCGGCGCCGGCTTCCCCACAGCAGTGAAACTGACCGAACGCCCAACGCAAAAAATCCATACGCTGATTATCAACGGTACTGAGTGCGAGCCGTACATCACCGCCGATGACATGCTGATGCGTGAGTTCGCTGCCGAATTGATTTCAGGCATCGAAATCCTTGTTCATCTGGTCAACCCTGAACAGGTGTTGATTGGCATCGAAGACAATAAGCCCGAAGCCATCGCCGCGGTTAAACAAGCGGTAGCCGAGCGCCCCTTTCAAGTCTGCGTATTCCCGACCAAATACCCCTCGGGCGGCGAGAAACAGCTGATCCAGATTCTCACTGGGGTTGAAGTGCCCAGCGGCGGCCTGCCTGCCGACATCGGCATGCTCTGTCAAAACGTCGGCACTGCCGTCGCCGTGCACAATGCAGTGATACTGGGTAAACCGCTGATATCGAGAATCACCACCCTAACCGGCGAAGCTCTGGCACGGCCAATGAACGTCGAGGTATTGCTTGGCACGCCCGTCGGCGAGCTGCTGAACTTTGCCGGGCTGGATGAGCGCGCCCTAAACCGCTTGATCATGGGCGGTCCGATGATGGGCTTTACCCTGCCCAACATCGATGTACCCGTGATTAAAACCACTAACTGCTTACTGGCTTCCAGTGCCGCAGAGTTGCCCGCTCCCACCCCGGCGATGCCATGCATTCGTTGCGGTGAATGTGCAGAAGTCTGCCCGGCCAGCTTACTGCCGCAACAGTTGCACTTTTTTGCCCTCGGCCAAGATCACGAACAGCTCAAAGCGCACAACCTGTTCGATTGCATCGAGTGTGGCGCCTGCGCCTACGTTTGCCCTTCGAGCATCCCCCTGGTGCAGTATTATCGCGCCGCCAAAGGTGAGATTCGCGACCTTGAGCAAAAACAACTCAAGGCTGAACAATCCAAGCAGCGCTTTGAATTACGCCAAGAGCGCCTGCGTCTTGCCGAAGAGAAGAAAGAGGCCGAGCGCAAAGCCCGTCTGGAACGCGCCGCCCTAGCCAAGGCCGCGCAAGCAGACAACCCGGCGCTTAAATCTACAGAAGCTACAGCAGCGCCAAAGGCAAGCGGCCTGAGCGATGAATTAAAGAAACTGAAAATTCAGGCGAGCATGGCGCAAGTCGCACTGAAAAAAGCCGAGAAACAACTCGCCACTCACAACACACCAGAACTGCATGCACAGGTCAGCGAACTGCGCAGCGCCGCAGAAGAAGCGCAAAAAACCTTGGATGCGGCACTGGCCGCCGAGCCGGCCAGCGCATCAACTGCACCCACTGCAAATGATGCCGAGCTGAAAAAAGCCAAAATCGACGCGGCCATGCTCCGCGCACAGTTGCGTAAGCTGGAAAAGATAGAAGCGCCTACCGCCGAGCAGGCCACGGAATTGCAACAGTTACGCAGCCAGCTCGAAGCTGCCGAGAAACTTCTCGCCAGCCTGCAAGCGACACCGGCCCCTGCTCCGGCCAAACCTGCCATTGCAGCAAACGATGACGAGCTGAAAAAAGCCAAGATCGATGCGGCCATGCTCCGCGCGCAGTTGCGTAAGCTGGAAAAGATCGAAGCGCCCACTGCCGAGCAGGCCACTGAACTGCAACAGTTGCGCAGCCAGCTCGAAGCTGCCGAGAAACTTCTCGCCAGCCTGCAGCCACCGGAAAAACAGGCGCCAGCCCAAACAGAGGCAGGCGTAGTTGACCCGCTGAAGAAAGCCAAGATTGAGCTAGCCATGGCCCGCGCAGCGTTGAAAAAAGCTGAAAAGGCCGAGACCGATACAGATCAGCTGAGCACGTTGACGGCCGCAGTGAGTACTGCCGAACAAGCACTGCACGCAGCCGAAGAGGCATCAAGCAAACCAGCGCCACAATTGCAGCGCAGCGACAAGCGTCCAGTTGATGAAGCCACCCGCGCATTGAAAACTGAAGTCGCCTTCGCCCGCGCCGACCTGCGCAAACTTGAGCGCGATGACAACGCCGAAGCCATTGCACTGGAGGCTGCGCGCTCGCGCCTGAGCGCAGCCGAGCAAGCGCTGAGCGCCCATCAAGCCACCGACCCAACCCTTTAGAGACCCAATAACCCATGGCCCTGCCCCGCATCACATCGCCCCACGCCAAGGGCAGCAATCGCACTCAGCAAGTCATGCTGCAGGTGTTGCTGGCGACCGTGCCGGGGATCCTCGCGCTGACATGGCTATTCGGTTTTGGCACGCTGATCAACCTGCTTTGGGCCAGCGTCTGTGCATTAGGCTTTGAAGCACTGATTCTCACCCTGCGTAAACGCCCTGTAGGCTTCTTCCTCAAGGATTACAGCGCCTTGGTCACTGCGGTACTCCTCGCGCTGGCTTTACCGCCTTACGCGCCCTGGTGGCTCACACTGGTCGCCACTGGCTTCGCCATCAGCTTTGGTAAACAACTGTACGGCGGCCTTGGGCAAAACCCGTTCAATCCGGCGATGGTGGGTTATGTCGTGGTACTGGTTTCGTTTCCAGTCGAGATGACCAGTTGGCCTGCACCGCACATGGTTGGCCCGCTGGATGCGTTCCAGCATATTTTTGGCTTTGCCAACCTGCCAGATGGCTGGGCGCAAGCGACAGCGCTGGATGCCCTGAAAATCAATAACAGCCTGACCATTGACGAGCTCTGGGCACAAAGCCCTGCCTTTGGCCGCTTCGGCGGCGCCGGGGTGGAAGTGGTCAATCTTGCCTTCCTGCTCGGCGGCCTGTACCTGCTGCGCAAACGCCTGTTCACTTGGCATGCCCCCGTCGGCATGCTCGCGGCATTGGCGGTAATGAGCCTGCTGTTCTGGAACGGCAGTGGCTCAGACTCACACGGCTCGCCGCTGTTTCACCTGCTCAGCGGCGCGACCATGCTCGGCGCGTTTTTTATCGTCACCGATCCAGTCTCCGGCGCAACCAGCAATCTCGGGCGCTTGCTGTTTGGCATCGGTGTCGGTGTGCTGATCTACGTGATTCGCGCGTGGGGCGGTTACCCAGACGGCGTCGCCTTCGGCGTATTGCTGATGAACCTCGCGGCACCAACCATCGACTACTACACACGGCCACGCACTTATGGTCACCGCAAGCCCACCCGCGGCTTCAAGCTCGGAGAATAACCAGTGGCCTTGCCTGAAATCAGCCGATCGATGATCAAAAACAGCTTGGTGCTCGGACTTTTCGCCGTGGTCACCGTGGGCACGGTGGCGCTCACTCAATTAGGCACGGCATCGCGTATTGAAACTGCTCAACGCGAAGCCCAGGTTCGCGCGCTGGCGGAAATACTGCCTGCCACAAGCTACGACAATCACCTGCTGGATAACGTCGTCGAGGTGTTTGACCCGAAGTTGCTTGGGGTTAAAACGCCGCAAGATGCCTACATCGCCCTGAAGAATGGCCAGCCGAGTGCAATCATCCTCAAAGCCACTGCCCCCGATGGTTACAGCGGCGCGATTCACTTGCTGATCGCAATCAATGCCAATGGCTCGCTGGCTGGCGTCCGCGCCCTCAGCCACCGCGAAACGCCCGGTTTGGGCGACCGCATTGACTTGAGCAAAAGCAATTGGATTTTAGAGTTCAATGGCAAATCCCTGAACAACCCGGATGATAATGGCTGGGCAGTGAAGAAAGATCGCGGCGTTTTCGACCAATTTGCAGGCGCGACTATTACTCCGCGTGCAGTCGTCAAAGCCGTGCATAAAGCCTTGCAGTATTTTGATGCGCACCAGCAACAGCTGTTTGCCACTCAGCGCACGCCCAAACAGGAAGCCAACTGATGGCTAGCACCAGTTACCGCGAAATAACCCTGAACGGCCTGTGGAAGAACAACCCGGGACTGGTTCAACTGCTCGGCCTGTGTCCACTGCTCGGCACCAGCAACTCTACGGTTAACGCCTTGGGCCTGGCTCTGGCCAGTGCCTTGGTGCTGATCTGTTCCAACACGGCTGTGTCGCTGGTACGCGGTGTCGTTAATACCGCTGTGCGCCTCCCCGCCTTCGTCATGATCATTGCCGCACTGACTACTTGCATCGAATTGTTGATGCAGGCCTACACCTACGAGCTTTATCAGATTCTCGGTATTTTTATCCCGCTGATCACCACCAACTGCGTGATTCTTGGCCGCGCCGACGCCTTTGCTGCGAAGAACGACCCCGGCCGCGCCGCATACGACGGCATGATGATGGGTTTAGGCTTTGCCGCGGTGCTGGTGGCCATTGGCGCCATTCGCGAACTCCTCGGCACCGGTATTTTATTTGCCAACATGCAATTGCTGTTTGGTCCGTCTGCGGCTGACTGGCAAATTACCCTGTTCAGCGATTACCAAGGCTTCCTGCTGGCCATTTTGCCGCCGGGTGCGTTTATCGTGCTGGGCTTGTTGATTGCCGGTAAAAACCGTATTGACTCGGTATTGGCCGAGCGCGCCAAAGCCAAGCAGCCTGAGGTTGTTGTGCAGAGTCGCCGCGTTCGTGTGACAGGAGTAATCGAGTGAACGCTGCTAAACGCTACGAAATTTTCCGCCGTCTGCATGAAGACAATCCAGAGCCCAAAACCGAGCTGGCCTACAGCACTCCTTTTGAGCTGTTGATTGCGGTGATTCTCTCGGCGCAAGCCACCGATGTTGGCGTCAACAAGGCCACAGCCAAACTCTATCCCGTTGCCAACACCCCGGAAGCGATTTACGCCTTGGGTTACGACGGTTTGTGTGAGTACGTTAAAACCATCGGTTTGTACCCAAGCAAAGCAAAAAACATTATTGAAACCTGCCGCATGTTGGTTGAGCTGCACAACAGCCAAGTGCCGCAAACCCGCGAAGAACTCGAGGCGCTGCCCGGCGTCGGCCGCAAGACAGCCAATGTGGTGCTTAACACTGCATTTCGCCAATTCACCATGGCGGTCGACACCCATATTTTCCGCTTCAGCAATCGCACGGGCGTGGCGCCGGGCAAGAACGTGCTTGAGGTTGAAAAGAAGCTGCTGAAGTTTGTGCCAAAAGATTTTTTACTCGATGCGCACCACTGGATGATCCTCCACGGACGCTATGTCTGTCAGGCGCGCAAGCCGCGCTGCGGCAGTTGTCGCATCGAAGATTTGTGCGAATTCAAGCAGAAAACATCTGACGATTGATTTTTCAGTGACTTTTCTATCCACCTGATTGAAAAAATCTTTTTTACCCGGTTCGATTTTGCCGCTATAAGGTGCGCAAATGGCTTATACAGCCGGGAGTGGAAGATATGAGCACTGACAAAGAAGACCTAGACATCGACGACGACTTTGCCGCAGACGATAGCGATGACGGTGATGCTCCGGTTGAGGTGGCGAAAACCAACCTGACCAAACGCCGTATCATTGATAATTTTCTCGACGAACGCCGCCTGAACAAACAGCTGTCTGAATACGATTTCGATTTGTAAGCACTGCCCTGCGCAGCAGCCTGCCCTGCACAATAGCCAGCAGCGGGCCTGATTGAACAGGTTGAAACGCAATAGCGCGGTCCCAGACCAGCGCTATTGCATTGTTTTGAACTGCACTGTTTTGAACTGCATCGTTTTGAAGTGCAGCGAGCCATTACTTAGACGTCACCTTATCCAAGGCATCTGCCAAAGTAGCTACCGTACGCTCAACGTTATTCAACTTATCCAGACCAAACAGCCCCAGGCGGAAGGTTTGGAAATCTGCAGGTTCATCGCACATCAGCGGCACGCCAGCAGCAATCTGCAAGCCTTGTGCAGCAAACTTCTTACCGCTTTTGATATCCGCATCGTCGGTGTAGCAAACCACCACACCCGGCGCTTCAAAGCCTGGTGCAGCAACACTTCTAAAACCCTTCTCGGTTAGCAACGCGCGGACTTTATCGCCAAGCTCTTGCTGCTCAGTGCGCACCACGTCAAAACCATATTGCTCGGTCTCTTTCATCACATCGCGAAAACGCACCAGCGAGTCGCTTGGCATGGTCGCATGATAAGCGTGACCACCCTGCTCGTAAGCACTCATGATTTGCAGCCACTTCTTCAAATCACAAGCAAAGCTGCTGCTTTCGGTGCTTTCAATCCGTTCACGGGCCAACTCACTGAACATCACCAACGCACAGCACGGAGAGCCACTCCAGCCCTTCTGTGGAGCGCTGATCAGGATATCCACAGCATTGGCCTGCATATCAACCCACAAGGTGCCTGAGGCGATGCAGTCGAGCACAAAGATACCGCCTACCGCATGCACAGCATCGCCAATTGCACGCATGTAAGCGTCTGGCAGAATGATTCCTGAAGATGTTTCAACGTGCGGTGCAAACACTACGTCAGGCTTTTCCTGATGAATCGCAGCAACCACTTCTTCAATCGGCGCAGGCGCAAACGCCGCTTGGGGCTCAGTGCTGACCGGACGCGCTTTTAGCACAGTGCTGTGCGCGGCGATCTTGCCCATCTCGAGAATCTGCGTCCAACGGTAGCTAAACCAGCCGTTACGCACGATCAGGCACTTCTTATCACCGGCAAACTGACGCGCAACCGCCTCCATGCCGAAGGTGCCACTGCCTGGAACCACAGCCACAGCGTGAGCGTTGTACACCTGTTTGAGGGTGCGCGAAATATCGTTCATGACCAGTTGGAAGGACTGTGACATGTGATTCAGCGAACGGTCGGTGTAGACCACCGAATATTCAAGCAGACCTTCTGGATCAACAGCTGAGACTGGATTATGCATGCGGATACCTTGTAAACAGTGGCAGTGAAATGCGGTAGACGCCAGGCAAACTGAAGCGGCCTGGCATTCTAGCCGTGCTAGCAAACGAAGGAACCTCTGAAAAACTACTGCGCTAGGGATTACTGGGGCAAGCCCGTGCTGCGTTAAAAAACTGCTCAAAATGCTCATTTACAACACGTAAAGTCAAGCGCGACCCCGGTCGTTTTTCGCATTTTTTTGCCTTGTACTCCCGTCGCTCGCTACCTTTTTCAGAGAGTTCCTAAGAGTCAGTCGTTACGCGATGGCGACAACAGTTCGATCTTATAACCATCCGGATCTTCGACAAACGCGAGAATACTGGTGCCGTGCATCATCGGCCCCGGCTCGCGGGTGATTTTTCCGCCGCGTGAACGAATGTCATCGCAGGCCTTGTAAACGTCTTCGACCTCCAAGGCGATGTGGCCGTAGCCGTTGCCGAGGTCGTAGCTTTCGGTGCCCCAGTTCTGGGTGAGTTCAAGCACCGAGTTATGCGCCTCATCACCGTAGCCAACAAAAGCCAGAGTGAATTTCCCATCCGGGTAATCTTTGCGGCGCAGCAGGGTCATGCCCAGCACTTCAGTGTAAAAAGCGATGGACTTATCCATATCGCCAACGCGTAGCATGGTATGCAACAAGCGCATGATAAAGGCTCCATAGAGTCGTTATGGCAAATGCAAAAGGCCACATCAGTGGCCTTATTAATGAAGGCCTATTGTGAGCGTCCTAACGGAATCTGACCAGTCTTGCGGCTGACCAGATGCCTAAATGCCCGAACTGTATGAGTGAAAAAGCTGCTCTAAAACGCTTTTTTGATCGCTTTTCGACCTAGATCGTCAGCCGCATCGCTGGCCTTATCTTTTTTGCCGGAGACGCTGTCTTTTGCGTCATCGACTTTATCCTTTTTGTCGTCCAGGCCCATGCTGTCAGAGGCGACATCTTTAGCATCGCAGCGGCCACCCACGCCTACTGTGGCTTTCATGGCTGCGCTTTTAGCCGCTTTTTCAGGCGTGCAATCCGGATCGATAACGCCAGCCTGAAGGTTCAAGCAAAACAGACCGAGGCACAGACCAACTAATAATTTAGACATGAGCACTACTCCTTCGTAGGGCGAACAACGCGAAGCTTGTCCGCCATGGTTCAAACTCCTAAACCCTCACAGATGAGCCAATTGCTCGCCTGCTCGCGCCGACCAATGGCGCATAAAAAAACCTCATACAGACAAGTCTGTATGAGGTTTTATGGAAGCTATCAAACAGCTTCTTTAGCTTAGATCAGTTTGCGGCCCTTGTTGGCGGCGATGCGCATGCGCAAAGCGTTCAACTTGATAAAGCCGGCAGCATCTTGCTGATTGTAAGCGCCGCCATCTTCTTCGAAGGTGGCGATGTTGGCATCGAACAGCGAGTCGTCAGACTTGCGACCGACAATGATTACATTGCCTTTGTACAGCTTCATGCGGACCACACCATTAACGTTAGCCTGCGAAGCATCAATCATCTGCTGCAGCATGGTGCGCTCAGGGCTCCACCAGAAACCGTTGTAGATCAGGCTAGCGTATTTCGGCATCAACTCGTCTTTGAGGTGAGCGACTTCGCGGTCCAGGGTGATCGACTCAATGGCGCGGTGGCCCTTGAGCATAATAGTGCCGCCTGGGGTTTCGTAGCAGCCGCGTGACTTCATGCCGACGAAGCGGTTCTCGACGATGTCGAGACGACCAATGCCGTTCTCGCCACCAATGCGGTTCAGCTCGGCCAGAACAGTCGCAGGCGTCATCTCTTTACCGTCGATGGCAACGATATCGCCTGCGCGGTAAGTCAGTTCGAGGTAGGTCGGGGTGTCCGGCGCCAGCTCTGGCGACTTGGTCCAACGCCACATGTCTTCTTCATGCTCGGTCCAGGTATCTTCCAGCACGCCGCCTTCATAGGAGATGTGCAGCAAGTTGGCATCCATCGAGTACGGCGACTTCTTCTTACCGTGACGCTCGATTGGAATGGCATGCTTTTCAGCGTAATCCATCAATTTCTCGCGGGACATCAAGTCCCACTCACGCCACGGGGCAATTACTTTAACGCCTGGCTTAAGTGCATACGCGCCCAGCTCGAAACGAACCTGGTCGTTGCCTTTACCGGTAGCACCGTGGGAAATGGCATCAGCGCCAGTTTCGTTGGCAATCTCGATCAAGCGCTTGGCAATCAGCGGACGCGCGATCGACGTACCAAGCAGGTACTCGCCTTCGTAAACAGTGTTGGCACGGAACATCGGGAAGACGAAATCGCGAACGAACTCTTCGCGCAGGTCATCGATGTAGATTTCTTTAACGCCCATGGCCTGAGCTTTAGCGCGAGCTGGCTCGACTTCTTCGCCTTGACCGAGGTCAGCAGTGAAAGTCACCACTTCACAGTTATAAGTATCTTGCAGCCACTTGAGGATCACTGACGTGTCCAGGCCACCGGAATATGCCAGGACTACCTTGTTTACATCGGCCATGCCATGAACTCCATGGGGTTGTGCGGAAAGCCGACCATTCTACTGACCCTGGCGGCCAATTTACAGAGGCGCGACAGCTTAAGACGACGAGGCGACAAATTGTTTAATCGATGCGACCGAAAAAACCCCGGTCAAGAGGTCGCGGCGGGATCTGCGGGTGCAGTGGATTTAGGCGCGGGAGCCGGTTCATCCGGGGCTTTTTCCGCGGCTTGCTCGGGGACTTTATCCAAGGTAATCGACACGCGGCGGTTCTTCGCCCGATTAGCCGGGCTATTGTTCGGCACTATTGGGTAACGTTCGCCGTGAAAACGCAGGGTGATCTGATCGGCAGGCACGCCGTGCGCTTCCAGGTAACTCATGACCGCCATTGCCCTACGCCGCGACAAGTCGCGATTGGTCAAACGACTGCCACTGTTATCAGAATGGCCCTCAACCAGAACGCGGTTTACCGCAGGATCAGACTTAAGAAAATCCAACAATATCTGCAGCTTGGCCTCAGCCATTGGATCGAGATCAACCCCACCGTTAGGGAAACCGACGCGGCTTTGCTTAACCTGATCGAAGTTGACGGGCAAAAGCTTGGCAGTGCAGGCCAAATAATCGCTGTAGGCTTGCTTGAACTTGACCGGTAACAGGCGCACCTCAACGCGATCGCCACCTTGAATCCTGAGGTGCTGCACCAGCGGGCTACGACCGTCCAGCAGGCCCGCCAATAAACGCCCGGCTTGAACCTGGGAACTGTTGAAAGGCGTGCTGCTGTCGTTAACCCCGACACGACCCAGATTGATATCTGAGCGCCCCGGTTGCCACGGTGCGGCCGCCGCGAGCAAGGTTGCCGAGCCGGTGCTCAACCAACGGCCCTGCGTTTGCAGACGGAAAGTGGCTTGTTCACCGGCCTTTCTGACGAACTCACCGACGCCAAAATCAGCCACTGGCTGCGACAGGCGACACTCGAATTTGTCGCCCTCGACCTTCCACTCAACATTCTCCAGACGCGTCTGAAAACTAATGCCCCACGCAGGCAGACTCGCACTCAAACCAATGAGCAGGCACAGCGGGGAAATCGGTAGTAGGCGCACGGTGGGCTCCACACGTAATCACGGGTTTGCCCTTGATATCGGTTGCTCGTGAGAAAACTTAAGGGCGCTGGTCAGTCATATGCCTACTGAGCGCACGCATGGCGTGCTCTGACGGGGGTTTTCCGGTAGGATTCCAGCCACGTTTTACCCGCCTGGAAGCTTCCATGATCGACCGTCTTACTCTGCTGCGTCCTGATGACTGGCACATTCACCTGCGCGACGGTGGCGTTTTGCCGCATACCGTGACCGACGTTGCGCGTACTTTTGGCCGCGCGATCATCATGCCCAATCTGGTTCCGCCAGTACGCAATACCCACGAAGCTGATGCCTATCGCCAACGCATTCTCAGCGTTCGCCCGGCAGGCAGCCAGTTCGAACCGCTGATGGTGCTGTACCTCACTGACCAGACCAGCCCTGAAGATGTGCGCACCGCCAAAGCCTCGGGCTTTATCCATGCGGCTAAACTGTATCCAGCCGGTGCGACCACCAATTCCGACTCTGGCGTGACCAGTATCGACAAAATATTCGCCACCCTTGAAACCATGGCTGAAGTCGGTTTGCCGCTACTGGTGCATGGCGAAGTGACCCGCAGCGAGATCGATATCTTCGACCGCGAAAAGCAGTTTATCGATGAGCATCTTGGTCGGGTGGTTGAGCGCTTCCCAACCTTGAAAGTGGTGTTCGAGCACATCACCACGCGTGATGCCGTTGAGTTCGTCAAGGCAGCCTCGGCTAACGTTGGCGCGACAATCACCGCTCACCACTTGCTCTATAACCGCAACCATATGTTGGTTGGCGGGATTCGCCCGCATTTTTATTGCCTGCCGATTCTCAAGCGCAACGTACACCAAGAAGCCCTGCTCGATGCCGCGACCAGCGACAGCCGCAAGTTCTTCCTTGGCACCGACTCAGCGCCGCACGCCGTGCACGCTAAAGAATCAGCCTGTGGTTGCGCCGGTTGCTACACCGCGTTCGCCGCTATCGAGCTATACGCCGAGGCGTTCGAACAGCGCAATGCCCTGAATAAACTGGAAGCCTTCGCCAGCCTCAACGGCCCAGACTTCTACGGCTTACCGCGCAATACCGAGACCATTACTCTGGTTCGTGAAGACTGGAATGTGCCGGCCAGCCTGCCTTTCGGCGAGCAAACCGTTATCCCGCTGCGTGCTGGTGAAACCTTGCGCTGGCGCTTGCTGGAGCAAAACGCATGAGCGAAGAACAGTACGAAGACGAACTGGAAAGCAGCGCACCGTCTGGCCCACGCCACCCAATGGCCGCACGGTTTCGTGGCTACTTGCCAGTGGTGGTTGATGTCGAGACCGGCGGTTTCAACAGCGCGACTGACGCCCTGCTGGAAATCGCCGCGACTACGGTTGGCATCGATGAACTGGGTTTTTTGTACCCTGATCACACGCATTTCTTCCGGGTAGAACCCTTTGCGGGCGCTAACATCGAACAAGCAGCGCTGGAGTTCACCGGCATCAAGCTTGATCACCCGCTGCGCATGGCGGTGACCGAAGAACACGCCCTGACTGAGATATTCCGTGGCCTGCGCAAGTCGCTGAAAGCCAATGGTTGCAAACGCGCGATTCTAGTCGGCCACAACAGCAGCTTCGACCTTGGCTTTCTGAATGCTGCGGTTGCCCGTACCGGCCTCAAACGTAACCCGTTCCACCCGTTCTCAAGCTTCGACACCGCAACCCTGGCTGGTCTGGCTTACGGCCAAACCGTTCTAGCCAAAGCCTGCCAAGCGGCGAGCATTGAGTTTGATGGCCGTGAAGCACATTCCGCACGTTACGACACCGAAAAGACCGCAGAGCTGTTCTGCGGCATCGTTAACCGCTGGAAAGAGATGGGCGGCTGGGAAGATTTCAACGACTGAAGCGCCCGCGGTGCACGTACCTGAATATGCTGAACAGGCCTGGCACTAAGCAGTCAGGCAATAAAAAACCGGCCATAAGCCGGTTTTTTATTGCCTGAAATAATCCCATCCCATCCGAAAATCTTCCCGATAGCTTAGCTATTCTAGGGGTTTAAGACATTTCCCTGTCCGATGGTGTTCAACGCCATCTGCAATCTTCCCGCCTGCAGGGGTGGGTTTGTAAGCATTGGAAGCACGCCAACCCAAACACCCAGAATTCCAAGCTCGCCATCACAAGGACTAAAGCTCAGTAACCTACTTCTTTCTGATGCCGAAAGGCAAGCAGATAGACAGCATCATCCACACGCTCATGCCGATAGAGCGCAACATAACCCGAATCACCGAACTCAATGATCAGCTCACGCAGCTCCGGCAGCTCTGGGAGTGGGCGGCCTACTTCCGGGCCTTCTTCCAGTCGAGCGAATTGTTGCTCAATCGCCTGCGCAGCTCGCAGGGCCACCTGCGGGCCTTTCTCGATAAGAAACTGGCGGCAATGCTCCAACCCTTGCGCAGCACCTTCAGTGATAATCAATCGTGGCACTTGGGAAGCCCCACCTCAGCCTCGGTGCCCCAGGTATTGAGCCAGGCCCGAGCCTCTTGGCCGGTCAGATGCCGCCCCGTTTCCTGATACGCGGCCCACGACGCCAAGGCTTCCTGTTTAAAGCCCTCGCGGGCTTCTTCGCGATCGACGTACTGCGCTATCGCTTCGCGCATAATCCAATGCGACGAACGTTGACGCAGACCAGCCAAGTGCTGAATGCGACTTTTCAGCTCGTCATCAATTTTGATAGAAGTGGCCATAGCCGAACCCTCGTTATCTAAAGGTATTACCTTTTGATAAGGTATCAGTCTCCCAGCTCATGTGTCCATACGCTCAGAAGACGGACGACTGCACGCAGAACCAGGACGGGGGACAAGTGGGGGGATTGATCCATGATTAAAAAATAAATTCATATAAATCAATATATTGGATATATAAAAAAACCGGCCATAAGCCGGTTTTTTATTTGCCTCAAGCAACGCTCAGGTGAGCACGCTCACCTGAATGCAAACCCTTACAGGTTGGCAGCGTTCTCAGACAGGTAAGCAGCAACGCCGTCTGGCGATGCAGTCATACCCTTGTCGCCTTTCTTCCAGTTTGCTGGGCAAACTTCGCCGTGCTCTTCGGTGAACTGCAGAGCATCGACCAGACGCAGCAGCTCGTCCATGTTACGGCCCAGTGGCAGGTCGTTAACAATCTGCGAACGAACCACACCATTAAGGTCGATCAGGAACGCGCCACGGAAAGCCACGCCGCCTTCAGACTCAACGTCGTAGGCTTTGCAGATGTCGTGGTTGATGTCAGCAGCCAAGGTGTACTTAACCTGGCCGATGCCGCCCTTGTCGACTGGAGTGTTGCGCCATGCGTTGTGGGTGAAGTGGGAGTCGATGGAAACACCGATCACTTCAACGTTACGCGCCTGGAACTCAGGAATGCGGTGATCCAGAGCAATCAGCTCCGAAGGACATACGAAGGTGAAGTCCAGTGGATAGAAAAATACCAGGCCGTATTTGCCTTTGATCGCAGAAGACAGGCTGAAGCTGTCAACGATTTCGCCTGTACCCAATACAGCTGCGACGTCGAAATCTGGGGCTTTCTTACCTACGAGTACGCTCATTCGAGATCTCCTAAAAAAGTTTGAGTAGTGCGGGTAGCTTAGCGCTGTAACACGACAACGCAATGACACGCCCGCACTGACTGGGTCCACCATCATACACTTCGATTTTAAGCCTCGCCCACCGCTTTTTGACCTGAGGCCTAATCAAGGAACTCATCCAGCGGATGACCGTTCATCAGCGTCTTTGGCTTTAATCGAAAACCGAAGCTGGATGGCTTTGACAAGCATTCTCATTAACATTAGTATCCTTCACAACGAACAGACTATGAGCAGCGAGTCTTAACTATGTATGTATGCCTCTGTGAAGGTGTCACTGACGGTCAGATCCGCGATGCAATCTATGAAGGTTGCTGCAGCTACCGTGAAGTACGTGAAGCCACAGGCGTTGCAAGCCAGTGCGGAAAATGTGCCTGCCTGGCCAAGTCCGTTGTTCGCGATACCCTGACGGAGGCACGTGCGAATCAAAACGCCCTCGCCTATCAGGCGAATTTTGTAGCCGCTTAAATTTTTTTATCGCAGCTAAAATTAGACATATACCAAGCCGGATTTAATATCCGGTTTTTTTATGTCTAAAATTCAATAACTTAATCCCTAAACGCAGAACTTAAACATTCGTATTAAGTTTAATTTTAACTTATGTATCAAACACTTAGGTTTGACAGGCCAAGTTTCTGCGCTCAAAATTTGATCCTTACATTATTTTAAGCACAAGGCAGGCACGCAAATGAAAGGCGACAAGAAAGTCATCCAGCATCTGAACAAGATCCTCGGTAACGAGCTGGTCGCGATCAACCAATATTTCCTGCATGCACGTATGTACGAAGATTGGGGCCTGAAAAAACTTGGCGAGCACGAGTACCACGAATCGATCGACGAAATGAAACACGCTGACAAACTGATCAAGCGTATTCTCTTCCTCGAAGGCCTGCCTAACCTGCAAGACCTCGGCAAGATCCTGATTGGTGAAAACACCAAGGAAATGCTTGAATGTGACCTGAAAATTGAACACAAAGCTCACACCGACCTGAAGGCGGCGATTGCCTACTGCGAAAGCATTGGCGACTTCGCTAGCCGCGAACTGCTTGAAGATATTCTGTGCTCTGAAGAAGAACACATCGACTGGCTCGAGACCCAACTCAGCCTGCTCGAAGCTGTCGGTCTGCAAAACTACTTGCAGTCGCAGATGGACGAATAATTCAAACGCCTGCAGCATCAAAAACGGCAGCCTTGGGCTGCCGTTTTTTATACCGCGAACTGCCGGTGTACCGAGACGACCATCCAATCAATATAGGAAAGTCGATAACCGGCCTGCAACACCTTGCGGAGAATTACGCCTCCCGTGTACAGAGCAATTGGCTTTTGACCAGGCAAAAAAAATCGACGCCTAAGCATCGATTTTTTTGTCTCAGCGAAGCTTACGCCTCGGACTTCTCAACTGCTGCTTTGATCATGGTCTGCAACTCACCATTATCGAACATCTCAGCAATGATATCGCTACCGCCAACTAACTCACCGCCAACCCACAGTTGTGGGAATGTTGGCCAGTTAGCGTACTTCGGCAGGTTGGCGCGAATTTCTGGGTTTTGCAGGATATCGACATAAGCGAACTTTTCGCCACATGCCATAACAACCTGCGAAGCTTTCGACGAGAAGCCACACTGCGGGGCGTTCGGCGAACCTTTCATGTACAGCAGAACAGAGTTGTTAGCGATCTGTTCTTTGATGGTTTCGATGATATCCATTGGGCACCTCAAGACTTGGCTTTACGACTCAAAAGTCGACACGGTTGGCGCTATTGTAGCGAAAAGCCGAGCGTAATGCTCGGCCTCGCCAACAGCAGATAGCATCTGCCCTGAAATAGCTGGCTGCGCGCCGTGAGCAGTGCCTTAAGCGGCTACGACTTCGACCGGCACCCCATTCAACGCGGCATTTCCAGACAACCTGTCGAGTTGTAGCTCATCCGTCAGGTCATTGGCGCTGGCGCCCGGCTGGTTGCTGGCAATCGCCATTTGTACACCCGGTCGCGCGTGCCCCCAACCATGCGGCAGGCTAACGACGCCAGGCATTATTTCATCACTGGCGGCGACTTCAACCTCAATCAGTCCAACCCGCGAGCGCACCCGCACCCGTTGGCCATCGGTCAAACCCCGGCTGGCCATGTCCGTGGAGTGCATCAACAACTGATGGCGCGGCTTGCCTTTAACCAGTCGGTGATAATTGTGCATCCAGGAGTTATTGCTGCGCACATGGCGCCGGCCAATCAACAACAGCTCCCCGCTCGCTGGCACTGGCTGCTGAGCAAAGCGCTGCAAGTCAGCCATGAAAATCTCTGGCGCAGCCTGAACGGCTTTATCAGTCGTTTTGATACGCCCTGCCAGATTAGCTTTCAAAGGCCCCAAATCCAGACCATGTGGATGCTCACCCAGCGCCGCAACACTGAGCTTATGCGTTGAATTGTCGCCATACGCGCCGTGACGCAGGCCCATGTCGATCATCTTGGCTGGCGCCATGGTAGGTTTGAGCGCGGTGCCCATTTTTGCCGAGAACGCTTTCGCCAAACCGACAAAAATCTCCCAGTCATCTAACGCATTGGCAGGTTTATCCAACACTGCCTGGTTAAAACGAGTGACATTGCGCACGGCAAAACTATTGAACGTGGTGTCGTAGTGATCATGCTCCAGCGGCGCAGTGGGCGGCAGGATCAAATCAGCGTAACGCGTGGTTTCATTGATATAAAAGTCGATACTGAGCATAAACTCCAGGCCATCCAACGCCTGCTCCAGCTTGCGCCCATTAGGCGTCGACAGCACTGGGTTACCCGCAACACTGACCAAGGCTCTGACCTGCCCTTCGCCTGCGGTCAGCATCTCTTCAGCCAAGGCCGCCACCGGCAGCTCTCCGCCGTATTCAGGCAAGCCTGACACACGGCTTTGCCAAACATTAAAATGCCCGCCAGAAGTGCTTGCGACCAGATCAACCGCCGGTTCTGTACACAGAGCACCGCCAACTCGATCAAGATTGCCAGTCACCAGGTTTATCAGTTGCACCAGCCATTGGCAGAGCGTGCCAAATGTCTGAGTCGAGACGCCCATACGGCCATAGCACACCGCTTTGTCAGCGGCGGCAAAGTCACGCGCCAGTTGGCGAATGACCTCTGCCGGCACCGCGCAACGCTCACTCATTGCCTCGGCGGTAAAGCCGCTGATGGCCTCACGCACAGACTCCAGCCCTTGCACATTCAGGTGCGTTTCACGCGTCAGGTTTTCTGCGAACAAGGTGTTCAGCAACCCAAACAACAACGCCGCGTCCTGTCCTGGGCGGACAAACACATGTTGATCGGCAATTGCAGCGGTTTCCGTACGCCGCGGATCAATCACCACAAGTTTGCCGCCACGGGCCTTGATTGCCTTTAGCCGTTTCTCGACATCCGGCACGGTCATGATGCTGCCGTTGGAGGCCAGCGGGTTGCCTCCCAGAATCAGCATGAAGTCGGTGTGATCGATGTCCGGAATCGGAATCAACAAACCATGACCGTACATTTGATGACTGGTGAGGTGATGCGGCAACTGGTCAACCGAGGTCGCGGAAAAACGGTTGCGGGTTTTCAGCTGACCGAGAAAGTAGTTGCTGTGCGTCATTAGCCCGTAATTATGTACGCTCGGGTTACCCTGATAAATCGCTACCGCATTGTTGCCGTGACGCGCTTGAATATCGCTTAAACGTTCGGCAACCAAAGCAAAGGCCTCATCCCACTCAATCGCCTGCCATTCATTGCCAGCACGGCGCATGGGCTGACGTATACGGTCCGGGTCATTCTGAATATCTTGCAGTGCGACGGCTTTCGGGCAGATATGGCCGCGACTGAAAGTGTCCTGTGCATCGCCTTTGATCGACAAAATCTGTTGGCTGCCATCAGCGGCACGCTCGGTTTCGATAGTCAGACCACAGATCGCTTCACACAGGTGGCACGCACGATGATGGAGGGTCTTGCTCATAGCTAGCCTCATATTCTTATTAAGGAACCGCTGAAAAACCATTGCGCTGTCTTTTTCAGATGCCCTTTGAGAGTGCATTAGCACGGAATACCAGCAACGACTATGGCGCCCAGTCCGGCATTGCACCAGCAGGGTTCGTCCTGTGAATCGATAGGCATTAGGCCAACCGATTCAGTTAAGGTAGATAGCCTCAGGCAATTGGCCACAGACCAAACCTTGAGTTGGTGGGCAAACCCTGAAACACCAGACAATTTGCGCCGAATCGTCATTTCCTTATAAGATTTCGCCTTTCCCTGTTTCGTCGCACTGTGCGGCCTCCTGCCGCAGGTTCAGCCATTCCTACTATTTATAGTTGGCTTTGCAATCTGCGCCCTGTTGTAAAAAGGTAATTTTGATGAGCGCAAGACACTTTCTCTCGCTGATGGACTGCACCCCCGCTGAGCTGGTGAGTTTGATCCGCCGCGCCATGGAGCTGAAGGATTTGCGCAACCGAGGCGTGCTATTCGAGCCGCTTAAAAACCGTGTGCTGGGCATGATTTTCGAGAAAGCCTCGACCCGCACACGCTTGTCTTTTGAAGCAGGCATGATCCAGTTCGGCGGACAGGCTATTTTCTTGTCTCCACGCGACACCCAACTGGGCCGTGGCGAACCTATCGCTGATGCAGCTAAAGTCATGTCACGCATGCTCGATGCGGTGATGATCCGTACCTTCGCCCACGAAACCCTGACCGAGTTTGCCGCCAATTCACGTGTACCGGTTATCAATGGTTTGTCGGATGATCTGCACCCCTGCCAATTGCTGGCCGACATGCAGACTTACCTTGAGCACCGGGGCAACATCGCTGGCAAAACCGTGGTCTGGATCGGTGACGGCAACAATATGTGCAACTCCTATATAGAGGCGGCCATACAGTTTGATTTCCAGCTGCGTGTTGCCTGCCCTGAAGGCTACGAGCCGAGCGCCAAGCTGATGGCTGAAGCCGGCGAACGCGTACAAATATTCCGTGATCCACGTCAGGCTGTAGCGGGCGCGCACTTGGTCACCACCGATGTGTGGGCCTCAATGGGTCAAGAAGATGAAGCGCAAGAACGCATGAAGCTGTTCAAGCCCTATCAAGTTGATCGCGCCCTGCTGGATACCGCTGATTCAAGCGTGCTGTTCCTGCACTGTTTACCAGCACACCGTGGTGAAGAAATTAGC
Source organism: Pseudomonas sp. M30-35 (assembly GCF_002163625.1). Taxonomy (NCBI): domain Bacteria; kingdom Pseudomonadati; phylum Pseudomonadota; class Gammaproteobacteria; order Pseudomonadales; family Pseudomonadaceae; genus Pseudomonas; species Pseudomonas sp. M30-35. The sequence goes on along the minus strand of NZ_CP020892.1, from coordinate 1,308,951 downwards.
GAAGACCTGCTTGATGACCCACGCTCGGCAGCATGGGACCAGGCTGAAAATCGTCTGCATGCGCAAAAAGCCTTGCTTGAATTCCTGATTGAACCTTCGTACCACCACGCATGACGCACTCAATGCTGCTCAACCTGCATGACCTCAGCTGTGGCTACCACGAGCATAAAGTTGTGCAGGACCTTAATCTGCACCTGAACGCCGGTGATATTGGCTGCCTGCTCGGCCCATCAGGTTGCGGCAAGACCACAACCCTACGCGCGATTGCCGGGTTTGAACCGGTGCACAGCGGTGAAATCAGCCTTGCCGGCGAGGTGATCTCCAGTGCGGGCTTTACCCTGTCACCAGAGAAGCGGCGGATCGGCATGGTGTTTCAGGACTACGCCCTATTCCCGCATCTGAGCGTGGCACAGAACGTAGCCTTTGGTATCCGCAAGCAGCCCGATTGTGAGCGCATCACCGCCGAGTTGTTGACCCTGGTTAAACTCGACCACTTGGGCAAACGCTATCCGCACGAATTATCCGGTGGCCAACAACAGCGTGTGGCGCTGGCCCGTGCACTGGCACCAGAACCTCAATTGTTACTGCTCGATGAACCGTTCTCCAACCTCGACGGTGAACTGCGTCGACGTTTAAGTCATGAAGTCCGAGATATCCTCAAGAGCCGCGGCACCAGCGCTATTTTGGTGACTCACGATCAAGAAGAGGCCTTTGCCGTCAGCGACCAGGTGGGCGTATTCAAAGAAGGCAAGCTGGAACAGTGGGACACCCCATTCAATCTTTATCACGAACCCAAGACGCCGTTTGTCGCCAGCTTTATTGGCCAGGGTTATTTTATCCGTGGCCAATTGCTAACCCCGGAAACGGTACAAACCGAGCTGGGTGTGATCTGCGGTGATCGCGCTTATATCTGGCCGGTCGGCAGCGCGGTGGATGTATTGCTCAGACCCGACGACATTGTTTACGCACCTGAAAGCCCACTCAAAGCGCTAATCGTCGGTAAAACCTTCCTCGGAGCGGCAACCTTGTATCGCCTGCAACTGCCAACCGGCAGCCAACTGGAGTCACTGTTCCCTAGCCACGCAGATCTGCAACCAGGTGAAAGCGTGGGTATCCGCGTTGCGGCTGATCACCTCGTTGCTTTCGCCGTACCAGGCAGTATTGCGGCACACACTGAGTTGGCAGACTCGGGCGTGCGCCGTCATAGCTCAGGTAGCTAAGAAGCTTCCCGAGGACTAAACACCTTCCAATAGCAACATAGCCTTGGCGACCAAAATTGCGTCGCCGGCAATTTTTACCCGATCACCCGCCAGCCGACAATGCAGCTCACCACCCCGCGCAGAAGCCTGAAATGCACGCATTTCAAGCTTGGCCAAACGTTGTGACCAATAGGGAATCAAACTGCAATGGATAGCCCCCGTCACGGGGTCTTCGTCAATCCCGATTGATGGCGCAAAGTAACGCGAGACAAAATCATGCTGCTGCCCCGGTGCGGTAACGATAACACCCATACCCGGCAACTTGGCGACCTCAGCCAAGTTCGGCAGGCAACCGCGTACAGTCGCTTCATCGGCAACCACGGCAAGCAATTCCGGGCCGACAAATGTCGCCTCCACAGCAACGCCCAATGCAGCAGATACCGCACCTAGCAATTGCTCATCTGGCCGAATGCTTTGCGCAGGAAAATCCAGCTCCAAACGCTGACCAACACGGGTCACCCGAAGCAGCCCAGAGAGGCTGTGGAACTCAATCACTTCACCCGGCTCGGCGTAAATATTGAACAATACATAAGCTGCCGCCAACGTTGCGTGGCCGCACAACGGCACTTCAGTCGCCGGGGTAAACCAGCGAATGTGCCAGCGCTCAGGCTCTTTTACGACAAATGCGGTTTCAGCCAGATTGTGCTCACCAGCAATTTGCTGCATCAGGGCGTCATCGAGCCATTGATCAAGCCGGTAAACAATGGCCGGGTTACCGGCAAATGGACGATCAGAAAATGCATCAACTTGATGATATTCGAGCTGCATAGCGATAAACCTTAGACTTTTTTAGTCAGCGATCACGGCAAAACCGCCGCTATTGTTGAGGGTCCGACAAGAGTGCGCCATTGTCGACAGTAATCGGGTTGATACCATAACGACGATATAAAGCATCCAGCTCACCGTTATTCTTATAACGCTGCAGGCCTTGCTCAAAAATATCGACATAGCGCTGGCTGGACTTTAGTGCAGGTGAAAATGCGACGTATATCGGCACATCAACCTTGCGGCACCCCACTTCATGCAGCGCACCCGCTTGCCCGTGAGCAGCCAGGTAAGCTTGCATTACCCAGCTATTTTCAATAACGGTGTCCACCCGGTCTTTGTGCAACTTATCAATATTTAATGCCAGCGCACGATCACCATAAGCCAGTTGCACCCGTGCTCGATCACTTTTATGACGTTCAAAATAAGTATTTAGCTCAGTGCCATAGCTGTAGCCATTAATGGCGCCAACTGTCACGTTCAACAGTGACTCAGTACCTTCATAGCGCCAATCATGCTCAGGTTTAGCATAGAAACAGTTGCGTGAGACTCCGGGGAAAGTCTTACTGAAAATGAAGTCTGGGGCATCTTTGACGCCAGCACCGACCAATGCGTTGATTGTACCGCGCCGGACATCGTGTACGGCGCGCGCCCAGTTAACAACACGATACTCAACATTAATCCCGCGCTCGGCAAAGATACGCTGCACCAATTCAACGAAAATACCTGGCTGCTGCGCATCAAGAGCACAGTTCACAGGACACCAGACATCCCCTGCGATCACCAATTTTTCACTATCTGCTTGAGCTGCGTAGAGCCCTTGAGCGTTTATGATCGCAGTGGTCACCAGCCATAACCGTAATGAGCGAATCAAATATCTGCCTCGCAAAGAACAGTAGTCGTTTATCTAACCTTCGCTGCGAACGCGCTTGACCGCATCTAACCAACCGTTATAGAGCGTATCGCGGTGACTGTCGGCCATACGCGGGACAAAGCGTTGCTGACGGTGCCAGTGGCTCGCGATCGCATCCAGGTTTGGATAAATGCCTGCCTGCAAGCCCGCGAGGTAAGCAACGCCAAGCGCGGTGGTTTCTGTGACTTTCGGGCGCTCGACTGTGACCCCGAGAATGTCCGCCAAAAATTGCATAACCCAGTTATTCTCAACCATTCCACCGTCAACCCTTAGCGCACTGGGCGCTGCAGCTCCGTCCTGACGCATGGCCTGGAGTAAATCCAAGGTTTGATAGCACACCGATTGCAGACCTGCTGTGACGATCTCTTTGATTCCAGTATCACGCGTCAGACCAAAGATCGCACCGCGCGCTTTAGGGTCCCAATAAGGGGCGCCCAGACCGGTAAAGGCAGGCACCAAATACACGCCGCAGGCATCTCCGGTTTGCTCAGCCATCGCTTCACTGTCACGCGCATGATTGATCAGTTTGATCCCGTCACGCAGCCACTGCACTGCTGCACCGGCGACAAAAATACTGCCTTCAACGGCGTATGTGACCTTGCCATTGAGACGATAGCCCACCGTTGTCAACAAACGATTCTGCGAGGCTACAGGTGTCTCGCCGGTGTTTTGAATCATGAAACAACCGGTGCCGTAAGTGCTTTTAACCATACCTGGTTGAAAACACGCCTGACCGACCAATGCAGCCTGCTGATCACCGGCAATACCTAAGACAGGGATTGGCGCGCCTAGCAGATCGGGTAAACACGTACCAAAATCCGCAGCCGAGTCCATTACTTCCGGAAGCATGCTCGCCGGGATATCAAACAGCTCGAGCAGTTCTGCATCCCATTCTTGGGTGTGGATATTGAACATTAATGTGCGCGACGCGTTGGTCGCATCGGTCTTATGCGATTGACCACCCGTCAGGCGCCACAACAAGAAGCTGTCGACCGTACCAAAGCGCAGTTCGCCACGCTCTGCTCGCTCACGGGCTCCAGCGACATTCTCCAGAATCCAGCGCAGCTTGGTGGCGGAAAAATAGGGATCAATGAGCAGTCCGGTTTTCGCCGCAACATATGCCTCATGCCCTGCTTCCTTAAGCTCGGCACAATAGTCAGCAGTGCGCCGGTCCTGCCAGACAATTGCCGGGTGGATCGGCGCGCCGCTTTTGGCATCCCAAACCAAGGTGGTTTCACGCTGGTTGGTGATACCGATTGCAGCGACTTCTTCAATATTCAAACCGCTCTGTTTCAAGGCCTCACGACAGACCTTAAGCGTCGTCAGCCACAGCTCTTCAGCGTCGTGCTCAACCCAGCCGTCTTGCGGAAAGTACTGCTTGAACTCCTGCTGCGCGCGCGCCACAGGCAAGCCCTGGGCACTGAATACAATTGCTCGACTGCTCGTCGTGCCCTGATCAATCGCAAGCAGAAACCGTGACATGTGTAGGTCCTTATTATTGTCGCGCCTTCACGCCTGAATAGGTGTTGGGCGAAGTGAAATCGCGCACGCCATACTCAAGACGTGCAGCAAACTGAAATTACTCGCGGCCAATTGCCGCAAACTGTGCAGAGGTGTGCTGCGCCAAAACGGCACCCGATAACTCAACCTCAAGCCCGCGCCTACCAGCGCTGACATGAATACTGGGAAAGTGTTGAGCCGAGGTATCTATAAAAGTACGCAAACGTTTCTTTTGCCCCAGCGGGCTAATCCCCCCTAGCAAGTATCCTGTAGCGCGTTGCGCCGCAGTAGGATCAGCCATATCCGCTTTTTTAATCCCGGCGGCACTGGCCAATGCCTTCAAGTCCAGACTACCGGCTACTGGCACCACTGCAACTAAAAGCTCCCCTTTCTCACTGGCAGCCAATAGCGTCTTGAATACCCGGGCAGGATCAAGGCCAAGCTTCTCGGCAGCCTCCAGCCCATAAGAAGCAACTTTTGGATCGTGGCTATAGCTGTGCACTTGGAACTGCGCTTTAGCCTTTTTTAACAGATCGATTGCAGGCGTCATGTTCGTTTGTGAAAATACTCTGACAAAGTCTGATTACCATAGCCGAAAAATTCTTCCTGAGCAGCCTATAATGGCGCAAAAAAGGACCCTTTCATGACTCTGGCACCGCGTCAGCAAGACATTCTTAATCTGGCTCGTGAGCGCGGATACGTCAGCATCGACGAACTTGCTCAAGCATTCACCGTTACCCCCCAAACTATTCGCCGCGACATCAATCAGCTTGCCGAACAAGGCTTGCTACGTCGCACTCACGGCGGCGCGGCTTGCGAAAACTCAAGCACGCAAAATACGGCATACACCATGCGTGCCGGGCAAATGCGTGAAGAAAAGCAGCGCATCGCTGAAGCCATTGCCGCACAGATACCCAACCATGCGTCTTTGTTCATCAATATCGGCACGACCACTGAAGCCATTGCCCGCGCCCTGTTGAATCACAAAGGTTTAAAAATCATCACCAACAACCTGCATGTCGCGGCGCAACTCAGCAGCAAGCCTGACTTCGAAGTCCTCGTAGCAGGCGGAACAGTGCGTCCAGACGGTGGAATTGTCGGCCAAGCCGCAGTCGACTTCATTGCACAATTCAAGGTCGACTTTGCGCTGGTTGGCATCAGCGGGATTGACGAAGACGGCAGCCTCCTCGACTTCGACTATCAGGAAGTCCGGGTTTCCCAAGCAATCATCAGCAATGCTCGGCATGTATTGTTGGCCGCTGACTCGAACAAATTCGGACGCAACGCAGTGGTTCGACTAGGCCCCATCAATCTGGTCAATCAGGTATTCACTGATGCGGCGCCAAGCCCGGCAATTATCCGGCTTTTGCACGACGCTAAAATCCAGCTCAACCTCGTTTAAAAACCGTCTGATAGCGCCCCGCTTACCTGGCCCAAGGTAAGCGTGCGTATGCCTGTATGAACTAAATCGAACTGGCCAGTGCAAACATCCTCCGCAGACTGGCGGGATTAAGGTTATTCAACTAACATATGTTCGAAAGTGAACACATGAAGTTCAATTTCGACCTTTTGCGAGTGCCAGCATGCCCAATCACAGCACCCACAACGCGCCCATTGCCGAGATTTACGACCTTGCCGTTGTCGGCGGCGGTATCAACGGCGTCGGTATTGCCGCCGATGCTGCCGGACGCGGCTTGTCGGTGTTTTTGTGTGAGCGCGATGATCTGGCCGAGCACACCTCGTCAGCCAGCAGCAAGCTGATCCACGGCGGCTTACGCTACCTGGAACATTATGAGTTTCGCTTGGTGCGCGAGGCACTGGCTGAGCGCGAAGTACTGCTGGCGAAAGCACCACACATCATCAAACCAATGCGTTTTATCCTGCCGCATCGCCCTCACCTACGCCCGGCGTGGATGATTCGTGCAGGCATGTTTCTCTACGATCATCTCGGCAAACGCGAAAAGCTGCCGGGCTCACGTGGTTTACGCTTCGGTGCCAACAGCCCGATGAAAGCGGAGATCAGCCGCGGCTTTGAGTACTCCGACTGCTGGGTTGACGATGCCCGACTGGTGGTTCTCAATGCCATGGCTGCCCGCGAAAGCGGTGCGCACATCCACACTCAAACCCGTTGCAGCAGTGCCCGGCGCAGTAAAGGCCTCTGGCACATTCATCTTGAGCGCGCCGACGGCAGCCTGTTTTCAATTCGCGCCCGCGCGCTCGTCAATGCAGCAGGGCCTTGGGTGGCGAAGTTTATTCACGACGACCTCAAACAAAAGTCGCCCTACGGTGTGCGCCTGATTCAAGGCAGCCACATCATCGTGCCCCGCAGGTTTGAGGGCGAACAGGCGTACATCCTGCAGAACGAAGACCAGCGCGTTGTGTTTGCGATCCCCTACCTTGATCAATTCACCATGATCGGCACCACTGATCGTGAATACAAGGGCGACCCTCGCGCCGTTGCGATCACCGAGGAGGAAACCGATTACCTGCTCAAAGTATTCAACGCGCACTTTCGTCAGCCGCTTGCACGCGAAGATATTTTGCACAGTTTCTCTGGGGTCAGACCGCTGTGTGATGATGAGTCTGCTGAGCCGTCAGCCGTAACGCGCGACTATACCCTGTCACTCCTGGGACACCCCGGTGAAGCGCCGCTACTCTCGGTATTCGGCGGCAAGCTAACCACCTACCGGAAACTGGCCGAGTCCGCACTGAAATTGCTGGCCAGCCATTTTCCGAAAATGGGACCAAGCTGGACAGCCACCAGCTTGCTGCCAGGCGCCGAGGATTTTGAAAGCCAGAGCGCCTTGGTCGAAGCACTCTGCGCACGTTTCAGTTGGTTACCGACCGGCTTGGCCAGACGCTGGGCGACCACCTACGGAAACCGCAGCTGGCTGCTGCTACGCGGCGTACAGCACCTGCAAGACCTGGGCGAGCACTTTGGTGCACACCTGTATGCCTGTGAGGTTGACTATCTGTGCAATGAAGAGTGGGCCACAGCACCCGCAGACATTGTATGGCGGCGCACCAAGCTGGGCTTGTTCATGAGCGCAGCAGAACAATTACGCCTGAGCCAGTACTTGCAAGAACGCCGTGGAACAGCGGCAAAACCAGCGCCTCTGAATGCAACGCTGACTGACTAATGCGCTTGTTTACATAGTCTGCGCTTGTTCACATAGCCTGGCCGTTCGCTCAATCATGGTGGACAAGCTTCGCGTTGTCCGCCCTTCCGATTGCCCTCGAATGGCCCCACTATCTCGCGCAAACCTACAGTTTGGCGATATGAGTATCGGTACGATGCTGAATCAAATACGGCAACACCGCTGACAGTAACGGCTGTTTAAACGCCGCTTGAAAACGATGAGCCAAACCGGGAATCAGCTTTAACTGGCTGCCGCGAATATGCGCTGCCACATGAACACCGTGCATCACCGGCAACAGCGGATCTGCCGTGCCATGCACGACCAGTGTTGGAACACGTAAGCGGTTGAGCAATTCGACGCGGCTAGGCTCGGCCAAAATAGCTGCTATTTGCCGCTCAACGCCTTGTGGATTAAACGCCCGATCATAAGAAACCTGTGCTTCGTGCAGCAATTCCTGACGATCATCCTTCACCTCGGGGCTGCCCAGGGCTGCGAGTAAATCTGCTTGCTGCTCCAGTGCAACAGCTCGATTCGGAGCCTCGCGCCGCCCCAATAACGCGAGTAATTTAGGGCTCGGTGCAGGTAAGCCCTCGGCACCCGAGCTCGTCATGATGAGAGTCAGGCTTTGCACTCGCTGCGGCGCAATATCGGCCAGATGCTGGGCGATCATTCCACCCATACTTGCACCCAACACATGAAAGCGCTGTATCCCCAGTGCATCCATCAAGCCTAGTGAGTCCTCAGCCATATCAGTCAAGCTGTATGGCGCGGACACACCCAAGCCGATGCGGTAGCGCAACACTTGATAGCTCAGGTTTACCGTTGCCTCAGGCTGGTGCCAGGTACTCAAACCAACATCACGGTTATCAAAACGAATCACCCGAAAGCCCTGCTCACACAGCGACTGAACGACTTCATCTGGCCAATGAATCAGTTGCCCACCCAGCCCCATCAACAGCAACAAGGCCGGATCACGATCACGACCAACGCTTTGATAAGCAAGGTTGAGTTCACCCACATCAGCAAATTGTGTAGCTGCTGTTAGATCGCAACGGACCGCAGAAAATGACGACACACTGAATAACAGCGCGGCGATAAACAAAAACGCACGCATAAAAACACCAAAACGCAGAACCCCATTAAGTCGCGAGTTTGATGATATTTATGCTTTCGCGCTGCCACAGAACCATGACAATTTGATGAACTCTGCTGGATGGTCGTTTTGTTTCCAGCGGAAATAACATCGGCGGTTGATTAATAGCATTTTAAACCCTGCCAGCAACGCTCGCACCTTGCATGCGCGCGTTGCTGGCAGGTTGTAGGTTTAAGCCAGTTGCGTACGCAACTCACGCGCTGCCGCGACCATATTCACCAGCGCCGCTTCGGTCTCCGCCCAGCCACGGGTTTTCAAGCCGCAGTCGGGGTTAACCCACAGCCGGTCAGCCGGAATACGTTGCACAGCCTTGGTCATTAACTTGATTATTTCAGCGGGCTCTGGCACCCGTGGTGAGTGAATATCGTAGACGCCTGGGCCAATATCATTGGGGTAATCGAAGGCTTCAAACGCATCCAGCAGCTCCATATCCGAACGCGAGGTCTCGATGGTGATGACGTCAGCATCCATCGCTGCAATTGACTCAATCACATCGTTAAATTCGCTGTAGCACATGTGTGTATGAATCTGAGTCTGATCCTGTACACCTGAAGCACATAAACGAAATGCCTCGGTTGCCCAGTCGAGATAGCTCTGCCAAGCCGCTTTGCGCAGCGGCAAACCTTCGCGGAACGCGGCCTCATCAATCTGAATAATCTTGATGCCGGCTTTTTCCAGGTCAACCACTTCATCGCGAATCGCCAGCGCCAACTGACGCGCCTGCACTTCACGGCTGACATCCTCGCGCGGGAATGACCACATCAGCATGGTCACCGGCCCGGTCAGCATGCCTTTCATGATTTTGTGGGTCAGGCTTTGCGCGTAGCGAATCCATTCAACCGTCATCGCTTTAGGGCGACTTAGATCGCCAAATATCACCGCTGGTTTTACGCAGCGTGAGCCATAACTCTGCACCCAACCAAAACGAGTGAACGCGTAGCCATCAAGCTGCTCAGCAAAGTACTCGACCATGTCGTTGCGCTCTGCTTCTCCGTGCACCAGCACGTCCAGGCCGAGAGCTTCTTGCACTTCGACCGCATGGCGGATCTCGCTGTACATCGCCTCGGTGTATTCAGCGGCAGACAATTTGCCTTGCTTGAACGACTGGCGCGCCAGACGAATAGACGCGGTCTGCGGGAACGAGCCAATGGTGGTGGTCGGAAAAGCAGGAAGTTGCAAGCGTTGGCGCTGCAACTCAATACGCTTAGCAAAGATCGATGCACGCTGGCTGTCGGCGGCAGTCACTGCACGCAAGCTCGCTTGAACATCAGGCTTGTGAATACGTTTGGACTGCTCACGGCTGATTTGCACTTGAGCGCTGTGCGCCAATGCGGCCTTAACGTCCTCAGCGTCTGGCTCATTCAATGCCTTGCTCAACAGCGCTATCTCCGAGCACTTCTGCACGGCAAACGACAGCCAGCTTTTAAGCTCGGTATCCAAAGTGTCTTCACGCTTCAGGTCAACCGGACTGTGCAGCAACGAGCAAGACCCTGCCACCCATAGGTTGTCGCCAAAACGATGCTGCGCCTGCTTCAGCGCCTGCAACGCAGCGTTGAGATCACAACGCCAAACGTTACGACCATTGACCACACCCAGAGACAGCACCTTGTAACTAGGTAGACGATCAACCAGCAGCGGCAGTTGCTCAGGCGCTCGCACCCAATCGACGTGTAGACCATCGACTGGCAAATTGACGGCCAGGCCGAGGTTGTCTTCAAGGCCGCTGAAGTAAGTGGCAACCAGTTTTTTCAGCGGTGCGTGCTGGAGCAAGTGATAAGCGCGCTCGAAAGCGTTCTTCCAGTCTTGCGGTAAATCCAGACCGAGGATTGGCTCATCAATTTGCACCCATTCAACATCCAGAGCAGCCAAACGACCAAGAATTTCACCGTATATAGGCAATAAGCGCTCAAGCAATTCAAGCTTGTCGAAATCGTCGCCCTTAGCTTTGCCGAGCCACAAGTAAGTCAGCGGGCCAATCAAGACCGGCTTGACCTGGTGCCCCAAAGCTTTGGCCTCCGCGACTTCTTCAAACAGCTGCTCCCAGCTCAATTGAAAGCGCTGATCGGCACTAAACTCGGGTACTAAGTAGTGATAGTTGGTATCGAACCACTTAGTCATTTCCTGCGCATGGGCACCGCCGCAACAGCTTTTGCTGACACCACGAGCCATGCCAAACAAGGTATCCAGTGTCGGCTGGCCTGACTCAGGACGAAAACGCTGAGGAATAACGCCAAAGGTCAGCGAATGAGTGAGCACCTGGTCATACCAGGCAAAGTCACCCACTGGCAGCAAGTCGATACCCGCGTCTTTTTGCAATTGCCAGTGATTAGCGCGCAGCTCGCGGCCGACGGCACGCAAACCTGCCTCATCCAGCTCGCCTCGCCAATGCGCTTCCAGCGCCTTCTTTAATTCACGGTCGCGGCCGATGCGAGGAAAACCGAGGGAATGAGATACAGCCATGATTTAATACTCCATACAGATGATGGCGTGTATTCTCAACAACACTGAATCATGAGACAAACTCAACATATTCGTATTGATCTATAGTTTTGCTCATGTTCATATAACGCCACCGCGGATACAGCTCCACCCACTCCACCGCTTTACCTCTATTGCCCCCGCGACTATGAGACCGCCATGCTTGAACTTCGCCATCTAAAAACCCTGCACGCGCTGCGCGAAAGCGACAGTCTGGTTGACGCAGCAGAACGCTTACACCTGACCCAGTCGGCACTCTCGCATCAGTTCAAAGAGCTTGAAGAGCGACTGGGCATGCAGTTATTTGTGCGCAAGACCAAACCTGTGCGTTTCACCAGTGCTGGCTTGCGCTTATTGCAGCTATCCGATTCGGTGCTGCCCTTATTGCGCGGCGCCGAACGTGACCTAGCGCGCTTGGCTGGCGGGACTGCTGGCCGGTTGCACATGGCGATTGAATGCCACAGTTGTTTCCAGTGGCTGATGCCGACGATTGACCAATTCCGCGATGCCTGGCCAGAAGTCGAACTTGATCTGGCCTCAGGGTTCTCTTTTGCACCGTTGCCCGCCTTGGCTCGCGGCGACCTCGATTTGGTCGTCACTTCAGACCCCATCGAGCTGGCAGGTATTACCTACATACCGCTGTTCACTTACGAAGCAATGCTCGCCGTAGCCAATCAGCATGCGCTGGCGAATAAGGCATTTATCGTCGCGCAGGATTTAGAGAAGGAAACCTTGATCACCTACCCTGTCGAGCGTGACCGGTTGGATATTTTCACTCGTTTTCTCGAACCAGCTGATATCGAGCCAGCGCAAGTACGTACTTCCGAGCTGACAGTCATGATGATGCAACTGGTGGCCAGCGGGCGTGGAGTCTGCGGTTTGCCGAACTGGGCGCTGCATGAGTACAGCTCGCGGGGTTATGTCACCGCCAAACGGCTAGGTGAAAAAGGCTTGCTGGCTACACTCTACGCGGGGATTCGCACCGACATGCTCGATGCGCCATTTATGCGCGACTTTTTACTGACCGCGAAAGACACCTCGTTCGCTAACCTTGAAGGCGTTAGCGTCGCCCGCTAAAACACTTCCGGAAAGTCACTGCGCCACGTAACTCAGTGTTCTTTAGCCAGCGCTAGCTGCGCACGCGCAATAACAGCAACAGCGACGCAGGCTGCATCTGCTGCGGGTGTTTGGGTTCCTGCAACGATTGCAACTGCCAACCCGCCTCAGCCAGCAGCGCAAGCCACGATTGCAGGGTGCGAAAGAACCAAGGCATGGGTTCAGTGAACTCATTGCCAAAATCACTGAACTGCTCAACGCGCCAACCATCCACATACGGTTGGTTGGCGCAGGCTTGCCAAGGATGCAGCGTTTGGATGAGTAGATATCCGCCGTCAGTCGCACGGGTACGCATTGCCTTGAGGCTGGGTAAAAGATCCTCATCAAGCAGTGCAAAGTTGCACACCAACACATCAAACTGGCCCAATCCTTGTCCCGCTTCTGCGAGTTGATCATAGCCAAACTCATAATAACGTTGCGGGTGAGGATCGGCTGCGCGAGCCTGCGATATTAATGGCTGCGAGGCATCAACACCGAGCACCTCAAAACCTTTTGCCGCCAATGTCCGGCACAGCCAACCCTCACCGCAACCGACATCCAGCACACGCGTGGGAGTACATTGATGTATCGCCTCAAGCACCGCGGCATCCGTTACCAGGCGACGGCTCGCGACGCGCTGTTCACGCACAACCTTGGCCCACGCATCGGCATTGGCTTGCCAACTGCGCATCAGTTGCGAGGGTTTATCAACTGACATGTCGACCTCATTTCCGGCTTTTGGTTGGCTTTTACGTCATCTCTTGAGCGCATAGTCTTACGCCTAAACCTGCACTTTACTCAAGCAGCGACTACCATCAAATATAGTGCTAACTCGCCCATGGCAGAGCGTCATGCGGTGGTAATATCTGCGCCTACGGATGAACCATACGCAGGCATGGAAATCGAAAACAGACCAACGGTCTTTTTCCTTTAACACTCACTGACTATGGTTTGCTGTCAGTCACCGCTGCTGAAACAACCAGCATACGGCCACATACATGGAGCTAGACGTGCCACCATTCGACCCGCAAAAGCGCCTTGCCGCGCGCAATGCCACCTTGACTCACGAAGATGCGCTGAACTGCATGGTTTATCGCCCAGATGAGCAGGACCCTGAAGCTGAAGAAATTGACCTCGGCGATGCCAAGATTCTCTTCACCGGCGTATTCGAAGCGCCAGCTGACTGGGATGAGCATGAACGGGAAGAGTTCTTCGCAGACACCAACCCTGAGCTGTTCATGACCGCATTTATTGAATGCGAGGCCAAGCCCGAATCAGCGCAGTTCTTCACGGTTGAAGGTAACGACTATGTCGCCACAATGCCTAACCCAGGTGAGGTGGTGATGTTTTATGTGCTCGACTACAGCGAAGATGACAACGGACGTGAATACATAGTGGTGCGCGACGACGAGCCCATGAGCTAACGCTCCCCTGTTACCGATGAGCCTGCGCATTGCCGCGGCTCATCTTCCCACCTAAGCAACCTTTACGGCGATCACGTATTGCGTTGCGCCTTGATATACAGCGCTTCTACTTTCTCGCGCGCCCACGGCGTCTTACGCAAAAAAGTCAGACTCGACTTGATACTTGGATCGCTTTTAAAACAGCGAATATCAATACGCAGCGCCAGCCCATCCCAGCCGTAAGTTGCTACCAGTTGATTGAGAATCGCCTCAAGCGTAACGCCATGCAGTGGATTCTTTGGAGTTTGGGTCATAAGCCTTCGCCAGCTGATCGGTTAAGAGGCGCACCATAGCCAAGCACAGGCGCCAACGGAAGAAATAAAGCTATATCTGCCCAATCAAACATTAGCAGTAGTTGCCGCACAGCTATTTCAGGCAGAAAAAAACCGGCCCATGCACAGCATGCATGGGCCGGTTTTGTAGTACATCCAACCGATTATTGAGCGGCGTTGTACTCTTTCTCAGCGTCAGCAAAACGCTTCTGCATGGTTGCAGATGGCTCTTTATCCAGCAGGCTGAAGACCACAATGGACAGCGTTGCGAGGATGAAGCCAGGAATGATTTCGTACAGACCCAAACCGATGTAGTTCTTCCACACGATCACGGTAATTGCACCCACCAACATACCTGCCAGTGCACCGTTACGGGTCATGCGTGCCCACATGACAGAGAGCAATACCACTGGACCGAATGCAGCGCCGAAACCAGCCCACGCATAAGACACCAGGCCCAACACGCGATTATTTGGATCTGCAGCGAGCAGGATCGCAACCAAGGCAATCAGCAGTACCATGCCACGACCGACCCAAACCAGCTCGGTTTGCGAGGCATCTTTACGCAGAAATGCTTTGTAGAAGTCTTCCGTAAGAGCACTCGAACATACCAGCAGCTGGCAGCTCAAGGTACTCATAACCGCAGCCAGAATGGCCGACAGCAACACACCTGCAACCCATGGGTTGAACAGCAACTTGGCCAACTCGATGAAGACCCGCTCAGGGTTTTCAGTCACTGGACCCGCAACATCAGGATTTGCAGCGAAGTAAGCGATACCGAAGAAACCAACCGACACCGTACCAATCAGGCAAAGAATCATCCACGCCATGGAGATGCGACGTGCTGATGGAATGGTTTTAACCGAGTCAGCCGCCATGAAGCGCGCCAGGATGTGTGGTTGACCGAAGTAGCCTAGGCCCCACGCCATCAGCGAAATCACACCAATAAAGGTTGCGCCTTTGAACATGTCAAAGTTGGTGGCATCTTGCATCTCGATTGCAGCGAATGTTGTATCCACACCGCCGGTGGCAATCATTACAACCACTGGCGTCAGGATCAAAGCGAAGATCATCAGTGTTGCTTGTACGGTGTCAGTCCAGCTAACAGCCAAGAAGCCGCCGATAAAAGTATAGGCGATGGTTGCAGCAGCACCCGCCCACAGCGCAGTCTCGTAAGGCATACCGAAAGTGCTTTCAAACAAACGCGCGCCAGCTACCACGCCAGATGCGCAATAGATGGTGAAGAACACCAGAATGACGACAGCAGAAAAAACCCGCAACACGCGGCTGTTGTCTTCGAAGCGATTGCTGAAGTAATCAGGTAGCGTCAGCGCATTACCATTGTGCTCGGTCTGTACCCGCAGACGACCCGCAACAAACAGCCAGTTCAGATAAGCACCAATCACCAAACCAATGGCAATCCAGCCTTCAGACAGGCCCGACAAGTACACGGCGCCCGGCAAGCCCATCAACAACCAGCCACTCATGTCCGATGCACCCGCAGACAGCGCAGTTACATAGCTGCCGAGGCTACGGCCACCAAGGATGTAATCGGATAAGTTTTTGGTACGCAGATAGGCGAATAAGCCAATCCCGATCATCAAAGTAATGTACACCACGAAGGTGACTAGCATGGGTGTGTTAGCTGTCATTGGGGTGGTCCCCTCTCGTTTGTTGTTATGGCAGCACGGGGTTGACCCGTGCCCTGTATGGCAAACCGCGTTCGCGTGTAGCGCCCGCACGTAACAAAGCGGATACGTTGTCTATACCCTGCGGCCGGAAAGCCCAGCTCAGCGCAATATCAGAACAACCGGCCCCCTCTTTAAGATTGAGCAACCCGCCCTCAGGTCACTCATCCAACTTCAGACTCTTTTGAGCCCTCAATAAAACAACGGGCGAGGCCCGAAGGCACCCGCCCGTAAAACTGTTTAAACCTCGTCGCCCAATGATAGCAACGACGCATTACCTCCGACTGCGGTGGTGTTCACCGAAGTCGTACGCTCGTTAACAAAGCGCAATAAGTAGCTTGGCCCACCGGCTTTTGGACCCGTACCGGATAGACCACAACCACCAAACGGTTGCACACCGACTACCGCACCGATCTGGTTGCGGTTGATGTACAGGTTACCGACGCGCGCCAAGGCTTCGATGCGTGCGGCGGTTTCTTCGTTACGGCTGTGAACCCCAAGGGTCAAGCCGTAACCGGTGCCGTTGATAGCGCCGACCACCGCTTCCAGCTCGCTGGCCTGATAGCGCACTACGTGCAGGATCGGGCCAAAGTTTTCTTTCTCCAATTCGTTGATGCCGCTAATTTCAAACGCCACAGGCGCCACGAAATGCCCATCAAGATCAGCTGGCATTTGTGTTTCAGCGATCAGCTTGCCTTCGCCTTTGAGCTTAGCAACGTGAGCATCCAGACCGGCTTTAGCTTCAGCGTCGATCACCGGGCCAATGTCGTTGGCACGCAGGTGTGTCGGACCAACTTTGAGTTCGGCCATCGCACCTTTGAGCAGCTCCAGCACGCGGTCGGCGATATCAGCCTGCACATAGAGCACGCGCAGGGCCGAACAACGTTGGCCAGCGCTGGTAAAGGCCGATTGCACGGCGTCTTTAACCACCTGCTCAGGCAGTGCTGTCGAGTCAACGATCATCGCGTTCTGGCCGCCAGTTTCGGCGATCAAGGCAGCGATTGGACCTTGTTTTTCAGCCAATTGGCGGTTGATGATTCGCGCGGTATCGGTCGAACCGGTGAAGCACACACCCGATACACGGGCATCACGGCAAAATACGCCGCCCAAAGTAGCGCCATCACCCGGCAGGAAAGCAATTACATCTTTCGGCAAGCCCGCTTCAAACATCAGCTCCAGAGCACGTGCAGCAATCAGGCTGGTCTGCTCTGCTGGCTTAGCCAGTACGCAGTTACCGGCAACCAATGCTGCAGCAATCTGGCCCAAGTAGATAGCCAGAGGGAAGTTCCACGGGCTGACGCAAACGAAAATACCGCGCCCTTCATGGAACAGCTCATTACGTTCGCCAGTAGGGCCTTGCAGCTCTTCACGACCTAAACGTAGGCGCGCTTGCTGCGCGTAATAGCGGCAGAAATCAACCGCTTCACGCACCTCATCGATACCGTCTTGCAGGCTCTTACCCGCCTCCAGCGTGCACATTGCCATCAGCTCTGCACGGTGGGTTTCCAGCAGGTCTGCCAAGCGCTCGAAAACACTCGCACGGTCATCGATTGCAGTGGCATTCCAGCGCGGCCAGGCAGCACTCAACACATCAAGCGCTTGAGCGGCTTGGGCGGCGGTCGCGAACTCAGCGCTGCCAACAACCTTGCTCAACTCATATGGGCAGTGCACATCTTGCGCAGTACCGGCGAGCTTTTCACCATTGATTACAGGTGCTGCGTGCCATTGGCGGCTGAGGTGCGGCTGGTAGGCTTTGTTCAATTCTGCCCAGGAGTGCTCGATATTCATGTTGATGCCTTGGGAGTTTTTCCGAGCAGCACCGAACAGTGCAGGCGGAAGTGGAATTTTCTCATTGCTGAGCGACTTGAACTTGCGCAACTGCGTCACTGGATGATCAAGAAGTGACTCAATCGGCATGCTTGGGTCAACCAATTGATGCACAAACGAGGAGTTCGCACCGTTTTCCAACAGACGACGCACCAGATACGGCAGCAGGTCTTTGTGTGCGCCAACCGGAGCGTAAATACGCACATTAGTCGCGTGCTTTTCCAGCACCGTGTCATACAGCGCGTCGCCCATGCCGTGCAGGCGCTGGAACTCGAAATCACGCGGCTGTGGCAGCGCGGCGGCCATGGTCAGAATGCAGCTGACCGTGTGCGCGTTGTGGCTGGCGAACTGCGGATAGATCACCCCACGGGTGAACTCGGACAACAGGAAACGGGCACAGGCCAGGTAAGAACTGTCGGTGCCTTCTTTGCGGGTAAATACCGGGAAACCATCCAGACCCTGAACATGGCACTGTTTGATTTCGCTGTCCCAATACGCACCTTTGACCAGGCGCAGAGGCATTTTTTCGCCGAGTTCTTTGCCCAACAAGGTCAGCCATACCAGCACTGGCAAGCAACGCTTGGAGTAAGCCTGAATGACCAGACCCACTTCACCCCAACCTGCAATTGCCGGGTCACGCAGGAGCTTTTCGTAGAGTTCGAGCGACAGCTCAAGGCGATCAGCTTCTTCGGCATCGATCGAGATGCCAACGTCCAGCTTGCGGGCACGCACACACAACTCGCGCACGTTATCGAACAATTCAATCAGTACGCGCTCACGCTGAGCCACTTCATAGCGCGGGTGCAGCGCCGAAAGTTTGATCGATACCGATGGACGCGGGCCTTTACCAACTTGCGGCTCAGCGCCAACGGTATCAATCGCCTGACGATAGTCGGCCATGTACTTGTCGGCGTCTTCAACGGTCAGCGCTGCTTCACCCAACATATCAAAGGAATAGCTGTAACCTTTTTCACGCTCCGGGCGGCCATTTTTCAGTGCTTCACTGATGGTCCGACCCAGTACGAACTGCTTGCCCATGAGTTTCATGGCCTGGTTCATCGCCGCGCGAATAACCGGCTCGCCGGAACGCTTGATCAACTTGCCCAACACGTTTTTTGGGCGGCCGTCTGCTGTTTCCGGGTCAACCACCTTGCCGGTCATGACCAAGCCCCAGGCAGCAAAGTTGACCAGAACGCTGTCACTCTTACCTAAGTGGCGTTCCCACTCGGCAGCGCTGAGCTTGTCGCGGATCAACGCATCGGCAGTGACAGCATCCGGCACCCGCAGCAAAGCCTCGGCCAGGCACATGAGCATCAGCCCTTCCTGGGTGTCGAGGCTGTACTGACGAAGAAGTGCGTCGAGGGTATCGACGGCATTGTCCCGGCTACGCACATGTTCAATCAATGTGCGGGCATTCTGGCGGATAGCCTCAATGCCTGCTTCACCGGGGTCGGCGAGCTCTAAAAGCTCAGTGAGATAGGCTGCCTCGTCAACGCTGTAATTAGCGCTGATGACAGGGAAAAAATCGGCGGCCTTGGCGGCAGAGATCCGGGTTAGGAACTCGTCCTGCAAGACGTGACTGGCTTTAAACATCACGCCCATCCTCTTCTGGAGACTGTTGTTGTAAGCGTCTGTGCATACATAGGGTGCAGATGTGTTGCCCGGACGACAAAACGCAAGGCAACAAACTCGACGCAATTGGATGTCTGAATTTAGTGGCAGAGTGATTACAGCTTCTTACTAAAACCTCTGGAGTTTTTGCAAAAAACTATGGGGCAAGGAACTAATTCAAGATGCTTTTTTTGCCTAAAAACACCTGTAAGCGGCTACACCGCCCGGACTAGAAGGAGCAAGCCGCTCAGATTCAGCCAGATGCTGTCTTCATCGACAAAATCAGTCAGCGCCGAGCAAACACGTAAATCGAGTATTTCGGGCGGTGGCCACTGCGCACCATAATGACGCGCAGTGACAATTAAAGGCGACGCATCCCGACATGCTCGATGCCGTCTTCAAGATAAATTTCGCTGCATGCAACAAAACCATAACGCCCGTAATAGCCTTGCAGATGTGCTTGCGCTGACATGTAAATCGGCAACTCTGACCAATACTCAGCACAGGCTTCGAGAGCATGTCCCATCATCTTGTGGCCTAAGCCAGTGCCGCGCGCTGACGGGTCGGTAACCACACGACCGATCACAACATTCGAATCGTTTTGCGCAGGATCAAGCAAGCGTAAATACGCAACCAGCGTATCGCCCTGCCATGCCAGTAAATGACGCGTTTCACCGAGCATGTCGAGACCATCGATATCAGTGTAGACACAATTCTGCTCGACCACGAAAACCGCGCTGCGCAGCTTTAAAGCAGCGTATACATCAGCGACGCCAAGCTCACTGTGATGTTTGATTTGCCAGGTAACGGGTGACTGTTGCTCGGCCAAAGCAGATCCTCCTGAAATCCAATAATTACTGATCAATGATAGGTGCGCGTCAATCATAGGCGCGCGCAGAATGAGCCGTTCAATCAAACCGGCAGGCGCTGTTAAAAATATCAGATTATGGCGCAAACACCCGCTTACTCAGGCTTGCGCATACGCTTGGGGGTCAGGCCCATATAACGGCGCATTGCTGTAGTCAGAGCGCTTTGTGAAGAGAAACCACACTCCTCGGCAATCCGAATCAGCGGCAGGTTGCTTTCACGGAGCAAGCGCGCGGCTCGATCAAGACGGCTTTTAAGCAGGTATTGATGCGGAGTCAGGCCAACGCTTTCTTTGAACTGAGCGTGGAAGTGGCTCGGGCTCAGGCAGACAGTCTGAGCCAGCTCGGCAACGCTGATACGCCGCGCCAGGTTCTCAACGATGTACTGATCCAAGCGTTCCAAATTGAGTGAACCGCTGACACGGTTTCGTTGCTCGCCAAACAGGCGCAAGTGCAACGCACGCAACAGCACCCCGCCCAGCGAGCGCGCAAGAATCAGGTCACTGCCATAGCGTTCCAGCTCGGCGCCCGCATAGCTGAGCAAGTGCTGAAAATCCGCATCCAACTGGGGATAACGCGGCGTCTCAAACAAGTGCGCCAACAACTCGAGATCTTCGCTGGTGGTGTCCTGCTCATCGAGGTCGATGATCAACATGCGGTTATCACCCATGCCGGCAAACTGGTGATCTGCATCGCCAGGAACCAGGCAGGCGCGCATCCGGCAGACCTCTCCGCCACTGCCATTCACCTCGAATTCTGCGCGCCCAGACAGCGACAACACCAATTGATGGTGGTCGTGGGTATGTTCGTGGGCTTTATCATCGAGTCGAATTAGACGGGCATTGAGCATCGCAAGACGGCGTCCATTAAGTGATGGCACATTTTACCCCTTAAAGGGCCAAAACAGCACTGTCGACGACCAATGGACGTCACAGTGACATTGCGCCGCAGGCAACGAACGATTGAAAAAACCAAATTATCCCCCATGTTTATGTCATCGCCCAATTGCAGGTGCAGCATGAACGAAGATAACGATATCGTCGTAGAACCAGAAAATCAGGATGATCAACGTCTGGCCCTGCCTAATCAGCAACTACCAGACAAGCTGTACGTGATTCCCATCCATAACCGCCCACTCTTCCCGGCTCAGGTGTTGCCGATCATCGTCAACCCCGAGCCCTGGAGCTCGACTCTCAAGCGCGTGAGTGATACGCAGCACAAGAGCTTGGCACTGTTCTTCGTGGATAATCCGCCGGCTGATGGCTCGGCAAGTTTTGACCCCGATTCCCTACCCGAGCACGGCACATTGGTGCGTGTGCTCAATGCCTCGGAAGAAGGTGGCAAGCTGCAGTTTGTCGCGCAGGGCCTGACCCGTGTGCGTATTCGTGGCTGGTTAAGCCGTAAACCACCCTATCTGGCAGAAGTTGAATACCCAAAAACCCTGCTCGAGTCGCGTGATGAGATCAAAGCCTATGGCATGGCGCTGATCAATGCGATCAAAGAGCTGCTGCCGCTCAACCCGCTGTACAGCGAAGAGTTGAAGAATTACCTCAATCGCTTCAGCCCTAACGATCCGTCCCCGCTGACCGACTTTGCTGCCGCCTTGACCACCGTGCCGGGCAAGGAACTGCAAGAAGTTCTCGACACCGTGCCGATGCTTAAACGCATGGAGAAAGTGCTGCCACTGCTGCGTAAAGAGGTTGAGGTCGCGCGCCTGCAAGGCGAGCTATCCGCTGAGGTAAACCGGAAAATTTCTGAGCATCAACGCGAGTTCTTTCTCAAGGAACAGCTGAAGATTATTCAGCAAGAACTGGGCTTGAGCAAAGACGACCGCAGCGCAGATATCGAACAGTTCGAGCAGCGCCTTGAAGGTAAAACCCTGTCTGAGCAGGCGCGCAAACGTATAGACGAAGAGCTGGGCAAGTTATCCATATTGGAAACCGGCTCCCCTGAGTACGCTGTGACCCGCAATTACTTGGACTGGGCCACCGCGTTACCGTGGGGCGTCTTTGGCCAGGACAAGCTGGACCTCAAGCATTCGCGCACAGTGCTCGACAAGCATCACGCGGGCATGGATGACATCAAATCGCGAATCACCGAGTTCCTTGCTGTAGGTGCGTTCAAAGGTGAAATCGCCGGTTCTATCGTGCTGCTTGTCGGTCCGCCTGGGGTGGGTAAAACCAGTATTGGTAAATCAATTGCCGAGTCGTTAGGCCGCCCCTTTTATCGTTTCAGTGTTGGCGGTATGCGCGACGAAGCAGAGATCAAGGGCCATCGCCGTACTTATATTGGCGCAATGCCCGGCAAACTGGTGCAAGCGCTGAAAGAAGTCGAAGTGATGAACCCGGTGATCATGCTCGACGAGATCGACAAGATGGGCGCCAGCTTTCAAGGTGACCCTGCTTCTGCGCTTCTGGAAACCCTCGACCCAGAGCAGAACGTCGAGTTTCTTGACCACTATCTAGACCTACGCATCGACCTGTCGAAGGTCCTGTTCATCTGCACCGCAAACACCCTCGACTCGATTCCGGGGCCGCTGCTCGACCGCATGGAGATTATTCGTCTTTCCGGTTACATCACCGAAGAAAAACTGGCGATTGCCAAGCATCACCTGTGGCCAAAGCAACTGGCAAAAGCCGGTGTGCCGAAAAAAAGCCTGAGCATTACTGATGCAGCGCTGCGTGGTGTTATTGAAGGTTACGCTCGTGAAGCCGGTGTGCGTCAGCTTGAAAAGCAACTCGGCAAACTGGTGCGCAAAGCCGTGGTTCAATTGCTGGATACCCCAGACACTCCGGTCAAAATTGGCCACAAGGACCTTGAGCGCTATTTAGGCATCGCAGTGTTCCGCAATGAGCAAGTGCTGTCCGGTAAAGGCGTTATCACCGGGCTGGCGTGGACCAGCATGGGCGGTGCTACGCTACCGATAGAGGCCACCCGCATCCATACCTTGAATCGTGGTTTCAAACTCACCGGCCAACTGGGCGATGTGATGAAGGAGTCCGCTGAAATCGCTTACAGCTACATCAGCTCGAATCTGAAAAAATTTGGCGGCGATAGTAGCTTCTTCGATCAAGCGTTTATTCACCTTCACGTACCCGAAGGTGCCACCCCGAAAGACGGCCCAAGCGCAGGTGTGACCATGGCCAGCGCTCTGCTCTCTCTGGCGCGTAACCAAGTGCCAAAAAAAGGTGTGGCCATGACCGGCGAACTGACGTTAACCGGGCAGGTGTTGCCGATTGGCGGGGTTCGCGAGAAAGTCATCGCAGCTCGCAGGCAAAAAATCCATGAGTTGATTCTGCCTGATGCCAACCGAGGCTCGTTTGAGGAGTTGCCAGACTATTTGAAAGAAGGCATCACCGTGCATTTCGCCAAACGCTATAGCGATGTAGCCAAAGTACTATTTGATTAAAGTCAGCAAGTTGCAAGGGTTCGGCCGACGAATATCGGGTGAACCCTTGTTACCCACACGATTGCCGACGCTTACTTGAAACATGAGTGCATAGGCTGTTTCGATGCAATTGGGCTTACGTTTTCGCATCGACTGGAGCTATGCTGAATAGCCTTTTGAATCACCGGAGCTAAACATGACCGCAGTTTACCGTTTACTGCCGCCACTCAGCCTTGCGTTACTGGCAGGCTGCGCCACCCACTCCAGTACGGTTAATGTGCAACAGCAAAGCGATTGCCCACTGTCGCTAACCACCGGCCAACAACTGATTATCACCTTGCCAAGCAACCCCACCACAGGGTTTCGCTGGGTTGTACGCGATGCGGCTCCGACTGTTCTAACCAGCCTCGGCCCAGAGGTCTACAGCAACCCTGAAGATGCAGCACTGGTTGGCAGTGCAGGTAAATCAACTTGGCGCTATACGGCTAAACAACCCGGCGAAGGTCACCTGCTAATGACCTACCAGCGCCCATGGGAAACCGACGTAGCACCCGCCCAAACCTTCGACTGCAATATCAAGGTCAAATAAACTGCGGCACCTTGTCTTTCGGCGCGAAAAGCTACTTCGAACGTCATCCTCGGCGTTGGCAATACGCTGTTAAGTCGACATAGTTGCGAGGTTTTAACCTCCTAAGACTTTGTCGAGCACTTGATATGCGCTGGTTGATTTTTGCCCTGAGTGGCGCCGCACTGTTTATCTATGCAAGAGCTGCTGATCTGGCACTGCTGAGCCTGTTGACCAAAGGCATCCCTGTCATTGCGCTGCTGCTTTGGTTGCAACAGGCGCCCGTTGGCACCTATAGCCGTTGGATCCGCATCGGTCTTCTCTGCTCACTGGCCGGCGATATCCTGCTCGACTGGCCCGGCGACTTATTCGTATTCGGCCTTGGCGCATTCCTGCTCGCTCACCTGGCCTACCTGCGTGCCTACTTCAGCGATTGCAAACAAGTAGCCTGGCCTGCGTTGTTCATTGCGCTTATCGTTGGCGGCGGTATGTTCAGCATCCTCGCCAGCGCTGGACTGGGACCACTACTGATTCCCGTGATTTTTTACTCCACTGCCATCGGCGCCATGCTCTGGCGGGCCCTAGCCCGACTGAACCAGCCAAATATCAATCCACAGGGCGCATGGTTGGCTGCTGGTGGTGCTCTGCTCTTTGTCCTGTCCGACAGCCTGATCGGCATCAACCGTTTTGTCGCGCCGTTCGAAGCCGCACCCTATGCAATTATTGTTACTTACTGGCTAGGCCAGTGGGCGATTGCCGCATCTGCTCAGCAAAGATTTCGCTGAAGTCAGGCACGGCTCTGAGGCGGCTGCACCGTAACCAGGGGTGTTTTACGACCAAGGCAAATAATCATGGTTTGGTTAAGCGGCCAAGTTGGCTAAAATACGCGGATTTCCACACTGTTTCGGAACCACCGTGAGCAAAGACCCCGACCGCATATTCTCCCAGCCGCTGGCGCAAGTACCAGACTTTGCCTTTAACGAGGATGTGGTCAGGGTATTCCCGGACATGATCAAGCGATCAGTGCCCGGCTATCCGACAATTGTTGAGAATATTGGTGTACTCGCCAGCCAGTTCGCCAAACCGCATAGCGTGCTCTACGACTTGGGCAGCTCGTTGGGTGCAGTCACCCAAGCCCTACGCCGCCATGTACAGATTGAGGACTGCCGGGTAATCGCCATTGATAACTCAAGTGCGATGGTTGAACGCTGCCGCGAATACCTGCACGCCCAAGACTCGATGTTTCAAGAGCTGTTGCCGGTAGAGGTGATTGAGGCGGATATCCTCAACCTCGAACTCCAGCCAACCTCACTGGTTGCCCTGAATTTTACCTTGCAGTTCATCAAGCCTGATCTGCGGCTTGAACTACTGAAGCGTATCCGCAACGCCTTGCTGCCTGGCGGCGCGTTAATCCTCTCTGAAAAACTCTGCTTTGAAGACGACGAACAACAGCAGTTACTGAACGAGCTGCACATCGCCTTCAAACGCGCCAATGGTTACAGCGAGCTGGAAATAGCACAGAAACGCAGTGCTATCGAAAACGTAATGATCCCCGACAGCCTTGAAACCCACCGTGAACGCTTGCTAAACGCAGGATTCAGCAAGGTGACGCCTTGGTTCCAGTGCCTTAATTTTGCCTCGATGATTGCCCTACCATGATCCAGCGTTTTGATTTAGATGCACTGCAATCACAATTAGCCGGGACCCCACTTCAAGAATGGAGCATGGACCTGCCAAGGCAAATAGACAGCAAGCTGGCGATTGGTCATGGCGACCTGGAGCGCTGGTACACAGCGGTTCAAGCGCTGCCCGCGCTGGAGATTGAAACACTGGACATGCTGCAAACGTTCAGCTTCGACGGCTCCTGTGATGAGCAAACCCGCGAACAGTTAAAAACGGCTCTGCAGGGTTTGATTCCGTGGCGCAAAGGCCCGTTCCAGCTATTTGGCGTGCACATTGATACCGAGTGGCGCTCCGACTGGAAATGGCAGCGTGTTGCGCCCTACCTGGACCTTAAAGGCAAACGCATTCTCGACGTTGGCTGCGGCAATGGCTATTACATGTGGCGCATGCTCGGTGCGGGCGCCAGCAGCGTGGTTGGCATTGATCCAAACTGGCTGTTTTTCAATCAATTTCTGGCCATGAAAAACTACCTGCCAGAGCAACCCATCTGGCACCTGCCGTTGGCTGTTGAGGAGTTACCACCGAAGCTTCAAGGCTTCGACACAGTGTTCTCGATGGGCGTGCTTTATCACCGTCGTTCGCCAATCGATCACCTGATCGACCTCAAGGACTGCCTGCTAAAAGACGGCGAGTTGGTGCTCGAAACATTGGTTGTTGAGGGCGATGCGCAGCAAGTATTATTGCCTGAAGATCGCTACGCGCAGATGCGTAACGTTTGGTTCCTGCCGTCAGTACCGGCACTTGAGCTGTGGTTGCGCCGTGCAGGTTTTACTGACATTCAATGCGTTGATGTCAGCACCACCTCGGTCGAAGAACAACGCGCCACAGACTGGATGCGCTATCAGTCGCTGCCTGAGTTTCTCGACCCGGCTGATCACAGCCGCACCATCGAAGGCCTGCCAGCGCCTAGCCGCGCGGTGATAACCGCGCGCAAACCTTAGCCTTATACAAACCTTGGCCTTATAGAGTCAGCCAGATAGCCGCACGGTTATCTGGCTTTCGGCCTCAACCGCGATTAGCCGCTGCCACGATCAATTGCTTCATCTCCACCACTGCCTGCTTAAAACCAACAAACAAAGCGTGCGCCACCAATGCATGGCCGATGTTCAACTCATTGATCCCGGCGATAGCGGCCACCGGCTCGACATTGTGGTAGTGCAAACCATGCCCGGCGTTGACGATCAAACCGTGACTGACACCGCGTGCTACACCATCAGCAATACGTGCCAACTCGACGGCTTGTTCCTGCGCTGTATGTGCATCGGCATAACGCCCGGTGTGTAGCTCAATCGCTGGCGCACCGACACGCTTTGAGGCGTCAATCTGCAACGGATCCGGGTCGATAAACAGCGAGACTTCACAGCCAATCTTGCTCAAGCGTTCCACCGCTGCGCGGATGCGCTCTTCCTGGCCTGCGACATCAAGCCCGCCTTCAGTGGTTAACTCCTGACGCGTCTCAGGCACTAGGCAGACATGCTCAGGACGAATGCTTTCAGCGAATGCGAGCATCTCTTCGGTGACACCCATCTCAAAATTCATGCGTGTTTGCATGACTTCCTTGAGCATGCGCACGTCACGCTCCTGGATGTGCCGGCGGTCTTCACGCAAATGCACGGTAATCCCATCAGCGCCTGCTTCTTCGGCGTCCAATGCAGCTTTGACCGGGTCTGGGTAACGCGTGCCGCGGGCCTGGCGCAGCGTGGCGACATGATCAATATTCACACCCAGCAAAACACGGTTGGCATCAGTCACGAGAAGGCTCCTTAAGCGTCATAAACAATTCGCGGCTAACCAGGGGTTTGCCGCCTAAATGAGGGGCCAGCGCTTGGCGCATAAGCCGTTTGGCCGCCGCCAGCGCACCAGGTGTTTGCCAACTGGCCTCGGCCATAGCTAACAGCTCAGCTCCCTGAAATGCGCCCGGCTGCCATTGACCGATAGGCACCAGGCCGTCATCCGTCTGCAAGCGATAAATACCATCACTCACCACCGGCTGGCCGTGCAAGTCTTGGTCAAGGGCGAAACCATAGCCTAGCTGATCAAGCAAACGCCACTCAAACGAGCGCAATAACGGCTCGATGGCACGTCCTTGGCCGAGTGCAAGCAAAGTCATCGCATAGTGATCAAAAACAGCAGGCTGGGCATCTTCGGTGGGCAATAACCGAATCAGCAGCTCATTGAGATACAGGCCGCTAAACAGCGCCTCACCTGACAATAAGTTCGGAATGCCTGTTGCCTCAAGGCGCGAAACATTCTTCAGCTCACCGCGCCCGCGAAAGTCAGCATCTAAAGCAACAAAAGGCCGGGCGAGGGTTCCGGCTTTACCGCGTGCGCCCCTTAAAACAGCGCGCAAGCGCCCTTGCGGAGTGAGAAAATCAACCAATGCACTGCTCTCGCGATAAGCACGACTGTGCAATACATAAGCGGGCTGGTTGAGCACAAGCATGACGAGTATTAACTCAATCTGGACCCTGCGTGGCCGGGTGCCACGCAGCACATAAAGGCAAGAAGCTTAACTGATCTGCGAGCTAGAGCATGACAACGCAATGGCCACTGCAGCGCTCGCTTAGATGTCGTCGTAACCAAGTGAACGCAAGGCACGCTCATCATCCGACCAACCACCTTTGACCTTAACCCAAAGATTGAGCATGACTTTGGAATCGAACAGCACTTCCATGTCTTTGCGAGCCTCTTGGCCGACCCGCTTGATACGCTCACCCTTGTCGCCAATGATGATTTTCTTCTGA
Organism: Pseudomonas sp. M30-35; assembly: GCF_002163625.1. NCBI lineage: Bacteria > Pseudomonadati > Pseudomonadota > Gammaproteobacteria > Pseudomonadales > Pseudomonadaceae > Pseudomonas > Pseudomonas sp. M30-35. The sequence continues at coordinate 1,280,541 of NZ_CP020892.1, read as the reverse complement.
CCGTCGCGCTCAACCAGAATAAGCGCATGAATATGCAGAATGCGCCCTTCTTGCTTGAATTCTTCAATTTCAACAGTGATCTGGTACGGCAACTCCGCACCTAGCTGACGCATGATTTTCTCACGAACCAGTTCAGCAGCGAAAAAGCGACTTGAGCGATCGGTAATCTGATCTTCAGGGAAGAAGTGCACACCTTCAGGCAAGTGCTCACTGACCAGTTTTTCAAGGGCCTCAAGGTTATGCCCATGATGCGCAGAGATCGGCACAATCTCAGCCTTGGGTAGCTGAGTTGCCAGCCACTCCAGGTGCGGCATCAGAGCAGATTTGTCCTCAAGACGGTCAGTCTTGTTGATTGCCAGAATCACCGGGCCTTCAACATACTGAATACGCTCAAGTACCATCTGGTCTTCATCAGTCCAACGAGTGCGATCAACCACAAAAATCACCACATCGACGTCTTTCAACGCCGATGAAGCGCTTTTGTTCATATAACGATTAAGCGCTTTTTCGTTGTTTTTGTGCAGGCCTGGGGTATCTACGTAGATAGCTTGGGCGCCGCCCTCGGTTTTGATCCCGAGCATATTATGGCGAGTGGTTTGCGGCTTACGTGAGGTAATCGCAAGCTTTTGCCCAAGAATATGGTTCAGCAGCGTTGACTTACCTACGTTAGGCCGGCCAACAATGGCGACATAGCCACAGCGTGAAACAGGTGAATCAGTCATGGCCGTTCTCCACACCTAGGGCGATCAAAGCCACCCCGGCGGCTACCTGTTCAGCAATGCGCCGACTAGCGCCCTGCCCCAGGGTTTTTTCATTCAATAAAGTTACCTGACATTCAACGATGAATGTCCGACAGTGCGGTTCACCCTGAATATCAACCACGTCGTAACGTGGCAACTCACAGGCACGCGACTGCAGGAACTCCTGCAAACGCGTTTTTGGATCTTTGTTGGTATCAACCAGCGTCAAGCTTTCCAGCTCATTGGTCAGCCAGGCCAGCACGCGCTCACGCGCAGCGTCCATACCTGAGTCCAAGTAAATCGCGCCGATCAATGCTTCCAGCGCATCGGCCAGAATTGACTCACGGCGAAAACCGCCACTTTTCAACTCGCCAGAGCCCAGGCGCAGGTATTCACCCAAATCAAAGCCGCGGGCCAGAATCGCCAGTGTCTCGCCCTTAACCAAGCGAGCACGCAAGCGCGACAATTGGCCTTCGCGAGCTTGAGGAAAGCGCTCAAAGAGTGCCTCCCCAGCGACAAAATTAAGAATAGCGTCACCGAGAAATTCCAGGCGCTCATTATTGCGCCCAGCAAAGCTGCGATGAGTGAGAGCCAGGACCATGTGGTCCTGGTCTTTAAAGGTGTAACCGAGCTTACGCTCTAAACGGGCTAACGAATCATTCACGGCATACGCACACGGAATTCTTTATCAAAATGGACCACCAGATCGAGATTCTCGATCAGCGGCTCGCGCTTCTCATACTTGAGATGAGCACGAAACTCATTGTTCTCAACTGTTACCTTGAGAGCATCCTCAAGTTTCAGGTCACGAATACTGTTGACCTGCATACCCTTGCTAACATGGCTGTAAAAATCACGAACGGTACGAATATCCGCTGCTTTATCGGTTTCAACCGAGGTGATGATCTTTTCCATCGACATATAATCAAGGTAGTGCGGTATCACTTTGAAAGCTGCACTGGCCAAGAATGCGACAAGCCCCAGCACCAGCAACCAACTAATAATAGACATTCCCTTTTGCGAGCGCGCAAATGTCATGATTGACCCCATTTATTAGAATTTTCAAAAGCCAAAACGGCGAGCTACCAGACTATATATAGACTGCGGCGCTGGTTTGAACAGCGCCGCATTTTTATCGTTTTAATCAGTGAATCAAGCCAACGCGTGAGAAGTTTGGCAAATTACTCATCTTTGGATCAGGCCAGCTCATCCACACCGCAAAGGCCTTACCCACGATATTCTGATCCGGAACCATGCCCAGCAGTGGCTTAGGAATGCTTGGGTCATTCCAGTAACGACTGTCGTTAGAGTTATCGCGGTTATCACCCATCATGAAGTAATGCCCTTCAGGCACCACCCATTCCCCGCCAGGAACAGCGTGATAACGCTTCATCTCTTTGCGAATCAAATGTTCAGCTTCACCGAGTTTCTCGTTGTAGAGCATCACGCTGCCGAGGCTGCCTGGTTCTTCACCGATCAACTGTTGAGCGACCTGCTTACCATTAACGTACAGGTGCTTGTCTTTACTGTAACGAATCTGGTCACCGGGCAAACCGACTACACGCTTGATGTAGTTGATGTGTGGATCGCTCGGGTAACGGAAGACCATCACATCACCGCGTTGCGGGTTCTCAACCTGGATAATTTTGGTATCAAGCACCGGCAAACGAATGCCGTAAGCAAACTTGTTTACCAAAATGAAATCACCAACTTCCAGCGTCGGGCGCATAGAGCCCGACGGAATTTGGAAGGGTTCCACCAGAAATGAGCGCAGTATCAGAACTATCGCCAGCACCGGGAAAAAAGACTTACCGTACTCAACCAGCAACGGTTCTTTATTAAGTCGTTCAATCACCTGCTCGTCGGCCGCACCATCAACCTGGCCCTGATAGGTGGCGATTGCTGTACGCCGACGCGGTGCCAAAAACACCAAGTCAAATAAAGCCAAAGCGCCACACACAGCAACTGCGATGACAAGGACCAGCGGGAAATTGATCGACATATGCCTTAACTATCCACTTTGAGAACAGCAAGGAAGGCTTCTTGTGGAATTTCCACATTGCCGACTTGCTTCATTCTTTTCTTACCGGCCTTCTGCTTTTCAAGCAGCTTACGCTTACGACTTACGTCGCCACCGTAACATTTGGCCAATACGTTTTTACGCAAAGCTTTAACGCTTGTACGCGCGATGATTTGCCCACCAATTGCAGCCTGAATAGCCACATCGAACATCTGACGCGGAATCAGTTCTTTCATCTTCTCGGTCAACTGGCGACCTTTGTAGTGCGCCTTGTCGCGGTGCACGATCAACGCCAGCGCATCAACCTTTTCACCGTTGATCAGCACATCCAGCTTGACCAGATTAGCCGATTGGAAGCGGTCGAAGCTGTAGTCCAGCGACGCATAACCACGACTTACCGACTTCAAACGATCGAAGAAGTCGAGCACCACTTCGTTCATTGGCAGATCGTAAGAAACCTGCACCTGACTGCTCAGGTACTGCATATCGATCTGCACGCCGCGCTTCTCGATACACAAGGTAATGACGTTACCCAAATGCTCCTGCGGCACCAGAATATTGGCGCGCACGATAGGTTCGCGCATTTCCTCGACAGCAGAGATATCCGGCAACTTCGATGGGTTATCGACGTAGATGGTTTCGCCGGTTTTCAGCACCACTTCAAACACTACAGTCGGCGCAGTGGTAATCAGGTCCAGGTCGTACTCACGCTCAAGGCGCTCCTGGATGATTTCCATGTGCAGCATGCCAAGGAAGCCAATACGGAAGCCGAAGCCCAAAGCATCGGAGCTTTCTGGTTCGTACTGCAGCGCAGCGTCGTTCAGCGTGAGCTTCTGCAGGGCTTCACGGAAGTCCTCGAAGTCGTCTGAACTGACCGGGAACAAACCGGCGTAAACCTGGGGTTTGACGCGTTTGAAACCGGGCAGCATGTCGACATCAGGGGTGTTCGACAGGGTCAGGGTGTCACCAACCGGCGCGCCGTGAATGTCTTTGATGCCAGCGATAATAAAGCCTACTTCACCGGCTTTAAGATCAACGGTAGCCGTGTGCTTAGGGTTAAACACGCCGACGCTATCGACCTGGTGCATTTTGCCAGTCGATTTAACCAGTACCTTGTCACCCTTCTTGATGCGCCCGTGACGTACGCGCACCAGGGAGACAACACCTAGGTAGTTGTCGAACCAGGAGTCGATGATCAAGGCTTGCAGCGGGGCATCAATTTCGCCCGTTGGTGCTGGAATGGTCGCAACCAGACGCTCAAGCACTTCATCGACGCCCATGCCGCTCTTGGCGCTACAGGCCACCGCGTCAGTCGCGTCGATGCCGATAATGTGTTCGATTTCTTCTTTGACTCGCTCAGGCTCGGCCTGCGGCAAGTCCATCTTGTTCAGCACGGGCATGACCTCAAGGCCCTGCTCGATAGCGGTGTAGCAGTTCGCTACCGACTGTGCTTCAACGCCCTGACCCGCATCGACCACCAACAACGCGCCTTCGCACGCAGCCAGCGAGCGGCTGACTTCGTAGGTGAAGTCAACGTGGCCGGGAGTATCAATGAAGTTCAACTGATAGGTTTTGCCGTCACGCGCCTTGTAATACAAGGTCACGCTATGCGCCTTAATAGTAATGCCGCGCTCGCGCTCCAAGTCCATGGAGTCCAGCACCTGGGCCTCCATTTCGCGCTCAGACAGACCACCGCACATTTGAATAAAGCGGTCAGCAAGCGTCGACTTGCCGTGGTCAATATGGGCAATAATGCTGAAATTACGTATGTGGCTTAGGTCACTCACAAGACAACACTCAAAAAGATCGCAGGCGACTGCCCGCCGAAAATAGCCGCGAAGTGTACCCGATTTACCGCCAGCACGTCACCCACAGCCCCTGACCTAACTGGCACAAGGCCGAAAACGCCTTGCAGGGCATGGGCTGCGCTTGGCTGGATAAGCTCAAGACACAAAAAAGGGCGATAAAATCGCCCTTTTCCGCTACCTACTGTTACTCAGACAGCTTGAACGTGATGAAGCTTGCACGGCCCTTACGCAGTACACGCATCGACACCGAGCGATCTTTCGGCAATGCCTTGGCCACGGTGACGAAGGTCGCAACCGAATCGATCGATTGGTTATTCAGGTGAGTAATTACATCACCCTGACGCAGACCGATCAACGCAGCCGGGCCATCCATGACTTCGCTAATGACCACACCACCTTTAAGGTCCAGCGCTTTCTTCTGATCGGCGCTCAGCCCAGCCACCTTAATACCCAGGCGGTTACTGCTTTGCTCGGCACTTGGCGCCGCAGTGCCAGCCAGAGTACTGCCATCCTCCGGCAGCGAGCCAATGGTCAGCTCAAGTGTTTTGTGCGCACCTTCGCGAACGACATCCATTTCCGCCTTGGAGCCTGGCTTCAAGCCACCGACCAAGTGCGGCAGGTCAGCAGACATGATGATTGGCTTGTCATTGAGGCTCAGGATCACATCACCCACCTGCAAACCACTCTTCGCCCCTGGGCCACCCTCGAGCACCTGAGCAACCAAAGCGCCTGCTGGCTTATCCAAACCAAACGACTCAGCCAAATCCTTATTCACTTCCTGGATGACTACGCCCAGCCAGCCACGACTGACTTTCCCGTCAGACTTGAGTTGATCAGCCACATCCATGGCAACGCTCATCGGGATCGCAAACGACAGCCCCATGAAACCACCGGAGCGGGTGAATATCTGCGAGTTAATACCGACAACTTCGCCCTTCAGGTTAAACAGCGGACCACCAGAGTTACCTGGATTGATCGCAACATCGGTCTGAATGAACGGTACATAGCTTTCATTCGGCAGACTGCGACCTTTAGCGCTGACGATACCGGCGGTCACCGAATGGTCGAAACCAAACGGAGAACCAATCGCCAACACCCACTCGCCGACCTTAAGGTCTTCCGACTTACCCAATTTCACTGTCGGCAGGTCTTTAGCGTCGACCTTGAGCAAGGCCACATCACTACGCGGGTCTGCGCCAATCACCTTGGCCTCAAGCTCGCTACGATCAGACAGACGGACGATAATTTCGTCGGCATCGGCGACCACATGATTATTAGTCATGATGTAGCCATCGGAGGAGATGATGAAACCAGAACCCAGTGATTGCGCTTCACGCTGACGACCATGGCTTGGCGGTCGTGGTTGCTGAGGAATACTGCGCTCGAAGAACTCACGAAACATCGGCGGCAGACCTTCAAGGTCTGGTGCCGACATCCCACCGGAATTAGCGACCGCATCTGGAATTTTTTGCCGCGTACTAATGTTTACAACCGCGGGCGAGGATTTCTCAACCAGCTCAGTGAAGTCAGGCAGCTCCGCGTGAGCGGAAAGTACCTGCCCCATCAGCAACAATGAGAGTACAGCAGAACAGCATATTTTCAGGCTAGGCATTAACGTACAGCTCCCCATCCGGAATAGAGGTTTGACTCATTAAACAGTCGTAGCATCTGCCAATACGGCGCGCATTACTACCGGCTGAAGTTCTGGATCTTCTGCCACGCGGGAACTCCGCCAGCGCACCCCGAGCCAGGATGCAACCAACCCCGCGAAACCAGACAGAATCACCAACGGTTCACTCAGAGACAGCTGATCAGCAAGAACAGCCGCCGAAAACAGCCCAACCAAGGGCATCAGGTAGACCAGTAGTGAACCGCGCACAAGCAAATCCTCGCGCACACCAATCACTACTTGGTCGCCAACACTTAAATCCAGATTTGATAGCGCCCGAACGTAGCCACGACGACTATCGACGCCTAATTTATCGAGCAGACCTTGGCCACAGCCAGCATTTGCCGAGCAGGTTGAACAGGTACTTTTGCGAAGTGTCTCGACCCAGACTGCGCCAGATTCCACTGCAACGACCCGCCCCTGCTCTTCGATCATGGCTGAGGTTGAGCCTCACCCTGGCGAACTGATAACGCCACTCGCTCAGCGGTGCCAAGCGGAATCTCCCCCACGACTGTAACCATCACGTCACCCGAAGCGGTTGCCAAACGCCGCGACACAGCGACTGTTGGACCGAGCTGAGTACGCGCATCCTCTGCGGTTGCGCCATCTAGCGGCTCTAAGAAGACTGAAAAACGGGCCAGACCATCGTCATACAATAAAGAGCCAACAGGCTCGTGAGTGATCGGGCTTACCCGCTGACTGGTTGAACTCAAGACAAAACCAGGGGGCAACCAGTCTGAACGCCACGCTTTGGCATCCAATGGTGATGATTCAACAGCTGTTACCGGCTTGCAATCAGCACTCGGCTGCAATGCATCGGCATCTGCCGCGGCTTGATTAGCCACAAACTGAGTAAACTGGAATCGCTCTAACATCTGCCCTTTGTCGTTAAGCAGTAACGACTTAAGCGGCACTCCGGTCTCACGGTCAAGGTACAACTCAACACCGTAGCGGTGCTGGTCGCGCGGCAGCAGACCTAAAACGATTGCGCTGCGCCCAGCAATGCGAGACTCACCCATGACACGTATGTCATACCACTTGGCTAGCTCGGCTGCGTCAAGATCACGCGCTGGCCATCCCTGAGCATCGGTGGCTTGATCGGCCAAGGTGCCATCCACACATTCAGTGCGGCCATTAACGCGAAAGGCCTCATATGCTGCCCCGTCAAGGCGAAGCAAACGATCACGTACAACGCTGTCCTTACCGACCTGATGCCAAATGCTATGTGTTGAAAAGCTACCATTACGCTCATAAACAAACGTGCCTTGGTAGCTTTGATGCTGACTGGCTTCTGTTAAGCGGCGCAACCAATCTTGCGCATCAGAAGCAGCAACAGCAGGTAACGCCAAGCAGGCGCTTAGCAGCATGGCGGCCAGGGGTATAAAGCGCATGTGTTTCCTTAATGGCTTTAACGGCTTTCTTCCAGACTAGCTGCGCGTGCATACGGCAATGCACCTTCAGTCACATTGCTTCCAAGCTGTTGTGCATGCTGACGCACATAGGCTGGCAAGCGCTGTTCATGCCATGTTGGCTCAGCTTTACTCGACGGTATCATGGATCTGCCTTGCTCGTCGGTGGTAAAGCCTGCCAACATTGCTGGACCCTGTACTTGAACATGATTAAGCGCTGGCTGATTAGCCGCTTGCTGTGCCAACTCGGCACCGGTCATGTCGTCTTGGTTGTACATACGTACACCGGCCAGGACAGCAACAGTCACCGAAGCTGCAACGGCCAGCCGGCCCACTGCGCGCCATGGACCGCGGACAATAGACCCCGAAGCCTTTGGCATTGCTTCGTCAGCAATCGCAGCAGAGACGGCACCGGCGATGTCCAAGCGCGGCTCAAACGCCTCTTTATGCATCACTGCGCGAGCCATATGGTAACGCGACCATTTGGCGCGGAGTTCAGCGTCATTGCTGGCACCGAGTACACGCCGTAGCTCCATTTCGTCCGCTTCGTTATCCATCACCGCGGACAGCGATTCCTGCAGGGCTTCACGACTCATAATGATCCTCTCTTGGCTGTCGCCGCTGTCTTAGGTTTCCTGCAACAAAGGCTGCAGTGACTTATCAATTGCTTCTCGCGCCCGGAAAATCCGGGAACGCACTGTACCGACTGGACACTGCATGACACTCGCAATGTCTTCATAACTGAGACCATCAAATTCACGTAATGTTAGAGCCGTACGCAAATCTTCTGGTAATTGCTGGATGCAACGATGCACGGTGGCTTCAATTTCATCCCTCAGCAATGCTCGCTCTGGAGACTCGATATCTTTGAGGGCGTGATCACCATCATAGAACTCAGCGTCTTCAGCGCTCACATCACTATCTGGAGGACGACGACCTCGTGACACCAGATAGTTCTTTGCCGTGTTAATGGCGATGCGGTACAGCCAAGTATAGAAAGCGCTGTCACCGCGAAAGTTTCCCAAAGCTCGATAAGCTTTAACAAAAGCTTCTTGAGCGACATCTTGCGCCTCATGGGTGTCGTGCACGAAACGCACGATAAGCCCTAGAATCTTGTGCTGATACTTCAACACCAATAGATCAAATGCTCGCTTATCACCGCGCTGAACTCGCTCGACAAGCTGCTGATCCTCTTCCTGGCTTAGCATGAACACTCCTTAATGAATTGTGAGGAGTGCACCGCCAACCAATTAATCGGCATGTCAAAATAGACTCGGGCGTTGCGCAAAAGTTCTCCCCTCCAACCAAGCTTCTTGCAGATTTTTTTCTGTTCTGCATGAAGCCGCGCAGGTCAATGCAGCACCGTTGACCTGCGCAAATAATCTTAGAACGTTTAGATTACCGTCAAAATCAGCGATCTAGAACCGATCCGCCACGATAAATAAACAATGTCCCTCTCTGGGTGACGGCTAATAGAACCCAAAAACCTGTAAAAAGTTCCCTTAGCGCTCACACCGCATCAAGCCGACTATTGTGACGCGCGCCCCCTCTATATACTAGTGGGGCATTCACGTGGAATCTGCTCATGAGCCACCATTTTCAACACGACGTCCTGGTTATTGGCAGCGGTGCTGCTGGCCTTACCCTCGCCTTGACCCTACCTGAGCACCTGAAAGTTGCGGTACTTAGCAAAGGTTCGTTAGCCAATGGCTCGACTTTTTGGGCGCAAGGTGGCGTCGCAGCAGTGCTTGACGACCTAGATACCGTTGAGTCGCACGTTGAAGACACCCTCAATGCGGGCGGTGGCTTGTGTCGTGAGGATGCCGTGCGATTTACTGTCGAGCATAGCCGCGAAGCGATCCAATGGCTGATTGATCAAGGTGTGCCGTTCACCCGTGACGATGAAACAGCGCGCGAAGACGGCGGCTTCGAGTTTCACCTGACCCGCGAAGGCGGCCATAGCCACAGGCGGATTATTCACGCAGCCGATGCAACAGGCGCAGCAATATTCAAAACGCTGTTCGAGCAAGCTCAGCACCGCGACAACATTGAACTGCTTGAGCAGCGCGTCGCGGTTGACCTGATCACCGAGCGCAAGCTGGGCCTAAATGGCGACCGCTGTCTCGGAGCTTACGTACTAAACCGCGAGACCGGGCACGTTGACACCTACAGCGCACGCTTCGTTATTCTCGCCACCGGCGGTGCGGCCAAAGTCTACCTGTACACCAGTAACCCAGACGGCGCCTGTGGTGACGGTATTGCCATGGCTTGGCGTGCGGGCTGCCGAGTTGGCAACCTGGAGTTCAACCAGTTCCACCCGACGTGCTTGTATCATCCTCAGGCGAAAAGTTTTTTGATCACTGAAGCCCTGCGTGGCGAAGGCGCCCACCTCAAGTTGCCCAACGGCTCACGCTTCATGCAGCGCTTTGATGAGCGCGCCGAACTGGCACCGCGCGATATCGTAGCTCGCGCCATAGACCATGAAATGAAGCGCTTGGGGGTCGACTGCGTCTACCTGGATATCAGCCACAAACCGGCTGAATTCGTTAAGTCCCACTTCCCAACCGTTTATGAGCGCTGCCTGGACTTCGGCATTGACATCACCAAGCAACCCATCCCGGTGGTACCTGCAGCGCATTACACCTGTGGCGGCGTGGTTGTCGATCAATCGGGACATACCGATGTTCCCGGTCTATATGCAATTGGTGAAACCAGCTTTACCGGCTTGCACGGCGCCAACCGCATGGCGAGCAACTCGCTGCTCGAGTGTTTCGTTTATGCCCGCGCGGCAGCGGATGACATTGCTCGCCAGCTCGACGACATAGCCACGCCACAGAACCTGCCCGACTGGGATGCCAGCCAGGTGACCGACTCTGACGAGGATGTGATCATTGCGCATAACTGGGACGAGTTGCGGCGCTTCATGTGGGACTACGTCGGCATTGTGCGCACCAATAAGCGCCTGCAACGAGCCGAACACCGCGTACGCCTACTGCTGGATGAGATCGATGAGTTCTACAGCAACTATAAAGTCAGCCGCGATCTGATTGAGTTGCGCAATCTGGCACAAGTGGCCGAACTGATGATCCGTTCGGCCATGCAGCGCAAGGAATCACGCGGCCTGCATTACACCTTGGACTATCCAAACATGCTTGCGCACGCCGAAGACACTATTCTGCAGCCGCCCATCTACGCTGGCTGAATTTAAGCCGCACGCGAAAACGTCGGTGCTCAGCACCCGCCATAGCATCGCGAGGGATACAGATGGTATGCGCCGCTCGGGCGCGTGCCATCCTGGTTCGAGCCACGTTGCCCGGCGACGCATTCGCCCAGCAAAACCGCAAGACGATCAACCAGGGTAACGCCAGGCTATCTGGCAACAGCTGAATAGATTGCCAACCCTGCGCATCGCTCCACAGCTGCCAGTCATCCTCCACCCGCCGCAACGCCGTCAGCGCCTCAGGCGCAGTCAACACCACATATCGCGGCAAAACCCAGGCGCCATGTAACGCGCAGAGCAATGTCGCGCCAGCACTTGCCCATAAAGGAAGATCAACTACCCACAAAGCGATCAATGCGAGTAATTGGATACTCAGATAGAAAACTCGCAGCAGCACTGAAGGCTGCCAGCGAAACTCGAAGCGACTACTTTGGCTGGACACGATCCAGAATCATTCGAACCATACGCTTCAAATCTTCATCTTCAGGCTCGGAGCGCTGCATAAACCAGCCGAACATATCCTGATCCTCGCATTCCAACAGCTTGACGTAGCGAGCCTGATCTTCAGGGCTGAGGTCTGAATAGGCTTCTTTAACAAACGGCACCAGCAGCACATCCAGCTCAAGCATACCGCGACGGCTATGCCAGAAAAGGCGATTGAGTTCAGTCGAGTCGACCATTGGAAAGATCCTTGAGCAAGCCAGGCATTGATATAGCCCGCCAGTATAACGGTGAATGCTCACGCTGTTGACCCTGCCTGTCGCCTAGCGAGCACAAAAGCAATCGCACACTGGCGCTGACAAGCACTTAGTAGCGCTCTATGATAAGCCCCTAACTTTTTTCAGCGATACATGATTGCCATGGTTGATAACGCGTTCTATTGCATACTCAGTCACGAAGGCATTCTCACCGTACGCGGCGCGGACGCTAACAAATTCCTGCAAGGCCAACTGACCTGCAACCTCAACTACTTAAACGCCAACCACTCCAGCCTTGGCGCACGCTGCACCCCCAAAGGCCGGATGCTCTCCAGCTTCCGGGTTATCAGCGTCGATGACGGTTACTTACTGGCAATGGCTGCTGAGTTGGTAGGACCACAACTCGCTGACTTGCAGAAATATGCAGTGTTTTCCAAGTCAAAACTGACTGACGAAACCAGCCAGTGGGTGCGCTTTGGCCTCTACAACTGCGATCAAACCTTGCTTGACCTGGGTATTGATCTCGCGCAGAGCAATGATAGCGTTGCCCGCAATGATCAATTGATTGCCGTGCGCGTCGGTGAAAACTGCGCTGAGCTATGGGCGCCAGCCGAGCAAGCACAAGCCCTGCACGACCGTTTGAGTGAACATGCGCCGCTGGCGGACCTCAACCAATGGCAACTAAAGCAAATTCGCCAGGGCATTGGCCATGTGCAAGGCAGCACACGCGAGTTGTTCATTCCGCAGATGCTCAATCTGCAAGCCTTGGGCGGCGTCAGCTTCAAAAAGGGTTGCTACACAGGCCAGGAAATCGTCGCACGCATGCAGTACCTCGGCAAACTCAAGCGGCGCTTGTACCGCCTGGCGATTAATAGCCAAGTGTTGCCTGCTCCGGCAACAGAACTATTTTCCAGTATGCACAACTCCTCGGTCGGTGAAGTCGTTGCAGCCGCTCAGAGTGAGGAAGGTATTGAGTTACTCGCCGTGCTGCAAAACGACGCAGCCCAAAGCGCCGATTTAACCCTGGGCGCCGCAGACGGCTCGCCGTTGCACTTGCTCGACCTGCCATACACCCTGGATTCGGACCGCGATATCCAGCGTTGAATTTAGGGAATCTGTAAGCGGCAATCCTCATAAAAGCGAAATACCACACGCGAAAAACTGAGCCGCTGCGTAAACTTCAAGTTGCCCAACCTATACGAGAACAACGATGAGCAAACTTGCCGAGAAGGTCCAGCAGGAACTGATTGAGGCCATTGATAACGACCGTCTGGTCTTACCGACACTGCCTGAAGTTGCACTAAAAGTGCGTGATGCAGCCGAAGACCCAGACATCGGCGTGCCACAAATCAGCAAAGTGATCGGCAATGACGCTGCGCTCACGGCTCGCATTATTAAAGTGGTTAACAGCCCGCTTTTGCGCTCGAGTCGTGAAATCACCGACTTGCAGATGGCTATCAGCCGCTTGGGCATCAACTACACCTGTAACCTGGCAATCGGCTTGGCCATGGAGCAAATGTTCCAAGCGACAACCGACGTGGTCGATCGAAAAATGCGTGAGGTGTGGACCAAAAGCACCGAAATAGCAGGCATATGCCACGTGCTTTGTCGCCATTACACTCGCCTGATGCCTGACCAGGCCACCCTTGCCGGATTGGTCCATCAGATCGGCGTGCTGCCGATTCTGACTTACGCGGAAGAAAACAGTGAGTTACTCGCTGACGCCATCAGCCTGAGTCATGTTATCGACAACATCCACCCGATCATTGGTGACCGCATTCTGCGCGCATGGGACTTCCCAGAGCTGATCAGCATGGTGCCAAGCCAACACTTGGACTTCAGCCGCAACAGCGCCAAAGTCGATTATGTCGACATCGTTCAAGTCGCCACCTTGCAAAGCTACTTGGGCACCGATCATCCGTACACCCAGCTTGATTGGAGCGAGATTCCAGCGTTCGCCAAACTGGGCCTGGACCCAAATGTTGATGTTCAAGAAGATCAGGACCTGGCAGCGGACATGGAAGCTGCCATGAAAATGCTGCAGTGAAACCGCGCCAAGACTTTCTTGGCGTGCCCAAGGAAGTCTTGGCTCGTAGCGGGCTCAAGCGCCATCAGGTGCATTAAATGACACCCGCACGCGCAAGCCGTTACTCGGTGACTGATGAAGGCTGATCTGTGCCTGATGCGCACGACATATCTCACCAACAATCGCTAAACCCAAACCTGCTCCCGAGCCCTGCACATTGCGCCGGTAAAAGCGTTCGAAGACTTTTTCGTGGTCAGCTTGTGGAATACCCGGACCGTCGTCTTCAACCTCAAGAATGCACGGCTCAACGACGCGAATGACCACATTGCCGCCCGCTGGGGTATGGGCAATGGCGTTATCCACAAGGTTGGAAAGCAATTCGTTGAGTAGCGTTGGCTCACCATTTAACCAAATCGGTTTATCGGCCTCCAACGCCAGGGAAACCCCTCGAGCATGCGCTAATGGCGCCAATGCCAAACCCAACTCGCGCGCTAGCTGACTAAGATCAAGCAGCTCTGCACCGCCTTCGGCAATCGCCCGCGCACCGCTCTCTATCCGAGCCATGGATAACAACTGGTTGGCCAGATGCGTCAGACGATCAGTATTTTGTGCCGCGTCTTGCAAAGTGCTTTTCCACACTTCAGGTTTTTCCGAGCGTAAGCCCAGCTCGACCCTTGCCTTGATCGCTGCAAGCGGGGTGCGCAACTCATGCGCGGCGTCGGCAATAAACTGTGACTGACGTTCAAACAGTTGATGCAGTCGCTCATTGAACTGGTTCAGTGCACGCACCAATGGGCGTAACTCACGCGGCATGTCGGCATCAGGCAGCGGTCGTAAGTCCTCACGGGCTCGCTCAGCAACAGTGCGACGCAAGCTATTTAGCGGGCGTAATGTGGCACTGACTGCCAGCCAGACCAAGCCAAGGGCGCTGACCGAAAGTAAGCCCATGCGCCACAAAGTGCCGTATAGCAGCTCGCGAGCAAGGCGCTCACGCGCACCTTGGGTTTCCGCCACCCGAATCTCAGCCAAGCCATTTAACTGCGGCTCACTGACCGGCTGCCAAAGGCTGACTACCCGCACGCCCTGACCACGGTACTGGCCATCATAAAAATGCGCCAAGGCCGGGTAATCATCGGTACGTTTGGTGCCTGGAGGCGCAGCAGGCAAATCATCATAGCCGGAGACCAAGGCGCCGTTTAAGCCGATGACCTGGTAATAAATGCGTCCGGCGCTGTCATAGGCGAAGGTATCCAGCGCTACGTATGGAACGTTAGCTCTGAGCCTACCTTCTTCTGTATACAAGCCATCGGCTATCGCCCGTGCGGACGCCAGCAATGTACGATCATAGGCGGTGTCTGCAGCACGCCGAGCGCTTAGATAAGCACTGACACTGCTGACCAGCAAGATGATCGCAAGCAAAATTGCCAAGCGCCAAAGTAAGCGCCCGCGCAAGCTACCCACTTCAGCCACTGACAGCCTCCAGCAGATAACCCAAGCCCCTGAAGGTGACGATTTTTACCGAGCTGCCTTCGAGTTTTTTGCGCAACCGGTGGATATAAATTTCAATCGCATCGGCACTCGCATCTTCGTCCAGACCAAATACTTGCGCGGCCAATTGTTCTTTGCTCATGACTCGTCCTGGCCGGGCAATCAGCGCCTCCAATACAGCCTGCTCACGGGAGGTCAGAGTGAGCAATTCATCTTGCAGATTAAAACGTCGTGTCGCCAGATCGTAGGCTAAATCACCACATCTCTGCACTTGCTCGCCGCCGAGCACGGTGCGGCGTAACAATGCCTTGACCCGGGCTTCCAACTCGCTGAGTTCAAAAGGCTTGGCCAAATAGTCATCAGCGCCCAAGTTCAAGCCGTGAACCCGATCTTTGACTTCGCCGCGTGCAGTGAGCATCAACACCGGCAAGGTATTACCACGATCACGCAAACGGGCAAGCACCTCAAAACCGTCCATGCGCGGCAAGCCGATATCAAGAATAGCCAATGCATATTGCTCGCTGCTCAGAGCCAGATCAGCGGCCACTCCGTCATGCAGCACATCGACAGTCCAGCCCGCACTCTTGAGGGCCTGCGCCACACTTGCCGCAAGCTGCGGATGGTCTTCAACCAACAGAATTCGCACCATTGTCTCCAAGATCAAAGTACGCGGTTACAAGCAGCGCGGCAGTTTACCCGTGCTGAAGCAACTTTGAAGCACGCTTTCGCCTGCAATGGCCATGGCAAAAACTTTCAGCAATGAAAGGTTGCTGAAAGCTTGACCCCATAGCATCGATCTCAAGTGGCTCGACCCACTTACCCGAGCGGTTAGCACAGTGGCGTGCATCCGCTACAAAAACAACAACATCGGAGACCACACGATGCCTTCAGCATCCAATAAGACTTTTACGCCTGTTAGTCTGCTTAGCGTAGCTGTAAGTACCACCTTGCTTGCTCCAACTGCTCATGCCGAGTTCTTTACAGACAGCTCCGGCACCCTGACCGCCAACAATATTTATCTGAATCGCGACTTCCGCGAAGGCACTGGACAAAACAAACGCGAAGAATGGGCTCAGGGCTTTATCTTCGATATCCAGTCAGGTTACACCGAAGGCACTGTCGGCTTCGGTGTTGATGCATTGGGGATGCTCGGTCTAAAACTTGATTCCAGCCCGGACCGCACCGGCACCGGCCTGTTACCGACCCATGACGATGGCCGCGCCGCTGATGATTATTCCCACCTCGGCCTGACCGGCAAAGTTAAGGTTTCCGCGACCGAATTGAAAATCGGCACATTGATGCCAGCACTGCCAACGCTGAAAAGCAACAACAGCCGCATTTTGCCGCAAACCTTTGAGGGGGGCTTAGTCACCTCCAAAGACATCAACAACCTGACCTTCACTGGCGGGCGTATTGATGAAGCAAAAGATCGTGACTCCAGCAACAACCAAGACCTTGCGTTAAATAACAAGAACCGCCGTTTCGCCAGCGCTGCGACGGCTGATCATTTGACCCTGGCTGGCGCCGACTACAAGTTTACCGACCGCATTACCGGCCGTTATCACTTCGCCGAACTTGATGATATTTATCGCCAACACTTCTTTGGCCTGAAGGCTTCGCAACCAGTTGGCCCTGGCACCTTTACTGCCGACCTGCGTCTTTCACTCAGCGATGACCACGGTGCAGCCAACGCGGGCAAAGTTGATAACCGCGCACTCAACGGCATGGTCAGCTATGGCCTCAACGGCCATAAGCTAAGCTTGGCGTATCAAGACATGAGCGGTGACACCGGCTTCGCCTACGTCGACGGCACTGATCCCTTCCTGGTCAACTTTGTGCAAATAAACGACTTCGCCAATGCGGATGAACGTTCGTGGCAAGCGCGCTACGACTACGACTTCAGCGCAATGGGTGTACCTGGCCTGAGTTTCCTCACTCGCTACATCAGCGGTAGCGATGCTCAAATCGCTGGCAGCAACGAAACTGGGGATGAGTGGGAACGTGACATTGAACTCAAGTACGTGGTCCAGAGCGGACCAATGAAAGACCTGTATGTACGCCTGCGTAACGCCTCCTTCCGTTCGGACTTTGCTCGCAACGCCGATGAAAACCGTATCGTGATCGGCTATTCATTAGCCGTCTGGTAAGCACAATAAAAACTCAAGAGGAACAGTCAATGAAAACTGCCTTTACCCGAATCGCTCTCGCGACAGCCTGCCTGGCTTTTGCCGGTCAACTGCTTGCAGCGGACCCAAAGCGCCCTGAATGTATTGCTCCAGCCAAGCCAGGCGGAGGTTTCGACCTGACCTGTAAACTGGCGCAAAGCGGTCTGAAAGATGGCGGTCTGCTGAAAAAACCAATGCGCGTCACCTACATGCCAGGTGGTGTTGGCGCCGTTGCCTATAACGCTGTTGTCGCCCAGCGTGCTGATGACCCGGGCACAATCGTGGCGTTCTCCAGCGGCTCGCTGCTGAACTTGGCGCAAGGCAAGTTCGGTCGTTATGACGAGTCAGCTGTACGTTGGCTTGCGGCAGTTGGCACTGACTACGGCGCCATTACCGTGCGCGCAGATTCGCCTTATCAGAATCTTGATGACTTGATCAACGCCCTGAAAAAAGACCCATCAAGCGTGGTCTTTGGCGCTGGCGCAACTATCGGTGGCCAAGACTGGATGCAAACTGCATTGATCGCTCGCGCCGCCGGTATCGACCCGAAAAACCTGCGTTACGTAGCGTTTGAAGGCGGCGGTGAAACCGTAACAGCTATGCTCGGCGGCCACGTTCAGGTGACGAGCAGCGGCTTGGGTGAAGTTACGCCACAGATCGAGGCGAAGAAAATCCGCATTCTCGCGGTTCTGTCTGATGAACGTTTGCCGGGCAGACTGGCAGACATCCCAACAGCTAAAGAACAAGGCTACGACATCAGCTGGCCAGTCATTCGTGGCTTCTACGTTGGCCCAGAAGTCAGCGACGAGCAGTACAACTGGTGGAAACAGCAATTCGACACCATGCTCGCCAGCGAAGACTTCGCCAAGCTACGTGAACAACGTGACCTGCTGCCTCTGTCGCTGACCGGTGATGAGTTGAAAGCATTCGTCTTCAAGCAAGTTGAAGACTACAAGAAACTCGCCGGTGAGTTCGGCCTAGTCCAGTAAAGCTAGGATCAGTACAGCCGGGTTCACTAAGCCTGAATGACGTGGGCGCAAGCGCGAAGCTAGCGCTCACGTACTAGACGCCTGTCAGCGTCGTTTTTTTACGAGACTTCCGCCATGTATGTCCGCTTGTTCTCTGTGATCTGGTTGCTGCTGTGCATCTGGCTCGCCTTCATCGCCTGGGGTTTCCAGGCGCCCTTCGCCTACGACCCAGTAGGTCCACGTGCTTACCCGCTGCTGTTGCTGGGGCTAATGGGCGCTGGCTCGTTGTGGCTGGTCATCAAGCCGGGTCTGATGGAACAACAGCTGCACATGCCAACCGTGAAACGGTCGGCCATCTGTGTGCTCGTACTGCTGGCCTATGCCCTGACGTTTGAGCCTCTGGGTTTTGTTTTAAGTACCACGCTTGCGGTATTCGTTCTCGGCCTGCTGTTCACCGGTCGACCCGTGCCGTGCCTGATCAGCGCAGTGTTGATGGGCGTTTTGTTGTTCTTGTTGTTTGATTATTTGCTGGATGTGCCTCTGCCGCTCGGCGTGCTAGAAGCCTACGTGGAGTGATGAGATGGAAACGCTAACTTATTTAATGCAAGGCTTCGACGTCGCCACCCGCCCAGCGAACCTACTGGTCGCGCTGTTCGGTGCATTCGTCGGCACCATTGTTGGCTTGCTGCCGGGCCTCGGTCCAATCAACGGTGTTGCACTGCTGCTACCTTTGGCATTCGCTCTGGGTCTTCCCCCGGAGACGGCTCTGATTCTGCTGGCTGCGGTGTATCTCGGCTGTGAGTATGGTGGCCGTATCTCGGCAATTCTGCTCAACGTACCGGGCGATGCTGCTGCGGTAATGACCACCCTCGACGGCTATCCATTGGCGCGCCAAGGCAAAGCAGGCATTGCTTTGTCTTTATCAGCGGTCAGCTCGTTCATCGGTAGCATCATCGCCACCTGTGGCGTGGTGTTGTTTGCTCCGATACTGGCGAAATGGGCCGTTGCATTTGGGCCTGCCGAGTACTTTGTGCTGATGATTTTCGCGATTGCCTGCCTTGGCGGCATGGTCGGTGATAAACCGGTAAAAACCCTGATGGCTGCGCTGATTGGTCTGGCGCTTGCCACCGTCGGAGTAGACTCAACCACGGGTGTCTACCGCTTTACCTTCGGCAGTGTCAGCCTGTCGGACGGTATTCAGTTCGTCATCGTGGTGATCGGCTTCTTCAGTGTCAGCGAAGTACTGCTGATGCTGGAAAAAACCCACAACGGTCAAAAAGCAGTTAAAGCCAGCGGCCGCCTGCTGTTCAACTTCAAAGAGTTCTGCTTCACCTTCTGGACCATGGTTCGTAGCGCCGTTGCAGGCTTTGTCATCGGCACCTTGCCTGGCGCCGGTGCAACCATTGCCAGCGCCATGACCTACATGACTGAAAAGCGCATGGCGGGTGACAGCGGCAAATTCGGTGAAGGTGACCTACGTGGCTTGGCAGCGCCAGAAGCGGCCAACAACGCCTCGGCTTGCGGCTCGCTGATTCCGATGCTGACGCTGGGTGTTCCCGGTTCTGGCACCACTGCTGTAATGATCGGCGCTCTGACCTTGTACAACATCACCCCGGGTCCATTGTTGTTCGAACAGCAGCCAGATGTCGTCTGGGGTCTGATCGCCTCGTTGTTCATCGGTAACGTAATTCTGCTGGTAATGAACATCCCGCTGGTTGGCCTGTTCTCACGCATGCTTAGCGTGCCGAATTGGGTACTGGTGCCTGCGATCACCGTGATCAGTATGGTCGGCGTGTATGCGGTGCACAGCACCACATTCGACTTGGTGCTGATGATTTTGCTGGGGGTATTCGGTTACATCTTGCGCAAGCTCGACTTCCCGCTCTCGGCAGTCATTCTCGGCTTCGTCCTGGGCGAGCTAATGGAAGATAATCTGCGCCGCGCCTTGTCGATCTCTGCGGGTGACCTGAACATTCTCTGGTCCAGCCCGATCACGCTAATCCTCTGGGCGCTGGTGGTATTGATGCTTTCGCTACCAGGTTTCCGTTGGTGGCGAGCGCGTAAAGTGCGTATGGCACATGCCTAACCTGCCCTTCCTGGCACGCCTGCCTAGCTGGTGGGCGACGCCACTGATCGGTGCGATCGGTGGCTATTTGGCCAGCCTCATCGGCTGGCCTTTGCCTTGGATCATCGGCTCACTGCTTGCGGTCATCATCGCCCGCTGCAGTGGCTGGCTGGTGACAGAAGTCCCCTCGGGGCGCAAAGCCGGGCAATGGATAGTCTCCAGTGCCATTGGCCTGCACTTCACCAGTGAAGTCATGGGCCAATTGCACAGCCACTTCGGGGTGATCCTCGCCGGTGCGTTTTGCACCTTACTCCTCAGCGTGATCGGCATTGCAGTATTGCGCCGGTCCGGCGTTGATCGCGCCACTGCGTTTTTCTCAAGCATGCCGGGTGGTGCGAGCGAGATGGTTAATTTCGCCCAACGCCACAATGCCCACACAGCTCGCGTTGCGGCCGCCCACAGCATGCGTTTATTACTGGTGGTGTTGATCGTTCCTGCGGTATTCACCTGGAGCCTGCCACCCATGGAGCGCCCTGCTCCGCTCCCTGTTGACTGGATGTGGCTGGCGATATTACTGCCTGCCGGAGCGCTGCTGGCGGTTATCTGGGGCAAACTCAAGCAACCCAACCCTTGGATGCTTGGCCCGCTTACAGCCTGCGCGATTGCCGCTTGTACCTTTGACCTGCATATCGGACTACCGCCAGGTTTGGGTCAAGTTGGCCAATGGCTGATTGGCTGCACATTGGGCTGCCACTTCGATCGCGCATTCTTTCGCAGTGCACCGGGCTTTTTAATGCGCATCTTGCTGTTTACTTTGCTGGCAATGCTGACCGCCGCATTACTGGCCAAAGGCTTGGGTTTGATGGCCGAGCAAGACTCAACCTCGCTGATGCTTGGCATGATGCCGGGCGGTATCACTGAACTCTGCCTCACCGCTGAGGCCTTACAACTGTCTGTGGCATTGGTGACCGCGCTGCAAGTGCTGCGCCTGTTCATGGTGATGTTCTTGGCTGAGCCTTTATTCAAAGTTTGGCAAAAAACATAAACCTCTTTTTATGCCCACAAGAACCACGTTTAACCCGCCGCTAGCGCGGGTTCTTTTTAGTGAACCCTGAACATTTGCTGCGTTATGTTTTCAGAGATTGCTTAATAAATATTTCAAAACACAATCGATCTGCGCGAGCTGTCATAAGCTTGATGTCAGATAGGTTCTGTGACGGTTAAAGACTGAGGCAGGTTTAATGATGGGGTCGAACAAGAAACTCAAAGGTCTGATTGGCGCAGGCTTACTCTGCCTCACGCTAAGTGCGTGCAGCATGGTCGGTTTCTCGTACAAACACATGGACTGGTGGTTGATGTGGAAGATTGATGACGCACTCAATCTTACCTCCGAACAAAAAGACCTGCTCGAACCACAGCTGCAAACTCTGCTGAACTGGCATTGCAGCGCAGAATTGCCCAACACCATCAGTTGGCTGGAACAAAACCAGCTGTTGCTTAAACAACCCGCGCCCAGCAGCGAAGCCATCAGCCTACAAATCAATCAGGTCAATAGCGCCCTCAAGCGCATAGCCAGAAAAATAACCCCAACGGCCACCCAACTACTCAGCAGCCTGTCAGACCAGCAAGTCGCAGGTTTGTATGAAACCCTGGACGAGCAAAACCAGGAAGATCGAGAAGAATTTATCGAACCACCGCTTGCGACCCAAGTCAGTGAGCGCAGCACGCGCATGCAAGAACGTCTCGAGCCCTGGTTTGGTCACTTGAGTCCAGAACAGATCAAGCGTATCGATGCTTGGTCAGCCAGCCTTGGCCAGCAAAACCGCATATGGCTCGGCAACCGCGCAGCATGGCAGAGTGCGCTGCATAGCGCGCTTGAGGTTCGTCACACAGAAGCCTTTGCCGCGCGTCTGCAACCATTGTTGGAGTCGCGTGAGGACTTCTACACCGCCGACTATAAGCAGGTTTACCCAAAGGCCCAGGAGGCGCTCGCCAATTTATTCAGCGAGCTGGTTAGCCAAGCGAACGATGAACAGCACGCGAACATCAGCAAACGCCTGAATATGTTTCAGGAGCAACTGGCGAAACAAGTGTGTATTCCTGCCGCGCCGTAATCTACCGCAACAGTTCAGCTCAGGGGTTCAACTACTGCTGGTAGCATCCAGTTGATCCCTTGCAACTCGTGTTGCTGGAGAAATTTATTGGCACGGGTGAAGTGGCCGTTGCCAATAAAGCCGCGATACGCCGACAAAGGCGAAGGGTGCACCGAGCGCAAAACCAGGTGTTTGGTGCTATCAATCAACTTCTCTTTACTCTGCGCATGGGCGCCCCAGAGCATAAACACCACATGCTGCTGATGGCTGCTGACCGTCTCAATCACCTTATCGGTAAAAAACTGCCAGCCTTTCTTGGCATGCGAACCCGCGTTGGCGCGCTCTACTGTGAGCGAGGTGTTGAGCAGCAACACGCCCTGCTCGGCCCATGACTGCAAATAACCGTGCTGGGGAATATCGATATTCAGGTCGCGCTTGAGCTCTTTATAGATATTCAGCAAGGATGGCGGCGTGGCGATGCCCGGCTGCACCGAGAAGCACATGCCATGTGCCTGCCCCGGCCCGTGGTAAGGGTCCTGGCCGATGATGACGACTTTGACCTGAGCCAGCGGCGTCGAGTTGAAGGCATTGAAAATCATCGACCCCGGCGGATAAATCTCTTTACCTGCCGCTTTTTCGGCGCGCAAAAAATCCCCCAATTGCTTCATGTAGGGTTGTTCAAACTCATCACTCAGCGCCGCTTTCCAGCCAGCTTCAAGTTTGATGCGATCACTTGCGGTCATATGCACCTTCATGCCCAACAAAATACGAAGAATAAAATCCAAGGACGCACGCTAGAGAACCCCCGCAGGCAAGTCAAGGCAGCGACTAATGAGCCTGCATCACAGCCGTGGATACAGCTTGTGAGCGGCTATTAACCGGCCAAGACTGAAAGTCCATCGCCGAGGACAAAGCGTATGAACAGCTCAACCGAGATAGATGCCGAATCAAACGTGCTGCACACACCGTCCGAGCCACTTTTCAGCCGTGACCAGCTTGAACAAGCGTTGGATAAATCACCCTTTGCGCAACTTATCGGCTTTAGCCTCACCCATTACAGCGCGGGTTCGATCGAGATGGAGGTGGTGCCACGCAAAGAACTGACTCAGCATCACGGTTTCGTCCACGGCGCGGTGATCGGCTTTATGATCGACAGCGCCTGCGCGTGGGCGGCAGCCTCGATGGTCGGTGACGTGGTGACCAGCGAATACAAGGTCAACATGCTCGCACCAGCGCTGGGCGAGAAATTAATTTGCCGCAGTGATGTGATCAAAGCCGGCAAACGCCAAGTGGTGACGCGTGCAGATGTTTTTGCCGTGCTCGACGGTAAACAGAAAATGGTCGCCACCGGGCTTGCCACCATCGCTCGCATCTAGGCTGCGCGTATCAGCCCTGATGCAGCGCGCGGTAATGACTGGGGGCCATACCGACGACCTTGCGAAATAGCCGCGAGAAGTAATACACGTCTTCATAGCCGAGTTGCTCGGCGACCTGGCTAATGCTTTGCTCGCCCTCATCAAGAAGGCGACAGGCGTGGGCTATTTTGAGCTGGATAAATTCCTGAATCGGCGCTTGCCCGGTCAGAGCCCGGTAGGTCTTGGCAAAATGAAAGCGCGACAGTTTGAACTGTGCGGCCAGCTCATCCAGATTAAGGCTGCCATGCAGGTGCGCACGCATCACCGCTTGCACCGCATCGACATCCAGCACCCGGCCAGACTTCAATTTAACCCGTGCTGGCAACACGGCCAATGAGGCGAGCAACGCCTGAAGCTGATGCGCCGCATAGATAAAGTGACGCAGGCTCAGACCCTGTTTGCGCAAGTTCAGCAGTGCATCCAGCTCCGCCAACAGCCGCGGCTGCACGCCGATTCGCCACAGTGGGCCCTTGCCCAGCGGGCGTAAAAAATCGCTGACCAGCTCACCATCAAAATGAATCCAGTAGATAGTCCACGGCTTATCGCGATCAGCTCCGTAGGCATGCCATTGGCCTTTGGGCAATAACAACAAATCACCACCCGCAACATCCAATCGTCCATCGCTCGTTTCAAGCCAGCCCTGCCCCGAGCGGCAATAGATCAGCAGATAGTCATCTGAATCCGAACGCTGCATACGATGATTCAAGGCATTGGGATAAAAACCAAGGGCTAACGGATAGCACCCTTGAGTCAGCGCAGTGCGCGCCATAACTCTGCGCAAGCGTGGCGGCGTGATAAAGCGCAGACCATTGGCAGGCAACGGCCAACTGGAGGTTTCGACTTGGCTACTCATCGGATATGGCTCAGCCCGCGGGCAATTCCCCTGTCATCAAACCAACAACATAACCCAAGATAGTCCATCCACCTGACAAGATCGTCAATCCACAAGTCTCAACACAAGCGCTATAACAGATGAAAATAACAATCAGCCCCTAAATTAGCTGCGCGAAACTTAGCCGCGAAATCGAGGGCTTCAACGGAGGCAAAAATGTCCAAGACAATTCCCCAGTTGATCGAAGGCGAGTGGCGTCAAAGTCGCACCAGCGAATTTATCGAAGTCACCGACCCAGCAACCCAAGAGGTGCTGGCGCTTGCTCCCAAAGCCACCGCTGAAGATATCGAGACGGCTATAGCCAGCGCCAAAGCGGCCTTCCTGACCTGGCGTGAAGTACCAGTGCCTGAGCGTGCGCGGGTCATGTTGCGCTATCAGCACCTGCTCAAGGAGCATCACGACGAGCTCGCCGAAATTCTCGCGCAAGAAACAGGCAAGACCTTTGCCGATGCCAAAGGTGACGTCTGGCGCGGTATCGAGGTGGTCGAACAAGCCGCCAATATATCCAGCCTGATGATGGGTGAAACCGCCGAAAACGTTGCCCGCGATATCGATACCGCGAGCTGGATTCAGCCGCTGGGCGTATGTGTGGGGATTACCCCATTCAATTTTCCAGCGATGATTCCGCTGTGGATGTTCCCGCTGGCCATTGCTGCCGGCAACAGCTTTATCCTCAAACCCTCTGAGCAAGACCCACTGACGCCCAACCGTCTGGCTGAACTGTTTATCGAAGCGGGCGCGCCCAAAGGCGTTCTGCAAGTGCTGCATGGTGCTCGCGAAGTGGTCGACAGCCTGCTGACGCACCCTGATGTTCGCGCTATTTCATTCGTCGGCTCAGTCCCGGTTGGTCAGCATGTCTATCGCACCGGCACCGCGCACCTCAAACGGGTACAAGCCTTCGCCGGGGCGAAAAACCATATGGTGATCATGCCCGACGCCAACAAAGATCAAGTCTTGAGCAATTTGCTCGGCGCCAGTTGCGGCGCCGCGGGCCAGCGGTGCATGGCGATCAGCGTGGCGGTATTTGTCGGCGAGTCGAATCAGTGGATCAACGAGTTACGCGATCAAATGGCCGAACTCAAACCCGGCTACTGGAATGATGCCTCTGCTGCCTACGGACCGCTGATCAACCAGCAAGCCAAACAGCGAGTCTTGCGCCTGATTGCCGAAGGTAAAGCTGAAGGCGCTGAATGCTTGCTTGATGGTTCGCAATGTCAGGTGCAAGGCTATCCAAATGGCAACTGGGTCGGGCCGACGTTGTTTAGCGGCGTAACCCAGAAAATGGCGTTGTACCGTGAAGAAATTTTTGGCCCCGTGCTGGTGTGCATGCAGGTCGATACGCTGGAGGAAGCCATTGAGTTGGTCAACGCCAGTCCATACGGTAACGGCACCTCGATTTTCACCCGTTCCGGCGGCGCCGCTCGGCGTTACCAACATGCAGTTGAAGTAGGTCAAGTCGGGATCAATGTCCCGGTTCCCGTGCCGCTGCCGTTCTTCTCGTTTACCGGCTGGAAAGGCTCGTTCTACGGCGACCTGCACGCCTACGGTAAACAGGGTGTGCGTTTTTTCACTGAGACCAAGACTGTCACCAGTCGCTGGTTTGATGAAGACTCAGTGGCCAGCCACAACATGACGATCCAACTGAAATAATGCGCGGCGGGTGAGTACCCTGCGCACAGCGCGTATTCACCCGGTTTGAACGCCTGTTTCACTGCGGCGAAAAGGACGAGCTATGGATTTTGACTTAAGCGACGAACAGCGTTTACTGGTCGCCAGCGCACAAGCATTTGCACGCATAGAACTGGCCCCACTTGCAGCCGATTGGGACCGTGACCACCACTTTCCAGTCGATGTTATCCGCAAGTCGGCAGAGCAAGGCTTTCTCGGGCTGTACATTGATGAAGACAACGGCGGGCTTGGCCTGTCGCGCCTGTCATCGGCGCTGATATTTGAACAGTTAGCCGCAGGCTGCGTCGCCACCACGGCTTTTATCAGCATCCACAACATGGCGACATGGATGCTCGCTTCGTTCGCCGAACAAGCCCTGAAAGACACATGGCTGCCAGGCTTGATTAGCGGCGAACTGTTGGCTTCATATTGTTTGACCGAGCCTGATGCAGGCTCTGATGCCGCCAACTTACGCACCCGCGCCAGGCTCGACGGCGACGCCTATGTGCTTGATGGCAGCAAATGTTTTATCTCCGGCGCCGGTGCGACCGAAGTACTTATCGTCATGGCCCGCACCGGTGAAGAGGGCGCCAAAGGCATCTCATGCTTTCTGGTCCCGGCTGACACGGACGGTATCACTTACGGGCGCAATGAGCTGAAAATGGGTTGGTGCGCACAACCGACTCGAACCATCACCTTTGCCAATGTGCGCATCCCCGTAGGCAACCGCATCGGCCCCGAAGGCCAAGGCTTTGTCTACGCAATGAAAGGGCTCGATGGCGGCCGTATCAACATCGCCAGTTGCTCGCTGGGCGCCGCGCAGGCAGCACTCGAACACACGTTGCGCTATGTTGAAGAACGCAAGCAATTTGGCCAATCGTTGAGCGACTTTCAGTCCGTGCAATTCAAGTTGGCGGACATGCTCACAGACCTTACCGCCAGCCGGCAAATGGTGCGCATGGCCGCCTACAAGCTGGATAACCAGCACGGCGAAGCCAGCCTCTATTGCGCGATGGCCAAACGCTTTGCCACCGACCATTGTTTCACCCTGTGTAACGAGGCGCTGCAAATCCACGGCGGCTATGGTTATCTAAACGACTACCCGTTGGAGCGCTGGGTGCGTGACAGCCGCGTGCATCAAATACTCGAAGGCACCAATGAAATCATGCGGGTCATCATCGCCCGCCGACTTTTGCAGCAAGATGGCATGCTTGATCACCTGCTGTAAAACAAGTAAGGAACCTCTGAAAAAGGTAGCGAGCGACGGGAGTACAAGGCGAAAAGATGCGAAAAAGCGACCGGGGTCGCGCTCGACTTTAGTTGTCCTAAATGAGCATTTTGAGCAGCTTTTCAACACAGCACGGGCTGCCCCAGCAATACCTAGCGCAGTAGTTTTTCAGAGGTTCCCAAGGAGGAGTTTTATGACAACCGCAGTAGAACCCTACAACCCAAGCGCCTTTGACCTGACCCACAAACTCACGGTCGAAAAGCACGCTCACACCGCATTGATCACCATCAACCATCCTCCCGCCAATACCTGGGATCGCGAATCGTTGATTGGGCTCAAGCAACTGGTTGAACACCTCAACCGTGACGACGACATTTACGCGCTGGTAATCACCGGTCAAGGAGGCAAGTTCTTCTCGGCTGGCGCCGACCTCAAACTGTTTGCCGATGGTGACAAGGCCCGCGCCCGTGAAATGGCGCGTTTATTTGGTCAGGCATTTGAAGCCTTGCGTGACTTTCGTGGCGTCTCGATTGCGGCTATCAACGGCTTTGCCATGGGCGGCGGCCTTGAGTGCGCTCTAGCCTGCGACATTCGTATCGCTGAAGAGCAAGCCTTTATGGCGCTGCCAGAAGCAACCGTTGGCTTGCTGCCCTGCGCTGGTGGTACTCAGGCGTTGCCTTGGCTGATAGGTGAAGGCTGGGCCAAACGCATGATTCTCTGCGGTGAGCGGGTTGATGCCAGCACTGCGTTGCGCATCGGCCTGGTTGAGCAAGTGGTCGAGACCGGTGAAGCACGCAACCACGCCCTGCTCCTGGCATCCAAGGTCGCGCGCCAAAGCCCTGTTGCTGTGCGCACCATCAAACCCTTGCTGCAGGGCGCGCGCGAACGCAATCCAAATACCTGGCTACCTGAGGAGCGTGAGCGTTTTGTCGACCTGTTCGATGCCGACGACACACGCGAAGGGGTTAATGCATTTCTCGAAAAACGTGACCCGCAATGGCGTAATCGTTAAGACCAGAATGGAAAACTAATGAACGTTACTTTTGAAGAGATCCCTTGCCTGCACGGCGTGAGTGTTGGCGTCGCCAGTCTCAATGCAGAAAAAAGCCTCAACGCCCTGACGCTGCCGATGATTGAAGCGCTCGACAGCAAACTCGCAGCGTGGGCTGACAATCCGCGGATCGCCTGTGTAATGCTGCGCGGCAATGGCCCCAAAGCGTTCTGCGCCGGTGGTGATGTGGTGCAATTGGTTGAGGAGTGCCGCGCTCATCCCAACGAAGTGCCTCCGTTGGCACGGCGCTTTTTCGCCGATGAATACCGTCTCGATCACCGTATTCACACCTTCCCCAAACCCTTTATCTGCTGGGCACATGGGCATGTTCTGGGCGGCGGCATGGGCCTGATGCAGGGCGCCAGCACGCGTATCGTCACCCCCTCCAGCCGCTTGGGCATGCCTGAAATCAATATCGGTTTGTACCCTGACGTTGGTGGCAGCTGGTTCCTCGCGAGAATGCCAGGGGCGCTAGGCCTGTTCCTGGGTCTGACCGCCAGCAGTATGAATGCGCGTGATGCCCTGGACCTTGATTTGGCTGATCGTTTCTTGCTCGACAGCCAGCAAGATGAGCTACTCGAAGGTTTGGTCCAACTCAACTGGCAAATCCAGCCTGAAGTGCAATTGCACAGCCTGCTCAAAGCGCTTGAACAACAAGCCATTGCAGAAATGCCTGAGGCGCAGTGGTTACCGCGACGCTCGCGGATCGACCAATTGCTCGACCATGCCGATCTCGTAAGCGCTTACAACGCCTTGATTGAGCTGCATGATGATGACGACAAACTGCTCGCCCGCGCGGCCAAAACACTGTCTAGCGGCTGCCCGCTGACTGCGCATTTGGTCTGGGAGCAAATTGCCCGCGCCAAGCACCTGTCACTGGCAGATGTGTTTCGCATGGAATACGCCATGAGTTTGAACTGCTGCCGCCACCCGGAGTTTCCCGAAGGTGTGCGCGCCCGTCTGATCGACAAAGATCAAGCACCGAAATGGCACTGGCCGAACATCGCTGGCATCAGCGAAGAAACCATCGCCGCGCACTTTGAACCGGTCTGGCAGGGCGAGCACCCACTGGCCGATCTCTAGAAGCCGTATTTAACAGATAAGGAAAATAACAATGACAACTATCGCCTTTATCGGTCTCGGCAATATGGGCCTGCCAATGGCCCGCAACCTGCTCCGCGCAGGACACTCCTTGCGCGTCTTCGACTTGGTTGAGGATGCAGTTGCCGCGCTGGCCAAGGAAGGTGCGACAGCGGCACAAAGCGCGCATGACGCTGTGCTAGGTGCAGAAACTGTCATCAGTATGCTGCCCGCCAGTCGTCACGTTGAGGGCTTGTATCTGGGGCAGTCAGGCTTATTGGCCAGCCTGCCGTCCGGCACCTTGGTTCTGGAATGTTCAACCATCGCCCCGGAGACAGCACGCAGGGTGCACCAAGCCGCAGCTGAGCGTGATATCTACATGCTTGATGCGCCGGTTTCAGGCGGGACAGCAGGTGCAGCGGCAGGCACGTTGACCTTTATGATTGGCGGTCAAGCGAAGTACGTTGAACAAGCACGTCCGATCTTTGAGCTGATGGGTAAAAATATTTTCCATGCGGGTCCCGACGGCGCCGGCCAGGTGGCCAAGGTGTGCAACAACCAAGTGCTGGCGGTGCAGATGATCGCCACTGCAGAAGCAATGGCGATGGGCGTTGCCAACGGACTTGACCCAGCCGTGCTGGCCGAAGTCATGCGCCAAAGCTCCGGCGGAAACTGGACCCTGGAGAAATACAACCCATGGCCTGGAGTCATGGAAAATGCCCCGGCAAGCAAGGGTTACAGCGGTGGTTTTATGGCTGAATTGATGGCCAAGGACCTTGGCCTTGCCCAGGAAACAGCGCAGCACTTTGGCAATAGCGCACCAATGGGAGCACTGGCCCTACAGCTCTATCGCATGTTGCTCAAACAGGGCAAAGGCAAACAGGACTTCTCGGTAATCCAGCAACTGTTTATCGATTAAACGCAGCCAGACGAGTTCTGTGATTCAACGACAGAACTCGTCAGCAAATATCCTTATATACTGTATGACTACTCAGCTCAGTCAGACTTTTGCCCAAGGATATATCAGTGATCAACACCTTTTTACTGCGCTACCGATTTCGCCTGTTGTTTGCCAGTAGCGTCTTACTTACCTGCGTCAGCGGTTGGCCCGCCCCAGGTTTAGCGTTGAAGTGGACCGCTTTTTCACTGTTAGTACTATCCGCCATGAACACCCTGCGTCACAAAGGCGCATTGCTGAGAATTGCGCTGACCTTAGGCATAGTGAACCTGATCCTGTTTTTTCTGGAAAAGTACATCGTTATACCCAGCGCGCTCAGTGATGGCTTTGGCTTGATCGCCTTTTACATGCTGGTTGTATATGCACTCTTCAATCGGGTAATTCACCAACGCCCGGTTACCCAGGAACTGCTCTACGGCCTGACCGCCCTGTATCTGCAACTCGCGCTGGCCTTCGCTGCTGCATTCCACGTCATTAACGGCTTTGTGCCCAATGCATTCTGGAGTGAGCATGGCCCCTTAGAACTGCATGATTTCGTTTACTACAGCCTGGTCACCCTGACCACCGTTGGTTACGGAGACATACATGCATTAGCCCCGGGAGCGCGCCTGCTAGCCGGTGCGGAGGCCTTCGCCGGGGTAATGTTCATTGCTGTTGCAGTGGCCCGTACATTAGCCCTGATGAGCGATAACGACCCAGTCGACTGAGCATGCAACGCCCCGCATCGCAGCACTCACATCAATAACCGCACCATTGCGATGCAATAAGTCATTTCGGGCACCAGCATCAATCCGCAATCCCCCGCTCTAGAAGCCTCAGCTCAACTGGCACGATGTTCGCTTTAACTAACTTGAAGCAGGACAACCCCGGTAGCGAGATGCGCAACGGGGACGCGGCTGACAATTTGCAAATGGCTGACTAGGGTTCCGGCTCACCGATAGTTCGATGAGTGGCTGGTCCGAGAGTTGGCGACCTCCAGTGAGGTTACACGGCGGGATAAAAGCCCGGGAGAACGCGCCTCATTTGAGGATCCGCCGCGAACTCCTGCCCGCCCAATTTCGAACTGGAGGTTCCACATGCGTACACCCCGTCTGTTCTCCCTAATGGCTGCTGGTTTAGCTGTCGCGATCAGCATCAATGCTCCCGCCGCTCAGAAAGACAACTTCAGTGTGTGCTGGACCATTTACGCTGGCTGGATGCCTTGGGAATATGCCAAGGCACAGGGCATCGTCGACAAGTGGGCGAAGAAATACGACATCAATATTGATGTGGTGCAGATCAACGATTACGTCGAATCCATCAACCAGTACACCGCTGGCCAGTTTGACGGCTGCACCATGACCAACATGGACGCACTTACCATTCCTGCGGCAGGTGGCGTTGACACCACAGCATTGGTCATCGGCGACTTTTCCAACGGCAACGATGGTGTGGTGATCAAGGGCGCCAACAAAACCTTGGCGGACCTCAAAGGCATGCCGGTCAATCTGGTTGAATTGTCAGTTTCGCACTACTTGCTGGCACGCGGCCTAGAACGCGCCGATCTCAGCGAGAAAGACCTCAAAGTGGTCAACACTTCAGACGCCGATATGGTGGCAGCCTTCCAGACCGATGACGTAAAAGCCGTCACCACCTGGAACCCTCTGCTGGCTGAAATTGAAGCCACGCCCAATGTCACCAAAGTCTTTGACTCAAGCAAGATTCCAGGCGAGATCATCGATTTGATGGTGGTCAACAGCGACACCCTGAAAGACAACCCTAACTTCGGCAAAGCACTGACCGGCGCTTGGTATGAAGTGATGGCCACCATGAGCGCCGATACCACCGAAGGCAAAGCCGCACGCGAAAGCATGGCTAAAGCCTCTGGCACGGACTTGGCCGGTTACGAATCACAGCTTGCTGCAACCAAAATGTTCTACAACGCCAGCGACGCAGTGGCCTTCGCCAATAGCCCGAAGCTGCCAGCGACCATGAGCAAAGTGGCTGAGTTCTCGTTCAGCCATGGCTTGCTCGGTGAAGGTGCGCAATCTGCCGAAGCAGTCGGTATGAGCTTCGCCAAGGGCGTTAGCACCGGTGACAAGAACAATATCAAGCTGCGCTTTGACCCAAGCTTTATGCAAATGGCGGCAGACAACAGCCTGTAACAGCAATCGCAACTGTGGCTCGGACTCTAGCTTGCCGAGCCGCAGACGCATCACCTTATACGGGATGACTTAATGCGCTTAATCAACCGTCACCCAGACAGAACCGGTCGATTGATGCTGGTGCTATTGCCTTTCGCGCTACTGCTGTTCGCCTACTTTGTCGGCTCGGCCAATCGCCTGGCGGAAAACCCAAACGACAAGTTACTGCCCAGCGCCACGCAGATGGCCGCGGCGGTTGATCGCCTAGCTTTTACCGAAGACAAACGCAGCGGCAATTACCTGTTCTGGCAAGATACCTTATCGAGCTTGAAGCGCTTAGGCATGGGCCTCGGCATCGCCGCGGTGGTTGGCCTGTGCCTGGGGATTGCCGCCGGTACTCTACCGTTGTTCAGCGCACCGTTGTCGCCGCTGTTCACGGTGCTGTCGATGGTGCCTCCACTGGCGATTCTGCCGATTTTATTCATCGTCTTTGGTTTAGGCGAGCTATCCAAAGTGATGCTGATCGTCATTGGCATCACCCCGGTACTGGCCCGCGACCTTGAACAACGTGCCCGAGAAATTCCAACTGAACTACTGATCAAGGCCCAAACCCTCGGCGCCAATACCTGGACGTTGATGCTGCGCGTAGTCTTGCCGCATTTGCTGCCACGCCTGTTGATTGCGTTGCGCTTGGTTCTTGGCTCTGCGTGGCTGTTTCTGATCGCCGCCGAAGCCATCGCCAGCACCGACGGGCTAGGTTATCGAATATTTCTGGTACGCCGTTATCTAGCCATGGATGTGATCGTGCCGTATGTCATCTGGATCACTCTCCTTGCATGGTTGATGGACCTGGGTCTTCGCCAGATCGCGCGCTTGGCATTCCCGTGGTACGAAGGAGCCAAAGCATGACCCAGGCCAACCAGAACAGCTTTATTGAAGTGAATAACGTCTGGCAGCAATACGCCGACCAAGTCGTGCTTGAGCGACTTGACCTGTCGATCAGCGAAGGTGAGTTCTGCACTTTAGTCGGAGCATCAGGCTGCGGCAAATCAACTTTCCTGCGCTTACTGCTCGGCCAAGAACGGCCGAGCAAAGGACAAATCCTGCTCGCAGGCAAGCCCTTGGCAGGCGAACCGGATGCAAGCCGCGGCGTGGTCTTTCAACGCTACTCGGTGTTTGCGCACCTTAGCGTGCTGGACAACGTAGCGATCGGTCTGGAGTTGTTGCAATCCCCCGTGCTCGGGCGCCTATTTGGCAATGCCAAGCGCGAAGCACGTGAACAAGCTGCCGAGTTGCTGACCAAGGTTGGTTTGGGCCATGCGCTGGACAAATACCCAAGCCAGCTCTCAGGCGGCATGCAACAACGCTTGGCGATTGCTCAAGCCTTGATCATGAAACCGCGAATATTGCTGCTCGATGAACCCTTCGGCGCGCTAGACCCCGGCATCCGCAAAGACATGCACGGCCTGCTGCTGGAGTTGTGGAACGAGATCAAACTCACCGTATTCATGGTCACCCATGACCTCTCGGAAGGTTTCAGCCTGGGCACACGCCTGCTGGTGTTCGACAAAACCCGCATAGACCCGCATGCACCGAATGCCTTTGGCGCACGTATTACCTACGACATTCCACTTAACCACGAACGCCGCGCCAACCGCGCAGCGTTCGATGAGCTACCTGCGCACGTTGCAGCCAGCCTGCAACCTGCTGTCTAAGGAGTTTTTGATGACTGCCTCATTAACCTTTCGACCGTCCCTCTACGAAGAACTTATTCCCGGTGGCGGACACACTTCCTTTGTCCTCAAGCGTGGCCAATTACTGCGGATCACCGACCTTGAAGGCAATGCCAATGCCAGCCTGATTCTGCTCAATGCCAATGAGAAAAGCGAACGCTTGAGCTTGCCGGACTCGCTCAAAGGCCAACACACCGCCAAGCTCACTAGCGGCCATTGCCTGTACTCGGATATGGGCCGGGTGCTGGCTGCCATCACCGCCGACACCTGCGGCTGGCACGACAGTTTTGGCGGTGTGCTAAATGCTCAGGAAGTGGCCGAGAAATACGGTGAAGGCAGCTACCAAACCTTGCGCAACAGCTTTTATCGCAATGGCGTAGACAACTTATTGGTTGAGATGGGTAAGTGGAATCTCAACCTGCAAGACCTGCTGATGTGTCTCAACCTGTTCAGCCGGGTTGAGGTCGACAGCGATGGCTGCTTCCACTTTGAACCGGACAATTCGCAAGCGGGCGATTACATCGAGCTCTATGCGCCGATGGACACTTTAGTGGCGCTCACCGCACTGCAACACCCGATGGACCCTAACCCGAACTACGCACCGAAGCCGTTACAGCTGAGCTGGCACAAGGTCGAAAGCGACGGTATCAGCGTGCTGTGCCGCACCTCGCGCGAAGAAAACGCACGCGCCTTCCACAACACTGAACGTCTTTACATCTGAGGAGCGGCCCATGTCTGAATATCCAAACAGTCTGATACACAGCGACAATCATCCCGAGGCGGCCGTCTTCCGTGCACAAATTGGCGCTGGCGAGCCGTTTATGACTGAAGTCAAAGCCGGACAAACTCTGCGTTTGCTCGACCTGGAAGGTAATCAAGCGGTCGATACCTTGTTCTACAGCGCGCGCAATCCGCGTGAGCGTTATGACGTGCAGCGCACGCTACGCAAACAGAACCGCGTCTACTTGACCACCGGCACCGTGTTGTACTCCAACCTAGGTCAGCCAATGCTGACCATCACGGCCGACACCTGCGGCCGTCACGACACCCTCGGCGGCGCTTGCGCACAAGAAAGCAACACCGTGCGTTACGCCCTCGACAAACGCTACATGCACAGCTGCCGCGACAACTTCCTGCGCGCTTGCCTGCACGACGGACGTCTGAATAAAGCCGACATCAGCGCCAACATCAACTTCTTCATGAACGTGCCGGTCACACCACAAGGTGGCTTGACCTTTGAAGACGGTATTTCCGCAGCCGGCAAGTATGTCGAGTTGCGCGCAGAGATGGACATCATCGTATTGATCTCCAACTGCCCGCAACTCAACAACCCATGCAATGCCTACAACCCAACACCTGCCGAGATATTGATATGGAACTGATCAAGGCTCGCCTACGCCTATGGTTGTTTACCCTTTGCCAAAGTCGTTCAGGGCAATGCTTACACCCCCCTGAAAAACCTTCGACGACAAAGCCGGACTAGCGCGGCGAATAGGTTTACAGCAGACACTCAGCCACGGACGACCGTGGCGCAGCTCACCCACAGCGGGACGACCTGCTGCCCTTTCGAAGGACGTAATAGATGTTCAACAAACTACTAATCGCCAACCGTGGCGCAATTGCTTGCCGCATCCTGCGTACCTTGCGCAGCCTCGGTGTTCAAGGGGTTGCGGTGTACGCCGAAGCCGACGCCGCCAGTCTGCATATTCAACAAGCGAATGAGGCATTCAGCCTCGGCGATGGCCCCGCCGCCGACACGTACTTGCAGGTGCAGAAAATCCTTGCCACTGCACGCGAATCCGGAGCTACGGCGGTTCACCCGGGTTATGGTTTCCTCTCGGAAAACGCTGCATTTGCTGAAGCTTGCGAGGCAGCCGGTATCGCTTTTGTTGGGCCAACGCCTGAGCAGCTACGCATCTTCGGCCTCAAACACACCGCCCGTGCCCTGGCCAAAGCGCAAGGCGTGCCAATGCTTGAAGGCACCGAGCTGCTGGAAAATATCGAAGTGGCACTAAGCGCTGGCGAAAGCGTCGGTTATCCGGTGATGCTGAAAAGTACAGCCGGTGGCGGCGGCATTGGCATGCGCGTTTGCCGTAATGCCGAGGAGCTTGCGGACGCCTTTGAAACCGTCAAGCGTCTCGGCCAGAACAACTTCAGCGACGCCGGTGTATTTATCGAAAAGTACATTGAGCATGCACGCCATCTTGAAGTGCAAATCTTCGGCGACGGTCTCGGTGAAGTGCTCGCCCTCGGCGTACGTGATTGCTCGGTGCAGCGGCGCAACCAGAAAGTCATCGAAGAAACCCCGGCGCCAAACTTGCCGGACGGGATGGAAGACGAGCTTTGCGCGGCGGCCATCAAACTGGCGAAAGCAATTAATTACCGCAGTGCCGGCACTGTGGAGTTTGTCTACGATAGCCACGCCGAGCGTTTCTACTTCCTCGAAGTAAACACCCGACTGCAAGTTGAGCACGGCGTTACCGAGCAAGTGTGGGGTGTCGACCTGGTAAGCTGGATGATCGAGTTAGCCGCTGGTGAACTGGCGCCGCTCGCACAACTGCAAGCGCAGCTTAAGCCAAGCGGCCATGCCATGCAGGCTCGGGTCTATGCCGAAGACCCGGGGCGCGACTTTCAGCCAAGCCCCGGATTGCTGACAACTGTTAACTTCCCCCAAGCTGATGGCAAAGCACTGCGCATAGACACCTGGGTTGAAGCAGGCTGTGAAATTCCAGCCTATTTCGACCCCATGATCGCCAAGGTGATTTGCTGGGCAACCGACCGCGAAACCGCACGTATGAAGTTAGCGGGTGCGCTAAGCGAAACCACGTTGTATGGGGTAGAGAATAACCGCAACTATCTGCGCCAAATTCTCGCCTACGCCCCGTTTGTCGATGGTCAACCATGGACGCGCTGCCTCGAAGGCTTGCACTACCAGGCTGAAACCATTGAGGTGCTCAGTGCGGGCACGCAAACCAGCGTGCAGGATTATCCTGGCCGCCTCGGTTACTGGGCTGTTGGGGTACCGCCATCAGGACCAATGGATGATCGTGCACTGCGTCTAGGCAATCGTCTCCTGGGTAATCCACAGGGTACAGCCGCACTGGAAATCACCATGAGCGGGCCGAGCCTGCGCTTTAACACTGACGCGGTGATTGCCGTTACCGGCGCGGTCATCGTCTTACAACTTGACGGTATTGATCAGCCACTGAACACGGCAATAAAAATCAACGCTGGCAGTATCTTGAGCATTGGCAGCATCAGTGGCACTGGCGCACGTAGTTACCTATGCCTGCGTGGTGGTATTGAAGTACCTGATTATCTGGGCAGTAAAAGTACCTTCACCCTCGGCCAGTTCGGGGGCCATGGCGGCCGGGCATTACGTGCGGGAGATGTATTACACCTGGCCAAACTGACCCAGCACAACAGCGGCGAAAGCTTGCCCGCGGCCCTGTGCAGTGAGCTGCCCGCCATACGTGAACTACGTGTAATTTACGGACCACACGGCGCACCGGAATATTTCAGCGAAAACTACATCAACAGCTTTTTTAGCACCGCCTGGGAGGTTCACTTCAACTCCAGCCGCACCGGTGTGCGCCTGATCGGTCCGAAACCGCAATGGGTGCGTGACAGCGGCGGTGAAGCCGGTTTGCATCCATCGAATATTCACGACAATCCCTACGCCGTAGGCGCGGTCGACTTCACGGGCGACATGCCGGTAATTCTCGGTCCTGACGGCCCAAGCCTGGGAGGCTTTGTTTGCCCGGTGACCATTATTGAAGCCGACCTGTGGCAGCTTGGTCAGCTCAAGGCTGGCGACAAGGTTCGCTTCACTGCCGTCGATATCAACACCGCTCGGGCATTGGCGCAGTCGCGCCTTAGCGAACTCGACGCATTGAATGCGCAAACCTACGCCGCGTCCTTGAACAACGGGGAAACGCCGACCCGCCCCGCCTCACTGGTCTCTCCGGTCGTACTCGACCTTGGTCAGGACGACACTCGTCTGGTTGCACGGCTTTCCGGGGATACCCACTTGCTGCTGGAGATCGGTGCACCTGAACTGGATCTGGTCCTGCGATTCAGAGCCCATGCACTGATGCAGGCACTGGAGAATAAAGCGCTGGAGGGTGTAATCGACCTGACGCCCGGCATTCGCTCGCTGCAGGTGCACTATCAGCCAGAGACGTTGAGCCTGGATTCTTTGCTGGCGATTGTCGCCGGTGAATGGGACTCCGTTTGCGCCAGCCAAAACCTCACGGTGCCTTCGCGCATTGTTCATTTGCCGTTGTCCTGGGATGACCCGGCCTGCCAACTGGCAATCGAAAAATACATGACCACTGTGCGTAAAGATGCGCCTTGGTGCCCAAGTAATCTGGAGTTCATTCGCCGCATCAATGACCTCGAAAATCTTAATGAGGTGTACCGCACGGTATTTGAAGCCAGCTATCTGGTAATGGGCCTTGGCGATGTTTATCTCGGCGCACCGGTTGCCACACCACTCGACCCTCGCCACCGATTAGTCACCACCAAGTACAACCCGGCACGCACCTGGACCGCAGAAAATTCAGTGGGCATTGGCGGCGCCTATATGTGCGTATATGGCATGGAAGGTCCCGGGGGGTATCAGTTTGTAGGGCGCACATTGCAGATGTGGAATCGCTATCGCGAGGTTGCCGCATTTGCCGGTAAACCCTGGTTGCTAAGATTTTTCGACCAGATTCGCTTCTACCCAGTAAGCCCTGAAGAGCTTCTGCAAATCCGCCGCGACTTCCCACTCGGGCGCTTTGATTTGCGCATAGAACACAGCCAATTATCACTGGCTGACTACCAACAATTCCTGATCACCGAAGCCGACGAGATCGCTGCATTTCGCAGCCAGCAACGCAACGCCTTTGACGCCGAGCGCCAACGCTGGATCGATAGCGGCCAAGCACATTTTGACAGCGAAGAGACGCCCCCCGAACCACTCGAAGATGCGCCTTTAAGTGCGGGACAGCACGCTATCGAAAGCCATATCGCCGGCA
The DNA here is from genome assembly GCF_002163625.1 of Pseudomonas sp. M30-35. Taxonomy (NCBI): domain Bacteria; kingdom Pseudomonadati; phylum Pseudomonadota; class Gammaproteobacteria; order Pseudomonadales; family Pseudomonadaceae; genus Pseudomonas; species Pseudomonas sp. M30-35. Next base: position 1,241,003 of record NZ_CP020892.1, on the reverse strand, counting down.
ATCTTTGGCAGGTTCAGGTCAGCGAAGGCAGCCGCGTCAATGCCGGTGATGTGCTGGTGATTCTCGAGTCGATGAAGATGGAGATCCCATTATTCGCCCCACACGACGGCATCATCAAAAGCATCAGCGTACAGCCGGGGTCTGCGATTCGAGCAGGCCAGCGAGTTGCTGTGCTCGAACAGTAATCATCGAGCCGCCAACGGCCGCAACCGGCAACTGGCGGGTTCACTCAGCATGGGAACCCTGACAATGAAACATCAATTTGATTTACGCCTCAGCGCCTTACGCAATGCCTATGCAAGCCAGACACTATCGCCGCGCCAAGTCATCACCGCCCTGCGCGAGCAAGCTGTTGCGCTCAATCCTGAATTCAATCTGTTTATCCACTTGCTCACTGACGCCGAACAAGAACCTTATCTTGCCGCGCTGGATTCCCGCTCGCCAGATGAGTTGCCGCTGTACGGTGTGCCATTTGCGATTAAAGACAATATCGACCTCGCAGACATTCCCACCACCGCTGCCTGCCCGGCGTTCGCCTATACCCCAACTCAAAGCGCTACTATTGTTGGACAGTTAATTGCCCTTGGTGCTGTACCCATGGGCAAAACCAACCTCGACCAGTTTGCCACCGGTCTCAACGGTACGCGCTCACCTTACGGCGAATGCCGCAACAGCGTGCATCCGGATTATCCGTCTGGCGGTTCCAGCGCAGGTTCATCACTGGCTGTCGCATTGGGCCTCGCCAGTTTTGCCTTAGGCACCGACACCGCAGGTTCAGGGCGCGTCCCGGCAGCGCTGAACAACCTGATAGGTCTCAAGGCCAGTAAAGGCTTGATCTCCACAGCCGGTGTTGTACCCGCCTGCCGCACGCTGGATTGCGTAACCTTTTTCACAGCCACAGCAGCGGAAGCCAGCCAATTACTGGCCCTGACCGCAACACTGGACCCCCGTGACGAATACAGCCGCGCCAATCCAATGTGGAATGCAGCCAATGCCTTCGGTACGCCACGCCCATTCCGTTTTGGCGTGCCCAAGCAGCTGGAGTTTTTAGGCTGTAGCGAAAGCCCTGCACTGTTCAGTGCCACCGTCGAGCAGCTCAAAAAATTGGGCGCAGAACCTGTCGAAATCGACTTCTCACCGTTTCTGGAAGCAGCACGCCTGCTCTATGAAGGACCGTGGGTGGCTGAACGCTACAGCGTCGCCGGAGAGCTGATCGAAGCGCAGCCAGAGGCGGTCTTGCCGGTGATCCACGCCGTGCTGGCTAAAGCGCCAGGTACCACAGCAGTCGATGCCTTTCGCTCGCAATACCGCTTGCAAGCGCTCAAGGCTATCTGCCAACCGATCATGGACAGTGTTGACTGCATTCTTACTCCAGCCTACCCACGCCCGGTGACCCTGGCTGAACTGCATGCCGAACCGGTAGCACGCAACTCGGACCTCGGCTACTACACCAACTTCATGAACATGCTCGACTATGCCGCGGTCGCCGTGCCAGCAGGCTTTATGAACAACGGTTTACCCTGGGGCGTAACCTTGTTTGGTCGCGTATTTACCGATCAATACCTGCTCAGCATCGCCAATGCCTTACAGCACCAGCACAATCTACCGCTTTGCGGTGATCGCCCTGCCGGTTGCAGCCTGCCAGCTAATCCAGCAGGCAATGACCTTGCCCGCGTCGTGGTTTGCGGCGCGCATTTGCAAGGTTTTGCGCTGAACTGGCAACTGCTCAAGCGCGGCGCGAAGTTACTTGAGGCGACCCACAGCTCGCCTGACTATCAACTCTATGCACTGGCCGGCGGGCCGCCATTTCGCCCAGGCATGGTTCGCGTAGCCGAGGGCGGCGCAGCAATTGAAGTTGAAGTCTGGGAGCTGCCAAATAGCGAGCTGGGCTCATTTCTGTGCGCAATTCCAGCGCCTCTTGGTCTTGGCAAAGTCCAGCTGGCGGATGGTCGCTGGGAAGTTGGTTTCATCTGCGAGCCGCACGGTATCGAAGGTGCGCAGAACATTACCGAACTGGGGGGCTGGCGCGCCTATATGCAAACCAAAGCCTAAACGGCGACACTTGAACTGCGCGTGATCTGCCAATAAAAATCACGCGCAGCGAATGTTCAGCCCAAGCAAGACGCTGTGCTCAAACCAATCCGGGCAAATGGTTTTACGCTATCTCCGGATGAAGCGCTTTATACTGCTGCAATCTTGCCAACTCACTAGCCCTTGATACCCAGCCATGAACAACTCAGCGAGCACTTGTCCTCTGTGCGGTCAGCTCAACCAATGCGCGCAAGCAGGTGTGGCGGCGCCAGTGAAAAGCTGTTGGTGCTTTGCTGAAAGGATTTCGCCCGAAGTATTGAAAAAAATTCCAGCCGGTATTGATCGCAGTTGTATTTGTCCGCGCTGCGCAAAAGGTTTCGATACCACTGAGGCCAACCACGCAGTGCAGCCCGCAACAACCGGCTCCCAGCAGTAAACCAATGCGTCTCGACCGAATACTCAGCAATCTGCCGAGCCTCAACCGTCAGACTGTGCGTCAGCTGATCGCCAGTGGCCGCGTGCAGGTTAATGGCGTGTGCTGCCGAGATTCGCGCTGCGATATCACGGTATTTGATCGGGTCGAACTGGATGAGCAAGTCGTCCAGACAGGCAAACCCGTACGCTATTTCATGCTTAACAAGCCGATCGGCGTGGTCAGTGCGACTGAGCATCCAGACCATCAAACAGTTATTGACCTGCTTGATGAACCGGACAAGCACGAACTGCATCTGGCGGGTCGTCTCGACCTCAACACCAGCGGCTTACTGTTAATCACCAATGACGGGCAATGGTCGCGCCGTGTGACGCAACCGGTCAGCAAGCAAGCCAAGGTTTATTGGGTATCGACTGAGCAGCCGATCGAGGCGCATTACGCTGACACCTTTGCTGAAGGCATGTACTTCAAATATGAAGACCTCACCACCCTGCCCGCCAAGCTCGAGATCGTTGCCACCTACAATGCACGGCTGTGGTTGCATGAGGGCCGGTATCATCAGGTGAAACGTATGTTCGGCCACTTTCAGAACAAAGTCATCGGCCTGCACCGCGAGCGCGTTGGCGCAATAGAACTTGACCCACAGCTAGCACCTGGCCAATACCGCGCACTCACACCCGATGAAATCGCCAGTGTTTAATCCGCCTCTGCGGCAGATCCATCAGCAGCAATTTATTAGCCACCGATAAACGGCAAACAATCGTTCAAATAAATACTTGTCAGCTTGGAAAGTGGCTGCTTAAATCGAAGCATAAGGCGAAACGTGACTGGACGGTCACAATCGCCATCTAAGCGCTCTCTTGGTTTCTTGCGTTCTGCGCAAATTGGGTTCCTGCCTGGTTACAAGACTCCCTCCTCAGCATCTAGTGCTGCGGGGCGGCAGCTCTATTTCAGCCCTTACCGATTGACAAAAAAATCCAATAAAAAATCTACGCCTGACATGTCTTTGTCACGTCCAGGCGTTTACCTATTGCCCTGCTCTAGTTCGGTTTACGCAGCTGCGTAAGCCATGATTTGGATTGCGCCAAGAGGAAACGACATGAAGCCAATTACAGCTGTCGTCGATATTCACAGGACGTTCAAGGTACACACGGAGTTCCATGCCAACCCAATGGCCCGCAAGACCATCATTTTGGTTAACGGCTCACTGGCAACCACCTCCTCATTCGCGCAAACGATTAAGTACCTGCAGCCACAGTTCAATGTGGTGCTCTACGACCAGCCCTATGCCGGGCAATCGAAAGCGCATAACAGCAATCATCAGCCGATCAGCAAAGAAGATGAGGCCAACGTACTGCTTGAGCTCATTGAACACTTTGAAGCCAACTACCTGATGTCGTTTTCGTGGGGTGGTGTCGCCGCAATGCTGGCGCTGGCCAAACGTCCTGAGCGTATCGAGAAAGCCGTGATCAGCTCCTTCTCACCGCTGCTCAACGAGCCGATGCTCGACTATTTGGAAAGAGGCCTGATCTACCTCAATGCAGTTGATCGCGACAGCATCAGCCACTTGGTCAACGACACCATTGGTAAGCATTTACCATCACTGTTCAAGCGCTACAACTACCGCCACATCAGCCGTCTGGACGAGCACGAGTACCTGCAAATGCACGCGCACATCAACCAGGTCGTGCGCATGGAAGCTCACTGCCAGATGGAGTATTTGGCGCGCATCAATGTCCCACTGCTGTTCGTCAACGGTGAAAAAGATGAATACACCACCGGACAAGACGTGCGTGTATTCGCTGATTACCTCGAAGACTGCCAGTTCGCGACCATCGAAGATGCCGGGCATTTCCTCGACATGGAGCACAAAAGCGCCTGTCAGCAAAGCAAGGCAATATTGATGAACTTCTTGCAACACACGACACAGCGCAGCAACCGCTACCACGCGCTGCCCGCAGAAGTTTCGCAAGCCATCGCAGTTTAGCGCATGAAAGCATGGGACCAAGGCAGCCCCTGAAAAGCGAAAACAACGCTTTTCAGGGGCTGCCTGTCGGTGAACGAAACAAATAGCGATCGCTGCCGCTTCAATTTCACGCCAACATCTGGTACAAAGTCACCCGCAAATGCGGGTATAGTTTAGTGGTAGAACGAAAGCTTCCCAAGCTTTAGATGAGGGTTCGATTCCCTCTACCCGCTCCAGACAAATCACAATCAGGCCTCGTCATCGACGGGGCCTCGTTGTTTCTGAGGTTTGGGAATCTGCCTGCTAGAGAAGCTGGCGAGCTTGCTCAACCGCTTACCGCTCCTTACGTTTCCACTGTCCGGGCGCGGAGCCCGTCCAGCGGCTGAATGCGCGGGAGAAACTGGCCGCTTCGGCGTAGCCCAGACGCTGGGCTATATCGTTGAGATCCAGACGTGAGTCGCTGAGCAGGCGTTCGGCCAGACGTTGTTTGATCTGCTCGTTGAGCTGCTGAAAGGAATGGCCTTCACTCGCCAGGCGGCGGTGCAAGGTACGCTCCGAGAGCCCCAGCCGCTCGGCCACCGCACGGCTGCTGAGCAAACTGGCCGAATCACGGATCAACACCTGCTGCACCAGACGTGCAGTCATGGCCTTGGCCAGACTGTGCGAAATTTCCAGGCACAGGCGCTCGCACAGTTGCTCACCCTCGCTGTGGGCGCTGATGTGTGCCTGCGGTAGCTGGAACTTCAGATCAGCATGGGAAAACAGGATGCCATTACGCGTAGCGGCAAAGCGCAGCGGGTGGGGAAAGTCACGCTGCAGGCTGCTCTGGTCTGCTGGAGCACTGGCCATCACCTCCACAGCCAGAGGCTCAATGGGCCGTTGCAGTAGTTCGCTGGCCACACCCAGACAGCCAGACAGCCCTCGTTCGATCACAAAGGCGCGGGCATCCTGAGGCAGTACGCTGGCATCAAACAGCAGCCACATACCGCGTCGATCTGGCTCGGTGTACGCCGGACACAAGGTCAACGCCAGCAACTGGAAACGACTGAAGGTGGCAAAGGCCTCGCCGAGGGTACGACTGGCAAGCATGGTGAAGCCCAACAGGCCCAGCGAGGTCAAGTGATAGCGCTGCCCCGCTACGAAACCCAACCCCGGCCGACCGGCATGCTCGATTAGATTGCGGATAACCGCCAACTCCTGCCATGCCTCGATCTGAGCATTACGTTGTTGCAGCGTCGCGCTGCTGATGGCGCTGCCGATCAAGCAAGTTGAAGCGTCGACGCCGACTGTTTGAGCTGTTTCCAATAGGTAGCGTACGCCGGTAAGCGGACGGTTCTGACGCCAATCCATCAGGTAAGTCCATGCATCAGGCGGTGCTCCAAACCTTTATCGCCATGGCAGTGATTATCATTTTTTGGCAGCTTTTATCATGGCTGAGCCTAGCACTCGCCCGGCATTCTGTAAGCACTCCAATAACAATGAGTGCGAGCCATGAGTGAATTCATTTACACCCTGCCCAGTCATAACCGCGCGGCCAGCTACCAGCACTTTCGTGTGACCCCGAGCACCGGCGCAATCGGCGCGGATATCGAGGAGATCGACCTGACCCGCCTGAGTGATGAAGGCTTCGCCGAGCTGCGACAAGCCCTGCTTGCGCACAAGGTAATCTTTATCCGCGACCAAGCCTTGAGCGTGAGTGACCTGGAGCGGGTCACCCAGCACTTCGGCGAGTTCGGTCGCGAGCCCTATGTAACCTGCATGGACGACCATCCGCATGTGGTCCACGTGGTCAAGGAGGCGACCGAGAAAACGCCCTTCGTGTTCGGCGGTGCCTGGCATACCGACTGGACCTTTCAAGAACGCCCACCCGCGTTCACCTTACTTTACGGCCATGACATCCCGCCTTACGGCGGCGATACCTGCTACGCCAACCTGGCGCTGGCCTACGAGTGGCTGTCACCGGGAATGAAGGCGCTGCTCGCCAACCTCGATGCGGTACACAGTCCGGAAATGGCGTATGGAGTCAATGCCCGGCACAACGCCCTGCTGGAAAATATGGCGATCCGTTACGGCAGCGATACATCAAGTGAAGTGCGCAGCCACCCGCTGGTAATCAGGCACCCGGAAACCGGGCAGAAAGTGCTGTACATAAACCCGGCCTACACCACCGGCATCAAGGGCCTACGCCCGGACGAAGCGCGACCGTTGCTCGACTATCTGTTCAAGCTGGCGACCACCGAGGCCTTCACCTGCCGTATGCGCTGGCGCAAGGGCAGCCTGGCGATCTGGGACAATCGCAGCACTTGGCATTTGCCGGTGGCCGACTACCACGGCATGCGTCGCGAAATGTTCCGCACCACCGTGGTCGGTGAAGTGCCAAGCCGATGATCACAATCACCATAACCAGCACCAGCACCAGCACCAGCAGCGTTGTGCCGGGACTGGCTTGCCAACCTCGGCCAGTGCAGCCATCTGTGCGCCTTTGAAAACAGGCCACGCTGTTGATTCGGCTGCATGCCGCATGCCGGATACCGTATGCCGGATCTAAGTCGAGCGCAGTCATTTACTGACGTAAAACTTCCGATCTATGACCAGGTGGGTTAAAAATAAAGGGGCCAACGACACCTCAAGCAGGTGAAACCAGTTGAATCGTGGCCTGGCCCCTATTACCTACGTTGCACGGTTGCCCAACCAATGACGCCAAAAGACTCAAGATCACAGTTCAATGCACAATTACTACGCCCTGAAGAGCCAGAAGACGGCAACGCATGGGCGTTTGTGATCCTGCCCAAAGCAGCCAGCGAAAAACTGCCGAGGCGCGGCCGGGTAACGGTAGAGGGCACCATTAACGGCCAACATTTCCAAGCGCTGCTTGAGCCCGACGGTCAAAAAAGCCATTGGCTTAAACTCGATGAAAAACTGCTAAAAAAGATTGCCGCAAGTTTTGGTGACACTGTTTGTTTCGACGTTAATGCCGTGGCGCAGGAGCCCGAGCCCCAAATCCCCCTTGATCTGAGTAAGGCCTTACAAGCCTCACCCGAAGCGCTGGCTACCTGGCAGGACACCACCACTATTGCCAGGCTTGACTGGATCCATTGGATTACATCAGCCAAACAGACGAAGACGCGCACCAAACGGACCAACGATGCATGCGACATGCTTGCAACAGGGAAGAAGAGAGTCTGTTGTTTTGATTCCTCGGGCTACTACAGCAAGGCGTTCAGTGCACCGCGTGAAGCTGAGCAGACTGACTCTGAGATCGATTAGTCAGCGAGGTTTTTCCGATCAGCCGCCCCGTAAAGAGGTAACGCTAGGGATAAACGACTCACCGCGACCGACGCCCATCTCAATTAATCACTGGGCTTGCCCTTTCAAAAAATATTTCCGCCGCACTGCATCCAATTGTCTTTCTGCCGGGTAGTACCAGTAGCAGCCCACTAAACGCTGCTCCTTTTGCCCTTATGGAGAGACTCGCATGGATGCACAAGCACCCTCGCCTGTTCTATGGCGGCGCGTGCAGCGCAGTATTAACTCAAGCCAACAACACGCATCAACAACAGGCGCCACGTCCTGGTGGAACCTGTTGCCCCTGTGGCGCAGCCTTGCCGCCACCGGTATCGCCGCAACACTGGTGCTGGCTGCCGTGTTACTGCTGCGCGGTGCACCCTTGAATGAAACGGCTTATCTGGTGGTACTGGTTGCCCCGCAAGATAAAGCCCCCGGCTGGGTTATTCAAACCAGTAACCAACAGGACATCCAGTTGATACCGCTGGGCGTGACTGAGGTGCCCCACGGCAAGGCACTTGAGTTCTGGACTAAAGGTGATGACTGGCAAGCGCCAGTTTCCTTGGGCTTGGTCAAACCCGGGCAAACACTGTCAATCTCACTCGATCAACTGCCCCCGCTGGCGCCTAATCAACTGTTTGAGCTAACCCTGGAAAACCCCACCGGCTCAGCCACTGGCAAACCAACAGGACCGGTGCAGTTTATTGGTCGTGCGGTGAAGGTTATATAAACAGCTTTTACGCCCTGACCCCGAACTCAAAAACTCAAACGTATAGCCAAGGCGCTAAGCGTGATAAGCAGGATAGGTACAGTGAGTACGATGCCCGTCTTGAAGTAATAACCCCAGCCTATCGTCATGTTCTTGCGTGCAAGAACATGCAACCACAGCAGTGTGGCGAGGCTGCCGATTGGGGTGATTTTAGGGCCGAGGTCACAGCCGATGATGTTGGCATAGATCATCGCCTGCTGAGTCACCCCGCTGACATCGGCGGCATGGATCGATAACGCCCCCACCAGTACGGTCGGCAGGTTATTCATCAGCGACGACAACAATGCAGTCAGCATGCCCGTCCCCAGAGTTGCGCCCCACACGCCGTACTCGGCAAAAACGTTGAGTAATTGCGCGATATGGTCAGTCAGCCCGGCGTTTTTCAGGCCGTAGACCACCAAATACATGCCCAGCGAAAACACCACGATTTGCCACGGCGCCTCCTTGAGCACTTTACGGGTTGAGATCACATGCCCGCGAGCGGCGATCAGATAAAGCACAAAAGCAGCCACGGCGGCGATCGCACTGATCGGCACGCCTAATGGCTCAAGCACAAACAAGCCCATCAGCAGCAGCGCCAGCACCCACCATCCGGCGATAAAGGTCGCCCGGTCACGAATCGCCTCAACGGCAGGCTTGATATCAGCCAGGTCATAGCCAGCGGGTAAATCCTTACGGAAAAACCACATCAGCATGCCCAGCGTGGCCGCAATACTGACCATATTGACCGGCACCATGACCGACGCATACTCGCTGAAACTGATACCGAAATAATCAGCGGTAACGATATTCACCAAGTTCGATATCACCAACGGCAAGCTGGCGGTATCGGCAATAAAGCCAGCGCCCATTACGAATGCCAGCGTTGCCGCCGCTGAAAACCGCAACGCCAAGAGCATGGCAATAACGATCGGGGTGAGGATCAGGGCGGCACCGTCATTGGCAAACAGCGCAGAAACCACAGCGCCCAGCAAAATAATAAACGCATAGAGCCTGCGACTACTGCCCCCTCCCCACCTGGCCACATGCAGCGCCGCCCACTCGAAAAGCCCAGCTTCATCAAGCAATAAACTGATGATAATAATCGCGATAAACGCCCCCGTGGCGTTCCATACGATCTGCCAGACAGTCGGGATATCAGCGAAACCAATCACCCCGAAGAGCAGTGCCAGGACGGCGCCAAAGCTGGCACTCCAGCCAACCCCAAGGCCTTTTGGCTGCCAGATAACCAAGGTGATGGTAATGATGAATATCGACAGCGCGATCAGCATGCAGGTCACTCAATTGGATAAAGATTGATCAGTCGCACATCGACTGGCTGGGTGGACGACTGTTGATTTCACGCAGGCGACAAGTATCGCCTTCAAGCCATTGCTGATTAGTTTCAACAACCGTTGAATAAGCCAAACCGGAAACTCGGAATGTAGGCAGCAGAGCCATGCGCGAGTATGTACTCAAGCCACTTGGTGGGCGTGGACGTCTGCACCATGATCACTGCGAATGGATGCGGTGTTCTTCATATACGAAAATCAAATATATAGAAAACCAATATCCTGCAAAACAGATATTTGCAAGCGGCAGTCACACCAGGCTCATGCCAGATTGGCTATGCCCCGCTGCAAACATAACGGAGGGGCTCGGCTTGGCTGAGCCACCGAGACAGGCACTGGCATTGCACTCATGCCTGGACGGCCGCGAGGTTGTCGCTATCGACAACCTCAACGGTTCATATTGAGTTGAAATCAGACCGATGCAATTGCGCCATCGCTCTGAGCGGGCAAGTCATCCTCCTCACGTCGATGCGCCAACTGATAAAGAGCCGGCAGCACCAGTAGTGTCAATATCGTTGAGGACAGAATCCCTCCGATAACGACCGTCGCCAGAGGTCGCTGCACTTCAGCACCGGTGCCAGTGGCCAATGCCATCGGGATGAAACCCAGCGATGCAACCAACGCCGTCATCAACACCGGTCGCAGGCGGGTAATCGCGCCTTGGTTGATCGCCTCACTCAATGACATCCCATTTTCACGCAGGTTGCGAATAAACGAGATCATCACCAGACCGTTCAACACCGCTACCCCTGAAAGTGCAATAAACCCGACTCCTCCAGAAATCGACAACGGTATATCGCGAAGCCACAGGGCAAATACCCCACCAGTGAGTGCAAAAGGAATTCCGGTAAAGACCAACAAGCCATCCTTGAGGCTGTTGAACATCATAAACAGTAACCCCAACACCAAAAACAGCGACAACGGCACGACGATTTGCAAACGCTTGGCAGCTGATTGCAGTTGTTCAAACTGGCCTCCCCAGAGAGTCCAGTAACCTGCAGGAATTGTAACTTCGGCTTCGATTCGATCTGCGGCATCTTCGACAAAGGAGCCGATATCGCGCCCGCGAACGTTGGCGCTGACCACTACCAGGCGCTTGCCGTTTTCACGACTGACTTGATTCGGTCCCAATACAAGGTCCAATGAAGCAACTTCAGAGAGCGAGATAAACGCAATCGCATCACTGGTACTACTGGCTGTTGCGGGCACAGGAATCAGTAGTCGAGACAAACCTTCAATATCGGAACGCAACTTGTCTGACAAACGCACCACTATGTCAAAACGGCGGTCACCGTCATATAAGGTACCGGCCTTGCGCCCTCCTACAGCAACCGCAATGGTTTCTTGCACATCACCTACATTCAGCCCATAACGCGCAGCTTTATCGCGGTCGATATTGATCGTCAGTACCGGTAAACCTGTGGTCTGCTCGACCTTCACTTCGGAAGCGCCTTGTACCTTGCCTAGTGACTCGGCAATTTCAGCCGCAGTACTGTTCAGCACATCCATGTCGTCACCAAACACCTTTACTGCGACGTCACTGCGCACACCTGAAATCAACTCGTTAAAACGCAATTGAATGGGTTGTGACAGCTCATAGTTACTGCCCGGAACAATCGCACTGGCCTGCTGCAACTCAGCAATTAATTGCTCACGCGGCTTGTTCGGGTCTGGCCATTCGGACTTGGGTTTAAGCATCACATAGCTGTCGGAAATGTTTGGCGGCATTGGATCAGAGGCGATCTCTGCAGTACCCGTTCGACCGAACACCCGCTGCACTTCAGGAACCTTTTCGATTATTACTTTCTCGAGTCGCTGCTGCATTTCAACCGACTGGGTGAGACTGGTGCCAGGAACGCGTAATGCTTGGAGCGCAAAATCACCTTCACTCAGACTCGGCACAAACTCACTGCCCATGCGACTGGCAACCAATCCCGACAACACAACCAAACCCAGCGCTGCAGCAAATGCTTTATTGCGATGTCGCATGACCCAAGCCAAAACCGGCTCATAACCCAGTCGCGCAGCCCGCATGACAGCATTCTCTTTCTCTTGGACTTTACCTGTAATAAACATCGCAATTGCAGCCGGCACAAATGTGACCGAAAGGATCATCGCACCCAACAAAGCGATCACAACCGTGAAGGCCATCGGATGAAACATTTTCCCCTCGACACCGGTCAGGGCGAAAATCGGCAAATACACAACCATGATGATCAGTTGACCGAAGATCAACGCTCGACGTGCTTCTTTAGAAGCCGCAAAGACCTCATGCAGTCGTTCAGAGCGGGTCAATATGCGCCCATGATGTTGCTGGGCATGGGCTAAACGCCGTATTGCGTTCTCCACAATGACCACCGCGCCATCAACAATAATGCCGAAGTCGAGCGCGCCCAAACTCATCAGGTTTGCGCTAACGTTGTTGCTGAACATGCCGGTAAAGGTAAACAACATAGACAGCGGAATGACTGCTGCAACAATCAACGCAGCCCGGATATTGCCGAGGAACAGGAACAAAATCACGATAACCAGAATCGCGCCTTCGATCAGGTTGGTTTTCACCGTAGCAATGGCTTTATCCACAAGTGTGGTGCGGTCATAGACCGTCACCGCCACCACGCCTGCAGGCAACGAGCGGTTAATATCCTTAAGCTTTGTGGCAACCGCTAGGGAAACACTCCGGCTATTCTCGCCAATCAACATAAACACAGTACCGAGCACGACTTCGCGACCATTTTCAGTCGCTGCGCCCGTACGCAGCTCACGGCCGATATCAACATCAGCCACATTACTGACACGAATCGGTGTGCCATCGACATTCGCAATGACGATGTTGGCAATATCCGCAATACTCGCCACCTGCCCTGGCGCGCGGATTATCAGTTGCTCGCCGTTACGCTCAATGTAGCCAGCACCAACGTTGGCATTGTTACTTTCAAGGGCGCTAACCAGATCCGCCAGCGTCAGCTTATAGGCAGCTAAGCGCTTGAGGTCCGGTGCAACCTGAAACTCCTTAGCAAAGCCACCAATGGTGTTGATTTCCGCTACGCCTGGCACATTGCGTAGCTGCGGTTTGATAATCCAGTCTTGGATTACCCGCAGGTCGGTCGGGGTATACGCAGTGCCATCCTCTTTTAACGCACCCGGCTCGGCCTCAACCGTCCACAGGAAAATTTCACCCAAGCCCGTGGAGATCGGCCCCATCATTGCCTCAGTGCCATCGGGCAATTGCTCGCGGGCAATCTGCAAGCGCTCATTGACCAACTGGCGGGCAAAAAACAAGTCCGTGCCGTCTTCAAAAATTGCGGTGACCTGCGACAGCCCAGAACGTGAAAGAGAACGGGTTTGTACCAGATCCGGCAACCCGGCCATCGCAGTTTCAATTGGAAAAGTTATTCGTTGCTCGGTTTCCAGAGGGCTAAACCCAGCCGCAGCTGTATTGATTTGCACCTGCACATTTGTAATATCGGGAACGGCATCAATCGGCAGTTTCTGATAGCTTGCGATTCCCACACCGGCCATAGCCAGCACCGCAAACAGCACGACAATGCGCTGTTCGATAGCGAATTGAATAATGCGCTCAAACATATTTAGCTTCTCGTCGATGAAGGATCAATGGGCGTGCTGAGCTGAGGACTTACCCAGTTCAGACTTAAGGGTGAAGCTGCCGACACTGGCGACTTCGGCGCCTGCTGCCAGTCCTTCATTTATCTCGACATAGCCACTGTCGCGAGCCCCCAACACAACGGGCTGCGCGATAAAGCCACCGTCAACGCGGACAAATACTGCGGGTTGTTCTTCAACCGTTTGAATCGACTGCTCAGGCAACGTGACCCCCACATTCTGGGTTTGTGTTGCCAGCAAGACCGAGACGAACAAGCCAGGCCGCCAAGCACCTTGAGGGTTTTTCACCGTGACTCGAGCGGTTGCCGTGCGCGTTTGCTTACCCAGCAAACTCCCCACATATGACACCTCACCCATCAGTTCGGTACCCAGCTCTGGTGCACTGATTTTTACGCGCTTGCCAACCTGTACCTGATTGAGGTCTTTAGGCGAGATGTTGAAAGTTGCCCAAACCTCAGACAAATCGGAGATAGTAAAAGCGTTGCTGGTTTCACTGACGACTTCACCCAGCACAATGTGTTTTTCAACGACACTGCCATCGAACGGTGCACGCAACTCATACCGGTTTCCCCCGCTCGTGCTGACGCTACCGCTGATAGCTGAAATTTTCTGACGCGCGTTATTCAGCTGAATTTCGGCCTCTTGCAAAACCTGCTTGGCTAGCAAGTAATCTTGTTCTGCAGAAATTTTGTCCTGCCAAAGCTGGCGTTCACGCTTATAGGTAATTCGTGCTAATTCCACCCGGCGTTGCGCAGCGGCAAACTCACTGCGTTGCTCGGACACCTGCTGACTGGTGATGACAGCTAACAGCTCACCTTTCTTAACTTTTTGACCAAGGCTTACAGCAACAGATTCAACCACTCCGGCCACACGCGGAACGACGTGGGCGGTGCGGTTATCGTCAAATCGAATCTCTCCAGGCAGTGAAATCGAGGTGCTCAACTCACCCGGAACAGCCGTGACCAATTGAATACCTCCGGCCTTGAGTTGCTCATCGGTTAATTCAATCTTGCCTTCTTGTTTATTGAATTCAAATGAACGCGTAACGCCGCTTTGCGTGACGTTTATCTGCGCCGTGAAATAATGAGGCTCAGCAATTCCAGTCGAACTGACATAACTATTGTTTTGCGCTTTAAACGCCAGAGTCGCAGCATCTCCATTAGGCCGCTCAACCAGCATTGTTACGCTAGCCTCCGGGCTGTTTGGCTGCGGTTGACCATCACGTGACAGATAGATTGTCATGGGCTCTTGTCCAGACTCATCCTCCACAGTGACCAGCTCAAGCGATAAGCCATCTTGTTCAAACAATGTGCCTCCATGCGGACCTAGTTGCTCTGACGCCTCATGTTGCTCAGGGTTATCATGACCCTGCACATCAGCATGTTGATCATCCCCCGTCTCACTATGCTGCTCGCTGTCTGGGCGGTTATCGGCCACAACGCGAATATCCTGTTGCGCAATGGCGGGCGAGATAATGCCTTGCATCAGCCACGCGCCTCCTGCCACGCCTGCAACTAAAGTGATCGCGATTGCGAAGCGTTGATTAGTGTCCATGACAACTCCTTGTTCAGCTCAGAGGGTTCGCCGGGCGCTAGGCCCGAGCCGGTGGCGTATCGGTAATCTGTTAACGCAGCTCTAAGCCCAAATGGTTAAGGCAACGCCGGAGATAAATTCAAAAGAGGATTAACGGCTGGAAGTGAGTACAGAAATGTCGCCATAGATACGCTCAATCTGTACCCAGGCATCGGTTGCCTCAGCAATTGAACGAATGTATTGGTCACGGGCACTGAGCAAAGTGCGCTGTGCATCGAGGACATCGATATAAGAAAATTTGCCCATTTCAAAACCGCGTGTAGCACTTGTCACTGCACTTTTCGCGGCGGGCAATATGGTTTTATGAAGTGAGGTCAGTTGTTCCTGGGCGGTTGCCCATTGCTCTAGTGCCAACTGGGTTTGTGTACGGATACGAAGCTCAGTGGCATTGCGCAGATCACGAGCCTGGTCCGCACGACGAGCGGCTGAAAGGATGTTGCCCTGATTACGATTGAAAATCGGAATCGGCATCGACAACCCAAACACATTTACTCGTTCATTCTCGAGGGCGTCGTACTGGGTACCCACGGTCACATTAAGATCAGGAATACGCTGGCTCTGCTCTAAGCGGAGCGAAGCTTCTTGTTGGTTAATGGCCATCTCAGCCAAACGTAAATCAACAGTCTGATTAACCTGCGTCAATAATTGCTTAGCGGCTGGCAAACTCGGCAAATCGTGAGCATTGCCCTTTACTTGATTAAGGCCAATGCTGGCATCGCCCATCACCGCAGCCAGTTGTTGCTGAGCGTTGGTTTGCGCCATCGCCGCACGCCGCACGTCAAGGCGTACTTCAGACAACTGCACCTGAGCCCGGACCGCCTCGACTGGCGAGACCTTACCCGCCTTAACTCGCCCATTTGCGACAACCAGCGCCCGCTCAGTTAAAGCTAGCGACTCTTTTGCCAGAGCAACTTGCTCCTTAGCCCTCAATACACTGTAAAAAGCTTGAATTACAGTTGCGCGCAACTCATTGCGCGAACGTTGCAACTTGATTGCTGCTGCATCCTGACCACGCTCTGCTAGCTCAACTCGAGCCCCGCGCTTGCCGCCAAGCTCAATAGGCTGCGTGAGTTGAACCGTCGTGG
This sequence comes from Pseudomonas sp. M30-35, assembly GCF_002163625.1. Lineage (NCBI taxonomy): Bacteria > Pseudomonadati > Pseudomonadota > Gammaproteobacteria > Pseudomonadales > Pseudomonadaceae > Pseudomonas > Pseudomonas sp. M30-35. Next base: position 1,224,886 of record NZ_CP020892.1, on the reverse strand, counting down.
AGCGACTATTACTGCGCGTGTCCTCAACCTCAAATGACACCTCTGGATTAGGTATAAGTCCCGCTTGTTCACGGGCGCCGGCCGCAATATCAATATTCCAACTGGCTGCAGCGAGTTCAGGGTTTTGTTGAAACGCACGCTCGAGTGCTTGAGTCACCGTTACCTCGGCAGACTCCAACGCATAAATACTTGTTGAGAAACTTGCCGCACATAAAAAACCAGCCGCAATGACCGACCTTAAATTGGGCCGCGTTGAGGCGACGCCCTTACACACATTACCTACATCCAGCACTCGTACCCCCTGAGGAAACTCTGAAAAACAACTGCGATAGGTATTGGCGTGTTGAAAACTGCTCACAGCCTTCAGGCTGAACGCACTTATGGGGGGAACCCTTGCTGGGGCAGTCCCTGCTGCGACCCAGAAGGGACGTGCAAAGCGAATCAAATGCTTATTATTTCGAACAACTCAAGTCGAACGCGACCTGTCGTTATTCACATCCTTTCGCCTAGCACTCCCGACGCGCTCTATCTTTTTCAGAGGTTCTCTAACAATTAAAAACAATGCTGAAGCAATCACTGGCGGTTAACTGCCATCAACCACTTAAACTTTTCAATCGATCCACGTCAGCAATCGTTGACGCCGGAGAATGTAGCGACGAGGCACTATCGGCAGGATGACTAGAAAATTACAAAATTGTTATTAAGCAAAAAACAAACTTTAAGTGACTTAATATCGCGTTGTACTTACAGCAACTAACTCGCACTGAAAATGCAACATACAGAAACAACTGACTGATTAGTCATCAGCCGAAGACCCAAGCACATCAGCACCTACAGCTTGACTCAGTAGCGACTACAGGGTTTAGCATTCGCAGCAAGTCACGCATAAACCTGACGTTTAACGTTTCACCCAATTCAACTGAAGTGTGTACGCCCGGCTCTTATAGAGCGCTATTAATACCCAAGACACACTCTTAAATCAGCGATATAAAATGCGTATACTTATTATTGAAGACGAACAAAAAACTGCCGAATACTTACAACAGGGATTGTCCGAAAGTGGATATATCGTTGATCGCGCAGCCACTGGCATGGATGGCCTTCACTTCGTTGAGCAATACAGCTATGACTTAGTCATTCTCGATGTAAATCTGCCAGAAATGGACGGCTTCGAGGTGCTTGGGCATATCCGTAAACACGAAAGCACACGCGTCATCATGTTGACCGCTCGCGGCCGTTTAGCCGACAAAATCAAGGGCCTTGACCTAGGCGCTGACGACTACTTGGTTAAGCCGTTCGAGTTTCCTGAATTATTGGCCCGGATTAGAACGCTACTTCGGCGAAGCGAACAAATTTCAGTCCCCGAGATATTCCGTGTATCTGAGCTAGAACTAGACCCTGCTCGCCACCGTGCCTACCGCAACAACCACCGTATCGACCTAACCAGTAAAGAGTTCGCACTGCTGCACTTGTTAATGCGCCGCTCGGGTGAGGTACTGACACGCACGCAGATAATATCTCTGGTCTGGGACATGAACTTTGACTGCGATACTAACGTGGTAGAGGTCGCAATCAGGCGTTTGCGCGCGAAAGTCGATGACCCATTTGAGGACAAACTGATTCACACATTACGCGGAGTCGGTTATGTCCTTGAGGCCCGCGGATGAAACCAATCAGTTTGTCGATGCGCCTGAGTTTATCAGTCGCGCTAACAGGCGCCGCACTGGTCATCTCGCTTGCTTCATTGGCGTACATAGCGCTGACTCACCAACTGGAATTGCTCGCTCGACAAAACCTAGACAGCAAGTTGGAGCAAATTCAGCACGACCTTTCTGTCGGCATGACATTGGATAAGGTGGCGAACAGTCCCCACGTGCTACTGGACTCAGTCACCGGGCATGACAACCTCAACCTGACCATTTTCATCGCCAAGAGCAACGCGAGCCATTTGCTTAGCATCGGCAGAGAAGATTTTGACCCACAACTCTCCCGCATCAATGTCAAAGAGGTGAAAACCTACCACGCGTGGACCAATCGCAGCGGCAACAAAATGCTCACCGTCTCAATTGCCATGCCATTAGCTGATGGCAACACGGTTCGGGTTTTACTTTCCAGTAACCGAGTAGCTGATCAAGCGTTGTTAAGTGCCTACATCAAAGTCGCTATTATTACCGTACCACTGCTGCTTATTTTCACTGGTGTCGGCGCATTTTGGATTGTTCGTCGCGGCCTTTCACCGTTGCGCAAATTTCGCCAGACTGCTGCCCTGACATCGACACAAGACCTCTCGCATCGTATCCCTGTCGATAATCTGCCAACGGAGTTGAGCAAACTCGCAGACAGCATAAACATCATGTTCAACCGCCTAGATAACGGCGTGCAACAACTGACCCAATTCTCTGACGACCTTGCCCACGAGTTGCGAACACCTATCACCAACCTGATGGGCAAGGCGCAAGTCACCTTATCCAAAACACGCACAACGGAAGCCTACAAAGCCACGCTTGAAAGCTGTACAGAAGAGCTGGGAAGAATCTCGCGAATCGTAACTGACATGCTGTTTTTGGCCAATGTTACTCAACCCGCAGCGTTGTTGGATCTCGAAACAGTCGACCTCAATTACCAGACAGGGCTACTCGTGGAGTTGTTCAGCTTCAGTGCGGAGGAGAAACAGATCGACTTACGGATCACAGGCAACGGCAGCGCTTACGGTGACCGTTTGATGATCCAGCGAGCGATTTCTAACCTCCTCTCCAACGCAATCCGCCACAGCCCCGTTGGCAGCCAGATCGACATTTCAATTAGCGCCGAAAACGAAAACACGTTACTTACCGTGTACAATCCAGGGCCCGGCATCCCTGAGCAGCACATAACTCACTTGTTTAAACGTTTCTACCGAGTTGATCCAGATCGTTCCCGGGTATTGGGAGGCAAAGGCCTGGGCTTAGCAATTGTCAGTTCAATTATGCAATTGCACGGCGGTACGGTAGGCGTCAGCAGTGAAGTCAATGGCCTGACTCAATTCAGCTTAATCTTTCCGCCACAAACAGCAGCTCAACACAACCTCGCACACACCTAGGGTGATGAACCCAGCAAATCGCTAGTGTGGTTAATAAATAAAGCACTCGCGTTCAATACCCCCCGCATTTTAAATAACGTTTTTCCTTCGTCTACTTAAAGGTCGACAATCCTGGACTGTGCCTGAGCAAGTAATTGCTTAAGCACAACCAGATTATTGCAGCGGTGTCGTGTATTGAAATCATGCTGTGGACAATACAGCACTCGGTAGCAAATCGAGGCATTAAAAACCACAATCATTAAAAAAGCTCGATGAACACTTGATGAGTTCAACCCTCAACATACAACTTGCCCACAACCATTTAACAGCAACAACATGTCCAATTTAGCTAAATTACATAATTGTAATCTACGCGTCACTTTAAGGTTATTAGCACCTTGCAATCATGCAAACTGGTAATTAGCTATAGATACCAATAACGCAAAACAATAACTTTCATGACTGGGCAAGGTAAATTTATGCACATTAAATTAAGCACATCACGCGCATGGGGTTTAATTCTCGCCTGGACAATGTCGTCAGCGGCAACTGCAAACACATCTGAAGCATCGGAGGGGTTTATCGAAGACAGCGAGCTGTCTATTTTAAACCGCAACTATTACTTCAATCGTGACATCCGCAAAGGAGGCTCAAGCCCCACTGGCAATAGTTATTCCGAAGCGTGGACACAAGGCATAATCACGCGATTCTCATCAGGTTATACCCAAGGTTTTGTTGGCTTCGGCATTGACTCGTTTGCCATGCTCGGACTCAAACTCGACACGGGTGCCGGCCGCGCACTCGGCACAACGCTCCTGCCTGTCGACAGCAACAATCAAGCGGAAGACAGCTACTCAAAGGTCGGAGGGGCAGTAAAAATGTACGTGCTCGACACCGAATTCAAGTACGGAGACGTCTTCCCGACATCGCCGGTGATTCAATTTGGTGAGTCGCGACTTCTACCGGAAACCTTTCGTGGGCTCAATGTTCGCAACTTCAGTATTGATGGTTTGACCTTGCAGGGTGGACGTTTCCACGCGATGAGCCAGCCACAGAACAGCTCTCTCGGCAAAGGTTTCTCAACGTTTTATGTCGGTGATGTCGATTCCGACTGGCTGGGCTATTTCGGTGGTGATTACTCCGTCAATGAAAATATCAGCATCAGGCTCTACACAAGCCGCCTCAAGGATGTCTGGAATCAACATTACGCCTCGATGAACCTCAACTACGACCTCAGCGACAACTTAACGCTATTTGGCGGTTTCAACTATTACAAAGCCAAAGACCAAGGCAAGCAATTGTTGGGCTCATTCGATAACGACATTTACAGCACCCATATAGGCGTTAGCAGTGGCCCGCATCGAATCACCTTATCTTACCAAGAGAACACCGGTGACGATGACTTTGACTACATCAGTAACTCAGGGTCTATCTACTTGGACAACTCGATCCAGTACAGTGACTTCAACTCACCAAATGAACGCTCAGTCATGCTGCGCTATGACTTAGACATGGCGACATTTGGCGTGCCAGGCCTGTCACTCATGGCACGTTATGCGTCTGGACGTGACGCTGATTACTCCAACGCCAACAGCTATTACGCACGTGTGGACTCAAGCGGCAATGCATTACGTAATCAAAGCCGTTGGGAGCGTGATTTAGAAGCGCGCTATGTTGTTCAAGAGGGATCATTCAAAGACTTGTCAGTTCGTGTTCGTCATGCCGTCACACGCGCAGACGAGTTCTCCCCTGATCTTAATGAGATACGCGTCATTACTGAGTACCCACTCAACATACTTTAATAATTAAGCGCCGATGCATTAATGCCCGAACGAATTAAAGCAATACCATGTCGTAAACTTTCAGTTTTGTAATCTGCACTTCAGCATTCTGTTAGGTTTCGCTTCGTATACTTCACTCGAACTTACCGCCTAAACGGCATTAGCAAACCGCTAAAAAGTAACGCGCAACGAGAATGTCAGGCAACCACAGCCAAGTCTGGCTCAGCAATACGTTGCGCAATTGCTCTTCAGAGGTTCATTAAACAAACAGTTGACGCTGAAACTTACGCAGACAGGTGAATAGATATGAAAAATTTTAAAGTGGTTTTGATCAGCTTGCTTCTACTGGGTTCTACCGCTGCACTCGCAGAAAACGGCAGTGAGCGCTCACAAGAGTTTCGCCAGCGCTTTCTGGCAAACCAAGAACGAATTCATGGAGACGATACGGTAGTCGTATATGCGGATGAGAATGAACAAGAAGAACCATCCGAAGAGTTAGCTGATAACAGCTAATCTCAAGCTCCGTTAGTGCCCACCTCTTGTAGCTATACACAGCTCCTTTGGACGAGGTGTCACCTTAAGCGCCCTGATAGGCGCTTTTTTTCCGTTCAAAATATACAAGCTAGCAACTCATGCTCTGTGGCTGAACGCGGTAGTACGCATCTTGATGCCATTACCCTTACTCAGGACATCGCATTAGCTTGATCTGCTTGTCATCCATATCTGTGAATAGTCATGTGCTATCCCTACGAACGGTTAGGCGCCGCCCCCGTCAGAGCTTCAGCAGATGCGGGTTCAGACGTTTGCGCCGACCAACCACGGACTCGCTCTATGCTTTCGCGGTAAGGCTTGAGCCCTTTGCCAAGCAGAATGATCGAAGTAGTAACCGCCACCAAGGTGACGATCAGCAGCGAATAACGCAGCGCGTTATCGTCGGCAAACACGTAATCAGTTACCAGCGCGACGGCAGTCGGACCGATCCCCAAACCGAGCAAGGTGATGACAAACAGGTAAATCGCCGAGGCCTGGCCACGCATCGAATTAGGCATGATTTCCTGGATCGCAGCCGGGGCAACACCAAACGGCATGCTCAGGCAAAACACCGTAGGCGCCATTAATACCGAAGCCCAAAAGGCACTTTCCATCAACGGGAAACCCAACACAAACGGCACAGAACCAATCGCCGCATACAAGCCCACGCGCATATTGGCATCGGTGCGGCCACGCTTGGTCATCCAGTCTGCCAAACGCCCGCCAAAGACGATGCCCAAACAACCAAATACCGCGACGATACTGCCGTAGACGATACCGACGTGGCTGGCATCCCAACCGTAAGTGCGAATGTAGAAGGTTGGCACCCACGCCGCGCTGCCATAACCGGCAAAGGCTAAACCTGCAAAACCAAAGTTGTGGCACAGCACCGTGCGCCGATTTTTCCGGATATAGCTAGCCACTTGTGACAGCGGCACCACAACACCGGCTCCGGCACCGCGGCGCGCTGGCTCTTTAACTGCCAGCATCAATAAAGTAAAGAGCACGCCTGCAGCACCCAGCACGATGAATATCAGCTGCCAAGGGCGAACTTCACCCAGCACCGGCAACATCACATCACCCTGCGCTGAGGCGAACTTGATAACCAGACCGCCCAGCAAAAATGCCAAGCCCGAGCCCAGGTAAACCCCCATCGAGTAAACGCTGATCGCGGTTGCGCGACGCTCCTGCGGGAAACTGTCAGCAATCAACGAATAGGCGGCAGGTGATAGCGCCGCCTCGCCAACGCCGACACCAATTCTGCACAGTAAAAACTGCCAGTAAAGACGCGCCATCCCACACGCGGCGGTGGCTGCACTCCAAAACAGAACACCAAAGGCAATCAGCCCGCGACGACTTTTGCTATCCGCCAGGCGACCAAGCGGAATACCACACACGGTATAGAACAAGGCGAACGACAAACCCATCAACAGGCTCATTTCAGTATCGGAAATCGCCAGATCGCGACGGATGGGGCCGACCAGCAAGTTAAGAATCTGCCGATCAATAAATGACAGTACATAGGCAACCATCAAAATACTGACGGTGGTCCAGGCGCGAATATTGGAGGGGTAGCCATTGTTGTTATTGGGCATGGGCAGTTTCCTCGACAGCGCAAATGCAGTGCGCGACGGTTTAAAGTACTGCCAGCTTAGGCGGATATGCCGTCGGCTGAGTATCGCCCGGAGTAGTTATTGATGGTATGAATGTCATCCTTTGGAGTGAGCGCCCTGCACAGGCGGCTCACTGCCCAGTGTGATTTACAGGCTTAGCGGTGCTCGTTCACACAGCTCGTTGAGGGCCTCAACCCAGCTTGCGTGATCATTCAGGCACGGCACCAGCTGCAGGGTTTCACCGCCTGCTTCCTGAAACTGCTCCAAGCCGCGATCACCAATCTCTTCGAGCGTCTCGATACAGTCAGCAACAAACGCCGGGCACATCACCAGCAAGTTTTTAACGCCCTGCTTCGCCAGTTCCTCAAGACGCGCCTCGGTGTAGGGCTCAATCCACTTGGCCCGGCCAAGACGTGACTGAAACGACACCGACCACTGCTCTGGCTGCAAGCCCATTTTCTCGGCAAATGCCTGCGCACTGCGCATACACTGTGCGCGATAACAGGTGGCTAGCACCTCAGGCGATGCGGTTTGGCAGCAATCTGCGCTCTTCAGGCAGTGCTCCCCGCTCGGGTCGCGCTTATGCAAGTGACGCTCTGGCAAACCGTGGAAGCTCAAAAGCAAATGCTCGAAGCCTTTATCCAGATACGGCTTGGCGCTGTCGACCAGCGCAGCAATGTATTCTGGCTGGTCGTAAAAAGGCTGCAAAATCGACAACTGCACCTCTGACTGACACTTAGCGAGTACCCGGCGCACCTCTTCAATCACCGTGGTCGTGGTGCTATCAGCAAACTGCGGATACAGCGGTGCCAGGGTGATTTTTTTAACGCCTTGGGCAATCAGCTTGTTTAGCTGCGACTCAATCGACGGTTCACCGTAGCGCATCGCTAACTCTACTGGCCCATGCGTCCATTTGCCTTGCATTGCCTGCTGCAAACGCTTGCTGAGCACGACAAGTGGCGACCCCTCTTCCCACCATATGGATGCATAAGCGTGCGCTGACTGCTGCGGACGCTTGATCAGAATCAATGACACCAACAGGCGTCGCACCGGCCACGGCAAATCAATAACGTAGGGATCCATCAAAAACTGATTAAGGTAGCTGCGCACATCGGCAACTTTGGTTGAGGCTGGCGAGCCCAAATTAACCAGTAGTAAAGCGTGATCGGTCATGCAAGTTCCTAGTGATGCCCTGTGCAGCAGGGCTTAGTCAATCGGGTTCAACAAATCCGTCAATGCGACGTCCAAGTGCGTGAAGCGAAACTCAAAACCAATGTCGGTCAGACGGTCCGGCAGCGCACGTTGGCCACCCAGCAGCAGGATCGACATTTCCCCCAGACCCGCGCGTAATAAAAAACCGGGTACAGGCAACAGCGTGAAGCGGTTTACCGCATGCCCCAACTCATTGGCAAACTCACGATTGCGTACCGGATGCGGCGAGCACGCATTATAAGGACCACTGGCCTGCGGATGCTGTAAGAGAAAATCAATCAAGGCGATTTGATCGCTCAAATGCACCCACGGCATCCATTGTTGACCGCTGCCAATACGCCCGCCCAGTCCTAGCTTGAACGGCAACAACAAGCGTTTCAACATGCCGCCATGTGGCGCCAGCACCAATCCAGTGCGTACCAGCACGACACGAATATCCAATGGCTCAGCTTGCAGCGCTGCGCTTTCCCAATCCGCACATAGCTGCGCGGCAAAATCATCGCTTTGCTGGGGTGATTGTTCTGTCAGCTCTTGATCACCGCCGTCGCCGTACCAACCGACCGCAGAACCGGATATCAACACAGCAGGCTTTTGCTCTCGTTGCTTGAGCCATGTGACTAACTGCTCCGTCAGAGCTATCCGGCTTTCGCGTAACAGCGCTTTGCGCGCAGCGCTCCAAGGCTTATCGGCGATAGGTGCGCCTGCCAGATTAATCACTGCATCAATAGATTCATGGTTAAGCTCTTCGAGCCTTGCGACACCTCTAACCGAGTCACCACAAAGGCCAACGACCTGCTCAGGACGACGGCTCCAGACACTCAACTGATGTCCTTGTGCGGCCCAGTGATGGCACAGGCTTTGACCGATCAAACCGGTGCCGCCAGTCAGCAAAATATGCATGGCATCTTCCTCGCATGTTTCTCTCGTGAGGTAATTAAGCTCAGCTTTTGCGGTCTATTTTTGACATAGAGTGCGGCATCTTATTAACAGTGACTAAGCTCAATAAAACGCCCAAATACGGCTACGCAAGAGGTGGCGGTGACTCTTTAACTATAGATGAGTCACATCTATAGTCGCATAATCTTATACATAAAAATGGCTTTGTATAGATTTCACCCGCAGCTAAGCCTAACGTTCCAGAACATGAGGCAGACCATGAATTCAAGTATCCCCATCGCGGTTATTGGCACAGGAATCGCCGGGTTATCCGCCGCTCAAGCCTTGCAAAACGCGGGGCATAGCGTCCAGCTGTTTGATAAAAGTCGTGGCAGCGGTGGCCGTATGGCCAGCAAGCGCAGCGACGCCGGTGCCCTTGATCTCGGCGCACAATACTTCACCGCCCGTGACCGGCGTTTTGTTGAGGTTGTACAGCAATGGCAGGCACGCGGTTGGGTCAGCCAGTGGCAACCTAGCCTGTATAACTATCAAGACGGCGCTCTCTGTGCATCCCCCGATGAGCAAGTGCGCTGGGTTGGCTCGCCGCGCATGAGCTCAATTACCCGCGCCATGCTGGGTGCATTACCGGTCCATTTCAGTTGCCGTATTACTGAGGTTTTTCGCGGTGAGCAGCATTGGAGCCTGCAAGATGCCGAGGGCCAAAGTCATGGCCCATTCAGCCACGTAGTCATCGCCCTGCCTGCGCCACAAGCCAGTACATTGTTAGCCGCGGCACCTAAGCTTGCCGGGGCAGCGGCTAGCGTTTCGATGGACCCCACCTGGGCTGTCGCCCTGTCATTCGCAACCCCGCTAGCCACCCGTGTAGAGGGCTGCTTCGTACAGGACAGCGCACTCGACTGGTTAGCTCGCAGCACCAGCAAACCCGGGCGTGAGAGCGAACACGACACCTGGATATTGCACGCAACCAGCCAATGGAGTCGTCAACACATCGACCTGCCCAAGGAACAGGTTATCGAACACCTGCACGGGGCCTTCGCTGAGTTAATTGGCTGCGCAGTCGCGGCCCCTACATTCACCCTTGCTCACCGCTGGTTGTATGCACGCCCATCAGCCGCACACCAACTGGGCGCATTGGCCGATGCAGACCTGGGTCTGTATGCCTGTGGTGACTGGTGCTTATCGGGCCGAGTTGAAGGCGCATGGTTGAGCGGCCAGGAGGCTGCCCGCAAACTGCTCGAACACATGCAATAAATATCAGCTTGTAGAAACTGTTCAGGGCGTCAACCCGCAAAACTGCTGCTGCCGCAATGACAGCAGCCCCACCCAATCGTGAAAAGCACTTTATGGTCACAGTGCCTGCCGATGAAGCTCATATCCTGCAAATAGACCGACAGACGCTATCAAGCAAGCGAAGTCCGCTGATCGATTGCCCAGCCAAGCAGGGCTGGCTCGTAGGCTGAAAGTAAGCCGCGCAACTCCTCGCAACATTTGCCACAAAAAACCTGTACAAAAAATTTGACTTGTACAACGCCAACCCTATGATGAACACAAGTTGTACATTTTGATTTTATGTACAACTAATATCAAGGGCTCATCATGCCAGACGCTGCCGTAAGCAAACCCAAAATCGCGATTAGTGCCTGCCTGCTGGGCGAGCAGGTGCGCTACAACGGCGGCAATAAAGAGTCACAGCTGTGCAGCCGGACGCTGAGTGATTACTTTGACTTTGTCTCAATTTGCCCTGAAGTCGCCATTGGCCTGGGCACCCCACGCGAGCCTATACGCCTGGTCGGTAACCCTGACGCGCCAAGGGCGGTAGGCACGGTATCCAGAGACAACGATGTAACTGAGCGATTGGCTGCCTATGGCCGGCAGATTGCTGACGAGCTGACAGATATTTGTGGCTACATCCTCATGCAGCAATCGCCATCGTGCGGGATGCAGCGGGTCAAGGTTTATCAAGACAACGGTCGCCCCAGTGAACCCAAGGGCACAGGAATATTCGCAGCTGAATTTATCGCCCACCATCCAAACTTGCCGATTGAAGAAGCCGGTCGCTTAAACGACCCAGTGTTGCGCGAGAACTTTCTCGCCCGCGTGTTTGCCTACGCCGACTGGCAACAAGTGCTGCAAGCAGGCCTGACCCGCAAAAGCCTGATCGAATACCACACGCGCTACAAATACCTGCTGATGGCAACCAATCCATTGCAGTACAAAACCCTTGGCAGTCTGCTGGGAGATCTTAGCCAGCATGAGCTGCACATCTTGGCGACCGACTATTTCAGCCGGCTCATGGCAGCGCTGAAAAGCTGCGCCACCCGAGGCACCCACAGCAATGTATTGCAGCACATCAGTGGTTATCTCAAGCAGTCATTGAGCGCCGAAGAAAAGCAGGAAATGCAATCGCTGATCAGCCAGTACCGCCAAGGCGTCGTGCCGTTAGTGGTGCCGCTGACACTGCTCAAGCATCACTTCCGAATGCACCCCGACCACTACATCAATCAACAGGTTTACCTGCAGCCGTACCCGGAAAACCTAAGCCTGCGAAATGCCTTATGAGCCAAGCCAAGCAAGCCCCCGCTGAAAACGAATATCAGCTAGCACTGGCTGAGGGTTTTCGGCCTATCCGCGATGTGGCACGTATCACCGGCGTTAACCCGGTGACATTGCGTGCCTGGGAGCGACGTTACGGTTTGATCGTGCCGCAACGCACCGCCAAAGGTCACCGCTTGTACAGCGAACAACACATCGCCCAGATCCAAGCGATTCTGATGTGGATCAACCGTGGTGTCTCGGTTAGCCAAGTCAAAGTGTTGCTTCACAGCACAGTGCCGACGCGTGCTGAAGCAGATGGACAATGGCCGGACTCGCAGTGGTCAGAGAAGAGCCAGCAGTTGCTTGAGGCAGTCAGCAAACTGGCGGAGCGCCGTCTCGACGACGTATTCAACAGCGAACTCGCGCTGTATCCGCCTACCGTGCTGTGCAGCCAGTTGCTGTTACCGCTACTCAACGAATTAGAACAACGCTGGCGCGGACAATTTGGCGCACGGCTCGAGCAGGTATTTTTCTACTCCTGGCTGCGCAGCAAACTTGGCGCCCGCGTCTACCACAACAATCGGCAACATACCGGTGAACCACTGTTGATGGTCAATTGCTCCGACCTGCCGATGGCCCCTGGATTATGGCTCAGTGCTTGGCTGGCGAGTAGCGCTCAAGCCCCGGTTGAAGTGTTTGACTGGCCAGTGCCGCAAGCTGAGTTAAGCATGGCAATGGAGCATATCCGGCCGTCAGCGCTGCTCCTGTACTCGACTCAACCACTGAATATCAGCCAATTGCCGACACTGCTCGAAGGCTGTGCAAGCACAGTGCTGATCACCGGGCCAACCGTGACCATTCATCACGCAGAACTGCAAACACTGGGTGCGCGCTACAGCAACCTGACAATCGCCATTGATCCCATTATCGCCATGCAAGTGCTGGCTGATCGACACCTGCTAGAGGATGCATGATGTTGCAGCTGATGTGGTTCCGTACCGACCTCAGGGTCCACGACAATACCGCTTTAGCCGCCGCCATGGCTGGTGGCCCGACTGTTGCTGTGTTTTTGCTCAGCCCAACTCAATGGCAAGAGCACGATGATGCGCCTTGCAAGATTGATTTCTGGCTGCGCAATCTTACTGAGCTGAGCCGCGAACTGGGCAAGATCAATGTGCCCTTGCTGATCCGTAGTGCCGAGCGCTGGGATCAAGCGGCCGGGGTGATTGGCAAACTGTGTCAGCAACTCGAGATCGCCGACGTACACCTCAACCAAGAGTATGGTTTCAATGAAAGCCAGCGCGACAGTCAGGTTGCGCTCACGCTGGACGATCAAGGGGTAAATCTACACAGCCACCTGGACCAGCTGTTTTTCCAACCGGGCAGCGTGCTGACTAAAACCGGCACCTACTTTCAGGTTTTCAGCCAGTTTCGCAAGGTTTGTTACCAGCGTCTGCACGACCATGTTCCGCAGCGGATCGCCAAGCCTGACGCGCAATCGCCCTTGCCGATACAGGCGGATCACGTGCCAACGCAGGTCGACGGCTTCGCAATGCCGACCAAAGAACTGCAACAGCTTTGGCCTGCCGGTGAAGATGAAGCAATGAGGCGCCTAGCGGAGTTTGCTGATGAGTCCATTGCCGACTACCAAGCGCAGCGTGATATTCCGGCCAAACCCGGCACCAGCCAATTGTCTGCCTATCTCGCAGCGGGGGTAATTTCGCCACGTCAATGCCTGCACGGCGCACTTGGCTTTAATCGCGGCGAGTTAGACAGCGGCAATGCCGGAGCGACGACGTGGATCAACGAGCTGCTGTGGCGCGAGTTCTACAAACACATATTGGTGGGTTACCCGCGAGTCTCGAAGCACCGCGCATTTCGGATTGAAACTGACACGATGAAATGGCGCAACGCGCCCGCAGACTTAGAGGCGTGGCAACAAGGTCGCAGCGGTATTCCGATCATCGACGCAGCGATTCGTCAGTTGCTCAACACCGGCTGGATGCACAACCGGCTGCGCATGGTTGTGGCTATGTTCCTGACCAAAAACCTGTTGATTGACTGGCGCGAAGGCGAGCGTTTCTTCATGCGCCACCTGATTGATGGCGACCTCGCGGCGAATAATGGTGGTTGGCAATGGAGCGCATCAACAGGCACCGACGCAGCGCCGTATTTCCGCATATTCAACCCGGTCAGCCAGTCACAGCGCTTCGACCCCGACGGGCAATTTATTCGTCAATGGCTGCCCGAGTTAGACGGGCTGAGCAGCAAACAAATCCATGATCCATCTGCACTCGGCGGATTGTTTGGCGTAGCCAATTACCCAAGCCCGATGGTTGATTTGAAAAGCAGCCGTGAACGGGCAATCAATGCTTTCAGGGACTTGCCCAAAACGACTGAAGAGTTCTACTTATGAGCGATTTCCTGCGCACGTTCGCCAGTAACTTTGCTGCGCTGAACAAAGATAACCTTGAGATATAAAATGCCGCGACCCATTACGGCTGCAAAGTCACCACCACGTTGTCCAAAGAGCAATTCGATTACACCAAGCGACGTATTGAGAAGCAAGGCTTGGAAGATCGCATCACCTTGCTGCTGGAAGACTATCGCAACCTGCAAGGCACCTACGACATACTGGTGTCGATTGAAATGATTGAAGCTGTCGGTCACCGCTTTCTCAGCCACTACTTTCAACAGTGTGCCAATCTGCTCAAACCCAACGGGTTGATGCTGCTGCAAGCAATCACCATCCGCGACCAACGCTATAAGCAAGCCAAAGCCAGCGTCGATTTCATTCAACGTTACATTTTTCCCGGTGGTGCGCTGTCCTCAATCACCACGATGCTCGATATCATTACCGACCAGACCGATATGAACCTGCACCACATGGAAGACTTCGGTCAGCACTACGCACGCACACTGCGTCTTTGGCACGAAAACTTGCATCAGGCGCGGCATGATTTGGAACAGCTCGGCTACGATGAGTACTTCTATCGTATGTGGGAGTTTTACCTGTGCTATTGCGAGGGTGGCTTTATCGAGCGCACCATCGGTACCGCACAATTACTGCTGGCAAAACCTGCTGCGCAACCAGCTCCCTTACTTGGACGCTTTAATGCCTAAACTGATCGTCAACGCCCTACTCTTTCAACTTGGCTGGCTAACCTGTGTACTCACCGGCGACAGCTTATGGTTACTGCTTGTGGTGGGCATTTTGGCGGTGCATTTTTTCTGGGTCAGTAGTTGGGCAGCAGAAGGCAAACTGTTAATCAGTGTTTTCTGTGCGGGCAGCGCACTCGACAGCTTTTTGCTCAACATCGGTGTGTTTGAGTTTTCCGAGCCGCGCACGTTGATTCCGCTGTGGCTAGCGCTGCTCTGGATATTGCTCGCCAGCACGCTTAACCATTGCCTGGCATGGACAGCTAAACCCTGGTGGCGTGCCAGCCTGCTGGGCGCAATTGCAGGGCCTTTGTCGTACTACGCGGGCGCGCAGATCGCTGACGTGCGCTTACCGCTCGGCATTGTACCCAGCATGCTCCTTCTGGCCCTGATCTGGGCAGTGGTAATGCCGCTGCTGCATGCGTTTGCCAAACTTTATCGTGTGCAGTACGAGCAAGCTGTGCGTATGCGTCGATCGGCTTAGCCCACCAAAATATTCTGGCTGACGTACACTGCCACGCATGACCGATTCTTCTCAGATACCACTGACACAATTGCAGCCACAAACGCCAGATGCTGAGGCGGTGGCTTGCTCTAATTGCGCAGCATGTTGTTGTCAGCTGGAAGTCATGTTGATCACCGACACTGGCGTTCCCGAGCGCTATATCAGCACGGATGATTGGGGTGGTGAGGTGATGTTGCGCTTGGATGACGGCTGGTGCGCAGCGCTGGACCGCGACAGCATGCGCTGCAGCATTTATCAGAACCGCCCCTTGATTTGCCGAGAGTTTGAAATGGCCTCGGCGGAATGCATTGAAGAGCGGCGCGGCATGGCGACTATTTACCGCTAAAACAACATACCGCTGAAACAACACCGGCCATTGCCGGCGTTGTTATTTAAAAGCCGTTTAGAAGCTCAGACGGTAATGCAACGCATAGGACTCAACCCCATCGTTAGGATTCTTGATCCCGGCGTTGGAATAGTGAATAGCCCTGATACCAACTTCCTGGTTAGCAAAACGTACGCCTGCACCGATACGGTCTTCGAACTGAAACGAGGTGCTCAAATCGTTATTTTCAATTTCCGTGCTGGAAAAAAACGCGATGCCAATACCGGCCTCGACATAAGGTCGAAAGTTTTCACCCGCGAACTCGTAAACAAACACAGGAGCCAGCGAGATGCTGTGATTGCTTGAAGTGTCATCACCATCCCAGTACGTGTATGCACCATCCCAGTAACCTGTTAAGCGCCCAACATCGCTTTGTAGCCAGCTTTTATTGAAGTCAAACTGGGTACCAAAACGGTAGGTTGTAGTTGATTCGCTGGTTTGACCTACAGAAAAACTAAAGTCCGCAGCTTGTGCCGCATTGCTAGCGCCCCCCGACACAACAATGGCTGCTGCAACCAAAGTAATAACTTTTTTCATACCTTCCTTTTTCCTATGTGTACGTGAGTCCTACTCACTAGGCCAACATATTTTTATGTAAACGCAGTAACCTCAGCGTTATCCATCCCAAGTGCAGGCAACACCGCCTGCATTTTCTGCGGGTCTGCACTGCACCAGAAACGCTGTTTAACATCAGAAGGCCCAATAAGTAAATTGCGCTCTATCAATAAACGTTGCAATTGTTTAGCAACAGCAGCTCCGGTATCAATCAAGTTGACATCTATAGGGACCAACTCGCGAAGTAACGGCTTGATAAATGGATAATGAGTGCAGCCCAAAATCAGCGTGTCGCAACCCGCAGCCAATAACGGCTCGACATAACGCTCAAGCAAAGCACGAGTGACTGGGCCGTTTAGATCACCCGCTTCTATTTGCTCAACCAAACCAGGACACGGCTGGGTCACCACCCGAACATCGGCGGCAAAACGATCAAGCAAGGCTGCAAACTTTGCGCTCTTGAGTGTGCCGGTAGTTGCCAACACACCGACCACACCTGAACGGGTTGTTGCTGCCGCCGGCTTGACCGCAGGCTCCATGCCGACAATAGGTAGGTCTGGATAGAGCTCGCGCAAATCAGCCGCCCCCGCAACCGTCGCGGTATTGCAGGCCAGCACCAACGCCTTGGCGCCTTGACCTAACAAGAACTGGGCAATTTCGCGGCAACGCTGACGAATGAATTCCGGGCTTTTCTCACCATAGGGCACATGTGCGCTGTCGGCGACGTAGAGCAATGATTCATTGGGTAATAGCTGACGAATCTCAGCCCAAACAGACAGCCCGCCGACACCTGAATCAAATACCCCGACAGGCGCATTTTTATTGATCGCCAACTTACTCATGCGCGACCTGTTGATCAGTGCCTGAGCAGACGCTGCAAGCGGGGTCGCGCTTAACCCGCAGCTCACGGAAACGCGAGCCCAGGGCATCTATCAGTAACAAGCGGCCAACCATTGGCTCACCAAAACCCACCAACAGCTTCAAGGCCTCAAGCGCTTGCAGGCTACCGACCAAACCAACCAATGGACCGACCACACCGGCTTCACTACAGGTTAATTCAGCTTCGCTACCATGGCCGTACAGGCAGTGGTAACAAGGACTGCTGTCGTTGCGCGGATCAAACACCGACAACTGCCCTTCAAGGCGAATAGCGGCGCCACTTACCAGCGGTATTTTGTTGGCCACACAGGCGGCGTTAACCGCTTCTCGCGTGGTGAAATTATCCGAGCAATCAAGCACCACATCGACTGCGGCCACAGCGCTGCCCAGTGAGTCTTGATCCATGGCTGTGCGCTGTAATTGCAGCTTGATCAGCGGGTTGATCGCCTTGAGTCGCGCGGCGGCTGAGTCAACCTTGGCCTGACCAACACTCAAGCTGTCGTGAGCGATCTGGCGCTGCAAGTTGCTCAGATCAACCGTATCGAAGTCGGCCAAATGCAGCTCGCCAACGCCAGCCGCCGCCAGATACAGCGCAACCGGCGAACCCAGCCCGCCAACCCCGATGATCAGCACCCGACTATTTTTTAGGCGTAATTGACCGGCAACATCTATCTGCTGAACAAGAATCTGTCGGCTGTAGCGCAGTAACTCTTCGTCGCTGAGCTCGTCGTAAAAACCGGCGCGTTCACTCATGATCAAAACGTCCAATACTGATGCGTTGATGGCCGCCCAAGTCGCGACGACTTTCAACTTGGTTAAATCCGCGCTCGCTCAACAGCGCGCACACTGCTGCGGCTTGATCGTAGCCATGCTCAAGCAAAAGCCAGCCTTGAGCGTTGAGGTGATGTGGCGCTTGCTCAATGATCAAACGAATATCGTCGAGACCATCATCACCTGCAACCAGTGCGCTGTTCGGCTCGAAACGTACATCACCTTGGCTCAGGTGTTGATCGCCCGCCGCGATATACGGCGGGTTACTGACAATCATCTGATAGCGCTGATCGCTGATCGCGTCAAACCAATGACTGAGCAAGAACTGTGCATTCCCAAGCTTTAAGCGACTGCGATTACGCTCTGCCAACTCAATCGCTTGCGGCACCCGGTCAACGCCACTGACCCGCCATGCCGGGCGCTCTGATGCCAATGCAAGCGCGATTGCGCCGGTGCCGGTACCTAAATCGAGCACGCTGGCGGGCGTTGCAGCGATCAACTGCAATGCTGTTTCAACCAGTAATTCAGTGTCGGGGCGAGGGATCAGAGTATGCGGCGCGACTTCCAGCTCAAGGCTCCAGAAACCTTGCTGGCCAAGTATATAAGCCACCGGCTCGCCGGCTTGGCGCCGCTTGATTGCCGCTGCAAACTGTTCGAGTTGTTCATCGCTCAAGGCCTTATCGGCCCACGTATGCAAGTAGCTGCGCGATTTACCCAGCACATGCGCCAGCAATAACTCAACATCTAACCGGGCACTTGGGGAGTCCGGCAGCTCTGTGTTGCTGAGTAGCGCTTGGATCGTCGGCATGGGTTAAAAGTCGGCTTAGGCAAAGGTCATATAGAGTAGCGCGCCGAGCCGTGGGTGTTAACGCTCGCAGACTGCGGCTGTGCTGTTACTCACAACCATCGCCTGCGACTCGGGCAACGAGCGCGGGTTGAATCAGTCACCCAGCGCAGCTAACTGATCCGCTTGATACTCGGCTAGCAGTGGCTCAATTACCGCATCAACTCCGCCCGCCATGACTTCAGCCAGCGAGTATAAGGTCAGATTGATACGATGATCGGTCACCCGCCCCTGCGGGAAGTTGTAAGTGCGAATACGCTCAGAGCGGTCGCCCGAACCCACCAGCAATTTACGCGTATCGGAAATCTCTTTGTGCGCAGCGGCGTCTTGCTGATCTTTCAGCTTGGCAGCCAACCATGACATGGCTTTGGCCCGGTTCTTGTGTTGCGAACGTTCTTCCTGACACTCCACCACGGTTCCCGTCGGGATGTGGGTAATACGAATTGCGGAGTCGGTGGTGTTGACGTGCTGACCACCCGCGCCTGATGAGCGATAGGTATCCACACGCAAATCGGCAGGATTGATATTAATTTCAGCTTGCTCGTCCGGCTCAGGTAACACTGCAACGGTACAGGCGGAGGTATGCACGCGGCCTTGGGACTCAGTCTCAGGGACACGTTGCACGCGGTGCGCACCCGACTCGAACTTGAGCTTGCTGTATACGTTGTCACCTTCGATACGCGCGATAACTTCTTTGTAACCGCCGTGCTCGCCTTCGTTGGCGGAGAGAATCTCAACCCGCCAGCCACGACGTTCGGCATAACGCGAATACATGCGAAACAGGTCGCCGGAGAAGATCGCCGCTTCATCACCACCGGTGCCCGCGCGTACTTCCAGGAACACGTTACGGTCATCGTTGGGGTCTTTAGGCAGCAACATGCGCTGCAAGTCACCTTCGAGCTTAACCAGCTGCTCTTTGGCTTCGGCGACTTCTTCTTCAGCCATTTCACGCATATCCGGATCGCTGTCTTTCAACAGCGCCTGAGCGCTTTCGAGGTCAGCCAGAACTTTACGAAACTCGCTAAAGGTTTTATTTACCGGCTCGATCTCGGCATATTCCTTGGAATAGGCGCGAAATTGCGATTGATTGCTGATCACTTCAGCATCGCCAAGCAATGCTGTCAGTTCCTCAAAGCGGTCCTGCATCAAATCAAGTTTATTGAGCAGCGAAGGTTTCATTGCATGCCTTTGTTGGATGACGCGCCCTCATCGAGGGCAAAGAGTTCTTGTGCCACAGCCAGGGCATCAATGCGCCCGTCGGCCGACAGTTTTTTCATCTGCACGCTAGGCGCATGCAGCAATTTATTGGTCAGACCACGCGCCAGCAGTGCCAGCACATCCTCAGCGGCGGCACCATTGCTCAACATCCGCTGAGCTTTAGCTAACTCATCATCGCGCAAGCGCTCAGCCTGCTGGCGATACGCTTTAAGCACATCGACAGCGGACAGCTCTCGCAGGCGCTGCATAAAGTCGTCAGCACCGCTCGAAACCAACTCTTCCGCTGCCTGGGCCGCACCTTGACGACTCTTGAGGTTCTCGGCGATGACTTCATGCAGATCATCAACTGTATACAGATAAACATCATCAAGCTCGCCAACTTCCGGCTCAATATCCCGCGGGACAGCGATATCAACCATAAAAATCGGCTTGTGCTTTCGCTGCTTGAGCGCGCTTTCTACAGCGCCCTTACCCAGAATCGGTAACTGGCTCGCGGTCGAGCTGATAACGATGTCACTTTTGGCAAGCTCCTGCGAAATGTCCGAGAGCAAAACCGCATGTGCGCCAAATTGTTCCGCCAAGGTGCTTGCACGTTCCAACGTGCGGTTGGCAACGACGATCCGTTTAACCCCTTGGTCATGCAGGTGCCGGGCGACCAGGCTGATAGTTTCACCCGCACCTATCAACAACGCTTGGCTTTGATTGAGGTCACTGAAGATCTGCTTGGCCAGGCTCACCGCGGCAAATGCCACGGAAACCGGGTTTTCACCAATAGTGGTATCGGTGCGGACCTGTTTGGCGGTGCTGAAAGTTGCCTGAAACAGGCGCCCCAGCAACGGCCCCATCGTGCCAGCCTCGCGTGCGACCGCAAATGCTGACTTCATTTGCCCGAGAATCTGCGGTTCGCCCAAAACCATGGAGTCGAGGCCAGAAGCCACACGCATCATGTGACGAACTGCCGCATCATTTTCATGAATATAAGCACAGGCGCGCAGGTCTTCGAAGTTTAGATTGTGGTATTTCGCCAACCACTGCAGGACCGCCTCCGATGTGAGGGTGTCTTGCTCGATGTAAAGTTCACTGCGATTACAGGTCGAAAGTATGGCGGCTTCGCGGCTAGCCGTATCCCGGCAGAGTAACTGCAATGCCTCAACCACCTGCTCTGGAGTGAAAGCCACGCGTTCGCGGACGTCCACCGAAGCGGTTTTATGGTTAATACCGAGGGCAATAAAGGCCATGCATGATCGCTGACAGATTAAATAAGCCGACAATTGTCCTACTTCGACCGATTGAGAACAACCACCGCTGATTATTGTCACAACATCTCAAGCAGAATTTATCCAGCCCGACGGGCCCGGATAAGGGATGCCTGAACCAGGAAAGCCGATAAATTTAAATGTTTTTAGTAAAATATTTGCGCTGCACTGTTGTTCATTGCTCAGCTTTAACTCAGCATCATGCAATAGTGAGGGCTGGTTGAATTGCCCGACCAATTGTCCCATGGGCTTGCCCAATGGCCTATGTCATGATGTTCCGACCGCAGGTTAGCCGTCTCGTCTCTATGAATAGATCTTTAGCGCTACTGACAGCCATGGCTTTTTTGGGTGGCTGCCAAACCTTTAATACCTCGACTGATGGTTCGCCACCGGTAGAGGACGCGACCGCAACTGAGCAAGCGGCCAAGCCCGAAGTTTATGGCTCGTTCAGCAAGGATACTTTGCTGGCATTGCTGACAGCTGAAATGGCGGGTCAGCGCAATCGCTTCGACATTGCGCTGGGCAATTACGTGCAGCAGGCTAACGCGACACAAGATGCTGGCGTTGCTGAACGCGGCTTTCGTATCGCCGAATACCTGGGCGCAGATCAATCTGCTCTCGACACCGCGTTGATCTGGGCGAAAAACGCCCCCGACTCGATCGAGGCGCAACGCGCAGCGGCCGTGCAATTGGCGCGCGCCGGACGCTATGACGAATCCATGACTTACATGGAGAAAGTCCTGCAACGCCAAGGCGACACACACTTCGACTTTCTAGCCCTGTCTGCCGCTGAAACTGACCCGGACTCCCGCGCAGGACTGCTACAGAGCTTTGATCGGCTACTGACCAAGTATCCCGAGAATGGCCAGCTGATTTTTGGCAAAGCCCTGCTGATGCAGGAAGACGGTCGCCCTGAGGAAGCCCTTGAACTCCTCGAAAGTCATCCAGCCAAAACCGATGATGTGGCGCCACTGCTGCTCCACGCCCGCCTGCTAACCAGCTTGCAGCGTGGCGATGAAGCATTGCCTCTACTTGAAGACGGTATCCGCAAGCACCCTGACGACAAGCGCTTGCGCCTGACCTATGCACGCTCCCTGGTTGAACAAGGCCGCATGGAAGACGCTAAAGGCGAGTTTTCATCGCTGGTGCAACAGTTTCCGGAAGACGACGACCTGCGCTTCTCGCTGGCCTTGGTTTGCCTTGAGGCTGAAGCATGGCGAGAAGCGATTGTTTATCTCGATGAACTCGTCGAGCGCGGCAGCCATGTGGACGCCGCACACTACAACCTCGCTCGCGCCTATGAAGAGCTGGATGAACCGGACAGCGCCCTGATTGAGTACAGCCTCGTTGGCCCCGGCAATGATTATCTGCCCGCCCAAGCCCGTCAGACCGAGATCCTTTTTTCGAGCGGCCGCACCAGCGAAGGCTCAGCCAAGCTCCGCGCAGCACGCGGCGCCGAACCTGATTACGCGATCCAGTTGTACTTGATCGAAGCGGAGGCGCTGGCTAACAATAAACAGGAAGACATGGCCTGGCAGGTGATCCATCAAGGGCTTGAGCAGTTCCCGGACGACCTTAACCTGCTATATACCCGCGCAATGCTCGCCGAAGATCGTGACGACCTAGACCAGTTGGAAACCGACCTGCGCTTTATTCTGGAGCGTGATCCAGAAAACACCATGGCGCTGAACGCCTTGGGTTACACCCTGGCCGACCGCACCACCCGCTATCAGGAAGCTGACGAATTAATCGACAAAGCTTACCGCTTGAGCCCGAATGATCCGGCCATTCTCGATAGCAAAGGCTGGATTAATTACCGCCTAGGCAAGCTTGATGAAGCTGAACGCTTCCTCCGTAAAGCGCTCGCAGACTACCCCGACCATGAAGTCGCGGCCCACTTGGGCGAAGTGCTTTGGGTTCAGGGCAATCAAAGCAAAGCCCGGGAAGTCTGGACAACCGCCTTGGAAAAACAACCCGACAGTGAAATCTTGCGCAGCACCATAAAGCGCCTGACAGGAGCAGAGAAACCCTAATGCGTTTGCGCCACCTTATTGCATGCAGCGTGCTCGCTGTACTGACCGGCTGCGCCGGCTTGACCTCCCACGAATCCGTTGAAGGCCAAGGAAATCAAGCCGCCTGGCAAGCTCATAAAGAGCAGCTAACTGCTTTGGATGCTTGGCAAATCAGCGGAAAAATCGGAATCCGTGCGCCAAAAGACTCAGGGAGCGCCACGCTGTTTTGGCTGCAACGCCAAGACTACTTTGACATTCGCCTCTCCGGACCTCTGGGTGGAGGTGCCGCGCGCCTGACCGGTCGCCCGGGCGAAGTGTTGCTCGAGGTTGCCAACAAAGGCCGCTATAAAGCCGAATCGCCCGAAGCTCTGCTGCAGGAACAGCTGCGCATGAACTTGCCCGTCTCGCACCTGCTGTGGTGGGTCCGCGGCCTCCCAGCCCCAGACACCAAGAGCAATGTAACCTTAGACACTGACAGTCGCCTGTCGCAGCTGAGCCAGGATGGCTGGCAAGTCGAGTATCTCAGTTATGTTGAGCAAAACGGTTACTGGCTGCCAGAGCGTATCAAGCTGCACGGCCAAGACCTGCAAGTCACCATCGTGGTCAAGGACTGGCAACCTCGCCAGTTGGGACAATAATGATTGCGCGACACCACGCCACTGCGGTTCCTGATCACAGTGGCGCTCGACTGACCCTGCCCGCCCCCGCCAAACTCAACTTAATGTTGCACATCCTTGGCCGCCGCGCCGATGGTTATCATGAGTTGCAGACCCTGTTTCAGTTTCTCGATTTTGGTGACGAGCTGAGTTTTGCCCCGCGCGATGACGGTGAGATTCGCCTGCATACTGAAATTACCGGCGTGCCTCACGACAGCAACTTGATAGTGCGCGCCGCACGCATGCTGCAGAAACACGGCAATGGTGCGCATGGCGCTGATATCTGGCTTTCAAAAAACTTGCCGATGGGCGGCGGTATCGGTGGTGGCAGCTCTGATGCTGCCACCACCCTGCTCGGCCTCAACCGCTTATGGCAACTGAACTGCGGCCTCGACGAACTGGCAAACATAGGCTTGACGCTGGGTGCAGACGTTCCGGTATTCGTTCGTGGGCATGCTGCATTTGCTGAAGGCATAGGTGAAAAACTGACGCCAATAGAGCTTCCGGAACCCTGGTTTCTCGTGGCAATACCGCAAGTACTTGTACCCACAGTAGAAATTTTCTCTGACGCCGAGTTGACACGCGATTCGCCGCCCATTAAAGTTCGCAGCCTTCTTGAGGGGGGCGGTCGAAATGATTGCCAGCCAGTTGTAGAAAAGCGTTATCCAGAAGTACGTAACGCTTTGATCTTGTTGAACAAATTTGTTCCTGCAAGATTAACTGGCACTGGAGCTTGTGTATTTGGGAGCTTCCCAAATGAGGTCGATGCTGGTAAAGTCGCCCGCCAACTTCCAGCCACTTTGCCAAGTTTTGTTGCACAAGGGCGTAACATCTCGATGTTGCACCGAGCGCTGCAAGAATTGGACAGGAAGTAGATGCAAAGTAGTTAGTTACACCAGATAGGGGCGTCGCCAAGCGGTAAGGCAGCAGGTTTTGATCCTGCCATGCGTTGGTTCGAATCCAGCCGCCCCTGCCATTAATGTCTGATTATTAGGCTTTAATGTCTGGATCAAGCTACAAGCATCAGCAATGAAACACGATACAGGGGCGTCGCCAAGCGGTAAGGCAGCAGGTTTTGATCCTGCCATGCGTTGGTTCGAATCCAGCCGCCCCTGCCATTTTCTATACTCATCCAGGTATACCCTCAGCCGGTAGGTACTGCGCGTGTCCAAGATGATGGTCTTTACGGGGAATGCTAACCCCGATCTGGCGCGGCGTATTGTACGCCAGCTGCACATCCCCCTCGGCGATGCTTCTGTCGGTAAGTTTTCCGACGGTGAAATCAGCATTGAAATCAACGAAAACGTTCGTGGTAAAGACGTCTTCCTGATTCAGCCGACGTGCGCGCCAACAAACGATAACCTGATGGAACTGGTAGTGATGGCTGACGCCTTCCGCCGCTCATCAGCGACCCGAATCACTGCTGTGATCCCCTACTTTGGCTATGCACGCCAGGATCGCCGTCCGCGTTCCGCTCGCGTTGCAATCAGCGCTAAAGTCGTGGCTGACATGCTCACCGTTGTAGGCATTGACCGTGTTCTCACTGTCGACCTGCACGCTGACCAGATTCAAGGTTTCTTCGATATCCCAGTAGATAACATCTACGGCTCCCCAGTTTTGGTGGATGATATTGAAGATCAACGCTTCGAAAATCTGATGATCGTTTCCCCTGACATTGGCGGTGTAGTGCGTGCGCGTGCTGTAGCCAAGTCTCTGGGTGTTGATCTGGCGATTATCGATAAGCGCCGCGAAAAAGCTAACCACTCCGAGGTGATGCACATCATCGGTGACGTGGAAGGCCGCACGTGCATTCTGGTTGACGACATGGTCGATACCGCTGGCACTTTGTGCCACGGTGCCAAAGCACTGAAAGAACACGGCGCTGCCAAGGTTTTCGCTTACGCCACCCACGCTGTACTGTCGGGTCGCGCCATCGAGAATCTTGAGAATTCGGTATTGGACGAGTTGGTGGTGACTAACACCATCCCATTGTCCGCTGCCGCACAATCGTGCTCGCGTATTCGCCAGCTCGATATTGGCCCAATTGTCGCCGAAGCGGTTCGCCGCATCAGCAACGAAGAATCGATCAGCGCAATGTTCCGTTAATTCGGAGCCTTTTGCCCTGAGCGAAATGCGCCCCGCCCTATGCGGGGCTTTTTTACCTAACCGCCCCGTCGCTGGTCGCAAGCGTAAAGGGCGTGAAGGTTATTTTGGAGAAATGAAATGAGTGATTTTAACATCGACGCACAAGCGCGTTCAGACCTGGGGAAAGGTGCGAGCCGCCGCCTGCGTCGTAACGCCAGCCTGGTTCCAGCCGTAATTTACGGTGGCGAAAAGGCTCCACAATCCATCAGCCTGGTTGCTAAAGACTTCGCCAAGCTGCTGGAAAACGAAGCTTCGTTCAGCCACATCCTGTCGCTGTCTGTTGACGGCGCCAAAGAAAACGTACTGATCAAAGCTCTGCAGCGTCACCCTTCGAAAGGTTTCGTTCTGCACGCTGACTTCATCCGTGTTGTTGCTGGCCAGAAACTGACTACTCAGGTTCCGCTGCACTTCATCAACGAAGACAAAGCAGTTGCAGTCAAGAAGCAAGGCGGCGAGATCTCTCACACCGCTACTGAAGTTGAAATCAGCGTACTGCCACGCAACCTGCCTGAGTTCATCGAAGTCGATATGGCTAAGATCGAAGTTGGCCAGACCCTGCACTTGTCTGACCTGGTTCTGCCAAAAGGCGTTGAACTGGTTGCTCTGGCTCACGACAGCGACTTGGCCGTGGCAAACGCCCACATGCCACGTGTAACTAAAGCTGAAGATCTTGAAGTTGACGCGCCGGAAGCTCCAGAAGCTCCAGCAGCTGACGCTCCAGAAGCTGAGTAACACCTGCTACGCAGATCAACAGCTCAGGTGCATATGCGCTTGAGCTGTTTTCGACAAAGGGCTCCAGTATGACTGCCGTACAACTGATCGTTGGCCTTGGTAACCCAGGCCCTGAATACGACCAGACTCGGCATAATGCCGGGGCCCTTTTCGTTGAACGGCTAGCAGATAGCCAGCGCATCAACCTCAGTGTTGATCGCAAGTATTTTGGCCTGACTGGCAAATTCAGCCATCAAGGTCGCGACGTTCGTTTACTGATCCCCACCACTTTCATGAATCGCAGCGGTCAATCCGTCGCAGCGCTGGCGAACTTCTTTCGCATCCCTGCTGAAGCGATTCTGGTGGCTCATGACGAACTCGATATGCCTCCCGGCGTCGCCAAACTCAAACAGGGTGGCGGGCACGGCGGGCATAACGGCTTGCGCGATATCATTGCGCAGCTGGGCAATCAGAATAATTTTTACCGCTTACGGCTTGGCATTGGCCACCCCGGTCACAGCAGTATGGTGTCTAATTATGTTCTAGGGCGCGCCCCGCGCAGCGAACAAGAACTGCTCGACACCAGCATCGACTTCTCACTCGGCGTACTCCCAGAGATACTCGCAGGAGAGTGGAACAAAGCGATGCAAAAGCTTCATAGCCAAAAAGCCTAACTTAACTTTCGACAACATCTGCGCGAGGAAAACACCATGGGATTCAATTGCGGCATCGTCGGCCTGCCGAACGTCGGCAAGTCAACCTTGTTCAACGCCCTGACCAAATCCGGTATCGCTGCGGAGAACTTCCCCTTCTGCACCATCGAGCCGAACACGGGCATCGTGCCAATGCCAGACGCTCGCCTGGACGCCCTGGCCGAGATCGTCAAGCCTGAGCGCGTGATTCCAACCACCATGGAATTCGTCGACATTGCAGGCTTGGTTGCAGGCGCATCCAAAGGTGAAGGCCTGGGCAACAAGTTCCTTGCCAACATCCGCGAAACTCACGCCATTGCCCACGTCGTGCGTTGCTTCGAAGACGAAAACGTCATTCACGTGTCGAACAGCGTTGACCCAAAGCGCGACATCGAGATTATTGACCTTGAGTTGATCTTCGCCGACCTCGACAGCTGTGAGAAGCAACTGCAGAAAACCACGCGCAACGCCAAAGGCGGTGACAAAGACGCGGTGGCGCAAAAAGCCCTGCTGGAAAAGCTGATCCCTCACTTCACTGAAGGCAAGCCTGCGCGCACACTGCTCAAAGACCTGGGCGATGACGAAAAGCAGCTGGTTCGCGGCTTCCACCTACTGACCAGCAAGCCGGTGATGTACATTGCCAACGTTGCTGAAGACGGCTTCGAGAACAACCCGCTACTCGACATCGTACGCGGTATCGCTGACGCTGAAGGCGCCATCGTGGTTCCAGTTTGCAACAAGATCGAAGCTGAAATTGCCGAGCTCGACGACGGTGAAGAGAAGGACATGTTCCTTGAATCACTGGGCTTTGACGAGCCAGGCCTTAACCGCGTAATTCGCGCAGGCTACGAACTGCTTAACCTGCAAACTTACTTCACCGCTGGCGTGAAAGAAGTACGCGCGTGGACAGTTCGCGTCGGCGCTACGGCCCCGCAGTCGGCTGCCGCCATCCACACTGACTTTGAAAAAGGCTTTATCCGCGCTGAAGTCATCGCCTACAACGACTTCATCCAATACAAAGGTGAAGCAGGCGCCAAAGAAGCCGGTAAATGGCGCTTGGAAGGCAAGGAATACATCGTTAAAGACGGCGACGTCATGCACTTCCGCTTTAACGTGTAACCCGGGCGCTCAAACCGCCTAAACAAAGCCCCCGCCTCACTACGTGAGACGGGGGCTTTTTATTGCCGGCTGAAAACGTCCGGGCTAAACCGGCCCTGCGCCAGCAAGCGGCCCACGCTGATTAATCCTCGCGTAGCTGGCCGGACTAAACCGCAAGGTCAGCAACAGCATCAGGATCAAGCTAACCAACATCACCAGCCACGTGCTGTAGAAAGATCCGCTCAGCTCCCTTAGCCAGCCGCCCAGTGACGGCGCAATGGCATTGATCAAAAAGCCAAAGCCCTGCACAAAAGCCACCAATTGACCGGCCGCTCTCGGCTCATGCAAATGGTCGAGACTCAGTAACAAGCACAATACAAAGCAAGCGCCTAAACCAAAACCGATCAATCCCACCCAGATCGCCGATGCCGCCAATGGCGCCCAGAGCAGCCCCGCATAGCCAACCACTTGCGCTCCCAAACTAATACCAAGCAAAGGCCGCCGATCCTTGAGGCGGTGGGCCAGCACCGGCATCGACAACGCCGCCAGCACCTGAAAGATTGTCATCCACGCCAACAACGCACCACTGGCCTGCTGACTCCAGCCAAGCTGCTGATAATACGCGGGCAGCCACGCCACCATCGTCATGAAGCCCCAGTTACAGAAGCCAAAATAAATCGCCAACAGCCATGCACGACGGTTGCTGATGAATGTCTTGAATGAAAGTTTTTGCGCCGAGGGGTGAGACCTGTGCCACGGCATTTTGAACCACAGCAATGCGGCGAGCAACGCGGGGATCAGCCAAACCCACAGCCCCGCCTGCCAGTGCCCGAATGCATGGGCCATATGCGGACTAAGCAAGGCAGCCAGACCGCCGCCACTCATCAAGGACGCCGAATAAACCCCCATCGCCAAAGCCACGCAACCCACAAATTGGCGCTTGATCATGCCCGGCACCAGCACCTGAATCAGCGCGACGCCAACACCGCCCAACAACGCTGTAGCCAACAGCACGTTGCCGTCAGCGATAAAGCCACGCGCCAGGCATGCCAGAAAAATACACAGCAAACCAAGAGCTATGCCTCTGCCCTCGCCCAATCGCGCCTCAATCCATGAGCCACACAGCGCCACCAAACCAATACAAACAACCGGCAATGTGGTCAACAGTGCCGCCCCCTGGAAACTCAAGGACGTACTGAGCCGAATATCGTCCAGCAAGGGACTGATCGAGGTCAGTATTGGCCGCAGGTTAAGACCCAAGGCAACCAGCACCAGCCAACCCCAAAACCTGATCCCCATTCAAATCACTCCAGCAGTACAGATAAACCGTTGAACACACTGCACAGACGCATACTCCACAATAAACCTCACACCTTGAGCCAAATAACCAGACAGCCATCAACCATGGATCATTGATAGGCAACAGAGATAAAGCCGAAGCTCAAAGGAGGACAATTCAAGATCCGAGCATTGTGCCACGCCCGCTCGGAAAAGTTGACGCATTAGACAGGTAACAAAAAACAAGCTCGACGCAGCGCCAAGCTAAACCCATCAAGTGCACGCATTGCGCGTAAGCACTTGATCAAACGCAATAATTTTATCAAAACATGCTTGACACAAACGCCGGAGACTAGAATAATGCGCGCCACTCGGCTACGTAGCTCAGCTGGTTAGAGCATAGCATTCATAATGCTGGGGTCCGGGGTTCAAGTCCCTGCGTAGCCACCAAACAAAACAAGGGTTTACCGAAAGGTAAGCCCTTTTTTGTGTGCGCGAGTGACTACAGCGTGCCCACACCGGGAATGGAAGCCAAATGAGATATCTTAAAGTAACCTTGCTCGCTGTCGTTTTATTCGCGGCAGGTTTCACGGCCTACGACAGAATGCCCCTACAGTACAGGCTCATGATTTCTGACTGGTACAAACGGCTTGGGACACCCGACTACGCCGAAGCACCAGATCTTTATTCAGAACGAG
The DNA here is from genome assembly GCF_002163625.1 of Pseudomonas sp. M30-35. Classification (NCBI taxonomy): domain Bacteria; kingdom Pseudomonadati; phylum Pseudomonadota; class Gammaproteobacteria; order Pseudomonadales; family Pseudomonadaceae; genus Pseudomonas; species Pseudomonas sp. M30-35. Next base: position 1,194,397 of record NZ_CP020892.1, on the reverse strand, counting down.
AACAAGCCTCGGTTATCCGCGACATGCAGGCACGCGGCCACAAGCTGAAGTGTTATGGCAACCTAGGTGATCGCGAGCGCATTGATAAGAATGACGACTATTTATGCTCCGCTCACATTAGTACCGCTTACAACATTCAGGCTCGGCTGGTAACTTTCTTCTTCGCTAAAGGAAAGCTAAACCACGTCCGCATCGAGTTTACGAGCAAAAGCTTCGATGACTTGCAGAACTACCTTTCTAAAAGCCTTGTCGCCTATACACGCTTGGATAAGAGCCCATGGGCAAGATTTGAAAAGGGACTGATGGTCTGGAGAGTAAAAGAAGGTCTACTGATGGCTTCGTCAGTGAAAGCCTACGGAAGAAACCCCATTATTCTATGGAGTAGCCGCACCAGTTTCCAAGGCAAACACTCCGGAAGGGGATGCCCTACTCCGCCGCCAAACTCACCATTGCTCAAGTCAATAGTTGAAAGTGAGGACTATAAAATCTGGTGCTCGCTCTGAGCCAGTGGCGATAACCGTAGTGCTGACTCAAGATGATCCGGCGACAGATGTGCATAGCGCATGGTCATGGTGATGGATGAATGACCAAGGATTCGCTGCAGGCTGAGAATATCTCTTCCCCCCATCATGTAATGGCTGGCGAACGTGTGGCGCAGAATGTGGGTTAGTTGACCTGGGGTCTGAAAGCCGCACCGCTCATAGGCACTGTGACCTGCTACTTCTTGCCTTCGCTTTCAGCTTGGTTGTCCCCCTTATACCTTGTGAAGTCCTGTGGCGACTAACACAATGCATACAAAGCTCCGGCGTACAAAGTACTTATCACCAACATATTAGTGACAGAGAAATCACATGGAAGCGATCGCCGACAAAATCCGCTATTACCGAAAAACATTTCGCGCACCTGTCTTCTATGCCCTTTCCTCCCTAGCGCTATGGCTATCAATTGGACTAGCAACACTTATTTTGGGGTTGCTGTTCTTCGACCTTTACCTGCGTATAACTCAAAGCACATATCTGCTCGGTACGAGCGACCAGGCATGGCTGCTGGTTTACGAAGTGCCTATGGTGTTCGGCCTTATGCAAGTCTACTTCCAAGGTGCTGAACGTCGGTATCGCATACTTCACCCCGCCGCAAAGCGCGTGCACTTCAGAACACCACACGTCACCTTAGCCAAAGAAAAGCATGCCCATCTACGTACCACCTTCGCTCATGGGGGTGATTTACGTGCTTTGGCCAAGCACCTTATCGAGGAATGGGAGTGGCGACGAGAGCTCAAGATCAGGGCACAGGAGCCCTTGATGCTCCGCGCCAAAGGCTTCTTCAAACTACCATCGCCTGGTAACTTCGCCGCATACCTGACAGGCTTTGTAGCGATCTTGGCCGCTATCGTCATCGCAACCCTTTCCAGAGAAACGATTTTTGCAGACTTGGAGCAGTTTCTAGTAGATACATGGGACTTAATCGTTCAGCTATGGCTCTCTATCGTGCTGCCATTCGCCGTTTGCGTACTACCTGGCGCAGTCATTCTCGTTGGCATAAAGCAGATTGGTGAGGCACTGCTAGAGTGGATGGACGACCAGTTCCTGAGCAATATAGCGTTCTACCGCTTCATCACAGAACTGCTGGAATTGCACGACAGAGGCGAACGTCTTCTTTTGCGCAATACAAGAGCATGGGCATATTGGATGGTCCGTATCTGCATTGCCCCGCTTGAGGAGCTTCCAAAGGTATGGCGTCGCATCCGACGAGCCAAAGCATTAGCACGGCGTAATGCCAGGTCTCGGCGTACAGGCGCACTGTAATAAAGCCACGATAGAGATAGGTTCCGCCCAAACCGCCCGGCTCTACCTATCGCGACCGACGGATAACAGCCATTAGCTGGCGCTCAGCAACATCAATATCGTGGTCTGACCCTGATTGTTCGACGAAAGAATCAAGTTCAGGCAGGGGTGTTTCTCATTAGTTCCTTACTTGGAACTACCTATCAAGAGCTTGGATTGCATAAGCAAAATAATAATAGGCCCAACCTCAAGAAAAGACCTAGCTAGAAAAGGAGCCATAGCATTTCTCGAAAAGACTTATCAAGTACCAGACTTCTTAATAGATACTACAATTGAAGAATCAGAAATACCATATCGATCATAAAAAAGCATGGATATTATCGAATACCCAAGGGCATAACTACTGCCCTTGAATAAAGGCTAGATGATTAAATACTCAAGCTTTAGAATCTGCCTCTAGAGCATCTTGAACACCTAAACCATCTGTAACTTTACGCTCATGCACATCCATTATTTCTTTCGACTTCCTCGATAACTTATTTGCCAAAGCCGAGAACCCAGGAATCTTAGAGAGAGCATCGACTGAAGAACCAAGTTTAGCGCTATTCTCTAGCGCCTCCATAAGCGGATGATCTGATTTATTATAATCAGTTATTAACTTCCCCGGATTCTCCGAGCTAACCTGCAGCATATTAAAGAGAAGCCTAGTCCTTAAATCCTCTCTAACCTCACTTTCATGAGGAAGGCTAGAAATTTGATTTGATAGTCCAGAGAAAGTTTTACCGAGGACAGCTTTATGCGTATATTCCTCAATTAACCGCTTGGACAAATTAACTTTTTTACTTGCAGAGAAGGCGAACCATAGAACAGGAAAATACAAAGGAAGTATGGAAAGTATTAAGTTTGGAGTATCCTTGATAACATCAACCAGATCCTTTCCTTTAATAATGAGTAGATATGCATCCACACAAAAAGGGATAAGAGAAACGGCAATTAATACTAAGATTGCAAGACTGAAATTATTTGAATTTGTAGTTAAATACGTCCCTTCGTCTCTTTTCTTTTCCTCATATGCAGCACTCAAACCTGCTGCCATGCCTCCAGGCATCAACCCCTTTAACTCTTCATCAACAGCAGAAAACCTATCGTTAGATTCTTTTATTAATCCTTCAAAAGTCTTGAGCTGCTCATTTAATTGACTCTCATATTTATCAGCAGCCAGCTTTCCAATTTCAGAAACACTGTCATCCAAACCTTCTATTTTTTCTTTAATATCTCCATATGCATTATCAAGCTCACTATAGAGCCCTTCTACCTCTTGGACAGCCCCATCCTCACCCTTAAGCTGATAACCAAATATTTCATTATGGATTTCATCGATTTTCGATTTGCGCTTAATAGATCCTTCTAGCAAGTCAGAAATATTTTTATTAAGCTCATTAACTCTAACAGAAATAGACTCAATAACTACCACTTGACCTGAGAGTTCATCACGTTTTGCTAACAGAGCACTGAGCTCACTCGACGCGCCGTATATGCTTTCAAGGGAAATATCTACCTTCTCTTTCTCAGCATTAAATTCTTTATACGCGTCCTGAACATCACTTATTGAAGTTTTCAATTCACCAGCAGATTCTTCAGCTTGTGCTTTAGATTCATTTATTTCCACGATTTTAGAAGAAGCTACCGAACTACACTCTTCGAGCACTTTAAGTATTTCTTCAACTCTGGACGCAGTATTGCGTACATTCCTCTCAATATCTGCCGAATTATTTGCAGATTCTAATGCAGCCTGCTCAGAGTCCGTGACCTTCAAATCAATTGCGTGTTGCAAAGCAGAAACATTTGTTGTCAAAGAGTTCTCAATTGCAGAAACCCTAGAAAACATTTCCTTTTTAAATTTATCAAACTCATCCTGATCTACACTATTAAAAAGCGCCATATCCCCTCCCAAACAAACCTAGGCCAGTAATATTAAATATCAATCATTACTGGCACGCTCAAAACAGCATTGCTAGCATCAAAACATAGACAGCGCAAATCCTCAGCAGAATACAAGAAGCACAACACCAAATACAATATAGATCATTATTTCCTATAACTAAAATTAGAAACTATTGTTTTTTTATGGAACAGTTATTTCGTACAAAAACGCATAGATCAGTTAAACCACAAGGTGACTACAACTGAATATTTTTAGAGGAAAGCTCTGCATTTTGCAGTTGTTAAAGCTACCTAAAACCTTAAATACAGGCTTGTCTTGCCTATTACGGAGAATTCATAACTCCGTAAGCTGGAAGCCTAAGCGAAACTCAGAAAGCTAGGAACTATCAGGCAATCGACGAGCCGATGCAACGATCAAAGATGCGAGCCAACGCAGTGTAATCACATATCACTGCATCAATATTGGCCTGCACCCACTCCCCTTCCTGGACAACCCACCAATCGATCTCGTAACCGGCGTTGATGATTATGTGCTCGAACAGGATTCGCTGGGCTCTGCCGTTACCCTCGCGGAAGGAATGAATCACGTTCAGGTCGCCAAATAGCTCTGCTACAGCCAGAACCAGCTCAGTACGACCAAGCGGCTCAAACCAGTTAGCGCTAGCCAAGCTACGGAAGTATTTTTGAGACTCAGCCTCGATTCGGGCAAGGTTGCAGAAATGCGTCTCGCCTTTTGAAATATCGACCGTGCGCAATTCTCCCGCCCATTCATAGACATCTGTGAACAGCTTACGGTGGATGCGCTGCAGGTATTGAAAGTCGTAGGGAGGGAGGTCGAACTCAATTTCGCTAGCGGCGATTTCAGACAGAACGTGCTCAGCTTCGTTTAGGTCATCATCATTTGTGATGTTGAGGAGGTTGCGAAGAACGTTCGTACCGGGGTAGCAATAGGGATCTTCCCTGTGCCGTACTTATCAAGCATTAAGCTGGCTTGTTACGGTAGGCGCTTAAAACGGATTCACGGGTTGGAAGCTTACGCACAGCGTCTGCCCGAGTTACCTGGAAGCCTTCCAAGCGGAGGCTGGCAACATAGTTAGACTGACGAGCCTTGGCGTAGTATGCCTTTTTGGCTTTAAGGGATGCAGCTGGCATTAATAACCCCTTTCGTTGCGTACCTAATTATTATAGCGAAAATCAGTAAAATTATTGCCATAAAATGAATATCACAGCCACTTGCAGAGTGATGACTACATCGCAGGTATTTTTCTGCAAAGCTGAGTAGCAACCAGTTTTACCCCCGCCTGAAAGGCCCGTTTTATGGGGTGAACAGGGCTGACAAGGCGCTACTCAAGCGATTCATAATGCTAATGCTGGGGGTCGGGGTTAGTTGACCACTACAGCCCAAGCTACCAAACAGCAGACGTAAAATTGGAAGAATCCAAAACGGGCAGCAAATAACACAGGAAGTGGCCCGACGGTGGTTTAGCCGAAGAAGACCAGGATGAGCACCGCTTGAATTTGAGCCAAGGGAGTGCTTACTTAGCAGAACACAAACCTGCTAAAGGCAAGGGGAAAGCATTGGGTAACGTAATCGACATGGCCAGCTTCGAGCACCTTCGCAGGTCAAATGCCAGCGAACGCTATACATGCCCAAAAACAGAAGTGACCCTCCCCATCATCTACAAGGTAGTGACACCAGAAGCTGGCTTTGTGGATGAAGTGGTGACCTTCACCGGAGCGTTCACCACAAGCCACAAGCTCAAAGCACCCTCAGATGACGGAGAACCAATCTTCCCTGGCTTCCCTCCAACTACCGCAACCCAGATCAGCACGCTAGAAAGCACGGATGAAGTATTCCTGGATGTAATCCACTTCGAGAATAAAGAACGTGCCAAGGGCTTCAGAGATGCTTGCGCTCACCTAGGAATAGAGCCAGAACACGTAAGCAGCTTTAAAGATAGCCAAGGATTTTCTCTTGCTAACTAGAGACAGCAATCAAAAGAAGAAAGGCCACATCATCTACCGCAGCAAGGGTAGCCAATACGTAGAGTTCCTAAAGTGCGCATTTGAAACGGATTGCGTAGCTGCATTCAATACAAAAGGAGAAATTGTGGCATTGAAAGATATTGAGCGCTACTCTGACTAACCTCTAAAGTCAAACATCTTCGCGACATTTAGAACGCGCCAAGCAATGTTCTCGCTCCAATCATTTGGAGCAAAAAATTCAGGTTCAATTTTTTGCGCATGCACTCCAATCAAAATTAAAACACAGATAAACTCAGGAGTGACAGTCCACAGACCAGGATCCTCGTCATTGCCCCGCTCAAGTTGCACCTGAAAATATTCTTTAGCCTTAGGAAGCGCCTGAGCCAGATCCGAATCCAACTCAGAGACATCAACAACCCCCAACAAAGAAGTCAGTTGAACGAGCCCGGAAAGCCAATCACTATCAACTCTACTCTCTTCAATTACAAACCCAGCTTCTGACGCACAAACACACAATGCAGCGACTTCGGGAGACCTGTTTAAATAATGACTCAGTGATACAAAGTCAATCTTTATATCTTTATTACCCACTGACAGTTTTTCGTCAATTGCTGACGATAACTCAATCGATTCATCCCTAAGAGATATAAACTCATCATCCGCCAGCTCAAAAAGAGCCGATAGTCTAAATAGTTTTCTCCGTAGTTTTTGAGGAACATCATCCTCATGCTTATATTGAAGCTTATGTGAAATAGCTGCCCACGCATGCTGAAGAACAGTACGAACTTGTATTTCCAATTTAAAATCCGCAAAACCACCCCACTCGGGTAGCTTTGCACGCACGGCTAATATCTGTACAACATAGTGAGCAGAGCGATAGCCGAATTCAGCACCATCAGGTGAGTGCTCTATTGAGTTATGCTGATCAACTTCAAACTGTTGCCTTATACACTTTGCAATATCATCAACATCAGCTTGGTAATAGGTGATGATGCGTATACCCCCGAGGTCAGTAAGCTCTCGAAGAGGATCGGAATATGCTTTTGAAGCACGAGAAATTTTATCGCGAAAGCTGGAAACATCCTTTACCCTAGACTCTATAAGATGGTAATCAATTTCATTTACCCGCAACAAATCCTCAAACAATGTTTGGACCTTGCTGGTATAGCTCACATAGTCTGGGCGAACTCTTGTATATTCAACACAAGCCTGCTCAATATCACTAACGTTCTTTTCAGACATATTATATAAAAACCTAAGCTATTAAGTTGCCTAGCACATCAGCCACACTTAAAACAAATGCTAGAGATGTACCATATGCTTTTACTAAATAATAAAAATTCAAAAACACAATACTGGATACATTTTCAGAGTTATAGACCATGGATCCACAACAAAAATCTTTAACTATTATTGAACTCTAGCATGCAACAATGTGCACGACAAACAAGAGTGTCCCAAATGACAACAACACCTAGTAGTAGTCAAACTTTGCCCCCGTCCTCCCCCTTCAAACCCTCGTAATCACTCACATCCAGAGGTTACGAGATCAGGTGACGAATTTTCATAATGCTGGGGCTGGGGTTCAAGTCCCTGCGTAACCACCAAACAAAAAAGGGCTTACCGAAAGGTAAGCCCTTTTTTGTGCGCGCGAGCGACTACAGCGCGCCTACTCTTCCTGCCTTTCTTCCTCAGATAGCTGCAGCTCAGCCTGGAGCTTCATTAATTGTAGCTTTGCTATCTCAAGCTGAACCTTCTGCGTTTCGTCTATTACTGGCTGAATGATTCGGTGCCAGCAAGAAAAGCCGTAATATGAAATCATCCCTCCAACTCCAAGCAGTAAACCAAGAGTAATGTTGTAAAACGTCCGATTAGATTTCCCTACCTCTACCAAGCGCTCAAGCCCAGCGATCCTTACCTGTACTGATTGCCGTGGTTCCTTTTGTTCTTTCAACTCACCAAGCTCTACAAGTGATGAAAAAAGCAAGGTGTTGGTTGACTGAGTCACATAAACGACAGCTGAGAGAGAGAAAATAATCAGCAGCAAACCAAAAAGTGCATAGAACTTAAAAATGTTATCCGTAGGTACTGGTAGTTTGCTTTCCATGTTTCGCCCTAAGATTGGTCTTCTTTGGGCTGGAGTATGTGCAGATTTAGCAGACGATGACAATTGAGTCCCGCTCAACCGGCTAGAACTAAATAGCGGCTTTGGCTCAATGGCGCGACAATCGTAGTGCAGACTCCAAATGATCCGGCGACAGATGTGGATAGCGCATGGTCATGATGTTGATAAATGACCAAGGATTCTCTGCAGACGGAGAATATCCCCCATCATGTAATGGCTGGCGAAGGTGTGGCGCAAAATGTGGATTAGTTGACCTAGAGGCTGAAAGCCGTACAGCTCATAAGCACTACGAAATGCAGCCCTGCAGGACATAAATAAACGACCGTTACCCGGCATGGCCACCTTGAAAGCCTCGGCCTCAACCTCTATTAGGTATTGGCACAGAGCGCGACTAGCGGTATTTAGTGCGGTGAAAATGCGCCTTTCCCCGAAGATAGCTGCACGCGTCAGGCTTACGGTGAACGCACTGCAGATTAATCACCTGACGGCTCCCAATCTTGACCGTTGAGATAGCTTGAGACTAAGCCCACCTGCGCACTGCAAAGCTAGAACCTTTTCCCCTAAATACAAACCAGCAAGGCTGCTGGTATCAAGGAAGAACGCTGCAAGACGATTCGTTATGACAAACGAAGTGGGCTTGATAGCAGACTGCCACCCCTAGTACTCTCTAGGGCAAAGGACAGATCCCGCGAATGGCGAAACTAGCCCTAATTTCGACGAGGTAAACAGAAACTTTCCAGGTCAAAACTTGGGGTAGTGATCACTAATAAAGTTGCTAGACGCTGGTACGCTCGAAGGAATGGAAAATAAGTGTGAAAAGGATATTTGTTGTACTAGCCCTAACAGCAGGCCCAGCCCTTGCAGAAGAATCAAAGCCTGTAGCGACGCTATACGCCCAGCTGCCGAAGCCGACAGCAAGACCTTGAATCATCTAGTCAGTGAGTTATTCGCTGGATCTAACAGCCCGATGGGCGAAGCTGCACGCGCAAACCTTAAAGCCCAATATCGAAAAGAACGCGAAACCAATCGCGGAGTTAGACGCACCATGAAGGAATACATTAAGCCTGGGAACGTTATTGATGATGACGTGAAGGAGTGCATGGAGGGCTTATGAACCAACGAATGGTAAACCCTCAACTCAATTACAACTACCCTACACTTGCATCGACATCAGCATCAGAGTCAGAGTCAGAGTCGATTGGCAAAAGACTCTCTATTTTAGCAAGTCGCCTACGACGCATATGTGCCAAGAGTTTTACTCCGAACTCACCAAGCGTCCAATACTCATTAGTATTAGCTACAGGTTTCTTGCGCGTTGAGGGTACAATGCAATTCAAAGCTGCAAAGTCGGCTAATATTGCCCTGATTACATTACGAGGAGTCGGCCAAGTACTTCTAATTTCAGAGCTAGAAATACCGATAGCATTAGTTGCAATAAACTTAGCAATAGTCACTAAATCAGACTCAACTTGAAGCTCTGGAGCAAGAACTTCAAAAATCTGATATAGAGTTACCTCAGCACCTTCACTCCAAGTTTTATCCCCTTTCCGCCAGACGTTGATACTCTTAAAATTTGATCTAAGCAGGTCCAAGGCTTCAGTTATAGCAGTCTCTTCGCTATCAGCCCTCTCATATCCCAAAATCCTTTCTCGCAACTCCGCGTTCTCACCACTTAGTCGAACAATCTCCTTTGAAGCAGCAGTATCTTGAACTTGTGATGCTCTAACCCAGCCTTCACGAGGATATGCATTAAAAGCTTTAACCAATGCAATAGAACATTTCCCATACAAATCATCAGTTGAGCGCCAAAAACTGACAGGCCTATCTCTGATTTTTGTCTTGAATAAATTCAAACGATCTATTGCAACAGGGCACGTTTCAGATTTTTCTCTCGGCCAGCTAACCGATTCCTCAAGAAGAAAGCCTAACGCTGGCACACCAATCTCACGTGCATAATTGTACTCCTTTTCAGTATAGCTAAGTCCTGATGAGTCACAAGAACCGTAACGATGCGCGGCAATAAGAACATAATAATCTGACTGATCTATTTGACGCTTTATAATATTCCACTGTTCCTCATCGGCAGCACTAAACATTTCCATACCAACAGGAATATGCCCCATTTCCAGAATCGCTCTAATTACAAGATCTCTTTCATCCTTGAGATCAACATACGTAGAACTAACGAATATTTGGTATTTAGCAGACATAAGCCCTCCGAGCAATGTGAATTCCCCCTCTAGTTTCGTAGACACCTCCAAGCTTTAAAATGTGGCCCGCTAGGAGGTGCCGTGAAAGAAAGCATAAAACCCGGGAACGTCATTGATGATGACGTAAAGGAATGCACAGAAGGATTACGAGAAAAAACGTGGTCGTATGAAAAATAAACCCGGCATAAAAGCCGGGTTAACTTAGTTTTTTTTAGTTGTTTTTCTTTTTACTTTTTTTTGAGTGATTTTTGAAATCGGAGGTGAGCTCCACGGGAAATCTACTTGCGCAGAACCAAGCCCTTCTAAAAGAGGCTTGGAAAGGTTCCTAAGATAAGGATACAACGTTGCACCTAATATATAGGCGGCCTCCTCAGTATCAATCCACTCTTTCATACCGTTCGGGCGCAATGCGCAAAAATGCCCAATAATTTCAATTCTAAAAAAAGGCTCTTCTTTCTCAGAAAATACAGCTTCAAAATTTTGAGTCACTTGGAAGCTATAACCATTCTCCGATCCAAAGTCCTCCGAATTTATTGAAAGTCCAAACCTAGCCTTAAAACCGGGCGATGTTTCATCTATTCCATCTTCGTACGAACGACCGAAAACATTTGATATAGTGACTTGTTTTAAAGCCGCATTTATAAGGCTCATTTCACCACCGTAAGCTGCGGACGACTAACAGCTTTTCTCATAATGATTTCACTAGATTCATATTCATTATAAGCATAATGATGGTGGTGAACTTCATTACGCACACCGTTGACATGGCAATTCACTGCATCTTTTACAACTTCATTTATAGAACAACCATTTCTAGCTGCATATCTCGCGAGTTCTTTATGTAGTTGTATTCCAACTCGCACATTAAAAGATCCTGACAATGGCTTCTCTGGATCAAGTCCAAGTTGAACACAAGTTTCCAAATAGTCGTCAACTGACTCTTCAAACTCCTCACGCAACCCTTTAATAGAGTCAGATGTATAAGTTACGAGGTCGTTAATGTGTAAGATTTTTCCATACATCTCATCAGAGAGTGCGTCAAAATCTACCGACCCTTGAAATCCCTTGTACTCAAGCGTCTTAGTTGTCATTTTTCAAATAACCCTGTGATATTAGCGATTCAACAACATCCTCAATTTGAGGGCCGATTAGAGTGCTATCGGGATGCCTCTTATGAAGAAGCACTTTATGTCCGGTTTCTGGATGGAAAAATTTTTTCCTTGACCCCTGACCTTCAAGCTCACTGTAACCGAAATGCTTCATCACCTTCTGAAGCTGGCTCCATGAAAAATCCTTTGGGGAAGGTTTTTTGGTCAGCTTGGCAATCAGCTTGTCAATCTGACTCATAAATGCCGTCTCTGCCTTGGATCAGTGCAACTATAATATAGTTGCAGAGTAGTAGCAATTTTAAGCACTGTCATCCTTGCACACCTGTTCATCCTTACAGCTTGTAGATAGTGTCAAAGTGGATTTTTTCAAGAATACTGCACCACTAAATTGCCATCATCAAGCCCGAAGCGCATAGCCCTATGGTTACAGCACCTCACAGGAAAGAGACCAAGACGCATCCGCGTCAAACGCGGTCGCAAGGTGACCACCAAGCCTTTTATGTGAAGGACTGAGAGTATGAGGGGGCCAAGGGACTTAAAGCCTCATTTCATGAGTAGCTAAGGGACCGCCAGCAGGACCACAGGCGACTCATAATGCAAGGGTCCGGGTTCAAGCCCTTGTTTGCGCGCGCGAGCGCTATTCCCTAGTGCCCTTTACATGTGTTCGTCTCATCGCCCATGCGCTGCGGCACTTAGTTGTGCGGTGTCGACGCGTACAAATATTGAATCACCAATTGCCGTAAGCACATCGCCTGCGTACACCTCGCAGATAATTCGGCTCTTGCGTCCTACTTCGCCTTCAACTTTAGCGCGCAGGGTGAGTGGCACGCCCATTGGGGTTGGCTTGATAAACTTTATACCGAGGTTGCCGGTGACGCAGTCAATGCGCGGCAGACTGCCGACTTCTCTACCCTCTGCGCGAAAGTGGTAGGCCATCGCGGTCCAGTTGGAATGGCAATCAACCAGCATCGCAATTAACCCGCCGTAAACCAGTTCTGGCCAGCCGGTGTATTTTTCATCTGGCAAGTACTCAGCCATGATGTGCACGCCATCCTCATGCCAGTAGCTTTTGACATGCAACCCATGCGGGTTGCTACTGCCGCAGCCATAACAGATACCTTCTGGCGCGGCGGCGTCTTGGAGGGAAACCCTGTGCATGCTTGAACACCTCTTGATTACTCTTTGCTGTGCGCTTCAGTTTGCACAACGATATCGGCCGCAACCATGCCGTAAAATCGCGTACAGGCGCAATAATTTCAGCATACGGCGCACTCGAAGAGCCGCATAATCAGCAACCAATCTAGCAGTGTTTACGGGCCGCAAGCCTGCAATACCCTGCGCCCGAATGTATGGAGCGATGCTGTGAGCAACAACTTTGAAAATCTGCGCGCTGAGCGCGATATTGAACACTATCGCGCGAAGCCCAGCCCTAACTACGCGGGTTTGTGGAAGCAGATCGCGCTGGGGATTGTGGTCGGCTATACAGTGCTGAGCCTGCTTGGTTTCGTTGCCACGATGCTGTGGCTGAAACTCGCTGCGAGCGGCTTGCAATTACAGGTCCCGAGCTAGTCAATCACCCTAGCCTGGACCTTGGGTGCATTGTTGGCTCTCATTTGGGTTGCCAGCAACAGGCCACTGAAGATCAAGGCACCACCAACCCAGTGATATGCCTGCAAGCTTTCGCCCAGCAGAAGCCAAGCCAAAACCGCTGTGAACACCGGCATTAAGTAACTGGTCAGCGCAGCTTTTGCTGCGCCAACCACACGAATGCCGTGGTTCCATGCGAGGTAGGCGACCAAGGATGCAAACAGCGCCGTATAGATAATCGCGCCAATGGTTGTAGCATTTATATTGACTTGAGCCCCTTGGGCCAGCTCGAACAGGTAAAACGGCAGAATCATCGGCACACCGAGCACCATCAGTACGCCCAGCAGCGCCAGCGGAGGTATGGGCTGCAAGTACTTGGACCAACGCCGGAGCAGCAAGGAGTACAAGGCCCAATCCGTCACAGCCAGCAGCATGATCAAGTCACCAGGGTTGAACGACATTGAAGTCAGCGTCGCCCAGCTACCCTGGGTAATCAAAATCAACAAGCCGATCGCCGCGATAAACATGCCCAGCCAAGCACGTCGCGCAGGCCATTCGCCGAGCAGTAGGCCCCCGCCGATAAAGGTCACCAGCGGCAAACATGTACTCACCAGCGTGATGTTGATCGCGACGGTCGTTTGCGCTGCGCTGTAGAGCAGTGAGTTATAGGCGCTGATGCCGCAAGCAGAGAGCACCAATAAACGCCAACCGGCATGTTTCAAATCGGCGATATGGCGGCGTAGCGGCACAATCACAAACGGCAAGAGCAGCGCACAGGCAAGGCTCCAGCGCCAGAATGCTAAGGCAAATGGCGAGATGTCATTGTGAACCGCTCGGGCAACCAACGCATTCCCTGACCAGCACAATATGGCGAGCAATAGGCCGAGCGTGGCCCATGTGCGAGAGTTTTTCATATCGGTTATTTAGGGCTGACGGGGAGTAACCTGTATTGTGCTGGCAGTTGATCAATACCGTCGACGGTCACGTTCAAGTCCTTCCAGCGACCGTCTTTGATGCCGTAGATACAGCCGTGCACAGACAGCGACTCGCCACGATGCCAAGCGTTTTGCACGATGGTTGTGTGGCTGACATTGGCGACTTGCTGCATGACATTGAGTTCACACAGGCGATCGACCCGGTCTTCTTCGTTGGCTAGCTTTTCGAGATCATTGCGGTGCTCGTAGTAGAGATCACGAATAGTCCGTAACCAGCCATCGATGAGGCCGTACTGGCGGTTTTGCATAGCGGTGCGCACACCTCCGCAGCCGTAATGGCCGGTGACCAGAATATGCTTAACCTTCAGCACCTCGACCGCGTACTGGATCACCGATAGGCAATTCATGTCAGTGTGAAGCACCACGTTGGCAACGTTACGGTGCACAAACAAGTCGCCGGGTAGCATGCCAACAATCTCGTTGGCCGGTACGCGCGCATCTGAGCATCCAATCCACAAATATTCGGGCGTCTGTTGCCGTGCCAGTTTGGCAAAGAACTCTGGATCGCGCTGAGTGATTGCCTGCGCCCACCGTTCGTTGTTATCGAAGAGGTGTTGTAAATCACTCATTCCATTTACTCCAAAAATACTGAGGTGCGCTTCAAGCGCCGCAATGAAGGTTTGACAAGCCGGTTCGCGTAACGGTCACAGTTGCGTGCATCGTCGCCACCAATACTGAGAACAGCACCCAGAACGATTGAATAGCAGTAACGTGTTTAATCTATCAGCGTACAAGCCATAACCAGAGCATCTTCGCGACCGCCGACCGCAGGGTAATAATCTCGGCGGCGGCCTATTTCATTGAAGCCGTAGCGCTCATAGAGCCGATAGGCCGCCTGATTACTAGAGCGAACCTCCAGAAAACACTCCCCCGCCTTTAGCTCCATTGCACGTTGCATCAGGAACTCAAGTAAGCGCAGACCATATCCACAGCCCTGACTTTCAGGCTTAACCGTGATATTGAGCAGGTGTGCTTCATCGATGATCACATTGATGACACCGTGCCCCACCTGTTGCGAACCTACAAACATCACCCAAGTGTCGTAAGACTTGAGGCTGTCAGTGAAAGTACCGCGTGTCCATGGATGGCTGTAAGCGGCGTACTCAATTTTTAGTACAGCCTCAATATCCGCCTCTGTCATAGGGCGGAACGATAGTACGTCACTCATTCCTGCAGACTCATCCAACGTTGACTTACGCGACGCATTGCCTGCCACAGCGCAGCTTTGCGTGCAGGCTCATCCATTAACAGCTCCAGGCCAGGTACTGCCCAGGCACTACCAATGCCTTCAATTTGCAACTCTCGGTTGTAGTCACTTGCATCAGTTTCACCGGCAAAGCGAATCGCCGGCAAACCCACTAGCCATAAGCAAGTGCATGGCTCCTGTTCTTCTAAGCGAGCCGCAACAAAGCTCTGCACGAATTCGAGGGCTGCAGCCGGTCCTTGGTCCATGTTGCCACTAGACAATAATGGCCAGCGCACGGGTTGGCCAACTATATGCGGGCTATCCGGCAAGCCAGCAGCGCGGAGTATATCCTTGAGGAGCAAATAGGCTGGATCGCGCCCTTGCAAAGGCTCACCGGTGGGTAGCTCAACCAATATTGCACAATGGCCTGCGCGCAGCAGCTGTAAAGCAAAACGCGGAGGCGGTTCTACTTTGGGTTTAACTGAAGACGTTGGCGTCTGCTGCTCATCACCCACTGCTGGACGGACATTGCGCTCGTGCGGCTTGGGCCGAGGTACTTCAACTCGAGGCCGTGCGACTGCAGATACATCAACGGCTGGTTGTGTCCCTGGGGCAGCAGTTGCCTGCGGCTGAGCCTCTACAATCGGCTCCTCAAGTGGCTCTAACAGCTCTGGCCGCGAAGGCGCAGCAAAGGGTAATGCCACACGAGGCAGCCAATTGGCGACCTGCATTGCACTCAAATAAGCCCTGCGGCGTAATTCTGGAATCAAAGGTCAACTACCTGTGGATGTGCTTATTGGCCTACCTGCATTGAGCCCAAAGCACTTATGCAAGGCTTAACAGGTGCCCCAAGAATACCAGTAACACAGCCATGACCAATAACAATACGCCCACTCTTTGCCAGAGGAGCCAGCGTATTCCCTTGATCGCCTTTATTTATGCAGGTGAGAGCGAGAGCAATTTCTAATAGGAATGGGGGTTAGTGATTTCCCGGATTGGCACCGAGCGGCCAGCGCAATCCAGGGCGCTTGTGATCCATGAGGATAATCACACGCTCAATTGATCGGTGTAGCGGTAAGGTTTGCGCGGATATCCGCGTTTTGTAGTTTCACACCATAGAAGGAGGTAACACTGCCACCTGTGGGATGAACATTTTGAAACCGCTCGATATTGATCTCTTTGAAATGTGCGCGTGCGTTCACTGCAAACCCAAGTGGGTCAGGGGTAATTGGTGTACAGCCGGTACTGTTTTTTATACAGACACTGGAAGGCGCAACATCCAAACCTAGGTCGACATTAAAGCCATAGGTATTTTGATCGGGATTCGCAGGGTCACCATCTGAAGTATAGAAATTATCAATAACCCACTGACTACCACTGCCATTGACGTTATTTACCCGGCCGTTTTCGAGGATAAACTGGTTACGTTTATCATTGTTTGAGACAGCATTCTCTGGGCTGCCAGAGTTGTCCCGAACAAAAACACTCTTCAATTTAGCGCTAAGCCCTTCATTGCCGCGATCATCCCAGCGCCCGCCACTTGCAGAACAAGCGCCAGCACTCGCCCCTGTACCACCGACACACAATGCGCCTGCGCCACCGGAGCTCAATGCTAGTAGTGAGTCCCGCTCATAACGCTTAAGCACAATTCTGCCTACGCTTCTTCCGGTGTCTTTATCGCCTAGGCGCAAATCGGAGACATCAAGCTTTGACCAATAAGTGCCTTTTCTGAACTCAACTCCCTGATTGCTGACATCCACAGAGCCATCACGATAATGCATCTCATACTCGGCACCACTCAGCCATAAGCCCTGACTATTTTCATCAACTGTGATCGCCGCATTCGCTTCGGTGGTATAGAAATCAGCATTAAAACCAAAACCATCACCAACAAAGCCGCCAGGCTTAATTGTCAACTGGCCATTAAGGGTGAAATCGTAAGCTGGAAAAATCGCGAGTAACACCAGTAGCTCGCTACCGCCTTGGAGTGGTGCATCAGGCTTCCCAACACGTATCCCATCGAGACTATAACGACCAACGACATTGTTAAGACCAAATCGAATACCATCGAAATACCCGTCATAACTCCCGCTAGAAGGGTCAAGGTCATTGAGCCCGGAGTAACAACCCGCAGCAAGTCCAGTCGCACAGCTTTTGGTTATATCAACTGCCACTTGGCCTGTACCGTAGCTGCGCAAGCCGCTAAACCACAAACTGTTACCGTTATCGGTCAGCGATAAAGCGCCATCAGCCAAACTCCAACTAACATCTGCTGTTATCCCTTCGCTGCCTGAGTTGGTATCTCCTCCCGGCCGTAACTTGAGATAGTTTTCATACCCGCCTTGATTTTGAAAACTGAGGTCAAAGCCGACACTACCGACTCTTTGACTAGCAGGATCACCAATAATCAACCCTTGCAGCTCTGCGGCGAGGTTGAGATCTTCAAACGCTAACTTTACATAGCTGCCCTGGGCGTCTTGTTCAAAGTCGAGGGTCAAGCCTGATTGGCTAGCAACCACGCCTGAGTAGTTTTCAGCACGTAATACCCCAGAGTCTGTGTATTGAAAAAGGCTGTTGGCAATAGTGATGTCAGGTATCAGGCGTAATCCCTCTCCGCTCTGGCCACCACCCGCGATACTGATGCTACCACCAAGCCGTAGATCCATATTTAGCTGGCCAAAGCTGCGCCCTGACTGCGGGTCACGACTATCAGGGGCACTTGGCGTAGCTGGATTACCAGCGACAGCATCAGAATGAGCAAGGTCAAGGCCAATACCCGCAACCGAAGCAACAAAGCGTGTGTCGCCAAGATCAAGCTTTACCTGTTCGCCATTGCCGCCACTCACAATATCTATATAGGCATTATTCAGAAAGGTATCGAACGAAACCCCTTTAACGACTAGGTCAAGTCCATTATCACGGTAGTAAAATGTAGTATCGGTCAGTGAAAGTTTGCTGTCATCAATCGAGAACCCACTAACACCACTTGCACCTCCGCCCCTCAACTTCAGGCTGGCGCCCAATGTTGAAAACATACGTAGACTGCCAAAGTTATTCGGGTTGCCTGCGATTTCAACCTTACCCACGGACAACTCATTAGCACGTCCTTTATGCTCAACCTGAAGTTGGCCGCCCAAGACATCTATTGTTGTATTTGAAGCAGCGTTGGCTGATTGCGGCCGACTACTGACATTTTTAAGGCTCAGTGTCTGCCCGTCTTGAGCATAATCAATACTGCTTACGGACCAACCCGGCCCGCTCGTCTGTATGCTAATACCGTCTTGCCCCGTAACTGCTGACAGGTCGTTATCATCAAGCGCTTGCATGGCCTGCAGAACCGAACTGAAAAGGCCAATAAGACCCATTGAATAACGATACATGACTTAAGTCCTCAGTTACTCGGAAAAACTAGAATATTGCCTTGAACACGGGTGACACCATCAATCGTGACAGAGAAGATATTAGTTTGCTGGTAACTAGGGTCGCCGCCTTGCGCTGTACTGAGTGCGTTATTTCTCCAACTGCCTTGATTAGCAACACCGAATGTGTAGTTGGCATCTTTAAAAGTAATCTCGTTCGGCAAACCAAACTCCAATACATCTTGATTAAATATTGCGCCATCCCCATCAAAACCACTGTTGATAGTACGAGTACGAAAGGTCAAACCTTCAAAGCTAAAAATGCCTTTTATATTATCCAGCACATACCACCCACCCGTTTTTTCGGCTCGTACGGCTACACGCAAACCGCAATCAGCTGCAACGGATGCATTCGCAGCCGCACAGCTACGTTGGTTTGCAGCCCAGGCACCAGGGTTGTTAGTGGTTGGTGTGTCCCACAGAACACCACCATTTTTGTTGATACTTAGTTCACCCGACAGGTACACGCCACCCTGCCCGCTTAATTCGCTCAAAGTAGCATCATCAAGCGCCTGCATTTCTGCGTATAAAGATGGCGAGAATATGAGAGCAGCCACACAAAGCACTTTATAAATCACGGCTAGTCGCCTTTAGGTAATTGATGCCCAACCCTTTGATGGTGTTCTGACCATAGTTATATCCACCGGACAAAGTATTTCTATTACCAGAACTTAAGTTACCGATAACGACATTGGTTCTTGGGGCATTGGTATAGAAATCAGTGGCGATGTCATTACGTTCAGCAACTGAGCGAGCAGAACCATCCGCGTTACGGCGAACAGGATTGGGTAGTTCAAGTACAAACTGACCATCACTCGTCACATCAAACAATAACGGTTGGCTCTTGCCGTAACCTAAAGCAACATTTGCGTAGGTATTACTAAAGCTTAAAGTGCGATCAGCTTGTTCCTGCTCACTGGCGCAGTTCGCTGAGCCGGGGATACAAGACATTAAATCGATGCGTTTTGCGAAGAGATTAATCCGTGCTTCGCCGACTAACTGATCCCGTGTTTCATCGCCCCAAAGCCGTAGATAGCTGCCATCCATAATCAACTCGACTATGTCGATATTAAGTATGTCGGTACGCCCTGCTGCGACTTGAAAATCAAAGCGAATACCTGCATCGAGGCGTTCACTGAGACGGCTTGAGCAGTTAGTACCGGCTGCAGCAAATCCAGCAATGCAAGGTTGCCCCATAACACCGGTCAAACGCTCGGGAAACTTCAGTTCTAAAATAGCGACTTCATTGGGTGTCGTTTGCACCCAAACACCATCATCTCTTAGCGTTAACAGATCTTCCCCGTTGCCAAATTGAAGCTTGAACGGATTGTTGAGACGCCCAAGGTTGACCGGTTGCAGGTTGCTCCCTTTGTTACTTCCGGTTGAGGCAAAGTAGAACTCATGGACCGATATCGGGATATTTTCACCCGAGGCATTGGTAATATCGTTAATGAATATGCTCGATTCAGAAGCATCAAGCAGGATGCCCTCCAACGAAAAAGCAATGCCTTGGCCATTGACGCCTGCAAGTTGCTGATCGTCCATTTCTTGCAGATCAGCTTGCACCGGAAGCACAAACAAAGCCCCCCATAGCATGCAAAATAAACGGTTCATTTTCAGCACCCCACGGTCGCAGAACCCAAGCAGGTATCCTGTCGCGCGATACCGTTAAAGGCCTGTTCAAAATTGAGTTTAATCGGCGCCACTACGTTGCCGTTCTCATCGCGATAGTTAGGAATATTTAGAAATGCGCCAGCAAGAACATTACGAAATGCATTGCTGTCCCTGTCACGCCAGGCAACATCTTGGGTTTGCAAGGACAAAAAGAATCCTCGAGCGGCCCCCTCTATCGCAGCGGTATTTGGGTTGTCAGCCAAGTTCAAATTGCCGACAGGCAGGGATTTAAAGTTGCTTAACGGGAAGCAAGTGGGCAGTGAGAGAACCTCACAACCTCTTGAGGCAAATAAACTAAGCAGCGCATCGGTGAAACCAGTCAAATTGCAATCACTGCAACTCAACCTTTGACCGTTCTCAAGCCCTGAGTACGTCGCGCGAATTGAGTCGGGGTCTCCATCTTGAGTAACCAGGCTAGCATCAGCTTGAAGTGCTGTACGCCTGGTAACGCCTGCAACGGTCAGGAGAATATCTTCAAACGTATTAGCTGATTTAAATATCGGCGCGGCCGAGCCTTCGATTTTGATTGGAATATTGCCAGTCAAACGCTCTATATCACCGGAAAGATACCCTTTCGCTTCACCAAAACCGACTCTGACACCAATGACTTTATTGCCATCGTATGCCAGCTCTAAATAGGGATCAGTAATTTGAAACGGGTTGATCGTGTCGTCTGCGTTTACCGTGCCCAAAGCAAAATTGTTGATCAGAATATCTGCAGTACCTGCGTCCTCACCCGCACGATCATATTTGCCTAATTCGAGCTTTTTGATATTTAACTGGGTTTCAACATTCAGGCCAAGGTTCAAGCGGGTGTAGTCAACACCTGCATTTTGATCGGTTGTCAGGTTGATGAACGCTTGGCCAGACACACCTGAAAGCTCTTTATCCGCCATCTCGATCATTTGCGCACTGACACCGGCACTGGTTAGTCCAGCACAGAGCAATGCCAATGCATTTTTTCTAAATCGGGAAACCGAATACATACCGCCTCCAGGGTTCTTATCTGACGAAAGCTAGTAACCTTCTTTCTGATTACCACTATAAGAACCACTGACGCAGAACACCCCCAACCCATAGTCGAGGCCTAAAAGAGCAGATAGGTCATTAACCAGCCTGAGTTAATGGCAACTGTTACGCATCGCCACATCCGTGGCACGCTGTCCATATTGCTCGAATAGCGCCATTACATGAGCTGTAATCGCCCGCGCCAGGGTATTCACGCTGAGTTGCGAGCAATGCGTAAGGCAATTTAGCTTGACCCGGTGCAGATGAAGCGAGGGCATACGTGCCTCGTACTCGCGCAAATCGCCTTTGACCAGCACCGGAAGGAATGCCTCGCCTAAGGTTTTGTAATGTCGGATGAGCAACCTCAAACCGTCATAAAAGGGCAATTCTTTGGACGCCACCAGACGATTTTCATTTGGTATTTTCAAATACAGCCCAGAGTGACCCATGGTTTCACCCGGGATAATGTAAACCCCTGTTGGCTCCACAGCGTGGGCAGGAATATCCTGAAAAGTATCATGCCAAGCCTGCTCGTCAGGCAGGATGGTGATGCTTCCGTGGTCGCTCTGAGGGACGACGAAGCTGTAGTTGCTGTATAGCTTTTCAATGTATGGAGAGTAAACGCACAAACGATTCTCAAAGCGTTGCAAGAACGCAATCGCTTCACGTCGATTAGAGATCGCATGCAGATCCCAATCGAGATCGCTCTGCTCTTCTAGTCCGGCCCAGCAATCATCAATTAATACAGCGGTATTGGCAGACATATCAGGCACCACAAACAAACGTGTACTGTTTCATCTGCATCGCAAAATCAATGCCATAAGAATCCGACGTTTAAATGCGAAGTAGCTCACGCGCCTGGGCCTTTCAAGCTCTTTAGGCAGTCGCATACTGCCGTAATCTGTCACATTAATGGCGCCACAACTCACCTGCGAAATGCTGCATACCCGCGAAGTAACCTCTGATCGGTTGTAACTGAAGCGTTTTGCCGGCGATGCAGTACAATTGCCGTTTTTCTCAATTGGGTGATTGGCCTCTCAATGATTGATCCCAAGCGCGTATTGCGTGCCCTAGCCGAACACTGGACGTTACTTGAGCCACTTTGCGAGCACTTCGACTCCGGGACCTTAAGCCTGATTGAGTTGCGCAGTCAGCTTTCAGCGCAACTACCGGACAGCACTCCAGTCGATATCACCGCGTTGCTCGACCAGTGGATTCGTCTCGATATATTGGTGCCGGTTGCCAAAAGTCCGAATCGTTTTGAGCTCAACGCGCAAATTCATGACTTTCTTGCCTACCTGCGCCGCGAACACCGCCTGGGGCTGTGTCTGGAAATCGAAGCGTACCTGCGTCACCTCGAGCGCCTGGCAGGCTATATAAAGGATGCGTTCGAAGTCCGCGATGCGCATGACCTCGCGCGCCAGTTGCGCTTGCTCGACATGCGCGTACGTGACGTACTGAAAAAGCTATTGAATGACGAGCAGGCGCTAGTCGCCGTTGCGGATCGAGCCAAGACCAGCGACCGGCAAATCCCGCTACGCCAACGTTACGCTGAAGTACTGGCAACGTGGGACGAATACGTTGAGCCGATGATCCAACTCGTAGCTGCCGACGGCGCTTTTGAGCAAGGCGTCAATCGTGTTGAGCATGTTTTGCTGCGCCTATTGAGTGAGCAGCAGCGCCTTGGCCAATTGGTTGACGACGACCTGCTGCTACGAACCCATGCACGTATTCTCGAAATGCAAACGACTGCGCAACTGACCCTGCGCCGCGCACGTGAGCTATTACTGCCTCTGCGTGAAGAAGCGCGTAGGCATAACGCCGTCACACGTGGGGCCGCATTGGCGCTTTCGGCTATTCGCCGCAAAGGGCTTGATGCAGTGCCGCAGGCGTCAATGCCAATGTTCAGCCGGCCGCAAAGTACTTTCCTGGGAAGTGCTTCGCAGGTTGAGGCATACGTTTATGCCCTCGCCCGCTTTGAGCCAAAACCTGCGCAGTTCCCGAAAGCCAGTAGCAGCCGCAAGGGACAAGCCCCTCGTGCACCGCGTACCGCCCGGGAAATGCTTGAGCGCTGCGAACAAGCCTTACCCTTGCCAGACCTAATGACGTGGCTGCTTGAGCAGGAACCTAACGGTGCAACCGATGAGTTGTTGTACTGGTTCTCACGCTTATCACGTGACTCGCGTTTTCAGCGCGACCGCCTCGAGCGCCGCGAATACCTCACCGCCGAGCATCAGGTCAGCCTGAGCTCATTCGCCCTGATTAAAAGCAATGCGGCGTCCAGCAAAGCCGAGAAGAGCAGCGTATGAATATCGATCTTTCCGAACTGAGCCACTTAGCCCCTGTATTCCGTGAGTTGTTCAAGGGTTACCACGTTAGCCGTCGCGACCCGGAGCTCTATACGCAGCTGTCCAACCAGCAAGATCAATACCGGGCGCTGTTCAAGGCTCTAGGCTTTGAACTGACCTGTGATCCACGCGGTTTCTACTATTTCGTACCGGAGCAAATTGGTGCTCAGGTCAACAAGACCGCCCAGCGCCTCGCCTTGTTCACCTTTATTCTGGTTGAACACTTGGCCGACCAAGGCCGAGACCCGATAGCAGTACTCGACGGTGGCAGCCTGGGCCGTGATGAGTTGCCGGCCGTGCTGGAGAAATACCGCGACTTGTTCGTGCAGGCGGAAGTGACCACTCAAGATGAGCTTGAGGAAAAAGTTATGCGCCGTCTTTGTCAGTTGGGTTTTGCCAGCGAAGACAACGGTATCTATCGCTTCCTGGCACCAATGCACCGTTTTCTGGACGTCTGCCTGTCGGTCCAACAAGACCGCGATCTGGCTGCCAGCTTGCACAGCAATCTACCGCTGCCAACGCCGGTACTGATAGATGATCAAGAGGAAGACATCATTCGCCTCGACGAATCAGCAGCAAGTGATGACGAATTATCCGAAGAGCAGGCAATGTCTGCAGCCATTGCCGCAGAACGCGCAAACCAGGAGGTTGATGCATGAGCCAGGAACGCTACGGCATTCGCCGCTTTGCCTTGTTAAACACCGCTGGTTACAGCCTTGGTATTTTCCCTCTGGAAAACCCGCTGTCAGTTTATGGCGCCAACAACCTGGGCAAGAGCGCGTCGATTAACGCGCTGCAATTCCCGATCCTCGCGCGCATGTCGGACATGAGCTTCGGTAAGTACAGCCTTGAGCAGTCGCGCAAATTCTACTTTGCCACTGACACAAGCTATATCCTGGTTGAAGTTTCACTTCCGCATGGTACCCATGTCATTGGCGTTGCCGGGCGCGGGCCGGGCGGCGGTTTTGGTCATCAATTCTTTGCCTATGCAGGCGAGCTGGATCTTGAGCATTACCAGAAAAACGGTACCTGCTTACGTCAGCGTGAACTGTTTAACGTCCTCGAACGCGAAGGCATCAAGGCTTATGAACTCAAGCCTGATGAGCTACGTCGCTTACTGGTTGGCGGACACACCTCGATCCCATTGGATCTGACAATTATTCCGCTACGCTCGACGAGTGAGCAGAGCCTGAAAACCTTCCGCGCGCTGTTCATCAATCTACTGCACATGCGCGAGATCACCGCGGCCAAACTTAAGCAGCTGTTCCTTGATGCTTTCGAACACAGCCTGCGCTCAGGCAGTGTTGACTATATTGCCGCCACTGAAGAAGCCTTCCGTGATGTACGCCGCATGGAGCAGGATTACCAAGCATTGGTAACTGCCGGGTCATTGATTGAAGCGCTGTCTGCCGGTGTCGCGCAACGTGAATTACTGCGCGGCAAACTGCATCGCCTGTCGCCGCTACTCGACAGCCTGCTCGGTACTTGGCAGGACTACGCTGCGGCGCGGCGCGAGGAACTGGTCATTCAAGCCGAGCACTATCGTAATGAGCAAGATGGCTTACAGAATGAGCAACGCGGCGGCACTCAGGAACTGATGCGCCTTGAACGTGAAATCAGCGAAATCCAACGCTGGCTTGGCGAGCTGGACGCACTCACTCACCGCTTTGCACTGGTCGATAACGTTCAGGTTCTTGAGCAACAACTGCTCGCTGCCAAGGATGCACACGACGAACTCGCCGGAGCACTGGCGCAATCTCGACAGTTCTCCAGTGAAGATATTGATGAGCGTTTGCGTGACCTTGATAAACGTCTGAAATCAGTCAAGCAACAGCTTGAGCACGCCGACAACAACAGCTACTCGCGTTTGCGCGAAGAGTTTTCGCAACAGGATGTCGATCGCCTGATGCGCCTGTTCAATGGCCAGCTATTCAGCCTGCCACTGGGCGAGAAAGGCATTCACGTTGAAGACGGTGATGCTTGGGTTAAATCACTTGAGGCAATTCTAGATGGCTTCAAAGGCGAACAGTTTGAAGTGCCTGGACTGTCTATTAACCTTACGAACATCGAGCCTCCAGCTCTGCAAGCACTGGCTGACAGAGCGGCTTTGCGTGACCAGAAAGATCGCCTCGATCGTGAATATAAGCAGCTTAAAACTCAGCAAGCTGTCGCCGCTGACCGTGCTGCAAGCAAGTCGCAGGCTGAGCAGTTGTACAAAGATGTACTCGACGCGCAGAAAGCACTCGAAGATTTCCGACGTAGCGAAACACTGGTTGCAGAAAAACCAAGCAAACTAGAACAGCTCGCCGTCCATGAGGCCGCCCAAGACGAATTGAAACGTTCAAGTGATGCCTTCACTGAACGCGTACAACAACTCTCGGCCAAGCTGCAGTTGGTGGGTCGTCAGTTGGCTGATCTTGAGGCCAAAGAGCGCACCCTGGAAGATGCACTACGCCGTCGCCAATTGCTGCCGTCTGATTTGCCTTTTGGTACACCGTTCACTGATCCGGTTGATGACTCGCTGGATAACCTGCTGCCGCTGCTCAATGACTATCAAGATGCATGGCAGGGCTTGCAGCGTATTGATGGCCAAGTTGATGCGCTTTATGCACAAGTGCGCTTGAAAGGTGTGGCTAAGTTCGACAGCGAGGACGATGTCGAGCGTCGTTTGCACTTGCTGATCAACGCTTATGCCCACCGTCAAGATGAAGCGCTCACGCTGGCCAAGGCGCGTCGTGCAGCGGTTACGGACATTGCACGTACCTTGCGCAACATCCGTAGCGACTACGACAACCTGGAACATCAGCTTGCGTTGTTTAACCGCGAGATCAACAAGCGTCAGGTCTCAAACCTCGAAAGCTTCCGTATTGTTCTGGCGCCTAACAAGGAAGCCCTTAAGCACATTGACCAGATTATCCACAGTGCTGGCCAATACGAAGAAGGTGAAACACTGTCGGTATTTGATTTGTCGCAATCAGCCGATCAAGACATCAAAAACGAAGAAGCTAAAGAGTACTTGGCCCGCCTAGTTGCTGCCAATCACAACCAGTTGGGTTTGAAAGAGCTGTTTGAGCTGTCGTTTGAGATCACTAAGGTTCATGGCCAGCCGGTGATTCATACCGACATTGACGGCGCTGCATCCAACGGCACAACTATGACCATCAAAGCGCTGACCAACATGTACCTGTTGCTGCACTTGATGGATCGCGATCAAGCCGGTCGCGTACGCCTACCTTACTACCTGGATGAAGCGGCCGACATTGACGAGCGCAACCAGCAAGCATTGATCGAAACCAGCCTTCAGCTTGGTTTTGTACCAATCCTTGCATCCGTTAAGCCACAGGTTTCAGCTCACGTCGCAATCGACCTCGAAGGCGGCAGTGGCCCGAACGGTATTTATATTGACGAAGCCGACTGGAAGTACATCAAACCGCGCGAAAGTACGGTGAAAGCTGCAGAACCGGCCGAGACTGAAGAAGCAGTGAGTTAAGCCCTAAACGGCTATAATCTACATCGGGATACTGAGCGTGGATAAACAACAAGGGCCGCATATGCGGCCCTTGTTGTATGTAGCGACTACTGTTTAGGTAGCGGGATTTTCGGTGCCCAGTGCAGCCAATCAGTTTTCGGCTCATCAAACAGCGCGAAGGTCTGACCGTTAATCGCCTGGTTACCCATATCAGCATTATCCGGTGTCGCAAACGACACACCGCCCGCCAATATCGTCTCAAGCGACTCAGTTCGCAGCTTCACACCTTTAAACAAACCTGCATCTACGCCTATACCTGACGTATTCCAGAACCGACTTCCGGTGTGAACCAGGGCTTTATAACGAGGCTCTATCAGAATATGGATCAGCACACGATCAGCCGTGGCCCCCAACTCATAACTGACGACTTTGCCCACCACGACTTCGCGATAGGTAACCGGTACACCTGTCTTCAAGGAGCCACGACGTGACGCGCTCAACACCAGACGCAAGCCCGCTTCGCTTTCGGCTAAGTTTGGCGGTTCGCTCAGGGCAATAAATTGAGTTCGTTTGGTCTCCTGAGTATTGCCAGGCAAAACCTCAACATACTGGCCGCGAACTAGAGTATCGAGGTTGCCCACTTGAGTTAGACCCAGTTCCGGTTTAACCACCCAGAACTTGCTACCTGCCCGCGCAATCCTTGCATCGCCTTGAGTAATACGCGCATTGAGTTGCACTGCTTGCAGGTCTTTGGTCAGCTCAAGACTTTCGATGGTACCGACATCCATACCTTTATAGCGAATCGCAGCGCCGGGCTTGAGACCATCAGCCCGATCAACCCGAATGGTTATGGTCGTACCCGCTTTTAGCGCATCCTCACGGTCCTTGTATAGACTGAACATTTGGATACGCTTGCTCGAACGGGCGCCATTGAGGTCTGCAGTTTCAAAGGCAATACCACCGGCAATCAGGGTTTGCAGAGACTCACTCTTAACCTCAATCCCCGACAAGCCGCCTTTGAGCGTCACGCCGCTAGCATTCCAGAAGTAGCTGGTACGGTTAACGAGATGGGTGTACTCAGGCAGGATGTGAACCCCCAGTAACACCTCTTTATTGTTACGCGCCAGTTGATAACTCTGCACCGAACCAACTTTAAGCTGGTGATACAGAATAGGGCTGCCGATCTCAATTGAACCAAGATTCTTACTGCGCAGAACCATATGTAAACCTGGCGCGCCCAAATCAAGTGGTGGGGCCTTGCTGAGCGCCTCGAACTCACGAGTAGGTGATCCGCCTTTTTTGCCCGGTCGAACCGCAATGTAGTTGCCTTTAACCAGCGCCTCAATACCGGTAATACCTGCCAGGGAGATCGATGGCTTAACCACCCAAAACTCAGTGCCATCAACCAGGTAGCGCTCAGTCAATGGGTCAAGGGCTAACTCAGCTATAGCACCTTGCAGATTATCATTCACCTTGAGTTTCTTTAAGGTGCCGACCTGAATCCCCTTGTACATAACCGGAGTGCGCTTCTCTTCGAGCCCATCGAAATCAGGGAGCTTAACCACGACCTTGATCCCTGCTTGAGCAGCGTCAAAGCTGTCATACAAGCGAAACGGCAGCGACGGATCAGTCGGAGGGCTGTCTTTACGGTCTTCAGCCGTACCAAAGGCAATACCGCCAGCGACGATACTGGCAAGAGACTCTGTACGCAGCTTGAAACCGGAAAGCCCTGCATCAATAGTGATGCCGCTAGCATTCCAGAACCGCGTATGTTTGCGCACCAGGTTGGCATATTCAGGCTGGATGAAGATGTTGATACGGATAGTTTGCTGATCATCATCCAGCACATAGTCCTTTACCCGGCCCACTTTTAGTTGGCGGTAAAAAATCGGGCTGTCTTTATCTATCGAGCCTAAACGGTCAGCCTTCAAAGTAAGGTGCAACCCGGGGGTATCACTGGATAACGGCGGGGGTTCATCCAGTGCTTTGAACTTCAGCGTGGGTTCACCCTTGCCCGGACTCACGGCAATGTAATTACCCGACACCAGGGTTTCCAGGCCAGTAACTCCAGCCAGAGATACGCTGGGCTTAACCAACCAGAAGCGTGTCTCTGCGAGCAAGTGCCCTTCGGCCTCTTTACTCATTTCGATAGTGGCAACAACATCATCCGCTTTGCCTTCGGTATCGAGGCTCACAGTTTTAACCTTGCCTACAGCAATACCTTTATAGATAACTTCTGTCTTGCCGGCTTCAATGCCGCCACCACTTGGGAATCTGACCTCAATCATGATTCCAGCCTGGTCGTAAGCCTTCCATGCCAGCCAGCCACCAATCAACAACGCGATGATGGGCAATACCCAGATAGCCGACCAGTTAGAGGCCGGCCGTTTTTTAGCCAGAGGCAAATCATTCATCGTTGTCATCCGTATCAGTGTTGTCCCAAATCAAGCGGGGATCGAAGGTCAATGCTGCGAGCATGGTCAAGATAACCACGCTGGCAAATGCAACCGCCCCCCAGCCTGGCTCGATGGTGGCTAAGGTGCCAAATTTGACCACCGTAACCAAAATAGCAATTACAAAAATATCGAGCATTGACCAACGGCCAATCCACTCAATAAATCTGTACATAAACATTCGTTGGCGTGGGGACATCGGCTGACGCCGTTGTACCGAGTAAAGCAATAAACCAATGCCCACCAACTTAAACGTAGGCACCAAAATACTGGCGATGAACACCACTGCTGCTATTGGCAGCATGCCGTAATTAACCAGCTCAATAACACCTGACATTATGGTGTCTGACTGCCCTTTACCCAAAGAGCTGACCCGCATAATAGGCAGCATATTTGCTGGAATATATAAGATTGCCGAGGTGATTAGCAGCGCCCAGGTCTGCAGTAGACTATTCGGTCGGCGAGCGTGGACTCGACCGCCGCAGCGCTGACAGAACTGCTTGTCTACGCTCGTATCAATTGGAGCCAATTTGTGACACTCATCACATACCAGCAATCCGGCATCAATGGCCCTCACTGGCGTGCTCCCCACCTGATAGCCCTTGCCAGATCTGATGTGGCGACATGGTCACTTCAAGCCACACCTGCAACAGCAAAAGCGCGACAAAACATAACAAGCCAATGCCAAAGGTAAGGTCTGCGACATCAACCAGTTTAACCACCGCGACCAGAATCCCCATGAGGTAAACCTCAAGCATTCCCCATTCACGCATATGGTGATACATGCGATAAAACAACAGACCGTAGCTGCGCCCAAAATCGAAACGGATGCTGAGCAAAACAAAGAACTGAATCAGCAGCTTGAATAGTGGAATCACCATACTGCTCAAGAACACAACAAGCGCTACAGGCTGCATCCCGCTGTGATACAAGCCAAGTACGCCAGACCAGACCGTGTCCTGAGTCTGCTGACCAAGCAGGTTGAGCTCAATAATGGGCAGAAAATTCGCGGGGATATACAGCAGCAAAGCGGCTATAACCAAGGCCATGCTACGACGTATAACTTGATGACGATGGCTATATAGCTCATAGCCACAGCGTGGGCACTCGATTCGCTCACCATCCTCGACTGGTTGACTTTGCATGAGTAGATCACACTCATGGCACGCAATCAGTTGGTCAATGGAATGCCCTGTGAGGGATGTGGCTTCAATCGGCTCCGGCATATATGCCCCTTTACAAAGTGTGCCTAGTGTAAACGAGGAGTCTTGACTCGGGTGGTAAACAATTGGCCATTACCAACGCATATTTTTGTAACAGATGTAGCAACGGTCAAAATAACTATATGACAGGCCCGGCAGATGTCTACCAACCCGCTCTGCGCTTAGCTTGCACGCCCTGCACTTTTCTTTTGCGCAAAGAGAAACCCCAGATCATTTACATGATCTGGGGTTTCGGTATAGGCGCTTGACGATGACCTACTCTCACATGGGGAAACCCCACACTACCATCGGCGATGCATCGTTTCACTACTGAGTTCGGGATGGGATCAGGTGGTTCCAATGCTCTATGGTCGTCAAGCAATTTGTTTGAAGCCTCGTCTAGGACGCTGCTTCGAATCGGGTATGTGATGTTTGTAGTCGTGCAAACTTTCGGTTTCATCAACTTCTGTTATGACACACAAACAGCAAATTGTTTGGGTGTTATATGGTCAAGCCTCACGGGCAATTAGTATGGGTTAGCTCAACGCCTCACAGCGCTTACACACCCCACCTATCAACGTCGTAGTCTTCGACGGCCCTTTAGGGAACTCAAGGTTCCAGTGAGATCTCATCTTAAGGCAAGTTTCCCGCTTAGATGCTTTCAGCGGTTATCTTTTCCGAACATAGCTACCCGGCAATGCCACTGGCGTGACAACCGGAACACCAGAGGTTCGTCCACTCCGGTCCTCTCGTACTAGGAGCAGCCCCTCTCAAATCTCAAACGTCCACGGCAGATAGGGACCGAACTGTCTCACGACGTTCTAAACCCAGCTCGCGTACCACTTTAAATGGCGAACAGCCATACCCTTGGGACCGGCTTCAGCCCCAGGATGTGATGAGCCGACATCGAGGTGCCAAACACCGCCGTCGATATGAACTCTTGGGCGGTATCAGCCTGTTATCCCCGGAGTACCTTTTATCCGTTGAGCGATGGCCCTTCCATACAGAACCACCGGATCACTAAGACCTACTTTCGTACCTGCTCGACGTGTCTGTCTCGCAGTCAAGCGCGCTTTTGCCTTTATACTCTACGACCGATTTCCGACCGGTCTGAGCGCACCTTCGTACTCCTCCGTTACTCTTTAGGAGGAGACCGCCCCAGTCAAACTACCCACCATACACTGTCCTCGATCCGGATAACGGACCAGAGTTAGAACCTCAAGGTTACCAGGGTGGTATTTCAAGGTTGGCTCCACGCGAACTGGCGTCCACGCTTCAAAGCCTCCCACCTATCCTACACAAGTAAACTCAAAGTCCAGTGCAAAGCTATAGTAAAGGTTCACGGGGTCTTTCCGTCTAGCCGCGGATACACTGCATCTTCACAGCGATTTCAATTTCACTGAGTCTCGGGTGGAGACAGCGCCGCCATCGTTACGCCATTCGTGCAGGTCGGAACTTACCCGACAAGGAATTTCGCTACCTTAGGACCGTTATAGTTACGGCCGCCGTTTACCGGGGCTTCGATCAAGAGCTTCGCGTTAGCTAACCCCATCAATTAACCTTCCGGCACCGGGCAGGCGTCACACCCTATACGTCCACTTTCGTGTTTGCAGAGTGCTGTGTTTTTAATAAACAGTCGCAGCGGCCTGGTATCTTCGACCGGCATGTGCTTACGGGGTAAACCCTTCACACTCACCGGCGCACCTTCTCCCGAAGTTACGGTGCCATTTTGCCTAGTTCCTTCACCCGAGTTCTCTCAAGCGCCTTGGTATTCTCTACCTAACCACCTGTGTCGGTTTGGGGTACGGTTTCTAATTACCTGAAGCTTAGAAGCTTTTCCTGGAAGCATGGCATCAACCACTTCATCGTCTAAAAGACAACTCGTCATCAGTTCTCGGCCTTAGAATCCCGGATTTACCTAAGATTCCAGCCTACCACCTTAAACACGGACAACCAACGCCGTGCTGGCCTAGCCTTCTCCGTCCCTCCATCGCAGTAATTAGAAGTACGGGAATATTAACCCGTTTCCCATCGATTACGCATTTCTGCCTCACCTTAGGGGCCGACTCACCCTGCGTCGATTAACGTTGCGCAGGAAACCTTGGTCTTTCGGCGTGCGAGTTTTTCACTCGCATTGTCGTTACTCATGTCAGCATTCGCACTTCTGATACCTCCAGCAAGCTTCTCAACTCACCTTCACAGGCTTACAGAACGCTCCTCTACCGCTCATCCAAAGGATGAACCCGTAGCTTCGGTGTATGGTTTGAGCCCCGTTACATCTTCCGCGCAGGCCGACTCGACTAGTGAGCTATTACGCTTTCTTTAAAGGGTGGCTGCTTCTAAGCCAACCTCCTAGCTGTCTAAGCCTTCCCACATCGTTTCCCACTTAACCATAACTTTGGGACCTTAGCTGACGGTCTGGGTTGTTTCCCTTTTCACGACGGACGTTAGCACCCGCCGTGTGTCTCCCGTGCTGACACTTGCTGGTATTCGGAGTTTGCATCGGTTTGGTAAGTCGGGATGACCCCCTAGCCGAAACAGTGCTCTACCCCCAGCAGTGATACACGAGGCGCTACCTAAATAGCTTTCGAGGAGAACCAGCTATCTCCGAGCTTGATTAGCCTTTCACTCCGATCCACAGGTCATCCGCTAACTTTTCAACGGTAGTCGGTTCGGTCCTCCAGTTAGTGTTACCCAACCTTCAACCTGCCCATGGATAGATCGCCCGGTTTCGGGTCTATTCCCAGCGACTAAACGCCCTATTAAGACTCGCTTTCGCTACGCCTCCCCTATTCGGTTAAGCTTGCCACTGAAAATAAGTCGCTGACCCATTATACAAAAGGTACGCAGTCACAGAACAAAGTCTGCTCCCACTGCTTGTACGCATACGGTTTCAGGATCTATTTCACTCCCCTCTCCGGGGTTCTTTTCGCCTTTCCCTCACGGTACTAGTTCACTATCGGTCAGTCAGTAGTATTTAGCCTTGGAGGATGGTCCCCCCATATTCAGACAAAGTTTCTCGTGCTCCGTCCTACTCGATTTCATTGAAAAGAGATTTTCGCGTACAGGGCTATCACCCACTATGGCCGCACTTTCCAGAGCGTTCCGCTAATCTCTAATCAACTTAAGGGCTAGTCCCCGTTCGCTCGCCACTACTAAGGGAATCTCGGTTGATTTCTATTCCTCAGGGTACTTAGATGTTTCAGTTCCCCTGGTTCGCCTCTTACACCTATGTATTCAGTGCAAGATAACCATCTTATGATGGCTGGGTTCCCCCATTCAGACATCTCCGGATCAAAGGTTATTTGCCACCTCCCCGAAGCTTTTCGCAGGCTATCACGTCTTTCATCGCCTCTGACTGCCAAGGCATCCACCGTATGCGCTTCTTCACTTGACCATATAACCCCAAGCAATCTGGTTATTGTCTATAACGTGAAGTAGACATTCGCCGAAAATTTGCAATTGAGAACTACAAATTTTACCTTGACCAAATTAATTACCAGTGAAAGTAATCAATTAGTCACTTCTATCACATACCCAAATTTTTAAAGAACGATTTTCTTTCTAGTCAAAGACCAGAAATCAACATTCAACTACCCTTCAGTAGGAATGCTCATTTCTGAACACTAACAAAAACGAATCAAGCAATCTGTAAAGTGGTGGAGCCAAGCGGGATCGAACCGCTGACCTCCTGCGTGCAAGGCAGGCGCTCTCCCAGCTGAGCTATGGCCCCATTTACATCCAAGGCCTAACCCCTCAACAATTGGTGGGTCTGGGCAGATTCGAACTGCCGACCTCACCCTTATCAGGGGTGCGCTCTAACCAACTGAGCTACAGACCCAATCGTCTTTCGCAATGAATCAAGCAATTCGTGTGGGAGCTTATAAGGAAGCTGATGTCGTCGATTAAGGAGGTGATCCAGCCGCAGGTTCCCCTACGGCTACCTTGTTACGACTTCACCCCAGTCATGAATCACACCGTGGTAACCGTCCCCCCGAAGGTTAGACTAGCTACTTCTGGTGCAACCCACTCCCATGGTGTGACGGGCGGTGTGTACAAGGCCCGGGAACGTATTCACCGTGACATTCTGATTCACGATTACTAGCGATTCCGACTTCACGCAGTCGAGTTGCAGACTGCGATCCGGACTACGATCGGTTTTATGGGATTAGCTCCACCTCGCGGCTTGGCAACCCTTTGTACCGACCATTGTAGCACGTGTGTAGCCCTGGCCGTAAGGGCCATGATGACTTGACGTCATCCCCACCTTCCTCCGGTTTGTCACCGGCAGTCTCCTTAGAGTTCCCACCATTACGTGCTGGTAACTAAGGACAAGGGTTGCGCTCGTTACGGGACTTAACCCAACATCTCACGACACGAGCTGACGACAGCCATGCAGCACCTGTGTCTGAGTTCCCGAAGGCACCAATCTATCTCTAGAAAGTTCTCAGCATGTCAAGGCCAGGTAAGGTTCTTCGCGTTGCTTCGAATTAAACCACATGCTCCACCGCTTGTGCGGGCCCCCGTCAATTCATTTGAGTTTTAACCTTGCGGCCGTACTCCCCAGGCGGTCAACTTAATGCGTTAGCTGCGCCACTAAATTCTCAAGGAATCCAACGGCTAGTTGACATCGTTTACGGCGTGGACTACCAGGGTATCTAATCCTGTTTGCTCCCCACGCTTTCGCACCTCAGCGTCAGTATCAGTCCAGGTGGTCGCCTTCGCCACTGGTGTTCCTTCCTATATCTACGCATTTCACCGCTACACAGGAAATTCCACCACCCTCTACTGTACTCTAGCTTGCCAGTTTTGGATGCAGTTCCCAGGTTGAGCCCGGGGCTTTCACATTCAACTTAACAAACCGCCTACGCGCGCTTTACGCCCAGTAATTCCGATTAACGCTTGCACCCTCTGTATTACCGCGGCTGCTGGCACAGAGTTAGCCGGTGCTTATTCTGTCGGTAACGTCAAAACAGCAAAGTATTAATTTACTGCCCTTCCTCCCAACTTAAAGTGCTTTACAATCCGAAGACCTTCTTCACACACGCGGCATGGCTGGATCAGGCTTTCGCCCATTGTCCAATATTCCCCACTGCTGCCTCCCGTAGGAGTCTGGACCGTGTCTCAGTTCCAGTGTGACTGATCATCCTCTCAGACCAGTTACGGATCGTCGCCTTGGTGAGCCATTACCTCACCAACTAGCTAATCCGACCTAGGCTCATCTAATAGCGTGAGGTCCGAAGATCCCCCACTTTCTCCCGTAGGACGTATGCGGTATTAGCGTCCGTTTCCGAACGTTATCCCCCACTACTAGGCAGATTCCTAGGCATTACTCACCCGTCCGCCGCTCGTCAGCAAAGTAGCAAGCTACCTCCTGTTACCGCTCGACTTGCATGTGTTAGGCCTGCCGCCAGCGTTCAATCTGAGCCATGATCAAACTCTTCAGTTTAATACTGCAATTAGGTTTTGAGAAAACCTTATAAACTTGGCTCAGCAATCGCAAAACTTACAAATTAATGTAAGGTAACTCTCGAATTAACGAGTGTTGCTTTGTGATGCTGATAATCTGTTGACTATCAGTCTTACCTCACAAGCACCCACACGAATTGCTTGATTCAGTTGTTAAAGAGCGGTTGGTTAAGTCTTTCGTCTCAACCGAGGCGCGCATTCTACAGCAGCCTCATTTACTGTCAAGCTGTTTTTCGAAGTTCTTTTCCGCAGAAAACCGTTTCTACTCAACCACTTGCGCTTCCGATCAAACCAGCTTCTCGTCAGCGGGAGGCGCATTCTACAGCGTTCAAAACCGCTGTCAACACCTCTTTTTTCTACCGCTTTCGATCACCGTGGCGATCACTCTAAAGGCCATCTAAACACCCTTCAGAGCCCGGCGCATTCTACACAACTCTCGTTGCTTTGCAACCCCTCTTTTTAAGCTAACTTCTTGTTTTACAAGAGGTTTTCCGAGAGGTCTACGCCGGAAGAGGTGCGCATTATAGGCACCTCAGATTTGCCGTCAAGGGTTTATTGCGGATTTATGACTGTATTGGCTGTTTTAGCTCGAATACGTGGCAAAAGCCCTGATATCGCCGGGATGCGCAACAGCATCAGCGCAGCGCCAATCAGCGCATACACACTCCACTCTTTAAGGTCGGCACGCACAACCCAGAGCATATGCAACAAACCCAATGCTAAGACGCCGTACACCGCACGGTGCAGTTTCTTCCAGCGCCGGCCCAAACGGCGCTGGCTATAGCGGTTAGATGTCAGCGCTAACGCCAACAAACCAAGAAACCCAAGCGCTCCGACTATTATGTAAGGTCGCTTACGCAGCTCGACACCAAGCTGCGCCCAGTCAAACCCTAAAATAAAGACGCAATAAGCCGTCAGGTGCAACACCACAAAGGCAAAGCACCAAAGGCCTAACTGGCGGCGAGTAATAACCCAGCCTGACCAACCTGTAAGCTTTTGCAGCGGTGTCATCGCCAAGGTAATAAACAACAGTATCAGCGTACCCAAGCCAAGCCGATCAACCAAAGTCTTACCTGGATCAGGCCCGAGTGCAAAGGTCCACGCCTCATACAGCCAGAACAGTGGCACCGCTGCGATCACTATAAAAACCATCAAACGCCAAAGCGGGTAGCGCATCAGTAGTTAACCCTCAGATCCATACCGCTATATAAAGATGCAACTTCATCGCCATAGCCATTAAACAATAGGGTATCGCGCACATTGGGACTGAACAGGCCGCTTGGAAGTCGGCGCTCACGTGCTTGTGTCCAACGTGGGTGATCTACATTCGGATTAACGTTGGCGTAGAAACCGTATTCATCTGCCGCAATCGACTGCCAAGTGGTCTTTGGCTGCTCCTCAACCAGACTGATACGCACAATCGACTTAATACTTTTAAAGCCATACTTCCAAGGCACAACCAAGCGCAGCGGCGCGCCATTCTGATTAGGCAGAACCCGGCCATACATTCCTACAGCCAGGATCGCCAGCGGATTCATCGCTTCATCCAGACGCAAGCCTTCGACATACGGCCAGTCAATCAGGCCAAAACTCGATTGCTGCCCCGGCAAGTCCTTGCGATCAACCAGTGTTTCAAAACGTATGTATTTAGCCTTGCTGGTCGGCTGCACCTGCTTAAGGAGTGCAGAAAGCGGAAACCCCATCCACGGAATAACCATTGACCAAGCCTCGACACAGCGCAGGCGGTAGATCCGCTCTTCCAGCTCATAAGGCTTGATGAAGTCTTCAAGCGCATAACGCCCAGGCTTTGCTACCTCACCGTCGATGACAACACTCCAGGGCTCAGTTTTTAGCGCCTTGGCATTGGCTGACGGGTCGCCTTTGTTGGCGCCCAACTCATAGAAGTTGTTGTAGTCAGTCGCATCCTTGAACGGCGTGATCGACTCACCCTTGACAGTGATCGCTTGCCACTTGGTCGTCTGCAGCTTTTGCTGAAACCAAGCAGGACCATCAACAGCCTCGACACCTGAGTAGCGCGATGCATCCTGTGCAAACGACATGCCTGGCATGGCCGAAAGTGCCAAGCCTGCAAGAGAACCACCTAAAAAGGTACGACGGGAAAGGTAAAGCGCTTCCGGGGTGACATCCGACTCTTTGCAAGCGGATGTAGATGGGACCTTGATCAGCATTGGGACTCCACGGCTACAAGTAGACAATAGTTAGTAGACTACGGAGTCCCCATGAAATTACATCACGCAGCTTTATTGCGGCGACGTAACTGCAACAAAAATTGAATCGGCCCCGAAAACGCGTAGGCGAGGAAGATGATCAGCAGGATGCGCGGCGGATCACTGAATATCACGGCAAACCCCAATACCACTGCGAGAATGGCAACGAAAGGTACCCGCCCTTTCAGGTCAAGGTCTTTGAAGCTGTGATATTTGATATTGCTGACCATCAACATACCCGCCGCAGCAACCAGGATTGCCACTACAAAGGCCATGTTCGAGCCCTGGATGCCGAAGTCACTAAACGCCCAGACCGTTCCCGCAACCACACCGGCGGCAGCTGGGCTGGCCAAGCCAATAAAGTAGCGTTTATCGGTACTACCAATCTGAGTATTGAAGCGAGCCAAACGCAGTGCTGCGCCCGCTACATAGATGAAGGCGACCATCCAACCGACTTTACCTAGACTGCCAAGCGCCCACTCAAATGCCAGCAACGCCGGAGCAACACCGAAGGCGACCATATCCGACAGCGAATCGTATTCGGCGCCGAATGCACTTTGTGTATTGGTCAGGCGTGCAACACGACCATCGAGACCGTCCAATACCATGGCAACGAATACAGCCGCAGCCGCCACATAGTAATTGCCGTTCATGGCATTGATGATTGCGTAGAAACCAGCGAACAAATTAGCGGTGGTGAACAAGTTCGGCAGTAAATAGACGCCACGATGGCGAACCTTGCGCCCTTCGTCGTCATGGCCCTCTTCTTCGTGTTCATCGACCGGCAAAAGACTTTCTGCGTCGGGAGCCGATTTAGGCTCTTCTGGGCGTTCGCTCATGGGTATACCTTGCAACGGGATTGAAAATTCAGCACGTATGTTACAGCGCTACGCGCAATATATAAGTTTAATCATTACGCGCTTTATACCAGAAGATACCGAACGCATAAAAAAACGCGGCTATTTAGCCGCGTTTTTATGTAAGTCGGTAAGACCTAGTTTTTAGCTTTGTCGACGATCTTGTTCGCGGAAATCCACGGCATCATCGAACGCAGCTGCTCACCCACAACTTCGATACCATGGGCAGCGTTGTTGCGACGATAAGCTGTCATCGAAGGATAGTTAGCAGCGCCTTCCTGGATGAACATCTTGGCGTACTCGCCGTCCTGAATGCGCTTCAGAGCGTTACGCATGGCCTGACGCGATTCGGCGTTGATAACCTCTGGACCGGTCACGTACTCACCGTATTCAGCGTTGTTCGAGATCGAGTAGTTCATGTTGGCGATGCCGCCTTCGTACATGAGGTCAACGATCAGCTTCAGCTCGTGCAAGCACTCGAAGTATGCCATTTCTGGCGCATAACCAGCTTCAACCAGTGTTTCGAAGCCCGCTTTAACCAGCTCAACACAACCGCCGCAAAGTACAGCCTGCTCACCGAACAGATCAGTTTCAGTTTCGTCTTTGAACGTGGTTTCGATGATGCCGGTACGGCCGCCGCCCACGCCTGAAGCGTAAGACAGTGCTACGTTTTTGGCATTACCCGAAGCATCCTGGTAGATCGCGATCAGGTCAGGGATACCGCCGCCTTTGACGAACTCGGAACGCACAGTGTGGCCCGGTGCTTTTGGCGCGATCATGATCACGTCGAGGTCGCTGCGCGGAACGACCTGGTTGTA
The DNA here is from genome assembly GCF_002163625.1 of Pseudomonas sp. M30-35. Classification (NCBI taxonomy): domain Bacteria; kingdom Pseudomonadati; phylum Pseudomonadota; class Gammaproteobacteria; order Pseudomonadales; family Pseudomonadaceae; genus Pseudomonas; species Pseudomonas sp. M30-35. Next base: position 1,154,526 of record NZ_CP020892.1, on the reverse strand, counting down.
GTGAATCGCGAAGCCGTGGGAGAACGCCAGAGTTGCGCCCTGCTTGATGTTTGGCTCAATTTCATTCTTGTACAGCTGCGACTGGAATTCGTCCGGGGTCAGGATCATGACCACATCGGCACCCGCAACAGCGGTCGCAACATCAGCAACTTTCAAGCCGTGGGCTTCAGCCTTGGCGACAGTTGAAGAACCTTTACGCAGACCAACAGTGACATCAACACCAGAGTCTTTCAGGTTGCACGCTTGGGCGTGACCCTGCGAGCCGTAACCAATAACGGCAACTTTCTTGCCCTGGATGATTGAGAGGTCACAGTCTTTGTCGTAATAAACTTTCATGTTGTTGGCTCTTTTAATCGAAAAATGAGTGGGTGCAAGCACCGCGACTGAGACACTGTAAGTGATCAAACCCATTGCGTAAAATGATATATTTGCAACACAACATGCCGATATATGAAATGATCATGGATAGCCACGCGCTTAGACTTTTCCTCTCTTTAGCCGACAACCTGCACTTCGGTAAAACCAGCCGCGAGCAGCATGTCAGCCCTTCCGCGCTCAGCCGCAGCATCAAGCAGCTTGAGGATGAACTCGGCGCACCGCTGTTTCTACGGGATAACCGTTCAGTTCGCCTAACCCGCGAGGGGCAACAGTTCCGCGAATACGCCAAGGGAGTAATAAGCGGCTGGCAAGCCATGCGCCAGACCTTTAAACAAGATCAACTGATCTTGCATGGAGAGCTTTCGCTGTACTGCTCTGTCACGGCCAGTTACAGCTTTCTCTACGATATTCTGAGCAGTTTTCGTCAGGACTATCCACGCATTGAAATGAAGCTGCATACAGGTGATGCGGCAAAAGCCGTTGAGCGCATCCAAGAAGGTCTTGAAGACCTTGCCATCGGCGCCCGCCCCGACAGCCTCCCTGCCGGCATCGCATTTCAACCGATTGCCCGCTCGGCGCTGTGCTTTATCGGTCCACAATCCCCCCAACTGCTAACGGATGAACAGCTTAAACACCCGAGCGCAGCCAGTTGGCGCGATGTGCCGATGATTCTTTCGGAAGAGGGCCTCGCACGTACGCGTACAGACCGCTGGCTGAAAAGCCACAACATCAAGCCGCGAATTTATGCGCAAGTCAGCGGTAACGAAGCCATCGTCAGCATGGTCAGTCTGGGTTTTGGCATCGGCGTCGTGCCGCAAATCGTGCTCGATAACAGCCCACTGACCGCACGCATCCGCACCTACGATATTCAACCACCACTAACCGCCTACGACATTGGCCTGTTTGCTCTGGAAAAACACCTGAAAGAGCCGTTGATCAATGCCTTCTGGAATCGCCAACGCTAAATGACGGCGAAAAAAAACCTCGCAAAAATGCGAGGTTTTTTTAATACAGCAGGATCAGATACTGAGTACTTTGTCGCCACGGGCAATGCCGGTAACGCCACTGCGCACAGTTTCCAGGATCGAGGCTGTGCCTACCGCCTGAATGAAGCTGTCCAGCTTATCGCTAGTGCCTGTCAACTGAATGGTGTAAACACTGGTGGTTACATCGACGATCTGACCGCGGAAGATATCCGTAGTGCGCTTGACCTCGGCACGCTGTGCGCCTGTCGCTTTAACCTTGACCAGCATCAACTCACGCTCAATGTGCGAGCTTTCTGACAAATCGACCAACTTGACCACCTCAACCAGCTTATTGAGGTTTTTGGTGATCTGTTCAATAACATCGTCATGACCAACAGTGGTCAACGTTAGACGCGACAGAGTCGGGTCTTCGGTTGGGGCCACCGTCAGGCTTTCGATGTTGTAGTTACGCTGGGAGAACAGACCCACCACGCGGGACAAAGCGCCCGGCTCGTTTTCCAGCAACAGGGAAATAATGTGTCGCATGATTAAGTCCGCTCCGTCTTGCTCAGCCACATGTCGCGCATTGCACCGTCTTTGATATGCATCGGATAGACGTGCTCACTGGTATCAACCTGAATATCGAGGAAAACCAGGCGATCTTTCATCGCAAAGGCTTTCTCCATCATTGGCTTCAGGTCTTTCAGATCAGTGATGCGCATGCCAACGTGGCCATAGGCTTCGGCCAACTTAACGAAGTCCGGCAAGGACTCCATATAAGAGTGCGAATGACGGCTGTTGTAGTTCATGTCCTGCCACTGGCGCACCATACCCAGCGCGCCGTTATTCAGGTTGACGATTTTCACCGGCAAACCGTACTGCAGGCAGGTCGACAGTTCCTGAATGTTCATCTGGATACTGCCTTCCCCGGTTACGCAGGCTACGTCGTCATCCGGGAAACTCAACTTGACGCCCATTGCTGCCGGGAAACCAAACCCCATGGTGCCCAAGCCGCCAGAGTTAATCCAACGGTTCGGTTTGTTGAATCGATAGTACTGAGCAGCAAACATCTGATGCTGACCCACGTCGGAAGTAACGTAGGCATTACCCTCGGTCACTTCGCTCAGCGTCTCGATCACAGTCTGTGGCTTGATGATGCTGCCGTCGCCTTTGTCATAAGGAAACATGCCGCGATCACCGCGCCACTCTTCAATCTGCTTCCACCAACTGGCAAGCGCCTCTTTATTTGGCTTCTCGCCAATTTCCTTGAGGATCGCAACCATCTCGGTCAGCACGCTTTCAACCGGGCCAACGATCGGCACGTCGGCCTTGATGGTTTTGGAGATCGAAGCTGGATCGATATCGATGTGGATAATTTTGGCGTTCGGGCAAAACTTAGAAGCACCATTGATAACTCGGTCATCAAAACGCGCACCAACAGCAAAAATCACATCCGCGTGGTGCATCGTCAAGTTGGCGGTATAGCTGCCGTGCATACCGAGCATACCGAGGAACTGACGATCAGTGCCCGGATAGCCGCCCAGGCCCATCAGCGTGTTGGTCACAGGGATATTGAGCATCTGCGCCAACTCGGTCAACGGCTCCGCTGCGTGCCCCAGGATTACGCCACCACCGGAGTAAATAACCGGGCGCTTGGCTGCGAGCAGGACTTCAGCCGCCTTGCGGATCTGACCTGAATGGCCGCGCAGTGCTGGGCTGTAGGAGCGCAGCTTGACCTTCTTCGGGAAGACGTACTCGAACTTCTCGGCCGGATTAGTCATGTCTTTCGGAATATCGACAACAACAGGACCAGGGCGACCCGACTCAGCAAGATAGAAGGCTTTCTTCATCACTTCAGGAATTTCTGAGGCGTGCTTGATCATGAAGCTGTGCTTCACGATAGGACGCGAGATACCGATCATGTCGGTTTCCTGGAAGGCATCGGTGCCGACCATGTTGCTTGGCACTTGGCCTGACAGAACCACCATCGGAATGGAGTCCATGTAGGCAGTGGCGATACCGGTAATTGCGTTGGTTGCACCAGGACCTGAGGTCACCAGCACCACACCTGCCTTACCTGTTGCACGTGCATAGCCATCGGCCATATGGGTTGCAGCTTGTTCATGACGAACCAGAATGTGGTTCACCTCAGGCTCTTTGAACAGCGCATCATAGATATGCAGCAAGGCACCGCCTGGGTACCCATAGATATTCTTAACGCCTTCGTCACGCAAAAAGCGGACGACCATTTCAGCGCCGGATAAAAGCTCCACGTTGATCACCTCTAAAACGCCAGAAACCGCCCACAAAGTGACGGTCTAAAATAGGTTTTACTGCCAAGCAGAGCATGAGCGACGGTGGTCGCCGACTACGTCAGCTACTACTGAGCAAGTATTGGGAACGCCCCAAAGTGTTGCGGGGTCTTCCCACCCAGCGCGAGGTAACGCGTTGCGGGTGTTGCAAGGTCGGCGCGGGTGTGCACCTCATCTCTACTGAGCTAAAGCCTGCTTGCGGCCGACTCCACTACAGCGAACGTTGGATTGTTGGGATTAGAGGCCTTTAAGTCAAGTAATCTGTGCATGAATCGACAATCTTCTGCTACAACCTGGTGCAGGATGACGATCTAGCGTTATTGATTATAGTAATCTTAGGCTTCGCAGCACTCACTAAGGAAACAGCATGCGCCGTTTGATTCTCACCACCAGTCTGTTACTCGCATTCAGCACTACAGCGATGGCAAGTCAGGTCTACAAGTGGGTTGACGCACAAGGGGTGACCCATTTTGGCGCCCAACCGCCACAAGGTCAGCAAAGCACCGAAATCAACACGGCAGTGCCAACACCATCAGGCGTGCCTGCGGTAGAAGAACCTGCACCAACCTTTGATGACATTGCCGACCCAGAGCAAGCTGAAATCGACAAGAAGGTTAAGCGTGAGGTCGCCGCCAAAGAAGCCGAACGCAAGCAATACTGCACGGATGTGCGGACCAGCCTTGCGCAAATAGAGAATAATCCACGTGTTCGCGTTGAGATCGACGGAGAAGTCCGGAGGATCAGCGAAGAAGAGCGTCAAAAACGCATTGAGGAAACGAAGAAAGCAATCAGCGAGAACTGCCAGTAAGGCTGGCAGCTTTCGACCTGAGGCAACTCTCGGCGCGACTCAGTTCGCGCCAGTAAGTATCTCGTCAAACTCGCCGAGTAGCTTAATCAGCTCGCGTGCCTGAGCATTGCCCACGCCATAAACCTGCTCTGCCATCGGCTGAATACCGGAGACGCTTGGAAGGGGCGCGTTCTGCTCCAGCATCACCTTCATCCGCGGCAAGAAAATCCACTGTAACCATTGTTCCAGCGGCATGCTATCAACGCAAAAAGGCTCAGGGCTGGCCATTGCTTTATCGCTTGGCGGCAGCTCACTCCACCAGCCCTGCATGCGCAACTCGCGCTCGATCAACAACAGTTGCTCAGCAATTTCAGGTGTACGTGCATCCATTACAGTGCGACCTTGGCGCGTTCACGTGCCTGAGCAGCGCCTGCGGAATCACCTTGCTTCTCTCGAGCCTGTGCAACCAAGTCCCACAAACTGGCCTGCAACTGCGGACGACCACTGGCATAGCTAAGACCACGGCGAGCAAACTGTTCCGCTTGCGCAGCATCACCCTGAGCCAAGCGAACCTCGGCTAGACGATAAAGTACCTGCGGTTCACGTGGCGCTATACGTTGTGCACGCTCAAGACTTGAGGCCGCACCATCCAAATCGCCACCACCTTGCTGCTGCTGGGCAGTTGTCAGTAGCGCCAACACTGGGCCATCCAGTTGCTCGTCGGCAGACAAGCCGCCTGAAGAACCTGAAGAGCCACCACTATTGTTGGCAGGCGCTTGCGGCGAACCTGGCATTGAGTTCGGGCTAGTTACCGCAGAGTCGGTGGTGATTGGTCCGGTGGTAATTGGCGAAGTGCTTAACGGTTGGCTGCCTGAGCCACCCGGAGCACCCGGTATCATCACCACAACACCGGAGTCTTGCGGCTGGGCTTGCGGAGTATTGGTAGGCGCAGCGCCACCACCGACGCGGTCCATACGATGGGCAGAGGCCGGCGCACCGGAGTCAACGACCGGAATCGAACCGTTTGGCACGCTGGAGCAACCCGCCAATACTGTCGAAGCTGTTATTACTGGTATCAACCACTTAATCACGTTACGCCCTCTTGCCTTAATTCATCCAGCCCCGGACCCAGTCTATGACCGAGTCAACCGGTTCCTGAATACCACATCCCGAGCCAGGTACCGGCTCGCTGCCACGAATATACGGCATCTGCACTGCATTCGGGCAGCTGGAATCAGAGCCTTGGCCGGTCTTCGCATCAATCCATGCTTGGACAATGTTATCTGGCTGCGGCATGTCCAGCGGTAGCGGATCGGCTTTCGCCATAAAACTGGTCCACACTTGCAACGCACCAGTAGCACCGGTGAGAGGCGTTGGGCCGTTATCGTCACGCCCCAACCAGACCACGGCCAAGACGTCCTGACTGAAGCCTGCAAACCAGCTGTCACGTGAGTCATTACTGGTGCCGGTCTTACCTGCCAGGTTCAGCGAGCGTGGCAATTGGTTGTAGACCGAACGCCCGGTACCTTCACGCATCACCCGCTGCATCGCGGTTTGTAGCAAGTAGATAGAACCGGCATCAAAACGCTGCTGAATCTGGAATGGGTAGCGCTTGAGTGGTTCACCCTCTGCAGTCAGCACGCTACGAATACCACGCAATGGCGTATTAAAGCCGCCGTTGGCGATCGTCTGATACATACCCGCAACTTCCATCGGACTCAGCGAACCCGCACCCAGCAGCATTGATGGATACGCTGGCCATTCACGCTCAACACCTAAGCGCGCTACCGTTTTGAGCACATTGGGCACGCCCAGTTCAAGGCCCAGCCTGGAAGTCGCCAAGTTGTATGACTTGACCAAACCCTGATACAGAAAGATTGTGCCGTGGGCCTTGCGATCATAGTTCTGCGGACGCCACACCTGACCATCCTGCCCTTTGACCGAGAACGGTTCATCTTTGATAAAGCTGGTCAAGGTGTACTGGCTTGGACGCTCCAAGGCAGTCAGGTAGACAGCAGGTTTAACCAGGGAGCCGATTGGTCGCACAGCATCAATCGCTCGGTTGAAACCAGCAAAATTACGCTGACGCCCACCCAGCAACGCTTGTACCTCACCAGTTTCAGGGTTGGTGACGACCATGCCCGCTTCAACTTTATCGACCCCTTTGCGACCCGACAGGCGCTTGAGGGTTTCACTGAGTGAGTTCTCGGCCTTGATCTGCATGATCGGATCAAAACTGGTAAAGATACGCAGACCTTCTTCGGTCAAATCCTCATCACGATAATCCTGGCGCAGCTGACGCTTAACCAGATCAAGGAATGCCGGGAACGAGCCATTCGCCATATTGCCACGTGTCGTCACACCCAATGGCCGGGCCTTGGCTGAAGCCGCTTGTTCAGGCGTTACCACGCCCTGCTCTGCCAGCAGATCAAGAATCAAATCGCGACGTGTTTTAGCCCGCTCAGGATGGCGACGCGGGTTGTAGTAGGTCGGCCCTTTAACCATACCGACCAACAGTGCCACCTGCTCCAGGTGCAACTCAGACAGCGGCTGGCTGAAGAAGTACTGACTGGCTAACCCAAAGCCGTGTACGGCACGATTACCGTCCTGACCGAGGAATACCTCATTGAGATACGCCTCAAGGATGTCTTTCTTTTCGTAATGCAGCTCCAACAGCACGGCCATCATCGCTTCAGTCGCTTTACGCGTGAGGCTGCGCTCGTTGGTCAAGAAGAAGTTTTTTACCAACTGCTGCGTCAAGGTACTGCCACCTTGGCGCAACTGCCCAGATGAAGCATTGACCCAGGCAGCCCGAGCGATTGATTTTGGCGACACGCCAAAGTGATTGAAGAACTCGCGATCCTCAACCGCCACCAGGGTTTCAATCAGATAAGGCGGAACTTGATCGAGCTTGATCAGCACCCGGTCTTCCTGATGCACAGGATACAAACCACCGATCAACATGGGTTCTAAACGCGCAACCGCCAGCTTGCCGCCGTTAGCTTTAGACAGCCCGGCCACATAGTCGCCCGAGAAGCGCACACGCACATGCTGCGCAGGCTCGGCGCCTTCGTAAAACTGGAAGCCGCGTGAATACAGCTCAATATTGTTACCCGAGACTGAAACCCCACCCGGTCCGTCGACGGCTTTTTCACGCCGATAGCCCAGCGCGTCCAACTCTTTAAGGAAATCACTCTTCGCCAGTTTTTCACCGACGAATAGCTCCAAAGGTCTAGCGTAGACCTTTGCCGGTACAGTCCAGCGCTTGCCGGAGAATTTCTCCTGGACAACTGCATCGAGATAAACCGCAAAGCCTGCAAACACCACTAAGCCAACCAAGCCGAGCTTTACAGCCCAGCCAAGCCAAGGACGCGTGCCGCGTGAGCGACGTTTTGAACGGGAACGGGAAGATTTAGGTCGAGTCATGGCGCGGCATTATACGCATTTTGCAGGCGGCAAGCAGGAGCCGTCCGCCGGTTTGCAGACTGACATTCAGAGGCCATAATGAGCGCCACTATATTGTTGTTTAAAACCAAGGATCATCCGTGAGCCAAGCCCTGATTGAAGCCCTGCAAAACCCGGCCTTGTACCCGCATCCGGTCGACAGTTTCCAGGTAATTGAGACACACATTTCCTGGGTATTGCTCACTGGCGAGTATGCCTACAAGATCAAAAAACCGGTTAATTTTGGTTTTCTCGACTTCACTGAATTGAGCGGCCGTGAACATTTCTGCGGTGAAGAACTACGCCTTAACCAACGGCTGGCCGAGGGCTTGTACCTGCAAGTGGTACCAATTAACGGCAGCGTCGAGGCGCCAAATCTATCTGAAGACGGCCCAGTAATTGAGTACGCGCTAAAAATGCGTCAATTCCCGCAGGAGCAGATGCTCAGCGAAATACAAGCTCGCGGCGAACTCAACGAAGCGCACATAGATGCCCTAGCCAAGCAAATTGCTCAGTTTCATATCAGCGCCCCAAAAGTCCCACAAGAACATGAGCTGGGAACTGCAGAAGCCGTTATGGCCCCAGTTCTACAAAATTTTGAACAGGCTCGCGCCATGCTCTCGGATAAGACCGACTTGCAGCAGCTCGACGCTCTGCAGGCTTGGGCTGAAACCAGCTTTGAACGCCTCAAGCCACTGCTGACCCAGCGCAAGGCAGATGGTTTTATTCGTGAATGCCACGGCGACATCCACCTTGGCAATATCACCATGCTTGACGGCAAGGTCACTCTGTTTGACTGCATTGAATTTAACGAGCCGTTTCGCCTGACTGACATCACCTCTGATATTGCTTTTCTGGCCATGGACCTTGAAGACCGTGGCCTCAAGTGCCTTGCTCGACGTTTTGTCAGCAACTGGTTGGAGCACACCGGCGATTACGCATCACTGCAATTGCTGAATTTCTATAAAGCCTACCGAGCGATGGTTCGCGGCAAAGTCAGCCTGTTCCGCCTGGGCCAGGAGCAAAGCGCGGTGCAACGTGCAGTTATTTTGCGGCAATACCGCAAATACGCAGCGCTGGCTGAAAGTTACAGCTCAATTCCTTCACGTTTTCTGGCTATCACCCACGGTGTCTCAGCGGTTGGCAAAAGCCAGGTCGCCATGCGCATGGTTGAGGCGCTTGGGGCCATCCGCCTGCGCTCTGATGTCGAACGCAAGCGCCTGTTTGGCGAACAAACGGAAGCCAATAAAGGTCAGCAAAACCAAGGCATCTACGATCAGGACTCCAGCATTGCGACCTACCAGCGCCTGCATGAAATTGCTGATGCAGCCCTGCACGCCGGCTTCCCAGTCGTGGTCGATGCAACCTACCTCAAGCTTGAACAGCGCCATGCTGCAATGCAGATTGCCGAAGAAACTGGCGTGCCGTTTTTGATTCTCAGCTGCAACGCACCGACCGAGGTCATTGCCGGCTGGCTCAAACAGCGCCAGCAAGAAGCTCAAGACCCATCAGATGCGACGATGCAAGTCATCGAGACGCAACTGGCCAACCGCGAAAAACTAACAAGCACTGAGCTGGTTAACGAGCAATGCATCGAAACCAACGACAGCGCTAGCCTCGACAGCCTGGTTGCGCGGATCCGTCAACGTTTGCCGGGCCTTTAACCGCTCGCGATAAGCGCGGGGCAGGCAATCTGCCCCGCTACACCACTTTATAGAGCTGCCGTGGAGCAAACGCAGGCAACAGCTCCAACTATCCTCTTTGACCTTCACTCTTGCCTCCACTTCCCCCTCTCGGGCGCCTGAAATTTAAAGCCTGCAGACTTGAATTGCGCTCAGACAAAGAGCCAGAGATATCAATTCGCCACACTTTTTCATTAGGCCGCTACACTTTTGTTCAGGTATTCAAAAGTGATTGCTCAAACCGCACTTTCGCGGCGCCATGGAGGCTCAATGAACGACGAGCTGCAACACTTGAAGAACTTGGGGAAAACATCCGCCCAATGGCTGCATGCGGCGGGCATCCACAGCGCAAATGATCTGCGTAGGCTCGGGGCAGTGAGCGCCTATCGAGCGGTAAAGGCACGCGGTTTCAGAGCATCAAAAGTGTTGCTTTACTCGATTGAGGGGGCACTGCTGGATGTTTACTGGAACGAGCTGCCGGAAGCACATAAGGCCGAATTAAACGGCCAACTTGACGCAGGAAGCTCACGCAATAAGAGCTAGCTCACAACCTTAGTCAAGAGTGATTTACCAAAACAGCAGCCCGGCATATTGTCGGAGGGATGTTCGTGCGTTTATGTCTGCCAAGCCAGTTCAAGGAATCACATTATGTATCTACTCGGGGAGCAACCCGCTTACGCCGACCAGCTGATTAACCGACTGCAGAATATACCCAGTCAAATGCTGGAAGGTTTAGCCCCCTCAGGCGAGATCATTCATGTAGATCAAAATGATGACCTAAATGCATGCCTGCCCGACAACAGCCTGTTTATCATTGAAAATGGCTTGCTGCATGCACTGGTAGATGAACGCCCGCTGTTCTACTTGCAAGAAGGCGACTTACTCGGGTTGCGTCAGGGCCTTGATTTGCCCAGCTGTCGCTACAGTTGCGATGAGCCACTGAGCTTGATCCCCTATTCACGCACTGATGCGTTCAATCACATCTATGCCGACCAGAACCGTCAAGAGCTGCTGATTCAATACCTGATCGGCCACACCGCTTTGTTGTCAGACGCACTGGTACGCCTGAAGCAACCAGACATTCGCCCCTCTACCGGCTTCCAGCATTTTGCCGCAGGTGAAGAGCTGATTCACCAAGGCGACGATGCCGAGCACGTATTCGTGATTATCGAAGGCCATGCCGAGGCATTCGTCGACGGGCATAAAGTCGGTGACGTGCAGAAAGATGAAATCTTCGGTGCCATGGCTGTCTTCACCCGCGAACCACGCAGCGCCACGGTTATCGCCTCAGAAGCTTGCACCGTCATGCTGATCCCCAAAGATCAGTTCCTTAGCCTGATGCACAGCAACCCGCGCATAGCTCACAGCCTGATAGAAAACATGGCACGGCGCATCGACCTACTCAACAAAGAGGTCACCCAGCTACGCTTGAGCAACGAGACGAAGTAGCTATACGCAGCCAATCTGCGCACGAATAAAAAGCCGGTTAACTACCGGCTTTTTTGCGCCTGAAAACAGCTAACAACGGCCACCAGGAAAAACTTTCAAACGACGGTTGACATGATAATGAGAATTGTTATTATTAACTCAACTGATCGCGAGATCAGCCGATATTCTCTAGAGACCTTCAGTCGGACTCTTCGGATTATCTCCTCATCAGGCTAATCACGGTTATTGACCCGGCACTTTTGCCGGGTCTTTTTTTGCCTGCGAAAAGGCTTCCACAATTAATTTCCTTAGACTGTTGACATGATAATGAGAATTGTTATTATTCAATCATCTGGTCGCGAGATCAGCTGATAACCTCAAGAGACCTTCAGTCGGACTCTTCAGATTATCTCCTCATCAGGCTAATCACGGTTATTGACCCGGCATTTTTGCCGGGTCTTTTTTTGCCTGAACAAAAGCTCCCGCTTCAAGCCAGGCATTGAGTCATCACACGGGGCGTAACCTGGAAAGTGATTGCTTGGTGGACAAGCTTCGCGTTGTCACACCCTACGTTTGAAGCCTGGATAATTCGCTGTAGGGTGGGTAACGCTTTTTTACCCACCACCCGTTTGCACGAATACCTGGCGCCTGCTCATCGACCATTAGGCGTTGCGGAATTTGGATTAGTTGCCGGACTTTGGTGGACAAGCTTCGCGTTGTCACACCCTACGTTTGAAGACTGGATAATTCGCTGTAGGGTGGGTAACGCTTTTTTACCCACCATTGTGCGTTGGGGATGTGTGAGTTAGTTGCTAGGAGTTGGTGGATGCCTATCTCTAGCGCTTGCGCATTTCAGCACAATAATCCTTATCTTCGACCGCGGCGGTATACCAGACGTAATCCGCTTGTTCAGCGCTCACCGGTTTGCCCACTTCACTGAGAATCAGTACGGCATTGGTCACTGTATTGCCCAGGTCACGCAGATGCACAGGCACGCCTACGTCGCGGCGCACGTGAAAGGCTCCCGCCAGCAATACCGCAGGTTTCTTCGCCTGTTGCAAGCGCTCAGCCATGCGCCGGTCACGCTGCTGCTGTACCGCCAGCATGGCTGGCATTTGGCTGTCGGGAAGCAAGCCGCAATGCGATTCACGGATTTGCTCAAGCAAAGGTTCACGCACGGCCTTAGAGGTTGATGCAGGCCCATTCAGAGCAGGCTGTTTGCGGTAGATCTGCATCATATCCGTGCGATCAAGATTCGCCGAAAGCACACTCGCCGGCTGCGCTAGCGCATAACGCACAATCGGCCCATACATCGACCAATCCCACCCCTCTTGCCAGTCCAGTTGCTGAGTTAAGTCTGCAACTGGCTGGCCTGCCCGCAAGGCCTTTTGTGCGTGATCGACTGCGCTTTGCTGGCTGCTAGTGAGCATTTCCAACAGTACGCTACCCTGCTCACGCTGACTGGCCATTGCCCGCAATAACCACAGCTCTAAAGCATGATGATCGGGATTATCGTGCTGCTCGCCCACCAGCACTTGGTTTGCAGCAGACAATCGTTCGACCAACTCAGCAGGAGTCAGTATTTCGCCGCTGCGCAAATCCTCGATCAGGCCAAGGTTGCTAGCATCTCGCCCTTGTGGGCTTTGCCATTCAGGCAGCGTCGGCAATGCAGCCTGACACCCCGCCAGCAGAACCAGAAGTAGAAATATTGCTTGGCGCATACCCATCCTTATCGTGCAATTACCAGCGGATGCCCCCGCTCAGGATGTTGCTGAATCAACACCTCAAGACCAAACACCTCACGCAGCGGCTCAGCGTGGAGCACCTCTGCCGGACTGCCGAGCAAACAGGCCTTCCCGCGATCAAGCAGTAGCAACTGATCGCAATAACGCGCAGCCAGATTAAGGTCATGCAAAATCACCATCACCGCCGCGCCGCCCTCAGCAAAGGTGCGAGTGGCCTGTAATGTGGTGTGTTGATGGAGTGGATCCAACATCGAGGTGGGTTCATCCAGCAACAGGGTTTGCCCTTCGCTGCCCGGCCATAATTGCGCCAGCACACGCGCCAAATGCACACGCTGACGTTCACCGCCGGACAACGCCAAATAGCTGCGACCCGCCAAGTGCATAGCATCCGCAGCGGTCAAGGCGTGTTTGATAATGTCAGCGTCACACGCGGCACCACTGGCGTGCGGCAAACGGCCCATCGCCACGACCTCTTCAACTAGAAAGCCAAAGTTCAGCGTCGAGCTTTGCGGCAGCACGGCTAAACGCTGTGCACGCTCAGTGCCGGACCAATCCGCTAAGCGCTGTTGATCGAGGTAAACCTCACCGTCGGCGGTTTCAAGCTCACCACTTAAAGCACCGAGCAAAGTGCTTTTGCCCGCGCCATTGGGCCCCAACACACCCAGCACCTGGCCCGGTTGCAGCTGCAAGGTAATCCCGGATAACACGGTGCAAGGGCCACGTTTGACCGCTATATTTTCGGCTCGCAACATCAGGCGCGCCCTCGTACCAATAAATAGAGAAAGAACGGCGCACCGATCAACGCGGTAACAATACCGATAGGCAGTTCGGCAGGCGCCAGCAACAAGCGCGCGAACAGATCAGCGAAGAGCAACAAGCTAGCCCCCGCCAACGCCGAAGCTGGCAGCAACAAACGATGGTCCGGCCCTGCCAGCAACCGAACGACGTGTGGGACGACCAAGCCAATAAAACCAATCATCCCCGCAGCCGCAACGGCAGCACCAACACCCAGCGCGGTGCAGAACACCAACTCACGCTTGACCCGCTCGACATCAATACCTAAATGCCGCGCCTCAGACTCGCCAAGCAATAGTGCATTTAAGGCGCTGGCCCGACGCGGCAACCATAAACCTACAGCAACGGTGACCAGCAGCAATGGCCAGAGTCGTGGGTAACTGGCGCCATTCAGGCTGCCAAGGTTCCAGAATGTCAGGGTGCGCAAGGTTGCATCATCCGCCAAGTAGGTGAACAAGCCAATTGCAGCACCCGCCAGTGCGGTCAAGGCGATACCCGCCAACAACATGGTGCCGACATTGGTGACACCGTCGCGGCGACCTAGCCGATACACCACCGCCGTTACCACCAAGCCGCCAGCAAATGCACAAACCGACAATAGATAGGGGGAAATCGCCGCAGGTATTCCGCCGAACATCGCCCCGCCGACAATCGCCACCGCTGCGCCTAAAGCCGCGCCGCTCGACACACCGACCAAGCCGGGATCAGCCAGTGGATTGCGAAACAGACCTTGCATCGCCACCCCGCACAGCGCCAATACGGCGCCAACTGCAGCACCTAACAGGCTGCGCGGCATGCGGATTCGCTCAATGATTAATTGCGCTTGCTCAGCACCCGTCACAGGCAAACCCAGCAGATGAAGTAACGCCTTCGCAGTATCAGCGAGGGACAGGCTCACCGGCCCCAATGCCAAAGACAAGCCGAATGCACACACCAGCAACACACCCAGTGCAATCAGCAGTGAGCGTGGTTGGACAACTAAATTCATGGCATCAACTTGGCGTCAGCGGTCAAAGGTTGGCTCTCAGGATAAAAGGCTGCGGACAAGGCCGCCAGTCCATCAAGTAAACGCGGCCCCAAACCACCCACCAACAACGTTGGGTCAAGGCTAATCAGGCGCCCCTCACGAGCGGCCCGAGTCGCCGCCAGTGCCGGGTTTTGTTCAAGCAATGCTTGTTTGGCTGATTCGCCCTCAAGGCTGCGATCAGCGATCACGATCACCTGCGGATCAAGCCCGATCAGCGCCTCACTCGATAACGCCTTATAACCGCTGTGACTCGCCAGATTCACACCACCCGCTTGCTTGATCAACCAGTCTGCCGAAGTTTCCACCCCGCCAGCCATGGGGCTGCCACCTGTATGCCCCAGCAACAATAAAACTTTCGGCGCCGCTTGATTTACCTGTGCGCGCTCAACCCATTGCTGCTGATGCTGCAAGCGCTGTTCATAGGCGTCAAACACCTGCGTGGCACGCGGCGGATCACCCAGCAATTGACCAATGCGCTGCAAGCTCGCGTGCAATGCGGATAGCTGCGGGCTGACCGACAAACGCTCAATATTGACCCCCGCTGCCTGCAATTGGCTTAGCACTGGCGGGGGTCCCATTTCATCGCTGCCGAGCATAACATCAGGCCGCAGCGCGAGAATGCCTTCGGCGGCAAGCTGACGCTGATAACCAATACTGGGCAACTCACGCAGCGCAGCGGGATGCTGGCTGGTGGTGTCGACGCCGACCAGTTTTGACTCGCCACCCAGCTCGACCACCCACTCACTAATGGAGCCACCCGCACTGACCCAGCGCTGCGGCAGCGGTTCGGCCTGGGCGATGGTCCAGAACATCAAACCCGCCGCGATGCTTACAATAAATCCGCCAATCCCCATATTCATAAACTCCATGACAACAATCCGGTAACGGCGCTAGCGCATACTTGCGTTAGCGCCAGCGCGATAAAACAGTAGCCGCTACGGCGCTACTACCGGCAGCGACTCGACCAGCTCGCGCCATGTTCTGAGTTCTGGAATACCAGGCTTGCGCGCACCAAAGAGTTGGATCACCAATTCGCCATCAGCATCAAACGCCTCAAGACTGGTGATAACGCCGTCATTACTCGGTTTACGTACCCGCCACAGCTCAGTGATGCCCGGGGTTTTCAGGTGCAGATTGAATTCTGGATCGAGCACATTGAACCATGTGTCCATCCAACGCAGCTTGCGCACCGGGCCCGTATGAATCTGGATACAGTGACGATTGCCGACGAACACCATAATAGCGATGTCCCGCTCCCCCGCCTGCTCCATGGCGCGGGTCAACTCAGACGGGTCCAAGGGTTCGGCCCACTCCTTACCGGCAAGACGCAGCGCTTGAGTACGCCCCGCACCGTGCTTTTTCAGCAAGGCAAAAAAGTGATGGGTGTCTTTGAGTTCAGACCAGCCTTGGCGCAACGTATGCTGGTTTATCTCGCTGTCGGGCTTAACCGCCTGACGCTCTGGAGGCGCTTGCAGTTGCAACTCGGTAGATTGCTGTGGAGCACGGAACCGCTCAACCAATGGCTCCCAGGCCGCTAAATCACTGGTATCCGTCAAGAATACCTTGTGCACGGCCATGCCTTGATGATCGAACACCTGAATACTGCGCTGAATGCCCTTGTCGGTTTGCTCGCTGATGGCAAATACACTGCCCCAACCGCCAAGAAACAAACGCAGGTCAATATCTGCCGAGACCACCAAGCCCATTTTCCCGCCAGCACTCACGGTAACGTCGCGATAAATACCCTTGCGCTCATGCACGCAATGCTCGTTGCGAGTCAACGCCATCACGTAGCCCAACTCGCCCAGCGCAGGAAGCAACGCTTCCCACTCAGGCCGTAAACGCACGGTATCTACCGCGAGCCGACTGGCAACCAGTTCGGCCTCGCTAACGCTCAAATGCACCGCAGCATCACGCGCGCGTAGCCGTGACTGAGCACCGCGGAGTTGCTGCCACTTTTGGTACAGATCACTGGCTTGCACCGGATTGAGATTGCTCATAGCTGATCGGACTCCTGACTTGACGGTTATTCCACTGCTGCAGCGCTGACGTGCACAGCAACAAAGGACGATGGGTATTTTTATTCGCTAAATTGATTTGATAATCATTTGCATTAGCATATCAATCTCATTACTGTTTGCGCAAATTCCAACAAGCACTCACAGAAGCTGCCCAACACACCATTCAGGAGTTTTCATGTTTGCCAATGCCCCCTTCCCCTTGCGCTCATACCTCGCGCTCATGTTGCTCAGCCCGTCCTTGAGCCTTGCGGCAACGGAACCGGCTCAACTCGCCGACACGGAAGTCACCGGAGCGCCAATCCAGACACCGTTGCCGACCACAACCCGCACCGATGCTGAAGAGTTAGACAAGCGCTTCATCCGTAGCTTTGATGACCTTGGGCGGCGTTCGGAACCCGGGGTAAATTTCAATCGCAGCAATGAAAGCATCAATATTCGTGGGCTTGATCGTGACCGCGTGTTGACGACCATCGACGGTATTCGCGTGCCTTGGATGACCGATGGTGCAAGGAGTCAGGGGCCAACCGGCGGTGCTCAAGGCGGCTTGGATGCAATTGATTTCAACAGTCTGTCGGCGGTGGATATCGTTCGGGGCGCGAACTCCAGCCAGGCGGGTTCCGGGGCACTCGGCGGTGCGGTGCAGTTATTCACCCTCAATCCGGATGACCTGCTGCGCGAAGGCAAGTATTTTGCCACGCTGGTCAAATCTGATTACGACAGTGCAGATAACAGTTGGGGGCTCAATGCTGCACTGGCTGGACGTTACAACAACACCAAGTGGTTGTTGCAAGCGGGGAAACGCCAAGGTGATGAACTCGAAACATCGGGCAATGACAATCTCCTGGGCACGCAGCGTACCGAAGCCAACCCTGCAGATGTCGACCGCCACAACACCCTGTTCAAGTTGCAACAAGGCTTCGACGGTGGGCACCAGCTAGGGTTTACCGCCGAATATTTCAAACGCGAAAATGACATCGACACTCGCACAGGCCAAGGCACTACGTACCTCGCTGGCGAAAACAGCACCCAGGAAGACACTAAACGCCAACGACTATCGCTCGACTATGACTTCAAAGCAGAAGATAGCGAAGGCTGGTTCGATCGCGCGCATGCGATCACCTACTGGCAAAAAATCGAGCGCGAAGATGATCAAGACGCCGTGCGTGCACTCGACTCACGCGCAGGTATTCCGGACTTTGTATTCCAGATGTTTGGCGTGCCGGAAAACCCGTACAAATACCCAAGCGGAGTTTTCCAGCGCAATAACCGTATCGAAAAAAACCTTTACGGCTTCACCGGCGAGGTC
The DNA here is from genome assembly GCF_002163625.1 of Pseudomonas sp. M30-35. NCBI lineage: Bacteria > Pseudomonadati > Pseudomonadota > Gammaproteobacteria > Pseudomonadales > Pseudomonadaceae > Pseudomonas > Pseudomonas sp. M30-35. The sequence continues at coordinate 1,136,636 of NZ_CP020892.1, read as the reverse complement.
GGCAAAAAGCAGCAACTGGCAGGCTTGGACCACGATTTCAGTTTGGGCGGTGAGTTGTACTGGATCGAGACCCAGCAAGCCTCAAAAGGTCAGGACAATTGCCCCGCGAACCTGATTACACCCTCGCCAGGCTCACCCGTTTACATGGGCCCAAGCACTTGCGACTTCCTGCACACCAATCAAGCCGACAGCCCTGAAGCCAAAGGCCGCCAATGGGCTGTGTACGCCGCAGACGAAATCAGCTTTGCTGACGGCGTATTCAAACTGACTCCCGGCCTGCGCTACGACGCGTATAAAGTTGAACCCGATGCAGGCGGCGACTACGCCAACAACGTTAACCCCAACAACAATGCCTCACTCACTGACAGCGACGACAGCAAACTGTCCGCAAGCTTGTTGGCAACCTGGCAAGTAGCCGAGCAAGCACTGCTTTACGCACAATGGGCACAAGGCTTTAAAGCACCTGACGCAACTGAGTTGTACATGAACTACGGCGCCTCAGGCACTTACCTGCGCGTCGGCAACCCGGATCTCAAGCCAGAAGAAAGTAACGGTTATGAGGTCGGCGGGCAGTTTGGCAACCGCCAATTAGGCGGCTCGCTGAGCCTGTTCGACAATCACTACAAGAACTTCATTGATGAAGGCGTCACCCTCGACAGCCAGCAAATCGCCGAACTCGGACTCGATGCTACGGATTATCCATTCGGGGTAACGCGCACTGAAAACCGCGACAAAGTCCGCATCTACGGCGCCGAAGCGACCGCTCACTGGGGCTTTGCCCAAGACTGGAAACTTTGGGGTGCTGTGGCCTGGGCACGTGGTAAAGATCGCAAGACCGATCAATACCTGAACTCGGTAGCGCCACTGACCAGCACAATTGGCCTGAGCTACGAGCATGAGCGTTTTGGCAGTGACTTGATGCTGACCGCCGCCAGCGCTCGGGACAAGGTCGAAACAGACGCCGACTTTAAAGCCCCCGGCTACGGTGTAGTCGACATGACCGCTTACTGGCTGCCTGGGGCATTGGATGGGGTCAAGCTGCAAGCAGGCGTCTTCAACATCCTCGACAAGAAGTACTGGAATGCGTTGAACGTTCCGGATGGTGCGCTCGTCCAGCCTGACGATTACTACAGCGAAGTCGGGCGTAGTGTGCGGGTGTCAGCCTCTTGGCAGTACTAATGAACCACTGAGAAATGGTGGATAGAAAAGCGTTATCCACCCTACCCGGCGCAACTTAATTATCGAGCAACTAAAGCGCCGTCGGTAGGGTGTGACAACGCGAAGCTTGTCCACCAGGACACGATACAGAAACGCCCAACTTGAGCGTCCTGTTTACGGCCGCAAAAATGGTGGATAGAAAAGCGTTACCCGCCCTACTGGAGTTTGAAAATTGTGCAGGGATGCGCACTCTATCTTGCTTGCCCCCAGTTACGCGATAATGCGAACTAATTGTGGAGAGCCTGATGATATATCTATGCGCCAGCGAGGCGCTTGCAGAAAGCCAGAGCCTGGGCTTTGAAGTCGCCGAGCGAAAGTTGCTGATCGTGCGTAAAGACGCTCGGGTATTTGCCTACCACAACAGTTGCCCACATCGCGGCGTCCCACTGGAATGGCAGCCCAACCAATTTCTCGACAGCAGCGCCAGCTTGATCCAATGCGCCACCCACGGTGCCTTGTTCCTTATCGACTCTGGCGAGTGCGTCGCCGGGCCATGCGCAGGTCAATTTCTGGATGCCCTGGACTGCAAGGAAGACGCTCAGGGAATCTGGGTCGACATCACCGCATAGCCTGCATGAGCCTTTAAAGCATCAGGGCCAAGCGTCGCGCGACACGAATTCCAGCAGGGCTGATATCCACACCGTAGGCCAATACTTCAACGCCTGCCTGTTTGGCCTCAAGCAAGGCCGCAGCATAAGCCGGATCAATCTCACTGGCCGCGCGCACCGCCGTGACCCCAGACAGGTTCACGCAATAAAGCTGCACGGCGCGCACGCCGTCTCTGGCCAGAGCCGCCAATTCGCGCAGGTGCTTGGCACCGCGCTCGGTACGCGCATCGGGGAATGCCGCGACATCAGTATCGGCAAAGCCCAAGGTGACGCTTTTGACTTCGACAAAGGCAAAGCCTGAAGGGTATTCAAGCCGAAAATCAATCCGACTGCGCTCCTGCCCGTAAGGCACTTCGCGCTTGAGTGCAGTAAAGCCGTTCAGCTCGCTGATCACCCCAGCATTAAGCGCTTCTTCAACCAAGGCATTCGCTCGCCCAGTGTTGATGCAGGCCAGGCGCCCATGCGGGGTCTCGCCTATTTCCCAACTGCCCGGCAACTTGCGCTTCGGGTCATTGGAACGGCTAAACCAGACCCGCGCGCCCTCACTCATGCAATTAAGCATTGAGCCGGTGTTGGCACAGTGGATCGTCAACAATTCGCCGCTGCTGGTTTCAATATCCGCTAAAAAGCGCTTATAGCGGCGTAGCAAGCGTCCTTCTTCCAGTGGTGGATCAAACTGCATGTGCACTCCAGCTTTTCAGGCCACGGGCAATACGCTCGACCGCTTCCTGTAAGCGCGGCAAACTTTGCGTGTAGGCAAAACGCACATGCTGCGCGGCCTGATAACGGCCAAAATCCAAACCCGGAGTGAATGCGATGTGCTCGTTTTCAAGAAAGTGCTCACAAAAGGCAAAAGCGTCGCCGCCGAAAGCCGAGATATCTGCATATAGATAGAAGGCGCCTTCCGGCTCAACCGCAATTTTAAAGCCCAACTCTCGCAACGCTGGCAGCAAGAAATCGCGCCGCTTGGCAAACTGCTCACGACGCTGCTCAAGAATCTCAATAGTTGCTGGCTCAAAACAGGCCAGCGCAGCATGTTGAGCCATGCTTGGCGCACTGATGTAGAGATTCTGCGCCAACTTCTCAAGCTCAGGCACAGCCGCTTCAGGCGCGACCATCCACCCCAGACGCCAACCGGTCATACCGAAGTACTTGGAGAAACTGTTGAGTACGAAGGCGTCATCATCGACCTCAAGCACACTGGCCGCCTCAACACCGTAAGTCAGGCCATGATAAATCTCATCCACCACTAAATGGCCGCCGCGCTGCTTAACGGCCTGCGATAAACCCGCCAGCTCTTCACGCTGCAAGATAGTTCCAGTCGGGTTAGCCGGTGATGCAACCAAAGCGCCGACACTGGAGCTATCCCAGTGCCGCGCCACCAGCTCGGGCGTCAGTTGATAACGCACATCAGGACCGACTGGAACCAGTTGCGCAGCCCCTTCGATCAAGCGCAAAAAATGACGATTACAGGGATATCCAGGATCAGCCAATAACCAGTGCTTGCCTGGGTCAACCAACAAACTACTGGTCAGCAGCAATGCGCCGGACCCGCCCGGGGTAATCAGAATCCGCTGCGGATCAATATTCAGCCGATAACGCTGGGCATAAAAAGCCGAAATCGCTTCACGCAATTGCGGTATCCCGCGTGCCGGGGTGTAGCGAGTATGTCCCGCCGCCAAGGCGGCCTGCCCGGCAGCGACTATCGGCGCGGCCGTGGTGAAGTCCGGCTCGCCGATTTCAAGATGAATAACATCGTGACCCTCCGCTTGTAACTGATTTGCGCGGGCCAACAGCGCCATCACGTGGAACGGTTCGATCGCGCGGCTGCGTGCACTGTAGGGCTGGGCCATGGGACTGCCTTGGCAAGTAAACAAACGGTGGATTCTAACCAACCAGCCGTTAAAACGGCAGCGAACTCAGCTTTAAACGTCTTCAACGAAATAAAATCATGTAAATCTGCTGTTTATTACCAACTTATTTAAACAGGCACCGAAAATAGCCAGAAGCCATCTAATACAGGCTTTTACTGCTGACGCAGAGTTGGATTATCAATAAAAACAGGTGCATATAAGCCGTTCCACTACTCAAAACCGCAATATGCTAGACAACCGGGAGTAGCGCGATGGGTATTGATCTGGTAAGTTCGCCCGCTTGCAGCCGCAGGGCCGACCGAAATCGGCCAAGGGATATCATCCTGCGCAGTAGAATTGAGAAAGTGAGAGGCGGTCATCCATGCCCACCAAAGCAAAAGCAAAAAGCGGTCAACTGATTCGTGGCTTCGAACCCTACCAAGAGGCTAAGGGTGAAGAGTACATGGGTGAGCCTATGCGTGCGCACTTCACCGGCATCCTCAACAAGTGGAAGCTGGAGTTGATGCAAGAAGTCGATCGTACAGTGCATCACATGCAGGACGAGGCAGCCAACTTTCCTGATCCAGCAGATCGTGCAAGCCAGGAAGAAGAGTTCAGCCTGGAACTGCGCGCCCGCGATCGTGAGCGTAAGTTAATCAAGAAGATTGACGAAACCCTGCAGTTAATCGAAGACGAAGATTACGGCTGGTGTGAGTCGTGCGGCGTTGAGATCGGCATCCGCCGCCTTGAAGCCCGCCCAACCGCAACGCTTTGCATTGACTGCAAAACGCTGGCGGAAATCAAAGAAAAACAGGTCGGTTCCTGATCTGAAAAACGGGGCGCTAAGGCGCCCCGTTTTGTTTCTATCCTGTGCCGTTTCTATCGCGCACAGTCGCATGCATTAGCTTGTCTAAACCTGGCTCGTTAGCATGAATAATTCTGCCTACATCGGGCGTTTCGCCCCCACGCCCAGCGGTTACCTACACTTCGGCTCTCTCGTCGCAGCCCTTGCCTCGTATCTCGACGCGCGCGCGGTCGGTGGACGCTGGCTGGTACGCATGGAAGATCTCGACCCACCGCGTGAAATGCCCGGGGCACAGACAGCGATCATGGCTTCGCTGGAGAGCTATGGTTTTGAGTGGGATGACGAACTGGTGCGTCAAAGCGAGCGCCATGAGCACTATGAGCACGTGTTACAACAACTGTTCAGTCAAGGTCTGGCCTACGCCTGTACCTGCTCACGCAAGCAACTGGAAGCTTACAACGGGATTTACCCAGGATTTTGTCGCAACCTCGGCAAGCCGCTCGACAACGCGGCAATACGCGTGCGTGTGCCCGAACTCATTTATGACTTTACTGATCGTGTGCAGGGTGAGTTTCGCCAGCACCTCGGCCAGGAAGTCGGTGACATGGTGATTCGTCGCCGCGATGGTTTGTATGCATACCAGCTTGCAGTGGTGCTTGATGATGCGTGGCAAGGCATTACCGATGTGGTGCGTGGTGCAGACTTACTCGACTCAACGCCGCGCCAGCTGTATCTACAAGAACTGCTGGGCCTCGCTCAACCTCGCTACTTGCACTTGCCGCTGATTGTTCAGCCTGATGGCCATAAACTGGGTAAGTCCTACCGCTCACCGCCGTTAAAGGCTGAGCAGGCAACTGCACAACTGCTACGTGCCCTGCGCGCCTTGGGCCAAGCGACCCCGGCTGATGCGGCCGACTCGCGGCCTCAGGAGCTACTCAAATGGGCGACCCAACACTGGGACAGCAACTTGATACCGCGCAAACTAACATTGGCTGAAGCCGAGCTTCCCTAAACAGCTTCCGACCTTCTTACTCACTTCCCACACACAGGATGTCAAATGAAAGCCCAGCTCGAAGAATTGATCAGTAAAATTAGCTCGGGCTGTATGCTCCCTGAAGAAGTGGCCAAAATTGCCGATGAAGCCGCGCAAGCCTATGCCGATCCGCAAGCGTTCTTAGCCGCCAACCCGGATATCAATTATGACGACAGCTTCCCTATCCCGTTGGGCGAGTGGGTGGTGGTCGGCAGTCTGCCGGAAACCGTGCTGTTTCAGGCTGACAGTTATGACGCGCTGTTCCAGCAAATTGTCGACTCGTTCGGGCCGCAGGTCAGCTTTGTACTAAAACCTAAGCAGTTGGTGAAAGTTGAGCCGCTAAAAGCGCTTAATCGTATCCAGGTACAACTCAGCAGCCTGAGCCCGGAAACCAAGGGTTATGTGCTGGTTGATTTAAGCGAGCCGCTGGATGACGAACTGCAGGCCGTGCTGGTTTACAGCACCGACCTTGAACGCGTCATGGCGTTGGCGGTTGAAGCAGGTATTTACGCAGCACCTGCCTATGAAGCACTGAAAGCCGCACAAACTGAGGAATGAGCAGTTCTGCGCCGACCTGAGTCGGCGCAGCCGTATAGCTAGACAGCTAAAGCTTGCCGTCCAGCGCCCGGAGGAATAACTGGCTGTACTGCGCCGCGCTGAACGCAATCGGGTTAGTGCCTGCTGAGGCATCAACCTGGGCCATAGTACCGACACGCTCGATCTGCGTATCATCGATGCCAATCTCGGCCAAGCTGTGCGGAATTCCCACCTCCTCACGCAGCGCCAACACCCAGTCAAGAACACCGTTGAAACCCACATCCGGCAAATTCAGATAGCGCGCCAGCTTCTCCATCTGTGACGCAATCTGGGCCTTGTTAGCTTGCAGCACATACGGCATCAGCACTGCGTTGAGTAAGCCATGGTGCGCGTCATACAAGGCGCCTAGTGGATGTGCCAACGCATGCATGGCACCCAACCCACGCTGAAATGCAGTCGCGCCCATGCTTGATGCCACCAACATTTGCAGACGCGCCTCTACATCATCGCCATGCGCAACCGCTCGCGGTAAAAATTGCTGGACCATGCGCATCCCTTCAAGCGCAATACCTTCAGCCATTGGGTGAAACAGCGGCGAGCAATAAGCCTCCAGATTGTGCGACAGCGCATCCATGCCCGTGGCGGCAGTAATTCTGGCGGGCAAGCCGAGGGTTAATTCGGGGTCGAGAATCACCACAGCCGGGAGCATGCGCGCATGGAAGATAATGCGCTTGATATGCGCAGCAGAATCAGTGATCACCGAAGCACGCCCGACTTCGCTGCCGGTGCCGGCCGTCGTCGGTACCGCAACCACCGGCGCCATGCCTGCAACATTCACTCGGTTGCAGTTGTCGCCAATGTCTTCGAAGTCCCAAAGTGGGCGATCTTGCCCAACCATCAGGGCGATGGCCTTGCCAGCATCCAATGCTGAGCCGCCACCGAAAGCGATCACCCCGTCGTGCTCACCCGCTTTGAAAGCGGCGACGCCAGCCACGACGTTATCACCGGTCGGATTACCCTTTATCGCCGAGAACACGCCAACTTTCAGCCCGCCATCTCGGCACTGCGCCCGCGCTGCCTCAATCATCGGCAACGCAGCAAGGCCGGGATCCGTCACGATTAACGGCGCGTGCATACCCAGGCTGCTGCACGCCTGCGCCAACTCGGCAATACGCCCGACACCGACGCGCATCGCGGTCGGGTAATTCCAATTCATCCGGTACTGATCAAGACTCATATCGACCTCACAATTCGGTTTTGAAGTGAAAGGATTTTGCTCGGGTCAGGTGCTCGAAGCCGACACTCGACAAGGTGCAGCCTCGCCCGGAGTTCTTCACACCAGTCCAAGCCAGCGCTGGGTCGAGATAATCACAGCGGTTGAGAAATACAGTGCCCGCCTCGACTTGATCAGCCAGCGCCATTGCCGCTTCTATATCGCGACTAAAAATTGCCGCGGTCAAGCCAAACTCACTGTCGTTCATCAGGGTCAGGGCTTCCTCATCGTCTCTAACCTTCTGCACGCCCACCACCGGACCAAATGATTCCTCGGTCATCACCCGCATGCGGTGATCAACATCGGTCAGCAGTTGCGGCGCCATATAAGCAGTGCCGCGTTGATCCATGGCGAAGTCGGTGGGGTCAATGTGCGCAGTAGCGCCCTGCCGCGTCGCCTCTTCAATCTGCCCACGGACAAAATCGGCCGCCTGCGGTTTTACCAACGGCCCCAAGGTGGTTTCCGGATCATCCGAACGGCCCAACTTGTAATTGTTGACCAACTCCACCGCTTGTTTGACGAAGTCCTCATACAGCGACTCATGCACATAAATGCGCTCAATCCCGCAACAGGATTGCCCTGAGTTGAAAAAGGCCCCGTCGATGGTGGTTTCGACCGCATAGGTCAAATCAGCATCGGCGCGCACATAAGCGGGGTCTTTGCCGCCAAGCTCCAGACCGGTGCTGATGAAGCGTCCGGCAGCAGCGCGCTCAACCATCGCCCCGCCCGGCACCGAGCCGGTAAACGCCACGTGCTGCACGGCAGGTGCCTGTATCAGTTTTTCGGTGTCTTCATGGCTAAGGTGCAAATATTGGAAAACCCCTTTGGGCAGCCCGGCCTCATGGAACGCCGCCACCATGCGTTCAGAACACAGCGGCGTCTGTGCAGAATGTTTAAGCAATACCGTATTACCGGCCAATAACGCCGGTAACACCGCATTCACTGCGGTGAGGTAAGGGTAATTCCAAGGGGCAATGACCAACGCGACACCGAGCGGCTCACGGCGGATAAATCGTGTGAATCCAGTTTTTTCAGGCAACTGAATATCAGCCAGTGCCTGCTCGGCAATATCGGCCATGTAGCTTGCACGCTCAACAAAGCCTTTGATCTCACCAGCGGCGTAACGAATTGGACGGCCCATCATCCAGCACAACTCTTGCGCCAGCAGGCCTTCTTTAGCGCTGAAGGCCTCAATCGCTTTGCGCGCAATGGCAATGCGCTCGCTCAAGGGCGTTTGCTTCCACTGATGCTGGGCTTTTTCCGCGTCCGCCAGCGCGCTTTCAATTTCGGGGGTGGTTGCCAATTTCCGCTCAACATAAACCGAGCCATCAATGGGTGAAATACATTTCAAGGTAGTCATAAAACACTCCAAACATTCACCAAACCTTGCCATCTTGGAGCAAGGGTAAGCAGTCTTTGCCTGTGCTAGATAATTTCGAAGTAGCGCTCAAGCTCCCAATCGCTGACGTGTCGGCGGTATTCACGTTCCTCCCACTCACGACTGGCAGCAAAGTGCTCAACAAAGGCATCACCAAACATCTCCCGAGCAGCGCTGGAGGCTTTTAAGCGCTGAGCTGCATCCCACAAGGTGCGCGGCAGGGCTAAATGTTCAGGATGTTTTTGCTCATAAGCGTTGCCCACGACGGGGTCGGTCGGTTGCCACTTTTGCATGACCCCATACAACCCCGATGCCAGGGCGACAGACAACGCCAGATACGGGTTGGCGTCCGCTGCGCCGAGGCGGTACTCCTGACGCTGAGATTTATCGCTACCGGGAATGACCCGCAACGCAGCCGTACGATTCTCGACACCCCAGGTAGCATCGGTCGGCGCCCAGAAACCAGGGATCATCCGCCGGTAACTGTTCAACGTGGGCGCGACCATGCACAAGAACTCCGGCATCAAACGTTGCTGCCCCGCCAGGAAGTGACGTTGCAGCTCACTCATGTTGTGGTCCTGGCTAGGGTCGAAGAATGCTGATTGGCCATTGCTGCGATTACGCAGCGACACATGAATATGACCGCTCTGCCCCGGATATTTACCCGACCACTTGGCCATAAAGGTCGCCATCAAGCCGTTACGTTGGGCCAACACTTTCATAAAGGTTTTGAACAGCGCGCCTTTATCGGCAGCATCCGCGGCATGGTCATAAGCCAGCGCAGCTTCGAGTACGCCAGGCCCGGTTTCGGTGTGCAGGCCTTCGATAGGGAAGTCCATGATCTCAGACATTTCGAGGATCTGTTGATACAACTCGCTATGCACGGAGTTTCGAATCATCGAGTACCCGAACCAATCAGGCGTGAAAGGCTTGAGGTTGCGATAACCTTTCTCGCGCACCGACTCAGGCGTTTCATCGAACATGAAAAACTCATATTCAAGCGCTGCAAAAGGGTCATAACCCATGTCTTGGCAGCGCTTGATAACCTTGCGCAATGTGCCGCGTGGGCAGACCGCTTCAGCTTGCAAATCGAATTCCGCAAGGAATAACAACATGCCATTCTCGAACGGAATATCGCGGCACGTATCGGGTAAAATGCGCACCGGCGCATCGGGGTAACCGGTATGCCAGCCGGTGTAGCTGGCGTTGTCGTAAAGCTGGTCTTTGACATCCCAGCCGAGCACCACATCGCAGAATGCAAAACCATGCTCCAGCGATGAATAGAATTTGCTGCGGCTCATGTACTTACCGCGCATGACCCCGTCGTTATCGAACAGTCCGACTTTGATATGACTAAGATTTCGCTCCTCGATAATACGCTTGGCATCCTCGATGGTTTTCACATCCCGCGGATTGAGCATGACACCCCCTGTTGAATTGTTTTGGCCAACATCCAATGGAACGCGTTAGCTGGGTAAATCATTGCGGCAGTCTTAAACGCACAACGCCTGAGCCCGCTTAAACACTGGCTCAGGCGCATATGCTTTGCACTTATCGATACGGCGAGCCAGCCTTGGCCATCAGTGCATTGTATTTTTTGAATATCTCAACCACTTTGGCGCAGCGCGGGCTAGTCTTGGCAATCTCATCCCAAAACAGTTGCGCCTCGTCTTCAACCTTTTTCCACTGTTCCGGTGGAATGCTGGTGAGCTGCAGCTTGCTGCCCTCAACCCGCAACTGCGCCTCACCGCCCCAATACCAGTGCTGGCGGTAATAGTTGGAACTGTCCATGCACAGCTTGAACAAGGTTTGCAGGTGTTCCGGCACCTCGGCCCATTTTTCTGAGTTGGCGAAGTAGGAGCCACACCAGGCACCAGAAATATTATTGGTCAGGAAGTACTTGGTGACGTTAGCCCAACCGACGGTGTAATCCTCGGTAATCCCGGACCAGGCAATACCATCGAGTTCGCCGGTTTGTACGGCTACCTCAACATCTTCCCAAGGCAAGGTCACTGGAACCACACCAAAACGCGAGAGGAATTTACCGGCGGTAGGAAAGGTAAAAATACGCTTACCTTTGAGGTCGTCCAGACTCTTGATCGGCTCAACTGTCGCGAAGTTGCACGGGTCCCAGGCACCAGCACCGAGCCAGGTCACGCCCTCCACTTCACCGTAGGCTTCCTCCCAGATTTCTTTTAACCCGTACTTTTCGAACAGTACCGGCACATCCAGGCTGTAGCGCGTGGCAAACGGGAAGTAACCGCCAAACACCGCGACATCAACAGGCGCCGCGATTGAGTCGTCGTCACTCTGTACTGCGTCAATCGTGCCGCGCTGCATGGCGCGAAACAGCTCGCCAGTTGGGACCAGCTGATCGGCGAAATACAACTGGATTTCCATCTGCCCATTAGCGGCTTTGTTGAAGGCGTCGATGGAAGGTTTGATGACGTGTTCAGCCAATGCCGGGCCAGCGTAGGTTTGCAATCGCCAGGTGATCTTTTTCGGTTCAGCTGCGTAAATATGTGCAGAACCCAGCGCTGTAGCCCCAACTGCGCCGGTAGTCACTGCAGCGGTTTTCAGAAAATCGCGTCTCGTACTCATGCTGTGCTCTCCAATAGTGTCGATTCAGATGCAATACAACCGCAGATCGGCGCCCACTCTTTCGGTGGGCGCGCTTTATCAGGCTCGCGAATACTCGCTAACCCAGTTGTGCGCACAAACTGAACAACGCGCACGGTTTAACTGACGCACACCTCAACGCGCGTAATGCCATTGCGGCAGCCACAAGGCTATTTGCGGGAACACCATCACCAACACCAGCGCCAGCACCATGATCAACACGAACGGAGTGACGGAGACGTAGATATCCCGCAAGGTGACTTCAGGCGGCGCCATGGCGCGCATCAGAAACAGGTTGTAGCCAAAGGGTGGCGTCATATAGGCAATTTGGCAGGTGATGGTGTAGAGCACGCCATACCAGACCAGATCAAAACCTAATGCGCCGACCAGTGGCACGTATAACGGCGCGACAATCACCAGCATCGCCGTGTCGTCGAGAAACATACCCATGAGGATGAATGAGACCTGCATCATGATCAGTACCTGCCAAGGGCTCAGGTCCATGCGGTCAATAAAGAATGCTTCAATCGCCTTGACCGCACCCAAACCATCAAACACCGCGCCAAAGCACAGCGCTGCAAGAATGATCCACATGAACATGCAGCTGATCGCCAAGGTCTTGCGCATCGTTTCTTCCATCACCACGCGATTCAAGCGACGCTTGAACAGTGCCGCCAGCGTCGCAGCAGCAGCCCCAACCGCGGAGCTTTCGACCAGACTGGTGATGCCCATCAAGAATAAACCGGTCATGCTGAAAAAGATAAAAAGCGGTACGACTCCGGCTTGCAGCAAGCGAATTTTCTCGCTCCAGGTAATGTCCTTGCGTTCCTCTTCACTGAGTGCCGGGCCAAGCTCAGGCTGCAAGCGGCAACGAATGGCGATGTACAAGACAAACAATCCGGCCATCAGCAAGCCGGGAAATACACCCGCCAGCCACAGTTGACCAACAGGTTGGCGGGCGATCATGCCGTAAAGCACCAGCACCACACTTGGCGGTATCAAAATACCCAAAGAGCTTCCTGCCTGAATCACACCGGTGACCATGATTTTGTCGTAGCCACGGCGCAGTAGTTCGGGCAGCGCGATGCTCGCGCCAATCGCCATACCGGCGACACTCAAGCCATTCATTGCCGAGATCGCCACCATCAGGGCAATGGTGCCGATCGCCAGACCTCCATTCAACGGCCCCATCCACACATGAAACATGCGGTACAGGTCCTCGGCCAAGCCTGACTCGGAGAGCATGTAGCCCATGAACACAAACAGCGGCAAGGTCAGTAGCGGGTACCACTTCATCAGCTTCATGGCAGCACTGAAAGCCACCTCGGAACCCCCATCGCCCCAAAGCATCAACGCCGACACAACGGCGACGAAACCAATCGCGCCAAATACGCGTTTACCGGTCAGGAGAAGCAACATCATTGAAGAAAACATCATCAACGCGATGAGTTCATACCCCATTACAAGGTCTCCCCACGCGCTGCAGCGACATCTTTGAAAAAGGTGGCAATTGCCTGTAATAGCATCAGGAAGATACCAATACACATGACTATCTTGATTGGCGCCATAGGTGGCGACCATGCGGAATAGCTTGTTTCCTTGTATTCAAGGGCGTACATCGTTGAGGAAATGCCGCCGTACAACAAAAACACCAGATAGAAGATCAGCAATATCACGGTGAATGCATCAACCAGCGCCCGAGTGGCTGGCGACCACCGACTGTAAATAAGGTCCATGCGCACATGCGCATCAAGCTGCATCGAATAGGCGCCGCCGAGCAAAAAGTAAGCGACCATCAAAAACTGCGCACTCTCCAGCGTCCATTCGGCGGGCTGGAAGAAGGTCTTACTGATCGATGAGTACAACAAGACGCCCAACATGGCGAAAATCAAGTACATCGCAAATCGGCCAACCGACCGATTGATTTTCTCCACCCCCCTGACAAAACCACAGATGACCCTGCGCATGGCGATCCCTGCTTTTTCATAGTTATCTCGTCAGCCTAGTTGAAGATCAGATAAAGCCAACTCCCGCCGCTCAATATGCGAGCAGCCAGATACGGTCTCGACACGACTCACGCGCCGGGCAGAGCTAATGTTTTAGCACTGGGCGGCGCTTAATCACCCAGAGCTTAATCCCCCAGAAAAGTGATTAGCGCAGCGCTGGTGCGCAGCGGATCTTCTTCTTGCGGAACGTGGCCAAGGTCTTCAAATATCACCAAACGACTACCGGCAATATCTGTAGCAAATCGCTCAGCACTGAAAACAGGAATCAGACGATCCTCGCCTCCCCAAATAATCAGAGTTGGCACCTGTAGTTGTTTTAACTGCGCATAGCCAGTGTTCTTGACCTGATGAAACCGCTCGCGCAGCGCTTGGCGATTACCTTCACGCAGGGTGAGTTGATAGTAACGATCAATCAGTTCATCCGTGACCTTGGACGGATCGCCATAGACATTGCGGACGCTGGACTCAATCATTTTGTATGGCAGAATTTTACCCATCAGTGGCGCTAGAATCGGGTTCTGCGCCAGTCGAAAACCCAGCGGTACTGAATTCGATTGACGCGGGTAGCCGGCAGCATCGACCAATACCAAACGCCCAACCTGTTGCGGTTGATTGAGCGCATATAGCCAGGCTAACTGGCCACCAAAACTATTGCCAATCAGGGTGACCCGTTTAAGTTTAAGCTGCGCAAATAGCTGCTGTAGAAAGCGTTGGTAACGCTCAACAGTGTAATTGCCGTCCGGGAATGGGCCGGTTAAGCCAAAACCTGGTAGATCAATACTGATCACTCGATGCTTGTGCTCAAGTTGCTCAACCCAGCCTTGCCATGTGTGCAGGCTCGCAGACGTACCATGCAGTAATAACAGCGGCTCAGGATCATCTCGCGGGCCTTGATCACGAATGTGCACCTGCATGCCGTCGATACCCACAAACATCGATGGCGACTGTGCCCAGCGTGCTTTCAGTTCATCGAGCGGCAGGTCTGGAGCCCAGTTGAACACCACGAACCCGCCAATAAACAGGATGATAATCAGCACAGTACCGCGCAATAATTTCATCAAGCGACGCATTATTTATCCTTGATCTGCGGTGTTACGAACAAAGCGTAGCGGCTATCGGCGCGAAGCATGGCGATGATCCACCCCGTCACAATCCAGCGTCACGCAAACGCTGCGCATGCTCAACATAGAGGCGCACAGGGTCAGCACCTTTACCGACAAGACCAAAGGTCTGGTTGATGATATCGAAGTGATCCAGCGGATAGTCGTCGCCAATTACGGTGCCCAAATGCGAGCTGTAGCGACCGACCATACCGTCACACTGACCCTTCTCCCGGCGAAAGGTCTTGGCGAAGATCCGGCACGCCACGTTTGGACCATCAAACCGGTTACCCCCGCGATTGGTGATGCCCGGCTGTAAAGTGCCAGACCACGAATAATAGCGGACCCCATTGACCTCAGCCGCGCCCTCGCCACCCCATGTCTGCGGCAAACCTTGCGGGTATTTGCGATTGAACTCCGCCACCCCGGCGCTGGTTAATGAGCCATGTGCAGCCGCGATATCCACAGGCAACGGTGGTCCTTTATAACCTTGTTCAAGCCAGCCCATCACCCTTACACAACCACGTAGCAGCAGCCTCAGACACGTCTCGGTAAAGCTGCCAGCCGCTGCTTTATGGGCCAGATAATCGCCCAGTTCTGAGCCGTGATTAGGCCCTGCGATTGAGGTTACAGAAGCAACCCACTCAGGATGCAAGGCTGCCGCGTAGCGTGCCGTTAAAGCGCCTTGGCTGTGCCCTAAAAGATGCACTTTTTCAGCACCGGTTTTGGCCAATATATCGCTGATATGTGCCAATAGCTGCTCGCCACGTATCTCGGTAGAGTTCAGCGGCGAAACCTGAACCGCATAGGTTTTAGCGCCTGCGGCACGCAGCGCACTGACAATCCCATACCAATAGGGATACCCGAGCAAACTCACATAGCCCAACATTCCTGGAACCAGGACCAAGGGGTAGCGCACAGTCGCGGATGGGGTCATCAACTGACTTCCTTGTTTCAACTGACTTAAAGAATCACGGTGATATACCCGTGCACCGGTTCACTGGACAAACCCGCTTAACCACACGATCAAGGGAGAATCTGAAAAGGTAGCGAGCAAGGCAGTAATACCTCGCGCAGTAGTTTTCCAAGGGTTCCCTAACGCTGTGACCTAGCTTAGCTGACCGTGCCAAAACAGTACGTCTAATGCAGGTTTATGGATGTACCGCGCTCATCATCAGCACAATCGATGAACACTATTAAAGCGCTCAAGTTCTTATTTTTAGCCATATCTCTAGTATTGACTCCCGTAAGCACCACACACCTATTCAAGGAGTCAGACATGAAAAGCAAACTCGCTATCAGCTTGGCACTAAGCCTATTTGCCGCAAACGCATTCGCTTTGCCAAGTTCCAGCCCACAACCGCTGTTAACTGAACAGAAAGACAACTCAGAAGTCTTTAATATTCTGGACCCATTGGCTGAGGACGGTTCATCACGCACTCCAGGCGCGCAATTTCGTGTCGCTGAGGGTGGCGCTCAACGCACGCTAGACGCCCGCACCACTGGCTGATACTTGTGCTACGAGGCTAACCGCTAAATGACCAATAGAACCCAGACAGGCAGCGTCAAAGCTCCGAGAACGGTAGATAGAAATACCGTGGAGCTGACGCTGCGCACATCGTCCTGAGTTTTTGCAAAACCGAGAATATTTACCCCGCTCGGGCATGCAGCCATCAACACCAGCACACTCCGTGCGCCATCATTCAGTTGCGGCAACAGGCTACTGAACCACCATACCAATGCCGGAAAAGCCACCAGCTTGATTGTCGTCAGAGCCAGCACACTGCCGCTCGGACGCAAACGGAAACGCGACAAGCTCGCCCCGAGAACAATCAACGCGCAGGGCAACGCTGCCTGACCAAGCCAGGTGACCATCTTCCACAGCGGTTCCGGCGCAGTCCAACCCGACAGATTAAGCAGCGCGCCTAGCAGCAAGCCGATAATCATTGGATTCGCCAAGTTCTTCAGCAGCGCTCGCACATTGACCTTCTCGGGGCTACCGAACGCGGCATAAAAGCTCTGCATCGAAAACAGCGTCAGGCTGTGGAACACCAAAATAGCGAACAGATAACCCAGGCCGTCATGCCCCATCAAGGTGGTAACGATAGGGATACCGACCAGCACGTTATTGGAGAACGTCGCAGCCAAACCAAGCGGTGTCGCCACGCCGCGCTGGCGATGGACGATAAAATTGACGGTACTGAACACCACGACCACGGGCAAAAAATAGGCGAGCAGTAGTGTTATCGACAAACCATCATCCAGTGGCGCCTTGGCAATACCGGCAAACAATAACGTCGGCATAAACAGCTTGAAGGTGATATTGGCCAGCCCGGCGGCAGTTTCAGTGCTCAACCACTGGCGCCAACCCAAAAGGTAACCGAGTACGATCAAACCAAAGATTGGCAAAATTGCGAGAACAGCAGGCATATCCCCAAGGCTCCTCAACTGCTAGATAACCGCCTGACGCGCCCTGACGTGCCGAGCTAGAGTGCCTGCAAGCATACCTGCGGCGCACTCGACAACATAACAAATCGACAACACAACTTCTAAAGCAATCTACAGTCATATGACTGGTGAACTTAATAATAAATAACTGCTGATTTCGAAGGGAAACACCATGAAAAATAAAGTTCTAGGCGTTGCGTGTGCACTGACGGCCCTCGCGGCACTGTCTGGTTGCGCAGGAGACAAGCCTGAAAACCCGGTTGACTACTTCACCTTCAATGACCAGCCTCTGGTTAGAGATGTGGTCGACGACATGACTAAAAAGGAAGTGCTGCAGGTTGGCGGCCAACCTTCAACCGAGATCACCCGCAGTGTCGAACCTGGCACCTGTAACAACTACATCCTCAACAACAAGGGTCATCAGCAGCCCTACTACGTCAGCTTCAACTCGGCAGACCGGGTCGATGGCAAAGGCTTTATGAGCTGCCAGCAAATGGAAGAAAATGCGCGTGCCCGCGCACGTGTCCTGGGTTACTGACCCGTCGCAATCTTAACCCCTGGGAAACTGCTTCATAGGTACTGCGTTTAATGCGCACAGCAGACACAAGCACGCTAGAATCGACGTCCTTGCGAGCCATTTGTTAAAGTGGGCTGCAATCTTCCGGAAGTCTTAGCTGATGCAACCTCGCGCCGAACAAAAACTGCAGACCCGCCACGCCCTAATGGACGCGGCACGCAGCCTAATGGCCGGGGGTCGTGGCTTTTGCAGCCTAAGCCTGCGCGAAGTCGCACGCGCAGCCGGTATTGTACCGACTGGCTTTTATCGCCACTTTCAAGATATGGACTCACTGGGCCTGGCGCTAGTTGCTGAGGTCGGCGAGACATTTCGCGGCACCATTCGTAAGGTGCGCCACAACGAATTCGAGCTAGGCGGCCTGATCGACGCCTCCGTGCGTATATTCCTTGATGCGGTGGATGCCAACCGGCCACAGTTTATCTTTCTTGCCCGCGAGCAATTCGGTGGCTCGCTGCCGGTACGTCAGGCCATTGGGACATTGCGCGGACGCATCATGGCCGACCTCGCCGCCGATCTGGCGCTCATGCCTAAGCACCAACATCACGGCAGCGAAGAACTTGAGCTTCTCGCCGACATGATTGTTAAAACGGTGTTTGCCACCCTGCCAGAGCTGATTGATACCCCACAAAATCCCCTACCGGCTCACCTGCAGCCTGCCGCCAAGATGATTGAGCAACTGCGGGTTATCTTCATTGGCGCAAAATACTGGCACGTGCCCGGCTCCCAACAATTGGCCAGACACATCAAGCGCACCAAAGTGGCGCAGTAAAGCCTTAGGCGCACCAAATAAAACCTGTCTAACGCATCAAAAATCACCATGCCCTCGCTACAGCCCGCACCATTTCTGCGCTATACCGCATTGGCAAGCCCCTTGCTCTATAACGTTGAATTGTCCTGTCGGAACACAACGCATGCTGGTGATTCATCAACGTATCAAGCCTCAGGAAAAATGGGACGCAGAACTGCTGCTGACCTTTGAGGCACGCAGCAAAAGCCGCCTACGCTGCTTCACAACTAGCGGTGAAGATGTAGGCCTGTTTCTTGAGCGTGGCCAACCGCCCCTACATGATGGCGAGTGCCTGCAAGCCCAGGACGGACGTGTAATACGCGTCGGCGCCCGTGTGGAACAACTGCTGCACGTTACCTGTCGCAGTCCGTTCGAACTGATGCGCGCGGCCTATCATTTAGGCAATCGACATGTCGCCTTGCAACTGGGTGATGGTTGGTTGCGCCTGCCCGATGACTACGTACTCAAAGCCATGCTCGAACAGCTTGGTGCCAAGGTTGAATTGATCGAAGCGCCTTATCAGCCTGAGCATGGCGCTTATGGCGGAGGACATCATCACTCCCATGCAGGCGATGCCGAATTCAGCTATGCACCGCGCCTGCACCAGTTTGGTGTGCGCAAGTGAATAAAGCCTGGGCGCTATTACGTTTAGCCAGCCCACAACTCCCCATCGGTGGCTACAGCTACTCACAAGGTCTGGAAATGGCGGTTGAGCAAGGCATCGTCAAGGATGCAACTAGCGCTCAACGTTGGATCAGCGACCAACTGCTGTGCAATCTCGCACGATTTGAAGCGCCACTGTTGCTCGCCCACTGCCAAGCAGCAGAACGTGATGACTGGGATGCCTTGAAGTCGCTCTCGGAGCAACACCGCGCTAGTCGCGAGACCCGCGAATTGCGCCTCGAAAGTCGGCAAATGGGTTATTCGATACAGCAACTGTTGCAAGGCCTGCCCGAACTCGACGCGCCAGCCCGCGAATTGTTCGAGCACCAGCAAGAACCGGGGCTAGCGCTCGGTTGGGCCTTAGCAGCACGTGCCTGGCAAATAGACTCGCAGGATGCTTTGGCCGCATGGCTTTGGGGCTGGCTTGAGAACCAACTGGCGGTGCTGATGAAAACCCTGCCACTCGGCCAGCAAGCCGCACAGCGCCTGACATCAGCACTGCTGCCGGCTCTACAACAATGCCAGCAACAATGTAATCAAACTGAACCCGCTCATTGGGGCAGCGCCGCGTTTGGCCTTGCGCTCATGAGCATGGCGCATGAGCGCCAGTACAGCCGACTATTTCGCTCTTAAAAGGAAACTCCAACATGAATAGCCAACCTTTGCGCGTCGGCATTGGCGGCCCGGTCGGTTCCGGCAAAACCGCGCTGACTTTAGCGCTGTGCCTGGCCCTGCGTGAACGTTACAACATCGCCGTGGTTACCAACGACATATACACCCAGGAAGACGCACAGTTTCTGGTACGTAACGAGGCGCTAGCGCCTGAGCGAATCATCGGCGTTGAAACCGGCGGTTGCCCACATACCGCGATCCGCGAAGATGCCTCGATCAACCTCGAAGCGGTTGATCAACTGAATAAACGCTTCCCCGGCCTCGATATCATTCTGGTTGAGTCAGGCGGTGACAACCTGTCGGCCACCTTTAGCCCGGAGCTTTCTGACCTGACGATCTATGTGATCGACGTATCCGCTGGCGATAAGTTGCCGCGCAAAGGCGGACCCGGCATCTGCAAGTCTGACTTGCTGGTGATTAATAAAATCGACCTCGCGCCGCTGGTGGGCGCATCGCTCGAAGTCATGGACCGCGACACAAAAAAAATGCGCGGCGACAAACCCTTTGTCTTCAGCAACCAAAAGATTGGCCAGGGCCTAGAAGACATCATCGCTTTCATCGAACGCCACGGCATGCTCAACGCAGCCTGACTTGAACACTCCAAGGACACCTATCATGAACCTACGTAAGACCCTGTTTGCCGTTGCTCTATTTCTCAGCCCAGCACTGGCCTTTGCTCATCCCGGCCACCACGAATCTGGATTAATGGCGGGCCTCGCTCACCCTGTGTTTGGCCTTGATCACCTGCTTGCAATGCTGGCTGTAGGTTTATGGGCCGCTCAGCAACAAGGCGTAGCGCGCTGGACCCTGCCGGTAACCTTTGTCAGCTGTATGTTGCTCGGCGGCGTGCTTGGTTTTAGTGGCGTAAAAATCCCGTTGATGGAAACTGCAATCGCCGGTTCTGTCCTGGCGTTCGGCTTGCTGGTTGCGGTTGCCGCCCGCCTGCCAGCGGCCTTGGCGCTGAGTCTCACCGCGATTTTCGGCCTCAGCCACGGAGTTGCGCACGGCCTTGAACTGCCAGCACTGACGAGCCCTGCAAGCTACGCAATCGGCTTTGTCGCTGCCACCGCAGCTCTGCACGCCAGCGGTTATGCGGTGGTGCGGTTTCTGCCACAAGCAGCGGCGCCTCTGGTGCGCATTGCTGGCGCAGCCTCAGCCTTGACCGGCGCATGGCTGCTTGCCAGTTAGTTCAAAGCTGCCTGTCGCCTATACAGCCTGCAGCCGAGCGGCTGTAGGTTTTCTTCAGCAACACGCGCAACTGTGCTCTGGGTCGTAATCCACATAGTATCGGCTCTGTCATAGTCAGCCTCCCTAATGTGATAACTCAGACCAGTCGGAATAATCATGCTGCGCGTCGTCCGCTTTCTAATTGCTCCCACGTTGCTTGTCGCCATCACCCTCACCGTGCTGGCGCTGACTAGCAAGCCCGCACAAACGCCAAAAGTACTCAGCTCACTTGGCGAACAAGCCTTGGTTATTGCCCACCGTGGCGGCCGCGGATTGTGGCCAGAAAACAGCCTATTCGCCTTTCAGCGCGCCAGCGCACTTGGTGTGGATATGCTGGAAATGGATGTGCGGCTAACCAGTGACGGGCAAATCGTGGTTATCCATGACGATAGTGTCGACCGGACCACGGATGGCGAAGGCCTTGTAGACAGTTTTACCCTAGAGCAACTGCAACAGCTGGATGCAGGCTACAGCTGGACTGCCAATGGCGGTCAAAGCTACCCATATCGCGATCAAGGTATTGTTATTCCGCAATTAGAAACGGTGCTGCAAGCTGAGCCCGCAATCGCCAAGGTCATTGAGTTAAAGGTCGCTGACAACGCCCTTGTGGACAAACTGTGCCAGAGCCTAGAAACCTATTCACAGCGCGACCGGGTAATTATTGCCAGCTTCTATGAATCCAGCCTGCAACGATTGCGTGAGCGTTGCCCCGGTGTGGCCACCTCAGCCAGCCCCAGCTCAATACGATTATTAATTGCCATGAACTGGCTAGGGCTAAGCAGCGTGCTTTCCCCCTCATACCAGGTACTGCAGATTCCCCCACGCCACAGCGGCGTGGAGCTTGCCAGTAGCGCATTATTCGAATCGGCTAAAGCACGAGGCTTGAGCGTGCAACTGTGGACAATCAACGAGCAGCCAGTGATGCGCAAACTACTGAACCTCGGAGCTCAGGGCTTGATCACCGACTATCCCGACCGCGCCCTGCAGTTGCTAGGGCGCCCTACACGCATTAGCGCACTTAGCGAATAAGCTAAAGAGTCTGCGGCTTACATCTGCTCAAAAAACGTACAACTTTGGCTGCGCTTAGTCTTACGTGGCCTACACCGCTTAGCCCGCAGGTTATCCACAGAACCACACACAGAGAACTGGGATAACTGTGCACACCTAATTGCCAAGCCACTGAAATAGTTGAATTATTTCTTGACTATCGGGGCTTGAAGCCAAGCTGTATTTGCCACAAAACAACTGTTTAAAAAACAACCAACGGCCGGCAACGCCTGATTTCATTGGGCTGTGACAATGCATACAATAGTTATCAACAGGCCTACCCACAGTAGTCGTGAACAACTGTTAATAGTCTGCCAAACCCTATCCTTACTTATGTAACTCTCTGATTTGCTTATTTAATCAGTATTGATCAATAAATGCACAAGACGCCGTAAGCTTAGTCTTTCAAGGCTCGCACGACTTAGCACGCAGGTTATCCACAGAATGCTGCACAGAGAAACTGGATAACTGAGCACATCATCTACGCCACGCCCTGAAATAACTGAATAAAAGCTTGACTATCTGGCCCTCCCAGCAAGATTTCTAACCCGCAAAAGCACTGATCAAAAAACAACCAATAGTCGTAAAAGCTTGATTTCATTGGGCTGTAACAATACATACAATAGTTATCAACAAGCCTACCCACAGTAGCCGTGGACAACTATGGATTATCGTCAAGTCATCCATTTAGCTGTTATTAACTTATTGAGTCAACTATTTAATCATTATCGATCAAAAAACGTACATCACCCTGTAGACCTAGTCTTTCAAGGCTTCTACGACTTAGCCCGCAGCTTATGCACAGGGCACTCCACAGAGAAGTTGGATAACTGTGCATAGCAACTTCCGCCCAAACTGAGAATCGCTAAAGATTTGCTTGACTATGCGCACGCAAAGCCGGGCAATTTACCCGATCCAAACGCTGTTCAAAAAACAACCAACTCCATGCATGCCGCGTATTTACGAGCCTGCAGCAATGCATACCCTAGTTATCTACAGGGCTACCCACAGTAGTCGTGGACAACTTAATCCGCGGAATCAGGAGGTGGATAACTCATTCACGACTCAAATACTGTGCACTTTCAAAAGCTGGTCAAAAAACATACAACAACTGCAAACGCCCTAATTACTTAGGGTGCAGCGGCATACGCCCATGTTACCCACAGCTCGTTCCACAGTCTTTGTGTGCAACTGTGCTGAAAAGCTATCGGTGCGATCAATTCAATCAACAAGCCAACCCTCGTTGCCGAGCCTAAGCTTGCTTTATCAACAAGGAGCAAGATCATGAATAGCCAACAGAGTCATTTCAGTCAGTTGCTGCAAAGCCTGCTTGCCGCTTATGCAGGTGGGAATAGCGGGGTTAGCGTCGACTAACAAACGCCCTTGGTTTTGCCCAGCTAGAACGGCTAACCTGAGCAGCTAATTACTCAGGAGTGAAGCCATGACCTTGCGTTCGATCTGTGTGTTCTGCGGAGCGAGTACCGGGGCCAATCCGATCTACCGCGAAGCTGCAGTAAGACTCGGCCAGCACCTTGCCCAGCACAACATCCGCCTCGTGTACGGTGGCGGTGCTGTAGGCCTGATGGGGATTGTCGCAGACGCAGCACTGGCAGCAGGCGGTGAGGTAATTGGCATTATTCCACAGAGCTTAAAACGCGCTGAAGTCGGTCACCAAGGCCTTACCCGGCTGGAAGTGGTCGATGGCATGCATGCCCGTAAAGCACGTATGGCTGAGCTTAGCGATGCCTTTATCGCATTGCCCGGCGGGTTGGGCACTCTCGAAGAGCTATTTGAAGTTTGGACCTGGGCGCAACTTGGCTACCACAACAAGCCACTGGGCTTACTCGACGTAAACGGTTTCTATAGCAAGCTGGGAGCGTTTCTCGATCAACTGGTAGAAGAGCAGTTCGTGCGCGCTAATCACCGCGCCATGCTGCAGCTCAGCGAGACTCCGGGTGAGCTGCTCAAGCTGCTGCAAAACTGGCAACCTCTGGAAGCGCCGCGCTGGCAGAACAACAAATCGGACTAGACGGCGTCATACCGCTGGCCGCAAGCGCGTACTAATTAAGTTGATTACCACGCCCCGTATTCAAACGGGGCGGCTGTCTTGTTCACCTATTAAAGGCTATCGGTGCCTAGCCCTGCGTACAGACGAGTCATTTCGTTGAGCTGACGAAACATCGAGTCTGCATTAATCGCAACGATGGTCGGCACAAAATCCTTGGAAGAAAGAGCCTTGCTCGCAAACTGCCACTTAGCATCGGTCTTACGCAGCGCTTCGGCGATTTCAGGGTTAGGTGCTTTGCTGGCCTGAAGCTCCTGCATGATCGCGCCGAACTCCTGCACGGATGCATTGAAGTCAGCATCCAGGTTCGGCGCATCCACGCCCCAGACACGCGCCATGTAGAACATCGCCGTGCGCTGGGTTAGCACGCGGTTCCAACCGCTGCGATTGATTGCGTGGGATGCTGCATCGCCGTTGTGCTTCTCGAGCAGATCGACCATTTGCTGGCATTCCTGAACCAGCTTCTCTGCAGTGGCCAACACAAGTGCCGCTTGGGCCTTATCCGGTTGGGCAGTGATGAAAGGCTTATATTCGACCCAGATCGCTTCAACCTGCGCCAACGACGCGCGAATCTCATCAGTTGGGGCATAATCTTTCAGTTGCTGATGATGCTTCTCGAACAGCGCAATACTCTCCTCACGTTGCCGTGTGGCAGATTCCACCTTCACATCGGAACCGATCATCAAGTAATCCTTGGCAATGATCTGGCCAAGGCTGCGCTGCAAGCCAGCCATGTTCATAGCTTCCAGTGTCGCCATCTGAGCCCAGCTTGCACAGCTGATGAATAAGCTGCAACCGAGCAGCAACGCACGCATAAAACCTTTCATAAACAGGGTAATTCCTTATTTCGCCTTCAGGCGGGTATCAAAAGAACATCGATCACAAAGCAAGCGAGGGCTTTATGAGGACAAGGGGCGCTGTACTGTTCTTATGAAAATGGGCGTGCGTGAATGAAAGGGAGATAAGCATTCCGACGCCTGCAGCGGGCGGGCATTCTAATTCATCTCGGTGCCAGCAGTTTGCTACTGTTCACAACTTATAAAACGCCCCGTCGAGAAGTTGTTTGTGTGCGCCAACCATCGCACCATGTTGCAGCGCTGCGTGAACGTCTCGAGCTCATGCAAAACCGGCAGCCTCACGCAGGCAGAACAGCTTGCCGGACTTGCACCTCAGCCTTGCGACGCGCTTTTAAGCAGCGCCGCTACCCGCTAGGCATAACGCGGCGTATTGCTACTGACTGGAGCAACCTGGGCCAAGCGCTCAGCTTCCTGGTTTTCTTTAAGCTCACGCCACTCAGCCATAAGCTCATGCATATCCGCGCGTTGTGCGTGTTCACCAAAAACACTCTGCAAGGTGACCACCCGTTGAGCTTCGGCCAGTAAGCGCGCACGTACTTGATTGAGCTTTTTGCTTTGTACGGCTTGCAACGATTTCGCCTCAGAGATGCCGTCGTTATACATCGCCAACAGTTCTAAATCGGTTTTTCTGTAGAAGCGCATATCGTTTCGCGTGGCACGTCTAAAATCCAAGTAAGAGTTGGCCTGCCAAGCGTTTACTTGTTGCTCGACTTGCTTGATTTGCGGCTCTAAATCTTTAAGTTCTTGTGGGGTGAACAAAGCCCCCTCACGCTCGGTCGCACTGGCATACCAGCGGACTAACGTGGTCAACCCTGCCCGGCTATAACCTGTGTCACTGGAGTGCTCACCCATATTAACGATTTGCCTGATAAATCCGGCGCGTTTGGGCATATCGCCTTCCAGGCTTATGCGTCCTGCAAATTCGGCGCAGGCCTGCTGATCAATAGACTCACACCCCGGCTGCCACAGAATCGATGCCTCGCTGCCGCCCTCAGGCTTACGCGGCATATAGTGGCGCTGTTGCCCATGGTGCTCGTAATCATCACCCTTAAGGTTAATCAACCCGCCCAGCAATAAACCCGCACCAACTGGCGGCGAACTCAACAATACAACGGTACCCGCCAGTGCAACTTTCCACTCAGCGTCCATCCAGGTTGTTGGCACGGAAGGTACCGGATCGTTGTGGTTAACCAAGCGATGGTGGGTCAGTGCGCTCGCACCAGTAACAAAGCCTTGATCCCCTGCGCGAGGGGAGCCGAAGGTGTAAAGCAAAGTATCGTCGCCTGAGAACTCTCTGCGCAGCCACTCAGCCAGTAATAATGCAATAGCACCACCCAAGCTGTGACCGCATACAACAACGGTCATACCTTTGATATAAAAAGCACTCAAATAGCGCTCTACAAATGGTTTCACGGCTAAAAACGCATTATAAAACCCACGGTGAGCTTGCCCGTCACCTTCCGCATAGGGCACTTGTCGCGCGTCCATATCGCGCAGCGCATCGGCCCCACCAGCCGTGCCCCTTACTGAGATTAAAACCACTTTGTCATTGTGCGTAATAAACGCTTGGCTCTCAGTCTCTTGATCAAACAGAAAATGCACATCTTCCGGATTTCTTAACCCTTCTGCTGCTTCTTCAGCATAAAGCGCAGGGTCATAAGGCATTACTTCCAAGCGCTTTGAGTAGGCAACCTCCTCATAAAGCAAGTTGTAAGGCCCTGCATCATTAAACTGCTGGGCTTTTTTCAGTGCAGCCAGCTGTTCACGCAGTACATTGCCAATAGAACCTTGCTGCGTATAAGGCGGCGGTGCTGATTTGTAAGGGTCACTTTCAGTGCTAAAGGGTGCATAGACAAATGTCGTCATTACCGCCAGATGATATGCATTTAATGCGCAAAAGGCTTTATCCCGAGAGAATAATGGGCTGTAGGCACGCAGTGCCTTTACTTCAAACACATGATGTTGGCAGGGCTGTAACTCCACACACTTTTCAGTGGTTGCATTACTGGCCTGCACTAACTTGACTGAGGGTTTAGGCCCCCACGTGGAATCAGTATCTGGAAGATGCCCGGTGTGCTCGACAAAATCACTGACTTCAACTCGGTAAAATCTTGCGTTTTCTTTGACTGCATGCTGTTCAGCCAAATAGGTTTTCTGGTTTGCCGAGCGCGGCCCTAGTATATTTTGCTCAGCCGCCACTTGGAGTTCTGTCAAAGGAATAGCGAATCTCTTTCTTCTTGAAAGACCAGAATACCACTGATCTCCTCCAACATAGCCAGCAGTTACAGACAGCATGCACAACCCACTGACAAGCCCATCTATACGCGCACAGCCGCTACCATCTAACTTTCCGGAATGTATTTGCCCCTGTACATCGGTCAATGTATAGGAAAGCCCAGCGTATGCAGCGCCCTCACCGCCCTCATCCAAGAATTGAAAACTAACCCAAGCTTTACGCTTTGGGCAATTTAATGAAACAACCTTAGCATTCGTCCCTGAGTTACTCACCCTTGATTACTCCTTACAGTTTGGGTAAACGCTGCATTCTTGATCATTCATCCGGAAAGTTCTAAATTCCGGTGGTGACGTGCAAAGTTCTTCATAGTCAGTCCCCCATCTACCGGTACATGGTTTCCAACCGCTTTGGGTCTTTAGCCAGTAACCATTCATATATGGTTCTTCTTCAGAATTTTCATTTATATTTAACGTCAACACTTTTTCCGGGAGAGTGTCACCAACAACATAAGCACCCAGATTCTTGCAGTTTAAGAGTTTGCTAATTTCACCAGACCTAGATATCGCCTGACTCATTTTAAAATTCCACGTACACTGTGAATTAACGAGCAATTCCCCTTGTTCACTAAAATCAGGGGCATTCGCAGGTAATGGATCAACTAGTCTTAAGCCGCCATTATCATAGGTTTGCTGCCAATCTTTTTCGCCGTACCGGCCTGTTGCATAGAGTGCCACCCGAGCAAGTTTTAGCGTACATAAGCCTTTGTGATAACTAACCGGTATTTTAAACTTATAATTGTGTGGTGTTTTATCTTGCGAACTTTCATAACTATTCGCATCACCGCGCGCGCTGCATGCGCCATCTTCCGAACCGTAATAGGCTTGGGCTTTTATCTTGAAATTGGCGGGCAGCGTACCGCGTAAAATAAAGGTATCCGCCCCATCAAATGAGGCAAGGGATAACGCACCCTCCTTTGCTGCATCACCCGCAAAACCACAGCTTGCCAGTGTAAAGCCGCTGATAAAAATTAATAAACCACGCTGTAAACGATAAATAACGTTCAATCTAATTTACTCCGTACAATTTGGGTAATAGGTGCACGTCTTATCACCCATTTTAAACGTTCTAAATTCAGGAGGTGTTTCACACCACGACCACGTGCCAGACTCAGTTTTCTTTTCCGAACATGGTCGCCAGCCCTGTGGAAATTTAATCCATGTATCACCAATCGCAGGCACTTCTTCGGGACTTTCATTTATATTTATAGTTAAGACTTTTCCCGGTAGGTTCTCAGTAACAACATAAGCACCGAGACTCTTACAATCTAGCTGCTTATCTATCTGACCAAGTCTGGACTTAGCTTTAGTTAGCTGAAACAACCATCTACACTGTGCGACTTTAACCAATTCACCCTGCGCATTAAAGTCAGGGGCCTTGGCAGGCAACTTATCAACAACCCTGAGCTCACCATTATCATATATTTCCTGCCAACCTTTCTCGCCGTACCGGCCTGTTGTATAGAGCGCCACCCGAGCAAGGGTTAGCGTACATAAGCCTTTGTGATAACTAACCGGTATTTTAAACTTATAATTATGTGGTGTTTTATCCTGCGTACTTTCATAAGAGTTCGCATCACCGCGCGCGCTGCACGCGCCATCTTCCGAGCCATAATAGGCTTGGGCTTTTATCTTGAAGTTGGCGGGCAGCGTACCGCGTAAAGTAAAGGTATCCGCCCCACCGAATGAAACAAGGGATAACGCACCCTCCTTTGCTGCATCACCCGCAAAACCACAGCTTGCCAGTGTAAAGCCGCTGATAAAAATTAATAAACCACGCTGTAAACGATAAATAACGTTCAATCTAATTTACTCCTTACAGTTCGGATAAACGCTGCACTCTTGATCATTCATCCGAAAAGTTCTAAATTTAGGTGGAGATGTGCAAAGCTCTTCGTAGTCAGTCCCCCATCTACCGGTACATGGTTTCCAACCGTTCTCAGTCTTTACCCAGTAACTATCTCTATATGGTTCTTCTTCAGGGTTTTCATTTATATTTATAGTCAATATTTTTCCCGGTAGACTTTCAGTAACGACATAAGCACCATCACCTTTACAATCAAGTAATTTGCTTATTTCACCTTGTCGCGATTTAGCCTTAGTCATTTGAAACCACCACGTACACTGCGCCTCTTTGACTAACTCACCCTGCACATTAAAGCCAGGGGCCTTCGCAGGTAACTTATCAACAACCTTTAAACCGCCATTATCATAGGTTTGTTGCCAATCTTTCTCGCCGTACCGGCCTGTTGTATAGAGTGCCACCCGAGCAAGCTTTAGCGTACATAAGCCTTTGTGATAACTAACCGGGATTTTAAACTTATAATTGTGCGGTGTTTTATCCTGCGAACTTTCATAGCTATTCGCATCACCTCGCGCGCTGCATGCACCATCTTCCGAACCATAATAGGCTTGGGCTTTTATCTTGAAGTTGGCGGGCAGCGTACCGCGTAAAGTAAAGGTATCCGCCCCACCGAATGAAACAAGGGATAACGCACCCTCCTTGGCTGCATCACCCATAAGACTACAGCCCGCCAAAACACCAGCACTTATGCAAATCAATATGCTGCGTTGCACAGCCACGATATATTCCAATCTAATTTACCCCAAACCTTGCTATCAGACTGACATTCAAATTCCAGCGTTTAAATTGCTTATATCGCGGCCCGCTGAAACAGATCTACGCAACGGGCATAGTGCTGCGCGGGTGACTCACCGTCAGCGTTGGCCCACTGAGGATGGTTAGCTATTTCTGGCTTTAATTTATTAATGAGCAAAAACTCAATTTGAGCTTGGTCAGTCCAGCCCCAGGTCTTTGCTAATTGCAATTGCTCATACAGCCAAGGGTCGAGGGGTTGAGCGTCTTTTAACGCGGTCGTTGCGTGAGGGTGTTCATCCCACAACCATTGCTTGAGGTTGTGGTGGACAATGGCATCGGCTACTGACTCCGGTTCAGCAATATTTAGCCACGGAGTAGCGAATGGCTGGGGGTAAAAATCAGGTCGTGGGTTATCAATAACGACCCACTTTTCTGCGTCCCAGCATATTGCGCTGTCCATTAAACCCAGTAGCAATGGCCGCTGCGCAATTTCTAGCGTGCTTAAGTGATGAGCCATGACGCGGTTATCTTGTAGGCGATACAGCCAGCGCTGGGCACCATCCTCAATCAAGGCGCGGTCCAGCCAATGCTGGGTATGCAAGTTAAGATCGTTTTGCGTGGTGCTGGCTATCCACCCCCAATTTGCTTCGGGGCTGTCCAGCAACGCTTTAACCGAGTTCATTTGCTGGCCACTAAGGCGCACCAACCAAGGGCTAGCCTCAATAAAGCTTGCCAGCGGGCTACTGGTGTAAATCCGCGTGTAGTCATGCATAACATCGGCCCCGAACAAATACTTGATGGGGTCAGGGTCAGCCATGCTGTCGATAACTAGAATAAATTCGCGCTGCTGCCGTCTCTGTTCAACCAGCCAATCACTCAGCACACTGTTCATGAGGCAACGCCGGTTTCACAAACACCTCCAGCGCACGCCTCACAGATTGGGCAACGGCTAGCGCCAACTTGGCGGGCTGTTAGCGCCATGGGCAACTCACCCGGCATCGCCTGATCCGCTGGCTTGCCGATTTTGGGCAACAACAACGCGATCCCGGAGCCTACTCCCGCCGCACCGCCGGAGTTGACCTTGATGGTCGCACCGCTGAAGGTGATGCCACTGGGATCTACTTTGACAAAGCTGCCGCCGCCCTTGGCGGTCAGCTCCATGCCTGCATCGATGACGACTTTACTGCCCGCGTAATAGTGAATTTCCGTACCGGCTTCGACGAACTGGCCCACGCCTATTTTGGCGTGCTGTGTAACCGCTACATTCAGGTGGTCGCTGGCGTCTACCGCTGTTTTGCGGTCGAGGTGGGTCATGCGGTGTTCTTCGGCCTTGAAGTCGCTGTAGCTATTGGCTTCAACAGTGTCATGACGCTCGTTGCCGACGCGGATTTTCTCGTCGTGTTCAACCCGCTGATCCCAATCACGCTGGGCATGGACGAAAATTTGTTCCTGACCGGCCTTATCTTCAATACGCAATTCATTAAACCCAGCGCCACCAAGGCTGCTGTTGGTTTTGAAGGTACTGCAGGTTTTATTTTCAGGCAGCGCATAAGGCACGGCATTTTCTTTGTGGTACAGACAACCGCTGACGATGGGTTGGTCTGGATCGCCCTCAAAGAAGCTCACCAACACTTCCATGCCGATGCGCGGGATGGTCACCGCGCCATAGCTGTTACCCGCCCAACTGTTACTCACCCGTAGCCAACAACTGGTTTGCTCATCCGCCTGGCCTACTCGGTCCCAAAAGAATTTAACCTTGACCCGGCCGTATTCATCACAATAAATCTCTTCGCCTTTGGGACCCGTAACAACAGCCCTTTGCGCACCTTGAACCTTACCCTTGCGATGCTTGAGCGCAGGACGGAATGGAATGTCCCACGGCGTTGCGACAAAACTGTTGCGATAGCCTTGGGTGAAGCCGTCCTCAGCTTTAACGTCGCCGCTAACCGACTCTTCAAGCACTTGCGGCTGGCGGCCTTGGTGCACCACGGAGTGAATCAGCCAGAGGTCGTTGTATTGCGCGCGAGGATGGTTAGTCATACTCAGGAAGCTACCGCTGACTAGGCTTGCATCACTGCGGCCTGCGGCAACCTCATAGCGGCTGCGCAGTCGTTCTAGCGCACGCTTGGCTAAATGTTTACCCCGCGGGCGTTCGGCAAAGCGACCCGGATATTCATATACCTCAAGCGCAGGCAAGAACTCTGCTTGATATTCGCCGTCGAGGGTCAGCTTAGGTTTTTCGAAGTTATAGTCACGGTAACTGGCTGCGCTGCTGCGCGTCTCCAGGGTCACCAGCAATGATTTGATGACTGCGCCATCCGCCGCCATGCCGCTGTCGGGCTGATATTGCAGGGGCGGCAATTTCTGAAATACCGTTTGTTCATCACCAAACACCAGAACATGGCCGCTGGCACTGTGCTGGAAGTGAAAACTGATGCCTTCTTCTTCACACAAGCGCTGGATAAAGTGCAGGTCGGTTTCGTTGTACTGCACGCAATAATCGCGCTCAGGGTAGACGTACGGCCCAAGCTGAAAGCGATAGGCATCCGCTTGGATCCCGTGCTTGTTGAGCACATCGCTGATGATTTGTTGCACGGTCATGTGCTGGAAGATGCGTTGATCAGAACAATGCGCCAGATACGCCAGTTGCGGCCTAAGGCTTATGCGATAGCGAGTCAGACGTTTGCCTGAATCGCCCTGCTCGGCCGCATAGACAACACCATGGATGCCCTTTTGTTCAGGGCCAAAGCTTAGGTAGGCGGGCTGATTGATTAAGCCATTGAGGTCAAGATCGGGCTTCTCACTAACCAGCTCAATGTCGAACTCGTAAAGTTCATTGAGCGCTTCAGAACCGTCGAACTTGAGCACTTGCAAGTCTGCGGAGAAACCTGAAACTGTCAGCGAAATATGCGCTTGATTGGCATCCATCGTGCCTAACCTCCGTCCATGGTTTATATAAGAAGTCCAAGAGTGCCGTACACAGCGCCATAGGACAATACTTGCGTGTCGTTAGCTTGCAGTACGTCAACAATATGGGGCTAAAACAACACATCCAACGGATGCAACCACGTTTAATACTTAAGCTCAAACGCTTGCTGGGCTATGGTATTGCCCAGATACTTCAAGCCTCGCAGACTAAAGGAATCACTTGCATGGCAGGCAGCAGCCTTTTAACCCTTTTGGATGACATTGCAACCGTGCTCGACGATGTGTCGTTGATGACCAAAGTTGCAGCCAAGAAAACCGCAGGTGTGCTGGGTGATGACCTGGCACTCAATGCCCAACAAGTGAGCGGCGTACGCGCTGACCGGGAGTTACCCGTTGTATGGGCTGTCGCCAAGGGTTCGATGCGCAACAAGTTTATTCTGGTGCCAGCCGCCTTGGTCATCAGCGCCTTAGCACCTTGGGCCGTTACACCGCTGCTGATGTTCGGTGGTGCGTTCCTCTGTTTTGAAGGCTTCGAGAAGCTGGCACACAAGTTCCTGCATGCCGAGGAAGACCAAAAGCAAGAAAAAGCTGAGTTGCTTGAGGCCGCGAGTAAATCTTCGGAAGACCTGAAGGCGTTCGAAACAGAAAAAATTGGTGGCGCCATTCGCACCGACTTCATCCTCTCGGCCGAGATTATTGCGATTACACTGGGCACGGTCGCCGGCGCACCACTGACGCAACAGATTATCGTAGTAGCCGGCATTGCGCTGGTGATGACCGTTGGCGTTTATGGTCTGGTCGCGGGCATTGTCAAACTCGATGACGCCGGGCTTTATTTGAATCAGCGCGAAGGTGAAGGTTTGTTCACCCGCGCCACACGCAGCTTTGGCCACGGCATTTTAGTCGCAGCGCCGTACATGATGAAGAGCCTTTCGGTTATCGGCACTGCAGCGATGTTCCTGGTCGGTGGCGGCATCCTCACCCACGGCGTGCCAGCGGCGCATCACTGGATAGAGCGTACCTCTGAACTCATCGCGCAAGGCTCTGGAATCGAACTGATGGCGAGCGCAGCGCCCGTCCTGCTCAACGGTATAGCGGGGATTATTGCGGGGGCAATCGCGCTCGTGGTTGTAACGCTAGCGGGCAAACTGTGGAAAGCCGTAAAAGGCTAAGGAATTGCGAACACTACCGTTCGAAGGCATTTGTAGGGTGGGCAACGCGCAGCTTGCCCGCCATTGCTCAACCAACGATAAGCCAATCGTCCAAGTGCCCACAGGCCCCAGTGGCGGATAACATGGGTTATCCGCCCTACTGCTTACAGGCTCGCCATACTTAAACTCAACTGGCTTGCTGCATGATCACCGTCTGCGCGGGCATAGGTGCAGGGAAGTCTGCTTCAGCGAGCGCATCCTTGATCATTTTGTTGGTGTCAAAATACACCTGCCAATAATTATCGGTATGACAATACGGTCGCACCGCCATCACTGGCCCGACCAGGTTGAACTCAAGAATCTCAACTTCAACCGCCGGATCGGACAGCACATTATCAATCTCGGAAACTCGCTTCTTAAGTAGTGCGGCCGCCGCTTTATAGTCTGCAGCGCCTGAAAGCTGGGCCTTCAGGTCTACCCGGCGGAATGCGTTGTGCGAGAAGTTCTGGATGTTGTCGCTGAAGATCTTGTTGTTACCGACCAGCGTCAGCACATTGTCTGGCGTGTTGATAGCCGTTACAAACAAGCCAATCTCGGTGACCGTACCGGTTACCCCTCCGGCACAAATAAAGTCGCCGACCTTGAACGGCCGCAATATGATAATGAAGCCGCCTGCGGCAAGGTTTGCCAGCAAACCTGACCACGCCATACCAATCGCTAAACCGACAGCCGCTATCAGCGCAGCAAAGGTTGTAGTCTGCACGCCGAAGAAGCCGAGGATGCCGATGACCAGAAGGATGTTCAGGGTCACGGTGATGAAATTGCCAACGTAGCGTAATACCGTTGGGTCAACATGCTGTCGTCCCAAGGCTTTTTGCACGAGGCCAACTGCAAACCCAATCAGCCAACGGCCGATCACCCAGAATGCGATGGCTGAAAGAATTTTTATAGCAAATGCGGCACCGTACTGAGTAGCAAAGTTGTACAGCGCGTGCGCTTTTTCCGTACCCACATTTACGATGGTTGTTTCGTCCATGGCCGTGCTCCATTCAGGGATAAGTACAGCTATCCCTAAAGACGCTAGCACGCGAAAAA
Organism: Pseudomonas sp. M30-35; assembly: GCF_002163625.1. NCBI lineage: Bacteria > Pseudomonadati > Pseudomonadota > Gammaproteobacteria > Pseudomonadales > Pseudomonadaceae > Pseudomonas > Pseudomonas sp. M30-35. The sequence continues at coordinate 1,101,798 of NZ_CP020892.1, read as the reverse complement.
AAACTTGCCGCAAAACATGTGATCAAGATTGTGCGATCGCACCGTCCTCGGTGAGCGGGAGCACCGTCACCTGGACATCCGGGTCATGGCTACCACCACCAAGAATTACCCCGTGCAGGGGTGAAACATCCGCAAAGTCACGTCCCCAAGCCAAGGTGATGTGTTCAAGCGCTGGTCGGATGTTATTGGTCGGATCAAAATCGACCCACCCCTGATTCGGGCAATACACCGAAACCCATGCGTGTGAGGCGTCTGCCCCGATCAATCGAGGCTGTCCCGGTGGCGGCTGCGTCAATAAATAACCGCTGACATAACGTGCTGCCACGCCTTGCGAGCGCAAACAGGCGAGCATCAGGTGCGCAAAGTCCTGACAAACCCCGCGCCGCTCCTCTAGCACTTGTAGCAACGGCGTTGCCACCTGTGTGGCCACTGCGTCAAAGGTGAACTCGGTGAATATTTTGTTCATCAACGCTTGGGCGGCCAGTAGCAGCGGTTTGCGTGGAGGAAAGCAATCTGCCGAATATTTAGCGAAATTATGCTTCACCTGAACGAAAGGCGACTGAAAGCGAAACTTGCTGGCCTCAAGCAAACCAGCGGACAGCGGCGCGGCGCGGTAACTCAGTGCCGCGCAGGCATCCTCCCACGCTGGCGAGTCTTGCAAGGCAATAGCCGGACGAGCCAATACATCCAAGCGCATCTGTGCGCTGACTTTCAATGAGTCATGTGGCCGTTCAAAAACCAAACGTGTCAGCGGGTTGCCGAATACATCCAGGCCCTCGTGACGCTTGCATGGCTTAGGACTGACTTCAAGTTGGCATTGGTGTTTAACCTGCCAGGCACAATCCCGCGGCACCAGGTGCGCCAATTGTTGCGCAAGTGAGACGGGGGCCGAGTAGCTGTAATGCGTATCATGAATGATCTGATAGCGCGCCAACTTTACCTCAGGCGCTTCGCTGGGCATCAGCTTTGCACTCATGACGACTGCGTCCGCTGGCTGGCATCAACATGCGCGAAGAAGCGCAGCGCCAACTGATCAGAGGTTTCCGCGCTGGCTTGAGCGATAGTCTCAAGCAACTGCGCCAAACCATTCAAAACCGCACGCACACTGCTAGGTCCAAACAAAGAGTTTTCCAAGGTAGCCAGACTAAAACCACTGAGCTGACGCTCCAAGCCGGCCAGTCGTGACGCGACAGGTAGGTCGAAGCGTTCGGCCAATCTCGCCTGCGAGTTAAGCAGGGTTCGTAGTTGAAACAACACCGCGTGCGGATTCTGATCATCCAGTAACAACAGGTCCAGAACCGGTATCAACTGGGCTGTCGCAAGGTAGCGGGTTCGGTAGGTGATACTGCTGTTACCCAAGTCGAGTAACCATTCCAGCGCAGATTGATCATCAGCCATTGGGCTGCGAATAAAACTGGCGATACTCTCGCTCATAAACTGCAAACGCTCGATGCAGCGGCCGATCATCAGAAAGCGCCAGCCGTCATCACGGGTCATATCGTCAAAGGCAAAACCTGAAAGTGCTGCGAGAGACATCACCAGGCCATTAAGGAAATCCAGGGCTTCACCAAAGTCAGCCTGCTGAACCTCAAGCTCCTGCGCCTCAATTTGTAGCTCTAATAAAGCCTGCCAGTTGGCTTGAGAAAGTTTGCCGCGCACGCTGCCAGCAGTCCAAATCAACTGCTGTAAGTTTGCCCGCAGGCTAGCCGACCACTCATCACCGAGTAAAGCCTGTTCGAGTCGCTGCTCCAAGGTATCGCCGTCTTCAGCAGACGGCAGCAACCCCCTGCTCTCTCCCAGATTCAATGCGGCTTCGAGCGCACGCGGGTCGCCATCATCGTCGACATAGCGTGACAGCATGATCCGCAACAAACGCGCATTGTCTTCGCAGCGAGAACTATAACGGCCATACCAGAATAGGTTTTCAACTATCCGCGAGGGTAAATAAGGGTCACTGCGCACCAGATCGGCAACCCCTAAAGGTCGAGCGCCCTGCCAGGACTCGCTGTCATGGTTGCGACTGCCCAACACCCAAGTATCTTTGCTGGCGCCGCCGCGCTGCATTGATCCAACGTCCACATCCCCTTGTGCTACAACCCGCGTCAGCCCACCCGGCATCACCCAATACCCGTTTGGCCCAGCGACAGCGAACACGCGCATGCCTATGGCGCGCGATTGCAAGCAGCCCTTTTCACTCTGCCAGACCGGCGCCAACGAATGCTCTGCAACTTCTTGCGCAACGTAGGCATAAGGCCTGTCCTTAAGGCGTTGCGCTAGCGCTTCACGCTGCGGCCCATCAAGATCTCCTGCAAATACGGAGTTGAAGCTTTGTGAGGGAAAACTCGGGCGAATCAATAATTCGGGCAGCTTATTGAGTACCTCATCAAGCACCGACTGTTCTCCACACCACCAACTGGCGATGCTCGGCAGCAATAAAGGCTCACCCAGTAATTTTTCACTGATGGCTGGCAAGAAGCTCGAAAAACCGGGTGACTCGAGTACACCGCTACCTAATGCATTAGTGACCAGTACACGCCCCTGACGCACAGCATCGAGCAGACCAGGCACACCAAGTGCCGAGTCGAGGCGCAGCTCCAGCGGGTCACAGAAATCATCATCCAGGCGACGTAAAATCGCATGAACTCGACGTAGCCCGGCCAAGGTTTTCAGGTAAACCGTGGCATCACGTACGGTCAGGTCAGTACCTTCAACCAAGGGATAACCCAGTTGCCGGGCAAGATACAGGTGTTCAAAGTAACTTTCGTTGAGACGCCCCGCTGTTAGCACCACCACTAACGGCGTCTCGCCATCAGCCGGGGCTTGCCGAGCGATGGTTTCTTGCAATGTGCGGAAGAAGCTCGTGAGGTGCTGCACACGCATCTCACGAAAGATATCCGGGAATGAGCGTGAAACAATCTGCCGATTTTCTAACACATAGCCCGCGCCAGACGGTGCCTGAGTCCGGTCAGCGGTGACCCACCAACGACCATCCGGGGCACGCACCAGATCAACTGCATAGAGGTGCAGATACGTGCCGCCTGGCACGTCGATGCCTTGGCAAGGCCAAAGAAAGTTATTGTGACCAAAGACCAGTTCGGGTGGAAGCAGGCCATCGGCAAGCAAGGTTTGCGGGCCGTAAACATCAGCCAAAACCTGATTGAGCAGACCCGCGCGCTGGGCCACTCCTTTGGCAATTACCTGCCATTCGTCTGCAGCGATCACATTCGGCAGCAGATCCAATTCCCAAGGCCGATCAGCTCCTTCGGGGTCGGCATAAACGTTGTAAGTGATGCCGTTTTCTTGAATTTGCCGTGACAGCAGATCCTGACGTTGTTGCAACTGAAACGACGTATTGCGCTGCAATTGCTCGACAATTCGCCGCCAATGCGGTCGAACCTGCCCGTCGGTATCGAGCAGTTCATGGTAAATCGCATTATTGGGCGAAAAGTCGGCAAGTAGGTCAGCCATCAAAATCTCGGACAGTCATTTACATGCGCAAACTTTAGCATTTGCGCGTCGTTAGTTTTGAGGCTTGTACAGAATTCAGCAACAGACATGCGCCTGCTCAGCCAGATGCGCCTTCGCTGGAAAGTCGACACGGGCTGAAACCAACGCAATTGGCCTGAAAAACACTCAGATCCCGGTAACCGACCTGAGTATTTTTGCCTATGCCCAAGCTCAGTCCTGACTAAACGCTAGTCTTTGCGACCTGCTGGGCTAAGCCGCAGGTCGAGAGTCATCGGCAACTCACCATTTGCAACCACCGGCATTGGCACACGCTTACCCGGGCTATGACCGAGCCTGAAGAAACGCGCTAAGCGCCGGCTTTCAGCCTCATAAGCATTAACCGGCAGGGTTTCATAGTTGCGGCCTCCCGGATGCGCAACATGATACTGGCAGCCACCCAATGAGCGATTCATCCACGTATCCAGCACATCAAACACCAATGGCGCATGCACACCAATTGTCGGCTGCAAACAGTTGGCAGGCTGCCATGCGCGATAACGAACACCTGCGACATACTCCCCCACCTTGCCGGTTGAGTGCAGCGGCACAGGCACGCCATTACAAGTAATCACGTAGCGATCCGGAGCCATGCCGCGCACCTTGATTTGCATGCGTTCAAGCGATGAGTCGACATAGCGGACAGTGCCGCCTGCCGTGCCCTCTTCACCCAATACATGCCAAGGCTCAAGCGCCTGACGCAACTCCAAGTCGATACCTTTAACATTAAAGTCACCGGCTTTCGGGAAGCGGAACTCGAAGTGTGGCGCAAACCACTCGGCGCGAAACTTGTAGCCCTCTACGCCCAACTCCTGCAGGACATCATTAAAGTCTTGCTCAACATAGTGCGCGAGCAAGAACCGATCATGCAGCTCTGTGCCCCAACGCACCAATCTTGCAGGTTGATAAGGTTGCTTCCAGAAACGCGCGATCAAGGCGCGCAACAACAACTGCTGTGCCAAGCTCATTTGCGCATGTGGCGGCATTTCAAAGGCGCGCAGCTCCAGCAGGCCGAGGCGCCCCGAAGCGGAGTCTGGCGAATAGAGTTTATCGATACAAAACTCGGAACGGTGAGTGTTACCGGTCACGTCGACCAGCAAGTTGCGTAGCAAGCGATCGACCAACCACGGCGCACAGTCCTTGCCCGGCTCAGGCATTTGCGCAAAGGCAATTTCCAACTCATACAGCGCATCGTTACGCGCCTCATCCACGCGCGGCGCTTGCGATGTCGGACCAATGAACAAACCCGAAAACAGATACGACAGCGATGGATGATTGTGCCAATAGCTGATCAGGCTTCTTAACAAGTCAGGACGACGTAAAAACGGTGAGTCCGGTGGCGTCGCGCCCCCCAGAACGAAGTGATTCCCGCCCCCGGTTCCGGTGTGACGACCATCAATCATGAATTTTTCGCTACTCAGACGACACTGACGCGCTGTCTCGTAGAGAAACTCCGTGCGTTCAACCAGCTCATCCCAGCTTGCGGCCGGATGAATATTGACCTCAATCACGCCCGGGTCTGGGGTTACCCGGAAAAACTGCAAGCGCGGATCATTGGGCGGCTCATAACCCTCAAGTACCACAGGACAATCAAGCTCAACGGCAGTTACTTCAATGGCGGCCACCAGCTCTAAATAATCCTCAAGTCGCACCAATGGCGGCATAAACAGGTACAGCCGCCCTTCGCGGGGCTCTGCACATAAAGCGGTGCGCACAATATCGTCAGCCGAGGTGTTCAACTGCGGACGCTTTGCCGGAGCCTTTTGACCGCCTTGCCACACGCCGCGCAATTGGCTTTGAACCTGCGCAGTTGCTGGCAAAGGCGCCAGACGCTGTGAAGGGTCGACCGGATTCACATAGGGATAATCAGCTTTGCTGACCCAAGGCTGAGACTCCAACGGCAAGCGGTAACCCAATGGCGAGTCGCCGGGGATCAGCCAGCAATGTTCCTCTCGCAGGTACCAACTGCCGGTCAGCCATTCGGTTTCAGCGGCGTTACGCGCCAATGGCAAGACATGACCAATGACCTTGTCCAGCCCTTGTTGAAAAACCTTGCGCAAGCGCTCGCGATCCAATGGATCAGCCAGGCGTGGGTCATCCGGCGTAAGGTTGCTGGGCAACTTGCGCTCACGCCACAAGTAATAGAAGCCATCTTCATACGCCGGGAAACGGTGTTCAGCCGAGATACCCAAGCGCCCGGCAAGCGTCTTCAGGAACGTTGCTGCCAGGGTTTCATCGGCGCCGTAATCACGGTGTTCGTCGGCATACAGCTTGGCATCGCGCCAAATTGGCTGGCCGTCACGCCGCCAGAAACAGTTCAACGACCAGCGCGGCAATTGCTCGCCTGGATACCACTTACCCTGGCCAAAATGCACCAACGCATTCGGCGCGTAATGTTCGCGCAGCCGATGGAATAAATCAGCCGCCAGCAAGCGCTTATTCGGCCCCAGCGCTGCGGTATTCCATTCAGCATCATCTGGATAATCAAGCGCCACAAACGTCGGCTCACCGCCCATGGTCAAACGCACATCAGCGTCTTTAAGCTCAGTGTCTATCTGTTTACCAAGGCTATTAATAGCCAGCCACTGCGCTTCGCTATAAGGCTTGGTGACACGCGGAGCCTCCCAGATGCGTTCGACGCGCATTTCGTGAGAAAACTCGCACTCACACTCATCGACCCCACCACTAATGGGCGCAGCTGATGACGGTTCAGGGCTGCAAGCCAATGGAATATGTCCTTCGCCAGCAAACAAGCCGCTGGTAGGATCCAGGCCAACCCAGCCTGCACCCGGCAAATAAACCTCGCACCATGCGTGCAGGTCAGTGAAGTCGACATCAGTACCCGAAGGTCCATCCAGCGACTTCACATCAGCCGTGAGCTGAATCAAATAACCTGAAGCAAAGCGTGCAGCCATACCCAAGTGGCGCAACAGTTGCACCATCAGCCAAGCAGTATCGCGGCATGAGCCCGAGGCATTTTCCAGTGTAAGTTCAGGTGTTTGAACGCCTGGCTCCATGCGGATCAAGTACTTGATATCACCCGCCAAGCGCTGATTTATCGCCACCAAAAAATCGATACTCGGCAACGGCTCGCGAGAAATCCCCGCCAAGTATTTATCGAACAGCGGCGTACCCGGCAAGGTCACCAGATAAGGCGCCAGCTCATGTTGCTCACTCTCGGTGTATTTGAACGGGATTTTTTCTGCGTAGGGTTCTAAAAAGAAGTCGAATGGGTTGAAGACCGCCATCTCCGCGACCAGATCAACCTCAACTTTTAACTCACGGGTTTTCTCCGGAAACACTACGCGCGCGAGGTAATTACCCTGCGGGTCTTGCTGCCAATTGATGAAGTGCTCGCCCGGCTCGACGCTCAGCGCATAAGACAGCACCCGGGTCCGGCTATGCGGCGCTGGACGTAACCGCACAATTTGCGGGCCGAGGTTAACGGCCCGGTCATACCGGTAATGGGTAACGTGATGTAATGCGATATGGATCGACACAGCGGGCCTCCTGCTAGCCTGAGCGATAACAATGCTGCGCAAAACTTATGCCAGAGCCCTATTCGCTTGGGGGGCAAGCTCAAGGCTAATCCATTAAGCACCAGAACCGCGCAGCAGCACATCGGTTACTGATCATACGCACAAATTAGGGTCCAAAACCTGCGGCAACATTCCCAACAAAAGATTGTGCGCAGGCAATACAAGCGTGTGCCTTGGTCGAGCAAGCAATCAAACACCAGCAAACTACGCAGCCGCTCACGCATCCGGTAACATCAGCACACTCACGAAAAGAGATGCGGCATGTATATCTATCGACTCGTGCTGATTCTGGTGGTCGGGATCTACCTATTCTCCCCGGCCATCATGGATTGGTGGATTGACCCCAATGGTGCGTGGTATCGACCTTATCTGCTTTGGCTGATTCTGATCGTGGTGACATTTATTCTGCAGAGTCAGCGAGATGCCGATGAGCTTTAGTCTTAGCCAACTGATACTCATCAGTGCGGCTTATTTGCTCATGCTGTTTGGCGTGGCCTGGGCAAGCGAACACGGGTTGATCCCGCGCAAAATCATCCGTCACCCGCTGACCTACACACTTTCCTTGGGTGTCTACGCCAGCGCATGGGCGTTCTACGGCACTGTCGGCCTGGCCTACCAATATGGTTACGGTTTTTTAGCCAGCTATTTAGGTGTGTCTGGCGCATTCCTGCTGGCTCCGGTGCTGCTCTACCCGATATTACGCATCACGCGGACCTACCAGCTTTCATCGCTTGCTGACTTATTTGCCTTTCGCTTTCGCAGCACATGGGCTGGCGCACTGACCACCATTTTCATGTTTATAGGGGTTTTACCCCTACTTGCCCTGCAGATTCAATCGGTTGCAGACACCATCAGCATCCTCACTCATGAGCCCATGCAGGCGCGCGTTGCGATCAGTTTCTGTGTGCTCATCATCCTCTTCACCATCCTCTTTGGCGCACGCCACATCGCAACCCGCGAAAAACATGAAGGCCTGGTGTTCGCGATTGCCTTTGAATCGGTAGTCAAGCTGGTGTCGATCAGCGCCATCGGCCTCTATGCCCTTTACGGTGTGTTTAATGGGCCCCATGACCTTGAACAATGGCTGGTACAAAATCAGGCTGCGCTAGCCAGCCTACACACGCCGCTGCAAGAAGGGCCGTGGCGGACACTGCTGTTGGTATTCTTCGCCTCTGCGATCGTCATGCCACACATGTATCACATGACCTTTACCGAGAATATCAACCCACGGGCAATGGTCAGCGCCAGTTGGGGCTTACCGCTGTTTCTATTGCTGATGAGCTTGGCTGTACCGTTAATTCTCTGGGCGGGGTTAAAACTCGGCGTAACCACCAACCCGGAATATTTCACCCTGGGCCTTGGTATGGCGGTGGACAGCCCGGCACTGGTTTTAATCGCCTATGTCGGAGGGTTATCAGCCTCCAGCGGGTTGATCATTGTGACCACGCTGGCACTCTCGGGCATGTTGCTCAACCATGTCGTGTTGCCGCTTTACCAGCCACCGGCCGAGGGCAATATCTACCGTTGGTTGAAATGGACCCGGCGTGCGCTGATCGTCGTGATTATCATGGCCGGCTACGGCTTCTATGCCCTGCTACGCGCCGAACAAGACCTGGCCAACCTGGGTATTGTCGCCTTTGTCGCCACCCTGCAGTTTCTGCCGGGTGTACTTTCGGTCCTTTACTGGCCAACTGCCAATCGACGCGGCTTTATTGCCGGGCTCCTTGCAGGCATCGCCGTATGGGCGGTCAGTATGCTGATGCCGCTACTGGGCAACTTGCAGAACATTTACCTGCCTATCGTCAATATGGTTTATGTGCTCAACGACAGTAGTTGGCACCTTGCCGCTACCGGCTCACTCGCGGCTAACGTGCTGGTATTCACTCTGGTTTCATTGTTCAGCGATGCCAGTGAAGAAGAAAAAAGTGCCGCCCAAGCCTGTGCAGTAGACAACGTGCGCCGCCCGCAACGGCGTGAACTGCTGGCTACATCGCCGCAAGAATTCGCAACCCAGTTGGCCAAGCCGTTAGGCGCCAAGACAGCTCAACGTGAAATTGAACAAGCCCTACGCGACCTACATCTGCCTTTCGATGAAAGCCGCCCATATGCCTTGCGCCGCCTGCGTGACCGCATAGAAGCCAACTTGTCTGGCTTGATGGGCCCGAGCGTGTCACAGGATATCGTCGAAACCTTTCTGCCCTTCAAGACTGGCAGCGAAGCCTATGTGACCGAAGACATACACTTTATAGAGAGCCGGCTGGAAGACTACCATTCACGGCTTACCGGGCTGGCAGCCGAGCTTGATGCTTTACGCCGCTATCACCGGCAAACCCTGCAAGAACTGCCAATGGGTGTGTGTTCGCTAGCAAAAGATCAAGAAATCCTGATGTGGAACAAAGCCATGGAGGAACTCACGGATATCCCGGCGCAGCGCGTGGTCGGCTCACGCCTTAGCACCCTGAGTGAACCTTGGCGCAGCCTGCTGATGGACTTCGTCGATCTGCCCGACCAGCATCTGCACAAACACCGCTTAAGTGATGACGGCCTGATCCGCTGGTTGAGCCTGCACAAAGCCGCAATTATCGAACCCCTTGCTCCCGGTAACAGTGGACTGGTGATCCTGCTAGAAGACATGACCGACACTCAGGTGCTCGAAGACAAACTTGTGCACTCTGAACGCCTGGCCAGTATTGGTCGACTGGCCGCTGGCGTGGCCCATGAGATTGGCAACCCGATCACCGGCATCGCCTGCTTAGCGCAAAACCTGCGTGAAGAACGCGAAGATGATGATGAGCTAACTGAGATCAGCCAACAAATCATCGAGCAAACCAAGCGCGTGTCCAGAATTGTTCAGTCACTAATGAGTTTTGCCCACTCAGGCTCCCATCAACACGCCGATGAACCGGTGTGTTTAGCCGAAGTGGCGCAGGACGCCATTGGCTTGCTCTCGTTAAACCGGCAAAGTGTTGAAGTACACTTTTATAATTTATGTGACTCTGATCATTGGGTCGTGGGCGACCCGCAACGTCTGGCACAGGTGCTGATCAACCTACTGTCCAATGCCCGCGACGCCTCTTCCGCGAATACGGCTATCCGGGTCAAGAGCGAGGCTTTCGAGCATACCGTTGATCTCATTGTAGAAGATGAGGGCAGCGGCATTCCCAAGGCCATAATGGACCGTTTATTCGAGCCATTCTTCACTACAAAAGACCCGGGCAGTGGAACCGGACTCGGCCTTGCGCTGGTCTATTCCATCGTGGAAGAGCATTATGGACAAATAACAATCGACAGCCCGGCTGATACCGAACTGCAACGGGGCACCCGAATCAGGGTGACATTGCCGCGGCATGTTGAAGCGACGTCAATAGCGACTTAAACCAGCGACCTGAGACCGTCGAGAGACCGAATTAATGCCTCATATTTTGATCGTCGAAGACGAAACCATTATCCGCTCTGCCTTGCGTCGTTTACTCGAGCGCAACCAATACGAAGTCAGCGAAGCCGGATCAGTACAAGAAGCGCAAGAGCGTTTCAGTATCCCCAGCTTTGATCTGATTGTCAGTGACTTGCGCCTGCCCGGCGCACCCGGTACCGAGTTGATAAAACTCGGGGAAGGCACACCTGTGCTCATCATGACCAGCTACGCGAGCCTGCGCTCCGCTGTCGATTCGATGAAGATGGGTGCCGTCGACTACATTGCCAAACCGTTTGACCATGATGAAATGCTTCAGGCCGTCGCACGGATTTTACGCGACCACCAGGCACTCAAAAGCCATCTAAGTGCCGCACCTGTACGCTCGGCTGGCGCGCCATCGGGTGCCGACAAAAGCGTAGACAATTGCAATGGCGAGATCGGCATCATTGGCTCATCGCCATCCATGCTTGAGCTCTACAGCAAAATCCGCAAGGTCGCGCCGACTGACTCCAATGTATTGATTCAGGGCGAATCGGGCACCGGTAAAGAACTGGTCGCCCGCGCCCTGCACAACCTATCCAAACGTGCCAAAGCACCGCTGATCTCGGTTAACTGCGCAGCGATTCCAGAAACCCTGATCGAGTCCGAGCTTTTTGGTCACGAAAAAGGCGCGTTTACCGGCGCCAGTGCAGCACGTGCAGGTTTGGTTGAAGCGGCTGACGGCGGCACCCTGTTTCTCGATGAGATCGGCGAGTTGCCGCTTGAAGCTCAAGCGCGACTGTTACGAGTACTGCAAGAGGGCGAGATTCGCCGAGTTGGCTCCGTGCAATCGCAGAAGGTTGATGTACGCCTGATTGCAGCGACCCACCGCGACTTGAAAACCCTGGCTAAAACCGGCCAATTTCGTGAAGACCTTTATTACCGCCTGCATGTCATTGCGCTCAAGCTTCCAGCATTGCGTGAACGCGGCAAGGACGTACTCGAAATCGCCCAGGCATTTCTCCAGCGGCAATCCACTCGCATCGGCCGCACAGACCTGCACTTTGCAGCGAATGCCGAACACGCCATTCGCCAATACCCATGGCCGGGTAACGTGCGCGAGCTTGAAAACGCTATCGAGCGTGGGGTGATCCTTTGCGAAAGCCCGCTGATTACCGCCGAGCTGCTAGGTATAGATGTTGAACTGGATGACATGGAAGACGATGACTTCTCCAGCAGCCAGCAAAGTAACGGCCAGTCCAGTAGCAACAGCCATGAACCTACCGAAGACCTGTCGCTAGAAGACTACTTCCAGCACTTCGTACTGGAACATCAAGACCACATGACCGAAACCGAACTGGCCCGCAAATTGGGCATAAGTCGCAAATGCCTGTGGGAGCGTCGACAACGTTTAGGCATTCCACGGCGCAAATCAGGTGCTACCAGTGAGTAACACGCTCAACGCAGCGTGACACGGGAGCAGCAAAAGGGTTCCACAGACTGTTACCGTTTCAATACTTAGTAACAAAAGCCGGGAGTTACGGTAACGTCACCCGGCTTTTTTCTGCCTACCGAGAATCGTGAGTATTGCTAAGTCATTGATTTTAAAGGACTTGAAAAAACTGGCACGGCGAATGCTTTATCTATTGCACAACAACAATAACAAGCAGCAAACAAGACAATAAAAATAAAACGTAACGACTCCAGTACAATAAAAACAATAGGACAGGAGGCGCAGAAAACTGATTCTTTTGGGTAGAGGATATGCTTTTGGGGCTTGCCCCGCGACCAGGTAGAGAACAACAAAACTGCTCTTAGGCAGCACCTGAACTGGTTGGGTCACGGAATGATCATCGCACTGTCAGCATCCAAAGAAATCCGTTTGCTATTAACTCTCAACTTGAGAGGTTTTCCTGAGGTCTTTGACCAGAAGGAACGGGCAATTCAACAAAAACAACAAGCCCGAAATAATAATAAAAATAAAGCACGCAACAATTTAAGAGGGAGCTTCGGCTCCCTCAGTGCTTTCTGGGTTTCCAGAATGATTCACCTCTCGCCTACACCATATCCCCGCATAATGCTAGAATCCGCGCCATTCCTGCGGTCATCATCAATTCTGGCCGGCCATTTCGTTATACAGTGCATCCCATGCTGAAAAAGCTGTTCAAGTCGTTACGCCCACCAGTGCGCCATGCCAAGCAAGCGCACAGCACTCCCGTTGTGCTCAATAGCAACCAACACCCTATCGAGCGCAAACAAATCAGTCGCTACGCGATCAGTGTCGTCGAGCGCCTCCAAAACGCTGGCTATCAAGCGTTTTTGGTGGGGGGCTGTGTTCGCGACTTACTGCTTGATGTCGACCCGAAAGACTTCGATGTCTCAACCAGCGCCACGCCTGAGCAAGTACGCGCCGAGTTTCGTAACGCCCGAGTCATTGGCCGTCGCTTTAAACTGGTGCATGTGCACTTTGGCCGCGAGATCATCGAGGTGGCGACCTTCCGTGCAAATCACCCACAAGGTGACGAGGAAGAAAATAGCAACCTGTCTTCGCGCAACGAGAGCGGTCGAATTCTGCGTGACAACGTCTATGGCAATCTTGAAGACGATGCTCAGCGCCGCGACTTCACCATTAATGCGCTGTACTACGACCCTTCAAACGAGCGGATTCTTGATTACGCCAACGGTGCGCATGACATTCGCAATAACCTGATTCGTCTGATCGGTGATCCGACTCAACGTTATCAGGAAGATCCAGTGCGCATGCTGCGCGCGATTCGCTTCGCGGCCAAACTGGACTTCGACATCGAAAAACACAGCGCCGCGCCAATCTACAAACTGGCGCCACTGCTGAATGAGATCCCTTCCGCACGCCTATTTGATGAAGTGCTGAAGCTATTTCTCGCTGGCTACGCGGTTTACACCTATGAATTGCTGGTGGATTACGGCCTGTTTGGCCAACTGTTCCCAGCCGCTGCCGCCGCACTGAAACAAGACCCGGATTACACCGACAACCTGATCCACAATGCGTTGGTGAACACCGATCTGCGGATTAAACAGGGCAAAACGGTTACCCCTGCATTTATCTTTGCGGCCCTGCTCTGGCCTGCTCTCCCCGCTCGGGTACTGCGCTTGCAGGAACGCGGCATGCCACCGATTCCGGCAATGCAAGAAGCCGCCCACGAGTTGATCGCCGAGCAATGCCAGCGCATTGCTATCCCCAAACGTTTCACTATGCCGATCCGCGAAATATGGGACATGCAGGAACGTTTGCCACGCCGCAGCGGTAAACGCGCTGACGCCCTGCTCGAAAACCCTCGGTTCCGTGCTGGCTATGACTTCTTACTCCTGCGTGAAAGCGCCGGCGAGCAAACCAATGGCCTCGGCGATTGGTGGACGACTTATCAGGATGCGAGTGACAGCGAACGCCGCAACATGATTCGCGACCTCAGCAGCAAAGATGACAGCACCAGCGCACCGCGCAAACGTCGTCGCACTAACAATCGCCGCAAGCGCAACCCTGCGGCCGACAGCAGCCCACCCCCAAGCAACGACTAATGACACGCGTTTATATTGGCCTGGGCAGCAACTTGGCAACGCCACAACAGCAGCTAAATGCAGCGTTGTCGGCGCTCGCCGAGATTAAGCAAACGCGTTTAGTCGCACAATCAAGCTTCTATGCCAGCGACCCACTCGGCCCAGCAGACCAGCCGCGCTACCTCAATGCTGTCGCGGCACTCGACACCCAACTGAGCCCTCTGCAGTTACTCGACGCCCTGCAAACGATAGAACTTGAACAAGGTCGCGAGCGTAAAGAACAGCGCTGGGGACCGCGTACACTTGATCTGGACATTTTGCTGTTTGGCCAACTGGTGCTTAATGAACCACGCTTGGTGGTTCCGCACTATCACATGCATGCACGCGCATTTGTCCTTTATCCACTTGCCGAAATCGCCCCGGAGCTGCAACTTCCCGACGGGCGAACGCTACAGGATTTGCTGGTAGCCTGCCCGTTCGAAGGACTTGAACGACTGAACAGCGCAAGCTAACCCCGTGCGAGTTGTTACCGCTCTATTGCAGATACACAGGCTGCGGCAGCGCGCTGTACAGGCAGTTTTTCTGGCGTATAGACCGCTTAAAGCCACTCCGCGCGATATGCCTCGGTAACAAGACGGTAACACCTGCAATTGACTTAACGCCTCGTCATCAGGACTATAGGCGTCCCGTTGCCCAGCACCGGTGCAAACCGAGGCCAATGCAGGCCAAATTAGAGCAGCTTTCTGCTTAATAATGCCTGAGTGAGGACAATCTAAATGCCTGATATAACCCTGACTACTCTGCAAAGCCTCAAGCAAAGTGGCGAAAAAATCGCCATGTTGACCAGTTACGACGCCACCTTCACCCACGCCGCCTGTCAGGCGGGTGTTGATGTGATATTGGTCGGCGACTCACTGGGTATGGTTCTACAAGGACACGACAGCACGCTACCTGTGACCACTGCTGAAATGGCGTACCACGTCGCCAGTGTCAAACGTGGCAACCAAGGTGCACTTATTGTCGCTGACTTGCCGTTCATGGCGTACGCCACCATTGAGCAAACCCTGAACAATGCAGCAACCCTAATGCAAGCCGGTGCGCATATGGTCAAGCTCGAAGGTGCGGTCTGGCTGGCTGAGCCTACCCGGCTTCTAGCCGAGCGCGGCATTCCGGTATGCGCGCACCTGGGCCTCACACCGCAAGCGGTAAACGTTCTGGGCGGCTATAAGGTGCAAGGCCGCCAGGAAGCACAGGCTCGGCAAATGCGGGCTGACGCCATGGCTCTGGAGCAAGCTGGCGCGGCGATGCTGGTACTCGAATGCGTACCCAGTGAACTTGCGACGGAGATCACTCAAGCGGTCAATATTCCGGTGATTGGTATTGGCGCTGGCGGAGGCACAGACGGCCAGGTACTCGTTGTACATGACATGCTTGGCCTTTCCCTCACGGGTCGCACGCCAAAGTTCGTGAAGAACTTCATGGTTGGGCAAAGCTCTATTCAAGGTGCACTTACTGCCTATGTCAGAGCGGTAAAAGACCAAAGTTTCCCAGCTACCGAACATGGATTCTCTGCATGAACACGGTTAAAACCGTCCGCGAATTACGCGCTGCTGTTGCGGCAGCGCGTGCTGAAGGTAAACACATCAGCCTGGTCCCAACCATGGGCAACCTGCATGCTGGCCACGCGGCGCTGGTCGAGAAAGCCGCTCAGCGTAGCGACTTCGTAGTGACCAGCATCTTCGTAAACCCGCTGCAGTTTGGGGCCAACGAAGACCTCGACAAGTACCCGCGCACCCTGGCTGCAGACCAGGAAACACTGGTCAAAGCCGGTTGCCACTTGCTGTTCACGCCCAGCGTTGAAGAGATGTACCCGCACGGCATGGACGTGCAAACCCGGATCAGCGTGCCTGGTGTATCCGAAGGCTTGTGCGGCGCCAGCCGTCCTGGGCACTTTGATGGTGTCGCGACCGTGGTCAGCAAGCTGTTCAACATGGTGCAGCCTGACCTGGCGATCTTCGGCCAAAAGGATTTCCAGCAACTGGCGGTCATCCGCACACTGGTCAATGACCTGAATATGCCGATCCAGATTATTGGTGAGCCCACAGTACGCTCAGCAGATGGCTTGGCGCTGTCGTCTCGCAACGGTTATCTGAGTGATGAACAACGCCATGCCGCAACCGTGCTCTATCGTTCACTGCAAGAAATTGCCAGTGGGCTGAAAAGCGCCGAGCATGATCCTGCGCAGTTGATTGCTCACGCGCAAAGCCAACACGCGGCAGCAGGCTTTCGCCCTGACTACCTTGAAATACGCGAAGCGAACAGCCTGCGCCCGGTTACAGCAGAAGACCGTCAACTGGTTATTTTAGTGGCGGCATTTATCGGTAACACCCGACTGATCGACAACCTCTTGGTTGATCTGGACACGCCTGCATAAATAGCGAGCCCGCTTACAGGTGAACCCGGCCATCACAGCAGCAAATACAGCCAAGGTTGGCGGATGCCGCTGTGATGACCTGCGAATATGTTCATTGCAGCGAAGCCGAGCCGAAACCTCTCAAGCCGGGTATGCTGTGTAGGGCTCCAGCGAACCAATCAGCCCTCGCCATGATGCAATACCGGTGCAGTTGGCCTGATCTTAGCGTGACCTGTTGAGTTGCCCCGAAGCAAAATGCCGTCAACCTCGGAAGAACCACCCACACGCACACCAGAAGGAAGCCCGCGCCCATGCCTTACTATCAGCAGCCCCTCGATGTTACTGCCCAGCCCATTTGGCAAGCACTTCAGGAACATCGAGCCAGCTTGCAGAACTTCAGCATGCGCGATGCATTTGCCAATGACCCTCAGCGTTTTGAAAACTTTAGCCTGAGCGGATGCGGTTTGTTCCTCGATTACTCGAAGAACCTGATGACCACTGAAACGCGTGACCTGTTGGTGAAACTGGCGCGCGATGTTGATCTACAGGCCGCCATTGACGCGATGTTCTGCGGCGAGCACCTGAATGCCTCCGAAGGTCGCCCGGCCCTGCATACCGCCCTGCGCCGTCCAATTGGCGACAAGGTCATGGTCGACGGCATCGATGTCATGCCGCAGGTCCAGCAGGTACTCAACAAAATGACAGCCCTGGTCGGCAGCGTGCATGACGGCCTGTGGCGCGGCTACACCGACAAACCGATCACCGACGTGGTCAACATCGGCATCGGCGGCTCCTTCCTTGGCCCGCAGCTGGTGTCCGAAGCGTTGTTACCGTTTGCTCAGCGCGGCGTGCGCTGCCATTACCTGGCCAATATCGACGGCAGCTCGTTTCACGAGTTATCCGCCAAACTGCGCGCCGAAACCACGCTGTTT
Organism: Pseudomonas sp. M30-35; assembly: GCF_002163625.1. Classification (NCBI taxonomy): domain Bacteria; kingdom Pseudomonadati; phylum Pseudomonadota; class Gammaproteobacteria; order Pseudomonadales; family Pseudomonadaceae; genus Pseudomonas; species Pseudomonas sp. M30-35. The sequence goes on along the minus strand of NZ_CP020892.1, from coordinate 1,084,482 downwards.
ATCGTCTCGTCAAAATCGTTCAGCACGCTGGAAACCCTGAAGAACGCACAAGCAGCGCGCGCCTGGTATCTGGCACAGGGCGGCAGTGAGGCTGAGCTCTACCGGCACTTTATTGCGGTGTCGAGTAACACCACGGCGGCAGTCGCCTTCGGTATTCGCGAAGAAAACATTTTCCCGATGTGGGATTGGGTGGGCGGTCGTTACTCGCTGTGGTCAGCGATTGGTCTACCCATTGCGATGACCATCGGCATGTCCAACTTCAAGGAATTACTGTCCGGTGCTTACAGCATGGACCGGCATTTCCAGACCGCACCCTTTGAAGAAAACATGCCGGTGCTATTGGCGCTGCTCGGCGTATGGTACGGCAACTTCTGGGACGCCCAGAGCCAAGCGATTCTGCCGTACGACCATTACCTGCGAAACATCACCAAGCACCTGCAGCAGCTCGACATGGAGTCCAACGGTAAATCGGTGATGCAAGATGGCAGCCCGGTAAACTGCGCGACCGGGCCGGTGATCTGGGGTGGCGTTGGCTGTAATGGCCAGCATGCCTATCACCAGTTACTGCACCAAGGCACACAGCTGATCCCGGCTGACTTCATTGTGCCCGTGGTCAGCTACAACCCTGTCGCTGACCATCACCAATGGCTGTACGCCAACTGCCTGTCACAAAGCCAAGCGCTGATGCTCGGCAAGAGCTTTGACGAAGCCCAAACGGAGCTGCGCAACCAAGGCCTGAGCGAAGATAAAGTTGCCGAGCTGGCACCGCACAAGGTGATTCCCGGCAACCGCCCGAGTAACACTCTGGTGCTGGAGCGTATCAGCCCTCGGCGCCTCGGCGCGCTGGTTGCGCTGTATGAGCACAAGGTTTTCACCCAGAGCGTGATCTGGGGCATCAACGCCTTCGATCAGTGGGGTGTAGAGCTGGGTAAAGAACTCGGCAAAGGGGTTTACTCACGCCTGACCGGCGCCGAGCAAAATGTCGCTGAAGATCCATCAACTCAAGGCTTAATCGACTTTTTCCGCGCCCGCCATCGCGGTTAAAAGCAGCTGTTGCGTCAATCCAGGCCCCGGCAATTGCCGGGGTTTTGCTTATCTGCACTCATTCTGTATCCAGACGCTACCACTTAGCGTGAAGCGCGGCGCACATCGACAATCGCAGGCCATGGGGTGCTAACCTAAAACAGTCGCGGATACAAAAAATAAGGAACCCGCCATGTTTGAGATCACTCGCCACCCTGTTGCCGATGATGTCCGCTTGCGTGCACACATCAACAACGACGACTACTTGCGCTTGTACAAGCAATCAATCGAACAGCCTGAAACCTTCTGGGCTGAGCAGGCCAAGACCTTCCTCGACTGGTTCGAGCCTTGGCAAAGCGTGCATAAGGTTGACATGCGTAAGGGCCATGCCAGCTGGTTCAAGGGCGGCAAATTGAACGTCAGCTTCAACTGCATTGACCGTCACCTTGCCGAGCATGGTGAGCAAATTGCGCTGATCTGGGAAGGCGACAACCCCGCAGAGTCGGCCAATATCACTTACAACAAACTGCACCATAAAGTCTGCCGCCTGGCCAACGTGTTGAAAAGCCGTGGAGTGGAAAAAGGTGATCGGGTGTGTATCTACATGCCGATGATTCCAGAGGCTGCCTACGCCATGCTCGCCTGCACACGGATTGGCGCCGTGCACTCAGTGGTATTCGGCGGCTTTAGCCCAGACGCCCTGCGCGACCGCATTCTCGATGCAGATTGCCGCACCGTAATAACCGCTGACGAAGGGGTGCGCGGCGGGAAGTATGTACCGCTTAAAGCCAATGTCGACAAAGCGTTGCAAAGTTGCCCGAACGTCTCAACCGTAATCGTCGCACAACGCACTGAAGGCGATGTGCAATGGTTTAAAGGCCGCGACATCTGGTATCACGAAGCTATGCACGACGCGAGCGCTGACTGCCCGCCAGAGCCGATGGATGCTGAAGACCCATTATTCATCCTCTACACCTCCGGCAGCACAGGAAAACCCAAAGGCGTGCTGCACACCACCGGTGGCTATTTGTTACAAGCGGCGATGACCCACAAATACGTATTTGATTATCACCAGGACGAGATTTACTGGTGCACCGCCGATGTTGGCTGGGTCACGGGTCACAGTTATATCGTGTACGGTCCGCTGGCGAATGCCGCGACCAGCCTGATTTTCGAAGGCGTACCCAATTACCCTGATGCCTCTCGCTTCTGGCAGGTGATCGACAAACACCAGGTCAATATTTTCTACACCGCACCAACCGCCCTGCGCGCGCTGATGCGTGAAGGAAACGATCTGGTCAAAAGTACCTCGCGCAGCAGCTTACGGTTGCTTGGCAGCGTAGGTGAGCCGATCAACCCTGAAGCCTGGGAATGGTATTTCAATGTAGTCGGTGACAAGCGCTGTCCTGTAGTTGATACATGGTGGCAAACCGAAACCGGCGCCATAATGATCACGCCGTTACCGGGGGCGACTGATCTCAAGCCCGGCTCAGCCACACGACCTTTCTTTGGCGTACAGCCGGTTTTGCTCGATGAGCAAGGCAAGGAAATCGACGGTGCTGGCTCAGGTGTTCTGGCGATCAAAGCCAGTTGGCCGAGCCAGATTCGCAGCATCTACGGCGATCACCAACGCATGATCGATACCTATTTCTCAACCTATCCCGGCTATTACTTCAGCGGCGACGGCGCGCGCCGAGACGAAGATGGCTATTACTGGATAACCGGGCGAGTCGATGACGTGATCAATGTCTCCGGCCACCGTATTGGCACTGCAGAAGTCGAAAGCGCACTGGTATTACACGACGCGGTCGCAGAAGCCGCGGTCGTCGGTTACCCGCACGACCTCAAAGGTCAGGGGATCTATGCCTTCGTCACCCCGATGAATGGAGTGGAAGTCAGCGACGCCCTGCAGCAGGAACTATTGGCCTTGGTCAGCAAAGAAATTGGTAGCTTCGCCAAGCCAGAATTGATGCAGTGGGCGCCTGGTTTGCCGAAGACCCGCTCAGGCAAGATCATGCGGCGTATCCTGCGTAAAATTGCCTGCAATGAACTTGATACCTTGGGCGATACTTCAACCTTGGCAGATCCATCGGTCGTCGATGATTTAATCGATAAACGTCTCAATCGCTAACGCTGGGACTATCCCCTGAAAACTCGCATGACGCGTCTTTTCAGGGGGAGCGACGTCTAGATCATAGCGCGGACGATCAGCGATAAGGCTTGTATAACAAGAGGCTTTTTGGGCTTATCTTGTAGCTCAGGCAGATAAACCGCACACTCGCACCATGGAATATATTCGCCGAAAAATCGAAAGTCAGATTTTAGCACTCAGCGGTCTCGCGCTGAGGCAAATTGACTTTGAAAAGCCCAAAGGCGACCCCGGTTTATTTGGCCCGGAGTCAGTCAGTTGGCAGGTTCATGGCGACTTCACCAGCATGCTGGTCGGTGGTATCAGCGCCCTGTTATTGCAGGCGTTGCATCCGCTGGCACTGGCCGGGGTGTGGGATCATTCAAACTTTCGTGAAGACTTGCTCGGCCGCTTGCGACGTACCGGGCTATTCATATCCGGCACCACCTATGGCGCTAAAGCCGATGCCGACTGGCTGATCGAAAAGGTCAAAACCATTCACTTGCAAGTCACCGGCTTTGCCCCGGATGGGCGCCCTTACGCGGCCAGTGATCCGGAGCTTCTAACCTGGGTTCACGTGGCCGAAGTGCACAGCTTTCTACAGTCACATCTGCGCTACCGCAACCCAGAGTTATCAGGTGCGGATCAGGATCGTTATTACACCGAAGTTGCGCAGATTGCCGAACGCTTAGGTGCAACCAAGGTACCGCGCTCACGAGCCGAGATTAGCCAATACCTCGACAATATGCGGCCGCAGTTGTTGTGCGACGAGCGCTCACTGGAAATTCTGCGAATTTTACTCAATGCACCTGCCCCAAACATTGTGGCGGGCTTCGCGGCAAAGTTATTTATGCAGGGCGGCATCGATCTGCTGCCGGATTGGGCGCAAAGCATGCTTGGGCAATCTATCAGCGAACGGCACAGCCGTTGGATTCGCCTACGCATTAACCGACTTGCCCCCTTGTTGCGCTGGGCTGTGCGCAATGGCTCTATCCACCGCGCGCGCCGCCGCTTAGGCATTGTCAAATAAGCTAAAGGGAGCTCTGAAAAAGGTAGCGAGCGACGATAGTACAAGGCAAAAAAATGCGAAAAAACGGCCGGGGTCGCGCTCGACTTTAGTGGCCTAAGTGAGCATTTTGAGCAGTTTTTTAACGCCGTAATATCTAGCGCAGTAATTTTTCAGAGGCTCCCTAAGGCTGGTCGCGTCGCCGAGCAGTGTGCCAAGATATGGCCCATTCGCGCACAGGCGCCACTAGCCAGGCTTTTCATCATCCGCCAGTTGTACCTGCGGGCACCCGGCTAGCCGCACAATCATGGTGGACAAGCATCGCCTTGTTCACCCTTTGAGGATGAGGACAGAACCATGCAAGAAGTCGTAATAGTCGCTGCCACACGTACCGCAATTGGCAGCTTTCAAGGGGCGCTGTCGAGCATTCCAGCGCCTGAACTGGGCGCAGCGGTTATTCGCCGTCTACTTGAGCAAACCGGTATTAATGCGGCTGAGGTTGACGAAGTCATCCTCGGCCAAGTATTGACCGCCGCTTCCGGCCAAAACCCGGCTCGCCAGGCGTCGATCCTTGCCGGGCTGCCAAATGCAGTACCGGCGCTGACCCTGAACAAGGTCTGCGGTTCTGGCCTCAAGGCTCTGCACTTGGGTGCTCAAGCGATTCGCTGCGGTGACGCCGATGTCATCATTGCGGGCGGCATGGAGAACATGAGCCTCGCACCCTATGTAATGCCCGGAGCACGCACGGGCTTACGTATGGGCCACACGAAAATCATCGACAGCATGATTACCGACGGCCTGTGGGATGCGTTCAACGACTATCACATGGGCATCACCGCCGAGAATTTGGTCGAAAAATATGACATCAGCCGTAAACAGCAGGATGCTTTCGCCGCCGCGTCACAGCTAAAAGCCGTGACTGCCGCTGAAGCTGGACGTTTTGACGCTGAAATCACCCCGATCATGATCCCTCAGCGTAAAGGCGACCCGATTGCCTTCGCCAAGGATGAAGGCCCGCGCGCAGGTGTGACTGCCGAATCACTGGGCAAGCTCAAGCCTGCATTCAAAAAAGACGGCACAGTCACCGCCGGAAACGCCTCCAGCCTCAACGATGGCGCCGCTGCAGTACTGCTGATGAGCGCCGACAAAGCCAAAGCGCTCGGCTTACCCGTCATGGCACGTATTGCCAGCTATGCAAACGCCGGTGTCGACCCAGCGATCATGGGCATAGGTCCGGTTTCCGCAACTCGCCGCTGCCTGGAAAAAGCCAACTGGAAAATCGAAGACCTCGACCTTATCGAAGCCAACGAAGCCTTTGCTGCGCAAGCCCTGTCGGTGAACAAGGAACTTGGTTGGGATGCTCAGAAGATCAACGTTAACGGTGGCGCGATTGCCCTCGGCCACCCGATTGGCGCATCCGGCTGCCGGGTATTGGTCACCCTGCTGCACGAAATGATCAAGCGTGACGCGAAAAAAGGTTTGGCCACTCTGTGCATTGGTGGCGGTCAAGGTGTTGCCCTTGCCATTGAACGCAATTAACTAACGCCGCCTTTTTCAGAGCCCCCTAACCGGGCTAAACCTTAAATGCCGGTGCTGTCGCTCAGCACCGGCATTTTTATTGATAAACTAGCCTCACTTCCCCCTCTTGAGTCGTCGCGCATGTCCGCTCTCATCCTGGCGCTGCGCGCCGCACTGGCAAACCGTAAACCGCTAATCGAACAACTGCACAGCCAAGGCACAGATTGCTATCGCCTGTTTCACGGCAGCCAAGAAGGTGCTGGCGGTTTAACAATCGACCGATATGGCCCGCAATTACTGGTTCAGAGCTTTCATCAGAGCCTAACGACAGAAGAGCTTTTACAGCTCGCTGATAAATGCAGTGAGTTTCTTGAGCAGCCACTGCTGCTGGTCTACAACGACCGCTCAAAAGGTAACTCGCGGATCGACCGCCAAGACCCTGTGTATAAAGCCCAGGAAGCAGCCCTCGAAGACCTGATCGGCCATGAATGGGGGCTTAAGTACCGGGTGCGCGGACGCCATGCCGGACAAGATCCCCTGCTGTTCCTTGATCTGCGTAACGCTCGCGGCTGGGTTAAACAACACAGCGCGGGTAAAAGCGTGCTCAACCTATTCGCCTACACCTGTGGCGTCGGTTTAGCGGCTGCTGCTGGCGGTGCTAATGCGGTGACCAATCTTGATTTCGCTGAAGGCAACCTTGCCGTTGGCCGCGAAAACAGCGCGCTGAACCCAGAGTTAGTGCCGATGCAGTTTATTCAGTCGGACTACTTTCCGGCTATCCGCCAACTCGCTGGCTTGCCTATTGCCCAGCGTCGCGGACAAAAGCTACCGAGTTATCCCCGACTCACCCCACAGCAATTCGATTTGGTTTTGCTTGATCCGCCCGCATGGGCGAAAAGTGCATTTGGCACAGTCGATCTGCTGCGTGATTACCAAAGCCTGCTTAAGCCTGCGATTTTGGCCACAGCTGAAGACGGTGTACTGATCTGCTGTAACAATCTGGCCAAAGTGGCGATCAGCGATTGGCGCGAACAAGTACTGCGCTGTGCCAGTAAACTGGGGCGCCCCGTGCGTGACTGGCAAGTAATCAGCCCGGCAGCTGACTTCCCATCAAATGATGGCCAACCACCGCTGAAAACCCTGATTTTGCAGTTTTAAGGGCATCGCATCGCCGACCAAACGAGTACTGGCTTCATTCAACCCATCCAAGCGTGCCATACTCAAAAGCATTTCTTGTCGGGATAGATGACGCTTAGCTATGTACAAAGGACTGAAATACACCGCTGGCACCCTGATTTTCGGCATTGGCTTGTATGCCTTGCTGGGCTTTTTGATCATCCCAGGCGCTGGTTTGCGCGTGATCAATCAACAGCTTGCGCAATACGCCACACAACCGGCCAAGCTTGAACGCATGCAGTTCAACCCGTTCAGCTTGGAGTTGAAACTTTGGGGGATGAGCGTCGGTGCCGGTGAAACCAAGCACATTGCCTTCGAGCGCTTGTATGCCAATGTCGAAACCGATAGCGCATGGACTAAAGCGCTGCATCTTGCCGACATTGAACTGGATAAAGCCCACAGCGAAATTCTTTTCGACAAAGATGGCGGGCTCAACCTCACGCAATTATTCAAACTGCCTGAAAGCCCGCAACCTGCAACCGAAGAGCCGCCTGGCGAGCCCTTCCCGGTGCGTATCGACCGGATCAAGCTGGTTGATGGCTATGTGCACTTTCAGGACCTGCGCCCTAGCGAGCCGATCAACTTCGTTTACGACGCGCTAAACCTTGAACTGAACAACCTCAGCACCCTGCCCGACGACAACGCAGCGATGACGCTGTCAGCCACAGGGCCACGGGGCGGTCGCATCGACTGGACCGGTAAAGTCAGCTTGGTGCCCATCACTTCAACTGGCAGCATTAAAGTCACCGATGCGCAGATGAAAGGCTTCTGGCCATACGTGCGCGATGCTGTGCCGCTTGATCTGGAAAAAGGCGTACTCAATCTGTCGAGTGACTACACGCTTGATCTGGCCAAAAGCACAGAGCTGCGCCTGAACAATCTCGAACTAAAGGTCTCACCTTTCGCCATCAAAGCACCGGACGGGCGTCCGCTGGTCAACCTTGAGAACCTTGAAGTTAGCGATACAACCTTAGACCTGGTTAAACAAGAAGTTGTAGTCGGCAAGATTCGCAGCCAAAAACTCGAAACCTGGGCCAGTCGTGAAGCCGATGGCGAACTGGATTGGCAAAAACTCTTTGCCAGCCAACCCACAGCTAAAAAAGCCCCGAAAAAACCTGCTGCCATGCCAACCTCGCCTGCCGCAAATGCGCCTAACGCAGAGCCTGCGGCAAACAAGGCCGATGAGCCTCAAGCTGTAGCCCAAGCGGATACCGAGACTGCAGCAACCGAAGAAACAGCAGCAAACAGCAGCACCACGGAAACAACCAGCACAGCAGCCACCACAGACCAAGACGCCAAAGACCAGCAGGTTGCGGCCAATAAAGCTCCAGAAAGCAAACCAGCGACTCAAGCTGCCGCCACCCCCGAAGCCAGCAAACCATGGGTTGTGCTACTCAAGGATGTTCAATTACGCGACTACCAAGTGCATCTGGCCGACAAGGTGCCGGAGAAAGACTTGGCGCTCGAGCTTGGTCCGCTGAACCTTGATATCAAAAACTTTAACAGCCAAGGCACCACACCCTTTGATATCAAGCTCGATACCGGGCTTGGCAAGCAAGGCAAGCTTCAGGCTGAAGGCAAAGTACAACTGACGCCAACCACGGCCAACCTTAACGTCACCACCCAGAATATTGACCTGCGTGTCGCTCAGGCTTACATGGACCCATTTGTGCGGTTAGAGCTGCGCAGCGGTATGCTTGGCAGCCAGTTAAATGTTGCGCTGACCAGCACTGCCCCATTGCAGTTGAGTGTTACCGGTAACGCTCAAGTCAGCCAGCTACACACGCTTGATACGCTCAAGCAGCGCGACTTTGTACGCTGGAAGACGCTTGACCTGTCTGGCCTGAGCTATAAGCACGGCGACAGCCTGAGCATCGACAAAGTCAACTTGGACAACCCTTACGCGCGCTTCCTGATCAACGAAGACCTGACCACCAACGTCAGTGAACTGGTGATCCCGCAGCCAGCCGAGCCAAATGCCAAAGCCGAACCCGCAGGCAAGCCACTGGGTATCCATATTGGTCAAATCAATATTGCCGATGGCTCCGCTAACTTTGCCGACTTTAGCTTGACGCCCAACTTTGCTACGGCGATCCAACAGCTCAACGGCCAGATCGGCACCATTGATAGTCGTGCGCCAAAACCCGCGAAAATCAATATTGCCGGTAAGGTCGACAAGTACGCACCGGTTAGCATCAAAGGCAGCTTGAATCCGTTTGACCCGCTGGCCAGTCTGGATATCGCCACCCAGTTCAAACGTGTCGAGCTCACCACGTTGACGCCATACTCCGGCAAGTTCGCCGGGTATCGTATTCGCAAGGGCCGACTCAATCTTGATCTGCATTACCGCATCAATAACGGCAAGCTAAATGCCGAAAACAGTGTGGTCGTAGAACAGCTACAACTCGGTGAAAAAGTTGACAGCCCAAGCGCAGTGGACCTGCCAATTAAGCTGGCAGTGGCGCTGCTCAAAGACAGCGATGGCAAAATCTCCTTGGCCCTGCCCGTACAGGGCGACCTCAACAACCCGCAGTTCAGTGTCATGCCAATCGTTTGGCAGACCTTGCGTAACCTGGTGGTTCGCGCGGCAACAGCGCCATTCAAGTTCATTGGCGGCCTGGTTTCCGGCGGCAGTGATGTCGATTTGAGCAACGTGCAGTTTGCCGCAGGCAGCAGCGAGCTCGACAAGACGGCGCAAACCTCACTCGACACCTTGATCAAAGCCCTTGCTGAACGCCCGGCCTTGCGCCTTGAAGTAGAAGGCATGAGCGCACAAGCATCTGACGGCCCGCTTCTGGCGGAGCAGCGCCTGCAGAGAGAATATCAATCGACCTACTACAAGATGCTCCAACGCCGTGGCGATACCGTACCTGGTGAGGCCGACGAGCTTGAAGTACCGGATGACGTCAAAGGGCCAATGCTTGAAGGCATATACCGTGCTCGCTTGAAAAAACAGCCACCTGCTGAATGGGCCGAGCTGGATAAGGAACAGCGCAGTAAAAAACTTAGCGATGCAGTCGTCGCACACTGGAGCAGCAGCGAATTGCTGCTGCGTAAACTGGCCCAAGAACGTGCAGCAACAATCAAGGATTACTTGGCCCAGAACGGCTTGAGTGATGAGCGCATCTACCTGCTCGATGTCAGCCTAGGTACTGCCGCAACTGATGGCCGTGTTGCCTCTCCGCTGCAACTTGGCAGTGAATAACTGGAGAACCTATGCAGCGTTTATGGGTATTGCTGTCTATCACACTTGGTGCTGGTGTCGCTCAAGCCGACGACACCATGCGCTGTGGCAGCCAGCTGATTAGCACCGGGGACCGCGCATTCGAGGTCGAGGAAAAATGTGGTGCACCGGCTTTTCGCGACGTAATCGGCTACACCCTTGGCCCTTATGAACGCCGCGAAATGAAAATTGAAGAATGGGTTTACGGGCCTAATAACGGCGTCAATAGCATCCTCACATTCGAAGGCAGTCGACTGCGGCATATTGAGCGCAAGCGCCAGTAACCTGGTGGTCAGAATAGGAACGCATGTGAAGTCATTGTTGGCAGCCTCTCTATTACTCAGCTTCAGCAGCCTCGCCTTGGCTGATAGCCTGCGCTGCGGCAGCGCTTTAGTCACCACTGACGACTCGACCAGTGAGGTCTTCGACAAGTGCGGCGAGCCTGTCAGCCGCGACTTTCTTGGCTATAAACAAACGGTCGACTCGTTCGGCTACACCAATGAAGTGGCGATTGAGGAATGGGCCTATGGGCCGCGCAGTGGCATGTATCATTTCATTCGTTTTGAGGGCAACCGCTTAAAACGAGTCACCAGTAAACGCGGCAACTGACACCAGGCACCACCAGTGCTAGGCTCCTCGGCAAAATGCCACCACAGATCGGTTGTCGATGCTAATTCTTCCTGCTGAGCACCCTCTTGACTGGAAAAAACCGCCAGTCATGACCCTGCTGTTGATTGCCCTCAACGTGCTGATCTATTTCGGTTACCAAGGTGGCGATAGCGCTCGCGAAGCGAAAGCAGTCGAGAGCTACCTGCAAGCGGGTTTGCTCAGCCGGGAGCGCTCGCTATTTATTCAATCATTCAGCGCTCGGCACGAGCTGACAGCCAGCGCAACCACACAGCTTGAGCACGTGCGCCGCAACCAAATGGCGCGCATGGTGCTGTATGACCTGCAGTTTGAGAACTCGATTCACAACAATTCGGATTATCTAGCCGACAACAATTGGCAAGCACAGCGCAGCAAGGTTGAGCAGCTGCGCGACCAAATCAGCAGCATGCGCTTCGGTTTTATCCCTGCACGGTTTAGCGTTGAAGGCTTATTCGGCGCCATGTTCCTGCACGGCAGCTTTGCCCATTTAGCAGGCAACATGCTCTTTCTGTTCATCTTCGGCTTTGCCCTGGAGATAGCGCTGGGCCGCTGGCTCTATCTTGGCCTTTATCTAACCTGCGGCGTCGCCTCTCATCTGCTCTGGTGGGTCATGGACCCGGCCTGGATCACTGGCGTTGGCGCTTCGGGGGCAATTTCCGGTTTGATGGGTATGTATCTGGCGCTCTACGGCCTGCGTAGAATTAATTTCTTTTACTGGCTAGGCCCGATGTTTGGCTATTTTCGTGCGCCAGCACTATGGATTTTACCGGTGTGGATGGGCAAAGAGCTGTACGGACTGTTCATGGCCAATGACAACACCAACTACTATGCGCACCTGGGTGGTTTGGGTGCCGGTTTTGTAGCGATTTACCTGGCTCAACTCGGCAACAGGTTAAGCGTCGATCAAGACTATTTGAATAAAACCGATCCAGACGCCGAATTCAAACGTGAGCTAACAGGCCTCGACAAGCAAATTGCTAGCTTCGAACTTGAAAAAGCCAGCACCCGCGGCTTAGCCATGCTGGAGCGCTACCCGAGCCGTCCTGAGTTGTTGGAAAAGTTGTATTCACTGGCGCTCAACCGCCAAGATAAAACCCTGCTCAGCGCCGTGTTAAAGCAATTATTCAAGCTGCCCGACTCAGCACAGAGCCTGCTACTGTTCAAGCGATTGGCGGCAGACAGCACGGCGGCGCAACAATCTTTGCTCCGCCATCCAAACGTACAACTGCATCTATTACAGCGGCTGCTGAGACTCGATCAAGGCGCCTCTGCTCTCGCCTCCTGGCGTTTGCTCTGCAAAACCAAACAACGTCCACCGATGCTGCCGGCCATGACCTTGCAACTGGCGAAACAGCTCGGTCGCCAGCAAGACCTGAAAGCAGTGGCCGAACTCTCGCAGTTTCTAAATCGCACCTATCCGGATAGCGAGCAGACTGCGCAAATCGGCATATACCTGCAACACCTCAATAACCACTGAAACTCAAATGCAAAAGGCCCGCAGAGTTAGCTGCGGGCCTTTTAAACTGTTGCGCTGATTACAGCTTATCGCTGAAATCACGTAGCTCATCCTGAGCTTTTTCCTTGGTCCAGCCGTAACGCTCTTGCAGCTTCCCTGCGAGGTATTCGCTGTGACCTTCAGCTACATCTAAATCGTCGTCAGTCAGGTTGCCCCAACGCTCTTTGATGCGGCCATTGAGCTGCTCCCACTTACCTTTGATTACATCAGAATTCATGGTGTGCTCCTATTTGAGACCGCTGAAAACACGGCTGCAATCCCTGCAGCTTTCAGAAGTCTCTAAATTGCGTACATTAAGTAGCGTTGAAGACGCCAGATGCAATTGCACCTGGCAAACTTAGCAAACTGTATTAGTCAGCTGTTTTCAGGCCATCAGCCGAAACGGCTTTAACACCGTTGACGTCCTTGGTCTTGGCTACCGCCAAGTCACGCTCTGCTTCAGTGGCAACAACACCAGACAGCGACACAACACCTTTGTTGGTCTCAACCTTGATATCCAAAACGCTTAGGCTGTCATCAGCAAGGAAGGTCGACTTCACTTTGCTGGTGATCCAGGTATCGGTAACAACTTCACCGGCTTGATCCATGGTGTCGTTGGCGGCCAGCATGGTTGGCTGTTGCAGAGTGCTTGAGGTATCGGCAAATGCGGTACCCGCCAGCGGCAAGCTCAGGGCGGTCGCGGTGATAGCGGCAAAGGCGAACTTATTAATTGGCATTTTCATGGGTATCGCTCCTGTACATTTGATTATTCTGCATGCCAGATCCTAGCTGCAGCGTCACCAGTACTATTGCAGGCCCTGTGCCAACTTATAAAATACAAATAAATTCATATAAATCATACACTTACATAAACTGCCAGTTTTCAGTTTTCGTGCAATGCGCATGTTCGATCAAAATCTACCGGGCATATTGCACGATACCTTCAGCTCAACCCGGCATGCTCGATAATTTGGCTAGCGTCGCCTCGAGATTTACCACCTCAGCCAGCAATGGTGATTGTGGATAGCGCACACGAACGAACTGCAATAATTTTTGCGCTTGCTCAACTTGCCCAAGTCCCTCAGCAAAGACACGAGCAGCCAACAGGTATGCACGCGGGATATGTGGGTAATCCGGCGCGCGTTGATGCAAATTACGCAATAGACTCAAGGCCTCACGATTTTTATGACGCTTACTCAACGCCTCCGCAATACGTTCACACACCTCAGGCTCTGAGGGCAGATAATCAGCCTTAAGCCTGCGCGCATTGAGCAACGCGGTGGCGCCAAGCGCCGGATTAAGCCTGGCCGTTAGCGGTAAGTAATGCGCTATATGGCGCAAGCAGCGATCAGCGGCATTAAGGTTGAATAGCAACTGGTGAAAGCGCTCATTGAGCTTGAGGTCATCAGGATTCTTTTCCAGTGCAGCGGTCAGCGTCTCCAGAGCATTAGCACTCTGCCCTTCTTTGAGCCGAATCTCAGTTTCAGCTAAGGCTTTACGCCGCAGATACTCCTCAGCAGGGAACGCGGCATGGCTATCTTCATCAACAATCACATAACCCAGCGCCCCTTGGTACTGGAATACGGCATAGCCCATCATCGCGCACATCACCACGCCGAAATAGGCGAATGCAAAGGCCATCACCGGTAACAGAATCACCCGTGGCAAGCCATGAGACAGCATATAAGTAACCCAACCCGGCGACTGCCAGAGGATAAACAGGAACGCGCAGAGAATCAGATAGCGCCAGCCCATTGCGGCAATGACCTGCCAGACTTGTTCCGGGCTCAATGCCGAGGACAAGTCTTTATCCAACGCCAAGCGGATAATGCTTGCGGGCATAACCAGCAACAGTCCGATGTTCACACACCAATAAAGCGCTTCACTGTTGAAGTCCGCCGCCAGCCACAACGCCGCAAAGGCGATCAGGAACACGGCAAGCTGCTTGAAAAACAGGCTGAAGCCTTCGCCACTAAAAGCGCTTCTCAAACTTGGCGCTGCCTTTATCGCAAGGCTATTCGACTCAATTACGCTGTGAAAATACTTAGTGGCAATACTGAACAGAATCACCCACAAGATAATTGAACGCGGCATGAAGATACTGGCAACGGCCAGCAGCGCGGCGAATGCCAGCGGCCCAGACTGCAAGGCGTAGAGGAAAAATGTTGGCAAGCGCTGCCAAAACGGCTGCGCAGTATTAGCCGCACCCAAAAACTCCAGCTGGCCACTGCACATGGGACAACGCGGCGCGTCATCCGGCGCATCCATGTTCAGGGGAATACAACAATCACCGTAGCTCCGCTCACACGAGCGGCACAGCCAGGTTGAAGGCTGCTCGGGGTGATAGCGGCAAGCGGTCTTGTCCATAAGTGGTTTTTCCTGAGTGCTCAATATGTACTTAGCTATCCAGTGCGATAGCGTAATGCCAGCGGGCATTATCTGCACCTAGAAAACTCCAAGGCCATGCAGCGCGTCACGCTAGATATTTGGGCTTGGCCCATCATTGCCTGACGACTTGAGCATTACCCCTGATTGCTCTGAGCCTTTGCTCCCAACAAAAAGGGCGAGTATTGCAAGAACTTGAATACATCCAGCCAAAGCCAATATGAATAACTCCCCCGTCGCCCCTGTAAACAGTGATTTGGCCGCGCCAAAAAATACCGGAGCAAACGCGTAGCAACCCTGTGCTGTTGCAACGATCAGCGTCACTACGCGCTGAGTTTGCTGGCGGGGAAATTCTGATTGAGCGATAAGTGGCGGCAGGGAAGTTGCGTTACCAATCCCCATGCCAAAAAGGATCATGCCGATCCAAAGCAGCTCAGGGAAAGTGCTGATGCCCATCAAGGTCAGGCACCCTGCAAACTGGCAACCATAGCTTATGCCGGCGACCGTACGGCGATTGGTGCTGGGTGATATCAGCCAGCCGGACAAAAACCTGCCCACTATTGCGCTTGCCGTTGCCAGCCCCATTGCCAGCCCAGCCTCTTGTTCCGCGACGTGCCCCACCAACAGCAAGAACAGCTGGCTAATCAGTCCAATCTGAGCGAACAGGCCGAGAGACATTGCCACCGTCAACGTGAGGAATTGCCTATTACGCCATAGTGATATCGCTGAAGTGCTGGGTGCTTGCGTCTGCTCAATTGGCTCGTGAGATTCGCCATCGGGGTATTGGCCGATCTGTCCGGGCCGAATCCTGAAAACGTAGAAGCAAAGCATAGCGATAACTGTTACCGACAGAGCCCCTACCCCAATGGAGGCGTATGAAAACCCAACCCGGCCAATCAGATAGACCCAAACAGATGAAAAGATGACACCACCGATACTCGCGCCGTTGTAGGCCATAGCCAAGGCGCCTGGGCGCTTGCTGATGAACCAGGGAGCGATGACTGCATTGACCGCTGCGGCGCCCATCGTGACCCAACCAAACCCACTGAGGGTTGCGGCTATGAATAACTGATACGGCTGGCTGACTATCGACCACCCATATACACCGAAAGCAAGGGTCGTCGCCCCGAGAAGTGTCGTTAGGGGAATGCCTGCACGCTTATACAAAACAGGCAGTTTCACGACGATCAAGGTGCCAGCCAGAAAGTGCACAGTCACCGCTGCCGAACACAGTGCCAAAGACCAGCCGGTCTTCTGCATCACGGCATACATAAATATCGGCGGGCCATAAAAACCAATACCCCAGCCGAAGACCGCCATCAAAAAAGTCGCAGCCACTACCTTTTTACCAAAAAAACTCGATGCGCCCATCAACGTATTCCTTCCAGTGCTTTTACCGAAGTATGATGATTTCGCACATGGACACTTCGGGAAAAACTGAACTATGGATGTTGAATCTGCGGATCTTTCTCTGGCAGCGGTGGCAGGTGCAATTGCTGATCCTGCACGCTCAAGAATGCTGTGCGCGCTGCTCGACGGCAACTGAACTGGCCGCACTGGCCGATGTAAGCGCCTCCACCGCAAGCGCTCACTTTTCGCGACTTCGTGAGCAAGGCTTGGTCGAGATGCATGTTCAGGGTCGTTATCGTTATTACCGGCTGAGCAATGCCCAAGTAGCCGAAGCGTTAGAGGCGTTGCTGTCGATCACGGATCGCCGGGCAATGACATTCAAACCCAGCACACCGTCAGCCTTGAGGCATGCGCGAACCTGTTATGACCATTGCGCCGGCGAAATTGCAGTCGGGCTGCATGATGCATTGCTTCAGGAGGGTTGGATTTACTTACAGGGCAACGACTACTGCCTGAGTGAACAAGGTGCAGACAGCTTTGCCCAAATGGGGCTTGATGTAGATAGCGCATTAAGCCAACGCAGACGTTTGGCCTATCCCTGCATGGATTGGAGCGAACGTTCTCCCCACCTCGGCGGTGCACTGGGAGCAGCACTACTTAACTTGATGCTTAAACAAGGCTGGATGAGTCGTCATCTCGATTCCAGAGCGCTCACCTTAACCCCTAAAGGGGCCAGCAAGCTGAGCAAAAAATTTGGCATTCAATGCTGATCAGCCGTTTTCTCCCGACACGGTTGAAAACGCGCCTGTCACAGGCAAAAAAAGGGCCCGCAAGGGGCCCTTTTCTACACTACAGACTGCTCGCGATTAAACGCCTGATGCTTTAGCAGCAGCAACGTCTTTGATCGACAGCTTGATACGGCCGCGGTTGTCCACGTCCAGTACCAACACTTCAACTTCCTCACCTTCTTTAAGAATGTCGGTGACTTTCTCAACACGAGCATCGCTCAACATCGAGATGTGCACCAGACCGTCTTTGCCCGGCAGGATGTTTACGAAGGCGCCGAAGTCAACAATGCGCTCAACCTTACCGACATAGATCTTGCCGATTTCAGCTTCAGCAGTGATGCCCAGAACGCGCTGCCTAGCGGCTTCAGCTGCGTCTTTGGTTTCGCCAAAGATCTTGATCGAACCGTCGTCTTCGATATCGATCGAAGCTTTGGTTTCTTCACAGATCGCACGGATAGTCGCGCCACCTTTACCGATCACATCACGGATCTTGTCCTGATCGATCTTCATCGCGATCATGGTTGGGGCGTTAGCCGACAACTCTGTACGCGACTGGGCAATAACCTGGTTCATCTGGCCGAGAATGTTCAGGCGCGCTTCCAGGGCTTGGCCCAGAGCGATTTCCATGATTTCTTCGGTGATGCCCTGGATCTTGATGTCCATCTGCAGCGCGGTAACACCTTTATCGGTACCCGCTACTTTGAAGTCCATGTCGCCAAGGTGATCTTCGTCACCCAGGATGTCGGTCAGAACTGCGAATTTCTCGCCTTCTTTAACCAGACCCATGGCGATACCAGCAACTGGAGCCTTCATCGGTACACCAGCGTCCATCAGTGCCAAGGATGCACCGCAGACCGAAGCCATGGAGCTGGAACCGTTGGATTCAGTGATTTCCGATACCACACGAATGGTGTACGGGAACTCATCAGCGCTTGGCAGCATGGCAGCGATAGAGCGACGAGCCAAACGGCCGTGACCGATCTCGCGGCGACCAGTGGCGCCCATACGACCACACTCACCAACCGAGTACGGTGGGAAGTTGTAGTGCAGCATGAACGGGTCTTTACGCTCGCCTTCAAGGGTATCGAGCAGCTGTGCATCACGTGCGGTGCCCAGAGTGGCAACAACCAACGCCTGAGTTTCGCCACGGGTGAACAACGCCGAACCGTGGGTTTTGTCCAGAACGCCGACTTCGATGTTCAGGCCACGTACAGTGCGAGTGTCACGACCGTCGATACGCGGCTGACCATTTACGATGTTCTCGCGCACGGTGCGGTATTCGATCTCACCAAATACTTCTTTGACTTCACCAGCAGTAGGCTGACCTTCTTCACCGGAGAACTTGGCAACGACCTCATTGCGCAACTCGCCCAAACGCGCATAGCGCTCGTGCTTAACGGTGATGGTATAAGCCTGAGAGATTGCATCGCCAAATTCGCCACGAATAGCGTTAAGCAGTGCAGTGTTCTCAGCCTTTGGCTGCCAGTCCCAAGTCGGCTTGGCGGCTTCGGCTGCCAATTCGGCAACAGCGTCGATTACAACCTGGAATTCGTCGTGGGCGAACAATACTGCGCCCAGCATCTGGTCTTCGGTCAGCTCTTTGGCTTCCGATTCAACCATCAATACGGCGTCTTTGGTGCCGGCTACGACCATGTCCAGGCTCGAAGCCTTGAGCTGTTCGTAGTTCGGGTTCAGCAGGTAGCCTGTTTCCGGGTGGAAAGCTACGCGCGCAGCACCGATTGGGCCATTGAACGGGATACCCGAAATAGCCAAAGCAGCCGAAGTACCGATCATCGCAGCGACGTCCGGATCAGTCTTCTTGCTGGTGGAGATAACGGTGCAGATAACCTGCACTTCGTTTTGGAAACCTTCTGGAAACAACGGACGGATCGGACGGTCGATCAGACGCGAAGTCAGGGTTTCTTTCTCGGAAGGACGTGCTTCACGCTTGAAGAAACCACCAGGGATTTTACCGGCTGCGTAGGTTTTTTCCTGGTAGTGCACGGACAGCGGGAAAAAACCTTTGCTCGGGTCAGCGGTTTTGGCGCCGGTTACAGCAACCAGAACAGCAACGTCGTCGTCAACGGTGACCAGCACGGAGCCAGAGGCCTGACGGGCGATACGGCCAGTCTCGAGGGTTACGGTCGATTGACCGAATTGAAACTTCTTAATTACCGGGTTCACGGTGTTTTCCTTCTCTATATTGCCTTGGGGGAAACTTGCGGGAACTCTGCGAAAAATGGCTGCGCTTGGCGTTGAGATGTCCTGCCTGCGCTCACTAGCTTTTCCGAGGATTCCTAATTTTCTACCTGTGTAACAGGGGTAAAACAATTCGTGGGCAGTTGCGGGAATCGGCCCGAGACTGTCCAAAATGCATGTAGCTGAAACACAAAAGCTGGAAGTGGGATAAACCCACTTCCAGCTTCAGCATTCAGCTACGCGCAAGCATCGCTTAGCGACGCAGACCCAGGCGACCGATCAGGGCGCTGTAACGGCTAACATCTTTACCCTTCAGGTAATCCAGCAGCTTACGACGCTGGTTAACCATACGGATCAGGCCACGACGCGAGTGGTGGTCTTTACCGTTGGCCTTGAAGTGGCCTTGCAGCTTGTTGATGTTGGCAGACAGCAGTGCAACTTGCACTTCTGGGCTACCAGTATCAGTTTCAGCTTGCTTGTAGTCGTTTACGATTTGGGCTTTTTCTTCAACGCTGAGTGCCATGGTGGCTTCCTCTCATTCAGGCGACCGCAAAACGGTCGCAATAGGCTGGGAACTGCTTCCCATGTTTTAAAGTGAGGAGTGACCGTGCCTATTAACAGCCATCCTCTGTGTGAGAGCCACTTATAGCGCCTGCGCTCTAAGCAGCTCTCAAATTCTTTCTGGAACTTAGGTTACTAAATTCGCTGGCCGCGCATTCTACTACGGTTTGTTCACTCAGAGCGAATCAACCGACGTGGTGCAATACGGCCATCTTCGCTCACTTCACCGATACCAATAAAGCGACCGTTGTGATCCTGCACCCGAACCATGCCAAACTTCGGCGCATCCGGGGCGCGTACCGCTTGACCCTGCAGCCAGTAGAACGAGCTATGCTCGGAAAACTGCAGCAGTGGCCAGTGTTCCAAGCCACTATCGACTGGCTGCAAGAAGCGATCAACGGCTTCGTTACCGCCATCTGCATGCACCGCTTCAAGCTCTTCCAAAGTGACGGTTTGAGTCAGATTGAACGGGCCGGCTTTGGTTCTGCGCAGCTCTGCAACGTGGGCGCCGCATCCGAGCAGATTGCCGATATCTTCAACCAGCGTGCGGATGTAAGTGCCCTTGGTGCAATCTACCGCAAGGCTTGCAACTTCAGCCTCACAGGACAACAGCTCCAAACGGGTAATAGTCACTGCACGCGGCTCACGCTCAACCACTTCGCCTGCTCGGGCTAGCTTGTACAATGGCTGACCGTCACGCTTAAGCGCCGAATACATCGGTGGAATCTGCTTTATGTCACCCCGAAATTGCGGCAATACAGCTTCAATATCAGCGCCCACAACAGTGACCGGCTTACGCTCGATAACTTCACCTTCGGCATCTGCCGTAGTGGTGGTAACGCCCAGCTGCATCAGGGTTTCATAGCCCTTGTCGGCATCGAGCAAATACTGCGAAAACTTGGTCGCCTCACCAAAGCACAACGGCAATACACCCGTCGCCAATGGGTCGAGACTGCCGGTGTGGCCAGCCTTTTCGGCATTGAGCAACCAGCGCACTTTTTGCAGTGCTGCATTGGAGCTGAAGCCCTTCGGCTTATCCAGCAGGATGATGCCGTTAACCTTGCGACGAATACGTTTTACCTGAGCCACGACTTACTCCTTGGCATCAGTTGCTTCGTCGTCATGCTGACGATCTTCAGTCACTGCGCGCTCGATCAACGCCGACAGCTGAGCACCACGAATGACGCTTTCGTCATAGTGGAAACGCAGGTTTGGCACGCTACGCAGCTTCATCGCCTTGCCTAGCTGCATACGCAGAAAGCCGCTGGCATCGTTCAGCACTTTGACACTCAGACGAATGCTCTCGGCATCAATCTCAGCGCCCATCACAGTGATAAACACTTTGGCGTGGCTAGCATCGCGACTCACTTCGACAGCGGTCACAGTTACCAAACCACTGACGCGTGGATCTTTGACTTCGCGAAGAATTAACTGCGCCAGCTCACGCTGCATCTGGTCGCCGATACGCTGGGCACGGCTGTATTCTTTTGCCATTTTTACTACCTAATTACCCGTCTGAAGCCACAAAAGCATCAGACTCAAAAGCGGCAAACGCCCGGCCGTGCATAAGCAGGGCCGGGCGTTTGCATGTTGCGGCAGAAGCCTTACAGGCTACGAGCCACCTGGACTTTCTCGTACACTTCGATCTTGTCGCCGACCTTGACGTCGTTGTAGCTCTTGACGCCAATACCGCACTCCATGCCGTTACGCACTTCAGCCATATCGTCTTTGAAGCGACGCAGCGACTCAAGTTCGCCTTCGTAGATCACCACGTCGTCGCGCAGTACACGGATTGGACGGTTACGGTGAACAACACCTTCGATAACCATACAACCGGCAATGGCGCCGAACTTAGGCGAACGGAACACGTCACGTACTTCAGCAGTACCGAGAATGTTCTCGCGAACATCGCTGCCGAGCATGCCGGTCAGGGCCTTCTTGACGTCTTCGATGATGTCGTAGATAACGTTGTAATAACGCATATCCAGCGACTCTTGCTCGACGATCTTACGCGCGCCAGCATCAGCACGAACGTTGAAGCCGAACAGAACAGCGTTGGAAGCCAGTGCCAAGTTAGCATCGCTCTCGGTGATACCACCGACACCGCCGCCTACTACGCGCACTTGTACTTCATCGTTACCAAGACCGCTAAGCGAACCTTGCAACGCTTCCAACGAGCCACGAACGTCAGATTTGAGGACGATGTTAAGCGTCTTCTTCTCTTCCTGGCCCATGTTCTCGAAGATGTTTTCCAGCTTGCCTGCGTGAGCACGCGCCAGCTTAACTTCACGGAACTTGCCTTGACGGAACAGAGCCACTTCACGGGCTTTCTTCTCGTCAGCAACAACAGTCATGTCATCGCCAGCTTCTGGCGTACCGTCAAGACCAAGGATCTCAACCGGAATCGATGGACCCGCTTCTTTGATCGACTTGCCGTTCTCGTCGATCATGGCGCGGATGCGGCCGTAGTTCGAACCAACCAGAACCATGTCGCCCTGACGCAGCGTACCGTCTTGTACCAGTACGGTTGCAACTGGACCGCGGCCCTTATCGAGGCGCGACTCAACGACTACACCACGACCTGGAGCCGACGGAGTAGCTTTGAGTTCCAACAGTTCAGCTTGCAGCAATACAGCTTCAAGCAATTCGTCAACGCCAGTACCTTCTTTAGCCGAAACCGGTACGAATTGAGTGTTACCACCCCACTCTTCCGGAACAACTTCACGGCCAGCCAGGTCGTTCTTGATGCGATCAAGATCAGCGCCTTGCTTGTCGATCTTGTTGACTGCAACAACCAATGGAACGCCAGCTGCTTTCGCATGCTGAACAGCTTCTTCGGTCTGCGGCATTACACCGTCGTCTGCAGCCACAACCAGAATCACGATGTCGGTCGCCTTGGCACCACGAGCACGCATCTGCGTAAACGCAGCGTGACCCGGAGTATCAAGGAAGGTCACCATGCCTCGCTCGGTTTCTACGTGGTAGGCACCGATGTGCTGAGTGATACCACCGGCTTCGCCAGAGGCCACCTTGGCACGACGAATGTAGTCGAGCAGCGATGTCTTACCGTGGTCAACGTGACCCATTACGGTCACAACCGGGGCACGAGAGATTGCTTCACCGTCGTACTTCAACGATGCAGCCAATTGCTCTTCAAGTGCGTTATCGCTAACCAGCTTGACCTTGTGGCCCAGCTCTTCTGCGATCAACTGGGCAGTTTCCTGGTCCAGTACCTGGTTGATGGTCACCGGAGTGCCCATCTTGAACATGAACTTGATAACTTCAGCGGCTTTAACCGACATCTGCCCAGCGAGTTCGCCAACAGTGATGGTTTCGCCGATGGCAACATCACGTACAACCGGGCCCATTGGGCTCTGGAAACCGTGCTGATTGCGTTTTTTCAGTTTCGACTTGCCACGACCACCACGACGGTGACCATCGCTCTCTTCGTCAACTGTACGAGGGGCAACGCGTGGAGCTGGCGCTTTCTCTTTAACAGCTGGACGATGCGAACCCGACTTACGCTCGGTACGACGATCATCGTCATTGCGCGTTTTATCAGGACGGCGAGGCTCGTCTTTTTTGCGTTCATCAACCGCAGGAACGTCAGCCGGCATCGGAGTGGCAACAGGCGCTGGCACTTCAGCAGCTGACGCAGGTGCGTCAACAGTAGCTGGAGTGGCTTGAGCGGCTGCAGGAGCTTTTTTAGCTTCTTCAGCAGCTTTACGCTTGGCTTCTTCCTCAGCTTTCAGGCGCGCAGCTTCAGCTGCAGCACGCTGCTCTTCGAGCTCACGTTGCTTCTCAGCTTCGATCTCTTCAGCGCTACGCTTAACGAAGGTTTTCTTCTTGCGCACTTCAACACTGATAGTTTTGCTGCCAGCCACGCGTAGCGTGCTGGTGGTTTTGCGTTGCAGAGTAATCTTGCGCGGCTCTTCAGCCTTTTTATCGCCATGACTACTCTTGAGATGAGCAAGCAATGCTTGCTTCTCATTATCGGTGACAACTTGCTCGGCACTGCTGTGCGGCAATCCCGCCTCACGCATCTGCTGCAGCAGGCGCTCTACCGGTGTGTCGACCACTTGGGCCAGTTCTTTCACCGTGACTTGCGTCATGCACTTCTCTCCTCAGGCCGTAAAACTACTCGAACCAATGGGCTCGGGCGGCCATGATCAGCTTGCCGGCACGATCTGCGTCGATGCCGTCGATGTCGAGCAGGTCGTCAATCGACTGCTCGGCCAGGTCTTCGCGGGTAACCACACCGCGTACTGCCAGTTCCTGTGCCAGGCCTTTCTCCATACCCTCAAGTGAGAGCAGGTCTTCGGCTGGCTGGGCGTCTGCCAGTTTTTCTTCTGTGGCGATGGCACGAGTCAACAGGCGATCTTTAGCCCGTGAACGCAGCTCATTAACGATTTCTTCATCAAAACCGTCGATGCTGAGCATTTCTTCCATCGGCACATAGGCAATTTCTTCCAGGCTGGTAAAGCCTTCTTCAACCAGTACCTGCGCCAACTCCTCATCAACTTCCAACTCGTCGATGAAACGCTGCAGAATATCGCCAGTCTCAGCCTGTTGTTTCTCTTGAATATCCGCTTCAGTCATTACGTTAAGCGTCCAGCCAGTCAATTGACTCGCCAAACGTACGTTCTGACCACCACGCCCAATTGCTTGAGCAAGGTTGTCTTCGCCTACGGCGATGTCCATGGCATGGGCATCTTCGTCGACAATGATTGCAGCGACTTCAGCAGGGGACATCGCGTTGATAACGAACTGCGCAGAATTGTCATCCCACAGTACGATATCGACACGCTCACCAACCAACTCACCAGAGACCGCCTGAACGCGCGAACCGCGCATACCAATGCAGGCACCCTGAGGATCAATACGCTTATCTTTCGAGCGAACTGCAATCTTGGCGCGCGACCCCGGATCACGGGATGCAGCCATAACTTCAATCAACCCTTCAGCGATTTCTGGTACTTCAATGCGGAACAGTTCGATCAGCATTTCAGGAGCAGTACGCGAAAGGATCAGTTGCGGACCACGGTTCTCAGTGCGAATTTCCTTAAGCAGTGCACGCAGACGCGCACCCACACGGAAAGTCTCACGCGAGATAATATCTTCGCGAGCCAACAGCGCTTCAGCGTTGTTACCCAAGTCAACAATAACGTTGTCACGAGTAACTTTTTTAACGGTACCAGCGACGATCTCACCCAAACGCTCGCGATACGCTTCAACTACTTGAGCGCGCTCTGCTTCACGAACCTTTTGCACGATGACTTGCTTAGCAGTCTGTGCAGCGATGCGACCGAACTCAATCGAATCAATTTTTTCTTCAAGCACTTCACCGACTTTAGCGTCGGATTTCATGGCTTGTTCCATATCTGGAGTCAGTTGATGCGCTGGATCATCCAGCTCTGCATCTTCAACAATGGTCCAGCGACGGAAAGTCTCATAATTACCGGTGTGGCGATCAATCGCTACACGCAGGTCGACTTCGTCTTCAAATCGTTTTTTGGTCGCCGTGGCCAAAGCCAACTCCAGCGCTTCAAAAATCACACTCGCCGGTACGCCCTTTTCATTGGATACCGACTCAACAACCAGCAATACTTCTTTGCTCATCGTACGCCTCGCCTTTCGCAATCCATTGGATCCGCGGGATCCGCGTCTCAATCAAACCTTGGGATAATGTTGGCCTTGTCGATCATATCGATCGGCAAAAGGAATTCATGATCATCAACCTGCACCACGACATCCTGCTCTTCAATACCACGCAGAAGGCCTTGAAAGTTACGGCGCCCTTCGAAAGGCGAACGCAGCTTGATTTTCACTTGCTCACCCGCAAACGCAGCAAACTGCGCCAAAGTGAAAAGTGGTCGATCCATACCTGGAGATGAAACTTCCAAGGTGTATTCAGCCGTGATCGGATCTTCTACATCCAAAACACCGCTGATCTGCCGACTTACTTTCTCGCAGTCTTCGACGAGAACACCATCAGCATGATCAATATAAATTCTTAGCAGCGAATGCCGCCCTTGGGACAGAAACTCAATGCCCCAGCACTGATAGCCAAGTTCCTCGACTATCGGGGCCAGCAAGTCCTGCAACTGTTCTAGCTTGCTCGACACTCGAACCCCTCGCGCATGCTGTGCAAATAAAAAATGGGCGAAACGCCCATCCATTTAGCTTACCTCTTCGCAAGGTAAGTAAAGCTGTCTCTCAGCTAGCAAAAAGCCCCTTGCAAAGGGGCTCCGCTACTACTGGTTGCGGGAGCCGGATTTGAACCGACGACCTTCGGGTTATGAGCCCGACGAGCTACCAGACTGCTCCATCCCGCGTCAAAGCCGGGGGCCGGATTATACGGCTGAACCCTGCTACGGGTCAACCAAAGCCCCATCAACAAGCAAGCCCGCATGTAGCGGGCTTGCTTGACAATTGGTACCGAGAAGGGGACTCGAACCCCTACACCCTATGGGCACAACCACCTCAAGGTTGCGTGTCTACCAATTCCACCACCTCGGCAAATATTACTTTATTACTGCTCTGGAGCTTGAGGCACATCAGCGGCTTTATCAGCTGCATTTTGCTCTTCGAGCACCGGTACATCTTCGATGACCGGCTGAGTCTGAGGTGTTTCCAAGACTGCCGGATCTGGCAAACCTACTTGAGCTGACACATCAGCTTTTTCATTAGCTAAGTAGGCTAAGCCCAGGCTAGTAATGAAAAAAGCGGCTGAGAGTATAGCAGTAACTCTACTCAAAAAGGTAGAGGAACCTTGACTACCAAACACAGTAGCCGAAGCACCCGAACCAAAAGATGCACCCGCATCAGCGCCCTTGCCCTGCTGCAATAAAACCAGCACAACAACGCCAATAGCGCCCAACAGATGAAGTACTACTATGACTGTTTCCAGCATTTTCTCAGTTTCCCGCGGCGCGACAAATCGCACCGAATTCATCCGCATTCAGAGAGGCTCCACCAACAAGCCCCCCATCGATATCCGGCATACCGAATAGTTCGGCAGCATTAGCGGCCTTAACACTGCCGCCATATAAAATTCTTACGCCACGTGCCACTTCAGCATTTTCTGCCGCGAGCTGCGCGCGTATCGCCGCATGAACGCTTTGCGCTTCATCTGGAGTAGCTGTCAAACCGGTGCCTATCGCCCATACAGGTTCATAAGCAATCACGGCCTGCGCAAACACTCCAACACCCAGCGACTCAAAGACGCTATCAAGCTGGCGACCTACTACTTCCAGTGTCTTGCCTGCCTCTCGCTGCTCGCGGGTTTCACCCACACACAGAATCGGAGTCAGACCACATGACTGAGCCGCTGCAAACTTGCGTGCTACGGCTTCATCAGACTCACCCAACAACAAACGTCGCTCAGAGTGCCCAACCAAAACCATCTTACAACCCGCATCATGCAACTGACTCGCAGCCACTTCACCCGTCAAGGCACCCTGCAATGGCTCATACGCACAATTCTGCGCACCTACCACCACCGATTTACCTGCCAGACCTTCTACAACCTGGCCAACGTACAGACAAGGTGGAAACACCGCGACATCTACGCCAGTCGACAACGCCAACTGACGAAGACCCTTGATCAGCTCTGCGACGCTAGCGCGGGTACCGTGCATTTTCCAGTTACCAGCTACCATGGGGCGACGCATGCAATACCTCGTCGATCAAAGAGGGCGCAGATGATACCCAGCGCTGCCGTGACTGGCAAGCTGTTCAACCACATACTTCTGCAACAATTTTAGCTAATTCATCGGCATAGCCGCGAACCAGGGCTTCTTCCTCGCCTTCAACCATCACTCGAACCAGCGGCTCAGTGCCGGATTTGCGCAATAGAACACGCCCACGACCGGCCATTTTCTCCGTCACGCGCGCACATGCTTCTTTAACCGAAGGATGTTCCAGCGGATCAACACCACCTTTAAAACGGACATTAACCAATACTTGTGGGCATTTACGCATCCCTTGACGGGCCTGCGCTAATGGCTGCTCACGACGACGCACGGCCAGCAATACTTGCAAGGCTGCGATAATCGCATCTCCGGTCGAGGTGTGCTGGAAGCAAACAATGTGGCCTGAGTTTTCACCGCCCAACACCCAATCGCGCTCAAGCAGCTCAGCAATCACATAACGATCACCGACATTGGCTCGCACGAACGGGATATTCAGCTCCGCACAGCCCAGCTCAAGCCCCAGGTTGCTCATCAGCGTACCCACAATACCGCCCTGCAACTTGCCGCGCTCTTGCAGGTCTCGCGCAATGATAAACAGCAACTCATCGCCATCAACCAAGGCGCCGGTATGATCAACCATCAACACCCGGTCGGCATCACCATCAAAAGCAATACCCAAATCAGCCTCTTGCGCGACGACCTCAGCTTGCAGGTTTTCAATGTGCGTCGAACCGCAGCCATGGTTGATATTCAGCCCATTAGGTTCAGCCGAAAGCACCACTACGTCAGCACCCAGCTCACGAAACACGCTCGGCGCGACCTTGTATGCCGCCCCATGGGCACAATCGAGAACCACTTTCAATCCAGCAAAGCTGGTGCTGGTAGGCACACTGCTCTTACAGAATTCGATGTAACGACCCGCAGCATCATTGATTCGCGACACCTTACCCAACTTGGCGGACTCAACCACGGTCATTGGCGTATCCAGCAAATCTTCGATCAGTTGCTCGACCTCATCCGGCAGCTTGGTGCCCTGCCCTGAGAAAAACTTGATGCCGTTGTCATCATGCGGGTTATGCGACGCGCTAATTACGATGCCCGCATCGGCATGAAAAGTACGGGTCAGATAGGCGATTGCCGGCGTTGGCATAGGCCCAAGCAGCATCACATCGGCACCCGCAGCAGATAACCCGGCCTCTAGCGCAGACTCAAACATATAACCAGAAATGCGCGTGTCTTTACCGATCAAAATTCGGCATACACCCTGCTTACGAAATGCCATGCCGGCAGCCCAGCCCAGCTTGAGCATAAAGTCAGGGGTAATCGGATAGTCACCTACACGGCCACGAATACCGTCAGTACCAAAATATTTACGCGCCATAAGTCGTCTTCCCTAAATAGTTATTCTGCAGCCTCAACCGCAGCAATCATCCGCACTACATCAACTGTTTCTGCCACATCATGCACCCGCAAGATGTGCGCACCTTTGGTAACTGCCAGCGCTGCAAGCGCCAGACTGCCAGATAAACGGCCATCGACCTCATGACCCAGCACACGGCCGATCATGCTTTTACGCGAAACGCCCACCAACAATGGCCGCCCCAACCCGTGAAGGGATTCCATGCGCTTGAACAGGCTCAGGTTGTGTTCAAGGGTCTTAGCAAAGCCAAAACCGGGGTCCAACAGCAGCTTATCGCTGGCAATACCCGCGGCCGCACAAGCCTGCATGCGTTCAACCAGAAAACCTTCAACCTCGGCAACCACATCGGCGTATTGCGGGCTTTGCTGCATGGTCGTCGGCTCACCTCGCATGTGCATCAGACACACAGGCAGACCTGTTGTTGCAGCAGCCGCCAAGGCCCCTTCACGCTGCAATGAGCGTACATCGTTGATTAAGCCTGCACCCAGACGCCCCGCCTCGATCATAACCTCTGGGGTTGAGGTATCGACCGAAACAATCACATCCAGCTCAGCCGCAATCACTTCAATCACTGAAGCAACTCGATCAAGCTCTTGATCGACAGACACCGCCTGTGCACCAGGCCTGGTTGATTCACCACCGATATCTATCAGCGTAGCGCCTGCACGCCACATGGCCTCAGCATGACGCAACGCCGCATCGCGCTGACTGAAACGACCGCCATCGGAAAACGAATCAGGTGTCACATTGAGGATACCCATCACTTGCGTACGGGCCAGATCAAGAATCCGGCCACCACAAGGCAGCGGGCTGAAACTGTGCTTTAGCGTCATGTAGAACCTGAAAAAAACGTGAGCAACTCAAGCCAACATTTTACCCGGCCTGCATCACCGAGCAAACTTTACTGACCAGCAAAGCAAAACGCCGGAAGACTCCTCTACGAAGTATTCCGGCGCGCTTTTACAGTGACTGCGAGTGATACAGCAACAGAGCCTTAAACTTCTGTCGCTGGGCCACCAATCGGTTTTTCAGGCGTGTCTGGCTTATCAGAACCAGGCGTGTTATCCGAATTCAGGCTTGGATCAACAGGCGTACCTGCACCGCCATCGCCCGGCCAGTCACGCGGCTCGCGCGGTATGCGACCACACATGATGTCTTCAATTTGGTCAGCATCAATGGTTTCGTACTTCATCAAGGCTTCAGCCATTGCTTCAAGCTTGTCGCGATTCTCTTCAAGCATGCGCTTGGCAGTATCGTAACAACCATCGATGATGCTGCGAATTTCCTGGTCAATCAGCTTGGCGGTATCGCCAGAAATATTGCTGCTTTGACTGCCCATGCTGCGACCCAGGAATACTTCACCCTCTTCCTCGGCATACATCAGTGGCCCGAGCTTTTCTGACAAGCCCCACTTGGTCACCATGTTCCGAGCCAATTGAGTCGCACGCATGATGTCGTTGGAAGCCCCGGTGGTTACACCATCAAAGCCTAAAGTCATTTCTTCGGCGATACGACCACCGAACAGCGAGCAAATCTGACTGATCAAGGCGCGCTTGCTGAGGCTGTAACGATCCTCCTCAGGCAAGAACATAGTCACACCCAGCGCACGGCCGCGTGGAATGATCGAAACCTTATAGACCGGATCGTGCTCAGGCACCAGGCGGCCGACAATCGCGTGGCCTGCTTCGTGATAAGCGGTGTTGAGCTTTTCTTTATCCGACATGACCATGGTTTTGCGCTCAGCGCCCATCATGATCTTGTCTTTAGCCAGCTCGAATTCTTTCATCTCGACCAGGCGCTTGCCCGAACGCGCAGCGAACAATGACGCTTCGTTGACCAAGTTGGCCAGATCCGCACCGGAGAAGCCCGGCGTACCGCGCGCAATAACAGCGGGCTTGACGTCTTCACCCATTGGCACTTTACGCATGTGCACTTTGAGAATCTGCTCGCGACCACGAATATCTGGCAGCCCCACAACAACCTGGCGGTCGAAACGGCCTGGACGCAGCAATGCCGGGTCGAGTACATCCGGACGGTTGGTTGCAGCAATAACGATGATGCCGTCATTCGCTTCAAAGCCATCCATTTCAACCAGCAACTGGTTAAGTGTCTGCTCACGCTCATCGTGACCGCCACCCATGCCAGCGCCACGATGGCGACCGACGGCGTCGATTTCATCGATAAAGATGATGCACGGCGCATGCTTCTTGGCTTGCTCGAACATGTCACGAACACGCGAAGCACCTACACCGACAAACATCTCGACGAAGTCAGAACCGGAAATAGTGAAGAACGGCACCTTAGCTTCACCGGCAACCGCCTTGGCCAGCAAGGTTTTACCCGTACCCGGCGAGCCGACCATCAGTACGCCGCGCGGGATACGCCCGCCGAGACGCTGGAACTTGCCCGGATCACGCAAGAATTCAACCAGCTCGCTCACTTCTTCCTTGGCCTCGTCGCAACCAGCGACGTCAGCAAAGGTCGTTTTAACCTGGTCTTCAGAGAGCAGACGCGCCTTGCTCTTACCAAAGCTCATCGGCCCGCCTTTACCGCCGGCACCGCCTTGCATCTGGCGCATAAAGAACATGAACACGGCAATGATTACCAGAATCGGGAAACTGGCAACCAGCAACTGCGTCCAGATGCTCTGACGCTCTGGCTGCTTACCGACAATATCGACCTTGTTGTCGATCAAGTCTTTAATCAGGCCATTATCCTGAATAGCCGGGCGCACGGTTTCAAACGAGCTGCCGTCAGAATGCACACCGCTGATGATGTAACCATCAACCGTCACACGCTTAACTTCGCCCTCTTGAACCTGCTGAATGAACTCAGAATAATTGAGCTTATTCGACTCGTTCGGACTAGAGAAATTATTCATCACGGTCACTAAAACGGCCGCGATGATTAGCCACAAGATCAGATTTTTTGCCATGTCGTTCAATTACCTACCCTCTGAAGCAAGCCCGTGCGCGAGCATGCCTCGCATGACGACCAGTTATGTACCGATCTAACTTACTACACTACGCCCCTTTATTGCAGGCGCTGTCTGTAACCCTTTATGAGCCGCGACTCGCGACTCGCGAAATTCCTAATCCAACACGCCTAAATATCTAGGTATACATAAGACTGACAACCCCGTCCTAGGTTTCATAGCGTCAGTCTCTCAAGCCGATTAGTTACCGCGAAATCCGCGCCCAAGCATGTATTGCTCACGCGAACGATCACGTGAAGATAACGGCTTGCGCATTTGCACCTTGTCAAACATTTCACGCACCTGTTTATGGTACGCATCAAAACCTTCACCATGGAAAATCTTGATCAAAAAATCACCGCCCGGCTTGAGCACACGTGCAGATAAGTCTAGCGCCAGCTCGCACAAATACATCGCGCGCGCTTGATCTGCTGTCCTTACTCCACTCATATTGGGGGCCATATCGGAAATCACAAGGTCTACAGGATTATTTCCGACAGCTTCAAGAATCTGCGCAAAGACTTCATCTTCGGTGAAGTCGCCTTGAATGAAGGTTACGTCAGGGATGCTGTCCATTTCCAAGATGTCGGATGCAATCAAAGTGCCTTTGTCGCCAATTACCCGACTGGTCACCTGCGACCAACCACCGGGCGCCGCCCCCAGATCAACCACGGTCATGCCGGGACGCAGAATCCGATCCTTTTCCTGGATTTCCAGCAGCTTGTAGCTGGCTCGCGAGCGATAGCCATCCCTTTGCGCCATTTTGACGTAAGGGTCATCGAAGTGTTCTTTCAGCCAACGCTGGCTAGTTTTGGAACGCGCCACGTGGCACCTCTATTAACATTCGTGAATTTCTGGGCGAGCATTAAAGCGCTCAGGTAAACTGAGCGCCATATTTTCACCAGATCACACGCAGGGATCAGATTATGCCGCTCACTCAAGAGCAGAAGAAACAGTACAAGTCTATCGGCCACCACCTGAAACCGGTAGTAATGGTCGCCGATAACGGTTTGACCGAAGGCGTTTTAGCCGAGCTAGAGCGCGCTATTAACGATCATGAGCTGATCAAGGTACAGGTTCGCATCACTGAGCGCGAAGACCGTATCACCGCGATCAATGAATTGTGCAAATCGGCCAACGCTGAATTGGTGCAGATCATCGGCAAAATGGCGCTGATCTACCGCAAAAATCCGAAAGTGAATAAAAACCTGTCGAATATCAGCCGCTTTCAAGGTTGATGCATACAGCTCTCGGCTATCCACCACAGCCTGCGGTGGATAAGTAAAGCGCCAACCACCCTAACCAGCATGAAACGGTAGGGTGTGACAACGCGCCGCTTGTCCACCCGCTTCAAACGCCCAAACCAAGCGTATACGTCTATCGCATCAGCTCGATGGGTAAAACCTCACCCACCCGACTTGGCGGGCACCGGCTGCAACACCAGAAGCAAGCCGCAGAATGCCAACACCATATAGTTAAACAATTGCCAGCGCGGGGCCTGCAGCTCGAGCCAATGCACGGCAAAATAACCCACCGCCATCAACAACACAGTGAGCAGCAACTGCCCACGAATATCGCGCCACAAGCTGGGCAAGCCCGACGCAGCAATCAGCACAACGGCCTGCAGCACTGCGCAGCATGCCGCCAACCCCACCAGCAATGGCTTCAACGTATCCATCAGGTCGTCAATCAGTAGCGGTGCCAACCCCAACTTAATCAGCGCTGGCATCACCAGGAATTGCAGCAACCAAATACCGCCGACCCAGAAGGTCTGGACGATCAACCAACTGATCGCACCTGCATTCAGTCGCGAAGCAGTTCCTTGCGGCACTGCCCGCGAATTACCAGACCTAAATATGACGGACTTCGACAATTTCGAACTCAATCAAACCGCCCGGCGTTTGAACCACGGCGACATCACCTTCTTCCTTGCCGATCAAGGCACGGGCGATAGGTGAGCTGACCGAGATCTTGCCCTTCTTGATATTGGCTTCGTCGTCACCAACGATTTGATAGGTCACGCTTTCATCGGTTTCGCAGTTAGCGATTTCAACGGTAGTACCGAAGATCACCTTACCGGTGTGCGGGATAGCCGTGACATCGATGATCTGCGCATTCTGCATACGCCCTTCGATATCGCGAATACGCGCCTCAACCATACCTTGCTGCTCGCGGGCAGCATGGTATTCAGCGTTTTCCTTGAGATCACCCAGCTCGCGTGCGGTACCAATGTCTTCACTCAGCTTTGGACGCACGACCTTGGTCAGGTGCAAATGTTCTTCTTCCAGGGCGCGCGCGCCCTGGACGGTCATTGGGTATTTTGTCATGCCTTGATTCCTGCATGGAGATCCTGCAAGCGGCGCACGGTCTTCTCTGGACCAAATTTCAGCGCTTCACAGATAGCCGCACCCGCCGCCAGGGTGGTTGTGCAGCAAATCCGGTGTTGCAGAGCGTTACGACGGATCGAGTAGGAGTCAGCAATCGACTGACGCCCCTCAGTGGTATTGATGATCAGCGTGACTTCGTCATTCTTGATCATATCGACAACGTGCGGGCGACCTTCAGTCACCTTGTTGACGCGACGCACAGGCAAGCCTGCAGCCTCGATCACTTTAGCAGTTCCCGCAGTGGCCACAACCTCGAAGCCCAGCGAGATCAGGTCACGGGCAACGTCAGCCGCTTGCGGCTTGTCATCATCACGCACACTGATAAACGCACAGCCCGAGTTTGGCAGAATTTCGCTAGCACCCAACTGGGCTTTACCGAAGGCCTCACCGAAGCTGTCGCCAACGCCCATCACTTCACCGGTGGACTTCATTTCCGGGCCGAGGATCGGGTCAACACCCGGGAACTTGGCGAACGGGAACACCGCTTCCTTGACGCTGAAGAACGGCGGAATGATTTCCTTGGTGAAACCAATTTCGGCCAATGTCTTGCCTGCCATTACACGCGCAGCCACTTTAGCCAGCGACACGCCGATGCACTTGGACACAAACGGTACGGTACGCGATGCACGCGGATTGACTTCGATGACGAAGATATCCTCGCCCTGCACAGCCATCTGCACGTTCATCAGGCCGATTACGTTGAGTTCGAGGGCCATTTTCTTGACCTGATCCCGAATCTCGTCCTGGATGTGCGCAGGCAACGAGTAAGGCGGCAGCGAACAGGCGGAGTCACCGGAGTGAACACCGGCCTGCTCGATGTGCTGCATGATTGCGCCGATCACCACTTGCTCGCCATCGCTGACTGCATCGATATCGACTTCGATCGCGCAGTTGAGGAAGTGATCAAGCAATACCGGGCTGTCGTTCGACACCTGTACGGCTTCGCGCATATAACGGCGCAGCTCGTCTTCCTGATAAACGATTTCCATGGCACGACCACCCAATACATAGGATGGACGCACAACCAGCGGATAACCGATGGTTTTCGAGGCCGCAAAGGCTTCATCTTCACTACGCGCAGTGGCGTTAGGCGGCTGACGCAAGTTCAGGCGCTCAACCATTTGCTGGAAGCGCTCACGGTCTTCTGCACGGTCGATTGCATCAGGGCTGGTACCAATAATTGGCACGCCAGCTTCCTCAAGGGCACGACACAGTTTCAGCGGGGTTTGCCCACCGTACTGCACGATTACACCTTTAGGCTGCTCAACACGGACGATTTCAAGCACGTCTTCCAGGGTTACTGGCTCGAAGTACAAACGATCAGAGGTGTCGTAGTCGGTCGATACGGTTTCCGGGTTGCAGTTGACCATGATGGTCTCGTAACCGTCTTCACGCATCGCCAGCGCCGCATGTACGCAGCAGTAATCGAACTCGATACCCTGACCAATACGGTTTGGACCGCCGCCCAGGATCATGATCTTGTCGCGAGTCGACGGATTCGCTTCGCACTCTTCCTCGTAGGTCGAGTACATATAAGCGGTGTCGGTAGCAAATTCTGCCGCACAAGTATCAACCCGCTTATACACCGGCAACACTTTTAGCTTGTGACGGTGGCTGCGCAGGTTCTTCTCGGTCACACCCAGCAACTTGGCCAGACGCGCATCAGAGAAGCCTTTGCGCTTGAGCTTGAACATCACATCACGATCGATGCTGGTCAGGCCTTGAGTCTTGATGCGCTCTTCGTCCTTGATCAAATCTTCGATCTGAACCAAGAACCACTCATCAATGTTGGTCAGGGCAAAGACTTCTTCAACTGTCTTGCCAGCACGGAATGCATCACCGATGTACCAGATACGGTCTGCGCCCGGCACAATCAGCTCACGCTTAAGCGTGCTTGCGCTTTCCGGGTCTTTCAGGTCGAGCTTTGGATCAAGCCCTGAAACGCCCACTTCCAGACCGCGCAAGGCTTTCTGCAAGGACTCTTGGAAGGTGCGACCGATGGCCATGACTTCGCCCACAGACTTCATCTGGGTTGTCAGGCGTGCGTCGGCTTTAGGGAATTTCTCGAACGCGAAACGCGGGATCTTGGTTACGACGTAGTCGATCGCCGGCTCGAACGAGGCAGGCGTGCGACCGCCAGTGATGTCGTTCGACAGCTCATCAAGGGTGTAACCGACCGCCAACTTGGCCGCGATTTTAGCAATCGGGAAACCGGTTGCTTTCGACGCCAGTGCCGAGGAGCGCGATACACGCGGGTTCATCTCGATTACGACCATACGCCCGGTATTTGGGCAAATACCGAACTGCACGTTCGAGCCACCGGTTTCTACGCCGATTTCGCGAAGAACGGCCAGCGATGCGTTACGCAGAATCTGGAATTCTTTGTCAGTCAGGGTCTGTGCTGGAGCCACGGTGATCGAGTCACCGGTGTGCACGCCCATTGGATCGAAGTTTTCAATGGTACAAACGATGATGCAGTTGTCCTTTTTATCGCGGACAACCTCCATTTCGTACTCTTTCCAACCGATCAACGATTCGTCGATCAACAGCTCGCGAGTCGGCGACAGATCGAGACCACGGGCGCAGATTTCTTCGAACTCTTCACGGTTGTAAGCAATACCACCGCCAGTGCCGCCCATGGTGAAGGACGGACGAACGATGCACGGGAAGCCGACCTTTTCCAACACCGCATAGGACTCTTCCATGCTGTGCGCGATACCGGATACCGGGCACGCCAAACCGATGTCTTTCATCGCCTTGTCGAAACGTGAACGGTCTTCAGCCTTGTCGATGGTGTCAGCATTGGCGCCGATCATCTCGACACCGAACTTTTCCAGCACGCCGTGCTTTTCAAGGTCCAGCGCACAGTTCAGTGCAGTCTGGCCACCCATGGTTGGCAGCAGCGCGTCTGGACGCTCTTTCTCGATGATCTTGGCCACAGTCGACCATTTGATCGGCTCGATATAGGTGGCGTCGGCCATCGACGGATCAGTCATGATGGTTGCTGGATTGGAGTTCACCAGAATGACCCGGAAACCCTCTTCCTTCAGCGCTTTACAGGCTTGAGCACCCGAATAATCAAACTCGCAGGCCTGGCCGATAACAATCGGGCCGGCGCCGAGGATCAGGATGCTTTTTATATCAGTACGTTTTGGCATTTTTACTCACTCGAATCCGTTGGTCACAGTCAGCAGGCTTAGCGGCGCTTGGCCATGGCTTCGATGAAGCGGTCAAACAGTGGCGCGACGTCATTTGGACCTGGGCTCGCTTCAGGGTGGCCCTGGAAACTAAACGCGACCTTGTCGGTACGCTCGATGCCCTGCAGCGTGCCATCAAACAGTGACTTGTGAATGGCCCGAACATTGTCTGGCAACGTCGCCTCGTCCACAGCAAAGCCGTGGTTCTGGCTGGTAATCATCACCACGCCTGTATCGAGATCTTGAACCGGGTGGTTGGCACCGTGATGGCCGTGGCCCATTTTCACGGTTTTAGCACCCGAAGCCAGCGCTAGCAGTTGGTGGCCGAGGCAGATACCAAATACTGGAATCTCGGTTTGCAACACCTCTTTGATTGCCTGAATGGCGTAGTCGCACGGCTCAGGGTCACCCGGGCCATTGGACAGGAACACACCATCAGGATTCATCGCCAACACTTCGCTGGCAGGCGTTTGCGCCGGCACAACAGTGATACGGCAACCGCGAGCCACCAGCATACGCAGGATATTCAGCTTAACGCCGTAATCGAACGCAACGACGTGATAAGGCAATTCGCTAGCCGGGATTTCAGCGTGGCTATCGGTTTTCAAATCCCAAACAGTTGAGCGCCATTCGTACTGCTCGGTGCAGCTCACGACTTTGGCCAAATCCATGCCCTTGAGACCAGGGAAGCTGCGCGCCAATTCCAAGGCTTTTTCTTCGGTGGCGTCATCGCCAGCCAGAATGCAGCCATTTTGCGAGCCTTTCTCACGCAGAATGCGGGTCAGGCGGCGGGTATCGATACCAGCGATTGCAACAGTGCCATTTTCTTTCAAGTAATCAGCCAGTGACTGTTTGTTGCGCCAGTTACTGGCGATCAGCGGCAGATCACGAATAATCAAACCAGCAGCCCAAACGCGATTCGATTCAGCATCCTCTGGCGTGGTGCCAGTGTTGCCGATGTGCGGATAGGTCAGGGTAACGATTTGCTGGGCATAGGAAGGATCGGTAAGGATTTCCTGATAGCCAGTCATGGCAGTGTTAAAAACCACCTCTCCGATTGTATGGCCGTCGGCACCGATGGCCTCGCCACGAAAAATACTGCCATCAGCGAGAACCAAAATGGCAGCTTTAGGGGCTGGCTTACTCAAGA
Source organism: Pseudomonas sp. M30-35 (assembly GCF_002163625.1). Taxonomy (NCBI): domain Bacteria; kingdom Pseudomonadati; phylum Pseudomonadota; class Gammaproteobacteria; order Pseudomonadales; family Pseudomonadaceae; genus Pseudomonas; species Pseudomonas sp. M30-35. The sequence goes on along the minus strand of NZ_CP020892.1, from coordinate 1,046,160 downwards.
AAACCTCCGAAGATCAAAGCTTGAAGCAAACGCAGATTGTAAAAAAGCGGGATGACGTGTGAACCGTCATCCCGCTTTTTATATGAATTCATTCTGCGTAACTTTTAGTGGACACACTAAAGCAGAAAGCTTACAGGAAAGTGCGTTTTTGGTCCACCCGACTTACGCTAAAAATTCATCGACTCGGCACCATTGATCGAGTGACTCAATTCAGCTCGAGAACATCCTGCATATCATAGAGCTTGGCTGGCTGATCTTTGAGCCATAAAGCGGCGCGAACAGCGCCCTTGGCAAAGGTCATACGGCTGGATGCTTTGTGGGTGATTTCAACCCGCTCGCCTTCTGCTGCGAACAGCACAGTGTGATCGCCCACCACGTCACCGGCGCGCACAGTGGCAAAACCGATGGTTTCGCGCTCACGCGCACCGGTCTGGCCTTCACGGCCATAAACCGCAACCTTTTCCAGGTCACGACCCAGCGCTTTGGCGACGACTTCCCCCATACGCACAGCCGTACCAGACGGCGCATCAACCTTATGTCGGTGGTGCGCCTCAATGATTTCGATATCAACATCATCACCCAACACCCGCGCAGCAGTGTCGAGCAACTTCAGGCAAAGGTTCACACCCACACTGAAGTTAGCGGCGAAGACGATAGGGATTTGCTTACCTGCTTCGACAAGCAATTGCTTTTCTTCAACGCTGAAACCAGTGGTACCGATAACCATCGCCTTGCCAGCGTTGCGGCAAACCTCAAGGTTTTTCAAGGTGACGGTTGGGTGCGTAAAGTCGATCAGCACATCGAAATCATCAAGCACGCTGCTCAAGTCGCCTGACAGCTCAACGCCAATCTTACCAACCGCTATCAACTCGCCAGCATCCGCACCGACCAGACTGCTATCCGGACGATCAACTGCAGCATTCAGGCTCGCTCCATCAGCCTGCTGTACAGCTTCAATCAGGGTTTTACCCATACGCCCGGCGGCGCCCATCACAGCGATACGTTGCATACCAACCACTCCAAACTGAAAAATAGCCCACTTAAAAATCACCGGCGCACGCTACAACCCACACACATCAATCTCGATGCTGCAAGCGTGCTTCGCCCAAATAAAAAAGCTGCTTAACCCGCAGTTTACTAGGTAAACCTGCACATTAAGCAGCTTTTTCAATACAGCGATGTGCTTGCGATATTCTTACAGATCACCGAAGAAACGCTTAACACCCTCAAACCAGCCATTGGCTTTTGGCGAGTGCGAGCTGTCGCCGTCGATCGACTTGCGGAACTCTTCAAGCAACTCACGCTGACGACGATCCAGGTGCACCGGCGTTTCCACCGCTACACGGCACATCAGGTCACCGGCGCCACCACCGCGCACAGGCGCAACGCCCTTGCCACGCAGACGGAACAACTTACCGGTTTGCGTGCCTTCCGGAATCTTCAACTTGACCCGACCATCCAGCGTCGGCACTTCCAGCTCACCACCTAGCGCTGCATCCGCAAAGCTGATTGGCACCTCGCAATACAGATGCTTGCCATCGCGCTGGAAGATCGCGTGCTCACGCACATTCACCACCACGTACAGGTCGCCAGCCGGGCCGCCCATGGCACCCGCCTCACCTTCACCCGAGAGACGGATACGGTCGCCCGTATCAACACCGGCCGGGACTTTAACCGACAGGGTTTTGTGCTCTTCAACACGACCCTGACCATGGCAAGAATCACATGGATCAGTAATCATCTTGCCGCTGCCGTGGCAGCGCGGGCAGGTTTGCTGCACCGAGAAGAAGCCCTGCTGCATACGCACCTGACCAATACCGCCACAGGTGGTACAGGTCACTGGCGTCGTGCCCTTCTTGGCACCCGAGCCATCACAGGTTTTGCAGTTCGCCAGCGTTGGCACTCGAATGGTCACGGTCGTGCCGCGTACGGCCTCTTCCAGATCCAATTCAAGGGTGTAACGCAAGTCGCTACCGCGCTGCGCACCACCACGACCTCGGCCGCCAGCACCTGCTGCACCACCGAAGAAGTCACTGAACACATCACCGAAAATGTCGGAGAAGTTAGCCCCGCCGAAACCTGCACCGCCAGCACCAGCGCCTCCCATGCTTGGGTCAACGCCTGCGTGGCCATACTGATCATAAGCGGCACGCTTGCTCGAGTCAGAAAGTACTTCGTAAGCCTCATTGGCTTCCTTGAACTTTTCTTCCGAGACTTTATCGTCAGGATTACGGTCCGGGTGATGCTTCATCGCCAGGCGTCGGTAAGCTTTCTTCAGCTCAGCTTCGCTGGCGCCGCGCTCAACACCGAGCACCTCGTAATAGTCACGTTTAGACATAAATCCTCAACACCTTAAACAAATCGTTAAAAAGCTATCGCACCTGCGTCTCTGATTAACGCCTTGCAAATCATTCCCTCCAGACACGCCAACGCGGGAGCAAGCTCCCGCGCGGCGGATCATACAGGTTGTGACTCACGCCACAACCGGCTGGAGCCTTAGCGCATCGTTGAAACCACCAAGGATGCGCCTAGCAAGCGTGCGCTTACTTGTTTTCTTTAACTTCTTCAAACTCAGCATCAACAACGTCATCAGCAGAGCCTTGATCGTTGCCTTCCGGCTGAGCTTCAGCACCCGGCTGCGGCTGCTCGGCGTACATTTTCTGCGCCAGAGGTGCAGTTGCTTCCGAGAGTGCCGCCACTTTAGCGTCGATCTCTTCTTTGCTGTCGCCCTTGACCGCAACTTCGAGTTCGCCAATGGCTTTCTCGATGGTTGCTTTCTCTTCCTCAGTGGCTTTGTCGCCAGCTTCGGTGATCATTTTGCGGGTTGCATGAACCAGTTGGTCGCCCTGGTTACGTGCAGTCGCCAGCTCTTCGAACTTGCGGTCTTCATCGGCGTTAGCCTCAGCGTCGCGCACCATTTGCTCGATTTCTTCCTCGGACAGACCCGAGTTAGCCTTGATCACGATCGACTGAGTCTTGCCAGTCGCCTTGTCTTTAGCGCCTACGTGCAAGATGCCGTTGGCATCAATGTCGAAGGTCACTTCGATCTGTGGCACGCCACGTGGAGCTGGTGGAATCTCAGCCAGATCGAACTTGCCCAGTGACTTGTTCTGCGAAGCTTGCTTACGCTCACCCTGCAGCACGTGAATAGTCACAGCGCCTTGGTTGTCATCAGCGGTCGAGAACACTTGCGACTTCTTGGTCGGAATAGTGGTGTTCTTCTCGATCAGCGCAGTCATCACGCCACCCATGGTTTCAATACCCAGGGTCAGAGGCGATACGTCGAGCAGCAGCACGTCTTTAACGTCACCGGCCAGAACCGCACCTTGAATTGCAGCGCCCATGGCCACAGCTTCGTCCGGGTTCACATCTTTACGCGCTTCTTTACCGAAGAAGTCAGTAACCAACTTCTGTACCAACGGCATACGGGTCTGGCCACCGACCAGAATCACGTCGTTGATCGCACCGACATCAACACCAGCGTCTTTCAACGCGATGCGGCAAGGCTCGATGGTGCGCTGAACCAGATCTTCAACCAGCGACTCTAACTTGGAGCGCGAGATTTTCACGTTCAAGTGCTTAGGACCAGACGCATCTGCAGTGATGTACGGCAGGTTAACGTCAGTCTGCTGGCTCGAAGACAGCTCGATCTTGGCTTTTTCAGCAGCTTCTTTCAGACGCTGCATCGCCAGCGGATCACCTTTGAGGTTCATGCCGCTTTCTTTCTTGAATTCGTCGACGAGGTAGTCGATCAAACGAATATCAAAATCTTCACCACCGAGGAAGGTGTCGCCGTTGGTCGCCAACACTTCGAACTGGTGCTCGCCATCAACTTCAGCAATTTCGATAACCGAAACGTCGAAGGTACCGCCACCCAAGTCATAAACGATGACAGTGTGGTCGCCCTTAGCCTTGTCCATACCGTAAGCCAGAGCGGCTGCGGTTGGTTCGTTGATGATGCGCTTAACGTCCAGACCCGCGATGCGGCCAGCGTCTTTAGTCGCTTGGCGCTGGCTATCGTTGAAGTAGGCCGGAACGGTAATGACCGCTTCAGTTACAGCTTCACCCAGGTAGTCTTCGGCGGTTTTCTTCATCTTTTTCAAGATTTCAGCCGAGATCTGTGGCGGTGCCATTTTCTGATCGTTTACCTGAACCCAAGCGTCAGCATTTTCAGCTTTGACAATCTTGTAAGGCACCATCTGGATGTCTTTCTGTACAACTTCTTCGTCAAAACGACGACCGATCAAACGCTTCACCGCGTACAGGGTGTTGTGCGGATTGGTCACTGCTTGACGCTTAGCCGACTGGCCCACCAGGATTTCGCCATCGTTTGCATAAGCGATGATCGAAGGAGTAGTGCGTGCGCCTTCGGCGTTTTCGATAACTTTGGCTTTGCCGTTTTCAAGAACGGAGACGCAGGAGTTGGTTGTCCCCAGGTCGATACCGATGATTTTACCCATAATTACTCTCCCGAAACTTTGATAATTGCGCACTGGTTCTGAGCCAGTTGCGCTAGCACTAAAACGCTTGACTGTTTAATGGGGGCTAAAAAATTAATTTCAAGCCTTTTCATCAATTGATGGCGTCGGAGCGGCAGGTGCCTTGCTCACTACAACCATCGCCGGACGCAACAAACGACCGTGCAACTGGTAACCCTTCTGGAACACTTGAATCACGCTGTTTGGCTCCAGGGTTTCGCTTTCCTGCATCGCCATCGCCTGATGCAACTCAGGGTTGAACGGCTGGCCATGCGGATCAATCGCTTCCAACTGAAAACGCGACAGCGTGTCACGGAACAACTTAAGGGTTAACTCCATGCCTTCGCGCACTGCTTTGATCGCCTCATCATCCGGACTCGACAGCTCAAGGCCGCGCTCCAGACTGTCGACAACCGGCAACAGGTCGTTGGCAAATTTTTCCAAGGCAAACTTGTGTGCCTTTTCTACATCCTGATCTGCGCGACGGCGTACGTTTTGCAGGTCAGCAGCCATGCGCAGCGATTGATCCTGCGCAGCTGCCAACTGCTCTTCCAGCGTTTGCACGCGAGCAGCCAGTTCGTCACCCGGCGCTGCATCTACTGCTGCATCTGCCTCGGGAATCTGCGTATCCAGGGTCTGTTCGTCAGCCATGCCTCTCTCCTCTAAATAACGGGCGCGAGTCTTAACTCACGCTTCTGCACCGTTATATGGGGGCGGTTTTTAGAGCTTCAAGGGGAAAACACTCGCAAATACGCAAGATTAAACACGCGCCACATAAGGATATTGCCAGCAGCAAAAAAACTACTGTATAAATAACCATGTCAAACACCCCGGAGACCTCGCCATGCTGGTGCACCTGTCCGTACACAACTACGCAATCGTTGAGCATCTCGATCTAGAGCTCGAGCGCGGCATGAGCGTGATCAGCGGCGAGACCGGGGCCGGCAAATCCATCATGCTCGACGCGCTCGGCCTGACCTTAGGCGACCGGGCAGACAGCGGTGTCGTGCGCCCCGGTGCCGACAAAGCCGACATCCTGGCCAGCTTTGACCTGGATGACATCCCCGAAGCCCGCACCTGGCTAGCCGAGCGCGACCTCGACAATAACGGCCCGTGTATCTTGCGCCGCGTGATCACTGCCGAAGGCCGCTCGCGCGGCTACATCAATGGATCACCCTGCCCGCAAGCCGATTTAAAAGCGCTGGGCGAGCTGCTGATTGATATTCACAGCCAGCATGAGCACCAATCGCTGCTTAAAGCTGAAACTCATCGGCGCTTGCTTGATGAGTTTGCTGGCAGCCAAGAAATTTCTCGCCAAGTGTCGCTGGCAGCGCAGCGCTGGAAGCAAACCAAGAATGAACTGGAGCGCATCTCCAACCTCGGCGATGAACAACGCTCGCGCCATCAATTGCTCAGCTATCAGCTTGAAGAACTCGACAACCTGGCGTTGGTCGACAACGAACTGGAGCAGCTTGAGCAAGAACACAAGAACCTGACCAATGCGGAAAGCCTGCTCAGCGCCTGTCGCCAGGTATTGGAGCTATGCAGCGAGAACGATGCAGGCAACGTGTTATCAGCACTGACTGGCAGCCTCAACCGACTCAGCAGTTTTCAAGGCCAGCCCGGCGCACTGACAGAAGCGAGCCACATGCTCGCCAACGCACAAATTCAGGTTGAAGAAGCCGTCGGCGAACTAAACCGCTTTATTGATCATTTCGACGCTGATCCAGAGCGCCTACAAACGCTCGAAGAACGCCTTGATGCTATTTATACATTGGCGCGCAAGCACCGGATTCAACCCGACCAGCTACCGCACATGCAACAACAACTGTTCGATGAAATTGAAACACTCAACGCTGACGACCAAGCCGTTGAGCGTCTCAACGAAGAACTCAGCGCATTTGAGCGGCATTATCAAAAAAAGGCCGCCGAACTAAGCCGCCTGCGCAACAAAGCCGCCGAGAAGCTCGGCAAAGCGGTAGAAAAGGAAATGCAAACCTTGGGCATGCCCGGCGGACGTTTCAGCATCAAACTGCAAGCCTGCAGCAGCGCCGAGCCGCACGTTAACGGCATGGAACAGGTTGAATTTCTGGTCAGCGCCAACCCCGGCCAGCCGCTCAAAGGCCTGGCTAAAGTTGCATCGGGCGGCGAGCTGTCGCGCATCAGCTTGGCCATTCAGGTAATCACCGCGCAAACCTCACGCGTACCAACGCTGGTATTCGACGAAGTTGACGTGGGCATTGGCGGCCCAACTGCCGAGGTCGTCGGCCAGTTGCTACGCCGCCTGGGGGGACGCGGACAAGTACTGACCGTTACCCACTTGCCGCAAGTTGCAGCACAAGGCCACCAACATCTATTCGTGCACAAGGCACGTGGCAACGACGCCACACGCACCGCCGTCAGCAAGCTCAGCAACGAACAACGTGTCGAAGAGATCGCACGAATGCTTGGCGGCGTTGACCTGACCGATGAATCAATCGCCCACGCCCGACAAATGGTCGGCAGCGCCCAAGCCTGAACGTATTTACACCGCTCAACAAGGCATAAAAAAGGCGACCAAGGTAGGTCGCCTTTTTAAATCACACGCACAAACATGCCGCGTGGAGTAGAAATCGCTGGGGGAACCCCAAATGATTTCTTAGGTTTTTTTACGTACGTAGAGCACCAGGTTGTGGTCTACGAGCTCAAAACCATGCTCGCTTACAATTTCTTTTTGGCGTTTTTCGATCTCGCTATCGAAAAATTCGATCACCTCACCAGTCTCCATACAAACCATATGGTCGTGGTGTCCTCCGTCAGCCAGTTCAAACACGGCATGACCGCCATCAAAGTTATGACGAACAACTAGACCTGCGGCCTCAAATTGCGTCAATACCCGATAAACAGTGGCCAAACCAACGTCCTCACCCGCCTCCATCAGAGACTTGTAGACATCTTCTGCACTCATGTGGCGTTGACCTGCTGAGTCCAGCATTTGCAGGATCTTAACCCGTGGTAGGGTTACTTTTAGGCCAACCTTGCGTAGTTCGTTATTTTCAACCATGGTCTGCTTTCTCGAGGAAGCGGTTTCGCAGCTTCCCTTATTACGGGTATGATCGGGGTTTACGTTGCCCAGCCAAGATAGTGGAAGTCACGCACCGATGCAAAAAACCAAGCTCCTGCTGACCAGCCTCACCTTTACGGGGCTCATCGCACTCGCCGGTTGTTCATTCCCCGGGGTTTATAAAATCGACATTCAACAGGGCAATGTCGTCACACAAGACATGATAGACCAGTTGCGCCCAGGAATGACCCGCAAACAAGTGCGGTTTATTATGGGCAACCCGCTGATTACGGATACATTCCATGCAAATCGCTGGGATTATCTGTACAGCATGCAGCCAGGTGGTCGCCAGCGTTTGCAAGAACGCGTGAGTCTTATGTTTGACGACAATGACCAACTCACCGGTTTAGCTGGCGACTTTATGCCAGGCGTCAGCCGTGACCAGGAAATCATGGGCGATGAGCCTGCGACGACTGTCACACCTGCTGACGGCAGCACAGAGCAGCCAGAGACCGAAGCACCGCAAGTTGACGATGAGCCGCCTGCACCGGGCTCGCTGCTGGAGCAAATCCAGGGGGACGTCGACAGTGCAGAACCTGCAGCGGTGCCTTCACCTGAGCCATTGGATACCGAATAAAGGTCGCCAATAGCCAGATACAAAAAAACCGGTGAAAACCGGTTTTTTTGTTACTCAAGCAAGCTGAACAACGCTTTTATCGTCCAGCACTTGGCTTATTTGTCGAGCATTGCCGGGCTTTACCGAGCATTGGTTGGCGAGCTTCGCGTTGCCACAGCCTTCGGCAGGCATGTGATGTTGTCGCACCCTACTCGCCTGACTCTTCCTTGGCCTTAGCCTTGGCAGCTTTGGCGGCGCGCTGCTTGCGCACCTCTTTCGGGTCGGCGATCAAAGAGCGATAAATTTCGACTCGCTCGCCATCCTCCATCACCCGCTCTTCAGGCTTGGCTACGGCTTTACCAAATATGCCCAGCGGGCTGCTGGCTAAATCCAGGCCGGGAAAATGCGCCTGCATCCCCGACTGCTCGGCAGCCTGGCGCATTGTGGTGCCATACGGCAGGCTCAAGCGCAGCAGCTTTTGCTTATCCGCCAAGGCATACACCACTTCGACCACAATGCTTTTGCTATCCATAAAGCGAGTTACCCGTATAAATTTTTAGCGCGTTGGCAGAACGCATCGACCAGAGTGTTTGCTGCCTGATTGAACAGTGGCCCCAATGTCGCACGGACAATCGAGCCGGCGTAATCAAAGGTCAGATCAAGGCTGATTTTACAGGCCTTGTCACCCAAGGCCTTGAACTCCCAGCGGCCATGAAAGTGATTAAACGGGCCGTCTTCAAGGTTCAGCTCAATCGACTGCCCCGGCACCAAGGTATTACGCGTGACAAAGCGCTGGCTAAAGCCTGCCTTAGCCACTTCAAGGCTGGCGACCATCAGCACATCGGTGACTTCAAGCACCTCACTGGACGAGCACCACGGCAAGAACTCGGGGTATTTAGCCACATCATTGACCAAGTCATAGAGCGCCTGTGCCGGGTATGGCAGCAGCGCCGAGCGCTGAATATGCGTACTCATAAACCAACAACTTCATGCAACACGAACATAATTCTCACTTAGTCAGCTCTGCAACAAACACAATCAAAACACCAACCGGTGCCACAACGCGAATCAACCACAGGGCAATATTGAACAACAGCGGGCTTTTGATCGATAACTCATCACGCACCGAGTCCCGACTCATGACCCAACCCGCGAACATGGCGAAAGCCACGCTACCAACAGGTAACAAAATACGGCTGGTGAGGTAATCAATCCCCTCAAAGAAGGTTTTGCCGCCTTCTGCGCCCCACTGAAACAGGTGAAAGCCGTCTTTGGCAAATACAAAGAACTTAGCATCTGCGCCAATATTGAACGATAGCACCGTACCCATACCGACTATCCAGCAGAAAACTGCCAGTATGCTGGTCACTGCCGCGCGGCTGCGCCCGGTACGCTCAACAAAGTAAGCGACTGCAGGTTCAAGCATGGAAATCGACGAGCTCCAAGCAGCCAATGCCACCAATACGAAAAACACCAAGCCCATGACCTGTCCAAACGCCACATTGCCGAAGGCAATCGGCAGGGTGACGAACATCAATCCTGGCCCGCCGCCGGGCTCAAGGCCGGCAGCAAAAACAATCGGGAACAAAGCCAAGCCAGCCGTCAGTGCGACCAAGGTATCAAGCAGGCCGACCGCCAGCACCGTGGCACCGATTGAAGACTTTTTCGGCATGTACGAGCCGTAAACCATGATCGAACCCACGCCAACGCTGAGCGTGAAGAAAGCGTGACCCAACGCTGCGAGAATCCCGCCCTGAACCTTGCTTGGGTCAAAGTGGAATAGAAAATTAAAGCCTTGCATAAAATGCCCGGTGGTAAAGCTGTAGCCGAGCAGGATCAACAGCAACACAAACAGCATTGGCATCATGATCCGCAAACTGCGCTCAAGCCCGGCCACAACGCCCTTGGCGATGACAAAACCAGTGCCAATCATAAACAGCGTATGCCACAGAGTCAGGCGCCAGGGGTTATCAGTCAGGCCACCGAATGCTGCGCCTGCGCCTTCGCCAGTGATGCCGGTGAAATCGCCACGGCCCATGCCAATGATGTAATCCAGCGACCAGCCAGCAACCACGCTGTAGAACGAGAGAATCAGCAGCGCCGCGACCATGCCGACTACCGCGGCGACCGACCAATAGCGCGAGCCGCCAGATTCCGCAGCCAAGCTGCGCATCGAATTGACCGGGCTTTGCCGACCACGTCGACCAATCAAGGTTTCAGCCAACATGATCGGCAAACCGACCGCAGCAATACACACCAAGTACATGGCAACAAACGCGCCGCCGCCGTAAAGCCCGGCCATGTAGGGAAACTTCCAGATATTACCCAATCCAACCGCCGAACCAGTGGCCGCCAGAATAAACACCCAGCGGCTGGCCCAAGCGCCGTGAATCGAGACTTTATCGTTTGCCATGTGCCGCTAGCCTGCTGTGCTGACCCAAAAAGATCGCGCATTGTCCGAGATAACGCGAGGCGGCTCAAGCTCGCATGGCCCGCACCCCGAGGTTTGCATGCATGACGACGCAATCAATTAATCAATTGTCGTGCATCAGCAGATAGCGCGAGCGCGTACGACTCCCTATAATGCGCCGCCTATGGCTAAACAAAAGAAACAGAACGAGAACACCATCGCGCTTAACAAAAAAGCGCTGCATGACTATTTCATCGAAACCAAGTTCGAAGCAGGCCTCGTGCTCGCCGGTTGGGAAGTGAAAAGCATGCGTGCCGGCAAAGCTCAGTTGACCGACAGCTACGTGCTGCTGAAAAACGATGAAGCCTGGCTGATGGGTTGCCACATCACCCCGCTCACAACTGCAAGCACCCACGTGATTGCAGACCCGACACGCACCCGTAAGCTTTTGCTCAACAAGCGTGAGTTGGAAAAGCTATTCGGCGCAGTCAACCAGAAAGGCTATACCTGCGTCGCATTGTCGATTCAGTGGCAGGCACACCTGGTCAAGTGCACCATTGCACTGGTGAAAGGTAAGAAAGACTTCGACAAGCGTCACACCGAGAAAGAACGTGATGCCGATCGTGAAGTTCAGCGCGCCATGCGCACCAAGGGTAAAGAGTAAAACGCCGCCTTGGATGAACGCGACTAGCCCGGCTAGTCGGCGAGCTAGGGAGTTTGCGTCGAACGGCGCTGCGCCCTGGCTTCGCGCTGCACCTGCTGCTGCACCTCGGCGAGCACTTCCTGCACATAATCAATGTGCTGATTGGACAAGGTTCGCGCCTCATCGGCACGCCCCGCAATAATCGCCTCGTATAGCGCCCGATGCTGGTTAATCAGCATGTCCCGGGTTTCGCTGCGCTGCTCATACATGCCGCCGATGTTGGTCACCACGTTGCGCTTGAGCAAATCAAACAAACCGCGAATGGTGTGCAGCAACACCGCGTTGTGGCTGGCCTCGGCAATAGCCAAGTGAAACTGTGCGTCGGCCGCGCCCTCTTCTGCGCGGGTTACCTTGCCGCTGCGGTTATAGCAATCCTGCAGCGCCTCGAAGGCATTTTTCAGGCGATCCAGATCAAGCTCGGTTGCACGCAGTGCTGCGTAATAGGCACAGGAACCTTCCAGCGTATGACGAAACTCAAGCAAATCACGCTGCGCCTCTGGGTTGCTTTCCATCAGCAATAGCAGAGGGTCGCTAAAGGTTGAGCCCAGCGTCTGCGCGACATAGTTGCCACCGCCCTGCCGACTGACCAACAGCCCCTTGGCAACCAGCTTCTGGATCGCCTCACGCAGCGATGGCCGTGACACGCCAAAGCGCTCAGCCAGCACTCGCTCCGCCGGCAAGCGTTCACCGACCTTTAGCGATCCCTCAAGAATCATGGTTTCCAGTTGCGCAACGATGTCATCACTGAGACGTCGCTGACGCAGTGGTCCAACTTCCATACTTAACCTCACTGGTTTGACCACTTCAAACTGAAGCGTGTGCCAAGAACGCAAGCCTATATCGTCGCCATTAACCGCACAACAACATGCCATCCGACCAAAGTCTTAGTGATGAGGTTTGACAGTCGGCCCCGCTACTTTTAACCTGATCACCGCGCATTGTAAATTGGTCTTACCAATTAATGCGCCACTTAATAACAATAATTTTGAGGTTCGTCATGTTTGCTGCACTAAACAGCCACCTTCGTTCGCACCTCACACGTCGCACCTACGCGCTACTGAACGGAGATTTCAGATGAATTCCGGTGTACTCGCTTTACTCGCTTTCTCGCCTATATTGCTCGCTGCCGTTTTGTTGATTGGTCTGCGCTGGCCGGCCAAACGGGCCATGCCTTTGGTTTATTTACTGACCGCTGCGGTTGGCTTGCTGGCCTGGGACATGAGCTTCACCCGTATTCTGGCTTCAACCCTGCAAGGCCTGCTGATTACCCTTGGCCTGCTGTGGATTATCTTCGGCGCGATCTTGCTGCTGAATACACTCAAGCATTCCGGCGGCATTACCGCGATTCGCGCAGGGTTTGCCACCATTAGTCCAGACCGCCGCATTCAGGCGATCATTATTGCCTGGCTGTTCGGGTGCTTTATCGAGGGCGCGTCAGGTTTCGGCACTCCAGCGGCTATTGCCGCACCATTGCTCGTGGCAATTGGCTTCCCGGCCATGGCTGCTGTGTTGATGGGCATGCTGGTGCAAAGTACGCCGGTATCGTTCGGCGCCGTCGGTACGCCGATTATCGTCGGTGTTAGCACCGGCCTCGACAGCCATGCGATTGGTGCGCAACTACTGGAACACGGTTCGTCATGGGCGCAGTTCCTGCAACTGATCACCAGCGAAGTGGCGATCATTCACGCCATTGTCGGCACGGTGATGCCACTGTTCATGGCGATGATGCTGACCCGTTTCTTTGGTCAGGAGAAAAGCTGGAAAGCCGGTCTGGAAGTGTTGCCATTTGCGCTTTTCGCGGGCCTGGCCTTCACCATTCCTTACGCCTTGACCGGTGTATTCCTTGGCCCTGAGTTCCCATCACTGATTGGTGGCCTCACGGGTTTGGCGATTGTCACCAGCGCGGCGCGCATGGGTTTTCTGGTACCGAAAACCGCTTGGGATTTTGCCCCGGCCAAAGACTGGCCTGCCGAGTGGATCGGCACCGTCGAAATGAAGCTTGACGAACTGGCCCACAAACCAATGAGCTCGCTACGTGCGTGGCTGCCTTATGTATTGGTTGGCGTGTTGCTGGTTATCAGCCGCGTATTCCCGGACGTTGGCAACGCACTCAAAGCAGTGGTGATCAACTTCCCTGACTTGCTGGGTGAAACCGGGGTCAGCGCTAACTTCCAGCCGCTCTTCCTACCCGGCGGTATTCTGGTCGCCGTGGTGCTGGCAACCTTTTTCCTGCACGGCATGAAAGCGCGTGAGCTGACTGCTGCTGTAAAAGAATCCAGCTCGGTATTGCTCAGCGCGGGTTTTGTCTTGCTCTTCACCGTGCCGATGGTGCGTATCCTCATCAACTCTGGGGTTAATGGTGCCGACTTGGGCAGCATGCCGATTGTCATGGCGCGCTGGGTTGCGGATAGCGTTGGCGGTATTTACCCACTGCTAGCGCCAAGTATCGGCGCGTTGGGTGCATTTATTGCGGGCTCCAACACCGTCAGCAATATGATGTTCAGCCAGTTCCAGTTTGGGGTTGCCACGAGCCTTGGTTTATCCAGCGCACTGATTGTTGCGGCCCAGGCCATTGGCGCGGCAGCCGGTAACATGGTGGCCATCCACAACGTCGTTGCCGCATCGGCTACCGTCGGCCTGCTCGGCCGTGAAGGCAATACGCTGCGCAAAACCATCTGGCCTACGCTGTACTACGTGCTATTCACCGGCATCATTGCCATGATTGCCGTGTATGGTCTGGGTATCAGCGATCCATTGCTGGCCGCGCAGTAAGCGCTTCAATACAACATGCCCAGCCCTCTGGGTATGTTGTCGCTAGAGACGTTATGTATAGAAAGCGCGCGCAGCTCTGTGCACGCAAAGTCGAGGACAGCGCCCGCCTGGCAAGATCCTCATAATCAACATCACAGGGTGCTTTATTGATGATTATCTCTGCCTCAACTGATTACCGCGCCGCAGCCCAACGCAAACTGCCTCCATTTTTGTTTCATTACGCAGACGGCGGAGCTTACGCCGAGCACACCCTACGCCGTAACGTTGCTGACTTGGCTGACATTGCCCTGCGCCAGCGCGTGCTGCGCAATATGTCCGAGCTCAGCCTGGAAACCCAACTGTTCAACGAAACCTTGTCGATGCCCGTGGCAATCGCACCCATTGGTTTATGTGGCATGTTCGCGCGTCGCGGTGAAGTTCAGGCCGCGCGTGCAGCAGACTCAAAAGGCATTCCGTTTACACTTTCGACTGTGTCGGTGTGCCCGATCGAAGAAGTTGCCCCAGCGATCAATCGCCCGATGTGGTTCCAGCTGTACGTCTTAAAAGACCGCGGCTTTATGAAAAACGCGCTTGAACGCGCCAAGGCGGCGGGCGTTACCACACTGGTGTTCACCGTTGATATGCCAACACCGGGCGCCCGCTACCGTGATGCGCACTCCGGCATGAGCGGCCCGAATGCGGCGGCGCGGCGCATGCTGCAAGCCGTGACTCACCCATCCTGGGCTTTGGATGTAGGCTTGCTGGGCCGCCCGCATGACCTGGGCAATATTTCTACTTATCGCGGCAATCCAACCGGGCTGGCTGACTACATCGGCTGGCTGGCGAATAACTTCGACCCGTCGATTTCATGGAAAGACCTGGAGTGGATTCGCGACTACTGGGACGGCCCGATGATCATCAAGGGCATTCTCGATCCAGAAGACGCTAAAGATGCAGTCAAATTTGGCGCCGACGGCATCGTCGTATCCAACCACGGCGGTCGTCAGCTCGATGGCGTGTTGTCCAGCGCCCGTGCATTGCCAGCCATTGCTGATGCAGTTAAAGGCGATCTTAAAATCCTCGCGGACTCAGGCATTCGTACTGGCCTCGATGTGGTGCGCATGGTCGCACTCGGCGCTGACTGCGTAATGCTCGGCCGTGCATTCTTGTATGCACTGTCGGTAGCCGGTGAGGCTGGCGTGCGCAATTTACTCGACCTGATCGAGAAAGAAATGCGCGTGGCAATGGTGCTGACTGGCGCTAAATCAATCAGCGAGATCAGCGCAGAGTCACTGGTGCGCGAACTAGGCCGCTAAGCCCTGGATAAAACTTAAAAAAGCGGAGCAATGCGGTTGAACGTAGCCTCATTGCTAACGCTTGAATACCGCTCAACCACCGATGATTCACGGAGCTCGTATGAGCCTGCCTGCTGCATTCCTGACTGAAGTTAAACGCCTGATTCCACGCGAGCGCCTGTTTGATGACCCGATATCGACGCTGGCATTTGGCACAGATGCCAGCTTCTATCGCCTGATCCCAAAGCTGGTGGTGCGCGTCGAGTCAGAAGCAGAAGTCGTCAATCTATTGAAGTTTGCTGGCGCACATCAGGTCGCGGTGACATTCCGCGCGGCGGGCACCAGTCTTTCTGGTCAGGCGCTGAGCGACTCGGTATTGATCGTATTAGGTGACAACTGGAACGCTCGCGAGGTGCGCCAGCAAGGGGCGCAGATTCGCCTGCAACCCGGGGTCATCGGCGCACAGGCCAATCTGGTTCTGGCACCGTTTCAACGCAAAATCGGCCCAGATCCCGCTTCAATCAATGCCTGCAAAATCGGCGGCATCGTCGCCAACAATGCCAGCGGCATGTGCTGCGGAACCGCCCAAAACAGTTACCAGACACTCGCCGGTATTCGCTTGGTACTGGCTGACGGCAGCATCCTCGACAGTGAAGACAGCACCAGCGTTGCCAACTTCGAGAAAAGCCATGCCGAGCTGCTTGCACAGCTCAAAGAGCTGGGCCAGCAGACCCGCGCCAATACTGAGTTGGCAGCGAAGATTCGCCACAAGTATCGGCTGAAAAACACCACCGGCTTATCACTCAACGCCTTGGTCGATTTCGATCAACCGCTGGATATCCTCAGCCACTTGATGGTCGGTTCCGAAGGTACGCTGGGGTTTATCAGCGCAGTCACGTACAACACGGTGCCGGATCATCCGCACAAAGCCAGCGCCTTGATTGTATTCCCGGATGTCGAGACCTGCTGTCGCGCCGTCACCGTACTGAAAAGCCAACCGGTCTCCGCCGTCGAGCTTCTTGATCGACGCAGTTTACGCTCGGTCGAAAATCAACAAGGCATGCCTGAGTGGGTCAAAGCGTTGTCGGCCAATGCCTGCGCATTATTGATTGAAGCGCGAGCCGCCGGTTACAGCTTGCTGGCCGAGCAGCTTAGCCAGATCAGCGCATCCATCAGCCATTTCCCGGTCGAGAAACAGGTCGATTTCAGCAGCGACCCATTGGTTTACAACCAACTGTGGAAGATCCGCAAAGACACCTTCCCAGCAGTAGGCGCCGTCCGTGAGACGGGCACCACAGTGATCATCGAAGACGTCACCTTCCCGGTTGAGCAACTCGCCGAAGGGGTCAACCGGCTGCTTGAACTGTTCGACAAACACGCTTATTCCGAAGCCATTATTTTTGGCCACGCACTCGAAGGCAACCTGCACTTCGTCTTTACCCAAGGCTTTGACTTGCCCGAACAAGTCGCCCGTTATGAAGCCTTTATGCAAGACGTTGCTCAATTGGTGGCGGTGGAGTTCGGCGGCTCGCTCAAGGCAGAACACGGAACCGGACGCAATATGGCGCCCTTTGTTGAATTAGAGTGGGGCCGCGACGCACATCAATTGATGTGGCAGATCAAACACCTGCTTGACCCGCAAGGCATCCTCAACCCGGATGTCGTATTAAGCGAAGACCCGCAGATTCATCTGAAGAACCTGAAGCCACTGCCAGCTGCCGACGAAATAATCGACAAGTGCATCGAGTGTGGGTTCTGCGAGCCGGTTTGCCCTTCAAAAGGCCTGACCTTGAGCCCACGCCAGCGCATCGTTATTTGGCGTGACATTCAGGCCAAACAACGCGCAGGCATTGACACCACGGCGCTGGAGCGCGATTACCATTACCAAGGTATCGACACCTGTGCGGCCACCGGTCTGTGCGCACAACGCTGCCCTGTTGGTATCAACACCGGTGATTTAGTACGTAAGTTGCGCGCCAAAGAGGCAACGCATACCCGCAGCGCTAACTGGCTAGCCGATAACTTTGAAACGGCTGTAAATGGCGCGCGAGCGACGCTGACACTGGCCAATGGCGTGCGCAAATTTCTCGGCGCGCCACGCCTGCAAAGCCTCTCCGCCAGCTTGAGCCGTGTATCCAAACAACGCATCCCACAGTGGACGCCTGCCATGCCGCAGGCTGTGCGGCCCATACGCGTACACCCTCCAACAAATGACGCACGCCCCCGCGTGGTTTATCTGGCCGCCTGCGTATCACGGGCGATGGGCACGTCATTCAGCGACAGTGAACAAGTGCCGCTGATCGACAAGACCCGTAGCCTGCTGGAAAAAGCCGGGTATCAGGTTGTTTTCCCCGAAGCTCGGGAAAGCCTCTGCTGCGGTCAGCCATTCGCCTCCAAAGGCTACGCAGAGCAAGCTGAACGTAAGCGTACAGAGTTAGTCGATGCATTACTCAAAGCCAGCCGTGGTGGGCTTGATCCAATTTACTGCGACACCAGCCCTTGCACGTTGCGCCTGATTCAAGACGGCATCGACCCGCGGCTCAATGTAAATGATCCGGTTAAATTCATCCGCGAGCATTTACTCGATCGCCTGGAGATAACCCCGCAAAGCAAACCCATCGCCTTGCATGTCACCTGCAGCACTCAGCACCTGGGCGAGGCTCAAGGTTTGATCGACATTGCCAGACGCTGCTCGACCCAAGTGTTGATTCCGGAAGGTATTCATTGCTGTGGTTTTGCTGGTGACAAGGGTTTTACTACCCCAGAACTAAACACTCATGCATTGCGCAGCTTGAAAGACGCGGTACAGATCTGTGATGAAGGTATCTCGACCAGTCGCACCTGTGAGATTGGCCTGAGCCAGCATGCCGGCATTGATTATCACAGCCTGGTTTATTTGCTTGATCGCGTTTCGCGTCCCCGTTCTATTTAAAGCTGCTGGCAAAAAAACCGCACAAGGCACGACAGGCCGCGTGCGTGGTTTATCTAGCCATTCTCCAGTCAGCGCGACGCAGTTACAGCATTGAACGAATCTGAACTTTCGATCGGTTCGCCATGTCATTTTCTATGAGCGTTTAAAAAAATGGCTTGTTAGAAACCGCAGACGCAACTCGAAATAATGAGTTAGCTCGCGAGACCTACCATTGAAAAGGATGACTATTATGAAACGTATTTCAGCTTTCGTTATCGCAGCCGCCCTGACAGCACCTGTCTTCGCCGCTGATGATCTATGTGACGTAAATCTGCAAAAGCTCGCTGACAACTCCGCCATCACCACCACGCTTGGCTCACCGCTAAAAGAGCAGGTTGAAGAGCACGTGAAAGCGGCCAAAGAAGCCAAAGCGGCTGGCAATCTGGAAGAGTGTGGCAGCCATGCAGAACAAGCGCTGCAGATGCTTAAAGGCCCAAGCGGCGACACCAACACCGACGCAGGCTAATCACGGCCATATGACAGCCATTCAGGCTCACTCCTGAATGGCTGCCTGCATCGTTCGAGTATTCAGCCGCAGCCTAATACTCAACCGCAAACAATCTGACACTCGATAGCTTGCAGCTATCGTCGGATGTTCAGCGGTTCCCATCTGTAATTTTCCCACTGTAAAAAGCTTCTCGACCCTGCGCTGGTGACTTTTAATGTATCGAGATGTCCGGGAAGAATAGACACCGCTGCGTCACCCGAATAAGGTGGATCACTCTCATGTGAGAACGCCTAAGTAAGGGGAAACTATGAAAATCCAAGTCAATAGCGATAACCACATCGATAGCACTAGCCGACTGGAGGATTGGGTCCGCAGTACCGTTGAAGGCGCACTCGCGCACTATGACGAGCACCTTACTCGCGTTGAAGTTCACCTCAGCGATGAAAACGGCGACAAGCCCGGCCCGGATGACATGCGTTGTCAGATGGAAGCCCGGCCCAAAGGCCATCAACCGGTTTCGGTCTCTCACAAGGCAAGCTCTCTGGATCAAGCCGTTGAAGGCGCGGCCACCAAGCTCAACCACGCGCTTGAACACATGTTCGGCAAACTGCGAAACAAACGCGCAGGCGCCAATGCACTGGCCACTGAGGAAACCTCAGGCAATACAGATGCCCTGCTTCAGGAAGAGTTTCTGGAGAACGATCAAGCTCTGCACAGCTAAGCAATAGCGATGTCTTAGGCATTGATCATCAGTGCTAAAACGATCCTGAAAGGGTGGAACCGCATAAGCGCTTCCACCCTTTTTAATAGACTTCCCCTAGCGACACAGGCTTACGGCCGTGCGACCTGACTGGTGACATCCAGCGATGACAACAGCAGGCGGCGCAGCGTTTTGAGCGCTATCGGCTTGGTCATGCAAGCTTGAGCACCAAGGCCGCGTGCCTCTGCAAATACCCGCTCATCAGATTTCGCGCTGATGACAATCACTGGGAGTCCAGTGAGCGCAGGGTTGCCATGGATCTGGCGTAATAGAACTAGCCCCTCAGTCGCGGTCGGTAAATCAAGGTCTAACAGCAACAGACTTGGCACCTCTTCATCAAGCGCGGCCAACGCTTGCTGCGCAGTATTAACCCCGCGCACATCAGCTAAGTCTTGCAACACTTCTGTAGCCAGCTCCAGGCTAACCAGACTGCTGTCAACGCATAGCACTGTCGGCGTTTGCAGCGCGAGTAAGCTGTGCTGGTGAGTTAAATCTGGTTGGCCCGCGCTCTGTAGGTCGATCCAGAAACAACTGCCCTTCCCTTCCTCGCTATCCACCCCGATTTCGCCCCCCATCAAATTAGCCAGCTCGCGGCAAAGCACCAAACCTATGCCAGTACCTGGGATGTTCGAGCTCTCACGACCAAGCCGCTGGAAGGGTTCAAACAGTTGCCTGATCTGCTCCTCACTGAGTCCATCACCATTATCACTCACCCATAACCTTACTGAGTCAGAGCGCAACTCGTAACCAAGCTTGACGGTGCCTTTTGGCGAGTTGTACTTGATCGCATTCGACAAAAAGTTGAGTAACACCTGACGAACGCGCCTAGCGTCAGCGTGAACATACAACGAAACATCCTTGCCAATTTCAACGTCGATATTAAGCTCACGACGTTGCGCTTCCGGCAGCAGTAATTCCGCGCAGCCGTGCAGCAGGCCAGAAAGTTCGACCGATTCCATGTGCAATTGCTGGGTGCGGCTTTCAATGCTCGACAGGTCAAGAATGTCATCAACCAATGAGGTCAGGTGACGGCTGGCGTTGACAATCTCCTGCGCATAATCAGCCTCTTGCTGGCGGTCGTTTTTATCCTGCGTCTCGAGCTCAATTAGCTGGGCAAACCCTTGAATCGCATTGAGTGGCGTACGCAGCTCATGGCTCATACTCGACAGGAAACGACTCTTGGCCTGACTTGCAGATTGAGCCTCCAATGTGGCGCTGCGCAGCTCCTCCTGGGCAAGTTTCAGGCGGGTAATATCAACATGCGTCCCCGCAATACGAACTGCATAGCCATCATCATCACGCTGCAAAACCTTGCCGCGACTCAGCAACCAGACGTAGTTACCGGCAGCGTCTGCATAACGGTACTCGGCTTCGAAGCGCTCTTGATCACTGTGTGAAAATTGCTCACGCAAATGGCGTATACGCTCTACGTCATTAGGGTGCATACGCTGATTGAAATCCGTGAAAGAGATGACATTTTCAGGTAGCCCAAAGCGCGTGCGAAACCGCTCACTGATACGAATCGTCAACAAATGATGGTCCACTTCCCACAAACTCTCGGTCGTACTTTCAAGCACCAGCTGCAAGATGCCTTGCGCTTCCTGCCGCTTGAGTTCACTCGCCTGCAACTGCTCTGCGGTCTGCAGCACCGCAGTTGAAATTGACTCCAGCTCATGGATCTCACTGCGTACCGCTTGCAACTCGTATTGCCCGCTTCCCAGTTGCCGGAGCATCCCCACAATAGAGTCAATCGGCGTGAGCAACAAAGCACTCAAACGTTTGGACCGCAGCCACATCCAGCCGAAAAACAGTAGGTAGAACAGCAATAAGCCCACGATCATCAGATAGCCAATACTCAGGTAATGGCTGGCAATGCGATTGGCCTCGCGGAAGATATTGACCTCATCAACAACCAGCAGCAGTTTCCAGCCAGTCTGTTTAACCTCGCTCCATGCCACTAACTGCTTACGGCCGTTTAGGTTGGTCTCGGTTACTGCGCCATTGCCTTGCGTAATAGCGGCCAACAGTGGCTGCATGTCTTCGCGCCCAGCCAAGCTAAAGCGTTTGGGCTTCAAGACTTCAGCGCTTACCGCTCCGCTGTACGAGGCCTCGGTAAGCTCTGCTAAACCGAAGTCTTGCTCACCAGCTTTAGGCAGCGCCATGATGATGTTTCCAGGACCGACCAACACGGAGTACCCCTCCCAGGGCACAATCAAATCGCTGATTTCTTGAATCAACTCACTGACCGTGACATCGAGCCCAACCACACCCTCCAAAAAATCACCCCGGTACACCGGTGCAATAGCCGACATCACCCAGCCTTGGCCCGCAGGATCGAGATAAATATCGGTCCAGACCGTTTTGCGCTCAGGGTTATGCGCGGCATCAGCCTTGTAGTAGAAACTGAACTTGGTCATGTCGAAGTCACGCGGGTAGACCGCAAGTGAATCGATAGAGGGGTAAATCCGGTTGTAGCTGTCCCACGTATTGAAATACGCCGCTGCCACGGTCGAATTCGCAGCGTGAATGGAGCGCAGAAGCGGGTCAATCTGAGATAAACGCAGGACCTTGTCATGATCCTGCTGCTGCAGTGGGGTCAGATTCGAATAGAAGGATGAAGCGCGGCCAAGGTCTGGTTCTGAATAGTAAATCCCTTCCGGGCTGGTTCTGTAACGGTTTCGCTCGACTTCATCAGGTTTGAAGTCCTTATCCAACAGCGCTTGCTGAGCAGCATCACGCAATAGCTCAACCTGAACCTGCACGCCTCGTAGCCGGCTTTCGATAACCTGCCGCTCGCGGTCAACGGAAGTCGACAACTGGCTAAGCGCACTGTCGCGCAGGTAGCCCACTTGAGCTTCTCGTATGGCCGAATTGCTTAGCATGTAAACAGCAATTAGCACGCACTCGACCAGCACCAGCGGAATCAGCGAGCTCTGTACAAATGCCCGCCATATCCACTGGCGCAATGGATATGGCGATACCCGTGATGACATACACTTGCCTCTTCCCGAAGACCCAATGTCTAGCAACCGCCATCATACATGCATCAGGCAGGGCGACTCAGCAATCGAAGTATTGGCGGTCGACGCACACAGGCGCTTTGTCGTACACTAGAGGGGTCGTAAAGACGCACCACAGTTTCGGGGCCGATTAGGATTCGACGCCGGTAGCGAAACTCGAGGGGCATGCCGAGTGGGTAACAGAACTCGTAAATCCACTGTTGCAAACTTTATAATTGCCAATGATGACAATTACGGTGCTCAACTAGCTGCGTAAGCAGCCTAGTCGCACTTCTGGTAGCTTCGGCTCCAGCAATCATTAGGGGATGTCTGTAAACCCGAAATGATTGTCATATAGAACAGAATCGCCGCGTAGTACGTTGTGGACGAAGTGGCTAAAACTTACACAACTCGCCCAAAGCACCCTGCCCGTCGGGCGGCCAAGGGTTAACTTAATAGACACGGCTAAGCATGTAGAACCGACAGCGGAGAACTGGCGGACGGGGGTTCAAATCCCCCCGGCTCCACCATTTGCAACACGATAAGCCCTTGAATTTCCTAGTGATTTTCAGGGGCTTTTTGCTTTCTGGGTGTTAGGTGTCGAAAAAGTGTCGACATTGAGAGAGTGCCACTACATTGCTACTATTCGAACTCTAAACGCTAAGGGCATTCCTTAAGCGATTTATCAGGGTGAGATAGTGAGCGGGATTAAAGACAGGATCGAGGAAGCAAAATACGTAGGAACGCTGATTATCACTCTAGTCATAAAAGCGTCCAATTGGATGTGGAGTAGGCTTTTACTACTAGCAGCCGTAGGCGTCATTACGCTGGGAAGCCTTAATCTATATACCTTTAGCCAGGTCAAAATATATTCCGACAGCTCAGACGCCTTCCGTATGAAGGTGAATGAAGCCAGAACGTATAACTGGGACTGGAAGGTATTAGACTACCTTGACCTCTGCATAAGCGCAGAAAAGGCCAATGACGCCAACACGAACTACTACTGTGAAGACGCGATGGCACTTTACAAAGAAACATTCGTGGAGACTCCAAAAAGTAGAGTCGCTGAAAACATAGAGCGTAAAGCTTATGGAGCAATGAAGGTTGATATGCAGGTACGAATGCGCGCCAGAAGTTCCGATACGACTCTAAATCCAGAAAAGCCGAAATTGGATGCCATTACTAAATTTCTATTTACACCTTTGGGGTTAGCTCTCATCCTCATAGCTGGCACGCTCCTGATGATGGCAACATACGTCGCAACCTTTGTAATTCATAAAGCAAGAAGCTCAAGCCCCCCTTCGCCCAGTGATGCAACGTAACAAATCAATAATCCTCTCGCAAAATAAGCGGACCGAGTAGCACAGCATCCTGCAGATGATCCGGCGCAAGGTGTGCATAGCGCATGGTCATAGCCAAGCTGGAGTGACCAAGGATCTTCTGCAGGGTCAGGATATTTCCGCCGTTCTGGATGAAGTGGCTGGCGAAGGTGTGCCGCAGGGAGTGGGCGGCCTGCCCTTTCGGGAGCTTGATTGAAGTTCTGGCCAAAGCACGCCGAAACGAAGTGATGGACGAGTTAGGTTGTCCGTGTTGCTTCCAATGACGGACGATCTTGGCTTCTAGCTCTTTGGTGATAGGCACAGAGCGAACCTTACCGCTCTTGGTTCCGCTGAATGTAATCACCCCGTTACGCAGCCCAGTAGACTTGAGTTTCTCAGCCTCAGACCATCGAGCACCTGTAGCCAAGCAGATCAGTGTGATGATCTCGACATGCGGATTATCACAACCACTGCTAATTGCCTGCAGCAACTCGGTTATTTGCTCAGAGGTCAGCCATGAAAGCTCACGCTCTTGGATCTGCAGCGGTTTGACCTGGGCGAGTGGGTTTGCATAGGTGATAACTCCCAGCCTAGACAATTCGTTGTACACAGAGCGCAGATAGCCAAGTTCATTGTTCAGCGTCTTGGGTGATACGCCTTGAGCGAGCCGCTTGCGTCGGTCGTTGGCGTAGACCTGCGGATCTAACTTAGCTGCCAATGGGTTGCGAAAGCGCTTAGCCACCAGATCGAGTTTGGCCTTGCGACGTTGACCATCGCGCAATGAGTGCCCGTGCAGCTCAAACCAAGCGTCAATAAGCCCAGTAAGACGCCGAGCATCAGTGGGACGAGGGTTCCAAACCGGCGTTTCGACAACCTTAGCCCTGCAGTACGAGACGAACCGTTGAGCCTCGCCTTTGGTCTTGAAGGTCTTGCGAAAGCGCTTGCCCTTGACTGGCTCTATATCGACTTTCCAGCGACCATCTGGCTGTTGATCAATCGCCATTAAACCGCCCTACCCCAACGAACATGACGTTCCTCAAGTAACGCCTTGATGTGCTTATACAGATCCCGTTCGCTCATACCCTTGGCCGCGTAGTGATCGCGTATTACCGGCCAGCATTCCCATTCTTTCAGACGATCAAACGCCTTTTTTGCGCCCACCTGCTCCCTTGCCAGTAGGCTTACGAAGTTTCCCAAGAAAAGCTCAACGTTCTTACCCGAAAAGCCACGGGAGGTCTTGTAGTAACGCTTGTACTCGGTGTCATCGAGTAGCGAATCGGCTTCAATATCCACTTTTACGTCCTCACGAATGAGCGTCCAGAACGGCTCGAAATAGCCCGGACGGCATAGCAATTTGAATTGGCTCAACCCATAGCGCCAAAGCCCGTCTAAGTGGCCAGAGAACGCCGCAAAGCTACTGGTGTCGATAACTGAGCCGCTTTGCAGATCGACAGAGCCGCTGGCGAATTGCTGGATTATTGAGTGGTGGTAACGCAGCTCGATGCGCCATACGTCTTGGTTTGGGTCGTAGTTGTCCGGGTCGTTATCGTCGAAGCTGTCACGACGCTTCCAAACGCTTTCCCAATAGTCGAGCTTGTCAGTAGCTCGGGCTTGTTCGGTTTTGTTGTAGATACACAACTGAACACCGTTAGCTGAGCCAAACATCGACGTTTCGCCACGTCCATACACACTGGACTTAGTGGCCCAGTTGATTTCATTGATGCCCGAGATATCACGGTGAGTCCGGGCACGGCAGTGCATGCGGGCAACCAAATCGGTTGGAGGTGTCCAGCCTTGAAGGTCTAAGGCCAAATGGACGGCGCACTGATTGATTTCAACGTTACTCAGAATGTGCTCGGCGTAGTAGTCCAAGCGTGCTTGCAGACGTTCAGGTGACAGGTTGTCGATTGCGTGCGGTGAAACCTCAATTTTCAAGTGAGGCCCAGCGCTTTCAAGCTTGGCATTGAAGTTCTTGATCAGCAAAATCAGGCCAAGGTCAGCGTTTTGCAGCTTGTACTGATAGCCAGAGTCACGCCCTACCCGTCCCGAGTGCCAACGTTGCCCAGCGAAATCGACAATTGATCCCGGCACCTCAAACAGCGCCATGATGTGCGGACGGATCAGCCCCCGATACAACTGGCGAACCGTATCCACACCACAACGAAGCAAACGGACTTTTGAAAGGTCTGTGATTCGACCGTTTCCACGGTCAGCAAACAGCCTACCGGTTGCAGACTCGTAACCGTCGTTGTTCAACCTGATTTGATCTTGTGGTTTCAATTTGCGTTTCTCCAGCATTGACCACTATTGGCCACTTCTTTTCTGATTTATATGACGTGTTACAGGGACGTCACCGGGCGCTCTTGGCGCGCTCGGCAGTGTCACGGGCTGCGCCCGAACCGCTGCCGAGCTGCCAGAGCGAAAGATCAACGAAAGGCTTCATGTCGTTAGGCACAAGCACAGAATCGCGCATATCGTGAATACGGGCCGTGAGCAGGACGACAAGGTTGGTAGTGCGGGTGCGCTTGGACTCAGACCGAAAGAGCCGACCTAGATAGGGAATATCCGACAGGATCGGGATGGCGGCGGTTGAGGTGTCTTCTTGCTGCGACCTGAGACCACCCAACAACACCCCTTGCCCATCTTTCAATTGCACCCGCGTTAACACCCTTCTGGTGTTGGTGATGATGTCTGCAGCGGTCTTATCATCCGAAACACTAGAGGCCGACTGGTTAACCTGCAGCTCGATGGAGTTGGACGGGGTTATAAACGGTGTAACCTCAAGGGACACGCCCACATCTTGGCGGACGATGGTTTGAAACGGATCTGATGCCGGCGTGGAACCGCTGGTGGTTTGCCCAGTAATAAACGGGACGTTCTGGCCAACAACGATGGAAGCGGATTCGCGGTTGAGGGTGAGCAATTGCGGTGTTGAAAGTAGCCGACTGTTGCCGCTGGTTTTGATGGCCTGCAGGAAGGCTGAAATGGTCGGGCCGGTAAAGGTCAGGCTAAACCCTAAATCAGACCGATCACTAGGCCGCAGTGATGCCCCGGCCAAATCCACATGATCAGTTGAACCGCCAATGTTTAGTCCGAGCGCTGTAAAGTCATCATCAGACAGCTCGGCGATTACTGCAGTAATTTCAACTTGCCTGCGTGGTTGATCGATCTCTTTAATGACCCCGCGTATAGCCTCAAGCTGGGGTTTGGTGGCGGTGACGATGATGGCGTTCGTGGTGGGTGATGGTGTGACCATGACCTGATTGCCGTTTTGGCTTTCAGTGTCGCGGCGTGAGGCAAGTACATCGCGAATCGATTGCACTGCAAAATCAGCCTGCAGGTTCTGCAGCTGAATAACTTCGGTAATCAGGTCGGGCGATTCCGGGATCTGTTGCGAGCTAATCCGAATGGTCGTGGGCGTTGATGAAAAGTAAAAGCCGGACGATTGCACGGCGTTTTCAAGCAGTGCTTCGAGTTCTTTGTTGCCGGTGTAAGTGGCAAAGATCGACACAGGCGCAGAACGGATATCAGAACCCACCACGACCGACTTTTTCAGCTGTACAGCAGACCATTCAACAAAGTCCTGCAGTGTGGCGTCGTATAGCTCGACGCGTTCTTCTGCCTGACACTGACTGGGATTGATGGCGAGTACGGTCGCCATGCTCAGAGAAGACAGGAAAGCGCTAGCGGCCATCCTTTTACGTTCAGTAATCATGGCGGTTACTCAGCGGTAAACAGAGAGAAAGTCGTCATCACGCACCAACAGCGCTTCCCTTGGGCCGCGGTCTTTGACGGTGATGTTTTTGGCGATTAGGTCTTCTGTTGTTATCCGGGTGCCTGATTCATCCACAAAAACGTAGAGAACCCGGCCAGATAAACGACCATAAGTAGCAATACGTAACGACCCGAATTGATCGCCCAGCTTGGATGCATCGGGCGTTCGGAGTGTTTGCAAAGCATCAGGTGCTTGTACAGACGGATAGCTAACCAGAGCCACAGCAGCAAAAACGGGAACAGCAATACATAGCGCAATGACGCCTCCGAGAAACAATGCGTTGAGCGTACGAGTACGGCGGAAGAAGATTTTTGTAGTGCGCATAAAGAACCCCATGTTGCGAGGGGAAGTCGGCAGGTGGCGACGCCAGTAACCGGGCGGCAACATGGAGTACGAGCCTTTTTCGTAGTCCTTGTTGTATTCCTGCGTGGTGTCGTAAAAGCTGTAAAACTCTTTGCCCTGATAGAACCAGTCATCGACCTTGGGCGAGTTGAATTTGGGGCCGTATTTGACGATGGCCTGATGCATCTTTGGCAGGTTGCCTTTCCAGATCCCGAGCGTGAGAAGCCGCCCCGGCAAACGCAGAAAGAAAGGCACTTTCAGCTTGTCCCAACGGTTGATGTAAACGACGTGTTCAGCGATCGATTCACGGATCTGTTTATCAATGACGTTGACGTTTTGAACGCACAGCCACAGATCCCAACGGCGTTTACGCAGGAACAGAAAGAACTTGAGTAAGTCGGTACGCCCGTTCGAGTTCCAGTCCCGCGAGTTGAGCCAAACACCGGCTTCATCGAGAAAGATCCCGCCGAACATTTCTTCATCGTATTTTTCTAAGCCAAAGCCGAGGCCGGTTAAGTCTTCGGCTGATGGCAGGTCAGGCAGGCGAACAAGGCGTGAGTGCTTGTTACCGGGTCTGCAGAGCTTGTCCATTTTCACATCGACGTTCACAGCCACCCGGCGACCGGCTTTGAGATAGTCGAGAATCTTCAAAATACACAGCAATGTTTTGCCCGCACCGAGCTTGCCGGTGACGATATAAACGGCCATGGCGAGTCCCTAGGTGTGAATGAGTTTTTCGGAGAGCTTGGAAACCCAATAGAAGATCAGCGACTTGACCCGAGCCGTGACCAGTACCGCTATGCAGAACGAGAGGTTGTCGGGCAAAAACATGCGACCGAAGACAAGCAAGTCACTTGGAAAGCCGCCCGTAAGGGTGCTGATTAGTTGCGAGATACCACCGGAAAGCACAGTGATAGCGGTATAGATGGCCGCCACGATCAGGGCGAGAATGCCCAGCTTTTTGAAGAAAGAAGCAATGAACTGCATCACCGGCGTGATCAGCGGCGCGAGAAGCCCCAACAGGAATTTGCCCGCACCGGCGAAGAACCGAAGAAAGAAACGACTAAAGAACCCAATAAGCCAAGGCATGATTAGAAGCCTCCCTTCGACGCTTTAACGTCGTCTTGGCGAAGTGATGAATAGAGGATTTTCCAGAGGCCAATAAAGGTGATGCACCAGATGACCCACTCAAGCAGCGGTTTAACCCGCGTGAGTTGGCAAACTGGAATCACAAGATTGGCGGAGTAGGTTTTGAATTTGAGACTGACGGTGTAGTCAGAACACCCGGTAGCGGATGGAATAATCGTATCAATGACATCGGTTAAACCGACCTTTGAGCCATCAGCACCAAACCAGTCTTCGACATCCTTTGGCAGACTATCTAGGTACGATTGAGCGTCAGCATCGCGCTCTTCGAGAATGGAGGCGGTTTCGGTCTCAATAGCGTTGGCCAACTCGACACCGACAGCATCCCCGGCGGCTTTTGCATCGGCATCGTTGCCATCGCCTGAGTTGTCGTATTCATCGGTAACCAGCCCGTCTTTGATTTCTTCAAGCAGGTTGTTGGTTTCAGCTAAACCATCTTTAACAGCGGCTTCCAGGCTGCTAACGGCGTCTTCGACGTCCTTTACTGATTTGTTGGTAGCAAGGTCATCTTTGCCCTGTTTATCCGGTTCACCCGAACCATCATCACCGGGAGCGGAAGGGTCTTTTGGATCATTGTTTTCATTGCCGTCAGCGTTGCCGCCGTTGTCGGGATGATCCGGTGAATCTGCCGGAATCTCTTTGGACGGGTCTTTTGGGTCGAAGCATTTATAAGCACCGTTGAAATAGGTGCAGTTGCGTTGTGGTTTGTCGCCCTCGACACACTGCAGGGTAAGCCCTGAGTAATAGCAGTTCATGTCATTGGCTAAGCAGGAACCAGAGGCGCCGACCTTGATGCATTCGTTATCTTTAGGGTCTCGGCAAATTTCCCGGCCATCGGACATATAGCAGTTGGCCGATGGCGTATCTGAATCCCAAGGGTTGATACCCGTTTCGTTGCCTGCAGGGTCTTTGCACACACCCTCGCCATTACACACGATGGCATCAGGATCAGGTGAAGGTGGAACAGAGCCGTAGCCGCCCAAGTAATCGACATTGCAGCGGTAAGTTTTTTCCGGGGAAGTCAGATCCCAATAGCACTTGGTTGAATCTTTGGAGGTATCACGACGAAACGAGCAACCGTCGTAATACACCTTGTCAGGACACGCGACCTCGGATGTGGCGCCAGAGGTGTCCAGCGTGCAAATGGCTTCAAGGGTCACGTTATGGTTGTTGATGCAGTCTTTAGGCTGGTGACACGCATCTGTAGCCGGGTCTAACGAATAGCCCGGTTGGCACGTATCCCCGTTCCGGCTCACACTGACTTGAGTGTTATACCCCCCATCAAGGTAAACAACACAGTTGTAACTAGTAGCGCTTTTTTTAGTCGCTGTAACCGTAAATCGGCTAAGCGCAAATGAAGGGTAAGCGCTTGTAGCTCGCCAAACTCGATAAGCTTCACACCACTCTTGAGGTGAGCTTGTGCGTGGAACTTGCGAAACGTTTGGATTACCCCATGAATAATCCTCAGCAAACGCAAATTGCCCCCACCCCATAAGGGTGAGAGCAAGCAGTAATCGAAGGCCAATAGCCGTACGCATCTATCAGCCTCCGGGTTAGGGTTAAGCGCCTGCAGCGCTGAATACACGACCAGCGATTTTGAACAGTGCAATGCCGCCGCGAATCACACCGAACAGCACCGCACCGGCTGCCATGAGCGTGCCGAAAGCAATTGCCAGATCGGTGAAGATGGCTAGCAGTTCAGCCGGAACATCAATGGCTGCGTTAGCGGATGCAGCAGTAAGCGAAGCGGAAACAACGGTGAGCATGGCGAGCGCCTTTTTGCCGCCCAGTGCTTTACCGACACTGGTCCCGTTGCTGTTGTTGGCTTGGCCGATAGAGACGGCCAGTTGTGTTTTTTCCATGTTGAATTACCTCAGTTGGTTGATGCGTCTATCATTTCTTTCCAGCCGAGCCGGAAGTTGCCCCAAGCGACGCCAATACCTAGGGCACCTACCAAGAACCCAGCGATAACGAGGTATTGCCCCCAAGTGAAAGCCATAGTCGT
The DNA here is from genome assembly GCF_002163625.1 of Pseudomonas sp. M30-35. Lineage (NCBI taxonomy): Bacteria > Pseudomonadati > Pseudomonadota > Gammaproteobacteria > Pseudomonadales > Pseudomonadaceae > Pseudomonas > Pseudomonas sp. M30-35. The sequence continues at coordinate 1,015,099 of NZ_CP020892.1, read as the reverse complement.
TACCTCTGGTGTCCGTGGATCAGTCCAAGGGCCATGACCATCACGACGCCTTGTATGAATTGGAGCGCCCAAAGGTCGCCGAGAGTGATGTTCAGCAGGTATGCGTCCATATCCCGAAGCCCCTAAAGCGGTTGAGTGTCTTGTTCGGGTTCCAGAGGAACCGAGTACTCGAAACAAACCGGGCAGACCGCGTAGTGAGGTGGAACGCGCATATCAGGTGCCGAGTCGACGAAATCACTAGGCAAGTTGTGTAACTGGCCCATATCGCTCTGGCAGAGGTCACAGATAACGCGATCACCTTTGAGCACGGTCATGCCCTCCGATTAGCTGGCTTTCGTCGGGTCGGATGGTTTGGCCGAATCTGATGCTTTGGTCGCGCCAGTGGTGGACGGGGTTGGTGCGTTGCGAGTGCCTGGGCGTTCTACTTCTTCGATGTGCAGGGCTAGATTTTTGCCCTTGTTCTGGCCACCGCGAGCGACATCGAAGGTGATGCGCACAAGCTGCAGGGGTTCGAACTTGGAGCCAGCGTGAAAGATTTCATCAGCGACATCGTCGTCAGCAGCCATACCGATGATCGACAAGCCGTGCTCGGTTTTGCCGTCTGGTTCATCACCGTAGAAAACCTTGATGTACTTCTGGCCGTTCTCACCGTCGAAACGTTGAGTGCCGAGAAATGCTACTTCCATAGTTGAACGAGCCATGTTTACCACCTCTTTGAATTGCGCTTGATTGCGCGGTTTTGCCTTTCTTCGGGCTGAGTTTTCCCGCACCGGTTAACTTTCAGTTTTTCCGGTGGGTGGTTTTCAGTTCGAAGCGGCGTTTCTGTTAAGTCGCTAAATTCGTGAGTTGTGTTGCCTGTTTAAAACCAAGGGCCCGGCCCTTGTTATCCCGTTTCGCCCCCTAAGCCCGCGACGGTGAAGCTGTCCCGGACTCAGACGGCGATCTACTGTCAGGCGGTTGATCGGCTACCCCGCAGGCTTGTACGGCTTGTTGAATGGCCTCATCCAGCACATCGGTTACCTGCATAAGCCCTTGCTGAATGCCCATAAGCGAAACCACCGAAGCGGCAAGACAGCCCAGTACAAAGGGAATCGACCAGTGCCATAACAGTGCGACTAGATAGCGAGCCGTGCGAAAGGCTGACTTTGATTTAGCAATCTCACTGCGACAGATCTCGAAGGCAGCAACGCAAAACATGACCGCCAAAATGATTTGTAAAGTGATCATCGGAAAATCGCCCAAACAATGCTGAGGTTGATCGTGACGCAGGTACTGACTATCGCTAGCTCAGTCCACGTTATGCCCGCTCCCAAAAAAGTCATTGGTGACACCCCACAGCGGGACGTAAGGCACCGGCTTGCCCGAGTCGTGAATAACGCTCCAATACTTCGGAGGTCGTTTGCTGGGCGTGTGTTTCGCGCATTTGTAAGCCGTCTGGCAGTACCAACGGCCATTGACGAGATACGGCAGCCCATGGGGTTTGCAATCGTTGCAGGGTGTGGACTGGTAAAGAGCGGGCTTTGCCATTTCGGCCAAAGTCCAACATACAGAGCAGGCGCAGTCCTCGGCGTGAGGCTGATGCAGGTAGCGGTTGAGCGTCATAGCTCATGCCCTCCCCTAGTCGTCCGTGGGTCATGTAGATCACTGGGCGTCCTCCTGACTTTCTTTGACCTGTACGAAGCTGGCTTCTAGGCGAATGATTAACTCTGCATTTATAGAGCGGCGTGATGCCTTTGCGGCTTGTTCAACTTGAGCACGCAAGGCAGCGGGTAGCCGCAGCTTGAATTGCTGATCTGCCCTGCTCACTCGGTGAACTCTTCATCGAGAAGCTGTTTAGCAAGCAACGACACATTGACCATCATGTGCTTACCTACTTTGCGAGAAGGCAGATAACCGTTGCGAATCCAGCCCCAAACAGTGGGATGGTCATCAGCCATACGAATCCAATTTGCAAACTGGCGCCAAGGCATAAGCGGCGGCGGAGAAATAAGGTCTTTCAAAGAGAGGTCAGTTCCTTCCACATCCATGATCTTTCCTGCACTATGTTGGTCATTGTTGGACTATCAATATGGAATAAATCCATATGGACAGTATCCATAAATAACCGGATTATGGCAATAGTCCATACGATTGTTTTTGGTAATGAGCGAATCAATGCTTGATAGAGTTCTTAAATTGCTTGATGCAACCAGCCTCAAAGACCTTGCCGAGGTAAACAGCAAGGAATACGTGAGGTGGCAGAGCATTAAGAGAGGGCGAGCCAGAATTAGCGCAGAAGAAATTGACCAGCTTGGGAAGCTATACCCGAACTATCGGTGGTGGCTCATGACTGGTGAAGTCATGCCAGATAAAGGTCAGACAAGCCCAGAGTACGACGAGGCCAACCGAAACTTGACCAGTCAAAACGCGGGATAGCGATAACACAAGAATTAGCTAAACGTTGGTATGCCCGAGGGACAAGGGAGAGCAAGAAATGAAGGCTGATTGGAACGATGCCCCAGACTACATACGGACAAGGGCACGTAGGGGAAACACAAAAGGACTGATCATAGCCGGTGTGATCGGAACCTGCGTGACGCTAGGAGGACTTGCCTTTACCGACTCAGCCCGCATGGGCGACTTGGCAAAGAACTTCACGAACCCAAACTACGTAAGACCTACGCCAGACTATGAGAAGCAGCGTAGCAGAAGCGTAAGCAGCGATTCCAAAAACTGGGATCGGGTCGTGGAACAACAGGCAAAACGTGATCGCGCCCGAGAAACAGTGACCTTCACCCCACCGTCTCAAAACGAGTCAAAATCCGCCCAGGTTAAACAAGTTTCCTTCAACGACCGAAATTACGTACGACGCGGCGCGGATAACGTTTTGAAATTCGAAGACCCCAAAATACCGATAGAAGCCCCAAAGCCCCCAGAGAAGACGAAAATCACAATTGTTGAGCAAAAGCCGAGCATGAAAGACAGGGCTTGCTGGCCACACAAAGCAGGCAGCATTGAAGGCAGGAATTGCAGAGCAAGAGTTGGGTTAAGCCACCGAGATTGAAAACAGTCACCTTTTGAAAGCTGCCATTCTTAGCAATGGGCAATATATATTAAAAATAAAAACTTATGACCAACCTCAAAAGCTAGAAACTCCAATTGAATTAGCGCAAAAAGGATCAAGAAAGAAAATGTCTAACTACAAGCTTTCTGCCTCTACAAATATTACAGGACTCGGCATTAAGAAACACTTTAAAAAAACTGATCCTTGGCAACCAATATTTGAACTTGCTTGGAATGGGTTTGACGCTAATTCATCATCAGTAAAAGTTAATTACGCCTCGAATGAGGCTGGCGGACCAGAACAAATCTCTGTGCTGGACAATGGCACAGGCATAGAGTTTCTATACGCAGATAATAATTTCGGGAAGTTTAATGAATCATCCAAGCTCGGAAGAGCCAGCCAGCATGGGTCGCATGGAAGAGGCCGGTTAGCATTTCACGTACTTTGTAATGAAGCCCGTTGGCACACGCGGAACAAAAATGATGGCGATGCTGTCATAACAATTAATTCTGCCAACCTGGCAAATTACAACATTCAAGGCATAGCAAAAGAAGATCAACACGCCCTGCTATCATCAGAGTGCCAAGGAACCTGTGTTGAACTTTTTAACTTTACAAAAAATTTACCCGCTGAGCCAGAGCTTGCGAATTTAATGTCTATTGAGTTCGGGTGGTACTTAGCCCTTAACAAAGACAAAAGCCTTTTACTCAACGGAAAACCAATTGAGATTCCCGCACACGAAATTACTGAAAAAAAAATCAGTACGGAAGGACAGGATTTTGTAATAAAGGTTATTCGCTGGACTGAGAAGCCTAGCTCGGAAAAATCATATACATACTTAATGACCAGCGTAGGGTCAAATGTTCACAAAGAACTCAGCAGCTTAAACAACAAGCCCAATTTTTACACAAGCATTTATATAATTTCAGAATGGGCTAATGAGTTCGAAGAAAACAACGATACATTTCTTTCAAGCAGCTTCAACCCTAACTGCAAAACCTGGAGAAGCTTACAGAAAGACCTCAACGCCATAACACAAGATATTTATGATGATTTCTTAAAAAAATTCGCTGACATTCAGATTGATAAGTTCGAAAAAGATGGCATATTCCCTGACTACTCCAAGTTAGACACCCATGAAGCCAAATGGAGAAGTACCAAGGTAAAAAGCACAGTAAAATCTATATATCTAGCCGACCCATCTGTATTCAACACACTACAAAAGAAACAAAAGAAAATACTTATTAGGTTATTAGATCGACTGCTCATATCAAATGAGAACGACGCGCTGCTTGATATTTTGGAAAGTACCTTAGACCTCGATCAAGATTCAACAGAAAAACTTGCTCGCCAAATAAAGTCAATTAAACTTGAAAATGTAATATCAACCATTGAGATACTTTACAAAAGACAAGTTGCAGTCCACCAACTTAGAGAGATAATGAACAAACATTATCTTGAGATTCTTGAAACCCCTGATCTTCAAAGCGTAATTGAAAATAATACATGGCTATTTGGTCCAGCCTACGAAACCCTAGGTGCAGAAGAAGCGTCCTTTACAAAGCTATCAAAAGGAATACGTGACACAGTCAGAGGCATCGAAACCATCAACGAAGACGACCTAGATGAAGAAGAAAGAGATGGGGTTATAATCTCACAACGGCAGCCTGACTTATTCTTAGCAAGAAAGATACCTTCAATAGACTCCTCCGGGAGAAAATATTATCGCTGCGTTATTATAGAAATAAAAAGGCCAAGCATTTCCTTAAACATCAAGCATCTTAGACAGCTAGATGATTATGCTGCCTTAATAAAGAAATTCCCTGAATTCTCAAGCGGGCATATGCATGTTGAGTTAATCCTTGTGGGAAGAAAAATATCTGACCAAGATTCAGAGATAGAAAGCAGGATAAACAACCACATACTAAAAGGTGAAATGGGGCTAGTTTCTGACGATCCAAGAATGAAAAGATATGTTAAAAACTGGTACACAATACTCGATGATTTTGAATTAAGAAACAATCACTTTCTTGATAATTTAAAAATCGAAAGAGAATCATTAGAACTTGATAAGCTTAATAAAAACATCCTACTCAACAACTTACAAGCGCAGACCGAGACGTTAGCTACATAGCTTCAAGACAAGTTATTATTTAAAATGCGCTCCAAACAAAAAGAGCGCATTCATTTTTTTATGCACCAATACTATTCAGTATTATCAGGCGTTCTATAAATCTGAAACCAGTGACGGTTAGGCTTGCTGGTTGGCGGTGCTTTTTCGTAGTCTCGAATAGTGCAGTATCGACCATACCGTGTAATTACTGTATGAGTCTGTGTATTCATAGAGACTTCTTGGAAAGACCCTCCGTTGCGGCCAACCTCTACACCTGGGGCAACATAAATTGGCATAACATTTCCCTCAAGAACTGGATTGCTGGTAAGGACTAACATGATCAGCTTAGACAGATAACATCATAATGACACTACAGGTCAACCATTGGGCAAAGAAAGAAAGGTGTCGAAAAAGTGTCGAAATCAAATGCCAATGATGCACAGCGTTGACCAACTGGATAAAAGCGAATGCCAGAGAATGACTGGCTTTGACTAAAATAGGTCAGCAACGGACAGCGCTGAAAACGGGTTCAAATCCCCCCGGCTCCACCAAATATACATCTAAGGGCGTCCGCGGACGTCCTTTTTTGTGCCTGAAATCCAGTAAATACGGGGCTTTCAGCGCCATTAGTGTCCGCGAGCGTCCAGCAAGATCTATGTCCTTTGGTATTCCAGATGGCATTCCAAGCCTTCAAGTGCTAATTTTTGGAATACCAATGTGCGCTCAAGCTACTGCCTTTCTGAACTCAAGATCAGAACCGCCAAGCCTTTAGAGAAGGATTGCGTTCTGGTTGATGGCGACGGCCTTCAAATGCGAGTGAGAACTAATGGCTCTAAGCTATGGAATTTTAACTACTACCACCCTGTAACCAAGAAACGCATCAATATGGGCCTTGATGCATACCCTGAGCCGTCTCTAGCCCAAGCAAGGAAAATCACAGTGGAGTTGCAGCTGGCTTAACGATTGCAGCTCACAATCTCGCAACCTATAACCCTGACTATGAAATAGCAAAGATATGCCCAAAAACGCTGATTATAAATTATAAGAAATAGCACTTAGCATGCGCACGAAATATAAAACTCTCAAAAATCACTAAACGACAGGCACGGCATTATCAGCTGACAAAGCAGCTTCATTTCAACGCTACCTATCAACCAACTCAATTATTTCAATCTGATACCGATAACGGGAGGCAACATACCCCATCAGGATAGATCCAATAGACATGCCAAACAAGAACGCACCTACACCTAACAATATAGTATTGCCTACGTTACCAGCTTGAAGACCTGCACTCATAGTTCGGGAAACCCATTCGAAACCACCAAACTCAGCAGTAAATGAATACACAGTAGCCAATAAACCTATTGCGGCAGTCTTCTCGCCAAAAAAACGCCCCGTCCGCTCACTTATACGCCTAACTTTTCGGCTCAACCAAAAATGCGCATCTTTGAGAGCGGCAGCCTCATAACTAGCTAAGCGATCAGCCATCGCCTGCTCATGACGAATATCATCACACAACCCTTCAAATGCTAATTTTTTCCACCGAAAAGCAAGTAACAAAGAGGCTACCATTGGCGCAATCAATGTAATAATAGCCAACAGCATTGAGGTAGAGCTCATCAGCAATACAAATATCTTTGCATATACAGAAGGAGGCCTAACATCATAAAAAAAGACAAATCCTCCGCTAATAATAAGAAAAACGAAAGAACAGGCAAGGCACCAATTAGCTACCCATTGCGCCTTTCTTTCTAAACTCGTTCGCTGTATTTTTCGCGGCTCACAGCGGCTTAGCTCTTCCAATACCTGAATTGTTCTCTCAACTGGCTGAGGCATTTTCTTCCTCCATGATTTATTAACACCATAAAGCCATGCTCTGTAAGCGCCTTCTGAATGACGCCGAACCAACTGGCTCGTTTCCTCTGGCAAGAAAACGAGCCGTTTAAGAGGCGAATCTAATTTAAATATCTAGCGGAGGCAAAGCTTCTACAATTTTCATGGTTTCCAGACTCACAGTAACCACACACAAAAACAGTTCCAATGGGTATTTAGGATTGTTCATAGTCTCGACCGCCCATTCATTGACATCGTTCGTAAGGTAATCAGTCCTCATCAATTTAACGATGGGATGGCTCCGGCAACCGCAGAAGAACTACTTAAAACCGCGTCCGGGATTAGTTGACCACTACAATTACTCCCCAGCAAAGTAATCACTGTCGATCTGCTTCACTTGGTAGACCTGCTTAACGCTCACCCCAAGATTGTTTTCTACCATCAAGCTCGCCAGCTCCACACCATCAACCAAGACCACTTTGATATCTAAACTCAGAGCAGCATCACGGGCGCCTTGGGAAAAATCAGAGGTGGTGATAAACACGCCCTTGCGCGCGCGTTGGCGGGTTAACGCGCCAATAAATTTGTCGATTTCCGGGCGATGCACCGTGTTAGTCCAGCGCTTGGCCTGCAGATAAATTACGTCGAGGCCAAGCTTATCTTCCTTGATGATCCCGTCGATCCCATCGTCGTTGGTTGCCTGAGTTGCTTTACCAGCTTCCTTGCGGGAGCCGCCATAGCCCATGGCGATCATTAAATCGACCACCAACTGCTCAAAGAAACTCGGTGTCGCGGCTCGAACCTGAACCAACAACTCGTCAACCAGCGACTGCAACAGCGCCTGATGCGCCTCGGCCAACTGCTCGTCTGGTGTGGTCTCAGCGCTATCAAGCTCAACCATCGGCGGTACATCAGCTGCCTGGGGTTTAGCGGTATGAAAATCCGCGAACTCAGGAAACTGCTTCAACCAGCTTACAGTAATGCGCTCGGGGCCATTGGCTAAAGCGTCCAGCCCTCGCGCGGTGATCTGCACCATGCCCTTGCTTGGTATCGTCAGCAGACCTGCTTTATTCAGGTAAGTACGCGCCCAACCGACACGGTTATTCATCACCGTCTGCTGCCCGGAAGGCAGGCGCTCCTTGCGCTCTTCGTCAGTCAGCTGGAACTGATCAGCCACACGTTCTCGCAACTCGTTAAGCGGCAGAGGCGCCCCGCTCTGCACAGTTGCAAGTACGGGGCGCATTACACTTTGAAAATCCGGAATCGCCATCTTTATTCCCTATCCGTATGGCTAGCAGTCACGCGTCGCGCTGTAAATTTGTATCAAAACCAGATGCCGACTTAATCAACTTCAAAATCGCCAACGCAAATGCCCGGCTCTTGGTTTCATTGTCCAGCACCTCTAGCGACATCTTTTCGTTGTCGGTCATCGCATCCAGCACGGTGTCCACCACCCGTTTAGGGAACAAGCCATGCATTACCTGCTCGACCGAGTGGCTGTTTACCTGAGCCATTACATCCTCTTGCCGGCTAATGCGCTGGGCGATGCCAGTGAGAAACTGCAACTGATCGTCATCACTGACCTCGGCACCAAAAATATCGTTCAGCGCATCGATGATTTCCGAGAGGCGTTTCTTCTCCGGGTCATGCGCTTTGCCGCTGCCGACCGCTGTGGCCGGGTCAAGGCCGTACTCGCCGGGGTCTTCGCTGAGGCGCAGTTGATGTTCGGCGCGCTTGCTCAGGCGATAGTGAGTTAATTGCAGCTCGCCCACATCCACATCGTCTTCTTGCAGGCGATCAATACGCAGCAGCGGATACAGGTGCTTGGCGTATACACAAAGTTGCTCCAACTCTGGATCTTCATACGGCACGATCTGCGAGAGGAACTCGTACAGGCGCACAAAGCTTTGCAGGTTTTTGCGGAACAGATCGAGTTGATCAACCTGCTCGCCTGCTTCTTTCAGTGCGTGTTCGGCTTTTTTAAGGCCTGCGCTGTCGCCGTTAGCTTCTGCGGTGCGCTTGAAGTCCAGCGCGTGTTGGCGGGCCTCTTGGCTAAACGCATAACGCTTGGCAAAGCGCTCTTTGGCAGGTGCGCAGTAGTAACTGAGTTTGCTGGCCGTTGCTTTAGGGTCAAAGAAGGCCAAGGCGAATGCCTCGACTTCGGTCCAGTAATAGATGCCCTCGGCATCCAGGGTTTTCTGCAGGTCATAGATGATCTGCGGATCAGTCACATCGTTCAGCTCGGCCTTGGTGTAATACGGCAAGAAGGCGTCGAGAATGTCTTGCGGTTCGTTGAAGAAGTCGAGGATGAAGGTTTCTTTGGCCGGGAAGGTGCGGTTCAGCCGTGACAGCGTTTGCACGCAGTCCACACCTTGCAGTTTCTTATCCACATACATGGCGCACAGTTTGGGCTGATCAAACCCGGTCTGGTATTTATTGGCTGCGATCATCACATTGAAGTCTTGCGTGTCGAACGCAGCAGCCAAGTCTCGGCCATTCAGGCCAGCGTTGAGCAGGCTGCTGTTTTCTGTTACTTCCTCGGGGATCACCTCATCTGGCAACACACTGCCGGAGAACGCCACCAGCGGGTGCACATCGCCATAACCCATTTGCTGCACATATGCCTTCATCGCCAACTGGTAACGCACCGCTTCCTGTCGGCTGCTGGTCACCACCATGGCCTTGGCTTGGCCGTTCAACAGGTGGCGGATATTGGCGCGGAAATGCTCCACGATGACTTCAACTTTCTGGTTGATGTTGTACGGATGCAGCCGCACCCAACGCGCCAGCTTCATGCGCGCTTTCTTGCTGTCGACCTCATCGTCTTCGCCATCCGGGTGGGCGATCTTCCAAGCGGTGCTGTAAGTGGTGTAGTTGCGCAGCACATCAAGGATAAAACCTTCTTCGATGGCCTGACGCATGGAATACAGGTGAAACGCCTCTGGTTTGTTGCTTGAGCTGGCAGGGATAGATGGATCAGCCGGGCGGCCGAACAGCTCCAGCGTCTTGGCTTTAGGCGTTGCAGTAAAGGCGTAGTAACTGATTCGCTCATTCGGTTGGCGCGCTTGCACCGCGGCGTCTAGTAGCTCTTCGGCGCTGATTTCCTCGCCTTCCAACACGTCACTGCCGAGGATGCTTTTCAACTTGCTGGCCGATGAGCCGGTTTGTGACGAGTGCGCCTCATCAGCGATAACCGCGTAACGGCCACTGGCGAGTTTGGGGTATTTATCCAGCGCATCGAACAGTGCCGGGAAGGTCTGGATGGTAACGATGATAATGCGCGTCTGTTCGGCCAAGGCCTCAGCAAGCTGTTCAGATTTACTCTGATTGCCGACATCACGGGTGATTGGTTTGACCACGCCTTGGGCATGTTCGAACTGGTAGATGGTTTTCTGCAGTTGGCTGTCGAGTACTGTGCGGTCGGTTACCACGATCACCGAGTTGAACAGCCGCTGCCCGGCATCGTCATACAGCGAAGAAAGCTGATGAGCAGACCACGCGATGGAATTTGACTTGCCCGAGCCGGCGCTGTGTTGAATCAAGTAACGCTTGCCCGGCCCTTCAGTGCGAGTGGTGTCGATCAGTTTATTGACCACTTCCCACTGGTGATAACGCGGGAAGATCATGGTTTCTTTAGTGACTTGTGTGCCGTCAAAGGCCTCGCTGGTTTTCTTCTCTAGGTGCAAGAAGCGCCCCAGCACCTTGAGCCACGCATCGGGTTGAAACAGCCGTTGCCACAAATAACTGGTGGCATATTGGCTGTCGTCGGCTGGCATCGGATTGCCCGCGCCGCCCTCTTCGCTGCCTAGGTTAAAGGGCAGGAAGAAAGTATCTTTACCTGCCAGTTTGGTGGTCATCGCCACTTCATTCTGGCCAACCGCAAAATGCACCAACGCGCCGCGCTTGAAGGTCAGCAACGGTTCTGGCTTGCGCGTAAGCGGGTCTTTTACCGGACGGTCGTCGCGGTATTGGCGCTTGGCGTTTTCTACCGATTGCTTGAACTCGCTTTTCAACTCCAGCGTCGCGGTGGGGATACCATTGACGAACAGCACCAGATCCAACCGAGGGTTATAACTCTGCCCCCCGCTGGCCTTGTCCCGCGCATGGGGTGAATAAGACACCTCAGGTACCACACGAAGGCGGTTGCATTGATAGCGTTTGAGCGTGTCCGGGTTCATACCGTGGTCTGGCTTAAAACTGCACAGCTCAACCTTGACCGCCGGGAGCTTAAAGCCGTGGCGCAGCACATCGAGCGTGCCGCTCTGCTCCAGCTCGCGTACCAGTTTTTGCACCAGCACGCCTTCCGGATCGTTCGGATTGGCTTTGGCGAACTTATCCCAGCGCTCCGGCCAAGCTTCTTTGAAGTAGCCGAGAAAGTCTTCGGTATACAGCGCCGTGTGCCGGTCGTAAGCGCTGGCGGTGCCGACTAGCCAACCTTGGGCCGATAGTGCATCGATGATGTCCTGCTGGAACTGTATTTCCCGGCTATCCGCCATAACGCTCTGCTCCTTGCTCGGCAGTTTGTTAGTTTTAGTTGTTTTTACAGCGGTTTTAGCAGCACAAAGTGTTCAATCAGTCGCACCATTAATTCCTTCTGCTCAGGCAGACTCTCGGCCAACAACAAGGCCAGAGCCACCAGCGTGTTGTCGTTGATCAATTGCGCCACGGGCCTCGCCAACAGGTGTTGGTTCAACTGCAAATACCAGAGAAACAGAAACGAACCACTGCGCTTGTTGCCATCGGCCAGTGGGTGATTCTTGATCACGAAATACAACAGGTGCGCTGCCCGGCTGGCCACGTTAGGATAAAACCATTCATCGGCAAACCCTTGCTCGATGGTAGCAATGGCCGAAGCCAGCCCCTCTCCACGCAATTGGCCGAACAGCTCGGTCGCTTCGCCCTTGGCTATCAACGTGGCCTTCAGTTGTGCGATTGCCGCCAGCACATCCTCCAACGCCAGGGCACGCATGTTGGTCTGGGCCGTACTCTGTTGCTCCAGACTTTGCTCATCATAGCCCTGCAACAAGCTCCAACTGCGGGCATAGTCACTGATCACCTGCACCACGGCTTGGCCTTGGGCATTGACCAGTTGTTGATTGGCCAGTGTGCGCGACAGCAGACTCACTGCCTGTTCAAACTCGATACCGCGCTCCGCCAGACGGCGCTGGTTGAGGCTGTAGCCATCGACTAAATGCGCTTTCAACACCCCGGTGGCCCACTGGCGGAACTGGGTAGCGCGCTTGGAGCTCACGCGGTAACCCACTGAAATAATGGCATCGAGGCTGTAATGCTTGATGCGCCGACGTACCTGCCTGGCACCTTCCTGGCGAACCACTAAGAAATCCTTAGTGGTTGCCTGTTCGGCCAATTCCTCATCCTTGAAGATATTTTTCAGGTGCATGAGTACGTTTTCGGGCGTGGTGTCGAACAACTGGCCCATTTGCGCCTGACTCAACCAAACCGTGTCATGCTCCAGCGCAACATGCAGCTGTGCCTGGCCGTCGGCTGAGGTGAAAAGCTGAATCTGCTGCTGGCCCATGGGTTGCTTCATAACAACGGCCCCCAGCGCTCCGGCCAAGCTTCTTTGAAGTAGCCGAGAAAGTCTTCGGTATACAGCGCCGTGCGCCGGTCGTAAGCGCTGGCGGTGCCGACTAGCCAGCCTTGGGCCGATAGTGCATCGATGATGTCTTGCTGGAACTGTGCTTCCTTGCTGTCCGCCATTTACACGGCCTCTTGTTCGAGTTCGGGGGCTTGAGCTTTGGCCGGTGGCTGCCAGCCGCGTACGTCGATTTTGCCGGTGACGGCGGCGGAAATTAGGGCGGAGCGACGTTCTTTGAGAAATTCGACGGTTGAAGTAGCTAGATTAACCAGCTCTTCGTGAGCTACGCGGCTTTGATTCAACCTTGAAAGAATCTCTTTTTGCTCAGCAACTGAAGGAATTGGTAAAGCAAGACTCATGACATTGCTTGCTGATATGGAGGCCAAGTTAGTGCTCTGCTTGGAGTTCAAGAAAAAGTAACTGCGTGCTTGATCGCACTGCGTAAACGCGGTCAACCATTCTGCTGAGAGCAAATCATTCGGGCGAATAGCAAATACGTGATTTTGGTGAAGGCAAGGTTCTATCTGCCCTTGCCATACAGTTCCACGTCCTAGCTTGTCGTTATCTCCGCCTTCATTCATCAGTACATCACCTGAACGTAGGCTATATCGCCCAATTTCAGATTCGAGCACAGAGATTTCTTTGACCTCGGTGAGGTCAACGAAACCGCTCTGCACATTGGCAACACGTAGATAAGGTAGCGAAACGGTCTCGCGACCCTCGTAATCTTTACCTTTGGCGATGCCTCCCTGAATGGTTGCATACCAACGCAGCGGACCAACAACCCAATGCGCCGGCACTTCGCCCAGCCACTCCACACCAGAGTCTTTCATCGGTACCGTCGGGTCGAGGCCTTTGGTGACGGCGTGGGAGATAACGGCTTGGCGCTTTTCCTTGAGCAGTTCGATCAGGCGCTGCTGCTCTTCGATCAGTGCATCGATGCGGGCAGTTTCGTGGTCGAGGAATGCGAGCGCCCTACTCAACTCAGCCGCAGGGGGGACAGCGATACAAATTCCACCAACAGTGTCGGTATTTAAGTTGAGCTGAGTACCCATTTTCCCCAGCCCGCCAAAGCAAAGGCCAGACTCGAAGACCCTATACAAAAGGCGTTGGTCAATAGATAACCATGGGAAGTAAACGAACCCATCATGAATGCAGGCCTTAATAGCAGTAATACATGGCTTACCAACAGACCCCGCGATACTCAAGAACAGTTCGCCCGGCTCAAGCTTTACACTTAAAGAAGATCCAAGAGCGGAAAGCTTCTGAGTAGTTTCGTATAAATATCCATCAGGGGATGCAGTTACATCCGCGATTCTGACCCAGCCAAATTCACCGTCATCATCAAAATAAACCGGGTCATCAATAGGCCTCGGAGACGCACCTCTGAACACTGGAGAAAGCCACTTTAAGGCAATTACCGTCCACCCCTCCGGCACTTCCCCCAACCACTCCACCCCAGAATCCTTATACGCCGGATACGGCTTAAATCCGCTCATTGCTCTTCTCCTTGCGCGGTATTCAGGGCGTAGAACTCATGCAGCTTGGCTTGCAGCAGTTGCTTATCCGGCAAATGAGTTTGGTACTCAGCAATCAGTGCTGGCGACAGCGAACGATTCAGCGCGTACTCGACCACTTCATCGTCTTTACTGGCGCAGAGCAGCACGCCAATGGCCGGGTTTTCGTGGGGTTTGCGGGCGTCGCGGTCCAGCGCTTCCAAGTAGAAGTCGAGCTTGCCGAGGTATTCCGGCTCGAAGCGCCCGACTTTGAGTTCGATAGCGACAAGGCAATTGAGGCCGCGATGGAAAAACAGCAGGTCCAGAGCAAAATCACGACCGCCTACTTGCAACGGGTATTGAGAGCCCACAAAACAGAAGTCGCGGCCCAACTCGATCAAAAATTCCTTGAGCCGCGCCAGCAAGCCTTGGTGCAAATCAGCCTCGACATGGCCACTGGGCAAGTCAAGAAACTCAACCATATAGGTATCGCGGAACACTTCCAGCGCAGCAGGGTGAGATTGCCTCAGCACTGCTGAGACTTTTGCCGGTTGGCTGACGCTACGCTCAAACAAAGCGGCTTTGAACTGGCGCTCCAGCTCGCGTTTTGACCATTTTTCCTGCACGGCCATACGCAAATAGAACTCGCGCTCATCTGGAAGCTTGCTCTGGCTGAAGATGATCAGGTTGTGTGACCAAGACAATTGTCGCGCCAGTGGTGCGACTTTTTCCTCATCTCGGTAGATCTCATAGAACTGGCGCATGCGAAATAAATTTGACCGGGTAAAACCACGCAAGCCCGGTTGGGTTCGCGCAAGGTGATCCGCCAACTGGCTGACCACGGCATCGCCCCACTCTGCTTGCTCCAATTTGTGGCTAATGTAAGCGCCTACCTGCCAGTACAACTCGATAAGCCGAGTATTAACCGCCTGCGCGGCTTGTTGCTTGGCGGTATAAATCAGCGCAAGCACTTCATCAAAGCGCTCGTCAGTGGCGGTTGGCGCACTCATGCTGATAAGCCTTCGATCATCTGCTTGATGCGATCAGTGCAGGCTTTGAGGTCGCGGTCGATCTCTTCCAGCGGGCGCGGTGGCTGGAACACATAGAAGTGGCGATTGAACGGAATCTCAAAACCGATAATGCCAACCTCGCCGTCCAGCGAATCGGTTTTACTTTCGTCAATCCAGGCATCCGGCACATGCGGGATAACTTCACGCTGAAAGTAATCAAACACTGACTCGCCCAGCGGCACGTTCTCGTTATCACGCAGGCCGGTATCAGCTTCCGGCTGGCCCTTGGTCTTGCAGATATCGGCCTCAGGGTCGCGCTCACTCAAGGCGTTGAGCAGGGCTTTAAGCTCTGGCGCACTAACGGAGACGTGGTGGTCAGCAAGCGCCTTTTTCAGCAATTTGCTGAACTGCTCGCGGTTGCGGTGCAGCACGTTGGCATCCATAGATTGCAGGGCGTTGACCAGCTGGTGTTGCACTGTGCTGTCGAGTTTCTGAATGGCCTTCTCTTCCAGCACTCGCTCTATACGTTCAGCGCTGGGCTGGAAGTTCAAGCGCAGCGGACGTTCGACGGTGATGCGCCGGTAACCGAAAGCCGAGATCGGGAATATTTTACTCTGTGCTGTTTCCTCGAAATTACCGTACAGGCGCACGAGGTCGTTGATTTGCGCTTCGGTGATGTACTGGCGCTTGCTGCCCAGTGACTTGCGCATTTTGGCGAAGTGCTGGCTACCGTCGATCAACTGCACCTTGCCCTTGCGCACAGCCGATTTGTGGTTGGAGAGAATCCATACATAGGTGGCGATGCCGGTGTTGTAGAACATATCGGTGGGCAGCGCGACTATGGCTTCGACCAGATCGTTTTGCAGCAGGTAACGACGAATTTCCGACTCGCCCGAGCCTGCGCCACCGGTGAATAGCGGCGAACCGTTAAGGATGATGCCAATACGCGAGCCACCGTCGTGCGCTTTACGCATTTTGCTGACCAAATGCAGGAGGAACAGCAGTGAGCCGTCGGACACCCGCGGCAAGCCGGGGCCAAAGCGGCCATCGTAGCCTTTGTGATTGTGCTCGTCAGTAATCTGCTTTTGTACCTTCTTCCACTCAACGCCAAACGGTGGGTTGCTGAGCATAAAGTCGAAGTGATGCTCGGAGCCGACCAACTGATCATTGGACAGCGTGTTGCCGAGTTTGATTCTCTCGACCTTTTGCCCCTTGATCAGCATGTCGGCCTTACAGATAGCGTAAGACTCGGGGTTGAGCTCCTGGCCGTGCAGCGACACAGTCACGTTGTCGCTAATAGACTGAATGTACTCATCGCCCTCGGACAGAAAGCCGCCCGTGCCTGCGGTTGGGTCGTAGATGGTGACGATGTTGTTGGGCGCGAGCTTGTGGTCTTGATCGGTGATCACCAGCGAGGTGGTCAGGTGGACGATATCGCGAGGGGTGAAGTGTTCCCCGGCGGTCTCATTAGAGCTTTCAGCGAACTTGCGGATCAGCTCTTCAAAGATGATGCCCATGCCAAAGTTGCTGATGCGCTCGGGGCTGAGGTCGGTGGCGGCAAAGCGTTGCACCACTTGATACAACAGGTTGGCGTTGTCCAACTGCTGAACGAAGTCTTCAAAGTGGAAGTGCTCGAATATCTCGCGAGCGTCCTTACTGAAAGACTGCACGTATTTATTCAAGTCTGCCGCTGTTTGCGTGTCCGACAGGGTGCCGAGGGTTAGCTTGGATGCGTTGAAAAACTGTAAGTCACCGCTTGCGCGCAGCAACAACATCTCTCGCACGTGATCTGGCCTGCCTTCTTGAGCGAAGGATTGCTTGATCACTTCATCCTTGGTCGGCGCTAGCACGCACTCCATGCGCCGCAGCAAGGTGAACGGCAGAATGATGCGACCGTACTGGGATTGCTTGAAGTCTCCGCGCAGCAGATCGGCAATGGACCAAAGAAAAGCGGCCGTCTGGGAATGATTTTCCGTGTTCACGCAGTAACTCCAAGATAAGACTACTAAAAAATCCGAGTCTAACCCGCTGCGTGATCTGGTTCAGCACAAAATATAGCCGTGTGCTTCTCTATATAGGAACTCGGCAACTGAATAGGCGTTCGTGTAAGGGGGCAGCGACTTTGAATACGCGCACCATGATCTTGGCTCAGCCTCACCCCATCAGTTATTTATTAGGGATCTATCCTCACATTACTCTTGGCAAACAGCCTCCAGATTCACGCCGTCAGGGGCCAGTACATAGGCTGCGTAATACTTCGAGTGGTAGTGGGACCTGATGCCCGGCGCCCCGTTATCCTGCCCGCCAGCGGCCATGGCTGCTGCATGGAATGCGTCGACCGCCTCATGACTTTGCGTGATCAGTGCGATATGCGCTCCGTGGCTGGGAACCGGCGCAGCATGCAGCCAGAGGAATGGTTTTCCTGCAAAACCGAACCCAAGTCGTCGAGGCTTGTCCCCCGGGGGATCGGCCTCGATGCTCATCATCAAGGTGATTCCTAGCGGTTTGAGCGCCTGCTCGTAGAAGACACGCGCATGCGCAATGTCCGAAACACCGATGCCCACATGATCGATTGTCGATCCTACAAATTCACTCATTGGGTAACTCCATCAGACGCCGTTACTCGGCAGGTTCGTTGAGCGGGCCATCAGCAGCGAGCGATGCTGCCAACGGCACGGTGTGTTCATTTTTTGTGGCTCAAAAGGAGATCAAGGAGTCGCTCAGACTTGGGAAGCACCGCCGTCGGCGAACAGCTCGGTGCCGTTAATGTAGCTCGACGCATCGCTCGCCAGAAAGAGTACGGCCTGACCGATCTCATGTGCCTGCCAGAAACGTTTGCGCTTACCGAGGGTACGCTGACTATTACCGCCCACGACCGAGGGCCACGCAATGAAAATCACCGCTACTTCTTGAGAAACAACCCAGTGCCTAGAGATCAGTAATTGTCGTCCCCGGAATACTTTCAGCGAAGCCGCCACCGAAGATCCGTGCAGGTGTTTCAAACCCCGGACGTCGGTCGCCAGCCAGAACACGGCGTGCCGCTTCGATAGCTGCCAACGGCGTGTAGGAATAGCCGTTCACCGTCTCGATCACAGCACGAGCCACGTTGCCATTTTCAGCCGTTACTTCGACCACCGCGCGAGCGCGATGTGCCTCTCGTTCCTGTGCACTGGGGCCATCGGGCAGAGCCGACAGATCGCCCTGAGGAAACGCTTCACCTGAAATATGCACGAACATCGCAATATTCGGTATGCCTATCGAATGCCAACCGGTCACCAGATCGCCGAACGACAATGGCGCACACAGAACCGGACCGTCACCGAAATCAAAGTGGCGTGGCTGCGCATCCGGGGTCGATACGAGTTGCCCATCAATCCGCGCCAGCACACCTGCACCGATAATCTCGCTGACACTCATCGCCGACCCACGCGACATGGACCCTGGCACCTGAAGCGCAATGCTCAACGCCACTGGATTAACTACGCGCCGGGCTACGTGCGCCGCCAAGCTGTCAGTGGGAACCACATCCCAGCCAACGCCCGGCAATAGCATCACGTTTGACGCCGTAGCTTCCACGCCCAACCGCTCGGCGAGCCGGTAGACATTGATCTCAGCGGTGATGTCCAAGTAATCGACCTTGGCCGCAATACACGCACTCATCAAGGCAGGCGCTGTGTGCGCAAACGGGCCTGCGAAGTTCAGCAATACGCTAATGCCAGACAACGAGTGCGCAGCGTTCGGCCCTGCATCGAAGACACGATAGGGAACGCCCAGTTGCCCAGCGAGATCTGCCAAACGCTGGCGATTGCGACCGGCTATTTCGAAAGGCAGGCCGAGCGCCTTCGCCCGCTCCGCAGCCATGCGGCCGGTATAACCCGTGGCGCCGTAGATCAGGAGTGTACTCATTGGGCGTGCTGCCAGTTCTTGTAGACGAATTCCAAGCTGTACCCGTCTGGGTCCAACACATTGGCGGCATAGTAGTTTGGGTCATAGTGCAAACGTGCTCCCGGCGCACCATTGTCGACGGCGCCGTGGGCCATCGCAGCAGCATAGGCGGCTTCTACTTCAGCCTTGCTTCGAGCGACAAATCCTACGTGCACGGCTTGCCCTTCAACGACGCCCTGGCGCAACCAGAAGAACACCCTGCCGTTGACACCGAAGCCCTTTAGATCAGGGTGTCCTGGCGGGCCGTCCTTACCGTCGTAGTCCAGCCGTGCGGTGATGCCCAGCGGCACAAGGGCCGCCTCGTAAAAACGTATAGAACGCGGTATGTCGCTTACGGACAGAAAAATATGATCCAACATGGTAAAGCCCTCGATTGTTCAGATGATGTAGCCGCCTGCGACCTCAATACTTTGCGCATTGATCCAGGCGCCCTCTTCCGAGAGCAGCATGGCAATGACCTGCGCCACGTCTTCGGGTTCGCCCACTCGGCCCAGAGCAGTCTGCCCGGCCAGCATGGCTTCGAACTCATCATTGAGCCCGCCACCTAATTCAGTACTAATCGCACCGGGTGATACCGCATTGGCCCGTATACGCCGATCACCAAACTCCTTGGCCATATAACGGGTGAGCACCTCAAGGCCACCTTTGAAGGCTGCATAAGGCGCAACCCCAGCTGTGGCTACGCGCGTGGTGGCGCTGGTGAGGTTGACGATACTGGCATGCTCTTCCAACAGTGGCAGCAAGGCCTGGGTCAGAAAGAAAGGGCCTTTGAGATGGACATTGAAAAGACCATCAAACTGCGCCTCACTGACCGACTCAAGTGGGTTGAACAAACCGTAGCCTGCGTTATTCACCAAGCCAGCGAGCGTGCTTGTGCCCCAGATACTCTGCAGGGTCGCGACGACCGTCGTGCGGAAAGCCTCGAAGCTGGCGACGTCCGCAACGTCAAGTTTGAGCGCTACCGCTTTACCGCCTGCTTGCTCGATGCGGTGCACCACCCGTTCGGCGGCGTCAGGGTGATTGTTGTAGGTGAGGATTACCCCCATGCCGCGCCGGGCAGCGTGTTCTGCTGCGCTGGCGCCGATTCCACGACTCCCACCGGTAATAACGATAACGGTCATGACCTTGCTCCACTGTCGATTGAATGAGCCTCCACAGTAAAGAGCGCCGTTGTGGCTGGCGCAGCCGTTCCTACTCAAAACCTGCCCGTTTCTGCTTTTTGCTTGCGCTGGGCATCACAATCCCGTCAGCATGCCAGCCATGAACAGCCAACTGAATGAACTCCGCGCTTTAACAGCCGGAGCCGAAAACCGCCGCACAGAGACAGGGATTCCGCGCATCGCCATGGTTCAGGGCAAGATCCCTGAGCACATGCTCGCTGCGGTCTACGACCCGATGATCAACCTGATCCTGCAAGGCAGCAAAACGATGACCGTGGGCGACCGCACGCTGCGGTATGACCCAGCAACCTATTTCGTCATGTCCATCGAGTTACCAGCAGTGGGCTCGGTCCATCCGAGTTCCGCAGGCGAGCCCTATCTGGCTGTCAGCCTGACACTTGATCCCATCGTGTTATCTACGCTGCTGGCAGACCTGCCCAAACCTACCGAGCGTCACGATAATGACCCTGGGTTTTCGGTAGCGCCCGTCACGCCTGAATTGATGGACGCCTGGGTGCGAATGTTGCGGTTGATGGGCAATCCTGAAGCCATTGCGGCTCTCGCTCCCGCCTACGAGCGCGAGATATTGTTCCGTGTATTGCAAGGTCCGCACGGCTGGATGCTCCGAGAGATAGCAGCGCCAGACACGGCGATGGCCAGGGTGAACCAGGCCATTCAATGGATTCGTCAGGACTTCGCCGAAACCATCAGAGTCGAGAACCTCGCTCAAAAAGCAGCCATGAGCGTCTCGGCCTTTCACCGCCACTTCAAGGCGGTCACCACCTTGAGCCCCTTGCAGTATCAGAAGCGGGTTCGCTTGCTCCAGGCGCGGATGCTCATGGTCGCCAGTGGTAAAAGCGTCACCGCAGCCGCTTTCGAGGTGGGCTATGAAAGCGCGACACAATTCAGTCGTGACTATGCGCGGGTGTTTGGATTGCCTCCAGCGAGGGATGCGGGAAGAATCTTGCAAGCAACGAGAAGCTAGTAGAGCGAACGCAGCCAAGCCCGGTGATGCGAATGCGACTGGCCGCTATCGGCCAGGCTATGTAAAAACACAGGCACCCATATTGAAAAACCTGGATGGGCGCCGCCCACTTCCTGAGCAAAACCTTGCCTTGATTTAGCACTGAAACGAGCTTGCATGTGGTCGTCTACAACATGCTTGAGCAGCTCCGTAACTTAGCACTTACTTGCGGGGCGACTTGAGGGGCACGCATGCAATCGCATCGCGCAGCATGCTCAAGCTAGCCGCAATAAACACCTTGCCGCTTTGTCATTCCGGTCGGCCATTGAAACATTCACTGATCTGGCGGTCGGAAGTTGATCAAGCGCAGCGGAAACTCTGCTTGCGCGAGCTGACAACCGAAAGCGGAGTAGTAAATGAAGCGTCCTTTTCTCTCCTTGTGCAAGTCTCTGCCAGCGTTCCTGCTTGCAGCGCTGCCGCTGGGTGTGTCGGCGGCGGAGCCTATTCGCATACAACAGCTGCAGCGCTGTGGTGATCTGCTTGAAACGCAGGAGCAAACATTCTGCCTGCGGGTTAAAGGCCTGCAGTCCGGTGATTGGCAGGCGCGGCTCAATGGCGAACCTCTGAGCCCGGAGCGGCTCAGCGGCAAAGGTCAGATGCTGCAACTGCAACTTGATACCAAGGGCAAGCAGAGTGGCCCGCTGGTGCTTGAACAACAGGGCCAGCAGAGTAATCCGGTCTGGTTGTCGCTGGGCAGTAGCCACGTGGTGGCGGCCAATGACGACGAAGTAGCCAAGAACATGGATGGGCTCACGTCCTATGTGGATCTGATCAGCGTCGTGATTGAGGAAAATTACGACGGTGCGAAAGAAGCCAAGCGCCTGGCAGAAAAATACGGCGCCAAGGTGGTCGGCATGATCCCTCCGCTGAACACCTATCAGCTGCGCCTTGCAGCGAAGAATCTGGATGAGCGCGATGCCACGGTGTTGCGTCTTGGCGGTGAAGTCAGTGTGGATGCGGTGGTGATCGAAGAGTCCGGCGCCGAAAAAAGTATCGAGGATGATCCCGATAAGGCACCACCGGCGGACAACGAAGAGTGGGCCTCCAACCGCTTTCTTGATGCGGTAAATTTTTATCAGCGACGGTTGCAGCGCGAGAACGGTGGCGTGAAGACCCATCCGGTGCGCATCGGTGTGATTGAGCGCGATGTTGATTTTGATACCCCGGACTTCGCCGACTATATCGGTGACGATTGTCGCACCAACAGCAAGCGCCTTTGCCTGTACGCGCGTGATGCCGATAAGCCGAGCGCCCATGGCACCACGGTTAGTGGCATATTGGCGGCAGCCTGGGACAAGAGCGGCAACAGCGGCTTTTTGCGTGGGCTGGATAATGTCGGCCCCGGTTTTGATGTAATAGTCGCGCGCGACTCGGATGCAGGTATCACCGCCAATGTGGCGGCGTCGGTCAATCTGGTTGAAGACGGCGTGCGCGTGCTGAACTGGAGCTGGGGTATTCACCGCATCGGTGCGATTGACGTCAACGGCGACCCCATCGACTCACTGGTGCGCTCGGGTATTGCCATGAGCGGCTACGAAGAACTGCTGGAAGAATTTTTCCTCTGGCTGCGTGAAGAGCACCCGAACGTGGTGGTAGTCAACTCGGCGGGTAACGGCTCGTCTTTCTCCGGTCGTGACGAGTATCGCCTGCCTTCGTCTTTCGTCACCGATCAGTTGTTCGTGGTGGGTGGTCATCAACGCAGCGAAAAAGACGTACCGGTCGAGGATGCTCAGTACGCCACCAAGCGCAAGGCTTCCAACATCGACATGCGCGTAGACATCACCGCCGCTGCCTGCGTCCACACCTCAACGGCCAAGCCTGATGAGAAAGGCGAAGTGCATTGCGGTACTTCTTACGCGACCCCGTTGGTCGCCGGGCTACTGGCCGCCATGCTGTCGATCAATCCCGAGCTGGAGCCAGATCAGTTGCGCATGCTGCTACGTCGCAGCGCCATGACCATCGGTGAAGAATATGATTTTGAACCCACCGAAGGTGACGATCTGACTGCCCCCATCCTGCCCTCCGAACGAGCCAATGAACTCAATAATCCAGACGTGGGACATTCTGCGCGACTGGACATGTACAAGGCGCTGGACCTGACAGTGCAAAGCCTGAACCGGGTGCGCTGACAGAAGGGAAAAGCGGCGCCGTGATCTATTGCGCACCGCTCAGCGCAAGACACTACCGCTACCCGGCAGCGCCATATGATGGGCGCTGTACACCCCGTCCTCGCCGATACCCAAAGCCGATGCGTGGCGCGTTGCTTGGCAAACGGGGTGCTATGTTTAATTGTCGTGTTGCTCTGCCTCAGCTCGCTATCGCGCACCCGTGAATATAAGTGCTGACCCGGAGCCCAATTAAATTCTGAAGGACGTTGCGCCATGGCTTCTACTAAGCAACCGCTGCCACATTGTGTTTCCTTGGACGATTGGAAAGTAGCGCTGGATCAGCTGCTTATAAAAGAAAAAGAGCTTACGCGTGCGCGCGATGCGCTCAATGCCGAACGCAGAAAGCTACCGATGGTTAAAGTGGAAAAACACTATTCGTTCGAGGGGAAAACGGGGACGTTGTCATTGCTCGACCTATTCGAGGGGCGTCGTCAGCTGATTGTTTATCACTTTATGTTTGCCCCCGACTGGCGCGCCGGCTGCGACGGATGCTCATGGGTGGCCGATGCGATGACGCATCCGGCTCATCTGCATGCTCGCGATACGTCATTGGTTATGGTGTCGCGTGCGCCCTTGGCAAAGCTCGATCAATACAAAGCGCGCATGGGCTGGAGTGATGCCATCCCGTGGTATTCATCTTACGCAAGTGAGTTTAATTACGACTTTGATGCAACCACCAAGGATGGTGAGAAGCACGGTGCTAGCGTGTTTATTCGTGACGGCGACGATATTTACCGGACCTACTACACAGGCGCGCGTGGTGTTGAATACCTCGGCACCCTTTGGAGTTATCTGGATTTAACTCCGTATGGGCGTCAGGAAACGTGGGAGAAATCCCCAGAAGGCTGGCCGCAAACCGAACCTTACACCTGGAACCGTCGCCACGACGAATACGATCAGTAACGCGGGCCAGAGCCTGAGTGATCAGGCTGCATTGTGGGCCAGCGCTACGGGTTCTCGTCTGGAACTTGTTCTAACTGCGCCAGCATGGATTCGATTTGTGCATTGAATGGGTAAATCAGGGGTTTCCCATCGCGGTGGGCCGTTTGCAGGTACTTCCAGCGCAGCGGCAGTTGCTGGTAAGCCCCAGTGTTTTGGCTGGCTAGCGAGTCAATCTGCGCACTGATGTCTCTGGTTAGCCGGTCAATGGTTTCTGGATCGCGGGCTTTTGCGAGCGGCGTATCTTGGCGAATGCTGAGTACAGCGAAGATGCGTAAGTTGTCCGCAAGGCTTGGTGGGGAGCTGGTTATGTCGACAGGCAAAAATGAATCTAACAGATTGAATATATCGAGTGCTTGAGCCAGTGAGGTGCCCAGATCGAGATCTTTTTCCGAATAAGCAGCTCGAACAGTCTCTGCATAACCTTGATAGGTAGAGAGAATGGCTTCTAGTGTGGCCGCGCCTTTCTCTTTTTTGATCTGTTCGCCAAGTTGATTTTCTGCTTCGCTCATCCGAGCCCAGAACCGCTCATCCCCGCCTTTTCCGTAAAGCAATAAATAGCGCTCCACATCGAGTGAGGTTGAGCGGATGTTAGCGGCTGTGCCGGCTTGAGCGTAAGACAGCGGAAAAAACAGGGCGAGACTAAGTGCTGTAGCGATAATACGAAGATCGCGCATGCGGGTGCCTCTGTACGGAAAGCTGCGTATGCTGCAGGATCACGAGGGAGGCCGTGAGTCGACTTTTCTGACTGATATGTAGGTCGATTCTGAAGCGCTGGCTTGGTGTAGTTTGCTGCGTGCCGCTAGGCGCAATCATTGCGAGTGGGGCCTGCAAATGAGGTCTACTGAATGGTGTCGGCGTGAATAAACTACCAGCCCCGTTGACGCCCAAGCATGGCTAGCTCCTTTGTCTCTTTAGCCAATCCGTTAGGGAACCTCTGAAAAACTACTGCGCTAGATATTACTGCGTTAAAAAACTGCTCAAAATACTCATTTAGGCCAACTAAACTCCGCTTTTTTGCACTTTTTTGCCTTGTACTATCGTCGCTCGCTACCTTTTTCAGAGGTTCCTTAGCGTACAT
The DNA here is from genome assembly GCF_002163625.1 of Pseudomonas sp. M30-35. Classification (NCBI taxonomy): domain Bacteria; kingdom Pseudomonadati; phylum Pseudomonadota; class Gammaproteobacteria; order Pseudomonadales; family Pseudomonadaceae; genus Pseudomonas; species Pseudomonas sp. M30-35. The sequence goes on along the minus strand of NZ_CP020892.1, from coordinate 989,685 downwards.
GGGGTGCTCTGCTCATCCTGTGGCATGAGCAGCAAAATCGTGTCTACAACGTTTCGCGCTGCATCCACTCTCTCGGGCTGGCACCCACCTTACGGCGAAAGGTGCGCGCAAGGGCAGATGGACTTTCATAACCGACCTCGTCGGCGATTAGCGCGATAGGCCGCCCTTCGCGTAAGCGTTTTTGTGCCAGGCTGATTCGCCAGTTCGCCAGGTAATCTGCAGGGGTGATGCCCACTGTCTGACGAAAGTGCGCAGCAAAGCTGGCCCGCGACATAGTCGCAATGCCCGCCAACTCGGCCACCGTCCAATTGCGCTGTGGCTCATTATGGATACTGGTGAGTGCACGCGACAGACGTGGATTAGCTAGCCCGGCCATCATCCCCGAGGCAATGCTACGGCTGGCGAGGAGGTGGCGAATCAACTGAATCACCATCAATTCGAACAGGCGGTTGAGCACCACATCACGGCCACATTCATCGCCGAATGCTTCTTCAAACAGCCATTCGAGGCTACCGAGTAAGCCCGGTAATTCTCGAAGAGGTTTGATGACATAAGGCGGTAACGCAAGCGTCAGGGGGTTATTGGCACCGCCATCGAAGCTCAAGGTTGCGCACACCAGTTCTGCCTCGTCGGCCTCTGTCGCCACTAACCGATGCTCCAGGGGGCGAACCACCAGAACCAGACTTGGCTCGGTCAATTCGATGAGCTGATGGTGCTCATCCCTGAAACTAAGGTGGCCAGAGCGCAACAGATGCACATGGCCGAAGCTGCCCTTGGCGATATCCTCCACCCCACAAAAACCGCCCTGATGGTAGGTGGCGGCATGCAGGTTGAAGTGTTTTAGAAGGGTTGATAAACGGTCCATGGTGATGCCTGTTTAGACGATCTGTTGCATAACATCGACGATCTGAACCCGAAAAGAAAGCCCTGCCGCTAATATTCACTCAACGCTGTTCAACAAGCTCGCGACTTAACTTATTGGAGGTTCACTATGACTCGCATCACTGCCCTGCCCCTGGATCAAGCCCCTGCTGGCTCACGTGCAGCCCTTGAAGGTGTGCAAAAAGCCTTAGGCTTTGTTCCCAACGCGATCAAGACATTGGCCCATGCTCCGGCGGCATTGAATGGTTATCTGGCCCTGACCCAAGCCTTGGGCAAAAGCTCACTAAGCGCTGCCGAACGGGAAGTTGCGGCCCTTGCAACCTCAGACGTTAACGGCTGCGACTATTGCATCGCGGCACACGTCTTCTACGGTGAAAAAGCCGGCTTGAGCAAGGGCGACATTGAGCAGGCACGCTCAGGTGAGTTGAATGCGCTGGCCGTGCTGGCGCGACAAATCACTGAAAGCCGTGGCCATCTGACTGATGCACAAATAGCGGCAGCCCATGATGCAGGCCTGACTGACAGCAAGATCGTTGAAGTGGTTGCGCAGGTGACATTGCTAACCCTGACCAATTACCTGAACAACATTGCCGACACCGATGTGGACTACCCACCACTTGCAGACTAAGGAGACCAGAGCATGAGCCACGTAACCCTCTATACAACTCAGTATTGTCCTTACTGCGTACGCGCTAAAAGCTTGTTGTCACGCAAGGGCGCGAGCACAACCGAGATTGACGTCGCAGCTTCCCCTCAGAAGCTCGCCGAAATGCTGCATAAATCCAAGCGCAGAAGCGTGCCGCAAATATTCATTGGCGATACGCATGTCGGAGGCTTTGATGATCTAGCGAGTCTCGAGCGCAAGGGCGAACTGGATGCATTGCTACAGGCGTGACATGCATGTGGATGGTCTGAACAGCCAACGCAATCGGGCGAAAGTGGCAACTCGAGCCCGAACCTCAGGCCATCTGCTTTTCACTCCATCCGCTTTAGCAAAGCCGCTTAATTTAGCAGAGCCACTTAATTTAGAAGAGCCACTTGGCTGATCAAGGATTGGACAGTGCTTGGCCGCCCTTGGGTTTGAAGTAGAGTGTTTCGCCGCGGGTTAGGTCATCAAGGCTCATGTGGTCCTTGGCGACTTCTGCTTCGATCAGATCACTCTGCCCTTCTACCTTGAGCGTCACCCGGGTGATCGCACCTAATGGTCGAATATCACGCACTTCACCAGCCTGGTGCCCTTCTTCGGCATGGCGCGACAAGTGAACCTCATGCGGACGGAACAATACGTGATGGTCGTCGCCTATATAAAGGCGGTTCGCATCCCCCAGGAAGTGATAGACGAAATCACTGGCCGGATTTTCATACACCTCTGCTGGTGAGCCAATCTGTTCAATCACACCTTTATTCATCACCACGATCCGATCTGCCACTTCCATGGCTTCTTCCTGATCGTGGGTCACGAACACAGAGGTCAGATGAACATCTTCATGCAGCCGCGCCAACCAGCGGCGAAGCTCCTTGCGCACCTTGGCATCCAGCGCACCGAAGGGTTCATCAAGCAATAAGACTCGTGGTTCGACGGCGAGTGCGCGGGCCAGCGCAATACGTTGGCGCTGCCCGCCAGAAAGCTGCTCGGGGTAACGATCAGAAAGCCAATCGAGTTGGACCAAGCCGAGTAACTCATGAACCTTTTGTGCAATGACCGATTCACTCGGTCGCTCGCGCTTGGGTTTCATGCGCAGGCCAAAGGCGACGTTGTCGAACACCGTCATGTGGCGAAACAGTGCGTAGTGCTGAAATACGAAACCGACGTTACGGTCACGCACATCGTGTTCGGAGACATCTTCGCCGTGGAACTGAATACTGCCAGTATCAGGGGTTTCGAGGCCGGCAATAATCCGTAGCAAGGTGGTTTTGCCACACCCGGACGGCCCCAACAGAGCAACCAGCTCGCCACTTTGAATATTCAAGTTGATCTGGTTAAGCGCCTTGAACGCATTGAAGTTCTTGCTGACGTTAGTGATTTCAATCGACATGCGTTGCGTCCTCAGCCTTGTGGCGCGGGCGGTTAATTCTTACGTGCGCTACAACCAGGGTTGCAGGTAAACAGCGCCAGAGACAGCAGGCTGATAAAGGCGATGCACGGGTGCGCAGATCATAGCGCTGACTTTATATTCTTAAAAATATCGTTTAGTCACATTTATATTCGCATTTAGAATATAAAGCTCTACCGAAACGCCACAAAACCCGCCGAAACACTAGACAATCCGCGGCTGACTGTAAATCCGTAACACCGAAGCTCAGGTCTGATCAGATGGCGGTTTAAATTCTATTAGGTTCTATACATAGCGCCAAAAATTACTTTTTAAGAATAAAAAACTTAGGCAGTATCAGCCCCAATATTTTCGCCTAAGCGCCTGATGTGCTTGTTTGACGAGGAATGTCTTGCTCATGTTAAAGAAACTGCTTCTTGCCAGTGTTATTTCCACCAGTCTGTTCAGCAGCGTGTCTGCTCTGGCTGAGGACAAGCCGATCCTCAATGCTTCGTACGATATCGCTCGTGAAGTGTTTGCCGAAATCAACCCAAAGTTCGTCGCTAAATGGAAGGCTGAAACCGGCAAGGATTTAGTGATTGACCAGTCGTTTGCCGGTACTTCGCGTCAGGCGCAAGACATCATTCAAGGTAAAAAGGTTGATATCGTCACGTTCAACCAGGTCACCGATATCGACATTCTCGCCAAGCGCGGTTTGGTGCGCAAAGACTGGGCCAAGCAATTCCCCAACAATAGCTCGCCGTATTACAGCACCACTGCTTTTCTGGTGCGCAAAGGCAACCCGAAAAACATCAAGAACTGGGATGATTTGGCGCGCGAAGATGTGAAGCTGGTTTTCCCTAACCCGAAAACCTCGGGCAATGCGCGTTACAGCTACTTGGGCGCCTGGCTGTATGCCAACGAGAAGTTTGACGGCGATGAAAGCAAGATCAAAAGCTTCGTCGCTAAAATGCTGCACAACGTACAAAACTTCCCTACTGGCGGTCGCGCGGCCACTGTAGCCTTTGCTCAAAATGGCCAAGGTGATGTGCTGCTGACATTTGAATCTGAAGTGGTCAACATCGCCAACAGCGATGAATTCAAGTCCGGCGAATATGAAATCGTGGTACCGCCAGTGAGCGTTCTAGCTGAATTTCCGGTCGCGCTGGTTGATAAGGTCGTCGACTCCAAAGGTACGCGTGAGGTTTCCAAAGCCTTCCTTGATTTCCAATACACCAAAGAAATCCAGCAACTGCTGACCACCTTCAACTACCGCGTGCATAACCCGGAAGTGGTCGCAGCAACGGCCAGCCAATTCCCGCAGGTGCGCCTGATCAACCCTAATAAAGTGCTCGGCACTTGGGATGAGATCACCGCTAAGCACTTCGCGTCGAACGGGATTCTTGACCAATTGTTGGCTGAAGGTCGCTGATAGTTCTTTGCTTTGAGTCAAAGCAATAGGCCACAACCTTGAGTTGTGGCCTATTCGTTCGGGAATATTTAGAGTGCAAACCTCCCCGCGTTTTTTTCTGCAGAAACCCTTGCTCCCAGGTTTTGGCCTGAGCTTCGGCTTCAGCACGTTTTATATTTCTCTGGTGATTCTGTTTCCGTTGTCGGCGTTGCTGGTTTATGTCAGTGACATGGGCTGGGCACAGTATTGGCAGGCAATCAGTGATCCACGCGTGGTGCAAAGTTATAAGGTGACCCTGAGTGGTGCCTTCTACGCCACCATTGCTACCGTGCTAATCGGCATGTTGTTGGCGTGGATCATTACCCGCTATGAATTCCCGGGCAGGCGCCTGGTCGATGCATTTATCGACCTGCCCTTCGCCTTGCCGACTTCAGTTGCCGGCTTAACCTTGGCCACGCTACTGGCTCCAAGTGGCTGGCTGGGCGCATGGCTTGAACCTTTGGGTATCAAGCTGGCCTATGCCTACCCCGGCATCATGATCGCCATGATCTTTACCAGCCTGCCATTTGTGGTGCGCACCGTGCAGCCGGTGATGCAAGACATGGGGCACGAATACGAAGAGGCCGCCAGAACGCTGGGCGCCAACCGCGTGCAGACCTTCTTTCACGTGATACTCCCGACTTTACTGCCCGCGCTATTGACTGGCGCCTCGCAATCGTTCATTCGCAGCCTCGGCGAGTTTGGTGCGGTGATCATGCTGGCCGGCAATATTCCGTTTAAAACCGAAGTGTCCTCGCTGATGATTTTTATCCGTCTGCAAGAGTTCAACTACCCTGCAGCTGCCGCAATTGCGTCGGTCATCCTGCTGGCGTCTCTGACACTGCTGTTCAGCTTGCAAGTACTACAGGGCCATCTTTTTAAATGGCAACGGCAGGGCAAATGAAAAAACCACAACACTGGCATCAATGGCTGCTGATCGCACTGGGTTTAAGCCTGGTTACCCTGATTCTGCTCGTTCCTTTGCTGTTGATTTTCAGTAAGGCGCTGTCGGGCGGATTGGCTCTGTTGTGGGGCAACCTCAATGAAGACTACATGCTGCATGCCATCGGCCTGACGCTAATGGTTGCTGCCATGACCGTACCGATCAATCTGGTGTTCGGCATACTGTTGGCGTGGTGCATCACTCACTATGACTTCCGTGGCCGCAAAGTACTGACCACATTTGTCGACATCCCTTACGCAGTCTCCCCTGTTGTGGCAGGCCTTTGCTATTTGGTGGTGTATGGCATCGAAAGCACACTGGGCCAATGGTTCTACGATAACGACATCCAGATGATGTTCGCCTGGCCCGGCATTGTCATGGTGACAGTGTTCGTCACCGCGCCTTATGTGGCACGTATTCTGATCCCCGTCATGCAAGCCCAAGGCCAGGATGAAGAAACCGCCGCCCTGTGCTTGGGGGCAAATGGCTGGCAGATATTCCGCAATATCACCCTGCCCAAAATCAAGTGGGCATTGCTCTATGGCGTCGTGGTAACCAACGCCCGTGCAGTCGGTGAATTCGGCGCAGTATCGGTCGTATCAGGCACCATTATTAACCAGACACTGACCTTGCCCTTGCTGGTTGATCAACTCAACAACGACTACAAAACCGCAGCAGCCTTCACCGCAGCAGCCCTGCTCGCACTGATGGCGCTACTCACACTGCTGCTAAAAACCTTTATGGAATGGCGCCAGCGCACACTGATGCAAAAAGCAGAAGCCCAGTAGTTGATAGGCTAGAAGCGCATGCTGAGCCAGATTAGCTGGCTTGGTGGCGTTAAGGCTTGTTGCATAGACTTGAGTTGACTTGGCCAAACAGCACGCACGAATGGCGTAGCAGGTAATGTTGCGGTTAAGGGATATGCCGACGTAGTGACGCCATTGCGGATACGGGCACAAGTGTTGGTTAAGAAGAGTTGCTAAGCCTTATGCTTGAAAGGTACTTGGTTGAGATAAGCTGATTAACGCAAACTTGTAGTTCAGGTCTATTTACCGGCTACTCGCGCTCGACCCAATACGAGAAACAGGGCGCCGGCCCGCACGCAGCGAACACATGATATCCCCCTATTAAGTCCTCTTTCCGTTCGATCAGTCCGCATACTCAACATGCTGCGCCATTATGTTGGGGCGACTCAGGGTGTCGATACCGAAGATGCGGCCAGACATCTCTTTGAGCTGATCATCGAAAGTTTCATCGTCCATGTCGATCCAGTAACGCGCCGGGCGATTAATCTGCTTATCGTGCTCAGCACTTACCGGGTCCAGGTGTCTGGACTCTTCGAAGCATGGCAGCTCTGGCAAAGGACGAGTGACATCCATGTAGTTCTGCAAAAAATCCCAGAGCGCAAAAGCCAGATTCGGCGTGCGATCAGCCGCAACAAGCGAAGCGAAGTTAATGGTGATATCGCGATAACGGTGAGCCATATACAGAAAGTTCATCGGCAAACCTTGCCGGTCTGGCGAGGTACGCAAATAGGCATCGAACTCATAGAACGGTGCGGTGAGTTCACCTATCGTCCCGTTCTTTTTGTATTCACCGTTGTTGTCATAGTCAAACACGGTAACCAACCCCGTTTGCCGATTAAACTCCCAAATTGGGCCGCGAGAGGGTTTGAACCATAGCTTGGGGAATTTGTTTAGAACTAACCAGCCGAGGCCCCAGCAGAAAAGTGGTGTACCTATGACAACAGAAAAAAGTGGAACTAATTTAATAAATGTTTCTAACCATGATTCATCTAGTGCAGTGATAAACATCAAATACACAAAAACAGATAAAACTAAAAAAAGATAAAAAGAAAATCGCCCCCCCCCAAAGATACCACCAAAAAATAGAGCGTTTGGATAGGTGCGCGTAACGGAAGTGCTCATGATCAAGCGCATCATGCAGGTCTACACCTTCAAAAGGCTTTGGTTTACAGGTACCCCGTTTTTTTTCTTCTTCGCGCTCTCTAAACACCTCTTCCCAGTAACGCATATTCTCTGGCGAGTCATCTTCCAAAAATCGTTCTGGAGCTAGATCTTGAGTACGCCCCCAAGGCAAACGAGTCGCTCCAAGCTTCCTTAGCCAAGAACGCTCGATTGAAGCGGGTTGGTCTGGAATATTCGCTGGGCTATAGGCCGTGCTGGCGTAATAGGTCTTATCGGTCATTATCTAAAGGGTATCCAAACTTATTCACTGGCCCAGAAGGATTGCTCGTCATCGCTAAAGACCGGGCAAGGACAGACCCCATTTAATCAGCGAACACATGATCGGCCCCTATTAAGCCCTCTTTCTGCTCGATCAGTCCGCATACTCAACATGCTGCGCCATTAAGTTGGGGCGGCTTAGGGTGTCGATACCGAAGATGCGGCCAGACATCTCTTTGAGTTGAACATCGAAGGTTTCATCGTCCATGTCGATCCAGTAACGCGCCGGGCGATTAATCTGCTTATCGTGCTCAGCACTTACCGGGTCAAGGTGTCTGGACTCTTCGAAGCATGGCAGCTCTGGCAGAGGACGAGTGACATCCATGTAGTTCTGCAAAAAATCCCAGAGCGCAAAAGCCAGGTTCGGCGTGCGATCAGCCGCAACAAGCGAGGCGAAGTTAATGGTGATATCGCGATAACGGTGGGCCATATACAAAAAGTTCATCGGCAAACCTTGCCGGTCTGGCGAGGTACGCAAATACGCATCGAACTCGTAGAACGGTGCGGTGAGTTCACCTATCGTCCCGTTCTTTTTATATTCACCGTTATTGTCATAGTCAAACACGGTAACCAACCCCGTTCGCCGATTTAACTCCCAAATTGGGCCGCGAGAAGGTTTGAACCATAGCTTGGGAAATTTATGGACAACTAAATAGCCGAGCCCCCAGCAGAAAAGTGGTATCCCTAGAAGAAGGCCATAAAAAGATGCACTATCAATAGCAACTGCCAACCATGACTGTTTAGTTTGGATAACCTCTACAAAATACACAAAAACAGATAAAACTAAAAAAAGATAAAATGAAAATCGCCCCCCCCCAAAAAGATACAACCAAAAGTGCGAACGCTTGGATAAAACAGCATAGCGAAAACGTTCATGATCATATAGCCAATGTAATTCGGCTCCTTCCAAGGGGCCTTCTTTATAAATACCTAAAGCTTTCTCCTCTGCCTTCTCTTTATCGGCTTGCTCCCAAAACCGCATACTTTTTGGGGTTGGGTCAGTCATGATACTTTCCGGGGCCACATCTTGAGTGCGCCCCCAAGGCAAACGAGTCGCTCCGAGTTTACGTAACCAAGAACGCTCAGTTGAAGCGGGCTGGTCTGGGATATTCGCTGGGTTATAAGCCGTGCTGGCGTAATAGGTCTTATCGGTCATTGTGTAAGGGGTATCCAAAACTTATTCACTGGCCCAGAAGGATTGCTCGTCATCGCTAAAGTCTGGTTGCCTATTGGCCTCGCTCTCCAGCACCTGCGTTTTGGGTGTAGGCGCAGGAAAGTACCAAGTTTTGCCATTGGCGTCAGTTAATCCGAACTGCGCTTTGACTGCCACACTGGATGTAGTCCGGTTTAAATAGCCCCCTTCTGAGCTGGACTGGGCGGCTGGGGTAGTGAAGTAGAGCTCCAAGGCATTAGGCCAAGCGCGCTGGGCCAATGGTTCAACACGTGGGCCGACCAAGGAGCTTTCTACCGAGGCTGCGTGACTTGAGGTTGAAGTGGTGGTACGCATGCGACATTCGGTTTTAAGGTTAAGGCTGCCTAAGCTCCCAACCAAACCTGGTAAGTTACTCTCGATACGGACCACGGTATTCGCGGCCCTAATTGGGTACGGCAATTCTGCGTTGACATCGAGCTTGGCACTCGCGTCAAAGTCCAGATTTTGATTGACCTGAATGCGGATACCAGCAAATACCCCGAGTAACCGGTAGAACGCCTCTTCTGGATCACGCAAATATGCGGTGATTGAACTATCGCTGTCGCTGAAAGGGCCATTGGCCATCCAGTCCTCAACAGGCGTACTGCTAAGCCAATACGCCACACCAGCACCTGAGGCTATCAAAATTAAAGCCACCCAGCCTAATGGTGTAAGGCCCAGTATTGATGAAGCAGTGATTAGGGTGGCACCCACTCCTGTTAGCGCCCCGCCAGCCATTAACAGGTAACCCCACATGGCATCATCACCCCACTGAAACGCATACCAAGCGTCGTAGAGGTTTATGCCGAGGAAGATTAGGCCTGCTATCGTTTGGCCTATCAAACGACCAGTGAACTCCTTAGCAAATCGCTTCCCGAGTGTAGTTTTAAACATCCGCTTGGCAGTGTCTTCAGATATCGTAAACAACACTTTTCTGGCAGAGGCTAAGATCGACTGATTACTCACAAACTTCACAGTCAATGCTTCCATAGCAATAACTAAATCCAGTCCTGCTCCCAGGCTTCCTCCTCGTGCACGCCACGTCCCCTTTTCTGCGCCAGTTGTTTGATATGCATTCAATTCAGTCCGCACATTCCAAAGCTCCAACATCAACACCCCTACTGCAAAAGGCGTTGAGTTGAGTACCCGATAAGACCTGGACCCACTGCGCGCATCAAGCTCGTCAACTGCTTGCTGCAATGCGCCTTCGGTACGCGCGCTACGCACTTGGGCCGCCTGCGTTTGCGCTGCAGCTTGGTTCACCTGATTGAACTGTTGGTTCAGGGTGCTAATCATCCTGGCGGTTGCATCGGTTCGCGCAATTGCCACCAGCATGTGGTCGCTGGTTTGGGTGAGTCCGGCACGCGCGGCCTGTCGGCCATTAGTGGTGGCCAGAAGATTACCTTCTGCGTCCTGGTACTGGCCGTACATGCGTACAGACCGATTAGCTCTGGCCTCCGGCAAATCCTCAAGCCCGAAAATATAATACTCCCGGGTATTTACATTGCCGCGCCGTATAAACATCGCGCCGCTAAAAGCTTGTGGCAGAGTGCTGCGCATTTGCCCAAGCCCCTGTCCATGCAAGCGCACACTTGCTTGTCGGCCTCTGCTGGCAAGAGCTGCGCGCTGCTGGGCATAGGCTTCATTGGCTTGGGTGTGATTGCGTGCTGCAGCTTGAGCACCCTGCTGCGCAGACCGCGCCTCAACATGGGCGTTATCTACCGATCCTTGAGCGGTATTAATCGCGCCTTGAAGCCCTTCATAGATGCTCATCAGGGCACTTGCTCCAGCCTTGAGCTGCGCAGTGAGAGTGCTGTTCAAACTACCCGCGGCCATCAAGCTAATCAGTGCGCTTGTGTCCAAGGTATCTTCCGGCTTGGCTGCAGGAGCATCCTGGGTTTCAAACTGGGCCAGTTCAGTTGCTCGAAAATGCCCGTCACCTTGGTTCTCTTCCTTCTGCGCCGGGGCCTGGTAGGGAGCGCACAACGACTCTTGATCGCAAGTTGGCCAGATCATCAGGTTTAAAGGATGCTGAGAATTGTTTGCCACCTCACTGAGGAACGCCTGACCTTTGCTAGCCGTGGGGCTGTACGAACTGATACCCGTAAGCGCATCAGTCAGATCAGTATTGACCGCGAGCGGATCATATTGCGCGGGGCTCGCAGCGAGCCCTGCAAACAATTGGCTAACAGCATAAAAAGCAGCGAAGTAATCAAACCCGTCAAGACTCAAGTGATCGGCAAGGGTTTGCTGAAATTCGCTCTGCCCCAAGTAATCACTTAGGTTGTCTTGTATATACGCCAACTCTCGCCAGAGCATAATCCGCTCGGGGGTCGCGGTATAACAGTTGATATCACGCTTGCCTTGTTCATTAATTTTTTCCAGCGCTTCATGCAGAGGATTGCGTTGCCCTTGCAAACTCCTCGGTACAACCAGTTGCTGCAGTAATACTGCACTGCCGTGATTGGCATGCTGCGCAGCGCGCTGAGCACATAGCGGAAGTGTTTGTTGAAGGTCCGTTATACGCGCTGCCAGATGACGCATGCGATGCATAGGGTCATCCAGTAATACACCACAGAGTTGACGGTTGCGCGCAGCACTCAATACATCAGCTACCGCTGGTTGAGCCTCCCAAAGCGAAGGGGCTGGCTCGTCTTCAGCTGCGTCACTGGTGGCGGGCTGCGAACGCTTGACCAAATCTGTCAAGCAGGTACGCCACGCCTCAAGCTCAAGCAGGCGTGTGTCTTGTTGTGGCGCCTTCTGTTCGCAGCTATCGAGGTAGCTCTGAGCCGTCTGTTTGCTCTGGACCGGGAACTGGCCAGTAAGGTCGCAAATATAGCGTCCTGGGTGATTCAAGAGCCATTCATAGTCAGGTTCACGAACGCGCTGTGGTGCGGGCAAACTTATCGGAAACGCATGGTCTCCAAGGTTAAGCCTTACGACTCGCGCTTTACCAACTGCACTCTGATTGGCGTAGTCGCGCACATTAAAAGCTGCAAAGGCCTCGAGCATGTCCTGACCATTTGCCTGGCCTTCATACATACCCTTGAAGCTGCGTTGAGACACCCGCAAATCTGGGCGTTTGCAGCGGGCGTGAAGTATGTCCTCATCTTGTTCCAGTCGTTTGAGACGAGCTGCACTCAGTTGTACTTCAGAAAAGCACAGTTGAATGTCGGTAGGCTGGCGGTTATTCCACTGGGAAGGCAGCCAAATATCCTCTAAAGGTTGGCCTGTGGCTTTACGCGCACCTTTTTTGAATCCGTTAACCTGCCGGTAACGCTCAACATTTATGTCGTGATAAGTGGTTTTATCACCCTCTATCCGCACCTCAAGCTCACGCCAAAGGGCATTGCGATAAAACACATAAATAAAGCCGCTACGCACTGAAACTGGCGTGCCCAGATCATAAAAACTTTTGCTGCCGGGCAAAGCCGTCATTGGCACTACAGGGACTATTTGGTTCCACTGCAGCTGATGTTCATCTTGGCGCGGCGTTGGGCGCATGTCGTCAAGTAAAGGCAGGCGAATGGGGCCACCTTCACTTGCCGCGATTTCTAGCCATAGGTGACGGTTGGGTTGCCCCTCCCAGTCCCACACATGGAGCACACTGCTGAATGTCGCACTTTCTTGATACTCAGGTTTGTCCTGCTGGGTTAGCCACTCTTGTTGCTCTTGGCCAGTCTCATCATAAATGACCAGACGCTGACTTTGAGGATGGTCCTTTCCCACTACTTGAATAATAAGTTTGGCAGGTTCGCAGGCAGCACCTGCACTAAGTGAAGATACAGTTGCGCTCATGCGTAGCTTTCCTTGTCGGTCGCATTGCCTTTCAAACTTTGTTCCAGGTAGCTCAGACGAGCTTCATCACTACCTGACGGCAGCGTGGCAGGTGCTGCTATTTCTCGGTAAGTAGTGCGAATATCGAGATACGCGCTCAGCGAATCCGCTGAATAAAACTCACTATTCATGCCTTCTTGCAGATAGGCAAAGGCTTGATCGAAAGAAAGTTGAGACTGTTTTTGCCACCAGTGAAACAGAAATTTCTCGGTTTGCTGACGTTGCAATGCTTCAGTTTGGCCCTTGCCCAAAAATAGAGCGCTAGATGTGGCCGGTACTCGCCATTGCTCAGCATCTGGGTTTTCTTGATTAACCCACTCTGCTTGCTCTACAGCACTATCGCGCCACGTTTCAGCGAACCAAGAGAGCGCACAAATCGGTCCAAGCCACGTGACAAGCTCAGTTGAATCAAGGGACGGGAAGAAATAACTGGCTGTTCGTGGATGGGTGTAACGCAGCACACCTTTGCGCTCACCATCAAAACCAACGAACAGGATATGACGCAGGTGTCGCAACACCACTTGCAAAGACTGAGTGCTATCGACCTTCAAACCGACCCAATCATTTGGCTGCGCAAAAAACTCAGCAGCAATAGACGGGTTTTGCGCAGCACTGATCAGTAAAGGGCTTTGCTCGGCATAAGGCTCCAGTTCAGTTTCGTCGAACAGTCGATATGGATCTGGGTTTTCTCCAAGACGGTAAAGTCTCTCTGGTAGATCATCGGCATATTCCAGCAACAGCCAACTTTGTAAATCTGTCATGCACTCGCCCCTGCATTCATCGCTGCTCTGCATGGACAGTCAGCCAGCGGGCACTGCAATGGAGTTCCGCCAATCGGTTTCTGACACAACTCTACGATTGGAACATCCTCACGCAAACGCTGCTTAAGCAGCGCGCCAGGCACATCCGCATCAGCCGCCTTAACCTTGCCCGGCAACAACGGCGCTGCGCCACTGCCTTTGCCGGGGCTGCCGCCGCTGTTGGATTTGATGCTTGGGCCGACGAGGGTGACGCCGCTGGCGTCGAATTTGATAAAGCTGCCGGAGGCTTTGAAGGTCAGTTCGCTGCCTGCTTCGAGCACAACTTTCAGGCCACTGGACAGGTGGATTTCATTGCCGGCCTTGATGAACTGGCTGGTGCCGATTTTGATGTGCTGGTTTTGGCCAACGGTGATGTGGTCGCTGGCTTTGACATCGGTCTTGCGGTCCGCGCGGGTGGTGCGGTGCTCTTCGGCTTTGAATTCGCTATAGCTGTTGGCCACGATCGTGTCGTTGCGTTCGTTGCCGATACGGATTTTCTGGTCGTGCTCGACGTTTTCGTCCCAGTCTTTTTGCGCATGGACGAAGATTTGTTCTTCGCCCTTTTTGTCTTCGATACGCAATTCATTAAAACCACCGCCGCCCGGTGAGCTTAGGCTTTTGAACACGCTGCGGGTTTTGTTGGCAGGTAGCTCATAAGGCACCGGGTTTTCTTTATGGTGCAAACAGCCGGTAACCAGCGGTTGATCCGGGTCGCCTTCGAGGAAGCTGACCACTACTTCCATGCCGATTCTCGGTATGGCGATGGCGCCGTAGTTATTGCCCGCCCAGCTTGAGGCGACGCGCAACCAGCAACTGCTTTTGTCCGTGCCGAAATCGGCGCGGTCCCAAAAGAACTCAACCTTCACCCGGCCATACTGATCACAGTAGATTTCTTCACCCACCGGGCCGGTTACGACTGCACTCTGGCTGCCGAGGATACGCCGTTTAGGATGCTGCAAGCTGGGCCGGAAAGGCACCGTCCAAGGCGTGGCTTTAAAGCGATTGCGATAGCCTTGCTGGAAGCCATCAGCGGCTTTGGTATCACTGGTTACGGACTCCTCCAGCACTTGCGGCTGCTTGCCTTCGTGCTCGATTTCAGTCAGCAGCCAAAGGTCGTTCCACGCCGCGCGAGGGTGATCGGTAAACGCCAGAAAGTGACCGCTGACCAGCAAGCTTTGATCACCCTCGCCTTCGGCTAATTGGTAATCGTGACGGTGACGCTCCAGCGCACGTTGGCTGAGATGCTTGCCGCGCTCGCGGTCAACAAAACGGCCCGGATAATCGTAGTCTTCAAGGTCGGGCTTGAACTCACTTTTGACTGCCGCTTCCAAGGTCATACGCGGCTTTTCGAAGTCGTAATCGCGGCGGGTCACCCGACTGGTACGGGTTTTCACACGCACGCCGAAACGCTTGATCACTGGTTTGTCGGCGACCAGGCCACTGTCTTGTTGGTAGGCGGTGGGCTCAAGTTTGAGGAAGGGTGCCTGGTCATCGCCAAACACCAGCATGTGGCCTTGGGCGCTGTGCTGAAAATGGTAGTGAATACCTTCTTCCTCGCACAGGCGCTGAACAAAGTGCAGGTCAGACTCGTCGTACTGCACGCAATACTCGCGCTCGGGGTAAATCGAGCCGAGTTTAAATTGGTAGGCGTCAGCCTGAATGCCGTGCTCTTCAAGCACTTGGCTAATGATCTGAGCCACGCTCAGGTTCTGAAAGATACGCTGATTAACCCGCTGCGACAGGTAATAAAGCTGGGGTCGCAAGCTGATGTGATAACGGGTCAGACGCTTGCCGGATTCGCCTTGGGCAATGCGGTAAATATGCCCATGGATGCCATTGCCGGCCTGAGACAGCGCAAGAAATGCTGGCTGATGCAGAAAGCTTTCGAGGTCGAGGTCTGGACGCTCGCTGACCAGTTCTAACTCAAATTCGTAAGGCTGGCTGATCGCCTCGCGGCCCGTGAATTCGAGCACCTGTAAATCGTGGCTAAGGCCTTCAATATTCAGGCTGAAGTGGGTCTGGTTAGCGGGGGCGAACATCCGTTGTTCCTCTTTTCAGAAATAAGTTCGGCCAGTAAATCTGGCCGAACTTGTTGCACAATCGTTTAATCAAGAAACCTCTGTACAAGACAGCGAATGCAGAGGCCTCTAAGGGATTAAGCGATTGGGGTGCGCCAGTCATCCGAACCCGAAGTGCCTGACACTTCGTGGGTCCAAACGATTTTGCGGTAGGTGAAGTACACGTCTTCCAGGTGAGTGAAGTGAGCCATGTTTGGATCCTGGCAGTTCGGCATACGCGACTGCACATCAACGATCACAGCATCTTCCAGCTCGATGGTGAAGTAGTGCTCTTGAGTACCAGTCGAAGAAGTGCGGTACCACTCAAGACGGCACTTGTTCAGACGCTCGCCAGAAGTCAACGAGTTGAAAATCAGCGGCGAAGCCTTGTCGAAAACCTTGGTGATCATCAGAGGCTTGTGAACGCGCTGGCCAGTCGGCTGACCGGACTGCGGGTCACGTGGGATGATGACTTGGTGGTTGAAACCTTGAACCAGAATCTGGTCTTCATGACCTTCCTGGAAGATGTTGCCGACCGAGTCTTCGGTGAAAGTGCCGGCAGTGATTAAACCTTGTTTTGTGCCTTCGAGGGACAGATACGCAGGTGTTGGCATGAAAGCTCTCCTTGCCTTGGGTCATGGATCGAAAAGATGATCCGGTGGCAAAGAACATACAAAAGGCATGCCGACTTTTAAAAAAACCTTTTAATACAGGCAGTTATAAATATTTAAGGTAATAAACCTCAGATTTATAGATAAAAAACCGCAAAAACTATGCAACTTCTTGCGCACCGATGTGCAACTTCTTGCGCACTAACCTACAGGCCTTTCAGGCCGCTGGCTGCGGCTGATAAAACTGGGATATTCGATCAATTGCTGTGCAGAAAACTGCGCAATCCACTCTCACTGAAATGCAGGCAATGATCACCAGAAACATACCCGGTAAAATCATAAACTGAGTGTTTTTTGTGCAACTGCTTAAGCTGATAGTCAAGCGCCCTACTACGCCTTTATGATCGGACACCATGACCGCATCCTTTACCACTCGACAACCTTGCCCGCCCGGCGCTTGCGACTGCGGGCGCGAGCAACTGGAGACTACTCCGGGAGCGGATGTACGCATCCTGCGATTAACCCGCCAGGAAGAAAAACGCTTGATCGAGCGCCTGGAAAACATCCAAAGCCTTGATGACCTTGAACGCATGCAAATGCGCATCTATGAGCAGCTAGGTGTACGCGTGAGTGTAGCGCCCGGCTTTAACGAGGTGCGCAGCATGCGCGGCCTAGCCATTGAAGTCACCGAAATTACCGGACTGTGCCGCAAAACTCGACAGTCGATTCCAGCGGCCATTCGTCGAGGGCTGGAGAAACACCCAGAAATTGCCTTCCGTCTGCTTGATAGCCACGACTTACTGCGCGACACCTAGTCAGACGCTTAGCGCATGCGGCTCTGACCGCTGCAAGTGGAGGTGAGGCTGGTGACTGGAAAGGTCGCGTATTGTTGAAAAGAATCGTGCAGAACCAAAAAAGCATAAGAAAATAATTTTTTATTCTTTTATATCGCTAAAAATATTGCCTACTCTGCGCAGGTCTCACACCTTCATGAGCCAAGCAGATGCCTGAGCAAGCTATCCGTTACCTAATCATTCCAGGCTGGCATGGTTCGCCTGATGAGCACTGGCAAAGTCATTGGCAACGCGTGTTGCCGAACAGCAGCCGGGTCGAACAAGACAACTGGCAATACCCACAAAAATCCAGCTGGGTCGAACAATTGCATGCCGCTATTGCTGATGACACGAGGCCGGTAGTGCTCATTGCTCATAGCTTGGGTTGTGTCACGGTGGCCCATTGGGCGGCGCAAGCGCCAAAGCAACTGGTTAACCGCGTGCTGGGAGCCCTGCTGGTAGCTCCTGCCGACGTAGAGCGACTGAACTGCCCTGATCCACTGCGCAACTTTGCGCCTATCCCAAGCGCCAGGCTGCCCTTCCCTAGCCAGCTAATTGGCTCAGACAACGACTCGGCAGCCAGTCCTGAGCGCGCCCTTCAACTGGCGCAAAATTGGGGGAGCGAAGTGTCTATTCTGCGGGGAGTCGGGCATATCAATGTGTCATCGGGCCACAACCGCTGGGAGCAAGGGTTTAGTCACCTCTACCGTCTTCAGCGCCAGTTAGAACAAAACATCCGGAAAATAGCTTAGTCCTCCCCACGATACAGCCTGCTCACTACGCGGGCACCGTCCGCGCGCGCCTCTAAAGAACATTCATACATTGCTGAAAACCCTCTAAGCCGGCGGTTTCAGGCGCTGACTTATGCGCTGTTTGACGCCCAGCATATCCAGAGTTACGCTTATCGTAATTCAATTACACAAAAATAAAACCATGAACACTGACGACCTCGCCTACTTATCTGGCTTTGCCAATCACTTCAGCAGTGAAGCGCTGCCCGGTGCGCTGCCGATTGGCCAGAATTCTCCGCAAAAAGTCCCTTATGGTTTGTATACCGAACTGCTCTCGGGCACAGCATTTACGGTGCCCCGCGCAGATTCACGACGTACGTGGATGTACCGCATCAAGCCGTCGGCCAATCACCCGGCGTTTAAGCGCATGGATAAGCAAATTAGCGGTGGCCAACTGGGCCCCGTTACGCCTAATCGTCTGCGTTGGAATCCGCTGGAAATACCGGAACCGGCGACTGATTTCATCGACGGTTTAGTCACCCTTACCGCAACGGCCGCTGCTGATCAGGCATCCGGAGTCAGCGTGCATATCTACCGGGCTAATTGCTCGATGACGCGCGTGATGTACAACGCCGATGGTGAGTTGCTAATCGTTCCTCAGCAGGGCCGCTTACGCATTGCTACCGAACTGGGTTTACTTGCAGTCGAGCCACTTGAAATCGCGGTAATCCCTCGCGGGATGAAGTTTCGAGTGGAACTGCTCGATGCCAGCGCGCGCGGTTATATCTGTGAAAACCACGGCTGCGCCCTGCGCCTGCCTGATCTGGGTCCGATTGGCAGCAATGGCTTGGCCAACCCACGTGACTTTTTAGCGCCAGTCGCGCACTTTGAGAACAGCGACGAACCCGTCCAATTGGTGCAGAAGTTTCTCGGTGAATTGTGGGCAACGCAGCTCGATCACTCGCCGTTGGATGTGGTCGCGTGGCATGGCAACAACGTGCCGTACAAATATGATCTGCGCCGTTTCAATACGATCGGCACGGTTAGTTTTGATCATCCGGACCCATCGATTTTCACCGTCCTGACCTCACCGAGTAACACGCCGGGCCAAGCCAATGCGGACTTTGTGATCTTCCCTCCGCGCTGGATGGTTGCCGAAAAAACCTTCCGTCCACCATGGTTCCATCGCAACCTGATGAATGAGTTCATGGGATTGATCAAAGGCGCTTACGACGCCAAAGCCGATGGTTTCTCGCCGGGCGGCGCCTCACTGCATAACTGCATGAGTGCTCATGGGCCGGACAACACCACCACGACTCAAGCCATAGCTGCGGATTTGCAGCCGCATAAAATCGATAACACCATGGCCTTCATGTTTGAGACCTGCAATGTGCTGCGCCCAAGCCAGTACGCGCTGCAGTGCCCGGAGCTGCAGGCTGATTACGATGCGTGCTGGTCTGGCATGAGCAAGACCTTCAATCCCAACCAGGCTTGATGCTTGACCCACCATAGACTCAGGCGTTTCTGAGTCTATGGACCCGCCACCACTTCTCGCTTGACCTCTGCACGCGACCCGCTAGTATGCCGCGCGCTTTCTCATCATTGCCTCAGTCCTTAACGCAGACATAACAGCTGCGCGGGGCGACAACGTGCGCGTGGCAAATCTCGCCCCAAATTGAGGCAAAACTGTCCTGTCAGTCAGAAAAATACTGTCAATGAGGCGCAGACGGTTGATCACTATGTGAGCAAACACCGTTAAAAACGCTCAAAAACCGATTTTTGAGCGCAGAAAACCCAAAAATCAGTAATTGGCTTCGTTTTTGCTCTAGAACCGGCAGCCTGACCGAATAGACAGGTTTAAAACTATAACTCTGCGCACCAGGAGCACCATCGATGAACCGTTTTCTCCCAACTCTGATGTTAGCCGGCGGGCTTCTGGCGGGCGGCCAGGCTGTTGCCGGTGATTTAATGCAATGGCAAAACAACAGCTTCACCTATCTTTACGGCAAGAATTTCAAGGTTGACCCGGAAGATCAGCAAACGGTGACATTTGAGCACGCCAGCGGCTGGAGTTTCGGCGACCTGTTTTTCTTCGTCGATGGCATCACCTACAACAGTGCCGAACGTAATGGCGCGGGTGACTCAAGCACTTTCTACGGTGAATTCAGCCCACGCTTGTCGTTTGGCAAACTGTTCAATAGCAAATTGGAATTCGGTCCAGTCAAAGATGTGCTGCTGGCCATGACCTATGAGTTTGGCGAAGACGACACCGAGTCCTACTTGATCGGCCCAGGTTTCGACCTGGCTATTCCAGGTTTCGATTATTTCCAGATCAACACCTATCTGCGCACCACCGATGGTAAGCGCGATGGCGATAATGTCTGGCAGATCACCCCAGTTTGGGCCTACACCATCCCTGTCGGTAATTCAGACATCCTGATTGACGGTTTCATGGATTGGGTTGTCGATAATGACAACAGCTATCACGCCAACCTGCACTTCAATCCCCAGATCAAATACGACTTGGGTAAAGCCATGAACTGGGGCGACAAGCAACTTTATGTCGGTATCGAATACGATTACTGGAAAGACAAATACGGCATCGATAACGACAGCTATCTCGGCGATACCATCCTTGATGGCACTAACCAGAGCGCTACCAATTTCATCGTAAAAGTGCATTTCTAACCGCACCAACGCGCAGACCAGTACACGGTTGGTCTGCGCGTTTTACATCCTGCTCACAGCGCCTAGGCCATCTATCCAATGCCGCTGCCGACACTTGTGTGATTAGATGAGCACATCTGCATACAAGGGCTCGACATGTCTTCGCGTACTCTGCTGCTTACCGCACTGGCGATGCTGGCATTTGCTGGTAACTCGATTCTTTGTCGACTCGCATTGAAAGCCACTGAAATAGATGCCGCGAGCTTCACCAGCGTGCGCATTGTCGCGGGCGCAATCACCTTGCCGATCATCCTGCGCTTAAAAGACGCCGCACAGCCACTGACCGGCAGTTGGCCAGGGGCTCTGGCGCTGACGACTTATGCGGCGGCCTTTTCATTCGCCTATATCAACCTGGATGCTGGCAGCGGTGCGCTGCTACTGTTTGGTGCAGTCCAACTGAGCATGATCGCCTGGGGCTTTTATCGCGGTGAACGCTTTGGTGTGGCCACTACTGCCGGCTTGGCCCTGGCACTCGTGGGGCTTGTTGCATTACTGCTACCCGGAGCCAATACGCCTGTACTGAGTAGTGCCTTGCTGATGTTGTTATCTGGAATGGCTTGGGGCGCCTATTCACTGATGGGCCGCGGCGCTATTGACCCACTGGCAACAACCGCCGGGAATTTCTTGCGGGCAGTGCCGATTGCGTTAATCATCAGTGTTGTTTTAATTAGCCGCTCGCAGTGGGACACTGCAGGCGTAGGCTACGCGGTGCTGTCAGGCGCACTCACATCTGGCGTCGGTTATGCGATCTGGTACAGCGCATTACGCGGTTTGAAGTCCTTCCAGGCGGCCACAGTCCAACTGAGCGTGCCAATATTAACTGCGCTAGCGGGCAGTTTGTTGCTCGGTGAGGCGCTGACATTGCGCCTGCTACTGAGCTCAGCGGCAGTGCTCGGTGGTATCGCCATAGTTCTTGCGGCCAAACAGCGCAGCACAGCCTAAATAAATATTTGTGGTCTATCACTATGGCGCTGCATGCTGTGCGCCAGCCAAATCTTTGCATAATTGAACGGAACCTCAGCCATGCTCAGCATCACCTCCTCCATTCGCGCGCTGCTTCGAGCAGCTCTGGCCAGCTTTTTTATTATCAGCTTGGCGGCCTGTAGCAGCTTGAGCCCCCATGACCCGGTAAAAATTGACCTCGTTGGTATAGAGCCATTACCCGGCGAAGGTCTGGAAATGCGTTTTTCGGTAAAGCTACGGGTACAAAACCCGAATGACAGCGCCATTGATTACAACGGTATTGCCCTGGACCTGGAAGTGAACGATCAGCCATTGGCCAGCGGTGTCAGTGATCAGAGCGGACAAGTGCCGCGCTTTGGTGAAGCGGTTATCAGTGTGCCGGTGACCATCTCAGCGTTTTCGGCAATGCGTCAGGCAATGGGCGCATCGCGCTTTCAACCGGGCCAAGGTTTACCTTATGAGCTAAGTGGCAAGTTTGCTGGCGGCCTGTTCGGCACCTCCCGCTTCAGTGATTCAGGCACATTGACCTGGCCAGACCCAAACAAGCTGGCACCTTGAACTAGCTCGGCTGCGGGTCACTTTTAACCACGCAATTGCGACCCGCCTTCTTGCCCTCATAAAGCGCTGTATCAGCACGCTTGATCAAGTCAACCAGTTGTTCTTTCGGCATCAGCATCGCCACGCCCAAGGTCAGTTGCATCTCAAGCGCAACATCGGGTGTTTGCAAGGTTGCCGCAGCAACCTCCGCTCTTATCCGCTCAGCCACTTGCATGGCACCGGATAGGTCTGTGTGTGGCAATAAAATCAAAAACTCCTCACCGCCCCAGCGACAGCAGCTGTCCGAATCACGGGCAATCATGAGGATCAGATCACTGATATGCCGCAAAGCGGCATCTCCAACGGGGTGGCCGTGACGATCGTTGATCATTTTAAAATTATCAACATCAGCCAGAATCACTGACAGCGGGTACTTCTGACGCCAGCTTAGTAAAATTGCCTGCTCCGCCAGTTGTTCCATTCTGCGACGATTAACCAACTGTGTCAGAGGGTCATAAGCCGCCAATCGCTGCAGCTCGGACTGGATCTGCGAGACAGTGACAAAGTGGGTAAAGGTCAATAAAGATATCGTCACGAAGCAAATCAGCAAGTTCAAAACACGCAGCTGTTTCAGCGCCTCCGCGCTCAGAGGACTATTCGCACTGCCACGTATTTCGAGCTCGTATACAAACATGCCAACGGCCATCATCAGACAGATCAATACCTTGAGCTTAAGCCCGATGCGCCCGGCGAATATCACCAGCGGAATCAGCGCCATAGCCAGATAATGAAAGCCTGCAAGTGAGCCGAAGTGCTCAGAAAACAGTATGAGATAGGCCGTAACCGTTGCAAACAGCACGAGCACACTGGGTAGAAATACTGCGAATGAACGTTGCCGCGCGCACAACGGATAGAGTGGCAACTGAACAATCATTGCCAAAAGGCTGAACTGCCACCAATGGCTTTGGTTAAGCCATAGCAATATTGCGTGCAGTGGATTCACCACCATTATGATGAGAATGCCCCTCTGCACAAAAGAGCGGAAGGTCATCCTTATAAAGTCAGTATCGAGCGGGTCTCGCTCTATGCCAGATAAGAAAGATGACATACGCGTGTTCTCCTGCAATCCAATAGCAGCTGGCAGCGCCAGCATGGATACGACATCTGTACTAGCAGCGAGTACTTAATCGCATGCAACCGTTGTCAAACCAGCTCATACAGAAGAATCGACTGGGATGAGGCAACCAAACAAGTGAGAACACGCTTTATTTTTAGCCCCGCAGAGAAGTGCGATGCTAAGAATTACGGTGGCAAACATAATCGTAATAGCCATTGCTGTGACAATCCTTTGTTACGTTAGTAGCGCTGCTCGCAGCCCCTGAGTGAATGCACTTCAGCAGTTCCAATCGAGCGGCCTGGAAAAGCTGGAAGCGCGAATCAATTGCTCACTCACAGCACGGAAACTTCCGTATTTCCGCCTCTTTCTTCTTGCCGTCCGTCGCTTGCTACCATCGGCTAGAAATTCTTTAGCTGAACGTCAGAATTACTACCCGTATTACTCAGCAAAACTTCAAGCTTCAACGTGTGTAATGCAACTATATTCCTTAAGCACTATTTTGCTATTTAAACCGTCTAGTTTGAGTAATTAAAACAGTCCGTTGAAGTCTATTTACAAAAGCTTTCTGCGTAGTTTTGTACGTAGCTTTCCGCGTTGATACTGATATTTATCACGAATAAAAAAACTCATGACGCTTATAGAGTAGCCCAACCTCAACCATCCAAACCTAACCAAAAGACTAAGAGCCCACGAAAAAGTTCTGCGCCAGATATTTTAGGCCAATCATCGCAGAGCTCCCAAAGGCCCGGCCCAAGCGGTTAGTCCACACATAGCGGCCGCTGTCATCATGCCAAGCGGTTATGAGCCTCGCATGAAAGGGATTTCCCAGCCTGGTCCAACTCAGAACAATCCATATCTGCGTTGATAACCGCAACCCCGACAAAACCCTATACAATATACGGCCATTTAACAGACTGAACCCGAGGTCGCTTCGTGAGCACTCTGCCACCATGCCCCAAATGCAACTCTGAATACACCTACGAAGACGGCACCATGCTGATGTGCCCTGAATGTGCCCACGAGTGGTCAGCAACAGCTGAAGACACGCCTGAAGATAATAATGTGATCAAAGACTCTGTCGGCAACGTTTTGCAAGACGGCGACACCATCACCGTGATCAAAGATCTTAAGGTCAAAGGCTCATCGCTGGTAGTCAAAGTCGGCACCAAGGTCAAAGGGATTCGCTTGTGCGACGGCGATCACGATATTGACTGCAAAATTGACGGCATCGGCGCAATGAAACTCAAGTCTGAGTTTGTCAGAAAAGTTTGACCCACCACCGAAGCGGGCTCGAACTCTTCAGCCCGCACAGGTATGGCTCCCAGCAGCCGCTCTGTTCACAATTCTTGAATTAGATCCGGTCTTCTCCAGCGCAAACTGCACATATTCGCCAGCATTAGCTAGCCTCTGTACGTATTGCAAATTGGCTTAATCCTACTTAAGGCCAGTTGGAGCTCACTATGCGCTACCTGTTTATTGGTCTGTTGCTGTGCCTCAGCGTGTCAGCATATGCGGCCCCATTGCTGGCGGTTGCCGATGAACAATTTGCGCCCTACAGCTTTACTCAAGCTCATAGCGAAACACCAATAGGCCTGGATGTTGACCTGGTAAGCGCAGTTCTGAACGAAGCAAAGCTGGATTTCAGAATACGTCTGTACCCTTGGCAACGCGTTAAGCAAATGCTTGAGCAGCATGACGCCAATCTGGCATTTGCTTTTGCTGGTACAGCAGAGCGCAAGGATAAAAACCTTCTTGTAGGCCCGTTACGTAGCGGCTCTACGGTATTTATGACGACCCATAAAACCGCCATCACTGATTGGCAAAGCCTCAATGACTTAATGCCCTATGTGGTGGGTCAAGTTCGAGGCTATGCCTATGCCACAAACTTTGACCATGCAGAGCTTTCGCGGGACACCAGCGCCAAAAACCCCAGACAATTGGTATCGATGCTATTGGCAGGCAGAATCGACATCATCGTCGGAGACAAAACTCAGCTGATGTATTTCGTGCATGAGCAAAACTCAGAGTCCAAGGTTCGAATTTTACCGCGCGCACTGGTCGAAATGCCGCGCTACGTTGCCTTCAATAAAGGCGACGAACAAAATTCACAAAGATTCGCGAGCGCACTGCAACGCTTGAAAGATAACGGCGAACTGCACGCTATCTTTCAAAAATGGCAACACTAACCTGAAACCATGTCCCACAGACGCAGCCTCTTAGCTCTGCGCTAACCATTGCTGCACACTGCTCAATGCGTGTTGTTGGCGCTCCGACCAGTTACCTTGCAGGGTGATATATCGCTGTTGGTGGCGCACTAACCAGTCGCGACATTGTTCAAAGAACTGCACACGCTCAGCCAATTGCGGCTGGCAGCGCTGACCATCGTCAACCCAAGGCACACCTTGTGGGTCGAGCAGTAGGTTCAAATCATAGCGGCGCGCTAACAGCGCATCTTCTATCCACGCCGGGCAATCGCCAAATAGCTCACGGCTCCACAACAAATTGCTCAGCAGATGAGTGTCGAGAATCAACAGTTCAGGCCGCTCGGCGCGGGCCTTATCTTCCCAATCAAGCTGCCCCAGAGCGATGGTTGAGATGTCTGCATAACATGTGTCGCGCTGCTGTTGATCAATGAAATAGCGCACATACTCGCCAACCACGATGCCGCCAAACTGCGCCTGCAGAGTCGCTGCCAGCCAGCTTTTACCGGTCGACTCTGGCCCGGTTAGCACCAACACCTTCATGCGTATGCAAACTCAGGCGTTCGCCGCCAGCTGCGCCAGCCTTGTACAGCCAACAATGTGAACAGCGCATACAACCCAGCCGTCAGGTACAGCTCCTTGCTGATGAACAGGCCGACAAAGATAACGTCAACAATGATCCACAACGCCCAGCACTCCAGACGTTTCTGCGCCATCCAGACTTGTGCAACCAAGCTGAACGCGGTCAGTGCTGCATCCAGCCAGGGCGAGGCCGCATCGGTATGAGTCGCCATCACATAACCCAGAGAGACACTACCCAGCGCACCCAGTAAGAGGCTGCTGGCCAAGGCTTTTGCGCTCAAACGACTGATCTGACGACCGTTATGATCGCCGCCGCCATGAGTCCATTGCCACCAGCCGTAGAGTTGCAGTGCGGCGTAAACAACCTGCAGTAGCATGTCGGAATAGAGCTTTACTTCGAAGAAGATCCAGCTGTACATCAACACCATCACCAGCCCAACCGGCCAGCACCAGATGTTCTGTTTAACCGTCAGCCACACGGCAATTACGCCGAGAGCGGCGGCTACTAGTTCAAGGGACGACATACAAACCTCAGAGACAGAGCAGCTGTGCGCCACGCTGTAGTCTTATAATTTGCCGATTGTATCCAACTCTGCAAATCACTGCGCGTGCATCACTCAATGCGAGCCCTTGGCGTACAGCTGGCAGCTAACATGTGTAATCTCCCGGCAGGGTACGACAACGCGCTGCCCACCCGATCGAGTAGGGTGTGACAACGCGAAGCTTGTCCACCAGCGTTCAAAAACCACAGATAAAAAAGACCCGCCAGATGACGGGTCTTTTTATTTGCTAACGGTTCAGTGGCTGCTCAGGCAGCCCTGAAACACGCGTTTCTTAACCGTTGCTTGGGAACGCAAAGGAAGCGGCTTCATGGCTAGCACGTTGTGGCCAGCGCTGGGTGATTGCTTTGCGACGAGTGTAGAACCGCACACCGTCTGGACCGTAGGCGTGCAGGTCGCCAAACAGCGAGCGCTTCCAACCGCCGAAGCTGTGATAAGCGACCGGCACTGGCAGCGGCACGTTGACGCCAACCATGCCGACTTCGATTTCGTCACAGAACAAGCGTGCAGACTCACCGTCACGGGTGAAGATACAAGTACCGTTGCCGTACTCGTGATCATTGATCAGTTGCATGGCTTCTTCGAGGCTGTTGACGCGAACCACACAGAGCACTGGACCGAAGATTTCTTCCTTATAAATGCTCATCTCAGGTGTTACACGGTCGAACAGACAGCCACCGAGGAAGAAACCGTTCTCGTTGCCTGCAACGCTATAACCACGACCGTCGACAACCAATTCCGCACCGGCTGCAACACCCGCATCGACATAGCCCTTGACCTTGTCACGGTGAACGCCAGTCACCAGTGGGCCCATGTCCAGACCCGCTGAAGTGCCAGCACCGATTTTCAATGCCTTGATCTGCGGCACCAGCTTTTTAATCATCGCATCAGCAATTTGATCGCCTACGCAAACGGCAACCGAAATAGCCATGCAACGCTCACCGCACGAACCGTAAGCAGCGCCCATCAATGCGCTAACAGCGTTATCAAGGTCGGCATCCGGCATCAGCACCGCATGGTTTTTCGCGCCGCCCAGTGCCTGAACGCGCTTGCCGCGCTTGGTGCCTTCGGCGTAGATATATTCAGCAATCGGCGTCGAACCTACAAAGCTCAAGGCTTTGACTTCTGGCGCTTCGATCAGCGCATCAACCGCTTCCTTGTCGCCGTGCACAACATTCATCACACCTTTTGGCAAACCGGCTTCTTGCAGCAACTGAGCGATATACAGCGTCGAGCTTGGATCGCGCTCGGATGGCTTGAGGATAAAGCAGTTGCCGCAAACGATCGCCAGCGGATACATCCACAACGGCACCATCGCCGGGAAGTTAAACGGGGTGATACCGGCCACTACGCCGATGGGTTGGAAGTCGCTCCAGGCATCGATATTCGGACCCACGTTGCGGTTGTATTCGCCTTTGAGGATTTCTGGCGCGCCGCATGCGTACTCAACGTTCTCGATACCGCGCTTCAATTCACCGGCGGCATCTTCAAGGGTCTTGCCGTGTTCTTCACTGATCATCTTCGAGATGGCGTCTTCATGCTGCTCAAGTAGTTGCTTGAAGCGGAACATGATCTGCGCACGCTTGGCGGGCGGCGTGTTACGCCAAGCCGGGAAAGCAGATTTGGCTGAGTCGATTGCTTGCTGAATAGTCGCGCGATCAGCCAATGCAACCTGATGAATAACCTCGCCTGTAGACGGATTGAACACATCAGCGGTGCGGCCAGTGCCAGCAACTGCCTCGCCATGGATTAAGTGATTAACTACGCTCATGGAATTCTCCGTTAGCAACTATGTTAAGGGGGTCGGCGTTAAGGGGGTCGGCTAAATCCAACCCGCTAAGGTAAGTGACGTGAGGGATCGCCCGTAGCGACCCCAAAAAATCTACTGCGCTGCTTTAATCTCAGTCTCGACAAACACCACTTCGTGCTCGCTGGCGTTGACCACATTGTGCTCAACGCCCGCTTTGCGAAAGTAGGCTTGGCCAGCCACCAAGGTTGCATGCTTATCGCCCTCAGGCGTTTCCAGCAGCAGTGTGCCCGCAGTCATTGGCACCACCACATAATCGTACGCATGACGATGGGCACCGGTTTCGCTGCCCGGCGCAAACCGCCACTCAGTCACGATAACATCGCTGTTATCAACCTGAACGGTTGGCACCGCCTGCATACGCTTAGGCATTAATCGACACCTTGTAGCGCTTGGCCGACGGCATCAAATACCCGGTCGAGGTCTTCACGCATGGCATTGAAGGTTGGGCCAAACTGCAGGGTATCGCCACCGAAGCGCACATAGAACCCAGCTTTCCATAGAGCCATGCCTGCTTCGAACGGACGAATAACAGCATCACCATCACGTGGTGCCAACTGGATGGCTCCAGCCAGACCGCAGTTGCGGATATCCACAACGTGCTTAGCGCCTTTCAAGCCATGCAGCGCATTGGCAAAGTGCGGTTCGATTTCTGCCGATTGCTGCACCAGGTTTTCACGCTTGAGTAACTCAAGCGAAGCCAGGCCCGCCGCACAGGCAACCGGGTGCGCCGAGTAGGTATAACCATGACTGAACTCAACCATATGCTCGGGCGATGGCTGGTTCATAAAGGTTTGATAGATTTCGTTAGATGCAATCACTGCGCCCAGCGGTACCGCACCATTGGTGATCTGCTTGGCCGTGTTCATGATGTCTGGTGTCACGCCGAAGTACTCAGCACCCGACCATTTACCCATGCGACCGAAGGCGGTGATCACCTCGTCGAAAATCAGCAGGATGTTGTGCTGAGTGCAGATCTCACGCAGACGCTGCAGATAACCCACTGGTGGTACCAGCACGCCAGCTGAACCCGACATTGGCTCAACGATGACCGCGGCGATGTTCGACGCATCATGCAGTTCGATCAACTTGAGCAGTTCATTGGCCAGCTCAACGCCACCCGTTTGCGCCATGCCCTTGGTGAAGGCCATGCCCGGTTGCAGGGTGTGCGGCAGGTGATCGACATCCATGAACTGACCGTACATTTTACGGTTGCCGTTGATACCACCGAGGCTGGTACCGGCAATGTTTACCCCGTGATAACCACGGGCACGACCGATGAACTTGGTCTTGGCTGGCTGACCTTTCAAACGCCAGTAGGCTTTGGCCATTTTCACTGAAGTATCAGCACACTCGGAACCAGAGCTGGTGAAAAACACATGATCGAGACCAGCAGGCAACAAATCGGCAATTTGCTCGGCCAGCTGGAATGACAACGGGTGGCCGTACTGGAAACCTGGCGAGTAATCGAGTGTGCCCAGCTGCTTGGCAACCGCTTCCTGAATTTCTTTGCGCGAGTGACCGGCACCGCATGTCCACAACCCTGAAAGGCTGTCGTAGATTTTGCGCCCCTTGTCATCCGTCAGCCAGCTGCCTTCGGCAGACACAATAAAACGTGGGTCGCGATGGAAGTTACGGTTGGCGGAAAACGGCATCCAGTGAGCATCCAGCTTGAGCTGGCTGGTCAACGGAAGAGTAGCGGTCTGGGGCATGTTCATGGGACGGCCTCGCTAGAAGACAATGTTCGGACGTGAAGTACGCTTGCCATCAAAGGTGCCACGGGCATAAAGTTGGTAAAACTCAACTCTTCATATCTTTAGATAACCGGCCACTAAACTAATGAGCACTCGCCGCCCTGATCCGCTCGCCCAAGTCAGCGATTTTGATATTCGCCTGTTAAAACTGTTTCGTAGCGTCGTTGAATCCGGCGGTTTTTCGGCTGCCGAAAGCGTGCTGGGCATAGGCCGCTCAGCAATCAGCCAGCAAATGAGCGACCTCGAACAGCGTTTGGGCCTGCGCCTCTGCCAGCGGGGGCGCGCCGGTTTTGCCCTGACTGAAGAAGGCCGTGAGGTGTTTCAGTCAACTCAGCAATTACTCGCCGCGCTGGAAAGCTTCCGTACAGAGGTCAACGGCCTGCACCAGAACCTGCGTGGCGAACTGAATATCGGCTTGACCGACAACCTGGTCACCGTGCAGCACATGCGCATCACCAACGCCCTTTCGCGACTCAAGGAGCGCGGCCCGGATGTGCGGGTCAATATCCGCATGACGCCACCCAGCGAAGTGGAACAAGGCGTGCTCGACGGGCGCTTGCATATTGGTGTGGTACCGCAATCTGGCGCCCTTTCGGGACTCGACTACCAGCCCCTGTACGATGAGCGCTCATTGCTCTATTGCGCAGTCGGCCACCCGCTGTTTTATGCCGACGATCAACTACTCGACGATGAGCGCTTGAACACTCAAGACGCTATCGCCCCAACCTTTCGCTTGCCATCAGAAATACAGACGCACTATCAAGTGCTCAACTGCACCGCCAGTGCCTCCGACCGCGAAGGCATGGCGTTCCTGATTCTGACTGGGCGCTACATCGGCTACTTACCCGACCACTACGCCAGCGCATGGGTGCAACAAGGACGCCTGCGCGCGTTAAAAGCTGACTCACGTTTCTATGATTTGAATTTAGCGGCAGTGACCCGTAAAGGTCGTCGTCCGCACTTGGTGCTTGAAAGCTTTCTCGAAGCGCTGGAAGCCGTCAGCTGAACCTGCTTCAGAGGTTCAGCCAACACCCAGCAGATTTGATTGTGACTGGAGAATACCTGCCCGGCCGCGGTGGTTTGAAAGCAACCACCTTCAAGCGGTGACGCCGCTGGAAGCGCAAACGGTAAACACTGAAAGGGTTGCAATCGCATAAATCGACACAGCCAGTAACAACTCGTTCAGTCCTGCGTTCTATGGCGGGTAGTCATCAGACTATGATTCTACGATGCGCCTGCTGCGCACCATTCACCAGGAGGACCCCATGTCCAGCCGTCGCCACTTTATCCAGCGCAGCGCTGCCTTGCTTGGTTTAGCCGCCGCAGCGCCTTTGCTACCGAACTTCGCCTTCGCCAGCGAGCCCAGTCAATTACTGCGGCGCAAAATACCGGCCAGTGGAGAAATGCTCCCGGTTATTGGCATGGGCACCTCGCGCACCTTTAACGTAACCCCAAATGAAGCAGGGATTAACCCGCTTGATTTGGTCATGCGCAACTTTATCAACGGTGGCGCAACGCTTATCGATACCGCCCCAAGCTACGGCACCGCCGAGGCCGTCACCGGCTTGTTACTCAAACGTATCGATACCCAGCGCAAGGCATTCCTGGCGACCAAACTATCAGCAACCAGCCGCGACAATGGTCTTGCCCAATTCAACTCCAGCCTGGAGAAACTACAGACCGACAAGGTAGCTCTGCTGCAGGTACACAACCTGCAAGACACCCAGACTCAGATGCAGTTGATGGGCGAACTAAAAGAGCAAGACAAGATTCGCTACACAGGCATAACCCACTATCTGGAGTCCGCGCACGACGACTTGCTCGCGGCGCTGAAGAAACACAAACCTGACTTTGTTCAACTCAATTACTCGATCGGCGAACGCAATGCCGAGAAATACCTGCTGCCGTACTGTGCCGATAACGGCATTGCCGTGCTGGTCAATCGACCGTTTATGCGCGGTCAACTACTCAGCAAGATGAAAGGCCAGTCGTTACCGGGTTGGGCGATTGATACCGATGCAACTTCATGGGCGCAGCTGCTGCTCAAGTTCATCCTCGCGAACCCAGCGGTGACCGCAGTGCTGCCGGCCACCTCAACGCCGCGCTACGTCACCGACAACATCAAGGCAGGCATGGGCCGATTGCCTGATGAGACGTTACGCGAGCGGATTATTCAGGCATTTAGCTGATGGCCACGCCGCACACCCGTTTTGAACCCTTGCCGCGCTTATGCTGAGGGTTCAACAGCTAGCCAGTGCCATTAATGCAAAACCCCATGAGCTGCTGGCAGCGCTGAGCGGCTTTGCCTTGTTTCTGTGTCTATTCAGCGGCTACTTCATGCTCCGCCCGATTCGCGAAGCGATGGGCATCGTTGGCGGTGTGGAAAATCTGCAATGGCTATTTAGCGCGACGTTTGTCCTGATGTTGATTGCCGTGCCGTTGTTCGCCTGGCTCAACTCGCATGTACCACGCGAACGCTACATCGATTGGGTCTACGGTTTTTTCATCCTGAATCTATTGGGCTTCGCAGCGCTATTTAGCTGGGTCGAGCGCGACGTGTGGCTGGCCCGCACTTTTTATGTGTGGCTGTCGGTCTACAACTTGTTCGTGGTTTCCGTGGCCTGGAGCCTGATGAGCGATGTCTTTGACAGCCAGCAAGCCAAGCGCCTGTTTGCCTTTATTGCGGCAGGCGCCAGTTGCGGCGGCTTGATCGGCCCAGCCTTTGGCGCGCTATTGATTAATGTGCTCGATGAAAGCGGTTTAATGGTTTGTGCGGCGCTACTGCTTGCACTGGCACTCCTGAGCAAGGGCTATCTGATGCGTTGGCGCGCGGTAAGCGGTGCAGGCAGACCGGGCGCCGAACGTAATGAAAACCCGCGAAAACCGGTCCTGGGTAACCCCTTTAGTGGCTTCACTCAGGTGGTGCGTTCCCCCTATTTATTGGGTATCAGCGCATTTGTGATTTTGCTTGCCACCGCCAGTACCTTCCTCTACTTCGAGCAGGCCCGCTTGGTCGCCGAAACCTTTACCGACCGTAACGAGCAAGTCCGTGTATTTGGCCTGATCGACTTTACCGTGCAAGCGCTATCTTTGCTCGCGCAGCTGTTTATCACCGGGCGCATCGCTCAGCGTTTTGATATTCGCGCCCTGCTCGCAGGCGTGCCGTTTTTAGTCTGCCTGGGGTTTATCGGCCTGGCGCTGGCACCGACCTTCGCCGTGCTCGCCGCCTTGATGATTGTACGCCGCGTAGGTGAATACGCCTTCGTGCGTCCGGGCCGGGAAATGCTCTTTGCACCGCTCGATGCGCAGACCAAATACAAGGCTAAGAACTTTATCGACACGGTGGTTTACCGCGCCGGTGACGCCGCCAGCGCCTGGGCCAAGGCGCTGATCGACAACCTGGCTAACGGCGTATTGGTCGCAGCGCTGGCCGGAGCAGTCTGCGCTGCGGTTTGGGGGCTGCTTGGCTGGTATCTGGGTGGGCAACCCAAACAACAAAAGCAACAACCCAAGACCGAAACCGACACTTGAAGATCAAACTGCAACGCATTGCGCTTGCAGTTTCGTCGAGGAAAGTGCTCTGTGCATGGCTGCAGCTAAAGTAATAAAATGGCGCAGAGTTGGACACAAAAGTAATGTCTCGTAGCGCAACCAACAACATCAAGGCTGCGCACGCTCTACCAAGGGCGCACCAGAGCTGTGCGGCTGACTCGCCAAGTGTATTTTTTTCTTACCGAGCTTGTCACCCAAGCGCCACTCGGGTATCTGTTCATTAGCTCAGTTCACAGAATAATTCGGAACCGCCCCCATGACTCTTGAAGTGCCAGCGCATAGCGCCAACAACAGCGGTAAACCTGCAGGGCGCATCCGTCAGAAAAATGAAGAAGCCATTCTGCGTGCTGCGGAAGAAGAGTTTGCGCGCCATGGTTTCAAAGGCACCAGCATGAACACCATTGCGCAAAATGTGGGACTGCCCAAAGCCAATCTGCACTACTACTTCACCAATAAGCTCGGGCTTTACCTTGCGGTTCTGAGCAACATTATCGAACTCTGGGACAGCACCTTTAACAACCTGACCGCTGAAGATGACCCAGCAGAGTCGTTGAGCCGCTACATTCGGGCGAAGATGGAGTTCTCACGGCGCCAGCCTAAAGCCTCGCGGATTTTTGCAATTGAAGTCATCAGTGGCGGTGAGTGCCTCACTGAATACTTCAATGAAGACTACCTCGCCTGGTTCCGCGGCCGTGCGGCAGTATTTGATGCATGGATCGCCGCCGGCAAGATTGACCGGGTCGACTCCACTCACTTGATTTTCCTGCTGTGGAGCAGCACTCAGCATTATGCAGACTTCGCCGCACAGATTTGTCGAGTCAGCGGCCGCTCGCGCCTGACCAAGCAAGACTTCGAAGAAGCGACAAACAACCTGATCCACATCATTCTTAAAGGTTGCGGGCTAACGCCGCCAACAGTCTGATGGCTTACACCCTTACCAGCCCGTGCCAGCACCAAGAGGAAATTCGCAAAAGCCGCTTCCTCACCTTGGCTGGGCATGCGGACAGCCCCGCCGCTGCCCAGGCATTCATTGATCAATTCAGTGACAGCAACGCCACGCATAATTGCTGGGCGTGGAAGGTAGGCCAGCAATACCGGTTCAATGACGATGGTGAACCGGGCGGCACAGCTGGCCGGCCGATTCTGGCGGCGATTGAGGGTCAAGAGTTCGATCAAGTGGTCGTTCTGGTTATCCGCTGGTACGGCGGCATCCAACTGGGCACCGGCGGTTTATCTCGCGCTTATGGCGGCGGTGCCAACAAGTGCTTGCAGGCGGGCGAACGCTTGCAACTGGTCGCGCGCGTACATTGCGATTGTCACGTGCAGTTTGCTGAGTTGCCACGTCTCAAAGCCCGGCTGAGTGAATTTGATGTGCTGATCGAGAAGGAAGCATTCACCGCACAAGGAGTCGATTTGGAATTGGCGATCAACCCCGAGCACTTCGAAGATTTCACCCAACTCGTTGCCGACCTCACCCGTGGCCGTGAAGCACTGATTGCCCCCTGAACCTCATGCTCGGTTTATACCTATCGATGCGAGTCGGGTCGTAACACTACAGCGCACTGATATTGCTCCCTAGCTGCACAATGGCACCCCAAACTGGTGCAATAAAGTCCCCGGCATCACAGCGCCCAGTCAATGGCATCGTTGAGATAGGCTTTTCTGACCTACCGGCCAAGTTTTTACTGTGACTGGCTAAGTTTTTGCTTTAGTAGCGGCAGTCGTTTATTTGAGTCACTGCCCATGTCTAGCCCAACTTCACTCGCACGTTTACAGATGCGCGGCATTACCAAGCGCTATCCCGGCTGCGTGGCCAATGATCAGATTGATCTGAACATCCAGGCCGGTGAAATCCATGCATTGCTTGGCGAGAACGGCGCCGGCAAAAGCACCTTGATGAAAATCATCTACGGTGTCATCCAGCCTGATGAAGGTGAACTACGCTGGCACGGTGAAGCGCTGACCATGCGTGACCCTTCCATGGCCCGCAACCTCGGGATCGGCATGGTGTTTCAGCACTTCTCGCTGTTCGAGACGCTCAGCGTTGCCGAGAACATTGCCTTAGCAATGGGCCGCCAAGCTGGCACACCGAAACAGCTGGAACCGAAGATCCGCGAAGTATCAAAACGTTATGGCATGCCACTCGAACCGGAAAGACTGGTGCACAGCTTGTCGATTGGTGAGCGCCAGCGCGTCGAGATCGTGCGTTGCCTGATGCAAGACATAAAACTGCTGATTCTCGATGAACCCACCTCGGTGCTCACTCCGCAGGAAGCTGACGAGTTATTCACCACCCTGCGCAGACTCGCAGCTGAAGGCTGCAGCATTCTGTTTATCAGTCACAAGCTCGGAGAGGTTCGCGCACTCTGCCAGAGCGCGACAGTCTTGCGCGGCGGCAAAGTCTCCGGGCACTGCATCCCTGCTCAGTGCACAGATTTAGAGCTGGCCAAGTTGATGGTTGGCGAAACCGAAGGGCTTGAAACACGTCACCCGAAAGTCAGCGGCGGCGAACATTTCCTGCAAGTCGAGCAACTGTCCTGGCACAACCCCGACCCATTCGGCACCTCGCTGCGCGACCTACAACTCGAGGTGCGCAGTGGCGAGATCGTGGGTATAGCCGGTGTTGCCGGCAATGGGCAGGATGAAATCCTGGCGCTACTCAGTGGCGAACAGGCACTGCACAAGCGCGACGCCATGCGTATCAATTTTGCCGGTCAGCCGGTTGCTCACTTGCAACCGGATGCACGACGTCAACTGGGCTTGGCGTTTGTACCCGCTGAGCGCCTCGGGCATGGCGCAGTCCCAGACATGAGTTTGAGCGATAACGCTTTGCTCACCGCCTTCCAACAAGGCTTGGTCAGCAAGGGTTTGATCAAACGCAATGCGGTGGTGGCGTTCGCCGAAGAGATCATCCGCCGGTTTGCGGTAAAAACACCGAATGCACAAACGGCTGCACGCAGCTTGTCAGGCGGCAATCTGCAGAAATTCATTCTCGGTCGCGAAATCATGCAAAACCCCAAGTTGCTGATCGCTGCCCACCCGACCTGGGGCGTTGATATCGGTGCCGCCACAGCGATTCATCGCGCCTTGATTGCGTTACGTGATGCAGGCACGGCGATTCTAGTGATATCCGAAGACCTTGATGAGCTGTTCCAGATTTGCGACCGAATTGGTGCGCTCAGCAGCGGCAAGTTATCGGCACTGGCCAATACCCCTGAAACCAATCCGGTGGAGGTCGGCCGCTGGATGGCGGGCCAATTCAACACTGAAGCTGTTCTGAGCTGACGGAGTTTTTATGTTGTTATCGCTTGAACCTCGCGGCCAGCAATCGCGCGCCATGCTCTGGTTGTCACCGGTGTTGGCTGCTGCACTGACATTGATCTGCGGCTCGCTGCTGTTTTTATTGCTGGGCCTCGACCCATTACTGACCTTGCATACATTGCTGATTTCGCCATTGAGCGACTGGTATGGCGTGTCTGAACTGTTGGTCAAGGCACTGCCAATTTTACTCTGTGCGCTTGGGTTGGCAGTGGCATACCACGCCCGTATCTGGAACATCGGTGCCGAAGGCCAGTTGTTACTCGGCGCCTTGGCTGGCAGTGCCGTGGCGGTGCATATCATTGATTGGGAAAGCCATTGGGCACTGGCATTAGTTATCAGCGCGGGGATTGCTGCAGGTGCTGCTTGGGCTGGGCTTACGGCGTGGCTGCGCACGCAGTTCAATGCCAATGAAATCCTTACCAGCATCATGCTCAACTACATCGCCCTCAACCTGCTGCTGTACTTCGTTCACGGGCCATTGAAAGACCCGCAAGGCTATAACTTTCCCGAGTCGGCGATGTTTGGTGACTTCAGTCGATTGGCATTGCTCAGTGAAGATGGCCGTGTCCATGCAGGCTTGTACTTTGCCCTGCTGGCACTGGTTGCCATCTGGGTTTTACTGCAGAAAAGCTTTCTTGGTTTTCAGATCAAAGTGCTCGGTCTTGATCGCCGCGCCGCAGGTTTTGTCGGCTTTCGGGAGAAACGTCTGGTCTGGTTCGCCTTGTTGGTCAGCGGCGCATTGGCAGGTCTTGCCGGGGTTGGCGAAGTCGCCGGACCCATCGGCCAACTGGTGCCGCAGGTGTCTCCCGGTTACGGCTACGCCGCAATCACCGTGGCATTCCTGGGGCGCTTGAACCCGCTAGGCATCCTCTTCGCCAGCCTGCTTATGGCGCTGCTGTATCTGGGTGGCGAGACCGCGCAGATGGCGATGAACCTACCGCAGGCAATTACTCAGTTGTTCCAGGGAATGATGCTGTTCTTTCTACTCGCCTGCGATGTGCTGATTTTGTATCGCCCACGTTTTAAGTGGCAATGGGCGAAACGCACAGACACGCAAAACGCCTTGGCCTAAGAACAGCGGCATCTGGCCCGGCCGGATGCGTTAGTAGAATGTGAGGAAGCTGCATGGATATCGACTTACTGAGCAACATTTTATTCGCCATGGTGCGCACCGGCACTCCGCTGCTGCTGGTCGCATTGGGTGAAATGGTCTGCGAGAAAAGTGGCGTACTCAACCTGGGCCAAGAAGGCATGATGCTATTTGGCGCGGTAATTGGTTTTATCATCGCGTTCAGCACCGGCAACCTGTGGCTTGGAGTAATACTGGCGATGGCGGCGGGCATGCTTTTGTCATTGCTGTTCGCGGCTGTGGCTTTGGGCTTTAACGCCAATCAAGTAGCCACCAGCTTGGCGCTGACCATCTTCGGCGTCGGTTTATCGACCTTTGTTGGTGCAGCCTGGGTGGGTAAACCATTGACCGGTTTTGAACCGGTGATTATTCCTTTTTTAAGTGATATTCCACTGATCGGGCGCATGCTGTTCGCTCAGGATTTACTGATTTATCTGTCATTCGCGCTGTTTGCGCTGGTCGCATGGGTGATATTGAAAACCCGCATTGGTCTTATTGTCCAAGCTGTAGGCGAGAACCCGGATGCCGCCAGCGCCATGGGTTTACCGGTGCTGCGCGTACGCACCCTGGCGGTGCTGTTCGGCGGCGCCATGGCCGGCTTGGCCGGGGCATACCTGTCGCTGGCTTATACGCCAATGTGGGCGGAAAACATGACAGCTGGACGCGGCTGGATTGCCTTGGCGTTAGTGGTTTTTGCCAGTTGGCGAGTAATGCGTGTGTTGCTCGGCGCTTACCTATTTGGTTTGGCCAGCATCATTCACTTGGTTGCCCAGGGTATCGGCTTGTCGATCCCCTCGAACCTGCTAGCCATGCTGCCGTATGTCGCAACGATTGTGGTCTTGGTGTTGTTGTCACGCGACCCGATCAAAACCCGCTTGTTCGCGCCAGTGTCATTGGGTAAACCCTGGCAGCCAGGTCACTGATCAGTTCAATAAGGGCAGACCCACTGCGGTCTGCCCCGCATCGAATCCCCTTCGTCCTGATGACCATTGATATGCGCTGAGTCCCTGCTCAAACCGGTGGTTTAATTCCCTGCGAAATGCACTCAAGTGCATCGAGGCTGAGCACCTCAACAGTTCCATAACCGCAGCGCACAATGCCCATTTGCTCCAGCCGCTTTAACGCCTCGTGCGCGCTTTTACGCGACAAGCCTGCCATCGAGCCAATATCAGACTGTGAGGTTTTCGGCAGACGGGTTTTATCGCTAATGGTTGCCAGCCGCTGCAATGTCTTAGCGATTCGCGTGGTGGCATCAGAAGTGGTCAGTGCATCGAGAGTCATCAATGCGACATCAGAGGTGATCGCCGTAAGCAGGTTACACCACTGCCAGTAACCGGGTTCTTGCTCGAGGATTTTGTCCATGCAGGCTTTAGTCAAACGCAGGCAATAACTATCGGTGTAAGCAATGGTGTCAACTCGACGAATGCCTCCACTGAGGAATGCTAACTCACCAGTCCATGCGCCCGGCGCAAATAAATGAAGCAAGCTTGAAGTGTCTACTCGCGGCGGCAATTGGCAGGCGAGGCAACCACTGGCCAGCCCAATTATGGCATTGCCGGGCATTGCACAACGCAAGATAACCTCACCCGCATGGTAATGCTGGAGAGTCGCACGACTTAACAACGCATCCTGAAACTCAACGGGTGTTTGTGACAGCCAACCATGGCTTCGCAGTGTCTGCGCGGCATCAAAAAAGTCCATTTATTACCTTATTTATCAATTGTCACTTTTGGGACAGTTGAATCTATTTTTTTCCAATAGAGTTCCCCAAGACTAAACAAAAAGTGACTCGATTACGCGCGTTATTCACCTGCGGTAATCCTCTATTTCGAATCGCGCTCAAAGGCTCATGCAACCTAAGTGCGGTTCCATGGCTGTATTTTCGCAAGCAGACGGACTCCCACTGACTGGTGGGAGTATGAATATCAAGGAGTTGTAAGCATGCTAGGACTTGTAACAAAACGATTATCCCTTGCAGTACTTTCCACTGTGGTTATTACCAGCAGTGCATTTGCTGCGCCTAATGAAGCAACCGACACAACCAAGAAAGCCAACGAGGCAATCGCGAACTACCTCCCCTTCACCAATAAGCAAGATTTCGAAGACGCCAGGCGCGGCTTCATTGCTGACCTGCCTAGCCCGGTAATTAAAGGCAAGGACGGCAAGACTGTTATCGACCTGACACAGTATGACTTCCTTAATAAAGAAGGCGAGGCACCGGCAACCGTAAACCCGAGCCTATGGCGTCAATCGCAGCTGTTGGCAATTCGCGGCCTGTTCAAAGTGGTGGATGGCATTTATCAGGTGCGCAACATCGACTTGGCGAATATGACGTTCGTGCGCGGTAAAACCGGCTGGATTGTGATTGATCCGCTGACCTCAGACGAAACAGCCAAGGCGGCACTGGACCTGATCAACGATAAAGTCGAGAGACTGCCTGTTTCGGCGGTGCTCATCACTCACTCACACCTCGATCACTTCGCGGGGCTGCGTGCAATCGTCGATGAGGCCGATGTTAAGTCAGGCAAGGTTCCACTCATTGCGCCTGAAGGCTTTATGGAAGAAGCCGTGAGCGAGAACGTATTTGCTGGCACAGCGATGAGCCGTCGCGCCTCGTACATGTTCGGCAACCTGCTACCGAAAAATCCCAAAGGTAACGTCGGGGCTGGTCTAGGTATCACCACTGCTGCCGGCGATATCACTC
The DNA here is from genome assembly GCF_002163625.1 of Pseudomonas sp. M30-35. Classification (NCBI taxonomy): domain Bacteria; kingdom Pseudomonadati; phylum Pseudomonadota; class Gammaproteobacteria; order Pseudomonadales; family Pseudomonadaceae; genus Pseudomonas; species Pseudomonas sp. M30-35. Next base: position 949,116 of record NZ_CP020892.1, on the reverse strand, counting down.
TGCTTGAGCCGAACAAGTTGATCGGCAAGACTGGCGAGAAGATGACCATTGACGGTGTCGATGTAGAATTCCAAATGGCGCCTGGCACCGAAGCGCCAGCGGAAATGCTCTTCTACTTCCCGCAGTTTAAAGCACTGGATTTAGCCGAAGACGCCAACCACACCCTGCACAACTTGCTCACCCTGCGCGGCGCCAAAGTACGCAGCGCACAAAAGTGGTCCAGCACCCTGGGTGAAACCCTCGACATGTGGGGCGACAAAGCTGAAGTTTCGTTTGGTAGCCACCACTGGCCACAATGGGGGCAAGAAAGGGTTGTCGAACACCTGGAAAAACAACGCGACCTGTACAAATACATCAACGATCAAACACTGCGCATGGCTAACCAAGGCATGACCATGAATGAGATCGCTGAAGAATTCGTGCTGCCAGACAGCTTGGCCAAAGAGTTCTACAACCGCAGTTATTACGGTGACCTGAAGCACAACGTACGCGCGACGTATCAGTTGTACCTCGGCTTCTGGGACGGTAACCCAGCTAACTTCAACCCGCTGCCGCCGGTAGAAGAAGCCAGGAAGTATGTTGCAATGGTAGGTGCCGACAAGATGCTGGCAAATGCCCAGGAAGCTTACGATAAAGGCGAGTATCGCTGGTCCGCGACTGTAACCAACAAGCTGGTGTTTGCTGATCCAGAAAACCAGGCAGCCCGTAACCTAGAAGCCGATGCACTCGAGCAAATGGGTTATCAGGCCGAATCCGGTCCTGCACGTAACTTCTACTTGAGTGGTGCTCAAGAACTGCGTAACGGTGTTAAGAAAATGATTACACCTAACGCCAGTTCTCCTGACCTCATTCGCAGCATGACCACGGAAATGATCCTGGACTTCGTGGCCGTTCACCTTAATGGTCCTAAGGTCGGCGATAAGAACTATGCCTTCAATCTTGAGTTCCCAGACACCCAAGAGAAGTTTCTGTTAACGGTCAAAAATGGCGTGATGAATTATGCCAAGGACAAGACCCGCAAGGCAGTTGACGGCTCAGTGACCCTCAACCGCAGCGTTCTCAATGACATCGCTCTGGGTAAATTGAAAATGGGCAACTTGACTGAAAGCGGCGAAGTGACAGTCGACGGTGACAAAGCCAAGTTCAAGGAAATGTTGAGCAACCTCGACACCTTCAATTTCTGGTTCAAAATTTCTGAACCATAACCCCTGACCTATAACTACTGACCTGTAGTTAAAAAACGCCCCGAATCAGGGGCGTTTTTTATTGCCCGAGATTTGATCAGGCAAAATCGTAGACAATGGCGCCATCCAATATACAACCCGAGGAGACCTTTATGGCCGAGCAACAAACAGCGTTAATAATCGGAGCCTCTCGCGGCCTGGGCCTTGGCCTGGTGAAACAATTCAGCCTGTTAGGTTGGAGCGTCATGGCAACCGTTCGCTCACCACAACGGGCTGATGAGCTGAAAGCTGTACAGGGGGTAAAAATCGAAACATTGGATATCGACAGCAACGAGTCGTTAGATGCGCTGGTCAAACAACTTGAGGACCAAGTATTCGATCTGATCTTCGTCAATGCTGGGGTACTTGGTCCCGAGCATCAGTCGGCTGGAGCTGCAACTCAGAAAGAACTCGGCCAGTTGTTTATGACCAACGTCGCCGCCCCGATCCGTTTGGCTGAAAGATTAGTTGATCAGCTTCGCCCAGACACTGGGGTTCTGGCGTTTATGAGTTCGGTACTAGGCAGCGTAACCAACCCGGAAGGCGACAACATGGCGCTGTATAAAGCCAGTAAAGCGGCGCTCAACTCCTTGACCAACAGTTTTGTATGCGCACTGCCTGAGCCGCGCCCGACCGTACTTTCCCTGCATCCAGGTTGGGTTAGAACAGAGATGGGCGGACCGAATGCCGAGATTGACGTTGAAACCAGCTGCGCGGGATTAGCCGTTCAAGTGCAACGCTTTGCCGGTAAAGGTGGTCATCACTTTATTGACTACAAAGGCCAAACAATCGCCTGGTAATACACAGATTCAGTTACCAAGACGGATGAGCTTCAGGTGCAACCTAACTCGGTTTTGTTGAACAAGATCACGTTGACGGTTATCTTAAGTACCTGTCGCGCCCCCGTGCGGCGCACCTGGATCAGCAGACAGGGTTAACACTGAGCTGGCTACCTGAAATCAACTCAGAGGGCCTGCATGGTGCCTAATACTCATATCTGGATCAAAACCCCACTCGCCACTTTCACTGCCAACGGCCTTGATGCCTCAGGCGGCATTGTCGTCGAGCATGGCGTCATCAGCGAAATTCTCGGCGCGGGTCAGCAACCTGCAAAACCTGGTTATGCGGTCTTCGACGCCCGCGAGCACGTGGTACTGCCGGGGCTAATCAATACCCATCATCACTTCTACCAGACACTCACCCGCGCTTGGGGCCCAGTGGTCAATCAGCCGTTATTTCCGTGGCTGAAAACCCTCTACCCGGTTTGGGCTCGTCTGACGCCAGAAAAACTCGCTCTGGCGAGTAAAGTTGCGCTGGCAGAACTGTTGTTGTCGGGTTGCAGTACTGCTGCCGACCACCATTACCTGTTCCCGGGTGGTTTGGAAAACGCGATTGACGTGCAAGTCGAAGCGGTACGTGAACTTGGTATGCGCGCCATGCTCACGCGTGGTTCGATGAGTTTAGGCGAAGCCGATGGCGGCCTGCCGCCGCAGCAAACGGTGCAACAAGGTCAGGTAATTCTTGAAGACAGCCTGCGCCTGATCAATGAATACCATGAGCGTGGCGATGGCGCGCAAATCCAAATCGCCTTGGCGCCCTGCTCACCCTTCTCGGTGACCCAAGAGATCATGCGTGAAAGCGCTGACCTGGCTGAGAAGATGGATGTACGCCTGCACACGCATTTGGCCGAAACACTGGATGAAGAAGATTTCTGCCTGCAGCGCTTTGGCCTGCGCACCGTTGATTATCTCGACAGTGTCGGCTGGCTCAGCTCACGTACCTGGTTGGCCCACGGCATCCATTTCAACCCTGATGAGATCGTGCGTCTGGGCCAGGCTGGCACCGGTATTTGCCACTGCCCAAGCTCAAACATGCGCTTGGCATCCGGGATCTGCCCAACCATCGACCTGGAAGCAGCTGGCGCGCCAATCGGCTTGGGGGTTGATGGCTCGGCATCGAATGATGCTTCAAACATGATCCTCGAAGCACGGCAGGCGCTGTACATTCAGCGCCTGCGCTACGGTGCAGAAAAGATCACCCCTGAACTGGTGCTCGGCTGGGCCAGCAAAGGCTCGGCACGCCTGCTTGGGCGTAGCGACATTGGTGAGCTGGCCGTGGGCAAACAAGCGGATCTGGCATTTTTCAAACTTGATGAACTGCGCTTCTCCGGCAGCCACGATCCAATTTCGGCGTTACTGCTGTGTGGCGCGGACCGTGCTGACAGGATGATGATTGGTGGCCAATGGCGCGTCATCGACGGTCAAATCGAAGGCCTTGATGTTGCTCAGCTGATTGCCGATCACCGCCAAGCAGCCAAAGAGTTGATCGCAGGCTAACCAAGCGCTTGCACCACTTGGCAGCACGCAGGTGACTTTCGCCAGCGCAGTTGCACCAACACAGAACCCTGCTCCGGCAGGGTTCTGTGTTTTAAGGAACCTCTAAAAACTACTGCGCTAGATATTACGGTGTTAAAAAAACTGCTCAAAATGCTCATTTAGGCCACTAAAGTCGCGCGCGACCCCGGTCGCTTCTTCGCATTTTTTTGCCTTGTACTATCGTCGCTCGCTACCTTTTCAGAGGCCCCTAACTAGGGAGGAATCGCCTGAGAACGGGTAATTGTCTAGTTGGTCAGTTTTTTGCAACCGACTTAGCGCCAACAAGAATTCAGCGCCTAGCCGCAATTAACTTCACCTACGGAGCAATACCCGCTATGCAGAAGAAGAGTAAAAAGCCACTGCTGCGTGCCCTCGTCGCCGCCCTCGGTTTTAGCGCCGCCATGAGCGCGTCCGCCGCTGACCCACTGAAGGTCGGCTTCGTCTATATAGGCCCTATCGGCGACCACGGCTGGACCTATCAGCACGAGCAAGGCCGTAAAATGATGGTTGAGAAGATGGGTGACAAGATCGAAACCAGCTTCGTCGAAAACGTGCCAGAAGGCGCTGACGCCGAGCGCGTTATTCGTAACATGGCGAAAAGTGGCTACGACCTGATTTTCACCACGTCGTTTGGTTACATGAATCCAACCTTGAAAGTCGCCAAGCAGTTCCCGAAAGTAACCTTTGAGCATGCAACGGGTTACAAGCAAGCCAAGAACGTCGGCACCTATTTGTCGCGTTCGTATGAAGGCCGTTATGTCGGTGGCTACCTTGCCGCGAAGATGACCAAGACCAAGAAAATCGGTTACATCGCCTCCTTCCCAATTCCAGAAGTGATCCGCGATATCAACTCGATCCAACTGGCACTCGACAAGTACAACCCAGGCACCGAAATCAAAGTGGTCTGGGTTAACTCCTGGTTCGACCCGGGTAAAGAGTCTGACGCTGCAAACGCTCTGATCGACCAAGGCGTTGACGTAGTGTTCCAGCACACTGACAGCCCAGCACCCATCCAGACAGCAGAACGCCGGGGCGTGTACGCAGTCGGCTATGCCTCTGACATGCAGCACTTTGGACCAAATGCCGTGCTGACTTCGATCGTCAACAACTGGGGGCCGCACTACATTAAGTCAGCGCAAGCTGTGATTGACGGCAACTGGAAATCACAGGATTACTGGGGCGGCTTGAATGACGACACCATCCAACTGCCGCTCAGCGATTTGGTTCCGGCGGACGTCAAAGCTGAGGCCGAGCAGATTGAAGCCAGCATCAAGAGCGGTGAATTCCATCCGTTCACCGGCCCAATCAAAGACCAGAGCGGCGCAGTCAAAATTGCAGAGGGTGTCGTCGCCACCAATGCCGAGCTGGCCTCGATGAATTACTACGTCGAAAACGTCAAAGCTGAACTGCCGAAGTAATTCGCGGCGCAGCCCTTGGCTACTAATAACTGATTGAGACTGCCAGCCAAGCCCTGGCAGTCTATTCTCAGAGAAGATCATGAATCCAAATCAACTGCCCCTAATCGATATAGCCCCGCTCTACAGCACTGATGAAAACGCTTGGAAACAGGTTGCCAGGCAGATTGATCAAGCCTGCCGCGAATGGGGCTTTTTTTACATCACCGGCCACCCAATCTCCACCCAACGTATTACCCAGCTGGCGGATGCGGCGAAGACCTTCTTCGGCCAGCCCGACGCTGAAAAACTCAAGATTGATATTACCCAGACCCAGCATCATCGAGGCTACGGCGCAATTGCCACCGAGCAACTCGATCCGAGCAAACCCAGCGACCTCAAAGAAACCTTCGACATGGGTTTCAACATGCCAGCGGATCACCCGGATGTAGTGGCTGGCAAACCGTTACGCGGCCCTAATCGCCACCCACAACTGAGCGGTTGGAACGAGCTGATGGAGCAGCATTACAACGACATGCATGAGCTGGCAAAAACCCTGCTGCGCAGCATGACTATCGCGTTGGGGATTGAGCGTGATTTTTTCGATACGCGTTTCGAAGAGCCAATCAGCGTGTTTCGTATGATCCACTATCCTCCGCGCCACACCGCCAGCAGCGCCGAGCAACAAGGCGCGGGGGCGCACACAGATTACGGCTGCGTGACCTTGCTTTACCAAGACAGCGCCGGTGGCTTGCAGGTGCAAAACGTCAATGGCGAATGGATTGATGCGCCGCCAATTGAAGGCAGTTTTGTGGTCAATATCGGCGACATGATGGCGCGCTGGAGCAACGACCGCTACAAGTCGACACCGCATCGGGTTATCAGCCCATTGGGGGTTGATCGTTACTCAATGCCATTCTTCGCCGAGCCACACCCCGACACCGAAATCAGCTGCCTGCCCGGCTGCTCCGACGCCAATAACCCGGCCAAATATGCAGCCACTACCAGTGCCGAATATTTACTTTCCCGCTTCGCTGACACTTACGCCTACCGCCGCACCGAACAAGCTGAAAGCTAATAAGCAAGCAAACAGCTATATGAACCGCGAGGGCCGCTGCATCACCCTCGCCGATTCCTGACTCAGCGGTTAAACTATGGCCTGACTAAACAGCTGACGAGAATTAACTATGTACGATTGGCTCAACGCCCTACCCAAAGCCGAACTTCATTTGCATCTTGAAGGTTCGCTTGAGCCTGAGTTGCTGTTTGCGCTGGCTGAGCGCAATAAAATCGTGCTGCCGTGGAATGATGTTGAAGCGCTACGCGGCGCGTATGCGTTTAACAATCTGCAGGAGTTTCTCGACCTGTACTACCGGGGTGCTGATGTTCTGCGTACCGAGCAGGATTTCTACGACCTGACCTGGGCTTACCTGGAGCGCTGCAAGGCACAGAACGTGATTCACACAGAACCGTTCTTTGACCCACAAACCCATACCGATCGTGGCATTCCATTTGAGGTGGTGCTGACGGGTATCAAGCAGGCGCTGGATGACGGAAAAAAACAGCTGGGCATCAGCCATGGTTTGATTCTCAGCTTCTTGCGCCATTTATCAGAAGAAGAAGCCTTCAAAACACTTGATCAAGCAACGCCATTTCGCGATGCCTTTATCGCCGTCGGTCTCGACAGCTCAGAGATGGGCCACCCGCCAAGCAAGTTTCAACGGGTGTTCGACAAGGCTCGCAGCGAAGGTTATCTGAGCGTGGCGCACGCAGGTGAAGAAGGCCCGCCGGAATACATCTGGGAGGCGCTCGACTTGCTGAAAATCGAGCGCATTGATCACGGTGTCCGGGCGATTGAAGACGAGCGCCTGATGCAGCGCATCATTGATGAACAGATTCCGCTGACCGTTTGCCCGCTGTCCAACACCAAGCTCTGTGTGTTTGACGATATGCGCCAGCACAATATCCTTGAGATGCTTGAGCGCGGCGTCAAGGTCACCGTCAACTCAGATGACCCTGCCTATTTCGGTGGCTACGTCACCGAGAACTTTGCAGCGCTGCATACCAGCCTCGGCATGACCGAAGACCAGGCCAAGCGTCTCGCGCAAAACAGTCTCGACGCACGTTTAACTTAAAACAGATGGGGTGGGCAAGTTGCGCGTGTCACACCCCACGCGGTGATATTTATCGTGTAGGGCGGACAGCGCTTTTCTGTCCGCCATTTGCGGCGCAAAACAGGGTTGCTTGCCGATTCGCGGTGGACAAGCTGCGCGTTGTCACACCCTACACCTCCACTACTAGTGTTTATGTGCCTCGCCTGCGGCTGGCGCATCCTTCTGCACATTGACTTGCACTTCGACATCACCGGCCTTCTCAAAGGTCAAGGTCATGGGGAAATGCTCACCCGCTTTCATCTGCTGCTCCAGATTGAACAACATGACGTGGTAACCCATGGGCTCAAACCTGACCTGACCGCCTGCGGGAATATCAACGCCTTGCACCTGCTGCATTTTCATCACATCGCCAGCATGGACGTGCTCATGCATCTCTGCCTTGCCAGCAACTGGGGTCTCGACGGCGATGAGCCGATCAGCCTCCTTACCCTTGTTATCGACAACAAAATAAGCCGCCGCAGTTGGAGCAACGGGTGGCATCTCGCGTGACCACGGGTGCTCGATATGCAGATCGCCCAGATCGAACTCATGGGCATTGGCCAAAAAAGCAGGGCTCATCAGCGCCGCAACCAATAGAATTTTATTTAACATTCAAGCTCTCCAGTAACATTGAATAAAAACTCACATAAATGAACACTGTTGTAATAAAAACAATGCATGACATGCCCCCCTATCAAGCTGTAATCCGGGCGCACGTGGATTGCACCTTAATAGGGTTCATCAATAGTCAGGCCCTGTTTAATCAACTTGCAGCGACCATATAATCAAGCCAGTCAGGCAGCAGTGAATTAATCGCAGCAATCGCCCCGTCCGCACCATTTAGCTGATATGCGCTATCTAAATGATCGATATCGGTACAACGAACCCAGACTTGACCATCATCTGCCTGCCAAATAAACACCCTGACGGGCAACTCAAAACCCGCTTCAAGATTGGCGCTAAGCAGCTTTCCAACCAGAGTAGTATTTTGGATCAATAGACATTCCGTCGGGTTAACTTCCTCACCGGATAACTTGGCAATGTCTTGTTGATTCAACCGCGCGACTCGCATGACTTCAGGGAATGCGTCCAACCTGGCAAGAAGACGGTCAGCCGTCTCTTTTACTGAATTAGAACTTTTGCGGACCCAACGACCTTCACTGATACTATTTTTGTCTTCCATGGCAATCTCCTTGAGTGACCAGATAAATCATGTAATGCAATAGCGCGTACGACTTACTCACGTTAAATATTGGGGCAATTTAATAACACTCGGGTTCAACTGATTTGTAATTGAGCGTTAATCCGCCGACGTGTAAACAGCCAGTCCAATGGTGCAACCAACAATAACGAAGCGCCAACCAACGGGAACAGGCAAGCAACCACCAGCATAATCACCATGCCCCCGCGCCAGATCGGTAGATCATGACGAATGGGTGGCACGCCAAAGCGACCTTGTGGACGACGCTTCCACCAGAGTACCAAACCACTGACGCTACTCAGCAAAATCATCAGGCAGACCAACAGCATTAGCAGCTGATTGGCTAAGCCAAACATTTTGCCTTCGTGGAGCATGACGCCGGTCTCCACAGTTCTGGCGACCAGCCCGTAATCGCTCCAACGGATATCAGCGAGCACTTTGCCGCTGTATTGATCAATATGCAGCGTGGCATCGTTACGTGGATCATCGGCAAACACACTAACGCTATAAACCCCGCGCTCACCCACAGGCAGGCTCACACTAAAACCGGGGTGCACCCCGCGCGCCTCTGCACTATCGACCACCTGCTGTAAGCCGACCTGAGCAGTGCTGGCATTTGAGTGCATATGCGTCATACCGTTATGCGCCGCATGCGGATCAGACTCAGGCATAGGTGTGACCTCAGTTGCCCAAGGCACCGTTTGGTTGGTGCTGGTGTTAAGACTACCGGCCAGCTTGTTGGATTGCGGCACGTCATCCCACATAGCTGCAGGGAAGTGATTCCAGGCACCCGCGAATTTGGCGCCCCAGAAACCGGTCCAGGTCATGCCGGTCAACAACATAAACAGCAACAGCAGCGAGCCCCAGAAGCCAACGACCGCATGCACATCGCGCCAAAACAGCCGCCCGCGACTGGCCAAACGCGGCCAGAACTGCGCCGACTTGCTCGTGCCGCGCGGCCACCAGAGATACAACCCCGAAAGAACCAGGACGATACCCCAACCGGCGGCCAGCTCTACCAAGCGATCGCCAACGGTGCCAATCATCAGTTCGCCATGCAGCTTGCGGGCGATGGCTTGCAGGTTATCTTCAGCGTCTTGAGCGCCAAGAATTTCACCGTTATAGGGATTAACAAACACGTTGAGCGTGGCATCCGCCGTAGTGATCACGAACTGCGCACTGCCCTGCTCATTCACTGGCGGTAGGTACTTGCTGACGTTGGCTTTTGGATAAGCCTGCATGACCTGCGCCATTTGCCGATCAGCGCTAATTCGCTGCTCGGCAACGGGTACCTGCAACAAATCGCCGTACATCAGCTGGTCGAGCTGCGGCTTGAACAGGTAAATAATTCCGGTAACCGAGAGCATGATAAAGAACGGTATGACCAACAACCCGGCGTAAAAATGCCAGCGCCAAGCCAGGTTATAAAACGACAGACTGGATGAGCCAACGACCGTTACCGGCGACTCTGAAGTATGTGCATCGCGCATCAGTTTTCCCCAATTCCCAATACACTTGCCCACCACATAACGTAGATAAGCGCTGGCAAGTGCAATGCAATTCTTATGATTGTTGCCCTCGGTTCAGGCCGAGCAGCAGGCATCTGAATTTATGCGAGGAATGGGGAAGCGCGAGGATTGGCCGAGGGCCAGAGATAGCGAACCGGCCGCCGGAACAACAGCCGCGGTGCAACCAGTTTCTGCTGGGGGCGCAGGAATAAACCAAGAACGCCAAAGAAAGCAGCAAGGGCGATGCCGACGAATGTCGAGCACATTGAACAACCAAAGCCTGTCGCCGGATTGAACAGTGGCGTGTCTGACCCGGCAATATCGAGGGCTGCGTTGCTACTGCCTTGAGCGGAGCAGTAAACCCCGTCGATGCCGCTCAGTTGCAAACCGGTCATCTGACCATGACTAATGCTGCAGGCGAACGCACTGAACAGGATGCTGGCGTACAGCAGCCACGCAATCAGCGAACGATCGACTCTGGTCATGTCCATGGTGGGCAACTCTATCACGAAGCGTGTCAGCGTCTGTCACGCGCTATGACAAGCTTAATTGGCCCAAGGCGCTTTCGCCAGTAGTGCGCGACAACGTGACTGCACAAACTCGCGAAGTAAATGCACAGGCTTACTTAATTGCGAGCGATGCGCGCAGATCAAATTGAGCGGCGTTATTTCGCCGAGGTGTTCACCCATCAGCACTTGCAAGCGCCCGGCCTGGACATCTCCGGCGACGTCCAACCACGACTTGTACATCAAGCCCTGACCGGCAAGCGCCCAACGCCGCACCACATCGGCATCATCGCTTTGCCGGTCGCCTTGCACGGTAATACTTTGCTGGCGCTTGCCATTGCTGAACTGCCAACGTTCATGCACGCGCCCATTGAGCATGTACAGCAGGCAATTATGTCCGGCCAACTCCTCGATTGTTTGCGGCTCACCGTGGCGCGCAAGATAACTCGCAGACGCACACAGTACACGCCGATTATCTGCAGCCACCGGCAAGGCAACCAAGGTTGAGTCCTCGGGTTCGCCATAACGCAGAGCGATATCCACGGGCTCGCGGAACAGGTCTGTCACGCGATCCCCCAGCAACAGGCGTAACTGTAATTGTGGGTGTGCATGCTGAAATTCATCGAGCCAAGGCAACAAGGTGTTGCGCCCAAAATCTGAAGGGGCACAAAGCTGCATCAAGCCGCTGATACCCACTTTATTACCGGCTAATTGCATGCGACCTGCTTCAATACTTTGCAACGCTTGCCGGGCGTGACTGAGAAAAGCCTGACCTTCAGCGGTCAAACGCAAACTGCGCGTAGAACGGGCGAATAAGCGCGCATCAAGTTGTTGCTCCAGTCGCTTTAGCGCCGCACTGGCCACAGCAGGAGAGATATCAAGCAAGCGAGCAGCGGCCGATAAACTGCCTGTTTCAGTGGTGCGCACAAACAGTTGCAAGTCATCAAAGCGAAGCATCACGGCCGCCTATTATCAAAATAATATTGAAATAGACTCTAGTTTCTCTGGGTTTTACTAAACGATCAATTGATTCAGCATGGCTACATTCCTGCCCCAACGATTTGAGGTTTCGACCATGACCCACACACTGACGTTAGTCGCCACAATCACAGCTATTGCTGAGCATCAGGCAACTGTAAAAAACCACTTGCAGGCACTGGTGGCTGCCAGCCGCAAAGAAGCAGCCTGCATTCAGTACGACCTGCACCAGCAACAAGATGCACCCAACGTATTCATCATGATTGAGCAGTGGCGCGATGCCGCAGCACTTGCCGAGCATAAGCAAACCGCGCACTACCAGCATTTTTCAACAACCTGCGCCGAGTTGCTGCAAGGTGTTGAGCTCAAATTAATGACCCAGATTGCCTAAGGAGCCCCCATGAAAGCAGTTGCTTACTACCAATCCCTGCCGGCTGACAATCAACAGTCACTGGTTGATATTGAACTTGCAGCACCAACCCCTGGACCCCACGACCTGCTGGTTGAGGTCAAAGCTATTTCGGTCAACCCGGTCGACACCAAGATCCGCAGGAACGTCGCCCCTGAAAACGCTGAAGCCAAAGTACTCGGCTGGGATGCAGCGGGCGTGGTCAAAGCGGTCGGTGCCGAGGTCAGCTTATTCAAGCCCGGCGATGAAGTTTTTTACGCAGGAGCAATTAACCGCGCGGGAGCCAACAGCGAATTGCACATCGTTGACGAACGCATCGTCGGCCACAAACCCAAAAGCCTGACGTTTGCTGAAGCTGCGGCCATGCCACTGACCACAATTACAGCCTGGGAGTTATTGTTTGACCGCCTGCAAATTATCCAGGGCAACATCGACCAAGGGCAGAGCCTGTTGATTGTTGGCGGCGCTGGCGGCGTGGGTTCAATGTTGATTCAGCTAGCGCGCAAGTTGACAGGGCTAACCGTGATTGCCACTGCTTCACGCCCTGAAACCCAAGCCTGGGTGCGCGAGCTTGGCGCTCATCACGTGCTCGACCACAGCCAGCCCTTGCAACAAGAGTTGCAGCGTGCAGGCCTTGAGCAGGTGACCCATGTCGCCAGTCTGACCCAGACCGACCAGCACTTTACTCAATTGGTCGAATCGCTCGCCCCACAAGGGCGCCTGGCATTGATTGACGATCCGCTTGAACCACTGGATATCATGCAACTCAAGCGCAAGAGTCTTTCGCTGCATTGGGAGCTGATGTTCACCCGCTCGCTGTTCGGCACGGCCGATATGACCGAACAGGGACGTCTGCTCAACAAAGTATCTGAACTGGTTGATACCGCCGCGATTAAAACAACGCTAGGTGAGCATTACGGCGTGATCAATGCTGAGAACCTACGCCGCGCCCACGTTCTTTTGGAGTCGGGCAAGGCCAAGGGCAAAATCGTTCTCGAAGGTTTCTAGGTCGCCTTAAGCGGCAGGGACTGGGTTGAATGCTGCAGCCAAGCAACCAAGCCGGTGGTTTTTAGCCGTCGGCTTTTTACCGCTACCGCTGCTAATCATGAATGCAGCCAGGCGCTAGAAATATTTTGAATTATCGATTTTTTTACCATTAATCGAGAAATTTATTTGTGTCAGTGAAATCTCATATTCAAGGTCTACACTGGGCTGACCAACCATAGGAGGCCAACCAAATGAAAATCCGGATTAGCCCACTAAGCAAAAGCCAAAACTCGCGTTGGCAGGTCAGTTTTGCGGGTCAACAAATCTCATTTCGCAATGAGGCTGAGGCGCGTAATTTTGTCTCGACCCTGCAATCACGCCTGCAAGCGCCGCACTGTCTGCCAACAGAGGAACAGCGCTTGGCAGGCTAACACGCAAACCGTTAAATAGCCGGATAGCCTGCGCGGTGTTCGGCCCATACGGTAAAGCGCGAACACAGTGCTGCAAGCATTGCGCAGCCACAAATAACCAGTGCCATCGGCCATGCTGTGCCGTTATGCAGATAACTCACCAAGGCTGCTGCACTGGCCGCAATTGAGAACTGCAAACAACCCAGTAAGGCCGAGGCGCTGCCTGCATGGCGGCCTTGGCCAGCCATGGCGCAGGCGGATGCGTTAGGTAGCAACACCCCCAAACTGGCGATGCAGCCAAACAAAGGAATCAGCAGCGGCCACAAATGTGCAGGCTTGTTCAAGGCGATGATCAGCAGTGCTGCACCGCAGGCTAAATAGAACCAAACGATTCGGCGCAACCAAAAGCTTGGTCCATGCTTGGCAACCAGCCAAGCGTTGACTTGCGCCATCAGAATAAAGCCCGCTGCGTTACTGCCGAATACCCAACCGTAGTGTTCGGCTGGCACCCCATAAAGCTCGATAAAGACGAATGGTGATCCGGCGATATAGGCAAACATTCCGGCCACCGCCAAGCCACCTGTCAGCGCGTGACCGATAAATGGCCAGTCCGAGAACAACCGCAGATAAGCTCCGAGCGCACCCGATAACGGCGCGCCAGGAACACTGCTATCAAGCGTTTCTGGTAGCCCACGCCAAACTGCAATCATGCACAGCACACTGAATATAGTCAGGCAGACAAAAATCGATTGCCAGCCAAAAACACCCAGCAAAATACCGCCAAATACCGGGGCAAGAATCGGCGCCAAGCCCATCACTAACATCAGTTGCGAGAATACTTTTGCTGAAGCAATCGGGTCACACAAGTCCCGTACTACAGCGCGCGAAATAACCATACCAGCACAACCGCCAAGCGCTTGTACAAAACGGGCAGCAATTAACCACTCAAGACTAGGCGCCAGCGCACAAGCCAGCGAACCGATAGTAAACAAGGTCACGCCGACCAGTAATGGCTTGCGGCGCCCAAAACGGTCAGCCAATGGACCGTAGGCGAGTTGGCCGATCGCCAAGCCCAGAAAGTACACCGCGAGCGATTGCTGCACATGCTCGACATCGGTTGCAAATGCACTGGCAATGCTCGGGAAGCTCGGCAAGTAAAAGTCGATTGCCAACGGCCCAAAGGCGCTAAGGGCACCGAGAATCAATAAGGTTGATAATTTCATCAAAAGCCCCTGCCATTCAAAGCTGGCGTTAACTATACAAACAACAACGCCGCCACTCTTGCGAATGGCGGCGTTGTTTTACCGCAGACTTATACCGAGTCGCTATGCGCTGGCAGGTCCTTTTCGCCTTTTTTGCCTTTTCCGCTGAGCTTTTCGGCAAGCGATTCAACCAGCATAAAGAACATTGGAATCAGGAAAGTCGCCAGCAGTGTTGCCGCCAACATACCGCCGATTACCCCGGTACCAATCGAGTGGCGACTTGCGGAACCCGCGCCACTGCTGATAGCCAACGGTACAACACCGAGGATGAACGCCAACGAGGTCATCACAATTGGGCGGAAACGCAAGCGCGCAGCCTCCAATGCAGCCTCGAGAATACCCATGCCGTCCCGGCGCAACATCACCGCGAACTCAACAATCAGAATCGCGTTCTTCGCCGCCAGACCAATCAGGGTAATCAGGCCGACCTGGAAGTACACGTCGTTCTCAATACCGCGCAACCAAACCGCGAGAATCGCGCCAAATACCGCAAACGGTACAGCAGTAACGACCGCTAGTGGCAAGGTCCAGCGCTCATATTGGGCAGCCAGGATCAGGAACACCATGATCAAGCCGAAGACAAACGCCAAACTACCCGAGCCTTGAGTGGCCAGCTCCTGGTATGCAGAACCCGTCCAACCAATGCTGTAATCGCTACCCAGCACTTGGTCTGCAACTTCCTGGATTGCTTGCAACGACTGACCCGAACTATAGCCTGGAGCCGGCCCACCGAGAATCTTCGCTGATGGGTACACGTTGAAGCGGGCGTAGGTATCTGGCCCAAGAATACGTTCAACCTTAACCAGCGATGCCAGTGATACCAAGTCCCCTGAAGCCGAGCGCACATAAACCTGAGACAGGTCTGATGGCTTACGCCGGAACTCCGGTTCTGACTGCAAGCTTACTTGCCAAGTACGGCCATACAAGCTGAAGTCATTGACGTAGTAACTGCCAAAGGTCGATTGCATCGCTGTGAATACATCACTGATCGTAACCCCAAGCGAGCGCGCTTTGGTACGGTCAAGATCGATGTAGTACTGCGGTACATCGGCGTTAAACGTGGTTTGCAGACCCGCTAACTCTGGGCGTTTAGCCGCAGCGGCAAGGAACTCTTGAACCTTGGTCGAGAGTTGCGCAGTCGTGCCGCCACTACGGTCTTGAATGTAGCCCTCAAAACCACCGGTGGTACTCATACCGGTAATCGGCGGTGGGTTGAAGGTCAGCACCACACCGTCTTTCTGCGAGGCGCCCATGGCCATAAACTCATGGGTCAGGTTGCGCGCATCAAGCTCTGGGGTGGTGCGCTCGCTCCAGTCCTTTAATGGAATAAAGGACACACCGGCGTTACTACGTGTACCAAAGGTCAAAACGTCGAAACCAGCAAAAGTCACCACGTCTTCAACCGCGGGGTGCTTCATTAACTGCTGGGTTACATCGCCAGTAAGTTTCTCGGTACGGGTCAACGATGCTGCTGGCGGCAAGAAGTAGGCGTTAATCACATAGCCTTGGTCTTCGTCCGGTACCAACGAGCTTGGTACGCGCCCGAACAACATCACCATCAGTACGATCATGCCGCCAAACAGGAGCAAACCGATAGCCGAACGCTTGAGGAAGAAACGCACACCAGCGGTATAACCCTTGGTGAATTTATCAAAGCCCCGGTTAAACCAACGGAACGGCGCAGCAGGTTCCTGATGACCTGGTTTGAGTAGCAAGGCGCAAAGCGCCGGGCTCAAGGTCAGGGCAACGATGCCCGAGATCACCACAGACACGGCAATGGTTACCGCAAACTGTTTATACATCTCCCCTGCAAGGCCTCCGAGGAAGCCAACTGGCACGAACACCGCACACAGCACCAGAACGATGGCGACGATAGGTCCCGTCACCTCCTCCATGGCTTTGATGGTAGCTTCTTTCGGGCCAATCTTGTCGGTGGCCATGACCCGCTCGACGTTCTCAAGCACCACAATGGCATCGTCCACCACGATACCGATTGCCAGCACCAAGCCGAACAATGTCAACAGGTTGATGGAAAAGCCCAAGGCATACATACCGGCAAAGGTACCGATCAGCGAGACCGGAATCGCCAGTACCGGAATCAACGTTGCACGCCAGTTTTGCAGGAAGAGGAACACCACCAGGATAACCAGTACCAAGGCTTCGAAAAAGGTATGGATTACCTCTTCAATCGATACCTTTACGAACTTGGTGGTGTCGTACGGGATCTTATAAGCCATGCCGTCCGGGAAGTTCTTCGACACACGATCCATGGTCGACTGAACCGCTTCAGCTGTATCCAGCGCATTTGCGCCTGGTTGTAGGTACACACCAAAGGCGGCGTTTTGCTGGCCATTGAGCGACGTCATCAGGGAATAATCCTGAGCCCCCAACTCAACCCGTGCGACGTCTTTCAAGCGCAAACTTGCACCTGTCGCATCAGAGCGAAGAATGACGTTTTCGAACTCTTTAGGATCGGAAAAACGCCCTTGCGTGGTAACGGTATAGGTGAAGTCTTGCTCTTTCTTCAGAGGCTGCTGGCCGAAGCTACCGGCAGCAAACTGCGAGTTCTGCTCACGAATTGCGTTAACTACATCAGTCGGCGTCAGATTGAACTGGGCCAGCTTGTCCGGCCGCAGCCAGATACGCATCGAGTAGTCTTTGGAACCGAACTGAGACACATCGCCAACGCCCGGCAGACGCTTGAGTTCATCAATTACGTTGATCAACGCATAGTTACTGATAAACACCGGGTCACGTGAGTCATCCGGTGAAAACAGGGTCACCACCTGAAGAATGTCTGAAGACTTCTTCTCCACATTCACGCCCTGACGGCGAACCTCTTCGGGTAACTTAGCCAGTGCGGCCTGTACCCGGTTGTTCACGTCGATGGTGGCTTGGTCTGGGTCTCTGCCTACTTCAAAATAGACTGACAAACTCATGGTGTTACCACCGGAGTTCGACTGCTGGTAAATCATCCCTTCAACGCCATTGATCTCTTGTTCGAGCGGCGCGGCTACTGTTTCAGCAATAACCTGCGCGCTCGCCCCAGAGTACGTTGCGGTCACCGAGACCTGCGGCGGGAGAATTTGTGGGTACTGAGCAATTGGCAACGAGCGCATGGCCATAAGGCCAGCGAGCACTATCACCACCGAGATAACCGTTGCGAAAACCGGTCGTTCAATAAAGAAACGAGAAATCAACTAGATGCTCCTCACGATTTCTTGTCGGCGTCGGCAACTTCCGACTCGACCTTAACAGGAGTATCCGGGCGAACCTTGGTCAGACCTTCAACAATGACTTTATCGCCCTCACTGACGCCAGACTTAATCACCCAGCGACCTTTTGAGGTACGACCGACGGCGACCTGGCGAACACGAGCAACACCTTTGTCATCAACCACATAAACGAAGGTGCCCTTAGGCCCTTGCGCAACAGCACGTTCAGCGACGGTCAGTGCTTTTGGTAACGAGATGCCTTTGATCTGTACACGAACGAACTGCCCCGGCAGCAGAGTTTGCTTCGGGTTTGGCACCACAGCGCGGGTACTAACAGTGCCGGTACCGCGATCAATCAAGCTGTCGGTAAAGTTGACCTTGCCTTCTAACGGATAGGTTGAGCCGTCACCGTAGGTAATGCCGACACGAACTTCGTCGCCATCAAGTACCAAAGAGCCATCAGCCAAGCCGTTGCGCACGCTTTCAACGTCACTGTCTGGTGCAGCGAAGTTAACGTAAATCGGGTCCATCTGAGTAATTTTGGTCAGCAAGCTGGCATTCGGGTCCCCGGCGACCATCAAGCTACCTTCAGACACCGTTTCCTTGCTGGTGATACCTGAGATCGGCGCTGTGACGGTCGTGTAATCGAAGTCAATCTGTTTGGACTGCACTTCGGCTTTAGCAGCCTGGATGTTGGCTTTGCTTTGTTCGAAATTGGAGACTGCGTTGTCCAGTTCACTTTCACTGGCGAAACCTTTCTTCTGCAGCTCACGGATACGCCGAAGGTCACGCTCAGTCTGACGATAGCGCGCCTGTTCTTGGGCCAATGCACCTTTAGCACGGGCCAGCGCCGCCTGATAAGTACGCGAGTCGATGCGAAACATCAACTGACCTTGTTTAACACTGCTACCTTCCAGGTAAGTACGCTCCTGCAGTATGCCACTGACCTGGGCACGCACTTCGATTTCACGAAAACCAGCGGTCCGTGCAGGGTACTCAAGCTCCAACGGTAGCGGTGCGACTTTGACTGTTTCGACCGAAACTTCAGGTGCAGGTGGCGCATCTTCAGCATGCAGCTGTGCGTTTAACGTGCAAAAAGCCAGAAGTCCCAGTGCAGCCGGGAAAGATCGTGCAAAAACCATAGGTGTCTCCGAGACAGCACAGCGTGCAAACAAAGGCGAGAATGCTAATTACATACAGGTGTGTTTGTAAATAGCACTATACAGGTAATCTATCTACAATCATTTCCGTATCTACAGCCTAGCCATAAATAATTAATCTGACATGCGCCGAACGAAAGAAGAAGCTGAAAAAACCCGGGCCTCCATTCTCATGGCAGCCGAAACATTGTTCTTGGAACATGGCGTAGCCCGAACCAGCTTAGAACATATTGCCAGACACGCCGGGGTAACCCGAGGCGCGGTGTACTGGCACTTCGAGAATAAAGCACATTTGTTTCATGAAATGCTCAACCAAGTCCGCTTACCCATTGAGCAACTAACCGAGCAGCTCTGCAAAGGCTTTGAAAACAACCCAAAACTGGCCCTTCGCGACCTTTGCATTGAGGTCATGCTGGACCTGGCGGTTAACCCACAGAAGCAGCGTATCTTTACGATTCTGTTGCACCGCTGCGAATTAACTGAAGAACTGCAGGAAGCGATGGATCGCCACACTGAATTCATCAATCAGTTTATTGCTTTGTGTGAGCAATATTTCAGCCAACTGCCAATTTCAGAGCATTTGCAACCCGGTATCACCCCGCGGCTTGCAGCGAGAACACTCAACGCACTGATTGTCGGCCTGTTAAGTGACTGGCTTCGCGATCCTGAGCTGTTCGATCCTGAGCAAGATATCAGGCCAATTTTCGTTGCATTGTTTAACGGTTTGCTCAAGCACACCGATGCATAACCGGGCGTCGCACACACCAAGCCAAAGCATGTCAGCAACTTAAAGGGGCACGCGACTGCTTGGAAGCACCATTATTAATCGCGCAGTGAGAACACCTGTTGCTCAGCTAATTTGCTTGTGCGCGATTGCCTTATCCGGCTGTGCTTCATTAGTTGCAGGCTTAGCCTCACGGCGCCGAGTCATCCACTGGCCAATTTGGCTGGAGAACTCTTCAGGCACAGCACGTCCGACACGGAGTGCCATATCGAGGATTGTCTGTTGCGACAACGCCTCCTCCATGCGTTTCTGCGCAGTCAGCATGACGCCATGAACGGTGCAGGTGCCAGCCTGCGCCCAAGTCGGCGGCGAGCCTTCAAACAATGCGCAACGACTACGAATTTCGCGGCAATCAAAAATGTCCTTGCGCCCATCAATCGCGGTCACGATATCCAGCACATTGATTTCAGCAGCTGGACGCGCCAGCTTGAAACCGCCTTTTACACCCTCGGTCGACGCAACCAGTCCAGCCTTGGCCAACCTGGTAAAGACCTTGGCCAAGTACTCTTGCGGCACGCCTTGTAGCTCGGCCAGATCACGCACACTGGCTTCGCGAGAGTTGCCATGTTCATCCACTAAAAACAGCAGGCAATGAATCCCGTACTCAACGCCCGCGCTGTAAAAAGACATCACCATCTCCGACTAACTTAGTCGCAAATTTAACAAATAGCCGCCACAGCAACAAGCGAGGTGACCATACCGCATATCAACGCTGCACCAGCGCAATGCCTTTTCCTGGGCGAATCAGACCAACAGCATTAAAAATACTTGCCGAATTAAACTACGACCAATATAGTCGTAGTTGTTTTGAGCGCTTAGCCATTCAATTTATCAGCGCTCAGCGCAGGCTCAACGGAGGGGTTAAAAGCCACTCCAGACCCAGTGTTTTTTTAATCGTATCTACCCTTTTGGAGCGACCCATGAAACAGCATATTTTGATTCTCGGCGCCGGTTTTTCGGGCATGTGGAGTGCACTGAGCGCAGCGCGTTTGCTGGATAAAAACAATCGCAGCGATATCTCGGTCAGCGTACTTGCGCCTCAAGCAGAGTTGCGTGTGCGTCCACGCTTCTACGAGCCCGAAGTGCACACGATGAAAGCCGCGCTGGATGAACTATTTGCAGCGGTTGGCGTGAACTTTATCAAAGGCTCAGCGCAGACCATCGACACCACGAATAAGCGCATCAGCTACAACGACAACCAAGGACAGCCAAACCACGTGACATATGACCGGTTGATCTTGGCGACTGGCAGCAGCGTTGCAAGGCCTGCACTACCGGGGGTTAACCAGTTCGCCTTCGATGTTGACCAGATCGAACAAGCTGCGAAGCTGGAGTCGCACATCAAGGCATTGGCAAATCAGCCTGACTCAGCGGCGCGCAATACAGTCGTTGTCGCGGGCGGTGGGTTTACCGGGATTGAAACCGCAACTGAAATGCCTGAACGGCTGCGCGCAGCCTTGGGTAATGATGCAAAGATCAGAGTGGTCATTGTTGATCGAGGCCAGCAGATTGGCGCCGCACTGGGTGAAAACATCAGCCCGATAATTGCCCAGGCAACCTCAGAACTAGGTGTTGAGTGGCGGCTAGGTACGGCGGTTACAGGTATCGACGCAGACGGCGTCACCCTGTCTGACGGGCAACGTATCGAGGCAAAAACCGTGGTCTGGACCGTTGGTGTTCGCGCCAGCTCATTGACCGAACAAATCGCTGGCGAACGTGACAACCATGGCCGCTTGCATGTCGACGCTAACCTCAAGGTGATGGGTCAAGCGGATATCTTTGCCACTGGCGATGTGGCGTATGCCGCTACGGATGATCAAGGCAATTACGCGTTGATGACCTGCCAGCACGCAATTGCACTGGGTCGCAGTTCAGGTAATAACGCGGCTGCCAGCTTGCTGGATGTCGCACCGATTCCTTACAGCCAGGAGAAATACGTCACCTGCCTGGATCTCGGTCAGTGGGGCGCGGTGTATACCGAAGGTTGGGATCGTCAGGTCAAGCTGGTTAAGGATGAAGGCAAACAGCTTAAAACCCAGATCAACACCCAATGGATTTACCCTCCGGTGGCTGATCGCGCAATCGCGCTGGCTGCGGCAGACCCATTGATTCCAGTGGTTGCCTGAGGACAGCTGCTGAGCGGCTGAACAAACTGCGCGTCATCCACCCTAAAGCCGTCAGGGTGGGTGACGCTTTTCATCGACTAACAGTGACTGCGCAGAGCAAGGCTACTGTGCTTGTGCGGTATAGCCTGCTTTTTTGATCAGGGCACTCAATTGCGCGGTATCCAATGAACTGCTCACACACACTTCAGCGCTTGCCAGATCAACTTGCACTTGCGCCTGCATATCAACGGCTTTAATCACGTTGGTGATGGCCTTTATGCAGTGCCCACAACTCATACCATCGACTTTGAATATTTGCATTTTCAATCTCCAAACATTACGGATATAGGGCATTGGCTACCCTGTCGAGCGCAGTATCAAGCTTGCCGCACTGGGAAGGTCAAGCGCTGGCAGCTATGCTGTTTGGCAACGACCTGCAGCGCCGTGATGCCCTGCGTTGGTCCTGATTTTGCGGGGATAAACATGCGTCAATTAGTAATATCTGTGATTTGCAGTGCCATCGCCGCCAGCTGTTTAAGTGGCACAGCACAGGCTGCCGACTACAGCCGCGCTGAAGGCTATGCGGTTTTGATTATTTCTCGCGAACGCCTGCAAGTGTCGACCCAATGTGAGATTGGCCTGTATTTGCAAGACGAGCTGACAGCGCGTCTGGATCAAGGACAGTCGGCTTCATTTAATCTGCCGCCGGGAGAGATTACGGTCCGCTTGGCCACTGTCGGCACCAAAACCTGCCAGCCAGGTATTAACCAACTGGACGGTCAACGCTTGTCGCTTAAAGCCGGCGAAATCAGCCGTTATCGGATTAGCCAAACCAGTGCGGGCTATAAACTGATTCGTGCCCCGGCGGTCAATTAACGCTGCGTGAAATAAAGTCACCCAAACACTTGACCTTACCAAGATGGCAAGGTTGATCATGTTGGTGAACTTCAAGGAGATCGCCACATGTCCGCCACCCAAACATTCAACCTGCCAATCGGCGGAATGACCTGCGCCAGTTGTGCCGGACGCGTCGAGCGCGCCTTGCGTCAACTGCCTGAGGTCAGCAATGTCAGCGTTAACCTTGCCAGCGAACAGGCACGTATCGACGCCCCGGCAGACAGTCTGCTCAAACTGCTCGACACCATTGAAGCCGCAGGTTACGAAGTACCCAGCGAACGTATCGAACTGGCTATTCAGGGCATGACCTGTGCCAGTTGCGTCGGCCGTATTGAGCGGGCATTAGCCAAGCACCCGGGGGTACTCGAAGTCAGCGTGAACCTGGCAACCGAGCACGCGCAACTCAAGGTTGCACGAGGCACTGACCGCAACCTATTACTCAGCGCAGTCAGTAAGGCGGGCTACAGCGCGACATTATTGACTGAACAGACAGCAGAACTGGGCGGCGCCGAGAAAAACCTACAGCGCGAACGCTGGTTATTGATTATCGCCTTGGTACTGGCTGCACCGCTGGTTTTACCGATGTTGCTGGCTCCATTTGGCGTGCATTGGATGCTCCCGGCCTGGGCACAATTTGTCATCGCTACACCGGTGCAGTTCATCCTTGGCGCACGCTTCTATCGAGCCGCCTGGAAAGCGCTGCGAGCAGGTGCTGGGAACATGGACCAACTGGTTGCCATCGGCACCAGCGCCGGTTATGGCTTGAGCGTTTACCAGTGGCTGATCACTCCAGCCGGACAAATGCCGCACCTGTATTTCGAAGCCTCAGTGGTGATTATTGCGCTGATCATGCTCGGCAAATACATGGAGAGCCGCGCCAAACGGCAAACCAGCAGTGCCATTCGTGCTCTGCAAGCACTGCGTCCCGATCAAGCACTGCGCTTGAAAGACGGCGAGGAACAACTTGTTGCCCTCAACTTATTAGTGCTCGGCGATCAGGTCGTGGTCAAACCGGGCGAACGGTTCCCGGTAGACGGCAAGGTGCTTGAAGGTCAAAGCCATGCCGATGAAGCGCTGATCAGTGGCGAAAGTGTGCCGCAGGCCAAACAACCGGGCGACTCGATCACCGAAGGCGCAATTAACGGCGAAGGTCGTTTATTGATCGAAACTACGGCACTGGGCACAGAAACGGTCCTGGCGAAAATCATTCGGCTGGTCGAAGACGCGCAAGCCGCCAAAGCACCGATTCAAAAGCTGGTGGATAAAGTCAGCCAGGTGTTTGTGCCCGCTGTTTTGGTCATCGCTCTGATCACCCTGATTGGCTGGCTTATCGCTGGAGTAGGAATCCAGGTAGCGCTGCTCAATGCCGTTGCGGTGCTGGTGATTGCCTGCCCATGTGCACTGGGCTTGGCGACACCTACAGCGATTATGGCGGGCACCGGTGTAGCGGCGCGGCACGGTATTTTGATCAAGGATGCCGAGGCACTTGAGGTCGCGCACAAAGTCAATATTGTTGCCTTCGACAAGACCGGCACACTCACCTCAGGCACACCGCAAGTTGCCCACCTGCAAGCCGTCGACAACGACACTCAAACCTTGCTGCAACTGGCGGGGAGCTTGCAACGCGGGAGCGAACACCCACTGGCCAAAGCAGTGCTGGATGCCTGTTTACAACAAGGCATCAAAACGCAGCCAGTAACCGCAAGCCAAGCCCTGAGCGGTCGCGGCATCGCCGGTATAATAGGTGAGCGCAGCCTGGCCCTAGGCAATCGGCGCATGCTCGATGAGCATGATTTGAGCCCCGGCGACTTGGCTGCCAAGGCCGAAGCCTGGGAAGCAGAAGGACGCACCTTGTCGTGGTTGATCGAGCAAAAGCCGCAGCCACGGGTACTGGGTTTATTCGCCTTCGGTGACACTCTCAAGGAAGGTGCCAAAGAGGCGATCAGCCGCTTGAAGGCACTGGATATCGACACTCACCTGATCAGCGGCGACAACCGCGGCAGCGTCGATAACGTCGCTAATGAACTGGCGATTAACTCAACCCACGCCAATGTATTGCCGGCAGACAAAGCCTCGATCATCAACGCGTTGAAAAAGCAGGGCGTGGTGGCAATGGTCGGCGACGGTATTAACGACGCTCCCGCCCTCGCCTCGGCCAATGTCGGTATCGCCATGGGCGGCGGCACTGACGTTGCGATGCAGGCGGCAGGCATTACGCTTATGCGTGGCGACCCGCGCCTGGTGGCTGCGGCGCTGGACATCAGCAACCGCACCTTTAACAAGATCCGGCAGAACCTGTTTTGGGCTTTTGCCTACAACATGGTCGGCATTCCGTTAGCGGCGTTTGGTTACCTCAACCCGATGGTTGCTGGCGCGGCGATGGCGCTTTCCAGCGTCAGCGTAGTGGCCAATGCATTATTGTTGAAACGCTGGAGGCCCTGAAAACTGTTGCGCCATGTGGCGACAGATGGCGCAACCAGCAGGGACCAATTGTTTGATGGAGACTTGAAGTGAATATTGGCCAAGCAGCGAAAAAGACCGGGCTTAGCGCGAAGATGATTCGTTATTACGAGTCAATCGACTTGCTGCCAGAGGCTGGGCGTAGCGACAGTGGCTATCGGATTTACAGCTCACAGGACCTGCACCGCCTGACGTTTATCAAACGCTCAAGAGACTTGGGTTTTTCTCTGGCAGAGGCCGCCAAGCTCCTGACCTTGTGGCAAGACCGTGACCGCGCCAGCGCTGATGTGAAGAAGCTGGCTGGCGAGCATATTGAGGAGCTCAATCGCAAAATCGTTGAGCTGACGGGCCTGCGCAACACACTGCAAGAGCTGAGCGATCACTGCCACGGCGATCAACGACCAGACTGCCCAATCATCAAGGCGCTGGAGCCGAGCACAAACGGGGGCCATCCGTAGAAAGGCAGCGCGAAGCTTGTCCAGCAACTCCTGATCATTTGCATAGATATCCACAACCACCAATGGTGGGCGGAAAAGCGTCGCCCACCCCAGTCAGGGATCAAGCGCCTTGGTCATGACGATTATTTTTTCGGCGCCCTCGTACACTTCACGAATCGTTGCGTAGCCCAGACGCTTATAAAAGCCTTCGGCGGTAATCGAGGACGGTACACTCAATTTGCGAATCGAGCGCTGCAGCGCCAGCGTTTCTATTTGCGCCATCAGCGCCAAACCCGCGCCATGGCCTTGATACTCCGGCAAGACAAAAACCGAGCGCACGGTCATCCCGTCCAGGCTGGCAGTGGCGATGACCACGCCAGCGTCCAGGGCGACATAGGTGTCTCGCGTCGACATGCGCTCTGCGATTTGTTCAGCAGAAAAATGCTCAGGTAACGACTCGATTAGTTCAGCGGGGTAATCCTTGGCATTGGTTTGCTTGATCGCAGTGATGATTACCCAGCTGATCACTGACGCCTCGTCCAGCTGAGCCTTGCGTATCAGCAACGTCATGCCTGGCCAGTAAGTTGCTTGAGCAGAGCATTGCAATCCACGGCAAAGTGATCAACCAGCTCGGGCCAAGGGTTGCTCGGCAAGTTAACCAACACACTGTAAGCGCCAGCCGCACGGGCGCATTGCAGGTCGAAGCGGTAATCACCGACCATCACCAACTGCGTTGACGCAACCTTCCAGCGCTGCGCCAAACGCAGCAAACCATCCGGGTCTGGCTTGGGCAGCGCTTCACCACGGCCGATCACATCAGGTGCCGCAAAGTAGTCGCCAACCCCAATCGCCTGCAAGGTCAGCAGCGCCAGTTCATGGGCATTGCGGGTCAGGATACCCAGTTGATAACCACGCTCAGACAACTCACGCAGCAGCTCGACCGCGCCGGGTGCAGGCCGCGCATTAAGCGCTAATTCGCGCTCGTGCTCGAGTAGCCACGCATGCTTGGCCTTGGCTTCGGCGATCGGTAACGCGGCAAGATGATGCAAAATATCTTGCTCAAGCGGAATATCCAGCTCACGCTTGATCGCCTCGAAGTCATGCACAGCCAGCGTCAGCGTGCCGTCCATGTCGAACACCCAGTGCTGCGCTGTGTGCAGGCTCATTTCCAGTCTTCACGCAGACGTATCAAACCTTCCTGAGCAACCGAGGCAACCAGCTTGCCCTGCCGGTTGAACACGCTGCCGCGGGCGAAACCACGGGCGTTACCCGCCCACGGGCTGTCCATTGCATAAAGCAACCAGTCGTCCATGCGCAGATTGCAGTGAAACCACAAGGAATGATCTAGGCTGGCCACCTGCATGAACTTTTGCCACACCGAAATACCATGCGGCAGCATCGAGGTGGTCAACAGATTGAAGTCCGAGGCATAGCCAAGAATGTACTTATGCAGCGCCGGGCTCTCTGGCAACGTACCATCAGCCTTGAACCAGACATACTTAACCGGCTCAGTAACTTCCGGGTTGAACGGATTGCCGACGGTAACCGGGCGAATATCGATTGGCTTGTCACTCAGCGCTCGCTCACGCATCCGCTCGGGCAGCAAGTGCGCCACTTGCTGCGCCAGTTCAGTCTCCGACGCCAACTCTTCTGGGCCTGGAATATCCGGCATTTCGATCTGATGACTAAAGCCTGACTCGTCCGCCTGAAATGAGGCGCTGCAGGTGAAGATTGGCTGGCCCTTTTGAATCGCCATGACGCGGCGCGTGCTAAAGCTGCCGCCATCACGCACGCGATCGACCTGATAGACAATCGGCAAGGTTGGATCACCCGGGCGCAGGAAATAGCCGTGCATCGAATGCACATGCCGCTCATCATCCATGGTCTGGCTCGCCGCAGAGATGCACTGACCGAGTACTTGGCCACCAAACAACTGACGAAATCCCAGATCCTGGCTCACACCGCGAAACAGGTTTTCTTCAATGGTTTCGAGGCTCAGCAACGCCACCAAATCATCAAGAACTTTACTCATCGAACCGCTCCTTACCGCTTGCTGCGGCTGGTAATCGTAGCGTTGGATAGGCGGGTAGCGCAGTTAAACGCTCATCCCAAACAGCCTTACCCAAGGTGAAATGGTAGAGACTTTGCCAGCGGGTGTCGGCCAAGCCCAGTAATTCATGCACAGCATCGTCGAAATAACAGCCGATACCCGTCGCAGATAGCCCTGCAGCCTCTGCCTCTAAATACAATACCTGGCCTATCTGACCGCATTCCCAATACAAGCGCGGATAGCGCCACTGGCCTGCCGCCAGCGCAGTATCAAAACGCGCGAGCATAGCCATGGCCACACAACCATCGCTGGCGATATCTTGCGAGCAGGATAAAAACTCAGCCAGCTCACGGGCATCACCTTCCAGCAAGCGATACAGCGGCAGCTGATTATCCACGCGCTGCCAGCTAAAATCTCCACGTAAGCCAGTTTCAACCTCGCCGGTCACGCGTGCTAACCAGTAGAGCCCCGGTTGCAAGCCCTGCACCCGATGAACAAAGATTAATAAATCGACCTGAGCGGGCTCACCCATCGTGGCGAACGGCACGGGCGAGTTGTGCGGCATAAGACGACGCAACCAGGCCAACAGTAACTCAACATGGATACCGGTTTTGCCATCCATGGATTGAGCGCTGCGCCTGCGGTGCAAAATCGGACGCAGCGGCAATCCCGGATTATCTGCGTGCATGCGCCCCTCCCCGGCTTGCCAGTCAGCGGCCGGCAATGCTGGTGCACGGCACAGCGCCTGTACGCGCGGCAACTCCGGCCAGTTGCGGTATTGGCGCGACAAACGATTCGGCGTTCCAGCCAGTTCGAGCGCAGACAAGCCGTGCAGCAAGGTTGCAGGTAGCGGGAATTCAGCGGTTACCGCTGGGCCAACCCACAACAGGCAATCTGCGTGCTCCGCTTCGGCAAAACCGTGGCGGTCCAACCCCAGCACTGCATCGAGTTGTTCCTCTGCAACGGCATGCAGCATGCGTACTTGCCAGCCCTGCACATTTGCCGCTATCGCCAGCGCCGCCAATGCGTGGCCAAGGTCATGATTGCAGTAACGGTAAGCGCGCTCGCCGTACTTCCATGCCTCGCGCCAGGCAATACTGCTCAAACCCAATAGAAACCCACCCGCAGGCAATGCACAGTGAAACTGTTCAGCAAGCGCTGCAGGCAACTCGCTGCGTACCTCCAATGCGTGCGCATCCGGCGCGTAATGCACGAGCAAGGCAGACGACTCAAGCGTGCCTGCCGGAATCAGCGCATAGGCCTCGGTCGGGTGTAAATTGCCGGACGATGGATTAACCCGCAACGCCCAGCGCGTGGCGCCCGCCTGCTTCCACGCGGACACCGCCAGGCTGTCATAAAACAGCTGCGAGATACTTGCCAGATTAAGCTCGGCAGGTGGCTGTGCCGACTCACTGAAGGCGCTGTCATACGCAGGTGACTCCTCATATGGGCGATGCCACAACTCAATCAGTCGCGCACGGTTGTAGCGGCGAAACGGCGCGGGCTGCGTGGCCCATTCCAACTGACCGGGGCCAGGTGCAAAGTGACCGGGTTGGTGCTTACTGAGCTGGTGATAAGCCCTGACGAGATCACTCATGGGTTTGCTGCCACTGTTCACGCGTAAGCCGATAAAGCACATGCTGACGCAACGGATGCTCGACCGGTAGACGCGGATGCTCAAAGTCAGCAAGCGGATCGCGCTGCATATGCAAACGCCGCATCAATGCTTGCGATGCAGTGTTTGCCGGTACGGTAAACGCGACGATCTGTTCAAGCTCTAGTTCAGTGAAACCATGGCGCAGTACCGCCTGTGCCGCCTCCAGTGCATAACCTTGACGCCAGTGATTCGAATCCAGTCGCCAGCCGACTTCAACTGCCGGGGTAAATGCCGCTGCAAAGTTGACATGCTGCAAACCGACAACACCTATCAATCCCGGTTGAGCCGCGCGTTCAACCACCCACTGGCCAAAGCTATAATCGGCAAAGTGCTGGATAATTCGCTGCGCCAGCGCATCACTTTCTTCGCCGCTCATGCACGCTGGAAAGTGGCGCATGACCTCTGGGTTGGCATTCATTGCCGCGAACGCAGGCAGATCATTCTCGCGCCACGGACGCAGGATTAATCGTTGTGTTTGCAGCTCTCTCAGCTCGCTCATTGCTACTCCACTTGAGTCGTCATGCTCTGCAGCGCCATACTCTTGGATCGCTGAAAACCTCTTATAGAAGTCATTGTATGCGCCTACCGCTGGTCTATCACCCCGACTACAGCCCGGAGTTTCCTGTGGAGCACCGCTTCCCCATGGAAAAATTCCGGCTGCTGCATCAGCACCTGATCGACAGCGGCGTGGTGAGCGACAGTGAATTGCAGCGCCCAGAACTCTGCCCCAATGAGGTTTTGGCATTAGCCCATTGCCCAGATTACATCGAGCGCTACATGAGCGGTGAGTTGCCCCATGCCGACCAACGCCGACTCGGTTTACCTTGGAGTGCAGCACTGGCGCAGCGCACGGTCCGCGCCGTTGGCGGCTCGATTCTAACCGCTGAACTGGCGCTCAAGCATGGCATGGCTTGCCACCTGGCTGGCGGCACGCACCATGCGCACTATGATCACCCGGCTGGTTTTTGCATCTTCAATGACCTCGCGGTGATCAGCCATTACCTGCTCGAAGCGGGCAAAGTACAACGTGTATTGATCTTTGATTGCGACGTACACCAGGGCGACGGCACCGCACGTTTGCTAGCCGATACGCCAGAAGCAATCACCGTATCGCTGCACTGTGAAAAAAATTTTCCGGCACGCAAAGCCCAAAGCGACTGGGACATTCCATTGCCGATGGGCATGGGCGACAGTGACTACCTGCAAGTGGTCGATGACGCCCTGAATTACTTGTTGCCGCTGTATCAGCCCGACATTGTGCTGTACGACGCCGGGGTCGATGTGCATAAAGATGATGCATTGGGCTATCTAAAACTCACCGATCAAGGCGTCGCTGCGCGTGATGAAGCGGTATTGCGCCACTGCGTTGGCCGCGACATTCCGGTGATGGGCGTCATTGGTGGTGGCTACGACAAAGACCGCAAGGCGCTCGCGGCGCGTCACGGCATCCTGCATCACAGCGCCACACGTGTTTGGGCTGAGCGCATGTAATTCGCTGGTGTAGAATGCCGGCCATTACCCTCGCTGACATGACCGAGCAAAGCCCTGATGACGCCGAATTCCACTGACCCTGCCCGACACGTCGCCATTATTGGTGGAGGTCCGGCTGGCTTGATGGCGGCTGAAGTTCTGGGGATGGCTGGGGTCAGAGTTGACCTGTTTGATGCCATGCCTTCAGTGGGACGCAAGTTCCTGCTGGCGGGTGTCGGCGGCATGAACATCACACATTCGGAAGCCAAACCTGCGTTTATCCAGCGCTACGCTGAACGCAGCGGGGAAATCGGTCAGTTACTCACAACATTTGATGCCGATGCATTGCGCAGTTGGATTCACGACCTGGGTATCGAGACCTTTGTCGGCACCTCGGGCCGGGTATTCCCGACTGATATGAAAGCCGCGCCGCTGCTGCGCGCTTGGCTCAAACGCCTGCGTGAGCACAATGTCAGCATCCACACTCGCCACCGTTGGCTTGGCTGGACCGAGGATGGCCAGCTACGCATGAAGAACACAGAGGGCGAGTTTCAATTTGCGCCTGACGCAACGTTGCTGGCACTTGGTGGCGCCAGTTGGTCGCGCTTGGGTTCTGATGGGGCCTGGGTTGAGCTGCTGCAAAACCGCGGCGTTGAAATCAGCCCCTTGCAACCGAGCAACTGTGGTTTTGAGGTGGCCGGCTGGAGCCCGTTTCTACAGGACAAATTTGCCGGTTCACCGCTGAAAAACATCAGCCTGAACTTAGCGGATGAAACACCACGCCAAGGGGAGTTTGTACTGACGGCCAAGGGCATCGAAGGCAGCTTGGTGTATGCGCTTTCAGCAAAAATTCGCCAGCAGATCAACCAGCACGGCAGCGCCACGGTTTACCTCGACCTACTGCCGCACAGCACTATCAATACCTTGGAAAAAACCCTGAGCAAGCCACGAGGTTCACACTCAATGGCCAAGCACCTGCATCGGCAGGTCAATATAGACGGGGTTAAAGCAGGTCTGCTGCGTGAGCTGACTGCTGCCGAGGTATTCCAGAACCCGGCGCGTCTGGCCCAGGCAATTAAAGCCTTGCCGATTACCTTGGTTCAACCCCGACCGTTGGATGAAGCCATCAGCACCGCTGGCGGCGTACCGTTTGCCGAGCTTAATCAACAGTTGATGCTCAACCAACTGCCCGGCATATTCTGCGCGGGTGAGATGCTCGACTGGGAAGCGCCAACCGGCGGCTACCTGCTCACCGCCTGCTTCGCCACTGGCCGACAAGCAGGCTTGGGTATGCTCGACTGGCTGCACAGCCCGTTATAGAAGGCCGACACCAATAAAGAACAACAGCGCCACCGCACCGGCCGCTAAGCCATAAGGCAGTTGGGTATTGATGTGGTCGATGTGATCGTTACGCGTGGCCATCGAGGTGACGATACCGGTGTCGCTGATCGGTGAAATCGAGTCACCAAAGATAGACCCTGAAATCGCCGCGCCAATCAGTGGATAAGGGTCAACGCCAGTCGCCGCAGCAATCTGGATTCCAATCGGAATCATGATCGCGAAGGTGCCCCAGGATGTGCCGGTCGACAGCGAAATACCGCATGCCACAACAAACACGAAGGCGGCAGACAAACCGGCTGGCACGTAGTCATTAATGTGATGCGCCAGATAACCACCGACGTTGAGGTCGCCACTGATATTGCCGATCATAAATGCCAAGGTCATCACCACCGTCAGCGGGATCATTGACTGATACCCCGCCAGCAGCTCACGAAAGTACTCATCAAGGGTGAAAATCCGCTTGATCAGCAAGTACTGCACCGCGCCGACGAGTTGACCGCTGAGCACGCCCCAAAGCACGGCCGTCGAGCCAGAACCCTTGCTCAGCTGTCCATCACCGGTGATATACAAACCAATGGGCACGCTGATAATCATCGCCAACAGCGGCAGCAGCAGATTCCACACGCTGTGCGTGCTCGGTTCACGCACCGACTCTTCATCAAACTCAGCCATCAACGGAATCGCGCCTTCACGCAACTCAATACCTTGCGCCGCCCGCTCGTTTGCCCGGCGCATACCGGCAAATGAGAAACGGCTGAAGATGCTCAGCAGGACAAAGCCAATCGACGCCCAGGCGTAGACGTTGTAAAGCATCGAATTGGCGAGGATGCTAAACGGCTCGCCACTGACAAAGCCCTTGCCTACCTGCAATGCGATGACACCCATCATTGCCGCGCCCCAGCCGTTGAACAGAATCGACGACCACACGCTAAGCCCCGTGCCTTGGATCACATAAGCCATTTGCTCACGCGAAACCCGGTACTTGCTGGCCAAGCCGCTGGTCACAGTACCTGCGGTCAGCAGCGACAAATTGCTCTCGATGAAGATCAAGGTCGCGATGGCCATACCCAGCAGTTGCGTGCTGATTGGGCCTTTCACCACACGCTCGCGATCAGTCAGCAACTTGACCAGGCTGGCCATGCCGCCGGTGATGCGGGCCAAGTGGATAATCGCGCCGACCATCAAGCCAAACAGCAAGGTCTTAACCGCACCATCAGATTTGAATACATCAACCAGACCCTGCGCGGAACCTACCAATGCTGGGCCTATGTGGAAATCCGAGAGCACCAGAAAACCGGCAACAACACCGGCAACCAGCGACAGGATTACTTGGCGAGTGAACACTGCTAAAAAAATCGTCAGCAGCGGCGGCATGATTGACCAGATACCGTAATCCGTCATTTATAGTTCTGCCTTCTCGGGTAAAACCGCAGCAAAACCTCGCTGCAGATCTGCAACTAGATCATCGGCATGCTCGATACCGATCGACAGTCGCAGCAGGTTCTCGGTAATCCCAAACGCCGCTTTTTGCTCATGGCTCAGCGAGCAATGCGACATGCTGTAGGAATGATTGATCATGCTTTCAACCCCGCCCAGCGAATCCGCCAGGACGAAGATCGACAGTTGCTCGATAAACCGTGCGGTGCCTGCGCGATCGGCCTTCAAACGCAATGACACCACCGCGCCGCCGCTGCGCATTTGCCGTTGGCCAAGGGCGTATTGCGGATGGCTCGGCAGCCCTGGATAAAACACCGCCTCAACCTGCGGGTGCTGGCTGAGAAACTGCGCGACGTTCAGCGCATTGCTGCATTGGCGTTCCATGCGCACATCCAGCGTCTTCAAGCCCCGCAAGGCCAAGTAGCAATCAAACGGCCCCTGCACTGCACCAATCGCCATGCTGATGTTGCGCAGGCGCTTGAACAGGTCCTCGTTGGCCGCCACCACCACACCGCCAATCAGGTCGGAATGGCCACCAATGTATTTGCTCGCCGAGTGCATGACCAGATCAACCCCAGACTCAATTGGTCGCTGATTCCAGGGCGAGCAAAAGGTGTTGTCGACGCAGGTAAGAATCCCGTGCTCACGGGCGAACGCGGCCACCGGGGCAATATCGACCAGCTGCAGAATTGGGTTGGTTGGGGTTTCGATCCAGATCAGTTGAGTCTTCTCGGTGCTGCTGGCAGCCAGCGCTTCAAGATCGTTGAGGTCGACATAGCTGACGGTCAAGCCAGAGGTTCTGCTGCGGTAATCGTTAAGCAAGCGAAAGGTGCCGCCATAAACGCCTGCCATAACGATGACGTGGGCATCTTTTTCCAGCAACTCGAACACAGTAGACGTCGCGGCCATGCCGGAGGCGCACGCCACGGCGCCACAGCCGCCCTCAAGCTGGGCGATGCAGGTCTCATAAGCATGACGTGTGGGGTTGCTGACCCGGCTGTAAGCGTACTCGCTGGGCTCATCAAGGCCTCGCTGAACAAATGAGCTGGCGGTAACAATCGCCGGGAAAATAGCATTATCGGCATAGCTCGACTGGTCACCGGCGTGGATCACCTGAGTAGAGAATTTGGCTTTGTCCTGGCTCATTATGTGGTTCCTGGTCGGTCGGTGTGCTTCAAGCCGAAAGTGGCGGATAGCAGGTATTGAGTAAGGGCAAAACGCGAAGCGTGTCGCCCAAGGACATCAATACCTTGCTCGCTAAGGGTTTATTTGCCGCGCTTGACCGGCTTACCGCCGAAGCTTGGCACTTTGCGGATCGCTTTGATTGGCGGCTCAGCAGGTTCATCGCTTTCAAGCCAGCGCCCCAAGCTACCGGCCTTATTGCCACCAAGCACTTTCGGTTTCTTGGCTTTCTTTGGTTTTTTAATCACCGCACCACCCGCAACAGTCTGCGGCACACGATGGTCGGGAATAAAGTCTGGTTCATCTACGCGCGGCAAAATTTGCTGGGTCATGCTTTCGATTGCCGCCAGCAGTTGCACTTCATCGGCGCAGACCAATGAAACCGCTTGCCCCGTCGCTCCGGCACGACCGGTACGACCGATGCGGTGTACGTAGTCTTCGGCCACAATCGGCAAGTCAAAGTTGACCACCAATGGCATGTCGTCGATATCCAAGCCGCGCGCCGCTACATCGGTCGCGACCAATACTTTGACTTCACCCTGCTTGAAACGCTGCAGTGCGCGCAAACGAGTGGGCTGTGGTTTGTCACCGTGAATCGCATCAGCGCTAATGCCATTGCGTTGTAATTCGGCTTCGAGCTCATCGACCCCTTTACGGGTTTTCACGAACACCAACACTTGCTGCCACTTTTTACTTTGATACAGGTGCAAGAACAGCTCGGCCTTGCGCTTTTTATCCACAGTGACCAGCCACTGCTTCACCGACTTGGCCGCCGCATTACGCGGGCTGACTTCAATGCTCAGCGGGTCGCGCAACATCTCACCAGCCATGCTGCGAATCGCATCGGAAAATGTCGCCGAGAACAGCAGCGTCTGGCGTTTTTTCGGCAAGGCGCTAAACAGGTCATCCAGCTCACGGGCAAAACCCAGATCGAGCATACGGTCGGCTTCATCCAGGACCAGCACTTGCAACTGATTAAACTTAACCGCGTTCTGGCGATACAAATCGAGCAAACGCCCGGGCGTTGCCACCAGCACATCAAGCCCTTTACGCAGCTTCATCATCTGCGGGTTGATGCTAACGCCGCCGTACACCGCATAGCTGCGCAGCGGCAGGTGCTGACCGTAAGTCTGGAAACTCTGCTGAACTTGCTCAGCCAGTTCGCGAGTCGGCACCAGCACCAGCGCGCGTATGCAATTGCTGGCAACGCTGGGGCCTTCCATCATCAAGCGTTGCAGCAGCGGCAGGGCAAAACCTGCGGTCTTGCCGGTGCCGGTTTGTGCCGCAGCCATCAAATCGCGCCCCTGCAGAATCGGCGGTATAGCTTGCGCCTGCACCGGCGTCGGGGTTTTGTAATCGAGACCGTCAAGGGTGCGCAACAGCGGCTCAATCAAGTTGAGCGAGGCAAAAGTCATGGTGGATAACCTGATGAAGTAACGCGAAAAATAATGCCGCGTAGTTTAGCAGGCTGCGCGCGGTTTCAGGTGCCGCAGCAAGCAGCGTCTACAACTGAGTCTCTTGCGCCGCCAGATTCAAGCCTGACGCAGGCGTTCGAGTGCCAGCCCCATCTTGGCCGCAGGAATTTTCTGCAAAGCACAAAACAGCTCATGCGTGATTTCGCTAATACCATGGCGCTCGCGCAGCAAGGCGCTCATAAAACAGGTGAGGTTCGCCGCCATCTCAGCATCAGCCAACGCGCGGTGAGCTTGGCCGGTTGAGGGTAGCTGCGCCCAACGATTGAGGTTGCCCAGCTTGTGGCTCGGCGCTTGCGGCAACAGACGGCGTGATAACAGCAAGGAGCAGGCAAACGGCTGTACCCGCTTACGCCTTACCAGCGCTAGCTCGGCGTCCCAAAACTTTTGGTCGAATGCCGCGTTGTGCGCCATGAGTGGAATGTCACCGACAAAGTCCGCGACCTCGTTCATCACCTGTGCGGCTGGCGGGGCATCGCGCAACATGGCGTTGCTAATGCCGGTCAGCTGCTGAATAAACGGTGGCACCCAGGCGCCGCTGTTCATCAGACTTTGATAGCGCGTAACAATCTGCCCGTCCTGCACTATTGCAACGCCAATTTCAGTGGCGCGGGCTTGTTGCGCCGGCGACATGCCGGTGGTCTCAAAGTCGATTACAGCAATCTGTTCCACGGAAAAAGTCCTGATATACAAGCGTCATAATGACTTGGCACACACGCCAAGGTTTCACGGTATCGACACAGCCCAGGCGCAAAAAATTACTTGAGCAGTAAAGCGCCTTCAATCGGCACATATTTGCTGGCAGCGCGCATCAGTGCTTGAGCGGTAAGTTCCGGCACGCCGTAAGCGATCGCCTCAACACCATGACTGGCGCGGATTTTATCCAGCAAGATCGCGAAGTCGCCGTCGCCCGAGGCCAGCACAACCTCATCAACACGTGGCGCAGCATCCATGATATCGATGGTGATACCCACATCCCAATCGCCCTTGGCCGAACCATCGCTACGCTGGATATACGGCTTGAGCTTTACGGTGAAGCCAAGGTTGCGCAATATCTGCTGGAATTGCTGCTGTTTCGGGTCACCACGGTCGATTGCATAGGCGTAGGCCTCGACAATCTCGCCATTCTGACTGACCTGTTCCCACAGCGCCGAATAGTTAAAGTGACAACCATAGCCTTGGCGAACGGTGTAATAGAGGTTTTGTACATCGGCGAATAGGGCGATTTTTTTCACCGGATTTCCTCGGGTGGCGGCTGACGAGCACAGCATGCAAGATAAGGAACAGTATGCCAGCCCTACAGACGTGGTGCTGTAAAAAGGCCGCTGAACCGATGAAACCACCTGCAAACCGACACTTCGTTTGCCTGCTACTGACAGCCAGGCACAGCCTATAGATCAAAGGTGAACCATGCCCGCAGTTGCCCAATTTGACTCACTCACCGCTCTGCTGACCATCGACATGCAGCAAGGTATTCAGCGCGTCAGCCTGCCGCGTAATAACCCCGGTGCCGAGCAACAGATCGCAGCGCTGCAGCA
Organism: Pseudomonas sp. M30-35; assembly: GCF_002163625.1. Classification (NCBI taxonomy): domain Bacteria; kingdom Pseudomonadati; phylum Pseudomonadota; class Gammaproteobacteria; order Pseudomonadales; family Pseudomonadaceae; genus Pseudomonas; species Pseudomonas sp. M30-35. Next base: position 911,505 of record NZ_CP020892.1, on the reverse strand, counting down.
ACATTGGCGCGCTGCCGGTTGGCCGCTTGTGCATATTCGCCATATTTCCAGACAGGCTGACTCAGTATTTGCGCCGGGCCAGAGCGGAGCCCTGTTTCAACCCGCGCTTGAGCCGTTAGCCGATGAGTACGTACTGGAAAAAAATGTGACTGATGCCTTTTGTCACTCAGCGCTTGAGCGTTGGCTGCATGTGCGCGGCATCGAGCAGGTGGTGATTGTTGGCGTGGCCAGCGAGAACTCGGTCGAAGCCACAGCGCGCAGCGCCAGCAATCTGGGGTTCAAGACTGTGGTGGTCAATGATGCCTGCTACACCTTCGACAAAACCGACTTTGCCGGCAATCCGCGCAGCGCCGATGATGTCCATAACATGGCGATGGCTAATCTTCGCGATGAGTACGCCGAGGTTGTCAGCTGCGCGGAACTGCGTAAACGGCTGGCAAACCAGCCTTGAGTCATACAGGGTTACAGGTTGAGTCGCTGCCGCGAGCACGTCGTGCTTGGGGAGCCTCTGCCAGATCGGCTAAAGTGACGTCCTGTTTAACTGCTGCCCCATCAATACGTGATCAAGCCCCCAATGAATATCACTGCGATCCTGCGCGACTCCTGGTTCTTCTTTAGTACTAACCTGCTGAGCATCGCCAAACTGTGCCTCCCGCTGATCATTCTCGAATCAGTTATCCATCTATGGATCAGCAGTATCGCTGGGCCTGAAAACGAGATGGTCTATGGAATAATGCTCGGCCTGTTGTTTTATCCGCTGTATACCGGGGCGTTGATTCTGTTTCTCGATGCGCGCAGCCGCAACGAGTCGCCACAGATACGCAACTTAATCGCCACCAGCCTGCACATGTGGCCCGCTTTCGCCCTGCTAACGGCAATCAGCACACTGGTCATTGCGCTTGGTGCTTCGCTGTTCATCATTCCGGGCCTGTGGTTCATGATCAAATTGGCGTTTGCCGAGTACTTGCTGGTGTTGCGCGGCCTCACCCCGATCAAGGCACTGCATGAGAGCTTCGAGATGACGCGCGGCTATTTCTGGCCAATTGCCGGTTGTGTGCTTATCGTGATGGTACCGCTGTGGCTGCTTAGCGGCTGGCTGCAAGCCACTCAAGGTACGGATGCAGGCGGAGTTTTTGAGGTACTACTCAATAGCACAGACAACTTCTTGCAGCTATTTGCCAGCGTCGTGTTGTTTCGCATATTCATGCTGCATAAACAGCAACCCGCCGAAGGTTAATCCGCGACAGGCGACAAGCGCGCGCGATACTCAGGCAGGCTCGATTTCGCCAGCCCATAATGTTCTGCGCGCCGCTCGACCCAGCCGTCTTTACGTAGTTGCTGTAATACTTCACTGATGCGCTTTATCGCGGCAGCATGATCGCCCTCACGACTAAAACCCAGATACAAGCCGATATAACTATCGGGCTTATAGACAGCCTTAGCGATGTGCTTGGCTTTCTTCGGGTCGCGCAACTCATAGTCAACCTGACAGTTAGTGCCGACGAATGCCTGGATACGGCCACGGGCTAACATTCCCAGCAGTTGCGACTCACTAGGCACGGCGACTTTTTTCAGGGCTTTATCGCTATCAAAAGGCTCGAAGTAAGCAGAGTCGAGCACATAGCCGATACGCAAACCCGCGAGTTGCTGGTAACTGGTCAGCAATGGCGCAGCCTCAGGCGCCACGTAAATTCGTGGCGCGCAGGCGTAATAAGCCGGTTCTAAATAATTAATGTGTTGCTCACGCGCCGGAGTTTTCGCCAGCCCGGCCATCATATCCGCCCGCCCTGACTTCAACGCTGCCAGTCCACGCGCCCAAGGTGCTCGCTCAACGATCAATTGGTAGCCGCTGCGCTGCTCAATTTCATGCAGTAAATCAATATCCAACCCATGCAGTTTGCCGTTTGCATCAAGCATGCGAAACGGCGGCCAGACATCAGTCATCACTTTAAGGGTTAATGAGTCCGCCACCACCTGAAAGCTCGACAACATGACGACCAACAGCAAAGCAGCCCTCACTAGCGCGTCCCCGACCGCAGGGGTTTCAGGCCAGAAAGACGAGGCAACAACACGCGCTCGAATAACCGTGGGAAGAACCTAGCCAACAGCCGCGCACGCCAATTGACGTTGGATAAGACCAATAGACGCTTACGCTTTAACGCACCTTGATAGATGGCCTCGGCAACGTCCTGTGCGGAAGCAACCTTACCAATCGCCAGTGGCGGTTGCGGTGCAACGGAGCCATCGCCAACCAAAGCATTTTTGCGCAGATCGGTGGCAGTAAAGCCGGGGCAAACCAGCATCACATTGACCCCAGAACCTTTGAGTTCGGAGCGCAGTGTTTCAAATAACCCATGCAAGGCATGCTTGCTGGCGTTATAGGCACTGCGGTAAAGCAAAGGCGCAAAACCAGACAGCGAGCTGAGCACGATGATCTGACCGCTACGTGCAATCAGGCTTGGTAACGCAGCTCTGGTGCAGTGCACCGCGCCAAAATAGTTGACCGCCATAACCCGTTGAAACACCCCAAGCTCGGTATCGGCAAAGTTGCTGCGATGGGTAATACCGGCGTTATTGACCAGCACATCGATACCACCAAAGCGCTCGACCGCAAGTGCCACCGCCTGCTCGACCGCCTGGGCATCGGCGACATCACAACACACGCCCAGAGCTTCAACGTTGTGATGGTCTTCAAGGTGCTGGACAAGGCTGTCGAGTGACTCTTGCTGCAAGTCAAGAATCACCAATCGCGCACCACCTTGCGCGGCGCGCATGGCTAACGCACGGCCAATGCCCGCACAGCCGCCAGTAATCAGCACGACTTTGCGATCAAACACTTTGCTGGCAAATACCTTGCGGTGCATTGAGCGCCCTCAATAATCGTTATGTGGGTCCGGCTACAGCACGAATGATCACAACAAAGTTGTTAGGGTGGTGAGCGCGTCATATTCATGCAGGGTAACCAATTCGCTGATACTAGCGCAAAGCCTTGAGCAAAGTGGCTATCAGGAGCCCAGCACGGTTAGATACCCCGTTAAATACCAATGCCAGCCAGCCTATCGCATTATTTGATAATCAGCCGTGCTGCAATCGTCATCGTACTTATTGTGGAACCAGCCATGACTTTAACCAGTCGCACACAACATGCAACTCAACCCTGCTGCGGAGGCACTGCATCATGACTCTTCCAACACAAATGACACAGATCGAGATCACCGAACCCGGCGGCCCTGAAGTTTTACAGCCCCGGCAAACTTCAGTGCCAACGCCAGGCGCAGGGGAAGTACTGATTCATGTACACGCCGCTGGAATTAATCGCCCCGACGTGATTCAGCGCGCCGGCAAGTACCCAATGAAACCCGGCATGAGCCCAATCCCCGGTTTGGAAGTAGCTGGCGAAGTGGTCGCACTGGGTACTGGCGTCAGTGACTTTAAGGTTGGCGACAAAGTCTGCGCGCTAACCAATGGCGGCGGTTACGCACAATACTGCGTCGCCCCGGCCGGACAAACCCTGCCAATTCCTGATGGGTTGGATTGGGTGCATGCGGCGGCGATTCCAGAAACATTCTTCACTGTCTGGGCCAACGTATTTGGCATTGGCGGGGCAAAAAAAGGCCAGCGAGTGTTGATTCATGGCGGCACCAGCGGTATTGGCACCACCGCGTTGATGCTCTGCCGCGAGTTTGGCATCGAAGCATTCGCCACTGCAGGCAGTGAGGAAAAGTGCGCGGCAATTCGTAAGCTCGGCGCTGAACCGATCAATTACCGCGAGCAGGACTTTGCTCAAGTGATTATGCAAAAGACCGCTGACCAAGGCGTCGATGTCATCCTCGACATCATGGGCGGCTCTTACTTCAACAATAATATCAGCGCTCTGGCGATGGATGGCCGCCTGGTCATGATTGGCTTTCTCGGCGGAGCAAAAGCCCAGGACGCGAATCTGATGGCGATTCTGGGCAAGCGTGCAATAGTCACCGGCTCACTGTTGCGCCCTCGCACTGACGATGAAAAAGCCGCAATCGCCCAACAGTTACGCGAACAGGTATGGCCCGCGCTTGCAGCCGGGCGCTGCACACCAATCATCGATAAGGTTTACCCATTCACAGAGGTGGCGCAGGCACATAAGCGCATGGAGAACGGCGAGCACATCGGCAAGATTGTCCTGACAATGAACTGAGCGAGCGGCGCTGCTGCTGCCCGTAGTATCCCGCGGGCAGACAGCGTGCAGCCAAATAGTCATTCAGAACAGAGAATGGCTACTCACTCGGTGGCTTAATCAATGACGCATTGCCTGACCAATGCCGGAGCAGTGTGTCGATGAATTTCTCAGCCGCAGGCGAGAGCGATGAGCCATGCTTACGTACCAACCCAAGCGTACGGCTAATCACCGGGTCAACTAACGGGCGCTGAACCAATATCGGGTGATCCTCGGCGGGCATTGCCAAACTGGGCAGCGCCGAAACGCCAAGCCCGGCTTCGACCATGCCCAACGAAGTGGACAAATGCTGCACTTCATAAAACCAGCTAGGGCGCCAATCCAGATTCGCCAGACCGTGATCCAGAAGCACACGGTTACCGCTCATACGTCCAACGCCGATGAGACGATAATCACTCAACTCACGCCAAGCCACCTGTTCTTGTTTTGCCAAAGGATGGTCACGCCTACAAGCCAACACGAAAGGCTCGTTAACCAGCGGCGTAAAATCAATTTCGGCACTCTGGCCGCTGAGCATACTGATCCCAAAATCTGCCTCGCCACGCAGCACAGCTTCCAGCCCCTCATGCGCACTATGGTCGAGAATACGAATGCGGACTTTAGGGTATTGCTGATTAAACTCACGAATAACAATCGGCAAGAAATAAAAAGCCGCGGTGGGGATGCAGGCCAAAGTTACTTGCCCTGATTGACGCTCCGCTAACTCCTGTATGCCTAGAATCGAGCGCTCAAAATCATCCAGCAAGCGCTGCGCTTTGGGCAGGAAGTCACGTCCAACAGCCGTCAGGCTCACCCGCCTTGTCGTGCGGTCAAGCAACTGAGTACCTAACCCCTCTTCCAGCTTCTGCATGCGCCTTGTTAAGGCGGGTTGCGACAGATGTATCGCATCAGCCGCCTCGTGAAAACTGCCGTGCTCAGCAATTTTGACGAAAGCACGTATGTCTTGCAGCTCGTAATTCATGCGCAATACCTATTAATCATAGAATTTTATTGCACCAAAAACATTTGAAGTCGTTAAGGCAACTCGGTTTGTGCAAATTCCCAGGTGCTGAGTAAATTCCAACACACGCATTAATGCGTAAAACAAAACAATTTATCAAATATATGCAATTTACAAATGAAAGCAAATTGGCAATATCTACTCAACGCAACAATAACGATATTTCATGCATCGGAGACATCATGCAAGCCATTCCTTGCGTTTTAATGCGCGGTGGGACATCGAGAGGCCCAGTATTTCTGGCGAACCATCTACCCAGCGATCCTGCGCAACGCGACGAGCTGCTGATCAGAATCATGGGTTCTGGTCACGAGCTTGAAATTGATGGCATTGGCGGTGGTAGTGCACAAACCAGCAAGGTCGCAATCGTGAGCACCTCACCGCACCCGGATGCTGATGTCGACTATCTGTTTGTGCAGGTTCTGGTTAATCAACGCCGTGTCGATACCGCCCCAAACTGCGGCAACATGCTATGCGCCATTGGCCCCTTCGCCATTGAGCACGGATTAGTCAACGCAAAATCTCCGGTAACCCGGGTGCGCATTCGCAACCTCAACACCCATACATTTGTCGACTCTGAGGTCATGACTCCAAAGGGTAAAGTCCGCTACGACGGTGCGACCTGTATCGACGGTGTCCCCGGCAGTGCAGCGCCAATCAAGCTGACCTTTCTCAATGCGGCTGGGGCAAAGACCGGAAGCCTATTACCTACAGGTAATGTGCGAGATGTATTTGATGGGGTCTCAGCAACCTGCATCGATATGGCTATGCCAATGGTCGTGGTGCACGCCCATGAACTGGGTAAAACCGGTTACGAAAGCCCAACCGAGCTAGACGCTGACCTCGCATTTATGGCCCGTCTGGAAAAAATTCGCCTGCAAGCAGGGCTTGCCATGGGTCTTGGCGATGTTTCCAACATGGTGATCCCGAAGCCGGTGTTGCTATCTGCTGCCAGAAACGGCGGCTCACTTAACACGCGTTATTTCATGCCACACAACTGCCATCGCTCGCTTGCTGCGACAGGTGCAATTGGCTTGGCAAGTGCCTGTGCGGTACCGGGCAGCGTAGCCCACGAAATATTCCCGGTTGATGGCCCTGCCCTGATTCGCCTGGAACATGCTGGCGGTCAGATTGAGGTGTCACTTGAGCCTGCTGAAGACCAAAGACCAGAAACAATGCGTGCATCGCTGGTACGTACAGCACGGCGGTTATTTACCGGCGATGTGTATGTGCCCTCAATTTCACGCTAACCAACAGAAGTAGCATCCGACCACAGACGCTTTCCCGCCTGGTACAGGCCGCCAAGAGCGAATGTGGACTACACCACCCGAGTAAAGAAATACCGGAGTCCGTGTTTATGTGCACCCATAAAAATAATTACATGCTCTGCCCGGTCGCCATTTTGAGTGCAGGCTTGTCACTGCCCACACTTGCAGCGGCTGCAGACGGGCAAACACTCGAACTAAAAACCCGTGCAATCTACTTTGATCGTGATTATGAGTCTGACAGCAATGACCGCAATCAAGGTGGTCTGGGCTTACAGCTAAATTATGAGTCAGCCTACCTCGCCGATATTGTTGGTGTCGGCTTATCAGGCTACAGCGTGACCAAGCTGGAGGCTTCGGGACGCAATAGCTCTGATGTTTTATCTGTCGATAATGACGGCGACTTCGAGGATTCATTCGGCAAGCTTGGCCAAGCCTTTTTGAAGCTGAAGTATCAAGGCATTGCCTCTGGAAAAATTGGCCGCCAACTACATAAAAGCTTACTGCTATCCAGCTCAAACAGCCGTGCAATCCCAAATACCTACTCGGGTGCCAGCTTCGACCTAAAGCCATTCAATGGGCTCACCCTGTATGGCGCGTGGTATGACAAATGGTCATCACGCTCCGACAGCTCTTTTGTTGGGTTCCAAACCGACACCAGTTCCAAAGGTGCAATTAATGCACTGGAAAACTACGGTGCCAGCTATCTCAACGGCCCATTCAATCTGAATATTGAATACCTGCGAGCACAGGAATTCCTAAACAAAACAGGAGTGGTTGCCAGCTATACATTCAAGCTAGCAAACGCTTCAAACCTGAAACTTACTGCTGCCATGCACACCTCCAAGGATGACGGGAAGTTGTTCGTCACCGGCGCAGAAAGTGCTGAATATGATGATGAAGACGAAGCAGGCGCCGTGGTCGGGCAAACCCGCAGCCAAAACGATGGCAAAGGCGTTTACCTCGCCGCTGACTGGGTGTTTTCAAATATTGAGCTTGGCGGCGCGATCACGAAATTCAGCGATGCCTGGATTGAAGACAACTACGCCGGTGACCATGGCACCAACCCATTTCCCACCGCTGGCGTGTTGGCTGACTTTTCTAACCGTGACGAGAAAGTCTGGATGCTTAAAGCGGGTTACAAATGGGATCAACTCGCTAAGGGGTTAAAGACTGTCGTTAGCTACAAAAGCGGCTCAGATGCGCGTAACAGTGCCAACACTTCGCTTGGCAAGGCGGATGAAAGCGAATTGGCATTCGATCTGAGTTATCAAATCCCAGCCGTTAAAGGCTTGGCATTTCGCTACATATTCCTGGATTACAACTCGGACAAAACCGGCCGACTTGACGGTGTCAAGGAAGACCAGACCGACCATCGGCTTTACCTCGATTACACCTTCAGTTTTCTCTGACAATTTTCTCTGAATAACCTGATGATTCACCCATCCATCCTGCAAATAAATCCAATAACAGGAAGCACCATGAAGATCTCTCTACTGAAAAAAATCCTGCCTTTGGCCTGCGCACTGACAATTTCAGCAGTGCAAGCAAACGCTGGCCAACCACACCGTCCTGAGTGTATTGCCCCAAGTAAACCAGGCGGTGGCTTCGACATGACCTGCAAGCTCGCTCAAGCAGGTTTCAAAGATGAAAAATTACTCGATGCCCCCATGCGAGTGACCTACATGCCTGGCGGTATCGGAGCTGTAGCTTATAACGCCATTGCAGCTAATCGCCGCGATGAACCAGGCACCATAGTGGCCTTCTCGGGAGCGTCACTGCTTAACCTTGCACTGGGTAAATATGGCCGTTATGACGAAACTGCCGTGCAGTGGCTAACGACTGTAGGGACGGATTACGGCACCTTGGCGGTGCGTGACGACTCGCCATTCAAAACCCTTGATGACGTCATTCAAGCACTGAAAAAAGATCCCAAAAGCGTCGCTATAGGCGGTGGAGGCAGTATCGGTGGTCAGGGCTGGGCGAAGATCGCACTGCTGGCCAAAGCGGCAGGTGTCGATCCACGGCAACTGCGCTACGCCGCGTTTGAGGGTGGCTCGGAACACTACATGGCGTTAATGGGCAAACACGTTGATCTGGTCACCGGCAGTGCCAGTGAGATTCGCGCCCAGCGCGGTAATCACATCCGCGCCCTGGCGGTCTATAGCGAAGAACGCCTGCCGGGAGATCTGTCTGACGTGCCAACGGCTAAAGAACAGGGCTATGACATTCAGTGGCCACTTATTCGCGGCTATTACGTCGGCCCAGAAGTGAAAGGTGAAGAACTGGCCTTCTGGAAAACCACCTTTGCCAAGCTCACCAGTTCTGCTGAGTTCCAACAGTACTTGACCGACCGCGACGTGATCCCATTAACGGTCACCGGCCCAGAGCTCCAGGCTCTGGTGAAGAAGCAAGTTGATAACTATCGACAGCTTGGCAGGGAGTTTGGCCTCGTCGCCGAGTAGATCAATCCACAGAGCAGACTTGCTGGCAAGCAGCCTGTTCGGGAGCAAAATTATGCAAGATCGTATTTTTGCAGGCAGCAGCCTTTTGATCTGCGCCGGGCTGGCAATTATGGCTTGGGGATATCAGGCACCATTTTCATATGAGCCTGTCGGCGCACGCGCATTCCCACTGTTATTGCTTGCTTTGCTGATTGTCAGCACGCTGTATCAAGTGCTTAAACCCTCGGCAACTCATGCAAAGTCGGATGAGCCTGGCCTCGACCGTCATGTCATCAAAAAAATCGCACTGTGCATCCTCATCATGACCGTTTACGCGGGGCTGTTTGAGGTGCTCGGTTTCATCGCCAGCAGCATGTTATTTGCCATCGCTATTGGTTACTTGTACGGCGCTAGCAAACTGCATGGATTGATCAGCGGTGTATTGATCGCTATTGGGCTTTACCTGTTATTTGACTACGGCCTTGATGTGCCTCTACCCCTCGGCATATTCGCGCAAGTCTGGAGCTAAACCATGGAAAATACCTTGCACTACCTCGAACTGGGTTTTGGGGTTGCACTTAGCCCTTTCAATCTGGCGACTGCATTCTGTGGAACCCTGATCGGCACCGTGGTCGGTCTGTTGCCGGGTTTGGGCCCGGTCAATGGTGTGGCACTGCTGATTCCGATTGCATTTGCTTTGGGCTTGCCTCCGGAAACCGCGCTGATTCTTTTGGCTGCGGTGTATCTGGGTTGTGAGTACGGCGGCCGGATATCATCAATTCTGTTGAACATTCCAGGGGAAGCATCTGCAGTAATGACCACCCTGGATGGCTACCCGCTTGCCCAACAAGGCAAAGCCGGCATTGCCCTTTCTCTGTCCGCTTGGAGTTCGTTTATTGGCGGCACCATCGCAACCATTGGCGTGGTCTTGTTTGCGCCATTTCTAGCCAGGTGGGCAGTTGCATTTGGGCCAGCTGAATATTTCGTGCTGATGGTCTTTGCAATCACTTGCCTCGCTGGGATGGCCGATAACAAACCCCTTAAAACCGCCACCGCGGCACTGATAGGTTTGCTCCTTTCCTGCGTTGGTATTGATGCCAACAGTGGTGTCTACCGCTTCACTTTCGGCACCTTAGGCTTGGCGGACGGTATCCAATTTATTGTGCTGGTTCTCGGTCTATTCAGTGTCAGTGAAATACTGGTTTTACTTGAGCGCACCCACCATGGGCATAAAGCAGCCAAAGCAACCGGGCGCATGCTCTTCAACCTGAAAGAAGGCAGCTTTGTCATTGCCACCAATTTGCGCAGCGGCATCATTGGCTTTGTTTTGGGCGTATTGCCTGGTGCAGGAGCCACGCTCGCCAGCGCAGTGGCTTATATGTCTGAAAAGCGTCTAGCCGGAAAGGACAGCAAATTCGGGCACGGTGACCTCCGCGGCCTGGCCGCACCAGAAACAGCCAATAGTGGCGCGGCATGTGGCTCGATGGTACCTATGCTGACCCTGGGCGTACCGGGCTCGGGGACAACAGCCGTCATGCTGGGTGCACTAACGCTTTACAACATAACGCCAGGGCCAATGCTGTTCCAGAATCAGCCAGAAATTGTCTGGGGATTGATTGCATCACTGTTTATCGCCAACGTCATGCTGCTGGTGATGAACGTCCCCATGGTGCGGATTTTCACGCGCATTCTCGCCGTACCGACCTGGGCATTGGTGCCCGCGATAGCCATCATTACCTCGATCGGAGTCTATGCAGTGCACGCCTCCAGTTTCGATCTGTATTTGATGATTGGAATCGGCGTGTGTGGCTACATCTTGCGGAAGCTGGATTATTCGCTCTCGGCGGTGCTTCTCGGCTTCATCCTGGGCGGTGTGATGGAAGACAATTTGCGCCGGGCATTGTCATTATCCAATGGAGAACTGAGCATCCTCTGGGATAGTCCAATAACCATCGGTTCCTGGATCTTAGTAGCAATCATGATCGTGCTACCAATACGCAGAGCCCTGCGCTCACGCAAACTGATCCGATTAACAACAGTCAGCTCGTAAATATAAGCTCAAAGGGGTCCTTGTGAGTCAGCCAATGCACATCGTAATTCCTGATGATTACCCGCATGCGGTTCGCGACCTGGACTGCTTTAGTTTGCTCACGGGCCACCGCGTTAGCCTCTATCACGACTGGCAACAATCGTCCGAGGTACTGCTTGAACGTTTCCGCGATGCCGATGCCATCGTTCTGACGCGCGAGCGTACCCGGCTTACCGCCGAGTTACTGATGCAATTGCCCAAACTAAAACTGATCAGCCAAACCGGTAAGGTCGGAGCTCATGTTGATATCGCAGCCTGCAATAGACTGGGGATTGCAGTAGCCGAGGGCAGCGGTTCACCCGTAGCGCCAGCAGAGCTCACTTGGGCGTTGATACTTAACGCTCGCCGTCGGCTAGTTGCAGCAATAAACAGTTTTAACGCTGGCACCTGGCAAAACAATATCGGTGAGCGACTGTGCGGGCAAACACTCGGCATTTGGGGTTATGGGCGCATCGGCAAGCGCTTGGCAAAATACGCTCAGGCATTTGAGATGCCAGTATTGGTTTGGGGAAGCGAGGCATCAAGGCAAGCTGCTGAGCAGGACGGACATAGCGCCGCAGACTCTCGTGAAGCGTTCTTTACCCAAGCCGATATTATCAGCCTGCATCTGCGTTTATCGGAGCAGACTAAACACCTGATAAGCGCTGTTGATCTTGCATTGATGAAGCCCAGTTCCCTACTGGTCAATACCAGCCGTGCCGAGTTGATTGCACCCGGCGCTTTACTGGCTGCCATCGATAAAGGCCGTCCCGGCTATGCAGCCTTGGATGTGTTCGAAACCGAGCCTCTGGTCAGCCTTGGTAACCCATTGCTCAACCACCCCAAAATCATCTGTTCGCCACACCTCGGCTACGTCGAAAAGCATAGTTATGAGCAGTATTTTGGCGAGGCGTTTACCAATACTCTTAACTTTTTCGACGGCAAACCCTGCCAGCAGATAAATCGTTCAGCTATCAGCAATGCACGCTACTCAGCTGACGCGAGTTAAACGTCGCGGTCTGGTTTGCCAGGCACCTGCTCAACTCTTACGCGGCTTCGCTCTGGCGGTTGGCTCAGCTTCCATTGGGTCATCCGGCCACCAGTGTTTTGGGTATCGCCCCTTCAAGTCCTTCTTCACATCGATATAGGTGTTGGCCCAAAAGCTGGCGAGATCCTGAGTCACCTGCACCGGACGTCGCGCGGGTGATAGAAGGTGCAACAAGACACCTTGCCTGCCGCCTGCAATACGCGGCGTTTCAGCCAGCCCAAACAGCTCCTGCAATCTCACCGCAAGCACTGGCGGATGCTCCGAATAGTCGATGGGTATGCGCGAGCCTGAAGGCACCGGCAGCGTCTTTGGTGCCAACTCATCCAGCCGCTGCGGCAATGGCCAAGGCAGCTGGGCGAGAAGAATGCTCGCTAAGTCGAGGTTGGCGAAATGACTGAGACGACTCACCTTGCCCAAGTAAGGAGCCAGCCATAGCTCAAGGGAGTCCAACAATGCCGCATCTGTTAGATCCGGCCACTCGCTCGCACCTTTCTGATCAATATCCAGCTTGCGCAAAAGAGCGATGCGCGCTTGCCACTGGCGCAGTTCGGGACGCCAAGGAAGCAGCTCAATGCCCTTGCGCCGAACCAAGCCAGCCAGGGCATTGATGCGGGCCTCTTCATTGAGTTCCGGCAAGCTTGTGCGGCTCAGCACCAGCTCGCCCAGACGCCGCTGCCTCTCAGCCTTGAGTACGCCCTCTCGCTCGTCCCACTCCAACTCATCGCGCTGGACGACCTGCTCTGCAAGCACCGTGTCGAATAGCGAAGGATCAAGTGCGGCAGCCAGATAAATGCGTTCTTCGCGCTGGCCTTGACGACTGCCGAGGTCGGCGATGACCAACCATGGCTCCTTCATAAGCGCATCTGGTTCACCGAACTGTGCGGCGCGACCGTTGGTCAGCCGGTACTCGGCACCGCCCTCGCGCCGTTGCCGAGCAACGCGATCAGGGTATGCAAAGGCCAGCAGCGCAGCGAGCCAGCGCGGGTGATCGGGATCGGTAACCGGAGACGATACAGCCCCCCGCAGATGGCTGCGGAACTGACGGGCAAGTTGGCGAACGCGTTGAACCGTTCCTCGGCTCGCCCGCGATAAAGACTCGCTGGCCATTGCTGCAACGCGATCATGCAGGTCGGCGCCGGCACCACGAAGAATGTCTTTCTCACCGAGCAGTGCGGCGATGTCACACGCAAGATTTCCCAGGCCAAGTGCCTGCCCTCGCAACAGCAAATGAGCGATGCGCGGATGCGTAGGCAACTCCGCCATCGCCTGGCCATGGGCGCTGAGCACACCCCGCTCATCCAGCGCGCTCAGGCGCTGCAGCAAATCGCGAGCTTGAGCGTAAGCCGCTGCGGGAGGCAAGTCGAGCCACACCAACTCATCAACCGATACGCCCCAGCGCGCCAATTGCAGCGCAAGCCCGGCCAGATCAGCCTGGAGCATCTCGGGTGCAGAAAAGTTCGCCAATTGTTCATGCTGTGCTTGCGACCACAGCCGGTAACAAACACCGGGCTCAAGTCGTCCGGCTCGCCCAGCGCGTTGGGTCGCACTGGCTTTGGAAATACGCTGTGTATCGAGCCGGGTCATACCGCTGCGCGGGTCGAAACGCGGCACCCGCTCAAGGCCCGCATCAATGACAACGCGCACGCCGTCGATGGTGATGCTGGTTTCCGCAATGTTGGTTGCCAGCACAATCTTGCGCTTTCCGATCGGGGCGGGATTGATAGCCGCACGCTGGGCATTCAGGTCGAGTTCACCATGTAACGGACAGAGCAATACATCCTGCCGATCGCCAAGGTTTTCATGCAGCCCTTGATGAACACGTCGAATCTCAGCCTGACCCGGCAGGAAAACCAGGATGCTTCCCTGCTGCTCGTCCAACGCCTCCAAGCAAGCTGAGATAACGCGAGGCTCAATGTACTCGCCCGCCTGATGTGGCTTGCCCCACACCTTATCCACCGGGAACATCCGCCCTTCACTGGTCAGCACCGGCGCATCATCCAACAACTGCGCCAGACGCGGGCCTTCAAGGGTTGCCGACATCAACAGCACTTTTAATGGCGACTCGCCGGAGTCCGCTGAGCGAAACATCGCCCGGCCATTGAGGGTCAACGCCAGCGCCAGATCGGCGTCGAGACTACGCTCGTGAAACTCATCGAATATCACCAAACCCACGCCCTCAAGCGCCGGGTCATCTTGCAGGCGTCGGGCAAGAATACCTTCGGTGACCACTTCAATCCGGGTTTTGGGTCCGACTTTACTGTCGAGACGAATCCGATAACCGACGGTTTCCCCAACCTTTTCGCCCAAATCGCTGGCCAGTCGCTCAGCCGCGGTTCGCGCGGCCAATCTGCGCGGTTCAAGCATGATGATTTGCTGCCCCGCGAGCCACGGCTGATCCAGCAGCGCCAACGGCACCCGCGTGGTTTTACCCGCGCCCGGCGGCGCTTCAAGCACAACTTCATTGCGCGCAGTCAAGGCATCGCGAAGGGCAGGCAGCAGGTGGTCAATTGGCAGCGAATTCATGAGTTCTCCAGTGCGGATGACGATTATACCGGCGAACTGATTGAGCCTTGCACAGTCATTAATCACGAGGCCGTTTAAACCCGCAGCAATGCAGTCATCGCCTTGCTATAGTTGCGCCCCCGACAATCAGGAGAACTTAGATGAGCCCCTCAACCCGCATTCTTGGCTGTGTTCTGAGCGCCAGCTTGCTCACTCAATTGAGTGCATGCGGCACGCTGTTCTACCCTGATCGCCGCGGCCAGATCGAAGGCCAGGTCGACCCGGTAATTGTCGTATTAGACGCCGTCGGCATTCTGTTTTACGTGCTGCCGGGCTTGATCGCTCTGGGAGTCGATTTCGCCACGGGCGCTATTTACCTGCCAGGCGGCAAAACTGCCCAGGTTGACCCGAATGATTTAAAAAACCTGGTCGACAGCCAAGGACAAGTTGATCGCGCTAAGCTAAAAGCGTTGATCATGCAAAAAACCGGTAAAAACCTGCCGTTGAATGACCCGCGGGTGATTGAACACCGTGGTGACTTACAGCAGCTCGCAGCTTACGGCCTGCGCCCGGCGGCGTAATCACAGCAAATACGCAGGGTGAACAACCAGGGCGCCAGCCATCACCACATCTCCGGATTAGAGACAGTTTATGAGTGTATTGCCGCAACATGCTCGACTGATGCGCCAAGCTTCTTCTGCGGCATTAGTGGTGGCCTTGGCGCTCGCGCTGGCCAAGGCGGTTGCGTGGTGGCTGAGCGGTTCGGTCAGCTTACTTGCTGGCCTGACTGACTCGCTGCTCGATGGCGCCGCCTCGCTGCTCAACCTGATTGCGGTGCACTACGCGCTGCGTCCGGCAGATGATGATCACCGTTATGGTCACGGCAAGGCCGAGGCGCTCGCAGGCTTGGGTCAGGCGCTGTTTATCGCAGCCAGCGCCGTGCTGGTTGGCGTGCAAGGGGTTGAGCGTCTTATCAACCCCGCCCCCTTGACCAGCGAAGGTTTAGGGATTGCGGTGATGATCCTGTCCTTGGCAGTTACCGTCGCGCTGCTGATGTTTCAACGCCACGTTGTGCGCGTCACCGGCTCAACCGCCATTCATGCGGACTCACTGCACTACCGCTCTGATTTATTGCTCAACAGCAGCATTTTGCTCGCGCTGTTTCTGGCCAGTTTTGGCTGGCTGCATGTCGATGCAATCTTCGCCATCGGCATTGCCTTCTACATTCTCTGGAGTGCGATCAGCATTGCCCGCGAAGCGAGTGCGGTACTGATGGACAAGGAACTCTCGCCCGACGTCAGCGAACACATGTATGCCTTGGCCTGTGCAGTGCCTGGCGTGCTTGGCGCACATGACCTGCGCACGCGGGTTTCCGGTACGCGCTGGTTTGTGCAATTACACGCCGAATTACCCGGCCATCTGACCCTATCTGCAGCGCACGCATTGTGCGAGCAAGTCGAAGATGCGATCCGCGCAGAATACCCGCGGGCCGAGGTGCTGGTGCACGCCGACCCGCCTGAAGTATTGCCCGATCAGCCCGCAGCCGCGCAGCCATAACCCTCATCGCTTAGCTGGCGACTGCCTAGCCACGTGGCACACGCACGACCTGGTAATAGCCTCGCTTGCCCTGCCAGCGGTAATAGCTATCAGAAACTCGGTGATACTTAACGCCGCGTACCCAAACCTGACGTGCGCCGCGTGGCAATTGCCGGACTGTATAACCATAGGGCGGTGCAACCCGTACATATCGGCCTGCCGCCGGTTTGTACCAGCGACCATCAGCAACGTAGTAGTCGCCATGGTTGTAGCGAATCCGTTGATGCCTAACAGGCAGATGCGAAATCCTGGGTGATTTCCTCTCGACCTTTACCACTTTAACCACCGAGTGCTTATCGCGGTGTTGCTGCTCGTGCTTGGGCGACGCCTGCACCAAAGGTGAAAGTCCCAGCAGAACCAACACGCCAATTTCGACCCACTTAAAGCGCTTAATCATCGCTGTCACCTCATTGGTTTATCTGAGTTACAGAATGACTAAAGCCTGGTCAAAGTAGGGTCAAGGCTGAGTAAAGAGTCGGTAAATAGCGCCGCCGGCGTGAAAACCACTGCACTCGTCAGGTTTCACGCTTTAAAACAGCGGAAGATATATAGAGTAAAAGCTCTAACTATCCTAAGCTGCTGAGGCGGTCTAATAAAAACAACATTATCCACTCTCAAGGACTCACTCATGACTCTATCGCCTAGCGCAGTTGCGCTGCTCGGGCTGGTTGCCTGGACCCTGTTTCTACTGATTCTGATGATCAATCAGCGCGGCTTGTTGGTGCTCAGCGGCAAACTTGCAGTCAATGGTTTCTCCCCGGATGGCAGTAATACCCCGGGCGCATTCGGCCAACGCTTAGTCCGTGCGCATGCCAACTGTGTTGAAAATGTTCCGTTAATGGCAGCGGTGCTGCTTTACGCGATGGTCGTCAGCCAAACCAGCATCACCGACCCACTGGCCGGGGTACTACTGGCGGCGCGAATATTTCAAAGCTGCATGCACCTGATCAGCAGCTCAGCCTTGTTCGTCTGGCTGCGTTTTGCTGGACTCTTGGTGCAGATCATCATCACTGTGTGGTGGTTGCTGCGTCTGTCCGGTTTGATTTAAGACATTCTTCAACGCATTAAAAAGGGAGGCCTCTCGGCCTCCCTTCGGGAATGTTGTCCTGTGCTGGCAATTGTGTCGCCGCCTTTATCGCCCGTCTGATTGGACAGTGCGGACCCGGGTGCCGAAACGACCCTGTTGGATCGGCGGCGGCCGCTCACCTGATTGAGTGAGTCGGCGTGGACATGTCGTCCGGGCCTTGAAACTGAGATAAATAGTACGGCGAGCCGACGAGTGAATGATTGCGAATATTGCTAACTCAACTACCTGTTGCGCAATATTTATCTAATGAAGCATTATTTAGCGCAATCCAAATAGAAATAGTGATCAACATGAACAAACTAGACCGCTATGACCTGAGCATCCTGGCAGAATTGCAACGCGACGCCCGCTTGTCCAATCAAGAGCTGGCCGAGCGTATTGGCTTGTCACCTTCGCCCTGTTCACGCCGGGTTAAACAGCTTGAAGACGATGGCTATATCGCCAAGCAAGTTGCTTTACTCGACAGCAAGAAGCTTGGCCTGAGCCTTACCGCCTATGTATTGATTGGTATGGATCGTCATACACCTGAGCGCTTCGAGCATTTCCAAGAAGCCATCCGCAATTGCCCGGAAGTGCTCGAATGCAGCCTGGTCACCGGGATGGACGCCGACTACCAATTGAAAGTGGTCGTGCCCGATATGGATCATTACCAGAAGCTTCTGCTCGGCACCCTCACCCGCATCGAAGGCGTCTCCAGCGTGCGCTCCAGCTTCGTTCTGCAGCAGATTCTATCGAGTACCCAGTTACCGCTGGAACATCTTCGTAACTGAAGGTTTACACCTCAAACCGGCCAATGGTGCCTGACAAATCACAGCGCTTACGTATAATCGCGGGCCTGCGTCAGGCCTTACGCCAGCTCCGATAGACGTGTGGTCAGGGTTATTTACTAGGTAATTGAGGTCACGATGGAAACCGAAGTTTTCGAAGATTTAATGACAACAGTACTGATCAGCGTCCTGATCCTGTTTATGGCATTTATTGTCTGGGACTTGGCAAAAAAATCCAAAGCAGGCCGCTTTGGCAGCATGATCCTGTTTCTCGCCCTCGGCTTGGGCGTGCTCGGCTTTGTGATCAAAACCTTTGTCATTGCCGGTCTCGAAATCGAAGGCCACTAAAGCGAAGGGCTCGACCCTCGCCCGCCCGAACACAACTGACGAGTAATGCAGCGCGCAGAAGATATCTAAAGTCGGGGTTCGAGGTCCTTCCACTGCCCCGGTTGTAAATCATCGAGCCCCCAAGGGCCAATACGCACTCGCACCAGGCGCAATGTCGGCAAGCCAACCGCCGCCGTCATGCGCCTGACCTGACGGTTACGGCCCTCGCGAATCACCAACTCCAGCCATGCGGTGGGAATGCTTTTACGAAAGCGCACCGGCGGATTACGCGGCCACAGTTGCGGCTCATCCAACTGGCGAGCCTCGGCGGGCAAGGTCATGCCGTCATTAAGCTCCACACCTTGACGCAAGCGCTGTAATTGCTCAGCAGTCGGCTCACCTTCAACCTGCACCCAATAGGTTTTCGCCAATTTGTGTTTAGGGTCGGCGATCCGCGCCTGCAGGCGGCCGTCGTTGGTCAGCAGCAGCAAACCCTCGCTATCACGGTCCAGACGCCCTGCCGGATATACGCCGGGTACGTCGACAAAATCCTTGAGGGTGGCGCGGCCTTGCTCATCATTAAACTGTGTCAGCACATCAAATGGTTTATTCAGCACCAGCAAACGCGGCTCAGCAGGCGGTGTTTTTGCCTGACGACGGGGCGCCGGCTTTGCGCTCACAGAGCGTCGCGGCGCAGCAGGGCGTGGTGGGCGTGGCATTGAAGATTTCCCAAGGACATGACTAAACCCGCAGTTTACCCGAGGACGGGCCGACATCATCACCGCTGATTATCTTGATTCTTCAACTCGAGCAAGGGTCTATGCTGCTTGTCACTGGTTTATCACCGCTTCCAAGGAGCCCGTAATGAGTACATCCGAATCGATCGTCAATACATTCATTGGCTGGGCTGCGACCGCCGCGGGCGCGCCGCTTGAGCAGTTTGAGTATGACCCCGGCCCTCTCGGCGTAGATGAGGTTGAAGTTGCCGTTGAATACTGCGGCATCTGCCACTCTGACCAATCAATGATCGACAACGAATGGAGGAACGCGCGCTACCCATTTATTCCCGGTCATGAAGTGGTGGGCACAGTGGTGCGTTTGGGCGAACAAGCACGCGGCCTAAAGCTAGGCCAGCGGGTAGGTATCGGCTGGCACAAAGGCAGCTGCATGCATTGCGATCCGTGCATGGAAGGTTCACACCAACTGTGCAGCACGATTAAACCAACGATTGTTGGCAGCCACGGCGGCTTCGCCGATCGTATGCGCGCGCATTGGGCCTGGACCTTGGCAATCCCCGACAGCCTCGACCCAAGCATGGCTGGGCCACTGTTTTGTGGCGGCTCAACGGTATTTGCGCCGCTACTTGAGCTTGACGTCAAACCAACAGACCGCGTCGGCGTAGTCGGTATCGGCGGTTTGGGCCACCTGGCATTACGCTTTTTGAATGCATGGGGCTGCGAGGTCACCGCCTTCACTTCATCACTCAATAAGCAGGAAGAAGCCAAACGTCTCGGTGCGCACAACGTGGTCGCCTCAACCGACAGCGATGCCATGAAAAAAATGGCTGGGACCCTGGATTTCCTGCTGATAACCGCCAGTGCTGACCTCGACTGGAATGCATTGATCGGCACGCTGCGCGGTAAGGGACAGCTGCACTTTGTCGGGATTGTGCCGAGTGCGATCCCGGTGCATGTGTTCCAGTTGATTCCGCGCCAACGCAGCATTTCAGGCTCCCCGGTTGGCTCGCCAACGGTCATGCGCAAAATGCTTGAGTTCTGCGCACGCCATCAAATTTTGCCGCAGGTTGAGCACTTTCCGATGAGCAAGGTTAACGATGCGATCCAGCATCTGCGTGACGGCAAAGCGCGCTATAGAGTAGTGCTCGACGCCAGTAAATAACCTGCAATAAACAACGCCCCAGCTCAGCACTGGGGCGTTTTGCATTGCCTTGAGGAATGCCTGATTAGCGAAACGGCGGCTCGTCGAAGCTACGTAACTTACGTGAGTGCAGCGAGTTGAGCTGGCCACGCAGCATGTCCAAGGCGGTGATGCCGATGTGCAGGTGCTGAGTCACCGCGCGCTCGTAGAACGCCCCCGCCGCACCCGGCAGTTTGATTTCGCTGTGCAGCGGTTTATCCGAAACACATAACAGCGTTCCGTATGGCACGCGCAAGCGATAACCTTGCGCGGCGACCGTGCCACTCTCCATATCCACCGCAACTGCCCGCGCCTGGTTAATCAACGGTCGCTCCTGAGCCCAGCGCAATTCCCAATTACGATCGTCATAGGTAAGCACGGTGCCGGTGCGCAAACGCCGCTTGAGATCATCGCCCCTCTCACCGGTCACTTGCGCCGCAGCATCTTGCAGGGCTTGCTGCACCTCAGCCAAGGCAGGCAGCGGGATATTCGGCGGCAAGACTCGGTCAAGAATCCCGTCGCGGCGCATATAAGCGTGTGCGAGCACATAGTCGCCAATGGTTTGCGATTGACGCAGACCGCCGCAGTGACCAATCATCAGCCAGCAGTGTGGACGCAATACGGCGAGGTGGTCGGTGATGTTTTTCGCGTTTGAAGGGCCTACACCAATATTGACCAAGGTGATCCCATCTCCGCCGTCGCCAGCCAGCAGGTGATATGCCGGCATCTGGTAGCGATGCCAAACCACGCCGCCGATGATGGCCTGCATCTCACCTTCGGACATGCCGCGTTCGATAACCACGTTACCCGGCAGTATCATGCGGGTGAAACGTGACTCACCGACCAACATGTCCAGACCATGACGAATGAACTGGTCGACGTAGCGATGATAGTTAGTCAGCAAGATCCACGGCTGCACATGGCGCCAGTCGCTGCCGGTGTAATGCACCAGTCTACGCAGCGAGAAATCCACCCGCGCGGCATCAAACAGCGCCAGCGGCATGGGGTCCATGCTTTCCCAACTGTATAACCCATCGGCGGTGCTATCTGTCGCGGCGGACAGGTCAGTACTCGGGAAGACCCGCGCCAGCTCACCGGCGGTCACTCCAGAACCGGCAAGCTCATCGCCCTGCTCGACCACATAGGGATACGGAATGTTCTGCTCACTGAGGCCAACTTCAACGCGTAGCGTGTAGTCGTGCATCAAGGGTTGCAACTGCTCCAGCAAGTACTTACGAAAGGCACCGGGATGGGTAACAGTGATGCTGTAAGTGCCAGGCACCTGCACTTTGGCGTATGCGCGCACGGTGGCAGGCGCCTCGCCATGACACAAATAGGTCAGACGCAGTTCTGGGTAACGAAACTGGCAATGCGTGGTGGGGTCTGGCTTGACCCGATCCTTTAGATAGGCCTTGAGAGCCTGGCTCAAAGCGCGCGTGGCTTGCTCATGTAGCGCGGCGAGTCGATCAACCGCCTCTTCAGGGCTGCTTACAACAATAAAGTCTTCTGGACATGGATTCACGGCAAACCTTCCTGACTGAACATGCACACTAATATTGCACCCTAGACGGCCTGCTTAGCCACCCTAAGTACTTGCATGAATCAACTGGAGCCGACGATAGCCGCCACAGGACTACTGGCAGCGGCGTCTTAAACCTGGTCCGAAAATTCCAGCCAGCTTGCTCAGCCTGAAAACACCCAGAAACTGACCACCTGCTGTCGGTCAGTTTCCGGGCTTGGCGGGGCTCAAGCCAGATGAGGTGTGCTGCGCGCAAGCAAGGCTTCAGCATCAACACCGCGCGGCAAGGTGCCATAAACCCGACCGCCCTCGCCTAAACGGCTGGCAATAAAGCCATCGGAGACCGTCGAGTTGCCAGCCTCGAGCAGCAACTTTGCTTGCAGGGCAATGGCCACATCTTCAGTCAGTTGACGGGCACGGAACTGAATATCGTCAGTGTCACGGAACGCGGCCTGAACCTTGCCGATGTGGGCTTTCAAGCGTGCATCGCCATGCCCATCGCCCAACTCGATAAACAAGGCTTCAAGCACACCCGGCTCCTTGGACAGTGCACGCAATACATCAAGGCACTGCACGTTGCCCGACCCTTCCCAGATGGAGTTGACCGGTGCTTCGCGATACAGGCGCGGCAAGATGGTTTCCTCAACGTAACCTGCGCCACCCAAGCATTCTTGCGCCTCGTTGATCATTGCCGGAGCGCGTTTGCAGATCCAGTATTTGCCAATTGCCGTCACCAGACGCGCAAATTTTTCTTCCTGTTCGTCATGGGCGTTATCCAATGCCTTGCCCATACGCAGCGTCAGCGCCAGCGCCGCCTCGCTTTCAAGGGAAAGATCCGCCAGGACGTTTTGCATCAACGGCTGCTCGGCCAGCACTCGCCCGCCCACTTTACGATGCGCACAGTGATGCGCGGCTTGAGTCAGGGCCTGGCGCATCAAGGCGCTGGAACCGATCATGCAATCAAAGCGGGTCAGCGAAACCATCTCGATAATTGTCGGCACGCCGCGGCCTTCTTCACCGATCATCCACGCCAGCGCGCCACGGTACTCTACCTCGCTGGAAGCATTCGACCAGTTGCCAAGCTTGTTTTTCAGGCGCTGGATGTAGAACTCGTTGCGTGAACCGTCTGGACGATGGCGCGGCAGCAAAAAGCAGCTCAAGCCTTTATCGGTATAGGCCAGAGTTAAAAATGCATCGCACATTGGCGCTGAACAAAACCATTTGTGGCCAACCAGTTCATACGCTTGCCCCGGCCCCGCAATACCTACTGGATGGGCGCGCGTGGTGTTGGCACGGACATCGGTGCCGCCCTGCTTCTCGGTCATGGCCATTCCGATGGTCGCACCAGTCTTTTGCTCAATCGGCAAATTACGCGGGTCGTATTCTGTCGAAAGAATCTTTGGTAGCCAGATTTCAGCGATATCGGGCTGTAGCTTGATCGCCGGAACACTGGCGTAGGTCATCGTCAGCGGGCAGCCAGAACCGGCTTCGGCCTGACTGTGCAAATAACTCAAGGAGGCCCGCGCCACGTGGGCTCCGCTGCGTGGATCAGTCCATGGCGACGATGGCAAACTGTGTTTGATCGCGGCGCCCATCAGTTCGTGATAAGCCGGGTGAAACTCGACCAGGTCGATGCGATGGCCGTAGCGATCGTGGCTTTTGAACACGGGCTTTT
The DNA here is from genome assembly GCF_002163625.1 of Pseudomonas sp. M30-35. Classification (NCBI taxonomy): domain Bacteria; kingdom Pseudomonadati; phylum Pseudomonadota; class Gammaproteobacteria; order Pseudomonadales; family Pseudomonadaceae; genus Pseudomonas; species Pseudomonas sp. M30-35. The sequence goes on along the minus strand of NZ_CP020892.1, from coordinate 888,074 downwards.
GTTCGTTGGCCAAAAAGCCTGCCGCCATTAACGGGCCGCCAGTCAGCATGCCGTATGTGTGCAAACGATCCTCTGCCCAAGCGCCGCCAAACCGACGGTTCCACTCCTGCAACGGCAAATCGACACGATACAAATTGGCGCCATCCAAAGATGGCACCTGATTAAACACTTCATGGGTTTCTGCGTTAAGGCTCGGGTTCATGCGGATAACTCCTTGGCGCCGACGGCGCTTAAACAGAATGCGATCAGGTCTGCAGTAATATCGCCCAGCGCCAAGGCCGGTTGGCCCCTTGCACGAGCAGCGCAGGCACTTGGCGATAAAGGCCCGACCAGTGATTCAGCAATAGCGCCGACCAGACACGCGGCGCTTAGTTGAGTGTGTTGCACACGAAAATTGCCGCTGGCAACCCCGTCCTCCAGTACCTCAACCAGAAGCTCGGCATAGGCGTGGCGAAATAGCAGGCGTTGCTCATCAACTTCAGGATCAACCGGTTCAGCAATCAGTGCGTAGGCCAAACGACGGCTGTGCCAGGCACGCGCGGCAAACTGGGTCAAACCAGCAGCCAGCCGCTTCGGCGCCAGAGCCTGGGTTTGCAATGCCTGCGCCATGGCATCGACCTCACGTTGACTGGCAAGGGCAAATACCTCTGCTGCCAACTCACCTTTACTACGGAAGTGGCGATACAGGCTGCCCGTTGCGATGCCAACATCTTCAGCCAACGCCTGCATGGTCAGCGCAGCAAATCCGGCCTCACTCACGCGGGCCAAAGCGCAGTGCAGAATTCGCAAACGCAAGGCATTGTCGCGGTCAATTCGTAGGGCGCTAGTGCGGTAAGCCATGATCTGAATCCTGATTCAACATTTAACTAGTGAATCAGGATTCAGCTTTTCAATACAGAGGGATTTTAGGCAGATTAGATGCCGTTTCTGCCAAGGACTGGCAACTTCGACACGCAAGTTTCGTAGGACATCAAGAAGGCGGCTATTGCGGCTTCGCAGCAAGCGTACCGGCCAGAGCCAGACTGACGTTGAGCTTGAAATGGCTGCCTTTACCTACTTGCGACTCATGGCTTAATTCACCGCCCAATAGCGCAACCATTTGTCGGCAGATAGCCAAGCCAATTCCTAAACCGCCGAAACGCCGAGTCATGGAGCCATCCAATTGCTGGAAGCACTGGTACAAGGAGTGATTGTTGGCCTGATTGAAACCGGCACCGGTGTCGAGAACATCGATACACAACGGCACGCCATGCTGCGCATTCGCTTGCGGATTAATGCGTAGAGTTACATAGCCTTTATCGGTGAACTTAATCGCATTCTCCAGAAGAATACCGATACTTAGGCGAAGTTTAACCACATCACCTTCTAGTTCATCAGCCAAGGCTTCATCGTACTCGACTACAAATTCAAGGCCTTTGCTCTGCGCAAGCGGTGTGTATTGCGCGCTGAGCGAGTCAATCAGAGCCCGTAGGCTGAAAGGTTCACACAAAGGGTACAACCTGCCAGCCTGCAACTCGGTGAGCGTCAGGATGTTATTGATCATGCGCATCATCTCTTGCGCCGAGCCCGATGCCATCGAACGGTACTGCTCCATCTCGTTATCCAGGCGTACGGTTTGCAGCAAGTCCAGAGAGCCGATGACTCCATTCATTGGCGTTCGCAACTCGTGGCTTATGGTTGCCAGAAATTCGTCCTTTAGCCGGTTATTGTTGGCTAATGCCTGGTTAAGCGACTCCAACTCGCGCCGTGCGGACTGCAAAATCGCGGTGCGTTCTTCTTTGAGGATATTGATCCGGTCAGCCAGCGCCAGCGACAGCAACGCCACCTCAAGCGCCGAGCCTATCTGGCTGGCGTACATGGTGATAAACACATTCGGCAAAAAGCCCAACACCATCAATGTATTGAGAATGCCGCCGAGCAAAAACGCCGACCAAGCAAAGATAAAGTAGCGCGCAACACGCATGCCACTAAACCAGGCACTAAGGCCCGCGCAAAAAACAACCAAGGTAAAGATCAGCGCCAGATAAGTGGCTAAACGCAAGGACAGCGCATAGCTGGCGGTCAACGCCAAAACCATCACCAGCACAGCTGTAACTATCATCATAAGCAGCGAACGATCAATCCATTTGCCCTGCTGCGCGGTTTGCAAAAAGCTGCGCGCAAACTGAGTACCGAACAAGATCGCCGAGCCAATCAAAAACGGTGTAGCGGCGTTCGCCCACCACGGATTATCCGGCCAGAAATAGGCGATACCGGCACCGTTTACCGACACCTGATAAAGGCCGAACGAGGCGATATAAAGGATGTAATACAGGTAGCTGGTGTCGCGCACGCTGAGGTAGATGAACAGGTTGTAAATGATCATCCCCAGCAGCACGCCATAGATGATGCCCAGTACATAAATGCGCGTCGGCTGGTTTTCAATATATGCGTTCGGCGCCCACAGCTTCAAAGGTGCTTGAAGAGAGCCCTGGCTTTGTAAGCGCAAATAAACTCGCCGCGGCTGATGGGGCTGCAACCCCAACTCAAACAGGTAGTTATTGTTTTTGATTTCACGGGAAGCGTAAGGCAGTGCATCACCTGTGGTCCGCAGCAGGTCGAAACCACCTTGAACGTTATCGATATAAAGCATCAGATGATCGAGCGGCGGGTATGCCAACTCCAACAGCCAAGGCCGCTCGCCATGGAGCTGCTGCGGTCGGTAATCAAGGTCGACACGCAGCCAAAATGCCGACCGCGAGTAACCGGCATTCAAAATATTGTTGGATTGGCGTTTAAAACGCGAGGCATAAGCAGCCGACGAGACTTGATCAATAGTGGCTGTACCACTGGCATCTTCAAGCACATAAGTGTCGCGACCCAAATCTACTGATCGCGTATGTTCATCAAATGTCACAGCTCCAGCCAATAGCGGCCAGACAGCAAGTAACAGAATCAAAATGGTGCGCATTCAGCCCCGCGGTACGTGATGACCGACAATCTTGGACTGCGTCCGTGAGCCCCAACTCACTAATTAGACGCCGTCTGGCATGTCTGTTTATTCGAATTTGCGCCACAATATCATAGGGTAAAACCTGCAATAAGTACCCTCTCACAAAATACCCAAAACTTTGCTTAAACCCCCTCTAGCGCGGGGTTTTAATTAAACAACAAGCCGTCTTCAACAAGCCCGGACAAGGCGCTAAACAGCGCGTTTAAACCTAGCGAATTACCACGGTCCATGACAATCATCTCGCGGGCCAAAATCAGCGATTTAATGATAAGCTCGCGCACCATGAAAACGCCTACTTCCCGTCCCGTAGTACTTTGCCTGTCTGGACACGACCCAAGTGGTGGTGCCGGCTTGCAGGCAGATATCGAAGCGCTGCTCGCTCAGGGCTGTCACGCTGCACCTACCGTGACTGCACTGACCGTTCAGGACACAGTCAACGTTTCCGACTTCCGCGTACTGGATCGCGAATGGGTACTGGCGCAAGCCAATGCCGTCATCGCCGACCTGCATGTCGAAGCGATCAAACTGGGCATGCTCGGCTCGGTCGAGATGGTCGAGACGGTACTGGAAATCCGCAACAAGTTGCCTGGGATTCCATTGGTCTGCGACCCTGTATTACGCGCAGGTGGCGGCGGCGCTCTAGGCAAAGATGAAGTAGGCTTCGCCATGCGCGAGCGACTGTTCCCGGCCTCGACCATTGCCACGCCGAACCTGCCCGAAGCACGCATCCTGGCTGAATTGCCCAACGGCAGCGCCGATGAGTGCGCGGCCAAGCTATTGCCGTTCATCGAGCACTTATTGATCACTGGCGGACACGGCGACGAGCACGAAGTACACAATCGCCTTTATTCGCGCGACGGCAACCAGCACACATTCACGTGCCAGCGCCTACCCGGCAGTTATCACGGGTCAGGCTGCACATTAGCCAGCACCCTGGCAGGTCGCTTAGCGATTGGCGAAGAGCTGGTCAGCGCTGTGCGCACCTCGCTCGACTACACCTGGCGAACCCTGCGCGATGCAGAACAGCCCGGCCAGGGTCAATTTATTCCGCGGCGTTTACCGCTGGATGGATTCTGATGGAGGCCATTTAATGAAATTGCGCGGACTCTACGCCATCACCGATAGCCAGCTACTGGCGGATGGCAAGTTACTGCCCTACGTCGAAGCCGCGCTCAAAGGCGGCGCCAAACTCCTGCAGTACCGCGACAAATCAAGCGATGATGCGCGGCGCCTGCGCGAAGCCGAAGCGCTGCGCGAGCTGTGCAACCGCTACGGTGCCACCTTGGTCATTAATGATGACGCCGAATTAGCAGCGCGGCTGGGTGTTGGCCTGCACTTGGGCCAGAGCGATGGCTCACTTGCAGCCGCACGCGCCCTGCTCGGGCGCAACGCAATCATCGGCGGCACCTGTCACGCCGAGCTTGATCTGGCGCAGAACGCAGCCAGCGAAGGTGCCAGCTATATAGCCTTCGGCCGTTTTTTTAACTCCAACACCAAACCGGGTGCGCCGGCAGCGACTATCGAACTGCTTAACCAGGCCAAAACCCGCTTTAATCTGCCGATCATTGCCATTGGTGGTATTACGCTTGAGACCGCACCACAGCTGATCGCCGAAGGCGCCAGCATGGTGGCGGTGATTCATGGGCTGTTTGCCGCTGATTCAGCGGATGAGGTCGAGCGCCGCGCCCGCGCCTACAGCGCGCTGTTTACCTGAGCACGCAGGCTAACCACAGATTAAATTTTGCGGAGCCCAGCGCTCTGCACAGACTTTGAGAGGCTTCCAATGTCACGTTCAGAAACTCTATTTGCCAACGCCCAGAAACATATTCCGGGCGGTGTTAACTCGCCGGTTCGCGCCTTTAAAAGCGTGGGTGGCACGCCACTTTTCTTCAAGCACGCTGCCGGCGCTTATGTCACTGACGAAGATGACAAGCGCTATGTCGACTACGTAGGCTCGTGGGGCCCGATGATTCTCGGCCACAGCCACCCAGAGGTTCTCGACGCAGTGCGCAAGCAGCTGGAACACGGCCTGTCTTACGGCGCACCGACGGCCATGGAAACCGAGATGGCAGATCTGGTGTGCAGCATTGTGCCTTCCATGGAAATGGTGCGCATGGTTAGCTCCGGCACCGAAGCCACCATGAGCGCAATTCGTCTGGCACGCGGCTTCACCGGTCGTGACTCAATCATCAAGTTCGAAGGCTGCTACCACGGTCACTCCGACAGCTTGCTGGTAAAAGCCGGCTCGGGCGCCCTGACCCTCGGCGTACCCAGCTCGCCCGGCGTACCTGAAGCCTTCGCCAAACACACCCTGACACTGCCATTCAACGACATCGACGCCGTGGCCAAGTGCCTCAGCGAAGTCGGCAACGAGGTTGCTTGCATCATCGTCGAGCCAGTTGCTGGCAACATGAACTGCGTACCGCCAGCTCCAGGTTTCCTTGAGGGTTTGCGTGAGCAGTGCGACAAGCACGGTGTAGTGCTGATTTTCGACGAAGTGATGACCGGCTTCCGTGTTGCGCTTGGCGGCGCCCAGGCGCATTACGGCGTCACCCCGGATCTGTCGACCTTCGGCAAGATTATCGGCGGCGGCATGCCAGTCGGCTGCTTCGGTGGTAAGCGCGCAATCATGAGTCACATCGCACCGCTGGGTCCGGTCTACCAAGCAGGCACCTTGTCTGGCAACCCGCTGGCCATGGCCGCAGGCTTGACCACACTGCGCCTGATTAGCCGCCCAGGCTTCCACGCCGAACTAAGCGACTACACCACACGCTTACTGCAAGGTTTGCAGGAACGTGCCGATGCAGCAGGCATCGCCTTCACTACCACTCAAGCTGGCGGCATGTTTGGCCTGTACTTCACCGAGCGCAAGCACATCAGCAGTTTTGAAGACGTGATGAGCAGCGACAGCGAGCGCTTCAAGCAGTTCTTCCACCTGATGCTCAAAGGCGGCGTTTACCTCGCGCCAAGCGCATTCGAAGCTGGCTTCACCTCGATCGCCCTTGGCGATACTGAACTGAAGCTGACTCTTGACGCTGCCGAGCATGCGTTCGCCGAGATGACTAAAGCCTGATGCAATACACCACCGCCGCCAGCGATGCATTGCTGGCGCTGGCTTGCGCAGCCAGCGCTATCATCATTGGCAAAGCCCGAGGGCGCTATCACGAAGCCTATCAACCCGCTCTATTTTGCGCGCTACTCGGATTCGGATTGACCGCTGCCGCCGCTCTTTGCGGCAGCCTGCGCTACGGGCTCGATCCTAGCTGGCAAGGCGCTCACTTATGGCTAAGCCAGGCCAGCACCTTCCTCGGCCTACCACTGATTGGCTGCGCAGCCCTGTCATTAAGCCGCAACTGGGCGTGGAGCCGTGCAAACTGGGGGCGGATACTGCTCGGCCTGTGTGCTTTTTTCGAATTGGCGCGCCAGCTCAACCAGCTTGATGATTACCGCTTGCTGCTCAACCTCATCACGCTCGCAGCGGTGCTCTACGCTGGCCTGATCCAACACCCCAACAAAGCACTGATGCTTGCAGCAGTGGCCTCGGCTGGGTTGTTTGTGGTGGCAGGCTTGGCTGTCGGCACCACGGGTTATATCGGCGCGGTACGCCGCGTTGACCTGTTTCATCTGCTCCTGACACCCGCTTACCCACTACTTGCTTGGCTAATATTGAAACTGCCAGTGCAGAGCGCGGTCTCAACTGAAACAAGCCAAGTAACCGATAAAGCTGACCAGTAACAGCCTTGATGCCCACAAACCTGCTCAAACCACTGATTTATATAGAGTAAACATTGGTCTTGGCGGGTTTTGGTTTGCCTAACAATTATTGGCGACCTATTCACAGCCCTTGCATTACAGCTATTTACGTTAAACTTCGTAAACACTTTGTAAGAACACCGCCGCTTATTTCATAATGTGACACCCGCCACATATCCACGGCCACTCATTAGTCGTATTGCAATGCGAGGAACACGGACTTTCATGAACCGCACCGGCCGCGCCCTCACACTGGGCTGCCTGCTGCTTCTGCCTTCACTCGCTTTCGCGAGCGGTAATTCGCTGCTCATTCCAGCGACAGGGAGTTGCTCACTAAATACCGCCCCCGAAGAACTGCCTGAGGCGCTTGATGCTTGCCTCGCGTCCGCCAACGCTGGCGACCCGCAAGCGGCATACGAGCTGGGCGAGTTCCATTACGACGGTAAACGTGCGCCCCGTGACCTGCAGCAATCGCTCAACTGGTTCGAGCAAGCCTCATTAAAAGGTCATGCGCAGGCGCAATATCGGCTCGGCATGATGTTCTTCCGTGGAGAAGGCGTGCAGGCCAATAATATTCAGGCGTTTATCGTGCTGAAAATGGCCGCGGTCAATGGCTCGGATGAAGCCATGGACAGCGCAGACCTGATCGCAGAGAAAATGGAGCGCAATGAGCTGGAGATATCCAACCAAGTGCTGGGGCAGATATTCCGCAACTATTTGCAAGAACTGCAAACCGCCGAGCATATAACGCCCTTCAATCCGCTGCCTTAATCGCCCATTCGTCTAAAAACCTACGAATCAAGCTACACCGCCATCAGACAGCAAGCTCAAGCTGCCTGCCCAATCGCCTGAGCTGATTATTTATCAGGCATCGGCATTGGAAACGGCATGACGTTGCCGCCACCTCTGGCTTCACTGATCTTCGGCGTGCCTAAGCGCTCGACTTCATCAATCCGGATGATCGAATGCATGGGGACAAAGCTACGCACAACACCATCAAACTGTGCCTTGAGCTTCTCTTCACTCGGGTCGACCACGACCTGAGTACGCTCACCAAAGACAAACTCCTCCACCTCAAGAAAGCCCCACAGATCGCTTTGAAAAATCTGCTTGGCGTACATTTCGTACACCTGCCCCTGATTCAGAAAAATCACTTTATAGATAGGTTCGCGCTTACTCATATAGGCAGTTTAGTCGGGCCAGGAAAATAACGGGCACGAATCATAACATGCAGGCAGTCAGGCAACGCTAGGAACAGAAGCGCTTGGGCCTTATAATATGCGGTTCTTCGAATCACCCTTTGAGCCCGCATGACCAAGAAGCTTTATATCGAAACCCACGGCTGCCAGATGAACGAGTACGACAGCTCGCGCATGGTCGATCTTTTGGGCGAACATCAAGCACTGGAAGTTACTGAACGCGCTGAGGATGCAGATTTGATTCTGCTCAACACGTGCTCCATCCGTGAGCGCGCGCAGGACAAGGTATATTCCCAGCTGGGCCGCTGGCGTGAACTGAAACTAAGCAACCCGGATCTGGTTATTGGCGTTGGCGGCTGCGTGGCCAGTCAGGAAGGCGCGGCAATTCGCGATCGAGCACCCTATGTCGATGTGGTGTTCGGCCCGCAAACCTTGCACCGCCTGCCGGAAATGATCAACGCGGCACGCACCACCAAACTACCGCAGGTTGATGTTTCATTCCCTGAGATCGAAAAATTCGATCGCCTGCCAGAACCGCGCATTGACGGGCCAACCGCCTACGTATCGGTGATGGAAGGCTGCAGCAAGTACTGCACCTTCTGCGTGGTGCCCTACACCCGCGGCGAAGAAGTCAGCCGGCCCATGGCCGACGTGCTGAGCGAGATTCTCCATCTGGCTGAAAACGGCGTGCGTGAAGTGACTCTGCTTGGGCAAAACGTCAATGGCTACCGCGGCGACACCGGCAACGGCCAGATCGCTGACTTTGCCGAGTTACTCTATGCAGTTGCCGCAATTGATGGCATCGACCGCATTCGCTACATGACCTCGCACCCGCTGGAGTTTTCCGACGCGTTGATTCAAGCCCATGCAGACATTCCCGAGCTGGTGAAGTACCTGCATTTACCTGTGCAATCCGGCTCAGACCGGATTCTCGCGGCCATGAAGCGCAACCACACGGCACTTGAGTTCAAATCGCGGATTCGCAAGCTGAAAGCCGTGGTGCCAGATATTCTGATCAGCTCTGACTTCATCATCGGTTTCCCAGGCGAGACCGAGAAAGATTTCGAGCAAACCATGAAACTGGTTGAAGATGTTGGCTTCGATTTCTCTTTCTCGTTCGTCTACAGCTCACGCCCCGGCACGCCGGCAGCAGATTTGCCCGACGACACCCCCGAAGAATTGAAAAAGCAGCGCCTGAAGATTCTTCAGGACCGCATCAATCAGATCGGCTCGGCAAACACGCGCCGCATGGTCGGCAGCATCCAGCGCATTCTGGTCAGTGATTATTCAAGAAAAGACCCTGGCATGCTCCAAGGTCGTACCGAGAGCAATCGCGTAGTCAACTTCCGCTGCGACAACCCAAGCCTGATTGGCCAATTTGTCGACGTGATGATTGATAGCGCTCAGTCCTACTCTCTGCGCGGCAGTCTGATCACCGATTCCGGCGCGGAATAAACCTGTGCAGCCCAACATATTCGGGCTCTTCACGCATACTGCACTAAAGCCTATGCTGTTGATGCTTTCCTGCGTGAACAGCTAAGGCTATTCTTGCCCAATTACCCCTGCCGACTGGCGGCCATCTTATTATTTTGAATACACAGACAGCACCACATCATTTCATCCTCGAGCCATTCGAAGCCAATCGCTTCGCCAATCTGTGCGGGCAATTTGACGAGAACCTGCGCCTGATTGAACAGCGCCTCGAGATCGAAATTCGCAATCGCGGCAATCAGTTCGAATTACTTGGCGATAGCGAGCAAACCCGTGCAGCAGAGCAACTGTTGCGCCGTCTCTACCGTGAAGCCCAAAACACAGAATTGTCTCCAGACACAGTGCATCTGTTTTTGCAGGAGTCCGGTATCGAGGAGCTGAAAAGCTCAACGGTCGAATCCACTATTGGCCTGCGCACGCGCAAAGGCATGATCCGGCCACGGGGAGCCAATCAGCAGGCTTACGTCAAATCGATACTCGAGCACGACATCAACTTCGGCATTGGCCCGGCAGGCACCGGTAAAACCTACCTTGCAGTGGCCTGCGCAGTTGACGCATTGGAGCGCGAGCAAATTCGCCGCATTCTCTTGGTGCGTCCAGCGGTTGAAGCGGGCGAGAAGCTCGGCTTCTTGCCAGGCGACCTGTCACAGAAGATTGATCCGTATCTGCGCCCGCTGTACGACGCACTTTACGAGATGCTCGGCTTTGAACACGTCGCCCGCCTGATCGAAAAACAAGTGATCGAAGTGGCCCCGCTCGCCTACATGCGCGGTCGTACGCTGAACAACAGCTTTATCATTCTTGATGAAAGCCAGAACACCACGCTTGAGCAAATGAAGATGTTCCTCACCCGGATCGGCTTCGGCTCTACGGCTGTAATCACCGGCGACATTACTCAGGTTGACCTGCCGCGCGGCAGCAAGTCTGGCCTGACCCATGTAATCGATGTATTACGCGACGTGCCCGGCATCAGCTTCACTCACTTCAAGCCCAAGGACGTGGTCCGCCACCCATTGGTCCAACGTATTGTTGAAGCTTACGAGCGCTTTGAAGATCACGCACACAACAAACCTGCCAATGAACGGGGCAACGGTGATGGTTGAGCTGGACTTACAGATCGCCAGCAATGCCAGCGATTTACCCAGCGAAGCGCAATTTACTCAGTGGTGCGAGGTTGCTCTACGCCAGCGCACCGCCGACTCTGAACTAACCATACGCCTGGTCGATGAAGCAGAAGGACTTGAGCTCAACCACACTTACCGCCAACGCGAGTACGCCACCAACGTACTCTCGTTCCCTGCGGACGTGCCGGATGAGATGCTCGACATTCCCCTGCTTGGCGACTTGGTCATTTGCGCGCCAGTAGTGGCTCGCGAAGCCATCGAGCAAGAAAAAAGCCTGACTGCCCACTGGGCACATCTGGTGATTCACGGCTGCCTGCACCTTCTCGGCTACGACCACATCGAAGATGCCGAAGCCGAGGAAATGGAAGCTTTAGAACGTACACTGCTCGCCGAGCTGGGTCATCCCGACCCTTATGCCGACGACGAATGATTGATCACAAGCAAGGATCCTGAGTAAAACCCCATGAGCGAAGACCGATCGAGCAACGAGCAAAAGTCATGGCTGAATAAGCTGACACAGGCTTTTGCTCACGAGCCGAAAAACCGTCAAGAACTGCTGGAAGTCCTGCGCGAAGCGCACCAGAACAAGCTACTCGACAGCGAGGCGCTAGCCATCGTTGAAGGTGCTATTCAGGTGGCTGACCTGCAAGTTCGCGACATTATGGTTCCACGTTCACAGATGATCAGCATCAAAGCCACGCAAACTCCAAAAGAGTTTCTGCCATCAATTATCGATGCCGCGCACTCGCGCTACCCGGTAGTGGGTGAAAGCCTTGATGACGTGATCGGCATCCTGCTTGCCAAGGATCTGCTCCCGCTGATCCTGCAAGACGAGCAACAGAACTTCAACATCAAAGACCTGCTGCGTCCGGCAACTTTTGTCCCAGAGTCCAAACGGCTTAATGTGCTGCTGCGCGAGTTCCGCGCCAATCACAACCACATGGCGGTGGTGATTGACGAATACGGCGGCGTCGCAGGCCTGGTGACAATTGAAGACGTGCTTGAGCAGATCGTCGGCGATATTGAAGACGAGCATGACGTCGAGGAAGACAGCTACGTCAAACCGCTGCCAAGCGGCGACTTTCTGGTCAAAGCACTGACCCCGATCGAAAACTTCAACGAAGCCTTCGGCACCAACTTTTCCGATGATGAGTTCGATACCGTTGGCGGCCTGGTCATGAGCGCCTTTGGTCACCTGCCAAAACGCAATGAAGTGACTGAGATCGGCGGCTTTCGCTTCCGCATCCTCAACGCTGACAGCCGGCGCGTACATTTGCTGCGCTTGTCACCTCTAGTAGGCTGATGCTCAACCTGACTGAGCCAGAATGCTGGCTCAGTCAGGACAGCAATTACAACTGCAAACTTGCCGAACATGGGCGCTTACCTATAGCCTCCAGCGGTCTTTTACCGTCTAGGATTTAACATGCGCTGGATCACCCGCCCGGGCTGGCTAGGCAACCTGATTAGCATGGCTGCAGGTGCCATCACCACATTTGCACTTGCACCCTTCGATATCTGGCCGCTGGCGCTGCTGTCTATCGCGCTGCTTTACCTTGGCCTGCGTGATCTTGCACCACGCAAAGCGGCTGGACGCGGCTGGTGCTATGGTTTTGGCCTGTTTGCCGCTGGCACTAGCTGGGTCTACGTCAGCATCCATACTTTTGGTGATGCCTCACCCTTACTCGCTGGCCTGTTAACCCTTGGCTTTGTTGCAGGCCTGGGCTTGTTTTTTGCCCTTACAGCGTTTCTTTGGGCACGCTGGATCCGCCGCCCTGAAGCACCATTGGCCGATGCACTGGCGTTCGCCGCCGTGTGGGTCGCTCAAGAAGCATTTCGTGGCTGGTTCTTGACCGGCTTCCCATGGCTTTATGCAGGCTACAGCCAACTCGACGGCCCGCTGACCGGCCTCGCACCCATCGGTGGTGTATGGCTGATCTCATTTGCCCTCGCGCTCTGCGCCGCCTTAGCCGTCAACCTTTACTCGCTGCGCAAGCGCCCAGCGTTTTTAATGGCTGGCGCAGTGCTATTGGCCGCGCCTTGGCTCAGCGGTCTGGTGCTCAATGGCTATGCCTGGACCAAACCTGCCGGGCAGCCGCAAAGCGTACTGTCGATCCAAGGCAATATAGAGCAAAGCATGAAATGGGACCCGGCCAAGCTTGAAGCACAACTTGAGCTGTATCGCGACCTGACGCTAAATGCCAAGCCAACAGATTTGATCATCTGGCCTGAAACGGCAGTGCCGGTACTCAAAGACCAGGCGCTGGATTACCTGAGCAGCATGGATCGCTTTGCCAGCGAGCGGAAAAGCGCACTGATCACCGGGGTACCGATTCGCCAGCCAAATAAAGCTGGAGAGATGCGCTATTACAACGGTGTGACCGTGCTTGGCCAAGGCAGTGGCGACTATCTCAAGCAAAAGCTGGTGCCATTTGGCGAGTACGTGCCACTGCAAGAAGTGCTGCGCGGCCTGATCGCCTTCTTCGACCTGCCAATGTCTGACTTTGCCCGTGGCGACTCCGACCAGCCCCTGCTTGAAGCCAAAGGCTACAGAATCGCAACCTTGATCTGTTACGAAGTGGTTTATCCGGAGTTTGCCGCCGAACTTGCAGCCAAGAGCGACCTATTGCTCACGGTCAGCAACGACGCCTGGTTTGGCGATTCAATCGGCCCGTTGCAACACTTGCAGATGGCGCAAATGCGCGCTCTGGAAGCAGGTCGCTGGATGATTCGCACCACCAACAATGGCATGACTGTGCTGATCGACCCAATGGGCAAAATCACCGCCCAACTGCCGCAGTTCAAGCGCGGCATGCTCTACGGCAGCGTGCAGCCGATGCAGCAGTTGACCCCTTATCTACAGTTTCGCTCGTGGCCGCTGATCATCATTTGCACGCTGTTGCTTGGCTGGGCCTTGCTGGCCAGCCGCATGGCCAAAACGGTTTAAGCCGCCGCCAATCAACGCCAGACGCGGGACAGCTTAATAAAAGAGGCGATAGGCAACATGGCCAATCGCCTCGTTAATCAGCCAGGTACTTTGCATAAAAGCTTTACCGTCCGGTAGCCAACCTCCATCTGGTCGTGCATCCAAACGGGCCAGAGACCCAACTGGCGCGGGCACTACCTGAAAGCCAACCTGCTCGAAACTCCAGCGCGAACGCGCCATATGAAACGCCTGGGTGACCAACACCACTCGATTGATCTTCTCTGCCTCGAGTATCTGCCGACTGAACTGCGCATTTTCCCACGTGGTACGACTCTGTGATTCTTGCCAGCGAGTAGCCACCGCAAAATCCTCGGCCAACACGTTGGCCATGATGGTCGCCTCGCTGGGTGGCTTACCGAAATGCAGTCCACCGGTTATCAACACCGGCAATCCTGAAGCCTTAGCCAACCTAGAGGCATAACGCAGGCGCTCAATCGCTAATGCGCTGGGTTGATCTTCCGCCCATGCCGCATCCCCTTGATCACGGCCGGCGCCGAGCACGACGATGGCATCGGCAGTCTGCGCCAGCTGGCCTATTTGCTCTGCGTTCAGTGCGGGCTCTGTTTCGATCTGTCGCGCAGCCCATTCAACCGCCACCGGCAAACTCATCACGTAGAGCCCTCCGGCCCCACACACAAAGCAACATGTGGCAATTCGCGGCGCACGTTTACGCAGCCACCACGCGAGAATAAGCAGGATGAACAACACGCCGGGCGGCATGCACAGTTGTTTGATCAGGAAACGAAGCGGCATTGAGTCAGTCCATCGACAATTGTGAGCAGTGTCCTCACAAGCTAAGGCGGTGAAGCACCAGCATATATCAGATTACTGTCTCCGTTCAGGAACGCCTGGGCAAATATGGACGTTAAAAATAAGCTGTATTTACAGCGCTGTAGCCAGCACAACGCTCCTGAAACTCAATGTACTTGCGCCCTTTCCAGACGGAATAATTTTGAGCCGCAAACCTGACAGTCGAACACCCGCGACATAGCCTGCAATGACACGGTATTGCCACACAGGGCACAGCATAATTGCCCGCGCCTCGCACAAAATGGCCTTAACCGCGGTTTTATCTTAAGGCGCGCGCTCCAGACGGGAAGGTTTTCACGGGTGGAAAGCTCTTTGGCGGCGGCATGCCAACCTCGCAACCAACTCAAGTCACGCTCTAAATAGGCATTGATCAGCCCAAGCTCTGCGGGGGTCAAGCCACGCAGCTCCAACTCCTGCGGCTCAGTTGTGGCAAGGCCCTGCACACTTTGTGCATCATCCAGCGCAATGGCGAGTCGTTGTAACAAACGGCTATATAACCCTGCACTGTCTTGTGTCTTTTGCAATTCACCCATCAAGCACCTCTCCCGGGTAGATACTCACCCTTACAGCAAGCTTAGCGGCCTGCATTTAAGCGAGAGGCTGCAGCGACAAACGGTGACTGAGTGCCGGATAAACGGCGAATCATCTGCTCGCTTATGAAATCAAGGTTTCCCACTGCTGCCGGGGGTCATGTATGCTACGGCGTTTCCCGAAAGCCTCTATTCCTAGCGCAAGTAGCCATGCACGAACAGTATCAGCCACGCGAAATCGAAGCCGCCGCGCAATCCCAGTGGGATGCGCAGAAATCCTTTGTAGTGAGCGAACAGCCAGGCAAAGAAACATTCTATTGCCTGTCGATGTTCCCCTACCCGAGCGGCAAGTTGCACATGGGTCATGTGCGCAACTACACCATCGGTGATGTGATTGCCCGCTACCAACGTATGCAGGGCAAGAACGTACTCCAGCCAATGGGCTGGGACGCCTTTGGCATGCCAGCTGAAAACGCTGCCATGAAGAACAAGGTTGCGCCCGCCAAATGGACCTACGAAAACATCGATTACATGAAGACCCAGCTGAAGAGCCTGGGCTTGGCAATCGACTGGACGCGTGAAGTCACCACCTGCAAGCCTGACTACTATCGTTGGGAGCAGTGGCTATTCACCCGCCTGTTTGAAAAAGGCGTGATCTACCGTAAAAACGGCAGCGTCAACTGGGACCCAGTCGACCAGACCGTTTTGGCCAACGAACAAGTTATCGACGGTCGCGGCTGGCGCAGTGGCGCGTTGATCGAAAAACGCGAAATCCCGATGTATTACTTCAAGATCACCGCTTACGCGGATGAACTCTTGAGCAGCCTTGATGAACTGGATGGCTGGCCTGAACAGGTCAAGACCATGCAGCGCAACTGGATCGGTAAGTCGCGCGGCATGGAAGTCTGCTTTCCGTATGATGTTGCCAGCATTGGCAGCAGCGGCGAACTGAAAGTATTCACCACCCGCCCAGACACCTTGATGGGTGCGACTTATGTTGCTGTAGCGGCGGAACACCCGCTCGCGACTCAAGCAGCGCAAGGCAACCCTGAGCTGCAAGCATTTATCGATGAGTGCAAGCGTGGCGGTGTCGCTGAAGCCGATATCGCAACCCAGGAAAAGAAAGGCCTACCGACTTCATTGTTCGTAGAACACCCACTGACTGGCGCCAAGCTGCCAGTTTGGGTCGCTAACTACGTCTTGATGCACTACGGCGACGGTGCTGTTATGGCCGTGCCTGCACACGACGAGCGCGACTTTGAATTCGCCACCAAGTATGACCTGCCAATCAAAACTGTAGTTCGTACCAGCGCCGGTGATGAAACACCTGCTCCTTGGCAAGACGCCTATGGCGAGCACGGCGAACTGATCAACTCTGGCGAGTTTGATGGTCTCGACTTCCCCGGTGCGTTCGATGCAATCGAAGTCGCCCTGCAAAAGAAAAGCCTCGGTCAGTCCCGCACTCAATTCCGCCTGCGCGATTGGGGCATCAGCCGTCAGCGTTATTGGGGCTGCCCAATCCCGATCGTGCATTGCGACAGCTGTGGCGATGTGCCCGTACCGGAAGACCAACTGCCTGTCGTGCTACCCGAAGATGTAGTACCGGACGGCGCAGGTTCACCACTGGCGCGCATGCCTGAGTTTTATGAGTGCAGCTGCCCGAAATGTGGCGCACCGGCCAAGCGCGAAACCGACACCATGGACACCTTCGTTGAATCGTCCTGGTACTTCGCACGCTATGCCTCACCAAACTACACCGGCGGCATGGTTGACCCAGACGCAGCCAACCACTGGCTCCCGGTCGATCAATACATCGGCGGCATCGAACACGCGATTCTGCACCTGCTGTATGCACGCTTCTTCCACAAGTTGATGCGTGACGAAGGCCTGCTTAGCTCTAACGAGCCGTTCAAGAAGTTGCTGACCCAAGGCATGGTGGTCGCTGATACTTACTACCGCATAGCTGAAAACGGTGGCAAGGACTGGTTCAACCCGGCTGATGTCGAGATTGAGCACGACAGCAAAGGCAAAGTCACTGCCGCAAGGCTCAAGGCTGACGGCCTGCCAGTTGAAATTGGCGGTACCGAGAAGATGTCGAAGTCGAAAAACAACGGCGTCGATCCGCAAGCCATGATCGACCAGTACGGCGCAGATACTTGCCGCCTGTTCATGATGTTCGCCTCACCGCCCGACATGAGCCTGGAATGGTCGGACTCAGGCGTTGAAGGCGCTAGCCGCTTCATGCGCCGTGTTTGGCGTCTGGCTCAGGCACACGTCAATGCAGGGCTTCCGAGTGCCAAGCTACAAACTGAACTGAACGACGCACAAAAAGAAGTGCGCCGCGCTATTCACCTGGCAATCAAGCAAGCCAGCCAGGATATTGGCCAGCACCACAAGTTCAACACCGCAATTGCTGCCGTGATGACCTTGATGAACGTGCTTGAGAAAGCCGCGCAGACCACAGACCAAGATCGCGCCCTGTTGCAGGAAGGCCTGGAAACGGTGGTGCTGCTGCTGGCACCTATAACACCGCACATCAGCCACGAAATCTGGCAGCAGTTGGGCCATGAAGTTGCGGCAATCGACTCCAGCTGGCCACAACTGGATGAGTCGGCCCTGGTACAAGACAACTTGACGCTGGTGATTCAGGTCAACGGTAAGCTGCGCGGACAAATTGAAATGCCTGCCAGCGCCAGCCGTGAAGAAGTCGAAGCGGCTGCGCGGGTTAACGAAAACGTGCTGCGCTTCACCGAAGGCATGACCATCCGCAAAGTGATCGTAGTACCGGGTAAACTGGTCAACATCGTCGCTAACTGATTAGAAACCGGCGCCGTGCAACACACCGCGCCGGGACGCTCGCCAAGGGGATACAAGATGATTAAACGGAATCTGCTACTAATCGGCCTGACCGCTCTACTCAGTGCCTGCGGCTTTCAGCTACGCGGCACTGGCGACGTGCAGTTCACCTTGACTGAACTCAATGTGATCGCACGCAACGCCTACGGTGAAACAGTCAAGCAAGTGATCGAGACCCTCGAAAACAACAAGGTCAAGGTTCATGCGGGCGCGCCTTACACATTGGCCCTGGTCAATGAGCAAGAGACCCAACGCACAGCCAGCTACACCAGCTCTGCGCAAACCGCAGAAAACGAGCTGACCACCCGCCTCGACTACGAGATCCGCGGTGGTAGCAAGAATCTGCTGTTGCTGAACAACCAACTTGAAGTGCGCAGCATTCAAACCCGTGACGGCAACAACATCGTGGGTTCTGACGAAGAAATGGCTCAACTGCGCCAAGAAATGCGCCGCGACCTGATCAACCAACTGATGCTACGCCTGCAGTTGATCAGCCCGGCACAGCTTGATGCATTACTGCAGACCGCAGAAGCCAAGGCTCAGGCCGAAGCCGATGCTGAGAAAGCTGCTCGCCAACGTCAGGATGCTCAACCGCAGCAGTCGCCAATAGAAATACCGACAGAGTAAAACCGTAGGGTGGACGACACTTTTTTCGTCCACCCTTTGACGCAGCCAATGGTGTGATGTGAACTTTTTCCGCCCACCATTTGCGCCACTGATATTCAATCAATTGCTGTACTTTGGTGGACAGGCTTCGCCTTGTTACACCCTACGCCCGGCGGACCTGGCTTAATCCGCCACTTTTTAGAGGCACCCGGCGCAGATGAAACTAAACCCAGCACAACTTGGCAAACACCTTCAGGGCACTCTCGCAGCCGTTTACGTGGTGAGCGGTGACGAGCCACTGCTGTGCCAGGAAGCGTGCGATGCAATACGTGCCGCCACACGTGCTCAAGGTTTCAGTGAACGCCAAGTGTTTAATGCCGAGACCAACTTCGACTGGGGCAGCCTGCTTCAGGCCAGCGCCAGCCTGTCGCTCTTTGCCGACAAGCGCTTGCTTGAGCTGCGTATACCCGGCGGCAAACTAAGCGACAAAGGCGTCGCTCTGCTTGAGTACCTGGCGCGCCCTGCTGAAGATACTGTCTTGCTGATAAGCCTGCCCAAGCTCGATGGCAGCACGCAAAAGAGCAAATGGGCCAAAGCCCTGATCGAAGGCGCCAACACTCAGTTTTTACAAATCTGGCCGGTTGACACCAACCAGCTTGGCCAATGGATTCGCCAGCGCATGGCTCAGTCCGGATTGACTGCAAGCCAGGAAGCCGTGGAAATGATTGCGGTGCGAGTCGAGGGCAACTTGCTCGCGGCTGCGCAAGAGATCGAAAAGCTCAAACTACTCGCCAAAGACAATCAGGTTGATGTCGATACGGTGCAGGCCTCCGTCGCCGACAGCGCCCGCTTTGATGTGTTTGGTCTGATTGATGCCGCGCTCAATGGCGAAGCCGCGCACGCGCTGCGCATGCTTGAAGGTCTGCGCGGTGAAGGTGTTGAGCCTCCAGTTATTCTCTGGGCACTGGCCCGAGAGGTTCGCATGCTGGCAACCATCGCTCAGCAATACAGCCAAGGCATACCGCTTGATAAAGCGTTCAGCTCGGCTCGGCCACCGGTCTGGGATAAGCGCAGACCCCTGGTCAGCAAAGCTTTACAACGTCACTCAGCGCCGCGTTGGGGCAAGTTGCTTGAAGATGCACAAGCCATCGATGCACAAATCAAAGGTCAGGCACCGGGCGATGCCTGGAGCAGTCTAAATATGCTGACTCTGAGCATGTGCGGCAAACGCCTTAGCATCAGCAACGCGGTATAATCTCCGCTTGGGCCTCGCCACGCGCGCCTGAACTTTACCCTGCAACAATCGCCTAAGTTGTGCAGCCGCAGCGCTGTAGATCGAATCAAACGGGAGAAACACATGAGCAAATCAGGCCAAAAACGGCCCAATAAAGCTAAATCAATCGTTGCCCAACCGCTATTTCGCAGTCAGCAACAAAAACCGCAAAAAGGTAAAGGTAGTTACCGTCGCCAAGCCTCCCAGCAAAACTGGGAGGCTTTTTCGTTTATGGCAGCATGAAAGCCCCGGGCCAGCAGTCTGCATAGCGATTCATTCATGTTATGGTAGAACCCTGCGAAACGTGCTGAGACCACCATGCCAAACCTGCTTTTCCGTGGCCTGAGCCACACCTCAATTACCCTCTCGCTTGTACTTCTAAGTGCCTGTTCCGAAGCACCTGCACAATCAATGAGCGGGACGCCTACAACAGCACCCACTACTTCGCCATCTGTTACCGCTGTAGCCGCGTCAGACTCTGCGCAAACGCCACAGCCAGCGCTGACCTTCGCCGAATGGCGTACGCTACTGCGCAGCGACGCAATTGCCGCCGGCATCAGTGACACCTTATTCGACCGCGCCTTCGCTGGCGTCACGCCCAACCCCGACGTTATACGTCTGGACGGCAGCCAGCCCGAATTCACCCGCCCTGTCTGGGAATACCTCGACGGCGCAGTTTCGCCTGCCCGTGTAAACCAAGGCCGACGCCTGATGGCGCAAGAGCGGGTAGCGCTGGATCGGATCGAACAGCACTATGCAGTCAATCGTGAAACCTTGGTTGCTATCTGGGGCATGGAAAGTAACTTCGGCGGCAACATTGGCAGCTATAACGTCGTGCGTTCGCTGGCGACACTCGCTTACGAAGGCCGTCGCCAAGCCTTTTGGCGCAGCCAGCTATTAGCGGTGCTACAAATCCTGCAGCACGGTGATACCGACCCCGAGCACCTTGTCGGCTCATGGGCTGGCGCAATGGGTCAAACCCAGTTTATGCCAACCACCTATAACGACCACGCCGTGGACTTCGACGGTGATGGTCGCCGTGATGTCTGGCGCTCTTCAACCGATGCCCTTGCCTCTGCCGCACAGTACTTAAACGCATCTGGCTGGCAAATGGATCAGCCCTGGGGATTTGAAGTACGCCTGCCAGGCGACTTCGACTACGCACTGGCCGACCCAGAAAACCGCCGCACGCTGAGCCAATGGCAAGCGCTAGGCCTTAAACCGGTCAATAGCACCGCCGCGCAGCTGCCTGGCGATTCGCTGGCCACATTACTGTTGCCAGCGGGTCACAAAGGTCCGGCGTTTTTGCTGATGAATAACTTTCGCAGTATTTTGCGCTACAACAACTCCACCTCTTACGCCCTGGCCATCGGCCTGCTCAGCGACAGCCTACGCGGCGACGCAGGCGTTCAGGGCAAGTGGCCAGTTGGCGAGCGCCAGCTGGGCCGCCAAGAACGTATAGAGCTACAGCAGTTACTGACGCAAAAGGGCTTCGAGCCCGGCAAGGCCGACGGCATCATTGGCGCCAATACACGCAAAGCCGTTCGCGCCTTCCAGCAACAACAACAGCAACCTGCGGACGGCTACCCAAGCGTTGAGTTACTGCAGGAATTACGCAGGTTCTGATGGTAGCGCGCAAATCATAGCGACAAAAAAGGCGACCCAAGGGTCGCCTTTTTCTTGCATGCAGCAATAACTGTTTCGGCTGAGCGGCTTCAAAGCCGCCCTGACGCTTTAAACCGTCTTAGGCCTTGGCAGCGTGCGCTTGCTGATCCGCATGGTAAGAGGAGCGTACCAGCGGGCCAGAGGCGACGTTTTTGAAGCCCATCTTCAGACCTTCTTCGGCAAACCAGGCAAATACGTCTGGATGCACGAAACGCTGCACCGCCAAGTGGTTACGCGATGGCTGCAAGTATTGGCCCAGGGTCAACATGTCAACGTCGTGCTCGCGCATGCGCTTCATCACTTCGATGACTTCTTCATCGGTCTCACCCAAACCCAGCATCAAGCCCGACTTGGTTGGCACGCCGGGCACCAGCTCCTTGAACTTTTGCAGCAGGTCCAAAGACCACTCAAAGTCGGAACCCGGACGAGCAGCCTTGTACAAACGCGGCACAGTCTCAAGGTTATGGTTGAATACGTCAGGCGGCTCATTGGCAGTAATCGCCAACGCGACATCCATACGCCCACGGTAGTCAGGCACCAGTGTTTCCAACTGAACATTGGGCGACAGCTTGCGGATTTCACGCAAACAATCAACAAAGTGCTGAGCCCCGCCGTCACGCAGGTCATCCCGGTCAACCGAGGTGATCACCACGTACTTCAATTTCAGGTCAGCGATAGCCACGGCCAAGTTGGTTGGCTCATCAGTATCCAGAGGCTTCGGCCGACCATGACCAACGTCGCAGAACGGGCAGCGACGGGTGCAGATGTCACCCATGATCATAAAGGTGGCAGTACCGCCCGAGAAACATTCGCCCAAGTTAGGGCATGACGCTTCTTCACACACGCTGTGCAGGTTGTGCTTGCGCAGCAGTTGTTTAATGCGGTCAACCTCAGGTGAAATCGGAATTCGGACACGAATCCAGTCAGGCTTTTTTGGCAGCTCATCAGTCGGGATAATTTTTACTGGGATGCGCGCCATTTTCTCTGCGCCACGCAGCTTAACGCCTACTTCAACCTTGGCCGGTTTGCCGGCTGTTTCCACAGTGCTCATCAGTCAATTCCGCCCGCAAGGGTCTTCTGTTCAGCGTAGTCGAGGTGTTTGACGAGCTGGTCACGCAGCCGGGCACTAACCTCGGAAAATTCTATTGGTGTATCAACCAGATCAGCCAGTTGAGTCATTGCCATCCCCGCATAGCCACATGGGTTAATGCGCTGGAAGGGAGACAAGTCCATGTTGGTATTTAGGGCCAGTCCATGGAACGAGCGACCATTGCGAATACGCAGGCCGAGCGAGGCAATTTTTGCATCAGCAACATATACCCCAGGAGCATCCGCCTTGGTGTATGCCGTAACGCCATAGCTGGCCAACAGGGCCAACAAACTTTGTTCAATGCGCGTGACTAAATCACGCACACCGAGTTTTGAGCGACGTACATCAAGCATCAGATACGCGATTAACTGGCCGGGGCCGTGATAGGTCACCTGACCGCCTCGATCCACCTGCACCACCGGGATATCCCCCGGAAATAGAACGTGCTCCGCTTTACCCGCCTGCCCTTGAGTAAACACTGGCGGGTGTTCCAGCAGCCAGATTTCGTCAGGGGTTTCAGGACCGCGACTGTCGGTAAATCGCTGCATGGCATGCCAGGTTGGCTCGTAAGCCACCCGGCCTAACTCGCGAAAGCCAATCAGGCTCATCACAGCACCATGTGGACGCGGCCAGTTGCTCGCAAATCAACATGGATGGCTTGCAACTGCTCGACGCCGGTCGCGGTAATCAGCACTTGCACAGAAAGATAACGCCCATTGCTACTGTCACGAGTGACCAGAGTTCCGGCGTCCAAGTCAGGCGCATGGCGCTGAATAACTTCAATTACCAGATCAGCAAAGCCTTCGCCCGCATCGCCAATCACTTTGATTGGGTAGCGTTCGCAAGGAAACTCAATCTTTGGCGCTTTTACATCGTCAGTATCAGTCATGGCATTAGCAGGCTTTTGGCCCGTCCATAAGTATTACGCCCCGGATAGGGGGCGTATTAGACGCCTCTAAACACCTGGATTGCAAACTAGGCAACGGCATTTAGAGGCTCTAAGCGAATTATCCGTTGAACAAGCCGTAGAAGAATAGACGAATGCTATCCCACACACGACGGAACAAACCACCCTCTTCAACCGGTTCAAGTGCAATCAGGTCGGCAGTGTGAACCACTTTATCGCCCAGTTTGACTTCAACTTTACCGACGACGTCACCTTGCTTGATCGGTGCAATCAACTGCGGCGTCATGCTCATGCTGGCTTGTAACTTGTCTACCTGGCCTCTTGGCAAGGTCAAGGTCAGATCATCTGCCAAACCGGCTTTAACCTGGTGATCAGCACCTTTCCACACGGCAGTTTGCGCAAGCTCAGCACCCTTCTTGTAGAAGGTGCGCGTTTCAAAGAAGCGGAAGCCGTAAGTCAGCAGCTTTTGCGTTTCAGCAGCGCGGGCCTGCTCGCTGTTCGTACCAAAAACAACAGCAATCAAACGCATACCGTCACGCACGGCTGATGCTACCAGGCAATAACCGGCTTCTTCGGTATGACCGGTTTTCAGGCCGTCAACGGTCTTGTCGCGCCACAACAGCAGGTTACGATTTGGCTGCTTGATATTGTTCCAGAGAAATTCTTTCTGCGAATAAATGGCGTAGTGAGCCGGGTCAACAGAAATGATGTCACGAGCCAGCGTGGCCATGTCGTGCGCTGACGAATAGTGATCCGGATTAGGCAACCCAGTCGCATTCATGAAGTGGCTGTTAGTAAGGCCCAGCTCTTTCGCGGTGCTATTCATCATGTCAGCAAATGCATCTTCGCTACCGGCGATATGCTCAGCAACAGCGACGCTGGCGTCGTTACCCGACTGAATGATAACGCCGTGCAGCAGGTCACTCAGCGACACCTGAGTATTGACCTGAACGAACATCCGCGAACCGCCGGTACGCCAGGCGTGCTCGCTGATGGTGACCATATCGTCTTCACTCACCTGGCCTTTTTTGATCTCCAGGGTTGCGATGTAGGCGGTCATCAGCTTGGTCAGGCTTGCAGGCGGCAGCCGCTGATCACCTTCATTCTCAACCAGCACCTGACCAGTTGCGGCATCCATCAGCACATAGGATTTAGCCGCCAGCTGAGGTGGCGCAGGTGTAGCCATTTGCTGGGCCCATGCGGCTGGCGCAGCGAGTAGCAAAAGTGACAATGAAGCGCGTTGCGCAAAGCTGGTGATATTCATCCGTCTCTCGAAGTAGCTGATGGTGGAACATGCCCGAATGGACAAATTATGAATGGCTGTCGCAACTCAGAGCGGTTGCGACAACATGCTGCTTAGCTAATGGGCTGATTACAGTGACTGCGCTTAGCCAATTCAGTTCGCCCGTACCATTGTGGGCTTGCCCAAATTGGCCAGACGAAGACTTTCTTGCATTTGCTCAGCCTCGCCCTGATTGCTGATCGGGCCGACTCGAACGCGGTGCAGCGTTCGTTGATTCTGCACCACTGAGCTGATGAATACCGGGGCAGTTACTGTCCCGCTCAGCTTGTCCTTGAGAAGCTCCGCAGCGTCCGGATTGGCGAAGGCTCCCACTTGGAGATACAGGCCAGAGGCTGCGAGTGAAGCGTTTTTTTTTGAGTCAACTTGCACCGGCAATACGGGCGCGGCGTGCTGGCTCGCAGGTGGCACATACTGCTCAACCGGCTCAGCCATGGCTTGCATCTGCGTTTTGGCGGTGGGCTGAGCTAGCACCATTGGCGCCGTCTTGCCCTGCTTTGCCCACCACTGTTGAGGATCAATGCCTTCAACCTTGACACGCGCAGTACCTTTCTCGGCATAACCAAGCTTTTTAGCGGCGGCAAACGACAGATCGATAATGCGATCTGAGTAGAACGGACCACGGTCATTGACCCGCAAAATTGCGGTTTTGCCGTTTTCCAGATTGGTGACTTTGACATAGCTCGGCAGCGGCAGGGTTTTATGCGCGGCGGTCATGCCATAAAGATCATAGGTTTCACCGTTGGCGGTCGCTTGACCATGAAACTTGGTGCCATACCAAGACGCCAAGCCCGTAGCACGGTAGCTACTACCATCGGAGATAGGGAAATACTTAGTGCCCAATACTGTGTACGGGCTGGCTTTGTAAGCACCGGTGTGAGGTGTCGGTACCGCATCGCGAATCAGCGAGACATCGACATCCCACCATGGCGCGCCATCACGATGAGGGCGCGCAAAGTCACTGGGACCGCTAATACCTGCCGGCTGTGACGCGACGGGTTTAACCACCGGCTGTTTAGTAGACGAGCAGCTTGCCAACGCCAAGGTAATGGCGCCAAGCGTAACGAGTCTGAGTGGCAAGCTCGACATCAATGGGTTCCCCGCGCTTCGGCTATCAAATCAGCCAGTTGAGTGACCGCCATCGCATACATGCTGCTGCGATTGTAACGTGTAATCACGTAAAAGTTGGGCAAGCCTAACCAATACTCGTCGCCATCGACACCCTCAAAACGAAAAGCCGTCACCGGCATTTCGCCATCGAGCTTATCGGTGATGCTCCAGCCTAGCTCATTTAGCTGGTTAATATTTTTCACTGGTTCGAGGCCTTCGGTCAAACCTTGCTCAACTTTATCCCCAGAAACGCTAGCGCGGCTGACTACCGGCTCACCTGCCAACCAACCATGACGCTTAAAGTAGCTAGCTACGCTGCCGATGGCATCATCTGGATTGCTCCAGATATTGATGTGACCATCGCCGTCAAAGTCCACCGCATAAGCACGGAAGCTGCTCGGCATAAATTGCGGCAGCCCCATCGCACCCGCGTAAGAGCCCTTAAGAGTAATTGGATCGACCTGCTCCTCACGCGACAGCATCAGGAATTCACGCAACTCCTTGCGGAAAAATGGCGCACGTGGCGGGTAATCAAATGCCAGCGTCGACAATGCATCGAGCACTCGATAGCTGCCGGTATTGCCGCCGTAAAAGGTCTCAACGCCGATGATTGCGACAATATACTGAGCCGGAACACCGTATTCCTTTTCCGCACGCGCCAAAGCGGCTTCATGCTGACGCCAAAAATCGACGCCGCGAGCGATACGCGAGTCAGTGATAAAAATTGGGCGGTAATCTTTCCACTGCTTAACCCGCTCTGCCGGGCGCGAAATAGCATCGATAATCGACTGCTTGCGCTCAACCTCTCCGAACAAGTTGACTAGCTGCTCATCGGCAAACCCGTAGTCACGGGTCATTTCAGTGATAAACGAGGCAACTTCAGGTGATTCAGAATAATCACCTGCGCTGGCTTGCTGAACCCATCCGAGCGCAGTGGCAAGTCCTAACCAATGTGCTTGTCTTACGGCCCAGCCACGCAGATTTTGCATTGAATTCATAACCCCAATTAAACCTGAGCGATCCACTTACGGTGTGTGTGGATCGACATCAAAACTCCAAACCCTGACAACAACGTGATCAGCGAAGTTCCGCCATAGCTAATGAATGGCAAAGGAACCCCAACGACAGGCAGCAAACCACTAACCATGCCGATATTGACGAACACGTAGACGAAAAACGTCATCGTTATTGACCCGGCCAAGAGCTTACCGAACAGCGTCTGCGCTTGCACGGTTATCACTAGCCCACGACTGATCAACAACAAATAGACAAACAGCAATATGCATACGCCAACCAAACCGAACTCTTCAGCCAGAACCGCAATGATAAAGTCCGTGTGGCTTTCCGGCAAAAAGTCCAGGTGTGACTGCGTGCCCAACAACCAGCCTTTACCCAACACGCCCCCAGAGCCAATCGCTGCTTTCGACTGGATAATATTCCAGCCACTGCCGAGTGGATCTGTCTCAGGACTCAGAAAGGTCAATACCCGTTGTTTTTGGTACTGATGCATGACAAAAAACCACATGCCAACTGCAACAGGAACCAATGCAGTCACGGCACCAATGATCCAGCGCCACTGCAAACCCGCCATAAACAGCACAAACGCACCAGACGTGATCACCAACAACGATGTGCCCAAATCTGGCTGTATAAGGATAAGGCTCACGGGCACGCCAATCAGCGCCAGACTCACCACAATATGTTTCAGACGCGGCGGCAAGGCGCGTTTCGACAGATACCAGGCAATCGTCGCGGGCATGATGATCTTCATGAACTCCGACGGCTGAAAGCGAATGACTCCTGGAATATTGATCCAGCGCGTTGCGCCCATCGCGTTGTGGCCCATGACATCGACCACCACCAACAGACCGACACCCGCAACGTAGGCAAGCGGTACCCAGCGCGCCATAAAGCGCGGCTCAAACTGGGCGATGATGATCATGCCAACCAGGCCAATACCAAATGAACTGGCCTGCTTCATCAAAAGATCGACATCTTTGCCACTGGCTGAATACAAGATAAACAAGCTGCCAGCAGCCAGGGTTAACAGCAGCAGCAACAAGATACCGTCAATATGCAAACGCTGGAGCAGGCTCGCTCTGCGGCGCAGCACATCTTCACTGGACAGGGTACGGTCAAAGCTATTGCTCATTGGTCCTGCGCCTGTTCTTTAACGGGAGGAGCATACTCAGCCTTGAGCACGCCATTGTCATCCAGTAACCAAGCATCCATCACTGCTTTGAGCACTGGCGCCGCAACCCCGGAGCCCGACTCACCGTTCTCGACCATCACCGAGACTGCAATTTCAGGATCTTCAGCTGGAGCAAAACCTACGAACAAGGCGTGGTCACGGTGTCGCTCACGAATTTTAGTGCGGTCGTAACGCTCGCCTTGCTTGATTGCCACGACCTGCGCAGTACCACTCTTACCGGCGATTCGGTAGGCCGCCTCGTTACCGACTTTACGCGCAGTACCGCGCGCACCATGCATAACCATTTCCATACCGTGACGCGCATAGTCCCAGTATCTAGGGTCTTTAAGCACAATATCAGGGATAGGGTTGTCGTCTACTGGCGCCACCCCATCCACGGTTTTAGCCAAATGCGGACGAATCCATTTTCCGCGGCTAGCCACTAACGCAGTCGCTTGCGCCAGCTGCAGCGGGGTGGTTTGCATGTAGCCCTGACCGATACCGAGAATTAGCGTTTCACCTGGATACCAGGCTTGACGATAGCGCCCGCGCTTCCATTCACGTGAAGGCATCAGCCCTGCGGTTTCCTCGAACATATCCAGCGAGACACGCCGCCCCAGCCCAAACTTGGACATGTAATCGTGCATGCGATCAATGCCCAGCTTATGCGCCAAGTCGTAGAAATAGGTGTCATTCGAGCGCATCAGAGCGGTGTCGAGGTTTACCGAGCCATCACCATAACGGTTCCAGTTACGGTATTTATGAGTGTTGTTAGGTAATTGGTAAAAGCCTGGGTCATACACTTTTGAAGTCGGAGTAATCACACCGGCATCAAGACCTGCGATAGCCATCATCGGCTTGACCGTCGAACCCGGCGGATACAACCCTCGCAGCACGCGGTTAAACAACGGCTGATCAATCGAGTCGCGCAATTCAGCGTAGGCCTTGAAGCTAATGCCGGTCACAAACGGATTTGGATCAAAACTCGGCTGGCTAACCATCGCCAACACCTCGCCGGTCTTCACCTGAATGGCCACAATTGCGCCACGACGCCCACCCAGCGCCTTTTCGGCTGCCTCCTGAAGCTTGGTGTCGATGGTCAGAATCAGGTCTTTTCCAGGCTGCGGGTCGGTGCGGTTAAGCACTCGCAAAACACGGCCACGCGCGTTGGTTTCAACTTCTTCATAACCGACCTTGCCATGCAGGTCGGACTCGTAGAAACGCTCGATACCGGTTTTACCGATATGGTGCGAGCCACTGTACTCAACGGGGTCGAGTTTTTTCAGCTCAGTCTCATTGATTCGCCCCACATAACCAACCGAATGAGCAAAGTGCTCGCCCAATGGGTAATGACGAACCAATTGCGCGGTCACTTCAACGCCGGGCAAGCGGAATTGGTTAATGGCGATTTTGGCGATTTGCTCTTCGCTCAGTTCAAATAGCACCGGCACCGGCTCGAACGGCCTGCGCCCCTGCCGCACGCGCTTTTCAAAGAGCTGGCGGTCTTCTTCGGGAAGCCCCAGCACTTCGACAATAACATCCAACACCTGCTCCCAGTCACCCGCGCGCTCACGCGTCAGGGTCAGACTGAAACTTGGCCGGTTATCGGCGATGATCTCCCCATTTCGATCGTAAATAAGCCCACGATTTGGAGGAATCGGCTGAACATGCACGCGGTTGTTTTCAGACAGCGTCGAGTGATACTCGTACTGCACCACCTGCAGGTAGTACAGACGACTCACCAGCACGCCGATCAACAAAAAGACCACAATGGCACCGACGATCGCACGCCCACGAATCAGGCGCGCGTCTTTCTCGTGGTCTTTTAGGCGGATCGGCTGCGGCATCGGTTACTGTGGCTACTTATGGTATGGATGGCCGGACAATACAGTCCAGGCGCGATAAACCTGCTCGCCGATGAGGATACGTACCAGCGGATGTGGCAAAGTCAGCGGCGACAGCGACCAACGCTGTTCGCTACGCGCCTGAACCTCAGGCGCAAGCCCCTCAGGGCCACCAACCATCAAATTGACTGTACGCGAATCAAGCCGCCACTTATCCAGCTCAAGGGCAAGTTGCTCGGTGCTCCATGGTCGTCCTTCGACTTCCAGGGTGACGATCCGTTCACCCGGCTGAACTTTAGCCAGCATGGCTTCGCCTTCCTGGCGAATCATACGGGTTACGTCGGCATTCTTACTTCGCGTGGTCAACGGTATCTCAATCAGCTCAAGCGCCAGCTCAGAGGGCATACGCTTGGCATATTCCTGCCAACCGTCCTCGACCCAGCGCGGCATTTTAGACCCGACTGCAATCAATTTGATACGCACAGCTAGACGCCCTTACTCAGCTTCCGGGCCTTGCTCTGGCGCGTGCTGTGCACGGCTCTGCTCTGCACCCTGCCACAGTCGCTCAAGGTCGTAAAACTGACGGGTAGTCGGCAGCATTACGTGAACCACGATATCGCCAAGATCGAGCAGCGCCCACTCACCCGTGTCGAGACCTTCACTACCGATTGGACGTACGCCCTGCTCTTTTACTTTTTCCAGCACGTTGTCGACCAGCGACTTAACGTGACGACTGGAAGTACCGCTGGCAATCACCATGAAATCAGTGATGCTGGTCTTTTCACGCACATCAATAGTGATGATGTCTTGGGCTTTGATGTCTTCCAGAGCAAGGATGGCCAATTTGACCAGGTCTTCGCTCGGCATGATTTGATTCTTCATAGGTAACTCGTTTGCCTCATGTGTCAGAGTTTGCATACTACTGCTGCTAAAACTCGCCATTAATCGCGATATTCATCAAACGCTCCGCTAAGCATACTCAGCTGATGATTACTCATTCGGCTGGTTCAATGATGCATAGCGTAACGCAGTAATTTATCTACATACTCATTAGTTCGCTGCACGGTACAGCCCGTGCGCTTGGATATAAGTCAGTACCGTGTCTGGCACCAAATAACGTACCGATTTTCCGCTATGCAATAGCCCGCGGATTTGTGTGGCAGACACCGCCATCGGCGTTTGCCAGACAAAGGAAATCTGCCCACATGCACCGGCCATCGCATGTGGATCACTGACACTGCGCGCAGCTAACAAATCGCGCAGCGCCTCTGGCGCTTCACTGTCAGCATCGGGACGCTGCAACACCAAAATATGGCAGTGCAGCAATAACTCATCCCAACGGTGCCAGCTTGGCAGCCCGCAAAAGGCATCCCAGCCCAGTAACAAATACAACTGATCATCCGCAGCCAATTCTGCCCGCAGCGATTCTAAAGTATCGATGCTATAGGACGGCTTATTGCGCTTAAGCTCACGGTCATCAACCACTAACGGCGCAACGCCAGCTACTGCACGCTCAACCATCGCCAAGCGGTCATGGGCAGAAACATGCGGCGTATCTCTGTGTGGCGGCCGCGCACTCGGTATCAGACGCAGCTCATCAAGAACCATAAACTCGGCAACTTCAACCGCGCCGCGTAAATGGCCAATGTGCACCGGATCAAAGGTGCCGCCAAATAGGCCAATGCGTTTAGGCATTCTGTCCGCGCAACTGACCATCGCCGACCACTACATACTTCTCGCAAGTCAGGCCTTCAAGCCCGACTGGTCCGCGCGCATGTAGCTTATCAGTGGAAATACCAATCTCCGCGCCGAGGCCATACTCAAAGCCATCAGCGAAACAGGTTGGGGTATTGAGCATCACTGAACTGGAGTCCACTTCAGCCATAAAGCGCCGAGCGTTGCCCTGATGTTCAGTCACAATCGAGTCGGTGTGGTGCGAGCCATAATGGTTAATGTGCTCAATTGCCTGATCAAGATCATCAACGATACGGATCGACAGGATCGCGGCCAAATATTCGGTCGCCCAGTCTTCATCAGTTGCCGGATTAACCGCGATCAGCTCACGCGTACGTTCACAGCCACGTAACTCCACACCTTTCTCAACGAACAGAGCAGCCATTGCCGGCAGGAAATCAGCCGCAACCGATTGGTGGACCAACAAGGTCTCCATCGCACCGCAGATGCCATAACGGTATGTTTTGGCATTGAGGGCAATCTTCTGTGCCTTCGCCAGTTCGGCCAAGGCATCAACGTACACGTGACAAATACCATCAAGGTGCTTGATCACCGGTACGCGCGCATCACGGCTGACTCGCTCGATAAGCCCTTTACCGCCACGCGGCACGATCACATCAACAAACTCAGGCATGGTAATCAACGCACCCACCGCGGCGCGATCAGTGGTTTCGACCACTTGCACCACCGCGGCAGGTAAATCTGCCGCAGCCAGACCACGCTGGATGCACGCCGCGACAGCCCGATTGGAGTGAATAGCTTCTGAGCCACCGCGCAAAATAGTCGCGTTGCCGGATTTCAGACACAGACTTGCTGCATCAATGGTCACATTAGGCCGTGACTCATAAATGATACCGACCACCCCAAGTGGCACGCGCATCTTGCCGACCTGAATACCCGACGGACGGTAGCTCATATCGCGAATAGCACCGACTGGATCGGCCAATGTTGCGACCTGACGCAGACCTTCAATCATTGCGTCGATACGCGCAGGAGTCAGCGCCAAACGGTCGAGCATCGCCGGCTCAAGACCATTTGCACGGCCTGCGGCGAGGTCTTTGTCGTTCTCTTCGGTCAATTCAGCACGCGCCGCATCCAGCGCAGACGCGGCTGCCAGCAAGGCGCGGTTCTTCTGTGCGGTGCTGGCACGCGCTATCACGCGCGAAGCCTCACGGGCAGCACGGCCCAAGCGGGTCATATAGTCGAGCACGGACTCAGTCATGGTCTCGGTAGCCAGGCAACAAGGAAAGCGGCTGATTATAGCGAGCGTAAGGCTTCACGCACAGCGGTGACGGGCGGAAGGCGACCCGGTTGTTGCGTTTTTTTCACAGTAACAGCTGCGACAGGTGTTATTTGACCCTGTCACGGTACACGCGGGTCGCTGGCCCTGGAGACAGTTCTAAGGATCGGTAACCAAAAGAAAGGCATCTGTTTATGTTCAAAGCGGCCTACATAGAAAGCCCTTGCTTCTTAAAGCTCATGAAAACGCTCAGACATATTCGTCTGACATGGCAAGGGCTGAAGAGAGACGGTTTACCGTCGGAGCCATTGATCTATGCGCTATCAAACCGACTACCACCCGACGCAACTGAATAATAGTCATGAGACGCTGATGATCGGCCCTTGGCGTCTGCATTACTTAGCGTACTCAACCTACAGTGATGACCCACGCCACCCTGTGTTATTAATTGGCGGGGCATTTCAGGGTTTCCGCTCGTTCAGTCACGAAGTCGGCGAGCTGCTGGTCGATCATCCCGTCATTCTGCTCGACTTGCCCAGCCAAGGCGGTAATTTGCAGCCAGCCGGCGAGCTGAACCTGGAGGATTTGGCTGATCTGATCGCGAGATTTATCGGCGAACTGAATTTACCTGCCGTCATGCCGATCGGCCTTTCCTATGGCTCGGCGCTCGCCGCATTGTTTGCCTGCCGCCACCCAACCAAGTGTTACCGCTTACTCCTTTCGGGTATCGCAGCATTCGGCAGACCTGGCGCACGACTACTGCTTGAGGAAAGTCTACATGCCCTAGAGCAGGGCAATATTGGCTACTTTGCACAAGGCGTTATCAGCGGTTTGATAAACCCCTTACGCACCCAACAAACCGGAATATCCCCAACCTTTCAAAAGGCCATGCTGCGCCAGCTACAACGGTTATCAAGCTCAGAAATGCAGCGTTACCAACAAAACAGCCAGCGCTTGCTCGACTTCAAAGGTTTTGATTCGCACCCTCAATGCCCAACATTGATTCTCGCCGGCGAGTACGACCATTTCACCCAGCCATGGGAACATGCTCACTTTGCTGCAGCCTGCGCGGACGCAGAGTTCGCAATCATTCACAAAGCCGATCACCTTGCACAGATAGAGCGCCGCCCAAGTTGCAGCCAGCTTTACATACCCTTTCTACGCAGCATGCCGCTACCCACGCACTGCGCAGGCGTCATGCGCGTCGAGAGCCATGCACTTTTACAGTTAGAGCGTCGCCAGGAAGCACGCAAAGCGCCTGCGCACCCTCAAGCTCGCCTGCAAAATATTGATGGCAGCACATGCCACGCGGAGATTATTGAGCTGGGATTTTTTGGCGGCACGCTGTACACCGAGAATATTCAGAGCTTGCCCGTTCGTGGCTGGCAGCTGTCAATCCAGGAGCTTGAGCCACTGGACGTTTTATTTTTTCACCAGTCGGCTGAGAGCAGCGCATTTATTTTCACCCACGGCGATGCACCCGCCAGCCAAGCACTCGCCAACTACCTGCAACGAGCTCACGCACATCAGAATCGTCGAGCCCTCACATACGGGCATGAACGACTCGCACCAAGCCTGGTACAGTCGGTACTGGCAATCCCAAGTCTGTAGCCCGTAGACTGGGGTCAACCACCTCAACACCAGCAAAACCACAGGCTTTAAAGCCTGCATCAATAGCGTCGGCATTGGCGTAATGCAGGTAATACTCACCACGGGTTAACTTCCCGACCAAATCGACACCCCAGCGGATTTGCCGATAACGCGGGTGAGCCTCCAGCTCCGGGTATAAATCAGTGACATAGCTTGCAACAGGGAAGGGTTTTAGCTGGACGGCCAAACGTGTCCAAAATAACTCTATCTGTTTGCGCGGGAAGTAATTGACCAGCCCCTCAGTTATCACCAAAACCGGTTCATTTTGATTCAGCTGGGCAAATGCGCTGGCAAGACTGCTGGGGCCGCTCTCGGCAAACACATCGATCGAGACGACCCGATGCTGATCATTGAGCCAACCATTGTCCGCCAGCAACTGACGCTTACGTTCGGCCATGGCAGGCAAATCTGCTTCTAAATAGCAAAGTTGTGGATAACGTTGAGTGAAGCGGTGCCCTCTTGGCGAAAGCCCACAAGCGATTTCCACCACCTGACGAACCCCAGAAGACTCAATAGCACGGTGTAAACCTGCATCAATTTGCAAATGACGCAGCAACAACATGCTTTCAAGATCGAGATCAAAAAACTGTCTGCCCGCCCACATAACAGGTCGTAAGACACCATGTGAAAACTGTCCAAAAGTGCTGATAAAGGCGGCATCCGACAACCCGCGCCGATACCAGACATACGCGGTAAAATGCGCGCTAGGGCTTATGTGGCTATGAAGAACTCGTTCAGACATGCTTAAGGCTCGTCTTGTTATTATCCAAGCCAGCCTATGCCCTACTACCAAACAGCGACAGACCATGCATGACAAACCCGTCTTTAGCACTGCAAGTTCGTCACCTAACATGCTGAGCGATGATTTCTTTAATCGCGATGCACGGGTGCTGGCCCGCGACCTGCTTGGCAAAGTTATCCGCCATCGCCAAGGCGACCTCTGGCTGTCTGCGCGCATTATCGAAACTGAAGCCTATTACTGCGCTGAAAAAGGCAGCCATGCCTCCCTCGGCTATACCGACAAACGTCGCGCATTGTTTCTCGATGGCGGGCACATCTACATGTATTACGCGCGCGGTGGGGACTCTTTGAACTTCAGCGCCCAAGGGCCAGGAAATGCTGTTTTGATTAAATCTGGTTTCCCTTGGCTGGATGAGGTATCTAGGGAACCAAGCCTGCAGCGCATGCAACGCAATAACCCAGACAACCAAGGACTGCCGCGCGCGCTTGAGAAGCTCTGTGCAGGGCAAACCCTGCTCTGTAAGGCGCTCGGTCTGAAAGTTCCAGATTGGGATGCACAACGCTTTGACCCGCTGCGATTATTTGTCGAGGATGTCGGCGACTACCCACAGCACATTATTCAAACGACTCGCCTTGGCATTCCTCATGGCCGGGATGAACAGTTGCCTTATCGCTTTGTAGACGCGGCCCATGCACACCATTGCACGCGCAATCCTCTGCGCCGTGGGCAGCTAGAAGGCCGTGATTTTTATCGACTTGATCGCCAGGAAGCACACCGATGAGCCAATGGATTGACCCCTTAACTAACTGGCTATCCAGCAATCCGCAGTGGTTGGCCGCTGCCGTACTTTTAATCGCTTTGACCGAATGCTTGGCGATTGTCGGGCTGATCGTCCCCGGAACGTTTTTACTGTTCGCAGTATCAGCGCTGGCGGGCAGTTCGTCATTGAGCCTCGGCGAGACCTTGCTACTGGCCTATTGTGGCGGCCTGCTGGGTGATGCATTGTCATATGCACTTGGCCGTTTTTTCCATGAAGATATCCGCCGTCTGCCCGGGTTGCGACAGAAAGCGCATTGGCTTACCCACGCAGAAAATTATTTTCAACGTTACGGCATCGCCAGCTTGTTAGTGGGTCGCTTCATCGGGCCGCTGCGCCCCATGCTGCCCATGATTGCCGGAATGCTGAACATGCCACTGCCACGCTTTATTGTGGTCAGTCTGATCGCAGCGGCTGGCTGGGCGGTCGCCTATATACTGCCCGGCTGGGCCACAGGTGCGGCGTTACGCCTGCCTTTACCCCCTGGCTTCTGGACGGAGGCGGCAATTGTCGCAGCAACCATTGGTTTATTTTTGCTGGTTGCGGCGCAAAGCAACTTACGCGATCAACGCCACGCGAGCCTTTACACCGCTGGCATCGGGCTCATTGCATTAATCGCCATGTTCATTGGTTGGCCACATTTGACTGAGCTGGATCAAGGCTTAATGGCGCTGATTCAAGAGCAGCGCAGCAGCCATGCAGACCTCTTTGCCCAGAGCGTCACCCATTTGGGTGACTTCACCACACAGCTAGCGGTCGGCGCATTGTTATGTTTGTTATTGATAGCAGCCAAGCAATGGCGTTCAGCGTTATTCAGCTCAATGACACTGCTCGGCACCGCATTTAGCAATCACGCGCTGAAATTGACGTTTGCTCGCCAGCGACCAGACGTGCTGGCCGAGCCTCTTAGTAGCTTTAGTTTTCCAAGCGGGCACAGCTCAGCAGCCTTTGCATTTTTCTTAGTACTCGGTGTCCTGGCCGGACGCGGACAACCGGCGCGACTGCGTTTGACCTGGCTGATAATGGCCTGCATACCGGCACTAATGATCGCCTGCTCGCGGGTATATCTCGGCGTGCATTGGCCGACTGATATCATTGGCGGGGCCCTATTGGCGAGCACTCTGTGTGCCGCAAGCCTGGCGGCCACGCAAAGTAAACGACCGCTGGCGGCCATGTCGTTGAAAGCGTGGTGGTTGATTCTGCCTGCCTGTACCGCATTGCTGGCTGGCATTTCAATTTGGCAATTTTCAAGCCATGCCCTGCAATACCGCTACTAAGGAGGCAACGCCTCAGAGCTGCAGATAACCATCAAACTGTCGCTAGGCGTTGAGTTCATCTTGCAGCTGATCAAGCACCTCTTGTAGCAGCTCCAGTCGCTCCAGCGGCTGATCAATGCCCAACAGCTGAATTTTCTGCTCTGGCTCAAGCGGCAATAAATAAGCCAACTGGTTGGCCAGGTCAGCCTGACCATTGGCCTGGCCTTCCATACCCAGTGCCTCGACCATAGGATGCACCGCCAGCGCATGCAGCAATGCATTGAGATCGGCGTGCTCTTCCAGCAATGGCTGCTCAGGTACCTCATCCAACCACGTGATATCGGCCATGGTCAGTTGATCAGCCAATAGCTGTGCACGCTCAACACGAAAACGACGCCCACCTTGAACACGAATACCGAGTAAACCGTTCGGTTGCTGCTGGAAATCGCGAACCAGGGCCTCGCAGCCTATGGCAGAGAACTGCCCGGCAGCTTCGCCGCTTTCATTACCTTCAATGATGCACACCACACCAAAGCCTTCGCCCTGCTTCATGCAGCGACTGATCATATCGAGATAGCGCGCTTCAAAAATTTGTAAATCCAACAAACAGCCAGGGAACAACACCGTATTTAACGGAAACAATGGCAGGTGCACAGCAACCTCCTTACCTCAGTAACACAATAGCCAACGGCAACAGCACGGCCGTCAACATCCCCATCAAACTCATCGCTAATGCAGCAAACGCGCCACACTCTTCACTTTCTTGCATCGCCCGCGATGTACCCACCGCATGCGCGGTGATACCCAATGCAAGCCCAACCGCTGCGTGGTGGCGAACGCCAAACAGACGCAACAATGACGGCCCAAGAATGGCGCCCACAACACCGGTCAGCATTACAAATACTGCAGCTAGCGCAGCAATTCCGCCAATTTCGTCGGCCACCAGCATAGCAATCGGCGATGTCACTGACTTAGGCGCAATACTCATCAACATCAGCGGCTCAGCCCCGAACAACCACGCAATGCCGATACCTAAACACGTGGCAACCAAGCCACCCAGCAGCAAAGTCGTCACGGTTGGCCAGAATAGCTGGCGGATTCTGCGCAAATTCAGAAACAACGGCACCGCCAGGGCAACAGTGGTTGGACCGAGGAATAAAGTCATTGATTCAACACTAAGCTTGTACTCGGCATAGCTCAGGCCACAGACAAGCAACACCGCGATGACGATAACCATCGATACCAATACCGGCTGCAAAAAGACCCAACGGGTTTTCTCATAGCCAAACATCGCCAACTGATATGCACCTAGCGTGATGCCTACGCCAAACAACGGATGATGAGTGACTGCTTGCCATGCCGCGAACCAATCTAGCGTCATACATCACCCTGCTTGCGCACTTGACGGTCGATCAGCTTCTGCATCAGCCAACCAGCGAATACCAGCGAAAGCACCAACGAAAGCACCAATGCCCCCACCACTGCCCAGAAATCCGCAGCAATGTCAGTGGCGTACGCCATTACCCCAACAGCGGGCGGGACGAGAATCAGTGGCAGATATTTAAGCAAGCTGCTCGCGGCTTCGCGCAGCGGCGCATCAACCTCGCCACGAAACAGTAAAAAGACAAACAGCAACATCATGCCAATAATCGGCCCCGGCAAAATCGGGAAAAATAGAACATTCAGTGCTGTGCCCAATAGTTGGCACAGCACCAGCCAGGAAAGGCCGCGCAGCAGCATTGTGAATCTCCGCAAGATATTGAGCATGACGGCGCATTAAACAATCCGCGCACGCATCAGGTATTTGGAAGTGCGCATTGCACTCCAGTAGATCACGCCATTATAGGCTGCCTATGGGCTCGGCTATAACCCACCATTCAAAAAGCAACATCGTCCTTGACCCTGCAATCGGGTCATGGTGATCTAAGCCAATGAGGCAATACACATAAAAAAACAAAACCCGTCTCCCCAAGGAGGGAATATGCCGCAGGTGAAAATTGAAGAGCTAAAGAGCTTCATCGGTAAAGAACTTGGTCGGTCACAATGGTTGACCATTGATCAGCAACGTATCAATGAGTTCGCAAACTGCACGGGTGACCATCAATTCATCCACGTAGACCCAGAGAAGGCCAAGCACACCCCATTTGGCTCAACCATCGCTCACGGTTTCTTGTCTCTATCGCTGATCCCGATGTTGATGGAAGACATCATGATTGTCCCTGAAGGCCTAAAAATGGCCATCAACTATGGCTTCGACAGCGTACGTTTTATCCAGCCAGTCAAAGTCGACTCCAAGGTTCGCCTGGCCGCCACCCTACTTGATGCCACTGAGAAGAATCCAGGCCAGTGGTTGCTCAAAGTCAGTGCCGTTCTTGAAATCGAAGGCTCTGACAAACCTGCATACGTCTCCGAATTACTGACGCTGTGCTTCGTTTAACCTGAGCGTTGATGGCGGCAGGCCGCGCACGCCTGTTGCCATCGTTCCCCCCCTGACTTTACTCACTCGCCCCCAGCAAAACCCGCCCTTCCTAACACCTTGCTTTGTTGCATACTTCAACTCTGTATTTATGGGGATGTTTCCTATGCGCTGTTTCCTCAAGGTGGCACCTATGGCCCTTGGGCTAGTACTGACAGCCTGTGGTGAGGGTGAGTCGCTGCTACCTGCAAATGCCACATTACCTGACGGTTCACATTACCGTGGCCAAGTTATCAACGGCTTGCTGCAAGGACCCGGACGCCTCGATTTTGTCGGCGGAGGTTGGTATCAGGGTGACTTTAAAGACGGGCAAATGAGCGGTGCAGGTGAGCTCAGTAAAAGCAACGGCGAGCACTACATCGGCGGTTTCAAGCATGGCCGTTATCATGGACAGGGCAAACTGACTCATCCAGACGGCAGTCACTATGAAGGCGGCTTTATCGAAGGGTTGTACGCGGGCGAAGGCACCCTGAAAAACAACGCAATGGTCTATCGAGGCCAGTTCAAAAAAGGTCAATTCAGCGGTTTAGGCACACTTGAGAATGTTGACAAGAGCCGTTATCACGGCCTGTTCCGCGCCGGCCAAGCAAATGGCCAAGGTGTGCGCACCGATGAATACGGCAACCAATTCAGCGGGATCTTTAGCAACGGCTTGCTCAATGGCCTTGGCAGTTTTAAAAGCAGTGATAGCGACCTGTATATCGGCAGTTTCAGCAAAGACCAGTTCAATGGCGACGGCCGCTACCAAAGCGCTGAGGGAGATTCCTGGTCAGGGGAATTCCACGACGGGGCGCTGACTGGTGATGGCGAATTCAAGGGGGCTGACGGCAGCCATTATCTGGGGCAGTTCAGTGACTGGTCATACAACGGCCAAGGCCGCTTGAGCCAAGCTGATGGCAGCACCTACGAAGGTCGCTTTATCTACGGTGAATACAGTGGCCAAGGCACCCTCACACAGGCTGATGGCAGCAAAACATCCGGAATATGGCTAAACAGCAAATTGATTCGCGACGATCAAGGTCAAGCCCTTCCAGACCCGCTTGAGATCGGCTTACTCGAACAAGGACACTTGCTAGAAAGCGCAATAAAAGCGCTACCTGAATCGACACCTGACCAAGAAATTTATGCCCTTACGGTCGCTGGCGACGGCAAGCAAAGCGTCTTCATGCGTGAAGCAGATTTCGTCAACGACTTACTGCTACAACGCTTTTCCGCACGCGGCACAATAACCCTGATCAACCACCGCGATCACCTTAATGATCGTCCAATGGCAACGCGTGAGAGCATCCGCCGCGCCATCGAAGGCCTCGCCCAACGCACGGGGCCAGAAGACCTGGTGTTCATCTACTTGACCAGTCATGGCTCGCGCAATCACGAGCTGAATCTGGATGTGCCACGTATCCAGTTCGCCGACTTACCGGCCAGTGAGCTTGCCGCACTGCTCAAACCCTTGGCGGCTCGCGACAAGGTCATCGTCATCTCTGCCTGCTACTCCGGCGGTTTTATCCCAGAACTGAAAAACCAGCAAACCCTGCTGATGACGGCTTCACGCGCTGATCGCGTATCTTTTGGATGCTCCGACGACAATGACTTCACCTATTTTGGCCGTGCGCTGTTTGCCAATGCGTTGAGCCAGACAGATGACCTTGAACGAGCATTCAAACAAGCCAGAACAGAAGTCAGTCAACGCGAAAAGGAACAAGGCTTTGCCCCATCAGAGCCGCAAATCTGGGCCCCCGAACACGTTATCAAACACTGGCGAGCGTTGCGTGCTGAGCAAGCAAAGCGCGCATTGATGATAAAAAGCAGTTAAGTCACCGGCATATGAGCCATCGACAAAATGATAACTAGATGCAGATTTTTTGCGTATCCCGCAATAGTTCGCCACGGCCTGATAAGCTGATATGTATCAGCGGAGAAACAACGACTATGTATTTGACCCCTCAACACATCCTGCTTGCCGGCGCGACAGGCCTTACTGGCGAACATTTGCTCGACAGGCTGCTCAATGAGCCAACCGTCAAAAGGCTCCTCGCTCCGACTCGCCGTGCACTGGCAGAACACGCTCACTTAGAAAACCCAGTGGGCGAGTTACTGGATGTATTGCCGCAACTCAGCGGTCAGGTCGATACCGCCTTTTGCTGCTTGGGCACAACGATCAAGCAGGCGGGCTCGAAAGAAGCATTCCGCGCGGTCGATCACGACTTGGTTTTAGCATTCGCCCAGCGTGCCCGTGAGCTGGGGGCGCGTCACTTACTGGTGGTCAGTGCGCTCGGCGCAGATGCAAACTCATCAGTGTTTTACAATCAAGTCAAAGGCCAGACCGAAGAAGCGCTGAAACAACAAGGCTGGCCGCAGTTGACCATCGCCCGCCCTTCTCTACTGATTGGCCCGCGTGCGGAGTTCCGTCTGGGGGAGCGTTTGATGACCCCTCTGTCACGCTTACTCCCAGGCAAATATCACGGTATTGAAACCACGGTTCTGGCGCGTGCCTTATGGCGACTGGCACTTGAGGAAGATGATGGCACTCGTATCATTGAGTCAGACCAACTGCGCCGATTAGGCCGCTAACCCCGAGATAAGCTGATTATGAGCACTACTCACAACAGTCTGATTGAAGCCCTGGTTGATGCCGACATGCTTGAAATTGACGGCCTTTACGCTTGGCAGTTCAGCCTCGACAAAGAACTTCTTGCGCAAGTTAGTGCCGGTTCGGCAGGTAACGACAGCCAAGCCAAGCCACTGCTTAGCATGGAGTGCATTGACG
This sequence comes from Pseudomonas sp. M30-35, assembly GCF_002163625.1. Classification (NCBI taxonomy): domain Bacteria; kingdom Pseudomonadati; phylum Pseudomonadota; class Gammaproteobacteria; order Pseudomonadales; family Pseudomonadaceae; genus Pseudomonas; species Pseudomonas sp. M30-35. The sequence goes on along the minus strand of NZ_CP020892.1, from coordinate 845,668 downwards.
GTCGTGATCGCCGCCACTGGCAGTTCACGTTGGGCCAGGTAAGCGCCGCCAGCTATGACAACAGCAACGAATGCTGGACTATCGCCGGACCTGAGCAATCACATAGCCTGAAATGCTTTGCCGCCATCAGTGGCAACAATGATGAGAGTGAAGAGCCAGAAGACCCGGCCTGACCGTTAACGAGGCATACTGATGAACCTGTATGAACGCTTTGTATTGCCTCGCTTAATTGATTTTGCCTGCGGCATGGGCGAAGTCATGAAGGCTCGCTCAAAAATTGTCCCGCAGGCGTGTGGCAGAGTGCTTGAGATCGGTATCGGCAGTGGTCTTAACCTAGAGTTTTATGACCCGAACAAGGTCAGCGTGGTGATTGGCGTTGACCCTTCGGCAGAGATGCAAAAGCTCGCGCGTGAACGTGCCGCAAAAACCCCTATTGCAGTTGAAATGATCGCCCTCGAACTCGGCCAGATTAAAGCTGAGGACGCCAGCTTCGACAGCATCGTTTGCACCTTCACGTTATGCACGATTGTCGATGCCGTTGCCGCACTAAAAGAAATGCGCCGGGTGCTTAAACCGCATGGAAGGCTGCTGTTTTGCGAGCACGGCCTAGCGCCTGACGCAGCGGTGGTACGCTGGCAGAACAGGCTGACGCCCATCTGGAAGCCACTGGCTGGCGGCTGCCATCTGAATCGCGACATACCTGCACTGATTCAAGCAGGGGGCTTTACCGTTCGCCAACTGGACACGCGTTATTTGCAGGGCCCCAAAGCCATGACTTACGTCTATTCTGGCTGGGCTGACTAACAACCCCGAAAGAACAACTGCAATAGCTCAGCCTGTGAATTGTTGCAGCCTGATCAAAGTGCTGGAAGCCATTCATGGAAGATCAACGCAGCAAGCTGATCAATAAAATCCCACTAGGTACCAGCAAGGCCAAAGCGTTCGGCCGCACTTACAGTATTAGCCGCAGCGACTTCAATACAGGTAAAAGCATCAAGGTTTATGCCGAAGAGCTGGGCGGGACGGACTTTATAAGCTTCAACTACTACATAACGGAAAACACAGCGCTGCTCAAACCTTGCGAGATGCCGCAGGATAAAGTGATGAGTTTCTTGCGAGAGTTTGAATTGATTACCCAGAGCAGCTAAAGACCGCCGCTGACATTAAGCGTCCCACCCAACGCGGTAATTAACGACAACGGCAACAGCAGCGTATCCAGCAGCGCACTGAATGGCAGGTCGAGGCCCGGTAACGCCGGTGCTTCTGCGCCATAGCGGTCAACCGGGCAACAACCACCGTTCAGCACATACCAATCAAGCCGTGTTCCGGCATACACCACAGGGGCATCGGCTTTAGCCGCATCAAGGGTACGCACACTTGCGCAGCCACTGGTTACGGACAGTAATGCAAGCCATATCAGGATGCCCGCATAAGGTTTAGTCATCGCGACTAACGTGATGATGTTCGCCCCAGCGCGGCAACATATCTTGCGGTACGCCAAGACAATTGAGGATTCGTGCGACGACAAAGTCGATCAAATCATCAATGGTTTGCGGCTGGTGATAAAAACCGGGCGCTGCCGGCAAAATGATTGCCCCCATGTTCGACAGCTTCAGCATGTTTTCCAGATGAATGCTTGAGAACGGAGCCTCACGCGGTACCAAAATCAGCTGCCTACGCTCCTTGAGGGTGACATCTGCCGCCCGTTCAATCAGATTGTTACAGGCGCCAGTGGCAATCGCAGAAAGTGTGCCGGTCGAACAAGGTACAACCACCATTGCGCTCGGCGAACCAGAGCCTGAGGCCACGGGCGACATCCAGTCCTCCTTGCCGTAAACCCGAATCTGATCAGGCGCAGCCCCGGTGTACTCACACAAAAACGTCTGCATCGCTTGCGGTTTGGCAGGCAAGGTGACATCCGTTTCAGTGGCCATTACCAGTTGCGCGGCCTTGGAGATCAGAAAGTGCACCTCACGCTCTTCCTGCACCAAGCAATCAAGCAGGCGCAGGCCATATTGGGCGCCAGAAGCGCCTGTCATCGCCAAGGTAACTCGTTCCGGGCCCTGCATACTCATGCCTCCAGCGCCTTAGCTAATTTACCGTGTAGGCCGCCGAAGCCACCATTGCTCATCACCACGATTTGCGTACCGGGCTCAGCCTGCGCTTTAACCCCTGCAATAATCGCCTCGAGCGAATCACACACGGTAGTTGGCACCGTGGATGAAGCCACGACAGCAGCCAGATCCCAGCCGAGGTTGGCAGGCGCATACCAATACACCTGATCCGCCTGATGCACAGAACCCGGCAAGCCATCTCGGTGGGCGCCTAGCTTCATCGAGTTGGAACGCGGCTCAATCACTGCAATCAGCTTGGCTGGCCCAATTTGTTTGCGCAAGCCATCAAGCGTTGTGGCAATCGCAGTCGGGTGATGCGCGAAGTCATCATAGATGGTCACACCATTGACCTCTGCGACCTTTTCCATACGCCGCTTGGCATTCTTGAACAGGCACAGGGCTTCAGTACCCAGCGCAGGAACAACACCGACATGCCGCGCAGCTGCAAGCACAGCCAATGCGTTGGCGACGTTGTGCTGCCCGGTTAGCGACCAGTCGACAATACCCTCAACGCGGCCGTCAAACAGCACCTCAAAACGCGCGCCATCATCACTCAGTAATCGCGCCTGCCACTGGCCATCAACGCCGGTAGTTTGAACTGGCGTCCAGCACCCCATCTCAACCACACGTTTAAGCGCAGTCTCGGCAGCCGGATGGATTACCAGACCTTGGCTTGGAATGGTGCGGACCAAATGGTGGAACTGGCGCTCAATCGATGCCAGATCAGGGAAGATATCCGCATGGTCAAACTCAAGGTTATTCAGAATCGCGGTGCGTGGACGGTAATGCACAAACTTCGAGCGCTTGTCGAAAAACGCACTGTCATACTCATCCGCCTCAATGACGAAAAACGGGGTGTCGCCCAAACGCGCTGAAATGCCAAAGTTCTGCGGCACACCGCCAATCAAAAAACCTGGGCTCAGGCCAGCATGTTCAAGCACCCACGCCAACATACTGCTGCTGGTGGTTTTACCGTGAGTACCGGCAACGGCCAGCACCCAGCGGTCTTGCAGCACGTGGTCGGCCAGCCATTGCGGGCCGCTAACGTATGGCAAGCCTTTATTGAGCACGTATTCAACTGCCGGGTTACCGCGCGACATGGCGTTGCCAATCACCACTAAATCAGGAGCGGGATCCAACTGTTCGGGGTCATAACCCTGCGTCAGCACAATGCCCTGAGCTTCAAGCTGAGTGCTCATTGGCGGATAGACATTGGCATCGGAACCGGTGACATGGTGACCCAGCTCCTTGGCCAGAACCGCCATTGAGCCCATGAACGTGCCGCAAATACCGAGAATGTGGATATGCATGAAAAACCTAAACCTCAAAAAACGGACCGCATCAGCCCGACAAAATCTCGCCGCAGATTAGCACAGCAGCGCCCTGCTCGGCCGCAAAAGGCGCTGCAGTCCCGAGCATACAAACACAGCGCCAGCGTGCAGTGAAACCTAAGGGCACAACTGGACTCCAACACGCTACAGGATCGCAAATTCGCGCAGGGCGATAAGCGCCAGAGCGACTAATCTCTATCTAACCTGCGCGCAGAAGCAAACTGTGCGCCGAGCATAGTCCAATGTCTTCGGCTAGCCCGTACCCCTAGATTGATCATGTGATGCACATGAGCTGCCACCGCTGTCCTTAATGTGCATCACCTCAACACAAGAGAGGCCCGCATCATGATTTACGCCAAACCCGGAACTCCAGGCTCAGTCGTTTCATTCAAGACGCGTTACGGCAACTTTATTGGGGGCGAGTTTGTTGCCCCAGTTGATGGCGAATACTTCTCCAACACCAGCCCAATTGACGCATCGGTAATTGCTGAATTTCCGCGCTCACGCGCAGCGGACATTGAGCGTGCGTTGGATGCAGCCCACGGCGCTGCCGATGCCTGGGGCAAAACCTCAGCGCAGGCACGCGCCTTGATACTGCTGAAAATTGCTGACCGTATCGAAGAAAATCTTGAGCTACTGGCTGTCACCGAAACCTGGGACAACGGCAAAGCCGTACGTGAAACGCTAAACGCCGACGTACCGCTGGCAGCCGACCATTTTCGTTACTTTGCCGGCTGCATCCGCGCACAAGAAGGCAGCGCCGCAGAAATTGACGAACACACCGCGGCCTATCATTTCCATGAACCATTGGGCGTCGTCGGCCAGATCATTCCCTGGAATTTTCCACTGTTGATGGCGGCCTGGAAACTCGCCCCCGCGCTGGCGGCTGGTAACTGTGTAATCCTCAAACCGGCAGAGCAAACACCGCTATCGATCACCGTATTTGCCGAACTGGTGGGTGACTTATTACCCCCTGGCGTGCTGAACATTGTTCAGGGCTATGGCCGTGAAGCAGGAGAAGCGCTGGCCACCAGCAAACGGATCGCCAAAATTGCCTTCACCGGCTCAACCCCTATCGGCTCACACATCCTCAAGTGCGCTGCCGAAAACATTATCCCGTCGACCGTGGAACTGGGTGGAAAATCACCCAACGTATTCTTCGAAGACATCATGCAGGCCGAGCCTGAGTTCATCGAAAAAGCTGCCGAAGGGTTGGTACTGGCATTTTTCAACCAAGGCGAAGTCTGCACCTGTCCGTCACGGGCCTTGGTGCAGGAGTCAATCTACGAGCCATTCATGCTCGAAGTAATGAAGAAGATCAAACAGATAAAACGGGGCAACCCGCTGGATACCGAGACAATGGTCGGCGCGCAAGCGTCGGAGCAACAGTACGATAAAATACTTAGCTACCTCGAAATCGCCCAGCAAGAAGGTGCCGAGTTGCTGACCGGAGGCGCAAGAGAAACGCTCGAGGGCGATCTGTCGAACGGTTATTACATCCAACCGACACTGCTTAAAGGCACCAATAAAATGCGCGTCTTCCAGGAGGAAATCTTTGGCCCAGTGGTTGGCGTGACCACATTTAAAGATGAGGCAGAGGCATTAGCCATCGCCAACGACACCGAGTTTGGTTTAGGCGCTGGTCTTTGGACCCGTGACATTAACCGTGCTTACCGCATGGGACGGGCGATTAAAGCCGGTCGCGTCTGGACCAACTGCTATCACCTTTACCCCGCGCATGCCGCTTTTGGCGGTTATAAAAAGTCCGGCGTCGGCCGCGAAACACACAAGATGATGCTTGATCATTATCAGCAAACCAAAAACCTGCTGATCAGTTACGACATCAACCCGCTCGGCTTCTTCTGATATTCCAACCCCGTAGGCAGGCCACATGCAATGTGTAGCCTGCCTCCTGCAACCCGGTAGTCGTTGCGGCTGCCAGAGCAAATCAAACGCTCGCTTGGATTGCGCTTTCAAATTTTTTTAGGCAGCATCAAATCAATTAATGGCATAACTCATGCTTCATTACTCAGACCAAATCTCTGGTAATGACTGCTGCTTGAGCGACTTTACGCCTGCTCAAAAACTGATATCGAGGGCCCGCAATGCGTATTGTTCAAGCCACGCTGGAACACTTGGATTTGTTGACTCCTTTGTTCGTTAAATACCGTGAGTTCTACGGCGAACTGTCCTTCCCGGACTCATCGCGAGCATTTCTGGAAAAGCGCCTGCGCCGTAAGGAGTCAACCATTTACCTGGCTCTGGCAGATGATGAGGACAAGCTGCTGGGTTTCTGCCAGCTGTACCCGAGCTACTCCTCGTTAGCCCTGAAACGTGTCTGGATTCTCAACGATATTTACGTTGCCGAAGACGCACGTCGCCAACTGGTTGCCGACCGCCTCATCCAAACCGCCAAGAAAATGGCCAAAGATACCAATGCCGTGCGCATGCGCGTGTCGACCAGCAGCGATAACGAAGTGGCGCAAAAGGTTTACGAATCAATTGGCTTCGTCGTTGATGAGCAATTCAAAAACTACGTGCTGCCAATCAATTCGGACTAAATCACTGCAGTTGCTGTGGCCTGCACAGTTTCCAGCCCTAATGAAGTGGCTCGACCATTTCAGCGCATCAATGGGCAAGGCTTACCAGCAGGCCGATGCCCAACTGCAACAGTAAAATAGCGACCACCCAGACGCGCCATCTGGAGACTTTATTGTCGTGCCGACTGCTGCCGAAGCTGTGCTGGAGCGGTTGTTCCAAGGCCTGTTGAAACTCTGATAGCGCATCAAATCGCGACGCAGCTTGTGGCGCCAAGGCCCTTGCCAGTACGCCATCCCAGCCATTGGGTAGACGCCGATTAAAATTTTCCAACGGCACATAACGACTATATGAACTGGCTTCGGGTCGTGCGACCTCAGGCCACTGCCCGCACAACAGCCAGTAGGCTAATGCTGCCAGCGCAAACTGATCGGCACGGCCATCCACACTCCCTTCAGCCGTTCGCAACTCCGGAGCCAACGGAACAGCCTCGGCAGGCAAGGCTTGTCGCGGCGCCCCTGGAATCAGCACGGCCTGCTCTACAAATAACAACACCTGACCAGACTCGCTAATCAAAATGTTGCGCGGGCTTAACAACAACCCTTGCATACCACGGCGCTGCAGGGCGCGCACTGCACCTATTGCCTGCTTGATTATCGACATGACCGTGTGCAGCGCTAACGGGCCACGCGCCGCAGCCCAGTCGGCCAGACTGCGCATATCCATCGGCGGAGATTCAAACAACGAGAAGGCGTGCTCGCGAGGCGTGTAGGCTGACATGACTTGAGGCAAACCCGACACTCGGCTGCCACGCACGGCCCACTCTCGCTGCCAGAAAACATCATCGGCGGGCCACTCAGACAACCATAAAAGCGCACAACGCCCCGCGGCATCAAGCGCTCTGAATACACGCCCTGGCGGCCCAAATGAACAGCTACTGATTAGTGTCCAGCCATCTATTTGCATGCCTGCAACAGCATTCTTCACCACCGGCCATGACTCGGTACTTGGGTGACTGTTGAGCGTATTCGAGTCACCTAGCAAAAGCAGAACCCCCGCACTTGGGGCATGCAAAAGTGGCTCAAGCAACGCCTGTAACTCGGTTGCACACTGGGTTTGACGGGCGTGGCGGTATGCATTTAGATCAGCAACGCCCAATAACGGCTGTGGCGCCATTAGCAGCAGTTCGCCAGCATTTAGCGGCAAACTATGCTGAACCAGCGCCAGCTCGGCTCGCTCACCAATCTGCATACCATCACGACCAACCAAGGTATGGATAGTATCGTTCTGGTAACGCAGCAGACCTATTGAACCCGCCTGCAGGAACTGCAGGTCATCCTCTTGAAGCAATAACAGGCCGACATTGAGCTCTGCTATTTGACGCCCAGTTTGTTTGCGCCGAAATAACTGTTGATTCAGGGCCGCCAGAACCTGCCGCGCCGCTTGAGCCTCGCTCCAACTTTGCGGAGTGCAGCGGTAGTCGGCAAACAACGCATCAAGGTAATGTTCAATGGTTTGCACCACTTCAGCGCACTCGCGCGCCCAAAGTAATGCCACCATCAAAACGGGCGGACGCCCTTTACGCCCTGCCACCCACATCGCTCTGACTCGCGCGGCTTGGCGCGGCAAGTCTATTCCATGACCCAATACTACTGTGGCTGCCGGGTGCTCCATGCGCTCTGTAGGCATTTCAAACCCTCCCTCGCGAACGATGAATTGGTTACCCGAAATGCCTGTGCACTCTTTGTGCCGTTTTGCCCTTGGCTTACCGCCCATAAAACCGCTGGATTTAAGCTATCGCCAGTGAATAAGCACCGCTTGCATAGTTTTACCGACACGATAGTTTTAACGTCACCATAGCTTCACCAACAACTTTGTTTTACCGACAACATCGTTCTGCTGAGAGCACCCGCTGAAACACTTACAAAGACTAAAAAACTCAGGCGCGCTATCGTCAACCCCCTTTAAACTCTCAGGGCTAAAGGTTAAGCGACCAATGGCTAGCTACGCTGGCGTAGCATGCGTACAGGAATACGCCTATAATCTCGCCACTTTTTTGGTCTACTTTCAGGGAGCTCCCCCATGAGCTACAGCAAGATTCCGGCAGGCAAAGACCTGCCGAATGACATCTACGTCGCTATCGAGATTCCGGCCAACCACGCGCCGATCAAATACGAGATCGATCACGACAGCGATTGCCTGTTCGTCGACCGTTTCATGGCTACGCCAATGTTCTACCCAGCCAACTATGGCTACATCCCGAACACCTTGGCTGACGACGGTGACCCGCTCGACGTACTGGTTGTAACACCTTACCCAGTTGCACCAGGCGCAGTGATCCGTGCTCGCCCAGTTGGCGTACTGCACATGACTGACGAAGCCGGTGGCGACGCCAAGCTGATCGCCGTACCGCACGACAAGCTAAGCCAGCTGTACGTCGACATCAAAGAATACACCGACCTGCCAGCGCTGCTGCTTGAGCAAATCAAACACTTCTTCGAGAACTATAAAGACCTCGAAAAAGGCAAGTGGGTCAAGGTTGAAGGCTGGGGCAATGCTGACGCAGCCCGCGCTGAAATCACCAAGGCAGTTGCCGCTTACAAAAAGTAAGACTGGGTAATCGCTAATTCAAAAAAACCAGCCTAGTGCTGGTTTTTTTGTGCCTGGTGAACCGTTAAGTCACGATTGAAAGCGCCCGCCTCAAACCTGCGGCTCATCAAGCAGTGGTAGCTTCAACCTAAACACGCTACCCGTGCCGACCTCACTGTGACATTCGATAACCCCGCCATGGTGCTCAACCACCGCTTTAACCATTGCCAAACCAAGACCCACGCCGCCAATCGATGGGTCTTTGGAGAAGCGCTGGTAGCTCCGGAACAATTGCGCAATATTTTCAGAGGCAATGCCCTCGCCTTGATCCGCAATCGCACATACCACCCAGCCCTGTTCTACCGATAGGGTTACGCTGACCAGCGTGTTATTCGGGCTGTATTTGATCGCGTTCTCAAGCAGATTAAACAGCGCACGGCATAACAAACCAGGGTCTGCCAATACCACAGTCTCCTCATCAGGCAGATGCATCTTGATCGCGATAAACTTGCTTTGCGCCAGCGTCCAGACCTCATCCACGGCGTCCTGCACAATGCTTTCAAGTAACACAGGCTCAAGCCTGTACTCGGATGATTCAGCTTTGGTTAGCTGCAAGAAATCATCGGTGAGCCGCAGCGCTCGACGCACCTGTTTTTCAATACTGGCAGAGAGCATGGCGTGCCCGCCCTCCTCGCCGACTTGAGCTTGATGCATCGAAAGCAGTGAGAGAATTGCCGAGTGAGGTGCACGTAGGTCATGCGAGAGGAAGCGCAACATACTTGCTCGCTGCTCTTCAGATTCACGCTCACTGGTCAGATCGACCAAGCTAATCAACCAGCCAGCGATTGTGCCGTGCTCTGCTGTCAGCATGGGCGCGACTTCGGTACGCAGGCTTAAGCCTTGCGGAGTGCGAAACTCGACATCACGGAGCGTCTTGAACTGATCCGACTCACTGAAACCAGGAGCCGTTACATCCGGGTGCCCCAAGCGCTGCAGGTATTCACTTAAGCGACTACCTGCGGTGTAGTCTTTGACCAGAGCCCGTGCACATCGATTGGCAAATAATATGCCCCCGTCTTTACGACACATCAAACTCGCTACAGGCAGATGCTCCAAACCATCGGTCATAAACCTTCGTGTATTTCGCACCTGATCAACCGCACGTTCAAGTGCAACCATACGTTGCTGGATTATGTCTCCAGCAATAAGTCCTTTCTCAAAAGTACGTTCAGGTAAGACTTGCGGCTCTTGGTCAAGGCGCGCCAACTCCCAACCGAGATATCCTAAGGCAGCGCTTGAGCGTCGCCAGTTCCACAGCGAATAAGCCAGTAAAACACCCAACAGACTGGCAGAGGGCGGCCACCACCAGCCAGCTTGAAGCAACAATAAGCAAGCGAGCAGGGTCAGCGCGACCACACTCAGACTCAATAGCAGCGCAAATCGCAGGCCAGATAACCACATGATCGCCAGCAGTAACATGACGGGGACAACCGCGAAGAACGCGCACAGCCAATCAGAAAACTCAGCAACACTGCGGTCCTGCAACAGCCCATTGAGAATACTGGCCTGAATTTCAATGCCCGCAGTCCCTCCAGCGCTTCCCGATATCGGCGTTACGTAGCGATCCCCTAAACCTGGCGCTGTTGCCCCGATCAAAATAATACGATTGCGCAGTATTGAGTCCGGCACTTCGCCACGCAAGATGCTTGAGTACGACACGCTAGAAAATGCTTGGGCACTGCGTAAATAAGGAATGCGAATAGAGTGATCAACAACCCAACCTTGCGCACTACCTTGTGAAGCTTGGCCAGGCAGGCCTTTTGTTCGGGCAGTTGGATTAATCAATAAATTTCCGACCCACGCCATCTGTAACCGCAGGTCATCGACTAAGCCTTCACGCAAGTGAACACTACGCACAACTCCATCACTATCTGCCTGCACATTAATATGGCCAATACCCCATGCACATGTGCGCAGCGGTTCAATTGGAGGAAACTCACTCGACACGCCATCCGCCTGCTCTATGCCTCTGCGGATAGACGGCAACACAACGACACCCGATTTACATAATGCGTCGGCAAAACGCTGATCGATATCAGGGCTTAATCCCGGCTCACTGAAAATCACATCAAACAGAACAGCAGCGGGCTCGGCCTTCGTCAGTCGATCAATCAGCGTTGCGTGGACATCACGTGACCACGGCCAGCGGCCAATCTCGGCCAGGCTGCGGTTGTCGATATTGACCAGGAGAATCCGTGGGTCAGCATTCAGTCGAGTCATCGACAACAGACGGTCGTAGATTAGCGAGTCAAGTCCAAGTGCGTGTGTCAGTGAAAGCCCTGCCGTCAGAGGGATCAAAATTAAGGTCACGACTATCCACTCGCGCGCAATGCGATTGAATAGCTGGCGAGACATTGAAAAGGAATTTCGCCGCTCTACCTTCATCTCAGACCCAATTTTACTGTTTGTCACACGCGCCAAGACCCTCAGTACTGACTTGCGACAGGCAAGAAGTGCATCACATGATAGATTGAGGTAAGACCTTCAAGACCCAGCTCATCAAATGCAGATATGCGCACGTAATACAAAGGCAGATCCAATCCAAAGAAACTTACTTCGGTTGAGTTCGAAAACTGCTCACGCTTGATCCGCATAAACTTCGGGTCACTCGCAACCTGCACGCGGTAACGCTGCGCCCCCGGGAGCGGTTTGATCACGATGGTCCAACCGCTGTCCGCAGCAGCACTGCCTTGCTGGCCAAGCAATTGCGGCCCGGGCAATAACTCGACCGCATTCAAATTGCCATCTGGCACGATGCGCATGCCCTGCTTAGCATTGATTAAACTCGGCGCTTCTTGCCGCTCATCACGCTCGGCGGCAATGCTGCCACTGAGCACCTCTGCTAGCACTGCATCCTCACCTGCGACCTGTCGCGCACGAAAGTGCGTACCCCTCACACCCAGAACCCCGACGGGCGTGAGTATCTGGAAGTGCTCGACCTGAGGCTCGCGTTTGCGCACATAAGACTCTACCTGCCCTTGCAGTAGCTTGACCTGCATGACCTTTTCATCAGACAGCAACACAACACTACTTTGTGAAGGCAGAACGATACGTGAGTCATCGCCAAGCACCAGTGCAACATAGGCATTGCTACCGGTACGAATACCTTGTTCCCTCTTGACTTCCATACCTTCAACCAACGGTGTTTCCGTACCACGCTTATCGATCAGCCAAGCCTCACCTTCAAGCGCCTCGACCTGTGCAGGTAAAGGTTCCGGGACATCTTCAAGCGCAACACTTTCATTAACATCAGGGCTCAACTTCTCAGCATAAACAGAGGTGCTGAACAGCATGGACATCATTGCCAAGCTCACTATCAAGGTTGCAACAGTATTGCGCTGCAAGCTGATCATAAATGGGCTGTCGTGCGCATTAAATACGTACGAGTTATCGAATGACTCAATTTGATACTTTCCTATGATCGACATGTATATTTACTGGATAAACTTAAGCACTTGAACTAACCGAGAGTGGTTTAATGGCCTTTATATAACCAACCCACACTCACTCAATAACTCAATAACTCAATAACTCAATCACAACATAGCACGAACGTATGCGTTACCTCACAGACAGATCAAAACGACAATCAAAACTTTGCAGGGTCAGCCTTCACTCGACAGTGAGTAGCACTAACCATGCAGGGACGAGCAACGCGAATCAAATATTCATTTAAGATCACTAAAGTCGAGCGTTCGCAAATTCGCTTTTCATACCCTCGACTCTCTGACGCCAGCCCCTCAATTGTTACTCCCGAGGGTCGATATAAAGGTTTAATTAACCCAAGAGCCTCAATGGGAAGCACATCCTTGTGCTATTTACTAAGCGCGACAATGAAGTTCGACTGCATAACTGAACAACAAATCTGGCCTGCCACAGTGCAGCAGCCGCTGCGCTAAATCATCCCTGAAGCATCCTTGCACAGTAGCATCCTAGCTACAGCTCGCCGCCCATCGAGCAAGCCCGACAGCTAGCGAGAATCCAGCTCCACGTTGGTTCCATCCAACACCGACACTCTCCTTACGGAATCTGCGCACGTACCACAGAAGTCCTTTACATATGAAAACCAAGCACCTACATCGCAATCAGCCAACAAAATCCGTTTTCAGCTGAACACTCAAGGCAACTCTTAACAACCGCTGTTCGCGGAAATTAACGCCTCCCGGCCTATGGCTTTCATTCGCAGCTTCCATGCCGCTCACTTTCAATCTATTGCACAATCCTTGAGCAATAGATTGAACTCTTTTACTGCCTGATGTTCAGAGCAGTTAATTCAAAACTTAACGCGGACTTAGCTATCCACGCCAAGACAGTGTTAGCGGCTACATAAGCACGCCAGAACACTTGCCCCTGTAGCTGTTTACTCAAGCCAACCCTTCACTTTTTCCATGGATCAGGTGGCTAAGCTGAAATATTGCCTGTCCCAGAGAGTATCTAGAGCGCCGTACAAACCCGGCCATACACAGGCTAATCACCTACATGATTACTTGCTTGCATCCCCCACAGCAGGCGATCACAAGCACGTTCTGCCGCCTTGATTTGAATCATTAAAAGTGCTTGTATGGGTTTTAATGTTGAGTAAATTTAACAAATCGTAATGCTGTATTTAGGTAAATCTCACATTTGTTCAGATTCCGAAGTAAACGATTCATGAGAAAAATAGCCTTACTCATTTCAACCCATTCGTTATATGGAGACGGGTAGTTCCAAGCTATGCGCATAGCAATACTGGATGACGAACAAGCTGAGCTCGACCGCATAACTCACACCCTGCAAAGTATTGCAAAGCAGAATGAGGACCCTTGGAGCTTGCATGGCTTCAACCGTGGCGAAGAATTACTCAAGCAACTGAAGCGCGAAACATTCGACCTACTCATTCTCGACTGGCAACTGCCTGACGTGAGTGGATTGGCGGTTTTGCGCTGGAGCCGAAAACATCTTGAAAAACAGCCTCCGGTCATAATGCTAACCAGCCGGAATCGAGAGCAAGATGTGGTACTGGCGCTGAATGAAGGCGCCGATGACTACATCAACAAACCCTTCCGCAGTCAGGAGCTACAAGCCCGAGTGCTTGCAGTCCTGCGTCGTCAAGGCAACATCGCGCAAATCAAAAGCCCTTCGCTCAAGGTCTACGACCTGCTGTTTGATGACACCGAACAGCAAGTTAAACGCAATGACACGCCAGTTAACCTGACCGAGCGTGAATACAGCTTGGCAAAGTGCTTGATCAGCAACATAGACCGCCCGCTCTCACGCGAATACCTCTATGAGCGTTTCTGGCCCCGTGAAGAAGTCCATTCATCACGCCCGCTAGACACCCACATTTACCGGCTGCGCACTAAGCTTGGACTCACCCCCGAAAACGGCTGGCGCCTCGCGACCATCTATGGCTATGGCTATCGTTTGGAACGAATTGCCAGCGAATAGCTCTAACCCAAACCAAAACGCTGAAACAGTTGTGCTGGTTGTTCATGCGCCGATTGTGCATGAACCGGATGAGGAGTTCGGCGATCGCGGTATTTTCCAAGGGCAGTAGAGGCTGGTAGCAATAGCAGGCAACGCGGGTCCAACCCGAGCGAACCGCCTGCAGAAACATATCTCCCTGCCGGGCCATCAACGACGCCTCCATTGCGCCGGATTTGGCCCGACACGTCTATAAAACCCCTGATCTGACTCCATGCTCACAACGTAGCTCCGACGCCGGGCTGTCGACCTCGGCCGACGTAATGATCGCGATGACTTGCCTGTCAAAAAAACACTATGTCCTCACGTAAAAATTCCTTAACCCAATTAGGAGATGATTCTATTTCAGATCAGTACTGATCTCAGCAGGGTTTCCAGGGAGGTTCCCAATTATCACTCGATAAGTTGTATAGCTAAGAAACAGCTATACGAAATACAAATTGTGGATACTCCAAATGTTCAATAGCAACCGATCGAAAGCAGTATTAACCATTGGTTTTATTGGCACTATTTTTTTTGCTTACGACTCGTTTGCACAAAAAACTGTAGAGGACTTAGATTCGAATAAAAAACTAGTCAGCTCAGGCCTTTCTGAAGACTGGAAAAGTGGAAATATCATCTTATTGGTAAGACACGAAGAACGCTGCGACCGCTCAAGCAACCCGTGTTTAGGTCCCGATGACGGAATCACATCGCTTGGAAGCGAGAGAGCAAAAGAGACAGGAAACCGTTTAAAGTCAAACTTCACACTGGACAATACCGACATCCTTACAAGCCCAGCTATCAGAACAGTTCAAACATCAGACTTCATGTTTGGAAAAGCTAACCCACTAGCAAATAGCAAGACCATTTGCGGAAGCGACATCGTTGACGACCTGTTAAAGCACAAGACCACCAATAGAAACCTGATAGTCGTGACCCACAGCTCATGCATTAACGATTTAATAGATACCGGCCACTATAGAACGTCAGAAGATCCTGAATATGGAAGCCTGCTTTTTTCAAAAATCTCAGACCACAACAAAATACGGATTGTTGGAAAATCTGACCCTGAAGAACGCCCTGAGCAACCGGTTCTATGACCTGATATATGGGCAGGCCCTGCACACCTCAGGTGTGCAGCCATGCGCAAACAGGCGTTGAGATAGCAACGTGCTGCGCGAATCTCAGACTAATCAACGTCACTGCGCTTCAACACATGGGCAGCACTTGCTGCTCAGTTATTGAGTCATCGCTTGCTCTTTAATCATGCGTCCAGCCGAGGCTTGCGAAAAGCTGGCGCAGTTCATCAAGCGTTGCCAGCACCGCATCGGGTTGGTAGTCAGCCGGTGCGACTCGCTGGGTGCCGCGGTCGATCCAGATACAGTGAAAGCCCATGTCTCGGGCTGCAACCAAGTCGAGGTGTGGGCTAGCGCAGATATGCAACACTTGCGAGCGCTGCACGCCGAGGCTGGCATGGGCGAAATCGAAGAGCCGAGGATTGGGCTTATACGCTTCGGCCTGTTGTGCCGTAATCACCCGATCAATATGCCCACCCAACTGCGCCACATTGCCAGCAATGATGTTGTCATCGGTGTTGGACACGATACTCAGTTTGAATCCCTGCTGTTTCAGCCAGCCCAGCGTTTCAACCACTTCAGGAAATGGAGGCATGCGCCCGATACGGGCAACGAATGCCTCGCCATCACCTTGTTCATAACCGACACCCAAATCGGTCAAGGTGCGCCGCAACGCTTGCTCTGACACCTGACGGAAGCTCATGTAGCTGGGTTGCTGCTCCAGACCGTATTCGTATTGATCATAAACGCGAATGAAATCGGTCTCGCGATGACTGATCCCCTTGAGCGCTAACAACTCACGAACACATTCGAGCAGACCTTCATCCCACTGGATCAGCGTGCCGTAGCAATCAAAGGTGAGCCATTGCGGTTTTGCGAAGTGTTGGAGTGACATGACGAACAACCTCTAAAAACAATAGGAAGGAGTCAATCGTCGGGCCAACAGACTAAAGTTGAAAATTAAATTATTATTAAATAATAATTCATTAATCGAATTTAAAACCATGCTTGATCTTGAACTGCTAAAAACCTTCGTGACCGTTGTCGACTCCGGCGGCTTCACCCGCGCAAGTGACCAGGTCAACCGAACACAATCAACCATCAGCCAGCAGATCAAAAAGCTCGAAGACCAGATCGGCCGCCCGCTGTTGATCAGGCGCCGCGCCAGCAAGTCAATCCAGCTCACGGAGGATGGCGAGCGTCTGCTCAACTATGCCCGACGCCTCGTCGTTCTGGCCATGGAGGCCAGTGACATGCTCAGCGCTCGTGACATGCGTGGTGTTGTCAGCCTTGGCGTCCCCGAGGATTTTCCTCTGGATCGGCTGATCGAACTGCTGACAGGTTTTAATCAGCGCTTCCCGGATATCCGCCTGGACACACGCAACGGCCTCAGTTGTGAGCTCAATGAGCAACTTCAAAATCGTGAACTGGACCTTGCGCTGATCAAACGTAACGTTGAACAAAGCGCAGCGATCGCAACCTGGCCAGAGCAACTTGAGTGGGTCGCAGGGGCCCAGTGGCAATTGCAACAAGAAAGCATTGCACTGGTGGTTTACGAACAAGGTTGCCTATATCGGGAGCGAGCCATTCGCGCACTTGAAGCCGCTGGCCAACGCTGGCACATCGCATTCAGCTCGCAAAGTCTGGCGAGTATTCAAGCGGCCGTTTCCGCAAACATTGGCTTGAGCCTTCTGCCGCACAGCGCGGTAAGACCCGAGCAACGCATCATTACCGAACAACTTGGATTGGCCGCACCGGCCCCGACTGAACTGGCGCTAATCGCCTCGACCAAGATCCTCAGCAACATCCAGCAATGCCTTGCCGATTATCTGGTTGAGCAGATGCGTGGCAATACTTGACGCTTGGTTTTAACCGCTCCCCCACGGCTGTAAGCGTGAGGCCAAGCTCAGCGACAATCCGTCGAGAATACTCATAGTCATTGCTCCAGCAACCGATACCCTACACCTGCCTCGGTGATAATAAAGCGCGGCGCGGCGGGGTCATCTCCGAGCTTCTGTCGCAGGTGGCCAATAACCACTCGCAGATAATGGCTGTCATCTGCATGACTGGCGCCCCAAACATCCTTGAGCAGGTGCTGCTGGGTCACGACACGACCAAGGTGTCGGGCAAGAATCGCTAACACAGCATATTCCTTACGGGTCAGCGCGACCTCCAATCCATTGAGCAGCACCCGGCGATAAGCAAAGTCGACACTCAATGGACCGCTGCTGATAACCGCCGCGGCTTGCTCGCCGCTACCCGCTTGGCGCAATAGCACACGTACCCGCGCCAAAAACTCCTGAATCCCAAACGGCTTGGTCATGTAGTCGTTAGCACCGGCATCCAGCGCGGTAACTTTTTCACCTTCACTAGCACGAACCGACAGCACTAATACCGGCACGTGTGACCATTCACGCAACTCGCGCAACACCTGCTGGCCATCCATATCGGGCAGACCGAGATCAAGCACCACCAAATCTGGACTGGTCAACGCCGCTTGCGCCAGGCCATCGCTGCCATTCGCGCTTTCGATCACCCGGTAGCCTTTGGCAACAAGGCTGATGCGCAAGAACTTGCGAATCTGAGCTTCATCATCAACGACTAAAACAGTCGGCTGGTTGCTGCTCATACAGACTCGTCTTCCATTATCGGTTGTGGTGACAGCGGTATGTGCAGTGTCAGGGTTGCCCCTCGCCCATCAAGCCCCTCACCTACGCTGACTCGCCCGCCGTGGGCTCCCAGCATTCCTTGGCATATCGCCAAACCTAAACCAGTGCCTTGCCCGCCACGATCACCACGGGCTGCGGTATAGAACATATCGAAAATTTTATCGCGCTCCTGTTCGGGAATACCCGGTCCTTGGTCACTAACCGCGATGCGCAACTCCTTGCCATCATTTTCCGCCACGACGCGCAGGCGCCCGTTAACAGGTGAAAAGCGCGCCGCATTTTCCAACACATTGACTAACGCTTGCTCAATCAGCGCGGCATGTACGTAAAGTAGCGGTAAGTCATCGGCAAGCGATAGCTCGACCCTCAGTGGCGCAAGCACCAAGCGTAATCGCTGCACGGCACTGGCAACGATATCGCATGGAGCCACCCAGTCCCGTGCAAGCTTAAGAGCTCCATGGCCCAGGCGAGTCATGTCGAGCAAGTTCTGGATATAGCGATCAAGACGCTCGGCCTCGTCGCGTGTGCCTTCCAGTAATTCGTAGCGATCCGCAACCGGGATCTGTTCGCCAAGCGTCAGCAGGCTGTCGATTGAGCCACGCATCGCCGTCAGTGGTGTTCGCAAATCATGGGACACCGAAGCCAATAAGGCACTGCGTAGCTCTTCAGTTTGGCCATGCAGGCGTGCCGCCTCTAAATCTTGTGCAAGCTGCGCACGGCTCAATGCCTGTGCCAAGGGTTGAGCGAGCGCGGCAATCAAACGACGCTGCGCACTGGCCAAGGGTGCGCCATTCTTGGGATTGACGCCAAGCAAGGCTAACGGACCATCCTCACCTGCCAACGGGCACCACCACCAATGCCCGCCCGGCAAGGTATCGGTGCCAAGCCCGGCTGGCTGGATATGCTGCCAAGACCAGTCGGCAGCAGCGCGCTCCAACTCGGTGAGTAACCGCTGAGTGCCCGCTTCGACTTTCCACGTACCGTCATCACTAAGCGCCAGCACGCTGACGTCCATCTCTTGCCACAGTGAAAACTGCTGCATTGCCGCGCTGAGCACCGCCTGACGATCAGTCGCGGCCGTTAGTTTGCTGGACAGCTCCAGCAAACCCGCGGTTTCCGCCTGAGTCTGACGCAAGGCTTGCAACTGCTGACGCTGGCGACTGGCCAAATTACCGGTAAGTGCGGCCATCAACAGGAAAAAAAGCAAGGTTAAGACGTCTTCTTGACGCTCAATTGTTAGGGTAAGTGTCGGCGGAATAAACAAAAAATTGTATGCCAGGAACGAGCAACCAGCACACACCAACGCAGGCCCCAAACTGCTGCGCACAGCCACAACCAGTACTGCAGCAAGAAAAACCAGAGATATATTCGGCAGCTCAAGCACGTGCGACAAGCCCAGCGCCACAAAGGCCGCCAAGACGGTTGCGATCAAGGCCTGCAGATAATTTCGCCAGACCAGCGGCGCACTGATCCGACGCCGTTGCATGGCCCGTTCTGACTCGCAATCTAGCGCGCAGATTTCCAGCCCTTGACCGTTCATGATTAGGCGCTCGGCAAGCCCCCGACCTAACCAGCGCCGCCATAGACGTGGGCGACTTCGACCGACCAGGATCAGGCTTGCATGACGTTCACGAGCATGTTCAAGCAAGGTTTTTGCACGTTCACTGCCACGCAAACTTACAACTTCTCCCCCCAAACGCTCGGCCAATTGTTGCGCAGCCTGGAGCAAACTCAAACGTTGCTCGTCGCGAGCCCCGCCGGTATCGACATGCACCACTGACCACGGCAAATGACGACGCTCAGCAACCCTGAACGCATGGCGCACCAAGCGTTCCGCCTGAATATCGCCGTCGATACCAACCAGCAGTCGTCCACGTAAAACCGGTACGCCGCCCCCACTCAACCGGTGGCGTCGCGTCAACTCAGCATCAACCCGCGCTGCCGCGGTTTGCATTGCCAGCTCACGCAAGGCTGTCAGGTTGGTCTGGCTGAAAAAAGCATCTATGGCTGCGCGCGCTTGCTCCGGCACATAAACCTTACCCTCACGCAAACGCTCAAGTAGCTCGCGCGTGGGCAGGTCGATTAGCAGAATCTCATCGGCTTCCTGCAGCACCCAATCCGGTAATGTTTCGCGCACTTGCACGCCGGTGATATCACGCACTTGATCATTGAGTGATTCGAGGTGCTGGACATTGACCGTGGTGTAAACATCGACGCCCGAATCCAACAACTCCTGTACGTCTTGCCAGCGCTTGCTATGACGACTGCCGGGGGCATTGCTATGCGCCAACTCATCGACCAATACCAGCTTGGGCGGCTGCGCGAGAATGGCATCCAGATCCATCTCGCGCATTAATACCCCACGGTGCTCCAACTGACGCGGCGCTTGTTGCGGCAAGCCGACCAGCATCGCCTCAGTTTCGACTCGACCATGGGTTTCTACAACCGCGACACGCACGTCAGTACCCGCACGTTGCAGAGCTTGCGCAGCTTGGAGCATGGCAAAGGTTTTACCGACACCTGGCGCGGCACCTAAAAACACCTTGAGCCGACCGCGCGTGTTTTTAGGTAAATCAGCCAGCAAGACGTCTGCGTGGGTTGCATCACTCATAAAGTTACTCAGCGCGGGACAGGCCCTCATCTTCTGCCAGCGCCATGTTTAGCGCCAGTACATTGACCACCGCGGGTCCAATTAAAGGCGCCTCTAGCTTCGCGTCAATCAGCTGCTCAAGCGCCGATTTAGACACATTGCGCGCACCCGCAATACGGGCTATCTGATAGCGCGCCGCTTCTGGGGATAAGTGCGGATCGAGGCCACTGCCTGATGTTGTCACCAATTGCATAGGCACAGCCCTCTGCTCTGCAACCAACAAGCGCTTGGCATCATCAGCCACACGGATCGCCAAAGCCGGGTTACTCGGGGCCAGATTGCTCGCGCCGCTAGCAACAGTCGCGTAATCCCCTGCAGAGGGTCGTGAATGGAACCATTGCGCCCCCACAAAGCGTTGCGCCAGCAACTTACTACCTCGCACCTCACCTTGAGCATCATGAATCAGGCTGCCATTGGCTTGCACCGGAAAAGCGACCTGAGCGATAGCGGTCACCGTCAATGGATATATCACCCCGGTGAGCAAGGTCATAAACACTAAGAGGCTAATTGCCGGACGGATTTTCTTAAACATAATCGACTCTCCAAATTCTATGCGACGCCTCTTCGATAAACTGAAAAGGCGTCCCGAACCATCAAACCAAACCGACAGCCACTAGCAGCATGTCGATCAATTTGATGCCAACAAAAGGTGCCAGCAAACCGCCCACCCCGTAGATCAACAGGTTGCGCCGCAGCAGGCTGGCGGCATCTGTCGCTTGCACACGAACCCCGCGCAGTGCCAGCGGAATCAGGGCCACGATAATCAGCGCGTTGAACACAATTGCCGACAGGATCGCACTTTGTGCGCTGTGCAAATGCATCAAGTTGAGTGCGCCGAGCTGCGGATAAACGCCGATAAACAGTGCAGGCAAAATGGCAAAATACTTGGCAACATCGTTGGCTACCGAGAACGTAGTTAGCGCTCCGCGAGTGACCAGCAGCTCTTTACCGACTCGCACCACATCGAGCAGTTTGGTTGGATCGGAATCGAGATCAACCAGATTTGCAGCCTCACGCGCGGCCTGAGTGCCGTCATTCATTGCTAAACCCACGTCAGCCTGGGCCAGCGCCGGGGCATCATTGGCGCCGTCACCGCACATCGCAACCATCTTGCCCTCGGCCTGTTCACTGCGGATACGTTGCAGCTTTTTCTCGGGCGTAGCCTCGGCGATGACATCATCAACACCCGCCTCAGCGGCAATTGCAGCGGCAGTCAATGGGTTGTCACCAGTGACCATCACGGTGCGAATGCCCATGGCGCGTAACTCAGCGAAGCGTTCGCGGATACCCGGCTTTACCACATCCTTGAGATGGATGGCGCCGAGTAGACCCGCCTCACTCGCAACCAGTAGCGGCGTGCCTCCGCTTTGAGCAATTTTATCGACAGCGTTAGCCATCGCAGCCGGCATCTCGGTACGGCTCATGTTGAGGTAATTGAGCACTGCATCGACAGCACCTTTGCGGTAACTATGAACGTCGTAATCCGCCCCGGACAAACGTGTCTCAGCGGTGAATGCGATTGGCTTGATTGCCGACCGGTCGGGCTCCTGCACAGGGCCAAGATTACGAATGTACTCGACGATTGACTTACCTTCCGCCGTGTCATCTGCCAGCGATGACAACAGCGCCGCCTGCGCTAAAGCTTGTGGGGTAATACCTCGCGCCTCGATTAATGCGCTGCAACGTCTATTGCCAAAGGTGATCGTGCCCGTCTTATCGAGCAGTAATACATGCACATCTCCTGCGGCCTCAACTGCACGCCCCGATTTGGCGATGACATTGAGCCGGACCAAACGGTCCATACCCGCAATCCCAATAGCTGAAAGCAAACCGCCGATAGTGGTTGGAATTAACGTCACCAGCAGCGCCACCAGATACACCAGCGGCAAATCGCCTCCTGCGTACCGGGCGAACGGCTGCAACGTAGCGACCACCACCAGAAAGATCAAAGTCAGGCCGATCAACAGCATATCGAGCGCAATTTCGTTTGGTGTTTTCTGCCGACGCGCCCCCTCCACCAAGGCGATCATACGGTCCAGCGTTGACTCGCCGGGGTTAGCGCTGATCTTCACCAGCAACCAGTCGGATACCACGCTGGTGTTACCGGTGACGGCCGAACGATCACCACCTGATTCACGAATAACCGGCGCCGACTCACCTGTGATAGCCGCCTCATTGACAGCAGCGATGCCCTCAACCACTTCGCCATCACCCGGGATTTGCTCACCCGCCTCAACTCGGATGATATCCCCTCGGCGCAGCTGGCTCGCGGCAACTGACTCATACTCTCCAGGCTGGGTTTGTCTGCGGGCCGTGAGCCCTTGGCTTCCTGCCTTAAGGCTGTCGGCTCGAGCCTTACCACGCCCTTCGGCCAGAGCTTCAGCGAAATTTGCGAACAAAACGGTGAACCACAACCAGAGCGCAATCTGCACCGCCAACCCTGTACTCACTGCTGGGTTGGGGATAAAGCACAGCACGGTGGTAACGATTGCTGTCAGCTCGACCACCAGCATCACCGGCGCACGTTGCAGTTGACGTGGATCCAGCTTTATAAAAGCCTTACCCAGCGCCGCCTGCCAAAGTACCGAGGCGCTGGTTTTCCCATGGGCCGCAGCCTTTGGTTGCGGGTCTTGCGTCAGAATACGGGCATTCATCATGATTGCTCCTTAGAAGGCCTGCAGTAGAGTCAGGTGTTCAGCGATGGGGCCAAGCGCTAGCGCTGGCAAAAAGGTCAAACCACCCACTAACAAAATCACCAACGTCAGCAGCGTCACAAACAGCGGGCCGTGAGTCGGGAAACTGTTGCCGTCTTGCGGTGCAGATTTTTTCGCGGCCAGACTGCCTGCTATAGCGAGGATTGGCAGGATGAAACCGAAGCGGCCCAGGAGCATGGCCAAGGCGATCATCAGGTCGTGGTACGGGGTATTGGCACCAAAACCTGCAAATGCAGAACCATTGTTGCCAGTGCCTGATGTGTAGGCATATAAGACCTGACTAAACCCGTGCGCGCCGGGGTTGGTAATCGACATCGCCGGGCCAGGCAAGCTCACACCCAAGGCGCTAAACACAAGCACGCCGACGGGCATGACCAGAAGGGTCATGACTAACAACCGCACCTCACGCGCCTCAAGCTTTTTACCAAGGTATTCCGGTGTGCGACCGATCATCAGACCGGCGAGAAATACCGTAATCAATACAAACAACAACATGCCGTAAAGACCCGCGCCGACACCGCCAAATATGACCTCGCCGAGCATCATATTTAACATCGGGATCATCCCACCGAGCGCACTAAAACTGTCGTGCATGGCGTTGACCGAACCATTAGACGCAGCCGTAGTGGCCACCGCCCACAGTGCCGAGGCCGTAATGCCCAGCCGACTTTCCTTGCCTTCAAGCGAACCCGCTTGCTCGATTGGCAATGCAGCGAGTGCGGGGTTAGGTTGCAGTTCAGCGTGCAAGGTCACAGCAAAACCAACCACAAACAGAATCAGCATGCTGGCCAGCAGCGCACGGCTTTGCCGCAAATCTTTGACGTAGTGACCAAAGGTAAACAGCAACGCCGCCGGAATCAGAATGATCGAAGCCATCTCAAACAGATTGCTCCACGCCGTCGGATTCTCGAACGGATGTGCCGAGTTGACGCCGAAGAATCCACCGCCATTGGTCCCCAACTGCTTAATCGCAATTTGGCTGGCTGCTGGTCCTAGCGGAATGGTCTGATCAGCGCCCAGCAATGTCTTGGCGTGTACATAAGCCATAAAACTTTGCGGCACGCCCTGCCAGACCAAAAACAGCGCCAGCAACAGGCAAAATGGCAATAGTACGTAGAGCACGCCACGCGTCAGATCGACCCAAAAGTTGCCAATGCCATTACTTGAACGCCGGGCAATCCCTCGACAGAAAACCACCAACACAGCGAGGCCCACTGCCGGGCTGACAAAATTTTGCACGCCGAGCCCGACCATTTGGCTGAAATAACTCAGCGATGCCTCGCCGCTATAAGCCTGCCAGTTGGTATTGGTGACGAAGCTCACCGCCGTATTCAGCGCCAACGGCCAATCCATACTGGCAATATGCTGCGGATTTAGCCCCAGCCGGTCTTGCAGCATCAGAATTGCAAACAACCCGATCAGGCACGTCAGGGTGAACATCAAGAGTGCGGCGCTGTAACCTTTCCAATCCTGCTCGGCTTGGCTATCGATACCCGCAAAGCGGTAGCACAAACGCTCTATGGGCGAAAAAATCGGACTAAGTAGGGTCTTCTGCCCCTCCATTGCCCGGAATATATAGCGACCCAGAAAAGGAGCAGGCACCAGCACCAATAAAAAGAAGGCCAGAATCAGCCAATAGTCTTGGGCTTGCATAAGGCCTCCTAACCCCGCTCTGCGCGCATCAGCGCAGCTAGCAGGTAAAAGAACAGGCCAAGGGCCAGGCTCAGCGACAATCCGTCGAGAATACTCATAGTCATTGCTCCGAAAACGCCCCAACGGCGCATGAGTCATTCTCGGATTTCAGGCGTAAAGGTTCGATTGGCGTAATGCGGCGCCCGCGTAAAGAAACTATAAAAATTCAACCGTTGCCTAACCGGCCAGCACCTGCACGGTCAGACCAACATCTTGCTTGGCGAATAGCAGACGATTGATTAGGCTGCGCCTTTTACCGCGAAGACTACCCAATGCCTTGGCTTGATATAGCGATTTTGATTGCCGCAGGATTCGCCGCGGGTGGAATGAATGCATTAGCCGGGGGCGGTACGTTTTTCTCGTTCCCGGCGCTATTAGCGACTGGGTTGCCGCCTGTCACCGCCAATGCGACTAACGCTGTTGCACTCTGGCCAGCAAGCATTGCGGCAGCTTGGGCAGCACGTAAAACGCTGCAACCGCTCGGCAACTACCTTATTCCCCTGCTATTGGCAGGGCTTGGTGGCGGCTTGCTTGGCGGCGTATTGCTGCTAATCGGTGGCGATGAAATTTTCCGCGGTTTAATCCCTTGGCTACTACTCACCGCCACACTTCTATTTGCCGCCAGCCCACAACTAAGTCGTGCTTTGGCCGCGCGCCGCTCAGCGAGCATGCAGCCACCGCATACACCTTGGTCACTGGCGGCGCATGCGACAGTCTCGGTTTACGGTGGTTACTTCGGCGCAGGCATGGGGATTTTACAACTCGCCGCATTCTCGATCGAAGGCCATGTGCTAGCACGTAGCAACGCGCTGAAAAACCTGATTTCGGCGGTGATATATAGCGTAGCGACTGGCACGTTCATCATTGCTGGGCGGGTCAGTTGGTATGAACTGGTAATACTGCTAAGCGGCGCAACCATTGGCGGTTACGCGGGCGGTGCACTTGGCCAGCATTTGCCACCCAAGTTCCTGCGCATGCTGGTTATTGCCGTTGGCAGCAGCATGACACTGTATTATTTCTGGGCGACTTACTTACGCAGCTGAGGCGGGCCATAATTTGCCCGGGAGCCTCGTCTCTGCTAGTGTCGCGACCGATATTCGTCCGTTGATTTCCCGCCGAGAACACCCGCCATGGCCCGCAAGAAAGCCGCTGTTGATTTTGAGCAGTCCCTGACAGAGCTGCAAAGCTTGGTCGAACGCCTAGAAAACGGCGAAATGTCGCTCGAAGACTCACTGACTGCCTTCGAACAAGGCATCCGCCTGACTCGTGACTGCCAAGCCGCACTGACACAGGCCGAGCAAAAGGTCAGCCTGTTGCTGGAGCGCAATGGCGAGCTGGAGGAAGCGCCTTTCGACGCGGATAAACAAGCATGATCGAAGCCTATCAGGCGCAGTGCCAGCAGCGCGTGGATGCCGCCCTTGAGCGTTTGTTTGTCGCGCCACAACCCAACCTGCAACGCCTCTACCAAGCCATGCGCTACAGCGTGACTAATGGCGGCAAACGCGTACGCCCATTGCTTGCGTATGCAGCTTGCGAGGCACTCGGCGGACATGCCGACCACGCCAATGGTGCAGCCTGCGCGGTTGAACTGATTCACGCCTACTCCTTGGTCCATGACGACTTACCCGCCATGGATGACGATGACCTGCGCCGTGGCAAACCGACCACGCACAAGGCCTTCGATGAGGCCGCCGCGATTCTTGCTGGCGACGGCTTGCAAACTCTGGCCTTTGAAGTGCTCAGCAGCGCCGAGTTGAATCCGCATAGTGCCGAGCTGCGATTGGCGATGATCGCAACCCTCACCCGCGCCGCAGGCCCGGCAGGCATGGTCGGCGGGCAAGCAATAGACCTCGGCTCAGTCGGTAAGGCGCTCGAGCAAGCAGACTTGGAGAACATGCACCGGCACAAGACTGGCGCCCTGATCGAGGCCAGCGTGGAGCTTGGTGCACTGGCCAGCGGCAATGCCGCCCCAGCCACTCTGCAAGCCTTGCAGCATTATGCACAGGCAATCGGCCTGGCCTTTCAGGTGCAGGACGACATCCTCGATATTGAGAGCGACACCAGCACCCTGGGTAAAACCCAAGGCAAAGACCAAGCTAACGACAAGCCAACTTACCCGGCGCTACTGGGTTTGCAGAATGCTAAACGCTATGCACTCGAGTTACGCGACCAGGCCCTTGAAGCGCTTGAAGGCCTTGGCACCCCGGCTGAACCGTTACGCGTACTGGCCCGCTACATCGTTGAGCGGCGCAACTGATACATCGGCTATAAGTGCGGCGATCTGAGCGATTCAGATACCGTCAGTTTCACGCACAATCACTCAAACAAATACCTTACCGATCAGCAGGCGAGGCTTTGTTTACCTGCGCCGCATAGTGCATAAGATGGTCGCCAGAATAAGAATTCCGGAGCCGCCGCTATGCCCTTTTCAGCTTTGCTGATCGCTAACCGTGGTGAAATCGCCATCCGCATCGCCCGCGCCGCTGCCGATATGAATCTGCGCAGCGTTGCTATCTATGCAGAGGACGACGCGACTTCACTGCATGTACGCACAGCTGACCATGCAGTTGCCCTCAAGGGTCGAGGGGTTGCCGCGTATCTGGACATCAGCCAACTCATTGCTATCGCGCAGGAACAAGGCTGCGACGCCATCCATCCCGGTTATGGCTTTCTTGCAGAAAACCCGGAGTTTGCTCGCCAATGTGCAGCGGCAAGCATTAGCTTTATCGGCCCAAGCCCTGAAGTCCTTCAATTGTTTGGCGATAAAGCGCAAGCCCGTGCGCTGGCTGAACGCTGTGATGTGCCGCTGGTACGTGGCGTCAATCAGCCGATAGACCTGCAGCAAGCGCAGGACTTTATGCACAGCCTCGGTGACTCTTCGGCAGTAATGCTCAAGGCGCTGGCCGGTGGTGGCGGACGCGGTATGCGCGCGGTATTCAAGCCTGCGGATTTGCCTGAGGCATTCAAGCGCTGCCAGTCTGAAGCTCGCAGCGCGTTTGGCATTGACTCGCTATACATCGAACAACTGGTAAGCAACGCCCGGCACATCGAAATCCAATTGCTCGGTGATGGCAGCGGCGCGGTCAGCCATCTGTGGGAGCGCGATTGCAGCCTGCAACGACGCCAGCAAAAAATCATCGAGATAGCACCAAGCCCAGACCTGCCGCCAGCCACTCGCCAACGCATGATTGATGCCGCGCTAAAGCTGGCTAGCAGTGTCAATTATCAGGGCATTGGTACTTTCGAGTTCCTGCTCGACAACGACCATCCTCAACAGTTTTACTTTATGGAGGCCAACCCACGGATTCAGGTTGAGCACACCATTACCGAGCAAATCACCGGCGTTGACCTGCTGCAAAGTCAAATCAAACTGGCCATGGGTTACTCGCTGGCGGACCTCAATCTGCTCCAGCCACCGCCGATAAATGGCTGCGCCGTGCAGTTGCGGGTCAATCTGGAAACCATCGACAGCGATGGCGCCACCCAACCGGCCGCAGGCACGCTTAACGTCTATCAACCTCCCAGCGGCCCTGGCTTGAGAGTTGATGGCTACGGTTATTCCGGCTACAGCGTCAGCCCCAGCTACGACTCATTGCTTGCCAAGCTGATTGTGCACGCGCCTGACTACCCCAGCGCTTTGCGTAAAGCCTATCGCGCACTGTGCGAGTTCAATATCGAAGGTGTGAGCAATTCGATTAGCTTGCTGCAAGCCTTGGTACAGCTGCCAGAAGTTGTGCACAACCAAGTCAACACGCGCTTTGTGGAAAGCCAACTGGGCACGCTGCTCGATGCACAGAACGCCCAGCATC
Source organism: Pseudomonas sp. M30-35 (assembly GCF_002163625.1). NCBI lineage: Bacteria > Pseudomonadati > Pseudomonadota > Gammaproteobacteria > Pseudomonadales > Pseudomonadaceae > Pseudomonas > Pseudomonas sp. M30-35. The sequence goes on along the minus strand of NZ_CP020892.1, from coordinate 816,981 downwards.
CGCACCTGTACTTCGATCACAGCACCCGTTCATCAGGCCATTCAGCGGTCGCCACCCAAGCGCCCGCGGGTTGCGTAACGCTAAGTGCGCCGAGCAGCGGGGTGATTATCAGCCTCGAAGTCAGCGCAGGCGCCAGCATTGCAAAGGGCCAAACCATCGCCGTGCTGGAAGCCATGAAGATGGAGCTTGAGATTAAGGCCGAGCACAGTGGCATTGTGCATAGCTTCGCAGTAGAAGCCGGTAGCATCGTCAGCCAAGGCGCAGCATTGTTGTATGTCGAGCCTGCGGACGTTGCCAGTGAGCAACTGCTCAACGAAGAACTTATCGATCTGGACAATATCCGCGCCGACCTCAGCGAGGTACTTGAGCGCCACGCAATCACCCGTGACGAAAGACGCCCGCAAGCCGTAGCCAAACGCCGCAAAACCGAACAACGCACCACCCGTGAAAACCTTGCAGACCTGCTTGATGAAGGCAGTTTTAGTGAGTACGGCGCACTGGCGATTGCTGCACAACGGCGCCGACGATCGCTGGATGAACTGATTTCACAAAGCCCTGCTGACGGTTTGGTTGCAGGCACCGGCACCATCAACGCCGAGTTGTTTGGCAATAAAGCCGCGCGCTGCATGGCCATCGCCTACGACTACACCGTGTTTGCTGGCACCCAAGGGGTCATGAATCACAAAAAAACAGACCGTATGCTGCAATTGGCCGAGCAATGGCGGTTGCCCTTGGTGCTATTTGCCGAAGGCGGTGGCGGACGCCCCGGCGATACGGACTTCGTCGGTGTCGCTGGGCTCGACTGTCACACCTTTGTCGGTATGGCCAAGCTGTCTGGTTTGGTACCGCTGGTCGGTGTGGTGTCTGGGCGCTGCTTTGCGGGTAACGCCGCGCTACTGGGTTGCTGTGATGTGATTATCGCCACCAGCAACGCCAGCATCGGCATGGCTGGCCCGGCAATGATTGAGGGCGGCGGGCTGGGCAGCTATAGCGCGGAACAAGTTGGCCCAACCGGCGTACAAAGCCCGAATGGGGTGATTGATGTTCTGGTCGAAGATGAAGCCGAGGCGGTCAGAGTCGCCAAACAATACCTCGGTTATTTCCAAGGCGCGCTAACCACTTGGCAATGTGCTGACCAACGCTTGCTGCGTCATTTGATTCCTGAAAACCGGCTGCGGGTATATGACATCCGCCAAGTGATCGAAACCCTTGCAGATCAAGACTCAGTGCTTGAACTGCGCCGCGAGTTTGCTCCGGGCTTGGTTACCGCCTTCATTCGCATTGAAGGCCAGCCATTTGGTTTGCTTGCCAATAACCCGGCGCATCTTGGCGGCGCCATTGACGCAGCCTGTGGCGACAAAGCCGCACGTTTTATGCAGCTATGCAATGCGTTTGATATCCCACTGGTATCGCTGTGTGACACCCCCGGCTTTATGGTCGGCCCGCAAGCAGAGCAACAAGCCACGGTGCGCCACGTATCGCGAATGTTTGTCGCCGCCGCCAATCTAAGCGTGCCGTTCTTCACCATCGTTCTGCGCAAAGGTTACGGTCTGGGTGCACAAGCAATGGCCGCTGGGAGCTTTCACTCCCCGCTGTTTACCGTCGCCTGGCCCAGCGGGGAGTTCGGCGCCATGGGCATTGAAGGAGCCGTTCGCCTAGGTTTTGCCAAAGAGCTGGCTGCGGCTGAATCCGATCAAGCGCGCCAGCAACTGTTCGACAAATTGGTGGCCAAGGCTTATGAGAATGGCAAAGCAATCAATATGGCCAGCTTCCTTGAAATCGACGCAGTGATTGACCCTGTGCAAACTCGCGAATGGATAACTCGCGGGCTAAACGCAACACCTGCCACCGCAACTGAAAAGGTCCACAAGCGCGGCTTTATCGATACATGGTGAGGCCACGCGAGCGCCAATCATTAAAGAAAATGCCTGAATACGGAGTGTGAACAAGGCGTAATCGGCCACTTCTTGTTTGGGTCGGCCCAAGGCTTCGGGTAAACTGGCGTATCTTTGTATTTATAACGATTCGCCTGATGCCGACGACTTTCCATGAGATTCCCCGCGAACGCCCGCTGACGCCCTTGCTTGACCGTGCGAACACGCCGACCGAGCTGCGCCGTTTGGGTGAGGCCGAGCTGGAAACCCTGGCCGACGAGCTGCGCCAATACCTGCTCTACACCGTTGGCCAGACCGGCGGTCACTTCGGTGCAGGTCTCGGTGTCGTCGAACTGACAATTGCCCTGCATTACGTTTTTGATACCCCCGACGACCGCTTAGTATGGGATGTTGGCCATCAAGCCTACCCGCACAAGATCCTTACCGGCCGCCGCGAACGCATGGGCACACTGCGGCAAAAGGACGGCATTGCCGCATTCCCACGGCGCAGTGAAAGCGAGTACGACACCTTTGGCGTTGGTCACTCAAGCACTTCAATCAGTGCAGCGCTGGGCATGGCGGCTGCCGCAAAGTTACAGAACAGCAACCGCAAAAGTGTTGCGGTCATCGGCGACGGTGCGCTGACCGCAGGTATGGCTTTCGAGGCGTTAAACCACGCGTCCGATCTTAAAGCCAACATGCTGGTGGTGCTCAACGACAACGACATGTCGATCTCGCGCAATGTTGGCGGGCTGTCTAATTATCTGGCGAAAATTCTTTCCAGCCGCACCTATGCGAGCATGCGCGAAGGCAGCAAGAAAGTCCTTTCGCGTCTTCCCGGTGCTTGGGAAATCGCCCGCAAAACCGAAGAACATGCCAAAGGCATGCTGGTGCCAGGCACACTCTTTGAAGAGCTGGGCTGGAACTACATCGGCCCAATTGATGGCCATGACCTGCCAACAATGCTGGCGACACTGCGCAACATGCGCGACCTTGAAGGCCCGCAGTTTCTGCATGTCATCACTAAAAAAGGTAAAGGTTTCGCCCCCGCAGAAGCAGACCCCATTGGTTACCACGCCATTACCAAGCTTGAGCCGATCAACCACGCCGCTGCACCAGCCGCCAAGAAAGCGTCTGGGCCTAAATACTCCAGCGTATTCGGCCAATGGTTGTGCGACATGGCAGCGCAAGACTCGCGCCTGCTCGGCATCACCCCGGCGATGAAAGAAGGCTCTGACCTGGTCGCCTTCAGCGAGCAATACCCAGACCGCTACTTCGATACGGCGATTGCCGAACAGCATGCGGTCACACTCGCAGCAGGCATGGCTTGTGAGGGCAGCAAACCGGTTGTAGCGATCTACTCGACCTTCTTGCAACGCGCCTATGACCAACTGATTCACGATGTTGCCGTGCAGCATCTCGATGTATTGTTTGCCATCGACCGCGCGGGCTTGGTCGGTGAAGACGGCCCGACTCACGCGGGCAGTTTCGATATCACCTACTTGCGCTGCATTCCCGGCATGCTGGTGATGACCCCGAGTGATGAAAACGAATTACGCCGCATGCTCACCACCGGCCACCTGTTTAATGGTCCGGCCGCGGTGCGTTATCCACGCGGCACTGGCCCCGGCGCGCAGATTGAAGCAGGCCTCGAGCCGCTTGAAATCGGTAAAGGCATTGTTCGCCGCGAAGGCACCGGCACTGCCATGCTGGTGTTCGGCGTACAATTGAGCGAAGCGCTGAAAGCAGCAGAAGAGCTGGATGCGACCGTGGTCGACATGCGCTTCGTAAAACCGATTGATGAAACGTTGATCCGCCAGTTAGCCGCAAGCCATGAGCTGCTGGTGACCATCGAAGAAAACAGCATCATGGGTGGTGCTGGCAGTGCTGTCAGCGAGTTCCTGGCGCACGAGAACATACTCAAGCCGGTACTTCACCTGGGTCTGCCTGACGTCTACGTCGAACACGCAAAACCATCACAAATGCTTGCCGAGTGCGGTCTTGATGCCAGTGGTATTGAGCGCGCAATTCGTCAACGTTTGGCAGTAATCAACAAGTGATTGGCCCGCTACCGCGTATCGCGGTAGCCGTTTTAACGTGATTGACCGAGGTCGCTGCCAGCCGCAAGGCTCAGCGTGAAAAGGGAAGCAGGTGCGTCTATGACAATGCCTGCGCTGCCCCCGCAACGGTAACCGACAGGGCTGCGCTTTCGAGCACAGCACAACGTTTTTCGACAACCACTGGGCGTGCCCGGGAAGGTGAAAAACGCAGTCGGCAGCCCGGAGACCTGCCTCGTTGCAATTTTTGACAGGTGTTGCGGAGGGCATCACCGTCAAGTGCAGGCCTCTGTTTGCCAGTACTTGCTCCTGCCCTCCTCAAAAGCATTGCTCTTTTGAGGTTTTTAAATGAAGTTTTCCCGCGTCACTCTGGCACTAGCCCTGGCTCCATGCCTGGCCTCTGCTGCCGAATCAGCCAAGCCTTACCAAGCTGCGCCACTGGTCATCACCTCTGGGCGCCAAGCCGAGCCGATCAGCAAAGCTACCGCTGCAATTACTGTATTTGAACGCAAAGACATCGAGCGTCTACAAGCGAGTGACGTGCTTGATTTACTTGCCCGCACGCCGGGTGTCAGCGTCCAGCGCAGTGGCGGTAGCGGCTCACTCAGCGGGATATTTATTCGCGGCACCTCGACTGCGCAAAGCTTGGTCCTGGTCAACGGCCAGCGCATCGCAGGCAGCTCCAGCGGTACCGCCAGCCTTGAGCAATTCGACCTTGATCAAATCGAGCGTATCGAAGTGGTTCGCGGTAGTCGTTCTGCGCTGTACGGCTCTGACGCTATTGGCGGCGTTATTCAGATATTCACTCGTAGCGGTAAAGAAGGTCTGCACCCTCGCCTTAAAGTCGGCTATGGCACTCATGGTACCTGGCAGCGCAGTCTTGGCTTGTCTGGAGGTGATGAGAATACCCGTTTCGATATAGGCGCCTCACTGGATGAAACCGACGGTTTTGAGCGCAGCAACCTTATAGGTAGCGAAGACAGCGCCTACCGTAACAAGGGCATCAATCTAAGCCTGTCACACAATTTCAGCGACAGCCTTGAAGCCGGAATTAGCCTGCTGCGCCAAACCGGGCAAAGCGAGTACGACTACAGCTTGTCGCCAGCCCAGGCCGCCGACACTGATTTTGAAGAATCCACTGGCAGCGCTTATCTGCAATCGCAACTGAGCGAAAACTGGACTTCACGCCTGGAATTGGGCCATACCGAGAACCGGCAAAAATCCCATGACCCTTACGGTGGCTCAGTATTTAATACCTACCGCGACCAGGCTAGCTGGCTCAATACGGTCAATTTTGCGGAGCACCAGCAATTGTTGCTCGGCCTGGACTGGTACGAGGATCGCCTGAATAGCTCGACAGCATTCAACGAAAACTCTCGCTGGAACAAAGCCGTATTCATTCAGCACCGCTACGACAACGACCTGTTCGGCACAGAGCTGGGTCTACGCAACGATGACAATGAAGCCTTTGGCAACGAGAACAGCTGGAACGCCGCTTTCACCTGGCACTTAAACAGCGATAACGACTTGATCGCCTCGTATAGCGAGTCATTCCGCGCCCCCACCTTTAACGACCTGTACTACCCGGACGACTGCTTCCCCGGATTCGGTTGCACGGTCTACAGCAATCCCGACCTCCAGCCGGAGACCGCTCGTAGCTATGAGCTGCAGTGGCGCTCTCGCTTGTCGCCGACCAGCTCGCTGGAAGTATCGGCGTACCGCACACGCATTGAAGACGCCATTGTCACCAACAATGCGCTGGACGGTAACCAGTCAAACAGTATCGATGCCTTCCGCCCAGAGAACATCGACCAAGCGACCATCAACGGCCTGGAAGTCGCGCTCAAACAACAACTGTTCGGCTGGCAGACCAGCCTCGGCTACAGCCTGGTCGATGCACGCAATAGCAGTGGCAGCGGCAATGATGGCAAGCGCCTGAGTCGTCACCCAGAAAACACCTTTACCCTGGATGTGGACCGTAGCTTCGGTCAGTTCAATATCGGCGCGGGCTGGCTGGTTGCAAGCCATAGCTACAACGACCTGGCGAACGACCAGGAGATTCCGGGCTACGGCGTGCTGGGCCTGCGCGCTGGCTGGAAAGCCCCCAACGACCTGCGCTTTGACCTGAAGCTGGACAACCTGCTCGACCATGATTACTACCAAGCCAATGGCACTGCCTTCGATAGCACCACATTTGCCCAAGTCCCCTTCCACTACGAGGAAGCCGGGCGTACCGCACTGGTTTCAATGACCTGGACACCACAGCTGTAACAACACTTCTCGACCCATAATTCTCGACCCATAAAAAGGACCGCATCAGGCGGTCCTTTTTATGAGTGTTCAGCGCCTTTACTCAATGGCTAATTTCAACGCTTCCGTAAGTCTTGCGAGAGTAGCCATAAAGCACGGCGCCCAAGACCGCCCAAACGCCGACTAGCACCCACTCGACAGGCAGCAACGCCGAAGGTGAGATAGGCGTATAAAGCAGCACCAGGCCAAGCGATAGCACCAGCGCAACATAGCCAACCCACGGGCCACGCCCGGCACGGAATGGACGCTCCATATCAGGCTCATTTTTGCGCAGCACAATGAACGAAAGCGCCACCATCGCATAGGCAACAACGATGCCCAAGCCGCCAGCATCAACCAGCCAGACCAGCGCCTGACGCCCAAATAATGGTGCGATGATCGACAGCGCACCTATCAGGAGAATCGCATTGACCGGTGTTTTATAGGTGGGATGCAACTTGGCCAAGAACGCCGGTAGCATCTTGGCTTCGGCCATCGCATACACCGCTCGCGAACCGCCGATTAGAAACGCATTCCAACTGGTCAAGATACCGCCCAAGCCGGCAAGGACCAAAAGCTTGCCTGCCCAGCTACCGCCCATCACTGCTGTTGCTGCATCGGCGGTCGCAAGCTTCGATCCGGCCAAAGCTTCGGCATCCAATGCACGCCCAGTGGCGTACATGATCAAGATGTACCAGGCGACAGCCATCAAGACGGAAACGATCAGGATAATGCCGATCTTGCGAAATGGCAGGTCGATTTCTTCAGCGGCTTGCGGAATAACGTCAAAGCCAACAAACAAAAACGGCGTCATGATGATGACTGAAAATACACCGCCCATTCCGCCGACAAACAGCGGCTCGGTGTTGGCGCTTGAACCGTTAAACAATGAACCGGTGATAAGCATGATGCCAACCGCGATAATCAATACCGTGATCACCGCTTGAAACAGCGCGCTGGATTTCACACCGCGAATATTCAGCCATGTCATGCCGATTGCGCCGACAATACCCACCAGCGCCCAGGTGAAGTAAACCTCCCAACCGGCGATCGAGTACATCAATCCGACCTTGTATCCGGGGATAAGCTCCTCAAGCACAGTGGGCAAGGCAACCGCCTCAAAGGCCACCACCGAGACATACCCGAGAATGATCGCCCAGGTGCAAAAGAACGAGGCTCCGGCGCCTAATGCGCGGTGAGCATATACGTGCTCTCCGCCGTTTTGCGGCATGGCTGAAGCCAGCTCGGCATAGGCCAGGCCGATCATAATCACCGCAGTGCCGCCAATCGCAAAAGCCAGCATCGTGCCGCCTGTGCCGGCGTTACTGATCATGGTCCCGGCAAGTACAACCCAGCCCCAGCCAACCATTGCACCGAAGGCCAGCGCGATTACATCCGTTGAGCCCAATACCCGAGCAAATTTTGTTTTATTAGACATGGTTCCTCCTTGAGTCCAAAACCTCTAGGCCAGCTCTGGGCAACAGTTCCTGAAGGCTTCATTTGAAAATATGAACCCTTAAACTGCGCATCGGTTCAATGGCCAGATGCTTGCCATAAGATTTTCCACACACCCGACTATAAACTTACGGGCGCAAGAAAACCGACCAGGGCTGGACGACAGCGCTAGCGCATGAGCTCCCGTTGGAGGCTACAGTCTGTTGGGGTTATTGCGCCTTTGCCAGCACTTGGCAGAGTTGCTCGGTGGCGTGGAGCATTTGGAAGCTGGGGCGCTCCAGGCCTTTATCCGGAACTTGCCAAAGCTGCTTGCGCTGCACTGCGGTGATATCGGGCCAGCGTTGCCAGGGTTCAAGTTGCGCGCCGCTGCCCGCTAAAATAACTTCGGGGTTGCGCTGCAACACGGCCTCAATGCTGACCTGCGGTGCAGGCAGACTTATGTCAGCAAAGACATTCTCCGCGCCGCAGACACGCAATGCATCACTGATGATTTGCTGGCCGCCCAAGGTGTATAGCGGTTTATCCCAGACCTGATAAAACACCGATAACGGTTGTTCACGGTGGTAACGACTGCGCAAAGCAGCCAACCCCTTGTGGAATTGCTGCTGCAACTGCTGACCCTGTTTAGCTCGGCCAATGCGCTTACCTATTTCGGCAAACTGATCGGCAAGCGTGTCTAGCGTGTGCGGCTCAGCCACAAACATTGGAATAGCAAAGGCTTGTAACTGCTGACGCTGAGCTCGGCTGATGCTACCGGGCCACAACAGAATCAGATCCGGCTGCAGAGCTAGCAGGGTTTCCAACTCCAGTTGTGAATAGCGTCCAACCGAAGGCAGATTAGCCACAGCCTCAGGTCGCGGGCCGCCATCGAGCACGCCAACCAACTGCTGCGCGGCGCCAAGTTCTATGACGATTTCTGTTAACGAAGGCGCGAGACTGACGATACGCTCTGCCGCTGACACTGGCGCAGATGAGCCAGTTACCAGCAGCAGAATCAGCAGCAGGCGGTGCATCAACCGAGCTGGCGAGGTATACGGTAGAGGTACAGAATAACCAGGCTCGACACCGTAAGCAGGATCAGTGGAATCGCTTCAAGGCTAGTGAACACCGCAACCGCAGCAATCCAGGCAGGCAAACTGGCACCCATAAAGGCTTTGCGCCGCGTTTTGGCGAGTGCCTGCCAAGCTGCAGGTTCAGCATCACTATCACGCGCCTTCCCCGTGGCAATCACTGCATGCTTGTATGCGTTGAACAGCGGCAAACTAACAAACATCGACAACATACCGACGATGAAAAACGGCATCGCCAATACGCCCGGTTGGCGGCTGGATTCGAACAGAATATTGATAGTGATGACCGGCACCAAAACCAGTATCAACTGCCACCACCATAGAATCGAAAGATGGCGACGTACCTGAGGTCGATTCACACTTTTTCCTCGACCTCGGCCTGATGCATGCTGCCGAGCATATGTCCGAGCTTACCGGCCTTGGTTGCCAGGTACTTTTTGTTGTGCGGATTGTGATCAATCTGCAGCGGTACGCGCGTTGCCACATTAATGCCCATGTCGCCCAGAGCTTTTACCTTGCGCGGGTTGTTGGTCATCAACTTGAGCTCTGTAATGCCCAAGTGGTCGAGCATCGGCTTGCAGATCGCGTAATCACGCTGATCCGCACCAAAGCCCAAGCGCTCGTTAGCTTCCACAGTGTCGGCGCCACCGTCTTGCAACTCATAGGCACGGATTTTATTCAGCAAGCCAATACCGCGTCCTTCTTGACGCAGATACAGCAATACGCCACGACCTTCAGCCGCAATCGCGCGGAGCGCAGCTTCAAGCTGAAAACCACAATCGCAGCGCAAACTGAACAGTGCATCACCGGTCAGGCACTCAGAATGCAAACGACCCAACACAGGCGCACCATTGGCAACATCGCCAAAGGTCAGCGCAACATGCTCTTTACCCGTGGTTTGTTCAAGAAAACCATGCATGGTAAAAACGCCAAACGGCGTAGGTAATTGGGAGGCGGCGACGAACACGATTGGCACCGTGTGCTCCTAAAATAAGTAAGGGATATGGCCGTGCATTGTACCAGCAGCGAATAGCCACAGGTCAGCTTGAATTACTGATGATAAGTATCAAGGTAAATAACTCGACTTAACCAATATCATCAGCAGTAAGAGGTCGGGACTAAACTAGGGCCTGATCAGTGCTTAGACTCAAGCACCAGCACGTCTTGATCAACCTTCCAGCCCACCCGACCGAGAAAACTCATGCCTAGAAGCGCCTCGCCATTGGTGCCGACATCCATCACTGTCCCATCAACACCAAGCACTTCAATGCTGCCAACCTTGACGCTTTTGAGGTGAATCCTCCAGCCACGCGCCACGCCATTTGCAGTACTGACCCGAATTTCGCGGCCCGTTGCCCGGTAATCGATACCTAATTGATCAGCCTGAGCACCGGTCAACGCCACCGAAGTGGCGCCTGTATCGACCAAAAACTGAATAGGATGGCCATTGACCGAACCCGCAACCCAGTAATGACCATTTTCACCTTTAGCAATACTGAAAGTACGCTTCTCAGGTGCAGCCATACCCTGGCTGTAATCACGAGTAAGGCTGTAATTGCGCTCGACCCCATCAACTCGCAGCACCGCACCCCGCGCATCTGCACGAACCACCTGGACCCCACCCGGTCCGGTCTGGCCGACTTTTACCAACTTGCGCTGGCCATCGACATTCAACACCGCGGCGCCCGGAAATAATCCAACCACTTGTATTTGCGCAGCGGCCCAAGCCGAGCCGGCTAAGGTTAAAAGCACGCTTAAACAGAGTAATTTCATGTGCGGCATCCAACAGTCCCTGTTATCAGTCAAATGGGTATGGCTGTTTCCAGCGCTTAAAAATTGGCTTCAACGAACCATCCTTAACCAGCTTCTGCATACGCTGATCAAACAAATCAGCCAGCTTATGCCCCCGCGGATTGTCAGCAAAACCTAGATAAATCGGTAATCGGGTTAGCGGTGTCATCCGGTAGTGCGCAGGGTCGACAGCGGTCATGAGCAACTGCTCAATCTCAGTACGCGCGTCGATATAGAAATCTGCGCGACCAAAATCCAACATTTCAAGAATACCCTTACGCCGCTGAACTTCGCGGAAGCGCGTCAAGTTTGGCAAATATTGTTGATAGGCGTAACCGCGCACCCAAACCAATCGATACTGGCTAATGGTCTGCATGTTTGGCACCGGAGTATTGAGCGTACTCAGCGCAGTTACTTGGTCGGCATCGTAATACCAGTGCGGATAAAACACGCCCTGCTCAACCTCATTGAGGTATGAGCCAACCCAGGCATCAGCCTCGCCACGCTGAACCAGGCCGATTGAACGGGTGTACGGCATGGTTTGGATATTCAGCTTAACCCCGGCAGGCTCGTAAACCGCACGCAGGACATCCCACGCCAAGCCGCTGCCATCCGCTTGGGTGTATTCCTCCCAGACGTCGCTGACCAGATTAATATTGTTCGGTGCAAGCGGTTGCGCAGCCGACGCAGAGCCAAGCAAACACAGCAGAAATATCGCTAAATACCGCGCGATCATAAGCCCTTCAAATCTCTTCGCGAGCAGCACGATTACGCTTAAGCAACGCGTCAATCCGCGCGCTATAACTCGAACCCGCACCGCTCAAAAACCTAAGTTGGACGCTAATTCATTAGCCCAACCCCAAACGGCCAACTGCATCGCAAGCCTGGCGAGTACACCGGCCAGCACATCATTGAGCATGATTCCAACACCGCCACGCACATGCCAATCAATCCAGCGGATCGGCCACGGCTTGAGAACGTCGAATCGTCGAACCGTCGAACCGTCGAACCGTCGAACCGTCGAACCGTCGAAACATTAGAAAGCCTAGCAGCAACCAGCCTCAACCTTCAGGATCCAGCCAAAGCGGGATAAATGACACGGCGACCATCGAGCCTACGTGCCCGACGCCTTGGGGAGCGTCCCGGAACCGAAACCAAAGGCTCTAAAGAGCCACGGATGACTCCACACTGAATGCGGGATTTATCCGTGTCAGTCACCGCTACCCGCAAAGTGTTGATAGCCGCCCTTGGCCTGAAGACTCCTTTGCCCGCTCTCATCAACCAGCTCAACACCCTGCCCGGCTTGCACGCTACCAATTACATGCACCGGCCAACCTTGCGCTTGCAGAGGCGCTAGCTTCGCCGCTGGCAAGGTGAATGCCAGCACATAATCATCGCCGCCACTCAACGCACAGTTGCGCGCCGTTTCAGCATCGGCAAACGCTTGCAAAGCTGCAGATACAGGCACTTTAGCCAGTTCAATCTGTAAACGGACCCGCGATGCAGCAGCAATGTGCCCGCAGTCAGCCAGCAACCCGTCTGAAATATCCAGGGCGGCACTGGCGTTACCGCGCAATGCCTGCCCCAACGCAAGCTGCGGTTGCGGCGACCAGTAATGCTGCAATAAGGCCTTAGCTGCGCCTGAATCGTCACTGCGCTGACCGAGCACCAACGGCAAAGCACCCGCGGCATTGCCTAAACAACCGCCAACACAGAGCAAGTCCCCCACTTGGGCACCGCTGCGTGTCAGGGCCAGATTCTTTGGCGTACGCCCAAATACCGTCAGTGTCAGACTCAGCGGGCCGCGAGTGGTATCACCGCCAATCAAGCTTATCGAACAGGCACGCGCCATCTGATCGAGGCCTTGAGCAAAAGCCTGCAACCAGTCTGCGTTTGCAGATTCGAGGGTTAACGCCAGGGTAAAACCAATCGGGGTTGCGCCCATTGCCGCCAAATCACTGACCGTTACCGCCAGCGCACGCTGCGCCAGCAGATAGGGATCAGGATCATGCGGAAAATGTACGCCAGCGACCAAAGTGTCTGTGGATATGGCCAACTGTTCGTCGGCTGGCACCTCAAGCAAGGCGCAGTCATCACCAATGCCCAAAACCACACCGTCGCCACCTTGGGCGCAAGCCGCCGAGGCGAAGTAATGACCAATTAGTTCGAACTCACCCATGACTTTTGAGGCCCGATTAGATAAGCAAAAGCCGCGCTAAGACAGGCGGCTTTTGGCTATGACAGCATTGATTGGTTAGCGCTTGTGGGCGCGAACTTCATCAGCACGCAGGCGTGGCGCCAGCTTGTCGAGTACACCGTTAACGAACTTGTGTCCGTCGGTGGCACCGAAAATTTTCGCCAGTTCAATACCTTCGTTGATTACCACGCGGTACGGGATGTCGATACGGTTGCGCAGCTCATACGTCGACAGACGCAGGATAGCCAGTTCGACCGGGTCGATTTCATCCAACGGACGGTCAAGCAACGGCTCGAACGAGCTGTCGATTTCAGTCTTCTGGCGCGGGACACCATGCAGAATCTCGTGGAAGTAGGCGCCATCCACTGCAGTGAAATCGTTATCAACGCGGAACTGCGCTTCGATTTCATTGAGTGCCTGGCCCGCTACGTGCCATGAGTACAGCGCCTGCATAGCCAAAGTACGCGCTTCACGGCGCGCCAAGGTTTTAGGGCTCGGGCCTTTCTTGGCCGCGGGCGCCGGCTTTGGCGATTGGCTATTGCTATCGTTCTGGCTCACTTGGCCTCCAACTGCGCCAGCAGGCTAACCATTTCCAAGGCGGACAAAGCAGCTTCAGCGCCTTTGTTCCCGGCTTTGGTGCCGGAACGCTCGATTGCTTGTTCGATAGAATCTACAGTCAGCACGCCAAATGCAACCGGCACGCCAAACTCCATGGATACTTGAGCCAAGCCCTTGGTGCACTCGCCTGCCACGTATTCGAAATGCGGAGTGCCGCCACGAATAACCGCGCCAAGCGCGATGATTGCGTCGAAATCGCCACGCTGAGCAACTTTCTGCGCAACCAATGGAATCTCAAAAGCACCCGGCGCGCGAATGATTGTAATGTCGCTTTCGCTCACACCGTGGCGAACCAGGGCGTCAACAGCGCCACTTACCAGGCTTTCAACAACAAAGCTGTTGAAGCGGCCAACCACCAGAGCAAAGCGGCCCTTGGGGGCGATAAAAGTACCTTCGATGGTCTTCAGGGTCATAGCCAATCTCATCTATTAAAGAGCCAGGCCGCCGTTAGCGGCCATGAATGAATTATTCAGAGGGCAGATATTCTACTACCTCTAGATCGAATCCGGATATCGCATTGAACTTCATCGGTGAACTCATCAGGCGCATCTTGCGCACTCCGAGGTCACGAAGTATCTGCGAACCGGCACCTACCGTGCTGTAAGTCGCCGGGCTAGGGGCTTTGCCGTCCCCACCCAGTTGACGCTCAAGGTGCGCCAGCAGGTCCGGACCAGTCAGCGGATTGCCCAACAGCAACACCACGCCACTGCCAGCTTTCGCCACCTCGTTCATGGCCGCACGAAGACTCCAGCGACCTTCCTGCTTAACCATGAACAAGTCGCGTAGCGGATCCATGTTATGCACACGGACCAGGGTCGGTTCCTCTGGACAGATCTTGCCCAGCGTCAGCGCCATGTGTACATCACCTTCAACTGAGTCACGGTAGGTGACCAGATTGAAGCTGCCTAACTCGCTGTCGAGCAGTTGTTCGCTGACACGCTCAACCGTACGCTCGTGGATCAGGCGGTAGTGAATCAGGTCGGCGATTGTGCCGATCTTGATTCCGTGCTGCGCGGCGAACTCTTCAAGCTCAGGACGGCGCGACATGGTGCCGTCATCGTTCATGATTTCGCAGATCACACCACTTGGCTCAAAACCGCCCATGCGCGCTAGGTCGCATGCAGCTTCAGTATGGCCGGCACGCGCCAAGACGCCACCCGGCTGAGCCATCAGTGGGAAAATATGGCCCGGACTGACAATGTCGTCGGCCTTGGCGCTTTTCGATGCAGCCGCTTGCACGGTCCGCGCGCGGTCTGCTGCAGAAATACCAGTGGTCACACCTTCCGCCGCCTCAATCGAGACCGTGAACTTGGTGCCAAAACCAGAACCGTTGCGCGGCGCCATCAATGGCAACTTGAGCAGCTCGCAGCGCTCACGGGTCATCGGCATGCAGATCAGGCCACGGGCAAAGCGTGCCATGAAATTGATGTGCTCGGCGGTGACGCATTCCGAGGCGATGATCAAGTCACCTTCGTTCTCGCGGTCTTCGTCATCCATGAGAATGACCATTTTGCCCTGGCGGATATCTTCAACCAGCTCTTCAATACTATTCAGTGCCATGGTGATTTCCTTAACCCTTCAAATAGCCGTGTTCGGCTAAAAAACCTTCGGTAAGACCCGAGGCCTTCGGCTCGGCAGCTTTATCACCCAGCAGCAAGCGCTCCAGATAACGTGCCAGCAAATCAACCTCAAGGTTGACCTTACGTCCCGGGCGGTAGTCGACCATGATGGTCTCGGCCAGGGTGTGCGGAACAATGGTCAGCTCGAACTCTGCGCCGTTGACTGCGTTCACCGTGAGGCTGGTGCCATCAACCGTGATCGAGCCTTTGTGGGCGATGTATTTAGCCAACTCGTTAGGCGCACGCACAGTGAACTGCACCGCACGGGCGTTTTCTTCACGGCCGACAATCTCACCGACGCCATCGACATGACCACTAACCAGATGTCCGCCCAAGCGGCTGGTCGGCGTCAGGGCTTTTTCAAGATTGACTCGACTGCCCGGCTTGAGATCGACAAAACCGGTGCGGGCCAAAGTTTCACGGCTGACATCGGCCCAGAAGCCATCGCCAGGCAATTCAACCGCAGTCAGGCAAACCCCGTTAACGGCGATGCTGTCACCTAACTTGACGTCAGATAAATCCAGCTTGGCGGTCTCAACGTAGACCCGTACATCGCCGCCTTTTGGGGTCAACGCACGAATATTGCCGATCGACTCGATTATGCCAGTGAACATGGCGCCTCCCCGTCTGCGAGCACGGCGCTGCACTGACCGATTAAACGATCAGTATGGGCCGAGTAAAAAATATGTGGCATTTGCGAACTCCTGTTTATAAAAAACAGGGCGTTTCGATCGATAGGGTGCTTGCCAGTACTTAGCCAGACAAACTGTTCAGCACACATGGCATATCAACCTGACCGCATAAACGCTGCTCTCTGGCAAAGCGTGGTGCGAGTAAAATCGATAAAGCCTGCGCAACTGGCGACAGCCTGCTGTCTACGCACCATTCAAACAAACCCGCTCTCTCTTTATCCGGACTGTAGAACCCTGCAAAACACCGCATAAACAGTGTTTGCAAAAGCCTGTAACCGTCGGCCCCGGAATCACACCGGGTCTGCTGACCTTGTCACCCATTGACCTAACAAGGGCACCAAGCGCTCGCGGGCTAGACGCATTGCGCATCATTACCGCCGGTGGGGAATTACACCCCGCCCTGAGAACGTTGCGAGCACCTAGGTTCTCGCGAGTGGCTTTTTACCATATTTGCGCCGCAGACGCACCGCAAACCTGCGCCAATGTTGGCCTGGGTTCGCACTGCAGAAACTGCAAGGATGATCGATTAATGTGCGCTAGACGGCTCTGGCACAGGCGCAACTGGCACCGCAATTATCCGCCAATCATCGCCAACTGCGCGAATATCAACGATTTTAAGCTGCGGAGCCTCAGCCATCCGGCCGAGCGGTAAGTCGAGCAATGGTCGCGCACTGGAGCCGAGAAACTTGGCGGCGACAAATATCTGATACTCATCAACCAGCCCTTGTCGGGCAAATGCACCGGCCAAACGCGGGCCTGCCTCGACCAAGACTTCATTCGCGCCGCGTGCGGCTAGTTCAACCAGCAGCCTGCGCAAATCAACGTGGCCATTGCTGCCAGGTACGGCCAGCAACTCGTGACCATCGCTCAAATAGCGGTCTCGCGCCGTGGCTGCGGCGCAGGTCGCGACCATTGCCGCGCCCGCTTGAAAGAATGTAGCGTCGAGAGGCACCCGCAAACGACCATCAATCAATACACGCAGTGGTGGACGGGTCTCGGCTAACGCGGACAGTTCCGCACTCAAACCAAGCTCATCGTTGCGCACGGTCAATCGAGCATTATCAGCCAATACCGTATCGGCGCCGCTGAGCACCACACTTGAGCGGGCACGCAGGCGTTGCACCGCCGAGCGCGCAGCAGGCCCGGTAATCCACTGACTTTCGCCGCTTGCCATTGCCGTACGCCCATCCAGGCTCATCGCCAGTTTAACCCGCACGAATGGTAAACCTTGCTCCATGCGCTTGATGAAACCAGCATTCAGGGACCGCGCTTCCGCCTCAAGCACGCCGCTCTGTACCGCAATACCCGCCTGCATCAAACGCAGTAAACCGCTGCCTGAGACTTCCGGGTTGGGATCTTGCATCGCCGCCACAACCCTCGCCACGCCAGCATCAATCAATGCTTCGGCGCAAGGCGGTGTGCGCCCATGATGGCTGCAGGGCTCCAGCGTCACATACGCGGTCGCCCCTTTAGCCAGAGCACCCGCTTGGCGTAATGCATGAACTTCCGCGTGCGGTTCACCCGCGCGGGCATGCCAGCCCTCACCGACAATTTTGCCATCAAGCACAAGCACGCAACCCACACGGGGATTAGGGTGCGTTGAGTACAATCCTTTACGGGCCAACTCCAAAGCACGGGCCATAAAGGCGTTATCAACTGTCATGCTTAATCCTTTGACGGTTCGCGAGATAAACGGTCGATTTCCTCACGGAACTCATTGAGGTCTTGAAAACGTCGGTACACCGAAGCAAAGCGGATGTAGGCAACTTCATCAAGCTTTTGCAATTCGGTCATGACCAATTCACCGAGCACCAGAGATTTCACTTCACGCTCACCGGTGGCACGCAAGCGATGCTTGATATGAGCAATTGCCGCCTCCACTCGCTCGATGCTCACCGGACGCTTTTCCAGCGCGCGGAGCATGCCTGCGCGTAGCTTTTCTTCATCGAAAGGCTGGCGACTACCATCTTGTTTGATCAACCGCGGCATCACCAGTTCCGCAGTTTCAAACGTAGTAAAACGTTCGCCGCAGGCTAAGCACTCGCGGCGACGACGAACTTGCTCACCTTCGGCCACCAGACGTGAATCAATCACCTTGGTGTCATTAGCGGCGCAGAATGGACAGTGCATATAATGGCCTGCCTTGGACGGAAAGGCGCCATGGTAGCGCATCTCAGCGGCAAGACAAGCCGCCAGCTTTGCGCTATACAGGCGGGCAATAATCCATTGAACGGATACACGACAAAAGGAGCATGCATGTATTTGCGCAACATAACCCTACTCGGCCTATTGGGGCTTCTAAGCGCCTGCGCGAGCGAGCCTGCAACGCCAGTGGCAGCCCAACCCATCGCTAAAAGCGCAGACGCAGCCGCCACACCGACACATATGCGCGAGCTAAACGGCAACCTGCTCGGTGTGCCTGATGGCGCCACGGCAGAACTCGCCTTGCTGGTAATCGGCAGCAATGGCCTGCCCATCCAATTACTGGGCAACATTCAGCTGCGCGGTAATGGCTCGCCCCTGCCGTTTCGCCTGATATTCAACCCAGAGTCATTTGAGCGCGGCATTCGTGTTGAACTGCGCGGCCGAGCCAATCTTCAAGGGCGCTTGATTCAACAGATGCCTACACAGCTGATCCGCACCGCGCAAAACCAGACGCTCGGTGACATCCGCATGCAACCCGCGCCATGAGCTCAACCCGTATAGCGCCCAATCCGCCTGCACAGCTGCTCGATGCACTAAGCCTGCTACTTGGCGATGGGCAGTTGAGCATGCAAACCCTGCCTGATACCGAGATCAAGCTGTGGTTGATTAATGCGGACAACATGGACCGCCAGTTCAGCCCGGAAGAAACTCAGCGCATCCTTGAAGAGCCACCGTATTGGTGCTTCTGCTGGGCCAGCGGCTTGGTTCTAGCTCGTTGGCTGGCACAAAACCCCGATTGGGTGCGCAATAAGCGTGTGCTTGATTTCGGTACAGGTTCAGGAGTTGCTGCCATTGCCGCCGCCAAAACAGGCGCCTTCGAAGTCGTGGCCTGCGACCTTGACCCACTCGCGCTGGCGGCGACAAGAGCCAACGCCGAGTTGAATGATGTAGACCTGAGTTATTCAGCAGACTTTTTTGTTGAAGCAGATCGCTTCGACCTGATCATTGTTGCCGACGTCCTTTACGATCGTGCCAATCTGCCCCTGCTGGATCAGTTCCTCAGTCGCGGCAAGCAAGCACTGGTTGCCGACTCACGAGTACGCGATTTTCAGCACCCGCTCTACCAGCGGCTCGGTATCATGCAGGCCTGCACATGGCCGGACCTGGCCGAGCCCGCTGAGTTTCGCCAAGTTAGCCTGTATCCTGCGCAACGCAGCTGACACCGCATTACAGGCAGCCACTTGTTAAACTAGCCTACAGCCCTTATTAACTTACTCATCAGCCTTTTGATTGTGCGAGACAGACCATGAGCGACACCCCTTATATTTTTGATGTTTCCGGCGCCGCACAATTTGATCAACTGGTCGTTGAAAACTCGTTTCATAAGCCCGTGCTGGTCGATTTCTGGGCCGAATGGTGTGCGCCGTGTAAAGCGCTGATGCCGCTGCTCGCGCAGATCACCGAGGGTTATCAAGGCGAGATGCTGTTGGCCAAGGTCAACTGTGACATCGAGCAAGACATCGTCGCCCGCTTTGGCATTCGCAGTTTGCCGACCGTGGTGCTGTTCAAAGATGGCCAGCCAGTTGATGGCTTTGCCGGTGCCAAGCTTGAATCAGAAATCCGCGAGATGCTGCAACCCCATGTTGGCGAGCCTGCCCCGGCGCAAGAAAACTTATTCGACAGCGCCAGCGCGCTGTTCGCCGACGGTCAGGTAGACGCTGCCGAGGCGCAACTCAAGCAGCTGCTTAGTGAAGACAACAGCAATGCCCCTGCCTTGATTCTGTATGCCCGCTGCCTGGCTGAACGCGGCGAACTGACTGAAGCGGAGTCGGTGCTTAATGCCGTCACCGGCGACGAACACAAACAGGCGCTGAGCGGTGCTAAAGCACAACTGACGTTCTTGCGCCAAGCCGCAGAGCTGCCCGACGTGGCCGACCTGAAAAGTCGCCTTGGGCAAAATCCTGAAGATGATGAAGCCGTTTATCAGCTTGCAGTTCAGCAGCTTGCAAACCAGCAATACGAATCCGCGCTGGATGCCTTGCTTAAACTGTTCGTGCGCAACCGCAACTATGCCGACGGGCTGCCACATAAGACCCTGCTGCAAGTGTTTGAACTGCTTGGCAATGACCATACCTTGGTCACCCAATATCGCAGAAAACTCTATCAAGCGATCTACTAAGTGTAATTTTTCATTACCAAACGTCTCTAGTTAAGTAAGCATTGCTGCGAAACCATGGTTTTGCAGCGCTCTCCGCTTCTCAACTAAAGCGTTTAAAGGTTATGACTAACAAGCATTCAAGGATCGGTTTTTATATTGCGCTGTACGGCACCGTGTTTATCATTGCCTGGATTGGCGCATTCAAGTTCACCTCGGATGAAGCCCAAGCTATCAGCCACCTGATTGAGAACTCGCCATTTCTTTCATGGATGTACAGCGTCGGCAGTGTTGACGGAATCTCAGCGATTATTGGCGTTGGCGAGCTAACCATCGCCGCCCTTCTAGCGCTCTACCCAATCAGCAAGAAAGCCTCGCTGCTCGGCGGTTTGCTGGCGACTGGTTTGTTCCTGACAACCCTGACCTTCTTGCTGACAACACCTGGCACCCTGCACCCGGAAAGCATCTTCCCTTCGCTGCTCGGAGGTTTTTTGATCAAAGACGTGGTATCGCTCGGTGTCGTGCTGGTGGTAGTGGCCGAATCGTGGGCCGAGCTCAAGCAAACACGGTAGAGCCTTCCGCTCTAGTGCCTGCAAGCCATCCAGCCGGTTTATCACTAGCCAAGCCAGTGATAAACCGGCGCATCAGCCCCGCTTTCAACCCGAACCTGCGCACAGTGGCGCAAGCGCACCAGCAGTTGTTTCGCTGCAACCTCACTACCCGCCAAACCTGTGAGCTGCGCCATCAACTGCGGCCCCTCAATACTTCCGGCCTTAGCCAATAAAGACAGGGTGGTTTGCCATAACGCGTCTGTTTTTGGCGCTTCTCCCTGCATCGGTGGCGCACTCACCGGCGCCGTATTTACTGGCAGGTTAGCGGCCAAATGCGCCCAGTCCTGGGCATCGAGTTCAACTGTTAGATCCACCGGCCAATCGCCGATCTTGCCGCGTATGCGTACCATTTTGCCTCCAGTGCACTGAGCGAGATGCTCCCACGTCGAGGTATACGATGACAACTCGCTCTAGCAATCCATGGTTTAATTCGTTATAACATTACAACTTATTTCACCATCCGCTTGGAGCTCAATAATGCGTCGCGTACTGCTAGCACTGCCTTTCGCCCTTCTTCCATTTGCCGCAATGGCTGAAGAGGCGCACGATCATGACCACGAGCACGCTGAACATGCCAGTCTTGGCGCTCATGAGCACGGCGTCGCCCAACTGAATGTCGCGCTTGACGGCAATACTTTGGAGATTGAGCTGGAAAGCCCGGCCATGAACCTGGTGGGGTTTGAACACGCACCAAGCTCTGATGCAGACAAAGCCGCCATTCGCCAAGCACGCAGCCAACTTGAAAAGCCTCTGGCGCTATTTAGCCTCAACACTGGCGAGTGCAGCGTCAGCAGCAGCGAACTGGAAAGCCCGCTGTTTTCAGGTGGCCATGCCGAGGCAGAGCATAAGCACGAAGCCGACGAGCACGAGCACGAGCACGAGCACGAGCACAGCGAAATTCACGCGCATTACAGTTTTAACTGCAAGCAGCCACAAGCCCTGCAACAACTTGATCTGGCTCAACTGTTTAAGCAATTCCCCGGCACACATAAAATCCAGCTACAACTGATCAGCCCAAATGGTCAGCAAGGTGCCGAACTCAGCCCAGAACAGAGCACTGCCAAGTTTTAAGCCACCTTTTGAACACCGCACTGAGAAACCAGCGAGTACATGCCGTGCATAACAATGGCTTCGTTTACGGGTCGAAAACCAGTAGGCTCGATTTTATTCCAGCACGGCCAACTCTGTGGCGTTTCACAGGCACTCCAGACCTGTTCATTTCAGCATAGACCGGCCCGGGCAACCGGGCCGTTGCATTCATGACCTCAGCACTGATTAGCCTCACTGACCTCGGCTTCGCATGGCCCGGCCAGCCCGAGCTGCTTGATATTCCCAGCTTTACACTGCAACGCGGCGAGACGTTATTTCTCAAAGGCCCGAGCGGCAGCGGCAAAACCACTCTGCTGGGTTTGCTGGGTGGCGTGCAAAAGCCTGACCGAGGCCTGATTAAACTGCTCGACCAAGACCTGAGTGCATTGTCATCCGGGGCGCGAGATAGCTTTCGAGTCAATCATACCGGCTACATTTTTCAGCAATTCAACCTGCTGCCGTTTTTATCAGT
This sequence comes from Pseudomonas sp. M30-35, assembly GCF_002163625.1. Taxonomy (NCBI): domain Bacteria; kingdom Pseudomonadati; phylum Pseudomonadota; class Gammaproteobacteria; order Pseudomonadales; family Pseudomonadaceae; genus Pseudomonas; species Pseudomonas sp. M30-35. The sequence continues at coordinate 794,847 of NZ_CP020892.1, read as the reverse complement.
GCGCGAAAATGTCGAGCTGCCTTGTCATTTTTCTAGCATCAGAAATAATCGTGCCTGTCATCGCTATGGCAGTGTTGCCAAGGCAGCCTCTAGCTTGCTGGCGCATCTCGGTCTAACGGAGCCAACACTACTCGAGCGCCGTGCTGACTCACTGTCAATCGGCCAGCAACAAAGAGTTGCAGCCGCTCGCGCCCTGATCGGCCAACCAGAATTAGTCATCGCCGACGAACCCACCTCAGCACTTGATGCCGACGCGCGCGAAGCCTTCTTGCAACTGTTGTTTGCGGAATGCCGCGAAGTCGGCGCCAGCTTGCTGTTTGTCAGCCATGACCAGAGCCTCGCACCACTGTTCGATCGCAACCTGTCGCTTGCCGAACTTAACCGCGCCACTCGGCCACAGGAGATTTAAGGTGTATTTATTTCGTCTGGCGCTGGCTAGCTTAAGCAACCGCCGCTTCACTGCCCTGCTCACTGTTTTCGCCATCGCCTTGTCGGTCTGCCTATTACTCGCCGTTGAACGCGTGCGCACCGAAGCCCGCGCCAGCTTTGCCAACACCATCAGCGGTACCGATTTAATCGTCGGCGCCCGCTCCGGCTCAATCAACTTGTTGCTGTACTCGGTATTCCGCATCGGCAATGCGACTAACAACATTCGCTGGGACAGCTTTGAACAGCTGACGCAAAACCCACGGGTTAAGTGGGCAATTCCGATTTCGTTGGGTGACTCGCACCGTGGCTACCGGGTCATGGGCACTAACACTGATTACTTCGAGCATTACCGCTACGCTCGCCAACAGCCCTTGGAGCTGAGCCAGGGCCGTGAGTTTGCTGATGACCCGTTTGAGGTCGTACTCGGCGCTGAGGTCGCCGACGCCCTGCATTACAAACTTGGCGATGAGCTGGTTCTGGCCCACGGCGTTGCCACCATCAGTCTGGTTAAGCACGACGACAAACCCTTTCACGTGGTCGGTATTCTCAAACGCACCGGTACACCGGTCGACCGCACGCTGCATATCTCGCTAGCCGGGATGGAAGCTCTGCACGTTGACTGGAAAAACGGCATGCCAGCACGAGGCGCAGATAAAATCAGCGCAGATCAAGTGCGCGGCATGCACCTGCAACCGACAGCCATAACCGCTGTGTTGCTCGGTCTGAAAAGCAAAATCGCCACCTTTAGCTTGCAGCGCGATATCAATGAGTTTCGCGGCGAACCCCTGCTGGCGATTCTGCCTGGGGTTGCCTTGCAAGAGCTTTGGGGCTTAATGGGCACCGCCGAGAAAGCCTTGTTTGTGGTGTCGCTGTTTGTGGTTATCACCGGTTTGATCGGCATGCTCACCGCGATTCTGACCAGCCTCAATGAGCGTCGCCGCGAAATGGCTATTCTGCGCTCAGTCGGTGCGCGTCCTTGGCATATCGCCAGCCTGTTGATCTTTGAGGCCTTTACTCTGGCGTTGGCGGGTGTGCTGCTGGGCTTGCTGCTGTTGTATGTAGGCATCGCCGCGGTGCAAAGCTATGTACAAGCTAACTACGGCCTCTATTTGCCACTCAATGCGCCCAGTGGCTATGAGTGGATGCTGCTCGGCGGTATCCTTGGCGCTGCACTGCTGATGGGTTGTGTACCTGCATGGCGTGCATACCGACAGTCTCTGGCTGACGGTCTTTCAATTCGTTTATGAGGTTAACCATGCAGCGCACCGCCCTTGGCGTCCTAATCCTGGCCATGTCCACCTCGCTGTGGGCGGCAGAGCCACGCGAGCTGACTTGGTCAGAGCTGATCCCGCCGAACGCACCACCGGTGGTCACACAAATGGCGCCCATGCATGACTTGTCGCAGTTGGGCGACACCTTGTCAGAGACAGGCCCAGGCATGAAGCAGCTATCGCCAGCTGCGCCCGTGGTTAAAAATCTGGATGGTGTCGCGGTGAAGCTGCCGGGTTATATCGTGCCGCTGGATGCGACGGATGAAGGTCGGGTGACCGAGTTCCTGTTGGTGCCGTACTTCGGCGCATGCATCCATGTGCCGCCACCACCGTCCAACCAGATCGTGCACATCACCACCGAGCTTGGGGTCAAGCTTGATACCTTGTACCAACCATTCTGGGTCGAAGGGCCGCTCAAGGTTGAGCAAAGCACCAGCGAACTGGCGGATGCCGGTTACCAGATGAGCGCCCAGAAGATCTATCCATACGAATTGCCGGAAGGCGAGTAACAACCAGCTCAATCACCTTCCGCAAGGCGGACAACGCGAAGCTTGTCCGCCATGGTTCAAGCAACGAAATGCTCAAACATGAGCAAGTGGCATGAACCTATGTAGCCGAAATGGTGGGTAGAAAAACATTACCCACCCTACAAATTCGAGCCTCAACGCACCCGATCTTCGTAGGGCGCACAACGCAAAGCTTGTCCGCCATGGTTCAAGCATCGAAATGCTCAAACATGGGCGAATGGCATGAACCTATGTAGCCGAAATGGTCGGTAGAAAAACATTACCCACCCTACGAATTCGAGCCTCAACGTACCCGATCTTCGTAGGGCGGACAACGCGAAGCTTGTCCGCCATGGCTCCAACGCCGAACCGCTCAAACATGGGCGAATGGCATGAACCTATGTAGCCGAAATGGTGGGTAAAAAGCGTCTCCCACCCTAGTGAGTGCTGGCGAGACGGTCATTGGCGCCAGCATTCAACTCATTTTCCGCCCAGTTTCGCCACTCACGCACTTGACGCTGGTCGGCGCCAGCGCTTTCAGCTTTCTTCAGTGCGGCCAGCCCAGCCTTCCAGCGTGACTGCTCCAACTCCAGCTGCGCCACATTCATCCAGTGTTTGCCGCTACCTGAAGCGCTAGCCAGTTGACGATAAACCTCTACCGCATGGGCTCGATCACGTGCTTGCCAGTAGAACAAGCCAAGGCGCTCCTGGCGTGTGCTGTTGTTCGCCAGCAACCCTTGATCAAGCATACCTTTGAGTAGTTTGGCGCCCTGCCACGGCTGATCAGCGGCGCTGGCCAGCAAGGTCAGGTTATCCAGCTCTTTGGCATTGAAGTTCAGGCCTTTGGTACGCGCCGTACGCAAGGTTGCCAAGGCATTTTCATAATGTCCGGAAAGTTGCTGCAGCGCTGCCAACTGACGCCAATGCTGAACATCATTCGGGCTGCGGGCGAGCAACTGCTGCTGCCACTTTTCGGCCGCCGAGTAGCGCTTTAGATCAGCGTTAACCCCGACCAAAAACTGCAACCAGCGATCTTCTGCACGTGGGTGAGCCTGCACATAGCGCTCAGCCAAAGGCAGTGCTTTCGCGGGTTGGCCGGATGCCTGGTAAGACTGCACCAGCATCTGCAAAACTTCTTCACTGGCCTTAGCCGGAACGGGGGTGAGCAAGCGGATAACTTCTTTATAGCGCTGCTGTGTCAGGTTCAGCTTGGCTAAATTGAGCTTTTCATTGGCTTGTGAAGCGTCGTCGAGCTTGCCACTTTTGACGACCTTGTCGAGAAACTCAATCGCCTTGCCGTTGCGTCCTTGCGCCCAAGCAAGGTAGCCATGGCTGCGCCACAACAAGGTTTCCTCGAGGCTACCCGCCTCACCTTTTACACCATCAAGAGCACGTTCAGCCGCAGCATAGTCACCCTTTTGCTGCGCGACCTGGGCAGTGTTCAAAGCCCGCATCACGCTGGGCTCCACCGTTTGCCCGGCGGCGAATACTTCACTGGCCATGCTGAGATTGACCAGAAAACTAAAAATCAGTGCTAGACGGATCATTTTAGCTATCTCCCTGTAAACGGAAGTACAAAGTTTTTACTGCCTCACGCGCCACCGCCAAACCACCTTCGGTGCGCGGAGCGAAACGCCAACGCACAGCTGCGCGGCGGGCTTCACGCTCAAATACATTCTTGGGACTGGCCTCAAGCACCCGCACGTTCTCAACCGCACCCGCACGGTTGATTGTGAAAGCCAGTTTTACGTGGCCTTCAATGCCCCGCTGTAACGCATAACGTGGATACTGCGGGCTCACATCGTTGAGCGGCATAACCTCACTTTCAGGACCACCGGACTGCGCACCTGCGTCTGCTGCCGGAGCCGGGGCCGGCGCACTCGGCGCAGCAGCGCCAGCCACGAGGCCGGTCAGATTCGGCGTTGGCGCACTGTTTACCGCCACGCCACTGTTCATGGTTGGCAGGTCAATATCCAGCTTCGGCATGCTCGCATTCGGTGTCGACGCAACCGGTGTTGGCGGCGTCGGCGGCTGCGGTGTCTGCGGTTGTGGCGGCTGCGGCGCTTGCTGACGCGTCCGCGTTGCCGTGTCGCTGGAACTGGTATCCATACGCACAAAGTTTGCCACCGTCACGGGTTCATCGGACGGCTGACTGGTGGGCGGCGCGACCATATACAACATCAACGCAAACAGCAGTACTGCGATCAAGCAGGCACTTATAAACGACCACGCCAAACGCATCAAAGCGCTCCCGAGGTGGCGGCCAGCGCAACATCCTGAACACCAGCCAGACGCGCCTGATCCATCACCTGCACCACCAAACCAGTGCGAGCATCCTGATCAGCCTGGACCACTACCGCACCTTCGGGCTGGTCGACACGCATGCGTTCAACATTAGCGCGAACGCTGCGCACATCAACCACTTTTTTATCCATCCATACCTGTCCATCAGCGGTAATCGCGATGAGGATGTTGCCTTTGTCCTGAGGACTGGCTGTTTGCGCCTCCGGGCGCTGAACCTCGACGCCAGACTCTTTGATAAACGAGCTGGTGACGATAAAGAAAATCAGCATGATAAAGACCACATCGAGCATCGGCGTCAGGTCGATGCCGGTGTCTTCGTCTTGCTGATGGTGACGGCGCATTCTCATGATTAGCTATCTCAGTCGTGTCGCAGCTGGTCAGCCAGCCGCTCAATTGCCTGACGGGCGTTACGTTCAAGACGCGCCAGGCTGAACAATCCAGTAATCGCCAGCACCATGCCGGCCATGGTTGGCAATGTCGCCTGCCAGACACCCGCGGCCATTCCGCGCGGGTTGCCGGTGCCGCTCAATGCCAACACATCAAACACTGCAACCATGCCGCTAACGGTGCCGAGCAAACCCAGCAGCGGATACATCGCCACCAGGGTTTTGCTCAGGCGCAATGGCCCCATCAAATGTTGCCGCGCCTGGGCTAACCAAGCACTGCGCACGGCACGCTGCCAACTGCCAGAGTCGTCTTGCAGCATTTGCTGCCAAGCATGGCGATGCTCATCGACCCATACCGGGAAGACCTTGCGCATAAACCAGAAACGCTCAAGTACCAGCGTCCAGAACACCACGCACAACCCAGCCAACGCCCACATCACCACACCGCCCGCGCTCATGAAATCAAGCAACGCATAGGCGCTGTCGGTTACACGCAGCCATAAGGCGAATAGATCAGTCACGACGCGGCGCCCCAGACAGGTGCAGCGCGATCAAACCGGCGCTTTGCTGTTCAAGTAACTGAATCAGGGCTTTACTGCGACTCGCCAGCAAGCTGTGCAAGAACAGCAGCGGAATCGCCACCACCAAGCCGAGTACAGTGGTCACCAATGCTTGCGAGATCCCGTCGGCCATCAGTCGCGAGTCGCCGCCACCACCTTGGGTGATGGCTTGGAAGGTAACGATCATGCCGGTCACCGTACCCAGCAGGCCGAGCAATGGCGCAACCGCACTCAGCAGCTTGAGCAGCCCCTGGCCTTTCTCCAGCGGCGGGGTTTCCTGAAGAATCGCTTCGTCGAGCTTGAGCTCCAATGTCTCCAAGTCAGACAGCTGCGGATTCGGCCCCAGCACACCGATTACACGGCCCAACGGGTTCTGATCATTGGGGGCGCTGAGGTTGTGCATTTGCGCACCCACACCACGGCTCACCTTAGCCAGGTACACCATGCGCCAGAGCGCCAGCAGCAGACCCAGCACGCCGAGGGCAACAATTACCCACCCGACCAAACCACCCTGTTGCAGGCGATCCCACAGACTTGGCTTACGCTGTAATTGCGCCAGAATTGTGCCGCGACTTGGATCAATCGGCAGTACAGCCAACGGTTCTTTACTCGCCAGATAATCACTCACCAGACCTGAACCCGACGGCTGTCGCGCAGGCACCAGCAACTCATGCGAATCGGCGTCGTAGCGCAAGAACTGGCCGTCACTGAAAGCAGAGAACGCACCTACACGCAGTACCGGTTGCTGCTTGCGTGTGCCATCGGCGGCAACCACCGGCAGCTCAACCTGCTCAACTCGGCCACTGGCAGTGAGGTCTTCGAGCAACACCATCCAGTAATCTTCAAGGTCTTGGGCCGATGGCAATGCACGATTTTCTGACAATGCCTGCAAACGCTGGATGCGTTCTGGGTATTGCACATTGAGCAGGCTATCTTGCCATTGCCCAGCGACATCACCGGCACTCTGACGAACCACTGCAAACAACTCACCCAAACTGCCCGAACGTTGCTGCAGCAGCTTCTCCTGCTCAGCGAGCTCGCTTTCCTGACGATCAAAATCGGCCTTCAAGCGTTCCGCTTCCGCCTTTTGCTCAGCCAAGGAAGCTTTGGCCTTGGCCAAGAGCTGCGCACGCTCGCCACGCTCAGCGACGAATGCTTGTTCACGTTGCTGCATGGCGCTGACTTCAGCGGCACGCTCACTGCGAATACGTTCTAGCAGTTGGTCTGGGCTCAGCGGTTCAGCCGCACTGACGGCCACTGGCAGCACACTCAAAACCAGCGCCGCGATCAACCCACGCTTCATCACAAAACTCATTACTGGGCCCCTTGGTTCAAAGTCTTAACCGGCAGTTCGAGCAATGCTGGCGCCTGCTCTTGACGAGCAATGGCAATGGCTTGGTGCAGCGGTCGACGCGCGCTGTTATCAAGCACCTGCCAGGCCTGCGCCTGCGAATTCCACCAACCGCTCTCATGGCCATCAAGGGTCTGGTAATACATCATTGCGCGGCCTAAACGCAGGAACTCAACACTGCGCACGCCCTGCTCGCCATCCAGCTCACCACGCCAGGCTTCAAGCGTGCGGCCGTAGTCGCTTTCAACTTGGTAGGCCTCAAGAATACGGCGATATTTTTCAGCTAGGCTGACATCCGCACGCGGCAACAAGTCTTGCAGTTGCGCCAGGCGATCAGCGCGCTCTTCCGGCAGAAAGGGCACATCGGCACTAATGAACTCACCGAGCACCTCAACCATTTTGCGCATCTGCGGAGTGGCTGCTTGCTGGGTACGCTCAATACCGTCGAGCTGCGCTTGATAACCCGCCAGCTCCTTTTGCTGCGCGGCGACCAATTCGCGCAACTGCACGTTGTAGCCCTTCAATGCCTCAGCTTGCTCCAGCGCACTGCGGTATTCGATGAGCATTTCTCGGCTGGCGTCATCGAGCTTTTCAATGCGCGCTTGAGAGGCCTTGGCGTCAGCAGCCAAACCTTGGCTTTCATCCAATGCCGCGCCTAATGGAGCAGCGCTCACGGTGGCGCTCGAAAACATCAACGCTGCCGCCAATAAGCGGATGGGGTACGGGCTCATGCGGTGAAAATCCTCTGCGTCAGACTCGTTAAAGAGAACCATTATCATCTTTATTCGTAAGCAAAGGCAATGAGTGAATGCTCTAAAAAGGCAATCAGCCGACTTAATTGAGCTGGATCAATATCTGTTTTCGATAGTTAGCTATGATTTATCCATCAGACAGCCCCAATGACTCAATAGGAGTTATCCATGAATAAATACACACTCATAGCTCCACTGCTTGCCCTTGCGATCGCCCCTAGTTTTGCTCACGCATATGAAGCTGGAGACATCATTGTCCGCGCAGGTGCTATTACCGTTGATCCTAATGAAGACAGCTCTGGCGTGAAGAGCCCACTGGGTGACCTGGGTGGTGGCGCAACGGTTGAAAGCGACACTCAATTGGGCCTCAACTTTGCCTACATGATGACCGACCATTTGGGTATCGAACTGCTGGCCGCCACACCGTTCAGCCACGATGTGGGTGTACACGGCCTGCAAGGAGGTTTAGCAGGTTTGAATGGCGACCTCGGTGACGTTAAACAACTACCACCGACCCTGAGCCTGATCTACTACCCGCTAGACAAGAACTATGCGTTCCAACCGTACGTCGGTATTGGTATCAACTACACCGCTTTCTATGACGCCGACACCTCAAGCAGCGCCGAAGCCAAAGGCTTTAGTAATCTTGATCTGAGTGACTCATGGGGCGCTGCCGCACAAATTGGCGCCGACTACATGATCGACGACCACTGGATGGTCAACGGCCAGGTACGTTATATCGATATCGACACCAACGCCCACGCGGACTTAGCCGGCGTGGGTAACTTGAAGCTCGACGTGGATGTAGACCCATGGGTTTATATGGTCGGTCTGGGCTACAAGTTCTAAAGCTTAACCCCACCTTGTGTAGCGCCGCGCGAAAAACTGAGGCCTAACGCGCGATAAATGCCGTATGGATGGTTTTAACCATACGGCAAAGGAATTTCATAATTGGGATGGGTTAGCGAAGGTTCTTCGGGAGGGCCTTCTGCTGCTTTAGGTGGAACTCCTTCACCAAAGCATTGCGAGTCACATCATCAGTATTACTGTAGAACCAGCGAAGAAACTCTAGTTCTGACGCCTCCGGCAGCGGTTCTGACTCTGCCTTCCACCCGCTGCTGATAGTGCTATTGATAGGTCTTGTCATAGCTAACTCATCCTTTATATGAGAACTGACACCAGACTATATCGTCATTCAATTAATCGAATAAGTCCTTTTACGGTCCAACTGGCGCAACCGTGTGTTCAATTGACCATCTGTGTCGCTGCTGACTCTCCAACCCCTCTCTAACCGACCATAGCTCAACGATTACTGCACCTTCGTATGTGGTTGCTAATGTCGATGAAGTCCCGTTGATGCCTGTCTCAACAGCCAATACAGCGCTGGTATCAGCGCGAAGCAGTCTGGCGCTATAAGTCGTACCTGCTTCTGGGCCGATGTTACCCATTGTCGTATCGATCAACTGGTCGGCCTGACCCAGCCTGTCACGGTGGGCCCACTCAATCACTACGTCGCCCTCGATCGCGGTTGGCCAACTGGTGCCGTTCAGGGTGAACTGCCCCGGAGGGTATGGCCTCCCTTGGCGACCCTGCAGGGCTAGACTGTCGGTGCTAGCCAGTCCAGGAACGAGCTGGCCAATACTGGTGTTGGTTAACAGCCTGGCTTGCATGGTGACCCCGGAGGAGTACTCCGTCTCGTCCACACCCTCAAAGCCATCGTAGAACCAGATCCGCGTGCCAGCCGCATGCAACTGATCCGGCACGCTGTCGGCGCAACCGCGTCCCAAGGTGATGGCGCCGCTGACTAGGTTGATCGCATCCACCCGCACAATTTCCTCCCCCAGCAACGCCGCCTGGCCAACTGTCACGCGGTTGAGGTCGATGCCATCTGTGAGCACCGCCTCCGTATCGCTTGGCAAGAGTTGCGCCACCAGTTGGGCGGTCGGACACCAGTCTGCACTGTCGCGGTCGACAAACGCACCGCTGCCACCAGGTCGAGTGGTGAGGTTGTAACTGAGCGACAGACCAGTGGGCTTCGCCGCCAATGTCGATAGCCAAGCGGACGAGACATCCACCAAGGCCAGGTTGGCTGGATCGATCACCCCGGAAAGCTCACGATATGGAACTTCCATCAGGCGACGCAGACTGATGGGCTGCGGTGTGCGGTCGGGCGGTACATAACCGCTGGGTGGCACCGCAACGAAGGATGCAGCAGGCAAGCCGAACACATCCTGCAGAGCGGTGATAGTGATAGCGGCGCCGCTCAAGGTGCCGTCCTCGATCCGACCAGCACGGACAACAACCTCCTCGATACCGCGCTTCAACGATCGAATGCGGAAGGCGTCAGCCGGGCCAATACCAGCTCCTCGGCGATCCAGTTTCACCTTGTACTTACGCAGGTTACTGGCCCGGACTCGCATATCACGCTGTACAACACGCCCTGCAAGTTCTGCGGTAGGGATGCCAGGGTAAGTCACTGTCTCGGCAGATGGCCCGCCCTGCAACTGTGCGATCGCCTGATTGACCGCCCGAGCGCGCCGGGTCTCGCCGGTGATAGCGTCAATGAACTCAACGAACAGCTGGCTAGGGGCGATCAGAGCGCTGCTGGCCTCATCTTCTTCAATACTGAGCAGACCGCTATCTTCGTCGAACAGCGGCAGCGTCTCGACGTCGTAGTCGTCACGGACCAGCTTAAGGGTGATAAGGCCAGTATTGCGATCGGGACCGCAGTAAGCGCCGATGTGGTCGCAGATCTGATCGCGAAAATCACCCAGCGAGCCTGTCGATCGCTTCCACCCGATGCACAGACCGAAGCCTTCGTTGTACAGCTTAAGCGCCGAGGCGCGCCATTGCGTATCGTCGATCATAGAGCGGTCAACACCGAGGCCGTTCTCTCGGTTGGTGTATATCTCATAGAGGATATGCGCCGGATTCATCGCACGTACTTGGCCATCAGCAAGATCGATCGCACAGGTCTCCGGGTACCAGACTGCCCCATCCCAACCCTTCACCCTGCGGTACCGCAACAGCTCCCATGGTTTCGGGTATGGGTTGATTGACGTCACCAGACCAGAAAAGAAGAACCCAGCGAAGCCTCGGAAGTTCGGCACCAATTCACCGCCCAAAGCTGCAGCCAGACTCTGATTGAGCGCCTGATCCTCCTCACCGAGCATTAGATCGAAACGGCCCTGGATACCGCCTTCGCCTTTATCACCGCCGAACAGGTTCGGGGCATCGACATTGATCGTCTGATTGCTCGTGGCATTTCCCGACCAGGCCGACTTGCCATTGGCACGAATGGCCAGCAGTCCGTCGACGGCTTTGCCGATTGCACCATGGATATCGAAGCTGTAGCGAAATCCAACTGTTTGCGATTTAGGCTTGGCTCCCATCGCGGGCCTCCTCAACATTGCGGGCGTGTTCGACTAAGTGCAGAGCGAGTGCGTTGCCAGTTGCTATCAGCACATCTGCATCGATGCCGGTACGTACGAAGTCCAGCCAGTCCAAGCCATGCTCGGCAAAGAAAGCACGCGACTGGCGGGCGCAATAGCCCGTCCTAGTCGTCCAGGTAGGAACCGTATGAAGGTGCTGAATGGTCACGATCAGTTGCTCACTCATTTCTTGCTCCCTTTTACCTTGATCGCCTGGCTGCGCTGGTTGCGCACTGCCAGTACCATCCAGTCCTTCCCCCAGACCTGGCCGAAGATCCACTCTTTCTCGGTGCCCTCGTCGCAGCGTGGGAAGTCGAAGTCTTGGAACGCGGCTGGCTTAGGCTTGGTCGGCTTTGGCTGGTTGGCTTGGTTGATGAGGTAGGAGACAACCAGGATTGCAATCTGTACCCACATGTCAGAACACCTGTTCGCCGTCGAAGGGGCTCTTGCCATCCATCTGAGGCATGGCCCGGAGGTTGGGTAAGTTGTCGAACTTGTTGTGGCACGTCGTCGCGAGGAAATCACAGCCTGGGTAGACGCGGATAGCCTGGCCGGCCGACAACGCCAGAGTGCCCCCCAGCAGGATCAAGGTGCTGTCGGCATGAGATTCGATGGTACGACTGTCGTACTCGCCTTGGCCGATGGGCCACTCCACCCAGCCGCCATTGAACCAGCCGTCCGAGAAGGCCGCGAAGGCGCCACTGCTGATGCTGGCACCTGTCAAAGACTGAATAGTGGTCTCGACGCGGTATGGGTTCAGGTCAACCTTGCACCAGGGCGAGCCCAGGTAAGTGGTGCAGGTGCGGCTGTGGGTATCCACCAATCCGGGCCGCTCCATATCGGCGTCGATGTCCTGGCAGGTGACACGGCAGCTATCTAGAGTTGGCCACCGCACGCTAGCAACGCTGCCTGTATAGCGCCACTTGCGCTCGGGCTCGCCATAGTGGCCGTCGTAGATGATCAGGCCAATCTTAGCGCTCGGCTGAGTGTTGCGGAACAGTTGGGCGACCTCTAGATCGGCCGGGGCGGTGATTACTAGCGAGTCCTGTTTGGCTACGCCGGACTGGCGAATCCCGTTGTCGCTGATGCCACCACGCAAGGTTCGATACACCTGTGTACCAATGCTGATGTCGCGGTCACTGCTGTTGTACAGCCAGCGCAACACACCTCGGCGAAACTCGTAGTAGCGTACCGGTGTACCGGCGTCTAACGACTGCTCGCGGCTGTCAAAACTCATCGTCACGCTCCTCACGAAACACCGTTGCCCAGGCGGCAACACCTTGGCTGTCGGTCATGTGCTCAATTTCCTGAACATCATTCTCGAAGCGCATTAAGTTCATCCAACTGATCCGTACAACCTGATTTGGATGCACTTCGACGTCCAATGGACTATCCATTGCCACACGTTCTATTTGGGTGCTCAACTCAATAGAACCGATCAAACGCCGCATAAATGTCGAGCCGTCAGCCAACTCGATACGGATATCACGACGACCAGGTTCACCTGCACTGAATCGCGTGTACCCGATGTAGGCGATATCCAATGTGGTGGCCACCGCCGAAATCGTGGCAACTAAAGTCAGGTCGTCCATGTGGCTCGGCACCCACACAACTTTTTGCCTGCCGCGCATGCCATAAATGAACGAACGAACCATTGCACGTGCCTCGCGGCCAAGGTCTAAGTGACGCTGGCCAAGTACTTGTAAAGCGCGTTTCGCGGTGTCGGTAATCAGTGGTTGAGCAAAGCCACTGTCTAGGGTTTGACGCAAGCGTTGAGTGGTGTGAGTGATGTTCTCGCTCTCATCCGGGCTGCGGTCCCATACCGGGCGTCCTCTATATAAAGTGTTGGGTAACCATTCCGGCCAATCACATGCTTCTACGATCAGAAACCTCACCTCAGCTTCGATCAGGCGATCGGTGAGCTTCGATAGCGACGGTTCCTCAAGCAGTTGCGCGGCGCGCGCCGGATACAGGCGAGATCCTGCTGGCCAAGCCAGCTGGGTATTGCGTTTGAGCTGGAGGCCACCACTGAGTACTTCGAGAATCTCAACTGTTTCGCTAGTAAACGCATCTTCACCGCGCAACATGGCCAAGCCACCGGCACGGAAATCCAGCCATTGAGTACTGCATGGGACAAAGTCAACATCGGCACCAATACCGACCTGTAGCAATTGGACGTCAGGGAAAACTGGCATCGACCAAATACGATTGCTCCAACCAAACAGCGAAAGGTCGAGTAACTGCCGCTCACGCCCCTCGGCGTACATTTGCCCACTGAACTCGCGACGAGGAGCCAGACGCAGCTGTCTGCGCTGACTTACTGCTGACTCGCTCTGCAAGATGTCAGTTGAGGCTGACAGTCGCTCAATAATCCCGTCCCCCCAGTCGGGGACGAATGCCCAGCCGATGATGCGATTGGCCGTAACGCGAATGCCGGCATTGCGACCGTTATCGAATTGCCACTCAACAACTGTGTCCAATACGGGCTGACCATCGGGGGTGACAGTTAATTGCCACTCCAGCTCTTTCAGTGCAGGAAAAAGCATTGGTGGGTCAGGCTGACCAGTGACCAGCACCCCTTCATCGAGTCCTGCAATGTTGTTCAGCGTTCGCGGCTCCAGCCAAGCGTTCCATAGGAACACCGGGGTGGTCTGTGCTGACACGACATTCCCCAGGTCGAGCTGTGCCGGATTAATATGGATACGGTAGTAATAGTCATCGACATAGGCGCTGAGGCGCTGCGCGTCGATTTCTCGGCCATTGGCTTCTACAGGCCAAGCGGCTATCAGTAGACCCTGACCAATCAGCTGTGCATCCGAAATATATGGAGACGGAGTGAACTGATTGACCCATGCGAAATGCCAGTGATCGCCGGTTAAGTTGGCATTGTCAAGCTGGCCGCCAAGGATACTCTGAACATGCTGAGCACTGAGAACGGCCACTGTTATGGACCTTCGTAGCGGATGGCCCAACCAAACGTGCCTGTGTGGGTACCCCCCGTCGCGGAGTACCCATCTCGCTCAGCAGAGTTCTTCCTGTAAAACGGCAGGATCATCCATCTTTCGCCGCCAATTTGGATGATCTCACCCGGCGAATAGTTATCAACCCGTGTGTACCGCGCATTGAGTAAGTCGACTGTCAGGGTGATCTTTGATGAGGGCCTGAATTTATAACTGCGAATAGGTAACAGTACTGATTCACTATTCCAGTTATTTGGCAGAATGCCGATTAGTGGCACGGATGGGCTTATACCAACTGAGTTGCCTGATACAGTCTGAGCATTCCACCAACCCTGTGCATCCAGATCAGAATGCACCCAGTACTCGTTGGAATTGGCAGCAGCTAATGTCCGCCAAAATAATGCAGGGCAAATATATATCGATGAGGATACAGGGCCAGAATTTTTGTTAATTTGTGGGTTAGTGCTTGTTGCGGCAGGGCACGAAGCGGCCACCCACATACCAGTTCCAGGTAAGCCGCTCACAGTCGAACGCCCGAATGCACACCAAAGATGATAGTCAACGTTGTATCTGATGACGCAATAAACCTCATCGTCAAATACGAAAACACTATATGCAACTGGCCATGTAATCGCAGTCGCCCCTATCTGGCCCATGCGCACTACGCTGGGCGCATCTCCACCTGTAGCACTTGTCCGTCCTAGCAGCGTCAAATACCCGCTGACCATCTGCAGCCTCAAAAACATTACACCCTTACTCAACATCTCCGTGCCGCTATCCCAACCCCAGCCCTCTGCAACACATGCAGCCACCAGCGCCGCGCGCACCTCAGAAATATCATTCGCCGAACCACTGTAATAAGCCATTAGGCGTCCATCCTTAGTGCGTAGTAGTCAGTGAAACCATTGCGTGCCACGTCTTGGATCACGACGTAATCTATTTCATCGATCGTGAGTGTGTTTTCCACAGCATTGTTGAATCCAGTGATGTAGCTGATTCCATCCAGCGCCCCCCAAAGATTTGCGGTGTTGTCGTGCAGTTCGATCGGCAGAAGGTGATACACGCCACCGGTATCTCGAAGTTGAGTCGAGCCAGCTATTCGGGAGTTTCCCCATGGGTAGCAATAGGCATCAAGCCAACCGTCATTTGAACGCAGCCCTAGTCGTGCAGAGTTGCCCTTATAGCCGATGGTGTGGTTTTCACTGGTATCGCTGAATCGTGTCGCTGCGGCACCAGTCAACATTCCGCTACACACGACCGGATACGGGTATTGGCTTGGTCTGGCATAGGGTAAACACTTGCCCACATAGCAACTCTCATACACCGGCGTGCCCACCTTCATGGCCATGGCGATGCGCTGTGGGTTGAGCGTCAACCAGTAGTCGATACGGTTGTTGTGTGCAGGCACGCCGCTCAGGCGAGCGCCAGGCTGGGAATCAAAACTGTTACCAGGTACGTAACCTGTAAATACGCCAGCCAACAGGTTGTAGTAGTCGGCCGGTTCGCTTTGGTAGGTGCGAAACCCTACAAAGATCTCTTCCTCTCCGGTGTAGCCAGCACCCTTGAGAATTAGTTGGCGATTATCTGAAACAGTGTCATAGCGCAGTACTTCCCAGACTGCCCCTGCAGCACTGGCTGCACCCTGAGTGACAGGTATGCTGATCGTGGCGCCAACAGTGAAATCGGTACTGCCGTCGCTGATCAGGAATTTGATCAGGCCGTTTTCGTATGGGGTACCCACCACCGCATCGGCTTGGGCCCCGGATACCGAACCGACGACCGAGAATGTGCCTCCGTCTACGGCGTCGATCGTGCAGGTGATGGTCCAGGTCTCGGTAACGGCGCTGGGCGAAGCCTCAACACCCGAGATCGTGCCATTGCCGGTACCGGACCGAGTAATACTGCCAAGGTCACCAAAACCTCCGCAGAAGTGCCGCAGTTGCGCGAGCATGTTGTAGTGGGCCAGTTGGCCGTTGCTGTTGTCGACGAAGCCGATTTTATGAGGCATCAGTTGATTCCCAATATCTGCCGCACAGTGGCGGCGTTCTGTTCCATCTCGATGTAGAAGTGGTTTTTCCCTGACTTGCCCCATGCCATCGAGGCAATCTCGTCAGGGTTTTGCATCAGGTAGAGGTTCACGTCGTTTTTAAGGGTGGCGCCTGACTTGGCTGGGTCTGCCAATTTGCTGCCACTCATGGTTGGGGCGGGTAATGACGGTGCTGGCACACCAGCCAGACCGCCGGTGCTATGGCGAACGCGACCAGCCCAGTCGTCTAAAGCCACCATGCCGCGCGCGTTAATATCGTGCAGGACGGGTAGCATTCCGGGCTGGGTGACCACAGCTGCGCGGGTGACAAACTCATTATTTGAGAGTGCTGCGCGAATCGAGTCGGACGTGCCCGTACCAGGACCGGTGATATGTCCACCAGTTGCTGCAGCTACTGCAACCGATGCAGCAGTCGTCAATGCCGATGAGGCTGAGCTGGCAGCACCTGATGAAGCTATAGCCGCCGCCATGGCAGTGGCGGCAGATGCACCCGCCGCCGTGATACTTGCGGCCATGACTCCTGCTGCTGAGGCACCGGCAGCAGTAATCCCTGAACCCATTGCAGTAGCACCAACCGTTGACGCTGATGTGATAGCTGCAGCTGTGGCGGTTGCAGATGCTGTATCCGCGACCGCGTCAGTTGCTACCTCAGCACCAGACGTAAATAGGCCAGACAAACTATCTGTGGCCATCTTGGCAAGTTGCTGAGATGCGAGGTCAGCAAGCGCACTGCCAATGCTGGTGAGGAACGAGGTAGCCGCCTCCTGCAGGTTCATTGTGCCGTCGGCAAGACCTTTGAGCGCTCCCTGGATTCCGTTCTCGAAGCCTGCCTTCAGTGCATTACTGAACTCATTCGCGACTGTTTTAAGGTTGCCCAGGCGTACTTCGAGATCCTTGATGCGCTCGATCGCCGCTGGATCACCTGTGACAGCCGCCAGCTCGCGCATTTTCGGCAACAGTTTTTCAACCTCGGCAGCGGTTGACTTGTTCAGGTCGAGTATCTGCTGACGCGCACCCAGTTCACTGATCAGTCCAGCATCCTGCTGGGTATTGATCGTCTGTTCACGGCGAGACTGCTCGGCAAAAATTTGTTCGAGGCCCTGGTTGAGTTGGTCCAACTGGGCCTGCGCCTGTTCCACGTTGATCAAGCTGTTGACCAGATCAATGCCCGCCTGATCACCTCGGGCCTGCAACCGATCCATCAACTTGCTATAACGCTGCTCAATCTGAATAGCCGCAGCACCGGATTGATCGCCCTGGGCCTCCAGCAGGTCGGCACGCATGCTGCTTAACTGCTGGCTGTCTGCATCAACTTCACGTTGACGCTCTGCTGCATCAATTAATACCAGAGCCGCCTGAGCACGCGCCTGCATCGCTCCAGCCAAACCGCGCTCAGCCAGTTCGTACTGACGCACTTCAGCTGCGGTCATTCCAAGTTTTCTGGCTTGATCTTCCAGAGCCTGTACATAGTTCAGTTGCTGACGGGAGGCTTGCTCGGCGGTGCGCAATGCCGCCGCACTGGCACGTTCAGCTTCTTTTTGGGCTTGGGTGGCCTTGCGTTGCTCCGCAGTTGCTTTGCGCTTGGCTTCGGCTTCGGCATCATTCGCTGCTTTTTGCTGGTCTGCTGCTTCTGCCACCGAGAGTATGCGTTCAGCCTGCTCGCTGGTAGCAGCAATGCCTTGCTCCTGAATGAGCTGCTGAGCGCGTTGCACATTGGTGAGCTTAAGCAGACTCTGCAACTGACCCTCAGTGCTTTTAACAAACGCATCGGCCGCTTTAGCGCGCTCGCGTGATGCGGCAATACCTTCACGCTCTTTGGCCGCCGAGTCCGCTGTCTGTTTAGCCTGCTCGGCCTCCAGCGCTATTTTCCGCCGAATATCTTTCTCTTCAGCTGCAAAGCGCGCTTCTTGTGCAGGGTCTATGGATGGATTAACCCGGTCACCGCGCACACCGTACATGGCCGATTCGCGTTGCCGTTGAACACTCGCGAGCTGGTCTTCAAGTGTTTCCTTACGACCGACATCGAGCATGGCATCCCATGCCTCACCCGCAACATTCTTGATACCTTCCCAAGCGGACTCGATCAGTCCTAGGTGACCTGCGATATCTGCGGCGCGCCCTTGCATTGCATTGGCAAGCGACTCCATAGCCAATTGCGTCGCGCCGGCTGAGTCACCCTGTGCTTCAAGCGCGACGATCTGCTCATACACCGCCACGGTCAGATAGTTGTATTGCTCATTTAGCGCTGCCGATGCTTGAGCAGGCTCGTCAGCCAGGCGTTTGAACTCCTCGACAGTGGCACTCACTGCTTGGCCGACGCTGTTCTCCATCACCACCGCAGTGGTGCCGATCAAAAGGATCTGATCGGCTGTAAACTTACCCGCTGCCGTGACTTCCGCCAGTGCTGCAGCTGCCTGGCGCTGCGTACCTGACATACCATCGATCTGCTTGGCCATTTCCGCCAAGCTGTCAGCAGTCACGCCAGCTGAGTTTCCCGTCAGAGAAATGGCTTTTTCAAACTCGTAATTTTCTGCAGCACCCTGAACAAACGCTAGCGCAGTACCGCCCACTACAGCTGTGATACTGGCGATAGCCAACGTAAGGGGGTTGATAGAACTGATTAACGCACGACCGGCTTCAGCCCACCCACCGAACGAATCAATGATCTGTCCACCTTGCTGAGTGGCCACCAGCCAAACCGGCATACCGCTTGCCAAGCTAGTAGTAATGTCAGTGATCTGCGCCGGCAGTTGGCGCATCGCCTGCTCGTACTGGCCAGCGCTGA
Source organism: Pseudomonas sp. M30-35 (assembly GCF_002163625.1). Lineage (NCBI taxonomy): Bacteria > Pseudomonadati > Pseudomonadota > Gammaproteobacteria > Pseudomonadales > Pseudomonadaceae > Pseudomonas > Pseudomonas sp. M30-35. The sequence goes on along the minus strand of NZ_CP020892.1, from coordinate 776,065 downwards.
TAGCACCGCTGTGCATCGCGTCTGAGGTTCCGCCCAGGCGTTTGCGTTGTTCCTGAAGCTTGTTATTGAACTCGGTGTAGGTGTCTAAATCGATCCGCCCACTGGAGCGAGCACTGCGCAGCTTTTGCTCCATGTTGTCCAGTTCGTCGAGCTTTCGAATAACTGGATCGATTTTCCCCAGCAGTTGCTGCAGCTCCTGGGCTTCTTGTTCAACTGACCCGGCAGCTTTTTTTGCTGCAGCAGCGGCATTGAGATCCGCTGCTGCTTTTTTTTCGGCAGCGCGCTCGCTGGCGATATAGGCATTCATTGCCTGAGTTTGTGCAGCAGCATTTTCTTGCCAACTGCTATTGGCTTCTTGGGTTGCAGCGGTCGAGCGCTGCAAACTATCGGTAACGCCTTGAGCTGCGGCTTGCTGCTGCAGGCTGGCATCCACCATCAAACGAATACGCGCAGCCTGTTGTGCGGCGGTTTCGCCTACCTGGTTAAGCTGTGAACTTGAGGCCGTGGCGGCATCACCAATTTCTCCAACGGACTGAGCCAGGCCCTCAAGCTCACGTTGACCTTGCTCAAGGTCAGTACGTAGGCGTAGCGCAAATTCGATATCACCACGATTGTTCATTGGCTGGCATCAGGCTGGTAGGGATGCCGTCATGTTCGCGCGCGCGTGATGCCAAGTAATTTTGACGAGGCAAAAATAAACCGCCCGAAGGCGGTTATGAGGTCAGGTCTTTGAGATGTTTATTGGCAGTTTCGCCGCCAGCGAAGGCATTGTTGGTATCAATCAACGCCTCGGCACGCTCCTGGCGGCGTGCCCTTAACTCAGCCTCGAACAACAACAGTATTTGGCGCTGCGTCATTCGCCCGATGGATTCGACGTCTCCGTAGCCGGCGCGGATGAGCTGGGCGTAGATATCTGCCCACCGCGACGTTTGGCCAGCTCGCGCTCGCCCAGTATCCGGTCGTGGACGCAGCGCCAGAAAAAAGGGCCGTTAGCGGTCCACCACTTCATCAACAGTGTGCGGCCTTCAATCTGGCTTTTCAGGCCTTTGAGTTCATCGACGGTCACGTCGGCAGAGATGGCCATCGCGCCCATCACAATGTCAGTGTGGCGACCAATCAGCACCAAAATCTCATCAAGTGATGGAGTTGTACCGGCCTGCGCAAGCTCATATAACCCATTGAGAAATGGCTGCAGTTCGGCTTGCAGCTGCAAGCCTTCAACAAACCCGTATTCGCGCACCATTACCTGGCGGCCATTAAGGTCGGCCGCCAGGTTGGGGTGCAGCACCTGCAGATCATCAGCACCTTCAACTGCTGCTGGCTCAGATGCCTTGATTACACCTCTCTTACGCCTGGCCATGGTCAGGCAAGCTCAACAAAGCGACCAAACTGGCCGAGGTCACCACTGGCTGGCTTGCTGGTGTCCAATAATGTGGTGAATGTAACTGGCGAACCGGCCAACTGGTTACCACTGGTGATCAAAGCCAACTGCTGCAACAGGCCTGCGCTGACCTTGTACAGCTCAACAAGAATTGGCGCTTCGTTTTCGGCCAAGTTGATGCCCTTGTATTTCAGCGCATAGTTCTTGCGGCTACCGGCTAACAAGGCAGCCTGCTTGGTGGCCCCATGAGAATACGCAGCTAACAGAGGTTCTGTCGGTGCTGGAGAGGTCGGCAGGGTCAGAATTTCGATATCACCAAACACATCGTAATCATAGTGGACGCCAAGCTCCAAAGTTGCAGGTGTTGGCGTCAGGCTGTCAGTGAGCACCAGGTCGCTGACGTTCATGTTATCGAGTGCAATAAGGTCACCGTCCGCCACCGGGTTGGGTAGCTCTTCACCGGTTACGGTACCGCCGATGGTCTCGCTCATTTTCGAGCGGGTGAAACGACCGACGTTGTCGACATCAAGCTGGTGCAAAGTTGCGCTCCAGGCCATGCCAAGTTCGCGGGAGAACTCCCGCACCAAGGCATTGGTGCCGCTGAAGGATTCTCGGTGTTGTACAGGCGTTTCACTGCCCTGACCGGACAATTCAGAAACATCGCCCAGCCAAACCCAAGGGCCAAGCGCGCCGCCGGCGAGGATCTCGGCGATCCACAATTTGCCTTGGCCGAAGTAATATTTCTCAGACATGGTGCACCTCGTTATTCAGCGGCCAGAGCGGCAGCATCCGTTGTGGTTGGGGTTGCGATCACACCTTTGCCGCGCAGAAAGTCGCGTTCGGGTGCGGTCACTTCAATGGTCTTACCCGCTGGCAATTTCTCGCCACGATGGGTGTGCGCCTTGAGCAGCTTTTCCTTAAATGTCTCGGCTTTGGCAGCAGGTTTAACGGCGATATCGGTTTGCTTGTTCACGGGTTGCCCCCTAGTACATGGGTGGTGTGGTAAACGTCGATCCAGAGCACGCGATCTTGATCACTGTCGAGCACTTGACCTTTGAGCCAGGTGCAATTTGACCAGTTGCCTGGTGTCCAGCCGATCAAGGCCTCACGTGCCTTGCCAGCGAAAATAATGGCATCATCTTTTGCCGCCTCGGCATGCGGGTCGCGGTAGTTACGAGTGCAAATCACCACACCAAACACGGCAGAGGCAGCTGCCTTGCGGCGCGGTTGTCCACCGTCGGCGGCAGGGTTGCTCTCAGCTGCCAGCACCACATAACAAGTGCCAGTGCGAAAGTCCTGCAGACCCTTGAGAGTGTGGTAAGCGGCGGCACCGTTAACCTCTTCGAACGCCGGCACTAGGTCACGCAGGCGTTGCTCAATCAGTGAGGTATCCAGCGGCGCATAACTCATCAGAAGTGTCTCCGGCTTGTGCGATCAAACACACTCGGTGCGGATTCAAACCGCACATCCAACTGATCCGGGTTGTTGGTCACAGGGTCTTCGGCACCCAGGCTGAACTCACCTTTGGCGATCAGCCCCAGGAACTTCATCGCATCTTTGTAGTTGCGCACGATTGGGTCGGAATCCTCTTTACCGCCGCGATCCTTGTGCAGCAGGTAACGGGCGATATCGCGGACCCAGCCGGTGACAAGCTTGGGTACAGGGCTCAGTGGTAGCGGATAACTGCGCCGTGCGAGATAACCATCAATAAGACTTTCTGCCTCGGTGACTGCATCTTGAATACGTTGCAAGGCATCATCCGCCACGACGACCTGGTCAACTGGCCAAGCACTGCGGTCGCCACCGCGCAGGGTGGCCTCCATGAGGTCAGTAGCGATCTGGCGTGCGTTATCAGGCGTGGCCACTTGGGCCAGCTCACGTGCACCAGGGCGTTCGGCCAGGTCGTCGGCGGTGATGTATTGCATGGTTATTGCGCTCCGGCTCGGCCGCTGAAGATGCCACGCTCAACCTTGAGATTGGGCTCGCCCTCCAGCTGCTCGATCTGCGCCTTGGTCAGGGCAGACAGTGCAATGGCAAAGCCCTCACGGGTAAAGCGAAAACCGCAACGACGAAAACCCTGCTCGGAAGTCGCGGTAATCCAAAGGCCTTCGATATCGCCGTCGTCGTCAAGAGCGTTGTCTGCACCTTCACCATCGGTGAGCGCGGCAGAAGCAGCTGCGTCGATGACGGACGTATTGGCGGTTTTATCGACGCTCAGTTCATTCAGCGCAGCCGCCAGCGGATCATCACCATCTGACACACCAGATGGGTACGGCAGCGGTTCGATACCAACCTTCTGCTCGATCTGCAAAATCAGTTGCTCTGGGGGCAACACATCGTACTGCTCGATCTCGACGAACTTACCGACCTCGCGCAACAACGGCTCGTTAAGTTCGGCGAGCGGCAACACATTCACATCGCCATCAATGATGGCCTCGATGTACTGCCCAGCACCCAGATCGCCAACAATGAGAACAGTCGGGGCATCCTGCCCCTTATCACCGGTCTCCTGACCAGTTGACGCTCCGCTCACGGTTTGTATGGAATCAGCGGCTGGCGAAGCCGCGCTATCTGTAGAACCCGCCGGCTGGGTGTCCAGCTGTTCGGCGGTAGCAGAGGCAGCCGCAGTGGCTGCCTTATCTGCTTTAGTTGCGGGCGCTTGAGCGCCCTTATTCGGTGTTTTACGTGGCATACATCACCCCCTTACAGCCACGGCGTGACGAGCACGTCCACAGCGTTGCGGTTGATGTTGGTAGCACCGTTGGCGCCACGTTCGGCCTTGACGATCTCAAGCGCTACATCGCGCAAGCTAGCCGGAACAACCAGAAGTTTGGGCTGGATGCCTAACTTTTTGCCGCGATCGCCAACCATGGATTGCATAGAGGCAAACGCATCATTGAAGGCCGCCGCATCAAGCGTTTCCTTCGAGCTGTGGGCAAGCTGCCAAAGGCCGTAACCCGCATTCAAACGTGCATCTACTCCGTAGACGTACTCTTTACGCATGAACACGTTGTCGTCCGTCTCTTTATCCATTGAGACGAAGTTGTAGTTTTTGCGCTTCTGCAGGATCACCGGCTTCATTACGCGACTGGTATCCAGCAGGTACCAAGGGGTACCTGTACCGCCCTGGAAGTTGCTCATGCTCACTTCATTGCCGTTTTTGTTCGTCACCGGGTGATCGGTGTCGAAGAAATACTGGCCGTCGTAGCACTTACTGGAAAAACCAGCGGAAATCAGGTCATAGATCAGCGTGGATGGGTGGTTGGCTGAGTCCTGGCCTAATTGGCCCATCAACGGAGTGAACACACCGTAGCTGTCATCTTCGATGCTCTCGCGACTGACGCCAACAGTGTTCTCGAACGATTTGTTCTTGATGCTGTAGTCGTGCAGAGCCAGATTCTGGATGACTCGATCGCCTAGCCACTCGCGAAATACAGTGCTGTTGCCCAGCCAGGCATATTGCTCGACTGAGTTGACCGAAGGCACTTCCATAGTAAAAGGCATGAAGTCCGGCTTAATGCCAGCGAATGCGTTCTGGAAAGAGGCTTTGTAGCCCGTGAACAGCATATTCAAGTTTGCGCGGTTAATGATCATCTGAGTCTTGCTCCTTAGATTTCGACCCAGACGCCAGCTTCATCCACATCGCGGATGATGCCGGCAACCGATCGGGTGCTGGTGGCAGAGGTTTTGGCAACCGTCTGGTCGTCGACGATGTAGGCATCAGCACCGATATCGGCACGGGTGATTTCGTCAGTGGTGGTGCTGTTGGCAAACGGGAACACGCCACGGCGGGTTTCGATACGCAGATCGCCAGCCACTCCGTCGCGGTTGTCTACTTGCTCTTGCGCCACGCCACGAGCTTTAAGCGCGTCAGAGAGCGCGCCCGGCACAGCATTGCCGGAAGCATTCAGACACACCAAAGAACCGGCATAAATACGTGTTGCGCCATCCACCGGGTCTGAGTGCTGCACGCCATCACGGCGCACGGTGTTTCGGTCTTTTGTAAGCGCAGTCATGGCTTATTGCTCCTCGGCTTTAGCGGCCTTGAACTGTTCAGCGGTCAGGCCCATGTGCGAGCACATTGCTTGCTCAGCTTGGGTGAGCCCGGTTTTTTCATCGGCAACCGGTGGTTTACCTTCGGTTTGGCTACGGGTCAGCGCCGCGATGGGTGCCGACTCATTCAGGTAAGCAGTCAGGGAGGCACGATTTTCTTTACCCAGTTCGCGTGCCCATTTCTCCATGCTCTTGTGCAAACGTCCGTCCCCAAGAGCGGCCTTGACCTGAATATCAAGGTCTTCCTCGTCGCGTTCGCCCAAGCGAGCGGTCAGTGCGGCGAGATCAGCCTGCAAACCGGCGACAGCAGATACCGGTACAAACTTAGAAGGGTCAACGCTGACAGCCGCCTTGGCCTTGAGGCCGGTGCAAGCTGCCACCATTGCTTCGCCATTGGCCTTGTCATCCAGGCCGAGGGCTTTGCGTAGGTTGGCGGTATGAGCAGAAAGCGCAGCGACTGCCTGCTCTTCAGTGGTGTTCTCGGCAAGGCCGAGGGCGGCGATCATCGCCAGCAGCAATGGGTTCACGGGGATTTCCTCTTCGGTTTCAATTTCAAGCCCGAACGAAGCGGCTGCACGGAGGCTGAGTTCCTCCATGTTGTCGATTGCTGGGTCGTTGGTGAGCGCCCCCATCTGCACGTCCAGCACTTCGCCGGTCGTGGGGTGATAGAGGAAGACTGGGGAGAAATAGAGATATTCCTCGTTGGCGATGTACTCAGCTGCACGCGCAGTGAGCTTTGCTTTTGCAAACAGGCCTTGGCCTTCACGCCAAGCCAACTCCTGAATCCAACCAGCAGCGGGTGCAGGCTGACCGTTCTTTTCTTTGAGAAGGGTCTGATGCTCGTAGTCCAGAACGCGCTTGTTTCGGCGGGCGCTGAACCTGGCAATCACCTTCTCAGCGACTGCGCTGTCGATGTACCAGGAGGCGACGTTAATCTCGCGACCATCGGACGGAGTGAAGTTGCCCGCAGGGGTCACCTGCAGCCAGATGGTGTTGTCGTCCGCCACCGCGCCCAGCGAGAAACTGCAGGCGGCGAGTGCAACGGCGAGAGGGAGACGTTTTCTGTTCATGTCGCCGAGGATGGCGAATGCGCGCGCGAGAGTAATTTTGCCGAGGCAAAAATAATCCGGGATGGGTTTAGGCGCTCAGCTGCAAATATCGTCTGCAGGGTTTGCAACAATGGCCACTTGGCGTGTTTATAAACGCCATCAGCACGTCGAACTGGGTTACATAGATATAAGGGCCGCGCCTATGGCCCTTAAAACGCCTCACAGGGCTGCTTTCAACTTTCGGCAGAATTGGGCATCAAGTAGCGCATGGCGATGCCAGCGATGGCGTAGTTGTCATCCTCACTGGTACCCAGCCAAGGGCGTGAAGGAATCTGAATGGTGTACGCACCCAGAGTAACCCACTGCGAAAAATTGCTTTTGCGCTTGCTGACAAACAGGTTGCCTACATCGCCTGTCTTTCTGTCCTGACGAAAATAGGCCTGCTGGCTGCGCGCAGCAATGTCGATGCTGCCGCCAAAGTGCTGTATTGCGCCGTAGATACGGTTAGTACCAAACACCAGGTCGTTATCGCCTACCTGGTAGCGCAATGTATTTTTCAGAAAGCCATCGAGCGTGAGGATCTTGTCGCGGTTTTTCTTCTTGCGTTTGAGGTATGCCGGCGAGAGTGCCTGCCAGGGTGTGCCATCTGGCGAGCTTTGACTGGCAAAGCGTCGATCGTGGGCAATCAACAAGTACTCACCGATATTGCGCAGCATCGGCTTGGGATCAGCAACAGCAGCTGCGGCCTCGTTGATGATGGCCAGCGCCCCTGTGGCGTCAAACTCTAGAGTGGCGCCGGCCATGCTCAGTCCTCACGCCGATATAAGCGCACGCCCTGGCGCAACAGTTGGGTGATGGTTGGACTATCAGCCTCGATAGCCCAGCTCCAGGCATTACCAGCCAGCTCAACTACCACCAACTGAGTCAACTGCTCACCCAGGTTGAAGCGGCCCAAGTAACGGCGCAGCACCTGCGATTTCTGCAACTGGTTGGAGTACTCCAGGCGCGTCCATACCTCATCAGGCTGTAATAGCGTTTCAGCCAGTAACGGCAGCATCTCGCCTTTGTCCTGCAACACCAGCGGGCCAGACGGTTGAGCAAACATTGTGGGGCCGACTGTGATGCGTTCGCCAAGCACGTCAGTGACTAGCTCAGCCGCATCGAGTTGGGCGCCGAACGCATCGAGTGCCCGGCGGGCATACTCGGCATCGCTCATACCTGCAGGTGGCAAGCTAGCAGGATCGATCGCCTTGGGCTCCGGCAGTGAGTCAGGAGCCAGTCGGTTGGGCAGCCCTGGCGTGGCTGAAGCGATCAGCTCTTCACCTGCTCGCGGTACCGGCACCTGGCTTTCCAAGCGCGAGCGGCCAGGAACATACTCGAAGCCTGGATCAATACCCTGTGGAACCTGAACCGTGCGCGGCCCCTGCTGGCTACGCTGGCCGATTGTGCGCTGCTCCCAAACGATCGCCGGGGCGGTGTCTGGGCCGGTTTTACCCATGCGCACCAGATCGTCATAGCTCAGTGCCCGCACGCTACACTGGCAGCCCCAGGCGTTAATCGGGAAATGGTGCTGCCACCATGGATCATCCCAGCGCAGCACCATGCCGTTCCAGGCTTCGTGCTCCGGGCGCGGGTGCTCAACAGCGTCACTGTGCAAGTACTGCCAATAGGGACGCTCCTCGCGCACTGCCATCAGCTGCTCATAACGACCTGCCATGTAGCTACTGCGCATGTTGGTTTCGTAGATAACCCGCGAGCGCCAGTTGCGGCCTCCGTTGTAGCTCCAGCCGTGCTTGGCGACGATGCGGTCGAAGTCCTTGCGAAACTGCTCTAGGGTGGTACCGCCCTCGATGGCCCGCTGCACAGCTTGATGAAAATCAGCCACCAGGTCGTCACGATTCGCACCGGCCACCACAAACGCAAAGTCATGCTCACGACCGTATACATCAGTCCAACCATTGGTGGGCAGATTGAGTTTGCGCCGCAGAAACTCGTTCTGCTCACGGAACGGCAACGAGGTCGCACTAACGGCCACCAGCGGCCTCCTGCATGATCTCGTAACGGCCCTGCAGGGCAGCAGCAGCCAGCGCCTGTGCCATGGCCTCGGCGTACTGTTCGATGCTCATATCCGGCAGCAGCTCGGCCAGGCCATCGCGTATCTGCTCCAGACTTTCGGATTGCTCGACCAGTTGGCGTATACGGCTGATCCACTGGTCTGTGAGTGGCTGCAGATCATCGTCCAGGCGATCAGCTGCAGTGCGGGCTGCTTGTTGTGCAGTGGCCACCGCACGGCCTGCAGGTGGTTCGTCGGGGACTGGCCGCGCGACGGGTGCAGCAGTCTGCAGGATCTCCTCACCCTCGGCAGGTTCGGGGATGGCCACCTTCTCTTGAGCCCACTGGCGCGGGATCTTGAAACCCATCTTGACCAGCCCCGGAAGTGAAGCGGCATAGGCTTTCAGATCCTCGGGCTCTTGAGTTTGGAACACTAGCCTTGGGCAGCGCTTCCAGCTATCGGCTAGGCCATTGAGCACCGCGATTGGATAGATCAGGTCACGGCTGATGGTCGCGGCCAACTGTTTGGCATCTGAGTCCCGAAGGTCAAGACGTACTTCGTTGTGTACGTTACCCAGGGCGTTGGTGTTGGTGCCGTCGCCGGTACCGCTGGTGAGCGTGCCGCCCAAAATCGCCTTGCTCTGAGTGCGTTCGCACCAGTCGATCATCAGTTTGAACGCGGCCGGGTCGCCCTCGGCTGCGTTGAGAAATTCCATCTCCATGCCGATAGGGATGATGCCAGCGGCGCTGTGGCCGAGCTGGGCCAAGGCACGCAGCAGAGTGAGTTTCTCTTTCTCAGTGGCGCCGCCTGGGTATTTGCCCACGCGCATCGGGATACCGTAGATCTCTAGGAACTCAGCTAGATCGCCCACGCTGTAGTTCTTGAACAGGTATGGCCACACCAGCACGCGGAACAGCGCAGAGCGTTCCAGATAGCCGCTTTTGGCTTTGTGAATGTGGGTGATCCAGCCGAACGGCTGCAGGGCCTCACCGCCACTGGCACCACGCAGACGGATCTCCTGGCGGGTGCCGCGCACCAGTTGGAACCAGGTTTGCGGGCGATAATCGATGGCCCTGGGCAGCCAGTCACCATCTACCCGGTGCCAGCCATCAAACTCCAGACACGCAAAACCTTTGCCGATGGCATCGGTGACGTCGAACAGCATCAGCTCAAAATCATCAAGCCCCGCCAACATCGCCTGCAGCGCAGCGGTCGCAGCCTTCTCTTTGGCGGTGGGTTTATCCGGTGGAACGATCTGCCAATCGAGTTGAGACACCGCGCGGCGGCGCTTGTCCATCTCGGCAAAGACGTGCCCATCTTTCTCCTCAATGTCTTCAAACAGCTCGTACTGCGCCACCACATCACCATGCTCCGCGGCGTCGAGGATCTGCGCCAGCTTGCTCGGCGTCAGGCCACGCGAGGGGTGGTTGCCCACCTCGTGGTGCAGGCTGGTCAGGTGTGCGGTCTGCGCCGCCCGAATCTCAGCCATCTGAATCGGCTGGCCATCTGGCCCAAGAATGCGGGATGTAGTCACCATGCGGAAGGCTCCGGTAATTCGATGTCGTTGTCGTCAGGGTCTGTGTTATCGAAGCCCCGGCTGTGACGCGGCACGGCGGTAAACTCAATGGCACCGCCCTCCATGAATGAAGCGCGCACGGCCATCACCAGTGACACAGCACTGTCGCCGTGGCGCTTGGCCTTGCTGTCTTGTGATTGCAGATCCTTGGTGCGGCCTTTGTCGATTACCGGCACACCCTTATCGACCTTGATCGACAGCAGGTCATCGAGGCGCGTTTGATGACGGGCGATCTCCAGGTTGAAAGCCTCAAGCTCGCCTTTGAGTTTGGGCATCCAGAGCGCATACCAGGCCAAGTTCAGTTGCACCTGGTCGACCAAGCCCGCGCCGTAACGCAAAGCAGCTTGCTCGGCCAAATATCCGCCATTACCTGTGGCGTCGAACGCCAGACCACTAAGGCGCGGCAGGCGATCGCAGATAAAGAACATGATCTGCCGCTGAGCTTCGTAGGTAAGGTTGCGCAGCTCAACTTCAAAGGGCACACGCTTGCGCAACATCGGGTTGATCTGCAGTGGCGTGAACACTGTCAGGTCGCCACGGCGGGCAAAGTCTTCGCCGAAGGTATGGCGGTTGCGTGGGTTAAGTCGGGCCAGTTCGGGGGCTAGGTTCTCCTCGCACCATGCCTTAACTTCAGCCTCACGCATCTCAGGCGTCCACTGCTCGAATCCTTCCGGGGCTTCGTAGCGGTAAATGCGGATTGAGTGATCGAGCACCATCGCCTGTTCAATAAGCACGCGCGAGAGATAAGCACCGCCTGATTTCTTCGGCACACAGCCATATTCCTCATCGGCGCTTTCGATGTTCGGAGCGTTCTTATAGAGCTTATCGCGCCACTCTTTCTCAGCCTCGGGTGACCAATCCTGTCCGGTGACATAGCAGATGCGCTTGTACAGCCCTTGGGCAATCGCCTCGTCAAGCGTGATGCGGTGAATGCTGTAGTCCTTGCGCCCCTCGCGAGCGTCTTGGATGTAACTGTTGAAAGCGTTGTCGACGCTGTTGTGGGTGCTTATCAACCGAACCTTATTGCCCCACATGGTGAGTGCTAGAGCCGCCTTAAGCAGCTCTTCCAAGGATTCATGGAATGCCGCTTCGTCGATCACCACGTCGCCCTGCAGACCGCGCAAGTTACTTGGTCGAGAACTAAGTGCCTGGATCTTAAAACCGCTTTTCGGGAAGCGGATCATGTAGGCCAGGATCTCTTCCTTCTTGCCGTCATCCCAGAAGGTTTGCTCGTAAACATCGGCCTGAGCAAGCTCGTTGAACGCCTTGGCGAACAGCGCGCAAGCGGCGATGTACTCAAGCGCCATCTCTTGCTTACTGCCCACATAGAACGTGTTGCAGCCGCCACGGCGGCGAGGCTTGGCGCCATTGATCACGTTGCGACCGGCCTCGGCCCAAGTCAGTCCGGTCCGTCGACTTTTCTCGGCAATCATGATCTGGCTGGTGTCATCGAACCAACGCTGCTGGTACGGCAGAAACACCGCTTCGCCACCAGGGATAGCGTCTTCCATGTCTTGCGGCACTACTACGCCATGCAGTTCCATTTCGGCGGCGAGGTCGATTTTACGGGGTGCACTTAGCGCTTTGAGTGGCTTGGCCTCTGTCTGTGTCATCAGGCTTTCCCCATCAGTACGCGACGAATGCGATCTTCAAGCTGCTCGCTCATACCGTCGCTGCCACGCATTTCTTCCAGGCGCTCTTCCTGCTCTTTGATGAGCCGTTCGCGTGCCTCTTTGGCAACCACTTGGCGTTCTTTCAGGCTCAGCGCTCGGGTTTCTTGGGCATATTTGGCTGCACGGGCAAGGTCGAGCACGTCACCAATTTCAGTTTTATCCTCTGCCAATGCATCGTGAGATGCCCGTGTGGCGAGGGTTGTCACTGCTTGGGCCAGAAGCGCACCGCTCTTGTCGTCGAAGTTTTCGCCCAGCTCAGCGACCAGCGCCTCACTCGCAACCTGAATCTCGCGATGGCTACGCATGATCTCGGAAAACCCCTGCCTGTAACGATGCAGTGCCGTGCGGCTTGGCGTTACTTCCTCAGGGAAGCGCTCTCCCAGTACCTCTTTCATCTCGTCGAGCGTCAGCCGGTTATCCCTCAACATACGGTGGATAACTTCTCGAACCTCATCACGCGCTTTGTCGATGCTGCTCTTGCGTGCCATATTCAAGGCCTCGGCTTACTGACACCCGGCACCGAGGAGCGACCAGCCGCTACATCAGCACCGCGTTCAATCAAAGTGACCACGAGTACAGAGCCAATATCCTCAACCTTCACAAGGCCCTGGTCGCCAAGCCATACCAGTTCAGTCTTCACTTGGTCGCGGCTCGGATGGTGGCCGAACTCACCAAGCAGACTGGCGATCACGGATGAGTTAGCGCGGTACTGCGGCACCTCAGAGAGGATGCGCAACATAACCAGGCGTTGGTCCTGGCGCAGGAAATCAGAAAAGGGAGTGCTCATTGGGGCCTCGCGTTTAGCAGGTAGTCATTAATCCGATCCAGCGCTCTGGCCAAAGGGGCCAGTTCACGAGCTACCCCCGCAAGCTCAGCCTTAACAGCCTTCATATCACCGGCTAACTCGGACATTTGTTTGGCATCCGGCAGATGCAGTAACTGCTGTTCAACAGTGACGATACGGGTGTGATGATTGTTCAGGCGCTTATCCAGCGCCTGGGCTTCGGCGGTAGATGCCGAACGGCGCGAGGCCATTACGGTGTAAAGGCCGACCCCTACCGTGAAAATGAACTGACCAACCCTGGTCACGAAGTCCCAATCCATCAGCGCTGCTCCTGCAGGTAATTCACCAGGTCAACCAACCGGCCGGCACACAGACCGTACTGGTCATAGAGTTCTTTCAAAGCCACAGCGGCTGCATCGGCGCTGTTGCTGGCCTGTTCAACGGGCGGCGGGCACTGTGCTGCGTACTCCGCTGGCAGCGGCCTCGGCGGCTCGATGCCGCGCGGTGTCGAGCTGCTGCATGACGCTAGCGTCAAACACACAGCCAGCGCGCTGAGGCGCAGTAAATGCGAGCGCATCACGGATCTCCTTTGTTGTATTGGCGTCCGCCTGTTTGCGAGCGCTGATGGTCTTGCCTAGCTCTTGGCTAGCGGTGTTGGCCGCTACTGTGAGACTCACCGTGCTGTCGATCACGGCCTGCAGCGCACCCAACTGGGCGGCTTGGCAACTGTCTTTCGCAGCACTTGTGCCCTCGGCATACCCCAGGTCGTAGGCATTGCTCGCACCGAGTTGGTACACAACAAACAACACAACACCTAGACCCGTGATGGCACATAACGACAACACGATACGATTGATCATTGCTGACACCGGCGGCGCTTGTACTTGCGCGCAGCGCGCTTAGCTTTAAGCACACCTGTTTTCCCATGGCGAGGGCGCGGAATTGGGGAGCAATACAGCTCAGGTTGGGCTAGCCAGTTACGAGTTGCGGCAGAAACACTGAGTGCAGATGCCAAACCCAAAGCCAAACAACTAAGGCGTAAGCGGATCATAGGGAGTACCTCTCAGAGCAAACGCCAGAGCCCCAACCGGCAGCCACATACATCGGCTCCCAGCGCAGAAGAATCACGCGCGGGTAATGGCGGTTTTCACGGAAGTTGCCAGTCGAACGGCCCGCATTGTGCCGCTCGACAGAATCAAACCAGACCAGCTGATCTGCGCCTTTTGCCGATGCCAGTTTCCGGTCGCGAATCACCCAACCCAATCCGCCGTTATAGGCAGATAGGACAAACGCCCAGCGATCACACTCACTGGCGGCGGTCTGGTTTCGTGCATACAGCCAACGGTCATATACAACCATGGCCCGTAACGCCCAGCCGGGATTGAAAGGTTGGTTGGCGCCCAGGGTTTTGGGGTACAACTCAGCCATCCACGCACTGGTACCGGGCATAAATTGCGCTAACCCCTGAGCCCCAACGGGTGATCGAGCATTGGCCCGCCAGGCGCTCTCTTGATGTACTTGAGCTGCAAGTGTGGCAATAGGCGCATCAAGCCCCCATTCAGCATGTGCAGCACGTACCAAGGTGCGACGATATTGCTCAGCTTCACGGGGGATAGTGTCGGCGTAGGCCGGTTGGCAGCTCACAACCAGCAGGGCCAAGCCCAAGAGCAGCCAGCCCAGTGAGCTACTGACCACCGACTCCAGGAAGCACAAAATGACAGTGCGCATGACTAAAGCCCCAGCGTCATGCCGAGGACGCACGCCAGCACAATCAGTGCTCGACGCAACCAGGCTCCCACGATGTGGATGCCACCAATGCATTGGTGCGGGCGATCTTGGACATAGGGAAACAACGAACGGTCAATCCAGTAGCCGATCACCGCTGCGAGCGTAACCAAAAGGGATTTGTACAGAATCACTTGCAACTGCTCAGGGCGGACAAACGCCAGCAGCAGCAATAAACAAAGAGTGATGATCGTCCACAGCGTCATACGCGGCAGGCGGGAACGAGGCGTGCAGGAATTAGACATGAAACTCTCCGCGTGTGAGGTGGCCATCCTTGGCCGGCTGATGGTCAGGCCTGTTTAAGCAGGCACTGCAATCATCGCCTCACGCGCACGCGGAGTAATTTTGACGGGGCAAAAATACGAATCAGAGATCAGGTGGCAGGATTGATCTCGCTGGTCATCAATCCGACGAGATCATCACAAACACACCAGGAGCATGGCTATGTAACCGTTATCGAAAGACTCATTCCCAAAATGAAAAAAGGCACCTGAGTTAGGTGCCTTTTTAATGAATCTGTTTTATGGGCTTAAGACAACGTCGCGACTCTCTCCTCCATTAACGGTCACAGCATGCATCAATGAGCCGCCCTGAGCTGTGTTTCCAACCTGCCAGGTGATGTTTCCTATCAAGTAAAAACGCCCGTCAGCCGCGTTGGGGAAAACGAACTTACCTTGTGCGTCACAAACAGTTTGTCGTGTGTGCTGGAGATACCCTGGTTCGTCAGGTGTGAACTTTACTTGCCGGTAAACGTTGTTGTAGCCACGCTCTGTGTTGCCATAAATCGCACGAATACGTTCAACCGCATAACTTGTGTGAGGGATTAACAGAATTGGTAAGCCTGCACAGGTAACGACTCCGCCGCCGTTTTGACGAATTAGCGCACTACCAGAAATGATGTTAACGCCAGGCTGAGTAAGCCTGCGTGCTTCGTCCGCGTTAAAACTTGTTGTTAGCTGTACCGGCTTGGTGGTTGCACATCCAACAAGTACAACACCAGCCAAGCCAAGTAATACACAGCCTCTAAAAATCGACTTGTTCATGTTCCCATCCTTTCGCTTGTGCTGACATGACTGCTGCTACAGCCTTAACGTCGACGCCGTAACTCAGCTTCAATAGCGTCGATGTAGGTCTGGCTATCCTGCATCAATCTCCCTTCAATCCGACGGACCCGCATCATCCAAGTCGTCAGTATGGCCATCAGGATAATTAAGGGCGCCATCACGTATGGCAACTTAGTCTGAGAGAGGGTGAACAACCAACCGCTCAGTAAACCAATCGCCATAAATACAAGTCCAACAATTAGAAGAATACAGGGCGCGTTCAACCAGTACCCCCGCCATCCGCTCCACCACTGAGCTTTCCAGTGCACTAGTTCAGAACGCAATTCAGAAGCACTCAAATCTGCCCAAGAACGCTGCTTTTCTTGGGGGCTAAACACAATTTGCGTGCCGCCTAGCGAGATGTTGCCAGAGTTGTTGCCACCAACCGTAATTGAGAGCGAATGCTCTTTTCCGTCTTTGGGTAAGGCTTCAATTTCCTTAGCCAACTGTCCGGCGAACGTCATCAGATCATCGTCCTTCATTCCCAATCCTTATGCGCAGAGCGCTACCTGTTCACTACCAACTTCAAAGTTCGTTCTAGTTTGTCGTCGTCAACGCTGTCTTCTTTAGCTAGAAACTTGTAAACGTCAACCGCAGCTAGCATCAGTTGCTCGCTCTGCCAACGCTTGCCAGCAGCCTTGGCAGTTTTCGCTAGCATAGTCACGATGCGGCGCATCATTACTTCATCAATTTCAGTCAGCCCAAGTTCATCCGTACCCGAACTGGTAGCGCCGGTCATGTTTTGTGAGCGCTGACCTGTTACCACATAAAGCACATCCAGCCCATAAGCAGCCCAAGCAGCCAGAGCAATCGCATTCGGCGCGGCTGCCCCTTTCTCCCAGTTGATCTGCGCATGCTTGGACGCCCCAGCCAGTGCAGCAAAGTCGGTCTGACTGAAACCCATGCGCTCTCTCTCAGCCTTAAGTCGCGCGCCAAGGTTCATAAATATCTACCAATTGCTTGACTGGTAGATATTTCTCTACCATTATCAGCTCTACAAACACCAAACATTATTAAAACCCTTCAAACATTAGCCGAGGAGCCACCGCCATGGCCGCCCAGCAAAAACCCAAAACCGCAGAGCAGGTGAAAGAGAGCTTTTTGCGCTCTGGTACCACCGTCATTCAGTGGGCCGATCAGCATGGTTTCCCGCCAAACGCGGTTTACCAAGTGCTCAACGGCTTCTCTAAAGGCCGTTACGGCCAAGCCCATGACATTGCTGTCGCACTGGGCATGAAGCACTCCGAACTTGCCGTTGCCTGAGGCCCACACCATGCCTAACCAACCACAAATGCCGATCGAAGAAATCGAACTCCTCCCACACCCCCTGGATGCTTGGCGAGCAGCGCTCAATGCGCTGATCGCCGTTGCTCCTGGCGTTACTGCTGATGTTGCCTGGCACCTCAAAGACGCCAGTGAAAAAATCATGATCTGTCGTGACTTCACCGCTGCCAGTCAAGGCGAGGCGAAGCTGATCGACCGGCTGATGCTATTAAGTGCCGCCAAGACTTTCGGAGGGCAACTCGATACACAAAAGACGCCCCGCAATGAACTTGGTTTTACTCATCTCGCCTCGTTGATTGGTATTGATCTATCTGCAGCCGCCGTTCGCGAGCGTCAGACAGATCTGCAATCAGGCTCTGCATCATCCCATGAGCATGCTGCTCGAACGGAGCACCTTGCCAGTTCGTGCTCAGCATCGAGCGCTCAAGTACTTCCGGGTCAGCCACTTCCTGAATCTCAACCTGCGCAGCCAAATAAAGCCACGCCCGACTCAGAGCATGGATCTGCCCCTCAATCTGCAACAAACGAATCTCTTGATCGCCCATCGGATGAATCCCCATGCCAGTGAATGTACCTCAACAGGCTGGCTTATTGGTAACACTGTTGCCAAGGGTGAAAAAGGCTTTTTGTTTGGATGCCGCCAAAGCGACTGCCGGGAGGGCCTTCTAATGAAGCGCCGCAACTGGAAGAGCTGGGTGCCACGTAGCCCTGCGGAAGCCATGAGCGGCTGCGCTGAGCGCGCCCTAGAGCGCCACAACCGTGGACTTGAACGGTTGGCTACCGAGCACCTTGGGCAGCATAGCGCCGCCACGCTTTATAAGTGGATGAGCAATGGTCGCTTGCCATTAACCCTGGTGCTGCCGTTCGAGCATGCCTGCGGCACACCGCTGATCACCCGTTACCTGGCCGCTGCCCATGGCAAGTTGCTGGTGGACATGCCTACAGGCCGCAACTCCAGCACAGAAGACCTTCAGCAACTGCAGGCCGTTTTGCACACCGCTGTTGGGGCACTACTTGCCTTTTATAACGGCACAGCTGACGCCGAATCGACCCAAGACGCTCTCCGTGCGGGTCTGGAAAGCCTGGTCTGGCATCGAGGCAATGTGCAGCAGCACGGCCATCCACAACTTGAACTGGGTGAACCCCATGAATGACAAGACCCGCACCAGTGACAGCGGTGGCCGTGTGCTGCGCGTGTTCAAAGCGCTGCGTGGCCACAGCCTCACAGGTTTGAGCAACGGTGACTTGGCCAAGGCCCTTGGCGAGAGCCCGGCCACCATTAACCGCTGCATTAACACCCTGATTGCCGAAGGCATGGCCACCAAGCTCGATACCGGGCGCTTTGCGCTGAGCATTGCTGTGCTGCAGATCGCCCAGGCACATGCCAATGAAATGGCCATGGCCCAGGGGCGCATTAACGAAATCAACCAACGTGTACTGGCCGGCGCCAGCCGTTAATCACAAGGAGCAATACATGGACTACAGCAAACTGACTGACAAGCTTCTGGAGCACGACCCCAAGCGCAGCGAGCCCTTCAAGCAAGGCATGGCTGCTGTGCTGCAAAACCGCGTAGATGAAACCCCCGTAGCCAGCCCTTATGCGGCGGGTAGCGTTGAAGAAGATGCATTCTTTGCTGGGCGCACGCGTGCCAGTAACGAGTTTCGTAACTTGCTGGTGGAAGCTAATGGCGATCGTGCAGTGGCTATTGCACGCATGCGTACGCTCGCCGAAGTACGGAGGGCTGCTTAATGGCTCGTAAAGCAGAAGCAGGCGTGGCCCTGGTGCCTGACGCACCGCTGGATATTGATGCACTAAACACCTCGCAAAACTTGGGAGCAATTGCGCAAGGAATGCAGGACGAACGCGATCTGGTTAACCAACTGCTGGGCCAAGCGCAGATGGCAGGAGCATTTGAAGAATTTTCCCGAACCGTTCGGACTTCTAAAATCGCTTATGTCAAAGAACATAAGCTCTACAGGGCGCTAGCTGGACGTAAAAGTCCGAACGGTTCGGTGTTTTCAGGTACCTGGGACGAGTTCTGCCAAACGCTTGGCATGTCTGCTGACAAGGCAGATATGGACATAGCCAACCTCCGTGCCTTCGGCGAGGAAGCCCTTGAATCCATGTCGAATATGGGCATCGGATACCGTGATCTGCGCCAATGGCGCCGACTACCTGACGATGCTCGATCCGCGTTAATCGAAGCTGCCAAAACCGATAACAAGGAAGCTGTGATCTTCCTGGCTGAAGAGCTGATCGCTACACATACGCAGGAAAAGGAAAACCTCAGCAAGGCGCTGACCGAAACCAAGGCTGACTACGAAGCCCAGGGCGATGTGCTGGCCAATAAGTCGGCCGAACTGGACAAAACCAAGCTGGAGTTAGAGAAGGCCAAGCGCCGTATCCAAACCCTCAGCGCTGACGAAGCCGCCAAGGAGTTGCGCCAAGAGGTTATCGGCATTGCGTTTGAAGCTGAGGCGGACATCAGCGGCAAGCTGCGGGAGGCCTTTGCCACCTTGGCTGTACATGCTGAGGAAACTGGCACCGATCATCGCAACTTCAAATCCGGCTTAGTACATCAGCTTGAACGCCTGCTGGCGGATATCCGCACCGAGTTTCATCTGCCTGAAAACACTGGCGGCAATGACCTCGACTTCTTTACGCAGCCGGAAGCCTGAGCATGAGCGCCGTTATTACCCAACGCCTAGTTGACCTGAGCCGTGCCCTAGACGGGGCAGGCAAAGGTCAGCGCACGGCGCTGTGCAAAGCAGCGGCGCACGAACTCGGGTTATCGCTGGCGACCATCTACCGCAAACTGGAGGAGGTCAACGTGTCCGCCACAGCACCCCGAAAACGCCGTGCCGATGCTGGCCAGAGTGGATTAACCCGGCACGAAGCGCTGACCATCAGCGCCGCGCTGATTGAGTCCGCTCGGCGTAATGAAAAGCGCTTGTTCTCATTGGGTGATGCCGTGGATGCCTTGCGCATCAGCGGCATGATCCGCGCCGAATCGGTGGATAAAGCCACCGGTGAGCTGCGCCCAATGTCGTTAAGTGCCATAGGCCGGGCGTTGCATAGCTACAGGCTGCACCCGGATCAACTACTCGCGCCTGCGCCGGTTACCGAGCTGGCCAGCACACACCCGAACCATGTTTGGGAGATAGATGCCTCGATATGTGTTCTCTATTACCTCAAGCCTGGCGCAGATCCAAAGGCTAACGGCTTGCGGGTAATGGATGCGGAGGAGTTCTATAAAAACAAGCCGAAGAACCTTGCACGCATTGCTGCCAACCGGGTTTGGTCATACGAGATCACTGACCATGCCAGCGGCTGGATTTACCTCGAATACGTGATGGGTGCTGAGAGCGGCGAAAACCTTTGCAGTGTATTGATCAACGCTATGCAAGAGCGCGGCGATGCCGACATTCTGCACGGTCGTCCTGAAATTCTGATGATGGACCCCGGCTCTGCGAACACGTCTGCCATGGCCAAGAACCTGTGTCGCAGCTTGGGCATACAGATGATCGTCCACGCACCAGGTGCGGCACGAGTGACCGGTCAAGTCGAGAACGCGCGAAACATCATCGAACGAAAGTTTGAGGCTGGCCTGCGCTTCCAACCGGTTGCAGATCTGGACGAACTCAACGCGCTGGCCGCTCGGTGGCGCGGTTACTTCAATGCCACGTCAGTTCATTCACGCCACAAGAAGAACCGCTCTGCGGTATGGATGACTATTCGCGAGCACCAGTTAATCAAGGTGCCAAACGTTGAAGAATGCCGCCGCCTGGCGGTAGCAGAACCGGAAAGCCGCAAGGTCAACACCAAGTTGCGCGTTAGTTTCCAAGGCCGTGAGTACGACGTATCGGGTGTGCCGGGCGTGATGGTGCATGACCTCGTACTGGTCACCCGCAACCCTTGGCGCGACGACGCGGCGCAGGTAGTGGCCACCGATACCAACGGCCATGAGGTTTTCTATGTAATTCCAGCCATCGTGACGAACGAGCTAGGTTTCGATGTGGCCGCTACTGTCATCGGCGAGAAGTTTACTCGCCGTGCGGATACCCCGGCCCAAGAGGCCCGCAAGGAAGCTGCCAAGCTCGCTATGGGGGCGGACACTCAAGACGAAGTGGACGCGGCACGCAAAGCTAAGTCCATTCCATTCGGTGGCCAGCTCCAGCCGTACAAGCAAATGGACGAAGCCGATCTGCCAGCCTTCATGCCACGTCGTGGCACCCAGCACGACCTAATTATCCCAACAGTTGAACTCAAGCCGTTATCCCATGTGGCTGCGGCCAAGTTACTGCGTAGCAAGGTCAACAACTGGTCTGGCGAATCTATGGCATGGCTTAAACAGCAATACCCGGACGGTGTGCCAGAGGCCCAACTGGATGAAGTTACCGCAGCACTTAACAAACCAGCACGCCCAGGGCTGCGTGTGGTGGGAGGTGAACCATGTTGAATCTGAAACACACCTTGGCGGATCTCGGCCAGCGGCAAATCGCCCTGGCTCAGCATCTATCAGTAAGTTCTGCGGCTGTTTCCCTGCTGATCAACCACAAGCAGTGGCCTCGCACGCTCGATGCAGCTGACTTGCGCATGCGCATTGAAGGGTTCTTGAAGGAGAACGGTGCAAATGATTTCGCGGTGAATACCGCATTTGAAGAAGCGGAGCCTGGGCGCGCCAACGCCCAGACTCCTGCAGTCCCAACCAAAAAACCTAAAGACGACCAGGAGTGCGAAACCATGTTGCTACGGAAGCAGGTGTTATTGCCAGAGACTAAACGTGCTTTTGGCATATTCCGCGATCCATTCGAGGATCTGCAGTGCGCTGAAGATATGTATGTCAGCCCAGATATTCGCTACATCCGTGAGTCCATGTACCAGGCGGCAAGACACGACGGCTTCCTGGCTATCGTTGGCGAGTCCGGTGCAGGAAAGAGCACGCTGCGTCGCGACCTTATCAACCGTCTGCAGGCTGAGGGCGCGCCGGTAGCTGTGATTGAACCCTACGTGTTGGCTATGGAAGACCGTGGCGATAAGGGCAAAGCCCTAAAAGTGCCACACATTGCTGAGGCGATACTGGACACGGTTGCACCGCTGCAACGTCCTAAGTCCAACCCTGAGGCTCGCTTTCGGCAGATGCACCAAGCGTTGAAAAACAGCCATGAAAGCGGTTATCGGCATGTTCTGATCATTGAGGAAGCACACAGCCTGCCTCTTGCAACACTTAAGCATCTCAAGCGTCTGCGTGAACTTGAGTCAGGTTTTACCAAGCTGCTCAGCATCATCCTAATTGGTCAAACTGAGCTGGAAGTAAAACTGAGTGAGCGTAATGCCGAGGTGCGTGAAGTTGTCCAACGCATCGAGCTGGCCGAGTTGCAGCCAGTAAATGCCTCAAGGCTCGACGAGTTCTTGGCATTCCGTCTCGGGCGGGCCAACAAAAAGCTGGCTGACGTGATTGATTCTGATGCAGTCGCAGCTTTGGCAGAGCGTCTGACTATGAGTGGTCGAGACCGTCAGCAGAGCCTGCTGTATCCGTTGGCCATCGGCAACATGATGGTTGCCGCGATGAACTTGGCCACCCGCATTGGTGAGCCTCTAGTCACAGCTGATGTGATCAAGGAGGTGTAGCCATGTCGACAATCCACCGTATTCATTCCGACCGATCGACTGAGGCCAATCAGCACTTTATGCCTGTCTGCACGGTGCTGACAGCCCAGTTGGCCGACTCGCTGGGCAAGGTGAACAGCATGACTCGCCGCCTGCGCACTGCGGGCATACGCGTCGAAACGGCATCACCACTCGACCTCACTATTTTCATCGCTGCCGACAACGCGCAGCAACTGGCCGACTACTTCCGCAGCGAATGGCGCGGCGTGTCTTGGACGACCTGCGGCAAGCACACCAAGAACATGGTGCGCCTTGGTGGGGTGACCGTCGCTTGGATGACACCGGTGAAGGAGCAGGATCAATGATCGGTCCATCCGTACGTTACGACACGCTGGTGATCCGTGGGGCAACCGGCACCGAAGTGCCTCGCACAACTGCAGATGGCGAGGTTGTTAGTTGGGCACAAGGTCACATGCTGGCCCAGCACGGCCCGCTTGAAGAGTTCGTTAAAGACCTTGCCGATGGCGTTTATGAGGATTACGAGGTTAGGACCATCCAGGCTAAAGCCAGCCACGCGCTTCAGCTGTCGCGGCTTCAACGTTTCGAAGGCTGGATTTGATGAGGGCTAAAGCAATGGCTGATCAACTTAAGTGCCGTCGCTGCCGCTGGATAGGTAGCCATGAGGAACTGCGCCAACGGCCCGACCCGAAAGAGCGCGGGGTCTCAGACAACGTCTGCCCGCGCTGCGCCTGCAAAACCTTCACTCCAGTCGAGGAGCAGAAACATGACTAATACCAACCAAACTCCGGTACCAGCCGGTTATTTGCGCAACGCTGTAGGCCATCTGGTGCCCGAATCAAGCGTGCGCGAGCAGGACAAACTTCGCGATCAGGTCGCCACCGACCTAGCCAAATTAGCTATCGCTTTGAATGAGCAACTGGCGGAGTTCAAAAAGAAGGCCTTGGGCGATATCGCCGACCTGGTCAGCATCGCAGCCGATCGTTATGGCGTCACGCTGGGTGGTGAAAAAGGCAACGTCTCAGTCGTCTCGTTCGACGGTGAATACAAAGTGATCCGTTCCTATGCCAACCGCATTAGCTTTACCGAGGAAATGTTGGCGGCGAAGGCCCAGGTGCTCGAATGCGTGAAGTCTTGGACGTCCGGTGCCAATGCCCATCTAGTGGAAGTCGTACATCGCATGCTCAGCCCAGGCCGCAACGGCCAAATCCGCACTGCTGACGTACTAGAAATGCTGCGCTGGGAAATCGATGACGAAGACTGGAAGCGAGCCATGCAGGCCGTGAAAGACTCGATCCTGATCAGTGGCACGGCGGTCTACGTGCGTATCTACAAACGCATTGCCAGCACCGACCAGTACCAAGCCATCCCTCTCGACCTGGCGGCGGTGTGACTATGGACCAGGACCGTATTCTCGAACGTATCAAGAAATGCATGGAGATGGCGAAGTCGAAAACTGCCAACCCCAATGAGGCCGAGATCGCCCTGCGTCAGGCGCACAAGCTGATGGAGGCTTACAACCTTGAGCTGGGTGACGTACTGGCGAGCATGGCCTGCGAGGCAAAGATCGCAGCTGGCTCGGACGGTTCGCCACCTGCTTGGCGGGTCCGCTTGGCTCAGGTTTGCGGCCATGCATTTGGCACCAAGCTGATCATCACCACGGGCATATTCAGTGTGGCAGGGTTCATTTTCGTTGGCTGCGGCGCGGCTCCAGAATTGACCGGGTACGCCTACCAGGTGCTTGAACGCCAGCTACAGAAGGCGCGCCGAGCGTTCTTGGCAGAGCCCAAGCAGAAACGCTGCAAGCGCTCAACAAAGGTGGCGCGCGGCGACCACTTCGCCAATGCATGGATCGATGCGGTGTATCACAAGGTCGACGCTTTTGCGGGCGTCGAGGACAACATCGCCGAGGCGATCGAGGCCTATATGGCCAAGCATCACCCGGACCTTGAAAAAACTGAGATGAAGCGCCGCAAACTCAAGGCCCGCGATGAATCGGCCGTAAACGCTGGTTACCAGGCAGGAACAGCTGCCCAGCTGCACCAAGCCATCAGCCACAAGCCGGTCGCCCGACTGGCGCAGGGGGTTTGATATGTCGCTTTCATCTGATGAGCGCACCAAGCTGATCGACCGCCTGGATCGCAGCTTCCAGGCCATGCCGGGCTGGGTTAAGGCTGCCACCAAGCATGCGATGGGCGCACCAACGCATCACCCAGGGACAGGTAAGAAGTTCGAGAGCTTTCGAGAAGTCATCGAGGCAGCGGCCGACGAGACACTGCTGATTCTGAAAGAAGACTTCGAGGACAACGACGACCTGGTACCGGAGATGCTGCAATGACCCTTCTACATGACATCGATTACGAGCAAACCACGCTCCTGCAGCTAATCCAGCAAGCCGAGCAGAACCACGAAGACACCTTCGATCTTGTGCGGCTATCGCTCGATTCAGGTCGCGAACTGATCCTTCTCGCCGTTACAGCCGAGAGTCTCGACGGCCTCGGCATGGTGCTGGAAGGCCTGCAAGAAATGCGGGAGGAAGGCTGAAATGGGAGCCCTCAGCGAAATCGCCCAATCGGCTCTTGACCAAGTTAAGCAGTTCCAGCGCCGAAGCGAAGCCTGTCGAAACCGCCGGCATTGGACCGCCGAGGAAATTCAACTGCTGCGCGATCGTTATGCAGATGAGGATACAGCCAGCATTGCCCTGGATCTCAACTGCTCGGTGGAGAAGGTCTACTCCAAAGCATCCCAGCTTGGGCTGCACAAGTCCGAAGCATACCTGGCTGAGTGCTTGACCCTATGTGGTCAGCAGCGAGCCGAATCAGGACGTGCAACTCGGTTTCAGAAGGGGCTGGTGCCTTGGAACAAAGGCCGGAAAGGGATGCCGTCGATTGGGCGCATGGAGCAAACCCAGTTCAAGAAAGGCAGCAAGCCAGGTAACTGGCTACCCATAGGGAGCTATAGGTTCAGCAAGGATGGCTATCTGCAGCGCAAGGTAACCGATACGGGCTATCCACCGAGAGACTGGATTGCGGTGCACACACTTCTGTGGGAAGAACACAACGGCTGCGTACCAACCGGCCATTGCTTGTGTTTTAAGGACGGCAATAAGCAAAACATTGTTATCGAGAACCTGGAACTGATTACCCGTGCCGAGCGCATGCGGCGCAACTCCATCCATCGATACCCACCGGAGCTGAAGGATGCCATTCGCACGGTAGCCAAGCTTAAACGCACTATCAAAGAGGTCGAGCGCCATGAAAAACAAGGTTGAGGATCTGCGTAACCACCTGTTTGCCACGATTGAGGGCCTGCTGGACAAAGACGAACCGCTGGACATTGAGCGTGCCAAGGCCGTTGCCCAGGTAGGCAGCGTGATGGTTGAAATGGCGAAGGTCGAGGTAAAAGCCATCGAATTACTCAACGGCAACGGCAGCAAGTTTCTGCAGATTGGCATGGAGCAGAACTGATATGGCAATCACTAAGGCCATTATCGGCAAGATCCACATCGCCAAAAGCCAGCTCGGCATGGAAGACGACATATATAGAGGGATGTTGGCCCGCATAGCTGGCGTTAGATCATCCAAAGAGCTGAATGACCGGCAGGCCGGTGCAGTACTCCGTGAGCTTGAGCGCCTGGGCTTCAAGCCGAAGCCCAGCACTAAGTCAAAGGGAAAACCCAAAAACGTCAGCCAACTAGGTCCGCGTATCGACAAGATCGAGGCGCAGCTCACGGATATGCGACTGCCCTGGGCCTACGCAGATGCACTGGCCAGGCAGATGTATAAGGTCGAGCGAGTGGCGTGGCTTAAAAAAGCCGCGCAGCTTGATGCGCTGATCGCTGCGCTTCACGTTGAGCAGGAAAAACGCGGTCTGTTTGCCCAGGTGGAACAGCTCTTGGAACTGCTGGGTGAGAGTGATCCAAATTGGCAGGTCGATTTAGAAGCCTTGCCCGAGGGCTGGGAGCGGCGACGTCCAATCCTTAAATCCCTGGTAGATACACTTACAGCGGCAGCCTCGTCACGAGGGCTTTTGTGATGCAGATGCAGTGCCCATGCTGTGGCGAGCAATTTCCGTTTGAAGCTGGGTTTGCTGATGCAGACGGTAAACAGTTGGCAGCATTGTTCGCAAAGCTAGAGCCTAAGTTAGGACGTGCGGTGCTCAACTACTTACGGTTGTTCAGCCCAGCCAAACGCGGGTTGCGTATGACTAAGGCGATCCGCATTGTTGAGGAGTTGCTCGCTTTGGTTGAATCCAGCCAGGTGCAACGTGATGCACGAACCACAGAGAGCAAGCCTGCACCACCGCGTCTTTGGGCTGCGGGCATCGAGCAGATGATCGCGCAACGCGATCGTCTATCGCTGCCTTTGGAAAGCCATAACTATCTACGCGCGGTTGTGTTTGGTATCGCCTCCGACCCTGTACAAGTGAAAGCCATCGCTCCAGTTAAGCCGCCTCGCTCGGCAAGCACACCACAGCAGGCAGTTCAGGAAGAAATCGGTCGCATTGATGCTGATGTGCGCTTGGGCATTATTGATAAAGAAGAAGGCATGCGTCGCGTAGCGGCGCTGAGGGGGAACTAATGTCATCGGCAATGGCAGATAAAAGGCACGAACTGCTCAGCGATATAGCTGATCATGTTGCGGAAGTGCTCAAGGAGCACGGCATTGAGTCTGATATCACCGAGCAGGCTGGAAACGCCGTGGCCGATCACCTATCCCAGACCTGGGCAGGGTCGACTATCTGCATTCCGAAGGATCATCGCTTCAAGCTGAGTAAGCGGGACCTAGTGATTCTCTCGAAGTTTAAGGGCAACAACCATCATGCGCTTTCAGTGGAATACAACCTCACCGAGAACGCCATCTATAAGTTGCTGAAGCGGGTCCAGGACAGGAAGTTCGACCGCGACCAGCAAAAACTCGACCTCGGTGACAGCCTGCTCTAGGCTGCTACCTTTAATTGGGGATAGGTCAATGGGGAGAAGATCAGTTATCGAGAAGCTACCAGCCGAAATTCGGAATCAGTTCATCAAGCATGTACAACTGAATCCTGGCTGGACATTAGACTCACACGTAGATTGGTTTGCAGAGCATGGATACATCGTTGCTCGATCGAGTATTCACCGCTATATATCCAGCAGCATCGACCGCCTTCCGGTGGAACAAACTGATACGCTAGACTCCGATCTGCGGATGCGTGCTTTAGAAGTAGCATCCAGCATCTATACAGGAAGCGACCCCAAGGATCTGACAGCTCTTGCAGAGCAGTTCCTAGCTTGGGTTGAGCAGCCATCCAAACCGTTGCCTTAGCGGCAACGGTTTTTCAACTCCATTCAGATATGTTCCCCAGCGTTCCCTCAAATTCCGCCTTTATCGCGCTTTTCTGGTTATATCTTTCTCACACCTGCACAACCTTGCCAGCAATAAAAAAGCCGGCATTGAGTGCCGGCTTTTTTATTGCTGGCAGCGAGGCGCTGCCGGGTAATCCAAGCACATTACTTGGCTATGCCCAGCAACTGACGCAACCCTTCCTTAAGCGGTGTTTCTTGCGGCATGCGGTAAGCCTGCTTCAAGCGATCATTATTGGCCCGCGAATGGCGAATATCACCAGCACGCGGCTCCAGATAAGTAACCGCTGGCAGACCGCCAAACAGCTCGCCGATGGTTTCAAGTAATTGCTTGAGGCTGGTCGCCTGATTCCAACCGACATTGACCGCCTCGTTCACAACTTGCTCAGCGAACAATCCTTGCTGTAGCAACTCAATCAAGTCCGCAACAAAGAAAAAATCACGCGTCTGCTCGCCATCACCGAAAACACTGATCGGCAAGCCCTGCTGCGCACGCTGAGTAAAAATGCTGATTACGCCAGAGTACGGCGAAGACGGATCCTGGCGTGGCCCAAAAATATTGAAGAAACGGAAAACAGCAGGCTCAAGACCATGCTGGCGGCGATAAAAATCGAGGTAGTACTCGCTTGATAACTTATCCGAGGCATAAGGTGTCAGTGGCGACTTGGCGGTATTTTCATCAATCGGCTGACCGGCGCCGTTATTGCCGTAAACCGCAGCACTGGAAGCAAATACCACTCGTTTGACACTGTGCTCACGCATGGCTTCGCAGATATTCAAGGTGCCGACAAAATTGCTTTGGTGAGTGCTGACCGGATCATCCACCGATGCCTGCACCGAAGCAACAGCAGCCAAATGAACCACCGCATCACAGTCTTTGACCGCAGCCGAGACACAAGAGGCGTCGGCAACATCCCCTTCAATAAACTGCAACTGTGGATTATCTAGCGGCAAATTGCCGCGATTGCCCATCGACAAGTTATCCAGCACCCGCACGGTATGACCATTGGCCAACAATGCGTCAACCATGTGCGACCCAATAAATCCGGCTCCGCCGGTGACCAGAAATAACTTAGACATGACGATAGTATTGATCCAAGAGGTTCGGCAGCCCTGCACGCCAAGCACGCGGTTTAATGCCGTAGGTGTGGAGAATTTTTTTACACGCGAGCACCGCATGTTGCGGCTCTTCTGCCGCATCAGGCCGGGCAGCGTGGGCTTGCGCCGCTATATCATCAACCAGATTGCTGCGAAAGCTACGCGCCTCACTCAACAAGGCCTGCCCTAGCGCCAGCGACGTTGTCGCTTCATGCCCGCCGTAATGATAGGTTCCCCATAATGGCACCTGACAGTCTAGCTGCTTGAGCACCGCAAGAATGACTCGCGCCGCATCGTCTACAGGCGTTGGGTTGCCGCGGCGATCATCCGCCAGATACAGCACTTCTTCACGCTCGGCACGCGCCAGAAAACGCCCCATGAGACCCTCTGCTGAACTGTCCAACAGCCAGCCAAAGCGGATCAGCACATGCCGCGAACACACGGCGCGCACACTTTGCTCCAGGCGCCACAATGCTTGCCCATGCAGGCCCAGCGGCACAGGTTCTTCTTTTTCGCTGTAGGCAGTCGCCCGTGCGCCATCAAACACGCGATAGCTGGACGGCTGAATCAACCGAATTTCGTGGTACTTGCACAGCTCAGCAAGACGCTCAACCGCACGTTCCTGACCAGCCAAGCGTGCTTCACTCACCACTTCAGCCTGAAACCAGTCAAAGTAATACGCAAGATTGATCAGAGCATCAGGGCGGGTGTCGTCAAGCAACTGAGTCAGGTTGGCGGCATCCCAGCCAGACTCCGGTGGTCGCGGTGCGAGGAAGTTAATGTCTTCCTCTGCGCCGAGACGAATCAGCGCTTGCCCTAAAGCGCTGCCTCCACCCAACAGCATCAAACGCATTCGCATAATCGATAGCTATCTCAGCAATCAGAACGGTTATAAGTAAGAGAAAGCTACAAAGGGATCCTCTAAAAAAGGTAGCGAGCGAAGGTAGTACAAGGCAAAAAACTGCGAGAAAGCGGAGTCTACGTTCTGTAAATGAGCATTTTGAGCAGTTTTTTAACGCAGTAATATCTAGCGCAGTAGTTTTTCAGGGGTTCCAAAGCTTTTTAAAGTTAGTTGCATACTAAAGCTCAGGCGATGAAAAACAAAATAACCCGCACGAAAAACATCAAGCAGCCGCTAAATAGATAATGTGCGAAAGCCATATAGAGGGAAATACTCGACCCACTTGGCTAGACGCGAGGCTCGGCTACACAACAACTATTCGCGCAAGTTAGTTGAGTTTTCCAAAGGTTGCCTAAGCATTTTTGGTCGATGGCAGCAGCAGCGTAATAATCCCTATAAGCGGCAGGAAAGAACAAAGCTTATAGACATACTCAATGCCGTGAATGTCCGCCAGATACCCAAGCAGTGCGGCGCCAATCCCACCAAAGCCGAACATCAGGCCAAAGAATACCCCGGCGATCATGCCAACGTTACCCGGTACAAGTTCTTGAGCAAAAACCACAATTGCCGAGAACGCCGAGGCCAGGATGAACCCGATAATCATGCTCAGCACGCCAGTCCAAAACAGATCAGCGTAAGGCAGCGCCAGGGTAAAAGGCGTAACGCCAAGAATCGACACCCAGATAACCATCTTGCGACCAATTTTGTCGCCGATAGGACCACCCAAAAATGTTCCTGCGGCAACGGCCCCGAGAAACATAAATAAGTGCAACTGCGAGCTGGCGATCGACAGATCGAACTTCTCAATCAGGTAAAAGGTGAAGTAGCTGGTGAAGCTGGCCATATAGAAGTATTTGGAAAAAACCAGCAGAGCCAACACCACCAAAGCCAATCTGACTCGCTTCGAAGACAAACCGTGGGTCGCTTTGCCACCTTGCTTGAGCTTGAACAAATTCAAGTGGTTGCGATACCAGCGACTCAGCCCCCAGAGCACGGCGATAGCAAATACTGCAAACAGGCCAAACCAAGCGACGTGGCCTTGCCCGTAGGGAATTACAATAGCGGCCGCCAGCAGTGGGCCAAAGGCGCTCCCGGCATTACCGCCGACCTGGAATGTCGACTGGGCAAGTCCGAAGCGGCCACCAGAAGCTAAGCGCGCAATACGTGAAGCCTCTGGGTGGAAAGTCGACGACCCAATGCCGACCAACGCAGACGCCATCAGGATTGCTGCAAAGCTACCGACGAAAGCCAGCATCAGAATGCCAACCAAGGTACAAACCGCACCACACGGCAGCAGCCACGGCTTCGGATGACGGTCGGTGTAATAACCAACCCAAGGTTGCAACAACGATGCGGTGAGCTGAAAGGTCAAGGTGATCAAGCCAACCTGGGTGAAGCTCAGACCGTAGTTCAGCTTGAGCATCGGATAAATCGCCGGCAACACCGCCTGAATCAGGTCGTTAATCAAGTGCGCCAAGGCGCAGGCGCCGATCACCCGCATCACTAAAGGACTGGCTTGGCCAACACCTGAATCGGACACCTTTGCAGCTAAGGATGGGGTATTGGTAGAGGTATTGCTGGACATAATCAGGGGTTCCAGACAGCGAATGCTCACAGCAGTGCGTTGATCGGCATGCAAAAAAACGCCGTCAGTTTAACCCTGAAGTGCTGGGAAAAAGCTAGATGCGTAAATCGCTTAGGACTTTACAACAGCCGAACAACAAAAAGCCCCCGCAGTGCGGAGGCTTCAAGTTAAAACCATACGTTTTGACTAAGACATTGCCTCAGAACGGAATATCGTCGTCAAAGCTGTCGTAGTCTGGCGCTGGCTGAGCCTGAGCCTGAGGCTGCGGCGCTGGACGTGGAGCAGCCTGTTGTTGTGGCTGCGGGGCACGTTGCTGCGGCGCTGGACGCTGCTGGCGGGGTGCTGAATCGCCACCTTCGTTGTTTGGACGACCGCCCAACAACTGCATGGTGCCTTGCATGTCGACCACGATCTCAGTGGTGTAACGCTTGATACCGTCTTTTTCCCACTCGCGAGTTTGCAGTTTACCTTCGATGTAAACCTGCGAACCTTTACGCAGGTATTCACCGGCAATTTCAGCGACCTTGCCGAACATCGAAACACGGTGCCATTCAGTCTTCTCGACCTTCTGACCGGTTTGTTTGTCGGTCCACTGCTCGCTAGTTGCCAAGCTCAGATTAGTAACGGCGTTGCCATTAGGCAGGTAGCGCGTTTCTGGATCCTGTCCGCAGGTACCGACCAGAATAACTTTGTTAACCCCACGGGCCATAACGATCTCCTAAGCTGTCAGTACGGCTCTCAGGCTTGTTCTATCAAGCTCTCAAGCGCCGTACGATCCAATTTTTGGGTGTCCACTTTGATATAGATAGCAGCCTCTTCGGCCACCACAACCGCATCTGTCACACCGGGCAATGCAAGCAAGCGCTCAGCCAGCCCAGTATCTTGCACTGCTGAAGCTGAAAGCGGCATGCGCAGACCGGTTACATAGGGTGGTTCACGCATATTAACAGCAAAGGCCAGCCAAAGAAGCGCCATCGCAGCACATCCGAGGAACACCCCCGACAAGCTGTAGTGCTGGTACAGCCAACCACCGACAATACCGCCCAGCGCGGCCCCTAGAAACTGGCTGGTTGAGTAAACCCCCATCGCCGTTCCTTTGCCACCTGCAGGCGCTACTTTACTGATTAACGAGGGCAAAGATGCTTCAAGCAGGTTGAAT
The DNA here is from genome assembly GCF_002163625.1 of Pseudomonas sp. M30-35. Taxonomy (NCBI): domain Bacteria; kingdom Pseudomonadati; phylum Pseudomonadota; class Gammaproteobacteria; order Pseudomonadales; family Pseudomonadaceae; genus Pseudomonas; species Pseudomonas sp. M30-35. Next base: position 743,608 of record NZ_CP020892.1, on the reverse strand, counting down.
GCAGTGAAGAACACGATAATGCCCAGCACTAGCGCCTGTAAACTATGACCAAACGCCCAGAAATACACTTCGCAAGCTAACAACACCGAAACAGCACCGACCAGCACACGTTTCATCTGACGCTTTTTCTCGGCGTAGATAATGAACGGAACCATGCCGAAGAATCCAATCAACAAGGCGGTCAGGTACACCCACCAATGCTGTTCTTTAGGCAAGCCTCCCTCTTGAACAAGCGCCAGCGGCAGGGCCACAAAGCTGGCCATGAGAATTGAATGCAGGGCCAGGATACCGATATCCAAGCGCAGCAAGTCAGCATTGCGCAGTGTCGGCATCAGCGCCTGCTTCGCCACCCCGGATTCGCGGTGCTGCAATTGCCCCGGTGTGCTGGGCACAATCACGGCGATAATCAACATGCCAATCAGGGCCATTACTGACGTCACCCAAAACAAGCCAGACAAACCAAACGCTCGGGTCAGTAGCGGGCCAACAACCATGGCCACGGCAAACGAAAGACCGATACTCATGCCGATCATGGCCATGGCTTTGGTGCGGTGCTGCTCACGGGTCAGATCTGAAAGCAGCGCCATCACCGCGGCGGAAATTGCCCCGGCGCCCTGCAACACCCGGCCGCCGATAACCCCCCAGATAGAGTCAGCGTTTGCCGCCAGCACGCTACCGGCAGCAAATATCAGCAAGCCAACGTAAATAACCGGGCGCCGGCCTATGCGGTCGGAAATCATCCCAAACGGGATTTGCAGGAACGCCTGAGTCAGGCCATAAGCACCAATCGCTAAACCAATCAGCGCAGGCGTGCTGCCTTTGAGATCCATGCCGTAGGTCGCTAATACCGGCAAGACCATGAACATGCCGAGCATCCGAAAAGCAAAAACCATCGACAGGCCAGCTGCCGCCCGATTTTCGCTGCCACTCATGCGGTCATTGTGCAGATCGTGCATTACCAGGACTCGAAGTCAGACAAGGCGGCGATTCTAACAGCCATACTGACTGCGGCACAGGAGCACACTTTGCCGCAGGGTGGCTGTGGGCCGTATACTCGTGGGTTTCCGCCCGCCAAGCGAGGCCGCTGTTTGTGGACAAGATTCTGATCCGTGGGGCACGTACCCACAACCTGAAGAACATCGACCTGACCTTACCGCGCGACAAGCTGATCGTGATTACCGGCCTGTCTGGCTCGGGCAAGTCATCTCTGGCTTTCGACACCCTGTATGCCGAAGGTCAGCGACGCTACGTTGAGTCTCTGTCAGCCTACGCCCGACAATTTTTGTCGATGATGGAAAAACCCGACGTCGACACCATTGAGGGTTTGTCGCCAGCGATTTCTATCGAACAAAAATCGACTTCGCACAACCCGCGTTCAACTGTCGGCACCATCACTGAAATCTACGATTACCTGCGCTTGCTCTATGCGCGCGTCGGTATTCCACGCTGCCCAGATCACGATGTGCCGCTCGAGGCGCAAACCGTCAGCCAAATGGTCGATCAGGTCTTAGCCCTGCCTGAAGGCAGCAAGCTGATGCTCCTGGCCCCCGTAATCCGCGAGCGTAAAGGCGAGCACCTCTCGGTATTCGAGGAGCTGCGCGCACAGGGTTTCGTCCGCGCTCGCGTTGATGGCAAGCTTCATGAGCTAGACGAGCTGCCCAAGCTCGACAAGCAAAAGAAGCACTCCATTGATGTGGTCGTTGACCGCTTCAAAGTGCGCGAAGACCTGCAACAGCGTTTGGCTGAGTCATTTGAAACAGCCTTGAACCTAGCCGACGGCCTGGCACTTATTGCCCCACTCGACAGCGATGACGACAGCAGTGGGATCAAGGGCGAGATGATTTTCTCGGCTCGCTTTGCCTGCCCGCATTGCGGCCACTCGATCAGTGAGCTGGAACCCAAACTGTTCTCGTTCAACAACCCAGCTGGCGCCTGCCCGACCTGTGACGGCCTCGGAGTTAAGCAGTTCTTCGATACCAAACGCCTGATTCATGGCGAGATGACGTTGGCCGAAGGCGCGATTCGCGGCTGGGACCGACGCAACGTTTATTATTTCCAGATGCTGGGTTCACTGTCGGCACATTACGGTTTCAGTCTGGAGATTCCGTTCGACGACCTCAGCGCCGAACACCAAAAAGTCATCCTGTTCGGCAGCGGCAGCCAAAGTGTCGACTTCCGCTACCTGAATGACCGTGGCGATATTGTTAAGCGTGCGCACCCGTTTGAAGGCATCGTGCCGAACCTTGACCGTCGCTATCGTGAAACTGAATCGACCAGCGTGCGCGAGGAACTGAGCAAGCTGCTGAGCACCCAACCGTGCCCGGATTGTCGTGGCACTCGCCTGCGTCGTGAAGCCCGCCATGTGTGGGTTGGCGAACGCACGTTGCCTGCGGTAACCGGATTACCAATTGGCGATGCTGCGGAGTATTTCTCCGGCCTGTCACTGACTGGTCGACGCGGTGAGATTGCCGAAAAGATCCTTAAGGAGATTCGCGAGCGCCTGCAGTTTCTGGTTAATGTCGGCCTCGATTATCTATCGCTGGACCGCAGTGCCGACACCTTGTCGGGCGGTGAAGCGCAGCGTATTCGTCTGGCTAGCCAAATTGGCGCCGGCTTGGTCGGGGTGCTGTACATCCTTGATGAACCGTCGATTGGTTTGCACCAACGTGACAACGAACGCCTGCTCGGCACGCTGCGCCACCTGCGTGACATTGGCAATACGGTGATCGTGGTTGAGCACGATGAAGATGCCATTCGCATGGCCGACTATGTTGTCGATATCGGCCCTGGTGCTGGCGTACACGGCGGCCGCGTGGTGGCTGAAGGCACCGCTGCCGAAGTCATGGCACACCCTGATTCGCTGACCGGCAAATACTTGTCGGGGCGAGTCAAGATCGAGGTGCCAGCCAAGCGTCATCCGGTAAATAAAAAGCAGCTGCTGAAAATCAAAGGCGCGCGCGGCAACAACTTGCGCAATGTTGATCTGGAAATCCCCATCGGCCTGCTGACCTGCGTGACCGGCGTATCGGGTTCAGGTAAATCGACACTGATCAACAATACCCTTTACCCACTCAGCGCTACGGCACTCAATGGCGCGACGACTCTGGAAGCTGCCGCCCATGATAGCTGCGACGGTTTGCAGCATCTGGACAAAGTGGTGGATATCGACCAAAGCCCAATTGGTCGTACGCCGCGCTCCAACCCTGCAACCTACACGGGCTTGTTCACCCCAATCCGTGAGTTATTTGCGGGTGTACCCGAGTCGCGCTCGCGTGGCTATGGCCCTGGCCGTTTCTCCTTCAACGTAAAAGGTGGCCGCTGCGAAGCCTGCCAAGGCGACGGCTTGATCAAGGTTGAGATGCACTTTCTGCCTGATATCTACGTGCCGTGCGATGTCTGCAAGAGCAAGCGCTATAACCGTGAAACCCTTGAAGTTAAGTACAAGGGCAAAAACATCACTGAAGTCCTCGACATGACCATCGAGGAAGCTCGGGTGTTTTTCGACGCGGTTCCAGCCCTGGCGCGCAAGCTGCAAACGCTGATGGATGTGGGCCTTTCCTACATCAAGTTGGGACAGAGCGCGACGACCCTGTCGGGCGGTGAGGCGCAGCGGGTCAAGCTGTCTCGCGAACTGTCCAAGCGCGACACTGGCAAGACCCTGTATATCCTCGATGAGCCAACCACTGGCTTGCACTTCGCGGATATCCAGCAGCTACTCGATGTACTTCATCGCCTGCGTGACCACGGCAATACCGTGGTGGTGATTGAACACAACCTCGACGTGATCAAAACCGCTGATTGGCTGGTGGACCTCGGTCCTGAGGGCGGTTCGAAAGGCGGGCAGATTATTGCCGTGGGTACCCCGGAAGCAGTCTCCGAGATGCCTCAGTCACACACCGGCTACTTCCTGAAACCGTTATTGGAGCGTGACCGCGCAGCGAGCTAGGGAGGGATTCTTTAGGGTGGATAACGCTTCTTTATCCACCCTTTTTGCGGTCGCGAACAGGGTGGTTTATTTGCGGATTCCGGTATTGCACCGTGGTGGACAGGCTTCGCGTTATCACACCCTTCGCAATCAGTTGTGATTGCGCAGGGTTTAAATTACATCTGCGCTTGCAGGTAATTTTCCAGGCCCATCTTGTCGATCAACTGCAACTGGATTTCTAACCAATAAGCATGGTCTTCTTCGGTGTCTTTAAGCTGAGCCAGCAGAATATCGCGACTCGGGTAGTCCTGCAGGCGCTCACAGAGTTCAATGCCTTTGCACAAGGCAGCACGTACGTGATATTCCAGCGCCAAGTCGAGCTTGAGCATCTCTGGCACGCTCTGACCAAAAACGAAGGTATCCGGCGCCATGTCTGGAGTCCCTTCAAGGAACAAGATCCGCTTGAGCAACGCGTCAGCGTGCTGAGTCTCTTCTTCCATCTCATGATTGATACGTTCAAAGAGCTTGGTAAATCCCCAGTCTTCGTAATAGCGTGAGTGCACAAAATACTGATCACGGGCAGCCAACTCGCCCTTCAGCAGTACTTTGAAATAATCGATTACTTCCTGGTGACCTTTCATCTTACCGCTCCTGAAACAAACACTCTTAACATCTGCATATGCTCAACCCCAAGCGGGCATAGGTCAAGCAAAAAAAAGGGGCCACCATCGCTGGAAGCCCCGTGTTTACTGGTGCGAATGTTAACGATTGGCTTTTAGCGCTTGCCTTACACCATTGCCGTAGTCCGCATGTACTTGGTCAAAATGAGCCAACTGACGCTCAACAATGAAATCTGGCACGCCTCCCATCGCGGCAGCAATATTGCTGAACAGACGCTGTTTTTGACCCTCATCGAACAAATTGAACAATGCCCGAGGCTGACTGTAATCATCGTTACCTTGGCGGTGGTCGAAACGATCCGCATCACCTTCCAACGGTAATGGCGGCTCAGCGTACTCAGGCGCTTGCGCAGGGCCATTGAACGAGTTGGGCTCGTAATACGCATCAGGGTTCGAGTTGCCGCTAAAGAAACGCATCGCACCATCCTTGTGATAATGATGCACAGGGCTCTTCGGAGCGTTAACCGGCAACGCTTCGTAGTGCGTGCCTAAACGATAGCGGTGGGCATCCGCATAGGAAAAGACCCGCGCCTGAAGCATTTTGTCCGGCGAAAACCCAATACCGGGCACGACGTTCGATGGTGAGAACGCGGCTTGCTCGATCTCAGCAAAATAGTTTTCAGGGTTGGCATTCAGCTCAAGCTCGCCCACCTCAATCAGCGGGAAATCACCATGTGGCCAGACTTTGGTCAGATCGAACGGATTGAAGCTGGTGTGCTTGGCCTGCTGCTCCGTCATCACTTGAATAAAGAAGCCCCACTTGGGGAAATCACCCTTTTCAATGCTGCCAAACAAGTCTTCCTGAGTGGTTTCACGGCTTTTGCCGACGACGGCTTCAGCCTCAGCATTGGTCCAGTGCCTGTGGCCCTGCTTGGTCTTGAAGTGGAACTTGACCCAAACACGCTCATTGTTTGCATTCAACAGACTGAAGGTGTGCGAGCCGTAGCCATTGATATGGCGCACATCAGTCGGTAGGCCACGGTCGGACATCAGGATAGTCACTTGATGCAGCGACTCTGGCGACAACGACCAGAAATCCCACATCGCAGTTGCTGAGCGCAGATTGGTTTTCGGGTGACGCTTTTGCGTGTGAATAAAGTCTGGGAATTTATACGGGTCACGAACGAAGAATACTGGCGTGTTATTACCCACCAAGTCCCAGTTGCCTTCATCGGTATAAAACTTCAGCGAAAAGCCACGAACATCGCGCTCTGCATCAGCAGCGCCCTGCTCGCCTGCTACCGTGGAGAAGCGCGCAAGCATTTTAGTCTTGCTACCCAACTCAAACACTTTGGCTTTGGAATATTGGCTAATGTCGTGAGTGATGGTCAGTGTGCCGTATGCACCCCAGCCCTTGGCATGCACTGCTCGCTCAGGAATGCGTTCGCGGTTTTGGTGCGCAAGCTTTTCGATCAATTGGTAGTCTTGCATCAACAACGGACCGCGCGGCCCTGCACTAAGAGAATTCTGGTTATCGGCAATCGGGTTACCGGCGCTGGTAGTCAACATAGGCTTGCTGCTCATTAGCTCTCTCCTGATTAGATCAAATCAGCTGGGCTGTTAACCCAGCGATGAATCAAGGTTAACCAGCCATCGGCAAGAGAGCTAATGTATTGAATGAACCGCCCTGATAGTTAAAAACTCTTGTAACGAATCTATAAACAAACTAAGCGATCACGATAAAGCCAACAAACGTTAAGCCGGCAGCAATAAGCGCATAAGGCAACTGGGTGATTGCATGGCTGATCAAGTTACAGCCGGAGCCCTGCGCCGCCAATACCGTAGAGTCGCTATAAAAGCACGCCTGGCTGCCAAAGGCTGAGGCAGACATCAGCGCACCGATCACCAAGGGAATATTGGCATCAAGCGCATACGCCAGTGGCATCACGATTGGGATAGTCACGGCGAAAATCCCCCAGGATGATCCTGTTGCAAATGCCAGCACCGCCATACTCAAGAACACCATGGCCGGTAATAGCTGCGCAGTCATGAAGGGTTTCAACGACTCAACGACGAATAACGACAAGTGCAACTGATCGCAGACTTCTTTGAATATAAATGCCGCGATGACAGTACCGATTGCTGGCAGCATGGTTTTGAAGCCATCCATCATCTGCTCGAGCATTTCAGCCAGCGGCATCAGGCCCTGCACCAAATAGAAGGGTACGACCAGCGCCATGGTCGCGAGCATGCCCATCCATACATCAATATCGAAGTAGAGAGTAAAGCCGACCAGCAACAACAGCGGTACCAGGAAGTTATACAACTTGCCGCCACTTTGATCAGTACCTACGGCTTCATCCATCTCGATTGCAGAGTTGTGCTCAGGGTTTAACTCCCCTACATGCATTGCACCTACTGAACCGCGCTGTGCGAACATTTCTGCTTTACGCATTGGGCCAATCGCTGGAACAACCCCAGCGGCTACCAACAGCACCAAGACAACCGATAACCAGGCATAGAACATATATGGAATGGCGCTCATGTAGACGCTGATCCCCTGTCCACTTTCTGCAATACCATTGTTTTCAAGCAAACCACCAAAAAACACCGCCCAGGTCGACAGCGGCACTAATACGCAGACCGGCGCAGCGGTTGAATCGACGATGTAGGCGAGCATTTCGCGCGACACCTTAAAGCGGTCGGTAACACGCTTCATGGTTTCACCGACTGTAAGCGCATTGAGGTAGTCATCGATAAAGATCACCAGACCCAATACGCAAGTCATCAGCAGCGACGAGCGCCGACCTTTGGCCAGTTTTATTGAGGCGCGACCAAAGGCTTGTGCGCCTCCTGTACGAACCAGTAACGCGATTAGCGCACCGAAACTGCCGCATACCAGAATCAACCAGCCGATGGTTTCATCTTGCATGACCTTGAGTGATATCTCGGAAAAGCTATGAAGCGCGGCAGTTGGCGAAATCATCATCAAGCCAGCAACCGCCCCAATTATCAGGGCAAGAATGGGTCGACGTAGCCAAACGGCGAGGACGAGAACAACAACAGGAGGGATTAGGCTCAGAGCAGTAGGTTCGGGCATGTGCTTGTTCTTATTGAAGTATCAGATTTACGCGAACCTTACCTGAGGCGAGCACTGCACACAATATCAAACACGACGTGCGGAATATCATTCAGCGTAGAAACAAAAAAACCGGGCCAAGGCCCGGTTTTTTCTACAACCTACAACTTACTCTGCAGCTTCTACTGTGCCGCCGACCGGACGGTCAACCAGCTCAACATAAGCCATAGGAGCGTTGTCGCCAGCGCGGAAACCGCACTTGAGAATACGCAGATAACCGCCCTGACGGGTGGCGTAGCGCTTGCCCAGGTCGTTGAACAACTTACCAACGATAGCTTTCGAACGAGTACGGTCGAATGCCAAACGGCGGTTAGCAACGCTATCTTCTTTAGCCAAAGTGATCAGCGGCTCGGCAACGCGACGCAGCTCTTTTGCTTTCGGAAGAGTAGTTTTGATCAGCTCGTGCTCGAACAGCGATACCGCCATGTTTTGAAACATGGCCTTGCGGTGAGCGCTTGTGCGGCTGAGGTGACGGCCACTTTTACGATGACGCATGGTTCAATTCCTTACCAAACTCTCGTTCGGTGATGATGACGATTAGGCAGTAGCCTTATCGTCTTTCTTCAGACTTGCCGGCGGCCAGTTGTCGAGGCGCATACCGAGGGACAGACCGCGAGAAGCCAGAACATCCTTGATTTCAGTCAGGGATTTCTTGCCCAAGTTCGGCGTTTTCAACAGTTCTACTTCGGTACGCTGAATCAGGTCGCCGATGTAGTAAATGTTTTCTGCTTTGAGGCAGTTTGCCGAACGAACGGTCAGTTCCAGATCATCAACCGGGCGAAGCAGGATCGGATCGATCTCGTCTTCTTGCTCGATCACAACAGGTTCGCTGTCACCTTTGAGGTCGACGAACGCTGCCAACTGCTGTTGCAGGATGGTAGCGGCACGACGAATTGCCTCTTCAGGATCCAGAGTACCGTTGGTCTCCAGGTCGATAACCAGTTTGTCCAAGTTGGTGCGCTGCTCAACACGAGCATTTTCCACCACGTAAGAGACACGACGCACCGGGCTGAACGATGAATCCAGCTGCAAGCGACCAATGCTGCGGCTTTCATCTTCATCGCTCTGACGGGAGTCAGCTGGCTCATAGCCGCGACCACGAGCTACAGTGAGCTTCATGTTCAGCGCGCCAGTAGAAGCCATGTTGGCAATTACGTGGTCGCCATTGACGATTTCAACATCATGATCCAGCTGAATATCGGCAGCGGTAACTACGCCCGAGCCCTTCTTCGCCAGAGTCAGTGTCACTTCGTCACGACCGTGCAGTTTGACAGCCAGACCTTTAAGGTTGAGCAGGATTTCAATAACGTCTTCCTGAACACCTTCGATTGCGCTGTACTCATGGAGTACACCGTCAATCTCGGCCTCGACTACTGCACAGCCAGGCATGGAGGACAACAAGATGCGACGCAGCGCGTTGCCCAGGGTATGGCCGAAACCACGCTCGAGAGGCTCGAGAGTGATCTTGGCGCGGGTCGGACTAACCACCTGCACATCAATATGGCGGGGGGTCAGGAACTCATTTACCGAAATCTGCATGGATGCACCCTTTTTCTAGCCCTTACTTGGAGTAGAGCTCGACAATCAGGCTTTCGTTGATGTCGGCGGAGAGGTCACTGCGAACTGGGACGGCTTTGAAAACGCCCGATTTCTTTTCAGTGTCAACTTCAACCCATTCAACGCGGCCGCGCTGGGCACACAACTCAAGAGCCTGAGCAATGCGCAGCTGATTCTTCGATTTCTCGCGTACTGCAACTACGTCACCAGCTTTAACCTGGTAAGACGGGACGTTTACAGTTTTGCCGTTGATGGAGATCGCTTTATGCGAAACCAACTGACGGGATTCAGCGCGAGTTGCGCCATAGCCCATACGGTAAACTACGTTGTCCAGACGGCACTCGAGCAGTTGCAGAAGGTTCTCACCAGTAGCGCCTTTCTTGCCGGCTGCTTCTTTGTAATAACCACTGAACTGACGCTCAAGTACGCCATAGATGCGACGAACTTTTTGCTTCTCACGGAGCTGTGTGCCGTAGTCAGACTGACGGCTACGGCGCTGGCCGTGAATACCTGGGGCTGCTTCGATGTTGCACTTCGATTCCAGGGCGCGTACGCCACTTTTCAGGAAAAGATCTGTGCCTTCACGACGAGACAGTTTGCACTTGGGACCAATGTAACGAGCCATATCTCACTGTCTCCTGATTACACGCGACGCTTCTTCGAAGGACGGCATCCGTTATGCGGGATGGGCGTCACATCGGTGATGCTGGCGATCTTGTAACCGCAGCCGTTTAATGCACGGACAGCGGACTCACGGCCGGGACCTGGGCCTTTGACATTAACGTCAAGGTTCTTCAGGCCGTATTCCAGCGCAGCTTGACCAGCACGTTCTGCAGCCACCTGGGCAGCAAACGGGGTGCTCTTACGTGAGCCGCGGAAACCTGAACCACCAGAGGTAGCCCAAGACAGAGCATTGCCCTGACGGTCAGTAATGGTCACGATAGTGTTGTTGAAAGAAGCGTGGATATGGGCGATGCCATCCACAACTGTCTTTTTGACTTTCTTACGAGTACGAGCAGCAGGCTTAGCCATGACTTATTTCCTGTCGATTCGCGGGCGCAATTACTTGCGGATCGGCTTACGCGGGCCCTTACGGGTACGCGCGTTGGTCTTGGTACGCTGACCGCGGACCGGAAGGCCGCGACGATGGCGCAGGCCGCGGTAGCAGCCCAGGTCCATCAAGCGTTTGATTTTCATGTTAACTTCGCGGCGCAGATCACCCTCGGTGTTAACCTTGGCGACTTCACCACGCAGCTGCTCGATCTGCTCGTCAGAGAGATCTTTGATTTTAGCTGCTGGGTTTACACCAGTAGCAGCACAGATTTTCTGTGCAGTTGTGCGACCGACACCAAAGATGTAGGTCAGCGAGATAACAGTGTGTTTGTTATCCGGAATGTTAACGCCTGCAATACGGGCCATTCAGTGTAACTCCAATTGACAGCAACCCACGCCCCGGAAGCCAAGAAATGGGGCGCAAGATCTTAACGCTGTAAAAACAAATAATCAACCCGACAGCGCACTAGCTGTCGGGCTTATATCGCTACAATCACTCTCAGCCTTGGCGCTGTTTGTGACGCGGTTCCGCGCTGCAGATCACTCGCACGACACCTTCGCGACGAATAATTTTGCAGTTACGGCACAGCTTTTTCACTGATGCACGAACTTTCATCACCAACTCCTCGAACCTTATGGGAACTTCAGCGCATCATGCCGCTGCCGTAACCCTTCAGGTTGGCTTTCTTCATCAGGGATTCGTACTGGTTCGAAACGAGGTGCGATTGTACTTGGGACATGAAGTCCATTACAACCACAACCACAATCAGCAACGAGGTCCCGCCGAGATAGAACGGTACGTTGGCTGCAACCACCAGAAACTGGGGTAGCAAACAGACGGCCGTCATGTACATGGCTCCGAACAGGGTCAAACGAGTCAATACGCTATCAATGTAACGTGCCGACTGCTCGCCTGGACGGATGCCTGGAATAAAGGCACCAGACTTCTTCAGGTTTTCCGCTACGTCTTTCGGATTGAACATCAGCGCTGTATAGAAGAAGCAGAAGAAAATGATCCCTGCACTAAACAGCAAAATGTTCAACGGCTGACCAGGAGCGATAGCCTGTGAGATATCTTGAAGCCAGCCCAAACCTTCAGACTGACCGAACCAAGACCCCAGCGATGCCGGGAACAACAGAAGGCTGCTAGCGAAAATAGCCGGGATAACCCCCGCCATATTCACCTTCAGTGGCAAGTGGCTCGTCTGCGCAGCAAAAACCTTACGGCCCTGCTGACGCTTGGCGTAATGCACCGCAATGCGACGCTGCCCACGCTCAATGAACACCACAAAACCAATGATCGCTACTGCCAGCAAACCGATGGCGACAAGGGCGAAGATATTGATATCGCCCTGACGAGCAGACTCGAAAGACTGCCCAATCGCCCGCGGCAGACCGGCTACGATGCCTGCAAAAATCAGCATCGAAATACCGTTGCCAACACCACGCTCAGTGATTTGCTCGCCGAGCCACATCATGAACATTGCGCCTGCAACGAACGTAGTAACTGCGACAAAGTAGAAGCTGAAATCAACTGCGAACGCGACGCCCTGGCTCGCCAGACCAACGGACATGCCGATAGCTTGAACGAATGCCAGCACGAGAGTGCCGTAGCGGGTGTACTGGCTTATCTTGCGACGACCAGATTCACCTTCCTTCTTCAACTGCTCCAGTTGTGGGCTGACAGCGGACATGAGCTGCATGATGATCGATGCCGAAATGTACGGCATGATCCCCAATGCAAAAATGCTCATGCGCTCCAGCGCACCACCGGAAAACATGTTGAACAAGCTAAGAATGGTCCCCTCATTCTGTCGAAACAGATCCGCCAGTCTATCAGGGTTGATTCCGGGCACAGGGATGTGTGCGCCAATCCGGTAGACGATAATCGCCATGAACAGAAAGCGCAGACGAGCCCAGAGCTCGGATAACCCGCCATTGCCTAGCGCTGAGAGAGCACCTTGCTTAGCCATTTATTCCTCGAACTTACCGCCAGCTGCTTCGATAGCCGCGCGCGCACCTTTGGTGGCGGCGATACCTTTAAGGGTAACTGCACGAGTAATCTCGCCGGACAGCATGACTTTCACACGCTGTACGTTTTGATTAATCAGGTCAGCATCCTTCAGCGCCTGCAGAGTAACTACATCACCTTCGATCTTGTTCAGCTCGGAAGTACGCACTTCTGCGCGGTCCATAGCTTTCAAAGAGACAAAGCCGAATTTAGGAAGACGACGGTGCAGAGGCTGCTGGCCGCCTTCAAAACCTGGTGCAATGGAACCACCGGAGCGGGAGGTTTGACCTTTGTGACCACGGCCACCTGTCTTACCCAAACCACTACCGATACCACGACCCGGACGGTGCTTCTCGCGACGGGAACCCGGCGCAGGACTCAAATCATTCAGGAACATGCGTTAACCCTCCACGCGGAGAAGGTAATAAGCTTTGTTCATCATGCCGCGATTTTCTGGAGTATCCAGAACTTCAACGGTGTGATTGATACGACGCAGGCCGAGACCCTTGACGCAAGCTTTGTGATTAGCCAGACGGCCGTTCACGCTTTTGATCAGCGTGACTTTTACGGTATTAGCCATGATTAGAGAATCTCCTCGACGCTCTTGCCACGCTTAGCCGCAACGGAATCCGGAGACTGCATAGCTTTCAAACCTTTGAAAGTGGCATGAACCACGTTCACAGGGTTGGTAGAGCCGTAGCATTTAGCCAGTACGTTGTGAACACCAGCTACTTCAAGAACAGCACGCATCGCGCCACCAGCAATAATACCGGTACCTTCGGAAGCAGGCTGCATGTACACCTTAGAGGCGCCATGAGCAGACTTCATTGCGTACTGCAAAGTAGTGCCGTTCAGATCAACAGTGATCATGTTACGACGTGCAGCTTCCATCGCTTTTTGGATAGCAGCTGGCACTTCGCGGGATTTGCCGCGGCCAAAACCAACGCGACCCTTACCATCACCTACCACGGTCAACGCGGTGAAAGTGAAGATACGGCCACCTTTTACGGTTTTAGCAACACGGTTAACCTGCACCAATTTCTCGATGTAGCCTTCGTCGCGCTTTTGGTCGTTATTTGACATAACTTAGAACTCCAGCCCGCCTTCACGAGCAGCATCAGCCAGCGCCTTAACGCGGCCGTGGTACTTGAAGCCAGAACGGTCGAATGCAACCTGAGTCACACCAGCGGCTTTCGCACGCTCGGCAACCAGCTCGCCAACTTTCTTGGCTGCGTCGATGTTGCCAGTGGCGCCATCACGCAGTGCTTTGTCCAAGGTCGACGCGGTGGCCAATACCTTGCTGCCGTCGGCCGAGATGACCTGGGCATAGATGTGCTGCGCGGAACGATACACGCAGAGACGCACGACTTCGAGTTCGTGCATTTTCAGACGTGCTTTGCGAGCGCGACGCAGTCGAGTAACTTTTTTGTCGGTCATTTGCTAGCCCTACTTCTTCTTGGCTTCTTTACGGCGGACGACTTCGTCAGCGTAACGAACACCTTTGCCCTTGTAAGGTTCAGGACGACGGAAGTCACGAATTTCCGCAGCTACCTGACCAACCAGTTGTTTGTCGACGCCCTTGATCAGGATGTCTGTCTGGCTAGGGGTTTCGGCGGTAACGCCTTGCGGCAATTCGTAGTCGATTGGGTGGGAAAAGCCCAATGCCAAGGACAGAACCTGACCTTTAGCTTGTGCTTTATAACCAACACCGACCAACTGGAGCTTGCGCTCGAAGCCTTCGCTGACGCCGATTACCATGTTGTTAACCAACGCACGAGTGGTACCGGCCATTGCGCGAGTCTGCTGATCACCATTGCGAGCAGCGAAACGCAGCTCACCGGAATCCTGGACCACTTCAACGGACGAGTGAACATTCAGTTCCAAAGTGCCCTTGGCACCTTTCACCGAAAGCTGCTGACCGGCGAGTTTGATCTCTACACCAGATGGCAGCTTGACGGGGTTTTTAGCAACGCGAGACATGCTTATCTCCCCCTAGAACACAGTACAAAGCACTTCACCACCGACACCGGCAGCGCGCGCAGCACGATCCGTCATCACACCTTTGTTGGTGGAGACGATAGACACGCCAAGACCGCCACGAACTTTCGGCAGATCTTCGACAGCTTTGTATTGGCGGAGGCCTGGACGGCTAACGCGTTTTACTTCTTCGATGACCGGACGGCCTTCGAAATATTTCAGCTCGATGGACAGCTGCGGTTTTGCTTCACCGCTGATCTGATAATCCGCAACATAACCTTCGTCCTTAAGAACTTTGGCTACGGCTACCTTCAAAGTAGAAGATGGCATGCTTACGACGGACTTTTCAGCCATCTGGGCATTACGGATACGAGTTAGCATGTCCGCTAACGGGTCCTGCATACTCATGGGCTAGACGCTCCTGATACAAAAAGAATTAGCCTTACGGCTAGAGTCACCAGACACCTTTGGGCGAACCCAGGCTCAGGCGAGCCGAACATTCTAGTGACTGATCAAAAATGAATCAAGCCCCAAAAGGGGCTTGATTCAAATTGCTTGCGATATTCACCTGTTTCCCCCAGTAAACCGGGGTAAACAGGTGACTCGCTAACAGCGACTTACCAGCTGGCTTTAACCAGACCTGGTACGTCACCGCGCATAGCAGCTTCACGCAGCTTGATACGCGACAGACCGAACTTGCGATAAACGCCGTGCGGACGACCGGTAATGCGGCAGCGGTTACGCATGCGCGAGGCGCTTGCGTCACGTGGCTGCTTCTGCAGTGCTACTGTAGCTTCCCAACGCGCTTCAGGAGTTGCTTCCTGATCGACGATGATGGCTTTCAGCTCAGCACGCTTCTTAGCGTACTTAGCAACCGTTTGCTGACGCTTCAGCTCACGGTTTTTCATGCTCATTTTGGCCATGATCCAGCTCCTATCAGTTGCGGAACGGGAATTTGAAAGCACGCAGCAATGCGCGACCTTCATCATCCGTCCGAGCAGTAGTGGTCAGGGTAATATCCAGACCGCGGAGGGCATCGATTTTGTCGTAGTCGATTTCCGGGAAAATGATCTGCTCTTTAACACCCATGCTGTAGTTGCCACGGCCGTCAAACGACTTGGCATTCAGGCCGCGGAAGTCACGCACGCGCGGCAGGGAGATAGACAGCAGACGATCCAGGAACTCATACATACGCTCACGGCGCAGAGTAACTTTAACGCCAATCGGCCAGCCCTCACGAACCTTGAAGCCTGCAATCGACTTACGGGCATGAGTCACAACGACTTTCTGACCGGTAATCTTTTCCAGGTCGGCAACTGCGTGCTCGATGATCTTCTTATCACCGATCGCTTCGCCCAGGCCCATGTTAAGGGTGATTTTGGTAATACGCGGAACTTCCATCACGTTAGCAAGCTTCAGTTCTTCCTGGAGCTTGGGCGCAATTTCCTTCCGATAAATCTCTTTTAGTCGTGCCATGGTCTCTACCTAGCAGTGTTCAAGCATCAACCGCTTTTTGGGTCGACTTGAAGACACGAATTTTTTTACCGTCTTCAACTTTAAAACCAACGCGATCTGCTTTGCTGGTTTCGCCATTGAAGATGGCCACGTTAGAAGCGTGCAATGGCGCTTCTTTCTCAACGATACCGCCTTGAACGCCCGACATCGGGTTAGGCTTGGTATGACGCTTCACCAGGTTGACCCCACCAACGACCAAACGGTCGTCAGCGAGAACCTTGAGCACCTTACCGCGCTTACCTTTGTCTTTGCCGGCGATCACGATGATCTCGTCGTCACGACGAATCTTTTGCATGTCGGATCTCCTTACAGCACTTCAGGGGCGAGCGAGACGATCTTCATGAACTTCTCAGTACGAAGTTCGCGAGTCACGGGCCCAAAGATACGGGTACCGATAGGCTCTTGCTTGTTGTTCAACAGAACAGCAGCATTGCCATCGAAGCGAATGATCGAGCCATCAGGACGACGAACGCCATGACGGGTACGGACTACAACTGCAGTCATTACCTGGCCCTTCTTCACTTTACCGCGTGGAATTGCTTCCTTAACGGTTACCTTGATGATGTCACCGATGCCTGCATAACGGCGGTGTGAACCGCCCAGCACCTTGATACACATAACGCGACGTGCGCCACTGTTGTCAGCAACGTCGAGCATGGATTGAGTCTGAATCATATAATTTCTCCGACCCCTAGTCCTTAGACTTCCACTGCGCGTTCGATGACTTCAACCAATGCCCAAGTTTTGGTCTTGGCAACGGGACGAGTTTCACGAATCGAAACTTTGTCACCGATGTGGCACTGATTGGTTTCGTCATGCGCGTGCAGCTTGGTCGAACGCTTAACGTATTTACCGTAGATCGGGTGCTTAACGCGACGCTCGATCAATACGGTGATGGTCTTGTCCATCTTGTCGCTGACAACACGGCCGGTCAGCGTACGGACTGTTTTTTCGGCTTCAGCCATGATCACTTACCTGCCTGCTGGTTGAGCACAGTCTTCACACGAGCGATATCGCGCTTAACTTGCGAGAGCAGATGAGACTGCCCCAACTGGCCAGTCGCTTTCTGCATACGCAGATTGAACTGGTCGCGCAGCAGGCCGAGCAGTTGCTCGTTCAGCTGCTGTGCTGATTTTTCACGAAGTTCATTCGCCTTCATCACATCACCGTCCGCTTAACAAAAGTGGTGGCGAGAGGCAGCTTTGCAGCTGCCAAGGCGAAAGCCTCACGCGCCAACTCTTCGGAAACGCCTTCGATTTCATACAGGACTTTGCCTGGCTGAATCTGGGCTACCCAATACTCAACGCCACCCTTACCTTTACCCATCCGCACTTCTAGAGGCTTCTTGGTAACCGGCTTATCCGGGAAAACGCGAATCCAGATTTTCCCGCCACGCTTAACGTGACGAGTCAGAGCACGACGAGCGGACTCAATCTGACGGGCGGTGAGACGACCGCGGGCAACAGACTTCAAGGCGAATTCGCCGAAGCTGACTTTGCTACCGCGTTGTGCCAAGCCACGGTTGTGGCCTGTCATCTGCTTGCGGAACTTCGTACGCTTTGGTTGCAACATTTGGCGTACCCCTTACTTAGCAGCTTTTTTACGAGGCGCAGGTGCTTGTGGTTTTAGTTCTTCGTGGCGACCACCAATTACTTCGCCTTTGAAGATCCAAACCTTGACACCGATCACACCGTAAGTGGTGTGCGCTTCGTACGTGGCATAGTCGATATCGGCACGCAGGGTGTGCAACGGCACACGACCTTCGCGATACCATTCGGTACGTGCAATTTCAGCACCGCCGAGACGACCGCTCACTTGGATTTTGATGCCCTTGGCACCAATACGCATGGCGTTTTGTACAGCGCGCTTCATAGCGCGACGGAACATCACGCGACGCTCCAGCTGCTGAGCTACGCTCTGCGCAACCAGCATACCGTCGAGCTCCGGCTTACGGATCTCTTCGATATTGATGTGCACAGGCACACCCATTTGCTTGGTCAGGTCCTGACGCAGCTTCTCAACATCTTCACCTTTCTTGCCGATAACGATACCCGGACGAGCGGTGTGGATGGTGATGCGTGCAGTTTGAGCCGGACGAGCAATGTCGATACGGCTTACGGACGCGCTTTTTAATTTGTCTTGGAGATACTCACGCACTTTCAGATCAGCGAACAAATAGTCCGCATAAGTCCGACCGTCTGCGTACCAGACGGAGGTGTGCTCCTTGACGATTCCCAGGCGAATGCCAATGGGATGTACTTTCTGACCCATCTGATCGACTCCGTTACTTGTCCGCAACCTTGACAGTGATATGGCAAGACCGCTTGACGATGCGATCAGCGCGGCCTTTGGCACGCGGCATGATTCGCTTCAGCGAACGCCCTTCGTTGACGAAAACGGTGCTGACCTTCAAGTCATCAACGTCTGCGCCTTCGTTGTGCTCGGCGTTGGCTACAGCCGACTCCAGCACTTTTTTCATGATCTCGGCGGCTTTTTTACTGCTAAAAGCCAACAAGTTGAGCGCTTCGCCCACCTTTTTCCCGCGGATCTGGTCGGCGACCAAGCGGGCTTTTTGGGCGGAGATTCGAGCGCCCGACAACTTAGCGGCTACTTCCATTTCCTAACCCCTTAACGCTTGGCTTTCTTGTCTGCTACGTGCCCACGATAAGTGCGGGTACCAGCAAACTCGCCGAGTTTGTGACCGACCATGTCTTCGTTCACAAGAACTGGGACATGTTGACGGCCGTTATGCACAGCAATGGTCAGACCGACCATTTGCGGCAGAATCATAGAACGGCGCGACCAGGTTTTAACTGGCTTGCGATCATTCTTTTCAACTGCCACTTCAATCTTCTTCAGTAGGTGAAGATCGATGAAAGGACCTTTTTTCAGAGAACGTGGCACTGTCGTATCCCTCTAATTACTTGCGACGACGGACGATCATATTATCGGTGCGCTTGTTACCACGAGTCTTAGCACCCTTGGTAGGGAAGCCCCATGGAGACACCGGATGACGACCACCAGAGGTACGACCTTCACCACCACCATGTGGGTGGTCGACCGGGTTCATGGCAACACCACGAACGGTCGGGCGAACGCCACGCCAGCGCTTAGCACCAGCTTTACCTAGCGAACGCAGGCTGTGCTCGGAGTTCGAAACTTCGCCCAAAGTCGCACGGCACTCGGCCAGAACTTTACGCATTTCACCGGAACGCAGACGCAATGTCACATAGACGCCTTCACGAGCGATCAGCTGAGCCGAAGCACCAGCGGAACGAGCGATCTGTGCACCTTTACCTGGCTTCAGTTCAATACCGTGAACAGTGCTACCAACTGGAATGTTGCGCAGTTGTAGGCTGTTGCCCGGCTTGATTGGAGCCATGATCCCAGCAATCAGCTGATCGCCAGCACTCACACCCTTAGGTGCGATGATGTAGCGACGCTCGCCGTCTGCATACATCAACAAAGCGATGTGTGCGGTACGGTTCGGATCGTATTCAATACGCTCGACAGTGGCTGGAATGCCATCTTTGTCATTGCGACGGAAATCGACCAGACGATAATGCTGCTTGTGACCACCACCGATATGACGGGTAGTGATGCGACCATTGTTGTTACGACCGCCAGTCTTCGACTTCTTTTCAAGCAGCGGAGCGTAAGGAGCGCCTTTATGCAGCTCCTGATTGACCACCTTGACCACAAAACGGCGGCCAGCGGAAGTCGGTTTGCATTTAACGATTGCCATGATGCATCCCTTCCTTACTCAGCACTGCTGGCGAAATCGAGATCTTGGCCTGGCTGAAGCGAAATGATCGCTTTCTTCCAGTCGTTACGCTTGCCCAGACCGCGAGCGGTGCGCTTGCTCTTACCCAGAACGTTCTGAGTAGTAACACGCTCAACTTTCACGCTGAACAGGCTTTCGACGGCCTTCTTGATTTCCAGCTTGGTTGCGTCAGTCGCAACTTTAAATACGAACTGGCTTTTCTTATCGGCCAGTAGTGTGGCTTTCTCAGAGATGTGCGGCCCCAGCAGCACTTTAAATACGCGTTCCTGGTTCATCCCAGCATCTCCTCGAATTTCTTCACGGCAGAAACGGTAACCAGTACCTTTTCATACGCGATCAGACTGACCGGATCGGAACCCTGAACGTCACGAACATCGACGTGCGGCAGGTTACGAGCAGCCAGGTACAAATTTTGATCAATTGCATCAGACACGATCAGGACGTTAGTCAGACCCATGCCATTCAGCTTGCCCAGCAGATCTTTAGTTTTCGGAGCTTCAACAGCGAAGTCTTCAACTACTACCAGACGATCAGTACGAACCAGCTCAGCAAGAATCGAACGGATCGCCGCGCGATACATCTTCTTGTTCAGCTTTTGGTCGTGATTCTGCGGACGAGCCGCGAAAGTCACACCACCACCGCGCCAGATTGGACCACGAGTGGTACCGGCACGAGCACGACCAGTACCCTTCTGACGCCACGGACGCTTGCCGCCGCCAGATACATCGGAACGAGTCTTCTGCTGCTTGCTGCCTTGACGGCCGCCGGCCATGTAGGCCACAACTGCTTGGTGAACCAGGGTCTCGTTGTAATCGCCACCGAAAGTAGCTTCGGAAACTTCGATCGCTTGAGCGCCATTTACATTTAATTGCATGTCAGCTTCCCCTTAACCGCGAGTCTTAGCTGCTGGACGCACAACCAGGTTACCGCCAGTCGCGCCAGGAACAGCGCCTTTGACCAACAGCAGGTTGCGTTCAGCGTCGACGCGCACAACTTCCAGGGACTGTACCGTCACACGCTCAGCACCCATGTGACCGGACATTTTCTTGCCCTTGAATACGCGACCCGGGGTTTGGCACTGGCCAATAGAACCCGGCACACGGTGGGACACGGAGTTACCGTGAGTGTTGTCTTGGCCGCGGAAGTTCCAACGCTTGATGGTACCGGCAAAGCCTTTACCCTTGGACTGACCGGTCACATCGACCATCTGTCCAGCTTGGAAGATTTCAGCGTTGATCAAGTCGCCATTTGAGTACTCGCCTTCTTCAAGACGGAATTCCCAAACACCACGACCTGCCGCGACGTTCGCCTTAGCGAAGTGACCGGCTTGAGCCTTGCTGACACGCGAAGCACGACGCTCACCGACAGTGACTTGCACTGCACGATAGCCATCGGACTCCTCAGTTTTAAACTGGGTGACGCGATTCGGTTCGATCTCAATGACCGTAACCGGAATGGAGACACCTTCTTCGGTGAAAATACGGGTCATACCGCATTTACGACCGACTACACCAATAGTCATGTTGTAAACCTCATGAGTGTACGGGGCTTTCACCCGCTATGGCCGCCCATTTCAGAGCGTTACACGACTAAGACCCAAGTCTTAGCCGAGGCTGATCTGCACTTCCACGCCAGCCGCAAGGTCGAGCTTCATCAGCGCGTCAACGGTTTTATCCGTTGGCTGGACAATGTCCAGAACACGCTTGTGGGTTCGAATTTCAAACTGATCACGCGCGTCTTTGTTGACGTGCGGAGAAGTAAGAACTGTGAACCGCTCTTTGCGAGTAGGCAATGGAATCGGACCACGCACCTGAGCACCAGTACGCTTCGCGGTTTCCACGATTTCCTGGGTTGATTGATCGATCAGGCGATGGTCAAAAGCCTTCAACCGAATACGGATTTGTTGGTTTTGCATTTTGACCTCAGATTCCAAGCTGCGATTCCCAACGGGCGCAGTACGCCCGTTAAAAGGAGGCGCAATTCTATAGACGCTCCCCACCAGTGTCAACCCAATAAAAAAAGCCCCCGCAAGCGGAGGCTTTTTTCTAGACCAATCGATTACTCGATGATCTTGGCAACTACACCAGCACCAACGGTACGGCCGCCTTCGCGAATCGCGAAACGCAGACCATCTTCCATGGCGATTGGAGCAATCAGGGTAACAACCATTTTGATGTTGTCGCCCGGCATTACCATTTCAACGCCTTCCGGCAGTTCGCAGTTACCAGTTACGTCCGTAGTACGGAAGTAGAACTGCGGACGGTAGCCCTTGAAGAAAGGAGTGTGACGACCACCCTCTTCTTTCGACAGGACGTACACTTCGCCTTCGAACTTGGTGTGTGGCTTGATGGTGCCTGGCTTAGCCAGTACCTGACCACGCTCTACGTCATCACGCTTGGTGCCACGCAGCAGTACGCCAACGTTCTCACCAGCACGACCTTCGTCGAGCAACTTACGGAACATCTCAACACCAGTACAGATGGTCTTGGTGGTATCACGGATACCAACAATCTCAATTTCTTCCTGTACTTTAACGATGCCACGCTCAACACGACCAGTCACAACAGTACCGCGACCAGAGATCGAGAACACGTCTTCGATTGGCATCAGGAATGGCTTGTCGATTGCACGCTCAGGCTCAGGGATATAAGTATCCAGAGTCTCAACCAGCTTACGAACGGCAGTGGTGCCCATTTCGTTATCGTCTTGACCGTTCAGAGCCATCAGCGCCGAACCGATTACGATTGGAGTGTCGTCGCCTGGGAAGTCGTAAGTCGACAGCAGGTCACGAACTTCCATCTCAACCAGTTCCAACAGCTCAGCGTCATCAACCATGTCAGCCTTGTTCAGGAAGACAACGATGAAGGGTACGCCAACCTGACGGGACAGCAGGATGTGCTCACGAGTCTGTGGCATCGGGCCATCGGCAGCCGAGCAAACCAGAATCGCGCCGTCCATCTGCGCAGCACCAGTGATCATGTTTTTAACATAGTCAGCGTGGCCCGGGCAGTCTACGTGTGCGTAGTGACGGGTTGGTGAATCATATTCAACGTGGGAAGTGTTGATGGTAATACCACGTGCTTTTTCTTCCGGAGCGTTGTCGATCTGGGAGAAATCGCGAGCGGAACCGCCCCAAGTTTCAGCACAAACGCGAGTCAGTGCTGCAGTCAGAGTAGTTTTACCATGGTCAACGTGGCCGATTGTGCCAACGTTTACGTGTGGTTTTTTACGTTCAAACTTTTCTTTAGCCACGACAGTGAACCTCTTGCCTAAAGGGCTGGATTAGCCTTGTTTTTTAACGATAGCTTCGACGATATTCGACGGAGCCTCGGAGTATTTGGAGAATTCCATGGAGTAGCTCGCGCGACCCTGAGACATGGAGCGAACGTCGGTTGCGTAACCGAACATCTCACCCAACGGAACTTCGGCGCGGATAACCTTGCCGGAAACCGTATCTTCCATACCCTGGATCAGACCACGACGACGGTTCAGGTCACCCATCACGTCACCCATATAGTCCTCAGGTGTTACTACTTCCACTTTCATCACAGGCTCAAGCACAACTGCGCCGCCCTTTTGGGACAACTGCTTGGTCGCCATGGAGGCAGCTACCTTAAACGCCATCTCGTTGGAGTCGACGTCATGGTAAGAACCATCGAACACAGTAGCCTTCAGGCCGATGAGCGGATAGCCGGCAACAACACCGTTCTTCATCTGCTCTTCAATGCCCTTCTGAATAGCTGGGATGTATTCCTTAGGAATAACACCACCGACTACCTCGTTGACAAACTGCAAGCCTTCCTGACCTTCGTCTGCCGGAGCAAAACGAACCCAGCAATGACCGAATTGGCCACGGCCGCCAGATTGACGTACGAATTTGCCTTCGATTTCGCAAGACTTAGTGATCTTCTCACGGTACGAAACCTGCGGCTTGCCGATGTTGGCCTCAACGTTGAACTCGCGACGCATACGATCTACGAGGATGTCGAGGTGCAACTCGCCCATGCCGGAGATGATCGTTTGACCAGTCTCTTCATCAGTCTTAACGCGGAAAGATGGATCTTCCTGAGCAAGCTTGCCCAGAGCGATACCCATTTTTTCCTGGTCGTCCTTGGTCTTAGGCTCTACAGCAACCGAGATTACCGGTTCTGGGAAGTCCATACGAACAAGAATGATTGGCTTCTCAAGCGAGCACAAAGTATCACCTGTGGTGACGTCCTTCATGCCGATCAGAGCAGCGATGTCGCCAGCGCGTACTTCTTTGATCTCTTCGCGGGTGTTTGCGTGCATTTGCACCATACGACCCACACGCTCTTTCTTGCCTTTAACCGAGTTCAGAACGCCGTCACCGGAGCTCAGTACACCCGAGTAAACGCGAGCAAACGTCAGCGTACCCACGAACGGGTCGGTAGCGATTTTGAAAGCCAGAGCAGAGAACGGTTCAGCATCATCTGCATGACGCTCCATCTCTACGGTTTCATCATCAACGTCCGAACCTTTGATCGCCGGAATATCAACCGGAGCAGGCAGGTAGTCGATTACTGCGTCGAGAACCAGGGGAACACCCTTGTTCTTGAACGAAGAACCACACACAGCCAGAACGATCTCACCAGCGATAGTACGCTGACGCAGAGCCAGTTTGATTTCAGCAGTGGTCAGCTCTTCGCCTTCCAGATACTTATTCATCAGCTCTTCTGAAGCTTCAGCAGCGGCTTCAACCATGTTGCTGCGCCACTCTTCAGCCAACTCAAGCATGTCTGCAGGAATTTCTTCCTCGCGCAGAGCCATACCCTTGTCGTCGTCGTTCCAGTAGATAGCCTTCATTTTGACCAGATCGATCTGGCCCTGGAAGTTATCTTCTGCACCGATAGCGAGCTGGATCGGCACCGGAGTGTGACCCAAACGCGCTTTAATCTGACCGATCACACGCAGGAAGTTAGCACCGGCACGGTCCATCTTGTTTACGTAAACAAGACGTGGAACGCCGTACTTGTTGGCCTGACGCCATACGGTTTCAGACTGCGGCTCAACACCCGAAGTACCACAGAACACAACGACCGCGCCGTCGAGTACGCGCAAAGAGCGCTCTACTTCGATGGTGAAGTCAACGTGGCCCGGGGTGTCGATGATGTTGAAGCGGTGCTTGTCGAACTGCTTCTCGGAACCCTGCCAGAAAGCAGTAGTTGCCGCGGAGGTGATGGTAATACCACGCTCCTGCTCCTGCGCCATCCAGTCCATGGTTGCGGCGCCATCATGCACCTCACCCATTTTGTGGTTAACACCGGTGTAGAACAAAACCCGCTCAGTCGTAGTGGTTTTGCCGGCATCAACGTGCGCGACAATACCAATGTTACGGTAGCGGTTAATCGGGGTAGTACGAGCCATAAAGCCCTCGCAAAGTTTAGAAGCGCTAGAAAATTAGAAGCGGTAGTGCGAGAAAGCCTTGTTGGCTTCAGCCATACGGTGCACGTCTTCACGCTTCTTAACTGCAGCACCCTTGCCTTCGGCAGCGTCCAACAACTCACCAGCCAAACGCAAAGCCATAGATTTCTCGCCACGCTTACGGGCGAAATCTACCAGCCAGCGCATGGCAAGAGCATTACGACGGGAAGGACGTACTTCAACAGGAACCTGGTAAGTAGCACCGCCAACGCGGCGCGACTTCACTTCGACCAGCGGAGCGATGGCGTCGAGAGCTTTCTCGAAGATCTCCAGGGGATCGCTGTTCTTACGTTCTTTAACCTTGTCCAGCGCGCCATAAACGATACGCTCGGCAACGGCTTTCTTGCCGCTTTCCATTACGTGGTTCATGAACTTGGCCAGAATTTGGCTTCCGTATTTTGGATCATCAAGCACTTCGCGCTTGGCTGCTACACGACGTCTTGGCATGTGATAAGCCCTCAAACGGTCTTCAGGTTAGCTCGGGACCGCATATGCGCCCGACCTTACTCTTATCGACTCAAATAAATAGATAACTGCAATTTAGCGAAACGCCCCATTACTGGGCCGCAATCACTTTGGACGCTTGGTACCGTACTTCGAACGACCCTGGTTACGACCTTTAACACCGGAAGTATCCAAAGAACCGCGAACGGTGTGGTAGCGAACACCCGGAAGGTCTTTTACACGACCGCCACGGATCAGAACAACGCTGTGCTCTTGCAGGTTGTGACCTTCACCACCGATGTACGAAGAAACTTCGAAACCGTTGGTCAGGCGAACACGGCAAACTTTACGCAAAGCCGAGTTAGGTTTTTTCGGCGTAGTGGTATACACGCGAGTGCATACGCCACGACGTTGCGGGCAGTTCTGCAGCGCAGGCACGTCGGATTTCTCGACGATACGCTTACGCGGCTGACGTACCAGCTGGTTAATAGTTGCCATCTTTAGCTCCACTGTTGTCTTTCGACGCTATTGCTTTTCAAACAAAGCAAAATGGCAGAGCAACATGCCCTGCCAAATTTAGGGGTGCATGAGTCTAAAGAGACTCAGCCTCCCAGTCAAGATGCAACCCCGCCGCATATGCGGCGGGATTACGCTCTTAATTTCCGCTGAAGTTCAACGCTTCGGTCAGTGCCGCTTCAACTTCACTGGCACTAACACGCACTGGCTTGTCGATTTCACGCTTGCGCTTACGCTCGCTGTGATAGGCCAAACCTGTACCTGCTGGGATCAAACGACCCACAACAACGTTTTCCTTCAGGCCGCGCAGGTAATCGCGCTTACCAGTAACCGCCGCCTCGGTAAGAACGCGAGTGGTTTCCTGGAACGATGCTGCCGAGATGAACGACTCAGTCGACAACGACGCCTTGGTGATACCCAGCAATACGCGAGTGTACTTGGAGACAAACTTGTCGGCTGCTGCCAGACGCTCGTTCTCACCCAGTACCGCGGTCAACTCCATCTGGTCGCCCTTGATGAAGGTTGAATCGCCGGATTCAGCCACTTCAACTTTACGCAGCATCTGACGCAGGATGGTCTCGATGTGCTTATCGTTGATTTTCACGCCCTGCAGACGGTAAACGTCTTGAATCTCGTTAACGATGTACTTAGCCAACGCGCTAACACCCAACAAACGCAGGATGTCGTGCGGATCGCTTGGGCCGTCGGAGATAACTTCACCCTTGTTAACCTGTTCACCTTCGAACACGTTCAGGTGACGCCACTTCGGAATCAGCTCTTCGTACGGATCGCTACCGTCGGTTGGTGTAATCACCAGACGACGCTTGCCTTTGGTTTCTTTACCGAAGGAGATGGTGCCGCTGATCTCCGCCAGAATCGAAGCTTCTTTCGGACGACGCGCTTCGAACAAGTCGGCAACGCGTGGCAGACCACCGGTGATGTCACGGGTTTTCGATGTTTCTTGCGGGATACGAGCGATTACATCACCCACGCCCACTTGCACACCATCCGCTACACCGACCAAGGCGTTTGCTGGCAAGAAGTACTGAGCCGGTACATCGGTACCTGGCAGCAGCAAGTCTTTACCGTCAGCGCCAACCATCTTAACTGCTGGGCGAATATCTTTGCCGGCAGCTGGACGGTCTTTCGGATCGAGAACTTCAATGTTGGTCAAACCGGTCAATTCGTCAGTCTGACGCTTGATCGTGATGCCTTCTTCCATACCAACGAAGGTCACAGTACCTTTCATCTCGGTAACGATTGGGTGAGTGTGCGGATCCCACTTGGCGACGATTGCGCCCGGCTCCACTTTGTCACCCTCTTTAACCGAGATCACAGCACCGTAAGGCAGCTTGTAACGCTCGCGCTCACGACCGAACTCGTCAGCCATGGCCAGCTCACCAGAACGCGATACCGCGACCAGTGCGCCGTCAAGACGCTCTACGTGCTTCAAGTTATGCAGACGGACAGTGCCGCCGTTCTTAACCTGAACGCTGTCAGCAGCCGAGGTCCGGCTAGCCGCACCACCAATGTGGAACGTACGCATGGTCAGCTGTGTACCCGGCTCACCGATCGACTGTGCAGCGATTACGCCGACAGCTTCACCGATGTTGATCTGGTGACCACGTGCAAGGTCGCGACCGTAGCACTTGGCACAGATGCCGTAACGGGTTTCACAGGTGATTGGCGAACGCACGACTACTTCGTCGATGCTGTTCAGTTCAATGAACTCAACCCACTGCTCATCAACCAAGGTACCGGCTGGCACGATGACGTCTTCGGTGCCTGGCTTGAATACGTCATTGGCGATTACTCGACCCAATACGCGCTCACCCAATGGCTCTACAACGTCGCCGCCTTCAATGTGCGGAGTCATGTATAGACCGCGCTCAGTGCCGCAATCGATCTCAGTCACTACCAGATCCTGGGCAACGTCAACCAGACGACGCGTCAAGTAACCGGAGTTAGCTGTTTTCAGTGCGGTATCCGCCAGACCTTTACGAGCACCGTGAGTCGAGATGAAGTACTGAAGTACGCTCAAACCTTCACGGAAGTTCGCAGTAATCGGCGTTTCGATGATCGAGCCGTCTGGCTTGGCCATCAGACCACGCATACCAGCGAGCTGACGGATCTGCGCAGCAGAACCCCGCGCACCGGAGTCGGCCATCATGTACATCGAGTTGAAGGACTCTTGATCAACAGTCTTGCCGTCACGATCGACTACTTTCTCTTTCGAGAGGTTCGCCATCATCGCTTTGGAGACTTCGTCGTTGGCCTTCGACCACAAGTCGATCACCTTGTTGTACTTCTCGCCCTGAGTTACCAGGCCCGATGCGTACTGGCTTTCGATCTCTTTAACTTCTTCGGTAGCCGCGTCGATGATGCGAACTTTTTCATCAGGGATAACGAAGTCGTTAACACCAATGGAAACGCCCGAGATCGTCGAGTATGCGAAACCGGTGTACATCAGCTGGTCAGCGAAGATAACGGTGTCTTTCAAGCCTACAGTACGGTAGCACTGGTTGATCAGCTTGGAGATCGCCTTCTTCTTCATCGAGTGGTTGACCACGTCATACGACAGGCCGTCCGGCACGATTTGGAACAGCAGCGCACGGCCAACAGTGGTGTCGACGATGCGAGTATTTTTGGTGATGCTGCCATCGCGGTCTTTGATGACCTCGTTGATACGCACCTTGACGCGGGCATGCAGAGACGCTTGACCACCACGGAATACGCGGTCAACTTCTTGCAGGTCAGCGAATACGCGACCTTCGCCTTTGGCGTTGGTAGCTTCACGGGTCATGTAGTACAGACCCAATACAACGTCCTGCGAAGGAACGATGATTGGCTCACCGTTAGCTGGCGACAGAATGTTGTTGGTCGACATCATCAGCGCACGCGCTTCGAGCTGGGCTTCCAGCGTCAGCGGTACGTGAACAGCCATCTGGTCACCGTCGAAGTCGGCGTTGTAGGCCGCACAAACCAACGGGTGCAGCTGGATCGCCTTACCTTCAATCAGAACCGGCTCAAACGCCTGGATACCCAGACGGTGAAGGGTCGGTGCACGGTTGAGAAGCACTGGGTGTTCGCGAATTACTTCAGCGAGAACGTCCCAAACTTCTGGCAACTCACGCTCAACCATCTTCTTGGCAGCCTTGATGGTAGTCGCGAGACCACGCATTTCCAGCTTGCCGAAAATGAACGGCTTGAACAGCTCGAGAGCCATCTTCTTCGGCAGACCGCACTGATGCAGACGCAGCGTTGGGCCTACGGTAATTACCGAACGACCGGAGTAGTCAACGCGCTTACCGAGCAAGTTCTGACGGAAACGACCTTGCTTACCCTTGATCATGTCAGCCAAGGATTTCAGCGGACGCTTGTTCGAACCAGTGATGGCGCGACCACGACGGCCGTTGTCGAGCAATGCGTCAACTGCTTCCTGAAGCATGCGCTTTTCGTTGCGCACGATGATATCCGGCGCAGACAGATCAAGCAGACGCTTCAAACGGTTGTTACGGTTGATAACGCGACGATATAGATCGTTCAGGTCAGAAGTCGCGAAACGACCACCGTCCAGCGGTACCAACGGACGCAGATCTGGCGGCAGAACCGGCAGAACGGTCAGGACCATCCACTCTGGCAAGTTGCCGGAACCCAAGAAGGCTTCCATCAACTTCAGACGCTTGGACAGCTTCTTGATTTTGGTTTCCGAGTTGGTTTGCGGAATTTCTTCACGCAGACGGCCAATCTCGTGTTCCAGGTCGATAGCGTGCAACAGCTCGCGAACAGCTTCGGCGCCCATACGTGCGTCGAAGTCGTCACCGAACTCTTCCAAGGCTTCGAAGTACTGTTCGTCGTTGAGCAGCTGACCTTTTTCAAGGGTGGTCATGCCTGGATCGATAACGACATAGCTCTCGAAGTAGAGAACGCGTTCGATATCACGCAGGGTCATGTCCATCAGCAAACCGATACGGCTTGGCAGGGACTTCAAGAACCAGATGTGAGCAACCGGGGAAGCCAGTTCGATGTGGGCCATACGCTCACGACGAACTTTCGCCAGTGCAACTTCAACGCCGCACTTCTCACAGATTACACCACGGTGCTTGAGGCGCTTGTACTTACCGCACAGGCACTCGTAATCCTTTACCGGGCCAAAGATCTTGGCGCAGAACAGGCCGTCACGCTCAGGCTTGAACGTACGGTAGTTGATGGTTTCCGGCTTTTTAACTTCACCGAACGACCACGAACGGATCATCTCAGGCGATGCCAATCCAATACGGATGGCGTCGAACTCTTCGACTTGACCCTGGTTTTTCAGCAAATTCAGTAGGTCTTTCAAGGCCTTTCCTCCTGGCGGAGCTGGCGATGGAGCAAAGTGCTCCACCGCCGATTCGCGTCACGTGTTATTCGGTTTCCAGATCGATGTCGATACCGAGTGAACGGATCTCTTTGATCAGAACGTTGAAGGACTCAGGCATGCCTGGCTCCATACGGTGATCGCCGTCAACGATGTTTTTGTACATCTTGGTACGGCCGTTCACGTCGTCCGACTTCACGGTCAGCATTTCTTGCAATGTGTAAGCGGCGCCGTAGGCTTCCAACGCCCAGACCTCCATCTCACCGAAGCGCTGACCACCGAACTGCGCCTTACCACCCAACGGCTGCTGAGTAACGAGGCTGTAGGAACCAGTGGAACGCGCGTGCATCTTGTCGTCCACCAGGTGGTTCAGTTTCAACATGTACATGTAGCCGACAGTGGTCTCACGCTCGAACTGGTTACCCGTCCGACCGTCGATCAAACGCATCTGGCCGCTTTCTGGCAAATCTGCCAGTTTCAGCATGGCCTTGATTTCGCTCTCTTTGGCACCGTCGAATACTGGAGTGGCCATTGGCACACCGCCACGCAGGTTCTTCGCCAGATCGGTAATTTCCTGATCACTGAACTCGTCAAGGCTTTCCTGACGGCCACCGATCTCGTTATAGATCTGCTGCAAGAACTTACGCAGTTCAGCGATCTTGCGCTGCTCTTCGAGCATGCGGTTGATCTTCTCGCCCAACCCTTTAGCCGCAAGGCCCAGGTGAGTTTCGAGAATCTGACCTACGTTCATACGCGATGGAACACCCAGCGGGTTTAGTACGATGTCGACCGGCGTACCGTGTACGTCGTGCGGCATGTCTTCAACCGGCATGATGACCGAAACCACACCTTTGTTACCGTGACGACCAGCCATCTTGTCACCCGGCTGGATGCGACGACGGATTGCCAGGTAAACCTTAACGATTTTCAGCACACCTGGAGCCAGGTCATCGCCCTGCTGCAGCTTGCGCTTCTTGTCTTCGAACTTGTCGTCGAGCAACTGGCGGCGATCGGAAATGTAGGCCTGGGCCTTTTCCAACTGCTCATTCAGTGCATCGTCAGCCATGCGCAGCTTGAACCACTGGCCACGCTCCAGACCGTCAAGGAATTCGTCGGTCAGCTCTGCACCCTTCTTCAGGCCAGCGCCGCCTTCAACTACCTTGCCAACCAGAGCTGAACGCAGACGTTCAAAGGTTGCACCTTCAACAATCCGGAACTCTTCGTTGAGGTCCTTACGGATCTCGTCGAGCTGAGTCTTCTCGATCGACAGTGCACGCGCATCGCGCTCAACGCCGTCACGGGTGAAGACCTGTACGTCAATGACCGTACCTTTGGTACCGGTTGGCACACGCAGGGAGGTGTCTTTAACGTCAGACGCTTTTTCACCGAAGATGGCACGCAACAGCTTCTCTTCTGGAGTGAGTTGGGTTTCGCCTTTCGGCGTCACTTTACCAACCAGAATATCGCCTGGGCCTACTTCAGCGCCGACATACACGATGCCTGCTTCGTCCAGCTTGTTCAGAGCTGCTTCACCAACGTTCGGGATGTCCGAGGAGATTTCCTCAGGCCCAAGCTTGGTGTCACGCGCCACACAGGTCAGTTCCTGAATGTGGATTGTGGTGAAACGATCTTCTTGAACCACGCGCTCCGACAGGAGGATGGAGTCTTCGAAGTTGTAACCGTTCCACGGCATGAACGCGACGCGCATGTTCTGGCCAAGAGCCAGCTCACCCATGTCGGTCGACGGGCCGTCAGCCATGATGTCGCTACGCTTGACCTTGTCACCCTTGCTCACCAGCGGACGCTGGTTGATGCAGGTGTTCTGGTTAGAACGGGTGTATTTGGTCAAGTTGTAGATATCAACACCGGCTTCGCCAGTTTCAACTTCGTCGTCATTCACACGAACAACGATACGGCTCGCATCAACCGAGTCGATCACACCGCCACGACGTGCAACTACGCAGACACCGGAGTCGCGCGCTACGTTGCGCTCCATACCAGTACCCACCAGCGGCTTGTCCGAACGCAAGGTCGGAACAGCCTGACGCTGCATGTTCGAACCCATCAACGCACGGTTGGCGTCGTCGTGCTCGAGGAACGGAATCAACGAGGCGGCAACCGAAACTACCTGCTTCGGCGAGACGTCCATCAGGGTTACGTCTTCAGGTGCTTTAACGGTGAATTCGTTGAGGTGACGTACAGCCACCAACTCATCAACCAATTGACCTTTGTCGTTCATCAGAGCCGAAGCCTGGGCGATCACGTGATCGGCCTCTTCGATTGCTGACAGGAAGACGATCTCGTCGGTTACCAGCGTGTCTTTAACCACACGGTACGGGCTCTCAAGGAAGCCGTACTGATTGGTGCGCGCATAGGCAGCCAGGGAGTTGATCAGACCAATGTTCGGACCTTCCGGCGTCTCAATCGGGCAAACACGGCCGTAGTGAGTCGGGTGTACGTCACGAACTTCGAAGCCTGCACGCTCACGAGTCAAACCACCAGGGCCCAGTGCAGAGACACGACGCTTGTGCGTAATCTCGGACAGCGGGTTGTTCTGGTCCATGAACTGTGAAAGCTGGCTGGAACCAAAGAACTCTTTGACCGCGGCAGCCACTGGCTTGGCGTTGATCAGGTCTTGCGGCATCAGGCCTTCGCTTTCAGCCATCGACAGACGTTCTTTAACCGCACGCTCAACACGCACCAGACCTACACGGAACTGGTTCTCGGCCATTTCGCCGACGCAACGAACGCGACGGTTACCGAGGTGGTCGATGTCATCGACGATGCCTTTACCGTTACGGATATCAACCAAAGTCTTGAGGACTTCAACGATATCTTCTTTGCTCAACACGCCCGAACCTTCGATCTCGGTGCGACCGATACGACGGTTGAACTTCATGCGACCTACAGCCGACAGATCATAACGCTCTGGGCTGAAGAACAAGTTGTTGAACAAGGTTTCGGCAGCGTCCTTGGTTGGCGGCTCGCCTGGACGCATCATGCGATAGATTTCGACCAACGCTTCCAATTGGTTGGTAGTCGAATCAATCTTCAGGGTGTCAGAGATGAACGGACCGCAATCGATGTCGTTGGTATACAAGGTTTCGATGCGTACAACCTGCGCCTTAACAACCTTGGCGAGGATTTCAACGTTCAACTCGGTGTTGCACTCAGCGATGATTTCGCCAGTTGCCGGATGCACGATTGCCTTGGCGCTAGTACGGCCAATCAGGTAATCGATAGGAACTTCAAGTTCCTTGATGCCGGCTTTGTCCAACTGGTTGATGTGGCGCGCAGTAATACGGCGGCCTTGCTCAACAATGACCTTGCCTTTCTCGTCTTTGATATCGAGAACAGCAATTTCACCACGCAGACGATGTGGCACCAGTTCCAGGCTCAGGGATTCGCCCTTAACGTGGAATACGTTGGTGACATAGAACGCGTCCAGCATCTCTTCAGTGCTATAACCAAGCGCGCGCAGCAGTACCGAAGCCGGCAGTTTACGACGGCGGTCGATACGTACGAATACAGCGTCTTTCGGATCGAATTCGAAATCGAGCCAAGAGCCACGGTAAGGAATTACACGAGCCGAATAGAGCAACTTGCCAGAGCTGTGCGTCTTGCCACGGTCGTGATCGAAGAACACGCCTGGCGAACGGTGCAACTGGGAAACGATGACACGTTCAGTACCGTTAATAACAAAGGTACCGTTCTCAGTCATCAGGGGGATTTCCCCCATGTAAACTTCTTGCTCTTTAATGTCCTTGATCGCTTTGTTCGACGATTCTTTGTCGAAAATGATCAAACGAACTTTTACCCGCAGCGGTACGGCGTAAGTTACGCCGCGAAGGACGCACTCTTTGACGTCAAAAGCCGGTTCGCCCAGGCGATAACCGACATATTCCAAGGCAGCATTGCCGGAATAGCTGATAATCGGGAAAACGGACTTAAAGGCGGCATGGAGGCCGATATCGCGAAACTTATCCTTGGTCGCTCCCGCCTGCAGGAATTCGCGGTACGAATCCAGCTGGATGGCCAGGAGATAAGGCACATCCATGACATCCGGCAACTTGCTAAAGTCCTTGCGGATACGTTTTTTCTCAGTATATGAGTAAGCCATCAGCGTTCCCCAGCTTGGTCACCTGCTTATTTGGCCTCTCCGACGGGAGCAGCCAGAAACTCTTGCAAACCCCTTTGGTTTGCGCCACCACTTCGGGTGGGGTTTTCCAGCCCTAGGCTAGCTGTACGAGAGCCAACCTAGAACGGAAAAAGGCCGGTGGCAAAGCCACCAGCCATCAGCCTTAAGCGAGTTGCTCGGGCTGTAGACGCAAGGTCGTGCTTACTTAAGCTCGACTTTGGCGCCAGCTTCTTCCAGAACTTTCTTAGCAGCTTCGGCTTCTTCTTTCGAAGCGCCTTCTTTAACAACGCCAGGAGCGCTGTCAACTACTGCCTTGGCTTCTTTCAAGCCCAGACCAGTCAGTTCACGAACTGCTTTAATTACGTTTACTTTCTTCTCGCCAGCTTCAAGCAGAACGATGTTGAACTCGGTCTGTTCTTCAGCAGCAGCAGCGCCGCCAGCAGCTGGGCCAGCAGCAACAGCTGCAGCAGCGCTAACGCCGAACTTTTCTTCCATAGCGGTGATCAGTTCTACAACCTGCATCACGGACATTTCGGATACGGCGTTGATGATGTCTTCGTTAGTCAGAGCCATGACTCTAATTTCCTGTATTGGGGGACAGCCTTCGCGGCCATCAAATAAACAAATATGATCGAAAGAGTGCTGAGTGCCTTAGGCAGCAGCAGATTCTTTCTGGTCACGAACAGCTGCCAAAGTACGAACGAACTTGCTGGTAGCGCCTTGAATCACGCTCATCAGCTGAGAAATCGCTTCGTCGTATGTCGGCAAGCTTGCCAGTACGTCGATCTGGTTGGCTGCGATCAGCTTTCCTTCAAACGCGGCGGCCTTGATCTCGAACTTGTCCTGACCCTTGGCGAATTCTTTGAAGATACGAGCAGCAGCGCCCGGATGTTCATTAGAAAACGCAATCAGGGTTGGGCCAGTAAAGACGTCGTTGAGCACATCATACGAAGTGCCTTCAACTGCGCGCTTGAGCAGAGTGTTACGTACAACTTTAACGTAAACACCTGATTCACGAGCTTCTTTACGGAGTCCGGTCATTGCAGCTACGGTCACGCCACGGGCATCAGCCACGACAGCGGACAGGGCAGCTTGGGCAGCCTCGTTGACTTCAGCGACGATGGCCTTCTTGTCTTCGAGTTTAATTGCCACGGGTAAAACTCCTGCTTGTTACCGTTTCATCTGGCCGAAGCCGGATGTCGTTTTGGTGTCTGATTCGGTAAAGAACCGGGAGCACCATCTGCGTAGGTTTTCCTGTTTAAGGCTTGCGCCACCTACGGTCTTGGATAGCCCCCGCCAGGCAGGGACCCCAATTTTTGCAAACGAGCGTGAAATTCACGCCCGCTTTATTCCTTATGCGTCGAGCGAAGCCTGATCAATGATCAAACCTGGACCCATGGTAGTGCTCAGGGTCACGCGCTTAACGTAGATACCTTTAGAAGTCGAAGGCTTCAAACGCTTAAGGTCTGCAATCAGAGCCTCAACGTTCTGCTTCAACTTCTCGGCGTCAAAACCAACTTTACCGACGGAACCGTGGATGATGCCGTTCTTGTCAGTACGGAAACGTACTTGACCAGCTTTAGCATTCTTCACAGCAGTTGCTACGTCAGGAGTAACAGTGCCGACCTTCGGGTTAGGCATCAGGCCACGAGGACCGAGCACTTGACCCAACTGACCCACAACACGCATTGCATCAGGCGATGCAATAACGACGTCATAGTTCAGGTCGCCGCCTTTCATTTCAGCAGCCAGATCGTCCATACCAACGCGATCAGCGCCGGCAGCCAGAGCAGCTTCAGCAGCTGGACCCTGAGTGAACACTGCAACGCGAACAGATTTGCCCGAGCCGTTTGGCAGCACAGTAGCGCCACGAACAACTTGGTCAGATTTACGCGGATCAACGCCCAAGTTCACAGCGATGTCTACAGACTCGGAGAACTTGACAGCCGAAATCTCGGCCAGGAGAGCGGCAGCTTCGTTGAAGTTGTAAGCCTTACCAGCTTCAACTTTCTCAGCGATTGCCTTTTGACGCTTAGTCAGCTTAGCCATTTACACACCCTCCACGTTGAGGCCCATGCTGCGTGCGGAGCCGGCGATAGTACGTACGCCTGCATCCAAGTCAGCGGCAGTCAGATCAGCTTGTTTAGCCTTAACGATCTCTTCCAGCTGAGCACGAGTCACGGTGCCAACTTTAACGGTATTCGGGCGAGCAGAACCGCTGGTCAAGCCAGCTGCTTTCTTCAACAGAACCGAAGCCGGGGTGCTTTTGGTTTCAAAGGTGAAGCTACGGTCGCTATATACAGTGATGATCACTGGAGTCGGCAGACCTGGCTCTTGGCCTTGGGTCTTGGCGTTGAACGCCTTGCAGAATTCCATGATGTTCACACCGTGCTGACCCAGCGCCGGACCTACCGGTGGCGAAGGGTTAGCTTGACCTGCCTTTACCTGCAGCTTGATATAAGCTGAAATTTTCTTAGCCATGAGCTACTCCAATATTGGGTTCAAACGCCTTAACGGCTCCCCAGTTACTTACGCGTTTATCCCAGTGACGACAAAACCCCGCAGTCAATAACTGCGGGGTAAGGGATGCTTATGTCAACTATGCCTTCTCGACCTGGCTGAACTCCAGCTCTACCGGTGTAGAGCGGCCGAAGATGGTGACAGCCACCTGAACACGACTCTTCTCATAGTTAACTTCTTCGACGACACCGCTGAAATCAGCAAATGGGCCATCGGTAACACGGATCATTTCACCTGGCTCGAACAGAGTCTTCGGCTTAGGCTTATCACCACTATCAGCAACGCGACGCAAGATCGCTTCTGCTTCTTTATCAGTGATTGCAGCCGGCTTATCAGCCGTGCCACCGATGAAACCCATGACACGTGGCGTATCTTTAACCAAGTGCCAAGTGCCTTCGCTCATGTCCATTTGAACCAGGACATAACCCGGAAAGAACTTGCGCTCGCTTTTACGCTTCTGACCATTGCGCATCTCGACCACTTCTTCAGTAGGCACGAGAATTTCACCAAAGCCATCTTCCATACCAGCGAGTTTTATACGCTCGATCAACGAACGCATAACATGCTTCTCGTAACCCGAGTAAGCATGCACGACGTACCAACGCTTAGCCACGGGACACCCTTAGCCGACAATCAACGAAATAGCCCAGCCGAGCAGAGAATCTAATCCCCACAACAACAGAGCCATTACCAAAACAACAGCCACAACAATCAATGTGGTCTGCGTGGTTTCCTGACGCGTCGGCCAGACAACCTTACGAATTTCGACGCGCGCTTCTTTCAGCAAAACAAAAAAGGCCTGACCTTTTGAGGTTTGCAACGCAACAACACCAGCGACTACAGCAACAACCAGCAGAGCCAGTACACGATACAGAATCGGCTCAGCTGCGAAGTACTGATTACCAACCACGCCAGCCACTACAAGAGCAGCAACAACCAGCCACTTGAGCAGGTCAAAGCGAGTTTCTTTGGCTTCAGCCTTTGCATTCATTTACGAGGATCCTGTTAAAAGACGCGCCAAATTCATGAGAAAATGGCAGGTCAGGAGGGAATCGAACCCCCAACCTACGGTTTTGGAGACCGTCGCTCTGCCAATTGAGCTACTGACCTAGAACAAAATTAGGCCGACCATTATGTCGGCCTAAGAGGGACAAATCAACCGATTACTCGATGATCTTGGCAACTACACCAGCACCAACGGTACGGCCGCCTTCGCGAATCGCGAAACGCAGACCATCTTCCATGGCGATTGGAGCAATCAGGGTAACAACCATTTTGATGTTGTCGCCCGGCATTACCATTTCAACGCCTTCCGGCAGTTCGCAGTTACCAGTTACGTCCGTAGTACGGAAGTAGAACTGCGGACGGTAGCCCTTGAAGAAAGGAGTGTGACGACCACCCTCTTCTTTCGACAGGACGTACACTTCGCCTTCGAACTTGGTGTGTGGCTTGATGGTGCCTGGCTTAGCCAGTACCTGACCACGCTCTACGTCATCACGCTTGGTGCCACGCAGCAGTACGCCAACGTTCTCACCAGCACGACCTTCGTCGAGCAACTTACGGAACATCTCAACACCAGTACAGATGGTCTTGGTGGTATCACGGATACCAACAATCTCAATTTCTTCCTGTACTTTAACGATGCCACGCTCAACACGACCAGTCACAACAGTACCGCGACCAGAGATCGAGAACACGTCTTCGATTGGCATCAGGAATGGCTTGTCGATTGCACGCTCAGGCTCAGGGATATAAGTATCCAGAGTCTCAACCAGCTTACGAACGGCAGTGGTGCCCATTTCGTTATCGTCTTGACCGTTCAGAGCCATCAGCGCCGAACCGATTACGATTGGAGTGTCGTCGCCTGGGAAGTCGTAAGTCGACAGCAGGTCACGAACTTCCATCTCAACCAGTTCCAACAGCTCAGCGTCATCAACCATGTCAGCCTTGTTCAGGAAGACAACGATGAAGGGTACGCCAACCTGACGGGACAGCAGGATGTGCTCACGAGTCTGTGGCATCGGGCCATCGGCAGCCGAGCAAACCAGAATCGCGCCGTCCATCTGCGCAGCACCAGTGATCATGTTTTTAACATAGTCAGCGTGGCCCGGGCAGTCTACGTGTGCGTAGTGACGGGTTGGTGAATCATATTCAACGTGGGAAGTGTTGATGGTAATACCACGTGCTTTTTCTTCCGGAGCGTTGTCGATCTGGGAGAAATCGCGAGCGGAACCGCCCCAAGTTTCAGCACAAACGCGAGTCAGTGCTGCAGTCAGAGTAGTTTTACCATGGTCAACGT
Source organism: Pseudomonas sp. M30-35 (assembly GCF_002163625.1). Lineage (NCBI taxonomy): Bacteria > Pseudomonadati > Pseudomonadota > Gammaproteobacteria > Pseudomonadales > Pseudomonadaceae > Pseudomonas > Pseudomonas sp. M30-35. The sequence goes on along the minus strand of NZ_CP020892.1, from coordinate 704,311 downwards.
GGCCGATTGTGCCAACGTTTACGTGTGGTTTTTTACGTTCAAACTTTTCTTTAGCCATCTCGACCGTCTCCAAGCGAAGAATTGCAGAAGCCTTACCACCATTAAAATAAAGGCAGATACTTGCATATCTGCCTTTATCAAATGGAGCTCATGAGCGGATTTGAACCGCTGACCTCACCCTTACCAAGGGTGTGCTCTACCAACTGAGCTACATGAGCGAATAGTGTCGCGAACACTGCAAACTTGGAGCGGGTGGCGGGAATCGAACCCGCATCATTAGCTTGGAAGGCTAAGGTTCTACCACTAAACTACACCCGCTCTACTTGCAATTAACGCTAAATCTGGTGGAGGGAGAAGGATTCGAACCTTCGAAGTCGTAGACGTCAGATTTACAGTCTGATCCCTTTGGCCGCTCGGGAATCCCTCCAAAAGGAAGCGGCATTCTCAAGAGAAGCCACCCTACTGTCAAGCATTTTCTCAATAAAAACCTGAGCTTAGCGCATTTGACAGTAACTTTGCTGAACAGCTGTTTAAGGCCACCCTGCGAAGCGGGCGCCATTCTATGCAATCTATTCAGAGGATGCAATGCTTTCGCACGGCATTAATTGATGTTTTAGACCATTAAAATCAAAAGCGAGCTTTTCCAGCAGCGAATCATCGGCCAAACGCCGACTTTCCGGGGCTATACGCACCCAGTAGCTACGATGTGCGCGCGGTAATTCCCGCAAAGAGGATTCATAACCGACATCTTGCAGGCGCTGAATAACGCTCTGCGCAGAGTCCTTGCGCGGAAATATACCCAAAGAGATGCCGTTCTCCAGATCCCCCTGGGAAATCAAATAGCTATCGATATTGCGCGCCTGCAACTCCCTAAGCTGACGCAGGGATGCCGAACGCGACGCTAACGGCGGAATATAAACCCAGTAATCGACACCAGCCTGATCATCAACCGAACGCACTTCAGAATTAATATCGAGACTTATCAGGCGCTGCTCAACAACCTCAGCCTCTGAGCGCTGATCAAACGCGCCGAGATACATACAAGTGTCATCTGCCGGCAGTTCTTCCACTACCGGCGCCCGGCGCTGATCACCATCAGTTTCACTAAGCAACTGAATATCGCGCCCGCTATCCTGCCGCAAGGTTGTAGCGGCGACCTCTTTAGGTTTTAAAGGCGCCTGCTGTTGATGCCAGACATAGTAGAAAGCGTTAAGCACCACCAGCAATAAAAAAATCCAACGCATGCGAACCTCAAGGCAGCGGGCAGGCAGCAGCCAACCCCTTAAAAACCAAATCTGGAGCAATGATCGCGCCTGGCGCCATATCAACCGCAAGTGCAGCATCCCCTCCGGTCAGGAATACCACAAATGCATCGCCTAGGTATTCACCGGCAAGCTCCAACTGCGTCGCGACAAAGCCCTGCAGCATAAGTGAACAGCCGCGCTCTACGGCCTCAGCTGTAGTGCGCCCTGGACCGTTGTTCTGTTGCGCGCGCTCGGCGACATCATCGCTGTAGCGAATGCGCCGGGTATGGGTACGCAACTGATTACGCATCAACGGAACGCCAGGGCAGATAAATCCACCAAGGTGCTCACCATTAGCACTGACAAAATCAGCCGTCACCGCCGTACCCAGATCAAGAACAAGGCATGCCTTGCCAGCCTGCAAGTACGCTCCGACCAAGGCCAGCCAACGATCAAGCCCCAGTTGCTGATATTGCTCATAGCCATTGCGCACACCTGCAAGCTCGGGGACCGCCTGAGCACATATACACTCAATGCCAAATTGCTGGCTGATCAACCCAACCAATGACTGAGTTTCAGCATCAGTACGCACGCTTACTAGCCGACAGACACGCAAGCGCAATGATTGCGCCTGCACCGCCTGCATCAACTCTTCATCAGAGCCGACAACACCACCACAAATAACCTGTGATGCATCTCCCGCCAATGCGCGCCACTTTATAAAGCTATTACCGCAATCAAGCTCAAGAATCATCGCTCAGCCTCAAGCTCAACTCACCACCACTGAAACTACGCTCCTCGCCATCAACCCGTAGGCGAATAGCCCCCGTAGCATCAACACCTAATATTTCACCCTTGATGGGGGTCTGCCCCGCCGTTAACGTTGCCATACGCCCCTGCCAAAGATGATTGTCTTGCCATTCAGTCTGCAAGGCTGCAAACCCATTGCGCATATGTACATCAATATACCTTTGCAGGTGCACGCTAAAGAACTCAACTAACTGGTTACGGTCCACCGAGCGACCCAGCACGTTAGACAATGAGGTCCACGCCTGGGTGATCACATCAGCCCCAACCATCTTCATATTGACGTTGACTCCAACACCGATAACCACGTGACATACATCACCAGGATCACCTGACATTTCAAGCAGGATTCCCGCGATTTTCTGACCCTCAACCAGTACATCGTTAGGCCACTTCAATCCAGCATTGCTAATACCAAGCTGTTCAATTGCCTTGAGCAACGCCAAACCCACAACCAAACTGAGCCCTTCAACCTGACGCATCCCACCATCAATACGGATAATCAGGCTGTAATACATATTCTCAGCAAACGGGCTGACCCAAGTACGACCACGGCGACCGCGGCCAGCAGTCTGCTGCTCAGCTAACAGTACAAATGGTGCTGATTCTCCAGCAGCCAATAGCCGCAGAACCTCTGCATTGGTTGAATCTACGGACTGCAATACCGTGACGGGCCAACCTTGAGCGGCATGACTCGCGGACAGACGCTGCTGATCGAGCAATATGAGTGGATTTTGCAATTGGTAACCACGCCCACGTACTTTATGAATCGATAACCCGAACTCAGCCTCGAGCACCTGCAACTGCTTCCATACAGCCGAACGACTAATACCCAGCGCCTCACCCAGAGCTTCGCCCGAATGAAACCTGCCGTCTTGAAGTAGCCGTAATAGTGGCTGCATGTTTAGCTCGTAAAATATTGAGGCACGCATGATAACGGCGAGGCGTCACATTGCCTACTCACGGGCCAAATGATTAACCATGCAGATAAAATGTGATTACTCACATGACTAGCCGTGGTAATTAAAAAGCCACCGTCAGGTGGCTTTTTAATGCGTGAGATTTGGGCCTGCGCGCGGTTTGGTGCGCACCATGCGGGTCGCGGCGACTGCTGCCACGTAGGGTGGATGACGCTTTATCCATCCACCGGCTGTGTCGCTACTAACACCTGGGCCGTTAAGCATAGGCGGGCACGCTGCGCGCTGCCGCCCTTCCGAACTTTTCTTTTGCGCAGAGAGAAACCCCAGACCATTTACATGATCTGGGGTTTCGGTATAGACGCTTGACGATGACCTACTCTCACATGGGGAAACCCCACACTACCATCGGCGATGCATCGTTTCACTACTGAGTTCGGGATGGGATCAGGTGGTTCCAATGCTCTATGGTCGTCAAGCAATTTGTTTGAAGCCTCGTCTAGGACGCTGCTTCGAATCGGGTATGTGATGTTTGTAGTCGTGCAAACTTTCGGTTTCATCAACTTCTGTCATGACACACAAACAGCAAATTGTTTGGGTGTTATATGGTCAAGCCTCACGGGCAATTAGTATGGGTTAGCTCAACGCCTCACAGCGCTTACACACCCCACCTATCAACGTCGTAGTCTTCGACGGCCCTTTAGGGAACTCAAGGTTCCAGTGAGATCTCATCTTAAGGCAAGTTTCCCGCTTAGATGCTTTCAGCGGTTATCTTTTCCGAACATAGCTACCCGGCAATGCCACTGGCGTGACAACCGGAACACCAGAGGTTCGTCCACTCCGGTCCTCTCGTACTAGGAGCAGCCCCTCTCAAATCTCAAACGTCCACGGCAGATAGGGACCGAACTGTCTCACGACGTTCTAAACCCAGCTCGCGTACCACTTTAAATGGCGAACAGCCATACCCTTGGGACCGGCTTCAGCCCCAGGATGTGATGAGCCGACATCGAGGTGCCAAACACCGCCGTCGATATGAACTCTTGGGCGGTATCAGCCTGTTATCCCCGGAGTACCTTTTATCCGTTGAGCGATGGCCCTTCCATACAGAACCACCGGATCACTAAGACCTACTTTCGTACCTGCTCGACGTGTCTGTCTCGCAGTCAAGCGCGCTTTTGCCTTTATACTCTACGACCGATTTCCGACCGGTCTGAGCGCACCTTCGTACTCCTCCGTTACTCTTTAGGAGGAGACCGCCCCAGTCAAACTACCCACCATACACTGTCCTCGATCCGGATAACGGACCAGAGTTAGAACCTCAAGGTTACCAGGGTGGTATTTCAAGGTTGGCTCCACGCGAACTGGCGTCCACGCTTCAAAGCCTCCCACCTATCCTACACAAGTAAACTCAAAGTCCAGTGCAAAGCTATAGTAAAGGTTCACGGGGTCTTTCCGTCTAGCCGCGGATACACTGCATCTTCACAGCGATTTCAATTTCACTGAGTCTCGGGTGGAGACAGCGCCGCCATCGTTACGCCATTCGTGCAGGTCGGAACTTACCCGACAAGGAATTTCGCTACCTTAGGACCGTTATAGTTACGGCCGCCGTTTACCGGGGCTTCGATCAAGAGCTTCGCGTTAGCTAACCCCATCAATTAACCTTCCGGCACCGGGCAGGCGTCACACCCTATACGTCCACTTTCGTGTTTGCAGAGTGCTGTGTTTTTAATAAACAGTCGCAGCGGCCTGGTATCTTCGACCGGCATGTGCTTACGGGGTAAACCCTTCACACTCACCGGCGCACCTTCTCCCGAAGTTACGGTGCCATTTTGCCTAGTTCCTTCACCCGAGTTCTCTCAAGCGCCTTGGTATTCTCTACCTAACCACCTGTGTCGGTTTGGGGTACGGTTTCTAATTACCTGAAGCTTAGAAGCTTTTCCTGGAAGCATGGCATCAACCACTTCATCGTCTAAAAGACAACTCGTCATCAGTTCTCGGCCTTAGAATCCCGGATTTACCTAAGATTCCAGCCTACCACCTTAAACACGGACAACCAACGCCGTGCTGGCCTAGCCTTCTCCGTCCCTCCATCGCAGTAATTAGAAGTACGGGAATATTAACCCGTTTCCCATCGATTACGCATTTCTGCCTCACCTTAGGGGCCGACTCACCCTGCGTCGATTAACGTTGCGCAGGAAACCTTGGTCTTTCGGCGTGCGAGTTTTTCACTCGCATTGTCGTTACTCATGTCAGCATTCGCACTTCTGATACCTCCAGCAAGCTTCTCAACTCACCTTCACAGGCTTACAGAACGCTCCTCTACCGCTCATCCAAAGGATGAACCCGTAGCTTCGGTGTATGGTTTGAGCCCCGTTACATCTTCCGCGCAGGCCGACTCGACTAGTGAGCTATTACGCTTTCTTTAAAGGGTGGCTGCTTCTAAGCCAACCTCCTAGCTGTCTAAGCCTTCCCACATCGTTTCCCACTTAACCATAACTTTGGGACCTTAGCTGACGGTCTGGGTTGTTTCCCTTTTCACGACGGACGTTAGCACCCGCCGTGTGTCTCCCGTGCTGACACTTGCTGGTATTCGGAGTTTGCATCGGTTTGGTAAGTCGGGATGACCCCCTAGCCGAAACAGTGCTCTACCCCCAGCAGTGATACACGAGGCGCTACCTAAATAGCTTTCGAGGAGAACCAGCTATCTCCGAGCTTGATTAGCCTTTCACTCCGATCCACAGGTCATCCGCTAACTTTTCAACGGTAGTCGGTTCGGTCCTCCAGTTAGTGTTACCCAACCTTCAACCTGCCCATGGATAGATCGCCCGGTTTCGGGTCTATTCCCAGCGACTAAACGCCCTATTAAGACTCGCTTTCGCTACGCCTCCCCTATTCGGTTAAGCTTGCCACTGAAAATAAGTCGCTGACCCATTATACAAAAGGTACGCAGTCACAGAACAAAGTCTGCTCCCACTGCTTGTACGCATACGGTTTCAGGATCTATTTCACTCCCCTCTCCGGGGTTCTTTTCGCCTTTCCCTCACGGTACTAGTTCACTATCGGTCAGTCAGTAGTATTTAGCCTTGGAGGATGGTCCCCCCATATTCAGACAAAGTTTCTCGTGCTCCGTCCTACTCGATTTCATTGAAAAGAGATTTTCGCGTACAGGGCTATCACCCACTATGGCCGCACTTTCCAGAGCGTTCCGCTAATCTCTAATCAACTTAAGGGCTAGTCCCCGTTCGCTCGCCACTACTAAGGGAATCTCGGTTGATTTCTATTCCTCAGGGTACTTAGATGTTTCAGTTCCCCTGGTTCGCCTCTTACACCTATGTATTCAGTGCAAGATAACCATCTTATGATGGCTGGGTTCCCCCATTCAGACATCTCCGGATCAAAGGTTATTTGCCACCTCCCCGAAGCTTTTCGCAGGCTATCACGTCTTTCATCGCCTCTGACTGCCAAGGCATCCACCGTATGCGCTTCTTCACTTGACCATATAACCCCAAGCAATCTGGTTATTGTCTATAACGTGAAGTAGACATTCGCCGAAAATTTGCAATTGAGAACTACAAATTTTACCTTGACCAAATTAATTACCAGTGAAAGTAATCAATTAGTCACTTCTATCACATACCCAAATTTTTAAAGAACGATTTTCTTTCTAGTCAAAGACCAGAAATCAACATTCAACTACCCTTCAGTAGGAATGCTCATTTCTGAACACTAACAAAAACGAATCAAGCAATCTGTAAAGTGGTGGAGCCAAGCGGGATCGAACCGCTGACCTCCTGCGTGCAAGGCAGGCGCTCTCCCAGCTGAGCTATGGCCCCATTTACATCCAAGGCCTAACCCCTCAACAATTGGTGGGTCTGGGCAGATTCGAACTGCCGACCTCACCCTTATCAGGGGTGCGCTCTAACCAACTGAGCTACAGACCCAATCGTCTTTCGCAATGAATCAAGCAATTCGTGTGGGAGCTTATAAGGAAGCTGATGTCGTCGATTAAGGAGGTGATCCAGCCGCAGGTTCCCCTACGGCTACCTTGTTACGACTTCACCCCAGTCATGAATCACACCGTGGTAACCGTCCCCCCGAAGGTTAGACTAGCTACTTCTGGTGCAACCCACTCCCATGGTGTGACGGGCGGTGTGTACAAGGCCCGGGAACGTATTCACCGTGACATTCTGATTCACGATTACTAGCGATTCCGACTTCACGCAGTCGAGTTGCAGACTGCGATCCGGACTACGATCGGTTTTATGGGATTAGCTCCACCTCGCGGCTTGGCAACCCTTTGTACCGACCATTGTAGCACGTGTGTAGCCCTGGCCGTAAGGGCCATGATGACTTGACGTCATCCCCACCTTCCTCCGGTTTGTCACCGGCAGTCTCCTTAGAGTTCCCACCATTACGTGCTGGTAACTAAGGACAAGGGTTGCGCTCGTTACGGGACTTAACCCAACATCTCACGACACGAGCTGACGACAGCCATGCAGCACCTGTGTCTGAGTTCCCGAAGGCACCAATCTATCTCTAGAAAGTTCTCAGCATGTCAAGGCCAGGTAAGGTTCTTCGCGTTGCTTCGAATTAAACCACATGCTCCACCGCTTGTGCGGGCCCCCGTCAATTCATTTGAGTTTTAACCTTGCGGCCGTACTCCCCAGGCGGTCAACTTAATGCGTTAGCTGCGCCACTAAATTCTCAAGGAATCCAACGGCTAGTTGACATCGTTTACGGCGTGGACTACCAGGGTATCTAATCCTGTTTGCTCCCCACGCTTTCGCACCTCAGCGTCAGTATCAGTCCAGGTGGTCGCCTTCGCCACTGGTGTTCCTTCCTATATCTACGCATTTCACCGCTACACAGGAAATTCCACCACCCTCTACTGTACTCTAGCTTGCCAGTTTTGGATGCAGTTCCCAGGTTGAGCCCGGGGCTTTCACATTCAACTTAACAAACCGCCTACGCGCGCTTTACGCCCAGTAATTCCGATTAACGCTTGCACCCTCTGTATTACCGCGGCTGCTGGCACAGAGTTAGCCGGTGCTTATTCTGTCGGTAACGTCAAAACAGCAAAGTATTAATTTACTGCCCTTCCTCCCAACTTAAAGTGCTTTACAATCCGAAGACCTTCTTCACACACGCGGCATGGCTGGATCAGGCTTTCGCCCATTGTCCAATATTCCCCACTGCTGCCTCCCGTAGGAGTCTGGACCGTGTCTCAGTTCCAGTGTGACTGATCATCCTCTCAGACCAGTTACGGATCGTCGCCTTGGTGAGCCATTACCTCACCAACTAGCTAATCCGACCTAGGCTCATCTAATAGCGTGAGGTCCGAAGATCCCCCACTTTCTCCCGTAGGACGTATGCGGTATTAGCGTCCGTTTCCGAACGTTATCCCCCACTACTAGGCAGATTCCTAGGCATTACTCACCCGTCCGCCGCTCGTCAGCAAAGTAGCAAGCTACCTCCTGTTACCGCTCGACTTGCATGTGTTAGGCCTGCCGCCAGCGTTCAATCTGAGCCATGATCAAACTCTTCAGTTTAATACTGCAATTAGGTTTTGAGAAAACCTTATAAACTTGGCTCAGCAATCGCAAAACTTACAAATTAATGTAAGGTAACTCTCGAATTAACGAGTGTTGCTTTGTGATGCTGATAATCTGTTGACTATCAGTCTTACCTCACAAGCACCCACACGAATTGCTTGATTCAGTTGTTAAAGAGCGGTTGGTTAAGTCTTTCGTCTCAACCGAGGCGCGCATTCTACAGCAGCCTCATTTACTGTCAAGCTGTTTTTCGAAGTTCTTTTCCGCAGAAAACCGTTTCTACTCAACCACTTGCGCTTCCGATCAAACCAGCTTCTCGTCAGCGGGAGGCGCATTCTACAGCGTTCAAAACCGCTGTCAACACCTCTTTTTCTACCGCTTTCGATCACCGTGGCGATCACTCTAAAGGCCATCTAAACACCCTTCAGAGCCCGGCGCATTCTACACAACTTTCGTTGCTTTGCAACCCCTCTTTTTAAGCTAACTTCTTGTTTTACAAGAGGTTTTCCGATAGGTCTACGCCGGAAGAGGTGCGCATTATAGGCACCTCAGATTTGCCGTCAAGGGTTTTATTCGGCTTTTAAGCTAATTCGTGCAAAAGCCTTCTTACCTGCCTGAAAGACCTGAGTTGCGCCTAGCTTGACTATATAGGTGCGATCAACCACTTCGCCGTCGACGCGCACACCACCATTACCTAACAAGTCGCGAGCTGCTGCGGAGTTCTTGACCAACCCTGCTTTATTAAGCAGCGCAGAGATAGGCATATCTTCAGCGGATAACAGCTCGATCTCCGGTAGGTCTTCCGGCAACTCACCTTCCTTCATACGGTTACCCGCAGAACGATGAGCATTAGCCGCTGCCTCTTCACCATGGAAGCGCGCAACAATCTCTTCAGCCAACTTAATTTTGATGTCACGCGGGTTCGCACCAGCTTCAACATCAAGCTTGAACTGATTGATCTCGTCCATAGAACGGAAACTCAACAACTCGAAGTAACGCCACATCAACGAGTCAGGCATCGACACCAGCTTGTTATAGATAGCCCCCGGCGCTTCCTGGATACCAATATAGTTACCCAGCGATTTGGACATCTTCTTCACACCATCAAGACCTTCGAGCAAAGGCATGGTGACGATGCACTGTGATGACTGCCCGTATGAACGCTGCAGCTCACGCCCCATCAGCAAGTTAAACTTCTGATCGGTTCCACCCAGCTCAACATCAGCCTTCAATGCGACCGAGTCATAGCCTTGCACCAACGGATAGAGGAACTCATGAATCGCGATCGGCTGATTGGTGGTGTAGCGCTTATCAAAGTCATCACGCTCAAGCATCCGCGCAACAGTGTACTGCGAAGCCAGCTTAATAAAGTCAGCTGGCGTCAGCTGCTCCATCCACGTTGAGTTGAATGCAACCTCGGTCTTCGCTGGATCAAGAATTTTAAACACCTGAGCCTTATAGGTCTCGGCGTTCTCCAAAACCTGTTCACGCGTCAACGGCGGACGCGTTGCACTCTTACCGCTTGGATCACCGATCATCCCAGTGAAGTCGCCAATCAGGAAAATCACCTGATGACCTAACTCCTGGAATTGACGCAGCTTATTAATAAGCACGGTATGACCGAGATGAAGATCTGGCGCGGTTGGATCAAAGCCCGCCTTAATACGCAGCGGCTGCCCGCGCTTGAGCTTCTCGATCAGCTCGGATTCAACTAGGACTTCCTCTGCGCCGCGCTTAATTAGCGCTAGCTGCTCTTCAACCGACTTCATAGCAGGACTCATGACCACTAAAAATAAAGGTGAACAACGATACAAGATCACAGGTAAATGACAAGTTTTGCCAATCTACAAACAAACTTACACCTTTGCGTCGCTATCCGGGTTGCCTCAGGGGCAATTTGGTTATATTTTATACAGTTAGTGCACATTCATCATGTACTACCTATTTTATATATTTCTCTTTTCATCTTTTCGTAGCCAAAAGCCATCTTTATGACAAATATAACTAGCAAAAAGCCACCTCTTTACCCCAAAACCCATATTCTCGCGGCTAGCGGTGTCGCCGCCATCCTCAGTCTTGCCCTTCTGGTGTTTCCCACGCGTGAAGTAGAAGCGAAAAAAACCTACATCGGCTTGGACCTGAATAACGACACAGAGCAGTTCGAACCAGGCAGTGATGCCGCGAACATAATCAACCCAGAAGACACAGTACCGGCCCCGTTCGCAAACATGGGCACGCCGACACAACCAGAAGCTACAGCTGCAATTACCCCTGAACCTGTAGCTCCGCCCAAAGACCCTACCGAACGCCAACTGACAGTAGAGAAAGGCGACACGCTATCGACCTTGTTCGAGCGCGCCAATATTCCTGCCAGCACATTGCATGAAGTACTCAGCAGTAGCAAAGAAGCGAAGAAGCTTACGCGGATCAAAGCGGGCCAAGTTCTAGATTTCAAATTCAGCGACACCGGCGAATTTCAACGCATGAGCAGCAAGCTCAGTGACATGGAAACCGTCAGCATCGCGAAAACTGATGACGGCTATGCTTTCAAACGCGACATCATCAAACCCGAAGTGAAGAACGCTTATGCTCATGGGGTGATTCGCAGCTCTCTGTCACTGGCAGGCCAGCGCTCAGGTTTGCCACACAGCCTAACGATGCAGTTGGCTAACATCTTCGGTTATGACATCGATTTTGCTATGGATATTCGTAATGGCGACGAGTTCGAAGTCATCTACGAAGACAAGCTCGTCAACGGCAAGCGTGTCGGCAGCGGCAACATCCTTTCTGCCCGCTTTACCAATCGCGGCAAAACTTATACAGCCGTACGCTATACCGACAAACGCGGTAACACCACTTACTACGGTGCCGACGGTAGCAGCATGCGCAAAGCCTTTATTCGAACACCGGTAGACTTCGCCCGTATTAGCTCGCGCTTCTCCAATGGCCGTCGGCATCCGATTCTGAACAAAATCCGTGCGCATAAAGGTGTTGATTACGCAGCACCACGCGGCACGCCAATTAAAGCCACTGGCGATGGGAAAATTGTCCTCGCGGGGCGCCGTGGAGGCTACGGTAATGCCGTAATTATTCAACACGGTCAACGTTACCGCACGCTGTATGGCCATATGCAGGGTTTCGCCAAAGGCATTCGCACTGGTGGCTCGGTCAAACAAGGTCAGATCATTGGTTACATTGGTACCACTGGCCTGTCCACCGGACCGCATTTGCATTATGAATTCCAGGTCAACGGTGTGCACGTTGACCCATTGAGCCAGAAGCTGCCGATGGCAGACCCAATCGCCAAGAATGAAAAAGCTCGATTCATGGCGACCACCAAGCCGTTGATGGCGCAGATGGATCAAGAGCGCAGCACCATGCTTGCACAAAACAAGCGCTAACTGCGATGCCTTACTATATAGGTGTGATGTCCGGAACCAGCCTTGATGGTCTGGACATCGCCCTGATCGAACAACAGCGTAATACCCGCCTCGTCGCAAGCCATTACATCGCAATGCCCGATGACTTACGCGCAGAACTTCTGGCGCTGTGTTCATCAGGTAATGATGAATTAGCCCGCGCAGCCCTAGCCGAGCAAAGCTGGGTCCGCCTTGCCGCACAAGGTGTCAGTCAGGTACTGACCGAGTCAGGGCTAAAAGCCGATGCGATCCGAGCGATTGGCAGCCACGGGCAAACAGTCCGACATGAGCCAGCACGCGGCTTCACCATCCAGATAGATAACCCCGCCCTCCTCGCTGAACTTACCGGAATTACCGTGGTTGCAGATTTCCGACGCCGCGATGTTGCGGCAGGCGGACAAGGCGCTCCTTTGGTTCCAGCATTTCATGAAGCGCTGTTCGGCGAAGGGAAAGGCGCCAGAGCGGTGCTAAACATTGGTGGTTTCAGCAATCTAAGCCTGATTGAAGCAGACAGTCATGTCCACGGCTTCGACTGTGGTCCGGGTAATGTACTGCTCGACGCGTGGATCCAGCGCCAGCAACAGCAGAGCTATGATCGCAACGGCGCCTGGGCTGCTAGTGGCCAGGTTCAACCGGATTTATTCAAGGCACTCTATGGCGATGCCTTCTTCCAGACCTCGGGACCTAAAAGTACCGGGCGCGAGCTGTTCAATCTCACATGGCTTGAGCAACAGCTTAAAGCACTACCTAGCTATTCACCTGAAGATGTCCAAGCGACGTTGCTCGAATTAACAGCGCAAAGCATCGTCGACTCACTGCAAGCAGCTCAAACCAATACCCAAGAGTTACTGGTTTGCGGGGGTGGCGCGCACAACTCAGCACTGATGCAGCGCCTTGCCCAACTGCTGCCTAATTGTCAGGTTGCCAGTACAGCCGCTTACGGTGTACCTGCCGACTGGGTTGAAGCGATGGCATTTGCTTGGCTGGCACACTGCTGCCTGGAGAGAATCTGTGCTAACCGGCCTAGTGTCACTGGCGCAAGTGGCTTACGCATACTCGGGGCTATCTATCCTGCCTGAGTAATACTTCACCCTCTCCAGACACACAAAAGCCGCGATAATCGCGGCTTTTTCATGCCCTACAACTGTAGCTAAGAGCAGCCCTTTAAATAGAAAAGGACGAGCCACAGCCACAGGTTGTCGTTGCGTTAGGATTTTTGATCACAAACCGTGAGCCCTCAAGCCCTTCTTGATAATCGACTTCAGCGCCAGCCAGATACTGGAAGCTCATTGGGTCGACCACAAGGCTAACGCCCTCGCGCTCGACGATGGTGTCATCATCCGCGAGTTCTTCATCAAAAGTGAATCCATACTGAAACCCGGAGCAACCGCCACCTGTGACAAACACACGCAGCTTCAAACGAGGATTACCCTCCTCGTCAACCAGGCTCTTCACCTTGCTTGCAGCACCTTGAGTAAATTGCAAAGCTGTGGGGGTGAAGGTTTCGACGCTCATGCTGACTATCTCCCGGCGCTATGCGCCATACTGCGTTGCGGCTATTATCCGCTTACCCTACAAAAGCGGTCAACTATTGTACTACCTCTGACTCGATATCATCCAAAGTTTCTGGTAACTCGAGTGGCCGCGCCTCATCTTTCAGGTGGCACAGGCTGCCCTCAATCTGTGCGCCCATGGCCATCTCCATCAGGCCGTAATACAGGTTTCCCTGTACGCGCGCGCGCGCACCCAGTTCGAGATTTTTGCTAGCGAAGACATCACCTACCACTTCGCCATCAATCACTATATGGGGTGCACGAATCTCACCTTCAACCTTACCCTCAACACTAATACGGACCATCCCCTCGCTGGTCACCAAGTTGCCGCTGACGCGCCCGTCGACCTGCACTGCACCCAAAAATTTCAAGTCACCGCTAAGCGCTGCACCCGCTGCAATCAAGCTGGTCTTACCGCTGAAACTCTGCAGATCAGGTTTGGATTTTTCTTTATTCCACATAAGGATTGCTTACTCTTTGTCTAACCATTTGAATGTGCGCTCCAGCGGTTTCTCGCCTTTTATGACGGCACGCACTCGTATCTGACTCGGCTCAAAGCCGGCGGGCAACTCAAGCTCAGCAAAACGCCCGGCTCCCGGGATCGATTTAAAATGCTTGAATGTGTAAGGAATCAGCTTGCCCTTAAAGGGTACGAACTCATCTTGAGCAAGACTCGAAAGCTCAAGCACCACCTTGTCTTTTGAACCCTGACTACCCTCAACAGTAATGTGTAACTGACCATTAATCGGGGTGTCATCTTTGCCCACGCGACTGAGTAGCACTTTGTAGCGATAACGCTGTGGATTTTCCGTTGCCTGCAGCTCAAAAGTTCGAATTCGCAAGCCCTCTCGTCGGCTCGCAGGCGCCAGCACACCTTTATAGAAAGAAAGATCCTGCTGTTCTTTGAAGATTTGCTCTTCAAGCAGCTTAATCGTTAGGCGGTTTTGCTCGTTTGCTTTCTCAGCCACACTTGCTCCGCTAGTCGCGATGGCGACCTGTGCCCGCAAGTCATCCAACTGAGTTTCTTGCTCAGCCAGGCGTTGGGCCATCGGCTTGATTTGCGCCGAAAGAGATGCCGTCTGCTGACGCTCCCAGTACACGCCGCCGTAAAATACCGCGGGCAAAGCAAGGAGCAACAGCAATACTAGAAGACGCACTCGTCCTGAACGATCAGGACCACTCGGTCGTACCTCCCAGCCCGCCATCAGGGCAGCAAAGCAGGATGCGACAAGCCTGCATGCTCATCCAAACCGAACATAATATTCATATTCTGCACCGCTTGGCCTGAAGCACCTTTGACCAAATTATCGATGACCGAAAGTACCACGACCAACTCACCACCTTGCGGACGGTGCACGGCAATCCGGCAAACATTGGCGCCAAGCACACTGCGGGTTTCCGGGTGGCTGCCAGCGGGCATCACATCGACAAACGGCTCGTTGGCATAACGTTTTTCAAACAACGCCTGCAGGTCAACAGTGGTATCAGCAACAGTCGCGTAAAGCGTGGAGTGAATACCACGAATCATCGGCGTTAAATGCGGGACAAAGGTCAACCCAACAGGCTGGCCGGCAGCGCGGCGCAGGCCCTGGCTGATCTCAGGTAAATGGCGATGCCCTTTGACTGCATAAGCCTTCATGTTCTCGCCAGCCTCACTGAACAGTGAGCCGACGCTAGCACCACGACCGGCACCGCTGACACCCGACTTGCAGTCAGCAATCAAACGGCTCGGGTCGGCCAAACCGGCCTCAAGCAACGGGATAAAACCCAACTGGGTCGCGGTTGGATAGCAGCCAGGCACAGCAATTAAGCGCGCACCTTTAATAGCTTCACGATTAACCTCTGGCAAACCATATACCGCTTCACCCAGTAGCTCGGGAGCACCATGGGGCTGGCCATACCACTGCGCCCACTCTTCAGCGTTTTCCAAGCGAAAGTCAGCAGACAAGTCGATTACCCTGGTGCCTGCATCGAGCAACTCACCGGCCAACGCATGCGCAACGCCATGTGGTGTGGCAAAAAACACCACGTCACAGGCACCCAGCGTTGCCACATCTGGCACGCTGAACGCTAGGTCTGGATAGTGACCGCGCAGATTCGGATACATCTCATCCACACGCAACCCAGTTTCAGAACGCGAAGTAATGACCGTCACTTGAGCTTGCGGATGCTGCGCCAATAAGCGCAGCAGTTCGACACCGGTGTAACCTGTGCCGCCGACGATTCCGACCTTAATCATTACTTGCCCCCTGCTAAAAGCCACTGGAAAGCCAACGATAATAAAGCCCTGAGACGATGCGGCCAACTAGCAGTGATGACGGATGCGTAACGGAGCACTACTATCGCGGGTATAAATCTATCCGGGTTAGTCTAAATGCTCTACTTGTGGCTCAAAGCTTTACACATAATTTCTATGGTCTGCTGGTTCGCCGGGCTGTTTTATTTACCGCGCCTGTTCGTCTATCACGCCATGAGTGAAGACAACGTCAGCCGCGAGCGCTTCTGCATCATGGAGCGCAAGCTCTATCGCGGCATCATGATCCCAAGCATGCTCGCCACCCTTATTTTCGGCGCAGCACTCATAAGCCTGAACCCAAGCTATTACTTCAGCCAAGGCTGGATGCACGCCAAACTAGTATTAGTCATACTTTTGATCGGTTATCAGCACATGTGCGGTGCACAGCTAAAACGTTTCTCTTTAGGCGAGAATACCCGCAGCCATGTGTTTTTCCGCTGGTTTAACGAAGCGCCGGTACTGGCATTGATTGGCATTGTAATCCTGGTGATCGTTCGCCCGTTCTGACTTCATCCCAACCCACATACAACGAATTATAAGGTGCTGTGATGTCATTACCCCAACTGCTCGAACAACGTTTACGCCTGCCGGTAGTTGCGGCTCCAATGTTTCTGGTGTCCAACCCGCAATTAGTGACGGCCTGCTGTAACAACGGAATAGTAGGTAGCTTTCCTGCTCTGAACCAGCGCGAGAGCAGTGGCTTTCGCGCATGGCTCGATGAAATAGAAGCGGGGCTCAATGAACACGCGGCACCCTATGCGGTGAACCTGATCGTCCATGGCACCAACCCACGCCTGCAGGCCGACCTGGCGATTTGCGTTGAGAAGCGTGTACCTATCGTGATCACCAGTCTTGGCGCGGTCAAAGAGGTGGTTGATGCAGTCCACAGTTACGGTGGACTGGTATTTCACGACGTAACCACCCGCCGACATGGTGAAAAGGCGGCCGAAGCTGGCGTTGATGGACTCATTGCGGTTGCGGCAGGCGCCGGTGGCCATGCCGGGACCTGGAGCCCTTTTGCGCTGATCGCTGAACTACGCCAGTTCTTCGATAAAACCTTGCTGCTCTCCGGCTGCCTGAATCACGGCCATGAAATTCTTGCAACTCAGGTACTCGGGGCAGACCTCGCCTATATGGGCACCCGCTTTATTGCCACGCAAGAGAGTGACGCCGAGGCAGACTACAAACAAATGATTACCCAAGCCAAAGCCGCTGACATCATCCACACTCCCGCCGTGTCGGGTATACCAGCAAGCTTTATGCGCCAGAGTTTGCAGCGTGCTGGCTATGATCTGGCCCAACTGCAGCAGAAAGGCGAAGTCAATTATGGCGAGAAACTCAAGCCAATCAACGATGAAGCCAAAGCATGGAAAACCGTGTGGTCCGCAGGGCAAGGCGTTGGTGAGATCAATGAGATCCCAGATGTTAAATCGCTGATTTCACGACTGGATCACGAGTATAAGGCCGCTCAAGAACGTACTTTGCGTTTACAACAGCACAGATGGAATCAATAATCACAGTCGCTTAACGGCATATTGCCATCAACCCTTTATCGGCACTTTGATACCACCCAGCATGCGCCAGAGAAAACCTGCTCTTTAGATTCTAGGCTGAGCTCAAACGGCGAGATAAGCCGATAGCCTGATCCCCTAATGACAAACTGGCGCCGACAAGGAAGCTCGCATGACACAAGCTCGTTTCAAGATTGTTTTTAATGGTGAACTGATGCCCGAGGTGGCACTTGAGACAGCCAAAGATAATCTAGCCAAACTATTTAAAAGTGATAGCGCTCGCATCAACACACTCTTTAGCGGCAGCCCAATCGCCCTCAAGCGCGACCTGCTGGAAGACGAAGCGGACAAGTACATTGCCGTTCTCCACCGTGCTGGCGCCAAAGCCAGAAAAGAGCCTGATTTGGCTGCGAGCCTATCGCTGGTTGATACCGAAGACCATAACCAAAATGTCGAACCGGCTGAAACGATGAAGTGTCCAAAGTGCGGACATCAACAGGACAAAGCCATTGAGTGCTCGGCGTGCGGCATTGTCATTGAGAAGTTTCTGGCACGACAGGCACAGCAAGAAGAAGCCGCAAAAAATGCACCAGCCCCAGCAGTAACAGCAACAGCAACACCTGCAGCGCATACACCATACGCCCCACCGCAAGCGCCAGTGGGTGAGCGTTTGCCGGAATTCGGTGAGCTAAAGCCATTTACTACGGATGGCCGTATTGGTCGCTTGCGTTTCTTGGCGTGGACGCTGGTATTGATGCTGGTTTGCGCACCGATTTTCGGTATAGCGGCGGCAGGTTTTGCACTATCAACGACAGTCGGCGTTATTTTGATGATCATCGTCAGTATCGCGCTTGTGGTAGTCGGCGTGATGATCAACGTCCAGCGCCTGCATGACATTGGCTGGTCTGGCTGGCTACTGCTCATTACCATCGTGCCAGTAGTCGGCAGCGTCTTCAGCTTACTAATGCTGGTAATGCCTGGCACTAAGGGCCCCAACCGTTACGGCCCAATGCCACCCGCCAATACTACGGCGGTTAAGGTTCTTGCGGGCCTGTGGATAGTATTCATTGTGCTTGGCGTTATTGTCGGTATCGCAATGCCTACTGCCTTCTCAGGTTTTGAGCCGTAAGATAAGGCCTATTGCCTTGCACGCATGGGGTCAACACTGACCCCATCACGGAGAACTGCCTGATGTCTCGATATGCTTTAGTTACCGGCGCAACTAGCGGAATTGGTTTAGCCCTAGCTGAAGCCCTTGCCAGGCGCGGACGTAACCTACTGCTAGTGGCTCGCCAACGCGAAGCCCTGGAAGCCATTGCCGCCGAGCTCTCCCGACGCTTCTCTGTCGAGGTGTTAATCCGTGCTTGCGACTTGAGCAAGCCAACCCAGCTGACGGGTTTGTTGATGGAGCTGGAGGAAGGCACTTACTCCATCGATTTACTGGTCAACAACGCAGGGCTCGGCACATCCGGCGCATTCGTGGCCCAGGACTGGCAACAAGAACAACAACTGATTGAGGTCAACATGTTGGCCTTGGCGCGTCTGTGTCAGTCAGTTGGCAATGTCATGGCAGGTCAAGGCAGCGGCCAGATTCTCAATGTCGCATCCATCGCCGCTTTTCATCCGGGCGCCTGGATGGCCAATTATTACGCCAGCAAAGCCTATGTACTGCACTTGTCAGAAGCACTGCGTGAAGAGCTTAAAGAACATGGAGTTGCTGTATCGGTGCTGTGCCCTGGCCCGACCCGAAGCGCATTTTTTCGTAAAGCAGCGCTAGATGACAGGCGCCTGAGAAGCAGTAAGTTGATGATGAGTGCCGAAGAGGTTGCACTGATTACCGTTCGAGCGTTGGATAAAAATCGCGCGATTATTATTCCCGGTTGGCGCAATCGTCTTTTAGCCCTCTCTCCTAAATTAGCCCCCCGCTGGTTGGTGAGAAAAATCAGCGCACGGCTAAATCGCCAATTCCTCGCCCAACGCTAATCGCTGGCAGCCACCGTTCGACCTTTCGCCCAACTACGCAATGCCACCAGATGTTCAGACATCACCACCGATAACGGCGAGGTTGTCTGAATCCCTTCCAGCAGCATTGCTATATCGACAGGTTGCTGACGCGCCTGGGCCGCATACAGCGCGCTGACCACCACCTGCTCAATCTCAGCGCCCGAGAAGCCATCACTGGCACTCGCCAGCAATTTCAAATCAAATTGCTGAGGGTCGAGTTCACGCCGCTTAAGATGGATGCTGAAAATCTCTTCGCGTGTAACCACGCTTGGTAGGTCAACGAAAAACATCTCGTCGAACCGGCCTTTGCGCACCAACTCAGGCGGCAACCGTTCAATGACGTTAGCGGTCGCAACCATAAAAACCGGCGTCTTACGCTCCGCCATCCAAGTCAACAGAGTGCCCAGCACACGTTGGCTCACACCACCATCGTTATCCCCGCTGGCCAGTCCTTTCTCAATTTCATCCACCCACAGTACGCAAGGCGACATCTGCTCGGCTAACTTCAGCGCTTCACGCAAATTACGCTCGGTTTCACCGAAGAACTTGTTGTACAGGCTGGCGAAATCCAAACGCAGTAACGGCAAGCCCCAAAGCCCGGCAATGGCTTTGGCGGCCAGGCTTTTGCCGCCACCTTGCACCCCGACCAACAGCACGCCTTTTGGTAAATCTTGCGTCGTCGCTTCAACAAACGCAGCTTGGCGGTCCGCCAACCAGCGCTTGAGATTTTCCAGACCGCCGACATCGGCAAAGCGCGCGGTTTCAGACTCAAAGCTGAGCACGCTTTCAAGGTCAAGCAATTGCGACTTGGCTTTATTCAGCTCGGGCAAGTCTTCCTGGGTGATTGCACCGTCATCACAAATCACCTTGCGCGCCAAAACTCGCGCCTCCGCGTGGCTCATACCGCGCAGGTTTTTCACTACCTGCTGCAAAGTGCGATTGTCGGTGCGCACCCGAATATTACGGTTGCGCTCACTCCAGCGCGCCGCCTCCTCACGCACAATTGCATGTAATTCATCTTCGCTCGGCAATGCCAGGCTGAAGCGGGCTGCGTAGCGCTGAATCTCGGGCGGTAGCTTGCACGCATGTGAAACCAGAACCAGCGTTGGTTTATGCAAGCTGTCATTCATGGCGATTTCTTTAAGCAGCCGTACCAGCTTTGGGTTATCCAGCATGAATGGGTGCAAATCACACATGACATAAAGATTGGGTTGCGGGTCGGCCTTGATCAGTCGCAATGCGACTTCAGGCTCCTGCGACCCCTCTCGGTCGGGTGTATCCGCGGAAAATCCAAGATGCTGCAAACCTTCGGTCACCGACCAGGTGTACAAGCCCAAACTGCGTTTAACCGCCAAACTGGTGAGCATTTGCAGAACGCGCAGCTCATCCCAAGACTCGATCAGCACCAACTTGACTTTCGAATCGAGCACCATGCCGAGGTCGTGTATGTCGTTTTTCACAGCAACTCCCCAAACAACCTACTGTAACGGCCCTATGCCGCACAGTACTCCAAGCCAATAGCCGGCAAACTCAATCGAGTGCCTGTTCTTAGCGTTGTCGCAGCCCCCGTTGATACACGCTATAAAAGCATGACTTTATCCACAGATGATAAAGCGCTGACCAAAGATATTCATTTAACGGTGTTAGATTTCGCTGAAATACAGCTGGAAATTGATCAGCCGCTGTGACTAAACACGGCACCATGCGCACACGACACAACCACCAGGCAGATCCCGGTCAAGCCCTGCTCTGCCGATTAGCGTACACTGTCGGCAATTGTTCTCGCCGGAGATTATCCCATGGCCAGTGACCGCCAATACTCCCCAGTCGATCGCCTGTTACTGCAAGCGGATGTTGCCTTGCGCACGCTACTGCCGTTCAGCGGCCAACCAACACGCCCATCTCCTGCGGTTGTGCAACCCGATACCGAGCTTGATCAGCAAGAGGCCAAGCATATTGCCGGGTTGATGCGTATCAACCATACCGGTGAGGTTTGCGCTCAAGCGTTATATCAGGGCCAGGCACTGACGGCTAAATTGCCTGAAGTTCGAGCGGCAATGGAGCACTCCGCAGACGAGGAAGTTGATCACCTCGCGTGGTGTGAGCAGCGGATTCACCAACTGGGTGGCCGCCCAAGTGTTTTCAACCCGCTCTTTTATGGCTTGTCATTCGGCGTCGGCGCGCTCGCCGGCTTGGTCAGTGACAAAGTCAGCCTAGGTTTTGTCGCGGCCACCGAAGACCAAGTGGTTAAACACCTAGATGAACACTTGGAACAAGTGCCTGAGCATGATGAAAAGACTCGGGCAATTCTGCAACAAATGCGTGTAGACGAAAGCCATCACGCAAGTACTGCACTCGAAGCCGGTGGGATTAAATTCCCTCGTCCAGTTAAGTTCGGCATGACCCTGCTCTCCAAGATCATGACTAAAAGCGCTTACCGAATCTGAGGCTTGGCTCTGCCAAGTCGGACAAGCAAAAGGCCGAGACGCTATACAGCCTTGGCCGAGTAGAAAGCTCGATTAGGTAACCCAACCTGTAAAACACAAGGAATGTGCTTATGTTAGTAAAACCAATTCGCCTGAAACTTATCGCCTGCGTGCTCGCAACTTTACCGCTGTACAGCGCTGCAAGCGAATGGAGCTATTCAGGACACAACTCCCCGGATCACTGGGCCGGGCTCGATGCCAATGGCGACTACGCCACCTGTGCCAAGGGCACACACCAATCACCTATCGATATACCTAGTACTAGCGCGACGCATGTCAAAGCGGCGTCGGCCAGCCTTAGTATTAACTATCAACGCAGCCCGCTAGACGTAGTCAACAATGGTCACTCGATTCAAGCCAACGTAACGGGAGACAACAGCCTTCAGTTTCAGGGCAAAACTTACAAGCTAGTACAGTTCCACTTCCACTCCCCAAGCGAACACCTGTACAGCGGCAAACGTTTCCCCATGGAAATGCATTGGGTCAATCAGGCGTCGGATGGCTCGTTGTTAGTGGTTGCAGCGATGATCAAAAGCGGTGATAAAAACACCCAGCTTGAACACATCTGGAGCAAAATGTTGCCGCAAAAAAAGGGCGCTCATGTACAACTCAGCCAAGAGCAGGCGCCTGATCTCGGCAAAATTCTACCCAGCTCCAGCAAGCACTTTTTCTATAAGGGCTCATTGACCACACCGCCCTGCACTGAAGGCGTGCAATGGGTATTATTCGAGAAGCTATTGGAGCTTTCCCCCGATCAGATCAGCGCATTCCAAAGCGTTTTTACTGGCAACAACCGTCCAGCAGAAGCAATCAATCAGCGCGAGATTGATGAGGACTGAGTACTTGCCCTAAAAAAACCCGCATCAGCGGGTTTTTTTATTCAGCAAATCATCTACTTCGGCATGTTGCGCGCGTAGAAAATCTCAAGCATCTCGTGACGCAAACGCGCCTCAACCTGCTGACGCTGCTCTGGGGTCAAACTGCGGCTGGCATCACCGAAAAGGTAATCGTCCAAATCGTAGTTCTTGAGCAGCATTTTGGTGTGGAACAGGTTTTCTTGATACACGTTAACGTCCGTCATTTGATAGGCGTCTTGCGTGTCATCAGACAGGTAATTCTGGATTGAGTTGATCTCATGATCGATAAAGTGCTTCTTACCTTCAACGTCACGGGTGAACCCACGAACGCGGTAATCGACAGTCACGATGTCCGAATCAAATTGATGGATCAGGTAATTCAGCGCTTTCAGCGGTGAAATCACGCCACAGGTCGACACATCAATATCAACACGGAAAGTGGCAATACCGTCTACCGGATGAATTTCCGGATAGGTATGTACGGTGATATGGCTTTTGTCCAGATGCGCAAGGATTGTCTCAGGCAGCGGGCCTGGGGACTCCTCTATCTGGCTTTCGGTCGGCTCAACCGGCTGCTCGGAAATCAGGATGGTTACGCTGGCGCCTTGCGGCTCGTAATCCTGACGGGCAATGTTGAGGATGTTAGCGCCGATAATGTCAACAACATCAGTGAGAATCTGCGTCAGGCGCTCAGCATCGTACTCTTCGTCGATGTACTGAACATAAGCCTGCTGGTCTTCCTGCGTTTCCGCGTAGCAGATGTCATAGATGTTGAAGCTCAAGGTCTTGGTCAGGTTGTTAAACCCATGGAGCTTGAGTCTGCTTTTCACCGTTTTAAAACTCTCTATAGAAAGCGGCAAAGCCGCGTGGTCGAGCATGCCCGTCAACCGTGAAGTACTCGGCTGCGTAGGACGGTTAACACCTCTTCGCTTTGGCGATTTTGGTTATGTGTACGAAGTGCATAGCACCCCTAAAAAGGGGCGCCATTATGCAGATGCAATGCACCGCCCGCCAGAGTGTGGACGCTACAAATGATAAAAGGATGTCAGCGAAAGGCTAACGAGTTAAATCAAACGGAGTTAACCCGGCTTATTCCGCCTGTCCGAGCTCGATAATCTCGTAGTCATGGCTGATCTCAACCCCGCCGCGAGCGAGCATGATTGATGCAGAGCAATACTTCTCAGCCGACAACTCGACCGCACGCTTGACCTGCGCCTCTTTCAAGCCGCGCCCCTTTACGACGAAGTGCAGATGAATCTTGGTGAAAACCTTAGGTTCCTCACCCGCACGCTCGGCTTCAAGGAACGCTTCGCAGCTTTCAACTGCTTGTCGGGACTTCTTAAGAATACTCACCACATCGAAGTTGCTGCAGCCACCGAGGCCTATCAACACCATCTCCATGGGCCGAACACCCAGGTTACGTCCGCCGCTTTCTGGGGGACCGTCCATCACCACTGCATGGCCACTACCCGATTCACCGATAAAAAGGGCCTCACCAGCCCATTGAATGCGCGCTTTCATTACCAAGACCCCGCTGATGAAAAGTTCGGCAGCTTATCACAGCGCCGTAAATCCCCGGCTATAGCCTCACTTTGAAGAAAGTTCAACTCAATGTTGTTAGCTGGGTCGCAAAATTAGCCTGTGTAAGATAGTGTTGATTAAGCTGACGCCACTTTACTGGCACACTAGCTCAAATAACTAATAAGAAAACGCCTCCAACACGGGCACACATTTTATATTTCGGGACTCGGGCATGGTCGCAATAACCCTTACACCTAAAATAAAGAACCTCGACAAGCTTCTTGCACATTGTCACCGCCGTCGTTACACGGCTAAAAGCACCATCATCTATGCGGGTGATCGCTGCGAAACGCTATTCTTCATCGTTAAAGGCTCGGTAACGATCCTGATTGAAGATGACGACGGTCGCGAGATGATTATCGCGTATCTCAACTCCGGGGATTTCTTCGGTGAGTTGGGCCTGTTTGATAAAGAAGGCGCCGATAAGGAGCGCAGCGCTTGGGTCCGCGCAAAAACTGAGTGTGAAGTCGCTGAGCTAAGCTACACCAAGTTCCGCGAACTGACAGAGCAGGACCCCGATATCCTTTATGCTCTGGGCAGCCAAATGGCCGAACGCCTGCGCAATACCACGCGCAAAGTCGGTGACTTGGCATTCCTTGACGTAACCGGGCGCGTGGCCCGGACACTGCTTGATCTGTGCAAGCAGCCTGATGCGATGACTCACCCTGATGGGATGCAGATCAAAATCACTCGCCAAGAAATCGGCCGAATCGTCGGCTGCTCTCGTGAGATGGTTGGCCGTGTACTCAAAGCGCTCGAAGAGCAAGGCTTGGTGCACGTCAAAGGCAAAACCATGGTTGTTTTCGGTACGCGTTGATAGCGCTATAGCGCAACAAGCGACATAAAAAAACCGCTACTCAGGAATACTGAAGTAGCGGTTTTTTTTAGCCTGTACGACTAATCGACATCAAGGTTATTACTGAACAAGCGCTTGCGGTCCGGAAAGAACAGACGCTCCAGTTCAACCCCTGGTTTCTCTGCACGCATGAAGGTTTCACCAACCAGAAATGCATACACCTCATTGATTTCCATCAACTCAACATCAGCACGGTTGATGATGCCACTCTCGGTCACAACCAGACGGTCGCGTGGCACCTGCGGCAACAGCTCCAAAGTTGTATCCAGATTAACCTCAAAGGTATGCAGGTTGCGGTTGTTGATACCGATAAGCGGAGTATCCAGCGTGTTCAACGCGCGCTCTAGCTCTGCAGCGTCGTGCACCTCAACCAATACATCAAGGTTGAATGACTTAGCCGTAGCTGCCAGCTCAGCCATTTGTCCATCTTCTAATGCAGAGGCAATCAGCAACACACAATCAGCGCCTAATGCTCGCGACTCGACGATCTGGTAGGGATCAATCATAAAGTCTTTACGCAGCACCGGCAGTGAGCAGGCGTTACGTGCCATCTGCAAAAAGTGATCAGCGCCCTGGAAAAAATCGATATCAGTCAATACCGATAAACAGGTTGCACCGCCTTCCTGGTAGCAGCGAGCAATTTCGCCAGGTTCAAAGTGCTCACGGATCACGCCTTTGCTTGGCGAAGCTTTTTTAATCTCGGCAATCACCGCAGACTTCTTCGCAGCTGCTTGGTCAAGCAATGCTAGAGCAAAGCCACGCGGCGCATCAGCAGCACGTGCCTCACGCTCCAGCTCACTGAGGCTGGTGATGCGGCTACGCGCAGCGACTTCTTCGACTTTACGCGCAAGGATTTTTTCCAGAACTGTTGGCCCGCTCACCCTTGGTTCTCCTGTTTGAATACTGCAGTGAATGATGCCAGCTCTTGCATTTTTTCGCGCGCAAGACCGGTGCACAGGGCGTCATGCGCCAATTGCACACCTTCTTTAAGGCTCGTAGCTAAGTCAGCAGCATACAGCGCCGCGCCCGCATTGAGTGCGATCATATCAGCCGCTTTTTCTCCGGCTTCAGTTTTGCGCTTGCCCAATGCATCGCTAATCAACTCAAGCGATGCTTCAGGGCTATCGACCGTAAGCCCAACCAGACTCTGGCTCTTTAGGCCGAGGTCTTCTGGAAACACTTCATATTCGCTGATCTGACCATCCTTCAACTCGGCAACATGAGTCGCTGCCGCGAGGCTGAACTCATCCAGACCATCTCGCGAATGCACCACTAAAATATGCTTGCTACCCAAGCGCTTGAGCACCTCGGCCAGCGGTCGGCACAAGGCTTGACTGAACACACCAACGACCTGGTGCTGGACACCCGCCGGGTTCGTCAGAGGGCCAAGCATATTGAATAGTGTGCGCAACCCCAGCTCACGTCGCGGCCCAGCTGCATACTTCATCGCCTTGTGATGCACCTGCGCGAACATAAAACCCACACCGACGCTATCAATACAGCGAGCGACCTGCTCTGGGGTCAAATTCAAATAGATGCCCGAGGCTTCGAGTAAATCAGCGCTACCGCTTTTGCCTGAAACAGCGCGATTACCATGCTTGGCAACCTTGCCTCCCGCTGCTGCGACAACAAAACTTGCGGCGGTTGAAACATTGAAGATGTTCGCGCCGTCGCCGCCAGTCCCCACCACATCTACAACGTGATCCAAGGTCGGCAATACAACATGGCTGGCCAGTTCACGCATGACAGAAACGGCACCGACGATTTCATCGATTGTTTCGCTCTTCATGCGCATGCCCATCAAGAACGCGCCAATCTGGGCTTCAGTGCACTGGCCAGTCATGATTTCGCGCATGACGTCCTGCATTTCCTCGGTGC
This sequence comes from Pseudomonas sp. M30-35, assembly GCF_002163625.1. Lineage (NCBI taxonomy): Bacteria > Pseudomonadati > Pseudomonadota > Gammaproteobacteria > Pseudomonadales > Pseudomonadaceae > Pseudomonas > Pseudomonas sp. M30-35. Next base: position 677,350 of record NZ_CP020892.1, on the reverse strand, counting down.
TAAGGTCGAGCTGACTGACAATCCGATTAAGGGCTTGCTTGATATCCATCAGCGCACGCCTCCTTGTTGTTTGAGGAAATTGGCAAATAGCTCATGGCCTTGCTCAGTGAGAATAGACTCCGGGTGGAACTGCACACCTTCGACATCCAGGGTCTTGTGACGCAGGCCCATAATTTCATCGACCGCACCGTCTTCAGTCTGGGTCCAGGCGGTCACCTCAAGGCAGTCGGGCAAGGTTTCACGCTTAACCACCAACGAGTGGTAGCGAGTCACGGTCAACGGATTATTAAGCCCGGCAAAAACACCTTTATCGAAGTGATGAACCGGACTGGTTTTGCCGTGCATGACTTGCCGTGCGCGCACGACATCGCCGCCGAACGCCTGGCCGATGCTCTGGTGCCCCAAGCACACACCAAGCAAAGGCAGCTTGCCAGCGAAGTGTTTGATCACTTCAAGTGACACGCCCGCTTCATTCGGCGTGCAAGGCCCGGGAGACACAACTATACGATCAGGCTTGAGCGCCTCGATATCGGCGATGGTTAACTCATCGTTGCGTACAACTTTGACGTCTTCACCCAGCTCACCGAGGTACTGCACCACGTTGTAGGTAAAGGAGTCGTAATTATCAATCATCAGTAACATGGCAAACTCCTCAGTGAGATTGTTCGGCTAGGGCAACAGCGCGGAACATAGCCCGACGTTTGTTAAGCGTTTCTTCCCACTCAAGTGCGGGCACTGAGTCAGCAACAATCCCACCGCCTGCTTGCACATGCAGCTCACCGTTTTTGATCACCGCCGTACGAATCGCGATCGCGGTATCCATATTCCCGTTCCATGCCATGTAGCCCACTGCCCCGCCGTACACACCGCGCTTCACGGGCTCTAACTGGTCAATGATTTCCATGGCACGGATTTTCGGTGCACCGGACAAGGTGCCTGCCGGCAAAATAGCGCGCAGGGCGTCCATTGCCGTCAGGCCTGGCTTCAACTGCCCGGTAACGTTGGACACGATGTGCATCACGTTGGAGTAACGCTCGATGACCATTTTCTCGGTTAACTTGACGCTCCCCGTGCTGGCCACACGGCCCACGTCGTTACGCCCAAGGTCAATCAGCATCAGATGCTCAGCAATCTCCTTGGCATCGGACAGCAGATCTTCTTCGAGCGCATGATCGGCTTCTTCGTTGACACCACGTGGCCGTGTACCGGCAATTGGGCGGACGGTAATGAGGTTATCCTCAACCCGCACCAGCACCTCTGGCGAGCTGCCAACTACGTGAAAGTCACCAAAATTGAAGAAGTACATATAAGGCGTCGGGTTGATGCAGCGTAGCGCCCGGTAGAGATCAATCGGCGCGGCCTTGAAGTCAATCGACATGCGCTGCGATGGCACCACCTGCATGCAATCGCCCGCCAATATATATTCCTTGATGGTATCAACCGCACGCTCATAGTCTTCGCGACTGAAGCTTGAGCGGAATGCAGGTTCTGCACCCACCGGCGCATTCAGATCGACACCAAGGCGCGGTTCAATCGGCTGGCGCAATTTATGTAGGATTTCTTGCAGGTGGGCTTGAGCTTGCTCGAAGCCGTCATCCTGCGCAGGGTCGGCCAGTACGATTGCATGCATCTTGCCAGCGAGATTGTCGAAGACAACCACCGCATCCGAGACCATCAATAGAATATCCGGATTACCCAGCGGGTCTGGATTGGGGCAAACAGCCAGACGCTTTTCAACGTAACGAACACTGTCGTAACCAAAATAACCGACCAGACCGCCATTAAAGCGCGGCAGGCCTGGCAGGGTCGGGACTCGATAGCGCTCTTTAAACTTCTCGACAAAATCTAGCGGGTCTTCGCATTCGTGACGTTCGGTCTCGACGCCGTCGATGCTAACAATGACGGTGTGATCATAGGCGCGCAGCACTGTGCGTGCTGGCAAGCCGATGATTGAGTAACGCCCCCATTTCTCACCACCCTGAACTGACTCAAGCAGATAGGTGTTGGCTTGATCAGCCAGTTTCAGATAGATCGACAGCGGTGTGTCGAAGTCAGCAATGGTTTCGTGGGCAACAGGGATACGGTTATAGCCGGAAGCGGCTAAACGCAGGAATTCTTCGCGGATCATGATCTGCCTCGTGGTTTGAGGGTAAAACGGTCGTGTGCAAACGCGCCGGCTAACCGGCCAATATCAATTCAGAGGCGCCAGCGCCAACGGGCCAGAGCCTTGATGATTTTCATTCCAGCTCGTTCAAGCCAGAGTTTGCAGGTAACCACCACGGGGAAATCTCTAGAGAGTGGATGTAAAGTCAGGCAACACTAGCGCAGGCGCCGGGTCTAATCAACCCAGCGATGCTTCGGACTCAAAGGAAATCAACGGTATCAGCTCACGCAAATCATCCAACACACAGGCTGGGCTCTCTTCGCTAATAGGCCGACCGTGGTTATAGCCATAACTCAGTGCGACGCACGAAACCTGCGCAGCCTTGGCTGCAAGCACGTCATTGCGCGAATCACCGACAAATAACGCCTGGTTAGCGCTGACCTGAGCCATATGCATGACATGCAGCAACGCAGCAGGATCAGGCTTTTGCTGTGGCAAGGTATCTCCGCCAATAATCCAACGAAAATATCCGCCCAAGCCCTTTTCATCTAACAACGGGGCAACAAACCGCTCAGGTTTATTCGTTACCACAGCCATCACCACACCCTGCTCCTGCAACCAGTCGAGGGTTTCGACCACGCCAGGATAAACCTGCGTCAGCTGGTGATTATCGGCGTATGCGCTCATAAACAGTTCAAGCGCAGGCCCTGCTTGCGCCTCATCAACATGTTCATGCGCCATGTTCTTAGCCAGTCCGCGGCGCACCAACACGCGCGCGCCGTTACCAATCCAGTGGCGCACATTGTCGATACCCGCTGGCGTGTGGCCGAGCGAGTGCAGGGTTTTATCGAGGGCGACAGCCAAATCCGGAGCTGAATCAATCAGGGTGCCATCGAGGTCGAACATCACCAACTTCGGCAGTTCTCCAGCAAGCACGGAGCTTAAAGGCATCAGCCCTGCACCTGCGCCAGTTCAGCGCGCATGGCATTGATCACCGCTGAGTAATCCGGCTGATTGAAGATCGCCGAGCCTGCAACAAACGTGTCCGCGCCCGCTTGAGCGATTTCACGAATATTACCGACATTGACTCCACCGTCGATTTCCAGGCGAATCTCGCGCCCACTCGCGTCAATCAGCGCACGCGCCTCACGCAGCTTGTCGAGGGTCCCGGGGATAAACTTCTGCCCGCCAAACCCTGGGTTAACACTCATCAGCAAGATCATGTCGACCTTATCCAGCACATGCTTAAGCACGCTCAGTGGCGTGGCCGGGTTGAACACCAAACCTGCCTTGCAGCCGCCTTCACGGATCAACTGCAGTGAGCGGTCGATGTGCTCGGAGGCCTCTGGATGAAAAGTTATATAGCTGGCACCCGCCTCAATGAAGTCACCGATAATGCGGTCTACCGGCTTAACCATCAGGTGTGCATCAATCGGCGCGGTGATGCCGTACTTACGCAACGCTGCACAGACCATTGGCCCAATGGTCAGATTAGGCACGTAGTGATTGTCCATTACATCAAAGTGAACAATATCGGCGCCCGCAGCGAGGACGTTGTCCACCTCCTCACCCAGACGGGCAAAATCAGCGGAAAGGATTGACGGGGCAATGGCGAAGGGCTGCATGGCTAACCTCAGAAATACACACGGATTGCGCGCATTGTAGCAGCCCGCACTAAGGTTTTGCCGCGCATATAGCGGCTTACAAGTGGATGCCGAAACAGCTAGGCTGGAACACTCTGGCCCTTGGGGAAGCTTACTTATGTTGTTGCGCGCACGTTCTATCGTTCTCAGCCTACTAATCATTGGGCCATTGGTGCATGCCGAAACAGCCCCCGAAAGCGCTGAGACACCAGCAAAAGCTGATGAAAAATCCACCGTGCGCCCTGCCCTTGGCGAACGTAGCCAAGCCGAAACAGCCGCCCTTGAAAGACAATTAGCCGCTCACGAACAGCAGCAACTGAAAACCCAGGCAAACGAAACATTTCTAGCCTTATGGCGCCCTGCCAATAGCGCCACACCAATGGGGGCGGTGATCTTAGTTCCGGGCAAAGATGAGAGCGCAGACTGGCCGATCGGCATTGGCCCACTGCGGCGCAAACTTCCGGACGCTGGCTGGAGCAGCCTGAGCCTGACACTGCCAGACGCCGAGGCAGCGCCATCGCCTGAGAACGGCAATGAGCCTGCGCCAGACGAAACACCAGATACAAACACTGAAACTGCCGAAGTACCCGCAGAGCAGCCAGAAATACCTGCGACACCGGCGGAAGCAACGTCTGACCCCGCTGAACAAAGCCAGGATACAACTGCAATGCCTGAACCTAGCGACAGTGACCTCGTAGAAAAACAGCAGGCTTATGTTGATCGCATATTTGCACGCATCGCAGCAGGTATTACCTTCGCACAGCAAAAAGGCGCCACGACAGTTGTATTGACCGGCCAGGGAACTGGCGCCTACTGGGCGGCGCGCTATATCGCCGAACAACAACAACAACAACAACAACAACAACAACAACAACCGCAGCCGGTGAACAATCTGTTGTTGGTTGCCGCACAGACACCTGCCGGTTTTGAACCCGAACTGGAGACACTGATCAGCCAGCTTGAACTTGCAACCGGGGATTTTTACTACAAGGATCAAGCCGTAGAACGCGACGCAGCCAAACAACGCCTGAATGCGGCGAAGAGGCAGAAACGCACGGCCTACCTGCAAGTGGCAATGACTTCACTACCCGGCAATCGAGATGTTGAGCAGGAGCAACTATTTCGGCGCATCAAAGGCTGGCTTAGCTTGCACTTGCAAAGCAATACCGGCCCAGCGGCGCAGTAGGCGCACCCGTAGCAGCTGGGACGACTTAAAACCCATGACGCTTGCGTACAACCTCGTAAGCCTGATGCAGCTCGCGGGTTTTGTCTGTAGCCGCTCGCACCTGGTCTACGCTGGCGCCACTGCCTTGCAGTTTATCCGGATGATGGCGACTCAACAGCAACCGGTATGCGCGCTTGATCTCTGCGCGTTCACTCTGAGCAGTGACGCCTAACAATCGCAGCGCTTGCTGGTATGCAGATGAAACAGGCATTGACTGGCCGCCTGTGCGCAGCGATTCGTTGGCATGCACCGACACCCCCAACCATGTCCCCCAAAGCAAAATCAACTCACGCTCTGTGCGACTCACCCGACCAGCAGCATTTGCCACACGCCAGCATGCACTCAACAGCGGCGTGGCATTTCGACTTTGGCTACGCAACGGTGTGCGCAGATTGTCACGCCCGGTTTTTCCTCTGGAAAATGCCTCAATCGCCCGCCGTTGGGCCACCTCATCAAGCCGCAAGCGCTGCATTTCTAAACGCACCTGTTCGATATGTTGTGGCAACACCCGACCGTCACATTTGGCTAGACGCCCAAGCATTAGAAACAGCAGTTGATCATCGTCGGTCTGCGCAGGCCCGCCAAGCCGCTCACGCAATTGCGCCCAACTGGCCATACGCAAACGCCGATCGACAACTTGGCCAAGCAGCGCCCCCAGTAAACCACCTGGAATACTGGCAATGGCAAATCCTGCAACAGCGCCCAACACTGTGCTCGGCCAAATCACTTTAGTGCTCCTGCGCCAACAGCCGCTCAACATCGGCTAGACGCTCATGCGTGCCAACATCTATCCAGTGCCCGCTAAAATGTTCACCACTGACCAACCCTCGAGCCATTGCCTCACGCAACAGCGGTGCGAGCTTAAAAGCCCCCGGCTCACAGTCAGCAAACAGCTGGGGCGACAACACCGCAATGCCGCTATAGGTCAGGCACTCCTGACCTGCAACGCCATCATTGACCAAGCCCTGCTGCAGATAAAAGTCACCCTGAGTATGGTGCGCAGGATTATCAACCAACACCAAATGCGCCAAGCCATTAATGGGTTGCTGCAAATTAGCGAAACTGTAATCAGTAAACACATCGCCATTAACCACCAGAAATGGCTCGTCACCGAGTAGCGGCAGAGCACGATGAATTCCGCCCCCGGTCTCCAGAGGCTCTCCTTCTGCGGAATAGCGGATGCTCACCCCAAAACGGCTCCCATCGCCGAGATAATCCTCGATCTGCTGCCCCAACCACGCATGATTGATCACCAACTCGCTAAACCCCGCACTGACCAGGGCATTGATGTGGTATTCAATCAAAGGCACACCTGCCGCGCGCACCAGCGGCTTTGGCGTATGCAGTGTCAACGGGCGCATGCGCTCGCCCTTACCTGCAGCCAGAATCATCGCTTTCATAGTTGACTCACCGAGGGTTCAGTTGCCTGCGGCAAACTGGCAAATAATTGCGCCAATTCAGCCAGTTCAGGGCGGCGCTGCATAACCGCATTGATGTACGCGAAAAATCTCGGCACATCAGCCAAATACTTGGGCTTGCCATCACGGTGACAAATGCGCGCAAAAATACCGATGACTTTCAGGTGGCGCTGCACCCCCATTAAGTCGCTGGCGCGCAAAAAGTCTTCGAGTTCAGGCTGGACTGGAATACCCACTGCCTGCGCCTTCTGCCAATAACCTTCAAGCCACTGACGCACCTGAGGTTCCGGCCAGCTAAGAAAAGCATCCTTGAACAGACAGGTCACGTCATACGTTACTGGGCCATAGACCGCATCCTGAAAATCGAGCACACCTGGATTAGGCTCACTAATCATTAGATTGCGTGGCATAAAGTCGCGATGAACCAGCACCTGCGGTTGCGCCAGCGCACTGTCGATCAACAAAGCGCTGATTTTGTCCCATGCGATTTGCTGCTCAGCACTGAACTCAGTCTTCAAGTGGTGCTTAACGTACCACTCCGGGAAAAGCTCCAGCTCACGACGCAACAATGCCGTGTCATAGCTAGGCAATGCTGTATCCATTGGCAATTGCTGCAGCGCCAGGAGTGCTTGCAAGGCGTCGGCAAACAATTCATCGGCAGTTTCAGGGGTGATGACATCCAGATACGTCTGACGCCCCAAATCATTTAGCAACAAGAAACCTTGCTCAACATCTTCAGCCAAAATCAGCGGCACATTCAAATTTGCCCGCTGGAGCAAGGCCGCTATTTTCACAAACGGCCGACAATCTTCATTCGGTGGTGGGGCATCCATGACAATTAATGTGCGATTTTCGCCTTGCCAGCGAAAATAACGACGAAAGCTCGCATCACTGCTGGCAGAGGTCATTGTGGCGCTTGGAACCGCCCCCCAGCCTTGCTCTGCAAACACATTGGGCAGTTGTTGATCGAGCCATTTATCCAGCAGTTGTAGGCGTATATCTTCTTTATGCATTACAAGGGTCTCCGACGGCCCTAGCCGTTGCGCGGGTCATGCTTTATTATCCAGCATCTTTTCAAGCCCATCGAGAGGCGTGCGGCCTCTAGGTCATTAGCGCGCAGGAAGCCCGGAAAAATAAGATGGCAGTAAAATACCCCGCTATTCGTAAAAAATTCCCACTTCTGGTGACTAGTGGCCTATTGGCCCTGCAACCTGTTGCCAGTCAATTTGCTGTAGCAGCCGAGCAGTATGACTGTGCGGCCTCTGCCTCTGGCGGTTGGGCGTGTAGCCCCAAAACTGCTGATGCGGCAGTGCCTGCGCGCCCGGTTCACACCGAGTCCAGTATTAGCATGCCTGCCTCTTCAGAGAGCAGTAGCGGCGGTAAAGTTGCAGCCGCAGCTGTCGGCACCAAGCTTGTCACTGAAAGTGAAGGCAAAGGTCTGACATCTCGCAGCGCAGACTACAGCCATTTGGACTGGGTGCCGCGTGAAAAGTTGAGCGAAGCGCAGCTGGCCGAAACCGCCCCGTACTGTTCGGGTGCCTACGTCGAGCCTGAACGCCCAGGCATGAATGACGATACGCCGCTAAGTCAGGCGCCGATGTTCGTCTCTGCCAAAGCCTCGCGCTACCAGCAGGAAGAGCAGATTGCCACGTTGGCGGGTGATGTCGTCATACGCCAGGCAGGCATGCAGGTTGAAGCTGATGAAGCCAACCTACGGCAAGCTGAAAACCTCGGCGAGCTGAACGGCAACGTTCGTCTGCGCGACAAAGGTGCCTTGGTTGTCGGCGATCATGCCGAGCTACAGCTCGATAACGGCGAAGCCAAAATCGATAACGCCGAATACGTCATGCACCGCGGTCACATTCGCGGCAACGCGTTGTACGCCAAGCGTGAAGAAACCGCGATTATTCGACTCAAAGACGGTACTTACACCAGTTGCGAACCTGGCAGCAATGCCTGGCACCTGACAGGTAACAACATCACGTTAAACCCTGCCACCGGCTTCGGTACCGCAACTAACGTAACCCTGCGGGTCAAAGATTTCCCGGTGTTTTACACACCGTATATCTACTTCCCTATCGATGATCGTCGCCAGTCAGGCTTCCTGCCACCCACCATCGGCAGCTCAAGCGACAACGGTTTCGAGTTACAGACGCCGTACTACTTCAACCTGGCCCCCAACTACGACGCCACTCTGTACCCAACGTATATGAGTGACCGTGGCTTGTTGATGGAAGGCGAAGGCCGTTATCTGACAAAGAATAGCGAAGGCCAGATTGGCGCCGCCTACCTTAACGATGAGAACGATGACCGCAAGCTCCAGTCCGACTACAGCGACACTCGCTGGATGTACAGCTGGCAGCACAAAGGTGGCCTGAATGATCGGCTGCTGGCTGAGGTTGACTACACCGACATTAGTGACCCGTACTACTTCCAGGACCTGAATACTGATCTTGGTATTGATACGCCGGACTTCGTTAACCAGCGCGGCACCCTGACTTACCGTGGTGACAGCTATACCGCCAAACTTAACGCTCATGCGTATGAGCTGGCGACTATCAGCGATATCACCCCTTACAACCGCCTGCCGCAAATCACCTTGAACGGTAAGCTGCCATTCCAACCAGGTGGTGTTCAGTTCGCTTACGGCACTGAGCTGGTTCGCTTTGATCGTGACCTGCGCAGCGGTAACTACATTGACGATGAAGGCAACCCTGAACGACGTCTCGACGAGAACGTCAGGGGTCTAGCCCGCGCCAACGGTGACCGGTTACACCTTGAGCCAGCGGTAAGCTTGCCGCTGGACTGGAGCTGGGGCTACATCAAGCCACAGGCTAAATACCTGTACACCAACTACGATCTGGACCTGGATAGCCAAGGCAAGTCGACTTTGCTCGCCGAGCAGAAGTATGACAGCACACAAAACCGTGGCGTTGGCATGCTCAGCGTCGACAGTGGATTGTACTTTGATCGCAACACCCAATGGTTCGGCACCAATTATCGCCAGACCCTTGAGCCGCGCTTGTTCTACCTCTATGTACCTGAAGAAGATCAAACCGATATCCCGGTATTCGATACCAGTGAATCTACCTTCAGCTACAACTCGTTATTCCGTGAGAACCGTTTCTCCGGTAAAGACCGCATCGGTGACGAAAACAAACTGTCGCTGGGCGTGACCAACCGCTGGATCGAGGACAATGGCTTCGAGCGTCAGCGCTTCAGCATCGGCCAAGCCTTCTACTTTGCTGACCGCAAAGTGCAGTTGCCAGGCATTGATTACAAAACGCGTGACGATGCTCAGGCATCGGTATCACCTTACGCGCTGCAGTATCTGTATCGCTTCAACCGCGACTGGCGCTTCAGCTCAGATTTCAACTGGGATCCAGACAGCCACCGCACTCGTTCCGGCAGTGCAATGTTCCACTATCAACCTGAAGATAACCCGAACAAGGTTATCAACGCTGGTTATCGCTATCGCAACGACACCGTTCGTTACGACCAAAGCACCGGTAACTGGGTTGTTGGCGGCGGTGACTACGGCACGCCTGGCACCGATGAGTACATCAAGGATTACTACAAGATCAGTCAGCATGACTTCTCGGTTATCTGGCCGATTGTTCCGCAGTGGAGCGTTATTTCACGCTGGCAGTATGATTACAGCCGCAACCGTACGCTGGAAGCCTTTGGTGGTTTTGAGTACGACAGCTGCTGCTGGAAACTGCGCTTAATTAATCGTTACTGGATCGACAATGACGAAGTTAGCCAGAACCCATCGTTTAACGATGAGCCTGATCGCGGAATCTTCCTGCAGATCGTACTCAAAGGCTTGGGCGGTGTGACTGGCAACAAAACTGAATCTTTCCTCGACCAAGGCATTCAAGGTTATCGTGAACGTGAAGACAAAGCTTTCTAATTACGTGCGCCCGCTGTTGCTGGGCGCGATGCTAATAGGTACTGCGGTACACGCTGAAGTACAACCTTTGGACCGCGTAGCGGCCATCGTCGATAACGATGTCATCATGCAAAGCCAGCTTAATGCGCGCATGAATGAGGTCCAGCAAACGATCGCTAAGCGTGGTTCAGCATTACCGCCTGAGCACGTGCTTCAACAGCAGGTGTTGGAGCGTCTGATTATTGAAGACATCCAACTGCAGATTGGCGAGCGGTCGGGAATTCGCATCACCGACGAGGAGCTTAATCAGGCCATCGGCACCATTGCCCAGCGCAATGGCATGAGCGTTGACCAGTTCCGTGCTGCACTGAACAGAGATGGCCTGTCGTTTGACGATGCGCGGGATCAGGTGCGCCGTGAAATGATCATCAGCCGCGTGCGCCAGCGCCGCGTTGCTGATCGTATTCAGGTATCCGATCAAGAAGTACAAAACTTCCTGGCCTCGGACCTAGGCAAAATGCAGCTGTCGGAAGAGTTCCGCTTGGCTAACATTCTGGTGCCAGTTCCTGAAAGTGCAGCGCCTGAACAAGTTCAAGCGGCTGCCCGCCAAGCCCAAGACGTTTACCAGCAGTTGCAGCAAGGTGCCGACTTCGCTCAATTGGCAATCGCCCGCTCGTCTAGCGAAACGGCCTTGGAAGGCGGGGAAATGGGCTGGCGCAAAGCTGGCCAACTACCACCTCCGTTCGACAGCATGCTGAGTTCCATGAGTGCTGGCGACATCACTGAACCAGTACGCACACCCGGCGGCTTTATCATCATCAAGCTGCAGGAAAAACGCGGCGGTGGCGCCCAGATGCGTGACGAAGTCAGTGTTCGTCATATCCTGATCAAGCCAAACGAAATCCGTAGCGATGCTGAGAGCCAGCGCCTGGCTGAACGCCTTTACGAGCGCATTCAAGCAGGTGAAAACTTCGCCGAACTGGCGAAGAGCTACTCGGAAGATCCGGGCTCGGCACTCAACGGCGGCAAGCTTGACTGGATTGATCCAACGGCATTGGTGCCTGAGTTCCGCGAAGTGATGGACGCCACCCCAAGCGGTGAAGTCTCCAAGCCATTTAAGTCGCGTTATGGCTGGCACGTTCTTGAAGTGATTGGCCGTCGCGCCACTGACAGCAGCGAGCAATCTCGCAAGCAGCAGGCGCAGACCATCTTGCGTAACCGCAAGTACGACGAAGAGCTGCAAGCCTGGCTACGCCAGATCCGCGACGAGGCTTACGTAGAAGTTAAACAGTGACAGCGCAACGCTTTGCACTGACGCCGGGTGAGCCAGCAGGCATAGGTCCCGACCTATGCCTGCTGCTTGCCCAGCAAGCACATCCCCATCCGCTCATTGTAATTGCCAACCACACCCTGCTTGCAGAGCGTGCGGCTTTACTCGGCTTGAATATCCGCTTAATCAGCACCAGCCCTGCTGCGTGGCCAGACCGCCCCGCACCCGCAGGCAGCCTGTATGTGTGGGATACCCCTTTAGCGACACCAGTCACTGCTGGCCGACTGGATGCAGCCAATGCCGGATATGTGCTTGAAACACTGACTCGCGCAGGCCAAGGCTGCCTTGACGGACACTTTGCCGGGATGATTACCGCCCCCGTGCATAAAGGTGTGATCAACCAGTCAGGCATTGCCTTTTCAGGACATACCGAGTTTCTGGCTGAGCTGACGCACACCGAACAAGTGGTAATGATGCTCGCGACCCATGGCTTGCGTGTGGCGTTGGTCACCACCCATCTACCGCTTAAAGATGTGGCCGAGGCGATTACCGACGAACGCTTAAGCCGTGTCACACGCATCCTCCACAACGACCTGCGCACCAAGTTCGGCCTCGAAAACCCACGTATTTTAGTCTGTGGCCTGAACCCCCACGCAGGTGAAGGCGGACACCTTGGCCGCGAAGAGATCGAAATCATCGAGCCCACCCTTGACCGCCTGCGCGCCGAAGGCATACAGCTAATTGGCCCTCTCCCTGCCGATACATTGTTCACCCCCAAGCATCTCGACCATTGCGATGCGGTGCTGGCGATGTATCACGATCAGGGTTTGCCAGTGCTCAAGTTCAAAGGATTCGGCGCAGCGGTGAATATCACTCTGGGCCTACCGATTATCCGCACCTCAGTCGACCACGGCACCGCCCTGGACCTGGCTGGCAGTGGCAATATCGACAGTGGAAGCCTGGATGTCGCCCTGCAAACCGCCTATGCGATGGCCGCTAGCCAATTGCGCGGTTAATCACGGGCTAAACCACTCTGCGCTCATTCGCCGATGATGACCGACGCCAGCGCGCTGACTCCCTGTTAAACTAACGACCCCTAAGCCTTTATATTTGCTTTAAGCCTGGCTTGACGCTTGAAGCTGCTTTTAATGCCTGAAAGCTACTAATGTCCGAGAGTTACTAATGTCCGAGAGTTACCAACACCGTGCGCGCAAACGTTTTGGCCAGAACTTTCTGCACGACGCCGGCGTGATCCACCGCATCCTTCGCGCAATCCACGCCAAAGAAGGCGAGCACCTGCTTGAGATCGGTCCGGGACAAGGCGCCCTGACTGAAGGCCTGCTCAACAGCGGCACACAGCTGGATGTAATTGAACTCGACAAAGACCTGATCCCGATCCTGCAAGCCAAGTTCGGCAGCGAACCGCGCTTTCGCCTGAATCAGGGTGACGCCCTGAAGTTTGACTTCAATCGACTTGAAGCGCAGCCACGCAGCCTCCGAGTAGTTGGTAACTTGCCGTACAACATCTCGACCCCATTGATTTTCCACCTGCTGAACAATGCATCACTGATACGTGACATGCACTTCATGCTACAAAAGGAAGTGGTTGAGCGTCTTGCCGCAGGCCCTGGCGGCGGTGATTGGGGACGGTTATCGATCATGGTGCAGTACCACTGCCGAGTTGAGCACTTATTCAATGTTGGCCCGGGGGCGTTCAATCCCCCGCCTAAAGTCGACTCAGCCATTGTTCGCCTGGTGCCGCACGAAGTTCTGCCGCACCCTGCCAAGGATCACAAACTGCTCGAGCGCGTTGTGCGTGAAGCGTTTAGCCAGCGCCGCAAAACCTTGCGCAATACGCTCAAGACTTTAATGCCTGCCAGTGAGATTGAAGCGGCAGGAGTCGATGGCAGCCTGCGCCCAGAACAGCTCGACTTGGCAGCATTCGTGCGCTTGGCCGACAAACTGGTGGAACAGAGCACAGAAAGCAGCCCGACGTGAACAACCTCGAGCTCTGCCAGCAACTAAATAGACATGTGCCCGCGTAAAAACGGGTTAAAGCTTTATGTCTGTACGCGCATACCCAATTTACCGTTTTACCTAGCCCCGCAGGTTTGAGCATGTCAGATTCGCCTTACCAAATAGACGTCAGCATTGCGACTCAGTACCTGCCGGAGCAATCACAGGTCGAGCAAAACCGTTTCGCATTCGCCTACACCGTGACCATTACCAATAACGGTCAACTTGCGGCCAAGCTTATATCGCGGCACTGGTTAATCACGGATGGAGAAGGTCGCGTACAAGAAGTTCGCGGCGCGGGTGTGGTCGGCGAACAACCGTTGATTGCGCCAGGCCAAACCCACACCTACACCAGCGGCACAGTCATGACGACACGAGTGGGCACCATGCAAGGTAGCTATCAGATGATTGCCGAAGACAGCACTCCCTTTGATGCCAACATCGCCCCCTTCCGTCTGGCTGTTCCAGGTTCATTGCACTGATGACGACTTATGCTGTTGGCGACCTGCAGGGCTGCCTAAAACCGCTTAAATGTTTACTCGAAGGTGTCAACTTCGACCCTGCTAAAGACAAGCTCTGGCTGGCAGGTGATTTGGTAAACCGTGGCCCGCAATCACTTGAGACGTTGCGCTTTCTCTATGCCATGCGTGAGTCAGTCACCTGTGTGCTGGGCAATCATGATCTCCACCTGCTGGCCGTTTCCCAGAATGTCGAACGCTTGAAAAAGTCCGACACCCTGCAAGAAATCCTCGACGCACCGGACCGGACAGACTTGCTCGATTGGCTGCGCCAGCAAAAACTCATGCACTTTGATGCCTCGCGCAACTTGGCGATGGTGCATGCGGGCATTGCGCCACAGTGGACTATCGAAAAAGCCCTCAAACGCGCAGCCGAAGTTGAAGAAGTCCTGCGCGATGACAGCCGCTTGAAAGAGTTTCTCGATGGCATGTACGGCAATGAACCCAGTGTGTGGAATAGCGAATTAAGCGGCGTCACACGTTTACGGGTGATCACCAATTACTTCACCCGCATGCGTTTTTGCACAGCCGATGGCACTCTGGACCTGAAAAGCAAGGAAGGTTTGGATACTGCTCCACCAGGCTACCAGCCGTGGTTCAGCCATAAACAACGCAAAAGCCTCGGCACCAAGATTATCTTTGGGCACTGGGCAGCACTTGAAGGCAAATGCTCAGAGCCCGACCTGTACCCTCTGGATACTGGCTGCGTATGGGGTGGCGCCCTGACCTTGATGAATATCGATAATGCTAAGCTGCACCGCTGTGAGTGCCGCGAGGAATAGTAATGAGTGAGTTCAAACGAATTTCCCCCGAGCAAGCCCACGCACTGCGTCAGCAAGGCGCTGTGGTCGTCGACATTCGCGACCCGGACAGCTTTGCCGCTGGACACATCAGTGACTCACAACATCTTGATAACCATTCACTGGTCGACTTTATCGCCCAAGCGGACCTCGATCACCCCTTGATCGTCTCCTGCTACCACGGCAATTCCAGTCAGGGCGCTGCGGCCTACCTGATCGGCCAAGGTTTCACTGAGGTTTACAGCCTTGATGGTGGCTTTGAGCTATGGCACGCGCGCTTCCCAGACGAAACCAGCAAGTCTGATCAGGAATAATTTTTTACATCACGCCAAGCCGCACCAGCCAAGGCTTGGCGCCCCATTCTGGCATTTCCATCATAAGGATATGGCCACTTGACGCTTGACCTCTCTAATTACCAACTATCATTTATCTTAGGCCATCTAAATACCAAGTAGAGCCTGCCATCCGGCATCCGGGCCATCGGTATGATAAGGACCTCTTGAAAAATGCAGGGCGCAAAGGCAGTGCAAAGCATCGACCGCGAGAAAGCGCAGTTTATCGATGAAACTGCGTGATTGAGCAGCCTGGCAACGCGCAGCAATGCCTAGCGCAGTAGTTTTCTGAGGTTCAGTAGGTGTTCTGGGGGGATATCTGTAGCTGAAGCTCAGCTAAACCGCCAGCGCCTGCACGACCGACCCCGAGCCGTCTCTGAACATCGAGCGAGGTGAAGTCATGAGCATTTTCAGTCACTTCCAACAACGTTTCGAATCGACACGCCAGGAAGAGCTGTCTCTGCAGGAGTATCTCGAGCTATGTAAGCAGGATCGCAGCGCTTACGCCTCGGCAGCAGAGCGGTTATTACTGGCCATTGGCGAACCGGAGCTACTCGACACCTCAAGCAACTCGCGACTGTCGAGAATATTCTCAAACAAGGTTATACGTCGCTATCCTGCCTTTGCCGACTTCCACGGCATGGAAGAGTGTATCGACCAGATCGTTTCCTATTTCCGCCACGCAGCTCAGGGCCTGGAGGAAAAGAAACAAATCCTCTACCTCTTGGGCCCAGTGGGTGGCGGCAAGTCTTCTTTGGCCGAAAAACTCAAACACTTGATGGAGAAAGTGCCGTTCTATGCAATCAAGGACTCGCCGGTATTCGAGTCCCCGCTTGGCTTGTTTAGCGATGCCGAAGACGGCGAGATTCTAGAGGAGGAATACGGCATTCCCCGGCGCTATCTGAGCAGCATAATGTCGCCGTGGGCAACCAAGCGTCTTGGCGAGTTTGGTGGCGACATCAGCCAGTTCCGCGTGGTCAAACTCTACCCATCGATTCTCAAGCAGATTGCCGTCGCCAAAACCGAGCCTGGCGACGAGAACAACCAAGACATTTCCGCCCTGGTCGGCAAGGTCGATATCCGCAAGCTGGAAGAGTACCCACAGAACGACGCCGACGCGTACAGCTACTCAGGCGCTCTGTGCCGGGCCAACCAAGGCATGATGGAATTCGTTGAGATGTTCAAGGCGCCGATCAAGGTGCTTCACCCACTGCTCACCGCCACCCAGGAAGGTAACTACAACAGCACCGAGGGTCTCGGCGCGATCCCCTACAACGGCATACTGCTTGCGCACTCCAACGAATCGGAATGGCATAGCTTCCGTAACAATAAGAACAACGAAGCATTCATCGACCGGATTTATATCGTCAAAGTGCCTTATTGCTTGCGCGTCAGCGATGAAATCAAGATCTACGACAAATTGCTGATCAATAGCTCCCTGGCCAATGCGCACTGCGCGCCTGACACCTTGAAGATGCTGGCTCAATTCTCAGTGTTGTCGCGCCTAAAAGAGCCAGAAAACTCGAATATCTACTCGAAGATGCGCGTCTATGACGGCGAAAACCTCAAAGACACCGACCCTAAAGCCAAGTCAATTCAGGAGTACCGCGACAGCGCAGGCGTCGATGAAGGCATGAACGGCCTCTCAACCCGCTTTGCCTTCAAGATTTTGTCAAAGGTCTTCAACTTCGATGCAAACGAAGTCGCAGCCAACCCGGTGCATTTGCTCTACGTACTCGAGCAACAGATTGAGCAAGAGCAATTCCCGGCCGAGGTTCGCGAACGTTACTTACGCTTCATCAAGGAATACCTGGCACCGCGCTATATCGAGTTTATCGGCAAGGAAATTCAAACCGCGTACCTTGAGTCTTACAGTGAATACGGTCAGAACATCTTCGACCGCTACGTGCTGTACGCCGACTTCTGGATTCAGGATCAGGAATACCGCGACCCGGAAACCGGCGAAATCCTCAACCGTGTCGCCCTTAACGAAGAGCTGGAGAAAATCGAGAAACCAGCAGGCATCAGTAATCCAAAAGACTTCCGCAACGAGATCGTCAACTTTGTATTGCGCGCCCGGGCCAACAACAACGGCAAGAACCCAACCTGGCTCAGTTACGAGAAGTTGCGCGTGGTGATCGAGAAGAAAATGTTCTCCAACACCGAGGACTTGCTACCGGTTATCAGCTTCAACGCCAAAGCCAGCAAAGAGGATCAACAAAAGCACAACGACTTCGTTACGCGCATGGTTGAGCGTGGTTACACCGATAAGCAAGTTCGCCTGCTGTCCGAGTGGTATCTACGGGTACGTAAATCGCAGTAACCAATACCCGGCAGCCCCATGGCTGCGCGGGTTGCTGCAGGCGCTTGAATGTCTGCTAGCCATAGAGCTGTCTGAGGCTAATACCGCCCAGACATTCTCTAAGGAGAAGTCATGAGCTACGTGATAGACCGACGTCTAAACGGCAAGAACAAGAGCACGGTAAACCGTCAGCGTTTTTTGCGACGTTACCGCGAGCACATCAAAAAAGCAGTTGAGGAGGCTGTCAGCCATCGCTCAATTACCGATATGGAGCACGGTGAGCAAATCAGCATACCGGGACGCGATATCGACGAACCGGTATTGCATCACGGCCGCGGTGGCAAACAAACCACTGTGCACCCCGGCAACAAGGAGTTTTCAAGCGGTGACCGTATCCCCCGGCCACAAGGGGGCGGTGGTGGTCAGGGCAGTGGTAAAGCCAGCAACTCCGGCGAAGGCATGGATGAGTTCGTCTTTCAGATTACTCAGGAAGAATTTCTCGACTTCATGTTCGAAGACCTCGAACTGCCCAACTTGGTTAAACGTCATTTAACCGGTACCGACACCTTTAAAACCGTGCGGGCGGGCATCAGCAGTGAAGGCAATCCATCACGCATCAACATCGTACGTACCTTGCGCTCAGCCCACGCCAGACGCATTGCTCTATCGGGCAGCAGCCGGGCAAAGCTTAAACTGGCGCAAGCTGAGCTTGAGCGCCTAAAGCGCGAAGAACCGGACAACTTCGGCGATATTCAAGCCACTGAGGAAGAAATCAGCAAACTACAGGCCCGCATCCATCGCGTGCCGTTTCTCGATACCTTCGACCTTAAATACAACCTGCTGGTAAAACACCCAAACCCCAGCTCAAAGGCGGTGATGTTCTGCTTGATGGACGTCTCTGGCTCAATGACCCAAGCCACCAAAGACATCGCCAAGCGCTTCTTCATTCTGCTTTACCTATTTCTCAAACGTAATTACGACAAAATTGAAGTGGTGTTTATTCGTCACCACACCAGTGCGCGCGAGGTGGACGAAGAGGAGTTTTTCTATTCGCGCGAGACTGGCGGCACCATCGTCTCCAGCGCCTTGAAACTGATGCAAGAAGTCATGACCGAGCGTTACCCGGTGAATGAATGGAACATCTACGCCGCGCAAGCCTCGGATGGCGACAACTGGAATGACGACTCACCGGTGTGTAAAGACATTCTGATCAACCAGATAATGCCGTTCGTGCAGTACTTCACCTATGTCGAAATCACCCCGCGCGAGCATCAAGCACTGTGGTACGAATACCAACAGATTAGTGAGGCGTTTGCTGACACCTTTGCTCAGCAACAGTTGGTGACTGCCGGTGATATTTACCCGGTATTCCGCGAACTCTTTCAGCGCAGGCTAACAGCATGATCAATCCTGAGAAGGCTGTATCCGAAAAGAAGCGTCAACCAATCTCCACCGGCTCGGAGTGGACCTTTGAGCTGATCCGGACCTACGACCGTGAAATCAGCCGGCTTGCCGAACGCTATGCGCTGGATACTTATCCCAATCAGATTGAAGTGATCACCGCCGAACAAATGATGGACGCCTACGCCTCTATTGGCATGCCGCTGGGTTATCACCACTGGTCGTACGGCAAACAGTTCCTCTCTACCGAGAAAAACTACAGCCGCGGGCAAATGGGGCTCGCATACGAAATCGTGATCAACTCTGACCCGTGCATCGCGTACCTCATGGAAGAGAACACCATGTGCATGCAGGCACTGGTCATCGCCCATGCCTGTTATGGCCACAACAGTTTTTTCAAAGGCAACTATCTGTTCCGCACGTGGACAGACGCTAGCTCGATCATCGATTATCTGGTGTTCGCCAAGCAATACATCATGCAATGCGAAGAACGCCACGGCATTGATGCAGTTGAAGACCTGATCGACTCCTGCCACGCACTGATGAATTACGGCGTTGATCGCTACAAACGCCCTTACCCAATATCCGCCGAGGAAGAGCGCCGCCGCCAGAAAGAGCGCGAAGAGCATCTGCAAAAGCAGATCAACGACCTGTGGCGCACCATCCCTAAAGGCGCGAGCAAGGACAGCGACAAAGACGACAACCGCTTTCCTTCTGAGCCACAAGAAAACATCCTGTATTTCCTCGAGAAACATGCGCCGCTGCTTGAGCCTTGGCAGCGTGAAGTGATTCGAATAGTGCGCAAAATAGCCCAGTATTTTTATCCACAGCGCCAGACCCAAGTCATGAACGAAGGCTGGGCAACCTTCTGGCATTACACGTTAATGAACGACCTCTATGACGAAGGCTTGGTCACAGACGGTTTTATGATCGAGTTTTTACAGTCGCACACCAGCGTGGTCTACCAACCAGCATTCGACAGCCCGTATTACAGTGGCATCAATCCCTACACTTTAGGGTTTGCCATGTATTGCGACATCCGCCGGATCTGTGAGGATCCAACAGAGGAAGACCAGCGCTGGTTCCCGGAAATCGCGGGCAGTGATTGGTTGAGCACCCTTAAGTTCGCCATGCACAGCTTCAAGGATGAGAGTTTTATCCTGCAGTACTTATCGCCCAAAGTGATCCGCGACTTGAAGCTATTCAGCGTGCTCGATGACGACCAGCAAGATGAATTGCTTGTCCCAGCCATCCACGACGATAACGGCTACCAAATAATTCGCGAAACCTTAGCCGCGCAATACAACCTGGGCAACCGGGAGCCCAATGTGCAGATATGGAGCATCGACCGACGCGGTGATCGCTCCCTGACCTTGCGCCATCAGCAGCATGATCGAAAACCACTGGGCGACTCCACCGAGGAAGTTCTCAAGCACCTGCATCGCCTGTGGGGCTTCGACATCCATCTTGAAGTGATGCAAGGCGACAAACAGATCAACAGCCAGCATGTACCGCCCAAAAAGGAAGCTGAACGTGAGGCTGACTACCCGCGCCTAGACCTGATCATCCCGCCCATTTGATAGGTTGTGCTTTGCCTTCCCGCTAAAGAGCATCAAGGCCTATCTTGTGAGGTGACCTTGATGCGCTTATTGCTGATACTTCTGACCTGCGTGGCTATGGCCAGTTGCGCAAATACCCCGGCGCCTCATACCGAGATAAGCACTGTAAACCCGCAGGCTCTCAGCGCATTAAGCCGTTTCAAACTTATCGCCCCCGAACCCATACTAAAACCCTCAGCGGCGACTCCTGCACTTTATCCACAGCTGACTTCGTTACTGCGCGAACAACTGCAACAGCTGGGTTATCAACAGGCTGAGCCTGCGCAATTCCATGTTTACTACTGGCTCGAAGTGCGTGAGCAACCTATTGAGTTCAAGGTTGACCAAGCGCCGCCCAACCAGTTGGGCGCCTATCAGGCCATTCATGTATTGCACGACGAAACCGGCACCCTACACTTACGCCTGACCGATCCGGCCGACAATGTGCTGTGGCAAGGCACCGGTATAACCAGTCTCAGCCCTGCCAGCTGCAGTGCCGAACAGCTCAAACAAGCAGTGCTTGCACTCACTGCACAGATACCCGTCAGCACAGCCCGTTAAGCTAACTTCCTATGCGACACCTACAACCGCTATCCTCTGCAGCAATGGAGGCATACATGCGAATTTATAAGGTTGGCGGTGCAGTACGTGATCGCTTGTTGGGACGTGAAGTAACCGAAAATGACTGGGTCGTGGTTGGCGCCACAGCCGAGCAGATGCTCGCGCTGGGTTATCGTCCGGTCGGAGCAGATTTTCCGGTTTTTCTGCACCCACAAACAAAAGATGAATACGCGCTTGCGCGAACGGAACGTAAAAGCGGTCGCGGCTATGGCGGCTTCACCTTCTACGCCAGCCCCGAGGTTACGCTCGAGGAAGACCTGATTCGCCGCGACCTGACCATCAACGCTATCGCCGAGGATGATAACGGCAAGCTCTATGATCCATACGGCGGCCAGCGCGACCTGGAGGCCAAGTTACTGCGCCATGTATCGCCCGCCTTTACTGAAGACCCGCTGCGTGTGCTGCGGGTCGCCAGATTTGCCGCGCGTTATGCGCCTCTTGGGTTTAGCGTCGCCACAGAGACGCTGCAACTGATGCAGCAACTGAGCGAATCAGGCGAGCTCAGCGCCTTAACGGCAGAGCGTAGCTGGAAAGAAATATCTCGCGCATTGATGGAACCAAGACCCGATGTTTTCGTTGAGGTGCTGCGCGATTGCGGCGCGCTCAAGGTTTTGCTGCCTGAAGTCGACGCCCTGTTTGGTGTACCTCAGCCACCGGCGCATCACCCCGAAATAGACACCGGCGCGCATGTCCTCAGCGTGCTGCGCCAGTGCGCAGAATATAACCAGCCACTCAGTGTTCGCTGGGCTAGCTTGCTGCACGATGTGGGTAAAGGCCTGACCCCGGAAGACCAGTGGCCACGGCACATTGCCCACGAACAACGTGGACTCAAGCTGATCAAGGCCATCAATACTCGCTGCAAAGCCCCCAAAGACTGCCAGGAGTTGGCGTTGCTGGTCGGTGAGTTTCACACCCACGGTCATCGTGCCCTTGAGCTAAAACCGTCAACATTGTTGGAGTTACTGCAACGCTTTGACGTATTCCGCAGACCACAACGCTTTGAAGAGTTCATTGCTGCCTGCGAGATGGACGCACGCGGTCGTGATGGTTTTGAAGGACGTGATTACCCACAAGCCAGCTATTTGCGAAGTGTGATGCAAACAGCTTGCGCCGTCGCCGTACAGCCCTTGTTGGCTCAGGGATTCAAAGGGCCGGAATTGGGTGAGGCGTTACAGCGCGAGCGGCTGCGGGCCATCACCCAATTCAAGAAGGGCTATCAGCCGCAATCAGTCTGATTGCGGCTGCACACGAATTAGCGCAATGACTGCATGGTTTCAGCAGGCAGGCGTCTCAAGGAGCGCCTGCGGCGTCAGTTGCTGCTGTCGCCAGCTAAACAGGGTGGGCTTCAGCACCTGCTCAATCTGCGCGTTCGCCCAAAGCTCAGTGAAACTGCGTTGTTCGCCAGGGTGCAACACCGTTGGCGCTAGCAGCGACAACGGCCAAAGCACAAACGCATTCTTCAGGATTTCAGCACGCGGCAATATCAAGCCATCAAAGTTGCCAACCAGATCGCCATAGAGCAAGACGTCAATGTCCAACGGCAAACCGACGCGATCAGGCGCATATCGGCCGTTATCGGCTTCGATAAACTTCAATTTACGATCAAGATCGTGCAGCGACATGTCGGTCAAGCCGACCACCACTAAATTGAAGAACGGCCCACTTTTGATGCCGACGGGTGCACTCTCAAATACCGCCGAGCAGCGCATGTCCTTGAGCAATCCCGCCAGCGCATCAAGACCGGCACACAGATGCGCTTCGCGGTCGATATTACTGCCAAGACCAAGATAAACCGGGGTTAGCGACATCCGCGCTCAATCTCCACACCGACACCGCCAAGCGCGGCTGGAACGGCGCCTGGTTTGGTCAGCTTCAAGCGTAACCAGGGAATCTGGAACTCACTCATGAGCATCTCAGCCAAACGCTCAGCGAATGTTTCGACCAAAATAAAAGTCGCCTCGCTGGCAAACGCCTGCACTCGCGCAGACAATTTAGCGTAATCAAGCGCCTTCTCGAGATCATCGCCCGCTGCTGCTGGCTTGTTATCCCAGCCCAGTTGCAGATCCAAACGCAGGCACTGACGAATCGTACGCTCCCAGTCGTATGCGCCGATCACCGTATCGACCTCCAGACCTTCGATAAAGACTGTGTCCAAACTTTTCTCCACTTCTCGAATTAGCCAACGATTACTGACGTTACTCGAATGAAAATATTAGTCTGGCACTATAAAGATTCCCAGACAGATATAAATGCTCAATTGCGACTTAGAGCCCCCCGAACTTAGAGCCCCCCCCTGAAAAAGTAACGAGCAAAGTAAGTAATAACCAAAGGCTGGCCCATCATCGCAGCCGCAGCGTCGGCTGGCGCAGCGTCGGCAGCCGCAAAATAACTCGCGCAGCAGTTTTTAGTGATTGCTTAGCCCTGCTAGTTTGTCAGAGGATTCCTAGGGCTTCGTCAGCCCTGCTAGAATCAATGCACCTCTTGGGGCGGATCAACTCCATGTTTGCGTTGCTGGTAATGCTTGCTTACTTGCTCGGCTCAGTCTCCTTTGCGATCTTGCTCAGCCAGATTGCAGGCAGACCAGACCCGCGCGCGTACGGTTCAGGCAACCCTGGCGCAACCAACATGATGCGAACCGCTGGCAAACGCCTAGCAACGCTCACCCTGTTTGGCGATTTGCTCAAAGGTTTACTGCCTATTTTTATCGCCAAAATGCTCGGTCTTAACCTTCAGCAGCAAGCATGGATCGGGCTGGCTGCCGTCGTCGGTCACATGTATCCCCTTTACTTCCGCTTTAGAGGCGGCAAAGGCGTCGCAACCGCCGCAGGGGTATTCCTCGGTCTATACCTGCCCGCCGCGCTGTTGGCGGCCGTGTTATGGCTGCTGACATTTGCCACCACCCGCACCAGCTCACTTGCCGCGCTTATTGCGACACCGCTAACACTGCCGTTACTGGCCTGGCTACAGCCTAGCCTGTTGCTGCCGGTAAGCGTATTGACCGCACTTATCGTGTGGCGTCACCGCGGGAATTTACGCGATCTTTTCGCCGGGCGAGAGCGACAATTCTGAATCCACAGCATGAGCCGCGCTCACCCAGCAGGGCGGCGCCAGCAGAAACTGCATGAGCATCCGGTTACAGCGGCGCAAGCTGCTCCATCGGCCAACGTGCGCGCACCGCAATGCTTAAGTCTTCGTGCTGCCCGGCCAGCAAGCGCTGACAACCCGCGTAGGCGATCATGGCGCCATTGTCGGTACAGAACTCCGGACGCGCATAAAACACCTGCCCGTTAAACTCGCCGAGCATTTTTTCCAGCGATTGGCGCAAAGCCGTGTTAGCGCTCACGCCACCGGCAATCACCAAGCTGTTCAACCCTGTCAGTTTCAAGGCGCGGCGGCACTTGATTGTCAGCGTCTCAACCACGGCCTGTTGAAATGCCAGAGCAATATCACAGCGCGTCTGCTCGCCGTCATCACCTTCAGTCACACATTGCTGCCAGGTATTCAGGGTGAAGGTTTTCAAGCCGCTAAAGCTCATATCCAGGCCTGGGCGATCAGTCATTGGTCGCGGGAACACAAACCGTCCAGCAACACCCTGACTGGCTAAGCGCGCAATTTCCGGACCGCCGGGATAACGCAAACCCATTAACTTGGCTGTTTTATCAAAAGCCTCGCCCGCGGCGTCATCCAGTGACTCACCAAGCAACTGATATTGACCAATGCCATCAACGCGAACCAACTGGGTATGCCCGCCGGAAACCAACAAAGCGACGAACGGAAAGCCAGGCGGATTTTGTTCCAGCATTGGCGCGAGCAAGTGCCCCTCCATGTGATGCACACCCAGCGCAGGAACCCCCCAGGCGAAGGCTAAAGACTGGGCACAGGAAGCCCCCACCAACAGCGCACCGACCAGCCCTGGGCCTGCGGTATAGGCAATTGCATCAATATCTTCAGTGCTGCACTGCGCCTGCTCCAATACCTGCCGGATCAGCGGCAGCATGCGCTTTACGTGGTCGCGCGAGGCCAATTCCGGCACGACACCGCCATAGATACGGTGTAAATCGATCTGGCTGAACAACGCATCAGCCAAAAGCCCGCGCTCACTGTCATAGAGCGCGACACCGGTTTCATCACAAGAGGTTTCTAAACCCAGTACCAACATTGGCTAATGCCTTGATTTAAAGAGGGACTTGAACAAGAAGTCAGGCATAATAATGGCCGCACGGGTATGCCGACCAGCGCTTTTCGATCAGAGGCTTTGCATTCTTCGCGATGAGGCGTTAACATCCGCAACCCTTAAAAACCTACGTACTCCAGCGCCTTTAGTTAGGAGCACGTTAACCACCGAATTAAAGTGAAGGTACGCCCTGGATGCCAGCCGTCAAAGTTAAAGAGAACGAACCCTTCGACGTAGCTCTGCGTCGCTTCAAGCGCTCTTGCGAAAAAGCCGGTGTACTGGCTGAAGTTCGCAGCCGCGAATTCTACGAAAAGCCGACTTCTGAGCGTAAGCGTAAAGCAGCAGCCGCTGTTAAGCGTCACGCGAAGAAAGTACAGCGCGAACAGCGCCGTAGCGTGCGCCTGTACTAATCGTACAGACCGCATAGCTGCAGTCTGCATTGCCCGGCTCCGGCCGGGCTTTGCCGTTTCTGTCAGATAACTTCTGACCTAGCTCAGCTTACTCACTATTGAGCGCTCCACTCCGCTTCGCCATCGCGAATAATCGGAGTTTTTTTGCTGAGCGATTGCCACAAATTTCTCGCAAATACGCACAACACACGCTTTATGGCAGGTAACCGCACATCGCATCGGCCACACTCTTTGGGTGTCGCTGCAGTTTTCGATGTAATGATCTGCGCTCCACAATAGACTATATATGTACGTTTCCCATGTCCGCCTGCGCAACTCCAGGCCAACATACTGAGCGCCTATGGCCGGCTTGATTCCACAGTCTTTTATTGATGACCTGCTCAACCGCACCGACATTGTCGACGTGGTGAGTTCGCGCATTCAATTAAAAAAAGCTGGCAAGAATTACACCGCCTGCTGCCCGTTCCACAAAGAGAAAACCCCCTCTTTTAGCGTCAGCCCTGACAAACAGTTCTACTACTGCTTCGGTTGCGGCGCTGGCGGCAACGCGCTCGGCTTTGTCATGGACCACGACCAGCTTGATTTCCCACAAGCGATAGAAGACCTGGCAAAGCGCGCAGGCATGGAAGTGCCCCGCGAAGAAGGCGGACGCAACAACAAGCCGCGCCAGCCGACAGACTCACCGCTTTACCCGCTGCTCACCGCAGCAGCAGAGTTTTACCGCCAAGCACTCAAGAGCCATCCACAGCGCAAAGCCGCCATTGAATACCTTAAAGGTCGCGGCCTTACAGGCGAAATCGCTCGCGACTTTGGGCTTGGCTTTGCCCCGCCCGGCTGGGACAACCTGCACAAATACCTGGCCAGCGATAATCTCCAGCAAAAAGCCATGATTGACGCGGGCCTGCTGGTCGAAAACGCCGAGAGCGGAAAACGCTACGACCGCTTTCGTGACCGGGTTATTTTCCCGATTCGCGACAGCCGCGGCCGAGTAATAGCCTTTGGCGGACGCGTACTCGGTGACGACAAGCCGAAATACCTAAACTCGCCAGAGACCCCGGTATTCCATAAAGGCCAAGAGCTTTACGGCTTATTTGAAGCGCGCAAAAGCAACCGTGACCTTGACGAAATAATGGTCGTCGAAGGTTACATGGACGTCATTGCCCTCGCCCAACAAGGCCTGCGCAATGCCGTTGCCACGCTCGGCACAGCGACCAGTGAAGAACACCTGAAACGCCTGTTTCGCATTGTGCCAAGCGTATTATTTTGTTTTGACGGTGACCAAGCAGGACGCAACGCAGCATGGCGCGCCCTAGAGGCCACTCTGCCCAATTTGCAGGACGGCAGACGCGCCCGCTTTTTATTTTTACCGGACGGCGAAGACCCAGACACCCTGGTGCGCAGCGAAGGCACAGACGCCTTCCGCGCACGGATCAACCAGCAAGCACAGCCACTTGCTGACTACTTTTTCGAACATTTGAGCGAAGAAGCCGATCCACGCTCACTAGAAGGCAAGGCACACCTGGTCACCCTCGCCGCACCAATGATTGAAAAAGTCCCAGGCAACAACCTGCGCATATTGATGCGCCAACGTCTTACCGAGATCACTGGCCTTAGCGGTGAAACAGTCAATCAAATGGCTCCAGCTCACAGCCACCAGAGCAGTGCAGCGCCAAATGATTTCGCTGACATACCGGACAGCGCTTATCTCGACGGACAACCGGACTACAACGACTACCAACATGCTGAACCAGAGCTAAACTTTGAGTTCAGCAGTAAGGAAAAGAGCAAAGGCAACTGGAAGAAACAGGACGGCAAGTGGAGCAAGAAAGCTCGCGACGATTTCAAGCCCCGCAAACCACGTACGGTTATCGGTGTTGAATCGCCCAACATCAGTGCATTACGCACACTCCTCCACCACCCTGAGCTTGCGCAAAAAGTCGAAAATGTCAGCCACTTCGCTGCAGAAGACGACACCTATGCGCAACTTCTTGTCGCCTTGGTTGGCGCGCTGCAAAAGGACCCGAGCTTACGCTCACTGCAACTGATTGCACGCTGGCACGGCACCGAACAGGGGCGTCTATTACAGGCACTTGCAGAAAAGGAATGGCTAATTGATCACGACAACCTTGAACAACAGTTTATCGACACCATAACTAGACTTGCACAGAACCAATCGCAAAGGCGGCGTGAACAGGCACTGCGCAGTGTCATGCTGAAAAGCCCGAGCGAACTGACCGAAGAGGAAAAAGCACTGCTGAGAGAACACTACAGCAGCCCTTCCTCACAGAGCGAGAAGAGCTCAACTGGCGCTTGAGCCCAATTCCGAGGTATAATCCTCGGCTTGTTTTTAGCCCGCCAAGACCTTCAATGGATAGGGTGTTATGTCCGTAAAAGCTCAACAGCAATCTCGTTTGAAAGAATTGATCAGCCGCGGTCGTGAGCAGGGTTACCTGACTTACGCGGAGGTCAATGACCACTTGCCGGAGGATATTTCCGATCCGGAACAGGTGGAAGACATCATCCGCATGATTAACGACATGGGGATCAACGTATTCGAGAGTGCTCCCGATGCGGACGCTCTGTTGTTGGCTGAAGCCGACACCGACGAAGCTGCCGCTGAAGAAGCCGCAGCAGCACTCGCAGCCGTTGAAACCGATATCGGCCGCACCACTGATCCGGTGCGGATGTACATGCGTGAAATGGGCACCGTGGAACTGCTTACCCGCGAAGGCGAGATCGAAATCGCTAAACGCATTGAGGAAGGCATCCGCGAAGTTATGGGCGCTATTGCCCATTTCCCAGGAACAGTCGACAGCATTCTTGCCGAATACAACCGCGTAACCACCGAAGGTGGTCGTTTGGTTGAAGTCCTCAGTGGTTATATTGACCCGGACGACGGCACCGTGCCTGCCGAAGCTGCCGCCCCGACTCCTGCAAAGGACGATAGCGCAGACGACAAAGACGATGACGACGACAGCGACGACAGCGATGACGAGGAAGAAGAAGGCGACGGTGGTCCGGATCCGGAAGAAGCCCTTCGCCGCTTCACCGCAGTAGCTGAACAGCTCGAAATCGCCAACAAGGCGCTTAAAAAGCATGGTCGTAGCAGCAAGCAGGCAAAAGCTGAGCTAAAAGCTCTGGCTGAGCTGTTTATGCCGATCAAGCTGGTGCCTAAGCAGTATGAAGCACTGGTTGTTCGTCTGCGTGACGCGCTTGCGCGCCTTCGCGGTCAAGAACGCGCCATTATGCAAATCTGTGTTCGCGATGCACGCATGCCGCGTGCTGATTTCCTTCGCCAGTTCCCAGGCAATGAAATCGACGAAAGCTGGTCTGAGACCATAGCTAAAGGTAAGGCCAAATACGCCGAAGCCATTGGCACCCGCATTGCTGATATTCAGCGTTGCCAGCAGAAGCTGGTGGCTTTGCAGACAGAGTGCGACCTGACTCTGGCTGAAATCAAAGACATCAACCGTCGCATGTCGATCGGTGAAGCTAAAGCACGTCGCGCCAAGAAAGAAATGGTTGAAGCTAACCTGCGTCTGGTTATCTCCATCGCCAAGAAGTACACCAACCGTGGCCTGCAATTCCTCGATCTGATCCAGGAAGGCAACATCGGCTTGATGAAGGCAGTGGACAAGTTCGAATACCGTCGCGGTTACAAGTTCTCGACCTATGCAACCTGGTGGATTCGCCAGGCGATCACTCGTTCCATTGCTGACCAGGCACGGACCATCCGTATCCCTGTGCACATGATCGAGACGATCAACAAGCTCAACCGCATCTCTCGCCAAATGTTGCAAGAGATGGGACGCGAGCCGACGCCGGAAGAACTGGGCGAACGCATGGAAATGCCTGAGGACAAAATCCGTAAGGTATTGAAGATCGCTAAAGAGCCGATCTCCATGGAGACCCCAATCGGCGACGACGAAGATTCGCATTTGGGCGACTTCATTGAAGACTCCACCATGCAATCGCCAATTGATGTGGCGACCGTGGAAAGTCTCAAGGAAGCCACCCGCGAAGTACTCTCCGGCCTCACTGCACGTGAAGCCAAGGTACTGCGCATGCGCTTCGGCATCGACATGAATACCGACCACACTCTTGAAGAGGTGGGTAAACAGTTCGATGTAACGCGTGAACGTATTCGTCAGATCGAGGCCAAGGCGCTACGCAAGTTGCGCCACCCGACACGAAGCGAGCATCTGCGCTCCTTCCTCGACGAGTAACACTAAAACCCCCGGCAAACACCGGGGGTTTTATTTTATAGTTCCCGGCAAAGTAAGACCCAGACTACACTCGAAATAACTATCCATTCGACATGGACTGCACATGTGATGCGGCAATTGTCAGTCATTATTTTGTTCTGTCTGGCGCTGTGGGCTTCAACCGCAGCGGCAATCACGTTAACGCCAACAGAAAAGCTTTGGCTACAGCAGCACCCAACACTACGCCTCGGCATAGACGCCTCTTGGCCGCCGTTTGAATTCCGTGATGAACAAGGCAAGTATCGAGGTCTCGCCGCAAGCTACATCACCCACATCGAGCAAACCCTCAAGGTCAAAGTCAAACCCATTGAACCGCGCGAATGGAGTGCAGTGCTCACGCTCGCCAAGGCCGGTGATATCGACTTACTGCCGGGCATCATGTCGACACCCGAACGGCAAACCTACCTAGCCTTTACTCGCCCTTATCTTGATTTCCCCATCGTCATTTTGGCGCGCAAAGACGGGCCTCAACCCCGTAACCTCAAAGCGCTTTACGGATTAAAGGTTGCCGTCGTCAAAGACTACGCACCACACGAGCTACTGCGCGATAACAACCCAGATCTAAACTTGCTGCCCCTGCCCTCGGTTGATGCCGCCCTGCAAGCCCTGAGCACTGGCCGTGCAGATGCACTGGTCGGTGACCTTGCCTCCAGCGTCTGGCGTTTGCGTCAACTTAAGCTGGAGGGCGTATCGATAAGTGGTGAGACCCCCTATCGCTACCAATTAGCGATGGCGACACCGTCTAAAAACCATGTATTAGTCGGCATACTCGACAAAGTTTTTGACGACATGAGCAGTGAGCAAATCGATGAATTGCAAGAGCCGTGGATTGGCGGGGTCATAGATAGCCGCGACCATTGGCGTGAGTTGCTGATCTACGGACTACCGTTTCTAGTGGCTCTGCTCGCTATATTGTTAAGTGTCGTAATCAGTAACCGGCGCCTGAATTCCGAAGCCAGCAGACGACGCCTGGTCGAGCAAGAATTACGTACAAGTGAACATCACTATCGCGGCCTGGTTGAAAACTTGTCGGCAATCACCTGGGAATCAACCGCAGACTCATTCTGCTACACCTACGTCTCCTCCCATGCAGAAAAGCTCTTGGGCTACCCGCTCGACAACTGGAAAAAATCAGGTTTTTGGCAAAGTATTTTGCACCCTGAGGACGCAGCCGAAACCATAAGTTTCACCACAACAGAGACCGCTGCTGGCCGCGATCACAGTCTCGACTATCGCATGCTGGCCAAGGATGGTCATATCGTTTGGGTGCGCGACATCGTCACCCTTAGCCAGCAAAACGACAGGCTCACGTTGCGCGGCCTGATGATCGATATCAGCGAAGCCAAAGGCACAGAGCAAGCATTGCGCCTGTCCAAACAGAAGTTTATTTCGGTGTTCCAACAGTGCCCAGACATCATGGTCATTGCCGACCGTAAGGCTGGCACCCTGCTCGAAGTAAACCAGGCTTTTGAACAACAATTTGCAATCCGTATAGACGAGGCAATTGGTAAAACCCCACATGAACTGAATATCTGGGGCGAGCCCGACGCGGACCGAACATTTCAGAAAAAAATGGCAAATGGCTCACTGCGCAATCTTGAGTTGCCTTTTCGCCGCAGTAGCGGCGAGCTGTTTACCGGTTTGATCTCAGCCGAAGCACTTAATCACGCGGACAACAGCACGCTGGTCATCGTCATCCGCGACATCAGCATAATACGTAGCACTCAACACCTGCTTGAACTGTCCGAGGAAAAATTCGCTAAAGCATTCCACGCATCTCCAGATGGCATGCTGATTACCCGCGCAGAAGATGGCGTGCTGCTTGATGCCAACGAGGGGTTCACCCACATAACCGGGTTCAATGCAAAACAAGTATTAAATCGCTCAACCTTGGAGCTCGGGCTTTGGAGCAACCCCAAACAACGCACCTATATACTGCAGCAGCTACAGAGCCACGGCAGCATACGGGACTACACCGCCGCGATTAGAACAAGCACTGGCGCTGTGCGTATTTGCGAACTTTCAGCCCAGCTCATGACCATAGGCAACCAGGCCTGCCTGCTCACCATCGCCCGCGATGTGACGGACAGGCAAGTCATGCAGGAAAAACTACTGCAAGCCGCCACGGTATTTGAAAGCACTGCAGAAGGCGTGATGATCACCGACACCAATCAACACATCACCGCAATTAACCGCGCCTTCACCGAAATCACCGGATTTAGCGAACTTGAAACACTGGGCAACCACGCCAGCATGCTGTCTTCGGGCCTGCATGATCGCAAGTTCTACACTGAAATGTGGCAGCAACTAACCCGCAACGGTCATTGGCAGGGTGAGATCTGGAACAAACGTAAAACCGGTGAATTGTTCCCAGAATGGCTGACCATAAGCGCCGTACGAAACAGCCTTAATGAAATAACCCATTATGTGGGTGTGTTTGCTGACATCACCCCACTGAAACAAGCGCAAGCAAAACTCGACCACCAAGCCCACCACGACTCTTTAACCGGCCTGCCTAATCGGCTGCTGTTTGAAACGCGCCTGCAGGCCGAGCTTGAAAAATGCCATGCCAGCGACCGACATGGCGCGGTACTGTTTATGGACCTGGACCGCTTCAAGCACATCAACGACAGCCTCGGCCACCCGATTGGTGACCAACTACTTAAAAGTATTGCCGAGCGACTCAAGCTTCAATTAAGCGAACAGGACACCGTGGCGCGGCTCGGTGGCGACGAATTCATCATCCTTTTACCTGAACTGCAGACCCGCGACCAAGCGGCGAAAACGGCCGAAAGGCTGCTCGCCTGCTTCAACCAGGCATTCATCGTTGAGCAGCATCAATTCTTCATAAGTGCCAGCATCGGTCTCAGCCTCTACCCCGATGACGCGCAAGATGTCGCCTCGCTAATCAAAAATGCCGACGCGGCCATGTACCAATCCAAAGCCAAAGGCCGCAATCGCTTAGAGCTATACACCCCAGAGCTCACCTCGATTGCCACCGAACGCATGAACCTTGAAATCGGCTTGCGCCATGCGCTGGAGCACAACCAGTTGCACGTGGTCTACCAACCTAAATTCAGCCTGAACAACAACCAATTGATCGGCGCCGAGGCACTGGTTCGCTGGACGCACCCAGAGCTGGGCGAAATCCAACCAAGCCGTTTTATACCGATAGCCGAAGAGTGCGGCTTGATTCTGCCGTTGGGCCGTTGGATGCTGGAGCAATCGTGCAAACAGATGGCCAACTGGCAAGCGACGCATGCTCCATTCGGGGCAATCGCAGTCAACCTCGCAGGCGTTCAACTGCGCCAGCCCGACTTGATCGAAATGATCACAGCATTACTCAAGCGCTATAACTTGGCGCCTGACCTATTGCAGCTGGAGATCACCGAAAGCTTCATCATGAATCAGACAGAGGACGCTCTCGGTACACTTCACCACCTCAAAGACCTCGGCCTACAACTGGCAATCGATGATTTTGGCACCGGCTACTCATCGCTGAGTTACCTAAAACGATTGCCGCTAGACACACTAAAAATCGACCAGTCATTCGTACGTGGCTTACCGCAAAACCCCCATGACGCGGCAATCGCCCGCGCCATCATCGCCTTGGGCAAAAGCCTGCAGCTCACGGTAATTGCAGAAGGTGTCGAGACCAAAGCCCAGGCGCAATTTTTAGCCGAAGCCGGTTGCGAGCAAATACAGGGCTTTTTTATCAATCGGCCCCTGGATGCCAAACTTTTTGCAGATAAATTCCTCCAACCGAAGCGATCAGTTGGCATGACACGGAAGGCGCCGGTATAATCCGCCAGCTTCTGAGGGCCCATAGCTCAGTTGGTTAGAGCAGAGGACTCATAATCCTTTGGTCCACGGTTCGAGTCCGTGTGGGCCCACCATCTTTAAAGCCGCGCACTGCGCGGCTTTTGTCTTTCTGAATACGGACACATGGACCTTTCACAGGTACCAACGTCCACAATTCGTCCACATCAGTAAACTCGGGTGAGGTATTTCCTTAAAACCCAGCCCTCAATCACATACTCGTCACGCTCTAACGACACTTCCAGTCAGTCAGGGACATCACTACTCACAACGGCAACAGCCAGCTCTTTGGGCAACTGAGTGATTACTTCTGACTTCATTCCAGGCTCCGATCGAAGCCTCACATGACCTCATCCCGCGCCAACGCTAAGGCGCAGTCATGCGCTTAGTCACGCTCGCTAATTTGTAGCCCTTAAGCCACAAATAATGACTAATAAATTCATTTCGTAGCCCGAAAGCCACAAATCAAGTTCAGCATCTCTTGCGTTAATGTAGCCCATGAGCTACATTTTCCGGTATTACATCTATTTTTGACGCCCAAGGGCTACAAATGACCTCTCTCTACGATGTTTCGGAAATGCTGAAACAGGCGCGTGGTGATGCGAAGCTGAGCCAAGAAGCCTTGGCTAGCCGTGCCGGTGTCTCACGCACAACGGTAGCCCGAATGGAAACATTGGCCAAAGGCGATATGAGCGTCTCGGTGCTGGTTCGCCTGCTCGAAGCAGCAGGCTATGACTTGAAACTGGTCAAGGCAGGACACCAGCGCACGGTCGAAGACATCCTCGACGAGCAACGATCTGGGAGAAGCTGAGCATGATTCTCGACGTTCACGTCAGCTCCAGGCTAGTGGCCAAACTCTACCGGGAGCGCGATGAGTACGTGCTGAAATATCTTCCAACAACAGCACCGGAAGACTTTGTCAGCCTAACGATGCCTGTTCGTGAACAAGCATGGCGCTGGCCCCGCGATTTGTTTCCTTTTTTTCGGCAAAACCTTCCAGAGGGCTATTTGCTGGGCGTTATCCGCGAGGAATTCGGCCCGCTGCTCGATGGCACCGACCTGTCGCTGCTGGGCGTGGTGGGAGGCTCCGGCATCGGCAGAGTTTCGGTCACGCCTGAAGGCATTCAGCCTGGCGTCGAGATGGCACCGCTTGAGATAAGTCATCTGCTCAAGGCGGAAAACACCACTGACCGGTTCGCCGCACTGGTACGGCAATATGCTCGGGTAGCCGTGTCGGGGGTCGTGCCAAAATTCATTGCCACCGACACCGCCGAACCTCGGGAGCCACTAGGCAAACCTACCCTGCGCACCGGCTTTCACATCATCAAAGGCTCCGACGACACGACCCCGTTTCTAGGCTTCAACGAGTTCTACACCATGCGCGTGCTGGAGCGGCTTAACGTCGTGCCGGTCGCAGCATGTCGTATGTCTGAGGATGGCAAAATCCTGGTAGTGGATCGCTTCGATGTGGACGAGCAAGGCATCGCGCGCTGCGGAGTCGAAGACGCTTGTGGACTTCTAGGTTTGCCGCCACATGAAAAGTACAACCCCACCACCGAACGGGTGTGGAATGCCACACGAGCCTATATCCCCGCCAACCGTCTCCAAACGCAACGCGAGCACTTCGGCTGGCAGTTGCTGACCAACTATGTGGTGCGCAATGCCGACTGTCACTCGAAGAACATCGCGCTGTTTTACACCTCGCGTGCTGACGTGGCCTTTACCCCGATTTATGACCTGGTGACCACTCAGGCCTACCCGCGCTTCGCCAGCAACCCTCCTGGCCTGTCCGTGGGCGGAAGACAAACCTGGACACCGGGTCGGTCGCTGGAAACCTTTTTCAAAGCTGTCTTAGGTATTCCACCGCGCCAGTATGCCGCCATGGTCGAGCAACTCTGCGAATCCACCGTAGAGGTCGGTAACGAAGTTATCGAAGCATCGAAAAATGAGCCCGCCTGGCGCGATGTGGCCAGACAGATGGTGCATGCTTGGAACGAGGGCATGGAGACATTGCGCAGCCCCAAAGCCGCTCCGCATTTCCGAGGCTTGGATACCGCCATCGAAGAAGCCGGTTTCTCAGGGCCGCGCAAACCAGAGCGCAGCCGTGAAGTGATTGGTCGCTCTGAACTGCTGGCAAAGAAGCACTGAAGCACATAAAGCAGGGACAGCTGTGAGGGGTCGGTGACTGAAGCACAAGAGCCAGGAAGCTTGTGAGCCGAATAGCCTGCACAATCGGCTCACCGAATGAGCCGATTAACGCCTTTTAATACTACCGTGCTATTACGCCAGATTCCGGTAAGGTCCAGATAACTATGGTGTACAGAAGATCAGGAAATGGACTTCACTCCCATCATCACGCAGCTCTGGGGCACGCTAGGCTGGCTGATTCCGCTAGCGTTTTTAGCGGCTCTGCTCAAGTCGCCTTGGTTTAAGGGCTACATCGGTGAGCAGCTGGTGCGACCATTTGCTCACCTGCAACTGGATAAGCAAACCTACCGCCGCCTGCACAACGTCACCCTCAACACACCCGACGGCACCACGCAGATCGATCACGTATTTCTCTCGCCTTTCGGCATCTTCGTGCTCGAAACCAAGAATATGAGCGGCTGGATCTTTGGCAGCGAAAAGCAGCCACAGTGGACGCAACAGATTTATAAAAAACGCTTCAAATTCCAAAACCCACTGCGCCAGAACTACAAACACCTCAAGGCGCTGGAAGCAACGCTCGACATCAGCCCAGAGCATCTGCACTCAGTCATTACCTTTGTCGGCGGCAGCACCTTCAAAACACCAATGCCCGCCAATGTCACCCAAGGCATCGGTTTTATTCGCTATATCAAATCATTCCAGCAGCCAGTGTTCAGCGAAGCTGAAGTCAACGCCATGCTGCACGCCCTACAAACCGGCCGCCGCGCCCCCACTCTCGCCACCCACCGCGAGCATGTGCAAAACCTTAAACGCCGTAGCGACCCGACAGCCGAGCGGCAATGCCCGAAATGCGGCAGCGCCCTGCTGGTCCGCACGCGAAAAACAGGAGCTAAGGCTGGAGAGCAGTTTTGGGGGTGTTCGGGGTTTCCTAAGTGTCGGACGATACAGAGTCTTTAGAGGAAGGCCGAAAGAGTTAATTGGGGTCCCCTATTACTCGTTCAATAATCTCAAGCAGCTTTACTGCTCAGCACAAAGCCCGGTAAATCTGGGCCTTGTGCTTTTGTTCTTGCGTTACACCAGCGGGCTAAAGGAAGGCTACGCCCAATTTCACTAGGCTTGCAGCACTTCTAGGCAACAGCCGAGCTCACGATCAGTCATTAAACATCGGCAGATAGCCCAACTCGACGAGTTTGGTGTCGTGCGTTCCAACGATGCGGAAGTGATCGTGGTTGCGCTCATCCATCACCTGCTCGAAGTTCACCATGATGGTTCCACGGCCTGGTATGTCGATGAGTTCTTTAGCCTCTGGAAAGTCTCCGCGTTTCAGCGTGTGGGGGCAGAAACCTATCCAGCCGATGGTTTGCCGGTCGGAGAACACTTGTTCTTTCAAGTAGTACTTGCGGGGGGCTATTACACCCCAATCGATCTCTGACCAAATGGAGACTGCTAGTCTTAACATATCAACCAATAAGGTCCTTGGGTCATCAAGCGCTGAAACCAAAGCACCGGCGTCCTCAAACTCAATACTGGATATGGATGGCATGTCGTGCGCGTCGTAATTAAAGGACAATCCGCCCTGAAGCGGGTTCTCCTGACCATTCCAGACGTACAGGCTTAGACAATTCGGATATTGATCATCAAACCCTTTTGACGCTTCGTTTGCTAGGCATTCAAAGTTTTCTACCACTTCACTTTCGAGCGCCTCCCGAAGAGAGGAACCTTTTAAATACCATTTGCTGAGAAGTGGGTGTAATCCACCTAAGCCTCTCAAATAGCGGTGAACCCTCGCCACCTGATCTTCACGTGACACTGATGCAATTGCTTGCTTATCAAATCGCATTCTGAACACGAATAAGCGAAAAGGACTTGTAATGCCTGCTCCTTAGACCAAAAGATCTGGATTGTCGCGGTAGTAGTCTTCCAGCTCCCGCTTTTCACGGTCACGCTCCTTCAGGTATTCCTCGTGATCTGAAGCTCCAGGCATGGGATTCCAAAAAGCTGTCAAATTGGCTAGTCCTAAACTCAGATACTTATCAGAACAATACTCATAGACGATGCGCTGGAGGAAATGCCACTCGACTCTAACCGGGGGAGTTGGCCTGGCTTTTGACGAGTGATTTCGTGCAGGTTCAATTAGTGTCTTTTCAACATTAGCCCACGGCTTCGGCAACCCAATAATAGGTATGAACATAAACTCGTAGTTCGCCTTAGCCTCAAGTAGAGTGCAGCGCAACTCGTCGAACCCATCCCACCAAGTTGCGTTCCAACTCCACTCAAAAGGAAAGGGAAACCCTGTTACCCAGGCCTGATAGCTCGCAGCCTGTTTAGACATCGAGTGCCCTTTTCCATTGTTGGGCGCCAACATTGTGCCCTCAGCAGGTTGACAATCGATACAGTCCTTATCCTTTTTGCTATCACAGTTGCGTGTACGTTCTTGAGCCTTGTCTGCCGTTCGGGTTTGCGGGACAGCAATTGGCCTAGGTACGGGCCTTGCAGGTGACCGCGGTAACGTTTCCGGGATGGGCCGAGGTGCAGGTCGCGCCAGAGGCATTGGCAGTCGTGGTGGCAGTGGACGCGATAGAGGTAGGCTTGGGGCTATTCGAGGGGCAACTCTAACGCCCATAGCCGCTCCCGGACTTGCCAGTGAAGCTCCCGCGGCGCCGATCGCAATAAATAGGGGTCGCAATAAATAGGGGTCAGACCACGTTTAAATAAATAGGGGTCAGACCACGTTTTACAGAAAATACACCGAGGCCTTGCCCTCTCTGTTTACTCCGGCGCAACTTCAAATATTAATGTATAGGGGTACGCTGAAAAAGGCCGCTTTACCGAACTACAGGCCTGCAAGCCTCATGGTTACTGGGCTGTGTGTTTCGTAGCAGGACCTTTTCATACATCCTTAGTCAAACGTCTGCATAAACGGTGCAGCACTCTGCCTGATCGCCGCGACGACATGCAGTGCCCGTTCGCATAACTCGGTCGAACGGGCCAGCACCAGCTCCAGCGCGCTCAACTGCCCGCGAATCACTTCCTCTGGCCGCGCCACATTACAGACCTGAGCGAAATCCAACAGCCCTTGGCGAGACGCAAACAGTGACTTATTGCCAACAAGCTCCAGCGCTAATACGTCTTCTGGAATGTAGGCCGTGGTGTTGACGATATCGTAGGCAGGTGCCAGCCGCGCATCGCGCTGGATAGGATCGGAATAAAGCAGCCCGAAGTTCTTCAGGTGGGCGTCGCCGTTACCGACGATACAACTCAAGCTCACGATGGCAAATAATTGTGCCAACGAACTCTGAACCTGATCGGCCGGGCAGAACAGACGGATGGCCTTGGCGATGGCTGAATAGCTTTTGCTGTACTTCTGTTCTGCTCCCAAGCCCATCAATGCCGCCATGTCTTCAAAGCCGATTGGATTGAGCTGCGCATCCCGGTCAAAGCGGCGCATGACAAAGAGCTTGGCGTTGTCGGAGAGATAGAACTCCGGCACCGCAATCCCCGCTTCCTTGGCCACTGACATGCAAAGGAACTCATTGATCGCCACCCCCGGAAACTCATCTCGGCCGCTCTTAATGATCAGGTCAGAGGTTTTAGAGGTGAAACGCTGCGGCGCGGAGTCCTGGTACTCAGGCACCAACACTTTGGGCTGCACGCCCGATATACCGGCGCGCAGGATGTAGCGATCCACTAGGTTGGCAAAAATATCTTCAGCGCCGTCCCACGCGAGGATTTCTTCCAGCTTCTCTCCGGGGAACTGTTGCCGCCGCAACAACGCATCGATCTCTGGCGAGCTAACCGTCACCCGCCCAATAGGCGAACTACTGCCAGACAAAGCCAGCAGAAACACCGGGTCAACCTTCGCAACCTTGGCCAAGCGGTTGCGCAACTGCTCCAAAACGTAGCCTTCGGGCAGGTTCATTTGGAAGATCGGATGCAGTTCCCGGTGGCGGTATTCATCCAGGCGCATCGGCATTAGCAAACTTATCGCTGTTTGCGCAATGGCGTCTTCGTGGTAACGGAACAAATAGTCGCTGGCGCTGGTAACAATTTTTCCGCTGTCGCCTTGCGGCGTCGCAACCTGCAGCACGGTCCTCATCAGTCGAATACTCCGTGGATTTCATCCAGCGTGGGCATGGCCGCTGGTACCACGCTGAGCTCACAGTCCAGGGCTGCCAGCACTCGCGCATAGGCCAGCATCCCAACAGAGAGGTCACCCTTTTCAATGGCGATGACCTTTTGCCGGGTGATATTGGCTAAAGAAGCAAGCACGGCCTGAGTGTGACCGCGATTGAGGCGGCGCTGCCGAATCTGCTCGCCAAGTCGCTGTGTGATAAGGGAGTGATCCATGTTCTGTATACGTAACAAATGATATTAAATGTAACGTATACCTAACTTATCGAAAAATCAAAGCGAATTGGCTACTCAAACCTAAGAACCGACGCTACGCGGCGATTAGATATGTCAGGACTGACGCAGGCCAAGCTTGGGCCCCCATTGATCCAACGCAAGCGTCGTTGCACTTATGGTGTGATTTCCAAGGACAGAGGTGGTGGTTGATAGGTAAAATCGCCGGCTTTGTTAAAAAGCTGGAGATGTACACTTGGCTATTCACTACTCGCCCTCCCCTGATGCCGTTGCTTGCGGTCGTACTGGCGCAAGCCTTAGCAGCACTGAGGAAAAGGCGCAGGTTTCATGCAAGCTTTGCTTGCGCACCATCGAGAAAGAAGCAGCGCCAGCCGTTGTCAATCGCTCACCGAGCCTTGCCGAATTGCGCGCTGCGGCCAAAGCCGCGAAGGCTGCACCCGTAACCGCAACGCCTAAAACGAGCCACAGTGTTCGTAGTGCCTGGCGTCAGAAGCTAGAGCAAATCCCAGGTCGCAATCGCTTGCCGCGTGGCGCCGCCAAACAGACATTCGTCTAAGCAACCACCAAGGGACAGATTTATTAACGCGCTGCAAATGGCACGCGCGGAATAAATCTGTCCACGTCTGAGCATGCTGCTCAACAGACAGTTTGCGCAACAAAAGGACAGATCGCGCAGCCATTTTGCGCGGAACAATTTCTGTAACATAGGTTAACAACTGAGTACCGATAGTAGGCCGGACAAGCCAATGCCCTAGGAGGCTACTCAGTGTTTCACCGCATTCTGTTTTCCCTGTCCGTTCTTAGTTTGTCCATTTCCAGTGCACAGGCTGCCAGCACAAACACACTCGATACCCCACGACTGGCAAGCGCGGATAACTTCCGCGATGTCGCAGGCAATACCACGGCGTACACCACGAGCAACAATGGGGTCATGCGTGGTGGCGTGTTTTATCGTTCAAACCAACTGACGGTTTCGCCTAAAGATCTTGCGACTCTTGATACCTTGAACATCAGTAACGTTTTCGACCTGCGCACGCCCGAAGAGATTGCATCGGCTCCGGACCTTCTTCCTGATGGCGCCAGCTACACCACCTTCGATGTTACCGGCCAAGCCTTTACCAACATCAACTTCACCTCTGCGGACCAAAGCATTGCGATGATGGAGGCAGGGGAACGTGAGTTCGTCACCGACCCAAATGTGCGCTCAGAGTTTGGCAACCTGATGCGCGCATTAGCCAGCAGCGAGGACGCAGCGGTATTTCACTGCACAGCGGGTAAAGATCGCACCGGCTGGACAGCCGCGGTGCTGCAAAGCCTGGCCGGGGTTGATGAAGAAACGATTATGGCCGATTACCTGTCGACCAACGCCTACACCGCTGAACGCGTGGCGGCGACCTTGGATCAGTTGAACGCCATTTCTCCGGACATGGCTGCCGCCTATGAGCCGCTTCTGGGCGTACAGGCAAGCTTTCTGCAAGCGGGTCTAGACCAGGTTGAGGCCACTTATGGCAGCATGGATAACTACCTCAAAGAAGGCCTTGGTTTAGATCAGGAAACCATTTATGTGCTGCGTGGCAAGATGGTTCGTTATGCCACGCTACCGGGTCAACAGTATTTCAGCGGCAACGATGCAGCTGGTGCCTCCTTGCTCAATGCCTTGCAGGACACCAGCCTTGCGGGCACCTATAGCGCCTATAACTTTTACCTGCAATCGGCTATTGATGCTGGCAGCTTAGGCGGTCTGGAATCCCAGGTCGGTGGTCAGGTACATGCCGATGCCAGTGCCTATTTGCTCCGCCAGGCATCGCTAATCGAGGATGCATTGAGCCCCTATGCAGCAGGAGTCAATCTCAAAGCTGGAGAATCCTCGCTGTGGATGACGGGCTTAGCTGGTTACCTTGGCACTGACGGCTCCCGCAGCACCGCCAGCAGTAACGAACACACCAAAGGCGCGGTGGTCGGTGGCGTTCATCGCTTCAATGAGCGCACCAGCGCTAACGTCGCCTTTGGCTACAACAAGGGCAGCATTGGCAGTGCCGGTGGCGATGTAAACACCGATTCAACCTTTATCAGCGCGGGCAGTCGCTATGCCTTCGACAGCCTCGAAAGCGGTGCCTATCTGAGCGTTCAAGTTAATGCGGGTTACATCGACTACAGCAGCAAGCGCGATCTGACTGGCGGCCTCGGAACGGCAAAGGGTGACACCCATGGCAGCTTCTATGGAGCCAAAGGCAGCTTGGGTTATCGCATGACACGTGGGTCTCTGCTCATTGAGCCTGAAATTGGCTTGCGCACCAGCTATGTGCAACTCGATGGTTTCAAGGAAAAAGGCAGTGAACTGGCGCTGGACGTAGACAGCACCAACCGGAGCCTAAACAGCGTGGTAGCCGGGGTAAAACTTGGCTTCGAGTCGCGCTTGGTTGCTGATTGGCGCGTGACGCCCGGCTTGCAGCTGGGCTATGAACACATGCTCAATGACCCGAAGGTTAAAAGCTCGGCCAGCGTATTAGGGCTGGGCATTGATCAGGATTCGGCTTTCGACTCAGACAACATGATCAAAGCAGGGTTGAACATCAGCGCATCGCACCAGGCCCTGACGCTGGGTGCCGACTTTAATGTGCTTTCTGGCGATGAAAGCAGTGGTCTGAGTGGTCAGATCAACGCGAGCATTGCCTTCTAAACCGCTATCACGCCGCACACCCAGTCTCGAATAGAAGCTGGGGGTGCGGCGAACCTATGTGCAAATACGCCTGCGCAGACCGTTCTTTACATCCAGCGGGCTTTGCCCAAAGGCACTCTGAAAGTACTGACTAAAACGCCCCACATTGGTAAAGCCCAAACACAGGGCAATCTCAGCGATGGAGCGCGAAGGGTCCTGAACAATAGCGCTATGGGCTCGTTCCAAGCGTACTTGTCTCTGGTAGGCCGCAATTGAAGTGCCCATAAAACGGCGAAACCCATCTTGCAAGGCGCGCAAGCTGACATTGGTCAGCTCAGCCAGTTGAGTGCCGCTGACCGACGCTTCTGGGTGCTCCTGAATAAACTCAACAGCCAACTTCACGTGACGCGGCGCTATAAGCGGCCCCTTGCGTTGCAGCAAGTCAGTGTAATTGTGTGGCCAGCTCTCCAGCACAGCATCCACCAACATCTCTTGAATACGCATCGGCATCAGGGCACTGGAGTTGATCAAAGCGTCAGCATCAGCGCCAGTAGCAAACTCCAGCAATGACCTGACGCCCGCAAATGCAGGCAGGTTTAAATCCACCATCGGATGAAACCTGACACTGTTTAAAATGGGTTTACCCAAGAGCGTAGAAAGCCGCTCGGCAAATAGCCCCCGGCGAATGGAAAAACCATATTGTTCATGGCTGTCGATAAACCGTGTTGAGCGCAGATCAGCTTTGTCCATGGCAATGCCAACACTGGGAACACCGACCATATCGCTGGCCTGGTTGAACATGATCTTGCCTGCGATGGGCAGCACAAAAGTTATTTCATCGTTAACCGGCGGCAGCTCGATCGTAAAGTTTCCGCGGTAAATCATATGGCGAAAACTAACCCCGTCATAGCGGCCATATACGCCAGCGATATTAATGCGCTTGTCCAAACGGGGTAAGTTGGCATAGACGGTGCCAAACATCATTGAGGACAGCTGCATGAAGTCATCAGCTTTCATGTCATCAGACCTGATTATCACTTTTCTGCGGGTGTCACCGGCCGTCATAGTAAATTCCTATTCGATCATTAAGTCCGACAAAGAAGACAAATAATGACGTCGAAACCCATCACCCACAGCAGTCCGCCTGCCAACTTATGTCGATAACGTTACAAACAGATGACGCACCTTGGTATGAAGACAGTCCACTCAGCCGGGCCTGAAGATGACTGTTCATCGCGGCACAACAATTCCCATTCAATTTTTCAGCCAAGCGACCGATAAGGTATCCGACGCGCTAGTAATCTGCCTTTGGCGCTGTACGAGGATTTGCCTAATGTTGCTTAAACTGAAAACCAAAGTGGTGCTGCTCGCACTGATACCTGTACTGCTCTTTGCCTTGGTCATTAGTGGCGCGGCCGGCTGGGTGTTGCAAAACCTGGCCACCGAAGAGCTCAAGGAAACGCGCGAGCGCCTGCTACAGGAAAGCCGCAAGGAACTGCAGCATTACTCGCAAATCGCACTGGGTTCGGTGCAGACGCTGTATGACAACGCAGCGCCGGGCGATATGGCTAGCCGTGAGCAGGCCATCGCCATTCTGTCGAAGATCAAGTACGGCAAAGACGGCTACTTCTTCGGCCATGACTCCAATGTGGTTCGCCTGTTTCGGGGTGACAGCCCAGTGGATGTCGGCAAGAATCTGAACGACCGACGCGACTCCAACGGCGTGTACATCAATCGCGAATTGGTGAGGGTCGCCAAGGACAATACCTACTACGTGAATTACAGCTCGCCATTGCCGACTGATGACTCAGTGATGGTGCCGAAAATGGCTTACAGCTATTACCTGCCAAAGTGGGACATGGCGCTGGGCACGGCAATTAATCTGGA
This sequence comes from Pseudomonas sp. M30-35, assembly GCF_002163625.1. NCBI lineage: Bacteria > Pseudomonadati > Pseudomonadota > Gammaproteobacteria > Pseudomonadales > Pseudomonadaceae > Pseudomonas > Pseudomonas sp. M30-35. The sequence goes on along the minus strand of NZ_CP020892.1, from coordinate 632,483 downwards.
CGGTGTCGAGGCGCAAATCGCCAAGGTGCAGGTTGCAATTGATCAGCGCATCAGCACCATCATCAGCAGCATCGTGGTGATCGCGATTGTGTTGTTGGTCGTGTTCGGCATTGCCGGTGTGGTGTTGAGCAACACCTTCCTGCGCCCTCTGCAGCAGATCAAGGACAACCTCGATGACATCGCCGCCGGTGAAGGTGACCTAACCCGTCGCCTGCCCATTAATGGCGACGACGAGCTGGGCCAACTGGCCGGTTCGTTCAACCGCTTTGTCGAGAAGATTCATGGCATGGTTAGCCAGATGGTTGACGTGACGGGCCAACTGACCGAGCTGGTCGGCCAGGTATCGGCACAAGCCCAGCGCTCGGAAGATGCCATGGAGCGCCAGCGCCACGAGACCGATCAGGTTGCCACCGCGATCAACGAGATGTCGGCAGCAGCGCAAGAAGTTGCACAAAGCGCTCAAGGTGCAGCAGAGGCTGCGCAGAAGACTGACACCGAAGGCCAGGCCGCGAAAAAAGTGGTCGATGGCAGTATCGAGCGTATTCACACTCTGGTGCAGGATATTCGTGACAGCGGTGTATCGCTTGATACCCTGCAAAAGGATGTGACCTCGATTGTCGGCGTACTGGATGTGATCCGCTCAATCGCTGAACAGACCAACTTGCTCGCCCTCAACGCCGCTATCGAAGCCGCACGTGCTGGTGAAGCCGGTCGCGGATTTGCCGTCGTCGCCGATGAAGTCCGTGCACTGGCCAGTCGCACTCAGCAGAGCACCCAAGAGATTCAAGGCATGATCGATCGCTTGCAGAAGGGTACGCAAGCTGCGGTCACCTCGATGCAGCGCTCCAGCGATGCCGGTGATGTAACCCGCGAGCAAGCCAACCACGCGGGTACTTCGCTCGACGCGATTGCGCAGCTGATCGGCACCATCAATGCGATGAACGCGCAGATCGCCAGCGCAGCAGAAGAGCAAACCGCAGTGGCTGAAGAGATCAACCGTAGCGTGCACAAGATTGCTGTGGCAGTCGACAGCGTGGCGGATGAAACCCAGCAAGGCGCACACACTGCACGCAACTTGGCAGGCCTTGGTGATCGTTTGGGCTCACTGGTTGGTCAGTTCCGTATCTAAGGCTATAGCAGCTTAGACCTCGGGCAAACCCTGCTGCGAAAACAGCAAAAAAAGGGGGCAGATTAATTTCTGCCCCCTTTTTATTACGCAGATCGTTTCACAGCAGCTGCATCGCTAGGCGTCCGGCAACGGTACTGAAGTCGCTTGCCCTCGTCCTTCTCCATGCGACTTTTCCAAGCAAACTGCCAAGCCGTTACGCGGGCTCCGCACTGTCGCTCCCTCGGCCTTCACCCAATGCCGTTTTGGGCTTTTGCGCAGGCGCGGCATACCAGTTTTCGCGCGGGACCAGTTTGGCGTCTTGCGGGTCACTTAAATAATGCGGCGACATAATGGCTACGCCGTACTCGTTGAAGACATCCTGAATATTGGCATGCAACACGCTGAGCAATTGCGCACGAGGGCGTGGCTCACTGGGGATGGCCTGTGCGACCAGGCGATACTCAGGATAGAAGTCTGAGAGCGCAGTCTGGAACACTTGCGGCGCAGGCTCGTTGATGATCCCGTCAGTGCGCTTAGCCGCTTCAAGCAGCATGGCTTCGACTTGGCGCCACGGCGTGTCATAGCCGATGGTGACCACCGTATCGACCACATAGCCACTGCCATTGACCGTGCGCGAGTAGTTCTTGGTCACGCCGCCAGTGATCATCGCATTAGGAATCGTCAGCACCTCACCCAGGCCTGTACGGATGGTTGTGGTGAACATGCCCAACTCGGTAACCGTGCCTTCGTGGCCGCCTACGTTGACGAACTCCCCCGGACGCAAGGTCCGCGAGTACGTCAGTATCAGCCCCGCTGCAGCTTGACCCACCACGCTCGATGCGCCGAGGGAGATCATCAAACCGACCAACACCGATAAGCCCTTGAACGCATCAGTGCCTGCGCCCGGCAAGTAGGGATAAGCCATGGCTAAAGCAAACAGCCAGATCGCGATAGATGTCAGGCGCATCGTTGGCTGCAGCGTTTCTCCACTCAGCCAAGTGATAGTACCTGGACGCGCCATGCGCATCAGCAAACTACGGGTAAACCCGATGATGCCGCGTGCCATAAAGAAAATGGCAACAGCAACCGCCAACCCAGGCAGCGCACTGATCACACCCTCAAGCAGGTAACCGGCCATGTTCAGCAGGTAAATATTAAGGCTCTCACCCCACGGCCGGGTATACGGGAACCGCGAAAGCACAAAGCCCAGCCACTGATAGCTGAACAAAAACACCAACGCCCAATACAACAGCCACAACAGGCGGTCGACCACGTAATAAATGTTTTTGATATCAATCAGCGGTGTGTGACCGACTTTAAGCGTACTGATATGGCGCTGCATGAGTCGCGGCAACTGGCTGACCAGTTTGCGCCGGACCCAGCTCACGCCACGCAACAAGATAAAATAGATCAGTGTGGCAACGAGGCTGAAGCCTGCGGCCATGAGCATAAAGTTCACATTTCGTGTTTGCTGCGTTTCGGCAACCACGAGGCGTAGTTTTTCCGCGGCAATCTCGGCGGTATTACGCGTGGAGCTGTCCGTGGTGTCGATATCTCCCGGTGAAATAATAAACGCTCGTCGCTGACCAAGCAGGACGATGTAGCTATTCAGCACGGATTCAACCCTGACCTCTAACGCTTCATTGCTATCCAGTGCTTCATCAATAATCGCACGCGCGCGGCTGACACGTTGCTCAGGTGTTTCGCTGAGCAGCGTTGCACGCAATACGACAATGCTTCTATTAGCAATCTTCAACTCTGCTGGCACGCCCTCGGCAATCATTGCCGTGTCAGCAGCAGACGCCACATTTAACCAACTCGACCACAGAACACAGCAACAAACAGCTATCCACAGGTTGGCTGCAACGCGCATTACTGACTCCCCATCGTACGGACTGCCACAACGTTGTGGCCCCGCCATCAAACCACTGTAGTTGAGCCCTTAGAGGCTCGGTATCAAAGCGAGCGGAGAACGTGCAACGAACAACATGTACAACTACAACCCAATGAACTGACCCTATTCGCTCCTAGGGTCAGCATCAGCGAAACACAGAGACAGCACAGTATTTCGGGCGCTGTTATAACGCTGTGCATGCGGCACAGCAATGGCCTCCAGAAATAATGTCAGCTAAAGATTCTGCTTGGCGTAAGCGTAGCCCAAGCAAAGCTTGGATGAAGGTCTGTCCAGGCAACCTTGCACCTCATCGACAACCCGGCAAGCGGGCATATAAGCACTTCAATGTCGCCCCCTAAACGGCCCGTAAAAGCGAACGATTGAGCAGATCGACGTGGCGCGAATTGTCAAATACATGGCAGCTGAGGCCAATCTTTAGAACGCGCTAGGTTCCAGAATCAGTCCTATCCAAATGATGATGCAGGAAAGCTGTAAGGATTGAAGTTCGACGGATTCGACACAGCTGATCTGCGTCTTCTCGACAAAACAGTCACAGCCAACGCTGTCGATTAGCCAAAAATAATAACGAGGAAATTGATATGGCCCTGCCTGACACCTTTACCCATCAAGATGAGCTACTCACCATCTCGAGCAACGCTCAACCTTTTCTTGATGGCCTGCTGCATCCCGGCATCAGCGTAGCGCCATTGTTTCTCGATACGCACAACGGAGTGTGGTGCCTGCGCGTTAAATTCAAGCCGGGCGTGACCTTGCCAATCCACTATCACACCGGTGTTGTGCATCTCTACACTCTGTCCGGTTGCTGGTACTACACCGAATACCCGGATCAGAAACAAACTGCGGGCAGCTACCTGTTCGAACCGGGAGGATCGATTCACCAATTCAATGTTCCAGCAGACAACACCGAAGACACTGACACCTTCATGATTGTTTTCGGGGCAAACGTTAATTTCAGCGAAACAGGCGAATACATCAACATGATGGACGCTGGCCTGATCAAAGCCTGGGTTGACCAAGCGATTAAACAGCAGCCGGGCGCTGAAGATGTTCGTTACATCAGCAGCCCAGCCCCAAATTTCACCAAGGCCTGAACTTCGCAATGCGGCACGCCCTGTAAAGCCACCTGAAAACGCCTATTGAATGTCACGCTTGCACTCGATCATTCTCCAGGCGTTTTTTATTGCCTGAGCAAAAGGTTTAGCTTTGTTCGCGCCGGTGTTGATCACTTTCGTTCGGCTGTCTGCCAAGTAAATACGCTTGCGGGTACATATCAGTCAGCCATAAAACCAACCTCAGGCTCTCATCAAACTTTTGATTTGCCGGATAAAAGCATCGGCATAGTGATCTACAGCCCAGGCGGTAATATAGTGGCGTTATAGGCACCCAAGGCCCATAGTAACTAGCAGTTACTGACAGAAACCTGCCATTGAACCAATGACTGCATTAATAAGAACCACATCGCTCACTGGCTACCCCCAACTCATTAGAGAGCTTGGCGGCGATCCCGATCAAATGCTCAAACGCTTCAATATCGACCCGCAATTGCTCAACAGCAGCTCGGCGGTAATTTCTTATCGCGCCATGGTCAACTTGCTGGAGTACTCGGCGGAGCAATTGCAATGTGCAGATTTCGGCCTACAGCTTGCCGAGCGGCAAAACATGATGATTCTTGGGCCTATCGCAGTGATCGCTCAGAACTCATCAACCGTTGGCGGGGCATTGCATGAGATCGCAAAATTTCTACATGTATACAGCCCGGGGATTTCACTTGAGATCGATCTCAAAACCGACCCAGCGCACCCCCAACTGCTACTCGAAGTCCACATACCCGGCCTGAATCGACTTCGGCAAATAACCGAGCTGGCCCTTTGCATCGCACACAAGACCCTGCAAATGCTTTTTGGCAGTAACTTCCGCGCCGACTCAGTCATGCTGCGCACCACCACAGACTTGCCGCAAGCACGCTATCAACGCTTCTTTGGCGCGCACGCCTACTTCGGCCAAGCCTGTAACGCACTGGTTCTGCGGCCTGAACACTTAAGCAAAGCAATTGATCAACATAATCAAGAGCTGCACGACACGCTTATCGAGTACGTCAGTGCAATCAGCGATGCCAACCCTCTGGACATCTGCAACCAGGTGGAACAACTGATTCTGCGCTTGCTGCCAACACAGCGCTGCAGCCTGCCATTGATTGCAGAACGGCTCGGAATGCGCGAACGCTCGCTGCAACGTCGATTGTCGGAGCGCAATCTATTGTTCGAAGACCTGGTTGACCGAACCCGCATGGAATTGGCAGACCGCTACCTGATTGAAGCCCATATGCCAATGGCTCAAGTGGCCGGTTTACTCGGTTACGCAGAGCAAAGCTCGTTCAATCGCGCCTGCAAGCGCTGGCATGCGAAATCGCCCAAAGAGCGACGCAAACAGCTACGTCTGAGTGAGCTATAAACAACTCAAGCTGGGCACACACGGAAAACGTGCACCTGCTTTGTAGATGCGGTGGGAACGTGCAGCAGGCTTTGCGCAGTGCAGAAATGTCAGGCTGAGACGCATTGGAGAAGCAGATAAATCTGCGGCGCGATCGCGCTAGACATACAAGCGAAATTCACAACGAATGTCGTATCGCCTGTAATACCTCAAACAAGCAGGGACATCAGTGGTTGCTTAGGACATCAGCGATGCTAACGCTATAAGTAACAGGTTTCTCAGCTTGGACTTCTGCTTTGATAATCCAAACGCTACTCAGAAGTACGGCAACAAGCGACAGTGCAATCAGGCAATTGCTCATGGTGTGGATCTCCCTCTTAGGGATTTAGTTTTTATTTGACCTAAATAATCGCACTCCCTTTATCGTGTTAATTGTCATTTGATGACATTGAATTGGCATTTAACGTCAGGTTTTGACTCGCTCACCCGCTATTGCAACGCGTCAGCAGCCATTGAAGCGCGTCAGCAGCCAAGCACTTCAAGGCATTGCCGTGGTCTGCTGAAATTTTCCAACCCGTTCATGCGCTTGCCTTTAAAATGGCGTGGATCTTTCAGACCGTGATGATTTATGAACTCTGCCGCGCTAACAACTCTCAACAACCATCTGAGCGAAGCCCTGAACACAGCCCCAGCTGAAACACGGCGGCTGTTTCATGGCCGTGGCCGCCTATGGGCTGGGCTTGAACATGTCACCGTCGACTGGCTACAAGGGGTGTTATTGGTGTCGCTGTTTCGCGAGCCGCAAGCGGCTGAACTCGAAGCACTCAAGCAGATGCTGGTGACGCTGACTCAATCGACGCCATGGCAGGTCAGCAAGGCGCAAAGCCTGTTGTTACAACACCGCTACTTGCCAGATAGCAGCATGGAAGTGCTTCACGGCGAAATGGTTGATGAGTGCGTAATCAGTGAAGACGGCCTGCGCTACCAACTCGACCTCGGCAAAAAACAAAACAACGGCCTGTTTCTCGATATGCGTTACGGCCGCCAATGGGTGCGCGAGCACGCACAGGGCAAACGCGTGTTGAACCTGTTTGCCTACACCTGCGGTTTTTCCCTGGCCGCAATCGCCGGTGGCGCTGAGCATGTGGTCAACCTGGACATGGCGCGTGCGGCCTTGAGTCGTGGCCGCGACAACCACCGTTTGAACCAGCATGACATGAGCCGAGTTAGCTTCTTGGGTCATGAGTTGTTCAAGTCATGGGGCAAAGTTAGCAAGCTCGGCCCATATGACTTGATCATTATCGATCCGCCGTCGTTTCAGAAAGGCAGCTTTGCTTTGAGTAAGGATTACCAGCGAATCATTCGCCGCCTACCGGCACTGCTGACCGAGCAAGGCGTGGTGCTGGCCTGCGTTAATGATCCGGATGTGGGTCCACAATTTTTGATTGAGGGTATGGCTAACGATGCGCCGAGTCTGCGCTTCGAGCAACGCCTGGAAAATCCGCCGGAGTTCGCCGACATCGACCCCAACAGTGGCTTGAAGGCACTGGTATTTAGCCTTGCACCAGACACTGAATAGGCCCAGCGCACCATTGCCCAATGGAATCGCTAGACGTTTGCACTGCTGACCAAATCAGCTTGCTCCCCAACCCTATCCGCAGTTACCAACTGGTTGCGCCCCTGTTGTTTGCCGTAATACAAACGCCGGTCAGCGCAACGATAAAGCTCGTCAACACTGCGTCCATCGCTTGGCCATTCAGCGACACCAAAGGTTGCCGAGAGAGGGATCTGCTGGTTGCCGTATTGCAAAGGCGAAGTGGCAAGCTGCATGCGCAAATCTTCAATCAAGGGTTTGGCCCCCTTGAGGTCGGTATCTCGCAGCAACAAACCAAACTCCTCACCGCCCAGACGGCCCATGCTGTCAGTGACTCGCAAGCGCTCCAAAATCGATGAGCACAGGTGTTGCAAAGCCATATCACCGGCAACATGTCCCCATTCATCATTAACCTGCTTGAAGTGATCAACATCCAAGATCACCAGGACAATGGCCAGGTTGCTGCGCTCAGCTTCGTGAATACTGCGTTCCAACGCTTGCTGAAAGCAGCCTCGGCTATCGACACCGGTCAATGCATCCGTCTGCGCCAATCGCTCAAGCTGACGATAGGCTTGTGCGCGCAAGGTTTCATAGATGTGCACAAAGGCAATGGTCAGCAGGCCACAGAGTATTGCGTTACCCAGGTCAATCAAACCACTGGCATCAAGCGTGTAGCGGTGTTGCTGAAAGTACAATAGCGTCGACACCACCATAAAAGGCACCGAGACCAAAAAACCTCGAGCCCGCCCCAGTAATAGATAACTGAGCAATGGAATCATGTAGATCCACACGAACGCAGTCGCCGAGGCTTGCGGCATGATTATGATGTAGACCAGGAAACATGCAGTCGGCAGTACGTAAAGGTAAACCCATGGGGTCAGGTCTCGCACATAAACGATACGCCAGCCGCCGAGCACCAGCAGTACCGATGCGCAGGCTTCGAATAGGGCGAACAGATGATTGCCAGAGAGAAATTGCAGCAGCGCAAAGCCGCTTAACGTAACCCCAGTCGCGACCAGAATGACGCGCATCATCTTACGCTTGCTAGCGTCTTCGATTCCCGAAGCAATTAGCTCGTCATTTATGCGTTGCTGGGGGCGCAACAGTGACATTTTTTATCCTGACCGCTTGGGTGACTTTGATCAATGTATAGCACCGTGATGGCACCTTAGAAATCAATTGCCACTATCAGAATCGAGCCTTTGATAGCCCCATGTGCAGCGACACATACGCTGCAGGGCTCTAAGCACTGGCTGCCGTCGTTGCATCCACCACCGCGCTTGTGAAGGTCAGAAACGCGGCAGTCGATCATTGCAATTTAAACTGCATAGCCAAGTACACGTGGTAACCATAGTGCAATTTCTGGGAATACGGCGACCAACACCAGCGCACTGCCCATCACCAACACGAATAACAGCGCCCAACCGACAGTTTGCTCAAGACGTATCTTGGCAACTTCGGCCGTCACCATCAGATTGATCGCAACGGGTGGGGTGAACTGACCGATAGCAATATTCATCGCCAACAAAATGCCGAACCACACCGGGTTCCAGCCAAAGTGCTGCATAACTGGAATCAGGATTGGCATCAGAATCAAGTAGATGGATATCGCATCGAGCAACATCCCCGCGAGCAGTACTGCAACCATCACCAGTATCAGCAACACCGTGCTGTTGTCTGATAACGAGATCAACCACTCAGCCAAATGGCGGAATGTGCCGAGCATGGTCCCGGCCCACGCGAATATCCCAGCCAGGGCGATAATCAACATCACCACACCCGAGATCATCGCCGCTTCGCCACAGAGCTTCCACAAACTGCGCAAGTCGAGATCACGGGTTATAAACAGGCCAATCGCCACGCCATAAGCCACACCAACAACGGCGGCTTCAGTCGGAGTGAACAGCCCGCTGCGCAAGCCACCGAGAATAATGACCGGGGCAAATAAAGCGGGCAGCGCTTGTTTGAAACTCGCCCACACCGGTGGACGCTCTGCGCTGTCAGGCGACTCCCAACCATAGTGGCGCGACAGCAGCCATGCAGGCAGCAGCAACACCAAGCCAGCGATGATTCCCGGAAACAGGCCCGCTGCGAACAGCGCGCGCAGATCAACGCCCGGCACCACGATTGAATAAAGAATCAAGGCAATCGAGGGCGGGATCAGAATCGCAGTCGAGGCGGACGCCGCAATCAGCGTCGCAGAGAAGGGTTTCGGATAACCGGCCTTGGTCATGCTCGGCAACATTACCATCGCGACCGCAGCAGCATCCGCCGGACCCGAGCCGCTCATGCCGCCCATGATCAAACAAACCAGAATCGCGACCAGCGCCAAGCCACCATGCCGAGGCCCGATCAGCGCTTGGGCAAAGCGAACCAAACGCAAGGCCACACCCGCTTTCTCGAACACCAGACCGGTGAGGATAAACAACGGAATCGCAATCAACGGGTATTTAGCAACACCGTTGTAGGTATTGGTGCCCAGAGTTGCCAGCATATCTGGTGACAGACCGACAATAATGCCAATGGCGCCCGAAAGCCCCAAGGCAAATGCAACCGGGACACCGAGCACCAGTAAGCCGATAAAGCTCACAATCAACCACATATCAGGGCTCATCGCTGAGTCTCCCGCGCAGTCGATCAAGGCTCATCTGGGTCAGTCGAAAGACCATGAACAGCGCCAACACTGGCAGCCAGACCACATACCACCAATTCGGCAGGCCCAAGCCCGGTGATTCAGAATCCCATTGGTATTCCTCTAGCGCGAATTGACCGCCGTACCAGACGATCAACCCCAGCACCGTCATCGCTGCCAGCCACTGCAGGAAGATCAGTGGCGTGCGCAGGCGCGGGAACATGCGTTCAAGCATGCCAATGCGAATGTGACGATTACGCCGTAGCGCCGCAGACGCACCGGCAAAGGTCAGGATAACCAGCAAAAACACCGAAAACTCTTCAGTGAATGCAAAGGATGCATTGGTGAAATAACGCACCACCACGTTAGCCAGGCTGATCAAACTGATGATCACCAGCGCCAGCGTCGCCAGCGCACGCTCTATGCGTGCGTCCGGTTGTTTATTCATAAAAACCTCAAACTACCCGCAAGGTTGAAGGCCTGCGGGTCACACAGGGTCAGGGTTTAGCAATGGCGTCTTGTGCAGCTTTCATCAACTCTGGGCCGATTTTCGCTTCCCAGTTTTGCTTAACGCTTTGCGTTGCTTCAACGAAAGCGCTGCGCTCAGCATCGCTCAACTCAACGACTTCAACACCTCGCGAACGGATGTCGGCCAATCGTTGTTCTTGCTGACCACGCGACAACTCTATTTCCCACTTACCCGCGTCCAGTGCAGCTTGACGCAGCAGTTCACGATCAGCCTCCGGCAGGGTTTTCCAGACACGCTGGTTGACCGCAAAAATCAGCGGATCCGCCATGTAGTGCCACAACGTCAGGTACTTTTGACCGACCTGATCAACCCGCGCCACATCGAATACCGAGATCGGGTTTTCCTGGCCATCGACCGCGCCAGTAGTTAACGCAGGCTTGGCATCGGACCAACTCATTTGCGTTGGGTTAGCCCCCAGCGCAGTGAAGGTGTCCTGGAACAACGGTGAGCCCACCACACGGATTTTCAGACCAGTGAGATCAGCCGGGGTGCGCAGTGGTTTGACCGAGTTGGACAGCTCACGAAAGCCGTTCTCACCCCAAGCCAACGGCATGATGCCGCGTTTCTCGATAGCGCTGAACGCCAACTTGCCCGCCTCACCCTGAGTGATTGCGTCAAGGTCAGCATTGTCTTTCATCAGGAAGGGTACAGAAAACAGGTTGAGCTCTGGCACTTGTGGCGACCAGTTGATGGTCGAGCCGACAGCCATATCAATCAACCCGGAGCGCATGGCCGAAAACTCTTTGGTCTGGTCGCCAGCAACCAGTTGAGCATTCGGATAAACCCGCAGGGTGATGCGCCCTTCTGAGCGCTCTTTTACCAAATCCGCCCACTTCTGCGCAGCTTGCCCCCATGGGAAAGCGTCCGAGAGAACGGTTGAAACAGAGTATTCGCGAGCCTGAGCAGTCATCGCAACAGACAAAGCAGCGGCAGTCGCCAGCAGCGTAAAGCAACGGGAAAATTTCATCGGGCATCCTTGATGTGGATCGATATCGTTTTATTATTTATGGCTCGAAGCTCAATACACAGTATTGATAACTGCGTTCGGCAGATCCAGCGGCGAGCGGATAGGTCGCCTGAGCGTGCCGGGTTGGCACAAAGTGCACGCATTTATGCGTTGAAACCACTCATTTGACCTTGTGAGTCGCGAGTGGCCAGCTAGCGGCTAGCGCATAGCCAGCTAACTATCTCAAATGCCTGCACAAAGCGCCATTATCAAAAGGCATGATGCGCATGCTTTGGACAACCAGACGCGGGCCTGCCCATAATCGTCTGATTGTTTTATCTGGATGCTGCTGGCGATGACTATTTCCCGCGAAGACCTCGACCACGATGGTTTGATCATCGGCGTATCACCCGAGCGCTTTCGCGCCGTGGCCATGCCGTTATTGTTTGATCACCTCAATGCACAATGCGAGGGCACCATCGCAGTGAACCGCCAGGCGCGGATTGTATGGATAAACGATAAGTACGCGCAGAAGGTAGGCATCAGCGATGCGCGCAGTGTACTGGGCAAAGAAATCGAAGAAGTTCTGCCCGCCAGCAGACTGCGTGAAGTGGTCGAAAGCGGTCAGCCGAGCATGCTTGATCTGATGGCATTCGGCGATGAGCACTTTGTGGTTACCCGAATTCCGCTCTGCGATGAAGACGGCACCTTGGTCGGCGCTTTAGGTTTCGTACTGTTTGATCGCGCCCGGCATCTAAAGCCGTTAATGGCCAAGTACAACATTCTGCAGAATCAGCTACTGGCCACTCAGCATGAGTTGGCCAAGGCCCGACGGGCGCGCTACACAATTGCAGGTTTTATTGGTACCAGTCACGCCGCCAGCGAAGTCAAACGCCAGGCCCGACGCGCCGCACAACTGGATGCAACGGTGTTGCTCCGTGGCGAAACCGGTACCGGCAAAGAACTGCTCGCCCAAGGTATCCACAACCTCTCGCCACGGGCCAACGGCGCCTTTGTTGCGGTCAATGTCGCGGCGATTCCGGAAACATTAGTTGAGGCTGAATTATTCGGCACGGCTCCCGGCGCTTACACCGGTGCGGATCGCAAGGCGCGTATTGGCAAGTTTGAATTGGCCGATGGCGGCACTCTGTTTCTCGATGAAATTGGCGATCTTCCCCTGCCCTTGCAGGCAAAACTGCTGCGCGTATTGCAGGAACAGGAAGTCGAGCCGCTGGGTTCGAATCAAGTAAAACCACTGAATGTGCGAGTCATCGCGGCAACCCATATCGACCTGGAAAGCAAAGTCGCCAGCGGCCAGTTTCGGGACGACTTGTACTACCGCCTCAATGTTCTGAGCTTGAATGTAGCGCCACTGCGTGAGCGCCGGGAAGATATTCCGGCACTGGTCGAACATCTGCTGGATGACATCGCCAATCGCTCAGGCCAAGCGCCAATGGAGCTAACTGACGAAGCCTTGCAATTGCTGACGAGACAGCCATGGTCAGGCAACGTGCGCGAGTTGCGCAACTTGCTTGAGCGCGTGCAACTGGCCGCAGAAGGCACGGTACTCGATGCTCAATTGATTCAACCGCTGCTCAGTTCATCGGGGATCAGCAGCGCTGCGCCTGCCAATGAGTCAGCCCGATTGCCCCAGCCCAGCCAAGACCAGCCGACACCGCTTGCACACAGCCTAGCGCAAGCCGAACGCCAAGCATTGCAAGCCGCCTTGCACGCCTGCTCGGGCAACCGCAGGCAGACGGCAATTCACTTGGGAATATCCCGCGCCAGCCTGTACAACAAGCTGCAACAACACGGCATGGTTGAGCGCTAGCCAAACTCAGTAGGCGAGCACTCCAATGTCCAAAAGGCTGGACACATGCCTCGTCAAGCGCTCCAGCATTCAAGACATGTCCAATTATATAGACACTCTTAACGCCTATATCGCTGCGACCTTGACTCTGCCCAACACTGTTTAAATGCTCCAAGAGCCTCGCTCTTGAGGCGTTCAACCTCTGTACAACTAAAGTCTGAAAACAGCTTGGCACAAGTTTCGCTCTAGCAAGCGTACGGTCTGCGTATGCCTGTTTGTGTCGCGCACCTTGATTGGCCCGCCGAATAGAGTGGCGCCTAAAACAACAACAAAAAGGAAAGGTCTATGGGTACCCTCGGTATTCTGATTTCACTCGCACTGTTGATGTACCTAGCGTATCGCGGCATCAACGTGCTGATCCTCGCACCGCTGCTTGCCCTGTTAGCGCTACTGTTTTCCGGCGAAGTCAGCATGCTGCTGCCGACCTACACGCAAGTCTTTATGAAGGCCATGGGCGGCTATGTTATTCAGTTCTTCCCACTATTCTTGCTCGGGGCATTATTCGGCAAGTTAATGGATGACTCCGGCTCTGCCCGCGCAATTGCTCATGGCATCGTCGCTAAAGTCGGCAGCGAGCGGGCCATTCTGGCAATTGTCCTGGCCTGCGGCATTCTCACTTACGGCGGCGTCTCGTTGTTCGTGGTGGCATTTGCCGTGTATCCAATTGGTGCTGCGCTGTTTCGCGAGGCGGGTATTCCCAAGCGTTTGATTCCGGGCGCAATTGCCCTGGGTTCATTTACCTTTACCATGACCGCGCTGCCGGGTACTCCGGCGATCCAGAACGCCATTCCCAACCCGTTCTTCGGCACCGACGCCTTTGCTGCGCCGGGCCTTGGGGTTATTGCGGGCGCCATTATGTTTGGTTTGGGCACATGGTGGCTGACCGCTCAAGCGCGCAAACTCAAAACAGCAGGTGAAGGCTACGGCGAACATCAGGATGACCCGATTCTGGAAAAGCACGCCTACACGCCGGGATTCTGGCTGGCACTGTTACCGATTCTGCTGGTGATTGGCCTGAACTTCTTAATGGCCAAGCAAATTCTGCCGAATATCGACGCCAGCTACTTGGCCAAACCTGAGTTTGGTGGTTTGTCTGACGCTAAATCCTTGATCGGTATCTGGGCGATTATTGTTGCCTTGGCGGTCGCCGTTTTGCTGCTGATCGTGATTCACTGGCAGCGCTGGATGGATCTTAAGAAAACCGTTAACGACGGTGCGTTTGGCTCAATGTTGCCGATCCTGAATACCGCTGCGGAAGTGGGCTACGGCACGGTTATCGCGTCCCTCGCAGGTTTTGTGGTGATCCGCGATCTGGTCCTCGGCGTCTCCGACAACCCGCTGATATCTGAAGCGGTGGCGGTGAATATTCTCGCAGGCATCACCGGCTCTGCATCCGGCGGTATGTCGATCGCCCTGAAAACCCTCGGCGAGCAATACATGACGCTGGCAACCGCCGCCGGTATCAGCCCTGAACTGTTACACCGCGTCGCCGCCATGGCCTCTGGCTGCATGGACACTCTGCCGCATAACGGCGCGGTTATCTCCTTGCTGGCGATCTGTAAGCTCACGCACCGCGAGTCGTACAAGTTTATCTTCGTCAACACCGTGGCTTTCCCGATGCTTGCGCTGGTGGTGGTGATCACCCTCGGCACCCTGTTCGGTAGTTTTTAAACCACAGCCATGCCGAGCCAACTTGGTTCGGCATGGCTGATTCACCATTGCATCCGACCCTCTTAGCTCTCGAGTACTCACCATGAGTAAAGTCATGAGCGCAGCCGCAGCCGTGGCGCGCATAACCGATAACAGCAACATCGCCACCGGCGGTTTTGTCGGCATTGGATTCGCTGAAGAAATCGCCATCGCCCTGGAGCATCGTTTCCAACAGGAGCAAAGCCCGCGTGACCTAACGCTGGTGTATGCGGCCGGCCAAGGCGACGGCAAACACCGCGGCCTTAATCACCTCGCTCATCAAGGTCTGGTACGCCGGGTCATCGGTGGCCATTGGGGCTTGGTGCCGGGCTTACAGAAGCTGGCTGTGGATAACCTCATCGAAGCCTACAACTTACCGCAAGGGGTGATATCACAATTATTCCGGGACATCGCCGCGGGCAAACCCGGCCAACTTTCAACAGTCGGCCTCGGCACCTTCGTTGACCCAGATTTCGGCGGCGGCAAACTCAACCAGCGCACGCAAATCGACCTGGTGCGCAAAATGCCGATTGATGGCCAAGATTATTTGTTCTACCCAACCTTTCCGATCGATGTCGGCATTGTCCGCGCAACCAGTGCCGACAGCGAAGGCAATCTCAGTTTTGAGCGCGAAGCCCTGACCATTGAAAGTCTGGCTATTGCGATGGCTGCGCATAACAGCGGCGGCTTGGTAATTGCGCAGGTCGAACGCATTGTTGAACGCGGCACACTCAACCCGCGTGACGTAAAAATTCCGGGGATTCTGGTTGATTGCATCGTGGTTGCACAGCCAGAAAACCATCAACAAACCTTTGCCACCGCTTATAACCCGGCATTTTCCGCTGAGGCCCGCGTCCCGTTCGACAGCTTGGCGCCACTGCCGCTGGAGGTACGCAAGCTAATTGCCAGACGCGCCGCCATGGAACTGAAACCGGGGGCAGTGGTTAACCTCGGCATTGGCATGCCGGAAGGCGTCGCGGCCGTCGCGGCCGAAGAAGACATGATTGATATGCTCACGCTTACCGCTGAACCCGGGGTAATCGGCGGTGTGCCCGCATCGGGTCTGGATTTCGGTGCAGCAAGCAATCACAGCGCGCTGCTCGACCAACCGTACCAGTTCGACTTTTACGACGGCGGCGGGCTTGATCTGGCCGTGCTTGGCTTGGCCCAAGCGGACGCCGAAGGCAACCTCAATGTATCCAAGTTTGGCAATCGCCTAGCGGGCGCTGGCGGCTTCATCAATATCAGTCAAAACGCCAAGCGCGTGGTATTTGTCGGCACCTTCAGTGCTGGCAAGCAGGATATCCAGATTGTCGACGGGCAACTGAAAATCAAACAGGACGGCGACATGTGCAAGTTTGTCGAGCTCGTCGAGCACCGCACCTTCGCCGGAAAACTTGCAGCTGAGCGTCAACAACCGGTGCTGTATGTCACCGAGCGCTGCGTATTCCAACTGACAACAGCAGGTTTGGAGTTGATTGAGATTGCTCCGGGCGTTGATCTGCAGCGCGATATTTTGCAGCGTATGGCGTTTATGCCAATCGTGCGTGAACCCAAACTAATGGATGCCCGCTTATTCGCTGAAGGCGCTATGGGCCTTAAAGCAACACTGCATTCGTAAGGTGATTATCTTGAAAAAAGACTTTTGAGATAAAGCATGCACGCACAAAAAACCGCACATTATGTGCGGTTCTCTGGAGTTCGCGAAAGCAAGGATCAACGCTTGGCAATGATCCAAACTGCGTGGATGATGCCTGGGATATAACCAAGCAAGGTCAACAAAATATTCAGCCAGAAAGCGCCACCCAAGCCGACTTGCAGAAACACGCCAAGTGGCGGTAGCAGGATAGCAATCAAAATTCGGATCAGATCCATTGAGAAACTCCTTTGCAAATTGCCCAGCACTGGGTATGCGAATTTTGACTCGCGATTGCCCTGACAGTTCCGTTTTGTGCTTGTCCGCAATCCGTAAACGAAGAATATTCTTCCTACATCACTAAGCCAAGGCTAACGATGTTGTTCTGACCTGGGCCGCTCTTTAGGGGCACTCAACTGGCAATTAAACCGCTCAATAACTGCAATAACACTGATAATTTTGTGGTGGATATTCGCCTGTTCAGATTCAACAGTCTGGGCAGCAGCAGACGCGACCGTCGACAAATCATCAACCTGCTCTTCAGATTCAAGCTGCAGCGCTGGGTCGAACAAATCAAAATGAGTAAAACTGTAGGTATGCATGGTGTTCTCCTTGAGCGCGAGGTACGCCGTCACTTAAAACAGTGGTCAGGAGGCAGCAAAACAAAAGAGATCGCTAAGGCTTTGCGATAACACGCCTAGCATTTCAAGCGTGAGCTTATTTTATAACGCTGAGTATCCTCAGGGTTGATGACGCTTTTACTGCACAGTCTACCGATTTCAACTTGAAATCAACCTTTGCGGCATAAGACTGTCAAGGTTAAGTGGCTATAGTTTTACCGCACCCTTAGAACTGTGTTCCCCCTTACTCAGCAGAGAGAGTAACTATGAGCAAGCAATACACCGTTGCCGTCTTGGTCGGCAGCCTGCGCAAAGCCTCTATCAATCGCAAACTGGCACTGGCCTTGGCTGACTTGGCTCCGGCTTCACTGCAATTGAAGATCGTCGAGATCGGCACTTTACCGCTGTACAACGAAGACATTGATGTCGATCCGGCACCCGATGCCTACACCCAGTTTCGCAATCAAGTGAATGCAGCCGATGCCTTGCTGTTTGTGACGCCAGAGTACAACCGCTCAGTACCAGCGCCGATGAAGAACGCTATTGATGTTGGCTCACGCCCTTATGGTCAGAGCGCCTTCAGCAATAAGCCTGGCGCCGTCCTGAGCGCGTCACCGGGCGCGGTGGGCGGCTTTGGCGCCAACCATCACCTACGTCAGTCACTGGTATTTCTCAATGTACCGGTCATGCAGCAACCTGAAGCCTACTTGGGGGGTGCCGGTAATTTCTTCGATGAAAACAGCCAGCTCAGTGACAGCGTCAAACCATTTTTACAGGCGTTTATCGACGCCTACGCTAAATGGGTTGAGCAACACTACAAGGCCTGAAGGGAGATCGCACGAAGACGTCGCAGTAGCAATCGGCATGAGTGCTGTGGCGGCGTCTGTTACTAAGGTCAGTCACTTCGGCGAGCGGGTGAATGCAAAAAGCAAACCCCAGAAAAAAGAAAACCCCGCTTTAAAAGCGAGGTTCATGCAGACTGTTGCTGACCATCCTTGATCTGCTTGCCATCCTGGCAGGCATTCCATCGTATCCATGATTAGAAGTTCGCGCTTCCTGCGCTACGTCCACACCACATAAGTTACGCACTTCCTGTCTCTGGCAATAGTGGCAAAACATGACACGCTGCGTAAGCATTTTCCTACATTCACCCAAGCAAGCACTCGGTTGGCTTGCTTTTCAGTGTGATTTTGCTCACATTTCAGCTTGTCCGACAAAAACAACAAAGCTGACACAACATGCCAATACCAATGCCAAACCTAAAAGTACTGATGGTAAGCGCCCTATCTTGCTTAGCAAGCAATGCCAGCTTGGCTGGCCCGACCGGTGGACAAAAACAGGTTGCGGATTTCAAGGCAGCCGTACAACTGCTGTGGACAGATGTTTATGCCGCCGGCGGCGCGTCACTCTACTGCGGCCAGGTATTCAGCCAGCAAAGCAGCTTGTTTACGGTCAGCCAGATCTACAGCAGCAAGCAGCTGAAACGCGCCTTGCGCTGCTCTACCGACAACCAGTGCGCAGTGGTCAACCCGCGCTACCCCTACATGAAAGCCGATCTGCACAACTTCTACCCGGCACTAACTCGGGCTGAGCTAGTAAGGCGCAATGCCCAGTTTGGTGATTTGGATGACAGCGCAGCCAATAAGCTCGCTGACGTTGGCTGCCAGATGCAGGCGACCTTTCAACTGGTTGAGCCGCGTGATGACGCCAAAGGCAACATTGCTCGCGCGATCTTTTACATGGCCAGTGAATACGACTTGCCGATCATTGGCTCAGTGCAGATGTATAAACAATGGAATCAGATCGACCCGCCTGATCCCAGTGAAAAAACACGCAACGAGAAAATCGCCGAGCTGCAAGGTATTCGTAATAGCTTCATTGACGACCCATCACTCGCCGAGCGCATCAGCAATAACTGACTTTTCGCAGCACTAAAAAACCCGCCGAAGCGGGTTTTTAGTTACCTGGAGCGGCCGGTTAAAACTGCTCAGCGTCAAGCAGATACAAGCTTTCGCTACCCGCTTTAACTGAAGCGCTCAACGAGTGAATCCGCGGCAGAATCCGCGCGAAATAGAAGCGTGCAGTGCCGAGCTTGCTGACATAAAAGTCGCCCTCATCCTGCTTGCTCAACGCCGTGCGCGCCATCAACGCCCACATGTAGGCATATGCGGTGTAACCAAAGGCGTGCAAGTACTCGACCGACGCCGCACCGATTTCATTCGGATTGGTTTTGGCGCGTTCCAGCAGGTCTGCTGTCATCTGCTCAAGAATGGTGATTGCACCTTTCAATGGCTCAACAAACTCGGCCAGCGAAGCATCGGCAGAATCGGTAAACGCCTTGATTTCGTCAGCGAAGTGCTTATAAAACGCCCCGCCACTGCCAATCACCTTACGACCGACCAGATCGAGCGCCTGAATACCATTGGTGCCTTCGTAAATCTGGGTGATACGGCAATCGCGAACCAGCTGCTCCTGGCCCCACTCACGAATAAAGCCATGACCGCCGAACACTTGCTGGCCATGGATAGTGGTTTCCAGGCCCACATCGGTGAGGAATGCTTTAGCCACTGGAGTCAGCAACGCGACCAACTCTTCAGCACGTTTGCGTGTAACAGGCTCTTCACTGAATTTAGCGGTGTCGAGTTGCATGGCGACATAACTGGAGAACGCACGACCACCTTCGTTCAGCGACTTCATGGTCAGCAGCATGCGCCGTACATCTGGATGCACGATGATCGGATCAGCGGCTTTATCAGTTGCAACCGGGCCAGTCGGCGCACGGCTTTGAATACGCTCGCGGGCATATTCAATGGCACTCTGGTAAGAGCGCTCACCGGTCGACAGGCCTTGGATACCCACGCCCAGACGCTCGTAGTTCATCATGGTGAACATCGCAGCTAGACCACGGTTCGGCGCGTCGATGATGTAACCGGTAGCACCGTCAAAGTTCATCACGCAGGTTGCTGAACCCTTGATGCCCATCTTGTGCTCGATCGACCCGCACGAAAGACTGTTAGCTTCACCCAGCGAGCCATCAGCGTTAACCATGAACTTCGGCACCAGGAACAGCGAGATACCTTTCGGCCCGGCTGGGGCATCAGGCAGCTTGGCCAGCACCAGATGGATAATGTTCTCGGTCAGGTCGTGCTCACCACCGGTGATGAAAATCTTGGTGCCGCTGACTTTATAGCTGCCATCAGCCTGTGGCTCCGCCTTGGTGCGGATGATGCCCAGGTCAGTACCGGCGTGCGGTTCGGTCAAGCACATGGAGCCCGCCCAAGTGCCGGCATACATGTTTGGCAGATACTTCTCTTTGAGCTCTTCGCTGGCGTGCGCATTGATCGACAAGCACGCACCAGCAGTCAACATAGGGTACAGACCGAACGACAGGTTGGCCGAGTTGACCATCTCTTCGACCTGCGCCGAGATCACTTTTGGCATGCCCATACCGCCGAACATGGCATCACCACCGACACCAACCCAACCGCCTTCGGCGTAGGTTTTGTAAGCCTGCGGGAAACCGTCCGGGGTTTTCACCGCGCCGTTGCTCCAGGTGCAGCCTTCTTCGTCGCCGCTGCGGTTGAGCGGGGCAACAATACCGGCAGTGACTTTGCCAGCTTCTTCAAGAATTGCATTGGCGGTTTCTTCATCAACCACTTCAGCCAAAGCTGGTAACTCAGCCCATAGCTTGGATACTTCAAATACTTCGTTAAGCACAAAACGCATATCGCGCAGGGGAGCTTTGTAGTCCGCCATGGGTCATTCCTCAAAACTTGAATACAAATTCGCAACAGACTTTCGAGTGTAACCGAACAACATTGACGACACATAGGGTCGAGTTATGACCGGCAATCCACAAAATGTATGCATACGCTTGAAACAAAAAGACCCGCCAGATGGCGGGTCCTGATCGGCTACGCCATTCGTCAGAACGCTAGACTTTCAGCGCTCATCCCCATCATGCAATCACTGCCTGCTTGAGCTGCTGCGAGGTGAGCTGCGGTACGGGGCAGCAGACGTTTGAAGTAGAACTCACACGTTGCCAGCTTGGCTTGATAGAACTCAGCATCGCCACTGCCAGCAGCAAGTTTCTCTGAGGCAACCAGGGCCATGCGCAACCAGAAATAAGCAAGAATCACATAGCCCGAGAACATCAGATAATCCATCGACGCAGCACCGACTTCATCTGGATTCTTCATCGCAGCCATGCCAATTTGCTGGGTCAGCTCGCCCCATTGCTTGTTCAAGCCCGATAATTGGCTGACATAGGCACTGAACTCCGGGTTACTCGCTTGCGACTCACAGAACTTATGCACAATTTTAGTGAAGCCGCGCAGCAACTTTCCTTGGCTGCCCAGCACCTTTCGACCGAGTAGATCCAGCGCCTGAATGCCGTTGGTCCCTTCATAGATCGGCGCAATACGGCAATCACGCACCAACTGCTCCATGCCCCACTCGCGAATAAAGCCGTGGCCGCCAAACACCTGCATGCCATGATTAGTGACCTCAAGGCCGGTCTCGGTCATAAAGGCTTTGCAGATGGGTGTAAGGAAGGCCAATAGGTTTTCAGCTTCTTCACGCTCCTCTGTGCTGTGCGCACGGTGCGCTTGATCAAGCAGTTGCGCGGTGAAATAGGCCAACGCCCGGTTGCCTTGGTTGAAGGCTTTCATGGTCAGCAGCATGCGCCGTACGTCGGGGTGGACGATGATTGGATCGGCTGCTTTCTCCGGTGCTTTTGGCCCCGTGAGCGAACGCATCTGCAGGCGATCATTGGCGTATTTAATCGCCCCCTGAAAGCTCGCCTCGCCCAAGCAAAGCCCCTGCATACCAGTGCCCAGGCGTGCATGGTTCATCATAGTGAACATGCAGTTAAGACCTTTGTTCTGCTCGCCAATCAAAAAGCCACGGGCGTTATCAAAGTTGATCACGCAGGTAGCCGAGGCTTTGATCCCCATTTTGTGTTCAATGGAGCCGCATGACACACCGTTGCGTTCGCCCGCCTCTCCCGTTGCCGGATCTGGCAGGAATTTAGGCACGATAAACAGAGAAATACCTTTGGTACCCGCGGGCGCATCCGGCAGCTTGGCCAGTACCAGATGGACAATATTCTCGCTCATGTCGTGTTCACCGGCAGAGATGAAAATCTTGCTGCCAGTTAACGAGTAGCTACCGTCAGCTTGCGGCACAGCACGGGTTTTAATGATGCCTAAGTCCGTGCCGCAATGCGCTTCGGTCAGGCACATGGTGCCGGTCCACGTACCTTCGGTGAGCTTGGTCAGATAAGCCTGTTTTTGTGCTTCGCTGCCGTGTGCATGAATCGCCGACATGGCGCCATGCGTCAGACCGGGATACATACCCCATGAGGTATTACTGGCCCCCACCATTTCACTGATCATCAGCCCCAGCGAGTGCGGCAAGCCTTGCCCGCCGTAGGCTGGATCTGCGGCCAAACCATTCCAGCCGCCTTCAACATAGAGGGCAAAGGCTTGTTTAAAACCCTCGGGCGTGGTCACTACCCCGTTGTCGAACTGGCACTCTTGCTCATCACCGGAGCGGTTGATCGGTGCCAAGACCTGCTCGCAAAACTTTGCGCCTTCTTCCAGAATCGCGTTAACCATATCCGGTGAGGCATCGGTCGCGCCGAGCGCTGCATAGCTGGTATGGAAATCAAAAACTTCGTCGACCAAAAAACGCATGTCGCGCATTGGCGCTTTGTATTCAGGCATGTTCGCTCTCCATCAGCAGGCGCGCAGGGCGCGTAATAATCACTCCACGCTACTGCGACATGCAGTGCTGAGCAATCAACCTCACCTCGATGAATGCGTTGCCATAATCTAACCTGTCACGCCAGCAATCAGAGGCGCCTTAGCGCCGTTGCTTATTTGCCGCGCATAACAAAACACCCCGCGAAAGCAGAGCTAGCGCGGGGTGTTGAGTGATCATCTGAATCAGCCTGGAAGGCTCACCAAGATGCTCGCGGCCTTTTCAAAGGCGTGTTACAACTGCGGACCTGCGTTGCGGATTGCATCCGACACGTCGAACTTGGCGAAGTTATCGACGAACAGCTTGGCCAAGCCTTTAGCGGCCTCATCGTAGGCGTTTTGATCAGCCCAGGTGTTACGTGGGTTGAGCAAGTTGGTTTCAACACCCGGTACCGACTTTGGCACGCTCAGGTTGATGATTGGCAAATGCTCGGTTTCAGTGCCGATCAGCGCGCCGCTCTGGATCGCTGCGATAACACCACGGGTTGTCGGGATGTTGAAACGCTTGCCGACGCCGTAGCCGCCACCAGTCCAACCGGTGTTAACCAGGTAAACCTTGGAACCGAAACCTTGAATACGCTTGATCAGCAGTTCAGCGTATTCACCTGCTGGGCGCGGGAAGAACGGAGCACCGAAGCAGGTCGAGAACGTCGACTTGATGCCACCGCCGGAACCCATTTCAGTCGAACCCACCAGTGCGGTGTAACCCGACAAGAAGTGGTAAGCCGCCTGCTCTTCGTTAAGGATCGACACTGGCGGCAATACGCCAGTCAGGTCGCAAGTCAGGAAGATTACAGCGTTAGGCTCGCCACCGAGGTTTTTCTCGGAGCGCTTCTCGATCAATTCCAGCGGGTAGGCTGCACGGCTGTTCTGCGTGAGGCTGTCATCGGCGTAGTTAGGGGTACGGTTTTCGTCGAGTACGACGTTTTCCAGTACGGCGCCAAACTGAATGGCTTTCCAGATGACCGGCTCGTTCTTCTCGGACAAGTCGATGCACTTGGCGTAGCAACCGCCTTCAATGTTGAACACCACGCCTTTGCCCCAACCGTGCTCGTCGTCACCAATCAGGTAACGGCTTTCATCGGCCGACAAGGTGGTTTTACCTGTGCCCGAGAGGCCGAAGAACAAGGTTACGTCGCCTTCTTCACCGATGTTTGCCGCGCAGTGCATTGGCAGCACGTCAGCTTCCGGGAGCAAGAAATTCTGCACCGAGAACATGGCTTTCTTCATTTCGCCGGCGTAACGCATGCCTGCGATCAACACTTTCTTGGCGGCGAAGTTAAGAATCACGCAACCATCGGAGTTAGTGCCGTCACGCTCTGGCACGCACTCGAAGTTAGCCACGTTAAGGACTTGCCACTCATCACGACCGGCTGGGTTGTACTGTTCAGGATTAATGAACAGGCAACGACCAAACAGGTTCTGCCAAGCAGTCTGAGTCGTCATTTTTACTGGCAGGTAGTGGGCGTCAGCCGAACCTACGTGAACGTGTGATACGAAGCTGTCTTGAGCGTCGGAGAACGCTTGAACGCGATCCCACAGTGCGTCGAACTTATCAGCTGGGAACGGGCGGTTGATTGCGCCCCAGGCAATTTTCGACTCGGTGGTAGGCTCTTGAACGATATAACGATCAGCAGGTGAGCGGCCGGTACGATGACCAGTACGAACAACCAGAGAACCGTTGTCGGCTAATTCGCCTTCACTGCGACGCAGAGCCTCTTCAACCAGTTGGGCGGCGCTGATGTCGGTATACACGGCGTTTTTGGCTTGCGTCATGTGAGTCCCCGTCGGCCGGCTGGCCGATTCCTTCGTGCGTGTTGTAGTAAGGCGTAAACACTACTACATATAAAAAAGTGCGCCGGATTATGCCAGAAAAGAAACTGAAAGGTGCAGCCTCTGATCAGACTAAATTGACGCATCGTTAGTGTTCGCCGCCGCATGCTCCCTCTAAAACAGGTAACACGCGACGGGCATGCAAGGCGCAATGACCTGCACAATAATTTTCAGAATGCTCCTTAGTGGCGAGTATCAGACGGTGACTGACTACCACCACCGGCAAACAATTGAGCGACATCTGCTGCGTCAAACGAATAACGCTGATTGCAGAATTGACAGTCAATAACCACGTTGCCGTTATGTTCATCAAGCAATTGAACGGCGTCGTCCTGACCTAAACTGACCAGCGCATTGGCTGAGCGTTCACGCGAACAACTGCAACGGAACTGTAAAGCGCGCGGCTCAAATACTCGCAAAGGTTCTTCGTGATACAGACGATGCAGCACGGTCTCATTGTCCAGACCCAGCAGTTCCTCTGTCTTCAGAGTATTGGCCAGCGTCGATATGTGCTGCCAGCTGGCTTCACGGCCCTCGGCGTCTTTAATCCGGTCAGCAGGCAATTGTTGCAGCAGCAGACCGCGAGCACGTTGACCGTCGGCACTCAACCAAAAACGGGTCGGCAGCTGCTCAGAGGTCGCAAAGTAATTCGAGAAGCAATCTGCAAGGGTGTCGCCTTCCAAGGCAACAATGCCTTGATAGCGCTGGCCCTTGGTTGGGTCGATGGTCATCGCCAGCATGCCTTCCGGCATCAGATCGCGCAATCCGGCATCGGCGGTTATCAAGCTTTCATCATAGCGGGCAATGCCACGCAACTCACCAGCACTGGAACACTCGACCATCAACAACGGCACGGCGCCAGATGAGCGGGCCTGCAGGATAAGCAAGCCGTCGAACTTCAATGTACCGATTAACAGCGAGGCAGCTGCCAGCAGTTCGCCGAGCAACTGGGCGACGGGTTGCGGGTATGGGTGCTTAGCCAAGACGTGGCTGTAGGTGTCAGTCAGGCTGACCATTTCACCGCGTATATCGGTATCGTCAAACAAAAAGCGCTGGGTAGAATCAGACATGCCTACTTCACAAAAAGTGACCGGGCCGTGGATTTTAGGCGCAAATGGCGAGCTGACCAAGCGCCTCTTATCTATCGTTGCAGACAAAAAAGGCTATTACTCGCTGCAAACCGGTATATTTCGCCGCTTCAGTCATCCTGATTACCGCGAAACTGATGGATCTGGCGGCGCTGTTTTTTGCTTGGCCGGCCATCGGTCTGCATACCTGAAGCACCTGCTTTACGTTGCGCAGCAGCCCGTTCGCGGCGTTCAATACTGTCTGCGGTTTCGCTGTACAGCGCTTGCGCTTCAGGCGCTCCGCGGCGCACCACAGACAATGCCTGAACTATAATTGTGCGTTCATCAAAGCCAATGCGAATAACCAGCTCATCGCCAACTTTGGGCTCTTTGCCGGGTTTGCAGCGATCACCGCGATGATGGACCTTGCCACCCTCAATGGCCGCTTTTGCCAGCGCCCGGGTTTTGAAAAACCGCGCGGCCCAGAGCCATTTGTCCAAGCGGACTTTATCGTCATCTTTATTGTTCATTATTACTCTATTACTGGGTGAATATTGCCTGATGCAGTTGTCTAGAATTGCGGAAATTATTACGGATCAGCCCTATTGAAAACATTTGACCAACTAAACGTGGTCGGTTTGCGCGAGTGGATCAACCTCCCTGACCTGGGCATGATCGGCATCCGCGCTAAAATTGACACCGGTGCCAGCACTTCAAGCCTGCATGCCTCGGATATTCAACCCTTCGAGCGCGACGGTGAAGACTGGGTACGCTTCACTGCACACATCGGCACCCTGGTACAAAGCCGGCACCGCTGCGAAGCACCATTGGTAGCAGTTAAACGTATTAAAAGCTCTAATGGTCAGGCGCAAAACCGTTACGTAATCCGTACCAATCTGTCACTCGGCGATCGGTTGTGGCCAATAGAATTTACCCTCGCGTGCCGTAAAACCATGCGCTACCGCGTATTACTGGGCTCAAAAGCGCTGATTGCTGGTCAGCTTGTGGTCAACCCGGCGCTCACCTACGTACAAGACAAACCTTCGCTTAACGACCTTTCGGGTGCTCAATGAAAATCGCTGTGCTGTCGCGTAATCCGCGACTTTATTCAACCCGTCGCTTGGTCGAGGCTGGTCAGCAACGAGGCCACGAAATGGTGGTCATCGACACCCTGCGTGCCTATATGAACATCGCCAGTCACAAACCACAAATTCACTACCGTGGCGCGCCGCTGGAAGGTTTTGACGCGGTTATCCCACGGATCGGCGCCTCAGTGACATTCTACGGCTGCGCCGTACTGCGCCAGTTCGAAATGATGGGCGTGGTGCCACTTAATGAGTCGGTGGCCATTGCTCGCTCTCGGGACAAACTGCGCTCACTGCAATTACTTTCACGCCGCGGTATTGGCTTGCCAGTCACCGGGTTTGCGCACTCGCCGGATGACATCCCGGACTTGATCCACATGGTCAATGGCGCGCCATTGGTGATCAAGGTGCTCGAAGGCACCCAAGGTATCGGCGTAGTACTGTGCGAAACGGAGAAAGCCGCTGAGTCAGTGATTGAGGCCTTTATGAGCCTTAAACAGGACATCATGGTCCAGGAATACATCAAGGAAGCAGGTGGTGCGGATATTCGCTGCTTTGTGGTCGGTGACAAAGTTATCGCCGCGATGAAGCGTCAGGCCAAACCGGGTGAGTTTCGCTCCAACCTGCACCGCGGCGGTTCTGCCAGCTTAATCAAAATCACCCCTGAAGAGCGCATGACCGCGATTCGCGCAGCAAAAGTGATGGGGCTCAGCGTGGCCGGGGTGGATATTTTGCGCTCCAATCACGGTGCGCTGGTAATGGAAGTCAACTCATCACCCGGGCTTGAAGGTATTGAGTCAACCACCAGCAAAGATGTCGCCGGGATAATCATTCAACACTTGGAAAAGAATAGCAGCCCGCGACTGACCCGCACCAAAGGCAAAGGCTGACCCTGATAGCGAGCCTGTAGATGGACACGCTTTATGCTGTCCACCTACAGGCCGTCAGCAAGTCAGACCGCATCCCGAGGCAGCAGCAGGCCTAAAGGCAGGCATACACGCGCCTCAAGCCCACCACCCGAACGATTGCGCAGCTCAATACTGCCGCCATGCAGCGCAGCAATACGTTTGACGATAGCCAAGCCCAGACCCGCACCTTGGCCGCCACGCGCTCGATCGCCACGGATAAACGGATTGGTGATGCTGTTGAGCTCCGCCGGATCAATCCCGACGCCACGGTCAAGCACGCTCAACACCACGTAGGGCGCACTCATATCGCCGGACATCGAAACGGCAACCTCTGCGGTATCGCCACCGTAACGCAGTGCGTTTTCGATTAGGTTGGTCAACAGCCGCTTGATCGAGATTCGGCGCAACGGGAACACCGGAATCGGCTCAAGGCATAGCCGAACCTTTTCTTGATGCTGGTTATAGGGCGTGACAACTTCACGCACCAGCGTCAACAGATCAAGCTCCTCGACAAGTTCGTCACGACCATCGCGGATAAAGGCCAGGAACTGATCGAGGATTGCATCCATATCCTCGATATCACGAACCATGTCATCGGTCAGTTCCGAGTCGTTCTGCAGAAACTCCAATGACAAACGCAGGCGCGTCAACGGCGTGCGCAGGTCATGTGAAACCCCGGCGAGCATAAGCTCACGCTCACGGGCCGCTTGTTCCACGTCTTCAGCCATTTG
This sequence comes from Pseudomonas sp. M30-35, assembly GCF_002163625.1. Taxonomy (NCBI): domain Bacteria; kingdom Pseudomonadati; phylum Pseudomonadota; class Gammaproteobacteria; order Pseudomonadales; family Pseudomonadaceae; genus Pseudomonas; species Pseudomonas sp. M30-35. The sequence goes on along the minus strand of NZ_CP020892.1, from coordinate 604,128 downwards.
ATTGAAGGCGCGATACACCTCCATCATCTCATTCGGTGTGTCACTAACCGGCAAACGCACGCTACGGCCTTTACCCAACTGCCGCGCAGCAAACACCAAGCCCTTGAGCGGCGCGCTAAGCTGGCGAACGAAAATCCATGCCGCAGCGGTTGAGAGTAAGCCAATACCCAGGAACCAGCCGAGTACGCTCCAGATTTGCTGGCTACGTAAAGGGTGTGGATAAAGGGGTACACGAATCCAGCCTTCTCCCAGCGTCGGTGCATGCACCCACAAGGCCGGTGGACTTTTCGCTCGCACTCGCACTTCGGTCTCGGGACCGAGTTCGGATTGCATCTGGCGCTGGAAAATTTCGCTGTAGGGCCAATGTTGTTCGCTGGCCGGCACCACTTTACGCGGAACTTGCTTGAGGTCGGCGGCTTGCGCGATGCGATCACGGTCTTCCGGATCAGCAGCCCAATAGGCGCGCAACGTCAGCGCAGCACCATGGCTGTATTGGCGGTCGACCAGCATATCCTCGTTCATCAACAGATAAACCAGGGTCAAGGCTTTGGAGAACAGTACGACGATCAACACCAGCCACAAGGTGCGTGCGAAGAAACTTTGTGGGAACCACAGCGGTGCTTTCATCAGTCACTTTCAAGCCAGGTGAAAAACAACTGGGCGCCGAAGCGCCCAGCCTTTATGCGGTGTCTATGCGCCCCAGTTGATACGGGGCAGAAACCGATCAGGATTTGTTGCCGTCCGGTACGAACACATAACCAACGCCCCAGACAGTCTGGATATAGCGTGGCTTGGATGGGTCTGGTTCGATCAAGCGGCGCAGACGCGAGATCTGTACGTCGATCGAACGCTCAAGCGCATCCCATTCACGACCACGCGCCAGATTCATCAGCTTGTCGCGAGTCAATGGCTCACGGGCGTGCTGTACCAATGCCTTGAGCACGGCAAATTCACCCGTGGTCAGCATGTGCACTTCTTCGCCCTTCTTCAGCTCACGAGTCGCCAATGACAACTCGTAATCGCCAAAGGTTACGCTGGCCTCTTCGCTACCCGGCGCGCCCGGTACGATTGGCGCCTGGCGACGCAGCACGGCTTTAACCCGCGCGAGCAATTCCCGTGGGTTGAAGGGTTTGGCCAGATAATCATCCGCGCCCAACTCCAAACCTTGAATACGGCTGGCTTCGTCACCTTTGGCGGTGAGCATGATGATTGGCATTTGATTGTTCGATTCGCGCAAACGACGGCACGCTGAAAGGCCGTCTTCACCTGGCAGCATCAGATCAAGCACTAGCAAGCTGAATAGCTCGCGCGCTAAAACCCGGTCCATTTGCTCGACGTTTTCAACCGCGCGTACACGGTAGCCTTGCTCTTCAAAGAAACGCTCAAGCAAGCGTCGAAGACGGGCATCGTCATCGACAATCAGAATTTTTTCGCCTTCAACCACAGGTGCAGTGCCGCTCATGTATAACTCCTAGACTGAGAACCTGTTCTAGCCATTTATAACCCATATATTAACGAGCCAAGTCGTTATTTACCGTCGTCATAAACGCTGAATAGTCTCCAATACAAGCATTATTGCCCAGATGCCAGGTTGCCTGCTTGGAGCCATTGTTAGCAGATTTTTCCCCGAACGGTCCCAGCTCACGCCTTTACGGTGTTTATAATGCGCCGCTTTAGTGTCTAGTCCGCAAGGTACATTTGAAAAGATCAGGCCGCAAACCCGGCCTGTAGAGCAGTGTTTTTCAGATGCCCAATTGTTTGCGAGGCTGGTTTTTCGATCCAGTGTGGGTAGTTTTTTATATATGGATAGCATCAACAACCGCATCGCCGAAGAACTGGGCGTACGCCCACAACAGGTTGCCGCCGCCGTAGCGCTGCTCGATGAAGGCTCGACCGTACCGTTCATCTCTCGCTACCGTAAAGAGGTCACCGGCAGTCTGGATGACACTCAGCTGCGTAATCTGGAAGAGCGCCTGCGCTACCTGCGTGAGTTGGATGATCGCCGCGCCAGCATTCTTGCCAGCATCGAAGAACAAGGCAAGCTAACCCCCGAGTTGCAACGCGAAATCAGTCTTGCCGACACCAAAACACGCCTCGAAGATTTGTACCTGCCGTACAAACAAAAGCGCCGCACCAAGGGCCAGATTGCCTTGGAAGCAGGTATCGGCGAGTTGGCCGATGCGCTGTTTAACGACCCGAGCCTGACACCTGAAACCGAAGCGACTCGGTTTATCGATGCGGAAAAAGGCTTCGCCGACAGCAAAGCAGTGCTCGAAGGCGCCAAATACATTCTCATGGAGCGCTTCGCTGAAGACGCCACCTTGCTGACCAGCCTGCGCAGCTTCATGAGCGACAACGCGACCATCAGCGCACGCCTGGTTGCGGGCAAAGAAACTGAAGGTGCGAAGTTCCGCGACTACTTTGAGCACGATGAAAAGCTCAAAAACATGCCTTCACACCGGGCATTGGCAATTTTCCGTGGCCGCAACGAGGGCATCCTCAGTTCGAGCCTGAAAGTCGGCGACGAGTTGCCGGGCACCATGCATCCGTGTGAGGGCATGATTGCCGAGCGCTTCGGCATCAGCAATCAAGGGCGTCCAGCCGATAAGTGGCTGGCTGAAGTAGTGCGCTGGACCTGGAAGGTCAAGCTCTATACTCACCTTGAAACCGACCTGCTCGGCGACCTGCGTGAAAACGCCGAAAACGAAGCTATTTCAGTATTCGCCCGTAACCTCAATGATTTGCTGCTCGCCGCCCCGGCTGGCCCGCGGGCAACCTTGGGCCTCGACCCTGGCTTGCGCACCGGCTGCAAAATCGCGGTGGTCGATGCCACCGGTAAACTGCTCGACAGTGCTACGGTTTATCCACATGCGCCGAAGAACCAGTGGGATCAGACCATCTCGGTGCTGGCGGCGATGTGCGCCAAACACTCGGTAGACCTGATTGCGATTGGCAATGGCACCGCGAGCCGTGAAAGCGACAAGCTGGCGATTGAGCTGATCAAAAAATATCCAGCACTTAAAGCCACCAAAGTCATGGTCTCGGAAGCAGGCGCCTCGGTCTACTCGGCATCTGAATTGGCGGCCAAAGAGTTTCCTGATCTCGACGTGACGATTCGTGGCGCGGTATCCATTGCCCGACGCCTGCAAGACCCACTGGCTGAGCTGGTGAAAATAGATCCGAAATCAATTGGCGTTGGTCAATACCAGCATGACGTGTCCCAGCTGAAACTGGCCCGTGGTCTGGATGCCGTAGTCGAAGACTGTGTGAACGCCGTCGGCGTAGATGTGAACACCGCATCCAGCGCCCTGCTCGCTCGTATCTCGGGCCTCAACAGCACCTTGGCGCAGAATATCGTTGCCCACCGCGATGCCAACGGCGCATTCAAATCCCGTGATGACCTGAAGAAAGTGCCGCGTCTGGGCGACAAGACCTTCGAACAAGCAGCAGGCTTCTTGCGCATCATGAATGGCGACAACCCGCTGGATGCCTCAGCCGTTCACCCGGAAACCTATCCATTGGTGCAACGTATCGCCAAAGACACCAACCGCGATATTCGCTCGCTGATTGGTGACAGCAGCTTCCTCAAGCGCCTTGACCCTAAACAGTACACCGACGAAACCTTCGGCCTCGTCACCATTGGCGACATTCTTCAGGAACTGGAAAAACCGGGCCGCGACCCACGTCCAGAGTTCAAGACAGCAGAATTCCAGGAAGGTGTTGAAACCCTCAAGGACTTGCAGTTGGGGATGATTCTTGAAGGCGTGGTGACCAACGTCACCAACTTCGGTGCGTTTGTCGATATCGGCGTGCATCAGGATGGTTTGGTGCATATCTCTGCGCTTTCAGAGAAATTCATCAAGGACCCGCACGAGGCGGTCAAGGCCGGTGAAGTGGTTAAGGTCAAAGTCATGGAAGTCGACATCCCGCGCAACCGGATTGCCCTGAGCATGCGCATGAGCGATACCCCGGGCGAGAAGGTCGAAGGCCCACGTGGCGGTGGTAATCGCGGCAATAATTCGCGCAGCAACACGCCAGCCCCGCGCCCGGAAAACAAACCAGCACCCGTCAACAATGCAATGGCATCGCTGTTCGCCAACGCTAAACAGTTGAAGAAAAAATGACCGACCTGCCGGAGGAATTAACCTCTAGCGCATTCAGCCAATTGCTCGGCGTGGAACCGCTGAGCGTGGCCGATGGTGAGGCTCGGGTACGCCTCAACCTCACCGACCCACTGCGCAACCGGCACAAAAAGCTGCATGGCGGTGCGTTGTTTTCACTGATTGATATCGCCATGGGACTGGCTTGCTCCAGCGCCCACGGCTTCGATCAGGGCAGCGTCACGCTTGAATGCAAGGTCAATTACATACGCGCAATCGACCAAGGTTCGGTGATTTGTGTGGCTAAGGTGCTGCATGCTGGCCGCCGCACTTTAGTAGTGGAAGCGCAGGTGCATCAAGGCGACAAATTAGTCGCTACAGCACAAGGCACCTTCGCTCGCGTGTAATGGCTGTGGGCTATGCTGCTGTATAAACAGCCTAGCTGGCACTTGTCGCAGTCACGCGTTGTTGTGTCACTGCGACAACCACCAGCCATTTAATTTAACGCTCGGCTGTGGTCAGGCAAATTGCTGACACCCCCTTGCAGACTGTTCAGTGTGCCCCCATATTGGCTCGACTGATGGGTGAAGGAATTCGACTTTGAGCAATTTGTTATCCCGCCGCGTGGCACTGCTTGGCGAGCCAAACCACCTCTCGCTGCTCACTCAGTGCCTGCATGGCATCGAACGCGAATGCCTGCGGGTTGATAGCGACGGTCAGCTGGCACTGACGCCACACCCCAAAGCGCTGGGCTCTGCGTTGACGCACCCGCAGATCACCACCGATTATTCCGAAGCGCTGCTGGAGTTCATCACCCCGGCAGAAGCAAATCCGGCAAGCACCTTAGCGAACCTGGAACAAACTCATCGCTACACCTATAGCAAGCTGGAAGACGAGTACCTGTGGAGCCCGTCAATGCCCTGCGCATTACCGGCGGAGGATGTCATCCCAATCGCTCAATATGGCGACTCGCATATCGGCAAGCTTAAGTATGTTTATCGTCAGGGCCTCGCCCTGCGCTACGGCAAGACCATGCAATGCATTGCCGGCATTCACTACAACTTCTCCTTGCCGGATCAACTTTGGCCGCTGCTGCAAAGCCTCGACCCCAACAACCGCTGCGCGCGCGATTATCAGTCAGTCAGCTACATCGCGATGATCCGCAATTTCCGCCGCTACAGCTGGCTATTGATGTATCTGTTCGGCGCCTCTCCGGCGCTGGACATTGGCTTTATGCGGGGCAGCGCACACAAGCTCCAGCAACTCGATGCCGACACCCTGTATCTGCCTTACGCAACCAGCTTACGCATGAGCGACCTGGGCTATCAAAGCAACGCCCAAGCAGAGCTAACCCCCTGCTACAACGACCTTGCCAGCTACACTGACAGCCTGCGCCAAGCGGTTGGCACACCTTATCTGCCCTACGTTGAAATCGGCACCCGCAGCGCCAATGGCGACTGGCTGCAGCTCAACACCAACATTCTGCAGATTGAAAACGAGTACTACTCAAGCATTCGCCCTAAGCGTGTGACCTACAGCGGCGAGCGGCCCATTCAGGCACTGGTTGCCCGTGGCGTGCAGTACATCGAAGTACGCTGCCTGGATATCAACCCGTTCTTACCGATGGGTATCGACCTTAAGCAAGCACAGTTCCTCGATGCGTTTTTGCTTTACTGCGCGCTACAGGAAAGCCCGGCACTTGAAAGTGACGAATGCATGGCCTGCACTGAAAACTTCCTTAAAGTGGTCAAGGAAGGTCGCCGTCCTGGCCTGCATTTGCAGCGCGCAGACAAGCAAGTCGAACTCAAGACCTGGGCCGATGAACTGCTAGACGAAATCCAGCAAATGGCCGACCTGCTCGACCGCAGCAATGGCGGTGTTGAGCACAGCCAAGCCCTGCAAGCTCAACGTGAAAAAGTTGCCGATGTCAGCCTGACGCCATCCGCGCAAGTGCTGGAGCAACTGCAACAAGGCGAAAGCTTTGCCCAGTTCTCACTGCGCCAAAGCAAGCTGCACGCCGACTACTTCAAGAGCCAGCCATTAAGTGCTGAGCAAAATGCAGCTCTTGAGCAGGCAAGCGCAGAGTCTTTGCGTGAGCAGGCAGAGATTGAAAGTCATCAACAAGGCGACTTCGATACGTTTGTCTCCGCCTACCAAGCCAGCATTCTTGGTCACGACCAGCCACTATCAAGCTGAGCAATTAACTAGGTCATCTGCTGCGCAAACAGAGCTGCCAGCAGATGGAGGCCCACGTCACAAAAACAACCAGCGGAGTAAAAGGCGAGACCAGCGGCTCAGTCATAGGTGCTCAACCCAGCTAGCATAGGCACTAGTCGAATTAATTGAGCAATTCTCATGGCGGCAGACTCGCAGACCGAACAACATCAGGATTGGAGCCTTGAAAATCTCAACAAGGCCTACCAACAAGGCTATATGGTTGGTCTAACCGGGCAACCCAAGGCCCCGCTCAAGCAAACAGCTGAAGTACTCAGTGCGGCCTGGGAAGCGGGTTGGGATGATGGCCACGAGCAGTATGATTTGGTTAAACGAGAATCTGCATAACTACGCGAGTAGATGTAGCCCCTGCCCCATTCCTGCGCACCTTCACAGCTCGGCCGCAGCGCCAGCTAAAAAAGCTTCCTGCCTCGAATACTGCGCGCCTCGCAATTAAGCTTTCGCACGCCCAATCCGCTGATGATCCACAAAAACAAAACACCCTGCGAAGGCGAAGCCCGCGCAGGGTGTTTTGGTGACCACGCCGGAGAATCCAAAGACTCAAGCGGCGCTATGAATGTCGAACGCTAGCGTCCGGGCTACTTAGTAACCCAGGGCAAAGTTCTCTTCATCCATATCCATCAGGTTGTTAGCGCCCGACAGCATTGTTTCTACGTGAGTGCGAGTACGCGGCAGAATACGTGCGAAGTAGAAGCGCGCAGTCTGCAACTTGGCCTTGTAGAAAGCTTCTTCGCTGGTGCCAGCGGCCAGCTTCTCAGCTGCCAGACGAGCGATATCAGCCCAGAAGTAAGCCAGGCAGGCGTAACCGCTGTACATCAGATAATCAACCGATGCCGCGCCAACTTCTTCACGATCTTTCATCGCAGCCATGCCGACCTTCATGGTCACATCAGCCCACTCTTTGTTCAGCTTGGCCAGCGGCGCAACGAACTCAGAAATTGCTTCGTTGCCTTCGTTAGCCTGGCAGAACTTGTGCACGATCTTGGTGAAGCCTTTGAGTGCTTCGCCCTGAGTCATCAGGATTTTACGACCCAGCAGATCGAGCGCCTGAATACCGGTGGTGCCTTCGTACAACATCGAAATACGGCTGTCGCGAACGTTCTGCTCCATGCCCCACTCGGCGATAAAGCCGTGGCCACCGTAAATCTGCACGCCGTGGTTAGCCGCTTCGAAGCCAACTTCGGTCATAAATGCTTTGGCAATCGGCGTCAGGAAGGCCAGCAGTGCGTCGGCTTGCTTCTTCTCTTCAGCGTCCTGGCTGTATTTGACGATATCGACCTGCTTGGCAGTGAAGTAAACCATTGCGCGATTGCCTTCAGCGAACGCTTTCATGGTCAACAACATGCGACGTACGTCAGGGTGAACGATGATCGGGTCAGCCGCTTTGTCCGGTGCTTTCGGGCCAGTCAGTGCGCGCATCTGCAAGCGTTCACGAGCGTACTTAAGACCGCCCTGGAAACCTGCTTCAGCGTGAGCTAAGCCCTGCAGAGCAGTGCCCAGACGCGCAGTGTTCATAAAGGTGAACATGCAGTTCAGGCCTTTATTGGCTGGGCCGATCAGGTAACCGGTAGCGCCATCGAAGTTCATCACACAGGTCGCGTTACCGTGGATGCCCATCTTGTGCTCCAGCGAGCCACAGCTCACTGCGTTGCGCTCACCGATGCCGCCGTCAGCGTTCGGCATGAACTTAGGCACGATGAACAGCGAAATACCTTTAGTCCCTGCTGGGGCATCTGGAAGACGTGCAAGCACGATGTGGACGATGTTATCGGCCATGTCGTGTTCACCAGCCGAGATGAAAATCTTGGTGCCGGAAACTTTGTAAGAACCGTCAGCCTGTGGCTCAGCCTTGGTGCGCAGCATGCCAAGGTCAGTACCACAATGTGGTTCGGTCAAACACATGGTGCCAGTCCACTCACCCGTAACCAGCTTGGTCAGGTAAGTGTGCTGTTGCTCTTCTGTGCCGTGCTCAGAGATGGTGTTCATCGCGCCGTGCGACAAACCTGGGTACATGCCCCACGACCAGTTGGAGGTGCCGATCATTTCACTGATGGCAAGACCCAGCGACTCAGGCAGGCCTTGACCGCCGTGGTCGACGTCGTGAGACAGGCTTGGCCAGCCGCCTTCGACGTACTGCTTGTAGGCTTCTTTAAAGCCAGTCGGCGTCTTAACGCCGTCTTCGCTCCAGGTGCAGCCTTCGATGTCACCCACACGGTTCAACGGAGACAGCACCTGCTCACAAAACTTGGCGCCTTCTTCAAGAATGGCACTGACCATGTCTGGCGTTGCATCTTCGCAGCCAGGCAGGCTCTGATAATGCGCTTCGTAGCCGAGCAGTTCGTCACGTACGAAACGAATATCACGCAAGGGGGCCTTGTAATCAGGCATAGCTAATAACCTCTGCGGTGGTCGGTATGGGTGACCGAATAGTTGTTTGAATCGGGTAAATCCCGAATGTTTGAAGGTTGCCGCAAGACAACAATCAAACAGGTGTTTGAAACATACGTTTACGCCTACTCATTGTCAAGCGTGCTTTGAACCCTCGACAAACGGTATGAGCAGCTTTGCCATCCGCTCAAAGCCTGATGCTTGAGCCATTCCTCAATTATTAGTGATCAGCGGAAACACCTTGAAATCAGACGGCGCTATACCGCCGGTCTAAATCATACCCAGCGGCAAAGGCGCCAGCTAACCGGTCCACACGGCCTTTATCCTTCAATAAATAGCGCTACAGAGCAGTAGTAAGACGCATAAATATTGCAGGCAATAGCTGGGAGACAACGCAAAAGACATTGCGCTGCAGCGATGCAGAATTTGGAGTAATTGGGGTTTAGCAGTGAAGCTGAGGAGTGATGACGGGGGTCAGGCGCGGGTATCGATCAACGTGCCAAGTACAGCGTCTGCGGTCTCGAGTACGCGCGCACCGGCCTGGGCTTGATACTGGCCAAGGCGCAACTCAATCAGGTTGCTGGTGATTTCAGGCATCCCAGCTTGTGTGGCATTTGCCGCCTCAGCTTGTTGCTCTGTACGGGCTGGCTGAGTTACCGCGCCACTGGCAATGCCTTGAGCGGCTTGATCGACACGTTGCTGCCCCGACTGGATTGTCGCGAGACCGGCGTTAAAGGCGCTGCCCGATATGGCATTCATCTATTTCGCTCCAGTTCAGGGTTGCACAAGGCCTGTATTAAAACAGAAATGCCTGCAATTCGATAATAGCTTTTTGCCATATCACCGCAATCAAACATCAATGCCCAGCAAACTGATATCCAGACAAGCAGCAACCGCAGCTGCGGTTGCTGACTTCAATCGCGGCACATAGCCAAGGCATGGCGCAGGCAAGCGCTCAGCCAGAGTGGCCAGGTTCTCCTCCAGACGCGAGGTCTTTGGATCAACGACGTTGGCCACCCAACCGACCAGCTCCAAGCCATCTGCGGCAATTGCTTCCGCAGTGAGAACCGCATGGTTGATACAGCCCAGGCGCACGCCAACCACCATTATTACCGGCAGTTTCAAATTCACCACCAGATCAGAAATCGACGCCTGGCCCGACAGTGGGACGCGCCAGCCGCCTGCGCCTTCAACCACCGTGAAATCAGCGGTTTTATCCAGCACGCCCTGCACAGCTTCCTGCAGCCTCTCTACATTCAGCACCACGCCTGCCTCACGTGCAGCCAAGTGCGGTGCTATCGCGGGCGCAAACGCCAGCGGGTTGACCTCTTCATACGTCAGCGCGACTGAGCACTGCTCAAGTAGCGCCAGCGCATCTTCATTGCGCAGCCCCTCTGCACTTTTCGCGCAACCCGATGCAACCGGCTTTGCCGCAGCAGTCGACATTCCCGCTTCTCTCGCCGCATAAAGCAGGCCAGCAGCAATGGTGGTCTTACCGATCTCGGTATCAGTACCCGTGATGAAGAAAGCGTTGCTCATGGGTTCATCCTTTTCTGCAAAACACCGTATACAACTTGATAGGTTGCAGGCAGCCCCTGCACTTGGCGCTCACGCTCATAGGCTTCAACCAGCGCAAGCATGCGTGCTCGCCCGGTCAAACCGCTTGGCCTGCCTGAATTTAGATTGTGCGCACCAAGGGCTTTCAGTTCATGTGTCAGGCTGCGCAAGTCGGGGTAATACAAAACTTCTGGCTGGGTATCCAGTGCCACCACATCTAAGCCACTGGCGGCGCACAGCGCTTGATAATCTTCAAAGTGGCGGAAACGGTTAACGTGAACAAAACCATCCACCACCCGCCAACTCTCGCGCAACTCTTGCAAGGTACCGACACACAAGCTGCTGAACGCCAGCATCCCGCCCGGACGCAGTACTCGCTGAGCCTCGGCCAATACCGAACCAAAGGATTCACACCATTGCAGGGCAAGGCTGGAAAAAATCAGCTCACAAGATTCAGCCCGCAATGGCAAACGCTCAGCATCACCGGCAATAAACTGCTCGGCGCCTCCCAGCGGACGGGCGTGCTGCAACATACCTTCGGCGATATCCAGAGCAATACCTTGTGCATCACCAAAGCGACTGGCTAATGCTCGGCTGAAGTAACCTGTACCGCTACCCAGATCGAGCCAGCGCTGAGGTGAAACGTTTGCTGGCAGTCGCTGTAATAGCTGGTTGCCAACAGCACGCTGCAACGCGGCGACACTGTCATAACTGGCCGCGGCACGGGAAAACGATGCGGCCACCTGACGTTTGTCCGGCAAGCTCGAATGCGGTTCATCAGCCAAATCAATCATCGCCTGCCTCGTGCAAAAACCCTTGAATCGCGGCGGCAAGCTCGTGCGGGTATTCAAGTGAAAACGCGTGGCTGGCTTGATCAATCAAGCCCACTTCAACATCACCCAACAGCGCCAAGATATCTCCAGCCACCTCAGCGGGAACCAATGAGTCCTGACCGGCATACAGATGCAATTGCGGGCCTACAAAACCCTGCAATGCTTCACGAGTGTCCAGACTGGCAAGCAAATCCAGGCTGGCGAGCAGCAGCTCCCCGCTTTCATGTGGAGCACCGCCCAACATCAAGCGCGCCATGCCACGTTGATCGGCGGCACCTTGCGCGCACAAAGAGGCAAAGCGTTTAAGGGTTATCGTTGGATTCTGGGCGCAGCCCTGGCGAAACAGATCAAAAGCCTCTTCGGCCATTGCATGGGGCCAGTCAGTGCTGGCGACAAAACTCGCATTGCTGGCCAGGGTAACCAACCCTGGACATTTTTCGGCACGTCGAGCCGCCAACTCAGCTGCCAGCATGCCACCCAGCGACCAACCAGCGAGCCATGCATCTTCTGGCAAATTGGCGTCGAGTTCATCCAGCCATTCATCAAGTTCGCTGCTGACCAATAAAGGCAGCGGCTCAACCTGCACATGCAAATGCGGATCAAGCCCACGCAATGCTTCTGCCAGCGGTTCAAGCGGCGCAGTACCTAGACCCCAACCCGGTAATAACACCAAGCGATTACGCATTTAGTTGCTCCTCACCCGCGCCACACTCGGCCAGCGCAGCAAGTAATAAATCCACCTGAGCGGTGCTATGCGCCGCCGACAAGGTAACCCGCAAGCGGGCGCTACCGGCAGGCACCGTTGGCGGGCGTATCGCAGTAACCAGAATGCCGCGCTCACGCAACATCAGGGACACGCGCATGGCGCGGCCACTGTCACCAATAACGATAGGCTGAATCGGTGTTGAGCTGTCCATCAACTGCAAGCCAAGGGCTTGTGCGCCTTCACGGAATTGCTTGATCAGCGCATTGAGATGCTCCCGGCGCCAATGCTCGCTGCGCAACAGCTCAAGACTTTTCAGGGTGGCGCAGGCCAGCGCAGGCGGCTGGCTGGTGGTGTAGATGTAGGGACGAGCGAATTGCACCAGCGCCTCAATCAACTCTTCGCTGCCGGCCACAAACGCCCCGGACGTGCCGAAAGCCTTGCCTAGCGTGCCGACCAACACCTGCACATCATCAATGCCCAGACCTTGCTGCTCGACAATACCGCCACCGGTTGCCCCCAACGGGCCAAAACCGTGAGCATCATCAACCATGACCCAGGCGTTGTGTGATTTCGCCTCGGCGCACAAGGCTGGCAAATCTGCCTGATCGCCATCCATGCTGAACACGCCATCGGTCACCACCAAGGTATTACCCACGGCTTTGCTCAAGCGGCTGGCGAGGCTGCCGGTATCGTTATGCAGATACCGCGAGAATCGTGCATTACTCAGCAAACCGGCATCGAGCAGAGAGGCATGGTTGAGGCGGTCTTCGAGCACCGTATCGCCCGGCCCGACCAAAGCGGTCACCGCACCGAGGTTAGCCATGTAACCAGTGCTGAACAGCAGTGCACGCGGGCGCCCGGTGAACTCGGCAAGCGCCTCTTCCAACTGATGATGCGGCGTGCTGTGACCGATAACCAAATGCGAAGCTCCGCCGCCGACGCCCCAACGGGAAGCGCCAGCCTGCCAGGCTTCAATCACCTGCGGATGATTAGCCAAACCCAAGTAATCATTGGAACAGAATGCAAGCAGCTCGCGACCGTCCACCACAACCTGCGGGCCTTGCGGCGACTCAAGCAGAGGGCGCTGACGATATAGCTGTGCAGCGCGGCGCTCAGCCAAACGACTCGCGAGATCAAAAGACATGGAAATCACCCGTTGCGCAGCCGCTGAAGCCTGACACACAGCCAAACTTCAGGGTGCTGATCAAGATGACAGCCAGCGGCTGCCAGAGAACAAATCAAACCGCAGCGTTGTAAAACTGCTCACTGCTTTTCTGTTCGACCAGTGCTTGCTCGATGGCGGCTTGATGCACTTCATCGGCGTGCTCTTCGCGCTCTTCTGGCTTGATGCCCAAACGCGCAAACAACTCCATGTCTTTGTTCGCTTGCGGATTGATTGTGGTCAGCAATTTCTCGCCATAGAAAATCGAGTTGGCACCCGCAAAGAAGGCCAGTGCTTGCATTTGATCATTCATCGCCTCACGCCCTGCCGACAAGCGCACGTGGGATTTAGGCATCATGATCCGTGCAACGGCGAGGGTGCGGATAAAGTCGAACGGATCGACGTCCTTTTCATTCTCCAGCGGCGTGCCTTTAACCTTGACCAGCATGTTGATGGGCACTGACTCAGGATGCTCCGGCAAATTTGCCAGCTGGATCAATAACCCTGCGCGATCGTCCAACGACTCGCCCAGCCCCAGAATGCCGCCCGAACAAATTTTCATCCCGGCATCACGCACATGCGACAGCGTCTCTAAACGGTCAGCATAAGTGCGGGTAGTGATGATATTGCCGTAGAACTCTGGCGAGGTATCGAGGTTGTGGTTGTAGTAATCCAGCCCGGCCTCGGCCAGCGATGCCGTTTGATCTTTGTCGAGCTTGCCCAGAGTCATGCAGGTTTCCAGGCCCAGCGCTTTCACGCCTTTGACCATTTCCAGCACGTAGGGCATGTCTTTGGCTGATGGATGCTTCCACGCCGCGCCCATGCAGAAGCGGGTTGAGCCGATGGCTTTGGCATCAGCGGCCGCTTGCAGGACTTTCTGAACTTCCAGCAGTTTCTCTTTCTCAAGCCCGGTGTTGTAGTGGCCGGACTGTGGGCAATATTTGCAATCTTCCGGGCAGGCGCCGGTTTTGATCGACAACAACGTAGAGACCTGCACCCGATTTTGATCGAAATGCGCGCGGTGCACAGTCTGCGCATTGAACAGCAAGTCGTTGAACGGCTGCTCGAACAGTGCCTTAACTTCGGCTAGCGACCAGTCGTGGCGAGTTGCGATGGATGCGGTGGCATTCATGAAGAGTTCCTTCGACGCTCAACTGCGTCTGTTGTCAGGGTTGCGGGCCAAGCGCCGCGAATCAGGCTTAAGGCATCATAAGTTGTGTTTCGACGCTGTCAACCCGACGCAAGACACAGGTTGACAACTGATCAAATATTAACCAGACCATATCAATCTCAAGGAAGAGTGTTTTGGCTATTTGGCAAAGGTTGAAACATCAGCTCGAAGCTCTTCAACCCTGCTTGAAGTGTTTGCTCTGTGATGAAACCACTGAAAGCAAGCGTCTGCCGATCTGCACCGATTGCGAGAGCGAGCTGCCGTGGTTGCGCGAGCATTGCAGTGTCTGTGCATTGCCCATGCACGGCGCTGGGTTGATTTGTGGCGAGTGCCAAAAACATCCGCCGGTGTTCGACAAAGTTGTCGCACCCTGGAGTTATAGCTTTCCGATCGACAGTATGATCAACCGTTTCAAACACCACGCTCAGTGGCCATTGGGACGATTGCTCGGCGACTTGCTGGGCGATTATGTGCAGCACAACTTTGATGATGGCTTGGCCCGTCCCGACTTGCTTTTGCCTGTTCCGTTGACCCCGCAGCGTCAGCGTCAACGCGGTTTTAACCAGGCACAAATGCTTGCCGCAAGTTTAAGCAATCACCTGCACATTCCTGTGTTAAACCACGGGTTAACCCGCATCATCGAGGCACCAGCACAGCAAGGATTGGACGCCGCCACCCGTAAAAAGAATCTGCGCAAAGCATTTTTAGTCGCGCCAGAAACGCAGGTTCAAGGACTGCACCTCGCGCTGGTGGATGACGTATTGACCACCGGTGCCACGGCGCAAATTTTGAGTCGGCTGTTATTAAAGGCAGGTGCAGCGCGGGTTGAGATTTATTGCTTGGCGCGTACCCCAAAACCCGGAACCCTGCTTGACTTGTATTGAGCAAATAGCCACCGTTGAAACCTTCTTCTCACACGTCAACCCCCTATGTCGCTGACCTCCGTGCTCGCCCAATACATTGCTCGCCGCCCGCAGCGCATCGCCCTGCTCCAGCATATTTCTGAGCAAGGCTCGATCACCCGCGCCGCCAAAAGCGCTGGTCTCAGCTACAAGTCAGCTTGGGATGCGATTGATGAACTGAACAATCTGGCGCAAAAGCCATTGGTTGAACGCAGCGTTGGCGGTAAGGGCGGCGGCGGCGCACGGTTATCGCTTGAGGGCGAACGCGTTCTACGCCTGTACCAACGCTTACAAGCACTGCAAGCTCAGGTGCTGGAAGCCGCTGAAGATATCGGTGATCTGGACTTACTAAGCCGCCTGATGATGCGCACCAGCGCACGCAACCAGTTGCATGGTCAGGTCGTGGCAATCGACAGCCAGGGCCGCAACGACGAGATACGCCTCGAACTGGCAGGCGGCCAATATTTGACGGCGCAGATCACCCACGACAGCACACAAACCCTTGAGCTGGCAGTCGGTAGCCAGGTGATTGCTTTAATCAAGGCGGGCTGGCTGGAACTGCAATCGCTGCAACAGCCCGAAACGCCCGGATATAACTGCATGCAGGGTCGGATAGAAGAACTGCTGAGCGCGCCGGACAGCCCGACTGAAGTCAAAATCACTCTGCCAAGCGGTCAAACTTTATGCGCACTGGCCCAGCCGACACAGCTCGAGGAGTTGCAATTGGCGATTGGCAGCGCTGTGCGTGTGCAGTGTTCACCAACTCAAGTTCTGCTTGGTACACCAATTTAAGGCAATCACCCTGCTTGCAACAATTTCGTCATAGTCGCTGATTAAGGTACAGCCATTCTTGGCACGGAGCCTTACTGTGATGAAGCGTTTAGAAGACAACCAATTAACCGATCTAGAACAAATGAGCGGCATCAGCCGCCGCCGTTTTATCAGCGCGGGTGCCTTGTGCGGCGCCGCCATGTTCCTGGGCGGCAACCTGCTCAGCCGCAGCGTGCTAGCCGCCAGCGTCGGCAGTGCAAACAGCACCCTGCTCGGCTTTGACAGCATTGCAATCTCGACCGCAGACACGATCACTCTGCCGGCCGGATACAAATCATCGGTGCTGATCAGTTGGGGCCAGCCTTTATTAGCTAACGGCCCGGCATTCGATCCAACCAGCAAAGATTCAGCGGCCGCTCACGAAGTACAGTTCGGTGACAACAACGACGGCATGAGTTTCTTCCCTTTCGCCGACGATGAAAACCGCGCGCTGATGGCAATCAACAACGAATACACCAACTACCGCTATTTGCTCGAACACGGCGGCTTGCCGAAATCCTCCGAGGAAGTTCACAAGGCGCTGGCCAGTGAAGGTTTATCGGTAATCGAAGTGCAAAAAATATCTGGCAAGTGGCAATTTGTGCAGGGTTCAAAATACAACCGCCGTATTCACGGCAACACGCCAATCAGCGTAAGTGGACCAGCTGCAGGCCACGACTTGCTGAAAACCGCAGATGACCGCACAGGCAAACATGTTCTCGGCACCTTCCAGAACTGCGCCAACGGTAAAACGCCTTGGGGCACTTACCTGACCTGCGAAGAAAATTTCGACGATTGCTTCGGCAGCACTGACCCGGCGCAACAGTTCGATGAGGCTCAATTGCGTTACGGCGCCTCCATCACCGGCGACGGCAACGACTGGCACCTGCACACCCCCCGCTTTGACATGGCCAAGAACCCCAACGAGTTCAACCGCCACGGATGGATCGTCGAGATTGATCCATTCGACCCACAATCCACTCCGATCAAACGCACTGCGCTGGGCCGCTTCAAGCACGAGAATGCGGCATTTACCGAGACCAAAGACGGTCGCGCGGTGGTGTACATGGGCGACGATGAGCGCGGCGAGTTCATCTACAAGTTCATCAGCAAGGATAAAATCAAACGCGGCAAGGGTCGGGATGCCGTCAAGCACAACCAGCACATCCTTGATCAAGGCACGCTCTATGTTGCGCGCTTCGATGCGGGAGACAAAAACCCAAACCTGCCTAAAGGTCATGGTCGCTGGGTTGAGTTGACCTTTGGTAAAAACGGGCTGGATGCCAGCAATGGCTTCAACAGCCAAGCCGAGGTGCTTATCCACGCGCGCCTGGCAGCCAGCACAGTGGCTGCAACTCGAATGGATCGCCCAGAATGGCTGGTGGTCAGTCCTAAAGATGGCCAGGTTTATTGCACCCTGACCAACAACATTAAACGGGGTCAAGCCGACCAACCGGTGAATGGTCCAAACCCTCGTGAGAACAACATTTACGGGCAGATTCTGCGCTGGCGCGAAGCCAATGACGATCACGCCTCGACCGCCTTTACCTGGGATCTGTTTGTAGTCGCAGGTAATCCTGTGGTGCACGCCGGCCAACCTACCGCTGGCTCAACAAACATCACCCCGCAAAACATGTTCAACAGCCCGGATGGCCTGAGCTTTGATGACGCTGGCCGTCTCTGGATTCAGACTGACGGCGACAGCAGCAATGCTGGTGACTATGCGGGCATGGGCAATAACCAGATGCTCTGCGCCGACCCGGACACCGGCGAGATCCGTCGCTTTATGGTCGGCCCCGTGGGCTGTGAAGTGACTGGCATCGCCTTCGCGCCGGATCAACGCACGATGTTTGTAGGCATTCAACATCCGGGCGAAAATGGCGGCTCGTCCTTCCCTGAGCACCTGCCCAACGGTAAACCGCGCTCGTCGGTCATGGTTATTACCCGTGAAGATGGCGGCATCATCGGCACCTAGACTCGCTAGGTAAATAGCCTGCACCTGCAATCGCCACGACGGATGATCACACTGTCATCCGCCGTGGCGCTCACCGCAACAACGCGCAGCTTGTCCGCAACTGAACACTTCCCCCACGCAACGCGGATTCAGCCGCCCAAATCTCTTAACCTGCGTTACCATGATCGGTCGAACGCGGCGACCTGCTGCGCGCAGGAGATTTCATGTCCCATCCTTTTGCAGCACTGACTCAAGACTTGGTTCTCGACGCCGTCGAAAGCATCGGCTTTCTCAGCGATGCGCGGGTATTAGCCCTGAACAGCTACGAAAATCGGGTATATCAAGTCGGCATTGAGGATGAGACGCCGATCATCGCCAAATTCTACCGTCCGGATCGCTGGACTGACGCGGCGATTCGTGAAGAACACAGCTTCACCTTCGAGCTTGCTGAATGCGATGTTCCCGTGGTTGCGCCTATGCAACGCGACGGCGAAACCCTCTTCGAGCACGCAGGCTATCGCTTCACTTTGTTTCCGCGTCGCGGTGGCCGGGCGCCAGAGCCGGGCAATCTCGACCAGCTGTATCGGCTCGGCCAACTGCTCGGTCGGCTACATGCAGTGGGCGCAACCAAACCCTTCGCCCATCGTGAAAGTTTAAAGGTCGAGAACTACGGCCACGCATCACTAAAAACCTTGCTCGATGGTGGCTTTATTCCAAAGAGCCTGCTGCCAGCCTACGAATCGGTTGCCCGTGATTTGCTCAAGCGGCTCGACACTCTATTCGCCAATAATCCAGTCACCGCGATTCGCCTGCACGGTGACTGTCACCCCGGCAACCTGCTGTGCCGTGATGAAACCTTTCACATGGTTGATCTCGACGACTGTCGTATGGGCCCGGCCGTGCAGGACCTGTGGATGATGCTGGCCGGTGAGCGCCACGAGCGCCTTGGCCAACTCTCGGAATTAATGGATGGTTATCAGGAGTTTCACGATTTTAATCCGCGTGAGCTGCCATTGATTGAAGGCCTGCGTTCCTTGCGCCTGATGCATTACAGCGCATGGCTGGCGCGACGCTGGGATGACCCGGCCTTCCCGCACAGCTTCCCTTGGTTCGGCAGCGAGCGTTATTGGGGTGAGCACATACTGATGCTGCGCGAACAATTGTCAGCGCTGGATGAAGAGCCGCTCAAGCTGTTTTAAGTCACCAGAAAGTGGCGGGAACAACTCATAACGTCGTGCCGAACAAAAGGCGCGACGCGGCGTATCGGTGCAGTGCAGATGTAACAAAAGTCTTACGCTTATCACTCCGGCAGCCGACAATAAAAACCTGAGCACACAGACAAATAGCGCTGCACACGACTAGAATCAGGAATCTATCGTTAGCACCCTAAGTAAGGATTTCCATGTCCACCGCAAACCCACAGCGCGGGTATATTCTGGGCCTTAGCGCCTACATTATCTGGGGCTTGTTCCCACTGTACTTCAAAGCCATCGCCGAAGTGCCTGCGTTGGAAATTGTCGTCCACCGCGCCGTCTGGTCGGCTATCTTTGGTGCGCTGTTATTACTGGTCTGGAAGCATCCGGGCTGGCTGCGCGAACTGCGCGAGAACCCCAAGCAATTTGCGGTGCTGGGTTTTAGCGGTGTATTGATCGCCAGCAACTGGCTGGTTTACGTTTGGGCGGTTAACCATGGACGCATGCTTGAGGCCAGCCTGGGTTATTACATCAATCCATTGATCAACGTCTTGCTTGGCTTACTCATTCTTGGCGAACGCCTGCGCCGCCTGCAATGGATTGCTGTGGGTTTGGCCGCGGTGGGTGTACTGCAACAACTGTGGCAAGTCGGCAGCATCCCGTGGGTTTCGCTGGTATTGGCACTGACATTCGGTTTCTACGGATTGATCCGTAAACAAGCACCGGTTAAAGCACTACCGGGGTTGGTGGTAGAAACCTGGATTCTGTTACCGCTGGCGATTGCCTGGATTGCGCTCAATCCAACTGCGGTGAGCAGTAATCCTGAGTTTTGGACAACCTCTGAGGCGTTCTGGCTGATCGTTGCAGGCCCCATCACCTTGGTGCCGTTGGTGTGCTTTAACGCTGCAGCACGTCATTTGCCCTACACCACCCTGGGATTTCTGCAGTACCTGGCGCCCACGTTGGTGTTGCTGCAAGCGATCTTCTTGTTTGGCGAACACTTCGACTCAAGCAAGCTGCTGGCGTTTATCTGTATCTGGGCCGGTTTGGTGATTTACAGCGTCGATGCGTGGTTGACCATTCGTCGAGCCAAGATTCGCTAGCCCGCTATCGGTTTTGGGTGCGGCCAATCGCCTGCACTCAAACCCTTACAGCCCAGTTGCGCACAAAACCTGATCAAAAAATGATCAGCCAGCGGCAAGCCTAGTCGGCCGTAGCTTGCAGCCAGTCATCCCAAACTTATCCACAGAACCATCCCCGGCCTTTGTGCACAAGCGCTTGAAACTGTTGGTTTTTTAACCATATCGCGGAAAGCTACGCGGCACTAGCAGGTGATCCAACTAACCTCAGGTTATCCACAGCCCTGCACACACAGACCGTGGATATGTTGAAACCCGCGTGATTAATGGTCGGTTTTGATATTGAGCTCCACCATCAAATCATCTGCCAGCGTCTCCAACTGAGCTTTCAGCTCATCCAGTGACAGCTCCAGCGGCACTGCGAGCATCGACTCCGCATGAAATATCGGCTCGCTGCTCATCGGTGCGGGCATCACTTCGGTTTGCAGGCTCTCAACGTTAACGCCAAGCTCAGTAAGCAAGCGGGTGATGTCACGAACAATACCAGGACGGTCATTACCAACCAGATCGAGCACGATCGGCTTCCAGTTGCACGAAGGCTCAGCACCGCTTTCAGCCAGCAGGACACGAATGCCGTGAGCATTCAGCCCCTGCAGCGCGGTTACCAACTCGGAGTGTGACTCAGCAGGCACAGCCACGCGCAGTATCCCAGCAAACTGCCCAGCCATTCGTGACATGCGGCTCTCAAGCCAGTTACCGCCATGATTAGCCACACATTGAGCAACGCGTTCAACCAGCCCTGGTTGATCCTGAGCAATAACGGTTAATACCAGATGATCCATTGCAGGCCTCTCTTTGTTGTGACATCTATAAAGGAGATTGAAGCAGCACATTCAGGCAGGCCGCTGCAGTTCCAACTACTGGCTAGGCACAGCCAACCAGTAGGTATAAAACGCTTCATCCCGAACATACCCGAGTCGCTGATAAAGTGCTTGTCCCGGGTAATTATTCTTCGCGGTCTCCAACTGCAAACCACACGCCCCACTGGCCTGTGCATGATCACGCGCAGCATTCATCAACGCTTCGCCAATGCCTTGACGGCGTACGGTCGGATTCACATATAAATCACTGAGCAACCACATCGGTGCCAAGGCCAGCGAGGCGTAGAGTGGGTATAACTGCACGAAGCCTTGTGCGTTACCGGTATCGTCGCGAGAGATGAATATAGTTGAGTTACCTTGTTCAATCCGTGCGGCCAGAAACTCGCGAGCGGCATTGAGCGGTTTATCCACCTGATAAAAAGTTAGGTAATCAACAAATAAGTGGCTCAGCTGGTCGAGATCACCCGCAGTCGCCTGAATAATGTGCATGTTTTGGGTTCCCGGTATCTTCCAGAAGTATAGGCTGGCTGCCGTTTTGCTGCGGTGGAAATAGCAAAGAAGATCAGCGCAACAAATCGTGTACCGTTTTATCTGTTTTATGAAACAATATCGCTTTGTTTTGCATGCACAATGTTCCAGCCGTGACTGCTAAGCGATTTCGGGTCGCATAACGACGCGCCCCACTGATTTTCCATAGATCTTGATGTAGTATGCCGCGACTTGGACTACAAGACTGAGTCCCAAGCCCTAAGGAACCTCTGAAAAAGGTAGCGAGCGACGATAGTACAAGGTGCAACGACCAACGGGAGTAGCAGCCAAAGGCTGGCCCGAAGGGCGAGCGCTAGCGAGTCAAAAAATGTGAAAAAGCGACCGAGGTCGCGCTCGACTTTACGTGCTGTAAATGAGCATTTTGAGCAGTTTTTTAACGCAGCAAGGGCTGCCCCAGTAATATCTAGCGCAGTAGTTTTTCAGAGGTTCCTAAGCGGCTATTAAGTAAAGCTGAGCAGAGTGAGGCAAGTGATGACTGAACGCGTTCAAGTCGGTGGCCTGCAGGTCGCCAAAGTGCTGTTCGACTTCGTTAACAACGAAGCCATTCCTGGTACCGGTATTTCCAGCGACAAGTTCTGGACCGGCGCCGAAGCGGTAATTAACGAACTCGCACCGAAAAACCGTGCCTTGCTGGCCAAGCGCGACGAAATCCAGGCTCAGGTAGATAGCTGGCACCAGACTCGCGCCGGTCAGGCGCATGATGCCGTTGCCTACAAAGCATTCCTTGAAGAAATCGGCTACCTGCTCCCGGAGCCAGCTGACTTCCAAGCCACTACCACTAACGTCGACGAAGAAATCGCCCGTTTGGCCGGCCCGCAGTTGGTTGTGCCGGTGATGAACGCACGCTTCGCCCTGAACGCATCCAACGCCCGCTGGGGCTCGCTATATGACGCGCTCTACGGTACTGACGTTATCAGTGAAGAAGGCGGCGCCGAAAAAGGCAAAGGCTACAACAAGGTTCGCGGTGACAAGGTTATCGCCTTCGCTCGCGCCTTCCTCGACGAAGCAGCGCCATTGGCAGCGGCTTCACACATTGATTCGACGAGCTACAAGATTGCCGATGGCAAGCTGGTTGTCGGTCTTAAAGGCGGCAGCAATACCGGCTTGCAGGATGATGCACAGCTGGTGGGCTTCCAAGGTGACGTTAACGCACCGATAGCCATACTGCTCAAGCACAATGGTTTGCACTTTGAAATCCAGATCGACGCCAACAGCCCGGTCGGTAGCACCGATGCTGCAGGTGTTAAAGACGTGCTGATGGAAGCTGCGCTAACCACCATCATGGACTGTGAAGACTCGGTTGCCGCGGTTGATGCGGACGACAAAGTAGTGATCTACCGCAACTGGCTCGGCCTGATGAAGGGCGACCTGGCGGAAGAAGTCGCCAAGGGCGGTACCACGTTCACCCGCACCATGAACCCGGACCGCGTCTACACCAAACCCGATGGCAGCGAGTTGAGCCTGCACGGTCGTTCGCTGTTGTTCGTGCGTAACGTGGGTCACCTGATGACCATCGACGCAATCATCGACAAAGATGGTTTTGAAGTGCCAGAAGGCATCATGGACGGCCTGCTGACCAGCATGATCGCCATGCACAACCTCAACGGCAACACCAGCCGCAAGAACACGCGCACCGGCTCGGTTTACATCGTTAAGCCGAAGATGCATGGCCCCGAAGAGGTCGCCTTTACCAGCGAACTGTTCGGCCGTGTTGAAGAGGCCTTGGGCTTAGCGACTAACACGCTGAAAGTCGGCATCATGGACGAAGAGCGACGCACCACGGTTAACCTCAAGGCTTGCATCAAAGCCGCCCGCGAGCGCGTGGTATTCATCAATACTGGCTTCCTCGACCGCACTGGTGACGAAATCCACACCTCAATGGAAGCTGGCGCCGTCGTGCGTAAAGCCGCCATGAAAGCCGAGAAGTGGATTGGCGCTTATGAAAACAATAACGTCGACGTTGGCTTGGCCACTGGCCTGCAAGGTCGTGCGCAAATCGGCAAGGGCATGTGGGCCATGCCGGATCTGATGGCGGCGATGCTTGAGCAGAAAATTGGTCACCCGATGTCTGGCGCCAACACTGCCTGGGTGCCATCACCTACCGCGGCAACCCTACACGCCTTGCATTATCACAAGGTCGATGTGTTTGCCCGCCAGGAAGAACTGAAGAGCCGCACGGCTGCATCAGTGGATGACATTCTGACCATTCCTCTGGCCAGCAACACCAACTGGTCGGCTGAAGAAATCCAGAACGAACTCGACAACAACTCACAGGGTATTCTGGGTTATGTCGTGCGCTGGATCGACGCCGGTGTAGGTTGCTCGAAAGTGCCGGACATCAGCGATGTTGGCTTGATGGAAGACCGCGCAACCTTACGTATCTCCAGCCAACTGCTGGCCAACTGGCTACGTCATGGCATCGCCACGGAAGAGCAGATTGTCGCCAGCCTCAAGCGCATGGCGCCAGTGGTTGACCGTCAGAACGCTAACGATCCTTCGTATCGCCCCCTGGCTCCAGACTTCGACAGCAACATTGCCTTCCAAGCGGCATTGGAGCTGGTCGTTGAGGGTGCCAAGCAGCCAAACGGCTACACCGAGCCGGTCCTGCACCGTCGTCGTCGCGAGTTCAAGGCCAAAAACGGCCTCTGAGTTTAGCGACTAAAAAAAACCGCCCAATTGGGCGGTTTTTTATTTAAGCAAATAACTTTCGTGCTGTATATCGTCGAAAGCACAAAATAACGGTGTATTAAGTACGGGGCACCACCGTCAATAGAAAAGTACTTTAGAAACAATGAACACCACTTAAAAGCAATTACACATTATGTAGCACTATGCCTGCATAGCCAGCACTTAGCCATTAAACTTAAGTTAGCTGCAACACCCCGAACAACAGTACAACCCAAAGGACAACCTATAAATAAACTTAAAACTGCAGGGAACTCATTATTAATTACCGGCAAATCTGAAAAAATCTTTCAAATCTTACAGCCCCGTCGAAAGTACTGAAATAATTAGTGCATCTACAGATTATTAATAGCACGCACAACAGTCTATCGAAATGCCACCATCCGTAACTAATAACGGGACGCCGCCGTCAATAGAAAAGTACTTTCGTAACAATGACGCCGCTTAAAAAGCAGTTATACAACATATCAATATGCCTGCACAGCCAGCACTTATCCATCAAACTTAAGTTGGCTGCGACAACCCGAACAACAGTACAGCTCCCAAAGCACAGCTTATAAATTATTTTATAAATTGCAGGGCACTCATTCGTTTTGAAAAGATAATTAACGTGATTTTAAATCCTGACTTATCCGTATTGTTTTTGTGCCGAAACATAAAACCCCTCGCGCACATAACCTGCCCCCTGTGCTTCGCAGTATTGCTGGGCGCGAGCCCTTTTGCTGTGTACGCAGCAGACCCTATCTATGACCAACTGATTATCAGTGCGCGCAATGGTAACGTTACGCCAGCACTTGAGTTTTTGCGTGAGGTAAATAACACGCAGAAGTCAGAGCTTTATGCCAGCGACCATATATTGATTGCTGGCTGGGCGGGGCTTGATGAGGAAGTGGTCAATCGATACGAGAGCAGTCGCTCATATTTGACGCCGTCTGCCGATGTACTGACAACCACGGCGCGCGCCTACCGTAACTTGCAGCGCTGGCCGCAGGCGTTGGCCGCTTACAATCAGGCGCTGCGACTGAGGCCGACCGACAACGGCGCCTTGGTTGGCCGGGTCATGACCTTAGCCGACTCAGGAAAACCAGCTGATGCCGTGCAGCAGGCCAAAACATTAGTAGCGGCGAAACCAAATGATGCCGGGCGTCGCTTAGCCCTCGCTTATGCCTACTTGCGAAACCAACAAAAGTTCAGTTCCCTGAATGAAGTTAATGAAGCGCGACGTCTTGCACCTGAACGCAACAGTGTAAAGCGCGAATACCTATTGGCCCTGCAACGTGCAGGCGTGAACTCCAAAGCACTTGAACTTGCCGAGAAGAATCCACAACTGGTCAACGCTAGAGAGCTCCGGACTCTGCAAAGAGCGCGAGTAGCCGATTATGTGCGCATGTCGAACTTACCCGTCGGCAAAGAACGCGATCGTTTCAAAATAGCTGACAAGGCGATTGCTGAGGCCGACAGATTACTCAGTCAATGGGCAGATATTCCACAGGCGCAAGACGATGCTCAGGCGTTGCGTATCGACCGTATGGGCGCACTGTTTAATCGTGTGTATATGCAGAAAGTGCTTGATGAGTATGACGCCTTCAATAGTAAAGGCGTGTCACTTCCGGCCTATGCATTACGCTGGGTTGCAGGCGCAAGTTTGTATTTGCGACAGCCCGAACTCGCCGCCAAGTTATATAAGCAAATCCTGCCGAACAAAGAAGATAAAAACCCTGCCCGTCAATCTGACCTGCAAGGGTATTACTACGCGCTCAAAGAAAGCGGACAAGACGTTGCGGCAGCGTCGCTGGTTCCGACAATTGCCAATCAACCTAGACGCCTCTACCAAAAAGGCTTACCCAACGGTAAAGCAAATCCGCACTGGCTAGCCGGCAAAGTGATGGAGGTCAGCGCATCTCAATCTGCTAATGATCTAGCGGCTGCGCAGCTGCAAATTGAAACCCTGGCCAACAGTGCGCCAGGCAATACCGAGCTGCGCACAGTACGCGCCGATATTTATTCCGCACGTGGCTGGCCACGACGCTCAGAAGCGGAGCTAAAAGAAGCCGAGAACCTTTCGCCACGCTCTGTCGATGTTGAGCTCAGGCAAGGCTATACCGCCCAACAACTGCAAGAGTGGCGACAGTTCGAACTGTATGCCGATGATATTTTTGCCCGGTATCCAGAAAGGCTCTCAGTACGACAACTTGAACGTGCTCGCCAATTACACAACATGGCCGAGCTGAGAGTTTCCAGCAACGGTGGCATCAGCCCTGACAACACAGTCACAGGCAGTGGCGACTATGGTATCGATACTGTTCTGTACAGCTCCCCTATCGATTACAACTGGCGTGTATTCGGCGGCCTCGGTTACAGCCAGGGCACGTTTGAAGAGGGCAAAGGCCGCAATCGCTATCAACGCGGCGGCCTTGAGTGGCGTAGCCGCGACCTCACTCTTGAAGCTGAGGTCAACAACCAGGACTACGGCCACGGTAATAAACAAGGCGCTCGTCTCAGTGGCAGCCATGACCTCAACGATTACTGGCAGTACGGCTGGTCCATGGACTGGAGGTCTCGCGAGACACCGCTACGCGCGCTGAACAGCGACATCACATCTGATATTTACTCCGGCTACTTGAGTTGGAGCCCTAACGAAAGCCGTTCGTGGCGTATCTCACTGACACCGCAGCGCTTTGACGACGGCAACGACCGTTTAAGCGGCTCCATCTCCGGCCGAGAGCGGGTCTATACCTCGTCCAAGCTGGTGGCTGATGCCCTGCTCGATATTGGCGCCAGCCATAACAGCCAACCCGCTGACGGCCCGTACTTCAGCCCCGAAGATGATCTAAGCATCATGCCCGGCTTGCGCCTTTCACACTTGCTGTATGAGCGCTACGAGCAGACCTGGAGCCAACAAGCGCAGTTCGGTCTGGGCAGTTACAACCAACGCAACTATGGCACCGATGCCATCGGTTTTATCAGTTACGGCCAGCGCGTGAGCATCAATGACCAGCTCAACTTCGGCGCAACGGCCTCTGCACTTAATCGCCCCTACGACGGTGAACGCGAGACCGAATACCGGCTTGTGTTCGATCTTTCGTACCGCTTTTGATGAGAACTTCCATGCGCTATCTAAATACATTCGCCATTTTTGCATTGAGCTTGATACTTCTCAGTGCCTGCGCCTCTGAAGGACCACCCTTTGTGCCGCCTCTTGCCCGTGCTCTGCCCACTAGCGAGGCGCCGTGGCCGCAAGGCAAGATCCTAGCAATTTGCTATCACGACGTTGAAGACCGGGAGGCTGACCAGAACTATGTTTCGGTTCGCACGGCCAACCTGATCGCCCAGCTTAAATGGCTGCACGAAAGCGGCTATCAAGCGGTTTCAATTGATCAAGTTCTCGCGGCGCGGACAGGCACAGAACCATTGCCTGAAAAAGCGCTTTTGCTGACATTCGATGATGGCTACAGCAGCTTCTATGACCGTGTACTGCCTCTGCTCGAAGCCTACAACTGGCCAGCCGTTTTTGCCCCAGTGGGCGCCTGGGTCAGTACCCCTCTGAACAGCCCGGTCGACTTCGCCGGTATGCCAACCGAGCGCAAGAAATTCGCAACCTGGGATCAAGTCAAGCGAATGGCTGAAAACCCATTGGTTGAGATTGCCGCGCATACCAACAATATGCACACCGGCGCATTGGCAAACCCGCAAGGCAACCTGGAGCCATCGGCTGCCAATCGCCTTTACGACCCTGTACTCAAACGTTATGAAAACGATGAAGAAGCCCATGCTCGCTGGAGCAAGGACATTGCCAAGATCAGCGACAAAATCGAAGCTGTAACGGGGCGCAAACCACGGGTTTGGGTATGGCCATATGGCCAACAGAGTGGCGAGGTATTAAAAATTGCCAATGAAAACGGCTACGACATTGCTCTGACCTTAGAAGACGGCATGAGCAGCCTATCAACAATCAAGGAAGGACCGCGCTATCTAGTCAGTGGTGATCCTGAGATTGACCAATTCGCAACATCTGTTCTTGCAATTGCTGAAACCAGTTCAATGCGGGTTGCCCACGTCGACCTCGACTACGTTTATGACCCCGATCCGCAGCAGATGGACAAAAACATCGGCAGCATGGTTCAGCGCATTTATGACTTGGGTATCAACACCGTATTCCTGCAAGCGTACGCGGACCCTAAAGGTGATGGAACGGTTCGCGAAACCTACTTTCCCAACAGCCATTTGCCTATGCGCGCCGACCTGTTCAACCGTGCTTCGTGGCAACTACAAACCCGAGCGCACGTTCAGGTTTATGCATGGATGCCGGTACTGAGTTTCGACTTGGACAAGAAGCTGCCACGGGTACAGCGCTGGGATCCTGAAACAGGCAAACCATCTGTTGACCCTAAACAGTACCAGCGGCTTTCTCCGTTCAACGCCGAAGCGCGTAAGCAGATTGGCGACATCTATCAAGACCTCGCCCGTTATGCAAACTTCGACGGCCTGCTATTCCACGATGATGCCTTGCTCACCGATTTTGAGGACGCCGGGCCGGACGCACTTGCGGCGTACCGCAAAGCAGGTTTGCCGGCAGACATCGCCGCGCTGCGCGATAGCCAACAGTCGCTGGAAACCTGGGCTCAGTTTAAAACCAAGTACCTGACAGACTTCACGCTTGAACTGGCAGCAAAAGTTAAAGCGATCCGCGGCCCGCAGATTCTCACGGCTCGTAACATTTACGCACAACCGATCATGAATCCAGTGAGCGAAACCTGGTTCGCGCAAAACCTCGACAATTTCCTCGCAAGCTATGACTGGACCGCGCCCATGGCCATGCCGCTGATGGAAGGCGTCGCACTGAAAGACTCCAACGCTTGGCTTGAGAAAATGGTGGACATCATCGGCCAGCGACCAGGCGCCCTTAAACGTACCGTTTTTGAGCTGCAAGCGCGCGACTGGAGTAAGCCCAACTCACCTGCAATTAGTGCCCAACAGCTCGCTGAGTGGATGAAGCACCTGCAATGGAAAGGCGTAGTCAATTACGGCTACTACCCAGACAACTTTGTAACCAATGAGCCTGCATTGGATGAGATTCATCCTGCTTTCTCTAACGCTTGGGCGCCAAAACCATGACAGATCGCCTGATAGCACTGCTCGTCCTCGCCATCATTCTGGGTATTCCTTTTGGCCTGGCTGAAGGCATAAGCGGTTCGGTGATGCTGAACTTCATTTTCCTCTATCCATTGCTCATGTCGGTGCTATGGATTGTTGGGGGGATGTATTTCTGGATTCACTGGGAGCGCGACTGGAACTGGTCTTATGACGGTGACAACCCAGCCCCTGACCTTGTAGGCCAGCCACTGATTTCAATCATTATCCCTTGCTTCAACGAAGGCGATAATATCCATGAAACCATTCGTGCGGCGCTGAGCCAGCGCTACCCTAATATCGAAGTCATCGCAGTAAACGACGGTTCAAAAGACACTACTGCCGAAATCCTCAACCAGATTGCCGCCCGTGAGCCACGCTTGCGCGTACTCCACCTTGCGCAGAATCAAGGTAAAGCAGTGGCATTGCGCATGGCTGCGATCGCCGCCAATAGCGAATACCTGGTGTGTATTGATGGTGATGCGCTATTGAGCCGAGACACGGCTGCATTTTTGGTCAAACCCTTACTTGAAAACCCTCGCGTGGGTGCCGTCACCGGCAATCCGCGCATTCGCACACGCTCAACCTTGGTTGGGCGAATTCAAGTCGGGGAGTTTTCTTCAATTATCGGTTTGATCAAACGTGCACAGCGTGTTTACGGGCGTGTATTCACCATTTCAGGAGTGATAGCGAGCTTTCGCCGCAGTGCGTTAGATCGCGTTGACTACTGGAGCCCCGACATGATCACCGAAGACATCGATGTCAGCTGGAAGCTGCAGCTTGACCACTGGACGATCTTCTACGAACCACGCGCGCTGTGCTGGATTCTCATGCCGGAAACCATCGCGGGCCTTTGGAAGCAACGCAAGCGCTGGGCACAGGGTGGCGCCGAAGTCTTACTTAAAAACGCACGCACTATATGGTCGTGGCGCTATCGCTACATGTGGCCATTGCTGCTGGAGTTCGCAATATCAGCCACCTGGGCCTTCGCCTTGGCGTTTTCATTATTACTTTGGGTTGCCGGCCAGTTCGTTGAGTTGCCGCCGAACTATCGTGTGAACGACATGTTACCGCCTGGTTTTACCGGTGTGCTTCTGGCAGCGGTATGCCTGATGCAATTCGCGCTCAGCCTGGTAATTGAACGCAGATATGAAAAAGGTTTGGGTAAGGCCCTGTTCTGGACCATTTGGTACCCACTGGCCTTTTGGCTGCTCACGTTTATCACCACGATAGTGAGTTTCCCGAAAGTAATGATCAGCGCTCGAGGAAAACGAGCGCGTTGGACAAGCCCTGACCGTGGAATCAAAAGGAATGAACCATGAGTATTATCAAGACGGAGCAACACTGGCTACCTAAAACCATCGACACCCTGCTGACACTGTCTGCATGGGCAGTTTTTTTGTACTTGATCACGAACGGCACAGTGCCGTTTGCCAAACAGTTGATTGCTCACCCAGAGCAATTTCAAAGCATACTCATCAGCGCGTTTATGCCGCTGATCATGCAACTTTCAAATTACGCGATTGCCGGGGCACTGATAGGCGGGATTTTGCTGACATGGGCCAAATACAACGAACTGCGCGCTGCGCGCTACACTCGCCGCGAGCGTAGCCCTGATCTCTGCGACAGCGCCCTGTCAGCGAGTTTTTTTGTGACCCTGGAAGACCTGAATATTTTGCGCCGCAAGCAAGTGCTTATCCTGCACAACACCGAACAGGGTGACCTGAGCTGGATTGAAGACCCAATGATGCTACAACCGAAAGTACGTAGCCTGAAAAGTGGTGCGAGACTCAGTTTGGTTTAACACCATCAGCGAGCTGGTTGATCGGCCAGCTCGCTGGCCACAGCTGCGCGATGCATAAAACATCCAATCTATGCCCCTGCCGTAACCCTCTCCTCTCCTGTGCTCCAACGCAAGTAACCCACTACGCTAAGCTTGATCAGCTCGCTCTCGCAGCAGCTAGACTTACGTCCAATGGCCGCATTGCAACAAGCACCGCACCATGCAAAAAACAGGACGTGCTGATATGGCTGAGGACGCATTCGAACAAGCAGGTAAAACCGCGGTGTCGCAGAACATCCACGGCACTGTTGAGTTCCTGCAAAAATTCCCGCCCTTCAAGCAAATGGATCTGGCGCACTTAACCTATCTGGTTGAACACTGCCAACTACGCTTTTACAGCCAGGGCGAAAGCATCCTCAAACCCAGCGACGGTCCAGTCGAATTTTTTTATATCGTCAAACAAGGGCGTATCCGCGGCGCTCGCCCGCAGTCAACAAAAGCCAATGACGAAACCACCTTTGAGATCACCACCGGTGAATGCTTTCCACTGTCGGCTTTGATTGGGGAGCGCGCAACGCGTACCGAACACATCGCCGCACAAGACAGCTTTTGCTTGCTGTTACGCAAGGCGGCCTTCGTTCAATTGTTTAAGCTCTCCGCGCCGCTGCGCGACTTTGCCTTACGTGGCGTTAGCAGCTTGCTTGATCAGGTCAACCAACAGGTGCAATTGCGCGCGACGGAGAACCTTGGCGCGCAATACTCGCTGGATAGCAAACTGAGTGAACGACTGCTGCGTAAACCCGTCAGCTGCGCGCCGGATACAACTGTGCGTGAAGCCGTTAAACAGATGCATGAGCAACATGTCGGCAGCATCGTTATTGTGAATCCACGCCTGCAACCACTGGGGATATTTACCCTGCGCGACTTGCGGCGAGTCATCGCAGACGGCACCTCTCTAGAGTTGCCGATTGAACAACTCATGACCCCTAAGCCACTCCACTTACCCGCCAGCGCCAGCACATTCGATGCAGCCATCACGATGACCGAGCACAACATCGCTCACGTCTGCGTGGTTGAGCACGGCCAGCTTAGTGGTGTGGTCTCGGAGCGGGATCTGTTCTCGCTGCAACGGGTTGATCTGGTGTACTTGGCGCGCAGTATTCGCAATGCTAGCAAGCTGGCAACGCTGATTAGTTTGCGTGACAACATCTTGCAGTTGGTTGACCGTATGCTCGCGCACGGTGCGAGCTCAACGCAGATCACTCAACTGATCACCCAGCTCAATGACCACACCGTATGCCGCGTGATTGAGCTAACGATTGAGCAGCTCGGTGACCCCGGCGTAGCGTTTACCTGGCTGTGCTTCGGCAGCGAGGGACGGCGCGAACAAACGCTGCTGACTGATCAGGACAACGGCATCATGTTTACGGCGGATACCCCGACCGATGCCTCTGAGAAACGTCAATTACTGTTACCACTGGCCCATGCAATCAACCTGCACCTTGCGCAGTGCGGTTTTACCTTGTGTAAAGGCAACATAATGGCCGGCAATCCTGAGCTGTGCTTGTCACAACACGAGTGGTCACAGCGTTTCGACAGTTTAATCAGCGAGGCAACGCCAGAGAACCTGCTCAACTCATCTATCTACTTTGATTTACGAGTCGTCTGGGGAGAGCCGCATGGCTGCGCAGCATTACGCAGCGAGTTGCTGGATAAATTTGCCAAGAACACCTTGAGCCAGCGCATGCTCGCAGAGAACGCCCTGCGCCAGCGCCCACCAGTTGGGCACTTCCGCGACTTTGTGGTGGCCCGCAAAGGCGCCGAGAAAAACACCTTGGATCTTAAAGTCCAGGGCTTAAACCCCTTTGTCGAGGGTGCTCGGGTTCTGGCCTTGGCCAATGGCATTGAAAGCAGCAATACCCTTGAGCGGCTGCAAGGCTTGATCGACAAAGGCGTGATTGAGGCGCAAGACGGCGCCGCTTACGAAGAGGCCTACCATTTTATTCAGCAAACCCGCATGCAACACCATCAGCAACAGGCCAAGCAAGGTTTGCCATACTCCAACCGGATTGACCCAGACACCCTCAACCATCTCGATCAGCGTATCTTGCGCGAGTCATTTCGCCAAGCTAAGCGCTTGCAAGCCAGCCTGGCACTACGTTATCAATTATGAATGCACTGACTTGGCTTACCAGCCGCACAGCACAACTAAGTTCCGCACAACAGCAACGGCTGGAACAATTACCTGTAGCCGCGTCGCTCGACACAACCGCGCTCAACCAACAGCGAATGGTGGTTGTAGATTTGGAAACCAGCGGTCTGGATGTCAAACGCGACGAACTACTATCAATTGGTGCCGTGGTCATCGAAAACGGCGCTATCGATCTCGCTCAGCAGTTTGAGTGCACCTTATTGCGCGAAAACCATAAAGTCAGCGCCAGCGTGTTGATCCACGGCTTGGCGCCCAGCGCAATCGCCGCCGGGACAGAGCCCGCGGATGCGCTACTGGATTTTATGGAGTTTCTCGGTAGCAGCCCACTACTGGCGTTTCATGCCAGATTTGACCAACGCATGCTCAGTCGAGCACTCAAGCAAAGCCTCGGTTATCGGCTGCAGCACAGCTTTTTCGACGTCGCGGATCTGGCCCCGCTGCTGTGCCCAGACGCCTCGCTGGAACGCGCGGGACTGGATGACTGGATAAGGCACTTTGGCCTACAGGTGCAACAACGGCATAACGCCAGCGCCGACGCACTGGTCACCGCAGAGCTGGGTTTGATCATGCTCAGCAAAGCCCGCCAGCAGCAACTCGACAGCCTGTTAGCTCTGCAACAACGCCTCAACCAGTGGAGCCGCCGCCCGCGTAAGCACTCGTTTTGATAACGATTGACGATGGATCGCACCGCAATAAGGCGTAATTGAACTTAATATCACGTGCCAGAAGCTGCGCTTGGGCGGCTCGAGCACAATCAAAGGACGATGTCGTACGGCCTTCAATCCCCCTGCGAGCACACGCCCACCATCGCCCGTTGCTCGACGTGCTTGATCGCACGTAAATCTTTGGCGTTGGTAATATAAGTACTACGTGCAGTGCTCGTCTCCAAACCTCGAGATGGCCTTGCCCGGTCGCGTATTTTCTTCGAACAGATAAAACTTATCAGACGGCGCATCCAGCCCAAAGAAGGTTCGACCTTATGGCCGCTGGAGCAATCATCACAATTGGGCCTGCTCGCAGGGCCGACACTTTTGCCTAACTCATTCGCACGCCCCTCCAACGCTTTGTATTGCCAGCGGCAGGCGTAGGTGCAGGCACCTTGATTAGCTGCCTGCTTACTCATGTGGCCCGAGTGTAGATAACGCCCGGAGACACCCTGCACAACTGGCTCAAGCGCCACGTTTGGAGGCAGATGACGAGCGTCAGCGAGCCCCTGCAGCGATGAGTCACGCGAAACAAACGAGTAACGCATATTTGTAAGGCTGCGTGCAGGTGAAAGTCGGTCAGTCTTGCGTAGTAAATTCATAGTTCTACACACAACAAAAGGGAACCCTTAATCATAAAGAATGCACAGCTGAGCAGTATTGATCTGCATCAATGTTTTGCTGAAGCGGTATTCAGGCCAGGCAAGACTTTGCACCCAGTCAGCTTCAGACTCATTTCTTGTAAACGCCGCAACATGACCACTGATCTGCCATTTGCGCAAAGCAGATTGCGGTGAGCACAGTATTCCTGCGAATATATGAGAATAGTTCTCGATGTATTTTCTATTTAGATAACAGAGCAATTCGCGTGACCTCCGGAAACTCTATTAACCATCACCAGGTGGGCGTGCTTTATCGTGACCACCGCGACTGGTTATTCGGCTGGTTACGCAAAAGCCTCAACTGTACGCAACGCGCTGAAGACATCAGCCAAGACACTTTTGTGCGCCTGCTCGGTCGCTCAGACCTGCTTGCGCCTAATGAACCACGCGCACTGCTGACGACCATCGCCAAAGGCCTGTTAATTGATCAGCACCGGCGCAATTGTCTCGAACAAGCCTATCTGGCCGAACTGGCGCAACTGCCTGAACCGCTGCAGCCAAATCCTGAACAGCAGCAAATAGCCCTCGAAGCTCTGCTTAGGATCGATCAATTGCTTGGCGAGCTCTCGGCCAACGCCCGCGCAGCGTTCCTCTACAGCCAGGTTGACGGCCTAAAGCAGCATGAGATTGCACAGAAACTCAACGTTTCTGTTTCCCGGGTACGTCAATACCTGGCTCAAGCCTTGCGCCAGTGCTACATCGCCCGCTACGGCGCTCCGCAGTGAGTGATATCAGCCGCGCCATACTGGACAGAGCGATCCATTGGCGCCTTAAACTAAACTCGGATGATCACGACCCCGCTCAACACAGAGCATTCCAGGCATGGCTAAACGCAGCGCCTGAGCATGCAGAGGCGTGGTCGCGTCTGGATCTGATAGAGCAGGACATCAGCCGTAATGCGTCACCGCTGGTACGGGCAGCGCTGATTAAAGACACGCCGCCCGCTAATACCGGAAAAATCAAGAAATCACTCCTCAGCATTGCCCTGCTCGCTGTATTGGCTGCGGGTTGGAGTAATCATCAACGGCCACTAAGCGATTGGCTTGCTGATCAAGTGACGGCGAGCGGCGAGCAGTTGCAAGTCCAGTTGGACGACAACAGCGTGCTACGCCTCAACAGCCGCACGGCAGTCGATATCGAGTTCAGTGCTGATGAACGCCGTTTGGTTTTACGCAACGGCGAAATTTTGGTTGAAACCGCGCACGACAAACGCCCGTTTATTGTTGAAACCGCGCAAGGTCGCCTGCAAGCGCTCGGCACACGCTTTCTGGTGCGCGAATCAAACCAGACCACCCGCCTGATCGTATTAAAGTCAGCAGTTGCGGCTCAGCCCGTAGAAGGGACGGATCGGCGCATCATCAACGCCGGTCAACAGGTGCTGATCACCGAACAGGGTTTAAGCCAGACAGACACCGCGCCCATGGCCGCTGATGCATGGGTGCATGGCATGCTAGTGGTTGAAAACCAGCGGTTGGCGGACCTGGTTTCGACGCTCGCGCAATACCGCAGCGGCTATTTGAGCGTCGCCCCTGAAGTCGCGAACTTGCGTATCAGCGGCAGCTTCCCGCTGAACAATAGCGACCTCGCGCTGGCCACCTTACCGCCGAGTTTGCCGGTGCGTATCGAACAACACAGCAAGTGGTGGGTACGCGTCGTGCCAGCACCAGCAGAGACTGAATAATCCGCTGGAAAAAATAATTCACCTACCCCCTGACACTTTTCAAATCTGCTTCGGTAATAAGGTAATGAGACATATTATCCTTTGGGAGCGATTTACAATGCCACTTTTCCCTGCACGTTTCCGCCCAAGCCTGTTGCTAGCTGCGATCACCTTGAGCAGCGCCGCCACAGTCGCTAAAGCTGAAACCTACC
This sequence comes from Pseudomonas sp. M30-35, assembly GCF_002163625.1. Classification (NCBI taxonomy): domain Bacteria; kingdom Pseudomonadati; phylum Pseudomonadota; class Gammaproteobacteria; order Pseudomonadales; family Pseudomonadaceae; genus Pseudomonas; species Pseudomonas sp. M30-35. The sequence goes on along the minus strand of NZ_CP020892.1, from coordinate 567,560 downwards.
AGTTGCCTGCAGCACCGCTAGCCAGCACGCTCAACAGCATTGCTGCGCAGGCCGGAATCGCCCTGAGCATTGACCCGAAGTTGACTGCAAATAAAATGTCGCAACCGGTTCAAGGTGAGTACGACGCAACCCAAGCGCTTGAAGCCGCCTTGCAAGGCAGTGGTTTGCAGTTGGAGCGCAACAGCGTTGGCAGTTACAGCCTTAAATCAGTGGTTAGCGACTCATCTGCTGCGGCATTACCCGACGCGACAATTATCGGCACCCAACTCACGACAGGCAGCGAAGCCGACGGCTACCGTAATGAGTCCGTGCAAAACGTCGGTGCGCTTGGCGGTATACCTCTGCGTGATGCGCCCTACTCCATCAGCGTGATCGGCAGTGATCTGCTGAAGAATATCCAAGCGACATCGATGGATGACGTCTACAAGCTCAACCCATCGACGCAGTTCACATCACCCGACTCAGCGGGTTACGCCAGCTCGGTAAGCATGCGTGGTTTTAGTAGCTCCGGTAACCTGAGCCTCGCCAGCGATGGCCTGCGCTTCAGCAACGGCTATGACAGCGGCAACTATGTTGAAGAAATGGAACAGCTGGAAATCCTCACCGGACTGAGCGGCTTCCTCTATGGCCCTGCAAGCCCCGGCGGCCTGGTCAACTACGTGCTCAAGCGCCCTACTTATCAGCGCTATAACAGCGTCACTCTCGGCAACGCTGGCGGCGAAAACTATTATTTACACGGCGACTTCGGCGGCACTATCGATGACGCAGGCGTATTTGCTTACCGCCTCAATGTATTGACCCAAGATGGCGAGACTGCGATAGACCTGCAAAAAAACCGTCGTGAAATGATTTCCTTGGCGCTTGACTGGAATGTCAGCGACGATCTGCTGATCCAGTTCGACGCCTCGCACAAGAAAAGCGAAACGCGTGGCCTCACCAGTTATTGGTATTTCGCCGACCAAGCCCTGCGTCCAGATGCCGACAAACTGGACAATGACAAACTCTACAGCCAGCGCTGGGCGTTCTCTGACAGTAGCCACGACCGGGTTGGCAGCCGCTTCAACTGGCGACTCAGTGATACGTTTACATTGCGCGGCGCACTGGGTTACACCCAGTATGAAAACGAGTACACCTACACCGGTCCAACCGTTAACAACGCCAATGTTTACAGCCAGCCGCTGTATGCTTTTGCCCCGGTTGAGACCGAGGAAACCTCGGGCTACTTGTTCCTCGACTCAGCCTTCAACACCGGCGGCATTGGCCACAAAGTGACAATGGGCTATCAAGGCAATGTGTCACGCGTGCGCGACTATGAAGACTACATTCCCTATCCTGGCCCGCAGTATGAATCTGTGACTCCAGACCTGCCATTCAGCCAGCACCCTCAGGTAGACAAACCTGACTACAGCATCGGTAATGGCGACCAGCGCTTGTCGAGCCGGACCCAGAGCGACAACTTTCTCATCGGCGACATCATCACCTTCAACGAACAGTGGTCGACCATTCTCGGCCTCACCCACAGCACTATCGAGACCTACAGTAACGACTTCGTCTTTGCGGGCCCTTTTGGTTACCCAGAGACCGCCACCACCTACAAAGAAAGCGAGACAACGCCGAACATCTCGCTTATCTACAAACCTCTGCCGTGGTTAACCACGTATGCCAGCTACATTGAGGGGCTCGAAGCAGGCGGAATCGCACCCAACACTGCGCTAAACGCCGGACAGGCGTTAGCCCCACAAGTCAGCGAACAATACGAACTGGGTGTAAAGGCGACCGTTGGCGAAACCTTGCTGACCATGGCGTTGTTCAATATCGAGAAACCCAACAGCTACACCAATAGCCAGGGTATCTACAGTGACGACGGCCAGCAGGAAAACCGTGGTGTTGAATTCGGCATTACCGGTAAGGTTATTCCGCAGTGGACCGTTGTTGGTGGGCTGACATTGCTCGATCCAAAAGTCAAAGACTCTAGCGATGCTGCCAGCGAAGGCCAGAAGCCGACCAACGTCGCCAGCCAATTCGCCAAGTTCTACAATGAATACGAGCTCAATGCCCTGCCGGGCGTGGCATTGACAGGTGGCGCCTATTACACGGGCAAGATTTACACCGACGAAGCCAACAATCACAGCTTACCGTCAGTGACCACCTTCGATGCAGGCATGCGCTATCGCACGGCAGTGTCGAGCGATAGCAACCTGACCCTGCGCGCCAATGTCAGTAACCTGGCAAACAAAGAATACTGGCTGAGCAGCTATTACCTCGGGGCGCCACGTACCTTTACCTTCTCAGCTCAACTCGAATTCTAAATCGAGTGGCGGCCAGCACTCCACTGGCCGCTCATTTTGATGGACCCCTGTTATGCGCAGCACCACCATTAAACGCTGGTCACAAATACACACCTGGACCAGCCTGATTTGCACCGCATTCTTACTCATGCTGGCCCTTACCGGCCTGCCGCTGATTTTTCACCATGAGCTGGAGCATCTACTCGGCGAGGCGCCGCAACTGCGTGAAATGCCGGCGGATACACCGCACCTAAGCCTGCAACAGTTGGTCGATAAAGCTGAAAGCAACCGCCCAGGTGAAGTCATCCAGTACATCGGCTACGACGAAGATGACAGCAATGGCGTGATCGCCATTACTGCTGCCACCGCGGGCACCGAACCCAACTCCTCACACACCTTTATGCTCGATGCGCGCACCGGAGAAGCCGTAGCAATGCCCGCGGCTAATGGCGGCGTGCTGATGTTTATCCTGCGCTTGCATGTGGATATGTTTGCAGGCTTGCCCGGCAAACTGCTACTGGCGTTTATGGGGCTGCTATTTATTGTCGCGCTCGTCTCGGGAACGGTGTTGTATGCACCATTTATGCGCCGGCTTGAGTTCGCCACTGTGCGCCATCAGCGGTCCACACGGGCGCGCTGGCTTGATCTGCATAACCTGATTGGTATTGTCACACTGACGTGGGCCATCGTGGTTGGCACCACAGGGGTGATCAGCGCTTGCGCCGATATATTGATCAGCGCCTGGCGCAATGATGCACTCACCGCATTAGTCGAGCCTTATCGTGATGCACCGCCGCTGACCGAGCGCGCATCAGCCAATAACGTGATAAGTATCGCCCAGCAAGCCACACCGGGCATGCAACCTGATTTCATCGCGTTTCCCGGTACACGCTTTTCCAGCGAGCACCATTACAGCGTGTTTATGAAGGGTTCAACGCACCTCACTGCACACCTGTGGACACCTGTATTGATCGATGCGCGCACGCTTGAAGTCACCGCAGTCGCTGAGCGCCCGTGGTACATGGATGCACTGTCGATGTCGCAACCACTGCACTTTGGTGATTACGGCGGGCGGCCCATGCAGATTTTATGGGCGGTACTTGATGTACTGACCATTATCGTACTGATCAGCGGCTTGTATCTGTGGTGGGTGCGACGCTATGGCGTTGCCAATCGCACAAATAGCACTGAGGTCACCGCATGAGGTGGAAGCAATCAACCTTTGCCCTGCCCCTCGTCATTGGCTTACTCAGCATCCTCGGCTTGTTCTGCGCCCTGCTTGGTGACGGCATGTGGGACTGGGTCGCGTGGCTGGGGCTGGGTATTCCCTCGATCCTTGGGTGTTGGCCACTAGTATTTCGCCAACGACAGTGACACCCGCTAAACAGACGCCATAAAAAAATCCGACACCTGTGAGGGTGTCGGATTTTTTATTTGCTGCACGCTAGCACCAGGCCAGCGTGCAGTACCGCGCTTACAACTTAGTGATCGATTGCTGCGCCCGCACCACGTGGGACACGGATGTCTTCGATCAAGTGTTGGATACGCTCTGGTGGCGCACTGGTAACAGAGGCTACAGCCACCGCAACTACGAAGTTGAAGAGCATGCCCAAGGTACCAATGCCTTCCGGCGAGATACCAAACCACCAGTCAGCAGCACCAGCAGTCGGGTCAATGAACTTGTAGTAAACGATGTAGCTGAAGGTGAACGTCAAGCCCACAATCATGCCGGCGATCGCACCTTCCTTGTTCATCTTCTTGGAGAAAATCCCCATGACGATGGCTGGGAAGAACGATGCTGCGGCAAGCCCGAAGGCAAATGCCACCACCTGCGCCACAAACGCGGGCGGGTAAATCCCGAACAGGCCTGCCACAATTACCGCAACACCTGCGGCGATACGTGCGGCCAACAGTTCTTTCTTCTCGCTAATATTCGGCATGATGTTGCTCTTCAGCAAGTCATGCGAAATAGACGTCGAGATAACCAACAGCAAACCAGCAGCAGTCGACAACGCAGCCGCCAAACCACCCGCAGCAATCAACGCGATTACCCAGCCTGGCAGGTTAGCGATTTCTGGGTTAGCCAGAACCATGATGTCGCGGTCAACGTAAAACTCGGTGGCCGCATCAGTCGGTGCATTGGTGACCTGACGCTCGCCATGAGCACCGGTTTCAGCCGAGAAGCTTGGTGCGCCAGCAAACGGAGCACCTGGACCGTACTGAATCTTGCCGTCGCCATTCTTGTCGAGCCAAGCGATCAGACCGGACTTCTCCCAATTTTTCACCCACTCAGGCGCATTACTGTATTCAATGCCTGGAATGGTAGTCAGCAAGTTGGTGCGAGCAAACGCAGCAACAGCTGGAGCAGTGGTGTACAGGATGGCGATAAACAGCAGTGCGTAACCAGCAGATTGACGCGCTGCACGTACAGTTGGGGTGGTGAAGAAGCGCACAATTACGTGCGGCAGACCCGCAGTACCCACCATCAGCGCCATGGTGATGAAGAACACGTCGATAGTCGACTTGCTGCCATCGGTGTAGACGCCAAAGCCCAACTCAGTACCCAGACCGTTAAGACGCTCAAGGACCGATTGGCCTGTGCCGATTACTTCGCTACCAAAGCCCAGCTGCGGGATTGGATTGCCGGTGATCAGCATCGAAATGTAGATCGCTGGCACCATGTAGGCGAAGATCATCACGCAATATTGCGCCACCTGCGTGTAGGTGATGCCCTTCATACCGCCGAGCACGGAGTAGAAGAACACGATGCACATGCCGATGATTACACCGGTATTGATATCGACTTCCAGGTAACGCGAGAAGACGATACCCACGCCGCGCATTTGGCCGGCTACGTAGGTGAAGGAGATGAAGATCACGCAGATTACCGCGACCACACGAGCGGTCTGCGAGTAGTAACGCTCGCCGATAAACTCAGGCACGGTGAATTTGCCGAACTTACGCAGGTACGGCGCCAGGCACATAGCCAAGAGCACGTAACCACCGGTCCAGCCCATCAAGTAAACACTGCCGTCGAAGCCGGTGAAGGAAATAATCCCCGCCATCGAGATAAACGAAGCCGCAGACATCCAGTCGGCGCCTGTGGCCATACCGTTGAGAACTGGGTGAACGCCTTTACTGGCAACGTAGTATTCGCTGGTAGACCCGGCACGGGTCCAGATGGCGATACCGATGTACAGTGCAAAGGTTGCACCGACAAACAGATAAATCAGAGTTTGGGTATCCATTGTCGGCGCCTCAGTCTTCGTGGACGTCGTGTTTGCGGTCGTACTGATTCATCTTCCAGACGTAGAAGAAAATCATCGCCACAAATACATAGATGGACCCTTGCTGGGCAAACCAGAAACCCAGAGGGAATCCGAAGAACTGAATGGCATTAAGCTCATCAACGAACAAAATACCGCAGCCGAATGACACCACAAACCAGATAACCAACAGCGTCAACATCAGCCGTAGGTTGTCCTTCCAGTAGGCTTTCGCAGCCTCTTGCTTAGAAGCAGACATGTGAGGTTCTCCTCAATTGTTTTTGTTGTTTTGACACCTGCAACTTAGCAGTACAGGGCGTAAGCGCCAGTGAGACTTTGGTCGAGTGCAGTCAGGCTGCATACCACACCTCACTGTTTATAGGGCATACAGCACATCCACCACGCAGTTGTTCTGTGCACCCAAGACCAAGGTCGTATACTGCGCCGCTTATCAAAATAAGCAGTTACCGTGACGTATCACTCAAAGTCCTGGAGTTAGGCCCATGCCCGGCAAGAACATGACCCTGTTTTACTCGCCAGCCTCACCCTTCGCGCGCAAGGTAATCGTGCTCCTGCAAGAGACTCGGCAACTGCCAACAGTCGAACTTTTCGATGTTCAGCTCAGCCCGGTAACACCCAGCGGTGAAGTCATTGCGCGCAACCCTTCCGGCAAGATTCCAGCGCTCGAACTGGCCAATGGCGATACCTTGCATGACAGCCGGGTGATTCTTGACTATCTCGACCACCAGCACAGTGGCGAGCCGCTGATTCCCCGTGAAGGCCCGAAGCGCTGGCAGCGCCTGGCTCTGGCCTCGCTGGCTGATGCACTGCTCGACGCAGCCATTTTGATCCGCTATGAAACGTTTCTGCGTCCACCAGAGCTGCACTGGCCGACATGGCTGGACGCCCAGCAAGAGAAAATTGAGCGGGTATTAACTGAGCTGGAAACCCAAGCCGATACCGGTCAATTGCAACGCTTTGATATCGCCTCAATCAGTATTGCCTGCGCGCTGGGCTATCTGGACTTTCGCCAACCGCAACTCGGATGGCGCGAGCGTTTTCCTCGCTTAGCCAGTTGGTACGCCGAAATCAGCCAGCGCGAATCGATGCTCAGCACTCAGCCGCCGGCCTGAGACAAGCCCGCTTGACTCCGTGGTATTCACCCGTGCGCTGGGCCGCTTTGGCCTGCAACAAGCACTTGACCGAAGGTGCAAACAACAGGGCAATCTGCCGAGCCAGCCGGGCCCCGTAACGTGCATCCTCGCGCAAGCCGACATGCCCGCTCACCGGTGATACCAGAAATAATAAAAACCGCTACCTAACAACAATGCCAACTGCCCAAGCGCGGCGCAAAGTTGGGTAAAAGACTGCACCGAAGGGTTGTTCGGTGCATTGGCGACACCCGTCAGGTTACTCAGGAAATCAGCCGGCAATGTGCTCAAGACCAGCCAACTCAGTGGTGTACCGGTCAATGTCAGGCCACCAATCAGGTCAAAGCGCCTCAAGAACATCAGGCCAATCAGCAAAAAGAGGCTGAGAACCGCCCCCAGAAAACAACACAGAGAAAAACGCATAAAGATTCGCATGCTCGACACTCCGTAAGCGGCGCGGGATGCCCGCGCCGCAGCTTGATTAGGGACCTGCTGAAAAAGGTAGCGAGCGACGAGAGTACAAGGCAAAAAACTGCGAAAAAGCGGAGTTTACGTATTGTAAATGAGCATTTTGAGCAGTTTTTTAACGCAGTAATATCGAGCGCAGTAGTTTTTCAGAGGTTCCCTATTTGGCGGGGCTTGCTACAGAACTCTTACCGACGCCGTACCAGTCGAGGTTACGGGTCAGCACCATAAAGCAGCCGAGTACCGCGAAAACCAGTATCGAGCCCATCAGCAATGCGTAGTCCTCGGCGCTGAGCAGGCCATAAAGCATGGCGTAGAGCATGCCAAGCAGCAGGCCAAAACCAATGCCCCGCGTGACGCTGCGCAATACGTAGCTGACATAGAAACTAATCAACGCCACACAGGCAGTGGCTGAGATTGAGTAGGCCAAGGCAAAGCCGATGTGCTCCGAGAGCGAGATCAGGAGCAAGTAAAACAACGCCAGCGACAGGCCAACCAAGGCGTACTGCATCGGGTGGACAGCCATGCGCTTGAGCACTTCAAAGAGAAAGAACACAGCGAAGGTCAGGGTGATAAACAGCAAGGCGTATTTAACCGAGCGCTCAGCCTTGAGGTAATGATCAACCGGATCGACAAAGCTCACGCCCATGCTGCGTGACATCAGGGCTCGGCACTCGCCACCCGAACGGCAGCCCGCCAAGGTTTCTTGCATATTGGTGGCAAAGAAACTGGTGTGCCACTTGGCCTTGAACCCTTGGGCACTCACCGAGCGCTCAGTCGGCAGATAGAGCCCGCTAAAACTTGGGTGCGGCCAATCCGATGACAGCTCAACCAGGCTGTCACGACCAATCGGTGTGACATGCAGACTACCGGTACCTTGCAACTTGAGATCAAAGGCAAAGTTAAGCGTTTGCTGCTCAGCCACATTCAATGCGGGCAAAGGCACATGCACACCGCTGCCAAGTATCGGCTCACCACTGCCGGGCTGAAAACTCAGTCGCTGATTATTAAGCTCTAGCTTGAGGTCGTTGTTGATACCGCGGATATCACTGATACCCACCGAAAGAAATGGCTGCTCGAAGCTGTAGTCTTCGAGCTTTTCGCTCACGTCATAGTTGGCGGGCAGGTTGAACGCGCCACTGATGCGGTTATCGCTGTGGTATAGGCGAGCTTGGTAGATCCCGCGGCTACGCAATTCAGTGCGCATCGAACCATTGAGACTGAACTGCTCAGGTAGAAAATACAGGCGCCCGCGCACTTGCCATTCTTCCCAATAACGCTCGCCGGTTTTTTTGTTGGTTTTCCAGCCGCGCTTGGCTTGGGTATAAGGCACGACCAGAACCGGCCCGGTCAGTTGCTGAGCAAAGCTGGAACTGCGGGCGATGTCATCTACCACCCGATCACGCTGGTATTGCCGGTCACTGACCAGATTGTCGATCATCAATAACGGTATAAACAACAGCACAACTAACAGGGCGATGGTGCCCAGCTTGAACAACAGGGGACGATTCATGGTGCAGCTCTCCATGCGTGGGTTGATGGAGGAACTCTGCGCGATGGATGTGGTGGCTTTATGGAGCCAATGTGGAGAGCCTGTGGAGTTTGCGTGCTGGCTTACCGGGCGAGCGGTAGCAATACCCTGACCTCAACGCCATCCTCAACATTGGCGATATGCAGTTGGCCGTCATGCAACTCGATGACTTCCTCAACGAAATTCAAACCCAGCCCGGTACTTTTACGCCCGGTTTGCGGCCGTGGCAGTGAGTAGAAACGCTCGGTCAGCCGCTCAAGCGCGTACTCAGGAATCGCCTCACCTTGATTGAAAAAGCGGATCTGCACGCCCTGTTGACAACGCTCAGCCTTGATAGAAATCGAACCATGAGCAGGACTGAACGCCAGCGCATTATCGAGAATATTAGCCAAGGCTTGGCGCAGCAAAAAACGCTCACCCAGCAATACAAGGTCTGGAGCCGCTACCAAATCAACGCGTATCTTGGCCTGCTCAATCGCAGGCGCCTGCGCTTGCAGCAGTGATTCCAGCAACTCGGCCAATGGCACCTTGACGCGCTCCTCCAAGGCTTGCATTTGCTCAACCTGAGCCAAGTGCAGCAGCCGTTCGATCAACTGCTGCAAGCGCGTGCTTTCCTGACTGATATTGCTGATAAAGCGTTTGCGCGAATCGCTCGGCGGGTCTTCATCCAATAGCTCAGCCGCACCGCGAATCGCCGCCAGCGGGCTTTTCAGTTCGTGGGTCAAGGTATGCACATAACGCTCAACATAGGCTTTGCCCTCAAGTTCGGTGCGCATGCGTTCAACTGCCAGGGCCAGTTGGGTCATTTCACCGCCCGGCATGCGCGGCAACTCGGCACGCCGCCCCTCACTCACCGCCTGCGCATAGCGCGTCAGTTGGCGCAGCGATGAACTCAACCACCAACTGAGTAAGCCTCCGACCAGCAAACCGAGGGCAATCAAGCCGTAGCCAAGCCAGGAAAGACGCCGCTGTGAGCGCTCGATGTACGGCTGCAAGGTCTGATTGGGCTTGGCCACCGTGACGACGCCGATAATCCGTTGCCCCTCCTTGATCGGCGCCGCGACATACATCACCGAACTTTCAGGATCATTTGGGTCTTCACGGGTTGAGCGTGCGCCGTATTGGCCGCGCAAAGTTCGGTAGACATCATTCCAACGCGAGTAATCCTGACCCACCGCTTGCCCCGTGGAATCGAGCAAGACAATGCCTTTGTCATCGGTGACATAGATACGGTGGTTAACCTGGGTTTTCTGCACGCCCCAGATCTCGGCGCTAGGCGAGCGTATTCCATAAGCTTTAAGCAACTGTGGCCAGCGGCTCTGACTGAGCCTGCCAGCCTGCACATCTTCGCGCAGTACTTCTGCCAGCAGATTGGCAGTATCGACCAGGGTTTCCTCGGTGGACTGGCGCACACCGGGCCGAATTTCGTCCATGACCGTGCTCAGCACGAACCAGCCGGACAACCCGACAAACAAGAAATACACCAGGAATATGCGAATCGCGATGGGCATCAGTCTTTACCTTTGCCCATCATCAAACCTCACACCTGAGGCTGTAGCCTAAGCCGCGATGGGTCTGGATCGGATCATAACTGGCATTCACCTGCCTCAGTTTTGCGCGCAGGCTTTTGATGTGGCTGTCGATATTGCGCTCATAGCCCGAGTCAACTGCGACGCCAAGCCCATCGAGTAATTGCTCGCGCGAGAACACCCGTTCCGGGTATTCAAGCAGCACATTCAGCAACTTGAACTCGTGCCGGGTCAGGCTCAATAGTTGCCCAAAGTAATGTACTTGTACCCGCTGGGTATCTAGCTCAAAGCTGTGATAGCGCAGTACCGATGCGCTGCTGGCAACGTTACGGGGCGCGACCCGTTTCAGAATCGCCTTGACCCGCGCGGCAACCTCACGCGGACTAAAGGGCTTGACTACATAATCGTCAGCACCAATTTCCAACCCCACCACGCGGTCTATCTCAGCGTTACGCGCGGTGAGAAAGATCACCGGCACCTCAGACATCCTGCGCAGTTTTTTACACACCTCAAAACCGCTCATGTCAGGCAAGCCGACATCCAGGATCAACAGGTCAGGCTCAGCCTGTTGCACCGCCTCAAGAGCCGCCTGTCCCAATGCCAGCCAAGTGGTGGTAAAGCCTTCAGATTGCAGGGCATAGATCAGCGTATCAGCAATCGCGACTTCGTCTTCGACAATCAGAATGTGCGGCATTGGCGTCCTGCGTATTGGCGGTCTCGGCAGGAAGACTGCGACAGGCGCTCAACAGCGTCAAGCTGGCACATGTTCGAGATGCTATTTTTGCCCCCCGAGCATGCGCACTGATTACGCTTTAACCCAAACGAAAGCGCCCGGTATTCTGCGCCAGTTCCTGGCTGCCCAAGCGCAATTGCTCCGAGGCCTGACTCACCGCTTGCGCACCGTCGAGCAAGGTACTGGTGTCCTGATCAACCTGCTGGATATTAGCGCTGACCTCATCCGCTGTAGCAGCTTGCTCCTCGGCTGCCGTGGCAATTTGCGCCAGGCGATCACTCACGCGTTGTACCGACTCGACAATCCCGCTGAGGTCATCACTCATCGCCAGCACACTGCTGACATCACCCTCAGCCTGAGCCACGGCCTGCTCCATCATTTCAACAGACTCACCGACGACCTTATGTAAATCGGCAACGGTCTGTGCAATTTCCGCGGTGGAGTTCTGGGTGCGCTGCGACAGGCTGCGAACTTCATCGGCGACTACCGCAAAGCCGCGGCCTTGCTCACCCGCCCGCGCCGCTTCAATTGCCGCATTGAGCGCCAGCAAATTGGTCTGCTCAGCGATACCCTTGATCACATCAACCACGCGGGTGATTTGCTCCGTTTGCTGCTGCAACTGCTTTAGAGTTGTCGAGCTATCCCCTAAGCGCGCACTGAGCTGACGCATGCTGGAACTGGTGCGCTCACTGCGCTGGTTACTTTGATTAGCCACTTCCTGAGTTTGCACGGCCTCGACTGCAGCCTCCTCGCAGCTCTGCGCAACACTTTGCGCGGTAGCCGCCATTTGCGTAGCGGCAGCAGCGATTTGGCTCATCTGGCCTTGCTGACGTTCAACGGCCTGCAAGGAGTTTTGCGCTTGATGACTCAGCACCTGGACAGTGCCGCCCACCCCCTGACTTTCATGATTAACACCCTGCAGCGAACCCCGCAGTTGAACCACTGCGGTATTCAGCGCTAATGCTATTTGTGCCAGCTCATCTTTACCGTAAACCTGCATCTGCACACACAAATCACCGTCACGCAGCCCCTGTGCGGCATCGATAATCTCGCTGGCACTGCGCCGAATTGACCAGTTCAGGCACACCAAGCCATAAAGGGCGGCGAAGGTTAGCAGAGCAAAAATCAAGACAACGTTGAGCATGCGCATCCTTGCAACCTGCTGGTAGGCCTGTTGGCTCCGCTCAAACTGCTGAGTCTGCGCTTGCTGAAGATTGAGCAAGTGCTGCTGCAACACTTCGATTCGCTGAATAAATTGCGCGGGCGTCAACGTCATCGGATTGGCGTCGAACATATCGCGGTCAATCTCTTTCAAGAACAAACCGATGCCTTGCTCAGCAGTCTCGAAAGGTTCCTGTAAGTTACTCATCGATTCAGGAGCTGTACGCTGCAAGGTGTTATGCGCTTTGAGCAACTGCGCACTCGACTCATCAATGCTGCGCCGCAAATCACGAATACCCACGCGGCTTTGCAAGGTGAAATGCTCAGAAACTACCGCGCCATAACCACGACTGGCAAAGCTGGCAAGATTCTCAAGCAAGCGCGGCAGCGTGTATGTCAGCTGCTCCATCATCAAGTAGGTGTCGAGATTAGGGTCCAGAATCATCCCGCTGTCAGTAGCGATCTGCTCCCGAAGCGCGGTGAGGTGCTGGAGATTCATTTGGTAACGTTCCAACGCATCAGGTAACGCAATATTACCCAGCTCGGCCACGGCCAAACGGCTGCGGTCGGCCTGCAAGGTCTGCAACAGCTCAGTTGCCTGGCTGGACATTTTCGAGCCCGACAATTGCTCAGCAGCTTGTTTCAGCGCCTCATCAAGCTTGCCTTCGCGGTTGCGCAACAATGCTTGTGCAGCATCATCGGTGCCTTTCCAGCGCGCCAATAAAGTGCGCTGCTCAAGCACCTCGCGCTGAACCTGCGCCAGCGTTTGGATATCGTGGAGACCTTTGATCTGGTGTTCAATCAGGCGCTGGCCTGCCACATGCTCAGACCATATAGCCCACAAGGCATAGGTCAGCGGCAATATAAACAAGACAGCGAGGATCAGGAATTTTCGGGCAAAGCTAAAACGCTCGAGCAAACTTACGCCCGGCTTGAGTACTGCAGTCATGACGACACCTCAAAACACTTAATGCACGCTCAGTGGCAAGCGCAACAAGGTAATGTTCAAGCAAGAAATACGCCGATGCCAACGTGCCACTACAGGGCTGTTGGTCGTAACACTCGGCGAAGGAGCACCTGAAAAAGGTAGCGAGCGACGATAGTACAAGGCAAAAAATGCGAAAAACGACCGGGGTCGCGCACGACTTTACGTGCTGTAAATGAGCATTTTGAGCAGCTTTTTAACGCAGCAAGGGCTGCCCCAGTAATATCTAGCGCAGTAGTTTTTCAGAGGATCCTAATAGCTATATCGGCAGGAAAGCCAGTCTCAATATGCTGTGCGTCGCATAATTTATGCTGCGCTGGGAACGCTCAGAGGTGATGCTCGCCATCATGTCTTGATATGCGATGATCTTGCCGAATAAACGCTCGAAACTGAGGTTATAAGGTGGTTTGTCAAAACCATTGGTGAAGAGCAGACGCGTGCCGCTGGAATCCAACCGATGCTTTAACCGCCAGACCAGAATTTCAACATTGCGTGCGCTGTTGTAAAGCGCCTGCTGGTCAGGGGTATCGAACAAATAAAAGTCATCGATATAACCGTAGGACCGGCTAAGCATGCCGCGCAGACCGGCCATTACTGCGTAAACGCGATCGCCCTGAAAGCGCACATCGAGGGCAACATCCATCGTCGACAACTCATCTTTACCGAGGTAGGCGGTTTGTTGATTGAGCGGTGTCGCCCACAACTGCTGCTGACGGGAAAGAATGGTTGCGTTAGGGGTCTTGTAGAGTTCGTCAGGATTGCGTTCGTAGAGTTTACCCATCAACACAATCAGGCTTTGGTCGATGGTGCGCCAGTGCATATCGACAACCATGTCGATATCGGTCTTGGCGACACTGCGCAGTTGAAGCGGCTTACCGCTGCAAGCGAGCAGGTTCAGGCTCAGCACGGCAAGCACAGCAATACGCCAAAGGGCAGCCCCCCTGGCCCTGATACCCGATGCTGCCGACACTAGAACAAGAGCCCGCCCGGAGAGAGGTTTTGTACGCGTTGCTGTTGCACCTGAGTCATCCTTGTATACGGTCAACAACTCAGTTCGGATGAGCTGTCAGTATTGTTATACCGACAACATAGAACACTCGCCTGCAAGTCTCAAACCCCTAATAACACCAATCGTAAGAGCCGCAGGGCGGATCACGCTTTTTCATCCGCCACTGCTGGCTACATGCGTCTGAGTTGGTGGCTCATCGATGTACCACACTTGGTGGACAAGCTTCGCGTTGTCACACCCTACGCACTCAGCACTCTGGGCGTTCGACGGTGTAGCGCTCGGCTGGGTTGATTGCCGCGTCGAGCTTACGAATCGCGCTGGCACCGATCAGCAATGGATAATCAAAGTGCGTCCGGTCTGTCAGGTTGACTTCGACGGTGCGTGATTGATGACCCACGCAAACCTCAAGATTGACCACCGGCCGCTCTGTGGTCGAAGGGCTGCTGGCTGTCACATCAGCGCCCTCTTCAGCACGATTTTTGATTTCGGTAATGCGCGCCAAAGGCTGTTCATACAGAGTATCGTCAGCATCTTTAGTGGCTAGACGAAAGCGAACCCACTCACCGCCATCACGCTTGAAGCGCTCAATATCCTTGGCTGACAAGGACGCCGTCATCGCACCAGTGTCCATCTTGGCTTTCAGGGTTTGACCAATTTGCGGCAGCGTTACCAACTCGTAGCGACCATAAGTGTTCAGCTCGGCAGCTGGTTTATCTGCAGCCATAACGGGCAAAGCCAATAGTGCAGTTAGCGCAATCACAATCTTCACAACATTAGTTCTCCATGAAATGTCTGCTGTCTCAGACTCTGACCACCCATAGAGGTTCTGCTCAATTTGTGAGACTAGATGTCGCACTACTACTTGGACTGCGCCAGCGCCAACCCTATGATATGGGCGACTGTGAATATCAAGGAGCTGCCATGCGCCGCTTGCTCACTGGCCTGAGCGTTACCCTGTTGTTGCTGCTTAACACCCTGATTTTGATCGGCCCGCTGCTATTGATTGCCTTGGGCAAATTTATCCTGCCTGGCGCATCGCTTAAGGCACGTTGCTCGCGTGGGGTGATGTGGGTTGCTGAAACCTGGGCTGAAATCAACAAGTTGATCTTCGCCAGCCTGCTGCCGACCGTGTGGGATATTCGCGGCAATGCTCAGTTGCACAAGACCACCTCGTACTTGGTCATCAGCAACCACCAGTCTTGGGTCGATATTCCGGCATTGGTGCAAGCGTTCAACCGCAAAACGCCGTATTTCAAGTTCTTCCTCAAGCAACAGCTTATTTGGGTGCCGTTTCTTGGGCTGGCGTTTTGGGCGCTGGACTACCCGTTTATGCGCCGCTACTCCAAGGCGTATCTGGCCAAGCATCCGGAGCGCCGCGGCGAAGACCTGGAGATCACCAAGCGCGCCTGTGAAAAATTTAAAGACCTGCCAGTTACCGTGGTCAACTACCTCGAAGGCACCCGCTGCACCCCGGCGAAGCAGGCCCAACAACAATCGCCCTATCGCTATTTGCTAAAACCCAAGGCGGGCGGTGTGGCATTCGTTTTGGCCGCGTTAGGCGAACAACTCGATGCGGTGCTGGATGTCACCGTGGTTTACCCAAGTGAGCAGATTCCGGGCTTCTGGGCCTTGCTTAGTGGCCAGGTGCCGAAGGTCATCATCGATATTCAAACCCTTGATCTCGACCCTGCGCTGTATCAAGGCGACTACCAGAACGATGAGCAGTTTCGTCAGTTGGTACAGGCTTGGGTAACTGAGATGTGGCAACGCAAGGATGAGCGAATTGCGCAGATTCGCTGCGAGCTGCAGCAGCGCTAAATACCACCCCCCAGAACCTAAAAAGCTCGCCGTTGATTTGAACGGCGAGCTTGGGTCAAGCAATTGCTGAATGATTAACCAGCGCTAAACGAGCGGTGCGGGTCGATGACGAATTTCTTCGGCACACCCGCATCGAACTCACCGTAACCCTGCGGCGCCTGATCAAGGGTAATCACCTGCACGCCCACCACTTCAGCAATATTGATGCGATCCCACATGATGGCCTGCATCAACTGGCGGTTGTACTTCATTACCGGCGTTTGCCCAGTATGGAAGCTGTGCGATTTAGCCCAGCCCAAACCAAAGCGAATGCTCAGGCTACCAATCTTCGCTGCAGCGTCCACCGCGCCCGGATCTTCAGTTACATACAAGCCGGGAATACCAATTTTACCGGCCACCCGCACCACGCCCATCAGCGAGTTAAGCACTGTAGCGGGCGCTTCATGTTGCGCACCGGCATGACCGTGGCCGCGCGCCTCGAAACCGACCGCATCGACTGCACAATCGACTTCCGGCTCGCCGAGCAGATCAGCAATTTGCTCGTGCAGCGGTGTGTCTTTCGACAGGTCGGCAATCTCAAAACCCTGAGCCTTGGCATGCGCCAAACGCACCGGATTAACATCGCCAACAATCACTACCGCAGCGCCCAACAGCCGCGCAGAGGCCGCCGCAGCCAAACCCACAGGCCCAGCACCCGCGACATAAACCGTGCTACCGGGACCCACACCGGCAGTCACGGCGCCGTGATAACCGGTCGGCAGGATGTCGGAAAGACAAGTCAGGTCGCGAATTTTCTCCATTGCCTTATCGCGGTCAGGCAATTTCAGCAGGTTGAAATCAGCGTAAGGCACCAGCACGTAATCAGCCTGGCCACCGGTCCAGTCACCCATGTCGACATAGCCATAAGCGCCACCGGCACGCGCCGGGTTGACGGTCAGGCAAACGCCGGTGTGTTGTTCTTTACAACTGCGGCAGCGGCCGCAGGCTACGTTGAAAGGCACCGAAACCAGGTCACCGATTTTCAGGTGCTCAACATCGCGACCTTTCTCGATAACTTCACCGGTAATCTCATGGCCCAGCACCAGGCCAACTTGCGCAGTCGTACGGCCACGCACCATGTGCTGGTCGGAGCCGCAAATATTGGTTGAAATGACTTTGAGGATGACGCCGTGCTCGATCTTCTTGCCGCGCGGATCCTGCATTTTCGGATAGTCGATATTTTGCACCTCGACCTTGCCAGCACCGAGATACACCACACCACGATTATCAGACATCGTTTGCTCTCCTTCTTGTTGTCGAAACAAAAGCGCAGCCAACGGCCACGCGGCTTTGCACTGGAGCATTTGAAACAGCTGAAGCCTTCACAAAGAGTTTCGATACGCGACCAGGACAGTCATTTACCGAGCCCTTAAGGCAGTGTGAAACAACGGCTTCAACGGGGTAATGCACGCACCGGTTGAGTTACAGCACAACCGTGCGGTTAGCGTTCAGAAAGACCCGACGTTCGAGGTGGTAGCCAATGGCTTTGGCCAGCGTCAGGCACTCGATATCTCGGCCTTTGGCGATCAAGTCTTCGGGATAATGAGTGTGATCAACCGGCTCAACCGCCTGGGCAATAATCGGCCCTTCATCGAGGTCGTTATTGATGTAATGCGCCGTCGCACCGACCAATTTCACACCCTTTTGGTAGGCTTGGTGATAGGGCTTTGCGCCTTTGAAACCGGGTAACAACGAGTGGTGAATATTGATCGCCCAGCCGTCTAGCTTGCGACACAGTTCTGGCGACAACACTTGCATATAGCGAGCGAGCACGACTAACTCGGCACCGGTGTCTTCGATGATTTGCAGCACTTTGCTCTCTTGCGCCGGTTTGTCATTTGGATCGAGGGCGAAGTGGTAATAGGGTATATCGTGCCAGCGAGCCAACGGTTCCAAATCAGGGTGGTTGGAAATCACCGCGACCACATCCATTGGCAAATGCCCAATGCGCTGGCGATAGAGCAAATCATTCAGGCAGTGATCTGACTTGGACACCATCAGCACCACCTTGGCCCGATAGCCCGGCGGTGTCAGCTCGGTTTGCATCTCGAACACCGCGCTGCGTTGCTCTAATTCCTCACGAAAAGCCTGTTCATCGAAGCCGTCTGGCTGGCGGAACTCGATGCGAATAAAAAACCGCGACGACAACCGATCATCAAACGAATGATGCTCGGTGACATAGCAGCGCTGCTCAAACAAGAACCGTGTCAGTGCATCCACCGTGCCCAGTACGCTCGGGCATTGTGCTGTCAGAATCCAGGTATCCGGGGTACGGCTCATTGCAATCTCCCTGCAATCACAAGCGACGCCAGCGCAGCACTACCCGAAGGCAGCGCCGCGCAGACCATCGACAAACATGGCTACTCAGTGATGTTCAACCCGAACTCGGCGCTTGCATCCTGCAACCAAAGCCAGAAGTAGTCTGAAAAACTACGGCGGACAACCAACTCCCAGGTTTCTTCGCCCGTGCGCCGAATCACCAATTGCGCCTTGGCAAAATGCGTCGCCACCGCCTTACCGACGGGAAAGTTGCTCGGGTGTACATCGTAAGAGGTTGACTTCATCAACACCTCACGCACCTTGCTGCCGCTGAGTTCCAGCAGTGTTTGCCCGCCACTGACATTGACCACCGAGATATGCTGGCCCGCCAATGCCTCGCGCAGCTTCTGCTCAACCGCAAGCTCTTCGCCGCTGGGCACGATCAGCAACCACTCGCCAGGTGACATCCATTGCAATGAGGTGCCGCCGTTACTCGTCAGGGTCAGCGCGACCGGTAACTCCAAACCCAATACGCTGTGCACACCACCGGCAAAAACCGGATCCTTGGCATCGCCGCGCAGGGTCAAATGACCCAGCAATTTTTTCTCGCACAGGTTTACACCGGCACTTTTTGCCCCTTTGCCAACCAGCTCATGCAGGCTGGCGTGAAACAACGGCGACTCGGCCTGAGCCGCATCTGGGCGCTGCTTATAAACATTGACGTTAGACATTCTGGCGATCCCCTTTCGGGTCATAAAACACGGAGCTGACGATTTCGGCTTCAATCACGCTGCCATCGACCAACGGCGCAAACACTCGCTCGCCGATGCGCTGCAGACCACCCTTGACCACCGCCATCGCAAACGAATAACCCAAGGCGGCGCTCATGTAGCTTGAGGTGACGTGCCCGACCATGGTCATCGGTATCGACTGGTTCGGGTCGAACACCAACTGCGCACCTTCCGGCAACACCTGATCAGGGTTCAGCGGTTTCAGGCCCACCAGTTGTTTGCGTTGCTCACGCACACAATCTTCACGGTTCATGCCGCGCCAGCCTATCCACGAGAATGGCTTGGTTCGCCCGACACACCAGCCCATATTGAGGTCGTCTGGCGTGACCGAGCCATCGGTGTCCTGCCCGACGATAATGAACCCCTTCTCCGCGCGCAGAACGTGCATGGTTTCAGTGCCGTAAGGCGTCAAACCATGCTTCTTGCCGGCTTCGATGATTTTCTGCCACACGCCCATGGCGTAGTCGGCCTGCACGTTGACTTCGTAACTCAGCTCTCCGGTGAAGGAGATCCGGAATACGCGCGCCGGTACACCACCGACGTCGCCTTCTTTCCAGGTCATAAACGGGAACGCCTCTTTATCGAGGTCGATATCCGTCACTTCAGCCAACAGCTTGCGGCTGTTCGGGCCAGAAAGCGTCATGGTCGCCCAATGGTCAGTGACCGAAGTGAAATACACTTTCAGTTCTGGCCACTCGGTCTGGTGATAAATCTCCAGCCAGTCCAGTACGCGTGCAGCGCCGCCGGTGGTGGTGGTCATCAGGAAATGATTGTCCGCCAGGCAGGCCGTCACACCATCATCGAAAACCATGCCGTCTTCTTTGCACATCAGGCCATAACGCGCCTTGCCAACATCCAGCTTGGTCCAGGCGTTGGTGTAGACACGGTTGAGAAACTCACGCGCATCCGGACCCTGAATATCAATCTTGCCCAGCGTCGAAGCATCCAGAATACCGACCGCGTTACGCACGGCCAGACACTCACGAGCCACTGCGGCGTGAAGATCCTCACCGTTTTTCGGGAAGTACCAAGGACGCTTCCACTGGCCGACATCTTCAAACTCGGCGCCGTTGGCGACATGCCAAGCATGCATGGCGGTATAGCGATTAGGCTCGAACAGCGCGCCACAGTGACGCCCAGCCACCGCACCGAAGGTAACCGGCGTGTAGTTTGGACGAAACATGGTGGTGCCCATTTGCTCGATGCTGATGCCCAGCGAACGCGCAGCAATGGCCAGCCCATTGATATTGCCGAGCTTGCCTTGGTCAGTACCAAAACCCAGCGCGGTGTAGCGTTTAACGTGCTCAACCGACTCAAAACCTTCACGGGTTGCCAGTTCGATACCGGCTGCTGTGACGTCGTTCTGGAAGTCGACAAACTGTTTCGGCGCACGCGCTGTTGGTTTGTCATGCGGCACCTGGAACAGGGCAACGCTGGCTTCTTCTTTGCGTGCATCAGCGCTTGGCAGGGTGCCGACAATCGCTTTGAAGCCGGATTCAGAAGCAGCCAAAGCGCCCGCTTCAAAACCGTCGGCCAAGGTATCACCCAAAGCAAACACACCTTTTACCGCACCGGCGCAAACGCGTTTTTGCAAGCCTTCGCCCGGCACAAATGCCAGCAGGTCTTCTTGCCAGGTTGGCCGCCCACCCAGATGTGAAGCAAGGTGCACCACAGGGCTGTAACCCCCAGAGCTGACGATCAGGTCGCAATCAAGCACCTCACCTGGGCTGGTGATTTTGAAGGCGTCAGCATCAATCGCACAGATTCGCGCTGCATTAACACGCTTGCTGCCACGGGCTTCGACCACCGCGCTGCCAGTCATAATTCGTACGCCACGCGCCCGCGCTTCGTCGACCCAAGCACCGCGTGGATTGGTCCGCACATCGGCAACTGCCACCACCTGCTGACCGGCATCAAGCCAGTCGAGCACTACGCGGTAGGCATAATCGTTGTTGGTAGACAGCACCAGCTTGCGCCCAGGCAACACCGCATAACGACGCACATAGGTCGAAACCGCGCCAGCGAGCATATTGCCCGGCACATCATTATTGGCGTAAACCAGCGGCCGCTCGTGCGCACCGGTTGCCAGCACCACGCGTTTGGCCCGCACTCGATGCATACGCTGACGCACGCTGCCCATTGGCGCCAACTCACCCAGATGATCGGTCATGCGCTGGTGAATGGTCAGGAAATTGTGGTCGTGGTAACCGTTGACTGTGGAACGCGGCAACAAGGTGACTTCTGCCATGCCCTGCAGTTCAGCCATGGCTTTAGCCACCCACTCAACGGCTGGCTTGCCGTCAAGTTGCTCACGGGTGTCGAGCAGGCTACCGCCAAACTCTTCCTGTTCATCCGCCAGAATCACCCGCGCACCGCTGCGCCCAGCGGCCAGTGCAGCCGCTAAACCTGCTGGGCCTGCGCCAACGACCAGCACATCACAATGCTGGTTGAGATAGTCGTAGCTGTCGGGATCAACCTCTGTCGGCGCGCGCCCAAGACCTGCGGCCTTACGGATGTATTTCTCGTAAGTCAGCCACAGGTTTTGTGGGTACATAAAGGTTTTGTAGTAGAAGCCGGGCGGCATCATTTTGCCGCCGACTTTACCGAGAATTCCCATCATATCGGTGTTAACGCTCGGCCAGCCATTGGTGCTGTTGGCAACCAAGCCCGCATACAAGGCCTGCTGAGTGGCGCGTACGTTAGGAATTTGCGCCGCTTCGGTCGAACCGATTTGCAGAACGGCGTTTGGCTCCTCACTGCCGGCAGCGACAATCCCGCGAGGCCGTGAGTATTTAAAGCTGCGCCCGACGATATCCACACCATTGGCCAGCAATGCAGCGGCCAATGAGTCGCCAGCGAACCCCTGATAGGACTCGCCGTTAAAGCTAAAGCTGAGCGGCTGGCTACGGTCAACCCGGCCACCACTTGCAAGACGATTGATCTGGCTCATGCCGTGACTCCTTCAACATTCGCTTTGGCGCTAGCGATGCTGGCTTCGGTAACGCTCGGCTTCTCGCCGATCTTGTAGGTTTCAAGAATTTCGTAAGTCACGGTATGGCGCGTGGCATTAAAAAACTTCCGGCAACCGGCTGAATGCACCCACAACTCGTGATGGATACCGCGTGGGTTGTCGCGGAAAAAAATGTAGTCGCCCCATTCCACATCGCTGCATGCGCCTGGATCTTCGGGACGGACGATATGGGCCTGGCCGTGCGCGTGAAACTCTTCTTCAGAGCGCATCTCGCCGCAATGAGGGCAATAAATATTGAGCATGTCTTGAGCCCCTGTTAGTGAGCCACGGCAGCAGCGCCGTGCTCGTCGATCAATGCGCCGGTGTGGAAACGGTCCATCGCAAACGGTTTAGCCAGCGGGTGCATTTCACCCTTGGCCAGGCTCGCTGCAAACACATGGCCAGAGCCAGGCGTCGCCTTAAAACCGCCGGTGCCCCAACCGCAGTTGAAGAACAAATTAGGCACCGGTGTTTTTGAAATAATCGGGCAAGCGTCTGGACTGGTGTCGACGATGCCGCCCCATTGGCGGTTCATGCGCACCCGCGACAGCACCGGGAACATCTCAACAATGGCTTGCAGGGTGTGCTCGATGGTTGGGTAAGAACCGCGCTGACCGTAGCCGTTCCAGCCGTCAATCCCGGCGCCGATCACCAAGTCACCCTTGTCCGACTGGCTGATGTAGCCATGCACAGCATTGGACATGATCACGCTGTCGATCACCGGTTTGATCGGTTCAGAAACCAATGCCTGTAACGGGTGTGACTCCAACGGCAGACGGAAACCGGCGAGCTTGGCCATGTGTCCGGAGTTACCCGCGGTCACCACGCCAACACGCTTACCGCCAATAAAACCGCGATTGGTTTCGACACCAATCACCACGCCGTTTTCTTTGCGAAAACCAGTAACTTCAGTCTGCTGTAGCAGGTCAACGCCCAAGGCATCGGCAGCACGCGCATAACCCCAGGCGACTGCGTCGTGACGCGCCACGCCGCCGCGACGCTGCACGGTCGAACCCATGATTGGGTAACGGGTGTTTTTGCTGCAATCAAGGTACGGAATTTCTTCAGCAACCTGACGCGCATCGAGCAGCTCACCATCGACCCCGTTGAGGCGGTTGGCGCTGACACGGCGCTCCGAGTCGCGCATGTCTTGCAGGGTGTGGCACAGGTTGTAGACCCCGCGCTGCGAGAACATGACGTTGTAGTTAAGGTCTTGCGACAGCCCTTCCCACAATTTCATCGCATGCTCATAGAGCTGCGCCGACTCATCCCACAGGTAGTTGGAGCGCACAATGGTGGTGTTACGTGCGGTATTACCGCCGCCCAGCCAGCCCTTCTCGACCACGGCGACGTTTTTCACGCCGAACTCTTTGGCGAGGTAATACGCGGTTGCCAAACCATGACCGCCGCCGCCGACGATAATCACGTCATAGACCGGTTTCGGGGTCGGGTTGCGCCACATGCGCTGCCAGTTTTCGTGATGACTGAAGGCATGTTTGAACAGGCCAAAGCCAGAATATCGTTGCATGTGATGCTCCTAAATTTGAACCCGCTATGACGCAGCCGCTCGCTATCTGATCAACGGTAAACGGGGTAATCCGCACAAAGACCGGCAGCCAGTTTCGCAACTTGCGCCTCAACATCGGCGTCCCCGAGGTGATCGAGGATGTCGCAAATCCAGCCCGCCAACGCAATGCACTGAGCTTCTTTGAAGCCACGCGTGGTCACCGCTGGCGTGCCGATACGCAGGCCCGAAGTCACGAATGGTGATTGTGGATCGTTAGGCACAGCGTTTTTATTCACCGTGATACCAGCACGGCCCAAGGCGGCGTCGGCGTCTTTGCCGGTGATGCCTTGCTTGATCAGGCTGACCAGGAACAAGTGGTTATCGGTGCCGCCGGAGACCACATCAAAACCACGCTCGATAAATACCTGAGCCATGGCTTGAGCGTTTTTGATGACTTGTGCCTGATATGCCACAAAGCTCGGCTCCAGCGCTTCCTTGAAGCACACCGCTTTACCAGCGATGACATGCATCAGCGGCCCGCCTTGAGCGCCGGGGAAAACTGCGGCGTTGAGCTTTTTCTCAATCTCTTCGTTGCTTTTAGCCAGAATCAGACCACCACGCGGCCCACGCAGCGTCTTGTGGGTAGTGGTCGTGACCACATCGGCAAAGGGCAGCGGATTCGGGTACAAACCTGCCGCAACCAAACCGGCAACGTGAGCCATATCAACAAACAGATAGGCGCCCACCTTGTCGGCTATCTCACGAAAGCGCGGAAAATCTAGGGTTTTCGAGTAGGCCGAGAACCCGGCAACAATCATCTTGGGTTTGTGCTCAAGGGCAAGGCGCTCGATTTCGTCATAATCGATCAAGCCGGTGCGGGTATCGATACCATACTGCACCGCGTTATACAGCTTGCCGGACGAGCTGACTTTGGCGCCGTGGGTCAGGTGGCCACCATGTGCCAGGCTCATGCCCAGAATGGTGTCGCCAGCCTGCAGCAATGCCAGGTACACCGCCGAGTTGGCTGAAGAACCCGAGTGCGGCTGCACATTGGCGTAATCAGCGCCAAACAATTGCTTGGCGCGATCAATCGCCAGTTGCTCGACCTTATCGACAAATTCACAGCCGCCGTAATAGCGCTTTCCCGGATAGCCTTCAGCGTATTTATTGGTCAGCCCGCTGCCTTGGGCTTCCATCACTCGCTGGCTGGTGTAGTTCTCCGAGGCGATCAGTTCAATGTGGTCTTCCTGACGCTGCTCCTCTTCATTTATGGCATTGAGCAAGGCGTCGTCGTAACCCTGAATTTGGTCATCTTTACTGAACATCGCTGATCTCCTGCGGCACATTTTGTTAGGCACGGTGTGTTGCCGTTTGCAGCGATGGTATGACTCGGCTCAGGCGGCCAGATGCCTATGTACGTCATGAGGAAATTCGTTTACGACATGCTGATGTCGCAAATCAGTAACTGCGCGTTGTCAGCATGACCATGCGTCCGAAAAGATCACCTACTCACGCTGCCCCGTCGGAAAAACCCGTGCTATAGTCGCTGCACAGCGGTTTATGACCCTCGGGAAATACCCCGCTGCCTTTCAATCAAAATGGCTGAAGCACTGATGACTTTCGCGCATGCTTTTACTCAAGCTTCCACGGTTATCCTGACCGCTGAGTTCGCGCGACCGCTGCCTTTCGCCATCGCACCACCTCCTGTCGCAACAAGCCCTAGCGGCGTTTGCCCGCCGCCGGCGCCATAAAAGCTCGCCTGACACCGACACTTTTTCTGGCCTCAACCTAAAACGCGCCTGCTGTTAATCAGCCGTGTCTGGGGCCTATGGTTTTACGACAGGAACAACTCAATGAAACCGAGTCATGCACTGGGGGCTTACGCCACCACCACAGTATTTGTGCTGCTCTGGAGCAGCGGTGCTATTTTCGCCAAATGGGGGCTTGAGCACTCATCGGCATTCGCTTTCCTACTGCTGCGCTTTGCCCTCGCGCTTGGCGCATTACTGGCGATTGGTATTTATCGCAAACGCCTACTGCCGGACAGCGGCACGCGTAAGCACGTTGCCGCGACCGGCTTATTGATGATTGGCAGCTATTCGGTGTGCTACTTATTGGCGCTGGATAACGGCATCACCCCCGGCGTATTGGCCACCTTGCTGGGCGTGCAGCCAATCCTGACTCTTCTGATCCTGGAGCGACGTTTTCCGGCAAGCCGTTTGCTCGGACTGGGACTGGCACTGACCGGCCTGGTTCTGGTGGTGCTGCAAAGCCTGCTTAAAGCTGACTTTTCCTTCGTTGGTATTGCCTTTGCGCTTGGCGCGTTGCTTTGCGTCACCAGCGGCGCAATTCTGCAAAAAAGTATTCAGCAAGAGCCTGCCCAAGTGCTGCCGCAGCAGTATGCGATCAGCCTGTTATTGTGCTTGGCGGTAGCGCCCACGCAGCCATTTCACTTTGAGCAGTCCATCAGCTTTTTGATTCCCCTACTGTGGCTTGGTTTAGTGATTTCGGTGGTCGCGCAGCTGTTGCTGTATCGATTAATCCGCGCCGGTAATTTGGTCAACGTCACCAGCTTGTTCTATCTGGTTCCGGTGGTCACCGCGGTCATGGATTACCTGTTTCTCGGTAATCTGCTATCACATCTAAGCCTGCTCGGGATGCTGGCTATTCTGTTGGGTCTGGCGTTGGTATTTCGCCAACCCAAAGCGGCGCAGCTATAACCCCTGAGCAGCTAATTGCCACGCATCGATAAAGGCACCGGTCTTTATCGATGCAGGCCTTGGTGAAATTCGCAGTAATGTACCCGCAGGAGGCTCAACCTCGCGTAAAATGCAGCCATACCCGCCTGCCCTCACGAGGGGCATTCAGGCACCGGCCAGAAGGACCCAAGATGACCGATCAAACGCAACAATTCGCCAGTGACAACTATTCCGGTATTTGCCCTGAAGCATGGGCCGCAATGGCTGAAGCCAACCACGGCCACGACCGGGCTTATGGAGATGACCAGTGGACCGCTCGCGCGGCCGACCACTTCCGCAAGCTGTTTGAGACTGACTGCGAAGTATTCTTTGCCTTTAACGGGACTGCCGCCAACTCACTGGCACTCGCTGCACTTTGCCAGAGTTACCACAGCGTTATCTGTTCCGAGACCGCCCACGTCGAAACCGACGAATGTGGTGCGCCGGAGTTCTTCTCCAATGGCTCAAAGCTGTTGGTCGCAAGCAGCGAAAGCGGCAAGATGACGCCACAGTCAATCCGCGAAGTCGCGCTCAAGCGCCAGGATATTCACTACCCAAAACCCCGCGTAGTGACCCTGACCCAAGCCACGGAAGTCGGCACCGTCTATACCCCGGAAGAAATCCGCGCGATTAGCGACACCTGCCACGAGCTAGGTCTGAACCTGCATATGGACGGCGCCCGCTTCTCCAACGCCTGCGCATTTCTCGGCTGCACACCCGCCGAACTGACCTGGAAAGCCGGGGTTGATGTGCTGTGCTTTGGCGGCACCAAAAACGGCATGGCGGTCGGTGAAGCGATCCTGTTCTTCAACAAGGACCTGGCTGAAGACTTCGACTACCGCTGCAAACAAGCAGGCCAACTGGCGTCGAAGATGCGTTACCTGTCAGCGCCATGGGTCGGTATTTTGCAAAACGGTGCCTGGCTGCATTACGCCCAGCATGCCAATAGCTGCGCACGCCTGCTAGCCGAGTTGGTCAGCGACGTTCCCGGCGTCAGCCTGATGTTCCCGGTACAGGCCAACGGCGTGTTCCTGCAGATGTCTGAACCGGCTCTGGAAACTCTGCGCAGCAAGGGCTGGCGTTTCTACACCTTTATCGGTGCTGGCGGCGCACGCTTCATGTGCTCGTGGGATACCGACAAAGAACGCGTGCGCGAATTGGCCGCTGATATTCGTTCGGCCATGGGCAGCGTCTAACTTACGGCATCAATACCGAGGCGGAACTATGCGTGGAAGTTGTTTGTGCGGTGCGATTGAATACCATGTCGAACAACTCGACATGCCTATCAGCCATTGCCATTGCGACACATGCCGCAAGGCACATTCCGCAGCATTCGCCTCGACGGCGGGAGTTAAACGCGAGCATTTCCGCTGGGTTAAAGGTGAAGACAAGCTTGCGGAATACGAGTCATCGCCGGGCAAGCTCAGACACTTTTGCTCGGTTTGTGGCTCGCAATTAATAGCCCAACGCCCCGCTCAGGCACATGTAATTGTGCGCGTCGCAACGCTGGATGAAGACCCGGGCAGCAGACCTGCGCACCACATCTGGTGCGCGCATGACAAACCCTGGCTGGCACCTGACGCCAGCGATATCCCGCGCTACCCAGAGTGGCAACCCGGCCGCTAACCGGCTAATCCCTGGGCATCAGCCACGGCTGGGGCATGGAATAAGTCTGACTACGCTAGCGGTCAATGCGCTGTATACACCTGCCGATTGCGCCTTAGAACTCAATCGCCACATCACCTTGCGGCACGCTGCAGCACGACAAGATATAGCCTTCGGCAACGTCTTCGTCGGTGATGCCGCCGTTGTGCTCCATCACCACCTCGCCTGAGGTCTTGAGCACCTTACAGGTGCCGCAAATACCCATGCCGCAGGCTTTGGGGATATGCAGGCCCAACTGCGCCGCCGCAGAGTGCACCGTTTCCCCCGGCGCCACACGAATGCTTTTACCGGTCTGGACAAACTCAACCTGACGCAGATCAGCGACCGGAACTTCTGCTGCATCTGCGGCCTCGGCGGCCAACTCTTTAACCTCGGCGCGCACTTCAGGTGGTGTCGGCCCAAAGGCCTCTTCGTGGTAACGCTGCATATCGTAACCATTGGCTTGCAACAGTCGCTTGACCGCCGCCATATAAGGCGTCGGCCCGCAGCAGAAGATTTCCCGATCAAGATAATCAGGGGCAATCAACTCCAGCATCGGCTGGTTGAGATAACCGCGATAACCGGCCCACGCCTCGCCCAGACCATGCTTTTCGCAGATAACGTGCAGGCTGAAGTTATTAATCCGCGCGGCCATGTGCTCAAGCTCACGGTGGTAAATGATGTCCTTGGGCGAACGTGCACTGTGCACAAACACCATATCGACATTGGCATTGGTGTCGTAAAACCAACGGGCCATCGACATCACCGGGGTAATACCGACACCGCCACTTAGGAACAGCACTTTTTCGGTCGGGAAATCAATCGCGTTGAAATTTCCCACAGGGCCGTGCACTGCCAGATCCTGCCCTTCTTGCAAATTGTCATGCAGCCAATTGGACACCTTTCCGCCCGGCACACGCTTAATCGTGATCGAGAAGCTGTACGGCACCGACGGCGCACTGGAAATGGTGTAGGAGCGCATGATCGGCACACCGTCTATCTCAAGCTCGAGGGTGACGAACTGCCCCGGTTTGAAGAAGAACAGCACCGGTTGATCCGCCATAAAGCAGAAGGTGCGCACATCCCAGGTTTCCTGAATAACCTTGACGCAACGCACCAAGTGCCGGCCGTTGCTCCAGGTCTGGGTAGTAACCGGGTTTAAAAAGTCATTAGTGGTCATGCACGTGTCTCCGCGCGCGGCCGGATATCGGCCTAGATGGGCGGATTGTGCTTAACGTGCATTGTCGCCATTTACCTGTCAGCGACACTCACATGCTTATCGCGACCTGCCCGATGGTGCGGGCGATAGCGCGTCGGAAACTGATTCGGCCGTGTCGCCCATGGATATGGATCACAAAGCGCGCCCAGCCACACTCGCCCTCAGCCGAAACACAATTACCCGCACTGACGGTCTGTGCTCAAACAGGTTTTTTTGATTCAGCCAATCCGCCATTCGGCTGGCGAAAACAGATCTGTCAGTTCGCCTTGCGATTGCAGTTAAAACCACTTTTACGGCGGCACAAACCGCCATTGAGGAGCTAATGATGGACGTCACTTCGACCCTGAGCCTGGGCGATCCTCTTGAGCCGGCACGCAAGGCCACAGCCGAGATGCTGCACAGCCGTGAGCGGACCTTCTCCTTGCCGCAGCCTTTTTACAACGATGAGCGGCTGTTCCAGATCGATATGCAGGAGATCTTCCACAAGGAGTGGTTGATTGCCGGCATGACCTGTGAAATCCCAACCAAGGGCAACTACCTGACCCTGCAAATTGGTGACAACCCGATCATCGTGATTCGCGGTGCTGACGGTGTGGTTCACGCCTTTCACAACGTGTGTCGCCACCGTGGTTCACGCTTATGCACCAGCGACAAAGGCAAAGTTGCCAAGCTGGTCTGTCACTACCATCAGTGGACCTACGAACTGGACGGTCGATTGATTTTCGCAGGCACGGAAATGGGCGCTGACTTCGACATGAAGCAGTACGGCCTCAAGCCGGTCAATTGCAAAACCGCGGGTGGCTACATCTTTATCTCGCTGGCGGAGAACCCACCTGCCATCGACGATTTCCTTGAAACAC
This sequence comes from Pseudomonas sp. M30-35, assembly GCF_002163625.1. NCBI lineage: Bacteria > Pseudomonadati > Pseudomonadota > Gammaproteobacteria > Pseudomonadales > Pseudomonadaceae > Pseudomonas > Pseudomonas sp. M30-35. Next base: position 537,557 of record NZ_CP020892.1, on the reverse strand, counting down.
TGGCTCATTACATGGAGCCCTACGACATGGAAAATACCAAGGTGGCGGCGCAAACCACCTTGGTTGAAAAGGCCAACTGGAAACTTGTATTAGAGAACAATCGCGAGTGCTATCACTGCAATGGCGCACACCCGGAACTGCTGAAAAGCCTGCTGGAATGGGATGACGTCACCGACCCGCGCGCCGATCAGGCATTCAAGGATCACGTTGCCGAGTCGGCCGCCAAATGGGAGGCCGAGAAAATCCCCTTTGCCCACGCCAGCTTTGGCTTGCGTAACCGTATCGTGCGTATGCCACTACTCAAGGGCACCGAGTCGATGACCATGGATGGCAAACGTGGTTGCCAGAAGCTTATGGGCCGCATTCAGAACCCAGAGCTCGGCTCGATGCGTATCCTGCACCTGCCACACTCGTGGAACCACTGCATGGGCGATCACCTGATCGTCTTCACTGTATGGCCAATCAGCGCCCAGGAAACCATTGTCACCACCAAATGGCTGGTGCACAAGGATGCGGTCGAAGGCGTTGATTATGACCCCGCCCGTCTGACCCAGGTATGGGATGCAACCAACAATCAGGATCGACGCCTGGCGGAAGAAAACCAGCGCGGCATCAACTCCACCGCTTACCAACCTGGCCCGTACTCAAAAACCTACGAGTTCGCGGTGGTTAACTTTATCGACTGGTATAGCGAACGCTTGCTCAACAACCTTGGCGCGCAGCCAGCATCCCAGCTACGCCAAGTCGCGACCGAGTGATCCTGAATATGTCATTGAGCTTGCTTGGGGTGATTGCGCTGCTGGTTTACGCTCTTGTGACGATGGTGCCGGGCCATAAGGATTTGCCCAGGCACCGCGCCAAGCCACGAGCCTGAACCCGTCAGCGCTGGCGAGTGATCAACTGCTCATTTGCCGCATTGATCTCAGCGGCATCGAAGCCCCAGTCGCCATGTGCATACCAATCATCACCCAGGGTGCATGGTGCGCTCTGCACCATTACCGCAGGCCAATGAATGGGTTGGGCAATACAGGTCACAGCCCCTGCAGATACGCGCGGGATGCAGTGGAAATTTCCTAGCCATAATATGCGGTTCGAAGAGCTGGGATACTCACACATTACGCGCAGCCCCCTGAGCAACGACCGACCTGCATCAAAACTATGGGTCTAAAAAGCTATGAGTCTAAAAAGCTCGCGCGATAACCGGCTCAGCCTGACGCAGGTATATTGGCAGCGACTCTTTTGCCCATGCTAATGCGTGGCTCAATGCTGTAACCAAGGGATTCATAGAAGGCGCTGACCTGTGCGTTCGCGCTGATAATTTGCAGGTTGATCTTCATACAGCCACGTTCTGCCAGAGCGTGTTCTGCATGCTCAATCAATTGAACACCAATACCCTGACGCTGGTGTTGAGGATCAACCGCGACGGAATATAGCCAACCACGATGACCATCGTACCCGGCAAGCACCGTGCCGACGACCGCATCTCCAGCCAAGGCGACGAAGAACAAACCGTCGGCCATCTGCAGTTTCTTATCAATCGCCAAACCCGGCTCATTGTGCCCGGCCATATCACCGAACGTGGCCTGCCAAAGCGCAATAACAGCCTGACGATGCAAGCGATTCGAGTATTGGCTAATTAGATTCATTGCCGTGCCTCAGCTAAAGCGCTGAGCATAACGCTCTAACCAAGGCAATTCGACCCTGCTCAACGCTTGGGCAAACTCATTACCCGACCGACATACACTGGCGCGGGCAAGTCCTTGTGCGCAGCGGCCAAGGTATCCACTCGAGTTTGCACCGCATCATCAAATGCCGCTGAGCGCCCGCTGTTCACATCGATATTCATCAGCATCTGCTCACTCTCGGCCAAGGCGGCTTCAACCCCCGCCAGGTGCAAGCTGTGATGAATATGCAGGCGCTTTTGGTCATGGGCGAGTATTTGCGTGCGCACTTCAACCTGTGCCCCCAAACGCACCTCGTTGAGGTAATTGAGATGGCACTCAAGCGTGTACAACGTGTGGCCGGTGCGGGCCCTGCCCGACTCATCGAGACCTAAGTGGTCCATCAGCGAGTCAGTCGCGTAGCTGAAGATCAGCAGATAAAAGGCGTCGCGCAGGTGCTGATTGTAATCGACCCACTCAGCCAATACTTCGGTTTGATAGGTGGTTAGCCGCGTCATTCATGCTCCTTACAATGCGCTGCCGAGCCACGCCCGGCAGCGCATATCCAGCTTATTCAGCGAAATCAAAACCGTGTTTGACCTTGGTTTGCCTGATCGCCTCTTGCACCGCAATCAGGCAATCATCACGGTAGCGTTCCAACTCGGCAATACTGCGCTCGCCCTGCTGGGCTGCAGTACCTTCAACCACGCTGTCGATCAAGCCTTCAGTCAATTCAGGCGCTTCGAGGTATGTCCACGGCAGTTTCAATGCCGGGCCAAACTGATTCATGAAGTGACGCATGCCAGCATCGCCACCGGCCAAAGTATAGGTCAGGAATGTACCCATGAACGACCAACGCAAGCCCGCACCAAAGCGAATCGCATCATCAATCTCGCCCGTGGTCGCGACGCCATCGTTGATCAGGTGCAGCGCTTCACGCCACAAGGCTTCGAGCAGGCGGTCGGCAATGAATCCGGGCACTTCTTTGCGAACATGCAGCGCACGCATACCGATGGCCGTGTAAACCTGCATCGCCGCCTGCACCGCCTCGGGTGCAGTTTTTTCACCGCCAACCACTTCGACCAATGGCAGCAGGTAAACCGGATTGAACGGATGCCCAACTACACAGCGTTGCGGACTCACTGAGTCAGCGTAGAACTCGCTGGGCAATAGCCCAGAAGTGCTTGAACCGATCAAGACATCAGGCCGTGCAGCTGCGCTGATCTTGGCGTGCAGATCGAGTTTCAGGGCCAGCACTTCAGGGGCACTTTCTTGAATAAAGTCCGCGTCACGCACACAGGCTTCGATGCTCTCGGCAAAACTCAGGCGCTCCTGTGCGGCACCCGGTGCCAAGCCTTGTTTCTCAAGTGCAGGCCAGGCATTAGCTACGCGTTGACGCAGTACTGCTTCCGCGCCCGGCGCGGGGTCCCAGGCCACGACATCAAGGCCGTGAGCCAGTGCGCGCGCCACCCAGCCACTGCCGATAACGCCAGTGCAGATGGCCGCGAAGGTTTTTACTTCAGTCACAAATTTCATGTCAGTTCCTTCAAGTCGCAAGCAGTGCTGGCCGGCTACCGGCCAAAATCTTAAATAGCCTTGAGCTTCATCTTTTCGCGGCCTTCAGCGGGCGTCAGTGCGCGGCCACCCAGGCGTTGAATGATCTCAATCACACGCTCGACCAGCTGGCCGTTAGTGGCGTGAACGCCGCGATCCAACCAGATGTTGTCCTCAAGACCCACCCGTACATGGCCGCCGAGCAACATGGCTTGCGCCGCCATTGGCATTTGCGTACGACCGATACCAAAGCCCGCCCAGGTAGCGCCTGCGGGTAAGTTATCGACCATGGCTTTCATGCTCACGGTGTCTGCCGGAGCACCCCAAGGGATACCCAAACACAGCTGGAACAACGGGTCTTCAAGCAAACCCTCTTTAAGCATTTGCTTGGCGAACCAGAGGTGGCCAGTATCAAAAATTTCCAGCTCGGCCTTCACGCCCAGCTCGGTAATACGTTTGGCGCCAGCACGTAGCTGCGCAGGGGTGGAGACATAGATGTAGTCGCCATCACCAAAATTCAGAGTGCCGCAGTCCAGTGTGCAGATTTCCGGACGCAGTTCTTCAATGTGCTTGAGACGCTCCATTGGGCCGACCAAATCGGTGCCTGCACCAAACTCCAGTGGCTGCTCGCCCGGACCAATCTCAAGATCACCGCCCATGCCAGCGGTCAGGTTAATAATGACGTCGGTATCGCTTTCGCGAATGCGCTCGACCACTTCCCGGTACAACTCGACATCGCGACTCGGTTTACCGGTTTTTGGATCACGAACGTGACAATGGGCAACCGTAGCGCCTGCTTTAGCCGCTTCGATTGCAGCATCGGCAATCTGCTTAGGAGTCACGGGAATTGCAGGGTGCCGGCCGACTGTATCGCCAGCACCGGTGACTGCGCAGGTGACAATTACTTCATAGTTCATGGGTGTGACTCCTTATTTCAGGCAACAACACCCCATACGCGGATACGCCGCGCATGGGAATTGATCAAAGTTGGTTTACTTCAGAGAAGCGATAACGCTGTCAGCAGGTTTACCGTCAAAGGTAGTGACGCCTTTGAGCCAGCCGCTGACGATTTGCGGATTAGCCTTGATCCAGTCGCGCGCAACATCTTCTGGATCTTTACGGTCCATAATCGGCTGCATCAACTGGCTTTCCTGCTCGCTGGTGAAGCGCATATTGCTCAGCAGTTGGTTCACATTCGGGCAGCGCTCGGCGTAATCCGGTGCGGTCACGGTTGAAACCGTAGCAGCGCCATCATTCGGCCCGAACACATCTTCAGTACCCGTGAGATAAGTGATTGGGTGTTGCAGGTTCATTGGGTGCGGCTTCCAGCCGAAGAACACAATTGGCTTGTCGCTACGCGTGGCACGGTTTACCGCAGCCAGCATGCCGGCTTCACTGGACTCGATCAGCTTGAACTCGCCCAGACCAAACTGATTGGTATCAATCATCTTCTGGATCGCCGTGTTAGCGCCTGAGCCTGCATCAATGCCGTAGATTTTGCCGTCGAGCTGGTCTTTGAACTTGACGATATCCGCCATGGTTTTCAGACCTTTCTCTGCGGCGTACGTCGGCACTGCTGGTGCAGCGACGGCATCACTGAGCGATGGTGTATCCATCACCTTGACTGCTTTTTTCTCAAGGAACGGCTGGATGTTGTCATCCATGATCGGCTTCCAGTAGCCGAGGAACACGTCAATCTGATCTTTCTGAATACCGGCGAAAATGATTTGCTGCGATGCCTGCGTCTGCTTGGTTTCATACCCCAAACCTTCAAGCAAGGTGGATGCTACAGCGGTGGTTGCAACAACATCCGTCCAACCGACTGCACCGACACGCACGTTCTTACAGCTTGCTTGATCCGCAGCCAACAACGACGAGCTGCACAGGGCGAGTACACAGCCACCGGCGATTAAATTTAGACGTTTCATGGTTTTGCTCCCTCACTTTACGGTTTATATCCAAGGTCTCAACACGCAGAAAAACAGCCTGCGCAAGGGCCTGGATTTTGTTCTGTAGAGGCCTTGCAGCCCCTCCGTGTTCGGACTTGATAGCGCCCGATGCAGCCACAATACCCAACAGCGCGCTGGATAAAGCGCACTTCAACGACTATTTATGGAACTATAGCGACTACAGCTCGCTCGATTTACGGCGGGTACTCCATGCGCGGTAGACATGACCGGACAACGCGTAAAGCGCGAGGCAGACGCTTTAACAAGACACTAAGAGGTTAACCAACACGATGCCCACAACCTTTTGGTTCCTGCTGCTGCCGGGGTTTTCGATGATGGGCTTGATGTCTGCGATTGAACCGCTGCGCGTCACCAATCGCTTTAAAAGCGAGCTATACGATTGGCGCTTGATCAGTGTAGATGGCGGGCCGGTTGAGGCCAGCAATGGCATGTCGCTCAACGTTGAAAGCGCACTGGATCATCACCAACGACCACACACGGTGTTTGTGATCAGCGGCTTTGAACCGCTTGGCGGTTACAGCCAACCGTTATCCGCATGGCTGCACCGGCTGGATCGCGAAGGCGTGGTGCTTGGCGCTATCGACACCGGCAGCTTTATTCTGGCCGAGGCCAGGTTGCTGGATAAACAACGCATTACCCTGCACTGGGAAGCGATTAACGCATTCCAGGAGCGTTATCCGAGCCTTAAGGTGACGCAAGAGTTATTCGAGATCGACGGCAAACGCATCACCACTGCGGGCGGCACATCAACCATCGACATGATGCTGACGTTGATTGCCCGTGATCACGGTGAACCAATGGCGGTGAAGGTCTCTGAGCAGTTTGTGCTCGGGCGCATTCGCTCACGCCAGGATCACCAGCGCATGCAGGTCACCAACCGCTACGGTGTGCATAATAAAAAACTCAGCCTGGTCATTGCAGAAATCGAACGGCGCAGTGAAAACCCATTAACACCGCAACAACTGGCTGACCTGGTACAGATCACCCCGCGTCAGCTGGAGCGCTTGTTTCGCCAGCACTTGAATGACACTCCGGCCAATTTCTACCTCAATTTGCGTCTGGATAAAGCCCGGCAACTGCTGCGCCAAAGTGATATGAGCGTGCTCGAAGTCGCCCTCGCCTGCGGTTTCGAGTCATCGTCGTACTTCTCCCGGCGCTATCGCAAGCGCTTCCAGACCAGTCCCAGCCAAGACCGCCACGAGCACCAATAGCCTGTTGATCGGATGATTAACGGTGGACACGCTTCGCGTTGTCACACCCTACAGGGTATCGATGCGTAGGGTGGGAGGAAGACGCTTGATCCTTCCGCCAGATGACCTGTCCGTTTGCGACCTGGGGTTGACGCTTTCGGCAATCCCTCAGTCGTTTTTGCACCGGGTTACTTCACCCCTCGGGGATATGCTCACCTCAAAGCGTCATCAATAGATGTGACGCAATAACTTGAGGGGACAGCCTGATGAGCCCAGCCGAACTACACGCCGACAGCATCGTTATTGACGGGCTGATCATCGCCAAATGGAACCGCGAACTGTTTGAAGACATGCGCAAAGGCGGCCTGACTGCGGCCAACTGCACCGTGTCGGTCTGGGAGGGCTTTCAGGCAACAGTGAACAACATCGGCGCCAGCCAGAAACTCATTCGCGAGAACAGCGACCTGGTTATCCCGGTGCGCACCACTGCGGATATTCGCGCGGCGAAAGAGCAAGGCAAGACCGGGATCATTTTTGGCTTCCAGAATGCCCACGCCTTTGAAGACCAGATTGCCTATGTCGAGGTGTTCAAGCAGCTCGGCGTTGGCATTGTGCAGATGTGCTACAACACGCAAAACCTGGTTGGCACCGGTTGCTACGAGCGCGACGGTGGCCTTTCCGGTTTCGGCCGCGAAATTGTTGCCGAGATGAACCGCGTCGGCATCATGTGCGACCTGTCCCACGTGGGTTCCAAGACCAGTGAAGAAGTCATTCTCGAATCGAAAAAGCCAGTCTGTTACTCGCACTGCCTGCCGAGCGGACTCAAAGATCACCCGCGCAACAAATCCGATGAAGAACTGAAGTTCATCGCCGACCATGGCGGCTTTGTCGGCGTAACCATGTTTGCGCCGTTCCTCGCCAAAGGCATCGACTCAACCATTGACGACTACGCCGAAGCAATCGAATACGTGATGAATATCGTCGGTGAAGATGCCATTGGTATCGGCACCGACTTTACCCAAGGCCACGGTCAGGACTTCTTTGAGTGGCTCACCCACGACAAAGGTTACGCACGCCGCCTGACCAGCTTCGGCAAGATCGTTAACCCGCTGGGCATTCGCACCGTTGGCGAATTCCCCAACCTCACCGAAACCCTGCTCAAGCGCGGCATGCCCGAGCGCGTAGTGCGCAAGGTTATGGGTGACAACTGGGTACGCGTACTCGCCGACGTCTGGGGCGAATAGCCGCCACAGCCTTGTGGCAAAGGTCCTCTTTACAGAACAAAGCGCTCAATGACGGCTCAAGCAGCTGACTTTTCAAAGCCAGGCCGAGCCTTGCAGAGCCAACGAATTTTGGAGTTTGAACATGTCCACACATGCACCTGAAATGCCAATCCAAGTAGACGACGAGACTGGCGTCTGGACCACTGACGCCCTGCCGATGCTCTATGTTCCGCGGCACTTCTTCGTCAATAACCACATGGGGATTGAAGAGGTTCTGGGCGCAGATGCCTATGCCGAAATCCTCTACAAAGCCGGCTACAAATCTGCCTGGCACTGGTGTGAGAAAGAAGCTGAATGTCACGGTATGCAAGGCGTCGCTGTGTTTGAGCACTATATGAAGCGGCTGTCACAGCGTGGGTGGGGCCTGTTCAAGATTGAGCATATCAACCTTGAAAAAGGCACTGCTGAAGTGCGCCTTGAACATTCTGCATTTGTCTACGTGTACGGCAAATGCGGACGCAAGGTCGATTACATGTTTACCGGTTGGTTTGCCGGTGCCATGGATCAAATCCTCGAAGCCAGCGGTAGCACGATACGCACAGTTGCGGAACAAGAATTCGGCGCGTCCGAAGAGGGTCACGAACACGGCCTTTTTATTGTTAAACCTATTTGACCCAGCCGTTTTAAAGCGACGCCAGCTGAGGAGTAAAAAATGGCTTTCGAGGCAATGTTCCAGCCGATTCAAATCGGCAAACTGACAGTCCGCAACCGTGTAATCAGCACCGCGCACGCCGAGGTGTACGCCACTGATGGCGGCATGACGACCGAGCGTTACGTCAAGTATTACGAAGAAAAGGCCAAGGGCGGGATCGGCCTGGCGATTTGCGGTGGTTCATCGGTCGTTGCCATCGACAGCCCGCAGCAGTGGTGGAGTTCGGTCAACCTGTCGACCGACCGCATCATTCCGCACTTTCAGAATCTTGCCGACGCCATGCACAAGCACGGCGCCAAGATCATGATTCAGATTACCCACATGGGCCGTCGCTCGCGTTGGGATGGCTACCACTGGCCAACCCTGATGTCGCCGTCTGGCATTCGTGAGCCGGTACACCGCGCCACCTGCAAGACTATCGAACCAGAGGAAATCTGGCGGGTTATCGACAACTACGCTCAAGCGGCCCGTCGCGCCAAGGCTGGCGGGCTGGACGGCGTTGAGTTGTCGGCCGTGCACCAGCACATGATCGATCAGTTCTGGTCGCCTCGGGTTAACAAGCGTGAAGACGAATGGGGCGGCACTTTTGAAAAGCGCATGCGCTTTGGCTTGGAAGTGCTCAAAGCGGTGCGTGCTGAAGTCGGCGACGACTTCTGCGTGGGCATCCGTCTGTGCGGTGACGAATTTCACCCGGACGGCCTCACCCACGAAGACATGAAGCAAATCGCAAAATACTACGACGACACCGGCATGCTCGACTTTATCGGTGTGGTCGGCTCTGGGTGCGACACACACAACACCCTGGCCAACGTTATTCCCAACATGAGCTACCCGCCAGAACCGTTCCTGCATTTGGCGGCGGGCATCAAGGAAGTGGTCAAGGTTCCGGTGCTTCACGCACAGAACATTAAAGATCCGAACCAAGCCACGCGCATTCTTGAAGGCGGCTATGTCGACATGGTCGGCATGACCCGCGCGCACATCGCTGACCCGCACCTGATCGCCAAGATCAAAATGGGCCAGATTGATCAGATCAAACAGTGCGTCGGCGCCAACTACTGCATCGACCGTCAATACCAAGGCCTGGATGTGCTGTGCATTCAGAACGCCGCTACCTCCCGTGAATACATGGGCGTGCCGCACATCATCGAGAAAACCAGCGGGGTTAAACGCAAGGTGGTTGTCGTCGGCGGCGGCCCAGCCGGGATGGAAGCCGCCCGCGTGGCTGCGGAGCGCGGTCATGACGTGACCTTGTTCGAGAAGAAAGACCAGCTCGGCGGACAAATCACTACGGCGTCGAAGGCGCCGCAGCGTGACCAGATTGCCGGTATTACCCGCTGGTTCCAGCTCGAACTGGCGCGCCTGAACGTGGACCTGCGCCTCGGCACTGGCGCCGATGAAGCCGCGATTCTCGACTTACGCCCAGACATTGTGGTGCTGGCCAACGGCGGCCATCCGTTTGTTGAACAAAACCCGCAATGGGGCGCGGAAGAAGGCTTGATTGTCAGCAGTTGGGACATTCTCGATGGCACCGTTGCACCGGGTAAAAACGTGCTGGTCTACGACACCATCTGTGAATTCACCGGTATGTCGGTGGCGGATTTCCTCGCAGACAAGGGCGCGCAAGTTGAGATCGTCACCGACGATATCAAGCCCGGAGTGGCGATTGGCGGCACATCGTTCCCCACTTACTACCGCAGCATGTACCCGAAAGAAGTGATCATGACCGGCGACCTGATGCTGGAAAAAGTCTATCGCGAAGGCGACAAACTGGTCGCGGTACTGGAGAACGAATACACCGGCGCCCATGAGGAGCGGGTGATCGACCAAGTGGTTGTCGAGAACGGCGTGCGCCCGGACGAACGTCTGTACTACGCGCTGAAAGATGGCTCACGCAACAAAGGCCAGATCGACGTCGAAGCATTATTTGCTATTCAACCGCAGCCTTGCCTGAGCGAGAGCGGCGATGGCTACTTGCTGTTTCGTATCGGCGACTGCGTGGCTCAGCGTAATACCCATGCGGCCATCTACGACGCCTTGCGTTTGTGCAAGGATTTCTGATCGGCCTCTGAGCGGGCTGTGCTGGGTTGTTCATCTTACCAATAGACACATCTATTGGCCTCGGTGAACGCCTTGCCCAGCGCACTCAGTGACTCGATCACGTGCATGACCGATGACCGATGACCGATGGCTAAGAGCAAAGACAGCAAGCCTTTGCTGAAGAATACAAGCGGGTGAGTTGGCGCTTGGTCGTCTCACTTCAGGTTTTGCGGTCCCGCCAAGGAGACCCGATGATGTTGAATACCGTTTTGCCGATTCTGCTATTTGCCGCACTGGCGCTGGCCGTGATCGGTGCGCTGAAACGCTTTGCCATGTGGCGCCGCGGCAGGCCTGCTCAAGTTGACTGGCTCGGCGGGCTATTAGCCATGCCGCGCCGTTACATGATTGACCTGCACCATGTGGTGGCCCGCGATAAATATATCGCCAATACCCACGTCGCAACGGCTGGCGGCTTTGTGTTGGCGGCTGTGCTGGCAATTCTGGTGCATGGTTTTGGCCTGCATAACCGGATTCTTGGCTTCACCCTTTTGGCGGCGACTGCGTTGATGTTTGTCGGTGCAGTATTTGTCGCCAAGCGGCGCCTCGATCCACCTGCACGGCTGTCAAAAGGGCCGTGGATGCGCCTGCCGAAAAGCCTGCTGATGTTCTCCGCCAGCCTGTTTATTGCCACGTTGCCAGTTGCCGGGGTTCTGCCTGCTGCTTTTGGCGGCTGGCTGCTGGCTGTCGTATTGCTGGTAGGTATTGCTTGGGGCGTCAGCGAATTATTCTTCGGCATGACCTGGGGCGGGCCGATGAAGCATGCCTTTGCCGGCGCCTTGCATCTGGCGTGGCATCGCCGTGCTGAGCGCTTCGGCGGTGGCCGTTCCACTGGCCTGAAAGCGCTTGATTTGGATAACCCACAAGCCCCGCTTGGCGTTGAGAAGCCGAGCGATTTCACCTGGAACCAGCTGCTCGGTTTTGATGCGTGCGTGCAATGCGGCAAATGCGAAGCTGCTTGCCCAGCCTTTGCCGCCGGCCAGCCGCTTAACCCGAAAAAACTCATTCAAGACATGGTTGTGGGTCTGGCGGGTGGTACTGATGCCAAGTTTGCCGGTTCGCCTTACCCGGGCAAGAACATTGGCGAACACAGCGGCGGACCACACCTGCCAATTGTCTCGCTGGACGGCAAGGCACTGGTGGATGCAGAAACGCTCTGGTCGTGTACCACGTGCCGCGCCTGCGTTGAAGAGTGTCCGATGATGATTGAGCACGTCGATGCCATCGTCGATATGCGCCGCCATCTGACCCTGGAACGAGGCGCCACGCCGAATAAAGGCGCGGAAGTACTGGAAAACCTGATTGCAACCGATAACCCCGGCGGCTTCGCACCTGGCGGACGCCTGAACTGGGCAGCGGATCTCGATTTACCCTTGATGAGTAATAAACAACAGGCCGATGTATTGTTCTGGGTCGGTGACGGCGCATTCGACATGCGCAATCAACGCACCTTGCGCGCACTGGTCAAAGTACTTAAAGCCGCTAACGTGGACTTCGCCGTACTCGGTCTGGAAGAACGTGACAGCGGTGATGTGGCACGCCGACTTGGCGATGAGGCAACCTTTCAACAGCTGGCCAAGCGCAATATCAGCACGCTTGCACAATACCGCTTCAACACCATCGTCAGCGCCGACCCGCACAGCTTTCATGTGCTGAAAAACGAATATGGCGCCTTCGGTGGCGACTACAGCGTGCTCCACCACAGCACCTATATCGACCAATTGATCAGCAGCGGAAAACTCAACCTGAGCAAGCATCGCAATGCGTCGGTGACCTATCACGACCCCTGCTACCTTGGCCGTTACAACGGTGAATACGAGGCACCACGCAACGTACTCAATGCGATTGGTATTGAGGTCAAGGAGATGCAGCGCTCAGGCTTTCGCTCACGCTGCTGTGGCGGCGGCGGTGGCGCACCGATTACGGACATCCCCGGCAAGCAGCGGATTCCCGATATGCGCATGGTCGATATCAAGGAAACCGGTGCTGAAATTGTCGCGGTTGGCTGCCCGCAGTGCACGGTCATGCTTGAAGGCGTGGTTGAGCCGCGCCCGCACATCAAAGACATCGCCGAACTGGTTGCTGAAGTGTTGATCGAAACCGCACCGGTACGTCCTGCCCAACGCGAAGCGATGGAGGCTCTATGAGTGAGATTATTCGCCGCGACCCACGCGCCGAGTGGATAGCACGCAACCGTCTGCATCCGCTGCACGCCAGCATGCAAAGCAGCGTCGCCAGTTGGTTAAGCGCGGATGGCGTACCCCGTAAGAATCCACATGCCGTTGGTTTTATTGGGCCAAACGGAATCAAGCGTATCGATCGATCGGGGGCGCAGCAAGCCAGTACAGGCAAACGCAGCAGCGCGCCTGCCGTGGCGCAATTGCCCCTGCATATCGTTGCGCAACCGGAATTTTATATCTGCGTCGTACCCGACATGGTCGGCGGTCGCCTGAGCAGTCACGACAAGGACTTGCTGGGTCTCGCCCACAAACTGGCAGGCACAGACGGAGCAGTGGTCGCAGTGATCTTTGCCGAGCACAAAGAAAGCGCCTTTGACACCGCAGGCGTAGACCGTATCGTGCATTTCACCGATGCGGTGTTTGATGGCTACTCGCCGGAACAGCGTGTGCTTGCATTGATGCGGGTTGAAAACCAGCTTGAGCCGCGCCACTGGCTGCTCCCTGACAGCCGTAATGGCGGCGGTGAACTGGGACGCAGGTTGGCCGCTAGGTTATCCGAGCGCCCGGCAACCCGTGTCTGGCAAGTAGCGGATGAGCAAAGTATCGGCCGCGCCGGTGCTGGCCGTGAGGATCTGCAACGCTCAGTTCCGCGCATGATTCTGGCCACGGCAGAATGTGCAGAGCCCATCAGTGAAACTCGGCATCAGGCACAGCCCATGCAGCTGCAAGATGCTATCAGCCCAAGTCACTCACTGATCAAAGACCTTGGCGCGGTTGCAGTCGATCCGGCATTGATTCCAATGGCTGAGGCTGAATTTATCCTGTCAGGCGGCAATGGCGTTAAAGACTGGTCACTATTCCACCAGGCTGCCGAGACACTCGGCGCGACCGAAGGGGCATCACGGGTCGCGGTCGATGACGGCTTTATGCCGCGCAATCGCCAAGTTGGCGCAACCGGCACCTGGGTCACCGCGCGGGTCTATCTGGCCGTGGGCATTTCAGGCGCCATTCAGCACCTGCAAGGGATTGGCGCTTGCGACAAAGTCGTCGCGGTGAACATGGATGCCAATTGCGACATGGTTAAACGCGCTGATTTGTCGGTCATCGGCGACTCAGCTGCGATCCTCAATGCATTGATTGCACGCATCGACGCCCATCGTCAGGGAGACATCCGTGATGCAGCCTAATCCCGCCAATACCCCAGAACTCAACGTTGTAGCCTTGGTTTCAATCGGCGCCCATCCGACATCTGGCAGGCCACGTCGCGCTGAGCAGGACGCACGCGCCGTCGAATTAGGCTTGCGCCTCGCGGGCGAAGCTTTACAGGTGGTACACGCGGGTGATGCGCAGCAAGACGCCTTGCGCGGTTACTTGGGCATGGGCATCAAACAGCTTCAAGTGCTTGAACAACCGCCGCAGGCCGATGTGATTCATGCGCTGGGCGCTTACTTGCTCGATAGCGATGCCCAGCTAATCCTTACCGGTAGCCAGGCTGAAACCGGCGAAGGCTCTGGCATGCTTCCCTATTTGCTGGCCGAGCAGCTCGGCTGGCCAATTGTGGTGGGGCTGGCCGAGGTTGAGCGCATCGATCAGGGTGTTGCGCACGTATTGCAAGCATTGCCCCGCGGCCAACGCCGACGCCTGCAGGTACAAATGCCCTTTATCGCCAGCGTCGATAATGCCGCTCCGCCTGCCCGGCAAAGTGCTTTTGGCCCAGCACGTCGCGGAGAACTGCAAACCCAGGCAGCCAATGTCTGTCCCGACCAGTTGTTTAGCGAGGGGCAATTGCAGCCCGCACGGCCGCGGCCGAAACGGCTTAAAGTGATCAAGGCAAAAACCGGCGCCGAGCGAATGAAAGCCGCTACGGCTAAAGCGTCTGGCGGTGGTGGCCAAGTACTCAAAGACTGCTCGCCAACGGAAGCCGCCGAGGCTATCTTCAAATTATTAATGGATGAAGGCGTGCTGCGTTAAGCCGCCAGTCGCAGGAGGTTCACCATGATGCATGCTGACTTGATCGACCAGGAAGACCTGCGCGAACGCCTCAATGCAATCGGCTTGGCGATCCCATCAGGCGCAACCGCTGAGCAAGCCTGCGCACAAGCCGTCAGCGGCTTGAGCCCAGACCGGGCGGTGGCGTTACGGCGCCTGGTTGAAGAGCTATTAGGTGGCAGCGCGACGTTATTACCTGCGGTACGCGAAGCAGTTTCACGCACGCTGTTACCGGCACTGGTGCCTAAGCCGAAATAAACCGGTTTTTACGCCTAAGGAGCAAGGTGTTTTCAGCAACCATCCGTGGCTGTTAACGTCCAGGTAATCTGTCCGATCTTCATGGCGGACAAGCTTCGCATTGTCGCGCCCTACGAACCATCTGAAACCATCAATGGCGGGCAAGCTTCGCGTTGCCCGCCCTACTCCTACCAAGCCCTGCCAGTCACTTAAATGCGCACACTGGCAAAGGTCGACTCCCCTTGCGCCCGGGTCAGTGCAGCCATGGCACTGGATGATGAAGGCCGCATCAGGTCTTCGGTCACAGGCACCAGCGATACGATCTTCGACAGGCTATTGCCTGCGCGTTCGTCACGCGGCGGAATACCAAAATACTCGCGGTAGCACTTGGAAAAATGTGGCGTCGAAACAAAGCCACACACCGAAGCCACTTCAATAATCGACATTGACGTTTGTTTGAGTAGTTGCCGTGCACGAATCAAACGCAGCTTCAGGTAATAGCGCGATGGCGAACAATGCAAATACTTCTGAAACAGCCGCTCCAGTTGGCGTCGCGAAACATCGACATAACAAGCAAGTTCGTCGAGATCGATCGGCTCTTCAAGATTTGCCTCCATCAAGGCAACGATTTCCTGCAACTTTGGCTGGTTGGTACCGAGCATGTGCTTGAGCGGAACGCGCTGGTGATCCTGCTCGTTACGAATACGCTCGTAGATAAACATTTCCGAAATTGCCGCCGCCAACTCACGCCCGTGTTCGCGGCCGATCTTGTGCAGCATCATGTCCATCGGCGCGGTGCCGCCAGACGAGGTATTGCGGTTGCGGTCGATAGAAAACAGGCGCGTGGTGATCGCCGCACGCGGGAAGGCTTCCTGCATTGAGGCCAGGCATTCCCAATGCACGCTGCAGTCATATCCATCCAAAAGACCAGCCTTGGCCAAGGCCCAGCTACCGGTGCAAACAGCGCCTATATGACGTCCCTGACGCGCCTGTTGCTGCAACCACTGCAAATGTTCGCGGGTAACGCTGCGCTGGATATCGACACCCCCGCAGACAATAACCGAGTCCAGTTTCGGGACGCTGCTAAGCGAAGTGTCTGGGCTAATATTTAGCCCGTCACTGGCTGATACGGTGGCACCTGTGAGTGTGATCGTGTACCAGCGATACAGCTCTTTGCCAGAAAGCTGATTGGCCATGCGCAGCGGTTCAATTGCCGAGGCCAGAGAAATCAGGGTGAAGTTGTCCAGAAGCAAAAAGCCGATGGTTTGAGGCAACTGGTTCGGAGGCTGCGCCCCGCTGGTGGACTGCGACATTAAGCAAACCCTCACACAAGCACGTAGTTGAGCTTTAACAGCTCTTTCTTGGAATAGATCTACGATTGTCAGCGTAAAACTCAAGTCGGCTATCAACAGTTTCAGCCCCTGCTGATAACTCAACATCGACACTGTGCATCGTAATCAAACACGCAAACGTCTGGCCTACTGCAACCCCAGACTGGCCTTAATCACAACGCAAAGGTCATGCCTAAATTGACTAGCCGTTCAATAAAAAATAGACCACAGCTGCAAGCCACGCCATACCGACATTCGCAGCCACGACAAAACGATTCGGAAAACGACCTGAAACATAGATGGGATGGGGCTTTGAGCATTTTAGTAGCAACATTCAAACAGCCGTTTGTAACCAGGCCTCAATTTGTCAGCTACGCAGTAACAGACGAGCGGTAAGCCATCAAATCGAGCATGCTTTGAGTGCCAATCACTGCACCCTATTGATGGCGCACCCAAAGAGGGCATGCAAGTTTTTCCCTGTCCTGCAAACGCTCAAATTTTCAACACTCGATCGCACTTACGGCCAAACCACCCCGTGAGGTTTCTTTGTATTTATCCTGCATATCAGCGCCGGTATCACGCATGGTGCGGATCACTCGATCCAGAGAGATAAAGTGCTTACCGTCGCCACGCAGGGCCATTTGCGCAGCATTGATGGCCTTGACCGCAGCAATCGCGTTGCGCTCGATACATGGCACCTGCACCAGCCCGCCAACGGGGTCACAGGTAAGACCGAGATTATGCTCCAGGCCAATTTCCGCGGCGTTCTCAAGTTGCTCAGGAGTAGCCCCCAGAATTTCCGCCAGCCCAGCCGCGGCCATGGCGCAGGCTGAACCGACCTCGCCCTGGCAACCGACCTCGGCGCCAGAGATCGATGCGTTCTTCTTGCACAGAATGCCAACAGCGGCAGCGCTAAGCAGGTAATTAACGACGTCATCGTCGCAAGCGTCTGGATTGAACTTCATGTAGTAATGCAGCACCGCAGGAATAATCCCGGCAGCCCCATTGGTTGGAGCGGTAACCATGCGCCCTCCCGCTGCATTTTCCTCGTTGACCGCCAGCGCAAACAGGTTGACCCACTCCATTGCGGAAAGCGTTGAGCCGATCACATTCGGTTTACCCAGCTCTTGCAAGCTGCGATGCAACTTGGCAGCGCGCCGTTGCACGTGCAGGCCGCCAGGCAAAACGCCTTCATGGCGCAAGCCGTGCTCAACGCAATCACGCATGGCTTGCCAAAGCGTCAGCAAACCACTGCGGATCTGCGTTTCAGTACGCCAGGCTTGCTCGTTGGCCATCATCAACTCACTGACCCGCAAATTGTGCTGCCGGCACAGGTCCAGTAACTGTGCCGCACTGGAAAAGTCATAAGGCAACAGGGTTTGATCCTGATCCAACTTACCGGTCGCGGCCTGCTCTTCATCAACCACAAAGCCGCCACCCACTGAATAGTAGGTATTGCTGTACAGCTCACAGTGTTTAGCATCGAAGGCGCATAAGGTCAGCGCGTTGGGGTGATAAGGCAGATTTTGTTCGAGCAGCAACATGTCGCGTTGCCAGTCAAAACGGATAATCGGACCGCTGCCCAATTTCAGCTGTGAATCAGCTTTAAGCGTCTCGATCCGGGGAAGTACCTGGCGTGGATCAACACTGTCAGGCAACTCGCCCATCAAACCAATCAACACCGCATTGTCACTGCCATGACCAACCCCAGTCGCCGAGAGCGAGCCATAAAGACGCACTTCTATACGTTCAGTTCGCGCAAGCAACTGCCGCTCTTGTAGCGCAGCCAAAAACAGTCCGGCGGCGCGCATCGGGCCAACCGTATGCGAACTGGAAGGTCCAATACCAATCTTAAAAAGGTCAAATACACTAATAGCCACGACAGTTTCCTCAAGGGAATTGTTGTATGGCGGCCATGATCAGGATTTCAACGAAGGATTGACGCCTAACACCGACTTGCTCATATCCAAATCCGTCAATGCTGACGAGTAACGGCTGAGGCACGGGTTCAAAACTGAATGCTCGCTCACCACTGGGTGCTGTTTTTATCAAGCACATGGGTAGCGTCGATTTAATCCATCGCCAAGCAATAAAAGCAGCCCGCGTACAGCCATACAAATCAATGAAATACTTGGAAAAACAGCTATTGAATTCGCTGCATTAAAGCTAAAAACGCAACAAACAATCGACACAAAGGGTGCATCTTCACGGCTAAAAATGTGCAATAAAAACTACACTCGAGCGCGTTTTTTCAGCAAAAATGAGTTTTTTTTCAGTTTTTTTTGATTCCGCCACAGCCCCCGGCCTACGGCGGCTGCACCCGACTGAAACGCTGAAAACCACGTACGGCGCGGCTTCCAGCCTTGGCCTTGAGGCTAAAAAGTCTGTTATGGTTTTAATAGGTATGCGCAATGTCGCCGCCCAACACGTCAGGGTCGCTAATCGACAATTGTCGCCACTGGAAGCCTATATCGTTGAGTCAGCCGATTTCGTCGCTGTTGCTTGAAACTAAGCAAACAGACCGAGGCTTAAATAGCCTTGGGCCGAAGTAAAAAAACGTGCTGGCCAACCACCAAACAGGCGCCAGCCCTACAAGAAAATTCGGATGTACGCGCGTCTCAGGTTGAGATGTGTTCACCCAATGGATTGGGCTTCAAAACACTGCCAGAGGGTTTGGAAAGCAGTTTGCAGCACGGCACAGCAAGGTTTTATCACAATCACCATACTCAATCGTCCACCGCCTTAACGGCACATGGGGCGACGCTTTGGTGGTGCCCGATTAAACCTGAAGCGCCGCGCAGCAATTGGCCAACCATATCCTGGAACCACGTAAACCCACACAGACACGAACAGTCGGCATCACTCTGCCTAAAGCAGAGCTCCGCGTAACTGATCTGGATGTCTTCTGAAGGGGAACAAATCCCATGCAGTCTGGAAAAATCGTCGTAAAGAACCTGTACAAGGTTTTTGGCCAAAATGAACAAGAAGCAATCGACCTGCTTAAAGAAGGTTGGAGCAAAGATAAAATCCTTGCTGAAAAAGGCTCCGTAATCGGAGTCAGCGATGTATCGTTTAGCGTCGAAGAAGGTGAAATATTTGTGTTGATGGGCCTGTCTGGCTCGGGCAAATCAACGCTTATTCGACTGATCAATCGTTTGGTTGAACCGAGTGCTGGCGATGTGTTCATTGATGGACAGAACGTTGCAAAGCTGCCTAAGTCGCAGTTGATTGACCTGCGTCGCCGTGACATGAGCATGGTCTTTCAGTCCTTCGCGTTGATGCCTTCTCGCACCGTGCTGGATAACGCAGCATTCGGTCTTGAAGTCGCCGGCATTAGCCGTAAAGAACGCGAAGAACGAGCAATGAAGGTCCTCACCCAAGTGGGCCTCGATACCTTTGCACACAAGCATCCACATGAGTTATCCGGCGGTATGCAGCAGCGTGTTGGCTTGGCCCGCGCACTGGCAGTAGACCCGTCGATGATCATCATGGATGAAGCCTTCTCGGCACTCGACCCACTCAAGCGCCGTGAAATGCAAGACGTGCTGCTAGAGCTGCAAAAAACCCATCGACGCACCATTATCTTCGTATCCCACGATATTGAAGAAGCCATGCGCATCGGTAATCGCATCGGCATCATGGAAGGCGGAAAACTGATCCAGGTCGGTACACCGCAAGAGCTGGTCGATAACCCTGCCAATGATTATGTGCGTAACTTCTTCGATACCGTTGACACCAACCGCTACCTGACAGCTGGCCAACTCAAGGCTGACAGCGTGCCGCTTTTCGTCCACAACGGGAAGGCGCCAGATGCACAAACGGTTTGCCAGCAGTTGCAAGATATGGACAAACACTACGCCTTCATCGTCGATCAGGACAACGTTTTCCAGGGCTCTATCAGCCTCGAAAAAATTGCCCTGATGGTCGAAGACGGGCAACCGCATGCATTGGATACGGATGTACTCAAAAAAATTGAGTGCGCCTCTGAAGACATGCCGCTCAACGAAGTGATTGAGCGCTTGGTTGATAACGAGGGCCCGATTCCGGTTAAGGATGAAAATGGCCGTTACAGCGGTGCCATCAGCAAGGGCCGCCTTCTGACCCGCATGCAGGGAGACTAATCATGAGCGATAAAAAACTCGACCTCGGCAGCTGGGTAAATGATGTTGTCCAACATCTGCTGGACAACTACAGCGGCGCATTCGACAGCATTGGTCAGGTTGTCAGTGGTTTTTCCGAAGCCATTGAAGCCATATTGATGTTTCCGCCAGCGTGGCTTTTGATCGCTATTTTTGTTGCGCTCGGTATTTGGCGTATCGGTTTACGCTTCGCAATTTTCACCGCCATTTCTTTCGTGCTGATCGTAATGACCGGCTTCTGGGAACAAACGGTGGTCACACTCGGCCTGACCTTCTCAGCAACGCTTATCAGCCTGGTCCTTGGTATTCCGCTGGGCATATGGGCGGCTAAAAGCGAGCGTGTGGCAATGATTATCCGCCCCGTCCTCGACTTTATGCAGACCATGCCAGCGTTCGTTTACTTGATCCCGGCGGCCATGCTCTTCGGCCTCGGTCGCGTACCCGGCATCATCGCAACCGTGATCTTCGCGATGCCACCTGCCGTGCGTTTGACCAGCCTGGGCATTCGTCAGGTCAACAAGGAAATCGTTGAGGCCGGCCAGTCGTTCGGCTGTAACGGTCGTCAACTACTGTTCAAGGTACAGCTGCCCAACGCGATGCCATCCATCATGGCGGGCGTTAACCAGACCATCATGATGGCCCTGTCGATGGTGATTATTGCCTCGATGGTCGGCGCTGGCGGTTTGGGTAACGACGTACTCGCGAGCATCCAACGCCTGGATATCGGTCTAGGCTTTGAAAGCGGCATGGCCGTGGTGTTGCTGGCAATCATCCTTGACCGTATTACAGAAAGCTTCGGCACACCTAAGCAAGAGAATAGTCGCAGCAGCGTTGTCTCTTGGCTGAGCGCAAAACTGCAACGTCAATAAATAAGCCTTTCATTTTAATAAAGACTAGGGAGTTGCCGATGAACACGATTAAAGCACTTGCAGGGGTAGGCCTGCTGACTTGCACGATGATGCAAGGCGCATGGGCTGCAGAACCTGCGAGCTGTAAGCAGGTTAAATTTGCCGAGATTGGCTGGGCGGATATTGCTGCGACCACAGGTGTTGCCATGACCTTGACTGAAGGTTTGGGCTATCAACCCCGCAAAATCCTCGCATCAGTGCCTATCGCGTTCACCGGCGTGAAAAAGAACCAAATTGATGTATTCCTGGGTTACTGGGCGCCATCAATGGATGCGGTGATTGAGCCGTTCCTCAAGGACGGCGGGGTCAAGGTTCTTCCTAAAGCCAACCTCGAAGGTGCCAAGTACACACTGGCTGTACCGACCTACGCCGCAGAAGCAGGCTTGAAAAGCTTTCAAGACATCGCCAAGTTCAAGGACCAGCTAGGCGGCAAGATCTACGGTATTGAGCCAGGCAACGACGGTAACCTGTTGATCGAAAAAATGATCAAAGGCGACCAATACGACCTCGGTGACTTCCGTATGGTTGAGTCCAGCGAAGCAGGCATGCTGGTCCAGGTTCAGCGGGCGGTCAAAAAGAAGCAGCCGGTAGTTTTCCTCGGTTGGGCACCACACCCAATGAACACTCAGTTTGACCTGACTTACCTGTCCGGCGGTGACGATGTATTCGGTCCAGACTACGGCGCAGCCAAGGTCTACACCGTGGTTTCGCCAGGCTATGAAGAGCAGTGCCCTAACGTTGGCAAGCTCCTCAATAACCTGCAGTTCACAGTCGAAATCGAAAGCCAGTTGATGGAGAAAGTTCTCGATAAGCAGAACCCAACCACCGTGGCCAAAGAGTGGATCAAGGCGCACCCAGAAGCTCTCGATAAGTGGCTTGCAGGTGTAACCACTGTTGACGGGGAAGACGGTGTTGCTGCCGTCAAGAAATTCGTCGGCCTGTAAAATTGCCGATTAGATTCAACACCTTTCCGCCAGTATTGGCGGAAAGGCTTGATAAAACCGAGCAAACCCTGTTTGCCGGTTTACTGGGTGACTCACCTCGCAGTGAGCGCCCCTGTGGACCAGAAGGGTGTAGCCAACTACGGCTGCAACAGGCCCGCAATCAGAACGAGCCAGTAAACCTATAACAACTGCCACTCACACTGACGGAGCAAAACCCTATGCGTAAAATCAAATCAATGTGCTTGCAAGGCCTTGGCGTTGCAGCCTTGGCGCTTGGCATGTCTTCAGCAATGGCTGCGGATAAACCAGAGCTGAAAATCGGTTTCGTAAACGGCTGGGACGACAGTGTCGCAGTCAGCAACGTTGCGGCTGAAGTACTCGAAAGCAAACTCGGTTACAGCGTCAAGCTGCAAGCGGTAGAACCTGCAATCATGTGGCAAGGCGTGGCCCGTGGTGACCTTGATGTGACCCTGTCTGCTTGGCTGCCAACGACTCACGGCGAATACTTCAAACGCTTCAAAGATAAGGTTGAAGTCCTCGGCACTAACTATCAAGGCGCTAAAATCGGCCTGATCGTGCCTGACTACTTCGCGGCTAAAAGCATCGAAGACCTGAACAAGTACAGCAAAGACATCGACGGCAAGATCACCGGTATTGATGCCGGTGCAGGCGTTATGCGCCGTACCGAAGACGCGATCAAGCAGTACAACCTCGACATCAAGCTAATGCCAAGCTCAGGCCCAGGCATGGCTACCGCCCTGGCGCGTGCGGAGAAAGACAAGAAGGCAATCGTCGTAACTGGCTGGATTCCACACTGGATGTTCGCCAAATGGAAACTGCGCTTCCTTGATGACCCGAAAAAAGTCTTCGGCGATGACGAGCACGTAGACACCGTGGCCAACCCTGCACTGGCAACTAAAGCACCCGATGCTGCAGCATTCCTGAAGAAAATCTCGTGGAGTGGTGAAGAAGTGGGTACGGTCATGTTGGCCATCCGCGAAGGCGCTGACCCTAAAGATGCTGCCAAAAAGTGGATTGCTGATAACCCTGAGCGCGTAGCTGAGTGGCTTAAATAAGCCGTATTTATCTCAGTGTTAAAAAGCGGACTTCGGTCCGCTTTTTTTGTGCGCGAATATTGATACCACCAAGACCAAGACTTACTCAGCAGGTAAGCACTTGGTTAACAGCGCCAATAACGCTTCGCGCTCAGCATCACTCAACGGTGCGAATGCTGCAGTTTCAGCCGCATAAAAGATATCCAAAGCCTGATCTTTAACCTGCGCGCCTTGCGCAGTCACGCTCAACTGCACACTGCGTTGATCTTGCGGGTCTGGCTCACGTTTTATCCAGCCGCGCGCCTCAAGGCTGCGCACCCGCCGAGTAATCAAGGCCTTGTCACAACCATTGAGTTTTGTCAGCGCGAGCGGATTGAGACCCGGCTGCTCCGCCAATTGCTCAAGCAACAGGACATCTGGCGGGTTAAGTGCAAGATTCGCTTCACGCAGATCGCGTAAAACATTGTGTTTCATACCCATAATCAGCCGACGCAGGGCGCGAGATAACGCTTGGTTGGTCACGGTGGAAACACTCGGAAGTAAGGATTCTGTAAACAATGTTGACTCAGTCAACCCTATCGCGAGAATGTTGACCCTATCAACTATATCGCATTTTGTACTGAACTTACCTGCCAGACACCGCAGCGCTGGTTGCCAGTACGTCGTAACGGAGAGCAGGGCATGCAAGGCAACCTCGGGGATCCGCTGAAAAATGTAGCGAGCGAAGATAGTACAAGGCAAAAGAGTGCGAAAAAGCGACCGGGGTCGCGCTCGACTTTACGTGCTGTAAATGAGCATTTTGAGCAGTTTTTTAACGCAGTAATATCTAGCGTAGTAGTTTTTCAGAGATCCCTCAGCCCCTTACTAATTATCTCGATGGTCGCATTGAGTGTCGTGTTAACTGGCTGTGATAAGCCCAACGCACCGGCCGAAAAACAGGCACAACAAGTTGGCATTGTCACCCTCAAAGCCAGGCGCTTCGAGCAAACGGTCGAGTTGCCAGGGCGCACCACGGCATTACGTGTCGCAGAGGTTCGCCCGCAAGTTGACGGCATCATCCTTAAGCGCCTGTTTGAAGAAGGCCATGATGTAAAAGCTGGGCAAGTGCTCTATCAGATAGACCCAGCAACTTATCAAGCCACGTTAAAGAGCGCCGAGGCGACGCTCGCTTCAGCTAGAGCCAAAGCCAAGCGCTATGAGTTACTGGTCGCCAACCAGGCAGTTAGTCGTCAAGACTACGAAGCCGCCCGCGCCGCCAGCCTCGAAGCCGAAGCAGCCGCAGACCAAGCCCGCATCAACCTGCGCTATAGCAAGATCACAGCCCCCATCAGTGGCCGCATCGGACGTTCCACGATCACCGAAGGCGCGTTGGTGACCAATGGTCAAAGCACTGCCCTTGCAACGATCAAACAATATGATCCGATCTACGTCGACGTCACCCAGTCAGTTAAAGACCAACTGGCACTGCGCACAGCTATCGCCGTAGGAGAACTCGACAAAGCAGGTAAAAACCAGGCTGAAGCCCGGTTAATTCTTCCAGACGGCAGCCAATACCAGCACACGGGTACGTTGCAGTTTTCCGAGGTGTCAGTTGACGAAACAACCGGCTCGGTAACCCTGCGCGCAGTTTTCCCCAACCCCGACCATATGCTGCTGCCCGGAATGTTCGTGCACACCAAGTTGATCAGCGGTGTGCGTAAACAGGCAATTCTCGCACCCCAGCAAGGTATTACCCGCGACCACAAAGGCGAGCCTGTTGCCCTGTTGGTGGATGCTGATAACAAAGTGGTGCTGCGCTCAATTACGACCCACAGCACGTCCGGCAGTAACTGGCTCGTGACTGCTGGGCTGAAGGATGGCGATCGCTTGATCACAGAAGGCCTGCAATACGTTCTGCCTGGCGACACAGTCAGCCCCGTCGCTGCGCAGAACATCAAAGGCATGAGTGACCCTGAGCCGGAAGCCGAGATTGAGACAGAAGTAGACCCCGCGACCATTCCGGCAAATGCCGCTGAACCTCAATAAGGAGCGGCACGCATGTCTCGTTTTTTTATCGACCGGCCGATCTTTGCCTGGGTAATTGCGCTGATGATCATGTTGGTTGGCAGCCTGGCCATCCTCAACTTACCGATCAATCAGTATCCCAGCATTGCTGCACCGGCCATTGGCATCAGAGTCACTTACCCCGGCGCCTCTGCGCAAACCGTACAAGACACTGTCGCTCAGGTAATCGAGCAGCAGCTCAACGGCCTGGACAACCTGCGCTATATCTCTTCCGAAAGTAACTCAGATGGCACCATGACCATTACGGTGACTTTCGATCAGGGTACCGATGCCGATACCGCCCAGGTGCAAGTGCAGAACAAACTGCAACTGGCGACTCCGCTATTGCCCCAAGAGGTGCAGCAGCAAGGTATTCGTGTCACCAAAGCAGTGCGTAACTTCCTGATGATTGTCGGCGTGGTGTCCACAGATGGCAGCATGGACCGCGACGATCTCGCCGATTACATCGTCTCCAATATTCAAGATCCGTTACTGCGGGCCAAAGGCGTAGGCGACTTCCAGATTTTTGGCGCGCAGTACGCCATGCGTATCTGGCTCAGCCCGGAAAAGCTGAACAATTACCAGTTGACGCCAGTGGATGTTAAAACCGCCATTCAAGCGCAAAACGTGCAGATTTCCTCCGGCCAGTTCGGTCAGTTGCCCGCTCAGAATGGCCAGCAACTGAATGCGACAATTATTGGCAAAACCCGCCTGCAAACCCCGGAGCAATTCGAAAAAATCCTGATCAAGGTCAACTCTGATGGCTCACAGGTTCGCCTGGGTGATATCGCAAAAGTTGAATTGGGAGGGGAAAACTACAGCACCTCGGCAGAATATAATGGCAATCCCGCAGCGGGCATGGCGATCAGGCTGGCGACGGACGCCAACGCGCTAGAAACCTCGGCAGCCATTCGCAGCACCCTCGAAGAGCTCAAGCCATTCTTCCCGAAAGGCCTTGAAATCGTTTACCCCAACGACACAACCCCAGTGATTGCCGGTTCGATCAAAGAGGTGATTTTCACCCTGATGGAAGCCATCGTTCTGGTGTTCTGTGTGATGTATCTGTTTTTGCAGAACTTCCGTGCCACGCTGATCCCTACCTTGGCCGTGCCGGTTGTGTTGCTTGGCACGTTTGCAGTGCTCGATGCATTCGGCTTCAGCATTAATACCCTGACCATGTTCGGTATGGTGCTGGCGATTGGGTTGCTGGTGGATGACGCCATTGTCGTGGTGGAGAACGTAGAACGGGTGATGGCCGAGGAAAAGCTCTCCCCGCTCGAAGCCACACGTAAATCCATGGGCCAGATTCAGGGAGCGCTGGTCGGGATTGCGCTGGTGCTGTCTGCTGTGTTTCTACCGATGGCGTTCTTCGGCGGCTCGACCGGGGTCATCTATCGCCAGTTCTCGATCACCATCGTTGCCGCGATGACCCTCTCGGTACTGGTTGCACTAATCTTCACTCCGGCGCTGTGCGCAACCCTGCTCAAACCGATCAAAGACGGCGAGGTCCACAGCAAGCGCGGCTTCTTCGGCTGGTTCAACAAAACCTTCGAACGCGGTGTTAATGGCTATGAGCGCAGCGTCGTCAGTATCCTCAAACACAAGCTGCCCTACCTCATTCTTTACGCCTTGATTCTGTGCATCATTGCCTGGATGTTCAGCCGTATTCCCAGCGCATTCCTACCCGAGGAAGACCAAGGCTCGTTCTATGCGCAGGTGCAAACACCGTCTGGCTCCAGCATGGCGCGGACCAAGGAGGTCGTGGATCAAGTACGTGATTACCTGCTCAATGAGGAAGGCGATATTGTCGAGTCGGTATTCAGTATCAGCGGCTTCAACTTTGCAGGTCGCGGGCAAAGCTCTGGCATGGCGTTTGTGACCCTGAAACCTTGGGAGGAGCGCCCCGGCGAGGTCAACAGTGTCTTCAGTCTGGTGAGTCGTGCGCAAGAGCGCTTTCGCTCAATCACCGACGCCATGGTGTTTGCCTTTGCCCCACCCTCCATTCGTGAATTAGGTAACTCCAGCGGTTTTGACATGTTCTTGCAGGACCGTGCTGGCGTCGGCCATGAGGTCATGACTGAAGCGCGGGATCAGTTGCTGAGGATGGCGCGCGAGAACCCGGTGCTCACAGGCGTGCGGGCTAACGGCCTGAAAGATGAGCCGCAATACCAACTGGAAATCGACGACGAGCGAGCGCGAGCGCTGGGATTGAGTCTCAGCGACATCAACAACACACTGTCGATTGCCTGGGGCTCCAGCTACGTCAACGATTTCATCGATAAAGGCCGGGTGAAAAAAGTTTACCTGCAAGGTGAAGCCTCAGCACGCATGGCCCCCGAAGATTTGAACAAATGGTACGTGCGCAACAGTGAAGGCAAAATGGTGCCCTTCAGCGCCTTTGCGGGCGGTAAATGGGTATCCGGCTCACCGAAGCTGCAGCGTTATAACGGTGTTTCAGCCATGGAGGTTCTCGGTGCTCCCGCCGAGGGCTACAGCACCGGCGAAGCCATGCAAGCGATGGAAGAGATGGCCGCAAAACTGCCTCTCGGCGTGGGCTATTCCTGGACAGGCATATCTTATGAGGAACGCTTGTCTGGTTCACAAGCACCCGCGCTGTATGCCTTGTCGATGATCTTCGTGTTCCTGTGTCTGGCGGCGCTTTATGAGAGCTGGACCATTCCGTTTGCAGTCCTGCTCGTGGTGCCTCTGGGGATAGTCGGTGCATTGCTGGCGACCAGTATGCGCGGGCTGTCCAACGATGTGTTCTTCCAGGTCGGCTTGCTCACAACCATTGGTTTGGTGGCGAAAAACGCCATTCTGATCATCGAGTTCGCCAAAGAGCTTAACGACAATGGCAAAGGCCTTGTCGAGGCCACGCTTGAGGCCTGCCGCATGCGCTTGCGACCTATCATCATGACCTCGCTGGCGTTTATTCTCGGCGTGGTACCACTGGCAATTTCCAGCGGTGCGGGTGCGGGTAGCCAACACGCAATCGGCACTGGCGTTATCGGCGGCATGCTTAGCGCAACCGTGCTGGCAATATTCTGGGTACCGTTATTCTTTGTCCTGGTCAGCTCTTGGTTTAAACCAAGACAGCGGATAAAGACTGCGCAGGATGAGGTGCAGCCATGAATAAATTTAGCCTGAGCATTATCACCCTTGCCCTGCTCAGTGGCTGCTCGATGAACCCTGAGTACAGCCAGCCACAGTCACCCGTTGATACGGTTTACCCAAGTGCCGACGCTTATCCGACGCAAGGCACGGCCGAAGCAACTCAGTTGCAGGAGTGGCGCAGCTTTTTCAAGGATCCGGCGCTGATCAAGCTGATCGAACAATCACTTAACAACAACCGCGACCTGCGCGTTGCGGCCTTGAATGTAGAGGCGTATCAGGCGCAATACCGCATCCAGCGGGCCGAGTTATTTCCTGAGGTTAATGCCAATGGCACGGGTACACGTCAGCGCATACCCGAAGGGGTCAACCAGAGCAGTGATTCGAGCACTAACAGCCAATACAGCGCCACTTTAGGCGTCAGTGCTTGGGAGCTGGATTTCTTCGGCCGCCTGCGCAGTTTGAATCAGGCAGCTCTTGAGCAATATTTCGCCACGATTGAGGCGCAACAAAGTGTGCGCATCAGCCTGATCGCCAGCGTCGCCAATGCCTGGTTTACCTTGCAGGCCGACCGGCAACTGCTGCAAATCACAGAGCAAACGGGCAAGACCTACCAAGACAGCTATGACCTGACCAAGCGCAGTCTGGAAGCCGGAGCTGTTTCGGCGATTGTTTTGAGCCAAGCGAAAACCTCGCTGGATAGTGCCAACGTGGTGCTGGCTCAATATCGCCGGCAAGTGGCCCAGGACCAAAACGCATTGGAGCTATTGCTCGGTGGTGCTCTGCCGCAAGATCTGCCCGCCAGCCCGGATTTAAACGACAATCTGCTGACTGAATTACCAGCAGGTCTGCCCTCTCAGTTGCTGCAACGCCGCCCTGATATTCTCCAAGCTGAACACATGCTCAAAGCCGCTAACGCCAATATTGGTGCGGCGCGCGCAGCGTTCTTTCCCAGCATCAGCCTCACCGCCAACGCAGGCACCATGAGCTCGTCGTTGTCAGACTTGTTCAGTGGCGGCACCGGCACCTGGCTGTTTCAGCCAGAAATCAATCTGCCGATTTTCAACGCCGGGCGCCTGAATGCCTCACTGGATGTGGCTGAGATTGAGAAAAACAGCCAGATCGCGCAATACGAAAAAGCCATCCAACTGGCCTTTCAGGAAGTGTCCGACGGTTTGACCGCACGCCTGACCTACAAAGAGCAGCTTGCAGCGCAACAGGAATTACTCAATAGCACCCAGCAATACTTCGACTTGGCGCAACAGCGCTATCGTGGCGGAGTTGACAGCTATTTGATCTTCCTCGATGCCCAGCGCCTGCTGTTTCAGGTGCGTCAGGACTTGATCAGCGACCGTCTCGCCCAACTCAGTAGCGAAGTAAACCTGTACAAAGCCTTGGGCGGTGGCTGGCAGCCCGGTAGCGAGCTGGCCGACGGTTCATAAGCTGACGGATAAGGTGGATGAAGCTTTTTCATCCACCTGTTAATCGCACCGTACACTTCAGCATGGGCTCGCTTTGTGCGCGCCCTGCTGCGCATTTAAGCAGGCAACGCAAAGACCTTGGCCAGGTGCGCGGCATAACGTGCACGGTCTTGTTCGACTGCTGGCGCTTTCATCACATCGTTACAGATAAAGGTCGGCAAACCGCTCAGGCCGAGAAACTCATTGGCTTTGTGAAACGGTAGATAGACCGCATCAACACCCTTGCCAGAGAAAAAGTCAGTCGGGTCATCAAACGCCTGAGTCGGCGCATTCCAAGTCAAAGACAGCATGTATTGCTTGCCTTGCAGCAAGCCGCCGCTGCCATACTTCTGCGAGCTGTCGGAACGGGTACGGCCATCATTGGCGTACAAGCTACCGTGGCCCTCGGTAAACACCTCATCGATGTATTTCTTGACCGTCCAAGGTGCGCCCATCCACCAACCCGGCATTTGATAGATGATCACGTCAGCCCAGAGAAACTTCTCAACCTCTTCCTGAATATCGTAACCATCATCGATGCGAGTTGCTTTTAACTCAAAACCTGCGTGGTCAAGCACCTGCAACGCAGTCTCATGCATGGTGCTGTTATAAAGCCCCGCAGAGTGAGCGAACTGTTTACCACCGTCGAGCAGCAGAACTTTTTTCATTACGTTAGACATATCGAAACACCCAGTAAGTTTTAGTTGTGCGCAGTTTAGAGACCTTGAGCACAGCTAAAAATAGAGTGGTGGACAAATGACATTTGCTTAAAAGTCACTAATACAACTGGATTTACTGCTTTAAAGTGCACTCATCAATCACCCCTCTGAGTGCGACTCATGACCCAGCCTTATGCCTTTATCCTCGACGCCTACACACGCCCGGAACAGTCCGAGGCATTCGCGAATCTGTTTCGCGGCTATATCGCATCCAGTCGGGCTGAAGATGGCTGCATTGAGTACCACATGCTGCGCGACCCACTTGAGCCTACGCGCTTTACCTTTTACGAAGTCTGGCAGGACCAAGCCGCTTTCAACCGCCACGTAGCCTTGCCGCACATGCGTGAGTTCCATGAGCAGCGCATGAACTATCTGAGCCGCGAGCTACAGGTCAGAATGATAGAGCCAGCGGTTGCTGAGCCTCTGTAATGAGCGACTTGGACGGTTAAAGTCATAAGAGGCCGAATCACCAGCGCTAATATTGATTGATCGATCAACAAAAATGGCCCTAGACTGGGCGCCCTTATAAGCGCCTGTTGGAGTCTCAAATGCCCAAGGTCGGAATGCAGCCGATCCGTCGATCACAGTTGATCGCTGCGACCCTTGAAGCAGTTGATAAAGTTGGCATGAGCGACGCCAGTATTGCTTATATCGCCAAGCTGGCCGGGGTTTCCAATGGCATCATCAGCCATTATTTCAAAGATAAAAATGGCTTGCTCGAAGCCACCATGCGCCATTTGATGCTGGCGTTGAGCGATGCGGTTCGCGAACGCCGCAGCGCCCTCAAGGACAACAGCCCACGGCACAACTTGCGCGCGATAATCGGCGGTAACTTTGATCAAAGCCAAGTCAGCGGCCCGGCGATGAAAACCTGGTTGGCCTTCTGGGCCAGCAGCATGCATCAACCTTCACTGCGGCGCTTGCAGCGGGTCAACGACCACCGCTTGTATTCCAATCTCTGCGGGCAATTTCGTCGCGTATTACCACAAGAGCGTGCTCGCACCGCTGCACGCGGTCTGGCCTCGTTAATTGATGGCTTGTGGCTGCGAGGTGCATTGTCCGGCGAGGGTTTTGATACCGAAGAAGCGCTGAACATCGCCTACGACTATCTCGACATGCAACTCGGCGAAGCCGTTTAACCGCGGCACCACACAACAACGAAAACACGCTACAAATTGCCCCGCTGTCGGCACCTCTGACCAAGCGCTAAACAACCTCAAGACCGCGTAAATCCTGTCGCTAACAGAGCGCTTTCGGTCGCCATTGAGTTTTTTATTGATTGATCGTTCAATAAAAATAACGTAGCCTAATGGCATCATTTCCGGCCGTCATCCTGCAGTTGAACTGCGCGCTGCCCACCGCCGACCTATTCGACAAAGGCGCTTTAAGTCATTTGTCTGCCTTGCACAGAACAACCGAGAGAGGATTTCCCATGGCTCGATTCGAAGACCAGAAACTCTATATTGGTGGTCGCTACGTCGACTCCAGCAGCGCTTCAACATTCGAAAGCATCAACCCCGCCACCGGTGAAGTCCTCGCCAATATTCAGCAAGCCAATCAGCAGGATGTGGATAACGCCGTTGCCAGCGCCCACCAAGGGCAAAAAATCTGGGCAGCCATGACGGCCATGCAACGCTCAAGAATTCTGCGCCGCGCAGTCGATATTCTGCGCGAGCGCAACGATGAACTGGCCGCGCTGGAAACCCTCGACACTGGTAAACCCCTTTCCGAGACCCGCTTTGTCGATATCGTCACCGGCGCCGATGTGCTTGAGTACTACGCCGGTTTGATCCCAGCGATTGAAGGTGAGCAAATCCCGCTGCGCGACAGCTCATTCGTTTACACCCGCCGCGAGCCACTGGGCGTAGTCGCGGGCATTGGCGCATGGAACTATCCGATCCAGATCGCCATGTGGAAATCCGCACCCGCATTGGCTGCCGGTAACGCGATGATCTTCAAGCCCAGTGAAGTCACTTCGCTGAGCGCGGTAAAACTGGCTGAGATCTACACCGAAGCTGGCGTTCCAGACGGTGTCTTCAACGTACTCACCGGTAGCGGTAGCACGGTTGGGCAGATGCTGACTGAGCACCCGGGTATCGCCAAAATCTCATTCACCGGCGGCACTACCACCGGCAAGAAGGTCATGGCCAGCGCCTCTAGTTCAACGCTGAAAGATGTGACCATGGAACTGGGCGGCAAGTCTCCGCTGATCATCTTTGAAGATGCTGATCTCGACCGCGCAGCAGACATCGCGATGATGGCCAACTTCTATAGCTCGGGTCAGGTCTGCACCAACGGCACTCGGGTGTTTATCCCGCGCATGCTGCAGTCACGCTTTGAGAGCAAGATTGTCGAGCGCGTGAAACGTATTCGCATGGGCGACCCGCAAGACGAAAACACCAACTTTGGTCCGCTAGTCAGCCAAGGGCACATGCAAAACGTGCTGCGCTATATCGAAACCGGTAAAACCCAAGGAGCTCGTTTGCTCTGTGGCGGCGCACAGGTCACCGACGGTGAGTTCGCCAAAGGCACTTACGTGGCGCCAACAGTCTTCACCGATTGCACGGATGACATGACCATCGCCCGCGAAGAAATTTTCGGCCCGGTCATGAGCATTCTGGTTTACGACACTGAAGATGAAGTGGTGCGCCGTGCCAACGATACCGACTACGGCTTGGCCGCTGGCATCGTCACCCGCGACCTGAACCGTGCTCACCGGGTTATCCACAAGCTGGAGGCTGGTATTTGCTGGATCAATACCTGGGGCGAATCAGCCGCCGAAATGCCTGTTGGCGGTTACAAGCAGTCCGGCGTAGGCCGTGAGAATGGCCTGAGCACATTGACCCACTACACGCGCATCAAGTCGGTTCAAGTTGAATTAGGCGATTACGCCTCGGTGTTCTAACCGCAAACGCTGTGGCCAACCAGCGCATGACCCACACTCGTCAGCGCTTTAAGGCCCTGCTACTGCCGTTTAGACAGATGCTGAAAGCAACGACCGAGAACGTCATGCAACCGCCGCAACGCAGGTACAGATCATGAATCAAGAATTTGACTACATCATCATTGGTGCTGGCTCTGCTGGCAACGTCCTGGCCACCCGCCTGACTGAAGACAGCGATGTCAGCGTGCTGCTGCTCGAAGCTGGCGGCCCAGACTATCGCCTTGATTTCCGTACGCAAATGCCTGCTGCGCTGGCCTTCCCGCTACAAGGCAAGCGCTATAACTGGGCATACGAAACCGACCCAGAGCCGCACATGAATAACCGGCGCATGGAGTGTGGCCGCGGCAAAGGTTTGGGCGGCTCATCGCTGATCAACGGCATGTGCTACATCCGCGGCAACGCCATGGACTACGACGGCTGGGCGAAAAACACTGGCCTCGAAGACTGGAGTTATCTCGACTGCCTGCCGTACTTTCGCAAGGCCGAGAGCCGCGACATTGGCGCCAACGCCTATCATGGCGGCGATGGTCCGGTGAGCGTGTGCACCCCGAAAACCGGCAACAACCCATTATTCCACGCGATGATCGAAGCCGGTGTGCAGGCCGGTTATCCACGTACCGATGACCTCAATGGCTTTCAGCAGGAAGGCTTCGGGCCGATGGATCGCACGGTAACCCCAAAAGGCCGGCGCGCCAGCACCGCCCGCGGTTATCTGGACCAGGCCCGAGGGCGCAGCAATCTAAGCATAGTCACCCATGCCCTGACTGATCGCATCTTGTTCAGCGGCAAACGCGCAACGGGTGTGGCTTATTTGCAGGGCAACAGCGACACGCCGGTCGAGGTCACCGCCCGTCGTGAGGTGTTGCTCTGCAGCGGCGCGATTGCCTCACCGCAAATTCTCCAGCGTTCAGGTGTTGGCCCGGCAGCGTTACTCAAGGAGCTGGATATTCCAGTGGTCCACGACCTGCCCGGCGTCGGCGAAAACCTGCAAGACCACTTGGAAATGTATTTGCAGTACAGCTGCAAACAACCGGTGTCACTCTACCCAGCCCTTAAGTGGTGGAACCAGCCGACAATTGGTGCCAAATGGATGTTCATGGGCAACGGCGTCGGTGCCAGCAACCAGTTTGAGGCTGGCGGTTTTATTCGCTCGCGAGAAGAGTTTGAGTGGCCAAATATTCAATATCACTTCTTGCCTGTGGCAATTAACTACAACGGCAGCAATGCGGTCAGTGAGCATGGCTTCCAAGCTCATGTAGGCTCCATGCGTTCACCGAGCCGCGGCCGTGTGCGCGCCAAGTCTAAAGACCCGCGCCAGCACCCAAGCATCCTGTTCAACTACATGGCGCACGAACAGGACTGGCAAGAGTTTCGCGACGGTATTCGTATCACCCGCGAGATCATGGCGCAGGTTGCGCTGGATCCTTATCGTGGCCGCGAGATCAGCCCGGGCATCGATGTCACCAGCGATGAGCAGTTGGATAACTTTATCCGCGAACATGCCGAGACCGCCTTCCATCCTTCGTGCTCGTGCAAGATGGGCGAAGACGACATGGCTGTGGTTGACGGCCAGGGCCGAGTGCATGGCCTGCAAGGTCTGCGCGTAGTCGATGCCTCGATCATGCCGCTGATCACCACCGGCAACCTCAATGCACCGACCATCATGATGGCCGAGAAGATCGCAGATAAAATTCGCGGACGCGCGCCATTGCCACGTAGCACCGCTCCGTACTATGTCGCCAATGGCGCAGCCGTTCGCGGGCCTGCCATGCGTGCATCGGCGACTACGCGATAAGACCTGCGAACAGTAGGGTGTGACAACGCGCAGCTTGTCCACCGGCGCTCGGTCAATAGCCGCAGGTTTTTGCTGTGGCTGGCGGACAAAAGAGCGCTGTCTGCCCTACGTCGGGTGCGTTCGCATTAAATGGTTGAGAACGCCCAGCCGTTCCAGGCAGACTGTCTAAAACAAGGCATTGCCAACATTAGCTACAATATTGCATTACAGTTGTAGGGGTTTGCTGTGACTGAGGTTCACTATGCTGCCGCTTGATCCCCGCACCGCCCGCCTGTTGCCCTGGATTGTTGCCATCGCGTTTTTTATGCAAACGCTGGACGGCACCATTCTCAATACCGCCCTACCGAGCATGGCTCATGATCTGGCCGAAGACCCACTGCGCATGCAGTCGGTGGTCATTGCATACATGCTGACCGTGGCCTTATTGATTCCGGCATCCGGCTGGATTGCCGATCGCTTTGGCACCCGGCGGATTTTCTTTGGGGCCATTCTCTTGTTCAGCGTCGGCTCATTGCTTTGCGCGCTGTCCCAATCACTCAATATGCTGATCGGTGCCCGGGTAATTCAGGGCCTGGGCGGCGCTTTAATGATGCCAGTTGGGCGCTTGGTGGTGCTGCGCGCGTATCCGCGTAGCGATCTAGTGCGGATTATGAGCTTCATCACCCTGCCCGGCCTGCTCGGCCCGTTAATTGGCCCGACACTGGGTGGCTGGCTGGTTGAATACACCAGCTGGCACTGGATATTTCTCATCAACCTGCCGGTCGGTGCGCTGGGTTGCTGGGCAGCATTCAAGGTGATGCCGGACTTACGCGGACCTAAACGCACCCGCTTTGATGCGATTGGTTTCATCTTGTTTGGCGCCTCTATGGTGCTGATCACCATCGCCCTTGAAGGTTTGGGTGAGCTGGGCATGGCGCATGTGCGGGTGATGCTGCTGTTGCTTGGCGGCCTGGCCTGCCTGGCGGCGTATTGGTTGCGTGCAGGGCGCACGGAAAATGCGCTGTTCTCGCCCAAGCTCTTTAACACCCGCACCTTCGCGGTGGGTATTCTGGGCAATATGTTCGCTCGCTTAGGCAGTGGTTCATTACCGTTTCTGACGCCGCTACTGCTGCAACTGGCCATGGGATATTCACCCTCGCAAGCGGGCATGAGCATGATCCCGCTGGCACTCGCGGCGATGCTTATGAAGCCGCTGGCCAAACCGCTGATTGATCGCCTCGGTTATCGACGCATTCTCACCGGCAACACCTTGCTGCTTGGTGCGCTGATCGCCAGCATGGCCTTGGTTGATGCGAATAGCTCACCGGTGCAACTGATCATTCAACTGTCACTCATCGGTGCCTTCAACTCATTGCAGTTCACCGCGATGAATACCGTCACCTTGATCGATTTGCGTGATGACGAGGCGAGCAGCGGCAACGGCTTGCTCTCTGTTGTGGTGCAACTGTCGATGAGTATCGGAATTGCTGCGGCAGCGGCCCTGCTGAGCGGGTTCACCGCAGAGAGCAAAGGCGATCCCGATGCTGTTGTGTGGGCGTTCAAAGCCACTTATTTGTGCATCGGGTTACTTTCAATGTTCGCAGCCGCGATATTTTTGCAGTTGTCCCCAGCCGAGGGGCGTCAGCCAAGACGTGCTGACCCCGCGCACGATCCGCAGGATTAAATCGCTGCAATATTCAGCTAATCGAGCAGCATCACCTGCGGCTGCTCCCGCAACCACCGGGTTAAGTCGTCCATTACCAGCTCCCGTTGTTGAGCCCGCAGTAGAATTCGGCGACGCGCGCAGACTAGAAAACCTTCAGGCAGCGTCAACTCTTTTCAAGCACTTCGGTCGGCCCAACCACAGTGCGGGACGCTGCACCTGTTACACTGCGCGCCATTTCGTTTTTGCAGGTCTGTACCGTGACTAACACCGCTTTTTCATCTCTGCCGCTTTCCGCCGCCATGCTGGCGAATCTCGAGTCCCTCGGGTATGCGCAGATGACCCCAATTCAAGCGCAAAGCCTGCCGGTGATACTCAAAGGTATGGACCTGATTGCCCAAGCGAAAACCGGCAGTGGTAAAACCGCCGCTTTCGGTATTGGCTTGCTCAACCCGCTGAACCCGCGCTTCTTTGGCTGCCAGGCGCTGGTGATGTGCCCAACTCGCGAATTGGCCGACCAGGTGGCCAAAGAGATTCGCCGTCTGGCCCGCGGCGCCGACAACATCAAGGTGCTGACTTTGTGTGGCGGCGTGCCGTTTGGCCCACAAATCGGCTCGCTGGAGCACGGCGCACAGATCATCGTCGGCACACCGGGTCGCATTCAACAGCACTTGGCCAAGGGCACATTGAAACTCGATGGCCTCAATACGCTGATCCTCGACGAAGCCGACCGCATGCTCGACATGGGCTTCTACGACAGCATCGCCGAGATTATCGGCTACACACCAGATCGCCGCCAGACACTGCTGTTCTCAGCCACATACCCGAGCGCCATCAAACAATTGTCGGCCTCATTTATGCGTGACCCGCAGCGGGTAAAAGCTGAAGCCATGCACGATGACACGCAAATCGAGCAGCGCTTCTACGAAATCTCTCCAGAGGAGCGCATGGACGCCGTGGTCAAGGTGTTGGCCAGCGCTCGTCCAGAATCGGCCGTGGCCTTCTGTTTCACCAAACAGCAATGCCAGGAAGTGGTCGATCACCTTGCCGCCAGCGGTATATCCGCAGGCGCTCTGAATGGCGACCTTGAGCAACGTGATCGCGATCAAGTGCTGGCGATGTTTGCTAACCGCAGCCTTAGCGTTTTAGTGGCAACCGATGTTGCGGCTCGCGGCTTGGATATCGACGCCCTCGACATGGTGATCAACGTTGAACTGGCGCGTGATTCTGAAACCCATATTCACCGCGTCGGCCGTACCGGTCGCGCAGGAGCCAAAGGCGTTGCCGTAAGCCTTGTTGCACCGCCTGAAGCACACCGTGCCCAAGCAATTGAAAAGCTCCAGCAAGGTGCGCTGAACTGGCACCCGCTGAGCAGCCTCAAGCCCATGGCTGGCGACCCGCTGCAGCCACCGATGATCACTCTGTGCATTGGCGCCGGGCGTAAAGACAAGTTGCGCCCCGGTGACATTCTCGGTGCCCTGACCGGCGATGCCGGTATTCCTGGCACTCAGGTCGGCAAGATCGCTATTTTTGACTTCCAGGCTTACGTGGCAGTCGAGCGCAGTGTTGCCAAACAGGCACTCAAGCGCCTTAGCGACGGCAAAATCAAGGGCCGCACCCTGCGCATTCGCGCGCTTTGAACCTGTTATTGGCGCGTCGGCGCGCGCCAATAACAACCGTTGTTTCAGCTTGCCCGTCGAGCGCTGAAACAAAACGGTCACTGCTCGCTCTATAGCCTTGATGGACTCTCCAATCAAGGCAGGAGTAGCACGTGAATTTGCGCAAATTCTTTACAACCTTGATCCTCATGACGATCAGCTCGATGAGCTATGCAGCCGACGGTCTCATTACGCTGAAAAGTCCCTACAACGTCAGCAAGACCATGCAACGCGTCGAGCATGCAGTCACCACCCGTGAGCTGACTATTTTTGCCAAAGTTGATCATGCCGCCGGCGCAGCCAAAGTCGATATGGCCCTACGCCCAACCCAGCTACTGATATTCGGTAACCCCAAAGGCGGCACACCGCTGATGGAGTGCGCGCAAACCTCGGCAATTGATTTACCGCTCAAAGTACTGGTCTGGCAGGACGCATCCGAGCAAGTCTGGGTGGGTTATAACGATCCGGCTTATATCGGCGCCCGTCACGGGGCCAGCGACTGCCCGGTGATTACCAAGCTGCAAACTGTTCTGCAGGCCATTGCTGATGAGACCGTCGCGCCTCAAGCACCGTGATCCAGTGATACGCGCATAGCGCCTTCGGGTAATATGCGCGCACTGTGTCTCTGGGTTGAGGAAGTTGCTGTGCTCGCTGCAAATGTTGTCATCATCGGTGCCGGTGCGGCCGGTCTTATGTGCGCCCTCACTGCGGCTGGCCGTGGCCGCAGCGTGCTGCTGCTCGACCACGCCAATAAAGCGGGCAAGAAAATCCTTATGTCTGGTGGCGGGCGCTGCAACTTCACCAATATGTATTGCGAGCCGGGCAACTTTCTTTCCGGCAACCCACACTTCTGCAAATCCGCGTTGGCGCGATACAGCCAGTGGGACTTCATCGGTTTAGTCGCCAAGCATGGCGTGCCTTATCACGAGAAGAAACTTGGCCAGCTGTTTTGCGACAACAAGTCCAGCGACATTCTGCAAATGCTTTTGTCCGAGTGCGAAGCGGTAGGCGTTGATCTGCGTCTTGAGACTTCAGTCAAAACCATCAGCAAGCAGGAACAAGGCTACAGCCTCGAAACCTCTATCGGCACCGTCCAATGCCAGTCGTTGGTTATCGCCACTGGTGGCCTTTCCATCCCAACTTTAGGTGCCACTGGTTTTGGGTATCAGGTCGCCAAGCAGTTTGGCCATGAGCTTCTGCCAACCCGTGCAGGTCTGGTGCCGTTCACCAT
The DNA here is from genome assembly GCF_002163625.1 of Pseudomonas sp. M30-35. NCBI lineage: Bacteria > Pseudomonadati > Pseudomonadota > Gammaproteobacteria > Pseudomonadales > Pseudomonadaceae > Pseudomonas > Pseudomonas sp. M30-35. The sequence goes on along the minus strand of NZ_CP020892.1, from coordinate 497,764 downwards.
TACCGACCCTCAACTGAAAACCCTGTGCACAGAACTGTCTGGGACTTCGGTTGAAGATTGCTTGGTCAGCTGCAATGGCACCAGCTTTCGCGAAAATATCCTGTTCACTCACCGTGGGCTGAGCGGCCCGGCGATTTTGCAAATATCCTCATATTGGCAACCCGGTGACCGCATAACAATCGACCTGTTGCCGCATATTGATTTGCCCCAATGGCTGGCCACGCAGCAGAGCGAACGCCCCAACAGCGAGCTTAAAACTCTGCTGGCAGAGCTCTTCACCAAGAAGATGGCGGGGTTGCTTGCCGACAACTGGTTTGTCTCAAAACCGATGAAGCAGTACACCCCGAGCGAGCTTAAAACCATTGCCGAGGCGTTATCAGACTGGCAATTAGTGCCGGCTGGCACTGAAGGCTATCGCACGGCAGAAGTCACCTTGGGCGGGATCGACACACGTGAGGTGTCATCAAAAACCCTTGAGTCACTAAAGTCGCCTGGTCTTTACTTCATTGGTGAAGTGCTGGATGTCACCGGACATCTCGGCGGTTTTAACTTTCAGTGGGCATGGGCGTCCGGTTATGCGGCAGCGCAATACGCATAGTCGCCTTTTTCAGAGATTCCCTAAATAATCCAAGCAGCATGGAACTGCCGTTTAACTGCGCAATCTGCTTTAGTAGATAGAGTATTTGTAGCAAGAGTGTCTCGCCGACTGCTGTTCGACCTACACAGGATTGATCGCTACATGACTCAAGACCAAGGATTGATCTTTGCCATTCTCGCCATAACCATGGGTTTGTTTATCTGGGGACGCTGGCGGCATGACATCGTCGCGCTCGGCGCCTTATTAGCCTGTGTTATCTGCGGCTTGGTAGCCGACCAGAACGCCTTTGCTGGCTTCGGCCATCCGGCAGTAATCACTGTTGCCTGTGTGTTGGTGCTCAGCTATGGCCTGCAGATCACCGGTGCGGTTGATGCGCTGGCGCAGCGAGTGATACCCAGCAAGGCTGGGCCAATGATGACGATGACAGCCCTGACGTGTTTAGGCGCCGTGCTGTCGGCTTTTATGAACAATGTCGGCGCACTGGCGCTGCTGATGCCCATAGCCTTGCAGGTTGCCAACAAACAATCGTTACCGCCCGGGCGAGTTCTGATGCCGCTGGCCTTCGGCACCATTCTTGGCGGCATGACCACCTTGATCGGCACGCCCCCTAACTTGATTGTCTCCAGCTTTCGCGCCAAAACCGATGCGGGCCCGTTTGCCATGTTTGATTTCAGCATGGTCGGTGTTCCTGTTGCGCTGATCGGTATTGCCTTTATTTTGCTGATTGGCTGGAGACTGGTGCCAAAACGCCAAGTCGGCAACGCAGCAAGCTTCGAAACCGGCACTTATCTCACCGAAGCGCGCGTGGTCAAGGGCGGCAAGGCCATTGGCCAAAGCATCCGTGAAGTCGAGCAGTCGCTGGAGGAAGCTGATGCGCAAATTGTTGCAATGGTGCGCAACAAAATGCGCTTATCAGCCCCCAACCCACGGCGCGTACTTGAGATTGATGATGTGCTGGTAATTGAGGCTGAGCCCGAGTCTCTAGGCAGCGTGTTGAGCAATCTTGGCCTGACACTGGAAGCCAGCGACTCAGCCAAAAAGAACAAAGAAGCCGATCCCAAGAACGAGCGCGAAGCAGGCGACGACGATAAAGCAGACGCAGCTGAATCAGACAAAAAGGACAATGGTGAAGCCAGCATATTGCAAGAGTTACTGGTTAGACCTGACGCCCAACTGATCGGTCGTACCGCCAGCGGTACGCGACTGCGCAGCCGTTATTCGATCAATCTGTTAGCCATTTCCAGACAAAGCCACCGCTCAATAAAACGCCTGCGCTCGACACAAATCCAGAGTGCCGATGTATTACTGATGCAGGGCTCGCTGGAAGATATTGCCGAGTTCGCAGCTGACTACGGCTGTGTCCCCCTGGCCGACCGCGCAATCAGTATTCCTAACCCCGGCCAAGCAGGATTAGCGATTGGCGTGATGGTCGTCGCAATTGCCCTTTCAGCCTTCGGCTTATTGTCTGCGGCGGTGGCTTTCGCCTGTGGCGTGCTGGTGTTTATGGTGATGCGCGTGGTGCCTTTGCGCTCGTTCTACGAGTCAATCGACTGGCCAGTGATTGTCTTGCTCGGCGCGTTGATACCTGTGGCTGGAGCCATGTCATCAACCGGGGCGGCTGACTTACTGGCCCGCCTGTTGATGGAGCACATTGCCCAAGGGGAACCAATCGTGGTGCTAACGGTGCTGCTGATCGTCACCATGACCCTTTCTGACTTTATGAACAACGCTGCTACCGCGGCGGTTATGTGCCCGATTGCGCTGAGCCTGGCCAATCAGCTCGAGGTCAATTCAGACCCATTGCTGATGGCGGTGGCCATTGGCGCCTCGTGTTCCTTCCTGACACCAATCGGACACCAGAACAACACCTTGATTCTAAGCCCCGGTGGTTTTCGCTTCGGTGATTACTGGCGCCTCGGCTTACCACTGGAAATTGTCGTGGTGGCGCTCAGCGTGCCAATGCTGCTTTGGGCTTGGCCGCTGTAACGGCCAAGCTACTTAGCCAAACTACAGGCTCAGAGGTGCTCAAGCACGCTGGCGGCTGAGTGATATTCCAGGCCATGCGCCTCTGCCACACTGGCACAGGTAATCACGCCTTTGGAGACACTGAGACCGCTGCACAGATGCAGGTTCTCTTGAAGGGCGCGACGTGTACCTTTTTGTGCCAGCTCGATAACGAACGGCAGGGTCGCGTTATTGAGCGCCAGCGTCGACGTACGCGCAACAGCACCGGGCATATTGGCCACGCAGTAATGCACCACATCATCGACCACGTAGGTTGGATCTGCGTGAGTGGTGGCTTTGGAGGTTTCAGCACAGCCGCCCTGATCAATGGCGACATCCACCAGCACTGCACCTGACTGCATCTGTTTGACCATCTCTGCACTGATCAACTTCGGTGCGGCAGCGCCCGGAATAAGTACCCCTCCGATTACCAGGTCAGCCGCTAGAATCTGCTCACGCAGGGTCGAACCCGTCGAATACAAGGTGGTTATACGGTTACCGTAAAGCGAGTCCAGCCGGCGCAGCGCATCAACGCTTTTATCCAGCACCGTGACATCCGCGCCAAGACCAACCGCCATAGCCAAGGCATGGCTACCCACCACGCCACCACCGAGAATCACGACTTTACCTGGCGCAACTCCCGGTACTCCACCCAGTAAAACACCGCGACCGCCCTTGGCTTTTTCCAAACAATTAGCACCAGCCTGGATCGACATGCGCCCTGCAACTTCTGACATCGGCGCCAACAAGGGCAGGCGGCCATGAGCATCAGTCACGGTTTCATAGGCAATGGAGGTGGCACCACTGGCCATTAAATCGTCGGTTTGGGCGCGGTCCGGAGCCAAGTGCAGATAGGTAAATAATGTGTGTTCAGGACGCAGTCGGGCACGTTCTTCCGCCAGCGGCTCCTTGACCTTGACGATCAACTGCGAATCGGCAAATAGCGCGTCAACGCTGGTCATTATTTGCGCACCAGCAGCGACATAATCGGCATCGCTGAAACCAATTGCCGCTCCGGCTTGGGTTTCGACCAGCAGCTCATGACCCAAGGCTGTCAATTCAGCCACCGAATGGGGTGTCAGGCCGACACGGTATTCATGGTTCTTAATTTCTTTGGGTACGCCAATACGCATAGCCACCTCCTGAAGGGGGTCTAGTGAGTCGATATCGTGCACTTTAAGTTTAGAGAAGCTGAGGTTTGAGCCAGTCTGAATTAGCGATTGATTTCAGTTAAAACACCTAAAACCAGCATTTATTCAGCACGAAATGGGTGAGGCAACCTGCAATAAAGACGGCGCGAAACCTGTCCAGCAGCCCACGCGCCGTTGACCAAGAAAACGGCTGACCTTGAGGCCGTTAAATACAGACCAGCCATACAGATCAACCAGGATTTGCCTACGCTCGGTTCAGGCCGCGCGCTTTACCGCTCCGAACTGAGCTTCATACTGTTTCAGGATTCGCTGAAACCAGGCATCAACTGCAGACCCAGGCGTCCATGGCTGCTCACCGAGGCACCATGCCCAGAAAAACAAACCGGCGACAAGGTAGTCGGTGCCTGCAGGTTGCTCGCCATCAAGATACTCCTGCGTTTGGAGCCATGCTTCCAGCGGTGCAACTGCTGAAACAAATGCATCAAGACCGGCTTGTCTATCGGCGAACGCTTCCAAGCTCATGCCCAGGGCCTTTTCACGACTGCTGCGAAAGTAGTCTTTATCCGCATTATCAATGGCCACAAATACACGGGGAACCAGTATTTTCAGCAGCGGCATGCGCACCGCAGTAAAAATCAGCTTTTCCAGCAAACGTGCGCGATTGGCAGCCAGTGAGTCACCCAACAGGGTTTTCTCAGGATAAGTGGCGTCCAAGTACTGGAAAATCGCTACGCTGTCGTTCACCACTTTTTCACCATCGCGGATCACCGGGACCAAACCCTGGCCCGAGCAAGCCAGTGGTTCTTTGTCAGTAAAACGCAGCGGATTACCCTTGAATGGCAAACCTTTGTGGGCCAGTGCCAAGCGTACCCGCCAGCAATACGGCGAGAATAAAATCTCTGAATCGGCACCACGAAGTTCGAATAGTTCGAGCATGTTCAACTCCCAGTTTAAGGACAATCAATCCATATTTTGCTTAAAGGGTTAGTTAAGGCTGTTCATCACATGGGTCACAGTCGCCTTTATTTGATCGGCCGATAAACCCGACTTCACTTGCGTGCGCAAACCGCTGATTACACATTGCAGATAAAACCCCAAGGCTTCGGTGTCAGCCTGAGCATCCAACTCGCCTAGCGCTTGAGCGCGCTTGAGTGCAGTGGTCAGTACCTGAGCCCCCCCCTCAGTGGCCTTTTTCATCAGCAACGCGATGCTGGGTTGATTAAGTGAAAACTCATTGGCCACATTCACCAACATGCAACCGCGCGGTATGCCGTCCAGACCATCGTCATCAAGCACACCGAGCAAACGACTGCGTATATAGTCGAGCGGCGAGCTTGATTGCTCCAACAACTCAAGCAACAGTTGTTGACGGTTGTGGCAATAACGCGCAAAAGCGGCTTCAAACCAGGCCAGCTTACTGGGGTAGGTTTGATATAGGCTGCTCTTCGACAAACCAGTAGCAGTGAGCAAGTCTTGCAGCGACGTGGCTTCATAGCCACGCTGCCAAAACACCTGCATGGCATTTTCCAAGGCTTGCTCAGGGCAGAATGATCTGGGGCGTCCGCGATTCATTTATCCATTTAGAACCGATCAGTCCCAAATATCAAGCTCAGCTCACCCCAACCTGTAACTCACCCCTGCCGGCCTGCTGGATCCCACGCTTGTATCGCCCAACCCATAGCACTCGTCATAACTGATCCGTTAATCTGCGATTACTTAGGAGCCCCTGAAAAAAGCAACGAGCTACGGTAATACCCAGGCACTAGTTTTCAGTCGCTCATTTACGCATTAAGGCCAGCCAATGACTCGCCCTTCATTTCGCCAATCCTTGCGCCGCCTTTGGGCATTGGACAAATTCAGCTACAGCTTACGAGTGTTTATCGCGCTAAGTGGCAGCTTGATCCTGTGCTGGTCGCAAGACCAGATGCACGCGCTGATTCCACTGTTTCTCGGGGTTATCGCCAGCGCACTGGCTGAAACGGATGACAGTTGGCAAGGCCGCTTGACCGCACTACTGGTCACCTTGGGTTGCTTCAGTGCCGCCTCGTTGACCGTGGAATGGGTCTTTGCCTACCCGTGGTTATTCGCCGCCGCACTCGCCGCCTCCGCCTTCTCTTTGACCATGCTTGGCGCACTGGGTGAGCGCTATGCAACGCTCGGCTCGGCGACACTGATTCTGGCGATCTACAGCATGATCGGTGTCGAACAACGCGGCGGCACCAGTGGCTCGGTTCTGCAACCCTTGCTCTTGGTTGCGGGCGCAGCATGGTATGGCTTGCTCTCGGTGTTCTGGCACGCGATATTCTCCAATCAACCGGTGCAACTGAGCTTGGCCAAGTTATTTCGAGAGCTTGGACGCTACCTGAAACTTAAAGCAGCGCTGTTCGAGCCATTGCGTCAACTTGATGTTGAAGAACGCAGGCTCGCGTTGGCCAAGCAAAACGGTCAAGTAGTCGCCGCGCTCAATGCCACCAAGGAAATACTCCTGCATCGAGTGGGAAGTGGGCGTGCCGGGCGCAAAGTCAGCCGCTACTTAAAGCTGTATTTTCTGGCGCAGGATATTCATGAACGCGCCAGCTCATCGCACTATCCTTACAACGAATTGGCCGAAGCGTTTTTCCACAGCGATGTGATGTTTCGCTGCCAGCGTCTATTGCGGCTGCATGGCGAGGCCTGCGAGCGACTGGCTGAAGCGATCGAACTGCGTCAGCCATATCTGTTTCGTGAGCTGTGCAGCCAAGCGCTGACTGACTTGCACGACTCGCTCGAATACCTGCAACAGCAAACCAACCCGCCACGCCGACATTTGCTGCGCTCGCTCAATGCTCTAGCCAATAACCTCGGCACGCTGGACAACTTGTTCAGCAATGCCAGCAACCCCGATGCACTGGCTGACGAGCAAGACAGCAGCCTGCTTGACCGTGAACCACAGTCGTTCAAAGACGTGCTTAACCGCTTCCGTGCTCAGCTCACGCCCAGCTCATTTCTATTTCGCCACGCCTTACGTTTAGCGGTGGCCCTGACCGTTGGTTATGCAGTGCTCAACTGGATTCACCCGGCGCAAGGCTACTGGATATTGCTGACGACGGTATTTGTCTGCCAGCCCAACTATGGCGCAACGCGGCGCAAGCTGGTGCAGCGCATTAGTGGCACCGTGCTCGGCTTGCTGATTGGCTGGGCGTTGTTTGATCTCTTTCCAAACGCACTGATCCAATCACTGTTTGCGGTGGCCGCTGGCGTTGCCTTTTTCGCCACCCGGACCAGCCGCTACACGCTGGCAACCGCCGCAATTACCCTGCTGGTGTTGTTCTGCTTCAACCAGGTAGGCAACGGCTACGGGCTGTTTATTCCGCGCTTGGTCGATACCTTGATCGGTAGTTTGATTGCAGGTTTAGCGGTGTTCCTGATTCTGCCGGACTGGCAAGGCCGCAGCCTTAACCGCATGATCGCCACAACCCTGAGCTGCAACAGCACTTATCTGCGACAGATCATTCAGCAATATGCACAGGGTAAACGTGACGACCTCAGTTACCGGTTGGCGCGGCGCAATGCCCATAACGCCGATGCTGCCCTGTCGACCACGCTGGCCAACATGCTGATGGAGCCGGGGCACTTTCGCAAAGAGTCCGACATAGGTTTTCGTTTTCTGGTGTTATCGCACACGCTGCTCAGCTACCTGTCGGGCTTGGGTGCGCACCGTGGCGAGATTAAGTTGGATGAAAACCAGCAGCACCTGCTAACCAGTGCCGAGCAACTGGCTGCCAGCCTCGATGAAATTGCCAAGGGCTTGAGTGAGAAGTCTGGGGTGGCGATTCACAGCGACGCCGAAGAAAAGCTTGCGCTTGAGCTGGAGCAAATTTCTGATGAGCTGGATGACCAGCAGCGTTTAGTGCAAACCCAGCTAGCCCTGATCAGCCAGCAGCTTGGACCACTACGCACAGCCTCGGCGCACTTGCTTAAGGGCGTAAAAACACCCAGTTAAGGATGCTGCGAGGCCGTATTTACTGGCCTGAAAAATCAAGCCAACTTGGCCTTGGCCGCTTGCGCACGGCGGCGAATGGTCAAGTCAATTTTCAGACAAATAGCTGCCAAGGCTAAAAAGCCGATACCCAGCGCAGCGCGGGTGACTTCAGCGCCGAATAACTCGGACAACCACTGCGCTATTCCCGAAGGATTACTCGCCAGCAGTGCTCCCAGCGGAACCACTACACCTAAAAAACAAAAACCAATTGCACGTAACAGGTCCATCAATCGTCCTCCGGCTGGGCATCTCCAGCGCAGTAGTTTTCAGCAGTTATCAACTATCGTCCAAGCATCGACCTGGCAACACTAGACCTTGGTGCAAGATGCCTGACAATGCTCCCCCACGCTGCTTATTTCCGTTACCCTGCGCGATTGTTCTGCGCGCTCACTCGGTAGCCAAACTTGATAGATAAATCACTGCTGCAACAACTCGTACTGACGCGTCTTGAGGCAGACCTGCAAGCTGCGGCGCACGCGGCACAGGTGGCACATGAAACCGCGACCCATGAAGAGAATATAGCCGAGAACAAATATGACACTCTGGGCCTTGAAGCCGCCTACCTGGCGACCGGCCAAGCGCGCAGGGTCGAGGCTATCCGCCAGGCCATCGCCATGTGGCGCCAGCTAAACCTGCGCCCTTTCGCAGAAGAATCCGGCATCGCACTTGGCGCACTTATTTGCCTGGTGGACGAACATGCAACCGAGCAATTACTGCTGCTTGGTCCCAACGGCGCCAGCATGAAACTGCTGCATGACGGCCAGACCATTCAGGTGATCAGCCATGAAGCGCCGCTGGGTAAAGTCTTGCTCGGCAAAACTGTTGGTGATGATGTCAGTTTGAGAATTGCCAATAGCACGCAACACTTCGAGATTCTCTGGGTCCAATAACTTAGCCCAGTAAGTTAGTCCAGTGACTTACCAACAGGGCAGACTGCGCTAATCTTTTCAGTGCAGTGCCAACATTATTGCCGGAGGACGACACCATGGAGCCGCCCGTTCATGATCTACCCAGCCTGTTTGCACAACTGGGTTTAGACAACGACCCAGCCAGCATCGACGCATTCATCAGTACTCACTCACCGTTGCCGGAAGACTGCGTACTGGCCGATGCAAGCTTTTGGAGCAAGTCCCAAGCTGCATTTCTGCGTGAAGAAATACGTGAAGATGCCGACTGGGCTGAAATCGTTGACCAACTGAATCTGATGCTGCGTGGCGCGCGTCCCAAATAAGCGCTCAAATCACAGCCGGGCCACATAACAGGTAGAGCAATGCTGGGCTACGCTTCAACAGCTATCCATTTAGATTGCTGGAGCCTGTATGAACGCCCCACGCCATACGCGACTGTGCCTGGCCCTGTGCTTATCTGTATTTGGCCCACAGGCGCTAGCAGCCGAAGCTGAAGAAGCCCCTGAAAGCGCAGTAACAGCCGAAGCCAAGGCTGTTTATGAACGCATGCGCAATAGCCTGCGTGCGCTCAAGCAGTACTCCGTAAGTGTGCAGTCGAGCCAGGATGAAGTCCTCGACTATGGATACAAGCTGCAACGCAACAGCCAGGCAACGCTTGATGTGCAGCCGCCCATGCACTTGAAGGCGCAGATTAGCGGCGAAACACCACGACTCTATGTCTACGATGGCAAAACCCTGACCTTATCCAGCCTCGAAGAAGGCTACTACGCGCAAACACCAGCCCCCGCAACGCTAAAGCAACTGGTAAATGGACTGATTGCGCATGATGTTGAAATTCCGCTAATCGATTTCCTCAGCCAAGGTCTGCAAGAGCAATTTCTAGCTGGGGTTAAGCGCGGTTTGCTGGTCGGTAGCGAGCAGATTGACGGACAAACCTGTGATCACCTGGCTTTTCGCGAACCCAATATCGACTGGCAACTCTGGGTCAGCCAAGGCCAGCAGGCGTTACCTTGCAAACTGGTGATTACAACGCGTTACACAGTGGGCGACCCACAGTATCAAGCGACCATGAAGTGGAAAACAGACGTCAAATTTGCCGCCGATCACTTCACCTTCGTTGCCGGAAAAGGTGCCACCCGCATCCCTTTTACCTCTGACCGCGTAGCACCCAAAAAGGAGCCACAGCCATGAACAGCCTAAAGTGCCTTGGCTGCGCGACCCTGTTATTGCTCATATTCAGCGTCTCCGTTGCTGAAGCCGCCCGCCTCGCGGGTCATGGTGGTGGGGTCAGAGCGCACAGTTCGATCAGTAATGCGCGGATGGCAAACGCTCCCCGCGTGCAGCAGAACCGCAATATCAATCGCAACAATCAACCGGTCAGGCGTAACAACAACGTCAATATCAATAAAAACGTCAACATCAATAACAATCGCGACTATCGCCGCGGCGACGTCGACATTGATGTTGATCATCACGGCTGGGGCTGGGACGAAGATGTAGATATCGACGTTGACCATAATGGCCGTGGCGATTGGGATATTGACGTCGATGTCGATCATCGTCATCCGGTGGCCACTGCAGCAATTGTCACTGGTAGCGTCTTGGCCATCGGCTCGATGATCAACAGCCTACCGCCCAACTGCCAGCAGGTGTATCGCCATGGAAACGAGTACTACTATTGCAACAACCAGTACTACCAGCCGCAGTGGGACAACAACACCGTGGTGTACGTAGTCGTCAATAATCCGTAAATAAACTGTAGGCTCAACCGTCAGGGAGCTGGCGGTTGAGCTCCTGCCAAGTCAGATACACACGCAGATCGAATTCAATTTGCTGATAACCCGGCAGCATGTATTCGCAAAGGTTGTAGAACGCTTTGTTGTGCTCGGATTCTTTCAGGTGGGCCAATTCGTGCACCACGATCATGTGCAAAAACTCCGGAGCAGCCTCTTTGAATAGCGCCGCTACGCGAATCTCTTTTTTGGCTTTGAGCTTGCCACCCTGCACCCGTGAAATAGCGGTGTGCAGACCCAGCGCACGGTGCGTCAGGTCGAGACGGTTATCAAACAACACCTTGTCGATACTCGGTGCATTGCGCAGATGTTCCTGTTTCAGCCCGATGGTGTAGGCGTACAGGGCTTTGTCATTCTGCACACTGTGTTTGCCGCTGTAACGCTGCGCCAAGTAATCACCCAGACGACCTTGATCGATCAACTGGCGAACCTGGTCTTGCAGCGCGGCAGGATAAGCTTGCAGGTATTTAAGCGGCGTCATGGTCACGGCTTTCAGCGTACGGAATACAGACCATTATGCCGCAACGCCTCACTCAGTCGGTATGACCTTGAGCACCCGCCCTTGCGGGTTGTCGGTGAGCAGATAGATATACCCATCCGGGCCGCCGTATACCGCGCGAATACGCTCATCAAGTTCTTCAAACAGCACTTCCTGACCTGCCAACATGCCGTCTTTCATGCGGATACGCCTGACGCTTTTTTCCGCCAGCGTCGAAGCAAACAAATCGCCCTGCCAGTACTTGAAACGCGAACCGCTGTAGACCATCAGACCCGACGGCGCAACTGAGGGTGTCCACTGCAACAGTGGTTGCTCCAACCCCTCAAGCTCAGTGTAAGGAGAGATTTGCGCGCCGTTGTAATCAACGCCGTAGGTGATAAGCGGCCAGCCATAATTGATTCCAGGCTTGATCAAGTTCAGCTCATCACCGCCTCTAGGGCCGTGCTCGTGGCTGTAGATACGCTTGAGTTCCGGCACATAGACAATGCCTTGCACATTGCGATGGCCGTAGCTGTATATCTCCGGAGCCGCGTCTTTGACATCAACAAACGGATTATCCGCAGGCACGCTGCCGTCGCGGTTGATCCGGATAATTTTACCCAGATGATTGCTTAGGTTTTGTGCTTCTTCGCGGTAGTCATAGCCATCGCCCAAAGTTAACAGGAGGCTGTTATCCGGCAGAAAAGCGATCCGGCCACCGTAGTGCGAGCTTCCGGCTTTAGCAGGCAGGGCCGTGAATATCGTCTTTAGATCCTGCAACTGGTTATCAACCAGCCTGGCACTGGCAAGGCGCGTGTTGTTGGCGTCGCGATCGCCATAGGAATAGCTGATAAATATTCGCTGATTAGTGCTGAACTCAGGGTCCAGCTTTACTTCCAGCAAGCCTGCCTGCGAGGTGGCATATATCTCGGGCAAACCAGCAACAGGTTGCGCTTGCAACTGACCGTTCGCCGCAATGATACGCAGGCGCCCTGCGCGCTCGGTGACTAACATGCGTCCGTCGGGCAAGAATGCCATCGCCCAGGGGTTCTCAAGCCCTTCGGTGAAGGTCTCGATACGATAATCAGTGGTGGCTGACACTGGACTCAGCCAAAAGCAGGCGAGCAATATTGCAGCGCCATACAGCGGTTTGGCGAAATGGCTACGTGCTTTATTGATCATGGTAAAACCTTTTAGTAGACGCAAAACTACTCGGTAGTCCGGCAGCGGATGGCGAAAAACAAGGCACCTACGCTGCCGCTGGCCATCAAACCCAAAGTGCCCGCCAGCGTGCGGTTTGCCCCAATGAAGGTCGGCATAGGCAATGCCGCATTCGCCAGCGTAAGGCCCAACAAAATTGCCAGAGCGCCAGCTAACGCAAACAACGTCCAGCGTGCAGCCGGCACTTTTGCACTCATCCATGCCGCGGCAGGTAAGGCGGCGGCAAAACCCAACAACACTAAAATCGCAAATACCGGGCTAAATCTCAGAACATCCAAACAGGTGCTTTGCACGCGCACATCGATTGGCATCGGAGCACCCAAGGCCTGCAACTGAGCGAGGTTGTACTGCGTTTGTAAAATGCTTCCCACCAGCGTCGTCACCAACACAGCGAGGACAAACTGCAGCAAGACTCGCGAGTTGTTGGGCATAAAATGAGAACATCCTGAACGAATTGTCCGGCAAGTATGAGCCAGACCCGCGCAAGAGGGGCGTTAGGAGTTTTACATGGTTTTTCGTAAAGTCCTCGGCGGTCATAAAATACGCAGATAAATCACTGCAGCACGCGTCGATTTGTTATGCGCCAGGCACAAAAAAGCCCGCAATTGCGGGCTTCTTGGATGTTTCAGGCGCTTTACTTGACCTTCGAGGCCAGCTCACCGCTTGCATAACGTTGAAACATTGCTTCGAGCGAGACGGGCTTGATCTTCGATGCATTACCCGCAGTGCCGAAGGCTTCGTAGCGAGCAATACAAATATCACGCATGGCTTCGACGGTTTTACCGAAGAATTTACGCGGATCGAACTCGCTCGGCTGTTCAGCCATCATGCGACGCATGGCACCGGTCGACGCCAGACGCAAGTCAGTATCGATGTTGACCTTACGCACACCATGCTTGATGCCTTCAACAATTTCTTCAACCGGCACGCCGTAGGTTTCTTTGATATCGCCACCGTACTGGTTGATGATCGCCAGCCACTCCTGCGGCACCGAAGATGAACCGTGCATGACCAAATGGGTATTGGGAATACGCTGGTGGATCGCCTTGATTCGGTCGATCGCCAGAATATCGCCGGTAGGCGGCTTGGTGAATTTGTAAGCACCGTGGCTGGTACCGATAGCGATGGCCAAGGCATCGACCTGGGTACGCTTAACGAAATCAGCCGCTTCTTCCGGATCAGTCAGCATCTGGCTGTGATCAAGAATACCTTCGGCGCCAATACCATCTTCTTCACCAGCTTGACCGGTTTCCAAGCTGCCCAAGCAGCCCAGCTCACCTTCAACCGAGACACCACAGGCGTGAGCCATGGCGACGGTTTCCTGGGTCACACGGACGTTGTAGTCGTAGTCGGCCGGGGTTTTGCCGTCTTCTTTCAACGAGCCGTCCATCATCACCGAGCTGAAGCCCAGTTGAATCGAACGCTGACACACACCCGGGCTAGTGCCGTGATCCTGGTGCATACACACCGGAATGTGCGGAAATTCTTCGATGGCGGCAAGAATCAGATGACGCAAGAAAGGCGCGCCAGCGTATTTGCGTGCGCCCGCCGAAGCCTGAACGATAACCGGGGAATCAGTCTTGTCAGCGGCTTCCATAATGGCCCGCATCTGCTCAAGGTTGTTAACGTTGAATGCTGGTACGCCATAACCGTATTCGGCGGCGTGGTCGAGCATCTGGCGCATGCTGATAAGTGCCATATTTTCCTGTCTCCCAATTGGGCTCATTCATCATTAAAGCCTGCGGTTAAGGCAGGCTTACTTATAAAGGTGCTTTACAGCCCCGACCAATCAAATCATCAGTGGCTGTACGGTAAACCAAACCTTCGTTGCCTTTGGTATGAAAGGTCAACATTGCATCGCTGTACATAACGCCAGAGCCGGAAGGCTGACGCTCTAGGCGGTGAACAATATCACCACCACCAAGCCGCACATCGACGGCATCTTGCGACGAGTCAGTAAAGCGCCAGAGCACTTCAGCCTGGCTGTCACAAACCCAGCGCGTCCATGTGTCGGTCGGCTGCTCAGTCGCACATCCCGCGACCAGGCTTAAACCTGAGAACACAACTGCGGCGCAGAGTGCCTTAATCATCGCATGGGTTCCTTAGCAATCATTCATCAGTTCAGGACCCGCAGCAGGAACCTCGTGCTGCAGCACATGCCGACTAACCCCATCACGGCTATATCGGTCATATGTCACCGCTGGTCGTTCAGGCTGCATATACACAACATCACAGCCTTGATCGTGGTCGATCGTAGCCGAACTACAGGCCGCGACAGTCAAGCAAGCAACCGTCAACAGAGCCAAGACACTTAGCGACCTCAACATCACACCGCCCGCTTTATGAGCCAAACAATTAGCAATTGGTTTCTTCATAAGAGGTGCCGGTTGGATCGCCGGTGCTCTGCGTTTCGATACGTATATCCTGGTTTTCCGTCGGTGACTCGATGTTGGCAGGGCTGAATATTTCACAGACACGCTCGTGACGCGCCTCATTCATGCAACCGGCCAGCAAAGTGGTTGAAGCCAACAGAACCATTATATTTCGCATCGTAACTTACTCCTTATCAATTTAGCCCAGCTCCTGCTGGGTCTGTGTTCCTAAGCCGCAGAGCCAGATTTAGCCTTTGGCGCGCTGCTCCAACATTTCTACTGCAGGCAATACTTTACCTTCAACGAACTCAAGAAACGCACCACCACCGGTGGAGATGTATGAGATCTTGTCGGCAACTGCATATTTGTCGATTGCCGCCAGGGTGTCGCCACCGCCTGCGATCGAAAACGCAGGGCTTTCAGCAATGGCCAAGGCCAGAGTTTTAGTGCCTTGACCAAACTGGTCGAACTCGAACACACCGACAGGGCCATTCCACAGGATAGTCTTGGATGACTTGAGCAGTTCAGCAAACTGCGCAGCGGTTTGCGGGCCGATGTCGAGAATCATGTCGTCTTCAGCTACATCGGCAACCAGCTTAACCGTAGCCGCTGCAGACTCAGCGAACTCCTTGGCGACTACCACATCAACCGGCAACGGCACGCTGACCTTGGCGGCGATAGCTTTGGCAGTTGCGACCAGATCCGCTTCATACAGCGACTTACCGACTGGGAAACCCGCAGCAGCAAGGAAGGTATTGGCAATACCGCCGCCGACGATCAACTGATCGCAAATCTCGCTGAGGCTATTAAGTACATCAAGCTTGGTCGAAACCTTGGAGCCGGCAACGATTGCGGCCATTGGCTTGGCTGGATTACCCAGGGCTTTGCCCAGGGCTTCCAACTCAGCGGCCAGCAACGGGCCAGCTGCAGCCACTTTGGCGAATTTGGCTACGCCGTGGGTCGAACCCTGAGCGCGGTGAGCCGTACCAAAAGCGTCCATCACGAAGACATCACACAAAGCGGCATATTGCTGTGCCAGCTGGTCAGTATTCTTCTTTTCACCGGCGTTGAAACGCACGTTTTCCAGAAGCACCACATCACCGGCTGCCAGCTCAACACCGCCGAGGTAATCCTTGACCAGCGGGACTTCGCGACCGAGCGCCTTGCTCAGGTAATCAGCCACTGGCTTGAGGCTGTCTTCCTCGGAGTATTCGCCTTCGGTCGGGCGGCCAAGGTGCGAGCAGATCATCACTGTCGCGCCTTTTTCCAACGCCAACTTGATGGTTGGCAATGAGGCCAGAATGCGGGCGTCACTTTTTACAACACCGTCTTTTACCGGCACATTGAGATCTTCGCGAATCAGTACGCGTTTACCTTGCAGATCAAGGTCGGTCATTTTCACTACGGGTTTAAAAGCAGAAGCCATTTATTCAGTCCTTCATAGGGGCTGTTTGGGTGGAAACATTCAAATAGTGCTGAGCAACGTCGAGCATGCGATTAGCAAAGCCCCATTCGTTGTCGAACCACGTCAGTATGTTGACCAAGCGCGGCCCGGAAACCCGGGTCTGGCTACCATCAACAATCGCCGAGTGCGGGTCGTGGTTGAAGTCGCAACTGGCGTGTGGCAATTCAGTGTAGGCCAGCAAACCTTGCAGCGGCCCAGCCTCTGAAGCTTCGCGCAACACCCGATTAATTTCTTCGGGGTTGGTATCACGTGCAGTTTGAATAGTGATATCCAAGCAAGACACGTTAACCGTCGGCACGCGTATAGCTTTGGCCTGGATCCGCCCAGCAAGTTCCGGCATTAATCGCTCAATGCCACGGGCCAAGCCTGTAGACACCGGAATTACTGACTGAAACGCCGAACGCGTGCGGCGCAGATCTTCATGATGATAAGCGTCAATAACCGGCTGATCATTCATCGCCGAGTGGATAGTGGTAATCGAAACATATTCGATACCCACCGCCTTGTTCAGCACCTTCAACAGCGGCACGCCGCAGTTGGTGGTACATGAGGCGTTGGAAACCAGACGCTCAGCACCGGTCAATGCATGTTGGTTAACGCCGAATACGATTGTCGCATCGGCATCAGCTTCGCTGGCCATCGGTTGCGACATCAACACCCGTGGAGCACCGGCATTGATGAAACGCTGCACGTCCATACGGGTGGTGTATTGCCCCGAACATTCGAGCAGCAAGTCGATATCCAGAGCAGTCCAGTTGATGCTTTCCGGGGTTTCCCCACGCAGCACTTTCACGCAATTACCATTGATATGCAGACAGTCACCATCAACTCGAACCTCACCGGGAAAGCGCCCGTGGGTTGAATCAAAGCGTGTCAGATATTCAATGCTCGACTGATCAGCCAGGTCGTTGAGCGCGACAATTTCAATGCCACCCCCTTCCCCGCGCTCGTGCAAGGCACGCAGCACACAACGGCCAATGCGGCCGTAACCATTCAGTGCAATTCTGTAAGGACGCTTGGACATGCTGAGTTCAGCTCTCGACAAGGTGCGGGAATAGACTGCAAGTTAGCCAGCAACACTGGCTAACTTGCGCGTACACAGTCCGTTAGCCTTCAAGCATCTCGGCAGCGGTTTCCAGAATGTTTTCAACTGTGAAACCAAAGTGCTCGAACAGCGCGGGCGCCGGTGCTGACTCACCAAAGGTGGTCATGCCGATGACCTGACCTTCAAGGCCGACGTATTTGTACCAGAAGTCTGCGTGAGCAGCTTCGATGGCGATACGCGCGCCAACCTGGACCGGCAATACTGCCTGTTTGTAGCCTGCCTCCTGCGCGTCAAAAACGCTGGTGCATGGCATCGAAACGACACGAACATTTTTGCCCTGAGCCGTCAGTTTTTCGTAGGCATCGACCGCCAGGCCGACTTCCGAACCGGTGGCGATCAGGATCAGCTCTGGCTCGCCATCGCAATCTTTCAGCACATAACCGCCACGGGCAATGTCGCTCAACTGGGCGACATCACGGCCTTGGTGCGGCAGATTCTGACGCGAGAAGATCAACGCCGATGGACCGTCGTTACGCTCGATTGCGTATTTCCACGCCACTGCCGACTCAACCGCATCGGCTGGACGCCAGGTATCGAGGTTCGGAGTAGAGCGCAAGCTGGTCAGTTGCTCGACTGGTTGGTGGGTCGGGCCGTCTTCACCAAGACCGATTGAGTCGTGGGTGAATACATACAGCACGCGCTTCTTCATCAGCGCCGACATACGCACGGCATTGCGCGCATATTCCATGAAGATCAGGAAGGTTGCGCCGTACGGTACGAAACCACCGTGCAGGGCAATACCATTCATGATCGCGCTCATGCCGAACTCGCGAACGCCGTAATACATGTAGTTACCGGAGGCATCTTCAGCCGACACGCCCTTGCAACCCTTCCACAAGGTCAGGTTCGAACCCGCCAAATCTGCCGAACCACCTAGCATTTCAGGCAATAGTGGGCCGAAAGCATTTAGGGTGTTCTGACTGGCCTTACGGCTGGCAATGGTTTCGCCCTTGACCGCAACTTCAGTGATGTAGGCAGCGGCTTTCTCGGAGAAATCAGCGGGCAACTCACCGGCCATGCGACGCTTCAACTCGCTGGCCAACTCTGGATGCGCGGCGGCGTAAGCGGCGAAACGCTTATCCCACTCTGCTTCAACAGCAGCACCCGCTTGCTTGGCATCCCACTGGGCGTAGATATCCGCCGGAATTTCAAATGGGCCATGGTTCCACTCTAGCGCTGCGCGGGTCAGCGCGATTTCATCGTTACCCAGTGCAGCGCCGTGGCAATCTTCTTTACCTTGCTTGTTCGGCGAGCCAAAACCAATGATGGTTTTGCAGCAGATCAGCGTTGGTTGCTCGCTTTTGCGTGCAGTTTCGATAGCGATCTTGATTTCTTCAGCGTCGTGACCGTCAACATTGCGGATCACTTGCCAGCCGTAGGCTTCAAAACGCTTCGGTGTGTCGTCACTGAACCAGCCTTCAACTTCACCGTCGATGGAAATACCGTTGTCATCGTAGAAAGCAATCAGCTTACCCAGACCCAAGGTGCCGGCCAGCGAGCACACTTCGTGGGAGATGCCTTCCATCATGCAGCCGTCGCCCATAAAGGCGTAGGTGTAATGGTCGACAATCTTGTGGCCGTCGCGGTTGAACTGCGCAGCCAAGACTTTTTCGGCGATGGCGAAACCTACAGCGTTGGCAATCCCCTGACCCAGCGGGCCGGTGGTGGTTTCAACGCCTGGGGTGTAACCATATTCAGGGTGACCTGGAGTGCGGCTGCCCATCTGGCGGAATTGCTTGATATCTTCGATACCCAAGTCATAGCCAGTCAGGTGCAGCAGCGAGTAAATCAGCATCGAACCATGGCCGTTGGACAGTACAAAACGGTCACGGTCGGCAAACTCAGGGTTGCTTGGGTTGTGCTTGAGGTAATCGCGCCACAAAACTTCAGCGATATCGGCCATACCCATTGGGGCACCCGGGTGGCCGCTGTTGGCTTTCTGCACGGCATCCATACTTAAAGCACGGATGGCATTGGCACATTCACGACGGCTGGGCATCGCTGATCTCCTGAGGGACAAATTGGAAAAGGCACCCATTTTCGCCCACCAAGGCAGTGCGGGGCAATGACAGATAGTCGCGCAGCGGTGATTACTTAAGGAAAAGCCGCAATCTTGTCGATTTTCTGCCCCGTCACCAGAAAATCTGTCGCACTTGATGGCACGCAAGCATGCTCACACACTGTTTTTCTCGACCCGTACGTCCAAGCATCTGCCTTGCCGATGCGTCGGGTCGCCCACACACTCCGAAACACTTGGCCCTCTCCTTATATAGAGCGGCCCAATCGCAACCCACAACAGCAATATCAAAATATTTTGATATTGCTGTTGCTGTATGAAAAATGACCGCTTAGACTGCCCACCCTATGAACATGCGTGTACCCCAGCTCCGTTTTGAGCCAGCCGATGAACTGGCCGCTTTGTGTAAAGCTGGCGGTGACCCTTTGCGCCTCAATGTACTGCGCGCACTGAGTAACGATTCATTTGGTGTGCTTGAGCTGGCGCAGATATTTGCCATTGGCCAGTCGGGCATGAGCCACCACTTGAAGGTGCTGGCACAAGCAGGGTTGGTTGCAACACGCCGCGAAGGCAATGCGATTTTTTATCGTCGCGCCTTCGCTGATAACAAACGGTTTGGCGGCCGGTTACACAGCGCCATGCTCGATGAAGTTGATGCGCTGGAGTTACCTGCCGAAGTACAAGCGCGTATTGCTGCGGTCCATGCCCAGCGGGCGAGCGCCAGCCAAGAGTTTTTTGCCCGCATGGCGGATAACTTTCAAGCCCAGCAGGACTTGATTGCAGGTCTGCCGCAGTATCGCGATAGCGTACTGGCGGTACTGGATACACTGGGCTTTGCCGCCACAGCGAGCGTTATTGAAGTAGGCCCTGGCGACGGCGGCTTTCTGCCTGAGTTAGCGAGCCGCTTTAGCCAGGTGACAGCACTGGACAACAGCCAGGCAATGCTCGAAATAGCACGCCTGACTTGCGACAAAAGCAGCTTGAGCAATGTGCAATTGGTGCTTGCTGACGCGCTGAATGATCAATACCCAAGCGCCGACTGCTTGGTGCTGAATATGGTGCTTCACCATTTCGCAGCGCCAGCGGAAGCGCTTAAACAACTAGCGGCGCAGGTTAATCCCGGCGGCAGCTTGTTGGTAACCGAGTTATGCAGCCATAACCAGAGCTGGGCCAGGCAGGCCTGCGGTGACCTCTGGTTAGGCTTTGAACAGGACGATTTGGCCCATTGGGCTATCGCCGCAGGGCTGACGCCGGGTGAAAGCCTGTATGTTGGCCTACGCAATGGATTCCAAATTCAGGTGCGGCACTTTGCCAAACCCGATGACTACACAGGCTTGAGAGCGGATTTCCGCCCGCAGCCGATCTCACCCACCGGTATTAATTAGGAAGACCGATAGATGAGCGAATACTCCCTGTTTACCTCCGAGTCTGTGTCTGAAGGACATCCGGACAAAATTGCTGACCAGATTTCCGATGCAGTGCTCGATGCAATCATCAGCAAAGACAAACACGCCCGCGTTGCCTGTGAAACCATGGTCAAAACCGGTGTGGCAATCATCGCCGGCGAAGTCAGCACTTCAGCCTGGGTTGACCTTGAAGACCTGGTTCGTAAAGTCATTATCGATATTGGCTACGACAGCTCGACTGTTGGTTTCGACGGCGCGACCTGCGGCGTACTGAACATCATCGGCAAGCAGTCGATCGACATCAACCAAGGCGTTGACCGCAGCAAGCCAGAAGATCAAGGCGCTGGCGACCAGGGCCTGATGTTCGGCTATGCCAGCAACGAAACCGACGTATTGATGCCCGCGCCGATCTGCTTCTCGCATCGCCTGGTTGAGCGTCAAGCCGAAGCCCGCAAGTCGGGCCTGCTGCCTTGGCTGCGCCCGGATGCCAAGTCGCAAGTCACTTGCCGTTATGAAAACGGCAAAGTGGTCGGCATCGACGCCATCGTACTGTCAACCCAGCACAACCCGGAAGTTGGCTACAACGACCTGCGCGAAGGCGTGATGGAACTGATCGTCAAGCACGTGCTGCCACCTGAATTACTGCACAAGGACACCCAGTTCCACATCAACCCAACCGGTAACTTTGTGATTGGTGGCCCGGTTGGTGACTGCGGCTTGACCGGTCGCAAGATCATCGTTGACACCTACGGCGGCATGGCCCGTCACGGCGGTGGCGCGTTCTCCGGCAAAGACCCATCCAAGGTTGACCGTTCAGCTGCTTACGCTGGCCGTTATGTTGCCAAGAATATCGTTGCTGCCGGTTTGGCTGAGCGTTGCGAGATTCAGGTGTCCTACGCCATTGGTGTAGCGCAACCGACCTCTATCTCGCTGAACACCTTCGGTACCGGCAAAATCAGTGATGACAAAATCATCCAGCTGGTTCGCGAGCACTTCGATCTGCGCCCATACGCAATCACCAAGATGCTCGATTTGCTGCACCCGATGTACCAGCCAACTGCTGCCTACGGCCACTTCGGTCGCAACCCGTATGAAATGACTTTTGAAGGCGACACCTTCACCGCATTCACCTGGGAACGTACTGACAGAGCTGCTGACCTGCGCGCGGCTGCTGGCTTGTAATTCAAGCAACACTGAAAGCCCCGCCTCGTGCGGGGCTTTTTTTTGGCGGGCCCGTCAGCCCCCATTAAAAGTCGGGCTGCCGCGTGTGGGGTCAGCGCGTAGGCTGAACGGGGTATCGAAGCGACGCAAGGATGCGTATGAACACCCCACTGTTATCACTCATAGTCGCTGCAACTTTTGCCCTGCACAGCGAACGCAGCATTAGCGCCGATTGCCCACAATGGTCTGCCCAACAGGTACGTACTGAAATCAGCCAACTGAGCACACAAATTGCCGAATGGGACGATGCCTACCACCGCCTAGGCATCTCTCTGATCGCCGACGAGCTCTACGATCAAGCCCTCGCCAAACGCCAACACTGGCAACGCTGCTTCCCCACTGATGCACAGCGTACACTGCAACCTTTGGCCAGTAGTCGCGGCGAGATTAAACATCCGATCGCGCAGACCGGCTTAAACAAACTGACCAACAGCCAAGAGTTAGCCACTTGGCTCAGCACACGACAGGACATATGGGTACAGCCCAAAGTCGACGGTGTCGCGGTTAGCCTGATCTATGACAACGGCCAATTTCAGCAAATGATCAGCCGGGGCGACGGTCAGCGCGGTCAAGACTGGACATCACAAGCGCTGCTGTTAACCGCCATCCCCAAGCGTATTGCCTATCAAGATTCGCTAGTCCTCCAAGGTGAACTGTATTGGCGGCTGGAAAACCACATTCAAGCCGACGCTGGAGGTGTCGGCGCGCGCAGCAAAGTCGCGGGGCTGCTCGCGCGTAAACGGTTAAGTAGAGAACTGGCAAATGGGGTAGGACTGTTTGTTTGGGACTGGCCACAAGGTCCAGCAGATATGAGTGAGCGCCTGCAGCGGTTACATGAACTAGGGTTCAGTGACAGCAAACGCTTCAGCCAACCGATCAACAATGCCCAGCAGGCCCGACAATGGCGCACAACCTGGTATACCAGCGCACTGCCCTTCGCTACCGACGGCATCGTCTTACGCCAAAACGCTCGCCAAGCGGCGCAATACTGGCAAGCCAAGCCGCCACATTGGGCTGTGGCTTGGAAATACCCGGTCAGTCAGGCGCTGGCAGAAGTACGCGAGGTCAAGTTCAAGATCGGCCGTAGCGGACGCATCACTCCGGTGCTGACCCTCGCCGCCACACAACTGGATGATCGCATCATCAAACATGTCAGCGTCGCAACCCTGCAGCGTTGGCAAACGATGGATATCCGCCCCGGTGATCAAGTTGCGATTCGCCTGTCAGGCTTGACCATCCCGACGCTCGAAAGCGTGGTCATGCGCAGCAGCATTCGCCAACCGATCACGCCCCCAGATGCCAACGCTTATCACCGCTTGAGCTGCTGGCGGTATTCAGCAGCTTGCGCTCAGCAATTTATCGCCCGTCTCAGCTGGCTTGGCAGTAGAGCTGGATTGAATATGCCCGGTGTTGGTGCTGGTACCTGGCGCAAACTTATCCAAGCGCAGCACATTAGCGGTTTACTGGACTGGCTCGACCTAACCGCAGAACAGCTGCAACAGACTGCAGGACTCGCTGCTCGCAGCGCCACAGCGTTGAGCCAGCGCTTTAATGCAGCCCGCCAGCAACCGTTCAATCGCTGGTTAACCGCACTCGGAGCTCCGCCCGGCCTGCGCTTGCAGCCCGGCGATAACTGGCAAAGACTGGCTCAGCGCGACACCCCCGCATGGCGCCAACAACCGGGAGTCGGCAAAGTGCGCGCCAGACAACTGAAAGCGTTCTTCGCTCACCCGCAGGTCATCAATCTTCAAGAGCAACTGCACGCAGCGGGAATCGATGGTTTTTAGGGGCCCGCTGAAAAGGATAAAAACTAAGTTCAATCGGCGCTGTCATAGACTCTTAACCAAAATAAAAACAGGGCGAAGACCATGTTGAAGAGATCAACGCTTATTTTCTTACTCAGCGGCGCGGCGCTATTAACTAATGCAGTGATCGCGGCGCAGGGCAGCGACCCACTGAACAACTGCATCAGTAAACGCCAAGACCTCAAGGATAAAACTGAGCAAGTCCGCACCCTTGGCGACACCGCTCGACTGTCTGATACCCAGCAAGAGCTGGACAAGATCGAACAACATTGCGCAAAACTAGGCTCGAACTCCGCACATGGCGCGCAGGTGTCCCAAGCCCAATCAAACGTGCGTGATAGCGAGAAACACTTGATCGCCGCGCTGGGCGCAGGCAATGCCGACAGTATTTCCGCAAACCAGAAACGACTCAGCAAAGCTCGCAAAACACTTGAACAAGTAGAAACTCAAGCCAGGAGCAGTTAGCGAGCCGCTGGAAAAAGCGAGTGCGCTTCTCGGCGGTTTAAAGAGTGCTTAGTGATTGCGGAACTCTTGGTGACAGGCTTTGCAGCTGTCCTCAACAGCCTGCATCGGCGCGACCAGTCCTGAGCTTTTAAGCGGTTTGGCAGTGGTTGCAACGACTAACGCAGCGGTATTGGCCTCAAGCTCATCAGCCAGCTGCTTGAAACGCGCCTGACGTTTCCAGACATCATCACGGGCGTTGGTGTCATCTTCTTCCTTAACTTGCGGGAAGTACTGCCATGGCGTTTTAGACAAGGCGTCCAGCTTAGCGGCGCCTGCAACAAAACGCGGCCCATCAAAAACGATACGTCCGCGCATCATGCCCCCCAGATCTTCACTGGTCTTGAGCATTTGTTTGAAGATGGTTTGGCGCTGGCCTAGCGGAGAGTTGGGGTCAACACCACCGCAGGCGGCAAGGGTCAGACTGGCCAGCAGAATCAATAATACGTTTCTCAGCTTCATAACACCTTCGCGCAGCAATCAGGCTCAACAAGCGCGACAGTATCCATGCTCCAGCGGCACCGGCCAAGCGCGGTAATTTGCCGCATGTGTCGCGCAGCGCTGGGTTTTACCTAACAATCCAGCGCTGCGCGACAGCTACAGAGCGCTGTGTGTCAGGCGGCGACCACGAATAAGCTGATGATCAGGCCCATGTTGATAAACCACATCAGCGAGCGCACCGGTGCTAAATCAGCAAGGTAACAAGCGGTGTAAAGAATCCGACTGATGATAAAAGCGATCGCCAGCTGATCAATCAGACTTTGCTGAGCACCGCCGGCCAAGTGAGCGATGATTACCGCAGCCGCAAATGCCGGGGTGACTTCAAAACCATTGAGCTGCGCGTTGTTAGCGCGACGAGCGACTCCTTCAAGACTGCCAAGATAAGCCCTTGGGTCATAGTTATTTTTTGGGGAAAACCCGTTACTAAGTCCTTTAGCGAGTGCGGTCGAGACGTAGGGCAGGAAGATCGCAATCAACACACACCAGAAGGCAATGGTCATAACAGCTCCGCTGTAAGTCAGATAGGCCCTACAGCTTGATCTGTAGGGCCGCGGTCGTCCATCAGCAAATGTGCCAACTTCAAGGCGTATCAGGCAATCATGCCGCCAGTTTACCGCTGGCTAACGCTACCGATGCTTGCAGCATTGCCCTTAACAGCACTGCGCAACCTGCTGCCAGATCACTGGGCGCAGCATTTTCGATCTCGTTATGGCTGATCCCTCCCTCGCAAGGCACAAAAATCATCCCGGCCGGACCCAGCTCTGCAAGAAAGATTGCGTCATGCCCCGCACCGCTGACGATATCCATGTGTGACAGACCTAAACCTTGAGCCGCTCTGCGCACCGCATCGACACAAACGTTGTCGAAATACAGCGGTGGAAAATCTGCCGTTGGCGTCAACTCAACGCTTAAGCCATGCTCAGCGCTGATGGTTTCTATGACTTTACGCACCTCATCGATCATTGAGTCCAGCCGCGCAGGCTCAAGGTGACGAAAATCCAGGGTCATGCGCACTTCACCCGGAATCACATTGCGCGAGCCCGGATATGCCTGCAAACAACCCACGGTGCCGCAGGCATGCGGCTGATGCTCAAGGGCCACGCGATTTACCGCCGCGACCACCGCGGCCGCACCGACCAAGGCATCTTTACGCAGGTGCATGGGTGTTGGACCTGCATGCGCTTCAACGCCGCGCAGGGTCAGGTCAAACCACTTCTGACCCAATGCACCGAGCACGACGCCGATGGTTTTCTCTTCGTCTTCAAGAATCGGCCCCTGCTCGATATGCGCCTCAAAATAGGCGCCAACCGCATGCCCCGTGGCCTTGCGGCTACCGGCATAACCAATAGCATTTAGCGCTTCACCGACCGTCACGCCACCGGCATCGACCTTGGCCAAGGTTTCCTCAAGGGTGAATTTACTGGCAAATACCCCAGAGCCCATCATGCATGGCGCGAAACGCGAACCCTCTTCGTTGGTCCAGACCACCACTTCCAGCGGAGCTTCGGTCTCGATTGCCAAATCATTCAGAGTACGCAATACCTCGACGCCGGCCAGCACGCCAAAACAGCCATCAAACTTGCCGCCAGTCGGTTGCGTGTCGATATGACTGCCGGTCATCACCGGCGGCAAATCAGGATTGCGCCCGGGGCGGCGCGCAAAGATATTGCCCACCGTATCAACCGTCACGCTGCACCCCGCGGCTTCGCACCACTTGACGAACAAGTCACGCGCCTGGCGATCCAGGTCGGTCAGTGCCAAACGGCAGACACCGCCTTTGGCTGTGGCGCCAAGCTGGGCCAATTCCATCAGTGATTGCCATAAACGATCACCATTGATGTGCTGATCAGTGGATTGCAAAACAGCATTGGTAGCAGTCATGTTTACCTCCTCAGGCAAGAAGCAACTCTTATGGTTTACAGCGTCGGCTTGGCAACAACAGCAGGGCGTGGGCTGCTCATACTGCACAGGACAAAATAAATCAGCCCGCCCAGCGCCGAGCCGGTAAACCAGCCGTAATCGTAGAACCAGCTGAACGCCTCGCTGCTGAGTGACATCAGCGTCAAGGCAACTGGCAGCGCAAAGGCCGCGAAGCCCATTAGATTCCAGGCGGGATAAACGTTATCCAAATACAAGCCCGGCAAATCCAAACGTTGTTTTTTGATCAAAAAGTAATCAACCACCATGATCCCGGCTATAGGCCCGAGCAAGCTGGAATAACCCAACAACCAGTTCGAATACACACTCTCGAGGCTGACATCGGAGACAATCCAGCCGAGCTTTTTCAGCAACTCATGACCCATCAGACCGAGGCCGACAAAACCGGTGATAAACACCGCTTTGCTGCGATTGATCAGCTTGGGAGCAATGTTCTGGAAATCGTTAGTTGGCGAGACAATGTTGGCGGCGGTATTGGTTGAGAGCGTCGCCACGATGATCAGCGCCATGGCCAGAGCCACCCAACCCGGACTTTGGATATGGCCAATCAAACTAACCGGGTCCGAGACTGTTTCACCGACCAGCGATGCCGAAGCAGCAGTCATCACCACGCCCAGCGCGGCGAACAGAAACATGGTCAATGGCAAACCAATAATTTGCCCGACGATCTGGTCTTTCTGGCTTTTCGCGTAGCGGCTGAAATCCGGGATATTCAAAGACAATGTCGCCCAGAAGCCGACCATTGCGGTTAGACCGGCCAAGAAGTAGCCCACCACACTGGCCCCTTCAGGGCGTTTGGGAGGCTGCGCCATCAACTCGGTCATCGACACATTCGGCAGCGCCCAAACCAACAGCCCCGCACCGACCAGCACCAGCAGCGGTGCAGACAAGGTTTCCAGCCATTTGATCGATTCGGCACCGCGTAAAACAACCCAGAGGTTGAGCACCCAGAAGATCATGAAACCGATCACCTCACCGGTGCCGCCCAAAGCCTTCCAGCCCTCGAAGATCGAACCGAGAAACAGGTGAATCGCCAAGCCGCCGAACATGGTCTGGATACCAAACCAGCCACATGCCACCACTGCGCGAATCAAACAGGGCACGTTAGAGCCGATGATGCCGAACGACGAACGCAACAGTACCGGGAACGGTATGCCGTACTTGGTGCCGGGAAATGCGTTGAGTGTCAGCGGAATCAAGACCACGATGTTGGCCAGTAAAATCGCCAGCAACGCCTCGCCCACCGACAAACCAAAGTAGGCGGTAAGTACGCCGCCCAAGGTGTAGGTCGGCACACAAATCGACATGCCCACCCACAACGCAGTGATGTGCCATTTGTTCCAGGTTCGTTCATGCACCTTGGTCGGCGCGATATCGTGGTTATAGCGCGGGCTATCCAGTACATCGGTGCCAGCGTCGAGTTCGAACAGGCCATCGCGTTCGGTTACTTCCGATCTGCTCTGCTGCATGGGCTTCTCCAATTATTTTTTTGATTGTTAGCGCACCGGGCTAATGCGGTGGCTGGAGTTCTTCGAACAGTGCCAGCGGCACTTTATGACCGACGAACATGGAGGCAGCAGCACTCAATAACCATGCCGAACCCTCATGCAGCCAACCACATACAACTTAAAAATCCTTACAAGGCATTGATTTAAATAGCCTTTAAAAATCATGCAGTGAACCATTCGATCCCCAGACAAGGTGCAACAACCGATTTTTCCGATCTTGTCTGCTCAGTCAGGACTCAATCTGGTGCAAGGCAAATTTTTTCAAATCATCAGGCTTATCACTTCGCCGGTTTAAACGGCTGATTTTGCATAAGAAATCTCGCTCATATTTAGAACCTGTCAAGTGCGTCAAAATGGTGAGAGGCCTCACCATTTTGGTGATTATTAATATTTATTGTTATTTATCAGTAACTTAACAAGATAAAAGACACTTTAAAAATAATCTTGCTCAATCGACAAAGTGCTACTAGATTCTATTCCTGACAGCGATGACAGGATTAAAACTGCATCACTGCCCTGCTCCACCCAAAGAAATCCAAGAACCGGCATGCACCGGTCAGCCTGAGAGGACACTGGTATGGCTTTATTGATCCGTGGCGCCACGGTGGTGACCCATGAAGAAAGCTACAGCGCCGACGTGCTGTGCGCTGACGGCATCATCCAAGCAGTTGGCAAAGACCTCGACACACCCGCTGGCTGCGAAGTACTCGACGGCAGCGGCCAATACCTGATGCCCGGCGGCATTGACCCTCACACCCACATGCAGCTGCCGTTCATGGGTACCGTTGCCAGTGAAGATTTCTACAGCGGCACCGCAGCCGGGCTGGCTGGCGGTACGACTTCAATTATCGACTTTGTGATTCCCAATCCTCAGCAGTCGCTGCTTGAGGCATTTCATCAGTGGCGCGGCTGGGCGGAAAAATCAGCGTCCGACTACGGCTTCCATGTGGCGATTACCTGGTGGAGCGAGCAAGTCAGCGCCGAGATGGAAGAGTTGGTCAGCAAGCATGGAGTCAACAGTTTCAAGCACTTCATGGCGTACAAAAACGCGATCATGGCCGCCGATGACACCCTGGTCGCCAGTTTCGAACGTTGTTTGACATTGGGGGCAGTGCCAACTGTGCATGCCGAAAATGGAGAACTGGTCTATCACCTGCAAAACAAGCTGCTGGCACAGGGCTTAACCGGACCAGAAGCCCACCCTTTGTCGCGGCCCGCACAAGTTGAAGGCGAGGCAGCCAGTCGAGCCATTCGGATTGCTGAAACCTTAGGCACGCCACTGTATCTGGTGCATGTCTCGACCCGCGAAGCATTGGATGAAATCACCTATGCACGCGCCAAGGGGCAACCGGTTTATGGCGAAGTACTTGCCGGCCATTTGTTGCTCGATGACAGCGTCTATCGTCACCCGGACTGGCAAACGGCTGCCGGTTATGTGATGAGCCCACCGTTCCGTCCGCGGGGTCACCAAGAGGCACTGTGGAAAGGCCTGCAGTCTGGAAATCTGCACACCACCGCGACCGATCATTGCTGTTTCTGCGCCGAGCAAAAAGCAGCTGGGCGTGATGACTTCAGCAAAATCCCCAACGGCACCGCTGGCATCGAAGACCGCATGGCTGTGCTCTGGGATGAAGGGGTCAACAGCGGCAAATTGTCGATGCACGACTTCGTCGCACTGACCTCGACCAACACCGCGAAGATCTTCAATTTGTTCCCACGCAAAGGCGCGATTCGTGTCGGTGCGGATGCAGACCTGGTGCTATGGGACCCACAAGGAACGCGCACGATCTCAGCCAAGACTCATCATCAGCAGGTCGACTTCAATATTTTTGAAGGCAAGACCGTTCGTGGTGTGCCCAGCCACACCATCAGCCAAGGCCGCCTGGTCTGGGCCGATGGTGACTTACGCGCCGAACGTGGTGCGGGGCGTTATGTCGAGCGCCCGGCTTATCCGGCGGTATTCGACCTACTCAACAAGCGCGCCGAGCACCAACGGCCAACAGCGGTGAAACGCTAACCCTCAACCACTGCGCACCCACCCGAAGAGGTGGGCCGCAACCGTATCAACGATTTGACTGCCCACAAGATTACTGGCCAATAACGCCGAGGGTTTAGCCCCCTCATATGGCGGTCAGCAGCCTTGATAACAATCACAAAACCGTGAGGCATAAACCCGTGATAGATACACTCAGCCACTTACCTCGTCCGGACGCAGACGCCACCGAACTGGCCGCTAATTTCAGTGACCTTGCGCCGCCTCTCAATGCCCGCCAAGCCGCATTGGAAAGCGCGCGCTGCCTGTATTGCTATGACGCGCCATGCATCAATGCCTGCCCCAGCGATATCGACATTCCATCGTTTATTGGCAGCATCAGCCATGACAATGTCACGGGCGCCGCGCAGACCATTTTGTCAGCCAACATTCTGGGTGGCAGTTGCGCCCGGGTGTGCCCGACCGAAATCCTTTGCCAGCAAGCCTGCGTGCGCAATAACGCGCAAGAATGCGCACCGGTGTTGATTGGTCTGCTACAGCGCTACGCGATTGATAATGCCAAGTTCAGCGAACACCCATTCAAACGTTCAGCCGCCAGCGGCAAACGTGTTGCCGTGGTTGGCGCGGGGCCAGCAGGGCTTTCCTGCGCACATCGTCTCGCCATGCATGGCCATGACGTGGTGATTTTCGAGGCCAGAGAAAAGTCTGGCGGTCTCAATGAATACGGGATCGCCAAGTACAAACTCGTCGACAACTTTGCGCAGCAGGAGGTCGACTTCCTGCTACAAATCGGCGGCATCGAAATCCGTCACGGCCAGAAACTTGGCGACAACCTGAGCTTAAGTGAGCTGCATCAGCAATTTGATTCGGTATTCCTGAGTATCGGCCTGAGCGCCAGCAAACAACTTGGACTGGCCAATGAAGATGTGCCCGGGTTACTCGCCGCGACCGACTACATTGCTGAACTGCGCCAGAGTGATGACCTCAGCCAACTGCCGGTTGCCAAGCGCTGCATCGTCCTCGGTGCTGGCAACACGGCAATCGACATGGCGGTGCAAATGGCCAAGCTTGGCGCCCAAGACGTCAATCTGGTTTATCGCCGCGGCTTGGCTGATATGGGCGCAACCGGTCACGAACAGGAAATAGCCAAAACCAATCAAGTCCGGTTAATGACCTGGGCCCAGCCTGAAGCGGTATTGCTGGATGATGCTGGCAAAGTACGCGGCATGCGTTTCAGCCGAACCCGAATGGACGAAGGTCGCTTGATCACCACCGGTGAAACCTTCGAGCTGGCCGCTGATGCAATCTTTAAAGCCATCGGCCAAGCATTTGATGGCAATGCGCTGAGTGATCCGCTTGCCGCAGAATTGAAACGCCAAGGCGAGCGCATCTGGGTCGATGAAAATCTGCGCACCAGCATTGCGGGCATCTATGCCGGTGGCGACTGCACCTCGCTCGACCAAGACCTTACAGTGCAAGCCGTGCAACACGGCAAACTGGCTGCCGAGGCCATTCACTCAACCCTCGCTATGAAAGTGGAGGCTGCATAATGGCCGATCTCTCTATCGTTTTCGCAGGCATCAAAGCCCCTAATCCTTTCTGGCTGGCCTCCGCGCCGCCGACTGACAAAGCCTACAACGTGGTCCGCGCTTATGAAGCAGGCTGGGGCGGCGTGGTTTGGAAAACCCTTGGTGAAGACCCGGCAGCGGTCAACGTGTCATCGCGTTACTCGGCGCTGTACGGCCCGAATCGCGAAGTGATGGGCATCAACAATATCGAGCTGATCACCGACCGTTCACTGGAAATCAACCTGCGCGAAATCACTCAGGTCAAAAAGGATTGGCCAGACCGCGCCCTGATTGTGTCCTTGATGGTGCCGTGTGTTGAAGAGTCATGGAAATACATCTTGCCGCTGGTCGAAGCCACTGGCGCAGACGGCATCGAGCTGAACTTTGGCTGCCCGCATGGCATGCCGGAGCGCGGCATGGGCGCAGCCGTCGGGCAAGTGCCTGAATACGTCGAGATGGTCACGCGCTGGTGCAAAACCTACAGCTCGCTGCCGGTCATCGTGAAACTCACCCCCAACATCACCGATGTGCGTTTGTCTGCCCGCGCCGCACATCGCGGCGGCGCCGATGCCGTATCGCTGATCAACACGATCAACTCCATCACCAGCATTGACCTCGACAATATGGTCGCGCTCCCGGTTGTCGGCACGCAGAGCACTCACGGCGGTTATTGCGGCGCAGCGGTTAAACCCATCGCCCTGAACATGGTCGCCGAAATCGCCCGCGACCCCGAAACCCAAGGCCTGCCAATCTGCGGCATTGGTGGCATTGGCAGCTGGCGTGATGCTGCAGAGTTTGTCGCACTCGGTTGCGGCGCCGTGCAGGTGTGTACGGCTGCGATGCTGCATGGTTTCCGCATTGTCGAAGACATGAAAGACGGTCTATCACGCTGGATGGATGCCAAAGGCTATACCAGCCTCGACGACTTCTCAGGCCGCGCAGTGGGTAATACCACGGACTGGAAATACCTCGATATCAACTACCAGGTGATCGCCAAAATCGATCAGGACGCCTGTATCGGCTGCGGCAGATGTCATATCGCCTGCGAAGACACCTCGCACCAAGCCATCGCCAGCCTTAAACAAGCGGACGGCACGCATAAATACGAGGTGATTGATGATGAATGCGTCGGCTGCAACCTGTGCCAAATCACTTGCCCGGTCGAAGACTGCATCGAAATGGTCGTGCAGGACACCGGCAAGCCCTACCTGAACTGGAATGAAGATCCGCGCAATCCATACCGAGTAGCCAGCTAAAAAGCTCCCGAAAACTGCTGCGCTAGGTTTTGCAGGGCCTGTGGCATAAGCAGGCCCTTTGGCGTGAGAAAACCCATGCGGCGTTCAACGCCGCATGGCCCTCTAAGCGAATGTTACGGTTCGAGGCCGATGCCACGCAGAATCACCGTGGTAATAGTCTGCACGGCTTTCTCGAACTGCATCTCGCTCAGCGCTTGATGGTCGTTCAGCACTTTTACCTGATGGTTAAAATCCGCGTAGTGCTGGGTTGAAGCCCAGATCATATACAGCAAGCTCGACGGTTCGACCGGCAAAATCCGCTTGTCTTCGACCCACTGCTTGATCTTCGCCTCTTTCATCTTCGCCCAGCTATATAAGCTGTCGTCCAGCGTTTCACCGAGCATGGGTGCGCCGTGGATAATCTCGTTGGCCCAGACTTTCGAGCCATGCGGGCGGGTGCGCGAATGATTCATCTTGGCGCGGATATAGCTGCTCAACACAACGCGCGGGTCATCAAGCATTTCAAAACACAGGGCATCTTGCTTCCAGACGTCGAGCAAATCGAGCAATACCGCGCGGTACAGCTCGTCTTTGGTGCTGAAGTAATAATGCAGGTTTGAGCGCGGCAAACCGGCTTCTTCAGCAATATCGCCCATGGAGGTGCTGCCAAAACCTTTTTCGGCGAAAACTTTTTCTGCACAGAACAGAATTTTTTCTATGTTGCGCCGGCGAATCTCAATCTTGTGATTGCCCATACGGGCTCCAATACTGCGGGATTGACCAAGGCTACCACTGCGTTGCGCGTAGGGCGACGGAAAGCCTTGGGCAAAACCGTCTGTATCGCTATAATCGCCCGGCTACACGTGACCGACACCGCTTCGGTTACGCCCGCCACCCATCCGAGGGGCGCTGCAGCAGACCCTGTACACCAGTGGTTTGTCAGGCTCGGATGGGGCGTTAACCATACGCATCAACGGCGCCCATTCGCAGACAACGAATGGAGACTCATTTTATGAGCGCTGTTATGACGCCTGAAGGTTTTAACGACTTTAAAGTTGCTGATATTTCCCTGGCTGCCTGGGGCCGCCGCGAAACTATCATCGCTGAATCCGAGATGCCTGCCCTGATGGGCCTGCGCAGCAAATATGCTGGCCTGCAACCGCTGCAAGGCGCCAAGATCATCGGCTGTATCCACATGACCATCCAGACTGCGGTGTTGATCGAAACCCTGATCGCACTGGGCGCTGAAGTACGCTGGTCATCGTGCAATATTTTCTCGACTCAAGACCAAGCCGCTGCGGCTATCGCTGCCGCTGGTATTCCGGTGTTTGCCTGGAAAGGCGAGACCGAAGAAGAGTACGAATGGTGTATCGAGCAAACCATCCTCAAAGATGGCCAGCCTTGGGATGCCAACATGATCCTCGACGACGGCGGCGACCTGACCGAGATCCTGCACAAGAAATACCCGGCCATGCTGGAAAAAATCCACGGCGTGACCGAAGAAACCACCACTGGCGTACACCGCCTGCTGGATATGCTGGCCAAGGGCGAGCTGAAAATCCCGGCAATCAACGTTAACGACTCGGTCACCAAGAGCAAGAACGACAACAAGTATGGTTGCCGTCACAGCCTCAACGACGCCATCAAGCGTGGTACCGACCACCTGCTGTCGGGCAAGCAAGCGCTGGTAATTGGTTACGGTGACGTGGGCAAGGGTTCCTCGCAGTCGCTGCGCCAGGAAGGCATGATCGTCAAGGTTTCGGAAATCGACCCAATCTGCGCCATGCAAGCCTGCATGGACGGTTTTGAACTGGTTTCGCCTTACATCGACGGCCTCAATGACGGCACCGACGCCTGCATCGACAAAGCTCTGCTGGGCAAGATCGACCTGATCGTGACCACCACTGGCAACGCCAATGTGTGTGACGCGGGCATGCTCAAAGCGCTGAAAAAACGCGCTGTTGTATGCAACATCGGTCACTTCGACAACGAAATCGACACCGCTTTCATGCGCAAAAACTGGGCATGGGAAGAAGTTAAGCCACAAGTCCACAAGATCCACCGTACTGGCAGCGGCAGCTTCGATGCGCAAAACGATGACTACCTGATCCTGTTGGCTGAAGGTCGCCTGGTAAACCTGGGTAACGCCACTGGCCACCCAAGCCGCATCATGGATGGCTCGTTTGCCAACCAGGTTCTGGCACAGATCTTCCTGTTCGCACAGAAGTACGCGGACCTGGCTGACGAGCAAAAAGCTCAACGCCTGACAGTTGAAGTTCTGCCGAAGAAACTCGACGAAGAAGTGGCACTGGAAATGGTTAAAGGCTTTGGCGGCGTCGTTACACGTCTGACCAAAACCCAAGCTGATTACATCGGCGTAACCGTTGAAGGCCCTTTCAAGCCGGATGCTTACCGCTACTAAGTAGCCGACTGGCCGTACGCCTGCATGCAGAGTACGGCCAGTGCTCACAAGGACATCGTCATGAGTCAAGAACGCCGTTTCAGCTTCGAGTTTTTCCCGACCAAAACTGAAGCTGGGCACGAAAAGCTGATGGCCAC
Organism: Pseudomonas sp. M30-35; assembly: GCF_002163625.1. Lineage (NCBI taxonomy): Bacteria > Pseudomonadati > Pseudomonadota > Gammaproteobacteria > Pseudomonadales > Pseudomonadaceae > Pseudomonas > Pseudomonas sp. M30-35. The sequence continues at coordinate 462,396 of NZ_CP020892.1, read as the reverse complement.
TGCGCGCCAGTTAGCGACATACAATCCGGACTTTTTCTCCTGCACCTATGGCGCAGGCGGCTCAACCCGCGACCGCACCGTCAATACCGTGCTGCAACTCGATGGTGAGATCAAAGTTTCGACCGCACCCCATCTTTCCTGCGTAGGTGACAGCAAGGCTGAGCTTCGCGAGCTGCTGGATCTCTACAAGAGCAACGGCATCAAGCGCATCGTTGCCCTGCGTGGTGACTTGCCATCGGGCATGGGCATGGCGAGCGGTGAACTGCGCTATGCCAACGAGCTCGTTGCGTTTATCCGCGAGCAAAGTGGCGATCACTTCCACATCGAAATTGCTGCTTACCCGGAAATGCATCCGCAAGCCCGCAACTTTGAAGATGATCTGGCCAACTTCGTGCGCAAGGCGAAAGCCGGTGCCGACAGTGCGATTACCCAGTATTTCTTCAATGCCGACAGCTACTTCTACTTCGTCGAGCGCGTGCGCAAGATGGGTGTTGAGATTCCGGTGGTACCGGGCATCATGCCGATCACCAACTACAGCAAACTGGCTCGTTTCTCAGATGCCTGTGGCGCTGAGATCCCGCGCTGGGTGCGCAAGCAACTGGAAGCTTACGGTGATGACATCGACAGCATTCAGGCCTTCGGCCAGCAAGTGATTACAGAAATGTGCGAACAGCTGCTACAAGGTGGCGCGCCAGGTCTGCACTTCTATACGCTGAACCAGTCTGAACCGAGTCTGGCGATCTGGAACAACCTAAAGCTGCCGCGCTAACCGGCACTTTAGGGCCGCGGTTATAAGCTCCAAAGCTAGAGGCCTGTGCAACGACACAGGCCTCTACTGAGCAATATTTCGAGCAATTGCTCAGTAAATCCTTGGTTTATGCGAACTAATTACCACTGCGCATGCCCAAGACAATGCTATTAATTAAACCCCGTATGCAGCAAATGCAGCGCCATTAAGCAGGCAACTACTGCGCAACGGCCAAGCTCTGTTATACTCGGGACTTCCCGCCAGGCTTGCGCCCGGATGCTAGCCCCTCCCAGAGGCAGCAGTACCGGACGGGATTGCGCGCCCCACGTGCGATTCAAGCCAGGCAATACATCATAGGGCTACGCCCTCACTAGACAGGATTTCACATGTCCTTTGCTTCCCTCGGTCTCTCCGAGGCTTTGGTTCGTGCGGTCGAGTCCGCCGGCTACACCCAGCCAACTCCGGTGCAACAGCGGGCTATTCCCGCCGCGTTGCAAGGTCGCGACCTGATGGTAGCGGCACAGACTGGCACGGGTAAAACAGGCGGTTTCGCCCTACCAATCCTTGAACGTTTGTTCCCTAACGGTCACCCGGACCGCGAACAACGTCACGGCCCAAGACAACCACGTGTACTGGTGCTAACACCGACCCGTGAATTGGCCGCCCAGGTGCACGACAGCTTTAAGCTGTATGCCCGCGATTTGAAATTCGTCAGCGCCTGCATTTTTGGCGGCGTTGGCATGAACCCGCAAGTCCAGGCACTCGCCAAGGGCGTTGACGTTCTCGTCGCCTGCCCGGGGCGCCTGCTTGACCTTGCTGGCCAAGGCAGCATCGACCTGTCGCACGTCGAGATTTTAGTACTCGACGAAGCCGACCGTATGCTCGACATGGGTTTTATCCATGACGTTAAGAAGGTCCTCGCCCGTCTTCCGAGCAAGCGCCAGAACCTGCTGTTCTCCGCGACCTTCTCCAAAGATATTACCGACCTTGCTGGCAAGCTGCTGCATAACCCGGAACGCATCGAAGTAACGCCGCCGAACACCACGGTCGAGCGTATCGAGCAACGCGTATTCCGCCTGCAAGCGAGCCACAAGCGTGCGCTGTTGGCTCACTTGATTACTGCCGGCGCGTGGGAACAAGTACTGGTCTTCACCCGTACCAAGCACGGCGCCAACCGCCTGGCTGAATACCTCGACAAGCGCGGCTTGCCAGCGGTTGCGATTCACGGCAACAAGAGCCAGAACGCTCGCACCAAAGCCTTGGCTGATTTTAAAGCCAACAAAGTGCGCATTTTGGTAGCCACTGATATCGCCGCTCGCGGTCTGGATATCGACCAACTGCCGCACGTGGTCAACTTCGAGCTGCCAAACGTTGAAGAAGATTACGTACACCGCATTGGCCGTACTGGCCGTGCAGGTCGCAGCGGTGAAGCGATCTCGCTGGTAGCTCCAGACGAAGAAAAACTGCTGCGCGGCATCGAACGCATGACCAAGCAGAAGATTGCCGATGGCGACGTAATGGGCTTCGACGCCAGCACTGTAGAAGCTGAGCGCCCTGAAGTTCGCGAACCACGTCAGCCGCGCCAACAACGTGCGCCACGCCCTGCTACACCTGATGGTGAGCGTCATGGTGGCGGTCGTAAAGACAAAGGTAAAGACACCGGTCGCGCAGCCAAGCCTGCCGGTAGCCGCGAAGGCGGCCGTGAAGGTGCTGGCCGCAAGCCAAAGCCACGTGGCGAACGCAGTAACCGTCCAGCCGCCACGGCTGCGATTCCGGTACTCCCCCCAGACCGCGCGCCAGATGAGTTCCGCGACGACGAAATTGATAACTTTGGTAACCGCGTTGACTACGTCAGCCCGAACCAGAACAGGTCGCAAAATCGTGGACGCCGTCCTGCGGCAGCTGCTGCGCAGCCAACATCAGGCCAACCACGCAACCCGAGCCGTGGCCCACGTAGCGGTGGCGCTGCTGGCGGTGCAGCCAAGCCCAACAGCGGCGGTCAAGGCAAGCGTCAAGGTGGTCAGGGCCGTAATGGCTCCGGAGCCAACCGTTCACGCCCGCCACGTGACCGTGAGCGCAGCACCTCACTTAATCGTGATGAGCTGCCACGCAGCGAGCCAGTGGCTAACAAGACGACAGACAAACAGCCTGTCATCATGCATAAAAGCTCGCGCCTTGACCGGTTCCCAACACCGGAGCAACTGGACCAACTGCCGAGCAGTCGTCCACGCAGTGAGAAACCAGCATTGCTAACGCGTAACCGCGACGAGTAAGGCTGCAACTGCTGCATACAACAACGCCGGCCCAGTGCCGGCGTTGCTGTATCTGCGCACCGCGAATTGAGTGTTCTTCGCCCATAAAAAACGCCGACTTGAAGTCGGCGTTTTTTATGATCAATCAGTAATTACTGACGAACACCTTCAAACGAAATGATCAACTCAACTTCCTGCGCCGCAGGACCGAGGTCTTTTTCGATGTTGAAGTCTTTCAGCTTGATCGTGGTGGTGCCTTCAAAGCCAGCGCGGTAGCCGCCCCACGGGTCATCACCTTCACCGACGAACTTGGCCTTAACAACAACAGGCTTGGTCACACCGTTAAGGGTCAGGTTGCCGGTAACATCAGCTGCACCGTCGCCAGTCGATTTAACCGAAGTCGATTCGAAGGTGGCTGTTGGGTTTTTGCTGACGTTAAGGAAGTCACCACTGCGGATGTGCTTATCGCGCTCAGCATGGTTGGTGTCAACGCTCTCGGTCTGCAGGGTTACTTTAACTTTGCTGGCTTCTGGCGTCTTGGCGTCGTAGCTGAAGCTGCCATCGAATTCTTTAAAGGTGCCGTACAACCAGCTGTAACCCAAATGGTTAATCTTGAAATTAACAAAGGCGTGCTGGCCTTTTGTGTCGATCACGTAATCAGCAGCAGAAGCCTGACCCGCACCGATCAAAGCAGTGCCTAGCGCGAGTGCGGCAAGCGTTTTCTTCAACATAGAGTCTTCCTTCCAAAGTAATCTTGCAAAATCATATTGCAACGTTTCAGGGGTGCGCAGACTGTCCACGCGATTCAACAACTAAAATTTATTCGCGGCCAAGCATGCGTTTTAGCGTGCTGTCACGATCAATAAAATGGTGCTTGAGCGCAGCCAAACCATGCAGCCCCGCAAAAATAACGATCGTCCAGGCCAGGTATTCGTGCACCAAACCTGCAATATCTTCCTGATCAGGAATGCCGGTAAGGGTCGCCGGCACTTCAAACAAGCCAAAGACACTGATACCACGACCGTCTGCAGTTGAAATCAGGTAACCGGCAATCATCAACACAAACAAACCGATATACAGGAATGCGTGGCCCAATTTAGTGGCCAGCTGAGTCACACGACCATGACTTTGTAGGTGTCCCGGCGGCGGGCTGATCCAACGCCAGCACACTCGCAGGAGCATGGCTATAAACAGCAAAATACCGATGCCTTTATGGATCATCGGAGCATCGGTGTAAACGCTGCTGTAGTAATCAAGCTCGACCATCCAGACACCAAGACCAAACAAGCCAAATACCACCACGGCCACCAGCCAGTGCATCGAAATACTAATCACGCCGTAACGTGAGGGAGAGTTGCGCCACTGCATCAATATGTTCCACAAAAATTATGACTTTCAAGTTGAGCCAAGATTAGCAACAAAACTATCGATATAAAGCGTAAATTTTCGCTTTGAAATATCGGGAAATACGATAACTAACAAAGGGCTACAGGCTTTACAGAGTATTTATTTGTATCTAGAGCATATTTACCGACCATTGTTACAGCAACAACCATCAGTGACCCAACAACCCACGACTGCCGTCCCATCTACCTAACAAGACCGATGGCTTGAAACTCAATCACTAATTGCTCAGAAGCCCAGCATTCGCATCTGATAGGCTGTGTGCAAAGATTTGGAGTCCCCTATGAGTTTGAATAACCAGTGGATGCAGCGCGACCTCGCTGTGGTTTGGCACCCTTGCACACAAATGAAAGACCACGAACAGCTCCCTCTAGTGCCCATCAAACGCGGCGAAGGTGTGTGGCTTGAGGACTTCGACGGCAAGCGTTATCTCGATGCGGTCAGCTCGTGGTGGGTCAATGTCTTCGGTCACTGCAACCCGCGAATCAATCAGCGCATCAAGGATCAGGTCGATCAACTGGAACATGTCATCCTCGCCGGTTGCAGCCATCAACCCGTCATCGAGCTATCAGAACGCCTGGTCAAGCTGACCCCGGACGGACTCGACCGGGTGTTTTATGCGGACAATGGCTCATCGTGCATCGAAATCGCCTTGAAGATGAGCTTCCACTACTGGCTCAACATCGGCCAGCCAGAGAAAAAACGCTTCGTCACCCTGAGCAATAGCTACCATGGTGAGACAGTCGCGGCGATGTCGGTTGGCGATGTCGCGTTGTTCACCGACACCTATAAAGCCCTGCTCCTCGACACGATCAAAGTACCAAGCCCGGACTGCTACAACCGCCCGGAAGGCGTGAGCTGGGAAGAACATTCGCGGCTAATGTTCAACCACATGGAACAAACACTTGCCGAGCATCATCACGAAGTTTCAGCCGTCATCGTTGAACCGCTGATCCAAGGCGCAGGCGGTATGCGCATGTACCATCCGATTTACCTGACACTGTTGCGTGAAGCCTGTGACCGCTATGGCGTGCACCTGATTCTGGATGAGATTGCAGTCGGTTTCGGCCGCACCGGCACCATGTTCGCCTGCGAACAAGCCTGGATTCGCCCGGACTTCCTGTGCCTGTCCAAAGCACTGACTGGAGGCTACTTACCGCTTGCCGCCTGCTTAACCACCGACACTATTTACCAAGCGTTCTACGACGACTATTCAACCTTGCGCGCGTTTTTGCACTCGCACAGCTACACCGGCAATCCGCTGGCTTGCGCAGCGGCGTTGGCGACACTGGATATCTTCGAGCAAGACAATGTTATCGAAGCCAACCGCGCACTGAGCAAACGCATGCACGACGCCACAGCTCACCTGGTCGACCACCCGCATGTTGCCGAAGTCCGCCAAACAGGCATGGCCTTGGCAATCGAAATGGTCGCAGACAAAACCAGCAAAACGCCTTACCCGTGGCAAGAACGGCGCGGCTTAAAGGTCTATCAGCACGCCCTGGACCGCGGCGCGCTGCTGCGCCCACTGGGGAGCGTGGTGTACTTTCTGCCGCCGTATGTGATCACCCCTGAGCAGATCGACTTTCTGGCAGAAGTCGCCAGCGAGGGGATTGATATTGCCACCCGCACGTCGGTCAGCGTGGCCCAGGGTAATAGCAACTATCCGGGCTTTCGTGACCCGGGTTAAGCGTTACGGTTTTGCAAGCCGGATCACAAAGCAGGGTTAAGCTCAGCCAATAAATATTTATGATCGGCCATTAGCTGCCATGTCTTTAGATCATGGGACTGGAAGCTAATGAGCCGGTGAAAACTAATAAAAAATTGAAATCCGTGTTCGAGATTAGTTGACCACTAAAATCAACTACGAGGACCCAGCGTGGCTTTGGGGGGAGTGGGAAATGGAGTGGGTATCGTTGGTGTTGTCAGCGAGCGCGCTGATCGTAGTGCTGGTGTATATAGGTGTTGCAAGCCCTGGCGCAAAGAGAAAGCGGCTTAAACGTATCCTTGAGCAAGTGCCCGAACTTGATCGGGGTCAGGAACATTTCAAACGTCGCTACCCGCGCTATGAATATGGCACCGGCAGCTATGGAATGCCTAACGTAAAGGATTTCCGCGAAGGCACGACACTCAAAATTGGCGCTTACTGTTCAATCGCCAATGGCGTGCTGATCGTACTTGGAGGTAATCATCGTACTGACTGGATCACCACCTACCCTTTCCCGGCCAAGTTGAAAGAAGCGAGTCACATCAAGGGCTACGACGGATCACGGGGCGATGTGATAATCGGAAGCGATGTTTGGCTATGTACCAACAGCACCATTTTATCGGGAGTCACCATCGGTCACGGTGCCGTGGTGGCTGCTGGATCACTGGTTAATCGGGATGTCGCACCCTACTCTATTGTTGCGGGAAATCCTGCTCGGGTAATCGGCTGGCGTTTTGATGAGCCAACACGCGAAGCGCTGGTTGCGACGAATTGGTGGCACTGGCCAAAAGAAGAAGTTGCGAGTGTTGTCGAGCAACTGTGCTCTGACGATATTGTGGGTTTCCTTGAGTACGCTCGAAACCGTCGCCAAGCAACTTAATAGCGAATGACAGATCCCATATACGCATCCAGCGAAAGCGTGGTCTGTCAGTTTTTGTTGGTGTTTGTACCAAATATGGAAATGGAGAGTGAAACATGGAGTGGGTGTCATTAGTCCTATCGGCTAGCGCGCTGATAGTGGTGCTGTTGTACATAGGCGTTGCAAGCCCTGGCGCAAAGAGAAAACGGCTTAAACGTATCCTTGGACGTGTGCCCGAATTTGATCGAGGCAAAGAACATTTCAAGCGCCGTTACCCGCACTATGAATATGGCACCGGCAGCTATGGAATGCCTGACGTCAAGTACGTTCGCGAAGGTACGACACTCAAAATTGGCGCTTACTGCTCAATCGCCAAAGGGGTTCTGATTCTACTTGGCGGTAATCATCGGACTGACTGGGTCACCACCTATCCCTTCCCAGCCATGTTGAAACAAGCTCGTCACATCGAGGATTACGAAGAGTCACGGGGCGATGTGCTTATCGGCAGCGATGTTTGGTTATGCACCCAATGCACAATTTTATCGGGGGTTACCATTGGCCACGGGGCTGTCGTGGCGGCTGGAGCAATGGTTTGCAAGGATGTCGAACCCTTCTCGATTGTCGCGGGAAATCCTGCCCGGGTTATCGGCTGGCGTTTTGATCAACCAACACGTGATGCACTCTTAGCCAGCCAATGGTGGGACTGGCCGAAAGAGGAAGTGGCTAGTGTTGTCGAGCAACTATGCTCTGAAGATGTCGAGGGCTTCCTTGAGTACGCTCGAAACCGTCGCCAAGCAACTTAAGAGCTAATGACAGACCCCATTTGTTTATACGCATCCAGCGAAAACGTGGTCTGTCCCCTAAGAACATGTTCGTTGTTTGTAAGCGCCTAGCTGGCGCATTGCTTAGTTATTATTCAGGCATTTTTCAAAGCGAATATCACCTTCCGGTAAATTCTCCACGGGCTGCCAGCCAAGGCTTCGATAAAAGCCACTCGCACGACTTGCTCCAGCGGTTTCTAGCCATATCGTCTGGTGGTGTTGAAATAGGAAAGCCTCTGCTCTCTCCATCAGACTGCGACCCAATCCGTGCCCCTCGAACTCAGGGAGAACGAAGGCGGCAAATACGCAGCCATCCTCAACATCAACCATGGAAAAACCTACAGGGACACCATCGACCTCAGCGACCCAAGCGCACGGGGCCTCTAAAATTGCCTGTCTGATAGTCTCGGGAGTAATACCCATTTCCGCTAACTGACTATGGGACAAGTGGTTTTCCTGAACGCTTGTTCGAATATCAAAAATAGCATTGATATCGGCTTGGCCGGCAAGTCTGATTGTTTTTTCCATGACGTACTCCTTTGTATCCCATCAACGCGTTTGACCCTAATACGAAAGTCCGGCGGCCGTCCATATCGACCGCTGCAAACGTCTGCAATGCGACTCAACACCATACCGGTGCTCACACACAACGCGGGCTTCAAACACGCTAAACTGCGCTTCCCTGTATTCAGTTAATAGTTTGCCCATGCGCCTATCTCGTTTTTTTATCGATGCCCCGCTCTCCATTGGCCAGCACCCGTTGCCTGAGGCGCAGGCTCATTACATCAGCCGCGTGCTGCGCCATAGCGTCGGCGATGCGGTGCAGTTGTTTGATGGCAGCGGCAACGAGTTTCTTGGCGAGCTGGTTGAAGTTGGCAAAAAGACCGTCAGCGTTGATCTGCGCGAATGTATCGCCGGGCAACCGGAATCGCCCCTGAGCATTCATCTCGGTCAGGGTTTGTCGCGTGGCGAGCGAATGGATTGGGCGATTCAAAAAGCCACAGAGCTGGGTGCAACCGAGATCAGTCCGATCGTCAGCGAACGCTGTGAAGTCAGACTTAAAGATGAACGTGCAGATAAACGCATGGCGCATTGGCGTCAGGTGGCGGTTAGCGCCTGTGAGCAATGTGGCCGCTCAGTGGTGCCGGTGATTCATCCACCGATCAGCTTGAAAGATTGGCTAGCGCAGATAGACAGCGAGTTGAAACTGGTGCTGCACCCGGTTGCCGAACCACTGGAGAGCCATGCCAAGCCCCGCTCGCTGGCCTTTTTGATCGGGCCTGAAGGCGGCTTGAATGACGCCGAGGTCGAGCAGGCCAAAGAACAGGGTTTTCATGCTGCGCGTTTAGGCCCAAGGGTGTTGCGCACCGAAACGGCGCCGGTGGTGGCTCTGAGTGTCGCGCAGCAGTTGTGGGGCGATTTTTAAGTCGCAGCAGCCGTAAAGCAAAACGCCAGCATCCGCTGGCGTTTGTCGTGCAGCCAGGCTTAGATCAGGCCTGCGTCTTCCAGCAACTGCTCAAGTGCGATCAGATCAGGGATTTTGACCACTTCATCACCCACTTGCACCGCATCCAATTCCAATGGCGCCAGTGTTGCGCCAGGTGCTGTAACCAGGTCGCTGGCAACTTTTACCGAGCGCGGAATACCCTGCACCAGCAGGGCAATAAACTTAACTTTTTCCCGGCCACCCGGCGCGTTGATCACCGCCACCCGAGCATTGCCGCCGATTTGTGCCTGCCCATCACTGGCTGCCTCGAATGACAACAACGGCAAGCGCAGGTCACGCCAATTGATCTGCCCCAAAAACCATGCAGGCATCCCCGCGCTCGGCTGTGGCGCGCGATACGGGATCAACTCCGCAACCACCACGTTAGGTATCAGCAAGGTGCGATCGGCCAACGGAATGGCTAGGCACGTGAGGCTGGTGACGCTGTTTTCGGTCGTTATAGCTTGGCTCATTAAGAAGTCCTGATCAGGCGTTCGATGCAGAATTACGGCACTGCTCTGCCAGATAATTAACCAGCCCGAGCGCCAGCTCACGAGGGTCAGCCGTATAATCGCTGTAGCCACCTTCACGCAAGCTGTCGGGCATACTTGGGCACACGCACGTATCGGCGCGCTGGGTCCAGACAAGTGCATTCTGACGTTTGACGTACGCGGCAGCTGCACTGCCATCGCTGCCCATGCCACTGAATACGATCACCCCGCATTGGTTGCCAAACTGCTGAGCCAGATTCAACATCATCTGGTCAATCGAAGGGCTATACGGCTCGGGCCAGGCACGTTCGGTAATATGCATCGCACCGTCGCGGGCGAACTCAAGTTCACGGCTGATCGGCACTACAATCACTTCGCCGCACCGCACACTATCGCCGTCGCGCGCCGGGTTAACATGCCATTGACTGTGCCGGCCTACCGCTTGCGGTAACACTGACTCGAAGCTGGCATCGATGTGTTGCGCGTAAATAAAGCCCACCGGCAAACCGCCGGGCAAAGCATCCAGAAAGGCTTTAACCGCTGCCGGGCCGCCCATTGATGCGGCCAACAGCCAGACCTGCTGCGCAGGCGCGCCGACCACCAATTGCGAATCAGCCAGCACTTGCGGCAACTCTAAACGCGTTGGGCGCTGCGCCTCAGTCAATAAAGCCTCAAGCGTTGGCCCCACTGCTTTTGACGGATCGCCCACCAGCTTTTTAAGTTTGGCAAACAGGCTGCGTTCCCAGCGTGGGTAGTTCTCGGAATGACGTTCAGGCGCATGGCCTTCGCCAAACAACACCGGCGCAGAGGTCGTTTCGAGCAGGTTATCAATCAATGGCGAGTCGTCTGACTGAGCCAGATCAACCAGCCACAGGTCAGCCTCGCATGCCTGCAACGCCTCTTCATCAAGACGCGCTGGATCACTGTTCATAACCACTTCGTAGCCACTGCCCGCCAGCGCCTGCTGCAGCACATGGCGCTGCAAGGATGTATCAGCAATTACGGCGATGCGAGCGGTGGCCTTTGCTGTCATGTGCGTTTAACCAACTGATTGATGCTCTCAAGCAAGAGCGACTCTTGGTAAGGTTTACCCAGGTACTCGTTGACACCAATGCTTAGCGCCCGCTCACGGTGTTTTTCACCGGTACGCGAGGTGATCATGATGATCGGCAAGTCCTTCAGACGTGAGTCGTGACGCACCAGCGTCGCCACTTCGAAGCCATCCATGCGCGGCATTTCGATATCCAACAGCATGATGTCTGGCTTGTGCTCTTGCAGCAGCGAGATCGCATCAACCCCATCTTTGGCGGTCAGTACGTTCATACCGTTACGCTCAAGCAAACGGCTGGTCACCTTACGCACCGTCACCGAGTCATCCACCACCATCACCAGCGTTGGACGATCGGCTTCGATCTCCGCCTCTGTCGCTTTCTGGTTAACCAAGCGAGGTTGCAGTTGGTTAAGCAGATGCGCGTGCAACACACGAATGGTTGCCAGCAGATCGAGAATCACCACCACGCGACCGTCACCGAGGATGGTCGCCCCGGAAATACCGTGCACACCGGCAAATTGCGGACCGAGGCTCTTCACCACGATCTCACGAGAACCCGCCAACGAATCGACCTGCACCGCAACGGTGTGCTCACTCGAACGCACCAGAATCACCGGCAACGGCAAGCTTTGCCCAACCAGTTTCGGTTGCTGGCCGTTATTGAGCAGGTCGCCGAGATAACGCAACTCGTAAGCTTGGCCAGCGTACTCGAAGCGCGGCGCATCAGGCGCGTAATAGGCTTCAAGCTCGTAAGGCGAAACGCGCACGATACCTTCGATGGTGTTCAGTGGAATCGCGTAGAGGTCTTCACCCGAGTACACCATCAACGCGCGGTTAACCGACACGGTAAATGGCAGACGAATCAGGAAGCTGGTGCCGACGCCCGGCGTCGAGTCGATGCTCATCGAGCCACCGAGCTGCTTAACCTCGGAGTGCACCACGTCCATACCGACGCCACGGCCAGAGATCTGCGTGACCTTCTCGGCAGTGGAGAAACCCGCCTCAAGAATGAATTGTAGAACTTCGTAATCAGTGAGGTCGGAATCTGCATCCATAAGGCCACGCTCGATGGCTTTACGGCGAACCGCATCACGGTTGATACCACCACCGTCATCGGTCAGGGTCAGGGCGATATCACCGCCCTCGCGGCCCAGGCTCAGACGAATCGTGCCTTGCGCAGGCTTACCCGCAGCGCGGCGCGCATCAACTGACTCAATACCGTGATCCACGGCGTTACGCAGCATGTGTTCAAGCGGTGCGACGATACGCTCAAGAACGGTACGGTCCATCTCACCATCGGCATTACCGACGACGAACTCAACCTGTTTGCCTAGCTCGCCTGCAACCTGGCGGACGATACGCCGCAGACGCGGTACCAAACGCTCGAATGGCACCATGCGCGTACGCATCAGGCCTTCCTGCAACTCGGTATTGACCCGCGCTTGTTGCAGCAGCAAGGTTTCCGCGTCGCGGTTACGTGCGGCCAGTGTCTCTTTCAAATCGAGCAAGTCAGACGCCGACTCGAACAATGAGCGCGACAAGGTTTGCAGTTGTGAGTGACGGTCCATTTCCAGCGGATCGAAGTCTTCGTAACCGGCGCGTTCAGCCTCAGCCTGATAGCTGCTGAGAATCTGTGCCTGGGTTTCAGTATCGAGACGCCGTAACTGATCACGTACCCGGTCGATGGTCGATTCCATCTCGCTGAGCGTGAAGCCAAAGTCACTGACCTGCTGTTCAACCCGGCCACGGAAGATCGATGTCTCACCCGCCAAGTTGACCAAGCCTTCAAGCAACTCCGCAGGCACTTTGACCAGCTCTTGCGGAGCCCGGCGTGATGCGGCTTCTTGTGCAGCTTCCTGGGCGCGACGGACGAAAGGCAGAACCTTGTCGACCAGTTCGTGCGCAGGCATTGCACTGGCGGCAACAATCGGCGCAGACAGGTTTGACTGATAATTGGCGACGGGCGCTGCTGGCTCTTCGACCGGCGCATCCAAAGGTTCATTCGCCAGGCGTTCCCGCAGCAAATCAACTTCGCTAACCAGGCCTTCATAACCCGACTGCACGTCGAGATAAATGCTCTCCGGCCATGGCGCACTTTGCTGCTGCGCTTCGCTCAGATGCTGCTCAAGGTCATGCGCCAGATCACCCAGTCGCTTCTGACCGGCCAAACGCGCGCCACCTTTGAGGGTGTGCAAAATACGCAGGATGTCATCAATCGCGCTGACGTCATCACGACTGACGTCCCAACGGCCGACCGCAACTTCCATTGATTCAAGCAGCTCATCCGCTTCTTCAAGGAAGATATCGAGGATATCTGACTCTTCGCCATCTTCAGCGCCAGCCGCATGCAAGTGCACGCTGGATGGCATGCTCAGCTGTTGGCCCGGACTGCTGCGGAACTGCTTGATGGTCTCGATCAATGCAGCGCCATTTGGCACCGGACGCTGATCACGCACGGCTTCGAGCATTGCTGCAAGGCTGTCGTGACTATGTTGCAGCAAGTTAAACAGCTCAGGGCTCGCACGCAGGCGGCCATCGCTCAAACCTTCATACAGAAATTCAAGCTCATGGGCGAGATCGCCAACTTCAGCGATTTCAGACATCCGCGCGCCACCTTTAAGGGTGTGCAGGTCGCGTTGCAGTGACTCCAACTCAAGGCTGTTATCAACATCGTTGATCCAGCGTTGCAAGGCCGTAGCCGAGCTGTCGAGAATATCGAAAGCTTCTTCAAGAAAAATCTCGACCAGCTCTTGATCACGCTCATCAACAGGCTCCGCAATCGGCGCTTGCGCCGCTGGCACAGCATCTGATTCGGACGACATATTGAGATCGAGCAAGGGTGCTTGCGTCGCATCGGTCTGATTCGCTTCGTCCAGCGGCTGTAAGTCAGCTTCGCTGGCACTCGCATCCTCTGCGCTTATCGGTTCGGCATCAGGTTGCTCGGCGCCCAGTTCTTCGCCGTTCTCAGGTTCGAGGTCTGCGGCTTGAGCGTCTGGCTGATCAGACGCTGATTCATCCGTCTCAGCGTCTGACAGGTCGTGCTCAATCTCAGGCTCAGGCTCAGGTTCAGCAGTTAGCTCGGCAATTTCGGCGCTGTCGTCAACTGATCCAGCGGGCGTCGATGGCTCTGCCTGAGGCTGATCGTCCGCAACAATCTGATCACCACGGATAAATGCCTGAATGGCAGCAATCAAATCATCGGCCGGAGCCATTTGCGCCCGAGCTTGCATCTGTTCAACTTGAACGGCCAGGCGGTCGTGACTTTGCTGGAGTAAACCAGTCAGTTCAGGCGCAACCTTCAGACGACCATCGAGCAGACGCTCATAAAGCGTTTCCAGCTCGTGACCGAGGTCACCAACCGGCTTGATGTTGGCCATCCGCGCACCACCTTTGAGGGTGTGCAGATCACGATAAAGCTCGTGCAGTGGAGTGTGATCTTCCGGGTTTGCCAACCAGCGATCGAGTGAAACACTGGCGCTATCGAGCAGGTCGACCGCTTCCTCAAGGAAGATTTCAACCATCTCGTCATCCAACGACTCATAGACATCGATGCTTGATGGTTGCTCGACAAGTGGCGGTTGAGCAGGTTCAGGTTCAAACGCTACGATTTCAGCGGTTGATGCGGGCAGCTCGTCGCTTGGCTCTTCGGTCGGGTCAACGCTTGACTCCTCAACCGAATCTGCGTCTGTAAGCGCCTGCAGCGCCGCAGTTGCAGCATCAAGCTCAACAATGTCCAGGCCGTCGGGGCTCGACAACAAAGCCAACTTGGATGGATCGAGTGCTTCATTGAGCAAAACCCGCAAGGCCTCGACTCGCTGCGGCTCAGTACTGACCTGCAGGCCCGCAGCGACTTGATCCATCATTCCGATAAGTGCTTCGTGGGCCAGCTCTGCCTCAGTGAAGAAGCGCTCACTAACCGCAAGCCTGCCTTCTTCGACAGCGCCATAAAGATCCAGCAATGCCTCGCAAAGCTCATCGATTTGCGGCAGCTCAGCCATGTCAGCGCCACGCCCAAGCATGGTTAACTCATCAAGCAATGCGCTGAGTTCCTGACGCTCGAACGGATGTTCGCGCCAGTTGCGCAAGAGTTTCTCGGCATCCAGCAGAATATCCATGCCTTCAGCCAGGAAGATGCTGATCAACTGTGGATCACGCGTCTCGCCCAACTCACTTTTGCGGTTGTTCTCAGCAGTATCGAGGCGCTCCCGATGCAACGCTTGCACATCACTGAGGAACGTTTCCGCGCCAGGCAATGCGGCCAGCGGATGCTCTTCAAGTTGCGCAAGCGCCAGACGGAACAACTGCTCAGCCCTACGCAACAGATCAGCCTCGGACATATCCAACGCGATCAGGTTGGTCTTGAACTCCTTGACCAGCTTTTCCAGCGGCGCAGCGATCTCGGCAACCGGCAGAATACCGGCCATGTAGGCACTGCCTTTTAGCGTGTGCAGAGCACGCTGCAAATCATCGGTAACCGGCTGCGGTAACTCACGTTCGCAATCGGCGATGAAACGCAACAAGGTGTCGAGATGAGTCTCAGCCTCGCTGCGGAAGATATCCAGCAACTGCGGATCGAGCATTTCATCACGGTCGCTCGACGGTTCAGCCACATCATCAGACGCTTCAACCGTGGCCTCAACTGGCTCGGTGACCACTGGCTGGTTGATGCGCTGGCCTTTGGCCAAGGCATGCGCAGTCATCGCCAGCAGGTCAACGTCATCACGCTGACGCTGCGCCTTGTCAGCATATTCGTTGACCAGTTCAGGTGTCAGGTTGATGACATCAGTGATCACCTGTTGCACATCAGCATCAGGCTCGATACTGCGATCAAGTACGCGATTGAGCAGGTTTTCAATCGACCAAGCCAGCTCACCGATAACCAGCGCACGGACCATCCGGCCACTGCCCTTGAGGGTGTGGAAAGCCCGACGCACTTCAATCAAGGCATCTTTGTTCTGGGTGTCAGCGCACCACTGCGGGTAATACTCGGCGATGGTTTCGAGTACTTCAGCGGCTTCTTCAATGAACACTTCAGCCAGTTCATCATCGAAGGGCTCTTCATCGGCCGGAGGCGGCAACAGGCTTGGCGGTACGTCATGGGCGGGTGGGTTAACCACTTGCGCCGGTGCAGCCATGACATCGGCCATCGACATCGGCTTTTCAGCCTCATCGGCAGACGTAGGCTGTGACTCACTCAAGCTTGGCAGCTCAACCTCTGGCAAGCCCAGTGCTGCAATATCTTCGTCGTTCCAGCTGGTTTGTGGCTCTAGCGAATCAAGGCTGAAGGCCTCAAGCTGCAGGTCGGGGTCATCTAATGAAAACGCTGGATTTTCATCAAGTTGCAACCTAGGCAGTTGCTCATCAGCTGGCGCATCCGTCGGCTCAAATTCCAGATCGGCGAAATCGAAGTCAACCAGCTCGATGTCGTTTTCGGTGCTGTTTTCAACCGGGGTGATCTCGGCCAAGTCAAAGCTCAGCGCCTCTGGGTTGTCTGAATCAAGGTCAGCAAACTCATCACTCAGATCATCCAATGAGCCAAAATCCACGGACTCATCTGACTGCGCCGGGCTCGAGTCGGTAATCGGCTCTACTTTTGTCGTTTCAGCATCAAGCTGTTGCTCAAGAGCAGCGTCAAAGTTGTCACTCGACAGATCCACTTCCAGGCTTTGCTCTGGTTCTGGTTCTGCGATGGACTCAGCATTGATTACTTCGATGTCGTCCAGCGGATTAGCCAAAGGCTCAAGTTCGTTGGCGCCGAGGTCCAGATCGAACTCAGGCAACGCCGCTTGCTCCTCAAGATCAAACTCAGCGCTGGCGTCGAACGCTGCGGGCTGAAGCGGCTCGGTTTCGGCTTTATCCAGCGTCGCAACATCTGCTGATTCAGGCGCTTCTGGCTGATCAAGAGTCGATGGTTTTTGCTGCAGCGGATAACCTAAACTTTCGAGGCTTTCTTCCGCCACGTCGAGAATCAAATTACCTTGGCTCGCGTGATCATCACCCAAGCGCTCAAGGTAATACTCAACGCTGGTAATAGCGTCTGCCAGAGTGTCCAGACTTTGCCAATTAGGTATGGCTTTGCGCTCTAGCAATTGCTCTTGAATGTAACGATTGCAGGCATTAAGCAGTTGCGCAGCGCGCTCCAGCGGAATCATTGCCAAGCCGCCACGTACTTGCGTGAGCAACTCGGGCACACGGGCCAGATGGTCGTGATTCCACTGCGAAGCAATGAATTCAATAATCGCATCTTTGGCTTGTTCGAGGCCGGTGCGCGCCTCTTTGATCACTAACTGGTGGATCTGCGCGACGTCGGTAGTCGGCAGATGGCTTTCCTCACTGCCGCCCTCTTCGGATGGGCCAACCATGCCCGCCAGCGTCGCCTCGACATACAGCAGCGCGCCGGCTACATCCATCAACACGGCATCGCTAGGCTCACGCAGGCCTTGGGCCAAGCCTTGAACCACGGCTATTTGGTCAATGATGACTTTACGCGGCTGGGCAAAACCCAGCACCGCCAAGGTGTCAGAAATTTGCTTGAGCGGAGCAAGCAAAGACTCCAGCTCAGCGATTTGTGCACGGTCACTGCGCACAAACAGATCGAGGCTGTCTTTGACCCGAACCAGCTCTTCACACAGCGCACCCACCACCGAACGCATGGCGTTGCGGTCAGGACCCGCGAGGCTCGCCCGTTCGGCGTCAACGATTTCATCGTCAGGCAGTGCTTCATCCAGACGGTAATGTTGTTTCAATGCGGCAATACGTGGGGTTTTGCCGCTAGCTTTGGCGACATAGAACAACAGGTTCTTGATCAACTCATCCGGCGCAGGCTGATTGAAGCCCTCTGCACCTTGGACCATCAGCCGCTTGAGTTCTTTGTCGACTTCACGCAACAGCGCGCGCACCGAGCTTCCATTGGCGATACTGCCGCTGGCGAGCCCTTCAATAACGCCCGAGGCGATCTGCCATAACGGACCGAGCGGCGCCTCTTTGCACAGCGATTCCAGGCGTGCAAATACCCGCGCCATATACCCCAGATTGGTTGGCAGATCTTGATTGCGCAACACGCCAACCAAAGCCATTTGCAGCATTTGCCGCAGCTTGCGTAGCAATCCTGGCAGCTCAGCGTTATAGCGCTGCGCCAGTGCTTCACTCGACAGCGCTGACGGGCGCTGGGACATATCCGGGGCAAACAGACTGGTCTCTGAGAGCAGTTTTTCACCACGTGCAGAGCGCAGGTCATTGAGCAGAGGCAGCACGACCATCGGCAGATCGCGGCGCGCAGTTTGTATGCGATCCAGATAAACCGGCATCTGCAGAATCGCCTGCATCAGCACTTCCAGCGCTTCGCCCTGGTTGCCGACCCGACCTTCCATTAACGCTTGCGAGAGGTGTTCCATTTCTTCCGCGAGCAATGCCGCGCCATGGAATTCAACCATCTGCAAGGTACCGTGTACCTGATGCACGTAAGTCAAACAGAAACGCATGCGCGTAGGGTCTTGAGGGTTCTCAACGAACGACTCAAGTGCCTGACGTGCCTGCTTCAGGGTTTCTGCTACTTCGCCTTTGACCCACTCTAGGGCGACATAGTCGTGCCGATCACCCATAGTCACTCCGCTCATAACTTGCCCTTACGGGTAAACGCCAGAACTCGCTCGTCGGCGACCGGTATCAAATCCGGATGCTGCCAACCCGCTACTTCACCGACCCCAATAACCAGCAGACCACCCGGTGCAAGGCGTTCTGCTAAGCAATTGAGGATCTCTCGGCGACGCCAGCGACGAAAATAGATCAACAAGTTCTGACAAAAAATAACGTCCATGCCGGCCATTGGCGCCTTCGCCAACTCCAGCACATTGAGCTTGGCGCAACACACTTGCGACGCCAGTTCCGGTGATACTTTGAGGCTGCCATCGGGCTCAGCAGAAAAATAACGCTGAGCTATATGTGTCTCTAATTGCTCAAGCTTTCGCGCTGCAAACCGCCCTTCACGTGCCTTACTTAACGCGTTGAGGCTGATGTCGGTACCGGTGACCGCAAAATGTGCAGGCAATCCGGCATTTTCAAGCACCTGGGCGGCAGTGATGGCCAATGAATACGGCTCTTCACCACTGGAGCAGCCAACACTCCAGAACTCCCACGGCTTAGCCAACGGTTGCTGCAACCTTGATTGCAGGTAACGCTCAAGCACATCAAATGAGGCGCGGTGACGAAAAAACCGGGTCTCCTGAACCGTTAACCGATCCAACAGCAACGACCACTCAACCGCGCCACGCGGCCCATCTGTGACCTGGCGATAGTAGTCAGCGTAGTCACTGACGCCCAGTTCACGCATGCGCGAACTCAGGTTGGTCTGCAAAAACGCTTTGCGCTGCTCCTGAATCACGACGCCAGTGCGATCTTCGAGCAAGGTCTGCCAGCGATGGAATTCGTCGTTAGACATCTCCATGACTGGCTGCAAGGCCCACGCACCAAGCGGGTTGTCGTGACGTTCGGTCATAGTCCTAGGACTCCGGGCAGCGACCTTTGCAAGCCGCTGCGCAGCCATCGATTAAGCCTGCTCCCCTTCCGGTAAGGTAAAGCCGGATACCGACTTACGCATCTCACTGGCCATCTTCGCCAAGTTACCAATGCTCTTGGCGGTTGCGGTTGTACCGGACGACGTTTGCGAGGTGATCTCCTGAATCACGTTCATGGTGTTGGAGATGTGACCGGCAGACGATGCCTGTTGGCGTGCTGCGTTGGAGATGTTCTGAATCAAGGCCGCAAGGGTCTTCGATACTTTCTCAATCTCTTCCAGTGCAACCCCGGCATCCTGCGCCAGGCGAGCACCGCGCACCACTTCAGAGGTGGTCTGTTCCATCGAAATTACAGCTTCGTTGGTGTCAGTCTGAATCGTCTTAACCAGTGCCTCAATCTGCTTGGTTGCAGCAGAGGAACGTTCTGCGAGGCGCTGTACTTCGTCCGCAACTACGGCGAAGCCTCGACCTGCATCACCGGCCATGGAGGCCTGAATTGCAGCGTTAAGGGCGAGAATGTTGGTTTGGTCAGCAATGTCGTTAATCAAGCTAACGATGTCACCGATCTCCTGGGACGATTCACCGAGGCGCTTAATCCGCTTCGATGTGTCCTGGATCTGCTCACGGATGTTATCCATGCCGGTGATGGTGTTGTGCACCACCTCGTTACCCTTGTTGGCGATGGCTACCGAACGTTCCGCTACCGCGGACGATTCAGAGGCGTTCGCCGATACCTGGTCAATCGACACAGCCATTTCGTTGATCGCCGCAGATGCACCGGCAATTTCTTGCGCTTGGTGCTCAGACGCCTCGGCCAGATGCATCGCCGTCGCCTGTGTTTCCTGAGCAGCACCTGCCACCTGCACAGCGGTCAAGTTAATGGTCGCAACCAGGTCACGCAGTTGGTCGATGGAGTAATTGATGGAGTCAGCAATTGCGCCGGTGAAGTCCTCGGTTACAGTTGCCGCTACCGTCAAGTCACCGTCTGCGAGGTCGGCAATTTCATCGAGCAGTCGCAAAATCGCAGTTTGGTTACGGTCATTCTTTTCGGCCGTTTCAGTCAGTCGGCGGTTAGTCGAGCGGACCATCACGATACCGATCAGGATGATCGAAGCCAGTACCAGCAAGCCCAGCACATAACCGATCAGGGTATTGATCTGACGGCCGTCAACGAGGCTGTCAAAACCAGCCGACAGGTCGGAAGCTCTATCGAGTAGGGTTTGCGACACAGTAAAGATCGAGTTCGCCGACTCACGAACCTGGAACAGCTCTGGCGAAGTTTCGAGAATTTCGTCTACCGAACCCGATACGAATTCGAACAGCTCAGAAATCTCACCGAGACGATCCAGCGCCTCAATATCTTCTACCCGGGTGATTTCCATGGCGACATTGCCTTCCAGCATCGCGCTCAATACGCGACCGAAAAGGCTGGCGTCACGGCCGAAGGTATCCGCAGCCTGTACCGAGTCAGTATCACCGGCGAGAACCTTGTTCACCGAGCCGAGGATACGTTCAGCCAACAGCGACTGACGCTGAGCGACCGAAACCTGAGCCGCTGGCGCACCACTTTCCAACAGGATATCGACGACTTCTTCGTACTCAACCTGCAGTTGTGGAATGGTTTCAGCCAACGTTGCCGCTACTTGGTGCAACGACAGAACGGTTTGCTCACTGGCCAGAATGGAGTCAGTGTTTTTACGCAAGCTGTCCCAATCTTTCTGCACAGCCGCCATTTGTGGCTGCACTTGCTCAGGAGCTGGCGGCAATCCGCTTTCAGCGTTGCCATC
This sequence comes from Pseudomonas sp. M30-35, assembly GCF_002163625.1. NCBI lineage: Bacteria > Pseudomonadati > Pseudomonadota > Gammaproteobacteria > Pseudomonadales > Pseudomonadaceae > Pseudomonas > Pseudomonas sp. M30-35. Next base: position 441,276 of record NZ_CP020892.1, on the reverse strand, counting down.
GGTCAGGATTGCCCAGCGCTTTTGAAAGTCGTTGCGTGCATCACGCAACAAACCAAAGGCTTCAGGCGTACCTGTTGCAGCTTCCGTGGCGTTTTTAGCAATACGCTGGGACAGAACACGTAGCTCACCGGAGTGACCGATGTATTCAGTATCGTAGTTGGACTGGGTGTTGATATAAGCGAAGTTAACGAACAACAACACCACTGACAGAATCAGGACGATAAACAGCCCCAGGATCAGCGTACTGCTGCGCGTACCCGCGAATAATTTGCCTGCATTTAGTTTTTTCATTATCTGGCCCCCGCCTGGACCGACCGCACTACGGTTCCCATATAACGCCAAAAGGCCGACAAAGCCGACCCAACCGAAAATCTTATTAAAATGCTACCGCTAGAAAGTCTGGGTTCTGTGCCAGCGCAAAAGGGCTAAACACTAACCAAGCTTGCTCACGTTGAAAGACGCCATGGATAAACGGTTCTACCGATGCTTCAAGTGGTGGCAACTGTTCAGAAAAAGTATCAACTGAAAAGTGCTGCATCCCAAAGACTTCGTCGACCGTAAGGCCTGCAAAAATCTCTTGGTGATCCACGACCAGTACCCGTCGCTGCTTACGCAGTGGCGACAACTCATTACCTAGAAAGCCGCATAAATCCATGACTGGAAGCAAACGACCCCGCACGTTTGCCACGCCCTTGACCCAGCTCTTAACGCCTGGCAACAAGGTATACCGTGGTTCGTGCAGCACTTCACCGACCTCACCCATCGGTGCGACGAACAAACGCTCTCCCATCCGAAAGCCGATACCACTCCATGTCTGCTGGGCGGCTTGCTGCATAGGCAAACCAGCCGCGAGCGCACGACAACGTTGATCGATTTCAAGAAGTTTTTGAAAAGGTGTTCGTACGTCAGACATGCCCACTGCAGCCTTCTGGTAAGGGTTTGCTAACTAAGTCGGAATTAACCGGCCAGCACAGCATTCAGAGTTTTAAGCAGTGTGTCTTCATCAATCGGCTTGGTTAGGTAGTCTTTAGCGCCTTGGCGCTTACCCCATACCTTGTCGGTTTCTTGATCTTTTGTGGTCACGATGATCACTGGAATGTGATTCGTGTCCGCATCTTTGGTCAACTGACGCGTCGCTTGGAAGCCGTTCAGCCCCGGCATGACAATATCCATCAATACCGCATCAGGTTTTTCCTGACGAGCCAGTGCGACGCCATCAGCGCCATTTTCCGCCTTCAAGACTTCATGACCATGCTTTTCAAGCATTGCGGTCAGCTTGTACATCTCGGTCGGAGAGTCATCAACAATCAGAATTCGAGCCATGGTGTTTCCCACTACTTAAAGGACATCTATGTGCGTACAGATAGATGTCAGGATGCTTGTTCCACCGGCATAAAATCAGGCACATGAGCTTTGATCGCACCGAGCAACTCTTCTTTACTGAAGGGTTTGGTCAAGTACTGATCAGAACCCACGATACGGCCCTTGGCTTTATCGAACAGCCCATCCTTGGAGGACAGCATGATCACCGGCGTGGATTTAAAGGCGCTATTATTCTTGATCAGGGCGCACGTCTGATAACCATCAAGACGCGGCATCATGATATCTACAAAAATAATGTTTGGATGGGTATCGGCAATTTTTGCCAAAGCATCAAAACCATCTACTGCAGTAATTACATCGCAACCCACTTTCTTGAGCAGGGTTTCTGCGGTTCGACGAATCGTTTTCGAATCGTCAATGACCATTACTCTCAAACCCTCGGAATGCTGTTCCATGTTTGCCCTACCATCGCCTCGGTGAGTCGTTATTTTTCTGCTGGAGCCAGTTCAGCTCGACCGCCCATCAATTGATGTCGCGTCAAAACCCAATAAATCAGAGGCAAACCGCAACATTATCTGCTGCGACGCCAACCGCTTTATTGCGTGTGAGCATTGCGGACTCAGCCTTTGAACAAGCTCCAGATCATCAGCTGCCATACATATGACGCCGATAGATTGTTACCCTGATCATCTGGCCTTTTTAGCACACTCTCCAGATGCAAGCTATAAGCTACCGACGGCTAAGGTTTTTTCCTTGAACGACTACACAATCAGCGCCGATTAAAGGCTCGTGATAGTCTCCCACACCTTATTTACAGCTCACATTGTGACTTTACGGAGATAAACACATGACCGTTCGTGTTGGCATAGTCATGGATCCTATCGCGCAGATATCCTTCAAGAAGGATAGCTCTCTGGCCATGCTCCTCGCAGCCCAGGCTCGCGGCTGGTCGCTGTTTTATATGGAAGTCAAAGATCTGCACCAGAGCAAAGGCCAAGCACGTGCTCGGACTTGCCCGCTAAAGGTGTTCCATGATCCTGAGCATTGGTTTGAGCTAGGCGCCGAGCAAGACATGCTGTTGTCAGAGCTGGATGTGATCCTGATGCGCAAGGATCCGCCGTTCGACAATGAGTTTGTTTACGCGACCTATCTGCTTGAACAAGCTGAGAACGCTGGCACGCTGGTGGTCAATCGCCCGCAGAGCCTGCGCGACTGCAATGAAAAGCTGTTTGCCACTCAATTCCCGCAATACACGCCGGAAACCATCGTCAGCCGACGTGCCGATATTTTGCGCGACTTCGCCAAAGAACAAGGCGACATTATTCTGAAACCCTTGGACGGCATGGGCGGCTCGATGATTTTCCGCCATCGTCAGGGCGACCCAAATCTCTCGGTAATCCTTGAGACCCTGACCGCACATGGCACCCAGCAAATCATGGCGCAAGGTTATCTGCCCGCCATTGTTGATGGCGACAAGCGGATTCTGATGATCGACGGCGAACCTGTACCCTATTGCCTGGCACGTATCCCTGCGGCAGGCGAAACCCGTGGCAACCTTGCGGCAGGCGGTCGCGGTGAAGCGCGGCCATTGAGCGCGCGAGACCTGGAGATTGCCCAAGGCATTGGCCCAACCTTGCGTGAAAAAGGCTTGCTGTTCGTTGGTTTGGACGTGATCGGCGATCACTTGACCGAAATCAACGTCACCAGCCCAACCTGCATCCGCGAGATTGATGCCGCCTATGACACCAGGATCGCTGAACGACTGATGGATGTAATTGCTGAAAAGCTCAGCGCCAGATAATTCCGGCATTTGAGCCCAAACCCTGGATCAAGGTACAGATTCAGGGTTTGCCGCAATACACAGCCAAGAAGCTGATTCCAGCGCTGTTAAGGAGCCTTTGAAAAAGGTAGCGAGCGACGATAGTACAAGGCAAAAAATGTGAAAAAACGGCCGGGGTCGCGCTCGACTCTACGTGCTGTAAATGAGCATTTTGAGCAGTTTTTTAACGCAGTAATATCTAGCGCAGTAGTTTTTCATAGGTTCCTTAAGGAGCCCACAAGTTTGAAGCAGGTAGCAGCTTTGAACTTGTAACTTGCAGGCCATGGCCTCCAGTCGGCAGACTGCGCGGCATTCCGAGCTGAACCAGATATTGATGAAACCAACAGCCAAGACACCAAACACACCTTCTGCAGGCGTAAAACCAGCAGACCGACTGGGCTTCACGCTGTTTCTTGCGGCCGTGCTGCATATCGCGTTGATTCTTGGCTTGAGTTTCACTCTGGCTGATCCCGTGACCGTCAGCAAGACCTTGGAAATCACCCTGTCGACGTTCAAGAGTGAAGAAAAGCCTAAAGAGGCAGACTTTCTTGCACAGAACAATCAGCAAGGAAGCGGCACGCTAGAGCACAAAGCGGCGCCGAAGACCACAGAACAGGCACCGTTCCAGGACACCCAAGTAAAAAAAGTGACTCCGCCTGCTGCGCCGCAACCACCGCCAGTGCCCAAGCAGGCACCGAAGAAAGTAGTTGCCACCACTAAACCACAACCGCAGAAAGTTCAGGTCAAGCAAGAAAAGGTCAAGCAGGTCGAGCCAACCCGTAAGGCACCAACGTTTGACCGCGAACAACTGAGCAGTGAAATCGCCAGCCTTGAAGCCGAATTGGCACAAGAAGTTCAGCAATACGCCAAACGGCCAAAGATTGTCCGCCTCAACGCGGCTTCAACCATGCAGGACAAAGGCGCTTGGTACAAAGATGCCTGGCGCAAAAAGGTTGAGCGCATCGGCAATCTCAACTACCCGGACGACGCTCGCCGCAAGCAGATCTACGGCAGTTTGCGCATGCTGGTATCGATCAACCGCGACGGCACGCTGCACGAAGTCATGGTGCTGGAATCATCCGGCCAGCCACTGCTCGACAAAGCTGCACTGCGAATCGTCCGCCTCGCCGCGCCGTATGCACCGTTCAGCGGCGATCTGGCTGATGCCGACCGCCTGGAGATCATCCGCACTTGGCGATTTGAGCGTGGCGATCGCTTGTCGAGCAACTGAGTCTGACCCACCTTTTTACCTCATGACGTGATGTTTTATAGCAACAGCGGTGAGGAAAACCGTGTTTTGGCTTCCCGGCTCAGGTCGCAGGCTTTAAGCTAGCGTCCATGAAAGATGCCAGCCCGACTTACCTCAAACACCAGTTGCTGATCGCCATGCCACACATGGACGATGAGCATTTTGCGCAAACCGTGACCTATATCGTCGAGCACAACGATCAAGGCGCAATGGGCTTGGTGATCAACCGCCCAAGCGGCCTGAACCTTGCCGACGTACTGGAACAGCTCAGCGAAGAAAGTGAGCCGCCAGTAATCTGCGAAAGCTTGCCGATCTTTACCGGCGGCCCGGTGCAGACTGATCGCGGCTTTGTCCTGCATCCTGCTGGTGACCATTACCAGGCCACACTTGAGCTTGGCGAGCTGGGCCTGACCACCTCGCAAGATGTGCTATTTGCGATTGCCGCTGGCACCGGGCCGGATAAATACCTGATCACCCTCGGTTATGCAGGCTGGGATGCAGGCCAGTTAGAAACTGAGATCGCCGAGAACGCCTGGCTCACCTGCCCTGCGACCCACGATATTCTGTTCGACCTGCCCTACGACCAACGCCTCAATGCCGCCGCATCGCAGCTGGGTATCAACTTGAGCTTGCTGACTTCACAAGCTGGACATGCTTGATGGAGGCAACTGTTGAGTAACCCTACCCCGCTGCGTTTATTGCTCGGCTTCGATTACGGCACCAAACAGATTGGCGTCGCTGTTGGCCAGGTGATTACCGGCCAGGCGCGCGAATTGTGTGTACTTAAAGCTCAGAACGGCGTGCCTGACTGGCAGAAGGTTGAAACCCTGATACGCGAATGGCAGCCCGATGCAATTGTCGTCGGCTTGCCGCTGAACATGGACGGCAGCCCGAGCGAGATGAGCGAGCGTGCAGAGAAGTTCGCGCGTCGCCTCAACGGCCGCTTTAATCTACCCGTTCACACCCATGACGAACGCCTGACGACCTACGCGGCCAAAGGCGAGCGCTTACAGCAAGGCCAAAATAGCGGTTATCGCGAACGTCCAGTGGATGCACTGGCCGCCGCTTTACTGCTCGAAGGATGGCTGGAAGAAAATATTTCAGGCTGAGCCCAGCTCAGTGCCCAAGGAGTTTGTGATGAACCTACCCAATCCCGCTGAATTGCTACCTGAAATAGCCAGCGCGCTAATCTGCCACCTGAACAAGCGGCAGATCAGCACGCCGCGCTTCATTGGTATCCGTACCGGCGGCGTATGGGTTGCACAGGCTCTGCTTGAAACCTTGGGCAATAAAGAGCCGCTGGGCATTCTTGATGTTTCGTTTTACCGCGACGACTTCACCCAGAACGGTTTACATCCACAAGTAAAGCCTTCTGAACTACCGTTTGAGATCGAAGGTCAGCACATTGTGTTGATCGACGATGTGCTGATGAGCGGGCGGACTATCCGTGCAGCCATGAACGAGCTGTTCGATTATGGCCGTCCAGCCAGCATCAGCTTGGTTAGTCTGCTCGACCTTGATGCTCGCGACTTACCGATTCGCCCAGATGTCGTCGGCGCAACCTTGTCATTGCCTGCCACGCAGCGGGTAAAATTATCTGGCCCGACCCCGCTCACTCTTGAGCTGCAAACGCTCACAAACTGAGACCCCTACCGCGATGACGCCGACAGAAGCCAAGCGACCTCTGCAACTCAATGACCAAGGTCAGTTGCGCCATTTCCTTTCGCTCGATGATTTGCCGCGCGAGCTGCTGACCGAGATTCTCGACACCGCCGACTCATTCCTCGAAGTCGGCGCCAGAGCGGTGAAGAAAGTCCCGCTGTTGCGCGGCAAGACTGTGTGCAACGTGTTCTTCGAGAACTCGACACGCACCCGCACCACATTCGAGCTGGCCGCTCAGCGCCTCTCGGCGGATGTTATTACCCTGAACGTCTCGACTTCTTCGACCAGCAAGGGCGAGTCGTTATTCGACACCTTGCGCAACCTCGAAGCCATGGCTGCGGATATGTTCGTGGTGCGCCACGGCGACTCCGGCGCGGCGCACTTTATCGCCGAGCACGTGTGCCCGGACGTGGCGATCATTAACGGTGGCGACGGCCGCCATTCGCACCCGACGCAAGGCATGCTCGACATGCTGACTATTCGTCGACATAAAGGCAGCTTCGAAAATCTTTCGGTCGCCATCGTCGGTGACATCCTGCACTCACGTGTCGCGCGCTCAAACATGATCGCCCTGCAGACCCTGGGCTGCCCGGACATCCGCGTAATCGCCCCAAAAACCTTGCTACCGGTTGGTATCGAGCAATTTGGCGTAACCACTTACAGCGACATGGACGCCGGGCTTAAAGATGTAGATGTGGTGATCATGCTGCGCCTGCAGCGTGAACGCATGCAGGGTGGATTACTGCCGAGCGAAGGTGAGTTTTACCGCCTCTTCGGGCTTACCGAACAACGCCTGAAACTGGCCAAACCCGATGCGCTGGTTATGCACCCTGGGCCGATCAACCGCGGCGTGGAAATCGAGTCAGCGGTGGCCGATGGCCCGCAATCAGTGATCCTCAATCAGGTGACCTACGGCATTGCCATTCGCATGGCAGTGTTGTCGATGGCCATGAGCGGGCAAAACACTCAACGCCAACTTAACCAAGAATCCGAGGAGCAGAACTGATGCGTACCCGTATCCTCGGCGCCCGCGTAATCGACCCGAGCAGCGGCCTTGACCGCGAAACAGACCTGTTTATCGAGGGCGGCTTGCTTGTCGCCATCGGTCAGGCACCCACTGACTTCGTTGCTGAAAACACCCTCGATGCCAAGGGGTTGGTCGCCGCGCCAGGTTTGGTCGACCTCAACGTTGCCCTGCGCGAGCCTGGCTACAGCCGTAAAGGCAGCATTGCCACTGAAACCTTAGCCGCAGCGGCTGGCGGCGTGACCAGCCTGTGCTGCCCACCGTTTACCAAACCGATACTCGACACACCCGCGGTCGCCGAGATGGTACTCGACCGCGCCCGCGAAGCCGGACACACCAAAGTCTTCCCCATCGGCGCGCTGAGCAAGGGTTTGGAAGGCGAGCAGCTAGCTGAACTGGTTGCATTGCGTGATGCGGGCTGCGTGGCGTTCAGCAATGGTCTCGATTGCTTTCGCAACAGCCGTACCCTGCGCCGTGCGATGGAATACGCAGCCACATTCGATCTGACGGTGATATTTCACTCACAAGATCACGACTTGGCCGAAGGCGGCCTGGCTCACGAAGGTGCTACAGCTAGCTTCCTCGGGCTACCGGGTATTCCTGAGAGCGCTGAAACCGTCGCCCTCGCCCGCAATCTGTTGCTGGTTGAACAGACTGGCGTGCGCGCCCACTTCAGCCAGCTGACCAGCGCACGCGGCGCGGAGTTGATTGCCGAAGCGCAAGCTCGCGGCCTCAAGGTCACCGCTGACGTGGCGCTCTACCAATTGATTCTCACCGACGAGTCGTTGCGAGGCTTCTCAAGCCTTTATCACGTGCAACCACCGCTGCGCACGCAAAAAGATCGCGAAGGTCTGCGTCAGGCAGTCAAAAACGGTACGATTCAGGCGATTTCCAGCCATCATCAGCCGCACGAAGCCGACGCCAAGCGGGCTCCGTTTGGTGCGACAGAACCGGGCATCAGCAGTGTTCAACTGCTGCTACCGCTGGCGATGACCCTGGTTCAGGACGGCTTGCTCGACCTGCCAACCTTGCTCCAGCGTTTGACCATTGGTCCTGCCAACGCGATGCGCCTGCCAGCAGGCACGCTGGCTGCAGGTCAAGCCGCTGACATCTTGCTGTTTGATCCACAAGCCTCAACCCTGGCGGGTGAAACCTGGTTCTCGAAAGGCAGTAACAGCCCGTTTATCGGTCACTGCCTGCCAAGTGCGGTGCGCTACACCTTGGTAGACGGGCATATCTGCTATCAAGCATAAGCCTCAACCTACACAAAACCCGCCGTTTGGCGGGTTTTGTTTTTATTGGCTGAGTAAACAGGCGCACAGCTGATAGCCGTCTAAGCTGAAACCTTATCCAAATAACTGACTCTGATTTACTCAAAGCTAAATTGTTAACCCCCTGAGTTTCCACACCCATAGCCTGTAACACCAGCCACCAGCCAGCCTCAACAATGACCAGCCTAAACAGCGGAGACAAGAGTTGATGAGCAGCACATTAAGAGCCTTAAAACCCACACCCGCCCATAATGAATTGCTTGACCGCTACCTCGACGTCAGAGGCCGCACAGAATCCTTGATCACCCCGCTCAGCGCAGAAGACATGGTGGTGCAATCAATGCCCGATGCCAGTCCGGCAAAGTGGCACATCGCACATACCAGCTGGTTTTTTGAAACTTTTCTGCTCGCGCCACAGCTCGTCAACTACAGCGCGTTCGACCCCAACTTCAGCTACCTGTTTAACTCCTATTACGAAGCCGTTGGCCCGCGTCACCCTCGGCCACAGCGTGGCCTGATGACGCGCCCCGGAGCGCATCAGGTGCTCGCCTACCGCAAGCATGTCGACCAACACATGGCTGAGCTGCTGCAAACCCCGCCAAGCCCAACCCACTATAAATTGATAGAGCTGGGACTCGCCCACGAGGAACAACATCAAGAGCTGTTGCTGATGGATGTTCTTCATCTGTTCAGCACGTCATCACTGAAACCGGCTTACGACCGCCGCTGGCCTAAAGCTTCCGGCGGACGCAAGGGCCAGTTCAAGGCTCATTCCGGTGGCCTGGTTGAAATTGGCCACCAAGGCGAAGGCTTTGCTTTCGACAACGAAGGCCCACGGCACACCACTTACTTGCAGCCATTCGAAATCAGCGACCGCTTGGTAACCAATGCGCAATGGCTTGAGTTCATGGATGACGGCGGTTATTCACGCCCGGAGTTGTGGCTGGCTGAAGGCTGGGACATCGTGCACAGTCAGGACTGGCAGTCACCTTTTTACTGGCAGCCTAGCCAACAAGGCTGGAGCCTGATGAGTTTGAGCGGTTTACAAGCCGTGGATCTCGATGCGCCAGTCACCCATATCAGTTATTACGAGGCGGCGGCCTTTGCCTGCTGGGCTGGAGCACGCTTGCCGACCGAGGCGGAATGGGAAGCAGCAGCCCAGTCGGGTTATCTGCAACAGGTCAATGATGTTGCCTGGCAATGGACGCAAAGCCCGTACAGCCCTTATCCAGGCTTTCGTCCTGCACCTGGCGCGGTTGGCGAGTACAACGGCAAATTCATGATCAATCAGATGATATTGCGTGGCGGTGCCAATTTCACCAGTCCGGGTCACACACGCCTGAGCTATCGTAATTTTTTCCACCCTGAAAAACGCTGGGTGCTGAGCGGTCTGCGGTTGGCTCGCGACAGTCACAAAACCATAACCGACGATCACAGCTCATTCCGACGTGACGTGCTCAATGGCTTGGCAGCCGATCACAAAAGCATACCGCCGAAGTACTTCTACGATGCGGCAGGCTCTGCACTGTTCGAGGACATCTGCAAAACCGCCGAATACTATCCAACCCGCGCCGAGACTCGCTTACTGAGCACGGTTGCCGGTGAAATAGCCGCAACCTTCGCCCCCGGCAGCGCCTTGATCGAGTTTGGCAGCGGTGCCAGCGATAAAACCTGCCTGTTGCTCGACGCTGCGCCACACCTTGGCGCTTACGTGCCCATCGACATCAGCCCAGATGCTCTGCAACAGGCGGCGCAGCGCTTAACCGAACGCTACCCAGCCCTAAGCGTAATACCACAAGTCGGCGATTTCACCCGCACCTTGGCCCTGCCCACTGCAATTAGCCAGCGCCCGCGGATTGGCTTCTTCCCCGGCTCGACTATCGGTAACTTCAACCAGCGGCAAGCGGTGGCGTTTCTGAAATCGGCTAAAACAATCTTGGGCAATGACGCGCAATTTATCGTCGGCGTCGACATGGTTAAACCCGTCGACATCCTTGAAACGGCATACGATGATGCAGCGGGAGTTACCGCCAGCTTCAATAAAAACCTGTTAGCGCGGATCAACCGCGAGCTAGGTGCTGACTTTGATCTCACCAACTTCGCCCATCAAGCGCTGTGGAACCCGGTCAAGCAGCGCATGGAAATGCACCTGCTGAGTCTGGTTGCCCAAACGGTGACTATTGCCGGCCAGCGCTTTACCTTCGCTGAGGGCGAGAGCCTGCACACCGAGAACTCGCACAAATTCAGCGTCGAGTCGTTTACGGCAATGGCTGCTGAAGCGGGCTGGACTGTTGCTCAGCATTGGATCAGCGAAGCGCCACAGGTTGGCTTGTTCAGGCTCAGCCAAAAGTCCGGGTAACCACTGACCTGCAACGCAAAACGCCCGATGCAACACATCGGGCGTTTATTGTTAATCCACGTCTTCACGTTCAACATCAACCGTCACTGAGAACGACTTAAGCCGCCAAACATTTAACAAATATGCACCAGGATAAAACCCGGCCAGAAATGCTATTTGCTGGAAGCTATCCGACAAAGCCATTCCACAAAATAAGATGCGGGCGGTGGTAAAGTTGCCCGATAATTGCATTAAAAATCCTGTACTGACCTGAGCTTCCTGACGCTAAACCGCAGGTGCTTTCGGCATCACTGAAATAACCTCAAAAGGTGAATGTGTAATGAACCCAATTTTGCGAACAGAGATTCAGGCAGCCTTGGCCATCGACAGAGGCATCAGTGATGACACCAGCGCCAAAGCCGAAATCGCTCGACGCATCAAGTTCATCAAAAGCGTTTTGCTCACATCCGGTGCTAAAGCGCTGGTGCTGGGGATCAGCGGCGGGGTCGACTCTTCAACTGCAGGCCGCCTGTGCCAACTGGCCGTCAGCCAAATGCGCGACGAAGGCCACGCCGTTAAATTCGTCGCTGTACGCCTGCCATATAAGACCCAGGCCGACGAACATGACGCCCAAGCCGCGTTGAGTTTTATCCAGCCCGACATGTCGACCGCGGTCAACATCGCCGACGCTGTCGACGGCCTGATGAATAACATCAAGCTTGAAGGCATAGAGCCAAGCCCGAGCCTGACCGACTTTGCCAAAGGCAACGTCAAAGCCCGCACCCGCATGGTCGCGCAATACGCTATCGCCAACTTTGTCGGCGGTTTAGTGGTTGGCACCGACCATGCAGCAGAAGCAGTCATGGGCTTCTTTACCAAATTTGGTGACGGCGCTTGCGACTTGGCGCCCCTGTCCGGCCTGACCAAAAGCCAGGTTCGCCTGCTCGCCAAGCAACTCGGTGCGCCGGAATCCTTGGTGCATAAGGCGCCAACGGCGGACTTGGAAGAGCTTGCCCCCGGTAAACTCGACGAAGTTGCCTATGGCTGCACCTACAGCGATATCGACAACTACCTTCTCGGCAATCAAGTCTCGGATGCTGCAGCCGAAATCATCGAGGCCGCCTACCTGAAAACTGCGCACAAGCGTGAGCTACCGATCATTCCAAGCTGACCTTAGTGGTTTAGACCTGATTAGCTCAAAGCCCGGACATTCCGGGCTTTTTGTTATTGAACCCGCAGCCGTGGCCAAAGACTGAATCAGACCGCGCTATCGCTGCTGGCACTTTTGCCGTTGGTGGCAAATGCTTTATGACATTTTTATTTCATCCACTGTTTAGCTGTGCAATGCTGGCGTTAAGGTCTTGAGCCAACTACAGCTTAAGTATAAGAACGCATGCGACACCGTCAGCATGCTTGCCCCTCTGGGGCGTCAACAACACAGGGGGGCCTGAATGCTCACTCTGCTTAATTTGTTATCTGCCGTGGCCCTGTTGATTTGGGGCACACATATTGTCCGAACCGGCATACTGCGGGTATACGGCTCAAACTTGCGCCACGTTATTAGCCAGAGCATGTCCAAGCGCTGGCTGGCGTTTGTCGCAGGGATTGGCGTGACAGCGGTCGTCCAGAGCAGTAACGCCACCGCCATGCTGGTCACCTCGTTTGTTGGCCAAGGCCTGATGACGCTGACACCAGCGCTGGCGACCATGCTCGGTGCCGATGTCGGTACTGCAGTGATGGCACGGGTGCTGACGTTCGACCTGTCATGGCTATCGCCACTGCTGATCTTCGTCGGTGTGATCTTTTTCCTGTCACGTAAGCAAACTCGGCTAGGGCAGTTGGGCCGGGTCGGTATTGGTCTGGGGCTGATCATTCTGGCCTTGCAACTGATTGTCGAAGCCGCCACACCGATCACCCAGGCGCAAGGCGTAAAAGTGATTTTCGCCTCACTGACCGGCGACATCCTGCTTGATGCGTTGGTTGGAGCCTTATTCGCGATGATTTCCTACTCAAGCCTTGCCGCCGTATTGCTCACTGCAATGCTGGCAGGCGCAGGCTTGATCAGCCTGCCGGTGGCTATCGGCCTGGTGATTGGCGCTAATATTGGCAGCGGCGTGCTGGCTTTTCTCAGCACCAGCATGCAAAACGCGGCGGGCCGCCAAGTGGCGCTTGGCAGCCTGTTATACAAACTGATCGGCCTGCTGTTGATTATCCCCGTGCTCGACCCGTTGGTGGAGTGGATCGACAGCCTCGACTTTAGCCGTCAGGAAATAGTGATTGGCTTCCACCTGCTATACAACACCACACGCTGCCTGATCCTGCTGCCCACCATTGGGCCAATGGCCAAACTCTGCACGTGGTTGATACCCGAAAAGCCAGAAATCAATGGCGCAGCCAAGGCGCGGCACCTGGACCCAACCGCGCTGGCCACACCGAGCCTGGCGCTGGCCAATGCAGCGCGGGAAACCTTGCGCCTCGGTGACTTGATCGACAACTTGCTCGAAAGCATGCGCGATGTGCTGCATAGCCAACAGAGCGCGGTGACTCTGGAAACCCGCCGCCTGACCGATGATGTTGAAACGCTCTACAGCGCCATCAAGCTGTATCTGGCGCAAATGCCACGCGAAGACTTGAGCCCTCAAGACAGCCGTCGCTGGGCGGAAACCATCGAGTTGGCGATCAATCTCAAACTTGCCAGCGACCTGATCGAACGCATGCTGCGCAAGGTTCAGCAGCAAAAGACTTCGCAACGCCAATCATTTTCCGAAACCGGCCTGGAAGAACTGGCTGGCTTGCACAGCCAGCTAATCGCCAACCTGCGTTTGGGCTTGTCGGTGTTTCTCAGTTCCGACAAGGAAAGCGCCCGCCAACTACTTAAAGAGAAGCGCCGCTTCCGCGCCCAGGAACGCCGCTTGGCCCACGCTCACGTCAGCCGACTGCAGCGTAAAATTGTGCAAAGCATCGAAACCAGTTCGTTGCACCTAGAGCTGATCGCCGACATGAAGCGCCTGAATTCACTGTTTTGCAGCAGTGCCTACGCAGTGCTGGAAACCTCGGATACTGGCGCGCTGGCAGTGGATGATTTATCCGAGGTCAAGCATTCAACTTGAATGCTCAAGGATGCTGGGCCAGACCTTGAGAACATCGGTCTGGCCCACAGAGCCGCTTACTGGATCTCATCTGGCTTGACGATGACCCAGTTCTTGTCAGCCGTCACGGGCAAACCTTCCTTGGCTTGCGCCTCGGCGTTGGTTCTTATCATGCCGTTGAGTTGAGTCATGTACTTGTCTTTGCGGTTGACCCACAGATGAATCCCGCCTTTCTTGACGTCGACGCCGTGGAATAGCATATAGCCGTCGCTGTCTGGGGTGTCACCTGCCACCAGAACCGGTTTTTTCCACTGGTCGATGTAAGTCAGGATGGCGCCCTGCTTGCCTGCCATCCAGGTTGCAGGTGTCCACAGATACGGAGTCAATTCAAGGCCGAGGTTGGCCTTCTCATCGTATTGACCCGCACTCACCTGCTTACGAGCGGTGGTCAGTTCATTGGTCTGCCGATTCTTAAGCAGCATCGTTACGCCGATGACGTTTTGCGGTTTGACGTTGTAGCCGTACTTCGGGTCGGAGGCGACCATGCGCACCAACTCCTCTGACGCGGCACTCACCACGTACACCTCGATACCGTTTTCCATCAGCTTGTTGTACAGCTCGGTCTGACCGGCGAAAACCTTAGGCGGCTGGACCTCGATGGTCTTGACCTCATCGCCGTCATAATAGGTACTTGGCACGGGCTTGCCCGAGGCCATCAACTCATCAACATAGCCTTTGAGTTCCTGGAGGGTGAAACCGGAGAATACCTGCGCAACCCATGGATAGCACACCATGTCGTCCACTTCGCAGAGGCGATAGTAGTAACTGAACAGGCTTTCCTTATGGTCAGCGGTGTCTTTAAATGGCATCAATTTGAGGGAGGGATCGAGCTTTTCACGGGTGATCAGCCCTTTGTTCTCCATGAACGGCAGCAGCGATTCTTCAAGATCGTTACGGTAGCTGGTGTTATCCATGTCAAAGACAGCGAAGTTACCTTTATTGGCATTCGCCTCGATCATTGCATTGAGTTGCTTGGCTGCCGGTGCCGGCCAGTGCGTGAGCTCGGTGGAGAAAGCCTGACCTGCCAGACCCAAACAGAGTGCGGCGACCAGCAATTTTGGCGCGAGCTTCATAACGGTTCTCTCTTTTTTAGTTGGAGAGAGACACCGTAACAAAAAATTACTGCGGATTTTGCGCGTTAACGACCCGATGGACTCTGGCGGCGTCACACGCCCCCTTTAGCTGCACGCATTCAGGGACTTTTGGCTATCACACAAAAAAACCCGCAAATGTGCGGGTTTTCGTGCAAAGCGATCACTACGCCCGTGAGGCGTTCTTCAGTGACACTTGGGTATTGAGTGTCCAAAAATCATACAGCACGCCGACAAAGAGCAAGCCGCCAGTGAACAGGTAGATGATCCCGGTGATCCACTTGCCTTGGTACATACGGTGTACGCCGAAAATACCGAGGAAGGTCAACAGAATCCAGGCAACATTGTAATCGGTTTCGCCCGCGGTGAAGCGCAAATCGGCTTCTTTATCCATGGAGGGGATCAGGAACAGGTCGATAATCCAACCGATAAAGAACAGGCCCAAGGTGAAAAACCAGATGGTTCCAGTCACTGGTTTACCGTAGTAAAAACGATGAGCACCGAGAAACCCGAAAATCCACAACAGATAGCCGATTGTCTTACTGTGAGTGTCTTGTTGCTGCATATGCGCCTCCTGCTTGCATCCCTAGTCCGAGACAACAATTTACCCGAGATTGCCGGTTACGCAAACAATCGAGCAGCACATGGAATATCGCCGTGCTGCGCCAATGTTTGTTAACAGCGCTTTGGCTAACGGAAGCTGCGGCCCGGGTTATCGTCGTTGCTGACTTCCAATGACAAGCCTTGAGACATGCTGGTCAGGTGATCACCGTCGGTTTCTGAGCCGAGTTTGATCATCAGACGCAAGTCGTTCGCCGAGTCAGCATAGAGCAAGGCATCTTCGTAAGTGATTTCGCCTTGGCTGTAGAGGTTGTACAGCGCCTGGTCAAAGGTCTGCATACCCTGCTCGGTTGAGCGTTTCATCAACGCCTTGAGCTCGTGCACATCGCCTTTGCGAATCAAGTCAGCAGCCAGCGGCGTGTTAATCAAGACTTCAATTACCGCGCGACGGCCTTTGCCGTCCGGGGTTGGGATCAGCTGCTGGGCGACGATTGCCTTGAGGTTGAGCGACAAATCCATCCACACCTGATTCTGTCGGTCAGCCGGGAAGAAGTTGATGATCCGGTCCAACGCCTGGTTGGCGTTGTTGGCGTGCAAGGTGGCAAGGCACAGGTGACCGGTTTCAGCGAAGGCGACGGCGTGATCCATGGTTTCACGGGTTCGCACCTCACCAATCAGGATCACATCGGGCGCCTGGCGCAGGGTGTTTTTCAGCGCGACTTCAAATGACTCGGTGTCGATACCCACTTCACGCTGAGTGACGATGCAGTTCTGGTGTTGGTGGATATATTCGATCGGGTCTTCAATGGAAATGATGTGACCGCTGCTGTTCTTGTTGCGATAGCCGATCATCGCCGCCAGAGAGGTCGATTTACCTGTACCTGTCGCCCCAACGAACAGCACCAAACCGCGCTTGGTCAGTGCCAGTTTTTTTAGAATTTCCGGTAGCTGCAAGTCATCAAGCGTTGGGATATTGGTTTCGATCCGGCGCAATACCATGCCTGCCAGGTTGCGCTGATAAAACGCACTGACCCGGAAACGGCCAACGCCACGCGCGCTGATCGCGAAGTTACATTCGTGATTCTCAGTGAAGTCGCGACGCTGCTGCTCGTTCATCACCGAATGCACGGTTTCACGCGTTTGCTCAGGCGACATGGCGGTTTTGGTGATCGGCATGATCTTGCCGTTGACCTTCATCGACGGTGGCACGCCCGCTGTAATGAAAAGGTCAGAACCACCTTTCTCGACCATCAGGCGCAGCAGTTTTTCAAAGTCCATTGTTCTCTCTCACCGTCGCAATCACGCGTTAACGCTGTAAGTGACGCCAATGCGCGTGTGCCATTGGCGCCTATGCTCCGGGGCACAAACGGCGCCAGAGGTGTGGAGTATAGCCAGTCGCGCTTTTTTAGAAGTTCTCAGGGTTCTTGGATTTCTCACGCGCGCTTTCGCGGCTGACCAAGCCTTTTGCCACCAACCCTTTCAGGCAGGCATCAAGGGTTTGCATGCCCAGCGAACCGCCGGTCTGGATCGATGAGTACATCTGCGCCACTTTGTCTTCACGGATCAGGTTACGAATCGCCGGTGTGCCGATCATGATTTCGTGCGCAGCCACCCGACCACCGCCGATTTTCTTCAACAGGGTCTGGGAAATAACCGCCTGCAATGATTCTGACAACATCGAGCGAACCATGGATTTTTCTTCAGCCGGGAATACGTCAACAACCCGGTCGATGGTTTTTGCCGCCGAGGTGGTGTGCAAGGTGCCGAATACCAAGTGGCCGGTTTCTGCGGCGGTCAGTGCCAGGCGGATGGTTTCAAGGTCACGCATCTCACCCACCAGAATGATGTCCGGGTCTTCCCGCAACGCCGAGCGCAGTGCTTCAGAGAAGCCCAATGTGTCGCGGTGAACTTCACGCTGGTTGACCAGACACTTCTTCGACTCATGTACGAATTCGATTGGGTCTTCAATGGTCAGAATATGGTGATATTTAGTGGCGTTGAGGTAATCAAGCATCGCCGCCAGGGTTGTCGACTTACCCGAACCTGTTGGGCCGGTCACCAGAACCAGGCCGCGCGGCACGTCGGTAATCTTGCGAAAAACCTCGCCCATGCCGAGGTCCTCCATGGTCAGCACCTTGGAAGGAATTGTCCGGAATACAGCGCCAGCACCGCGATTCTGGTTAAAGGCGTTAACCCGGAAACGCGCGACACCCGGCACTTCAAACGAGAAGTCAGTTTCAAGAAACTCTTCAAAATCCTTACGCTGCTTGTCGTTCATGATGTCGTAGATCAGCGCATGCACCTGTTTATGGTCCAGCGCTGGCAGGTTGATGCGACGCACGTCACCATCAACACGAATCATCGGTGGCAGCCCCGAAGAAAGGTGCAAGTCTGAAGCACCTTGCTTGGCACTGAACGCCAGCAGTTCTGTGATATCCATGTAACTCCCCAAGAGGCTGCTTAAATAACCACCGCATCCGGTTATGCAGTGTTTAAATCAAATCAAACGGCTCAACTAGCACGCGACTTTGCAGGCAGAATGACGCGCCACGTCGCGTTAGTTTTTCTCAACCAGCGGCCATTGACGTTAGAATGCCCCACACGCAGAGCGAACGGGCCACAGAGCGTAAGCAATGTCCACGATATCAGAGAATATAGCAAAGGTCGGAACTCGGATCCGTGAGGCGGCGCATGCCTGTGCACGTCAACCCGAGACAATTGGTTTGCTTGCTGTAAGCAAAACCAAACCCGCCTCAGCAATTCGCCAGGCTTATGCAGCGGGGCTGCATGATTTTGGTGAAAATTATCTACAAGAAGCGCTGGATAAACAGCACGATTTATCTGATTTGCCATTGATTTGGCATTTCATCGGCCCCATTCAGTCAAATAAGACCCGCGCCATCGCTGAAAACTTTGCTTGGGTGCACGCTGTTGATCGCCTCAAGGTTGCTGAACGCTTATCTACTCAGCGCCCTGCACATCTGCCAGCATTGAATATCTGCATACAGGTCAATGTCAGCCAAGAAGCGAGCAAAGCAGGTTGCACGCCTGAACAATTGCCAGCACTGGCGGCGGCAGTGAATCAATTACCAAACTTACGGTTAAGGGGCTTGATGGCAATTCCAGAGCCCAGCGATGACCCGGCTGAACAAAATGCGGCGTTTGCCTCACTGCGCGAGTTGCAGCAAGGCTTGAACCTCAACCTCGATACATTATCCATGGGCATGAGTCACGACCTTGAAGCGGCTATTGCCCAAGGCGCGACTTGGGTTCGAATTGGTACGGCACTGTTTGGTGCCCGCAACTATTCCTCTGAATCAACACAGGAACCTTCGCTATGACTTCTCCTCGCATCGCCTTTATCGGCGCGGGCAACATGGCTGCCAGCCTCATCGGCGGCATGCGCGCGCAAGGCGTGGACGCCAGCGCCATTCGTGCCAGTGACCGCGGCGAAGAACAACGCGCGAAAATCTCTGCAGAACACGGCATCAGTACATTCGCCAGTAACGCCGAGGCGATTGAAGGTGCTGATGTGATCGTTCTGTCGATCAAACCGCAAGTGATGAAAGAGGTCTGCGTCGATCTCGCCCAGCACCTCAAACCGGGTCAGTTGGTGATATCCATTGCTGCCGGTATCAACTGCACCAGCCTCGAAAACTGGCTGGGCGAGCGACCCATAGTGCGCTGCATGCCCAATACGCCAGCCCTGCTACGCCAAGGCGTCAGTGGTTTGTACGCCAACGCCCAGGTTAGCCCCGAGCAAAAAGATCAGGCGGAGCAACTGCTCAATGCAGTCGGCATGACCGTTTGGCTTGACCAAGAGCAACAAATCGATGCTGTCACCGCAGTATCAGGCAGCGGTCCCGCGTATTTCTTTCTATTGATCGAGGCCATGACCGCTGCAGGCGAAAAACTCGGCCTGCCACGCGAAACTGCGGCCAAACTGACTCTGCAAACAGCCTTGGGTGCCGCGCACATGGCCGTCGCCAGCGATGTAGACGCGGGTGAACTGCGACGCCGGGTGACGTCGCCAGCGGGCACCACTGAAGCTGCAATCAAAACCTTCCAGGCTGGCCGTTTTGAGGTTCTGGTTGATGACGCATTAAACGCCGCTGCTCGCCGCTCGGCTGAGCTGGCCGAACAGCTAGGCAAATAAGGAGCAAATAATGATTGGTCTGAACACTGCAGGCGTCTACATCCTGCAAACTATCGGCAGTTTCTACTTGTTGATTGTACTGCTGCGATTCATCCTGCAATTGGTCCGCGCTGACTTCTATAACCCGCTTAGCCAGTTTATCGTGCGCGCGACTCAGCCATTGTTGAAACCGATGCGCAAACTCATACCGAGCATTTTCGGGCTCGACACGTCCTCGCTAATCCTCGCGCTGATCGTCCAGTTTGTGCTGATGGAGCTAACCCTGATGCTCATGGGTTATGGCTTTGGCGCTCCGCTGCTGGTGCTGATTTGGTCGATCATTGGCGTCACTGCATTGTTCCTCAAGGTATTCTTCTTCACCTTGATCATCAGTGTGATCCTGTCCTGGGTCGCACAAGGCAGCCACAACCCTGCGGTTGAGCTAGTCAATCAGATCTGTGAACCGTTGCTGGTTCCGTTTCGGCGCATCCTGCCAAACCTTGGTGGTCTCGACCTGTCGCCGATCCTGGCATTTTTGGTACTCAACCTGATCGACATGCTGGTGATCCGCAACCTGGCCGTTTATACCGGCATGCTCTCGGGCCTCAGCCTCGCGATCTAATAACTTTAGCCGTGGCTGGACGGGGAGCTGACCCTCGCCTAGCCACGACAAAGCTACCTTCAATCCAGCCATGCCCAATCTGTTGAAGATTCCTGCCTACAACTTTGCCAGGCAACCTATTCACGCCCGTCACAAAATGCTACATGCCAGCAAATCCTGCCCGTATCACGCCTCTTAAAGCGCCGCATTCAAGCCATTTGGTCAGCTGACGCTACCGTTTAGCGACAAGGACAATTGACGAGCCGAACCAGCTGAGCATAATGCCATCAGCACAGTTATCTAACGCGAATGAGACGGCTCTCACACAACGGTTCAGAGACGTCCCAGCTTCCGCCCAAATAGAGCCATTATGGTTTATAAGCGGAGCCTAAATACCCCCGTGCAAGACGCACACGATGTGTGAATTCGTGAAAGGAAAGGTTTGATGAGCATGGAACGTCTCACCCAGCAGATTGACGCCTATGTCACGTGGAAGCGTGAGTTAATGCGTGAAATCGTGCGCTATCGGAGTTGGCTGGAAGCTAATCGATTAAGCTCAGACACCGTCACAGCCAAGCTTGAGCGGGCACTACGGGTTTTGCGCACAGATCACATCACGCTGGCGTTCGTTGGCGAGTTCTCGCGCGGTAAAACCGAGCTAATCAACAGCTTGTTCTTCTCTTCTTATGGCCAGCGCATGCTGCCATCGCATGCCGGGCGCACTACGATGTGCCCGACGGAGTTGTTCTTCGACCCACGCTCCGAGCGTTCGTATATCCGTCTGCTGCCGATTGAAACCCGCACCTCTGAGGCCAGCGTTGCCCAGTTCAAGCGCGCGCCCCAGCATTGGATAAATATTCCGCTGGATATCAGTCATCCAGATAACATGATTGAAGCCTTCACCCAAGTATCGAAAACCAAACCGATGAAGGTTGAAGACGCGATCCAATTGGGCTTCCACCCAGACTCGCTGGAAAACAGCGGCAAACCTGGCATTGTCATGGTTCCTGCCTGGCGCCATGCCTTGGTCAATTTCGACCATCCACTGCTGCGCCAAGGCTTACGCATTCTCGACACCCCTGGCCTTAACGCACTGGGCTGCGAACCTGAGCTGACACTCTCAATGCTGCCGAGCGCGCAGGCGATCCTGTTCTTGCTGTCTGCCGACACCGGCGTGACCGCAAGCGATATGGCCGCCTGGCAGCAGCATATTCATCCGCTTGAAGAAGAAAGCCACGCCAGTTTATTTGCCGTACTGAATAAGATTGACGTGCTTTGGGATGATTTGGCTGGCGAGACGTTCGTGCAGAATAGCATCCGTCAGATCCAGACCCTCACCGCCAAACAACTTGGGGTTAAACCAGACGACGTGCTGCCGCTTTCGGCTAAGCAGGCGCTTTTGGCGAAAGTGCGCAAAGACCCGGACCTGCTGGCACGCAGCCAAATGCACAGTCTGGAAACACTGCTCTGCGAGCGCATCGTCAGCCAAAAAGAACGCTTGATCGAAGATCATGTGGTGAATCAGGTGCTCGGCTTAGTACAAAACAGTCAGCACGTCCTGAACGTGCGCCTTGAGCAAGTTAGTCAGCAGCAGGTCCTGCTTAATACGCATCAGCAAGATAACGGTCAGATGCTTTTTGAGCTGACGGCCAAGACCAAAGAAGATCACAGCCAGCACCACAAGCGCTTGCTGGGCCTGAAAACCAATCAGCGGCTACTCAAACGCCAAGGCGATATGCTCCGCGCTGCGGTGCGCCCCGAGCAACTCGAAATACACATGGCGCGCGCCCGTAAAGAACTCACCAGTTGCTGGACAACCGTGGGTATCAATCAAGCAATCGTGCATTTCTTTAGCTCGATCAAAAACGATCTGCACAACCTTGGCTATGAAGCGGAAACCGCCAATACCATGGTCGCCGCGGTTTACCGCAGGCATAACGAAGAAAACCCGCTCAATGGCGTTGATGCACCGCAGTTCAATGTTGAACGCTATGCGCGCGAACTCAAGCAGCTGCAAATCAAGGCTGATCAGTTCCGCTTGCAATTGAAGTCCCTGCTGACCGAGCAAAAAAGCCTGGCTAAACGCTTCTTTGCCACCCTTGCGCAAGAAGTCGTCGGCATGCACCAACGCCTGCGCCAAGATGCCGATCAATGGACCAACGATGCCTTGATGCCGCTGATGCAGCACACGCTAGAGCACAAGCAGCTACTTGAAACACATATGTTGCGACTCAAGGCACTGGCCCAAGAAACCCAACAAACCCGTCAGCGCACCCGGCAATTGGCGCTCTATCACGAAGACCTGAGTGCACAGTTGAGTGAAGCGGCGGAAATGTTGCGTAACTTGCGCCGCCCGGCGCCAATCAAGCGTCATAACAAGGTTGTGAACCTGCCAGTAGCTGCTCGCAGCATGAGCGGCACCGAATAATCTCCGGCGCCCACTGATCGGCGCGGCCCCAAACCGCGCCTCCACTTTGTATCCGGGCTTTACTCAAAAGCTCATCGCGCCGCCCCATCGCTTGCCGCATGGGGCGGCGCTCTTTAGACTGCATGACTTTCTTTTTCAACTCTCAACTTTGCGAGCAGGGTCGATGTCGACTGCCTTTCCACAAGATTCTGTTGGCTTGGTGACACCCCAAGTACTGCATTTTGCCGAGCCGTTATCACTGGCTTCCGGGCGAACCCTTGCCAACTATGACCTGGTTTATGAAACCTACGGCGAACTGAACGCTGCGCGCAGTAACGCCGTATTGATTTGCCATGCACTGTCCGGCCATCACCATGCTGCGGGCTATCACAGCGCTGAAGACCGCAAACCCGGTTGGTGGGACAGCTGTATCGGCCCAGGCAAAGCTATTGATACCAACCGTTTCTTTGTCGTCAGCCTGAATAACCTTGGTGGCTGTAACGGTTCTACCGGCCCCTCGAGCATCAATCCGGAGACCGGCAAGCCATTTGGCGCTGATTTCCCGGTGATGACCGTCGAATGCTGGGTGCACAGCCAAGCCCGACTGGCAGATGCACTCGGTATCGAGCAGTGGGCAGCGGTCGTTGGCGGCAGCTTGGGCGGTATGCAGGCCATGCAGTGGACAATCAGTTATCCACAGCGCGTGCGGCATTGCGTTGCCATTGCCTCGGCACCGAAACTGTCAGCGCAGAACATCGCCTTCAATGAGGTTGCGCGTCAGGCCATTCTGACCGACCCAGAATTTCATGGCGGCCACTTCCAAGAACAGGGCGTTATCCCTAAGCGCGGTCTGATGCTCGCGCGCATGGTTGGACACATCACTTATTTGTCTGATGACGCCATGGGCGAGAAATTCGGGCGCGGCTTAAAGAGTGAAAAACTCAATTACGACTTCCACAGCGTCGAGTTTCAGGTCGAAAGCTACCTGCGCTATCAAGGCGAGGAATTTTCCGGACGCTTTGACGCCAACACCTACCTGCTCATGACCAAAGCGCTCGACTACTTTGATCCAGCGGCGGCGAATGATGGCGACCTCGCGCGAACATTGGCGACGGCGCAAGCAGACTTCTGCGTGATCTCATTCACCACCGACTGGCGCTTCTCGCCGGAACGCTCACGCGAGATCGTTGATGCGCTGACCTCCGCTCGCAAAAACGTTTGCTATCTGGAGGTTGACGCGCCGCAAGGTCACGATGCGTTCTTGATCCCGATCCCGCGTTATCTGCAGGCATTTAGCAGCTATATGAATCGAATTACTCTGTGAGGCAGGCATGAGAGCCGATCTGGACATTATCCAAGACTGGATTCCCGCAGGCAGCCGCGTACTCGATCTGGGTTGCGGTAACGGCGAGTTGCTGGCCTGGCTACGCGATAACAAGCAGGTTTTTGGTTACGGCCTGGAAATCGACCCGGACAACATTGCCGAGTGCGTCAATAAAGGCGTCAATGTCATCGAGCAAGACCTCGACAAAGGTCTGGGAAACTTTGCCGACGCCAGTTTCGACGTCGTGGTCATGACCCAAGCGCTGCAAGCTGTGCATTTCCCGGATCGAATCCTCAAGGAAATGCTCCGCGTCGGCAAAACCTGCATCATCACCTTTCCAAACTTTGGCCACTGGCGCTGCCGCTGGTACCTCGCCAGCAAAGGCCGGATGCCGGTTTCCGACTTCTTGCCGTACACCTGGTACAACACGCCGAACATTCACTTCTGTACATTTGAAGACTTCGAGCGCCTGTGCCTGGACCAGCAAGCGACCATTCTTCAACGCCTTGCCGTTGACCGCGACCACCGGCATGGTTGGGCCAGCAAAATCTTGCCTAACCTATTAGGTGAGATAGGCATCTATCGTGTCAGTGGTTACAGCGCCATGAACCCGGGCAGCAACGACTGAACCCCGCTGACTTTTTTACAGGAGACACTCTTATGCGCCGCCTCGTCGTATTACTTATGGCTCTGTGCCTGAGCTTACCAGCCTTCGCTGAACGCAAGCAGACATACGGTGACATGGACGTTCACTACAACGCTTTTAACTCGGGCTTTTTGCAGCCAAATATCGCCGCAGCCAATGGTTTAGTGCGTAGCAAAACTCAAGGCGTGGTCAATATTGCCGTGCTTAAAGGCGGCAAAGCCAGCAACGCTAATGTCAGCGGTTCGGTGAAGAATCTGCTGGGCAAAGACTACCCGCTTAACTTTAAGCAAGTCAGCGAGCCGGGCGCCATTTATTATCTTGCGCAGTTCCCTTTCGAACAGCGTGAAGTATTGCGCTTCACCATTAATGTCACCGCTGGCGATGGCAAGGCGCATAGCTTCGAATTCAACCAGGAATTTTTCCCAGACGAATGATTCAACTTACTGAACTGGTACTCGCCAGCCATAACGCTGGCAAACTCAAAGAACTCCAAGCCATGCTTGGCGACTCAATTCGCGTGCGCTCAGTTGGCGAGTTCAGCAACGTCGAACCCGAAGAGACTGGCTTGTCGTTCGTCGAGAACGCAATTCTCAAGGCGCGCAATGCCGCGCGGGTCTCCGGCTTGCCAGCTCTCGCCGATGACTCTGGCCTGGCTGTGGATTACCTCGGCGGCGCGCCCGGTATTTACTCGGCGCGCTACGCAGATGGCCAAGGTGATGCGGCGAACAACGCCAAACTGCTGGAAGCGCTTAAAGATGTCGCCCCCGAGCAACGTGGTGCCCAGTTTGTTTGCTGCCTGGCCTTGGTTCGCCACGCCGATGACCCACTGCCGATCATCTGTGAAGGGCTGTGGCACGGGCGTATCCTGCCCGTAGCGCAAGGTGCCCATGGTTTTGGTTACGACCCATTGTTCTGGGTGCCTGAGCGCGACTGTTCCAGCGCTGAGTTAACTCCAGCCGAGAAGAACCAACTCAGCCACCGGGCGCGCGCCATGGCGTTGTTCAAACAGCGGCTGGGCCTATGACAGCAACCTCGAGCGCAGACGCAACCATCGCCACTGACCGCGTTCACCATGTGGTTGAAGGCTTCGTATTGCCGCCGCTGGCGCTGTATATCCACATTCCCTGGTGCGTTAAAAAGTGTCCATATTGCGATTTCAACTCGCATGCTGCGGCGCCAACCTTGCCAGAAGAAGAATACGTTGATGCCTTGCTGGCTGACCTCGATGCAGACTTACCGGCTGTGCATGAGCGCGAACTGACATCGATCTTCTTTGGTGGCGGCACTCCAAGCCTGTTTTCAGCCAAGGCACTTGGGCGTCTGCTCGCAGGCGTTGAGCAGCGTATCAAGTTTGCCGACGACATTGAGATCACCCTCGAAGCCAACCCCGGCACCTTTGAACAAGCCAAGTTTTCTGCCTACCGCAAGCTGGGAATCAACCGGCTATCAATCGGCGTGCAAAGTTTTCAGTCGGCGAAATTGCAAGCCCTTGGCCGGATTCACGATGGCGACGAAGCCGTGCGTGCTGCCGATATGGCTCGCGCAGCAGGTTTTGACAACTTCAACCTCGACCTGATGCACGGCTTGCCGGATCAATCCATTGACGATGCGCTGGCTGATCTGCGCACTGCAATTGCGCAACGACCGACCCATTTGTCCTGGTATCAACTGACGCTCGAACCCAATACGGTGTTCTGGAACCAACCGCCAACTCTGCCCGAAGACGATACCCTTTGGGATATTCAGGAAGCGGGCCAGGCGCTGCTTGCCGAACATGGCTATGCACAATATGAAGTCTCTGCTTATGCCCAGCCAGGCAAAGTAGCGCGGCATAATCTGAATTACTGGAGCTTCGGCGATTTCATCGGGATTGGTGCGGGCGCTCACGGCAAACTCAGCAGCCCTGATGGCATTATCCGGCGTACTTGGAAAACCCGTCTGCCCAAAGACTACCTCGACCCTAACAAGCGCTTTAGTGCAGGCGAGCGTGTTCTCGGGCAGGATGAACTGCCGTTCGAGTTTTTAATGAATGTATTGCGCCTCACCGAGGGTGCTGCCAGCGAGCTGTTCAGCCAACGCACCGGCCTGCCGCTCAGCCTGCTGAGCGAGGCTCGTAAACAGGCGCAGCAACGCGGTCTACTTGAAAACAATCCTGATCGCCTGACTGCGACAGCAGAGGGTCAGTTGTTTCTAAACGACTTACTGCAACAGTTTTTGCCTTGATAGGCAGTTGATGAGCCCTTTGCTCTAAGGACACCGCATGGACCTGCTACTTGACCTAACCGCCACATTGTCACGCTGGAGCCGCAGCCACTTATACGATATCTCGCTGGCGATCATGGCGACCTTGTTCGTACTCTTCGGCCCAGGCATCAACGCCTGGGTTCAGCGCAGCATTGGCGGCCTTAACTTTGTTTTTCGCACCATTATCTTCGTCGTCGTATGTGCCGTGGTGTACGGCTTGGCAATCGTATTCCTGACGCCCTATCTCAGCGCAGGCCTCGGCCAGTTCAACAACTACACCCTGGCGCCAGTATTGTTGCTGGTGTTCTTCTTGATCGGCGTTTTGGCTGATCGCAGCTAGGCACAGCATTGCTTTCAAGGGTGGATGGAAAAGCGCCACCCACCCTACTGCACCGCAGTTTTCGCTGATGCGTTTAAGGGCGCTGCCAGCTTTCAAATACGTAAGGCGGGGTTGTTTCAGTGGCTTCGTGCGCTTCGCTTGAGGCCAGTTGCCATGCGGCGGCATCAAACTCAGGAAACCACGCATCACCCTCTGGGCTCAGGTTAATCCGCGTCAGGTACAACCGTTGTGCGTGCTCAAGCCCTTGCGCATACAGCTGCGCGCCGCCAATCAGCATCAACTCGGTCACACCCTGTTCACGTGCCCATGCCTCTGCGCGGGTGACAGCGTCATCCAGAGAAGCAAAGACTTCTGCGCCATCCAGTTGCAAATCGGTTTGACGGCTGACCACAAGATTCAGCCGCCCAGGCAAGGGCCGGCCGAGTGATTCCCAGGTTTTGCGCCCCATGATGATCGGCTTACCCAGCGTCAGCGCTTTGAAGTGCTTAAGGTCCGCCGGCAAGTGCCAAGGCATTTGGTTATCGAGGCCAATCACGCGGTTATCCGCGAGCGCCGCAATCAGACAGAGAGGGAGAGTATTTTTCATGCGGGCGAGCATAGCAAAGCTTGGGTGTAGGGTGCGACAACGCGCAGCTTGTCCACCATGACTTAAGCTCAGTTAAAACCACTGATTCAAAGCGCTGTAACAAAAGGTCAGCAAACCCATTGCAGACTATCCTTTCAGTTTGCCTCTCGCACAAGGACGACGCGCATGCCTGCACTCAACAATCTATTCGCTGACCACCGCTCTCGCCTGGGCGCTTTAGCCTGTCTGCTTTGCTTGCCCTTTATGGCGACCGCAGCGTCTGAGTCGCCGGGCCAAGAGCACGCTGCCAAAGCGCAGCCTTATCCGTTGATCATCGGCCACCGTGGCGCCAGCGGTTATGTGCCAGAGCACACACTCGGTGCTTACGCGCTGGCTGTGACCTTGGGCGCCGACTATATCGAACCCGATCTGGTGATGACCAAAGACGGTCAGTTAGTGGCACGGCATGACAATGAACTGGGCTTAACCACAAACGTGGCGGATCACCCGGAGTTTGCCGAGCGCAAACGCAGTAAAAGTATCGACGGGGTCACCCTCAATGGCTGGTTTAGCGAGGACTTCACCCTGGCTGAATTAAAAACCCTGCGCGCGATTGAGCGAATCCCTGATGTTCGCCCCGGCAACGCGCGCCTCAATGGCAGCATGCAGATCCCAACGCTGCAGGAAATCATTGACCTGAGTAAAGATCTACAACGCAGCCAACAGCGACAGATTGGCCTGTACATAGAAACCAAGCACCCCAGCTATTTTCAGCAGCAAGGCTTGAGCATGGAAAAGCCGCTGCTGAAAATTCTCAAGGACAATGGCCTGGATAGCGCCAAGGCACCGGTTTATATCCAGTCGTTCGAGGTCAACAACCTCAAGCAGCTGAGCCGTGACAGTGAAATCCGCCTGATTCAACTGTACGGCGAAGGCCAACCCTTTGATCAAAGCCTCAGCGGTAGCTCGTTGACCTACGCGCAAATGGCCACCCCACAAGGTTTCAAGCAAGTTGCCGAATACGCCGTCGGCGTTGGCCCACACAAAAGCGCAATTATTCCTCTGGACAGCAATGGCGCTCTCGACCCGGCCAACACCACACGCTTTGTCGCCGACGCCCACGCCGCCAAGCTGAAAGTTCACCCTTATACCTTTCGCGCTGAAAACAGTTTTCTGCCAGTCAATCTGCGCAAAGGTGATGACCCGCAAGCCCGTGGCGATATTGAGCAGGAAATAAATATCTTCCTCGACGCGGGTATCGACGGCCTGTTCAGCGACCAGCCAGACGTTGCAGTTAAGGTCAGAAGCCTGCGTAAATAATCTGATGACGTAGTTGAAACAGCGTCCAGCGGTTATGCTCAGCACTCAATCCTGAGATGAGATACCGCGTGACTGCAGCTTCCAATACGCTTAGCAAACTGCAAAAGCTCTGGCTCACCGAGACCATCCGCTTGCGCGAAGAGCACACCGGGCCGCTTGAAGACAGCGAAACCAATCGCCGTGTGCAAGTGGCGGGCGGCGACTTTGTTGAGCGGCTGCAACACCGTGCATTACTGTTGGCCGAGCGCGACGGACAGCTCCAAGCCTTGAGCCATTGGCGCCAAGGTTCACGTTTGGCATTCCTGGCCATGCTGGTATTAGCCGTATTCAGCGGTATCGGTTTGAGTGTGGCTGCTCTCGGTGACGGCCTGCGCCCGGTCAACGTGTTCTGGGCACTCGGCAGCATGCTTGGGCTTAACCTGTTGATGCTGATCGGTTGGCTGTTAGGACTTTTTTTTACTGGAGAAAGCGCGGGCGCCCTGGGCCGTTTGTGGTTGTGGCTCAGTGAGAAACTGGCACGCGATGCGCAAGTCGCACAACTGGCACCTGCATTACTGATCCTGCTGCAACGCCAGCGCCTCAGCCGCTGGGCGTTAGGGATTATGAGCAACGGTTTCTGGCTGGTCGCGCTGCTCAGCACACTGCTGAGCATGTTGCTGCTACTGGCCACTCGACGCTATGGCTTTGTCTGGGAAAGCACCATTCTCAGTGGCGAAACCTTTACCGCAGTGACGCAAAGCATCGGTGCTCTGCCAGCACTGTTTGGCTTTAGCTTGCCGGATGCCGAGCTAATCCGCATCAGCGGCGACAATGTCATTCTCAGCGAGGCTGCAAGGCAGAGCTGGGCTGGCTGGCTGGTTGGCGTGTTGCTGGTTTACGGCATCATTCCACGCTTAGTGCTGACACTCGTCTGCTGGCTACTTTGGAGCAAAGGTCGCGCCGCACTTAAGCTCGACACCAGTCTGCCCGGCTACAGCCTGCTGCGTGAACGCCTGCAACCGAGCAGTGAACGCATTGGGGTGAATGACAGTGCACCGGATGTGCTGCATCAACCCGCCACAGGTTACAACGCGAATCCTGGCGAAGAAGCGGTGTTGATGGCGATTGAGCTGGATGCGCAACGCCAATGGCCACCGACCAAACTGCCTAAAAGCGTGCGTGATGCTGGGGTTATCGACACCCGGGAACAACGCCAACGCTTGCTTGAACAACTGACGCGGTTTCCGCCTGCACGCCTGCTGATTGCCTGTGATCCACGCCGCTCGCCCGACCGCGGCGCCTTGGGTTTGCTCGGCGAACTGAGCCGCTGCGCGGGCACTACACGCATCTGGCTGCTTCCACCGCCGACCGACGAGACACTCGATGGCAATCGCTTAAGCGACTGGCACAAGGCACTCGACGCCTTGCAACTGACACACAGCGACTCTGCGCCGTTAACTTGGCTGGAGAGCGGCCATGACTAATAATAAGCCGCTGCGACTGGCCGTCGTCGGCCACACCAATGTCGGCAAAACCTCACTGCTGCGTACCCTGACTCGTGACGTTGGCTTTGGCGAGGTATCGCATCACCACAGCACCACGCGTCACGTTGAAGGCGCGCGCTTGTCGGTTGAGGGTGAAGCACTGCTGGAGCTTTACGACACGCCGGGACTGGAAGACGCAATCGCCCTGCTCGACTATCTAGAACGGCTTGACCACCCCGGTGAGCGACTTGATGGCCCGGCACGTTTAGAGCGGTTTCTGCAAAGTAGCGAGGCGCATCAGCGCTTCGAGCAAGAAGCTAAAGTGCTGCGCCAGCTTCAAGCCTCCGACGCCGGTCTGTATGTGATTGATGCGCGCGAGCCGGTACTGGCCAAATACCGCGATGAACTCGAAATATTGAGCATGTGCGGACGGCCGCTCCTACCGGTGCTGAATTTTGTCGCCAGCACTGCGCACCGCGAAGCTGAGTGGCGTGAAGCGCTGGCACGTATCGGCTTGCATGCCTTGGTGCGTTTTGACAGCGTCGCGCCGCCGGTTGATGGTGAGCAACGGTTGTATGAAAGCCTGGGCCTATTACTGGAAAAAGCCGCGCCGCAACTGCAACGCTTGATCAACGATCACCAAGCCCAGCGCGAAGCTCGCGAACAAGCGGGCGTGCAATTAATTGCTGACTTACTGATTGATTGCGCTGCTTACAGGCGCAGCGTTGCAGCGGAGCCAACGCTCGAAAAAGCGGCGATCAATTCGCTGCGTGAGAACATTTGCAAGCGCGAACAACGCTGCGTTGAAGACCTGCTAAAGCTCTATGCCTTCCGCAAAAATGACGCCAAGGCTGAAGACCTACCGCTGCTCGATGGGCGTTGGGGCGATGACTTGTTCAACCCGCAAACCCTCAAGCAACTCGGAATCAAAGTCGGTGGCGGCATGGCTGCAGGTGCGGCGACTGGCGCCGGAATTGACTTACTGGTTGGCGGCGTAACCCTTGGCGCTGCCGCTGCGCTGGGCGCGCTGCTGGGCGGTAGCGCACAGACCTTGCGCGGCTATGGCGAACGCCTCAAAAGCAAGCTCAAAGGTGAGCGCGAGTTAACGGTTGATGATGCCGTGCTGCGGCTTTTGGCCCTACGCCAGCAATTGCTGCTGAGCGCACTGAATGAACGCGGCCATGCGGCAATGGAAGCAATCACACTCGCAGCACCGCAAGACAGCAGATGGCGCCAAGGCAAGCTACCCGAAGCACTGCGTGATGCCCGCGCCTACCCACAATGGTCTAGCATTGATAGTCGCAACTGGCGCAGCAGCAGCGAGCGCCGCGAAAGAGTTGAGGCACTGACCCAAGAGCTGCTTAGCCAGCGCATCAGCAAAGGCTGACGCCCCGTCAAACAGCATCAAACCCGGTGCTGACTGCACAACGCCTAGTCCGACTCCGGCTGTCCGAGTTGTTGAGCGATCTGCTGCAACTGCGCCAGCACCGCCTCCCGGTTCGGCAGTCGATTGGTATCGAGATGCTGCAGATAAGGACTGGCCAGAACCGCGACAATTCGATCCGGGCTGGAAAACAGCGGCACAGCAATGTTGTACACAGCCTCGGTCTGCTCGCTTGCCATCAGCGCATAGCCTTGTTGACGCACCTGCTCGATCACCTTCTGCAAGTCGCTATCAAGCTGGGCGCCCGTATCTGGTGTCTCGCGGAGCATCAACTCGCGCTCCTCGGCACCGGAAAACGCCAACATCACGTGCCCTGAACCTGTATCGAACAGGCCCATGCGCGATCCAAGCCGGATACCGAATCCCCAATAGCCCGGCGCATCGACTTGAGCGATGACGGTCAAGCCGCCGCGCTCCTGCACACTCAAATGACATGCCTGGCCGCTGCTGGCAGCAAAGCGCCGCATCAACGGCAGTGCCTGGCTGGCCAAGCGCCTGGTCGGCGACTGACGGTGAGCCAGCTCGAACAGTTTCAAGGTCAATTCGTACTGGTCGGCCTCAGTGCGTAACACATAGCCACGGCGTACTAGGCGGTCGAGCATGCGGTATATCTCATTGGGCTTGCGCCCCAGCTCCTTGGCAATCTCCACTTGGGATAAGCCCGCTTCGCGCTCAGCCAACACCTCAATGATGTCCAACCCCTTGTCGAGGGCTGGCGCCCGGTAGCGATCTTCATTCGCCTCCGACTCCACCGCTGCCTGCTCTTGCTGCGCCATGTCATCCACTCCGCGGTCTGTTCGCCCGCATGATTCCCCATCGACCCGACCGGGTCAATCCGACCGAGTCAATTGTCATTTTCGGGTTGCATGCTTGGTCTTTTAGATTTATATATGAATCATTAATTCACAGGGAAATTATGTTCCTGCACAATTAACCATGCAGACATGGCTCTGCACCCACCTAGAACAAGAGAGGGAATTGATGACCCAACTGCATGGAAAAAAGGCTCTGGTCACCGGAGCGGCACAGGGTATTGGTCGCGCCGCAGCAATACGCCTGGCTCAAGCCGGCGCCCAGGTTATTGCCACAGATGTGAATGATGAGAAGCTCGCGGAGCTGACTAACACGCCAAATATCCTGACGGCGCGACTCGATGTACTCAGTCAAACCGACATAGATGTATTGGTTGCCAACCACGGCACCATCGACGTGCTGTTCAATTGCGCAGGCATTGTCCACAACGGCACGCTGCTCGAATGTTCGGAAAGTGATCTGGATTTTGCTTATCAGCTCAATGTCCGCTCGCAATACCAACTGATCAAAGCCGTGCTGCCCGGCATGCTGGCGCAACAAGACGGCAGCATCATCAACATGGCTTCGGTCGCCTCCAGCATCAAGGGTGTGCCCAACCGATTTGCCTACAGCGTGACCAAAGCTGCCGTGATCGGCCTGACCAAATCGGTGGCCGCTGATTACATCACCCAAGGTATTCGCTGCAACGCCATCTGCCCCGGCACCGTGGACAGCCCGTCGCTGCAAGATCGCCTGCGCGCTCAAGGCGATTATCAAGCCGCACGCGCTGCGTTTGTCGGCCGCCAACCCATGGGCCGAATTGGCACCCCGGAAGAAGTCGCCGAGCTTGTGCTGTACCTCGCAGGCGCCACCTTCACCAGCGGTCACACCCACACCATTGATGGCGGCTGGACCGCCTGAACCCATTATTAGGCTAGGAGTCAATCATGAAATTATTACGTTACGGCAACCCAGGTCAGGAGCGTCCAGGCTTACTCGATGCACAGGGGCGAATTCGCGACCTGTCGCAACATATTAATGATGTCGGTGGCGACACCCTTTCCACGCAGAACCTGACTTTGCTTGCCAGCCTGTCAATCGAAAGCCTACCGCTGGTTGAAGGCTCCCAACGCATCGGCCCTTGCGTTGCCAATGTCGGAAAATTCATCTGCATAGGTCTTAATTACTCCGATCACGCCGCTGAGACTGGCGCCACGGTTCCGCCCGAGCCGATTGTATTTATGAAAGCCACCAGCTCCATTTGCGGCCCGAATGATGGTATCGAGATTCCTCGCGGCTCGGAAAAGACCGACTGGGAAGTAGAGCTGGGCGTAGTCATTGGCAAAACCGCCAAGTACGTCAGTGAGGAACACGCTCTGGAGTATGTCGCGGGTTACTGCGTGGTCAACGACTTATCCGAGCGCGCCTTCCAGATTGAACGCGAAGGCCAGTGGTGCAAGGGCAAAGGCTGTGACACTTTCGGTCCAATCGGCCCTTGGCTGGTTACCCGCGATGAAATTGCCGACCCGCAAAATCTGGGCATGTGGTTAGAGGTAGATGGTCATCGTTACCAAAATGGTTCGACCAAGACCATGGTCTACGGCGTGGCTTATCTGGTTTCTTATCTGTCGCAGTTCATGAGCCTGCAACCAGGAGACATCATCTCCACCGGCACACCGCCAGGCGTTGGCCTTGGACAACAGCCACCGGTCTATCTGCGCCCTGATCAGCACGTGCAACTGGGCATCGAAGGGCTTGGTGAACAACGCCAAAAGACCTACGCCGCCGACGTCTGAAACTGATTCGTCCAACGATCCCGGGGAGCCTGCATTTGCTTACCGGGGCCAACGCTGCACCCACAATAAAAATAACAGCAGGACACACCAATGACCCAACTCGATGTCGCCCCAACGCTTGAGTACAGCCAAGACGAGAACGCACTTTTCAAGAAAGTTTTCTGGCGACTGATCCCCCTGTTGTTCGGCTGCTATATCGTTGCCTACCTGGACCGTGTGAATGTCGGTTTCGCCAAGTTACAGATGCTCGCTGACCTGCAGCTCAGCGAGGCGGTCTACGGCGCAGGCGCGGGTATTTTCTTTCTCGGTTACTTCCTCTTCGAGGTGCCCAGCAACCTTATCTTGCACCGGGTTGGCGCTCGACGCTGGATCGCCCGCATCATGATTTCCTGGGGCATCGTCTCCGGGTCCATGATGTTCGTGACCTCAGAAACCAGTTTCTACATCCTGCGCTTTATCCTCGGTGCCTGTGAGGCAGGCTTCTACCCAGGGGTCATTCTTTACCTGAGCGTTTGGTTTCCAGCCAGCAGGCGCGGCTCGATTCTGGCGGGTTTCATTGTCGCGGTGCCGGTCGCCGGCATGCTCGGCGGGCCACTATCCGGTGCAATTCTCGACGGTTTTCATAACGTCGCAGGCCTAGCGGGCTGGAAATGGTTATTCCTGATCGAGGCTATTCCCTCGCTGATTGCAGGCCTGTGCGTACTGGCCTGGCTTGATGACAAACCCGAGCATGCTAAGTGGCTGAGCCAGGAGCAGAAACAGCAACTATCCGATCAATTGACCAAGGACCAGGCGGGTATCACCAACCAAGGCGCCACTCGCGGTTTCCGCGAGCCTCGCGTCTGGCTGCTCAGCCTGATCTATTTCGGCATTGTCATGGGTTCATATGGAATCGGCTTCTGGCTGCCATCCTTGATTCAGGCGGCAGGTGTTCAAGGCGCGTTTCAGGTCGGTCTGTGGAGTGCGCTGCCCAATGCCGCCGGGATCGCCGGCATGCTCCTGCTGGCACGCAGCTCCGATCGCTGGCGCGAACGTCCTCTGCATGTTGCCGGGGCCTGCGTACTTGGTGCCATCGGCTTGATCGGCAGCGCCCTAGCCAGCGACAGCCTGATCCTTTCCATGGCCGGCCTGACCGTTGCAACATTCGGCATCTACGCCGCACTGCCAGTGTTCTGGACCATGCCCCCACTGTTTCTGGCGGGCGCGGCATCTGCTGCTGGTATTGCCGTGATTAACTCCATTGGCAACCTGGCCGGTTTCGTCAGCCCTTCCATTGTCGGCTGGATAAAACAAACCACTGGCAGCGCCGACAATGGTCTCTATGTGATCAGCGCCTGCCTGATCACAGTCGCCATCTTGCTCTGTCTCAGTCGCCGGTACATTGCTGCCGCCGGCACTCAATAATCTCCATTACAGGACATATTCATGGCCAAGATAGTTTCCGTCGAGGTGCTGCAAGTCAACCTCAAACCCAAGGTCAAGCGTACGGACGCGGTACAAAGCTTCGAGCTCCAGGAAACGCCAATGGTGCGTATCACTGACGCCGATGGCGTTACGGGCACCGGCTATAGCTACACCATTGGCACTGGCGGCTCATCGATTTGTAAGCTGATCGACGATCACCTCGCCCCTGTCTTGATAGGCCAAGAGGCAGAAGGCATCGAAGCCCTCTGGCGCAGTCTGTTCTACCGCATTCATGCCCTGACCGTGGGCGCGGTCAGCACCCTCGCATTGGCTACCATCGATACCGCGCTATGGGATTTGCACGCTCGCAAAGCCGGTCTGCCGCTGCACCGCATAGCTGGGGGGGCAAAATCGACCATCCAGCTCTACTCAACAGAGGGCGGCTGGCTGCATATGGACGAGTCAGAATTGGTCGAGGAAGCTCTAAAGGCCAAGGAGCAAGGTTTTGGGGGTGGCAAGCTAAAGGTTGGGCGGCCGCACGTAGCCGAAGATGTCCGGCGCATCGGCGCAGTACGTGACAAGGTTGGTCCAGCCTGGGAAATCATGACCGATGCCAATCAAGGCTTTACGCTGGAGGAAGCCATTCGACGCGCCCGCCAATTCGAAGAGTTGGATGTTGCCTGGTTCGAAGAGCCAATCCACGCCGATGACATCGGCGCACACCGGCGCCTGGCAGCATCAACCAGCCTGCCAATTGCCGTAGGCGAATCGATGTACAGCCTCGCGCAGTTCAAGGATTACTTGGCCAGCGGCGCATGCTCGGTGGTACAGACCGATGTTGCACGTATTGGCGGGATCACACCTTGGCTCAAGGTCGCGCACCTAGCCGAGGCCTTCAATGTTCCGGTCTGCCCACACTTCCTGATGGAATTGCATCTGGGTCTGTGCTGCGCCGTGCCGAACAGCCGCTGGCTCGAATACATTCCCCAACTCGATCTTGTCACCCGCTCAACCATTCGCATCGAGAATGGTCAAGCCATTCCCAGCGAGGCACCAGGCCTGGGCATTGACTGGGACTGGGATGCCCTGCAACAGCATATTGTCCACCGACAAACCCACGGTAGCGCACCGGCTTTGGCAGATACGCCCAGCTAACCAGACACCAACCGGCCTGGGTTTGCCCAGGCCAGCAGGTGTGTACCAAGGAGTCCTTATGCAGACACGCTACTGCACCCAAGCCTTGCTTCAATTCAGCCAGGACTTGTTCGTCGCCAAAGGCATGCCCCTCGAAAAAGCGGCCAGTACTGCGCAGGTTCTGCTGCGTGGTGAATGCTTCGGTAAAACCACTCACGGCCTGGCTTTGCTGCCAGCCTACTTGCGCGAGATAGACAGTGGCGGCATGACTCTACACGGTGAGCCAGTCGTCCTTCAGGATCACCAAGCTTGCCTGAGTTGGGATGGCTGCAAGCTTCCCGGCCCCTGGCTGCTTGAACGTGCAATCAACGAAGCCATGCCGCGTGCCAAACGCTACGGTATGGCCAGCGTGAATATCCAGCGCAGCCACCACACCGCGAGCCTTAGCGCCTACCTGCAGATGGCGACCGAACGTGGCTTTATCATCCAGATAACGCTTACCGACCCCGGCCACAGCAGCGTTGCCCCTTTTGGCGGCACCAGCGCAGTTCTGACTTCAAACCCCATTGCCTTCGGTGCCCCAACCAGCGCCGAGCCAATTCTTATCGACATGTCTACTAGCTTGGCGACTAACGCTGCGGTTGCCCGCCAACAAGCACGCGGCACCGCGTTCAACTATCCCGTACTGCTCGACAATCAGGGCCGCGTCAGCTGCGACCCGGCGGTGATGCACAGCAACCCTCCCGGCACCATTCTTCCTCTTGGAGGCTTGGAGGCCGGCCACAAAGGTTTTGCCATGGGCCTGATTGCAGAAGTAATGGCCGGTTGTCTCAGTGGTGGTGGTCGTGCAACCCCGAGCACCGGCTGGAGCGCCTCAGTCAACCTGACCTTGTTTGACCCGCGAGCCTGTGCTGGCAATAGCGCCTACTTGCAACACATCGACGCCTTGGTAAGCGCCTGCCACAGCGCCACGCCTCGGCCTGGTGGAGACGGCGTTCGCTTGCCAGGCGAGCAGGCATTACACCGTACGCGCGACTGCAAAGCCAACGGCACGCCGCTACCACCTGACTTGGCAAAACAACTCAACGCACTTGCCTTGCACTATCAACTCCCGGCCTTGGAGCCACACCAAGAGTGATCCACCAGCATCTGCAATGCATGAAACAACAATAACAAGGAGCTCAAAGATGATGTACACAGCACAGACGCCTAGCCCAGCCGGGGTGCGCAAGGCGGTGATCGCCTCAATTGTCGGCACCATCATCGAGTGGTTCGATTATGCCCTGTACGGCACCGCCGCCAGCCTGATTCTCAACAAGATTTTCTTCCCTGATCTCTCAGACACCGCCAGTGTTCTGGCGGCCTTCGCCACCTTCGCCGTGGGCTTTTTCGTTCGCCCACTCGGAGGGGTGGTGATTGCCCATCTCGGAGATCGTTTCGGCCGCAAACCAGCGTTGATATTTTCAATTTCCCTGATGGGGGCAGGCACGGTCGCTATCGGCCTGCTACCCACGTACGCCCAAATAGGCATCATGGCACCGATTCTGTTGGTGCTGATGCGTATGGTCCAAGGCTTCGGTGCCGGCGCCGAATATGCCGGTGCGGTAACCTTGGTCTATGAATACGCGCCACCACAGCAACGCGGCTTCTACACCTCAATGCTGCAATCGGCGACCTTGGTCGGCATCCTTTTGGCGGTGCTAACATTCCTCGGAGTTTCACAACTCTCGGAGGAGGCTCTGAGCAGCTGGGGCTGGCGCCTGCCGTTTCTTAGTTCAGCTGTGTTATTCGTTGTGGCGCTGTACATCCGTCAGCAACTGGATGAAACCCCTGAATACCTGCAGGCCGCTGAACGCGCCAAGGCGCTCAAGGAAACGCACAAGCTCCCGCTGAAGACCCTGTTAAAACGCTACCCGAAGCAACTGACTTACGGTTTTCTCGCCGTCACCGGCCATAACGCCAATGTGTACATTCTGAGTGCCTTCGGTCTCAGCTACATGACCAATACTCTCAATATCAATCGAAGTGATGCGCTGTGGATAAGCCTACTGGCCTCATTTTGCGGGGTACTTACCACGCCTTTGATGGGCTGGCTGGCCGATCGCCTCGGAGCCAGCAAAATCTATATATTCGGTGCAGGCTTTGCAGCGCTGTTTGCCTATCCGCTGTTCGCGCTTATCGACTCCGGCAATCTGTTACTGGCCACAATTGGCCTGTGTCTGGGTTTCAGCATAAGTTTCGGAGCAATGGCCGGGGCCCAGGGTTTACTGCTGGCAGACCTGTTCCCAACTGAACTGCGCTTCTCCGGGATCAGTGTCGCGCGCGAACTGAACAGTAT
Organism: Pseudomonas sp. M30-35; assembly: GCF_002163625.1. Lineage (NCBI taxonomy): Bacteria > Pseudomonadati > Pseudomonadota > Gammaproteobacteria > Pseudomonadales > Pseudomonadaceae > Pseudomonas > Pseudomonas sp. M30-35. The sequence goes on along the minus strand of NZ_CP020892.1, from coordinate 401,836 downwards.
GCTGATTGCAGGCCCAACGCCCTTTATCTGTACCCTGCTGGTCGGCTGGGCGGCTGGTAGCTCAACCTATGTATCTGCCTATCTAGCTCTATGCTGCATCGTGAGCATCTTCGCCGTGGTTAAACTCAGGAGCGAGCAGCCAATCATCGGCAGAAATTTTACAGAGGGCAACGAGAGCACTAAATTGTCCCGCCCCTAAATTGAAGGTTCGTTGCAGCCACTTAAAGCCGCGCCGGCCTTGCGTTCATCCCGTGGCGTGTGTGCGTAGCGTTTTCGGTAGCACCTGGAGAAGTAGGACGTTGATATAAAGCCACAAGCTGTGCCTATTTGCAGAATGGACATGCTCGTCTGCTGCAGCAAATGGCACGCGCGCTCAAGCCTGAGACTCATATAGTACTGGGCGGGTGACATTCCCAGATGCTGATGGAAAAGCCTCTCCAGCTGTCGGTTAGAAATGCCTGCATAATCGCTGATTTCCTGACAGGTCAGAACCTCTTCGATATTTTCTCGCATCAATTCCAACGCTTGCATCAAGCGTGGATGGTTGGCGTTGTAGCGCAGCTGCAGCTTCATTCTCTGCTTATCATGCGCGGGACGAATATTAGGGTGAATGCACTGTTCTGCTACGTCATTGGCCAACGCTTCGCCGTGCTTGAGCGAGATCAGATGCAAAATCATATCCAGCCCAGCTAGCCCTCCAGAGCAGGTAATGACATTGCGATCAATCTCATACAACTCGCCTGTCACACGTAACTCTGGGAACTCTTCCTGCATGCTTTGCCGGTTTTCCCAGTGAATAGTACTGGTCCGTTCATTGAGTAGGCCCGCACGCGCAAGCAATAAGCTACCGGTTGACGTCGACCCCAAACCAACCCCGCGTTTTGCCAAGGTTCTTAGCCACTTATAGAGCGGCTGCTCATCCATTAAGTGAGCTCGAATCCCCGCCACCACGATCATCCGATCAATAGCAGCCGTGTCGCTCATCTCGCGTGTTGGCTGCACGCTAACGCCATTACTGCAGGGAACCGCTTGGTTGTGCAAACCGTAGAAATGCCACTGATAGAGTGGTTTTCCACTTATCCGATTAGCCATGCGCAGCGGATCGACCACCGCCGCGAATGAGATCATCGAGAAGTCGGGGATTAGAAAAAACCCAACATGCTCTGTCTGGGTTGCATCCATTGCTTCATTCACGGGACATCGTCTTAAGTCGGAAATTTACCCAATAATGTCGGAAATTAAAAAAAATGTCAGGCGCAAATTGGTAATTATAAATCTCGCAACCGCCTCTCCCTAGCCAGCACGGAACCAAACAATGATCGAACAAAAAATGGTGTTTAAAAGCGATGGCCTGAACCTTGATGGCGCTTTTTTCAGCGACGAACAATCACACAACCCAAAACTTCCCATCGTCATCGTATGCTCGGGCTTTACTGGGCAGAAGAACATTCACCCAGAGCGCTATGCCCGTGCACTGACCCCAAAAGGTTTCACTGTATTCGGTTTTGACTACCGCGGCTTTGGCGAGTCAGAAGGTATCCGTGAGCGGGTGATTCTCGAAGAGCAGGTTCGTGATATTGCTAACGCAGTAGCGGTTGTCCGTCAGCGGGCAGACAAAGAAGGTCGCAAAGTTGTCTTGGCAGGCTGGGGCATGGGCGGCGGATTGATTCTCGATGCGTATCACCTCTGCGAAGATCAGATCGACGGCCTGATTTCGATGAACGGGTTCTTCGATGCTATTCGCGTGCAAAAAGCATTGCGTGGTGAACACGGCTGGAAGGCTTTCAAGCGCTTCATGGCAGAAGAACGTCTGCGCTTGGCCAGTGGTGGCGAGCCGAAGGGCATCGATCCGTTCGACATCTATCCACTAGACCCGGTTAGCCGCGAATATGTGTTCACTGAACTGGTCAAAGCGCCAGGCTACGGCGTAACGTCGAGTTTTGACTTTGCAGACTCACTCATCAGCTTCAAGCCTGAAGCACGTCTAGACCAGAAATTCTCAAACGTGCCATTGCTGATTGCCCATGGTGCTGAAAATGATCTGCACCCAGTGACTGAGCCGCAAGCCCTGTATGCGGCGTATCCAGGTCCTAAAGAACTATTCCTGCTAGAAGGCGGGGGTCATACCGAATGGATGCTTGACGACGACCCTAAGTTCATCACGTTTTCTAACCATATCGCTCAGTGGGTTCAGGCCAACGTCTGACGCTAGCGCATCGCGCCCTAAGTGCAGTCGACTAAACCCGGAACCGTTCTACAGACCGGTTTCGGGTTTAATTATCAGCGCAAGTAGTAGAGTTGTTAAATGAGCGAAACCATTCCAGTTTGCGAAGCGCCTGACCCTTTCCCAAGCAAACCTTGCTTCGATATGCCGTCTGGGGCCTGCGATACACATGCCCACGTGTTCGGGCCAGAGCTTCGATATCCATACCATGAAGATCGTACCTATACGCCACCCGACGCTCCTGTGGGCGCATATTTGCACTTGCATAATCAGCTTGGGATTGAACATGGCGTACTGATTCAACCCAGCGTTTATGGGGCTGACAACCGCCTGCAACTCGACACGCTTGCCTATCTGCGGTCGTTAGGCAAAACCTATAAGGGCGTGGCCGTAGTTGATGCAGATGTCAGCGATGCTCAACTCGATGAGTTGCAAGCAGGAGGCCACTGCGGCATACGCATGAATCTGTTGTTCAAGGGCGGGATTGCCTGGCACGACGTTATTGCACTCGCAAAACGACTGGCTAGCCGCCGATGGCACTTACAATTTCTGATCGATGTATCGACATTCGAATCGCTGGAAGAACGGATTCGCCAACTGCCGGTGCCCGTGGTGATTGACCACATGGGGCATATGCCTTGTAGTAAAGGCATAGAGCACCCAGGCTTTCAGACACTATTGCGACTCATGCGTGCCGATCAGGTTTGGGTCAAATTATCGGGTGCCTATCGAATTACCAGTGAGCGGCAACTGCCCTATCATGATGTAACGCCATTCGCTCAAGCACTGATCCAAGCCAACCCTGAACGCTGCATATGGGGGTCTGACTGGCCACACCCGCACATTTCAACGCCAATGCCTAACGACGGCGGCTTGCTAGACCTGCTCACCACTTGGGCGCCAGATCCAGCCGTGTGCAAGCGTATATTGGTAGACAATCCCGCCAAACTTTACGGCTTCTGCTAAGCATCTCTAACCTGAGCAGACTTGCAAAGCCTTAGCGGTGGATAAAATCGTGACTGGGTTAATCGGTCTGAATTACTGATCCAGAAACCGTCTGATCAAAGGTGTGTTGCCGTCACGAATAGCGGGATGGTCAAAACGCGCTGCACTTATGGACGCCAGTTCAAGAGTGGCACTGATCAAACACTCCCCGTCGTCGGCCTGAGCAAGCACTTCACCACGAGGGCCAATAATCCGACTGCCGCCCCAAAACCAAGCGTCTCCTTCAGCCCCATATCGATTGGCCATGAGCACCGGAATTCCATAAAGCATGGCGTAGAATGAGACGTTAATGTGCCAGTTTTTTTCATTCGAGAATGCTTCACTAACAATCATCGAAGCCGAGTTGACTGGGGCAAGTAACAGCTCAGGGCGCCGCAACATCGCACAGTGCACCAGCGCCGGATTCCACATATCAGCACAGATCAGCGTGCAGGCTCGCCAGTGCTCTTTGCACTCGACTTGCACAATTTCGTCACCCTGATGAAACCACTTTCCTTCTTCCAGGCCACCATAGTTCGGCAGGTTTAACTTTCGATAGACATTAATAACCTGACCGTATTGCAGGTAAGCGACAGCATTATAGTATTCACCGGGGCTGGCCTCCTCAACGAAGCCAACCACCACAAGCATCGCAGGCGCCACACTCGCGAGCTTCAATAACCTGGCATCGTCTCGGCGCATAGCGACTTCAGGTGTACGCCGCCCAAGCTGGTAACCCGTCAGTGAAAGTTCGGGAAACACCAATAACTCAGCGCCACTGGCATGCGCCTGACAAATCAAATCGCAGTGGGCTGAGAGATTGGACTCAAGCGCCAAAAGTTGCGGATTATATTGAGCAATACTGACAACAAGTGCAGATAAACTCACGCAAAGCACTCCAAACAGACTGGAAACTCATCGCCCATCAACTCGATTTACAGCAGCCCTTTACTGGTTAGAAAGTCTTCGGCTGTTTGCTCGATTGAAACGCGATCGACATCAACGCGGGCATTCAATGCCGAGATAGTTTCATTATCCAGTTGTGCCGACAATTTATTCATTTGCTGTTCCAACTGAGGGTTCTCCTCAAGGATTGCCTCTCTCACTACTGGCGTGATCGCATAATCCGGGAAGAATCCCTTGTCGTCACGCAAGACCACGAAGTTGAACGCCGGGATTCGACCGTCAGTGGCGAAAACCAGAGCGATATCGACCTGACCTTCTTTGAGCGCCACATAAGTCAGACCGGTATCCATACGCTTGACCGCAGATCGAGGCAATTTAAAACCATAGGCTTTTTGCATTTCCTTAAGCCCATCATCACGCGCATACCACTCGGCATTAGTCGCCAACGTCAATTTCTGGCCTTCATCAAGCGCCTGCACCAGATCGCTGACCGTTGCGATGCCTTTCTCCTTGGCGTCCGCACTGCGCATGGCCAAGGCATAGGTGTTATTGGCCTTGGACGGAGTCAGCCATACCAAACCATTCTTTTGATCCAACGAACGTACCTTTTCATACACGGCTTCTGGCGAGGTTATCTTTTCTTTAACCTTCAGATAGTTAAGCAGCGCGGTGCCGGTGTACTCCCAATAGAGATCTATCTGGTCGTTCTCCAATGCCTTACGCACGACTGCACTGCCCATGCCCGCGCGGCGCTCGACACCATAGCCAAGGTGCCCCAAGTACTGAGCGGTTATCTCGGTTAACAATTGCTGCTCGGTAAAATTCTTACCGCCGATTACCAATTGAGCAGCCTGAGCCGCGGTGCTGGAAATCAGTAGGGTCAGTACAGCCGCACCGAGGTGCTTGATCATGTTACGCATGAGAAATTCCTTTTTTGTTGTGCAAGGGGGTCTGGTCAAGCCCGCAAAGGGTTGATGCCTTTAGGCACAAGCAGAAACGCGATGCCGGCGACAGCAATATCCACAAGGATCGCCAGCAATGCAGTCGGTATGGCGCCTGCCAGCATCATCAGCGGTTCATCCAGATCAATACCGGTAAAAATTAACTCTCCCAAACCACCGCCACCGATAAGAAAAGCTAAGGGCACGGTGCCTACATTGATCGCCAGGGCAGTCCGAATCCCGGCAAACATCACAAACAATGCATTGGGGATTTCAACTTTCAGGAGCATTTGCGAGGGGGTCATACCAATGCCTGCAGCAGCCTCCTTAAGGTGCGCAGGAACCTCACGCAACCCTGTGTAGGTGTTACGCACGATGGGTAACAAGGAAGCGATACAAAGGGCAAATACAGCAGGAAGTTTGCCGATACCCAAAACACTCATGGATAACGCCAGGACAGCCAAAGTCGGAATGGTGGTGCTGATATTCAGCGACTGCATCGCCGTTTCAGCATACAGAGAAAATCGCGGGCGACTCAAAAGAATGCCTAGCGGCACGCCTAACAAAATTGCAATACCGCCAGACAACACAACCAGTTCGATGTGCTGACCGATCAAATACACCACGTCTTCCTGGTAACCCAGGAATTCCTCGATAATGCCTGACTGCTGGCTGGCGACTCCGGCAATAAATACCGCTATAAATGCCATTAGATAAAATGCACGTGTAACTGCAGGGCTATTCATATTCAAATCCCCGCCTCAAACACTGTCTTCGCATGCAGGCATGATCGAAGCGGTCACAGCAGCATCCTTACGATAAGTCGCGCCAAGATAATGGGTGATGCCCCTTTGATTAACCTGGCCCAACAACACGCCATTGTCATCAACGCAGGGCAACCACGTGGTGTCATGACTAAACATCAGTGAAGCAACCTTGCGCAAATCGTCGCTCGGACGAATCGTAGCCTTTAGGCCAAAGTAGTGCTCACCACAAAACCCTTGAGTAGTCTGGGCAACGTTCTTGGACACATAACCGATAGGCTGATGACGCTCGTTTACCATCAGTATTGCGTAGCCATAGCCATGTTCGTCCATACGGGCCAACGCAGTCTTGAGCGTATCACCTGGCTTTACAAAGGCGATTTTCTCTTCCATCACCCGACCGACCTGCACCAGCCGTAAGCGTTTCAAGGTGCGGTCGTCACCGACAAAGCTCTCAACGAAATCATTCTTGGGGTGGGCCAATATATCGTCTGGTGTATCGTACTGAACAAGGCGGCCGCCGCGGAAAATGGCGATTTTGTCAGCCATTTTCACCGCTTCATCAATATCGTGGCTTACAAACAGAATGGTCTTACCCAACTGCTGCTGCATTTTAAGAAACTCGTCCTGAATCACTTCTCGGTTGATCGGGTCGATCGCTCCGAACGGCTCGTCCATAAGCATTACAGGTGGATCAGCTGCCAACGCGCGCGCCACTCCAATTCGTTGTTGCTGACCGCCCGATAGTTCTCGCGGATAACGCTTGAGAAACACCGATGGGTCCATTGCTACCATCTCTATCAGCTCTTTTGCCCGAGCCTTGTATTTGGCTGCTGGCCAACCAATTAGCTTGGGAACAATGGCGATGTTTTCTTCAATCGTCATATTCGGAAACAAGCCAACCTGCTGGATCACGTAGCCGATATTGCGACGTAACTCGACTGTATCGAGGCCCGTAGTGTCCTCACCATTAATGAACACACGACCAGATGTCGCGGGGATGATGCGATTGATCATCTTTAGAGTGGTGGTTTTGCCGCAGCCTGAGGGCCCCAGCAACACACAGATCTCACCCTCTGGAATTTCCATGCTGATGCGGTCAGCCGCAGTTACAGGACCATTTGCGGTTTCAAATACTTTGGTCAAATTATCGATTTTTATCATTGTTGTATCCTGTTTTGAGACCAGCTCAGGAAGGATTAATCAGGCTGATACGCCGCCAGGAGTCAGGCGTCGCTGCAACCAAAGCAGGAGGTAGTCAGCGATAACGGCTAACAAGCTGACAGCGATAGCGCCCGCGACCAACTGCCGAGGGTCGCTCTGCGTAATGCCACGGCTTATCAACACACCGAGCCCGCCTGCGCCGATGTAGGCGGCAATTGCCATAACACCGATATTCATCACCACAGCTGTACGCACACCGGCCATGATCACTGGAATTGCTAATGGAATTTCAACTAACCGCAAGCGTTGCATTGGCTTCATACCGACTCCCCGTGCAGCCTCACGGAGCGCCGGGTTAACGTTATTGATTGCGGTGTAGGTATTACGAATTATGGGCAGCTGCGAATACAGCAGAACTGCGATAACGGCGGGTAAATAGCCGATGCCCTGACCAATCAAAGACAGGACAGGAATCATGATGCCAAATAAGGCAATGGACGGAATCGTAATGATAATGGAGCAGGTATAGAGCACTGCACGAGCCGCACGCTCATTCTGAGTAATAGCAATACCGATGGGTACACCCGTTAGAATTGCCAGCCCGACTGCGACTGCCACCAATGAAATGTGTTGAAGGGTCAGCTTAAGAAGTAATCCGGAGTTATCAACCAGGTAGGTAAGAAATTCCAATGACGGGCCTCTGCATTTTGCTATTTATTCTTATGACAATACGGTTGCCGGGCGACTGCTTGAGGTTACCGAATAGAAACTACAGCGGCCTTTAGCGAAAAAACAATAAAATTTCGACGCTAAAAGCTACAAGAACGACACCAATAGCCTACTCCGGTCAACTGGACAGTCCTGCTGTAGTCATGCCGAAAAAGTACTTTTTCACAGGTTTAGCTCTACCTTATGGAATTGCCGTCGCCTCGCGCACTCAATTTGAAAACGGGCATCAAGGGACAGGGGCGAAACAGTAAACCGAACTCACCCACCAACAGCAGCGCCCAACTGGCCAATTGAGCGGGCTGGAGGGCCCACTGCAAAGCTAGTTTTTCAAGTAAATATCCGTCAGGCGCAGCCATTCATCGCTATTGGTGATGCGCAGGATTTCTTGGCTAATCGGCTCACGCAACTTGCTGCCACTGGCTACCGCAAACGCATATGACTGATTGTCAAAAGTGCCCGGTAATACGTCCAAACCACCGCGAGCCAACTCAGTATTGCGGTACTGCAAAATCGGCAAGTCATACACAACGGCGTCAGCCGTACCCTCTTGCACCGAGCGCATTGCACTCAATACATCCGGGTAGACGGTGCTGCGAATACGATGGCTGGCCAGGTATTTCTCACCGACAGTACTGCCAACAGTCGCTACATGCGCACGGTTCAGGTCTTCAGCACCCTCGATACCACTCTGTAAGTTGCCCACCGTCAACGCCGTGGTGACCGCAGCTGTAAAGGTCGACACCATGATCAAGGCGCTGAACATCCAGATGATTGCGATCAAGCGTCCGCCGAGTGTCACCGGTGATTTGTCGCCATAACCAACCGTCGTCATGGTTACCGCCGCCCACCAAAAGCTGTTGCCCAACCCTTGTGCAGGATTACCACCAAACTGATCTTTGTTGCGCTGGCGCTCAAACGCCCAAAGCAGAGCGCCGACCAACAACAGCAAGCCAGCCAAACCCAGCACCAAGCTGGCAAATTGCCAAGACAGCAACCCCTTTAACGCCGACCAGCCACTGTTATCAGCGCCACGAGGCACCGCAATAGCCAAGCCAGTTTGATAAATAGGATGAGTGAAGTCGAATTTGCTTTCGCGCTCTGCGGTCATGGTCAGCGCGCCAATCACGACATCGAGACTCCCGGCTTCAAGGCTCGGGAGTAGCTCGCCAAACTGCATGGGTTCGAACTCGAACTGGTAACCCAATTGCTTGGCGATGTCCTGCCAGAGGTCCACGCTGATCCCACGCCAGTCACCATTTTTTTCTTGGATGACAAAGGGAGGAACCTCACTCAAACCTACGCGCAGAACTGGTTTCTCGGACTCATCTGCAACGGCTGAGAAACCGAACAGACACAAAAAAAACACCGCAATAATCCTATGCATACCCAAACTCCATGTTCACCAGCAAAGGCATAGGGTAACAAGTTTTGGCGGCGATTCAGGATTAGAGGCGGCGGTGCTGGCCTCGCAGGCCCGCGTATTGAAGCGTTCAACCGCTCTGGAACGCTAGTTCCAGAGCTATTAAATTTATGCAGCCTGAGTGCTCGGCCAAGCACTTTCACCGAGCATTGCAGCCACAGTACGTTCACCCAACCCCAAGCCAACACTCATGCCAAGACCGGTATGCATCAGCACCGCGGTCACGCTTTGATCAGCGCAGAGCACGCTAAATGGCCCCGGACCACGACTGCCATAAACACCTTGCCAGCGCTCAACCACTTCAATCGGCGCGCCCAAGGTTTGCTCCGCCAGATTGATCAGTATTTGATCTGTCGCTTCGCTATTGAAGGGTTCGATATCACTGCCATAAACATGGGAATCACCAATAATCAGCTCACCGTAAGGTGTCGGGCTGATCAGCAAATGAATGCCGTTGGCTTGCAATTCCGGTTGCTGCTGATGAATTTGCTCGCGAATGGCATCAGCCTCCGGTAAGTCAGAAAATGCACCGTAATGCACACAACTCAAACCGGTGAGCAATGCATGCTGCAACTGCAGAGGTTGCTGCAAGCGCGCACGCAGCATCTGCAACCCGCACACCTGTGGTTTCAATGCGCTGATTTGCTCCGCCAGCAAGGTCTGGTAATCGTGACCTGAACAGACCACAACTCGCGGGCTACGGAAGACGCCACGGGTGGTTTTGACCACTCCGGGCTGAATATCCTGCACCAAGGTCGAGAAGTGAAACTCTACGGCGTAACGCTGCTGTAAGTGTGTAGCCAATTGCGGAATGGCTTCACGCGAATAAATCTGTTGGTCATCCAAGCCATGCAATGCTACGCGATGATGTGCAAAGCGACCCTCATACAAATCGCTTAACGCCGCGCCACGTAGCAAATCAACCTTGTATTCATGCTCGCGCGCCCGGCCTTTACAAAATGCCTCAAGCAGCGCTTCCTCGGCTTCGGTACGAGCAAACAACAGCGAGCCTTGCTGCTTGATCGACAGACCTGCGTCAGCCGCAAGACCGGCCCACAGCCCACGGCTCAAACGTGCTAAATCGAGCATTGAGCCCGGCGCCTGCCCGGTCACCAGCGCTTGTCCAAAGTTACGCACTGAAGCACCTAAAGCGGTGTGGCTGCGCTCGAATACCTTGACCTTAAGGCCGCGTTTAGCCGCCGCATAAGCATGCGCCAAACCCAGAATACCGGCGCCCACAACCAGCAGGTCACAATCTTGCTGACTCATTAAAAATCCTCAAACTCAGTGTTTAATTCACCCTAACTGGAAGAGCACGCCTTGCGGCCGCCCCCCTGCAGGTTTTTTATCCAATCAACCGCACCACAAATCGAGCGGCAGGCAGCGGCGTTCTGGGTAGGCGCGCGGGCGCAGAGCACGGCAAGCCCGCGCAACACCGCCAGGGCGTCGCTGCCGGCGACGTCACTGAGCGACAGGCTCTGATTTGCCGTCATAGCGCTTGCGCCATTCGGCGAGGATTCTGTCGCGATTTTCAGCAGCCCAGGCAAAATCGTTCTTGATCAGACGCTGCTCATAATCAGCCGGTAATTCCTGGAAGCGCTCAGCGATACCGGGTTGGGCCAATACCGCGAAGTTGCTCTTGTACAGTTGCATGGCATCGCTGCTGGCAGAGAAGTCAGCCAGTTTTTTCGCAGCCTCAAGATGAGCAGTGCCTTTGATAATACCGGTCGCTTCGATGTCCCAACCCAAGCCTTCTTTCGGCAGGATGATGTCCAGCGGTGCGCCTTTGCGTTGCAACTGAACCGCTGGGTATTCAAACGAAATGCCAATTGGGAATTCGCCCGCCGCTGCCAGCTTGCAAGGCTTGGAGCCCGAATGGGTGTACTGGCCGATGTTCTGATGCAGGCGATCCATGTAAGCCCAGCCTTGCGGCTCACCGAAGGTTTGCAACCACGAGCTGACATCCAAATAACCGGTGCCGGATGAAGCCGGGTTAGGCATGACGATTTTGTCTTTATAGATTGGCTTGGTCAGGTCTTCCCAGCTAACCGGCTTCGGCAGATTCTGCTTCTCTGCCTCGATAGTGTTGAAGCAAACAGTCGCCGCCCAAACATCCATCCCAACCCAAGCCGGTGGGTTGGCTGCATCGCGGTAATTAGCACTGATTTTATTCAGCTGCTCTGGTGCATAGGCTTCAAGCATTTGTTGTTTATCGAGCACGGCCAGGCTGGATGCTGCCAACCCCCACACAGCATCAGCCTGTGGCCGGGCTTTTTCTGCCAGCAGTTTGGCGGTGATGATGCCTGTCGAATCACGCACCCATTTAATTTCGATATCCGGATTTTTCTTCTCAAACGCTTCCTTGTAAGCCTTGAGTTGCTCCACCTCGAGCGCGGTGTAAACGGTCAACTCGGTTGCAGCATTGGCGTGCAAACTGAAACCGGCAATTAAAGCGGTGGCTAGAGCAGTACGTTTAAACATGTGAAGCTCCATTATCGAGAGTTGTTATCGGTTGGCAGAATCTGGCTTTAAAGCGATTGCGGGGTTTCGCCACGGGCCAGGCGCGCATTGATCTCTTCGATCACGGCGGGTAACTGGCTAATGGTGTCGATCAAGTAATGCGGGCGACAGGCTGCAAACAAGCCGTCGATACGCAGCCGTTCGGCTTCAAGCTTTTCAGCAGACAAGGCGTTGAACTGCTCCCAGTCGAGACCGAGGAAGTTGCCGGAGAAACGCAGGGCAACAGTCCACATTCCAGCGGCTCTGCCCTCGACAATGCCCGGCTCGGTGTCATCCACTTTGACGCAGGCGGCAACATCATCAATGCCCAGCGCAATGACGTTGGCCAGCGCTTGTGCAGGGCTTGGCCGGCCTTTTGGCACCTCATCGCTGGCCACTACATGGTCCGGCTGATAACCCGCGACAGCTGCCAACTCGACCACCTTGTCCATCACCTCCCTGGGATAACCGGAGCAGGTGCCGATTTTTAGCTGCTGTGCGCGCAGTGCCGCTATCGTCTCCAACGCACCGGGAATGAGAGCTGAATGCTCGCCGACCTTGGCAACTTGCAGCGGCATAAACCGCTGGTAGATTGCAGTCACGTCGTCATCACTCGGCAAACGCCCAAAACGCTGCTGATAACGCTCGGCAATTTGCGGCTGGTTACACAAGGTGCGGATGTGATCCCACTTACCCATGCCCATCGGCCCACGCGCCTCTTGCAGGCTGATCTGCAAATCGAAACTGGCAAATGCTTCGACAAAAATCTTGGTCGGAGCGAACGAGCCAAAATCTACGACCGTGCCAGCCCAGTCGAGAACCACTGCTTGTAATCGCTTTGGGGTGTGGTATTGCATATCTTTCTCCAGAGTAATTAATGGCTAGGCGCAGCTTGGCGCCAGGCTTGCGAGCGTCTTAGCAGGACGCGTGAGGCGCCCGCCAAGAGCACCGATACAGCGGCCGAGGTCACTAAAATAAGGGTCGACATCGCGGCCGCGCCGCCAACGTTGCCTGCGTCATCCATGTTCAGCACGGCGACGGCGGCGAGCATGCTGTCAGGGCTGTAGAGGAAGATCGCGGCAGAAACCGTGGTCATCGCCGAGACGAACAAGTAGCGAATAATGTCGAGTAAGGCCGGCAGGCAGATGGGTAGTGTCACGCGCACATAGTGCCGGGCCAACGGCATCTTCAACGACAGTGCCGCGGCTTCAAATTCACCATCAAGCTGGCGTAACGCAGTGCTTGCAGTCATCTGCGCAGTGGTCAAGAAATGCGCAATGGTGCACACCACAAGCAAAGTCAGGGTGCCGTACAAACCACTCAGCGGGTTGCTCGGTAAGTTGAAGAAGAATACGTAGCCCAAGCCCAACACCAGTCCGGGCACCGCCATCGGGATAAAACTGAGCATGCGCAGGATTTGCGTCAGTACGTTCTGCCGGGTTTTCTCCATCAGGTAGGCACCAGTGAAGATCAACAGGCTGCCAAATAGCGCGCTGCAGGTGGCCAGAATCAAACTATTGCGGTACGCCGACCAACCGCCGGGCAAATCAGAGAAGCTGTAGTGATCCAGCACCAGCGACAGGTTGTAAGGCCAAAACTTGACCAGCGATGAGAAAACCGCCATGCCAAACACCAGCAATAGCGCAGCACATAGCAAGATGACGATGCCCAGAAAAATACCGTCGCGCAGGCGTGAGGGGTGTGGGTGATACACCTGGGCGCGCCCGCTCATGGTGTCTCGCGAACGTCGACGCAGCCACATGTCGACCCCAAAACTAAGCAGTGCCGGGACCAGTAACACCATGCCGATCAATGCACCACGGCCGAACTGTTGCTGGCCGACCACTGCTTTGTAGGCTTCCAGCGCCAGCACCTGATAATCACCACCCACCACTACAGGCACACCAAAGTCGGTAATCGTCAGGGTGAACACCAGACAAAACGCTGCAAATACGCCCTGACGGCTACCTGGCCAGGTGATACTGCGAAACGCACGCCACGGTGAAGCGCCCATACTCGACGCGGCATCAAACAGCCGTGCGTCCGCCAGGGAGAGTGCCGAGATAAGGATCATCAATGCATGAGGAAAGGTGTAAATCACCTCGCCAAGCACTATCCCCCAGAAACCGTAGATGTTGTCAGCGAACAGCCCGCGCAAGATGCCCTGATTACCAAACAGGTAGATCAAGGCGATGCCCGGCAGCATCGACGGCGCCATCAGTGGCAACAGTGAAATCGCCCGCCACACGCCCTTTCCCGCTATCAACGTGCGTTGCAGCGCATAGGCAAACAGGTACGCCAGCGGCACCACAATCAGAGCCGCAGTGGTCGACACTTTCAAACTGTTCATCAGCAACCAACGAAAGTTGTCGCTGGAAAACAACTCACGTGCAGCGCTAAGGCCACCCCCTTCACCACTAAAGCCACGCCAGAGCATGGCCAGCAACGGCAACAGTACGGCAACGATCAGCAGCACCAGCAACAAGCCTTTACCGCCCTCAACAAACAGTCGGTCAGCCCAGCCTGCATGGCTTTTGCTGGCGGCAGGCTTGCTCTTTGCAGACGCCTGCAGATTGATGTGCGGTTGCGCAATCATGTTAAGCAAACACCTGCAGACTGCTCGAAGGCAACGCGACCCGAATATCCGGGCTGGACAGTCGCGGCATTACGTCTGGGGATAACTCGGCCTGCAAGGTCAGCCCCGGCAATTCCGTCAGTTCGAAACTCATCCGGCAGCGATTGCCAAGAAAGGTGACATCGCGCATCTGCGCACGAAACTGATTGTCGATACCGTCTTGCGGGTTAATCACCACCGCTTCAGGGCGACAGAACAAACGCCCTTGTTGCAAGACCTGAGCTTGCGGCAAACGCACTTGCAGGCTGCCCACCCGAGCACTGCCATCCTGACCGCAGGCAAACGGCAACCAATTGCCTTGCCCCACGAACTCCGCAACAAAAGGTGTCGCGGGTTGGTTATAGATTTCTTGCGGCGTGGCGTATTGCTCAACGTGACCGTGGTTCATCACTGCAATGCGATCAGCCATCAGCATCGCTTCATCTTGATTATGGGTGACCATCAAGGTGGTTACGCCGAGGTTTTTCTGCAACTGACGGAGTTCGCCGCACAGATGCTCACGCACCCGCGCATCAAGCGCCGACATCGGCTCATCAAGCAGTAATAGCGAAGGTTTTGGCGCCAGTGCGCGGGCCAAGGCCACACGCTGTTGCTGCCCTCCGGAGAGCTGCCCCGGATATTTTTTCTCACTGCCAAGCAGGCCAACCAGCTCAAGCATCTCATTGACCCGCGCTCGCACAACTTCACGACTGTCGCCGCTCAAGCCGTAGGCAATGTTCTGTGCCACGCTAAGGTTGGGGAACAGCGCATATGATTGAAACAGGATGCCGTAGTCGCGGGCTTGTGGCGGCAGATGGGACACATCGCGCGAGCCGATTACGATGCTGCCGCGATCCTGTTTCTCCAACCCGGCAATGCAGCGCAACAGAGTGGTTTTGCCGCACCCCGATGGCCCGAGCAAGCACACCAGCTCGCCCGCCTCGACATCCAGAGAAACACCATCAAGCGCCTGAAAAGCGCCGAAGCCTTTGTGGATGCCGCGAACCTGCATGTTTTGTTGAGTCATGTGCCACCTCACTGAGCAAATTGCTCGAATGAGGCTGATGCTAAACAGCCTATACGAAGGCTTGATTGCAGTTAGGCAAAAGCTGCCAATAGTGTCATTAGGATATTTGGGGGTGAGCTACTGCAAATACTGAGAAGAGTTGCCTTTGCGCGGGCATCATCAGCTGCGCGAATGAGTCCGGGCCAATGCCAGAAATGCGGCGGGGAGACGCGCCTGGCGGCGTTCTTTGAGGCAATACAGGTACTCGCTGATCAGTGGGGCCTGCTCCAACTCAATGACCTGCAAGTCCGGGTGATCAGGGACCTCCTGACGGGCAATCACACTGATACCGATATTGCGTATCACCGCCTCACGTATCGACTCACGATCGCCAATCTCAAGCAGCTTGGCGATCGTGATGCCAGCATCCTTGAGCATCTTCTCGGTCAACACACGGGTGGTCGAACCCTGTTCGCGCATGAGCAAACAATGACTGGCAAGCGCAGCCACACTTACTTTTTGCTGGGTCGCCAACGGGTGCTCACGATGGACCGCCAGAACCAGCGGATCCTGGCCCAGGGTCAGATGGGTCAGGCGTGCATCGGCGTTGAGATGAGAAGATGCTGCGAGATCAACCCGGTATTCTTCCAGCGCCTCAATGACCTGCTGAGAGTTACCAATTTCCAGGCTGACTTCGATCTGCGGGTATTGCTGATGAAAGCGTTTGATCAGGTCGAGCATGTAATACGGTGCTGTTGCGGCAATTCGCAAAACACCCTGCGCCTGGCCACAGTTGCGCAGAAAGAACTCAATATCAGCTTCTTCCTGCATCAGCTTTTTGACCATCGGCAGCAGCTCAACACCCGCATCGGTCAGGGTTAAGCGCCGCCCACCTCGGTAGAACAACTCGACGTTGTACTGGCTCTCAAGATTGCGAACTTGAGTGGTGATGGTGGGTTGGCTGAGGCCGAGCTTTTTCGCCGCCTGGGTAATGCTGCCCAGGCGGGCAACCATGTAGAAGGCTTTTAGCTCGGCGCTTTGCATCAGCGCTTATACCGCAACAGGTGCTTTGATATGCGGGTGCGCCTCGTAACCGACCAGCTCGAAGTCTTCAAACTTGAAGGCGAACAAATCAGTGACCTCTGGGTTGAGCTTCATTTGTGGCAGTGGCAGTGGCTCACGGCTGAGTTGCAAATCAGCCTGCTCGATATGGTTGGCGTACAAGTGACAATCACCGCCGGTCCAGATGAACTCACCTGGCTGCAAGCCGCAGACCTGCGCCACCATTAAGGTCAACAACGCGTAGCTTGCGATATTGAAGGGCACACCGAGGAAGATATCAGCGGAGCGCTGATACAACTGACAGCTCAGCTTTCCGTCGGCGACGTAGAACTGGAACAGGGCATGGCAAGGCGGCAACGCCATTTGCTCAACCAGTGCCGGGTTCCAGGCCGAGACGATCAAGCGCCGCGAATCCGGGTTGGTTTTGATCATCTCGATCAGCTTGCTGATCTGGTCAACCGACTCACCATTCGGTGACGGCCAATTGCGCCACTGATAACCATAAACCGGACCGAGATCACCGTTCTCATCGGCCCATTCATCCCAGATACGAACGCCGTTCTCCTTGAGGTAACGGATGTTGGTATCGCCCTGCAAGAACCACAACAATTCGTGAATGATCGACTTCAGGTGGCACTTCTTGGTGGTCACCAGCGGAAAGCCTTCAGCCAGATCGAAGCGCATCTGATGAGCAAACAGGCTGTAAGTGCCCGTGCCAGTGCGGTCACTTTTGAATGTCCCGGTCTCACGAACCAGGCGCATCATGTCCAGATACTGCTTCATTGCACGGCTCCTTGGGCAGTTTGATGACGGTAGGCGTATGCGATCAGCCCGATACCGAGAAGAATCATCGGCAGCGACAGGATTTGGCCCATGGTCAGCCAACCCCAAGCGATATACCCCAACTGCTCGTCCGGCACCCGCACGAACTCAACCACGAAGCGGAATATGCCGTAGCACATGGCAAACATCCCGGACACCGCCATGGTCGGGCGCGGCTTGCGCGAGTAGAACCACAAGATGGCGAACAGTGCCACGCCCTCAAGCGCGAACTGATACAACTGCGACGGGTGCCGTGCAAGCTGCTGCGGGTCGGTCGGGAACACCATTGCCCACGGCACGTCGCTCGCCTTGCCCCAGAGTTCGGCGTTGATGAAGTTGCCGATACGCCCGGCGCCCAAGCCAATTGGCACCAATGGCGCAATAAAGTCCATCAGCTCAAAGAACGTCTTGTTGTTGCGCTTGCCGAACCACCACGAAGCCAGCATCACGCCGATAAAGCCACCATGGAATGACATGCCGCCCTTCCATACCTCAAGGATCAACAGCGGGTTGGCAATATAAGCAGACAGATCGTAAAACAGCACATAGCCAAGGCGGCCGCCGATTATTACGCCCATGGCGCACCAGAACACCAGGTCCGAGAGCTTTTCTTTGGTCCAGGTCGGCGCAAAACTGTGCAGACGGCGCGAGGCAAGTAGCCATGCGCCGCCGATGCCGACTAGATACATCAGGCCATACCAATGGATTTGCAGCGGGCCGAGGGAAATCGCAACCGGGTCGATCTGGGGGTAAGCCAGCATCAAAAAACTCCTAAGAACGCGTTAAATCAGGAAATTCAAGCCCACGCAAAATAGCAGCAGGGCAAATAATCGTTTGAGTACAAGTGGCGATAGGCGATGCGCCAAACGCGCACCTACTCGTGCAAAAAACATACTACTAACGGCAATCCCGGCCAACGCAGGCAAGTAGACAAACCCTGCACTCCATTGGGGTAACTGCGGTTCGTTCCAGCCGATCCACATAAAGCTTATGGCACCGGCCAGCGCAATGGGCAGGCCACAAGCCGATGAAGTTGCTACAGCCTGTTGCATCGGCACGCTGCGCCACATCAAAAACGGCACGCTCAGCGAGCCACCGCCAATCCCAAAAATCGCCGATGCCCAACCAATCACCACGCCTGCCACGGTTAATCCGGGTTTGCCTGGGACAGCACGGCTGGCTTTGGGTTTCAAGCCGAGGGTCATCTGCAGCGCAACACTAATCGCAAATACCCCGATGATCTTCTGCAGCAGCGGGCCTTGAATCTTACTCGCAGTCAGCGCGCCTAACGCTGCGCCAAGCAATATACCCACAGCCATCCAGACAAACACCAGCCAGCGCACCGCGCCTTTCAGGTGATGCTCACGTACCGAGTTGAGCGAGGTGAAAATGATAGTTGCCAGTGAGGTGCCCACCGCAAGATGAGTCAATATTTCTGGCGCAAAACCATGTGCGGCAAAGCTGGCGACCAGCACCGGCACGATGATCAATCCGCCACCGACACCAAACAGGCCAGCCATCACTCCAGCAGCAGCGCCAAGCATCAGATACAGCAGCAGCTCCATCACCACCCCCGAAATAAAGGCGCATGGTAACGGATGCAGCAATTTGCCTCTACTTTAGAGCGATGGATGCCATGCTCGGCATTGCGTAAAGTGACAGCATCATCAACCAAGGAAGCAAACATGTGCCTAATAACCTTTGCATGGCGCCCGGAGCACGCCTATCCCCTGGTGGTTGCGGCCAATCGCGATGAATTCTACGCACGTCCCAGCGCCGCGCTGAGCGAGTGGCAAGATGCTCCTGGGGTATTTGCCGGGCGCGACCTGGAAGCTGGCGGCACTTGGCTGGGCATTACCCATAGCGGCCGCTTCGCTGCGCTGACCAATATTCGTGACCTACGACCGCCTTCTGGCTTACGTTCGCGCGGCGAACTGCCAGCGAACTTTCTCCGCGGTCGACTGAGCGCTTGCGACTATATCGAAACACTTACGGCCAATGCGGCTGATTATTCAGGGTTTAACCTGCTGGTCGGCGACGGTCAGCAACTGTGCTATTTCAACTCGATCAGCGGTGAAGCACGAGCGCTCAGCGCTGGCGTTTACGGCTTATCCAACGCCGACCTCGACAGCACCTGGCCGAAAGTCGATTACGCCAAACATGCGCTTGCCCAACTGATTGAATCGCCACAACCGCAGGCTTTGCTTGAGCTGCTCAGCGATAACCGCGTGCCTGATGACAGCACCTTGCCTGACACCGGCGTCGGCATTGCCACAGAACGCCTGCTCGGCAGCGCATTTATTGCCAGCCAGACCTACGGCACCCGTGCCAGCACTGCATTGGTTGTACAGGCAGATGGTCATTGGCAATTGCTTGAACGCAGTTTTGGTCCAAACGGTGCGCAACTAGGTGAAATTAGCCTGCAAGGCTGATTGGCGAACAGCTTTAGGTAGGTGCTCGAGCCTCGGTCAGAGGCTTGAGCTACAGCTTAGGATTGAATATCCGAAGCGGGGTTAATCATGCGACCTAAGCCCAGGTTGCGCAGCGCCAAGTGCAGGGTACTGTCGATAACCTGCGGATTATCGATGGTCATCACTTGCGCCAACAACTCGCGGGCCTTGGTCATGGTGATCTGACGCAGCAACCACTTAACCTTCGGCAAGTTAGTGGCATTCATCGACAAGCTATCAAAACCCATTGCCATCAACAGCACGGCCGCAGCAGGATCACCGGCCATCTCCCCGCAAATACTCACCGGCTTGCCTTCGGCATGTGAGTCATCGACTACTTTGCGCAGTGCTTGCAATACAGCCGGATGGAAGAAATCGTACAGGTCAGCCACCCGTGGATTGTTGCGGTCCACAGCCAGCAGATATTGCGTCAGGTCGTTAGACCCCACCGAAAGGAAATCCACCTGCCGCGCCAGATCACGGGTTTGATAAACCGCTGCCGGAATCTCGATCATCATGCCGATGGGTGGCAATGGAACATCGGTGCCCTCATCGCGCACCTCACCCCAAGCCCGGTGAATCAGATGCATGGCCTCTTCGAGTTCCTGCACCCCAGAGATCATCGGCAACAATATCCGCAGATTGTTCAGGCCTTCGCTGGCCTTGAGCATCGCTCGGGCTTGTACCAGGAAGATTTCCGGGTGATCAAGGGTGACGCGAATGCCGCGCCAGCCCAGGAATGGATTGTCTTCCTTGATCGGGAAGTACGACAGGCACTTGTCACCACCGATATCCAGGCTGCGCATGGTCACTGGCAGTGGGTGGAAGGCTTCGAGCTGCTCACGGTAAATCGCCAGCTGTTCTTTCTCGCTGGGGAAACGCTCCTTCATCATAAACGGCACTTCGGTGCGATACAAGCCAACCCCTTCGGCGCCGCGTTCTTGCGCGCGAGTTACATCTGCCAGCAAGCCGGTGTTGACCCACAACGGCATGCGATAGCCATCGAGTGTCTCGCAGGGTAACGCGCGTAATGCATCAAGGCCTTGGCTAAGCTGGCGTTCTTCCTCAACCACATCCGCGTATTGCTTGCGCAACATTTCGCTGGGGTTGGTGAACACTTCACCGTGGTAACCATCGACGATTAACTGGATGCCGTCGATCTTCGAGTAGGGTAAATCCACCGCGCCCATGACGGTCGGGATACCCATGGCGCGGGCAAAGATAGCCACGTGCGAGTTACCCGAGCCAAGCACCGAAACCAGACCGACCAACTTACCTTCAGGCACTTCGCCAAGCATCGACGGCGACAGCTCTTCACTGACAAGAATGGTGTTATCCGGATATGTCAGGTTTTGCTGGCGAGCCTTTTGCAAATACGCCAACAAGCGGCGGCCCAGATCCTTGATGTCCGACGCACGCTCACGCAAGTAGGCATCGTCCATCAATTCGAAACGATTGACGTGATCAGTCACCACCTGACGCAACGCACCCTGCGCCCACTGACCCGTCCTGATGACGTTGACCACCTCATTACCGAGTGAGGCGTCTTCCAGCATCATCAGGTAGACATCAAACAGCGCACATTCTTCTGGGCGCAATTGCGTGGCCATCTTCGCCGAAAGCGCGCGCATGTCCGCTCGAACGCCATCAAGGGCCGTCTTGAACAAGGCCAGTTCAGCGTCAATGTTTTCGATGGTTTTATCGGGTACGACTTCAAGGTCAGCTGGAGGCAGTACCACCAACGCGGTACCTACCGCCGCACCCGGTGAGCCGGGCACGCCGATAAACTTGGCCTCCTGAATACCTTTGCCTTGCTTACCCAGCCCGCGAATGGAGCCAGTTGCCTCGGCGTGGGCTATAACTCCGGCGAGCTGGGCACTCATGGTGACCAGGAATGCCTCTTCACCTTCGTCGAACTGGCGCCGTTCTTTTTGCTGAATGACCAAGACACCCATCACCCGGCGGTGGTGAATGATCGGTGAGCCTAGAAATGAGGCGTAGCGTTCTTCACCGGTTTCAGCAAAGTAACGATAGCGCGGGTGCGCGGCAGCGTTTTCGAGGTTAAGTGGCTCTTCACGCGTACCAACCAAGCCAACCAGCCCTTCATTAGGCGCCATGCTGACCTTGCCGATCGAGCGCTTCAGAAGGCCGTCTGTGGCCATCAATACGAAACGGTTGGTTTCAGGGTCGAGCAGGTAAACCGAGCAGACCTGGCTGCCCATGGCTTCCTTTACGCGTTGCACAATAATGCCCAACGCCGCCTTCAGATCTTTGGCGGCATTAACTTCCTGGACGATCTTGCGCAGCGTATTGAGCATGGCTCGACTCTAGTCTATGTCAGTCCCGCGTCAACAAACGCGGAGCGAGTTCTTTAAGGGCGCGACGATACACCTCGCGTTTAAATGTGACGACCTGACCGAGAGGATACCAATAACTGACCCACTTCCAGCCATCAAACTCAGGTTTATTGGTTAGATCCATGCGTACGCGCTGTTCATCAGCGGTTAGGCGCAGCAAAAACCACTTCTGTTTCTGACCAATACACAGCGGTTGACTGTGCGTGCGCACCAACCGTTGAGGCAAACGATACCTCAACCAGCCTCGAGTGCAGGCGAGAATTTCAACATCGCGCTGTTCAAGCCCAACTTCTTCATTCAACTCGCGATAAAGCGCGTCTTCTGGCGACTCATTATCGTTGATCCCACCTTGTGGGAATTGCCAAGCGTCCTGGTTAATCCGGCGCGCCCATAGCACTTGCCCGGCATCATTAGTCAAAATGATACCGACGTTCGGGCGGAAACCATCGGAGTCGATCACAGCGCACAACCTCGTTAACGCATGAATTGGCATTGTTCCACAAAGCCTGCAACAGCGGCAACGCGCTAGTTGGTGTAATAGGAATGACTGACAAAAGCAGCTATTCTGCTGATCCTTAAGCAAAACCGGTGAAGGTGACGTGTGCGCTTGGCTTTATTTGATCTCGACAACACCCTGCTTGGCGGCGACAGCGACCACGCATGGGGCGACTATTTGTGTGAGCGTGGCATTCTCGATGGCATCGCCTACAAGAACCGCAATGACGAGTTCTATCAGGACTATCTAGCGGGCACGCTGAACATCACCGACTACCTGAATTTCACCTTGGATATTCTCGGTCGCACTGAAATGAGCCAGCTGCAGCAGTGGCACGACGACTTTATGCGCGACTGTATAGAACCGATTATTTTGGCTAAGGCTGAAGCCCTGCTGGAGCAACACCGCAAGGCGGGCGACAAACTGGTGATCATCACAGCGACCAACCGCTTTGTGACCGGCCCTATTGCCAAGCGACTGGGTGTTGAAACGCTGTTGGCGACCGAGTGCGAAATGGCCGCGGGGCGCTACACCGGGCGCACCACGGACGTACCGTGCTTCAAGGAAGGCAAGGTCACCCGACTTAATCGCTGGCTCGAAGAAACCGGCTACACCCTGGAAGACAGCTACTTCTACAGCGACTCGATGAACGACTTGCCGCTGCTTGAACAGGTTAGCCACGCTTTCGCCGTTGACCCAGACCCACGCCTACAAGCTGAAGCTGAACAACGTGGATGGCCGGTGATTTCGCTGCGTTAAGTTAATTTCAGCGGCAATTAGCAGGCACAAAAAAAGGGTTACAGGCATGCGCCGTAACCCTTTTTTATGCTGAAGCGCTTAAACCGGCTTAGCGCCCATCAGCCCCATGATCGCGATCAGCACGATAAAGATCAGCGCCGCGTAAACCATGCAGAAGCGCTTCAAGCCTGCCGAGGCTGGCGCTCCACCCAAAGCCAGCCAGACACGCAGGCGTCCGGATAGCAACAAGCCCAGAATCACCAGCACCGCAAACAACACACTGCTCGCCAACAACCACATCTGGCTGAGCGGTAGCCCTGTCATGTCAACCATCCAGTAACCACTGAACGGCAACGTCAGCGCCAGCAAGCCCAGCACCGGCATGCTAATAAAACGCGTACGTTTGAGTTTGCGTTGCAGTACCGCTGCATCAGCGCTGCGCTGAGCCTTCCAGAGCATAAACACATGCGCCAGCAGACCGAGCAGCAGAAGTATGGCTACGGCGCTGTGGGCAATTTTTACCAGTTGATAATGTTCCATAATGTTTTACGGCCTATCCAAGGAAAAGTTTGTACGCCGGATTCTCGCTCTCATCCCAGTAGGGATAACCGATCGCATCGAGTGCTTCCGGAACCAAGTGGCGCTCATGCTGGGGAACTTGCAAACCCGCCACAACACGACCATCTGCCGCGCCGTGGTTGCGATAATGGAACATCGAGATATTCCAGCGACCGCCGAGCCTATTCAAGAAATTGAACAAGGCGCCCGGACGCTCAGGAAACTCAAAGCGCAGTATCAGCTCATCACTGACCTGCTCCGCTCGCCCGCCCACCATGTGGCGTATGTGCAGCTTGGCCAGCTCGTTGTCGGTCAAATCAATAACCGGGAAGCCTTTGCTCTGCAAGCCTTCAACCAAGGCTGCACGCGGGTCGGTTTCGGGGTGAGTCTGCACGCCGACAAAAATATGCGCCTCTTTAGCGGCATGGTAACGGTAGTTGAATTCAGTGATCTGACGCTTACCCAGCGCCTCACAGAACGCCTTGAAACTGCCCGGCTGCTCTGGAATGGTCACGGCGATGATCGCCTCACGCTTCTCGCCCAGCTCTGAGCGCTCAGCAACGTGACGCAAACGGTCGAAATTGATGTTAGCGCCAGAGTCGATGCCGACCAGTACCTGACCTCGACTGCCTTCACGGTCAACGTATTTTTTGATGCCGGCAACGCTTAGCGCACCCGCAGGCTCGGTGATGGAGCGGGTGTCATCGTAGATGTCTTTAATCGCCGCGCAGATTTCATCGGTGCTGACGGTAATCACTTCGTCGACATAATCCTTGCAGATATCAAAGGTGTGCTTGCCGATCTGGGCAACGGCGACACCATCGGCGAACAACCCAACCTGCCCCAATACCACTCGCTCGCCTGCCGCCATGGCGGCTTGCAAGCAGTTGGAGTCATCCGGCTCCACACCGATAATCTTGGTTTCCGGGCACAGGTATTTAACGTAGGCCGCGATACCCGCGATCAAACCGCCGCCGCCAACCGGGACAAACACTGCGTCGATCTTGCCTTGGTACTGACGCAAGATTTCCATTGCCACGGTGCCTTGGCCAGCGATGGTGTCCGGGTCATCGTAAGGATGAACGTAAGTGAAGCCCTTTTCCTCGACCAGCTTTAGCGAATGCGCCAAGGCTTCAGGAAAACTATCGCCATGCAACACAACGATTCCGCCACGCGAACGCACGCCATGAACCTTGATTTCCGGCGTGGTCCTGGGCATCACAATGGTGGCTTTCACCCCAAGGTGCTTGGCCGCCATGGCCAAACCTTGGGCGTGATTGCCCGCCGATGCGGTGACTACGCCACGCTCACGCTCAACATCACTCAGTTGAACCAGTTTGTTGTAAGCGCCGCGAATCTTGAACGAGTAAACCGGCTGCAGATCTTCACGCTTAAGCAAAATCTTGTTGCCCAGGCGCTCTGAAAGTTGAGGAGCGGCTTGCAACGGCGTTTCCACCGCTACGTCATAGACGCGCGAGGTCAGGATTTTCTTAACGTATTGTTCGAGCATGGTCTCTATCGCAGGCGGGTTCCAATTGAGCTCCCGAGTCTACCCCACGGCGGCGGTGCTAGACCACACGGAATCTGAGGCCATGGACAAGGGTTGCGACGCAACGTCAGCACAATCAGCGCGAGGTTTTGCCGCACATACCGCTATAATCAGTGCCTATTCAATCTTCAACTCAGGCTTTGAACCGTGATGACTCAGGACCAACTCAAGCAAGCTGTGGCGCAGGCTGCTGTCGACCATATCCTTCCCAAGCTGGACGCCAAGAGCGTTGTTGGCGTGGGCACGGGCTCTACCGCCAACTGCTTTATTGATGCACTGGCCAAGCACAAAATGGAATTCGATGGTGCAGTTGCCAGCTCCGAAGCCACCGCAGCCCGCCTCAAAGGTCACGGCATCCCGGTGTACGAGCTAAACACTGTCAGCGACCTGGAGTTTTACGTCGACGGCGCCGATGAAAGCGATGAGCGTTTGAACTTGATCAAAGGCGGCGGCGCAGCACTGACTCGCGAGAAAATTGTTGCGGCTGTGGCCAAGACGTTTATCTGTATCGCCGATGCCAGCAAGCTGGTCCCGGTGCTTGGCGCATTTCCACTGCCGGTCGAAGTCATTCCGATGGCGCGCAGTCATGTCGCCCGTGAGCTGGTCAAGCTCGGCGGTGACCCGGTGTATCGCGAAGGCGTAGTCACGGATAACGGCAACGTAATTCTTGATGTATTCAATATGCAGATCGTTAACCCAAGCGAACTGGAGGCTCAAATCAACGCGATCGTCGGCGTTGTCACCAATGGCTTGTTCGCCGCGCGCGGCGCCGACTTATTACTGCTGGGAACCAGCGAAGGGGTCAAGCGTCTGACTCGATAAGTGAACTTACGGAACCTTTGAAAAAGGTAGCGAGCGACGGTAGTACAAGGCGCAACTACCAACGGGAGTAACAGCCAAAGGCTGGCCCGAAGGGCGAGCGCCAGCGAGTCAAAAAATGCGAAAAAGCGACCGGGGTCGCGCTCGACTTTACGTGTTGTAAATGAGCATTTGATTCGCGTTGCTCACCCCTTCGGAGCCGCACTAAAGTGCGTTCAGCCTAAAGGCTGTGAGCGTTTTTAACGCAGTAATATCTAGCGCAGTAGTTTTTTAGAGGTTCCTGAGCTGGCCGGATGGCAGAGACAAGCTAGACTCGAATTGTCTCTACCCCGACCAAGGAGGTCGCAATGGCCAGCAAATTTCATCTGAAAAAAGCTAAAGACGGTCAGTTTCACTTCAATCTGTCAGCAGGTAACGGTGAGATTATTCTCACCAGCGAAATGTATAAAGCCAAGGATTCGGCACTCAATGGCATTGAGTCAGTCAGAAAGAACTCGGCGCGCGAAGGTGCTTTCGAGATCAAAACATCTAGCAATGATAAGCACTACTTCGTGCTCAAATCGACCAACGGCCAAGTCGTCGGCCAAAGCCAGATGTACAGCACTGCCGCGAGCTGTAAAGGCGGTGTTGAATCGGTGCAAAAGAATGCGCCCATAGCTGTGCTCAACGACGAGAGCTAAAACTCTGTAAGCAATGCCCAACAATAAAAAGCCGGTAGCTCTGTTTGAGCACCGGCTTTTTTATGACTTCTGGGGTTGTTGTGAATTCTGGGATGGTTGTGACTTCTAGGATTGTTGAACTGCCCTAGTTTGTTTTTTTCTCGAAGACATAGAACAGATTAGGCTCACTGATCAAATACAGCACGCCGTTATCATCCATTGCGACACCTTCGGCCTGTGGCACCGACGCCTTCAAGCCATGCTGGCGGCGCAGCAACGATAAAGTACTGATCGGCTTACCATCGGCGTCGAGCTCAATAACCAGGCTGGACTCATCAGAGAGCGCCAACAGATGGCCCGTTCTCTCGTCGAACTGCAGGCTGGACAAGTCACGCACAAACAAACCCTTGTCGCGCTTGATGTTATCAGCCACATGCACTGAATACTTTTCCTCGGCATTGGTCTCGGCAAAGCCGGTTATTTCAAGAATCCGCACGGGGTCACGCTCTTTGGCAACATACAAACGCTTGCCAACCGAGTCATACGCCAAACCTTCGAAACCTTTATTACCACTGCCCCCAACACTGAGCGAAAACTGCTTGGTTTGATCAGCGTTGATCTGCTTAGTGTTGTCATCAATTTCTACCCGCAACAGCCGTTGGCGGCGCTCATCGGTGATAACGAACACATTAGGGCGAATGTATTCAACCGCCTCGGCATCACCAAAACCGACTAAATCAATGCGTCGCAGAACCCGTCCATCAAGCGATAGCTCAATCAACTGGGGTTGCGTATTGGTGACGGTGAACAAGGTGCGTCTATCAGGATCGAAAGTCAGGGCTGAGATATCGTCTTCCAGACCCTCAATAACCTTGGCCTCAAGACTGACTCGATAATCCGACAACCAGATTGCATCCGTTTGACTACTGCTGGCAGATGTCGCGTTAAACCAAATCCGTTCAAACAAGCGAAACTGCTGGGCGGCTACCGCCAGCAATATCACCATCAGTACCAATAAGGTCAGCAACACACGTTTAACCGAGAAAAAGGAACGCATGTTTGTGTTTCTCAGAAATTGCACATCAAAAACGCCGCCCAAATTTCTCTTGCAGCAGCGTACATCTACTTTCAGGCTGACTCCGAGTGCACTTAATCAAGTACACCCGGAACGCCAATCACAAAAAACTAGCTTGGCTTACTTAACCAGTTCGACGCGGTCGACTTCAATTTCAACGCCGCTACGACCCTGATCAACTTCACCGACTAGCTTGACGGTGGCTTTGTCGTCAACGCTTTGGCTTGGCCAGTCTTCATCGTCGATTTCAACTTCGACAGTGCCGGTCGAATCTTTAAAGGTGTAGTGCTCGCCACGCAGACGTTCGACAATCTGACCTTGCAACACAACCTGAGTGTCATCAGCAGCCTTCACTGCTTCGGCGACGGTGGTCACTTGAACATTGGCGCTAGGACCGTTGTAGCTCTGAGCCATAACGGCAGTGGAAAACAGGGGTGCAATAAGCAGTGCAAGAGTAGTGCGTTTCATAGTCTGAATCTCTAATCAGTGAATGACAGGGTCAGATTAACCAGCGTAGCTGAAGCCTTGCTGAATTTTGGCTTAAGCCAAACTTAAGGAGCCTCTGAAAAAGGTAGCGAGCGACGATAGTACAAGGCAAAAAAGTGCGAAAAAGCGACCGGGGTCGCGCTCGACTTTAGTTGGCCTAAATGAGTATTTTGAGCAGTTTTTTAACACAGTAATATCTAGCGCAGTAGTTTTTCAGAGGTTCCTTAAATTAATCGTCGCCAGCATCAGACTTACTCAGCACATAAAACAGATTGGGCTCACTGATTACATAAATGTCGCCATCAGCACCAATAGCCACACCCTCGGGTTGCTTGATCCCCCAACCCAAGCCATTGAGCCCGGTGGCAAAACTAATAAAACTACGCGGCCTGAAGTTGGCATCCAGCTCAACCAACACGCGCGATTCGTCAGACAGCATCAACGAATGTCCGGTACGCGGATCAAAACTCACCGAAGAAATATCGCGGACAAAAACATCATCAATGTTCAGTTCTTGCATGCCCTGCGCAGGACCGCTTTTACTCGGCAGTGGCATGCTGAAAAGGCCACGGGGGTCTCGCTCTTTAGCGAGCAGCAAACGTTGTTGACGACTGTCCCAACCCAACCCTTCGAAGCCTTTGTTACCGGCATCAGGGAATCCCAAGTCAACCTGAATCTGCTGCCGAGCATCAACCTGGGTGGTGCTTGCCGTTAATGAGAAAATCGTTAGCGTACGCTGACGCTCATCGACAATTGCCATCAAGTCACCAGAAAGCACTTCGACACCTTCCGGGTTTTCAAGCCCTGTCACCGGGATACGCCGCAGCACATCACCTGTCAGCGACAACTCCACCAACTCGGTATGCTTACCCAATATGGTAAATAAGGTGTTGCTACTGGGCCGGTAAGTCAGGCCGGAAACCTCGCCCTCTTCAAGCCCATCAATCGCTTTATCGGATAGGGTTACGCGATAGCTGGGTAACCAAATGCTCGACGCTTGCACCTCGGCATTGGCTTGCAGCTCTTTGATATAGAACAACGCTCGTTCATCCCAGCGTTGATAGAGCCCCACACTGACAAACACCACAAGCATTAAAAACAGCAGGCTGCGACAGACAGTGCTGAACATCTTTGAGCTTTGGGGCACCGCAATTACTCAATAAAAACGATACCGCTCAATCTAGGCGTATCCTAAAGTTCAAATACCGCTCAACGCGCATCCCTGCACATATTAAGAAAGGTGTTCAGGGCCAAGCATTAGAGGACTTGGCTGTTAAAACTGCTCAGGCCAACCAGTTCAAGCTGCAGGTCATCGCCCTTATTCAGAGGGCCTACGCCGACAGGAGTTCCGGTGAGGATGACATCGCCAGGTTGCAGATTAAAGTGACCGGCCATGTTCTGGATCATTGGCACGATCGGATTGAGCATGTCGCTGCTGTTGCCGTCTTGGCAGACTTCGCCATTGATGCTCAAGCGAATCCCAATGTCGGTCAGATCAGTAATCGCATCGCCGCTGACAAAAGGTGCTAATACGCAGGCGCCATCAAATGACTTGGCGATTTCCCACGGATAGCCCTTTTCTTTGAGTTTGGCCTGCACTTCACGCAGGGTCAGGTCCAAAGCCGGAGCGAAGCCTGAAATAGCATCACGTACTTCTTCGCTGTTCGGCGAACGTGACAGCGGCTTGCCAATTAACACTGCAATCTCGGCTTCGTAGTGCACCGCACCACGGTCATCCGGAATGTTGAAGCCACTGTTGAGTGGCACCACGCAACTGCCCGGCTTGATAAACAGCAGCGGCTCGGTGGGAACGGGGTTATTCAGCTCTTTGGCATGCTCGGCGTAGTTACGGCCGATACACACCACCTTACCCATTGGAAAATGAATAGTGGTGCCGTCGATATATTGATGCTGGTAGCTCATGAACACTCCTTAAAAGGCAATACAGTCCAGCGAGTCTGTTGCAAGCAATGCTGACCAACAGCACCTGGCAATAGTGAGCGCTGTTCAGCGTTGGCTAAACAGTCACTCAGGCGAAAATCTTACCGGGATTCATGATGCCATTCGGGTCAAACACCGCTTTGATGGCTTTCATGTAAGCAATTTCAGCTTCGGAACGGCTGTATCCCAAATAGTCACGCTTGGTCATACCGACGCCGTGCTCAGCGGAAATCGAGCCGTTGTACTTCTGCACGATCTCGAACACCCACTTATTAACAGTTGCGCACTTGGCGAAAAATTCGTCTTTAGTCAAATTCTCCGGCTTGAGGATGTTCAAGTGCAGGTTGCCGTCACCGATGTGGCCGAACCAGACGATTTCAAAGTCAGGGTAATGTTCACCGACGATTTCATCGATATCATGCAAAAACGCCGGGACTTTCGAGACAGTCACCGAAATATCGTTTTTGTATGGCGTCCAGTGGGAAATAGTCTCGGAGATATATTCGCGTAGCTTCCACAGGTTCTGCAGTTGCTGCTCACTCTGGCTCATCACCCCATCGAGCACCCAGCCTTGCTCAACGCAATGCTCGAACGTCTCAAGCGCGGCATTGGCAACTTCTTCGGTGCTGGCTTCAAATTCGAGCAACGCATAGAACGGGCAATCGGTTTCAAAGGCTGCCGGCACATCACCGCGCGCCATGACTTTGGCCAGGGCTTTATCCGAAAAGAATTCAAACGCGGTCAGGTCGAGCTTGTTCTGGAAAGCGTGCAGCACCGGCATTATCGAATCAAAATCAGCCGCACCAAGCACCATCGCAGTCAGGTTCTGCGGGGCGCGGTCAAGACGCATGGTCGCTTCGACAACAAAGCCCAGCGTACCTTCGGCACCGATAAACAGCTGGCGCAGGTCGTAACCCGTGGCGTTTTTGATCAGGTCTTTGTTCAGCTCAAGCAATTCGCCGGTGCCGGTCACAACCTTGAGTCCTGCGACCCAGTTGCGGGTCATGCCGTAGCGAATAACCTTGATACCACCGGCATTGGTGCCGATATTGCCGCCAATCTGGCTCGATCCGGCAGAGGCGAAGTCGACTGGATAGTACAAACCCTGCTCTTCTGCGAAGTTCTGCAGTTGTTCGGTGACAACGCCTGGCTGACAGACCACGGTGCGGTCAAATTGGTTGAACCCCAGAATTTGATTCATGTAGTCAAACGAAACCACAACTTCGCCATTGGCTGCGACGGCAGCAGCAGATAAACCGGTGCGGCCGCCAGATGGCACCAACGCAACGTTGTTCTGGTTCGCCCAACGGACGATGGCCTGCACCTGTTCGATACTCTTGGGAAAGACGATAGCCAGTGGCGCCGGGGCAAAATGCTTGGTCCAGTCCTTGCCAAACGCTTCAAGGGAATCGGCGTCCGTCAGGACTTTTCCGGCTTCAACTAAGGATTTCAACTCATCAATTAGGACAGGACTGGTCATCTACAGAACTCTCAAACGATTCATGGTCACCCTGAGCACGCTTCATCTGCCAAGGTAGGTGTTTCGCGGGGTACGTATGCTAGCATACGCACCCCGTTAACCAGTGCCCAGCACTAACCTGCGGGCCTATCAGCAGTCACTGCTGAGAATTTTCCTGACACTCTATTGTGGGACAACAGGTACTCCGATGAGCAAGACCTCTCTCGACAAGAGCAAGATCAAGTTCCTTCTTCTCGAAGGCGTCCACCAAAATGCCGTGGACACTCTGAAGGCTGCCGGCTACAGCAATATCGAGTACCTCACCGGCTCGTTGCCTGAAGCCGAACTGAAGGAAAAGATCGCCGAGGCCCATTTTATCGGCATCCGCTCACGCACCCAACTGACCGCAGATGTGTTTGATTGCGCAAACAAACTGGTTGCAGTCGGCTGTTTCTGCATCGGTACCAACCAGGTTGATCTCGACGCTGCGCGTGAACGCGGTATCGCCGTGTTCAACGCACCGTTCTCGAACACCCGCTCGGTTGCCGAGTTGGTGTTGGCGCAAGCAATTCTGTTGCTGCGCGGTATTCCAGAGAAGAACGCCTCTTGCCACCGTGGCGGCTGGATCAAAAGTGCAGCCAACTCGTTTGAAATCCGTGGCAAGAAACTGGGTATCGTCGGCTACGGTTCGATTGGTACACAGCTGTCGGTGCTTGCAGAAGCACTGGGCATGCAAGTGTTCTTCTACGACGTAGTGACCAAGCTGCCGTTGGGTAATGCAACCCAAATTGGCAAGCTGCATGACTTGCTGGGCATGTGCGACATCATCTCGCTGCATGTTCCTGAGTTGCCATCAACGCAGTGGATGATTGGCGAAGAAGAAATCCGCGCAATCAAGCACGGCGGCATCTTGATCAACGCAGCACGCGGCACGGTGGTTGAGCTGGATCACTTGGCGACAGCAATCAAGGAAGAACGCTTGATTGGCGCTGCCATCGACGTGTTCCCGGTTGAGCCACGCTCGAATACTGAAGAGTTCGAAAGCCCGCTACGCGGTCTGGATCGCGTGATCCTGACGCCGCACATCGGTGGTTCGACCGCCGAAGCGCAAGCCAACATTGGTCTGGAAGTGGCTGAGAAGCTGGTTAAGTACAGCGACAACGGCACCTCGGTTTCGTCGGTCAACTTCCCAGAAGTGGCCTTGCCTTCACATCCAGGCAAGCACCGTTTGCTGCACATCCACGAGAACATTCCGGGTGTGATGAGCGAAATCAACCGCGTATTCGCCGAAAACGGCATCAACATCTCCGGTCAGTTCCTGCAGACCAATGAGAAGGTTGGTTACGTGGTCATCGACGTCGACGCAGATTATTCCGATCTCGCATTGGAAAAACTGCAGCACGTAAACGGCACGATCCGCAGCCGCGTTCTGTTCTAAGAACGCGCTAAAGCGCACTAAAAAGGGAGGCCTCGGCCTCCCTTTTTATGGCTTACTGCGCGGATTGCAATCCGGGCAATCTACTTAACCGTAACGGTGATCTTTTCCGACAGCACTGGTGGATCCAGTGGCACGTGGTTTTTATCGCCCACCAGCAATTGCAAGGTGTGCTTGCCCGGTGCGAGGGTCAGCTCGGTTTCGGTTTGGCCTTTACCAAAGTGAACCAGGTTTTCGGTAGCCGGTAGCGGTGCATTCATTGCGGGCAGCTTATCGAGGTCAATCAACAAATGATGATGGCCGGTTTCTGGCGCATCAACACCGGCTGGAGCCA
The DNA here is from genome assembly GCF_002163625.1 of Pseudomonas sp. M30-35. NCBI lineage: Bacteria > Pseudomonadati > Pseudomonadota > Gammaproteobacteria > Pseudomonadales > Pseudomonadaceae > Pseudomonas > Pseudomonas sp. M30-35. The sequence continues at coordinate 368,345 of NZ_CP020892.1, read as the reverse complement.
CACCCATGCCTTTCAAACCAAAACGTACGGTGAAGGTTTTATCGACCGTGGCACCATCCTTCGGCTCAATAATATACACCGAGGCATTTTCCGGAGCGGCTGTACGTGGCACTTCAGCGATAGCTGCGAAACTGGCCCCGAGCATGGCAGCACTTAGAGCGAAAGCAGGCAGTAACTTATTCATCATGAACACCTTGTGGATTGATTCATGCGATTGACGCTGCTTGAGACAGGTTTGTTCCCTGCAAACAGCAGCTCTAGTTTAGTTCAAGCTCAGCAAGCATCTGCATTGCCGCGCCTAACTGTTCTTCGTTAAACACTGTAACTCCCGCACGCCGTAGCTGAGCGGCCGTCACACCTTCACCGGCGACCTTGGTACCGCTAAAGCTACCATCATAATTCTCAATATTTCCGCACGACGGGCTGCGCGCTTTTAGCAGCGCCATTCGAATACCGTGCTGCTTTACCAAAGCCAGTGCCTGCTCGGCACCTGAAACGAATTGAGCGGTGAAGTCTTGGCCGTCAACACTGATCACCGGCAACAAGCCGTCGAGCACTTGTCCACCTTGGCCACTGGGAATTTCTGCAGCCGGGCGCGGCGTCGGCAAGCCACCCGCAACCTCTGGACACAGGGCAACAACACGGCCTTCAGCCTGCCAGCGCGCCAGAACGTCATAAGGCCCATGCGCACCGCCGTCATAGCGCACCCGATGGCCCAACAAACAACGACTGACTAGGATTTTGTGCATGGCTGACCTCCAGCATTGATGTATCGCAAGCCGCTTGCCCTAAAGAGACGAGCTGCCACGCCGACGAAACCAACCGGTTAACGACAACCGCTCGCGCTGAGCGGGTAAAACCTCGTGAGGCATACCGGCAGAGAGAAAGATCACCAGCACCCCGGCTTGCGGCTGCACATCACACACCTGTCCATCAGGTAGATGCAATCGCAACTCGCCGCCCTGCTCTGCTTGCCACTGCTGGTTGAGGTACAACACCACTGAAACAGCCCGCCGATCATCGTCACGAAAGCGGTCTACATGCTTTTTGTAGAATGCCCCCGGTGGGTACAGGGCAAAATGGCTCTCATAATCCTCAAGGCCCAGATACAGGCCTTGATTGATCGCCTGGCGCAGCGACTCGAGTTTCGCTAAGTACTGGTCGCACGCGTGAGATTGCCCCGGCTCTAACCATTGAATACGGTCACCACGGATGCCTTCCTGAACCGCTTGGCGTTGGCCACGGCCTATACTCGCAGGCAGCAATGTACCTTGCGCTGCACGTTTGCGGCACTCTTCTGCTAGTTCGAGGGTCAGAGCCTGTGTGAGAAAATCAGGCTGGAGTGACCAGCCTTGCTCGGCCAGGTCGTCGACTATGCTCGAAAGCTGCTCTGGGGACGGATATTCAGACATGCAGATATTCTATCAGCGCCGCTTCTGCTTCTCGACAAGCATCGACTGGCCAATGAAAATAGCCGCACGCCAGACAGGAGTCTTTATGCGCGCCCTATGTGTTGCACTTTTTACGCTTATTAGCCTGCCAAGCCTGGCAGCTTCTTCAATCGAGCTTTATCAGGTTGCGGGTTGGCCTGAACAACGCGCGCACTTCAACGATGCCCTGAGCGCTGCTCAAGCGCGTTATCGCAGCACACTGCCGCCTGCGGTTTACCAGGCATTGGTCGACAACAGCAACAAACGGTTTGCCCCACAAGCCATGGATCAGCGTGCGCAAAAAGCCTTGCAAGACAACTTGGCAGACCCAGCGCCAGCAGTGACCTTCTTCAATTCGCCACTGGGCAAGAAAATAGTCGCAGCAGAAACCCACGCGACCAACAAGGAGCAACTCGCGCGTTACGCCAATGGTCTGCCACAAGTAGAGGCTTCTGACACCCGTCGTTTGCTGATTGGTCACCTGGCGCAAGCCTTGCCAGCCAAGGAAGCGGGTGCGGAAGTTAGCCTGGCGCTGGCTGGGGTAGCGGCAGACAGCCTCAGTCAGATGCTTCCAGGCCTGCTCGGCGGCGGCGCGGCGCAAGCGCTACTCAGCTCACAACGACAGAACTTGATGAGTCAGATCGGCGCAGAGCTGGATAACACCTTGCTGTTTGTTTATCGCGACCTGAGCGATGCTGAGCTCGAGGAGTTCGTAAGCTTCGCTCAGTCGGATGCCGGTAAAACCTATTACCAAGCGGCACTGGCAGCGATGCGGGCAGGTTTAGCTGTCGGCCAAAATACAGCGGATCTCGCTCCTGCCCCGCAAGGTATTTAACACGCCGCCTGCTCCCGGCTAACCGCAAGACGTGCCAGTGGCGTCTTGCAGTTCTGCTACTTGTGCAATTGCTCGGTCAGAAACGCAAAGTACTGGTCTCGGTAGGACTGCGCCTCATTGGCCATGTGGTGACGCGCTTCGGGCAAAAGCAGAACTTTCGGCGCGCTGAACTTAGCGTCCAACATCGCCAGGTTGTGCTGCCAATCGACAGTCATATCACCCTCACCTTGAACAATCAGCGGGCTTCGCGGACTGCGCACTGTCGCCTCGATATCCGGCACCCAGCGGATTAGCGCGCCAACCCAGGCGGTGGGTAAACACTGCGGTTGCAGTGGGTCACGGTGATGCAGAAAGTCGATAAAATCTGCATCGTGCGAGTTTTCGGTGAAACGTCGTGAAATCTTGCGCACAAACGGCTTGAGCGCGCGATAACTCAACTTCGACCAGCCCCAGGCCCGAGGCCGCACCAAGGGTGAAAACAGAATCGCCTGGCCGATTTCGGCACCAGGATTGCCCGTCAACAAGTAGTCGATAACGATTGCGCCGCCGGTACTCTGGCCGAACAGATGCCAGGGCTGCGGCAAATCAAGCTGAGCAGCCTGCGTCAAAGCAGCCTTGAGCACGACTTGGTACTCAGCAAAGGCACCAATGCTGGCACGCGCTCCGCTCGACAGGCCATGCCCCGGCAGATCAAATGCCAGTACCGCGAAACCTTCACTCAGTGCCCACTCAATCACGTGGCAATACAGCGCCGTGTGATCGTAATAACCATGCAGCAACACCAGCGTTGCCTTGGGTGCTTGCGGCCACCAGGCCTGAACGGCAATGCGATAACCGGCAGCATCAAAGAAACCGAGCCGCACCTGCTGCGCCGCTAGCTTGTCGAGCCCATAGAACGATCGATACGCTTGCTCCTGCGGCAGACTCATGGCGGCTGCGGCTATGGGTCGCAGACCAGCGACCACGCTGTCAGGGTTGAAACGCTCTGGCATTGGGCTTTCCATGATAAGTAGGCGTGTGGCGCAATTATTTCACGTCACTGGTTACGCTGCGGATATTTTGCTGCCGGGCGCATCGTGGCAAGCTATACGACCATTAGAAAGCACAGCCCCCATGCCAGCAGCTCGCCGTAAAACCATCATCGTCAGTATCGCCGCCGTTGCAGTGATGATCGCACTATTGTCGGCGTTCTTGTGGTTTGAGGCACGCTACCTGCGTGCATTCAGCGAGCGCACAGCCATTTTCACGGGTGCAGATATACGCTTGCCCGCTGCTATCGCAGGTCCGGGCCCTATTCGCCTGGTGCACTTCTGGGACCCAGCATGCCCGTGCAATGTCGGCAATCAACAGCATTTGGCCGAGTTGGTCGAACATTTCGCGCCGCAAGGCGTTGAGTTTTACGCGGTGCAAAAACCCGGAACCAACGGTAATTTGCCGGAAACACTCAGCGCATTAAAGCCCTTGCCGCAACTGCCGGGCAACGAAAAGCTCCCCGCAAGCCCGGCGGTAGCGATTTGGGACCGAACCGGCAAACTCGCCTACTTTGGCCCTTACAGCTCGGGACTGACCTGCAATTCCAGCAATAGCTTTATTGAGCCAATTCTTGATGCTCTGGCTGATGGACGCTCAGTCAGCGCCAGCAATAACATGGCGGTTGGCTGTTTCTGTGACTGGACCGCGACCGCTAAATAAATAGCGGTGCGCCAGTCAGCGATACGCTCAGCGCAAACCTTTATGTTTGGGCGTCCCACCCTGCCAGCGCCTGAACGCTCGGTAGAAAGGTGATAACTCGGCAAAGCCGCACGCACGCGCAACATCACGCGTGGCCATGCCTTGCTCAAGCAGCGCCAGCGCACGCCGCCTGCGCACCTCATCGTGGAGCTGACGAAAACTACTGCCCTGCGCCGCCAAATCCCGCTGCAACGCCGTCGGTTTGAGATTCAACGCCGAAGCGCATGGCTGCAGACCACACAACTGCCGTCCTAGATTGGTTTCCAGCCAGTTGCGCACACGGTCGAGTAACAAGTTCTCGCTCAACTCTGCCAGTTCTATCGTCGCCTGCTTGCTCAGCAACTCGAACAGGCGCGCATTAGCGCTACGCGAAGGCCGTGCAAGCATTGCCTGAGGAAATATCAACGCGTCGTGGCGCTGCCCGAAGCGCGGAGTAATGCCAAACAGACGCCGATGCTCACTGATAATGCGCGGCTGTGGATGACGAAACTCAACCCCGCTAAGACTGAATTCATCATCGGTCACGCTACTCAACTGCTTTTGCCAAAGAAGCGCCAAGCACTCAATTTGCTGACGCAGCGAGCCGACACCTCGATAGTTGAGGTCGATAATCAGCCGAACACTATCGCGCTGCTCTTCAAGCCGCGCAGCAAATCCGCCCGAGAGAATGTGCTGAAAACGCACAAAGCTTTCCAACGCCTGACGCAAATCGCGACTGGCCAATAGCAAGTAGCCCACCACATCCATCGGTCGCGGTTTCATCACCTCGCCCAAATGCAGACCGATATCCACATCGCCGGTTAACTGCTCCAGCGCCTGCCAAAAACGCGGCGCGTGATCATGTTCATGGCGGCTATCGAATAAAGGCGGCGCTAGGCGCGCACCGTCATAGGCGCGTCGATAAGTATCGGTCGGGTCGAAGCCAAGGCTGCTCAAACCCTCATATAACAGACGGCGCATAGTCGCCGAATGAGTCAGGCTGATGGCGGCTGGCAGCTGCTGTTCAACAGTCATATGCGCCTTGTGGATAAACGACGATTAATTGACCAAATAATTTCAGCAATTACGTATTTGGTCAATGCCGTGGACCTGCCTAGTCCGCACAATAGAGGCATAAAGTGCGGTCTGAACCGCAAGACAATAATAAGGATGATTGAATGAAGCGCTCGCTCTCTGTACTGGCCGTCATTGTTGCTCTAGCCGCTGCCGGCGGAGGTTGGTATTACACCAGCAAACAACCCCAGCGCACGGGGGACGTTGCCCTGCAACACCTCAAAGCCCCCGTCAGCGTGCGTTACGACGAGCGCGGCGTGCCGCATATCAAGGCTGAAAACGAAACTGACATGTACCGCGCACTGGGCTTTGTTCATGCCCAAGACCGGTTATTTCAGATGGAGTTGATGCGCCGCCTGGCGCGCGGAGAGCTGGCAGAGGTGTTAGGCAGCAAACTGGTTGAAACCGACCGTCTGTTCCGCACCCTGGAAATCCGCAAACACGCCGATGAATACGTGCAGACGATGGATCAGAGCAGCGCATCATACAAAGCGCTGCAAACGTATCTCGATGGCGTCAACCAGTATCAGGACAACCATCCGGCGCCGGTTGAATTTGATGTGCTGGGCATTAACAAACGCCCATTCACTGTGGCCGACACTATCAGCGTTGCCGGTTACATGGCTTACAGCTTCGCTGCCGCGTTTCGCACAGAACCCGTGCTGAGCTATGTGCGTGACCAACTGGGTGCCGACTACCTCAAGGTGTTCGATCTCGATTGGCACCCGCAAGGTGTTATGCAACAACCGCTGGCGAGTAATGATTGGAAAGACCTCAACAGCATCGCCCGCCTAAGCCATGAAGCGCTCGCCGAAGCGGGTTTGCCACAATTTGAAGGCAGCAACGCGTGGGCGGTATCGGGCAGCCGCACGGCCAGCGGTAAACCCTTGCTGGCGGGCGACCCGCATATTCGCTTCTCAGTACCCGCGGTGTGGTACGAAGCGCAGTTGAGCTACCCCGGTTTTGACTTATACGGCCACCATCAGGCGCTCAACCCGGTTGCATCCTTGGGCCACAACAAGGATTTCGCCTGGAGCATCACCATGTTCCAGAACGACGACCTCGACCTGATCGCCGAAAAAGTTAACCCGCAAAACCCTAATCAGGTTTGGTACCAGGGCCAGTGGACAGACCTACAAAGCCGCACCGAAACCATTGCGGTCAAAGATGCCGAGCCGGTCACTCTGACCCTGCGCCGCTCCCCGCATGGCCCCATCATCAACGACGCATTGGGCGAGTCCGCAGGCAAAACACCTATCGCCATGTGGTGGGCGTTTCTGGAAACCGACAACCCGATTCTCGAAGGCTTTTACCAGCTCAACCGCGCCGACACGCTTGAGAAAGCACGCACAGCATCAGAGAAAATCGAATCACCGGGCCTTAACGTGATCTGGGCCAACGCCAAAGGGGATATCGGCTGGTGGGCGGCGGCCAAACTGCCGCGTCGCCCTGCTGGCGTCAACCCGAGCTTTATTCTCGATGGCTCCACGGAAGAGGCTGACAAGCTCGGCTATTACCCATTCAGCGATAACCCGCAGGAAGAAAACCCGCAGCGTGGCTATATCATCTCCGCTAACTTTCAGACCGTTTCCCCCACAGGTATAGAAATCCCCGGTTACTACAACTTGCCGGATCGCGGTCAGCGTTTAAATCAACGCTTAGCGGACAACTCGGTGAAGTGGGATCTGGAAAATAGCCAGGCACTGCAACTTGACCCCGGTACAGGCTACGCACCACGCTTGCTGGCCCCGATCATCGATGATCTGCGCAATGCAGCCACTGACGACCAGGAACGTGCACTGCTTGAACAATTGGTAACTTGGAACGGCGACCACACAGTCGACGCAACCGCGCCAACTTTGTTCAACCAGCTTGTATATGAATTAACCAAGCAAGCGATGAGCGATGAGTTGCAAGGTGCATTTTTCGACAACTTGCTCACCACCCGCGTACTGGATGTGGCGCTGCCCCGCCTGACTGCTGACGCTAACTCACCGTGGTGGGATAACCGCAGCACCGAGGCCGTCGAAGACCGTGCGCAAACAGTCAAAGTGGCTTGGCAAGCGAGTATTGCCCACCTCAAGCAAACCTTGGGCGACGACCCGAAAAACTGGCAATGGGGCACTGCACATACCCTGACTCACAACCACCTACTGGGCCAGAAAAAGCCTCTGGATCGCATCTTCAATGTCGGCCCATTTGCAGCGCCAGGCGGCCATGAAACGCCGAACAACCTGTCACACCGTGTAAGCCCGGCACCATGGTCAGTGGTTTATGGGCCGTCAACCCGACGCTTGGTCGACCTGGCCGATGCCAGCACTGCGCTGGGCATCAACCCGGTTGGGCAAAGCGGTACACCTTTCGACAGCCATTACAGCGACCAAGCCGAGCGCTATATGCAAGGCGTTTACCTGCCCATGCACCTGAGCGACAGCGATGTTGCAGCGCATACCCGCAGCACACTGACCTTCAATCCTGCACGCTGATCCAACTGGCGCGCCGTCATCGGCGCGCCATGCTTGGTATAGTGGTCGTCTTTAACAAAGCATTGAGGTTCTGATGACTTGGACTATCTACTTATCCGGCGAGATTCATACCGACTGGCGTGAGCGCATCATCAACGGCGCCGCCCAAGCACAGCTCGACATTAAATTCACCTCGGCCAATACCGACCATGAAAGCAGCGACGCTGCGGGTGATGTACTCGGCGCTGAAGCTGAAAGCTTTTGGCGCGACCACAAATCATCCAAGGTCAACGCGATCCGCACCAAGACATTGCTTGAGCAGTGCGACGTGGCGATCATCCGTTTTGGCGACAAATACAAACAATGGAATGCAGCCTTTGATGCAGGCTTCTGCGCCGCACTGGGCAAACCCTATATAACTCTGCACGCTGACGACATCATTCACCCACTGAAAGAAGTCGACGCCGCCGCAATGGCCTGGGCACAAACCCCGGAACAAGTGGTTGAACTGCTTAAGTACGTGACCCAAAACTAGAGCCGTCACCTGCGATTGAACGCCGTTGCATCGATGCGTAACGGCCAAGTTCATTACCAAGCCCCGCCACTGCGGGGCTATTTATGGGTAATGATTAATCAGCTCTCACTTGGCATTGGCATCCGCATTCAAGGTGCCAAAAATACGCTGCGAGTAGGCCAAAGCACTGCCTTCGGCAGATTGAGCCTGCGCCACACGCCCGACAAATACAGCATGGCTGCCGAGGTTGATCTGCTGCTCGAGGTAGCAGTCAAAACTGGCTAGAGCCTGACCCAGAACGGGAGCACCAGTGTGTTGCTCCATCCAGCTTGCGCAGGCAAAGCGATCGCCTCCAGCAACAGGCAATTGACCGGCAAACACTTGGGCGATTTGTTGCTGCGCGCCTGTCAGCACGTTAACTGCAAAACAGCCGTTACGATCAATTGCTGAGCAGGCCAGATTATTGCGATTGATGCACACCAATAACAGCGGAGGCTCTGCAGAAACCGAGCTCATGGCGCTCACCGTTAAACCAAAACGTCCGCCGGGTCCGTCAGTTGTCACAACCGTGACGCCGCTGACGCACTTGCCCATCGCAGCAATAAAGTCGACAGCTGCGGCCTCAGGTGCAACAGCATTGAATGACAAAGCGTTCAGGGTCATGGCTTGTGTCCTCTGCAAAGCGGCTAAGACAGGGCTGTTAAATTGGTTGTCCTAGCTATGAAAAATCCTATAACCCCTACAAAACCCCGATTGGCTGCAAACGTCGCCCACCTACCAACCCGCGCCATGCCAGGTCAATTTCCTGGAAACACCGGGCCCGTCTCTATTTTTAGAGAGTTCAACGTCACTAAGGCAATCAAGAGCCAGCGTTCTAGAACTTATAAAAATCAAACAACACTTTATGAAATACAGTCCGTTAAGTTTTACTCAACCTGGCAAACTATAAACGTCAGTCAGACCACTAAAAACTTGAAACAACAAGGGTCTCAATCCAGCGAAACAGATAAAACTTAACGGTTGAGTTTTATTTAACTCAGCTCCAATAAAACTCAATAGGCAGACCGCCGAAAGTTATGGCCAACTTGTTTACGCCTTGAGGTAATTCAATCTCAGACTAAACAGGACCTAACCCATGACTACTCTTTTGCACATTGATGCCAGCGTACGATCCGAACGCTCCCTAAGCCGTAAACTCTCGCAAGCTTTTGTCGATGCTTGGGTTGAACAGGATGGCAACACAAAGGTTATTGTTCGTGACATTGGACGCAACCCACCGCCATTCATAACAGAGGAGTGGATTGCAGCGGTGTTTACGCCACAAGCGCATATGACTGCCGAAAAGCGCGAGGCGCTGCGCCTCTCCGATGAGTTGATCGAGGAACTGAACCGCGCCGATGTCATCGTTCTCGGCACTCCGATGTACAACTACGGCATGCCGGCTCAACTCAAATCCTGGTTCGACAATGTGATTCGTATCGGCAAGACATTCAGCTTTGATTTGGGCCGTGGCGATTACCCTCTGGAACCGATTATGGATGGCAAGAAACTGGTCACTCTGTCTTCCCGTGGTGAATTCGGATTTGGCCCCGGAGGCATTCGCGAATCCATGAATCACCTAGATACTCATATCCAGACTTGCGCGCACTACTTGGGGGTGAATGAAACCCATACCATTTCCATCGATTATCAAGAGTTTGGCGACGCTCGACATGAAGCCTCCATCGCAGATGCTTTCGACACCGTCCCGAACCTGGTAAAGCAACTGGCTGGTGCGAAAAAACCTCAGCTTTCGCCAGCGTAAGTGCCCGTGTCGCCGCTCGGCTCTTGCGCCTCATTCAGAGCGCTCTCCCTGAATGAGGCCGCCTCACTCAGCAGCCAATCTCTAAACAATGAAAGACTGCTGTGTGGGGCAGAGCCTGTGCCTTCGATCAGGTGGTAAGTGAAGCCCGGCAAGCTCGGCCCTTCCACTCTACGCATCTGCCCAGAGCGCAACCCATCGTCAACCAATACGTCGCTGCATAGCAACGGGCCCAATCCCTGCTCGACAGCGTGTAATGCCAGCGTTTCCTCGCTGTACCAAGAGGTGCGCAACTCTCGCGAGGTATCGTGTTCAACTTGAGCCAGCCAAGCCGACCACAACGGCACATCCAGCGCCTGATTCTTCCATTTGAACGCCAGCAGCGAACGGTTGTGAAAATCGTCAATCCGGGCATTTCGATCGGCAGGACAGATGCTGTTGTGCGCTACAGCGATGTACTTATCCACAAACAACACGGGGCCCCGCACATCGGCGTCGACCGGCCCATAGCGAATAGCCAGGTCTGCTGTCCCGGCACGCACATCCACGATCTTTTCCGACGCATGAATAGACACCACAAGGTTGGGATAAAGCGCGTTGAACTTCGCCAGACGCGGCATAAGCCAGCGCTCCGCAAATGCACGTGTGGTGGACACCTGAATCGCGTCACCGGCTTGTGGCGCTACGAGTAAGGCAAAGGCTTGGGCAATCTGATCAAAGCCGTCGCGTAACAACGGATAAATCGCCTTGCCTGCCGGTGTGAGACTTGCCGTCCGGCCTCGCTCCAAGAGCTTTTGCCCCAAGCCGTCTTCAAGTTGCCGAACTTGATGACTGACCGCCGCAACCGTCACAGAAAGCTCGTTGGCAGCAGCAGAAAAACTCTGATGACGCGCTACTGCTTCAAATGCACGCACGGAGTTCAATGGAGGTATTTTGCGCATCGCTTTCTCCTAAGGTAACCGGGGGAGCAGACCACGAATTTATACAGGAGGCGGCTTTCGGCAGGTAGTTGCCGGAACTGTCATCAGTGAATCGTAGGGAAGCGCTCTTTGACCAATGCCTGAGCCTGATGGGTCATCTGGTCGAGCAGGCGGTCGCGCTTGCTTTCGGCATCGCTCATGGCTTTCTTGCCATGCTGCTGTACTAGATAAGCGTGAATCTGCCGCACTTCCTTGGACTGAAAAATCGGGGCCAGATCCTGCACCGCCACCATTCCACCCGAACGATAATTTCGAGTGCTTAGCACCACGTGTGGCCCCTGCGCTGCCACGACCTGAAACCCCATGGCTTCGAAGGTTGGCACCTTGCTCGCCACGCAGGCCAGCTCCGCATGGGGACGATGCTCAAGCAATTGCTGCAACATGGCCTTGGCAATACCACGTCGGCGGTGGCTGGCCTGAACTGCCATGTAGGCCAGCGTGCAAGCCTCGGCATCATCCTGGCTCGGCAAATACAGGGCAAAACCCAACACCAACGAGGGGTCTTCATTATCCAGAGCCAAGATCAATCTCGGGGCGCTATCCGCAGCACTGCTCATGGCTTGCAGATACATATGCACCTCGTAGCCAATCACGTACTGGTACAACTGATAGAGCGGATTGCTTGGCGTCAACGACACCGGGCTGATATCGCTGAAGTAGTCCACCACCATTTGTAGCACCTGCGAATTCAGGGACTCAGGCGGCGATGTTTCCAGGTGGACAAGGGTGAACATCGAGAAGCTAGCTCCGGGCGTGCCCGATCAGGGAAATCGGCGCTGGCCCCATTGTAACGCCCACCGGCATCACTTGCATGGGACCGCCCAACCCAAAAATGTGTAGCCTTTATGCTCGGCGGGGTGAGTGATGCGTATAGCGTTCACTTGTGGTCATTCAGTGGCTATCCCGACAAGTAGAAACTGACCAAGAGTGAACAATTGGTTACTTCAGAATCGTGGCCTGTTCCTAATTGTTCGCAGAATGCCATCAATGTCCCCTTAGAACCAAAGACAATGGTCGCGCCTTGAATTTTGCGCCACCTACGTGAGGTGGGGTGCGTGCTAGATGATTCTCAGATTGCAGCAGGCCAGAGGCAACAATATTGTCTTGTCTGTGCCCCACTTTACCGTGGCAGCCTCAGGCATTAATCGAAGGTCGTACCAACCCTAGCCCGCTCTTTTGACAGCCATACTCCAGTGACCTTGCCGCTGATATCGTCAGTCGAAATCTGCCCAATAAAACGGCTATCGGTGCTGGAGTCTCGATTATCACCCAATAAATATACATGGTTCGGTTTGACTTTAACCGGAGCGAGGGTAAGCGAGTATTCCATAGACACTCGAGCAGGTGGCGCGAAAAAAAGCCCCAAATTACGCTCATTGTTCAGTACTTCACCATCCACGATAGACAATGTATCCCCACCTACCGCCGCAATTCGCTTAACTGAACTTGTGCCTCTGTACCGATAGACAACAATGTCTCCGACGTTTGGCGTGTCGTATCTAGTATCCGTGACAATGTAGTCCCCGAGTTGCAGTGCAGGAATCATCGAGCCAAAGGGAATGGAGTAAAGCTTGTACCCAAGCAAACTGGATCGCAATGGATACATTAATGTGAGAGTACCTATGATTAGCGCGGCCACATAGAGAGCATGAGTTCTCATTCTCGGAAAGTTCCCGCTACAGCTTGCTTTACGAGCCTGGCTAGCAGCTAAAAATGCCGAACTAAGCTTGATCAGTAAAACGAACCCTGCGAATGCATAAACTCCTGCTGGGCTCGCGATCAAACCAAGAAGGCCAGCCAGCAAAATCCCGCCGTACATAATCCCTGCAATAACCAGGGCCAGAGTGACTCTACCGACGTAAACCTGCCCCCAGCCAGCGACTGCAAGCGACATGATAAATGCAAGTACCGGGCTCCGTTTAGAAGACATAAATACTGGAAACTCCTTAATCAATAACATCGCTACGATGAGGGTGAAGGGTGAAGGGTGAAGGGTGAGTAACATTATGCCAAACACACTGGCTACAAACCTGCTCAACGACAGGTTTTAGCCGGTAAGTTATTTTCTACTTCGACCGAGCAATTAAACCAACAGACCACGGTATTGATACTGAGATGACTGCTCTTGAGCTCACTGAAATATCCTTTTCAAAGCCTATCGAAGGCCTGCTGACGTTAAACGAGACCAGCAGGTAGAGCTACTGCCAAAAACTACAGATGCTCTGCGCAATGCTGTTGCTCCGTTTGGCGTGTAATGCATCGAGATGTCACACAACCGCCCACAACCTGTAGCCAACGGTAGCGTTTATCCATCTGTCCATTTCGTAACACCTGCTTCACGCTCATACGCATCCGTTTGATTCAAAACACTTTTCAATCTCTCACGGGGTTTCGCCCACAACCTGCGGCATACTTCTTGCTGTCTATTCCGTTGTTACATACTTATATCCGTTATAGCGGAACAATCATAACCTTGGAGTGCTTGCTATGCATCGCCCATCATCTTTATTTAAAGCGTGTGTTTTGTTTCTCGCGGCTTCGGCCTCCGTCATGGGTGTCGCTCAAGCGGCAGACAGCAAGCTGGACAGCGTGCTGAGCCGTGGAAAACTGATCGTGGGCACGGGCAGTACCAATGCGCCGTGGCACTTTCAGGGAGCGGATGGCCAATTGCAGGGTTTTGATATCGACATCGCACGGATGGTTGCCAAAGGTCTGTTCAACGACCCGAGCAAAGTCGAATTCGTGGTGCAGTCGTCTGATGCGCGGATTCCGAATCTGCTGACCGACAAGGTCGACATGAGTTGCCAGTTCATCACCGTAACCGCCAGCCGCGCACAGCAAGTGGCGTTCACCTTGCCGTATTACCGCGAAGGTGTCGGTTTGTTGTTACCGGCTAACAGCAAATACAAGGAAATCGACGACCTGAAAGCTGCCGGTGACGACGTTACCGTAGCGGTGCTGCAGAACGTATACGCCGAAGAGCTTGTGCATCAGGCGCTGCCCAAGGCCAAGGTTGATCAATATGACAGCGTTGATCTGATGTATCAGGCAGTGAACTCCGGCCGCGCCGACGCGGCAGCCACCGATCAGTCGTCGGTGAAATACCTGATTGTACAGAACCCCGGTCGCTATCGCAGCCCGGCTTATGCCTGGAGCCCACAAACCTATGCGTGCGCCGTCAAACGCGGCGATCAGGACTGGCTGAACTTCATCAACACCGTTCTGCATGAAGGCATGACCGGCGTTGAGTTTCCGACCTATTCGGCGTCGTTCAAACAATGGTTCGGTGTAGACCTTCCGCCACCTGCGATCGGTTTCCCAGTCGAGTTCAAATGATCCCGTGAGAGCGAGGCGATTATAAATCGCCCCGCTCAAGGTACTGCTGACTATGAACTATCAGTTGAATTTTGCTGCCGTCTGGCGCGACTTCGACACCTTGCTGGCGGGGCTCGGTCTGGGTCTTCAGTTGGCGCTGGTGTCGATTGCGATCGGCTGCGTGATCGGCCTGCTGATGGCGTTTGCCTTGCTGTCAAAGCATCGCGTGTTGCGGGTGCTGGCGTCGGTGTATGTGACGGTGATTCGTAATACGCCGATTCTGGTGTTGATTCTGTTGATCTATTTCGCGTTGCCAAGCCTGGGCATTCGCCTGGACAAGATCCCCTCGTTCATCATCACCCTGTCGCTGTATGCCGGGGCGTACCTGACCGAAGTGTTTCGTGGGGGGCTGTTGAGCATTCCCAAGGGACAACGTGAAGCCGGGTTGGCGATCGGGTTGGGAGAGTGGCAGGTCAAGGCTTACATCACCGTCCCCGTGATGCTGCGCAATGTGCTGCCGGCCCTGTCGAACAACTTCATTTCACTGTTCAAGGACACCTCGTTGGCGGCGGCGATTGCCGTGCCGGAGCTGACCTATTACGCGCGCAAGATCAATGTCGAGAGCTATCGGGTTATTGAAACCTGGCTGGTGACTACAGTGCTCTATGTTGCGGCCTGCTACCTCATTGCCTTGATGCTGCGTTACCTCGAGCAGCGTCTGGCGATTCGCCGATAGGAGGCCCCATGTACGAATCCCCCACTTGGTTGCATGAGTTATGGGTGGCGCGAGAAGTCCTGTGGCAGGGCTTTGTGACCACTATTCAGTGCTCGGCACTGGCAATTTTGCTGGGCACGATGATAGGCATCGTCACGGGTCTGGTACTCACGTATGGCACGTTCTGGATGCGTGCACCATTCCGGCTTTACGTCGACATCATTCGCGGTACGCCCGTATTTGTATTGGTGTTGGCGTGCTTTTACATGGCACCGGCATTGGGCTGGCAGATCAGCGCGTTCGGGGCTGGCGCTCTGGGGCTGACGTTGTTTTGCGGCTCCCACGTCGCGGAGATTGTGCGCGGTGCGCTGCAAGCGCTACCCAGTGGTCAAATGGAAGCGAGTAAGGCCATCGGCCTGACGTTTTACCAGGCGCTGGGTTACGTGTTGTTGCCTCAGGCGTTACGGCAGATTTTGCCGACCTGGGTCAACTCCTCCACCGAGATAGTCAAGGCGTCGACGCTGTTGTCGGTGATCGGCGTCGCCGAGTTGCTGCTCAGCACTCAGCAGGTCATCGCTCGGACGTTCATGACTCTGGAGTTTTACCTGTTCGCCGGTTTTCTCTTTTTCATCATCAATTACGCCATCGAATTACTCGGCCGGCACATTGAAAAACGGGTGGCCTTGCCATGACACAAGCTCAAGTTTCGACACAGAATCAAGCTCTGCTGGACATTCGTGGCCTTCACAAGCAATACGGCCAGCTCGAAGTACTCAAGGGTGTTGACCTGACCATGCATCGTGGCAACGTGGTCACGCTGATCGGCTCCAGCGGCTCGGGAAAGACCACGCTACTGCGCTGCGTGAACATGCTCGAAGAGTTCCAGGGCGGGCAGATTCTGCTCGACGGCGAATCCATCGGCTATGACGAGGTCAACGGCAAGCGCGTGCGTCACCCGGAAAAAGTCATTGCTCGTCATCGTGCCATGACCGGCATGGCGTTCCAGCAATTCAATCTGTTCCCGCACCTAACCGCGTTGCAGAACATCACCCTCGGTTTGCTCAAAGTCAAAAAACTGGACATGGATGAGGCGGTGGCGCTGGCGGAAAAATGGCTGGAGCGGGTTGGCCTGCTGGAGCGACGCAATCATTACCCAGGCCAGTTGTCCGGCGGCCAGCAACAACGCGTGGCGATTGCCCGGGCGATTGCGATGAACCCAAGCCTGATGCTGTTCGATGAAGTCACCTCGGCCCTCGATCCGGAACTGGTAGGTGAAGTGCTGAGTGTGATCAAGGGCTTGGCCGAAGAAGGCATGACCATGCTGCTGGTGACCCATGAAATGCGTTTTGCCTTCGAGGTATCGGACAAGATCGTTTTTATGAATCAGGGGCGGATCGAAGAACAGGGGCCGCCCAAGGAATTGTTTGAACGCCCGCAGTCGCCACGGCTTGCGGAATTTCTCAAGAACACCCGCTTTTAAGCATTCATTTTTCAATCAGGAGAAACACTCATGAGCATCATTCGTTACGGCACCGGTAGCACCGCCGGTGGAGGCCAGCCCCGTCCTTTCGCCCGCGCAGTCGAAGCCGATGGTTGGTTGCACGTGTCCGGCCAGGTGCCGGCGGTGAATGGTGAAATCATTGTGGGCGGCATCGTCGAGCAAACTCACCAGACCATGAAAAACCTGATCGCAATCCTCGAAGAAGCCGGTTATGGGCTGGAAGATGTGGTGCGTACCGGTGTGTGGCTGGAAGACCCGCGGGATTTCTGGAGTTTCAACAAAGTGTTTTCCGAGTACTTCAAAAGCGAGCACGCCCCTGCCAGAGCCTGCGTGCAGGCGAACATGATGGTGGACTGCAAGGTTGAGATCGACTGCATCGCCTACAAGAAAAAGACAGCCTAACTGTCGCCGCCTGGCTCTAGGTAAACTCTCGGCACTTTGAATGGGAACCTGAAAACATGACCGAAGACACCATCAAGCGCCGGGCTCGCGGTCTGGACCGGGCGTTCGATATCCTCGATTTCCTCAAGGAGACCGGCCAGCCCCTGCGACCGAACGAAATCGCCAGCGGCATCGGCAGCCCGAAATCCACGGTCTACGAGCTGGTCGCGTCCTTGTTGGAACGGCGTATCCTTGAACCTGTGGGCAAGGACGGGCAGGTTTATCTCGGCCGTCAGTTGTACTTCCTCGGGCAGGCGCATTTGCGCCATTTCGACCTCGCGCGGGAAGCCGATCACGCCTTGCAGGATATCGTCAGTCAGACCCGCGAAACCGCGCAGATGTGTCTGCTCAACGGACGCAAATACACCGTGGCGCTGATGAAAGAAGGCGAGCGGCATTTCCGCATTTCTTCGGACATCGGTGAGAACGCGCCAATCCCCTGGACCGCTTCGGGACGCCTGCTGCTGGCCCACCTGAGCGATCAGGAGATAGTCGATTTGATCGATCCCGATGACTTCATTCTGCCGGACGGCGAACGCCTGCCGCTGGAGCGGTTTCTCCAGGAAATCCGCCAGGCTGGTATCGATGGCTTCTTTTCCTTCGATAGCGTCGCCGACACCTTTACCCATTGCTTCGCCGCCCCGGTCAATGACCCGAACGGCGTGGCCATCGCGACCCTGTGCATCGTCGCCCCACGAGCCGATGCGCAAAATAACTACAACGACTATCGCCGGGTGCTGATCGACAACGCCAATAACCTCGCCCGGCGTATCAATGAATAACAATTATTGCCTGCGGCTGCGTGGGTGAGGAAATCGACCATGTCTACAGCCATCAATACCGCCTCCGTGGAAAAGGGATCCGCCCAGACCGGTGCCAATCTGGTGTGCGACGTCAGCCTGCCAGCGCTGGTGCTGCACCGCGACGCGCTGGAACACAACATTCGCTGGATGCAGGACTTTGTCAGCAACAGCGGCGCAGAACTGGCGCCCCACGGTAAAACCAGCATGGCCCCGGCGCTGTTTCGCCGGCAACTGAACGCTGGTGCCTGGGGCATCACTCTGGCGAGCGCCACACAGACCCGCGCGGCTTACGCCCATGGTGTGCGCCGCGTGCTGATGGCCAACCAGTTGGTCGGCACACCGAACATGGCGCTGATCGCCGATCTGCTGGCAGACCCGACCTTCGAGTTCCATTGCATGGTTGATCACCCGGATAACGTCGCTGACCTCGGCGCGTATTTCGCCTCGCGCGGCGCGCGCCTGAACGTGATGATCGAGTACGGCGTGGTTGGCGGTCGCTGCGGTTGCCGCACCGAAGCTGAAGTGCTGGCGCTGGCCAAGGCTATCGCCGCTCAACCGGCGTTGGCGCTGACCGGTATTGAGGGTTACGAAGGGGTGATTCATGGCGATCAGGCCGTGAGCGACATTCGCGAGTTTGCCGACTCCTTGGTACGCCTAGCGGTGCAGTTGCAGAACAGCGATGCGTTCGCTATTGCCAAGCCGATCATCACTGCGTCGGGCTCGGCCTGGTTCGACCTGATCGCCGAATCTTTTGAAACGCAGAATGCCAGCGGGCGCTTCCTCAGCGTACTGCGCCCCGGCAGTTACGTGACCCACGACCATGGTATTTATAAAGAAGCGCAATGTTGCGTGCTCGACCGACGCAGCGACCTGCACGAAGGTCTGCGCCCGGCGCTGGAAATTTGGGCTCATGTGCAGTCGTTGCCAGAACCGGGTTTTGCAGTGATAGCCCTGGGCAAGCGCGACGTGGCCTACGATGCCGGTTTGCCGGTGCCGTTGCTGCGTTACAAGGCCGGTGTGGTGCCGGCCATCGGCGATGATGTGAGTGCCTGCAAGGTGACGGCAGTGATGGACCAACATGCGTTCATGAGCGTGGCTCCGGAGGTTGAATTGCGAGTGGGCGATATTATTTCCTTTGGTACTTCGCACCCCTGCCTGACCTTCGACAAGTGGCGTATCGGGTGCCTGGTGGATGAGCAGCTGAATGTCATCGAAACCATGGAAACCTGCTTCTAAGTATCCAGACCGAAGCTGCCTGCCAGGTAACATCCATACACCAGAGACCCATCAATGAACACCTTCAGCACCCTAGGCCCCAACATCCAGCGCATCGCCCTGATCGGCGAATGCATGATCGAATTGCAGCAGCGCGCCGACGGTAGCCTGCAACAAAGCTTCGGTGGCGATACCCTGAACACTGCGGTCTACCTAACCCGTGAGCTAGGCGATAGTGGTGCGGTGGATTACATAACTGCCCTGGGCGATGACAGTTTCAGCGATGCAATGTGCCAGAGCTGGGCCGATGAAGGCATTGGCCTGGAAATGGTCCAGCGTTTACCCGGTCGCTTGCCCGGCCTGTATTGCATCCAGACCGATGCTGCCGGCGAGCGGCGTTTTCTCTACTGGCGTAACGAAGCGGCAGTCCGCGATTGCTTCACCACCCCAGCCGCCGCGCCAGTTCTGGCGGCGTTGCCAGATTACGACGTGTTGTATTTCAGCGGCATCACGCTCGCGGTGCTCGGCGTACAAGGACGGGAAAAACTTCTAGAAATCCTGATCGAAGCGCGACAGCGGGATGCGCGGATCGTTTTCGACAACAACTACCGGCCACGGTTATGGGCCTCGACCGAGGAAGCGCAAGCGGCCTATCGCAGCGTTCTGCCCTATGTCGACCTAGCGTTGTTGACGGTTGAGGACGAGCAAGCGCTGTTCAGCTTTTCCGATTGTGCGGCGGTGTTTGCCGCTTATGAGCAGATTGGCACGCCCGAAGTAGTGCTCAAGCGTGGCGCTGAAGCATGTCTGATTCGTTGTAATGGAGAGTCGTTCGAAGTCCCGGCGCAGGTGGTCGAATGCGTGGTGGACACCACGGCGGCAGGGGACTCGTTCAGTGCGGCGTATTTGGCCAACCGGCTCAAGGGAGGCAGCCCGGCTGAGGCGGCAGAAGCGGGACATCGTTTGGCGAGCCGAGTGATTCAAGTGCCTGGAGCACTCATTCCAAAAGATTGAAATACGATCGATCTGTAGGCGCTGCCGAAGGCTGCGATCTTTTGATTTTTATCAAAAGATGATCCCGAAAAATCAGAGTCAGCAATGACAACTCTCCTGGCACCTGAAGTGCTGCACAGTTGGCCCACCAAGGCAGATCTGACGGAGCAGAGTACTAAAGAAAGTACCGAAAAAAGCGATGCCAGTGGCGAACGCTGAACTCCTGACTGCCCTGCCCTTTGCACCTCATCGTATGCGGACGACCTTTACAGCAGCACAGGTTCGACCCATAGCCGCCAGTCGCCAATGACTCCAGCCGGATAAAAGCGGTCATCTAGTGACTACGGCACCAATGACGATTCACGCTTCACCATGCCATTTAACGCTGCCATCACGCGCTTGTCGCGTGCATGCCTTGTTAGCCACCTCATGCGGAACATCGACCGCAAACCAGGTGGAACACTCCCGATCATCCGGGAGACTCTTATATGCGACGATGAAATGAAATGACAAAGCTTTCCCTCTTTCTAGTTCCGTTAAGAGGAGTTCTAGGCCCGACCGGGAGTAAGATATCGGATATGGACTTGATTCGATATTCAGGCACTTCAGCCTTTGAGAAAGAGCGTCGCCATCTTCAGTTCCTAGCGATAGAGCCCAGCCAGAAGCCTCCCACGACACACAGTCGAGAAACTCGCCAGACTCAGGAGATCCAGTCTGGCTTTCATTATCAAGCTGCGCTGAGAAAGTAAGGTCAGCGCCGTCGATACTTGGCTCTACAATCAGCACGCATGCAACGACCCGCTCAAGCGTCATGTCGTTTTGAAGAGTACACGGCAGCTCTAGTATCCGCATTTGCGCCCTGCCATGCACCACTACTTCAAATTTGATACTTCCTAGCGGCGTCTCGACCGATTTCACAGAATGCCCCTACTGGCTAACGATTAAGCTAAGGGGCCGGCTTCGCCGGTCCCTGCGAACGAAGAGAGCGCTTTGAGCGCATTGTTAGAGGGCACCTGCACGATATAGCTCTACCTCATATTGCTTAATTTCGAATGTATATGGGCCAACACCTGAAATTGGCCTTGGATCTTCATAGCCATTTTCATATGCAAAGTCTCGCCAAGCGTAGGTGCCGCCAGCACGCTCAACGAAAGCACTGTAAGCACCGCAACCAATATCCCCGCACTCTGGACAAACGTATAAAAGGACTCTTCCTGACTCTGAGTCTGGAGATGTCACACACGTGAGCCGCTCCACTGCTTGAACGTTTTGCTTCGGGAAACCGCGTACTAAGCAACCTATAAAGTCATCGTGACCGCCATCAATTTTTACGATATTTGTAAGTAGAGATGTGCCGTTAATGAGGAAATCAACCGATAACCGCTCTTGCGCAGTGGTTGCTCCGGTATCAGTGCCTAGTCTCACCAGGAATTTGTGTGATAGCACATCCACTGCCGTGATCTCTAACGTTTGATTAAGGGACCGGCTTTAGCCGGTCCCAGCGAACGAAGTGAGCGATTTGAACCACTAGTTAGAAGCACGATACGCCGGCCTCTACAGCCTTGGTATGAAATTCAAAGCCGTTTTCGTCAAGCGCATTGAAAATATCCAAGCTACCACCGCCTGTGAAATGAATTAGTAAGCGCGTCCAAATTTCTATTTCGCTGCCACCCACTGTCATTGCTCCTTGTGCTAAAGAAACTGACTCAACGGTACGCCCAATAGCAGCGTCAAGATGGATATTTCCGCTATCTATCCAGCGCACTGTGCTCCCACAAAGTGAAAAAGGCAGAACACGATCAACCTCTATAGCGAGCTCATCAAACTTTTGCCATGAGATAGAAAGCTCACCTGAACCAATTGATAAAAATACTGGAAGGTCATTCCACTCGCTCCAAGCGGCGGTTTCCTCACACCAAATTTGCGCTAACTCATAGCCTACAACTGCTTTGCCAATCAGCTCGGAAAATTGGTGGTGAACTAAGTCTGTTTTTTCTTTAAGGCTGGCGCAATATTTCATGTGCTTCTAACGTTTGGTTAAGGGGCCGGCTTTAGCCGGGCCCGAGTGAGCGAAGCGAGCGACTTGAACCATTTGTTAGGCATAGGCGCGGCTGCTGAATGACTGATGGTTAGAAGGAGCTCTACAGTAACTCTTTTATCTCCATAAGCCATTTGTAGAAATCGAGTTCTGACATTAGTTTTTTGTATTCTATGATTTTTTCTGTGAGCATTCCGTTGCGTGCAATGTGGGCGTAAGCAATTCGATCAAGGGTTTTCTTTTTCCTCAAGATTGGCGCCGTCGGTTCGTCACCTTTCGCAGGGTATTTATCGCAAACTCTTATAGCTGTCTCTTCAGCAACTCTCACGTCGACCCTGAAAGCTTCACGATGTCCTCTGGCGCCTAGATTGTGCTTGACGAATAGCTTGTGTATTTCAGTTTCGGCGATATTGCAGTTCTCGATCCATCGCCAGAATCTTACTTCCCAAGAGTTAATTGATAGATACCAGTCACGATTGTGTTCATTGCATCTAATTTTGGGTGACTTGGTGGTTTTCCCGATTTTTACAATGCCGGGGCGCTCATTTGAATGGAGAATGTAAATGAAGCCGCGCATTTCAGTTTTTCCTAACGCCGCCAGCACGCGCGGCTTTGTAGTGGAGGCGAAGCCGCAACGGAAAAGCCGTCGCTGTGCCTGTCCTTGTTAGGCGCCGGGCTAGTCAAACTCGCGCTGCTCATAGTCCAACGCCTGCGTGAGGCTCTGTAACGCGGATTCGAGCACGCGGATGTTGTGCACAAACCAGGTTTCGCTCATGTCTTGCGCCAACTCGACACGATGCTTTCCTTCGGCAGCTTTCCGGCTAAATTTAAGTAGCCTCAGGTGCTGTATCTCTCCGAATCCGAATGTCCGCCCGTGCGCCAACGCGTCTCGAAGAGATACAATCTCATCAATCGGAACTGCCAACGCATTGGGCGCACGCTTGTTGTACTTCTGCAGCGTTTGCCTTAAGTCGTCAGCATTGGTGAACGCATCCGATTCGACAAGATCCCCTTCCGAAACTCGCGGTAGCTGAGTTGCGATCTTGGATTGAAAGTCTTCGTCGTGCTTAGCTAGAAACATTCTAGCTGCCATCTCGATTGTCAAAAGATTGCCGACCAGCTTTCCTAAATTTAGGGCATGTAGCTCGAATTTGGCTTTGGTGCTCATTTTTCGCCTAGCGTTTGGTTAAGGGGCGGGCTTTAGCCCGTCCCAGTGAGCGAAGCGAACGGTTTGAACCATTTGTTAAGTTGCAACGCGGCAATTTTTTACGGCTCTTAACTTGTGGCATTTACGGCGCGCTTTGACGGTAGGGGTTATTGATTGGCTATTACCTAGCAAAGATAGCAATAGAACTTCTGCTTCGGCTTTTTCCATTGAAGAATATGACTTGAACAATACGCGAGCCCGTTTTTCGTACATGCGACGTGCTATGAGCGGGGCTAGTTCGGAAAGCAGTGGTCCCTTTTCTTCAAACAATGCAAACGACTCAAAGGTTACGATTTGACCGTAACCTTGTGGATGTGGCGTACGGGTTGGATTAAGGCCGACCCAATTTATACGCCCCTCAATGCCATAGCTCCTAGGTTCCGAGCCATAACCACCGACACCGATTACAGCATCAAAATTCCAATTGCGGATACGGCCCATACAGTCATTGATGCCAAATCGACCTGATGAGTCGGGGTCGCCAGTATGTGTTCTTTTGTAGGTCAGTATCTGCATACTTTCATTGCAACCTAACGATTAAGCTAAGGGGCGGGCTTTAGCCCGTCCCAGTGAGCGTAGCGAGCGATTTGAGCCACTTGTTAGAAGTACTTATTCCAGAACTCTGTATCTGGCTTCGCGCGAGTAACGGCGTTGATCCATTTAGCAATTTCTTGAAGTTCGG
Source organism: Pseudomonas sp. M30-35 (assembly GCF_002163625.1). Lineage (NCBI taxonomy): Bacteria > Pseudomonadati > Pseudomonadota > Gammaproteobacteria > Pseudomonadales > Pseudomonadaceae > Pseudomonas > Pseudomonas sp. M30-35. Next base: position 344,629 of record NZ_CP020892.1, on the reverse strand, counting down.
CCTCGGCTTGTTGATCATTTATGTCGCCGTTTCGCCACTCTTTCCATACGTGCTCGAAAAGATCTTGCGTGATTTTTGGTGGGTAAATATTGTCATTATTCATAATTGCCTGAATGGATTCGCCGCTCCATTCTGGATCTTGATTTTCTATCCATGTGGCCCTCGAAACTCTCGGGGACATTTTTATTTCCATGAAATCCCGATTGAGCTGAACCGTATACGTATCTTCGTTGCCCCATCGTGGGCTAAAAATCTCAAGGTCGACTGTTGTTTTCATAGTGCCTCCTTCTAACAGTTGAGTGGACCGACGGCTTTATGATTGCATATTAGTGACTTCTTCATAACAACACCTCACCCGATCGATTCAATACGTAAATTCTCTTTATAAAACAGTTGGTTATCTTCTTACTGTTGCATATAACCTGTATTCGCTTGGCCTCCTCTTTTTGTGCAACCAATAATACTGTGCAAACATACAGCGTTGATGCGATATGGATACCACATCAGCCAAGCCACGCCTGCGAGAACAGTTTCGTAACGTCATTAGGGTGAATCACTACAGCATTCGCACCGAGAAGACCTACTGGTACTGGATACGCTATTTCCTGCGCTACCACCGGATGCGTCACCCTCTGGAGATGGGCCAGCGGAAGTTAGCGAGTTTCTTACCTGGCTGGCCCTCAGTCTTCACCCGTTTCATCTTGGAGCTGGGAGCAAGGGGCTCTTGAATAGTGCCTTGCTTCCAAACGGCTTCAAATCATCCGTAAACGTCCGCTCTTGGCCGACCCCGGCCTGTCGTGAAGGGCCGCTTTTGGCCCTGGCTGTGTAAAACCGTTTTTGAGCACACTAGGCGCCCACAGCTGCGCAGAAAATCGCGCTTCTATGCGAAATCTTGGTTTGCTGACATAGCAACAAATTTTAGATTTCACGCAGACGCACGTACTTCGATTTGAGCTACGCGTTTTTACACACTCTGGGCCGCTAGCGGCCGATTACGAGCAACTGAAGCCAGCCAGAGTCAGTCATTCACGCCCCTGTTCAAACCTCTTTGCACGTCAACCACGCCCCCCAGAAAAGGCTACTGAAGAAACGCGTAGCGTCTCCATATCCGGCGTCATGCAGGAGTTTTTGAACTGCTGCCTCGGATTGCGGAGGATCAGCGCCTTGCAGGATTTTCCCGAGTTTGGCCTTCACTTCATCCGCGCTGGCGCCATGCTGTCGCCACCGCTGCCCCCAAGCGGCAAGCAGTAACGGTTGGCTGGCATAAGCATATTGATTGCCTGCGACGATCAGCGGCGCGCCCGGTTTTAGGTGAGCCTGAATGGATTGTAAGATTTGTCGCTTCGCAGCATCCCCATCGAGATGATGGAGCACACCGATCAAGGTGGCTGCGTCGTATGATTCGTCCGCGGTAAGGTCTTCAACATGCCCAAGATACAGGCTTGTTCTTTCGAGCAAATTATTGGCTTTCAACTGCTCCGCCGCAGCCTCGAGCATCGGCTCGGATGGATCAACGGCCGTGAAGCGCCAACCCGGCTCCAACGTTGCCATCGCAATAATCTCTTGCGCCGTACCGCCAGCGCCAACGACCAGTATTTTCGCGGAACGCGCATTACCCAGGCTTGCCGCCAGCATGCAAGCAGCCAAATCTTGGCAGGCGTCATACCCTGCAAGTGCAATACGGCTCTGCCGTGCGTACTCATTGGCGCGTGAGGTATCGAATTTTTCAGCCGAATTTAGAGGGGATGATTTCAAGGCAATTCTCCATGTCCTTGAATCAAGCTACGCCACATCATGAAATAATAAAAATTCATTAATTTCATAATATGCATTCTCGAAAGGAATGCTTAACTCGTCTTCGCAGTGGACACTTCCAGAGCCTTTCAGCTAACTGGCGGCGGGAGATGATTGACCAGTGGCGGCAAGAGCACTGATCAATCAAGAGTTGAATGCCCTATTTGTCTTTGGCCATCAGGAAGTCGGCCAGAGCAGAGTAAGCAGGCAGTGAAGTCGGATCGATCTGGGCGTTCATCGCCACCGGGTAGGAAGCAAAGCGGGCAATCACCATCTCGGCCTTGGGATCGACATAAATGGTTTGGCCGTAGATACCCCGCGCTGTAAACGCCTGGTGGTCGTTGTTGGTCACCCACCACATATTGCGGTAACTCCAACCTGGCAAGGTTTTGTAGCCTGCCTTGGCAAACTGGTTCTGGTCCCCACCCTTGCGGATATCGGCAACCACCGCTTCGGGAATTATCTGCTGTCCGTTGAAGCGACCATTGAGGCGCATGGCTTCGCCAAAGCGGGCCATATCCCGCAGGCTGGCATTGAAACCACCGCCGGCAAAGCCAGTGCCGACCTCATCAACCATTATGTAGGCGTCCTGTTCTGCGCCCAGCTTGCTCCAAATTCGCTCTTGCAAGAGTTCGGCAAAGGGCTTACCCGTTACCCGCTGCACCACCCAGGCCAGTGCATCGGAGTTGACGGTTTTGTAGGCAAACTCCTGGCCGTGCTCGCCGTCGGCTTTAAGTTTCTGCAAGAAGCCGTAGAGGGAGGTGGCGCCGGTATAGCCGGCAGGACGCGGTATCAGATGGCCGGCGCGACTGTACTCCCAAACACCGGCTTTGGGGTCGGCATAGTCTTCGGAATAATCAATGCTGGTGGTCATGTCCATTACTTGCCGCACGGTGGCATTGCCAAATGCGCTGTCTTTGAGCTCCGGCACATAACGTGAAACCAACGCGTTTTCGTCCAGCGTCCCATCAGCAACCAGCATCGCAGCCAGGGTGCCGATAAAGGATTTGGTCACGGAAAAGGCAATATGCTGCCCTTCAGGTTTAAGCGCACCCAAATAACGTTCGTACACAAGCTTTCCGCGGTGCAGCACCACAATGCCATCGGTGTAATTGGCCGCCAGCGACTGCTTCCAGGTCATGACGTTGTCGCTACCCATGGGTTTGAAACTCAGGCCATCAATATCGTCACGTTCAGCGCGGGGCAGTGCGCTAACCGCGCCACTGCCGCGGGGCACCTGCACCGTAGGCACCACTTCACGGATGTGGGAGAACGACCAGCGAGTGAAAGGAAATTGCAGAAAGTTGGAAAAATTCACGACTTTTTCTGCAGCCGGTGGTGTGCCCTGCATCAAGCCCAGCAGTTGTGGCTCACTGGCTTTTGCATCCAGTGGTGCAGCTCCCGTAGCAGCAGAGACATTCTGGTTCACCAGTAAAGCTCCTATTAATGCCAACAACAGCGAATTGCGTTTAAAACTCATACCAGCTTCCTTTTGGCAGTTTTCGTTCAGCGCTATGCAGCGATCACGGAGGGAGTGCCTTCAAAGGTCTCATAGGCATTAGGGTACAGGCTACGATTGTTGGTCGTCGTAGCATAGCAATCGTGGTCTGCTTCTTGGTAAAACTGCTTAGGGATAATGCAAGGTATAAACCAGCAGAGTATCAACGCCCCCAGCAGTCGCGGCGCCGCCCACTGCGACATACCGCAGGTTGAATGTCAGATTGGTGTTACCGATGGCATCGGTAAAGCCACCGAAGTTGTTGACCTGGTTACGCAGGTCGATGACATGACCATTACGATTAAGAATCTGTACCTCAACGTTGCCAGCGGGCGCAGCGGATTTGTTGGCCAGAAAGCCGGTACTCTGATCGACATTGTTCGATTCGAAGGAGGCGAGTACAACGCTGTTTGGCGGACATCCTGATAGATTGAAGTTTAAGGGCATAGAACCGGCCACAGCACCGTCAGAAGCCAGTGCGGTAGTCGATACTTTAGGCAGTTCAACAGTGGTGTTGGCAGCACCACCATTAATACTGATGGTGCAGGAAGCGTCGATAATATTACCGGTAATATTGATGGTGCCATCGACAGCGAGTGCGCTGCTGGAAATCAGGACGCTGCAGATAGCAATAAACAACTTGATAGAAGTTTTCATATGATCTTCTCCGCAATGAACTAACGTGGTAATTCAAATTTCAAGACTGAGAATCAAATCTTCCAGTCAGAAATCAGGAGTCAGGAAACACAGCTGAATGCCGCCCTAAGCTCCATACCCAGTTGTTCCTTGGATTACCGAAGATACATGTATCGGCGATGAGAAACTGACCTACATCCATTTTTCGTAAACAATAGGAAACATCCTACACCCGCATCCCACACGAACAGTCGGAGGCAGACCACACTTGTTATGCCGCTGAACGACTGTTTGAGGTCGTTAGAAGCCGTTCGCGGGTAATCGCTTCTGGCCGTTAGCGACGCTTTGATCTTTACCCTCACATTGATTGTTCTAATGTCCCTCTCCACAGCCATGGTGGAAACCGGAAGGTTTTCTCGTCAGACCCTATCCTGGCTAAAGCTCGTTAGCCGGTATTTGTTGCTGGCACCGGCGCTATCCGCACAGTTATTAACCACACCTTGCGGCAACTCTCTGCGTTTAACTGAACCTCTCACACCCGGCAAGCAGTGGCCTAGAGGCCTATAGCTGCAAGGCAAAGCAGCTTTTAGATAGGCAACAACGACAAAAAACATAATTTCGCTAATCAGCCCCGGTGGACAGAATGCGGGTGTAGGCAGTTCGGCGCCGTCAGTAAAGGCCGCGTCTCGACCTGAATCAGTCCCGCCTTCCACATGGGCTCAGATATGACAGTTGAAAACATTCAAATCGATACGCTTGTCGTTGGCGCTGGCCAAGCAGGTGTGGCCATGAGCGAACACCTGAGCAAACTTGGGGTAGAACACCTTGTCTTGGAGCGCAACCGCATCGCCGAGGCCTGGCGAACCGGGCGTTGGGACTCACTGGTTGCCAATGGCCCAGCTTGGCATGACCGCTTTCCGGGGTTGGAATTCGACCTTGACCCCGATGCTTTTGCGCCGAAAGAACAGGTCGCGGATTACTTCGTCGAGTACGCCAAAACCTTCAACGCGCCGATTCGCACGGGCGTGGAAGTGAAACAGGTTATGCGCAATAGCGACCGCCCAGGCTTCACCATCGAAACCTCTGAAGGCATCATCGAAGCCAATCGCGTGGTTGCCGCCACGGGCCCTTTCCAGCGTCCGGTGATCCCACCAATTGCGCCAACCGATAGCGACATCCACCAACTGCACTCAGCGACATATCGCAACCCACAGCAGCTGCCCGAGGGTGCTGTGCTGGTGGTCGGTGCGGGCTCATCCGGGGTGCAAATCGCCGATGAATTAATGCGTGCAGGCAAACAGGTTTACCTCTCGGTTGGCGCCCATGACCGCCCGCCACGCAGCTATCGCAATCGTGATTTTTGCTGGTGGCTGGGCGTACTTGGCCAGTGGGATGCAGAAGCAGCGCAGCCGGGCAAAGAACACGTCACCATTGCGGTGAGTGGCGCGCGGGGCGGACAGACAATTGATTTTCGCAACCTTGCCAGCCAAGGCATGACCCTTGTTGGCCTGACCAAAGCCTTCAACAATGGCGTTGTAACCTTTCAGCCGGACCTTGCCGAGAACCTGGCGCGGGGCGATGAGAACTATCTGGCGCTGCTCGACGCCGCCGATGCCTATATCGAACGTAATCAGCTCGACTTGCCAGAAGAGCCCGAGGCGCGCAAAAAATACCCGGACCCGGCATGCGTCACCCAGCCGATTCTTGAGCTGGACTTAGCGGCGGCGGGCATTACTTCAATCATCTGGGCGACCGGTTATGCGGTTGACTTCAGTTGGCTCAAGGTTGACGCCTTCGATGCCCAAGGCAAGCCGCAGCATCAACGCGGTGTCTCCAGCGAACCGGGCATCTACTTTCTCGGTTTGCCTTGGTTGTCACGTCGTGGCTCGACCTTTATCTGGGGCGTGTGGCACGACGCCAAACACATTGCTGATCACATCGTCACGCAACACAAGTACCGCGACTACCGCGATGCCGCGCAGCGTCAGGCTGAAGCTAGCGACGCCTCGAAACCCCTTCGTATCATGGGAGTCAGTTGATGCCGACACACACTCGCATCCGTATGTTCAACACCAAAGACACCTATCCCAATCAGTCTTTGGATAACGACCTTTGCCAGGCTGTGCGGGCGGGCAACACCGTGTATGTACGCGGTCAAGTCGGCACCGACTTTGACGGCAATCTAGTGGGGCTGGGCGATCCGCGAGCACAGGCTGAGCAGGCAATGAAGAACGTCAAGCAACTGCTTGAAGAAGCTGGCAGTGACATGAGCCACATCGTCAAAACCACCACTTACCTGACCGACCCGCGCTTTCGTGAGGCGGTGTATCAGGAAGTCGGCAAATGGCTAAAAGGTGTATTTCCAATCTCAACCGGGCTGGTGGTTTCTGCACTTGGCCAGCCGCAATGGTTGATGGAGATTGATGTAATTGCAGTAATTCCTGAGGAGCAAGCATGACCTTTTCAATTGTCGGCCGCTGTCCAGAAACCGGCCAACTGGGTATCGCCATTAGCTCATCAAGCATCGCTGTTGGCGCACGTTGCCCGTGGCTGAAAGGCTCGGTTGGCGCGGTTTCAACCCAGAACATCACCTTACCTGCACTTGGCCCGGAGATTCTCGACTTGCTAGAAGCAGGTGAGCCTGCCGCCAGCGCACTGGACAAGGCACTTTCGCGCCACGGCTACAGCCAGTACCGCCAAGTCACCGTGATCGACATGCATGGTGAAACCGCGCACTTCACTGGCAGCCAGGCGCTGGGGATTAACCATGCTCTCGCAGGTGAGAGTTGCGTTGCGGCAGGCAATCTTTTGAGTAACAAGGCGGTGATCGTGGCCATGGTCCGTGCCTTCGAAGACAGCGCGGGCGAAGCCCTTGCCGATCGCTTGCTGAATGCGCTGAACGCGGCAATGAGTGCCGGTGGCGAAGCAGGCCCCGTGCATTCTGCTGCGCTGTCGGTCGTCAGCGATCTGTTATGGCCTATTATTGATCTGCGCGTCGACTGGTCAGAGCACGATCCAATTGCACACTTGAATAAGCTTTGGCAAGCCTATCGCCCACAGATGCAGGACTATGTGACCCGCGCACTCGACCCGACCAAAGCCCCGACTTACGGCGTGCCTGGCGACGAATAGTGCTATTTCCCGAAGAGATCAGTCATGCAAAACAGCCGTCAATTACTGAGCAAACTGATTGAGTTCAATACCGTAAGCCGCGAGTCAAATCTGGCGCTGATCGAATTTATCAGCGCCTACCTCAAAGGCTTCGATATCCCGTGTCAGTTGTTCTTCAACGCCGAGGGCAGCAAAGCGAATCTGTTCGCCACGATTGGCCCGGATATCGCTGGCGGTGTGGTGCTTTCAGGGCATACCGACGTGGTGCCGGTCGATGGTCAGGCATGGACCCTGCCGCCCTTCTCCATGACCGAGCGTGACGGCTGTTTATTTGGCCGCGGCAGCGCCGACATGAAGGGTTTTATCGCCTGCGTACTGGCCGCAGTGCCGCAGTTTCTTGCCGCGCCACTCAAACAACCCGTGCATTTTGCTTTCTCATACGACGAAGAAGTGGGTTGCCTTGGCGTGCGCTCATTACTCGCAGACTTGCAGCAACGACCGCATAAACCGAGCATGTGTATCATCGGCGAACCCACTTTGATGAAGCCGGTGCTGGGGCACAAAGGCAAGTTGGCCATGCGTTGCAATATTCAGGGCGCGGCTTGTCACTCGGCTTACGCCCCGCAAGGCGTTAATGCCATCGAATATGCAGCACAGCTGATTGGCAAACTCGGTGAAATCGGCCAGCACCTGCGTGCCCCCGAACGGCACGACAGCCGTTTTGAGCCACCCTTTTCAACCGTGCAAACCGGCGTTATCAGTGGCGGGCGGGCGCTGAACATTGTCCCCGCTGAATGCCAGTTTGATTTCGAAGTTCGCGCGTTGCCATCGGATAATCCACAAATAGTCGCCGACCAACTGGAGCAATTCGCCCACAGCGAATTACTGCCAAAGATGCACGCGATCAACAAACAGACCGCTATTGAATTCAGCCAACTCTCCGCGTATCCGGGCTTGGCAACCGATGCCGAAAGCCCAGCTGCTCAGTTAATTGCACTGCTCAGCCAATCCGATGATTTCAGCACCGTTGCATTTGGCACCGAAGGCGGTTTATTTGATAAAGCCGGGATTGCCAGCGTTGTCTGCGGTCCGGGCAGCATTGAACAAGCGCACAAGCCAGACGAGTTCATCAGCATTGAACAACTCAATCAGTGCGACGCCATGCTCAGTCGTTTGGCGCAATGGTTTAACAAAACCGTAAGGTAGATAGCGCTTTTTTATCCGCCATTGGCCTCACTCGGCGGAGCTAGATGTTCTTTGCAGTAGTCAACAAACAACTGCGCCGGTTTGGTTAGCTGTGCACGTTTAAGCCAAGCGGCGACCAAACCGGAACCGGTGACCGTTTCACTGATATCGACCATCACCACTTTTTGACCGTCGTAGGTGCATTCCGAGCGTGGCCGGGTGACCAGCACCGAGAAGCCAAAACCTTGGCCAACCATGCCACGTACCATCTCGATTGAGGGTGAGCTGAAACCAATGTTCGGGGTCAGACCGAGCTCTTCAAACAGGCTGACAAAATAGGTACGGCTCGGCTGTACATCGAGCAAGATCATCGGCTCCAGCACCAAATCGCGCAGTGAAACCTGTGCCTGCTGCGCAAAGCGATGATTTTCCGGGAGCAGCGCATAAGGCGGCTGCGGCGGCATCAGCGGTTCAACCTCAATGGTGGCATCGAGGTCGTGCTCATACAGAATCGCCAAATCAAACCGGCCACCGGTTAAACCCTGCACCAACTCTTGCTGTTCACCATCAAAGATGCGGATATCCACACCCGGATACAGCGTGCGAAAGCCTGCAATCAATCCTGGCAAATACAAGGGCGCAACGGTTTCGAAACAACCGATATCGATCTGTCCACAGACCACGTCGTTGTCTGCCAGCGCGTTCTGCTCAAACTCGTGGGACATGCGCAGCAGCTCTTGCGCCTTGCGGTAAAAGCGGGCGCCGCTCGGTGTCAGCGATACGCCTTGAGCGTGATGACGAATGAATAGCTGTACACCAAAGCTTTCTTCCAAGCCCTTGATCGCGGTCGATATCGACGGTTGGGCGATGTAAAGCTTGCGCGATGCTTCGGCCACGCTGCCGCATTCGACGGTGGTTACAAAATACTTCAATTGACGCAGGGTATAAGCCGCCACGATAAACCTCGTCTGGCCATCCCGGCGAACCAGGATGGGGCATTGCAGTGTTTAATTATTCGGTTTAATGCATCAGCATTTGCAAGCAAATTACTCGCCTTGCCTCGCTGAAACTCGAATAACTCACTGCTGTTATTGATTATGTCGGCCGTCCCAAGCTATCCGCACACTGCGCAGATGCGCAACTGCAAGGATAAAACCGCCTTCGCTTAACCTTACTGCACAATCACTTTGCATGGCGCTCCTTATTGGTGCTTGCTTAACCAGCTTTTTCATATACCCCGAAGACATATTTAATAATTTTCCTTAGAGCGCGCATCAGCCACCATCGACCCTACTGCAATCAACAACGCCTATTCAGTTTGGGCAGTGAGCGAGGGTGAGTCCGGTGTTTGAATTCAGTGACTGGCAACAACGTGCGCAGCAGCAACGCTTTATCACCACCGCGCTGATTGCAGGCCAACCGGTAACCCCTGCTTGCGGCACAACCTTCGCGGCCATCAACCCAGCCACCCAACAAGTGCTTGCCGAGGTAAGTGCATGCGGCGAGGCAGAGATTGATCTGGCCGTTAGCGCTGCGCGTGAAGCATTCGAGAATGGTTCTTGGGCGCGCATGGCCCCAGTGGAGCGTAAAGCCGTGCTGCAAAAGCTGGCCGCATTGATCCTCGAAAATCGTCAAGAACTGGCGTTGCTTGATTCCCTGAATATGGGCAAACCGGTGATGGATGCCTGGAATATCGATGTGCCAGGCGCGGCTAACGTGTTCGCCTGGTATGCCGAGAGCATCGACAAACTGTATGACCAGGTCGCTCCGACAGCGGCCAACACGCTGGCGACTATCACGCGCGAACCGCTCGGGGTAATTGGCGCCGTCGTGCCGTGGAACTTTCCGCTGGATATGGCCGCATGGAAACTTGCACCCGCATTGGCGTCCGGTAACAGCGTGGTGCTCAAGCCCGCTGAACAATCGCCCTTCTCGGCCCTACGCTTAGCAGAACTTGCGCTTGAGGCGGGCCTTCCCGCTGGCGTACTCAACGTAGTGCCGGGCCTGGGTGAAACCGCAGGCAAAGCGCTGGGGTTACACCCAGATGTCGACAGTCTGGTATTCACCGGCTCTACCGAGGTGGGCAAATACTTTATGCAATACGCTGCACAATCCAACCTCAAGCAGGTATGGCTGGAGTGCGGCGGCAAGAGCGCCAACCTGATATTTGCTGATTGCCAGAACCTTGAACTGGCCGCTGAGAAAGCTGCCTTCGGCATCTTCTTCAATCAGGGCGAAGTCTGCTCAGCCAATTCACGACTATTGGTTGAGCGTTCGATTCATGATCAGTTTGTTGAACTGCTTATCGATAAAGCCCGCGCCTGGTTGCCGGGTGATCCGCTCAACCCTGCGAGCACTGCCGGCGCCATTGTTGATTCCCGCCAGACGCAACGCATTCTCGACTACATCGAGCAAGCGCGTAATGAGGGAGCGCAAGTCGTCTGTGGCGCCAAGCAACGTGAGTTCAACGGCTCAACAAACTTCATCGAACCGACCATTTTGTGCAACGTCAGCAGCACTATGCAGATCGCCCGCGAGGAAGTGTTTGGCCCGGTGTTGGCGGTGATCGCATTCGACACTGAAGAACAAGCCATCCAGCTTGCCAACGACAGTGTTTATGGCCTCGCTGCATCGGTGTGGAGTGATGATCTGAACCGCGCTCACCGCGTAGCGAAAAAACTCAAGGCCGGCACCATTTCAGTCAATACCGTGGACGCGCTGGATGTCACCGTGCCCTTCGGTGGCAGCAAGCAATCAGGTTTCGGCCGCGACTTGTCGCTACATGCATTCGATAAATTCACCCAACTAAAAACAACTTGGTTTCAGCTGCGCTAAGAGGAGTTTTGTAATGACTGCCCCCTTCACCCCAAAACGCACAACCGAGGATTATCAAGCACTGGATGCGGCTCACCACATTCATGCATTCCTCGACCAGAAGGCGCTCAACGCAGAAGGTGCTCGCGTGATGGTCCGAGGCCAGGGCCTCAATCTGTGGGATAACGACGACAACCGCTACCTCGACGGCATGTCTGGATTGTGGTGCACCAATCTTGGCTACGGTCGCAACGACTTGGTTGCAGCGGCGACCCGCCAACTTGAGCAGCTGCCTTACTACAATATGTTTTTCCACACCACGCACCCGGCGGTGATCGAGCTTTCCGAGCTGTTGTTCAGTCTGCTGCCCGCTCATTACAGCCACGCGATTTACACTAACTCTGGCTCTGAAGCTAACGAGGTGTTGATCCGTACCGTGCGCCGTTACTGGCAAATTCTTGGCAAGCCACAGAAAAAAGTCATGATCGGCCGCTGGAACGGCTACCACGGTTCGACCCTCGCCAGCACGGCATTGGGCGGCATGGGTTTTATGCATGAAATGGGCGGCATGCTGCCTGATTTCGCCCACATTGGTGAGCCTTACTGGTACGCCGAAGGCGGCGACCTGAGCCCAGCCGAGTTTGGCTTGAAAGCGGCGGGCGAACTGGAGAGCAAGATTCTCGAACTCGGCGCTGAAAACGTCGCTGCATTTGTTGCCGAGCCGTTCCAGGGCGCTGGCGGCATGATCTTCCCGCCTGAATCGTACTGGCCAGAAATCCAACGTATTTGCCGCAAGTACGACGTGCTGCTGTGCGCCGATGAAGTGATTGGCGGTTTCGGCCGCACCGGTGAGTGGTTCGCCCACCAATACTTCGGTTTCGAGCCAGACACGCTGAGCATCGCTAAAGGTCTGACCTCGGGTTATATCCCAATGGGTGGCTTGGTGCTAAGCAAGCGCATGGCTGAAGTATTGGTCGAGCAAGGCGGCGTCTTCGCCCACGGCTTGACCTATTCTGGCCACCCGGTTGCCGCAGCCGTAGCCATCGCCAATCTCAAGGCGCTTCGCGATGAACAGATTGTCAGCCAGGTCAAAAACGACACCGGCCCTTACTTGCATAAAGCTTTGCGTGAGGTGTTTGCGGATCACCCGCTGATTGGTGAAATTCAAGGCACGGGCTTGGTCGCGGCGCTGCAGTTTTGCCAAGACAAAGCCACGCGCAAACGCTTCGCCAACGAAAGCGATATCACCTGGCAATGCCGCACATTTGGCTTTGAGGAAGGGGTCATTATTCGCTCAACCTTAGGCCGCATGATCATGGCTCCAGCACTGGTTGCCGATCACGCAACGCTGGATGAACTGGTCGAGAAAACCCGCCGAGCAGTAGATCGGACTGCACAGCAACTGGGTTTGCTTTAACCCTTAAAAAGCCCCGTAGAGGGTAAAGAAATACTCCAGTGCCGGCCCCGATGACCGGCGCAACGGACGTTTATTGGTCAACTGACCAGCTCTGCCACTACAAACCTATAACAAGCCGAAAGGCTGTGGGAGTGCGTTATGAACAAGTCCTTACGTAATTACTTCGCCCCAACTCTGCTCTGCGCTGCACTGGCAGCAGGCACTGCAACTGCTCAAGCCGGCACCTTGTCGATTGGGCACACCACCTGGGTCGGCTACGGCACGCTGTACTTGGCCCGTGACCTTGGCTATTTCAAGGAACAAGGCCTGACCGTTGAACTGACCACCGTTGAGGAAGCCGCCATGTATATGGCGGCGCAGGCTTCTGGTCAGTTGTCCGGCTCAGCCTCGACCATTGATGAAATACTCAGATATCGCTCCAAGGAGTTCTGCTTCAAGGCAGTTGCGGCTCTGGACGAAAGCTCAGGTGGTGATGGCATACTCGTCGGCAACGATGTGAATAGCTTGAGTGACTTGAAGGGCAAGTCAATTGCGGTGAACGAAGGTTCGGTTTCACAGTTCTGGCTGTCGTACCTGCTCAAGCAAAAAGGCATGAGCATGGCTGATCTGGATATCAAGAACATGACCGCAGACGACGCTGCAACCGCGTTTATTGCCGGGCGTATCCCCGCAGCCGTGACTTGGGAGCCGCATTTATCATTGGTTCGCACCAAGAAGATAGGCAAGGTTTTGATCGACAGTAGCCAAACACCTGGGGTGATTGTCGACGTGGTGGCACTGAGTTGCGATGTCATCGACAAACAACCTGAAGACGTGAAAGCGCTGGTCAGCGGCTTGTACAAAGCGGTTGAGTACACCAAAGAGCACCCGGCCGAAGCCTACAAGATCATGGCGAAGGGCGTTGGCGGCTACCTCTCCGACCCCAAGGAACTCGCAGAAGCCGCTAAAGGCGTGCGTTTCTACGACCAAGCCATGAGTGAAAAACTGCTCGGCACAGCTGAAACGCAAGGCGACATTGCCAACATCATCAACTTGGCCAATGAGACCTGGAGCAAACTGCAAGGCAAGACATACAGCGCCAGCTACAGCGACCTGGTCGATACCCGCTTCGTCACACCATAGCCTCGCCGCCCGCCGGTTGTTACGACAGCGGCGGGCCTTCTGACACTTGCGTATGCCTCGGAGACGCCGTATGGCTACTCAAAAATCTACCTTGCAGCGGTGCCTGACGCCCAAAGTTGAGCTTCCCGCAACACTTACCCTGACCGCCAGCATCGCCTGCTGGGTGTTGGTCTTAGGTTTATGGGCGCTTTTTTCTTATGGCGGCGTCGTTCCAACCATGTTTTTACCGACACCGGGTGCCGTACTGGACGCCGCGGTGCGCCTCGGCGCCGATGGCACATTAAGCAAGCACGTGCTGGCCAGTGTCGAAGTTGTGGTCATCGGTTTCGGTATTTCTTCATTGGTCGCCGTACCACTGGGATTGCTGATGGGCAGCTTTCGCATCGTTCAGGCACTGCTTGAACCGCTGGTTAATTTCATCCGCTATTTGCCGGTGACCTCTTTTGTACCGCTGTTTATTTTGTGGATTGGAATTGGTCTCGAACAGCGGGTCACGGTGATCATCTTTGGCGTGTTCTTTCAACAGTTGGTGATGATCGCCGACGTATCAAAAGGCATATCCAAGGATCTGATCAATGCCAGCTACACCCTTGGCTCCAGTCGCCGCGATGTGGTGATGCATGTGCTTGGGCCAGCCTCGCTGCCGGGAATACTCGACACCTTGCGCGTAACCATGGGTTGGGCGTGGACTTATCTTGTGGTTGCAGAGTTGGTCGCAGCCTCCAGCGGTTTGGGCTACATGAGCTTGAAAGCCATGCGTGGCTTTCAAGTAGACGTGATTTTCCTGGCCATCGCGATCATCGGCCTGCTTGGCTTGATGACCGATCAACTGTTCCGACTCTTACGCTTAAAGGTGGCCTCATGGGCGCAGTAGCTGCGGTGCGACACGACATTCAGGCATCTGTAACAGAGCCTAACGACCTGCCTGCGCGACTGCGTGTGAACAACGTCAGTCTGCGTTACGACACACCATCGGGCGGCGTTTTCACTGCGCTGGATAACGTCTCACTGGAAGTTCCTGACCAACAGTTCGCAGTGATAGTTGGCCCTTCCGGATGCGGTAAATCCAGTCTTCTTTATTTAACAGCCGGGCTTGCTGAGCCCAGCGATGGCGAGATATACGTGGGCGGGCAACGGGTTGACGGTCCCGGTGCAGACCGCGGCATGGTGTTCCAAAGCTACACGCTATTCCCGTGGTTGACCGTGCGCCAGAATATTGAGTTTGGGCTTAAGCGCAAACGCATGCCGGTTGCTGAGCGTAAAGAGGTGGTGGATTTCTATCTCAACGAGGTTGGCCTGACGTCTTTTGCGGATAACTACCCCAAACAGCTATCTGGCGGCATGATGCAGCGCGTAGCGATTGCTCGCGCATTAGCCAATGACCCGCAAATTCTGTTGATGGATGAGCCATTCGGCGCGCTCGACAGCCAGACCCGTATGCAAATGCAAAAGCTGTTGTTACGCATCTGGGAAAACCGCAAGAAGACCGTGGTGTTTGTCACCCATGACATTGATGAAGCCGTTCTGCTGGGTGATCGGATTTATGTAATGGGCGCACGGCCGGGTCATATTCAGCAAACGCTGGATGTGCCAATTCAGCGCCCACGTGACCTCGATATGGTTATGGATCAACAATTCATCGGCATGAAACGCCAGATCCTTGGTTTGCTGCACGACGAACTGGAAGACGCAGACTAATCAGATCAAGGTCGCGGCATCTATCGCTCGGTACTGGCGATAGATGCCGCGACCATTGATTGCTTCTTACTGCAGCCGCAGCGTGGTGCTGAACTGACTGATAGCATCCACAACATGCCGTGAACCTTGCTGGATTTCGAGAATCACCTCACCGGCCTCATTGGCCAGTTCGACGCCCTGTTCAGTTCGGCCCAAACTCGAACGCATGCTTTCAACTGCGCTGAGCGACAGTTCGTGGTTCTGGCGTACCACCTCGACAATCTCAAGTGTTGCCTTGCTGGTACGCGCAGCGAGACTTCGAACTTCATCGGCAACGACAGCAAAGCCACGGCCATGTTCGCCTGCCCGGGCCGCCTCGATAGCCGCGTTGAGTGCAAGCAGGTTGGTCTGGTCGGCAATACCGCGAATAGTCTGAACAATATTGCCGATCAGCTCAGACTGTTTGTTCACCGCATCAATACTCTTCGCCGCATTATTCAAGTCGCTGGAGATATCTTCAATCACCTTGACCGTTTGCTGCACAACTGAAGAACCTTTCTGCGCGCACGTATCGGTTTGCAATGAGGTGGCATGCGCAGCATCTGCAGCGCTTTGCTGGCCAACCATTTGCTCGGTGATATCACTGGCAAACTTAACCACCTTGTACAAGCGGCCTTTGGCATCAAAGATCGGGTTGTAAGAGGCTTCAAGAAAGATTCGCTGGCCGCGACTGTCAACGCGCTTAAAACGCCCGGAATGAAATTCACCACGGTTCAGCGAGGCCCAAAAGTTCTTGTATCCCATCGACTCGCTTTCACTGCGGTCACAAAAAATACGATGGTGTTGGCCTTTCACTTGATCAAGTGAGTAATGCGTCGTTTTCAGGAAGTTTTCATTGGCACTTAGGATGTGCCCATCCGGGGAAAACTCAATGACTGCCATCGAACGGCTCAGCGCATCCATAATGCTTTTGCCTTCACGTTCCCGGTGCACCTGCTGAGTAACATCGGAGGCAATTTTGATCACGCTCACAACTTGATTATTAGCGTCTCTAACCGGCATGTAGCTGGCTTCAAGCCAAAGTTCGCGCCCTGACTTATCCAAACGCATAAAGGTGTCGCTGATCGGCTCACCTCGCGCCAGATCGGCCCATAGCTTGGTGTACGCCTCGCTGCGATAATAAGACTCCTCGCAAAAGATTCGGTGATGCTTGCCGCGGATCTCCTCCGCGCCATACCCCATGGCTTCACAGAAATTCTGATTAGCATCGAGAATGATGCCGTCAGGGCGGAATTCAATCATCACCATTGAACGACTGATTGCCGCTAACTTCTCACTGACCGCAGCCAATGCAATCGTTGCGCGCTCTTGTTCTAAGCGATCTGTTTT
This sequence comes from Pseudomonas sp. M30-35, assembly GCF_002163625.1. NCBI lineage: Bacteria > Pseudomonadati > Pseudomonadota > Gammaproteobacteria > Pseudomonadales > Pseudomonadaceae > Pseudomonas > Pseudomonas sp. M30-35. The sequence goes on along the minus strand of NZ_CP020892.1, from coordinate 327,986 downwards.
ACGCAATGCATTAAACATGAAGTGACCCTCGCCGGCCCTGTATTCAATTAGAAACTGCATACACTGATATTGCACAAGCACATACACATTGCTTATGTATTAATACTTATTAGCTAATCCATTAATCGCTATATCGACACAACTTTTAATACGCGAAAATCTTTACAAGCTTTACACTGAAACTTGTACAGGCTGCGTAATCAGTGGGATTCAACCGCACGCCACTATTTAGCCACTACTGACAATTTAACTATGCAGCTTTGCTTGGCATTCGTCATCAGTACAATAGTATTAATCAGCCATCCCAGTTGCACAGCGCATAACTATTAATCGACAACTACGGTTAAAGCTTTAAATTTAAAGTATAAAAAAACGGGCCAATAAGGCCCGTTTTTATTCACCGTTTATCAATCAGCTTTTGGCGCTCGTCGGAGCTTGCTTCCAAGTCGATTTTGTTCCCTCGTCAATCGCCTGTTGAACTGCTTTCTTGCGTGCGTTTTCCGCACGACGAGTCAGCGCCCAGACCATCAAGGTCACCAGCGATACCGAGAGCAGGATCAGACTGGCGATGGCGTTGATCTCAGGTTTAACCCCAAGACGTACCGCCGAGAACACTTCCATCGGCAAGGTCGTAGAACCCGGCCCGGAAACGAAGCTCGCCAATACCAGGTCATCCAGCGACAGTGCGAAGGACATCATTGCACCGGCTGCCAACGATGGCGCGATCATTGGAATGGTGATCAAGAAGAACACCTTCAATGGGCGCGCGCCGAGGTCCATCGCCGCTTCCTCGATCGACAGGTCCAGTTCACGCAAGCGCGACGACACAACCACAGCCACATAGGCGGTGCAGAAGGTGGTGTGCGCGATCCAGATGGTTACGATGCCACGCTCCGATGGCCAGCCTAAAATCTGCGCCATCGCCACAAACAGCAGCAACAACGACAGACCGGTGATGACCTCTGGCATTACCAGTGGGGCGGTGACCAAGCCACCGAACATGGTGCGGCCTTTAAAGCGTGTCACACGAGTCAACACAAACGCTGCCATCGTACCCAGCACCACCGCAGCAATTGCGGTGTAGCAGGCGATTTCCAGCGAGCGCATGACCGCACTGATCAACTGCGTGTTATCAAGCAAACCGACGTACCACTTAACCGACCAGCCACCCCAAACGGTTACCAGACGGGAACCGTTGAACGAGTAGATGACCAAGATAAGCATCGGCAGGTAGATAAACAGGAAGCCGACCCAAAGCATAATGTTGGAGAAACTAAAGCGCTTATTCATGCCCTGCCCTCCATCTCTTTGGCTTGGTTACGGTTGAACAGGATGATTGGCACGATCAACAGCGCCAGCATCACCACCGCCAGTGCCGAAGCAACCGGCCAATCACGGTTGTTAAAGAACTCTTGCCAAAGCACTTTACCGATCATCAGCGTTTCTGGACCACCCAACAGTTCAGGAATCACGAACTCGCCTACCGCTGGAATGAATACCAACATGCAGCCCGCAATGATGCCGTTTTTAGACAGCGGAACAGTGATTTTCCAGAAGCTGTTAAAGGTGCTTGAACCGAGGTCAGAGGCTGCTTCAAGCAAGCTCTGATCATGTTTAACCAAGTTGGCAAACAGCGGCAGAATCATAAATGGCAAGTACGAATAAACAATACCGATGTACACCGCAAAGTTGGTATTGAGTATCTGTAACGGCTCACTGATAACCCCAATCGACATCAGGAAACCATTGAGCAAACCGTTGTTACTGAGGATGCCCATCCAGGCGTAAACCCGGATCAGGATCGCAGTCCAGGTCGGCATCATCACCAACAGCAGATAAACCATCTGCATTTCTTTGTTGGCACGGGCAATCGCGTAAGCCATTGGATAGCCAATGAACAGGCAGATCAACGTGCTGATGAAAGCCATCTTCAGCGAGCCCAGATAGGCTGCCACGTACAGTTCATCTTCGGTGAGGAAGATGTAGTTACCCAGATTGAGAATGATCGACAGCTGACCTTCAGCCCAGGTGTAAATCTCGGTGTATGGCGGAATCGCGACGTCTGCTTCGGCAAAGCTGATTTTCATCACGATGATGAAAGGCAGCAGGAAGAACAGAAATAGCCAAATGAACGGAATGCCGATTACGACATGCCGGCCCTTGGGCATCCGGCGACTGATGCTTCGGGATATGTTCATGAGCGCAATGCCACCCCGCTATCGTCCTCCCACCAGACGAAGACTTGGTCGTCCCAAGTAGGTCGTGCGCCACGGCGCTCAGCGTTAGCCACGAAGGACTGAACGATCTTGCCACTTGGCAGCTGCACGTGGAATACCGAGTGACCGCCAAGGTAGGCGATGTCATGCACAGTACCGCGCGACCAGTTGTATTCGAATGCTGGCTGTTCAGTGGTGACCAGCAGTTTTTCAGGGCGAATCGCGTAGGTGATGCTCTTGTCTTGTACCGAGGTACTGACACCGTGGCCCACAAAAATATTGCGTTCAAGGTCTGGGCTGTCGATCAGCGCATGCGCTTCAGCATCTTCAACCACCTGGCCTTCAAACAGGTTGACGTTACCAATGAACTCGCAAACCAGGCGACTGGTCGGTGTTTCATAAATATCAATCGGGCTACCGATCTGCGCAATCCAACCCAGGTGCATAATGGCAATGCGCTGGGCCATGGTCATGGCTTCTTCCTGGTCGTGGGTCACCATTACGCAGGTCACGCCTACGCGCTCGATGATCTCAACCAGTTCCAACTGCATTTCAGAGCGCAGTTTTTTATCCAGAGCGCCCATTGGCTCATCGAGCAACAGCAGCTTCGGGCTTTTCGCCAGAGAGCGTGCCAGTGCCACACGCTGACGTTGACCACCCGACAACTGATGCGGCTTGCGCTTGGCATATTCGGTCATGTGCACCAACTTGAGCATCTCGGCAACACGCGCCTCAATGTCAGCTTTTGGCATTTTGTCTTGCTTGAGACCGAAAGCGATGTTTTCAGCCACAGTCATATGCGGGAACAATGCGTAAGACTGAAACATCATGTTGATTGGTCGTTCGTATGGCGGCATATCGGTGATGTCTTCACCGTCGAGGAAGATGCGCCCCTCGGTCGGTCGTTCAAAACCTGCCAACATGCGTAATAGCGTTGATTTTCCCGAGCCAGAACCGCCTAGCAAGGCAAAGATCTCGCCTTTATTGATAGTCAGAGAGACATCTTCAACGGCAACCGTTTCATCAAATTTCTTGGTCACACGTTCGATTTTAACCAGCACCTCTTTCGGTTGCTGATCACCCTCAAGGACCTTTTTATAGGTGCTAGAAGCAACTGCCATTACCAAAACTCCCGCGAAATCGCGCCCGCCGACTTGGCAGCGGGCTGCTTAAATTATTGTCCCGACTTAATCTTGGTCCAGCTGCGTGTCATTAGACGCTGGATCTTGCGAGGCATTTCCTGCTGGATATACAACCGATCCAGCACCTCTTGTGGTGGGTATATCGATGGATTTGTGCTGACATCCTCGTCCATGAACTTGGCGGACTTAATGTTAGGATTGGCGTAGCCCACGTAATCACTTACACCGGCAATCACTTCAGGTTGCAGCAAGTAATTGATAAACGCGTGCGCTTGTTTGACATTTTTCGAGTCCGCTGGAACTGCCATCATGTCGAACCAAAGGTTGCCGCCCTCTTTGGGAATCGCGTAAGCGATATCAATGCCTTTACCCGCCTCTTCAGCACGGTCTGCAGCTTGCAGTACGTCGCCGGAGAAACCCGCGGCCACGCAGATATTGCCGTTAGCCAAGTCACTGATAAATTTTGATGAGTGGAAGTAAGTCACGTATGGACGCACTGCCAGAAGCTTCTCTTCCGCTTTCTTGTAGTCGTCCGGGTTCTTGCTGTTTGGATCAAGGCCCATGTAGTTAAGAACTGCCGGGATCATTTCATCCGCCGAGTCAAGGAACGACACGCCACAAGCAGTCAGCTTCTTCATGTTCTCTGGTTCGAACAGCACCGCCCACGAATCGATATGGTCGACACCCAGTACTTCTTTAACTTTATCGACGTTATAGCCGATGCCATTGGTGCCCCACAGATAAGGCACGGCATACAGGTTGCCCGGATCATTGGTCTCTAGCTGCTTGAGCAAGCGCGGATCAAGATTTTTCCAGTTAGGCAGTTGGCTACGGTCCAGTTTCTGGAACGCGCCAGCACGAATTTGTTTACCCAGGAAATTGTTAGACGGCACCACGATGTCATAGCCGGTATTGCCAGACAGCAGCTTGCCTTCAAGGGTTTCGTTGGAATCGAATACGTCGTACACCGGCTTGATGCCAGTGGCTTTCTGGAAGTCGGCTAAGGTGTTCTCGCCAATGTAATCACTCCAGTTGTAGATATGTACTGTCGACTCAGCTGCTTGGGCTGCAGTCGCTACGCCGAGTGCTAGTAAGCTTGCGGTCAGAGTTTTGCTTATTGAGAATCGCACACGTAAGTCCTCTTATTATTGAGCGGCCAAAAAAGGGCCGGCACTGTATCGGATAAAATTGCTTCTGTTCAGTAGTCCATTGCTTGTCAGGCTGAACAACACGGTATTTACCGCGCTCCCTGGCGACCGAGTAGCTGATCGCGAGATCTCAAACTGAACGCACATAGCGGCGAACAGAAGAATTGAACAATACATGCAAGCTCCCTTTTCCAGTTGACCGGGCACAGCTAAGGAACCTCTGAAAAACTACTGCGCTAGGGATTACTGCGGCAGCCGATGCTGGGGCAGCCCGTGCTGGGTTGAAAAGCTGCTCAACATGCACATTTAGGACAACTAAAGTCGAGCGCGACCCCGGTCGCTATCTCGCACCTTTTCGCCTTGTACTCCCGTCGCTCACTACCTTTTTCAGAAGCTCCTGAATGCCAGGAAAGCTGTATCCATTTTTGATACCACCAGCGGGTTACAACTTCTGCATCAGGCGGAGGTTTCCCGCCTGATGCAGAGCTACAGTCTTAAATCAACAACGCTTAACGGCCCGACTTGACCTTGGTCCAGCTGCGGGTCATGGCACGCTGTACCTTCGGAGACAGCTCAGTGAAGGTGTACAACTTCTTCGAAGCTTCCTCGGTTGGGTAGATACCTGGGTTATTGCGAATTTCTTCCGAAACCAGATGCGTTGCAGCAGCGTTACCGTTCGGGTAAGCCACATAGTCAGAAATTGGCGCAATGACTTCAGGTTCGAGGATGTAGTTGAGGAAGGTATAAGCCTCTTCAGCATTCTTCGCGTCAGCTGGAATAGCCATCATGTCGAAGAATGCAGCCGCACCCTCTTTAGGAATGGCATAACTGACTGGCACGCCATTCTTGGCTTCTATAGCACGCGCCTCGGCTTGGAAGACATCACCAGACCAACCCAGCGCCACGCAGATGTTGCCGTTAGCCAGGTCCGAGATGTACTTGGACGAGTGGAAATAGGTGATATCTGGACGAACTTTGAGCAGCAGTTCTTCGGCTTTTTTAACATCTTCGACACTTTGTGCGATCGGGTTCAGACCGAGGTAATGCAACGCAGCTGCATAAACTTCCTCAGGCGCGTCAAGCATGGCAACACCGCAAGGCTTGAGCTTATCCATGTTCTCTGGTTTGAACATGATGTCCCACGAATCGATCTTATCCACGCCCAGCGCAGCTTTAACTTTTTCTGGGTTATAGCCAATGCCCGTGGTGCCCCACAAGTACGGGAATGCGTACTGATTACCTGGGTCCGCGGCTTCAAGTGACTTCATCAAATCTGGATTGAGGTTTTTCCAATTTGGCAGTTTTGACTTGTCCAGCTTCTGGAAAACACCCGCCTTGATCTGCTTGGCCAGAAACTGGTTAGACGGCACTACAACGTCATAACCCGAAGTACCGGCAAGCAGCTTGGCTTCCAGCGTTTCGTTGCTGTCGAAAACGTCATAAACCACTTTGATGCCGGTTTCTTTCTGGAAATTTTCCAGGGTGTCTTCAGCGATATAATCGGACCAGTTGTAGACGTGTAAAACCTTATTCTCAGCCTGTGCTGCTCCCACTACAGCACCTGCCAAGGACAACGCGAGAAGGGTTTTGCCGAAAAATTTCATGCGTAAAGCTCCTGTTGTTTTATAAGTTATTCCAGAAGATGGCGCAGCCTGTTTGCACCACCTTCCGGCGAGCCTGGCCAACGCACTAGCGCAGTCTGGCAATTTCATCGACTTTTTTAAACACTCAACTGTTACCGTTGCGCGTTTAATTACTCAGATGCTTTAACCCAGTACCTCCTCAGCCGTCAGATCGAGACATTGACGCGCCTTGGTAACCAGTTCGTCGATCTCTGCCTTAGTGATAACCAGCGGTGGCGAAATAATCATGGTGTCGCCCACGGCACGCATGATCAAACCATTGCTGAAGCAGTGAGTACGGCAAATCATGCCAACACCTTTATCACTCGGATAACGCTCACGCGTTGCTTTGTTCTTCACCAATTCAATGGCGCCGAGCATGCCAACACCGCGAACCTCACCCACCAGCGGGTGGTCAGCCAGCTCTCGTAAACGTTTCTGCAAATACGGTGCCGTTTCTTCTTTAACCCGCTCAACAATCTTCTCTTCGCGCAGAATGCGCAGGTTCTCCAAACCAACGGCCGCCGCAACCGGGTGCCCGGAATAGGTGAAGCCATGGTTGAAATCACCGCCTTGATTGAGCACTTCAACAATCTCATCGCGCACAATTAAACCGCCCATTGGGATGTACCCAGAGGTCAGGCCCTTGGCGATAGTCATCATGTCCGGAGCGTTGCCGAAATAGTCGCTACCGAACCACTCACCAGTGCGACCGAAGCCACAAATTACTTCGTCAGCAACAAACAGAATCTCGTACTTGGCGAGGATCTCACGCACTTTCGGCCAGTAAGTATCTGGCGGAATAATCACACCGCCAGCGCCCTGAATTGGCTCAGCAATAAAAGCACCGACATTGTCAGCACCGACTTCGAGAATTTTCTTTTCCAGCTCTTCAGCGGCCCAGATACCGAACTCATCGGGCGTCATGTCACCGCCGTCGGCAAACCAGTATGGCTGGGCAATATGGACGATGCCTGGAATTGGCAAGTCGCCTTGTTCGTGCATATAAGTCATACCACCCAAGCTCGCACCGGCCACGGTTGAACCGTGGTAACCGTTGAGGCGGCTGATGATGACTTTCTTGTTTGGCTTGCCCTTGATCGCCCAGTAATGGCGGACCATACGCAGCATAGTGTCATTGCCTTCAGAACCGGAGCCGGTAAAGAACACATGGTTCATACCTTCCGGGGCCAGCTCTGCAATCGCCTTGGCCAGTTCGAGTGCTGGCGGCGTGGCCGTCATGAAGAACATGTTGTAGTACGGCAGCTCTTGCATCTGTTTATAAGCAGCTTCGGCTAATTCCTTACGACCATAGCCCACTGCCACACACCACAGACCCGCCATGGCATCGAGGATTTTATTACCCTCGCTGTCCCACAGATAAACGCCGTCTGCATGGGTGATAATGCGCGGCCCTACTTCCGCCAGCTGTTTGAAGTCGCTGAACGGCGCGAGATGGTGCTCGCGGCTCATCGCCTGCCATTCACGGGTTTTCGGGTTAGTCGCTTGGTTAGTCATATCCACCTCAAAAATGCATGTAGCGAGCGCCGGACAAGTGATGTCCGGCGCGCGTCCAATTACACAGACAGCAGCAGGAATTCACGCTCCCATGAGCTGATCACCCGCTTGTAGTTCTCATGCTCGGCACGTTTTACCGCGACGTAGCCGCTGATGAACTTGCGGCCCAGATACTCCTCGGCCACCTTGCAGCTTTCCATACGTTCCAGTGCTGCTTCCAAAGTCAGTGGCAAACGCAGGTTACGGCGCTCATAACCACGTCCGACAACTGGCGCACTTGGCTCAATGCCTTCAACCATACCGATATAGCCGCATAACAAACTAGCTGCCAGCGCGAGATATGGATTGGCGTCAGCACCGGCCAAACGGTTTTCAACACGACGGTTTTGTGGATCAGCATCAGGCACACGCAGACCTACGGTGCGGTTCTCTTCGCCCCACTCCACGTTTACCGGCGCCGAGGTATCCGGCAGGAAGCGGCGGAACGAGTTAACGTTCGGCGCAAACAGCGGCAACAGCTCAGGAATCAACTTCTGCAAACCGCCAATGTGGTGCAGAAACAACTCACTCATCGTGCCGTCTTCATTAGAGAAGAGGTTCTTGCCCGTCGCCTTGTCGATGATGCTTTGGTGCACATGCATCGCGCTACCTGGCTGGTCAGTAATCGGCTTCGCCATAAAAGTAGCCGTTACATCGTGCTTGAGCGCCGCTTCACGCATGGTGCGCTTAAACACCAACACCTGATCTGCCAAATGCAGTGGTTCGCCATGACGGAAGTTAATTTCCATCTGCGCCGGACCTTCCTCATGAATCAAGGTATCGAGGTCCAGGCCCTGGATTTCACACCAGTCGTACATATCTTCAAACAGCGGGTCGAATTCGTTCGCGGCATCGATCGAGAACGACTGACGTCCGGTTTCAGGGCGACCCGAACGACCGAGCGGGGCTTCCAGCGGGAAATCCGGATCAGCGTTACGCTTGGTCAGGTAAAACTCCATTTCCGGCGCCATAATCGGCTGCCAACCTTTATCGGTATAGAGCTTGAGTACCTTCTTAAGAATGTTGCGCGGCGACAACTCAATCGGGTTGCCTTGCTTGTCGTAGGTGTCGTGGATCACCTGCGCGGTCGGCTCAATCGCCCAAGGCACAAGAAATACGGCAGTCTCGTCGGGACGACAAACCATGTCGATGTCCGCCGGATCAAGCAGGTCGTAATAGATGTCGTCTTCGACATAGTCGCCCGTCACGGTTTGCAGCAATACACTTTCTGGAAGGCGCATGCCTTTTTCCGCGATGAACTTGCTGGTTGGCGAAATCTTGCCGCGGGCGATGCCGGTAAGGTCGCTGACCAGACACTCAACTTCGGTGATTTTGCGTTCTTTCAGCCAGCTAGATAGCTGGTCTATTTTGGTACTCATAGAGACCTCAGGGTTGGTTGAGTCGACTATTAATAAGTCGACCTCAGCGTTGCCCCGCCCTCTTCCTGCAAGCCTCACCAAAGGCCTGGAAGATGGCGAGATAATTCGGGTTAGATCGTACCTGCCATTCGGGGTGCCATTGCACCCCTAAAGCAAAGCTTTTAGCACCTTCGACGGAAAAAGCTTCGACTAACCCGTCAGGCGCCAGCGCTTCAACTCGAAGGCCCGGCGCCAGACGCTGGACGCCCTGGCCATGAATAGAATTGACTTCAAACTCTGCTGGCAAGCCGATGCCAGCGAGAATGCCACCGGGCTGCACATGCAGCGCGTGGCTAGGTGCATATTGCACCTCGAGCGGTTCATCTTGAGGCTCGCGATGATCCATAAAGCCTTCAACTTCGTGCACTTTCTGGTGCAGCGTACCGCCGAAGACCACATTCATCTCCTGAAAACCGCGACACACGCCAAGCACCGGAAGCCCCGCCGCGATAGCGGCCTTCAACAGAGGCAACGTAGTGCTGTCACGCGCAGGATCATGCAGAGTGCCTGGCTCGCTGGCCGGGCCACCATAGTGATGAGGTTCGACATTGGACGGTGAGCCGGTAAACAGTAAACCATGCAGATTATCGAGCAGAGCAGGCTGATCCAGCAGCTCGCCAATTGATGGAATAATCACTGGCAGACCACCGGCACCCAAAACCACTGCGCGAACATATTTGTCGCCGGTAACGTGGTAAGGATGAGGGCCAATCTGTTTTGTATCAGAGGTAACGCCGATTATCGGCAGGCGTGACATGGGACACCCGTTTTATTGCTGTTAGTGGGTTTGAGCCGAGCTTAGCCTTGTTCATTTTTTTTCACAATAGCCATGTAAAAAATTAAACACACACCACTGAGCACCGCACAGGCAAAGGCTTTCACGATCACTGAAAAGCCCCGAAACGCCCTGAAATTGGCCATGCAGCACCTTTTTGGGGCAAAATACACCTCTCTTGACAGCGCCAGGTGTTTAAGATTGACTCACACCTGTGCATTCGCATGATTGATATTTTTAACAAGAAAGGTGTTGCATCATGTCGGTACCCCCGCGTGCCGTTCAGCTTAATGAAGCGAACGCGTTCCTTAAGGAACATCCTGAGGTCCAGTTCGTCGACCTTCTTATTGCAGATATGAATGGCGTGGTGCGTGGTAAACGCATCGAACGCGCCAGTCTCCATAAAGTGTACGAGAAAGGTATTAACCTTCCCGCTTCTTTATTCGCACTCGATATCAATGGCTCAACGGTAGAAAGTACCGGTCTGGGTCTGGATATTGGCGATGCGGACCGTATCTGTTTTCCTATCCCTGACACGCTGTGTAATGAGCCGTGGCAGAAGCGCCCAACCGCGCAACTGTTGATGACCATGCACGAACTCGATGGCAAGCCATTCTTTGCCGACCCACGAGAAGTGTTGCGACAGGTAGTACAGAAGTTCGACGAACTAGGCCTGACAATTTGCGCCGCTTTCGAATTGGAGTTTTACCTGATTGACCAGGAGAACGTGAACGGCCGTCCGCAGCCGCCACGCTCGCCTATTTCAGGTAAACGCCCGCACTCGACTCAGGTTTACCTGATCGACGACCTCGACGAATACGTTGATTGCCTGCAAGACATGCTCGAAGCTGCAAAAGAGCAAGACTTGCCAGCAGACGCCATCGTCAAGGAAAGTGCTCCGGCGCAGTTCGAAGTCAACCTTCACCATACCAAAGACGCGATCAAGGCCTGCGACTATGCGTTGCTGCTTAAGCGCCTGATCAAGAACATTGCCTACGACCACGAAATGGACTCGACCTTTATGGCCAAGCCGTATCCAGGTCAGGCAGGCAATGGTCTACACGTGCATATTTCCTTGCTCGACAAGAAGACTGGCGAAAACATCTTTACCTCGGAAGATCCGTTGGAAAACGATGCGTTGCGCCACGCAATTGGCGGCATTTTGGAGACCATGCCAGCGTCAATGGCTTTCCTTTGCCCTAACGTCAACTCGTACCGTCGTTTTGGTTCACAGTTTTATGTGCCAAACGCGCCGAGCTGGGGGCTTGATAACCGTACGGTCGCGGTCCGCGTACCAACCGGTAGCCCAGACTCTGTACGTATCGAGCAACGTGTTGCCGGTGCTGACGCTAATCCATACCTGATGATGGCCTCGATTTTGGCCGGTATTCACCATGGCCTGACTAACAAAATTGATCCGGGCGAGCCGATTGAAGGCAACTCCTACGAGCAAGTAGAACAGAGCCTGCCAAACAACCTGCGTGATGCCCTGCGTGAGTTGGACGACAGTGAAATCATGGCCAAATACATCAGCCCTGAATACATCGACATCTTCGTCGCGTGCAAAGAAAGTGAGCTGGCTGAATTCGAACACTCGATTTCAGACCTGGAGTACAACTGGTATCTCCACACTGTATAAGCTCAGGTAACACCCGACGCCGGCCATTGAGCCGGCGTCTTTTTGTGTATGCATAAAGCCGTTCCGGGCCAAAGGCGTAAATAACAACAAGGTGCGCTCGGCATTGGCCGTTTTGACCGAATACTAGATTGGCATTGTCCAGACCTGCGGGCCTCAGCAATGCCCATGCCTAATAAAACATGTTCCGTTGAAGGCTGTGAGTAGCGTCTCAACATAGCGATAAATTGCGTAGTAGTTTCGTTTGACCTGCCAAGTACCCACTTTCCAACCGTCATGATTGGTACGGTTGATTATGTTTACAGGAACAGACTTATGCCCCGTTTGTACGCTCTACTTTTACTCGCACTGGCTCCACTCGCGGCCAACGCTGAAGAGATGATTCGCGTCTACAACTGGAACGATTACATTGCCCCGCAAGTACTCAAGGACTTCGAAGCAGAGACGGGTATCAAGGTCGAATATCACACCTTCAGCACAGCGGAAGAGCTGAACAAGATAATGGCCAGCGGTGAAGCCATCGACGTTGCCGTGCCATCCAATGACACCATTCCCGAATTGATCGAAGCCAAGGCCATCTTGCCCCTGGATATGAGTCGTTTGCCTAATCGCACGCACCTCGACAAACAATTACTGAGCAAGCTTGCAGCTGTCGACCCCGATAACCGCTACGCCGTCCCCTACTTATGGGGCGCCGTCGGCTTGGCAATCAACACGCCACAAGCTGAGGCCGCGTACGGCGGTCCATTACCGGATAGCTGGAGCGTGCTGTTTGACCCACAAAGCAGTGCACTCCTTAGCGGCTGCGGCATCAGTGTTCTGGATGCATCCGATGAAACACTCTCGTTAGTGCTTAACTATCAAGGCCGCGAATTTTCACGCAGCGCACCCAGCCGCATTCGCCGTGCCGGAGAGTTGCTGAAAAACATTCGTCCCAACCTGCGTTACGTCGACAGCGAGCAGTACATCGAGGATCTCAACAACGGCACGTTGTGCATGGCCATGGCCTGGGTCGGCGACGCACTGGCAGCCAAACAGGCAGGCCAGCCGGTTGACTTCATCGTGCCCGAGGAAGGCTCGGTATTGTTTATCGACAACCTGGTTATTCCAAGCACTGCACGTCGCGCTGACCTGGCGCACCGCTTCATCGATTATCTGATGCAGCCAAAGGTAGCGGCGAAAATCACCACCGAGACGCTTTATCCGAACGCTAACAGCGACTCCAAACAGTTCCTGGATGCTTCATTGCAGGCGATGCCCGATCTGTATCCTAATATCGACATCAAACGCCGCCTGTACACGTTAAAAACGCTTTCAGACGAGCAAAAAGCTGTGCGCGACGAGGTTTGGCAACAGTTTACTGCGCAGTAGTCGACTCGCATTCACTTGAAGCCTGTCGGGTAACGGCTAATGTTAAGACGCTACCCGACAGATCAGCATGAGATGAGCCCGCACAACCACGGCAATTTAGCCTGCTCAATGGTGATAAATTGACGCAACTGCACCGACTCACTTATTGTTGACGGCTATATATTCTCCGCAATGGAATGAACTGGAGCGCCGATGAAAGCTGCACATATACTATTAACCGTGCTGTTGACGACCCTGCTTACGGGTTGCGGCTACAACGACATGCAACGTCAGGACGAAGCGGTTAAAGCGGCGTGGTCTGAAGTCGTCAACCAATACCAGCGCCGTGCAGACTTGGTCCCCAACCTGGTCAATACCGTGAAGGGTTACGCTCAACACGAGGAAAAAGTATTCGTCGAAGTAACCAATGCGCGCGCCAAGGTTGGCAGCATGCAGATCAATACTGACTCGCTCAACGACCCACAAAAGCTGCAGCAATTCCAGGCGGCTCAAGGTGAATTATCCAGCGCCCTGTCGCGCTTGATGGTGGTCAGTGAGCGCTACCCCGATTTGAAGGCCGACGGTCTGTTCCAGAACCTCCAGGCCCAACTCGAAGGCACCGAAAATCGCGTCACCGTTGCGCGCAACCGCTATGTACAAGCGGTTCAGCAATACAACACCTTGATTCGCACCTTCCCGAACAACTTGACGGCGATGGTGTTGAGTTATGAGGTTAAGCCAAACTTCAGTGTCGAAAACGAGAAAGAAATCTCTACGGCACCGACGGTAGACTTCGGCGGCAGCACAGAACCTGCCACGCAATAACATGCAGTCATTTAGCCACTGGATTCAGCGCCTTGTTCTGGCGCTGATGATTATCGCCCCGGTTTTGGCCCATGCCGCCGAAGTGCCAATGCTCAAGCGCCATGTCACCGACCAGACCGGCACCCTGACCGCTGAGCAGATCGATCAACTCGACCAGCAGTTGGTGGCGTTAGAGAAACGCAAAGGCGCGCAAGTGGTCGTGCTGATCGTGCCGACCACCGCGCCACAAGATATTGAGAGTTACTCATTAGCCGTGGCCGAAGCCAACAAGATTGGCCGCAAAGGCACAGATGACGGCCTGTTGCTGCTGGTCGCCAAGGATGACCGACGCGATCGCATCGAGGTCGGGTACGGCCTTGAAGGCGCGGTGCCCGATGCTGCGGCCGCGCGTATCCAGCGTGAGTACATTGAGTCACGGTTTAAGCAGGGCGATTTCTACGGCGGTATTCGCGATGGGCTCAATGCACTGACGCTGCTGATTGATGGCGAAGACTTACCTGCACCCTCTCGCGAGGCCGACAACTCAAACACAAACCCGCTGGATGTCGGTGTATTTGGTCTGGTCATTGCCATGTTCTTTCGGGGTATGGCCGGACGCATCCCGACATTGCTGCGCATGGGCCTGGGCGGCGTCATCACCGGCATTCTCTGTGCTTTTATTATTGGCACCCTTGGCGCCGCCTTAATCGGCGGATTCATCGGCGCAATGATTATGTTGCTACCCTTCGGCGGCATTAGCCTTGGGGGCGGCACAGGACGCAGTGGAGGCGGCTTTGGCGGTGGTGGTTTTGGTGGCGGGGGCGGCGGCTTTAGCGGCGGCGGCGGTAGTTTTGGAGGCGGCGGTTCGTCGGGTAGTTGGTGATGACAGTGATAAAACGAATATTCACCAATCTGTTCTCAGGCTGGTTTCAACTACGCCGCAGCTTTCCTGCACCCTTGCTGGACGAGATCAGCCAAGCCATTGGCACAGGTGAAGCACAACATATTGGCGAGGTGCGCTTTGCTATTGAAGCACGCCTGTCCATCGTTGATGTATTGGCCGGGGTAACGTCGCGCTCGCGTGCCGAGCAGGTTTTTGCCGAGCAAGGCGTATGGGATACCGAGCACAACAGCGGTATTTTGATTTACCTGCTGTTGGCCGAGCATCGCGTTGAAATAGTCGCAGATCGCGGTATCTCGCGCTACGTGGAACAAGAGCAGTGGGACGCAATCTGCTCGCGGATGTGCAAACACTTCGCTCAAGGTTTGTGGCGCCAAGGCAGTCTCGAAGCCATAAACCAGGTGCATGGCTTGCTGAGGCCATACCTTGCGAACCTGCAAGTGAGCAACCCGAATGAGCTGCCCGACCAACCGATTATTCTGTAATCTGCGCAAGCATAAATAGCGTCGAGTTGGGGAGTCGCACCGCGCTTAGCGACTCGGCGAGTTAACATCCAATAAGTTTCTTGACCCGAGCAAACCATGCCGCGCCCTACAACTGTCCGTAAACCTCGCGCCAGCAGCCAGGCTCGCATCGCCGCGATTCTTGCGGTTGCCCGTGAGCTGCTTGCCGAACAAGGCGCCGCCAGCCTATCGATCTACAGCGTTGCCGAACGTGCGCAAATCCCGCCGTCCTCGGTTTATCACTTCTTCACCAGCGTCCCGGCGTTGCTTGAAGCACTCACGGCGGATATTCATGCAGCTTTTCGCGCCTGTTTGCAGGAACCTGTTGATCATCAGCAGTTACGCAGTTGGCGCGACCTTTCAGCCATCGTCGAGCAGCGCATGCTGGCGATTTACGCGAATGATGCTGCAGCCCGCCAACTGATTCTCGCGCAGCATGGCTTAAGCGAGATTACCCACGCCGACCGCCAACACGACATCGAGCTGGGCCAACAGATGCAAGCCTTGTTCGAACAACACTTTGCCCTGCCGACCCTGCCTGATGATATTGATGTGTTCGCTCTGGCCATGGCACTAGGTGACCGCGTGTATGCACGTTCAGTCCAGCTGCATGGCCATATCAGCCCGCGACTCGCAGAAGAAGGCATGCGTGTGTTCGATGCTTATCTGGGTCTGTATCTGCCTAGCTGCTTGCCTAAACGCTCCTCTCCGCTGTAACGCCCTCTCCCATCTAAAGCTCTTGACGGCTGCCGCCCGACAGTTGCTTGCCTTGTTGCGCCACCTCAATAAATATCGATAAATATCTGCATAAAATCACTTAATAAATAATTAACATCAATAAAATGCTTTAAAAGCAGATTTTTATCGACTATAAATACAGCCATTGCAAGCCAACCCATGTCGTTTCAACCCGCTCGCAAGTTGCCAACCTAGCAAGCCCCAACCCAGGTTGTGGCGCCAGCGCTGAATTTATCCACGAGGTGTTCAATGTCACGTACCGTTACCGTCGCCGCCACGCAAATGACTTGCTCGTGGGACCGCGCAGCCAACATCGCTAACGCTGAAAAGTTGGTGCGGGAAGCCGCCGCCAAAGGCGCACAGATCATCCTGATTCAGGAACTGTTTGAAACGCCGTACTTCTGTCAGAAGCCCAACCCCGATTACCTGCAGTTGGCGACCAGCGTTGAAGCCAACGCCGCCATTGCCCATTTCCAGAAAGTTGCCAAAGAGCTGCAAGTAGTGCTGCCAATCAGCTTTTATGAACTGGCCGGGCGGGCGCGTTTTAACAGCATTGCGATTATCGATGCCGACGGTAGCAACCTGGGTGTCTACCGCAAGAGCCACATTCCAGACGGCCCCGGCTATCACGAGAAGTACTACTTCAACCCCGGCGATAGCGGTTTTAAAGTGTGGAATACTCGTTACGCCAAGATCGGTGTGGGTATCTGCTGGGATCAATGGTTCCCCGAATGCGCACGCAGCATGGCGCTGCTTGGCGCCGAAATTCTGTTTTACCCGACCGCAATTGGTAGCGAGCCACATGACCCCAGCATCAGCTCCCGCGATCATTGGCAACGCGTGCAACAAGGCCATGCTGGCGCCAACCTGATGCCGCTGGTCGCCAGCAACCGCATAGGTCGCGAAGAACAAGACGACTATGACATTACATTCTACGGCTCATCGTTTATTGCAGATCAATTTGGCGCTAAAGTTGAGGAACTGAACGAAACCGAAGAAGGTGTGCTGGTACACAGCTTCGATCTCGACAAGCTTGAACACACGCGCAGCGCCTGGGGCTCATTCCGTGACCGTCGCCCTGATTTGTACGGGCCACTAAAAACCCTCGATGGTGTACTCGAGTCTTAACTTATTCACAGTGCCCTCTGCTGCGCCCCTTTCGGGGGATCTGCAGAGGCGGTTTCTAACGTTTATATGCAGGTGTTTGTGATGACGACCTTAAACAGTACTCCCCGCGCTGATGGCTTTCGCATGCCAGCCGAGTGGGAAGCCCACAGCAAAACCTGGATGGTCTGGCCGCAGCGTCCGGACAACTGGCGCCTGGGCGGAAAACCCGCGCAACACGCATTCACCGCGGTGGCCAAAGCGATTGCCGAGTTTGAGCCGGTGACTGTTTGTGTATCTGCACAGCAATATGAAAATGCCTGCGCGCGGCTTGATCACAGCAATATCCGCATTGTTGAGATGAGTACAGATGATGCCTGGGTTCGCGATACTGGCCCTACCTTTGTCACTAACAACAAGGGCGAAGTACGCGGCGTTGACTGGCAGTTCAATGCGTGGGGCGGCTTTGACGGTGGTTTGTACTCGCCATGGAACCGTGACGATCAGGTCGCCAGCAAAATCCTGCAGATCGAGAGCTGCAAACGCTATCGCACCGAAGGTTTTGTCCTGGAAGGCGGCTCCATTCACGTTGATGGCGAAGGCACGTTGATCACCACTGAAGAGTGCCTGCTCAACCGTAACCGCAATCCGCATCTGAGCCGTGAAGAGTGCGAGGCCGTACTTAACCAGCACTTGGCAATTGATAAAGTCATCTGGCTGCCAGACGGCTTGTACAACGATGAAACCGATGGCCACGTCGACAACTTTTGCTGCTATGTACGCCCTGGCGAAGTCATGCTGGCTTGGACCGATGATGAACAGAACCCAAACTACCAACGTTGCCAGAAGGCCATGCGGGTTTTAGAAAACACCCCAGACGCCAAAGGCCGCAAACTGGTTGTGCATAAGATGCCGATTCCGGGGCCGATGTACGCCACCGAAGAAGAGTGCGCCGGTGTGGACTTGGTTGAGGGTTCACAGGACCGTCACCCTGAGTCACGCCTTGCCGGTTCCTATGTGAATTTCCTGATCGTCAACGGCGGCATTATTGCGCCCAGCTTTGATGACCCGCGAGATGAAGAGGCCAAAGCCATTCTTGGTCGGGTATTCCCCGAACACCGCGTAGTCATGGTGCCAGGCCGTGAAATTCTGCTCGGCGGTGGCAACATTCACTGCATTACCCAGCAACAACCTGCAGCGCAAACGCGATAACGCAAACGCTGAACACTGCTAAAAAAAAGCCCGGCATCTGCATCCAGAACCGGGCTTTTTTATTGCGATCTACAACTGCAAATGCTTACAGCAATGGCAGTGTGTAGCTCACGATCAGACGGTTTTCATCGATGTCCTTGGCGAAGTTCGAGCGCACAGCCGCATTACGCCAGCGCACGCCCAGGTTCTTCAAGGCACCTTCCTGGAACACATACATCAACTCGGTATCGCGTTCCCACTCTTTGCCTTCGCTCGAGTTGGCGGTGGCCAGATCAACATTATCGCCGCTGAGGTAGCGGGTCATGAAGGTCAGCCCCGGAATACCAATGGTAGCGAAGTTAAAGTCGTAGCGCGCCTGCCAGGACTTTTCGTCCTTGTTGGCAAAGTCGCTGATTTGTACATAGTTGACCAAGAACGGGTCAGTGTTACCGACATAGGCAAAACCACTGTCGCCGGT
This sequence comes from Pseudomonas sp. M30-35, assembly GCF_002163625.1. NCBI lineage: Bacteria > Pseudomonadati > Pseudomonadota > Gammaproteobacteria > Pseudomonadales > Pseudomonadaceae > Pseudomonas > Pseudomonas sp. M30-35. The sequence continues at coordinate 309,403 of NZ_CP020892.1, read as the reverse complement.
CATGCTCTGATAACCCAGACCAAAGCTGTGACCGCTAACGCTGTAAGTCGTCATGATGCCGTAAGCATCGTTATCAATGGTGCTACGACCGTCGTCAGTCGAGTGTGCATAGCGCACATCTGTCTTCAACGTCTGACCTTCAGCTACTGGCCATACATGCACCAAGTTGAAAGAGTTCTGCTTATAGAAGTCTTCCAGGTTGGAGTAGTAGTAACCTGCGGTCAGTTCTTTGGTGACCTTGTAGGTACCGCCGATGTAGTCGAATGAATCAGTGGTGTTGCTACCGGTAACGGCGATACCACGAGTTTTGCCGCTGGCGACCGTGATGTCTTCGTAATCATTGGAGTTACGGTTGTTAACTTCGCGGATATGCGCAGCATCAAGGGTCAGGCCTTCGATTTCCTGCGAAACCAGTTGGCCACCGCTGAATACCTGAGGCAACAGACGGCCATCGCTCGAGGCAATTGCCTGGTTTTTGTACTGCAAGCTACCGACCTTCAAAACGGTCTTGGAGATCTTGGCTTTACCGGCAACGGCCAGGCCAGAGGAGGTATCCTGCGAACCGCCAGAAGAACCATCCGGAACCAGCAAACCGCTCCCCGCGGTGCCGTCACCTGAGTCCAGTTTGAAACCGAACGTGCCAATCGCATCAACACCAAAGCCGACTGTGCCTTCGGTATAGCCCGAGTTAGCACGCAGAATGAAGCCTTGAGCCCACTCTTCCGACTTCGACTGGGTAGCACCCGAGTCGCGGAAGTCGCGGTTAAAGTAGAAGTTGCGCGCTTCAAGAGTCGCCGTGCTGTCTTTCAAAAACTCAGCATGGGCAATTTGGCTCAAGGACAAGCCCAAAGTGCTGGCAGTAACAGCCAGCGCCAAGGTGGTTTTTCTCATTATGGTTTACTCCAGTGTTATAGGGACACACATCAACACACGCACACCATTCAGGGACGAAGACATCACGCATGCCGAATCCTTTCCAAGCCCACACAGCAACACTCAGGCAGCCGAATAGGCGCCAGCAAAGCGTTAGCGGTGGGGCTAAAAAATCAGGGAATTAAGCCTGCGGGCCTGAATCTTAATGTGCAGCAGAGTAGGTTTTGCGAAAGGCAGGAAATCTTCATGGCACAGGTCTCTTCATTTTTATTGTCAGCCGATCACAGAGCGTCGGACTCACTTATGAAGACTTTGTTACAGATTCTGTGCCAATTATTTAAAAAAACTAAAAACATATTACAAAACAATAGCTTACGGCATAATCCAGAGATAAAAACCGCATAAGAAAACCAAAGCATAAGCGCTTTCTCGCCGAATGCAGTACCCCTTCAGGCGGAATACCGCCAACAGGGAAACGCCGCCAACCACACGCTGATTAACCTAGAACGATCTGGTCTTTACCTTGGTTTTTGGCTTTGTACATAGCCTCATCTGCGCGAGCAAACATACTGTCGAGGCTCATGTCTGCACTATTCAGGCTTGTCAGGCCTTGGCTCACGGTGACACCGAACTCTGTGTCGCCGTGATTGAATCGCAACTGTTTGATCTCACGCTGCAGACGCTCGGCAATTTGTTTGGCCAAAGCAGTCTCACAACCGGGGAATAACGCGGCAAACTCTTCGCCACCGACGCGGCCGAACAAGTCGCCTCGACGCAGGACCGAGACGCCGCAGGCAGCCATTTTCCGCAAGACTTGGTCGCCAACCTGATGCCCATGCTGATCGTTAATTAGCTTGAAGTTATCGATATCAAGTAACAAGAAAGACAGCGGCGAACCGAACTTGCGAGCATGCTCAAACTCTTGCTGAGCACACTCGAAGAAATGCCGACGATTACTGCTTTCAGTCAGCACATCAGTGGTTGCCAAACGCTGGAGTTCACCTTCAAGCTGCTTCTTCTCGGTGATATCTTCGGCGATGCCAACCACGACACTTGCCTCATCTTCATGGCTCAGGCGGCCCATAAAACACTTATCACTAAGCCAGCGCAGTTGCCCATCCGCACGAATAATGCGGTATTCGCGGGACTCGACAGCACCGGTTTGCAACACCTTGGCCAGGCTATTCGCGGCATACTCAACATCATCCGGATAAATCGAGTTACGCCATTCGCCGTAGTCCGCCATGAGCGAGGCAGCAGGACGGCCAAATATCACTTCGTAAGCAGGGCTTACGTAAATGACTTTTTGGGTATTCCAGTCAAGCGCCCAGACCACAGCATTGATACTGCCCAATAATGAGCTGATTAACTGCTCACGCTCACGTAAACGCGTGACTTCAGAACGACTGTGCAACAACGCCAGCGTTAATTCTTCGAGCTCTGTAGGGAGCTGACTATGCTCAACCATGGGGTTATTCCTAGCATGGGTTAGTACTAACATTGAGTTGCTGCTAGTAAATGCCTAGATAAGAGATGAAACATAGTGTTTAGTTCTAATAAAAACAAAAAGCCCGCCAATTGGCGGGCTTTTTAGACGAACGAGCATCTAAACGCTGGCGGTAGGCCGCAACGAGTAGGTTTTCAGCTGAGCGGCAAAGTCACGCAGCGACTGGATACCACTGGCTTCAGCCTCGTGCACCCACTGCTTGATGGCTTCGAGCATTTCGTGGCCATTGGAACTGGTTTTGGCCCAGATCAATTGCAACGCCAAACGCTTCTCATAAATGACTTTCAGTGCCTGACTTTGCTCAAGCATCGCATCAATGCGTATCTGGTGATGATCGTTGAGCAAGCTGGGCTCACGCGATAACAGGCGTTTGGCGCGATGAAAGCGGTCACGTACCGAGGCATCCGCCTTCGCCAGCTCTTGCTTGACCAGCGGACCGATCACCAACTTGCGATACTGGGCCATGATCTGAAAGCGGTTGTTGAGAATCGCCATCGCGGTGTCCATATCGAGGCTGTGCTTGCCTTCGACGCGGTGCGCGATAGGTGCGACGCGCTGAACTTTAGCCAGACCAAAGAAACTGAATAGCTTGATCCACGCCCAACCCATGTCGAACTCCCACTTGCGCACAGAGAGCTTGGCGGAGTTCGGGTAGGTGTGATGGTTGTTATGCAGCTCTTCACCACCAATCAAAATACCCCAGGGCACTAGATTGGTCGCGGCATCACGGCATTCAAAATTACGGTAACCGACAGCGTGACCAAGGCCGTTGATGACGCCAGCAGCCCACACCGGGATCCACATCATCTGCACAGCCCAAACGGTGATACCAGCCGCACCAAACAGTGCCAGGTCGATAACCGCCATGATCGCCACGCCGCCCAAGCGGAAGCGTGAATACAGATTCCGCTCGATCCAGTCTTCTGGGCAGTTTTTGCCGTAGATACGCAGCGTATCCGGGTTGCTGGCCTCTTCAGCGTACAACTCGGCACCTTTGCGTAATACGGTGCTCAGCCCCTTGACTACCGGGCTGTGTGGGTCATCCAGCGTTTCACACTTGGCGTGATGTTTACGGTGGATAGCGGTCCACTCGCGAGTGTTCTGTGCCGTGGTCAGCCACAGCCAGAAGCGGAAGAAGTGTTTAAGCGCCGGGTGCAACTCAAGTGCACGGTGCGCGGAGTAACGGTGCAGATATACCGTTACGCTGACGATCGTAATGTGCGTCATCAGCAGGGTGACTGCGATCAATTGCCAGATCGACAAGTCGAGAATACCGTTGTACCACATGCGTTAGAGAACCTCTCGGAAGGTAAATACACGGTGTCGTTAGAATTATCACCGTGCTGCATTATCTCTTTCTTAATGAAGAAAACCAGACGGACTTTTGCATATGAATGTTACGAGACTGCCAGCCGTGCTGTTACGTTGCACGCCAGCGCCAAAAACCGGCAGCAACCTGCGGGTTTATGGGAAGTTCGGCCATATTGACCTGCGCTCGACGAAATGACTGACATGAAGGAATAGACAGCCGGTCATTATGGATATGGTGTTTAAATCTGCAAAAACAAGCCTGGCCGGCTGTTGTGGTCTCGCTGGGTGCCGATCTTCCGACAAGATCAGCGGCTGCCGAGCAACTGCTTTCGTAGTCCCGGGTCGCGGGTTTTCGGGTCAAACCAAATGTCAAAGAATGCCTTGGCAAATGCACTGTCGCGCACCTCATAGTGCAGACGACCATCTACATAAAACTGACAGCCTTCGGCCAAATTTACCCCAGTGATGCGTTGCCCCTCTTTGATATCGACGAAAGCACGCTGCATTTCGCTGCGCCACGCCTGCAACTGCAAATCGCTAACCTGACCAGCGGATGTGCGACGGATTTCATCAAGACTGGCGTCAACAAACTCGTCACGACTGATTTCACGGTGATAAGTCAGCTCAAGGGCAAAAGGCTGGCTGCTATCAAACGGCTGCTGGGCGCTCCATAGCCGTGCGGTATAGATGCGAAAACCCCAAATGCGCAAATCGCCTTGGCCAACCAACTCGGCATCAGGCAAGACATTGCGCCAACTGGCTGTCGCTGTAAGCGGAATAACGGCTAAACAGCAGCTGAGCCACAGAGCCCTGCATAGCTGCGCTGGTGGCGCTACTCATCAGAAACTCTCCATGTGAGTTAAACCGTTGCCGGTTGATAGCCCGGTGCAATCGAGTACAGAGCCACTGCTAACTTACGCGAAGCAGATGCACCAGCAGCCCGCAACAGGCACTCAGCGCAATTACCTGAATAACACCACGTTTATAGCGCAGCAGCGCCACAGCTGCTGCGGCGGTTATTAACGCCGACGGCCAGTCGAACGCTACGCTTAAGCCTTGCGGCCAGAGAACGTGATAGGCAAAAAATAGCGCCAAGTTAAGAATTACCCCAACCACCGCAGCAGTTATTGCAGTCAGTGGCGCGGTGAATTGCAACTGGTTATGAGTCGATTCAACCAGTGGCCCGCCAGCCAGAATAAATAAGAACGATGGCAAAAAGGTAAACCAACTGACCAGTATTGCCGCTACCGCTCCAGCCAGAAACATCTGTTCGGCACCAAATACCTGCTGCACATAGGCGCCAATAAAACCAACAAAGGCAACGACCATGATCAGCGGCCCTGGCGTGGTTTCACCCAGGGCCAGGCCATCAATCATCTGTGACGGCGTCAGCCAGCCATACTGAGCGATCGCGCCTTGGTAGACATAGGGCAACACCGCATAGGCGCCACCAAATGTCAGCAGCGCCGCCTTGGTGAAGAACCACGCCATTTGCGTCAGCGTGCCATCCCAACCAAATGTAAGTATCAGCAGCGCCATTGGCAGTAGCCAAAGCAAAGCACCAATAAATCCTAACTTGATTAAACCTGTCACTGAAAAGCGGGCATGCGACGGTGTAGGCGTGTGATCGTCAATCAAGGCGCCAAGCCCCGCCTGTTTAGCCTCACCATGACTGCCCCTGGAGCTAAACCAGTGCGGCCAGAAACGCCCGGCAAAGTAGCCAGTCACCGCGGCGCCTAAAACAATCAACGGAAAGGCAACATTGAACGCAAAAATCGCCAAAAACGCAGCCACGGCGATTACCCAGAGTGCCGGGTTGGTCAGGGTTCGTGAACCTATTCGATAGGCCGCCTGAATAACAATGGCGGTGACCGCCGGTTTAATCCCGTAGAACACCCCGGCAACCAGCGGTAAGTCGCCAAAGGCAATGTATAGCCAGGACAACAGGATCAGGATAATCAACGACGGCAGGATAAACAGTGCCCCAGCAATCACACCGCCCCAGGTTCGATGCATTAGCCAGCCGATATAGGTCGCCAACTGCTGAGCCTCTGGCCCCGGCAGCATCATGCAGTAATTGAGTGCGTGCAGAAATCGTCGCTCGGACAGCCAGCGACGCCGCACCACCAGCTCCTCATGCATGATTGAAATTTGCCCGGCCGGGCCACCAAAGCTGATCAACCCCAGCTTCAGCCAGAAACGGAATGCCTCAAACAGGCTGACGGATTCAGGCGCTTGGCGTGCGGTTGACGAGGAAGACATAGACCCCTTATTAGCCGTCATAAATTACGGGCAGACAAAAAACCACTGCTAAACAGGCTGCGTGAAAACGTCACCAACGAAGCCAAAGTCAGACGAATATAAAGTCAGTATACCTGCGGCACCAGCATCTCCTGCGGAACCGGAGAGCGCAGATAGTCTGCATTATAGACCCGAGCGGGCAGCACCACCTCCGGCTGCTCGGTTTGGCCATATGGGATCTGCGTCAACAGGTGCTGAATACAATTGAGCCGTGCACGTTTTTTATCGTCGGCCTCAACGATCCACCAAGGCGCTTGCTCGGTATGCGTACGGCTAAGCATTTCTTCCTTGGCGCGGGTGTAATCCTCCCAGCGGCGGCGGGACTCCAGATCCATTGGCGACAGTTTCCATTGCTTGAGCGGGTCATGAATACGCATCAAAAACCGCCGATATTGTTCGTCATCGGTAATCGAAAACCAGTATTTGACCAAGATAACCCCTGAGCGAATCAGCATGCGTTCAAACTCTGGAACGCTGCGATAGAACTCTTCGTACTCGGCGTCATTACAAAAGCCCATGACTCGCTCAACACCCGCGCGGTTGTACCAACTACGGTCGAACAGGACCATTTCACCGGCTGCGGGCAAATGCGCCGTATAACGCTGGAAATACCATTGGCTGCGCTCACGCTCACTCGGTGCAGGCAAGGCTGCAACACGACATACACGCGGGTTCAAGCGCTGGGTAATACGCTTGATTGCGCCGCCCTTACCGGCCGCATCACGGCCCTCAAACAGCACCACGACTTTGAGTTTTTGCTCGACAACCCATTCCTGCAATTTGACCAGCTCGGACTGCAGGCGCAGCAGCTCGCGCAGATACACACGCCGATCCATGCCGACCGGCGCCTCATGCCCTAACTCTTTGAGAATGGGATCGAGACGAACATCGTCAAACTCCATCTCAAGCTCTTCATCAAAACTGTCAAGAATATCGGCATGCAGGCGCGAGGCTTGCTCGGCGAAATCCAGATTCAAATTATCAGTCATGACAGATCCTCAGGGTTAGACAGCGTCAGAAGATGCTTCGCAAGGCAAGAAAGGCGACCGCGGCAAGAACTGCAGCCGCAGGCAAAGTGATCACCCACGCCAGTGCAATCGGTTTCATCAATCCCCAGTTGGTTTGCCGGTTAACCAAACCAATACCCAGTACCGCACCAATCAGAATGTGCGTGCTCGATACCGGCAAGCCCATTACCGAGGCCAGCATCACCACGGCCGCGGCCGCCAGCTCAGCGGAAAATCCCGAAGCGGGGTGTAATGCCGTGAGGTTGTGGCCAACGGTTTGAATCACTTCCTTGCCGATGAACCACAAGCCAGCAATCAAGGCGACGCCGAAGGTAATCATTGCCGCCGTTGGTATAGCGGCTTCAGAACCGATGGCGCCGGTGCGCAGCACTTCAAGAATCGCCACAAAGGGGCCAATGGCGTTAGCGATGTCGTTGGAACCATGGCTGAAGGCGAAGCCACAAGCGGTAAACACCTGCATCCAGCTGAACATGACGAAAGTCGCCCGGCTCAGCGACTCAGATTTCAGGGTTTTGGCGAAGATAAAGGTAGCCAGCCAAACCAGCGCGCCAATCATCACCATAATCAGGTAGCTGTTGAGTGTGCTGAGACCCAGGTTCATGTTCTTCAAGCCCTTGAACAGCAGCATTGAAGAGATAACCACCGCGCCGAGCGCGGCAATCATCGGCACCCAGGTTTCGAGCGCATTGTGGGTACGCAACTGGCCGCGTTTACTCTCGATTTTCTGCAGGTCGCGGTAGTAATCAGACTCCAGATCTTCAGCTTGGAAATCACGGTCATAGACCACTTGCATGTCGCGCGTCATGGCGTGGGTGTAAGAGATTTTCTGGATCTCCGAGAGCCGCTCAAATGCTTCTTTATGCCGACGCTGATGGTCGCGCTTTTCTTCGCGGATCTGCTTTATTTGGCTTTCAGCTTCGTCGTTATAAGTGAGGATGTATTTTTTAATCTGCGAGTACAGCAGATACGCTACAGCGCCACCCAGTAGCGGCGAGAGCACCCAGGAAATAGCGATTTGACCGATTTTGCCCCACTGCACCAAGGCCAGCGCCGACTCGGTGCCATTCATCAAGATGCCCAAGGCGATCGAGCTGCCGACAATCGCCCCAATGATCGAGTGAGTGGTTGAGACGGGATAACCCTTTTTGGTCGCGTACAGCAACCAGACGCCCGCCGCGATCAACGCCGACATCATGATGTAAACAAAGTCCATCGGCGAAACCGCCATGCCACCCAAATCAACAATGCCGCCGCGGATGGTTGAGGTTACTTCACCACCCGCGATTACAGCACCGCTGACCTCAAATACCGCTGCCACCATCAATGCCTGACGTATTGTCAGAGTGCCCGCGCCGACGCTGGTACCGAAGGAGTTAGCGACATCGTTACCGCCGATGTTGAAGGCCATAAAAATGCCGAACAACGTCGCCAGAATGAATAAAAACGCATAGTTGCTGTGGGTGTACTCAAGCCCCCAAACCATAAAATACAACGTGACCGCTACCAGCATGGCAGCGAATGCCACACTAATTTTCGAGATACCGCTTACAGGAGTAGCGTTAACGCTACTGGATGTTGGGGAGCCTGCCATTTTTATCTCTCCAGACTAAAGCGCCTGTGCCCCATTGTGGGGAGGTCGTTTTGGCTAATAATTTATTCCGCTGGAGATGACAGACTGATGAAACGCAGATGACCACGCTTAGAATATGGACGTCTGACCGTTGGCCGACGCTTACACTGGAAATAATTTGGGCCTCATTCTGAAAACCGCTGTATATTTTTGTCTATAGCGATCGCCACACCTCAGGAGAAGTCCATGATCCGCCCTCGCCTCGACGCGCTATGCGCCATCATCGTTATTGGCGCACTAAGCACTCATGCCCTAGCCAATGAGGTTCATGTCGCCGTTGCGGCCAACTTCACCGCGCCGATGAAGGCGATCGCAATCGAGTTTGAAAAAGACACCGGCAACACCGTTGTCCCCGCATTCGGTGCTACTGGCCAACTGTTTGCGCAAATCAACAACGGCGCGCCGTTTGAAGTGTTTTTCAGCGCTGATGACACGACCCCAACCAAGCTCGAACAAACGGGTAATAGTGTTGCTGGCTCACGCTTTACCTACGCCACCGGCGCTCTGGTTTTATGGTCAGCCAAATCCGCTTACGTAGACGAGCAAGGCGCTGTACTCAAGAAAAATACGTTCAGACATTTGGCGATGGCGAACCCAAAAGCCGCGCCATACGGTCGAGCAGCCACTGAAACCTTAGACAAGCTCGGCCTGACTGATAGCCTCAAGGGAAAGATCGTTGAGGGCCAAAGCATCACTCAAACCCTGCAGTTCGTCTCAACCGGCAATGCTGAGCTGGGTTTTGTTGCGCTGTCGCAGGTGTATAAAGATGGCGCGATCACCAGCGGCTCAGCTTGGCTGGTGCCTGAGTCCTACTACCAGCCGATTAAACAAGACGCACTGATCCTCAAGAAAGGCGCAAACAACCCGGCAGCCAAAGCCCTGACTGATTACCTGCAAGGCCCTAAAGCCGAGGCGATCATCAAGTCTTACGGCTACAAGATTTGAGACCTGAGCCAGCGTAATGCCCCTTAGCAAAGACGACCTGAGCGCCATTTGGCTAACCCTTGAACTGGCATCGCTAACCACCGTGCTATTGCTACTCATTGGCACGCCAATCGCTTGGTGGCTGGCACGAACACACTCATGGTTAAAACGCCCCATTGGCGCCATCGTCGCATTGCCGCTGGTATTACCACCGACCGTTATCGGCTTTTATTTGCTTATTGCCCTCGGTCCCAATGGTTACATCGGCCAACTCACGGAAAGTCTGGGGCTGGGGATTTTGACATTCAGCTTTACCGGGCTGGTGATCGGCTCAGTGTTTTACTCGCTGCCTTTTGTTGTGCAACCCCTGCAAAATGCCTTCGAGTCGATTGGTAATGCTCCCCTTGAAGCCGCGGCGACACTGCGCGCAAGCAAGCTGGATACATTCTTCTCAGTGGTCATTCCGCTGGCACGCCCGGGCTTTATTACGGCCTCGATTTTAGGGTTTGCGCACACAGTCGGTGAGTTTGGCGTGGTGCTGATGATTGGCGGCAATATTCCAAACAGGACCCAGGTTGTGTCAGTGCAAATCTACAATCATGTCGAAACCCTGCAATACGCTCAGGCGCATTGGCTGGCGGGTGGAATGCTGCTGTTTTCGTTTGTTGTGCTGCTCGCGCTGTACTCTAGCCGCCAGACGAATAAGAGCTGGCAATCATGAGCAAGCACTCCGCGCTGGATAAAGCAGAGGCCTCGGGTTGCGGGCCTATTCAAGCGCGCTTCAAACTTGCCCACAGCAGCTTTACTTTGGATGTTGATTTACAACTTCCAGGCGCCGGCGTCACTGGTTTTTTTGGCCACTCAGGGTCAGGGAAAACCAGTTGCCTGCGTTGCTTTGCCGGGTTGGAAAAACCCGAGGTGGGGTATCTGAAGGTCAATGGCGAAGTCTGGCAAGACAGCCAAAATGGCGTGTTCATACCGCCTCATAAACGCGCGATTGGCTACGTCTTCCAGGATGCTAATTTGTTTCCGCACCTGAGTGTGCAGGGCAATCTTCAATACGGCTTGAAACGTATCGCTCGCGAGCAGCGCAAAGTCCCTCTGCAGCAAGCCGTCGAGTTGCTCGGCATCAGCCATTTGCTACAACGCATGCCCGACAAACTCTCGGGCGGTGAACGGCAACGCGTGGCCATCGCCCGGGCGCTACTGTGTAGCCCCGAGTTGCTATTGATGGACGAACCCTTGGCCGCGCTCGACCCCAAGCGCAAATCTGAAGTACTGCCGTATCTGGAGCGTCTGCATGCAGAGCTGCAGATTCCAGTCATCTATGTCAGCCATTCCGCAGATGAAATTGGCCGTTTGGCTGACCACCTGGTCGTACTCGAAGAAGGTCAGGTACAAGCCGCTGGCCCGCTAAAGCAGACGCTGATCCGTGATGATTTACCGTTTATTTTCGAGGCTGACGCCGAAGCGGTGGTTGATGGGCACGTCAACCACTACGACGAGACTTATCAGTTGCTGAGTATTCGCTTAAACGGCAGCGATAGCCTACTTAAACTGCCTCACTCGATGCTTGAAAATGGCCAACCGGTAAGGGTCAAGATTAAGGCGCGGGACGTCAGTATCAGCCTGCAAAAAGCCGATGCCAGCAGTATTCTCAACCTGATTCCAGCACAGATCATCAGCACCGTGACGGTTGAGGATCAAGCTCAGGTGCTGGTCCATGCGACGGTGGGCGATGAACAAATTGTGGCGCGAATCACCCGCTATTCGTTCGACAAGCTAAAGCTCTGGCCGCAGCAACAGGTGTGGCTGCAAATCAAGTCAGTATCACTGCTCAGCGCAGACTGATTAGCGCACCTGCACGCCGCTGGATGCCAACCCTTTCGGACAGATGCAAAGGTGGATGAGTTTTTCATCCGTCACTTGTAACTGACGCACAAAGCTCTTTTATCCAAAAACCTGTCGCATTTCCGCCCAACTGCATCACTTATTTGTGATCTACGTCTCTAAGCCAGAGATTTGCGACTTTCAAGCAAACGCTATAATTGCCGGTCTACCGCCAACACTATTTATAAAGCGCGTAGCTCACAAAAGCTCCGCGGCTAAAGGACATAGCGTATGGCTGCAAAATGGGGATTACGGAGTAAGTCTGCGCTCGCAGTCTTGCTTGCATGCGCTATTGCACTTGTACCGGCAGCACTTTTTGGCTGGCGCGCGCTTGGCGATATTCGTGGTCATTTTGGTGAAGCCTACGCACGTAACTTCACCCTCCTCCATCGTCAGCAAATTGCGGCGCCCTTAAGCCGTGAATTGGCATTATCAAAACGCTTGGCTAATTCCCTCGGCACCCGGCTGTGGCTGCAAGACGAAAGCATCTCGGTACACCGAACGCGTTTTTTTGATGAGGCTGAAGGTTTTCGCAGCGATTTTCTGGATAAGTCCTATTTCATCATTGTTGACTCATCACTGAACCTTTATCGCAACGATGAAAACAGCCCAGTCAGTCAGATACGCCGTTACACCCTCAGCGCAAATGATCCGAAAGACGCTTGGTACTTTGCCCTGCGTGAAGACCCAACCGACTACAGCCTTAGCATTGAGGTAGACGAGCAGCATAACGCCAGCAAGATCCGCTTCAACGTGCGGGTTCGCGATGCGCAGAACAACCTTCTCGGCATCACTGGCAGCGAGTTGAGCCTCAAACCCTTTATTGATGAGCTGTTCGCCAGAACCGAACCGGGCATCACGCCGATGCTGTTTAATCACGATGGCATTATTCAGGCGCAACCTAAGAATAATTACGCAGTAAACAGCAACGCAGTAAACGGCCACGACATCTTCGAATACCTGAGTAATCGCGACGATCGCCAATTGCTGCGCCAGATCATGCTGCAGGCGCTAACCGAACCGAATCGGGTCAAAACCATGGACGCGATGGTTAACGGCAAGCCGCGTTTGCTGGCACTTACCTACATCGAACCACTCAAGTGGTATGTCATGACCTCGGTTGACCTGCAGGCTGCCAATGTCGTCGATAGCCGCTGGTTATGGTTACTGCTGATCAGCTTTGTCGCCCTGCTTGCCGTGCTTTTACTAGGCTTTGCCTACGCCGTTGAAAGCTTGGTGGTAAGACCAATCAAGGGGCTACGCCGATCCGCTTTGGCCATTGCTGCTGGCCATTATGAGGAGCCACTTCCCGATGCTCGTAACGATGAAATTGGCGAGCTGACTCAAGCATTTTCGAGCATGGCTGATCAAGTGTTGCAGCACACACGAGAACTGGAAGGCAAAGTGCAAGAGCGTACCCATGCGCTGGAGCAGGCAAACCAGGAGATGGTCGCAGCACATAAGAAGATTGATGACTCAATCGACTACGCCAGCTTGATCCAACGTGCGATTCTGCCAGATCGCCAGCTCAGTGCGTCGCTCGGTCAGCGGCAGTTTGTCCTTTGGCAGCCTCGCGATACGGTCGGTGGCGACTTTTATGTGTATCGCGAACACCCCAACGGCTATTTGCTCGGCGTCTTCGACTGCGCAGGTCACGGTGTCCCTGGGGCGCTGATGACCATGCTCGCCCGCGCGGCTATCGACCACGCTATTGGTGTTGCTGGCGAGGATGATCCTGCGGCTATTTTGCGCGAAACAGACCTGGCGCTGCGGGGCATGCTGGGTGACGCACAATTATCTCGTGCACTGGCCACCAATACCGATGCCGGTTTGGTCTGGGTTAATCCCAGCCACAACAAACTATTATTTGCTGGGGCCAAGATTGGCCTGTTTGCCACTGACGGCGAAGCGGTCCAGGAGTTGCGTGGTGGTCGCAGAGCGTTGGGTGACAAACGTAAAGGCGAATACCAGAACATCGAGCTGGCATTAAGCCCAGGCTGGACCTACTACATGTGCACTGACGGATTTCTCGACCAGGCGGGCGGCGAACATGGCTTCGGATTTGGCAATAAGCGGTTCACCGCTATGCTGAAAAAACATGGCCGATTACCGTTAGCTGAGCAAGCTGAACTATTTGCAGCAATACTCGCAGAGTATCAAGGCGAGTTGCCGCAACGTGATGACATCACCGTGCTGTCCTTTCGCTTCGACCAGAACAGCCAGCTGTAAAATTGAAATGCCGGGTAGAAAGAGGCGGACCGATAAGCTCCCCTCATATTCATGAGAGCAGACAATAACAAGGGCGCCTATGGAATCGTTAGACCTACTTGCAATGCGTGAAAGCTACAATCGCCAGCGCGTCATGCTTTGCTTCAATGGCCCGATATCACGCAGCTTGATCGAAGAAATCGGCAACGCACTGCGTAATTATATGCAGGCTGAACAAGCCAAACCTTCGGCGGCAATGGACGTATTTGCGGTTTACATCGAGATGACGCAAAACATCAGGCATTATGCGACCCAGAAGGGTTTTAGTGACCAAGACGCCTCTGCCACCGTAGCCATTTCGCGCGATGAAGAAGGCCGCTATGTAGTGTCGGCAGGTAACCTGGTATCGCTTGACGACGGCCGGAAGCTGGTCGACTTTGTCGCACGATTATCTACGCTAGACAAAGTTCAGCTCAAAGCCGCCTATAAAGAACAGCTGCGCAAACCGCGCGAAGAAGGTGCCAGTAGTGGTGCGGGCCTTGGTTTACTGGATATTGCCCGTAAATCCAGCGTCCCCCTGCGCACCAGCTTGCGCGAGCAACAAGACGGCAGAGCTTTTTTCAGTCTTAGCGTGGTCATTTGAAATAAGGATATTGAGAGTAAAACCATGAGCGAACTTAATATCGCTAGCACCCAATCTACCCCGGCCATTCATGGTGACTGGGTAGCTGGTGTGCTGGCAATGCAAGGCGATTCTTATCCCGAGAACTCTTTTGAGCTGTACGATCAGGTCATTCAATGGGTTGAGCGTTTTTTGGGGCAAGAACCTCGCCCTCTAGCACTACAACTAAGGCTTTTGTACCTCAATACCAGTTCGATCAAAGCCATGATGGACATCTTCGACCTGCTTGAAGAGGCGCATAACCAGGGCCGGGAAGTGAGTGTCACCTGGCTTTACGACAGCCGTAACGAGCGTGTCGCGGAACTCGCTGAAGAGTTCCGGGAAGACTGTACATTTGCGTTCACTATCAGCACGTTAGACGAGTAAGGTATGAACCGCGAGCGCGACCTAGATCTGCTGATAGAAAGCCTGCTGGCTGATCCTGCTTATGCGGATCACCCACTACGTGATGCACTGCAGCGCCTGCACCAGCAGAATATTGAGCATCTAGGTCGCATCGAACGTATTGCGCGAATCTCTGATGGCTATCAATCTCTGGCTCGCGAGCAAAACCTGTCGTTGTCCGAGCGCTATAACAAGCAACTGCGCAAACTGGAAAAAGTCGCGCGTATTTCTGACCGCTACCAACAAATGATGCGCGACCTCAACCTCGCCCTGAAAGAAGCCTCCAACCGCGACCCACTGACCTCCCTGGCCAATCGCCGGATGTTGATTGAACGGCTCAAGGAAGAGGTTGCCAGGGCCACCCGCCAAAACAAGACATTTGTCTTGGCGATGGTTGACGTAGACCACTTCAAACAAATTAACGACACCTGGGGTCACGATATCGGCGACCGCATGCTCGAAGAGATAGCTCGCGTATTACAGGCCGAGGTGCGTGGCTATGACCTTTGCGGACGCTGGGGCGGCGAAGAGTTCCTGATTCTGTTGCCCGACACCGATTTGAGCGCGGCAGAGCTGGTTATTGAGCGCGTGCGCAACGGCCTGCGCACACTGGCTGTACGGGTCAGCACTGAGCTGCTGAGCGTGTCTGCCAGCTTCGGCGTAGCAGAGCACCAAAGCGATGAAAGCTACTCACAAACGCTCAACCGAGCAGACGCAGCCTTGTTGCAGGCCAAACGCGATGGCCGCGACCGCTGCATTTACGCATCGCAAGAGCCAATTAGCAGCGCCGAGCCTAAAGCATTGCCCTGACAGTCAACGCTGTTAACCCGTGCAATCGAAACGGTCGCACGATTAACCCTAAATGCTCGATGAAATCACTCTTTCGGCTAATTTCATAACACCCTCAGAAAAGTAATCTATACCAAGGGTCTACAGCCGCTTAATTGACGCCAACAACCCTGCGTATTGCTGCGCAAAGTCTTATCCGCACTGCTCACAAAAATAATAAGGAGCACCCCGGAATGCGTTCCAAGCTTTTGACTACTAATGTTTTTATATTAATCATTGGGTTCATGGCGAGCCTCCCAACCATTACTTTTGCGGCGGCGCTCAGCCCCGCCGAGCTCGCTCAGGTATATGCCTGTCGCGCCACCAGCAGCTTGCTATTGTTGCGTGGCGAAGGCTTTCAAAAGACCCACCAACAGCGCCTGGAAAATGATCTGCAGGCTCTAAATGGCGCCATGCAAGCTATTTCCCAGCCTAGCCAAAGCCTGATAACCACGCGCACAGAGCTTGTTACCCAATTGCGCAACGGTGTTTCCTATGGCCCCAGCGAAGACAATGTGCCATGGCGTTATCCTCAGGAACTTAGCAAAGCGCTACGTGAGTTTCTGCATGAGGCGCGACAAATGCCACAAGGCAGTGATAACGAGTTGCCTGTTGAGGTTGAATACCTTGCGGTGCAATACCTGAGTCGCTCTTATATGGGCACTTTTGAAATTGCCCGCGAGCAGCCCGACACTTACTTAGGGCAGGACGAACGTATTCTGCTGCCAAAGATTGATCGTCAACTCAATGACCTTGGCTCAAGCGACGACCCGGCGCAGAACAAACTCAGAGCACGCTGGGAATACCTAAAAAGCGCACTCGCCGACATGAACAGCAAGAGCAATACCCTGCAGAGTGTTTCGGGCAAGCCATTCGCACCGATTACAGTTGATCGACACTCACGCACGCTGACGCAAAACTGGATGGATCGCCAACTGACCACCCCTTCTGTCGCCGCACAGCCGTAAGGTGGACAACGCCAAGTTTGTCCACCAGCGCTTAAATCGAGGGTATTAAATCGACTGTTGGCCGCTCCGGTGTCTTACCGGCCCGGAGCGCTCGACGACTTGTTGTTCAACCTCAGTGCGTAATCCCAGCAGGAATGTCGCTTCAGCCACCACAAACAGCGGCCCGATTGCCAAACCCATGACATCGTCGACGAAAGCCGGTTTGCGGCCTTCAAAATAATGCCCAACAAACTGGATCAGCCAACCGATAACAAACAGGCCGATACCCGAGCTCAACCACACCGCTGTACTTTGCTGCGCCAGCAGCGCACCCACCCAGACACACAGCAGCAGCCCGACGCTCATGGCGAGGCCGTAACGCAGGTCAAGCCGCAGGTAAAATACGGCTGCAACAAGGCTTACAAGTGCTGCGCCAGACCACCACAACCCGAGCCACTCAGCACCTGGACGTGACAGCAATACCGCCACGGCCAATACAATCATCGGGATACCGATAAAGTGGCTGATAATATTTCGCTGATCGCGGTGGTACGCCGCGTATTGCGCCAGATGATCGACCAGAGTTTTCATTATTATTCTCCGCTGTAGCTAGGGTCACTATGCAGATCATAACCTGACAATCCTGAATCAGCGCAGTTTCTCAAGCAGTTGGTAATACCACATCCCGACTGCCAGCATCGGGTTACCAAATACATCGCCAAATGGCACTTTAATGTGCGAGCAGCCTGCAAAGGTGTCGAACTTCTCCAAACTGCCGGTCAACGCATTCGCCATGACTTCACCCATGATGTGCGTCGTGGCAATGCCGTGACCTGAGTAACCCTGACAATACCAAACGTTGTCAGAAAGCTTGCCCAGCTGTGGAATGCGGTTAATCACGATACCCATGGCGCAACTCCACTGGAAGTCGATATCAACGCCTTTCAGTTTAGGGAATGTACGCTCAATGCCCGGACGCAGCTCTGCGGCAATGTCACGCGAGTCGCGCCCAGAGTAATTGGCACCACCGCCAAACAGCAGGCGCTTGTCAGCAGTCAGGCGGAAATAGTCGAGAACAAAACGACAGTCATACACGGCCAGGTCTTGTGGATTGATTTGATCCGCCAATTCACCAAGCGGCTCAGTGGTGACAATTCCGCCCATGGCCGGAAAAATCATGCCCTTGAGCTTTTTCGGCTCCAGTTGGTGATACACATCGCCAGCCAGCAGCACTTGTTTTGCATCGATCCGGCCTTGCGCGGTCACCACCGCGGGTTTATCACCGTGGATAATTTCCAGCACTTCTGAATGCTCGAAAATCAACGCTCCTAGACTTTCGGCAGCTTTGGCTTCACCAATACACAGGTTCAGTGGGTGCAAGTGCATATTGCGCATGTTCTTGATCGCGCCGTAATACAGCTCACTGTCGAGATGCTTGCGCATCGCACTGCGGTCCAGCAGCGTCAGCTCATCATCCATACCACGGCGCAACGCTTCTTCGTAATCAGCCTTTAAGTCATTCATGTGGCTAGGTTTGTAGGCAGCGTGCAGGTGACCGTATTTGAGGTCACAGGCGATCGAATACTTATCCACACGCTGCTTGATAATCTCGTGACCGCGCCAGCGCAGTCCCCAGATAAAATCATCGACCTCGCTGCCGAGCTTGCTGCGCATCTGTTTACGCATGGCGCCATCGCCCGACAGGCTACCGGTGACTTGACCGCCGTTGCGTCCTGTTGCGCCCCAGCCAATCTTCTTGGCCTCGACAATCGCGACTTTCAGACCCCGTTCCGCCAGTTCAACCGCACTGGCAACACCGGTAAAGCCGCCGCCAATAATCACCACATCGACACTGACCTGACCTTGCAGGGTCGGATAATTGGTTTCTTGATTAAGCGTGGCCGTGTAATACGACTTGCAGCGCTCAGCTGCTGGGGTCACAACATCTACTTGAGCATTCATACAAAACCCTTACTAAAACTGTCTGGCCTGACGACCGCTGACGCATCAACGTCTACCGCAGCATCGACTGCCGCAGCATCGGCTGCCGCAGCATTACGCACGAATCAGTGGTTACAGCTAAAAACTAAGCGTTGGTTAAGTACCAGCGCCAATCTTGCTCACCCACTTCAGCCATGAATTGGCGATGCTCTTCGCGCTTAACCGCGATGTACACATCAAGAAATTCGCCACCCAGCGCCTCACGTGCCCAGCTTGATTTTTCAAGCGCACGTAAAGAGGTCAGCCAATCAGTTGGCAGCAGTTCTGTGGCTTGCGCATAGCCATTGCCTGTGACCGGTGCGCCCGGATCAAGCTCCTGACGGATACCGTGATGAATCGCTGCGAGTATCGCCGCAGCAGCCAGATAAGGGTTGGCATCCGCGCCACAAATACGGTGCTCGACATGACGGGTATTCGCTGGACCGCCCGGCACGCGCAGGCTGACGGTGCGATTATCCACTCCCCAAGTTGGCGCTAAAGGCGCATAGCTATTGGCTTGAAAGCGGCGATACGAGTTGGCGTTCGGGCAGAACAACAGCAACGAGTCGAGCAAGGCACTGAGCATCCCCGCCACGGACATGGCCAGCAGTGGCGTACCCGCTGGATCTTCGCTGGCATAGAGATTGTTGCCCTGCCCATCCGCCAGGCTGACGTGCATATGCATTCCGGTACCGGCCAAATCATCGTAAGGCTTGGCCATAAAGCAGGCCTGCATGCCGTGCTTGTGGGCGACGCCTTTAACGATGCGTTTGTAGCGAACAGCTTGATCCATGGCCTCTAGCGCATCGCCATGCTCCAGGGTAATTTCAACCTGCCCCGGTGCATATTCAGAAATCGCTGTGCGCGCCGGAATACCTTGGGTTTTGCAGGCGCTGTAGAGATCAGCCAGAAAGGGCTCAATCTGCTCCAGCTCACGCAAACCGTAGACCTGTGTGCTACGCGGACGACCGCCGTCAACATCCAGAGCGGGTTGCGGGCGACCATGCGCATCGCGCTTCTGATCAAGCAGATAAAACTCCAGCTCGCAGGCCATGACCGGGTGATAACCGTCTGCCTTCAGACGCTCAATCACCTGCACCAGCAGATGCCGTGGATCAGCGACAGTGGCTGGCAAGCCTTCTGTTGGGTGCATGCTGACCTGCACCGCAGCAGTCGGAATTTGCCGCCAAGGCATACGGGTCAAGCTGCCGGATAACGGATAGGCGCGGCAATCAATATCGCCTACCTCCCAGACCAAACCCGAGTCCTCAACGTCATCACCATTCATGGTCAAACCCAGAATAGTGCTCGGCAGTGGCCGTCCGGTTTTGTACACCGCGAGTAACTCATCACGGTGCAACAGCTTGCCACGCGGCACGCCGTTTGCGTCGAGAATGAATAACTCAAACATCTCGATATCAGAATTATCAGCTAGAAATTTTTCAGCTTCTTGCACGTGAGCAAATTGCATGGGATCTCGATAGCGCAGCAGTGCGCATAGGTCACTTGCCAATAGGCAGGCGGGATAAGCAATAGAGCAGCAGCGTATGATGGCTGCGGAGGATCGATAACCGGCGAATGCACGAAGCGTGCAGACGGTTAGCAGGTCGTGGCGAAAGCCCCATCGGGAGGGCGCGCATGTCGGCAGTGCCAAAGCGCCCAGAAGGCAAGAATTTTTGGGAAGAGAGGGTTCACCCGGTTTGCAGCAAAGCAGAGCCGTTCCCGTGACAACGGAACAAATACGGTCTGGCTAGAAAGAAGCGCTGGCGAACTCATAGAGCTGAAGACTGGCACAGCGCACAATGTTTGTTAAAGCAGATTTTTTACATGTTCAGATTATTTCAGACTAAACAATCGAACACTCGGCGTCAGTTATCCCGAAAATCTATGCCGACGAATAAAGCTCTGGTCGAGGTAATCCTTCCAGCGACCATAGATTTGTCCGCTCGCACTGAGCCCGCGCCACGCCAGCAACGCCCCACCATCCCCCGTGGCCAGCAGTGCCAGGCTGTTTTTTTGCGGGCGGTAGTTTTTGAATGGCTGCTCACGCAGTGCGGCCATCAGGTTATGCGCCAATACTGGCCCCTGACGTACCGAGTAAACACCGCTTTTGCGGACGCCGGGTAAGCTTGCACAATCGCCTACTGCAAAGATTTGCCCATGTGATTGACTCTGCAACGTTGGCAGAACTTGCACAAAACCGCGCGCATCACACTGCAAGCCGCTTTGCCCAAGCCAAGGTAATGCTTGCGCACCCGTTGCCAACAACACCCGCTCGCCGCGCCAAACCAACTCATCCTCGCTGAATAACTGGTCGCCTTCGATGCGGCTTACCGGGCTGTATTCACGTAGCCGCACTCGACGTTGGCGTAGCGCACCGATCGCCCGCAGATGCAGCCCAGGGCTATGCCCAGCCAGCAACTTACCCGCACAAAACAGCGATAACTGCGGCACTTTATCGGCAAGCGCCAATGCCAGCTCAACCCCTGCGGCGCCACCGCCGATAATGGCTAATGGCTTGGGCGACTGCTGCCATTGTTGCCAGCCCGCCAGGAACTGCGCAAAGGGTTTAACTGCCAGGCAGTGCATAGCATCGCCCTGTTGCGCCAAAGAAGTAATTTGCCCGCCAACATTGAGCGACAACCAATTAGCGTTTAGCCCGCGCCCCTCAGTGAGCGTCACCCTGCGTTGCTCGGCGGAAATCGATTCGACTTGGGCGATGATTAAATCGACCTTGGCAGCTCGACACATCGGCTGCAGTTCAACAGCACAATCCTGTGCTGAAAAACGGCCAGCAAGTAAACCGGGAAGCATCCCTGAATACCAGGCTTGCGGATCAGCGCTGACCAAAGCAATACGTCCTGGCGGACGCTCAAGCATCGCCCAACGGCGCAATACCCCAAGGTGCGCGTGGCCAGCACCGACCAAGATTAAATCGTAGTCATTCATAACGCTTTTTAGTCATTCTTGAGAGTCTCGCGGTATTGGCTCGGCGCCTGTCCAGTCCAGCGCTTGAAAGCGCGACTAAAGCTACTGACATCTGAGAAGCCAAGTAAATAGGCAATTTCACTAATAGAGCAATTGGCTTCGCGTATATGTTGCAAAGCCAGCGCATGACGAGTCTCAGCAAGTACAGCCTCATAGCTTGTACCTTCGTCAGCCAAGTGCCGCTGCAGGCTGCGTAAGCTCATGTGCAGGGCTTGTGCAATGCGCTCTGCCGAGGGCTCTCCCTCGGGCAATTGTGCTTGCAGGCGAGCGCGTACCTTGCGTACCCAGTGCGGCCCCTGCAATTGCTCCAGGTTGCGCTTAAGCACCACCTCGTTGTGCTCAGCCAACTCAGGGTTACCATCCTCAAGCTGCTGCTCAAATTCAGGTTTTGCAAAGCGCAATAGGTTCTCGGCTGCAGAAAAAACCAACGGAGCACGAAACACCGCATGCCAAGGCTCGGGGTCAGCAGGCTCAGGCCGCTGCAAATAAACCGCCAAGGGCGCAAAGTCGCGCCCCAACCGATTACGACAACTGCGCACGTAGATTGCCGCAAATGCATCGAGCGCCTCGGGCGCAGGCGCAAGGTTGCCGGGGACAGTGAGAAAGCGGAACTCATAACAGTCCGCGCATTCGCGTAGTTCCAGCTCCATTGCATCGCTGACAACACGGTAGTAGCGGACTGTACGCTCGAACATCTCACGCATGCTGCAACTGGCAATCAGCGCATAGCCCAGCGCATGAAAGGTCGTCGGGCTCACAAACTGCGAGGTTTTAAGACCCAGCGCCGGATCACCGCTGGCCTCAACCGCCAACTGCCAGAGCCGCGTAGTGGCCGACAGCGGACAACGTCCATTGGGATCATCCAGCGCGCCGGGCTCAAACCCTGCCTGTGCGCACAGTTGCTCGCTATCAAGCCCCAACACATCCAGCTGCTTACGCAGTGCGCGGGTCCAACTGGCTAGGGTAGTCGCTTCATGGGTCATGCAGGTTGGCGTATCCAGTCAACAGGTTGGCGTACTCGGTTGGGCACACACACAACAAATGGCGCAAGGTTAAGGTCACTGAAAGTGCTGCCAGCAAGATCACTGAACTCACCTTAAGACATTTTGCGGCCAATAATTAGAGGATGGGGTTATGTCGAACAATTCTGCAAGCGTTGACGCGATGAATGATCAGCAACGATCAGCGCATATTCGCCAAACAGTGATGGCGCATGGCGTTGAGCTGCGTCAGCGTTTTCCGGTTTTACAGCACCAAGATGCCTTGGGTGCTGGGATTCTGACCTTTGCCCTGCTTGGGATGATCGGCTCTGCAGCACTGTACATCGGCGGCTATATGGCATGGTGGGTATGCCTGTTACTGAATGCGTTTTTTGCATCATTGACCCATGAACTTGAACACGACCTGATTCACTCAATGTATTTTCGCAAGCAACGCATCCCGCACAACCTGATGATGGCGCTGGTGTGGATGGCTCGCCCAAGCACGATCAACCCGTGGGTCAGACGCCACCTGCACCTTAATCACCACAAGGTTTCCGGCACCGAGCAGGATATCGAAGAGCGCGCCATTACCAACGGCGAACCGTGGGGAATTGCACGTTTGTTAATGGTTGGCGATAACGTCATGTCTACCGTTATTCGCGCGGTTCGCGCACCTACAGCCGAGATTCGCGGGAAAATCCTCAAGCGCTCATTGATGGTTTACGCACCGTTGGCATTGCTCAACTGGGGCATCTGGTATCTGTTCCTCGGCTTCCACGCCATTGATCTTCTCAGCAGCGGCCTCGGCATGCCGATCGACTGGTCGGCCAGCACCCTGCAGTTTATGCATGGAGTGAATATTGCGGTGGTGGTATTGGTCGGCCCCAATGTACTGCGCACCTTCTGCCTGCACTTTGTCAGCTCTAACATGCACTATTACGGCGACGTAGAACTGGGC
Organism: Pseudomonas sp. M30-35; assembly: GCF_002163625.1. Classification (NCBI taxonomy): domain Bacteria; kingdom Pseudomonadati; phylum Pseudomonadota; class Gammaproteobacteria; order Pseudomonadales; family Pseudomonadaceae; genus Pseudomonas; species Pseudomonas sp. M30-35. The sequence goes on along the minus strand of NZ_CP020892.1, from coordinate 285,981 downwards.
AATGTAATACAGCAAACCCAAGTGCTGAACCCTTGGTGGATGTGGCCGCTACAAGCGTTCTGCTTCAACTTTGGCAGCAGCCACGCGATCCATCACTTCGTGGTAAAGGAGCCCTTCTACATTCGCCAACTGAGCGTACCTTTCGCCCATAAAGTGATGCGTGAGGCAGGCGTTCGTTTTAACGACTTCGGCACCTTCAGCCGCGCTAATCGTTGGCAGCGCAAAGACCAGGCCCAGGAAAATCCAGAAACACAGACGGCTTAAGCTTCGCCTGTAATGCTCAAATAAAACACAGCGGATGTTGCCGCTGTGTTTTATTGCGCTTCAAGCTTCAAGGTCGGTGCAGCAAAATAGCTCTCAACCGATTCACCGGTATTATCACTATCCGCAGCAAACACCACGCCGATGATCCGCTGCGGCGCACTGCCAAAGGCGGCAATCGCATCAGCACGCAGGTTGAGCTTTTCGTCCAGCCACTTACCGAGTGGCGCTTCCGGACCACGCAGTACTTGCATCTCCACTTGATCGGTATAGGCGCTGCGTGAATGGGCACCGGGCGCCGCTTTGTTATCCCATACATAAGCTAGAGTCGCGGCGGGCAGGTCCGGGTCATAGAAGGTGCGTGCCAAACGGATTTTTTGCCGGGTCAAAAAGGGTAAATTATCCAGCGGATAATCCAGCAGCACATACACCCGTGCGCTGTAATCATCACCATCACGCGTGGCAAATGCCGCTTTGCTCAATCGCTTTTCAGTGCGCCACTGCCACCTCAATATCCACGGCTTGTCACCAGCAAGGTCCAGTGGATGCAACAAACCGCCCGCCGCTGCATCAGCCTTGATATGCAAAACCTGTCGACCATCCTGAGTTTCAAGGGTGCGGGTCGAAGGTTTCAGCTTGGGAATATCCGCCAGCCGCCAAGGGCTTGACCACTCGCCCGTTGGCGGGCCGGATGTCCAAGCCTGTAGCTGGTTATCTGACGGGTTTGAAGCTGCCTGAACCCAAGATGCCTGCGCCAATACACAGGCAATCAATACAGCACTGAGCGAGTGTCTCAACCGCGCCTCCAGCCATGGAATTTCTCAACCCAACGTAACAGGCCTTGCGGCGCATGGGCACGCTTCCATTCACCTGCGGCGAATTTATTCGCCTCGGCCATGGTTGGATAGCTGTGCGTGGTGCCGAGAATCTTGTTCAAACCCAGATTGTGCTTCATCGCCAGCACATATTCAGCCAACAACTCACCGGCATGCTCACCAACAATGCTGACGCCAAGAATGCGGTCTTTACCCGGCACAGTGAGAACTTTGACAAAACCATGTGCAGCTTCATCCGCAATCGCGCGGTCGAGATCATCAATCTCATAACGGGTGACTTCATAGACTACATCCTGTGCTTTAGCCTCAGTCTCGGACAAACCCACCCTTGCGACTTCTGGCGAGGTGAAGGTGCAATACGGAATCACCCGATAATCCACTTTAAACCGCTTAAAACCGCTGAACAGTGAATTAACCGCCGCGAACCAGGCCTGATGCGCAGCCACATGAGTGAACTGGTAAGGCCCGGTTACATCGCCCACCGCGTATATATTAGGGAAGCGCGTAGCGAGGTATTCATCGGTTTCCAGCGTACCGTTTGGGCGTACCGTCAGATCGAGGTCTTCAGCGCCATAACCGCTGACATTCGCCACCCGGCCCAACGCCAACAACAGGCAGTCGAACGCGATGGTGACTTCCTCACCCGTATCCATGCGCCGCGCAATCATACGTTGCTCGCCGTCAACCAACTCGAAGCGCTCGGCTTTATGCTGCAAGCGCACATCGACGCCATCGTTACGCAGGCTATTGCATACCTGCTCGCTGGCATCCGCATCTTCTCGCGGCAGCAAACGGTCAGCCAGTTCAACCTGAATCACTTGGCTGCCCAAACGCTGAAACGCCTGCGCCAGCTCACAACCAATTGGCCCGCCGCCCAACACCAACATCCACCGTGGTTGCTGACGCAAATTCCAGACGGTGTCAGAGGTGTACATCTGCACCTGATCAATCCCTGGAATATTTGGTACCAGAGGCCGTGCACCAGCGGCAATGATCATGCTGCGTGCACTCAATGTCTGACCGTTGACTTCAACTGTCCACGGCGAAGTAATTTTTGCCTCGCCGGTAATCACTTCAACGCCCAGGCCGGTGTAACGTTCAACTGAGTCGTGTGGCTCAATATCACTGATAACCCGCTGTACGCGCTCCATCACCGCCGGGAAGTCAATTTCAGCATGTGCCGCGCGAAAACCTAACGCATCCGCTTTTTTCAACTCAGCGTTAAACTTGGCCGAACGCAATAACGCCTTCGACGGCACGCAGCCTGTATTCAGGCAATCGCCGCCCATTTTGTGCTTTTCGATCAAGCTGACTTTGGCTTTCACCGCCGCCGCAATATAAGCGCTGACCAAGCCGCCAGAACCTGCGCCAACCACCACTAGATTGCGATCGAAAGAATCTGGACGAATCCAGTTCTTGTAGATGCGCCGGGCCTGAATCAAGCCAAGCAACTTGCGCGCGATAATCGGGAAAATACCGAGCAGCACAAATGCACCGATCAAACCCGGTGAGAGAATTCCACTCAGCGAGTCAATTTTGCCCAGCTCACGGCCGGCGTTCACGTAGACCAGCGTGCCTGGCAACATGCCCAATTGGCTGACCCACCAGAACGTGCGTGCCGGTAGGCGGGTCAGGCCCATGGCCAGATTGATCAGAAAGAATGGGAACAGCGGCACCAGTCGCAAAGCGAACAAGTAGAACGCACCTTCACGTTCAATCCCTTGATCAATACTCGCCAAACGTTTGCCGAAGCGCTTTTGCACCCAGTCACGCAGCAAGAAGCGGCTGCTGAGCATGGCCAATGTAGCGCCCATGGCCGAGGAAAATGAGACCAGCAGCAAGCCTTCCCCGAGCCCAAACAATGCACCGCCGAGCAGGGTCATCAACGCTGCACCGGGCAACGACAATGCGGTCACCGCGACATAAATAACAAAGAAGGCACCCGCTGCCAGCAGCGGCTGTGCCGAGACCTGCGCATTCAGTGATGCCTGCTGAGCTTTAAGCGCGTCCAGGCTCAGGTATTGGCCCAAGTCGAAAACAAAGAAACTACCGAGCAGCGCCAGGATCACGCCCATTAACAATATTTTGCGGGTATTCATTAGTTAAGCGCCTCCATGGCGCATAGGCTTTGACACAGGCTAAAGCCCGCCAGTAAAGCGCTCGACACCGGTAACAGTGCCTGGCCTTGGATACGTGAGCGATACGACAGCGCCGCCGGGCTAGATGCCGGCCACTGGCGATCGAAGTCACTGATAAATCGTTCGTGGTCGTAATTCAGCGCCAAGGCTTCGATAAACAAACCGTTGCGCTCAGCGCGGTACAGCGCTGCTGCATGTGGCGTGGTGGCAATGCGCGTGATCACACCATAACGACCACCGCTGAAGTTCGGCATTCCCGCTGCGCCATTATTGATAACGGCGCCATGTTGCAGGTTAATAGCAGCCGCAGTGCAGCTATGGCTGGTGGCCAAGACTTCACACTTGCAGTCTTGCAGCCACTGATCCAACGCCTGCTGCCGCTCAGACTCACTCAATGCCTCACGCGAGCACTGCCAGCCCGCCAGCGATTGCTCGTCGCCATGACTGACAGCCACACGCCGTCCGCCCACTTCAACCACCGCAGTTGCTGGTCGCGCCGCTAGCTGTGCAGCCATTCCGGGCAGACCTTGCACGGTGTGGTTGAGTTGCTGTTGCATGGCATTCGAGCGTTCGACCACGCTGTCATCAACCGACATTGGATATGCACAACCACAACCCGCCCCGCTATCACTGTCGCGCCCGAGTTCGGTTTCAACATTGCCGCGCAGCAAGGTGTAGGCACTCAAACCATCCTCGATCTGCATAAACAGCTGGGGGTCGCAATCAAACCAGTGCACATCACCGTTGCAGACTACCCGCGCTTGCGGCTCGGATTGAGCCCGGCGCTGTAGCGCTGCCAAGGCTTGACGATTGCCATACAAGCCACCGACTACATACAGCGTCTCGCAGCTAAACAGCGGCTGCGCAGCGAACGCCTGCGCGGGCAGGCGGTAGTCCAGCGGGCAGTCGCGACCAGCGCGTAATTCCATGATCAGGCTTCGCCGCGTGCCGGGTAATTGTTGTTGATCACGTACTCGGCCGCACCGAGCAACTCGTCAAAATGTGGACGGGCAAACGGCATGGTGTTAACCGACGACATATACAGGGTGCCATCCGGGCGAACCAGGAACACACCCGGTTCAGCAAATATCTCCGGTTCTTGTGAGCCCGATTTCCCCGCGGAAACGAACAACCCCCAACTACGCGCCGCTTCGATACTTAGGCCGTAACCCAATCGCACATTCTCGATTGTCCAGCTGGCTTGGGTTCGCTCTGCACGCTCACGGCTATCGGTCGACAGCGCAATCACATCTACGCCCAACGCGGCATAGCGCTCAACCAGGCCATTGAGTTCTTGCAATGACTTGCGACACAGCGGGCAATGCATACCGCGATAGAACACCAGCAAAGTGAAGTTTTTCGGTGCATCGGCATTCAACGTCCACTGGCCTTCAGGCATCAAGGCAACACTCAGCGCAGGTACAGCTTGGCGCGGGATCAACTGACTCATCTTTAATTCCTTGTCGAAGTGAGTGTAGCGTTGGGCGTCCTGGAGATAAGCCCGGGTAATAGATACCCCAGCGTACAGAGAATCAGCCCATAAAAATTGGTGCCCAGTAACAATGCATAGTCGCCGTCGCCGATTGCCCAGCTTTGCGGTATCCAGCCAAGGCTCAATGCAAGGCCCGACAACAGGCCGCACCAAAAGCTCAGGTGGAACCCAAGACGCGTCGGTTTGACTACGCCGTGAAGAATAAACACCGGCGCCAGACCGATCACCATGGTGCCGCTGATCGTAGTGGCTTTGAGAATGTCGGTCCCCGCGATCATTGGCAGGTTGCCGAGCAGGGCAAACACCACCATCACCGCCATACCGACGCCAATCGCTTTCTGGCCAAGATCGCGCCCGGCCAAATGTGGCAATTCGCGGCCCGCCAGTTTGGCCAGGCTGGAGAAGGTTGAATCCAGGGTTGAGCCTGCGGCGGAAACCATAACCACGGTCATGACCATCAACGCGGCGACGCCCATCGACTTAGCGAGATCAGCCGGCACATTGTTGGATGCAGCCAGTCCCGAGAGTTGCGCGTGGACGCCAATCAAGCTGAAGGCGAGAATCGCGAAAAAGCCCAATACGCCAGCGATGACAAAAGCCCGGCGCATGGTTTTCTCTTCGCTGATAAAACCTCGATCGGTCATGACCGGATCATGGAAGCCGTAGCTAAACACTTGCAAGCCCGCGACCAGGAGTAAGTCCACGCCGCCATTAAAGGCCCAATGGCTGGTACTGGCTAATTCGGCGACGGAGTGCTGCGGCAGTACCAAGCCAAGCACCCAAACCAAGGCCACGACGAAGATTGCCGCTTGCGCCGCATCCGTCAGGATCGAACTGCGCAGGCCACCGCGTAGGCTGTAGGCCAGAGTGACTGCAGTAAACAGCAAGGCGGCGGTGATAAACCCGGCGCTGCCTGAGTCGCCATAATAGCCGCCAACCACCGCGGTATTACTCCAGACCTCGTTGAACAGGCGAATCAATATCGCCGCGGTGAAGGCCAATGCCGCACCGCGACCGTAATGAGAGCTGAGAAAACTGACCAATCCGGTTGCTGCAAACTTGCGCCGCAGCCGGTAAATCACAAAGCCGGTCAACGGAATCGCCAGCCAGTATGTGGCGTAGGCCAAACCGCCGATCAAACCGTAGCTTGCGCCTAGGTTGGCAGCATTGGTCACCGACTTGGCGAAGATCCAGCTGATAAAAATACTGGAGGTCAGTAGCCAAGGCGCCGCGCTACGCCCTTGGTTATCCTCACCATGGAAAAAACCACCAATGGTGACGGCACGCGGTGACAGCACCACCATCAACACCCCGTACAGCACCAGAAACCCCCAAAAAAACAGGCCAAGAGCACTGTTGGGTTGCATAGGTTATTCCTTAGGAATTGAGCGCGCCGCCGCAACTGGAACCTTGTCCAGCCGTGCAAGCGAAGCAATGATCACGGGTCACGATACTGTTGCCAGCTAATGTCGCGTTAAGCAGGTCACTCAAGTGCGGACGCTGGCGGCTTATCACCTGGCTTTGCAATTCAAGTGGTAAATCGAGCATCTGGTTGAAGTCGCAGTCATATAAATAACCTTGCCAATCTACGCTGACCAAAGAACGACACATCAGGCCTTCAACGTTTTCAGCGCGATAGCTGTCACGCAGTAATTGCATGTAATTGTTGAACTGGCCTTTGCTCACTAACGTGCTGCCAAAGCGGGCAATCGGTTGGTTGGTGATGGTTAGCAAGTGGTTAAAGACAATGCCGAAATCTTCAACAAGGTGGCTTTTGTAGTCGGCCTCAAGTGCTTGCTGTGGCGGTGGCAAGCTTGCGCCTTGCGGGTTGTACACCAGGTTCAAGATCAAGCCACTGCCTTCTTTGCCATAACCCAGGGCATTGAGCTTTTGCAGACCGATGATGCTGGCATCGAAAACACCGTCACCACGCTGCTTGTCGACGTTATCACGGGAATAACAAGGCATCGACGCGCTGATTTCAACCTGATTCTCGGCTAAAAACTGCGCGAGATCCTCATAGCCAGGCTCGCTTAAAATCGTCAGGTTGCAGCGATCAATCACCCGCAACCCTTCACGCCGCGCATGCACGACAATTTCACGGAAGCGTGGGTGCATTTCCGGAGCACCGCCGGTCAAATCGAGCGTATGTACAGGGTGCGCATCAATCACCTGATGCAGCAGCGCAAGGCTCTCATCAGTCATTGACTCAGTACGCGTAGGCCCTGCGTTGACATGGCAATGCAGGCAACGCTGATTGCACACATACGTTAGATTGACCTGCAAAGCTTCGAGCTGACCGCGGGTTAAGGCAGGAAAAGCCAAGCGATCGAGCAGCGGTAACATCGCGTGCACAGGGGGCTCCAATGAAAATTATGGGATATAGAGCTATGTGCGCAGCTTTTGTTACAGCCAACGCACAGCCAAAACTTACTGTACTGTTCTATAACGTTTGTACAAAGTACCCGTACGTTAATTAAGATGCTCAAGGAGCTCACCATGCCGCGCATAGGCTTGTTCTTTCTCGCCGGGTTTCTCGCCGTACCTTTCTTCCACCAACCGATTCTGGGGCTGCTGCACGCCACCGGCGTCGTGCCCTTCGCACCCTTTAATATGGCCGCAACCCTGCCGCTGGGGGTTCCAGCGTTAATCTCGGCGTCATTCTGGGGCGGGGTTTGGGCGATCGTGATGCTTAAGGTTTTGCATTGGGATGCACAAAAACCGCAACCGTGGGTTAAAGGCCTGTTATTTGGCGGTATTGTATTAACTCTAGTCGCTCTGCTGGTGGTTTTCCCGCTCAAGGGCATGGGCTTCGATATGGCTCAGTTACCGGGACGTTTTTTAATCGGCTTCCTGGTTAACGCGGCATGGGGTGTGGGTACGCTGATTTTTGCTAAAACCTTTATCAGCCGCTGAACGCGAATGGCGAACAAATAAAGCGACGCCCAAGACTTAACTCGGAAGTTCGCCCCTCGCCCCCTTGCACTCACTTTCACCCCGCCAAAAAAAGACCCGCCGAAGCGGGTCTTTTTATTGCATCAAGGCTTACGCCAGTTCGTCAAAACACTCAGCGATAATCGCCAAGCCTTTATCCAGCAGCTCATCCTCTGCAGTCAGCGGCACCAGCACGCGCAACACGTTGCCGTAAGTACCGCACGACAGCAGGATCAAACCCTTGTCGCGGGCTTTCGCAACCACTTGGCCAACCAATGCAGCGGCTGGTTTGTGGTGATCACCGCCTTCAAACAGCTCAATGGCGATCATCGAGCCCAGCGCACGCACATCACCGATGGAGTTGTGCTTGGCCTGGATAGCCTTGAGGCCAGCAACCAAACGCTCGCCGACTGCCTTGCTGCGATCCAGCAGGTTTTCTTCTTCAAACACTTCCATGACCGCCAGAGCCGCTGCACAAGCAATCGGGCTACCGGCATAAGTGCCGCCCAGACCGCCTGGAGCGATAGCGTCCATGTATTCAGCTTTGCCACACACGCCAGCCAGCGGGAAACCGCCAGCGATCGACTTGGCGAAAGTGGTCAGGTCTGGCACAACACCCATCTGCTCCATCGCGAAAAAGGTGCCGGTACGGCCAGCGCCGGTTTGTACTTCGTCAGCGATCAACAGAATGCCGTGCTGGTCGCACAATGCGCGCAGACGCTTCATGAAATCTTTCGGCGCAACGTAGAAACCACCTTCACCCTGAACAGGCTCGATGATGATTGCAGCGATGTCTTTTGGCTCAGCGTCGTTCTTGAAGATGCGCTCGATACTGGCGATCGCATCATCAGTGCTCACATCGTGGATCTCGCACGGATACTGTGCACGGAATACACCGCCCGGCATCAGGCCCATGCCTGCCGAGTACGGTACCACCTTGCCGGTCAGACCCAGCGTCATCATGGTGCGACCGTGGTAACCGCCAGTGAAGGCGATAACACCTGCACGGCCAGTTGCGGCGCGAGCAATCTTCACCGCGTTTTCTACGGCTTCAGAACCGGTGGTGACCAGCAATGTTTTCTTGTCGAAATCACCCGGCACCTTGGCGTTGATCTTCTCGCACACTTCAACGTACGGCTCGTAGGCCAACACTTGGAAGCAGGTGTGGGAAAGCTTGGTCAACTGCTCTTGAACAGCTGCAACGATTTTTGGATGCAGGTGGCCGGTGTTAAGCACCGCAATACCGCCCGCGAAATCGATGAACTCGCGCCCTTCAACATCAGTTACCGTCGCGTTTTCTGCTTTCTCAGCGAAAATCGGATGGATCTGGCCAACGCCACGTGGAACTGCAGCGGTACGGCGTTGCATCAATGATTCGTTAGTCTTGCTCATGGATTCCTCATTCACCGCTCATCGTGCGGCGTGGTTCAAGGACTGCGCAACCAGTGTCAAACGCAGCAGCATACGATGATCGACTGCTGCGCCCTCCCCGGTTACAGGGTTATTTAAATCAAAGTGTGAATGACCAAAAGACCCGGCTGACTCTTGCCAGTTAGTCTTTCAGCCATCACCCGCGGGCCATCAGGCCACGCGTTAAGGGATTAGACGCTCAGGCACAGGTATTTGATTTCCAGATAGTCTTCAATACCGTACTTGGAACCTTCACGGCCCAGGCCAGAAGCCTTGATGCCACCGAATGGCGCAACCTCGTTCGAGATCAAACCGGTGTTGACGCCGACCATGCCATATTCCAACGCTTCAGCAACACGGAACACACGGCTCATGTCACGGGCATAGAAGTACGAGGCCAAGCCAAACTCGGTGTCATTGGACATGGCGATCACTTCAGCTTCATCTTTAAAGCGGAACAGTGGTGCCAACGGACCAAAGGTTTCCTCTTTAGCGACAGCAGCGTTAAGCGGCACATCAACCAGAATGGTTGGCTCAAAGAACGTACCGCCCTTGCTGTGCGGCTTGCCGCCAGTAAGCACCTTGGCGCCTTTGCTGACTGCGTCTTCGATGTGCTCTTGCACCTTGGCCACGGCTTTCTCGTCGATCAACGGGCCAGTGGTGGTGCCTTCAGTCAGGCCATCACCGATATTCAGCTTGGCAACTGCAGCCTTGAGCTTGTCAGCGAAGGCATCGTAAACGCTATCCTGTACATACAAACGGTTGGCGCAGACACAAGTCTGGCCGTTGTTGCGGTACTTGGAAACGATCGCACCTTCAACAGCAGCGTCGAGATCGGCGTCATCAAACACGATAAACGGCGCGTTACCGCCGAGCTCCAGCGACACCTTCTTGATGTCTTTGGCGCACTCAGCCATCAGTTGACGACCAATTTCAGTCGAGCCGGTGAACGACAACTTGCGCACGATTGGGTTGCTGGTCAGCTCGCCGCCGATATCGCCAGCACTGCCGGTAACTACACTCAGCACACCTTTAGGGATACCCGCACGTTCAGCCAATACCACCAGCGCCAACGCCGAGAAAGGCGTTTGCGAAGCAGGTTTGATCACCATTGTGCAACCAGCAGCCAGCGCTGGCCCCGCTTTACGGGTGATCATCGCAGCCGGGAAGTTCCACGGAGTAATAGCCGCAGTCACACCAATCGGCTGCTTTATCACGATCAGACGCTTGTCTGGCTGATGCCCAGGAATCACATCACCATAAATGCGCTTGGCTTCTTCCGCGAACCACTCAATAAACGAGGCCGCGTAAGCAATCTCACCTTTAGCCTCAGCTAATGGCTTGCCCTGCTCCAGTGTCATCAGGCGACCCAGGTCATCCTGATTCTCGATCAACAACTCGTACCAACGGCGCAGCTTGTTAGCGCGCTCTTTGGCAGTCAGCGCACGCCAAGCCGGTAATGCCCGGTCAGCGGCTTCGATCGCACGGCGCGTTTCTGCGGCACCCATCTTTGGCACAGTACCCAAGGTCTCGCCGGTTGCCGGATTAGTCACCTTAATGGTTTGGCCGCTATCCGCGTCCAACCAGGCACCATCAATATAAGCCTGCTGACGAAATAGCTGAGTGTCTTGCAATTGCATGGCAGTCTCCTGAGTACCGGCGCTAAAACCGGAAGGTTGTTATGGGAGCCTAGGCGTGTGCCCAATGTGAAAAAATGTCGGTCGAATGGCCGCGCGGATCAAGCATCAACCTGGCCTGTAAGGGTTTCGAGCAGCATGGGGCTGGCGAGTTCCGATCAGATTCAGGGCGTGTGTTTGAAATCTCAAACGAATCCTAGGGTCGTAAGGGGTAAAGGGCAATAGTCTGTTCGAAAAAATTAACGATTTAGGCAATTATTTATCACTTAAACGACAAGCGACTGTTAACTGCATATATTTTGTTCAGAATCACGAACAAACCATGCCCATGGACGCCCGCGAGCTAGATGCGTATCATTGCGGCCGCAACGCACCAGTAGCTCAGCTGGATAGAGTACTGCCCTCCGAAGGCAGGGGTCGTGGGTTCGAATCCCGCCTGGTGCGCCACATACAACAAAGGGCTTAGGTGAAAACCTAGGCCCTTTTGTTTTTCCGGCGCTTAATTTGCACCACACCGCCGTCAACATTGGTCAACCTGAATCCAACGGCCTTAACCGTGTCCTTTCCTGCCAGATGACCACCGGTCAGCATTATGACAATCGTGGTCTGTCCCTGTTTGTTCACTACCAATGCCACCGATAGCCCCAGATCCTGAGGAAGCGGCCCCGACAACCACTACCCGCCTGCTCAACTAAACTTGTCGGTTAGTTTTGCAATAAGCCAAATTAAAACCATTGCCCCAAGCAGCACCCAACCTGTGGCTTGAAAAAATGCCAGCTTGCGCTTCAGACCAACAGGGAACTTATCAAGGTCAGTTGCTATAGCCCCTCCGTCGCGTAAGTAAATTTTTGGCCGCGTTACAACGCCAATAATTCCACTCAGCACAAACAGTCGACCTGCTGGCCCTCCCTTTTTAAAGGGAGCTCTAGTCATGACCGCTGGGCAATTTTTTAGATATTCCAGCATCATGTCTAACTTGGTGTAAGCCATGTGGAGCATGACTCCCAACCAAATAAGCATGGAAAAGATTATCAGGCAGCTTAGATAGCCAATAACTAGTTCAGCAGTGCTCATTTAGCACACTCATAAATGATTTCGCCAAACTCCTCGCCCGCAGCACCTAAAACGGCAACTTCAGCAAGTGAACCAACTCCGACCACAACAACACCACAAGCCAAAGTAGCAATGCCTCCAGTTGGAATGCTGCGTGCTACACAAGGTCTAGCTGGAGTATTGCTCCAAGAACGAGCATGAGTAATAGAAGTACAATCACAGACCACTGCAATATTGCTAGTTTGCGCTTGAGTGAAACTGGAAAATTATTTAAATCGTCAGCATTCATACCACCATTTTTTAGGTAAAAGTTAGGAAATGTAACGATTCCCGAGATTCCGCCGATTAGCAGTATCTTACCTAATGGACCTCCATGCCTGAGAGGGGCACGAGCCATAATAGCTGGGCAGTTTTTTAGGTGTTCAAACATTAAATCCATTTTGGTGTACGCCAAATATAGGCACACGCTAATCCAAAGGAACAATCCTCCTAAATCGACTATTCCTGCAACCATAAATATTTTTTCAGTGAGGGTTACACTCATTCAGTTAGTGGCCTCATAAACAATTTCCGCCGTATCTTCACCAACTCGGCCACCAATGCTTCCTGCCATTAAGGATGCAGCCCCGACCACCACAAGGCCGCACGCTAGCGTCCCTACACCTCCTGTCGGAACTCCAAGAGCTACACAAATAGTCCCTGTGGTAGCCCCCGTCAAGAATGCCGCTGCACCTACGCCGCCCAAAACTGTGCCAGCAAACGCCCCAGTCTCAGTAAATTTGACTCGTTCACACTCCTCCGTATTACCCGCTGTACAAACATCCTGAACCTTCATATACGAAGCTCCAGCGCCAACTGTTGTACCGATCCAACCGCCCATTTTTATGTATTTTGCAGCTCGGGCGACTCCGCTTGTATGAGTTGCATAACCCGGGATTTGGCCTGGTGCGCCGGCTTTCGTCCAGTGATGCACCAGGCTTCGGCTCGAAATGCCTAAAGCGCTTTTGAGGTCGGGATGATCTGGAAAGCCTATCCCTTTTTTGGTTAATGAGGTCAATTGCATTTCAAGTTGGCTGAACAAGCGCTGGCGCTCTGCGAAGAACTCAGGGGCGCGTAAGTGCCCATATTGTTGGAAGGATCGCTGGTGCAAGCTATCGATGCTGCGAAGTGAATTACTCACGCCCTCCAAATGCTTGGCAAATATTGCTACACCGATGCCAATCGATGTTGAGCCTTGAGCAAGAAATGACTCGATTTCGTCACGGTGGCGCGCCATGAAGTCCGCTTCCTCTGGCGTCAGCGATTCCAAACTGGCGTTGACCTTCGCGGCGGCCTCCATCAGCAAGGCTTCTTCACGCGTGCATTGCTGGTTGTTCGGGTCGCTGAGCACAATCATCTCGCCAGCTTTGGCGTGGCCTAGATTTGGGTTAAGCGTCTTGAACTTATCGAGTACAGCCGAGCTTGGCGAGGTGAAGAGTTGAGTCTCAAGTCCTTCTGCTGTGATGCTTTGCGGAACGATATAAAAACCGGGCTCTTGGGTTTGCACCTTAGCTACAGGTTCAACCAGAGCGTTACTCGCTTCGACTGACGATGGCTCTTTAACCAAGGCTTGCTGCATTAGGTTTGGATTCTTTAAAAGCGTCGTCATTCGCGCATCATCGACCGAGCCGTCGCTTTGGATAGCGCCGAGCTGAGCGAAGTCAACAATATCACTGCTTGCGCCACCGCCGGACTGGAAGCCACCGAAGGTATCAGGGCTTCCTGAAACAATGGTGCCGCCGTGACTCGAACGACTCCCTGCATAGGCCAGTGGTCGATTGTTGACGAGAATAGAAGGAAAGCCCGTTGTGATCACTGCACCACAGCCGCATTTATCACCCACTCGGGCGGCTCCGAGAAAGTTGGTTTGATCATCGGGTGAGGCTGAAACAATAGCTGTTTTGCCGTGGCCTGTGATTGGGCAATCATGCATATCGCCGAGTCGTGCTGTAGGTATCATCACCATTCCTTTGGTCTTGATAATTTATTCAGCCGCACTCTAGCAGAGTAAAACTGCGCAATTCTTTGCGCGACCTGCCTGAAAGGCCCGAACTGAAAGGGCTGCATTTAAATTGGGGGGGAGGATAACGATAGATATATGGGTGTGTTCTTTCTAGTCAGAAACGTAAAAGTGCAGCTTCATAGCGAAAGGATCGAGAGACTCAGCGGCCACTCAAAGAGTGTGTGTAGGATTAATCGTGGTCTGTCCCCCTTTTACTGAGAGTCCAGATCAACAGACTGTAAACGTGGCTAAAATGAATGCCACTCTCTGCCAATAGTGCGGATGAAAGTAAGCAGCGGACTGGCTGGTTTAGCATCAATAATGACCATACCAGGTACAATCTGTTGGAGCTGTGGCCGTTGCTGCTGATTCGCGTCTATGAACAAACGTATGGGATAAATAGCTTCCCGAGGCTTCAAACCACCCTCTGGATCTTTGGTGACGGCAATCGGGCCCCCATACAAAGAACCAAGAATCTCTACAGAAAGGTGTTCCGATGCGGCACCCGCTGTTTCATGTAGCTCCGCGCTCCAAGATCGCTGGGCAGGATCATTAGGGACAAAGCGGGCAGAAGCGCCCTTCTCAAGCCGCCACAGCTCCGCTTCCTTTACATAACCTCGAATGTCGTATGCCGCCGGCGACACGATCTGGGCCACAGGCTCATTGCCGGCCAGCCATCGACCTGGGGTCATATCATTCGAGATATCCACAACAATCCCGTCCATAGGGGCAATTAACGTCAATTTTTCATGTTGTGCTTGAAGTCCGGCCAGGGTCAGTCGCTCGCCGGCCAGATCCGAATTTAATACCAGCAGGTTTGCTCGATCTTCTTCATCCACAGTCGCACGTCCCGTCTGAGCCCCAAGTTGGGTTATTCGGACCTTCGCACGCGCTACTTCGCGATCAATAGCCATGTCCTCCAGTACGGCAACGGGCGTCCCGGCTTTAACGAACTGTCCGTTTTTGACGAGTAACCGCTCTAGCCTTGCCGGGTGTCCTGCAACGAGCGGCTGGCTTTGAACGGCGGAGAGGACAGCGGGTGCGCTAATTGTCCTGTCCAACGGAAGCACAAGCAGGAGAAACAACAATGCGCCTGCGATCATTACACCCCTTGACCGCGACGTGCTCTTGATTCTTTGACGCATCCCATACCAGACCTTGAGCTCCTGAAAGATGGGGCGCGCCACGAACATAATAATTTCCACCACAAAGAGAATCAGGCCAAGTAGCTTGAAGAAAAAGTGATAGACCAGCAGCGCAATGCCCACAAATAGGATCAGGCGGTAAATCCAGGTCGCATAGGCATAGACAATCATCCATCGCTGCGTTCGCAGTGGCAGATCTTCGGGCGGTTCATCACCAAGACCGAATAGCAGTTCGCGCAAGCGCCAGCGACCAAGCGCAAATGCACGCCCTTGCAAATTAGGGATTCCGGTGAAGTCGCTTAAAACGTAGTAGCCATCGAACCGCATAAACGGATTGATATTCACGGCAAGACTCATAAGCCAACCAGTCGTAGCGAGAATAAAAGCAACGCTTCGCAATTGTCCGTCTGGTAGAGCCACCCATAAAAGTGTCGAAATTACGGCAACCCCCAGCTCAGCCATCATACCGGCGCAGTCAATCAGCAGTCGTTTCCTGCGCGATCTTAAACGCCAGGCAGCCGTCGTATCGGTATAGAGCATTGGCATCATCACTAGAAAAGCAACGCCCATTGCAGGCACCCGGCAGCCGAATCGAGTTGCCATGTAAGCATGTCCCAACTCGTGAATAACTTTCACCACAACTATTCCAAGCGCATAGGCCATCAACCCCGTTGGGCTGAAGAAATAGAGAAACGAGTTGATAAATGTGTCCCACTGACGTGAAACGAGATACAGACCAAGAAGTCCCGCCAGGACGAAGGTCACCAAACTGGCCTGTGAGAATAGGAACTCAACTCGTGGCAGAGTCCGATGCAGAAACGCGCCTGGCTTGACTAATGGAATACGGATGAAGAGATAGTTATCTACTGACCAACGCCACCAGCTCTTGCGCATGGCGCGCCTCTGGCGGCTGAACGCAACGACCGCCCCTTCGGCCGGCCTCGTCACAAGATTGTTTGCAAGGCTGAACTCAACCACATCCGACAGTGCCTGGTCTGAATCGTCGCCGGATATTCCTTCGCGCTCTAGGGCCAATTTTAGAGCCTCAAGCCGGTTATTCGCCCAATGAGTGAAAATCAAAAACTCGACGCGACCTAGCCGAAAGAACATATGACGCACCGGATCGAACAACATCCAGCCAGGTGCACCGTTGACGTCCGGCGCGCCCGGTTGAATCCTGAGTTCTTGCCGCAGCATGTGCGGAAAGTTTTCCGGAGCTTTCTCCATGATCAGAAACCGATGAACTGACGGAACGAAGCAATAGGCCGACGAAACAGGGAATACGCCAGCGGTACCCAACGTCCGTAAACGCGGGCTGTACCGCGTGATCCGATCCTTGGCACATCACCGACAGGGCGGGCGGTCAGCGCAAACGCCATTACCTCGTCGGGGGTCATCCGCGCTTGGTAGCTGGCGGTCTCGAGGCGCCCTGTAAGCGACCACAGCGGCTGGATGTCGAGAAACACTTTGACCTTGTTACCGGGAGCCAGCGCCATTTGCTCGCGAGCGGGCAGGTTGATTCTGAACAACACATCTTGCGGATCCGACAGTTGCATTATTGGCTCTCCAATCGACACCGCGCGACCCTCCCAGTCCCGCCGGTCACTGTAGATCGCCATACCAGCGCGCGGTGCTAGTATGTTTCTGCGCTCGTACATAGCTTTTGCGTAGCTTAGATCCGCTCGTGCCAACTCCAATTCTGCACGGGTGATCGACATCTCCCGTGCGCGGGAGTGGTCGGTAAATGTTTCAATGTTTGCACGTTCAGCGCGGGCCTTAGCGATCGCAACCTGATCTTCGGCTAATTGCAATTCGTTGCTCAGCTTTAAATCGTCAAAACTGACGAGCAATTGCCCCTTCTCAACCAATGCATTGGGTACGACATGGATGCGCGATATGACCCCATCTACCGGAGCCGTCAGAGCAAAGGGGCGAGCTGCCACAACTTCCACTGGTGCGAGGGCAGACATCCGCACCGGAAATAGCAAGACGACAACCAAGAGCCCCAGCAAAATACGTGTCTGGCGCTTTGTCGGTTTGCGAATTTGTCTAACAGGATGGCCGTGGGTAAGTGCCCGCCAAGCATGGCTTGCCGTTTCCGCAATTCTTGCCAAGCGAGCCTTTTCTGACTCACTAAATTCGTTAGTACGGGCCAGTAACAGCCCTCCGAAGCAGGGTCCTTCTTCAAACATCAAGGGCTGCCAAAGCCAGTGATGAAACGGGTAATCTCTGATCTCCATCTCCACCCCTTGCTCGGGGTTCGTATAGGAAGAGACATCCATTACCATTACCTGCGTCGCAGCTTCATCAACGAGGCGGGCGTTCATCTCCTGCTCAATCGCATGAATTAACGGCGCATTGCGATCAACTGTAGCCAGGCTGGAAACAGTCACAATCTCAAAGCCGCTCCCAAAGCGGGATCGACGCATGATGAACAACTGATCGTAGCCGACAACCCGGCCTGACTCGTTGGCCAGGAAATAGTGCAATGCTGGGACTTCCGCGTGCCTGCGGAGCTCGGCCTCGTACTGCAACAGGGCAGCAAGGCCTCCCTCACCCGCCCCGCTGCTAGCCGTCCCGTCAGGGCGCTTGATAATCGGATCCGCCTCGGCCATTTTTACCGCCGTTCGGTGCTCCAGCGGCCTTGTCTTGTTCTAGCTCCTCAAATAAGGCCGTACCACTCATGCCCGGCAAGACAAGCTCGTCGCGAGGGAAAAGATTTCCTATCACCCTGATCGTCTTACTAACAGGATTGACTGAGGCGCCCAAGCGCCTGACCACGCCTAACACTTGCTCACCTGTCTCATCGATAACAAAACCAAACTCCACTCCCGGTTTGATCCAAGTGAGCCACGTACTGGGCACGATCAATTCAGCTTCCAGTTCGCCACCGCTTTGTAGCTTGATCAAAGGTTGCCCACTGGCAGCGATTTCACCTCGATGAGCGATCTCTTCTACAACTGTGCCGTCGAATGGAGCGCGGATCTCGCAGCCCTCCAGTTGCGCCGAGACTGACGCGGCTTCCGCCTCGGCTTTGTTGAGGTTCGCTTGCGAAACCGCCACCTCGTTCTTGCCTATCGCTTCGTACTGATCTAACTCAAGATTGGTTTCGTACGATTTACGGTAGGCAACTGAGGCCGCATTTGCCGCTTTGAGCTCCGCCTCCAGATACCGGCAGTCAAGCTGCACCAGTACCGCGCCCCGTTCGAATTTCGACCCGACACGGAAAGGTATGGACGAAATGCTCGCGGTAATCCGTGAGCCGAGTGTGGCTGTTTCTGCAGCTCGAACCACGCCACGCGCTTCGTGCTTGCTGTCTTCTGGTGTAGAGGCTGGCTGGGGGGGGGGAGGCGCCTGCGGAAGGGCCTCTTGCACGCTCGCTTTACTCTCGTGTGACGCGACTTCTGTAGGGGTTGTCCCCCAGATCGCTTCATTCGACTTTTCGTGCCAAGGCAGCTCAACAACCCCAGAAGCTAGCAAGTAACCACCGATTAGCAATACTGTCGCAATGAGCGCACCTACAAACCATCTAGTCACAAAATACCGTCCGTTCTGGTTTATTTATTGTTTTTATCCATCACTTGAACCATCAGAGTCCATTTGAATGGCTCAACGTCACAACATTTCTCTCTCCGGTCAAATACGATCCGAAAGAATCAATTCCCATAGAGGAGAACAAGTTCGCGTAGGCACCTTGGGCTTCTGCGTACGCGATGTCGTATTTCACCTCGGTCACTAAAGTATTCATCTCTTCGCGCAAAAGCGTCTGTTTGCTCATCGCACCCGCGCCATAGCCGCCTTTGATCTGATCCAGAATCAAACTCTGCACCTTATATTTTCGCGAGGCGCTGTCCAGCTCCCCACGGCGGTGGGCCAACTGCGCACGCGAAACGTAAACCTGGGTCATGACAGCCATCGCCAAAGCAAGTTCGCGTTGTTGCAGTAAGGCTTCCTCTGCTTTGACAGTGCGCTTATGAGCAGGAAGACGGAATAAATTCAGCACATTCCAGCTGGCACTCGCGCCATATTGGAGCCAGTTGTTGTTATACAAAAAGTCATTCGTATCATAGTTAACGCCGATGAATGTTTTGAAATTTGGCAATGCTGAAAGCATTGCCACGTCAAGCTCTTTGGCGTTGATTCGCTGTAGGTAACTCACCTCTCGAAGTTCCGAACGGTGTTGCAGTGCCGTCATCATCATTTCTTCACCGGAGTAATGAACCTTTGGTATTTCAGCGCCACGATCCGGTAAAACTAGCGAGTACTTTGTTCCGGGACGCACGTTCATCAGTGCCGAGAGCTGTGCCTTAGCTACCACCAGCTCGCGCTGCAGTTGCCTGACGTTAGACTGGATATCAATCAACTCGCGCTGGTAAGTCAGCGCCGTCAACGGGGATGAAAGCCGGCGCTCGGATAGGCGCTGACCGTTCGTTAGCGTTTCCTGTACCGAACTTTCCAACTGATGCAATTTGGCCATCAAGCGCTCTGCACTTACCGAACGCCAATAGGCAATGCGCACCTCCTCGATGATGCGATTCGCGACTTTCCGGCGACGCTCCATGGCAATCAATACCTGATCAGCCTTCTGCTGCGCCCGTACATAGGAAAGGCCAAAGTCGAGCACATCCCAACTGAGCGTGAGGTCAGCACTGAATATATCTTTCTCGGCGGATGTGGACGGTTCTAACGATTCCTGTCCGCTTATTAATGATCGAGAACTGGATCCTGAATAATTATTGCGCCCGGCATACCCCACGCTGCTGACCAGTTGCGGCAGCATGTCATAGCGAGACAGATCCAGCTCCCGCGCACGCAATGCGTGCTCCATCAGCTCAACTTTGTAGTCAAGATTGTATTTCAAGGCGCGAGCAACTGCCTGATTTAGGTCGATCGAGCCAGTGATCGGATCCTGTTCAGCGTCGACTAGACGTAAATTTCGCTCGGCGTTGGTCTCAAGGTCGGCAGAAGTGAGCTTCTCCGGTGTCACCGAGCAGGCACTTAATACGGTAACAGCGCCAATCGTTATGAGTAATTTTGCTCTGGTCATGACGCTCCTCGACTCTCTTCAAAGGCGGCCAACAGCCGCAGTTCTCCATTAACTTGCGCCATGCCAGCAGCATCCAGTGCCTCACCAAGAGTTGTGGCACGCATCGAAGACATGTCCCTTACGTGAGTATCCAGCTGTATTTCCCCCGTTGCCCCCTGAATAGTGATCGGCGTATCCGAATAGGATCCGTCCTCGCGCACCGCCCTGACAATCATCCGCAGCTCTTCAACAGCAGGGGTACGTTCGATAATCGCTAATCCGCGCCCGTCCATGTGAATCCAGCTCGGCAAGGACGACCCATCAACCATCCGCAGTTCAAATCTAGCCACCTGAGATTGACCACCCTCGTCAGCGTCGTACATCTGCAAGTAGATGACGTTATCGCGGGAAACAGATTCGATCATCACCCGGCCGCCACCTGTATCGAGTTGGCTGACTGAATAGCCCTTCAGACTATTTTCGAGAAAATCTCCGAATCGGGGAGCAAAAAGCCTATCCAGCTCGTTACGCACATGACCCATTTTGTCGAGGCTGTCCACGACCTGAAGAATGATGGGTTCGCTAGGTTTGAACTCTCCCATCCCGTTCAGTGAGCGCAGGCCGTTAACTGCAAACAGAAGCGGACGTTCGCCACCAATGTCCGCGACGGAACCTAGAGGTCTCAGGCCATTGACCGTACCGCTGATGACCAAGGGCGTGTCGATAAAACTACTCAATCGCCCTGCCGGGATTGTGGAAAGGGGCTCTCGTTGCGGGTTGGGCTGGAGCAGGAAATTGATGTCGGCTCCACCGCCGCGCACACTAACGATCACGGTACCAGTGTCGAACCCACCGTAGCCATCGCTCACGGTATAGGTAATCGTTGTCGTGCCTGAAAAACCTGGAGTCGCCACGAAACTGATCGTGCCGTCAGGGTTGATCATCACCGTACCGTTAGGTGAACTCGCCGATGTCACCGTTAACGGGTCGCCATCAACGTCCCTATCATTAGCGAGTACAGGGATGACGATCGGAGTGTCTGGCGTTCCTGAGGCGCTATCGTCCTCAGCTACTGGCGGGTCTTGCACCGGTATCACCGAGACAGTGACCGTAGCGGTCGCGGTGCCGCCTTCTCCGTCACTGACCGTATACGTTATGGTGTCGGTGCCATTGAAGTTTGCGTTCGGGGTGTAGTTCAGAACACCGTCTTGCCTGATCACAATTGTTCCGTTGACGGCGCTTGCAGTTAATACCGTCAATGAGTCCCCATCCGGATCGCTATCGTTGCTCAGCACCACGATATCAAGCGGTTGGTCTTCGTTGGTCGATGCTAAATCATCAACGGCAGCCGGCGATGGATTGGTCACGGTCAGATAGAAACTGTCGGATGCTGTGCCGCCGCTTCCATCGTCGACGGTGACGGTTACGGTATAGACACCACCGCTACCACCTTGACTGGCCGAATTGTCAATCGTGCCGCTGATTTCGCCGGTCACCGAGTTGATCGACAGCCCGGCAGGCAGTCCGGTAACCGAATAGGTCAGCGTATTACCGTCCGGATCAGAGAAATAGGGGGCAATGTCGTATTCAAAGGTCGCGCCGTCTGCCTGGGCGCTATCAGGAATGACTCCATTGACGATAGGAGTGTCATTTTCCGGCGTGATCACCAACGATAGCGTCGCCGTGTCTGCGCCACTATTACCGTCTGAAATCGCGTAGGTCACGAGCGGTACAGGGCCACTGTAATTTGCTTGTGGCGTGAAGCTGTACGAGCCATTGGCGTTGATGGTCAAGGTACCCACGCCGGCGATGGTTGCGGTACTACCAGCGGTGTACACCGCCGCATCGCCTGCGATTGTAAATTGAGTCACGGTCAACGGATCGCCGTCGGCGTCACCGTCATTGCTCAGCAAGCCCGTGCCGGCCGCGACCGACAGCGAACCATCTTCAGCGACCGTGCCCGTGTCGTCTGTTGCGACGGGAACGTCATTCGAAGGCGTAATTGCCAACGTCAGGCTTGCGGTATCCACACCACCCTGGCTGTCCGAAACGCTGTAGGTCACAACCGGAATCGCGCCAGAATAATCGGCATCTGGTGTGAAGCTGTACGAGCCGTCACTGTTGATGGTCAGGGTGCCAACGCCGGTGATGGTTGCCGTGCTGCCGGCCGTGTACAACGTCGCGTCACCCGCGATCGTAAATTGAGTCACAGTCAGCGGATCGCCGTCGGCGTCACCGTCGTTGCTCAGCAAGCCGTCACCGACAGCGACTGTCAGCGTAGTGTCTTCGGCGACCGTGTTGACATCGTCGACCGCGACCGGCGCGTCATTCGAAGGCGTGATTGCCAACGTCAGCGTTGCGGTATCGGTCGTCGCACCATCGGAGACCGTATAGGTTACAACCGGCACTGACCCGTTGTAGTCAGCCACAGGTGTGAAGCTGTACGAACCATCGGCGTTAATGGTTAGGGTGCCAACGCCGATAAGGGTTGCAGTACTGCCGGCCGTGTACACCGTCGCGTCGCCCGCGATCGTAAATTGAGTCACAGTCAGTGGATCGCCGTCGACGTCGCTATCGTTGCTCAGCAAGCCGTCACCAGCCGCGACTGTCAGCGTAGTGTCTTCAGCGACCGTGCCCGTGTCGTCTGTAGCGACCGGCGCGTCATTTGCAGGCGTGATTGCCAACGTCAGGGTTGCGGTATCCACACCACCCTGGCCGTCCGAAACGGTGTAAGTCGCCACCGGAATCGCGCCAGAATAATCGGCATCTGGTGTGAAGCTGTACGAGCCGTCACTGTTGATGGTCAGGGTGCCAACGCCGATAAGGGTTGCAGTACTGCCGGCCGTGTACACGGTCGCGTCGCCCGCGATAGTGAATTGAGTCACTGTCAGCGGATCGCCGTCGACGTCACCGTCGTTGCTCAGCAAGCCCGCGCCGACAGCGACTGTCAGCGTAGTGTCTTCAGCGACCGTGTTCACGTCATCGACCGCGACCGGTGCGTCATTTACAGGCGTGATTGTCAACGTCAGCGTCGCCGTGTCTGCGCCACTATTACCGTCTGAAATCGCGTAGGTCACGAGCGGTACAGGGCCACTGTAATCGGCATCTGGCGTGAAGCTGTACGAGCCATCGGCGTTAATGGTCAAAGCGCCAACGCCGGTGATGGTTGCCGTGCTGCCAGCGGTGTACAACGTCGCGTCACCCGCGATAGTGAATTGAGTCACTGTCAGCGGATCGCCGTCGACGTCACCGTCGTTGCTCAGCAAACCGTCACCGACAGCGACTGTCAGCGTAGTGTCTTCAGCGACCGTGTTCACGTCATCGACCGCGACCGGTGCGTCATTTGCAGGCGTGATTGCCAGCGTCAGGGTTGCGGTATCCACACCACCCTGGCCGTCCGAAACCGTGTAGGTCGCAACCGGTACTGATCCGTTGTAATCGGCATCTGGCGTGAAGCTGTACGAGCCGTCGGCATTGATGGTCAACGCGCCAACACCGGTGATGGTTGCCGTGCTGCCGGCCGTGTACACGGTCGCGTCGCCCGCGATAGTGAATTGAGTCACTGTCAGCGGATCGCCGTCGACGTCATCATCGTTGGTCAGCAAGCCGTCACCGACAGCGACCGTCAGCGTAGTGTCTTCGGCGACCGTGCCCGTGTCGTCTGTAGCGACCGGTGCGTCATTTGCAGGCGTGATTGCCAGAGTCAGCGTTGCGGTATCTACACCACCCTGGCCGTCCGAAACGGTGTAAGTCGCCACCGGAATCGCGCCAGAATAATCGGCATCTGGTGTGAAGCTGTACGAGCCATCGGCGTTAATGGTCAAAGCGCCAACGCCGGTGATGGTTGCAGTGATGCCGGCCGTGTACACCGTCGCATCGCCTGCGACAGTAAATTGAGTCACAGTCAGCGGATCACCATCGATGTCACCGTCGTTGGACAGAAGGCCGTCGCCGACCGCGACCGTCAGCGTAGTGTCTTCAGCGACCGTGTTCACGTCATCGACCGCGACCGGTGCGTCATTTGCAGGCGTGATTGTCAGCGTCAGGGTTGCGGTATCCACACCACCCTGGCCGTCCGAAACGCTGTAGGTCACAACCGGTACAGGGCCACTGTAATCGGCATCTGGCGTGAAGCTGTACGAGCCGTCACCGTTGATGGTTAGGGTGCCAACGCCGATAAGGGTTGCCGTGCTGCCGGCCGTGTACACCGCCGCGTCGCCCGCGATCGTAAATTGAGTCACGGTCAGCGGATCGCCGTCGACGTCATCATCGTTGGTCAGCAAGCCGTCACCGACAGCGACCGTCAGCGTAGTGTCTTCGGCGACCGTGTTGACATCGTCGACCGCGACGGGTGTATCAGCCGCTGGAGTAATGGCCAGAGTCAGGGTTGCGGTATCCACACCACCCTGGCCGTCCGAAACACTGTAGGTCACAACCGGTACAGGGCCACTGTAATCGGCATCTGGCGTGAAGCTGTACGAGCCGTCGGCATTGATGGTCAACGCGCCAACACCGGTGATGGTTGCCGTGCTGCCGGCCGTGTACACCGCCGCATCGCCTGCGACAGTAAATTGAGTCACAGTCAGCGGATCGCCGTCGACGTCGTCATCGTTGGTCAGCACGCCGTCACCGACAGCGACTGTCAGCGTAGTGTCTTCGGCGACCGTGCCCGTATCGTCTGTAGCGACGGGAACGTCATTCGAAGGCGTGATTGTCAACGTCAGCGTTGCGGTATCGGTCGTCGCACCATCGGAGACCGTATAGGTCACAACCGGCACTGATCCGTTGTAATCGGCCACAGGTGTGAAGCTGTACGAGCCATCGGCATTGATGGTCAAAGCGCCAACACCGGTGATGGTTGCCGTGCTGCCGGCCGTGTACACCGTCGCATCGCCCGCGATCGTAAATTGAGTCACGGTCAGCGGATCGCCGTCGACGTCGTCATCGTTGGTCAGCAAGCCGTCACCGACAGCGACTGTCAGCGTAACGTCTTCGGCGACCGTGCCCGTGTCGTCTGTAGCGACGGGAACGTCATTTACCGGTATGACTGTGATCGTTGTTGTGGCGACATCGGAGGTCAAGACGCCATCGTTTACCGTCACTTCAACGATACGATCGACAGTCGACGGATCATCGCCAATGTTCTGAAAAGCGATAGACCGAATTGCTTCGGCATAGGCGGCTTTGCTAGCCTCGCCAGTGAGGGTAACCGTGATCTGGCCTGGCACAGACGTGCTGTCGATAGAGACGTTAATCCCTGCCGGCGGTGAGGCGGAAATGACCAGCGCATCGCCCATCTGGGCATTAGTCAAAACGATGGTCGCCGAGGCGATCGTCTGGCCATCGTCATCATGAACACTGTTGTCGATATCAGCGATTGAAACCGCTGCACCGCCTTCGGTGAACGTAGTCGCATAGTCGACGCCAGCGGTCACATCCGTAGCGATGTCATGCCGGGTGGTCAGAACGCTGACATTGTCGATAGCTAATGTGTCTGCCGAGGCGCCGAAGGGCTCGGAGTAGGTGAAGGTCAGATTTCCCGTCGGAGCGACGTTCGCCGGCAGATTTATCGTTATCGGGTAGAACGTAAACGCGCCCGACGTCGAAGTCAGAATGGTGAGCGGACCGCCGCTCGCCCCGTTGAAGAAGGTAAGCGTGCCCACTGCCGTATTGTCATTGGCTCCAGCGCCGGCCGATCCATCGAATACTGCGTAAACAACTCCACCAATCGAAACGGTGAAGCGCGCCGGGGGACCAGTGTTATTGTCCCAGGCGAAATCGAAGGTAAGTTGGGCCGCGCCCGATGGAGCCAAACCAATATTCCAGCCCGAAACATCGGTTTGCGTCAGTACGGCAGGGTCATTGACGCCCCACAAGCCGCCGATAAAACCGAGACCGGTTCCGCCACCCGTTGAAGTCCAGCCTGCGGCGGTCCCGTTCGTGCTGGTCATGGCTCCATTTTGGATAATTTCAGTGGGTGTAACCCCGGAATTGAGATCGACGACCGGAGGTGCAGTGAAATTGTCGCGATAGTCTAAGTCGTGGAAAAGTGGCACGGCGTTTGTGCCTGCTGCTGCCGTGTCACCGTCGGTGTCAGCTAGATTGAAAATACCGCCGCCACCGACGTTCTCGTCGTTGGGATCGAAGCCATCATTGATGTTCGTGCCCTCGAAGATGTCGAGAAGTCCATCCGCATCGGTGTCTGCGATACTGGTAATGGAGGTCGGCTGCCCATCGCCCCGCTCGCCGATATCGCCAGTACCGTCGTTGTCAGAGTCGGCATCTACATAGTCGGCTGTGCCATCGCGGTCGGTATCTACAGGGTTTAAGCCGAGAGCTTTTAGGGAGATATTGTCTGTAAAGATATCGCCGTTCGTTGTGACCGTTGTTACGTCATCAAGCAGGATCGTCGTCTGATTGCTGGTAGCAATGAAGGTTATCGAATGACTAGTGAGACCATTGGTAGACTTGGTAACTGTTTCGGTACCCAAAACAGATAGGCCGTCAAGCGCTTGCACAGTGAGACCGACTATATTGGTACCAGTGCCGCTTCTCGAAATATCAAATGACAGCGTATATGATTGGCCGGGCACCGTGGTGATGGTCTGGCGAGCCTCACCGTTAGGGGTAGTATTACTACTGTTGAAGATCATTACGTCACCGGCCCCTATAACCGATCCAGTCACAGTCCAACCAGCCAAAGAATTCCCTGTAAAATTGCCGTTAGCTACCAGCTCTGAGTTAGATTCATAGATATCATCCAGCCCATTTCCGTTGGCGTCCACGCCACTCGGCGCGATATAGCCCGCCGTGGATTGTGACTCGACATTGTCGGTAATGCCGTCGTTGTCGCTATCGAGGTCGAGACGGTTTGAAACTCCGTCATTGTCGGCGTCGCCAGCAGAGCCCGCCTCGACGGTATCGAGTATGCCGTCGTTGTCATCGTCAATGTCCCCGGCATTAGCGACGGTGTCGCCGTCCGTGTCGAGTGGCGTTAGCGTGGCAGTCGCCAAATTGGACATCTCTGCCCCGCTCGAGGAAATCGCGCCGACAGAGAGAGTGCGTGAAGACAAGGCACCGGAGGTGGTCTCAAAGCGGACGTTATTCAGTGCCGCCTGATAGCTCGCAAGCGAAGCAGAGCCCATCAGCGACAACACTCCGGTGGTGGAATTATAACTGGCGGTGATACCCGTCACGTTCGCTGTAAGCGACAATCTGTCAGCAGACGTTGCACCCGCCAACGTCACGGTCATTGATGTCAGGTTCTGATTCTCGGCATCCGTGACGGAAATCGAATTGCCGATCGCTACCTTCCCCTGGTCATAGCTGGCGACATAGTCCGCGCCGCTACTCGTCGTATCGAGATCGATCTGCGGGGGGGCAAGAAGGTGATGCCATTGAGGAACAGAGAACACGAGTGACTCGATGGTGCCTGTTTCAACCTCCAGATCCCAATTTCCGCCAAGTGTTTCTGAGCCAGTAGCGTCATTAGAAGACGCCACGTCAGCACCGGTTGACTGTGCCAGCAGTGAGGTAGCGCGTGCGCCTGCGTCGCCGGCACCGAAGTCACAACCGTAGATCAGGATGTCGGCCTGGCTCGACATCGCCGATCCTATTGCCGATAGCTCATCGGCATACCGGCCGGCGATGGTTTCAGCGTTGAGTTCGGCGTTACCAAGCCAAAGCCTGCCCGCGTCGCCGTGCGACAAAATGTGAATCACATCCACATCATGCCTTCCCGCCAGCGCCGCCGCGATCTGTTCCACGCCGTCGGCGCCCGGACTGATCATGACAACTTCTAGATCACTACCGATCCCGGCAATGAGATCCTGATAATGCTCGACGGAGCCATCTACAAATATTATTCCTCTTTCACCCGCCGGCGCTGAAGTAAGAGCTATTGGATCATCAAGTGTAGAGACCCTATCTTTGACTCCCTCATCTACTGCTGTATTGCGCTCGGCCTCAAGTAGAGAAACTGCGGAATCCACGACAGCCGTCGATAGCTCGTCGTGGGACGTTCCGGATACGCGCTCCTCATAAAGATAGAACTCACCGGTGTCGCCCAGTTTCGCCCCAATCATGGCAAGACTGCCTGCGAGCTCGCTAACAACTGTTTCACTGCGAAGGGAGGTAGCGCCTAGCGTGAAATCGTCTCCAGCGCCTTTACCGACGAGATGGATAGCGCCGATGTCTCGCTCACCAGCCAGTACCGTTAACACCTGCTCGATTCCATCGCGTGCAGGGTCAAGCGCTACTAATTTTCCAGGGCCAGACCAGTCGGCAGCAAGCTGATCGAATCCTGAAACAGCGCTGTCGACAAACACAAATATTTTGCCGCGATCGCTGTCAGGTGCTTCCGAATGTTGTTGCCCATCCGCTTGCACATCAGAACGCTGGAAAGCAGCGAGGAGGTTACTGATCTCCGCACCTCGGTCACCACCAGCCTGTACGTCGGGGGCATCGGGGACACCTGCGGAATGCTGTTGATCTTGCACAGCATCAACACCGACTACGGCAGTAGCAACGGCCGCGCCATCGAACATCATGCGCGGTTCCAGCGCCATCAATTGGCGCCTGATAAGTCTCTTACGGACCTTTCCTTCGTCCATCTAGTATCCCTCACGCTTTCACAATGAAGGTGCTGACAACGCAATCAGAATGGCTACATCATGCGCCTTGCACCTGCTATAGGCAGATCCAAAGACTAAGTCCACGCCAGTTACTCGGAAAGCGGGAAAACCTGCTTAACAAATCCTTTTGCACCAAGCTCAATGGTTATTGACCAGTCTCAGAAATTTGACACTTGGCAAAACCATAACCTAAATTTTGACGCTTGACCTAACAAAAAACTAAATTTTGACGATCGGTCTAACTGTGACCTAAATTTGACACTAGGCCTAGCCATGACCTAGAATCTGATACTTAACCTAACCATAGTCTAAATTCTAAATAAGCTAACGATCTGGTCACTCCATCGTGCGAAACCATGGTGACCCGCTTTCCGAAGGATGTAGCCTGCCGCGGAAACCACGCAGGTATCGGCTACCTAGAAAAAACATGGGAGATCATGGTGGCTACCGCTGTGGTTAATCATGCGGATGAGTTTGGCGTGAAACGATTTCCTGCGGAAGAAAGCGTTCTGAACTCATTGGCCTAAATGATCGGGAAATCTGCTGACGATATTCACTGGCGCGAATCATCAGTACGTTTATGGACTCCTCCTCATTGCAAGCCCGTTGCTTTTGACCGCTTACTGCTCTTCACTACTGACTACCCTGGGTGAGTCCAATCGATCGGAACGCCACAAATATGCCGCACTCGCCCCGCTAACCGGGGCGAAAACCCGCTACGGCAACCCTTTGATTCCCCGGCTAATCCGCGCTAACGTATTGATTCTAAACGTCGATTTTTAGGACTCTGAAGGCAGGGGTCGTGGGTTCAAATCCCGCTTGGTGCGCACATACAACAAAGGGCTTAGGTGAAAACCTAGGCCCTTTTGTTTTTCCGGCGCTTAACTTGCGCCATGCCCGCCGAAAAAATTAATCAACCTGAATCCAGCGGCCTTAACTGTGCGCTTTTCTGCCAGATGCCACCGATCAGAACGTCCAACCTGTAACTTGAGCTTGCGTTTGAGGTCAATAGGGCATTTGCCCAAGTCAGCAGCGCTAGCGCTCCGGGGAGGATGTCAATTGTGCCATCCCACGATTTTCCCTATAACCCATAGCAAGAAAGCGAAGCCCAAAAGCCCAATTACGCTCCATTGCATGATCGCTAGCTTTCGCTTAAGCGCTGCGGGGAAATTTGTTAAGTCTTCTGAACTTAGCTCACCTCTTTTAAGGTAAAAGCTGGGAAACGTCACGATTCCGGAAATACCACCGACCAGAAGCAGCTTTCCCCAAGGACCACCATGTCGGAGGGGCGCTCTAACCATGATGACTGAGCAGTTTTTCAGATGCCCCAACATTAGATCCATCTTGGTGTAAGCCATATGTAGCGCAACGCCAATCCAAATTAATAAGGCGAGAAGCACTCCCCCACCAAGATAACCAAAAATGAACTCTGCAATACTCATTTACTGTGCTCATAAATGACTTCACCAAACTCCTCGCCCGCAGTCACTCAAAGAGGTGATGCAGGATTGATCGTGGTCTGCCCCCCTTTGTCTATGAGATCTTCACTAAGCGGCTAGAAGGTCAAAATCCTCTGGACTATCTAATCAACAAAATCGAGAAACTCATCCAGAGCTGAAAGAACCATCCCTAGGGCCGCAAGGCCCCTTTTTTATTCGTACGCGCCTATTCAACTAGACATTGCGTATTTGCATTCACCTGAATAGCTGCGTAATTGCAGCGTGTTGGCCAGATGGTTACCACTTTCGGCCAAAAGCAGCCATTCAGTGTGTCTACAAACGCAGGGTCGATTCACTTTCTAACCGGGGGCATCAGCTATGGTGCCTTAGGCGGAAAAGCCACCATCTATGGTGAATGCTGCGCCTGTCACCATGGCCGCTTCTGAGCCGGCAAGCCATGCGACCATGGCCGCGACTTCGTCATCTTTGGCGTGACGCTTGATAGCCATAAAGCCGTGCATGGCGTCTTTAAGCGGTCCGTCGGCAGGGTTCATGTCAGTATCTGTGGGGCCTGGCTGCACCACATTCACCGTGATGCCCCTTTCGCCAAAGTCTCTGGCCAAGCCCTTGGCCATTCCCTTCAAGGCAGCCTTACTCGCGCCATAAGCAGCAAGCCCTGCAATCGGTGTTCTGTCGGCGTTCGTCGAACCTATAAAGACAATCCTGCCCCCTCTCTGCATGTGTCGCGCTGCTGCCACTGCAGCATGGTAGGGAGCATTGATGTTGATTCGGAGCAGGTTGTCGATTTCCTCGGGATCCATGGTCAATGGATCACCTGCGCATAAAACCCCTGCATTGACGACCAGCACATCCAACGGCCCCATCCCGTCGACGGTAGAGATCAGCGCAGTACGATCAGCACTGTCCAAGCAGAGCGCGTTGCCACCGACTTCAACTGCAAGCTGCGAAGCCTGTTCCTGCGAGCGAACATAGGTAAAGGTAACCGTTGCACCGTCCTGTGCCAGGCGCCGCACAATGGCAGCGCCGATACCACGGCTGCCACCAATTACCAGGGCGCTTCTGTTGCGTGTATTTGATGCTTTCATCGTAAGTAACCTTTTTAGTTGAAGTTCATCAATGGCTCACTGCGGGAGACGAGGTCGAGCGCGCTCCGCCTGGAAAGCCATGGCGGTGAGCGAGAGAAGCGACAGCTAGCGCAACCAAAAGCAGCATGAGCACAGCCCAGGGAAGCGAGCCCGCACCCTGGGTATCGAGCAAAATGCCGCCGGCAATTCCGCCACCAGCAATTGCGCCATTCCAAGTCACGACGTTCATCGAGAGCGCTGCATCGGCACCCACTCCTGCCGTGTCTGCCAAGGCGGTCTGAAGCAATGTCGCAGCACCACCGAAGGTCAATCCCCAGACGAAAATGCTGGCGAATTGTGTTGCCGCAGAATGACTGCCCAGGCCCATGGAAACGGAAACCAGCGCGAACACAGCAAGGCTTGCCAGAACGGCATGGCGCAGGCTTTGATCCACCATTCGACCGGTTACCCATATGCCTATCAGAGATGCAGAACCGAAGACCAGCAGCATCAGGTCGACTCTGTCAGCCAGCCCGGCTTGCGCCACAAACGGCGCGATGTAGGTGTAGAGGATGTTGTGCGCCAGCATCCAGGCGAAAACGACTGCCAGAATTGGGCGAATACCCGGCATACAGAACACGTGGCGTAACGGCAATCGCTGACCTTTGGCCTGCCCCGGATAGTCCGGCACCTTCACCAGCACCCAGACGATCAACAGCAGTGTCAGTCCTGACATCAAACCAAAAGCCAGTCGCCATCCCATCAGGTTGCCCAACCATGTACCCAATGGCACACCTAGCGAGAGTGCGATGGGGGTACCGACCATGGCGACAGCCATCGCTCGCCCCTGCTGTGCCGGACTCACCATCCGCCGGGCATAGCCTGCCAACAGGCTCCAGGCCAGACCTGCCGCCGCCCCTGCGGCAAACCGGGCGAACAGTGTCAGCGTGTAGCTGGGCGATAGCGCCGTCAGCGAGTTAAAGAAGAGAAAGCCCAGAATTGTCGCAAGCAACACCCGCCGCCGGCGCCAACCTTGGGTTGCCACTGTCAAGGGTATTACCGCCATCAGCGAACCTATCGCATAGACGGTTATCGTCTGTCCCGCCAGGGATGGCGAAACATCCAGGCCTGCGCTGATTTCAGGTAGCAGCCCCGCAGGCAGCGTCTCCGTCATGATGCAGATGAACCCGGTCATCGCCAGCGCCAGTAGCGCTGCCAACGGCAGCTTTTCAGTCGTATCAGTCGTTGTTGTCACACTCGCCTCTACTTATGTATCGATTGGTATATAAGTAGCGCACAAATCGTTTCGTAGTCAATTACTTTTGTATCGAATAGTATGGAAGTCGATTTTCAGCGGAGATTATCACTATGAAACAGATGGGGCGTCCGCGCTCGTTTGATCGGGCGCAAGCGATTGAGGATGCGATGCGGCTGTTCTGGAAGTATGGCTACGACGCCACGTCGCTCAGCCAACTCAAAGCACACATCGGTGCAGGCATAACAGCACCCAGCTTCTATGCCGCCTTCGGCTCCAAGGAGGCGCTGTTCAAGGAAGTGGTCGAGCGCTACATGGCAACCCACGGCCGGGTGAACGACCCACTCTTCGACCAGGCGCTGGCGCCCCGCGAAGCGATCCGCTCAGCGCTGAAACGCTCGGCGCGGATGCAATGCGACGAGAACAACCCGAAAGGTTGCCTGGTTGCTCTTGGCACTCAGGCATCTTGCGCATCAACCGACGCTAATGTGCTGAAACCACTCTACGATGCACGCGCCCGCACACGAGCAGGTTTTCTCTCGTGCGTCGAACGCGGCCTGAGTAGCGGTGAATTGCGAGCAGACACGGACGCTCAGGCGCTCGCGGCAGTCTTCGAGAGTTTTCTGTTAGGTATCTCGCCAATGGCGCGCGATGGCGTCCCCCTGCTAGTGATCGATAGAGCTATCGATCATCTGATGAAACTGTGGGATGCGAACTCAGGCTTGTAGGTGCCGTGCTACTCGTTTCATGATGCGCCTAGCGAATGCGGGATGAACGTTTAGCATTGGAGTGGCGAAGTCGATAAAGGTACGCACCCGTCTCGGCCCAGCGAGCATCGCGGTAGGTCAATTGTACGGGAGGGCCCTGGCTCGCAAAGCCGCCCGGTACTGGCTCAAGCAAACCGCTCAGCAATTTGAGTAGTCACTGGATAATCATCGTAGTGTGTCCCCTATTACTGTCGTCATTTAAAGGCTTTGCTGAGCTTCGATTTTCAGAAAATCGACGAATGCCCGGAGCGGCGAAGGCACATGCCGACGGTCGTTGTAATACAGGTAGGGGCCGTCGAATGCCTGCCACCAGTCTTCCAGTACCGGTAATAGCGTGCCTTGCTTGATCAACGGCCCGAGGTATTCCTCGAAGGTGTAGATAATCCCTACGCCGCCTATCGCGGCGCCCACCTCTAAGTCCTGGGATGAGCTGAGCAGTGGTCCCTGCGGCGGTACGCGTATGGTTGCGCCGTCTTTTTCAAACTCCCATACGCCCAGCTTGCCGCTTTCGAAGCGATGACCGATCAGGCGGTGGTTAAGCAGGTCGCGGGGATGCAGCGGTATGCCGTTCTGCTCCAGATAGCCAGGCGATGCGGCGGCCACAAAGCGCTGCCGACGCGGGCCAATGGGCACGGCAATCATATCCTTGGCCACACTTTCCTCGTAACGCACCCCCGCGTCGTAGCCAGCTGCGATGACATCGATAAAGGTGTTATCCATCGCCACTTCAACGCTTACCCCAGGGTAACGCTCGAGAAACTTAGGGATTAGCTTAGGCAGTTCGAAGCGAGCGACTGGAACCGGGACGTTAAGACGCAGGGTGCCAACCGGCCGCAGCACGTTGTCATCGAGGTCGCTGAAGGCTGCGCCTATTTGCTCAAGAGCCGGGCGTAGCCGCTCCAGCAGGCGAGCACCGACTTCCGTAGGAAATACGCTGCGGGTCGTGCGATTGAGCAGCCTGACGCCCAGGTCGCGTTCCAGCCGGCGGACGCTATCGCTGATGGAGGAAGCCGACATGCCACGTTTCTGCGCCGCCACCCGGAAACCGCCTGCCTCCACTACTGCAGCAAAGAGTGCGACATCGGTCAGGTTGGGCTGGCGCATGGCTACTCTCCAAAAGAGGAAGGCCGGATTGTACGACTGGACGTACATAGCGTCCATTTCAATACGGCTTATCGGCAGCAATCTACGGGTGAACAATGCCTTACGTCGACGCACCGCCTTGTAGCGGTTCGTCAGATCATTACCTACGTGAGGATCGAACAATGACAAACACAACCCTACAGATGGATCCCATAAGTACCGCCAGCGCTGCTTGGCGCAGAGGTCTGGCAACCCTTGGTCTGGCCTTGAGCTGCATGTTGGAAGCCGGCACTGTTAGCGCCCAGAGTCAGCCAAAGCCTGACTGGAGTCTGGCGGACATGCCCTCGCAGAGCGGGCGTATTTTCCTGGTCACAGGCGGCACCAGCGGCATGGGCTACGAAGACGCCAAGGCCCTCGCGGCGGCTGGCGCTCAGGTGGTGATTGCCGCGCGCAATCAACAACGGGGCGAGGAAACTATTGCCCGTATCAAGCAGGAGGTTGCTGACGCTCAGGTGCAGTTCGAAGCGGTGGACCTGGCCAATCTGGCATCGGTTCAGGCATTGGGCGAACGCCTCAATGCGACCTTGCCGCGCCTCGATGGGCTGATCAATAACGCAGCGATCATGGCACCGCAACAACGTGCCACCTCAGCCGATGGCTTCGAGCTGCAACTGGCTACCAACTACCTGGGCCACTTTGCCTTGACCTCCCATCTGCTACCGCTACTGCGCAAAAGCGACTCCGCACGGGTGGTGACGCTGTCCAGCATCGCGGCCGCACGCGGCAGCATTAACTTCGATGATCTGCAATTCGAGCAGGCCTATGACCCTTACGCGTCCTATGCCCAGTCCAAGCTGGCAGGTCTGATATGGGCATTCGAGCTGCAACGCCGCAGCGAGGCGCAAGGCTGGGGGATTCAGAGCATTGCCGCTCACCCCGGCGTGGCCGTGACCGAGCTGATCAAGCGCGGCCCGGGCCTGGATAGCGACTTCGGACGCAACTGGGCCAAGGATCGTGAGCGCTACCACTCCGCAGCTCAGGGTGCGCTGCCGACACTGTACGCAGCCACCGCGCCCGAAGCCCAGCCCGGCGTCTATTACGGGCCGATTGGTGAGGAGGAAAAGCGTGGCCCTCTGGGGTTGGCCAGCGTACCGGCAGCCGCAAAAGATGCTACAGCGGCCGCTCGCCTGTGGACGGTAAGCGAACAGTTGACCGGTGTCAGCTACCGCTAATCCTCGCGCCAGGAGAGTCATCATGCTGTCAGCAACTCTGGTGCAGCGCCTCGGCGTCGCCATCAACGCCGAACGTCACGAGCTGAATTCCGCGCTTGCGGGATTCACCCTGTTTTTCTGCCTGTTCTCCGGCTATTTCATGTTGCGGCCCATTCGCGAGTCGATGGGCATCATGGCGGGGATCGAGAACTTGCAATGGCTGTTCACCGCCACCTTCGTCGTCATGCTGGTGGCGGTGCCGTTGTTCGCCTGGCTCAGCTCCCGGGTGCCGCGTATTCACTTCGTCGACTGGGTCTACGGGTTCTTCTGCCTGAACCTGCTGGCATTCGCCGGGCTGTTTCAACTCAGCGATGATAACGTCTGGTTGGCGCGGGTGTTTTACGTGTGGATCTCAGTCTACAACCTGTTCGTGGTCTCGGTGGCCTGGAGCCTGATGGCCGATGTGTTCGACGGGCATCAGGCCAAGCGGCTGTTCGCGTTCATCGCCGCCGGCGCGAGTGTCGGCGGCCTGGTCGGGCCGGCCATGAGTGCGCTGTTGGTCGGTATCGTCGGTCAGTCCGGGCTGATGCTGCTGGCGGCCGTATTACTGGGCGTCGCCCTCGTTCTGAAAGCGCCGCTGATGCGCTGGCGGGAAGTCGGTGGCGCTGGCAGACCGGGCGCGCCAATCACAGAGAGCACCCGCAAGCCGGTAACGGGCAACCCGTTCAGCGGCCTGACTCGGGTCATGCAATCACCTTACCTGTTTGCGATCGCCGGGTTTGTCGTGCTGCTCGCCACCGTGACGACCTTTCTGTATTTCGAACAGGCACGCCTTGTGGCTGAGCGCTTTCCTGACCGCGAGTCGCAGATCAGGGTATTCGGCATCATCGATGTGATCGTGCAGGCCGGAGCCTTGCTGTCGCAATTGTTCATCACCGGGCGCATCGCTCAGAAGCTGGGCGTGCGCATGCTGCTGGCGATCGTGCCGATGCTGGTCTGCGTGGGCTTTATCGGGCTCGCCCTGGCGCCCACGTTCGCCATGCTGGCGGCGCTGATGATTGTCAGG
Organism: Pseudomonas sp. M30-35; assembly: GCF_002163625.1. NCBI lineage: Bacteria > Pseudomonadati > Pseudomonadota > Gammaproteobacteria > Pseudomonadales > Pseudomonadaceae > Pseudomonas > Pseudomonas sp. M30-35. Next base: position 249,469 of record NZ_CP020892.1, on the reverse strand, counting down.
CGCATAGGTGAGTACGCCTTCGTCAGGCCTGGGCGAGAAATGCTCTTCGCGCCGCTGGATGCCGAAAGCAAATACAAGGCGAAGGGCTTTATCGATACGGTCGTCTACCGGGCAGGTGATGCGCTCAGTGGCTGGTTGAAGAGTAGCCTGGACATGCTGGGCCAGGGCGCAGTGCTGGTAGCGTTGGTAGGCGCGACCTGCGCATTGATCTGGGGCGTGCTTGGCTGGTACCTGGGCAGGCAAGCCGACGACTTGAGCAAGCGCGCGACGCCTGAGGTAAGTGACCGCGGCTCAACGGTGCTCGCAGGCCAATAGCCCTTAGTTGTGTCACCGGACAGGTTACCCAGCGCAGGGACTGCTGTAGGGGACTGACCACGGTTTTGTGAGAATTCGATTTAAACGTGGTCTGTCCCCCTATTACGCCAGGATTGAGAAGCCCAGCAGTCACTCAAAGTGGTGAAAGAGCCTAATCGTGGCCTGTCCTCTTGCTGCTGGCGGCTGCTCGGGCAGCCGCTGCATCTAAAGCCTGCCTTTGCCTCAGGCTCGGTTTAACGCACAACCTCCATTGCAGAGTAGGTGTACGTACTAACTCTTTCGTCCTCCACCGTTTTCAGCGTGAGGGAAACCCCCAAATCCTCGATAAATGCATTGGAGAATTTACTGGTGTCTTGTTCGCACTCAAGCGCAATGGCATCGCCGGTAAGTGCGCCAGATATTTGCCTAGCGGGAAAGCGCTGACCCACAGTGCAAGTCATCGATAACATTCGAGGTACGTCGGTTGATCTTGCAGGTGCATATTTCATCATTAGGCGAGCGATTAACATCTGGCCGGCGCTCCAACTCGCCGGGGGATTAACATCAAGTTCGCTAGTTCGTAAAACACGTCCATCACCTATGCCGATCATTTGCGACTTCAACTGAATCAGGCCTGCTTTGGTGAGGCGCTTAACGTGGAAGGTTTCGCTATAGGTTTCTTTTATCTTCAGCACTCCTCCGTCAGCAATGTACTCGACTTTCACTGGGTAACCTGCCGTAGAAGTGTCAGTTGTGCTGTTGAAGGTGTATCTCAGCGTTTTGAATTTTGGCTGGAGCAGTGGCAAGTTAAGTTTCTTGAGCACGTCTTCTGGCACGGCAACAGCAGCAATATCTGGATCCGGTTGGGATTGAGGATAATCAGCCGGTGCGATGTCTGGGCGCAACTGGCCAAGCATCACTCCATCAACGCCGCCTTGCAGGGAGCAATTGACCCGCGACTGAGTGCCCTGTTTGCCTTCTGGCTCGACGATCAGGATGCGCTCAACACGTTTACTACCTGGCGCTGTACCTGGCTGGGGTTGAATGACTTGCCACTGGTCATCCACCTTTAGTTCACTGCGCACAAAGGATGAGCCTACGTTCTGCAGTTGCGCGGGCTGTTCCATCAACGGAGCTAGGTGCTTAGCTACTTCGTCTACGCCACCTTCAACAATAAAGCCCCAGTAATAGTAATGACCCAGTCGACCTAGGTCGTTGCTCTCGTCAACATAGGACAACAGTTTCATACCGGCAACTGTCGGCGTATCGCTAAGTTGAACTGAATTTTCCGGACTGCTCCCGCGGTTTTTGACGGTAATCCACGCCACATCTTTTTTCTGTTTAAGCGGCGCAATCGCCTCCCACGCATCGTGATAGGTATTCAGGCTGTTAAAGAAGCTGGCATCGCAGCGAGTGAAAGCCTTGAGTGTTTCGGTTAGCGCAGAATCGCTGGCTTGGGCGACGGAGGGCAGGAGCAGCGCGGAGGTTAGAAGCAGTGCAAGGGACGGCAGTTTCATCGAGTGTTATGTCCTTATTGCTGGTCGGGTAAATGCATATTTATTTACTGACGAGCCTCATTAGGCTTGTCAGTAAATTCTGCAGTAATCCAGATTAGAACCATTGCCACTAGTAACATCCAGCCTATAGCTTGAAAAATGCCAACTTGCGTTAAAGGTCAACAGTAATAGGGGTCAAACCACGGCCTTGTGAAGCTTCGATTTAGACGTGTTCTGCACCCTATTACTACTCAAGCTTGAGCAAGAAAGCCCTCTGAGCTTCATCAGTGTTCAGAAGATCTCCAGCTAGCGCTGTTACATCGCGATGGCTTTCATGCTGGTCCGCCTTGATTGGTCGTTGAAAAATAAAACGTGAGAAACCACAGAACCAAGGCAATAGCACTGATCAAGGCACCCAGTAGGCTTACTGCAATCCAGCCCCATAGCGCATAAACCTGAGTCGCGGCTGCGGCTCCCAGCGCGCTACCGAGCGAGTAGAAGCACATGTATGCGCCGACCATGCGACTCTGGGCGTCAGGACGTGCAGCAAAAATGAGGCTCTGGTTGGTAACGTGTACTGCTTGCACCGCGAAGTCGAGCAGTACTACGCCGCAAACCAGAGCTATCAACGACGTTTCGGCAAAAGTGATGGGCAGCCACGAAAATGTCAGGAGCCCCAGCGAAATGCCGGTAACTCGTTGTCCCAGGCCTTGATCGGCCCAACGACCGGCTCTACTAGCGGCAAGAGCACCGGCGACGCCTGCCAATCCAAACATACCGATTGCAGTGTGTGAAAGCGACAGTGGCGGGGCGCTCAACGGCAGCACCATGGATGTCCACAGCACGGAAAAAGAGGCAAAGATCAATAAGGCGAGAAGACCCCTGACACGTAAAGTGCGCTCGGTGATGAACAGTTTGAAAACCGAACGTATAAGCGCCAGATAAGTGTCTTTGTGCCTTGGCGGTGGCGTGACAGGAACCACTTTCCACAGCACCGCCGCAATGGCCAGCATTAATCCTGAAGACACGAAGTAAACGGCGCGCCAGCCCGCGATGTCCGCAATCAGGCCAGAGGTAAACCGCGCCAGAAGAATGCCCAGGACAATTCCACTTGTTACCGTCCCTACTGCATGCCCCCGTTGTGATGGCGTTGCCAACACGGCGGCGTATGCCACAAGTACTTGCACAACCACTGCCAGTAAACCCATCACAATCATGGCACCCAACAGGGCCAACCATTGCTGTGCTGCGCCGACCGCTGCGAGTGCAACCGCAGACAGCAGTACCTGAGTCAGAATCAGCCGCTTACGACTTACCAAATCGCCCAGTGGGACGATGAACAGCAACCCCAACGCGTAACCAACCTGAGTAGCAGCCACGACAAATCCGATCAGGGATGAGGCCACATCCAAGCTCTGAGCCATTGAATCGAGTAGCGGTTGTGCGAAGTAAACGTTGGCCACTGCCAGCGCGCAGGTGACAGAAAACAGTAACGTGAGCGATGGGGAAAGCTCTGGAGACCGGTCAGTCTTGCTGCTTTCTCCGGTATCCGAATGCAGCAACCCTGAAGCCTGCCTAGAGAACTGTTTGGTGACTGAGTCGGCATCAGCTGTCATATACACATCCATGGCGTTAAACTGGTTTCAATTAGGAACTAGATTCAATTGTTGCTTTATCTGGTTTCAAATTGCAACCATATTGCATCGAGCAGAGGGACAGACTTGGCAACCCCTCATTACGAAAGGTTAAGAAGATGGTCGAAGACGCCTCAACGCAAAACAGCGAATGCCCTGTCGCAAGGACACTGGCGGTAATTGGGGATCGCTGGTCGCTCATGATCATCCGCGACGCTTTTGATGACATTCGTCGATTTAGCGAATTTCAAAAAAGCTTGGGTGTGGCCAAAAATATTCTGGCATCGCGACTGAAAACGTTGGTCGAGGTTGGGGTATTCGACGTTCGACCGGCGTCAGATGGAAGTGCCTATAAGGAGTACGTGCTTACGGACAAAGGACGGGAGATCTTTCCGGTTGTGGTCAGTATGAGACAGTGGGGCGAGCGCTTCCTGTTCAAGCCGCAGGAGACGCGTTCCGTGCTGATGGACAACAAGTCCGGCGAACCTCTGATGCCGATTGATGTTCGCTCATCAAGCGGTCAAAAACTTGGACCGTCTGACTGTCACATAGTGAGACTTGTTGACGGCGAGTCGTGAATCGACAGCAGACTTGCAATACTCACCTCGCTGAGCAGAGCGAAATCCCACTAAGACCAGCTGCGATAACCTTTTTATTGTCCAGCTTATTCGCACGCAGGCATTGATTCTAAACGTCGAATTTTAGGACTCAGAAAACAGGGATCGCGGATTCGAATTCCGCCTAGTACGCCCTCCCCGCCAAACCCGTCCGCCAGCCAATCAGCATTAAGCCAACGCCCAGGCGCGCCGGAATGGAGCGAGGAACTTTCACTCTGGATGATCGGCTTCCGCAGCCGAGTCTAGTATCCAGCGACGGAACGCGGCGATCTTTGGCCGATCGTGTCGAGCTTCGGGGTAGACCAGGTAGTAAGCAAAGTCCTCTAGCAGCGTGATATCCGCAACCCTGACGAGTTGCCCCTGCGCAAGCTCAGTCGCCACCATGGCGGCGGGCAGCAACCCGACGCCCTGCCCGGCCAGTACGGCCTTGACCAGCAGACCAGAGTCGTCGAAGGATGGCCCCCGGAGTGGCCCCACCTCTTCTACTCCTTGCGATTGGAACCAGCGATGCCAGGCCTTGCGCTCCGCGTCATGTACGTGCGGCCAACGCGTCAGGTCGGCTGGCGATGCTGGTCGCCCTAACCGGTCAACGAGTTTCGGGGCCGCCACCGGAACGATATCCACTGCGAGCACGCGGTGACTTGCCAGCCCTGGATAGACGCCTAGTCCGTGGCGGATAGCGACATCCACACCATCACGGGAGAAATCGACCAGCTGATTGTTAGTAACCACCCGCAGGTCGATCTCCGGATTGTTGTTCTGGAACTGAGTCAGACGCGGCACGAGCCAGGCGGAAGCGAAAAAGGATGTCACGCTCACAGTCAAAATCCCTGTTTCCTCGGCACTCGCAATTCGACTGGAGGCTTCGATTATTTGCCTGAAGGCATTGCGTACTGGCGGCAGGTAAGCCTGTCCGATATCAGTCAGGAAGATGCCCCGGTTCACTCGGTGAAATAACTTGACGCCTAGATTGAGTTCGAGCGTCTTGAGCAACTGGCTCACTGCACCTGGTGTCACGCAAAGTTCTTCCGCGGCATTTTTAACGGACAGATGCCGTGCCGTAGCTTCAAACGCACGAAGCGCGTTCAGGGGTGGCATCTTGCGCCCAATCATTTAGCTCACCTAACTCGAAACAGACAGAATTACTCGTTTGCGCCCTATTCTGCAAGGGGTCACTATTCTTTCAGCTTAGCCGTTCTCATGCGAACCAAGCAGCGCTTGATCAGCATATTTCTCTACTGCGGAGACGACCACGTGATCACCCAATCGACAGAGTTGCATTACCTTGAACTGACCCAGCTGTCGGCTCTCATCAAGTCGCGCCAGATATCACCAGTTACGGTCGTGCAGGCGCAGCTGGACAGAATCGCAGCCATAGATGGGAACCTTGGTGGTTACGCGCTTGTAATGGCGGATCTTGCTCTGTCTCAAGCTAAAGCGGCTGAGGCGGATATCGCGGCGGGCCGATACCGAGGCCCCTTGCATGGCGTACCAATTGCCGTGAAGGACCTGTTCTGGACCAAAGATATCCCAACAGCAGCCGGCATGCGGATTCACCAGGAAAATTGCCCGACCGAGGATGCAACTGTTGTCCGGCGCCTCAAGGAGGCCGGCGCAATCTTGCTGGGCAAACTTCAACTCACCGAAGGCGCCTATTCCGATCACCACCCCTTGATCACACCACCCAAGAATCCTTGGAACGCTGACTTTTGGCCTGGCATCTCTTCCAGCGGCCCGGGCTCGGCAACAGCGGCAGGGCTGTGCTACGGCGCGCTTGCCTCCGACACGGGAGGTTCGATCCGCTGGCCTTCTGCGGCCAATGGTGTGACAGGCCTGAAGCCCAGTTGGGGGCGCGTCAGTCGTCACGGCGTGTTCGAGCTTGCTGCCAGTCTCGATCATGTTGGGCTCATGGCCCGTAGTGCCGAGGATATTGCCGCCCTCCTGACAATTATCGCCGGTGGCGATCCTAAGGACCCAACTGCCATACCCGACCCGGTCCCCAATTACATGGCAGCGGCCGGCCAAGGCATCCGGGGTGTACGTATAGGTGTGGACACCGAGTGGAACAGCGCCGATGTCCACCCCTCGACCCAACAGGCTCTATCGGAAACGATGGAAGTTTTTCGCTCGCTCGGCGCACATATTACTGAAGTCACCTTTCCCGATGTGCAGCAGGCGGTGGCTGACTGGTATCCCATCTGCTCGGTGGAGGCAGCCGTCGCTCACCAGACCACCTACCCCGCGCGCAAGAGCGAATACGGCCCGGTGCTGGCATCCGTAATCGAAGCAGGTAGCAGTCTGTCCGGCATTGACTATCAAAAGCTACTGCTGCGGCGGCTGAACTTCCGTGGAAGCGTCGCGACTTTCTTCAGCGCCGTTGATTTGCTGCTCACGCCGGTACACCCCTTCGCACCACTGAGCCTCGATGCGATACAGACATTGGGCGAACAACCCGAACTGATAGCCAGGCTTCAGCGCTATACCTGCCCGTTCAACCTGACTGGGAATCCCACCATCACTTTGCCTGGTGGCTTTACCGAGTTGGGCTTACCCATCGGTTTCCAACTCGTCTCTGCCCATCTCGACGAGGCAATGCTTCTCCGCGCGGGTACCGCCTTTCAGACCGCTACATCCTGGCATCGCCGTCACCCATTGGTCTAATCGGTCTTAAGGGGTTTCCGATGAAAAACAACTCAATGTCTTATCGTATCTTTTACGGCTGGTTTGTTGTGGCCGCAGCGTTCGCCGTCACTTTCGTCGGATTCGGAAGCGCTTATACGTTCAGCACTTTCGTTCCCTCTCTGCAGAACGAGTTCTCCGCCTCGCGTGGCTCAGTTTCTCTGGTGTTCTCGCTGGCGGCCTTTCTGTATTTCGGCCTGGGGATCCTGAGCGGGCCGCTCTCGGATCGATGGGGCTCTCGCGTATTGGCTGTGACAGGTATGGTTCTGGTGGGGCTCGGCCTGGCATTAGCCGGTATGGCCCGCAGCATGACGCAAGTCTATATCGCGTACGGGCTTGGGGTGGGGCTCGGTGTAGGGCTTTCTTATGTGCCCGTGCTGAGCACCGTGCAGCGGTGGTTCGTTCGCCGTCGCGGGTTCGCATCGGGAGTCGCGGTCAGTGGAATTGGCGTAGGCACGCTTGCGATGCCGCCACTTTCCGCCCTGCTAGTCGAATCCATCGGGTGGCGCGACGCCTACTTCGTACTCGGCGGGCTCGCCGTGATTGTTGGGGCGGGAATGGCGCTATTGATTGTTAACAGCCCCAGAGATATGGGCGTTGCCCCCGACGGGGACCCTTTAAAAATCGGTGGGCGATCCGAGCCACCTAAAGATTTCGCTGTAGCCACAGCCGTCAAGTCACAGCGCTTCATCGGCCTTTATATTGCCTGCTTACTCTGCTCATTCGGCGTCTTCGTGCCGTTCGTCCACCTCGTTCCATACGCTGTGGATCTTGGCGTGGCGCCTGCACAGGCCGTCTATCTTCTGGCCATGATAGGGCTTGGAAGCACGGCTGGGCGTTTCCTGCTTGGCGGTTTTGCTGACCGGTACGGCCGGCGCTTTTCCCTTTTGGTCATGTTCACCGGAATGGCGCTCGCCATGATGATCTGGCTGATCGCGACCGAACTCTGGTTGTTAGTCATTTTCGCTCTGGCATATGGCATCTTTTATGGTGGCTGGGTCGCTGTCCTTCCAGCTCTCGTCATGGACTACTTCGGTGAAAGCAAGGTCGGCAGCCTCATCGGCATTCTTTACACCAGCGTAGCGTTCGGCACATTGATAGGCCCCAGCGCGGCCGGATATGCCTTCGATTTGAACCAAAGCTACACGGTACCGATTTTGGCAAGCATCTGCGTGAACCTCGCTGCCATGGTGATCGCAGCGAACACATCCAAGGTGTCTCAGCAGCGATTAAGCGACAACGTACCTGGCTGAGCTCAGTGAGACGCCAAAAGCGCTTGTTACCTCACTTCCAGTTATTCAATTTCGGCACGAGACACTTGCGGGAGTGCTTCAGGGGACAGACCACGGTTTTGCGAAATTTCGATTTAAACGTGGTCTGGCCCCCATTTCTCCAGCGGACGGTTTGAACCAGTTGTCAGAGCATACTGGCCCGAACCTGAAAGACATTGCCCTCGGGATCATGGGCATCACAGACTTTATAGCCTTGGAACTCCCACTCGCGTTCTGGGCTATTCAGTTCGCCACCTAAACGCATAGCAACTTCCCGAGCAGTGGCAAGACTCTGAACGGCAAAACAAAGTTTGATGGCTGTGTTCTCTCGACGCTCTGGTGGGGACGAGATGACGATTTGATCTGCGATTGCAGGCGCGATGGCCACCACGACAAGCTGAAACTTGGTGGACTCAAGCAACACATGATCAGGCTCTTGCTGGAGAATTGGCAAACCGGCCAGCTCTGAATAAAACTGGCTCACACGCCCAATGTCTTTTGCATAGATGACAGCGCCTGCGATGAATTGATCTTGCATGCGATCTTCCTTGGAGCTGCTCGGTGCAGCGGCGTGTGCTCTAACTATAAAGTAGACGACACAAGCGAAGTAATACGTTCGGCCACTTGTGTCGGATATAAATAATAGGGCACAAGCCACGGTTTTCTGATCGAGAATCTAAATAAAACGTGGTCTGTCTCTTATTAATCCTGAGGTGAAAGCCTAGGTTAGACCTACCCCTATCTCCCTATCTCTTAACCCCACCTCCACAACTTATCCTCTATGGCCCAATGTGAGCAGTCGTCATTATTGGCGACTAATGCTGAGCGAACTATAGGGTTGCCCCTGTTCAGGCCCTAAAGCTTTAGCTTAAGCGTCGTGTATGGATAGTTTTTTGGCGAAAGGAGTACCCCTGTTCAAAAGATGCAATGGGTATTTTGAAAATTGACCTTCATAACCTAACAACAAGCAAAAAAAGGGAATCCATGACCAGCCACGAGCAGATAACAGACGCACGATCTGTAGATCTCGCGACCTTAAAGAAGGTAATCGCAGCCTCTGCAATCGGGAACTTTGTCGAGTGGTTTGACTTCGCGGTCTATGGCTTTCTCGCTGTCACCATAGCCAGTTTGTTCTTTCCTGAAGGCAACGCAGCATTAGCATTACTGCAAACATTTGCTGTTTTTGCGGTGTCCTTTGCGTTACGTCCACTCGGAGGCATTTTCTTCGGAACCTTGGGTGACAAAATAGGCAGAAAGCGTGTTTTAGCAATTACAGTTCTTATGATGGCTGGCGCGACAGCGATGATTGGCCTATTGCCGACTTATGCAGCCATAGGCATATATGCGCCACTGCTTTTAGCACTCGCAAGGTGTGCGCAAGGTTTCTCCGCAGGTGGGGAATATGCGGGTGCATGCGCTTACGTTATTGAACATGCGCCGGTAGAGCAAAAGGCTCGGTACGGGAGTTTTATTCCAGTTTCCACCTTCATAGCGTTCGCCTTGGCTGCAGCATTAGTTTATGGCCTTAATTTTTTCGTCTCAGAGCCTGATATGAACCAGTGGGGATGGCGTATCCCGTTCTTGATCGCAGCGCCATTAGGGTTAATTGGTTTATACATGCGCTTGCATCTGGATGAGTCACCCGCGTTTGTAGCATTAAAAGCGCAGCCTGTAGCAGAGCATTCACCCCTCAAAAACACCTTTAAGAATCATTGGCAGACTATTACTTGCCTCATGGCTTTTATTTCCGCTACAGCGCTTTCTTTCTATATGTTCACTACCTACTTAAGCACTTACATGCAAGTTGTAGGGGGAGCCAGTCGTCCCACCGCGTTGCTGGCTGTATTTTCTGCTCTCATCTTTGCCGCTTGCCTGTGCCCATTTGTTGGTCGCTACTCAGATTATGTCGGGCGCAGAAAAACGATCATGACCGCCTGCGGGTGTCTTATCGCCGCTGTGTATCCAGCGTTTGCGATGGCGGCTTCCGGACAGTTGATTTACTTAATCCTAGGCGCCTCACTGCTTGCAGTCGGGGCGGTGATATGCGGCGTGGTAACAGCAGTTCTTTTGTCCGAGCAATTTCCAACCCAAGTCAGATATACAGCATCAGCCTTCACATACAACATGGCCTACACGGTGTTCGGTGGAACGGCGCCCCTGGTTGCGACATGGCTGATTGCAGAGACGGGCAACCAAATGTCACCTGCCTATTATTTAATCGTTATTGCCCTGCTGGCCCTTATCGGTGGCCTCGCACTGCCTGAGACCTCAAAAAAACCACTCAATTAATAGTCCGGCACAGGTTGCGCAGGTGTGTATGCGTCTCACTGACGCCAGGATTTAAGCCGTGCACCTTGGTGTGGTGGTCTACTGAAACCGCGAACGCGTTGAAGACATGCGCAAAGCTGGCCTCACTACGGCCAATTGCACCCTGAAGACGACTGTTGTGGCCTGTCTTCAGGTTGTCCTGGGTCAAAGTACTCGCCGCCATCAGCCACAACGCCTCCCTCACACATATCGTTTCCTGCCTTAAGGCGACCTCTTGAGAACGCAGGAATGCCAAAGCAAGCTCTTTTCTACGCGACGGATCGCCATGCGCAGCTGATTACAGACTCCCCCGAGCCTGAGTAGGCAAAGAGCACCAGCGGCACGGTTTATTTCCAAAACTGGGCAAGCCAAGATTTGTCGAGCATCTGGCGTTCTCTGTGCAGCGAGAAATGTCCGTTACAAAGCGAAAAAGTGGGGATAAGGTACCTGTCAGTGCCCCGTTGCATTGTCTCTGGGTAAGGTGCGGAGGTAGTCGGAGCGGGTCTACACCTCAGGGCGACTCAAACCTCGCCACTGCAGGTCGATCTGGGCAGTGGTTGAACCGCTATTTTCACCCGCGCTACAGATCAATATGATTATCCGCACCATGAATATCGCTCCGGCCAAGCTATACGCAATTAATGAGTAGCAAAATTATGAGATCGTCGTTCGAGAGCGTCCTGAAAGATAAAAACCGTTTGCACCTCAATCGCTTGATATATGACGAGCGAGAGAAGGCTGTGCAGCACGTTGCATTTTTGTTGCTCGACAATTTCTCGATGATGGCGTTTACCGGCGCAGTCGATGCGCTTGTCACGGCGAATTTGATGAGCACGGCGCCACTTTATGAAATATTAGTGGTTGGGACTCAAGACCTGATTGTCAGCGACCTGGGCATCTCAATTTCAGTCGATTGCAACCTAGCTGATTTAGATGAACGCCAACAAAGTCTCATCTTGATTTGCGGTGGTTTCCGTGTGGCATTAAAGGCGCAACAGATTATCAGAACCAAATTACGCTCAGCCGACTCGGCCGGGGCAACCCTTGGCGGCTTGTGGAATGGTTCGTATTTTATTGCTGAGGCAGGCCTCTTGGATGGATACGACTGCGCCTTCCACCCCGACAGCAGGGCCATGATGGCTGAGCTTTTCCCTAAAGTTCAGCTTTCAAAACACTCATTTGTATTAGATCGCAAGCGAATAGGCTGCGCAGGCGCTAACAGCTCGTTAGGCATGATGCTCGAGTTCGTCAAGCTTGGGCATGGTGACAGCTTGGTTCATGCCGTAGAGGAAGTACTCAGCTGCGATAAAACCAAAGAAACTCTGGATATTTCGGCGCTAACGCTAGACAACAACCTGACCTTGCCACAGCCGCTCAAACTGGCTCTGGAGTTGATGCACAATAATATAGAAGAACCCCTGACGATTGATGAAATCGTCGCTCATGTAAGCATGTCCAGGCGTCAACTTGAGCGCCTGTTCTGTCGCCATGTCAATGTTACCCCTCCCCGTTATTACCTCGAGTTGCGTTTAACCCATGCTCGCCAGTTGCTACAACAAACCAACAGGTCCTTAGCCGATATCGCAGTGGCAAGCGGATTTATTAGCATTTCACACTTCCGTCGATGCTTCCGAGAGTTTTTTGATATTTCCCCAGGACGGTTTCGTACCGGGGGACACAAAACAGGGGACACATGAACTTAGGGGTATAAGCCGAACTGACGTTGCCCTTAGATTTCACAACAGACCAATCGCACCTGCCCACCTGATGCTCGGACAGACTTCATTCCTTTGCATGACATCGCGTTCGTGAAATCATCCAAGTCGAACAAATTTTCACAGAAGTCACTGCTCGCTGTAACCAAACGCCACTAGCATTGCGCTCGCGCAGCGCCTACAAGTGTCTGGTTGATCTGGACATCGTGTGACCGCTCCATTAGCTCGCCTTACCCAAGATATTCAATAGAACTAATCATTGAAGCCTTCCCGTTACCCTCCCCCCAAAGCCAATTTGCTGAAATAGGCAATAACTCGCTCCTATTGAGCAAGTCTGAACACTCGTCGATATATAAGCTCATATAAAGAAGTGAAACTGCTTTGCTGCGGGTGATGAGGCGGCAGTTCAGGTGCGGTTATCTATCAGACATCTAACCGTGGCACCGTTATGAGCAGCGCTTTCTGCTGCCAGCCGTCTTTCGACTGCGCTACGCCTTTGATCATCAGGGCGCACGGCAGCAGTTGAGCTGGCTTGCACACGATTCAATCTTGGACAGATAAAAACAAGCGCGATGCAGAGGGCTCAAGCAGTCCCGATCCAGCTGTTCGATCTATACAAAACAGCTCCGTGATTTGAAGCGTTACAACCGATGAGGACCGAAGTAATGACTGATCCGACTGAAAGCAATATTCACGACTCAGACAGCACCGGCCAATTGTTCAAGGAACTGACGACGCCCTCAAGGCGCAATTTCCTTCGTACTATCGGTATTTCCGGCATGGCTGCTGCGACCGCACCTATGTGGGCCCAGGCCGCACAGCTTGAAACGCCAATCGACGACAGCGACACACCGTTAGCAAAAGGTGAGCTGCGCGTCTCGCTTAAGGTGAATGGCCAGCAACACGCTCTCAACATTCCTGGCAACGCAGTGCTGCTTGACGTATTACGCGATCGACTGCAATTGACCGGCACCAAGAAGGGTTGTGATCACGGCCAGTGCGGGGCTTGTACTTTGCACGTTAACGGGCAGCCGATGAACAGTTGTCTCTCCCTGGCCGCGATGCATGAGGGTGATGAAATCACCACCATTGAGGGGCTGGAGCAAAACGGTCAACTGCACCCCATTCAAGAAGCCTTTTGGGCACATGACGCGTTTCAGTGCGGCTACTGCACTTCAGGCCAGATGATGACCGCTGCGGCGATCATCAAAGACCCCAATATCGGAGCCGACGACGCCAGTGTACGTGAAGCAATGAGTGGCAATATCTGCCGCTGCGGCGCCTACAAGAACATTCTGGCAGCGGTGCAAGATGCCCGTGGCAAACTGCAAGGAGCCAGCTAATGAGAACCTTGGAGTATATCCGCGCGAGCAGTCCCGAGCAGGCCATTGCCTCTCACTCACGCAACGACGCTACGGCCTTTCTTGCGGGCGGCACCACACTGCTGGACCTGGTCAAACTCGACATCATGCAACCTGACCAAGTGGTTGATGTGCATACCTTGGCGCTGAACCAGATCGAAACCTTGAGCGATGGTCGAACCCGGATTGGCGCCATGGTCAGCAATACGCAACTGGCCAATCACCCGCGAATCAAAAGTGAATACGCGGTGTTGTCGCAGGCTCTGCTTTCCGGGGCAACTACTCAACTGCGCAACAAGGCAACCACTGCCGGTAATGTGATGCAGCGAGTGCGCTGCAATTATTTCCGCGATGGCGTCTCAGCGTGCAATAAACGTAATCCCGGCTCGGGCTGTGCGGCCATTGAGGGCCACAACCGCAGCGTGCATGCAGTGTTGGGCACCAGCGATCAATGCATTGCCACCCATCCCTCGGATATGTGTGTGGCCATGGCTGCAATTGGCGCCAGTGTTGAAGTGCAAGGCCCGTCCGGCAAGCGCGAAATCAATTTCTTGGATTTCCATCTATTGCCCGCAAGCACGCCGTGGAAGGAGCATGCACTCAAGCCGGATGAGCTGATCACGCATGTCACCTTGGACGCACCGCTGGCGAACAATCAGTCCGGTTATTTAAAGCTGCGTGATCGCAGTTCATACCAGTTCGCTCTGGCATCCAGCGCCGTGATTTTGGTCATGGATGGCAAGGTTATCCGCGAAGCGCGTATTGCCATGGGCGGCCTGGGTACAAAACCATGGCGGGCGCTCGAAGCAGAACTCGCACTGCGTGGGGTAACGGCTAGCCCGGAAGCCTTCGCCAAGATCGCCGCTATTGCCCTGCAAGGTGCAGTGCCTTATTCGCACAACGCCTACAAGATCCCATTGGGGCGGCAGGCCATTGTGCGCAACCTCATGACACTTGGTACAGGAGCGTTGGCATGAGCGAATCAATTATGGGTGCATCCCCTCGACGCGTCGACGGGCGCTTGAAAGTCACCGGCCAGGCCATGTATGCCGCGGACCAGCATCCGCAAGGAATGGTCTTCGCATATGGCGTGTTTAGTAACGTTGCCAGCGGCTCGATCAAATCACTCGATATCGAATCCGCACGGCGCTCTGCTGGGGTGATCGAAATTCTTCACCATGGCAATTTTCCCCAAGCATTCCACTCGCCGCCCGCGCAGTTCTCCCTCGAAAAAGTACTGACATCCACACGTATTGACGAGAAGCGTTTGCCGTTTGAAGACGAGGTCATTCGCTATGCAGGGCAGTTCGTTGCTCTGATTATTGCTGACACTTTCGAACATGCCCGCGAGGCCGCTTACAAAGTTAAGGTCAGCTACACCGACAGCCGCGCATTGGCCAATCTCAAGCAAGGATTGCAGCAAGGCTCGCCTGATGACAGCGGCCGAGGACATAAGCGCGGCAATCCCGCCGAAGCGTTCGACGCCGGTGTGCAAACGATTGACGCGACATACACCACGCCAGTTGAAACCCATAACCCAATGGAAATGCACGCCACCGTCGCGCTATGGGAGAACAACAAGCTGGTGGTGTATGAATCCACCCAGTCGGTGGTTGTGCACCGCAATACCCTTGCCCAGATTTTTGGTTTGCCGACCGAACGGGTGGAGGTCAGAGCCCCTTTTATTGGCTCAGGCTTTGGCGCAAAGCTGTGGGTTTGGCCCCACTCGGTGGCTGCATGTGCCGCTGCCAAGGTGGTTGGCCGCCCCGTACAGTTGGTTGTGCCGCGGGCTCAAATGTTCACGACCGTTGGGCATCGTCCCGAAACGCAGCAACGCATGCGCTTGGCGGCCGATGCCCAAGGCAAGCTGGTTTCACTGCGACATGAGTCGGTGAACACCCGGGGGATGGGCGATCCGTATCTTGAGAATTGCGCAGGTATGAGCGCCAGCCTTTACTCATGTGCCAATGTCGAAACCAGCCACGCCACAGTGCCGGTCAACCGTGGGGCGCCGACGTCGATGCGTGCACCTGGGGCGGCGCCGGGCTTGTTTGCCTTGGAGTCTGCGATTGATGAGTTGGCCGAAAAATGTCAGTTGGACCCTCTCGCGTTCCGCCAACTCAATTGGGCTGAGCAAAATGAGGAGGAAAAGCTGCCTTGGTCCGGTAATCATTTGCGCGAAGCCTTGGCCGAAGGAGCCAAGCGGTTTGGCTGGGATAAGCGCAATCCAAAAACTGGCAGCATGCGTGAAGGTCATGAAGTCATAGGTTACGGGATGGCGCAGTGTAATTGGGAGGCTTTGCGAACACCTTCCAAGGCGCGTGTATCCTTGAAGTCCGACGGCAGCGCCGAAGCCTTTTGCGGCGTCCAGGATATCGGCACTGGAACCTACACGGTAATCGCGCAATGTGTCAGCGACCTCACGGGCTTGCCATTGAACAAAATCGTCGTGCACTTGGGCGATTCGACTTTTCCTCCGGGCCCTGTATCCGGCGGCTCCTGGGTTACAGCCAGCGTATTGCCCGCGGTGGCTGAAGCTACCCGCGCAGCGCTTACGCAACTTAAAGGCTTTGCCGTATCTACCGATGGCGGGCTTGCCGACGCCAAGCCGGATGCAATAAAAGTCAGTAACGGCAAGTTGGAAAGTGGTACCACAAGCATCGCATTCGCTGATGTTCTCAAGCGCTTGAAACTCTCCAGTGCCGAGGGCGAAGGTCACACGGGAATGGCTGATACCGAGAAGCATGCGTTCGGCTCCTTTGGCGCGCACTTCGTTGAGGTGCGTTGGGACCCGGGTATTTCGCGGTTGCGGGTTTCGCGGGTGGTCAGCGCAATCGATGTTGGCAAAGTCATTAATGCCAAGACCTCGCTCAATCAGGTCGAGGGGGCAATTGTCATGGCAATCGGTATGGCGCTGTTCGAAACCACCGATTACGACGAGCGCAATGCCATGCCGGTGAACAATAACTACGCCGAATATATGGTGCCGGTGCATGCCGACCAGCCGGAGATCGAGGTAATTCTGCTCGACTATCCTGACTACAACCTCAATGAGTTTGGCGCTCGCGGAATCGGTGAAATCGGGATAACCGGACTTGCCGCAGCGGTGGCGAACGCTGTCTACCATGCGACCGGTAAACGAGTGCGCGACCTGCCCATCAGTCTTGAGAAACTGATGAGTGACGAAGCACTCCAAGGCACAGCCATTTCCTGACTGCGTGGCTCAGGCGAAGATGTCTTGGCTACAGGGCATCTTCGCGCCACGGATAAAATAATCGAGGTGTGTTCCCGATTAATTTTCTGCGTGCTGACCTGTCTTACAACGTCGTTGACTGGCCGTTGCGGTCCAGCTCGAACACTTTGCTTTGCATCAAGCGCTGCTTAAGCCAGCGCTCGGCTTTGCCACCACGTGACTGTCGCGGCCATACGAGGTCAACCCCCACCAACCAGTCAGTGTGTGGGTAAGCGTCAAGTTGCAACTCAACCAATTCGCCATTGCCCAGCTCGCGCAAGATGAGCTGTCGCGGCAAGGTTGCCCAGCCCAATCCCGCACGCACCATTTCCAATATGGCCAGGTAACTTTCCGCCTGCCACATCTGCGTGGACCTGAGGTATTCACTGCTCGGTAGTTTGTCGGCATGCGTGCTGAATACCAGCCGACGATGCGCATGCAACTCGGCAAAGCTCACTTGTTGGTGCTGAGCCAGAGGGTGCTCTCGATGAGTGACGTGCACCATGATCAATTTACCCATCTGCATAAACTCAAGTTCGCGCGGGTAGTCGGGTTGCGAGAACGCCACGCCAAGCACGGCCTCGCCTTTGAGCAATATCTCGCTGACATCACCATCCACAGGATGCCGGACGATCAGGTCGACCGAAGGAAATTGCTGCTCAAACTCGACGAGGACCGGCACCACTGTGGTGTAGGGAACCTCAATGGCCAGCGTCAGGCATGGTTCCACATCCTCGGCCATGCCGTCGGCGTGGCTTTCCAGCGCAAGACAACGTTCGATCACGGCTTCAGCTTGCAAAAGCATTTTCTGGCCAGCGGCGGTCAGGGTCGGAATACGACTTGAGCGATCAAACAGCGCCACGCCCAGATCAGTCTCCAGATTGGCTATCGCAGCGCTGACTGTCGATTGTGTGCGGCCCATTTTGCGCGCCGCCGCGGAGAACGAACCCGCTTGCACGACGAGGATGAAAACCTGTAACTGATCCAGTGAAAAGCGCATAGCAAGGCCCAAGTAATCCATCGACAATAGCGATGGTTATTCATTTGTTCCATCGAGATCAAGAGGGGAATACTCAACTCAGCCAGCCCAGATTCTCTAATCGGCCAAAGAGTCGATAGCCTGAGCTGCATTAATAAGAACAAAGCTGCCCTCTTCTGGAGACACGCTAATGAAGCCTACACAAGTCCATCCGGTTGATGAGGTTCTACCCATCCGCCAATTGTTCACCTTTGGTTTGCAACATGTTCTGGTTATGTATGCTGGCGCCGTGGCCGTTCCATTGATTCTGGGTAGCGCGCTGGGGCTTACCTCAGCGCAAGTAATATTGCTGATCAACGCCAACTTGCTGACTTCAGGTGTGGCGACTTTGATCCAGACCATTGGCTTCTGGAAATTTGGTGCCCGCCTACCGTTGATCCAAGGCTGCTCATTTATTGCCCTCGCCCCCATGATCATGATTGGCAAGGAGTTCGGCCTTAGTCAGATATTCGGTGCAGTGATCGCCGCTGGCGCTATCACCATTGCCCTCGCACCAATTTTCAGCCGCCTGCTGCGCTTTTTCCCGCCGGTTGTCATTGGCAGTCTGATTACCATCATTGGCATCTCACTGATGCCCGCTGCAGCTATCTGGTTGGGCGGTGGTAATCCAGGAGCCGACGACTTTGGCTCGCCTGCCAACCTGCTGCTTGGGCTGGTCACGGTCTCAATCACACTGGTGGTCTACGCTAAGTTTTCCGGTTTTATCGGCAATCTCAGCGTGCTCATCGGCCTTATTTTGGGCAGCTTGGTCGCAGCGGCCTTCGGCATGACCAACTTTAGCCGAATAGGCGAGGCGGCATGGTTCGAGCTGAGCCCACCGATGGCTTTTGGCGCACCGGAATTCTCGCTGATGCCTATTCTGATCATGACTCTGGCAATGCTGGTGATCATGGCTGAAACCACCGGTAACTGTCTGGCCATCGGCAAGCTGACTGGCAAACCGACCACCCAACAAACGCTAGCGGGTGCCTTTCGCGCCGACGGTTTATCAACCATGCTCGGCGGGTTGTTCAACAGCTTTCCCTACAATGCCTTCACCCAGAATACCGGTTTAATTGCGCTCTCCAACGTCAAGAGTCGCTTCGTCGTTGCCGCCGCTGGCGCGATCATGGTGCTGATGGGCTTGTTTCCCAAACTGGGCGCGTTGATTGCAGCGGTACCGACGCCAGTGCTGGGCGGCTGCGCCATCGTGATGTTCGGAATGACTACCGTGGCCGGTATTCAAGAGCTGTCTCGAGTCAAATTCGAAGGCACACGCAACGGCATTATTGTGGCTGTCTCGGTCAGCATTGGCGTTCTGCCAATGTCATACCCTGCATTATTTGAACAAGCCAGCGGCACCCTCAAGCTGATCCTGGAAAGCGGTATTTTCCTGGGCGCCATCACCGCGATTGTTCTGAATCTGTTGCTCAACAATGAAGATCAAAACGTAAACGATCTAGCCCTCGAAACTAATCCCGAACCGATCAAGTAAGCCCCTCCTCCTCTTGCACCTGACCAAGAGGAGGATCTGCCAATAATCAGGACAGGAGTCGTTATGACTAGTTTTACCAACCTTACCCCTGCCAACGTTTCAAAGCTCGACCTGGATCTGCTACGTCAATCGATCCAGCTTTCTGAGGAAGCCAAACAGCGCGGCCGTCACCCTTTCGCCGCCTTGGTCGCCGATCAGAATGGCAAAATCATTGCCAGTGCTGGCAACAACTCCATGCCGCCAGAAGGTGATCCAACCCAACACGCGGAACTGGCTGCGGCAGCCTTGGCAGCCAAACTGCTGAGCCCGGAAAAACTGGCTAAATGCACGCTCTACACCAGCGCCGAACCCTGCTGCATGTGTTCCGGCGCGATCTATTGGACCGGTATCGGCCGAGTGGTATACGCCCTTTCTGAGCACGCATTGCTAGGGCTGACCGGCGACCACCCGGAAAACCCCACCTTCTCCTTGCCATGCCGCGAAGTGTTCGTGCGTGGCCAACGACAGGTTGAAGTATTGGGACCGATGCTGGAGGAAGAAGCCGCCAGGCCTCATCAAGGTTTTTGGCAATGAATGCCGGCATTTCCATCCATGTCGTTGATGTTGCGACCGGAAAAGTCGCCGAAGGATTAGCCCTAAGCATCGAGCGTCTCACCGGTACAAACCGCGAACTGATCTGCGCAGGCCAGATTGCAGCCAATGGCTTATTCGCTGAGCTAAGCGAGCACTCGGCGGTATTCGAATCTGGCCACTACGAAGTCAGTCTCGATGTAGCGGACTTCTATCGCGCACAAGGTCAACAGCTACCGCGAGTGCCCTTTCTGGATGTACTGGTCTACCGCTTCGGGCTGGACGACACCCAGCAGCATTACCACCTGCCTTTTAAGCTAACCGCTTGGGGACTGTCCTGCTTTCGCGGCGGTGCTTGAAGCTGAATTCAATGACTAATCATCCAGGGGCGACCCGCAGGCTTGCCTTTCATCGCATGCGGATTGGCCTTGGTGGGTGACAGTGGCTTGTTGGGTGTACAGCAGCCGCAGCCTTTGGGGTGTTTGCGGCTTTGCTTGTACTCATCAAGAGTCTGCGGGGCGTTGGCGCTGCGTTCGTTGGCTGCGATAGCGCTACGCTGAGCGCCAGGCATAGTTGCCAAACTCGGCGCACTAAGAATCACGCGCGTGCTCAAGGTTCCGCAATACGGGCAACCACAGGGTTGATCGCGATCGGCCATGGGCCGCAGCAAGGTGAAATCACCGCAACGGGCACAGTCATATTCGTAGATCGGCATACACGGCTCCTGAAGTTTTAGTGTTCGCCGCCCTGGCAAGCCTGGCCGCCGTCCAAAGCGCCAAACCTGCCAGGGGGAGAACTCGGTTGCCGGAGGTATGCACCGGCTTGTTGATCAAAGAAGCGGTTTGGCTTAAAGGTCCGGCGCAATCGGCAGGTCAATG
Organism: Pseudomonas sp. M30-35; assembly: GCF_002163625.1. NCBI lineage: Bacteria > Pseudomonadati > Pseudomonadota > Gammaproteobacteria > Pseudomonadales > Pseudomonadaceae > Pseudomonas > Pseudomonas sp. M30-35. The sequence goes on along the minus strand of NZ_CP020892.1, from coordinate 228,902 downwards.
CTGCCATCAAGAAACTGGGTTGGACCGTTGGCGTTCGGGTTGATGTCAAAGTCGAAGATTTCTGTCGGCAGCCACAAGGTGGCGCAGGCGTTGGGTACGTCGACAATCCCGCTGATATGCCCCTGCACCGGCGCCGAGCCAAGCAATGCATAACCTTGGGCGGGTGAATAACCGAACTTGGTCAGGTAGTTAATGGCATTCAAGCAGGCCTGCTTGTAGGCGATGTTGACGTCGAGGTAATGCTGCTTGCCGGACTCGTCGACCGAGATGCCTTCGAAGATCAGGTAGTTGTTGTAGTTCGGCACAATTGGGCTGGGTTTAAACACCGGGTTCTTGATCCCGTACTTGGCCATGCCACCTTTGATGAGCTCAACCTTCATGTGCACCCAACCAGCCATTTCGATAGCGCCGCAGAAGGTAATTTCACCATCGCCTTGACTAAAATGCAGGTCGCCAACCGACAAACCCGCGCCATCGACATAAACCGGAAAGAAGACTTTTGAGCCACGCGACAGGTCTTTGATATCGCAGTTACCACCATGCTCACGCGGCGGTACAGTGCGCGCACCGGTCATGGCTGCCAAATCGCGCGCCTCACCTTTCATCTTGCCCATGTGTGCAGTGGGCGCCATTGGCGGGTTGGCCAGCGCAGGTACGCGATGCGGATCGGTATCGATCAATTCCTGCTCGCGCTTGTTCCAGTCAGCCAACATTTTGTGATCAGGCAAACAACCGATCAGGCCAGGGTGAATCAAGCCTGCGAAGTTCACCCCCGGAATGTGCCGCGAGCTGGTGAACATCCCTTTGAAATCCCAGATAGCTTTCTGCGCCATGGGGAAGTGATCGGTCAGAAATCCACCGCCATTCTGCTTGGAAAAGAAGCCATTGAAGCCCCACATGGACTCAGCCTTGGCGCCAATGTCGAGCAAATCAACCACCAGCAAATCACCGGGCTCGGCACCGTGCACGCCAACCGGTCCAGACAGGTAATGCACGGTGGACAGATCAACATCACGCACGTCGCTGGCATCGTCATTATTCTTGATCGCACCAGCAGTCCAGTCATAGGTTTCAAGGATGAAATCGTCGCCCGGTTTAACCCAGCAAGCCATCGGAATATCCGGATGCCAGCGGTTATGAATTTGCTCGTTCTCGGTGGCGGGTTGATTGAGGTCGACCTTGATGAGTGTTTCGGCCATGACAGAACTCCTGGGACCATTGATAGGGACTTGGCGCTGAAGCGCCGGATACGGGGCTAGTCTTAAACGTAGGCTAAAATGACGGAATACGCTGAATGACGTATTAGCGCCCCCTCTTGCCGCGAGGCTTTCAGCGCAACGTGGGCACCGAAAAAAGCCAGCACAGAGAACCTGTGCCAGCTCGGCAATCGACCGTTGAGATCAGTAATTAAACCGACAAATACCGACTGATGGTTGCCTCGTCGACCTGGTCGCGGGTTTCCTCGATGACAAACTTGCCCTTCTCGATGACGAGGAAACGATCCGCAACTTCCAGGGTGAACGACAGCACTTGCTCGGACACCACGATCGTCAGGTCACGTAGATTGCGGATATCTTTAAGCTTATGGGCGATGTCTTTGATGATCGATGGCTGAATCCCCTCGGTTGGCTCATCAAGCAGTAAAACCTTGGGGTTGGTTGCCAAGGCGCGGGCAATCGCCAGTTGTTGCTGCTGCCCACCTGAAAGGTTGCCGCCCTTGCGTGAACGCATCTCGTGCAGCACCGGAAACAGCGCATATAGGTCGTCAGGCACTTTGCCCTTGGCCGAGGCAGGCAGGCCGGTCTGGATGTTCTCCAGTACGCTCATGTGCGAGAAAATCATCCGCCCCTGCGGCACATAGGCAATGCCATGCTCGACCCGCTGGTGGGTTTCCAACTGGGACACATCATGACCGTCGATAGTGATCTGTCCGCCCCACTGCGGCAGCACACCCATCAGGCTCTTGAATAACGTGGTCTTGCCCATCCCGTTGCGGCCCATGACAGCAACGATTTCCTTCTTCGCCACGTCCAAATTAAGCTCATGAAGGATTTGGCTCTGGCCGTAACCGGACACCAGATTACTGATTTTGAACATGGTTATCCCCTGTGACGTTCAGCTGGACCACACAAGGTGTAGCCAGCCGATGCTCGATTGTTTGCTCGATAAGTTGGCCGCTGGAATACGCGTTTAAACAGCTCGGCGCCCTGTTCTGGGCGCACCCCGCACTTAATGGCCGAGATACACCTCAATCACTTTCGGGTTGCTCTGCACCGCCTCCATGCTGCCCTCCGCCAGAACCTTGCCCTGATGCAGCACCGTGACGCGGTTAGCGATGCTTTTGACGAACTCCATGTCATGCTCAATCACCAACACCGAGCGGCCTTGGCTGATGCGGTTGAGCAGTTGCGCGGTCTGCACTCGCTCGCTGACGCTCATCCCGGCAACGGGCTCATCGAGCATCAACAGCGCAGGGTCTTGCATTAGCAGCATGCCAATCTCCAACCACTGCTTTTGGCCGTGAGACAGCAGATCGGCTTGCTTATCGAGAAAGTCACTGAGGAAGATTTCAGCAGCGACCTCCTCAACCCGCGCAACCACCTCCGGTGTGCGCTTAAAGAACAGCGCGCTGAAGACGTTGCGACCTTTGGGATAAGACATCTCCAAGTTCTCGAACACCGTCAGGTTCTCGTAGATGGACGGGTTCTGAAACTTACGCCCGACCCCGGCGCGAACGATGTCGTACTCGCGCATTTTGGTGAGCTCGCGGCCATCGAACTCAATGCTGCCAGCGGTTGACTTGGTTTTGCCGCAGATCAAATCAAGTACCGTGGTTTTACCGGCTCCGTTCGGCCCGATCACCACGTGTACCTCGTTGCGATCGACATAGAGGTTCAAGTCGTTGACCGCCTTGAACCCATCAAAGGAAACCGTCAGCCCTTCAACGGCCAGTACCGGCTTGGCAGCCTGAAATCCTGCTGGACTACTCATGGCGTGGTCTCCAGTTCACGGGCGGGTTGCACTTCAGCGGGCTTGCTCACTTGCACACGGGTCTTGGGCACTGGCAGGCCAAACAACTTGCTGCCCAGCGTCGTACGTGAAAGCCATTTACGCCCATGGCTTTCCCACAGCCCGGCAATACCGTTGGGGAAATACATGACCACGACGATAAACAGCCCGCCCATCAAGTACAGCCACAGCTCGGGGAAGCTCTCGGAGAAATAGGTTTTGCCGAAGCTCACCAGCAAGGTTCCGTACACCGCGCCAAGCAACGACATACGCCCTCCCACAGCGGCGAAGATGACCATTTCAATCGACGGCACGATGCCGACAAAGCTGGGCGACATAAAGCCCACTTGCAAGGCAAACATCGCCCCACCAATCGCCGAAAAGGCCGCCGCCACGCAGAACACGAAAATTTTAAAGCTGGCTACGTCATAACCAGAAAAACGCACACGCTCTTCTTTGTCGCGCATGGCCATCAACAAGCGGCCAAGTTTCGAGGTCAGAATAAAACGCCCCAGCAATACGCAACCGAGCAGCAAGAAGGCATTCACAAAGTAAAGGATGATCTTCGAGCTATCAGGGCGAATATCCCAGCCAAGCAGGGTCTTCAGATCAGTGATGCCGTTGACCCCGCCCGTAAGGCCCTGCTGACCAATAATCAGAATGGTCAGAATCGCTGCAATCGCCTGGGTAACGATAGAGAAGTAAACATCGCCAACCCGGCGCTTGAACATGGCGATACCAATGATCAATGCCAGTAGCGTCGGCACTGCAATCACCGCCAGCAGGGTGAAGCTGAAGCTGTGAAACGGTTGCCACATCATCGGCAATTCGGTGATCTGGTTCCAATCCATAAAATCTGGAATACCGGGCGTTGACTGTATCTTGGTGCTTTCCGGATCGGATGCCTCAAGCTTGAGAAACATCGCCATGCAGTAGCCACCCAGCCCGAAGAAGATGCCCTGGCCGAGGCTGAGAATGCCGCCGTAACCCCAGCAGAGCACCAGCCCCACGGCAACGAATGCATAGGTCAGGTACTTGCCGACCATGCTCAGACGAAAGGTGTCCAGCATCAGCGGAAACACCACCAGAATCAGTACGGCCAGCACCAGCAGACCAATAGCCCCCTGTTTGCCACCCAGCAGACTTTCATATGCATTTTTCATGGACGGCTCCTACGACTCTGCATCACGCCTGCAATGACCCAACGGGGCACTGCAAGCTCCTGCGCCAGCGCACTGGCGCCTTTCAAAAGCGACATCTGCATTACTTGCGCACCTTGATCGAGAACAACCCTTGTGGGCGCAGCATCAGGATCAAAATCACCGCTGACAACGTCAGCACCTTGGCCATTGAGCCGGAAAGGAAGAACTCCATGATCGATTGCGCTTGAGCGATGGTGAACGCCGAGGCGATGGTCCCGACCAGGCTGGCTGCGCCGCCAAATACCACGGTAAGGAAGGTATCGACGATGTACAGCGAACCAGCGGTTGGGCCAGTCGATCCGATGGTGGTAAACGCCGCGCCAGCCACGCCAGCCACGCCGCAACCAAGGGCGAAGGTCATGCGGTCGACTTTTTTGGTGTTGATGCCTACCGCTCGGCTCATCACCCGGTTCTGCATGGTCGCGCGAACCTGCAGGCCCCAACGCGAGCGATACAACATGATGAAAATGGTGGCCGTCAGCAGCGCCGTAAGACCCATCACGAACAAGCCGTTTTTAGGAATGTCGATGGCCTCGGAAGGCGCCCAGGAACCCATGATCCATTCCGGCATTTCCGCACCGACCTCGCGCGCACCAAAGATCGAACGAAACGCCTGCTGCATCACCAATGACAACCCCCAAGTGGCCAGCAATGTGTCCAACGGCCGGTGATAAAGCTTGCTAATCATCAACCATTCAACCAGCCAACCGAGTGCCCCCGCGATCAGGAACGACGCAACAATGGCGAAGAAAAAATAGTACGGCTGCAACGCCGGGAAATATTGCAAGGTGACTGATGAGATCACGTAAGTGGTGTAGGCACCGACGGTCAGGAACTCGCCGTGAGCCATGTTGATCACGCCCATCTGGCCGAAAATAATCGCCAGGCCCAAGGCCATAAGCAACAGTACACAGAATACCGACAGGCCGTTAAAGCCTTGCATGACGGCAATCGCGCCGAATTCGGAGAGTGATACGTCCATCTTGAAGGCTCCCGCTGGTGGAGAATTAAACAGGGAGATAAGCGTTCGCCCGGCAATCACGCGGGCGAACTCTGCAGCGATGGCACTGCCGCCATCGCTGCGCTTGCTGGCCTTGCTTACTGGTAGCCTTTAGGGAATGGATTAGGCTCGATCAGCTCGGACTCATGAACGACCGTGAACGTACCGTTAGCCTGAATCTCGGCGATGCGCGCCTTGCTCCACAGGTGATGGTTTTCATGAACTTTCACGTAGCCTTCAGGTGCGGTGGTCAGCTCAATACCCGGTGAGGCAGCAACCACTTTGTCGACATCGAAACTACCGGCTTTCTCAACCGCTGCTTTCCATAACCATGGGCCGAGATAGCCTGCTTGAGTTACGTCGCCGATGACTGAGTCTTTGCCGAACTTAGCTTTGAATTCCTCAACAAATTTTTTGTTGTTGGGGTTATCCAACGTCTGGAAGTACTTCATCGAGGAGTAAAAACCCTTCATGTTTTCACCACCGATACCGAGCATTTCATCTTCAGTCACCGAGATGGTCAGCAGGGTTTGCTTGTCGGAGGTGATACCTGCGGCTTTCAATTGCTTGTAGAAGGCGACGTTGGAGCCGCCCACAACTGCGGCGAAGACCACATCAGGTTTTTTCAGTTTGATTTTGTTGGTCAGCGAACCAAACTGGGTGTTGCCCAGCGGGTAATACTCTTCACCAACGACCTTGCCGCCGAGCACGTTTTCAATGTGCTTACGTGCAATTTTCATTGAAGTGCGTGGCCAAATGTAGTCAGAGCCGAGCAAGTAGAAGGTCTTTGCGCCCTTCTCTTTGGCAATCCAGTCAAGGCTCGCAAGGATCTGCTGAGTGGCTTCCTGGCCGGTGTAAATCACATTCTTCGATTGTTCCAGGCCTTCATAAAACGTCGGGTAGTAAAGCAAGCCGTTGTCTTTCTCAAAAATCGGCAGTACCGCTTTACGCGACGCGGAAGTCCAGCAACCGAAAACAGCGGCAACCTTGTCGCTTTCCAGAAGTTTCTTGGCCTTCTCAGCAAAGGTTGGCCAGTCAGACGCACCATCTTCCTGGATGATTTTGATTTGCCGACCCAGGATGCCGCCCGAAGCGTTGATCTGGTCAATCGCCAAGCGCTCAGCCTGAATAGAGCCGGTTTCCGAAATCGCCATAGTGCCAGTTGCCGAATGCAGTTGGCCGACGGTTACGGTGGTATCGGTCACCGCCAAACCGGTGGTGTTGACGTCATCCGCCAGGGCGGTTTGGCTGAGCACGCTCGCGGCCAGCAATGAAAGCGCCGCAGCCCCCAGAGTCAGTCGTCGGGGAAGCATTCTTTTCGCACCCGTGAGTCGTAAATCCATGGTCTTGCTCCTCGTTGTGGTGTTACCGCACCGGCTCGCCTTTCGGGTACCAGGTCGGGTTGCAGCAAGCATGCGGCTGCAGAGAGCAATGGCGGTATACGCAGCTTGACGTAACCGCATACGTCGTCTGACGTACAGGCAAACGCCCCGCACTGGTGCAAGATCACGCCTGAAACGCAGTCAGACAGAAGCTCGCGCGCGTGAGCTGGCCGTAGTAGGGCCGGGGCATGCTTGTTGCAAGCATCACCCTGTTCCTGCGGGCTGTAATACGACCCGAACAATCGCCGCGCAGATACTCAAGGAAACTCCGTCGTGCAACCAACCGGTACCCAGCGCATCGTCAAGATTCGCCGCGACTACAACAGTTGGGTCGCCGACGAGACCATGGAGGACTACGCGCTTCGTTTTACCCCGAAGTCATTCCGTAAATGGTCTGAGCTACGCATTGCCAACACGGCGCTGAGCGCTGTGTCATTTCTCGCCCTGGAAGCGATCGGCGGGGCGCTCGCGATCAGTTATGGCTTTACCAATACCCTTTGGGCAGTGCTGGCGGTGGCGCTGGTGATTTTCCTGACCGGCCTGCCCATCAGTTACTACGCCGCTCGCTACGGTGTTGATATGGACTTACTGACCCGTGGCGCGGGCTTTGGCTACATCGGCTCGACGATCACATCACTGATCTACGCCAGTTTTACCTTTCTGTTCTTCGCCCTGGAGGCGGCGATCATGGCGTTGGCCCTGGAACTGTATTTCAAGATTCCACTGGCGTTGGCCTATGTCATCTGCTCGATCATCGTTATCCCCTTGGTGGCTTACGGGGTCACCCTGATTAACCGCTTGCAGATGTGGTCTCAGCCGTTGTGGCTGTTTTTACTGCTGGTGCCTTACTTGTTCGTCATGTGGAAAAACCCAGACGCATTCAGCGACCTCACCAGCTTCGGTGGCCGTGTCGGCGAAGGTGGCACATTCAACCTGTTGTATTTCGGCGCAGCCTGCACGGTGACGCTGTCACTAGTCACGCAGATTGGCGAGCAAGTTGACTACCTGCGTTTTCTTCCAGAGCAAACCAAAGCCAACCGCAAACGCTGGTGGGCAGCCCTGATCATGGCCGGGCCCGGCTGGATTATCCCCGGTGCGCTAAAGATGCTCGCCGGCGCATTTCTCGCGTTTCTCGCCCTGCAACATGAGATACCCATTGAGCGCGCCGCCGAACCCACGCAGATGTACCTGGTCGCGTTCACTTATGTGTTCAGCTCACCTGAATGGGCGCTCGGGGCGATGGTGTTGTTCGTCATCATCTCGCAAATCAAGATCAACATGACCAATGCCTACGCGGGCTCTTTAGCCTGGTCGAATTTCTTCGCTCGCGTCACGCATAGTCATCCGGGGCGGGTGGTTTGGCTGGTATTTAACGTCGCCATCGCCCTGATGCTAATGGAGCTCGGCGTATTCGATGCAATTCAGCAGGTGCTCGGCCTCTACGCCAACATTGCCATCGCGTGGATCGGCGCTCTGGTGGCCGACTTAGTCATCAACAAACCGCTGGGCCTGTCACCCAAGGGCATTGAGTTCAAGCGCGCCCACCTGTACGACATCAACCCGGTGGGCGTCGGCGCCATGCTAATTGCCTCTCTGCTCTCGGGGCTCGCCTACGTCGGATTGTTTGGAGCCATGGCTCAAGCCGCCTCACCGATGGTAGCGCTGGGCAGTGCGTGTATTTTTGCACCGCTGATTGCCTGGCTCACTCAAGGCCGCTACTACATCGCTCGCTCCAGCGCCCCGCAGCTGCTCTACCCCAGCGGGCCACAGGCAACTTTAGAATGTGGTCTTTGCAACAACGCCTTTGAGGCGCCAGACATGGCGTTCTGCCCGGCTTACAGCACACCGATCTGCTCATTATGCTGCTCGCTTGATGCTCGCTGTGGCGATGCCTGTAAGCCTCATGCGCGCCTAAGTGAACAGATTGATGACTTTGCCCGCTGGCTCTTGCCCAAAGGTTCGATTCCGCGCCTGCACAGTCGTCTTGCGCAATACCTTGGGCTGCTGACGGTTCTGGTTCTGGCGCTAAGCGGTGCCTTGGGGCTGATCTACGGCCAGATATCTCATGGTCTTGTGCCCCATTCACCAGAGATGCTGGCAACGCTTTATCAGTCGTTTCTCAAAGCCTTGCTAACGCTTTCGCTGTTCGCGGCAATTCTTGCCTGGTGGGTGGTGCTAACGCGGGAAAGCCGTCACGTTGCACAGAAGGAATCGGACCGGCAAACCTTATTGCTTATGCAAGAAATCGAAGCCCACCGGCGCACCGACGAGGAACTGCAAAAGGCCAAAGAAGCCAGCGAGGCGGCTAACGCAGCCAAAAGCCGCTATGTCACCGGCCTGTCCCACGAACTGCGCACACCGCTTAACAGCATTCTCGGCTACACCCAGATTCTGCAACGTGACGGCGCCATGCCCAGTCAGCATAAAGATGCGCTTGGCACCATTTTCCGCAGTGGCTCGCACCTGCTTTCGTTAATCGATGGCTTGCTTGATGTGGCCAAGATTGAAGCTGGCAAACTCAACCTTGAGCTTTCAGAGATCCCTTTTCCTGAGTTCATTCACCAACTGGAGCGCATGTTTACCCCGCAAGCCGAAGAGAAGGGCCTGCGGTTTCGTTTGCAAACCACAGGGCGAATGCCTAGCGTCGTGCGTGGCGATGAAAAACGCGTACGGCAGATATTGATCAATCTGCTGGGTAACGCCGTACGGTTCACCGACAGCGGCGAGGTCTGCCTGCGTGTCAGCTATCTGCGTGAGACGGCAAATTTCGAGATTATCGACACCGGCATCGGCATTGATCCGGAACAGATCGAGCGAATTTTCCAACCATTCGAGCGCGGTGACTTGATGCGCCAAGACAACGGCGTGGGGCTTGGCTTGACCATCACCCGCATGCTCACATCGCTGATGGGCGGTGAGTTGTCAGTGCGCAGCGTGCTCGACCAAGGCACCAGCTTTCAGGTTCGCTTGTTTCTTTCTGAGGTTCGCGTGCCTCAAGCGGTGGTGCATGTGGAGCACGACATTATCGGTTATCAAGGTCCACGCAGACTGATTCTGGTGGTCGATGACCATATCGAACATCGACGTGTTCTGGCTGGAATGCTCGAACCACTGGGCTTCAATATCGCCCAAGCTGGCAGTGGCCATGAAGCTATTCGCCAAGTCGCATTGCTGCATCCGGATCTAATTTTCATGGATCTGTCGATGCCACAAATGGATGGCTGGGAAACCAGCCGCCTAATCCGTCGCAATGCCCTGTCACAGGCGCCGATCATCGTACTTTCAGCCAACGCGTTTGCTGACGACCGCGAGCGCAGTGCAACCAGTGTCTGCAACGATTATCTGGCCAAGCCGGTGCACACGCCGCAGTTACTTGAGCGCATCCAGAAGCAACTAGACCTGCTGTGGCTACATCGTGCCAGCAGCCAAGCCACTCCCCAAAGCACACCACTGCGCTTACCGTCGGCCAATGACCTGGAGGCTCTATATGAACTGGCTACGCTCGGCTATATCCGTGGCCTACAGGAAAAACTCGATGATATTGACCGACAATCACCTGACTTTATCGGTTTCACTGCGCCCTTACGGTTGCTGGTGAAACACTTTCGACTCGACGAACTCACCCGCCAACTCAAGGAGGCCGACCATGAACGCGCTGACATCACCCCATGAGCAAGCGGCCGCCACGCGCGGCGTGATCCTTATTGTTGACGACACTCCAGATAATTTGGCGTTGCTCTCCGATGCACTGGATGACGCAGGCTATATGGTGCTGGTAGCACTCGACGGTCTCAGCGCGCTATCGCGTATTCAGCGCCGGCGCCCTGACCTGATTCTGCTCGACGCCATGATGCCCGGCCTGGATGGATTCGAAACCTGCAGGCGAATAAAAGCCGAAGCACAGACGGCTGATATTCCGGTGCTCTTTATGACTGCACTGACCGATAGCGAGCACGTGATTGAGGGTTTTGCAGCGGGCGGAATCGACTACGTAACCAAACCGATTCACCCCGAACAAGTGATCGCCCGTGTCGCCTCGCACCTGCGCACCGCACAGATACTCAAGTCCGCTCGAGAAGCCGCCGCTCCACGCGATATCAGCCTGAGCAATGAGACAGCCTACGAAACACTGTCTGCGCGGTTTTCCCTAACCGAACGCGAGGTCGAAGTACTCAGTTGGGTCGCGTGCGGCAAGACCAACCGCGACATCGGCGATATCCTCGGTTTGTCGCCGCGCACGGTGAATAAACACCTGGAACACGTCTACGTAAAACTCGGCGTAGAAACGCGAACGGCCGCAGCCGCCGTGGCAATTTCAGCCAATGTGGGCCGTTAAGGAAGCGGTTCAGGCACCTGAAGATCAAACTGCAACCTTAATCTTTAGGTGCCCAGGCGGTTAGGCCAAAAAGTTTTCGGTCAACTTGATCCAGCAGCCCGCGCCGAGTTCGATCAACTCATCATTAAAATCGTAGTGCGGGTTGTGTACCGAACAGCCATGGAACTCGCCAGTGCCGTTACCCAGCATGAAATAGCAGCCTGGCCGTTCTTCCAGCATGTAGGCGAAGTCTTCGGTGCCCATGACTTTCTTCGGCATCGTCGATAGCAACTGCCCTTCGCCGAAAAGCGGGCTAAGGCTCTGGCGCAGGATTTCGGTTTCGCGCTCATGGTTGACCAGCGCTGGAGCCAGTTGGACCATGCTCAGGTCAATCTTTACGCCAAAGGTCTGCTCGTGGCCTTTGACGATTTCAGTCAGGCGATTATTGATTTTCTGCTGGGTTTCAGTGGTGTCTGTACGCACGCTGATCAGCATCGAGGCTTCGTCGGGAATGATGTTGTAAACCGTGCCAGCTTGCACCGAGCCGATACTGATCACCGCATATTCTTCCACTGCCAGCACCCGCGACTTGATGGTCTGAATTGCATTAATCAAGCTCGCCAATACCGGCACGGGATCGACAGTCAACTCAGGCATGGCCCCATGGCCACCCTTACCGGTGATGTTGATCTTGACTCGCTCGGACGAAGCCATGGTCGGCCCCGCCTGAACCACGCAGGTTCCTACAGGAATACCGGGCATATTGTGCAAGGCGAATACGGCATCGCACGGAAAGCGCTCGAACATGCCATCGTCGATCATGGCTTTGGCCCCGGCAAGGCCTTCTTCGTCAGGCTGAAAGATCAGGTTAAGGGTGCCGTTGAACTGGCGCGTTTGCGCGATTCGGGCGGCGGCGGCAAGCAGGATTGCGGTATGACCATCGTGGCCACAGGCATGCATGCGCCCCGGCACACGACTGGCATGAGCAAACTGGTTTTTCTCGCTCATGGGCAACGCATCCATGTCGGCACGAATGCCCAGCGTGCGACTGCTATCGCCGTTACGCAGCACGCCAACTAGACCATGGCCGCCGACATTACGGTGCACTTCGTAACCCCAGCCCTCAAGCATTTCAGCAACCATCGCAGCAGTGTGCGGCGTGTCACCACCGAGTTCAGGGGCCGCGTGAATCTGGCGGCGGATATCGACGAATGTAGCAATGTCTGGCGTCGCAGACGTCGTGTGCAGAGCGTGCATATTCATTACTCGCGTCCTTTATGTTCTGGATAGTATTTGAGGCAAACCAGGCTGATGACACCACCGGCCACGAGGTAGAACGCCGGGGCCATTGGGCTGTCGAAAACAGCCGTCAGGGAGGCTGCAATCAGCGGTGAGAAACCACCGAACAGGGTCACCCCAAAGCTGTAGCTGACGGAGGTGCCAAGGGCTCGGTTCTCCTTGGAGAAGCCCTCCATGATCAGCGAGAAAAATGCACCGGCACCGACACAGCCTGGTAATACCAAAACGGCAACCACCAACATGGCCACATACAATTGGCTGGTATGGCTGAGCACATAAAAAGCCGGAATCACCAGCACTACAGGTAGCGCAACCGTCCAGCCCAGCAGCGTTTTACGCAGTTGATAACGATCGGCGAAACGCCCAGCCAGCGGCGTAATAATAGCCATGCAGCCGCCTGCCAGGCAGCCGATAGCCATGGCACTGCTCTGCGGATAGTTCAGGGCTGTCACCAAGTAGGTCGGCATATAAAACACGAACAAGTACATGCCAATTGTTGCGCTGGCCATCAGCCCGATACCCAAGGCTATGCGCCGCCACAAGGATGCGAAAGTATCCGCAGCTTGCACCGGGGCTTGCTCATCATGTGTTTCAGGCAAGCGCGTGCGGATGTACCAGCCAACAGGGCCAATCAGCAAGCCAAAGATAAAGGGGATGCGCCAGCCCCAACTCTCCAACGCCGAGGGCTCTAATATTTGGCTCAGGGTAAAACCAAACCCCGCGCCGACCAAAGCCGCATAACCCTGGCTGGCCGCTTGCCAACTGACCATGTGGCAACGTCGAGAGGTGTGGGCTGACTCCATCAGAAACACCGATGCGGTACCGATTTCACCACCTGCTGATATGCCCTGAATCAACCGCCCGCAGACCAGGATCACAGTGGCGAAAATCCCTATTTGTTGATAAGTCGGCGCAAAAGCGATCATCGCCGTGCCCAAGGTCATCAAGCCGATGGTCAGGCTCAAGGCCGACTTGCGTCCTCGACGGTCGGCAAACCGGCCAATCAAAACCGCACCGACCGGGCGCATCAGGAAGCCCACGCCAAAAGTGGAGAGCGACATCAATAGCGAAGCGACTGCCGACTCGGATGGAAAGAAGTGCTTGCCGATTAATACGGCAAAGAAGCTGTAGATAGTGAAGTCATACATCTCCAGCGCATTACCGAGCGAGCATGCAACCACTGCTTTGCGCTCGTGCTGGCGTGCCGGAATAGGAGTGTTGTCGACACCCGTGACTGATAGCGTTTGCGCTTGCATAAGAGCCTATCCCCATCACCGTAGTTGTTGTGAAATCACTATCTGGTAAACCGAAAAACAATACACATGCACATTCGGCTAGGGATTAGCTGTTGGTTAACTTGCTCAGGGTGAATGGCTCTAGCTTGCTACATTGCGGCGCACGATAGGTGTGTAATGAGGCCGGCGCCCCAAATTGGCTCAGTATTCAACAGGCTCGCACCGCTGAATCGGTTTCCATCCGATACGTTACCCAGCCGGCAATGAGTCATATAACCCCACCCCACGAGTGCTCGACAGGATTCAATTAACTGTTCGGCATAGCATGAGCAAATAAACAATTACGTCATTCGCAAAATGTTCACAGCTTCAGGGTGAACCTCATCGGCAAAGGACGGCAGGATGGACAGAACAGTCAAACGTGGGGCGTGGCGAACAATCGCGCTTTCAACTCATTGAATAACTCTTCAGCGGGTGCTGTGAGGCTATGTCGGTCGATGCACACAAGATTGATCGGGTAGTCCGGGATCAATTCCTGAATCTCCACAAGAGCCAAGTCTTCGCCCTGTGGATAACGGTTGAAGTCTCTGACTGCCACTTCGCTGATGGTCATCAGCGAGTCAGTCTGCCTGAGCAGGTTCAGCGCCAGCATGATCGATGTGCACTCAATTGCGCTTTGCGGGCGACGCACATCGTTGACTTCGAACAATTGGTGAAACTGCGAAGCGGGCTCGTCCAATTCGTCCAGGCTAATCCAGCTGGCGTACTGCAAAGAGCGCAAGGAGCGTGAGAACTTGTGCTGATTACTTTTATGGCAAACCACCATTCCTTTGACGCTGCCCAACGCTTCCCAGTCCAGATTCAGGCGGCTTAGCGGTTGCTGTGAGGTGATGGCGAAATCCAATGAGCCATCGCGCACGCGCTGTAGCATCTGATTCGGCCGCAGGTCAGTGATGCTAATGGTCAAGCGCGGGAATTTACGGCGTATCGCCAGAATGGCTTCATCCATACCGTCGAGCATCGCCGTCAAGGAGGTCACTCCTATCGCCACTTGCCCCACCGCAGCATCTTGAATATGCGCGGCATCCACCTGCAGGCGTCGAATGCTCTCCACCACCAGGTTGGCGTGACGAATGACCCGCCGACCTTCGTCGGTCAGCGACATGCCCTTGTAGGAACGCTGTAGCAAGCTGAAACCCAGCTCCCGCTCCAGCTCTTTGATTGAGCGGCTTAGCGCAGGTTGGGTGATATGCATAACCTTGGACGCCTCCTGGATACTTCCAGACTGGTGAATCGCAACCAGCGCCCTGAGTTGATGAAGTTTCATCCTGTTCATACCCCACCTAAACCAGCGCAGGAATTAACCATAGGCGTACAGCAAAAGCAAACCGTGGCAAATGCGAATCATGATGGCTAAAGGACTTACTCGATACGGTAATGAAAGGTGTTTTTCACCCCGTCCACTGCAACCGCTTGGCCATTTTCCAGGCGAGGCTGATAGCGGAAGGTTTTAGCGGCAGAGAGTGAGGGGCGCACAAACAGTGGGTGGCAATCGCCGATAACTTGTGGATTTTCAACTCGGCCTTGGGGATTGACTCTATAGCTGACGGTGCAGTCGCCTTCGATGTTTTTGTCCAGGGCGCGATCAGGATAATCCGGGGCTTCCTTGGCAATTGGCAGATACTGGCGAATTGCAGCCGCTGCAGACTCAGCCTCAGCCTGACGCGCCGCTTGAGCTTCTGCGTCACGCTGCTGGGCTTGGGCTTCAAGACGTTGGCGTTCAACTCGTTGCTGTTCACGTTGCTGCCGCGCTTGTTGCAACTCGCGTTCACGCTGGCGCTCCTGTTCTTCTACCCGCTTACGCGCCAATGCGGCTTGCTCCAGCTTCTGTTGCTGGATGCGTGGATCTGGCTTCGGCGCTTCGACTGATTCAACCGGCTCAATCGGCTCTACCGGTTGCACGGGCGGCGCAGCCACAGGCTCAGGCGGTGTGATAATTTCCGGCACAGCAGGCGGCGCTGGCGCCGGCAGGGTAATCAGTTGAGTGGTCAACGTGCGCACCTGTGGCGCATCGGGTTTCTCACTGGACCATTGCGTCAACAGCAGCGCCAAGACCAGTACGTGCACCCCCACCGCAACGCCAGCAGCCATGAAGTTTCGCCAGCCGCTCGCATTGGATAAGCGTGACAAACCAAAACTCTGGGTGGAGAGCATCATGGTGGCACTCACTGCGGCGCCTCGGTAATCAACCCAAGGTTAGTCACGCCACCCTGCTGCAACGCGGCCATACCCGCCACCACACGTGAATAGTCGACAGCACCGTCGGCACGGATGTAGACCTGTGTGTCGCCTCGTGCGGCGAGCAGTTCACCGACTTTGGCCGTCATTTCCTGCAGATCAACCGCGCTGTCGCCACGGCTGTCGATATCCAGCTCTGGGCCGAGATTCCAGTAATAACCACCGTCGGCTTGTACCGAAAGTGTCAGAACCTGCTGCTGACTATCGCTTGGCAACGCCTCAGCAGCGACCTTGGGCAACTCAACCTTAACGCCTTGCGTAAGCATCGGTGCGGTCACCATGAAGATCACCAGCAGCACCAGCATTACGTCGATATAAGGCACCACATTCATCTCTGCCTTGGCGGCGTATTTGCTTTGAGGTTTACGCATGACGCTCTCCTCAGGCGGCCTGAGACAGGTTCGGCGCAGACTGCAGCTTGCGCTGTAAACGACTCTGCAATTCGTTGCCAAAGGCGTAGAAGCGCGAGCTGAGCGTGGCGACTCGGGCGGCGAAACGATTATATGCAACCACTGCGGGAATCGCGGCGAAGAGGCCAATGGCTGTGGCGATCAGCGCTTCGGCAATACCCGGCGCAACGGTTGAAAGCGTTGCCTGCTGCACCTGAGACAAACCGATGAATGAATTCATGATTCCCCACACAGTGCCAAACAAGCCGATATAAGGGCTGACCGAGCCAACAGTGGCAAGAAACGGCAAGCCCTTTTCCAGACGTTCTTCCTGTTCGGAAATAGCCACCAACATGCCACGCTCAACACCATCAATCAGTGCGTCCGGGCTCGCGCCAGGTTGGCGTTGCAACTGGGCGAACTCACCGTAACCGGCGCGGAATATATGCTCAAACGCAGCATCAGCATCGGCTTGTTCAGCGCCTTCGCGGTAAAGCTGAGCAAGGTCGCTTTGCTGACGAAAACGCTTCATGAAGTCTTTCTGCAACCGCTCGCAGCGCCCCAGCAACAGGCTGCGCTGGATAATCAGATACCAACTGGCCAATGAGGCAACCAAGAGGATTAGCATGACCAGCTTAACCAAAACGCTGGCATCGCCGATCAAGCTCCATACAGTCATCTGTTCGAGAGTGTTGTGCATGATGATGCTCCTGTTCTTTCGCACCGCCCAATACATGGCGGCTGTCTGCCCTTGACCTCCGCTATCAGTAGCTGAGATCAAGGCCGTGAAATATTGGCTATTTGATTACGCGGCGATTACCGAATGATGACAATCACTGCAATTGCAGCGCCTTGGCCACTTCACTCCAGGGCACAAACTTGAAGTTCTGGGTGGTCTCCGGCATGCGTTTACGCCCGTCTTGCACCACCAACATGCCGCGGGCCCAGGGGCTACCAAGATTGGCGGACGTGACTTCCAAACCATCGGTTTCAGAGGCCCCGTCAATCCCCAGCGCACCGTTGAGCCCTACACGCAGGGCGCCGCGAATCGCGTACGGCGCTGCGGAATCGAGCACCACATAGCTGTCGTTACCTTGGCTGGAGATCACCAGATAGCCTTGGTCGTCTGCCTGATAAAGCGCGATGCCCTCGACGTCGGCCTTGAGTAAATCACCCACCGCCAGCACGGAAGTCAGCTCGGTAGCTCCGTCTGCACGCGCATCCACCGCCCACACACCTACATCCTCTTCACCGAGAAACAACACCTGCTGGCGGTCATCGGCGACGCAGCCCTCGGGCTGGCTGGCAACCGCAAAGCGTCGAACCAGAGCGCCTTCTATTTTGCCGCTGACATCTTTAAGGCGGTATTGCAGGAAGCTACCGTCCTTGCCATTGGCGAAGGCATACAGCCCACCCGTATCTGGCTTGAATAAACAGATACCGTAGATTTCGTATAGCGGTGTCGGTATCTCGCCCGCCTCAGTAATCTTCCCGCTGGCGCGATCAATAGCGAACAGACTGATGCTGTTGTTATCGCGGTTGCTGGCCACGGCCAGGTCGATCATTCGCCCGGCCAGGTTGAAGTTGGCGCGCACATCGACATTGTTCAGACGGCCAACGGGCAGCTCTTGCAGCAACTTGCCGTTAAGGTCGTAAGCCAGCAGCCCCTGCTTCTTGTTGGTACCCAGCACACGCGACAAACTCGGCTGGGTTGGGTGCACCCAGATTGCCGGATCATCCGCCGCATCGCCCTGACGCCCAACCGGTTCGGTCTGACGCAGGGCAGCAACACTCGCCAGCACAGGCGTCGTGCTTACTGGCTTGGGTTGCCAGTTGAGTTGCCCTTGATAAACCTGACCACTGGCGTCGTCATGCACCAGCACCTGCAAGCCATCTGCGTTGGGTTTTACGGCTAAACGCTCTGGCGCCTGCAAATCGGGTAACGCCAGGCTGGCCACCGATAACCAACGCTCATCTTGTTGCTGATAGAGGTGCAACTCGCTCGCATCGTGATCCAGCGCCAGCAGGCCACCGGGGACGCTGGCCATCGCGCCAGCGGATGCTTTAAGGCTGCCAAAAGGTGCGCGCATATCAACCGGCAAGCGACTGACATCGGCTTCTGGATGTGCGGGATAAGCCCACAATCCGACGTTTTCTTCATTGACGAACAGTAGGTTGGCGCTGTCATCAGCCTGACAATATTCTGCCTGTGGTGGCAACGGTAAGCGGCGGACTCGCTCGGCGCTGGCATTCAAGCGGCTGCCAGTGCCCACCAGCCACTGCTCACCTCGGCCTTCCTCGCCAACCAGAAACAAGAACAGGTTGCTCGCTTCGTCGCGATACAGACATAAACCGGCCACGGCATAGTCTTGAGCAGGCAGTAATAGCGGGCGCCCCCACTCACGACCAGAAACGTCGAGTCCAGCCAGCGTGGCTTGCTGAGTGGTGTTATTGATACTGGCGACGATCAAGCTCTCGCCAGCCGCGCGACTGTCCAACGTTGAGTAGTTACCCGGCAACCGAGCCAGTTCATCACCTTTATCGTTGAACAGAAGCAGGCCGCGGCGCTCACTGGCCGCGATGCGCAAGTCAGCGCCAGCAGTCAGCTCGGCAGGGACGAAACGTACATCCTCAGCCTCGACTCGAGACGCGGCGTCCCACGGGCTCAGCGATACGCTGGGGCTTACATTCGGGCTAAAGCCAGCGGTCTGAGTCGGTATACGCTCACAACCCGCCATGGTCAGGGCTGCAAATAGCAGGGAACAGCTAAACAGCGAATTCATCGAACGGTTTGTCCTTGTATTAAAGCGTTGCTGCGTTTCAAGGCAGGCAGCACTCCCCCACACCGGGAGAAGGCCACCGCTGGAAAGCGCCACAGCACGTCGTGCATCAGAAATTGGTGTAGGTCAGGCCGAGCTTGTAGGTTGGGCCGTACTCTTCGTACTGCGCGTTGTAAGAGCGGCTGCCGGTATAGACGTAATAGTTTTCGTCAGTGATGTTCTGCGCTTCGAAGCGCAACTGCAGGCCTTTGGTCAAAAAGTAACCGGCGCTAAAATCGACGAAAACCTGGTCATCCACGTGCTGGTCGTGAGCCTTGTCGTTAATGCTCGCCACTTCGTACAAGTAGTCCGATTTGTAGTTGGCAGACAGGCGCACGCTGAGCTTGTCATCTTCCCAACCGAGCATCAGGTTACCGATGGTGTCGGATTGGAACGGCAGGTCGATGTCACGCGATCGGTTACCGCCAGTTGCCGCGTCATTGCCGCTGATAGTCGCCTCAGAGCGACTGAATGTGGCATTAGCGCCCACCAACAGACCGTTCCATGGAGCTGGCAACCAGTCGAATTTTTGTGAGTAGGCTAACTCCAACCCGTAGAGATCTGCGCTGTCTCCATTGTCGAAGGTATTGGCCTCGGCAAAATCCAGCCAATCACCGCTGCCAGACAAATCTGCGTTGTAAACGAAGTTGTCGATGTCCTTGTAGAACAGGAAGGCCGAGACAACCCCTGCACGCCCCAAGTAATGCTCGATACCCAAGTCGAAGTTACGCGACTCCAGCGGGTCAAGATCTGGGTTGCCGAAGCTGGCTTCGTCACCATCGATAACGAAGCCAGGTGCCAACTGGCCAAAGGTCGGCCGCACCACCGAGTGGGTTATTGCGCCACGCAGTTGGGTGTTTTTATCCAGCTGATAGCGCAGATGCAGGCCCGGTAACCAGTTGTGATACTCGTTCTTCGATTTGATGGCTTCATAGCTGCCATCACGCAGGCCAGTGCCTTTGGCATCGAACTTGGTGCCCTCATAACGAACGCCGACAATTACGCTCAAGTCATCAATATCTAGGGTGTGCATCAGGTACGCCGAATCAATGTCTTCGCTCATTTCAAAGTCATTAACCCGCGACTCTTCCTCGTCATAGAAGCTATTGCGGTCGAGGCCGGAAATCAGGTCTTCGATTCTGTCAGCAGACAACCCTGGGCCGAAGTGATTAAGGCTGTAGTCAACATTGTCCTTGCTGAACTGATCCATGTTCAGCTGATCGTCACTCAAGCCGAAATCAGCAAAGTCTTCATAGGTCCAGATATTGGTATCGTTATCTTTGTCGCGGCGGCTGAGTTTACCGCCGAATTTTACTTGCGCGGCGTTACCGGCCAAGTCGTAGTCGCGAGCGATGTCGAGCTTGATGTTTTTCTCGGTGTCCTTGGTGTTTTCCTCAGCCCACTCCACCTCATTAAGCATGAAGTTGCTGGGGTCATAGAAGCCATCAGCAATATTCAGGTGCGGCTTTTTGGTGCTACTAAAACCAGCGTCGCCAAAGTCATCAAGCCCCTCAAATACTGCGCCACCGATGTGCCCTGGTGTGTCCTGATTAGCCTTGCTGTAGCCGACCTGACTTTGCAGCGTCCACTGGCCAATCAAGTGCTCGCCGCCAAATACATATGACTGGATTTCCTGGGTTTCTTCGCGGTCTTTCAACTCGCGCCAGCCTTCGGCATCAGCGCTTTCACCGGCAAGCTGGGCGTCCGCAAACTCAACCCCGGCGGCGTTGCGGGTTTCGGTGTCTCTGAAACGGCTGTAAAGCGTGCGCAGGTAATAGCTGGAGTAGTCGTCTGGGCGATAATCGAAGTTCAATCCCAGGCCGCTGCGTTCGCGGCGGATATCGTAATCGCGCTGCTCAAATTGCTCTAAACGGCTACCATCGGAGAAGTCCCAGTCGCCGCCCGTTTCAACGTTGTCCGAGCCGAAATCACGCTGCTGCCAGCTGAACGCTGCGGCAACGCCGAAGTTATCCACACCATCGCCCAGGCTGAACACGTCACTGATTGCACCAGAGAATTTGGGGCTGGTTTGATCTGTGTTGTCGTCGTAGCTGGCCTCACTGGTGCCGGTATAAAACAGCCCTTTATGATCGAACGCGGACAAGCTCTCAACCTCGATTGTCCCGCCCAATGAGTTGGCATCCATGTCTGGGGTCAGGGTCTTGATCACTGACAGCGACTGCACTAACTCCGCTGGCAATACATCAAGCGCCACGGCGCGACGATCGCTGTCTGGCGAAGGCACCAGCGTGCCGTTGATAGTGACGCTATTGAGGTCCGGACCAAGGCCGCGCACGCTGACAAAGCGGCCCTCACCCTGATCGCGCTCTACAGACACACCCGGCAGGCGCTGCACGGCTTCGGCGGCGTTCTGGTCTGGCAACTGCGCGACACCATCCGCATGCACGACGCTCTCAATCTGATCCGCACGGCGCTGCTCTTTCAATGCTTGATCGAGACTGGCGGCCTGACCCACAACATTGACATGCTCAGTGCTGGTCTCTGCGCCTGCCCACAACGGTGTAAAGGCCACGGCTAGCGCTAAGGCACTGACATGAAAACCCACACGACGGGCATTGAGTTGGTGCTTATGCATACTGCTCTCTCCTGATAAGCGTGCTGGCCAGGCAATACCCGGCGACCTGCAGCGCAAGCTAGGAGTGCGGCGTGACAGTTACATGACAAGCCATCAGCGCAAGGCGCTAAACACGTGGCTTGGCTAGCGTTTTGAGCTGAAATGACCCGATTTAAGCGAGCTGAACCGACCTCCCTCAATGCGCAGACCCGCCACGCTGCAGAGGCGCGATCACAACGGGCTAAAAAAGTCGTAAGCCTGGCTGAGCTAATCAGACCTCCCTCATTGCAATAACTTGGTAACAAGACTCTGTTGTGCTGCGCGCTACTTCACTCGGAGCCTGCGGCCATGACCTCCCTGCTTAAACTGCACCGCCTGAAACTGGCCGTACTGTTACTCGCCACCAACCTCGCGTTGTTGCTGCACCTTGCGGCCGGGCATATCAAGTCGATGAGCGAATGGGTGTGGCTGGATATCCTTGGCGAAGGCGGCTCGACATTGCTGTGTCTGGTCTGGCTTGGGCTGGTGCTGAAGAGCCGGCCAGCAGGACGGGTGACGCGCTTTCTGGCAGCCGGTCTTGGGTTGGTGTTTTTTTCTTGGTGGGTCGATACCCTCGACGAATTTATCCGCCTGCCGGACAGCATCGTCTGGGACCACTGGATGGAGTCCGCACCGATGCCGCTTGGCCTGCTGCTGCTGACACTGGGCATCTATCACTGGCACCGCGAACAGCTGGCTATCAGCGCGCAAATGGAAAAACGTGAGCTCCTGTTCCGCGAGCACCGCTTGTTCGACTCGCTGACCTCGCTGAATACCGCCGAGTATCTGCGCCAGCTGTTAGACCAAGCGCTAAACCAGACTCGCACCGCGCAACAACCACTGTCGTTGGTGATGATTGATTTAGACGATTTCAGCCGTATCAATCACCTGCACGGTCATGCCGAGGGCGACCGTGTGTTGCAGGCTCTGAGCCAGTTATTAGTGCTCAATTTGCGTCATCAGGATTTACTTTGCCGCTTGGCCGGGGACCGCTTCGTGGTGCTCTTACCGAACACCGGCGAGCGTCAGGCACAGCAGTTAGCCGAGGACCTGCGCTTGAGCGTTGAACACTTTGCATACAAGGCCCGCGCTCACGGTGAACGCCTGCAATTGCGCGCCAGCGTGGCGTGCGTGATGGCCCTGCAAGATAATGCGGAAAGCTTGCTGCAGCGCCTCAATCTAGCACTGGCGCAGGCAAAGCCGGCCATTTACGCGCGCAGCGCTTGAGGCCATGCAATGACCCTCAAGACAACCTGGTACGAGAACGACAGTCGTTTTATCCCCGGCCACTGGCAACCTGCGGTGCTAGTCGATTTAGCCTTGTCGCGCGGCATCGATAGCCATCGACTGTTACGCGGCACTGGTTTGTTCCACGAAGATTTACAGGCAGGCCGTGCTCGGCTAAGCGCGCAACAGTTCTTACAACTGATCGACAATAGCGAACGCTTACTGGCCGCAGCAGACACCCGCTTTCTGTTTGGTCAGCGTCTGTTGCCTGGTTATTACGGCGCAGCCAGCCATGCGCTGCAGCATGCAACAGACCTGAGCCAGGCACTGGATGTGATTTGTCGGCACCGGGCCCTGCTTAGCCCACTGCTAAGCCCGCGCATGGTGCTGGATGAACACAATGTCTACCTGTACTGGCTGGACAGTTGTGGGGCCGGTGCACAACAGCGTTTTTTAATTGAGTCGGCAATGACCGCGTTAATTGCCATGAGCCGCTGGCTGGCCGGTGCTCCGTTGCCCTGGAAAGTCAGCATTGCTCAGGCGAGACCACGCCAAGTTGAACAGTATTGGGTCAATCTCGGGGAAGACGTACGCTTCGATGCGCCATTGGACTTGCTCAGCTTGCCGCGAGAATATCTGCACCAACCATGGCCCGCCGCAGCACCGACTGCGGGGCTGGCGGCGCAGCAACAGAGCATGCAGCAACTGCAAGAACTGGGGTTCGAAGCCAGTTTGCTCGATCACCTCTATCGCCACTTGCTGGCCAACCTACGCCGTCAACCGCAGTTGGAGAACGTTGCTTCGGCCCTGGGCATGAGCCCCTCAACACTGAAGCGCAAACTGCAAAGGCACGGCACGCACTTTCAAGAACAACTCGACTTGGCGCGCAAACATATGGCGCTGTATCTGTACCAGATCAAGGGCCAGAGCAATGACGAAGTGGCCGCCTACCTGCAATTTCACGACTCCACCAACTTACGCCGCTCCTTCAAGCGCTGGACCGGGCTAGCGCCAAGCGCGTTGCGCCAACTGTGGCAGACCGATTAGACATCAACTCCAGACGTTGTAACTGGGTTGATTAGAAAACCTGAACAACCGCCGAGGCCGTTACAGTGCCTCTCGCTGCAGCTCTTCAAGCAGCAATTGCGCGGGGTAAGAGAGTTGGCTGTTGTGGCGAACAATCACACCGTAGGGCTCACGCCGTGATTGCAGTTGCAGGTGCAGACGGCGAATCATACCGAAGCCTTCACTGAACTCAGCGACCTCGCGTGGCATCACCGCCACCGACATTGTGTTTTGCTGCAACAGGCTGAGCATGGTGAAGGTCGAGGCGGTCTCCAACGGGTAACGCGGGAACTCAAGCCCTGCTTGACTGAACTCGTGTTCGAGTAACAAGCGCATCGGCATATTGGCCGGGTAGATGACCCAGCGGCAATCACTGAGTTGCGCCAGTTGCAGCCCTTCAACACCCACTAAAGGATGCTCGGGATGAGCTACCAGTACCAGCTGTTCCTCGTAGACACTTAAACAATCATAAGCATCCGGTCGGCGACTGACACTACTGCGGCAGATAGCCAGGTCCAGACGCCCTTGATCGATCAAGCTAAGCAGCCGCTCGCTGGTGTCTTCGACTATTTCCACCGACAGCTCTGGTTGCGTTTCGCGTAGACGGGTTAAAGCGCGCATCAGTTGCGGCACAGCACCCATGATCACTCCAACCGACAACCGCCCACCGTGGCCCTGAATGATGCCGATCATTTCTTCGCGCAAATGCGCTAAGTCGCTGTGGATAAGTCGCGCATAGCGAATTACGCAGCGGCCTAGATCATTCGCCGCCAAACCCTGACTGGTGCGGGTAAACAGACTGGCACCAAAGGTCGTCTCAATCTCGTGCAGCGCCTTGGTTGCGCCGGGCTGAGTAATCGCCACTTGCTCGGCAGCGCGGTGCAACGAACCTTGCTCATCGAGAGCGATCAGCAGACGCAGTTGCTTGATGCGCAGGCGCGAAACAATTGAAGGTAAGGACGAGATCATGGGAATGACTAAAAGTTATCGCTCAATCAGCAGCTTTCATTAGGCAGCATCGCCAGGGATTTTTAAAGTGGTGGTTATCAATTACCGCTGCACATGCGATTACTGCAACTACCGGAGCTACGGTTATGCGCTTGATTCAATTCGAAAACGAACAGGGCCAACGCCACGTCGGCGTGGTTAACGGCGAACGTATTGATATCGTACGTGATGCCCGTAGCACCCGTGAATTGGCGCTTACCGCTATTCGTAACCAGCGCAACTTGCAGGCGCAGATAGATGTTCAAGGCCTTGACGTTGGTCCGCTCTACCGCGAAGTGCTCGACGCCGGACGTGTACTCCCACCGCTGGACCATGATGACCCTGCGCATTGCCTCGTCAGCGGTACTGGCTTGACTCATCTTGGTAGCGCCTCGACCCGTGACAAGATGCACCAGCAGAGTGAGCAGGAAGAAACCAAGCTCACCGACACCATGCAAATGTTCCGCTGGGGCATGCAAGGCGGTCGTCCGGCCCCAGGAACGCCTGGCGCTCAACCCGAGTGGTTTTACAAAGGCGATGGCAGCATCGTGGTGCGCCCTGGCGCAGACTTTCCGGCACCGGATTTCGCCGAGGATTTTGGTGAAGAACCAGAGCTGACTGGACTTTACGTGATTGGTGATGACGGCATGCCGTACCGCGTTGGTTTCGCCCTCGGCAACGAGTTCTCCGATCACATCGTTGAGCGCAAGAATTACCTGTATCTGGCCCACTCAAAATTACGCTTCTGCTCGTTCGGCCCAGAAGTGCGCTTGGGTGAGCTACCCAAGCATCTGGCCGGTATGAGCCGTATTCACCGCGATGGCACAGTGCTGTGGGAAAAGGAGTTTCTCTCCGGCGAAGAAAACATGTGTCACAGCCTGGAAAACCTTGAATACCACCACTTCAAGTATGCGCAGTTCATGCGGCCGGGCGATGTCCATGTGCATTTCTTTGGCACCGCTACACTGTCATTCGCTGATGGCATCAAAGCACAGCCGGGTGATCAATTCGAGATCAGCATTGAGGCCTTCGGCGAGCCGCTGCGTAATGGCATTAACGTTAACCAGACTGGTTTTGTTGCCGGTACAGTCAAAGCGCTTTAATAGCGTTTTCCAAGGACATCAGGACGCCAGTGCCATACCACGGAACTGGCGTCTCTTCGCGGTTTCAAAATAACCCGTCCTCACCATTCGCGGGCTTATGCCCATCGCCTCGACGTGTTGCGTTTGAGGTTCTCTGAACCCACAAAGTCAAGGAGTCGAACATGCCCGATATTCTCGGTCAGAACTACATTGCAGGTGGCCGTAGCGCTGCAGGCGACACTACCCTTCAGAGCTATGACGCCCAGAGCGGCGAAGCGCTGCCATTCAGCTTTCATCAAGCCACTGCTGACGAAGTAAACGCGGCCGCCGAAGCAGCCGCGGCTGCATATCCGGCTTACCGCAGCCTGCCTGCAGCAAAACGCGCTGAGTTCCTCGACGCCTGCGCAGCTGAAATTGATGCATTGGGCGATGACTTCGTGGCGCTGGTCTGCCGTGAAACCGCATTGCCAGCCGCCCGTATTCAGGGCGAACGTGGCCGCACCAGCGGGCAAATGCGCTTGTTTGCACAGGTGCTGCGCCGTGGCGACTTTTACGGCGCACGGATTGATCAGGCACTGCCAGATCGCCAGCCAATGCCACGCCCGGATCTACGCCAGTGCCGTATCGGTGTAGGCCCGGTTGCAGTGTTCGGCGCCAGCAATTTCCCCTTGGCATTCTCAACCGCCGGCGGCGATACCGCTGCTGCCTTAGCCGCGGGTTGCCCGGTGGTGTTTAAGGCGCATAGCGGCCACATGGCCACCGCTGATTGCGTAGCGGGTGCGATCACTCGTGCGGCGCAGAAAACCGGTATGCCTGCTGGCGTATTCAATATGATCTACGGTTCAGGTGTCGGCGAGGCGCTGGTCAAACACCCCGCCATTCAAGCCGTCGGTTTCACCGGCTCATTGAAAGGTGGTCGCGCCTTGTGTGACATGGCCGCTGCACGTCCACAGCCAATCCCTGTATTCGCCGAGATGTCCAGCATCAACCCGGTCTTGATGTTGCCGGAAGCATTGAAAACACGGGGCGACAAAATCGCGGCTGAGCTGAGCGCTTCAGTTGTGCTCGGTTGCGGCCAGTTCTGCACCAGCCCAGGCCTGGTAATCGGTGTCAGCTCACCGGAGTACAGCGCATTCATCAAAACCCTAGCCGAGCGCATGGGCGAACAGCCGGCACAAACTATGCTCAACGCTGGCACACTCAAGAGCTACGTCAGTGGCCTTGAACGTCTACATATGCATGCCGGCATCAGCCATTTGGCAGGCAGCGAGCAAACTGGCAAGCAGGCTCAGCCGCAGCTATTCAAAGCGGATGTGAACATGCTGCTGGAAGGTGATGAGTTGCTTCAGGAAGAAGTTTTCGGCCCGACCACTATCGTTGTCGAAGTTGCGGATCGTGCAGAGCTGCTGCGCGCATTGCACAGCCTGCACGGTCAACTCACCGCCACCCTGATCGCCGAAGAGGCTGATCTGCGCAATGCTGCCGATCTGTTGGCGATACTTGAGCAGAAAGCCGGACGCCTGCTGCTCAATGGCTACCCAACGGGTGTTGAAGTCTGCGACTCGATGGTCCATGGCGGACCATATCCAGCAACGTCTGACTCACGCGGCACCTCGGTGGGAACACTGGCGATTGATCGTTTCTTGCGTCCAGTGTGCTACCAGAACTGCCCGGATGCACTGCTGCCACAAGCGCTGCAGAATGCCAACCCACTGGGTATTCAGCGGCTCGTCGATGGTAAGCCCAGCACCAGCGCTCTGGCTTAGCCGCAGCGCCTGACGCAAAACTGAGTGCTTCGGCACCCGCAATAAAAATGCCCGGCTAATGCGCCGGGCTTTTTTTGCTGAGCGTCTATGCCTGCACAAGACCCGCTTATACAGCCGTCGGCGCAAGGCTGGCACAATACGGACAACGGCTTAGGCTGGATGAACGCCCAGACACAAGGACAACACATGCTCATCGTCTTCAGCGGCCTGCCCGGCACCGGCAAGACCACCATCGCCAGTGAGCTTGCTCGCCAAACAGGCGCCGTATATCTGCGGATCGATTCGATAGAGCAGGCGCTGCGAAATTCTGCGGTTCTGGCAGACGGTGTTGGACGCAGTGGTTATGGGGTCGCCAATGCGCTTGCCCTAGGCAATCTGCAAATTGGCAACAGGGTCGTCGTTGACTGCGTAAACCCTGTCGCTGAAAGCAGAAAAGCCTGGAGCGACACAGCAACAAATGCACGCGTAAAGCTCGTAAATATCGAGGTGATTTGTTCGGATAAAACAGAGCATCAGCGGCGGGTTGAAACGCGAAGTTCAGATATCGCCGGGCTGAATCCACCGACATGGCAATCAGTCGTCAACCATGACTATGAAGCCTGGGATAGCGCGCCTTTGAACATCGACACCGCCTTGCTTACTCCAGCACAAGCGGTGGCAATGATCATAAGCAACATCAGCTAGGCCGACGCACAGCCCATGCACCGGACAACATTTCACTTAATGCGAATGGCGCGGCACATCTGAACCACGGCAACCGACCAGAAAGTCGAAGTCACAGCCTTCGTCGGCCTGCAGTACGTGATCTACATACAGACGACGATAACCGCCATCCCAAATCAAACCCTGCGGCGCTTGCCAAGCCGCGAGTCGCGCCTGTAACTCGTCATCAGAAATATCCAGATGCAGACGACCGGCATCACAATCGAGTTCGATAAAGTCACCATTTTGCACCACGGCCAGCGGCCCGCCAGCAGCGGCTTCCGGGGCTACGTGCAGCACCACGGTGCCGTACGCCGTTCCGCTCATGCGTGCATCGGAAATCCGCACCATGTCGGTGATGCCCTTGGCCAATACTTTCGGCGGCAGGCCCATGTTGCCGACCTCGGCCATACCCGGATAACCCTTGGGCCCGGCATTTTTCAGCACCAATACGCAGGTCTCATCGACATCCAGATCAGGATCATTGATACGCGCTTTGTAATCGTCAAAATCCTCGAAAACCACCGCCCGACCACGGTGCTGCATCAGTTCTGGCGAAGCAGCAGAGGGTTTTAGTACCGCGCCTTTTGGTGCAAGGTTGCCGCGCAAAATACTGATGCCACCGTCGCGACGCAAAGGGTTATCCAACTGACGAATCACTTCGTCTTCGCCGTAGATAGGCGCCTCGATACAGTTTTCCCACAGGCTGCTACCGTTAACCGTCAGCGCATCTGGATTAGGCAACAGGCCCTTTTCACCCAGACGGCGAATCACTGCTGGTAAGCCGCCTGCGTAATAGAACTCCTCCATCAAGAAACGTCCCGAGGGCTGCAAGTCAACGATAGTCGGCGTGCCGCGGCCCACGCGGGTCCAGTCATCCAGTTCAAGTTCGACGCCCATGCGCCCGGCAATCGCCTTGAGGTGAATCACCGCATTGGTTGAACCACCAATGGCGGCGTTGACCCTAATCGCATTCTCGAACGCCTCACGGGTGAGCACTTTCGACAAGCGCAGGTCTTCACGCACCATGTCGACAATGCGCATACCCGACATGTGCGCAAGCACATAGCGCCGAGCATCCACGGCCGGAATTGCCGCGTTATGCGGCAGCGATGTACCCAGCGCTTCCGCCATGCAAGCCATGGTCGATGCAGTACCCATGGTGTTGCAGGTGCCTGCTGAGCGCGACATGCCAGCTTCAGCCGCCATGAAGTCATGAATCGAGATTTTGCCCGCTTTGACTTCTTCGCTTAGCTGCCAAACCACGGTGCCGGAACCAATGTCCTTGCCTTTGTGCTTACCATTGAGCATTGGCCCGCCGGTTACAACAATCGCCGGAACGTCACAACTGGCAGCGCCCATCAGCAAGGCAGGCGTGGTCTTGTCACAACCTGTGAGCAGCACCACGGCGTCTACCGGGTTACCGCGAATAGACTCTTCTACATCCATACTCGCCAGGTTACGGGTGAGCATGGCGGTTGGTCGTAGATTGGATTCACCGCTGGAGAAAACCGGAAACTCGACCGGGAAGCCGCCCGCCTCAAGCACACCTTTTTTAACGTGCTCGGCGATCTTGCGAAAGTGCGCATTACACGGCGTCAGCTCAGACCAGGTGTTGCAGATACCAATGATTGGCTTGCCCTGAAACTCGTGATCGGGAATGCCTTGGTTTTTCATCCAACTGCGATACATAAAGCCGTTTTTATCGGCTGTACCGAACCATTGGGCAGAACGAAGCGTGCGTTTCTCAGTCATGATTGTGACCTGTCGTGCAACGGGAAACCCATCTGAGCTTCCCTGAGTGATCGGGAAAAGGTTCGGTTCAGAGCAAGCCGGTAGAAATAACCGGGAAGAACAACAGCAGGCTGAGTACGCACAGCTGAATGATGATAAATGGCACCATCGCCTTGAAAATGTCGGTCAGGGTTATGTCCGGGGGCGCCACACTTTTCAGATAGAAAGCGGCGGGCCCAAACGGTGGCGAGATATACGAGACCTGCATGCTCACGGCGAAGAGAATCCCGAACCACACCGGGTTGTAGCCCAGTTGCACAACAATCGGCACAAAGATCGGCAGACACAACATGGCAATGCCGATCCAGTCGAGAATCATCCCCAGCACCAAGAAGATCAGCATCATCACCATGATGATGACGATAGGCGCAACGTCGAGGCCGGTGATCGCCGAAGAAACGAAGCGGTTCCCGCCCATCAAGTTGTAGACGCCAACCAGGCAGGCAGCGCCAATACCAATCCAAACGATCATGCCGCAGGTTTCCAGAGTCTGGGTCAGGCTGGCCTGAAGCATCTTCACGCTAAATTCGCTACGCAGAATAATGGCCAAGAGCACACCAAGAGCGCCCATGGCCGCAGCTTCGGTAACCGAAGCGATACCGCCGTAAATGCTACCCAGTACCAACCCAGCAATGGCCACCGGGTAGAACATGCCCTTGACCGCTTCGGACACGGTCAGGCGCGGAAGGCCATCGGCGTCCTGCTTGATATGCGCGCCGCCCATTTGCGGGTAGCGGATGCACATCACCACCACATAAAGCATGTAGCAACCCATCAGCAGAACGGCGGGCACCAAAGCTGCCTTGAACAGGTCGGCAATCGACACGCTGGCGATCAAACCGTAGATGATCAAAACGATTGACGGCGGAACCATGGTGCCGAGCGAACCACCGGCGCACACCACACCGATTGCGATGCGTTTGTCATACCCCAAACGCAACATTTGCGGCAGCGCCAACAAGCCGAGCAGGACAATCTCGCCGCCGATGATGCCGGAGATGGCAGCCAGGAAGAACGCCACCACCAAAGTCTGCACGGCAACTCCGCCGGGCAGTCTGCCGGCGAAAAACCGCATTGAGTTAAATAGGTCTCGGGCCAGGCCCGACCTGTCGAGTAACCCCGCCATAAACACAAACATGGGTACCGCGACGAGTGAGTACTCGGTGATAAAGCCATACATGCGGCTGGCCACCAGCGGTGTGGCCATAGGACCAAACCAGCCGAGGGTGAAACCTGCAGCAACCAGGCCGGTAACAAACGCCAGCGGCAGCCCCATAACCAGCAGGCCAAAGATGGCAAAAATCATCAAATACGTAGCAATTTCAATACTCATGGCGCTGTTCTCGAATTATTGCTTGTTGCGCCATTGGCGACCGATACGCACCACCTGCTGCAACGCCATAATGGCAATCGCAATCAGGATGACGATCTTGGTAAAAGCAGGAAGCGGCGGATTCCAGGCCGAGCCTGAAGTTTCGAGGCGCCAGGCACCGGTTGGCGAATGGGTGGCGTTAAATGCCAACACCCAAGCGGCATAGCCAATCGCAAGGCAAAACAAAATGCCCAGCAGCAGATTGAACATCTCGAGCCAGTTACGCTTACGCGGTGAGAGCCGATCGAGCAGAATACGAATCTGAATATGCCGATTGGTCGCCAACGCATACGGGCCGCCCAAGGCGAAGATCGACGCCACCAGGAACGTGGTGGTTTCGTGCGCCCAATCGGTGGGGGCATTAAAGCCGTAACGCATGATCACTTCATAAACACTGACCAACATGGCCAGAAACACCAGCCAGGCAATTGCCTGACCAATACGCTGGATAAAGCGGTCGAGGGGATTGCTGCTGAGCACAGATTCGGGCTCAGCAACACCGAGCGGATCGTCGCTCGAAGGCGGGTTCGCTTTCACGGGTGACTCCTGACTTCCAGAGCGACCTGTGCAGAGCAGCACAGGTCGTGCGGGGGATCAGAGCAGGTCTTTGCTCTGCAGATAGGACTTAATTGAATCCACAGCTCCCTTAGCTTCAGGGCTGCTATTACGCCAGGTGTCCCACTCGGTGCGGGCAATCTGACGGAATTTCTTCAGCTCTTCAGGGGACAGAGTGGTCAAGGTCACATCGCCACGTTGGGTAGCCAGCTCCACCTGCTCTTGGTCTTTCTTGTGCAGGTCACTGATTAGCGTCGCGGTGAACTGGTCAACCGAGTCCTCAAGGACTTTCTGTTGCTCCGCGCTCAAGCCATCCCAAATGGTTTTGTTGATTGAGATGTCTTTCATTGGCATCGAGTGGAAACCCGGATGCACGGCGAATGGCGCGTACTTGTAATAACCCTGCTCATAGTTGGTGGCGAACACGGTGTAATCAGCGGCATCGATCACACCCTTCTCCAAAGCGGTGTAAACCTCGGATGTCGGTAAGTTCACGGGCGCTGCACCGACCAACTTGAAGATGTTTGAAACCATGCCTTCAGGTGCACGAATCTTCATACCTTTGAAGTCGGCCAGGGTGTTGATCTGCTTTTTGCTGATCAACGCTTCAACGCCAACTGCGCCTGCGCGAATCAAGTGAACGTTGTAGGGTTCGACCAGTTTGTTGTAACCCGCTTCGCCACCGCCATTACGCATGTAGTCGAGGAAGGTTGAGGTGTCGTTCCAGGCGCCGACCATATTGCCGTATACAGCAAAGGCAGGGTTCTTACCTGAGAAGTAACCGGGGTCGGTGATTTGGCCCTGAATGATACCGGCGCCAACCGCGTCCAACGTCTCATTGTTGCCGACGATGGTCCCGGTAGGCATCACTTCGATGACGATCTCACCCTTGGTTTTTTCAGCCACATCTTTCGCCCAGTTCTGAGCGATTCGGTATTCATCATCGCCAGCGTTGACGTTGATCTGGAATTTCCACTCCTCTTTGGCAAAAGCGGCAGTGGAACTCATGAGCACAGCCATAGCAACGGCGCTCAGGGTCAGGCGATGGGAAAATTTACTGGGTTGCATGGTGCCTCTCCATTTATTTTTATCAGGCATTTTGGTGGTAGAACCGTCTAGGGCGCTACTCGCACGCATGTGTACCCGGTCAAAAAACAGACCGACACACGTGTTCCAAGGCCAGAGAGTAGACAGATCACGGATAATCAACAAATATGTAATTTCGCCAAATACATATACAACTGGATATACCTCGACTGAATGAAACCGCTCAATAACAATTGGTTTGTTCGCGCCCGCCTTAAGAGTCGGCACATTCCGGTGCTGGTTGCCCTTGGTGAAACCTGCAACCTCAATCGAGCAGCTGAAGGCTTAGGTATTTCTCAGCCAGCTATCTCCAAATTGGTTAAAGAATTAGAGGATGGGCTCGAAGTGCCGCTGTTCGAACGTCACGCTCGCGGCGTAATACCCACGCTCTACGGTGAGGCAGTAATTCGTTACGCGCGACGGGTGCAAACCAGCCTTGATAGCGCTTTTGATGAAGTGACTGCTTTGCGGGCGGGACACCATGGTCATGTACGCATCGGCACTATTCTCACCCCTTGCGCCGACCTGTTGCCGGAGTTGATCCGTCAGGTAAAGCAGTTGCATCCCAATCTTGAGCTGAGCATCCACACAGGCTCAAGTCGCGACCTGATGACAACCCTGAATGACGGTGAGTTGGATTTTTTGGTCGCACGCTTCTTCGCCGATGTCGGCCTTAGTGGGATGCACTTCGAGCCGTTACACAAAGAGCCGCTGTGCGTATGCGCGCGCGCCGGATTAGTCGATCAGCAACTGTCTCGCGAGGAGTTGCATAAAGCCGACTGGGTGTTGCCGCCCTCTGGCAGCGTTTTGCGCTATGAGTTTGATGCGTTGTTCCAACAAAAGGGCATGCTGCCACCGAGCAAAGTGGTGAACGCCGAAAACTTACTGATGGTCACCACTTTGCTTGAGCACAACGACATGCTCACGGTTCTGCCGCGCGAAGTGGTTGCCCATTACGCACGCTATAACATGCTTGCGGTGGTCAATGTTGAGCCGGGAATCGAAGAGGATTTAAATCGTAGCTTGATGGCGTATGGAATCATCACCAAACATGAGGACTTGCTTTCGCCATCGGCCAGAAGCGTGCTGGCCCAGCTCAGAAAAATTGCCCAGTCACTTTAACCTCTGCGACAGGTCAATGCCTGCAAACAGCGGTGCTTGAGCCTCTATCGCGACAGAACCAAAGCCGGCGGCGCTTGTTTATCGAGTAGTTGTGCCGTGATGATTCTGTGGTCGTTGCTGTACATATCCGGGAAGTAATGGACAACGCCATCGGCATCGACCTCGACTGTCCAATAAGCCATAACTAGCTTGAGTTGCTGATCAAGACGGTATTGGCTGGTCTTGCCTGAGTTAAGGCGAGCCTTAATCGTGTACAACTCATCTTCGCTCAATACTTTACTGAGCAAGGTGTCGATCGCCTCAACCCGCACACACCCCGAGCTGAACACCCGTGGAGATCGATTGAATAAGCGCTGGCTAGGCGTGTCATGCAGGTACACCGAGTATGGATTATCAAAACGCAGCACCACTCGGCCAAGCGGGTTATTCACCCCTGCGGCCTGACGCAGCATGACCGCACCCGGTGACGACCAGTCTATGTCATGCGGATTAAGACGCTGGCCTTGATAGTTGTAAACCGTCATCTGGTGCTTATCGAGATAGCCTATGTCGTTGCGGATTGCTGGGATTTTGTCCTCACGCAAAATAGTCGGGGGCACCGTCCATGTCGGGTTCAAGGTCAACCGGTTGATACGCGATACCAGTAACGGCGTTTTGCGTTCTGCGCGACCGACCTGGGTTCGTTTACGCCAGATTTCCGTGCCGTTTTGCATCAGCAAAATCTCAGCCCCTGCGACATTAACCGCAATCCGGGCATCACTTAAATCATCACTAAGCCAGCGCAAGCGTTCAAGGTTGATGCGTAGCTGATCACGCCGGGTGAGCGGTGAAACATTAAGCTCTGTCAATGTCGCAGGGCCAAGCACTCCATCATTGTTAATCCCGTGTCGCGCCTGAAATTGTTGTAGCGCCATTACCGTCTCTTCATCAAACCGCGTGCTCATATCATCAATTGCACCAACAGAGCTGTAGCCCTCAGCATTTAGACGTGCGCGCAAAGCTGGAACCCGCACATCAGACTTTCCCGGATGCAAGGTGGGTCCATCAGGCACAACTTGCCAGCTTCTGAGCGGTTGCGTACGGATCGCTGCATACGCCGCGCGCAGTTGCATATATTGCGCGAGGCTCGGCCGTACAGTTGCGAATGCGCGCTCTGGTTCCGCTAAGCTCGCCAAGGCCACCGGAATAATGCTCACTTCAGCTGTAGGGCGCGCAGGCATGTCCGGCGAGCGCCACATGCTTTCAAGCTTTTGCTGTGACAGGCGGCCATAGTGCAGGTCATGTAGCGCTTGTAGATAGGTATGTGTGGTCAGAATATCGATGCAAGCGCGCAGTTTCGGGCTGGCATCCAAGGGCATGCTCTGTAGCGGGTAATCTGTCGGCGATAGTCCGTCATCGGCGAGTTGATTGATCTGTTCCAGCAACATCACGCGAGTCGCTTCATTCGGCCATGCCAATCCGCCAGCAAGCGATTGATAGAACTTTCGTAGTTGTGTTCTCTCAGAATCGTCTAGGCTTCTCGGCAGTGGTGCACAGCTCATAGATAGCGTATCAATGAGCGTGCTCATACCCTCTGTCGGGTCCGATTCGAGTGGCGGCAACGTCACAGCATGACCGACAAGTGGCAGCAGAAAAAGTGCTAAGACCCTGTAGACTGGTCGTTTTTTGATCAACATACTGCTCCATCCTTAGCTGTACAGATCCGCCACCTCTAATGTGGCCGAATAATAAGTATAAGCGAGTCATCGCAAGGTCGACGCCGGGATGCATAGAAGTAACTGTTTTAGAGGAAATACGCGTATGTCTGTATGGGTTCGTCGGCTCTGTGTTGCAGGGCTAATGTCTTTGTGTGCCCCTATTTTGGCGGCGTCCACTCAACCGGTAAAAGACCCTCTGCTGGCTCAGTTGGTTAACGCGGCCCCAGGCATCGACCGGGATGCTCTACGCCATGCTGTTGCAGCCATGCAATGCGCGGTCAATAACGGCGCTGACAAAGCCAACAGACTGGCAGTCATCGATTATTCAAAGCCCTCATCAGCCAAGCGCCTATGGATATTCGACCTTAAGAGTCAGCAATTAATATTGCGTGACTACGTTGCCCATGGCCGCATGTCGGGCGAAAATATTGCCAGCCAGTTTTCAAATCGGTTGGGTAGTTATCAAAGCAGCCTAGGGCTATTTCGCACTTCTGAAAGCTACAGTGGCAAACACGGCCTTTCACTGCGCATGGACGGTCTTGAGCCTGGCTTGAATGACCTTGCACGCGAACGCGCCATCGTCATCCATGGCGCTAGCTATGTTGACCCTAACTTGATTCGCAGCCAGGGCCGCATTGGCCGTAGCCTAGGTTGTCCTGCTGTGCGTCCTGAAGTGGCGCGCATGGTGGTCAACAAACTGAGCGGCGGCCAATTTTTGTTTGCCTGGCATCCTAAAGCACGCTGGCCCCAGCAATCAGCCTACTTCAACTGCAAGCCTCGCCAAGTCGCCAGTATTATTGCGCGCAGCCTAGGCCCACGTAGCTGACTCGCGCTGCATAAATCACAAAACACAAAAAGGCAGCTCAAGGGCTGCCTTTTTTATTCATTTGACCATCACTCTCGGGTCTGCGGTTTCGCATTTAGCTCAAATACTCACCATGCATTGCTCTACCAGTTGGGTGACTTGCTAACCAACTGAGCGTTTGGGGAACATCCGTTCAGCCCCTACCAGTGGCTGCGAGTATCGCGGCGACTAGCCGTGGTAATTAAAAAGCCACCGTCAGGTGGCTTTTTAATGCGTGAGATTTGGGCCTGCGCGCGGTTTGGTGCGCACCATGCGGGTCGCGGCGACTGCTGCCACGTAGGGTGGATGACGCTTTATCCATCCACCGGCTGTGTCGCTACTAACACCTAGGCCGTTAAGCATAGGCGGGCACGCTGTGCGCTGCCGCCCCTCCGAACTTTTCTTCAGCGCAAAGAGAAACCCCAGATCATTTACATGATCTGGGGTTTCGGTATAGGCGCTTGACGATGACCTACTCTCACATGGGGAAACCCCACACTACCATCGGCGATGCATCGTTTCACTACTGAGTTCGGGATGGGATCAGGTGGTTCCAATGCTCTATGGTCGTCAAGCAATTTGTTTGAAGCCTCGTCTAGGACGCTGCTTCGAATCGGGTATGTGATGTTTGTAGTCGTGCAAACTTTCGGTTTCATCAACTTCTGTTATGACACACAAACAGCAAATTGTTTGGGTGTTATATGGTCAAGCCTCACGGGCAATTAGTATGGGTTAGCTCAACGCCTCACAGCGCTTACACACCCCACCTATCAACGTCGTAGTCTTCGACGGCCCTTTAGGGAACTCAAGGTTCCAGTGAGATCTCATCTTAAGGCAAGTTTCCCGCTTAGATGCTTTCAGCGGTTATCTTTTCCGAACATAGCTACCCGGCAATGCCACTGGCGTGACAACCGGAACACCAGAGGTTCGTCCACTCCGGTCCTCTCGTACTAGGAGCAGCCCCTCTCAAATCTCAAACGTCCACGGCAGATAGGGACCGAACTGTCTCACGACGTTCTAAACCCAGCTCGCGTACCACTTTAAATGGCGAACAGCCATACCCTTGGGACCGGCTTCAGCCCCAGGATGTGATGAGCCGACATCGAGGTGCCAAACACCGCCGTCGATATGAACTCTTGGGCGGTATCAGCCTGTTATCCCCGGAGTACCTTTTATCCGTTGAGCGATGGCCCTTCCATACAGAACCACCGGATCACTAAGACCTACTTTCGTACCTGCTCGACGTGTCTGTCTCGCAGTCAAGCGCGCTTTTGCCTTTATACTCTACGACCGATTTCCGACCGGTCTGAGCGCACCTTCGTACTCCTCCGTTACTCTTTAGGAGGAGACCGCCCCAGTCAAACTACCCACCATACACTGTCCTCGATCCGGATAACGGACCAGAGTTAGAACCTCAAGGTTACCAGGGTGGTATTTCAAGGTTGGCTCCACGCGAACTGGCGTCCACGCTTCAAAGCCTCCCACCTATCCTACACAAGTAAACTCAAAGTCCAGTGCAAAGCTATAGTAAAGGTTCACGGGGTCTTTCCGTCTAGCCGCGGATACACTGCATCTTCACAGCGATTTCAATTTCACTGAGTCTCGGGTGGAGACAGCGCCGCCATCGTTACGCCATTCGTGCAGGTCGGAACTTACCCGACAAGGAATTTCGCTACCTTAGGACCGTTATAGTTACGGCCGCCGTTTACCGGGGCTTCGATCAAGAGCTTCGCGTTAGCTAACCCCATCAATTAACCTTCCGGCACCGGGCAGGCGTCACACCCTATACGTCCACTTTCGTGTTTGCAGAGTGCTGTGTTTTTAATAAACAGTCGCAGCGGCCTGGTATCTTCGACCGGCATGTGCTTACGGGGTAAACCCTTCACACTCACCGGCGCACCTTCTCCCGAAGTTACGGTGCCATTTTGCCTAGTTCCTTCACCCGAGTTCTCTCAAGCGCCTTGGTATTCTCTACCTAACCACCTGTGTCGGTTTGGGGTACGGTTTCTAATTACCTGAAGCTTAGAAGCTTTTCCTGGAAGCATG
The DNA here is from genome assembly GCF_002163625.1 of Pseudomonas sp. M30-35. Taxonomy (NCBI): domain Bacteria; kingdom Pseudomonadati; phylum Pseudomonadota; class Gammaproteobacteria; order Pseudomonadales; family Pseudomonadaceae; genus Pseudomonas; species Pseudomonas sp. M30-35. The sequence goes on along the minus strand of NZ_CP020892.1, from coordinate 189,995 downwards.
GCATCAACCACTTCATCGTCTAAAAGACAACTCGTCATCAGTTCTCGGCCTTAGAATCCCGGATTTACCTAAGATTCCAGCCTACCACCTTAAACACGGACAACCAACGCCGTGCTGGCCTAGCCTTCTCCGTCCCTCCATCGCAGTAATTAGAAGTACGGGAATATTAACCCGTTTCCCATCGATTACGCATTTCTGCCTCACCTTAGGGGCCGACTCACCCTGCGTCGATTAACGTTGCGCAGGAAACCTTGGTCTTTCGGCGTGCGAGTTTTTCACTCGCATTGTCGTTACTCATGTCAGCATTCGCACTTCTGATACCTCCAGCAAGCTTCTCAACTCACCTTCACAGGCTTACAGAACGCTCCTCTACCGCTCATCCAAAGGATGAACCCGTAGCTTCGGTGTATGGTTTGAGCCCCGTTACATCTTCCGCGCAGGCCGACTCGACTAGTGAGCTATTACGCTTTCTTTAAAGGGTGGCTGCTTCTAAGCCAACCTCCTAGCTGTCTAAGCCTTCCCACATCGTTTCCCACTTAACCATAACTTTGGGACCTTAGCTGACGGTCTGGGTTGTTTCCCTTTTCACGACGGACGTTAGCACCCGCCGTGTGTCTCCCGTGCTGACACTTGCTGGTATTCGGAGTTTGCATCGGTTTGGTAAGTCGGGATGACCCCCTAGCCGAAACAGTGCTCTACCCCCAGCAGTGATACACGAGGCGCTACCTAAATAGCTTTCGAGGAGAACCAGCTATCTCCGAGCTTGATTAGCCTTTCACTCCGATCCACAGGTCATCCGCTAACTTTTCAACGGTAGTCGGTTCGGTCCTCCAGTTAGTGTTACCCAACCTTCAACCTGCCCATGGATAGATCGCCCGGTTTCGGGTCTATTCCCAGCGACTAAACGCCCTATTAAGACTCGCTTTCGCTACGCCTCCCCTATTCGGTTAAGCTTGCCACTGAAAATAAGTCGCTGACCCATTATACAAAAGGTACGCAGTCACAGAACAAAGTCTGCTCCCACTGCTTGTACGCATACGGTTTCAGGATCTATTTCACTCCCCTCTCCGGGGTTCTTTTCGCCTTTCCCTCACGGTACTAGTTCACTATCGGTCAGTCAGTAGTATTTAGCCTTGGAGGATGGTCCCCCCATATTCAGACAAAGTTTCTCGTGCTCCGTCCTACTCGATTTCATTGAAAAGAGATTTTCGCGTACAGGGCTATCACCCACTATGGCCGCACTTTCCAGAGCGTTCCGCTAATCTCTAATCAACTTAAGGGCTAGTCCCCGTTCGCTCGCCACTACTAAGGGAATCTCGGTTGATTTCTATTCCTCAGGGTACTTAGATGTTTCAGTTCCCCTGGTTCGCCTCTTACACCTATGTATTCAGTGCAAGATAACCATCTTATGATGGCTGGGTTCCCCCATTCAGACATCTCCGGATCAAAGGTTATTTGCCACCTCCCCGAAGCTTTTCGCAGGCTATCACGTCTTTCATCGCCTCTGACTGCCAAGGCATCCACCGTATGCGCTTCTTCACTTGACCATATAACCCCAAGCAATCTGGTTATTGTCTATAACGTGAAGTAGACATTCGCCGAAAATTTGCAATTGAGAACTACAAATTTTACCTTGACCAAATTAATTACCAGTGAAAGTAATCAATTAGTCACTTCTATCACATACCCAAATTTTTAAAGAACGATTTTCTTTCTAGTCAAAGACCAGAAATCAACATTCAACTACCCTTCAGTAGGAATGCTCATTTCTGAACACTAACAAAAACGAATCAAGCAATCTGTAAAGTGGTGGAGCCAAGCGGGATCGAACCGCTGACCTCCTGCGTGCAAGGCAGGCGCTCTCCCAGCTGAGCTATGGCCCCATTTACATCCAAGGCCTAACCCCTCAACAATTGGTGGGTCTGGGCAGATTCGAACTGCCGACCTCACCCTTATCAGGGGTGCGCTCTAACCAACTGAGCTACAGACCCAATCGTCTTTCGCAATGAATCAAGCAATTCGTGTGGGAGCTTATAAGGAAGCTGATGTCGTCGATTAAGGAGGTGATCCAGCCGCAGGTTCCCCTACGGCTACCTTGTTACGACTTCACCCCAGTCATGAATCACACCGTGGTAACCGTCCCCCCGAAGGTTAGACTAGCTACTTCTGGTGCAACCCACTCCCATGGTGTGACGGGCGGTGTGTACAAGGCCCGGGAACGTATTCACCGTGACATTCTGATTCACGATTACTAGCGATTCCGACTTCACGCAGTCGAGTTGCAGACTGCGATCCGGACTACGATCGGTTTTATGGGATTAGCTCCACCTCGCGGCTTGGCAACCCTTTGTACCGACCATTGTAGCACGTGTGTAGCCCTGGCCGTAAGGGCCATGATGACTTGACGTCATCCCCACCTTCCTCCGGTTTGTCACCGGCAGTCTCCTTAGAGTTCCCACCATTACGTGCTGGTAACTAAGGACAAGGGTTGCGCTCGTTACGGGACTTAACCCAACATCTCACGACACGAGCTGACGACAGCCATGCAGCACCTGTGTCTGAGTTCCCGAAGGCACCAATCTATCTCTAGAAAGTTCTCAGCATGTCAAGGCCAGGTAAGGTTCTTCGCGTTGCTTCGAATTAAACCACATGCTCCACCGCTTGTGCGGGCCCCCGTCAATTCATTTGAGTTTTAACCTTGCGGCCGTACTCCCCAGGCGGTCAACTTAATGCGTTAGCTGCGCCACTAAATTCTCAAGGAATCCAACGGCTAGTTGACATCGTTTACGGCGTGGACTACCAGGGTATCTAATCCTGTTTGCTCCCCACGCTTTCGCACCTCAGCGTCAGTATCAGTCCAGGTGGTCGCCTTCGCCACTGGTGTTCCTTCCTATATCTACGCATTTCACCGCTACACAGGAAATTCCACCACCCTCTACTGTACTCTAGCTTGCCAGTTTTGGATGCAGTTCCCAGGTTGAGCCCGGGGCTTTCACATTCAACTTAACAAACCGCCTACGCGCGCTTTACGCCCAGTAATTCCGATTAACGCTTGCACCCTCTGTATTACCGCGGCTGCTGGCACAGAGTTAGCCGGTGCTTATTCTGTCGGTAACGTCAAAACAGCAAAGTATTAATTTACTGCCCTTCCTCCCAACTTAAAGTGCTTTACAATCCGAAGACCTTCTTCACACACGCGGCATGGCTGGATCAGGCTTTCGCCCATTGTCCAATATTCCCCACTGCTGCCTCCCGTAGGAGTCTGGACCGTGTCTCAGTTCCAGTGTGACTGATCATCCTCTCAGACCAGTTACGGATCGTCGCCTTGGTGAGCCATTACCTCACCAACTAGCTAATCCGACCTAGGCTCATCTAATAGCGTGAGGTCCGAAGATCCCCCACTTTCTCCCGTAGGACGTATGCGGTATTAGCGTCCGTTTCCGAACGTTATCCCCCACTACTAGGCAGATTCCTAGGCATTACTCACCCGTCCGCCGCTCGTCAGCAAAGTAGCAAGCTACCTCCTGTTACCGCTCGACTTGCATGTGTTAGGCCTGCCGCCAGCGTTCAATCTGAGCCATGATCAAACTCTTCAGTTTAATACTGCAATTAGGTTTTGAGAAAACCTTATAAACTTGGCTCAGCAATCGCAAAACTTACAAATTAATGTAAGGTAACTCTCGAATTAACGAGTGTTGCTTTGTGATGCTGATAATCTGTTGACTATCAGTCTTACCTCACAAGCACCCACACGAATTGCTTGATTCAGTTGTTAAAGAGCGGTTGGTTAAGTCTTTCGTCTCAACCGAGGCGCGCATTCTACAGCAGCCTCATTTACTGTCAAGCTGTTTTTCGAAGTTCTTTTCCGCAGAAAACCGCTTCTACTCAACCACTTGCGCTTCCGATCAAACCAGCTTCTCGTCAGCGGGAGGCGCATTCTACAGCGTTCAAAACCGCTGTCAACACCTCTTTTTCTACCGCTTTCGATCACCGTGGCGATCACTCTAAAGGCCATCTAAAACACCCTTCAGAGCCCGGCGCATTCTACACAACTTTCGTTGCTTTGCAACCCCTCTTTTTAAGCTAACTTCTTGTTTTACAAGAGGTTTTCCGATAGGTCTACGCCGGAAGAGGTGCGCATTATAGGCACCTCAGATTTGCCGTCAAGGGTTTATTGCGGATCTAATCCAAAAAACCTTCAAACCCGCGTATTAACGGCTAAGCATGAAGGTTTCATACTCCAGATCATCCAGCGAGCTTGATAAGCGGCCCAAGGCCAACAGCACACAGACCAGCAAGGATAGGGTGAAGCCATAGCCGAAGAAGCTCGGCCCCATATAGATGCTTAATATAGTCAGCGCGGCGTTGAGCACGACAAACAAGATGCACAACTCAAGCACGATGGCGCGCTTGTCTAAATAGAAGAACACGTTCAGCAGGGCCATGAACACCACTTGGATACTCACCCCTATCAAGTCTATATAGAAGAGGGGCAAGTAATGGCTGGAGATGCCTAGCCATTCGAGCAGTTGCGGCGCCAGCAGGAACAGCAACGTCACGGTGACACCCTGAACCTTACAAATCTCCAGCAAGCCTTGGCGAATAGACAAAATCATCTGTTCTTTTAACTGGCCAATATGCTGCAGGGTTTCCCCGCCTCGAATAGCGACATACAGCCGCTCGTTCCACTCGGCGAAGTCAGTTTCGATTCGCACCAAGAACACCGCCATACCTGGAATAATCGCCAAATACGCAAGGAAGATGGGCAGGTCATACAAAATAGAGGCGCGTAACGGCCCAATAACTTGGCTTGAGGTGGCCGGCGTATACCAAAAGATGAATTTGTCGATCCACACGCCAAGGTTGTAGCAAAGCCCCGTGACCAACAGGCTATAAAACACTTGCTGACGCTTAAAGAAGTCGAACGCCACCAACTGTTTAGCCGGGTACTCACGCAAGATATCGAACAAGTACATAAATAGCAGGCTGGCGTGACCAATGAGGAAAGCGAGCAGCAAGCCTTCCATCTTCAGAAAACGTAGTAACAGGGCGCACAGCACCATCAACGTGTAACCCGTAAGCATCACCAGCAATATCCGGTTGTACGCCTTCATCCCGGATAGGAAGGTGATCACCAGCCACAGGTTGCACAACACTACAAAGTTCGACACCACCAGCAGGCGGTAGATGAAGGGGGTGTCGAAGAGTGTCGCCAGCAACACAAACCCAAGCACCCCCGCGCCGATGGTGACCAGCAATAACATACCCACCAGATTAGGCAGGATCTTGTCATTGGCCTTTTCAAATAGACGGTCTGAGATGAAGCGGGTGAACATCAGCTGGACGCCACCCGTGATGATCAACGAAGTTGCCATCAAGTAGGTGACCGTAATCAGAAACTGCCTGATAAGCAGCTCGGGAACCACGATACCGAGACTGAGCACACCGATCATCATCACGCTCAGAATTGACAGTACCCATGGGCCTGATCCAATCAAGCCCGCATAGACGTAGGCTCGCAATGTCGAAGTGTAGGAGTCTCGTGAAAGAATCTTACGCAGCTCAAAACCAATGCCAGCCATTTTATTGACCCTCCATGGCAATCGCATCGCGATAAAGTGTGCGGTAGCGCTGCAGCATCAGAGTCTCTGTGTAGTAGGTATTGACCCGCTTCAAGCCAACAGCCTGAGCGGCATGCCAGCGTTGCGCATCATTGAGCAAGCTGACGATAGCCCGCGAAGTTGCCTGAGGGTCAGCAATAGCGACCACCTCTCCGGCACGGCCTAATGCCCGGTCGTCCCCCTCAACCCCCTCAATCATTTCTCGGCAAGAGCCCACATCACTGCTAACAACAGGAGTTCCGGCAGCCCAGGCCTCAAGAATAACCAACGGCTGGGCTTCACTGATTGACGTCAGGACCATCATGCCGAGCTCGGGCAACAACTCGCGAATGTTGCGATAGCCCAGAAACTTCACTTTGTCTTGCAGGCCTAGACTGACCACCAAACTATGGCACTCGCTGGCGTAATCTGGATCCTCTTCCTCGGGCCCAACAATCCAACCTTCAGCTTCGGGGATCGCACTGACTACTCCACGCATCGCCCGGATGAAGGTTTTTACGTCCTTGATCGGTACAACTCGACCGATCAAACCAACAATCGGTGGAATTCCCGCTGGACGCTGCTCAACAGCATTGCTCCAGACATCCATCGCTATGCCGTTGGGGATGACCCGCGCGCGTTGAGGGTCGGCACCGTCGGCAAGTTGGCGCTGACGATTGCCTTCATATAAAGCCGTGATTGGATTGGCCGAGCGGTAAGCCAGCAAGCCAATGCGCTCGAAGAAGCGGATCCACAAGCGTCGAACGTAATTGACCTCAGAGTCGATGCCTGTTTTCAACGCTTCGTCCGGGCTGTCGGAGATCCAACTGGCCTGCGCCAGGTCGATCTTGCGCTCCTTGGTATAAATACCGTGCTCGCTCAATACATAGGCGCAATTCCAGCGTGACTGCAAAATACTGCCCAGCAGCCCGGCATACCCGGTGGAGATCGAGTGCAATGCACGAGCTCGTGGCATGCGCATGGCGGCGTCACACAACATCATCAGTGGCGCTTGCATAGTGCGCAGCGTCCAGAAGTAATTGACGAAGGAAGGGTCGCTGCAATGTTTGGTATAGCCTTCCGTCACCGCATCCCAACTGGCGCGACTGTGCAACACATCATCCAGCGTCACATCGCCCGCGGCGAGAATCTCAAGCACTCGCTCGCCCTGCTCAGGAAGAGGTTCGTCCGGGTGATGGAAGAACTCATGCAGAATATTGACTTCGGCTCTTGGCCCTTCACGCTTGGCCGACTTTACTGCGCGGCCCGCGGTCCATGAGCTTTCAAGGAAATGCTCTTCAATATGGACTACGTTTGGCGGAATGGCATATTGGCGCTTACTGTATGCACTTTGTTGCCCGCCAATAAAAAACACCGAGAAAGTCAGCTCAGGCAAACCGAGAATCAGTTGATTAACCCAACTGGAAACGCCTCCGCGTACATACGGCCAGGTGCCCTCCAGCAACAAGCAGATATCAGCAACAGGCGCTGTATTTTGCGCTTTGGATTTCATAACCAATATCTCGCCAGCGCGCCAAAGGGTGGACGCTTCAGGGCTTCGCTAGAAAGCTGGGACAAGTGAACAGGGACGTCGGCATAGCGTCCTTGTATAAATGCAATCTCCGCTTCGAATGGAGCAATTTTTTCCTGCGCTAGACCAGCAGCCTTGGCCGCCAGTAAATGACTCCGCGCCTCGACTAACAAACCCTGCTCCATGGCAATACGTGCCGCCAACAAGTGCATGTCATCCCCAGCACCTAAGCTCAGCGCACGCTCAACATGCTCACGCGCCTGGTTGAGCACGTGCTCAAGTACGCTGCCTTGCGCCAACCCCATATAGGCCAGCTCCCAATACCAACGCGCTAAGGTTGAATGCAACGCAGCGTGTTGTGTTTCCGAAGCGTTTTGCAGTTGGTTGAGGGTCTTTTCGATTCGCTGGTTGATCTGACTTTCTTGCTGATCAAGCATCGAATACGCCAGCAAGCGCACATCATCCGCCGGGTCGCGCAACGCCAACTTGAGAATCGGGATAGAGTCTTTGCCATTCATCCGGCGCGTGGCCATCAAAGCCATGGTGCGGCGTTCGGGACTTGGCGCGTGACGCAATACATCCTGCAAACCACCATCACTGAACATTAGGTCACGGCCAAGCTCTTGGGCGCGAAATGGCAGCTCGGGCACGCCCATTGAATGCCAGACCTGCGGCTTCTGCTTGCGAGGCAGATAAAGCGCCGGGAATACCGACAAAATCACACCCAGGGTTCCAAGTATGGGAATGAAGAAAGCCAGGCTAAAGAGCAGCATCGGACTCCACGGTAGCGGGAGTTTGTAGCGACGAGGCAACAGTACCCACACACCCGCGCTGAGCATTAAGCTCGCTAAGCCGTGCGCCGTGACATAAAGCAGCGTGGCCTCAACTGTGGATAGATTTTCGAGAAAAGCAGCAAAACTGCTCAGCTCGAAAACAACCGCCCCGCTAAATAGCCACTTGCTGATGATCATTGATCCCACACTCATTGAACAGAAAACGCCGCAAGCTTTCGCCCCCACCCTGGCCGTCGATATCGAACTCGCGAATCACAATACCCAACGACTCGAAGCTCTGATCAAGACCAAAGTGCTCGTGAATAATGTTATTGAGCCGCGTCAGGTAGCCTTGACCGCCATCTGCCGAAGTCAGTGGCAACAGCACCAGAATACATTCATGGCCACGCTCATTGGTGGTGCGCAATTGCACATCCAGACCGCGACGGCTGTCTTGAATCAGGCGTAGCAGCGCTGCTTGATGCTCACTTGGATTGGCCTCAATCACAAACATGTGCGCTTCAAGATCATGCTCGACAGCATCATTGATCGAACGTTTGATCTGCTTGCTGAAATCCTGTGCATCCGAGTCAGCAAGCTGCAGGGTTTTCGCATCGGTTTGCAGCAAGTCGGCAATGTGTCCGCAAAGAATCATCAACAGGCTAAGTACCCGCTGCGTGAAGGAGAAGAATGGCATTTGCTCAACTGCCAACAAGGCCAAAATTCGGTCTTCGGTATCCATCAGCGGAATACAGACCTGATATTGCGAATGCCGACGATGCTCACCGCGCTCCATCAACTCTTCACGCACACTGACCAACTGACCTTGCGCGAGGCACTGCCTGACCAGCAGATCATCCGCCAGCATAGGACGAACTTCGCCCATGCTGCTTAGTGGTTCGAGCACCACTGTTTTACTGTCATTGACCAAATGCAGGCTGGCCACCCGAAATGAGCCATATTGCGCGAGCAGCGTTAGGATCGATTCGGCCAAAACCGAGATAGCCAAACCTTCGCGCGGTAGTTCACGCATTTTTGCGCGAAGCCCCAGCAGTGAACTGCGCAAACTTTGATCATTGCCAGCAACCCGTTTCTCCAGACGATCATGGGAAATGCGCAGGATGTAATGCGCCCGGGTAAACTCATCAAGACGCAACTGGCGATACTCGTTGGCCATGTTGAGACGTTCCAGGCGTCGCTCCCAGATATCGCGAAACTCACCAATAAGCATCGCGCTAATCAATACACCCACGACAAATGATGCTGGCAGGTCCTGATAAAGCTCCCAACCATAGGCCCGGTAGACAAAGAGCGCAGCGACAATAATCAACGCACTGATCAAGCCACGCATAAAGCCGTAACGGACGGCCATCAACAATGGCACCAGAATCAGCCATGGAAACGAGCCATGCACCAGCAATGGATCAGCGGGCGACAGCCAATAACCAAGCGCAACGACAACCACGCTGATTAACAGGGTTTCGATCCAGGAGACATGGCCACTGGCGCGAGGCGCCAAGGCAAAGTCCTTGTGAGCAGACTCAGTTGCCATTATTCAACCTGTAATTCGCCGACCAGCTCACGCAGAACTTTTTGGGTGGTGCCAGCCAAGCTCTCGCGTGACCAACCTGCACGAGCACCGCTGTTGCTCCAGAGTACCCGCCCTGTGGCAGGCTCAAGAACTTGCAAGCTCAGGCCTACAGCCGGCTCACCATCCAAACCGCTTTTGTACTGCCACTCTTCAACGCTACCGCTAATAACGTAATCCAGACCTTCTTTGCGCGCCCAGTTCAGCGCCTCATCAAGACGTGCGCGATCATCAATTAACGGCAATTCACTTTGCGTACTCGCCGGATACAAACGAGGGTGCAGCCCTTCTTCATTCAACACACTGAGCAAAATCTGCTCACTGCGTTGTCCTGCTTGAGGTACCTGCGAATAGTTGACCAAAGGCAGAACGCCCCACTGCGCTTCACGCGGGAACACCTGACCATCTGGCGTGGTGAAGCTTGAACAGCCCGAAATCGCAACAACAACCGCCAACAAGGCCAGCTTACGGATACTCAACATTCTCAGTTCCTCCATTTAAATCAATGTTCAACGCCCAAAGCGGGTGCTGTAAGTAATTGCAGCGGTACCACCCGGTTCGCCATCGCCGTTTTGTGGTGCCGATTGATAACCCATGGAAAATGCCAGCTCATCATCGCCAAGCACCTCCACTCCCACGCCCGTGCTGATGGCGTAGTTAATTTCATGTTCAACCCACTGCCAGCCTGCCTGCATATCTACAAACCAGGTGTACTGCGGATGACTGCGATTCAATGAGCCGGGCAAGCCGCGCTGCCAGCTGGTTCCCAAGTACAACTGTCCGTAGCGCTCTTCGAGGAGGGCTTCTGGTGTCGCGCCGTCCTCCGCTAATGCCCCACCAAGTGGCACAAAAAAGTCATCGCCATCATCATTGACCACTTCTCTGCGTGTCAGCAGATCTTCAGGCAAGGTGTCTTCCAGGCTATTGCGCTGATAATCCACGCCTGTGCGTAGCACCCAAGCGGGTCCCGCAAAAAATAGCGTGTGGTTGTATTCCAAGCTGTACTTCTGACCAGAGCCAAGGTCATCACCTTGACGGGTTTGGAAGCGTTGCTGGCCAATCGACCATGCTATCTGGTCGCGCGCGGTGAGGTTATGTTGGCCGCCGACAGTCAAACCATCACGCATGCCCAACGCGCGCATCAAACCACTGTCATCGGCTTCGCGATGGACATCGAGATCAACTCGCAGTAAGTCACGTGAAGTCAGCTGCAGCGTGCGGAAAAGACCAAACCCCAAGCGGTCTTCATCATCACGCCAGCTACCATCAAAGAGAATGCCGAACACGCCGTTGCCCATTTTGTGCTGCAGTAGCAGCTCGGCATTACGCTCAGTGCCAATCACGCTTTCATCAAGGCTCTGCGAGTCATAACGGCCGTCGAATAAATCGAGCCGCGCATACCAGTCATCGGTGACATTGCGTGCAATTGCGGTGCGAGTACCTTGCAGCTTGAGTCCCCCAAAGTCTTGACTTTGCCAGCCTAACTGAGCGCCTTGTGGTGTAGTTTCTATGACACCGGCGAGCCTGTCGCGAAGCTGGTTGCTCACGGCATTTGGATATTGATTGGAAAGATGGCTCAGCGCATAAGCGTGTGCCGGACCGTCTTTACTCAGCGCAGCAAGCACTTCAGTTTCTTGCAAAGGATCCAAGCCACCTTGATCCAGCTCAACTTGCAGGCGTGATCTGTTCATGGTGCGCAGCGCCTCGCTCAACTGTTCGTATCGCTCGACCTTTAAACCCTGGCCACTCGCCCACGCCAGCCATTGGCCCGTTATATCAGTCTGACCGTTAGCGCTGAGCTGAGTCGTGAACTGCTCGAACCATACTTGCAGCATCGCTTTGGAGCCACTCGCCAGCTTGACCACTTGCGCGGTCGCTGCATTCTGCGATTGAGTGCTGCCGAGCAGGCGCAAATATGTGCGTAATGTATCCGGGTCTGCTGGTAAGATTTGCGCCTGCATTTGCTTGAGTAGCTTGCTGCGTGAGCGCAATGCAGCTTCCTGATAACCCGAGTTCTCTAGCGCGTCGGCGTAGGCTGCGTTGACCAACAGGTTATCCGGATTGGCCTGCAGATAAAGCTTGAACCAAGCCAGCGCACGCTCAGTCCGATTGAGCATCAAATTGGCACTGGCAAACGGCAACCACATAATGCCGTCAGCACGGGCGATTGATTGCCACTTATTCAGCGCCCGATCGACATCTTCATGTCGCCCCTGCGCGATGTATAACCACAATAACTGCTCGCGATAGATATTCTGCGTAGGGAAACGCCTCAGCGCCTGCTCATAAATGCGCTCAGCCTTGGCGTTGTCGCCTGCGCGAAGAGCCAATTGCGCACGGGCATTCCACAATGCTGGATATTTCTCCATACCAGGTAGTTTGTTGGCGCTCTCAACCAAGGCGGCGTACTGCTCCCAGTCGCCCAACTGCTGAGCTAAATCCAAAGCGTTGGCGAGCCGCTCAGGCTGGTGGCGTGCGTGCCAGAAAGACACCAACAAAGCCAAAGCCCTGGGCGGGTCTACCTTTTGGTAAATGCTCAATAATTGTTCGCGATCGGCGCTGTAGAGTGGTTCGTTGAGCGCCAGCAGTCGCTCAAACGAATCTTGCGTATCCTGGTCATTCTCTGTCACCCAGGCGAGTTCAGCCCTTAAGCGCCAATATTCGGGATCAGTGATCTTCTCGGCATGGGCATTTTTAGCGACCAAGACCTGCCAAGCAGCTTCCTCATCGAAGAGTTGCCAGTGAGCTTGCGCCCAATAGATACGACCGCTGGTGGACACACCAAAGCGCTTATCCAGCTGCGCCCAGACTTGTATTTCGGCCTCAAATTGCTGAGTCCGCTCAAGCAGTTGTTGCAATCGCACCCACGCAAGCTCGTGCCCAGGCTGCGCTTTGATATAGTTGCGCAACCATTGTTCTTCCTCCTCAGGCTCGCCCAAAGACTCATAGCTGTACACCAGCGAGTCGAGCTCTACGTTACTGAGCTGGCGCATCTCACTCAGTTCAGTTAGCAAAGGAATGGCTCGGTCAAATTCGAACAACTGAGCAGCCAAGCGCCACGTATGCTCACGAATTGCTGGGTCTTCACTCAGTGCGAGCAAGCGCTCCCAGTAGTCCAATGCATCTATAGGCTGCTCAATCCACTCGCCCAGTTTGCCCATGGTTGTGAGAAGCTCTGGATTATCCAGATCATGATCGACCAGCATTTGGCCCAGAGGCCATGCAGCCTCGATATCACCCGACGCCATACATAAATCAAACTCAGCCTGGATCGCTCGCATGTCGTTCGGCTGCTGATCACGCCACGCACGGACAAACTGCACTGCCAGATCATAACGATTGCTACCCAAAGCCGCCTGAAGCCCCTCATGCAGCAGCTCGGCGTCCTGGCCACTTAATGCCGCCATGTGCTCACTAAGAAAGATGGCTGCGGCGCTTTCTTGGCCGCCGCCGCGCAGGGCACGCACCGTCTGATAGATCAGGTCGAGGTGCTTTTCAGGGTTTTTTTCATCCGCAAGCAGCTGCTTATAAACATCCGCCGCGCGCGCAGGCTCGGAGCCCGCCATGAACCACTTAGCCGCTTGCCCTAACCATTCGGCTTTTTGTTCAGGGTCACGCACAGCCAACGTTTCATAGATTGGCGCAGCCACGGCCGGAGCCCCTAGCGCCAAGGCATAACGCGCTTGGCGCTTAAGTTGCTCAACGGTAAGGTCAGCGCGCGGCAAAGCCTGAATTCGCGCCACCAGTGCAGCATTGGTGGCAGCGTCAATGCCATCAACCTTGGCCAGCGCCTCTAAGGTATCCAGTTCCAGCTCGAAAAAACCAGCCAGATTAGAAGCGGTAACCGGGAGCTCACTGATATGACGGCGCGCAGCGTCGTAGCTGCCCAACTCAATCAGTTGCCCGATCAGTTGCTCACGCAACTCCTGGTTATCTGGATCGGCCTTGAGCAATAGCTCTGCGTAGTTGACCGAAACGGCATCCGGCTTGTTATCGTCCGGAAAGAGCGCGTCCTTGCCCGAGAAACTGACAACCAATAACACCCCGACCAAAATGGCTATTAGCAGTAGAGTCCAGGGGCTAAGTAAGCGGGTTTTCTTAACGACAGGTGAGCTGCACATCATTCACCTGTGCTTTATCAATCTTAAATTGCCATAGACCCTTTACAGCCTTGGCTACATAACGCTTACCCGCGACTTCAAGTGTGCAAGCCGAATTAGCACGGACACTGAACTGCAAAGGAAATTGCCCGGAAAATGACACCCGCACCGTCTTATCATCTTGATACTCCCAACCGGTCAGCGGGATATTGGCCTCTTCAAGCGCCGGACGCGGGTCACGCGTCTTACGCAGCGCCAAAACCGGGAACTCCGTGCTGAAATGCACATAGCGGCCTTGCGGCAAATCCCTCACACCGGCAACACCTTTGGAACGACTTAAGTCAGGCCACCCCATTGCAGGTTCAATACGCACGGTGCGTAACTTGTCCAACCCGCGAAATTGCCAGCTGCCATCACTGAGCTGAGCCATGCTGGTTTGATACAGGCCATGCATACGCGGAATGTAATCACTCATCCACAAGGACATTGGATGCTCCGCATGCATCGAGCGATATATCTCGCCCATGACCTTGATCGAGGCCTGCTTGGTTCCGGAGTAGAAATGGTAATACAGGTGCAACCCGCGCAAGCGCCTTGGCTTGTCGGTTAAGGCAAACGTCTGCATCACATCACGGAACCCGTAGTACGGGCCATGCCAGAGATTGGTGTATACGTTTTCGTTGATCACTGGCGCGTAATACTGAATGCCCCCGGCGCTGGGTTTAATCAACGGGTAAAGGTTGGTCAGTGAAGGAAAGGCATTGGTCAGTGCAGTGTTACCGCCATTAACGTTGGTCAAGCCTTTGTCGTAAGCCAGCTTGATGGTGGCTGCATCCGGGATCGCATCACCAGACCAAAAAACCATTTTTACTGGCTTTTGCGGTGTAGTCAGGCGCTGGTTGATGTAATCCGTGGAGCCGTTAATTTCTCGTTTGAAGTCAATTTCCTTGTACCCCGGGATCTTCATCATCAGACCGTACTCGGGGTCAAATCCCTCACCCTTAAGTGCATCATCCGGGCGCCAGAAAAATGGATGACTGAACGTGTGGGTGGCCACTTCAACTTTGTCTTCAGCAAAAATCTTGCGCGCAATCGGCTCAAGTTCGGCCGAGAGATGCGGGTACATGCCCTTGGGCCCAACCTCACCTTCAATGACGGAAACTGAAGTCAGGAAATCATGCGGTTTGATAAAGCTTTGGAGAACTTCTTCACCGGCATAAGGACTGCCCGGCACTTCGGCACGCGAAACAAAACCATCGCCATCGATATGTACAGTCGCTACACGTCGACCATTCTCAGTGGTTACATCCGGGCGCGGCATGGGTTCTAGCTTCAATGTGCGCTGCAGAAAGACAAAAGGATCCACAATCCAGCGCTTTTGATCGGGAGTGGCCTCAAGCACGAACGGGCTGAGCGCTACGCCCCCCCAATCGCCCAACGCGACAGGCGTGTACAACTCGCCGTTATCACTGACGGTCAGCGCAGGCGTGGGGCCATTCGCCAACGCAGTCACAGCCGTGAATTCACGCGTACGCATTTTGACAGGCCCTTCAAAGCTGCCCAACAAGGTTTTGTCATAACTGACCAACTCGGCGTTTTTACTGAGATCGACAGTGCTTGATTGCAAGCCAAGACGTTGCAAAAGCTGTGGATCTGAAATTGGCAGTCCCTGGAAAAGCGCCAGCGGCACCTGCTCATCAAGGCGCTGAGCGATCCACTTGTTGAATACGCTGGCCTGCACCGGCGACCCAGTGTTCATCCATGTAATAACCCCAGCATAGAGACCCGCTGCGGGGATATCCGGCAGTTCATCAGCGGCGAAATAGTCGACTCGATACCCCAGGTATTCAAGCAAGCCACCGAGCACATTGAAGCCAGTTGACTGATACAACGCACCTTCACGCAGGTCATATATCAGCGCGATTCTGCGTGGCTTTACTTCAATGGAGCTGATGCCCAAATAGTTTAGATCGGGCATGGTTACAAAAGGGATAAAGCCTTCGCGTTGCAATTGCTTAGCTAGTTCGCGCGCCTCAACACGGCGTTCGGCAGGTAGATAATCAATGGCAACTAATGGAATACCCTGTTCGCGTAACGGCTTTAGATGGTCTTCAAGCCACTCACGGTCACTGGCGGGCACTTCACGATAGCTGCGCCTGGATGGATTCCAACCCGCATGGATTGACTCAACAGCCACGGCAGCCGCGACACCTGGCAACTCGGGAAGGACTTCAAAGCCACGGTTAAAGAACAGTTTGAGATCAGGCTCTTGCTTTGCCAGTTGTTTGAGGAAGTCGCGCAGGGCAACACGTTCAGCCTCTTGCTGGTCTTTAGGTAGCAACTGAAAACTGTCTAGCGTGTCGAGAAACAGCCCGCTGTAGCCTTGGGCCTTGAGCGCTTTGGCTCGTTGCAATAAATGATTACGCCAAACGTCTGAGCTGAGTCGCATAACCTGACTCTGCCATGCGTCGTTGCGCGTTGGGCTGGCCCCGGCTTGCAAACTTTGATTTTGCAGCTGCTTAAGATCGCCATCGAATTCGCCCACGGATAGATAGGCAAAAGGTTGGGAGCCTTGGGCACGCAGATAGTTAACATCGTCGTGGGACAGATGAACAGGCTCGACCACACTCCAGTCGAACTGAGCAAGCTCGGCCAATGGTGGTGAAGCTGCATACCAGAAAGCCACACTCTTAGGCGCTGGCTGCTGAGCCGATGTGACACCTGAAAGTAGCAAGCAAAAACACATCAACAGATGGCGAAGCTGACTAATCAGAGTAAGTGTCGAGCGAAGCAGTGATGAAAAGAATGAGACGGTCAAGATTACAGCAGATCGAATACAACAAAATCTAATCATCTACAGCCCTGTAGGAATTGTCCGTCAACCAAAAAGGGGTAAGGTTAGGCGTTATATCAGAAGGCGTGAAATTAAATTATAAATTCGTTGTCCAAGGATTCTCGCAAAAAAACGGCGCCATTATCTTGGCATCACTTTTCAGCTAGGACGGAGTTTAGCTGAATGATGGCCTGTTGCCCCTCCGCGCTTCATCAATCTTGCTTAAAGCACTCCATCATCACGTAGGCCGGCCAGATCTGCAGCACTCAGGCCCAACCAGCTTTGCAACACCTGCTCAGTATGCTCGCCCAACAGAGGCGGGGCATTACGATACTGCACGGGGGTCTCGGACAACCTTATCGGGCTGGCGACCTGCGGCACAGAGCCCGCAAGCACGTGCGGCATCTCAATTTGCAATCCTCGCGCAACAACCTGAGGATCAGCAAACACCTGCTGAACATCGTTGATCGGGCCACATGGCACACCAACGCCCTCTAAATCCGTCACCCACTGCTTAGTTGTTTTAAACACTGTGACCTGACGTATTAATGGGATCAATTCAGCTCGGTGCGCGACTCTGGACTGATTGGTTGCGAAGCGCGGATCATCCGCCCATTCAGCCTTCCCGGCGACCTGACAGAACTTCCTGAACTGTCCATCGTTGCCCACCGTCAGAATAAAGTCGCCATCGGCCGTAGGGAAATCCTGGTACGGCACAATATTAGGATGAGCATTGCCCAAGCGCTTCGGCGACGTTCCGGTAGCAAGGTAGTTCATCGCTTGATTGGCGAGGCATGCCACCTGCACATCCAACAGCGCCATGTCGATGTGTTGGCCTTTGCCGGTCTCACCACGACTGGCTAGCGCGGCTAAAATTGCTGAGGTGGAATACAGCCCGGTAAGAATATCCGTCAGCGCCACCCCAACCTTTACTGGCCCAGCACCAGCCTGACCCTCTGGGCGCCCGGTCAGGCTCATCAGCCCGCCCAACCCCTGAATCATAAAATCATAGCCCGCACGCTTGGCATAAGGCCCCGTCTGGCCAAAGCCGGTGATAGAGCAATAAATCAATCGCGGATTAAGCGCTTTCAGGCTCGCATAATCGAGACCGTAAGCCGCCAAACCACCGACCTTGAAGTTCTCAATCAGAATATCCGACTCGGCTACCAATTCGCGGATCAATTGCTGGCCGCGCGGCTGGGTAAAGTCGATGGTGACTGATTGCTTGTTGCGATTAGCACTGAGGTAGTAAGCCGCCTCAGAGGTGTTTTGCCCGGCGCTATCCTGCAAGAACGGCGGCCCCCAATGACGCGTATCGTCCCCCACGCCAGGGCGCTCGATCTTAATCACCTCGGCACCGAGATCAGCGAGAATTTGCCCCGCCCAAGGCCCCGCCAATACACGAGATAGGTCGAGAACACGTAAATGCGACAGAGCACCGGACATTTCAGACTCCGTAATTGAGACGAGGCATAACAGAAGTAAGGATTAAATAGAGGGCGAAGCCTTGGCAGCCGCCCTCCTGTCACCAATCAGAAGAACGCCTGAATACCGGTTTGCGCTCGCCCAAGAATCAGCGCATGCACATCGTGCGTCCCTTCGTAGGTGTTGACCACTTCCAGATTGACCAGATGACGAGCCACGCCAAATTCATCACTGATGCCGTTGCCACCAAGCATGTCACGCGCCATGCGTGCGATCTCCAGCGATTTACCGCAGCTATTGCGTTTCATGATCGAGGTAATCTCGACAGCGGCAGTGCCTTCATCCTTCATGCGTCCCAGCCGCAGGCAACCTTGCAGCGCCAGGGTGATTTCAGTCTGCATATCGGCGAGCTTCTTCTGCACCAACTGCGTTGCAGCCAGCGGGCGGCCGAATTGATGGCGGTCCAGCGTGTACTGGCGAGCGGTGTGCCAGCAAAACTCAGCCGCACCCAAGGCGCCCCAACTGATGCCATACCGTGCGGAATTAAGGCACGTGAACGGACCTTTAAGGCCGCGCACATCCGGAAAAGCGTTAACTTCAGGCACGAACACATTGTCCATCACGATCTCGCCAGTAATCGAGGCACGCAAGCCGACCTTGCCGTGAATCGCTGGAGTGCTCAGACCTTCCCAACCTTTCTCCAAAACAAAACCGCGAATCTCGCCCGCATCGTCTTTGGCCCACACCACAAAAACATCGGCAATCGGGCTGTTGGTAATCCACATTTTGCTACCCGTCAGACGATAACCACCGTCGACAGCGCGCGCACGACTGATCATAGCGCCTGGGTCAGAGCCATGATTGGGCTCGGTCAGACCAAAGCAACCGATGTATTCGCCACTGGCCAGCTTAGGCAAATATTTTTGCCGGGTTTGCTCATTACCAAACTCGTAAATCGGCACCATTACCAAGGAAGACTGCACACTCATCATTGACCGATAACCTGAGTCAATTCGCTCAACTTCACGTGCTATCAAGCCATAACTCACATAATTCAGGCCACTGCCACCGTAGGCTTCGGGAATAGTGGCACCGAGCAACCCAGTGGCACCCATTTCGCGAAAAATAGCCGGGTCGGTTTGCTCATTACGAAAAGCCTCAAGCACCCGCGGCGCAAGCTTGTCATTGGCAAACTGCTGGGCGCTATCACGCACCATGCGCTCTTCTTCGGTGAGCTGCTGGTCCAGCAGAAGGGGGTCAATCCAATTAAAGCTTGCCTTGGCCATCGGGTAATCCTCTGTTCAGCACGGGAGCCTCAAAGCGCTCCACAAATGATCGTGTGGATTGATCCTAGACGCGCTAAGCACAGGAGACAAACGAGTATTTAGCACTAACCTGTGCATAATACTCACTTCGTAAATCCATCACTCAGCACACTGATGCAGGCTACGAGTAAGCTGAATTAGTAGTAATGCGGCAAAAATCAAACCGGGCCCGCACTGCACAGAATAACTTTCTGGCATATTTCCAAGGCATACGCCCCGATAAATGCCCAGACCTGATCACCACCGGATAGCCGACCATGCGCCGAAAAATCCCCAGCACCGCTGCACTGATCGCCTTTGAATCAGCCGCACGCCATCAGAGCTTTACCAAAGCCGCGCAAGAGCTGGCACTGACACAGAGCGCAATCTGTCGGCAGATTGCTGGGCTTGAGGAATTTCTTAACGTCGAGCTGTTTCGCCGCTCAAGACGCGGGGTTGTACTAACCGAGGCTGGCGCATCCTACTCACGTCGCGTAGCCAGCCAGCTGGATGCTGTCGAGCGCGATACGCTGGCGGTGATTGGCCAGCAAGGCGCGATGACGATTGAGCTGGCCGTTGTGCCAACATTTGGCACTCAGTGGCTATTGCCACGACTCAAAGATTTTCAGCGCCTGCACCCACAAGTGACGGTCAATCTGACAAACCGCACGCGACCATTCTTGTTTGCCGATACCGACTTCGATGCAGCGATCTATTTTGGCGATGGTGATTGGTCCGGCACCGCGTCCTATCGACTGATGCGTGAAAACTCGATGCCCGTCTGCAGCCCGACGCTACTTAACAGCCGCTCAGAGTTGGCTGCCGATGAACTGGCGAACCTGCCACTGCTCCAACAAACCACCCGCCCCTATGGCTGGCGACAATGGTTCAACGCCCAAGGCATAACAGTGGCCCGCGACTTGAGCGGGCCTCGCTACGAGCTTTTTTCGATGCTTGCACAAGCGGCTATCCATGAGATGGGCATCGCGCTCATACCGCCCTTCCTGATTGAGCGCGAGTTGAGCGAAGGTCGCTTGGTCATCGCGTCCCCACACAGCTACCCAAGTGACAAGGCGTATTATCTGATCATCCCCGAGCGCAAGGCCGAATCCGCCGCCCTACAGGCTCTGCGTGACTGGCTGATTGAGCAAACACAAGAGTACGCGCAACGATGTGGACTGGAATAAATGACAGCAACCGAACGATTATCGTCATTCCATCAGCTTCGCTAGCCTACTCACATCAAGCCAAAGCCTTTAAAATCAGCGTGCAGCACTGGCAAGTTGACCCCGTAGTCAACATTAATAATGGCTACAGATCGCATCGAAGCGTAACCCCCAAAGTGTTGCGTTTTTTGCACAGTAGAGGTCGCTAACGCGCTAGTTCAGGGCTGCGGACTGTAATTACACTGATAACCATTGATCTGCTGAATCGCAAATTATTTAGCCGACCTCTGAATCCTGAAAGCTGCCTATAAATTGCCACAAAGCCGCTAAACACAAGGCCTTGACTGCTTGCCATGAACCAATAGTCACTGGATGACCTGTAGTTACTGCAATGTTTTACTTCAGAACGTCTTGAAGGGGCCGCGCTTCACCTGCAAAATGCCGACCCCGCTCAATACTTAGAACCATGCGTAAGCGGGATTGTGCTGATCCTCCCCTCGCCCACATGCCAACGTAGCGTCTGGGTTCACAAAAAAAGATCACGCAGGAGATTTGAAGTGCACATCGGTGTTCCTCTCGAAACCCATGCCGGAGAGACGCGCGTAGCTGCGACTCCCGAGACCATTAAGAAACTGATTGGCCAAGGCCATCAGGTAACAGTGCAAAGTGGCGCGGGCATTAGTGCCAGCGTGACTGATTCAGCTTATGAAGCTGCAGGCGCAACCATTGGCAGCGATAGCGATGCCTTTGGCGCTGAACTTGTACTGAAAGTGGTCGCCCCATCTGAAGCTGAACTTGCGCTAATGAAATCCGGTGCCGTTCTGGTTGGCATGCTCAACCCGTTCAGCAACGAAACCATCGCACTGATCAATGCTCGCGGCATTACCGCCTTTGCCCTCGAAGCGGCGCCGCGCACCTCACGCGCGCAAAGCCTCGATGTGCTTTCATCACAAGCCAACATTGCCGGTTATAAAGCCGTGTTGCTGGCCGCCCATCATTACCCACGCTTTATGCCGATGCTGATGACCGCTGCCGGTACCGTTAAGGCTGCGCGGATTCTCGTTCTCGGCGCAGGTGTTGCGGGCTTGCAGGCCATCGCAACAGCCAAGCGCCTGGGTGCGGTGATTGAAGCATCGGATGTGCGCCCTGCAGTTAAAGAGCAAATCGAGTCGCTGGGCGGCAAGTTCGTGGATGTGCCGTTCGAAACCGATGAAGAGCGCGATGCTGCACAAGGTGTTGGCGGTTACGCCCGACCAATGCCAGCCTCGTGGATGGAGCGTCAGGCAAAAGCGGTACACGAGCGCGCCAAGCAGGCCGACATCGTAATTACCACAGCACTGATTCCAGGCCGCAAGGCACCCACCTTGCTGCATGAAGCGACCGTACAAGAGATGAAACCGGGCTCGGTGATCATCGACCTCGCAGCAGCTCAGGGTGGCAACTGCCCGCTGACCGAAGCTGAGCAAGTGGTGGTCAAGCACGGCGTGACTATCGTCGGCCATAGCAACCTGGCGGCATTGGTACCCGCGGATGCCTCGGCACTGTATGCCCGCAACCTGCTCGACTTCCTCAAACTGGTCCTCGACAAGGACGGCCAGTTCAACGTCAACCTCGAAGACGATATCGTCGCCGCATGCCTGATGTGCCGCGACGGTGAGATCGTACGCAGCAACGGCTAAAGGAGTAGAGACATGGAAATTTCCGACGGTATCTACAACCTGATCATCTTTGTGCTGGCTATTTATGTCGGCTACCACGTGGTCTGGAACGTCACCCCGGCGCTGCACACGCCGTTGATGGCCGTGACCAACGCTATTTCGGCAATCGTAATTGTCGGCGCCATGCTGGCTGCCGCATTGACCGTAACCCCGTTTGGCAAGTTTATGGGCACGATGGCCGTCGCCTTGGCGGCGGTGAATGTATTCGGCGGCTTTTTAGTCACCCGACGCATGCTCGAAATGTTCAAGAAGAAGGCGCCTAAAGCTGCCGCGCCGACGGAGAAGCACTGATCATGAGCATGAATTTAATCACTGTTCTCTACTTGATCGCCTCGGTCTGTTTCATTCAGGCACTTAAAGGCCTGTCACATCCGACCACCTCACGCCGCGGCAATCTGTTCGGCATGATCGGTATGGGTCTGGCTGTCATCACCACCGTTGGCCTGATGTATAAGCTCAGCGCCGAAGCTGACTCACCCGGCATTGGCTACGTGATCCTCGGCTTACTGGTGGGCGGCACGGCCGGCTCGATCATGGCCAAGCGCGTTGAAATGACCAAGATGCCTGAGCTGGTTGCCTTCATGCACAGCATGATTGGTCTGGCTGCAGTGTTCATTGCCATTGCGGCAGTAGTCGAACCGCAATCACTGGGTATTGTTGCGGCATTGGGCGACGCCATTCCTGCTGGCAACCGCCTGGAGTTGTTCCTCGGTGCAGCCATTGGCGCCGTGACCTTCTCGGGCTCGGTGATCGCCTTCGGCAAGCTGTCAGGCAAGTACAAGTTCCGCCTGTTCCAAGGCGCACCGGTATCGTTCAGCGGCCAGCACAAGATCAACCTTATTGTTGGCATCGCAATCCTGGTGTTGGGCCTGTACTTCACCTTTACCGGCAGCTTGACTGCTTTCGTTCTGCTGCTGATTCTGGCGTTCATCATCGGCGTATTGATCATCATCCCGATTGGCGGTGCAGACATGCCAGTTGTGGTGTCGATGCTCAATAGCTATTCAGGTTGGGCGGCAGCCGGTATCGGTTTCTCGCTGAACAACTCGATGCTGATTATTGCCGGTTCCCTGGTCGGCTCAAGCGGCGCGATTCTGTCTTACATCATGTGTAAGGCAATGAACCGCTCGTTCTTCAACGTGATCCTCGGTGGCTTCGGCGCCGAAGCGGACGCGGGCCCTGCAACTGGCAGCAAAGAACAGCGGCCGGTTAAGTCAGGCTCAAGCGACGATGCCGCCTTCTTGCTGACCAACGCCGACACCGTTGTGATCGTGCCGGGTTACGGCCTGGCAGTTGCCCGCGCGCAACATGCGCTGATGGAACTGGCTGAAAAGCTGACCCATCGCGGCGTCACCGTTAAGTACGCAATCCACCCGGTTGCCGGTCGTATGCCTGGGCACATGAACGTATTGCTGGCTGAGGCAGAAGTGCCTTACGAGCAAGTGTTCGAAATGGAAGACATCAACTCCGAGTTCGGCCAGACCGACGTGGTATTGGTGCTGGGCGCCAACGACGTGGTCAACCCTGCGGCCAAGAACGATCCAAAGTCGCCGATTGCGGGCATGCCGATTCTTGAGGCTTACAAAGCCAAGACCGTCATCGTCAACAAGCGCTCGATGGCCAGCGGCTATGCCGGTCTCGACAATGAACTGTTCTATCTCGACAAAACCATGATGGTATTTGGCGATGCCAAGAAAGTCATTGAAGACATGGTCAAGGCAGTTGAGTAAGCACTAAAGGCTTATTCAGAGGCATAAACAGGCCCAGCTTGGTTTCAAGCTGGGCCTTTTTAATTGCGCCTGCTGGCCGTTAGCCGCAGTCCATCAAAGGCTTATTTAGCACTCAACGTTGGATAGCCTTCAGTGTATATCCAGTCTTTAGCTTTGGCCGGTGCGTGGCAGCCTAAGCAGTCAACCCTGTAATCGGTAACCACGCTCTTACCCGCACTGTCAGGTTTAAACAGCGCCCAACCCCAGCCGTCGCCCCACGCAGGATTTTTCCCGGCAAAGCGGTTGGTACTGTCTTTGACCATGACGAAGGTTTGCTTGATATCGCCCGCGTGGTTAACGCCTGCACCGGTGGTGTAATTGCCCACGTTGGCGTGACGCAACTCTTTGACCATAACCGCGCCATCCGGGAATTTGCCGGTCTTACGAAAAGCGGTGACGGCGTCTGAATCCAGATAAACATCATGAAAGCCACTGGCTTCGCCGCTAGGCACAAACCAAGAACCCAGATGCGACATCGTTGCGCGAAAATCCTTAGGCAGGCTAATTGTGCCCGTGGCGTCAACCTGCGTTGAAAACTTGTCATCAGCCTGCACCGATAGCGCAGTACACGACGCGATTAAAGCAGCGCCAGTAAACTTAGCGATAGTATTCACGACTGTTCCTTAATTTGCTTTTCTTACCTTGCCTGAGTGCACTTGGCAGTCGATCCAGCCGGGAACACATCGGGCACCTGCAAATAAAGACGCTGACAAAGCCGAGCCATTACAGCTACCCGCTAACTTTTAGCGTGGCATGCGCATTTGCCTGACTAGACAAAGATCTGCCCACCCTCGAAACCTGCTGAGCCAGCAGCGCTGAGCGGTGAAGGTCAAGGCGTATAGCTGTACTCCTTAGCCAAACCTGGCCACCAGTACAGATAAGCTAGAACAGGTCTGAATATCCTTATAACCTGAAAAACAGGTCAGTTATAAATTCCAATCAATTTACAACTGTACCTGAGCACTTAACCTGCAAAACATACACATTGCAGCATAATTAACTGCCAAAACTCATTTTATTCGGCCAAATAACTTATGTGCAGTACAGTTTTGTCAAAAACCATAGAAACAGTTACAAAGCATCCTATCTATTAACGCAAGAATTTCTATCAGCTGTGACTACTGCGTTATTTGCAAAAACCGCATCATTAGTACCAAGCAAAACACTCTCTCACACCGCCACAAGCGGAAGGATGCCACCATGGAACGTACCCTCAGTTCCGACTTGTCGTTTGAAACCAAATCGACTCCTGTTACCAGCAGTCTTGCACTGAATATATTTGCCACCGTAATGCTGTGGCAGCGCCGCATCGTCAGCCGTCGTCAACTGGCCCGACTTGATGCGCGCCTTCTGGCTGACGCCGGTATCACGGAAAGCCAGCGTTACTCAGAGCTGAATAAGCCTTTCTGGCGCTAACTTCAGCCCCAATAAAAAACCGCCAACGCGTGAGCTTGGCGGTTTTTTATTGGCTGGTGAAACGTGATTGGCCCCTTGGCGTGACTTAAATTATCACTCAAGCACAGGGCTCGGCTCGCTGGTGAGGGGCATCAAGCAGCTCTTGATATAGCGCAGCGGTTTGCTCGCACATGCGCTGAGCAGAAAACACTCGCTTATACCGCTCCTGTGCGCGAACACCCATTTGCGCAGCAAGCTCAGGGTCATCCCAAAGCACACGCATTGCCTCACGGAAGGCCTGAGGATTACTGGGTGGAACCACCAAGCCTGTCTCGCCATGAATGTTGATATAACTGGTACCCGTGCCGATTTCACTGGAGATCATCGGTTTGCCATACATGGCGCCCTCAAGCAAAGAAATACCAAAAGCTTCAGAGCGTAGGTGCGACGGAAATACAATCGCACTGCATAACTGCAGCAAGGCGACCTTATCCTCATCGCCCAAGCGGCCAACAAAGTGCACATGGCTCAAGCCAAGCCGCTGAGCCTGTGCACGAAGCTCCAGCTCCAGCGGGCCAGCGCCTAGAATAACCACCGGGTAACTCGTACCCTGCAAGGCATCCAGCAGAATATGCAGCCCCTTGTAGTAACGCATAACCCCAACAAACAGGAAAAATCGCGAACCAAATTGCTGCTGCCAATGACTTAAACGCTCAGCGTCAGGTACCGGATAAGTTGTTTTATCGAGCCCATAAGGAATCACACGGGTCTTGCTTGCGAAGCGCGTCAGCACTTCACTGGTGTGCATGTAATTGGGCGACGCCGCAATTATCCTATCGACACTGCCAAGAAAGCGGTTCATGACCGGCTTATACAGTTGCAGTAACCTTTGCTGACGAACAATGTCGGAGTGATAAGTCACCACCGTTGGTTTTTTCACCGAAGAGGCAAAGTGCACTACATCCATGAAGGGCCATGGAAAGTGATAGTTAATAATGTCTGCTTCGGCGGCCAGCTCACGGAAACGCTTAAACGCGCTATAGGAAAAGCCCGTGGAAGCCAGATAAAAGTCCAGATTTGCACGGTGTACCTGATGCGAACCTAATGCGAAATCCTTGGCCCCATCTTCGGCGCTGAGCGTGAGTACATGGCTATCAATCCCTTGCGCAGCGCTACCTTGGCAGAGTTGATAGATAACCTGTTCAATACCACCCATAGACTCAGGCAGGTAGGCCTTATAAAAGTGCAATACACGCATTAGCTCACCATTACCTGTCGATATACATCAGCAGTAACTGCTGCGCAGCGCTGCCAAGAAAACTGTTGGGCGCGGGTTAGGCCTGCCGCACGCTTGGCCTGCCAAAGCTGCTGATCCTCAAGCAGTTGAGTAATCACTTGCGCACACCCCATATCATCGTCCACATCAATGTAGCTTCCGGCACCGCCTGCAACCTCTGGCAGTGAAGCCCGACGGCTGAGCACAACAGGCACACCACTGCTCATCGCCTCCAGCACAGGCAACCCGAAACCTTCGTACAGTGAAGGGAATATCAACAGCCGCGCGCCCGAGACAATTTGCGCAAGCAGGGCATCCGGCTGATAACCCAGCACCCGGGCAAAGCCAGCGGCGAGTGCCTGCTGCAATTGTTGCGAGTAGCTTTCAGGCAGCCAACCGGCCATGCCAACGATCACCAGGGGATATTGCCTGCGTAGCGACTCAGATAAGCGTTGATGGGCATTCAGTGCCAGTTGTAAGTTTTTACGTGGCTCCAGCGTGCCAACACACAGCAGGTACTGCCCAGGTACTAATCCAAACTGTTGCAGGGGCTCACGTAAATCCTCAGGTTCCCTAGGCTGGAAGCGCTCAGCACAGCCCAGCGGGGCGACCACAAACTTATCCTTAGCAAACCCGTAATAGTGTGCGGCTTCAGCGGCGATGTACTCGGAGTCGACCATAACTCGTGTCGCGCGCTGCACCGCTTTTGCTGCATGGCGGTCTATCTCAGCAATTCGATCTGCCGGTTGTGTTTCCGGGTGATGCACGTGCGCGAGATCATGCAACGTCATCACCATGGGACCATCAAACTCGAACGGACAGAGACTGGGGTCGTGATATAAGCCAGCAGGCTGCTTGCGCAAACCTTGGGTAAAACGCTGCTGCTCCAATGCTCTGCGCAACGGATAGGCAGCCGGGACCCAGCGCTTGATCAACGCGCTCAACCGTGAATACCCGGGCATAGCCGTATCGGGTAATTGCTGGTTCCAATTCAAACCATTAAAGAACTGCAGCTGCAGGTCATCTTGCTTGGCTAACGCATTGGCAAGCTCGGCCAAATACTGACCTATGCCAGTCCGTGGCGCGCGCAAAATGCTAGCGTTAAGCGCTATGCGTTTTGGCATCAAACTCATCCAGTGAAGTGTCGCTCGAATTCGCCCGAATAACATGAGCCGCGGTGCGTTCAATAAGTTGGCGAGTTGAGTCATTCCAGCTCAACCAAGACCATTGCTGCAAATCCTGAGCAGCTGGAAAGCGGCCCGTTTGCTCGAAGGTCTCGACTAATTCAACAAGAGACTCGGGGCGATCAAGTTCGAAGTAAGCCATGTAACCACCACCAATTTCCTCAAACACTGGAATAGCACTCGCCATGGCAGGCAAGCCTCGTTGCATTGCTTCAACCAATGGCAAACCAAAGCCCTCAACGTATGAAGGGAACACCAGCGCCCGCGAATGGTTATAGGCGTATTCGAGCCCGGCATCGTCAAGATCGTTAAACATGAATAAACGCTGGTTTAACTCAGGGTGCGACTCAATGCGCTCGATTAACGCATCACACTTCCAGCCAACCTTACCGATGATGCACAGGCAGGCAGGCGAGTCTTTTTGCCAGAGCCGTTCAAATGCATCAAGCAGGTAGGCGTGATTCTTACGCGGCTCGATTGTGCTGACCATTAAGTAAACAGGGGCATCGCCGTCGAATAGTTTGAGCAGTTTGCTCTCAAGCTTTTTATTAGCGACAACCAGGTCAAGTTCAGAGCCCAGATGAAAATGGTCAAACCAACGGCTGTCGGCGCGGGCGTCACCAATTCTGCGAGTTACCTCAGCCTGAACCTGCTTACTGATGGTCGAAGAGATTGCGATATAACCATCGGCGGTTTGCGCAATCCAGTCAAACCAGCGATCAAAGACTTTCACCAACCCGGCATCACAAAACTGCGGGTGCGTGAGCGGGATCAGGTCATAGACTACCGAAATGATACCTACACCCTCACGCTTCAAACGCTCAGCCAGCGGGAAGAAATCGGCATGCCACGATGAGTCGAGCAGCAATAACTGATCGCCCTTGCGACACTCCAAAACCACCGCACGCTCTGGTGCAGGCGTGTCATCGGTGAAGCGATCAAGCAGACGGATAGGAATACTGAAACCCAGCCCGGCCAACCGGCAGAGTACATAGAAGACTCGACGCAATGCATGTGAATAACGCAGAGGCGCATGGCGCTCGACCCGTGCATGCAAATACCAGAAGCGATTACGCCAATGCTCAAGCTTGACCCGAAGCTTATGTGTCCATGACAGTTTTTGAGTGGGTAACGGCGCCAGACTCAGTACTTGATGCACTTCACCGGCCTGCATCATCACCGGAATGCACTCAACAGAAGCGTTAATTTCAGCCAACTGTTTGATCACGTTGCGCACAACACGCTGAATACCCGAGTTGTCGTTCGGGTGTTCAAATACATAAGTACATTCAACCAAAAGTCGCATAGTCATCCTTAACCCTCGACAGAAGTCGCAACGCCAGCTTCGCTGCGTTCGATAGATACATCAGAATCCAACCAGGCACAGCCAACAAAATCCGCCTGTTTGATGTTGATCACATGGAACACCAGCGCGAAATCACGCCACTCATAGTTAGTGTCGAGGTGAGAATCGAAGCGAGACAATGACAGGGCGATTGAATAATTGCCCTTACCCAGGCGCGCAGGAAACTTGAAGCGATAAACCACTTGCTCACCGGCTTTCAGGTTTTCTACAGGCTGATTAAGACGATGGGTGTTGATGCCATACATGGCTTGCCCCATGCGGTCTTTAATCATAAAGCCCAGAATCAGTCTCGGCACATCAGCCCGCACATCTACGGTAACTTCAAGGGTAACCATGGCCCCGACAGAAATGACTTCCACCCGCTGGCCCTGATCATTGATCAAGGCGATATCGGCAAAGCCTGCTTCACCGGTGCCGGAGATGGTTCTGACTTGCCCGCTTTGAAGACGCTCTTGGCGAACGGTTTGCTGCTCTTTCTCAGCAAGCATCGCACTGTAAAAATCCATCACCTCTTCAGGCGAGCCTTCAAGTGCCAGCTTGCCATTTGCCAGCAAAATTGCACGATCACACAGATTCTGTATTGCCTGACGGTCGTGCGACACGATCAGTAAAGTAGTGCCAGCCTTACGGAACTCACGAATTCGCGCAAAGCTTTTATGCTGAAAATACGCATCACCCACCGATAATGCTTCATCGACAATCAATACATCCGGTCGGCGAGCAGTGGCTACGCTGAATGCCAAGCGCATTTGCATACCACTGGAATAGGTGCGGACCGGGTGATCAATGTATTCACCAATTTCAGCGAATGCCTCAATCTCTGGCATCAACTCATGCAACTCATCCACACCCAGACCCAAGAGTTGCCCAGCCATAAATACATTTTGCCGACCACTAAAATCCGGATGAAAACCCATACCGAGTTCCAATAAAGCAGCGACTCGCCCTTGCAAATGAATATGCCCAGCGTTGGGTTGCGTAGTCCCGGTAATCATTTTCAACAAGGTGCTTTTACCTGCACCGTTAACACCAATAATCCCCAGCGCCTCACCTGGATTAACCGTGAAGGACAGATCCTGAAGCACCCACTTGAGTTGATGTCTAGGCGCCGAAAACGGGATAAACCATTCTGCAAGACGTGCCCAGCGTGATGGATACTGTTTGTATGCTTTGCCCAGTTGGCTGACCTGAATGCTACCCATTAGAGTTCATCCACCATTTCGCCCGAACGCTTGCGAAACAAGCGCATCGCCAACACGCACAAAACCCCGGCGACGATAAATGTTGGCAGTAACGACGACCAATCAGGCCACCGTCCATACACAAAGATGCCTTGGTAAGCGCTAATCAATGGCGCCATCGGATTTACACTCAACAAGGGTTTGACCCAATCAGGAAGGATTGATGCCGGGTACACAATGGGTGTGAACCAGAACCAGAACTGCAGAAAAATGCCGACAAACTGGCCCACATCGCGAAAGAACACATTGAGCACACCCAGCATGATGCCAAGACCTACAGAGAAAACGATCTGAATCACCAATACCGGGATTACCGCTAGAACAGCCCAGCCCGGGAAATTCTGCGTGGCGAGTAAAAAGCCAAGGAACAAAGCAAAGATAATCGCAAAGTTGACCCCGGCATTGAGCACCACAATCAACGGCAGACAGATCCGTGGGAAGCTGAGTTTCTTGATCAGGTTTGCATGCTCAAGAAACACTGACTGGCTGCGCCCGATCACCTCGGCAAAAAAGCCCCAGGTGAGAATCCCCGCGCACAGGTAGATCCCATATGCCAAGCCGTTCTCAACACCTGGTAACCGGGCTTTCATCAACTGCGAAAAAATCACCGTGTAAACAATGATCATCGACAGCGGGTTAAGCACGGCCCAGGCTGCGCCTAAAAGTGAATTCTGATAGCGCGTTTGGAACTCCCGCTTGACACTGCCGAAAACAAAACCGCGATAACTCCAAACGGCGCGAGCCATACCCAAAGCCATCAGACCACCCTGCCGTACTGATCTTCAAAGCGCACGATGTCATCTTCTCCAAGATACTCGCCGCTCTGCACTTCGATCATCACCAACTCAATCACCCCTGGGTTTTCCAAGCGATGCTTGTGGCCAGCAGCGATGTAAGTTGATTGGTCGCTGTTAACCAAACGCGCGCCATCACCGTTGGTGACCTTGGCCATCCCCTTAACCACAATCCAGTGTTCGCTGCGGTGGTGATGCATTTGCAACGACAGGGAAGCACCCGGCTTGACCACGATGCGCTTGATCTTGAAACGCGGCCCTTCTTCGAGAACAGTAAATGTGCCCCATGGCCGGCTTACGGTGCGGTGTAAACGATAGGCATCGTGGTTGTTATCCTTGAGCTGCTTGACCACAAGCCGGACATCTTGAGCACGGTCAGCATGGGCTACCAACAACGCGTCATCGGTATCAATCACTATCAGGTTATCAAGGCCAACAGTCGCCACCAGACGGCTGTCGCTCTGCACATAATTGTTGTGGCTATCGATAAACAAGGCGTTGCTAGTTGCACGGTTATTATGTGCATCTGGCTCGACCAATTGGCTCATGGCGTTCCACGAGCCAATATCGCTCCAGTCAAATGTCGCCGGTATCACCGCCACTCGCTCCGAGACCTCCATCAAGGCGTAATCGATGGAAATATCCGGCATTTCAGAAAAGGTCTTAGTGTCCAGTTCACGCTGAACCAGTGTCGGAACATCCTGGGCAGGGCTTTGCTCCACACATTGACGCACTTGCTCGAGCAATTGCGGCGCATAACGCTCTAGCTCCTCAATAAAAGTGCCGGCGGTGAAGCAAAACATGCCGGAATTCCAGAGAAACTTGCCACTATCCAGATAGGTTTGCGCGGTGCTCGCATCTGGTTTCTCGACGAATCGTGCCACCTTTGTGGCGCCATCCGTGTTCAGTGCGCTACCCGTTTCGATATAGCCAAAACCAGTTTCAGGCGCGGTAGGGGGAATACCGAACGTAACCAGGTGCCCCTCTAACGCAAGCGACTCTGCATGTTTCACCGATGCAACAAAACCAGCGCCGTCACAGATCAGGTGGTCGGCAGGCATCACGACCATCACCACATCGTCACCATGGGTTTGCGCCAAAGTCAGCGCAGCAATGGCAATCGCAGGTGCCGTATTGCGCCCGACCGGTTCAAGAATAAAGTGCGGGCGCCGCGGCCGAGTATTGGCGGTTAAAAAGTGATCCTTACTTTGAAAGTAGTAATCACGGTTGGTCACCGTGACCACTTCACCACCATCGGCGGTCAACTCAGCGGCGCGGCGATAGGTCTTGGCCAACAACGACTCACCATCTGGCATAAGCATGAAGGGTTTAGGCTGTCCTTCACGCGACACTGGCCATAAGCGTGTTCCGGCACCGCCGGACAAAATTACAGGAACTATCATCAGATCACTCCTTGGCTACGCGCTTAAGATCAGCATCCACCATCGATTGAATCAGGGTTTCCAAATTGGTCTTGGGCGTCCAGCCGAGTACACGCTCAGCTTTAGCTGGATTTCCCAGCAAGACTTCGACTTCTGCCGGGCGGAAGAACTCAGGATCAATCACGACGTGATCCTGATAATCCAGCTCCACATATGAAAACGCGATGCGACACATCTCGCGCACCGTCGTGGTAATGCCGGTCGCGATGACATAGTCATCGGGTTTGTCCTGCTGCAACATCAGCCACATGGCTTCAACATAGTCACCGGCAAAACCCCAGTCGCGCTGAGCGTCGATATTGCCCAAGCGCAACTCACGTTGCTTGCCCTGCTTAATGCGTGCGACAGCGTCAGTCACTTTGCGGGTAACAAACTCAATGCCGCGCAGTGGCGATTCATGGTTGAACAAGATCCCGCTCGAAGCGTGTAAAGCAAAGCTTTCGCGGTAGTTCACAGTGATCCAGTGGCCATACAGCTTGGCAACACCGTAAGGACTGCGCGGATAAAATGGCGTGCTCTCATCCTGACGCTCAGCCTGGATCAAACCGAACATTTCGCTGGTTGATGCCTGGTAGAAACGCGTCTCAGGGCTGAACTGACGTATGGCTTCAAGTATGTGGGTAACACCCAAACCATCCACTATGCCTGTGGTGATCGGCTGATCCCAGGAGCTACCAACGAAGCTTT
The DNA here is from genome assembly GCF_002163625.1 of Pseudomonas sp. M30-35. Classification (NCBI taxonomy): domain Bacteria; kingdom Pseudomonadati; phylum Pseudomonadota; class Gammaproteobacteria; order Pseudomonadales; family Pseudomonadaceae; genus Pseudomonas; species Pseudomonas sp. M30-35. The sequence goes on along the minus strand of NZ_CP020892.1, from coordinate 156,803 downwards.
GCGCGCCGAGGTTATACACCTCATCAGGGCGTGCTTTAAGCACTGCACGTTGCACTGAAGAGGCATCAGCCAAGTCGCCGTCGTGGTAGACGATACGTGACCCAACACCAAGCTCACGCAGGCGCCAGCGGGTATCGGTACTACGCCGGGCAACAAGGCCATGGACCTCATAGCCTTTATCTAGAAGTAGTTTGGCCAAGTACGCACCGTCTTGACCGGTTAAACCTGTAATAAGCGCTTTTTTATACATTATTATTCTCTTACTTCTCTCAGAGACAAATCTGAGCAGGGCCGAAAGTTTTCGCCAGGTTTACACCCGGTCTCTTCATCTTCTTTTAGAGCTATCAACAGCCCTTGATTTGACTCGCCAATCAAACCTAACCAAGCGTGATATTCAGTTTTGTTCGCGTCCCTCCCAATCACTAAGGACGCTGAGCAGCGTCTGCGAAAACGCAGCACAAGGTTTCCACCCAGTCTGGGTTTGTAATTTTCTGGCGCAGCCCACAACACGGCGCTGCTCGGCACGACGCAAGCGGGCCGGATCTTGCTCAAGCACCACCTTTACGCCCACCAAGTGCGCCATCTCCATGATCACGTCGCGAACTTTCCGCTCCATCCCCGAACACAGGTTGTAAACCTCCCCACTTTGGCCTTTTTCAAGCAGCAGCAAATACGCCGCAACCACATCGCCAACATCGAGAAAATCACGCGTTACATCCACATCGCCCACATTCAAAACTGGCGCTTGCAGACCCTGCTTAATACGGATCAATTGGCGCGCCATATCGGCCACCAAAAAGCTCTCACTCTGGCCACTACCAATATGGTTAAACGGACGGGCAATCATCACTCGCCAAGACTCGGTATAAGCCCACTGCAAGCACAGCAGCTCTGCAGAAACCTTGCTCACGGCATAAGGGTTTCGCGGTTTAACCATCAAGTTCTCGGCTATTGGCATGTCCGCCTCATCAACACGCCCATAGACATCACCCGAGCTGACATACAAAAATGTGCCGCTAAACCCACGACGCTTGAGTGCCTGCAGCAGGTTCAGCGTGCCCAGCAAATTCACTTCAAACGTGCATTGTGGGTCGCGAAATGCCTCGGGTACAAATGTCTGACCAGCAAGGTGGATGACAGCATCAGGGCACGTTTCAGCAAGCGCGGCATCAAGTGACTCAGGAACCAGCAAGTCGAACCGTGCAGACTCAATCAACTGCCAATCAGCAGTCGGCAACGCAGCCAGCGTCGCCTCCAAATGCTGACCAACAAAGCCACTGCGGCCAGTGACAAAAAGACGGCTCATGCAGGCTCCCGTGGGTTAATAGGACTATTAAGCTGTGCAAGCATTGGTTGCTGATAGCCCGTGACAGCTTGCTTCTTAGATTCAATACGCTGGGCTACCCGGTTACCGAATTGACGCATCGGCATTTCTACCCAGCGGTAATTGAGTTGGCTAAGCAATAAAATCAGCCCTGCCGCAATGGCAAAACTAAGAAGGACATGCTGACCTGCAGAAATATCTGAAACTTCTAGCACGCGATAGAGCAGCTCACGGGTAAAGAAATAGACGGGAATATGGATGAGGTAAATGGCGTATGAACGAGCTCCCAGCCACATCATCAGGCGCTGAACCAGACCTGTTGGCCATAAATAGTCTCGTCCATAGGAAGCGAGCCAAACCAAGACTGTCGCCATGACGGCTATCAAACCAATTCGTACCGTCGGTAGAAAATCGTTGTTCGCCGCTAAAAATGACATGGCCAGCAGTAGCGAGACCAGAATCAAACCACCTGAGATTGGCAATGCTTTCAAAAAGCGTGGCTCAAACTGTTGATAGCTGGGTTTTGCCGACCAAATAGCGAGCAGTACACCAAGTGCTAACGCATCAGTACGAAAAGACATCATCAGTACGCTGCGAACTTGAAAGAACTGCACAAGCACAACGAGCAACATCAGCCACAACAACTTCTGCCTGAAACACAGCGCCAAAAGTGGCAGCAGCAAGTAAAACTGTTCCTCTAGGGAGAGACTCCAGTAAACAAAACTAAAGCCGTAGTCATACTTAAAGAAGCTGTCTGCAAAACGGAAATTGGCGAAATTAAACAAGCCCGCAACGGTGGCCTCGATATTTGTCGACAGAGAGCCAAACACGCCTGTTTGATTGAAGACCAGAACCAGTGGCAAGGGTAAAAGCAGCCACAACCAAGCGGACGGTAATAGTCGAAACGCCCTGCGAATCCAGAAGCCCGCTATCACTGCTTTAGCGTTTTTACTCACCAGAGATTGCTGCAATGCTGGCAATAACTGCCGGGCAATCACAAAACCTGAAACCACAAAAAACAGGTCAACGCCGAACCAAAACTGCAGCGTCGACATCAACCTATCAAGCCACTCAACGTTGCTGCTGATTAGATTCCCAGAGACGTGGTGAAACAGCACGCCAAGGACCGCTAGTCCTCGCAGCACTTCAATTTCAGCAATTTTTTTCACGTCTGCTTTCATGTCGATCTCAACTCACAGCGGCTTGCGCGCAATGACGACTTGGCTTTTAGGCATTGCGGCATCCAGCGCCTGCTTAATTTGCTTGCCTTGCGGCAGAGCCAATAGCGTTGACCAGGTTTGTCTCCAGTTTTCGATTAGTGGATGCCACGGTGGGGATAGCGACTGGTTCTCACAGGCCCAATACAGCGACCACCAAACCGAATGGTAAAAACCGTATTGAGTCGTGCGCTCAATCGTAAGACCTGCGTCCAGGGCAAGCTGTGCCAACTCGCCGCGCTTGAAAATACGAATATGATTGGGCTTTTCAAAATAAATGGGAGGCGCAATATGCGTTTGTATCGTTTCAATTAACTCGTCAGGAACGGTCAATAGAAACAAAGCACCTGGCGCCGCAACCCGAACCAACTCCGCCATAAACTGTGCGGGGTCATCTACGTGCTCAAGCACCTCCATGGCAACAACCCGCGTCACGTGTGCATCAGGCAAGGGCAACGGGTTTGCATCGGTCACCAGCGCTTGCACACTCTTTGCCCCAGAGGCTTCAACATGCTGTCGCGCGAGTTCGATTTTTTCGGCATCGACATCGGCAAGAATAATGGCTGCCCCTTGCCGAGCACTAAAGCCCGCATACCCGCCATCACCACAGCCGATATCCAGGAGTGTGTCGGCTTCTGTAATGGCAAATCCTTCTATCAGCTCACCCGTATCGCTGCGCAACCACCCGCTCAGGTAGCTATCGGTCAAGGCAATATCTAACTCCGGTGCTTGCTCTGGAACGGGGGACGTGACTTCTACCGTTTCAGCCACAGCAGCAAGGGTTGGGCTATTAGCCGCAGGTTCGTCATTGACGGCGGGCGCGGTGTTAAAAAACCGTTTAATTTTGCTGAGCATTTTTATTCCTATTATTGGCTCGCGAACTAATTTCAGCCTGGTTTTCGGGCAACGATTACCTGACTTTTTGGCATCAAGGTGTCCAGGCTTTGCTTAACCGGAAGGAATTCCGGCATATCAATCAACCGTCGCCACAAGCTGGACCAATCCTCAACTAACGGGCTGTATGGCGGATGCACGACATCATGGGTTTCGCCTGAGTTCGGCTCACCACTGTGCTTTTGCTGCGTCCAGTACATCAGCATCCACATGGTCCAAAAGAAGCCATATGAAGAGCGGCGCTCGATAATCAGCCCTGCCCCCTCAACCAATCCGGCAAAGGCTTCGCGCTCGAAAATATGGATGTGATTGGGATGGCTAAAGTAATGCGGCTCGGCGCAGTCTTTTTGAATATGCTCGCCAACGGGATCTGGCACCGCCAATAGAAACTGCGCGCCCGGACGCGCGACTCGTACCAATTCGCGCAAAACTTGGGCAGGGTCTTCGACATGTTCGAGCACCTCAAGGGCGATGACCCGAGAGGCGTATTCATCGGCCAACGGCAGCGGCACGCTGTCAGAAACAATGCCCTCAATCGCACGCGCCGGAGTATCTCTAAGCTTTTGTTTCAGCGCGTCAATCTTCTCGGCGACAACATCAGTGAAAACCACGTGCGCACCGCGATTGGCACAAAACAGAGTGGCGCCACCGGCTCCGCAGCCTATATCAAGCACTACATCCTCTGCGGATATAGCAAAACCGCTGAACAGTTCATCCGTAGCATTCTGGAACCAGCCGCTTTGCACTGCATCAACCAGACCACAATCGCGAGCGTCGACGTATTCCTTCGCATCAGGCACTAACGCAGTGACAGTAGGTACGTCAGCCCTGCGTAGACGCTGAAAAAGTTTATCGAGGATCTTCATCCCGCCACCCGTTGTTCAGCCTGAAGAAAGCCGAGTAAGCGCTCGGTGGCGACAGCACGGGAACAATGTTTTTTCATGCGTTTGATCGCATTTTGCGCCAACTGCTGATAATGCTCAGGCTGCTCATTTACACACCTGTAAGCCGCTCTATACGCCTCTTTTAGCGACTGCCAATCTATCTGTTGACGTAGTGTTCGATAGGCAATGCGCGGGTCATGCGGCCATGCCGTCACATCTGCCCAACTATCAACGACAAAGCCTACGCTTTCATCGATGTAGTCGATCATCGCCGAATGCCGGGGTGCAATGGCTGGCTTCCCACACGACAAGTACTCCATCAACGGCAGACATTGGCCTTCGCCATAGGACGCATTAACGATGTAATGCGTTGCCTCGATCAGTTGGGTGTAAGCATCACCACTTAAATAGCCATGCAGCAGCACCACCCGACACTGAAATGGATCAAGGCGCGACATTGCCATCAAGATGCCTCTAATCGCATCCTCGTAGCGATGGTGCCCCAGCTTGAAAACTAGGGTGGCATTAGGCTCATCTTTGAATGCAGCGCAAAACGCGGTCAGCATATCGACCCAGTTCTTGCGCCCATCCTGGGGATTAAACAGGCTAGTAAATACCACCCCGCTCAACTCAAGCTGACGGGCGCTGGCTAGCCAAGGATCACTCCGCTCAAGAAAACGGTCGAACACACCTAGCAGCGATGCAGGTAGGCTCGGCGCCACTACCTGCTGATACCAGTGCAACAGGTAGTGCTGAGTGATGCCGACAATAGTTCCTGGCCCGCGTCGATAACCGATATGGCTCTCGATCGGAATCAAGCCGCGCGATTCAGCAACCTCCCGGGTAATTTCTTCAGCCGTCGGCAGCAAGCGATCAAAGCCAGGAGCATGGGTATCGAATACTACGCCCCGGTCAATCGCCAACAGCTGTGATCGAGACACGGGGGCGGTTTGCAGAAAAGTACGCACGCTCTCCAAGCGATCCCACACCGGTGCAGGAATAGAAATCACCGGGAAATCTTCACCCATGATCTGGCGAACTGCACACACACTTTGCTCGGAATGAACAATGGCTGCACCACACTGAGTGAGGCAATTACGCCAATCATTCTCAGGGCGATCTGCCCACCATGTTTCGTCGGGCATGCTACTAAACTCCCATGCAAACACAGGAATAGTTGGGCAAGCCAAGTTGCAACAGGTCAGGTGCGGCGGGGTGAAGCTGAAGAATACACAGCCCTCTCCCTTAGCTTGAGCCTCAGCATAATGTTGATCAACTTCGAGCGCTGGGTTAGCAATCAAAACGACTTCGCCGAGCGTTTTCAGCAGCGGTAAAAACTCGCGCAACACAAAAAAATAACTGTACTCAGGCTCCCCCAAGTTATGCACCACGGTTTCGGCATTCATTGCGCTGTAGAGCAAAAACTTCATGCCTGCGCTCCAGCCAAACGCCGATCAAGACTTTGTGTCAGCCCTTGCAGAAAATCTTGCAATTGCTCAGCGACCACCGGGGTATCAGCGAACTCACACATCCGTTGCCAAGCATGCCGCGACATACGCTGATAACTCTCAACATCATCACTGGCAATTCGATAGCACTCTCGATAACCCTCCATCAACGACTGCCAGTTCAGGCGGTATTTGCGTGTGCGGAAAATGCCGCAAGGGTCATGCGCCCAGCAGGATGGTTCGACAGTTGCCTTAACCACGTATGCAATCTGCTCATCCAAATAATCGAGCATCGCTGTGTGCCGTGGAGCCAGAGCGGGCTTGCCGCTGGCAAGAAATTCCATCAACGGCAGGCATAAGCCTTCACAGGTTGAGGCGTTTACGTAAAAGTCACTGATTTGGATTAGCTCGCGATACTGTTGATCATCGAGAAATCCGTGCAGCACCAACACTCGACACTTAAATGGCGCTAACCGTGACAATAAGGTCAGCAAAGGGATCCGGTAATACTCCAGATCATGATGTGTCATTTTCAGAATCAGGGTCGCGTCGGTGGTATCCGCAAATGCCCAGCAAAAGGCAGTAACGATATCGATCCAGTTTTTACGGCCATCACGCGGATTAAGCACGCTGGTGAAGACTACTCCAGACACCTCGATACGACATTCCTGAGGTTTCGCACCGATTTCATTGTGTTGAGGCGCTGTTGGTTTTTCGCGTCTGGCTCTCGCTGAGGGACGATTATGTAATGCCTCGCGCCAAGCACGATATAACGCTCGCGTGTGCCCAACCCAATTCACACCTGTATTTGCCGCAGTTGTTAGCAGTGGTAGCGGTGGGCGAGGCATGTGCTGTACCAAGCCATCGGCAGAAAGACCCAGTACCGGGCTGTCGATGACGTGGCCAGTAAACTCAATTGAGCGTTCTGGCTGGCGTGGCAGCCAACCACTTTCAGGCATCAGCGTCTGGAATCGTGGCCAGAGAGGTGCCGGTATGGCTACGACAGGATAGTTACCCCCCATCGCTTTACGAACTGCCTCGGCAGACTCTTGGCTGCAAGCGATTGCCCCTGCGATACGCTGCATGACATAACGCCAATCATTACGGGGCTCACCTTCCCAGGGCTCATCAGGCACATTGTCAAATTCCCAAGCGAACAAGCACACAGTTGGGCAAGCAAGGTCCGTGGAGGTTTGCTGAGGAGGGCTCACGCTAATAAAAACAACCTGCTCGCCAGCTTCGCGATATTGCTGGTACAGGCGATCGACCTGATCGGCCGACTCCACGCCAATAACCTCAGCAATCTGCTGCAAAGCAGGCATAAATTCTTTCAACAAAAAGTAATAGCTGTACTCAGCCTTGCCCAAAGATGCCTGGATATTTGACTGGGTTATTTTTGAGCTGATAAGAATAATCATTTGCGGGCTTGCAAGCCTTTAGCGTCAGATACTTAGCTGAAAACAGCCAAGCTTAATTGTTATTATTTTTGAGTCTGACTTGACTCGACGCCGATACATCAAACCTCTAAAAATCGATTAATTCGTCATTTTTTAGAGGCGTTTCGTGAAATATGGCGACACTTTTAGTCAAGCAGCTATTTTTTGACCACCCCTCAATACCACCAGTATTTAGTTAGGCTTGCAATAGGCAAACCCTCGATATGTGAAATTTTTTGTAACCCGCGTAAGGCGCAATCTAGACGCCTTGCGCCGGCCCAGTATTTGCAGGGCTTGCGCTGAAACCGCTGTGAAATTGTTAAAAAGCCGGTACTGAAGACCGAGGTGTATGCAACTTTCGCTGCAGCACAAACTCATAGCTTGGCACTATGCACAATCACGGGCTATACCTGCACCTTTCAGGTCACTTAACAATTTATTAGCGAGCAGCGCCCAACACAGCACAATCAGCGGGCTAGGCTTATACTCAGCCTACGCGCACTACGCCGTATCCCTATTCTCAGCTTGGAGTTTTCAGGATGAAACCATTACGCACACTTAGCTTCGCAGCCCTTATGGCTCTAGCTGCAAATGCCTCGGCCACCAGTTTTGTTGTAACGACCGATGCCATTGTTGGCGCTGTTGCGGCGACAACCGATGCGACTTCTGATGTCAGCTCGTCATTCAAGGACGACAAAGTGGTCTTGGCTGCGCATGATGACGCAGCAAGCTTTGTCGCCAGCCAGGGCGATATCCGTGGTGTGCACCTGGAAGCAGCTCTGGACCACATCCGCACGACTGTTCCTAGCCTGCAAGCCAATGACATGCAACTGGCTCAAGCAATCATCAGCCTGTAATTACGCTGCTGCACGCCAAATAACGCCACGACTTGTTCGTGGCGTTATGCATTTACCCGTGCGCCTCTGGCTATCCGCCTGCTGTGTGAGTCAAAATCCGCATACCACGCTGCTACTTGTGTAGCGGAACTGGGCCAAATATTGCCCGTCCAATCGCTATTGAATTGTTTTACGGAGATTTTTTATGCGTCGCATTTTGCTCACCTCTGTCGCCAGTGCTGCACTTCTGGTTGGCACCGTCCAGGCTCAAACACTGGTTGCGACCAGTAATATCATCGTCCGCGCGCTCGATCGCACGCTCGATTTCACTTCAGACACCACCACTTCGATTCGCGACTCAAAAGTGGTTCGCGAAGCGCATGATGACGCTGCCAGCTTTGTCGCCACTCAAGGCGAAATCCGCGGCGCCAACCTTGAAGCCGCAATCACGACAATTCGTAGCCGTGTACCAGAAGCCGAAAACGCCTCAGACCTGACGCTAGCAAAAGCCATTCTCGCTCTGTGAGTCTGGCGCGTACCTGCCTGATCCTTTGCGCGCTACTGGTCTCGACTGGAAGCTATGCCGAGCTGCGTCTAAAGGTTGGCGGCGAAGATTTAAGCGCTGCAGAACACGCTGCCAGCCAAGCGCTGCTTGATGACGCATTGCAGGTACTGCCACCCAGATTTCGCCAGCGGCTGGATCGCGAGGTCAATTTCAGTTGGCAAGCGCTGCCAGACAAGGTCTACGGACGTACAGTAAAGACTGAGCAAATCTTGCTCAACCGCCGGCTGCTACCAGCACTGGTTGATGGCAGTGCGCAGACCGAACAGACAGCACGCCCCCACGGCACGGTGCGTAAAGAGCTGCTGGCGACGGTGATTCACGAGCTGACGCACCTCTACGACCGTGCACAACTGTGGTCCTCGGCCGAGAAAATACGCCTGCACCGCTGCCAAAACCGCGCCAGCTCCAGTGGCTTGGTTGGCCTGCCCGATAACTGTCGGGGCGAAACCGCGCGGCGCTTTACCCTCAGCGACGACCCGCGCCTGCTGGATATTGCTGGCTGGCCGCAGTACGTGGGTCGCCGTGGAGAGCGCGAACAAGAGAATCATCAGGTCGCCCGCAGCCCTGACTTGTACGAACTTGAAAACCCGCGCGAATTTGTTGCGGTCAACATGGAGTACTTCCTGCTTGACCCAAGCTTCGCCTGCCGCCGCCCAACATTGGCCGCTTATTACCGCGAACAATTTGCCTGGACGCCACCAAACCAGGACAACTGCGACACCAGCCTGGCCTATCTCAATGCTGGCAATGATTTCGCCAAGGAGCCTTTGGGCAAGATAGATCCTGAACGCGTTTACGAGGTTGATTACCTGCTCGCAGAAGCCAATGATCAGCTCGCCAGCCGCTGGGGCCACAGCATGATACGCCTGGTTATCTGCGCGCCGGGACGACCACGCGGCCCAGCTTGCAGGCTCGACCTGGATCAGAGTTTAGTGCTGTCCTACCGCGCATTCATCGGCGACGTGCAACTCTCTAGCTGGGGCGCAATGATTGGTGCGTATCCATCCCGACTGTTCGTGTTGCCGCTGGCGCAGGTAGTCGATGAATACACCAAGACCGAGCTGCGTAGTCTGATTTCGGTGCCAATGAACCTCAATCGTCAGCAGATCAATGACTTTGTCACCCGCTCGATTGAGCAGCACTGGAGTTACGACGGTAACTACTACTTCCTGTCGAACAACTGCGCAGTCGAGAACCTAAAGCTGCTACGCACGGGCACCAACAACCCAAAACTGCAAACACTCGACAGCATCATGCCTAACGGTTTGTTGGAAGTCCTTGAAGCGCGCGGCCTCGCCGATTCAAGCATGCTCAAAAACCGTAAAGAGGCCATGCGTCTGGGCTACTTGTTTGATTCGTACCGCGACCGTTACCAAGCCATGTTCGATGTATTGCGCAGCCACTTACCGATCAAACAAGAGTCCGTGGAGGACTGGCTGGAGCTGCCAGCAAAAGAGCGCCAGCAGTGGTTTGCCCAAGCCGATATTCGCACCACAGCGGCGATGATGCTCTTGGAAAAAGCCGCGCAGCGTAAGCAAATACTGGTCGCCCAACAGGAACTCAAAGAGCGTTATCTAAGTGGTCGCAAAGTACCTGACAAGGGGCTCGATAAAGCCGGGAACGCGCTCGAACAAATCCTCGCTAGCAGCGGTTTTTTGAGCAGACCCGCCGAGCTGCTCGAAGGCGGTTATGGCTTGCCCCAGGAAGCCGAATGGCAGCGTCTGGAGACGGAAAGCAGCAGCCGTCAAAAGAATCTGCTGAAACTACGCGACTCGCTCGATAGCGAAGTCCGCAGCCTGCTTGAGCCCGAACGGCTGGCTGAGCTGGAGACGATTGAAGATAACCTCAAGCAACTCGGCACACACTTGCGAGAGATGCATAAAGCCAGCGGCGGTCTGATGCTGCCTTAGGCAATAATCTCCTGCTGCTCGTCTGGCAGTTCAGGGTTAAGCCGCAGCCATGGCAAGCGGTTTTGCACCCAGATATGGCGGTCGGCAGGTGCCAGTTCAGGATGATCCAGCGTGGCAATGGTAACGTCCAGCGTATCGGGGCTGAGTGAGGTAAACAGCGTCAGCTGCGCGCCGCATTGCGCACAGAAAGACCGTGTGCAACTGGATGAAGACGCGTACTGCTTGGCTTCGCCCTTGAGCCAAGTAAAACTCGCCAGCGGCACGGTAACCCACGTGGTGACAATCCCTCCGCTGCTGCGCCTGCAAACCGAGCAATGACAATGCGCGATGTCATGCAGTGGCGCATCGAACTGGTAGCGCATAGCGCCGCACTGACAACCGCCGCTCTGTAGATTTGTCATGGTCACTCCCTGCAATTGTGCAACACACCGATTAAATTACAGCGGCTGTAGGCAACTTCAGTGTTGCGCTCCAGCACGCCACTGAGCAAGATAGCTGCCTATCTATCGCAGGAGGTTGCCGTGCTTGAGCTTCTACTGGCCTTATGGCCGTTATTTGCCCTGATTGTTGCCGGTTTCTATCTGCGTCGCTGGAATTTTCCCAATGAAGCCTTTTGGCCCGGAGCCGAACGCCTCAACTATTTCGTGCTATTCCCTGCACTGCTGTTCAGCAGTTTAGCCCGCGCGCCACTGGACAATCCGACACTCAAGCAACTGGCACTGGCCGTCATGCTTGGGCTGGGTATCGGTTGGCTGGCGTTGCTGCTAATGCGCCGTGTACGTGGTTGGCCCGCGGCTCGCTTTGGAGTGTTTACCCAAGGCACTCTGCGCTTCAACACCTATCTTGGCCTGGCGGCTGTCGGCAGTTTATTTGGTCAACCGGGGCTGACATTGGCCGCGCTGATGCTAGCGTTGATGGTGCCGACGGTTAACGTGTTGTCGGTGTGGTCGTTAACCGCTGAACGCGGCGTCAGTGTGCGCAGCCTGCTGTTGCCGATCGCCAAAAACCCGCTCATTCTCGCCTGCGTCGGTGGCGCGCTAATCAATCTCTGTGGCATTGGCTTACCCGGCGGTACGGATCGGTTGCTCAGTCTGCTAGCCGCCGCCAGCCTGCCACTGGGCCTGCTTTGCGTTGGCGCGGCGTTGAAACCTGAAGAACTGGGCGGGGAAATTCCGGCACTGGCTTGGAGCAGCCTGGCACGCTTGATCGGCATGCCACTGCTTGCATGGGCGATTGCACAGGTTCTAGGACTGCCAGCAATGGAAACCACGGTACTGGTATTGTTCTTTGCCCTGCCAACAGCGCCCACCGCCTACGTGCTGACTCGTCATCTAGGCGGTGACAGCCAGTTGATGGCAGGCTCAATCACCCTGCAAACCTTGCTCGCCGCCGCAAGCCTGCCGGTTATTTTGATGCTGCTGGGCTAAGGGAACCTCTGAAAAATGTAGCGCAGTAGTTTTTCAGAGGTTCCTAGGCTCAAAATAGATCCAGCTGGCCCTGACTCCGAGGTTCAGCCAACTCATCACTGGGCGCCTGCTGAACCTGATCAGTCGGCACCTTCGCCAACCGCTCAGCCAATCCAGCAGCGCGCTCGGCACGCGTCGTCACGGCTTCGGCCAGGCGCTGGGGCAAGCCCCAAATCTCGACCTTGTGTTTGGCTCGGGTAATACCGGTGTAGAACAAGCTTCTGGTCAGCAGCGGGCTTGGTTGCTCAGGCAACGCCAGCAAGACTTCGCTGAACTCCGAGCCCTGACTTTTATGCACGGTCATGGCAAATGCACTGTCGTGACTCGGCAGCCGCGCCGGGGCGAAGGGTCTAAAACCCTGCTCGCCCTCGAAGAACACCCGCAAGCCATGTTCTGTCGGCAAGCAGATACCAATGTCACCGTTGAACAAGCCCAGCGCATAGTCGTTTTGCCGGACCATCACCGCTCGCCCGGCATACCAACGTTCACGACTGGCGACTTGCTGGCGCCGCCTGATGCGCGCCTCCAACGCTTCGTTGATGCCCGCGACACCCCATGACCCTTCACGCTGAGCGGTGAGTACACGAAAATCATTGAAGGCACTGAATACGGCTTCTGGGTCGGCGTGTTTAACCGCTTGGAAATAACCGGCGTAGCCCTCAGTCAAACGCTCAAGCAGGTCGGTTGCGTTCGGTTCGGCCTGCCACGCAAGGTCTGCCCGCGATTCCCTGAGCAAACTCAAGGTACCCGGCACGTCACCGCTGTTAATTCGTCGGGCCAATTCGCCAATCCCGCTATCACCGGCGAATCGGTGGCTGTGTGTAAGTAACACCACGGCATCGCCGAGCGCCGAGCGCGGCGACTCGACCTCGAGCTTTTGCCCGGTGAGGCGCTGCAGGTCGCTCACCGCTTGCGCATCAAAACCACGGCCTTCACACAGCTCAGCAAACACGGCACCGGCTTCAACCGCTGCCAGTTGATCTTTATCACCGAGCAAAATCAGCCGCGCTTTGGGCGGTAAGGCATCGACCAACTTGGCCATTAATGCCAGATCAACCATTGACGCTTCATCGACCACCAGCACATCGAGCGGTAGAGGATTGGCCGCAGTGTGGCGTACTTGTGGGCTATCGCCTCGGCTACCGAGTAGGCGGTGCAAAGTACGCGCCTCTTCCGGAAGCATCTGCTTGACCGCATCGCTGACCGGCAATGTGGCTTTAGCGTTGCGGATTGCTTCGGCCATGCGCGCCGCAGCCTTGCCCGTCGGCGCACCAAGGCCAATCGCTAATTGCTCGCCGCCCGGTTGCTCAAGTAACGCCGCGAGCAAACGCACCACGGTGGTGGTTTTACCGGTGCCGGGGCCGCCGGAAATCACCGCTAGATTACGCCGCACCGCTTGCGCCGCAGCGAGACATTGCCAGTCGGGTTGCTGCGTATTAAAAGCAAACAAACGCGTTAGGGTTTGCCCAAGGACAGTTTCATCAACCGTTGGCAGAGCGGCTGAACGGGCCAACAATTGCTCAGCAAGTTGCTGTTCATACGCCTGATAACGCGCCAGATATAAACGCTGACCATCGATTATCAAAGGTGTGAAATCACCAGCCTTACCCACCAATGGCGAGGCGTGCAGAATACTCAACCACTCAGTCAGCGCAGGTAATTGAGCCGTGTTTTCTGGCCACGGACGTTGGCCTGCCGTGCGCGATAAATCCAGGCAAACGTCACCTTTTTCCAGCGCGGCGCAAGTCAATGCAGCGGACGCCAATACCCACGCATCTGCGTCCGGCTGCAACCGTTGCAGGCTCTGTACCAACGCACGCTCCAAGGCGCCGAGTGACAACTGAGCAAGATCAATCATGCCGGCACCTCGGCGCTGAATAACAGGTCAAGCGCATCCAGCAACTCATCACTGGGCCGTGAGAAATACACGCCGGCGCTCGGCATACCGCGTAGGAACAAGTAATACGCGCCACCGATTTTCTCGTTATCAAAGTCGCTCAAACGCTGACGCAGAAAGCGCCGCAGAGCGACCAGATAAATCAGGTACTGCAAATAATAATGTTCTCTGGCCAAGGCTTGAACGAGCCGCTCACCGCCGTAGAAACTGGCGTCAGGACCGAGCCAGTTGGATTTGTAGTCAGCGATATACCAACGCCCCTGATATTCAAATGTCAGGTCGATAAAACCTTTCAGAAAGCCCTGCAAGCTGTCGAACTCAAGGCGTGCTGCCGCTTCACGCATGGGCTCTGGCAGACCATATGCCGGGTCAGTCAGAATGGCGCGCAAGCGTTGCACATCCAAACGTGTCACCGGGAAGGTAAACCCCAACTCAGGCAAGCGACGCGCGCCAGCAAGGGTGGTCAACGTCAGGCCCGCGCCGTCCAAATCAGTATCGAGCACTTGTTGCAGGTGGTTGCGGGCGATTTCAGTCCAGTCGCTGGAAATTCCGTGGCCGCTCAAGGCTGGCTCAACCAACTCCGCCAGCGGCGCTTTGTTACAGGCCCAGTCTTCAAGAATCGCATGCAAGCACGTACCGGCGCGGGCGCCACGGGGGAAGCCATAAAAACCTGAGCCTGGCTCGCTGGCGTCTGGAATCACCAAACCATCGCGATCTGGCGCCTCCATGTGCATACCGGCCGATAAGCCAGAGAAACTGCCAATGCGCCAACTGCTGTGCAGGCTGCGTTGCAACTGCGTCAATTGTTCTGGAGCGGGAGCGCGATGCTCGCCAGCGGCACTGGCTTCGGCTTCAAGCAGCGGCGTCAGGCCAATATGCTGCTGACTGTTATTGGCCAGCGTCTCAAGCTCTGCATGTATGCCCTGTGGCGTCAGGCTTTGCATGTGTGTGGCCAGTTCGACGAGTGGATCATTGCCCGGCAAGTCACGGCCCTGTAGCAGCCACGCCAAGGCACTGCTGTGCAGGCCTTCATCACTCAGCGTGCCGTCTTTTTTCGGCTTGCAATCGACCGCGCCCCAATGCAGCCAAAGGCGTACGGCAGCGCGGGTCATCGCTACATAAGTCAGGCGCAAACGTTCGGCAAAACGTTCCTGCCGCGCCAGTTGCCGGTGTTGCTCCAACTGCTCGCCACCAAGATCAAGCAACGGCGTGCCGTCTTCGGCATGACAGGTGATGTCTTCGCTCTTGCGCAGCAACGCGCCATCCCACAGATAGGGGCAAAACACCAAGGGGTATTCCAGACCTTTTGAAGTGTGGATGGTGACAATCTGTACCCGTTCGGCATCGCTCTCAAGACGCAGCAGCGCCTCTTCGCCGTGGTTATCCACAGTGCGCTGCGCGTTGAACCACGCCAGTAACTGCTCCATGCCCGGACGCTGCAGGCTTTCGGTTTGCAGCAGCTCGGCCAGATGCAGCAAGTTGGTCAAGCGCCGTTCGCCATCGACCACCGCAAGCAAACGCTGGGCAACACCTTGCTCATCCAACCAAGCGCGGAAGGCGCGCATAAAACCTTGCTGTTGCCACAGCTGATGATACCGCTCAGCCGCCTCTCGCTCCTGATCCCAAGCCCGCGCATCATCCTGGCAGGCCGCCAAATCCGCAGCGCTGCGCCCCAGCAAGCGTGTGGCCAAAGCATAACGCAACGCACCTTCGCGGCCCGGCTCAGCGTAGGCCGCCAGCACCGCGGCTAACGCCTCGGCCTCTTCGCTGTGCCACACACTTTCTTTACCTCGGCGCACACTCGGCACACCTCGCACAGACAACTGCGCGGCGACTTCAGCGGCTTGCCGGTGGCTGGCAACCAATACCGCAATATCTCCGCCCTTGAGCGGTGCGTGCACACCATCATCGTCGAAATAGGCTTGGCCTTTAGCGCTCGCCGCCAGCAAGCAGGCGATACGCCGAGCGGTGTCGATAGCGACCAGACTGCCCGCCTCGCCTTTGCTCAAATAGTCATCCGCCAACCACACCAACGCTAATGAGGCATCGCTTTGCCCCTCCAGCGTTGGCAGCACCAGCTTGGCTCGCGCCTTGTCGCTGGCACCTACGGTTGGATAATCCAGGCCCTCGACAGCAAATGGCATCGGCCGGGCAAAAACCTGGTTAAGCGCGCTGATCAGTTGCGGTGTCGAGCGATGGTTGGTGGCCAAACTGTATTGCCGGGCAGCCTCACTGCGCGCAGTGAAATAGGTCGCCAAGTCCGCGCCACGAAATGCATAAATCGCCTGCTTGGGATCGCCAACAAAACACAGATCCGCACTATTAGCAGGCTCATCGATGACCAGCGATGGCTCACGCCCGCTGTCGCTGTAGATACGCCGGAATATCTGATACTGAATCGGATCGGTGTCCTGAAACTCATCAATCAGTGCCAGCGGATACTGCTCGCGCAACGTCGCGGCTAGATGCTCACCGCCTTCGCCATACAGCGCTTGTTGCAAACGGTTGAGCAGATCATCAAACGCCAGCATGCGTTGCGCCGCTTTGCGTGCAGGCAGTTGTTCATTGAGCTGGCCAATCATCCGAACTTGCAGGTCGATCAAGCGTTGTTCAGCTTCAGGCTGCGCCGCATCCAGTGCGTCACACAAGCCCTGCAAAGCATCGGCGACCGCTTCCAATGGTGCATCAAAGCCTTTGTTGGTGCCTTTGATCAGCGTTTCGCGGGCTAATTTACGCAGGCCGTCAACCTTGCCAAACAGCCCAGCTGCATCGCTGAAATAGCCGTCCAGCTCAAGCTGCCATAAAGCAAATTTCTCGGCGCTGAAGCTGCGCTTATTGAAGCCGTCAAAGGCTTTAAGCTGCTCAATCCAACCCGTTCCCTGACGCAACCAGAAGTCTTTGGCGTGCTGCCAGGCGTTACGCAGCTCAGCTAACTGCGCAGGGGCGCTTGGTGTCGGCTCAATGCGCAAATAGGGTTTGCCCAAGTGGCTGCGCAAACGCTGGCGCAACACTTGCGGAGTGATTTTCTGCTGAACCAGAAACGCCGCCCATTCAGGCTCTGCGCTGGCCAATTCGATACGCCAGAGATCCGCGATCAACGCATCCAATAGTTCGCGATCATCCTGGGTCAGCTCGTTATCAAAATCGCCGCCGGCTTCAAACGCAGCATCTTGCAGTGCGCGCTGACAGAAGCCGTGAATGGTGAAGATCGCCGCCTGGTCAAAACCATGCACAGCAAGCAACAAGCGCCGGTGACTCGCCGAATCAGGGAACTGGTCATGCAAGGCATTAAGCAAGGTATCAGTGCCATGGCCTTGCTCGTAAACCACCAGCAACTCCGCCAGTCGCTTGCGCACGCGCTCACGCAGTTCAGCCGTGGCCGCGGTGGTGTAAGTCACCACCAGAATCTGGGAAACGGACAGCTGTTTTTCGAGCAGCAGGCGCGCATAAAGCAAGGTCAAGGTGAAGGTTTTACCCGTGCCAGCGCTGGCCTCGATCAGCGAGCGGCCACTGAAGCTGTCGTGCAGCAGGTCTAACTTGGCGCCACTCATTGCTCTTCCTCATCGCCTTGCAGGGCGTCCAGCGCGGGGCCATACAATTGCTCAGCCAATGTCTCAAAGCGCTCATTCAGCGGTTCACGGTCACGAAAAGCCAGCGCGTTCCATGGGTCCTGACTTTCGCCGATCATAAAGTCATTTCCCAGCCACAGAATGCGCGCTTCACTGCGCGCGGCATCAATCGGTTCTTTGCGCCCCGGTTTGCGCCACTTTTTAGCGAAGCCATAACTGCATTTGGCCAACACAGGTAACGGCTCACACAAGGCCGAGCGGTAAGCCAACAGCCACGGCTCGAGTAGCTCACGGGCATTGCTCAGTGCGCCAAGACGCCACTCGCTTTTGGGTGACAACAATCTGCTCTCACGACAAACAGCTGGGTTATCGCTGCAGTTGAGCAGCAAGTGACGCAACCAGAATGGCGCCAGCTCCCACGCGCCCAAGTCACGCAAGCGGTAATCGAACAGGCCACTCTCGCAAACACCTTCCAGCCAACCATGAATGCGCACACCCGCGAGTTTGATATCGACCAATACCGGCTGCGGTGCATCGTCCGGACGCTCGGCAAACAGGCTCGGCGCAAAGGCTCTAATCGGCCCGCGAATTTGCCCCCAATACGCCTGCCCCAACTCACCGACCGGCAGCCAACCCGATGCCGCCGCGACTGCACGCTCCTCGGCTTCACTCCAGTTGCGCTCAATCGCCTGTAGAGCTAACTGACGCAAACCGTGGGTCGATGTCCACTCAACGCTAAAGGGTTCGTCACCCGCCAATGCGTCCTCGGTTTGCGCCAGGCGCAGGCCCAAACGCTGCTCAAGCAGATAACGCGCAGGGTGTTTGAAGCAATGAATCAATTGGCTCGGCTCAAGTGTCAGCCACTCTTCATCCGGCTCCGGCAAGCGCTCGACAAAAGGCTGGGCAAGCATATTCACCGGTTCAGCGAGACGCTGCGCCGCGCGAAACCAGGGCGCGGCAAAGCCGGCATGGCGCTCGCCCTGAAAGTTAGCCGGGGCAAACGGCTGCAACGGATGCTGGAGGACGATGTGCTTGCTCGCAGTTTGCGCGTAGGCATGTTCCGCACCGGCGCACACGGCAGTCAGATCGACCACTTCGAGCAGTTCACTGATCAACACCGAAGGCGGCAACTCAGCGTTACTGCGCGGGTCACGCCCGACATAGCTGAGGTACAGACCACCGCGAGCGCTAAGCAGGGTTTCGAGCAGCAAATAACGATCATCCAAACGCCGCGCCCGATCACCACGGCGTGGTTTCTGGCCGATCAAATCGAAGCCAGCCGCTGGTGTTCTGCGTGGCAGCGCGCCGTCATCCAGCCCGAGCAGGCAAACCTGTTTGAAGGGCAAGCTGCGCATCGGCACCATGGTGCAAAAGGTCACTGCGCCAGTTAAAAACCCGGAGGCACCGCTGCCCTGCTCAAGTGCGGCGCTGAGTTGCTGACGAATCAGCGCTAACTCAAGCGGTCGTTCGATACCGGATGCCAGCGCCTGCTCCTGCAATGCCGCGCAAGCCTTGGACAGCAACAATAAAGTGTCGCCCGCCTCGCGCTCATCAAACAGGTTATCGACCAGCTCAAGTAAGGTCTGCGCCCACTCACTCAATGAACGCGAGCGCTGCATGTTTTGCGCTAATCCGGCAAGTCGTTCAACAAACCCGGCCAAGCGCCCGAGCAATTGGCCGCGCGCACCTTCGAGCGCATCCAGCGGCCAGCTTTCACCCAGCAGCGGCGCAGCCAAACCGGCTAATTGCGGCGGCGCGGCAAACCCCAGCAACAGGCGATCAAGTCCCTGACGCCAGGTGAATGCTGCATCGGCCGGTAAACCCAATTGCTGGCGGTGGCTGCTGTCGCGTCCCCAGCGCACGCCAGCGTCGTGCAGCCAATCGCGTATCAGCGGTAAATCTTCGGCTTCAATCCCGGCCTTTCTGGCGATCGCGGGCTGTTCAAGCCAGGTCAGTACTTCCTCTGCAGCAAAGCGGCTGTCGGGTAAACCGAGCAGGCTGATAAACGCTTCAATCAACGGTATTTCAGCGCGCATGCTGCGGTCGGCAAGGCTGAACGGTATACGCGGCACGCCTTCACGCGGCGCAAATACCGCTTCGATGTAAGGCGCATAGCGCTCAATATCCGGGGTCAGCACGACCACCTGATCGGGCGTCAGCTCTGGGTCTGCTTTGAAGCGTGCGAGTAATTGGTCGTGGAGGATTTCGACCTCGCGCAGCGGCGAGTGAGCGACGTGAACTTCTAGCGAACGATCATCTTCACGCAGTAGCAAACGCTGCTCGGGCGTACGCGTTTGCAAGCGCAAAATATCGTTCTGCAGGGCTTGCAGCAGACTGTCGTCGTGCAATGCATCGTCTTCTGAATACAAGCCAATCTCTTGGCTGCCTTCACTGCTGGCGAGAGAGAACAAGCTGTCAAAGAAGTCGCGCCCCTGTTTGCCCAGGCTTGCCAATAATGGGTGACCGACATCCAGATACCAGTCATCCGGGCTCAATTCTGGCTGGCGTGCCAGCTCGCGGATATCACGAATTTCACCCCACGCCTCGCGACACGGGTTGAGCGCGAAGATGATCACCTCAGTGTGTTTGGCCAAACCATCGAGCACACGCATGTGGTGCGGCGGCAAGCTGCTGATGCCAAACACCAGCAGCCGCTCCGGCATATCGGCAATTGCGTCACCGCTGTACAAGCGACTGAGCAAATCATCGAGCAAGCGCGCGCGGTGCGGGTGACCATCTTTGGTCAGTTCACGCCAGAGCAAGGCTTGCCAGGCTTCATCCGGGCCCAGGTCCAGCAACTCGTCACGTTCCCACGCGGCCAGCCAGTCATCGCGGTAGAGCAGATATTGGTCAAAGACGTCAGCGATTTTCGCCGCCAGCGACAACCGGCGGCGCTCATCACCGCCTTCAAGGTAATGTGCCAATCGTGGGGTTTGCGCGAGATTGTCGACTTCGCAAAGCCAGTCATACAGACGCCAGCTCAGCGTGGTCGGTGAGAACGCCGACTGCTCAGGCAACTGGCCGAGCGCCAAGCGTGATAAATCCCAGACAAATTTAGCGGGCAGTTGCACATCCAACTGCATGGCGATGCCTTGCTTACGCGCCAACTCAAGCGTCAACCAGCGCCCCATGCCCTGACTCGGCACCACCACTTTGATTGCCGCGAACGGGTCACGCAGCGGTTGGGCGAGCAGCGTGGTCGCAAGCTCACCAAGGGTTTCCAAGTCTGGCGCGTGATACAGAGTCAGCATGGGTCACATCACATCCGGGCAATCTGTTTAGATTAACAGTTCAGCAAGGTGACAACAGACTCCGGGGCCGCAATCTTTCACGGGATACAAGACCCGTGAGGCGGATCAAAAACCGCTATCGGGCGTAGGGTGTGACAACGCGAAGCTTGTCCACAACAATTGCCAAGCTCCGGGCCGCATATGGCGGACAGAAAAGCGCTGTCCTCCCTACAGAAAAACGTTCATCTGCGTAGGGTGCGACAACGCGAAGCTTGTCCACCATGGCTCAACCCCTCAAATCCTCGGGCTTGAGCCAATCGTCCGCCCCAACTGCAACAGCGTTACTTACGCGCGCCGCGTACCCCTTCAGCCAACTGGCTGCACAGGTCGAGCACACCTTTAATGGCGGCATCGCTGCTGTCGGCTTTTTCGATTTGATCGATCAGCGCCGAACCCACCACAACACCATCAGCCAAACGGGCGATGGTTGCAGCGTGTTCAGGGGTGCGGATACCAAAGCCGATGCTAATTGGCAGATCCGTGTGGCGACGCAGGCGCGCAACCGCCTGCTCGACGTGCTCCAGCGTGGCCGCACCAGCACCAGTCACACCCGCAACCGAGACGTAGTAAACAAAACCCGAGCTGCCGTTGAGCACTTTCGGCAAACGCTTGTCGTCAGTGGTTGGGGTGGTCAGGCGGATAAAGTCGAGCCCCGCCGCTTGCGCCGGATCACACAAATCAACGTTATGCTCTGGCGGCAGATCGACCACGATCAAACCATCAACACCAGACTCTTTGGCCTCGGCGATAAAGCGCTCAACTCCGTATTTGTGAATCGGGTTGAAGTAACCCATCAATACCAGCGGAGTGCTTTGGTCGTCCTGGCGAAACTCACGCACCATCTTCAGGGTCTTGGCCAGGTCTTGCTTGGCGGCCAAGGCGCGAATATTGGCCAGCTGGATCGCCGGGCCATCAGCCATTGGATCGGTAAACGGCATACCCAGTTCGATGACATCAGCGCCCGCCTTCGGCAAGCCTTTGAGAATCGCCAATGAGGCGTCATAACCGGGATCGCCTGCGGTGACGAAGGTCACCAGCGCGGCGCGATTTTGTTGCTTGAGTTCGGCAAAACGAGCGTGCAGGCGGCTCATCAGTGGTTCTCCTGCTGATTTACGGCATCAGCCATGTGATGCATAACGGTTTGCATGTCTTTGTCACCGCGACCTGACAAGTTGATAACCATCAAGTGGTCGCTTGGCAGGCTCGGTGCACGCTTGAATACTTCAGCCAATGCGTGGGCGCTTTCCAGTGCCGGAATGATGCCTTCAAGGCGGCAGCATTTATGGAAGGCATCGAGCGCTTCGTTGTCGGTGATCGAGGTGTATTGCACGCGGCCAATCTCATGCAACCATGCGTGCTCCGGGCCAATACCCGGATAATCAAGCCCGGCTGAAATTGAGTGCGCATCAATGATCTGGCCGTCGTCATCTTGCAGCAAGAACGTGCGATTGCCGTGCAGCACGCCAGGAACGCCACCGTTAAGGCTGGCTGCGTGCTTGCCGGTTTCAATACCGTGACCGGCCGCTTCAACACCGATGATTTCAATTGATTGGTCATCAAGAAACGGATGGAACAGGCCCATGGCGTTAGAACCACCGCCGATGCAAGCCACCAGGCTGTCTGGCAGACGGCCTTCTTGCGCCTGCATTTGGTCGCGGGTTTCTTTGCCGATCACTGCCTGGAAGTCACGCACCATCGCTGGATACGGGTGCGGCCCGGCAACAGTACCGATCAGGTAGAAGGTGCTATCGACGTTGGTAACCCAGTCGCGCAGCGCTTCGTTCATCGCATCTTTCAGGGTGCCAGTGCCAGCAACCACCGGAATCACGGTGGCGCCCAGCAACTTCATGCGGAAGACGTTGGCCTGCTGACGATCAATGTCAGTGGTGCCCATGTAAATCACACATTCGAGGCCAAAGCGTGCCGCAACAGTTGCAGTGGCAACGCCATGCATGCCTGCGCCAGTCTCAGCGATGATGCGTTTTTTACCCATGCGCCGCGCCAGCAGGATCTGACCGATGCAGTTGTTAATTTTGTGCGCGCCAGTGTGGTTGAGCTCTTCACGCTTGAAGTAAATCTTCGCCCCGCCGCAATGCTCGGTCAGTCGCTCAGCGAAATAAAGTGGGCTTGGACGGCCCACATAATCGCGCTGAAAGTAAGCCAGCTCCTTAGCAAACTCAGGATCTTGCTTGGCTTTTTCGTATTCGTCAGCCAAATCGTGAATCAACGGCATCAGGGTTTCGGCGACGTACTGACCGCCAAACGCGCCAAACAGGCCGTTGGTGTCAGGACCATTGCGAAATGAAGTCATGATTTGCTCCTCAATCTAATCTAAACGGCTGGGTCATGGGCATGGGCCACGAGCAAATGCTTAACCCTCAAACAATGGACACAGGATAAGACTGTGTGATCTAGGGGAAAAGCGATAAGATTGCGACAACCTGTCAGGAAAACTCACATATGAGCCAAGACCTTCCGCCCTTGAATGCATTACGTGCATTCGAAGCCGCAGCCCGCCTAAACAGCGTCAGCGCTGCGGCAGACGAGCTAAACGTCACGCATGGCGCCGTCAGCAGACAGATCAAAGTGCTGGAAGAGCAGCTCGGCCTGACGCTGTTCAACAAGGACGGTCGCGGTCTTAAACTCACAGATTCAGGCGTGCGTTTGCGCGATACCAGCTCAGAGGTTTTCCAACGATTGCGGCAAACCTGCGCGGAGCTCAAACAAGGGCAAGCTGAATCACCCTTTGTTCTGGCCTGTCCCGGCAGCTTGCTCGCCCGCTGGTTTATCCCTCGGCTCGACCGGCTGAACCGCGAACTGCCCGACCTACGCTTACAGCTGTCTGCCAGCGAAGGCGACCTGGACCCGCGCGGCGCGGGTGTCGATGCCACGCTATGGTTTGCCGAGCCGCCGTGGCCTGCGGACATGCGTGTATTCGAGTTGGCAGCGGAGCGTATCGGCCCGGTCGTAAGCCCGCGCTATAGCCACTTTAATGCGCTGGCGCAGGGTTCTGCCGAAGGTTTACTCAACGAGCCGCTGCTGCACACGACCTCACGCCCGCAAGCGTGGCCCAGCTGGGCACAGAGCAATGCCATCACCCCAGCAAAGTTGCGCCTAGGCCAAGGTTTCGAGCATTTGTATTATTTGCTGGAAGCCGCTGCGGCCGGGCTCGGTGTCGCCATCGCCCCGCAACAACTGGTTGCTGACGACTTGGCGGGCGGGCGCTTAGTGGCCCCCTGGGGTTTTGTTGAAACCTCGGCACGGCTGGCATTATGGGTACCGAAGCGCCAGCTGGATAAGCGCGCAGAGCGCCTGGCGCGATGGCTAGAACGCGAATTATCGCGCTGACAACGCGGTTCTTGCCTAGGCTTAGAGTGAACGTTGCATGGATGGTGGCATCAGTATTGATAAGTGCCTGATTAAGTCGGCGCTACAAGCCCCTATCCAAAAGTGATTTCACTAAGGAGCGCAGCATGTCAGACCATATCTACAAAAAAGTCGAAGTCGTTGGCTCATCTAAAACCAGCATCGACGACGCCATCAACAATGCCATTGCCGAATGCGCCAAGTCGATCCGTAACCTCGATTGGTTTGAGGTGGTCGAAACCCGCGGACACATCAAGGACGGCAAGGTTTGTCACTATCAAGTAACCCTCAAAGTCGGGTTCCGCCTGAGCAGTAGCTAAATCGCCTGAACCGGGCAGGCGAGCATAAGTGAAAACATGGCCTCGCCTGCGCAGTTCAAGGCATGTGCAAGTTTGCTGGTAACTGTAGACGCATCGCTCTAGCAAGGTGCTTAGCGGATGGTTAATTAGTCAGTGCGTGCTTGGTTTAACGTCTAGAATTCAGGCGAACGGATTACAGACACCTTGATCATGGCCAAACTTGCTACCCGGTTTACGCTCTTCGCGCTTATTGCTGCACCCACTGCTCATGCCGAACTGATGCTCGACGCCAGCGATGTCGAAGATCGGGTTAATGGTGTGCTGTCATTGATGTCTTACTCAATGACGCTCGACCTGGCCTCAAGCTCTCTGCAGATACAAGACAACTCCACAGGCAACCCGAGCATCAAGATGACGCAGCTCGGTGGTGGGGCGACCATGAGCAAATCATTCCCGTTGTATCTCGAAGGCGCCGCAGCCTACAGCCGTTACGACCCACGCTTTGTCGCAACTGATGGCGCCGAGCGCCGCTCGATTCCGGTCAAATGGAACTCAGTCTCTGCAACCGGCGGTGTCGGCTGGGACTTCCCCATCAGCGATGAAGTGGTAGTGCGCCCAATCGCCAGCGTGGGTCTGGGCTACATGACCAGCGACATCAACGCGGCGCGGATATTTATCAACCGCAAGACCAATAAACAAATCGAATTCCTCGACGACGGCCAGATGAGTGCACTGGGGCTGGGCGGCGCCATGATGCTCGACTGGGAACGTGTACGCCCCGACTACGAAGCTGATATCGAACTGCGCTACAGCTATATGAACTTGCAGCAGATCGGCGGTGATGAAGCCATCAACGGCGAAGTTACTGCCGAAACAGCTAACTTATGGTCACGCTGGCGAGCACCGACTGGCTGGGTGGTGATGCAGCGACCACTGCGCTATGTACTGGAGTTTTCCCACTCTGAATACCTGGGCGAGCAACGCGGCGCCTTGGGCTTTGACCGATTGTCGACTTTTGGTCTCGGCGTCGAATTCGACTCCAGCGCATATGACGTGTTTATCACCCGCACCCGCCTGGTGCTACGACAAATGGTCGGGGACAACGTATCGGGCTTGTCACTAGGCCTAGCGGTTAGTTTTTAGTCTGTATTCACGCCGGGGTTGCTGGCCAAATCGATTACAGGGCTTGGAATCGACAAATTAATCCCCACTATTCAACTCAAGTATTGACGCAATAAGTTGCGTCGCACATTTGAGTATTTAAAAGGCCAAGCAGATGAGTGCTTTAGCAAACACTAAAATTTCTATCCTCGATCTAGCCCCAATCCGCGATGACGGCGACGCCAAGCAGGCTTTAAGCAATTCGTTGGACTTGGCAAAACATGCCGAGCAACTGGGGTTTAACCGTTTCTGGGTGGCTGAACACCACAACATGGACGGCATCGCCAGTTCAGCGACCTCGGTCTTGATCGGTTATCTAGCGGCCAACACCCAAAGCATACGCCTCGGTTCTGGCGGCGTAATGCTGCCCAACCACGCACCGCTGGTCATTGCAGAACAATTCGGTACGCTGGCAACGCTCTATCCTGAACGCATTGACCTGGGTTTGGGCCGCGCGCCCGGCGCTGATCAATACACTGCGCGCGCGCTGCGTCGTGACCGCAGCGGTAGCGCTGATGACTTCCCGCAGGATGTAGAGGAATTACAGCACTATCTCGGCCCGCGCACGCCCAATCAGCGGGTCGTGGCCATGCCCGGCAGCGACACCAATGTGCCAATCTGGCTGCTCGGCTCTAGCCTGTTCAGCGCGCAGCTCGCGGGCCAGAAAGGGCTGCCGTATGCGTTCGCCTCGCACTTTGCACCGCGCATGATGCATGAAGCGATTCGTATCTATCGTGACCACTTCACCCCCTCGGATGTACTCGACAAACCTTATGTAATGCTCGGCGTACCGCTGGTTGCTGCAGACACTGACGAGCAAGCTGAATACCTGGTGACCTCGGCCTATCAGCGGATTCTCTCACTCATTCGCGGGCAGAGCCTGGTCCAGCGTCCGCCAGTGGCGAGCATGGATGGCTTATGGCTGCCGCATGAGCGCAACGCGGTGGGCGAGTTCTTTGGTTTGGCCATGGTCGGCGGCCCGGAAAAAATCCGCGCTAAGCTTGAAGTATTGCTTGAACAAACGGGTGCCGATGAGCTGATGTTCACCAGCGACCTCTATGACTTCAGTGACCGCAAGCGCTCCTTCGAGATACTCGCGAGCCTGCGTTGAGGTGTGAGCCGTATCGGTTTGTTGCAAAACCCTAACCCCTGACGCCGCGCCACAGGCGAACTTGTTGGCGCGGCGGCACTCTCAATTAGGTACCCCTAAAGCAGGAGACGTTTGATGAAAAAGACCGCATCGGCCCATTGGCAGGGCAGTATCAAACAGGGCAAAGGCACGATCTCTACCGAGAGCGGCGTATTGTCAAAATCACCTTACGGCTTTAACACTCGCTTTGAAAACGAGCCGGGGACCAATCCTGAGGAGCTGATTGGCGCAGCGCATGCTGGCTGCTTTTCGATGGCGCTATCGCTGCAGCTTGGTGAAGCTGGAATGACCGCTGAAAGCATCGATACAAAGGCGGAGGTAACGCTGGATAAAGACGGCGATGGCTTCTCGATCACCGCCGTACATCTGACCTTGCACGCAAAAGTTCCGGGTGCTGATCGCGCCGCCTTTGAAAAAGCGGTACAGAACGCCAAAACTGGCTGCCCAGTTTCGAAAGTGCTGAATACAACCATCACCCTTGAAGCAACGCTCGACACTTAAGGGCTCTGATAAAGAGCGCTGAAAACTGCTGGCTAGAACGTACCGCAGCGCATGACCTCTGCTTTGGCAACGACATTGCGCTGCTCGTCATACAGCCAACCTTGCGCTTGACGCATCAACGGGCGGGCCTGCATCTGATAGC
The DNA here is from genome assembly GCF_002163625.1 of Pseudomonas sp. M30-35. Lineage (NCBI taxonomy): Bacteria > Pseudomonadati > Pseudomonadota > Gammaproteobacteria > Pseudomonadales > Pseudomonadaceae > Pseudomonas > Pseudomonas sp. M30-35. Next base: position 129,448 of record NZ_CP020892.1, on the reverse strand, counting down.
GCTTACCCGCTTCAAAGTTGTCGTAGCGGTATCGCAATTCGCAGGTCATCTGCACCGGCTCAGACATTCCCAGGTTGCCACCGCCGGGCACCTCAAACTGGAAACGCGCCTCCAGGTCATGCGCGCCTGGAGGCACTTGGAAGTAGCGCCCATCATTGAGACGCTTACCATCAAGTTTATTCGCCATCAGCAAATAGCCAGCACTGGCGTAAAGATCAACCCATGCCTGATTGGGTGATGGTTGCGGCAGCTCGGACGCGCAAGCGCTGAGTACAAGCGTGCAGGCGGTGAGTGCTATTCGATGCATGACAACCTCGTCAATGCGTGGGTAAGAAGATTCAGCATAGCGCTGTTTATCTTATATTTGCCCGCAACTGCCTTCGCGAGCCGTGCCTAGCAGTCGGTCATTTGTATCAAAGAGTTTGGCCCACGGCCGAAAGCCAACATAACCGGCCTCAAGTCGGTATGTCTGCCCCGCGACAAAATCATTGTATTTGACTGTCATCTCGCAACTGCGTGACAAAGGCGGCTCGTTACCGCCCATATTCGTCGCAGCCACATGAAAGCGTACCTGCGCATGCAACTCGTGAGCGCCAGGGCTAACTTGAAAGAAGCGATCGTCGTCCAAGTCTTTACTATCGACCTTGCTGGCAAGTAACTCGGTATCTTCGTCAGTTTTCAGGTCGACCCAGGCCATGCTTGGGTCATGGTTCGGCATAAGCAATGAACAACCGCTGATAAGTGCCAAACTGGTGACAGCCAAAAAAACACGCATGCAAGGGCTCCGATTTTAATTATTAAACGCTGGGATAGCGCCGCTATGTTTGAACGAAAAAGCCGCTAATACAGGGGCTGGCGGACGACCCGGCGGATGCAGTAATGTCCTGCCATGACGCCTACTTATCGCTCTCTACTCGACCGCATCCAACTGACATGGGTTCCGTTGCTGCTCATTGCCCTGCTGAGCGGTTGCTCCAGCGTTGATTACTACAGCCAACTGCTCGACGGGCAGGTTGATGTGTTGCAGCGTCGCCAAGCTATTTCGCAGATGCTCAGCGACCCCAAAACTGATACTCAATTGCATAAACGTCTTGCCCTGTCGCAACAGGCACGCAACTTCGCCAGCCAAGAGTTAGCCCTACCCGATAACCAAAGCTACCGGGTGTACGCGGATGTACAGCGGCCATTTGTGGTGTGGAATGTGTTTGCGACCCCAGAGTTCTCGCTAAAACCCAAACTGCATTGCTTCCCCATCGCCGGTTGCGTGGCGTATCGCGGTTATTACCAGCAAGGACGGGCGCGCGGGGCAGCGGCGCTACTCAAGCAACAGGGCCTGGATGTCTATATGGGCGGTGTTGAGGCGTATTCGACTCTGGGCTGGTTTGATGACCCGCTGCTCAACACCATGCTGCGCTGGAGTGATGAGCGTTTGGTCGCAGTGATTTTTCATGAGTTGGCCCATCAGCAGTTCTATGTCGCTGACGACACTGAATTCAATGAGTCCTTCGCCACCTTTGTTGAGCAACAAGGGCTTCGCCAATGGCTAAAGGCGCGGGGCCTGCCCGCAATGAACCCAGCAGCCGACCAGCAGCGCGAGCAGTTCACCCAGTTGGTGCTGGCAACCCGTGCGCGCCTGGAGGCGCTTTACGCCAGTGGCGAAACACCCGAGCAACTGCGTCAGGCCAAACAGGCCGAATTTCAACGCTTACGGACTGAGTACCGCGAGTTGCGTCAACGTAGCTGGGGAGGCATCGGCCGTTATGATGGCTGGATCAACTCACCGATGAATAACGCCAAACTGCTGCCCTTTGGACTCTACGACCAATGGGTGCCTGCCTTCGCCAAGCTGTTTGCCGAAGCTGACGGTGACTGGCCAAGCTTCTATCAAAAGGTCGCTCAACTCGGAGAATTACCGGCAAAGCAACGCAAGGCAGAGCTTGAATTGCGATTAATGGCAAATTAACAGTACAGGCGCCGAACTAGTTCCAGCTGTAGGCATCTAAATTAAACCTAATTGCTCCCCAAGGCGGTGCCTCATGCTTAACACAATCAAACCCCACACAGTTGTGGCACTTATTGCCCTCGCGGCCGGGTTACTGGGTAGTGTTGGTGCGCAGGCGGCCGTTAAGCCATGTGAAGAGCTCAAGCAAGAGATCGAGGTCAAAATTCAAGCCTCGGGCGTGCAGAGCTACACCTTGGAAATCGTCGCCAACTCAGAGGTTGAAGACGAGAACATGGTGGTCGGCAGCTGCGATGGCGGCACCCAGAAGATTATTTACCAACGTAACGACGGCTAGGTTCGGCTCAGCTCTTTAACCAAGAGGGCTAGATCAAAGCGTAAAGGCCTGATGTAACTGGTCAAGCGTTTGGAAGTGATAGCGCGGCTGCTCATCACTCAATTCAGCGAAGCTACCAAACCCATAACCAACCGCAGCGGCGTCCAAGCCATTGCTCCGCGCGCCGATCAGGTCGTGCTTGCGATCACCGATCATCAAACAGCTGTCTGGGGCTAAGCCCTCTTGCTCAAGCAGATGGGCGATCAGCTCGACCTTGTTGGTCCGCGTACCGTCTAACTCACTGCCGTATATCACCTTGAAATGCTCGGCAAAACCAAAGTGCTGGGCAATTTTCGTGGCAAATACCTGCGGCTTGCTGGTGGCCACATACAAGGTGCGTTGTTGGCTATTGAGCAAATTGAGCAGCTGTGGGATGCCGGCAAACATCTGGTTTTCATACAAGCCGACATCAGCAAAGCGCTCACGGTAGAAATTTACCGCTTGCCAGGCCTTGGCCTGATCAAACGCATAGGTGCTCATAAAGCACTGCAGCAGTGGCGGCCCGATAAAATGCTCAAGCGCTTGCAGGTCGGGTTCATCTATCCCCAGCTTGCCTAGCGCGTATTGCACCGAGCGGGTAATGCCTTCTCGCGGATCAGTGAGCGTGCCATCAAGGTCAAACAGGATGTTTTGATAATGCATTGAGCCGCCCGCTTCGAGCCGTGATTTGAGTATGCCCACCATACAAAAAATAAGGCGCCGAACAAACCTTAAAGCCTCCCGAGAATTATCGCCGATACACATCTGGACCGACGAATAACCCGCAACTGGTCATTGCCCAACTCGCTTAAGCCACCTACTGTCAAACTACAACTATGGCGCTCGGATTTTTTTGCGGTCGCCCCAAGGAACCTCTAAAAAAGGTAGCGAGCGACGGGAGTACAAGGCGAAAAGATGCGAAACCGACCGGGGTCGCGCTCGACTTTAGTTGTCCTAAATGAGCATTTTGAGCAGCTTTTTAACGCAGCACGGGCTGCCCCAGTAATACCTAGCGCAGTAGTTTTTCAGAGGTTTCCTAACAATAAAAGTTGGCAAGGAGAGGCCGAGTATGTCGAAAGACCAACGTGGCATTCATGAGTTGTATGCTGAAGACCCAGTCAAAGCGGAAAAGCTGCTGTGGGATCGTGAGACCGACCCGAGCCGCCGGGGATTTCTCAAACGCAGCAGTTTGCTGGCCATGGCGTCTGCCCTGGGCGCCAGCATTCCATACGCCCGATTCCTGCCTTTAGGCGTTATTCCGGCGGGGCTGGCTCACGCTGAAGGGCCCTTCACCATTGAAGGTAAAGACGGTCTCAAGGTGTTGAATGACCGCCCGCTGAACGCTGAAACACCCGCCCATTTACTAGACGATGAAGTCACGCCTGCGCGCCATATGTTCGTGCGCAACAACGGCATCCCACCCGACGTTAAAACGCTTGATGTGGCCAACTGGAAACTGGAAATCGCAGGTGAGTCATGTGTTACGCCCACCACTTTCTCCATTGCCGAGCTGCAATCACGCTTCAAACACTACACCTATCAACTGGTGGTCGAATGCGGCGGCAATGGCCGCAGTGAGTTTGTGCCAGCGGCAAGCGGTAACCAATGGACGGTAGGCGCAGTTGCCTGCCCAACATTTACCGGCGTGCGATTACGCGATGTGCTTGAAGCCTGTGGAATCAAAAAAGATGCCGTGTACATCGGCTATTACGGCACCGATGCGCACCCAAGTGGCGACCCAACCAAGCACGCGATCTCACGTGGCGTGCCAATGGACAAGGCACTGGAAGATCAGACCCTGATCGCCTGGGCCATGAACGATCAGCCGATTCCTTACCAAAATGGCCAGCCTTTGCGCCTGGTTTGTGGCGGTTGGCCAGCCTCGACCTCGGGCAAATGGCTGAACAGGATTGTTGTGCGCAACAAGGTCCATGACGGCAACAAGATGGCAGCGCCGTCTTATAGTGTGCCCAAGTATCCGGTTGCGCCGGGTAGTGATGTTCCCGTCGAAGACATGCAGATTATTCAGTCGATGCCGGTCAAATCGCTGATTACCTTCCCTAAATCAGGCATCAGCCTACCGCTTAAGCAGGCGTTGCAGGTGCGCGGCCACGCTTGGGCGGGCGATCTTGAAGTGAGCGAAGTGCATGTTTCAACCGACTTCGGCATCACCTGGCAACCCGCCAAACTGAAGGCACCGGTTAATCGCCTGGCATGGCAACACTGGAGCGCAGAACTGAACTTTAGCGAGAAGGGCTATTACGAGGTCTGGGCACGCGCAGTCGATAATCAGGGTAAATCACAGCCTATGCTGGTGCCGGGCTGGAACCCCAAGGGTTACCTGAATAACGCCTGCCACCGTATCGCTGTTCAAATAGTCTAGGAGGACGCATGGCCCATAAAACTGCCCTGAGTCTGTTACTACTCGGACTATTATCCGTCTCGGTCCAAGCGGCTGAAACCGCTGTGCAAGTCGACCCTGCCAGCGGCTTTATTATCGCGCCCGGCTGGGAAACCGTGCGCAATAACTGCATGGCCTGCCACTCGGCCAAACTGGTCACGCAAAACAGCGGCAGCCGCGAACATTGGCTGTCATTGATTCGCTGGATGCAGGACAAGCAAGGTTTATGGCCGTTCGATGCAAAAACCGAGGACACGATCCTCACCTATCTGAGCAGCAACTACGGCGCCAAAATTGAAACCAGGCGCCCAGCGTTATTGGCCGAACAGCTGCCGGATAATCCGCTGCGTAAACCTGCGCAACAGGAAGCGGATTGAGCCCAGTTCCCAAACACAACATCAGGCACACCTAAGGATGGGGGGCTGCGCTAGGCACGGCTGCTTACTGCCCGTAGCCTTCCAGCAAGTGCTGATCCTTCAGGCGCACATAATTACCGGCGGTATAACGGAAGTAACTGAGCTCTTCTTCGCTCAGCGCACGCGCCTGTTTAGCGGGGCTGCCGACATACAGGAAACCGCTCTGTAACCGCTTGCCCGGCGGCACCAGACTGCCCGCTCCAAGCACTACTTCATCCTCGATCACGGCGCCATCCATGACGATGCTGCCCATGCCAATCAGAATTCGGTTGCCAATGCTGCAGCCGTGCAGCGTGACCTTGTGGCCCACAGTTACATCGTCGCCAATATTCAGCGGATAGCCCGTGGGATTGAATGGCCCGGCGTGAGTAATGTGCAGCACACAACCATCTTGAATACTGCTGCGCTGGCCAATGCGAATGCTGTGCATGTCCGCGCGGATAACAGTCAGCGGCCAGACCGAGCTGTCGTCGCCAATCTCAACGTCGCCCAGCACCACAGCTGAGCTATCAACAAAAACGCGCTCGCCCAGTTGCGGAGTGAATTGCTGGTAAGTTCGAATAGACACGATAGATTCCTCTTAGCTGCTAATACTCACGATTCTAATTAAGATACTAAGCCTATGGGTTGTTAATTGGCCTGTGTGACCCAATAACTGAACCATCAGTTTTTTTAATTTTGCCTTCAAATGACAGGTGCCTGCCCGTGACCGCTAGCAATCCGCTGCTCCAGAACTTCGATCTGCCGCCTTATTCCAGCATTCGCCCTGAGCATGTTGAACCGGCGGTAGACACCATTCTTGCTGAGAATCGTGCTGCTATCGCCGAGTTGCTTGAGCAACATGCTGGCGCACCGAGCTGGGCCGGGCTGGTGCTGGCGCTTGATGAACTGAACGGGCGCCTTGAGCGTGCCTGGGGCCCAGTGAGCCACCTCAACGCAGTGCGCAACAACGCCGAATTACGTCAGGTGTACGAAGCCTGTTTGCCGAAACTGTCCGAATATTTCACCGAAATCGGCCAGAACCGCACGCTGTTCGAGGCCTACAAGGCGCTGTCCACCAGCGCTGAGTCGGCGGATTATGATGTCGCGCAAAAGACTATTTTGCAGCACGCTCTGCGTGATTTCCGTTTGTCTGGTATCGACCTCCCAGAAGCTGAGCAACAGCGCTATGGCGCGATTCAGATGAGGCTTTCCGAGCTGGCCAGCCACTTCTCCAACCAACTGCTCGATGCCACTCAGGCGTGGAGCAAGCACGTCACTGACGAAGCACAGCTGCAAGGCATCACTGACTCGGCCAAGCAGCAAATGGCGGCAGCAGCCAAAGCAAAGGACCTTGAAGGCTGGTTGATCACCCTAGAGTTCCCCAGCTACTACGCAGTGATGACCTATGCCGACAATCGCGCGCTGCGTGAAGAAGTCTATGCCGCCTACTGCACGCGTGCCTCGGATCAAGGCCCGAATGCCGGGCAAAATGACAACACCCCGGTGATGCAGGAGATTCTCGACCTGCGGCTAGAACTGGCCAAGTTGCTCGGTTTCGCTAACTACTCGGAGCTAAGCCTGTCGAGCAAGATGGCCGAGAACAATGAGCAAGTCCTGAGCTTCCTGCGCGACCTCGCGGTGCGCAGTAAACCCTTTGCTGCGCAGGACCTCAAAGAGCTGCAAGCCTTCGCCAGTGAGCAAGGCTGCAGCGACCTGCAAAGCTGGGACGCCGGTTACTACGGCGAAAAACTGCGCGAGCAGCGCTACAGCATCTCGCAAGAGATCCTGCGCCCTTACTTCCCGATCAATAAAGTACTGACTGGCTTGTTCGCTATCGTCGAAAAACTTTATGGGATTCAGATCAAGGAACTCAGTAGCTTCGATACTTGGCACTCCGATGTGCGCTTGTTCGAGATTAGCGAAAACGGCGAGCATGTCGGCCGCTTCTTCTTCGACCTGTATGCCCGCGCCAACAAACGTGGCGGTGCATGGATGGATGGCGCGCGTGATAAGCGCCGCAATATCGCTGGCGAGCTAATCAGCCCAGTGGCCAATCTGGTGTGCAACTTCACCCCAGCTGTAGGCGACAAGCCTGCGTTGCTGACCCACGATGAAGTCACGACCCTATTCCACGAATTTGGCCACGGTTTGCATCACATGCTCACTCAGGTTGAACACGCCGGTGCCTCGGGTATCAATGGCGTGGCGTGGGATGCGGTCGAGTTGCCGAGCCAGTTCATGGAAAACTGGTGCTGGGAGCCGGAAGGTCTGTCGCTGATTTCTGGCCACTACCAGACGGGAGAAGCCTTGCCGCAAGACCTGCTTAACAAGATGCTCGCAGCGAAGAACTTCCAGTCGGGCCTGATGATGGTGCGCCAACTGGAGTTCTCCCTGTTCGACTTCGAACTGCACGCCACCCACGGTGACGGTCGCAGCGTGCTGGAGGTGCTTGAAAGCATCCGCGCCGAAGTCTCGGTGATGCGTCCTCCGCAGTACAACCGCTTCCCGAATGGCTTTGCGCACATCTTCGCTGGCGGTTATGCCGCCGGTTACTACAGCTACAAGTGGGCGGAAGTATTGTCTGCCGATGCCTTCTCCAAATTCGAAGAAGAAGGCGTGTTCAACAGTGAAACAGGCCGTGCCTTCCGCGAGGCAATTCTAGCCCGTGGAGGCTCACAAGAACCGATGGTTCTGTTTGTTAATTTCCGTGGCCGTGAACCACGTATTGACGCGCTGTTGCGTCATCTTGGCCTGGGTCAGGAGGCAGCATGACTGACAGCAACACCCGCAAAAAACGCTTTATCGCCGGTGCCGTATGCCCGGCGTGCAGCGCCACAGACACGGTAAAAATGTGGGATGAAGATGGCGTGCCGCACCGTGAGTGCGTGGCCTGCGGCTTTACCGATTTGCTTAACGCACAGGGTCAGTCTGTACCCCGTGAGTTAGGCACGCGAGTCAACAAAGTCGCGGTCAAACCGGCTGAGGCAAAAGTGCAAACTGTGCAGTTTTTCCCTAATCCGAAGCTGAAAAAACCCGAGTAATCATTTATGTGGCACTTGGTGTGCGGTGATAACGCGGTGGAAGGCGTAACTCACATCATTGGCGCAGAGACTGCCAAGCAGTTTCTGCGAGTCATGCGTGATGACTTGGCCGTCGGCCCGCTGCTTGATGTCGACACTCCACCATGTCAATCACGCAGCGACTTCTGGCAACAGGTATGGCCCGCTTCCGTGCAGCCGCAACCTGATTTCGGACCGTCTCTAAGCGCCGATGCTCTGTGGCTCAACGGCTTGGCCAAACAACCGCACGCCGTAACCGTATGGGATGGCGACAGCGCATCGGAGCAACTGCTGCTTGCTCGAGTCGCGGCGGCACTGCAAGGCTCCAGTGTCGAGTTATGGCGCGTAGCCTGCGGTAGCGGCGACAGCCGTGTAGAAACCCGCAAAGCCGTGGCCATGCATTCACCACAAGCACTGGCAGCGTTACATCAACCCAAACTACTCAGAACCGCACAACGCCGGCAGTTGGCCGCGCAATGGCGCGCAGCTGTGGCTGAAAATGTGGACATTCGCCGCTGGCGTGACGGTGCGTTCCACGGTGAAAGCCATGAACATATCCGCCAGCGCTTGCTGCACTTCTGCACAGACCAGTGGCAACCACTGGGCCGGGTCATGGCCAGCGTCATGGCTGAGTGCAATGGTTTTTTCGCCACTGACTTCTTTCTCTGGTGGTGCGCACGTGAATTAGTCGCCAGCGGCGAACTGGTTTTCTCTGCTCCGTTAACGGCAGCTTATGACGAGCAAACTGTTAAACGCAGCTAACGGAAGAACTCGCCGGGCGTGGCGCCAAAGTGCTGCCTGAAGGCAGCAATAAACGCTGAAATCGAATCATAGCCGCAGGCCAACGCGACATCAGTCACCCGCTCACCCTGCTCCAACGGTGCCAACGCGCCAAGCAGGCGTAAACGTTGACGCCAAGCGCGAAAGGTCAACCCAGTATCCTGTAAAAACAAGCGACTCAAGGTGCGCTCTGACAGCTGCAGATGTTTGCTCCACTGCGCCAGCGTGGCATGTTGTTCAGGGTTTTCCTGCAAGCTCAGGCATAACGTCTGCAAGCGCTGATCATGTGGCATTGGCAGCACCAGATCCACCTCCGCTGCGACGCGCAATTGATCGAGCAGTACATTCGCCAAGCGCCCATCAGCACCCGCCTCGTCATACTCGACCGGCACATCACTGAATCGGTTGATCAACTCGCGCAGCAAGGGGCTAACCGCTAACACGCGACAGGTTTCAGGGGCCCAGGCAACTGCTGAACAGTCGATATACAGGCTGCGCATTTCCGTGTGCGACGAACTGGAAACCTGATGTTCCAACCCCGCAGGCAGCCAAACTGCGCGCTGAGGTGGCGCGACATACCGGGCGTTATCCGTCTGCACCTCAAGCACCCCGGCAATGGCGTATGACAACTGCACCCACGGGTGGCTATGACGAAACGTCAGCGCCCGATTCGGCAGCGACTCAACCCGGCCATACAACGGCCGGGGCAAGGCTTTCAGCTCGGGTAGCATGCGATGGACAATCGGTTTTTGTCTGTTTGGCGACATTCGCTGGCTCTTTGGCGTTAGCCGGAAAGTTACCAACAGAGTAGTGTTTGCCTCAACCTGCCTGCAAGTACGAGATTCGAACATGTCACTCAAGCGCTTCATGCCCGATAACTTCACCTGCGCTCTGATTGCGGTGGTTGCCATCGCCAGCCTGTTACCCGCTAGCGGTCAAACGGCTGTCGCCTTCGGCTGGATTACCAACCTGGCCATTGCCCTGTTGTTTTTCCTGCATGGCGCCAAGTTGTCACGTCAGGCAATCATTGCAGGCGCCGGTCACTGGCGCCTGCACCTTCTGGTGTTCGCCTGCACCTTCATCATGTTCCCGCTGCTGGGCTTGGCGCTCAAGCCTGTGCTCTCCCCTTTGGTAGGTAACGAGCTGTATTTGGGCATGCTCTATCTGTGCGCATTACCGGCCACCGTACAGTCAGCCATTGCTTTCACCTCGTTGGCACGCGGCAACATACCCGCAGCTATTTGCAGCGCTGCAGCATCGAGCCTATTCGGTATTTTCCTCACCCCATTGCTGGTCGCGTTGCTGATGAACGTACAAGGTGATGGTGGCTCAACAGTTGATGCAATCGGCAAGATTACCCTGCAATTGCTGGTGCCATTCGTTGCCGGTCAAATCGCCAGACGTTGGATAGGTGATTGGGTTGCACGCAATAAAAACTGGCTTAAATTCGTCGATCAAGGTTCGATTCTGCTGGTGGTTTACACCGCATTTGGCGAGGCGGTAATCGAAGGCTTGTGGCACCAGGTGCCGCTGGTTGAACTTGCCGGGCTGGTTTTTGCCTGCTGCGTATTACTCACATTCTCGTTGCTCGGTACGCACTTGCTGGGCAAATGGCTTGGCTTCAATCAGGAAGATCGCATCACCATCATTTTCTGCGGCTCGAAGAAAAGTTTAGCCACCGGCGTACCGATGGCTCAGGTGTTGTTTGCCGGCGGCACGATTGGCTTGTTGATTTTGCCGCTGATGATTTTTCACCAGATTCAACTCATGGTTTGCGCCGTTCTCGCGCAACGCTATGCGCGGCGCCCTGAGGTGACGGAAAGCCTTGAGGGCGAGCAACCGTTGATACGGTGAGCCGCAGCGACTGGAAAGCCATATGAACCACTGATCAGCGCAATATAAAGAGGCGTGGCTTGATTGTACTTTTAACTGTATAAACATACAGTAATTAATACAGTCTCTCCTTTGCATGGATCTTCGCGATGCCAGTCTCTCTACCTCCGCGCGGTCGTGGTACGGCCAGTAATCCGTTGAACCGCTATGCACCAACGCAGGTGATTGCCACTGATGACGGCTGGTTCCAGGAAGTACCGCCAACCGCTGCGACCGAAGTACGCCTTGAAACAGCCAAGAGCATTATTACCCGCAACCAGTCGCCAGACTTACCCTTCGACCGCTCGATAAATCCCTATCGCGGCTGTGAGCACGGCTGTATTTATTGCTACGCCAGACCCAGCCACGCGTATTGGGATATGTCACCCGGCATCGATTTTGAAACCAAATTAATCGCTAAAACCAATGCCGTTGCACTGCTCGAACAGCAACTGAGCAAACCGGGTTATAGCTGCGCGCCGATCAACCTGGGCGCCAACACCGACCCTTATCAGCCGATTGAGCGCCAGCATATGCTGACGCGCAAAATCCTCGAAGTGCTGCTGCGCTATCGTCACCCGGTGACCATTATCACCAAAGGCTCAATGATCCTGCGCGACCTGGACATCCTCACGGAACTGGCCAAACGGCGCCTGGTTAAAGTGATGATCAGCTTGACCACGCTGGACAACCAATTGAAGTGCATCCTCGAGCCCCGCGCAGCCTCACCTGCGGCGCGCTTGAGGGCCATAAGCGTCATGCGTGAACAGGGGATTGCGGTCGGTGTGTTGTGCTCACCGATGATTCCAATGATTAATGACATGGAGCTGGAAAGCCTGCTCGATAAAGCCAAGCAGGCGGGCGCGCAAAGCGCTTCCTACATGTTTGTACGCTTACCACGCGAAGTCGCGCCGCTGTTTGAGGAGTGGCTGCACGCACATTACCCGCAACGCGCCGAGCATGTGTTGAGTTTGATTCGGCAAAGCCGTGACGGCCAATTGTACGACAGCCGCTTTGGCCATCGCTTTCGTGGCGAAGGTGCATTTGCAGAGTTAATAGCCAAGCGCTTTGCGCTGGCCATAAAGCGCTTTGGATTGAACCAGCGAGACGATTTTAAGCTGGACTGTTCACAGTTTTGCCCTCCCGGTGGGCAATTGGCGCTGTTGTAGACAACTGCGAGCGATAGACGCGGTCATAGGTTGTAGCGCCAGACTGTGCTACAAAACCCATACCCCTGAAACACGAGTGCGTTAGCTATTGCTTCGCGAAGTTGCTCAGGACAGTGTTGGATAACTCGCAAATCGCCAAGCCCCTATGACTCGAATTGCCCGTGTAACAGACCCCTCGTATGAGTTAATGGACGACCATGGAGGCCACTCGCTGATTTACCGTCAGCATGGCTTTCCAAGCCCCTTGGTGCGCTGGCACTTCCATAAAGAGTTCGAGTTGCATCTGATTACCGCCAGTTCAGGCAAAGTATTTATTGGTGACTACATCGGTAACTTCGCACCCAATAGTTTATTTCTGACCGGCCCCAACCTGCCGCATAACTGGATCAGCCAACTCGACGAAGCAGACCAGCAGGTAACTGATCGCGACATGCTGGTGAACTTCACCCATGAAGTGCTCGGCAGCGGAACCAATGTTTTTTCTGAGCTGAAAACCCTGACGCCATTATTAGCCCGAGCTCAATTTGGCATTGAATTTCATCATCCACAGGTGATTGTTCAAGCCAAGCAACTGATGAGCGCAATTGCCCAATCGCAAGGCATCAAACGGCTCGGACACTTTTTGATCTTGCTTGAGCTGTTGGCTGAAACCGAGGATTACCAGTTGTTATCCGGGGTGACCTCCTCGCAACTGGCTGATGAAAGTCATGTCGACCGTATTAGCTTGGCGGTGGACTACATCTTCAGCCATTACGCACAGGAGCTGAGCCAAGACAGCGTGGCGGAAGTTCTGGGTATGACACCGACTTACTTCTCGCGCTTTTTTAAGCAGGCAACCGGGCGCGGCTTTGTTGAGTTTGTTAATCGTCTGCGGGTCAGTAAATCGTGCGAACTGCTGACGCGTAGCGACAAACCCATTACCGACGTGTGTTTTGAGTCTGGCTTTAACAACATCTCAAACTTCAACCGCCGTTTCCAGCAGCTCAAGGGCATGACGCCTTCGAACTACAGAAAGCTGGTTGTTCATCGCTTTTCAGAAGCAAACCTGTACTGATTTATACCCCACACAAACTGCGAAAGCAGCTAACCCCCCTTAATTTACTGGCCTACACGGGGTTCTCCTCGTTACTCAATTGTTTGGCCAGTGCAAAAAAGTATCAGTAATTGTGCAGACAAGGATTTGTTATGCCGCCCTTGCAGCGGTGTAATCGGAACGAGCACGACAAAAATAATAGCGATCTTCTGTGGCCAGGACGGGAGCAGAAGAGGAGTCAATAAATGAATAAGTTATCTCTGGCATTTGCTGCCACCGCCTGTTTCTCGCTGTCTGGTTTAAGCCAAGCGGCTGAAACACTGACGATTGCCACGGTCAACAACAGCGACATGATCCGCATGCAGCGTCTGGCAAAGACCTTCGAAGCTGAGCATCCCGACATCAAGCTGAAGTGGGTGGTGCTGGAAGAGAACGTTTTGCGTCAACGCCTGACCACTGACATCGCCACTCAGGGGGGTCAGTTCGACGTGTTGACCATCGGTATGTATGAGGCCTCATTGTGGGGAGCCAAAGGTTGGCTTGAACCCATGACCAACCTCAGCGCCGAATACGACATTGACGATGTATTCCCTTCGGTCCGTGAAGGCCTGTCCGTCAAAGGTCAGCTATACGCCTTGCCGTTTTACGCTGAAAGCTCAATCACCTATTACCGCACAGACCTGTTCAAAGACGCAGGCCTGGAAATGCCTGAGCACCCGACGTGGAGCCAAATGGCAGGTTTTGCGGCCAAGTTACATGCCCCGGATAAAGATCAATACGGTATCTGCCTACGCGGTAAAGCTGGTTGGGGTGAGAATATGGCGTTGATCAGTACCGTGGCCAACTCGTTTGGCGCGCGCTGGTTTGATCAAGATTGGAAGCCTGAATTCACCGGCAGCGAGTGGAAAAACGCACTGACTTTCTACGTCGATACCATGCAAAAATACGGCCCTCCCGGCGCATCAAGCAATGGTTTCAACGAGAACCTTGCGCTGTTCAACAGCGGCAAGTGCGCGATGTGGGTAGACGCTAGCGTGGCGGGCTCGTTTGTCACCGACAAGAGCCAGAGCAAAGTCGCCGATCATGTCGGCTTCACCTATGCGCCGATTGAAGCCACCAGCAAAGGTTCGTCTTGGTTGTACTCCTGGGCACTGGCAATCCCGACCAGCTCCAAAGAAAAAGACGCAGCTAAAACCTTCAGCATGTGGGCGACGTCCAAGGCCTATTCCGAACTGGTTGCGAAAACCGACGGTATTGCCAGCGTACCGCCAGGCACGCGTGCGTCAACTTACTCAGAGGCGTACATGGCAGCAGCACCCTTTGCCAAGGTCACGCTTGAGTCGTTGAAGTCGATTGACCCCAGCAAGCCAACACTTAAGCCGGTGCCTTATGTCGGCGTGCAGCTGGTGACCATTCCTGAGTTCCAGGCCATTGGCACTCAGGTCGGCAAACAGTTTGCCGCCGCACTGACTGGCGGCATGAGCGTCGAGCAGGCACTTCAAGCCGCGCAAACCGCGACTGAACGGCAAATGAAACGCGCGGGCTATCTGAAGTAACCCCCTCCTAGGCAGTACCTACTTCGGCGCTTGAACAGCGCCGGGTAGGGCTTTGTTCATCCTCCTCACTTTTGGAGTTGCCATGCCTACTTCGGCTCTCGACATGCCCCAGCAGCCTACAGAATCGAACGCCAAGAAACGCGGCTTCAAAGTGGGCTGGTTCTTGGTCAGCCCATCCGTACTGTTGCTGCTGCTTTGGATGATCGTGCCGCTGGCCATGACCATCTACTTTTCAACCATCCGCTACAACCTGCTGTATCCGGGCGAAGAAAGCTTTGTTGGGCTGGAGAACTTTGAATACTTTCTGACCGATCCAGGCTTCATGCCGGGGGCCTTGAACACCCTGACGCTGGTCGGCAGCGTATTGCTGATTAGCGTGGTGTTCGGCGTATTGATTTCAGCATTGCTTGAGGCGTGTGAATTCTGGGGCCGCGGCATCGTGCGGGTCATGTTGATTTCACCGTTCTTCATCATGCCAACGGTCAGCGCTCTGCTGTGGAAAAATCTGATTTTTCATCCGGTCTCGGGAATTCTTGCAGCAGTGTGGAAGTTCTTCGGTGCACAGCCGGTGGATTGGCTGGCGCAACACCCGCTGTTCTCAATCATCATGATTGTCTCGTGGCAATGGTTGCCGTTCGCGATATTGCTGCTGATGACCGCAATGCAGTCGCTGGACCAGGAACAGAAAGAAGCCGCACGTCTCGAAGGCGCGGGGCCAATTGCGATTTTCTGGCACCTGACGCTGCCGCACCTGGCGCGTCCGATTGCCGTGGTGGTGATGATTGAAACCATCTTCCTGCTGTCGATCTTCGCCGAAATCTTCACCACAACCAGCGGTGGTCCGGGCTTCGAATCGACCAACCTGGCTTACCTGATCTACAACCAAGCGCTGCTGCAATTTGATGTCGGAATGGCGTCGGCGGGCGGTTTGATTGCGGTTGTGATTGCCAACATTGCGGCGCTAGTGCTGATCAGACTGATCGGCAAAAGCCTCACAGACAAACAGTGAGGGCCTGACCATGCTGACTCTTAAACAAAAACGTAGCCTGCAAAGCTTCGTCGTTGGCTGCGCCGCTTGGGTGATTGCCGGACTGATCTTCTTCCCCATTTTCTGGATGGTGCTGACCAGCTTTAAAACTGAGCTCGCCGCGTTTGCGACGCCGCCACAATTTATTTTTACCCCAACGCTGGAAAATTACCTGCACATCAATGATCGCAGCGACTACTTCAGTTATGCCTGGAACTCGGTACTGATCTCGTTCACCGCCACCGTACTGTGCATGCTGATTGCAGTGCCTGCGGCGTACTCGATGGCCTTCTTCGAAACCAAGCGCACCAAGGGCACATTGCTGTGGATGCTGTCGACCAAGATGCTTCCGCCGGTAGGCGTCCTGATGCCGATTTATTTGATCTGCAAAAGCCTGGGCTTGCTTGATTCGCGCGTGGCGCTGATCGTGATCTACACCCTGATCAACCTGCCGATCGTGATCTGGATGGTTTACACCTACTTCAAGGATATCCCGGTCGACATCCTCGAAGCCGCACGTCTGGATGGCGCAACCACGCTGCAGGAAATCAGCCGTGTGTTGCTGCCAATTGCTCGAGGCGGGTTGGCCTCGACCATGCTGCTATCGCTGATTCTGTGCTGGAACGAGGCGTTCTGGTCACTCAATCTGACTTCATCCGCAGCCGCGCCCCTGACCGCGCTGGTCGCCTCCTATTCAAGCCCCGAGGGCCTGTTCTGGGCCAAGCTTTCAGCTGTTTCGACCCTAGCCTGTGCGCCGATTCTAATTCTTGGCTGGATCAGCCAGAAACAACTGGTACGTGGCCTGTCCTTCGGCGCCGTCAAATAACAAAAGGATTCTGTAATGGCTGATCTAAAAGTACGCAATCTGAAGAAAGAATTTGAAGGGTTCTCGATCATCAAGGGCATCGACCTGGATATTCATGATCGCGAGTTCGTAGTGTTTGTCGGGCCATCGGGTTGCGGTAAATCAACCCTGCTGCGCTTGATTGCCGGTCTGGAAGATGTCAGCAGCGGTAACCTGGAGCTGGACGGCAAGGACATCACCGAGGTTGCCCCGGCCAAGCGTGACCTGGCCATGGTGTTTCAGACTTACGCCTTGTACCCACATATGACCGTGCGCAAAAATCTGTCGTTTGGCCTCGACCTGTCAGGAGCGCCCAAGCAAGAAATTAAACAAAAGGTTGAAAGCGCTGCACGCATCCTCGAACTCGATCCATTGCTGGAGCGTAAGCCCAAGCAACTGTCAGGCGGGCAACGTCAACGGGTAGCCATTGGCCGGGCGATTGTGCGTAACCCGAAAATCTTTCTGTTCGACGAGCCCCTGTCCAACCTTGACGCGGCGCTGCGCGTGCAGATGCGTCTGGAGTTGGCGCGCCTGCATCAGGATCTGCAAGCAACAATGATCTACGTCACCCACGACCAGGTCGAAGCCATGACGCTGGCCACCAAAGTGGTGGTGCTGAACAGCGGACGCGTCGAACAAGTCGGCTCACCGCTTGAGCTTTATCACCATCCCGCCAATTTGTTTGTTGCTGGTTTCCTGGGCACACCGACCATGGGCTTTCTGCGCGCACGCGTGGCTCAGGCTACGGCCGGCACGTGCGAGGTCAAACTTGAAGCCGGTGCCAGCATAACCCTGCCGATAGTCACGCCACTTGCGCCCGGCAGTGAAGTGACGTTGGGGGTTCGCCCTGAACACATGAATATCGTGCCAGCTGGCGAAGGCATATTCAGCGTTACCGCCGATGTCAGCGAGCGCCTTGGGAGCGACACCTACTGCCACGTACGCAGCCAGTCAGGGGAAATGCTCACCGTGCGAGTACGCGGCGACTTTGCGCCTAAATTCGGTGAAACCCTGGATATTGGTTTCGATCCTGCGAACTGCCACCTGTTTGACGACAGCGGCAAGGCCGTCGACAAACGCATTCAATCAGCAGCGTCAGCGGCTTGCTAAGGAATTCCGATGAAACTCAACCGCCAGAATTTATCCAAGCTTGCAGCTGATATTGGCCAACCTAGCGAACACCCGTCAGATGTTGCTGAAGGCATTGTTCATATTGGTGTCGGCGGCTTTCACCGGGCGCATCAGGCTGTCTATACCGACGCGCTGATTAACCAGGGCGAAGCCGCTGAGTGGGGAATCTGTGGTGTGGGTTTACGCGCGGAAGACCGCGCAATGCGCGACGCGCTGGCCGAACAAGACCATTTATATACCTTGGTGCAACTGGCGGATGAACCCGGTGCCGAGGTCCGCGTAATAGGCTCGATCCGCAACATGCTATTGGCTGAAGACTCAGCGCAGGCGTTGATCGACAAGCTCAGTGAGGCACAGGTAAAAATTGTCTCGCTGACCATTACCGAAGGCGGCTATTGCATGGATGACAGCACGGGTGAGTTTATGGCCACCCTGCCGCAGATCCAGCATGATCTCGCGCACCCGCAGTCACCGCGCAGCGTGTTTGGTTTTCTCTGCGCAGCGCTGGCCCAACGCCGTGCCGCGAACATTCCGGCGTTCACCTTAATGTCGTGCGATAACCTGCCACATAACGGCGCGGTTACGCGCAAGGCATTGCTCAGCTTTGCACACCTGCTGAACCACGAACTGGCTAACTGGATTGAAACTAACGTCAGCTTCCCCAACGCCATGGTTGATCGCATCACTCCGATGACCAAGAACAGCCATCGCCAGGAACTTGCCGAAAAGTACGGCGTTGAAGATGCCTGGCCCGTGGTCTGCGAACCCTTTGTGCAATGGGTGCTGGAAGACAAGTTCTGCAACGGTCGCCCCACGTGGGAAAAAGTCGGCGTGCAGTTCACCGACGACGTCACGCCCTATGAAGACATGAAGATCAAGCTGCTTAACGGCAGCCATCTGGCGCTGACCTATCTGGGTTTTCTCAAAGGCTACCGCTTCGTTCACCAAACCATGAACGACGAGTTGATGCGTGGCTACATCCGACGCTTTATGGATGTCGATGTGACGCCGCAATTGGCGCCGGTGCCAGGGATTGATTTAAGTGTTTACAAAGACACCTTGATTGAGCGCTTTTCCAATCAGGCAATTGCTGATCAGCTTGAGCGTGTGTGTTCGGATGGCTCGTCAAAATTCGCTAAATTTATCGTACCGACGCTCAACCAGTTAATCGCCGAGGGCCAGCCGCTGGACTCTGCCGCGCTGGTCGTTGCGGCGTGGGCGCTGTACCTCAAAGAGGTTGATGAGCAAGGGGAGCAATACACCATCATCGACCCGCGTGCAGATTATTGCCGCACGCTAGTCAGCGACGATGCGCAACTGACTGCGCGGGTTTTAGGCGCAGAAAGCATTTTCGGCCCAGAACTGGCGGCCTCGCCTGCATTTGTTCAGGCCTTTGAACGCAACCTTCATCGCCTGCGCACGTTGGGTGTAACCGGCACCTTGCAAGCACTGCTTGCGGACTCTCACTAGACGAGGCGCAACCTTATGCCAAGCATGCTCGAACAACTCAAGCGGCACAGCACTGTAGTTGCCGATACCGGCGATATAGAAGCAATAAAACGGTTCCAGCCAGCTGACGCGACCACCAATCCGTCAATCATTCTCAAGGCACTGCAGTCCGGGCATTACTCAGAGCAACTCGCTGCCGCCCTGAATTGGGCCCGCGAAAATGCCACGCCCGCAGAAATCGTCAACACTGCGTGTGATCGACTGACCGTACTGATGGGCCTGGAAATCCTCAAGCAAGTGCCGGGCAAAGTCTCGACCGAAGTGCCGGCATCGCTGTCGTTTGATACTTGCGCGACGGTCGAAAGTGGCAGCAATTTATTTGCTCAATACCGCGAGCTAGGGATTAGCGCTGAGCGTATCCTGATCAAAGTCGCAGCCACATGGGAAGGTATTCAAGCAGCGCGCGTGCTTGAGTCGAAAGGCATTCACTGCAACTTGACGCTGGTGTTTAACCAAGCGCAAGCACGCGCCTGCGCCGAAGCCGGGGTGTATTTGATTTCCCCCTTCGTGGGGCGAATTCTCGACTGGCATGTTAAAGCCGCGGGGCACAATAACTTCAACGCCGAGAACGATCCCGGCGTACTTTCGGTGCGCGATATCTATCGCTACTTCAAGCAACACAGCTACCCAACCGTGGTTATGGCTGCAAGCTTTCGCAACATCGGCGAAGTGCTGGCGCTTAGCGGTTGTGACCGCCTGACTATCAGCCCTGCCCTGCTCGAACAACTGGCTCAGCAAGAGGCTCAGGTCAACGCCGTAATGGCTGACGATCATCCGCGCCTGCCGCGTCCAAGTGTCCTCACCGAAGAGCAATTTCGCTGGGCATTGAATCAAGACGCCATGACCACCGAGAAACTTGCCGAAGGCATACGCCAGTTCCATGCCGACCATCTCAAACTAGCAGCGCTGGTCACCCAGGCATTGCACTGAGCATGTTCAGGCTGCTGTAAGCGCTATAGAGGCACGTATGTATTTAGGTATCGACTGCGGGACACAGGGCACTAAAGCACTGATCCTCAACCCTGAAACTGGCGAGGTTCTGGGCCAAGGCAGTGCTTCACACCAGTTGATCAGTGGCGCCAATGGCCGTCGCGAGCAACATGTCGATCAATGGCTTACAGCCCTGGAGCAGGCTACACAAGCAGCTTTGCAGCAAGCAGGTATCAGCGGCCAAATGGTCATAGGCATGGCGGTTTCCGGCCAGCAACATGGCCTGGTATTGCTTGATAAACAGGGGCATGTACTGCGCCCGGCCAAGCTCTGGTGCGACACCGAGTCGACCGCAGAAAACCAGCAACTGCTTGACGATTTAGGTGGCGAAAAAGGCTCCATCGAGCGCCTCGGCGTGGCGATTGCGCCGGGTTATACCGTGTCCAAATTACTTTGGACGCAACGCAATCACCCCGATCTGTTTGCCCAGATTGCTCACATTCTGTTGCCGCACGATTATCTCAACTATTGGCTGACTGGACGCTGCTGCAGTGAGTACGGTGATGCCTCTGGGACCGGTTACTTCAACATTCGCACTCGTACATGGGACACCGAACTGCTGGAGCATATAGATCCGACCGGGCGCTTGATCAAGGCATTGCCTGAGTTGATCGGCTCCGACCAGCCTGTCGGCACCTTGCGTACAGAGGTCGCCGAACGCTTGCGCCTAAACCCTGATGTCATCGTTGCCAGTGGTGGTGGCGACAATATGATGGGTGCAATCGGCACCGGCAATATCCGCCCTGGGGCGATCACCATGAGCCTCGGAACCTCGGGCACCTTGTATGCCTATGGCGATCAGCCAGTGATTAGCGCACACCCACAAGTAGCGGCCTTTTGTTCGTCATCTGGAGGCTGGCTACCGCTGATTTGCACGATGAATCTAACCAGCGCCAGCGGCCTGATTCAGCAACTGCTGGAACTCAAACTGGATGACTTTGCCAACCTGGTGAATGCTGCTCCAATCGGCGCAGAAGGCTTGCTGATGATGCCGTTTTTCAACGGCGAACGTGTGCCTGCGTTACCCCATGCAACAGCGAGCCTCAGCGGCATGACCAGTGAAAACCTCAATCGCGCCAACCTCTGCCGCGCAGTGGTCGAGGGCACATTATTCAGCCTACGCTATGGCCTTGATCTGTTGCGTGACAGCGGCATTCAGAGCCGCGATATCCGTTTGATTGGCGGCGCGGCGAAAAGCCCAATGTGGCGGCAGGCCGTAGCCGATATCATGGCAACACCATTGGTATGCCCTGAACACACTGAAGCGGCAGCGCTCGGCGCGGCGATTCAGGCAGCCTGGTGCGTGGCCCAATTAGGCGGCAAAGCTGTTTCACTGGAACAGCTATGCAATGCCTGCGTACGCCTTGATGATCACACCCGCACAGTCCCTGATCCACAACGCAGTACGCAGTATGAATATGTCTATCACCGCTATCGTGAACAGCTAAAGAGTGCCTGAACGGTTTCTCAGTAAACATTTTTAACTTGGCTGCTTGGTCGCAACAGTGCAATGACTGAGCGCTATATCTGCGTGGAGCAGCTCATGTATCTGGTGTGTGGCGAAGCTTTATTCGATTTTTTTAGTGTCGAGCCCAGCCCGCGCAATAGCGAGGTTGAGTTCAAGGCAGTGGCTGGCGGCTCCCCCTTCAATGTGGCGATTGGTTTGCGCCGTTTAGGTGTTGAGTCGGCACTGTTCACCGGTATTTCGACGGACTACTTTGGCCTGCGCTTGCGTCGTGTACTGGCTGAAGAAGGTGTTACCGCTGACTATCTGGTCGGCTCCGATGCACCCACTACCTTGGCCATGGTTGGGCTTAACCAGCACGGCTCACCGCAATACTCTTTTCGCGGCGAAGGTTGTGCGGACCGCCAATTACACTGCGAAGATATACCGCAGCTTGATGCACACGTACGCGGCATTCACATCGGCTCATACTCGCTGGTGGTGAAACCGGTGGCGGATACGCTGCTTGAGTTGGTCAAGGCACAGCACCAGCAGCGCTTGATCAGCTACGACCCCAATGTGCGGCTTAATCCACAACCGGATATTGCCCTGTGGCGCCGGAGTGTCGAAACCTTCGTTAACTACGCACACATGATCAAAGTCAGCGATGAAGACCTTGCGTTGCTCTACCCAGAACAAGACCCTCAAGCACTGGCGAACAGTTGGCTAAGTGAACGCTGCCAACTGGTTTTCTTGACTCGTGGCCAACAGGGCGCAAGCGTATTCAGTCATCAGCACGGTCACTGGGACGTACCGGCAGCACCTGTTATCACCCGTGACACGGTAGGCGCCGGTGATACATTTCAGGCCGCGCTGCTCGCTTACCTGCAGCGCAATGATCTGGACTCACCCGTTGGACTGGCCACGATCAGCCGCGAACAAATCAACGCGATGCTCAAACTGGCCGTAGGCGCGGCGGCCATTACCTGCTCGCGTACCGGCCCTGATTTACCTTTCTGGGCCGAAGTCAAAGGCCTATAAATCGTGTGCCCTGCCGCCTTCAACAGCCCAGCTAAATGACGTTACAAAAAGCATTTTTGCTGATGCAACAGATCGGTAAACTCGGCGGTCAGAACCTAGACTTCGCAGCCACCACCTTTGCTTGCCGGGGCCATTGCTAGGCTTCGGTACGGTATCGGTAGTTGTGACTTGTAGACTTTATTGGCTGTCCAGTACTTGCCTGAAAAAACGGCGCAAGAGCAATCTGAGCCGACAGGCGTCGATATCCCCATGGCTTTCTTGAGGTTTGCAGCATGGATAAAAAGCAAGTAGACACCCCAGTAACAGAGAGTGCTGATGAGGCGTTGCAGCACATTGTTGATGGCTTCCGACGCTTTCGTAAGGAAGTTTTTCCTCAGCAAGAAGAACTGTTCAAGAAGCTTGCGCATGAGCAAACTCCACGCGCCATGTTTATCACCTGTGCCGACTCGCGCATCGTTCCGGAACTGATCACTCAAACCAACCCGGGTGATTTGTTCGTCACGCGTAACGTTGGCAACGTGGTACCGCCTTATGGGCAGATGATGGGCGGTGTTTCAACAGCGATCGAGTTCGCAGTCATGGCGCTCAACGTGCATCACATCATTATTTGTGGTCACTCTGACTGCGGCGCAATGAAAGCGGTACTTAACCCGGAGTCACTGGAGCGCATGCCAACGGTCAAAGCCTGGCTGCGTCACTCTGAGGTCGCGAAAACGGTGGTCGCGGAAAATTGCGGCTGCGTTGATCACACAACGCTAGGCGTACTGACCAAAGAAAACGTACTGGCGCAACTCGATCACTTGCGCACGCATCCTTCAGTCGCGGCGAAAATTGCCAGTGGCCAGCTATTTGTACATGGTTGGGTCTACGATATCGAGACCAGCGAAATCGTCGCTTATGATGCCGAACTGGGCGAATTCCGCTCAATCGATGAAGGTCCGGTGCCGCTGGCTACGCCACGGGCACGCTACCGCCACGACTAAGCAACGACAGTTGCTTCACCTGAACGGCGATAATCGTTATTAAAACGATTATCGCCGACGTTTTATTGGGTAACCCGCTGCCCATCCAGCACCAACTCAACGCCCAGCTGCTCCGAAAAGCACGGCCAACGCTTCCATGCTGCGTCGGTTTTCGGTGCACTCAAGCGCTCGCGATAAGCCACCACCGAGCCTTGCTTGAAGCTGTCTTGATTGAGCATCCCAAGCACGGTGCGATGCACCGCTTCATCCAATTGATTGGCAAACGACTCGCCAATCAATTGGTGAGCAATCAAGTTAGCAATAGTGGTATCTAACGGAATCAGCGGTTGGCCGAGGTGAGCGATATACAGGTCGTTAACTTCCATAACCAACCGGTGCGCCAAATAGGCCTCATCAAGCAGACCATCAAGGCCGTCATGCCCCGACATTAGCTCAGGTGGTTGCAGGAAGAATTGCTCAGCGACCTTGAGCACTGGTTTGATTCGATCTTCTATACCCGCCTCACGAGCGACCTCAGTCGCCGCGTCGATGACCTGAGGCACTTCTTCTATATAAGCCGTCACAAAGCCAATAAGCACCGCTAAAGGGTTGGCTTCAGGTAAGCGGATCGAGGGGTGGATATCTTTAAGTTTCGTCTCCAACTGAGCGGCCAGTTGGCCGGTGTTCGCCTCATGTTTTAGCGCTTTGTTGATAAGTTCGCGTATAGCAGCGGTGTTCATGGCAGCTCCTTCTAACGAGGGCCTTAGTACTTAAGTGGCAGCGTGCAAGCCAATAATTAATTATCTGGCACAGCAATCAACTGCCCGTGGGTAGTCACTCCATAGACAAGGGTGGATCTTAACGATTACAGATGCTTCGACATTCGCCGATTCCCGGGACAAACAGCCCCCTGCAACCCTAGTTGCTGTCCGCTTAACTCTAAGACGCGATTGTCATAACTTTAAAAACTTCTATACCAGCCGGCTATAACGATTGCCTAACAGCATTTGCAAAGCCCCGCCGTCCGTGGGGTTTAGGACGAGCCTTGCGAAGTATCAACCATTTCAGCTTTCACATTGCGGGCTGCTAGTCGCCGACTATACTCCAGAGCGATAGGCACTGCTTTGATGGAACCGGACGGGCTTCGGCACGGAGAGGGTTTGACAGTTGTTGCCACAGACTCAGGCCGTTCACACGCGCCAGGGCTTGGTAGTTGATCCCTTTGCCGCAGGCTACGCCGGCGGGATAACAAGAACCATAAGGGGAACCCGCAATGTCGCGACATCCACGTGTTTGGATGGGCCTGCTGCTGTGGTTGGCGTTCAGTACCGCTGAGGCGAGCTGGACTGTCAACATGACACCAGGAGCTACTGAGGTAAGCCGCACTGTCTTCGACCTGCATATGACCATTTTCTGGATCTGCGTAGTCATCGGCGTAATAGTATTTGGCGCGATGTTCTGGTCGATGTTTATTCACCGACGCTCGACCGGCCAGGTACCCGCCAACTTCCATGAAAGCACCACGGTCGAGATTCTCTGGACCATCGTGCCTTTAATCATCCTGGTGTTGATGGCCATTCCCGCAACCAAGACCCTGATTGATATCTACGACACCTCTGAATCAGACGTTGATATCCAGATCACCGGCTATCAGTGGAAATGGCAATACAAGTATCTCGGTCAGGATGTTGAGTTCTTCAGCAACTTGGCTACCCCCGCCGAACAAATCAGCAACCGGGCTGAAAAAGGCGAACATTACCTGCTTGAGGTCGACCAGCCATTGGTTGTCCCTGTGGGTCAAAAAATCCGCTTCCTGATTACCTCCGCCGACGTTATCCACGCGTGGTGGGTGCCTGCGCTGGCGGTGAAAAAGGACGCTATTCCCGGCTTCATCAACGAATCATGGACACGCATTGATGAGCCAGGAATCTACCGCGGCCAGTGCGCTGAACTGTGCGGCAAGGACCACGGCTTTATGCCGATCGTGGTTGAAGCCAAGTCGCAGCCTGACTACGACGCGTGGCTGGCTGAAAAGAAAGCCGAAACGGCAAAACTCAAAGAGCTGACCGAGAAAGACTGGACGCTTGAAGAGTTGGTCGCACGCGGCGACAAGGTTTACCACACCGCATGCGTCTCATGTCACCAAGCGGAAGGCCAAGGTTTACCGCCTATGTTCCCGGCGCTGGATGGCTCGGAAATCGCCACGGGGCCAAAAGAGGATCACCTCGATATTGTCTTCCATGGCAAGCCAGGCACCTCAATGGCAGCCTTCGGCAAACAACTTTCTGAAGTCGATATCGCGGCGGTAGTCACCTACGAGCGTAATGCTTGGGGTAACAAGGTAGGCGATATGGTCACCCCCAAAGAAGTGCTAGAGCTCAAGCAAGCCGAGGAGCAATGACATGAGTGCAGTGATCGACCACGGTCATGCAGGACATGACCATCACCACGGCCCAGCTAAAGGCCTGATGCGTTGGGTGTTGACCACCAACCACAAAGATATTGGCACCATGTACCTGTGGTTCAGCTTCGCCATGTTCCTGCTTGGCGGCAGCTTTGCCATGGTTATTCGTGCTGAGTTGTTTCAACCCGGACTGCAAATCGTGCAGCCGGAATTCTTTAACCAAATGACTACCATGCACGGCCTGATCATGGTCTTCGGTGCAGTAATGCCTGCATTTGTCGGGCTGGCCAACTGGATGGTGCCACTGATGATCGGCGCGCCAGACATGGCCCTGCCGCGCATGAACAACTTCAGCTTCTGGTTGCTGCCTGCAGCCTTTGCTTTATTGATCAGTACGTTGTTTATGCCGGGCGGCGGGCCGAACTTCGGCTGGACCTTTTATGCCCCGCTGTCGACAACCTACGCACCTGAAAGCGTGACGTTTTTCATCTTCGCCATTCACTTGATGGGGGTTAGCTCAATCATGGGCGCGATCAACGTGATTGCGACCATCCTTAACCTGCGTGCCCCCGGCATGACATTGATGAAAATGCCGCTGTTTGTCTGGACATGGCTAATCACCGCCTTCCTGCTGATCGCGGTAATGCCAGTGTTGGCGGGTGTCGTAACCATGATGTTGATGGATATTCACTTCGGCACCAGCTTCTTCAGTGCGGCCGGTGGTGGTGATCCGGTGCTGTTCCAGCATGTGTTCTGGTTCTTCGGTCACCCTGAGGTGTACATCATGATTCTGCCGGCGTTTGGCGCCGTCAGCGCAATCATTCCAGCCTTCGCGCGTAAGCCATTATTTGGCTACACCTCGATGGTGTACGCGACAGCCTCGATTGCCTTCTTGTCGTTTATCGTCTGGGCGCACCACATGTTCACCGTGGGTATCCCGCTCACCGGTGAGTTGTTCTTTATGTATGCCACCCTGATGATTGCCGTGCCCACCGGGGTCAAGGTGTTCAACTGGGCGAGCACCATGTGGCAAGGCTCAATGACCTTCGAGACGCCGATGCTGTTCGCTGTAGCGTTCGTCATCCTGTTCACCATCGGTGGTTTCTCCGGTCTGATGTTGGCGATTGCACCCGCTGACTTCCAGTACCACGACACCTACTTTGTAGTGGCGCACTTCCACTATGTACTGGTACCCGGCGCGATCTTCGGCATCTTCGCCTCAGCCTACTACTGGCTGCCGAAGTGGACTGGGCACATGTACGACGAAACCCTCGGCAAACTGCATTTCTGGATGAGCTTCATCGGCATGAACATGGCGTTCTTCCCGATGCACTTCGTCGGTCTTGCTGGCATGCCAAGACGGATTCCGGACTACAACCTGATGTTCGCCAACTTCAACATGGTGTCCTCGATTGGGGCATTCATGTTCGGCGCCACACAGCTATTGTTCCTGTTCATCGTCATCAAGTGCATTCGCGGCGGCAAACCTGCGCCAGCCAAGCCTTGGGATGGAGCTGATGGCCTGGAGTGGACGATTCCTTCGCCTGCGCCTTACCACACCTTCTCCACGCCACCTGAAGTTAAATAAGGAGTTCGCATGAGCAGCCCAATGCCCAACCGCCGTCTTGTGCTACGCCTATTAGGCGTGGTGGTGGGCATGTTTGCTTTTGGCTTTGCACTGGTGCCGATTTACGACGTGATGTGCCAAGCGTTCGGCATTAATGGCAAAATCAGCGGCTCAGCTTTTGAAGGTGCTCAAGTTGAAAACAACGAACGTCAGGTGCGGGTGCAGTTTCTGGCCACCAACAACGTCGACATGCCTTGGAAATTCAAACCGATGGCGGATGACATTGTGGTGCACCCGGGCGCAACCAACCAGATGGTGTTTGTGGCCAGTAACCCAACCGATAAACCGATGACGGCTCAAGCAATTCCAAGCGTTGCACCGTCCAAGGCTGCTGCCTATTTTCATAAAACCGA
This sequence comes from Pseudomonas sp. M30-35, assembly GCF_002163625.1. Taxonomy (NCBI): domain Bacteria; kingdom Pseudomonadati; phylum Pseudomonadota; class Gammaproteobacteria; order Pseudomonadales; family Pseudomonadaceae; genus Pseudomonas; species Pseudomonas sp. M30-35. Next base: position 101,533 of record NZ_CP020892.1, on the reverse strand, counting down.
GTGCTTCTGTTTCACCCAGCAAATCCTCCAGCCCGGCGAACAAATTGAAATGCCGGTGCGATTTATCGTTGATAAAGATCTACCCGCCGACGTGCATCACCTGACGCTGGCGTACACCTTGTTTGATGTCACTGCCCGCATCCCACCGGTCGCGCAGGTTAGTCATAAGTAATGAGCGTAGTTTCGCCTTAATAAGGAGAACAAAGATGGCGTCTCACGAAACGTATTACGTACCGTCACAAAGCAAGTGGCCAATCATTGCCACCTTTGGCATGCTGATCAGCGTTTACGGGGTTGGCACCTGGTTCAATGACATGTCTGCCGAGCGCCCCGATTCGCATGGCCCACTGATTTTCTTTATTGGCGGCTTGTTTCTCGCCTACATGCTGTTTGGCTGGTTCGGCAGCGTGATCAAAGAAAGTCACGAAGGGCTCTACAGCCCACAGATGGACCGCTCGTTTCGCTGGGGCATGAGTTGGTTTATCTTTTCCGAGGTGATGTTCTTTGCCGCATTCTTCGGCGCACTGTTCTATGTTCGCCACCTTGCCGGACCTTGGCTCGGCGGTGAAGGTGCTAAAGGCGTTGCCAATATGCTGTGGCCGAACTTCCAGTTCACTTGGCCACTGCTGAACACGCCCGATCCAAAACTGTTTCCGCCTGCAAGCGGTGTGATTGACCCTTGGCACCTGCCATTGATCAACACCATCTTGCTGGTCAGTTCCAGTTTCACCGTGACCTTCGCTCACCATGCCTTGAAAAAAGACAAGCGCGGCGCACTCAAAGCCTGGCTTGCACTCACCGTGGTGCTCGGTGTGCTCTTCCTGTTTTTACAAGCCTACGAATACTACGAAGCCTACAACGACCTGGGCCTGACTCTGGGTTCAGGGATCTATGGAGCAACATTTTTTATGCTCACAGGCTTCCACGGTGCGCACGTCACCATGGGCGCACTGATCCTGTTCGTGATGTTGATGCGCGTGATGAAGGGGCACTTCAACCCGGAGAAACACTTCGGGTTTGAAGCAGCCAGCTGGTACTGGCACTTCGTGGATGTGGTCTGGCTTGGCTTGTTTATCTTCGTCTACGTGCTCTGACGAAGAGCCGGGGACTTACTTTTTGAAGGTTCAGGAAGGGATCACCAAGTGACATGACTGACCAACTGACCGCTGTAAAAACCCCAAGCGATAAGCGCTACGGTTGCAGCGGTCAAACCAACTCGGACGGTCAGCGAGTTGACCACTCGCGAGCCATGGCCTTCATCTTTAACCAAAAAGAACAGGCCACTGAACAAGCTGACCAGGGTCGCAAGCAGTAGCAGGATGATCGCGGCTTTAAGCATGCGTGACTCCTTAGATGGCTCCGGGGGGAGTGAAATGCACTCAACAAACAGTATAGCCAGCTTCGTCGGGTTACTTAGGCAGATGTCATGATCGGCTTTCGTCCGGGCGTTATTCCAGGCATAGCAGTGCTTATCTTGCTGCCCGTGCTGGTGGGTCTGGGCGTTTGGCAACTCGACCGAGCCGAACAAAAAAGGCAAATGCTGGCCGCTCATCAACTGCAAGAAATCTCCGCGCCGATCAGCCTGAACCAGCTTGAAGGCCAAAAGGACATAGCCTACGTGCGGGTCAAGTTGCAGGGCTCCTTCGATAGCCAGCACAGCCTGCTCTTGGATAACCGTATTCGTGACGGCCACGCAGGCGTTGAAGTACTGCAACCCTTTTACGATCAAATCAGCGGCTTATGGGTACTGCTTAACCGCGGTTGGTTGCCATGGCCCGACCGGCGAATAGCTCCAGCGTTCGACACCCCGGACTCAAGGTTGCACCTCAATGCAACGGTCTATGTGTCATTGGGTGATGGTCTGCAACTACAGGACGTTGCCGCGAGTAGCGCTTGGCCAAGACTGATCACCAAAGTCGACGCCAAAACCCTGTGGCAACAACTCGGTCGAGCAGGCTTGGCTAATGAGCTGCGAATTGAACCCGGGCCCGCTGCATTTGAAACGCAGTGGCCAGTGGTATCGATGAGCCCAGACAAACACGTTGGCTACGCCGTGCAGTGGTTCGCACTGGCGCTGACCCTAATCGGATTGTTCATTTACCTAGGTGTGCATAACGCACGGGAGCCGCACAATGAACCCAAGCATCACCATGCCTGATACAACGCCAAGAAGTCGGGTTACCGGGCGCTTACAGCTGCTGCTGATACTGGCCATCGTGATTGGTCCGATGGTGCTGGCAACGGCCATGTTTTACGGCAATTTCTGGGTACCAGAAAGCCGCAACTACCACGGCGAGCTCCTTGGTACCGGGGAAAACCTCGAAAACCTCGGTGTTAACGGCGCCGAGGATAAACGCTGGCAGCTACTCGTGACCGCACCCAATGCCTGTACGGAAGACTGCAAGAAGCTGGTATTTCTAGCGCGCCAAATCAACATCGGCCTTAACCGCGACGCCACCCGAGCCACTCATACGCTCGCCACCAGCCAGCCGGTTAGCAGTGATTACGACCATCAGCTCAAACGTGAATATCCACAACTTGCCCAGCATTCGCTGGAGTTGTCTCGCTACCAGAAAACCCTGCAACTAACCGGCGCCAAGGCCGAAGAGGCGCAACTGTGGATTGTCGATCCACACGGCAATCTGGTGCTGCGTTATGACAGCAACAACAACGGCAAAGAAACACTAAAAGACTTGCAGCACTTGCTCAAACTGTCGCGCATTGGCTGAAAGCAGATTTGCACTTAGGGAGTGTGCATGATGACTAAACCGGGCTATCGCTTTGCATTGTTTGCCACATTGCTTGCAGCCGTTGTAGTGATATTGGGTGCATATACGCGCCTAAGTCACTCAGGGCTCGGCTGTCCGGACTGGCCAGGTTGCTACGGATTTATCGGCGTACCCATGAGCGAACACGCGCAAGGGCTAGCCCAATCGCGATTCCCAGCTGCACCGGTGGAGGTCGCCAAGGGCTGGGCAGAAATGATTCACCGCTACTTTGCTGGCACCCTTGGTTTAGTGATGCTGGGTTTAGCGGTGCATGCCCTTAGGCAACATGGGCGAGCTGGGCAACCGGTAAAACTGCCGTTACTGTTACTTGGGCTAGTGATTGTGCAAGCCGCTTTCGGCATGTGGACGGTCACCCTCAAGCTTTGGCCACAAGTGGTGACCCTGCATCTACTTGGCGGCTTTGCCACCTTGAGCTTGTTATTTTTACTCACCGTGCGGCTATCGGGTAAGGCACCGACAATCCCCTCAATCCCGCCACGTTTAAGGTTGCTTGCTGGCGCAGCATTGGCCTTGGTTATCGGCCAAATTGCACTGGGCGGCTGGGTCAGCAGTAATTACGCCGCAGTCGCCTGCGTGGATTTGCCCAAATGTCATGGCGAGTGGTGGCCAGCAATGGACTTCGCTAATGGCTTTCACCTCAGCCAGCACATCGGCCCGAATTATCTTGGCGGTCAACTCGACAGTGACGCGCGCACAGCGATCCACATGACCCATCGTGTCGGTGCTCTGCTCGTCACCTGCATGCTCCTGCTTTTAGCTTGGCAACTACGCGCGGCGCGGCTAAAACGGCTGGCGACTGGCGTCTTGCTCGCGCTTGCTGTGCAGGTTTGTTTAGGCATCAGCAATGTCATTTTTCACCTACCACTGCTGGTTGCAGTGGCGCATAACGCCGGCGGCGCGGTGCTACTGATGTGCATGGTCCTGGTTAATTACTGCGTCCGCGTTCCGGCAACTGCTTACGCACGGGCCGCAACTGCGAAAACAGCTTTGCTGCAAAAGTCAGACGTTGTACGAGCGTCTAACGCATAAGAAAAGGGGTAACCGCATGGCAACTCTATTACGCGAACAAGCGACACACCTGAGCTGGCGTGACTTTCTCGAACTGACCAAGCCACGTGTCGTGGTGCTGATGCTGATCACCTCACTGGTCGGTATGTTTCTCGCGACGCGAGCGGGCGTGGCCTGGCAGGTATTGATTTTCGGCAACCTCGGCATTGGTTTATGCGCAGGAGCTGCGGCCGCAGTGAATCATGTGGTTGACCGACGTATCGACTCGATCATGGCTCGCACCCACAAACGTCCCGTAACGTCTGGACGCATGTCACCTGTTCTGGCGCTGAGCTTTGCATTGCTCTTGGCCATAAGCGGAATGTCACTGTTGCTGGCATTTACTAACGAACTGGCTGCCTGGCTGACGCTCGCCTCGCTGCTCGGTTATGCAGTGCTCTACACCGGCTTTTTGAAACGTGCGACGCCGCAGAATATAGTCATCGGCGGCTTGGCTGGCGCAGCGCCACCGCTGTTGGGCTGGGTTGCAGTCACCGGGCATATCAGCGCCGAACCACTGCTGCTGGTATTGATTATCTTCGCCTGGACGCCGCCGCACTTTTGGGCGCTAGCCATCCACCGCAAAGAGGAATACGCCAAAGCCGATATCCCAATGCTGCCGGTCACCCACGGCGAACATTACACAAAGGTTCACATCATTCTTTACACCTGCATGATGTTCGCCGTTACCCTGCTGCCTTACGCTATCCACATGAGCGGCCTGCTGTACTTGGTCTGCGCAGTGGTTTTGGGTGCACGCTTTCTGCAGTGGTCAGTGGTGTTGTACCGTGACAGCAAACCGCACGCGGCAATCAACACCTTCAAGTACAGTATCTGGTACCTGTTTCTGTTGTTCATCGCGTTGCTGGTGGATCATTACTTCTTCTTCAACTTATAGATTTTGGTGCCATGACCCGTACTCAGACTACCGTTTTTGTTCTTGTCGCCGTCATTGCTCTGGTATTGGGGCTCACTGTCAACAAGGTGCTTAGCAGCAAGGGGCAGACCGACCCGACCAAGTTGCTCGATGCCGGTATCGTTTTATTGCCTCAGGGCCGAGACGTGCCGGATCTCGAATTGATTGACCAAAACGCCAAGCCATTCCAGACCGAGCAGCTCAAAGACAAATGGAGCCTGCTGTTCTTCGGCTACACCTTTTGCCCGGACATTTGCCCGGCAACATTAGCGGAGCTGCGTGAACTGAAAAAAATGCTGCCTGAAGAGGCCATAGCCAATCTGCGCGTGGTGTTGGTCAGCGTTGACCCGAATCGGGATACGCCGGAACAACTGAAGAAATACCTCGGTTACTTTGACCCAAGCTTCATGGGCCTGACCGGTGAAGAAAAAACCATCGAAAAACTGGCTAATGGAGTCAGCATTCCGTTTATTCCAGCCGACACCAGCAAGCCCAACTACACCGTTGACCACAGCGGCAATCTGGTGATTATTGGGCCAGACGGCAGGCAGCGTGGCTTTATTCGCTCACCGCTGAATATTCAAAAACTCGCGGCTGAACTGCCAACGCTTTTGACGCAGAAAGATTGATAGCAAGGCCTGCGCAAACTCACGCTGCGGTTTGCGCCTGGCCGGCAGAGGTTTACTTGGCAAACATCTGCGAGAGGTCTTTGAAAGCTTTGAACTCAAGCGCATTACCGCAAGGGTCAAATAAGAACATGGTGGCTTGCTCGCCGACCTGACCTTTGAAGCGCACATAAGGCTCAATCACAAACTCGGTCTGCCGTTCGCGCAACCGTTCAGCCAGCTGTTCCCAATCCTGCCAGCCCAGCACCACACCAAAATGCGGCACCGGCACGTCATGGCCATCGACAGGGTTACTCTGTGCCTGGCTTTGCGAGTCCGTCTTTGGGCTTTCGTGGATGACCAACTGGTGGCCAAAGAAGTCAAAATCAACCCAATGGTCGCTGCTACGCCCCTCGGGACAGCCAAACACTTCGCCATAAAAGTGCCGAGCAGCTTTTAAGTCATAAACCGGAATAGCCAAGTGGAACGGGGCGAGAGCCATACAGATATCCTGTTGAGGTTAACCAATCGTTTCAGTTTAGCTACAGCAAAAATGATTAAAAGCGAATATTATTGCGCCCAAGCTCAAATAAAATTGATCAATCGAGACGCTCATGCTCCGCGAGCTGAAAACTTTTTTACTGGTCGCAAAACATGGCACCTTCGCTGCTGCGGGTCAGCACGCAGGCCTGACGCAATCGGCGGTCAGCGCACAAATGCGCGTGCTTGAGCAGGGCTTGGGCCTGCGCTTGTTTGACCGCAGCGGGCGCGCGGCAGTACTTAATGCCGCAGGCCGACATGCCCTGCCACTGGCTGAACAAATGCTCGGCCTGTTTGCGCAAATGGCTCTGCCGACAGGGCTGGCAGAATGGCGTGGCGAGTTAAAGGTTGGGGCAATTGCCAGCGTTCAAACCGGCTTGCTGCCCGACGCATTGCCGAGCTTCCGTGCTCAGGCGGCACAGGTCGATGTAAAAATAATCCCCGGGGTATCCTTGAACCTGCTCGGCCAGATCGATGCGGGCGAAATTGACCTCGCGCTGCTGATCAAGCCACCGTTTGAGTTACCCAAGGAACTGCTCGAAGTCAGCTTGGCGCGCGAGCCGTTTGTGCTGATTACCCCTTTGTCCGTCAGCGCCGATGAGCCGCTACAGATACTTGCTGAACAACCCTTCGTCCGTTACGACCGGCGCTCGTTCGGCGGCAGGCTGGTGAGTAAGTTTCTGCGTGAGCAGCATATTGATGTGCACGATACCTTGGAGCTGGATGAGCTTGAAGCCATCGTGCGCATGGTTGAGAACGGCATGGGCGTATCGCTGATCCCTCGCGCGGGTTTATGGCTGCAACGGCCGACACAATTGCGTGTAATAGAGCTGGGCCCGCTAACGTTTCACCGCGAACTGGTTGCATTGCTACGCCGTGCCCAGCGCCAGCCAGCGCTCGATTGCTTGCTTGAATGCTTAGCCCAAGCAACTGCAACTGCTAACACCTGAGCACACCGCTAAAACCATAGATTTCAGGCACAAAAAAGCCGCTCTAAAAGAGCGGCTTTTTCATGGGGCTATGGTTGCAGCAATTGATTAGAACGCTGGAACGATCGCGCCTTTGTACTGCTCAACGATGAAGGTTTTAACTTCAGGGCTGTTCAGTGCCTTGGCCAATTTCTGCATGGCTGGGCTGTCTTTGTTGTCTTCGCGGGCAACCAGATTGTTAACGTATGGCGAGTTGCTGTCTTCGATCACCAAAGCGTCCTTGGTTGGGTTGAGCTTGGCTTCCAGCGCGTAGTTGGTGTTGATCAGCGCAAGGTCAACCTGGCTCAGAACACGTGCCAGCGTTGCGGCTTCGAGTGCACGGAACTTGAGGCTCTTCGGATTCTCAACCACATCTTTTGGTGTCGCGAGGATGTTGTTCGAATCTTTCAGCTTGATCAGGCCAGCTTTTTCCAGCAGCAACAACGCACGACCGCCGTTGGTTGCATCGTTCGGGATAACCACGATTGCGCCTTGTGGCAACTCGTCGAGGCTCTTGTGCTTGGTCGAATAAGCACCAAAGGGTTCAACGTGAACGCCAACAACGCTTACCAGCTTGGTGCCACGGCTCTTGTTGAACTCATCGAGGTACGGCTGGTGTTGGAAGAAGTTGGCGTCCAGACGCTTTTCGGCAACCTGTACGTTTGGCTGGACGTAGTCAGTGAACACTTTAATGTCCAGATCGACGCCTTCTTTGGCCAGCGTTGGCTTAACGAATTCGAGGATTTCAGCATGCGGGACAGCGGTAGCCGCGACGCTCAGGGTTTCAGCCTGCGCGGCAAAGGCCGCAACAGTTGCGACAGCAGCAACGAGCAACTTTTTCATCATTTATCTCCTTGTAGGATGTTAAGCGGCGGCTGATAACCGCACTATTCTGTTGGTTAAGCTATTGGGTAACTTGAGTGAACTTGCTGCAATCATTTGCGTGAAAAATGCACCACCAGCTTGTCACCGGCGGTTTGCAGAATCTGCACAAGAATCAGCAATAGCACCACGGTGACCATCATTACGTCTGGCTGATAACGCTGATAACCGTAACGTACTGCGAGGTCGCCAAGACCGCCGCCGCCAATCAGGCCGGACATCGCGGTGTAAGAAACCAAGGTAATTGCAGTCACGGTGATCGCCGCGAAAATCCCGGGCAAGGCTTCTGGCAGCAGCGCGTTGATCACGATCTGTTTGGTGGTTGCGCCCATCGCCTGAGTCGCCTCGATAATGCCTTTATCGACTTCACGCAACGCGGTCTCAACCAATCGAGCGAAGAACGGCGTCGCGCCAACCACCAGCGGTGGAATGGCACCGGCAACACCGAGTGAAGTGCCGGTGATCACCACGGTTACCGGGATCATCACAATCAGCAGGATCACAAACGGCACCGAACGCAGTATGTTAACCAGCAACGAAAGCAGGCCGTAAAAAGCTTTTTGCTCGAACATCTGCCGTGGGCTGGTGAGGAACAACAACACGCCGAGCGGCAAACCAAGCAATACGGTAAACAGCAGAGAACCACCGAGCATGCTCAGGGTATCGAGGCTGGCCTGCCAGATTTCGACCCAGTCGACGTTTGGAAATAGGCTTTCCATTAACGCAGTACCTCCAAGTGAACGTCAGCCGCGGCAAAGCAAGCAATCGCCGCCTCCAGGTCGCCGCCGGTCAGGGCCAAGGTCAACTGGCCGTATGGGGTGTCTTTGATACGGTCGATACGACCGGCAAGAATGCTGTAATCAACACCTGTCTGGCGGGCAACAGTGCCCAGCAGCGGAGCATAGGTGGCGTCACCCTGAAAGGTCAGGCGCAAGATGCGGCCTTCAACATGGGCGAAATCATCGCGCTGCTCTTGTTCATCAACGTGCTCGGATTCCTGCACAAAGCGCTTGGTGGTGCTGTGCTGCGGATGCAAAAACACGTCCGCCACTGGGCCTTGCTCGACAATAACGCCCGCGTCCATCACTGCGACGCGGTCACATACACGGCGGATCACATCCATTTCATGGGTAATCAGCACGATAGTCAGGTTCAGTTCGCGGTTAATCTCAGCCAGCAATTGCAGGACCGATGCGGTTGTTTGCGGGTCAAGCGCACTGGTGGCTTCATCGCAGAGCAGGATTTTCGGCTCGGTGGCCAATGCGCGAGCTATACCAACACGTTGCTTCTGGCCGCCGGATAACTGCGCGGGATACTTCTTCGCATGGTCACTCAAGCCGACGCGGGCAAGCAACTGGGCAACACGCTTGTTGAGATCGGCACGTGACAGCTTGCCTGCCAGCTTCAGCGGCAGGGCCACGTTGTCCGCAACGGTTTTCGATGACAGCAAATTGAAGTGCTGAAAAATCATTCCGACTTGCTGGCGGAAACCGCGCAAGCCGTTGGCGTCCAACGCCGTGACTTCTTCACTATCAATGTCGATGCGACCACCGGAAGGCTCTTCCAGACGGTTGATCAAACGCAGCAGGGTACTTTTACCGGCACCGGAGTGGCCGATAATGCCAAACACTTCGCCACGGGCGATGTTCAAGTCGGTCGGCTGTAGCGCCGTTATCGCTTGGCCATTGACGTGGTACGCCTTATGGACCTGTTGAAAATTGATCACGCGGTAAACCTTTTGGGTCTTCAAGCTGCGGGGTAAGCGCAAAAAGGTTGCGTAGTTTACCCGCTGCTCTATAGGTCTCAAAAATCTTTGTAGACCTATGGTTATAACTAAATCGAACTAACGATCATGATATTCAGCGTAGTTTAGCGGGTCGCCCAATTAATACAGGGCACGCTAGCGATTGACTGCTTACCCACACCAGAGCGGTGTGGCTATGCGGCTTGCGGGCACTGCTTGCTAGCTGTTGGACCGCTTAAAACTTCGGCCGTGGGCTTAGCACCAGACGCGGTACCGAATCTGCTTTGATGGTATAGCTCAGGCTCGCGTTGTAATTGGGGTCAATCCGCTTGATCCGTGCGTTGAGCAATGCTGCAACCCAGGGATAATCTTTACTCTCGCGAACCTGAAGATGTGCGGCGCAGTTGAAGAGCACGACATCAGAAGCCGCTTTGTCGAGCAGGCGGCGCAAGCTGTCGTTGTCGTGGTTATCCAGCATCGGCATCAATACTTGGCTGTTGGCCTCGGATGGATTGATCAATTGCGCCTTGGGTTTGCCCGGAGTTCTATTGCCCACTGGCGGTTCGGCCAAACGCGCAACACCCAACACCGCCGCTTGGGTTTCGGCTGCTTGACGCAGGAGTTGCGCTTGCTCAAGACGGGCAGCTTCAGCCTTGGCGCCTGCTGCGCGCTGTTCTTGCGCGGCGCTAAGCTCGGTCTCCCGGGCTTTGGCGATAGCACCATCCAGGCCAGTGGTCAGCGCGGGGGCTTGCGGCATCATGCTACGCGCACGGCCAAGGGCGGTGGTTGCGGTATGTAGATCGCCACTTTGCAGGGCTTGCTGGCCTTGATGCAGATACGCCTCGGCCAGTTGTCGCTGGTAGGAGTCAAGACGCGTGTCGCCTGCGGCACTGGCCTTCAAGGCATCGAGTTGCTGCTCAGCAGCGGCCAGATCACCGGCGGCAAGGGTTTGGTCGAGCTGATTGAAACCGCTGACCTGCGCGTCAGTCGGCACACTAGCAGCCTCTTGAGGCGCATGTTGGCAGGCCGCCAAAACCAGCAAAGTCGCAACGATAAACAGGCGACGCAACGCTAAAGACATCATGCTGTTAGTCTCGAATTGAACAAAAAACACGCAAGTTTACACCAGCAAGGCGGTAGACCACGAATCTACCACTCAAGTGTCAAGCATGGCGTTTGGGCAACACAAAGCTGAGCAAAAACAGGCTGGCGGCAGAGACTACAATCGAAGGCCCGGCAGGCGTGTCCTGGAACCAGGAAAGACTCAGCCCACCGCACACCGCAACAATACCCAGCAGACTCGCGCCGAAAGCCATTTGCTCCGGCGTTCGGGCGTGACGCTGGGCGGCGGCGGCCGGAATGATCAGCAGCGAGGTAATCAGCAGTACACCGACGATTTTCATCGCCACCGCAATCACTACCGCAATCAGAAGCATCAGGCTCAGACGAATCGCCGCCACCGGCAGCCCTTCGACCTTGGCCAACTCCTCATGCACGGTAATTGCCAGTAATGGCCGCCAAAGTATCGCCAACAGCACCAGCACCAGCGCGCTGCCGCCGAGAATCCAGGCTAAATCAGTCGGGCCGACAGCCAGCAAATCACCAAACAAATAGCCCATCAAATCAATGCGCACGTCATGCATAAAGCTCAGCACCACCAAACCGAGGGACAAGGTGCTGTGCGCCAGAATCCCGAGCAGGGTGTCAGAGGCCAATGGTTGACGGGTTTGCAGGGTCACCAAGAGCGCCGCAATCAGCACGCAGCCGACGGTAACCGCGAACATTGGGCTCACATCGAGCATCAAGCCGAGCGCAACGCCGAGCAACGCCGCATGTGACAGCGTATCGCCGAAATAGGCCATGCGCCGCCATACCACGAACGAACCGAGCGGGCCGGCAACCAGCGCCAATGCCAACCCAGCAACCAGCGCGTTAATTAAAAAATCAGCCATTATTTTTCCGCGCTCCCCGGCGCGTGCCCGCAATCGGGGCCATGTACATGAGGGGTGTCAATGACAACGCCACCATGCAGGTCATGCGCATGGTCGTGATGGTGGTGATAAACCGCGAGGCTCTTGGCATCCTGACCGAACAGCTCGACAAATGCGGGGTCGCCGCTGACTTGTTCCGGGTGCCCTGAACAGCAGACATGGCGATTCAGACAGACCACGTTGTCGGTGGTGCTCATCACTAGGTGCAGGTCATGGGAAACCATCAACACGCCGCAACCATGACGGTCACGCAGGCGAGTGATCAACCGGTACAGCTCAGCTTGCCCAGCCACGTCAACACCCTGGACGGGCTCGTCAAGTACCAGCAACTCAGGCTCACGCAGCAACGCCCGCGCCAGCAAAACCCGCTGCATCTCTCCGCCGGAGACGGTTTGCAATGGGCTGTCGATAACGTGCTCGGCACCCACTTCAGCCAATGCTGCCAGCGCCTTGCGCCGATCCACACCCGGCACCAAACGCAAAAACCGCAACACGGTGAGCGGCAAAGTGGCGTCCACATGCAGCTTCTGTGGCATGTAGCCAACGCGCAACTTAGGCTTACGCCAAACGCTGCCGGTATCGATTTTCAGCAGCCCGAGCACAGCGCGCACCAGCGTTGTTTTACCCGCGCCGTTAGGTCCAATCAGCGTAACAATTTCACCTGGGCTGACGCTGAGCTGCACGTTTTCAAGCACCGCTTGACCAGAAAAGTGAACGCCGACATCTTCAAGCCGAATCAGCGCGCCACTCATTTGGGCTCCCGGCAGGCCGCGCACAAACCAACCACCTCGACTGTTTGGCTTTCGACCGTAAAGCCAATGCTTTTGGCGCTATGGAGAATCGCTTGGCTGATCTTCTCGTGCTCAACCTCAACCGCCACGTGGCAATCGCGACAGATCAGAAACTGGCCCTGATGCGCATGCTCTGGCTGATTACAGCCAACAAATGCGTTAAGCGAGGCGATTCGGTGCACCAAGCCGTTTTCCAACAGAAAATCCAGCGCACGGTAGACCGTAGGCGGCGCAGCGCGGCGACCGTCCTCGTCGCTCAATACGCCGAGAATATCGTAGGCACCGAGCGGTTTATGACTTTGCCAGACCAGTTCCAGCACGCGTTTACGCAACGCAGTCAGACGCGTGCCTTGGCGCAAGCAGATATGCTCTGCTTCAGCCAAAGCATGGCTCACGCAGTGCGAATGGTCGTGGGGACGAGATGCTAGTGGCGTTTGAGTCATGAGCGGCGACGTTTTGGTTGAGAGACGTTATTATATAACCTCTTTGGTTCTTATCGAGTATTTATCGTGTTGCGTGTCAATTCTGCCATCTGTTTATTTCTGACCACCTTCTTATGCAGCGCCGCAGCCCAAGCAGAGGTGCAGGTGCTGACCAGTATCAAACCCCTGCAACTGATTGCGGCAGCCGTGCAAGATGGCGTAGGCAAACCAGATGTACTGCTTCCGCCTGGCGCCTCACCGCATCATTACGCGCTGCGCCCTTCGGACATTCGCCGCGTGCGTGATGCCCAACTTATGTACTGGATTGGCCCTGAACTGGAGAGCTTTCTGCCACGGGTAATGGCCCAACGTGAACGACCCAGTGTTGCCGTACAAACGCTCGCGGGACTAAAACTGCAGCATTTCGACGAGCCCGATATGCATGAGGCGCATGAGGCGCATGAGGCGCACGATCATAGCTCCGATGAGCACGATCATGACCATCAGCCGGGCAGCCTTGATGTGCATTTGTGGTTGAACCCAGTCAATGCTCAGGTCATTGCAGCACGTATGGCCGCTGATTTGAGTGCCGCCGACCCTGCAAACGCCGAGCGTTATCAAGCCAACTTAGCCGCATTCAGCGAGCGTCTGAAAACACTCGATGCCCGTCTAAAAAACCGCCTGATCGCAGCCGAAGGCAAACCCTACTTTGTTTTCCACGAGGCCTATAACTACTTCGAAAACGCCTATGGCCTCGAACATGCTGGCGTATTTAGCGTTTTGGGTGAGGTGCAGCCAGGCGCCAGGCATGTCGACGCGATGCGCGAGCGCTTACAAGAGGCGGGGCCAGCTTGCGTATTCAGCGAGCCACCATTTGTGCCGCGCCTGGCCAAAACCTTGACCGCAGACTTGCCTGTGAATCTAGCCGTACTCGACCCAATGGGCGCTGAGTTGAGCGCCAGCGCAACAGGCTACGAAACGTTGATGGATAACCTGGCCAACGACCTGACTCAATGCCTGAGCAATTTGCCGGCAGCGAAATAGCCCAAGACACTGCACGAAGACAACCGTTTGCCTGCGTTTTAGCGCAGGCATCGCTTACTTACAGGGCAAACGGCAGGTGCAAATCGACGTGCTGGCGATGGCTCAGACGCTGACGAAACTCATCCGGGTCGTGAATCAGCACTTCTTGACCGGCGAATGACTCTGCGGCGATTAACCGCGACAGCCAGAATCGCACACAAGCCACCCGCAGCATGGCTGGCCAAAGCTCAGCCTCACCGGCGGTGAACGGACGCAACGTGGCGTATGCGCCAAGCAGGGCTCGCGCCCGATGCAAGTCAAGCTGGCCGTCTGGCCCTGAGCACCAATCATTGAGAGTGATCGCCAGGTCATACAGCATCGGTCCTGAGCAAGCATTGTAAAAGTCGATCACCCCAGCCAAGTGCGGGCCATCAAACAACACATTGTCACGGAACAAGTCAGCATGCAGGTTCGCCTGTGGCAACGCCTGAATGTGCGCCTTGTGCTGGTTAATTTCAGCCAGCACCGCATTAAGCAACTCAGCTGACTCTGCTGGCAATTGCTCGGCCAGCTTTGGCCCTTGATGCAGCATCCAGTCGAGACCACGATCACTTTTGCGAAGAATTGGCTGTGCACGTGTGGCTAAGTGAATACGCGCCAACAACTCGCCGACTTCCTGACAGTGATGAGCATTCGCCTCGCTTATATGTTTGCCACTCAAGCGCGGCTGCAGCAGTGCGGGCTTATCAGCCAAACTGCGCAGCGCTTCATCGCCGGTTGTGCGCAACGCATAAGGCACAGGCAGGCCCGCCTCATGCAGCACATCAAGCAGCTCGATAAAGAACGGCAGATCTGCACTTGGGCCGCGCTCAATCAGCGTCAGGACGTATTCGCCCTGCTCCAGACTGATAAAAAAGTTGGTGTTCTCACTGCCCGCAGCAATACCTTGGAAGTCGCGCAGGCGACCTAAACCGTAAGGGGCGAGAAATACTTCTAACTCTGGACGTTCCAGAGGGGTAAACACGGACATGTCAAAACTGCCTTTGCGCCTTAAACGTTAACGGTGCTGCTCGACTACCAGCTGAAGATTTCCCATGCAGGAATCAGCATGTCAGGGTCGTCGGAACGGATGAAATTGCCGTCGCTACCATCAGAGCGCACCAAAAAGTACGGCTTGCCGTTCTTTGGAATTACTTTGATCGCATAAAGAAAGCCGTTAACCCGGTACTCCTGCACCGTGCGATCGCCTTCTTGACGGATGGTTACGTCCGGTTCTGCACTGACCGGATCTTCGGCATGCGCCACGGTCGCGCCAAAGCCAAGCAAACCAGCCAGTAACAGGCAGTTAAGTATGCGCATGGTAACCTTGTCCTTTTGTAGTCAACAATGCAGTCATTCTAGTGGTTAGTCGGTCTATAGGGTTAATTGTTGTTCGTCGGTTTTAGAAAAACTGCGTGCAGTTCGGCTACCCTGTTTACGCTCGAACATCATTAAGACTGCCCCCGTCAAAAGGTTAAACCTGCTCATGAGTCAAACCCCTCTGGTTCTGGTCGACGGTTCTTCGTACCTGTACCGCGCCTTCCATGCATTGCCACCACTGACCACCTCAAAAGGTCTGCCCACGGGTGCGGTCAAGGGCGTGCTGAACATGCTCAAGAGTTTGCGCAAGCAATATCCAGACAGCCCTTTTGCTGTAGTTTTCGATGCAAAAGGCGGCACGTTCCGCGATGAAATGTTTGCCGAATACAAAGCTAACCGCCCTTCCATGCCGGATGAACTGCGCGTGCAGATCGAACCGCTGCATGCCAGCGTGCGCGCACAGGGCTTGCCATTGCTCTGCGTTGAAGGCGTTGAGGCCGACGACGTAATCGGCACGCTGGCACGTAAAGCTGCGGGTGAAGGCCGCGATGTGGTGATATCCACCGGTGACAAGGACATGGCGCAGCTAGTCTGCAAGCACGTTACCTTGGTCAACACCATGACCGGAAGCGTCTACGACATCGAAGGCGTTAAAGAGAAATTCGGGGTCGGTCCTGAGTTGATAATCGACTACCTCGCGCTCATGGGCGACAAGGTCGATAACATTCCGGGCGTGCCTGGAGTCGGGGAAAAAACCGCGCTGGGTTTATTAGTAGGTATCGGTGGCGGCCTTGATGTGATCTACGCCAATCTCGACAAAGTCCCTGAGCTGCCAATTCGTGGAGCCAAAGGCTTGCCAGCCAAGCTCGAAGAACACCGCGACATGGCTTACCTGTCTTATCAGTTGGCAACCATCAAGCTCGACGTCGAACTCAACGTTGAGATCGAGGCACTCCACCCGGGCACCGCTGACGTAGAGCAGTTGCTTGAGCTGTATGAAGAGCTCGAATTTAAAACCTGGCGCGATGAACTGCAACGCAAGCACAAAGCGGTAGCGGCCAAAGTAGCAGCGGCGCCGTCCAATGACCTGTTTGCCCTGCCAGCGGATGTCGCCGACGCACCGGCAGATGCCAGCGATGCAGTATCCGCAGCAGGCGGTTATCAGACCGTACTTGAGCAGGCCGACTTTGACGCCTGGCTTGAGAAGCTCAATAAAGCTGAGCTCATCGCTTTTGATACCGAAACCACCAGCGTTGACGCCCAACAGGCGCAATTGGTCGGCGTTTCATTCGCGGTCAGCGCAGGTGAAGCGGCGTATGTGCCGCTGGCGCACTCGTACATGGGTGTACCGACGCAACTGGATCGCGACGCTGTGCTCAAGGCATTGAAGCCGGTCCTCGAAGACCCGAATAAAGCCAAAGTCGGCCAGAACGCCAAGTACGACATTAATATACTGGCCAATGCCTCGACGCCAATCAGCGTGCAGGGCGTCAAGTTTGACACCATGCTGGAGTCCTACGTGTACGACTCCACGGCAACGCGTCACGATATGGACAGCCTTGCGCTCAAGTACCTCGGCCACAGCACCATCCACTTTGAAGATATTGCTGGCAAAGGCGCCAAGCAGCTGACCTTCGACCAGATTTCTCTCGAACAAGCCGGGCCCTACGCCGCTGAAGATGCAGATGTAACCCTGCGCTTGCACCAGGCGCTGTGGGAGAAACTTTCGGCCACGCCGAGCCTGCTCAGCGTGCTCAGTGATATTGAAATTCCGCTGGTACCAGTGCTGGCACGTATTGAACGTCAGGGCGCCTTGGTTGATGCCAAGCTACTTGGCGAGCAAAGCCGTGAGCTGGGTGAAAAGCTGGTAGCGCTTGAACGCCAGGCTTTCGACATCGCTGGCGAAGAGTTCAATCTGGCCTCGCCCAAGCAGCTCGGCGTGATTCTTTACGAGAAACTCGGCCTGCCAATCATCAGCAAGACCGCCAAAGGTCAGCCATCCACCGCCGAAGCCGTACTTGCCGAGTTGGCTGAACAAGACTTCGAGCTGCCCAAAGTGCTGATGCAATACCGCAGCCTGAGCAAGCTAAAAAGCACCTACACCGATCGCTTACCGGAGCAGATCAATCCGCGCACGGGGCGCATCCACACCAGCTATCATCAGGCCGTTGCGGCCACTGGGCGCTTGTCGTCGAGTGATCCGAACCTGCAGAACATTCCGATTCGCACCGCAGAAGGCCGGCGCATTCGCCAAGCCTTTGTCGCCCCCAAAGGCTACAAACTGCTGGCGGCTGACTACTCTCAGATTGAACTGCGCATCATGGCCCATCTGGCACAGGACGCAGGCCTGCTCGACGCATTCCGCCACGACCTGGACGTGCACAAGGCTACCGCTGCCGAAGTATTCGGTGTTGAGCTTGATGATGTCACCCTCGACCAGCGGCGCAGCGCTAAGGCAATCAACTTCGGTCTGATCTACGGCATGAGCGCTTTCGGCCTGGCCAAGCAGATTGGAGTCGACCGCAAACAGTCGCAAGCCTATATAGACCGCTATTTCGCCCGCTACCCGGGTGTTTTGGCGTATATGGAGAGCACCCGCGAAAAAGCCGCTGAGCAAGGCTTCGTTGAGACCATCTTTGGTCGACGCCTTTATTTACCTGAGATCAACGCGAAAAACCCGGCACTGCGTAAAGGCGCTGAACGCACGGCAATTAACGCCCCGATGCAGGGCACAGCCGCCGATATCATTAAGCGCGCGATGATTGCGGTGGATAACTGGCTGACTGAGTCAAAGCTGGATGCCAAAGTCATCCTGCAAGTTCACGATGAATTGGTGCTTGAGGTTCGCGAAGATCTGGTTGATCAGGTTAGCGAGCAAATAAAACAGCAAATGAGCGGCGCCGCAGAACTCGATGTGCCGCTATTGGTCGAGGTCGGAGTGGGTAACAACTGGGACGAAGCCCACTGATAACGCGGCCTCAAGCACGGACGCGAAATAGCGTCCGTGATGCAGACCGCAAAGTTATTAAGAATATAGGCTTATGACTAAAAGTTTTTTAAAAACGACTGAACTTTCTTTTCAAGCAACCAGTCAGAGTTTATGAATGGCCCACAAAGCCATTCATGCTCCTTTGTTGTGTTAAGTGTTGGCAGACATCTGAACCCCGCCCTAGCGGTTCAGACCCTTAAACTCCGAACTTCTCCCTCCCCATATGAAGCTCGGAGTTTTTTTTGCCTAAAGAAAAGTCCACACACCCTAAAAGCCGTGTAACAACTGGGCTGCTGCCAGCGAGCCCGCCATCACTCACACGCTGCTTTAGTCTTCGATTTCGTCCTGCGACGACGCTTCTGCCTCAGACTCATTCAACATCAACCATTCGGCCAGCACCGCTTGCGCATCTTCAACGCCCAGACGCTTGGGTGCGGAAAACAGCTGAATGCTGATCTGCTTGCCCCAACGCTTGTGAATTTCTTGCTGAACCTTCAGCAGCGCGTTCTTGGCTGCACCAAAAGTCAACTTGTCAGCTTTGGTCAGCAAAATATGCAGCGGCATACCGCTGGCTTTCGACCAGTCGAGCAGTAATTGGTCAAACTCGGTGAGCGGATGACGGATGTCCATCATTAAAATCAACCCACGCAGACTTTCACGACTGCCCAGATATGCTTCCAAGTGTTTTTGCCAGTGCAGCTTCAGCGGAATAGGCACCTTGGCGTAGCCATAACCTGGCAAATCGACCAGGCGCCGCTCGTCATCCAGACGGAAGAAGTTCAGCAACTGCGTGCGCCCCGGGGTTTTCGAGGTTCGCGCTAGACTCGCGTGCGTGATGGTGTTCAACGCGCTCGACTTGCCTGCGTTGGAACGCCCAGCAAATGCCACTTCATGACCGTGATCGGACGGACATTGATCAACCTTTGCGGCGCTGATCTGGAAGGTGGCTTTTTGACACAAGCCGATGATCGGGTTCTTTAATTGCATTTAATTGCCTGGTATATCCGGTAAGAGCTTGGGCGGGTGCGGCGCATATTTTGCGCCACGAATGGGTGTGGCCCTTGCGACATTTGCGCGCATCCTGCCTGTGATAGCTGCATCGGGCAAGTCGCGTCGTTTCCGTTTCAGTCCCGTCAGTATATAATGCCGCAGATTTTGTGTGCGCTTTGTCCTTTACTTGGCTAAGTGTGCACGGGAACGAATAAGTTTATCTGCGCATAGAATGCAGGACGTTCCCTCCCTGATGAGGTTGATCTCGTGAAAAAAATATTGCTAGCTGCAGGTGTATTGACACTGTCATTAAACACCCAGGCTGCCCAAGACCCTGAAGCTGTTTACGCGAAAGCGTGTGCTGCTTGTCATAACGGTCAACTGCCTATGGCGCCTACAAAAGGCGACAAGGCTGCGTGGGAGCCGCGTTTGGCCAAAGGTACTGACGCTCTGGTTGCGAGCGTTACCAATGGTCTGAATGCCATGCCGCCACGCGGTTTGTGCATGGACTGCACGGCCGAGGATTACAAAGCGGTCATCAAATTGATGACTGAATAAACCCGGTCTATTACTCTTTCTCTCTTAGCCGTTATTGGATTAGCTGATGAACAAAGTACTCGTGAGTCTGCTGTTGACCCTTGGTATCACTGGTTTGGCGCATGCCGCCGGCGACGCTACTGCTGGTCAGAGCAAAGCCGCTGTATGTGGCGCCTGTCATGGCCCTGACGGCAATAGCCCAGCCCCAAACTTTCCTAAACTGGCGGGTCAAGGCGAGCGCTACTTGCTCAAGCAGATCCACGATATCAAGAACGGTGACCGTACCGTTGTCGAAATGACCGGTATTCTGGATAACCTTTCAGAGCAGGACATTGCTGATATCGCTGCCTTTTACGCCGGCCAGAAAATGAGTGTCGGCGCTGCTGACCCTGAACTGGTCAAGCGCGGTGAGGCCTTGTTCCGCGGCGGCAAACTGGAAGAAGGCATGCCAGCCTGCATCGGTTGCCACTCACCCAATGGCGCGGGTATCGCTGCTGCTGGCTTCCCACATCTAAGCGGCCAGCACGCAACCTATGTTGCCAAACAGCTGACTGACTTCCGTGAAGGCAACCGCACCAACGATGGCGACGCAATGACCATGCGTTCTATCGCTGCCAAGTTGAGCAATAAAGACATCGCTGCCATTTCAAGTTACGTGCAAGGCCTGCACTGAGTCGCGTACACTGCTGAAATGAAGTGTTAAAAAAGGGTGGCAAAGGCCACCCTTTTCTATTTGTTACGCCGCTACAATGGCTGGAACCTCGCAAAAGACTACCGGTCGAACTGACGAACCTGTGATCTACCGCTAGACATCGCTTTTTTGTTCAAGGAGTTTTGCATGCGTAACCTAATTCTTAGCGCCGCCCTGGTCACTGCCAGCCTGTTTGGCCTTTCGGCGCACGCTGAACCAATCGAAGCCGGCAAACAGTATGTTGAGTTGTCAAACCCTGTACCGGTCTCCAAGCCAGGCAAGATCGAAGTAGTTGAGCTGTTTTGGTATGGCTGCCCGCATTGCTACCAGTTTGAATCGACCATCAACCCGTGGGTCGAGCAGTTGCCTGATGACGTCAACTTCGTCCGCGTTCCTGCTATGTTCGGCGGTGTTTGGAATGTTCATGGTCAATTGTTTATCACCCTTGAAAGCATGGGTGTAGAGCATCAGGTTCATACGTCAGTATTCGATGCAATCCACAACCAGGGTAAGAAGCTGGCCACTCCAGAAGAGATGGCTGACTACTTGGCTGGTCTCGGCATCGACCGTGAAGAGTTTCTCAAAACCTATAACTCCTTCGGCGTGAAGAGCCAGATGGAGAAGGATAAGAAACTGGCCATGGCCTACCAGATCAGCGGCGTACCCACTCTGATCGTCAACGGTAAGTACCGTTTTGACATCAGCAGCTCGGGTGGCCCAGAGCAAGCGCTTGAAGTTGCTGACCACCTGATCGCCAAGGAGCGGGCAGCGCAATAAGCGCGCTGGCCCCGAGGCGTTAGTCATGCTGCGCCGCTGGCAAAAGACGCGCCAAATCAACCTGTGTGACCCGCAAGTTAATTTGGCGTGTGAACCGATAAACGAATGGCCTGAAAACGACTGCTTACGCCTACTCAGTTTTAATATTCAGGTAGGTATCAGTACCGAGCGTTATCGCCACTATGTGACCCGTGGTTGGCAGCACATCTTGCCCCATGCGGGGCGCTCACTGAATCTGCAACGTATTGGCGTGCTACTGGCCGATTACGACGTGGTGGCCTTGCAAGAAGCCGATGGTGGCAGCTTGCGCTCAGGCAATATCAATCAAGTTGAGCACCTTGCCCAACTCGGCGCATTTCCTTTCTGGTATCAACAACTTAACCGTAACCTGGGACGTTTTGCCCAGCACAGCAACGGATTGTTGAGCCGTATTCGCCCGACCTTGATAGAAGATCACCCTCTGCCCGGCCCGCCAGGTCGCGGAGCAATACTGCTGCGCATTGGCGAAGGCGATGATGCAATTGCAGTCGTCATGATGCACCTCTCATTGGGCGCTCGGACGCGTACACGGCAACTGGCCTATATCCGCGAATTACTCAGCGGCTATCGCCATCACATTTTAATGGGTGATATGAATACCCATGCCAGCGACTTGCTGCTCAACTCGCCATTGCGCGACCTGGGCCTATTGGCGCCACAAGTTAATGCAACCTTCCCGAGCTGGCGTCCTCAGCGCTGCCTTGATCATATTTTGCTCAGCCCGACACTTGAATTGAAACGCGTTGAGGTTCTGGCTCAGCCTATTTCTGATCATTTACCGGTTGCCGTTGAGATTAGCTTACCGAACACGCGTAACGCCGCAAAGCCGCCTATGGTAATTACATCATCCGCGCGGAAACCTTGAATGAGCACTGATGCTGATCATTGGAAAGACAAGTATCTATCCGGTCTCGAGCAACAAGAAAAGCTAGAGCGCAGCTGGGATATGCGGCTCGACCTGCTGCGCCGTGGCCTGGTGCGTAGCAGCCTCGCAGCAGAAGGCGCGGATAAAGCGGTAGACCAATGCATGCAGGATTTACGTGCCGTACTGCGTAAAAATGATATCGACGCCGGTCTATCCAACCTAATCCCGCACCTTGAGCGCACGGTTCTCGAATCCGAAAAGCAGCGTAAAAAACGTGCTGAACGAATTACCGCCGCTTTGACCGCACTGGTTGATCAACTGTTTCGCCTTGAGCCGCCACGCGAAGTAAGCAAACCATTAAAAGCTTTTGCCAAGAAGCTCGAACGCTCATATGAACACTCCAGTGAGCTACCCGGACTCCTTACCGAACTCAGCAGACTGCAACAACAAACACTGGCTGCACTGGAGAACAAGGACAGCCAACGCCCCGGTTTACTGCAACGCCTGTTTGGCAACCCGCAATCTGTAGCGACTGCACCGGCAATCGCAAACGCCCCGCAAGAGTCGAATGATGCGTTGCCAGCCCCCGCGCCGAGCCACGCCTCAGCCGCACAGCCACTGCCGCCCGCGGAGAACATGCATGAAGCCGTGGCGCTGGTAGAACCTTCTGCCACGTTGGAGCCTGAGCCTGAACAAATACCTGAACCGCTTACAGTTGCGACACAGGCCCAATATTCACTGGAAACGGCAGACAGCGACAGCAAACTCGAAAGCGAGCAGCATGAAGATCAGCCCGCAGCAAACGAGCTAGCGCCAGCAGCGAGCGAAGAACCATTTGAGACCGCTGTCGGCGCCCATACGCCTGCCATAGAGCTTCATGAAGAAGCCCTAGAGCCGATCATTGCTGAGACCGCTACAAATACTGAGCCCGAAGTACCTGTGTACACAGAGGCGCAGCACGAGCTCGCGCCACCGGACCATGCACAGCAGATTGAAACGACTGCCCAACAGCAAGAACCCGAGCCGGTGTACAGCGCAATTGCTGACCACGTTGAAGCAACCCTGCTCGATCTGCTTGCCGAACTGCCGCTGCCCGAGCATCACCAGTCGCAAGCCGAGGCATTAAGCACGCGTATCCGCGCAGGCTTGAACATGTATGAATTGGTCCCGGTACTCGATGACCTTGCGGTACTGATGCGCGTCATCGCAGATGTTGGTCAACGTGAGTTTGAAGGTTATCTAAAGCAACTCAACGAGCGTCTTGCCCACTTTCAGGGTTCGCTCAAAGAGACTCATGAGGGCTACGTTGAGGCCGTTAATACCGAGCGCGCATTAGATACAGAGTTACGCGAGCAGGTTGATGGCCTGAATGTCAGCGTGCAAGAAGCCACCGACCTCAGCAACCTCAAAGGCCTGGTTGAGAACCGTCTCAGTGGCTTGCTTGGCACCATGGAGCAGTATCAATCCCAGCGCGATGAACGTGAGCGGCAAGTTACTGAGCACTTGCAGGCACTCGTTGAACGTGTTGCAAGCATGGAGCAAGAAGCGACCGGTTTCCGCCAGCACATGGAAGAACAGCGGCAAAAAGCCCTGATTGACCCACTCACTGGATTGCCAAATCGCGCAGCGTGGGGCGAGCGCCTGGAAATTGAGCTTGCTCGCTGGCAGCGCTACAACGGCCACTTGTTGCTGGCGATCATCGACATTGACCATTTCAAACGAATCAACGACGACTACGGACACTTGGCTGGCGATAAGGTGCTTAAAATCATTGCCGGAGAGCTGCAAAAACGCATGCGCAAGTCTGATTTCATCGCCCGGTTCGGGGGTGAGGAGTTTGTCGTGTTGCTGCCGTCAACTCCGTTGGAAGGCGGTCTGCAGTTGTTAGAAACCCTGCGCAGCGCCATTGAAAAGTGTCCGTTTCACTTCAAGGGCGAGCCGGTCACGATCACCTTATCGGCAGGCATCAGCGCCTTTGCCGAAGATGAGCCTAGCGACGAAGTCTTTGAGCGCGCTGACCAAGCGCTGTATCGCGCCAAGAACCTGGGGCGCAACCGTGTCGAACAGGGCTAGGAACACAAACGTTGCTTCGCCTCCGCTAACGCTTGCCACCGGGCAGCATCGCGCGCCCTCAAGACCGGCAAACTCGTTGTAGGGTGACAACGGGGTGGATCCACCCAGATTGAATTAAAACCCGGCCGACAAAGACTGTTGCGCCGAAGATGGCTAAACTAGCCCAAGGATGATGGAGTGATGCATGGATCTTTAAGCATCTCGGTTTTGATATTTCTGGTGACTGACCCGTTCGCGAACACCGCGACCTACATGACTCAACGTCGACCCAAGCCATGCTGTCGCTAGCCGGTCGCGTGAGATCACGGCGATTGCAGTCACCATCATCCTCTTCGTTGTCGCCATGCGCCTGATACTCCCCAGCAAAAAAAGCATGCTGGGCGACCTGCCAGACGCTGAGCCGACCCTGAATAACCTGCAAAACGTATGACATATCAAATCATGAAATTATTCTGCATCTCCTTGATGTTGGTCTTGCTTGCCGGTTGCGCCGGCGGCCCGAGCATCGACAAAAGCTATACCGCAACCGGGCAAAATAGCCGTGTGCAATTTGTGGTGCTGCATTACACCTCAACCAATTTGTCGCGCTCCCTGGAGCTGCTTACCACCCAGGATGTCAGCAGCCATTACTTGATCGACTCGAACCCAGCGACCATCTACCAACTGGTTGATGAGAACCGCCGCGCCTGGCATGCCGGGGTCAGTTCGTGGAAAGGCCGAACCTGGCTCAACAGCACTACGATCGGCATTGAATTGGTCAACAAGGGCTACACCGACACGCCTTCTGGCCGGGTTTGGCAGCCGTATACAGAGGCCCAGATTCAAGCGCTGATCGCTTTACTCAAAGACATAGTTAAACGTCACGAGCTTCCACTTGGCAGCATTATCGGGCACAGCGATGTGGCGCCGCAGCGCAAGGTCGACCCAGGCCCGTACTTCCCGTGGAAGCGCCTCGCCGATGAAGGCTTGGTGCCGTGGCCGGATGCCAACGAAGTCGCGCGCAAACAAGTGCAACTGGCGGCCAACTTGCCGAACATCGGCTGGTTCCAGCACCAGTTGGCGCGTCAAGGCTACGAGATCATCGAGAACGGCCAACTCGACGCACAAACCCGCAAGGTGCTCGCCGCGTTTCAGATGAAGTATCGGCCCAGCAATTATGCCGGCCAAGCGGATGCTGAAACCGCCGCCATGCTGCTGGTGCTCAACAGCAAACTTTGAAGATGCGCGGGGTGTGGCAACGTGAAGCTTGCCCGCCCGCTGAGCTGAAGGCTGAAGCCTGGCGACTAGTCAGTTACAGCAGTGGTGCCAATCAGGCGCGAGTCAGACAGCGCAGCTGTGCGGTGTACGGTAACGGCTTGATATTGTGGGTCGTTGATCATGCTCAGAAACGCTTGTTTCGACGGATAGCGCACTAACAACATCTGATCCCACTGCTCATCACTCGGCGCAATCAGCGCGACATGGGCATTGGCCAACAACTCAACACTGCCACCTACGCCCTGCACTTTCTTCAGGGCCGTCTTGCTGTAGGTCGCATACGCTTGCTGGCCAGTGCAAGGAGTGTGCTCACTGCCCTCGGGATAACTGGCTTGTGCGTTAAAACGCAGCAGATTAAGCATCAGGATCGGCGTGTTGTCGGGCATGCGCTCGGCAAACTCAGCAAGTTGCTCACGACTTGGATTCAGGCTTGGCATAATTAGTTGTCCCCAAAGATACTGAACCAACAATGCCTGACCCTCAGCTTGGGTCAAGGCTAATTGATCTGGCTTATGGGGCGACTGCCAGCAAAGTGCACAGTTCTCGCGCGTTATTAGCCAAGCATTGCCTGAAGGACGCTGCGCAATTGATCCAGCTGGAAGGGTTTGGTGATAGTCGCAACTGCGCCATTACCCGCCATGTTGCGCACACTTTGATGCTCTTGGGTGTCGTAACCGCTAGCAAGCAAAACCGCAATACCAGGGCGTAATGTCAAGGCTTGCTCGGCCAGCTCAAGGCCACTGATATCCGGCAAGCCAATGTCGGTCATCAACAGGTTCAGTGCTTGCTCGCCGCGTAAAATACTCAAGGCCGTACCACCATCTTCAGCACCGAATACTTGATAGCCGAACGCTTCAAGCACTTCGAGGGTCAAAGCTCTGACCACCGCATCATCTTCAACCACTAGAATGGTATGCAGATTTCCGCTGAAGGCGTCGGTCCTATTTTGCATATGCGGGCCTTGTCGTTTGTGCCAAGTGGCGAAGTTTATTTGTAGGTTAGAGTCTTCAGTGAAACGAACTGCGCTGGCGTCAACTGCTTGCGCAGCTTTGTCATGCTCTGATCTGCGCGAGCCAACCCCTTCAAAAGGGCTTGGCGTGGTTCTCGTATTTTCTAATTAGTCACTGTTCTTAAGTATGATTATTAACGCATATTACTGCAAAATCTGAATTTTTAAGCCTGGGGCAAACCATGACCAAGTCAGCACCCAACAGCGAACAGAGTTTTCGCCAGCTCGTTCGCCGCAATATTGCGCTGCCACTCGTTATCGGTTTAGCCACTGCTGTATTTTTTATTGGTTTGATTGCCTACCTGATCAACACGCAAAAAACCGTCGACCATACCGATCAGGTGATAAGCAGCGCCAGCCAGTCAATCAAACTGACGATTGACCTGGAAACATCGCTGCGCGGTTACTTGATCACCGGTGAAAACGACTTCTTGCAGCCTTACGAAGAAGCTCGGCCTCTGATCAAAGTTGAGCTAGAAAACCTCGAGAAAATGCTCAAGGATGATCCGGATCAGAGTGCGCGCTTAGAACGCATTCAAGCCTTGCATGAGGATTGGGATCGTTACGCGACGGGGCTGATCAAATTGCGTCAGGAAAATGCCGACATCAGAAACCCTGTGCGCTCAGGCCGTGGCAAGCACATTACCGACAGCGCCCGTGAAGAATATGACAATTTTATCCAAATCGAGCAGCAGCGCCGTCATCAGCGCAACCAGCAAGTCAACGACTCAGTAACCTTGTATGTGTTGCTCTACATATTGGGCAGCCTGACGCTGAGCTGTTTACTGGCCTATTTTGGACGTCGCGATCTTCTTGGACTGGCGGCGCAACATGCACAAATTCTCGACCAGCAGCGCCAAAGTACCGAGATCATTGAGCACAAGGCGTGGCTGCGCAGCGGCCAAAGCCTGTTGGCGGAACAAGTTCTCGGGCAGGCAAACTTACAGGCGCTAGGCCGCAATGTACTGAGCTGCTTAACCGCTTACCTGAACGCTTCCGTTGGCGCTTTCTACGTGCGCTCGGAACAGGGCGATATTAGCCGCATCGCCAGTTATGGCTTCAGCCGGGAGCTGGAGAATGCTGAGCAGAACTTCACCAGTAATGAGACGTTGGTTGGCCAGACTGCCAGCGAAAATAAACTGCTGCAGTTGGATAACCTTCCGAACGCCTACCTAAAAGTCAGCTCCGGGCTGGGCAGTACTGCGCCGGTGAGTATTGTGCTGCTGCCGATCAGCAACGGTTACTCGGTCAATGGCGTGCTCGAACTGGGCTTTTTACAGCCGATTGCACCACGCGTCAGCGAGTTCCTTGAGTTGATCGCCGAGCCGGTTGGCACCTCGATTGACTCGGTGCGCAATCGCCAGCGCCTGCAAGAAATACTCTCAGAAACCCAGCAGCTAAACGAAGAGCTTCAGGTACAGCAGGAAGAGTTGCGCACCGCGAATGAGAAGCTTGAAGAGCAATCGCAAGTACTCAAGGAATCACAGGCATACCTTGAAACTCAACAGGCTGAGCTTGAGCAAACCAACGAGCAACTGGCAGATCAGGCGCAAATTCTAGCGGAGCAACGTGACACCCTCGACGAACGCAATACTGCGCTGGGCCGTGTGCAGGTGCTGCTTGAGGAGCGCGCGCAAGAGCTGCAACGCGCCAGTCTTTACAAGTCTGAGTTCCTCGCCAACATGTCGCACGAGCTGCGCACCCCGCTTAATAGTTCGCTGATTTTAGCCAAGCTGTTGGCTGACAACCCGCAGGGCAACCTGACTGCCGAGCAAACCAAGTTTGCCGAGTCGATCTACTCAGCAGGCAACGACCTACTCAACCTGATCAATGACATCCTTGATATTTCCAAGGTTGAAGCAGGCAAGCTTGAAGTTCGCCTGCATGATGTGAAGCTCGAACGTCTGATCGAAGGCATGCGCAATGTCTTTGAGCCGTTGGCCAATGACAAGAATCTTGAGTTCACTATCGAGTTACTGGCTGGAGTGCCGGATGAAATCTTCAGCGACCAGCAGCGTATTGAGCAGATCCTGAAAAACCTGCTGTCGAATGCGATCAAATTTACAGAAAAAGGTTGTGTCACGCTGACCGTGAGTCGCCAGCCGGGCGCGGGTATTGCCTTTGCCGTTGAAGACTCAGGCATCGGTATTCGCGAAGATCAGCAAGAAAGCATTTTTGAAGCGTTCCGCCAGGCGGATGGCGCAATCAACCGGCGCTACGGCGGCACAGGACTGGGGCTGTCGATCTCACGTGACCTCGCGGCATTGCTCGGCGGCTCGATCAGCATCGTCAGCACACCAGGAGCGGGCAGCACCTTTACCCTGCTGCTACCGGAAACCTATGACGAAACAGCTGCCAACGCACTAACGGACTTAAATTCAGGTCCAGCTGCAACGCCTGTACAACAGCCAATAAAAATTGCTCAGGCATCTGTGCCCGTGCCGGTTGTGACCGAGCCGGTGATGTTGCCACGCTTTGCCGATGACCGCGAGCAGCTGCCAGAAGCTGGGCGCTGCGTACTGGTGATTGAGGATGAGCCGAAATTCGCACAGATTCTCTATGACCTGGCCCACGAGCTTGAATACAACTGCTTGGTCGCCCATGGCGCGGACGAAGGCGTGGAGTTGGCTTCGAAATTGTTGCCGCAAGGCATCTTGCTCGACATGCGTCTGCCCGATGCTTCCGGCCTTACGGTATTGCAGCGCCTGAAAAACAACCCGCTGACCCGCCATATCCCCGTACATGTGATCTCAGTTGAAGACCGTATTGAAGCGGCCTTGCAGCTGGGTGCCATTGGCTATGCGGTCAAACCCACCACCCGTGAACACCTCAAGGCGGTATTTGCCAAGCTCGAAGCCAAGCTTTCGCAACAAGTTAAGCGTGTGCTGCTGGTTGAAGACGATGCCCTACAACGCGAGAGCATCAGCCATCTGATTGGTGATGACGATATTGAGATCACCGCAGTCGAGTTTGGCCAGCAGGCACTCGACCTGCTGCGCACGACGGTGTTCGACTGCATGATCATCGACCTCAAGTTGCCTGACATGCAGGGCAATCAACTGCTTAAACGCATGTCTGCTGAAGATATCCGCGCCTTTCCTCCGGTCATCGTCTACACCGGGCGTAACCTGACCCGAGACGAAGAAACAGACCTGATGAAATACTCCAAGTCGATCATCATCAAAGGCGCGCGTTCTCCGGAACGCCTACTTGATGAAGTCACGCTGTTCCTGCACAAGGTCGAGTCGCAGTTATCCACAGAGCGCCAGACCATGCTTAAAACTGCACGCAACCGTGACAAAGTCTTCGAAGGACGGCGCATCCTGCTGGTCGATGATGACGTGCGTAATATCTTCGCCCTGACCAATGCCCTTGAACAAAAAGGGGCTGTGGTTGAGGTTGGCTGCAATGGCCGCGAGGCGATTGAAAAGCTTAACCAGTTTGATGACATCGACCTGGTGCTGATGGATATTATGATGCCGGAAATGGATGGTTATGAAGCCACCGAAATCATTCGCAAAGACCCGCGCTGGCGCAAATTACCGATCATTGCGGTGACTGCCAAGGCAATGAAGGATGACCAGGATCGCTGCTTGCGAGCCGGCGCCAATGACTACTTGGCCAAGCCGATTGATCTCGAACGGTTGTTCTCCTTGATCCGGGTGTGGATGCCCAAACTGGAACGTATTTGATGGCACCTGAGCGTACCCACGATATTGAGTTGCGCCTGCTGATCGAGGCGATTTATCTCAAATATAATTACGACTTTCGCGATTACTCCGGGGCTTCGCTCAAGCGCCGCGTGCGTCATGCATTGGTACAGCTCGAATGCCAGAGCATTTCTGCTCTGCAAGAAAAAGTGCTGCATCAACCTGGCATGTTCATACAGTTGCTGCAATACATAACGATTCCGGTCAGCGAGATGTTCCGCGACCCAAGCTACTTTCTGGCACTGCGTCAGAACGTACTGCCACTCCTGCGCACTTATCCGTCGTTAAAGATCTGGATTGCCGGGTGCAGCACCGGTGAAGAAGTATATTCAATGGCGATTTTGCTCAAGGAAGAAGGCTTGCTTGAGCGGTCAATCATTTATGCGACCGACATCAACCCAGTGTCACTGGAGCGTGCCGAACGCGGCATATTTGGTTTAAACAACATTCGCAGCTACACCGAAAACTACCAGAAAGCTGGCGGACTCAAGGCCTTTTCTGACTATTACACCGCCGCATATGACGGGGTGATTTTCGATAAATCACTGCGCGCCAACGTCACCTTCGCTGACCACAGTTTGGCCACCGACACCGTGTTTGCCGAAACCCAATTGGTGTCATGCCGCAATGTGCTGATCTACTTCAACAAGTCGCTACAAGACCGGGCACTCGGTCTATTCCATGAGTCGCTGTGTCACCGTGGTTTTCTCGGTTTGGGCAGCAAGGAAAGCATCGATTTCTCAACTTATGTGCACAGCTTCGAAGCGCTGAGCAGAGCCGATCGGGTTTTTCGCAAACTATGATCCAGAGCCACTGGCAAGCCGCGCTGGCCAAACACCCGACAACTATCGAGGCGTTGGTAGTCGGCGCATCTGCGGGGGGCGTAAGCGCCTTGCTGACCATTTTTGCCAACCTGCCTGCTCACCCCAGGTTGCCCATTGCCGTGGTTATACACCTACCGGATAACCACAATAGCGCGCTGGCAGAAGTCATGGGCAAACGCCTGGGCCTCCCCGCCAAAGAAGCCGAGAACCTTGAGCCACTGGAAGCGGGTACGTTGTACTTCGCTGCACCCGGCTACCATTTGTCGATTGAGGCTGACCACAGCTTTTCCTATAGCCGCGAGGAGCCGGTGTACTTTTCACGCCCCTCGATTGATATTCTTTTTGAGTCTGCGGCTGATGCTTATGGCGCCAATCTGGCAGGCATCTTATTGACGGGCGCCAATCAGGATGGCGCCTCAGGTTTGGCAACAATCAAGCGACTTGGCGGTTTTACTGTCGTGCAAGACCCACAAGATGCACATGTACCCACCATGCCATTGGCAGCGCTGGCCCTGCATCAGCCAGACGTAGTCGCCGGGTTGGCGGAAATTCGAGCGTTGCTCGTTGAAATGGAAACGGCTTAAGCATGCTGAGCAAGATCATTACAAAACTACTGATCGTCGATGACATCCCAGAGAACCTGCTGGCACTCGACGCTTTGATTCGCGGCGAAGGTCGGCAGATTTTCCACGCCAAGAGCGGTGAACAAGCACTTAGCCTGTTGCTGCAACACGAGTTTGCCCTGGCGATTATTGATATCCAGATGCCCGGCATGAATGGCTTCGAACTCGCTGAGTTAATGCGTGGTACTGAGAAAACCAAGAACATCCCAATCGTGTTTGTCAGCGCTGCTGGCCGTGAGCTCAACTATGCCTTCAAAGGCTACGAGACCGGCGCGGTGGACTTCCTGCAAAAACCATTGGATGTACAGGCTGTGACCAGTAAGGTTGCGGTATTCGCCGACCTGGACCGCCAACGCCAAGCCATCAATATTCAGGTCAATGCGCTTGAAAAGGGCCGTCGCGAGCAAGAAACCCTGCTCAGTGAATTGCGCTGTACACAAGAGGAATTGAAGCTTGCGGTACGCATGCGTGATGACTTTATGTCGATCGTTTCTCACGAACTGCGCACGCCGCTTAATGGCCTGATCCTCGATAATCAACTGCGCAAAATGCACCTTGAAAGCGGCAATATGCAGGCATTCACCGCGGATCGCTTGCTGGCGATGAACAGCCGTGATGAGCGGCAAATCACCAGTCTTATTCGCCTGATCGAAGACATTCTCGATGTATCACGAATTCGCACCGGCAAACTGTCGATACGGCGAGCACAGGTTGATCTTGGCGATTTAACCGAGCAAGTATTGGATCGCTACAGCGCTCAACTCAATGAATCTGGCTGCACGCTGAGCAGCGACATTGCCACCGGGGTTGTCGGCAACTGGGACGCTTTTCGAATTGAGCAGGTGATCATTAACCTACTGACCAACGCCATGCGTTACGGCGCCAAGAAGCCAATTATTGTGCGGGTGTTCGCCGACAACCAATTTGCCTATCTGCAGGTACAGGATCACGGCGTGGGAATCTCCGAGCAGGACCAGCAACGTATCTTCGGACAGTTTGAACGGGTCAACACCAACCAGTCTGCGCAAGGTTTGGGGCTTGGACTGTTTATCACGGAGCAAATTGTCACTGCCCATCAGGGGCAGATCAGCGTTGCGAGTAGGCAAGGTGAAGGTGCCATGTTTGCGGTTACCTTGCCATTGGAGGCAAGCACTTCGCCCAGTGATAGCTGAGGATCAAGGCAAAAAATCAGGCGGGTCGTGCAATTTGCAATGCCAGCAATGAGCAATCATGCAAACTGCAATCTGCGCAGCACATAGCAGACTTGTAACTTATTGATTTATAACAAATTAATCATGGAAGTCAGTTGGCACGCTGCCTGCAAAACACCCTGCATCATTAAAATATTAAATAGGGTGCAACCGCGATGAATACTGTACTGAACTTGCTTAGTGCTGCAGCAGTTGTAATCAGCGGTGCAGTTGCATCAACCGCTCCGACTCTTGATACCGGCGCCAAGGTTAACGCCCAGATCCAAGTGCCGTCAGCGCCAAAAACCTTTCAGCACGAGTCATTTGCCAATTCTGCAGCACGCACTGCCGCTTTCTTGCCCACGGCGGATGCAGATGAGCAGCAGGCACCGTTGCAAGTCGAGCTAACACCCAACGCCAACCAACGCTGGGTGTTTTAAGCCACTGCATCATCAAACCAACATTATCGAATCCATCAGGCGCCAGTACCCGCTGTGACAGTTGGTACAAGTGAGGCGCACTGACCGAATATTTGTTTGAGCACGTAACGAGTAACGTGCACCGGAGGGGTTATGTCAAAGACTGCATTGGGGTTACTGGTTCTGACTGTTTTAAGCGGTACGGTTTTACTGCTGGATGTTTTTTCCGGCGCCGAGAGCAGCGCAGTGCTTAAATGCACATTCGCGCTTTCGCTGTGTGCTACAACCCTGGCGCTAGCATTAGGTCGACGGATTAAATTTGATCCCGTACTGCGCTGAACTGGCTTACAGCTACGCTTGAATGTCGGATACCTCTTATGGGTATCCGGCATTTTTTATCACGCTCATTATTCCAGTGAACGAATCGGCAAGTTGATGCAGAACAGCGCACCCTCACCCGGTTTCGATTCAAGGCTGATATGGCCACCGTGCAGTTGCACGATCTCCTTACACAGCGCCAGCCCCAACCCTACCCCGCCTTTACGTTTGCCAACCTGGACAAAGGGTTCAAATATCCGTGACTGCTGACTAAACAACACGCCGTCGCCATCGTCTTTGACACAGATGATCAGAGCTTCATGTTCAATCTGCACATTCAGCAGAATCTCACCACCAGCGTCAGTATGGCGCAAGGCGTTAGCCATCAGGTTGTCGAGCACACGGTCAATTTGGCCACGGTCTAGCGGCACCTCAGGCAGATGCTCATCAGCTTCGCAGAGTAAATTAATACCTTTTTCAGCCGCTTCACGGGCGAAACGTTGTTCGGCTTGACTGACCAGACCAACCAAGTTGCAAGGGGCCAGCTCAAGCTTCTGCACACCACTTTGATAGCGCGAGAAATTCAGCAAATCAGTAATCAGGTCAACGAGCCGCTGCATCTGCTCGTCCACTGTTTGCATCAGGTCTTCCTCGCGTGATTGCGGGTCAAACTTGAGCCGTTCTTGGAGCAACGCAAAAGCCATGTGTATGCCTGTAACCGGCGTGCGCAACTCATGCGAAGCACGCAGTACGAACTCACTGCGCGCACGCTCAAATGCACGCTGCTTGGTGACATCGCGCAACACCATGACCGCACCGAGAATGCCGCCTTGCGCCTGGCTGACCGGAGTCAGGCTATAGCTCAGCAAACGATTTTCACCTTGTGCATAAACCTGCAAATCGTCGAGTGCAGACTTCAATGTCTTACCCTGCAAAACACTCTGTATCTGCGCGTTGAATCCCTCTTTTTGTAGCGCCTGATCGAGACGTTCACCGATGCGTTGATGACTCCAGTCAAGCTGGCGCCCAGCAACCGGGTTGAAGTGCTCAAGTAAACCGTTGCGATCAAACATCAAAAGACCGTCGTCGATACTGTCGAGCACCGCTTGTAAACGCTGCTGTTCAGCCATCAAGGCGGCAACATTACTGTTCTTGAATTGGCGCAAGGAGTCAGCCATCAGGCCAAAGCGGTGACTCAAGGCCGCAAGCTCGTCAACCGGGGACTGTGGCAGAGAAATTTGCAAATCACCCTGGCCTATCTGGTCAGCCGCACTGGCCAGAGCCTCAATCGGTTGAGCCACCCGCCTAGCGATGCTATGTGCGGTAATAAAGCCAATGATCAGTAAGGCCAGCCCAATCAAGCCGAGTAATGCCGTGACCACCGTTGCTCTCTCTCGCGAGACTTTCTGCGCATTTTGCACCGCATCAACGTAACGCAGTTGTACCCCATTGATAAGGTCACGCAGACGTTGCAGCGCGTGGGCAAAATGATCGTCATGCAGCAGGTTGCTGCGCAGGTTGGCCGGTGAGTCGAGCAGCTTGCCGAACAATTTATAGGCGCGAGCAATTTCAGCAACCGCCTGACGGTCTTCTTCCGTCACACTGTATTGCCTGGCAATGGCCAGCCAATTGTGAAAGCGAATGTTGGATTCTTTAATCGCCAGCGCATCCAGCTCATCTTCAAGCAGCAAGATCACCTGTGTGCCCATCTCCTGACGAAACCCGAGAGTGGCATTGATGATATCGAGGTTGCGAGTCATCGCCTGATTTTGCACACGGGTGATCTGCCAGACGCTGATCATCCCAAAAATCAAACCAATCAACGCCACAGTCAGCAGCGCACTGCCACTGATGAATAGCCGGGTGCGCAGTTTCATAAATCGTACTGCTTGCGTTTGCGGTACAAGGTGGAAGCGTCAATACCGAGTGACTTCGCTGCTTGATCGAGGGTCTCGCTGCTGGCCATAACTGCCGCAATATGGCTTTTCTCCAGCTCCTCAAGACTCATCGCTCCGCCAACACGGGGCGCCTGATTATTGCTCCCCTCGCTAAGCCCCAAGTGACTTACCTGCACCCACTCTTCTTGGCAAATAATGCTCGCGCGCTCGACTACGTTACGCAACTCACGGATGTTGCCAGGCCAAGGATAATTGGCCAGCACCGATAACGCCTCCTCACTGAAGCCACGCGCTGGCCGAACGTACTCGTTGACGAAGCGAGCCAGAAAGCGATCAGCCAAGGCCAACACATCTTCAGTGCGCTCGCGCAAGGCGGGTAATTTCAAGGTGATGACATTAAGTCGGTAGAGTAAGTCTTCACGAAAACGTCCTTCACGAACCATTTCATCAAGATTGAGGTTGGTCGCGGCGACAATTCGCACATCCGCCTGGCGAGTGACCGGGTCACCCACACGCTCGTACTCTTTATCTTGGATAAAGCGCAGCAATTTAGGCTGCAAACTCAGCGGGAAGTCACCGATCTCATCGAGAAACAGTGTGCCGCCGTCGGCCTGATTAACCCGGCCCAGCGTGCTCTCGCTGGCACCGGTGAAAGCCCCTTTGGTGTGGCCAAACAATTCACTTTCCATCAACTCGGCCGTCAGCGACGGACAGTTAATAGTCACCGAGCTCTTTTTGACCCGCCGACTCCAACGGTGAATAGCCTGCGCCAACTCCCCTTTACCGGTGCCCGACTCGCCGAGAATCAGAATATTGGCGTCGGTAACCGCCACCTGTCGCGCTGTTTCCAACACAGCCATCATCGATGGGCTGCTGGAGTCGATATCGTTTTTTCGCTTGCGGACCTGACCTTCGAGAGTTTCGAGGCGCACCGCCAACTGCCGGGCTTCCACTTGCTTAGCCGCGGCCACACGCAGTTGTTCAGGGCTGCAGGGTTTAACCAGGTAATCCGCAGCACCCGCCTGCATTGCATCCACGGCGGTATCAATCGCCGAATGCGCGGTCACAATCACTACACGCATCCACGGCGCCTGCACGCGCATTACCGTGAGTACATCCAAGCCGTTATCGTCGCCCAGACGCAGGTCGAGAAAGCACACATCAAACACTTGTCGCTGCAACAACGCTTCGGCCTGCGCAGCACTGTTGGCGGTAGCAACGTTATAGCCCTCATCTTCAAGGCAATAACGGAAGGTGCGCAGAATTGCTGACTCATCATCAACTAACAAAATACGACCGTTTTTGGGTTCTACTGCGTCCATTAAAGGCTCCATTCCAAGGTGTACGTAAAATTAGTCAATGTGAAACCGTGCAA
Source organism: Pseudomonas sp. M30-35 (assembly GCF_002163625.1). Classification (NCBI taxonomy): domain Bacteria; kingdom Pseudomonadati; phylum Pseudomonadota; class Gammaproteobacteria; order Pseudomonadales; family Pseudomonadaceae; genus Pseudomonas; species Pseudomonas sp. M30-35. Next base: position 64,872 of record NZ_CP020892.1, on the reverse strand, counting down.
GTTGCACGGCCAGTATGGCCGCATCTTGCAGGCTGCATGCTGGCACCTTGTCTATTTAATATATAAGCCTTTGTTTTATAACAAATAAATATTTTTCAAAAAGCTGGCACAGGGCTTGCGATGTTCCTTCCAACAACCGCCTAACGCGGACTGCTTGCACAGAGTACGGAGGAACAAAATGCACACGTTAAAAACCCTGGTATTGGCAGCGGCTTCAGTTGGCATGTTTGCCCTGACCCCACTGGCAGCCAATGCTGCAGAAACAGATGTGAGCCAAGAGCTGAGCGAAGCACGTCAAGAAGGCTCGATCTGGACCGCAATGGCGCTGAATCGTCATCTTAACCCTTTCAGCATCGACAACGAGGTTGAAAACGGCACCGCGATTCTGACCGGTACCGTTGAAAGCAAAGTTGAGCGCGATCTTGCTGAGCAGGTTGCACTGAGTATCGACGGTATCAAAAAAGTCGATAACCAACTCAAAATCGACAACAACGTCAAACCTAAGGGCAAAGACTCAAAAACCTTGGCCAACCGCTTAGATGATGCGGGAATCACCGCCACGGTGAAGTCCAAGTTGCTCTGGAACACCAACACCGAAGGCTTGGATATCAGCGTTAAAACCGAAGAAGGCGCCGTCACGCTCAGCGGTAACGCCAAGACCCCTGCCGCCAAGGAACTGGCTGGTCGTCTGGCTACAAACACCGAAGGTGTACGTGAGGTGTTCAACCACCTGAGCATCAGTAAAGCCGACAGCACTGCAACCGAAGCAAAAAACGCTGCTAACGATGCCAGCGCAGCCATTAGCGATGCCTGGATCACCAGCAAAGTTAAGTCGAGCTTCGTCTACACCCGCAACCTTGATGCATTCGCCATCAATGTTGAGACCAACGAGGGCGTAGTCAAGTTAAGCGGCACGGTATTGAGCAGTGCCGCCAAAAGCCTTGCGGTTGAAACCGCACGTGACATTCGCGGCGTACGTGGCGTTGATGCCGATGCCCTGCGGATCGAAGGCTAACTCACGTATCGCGCACCTTTAATTTTGTGCACCACTAGTCGCGCACCACTAGTCGCGCACCACTGGTCGCGCACCACTAAACGTACAGATTTTAGACGCTGGTCAACCGATCAGCCGTCAAATGGAAGGAGATACACATGAGCACTAAAACAGCACAGCTGAACGAACTGATCGAAATTACCCGTGACGGTAAGCGCTTTTACGAGCATGCGATCACTGAAGTGAAAGATGTCCGTTTACAGACCATGTTTCGTGATCTTTCAACCGTGAAAACGCAAATCATCGAGGCGCTGGCAGTCAAAGTTGCGGCCAACGATACAACCCCGGCAACCGGCGGCACCATGATGGGCAAGATGCGTGAGGTTTACGCCGACGCACGCGCCACATTATCGAGCGATGAAGAGGCTACTTATGTCTCCCAGCTCGAAGAAGCCGAAGACCGAATCCTGCATGCCTTTGAAGATGCACTCAAAGACGCAGAGCCCGATGTCAAAGCTTTACTTGCTGTAGAGATGCCGAAAGTGCGTGCATGCCATGACCGCATGCGCAACCTGAAGCAATCGATCCAGTAAGTAAGTGTGTGATGGGGGAGCAGGGACGCTCCGCTTTTTGACCAGGCTGATCGTGCAAAACGCCTGAGCCAGAAGACCAACCATGCAGGATGCACGCTTCAAGCATTCACCATTTGTTTCTAAGTCACTGTTTTAGCTGAATTTTATTTTTTACCAAGGCTGGCACAACCTCTGCAATGTTCTTGGTTAGTAACAACTGATGTACCGCCGGACCCACTAAAATCAAGGAGAAACGCCATGTTAAGCTGGGCAATTACTTTTCTGATCATCGCCATTGTCGCTGCAGTATTAGGCTTCGGTGGTATCGCAGGCACCGCAACAGGTATCGCGAAGATTCTATTCATTGTGTTCCTGGTGCTCTTCGTTGTCTCGTTCATCATGGGCCGTCGTCCACGGGGCTGACCTTTAAGGTCAAGCACTGAGGATTCAGCACATGCATAAAGGAGCCACTATGAACGTTCTCAAGACGCTCACTGCCGCCCTGATGTTTGGCGGCAGTGCAGCGGCCTTGGCCGCTGACACTGATACCGAATTTCACCTCAACGAACTGCTTAAAACTGATCCGCAATACCAGGAAACTTGGCAGGATTTAGTTGAGCACCAAGAACGTTTGCCAGAGTGGATCATGAATCTCGACGGTGTTGCACCGCCGATGAAAGCCCTCGAAGAAGATGGCGACAAGTTCCTGGTTGGCCAGATATGTGAGGCGCAAAACTGCTTGAACCAACGTCTGTATGTTGCTTTCAGCTGGGACAAAGACGACGCTTACGCCCTCTACGTACAGCTGCCTGAGGCCTTGCCGAAAGATAAAGCCCCAAGCAAGTACGCCACACAAGAGTGGCTGGGCGAACCAGATGAAGGGATTAAACAGATGTTGCAAGAGCAACTGAAGAAAGATCCTAACTGGTACTAACCGATGCATGCCGCTCCCCGCGGCAATGCAGGCCAAGGCGCTGATCACAGCGCCGGTCGTCTCAACCGCAACGCAGTAACTTCTCACCCATGACTCATATGCTGACCCCGTCGCCCTTAAGGCGCGTTATTATTCGCGCACTGAACGAGGGAGACCGAGCATGCTCAATGGCCTGTGGCTAAGTTTTTTTATCGTGGCTGCTGTCGCCGGGGTGTCGCGCTGGCTGATTGGTGATGATCCTGCGGTGTTCGCGGCGATGGTCGAAAGCCTGTTTGCCATGGCCAAGTTATCGGTCGAAGTCATGATTGTGCTGTTTGGCACCTTGACCTTGTGGCTGGGCATGCTGCGAATTGCTGAAAAAGCCGGACTGGTCGATGCCTTGGCACGAATGCTCGGCCCGCTATTTGCGCGGCTTATGCCAGAAGTACCACGCGGTCACCCTGCTCTTGGCTTGATCACCATGAACTTCGCCGCCAATGGCCTGGGGCTGGACAACGCAGCCACGCCAATTGGCCTCAAGGCCATGCGCTCGCTGCAAGAGCTCAACCCGAGCAAGACCGTGGCAAGCAACGCACAAATCCTGTTCCTGGTCCTCAATGCATCGTCATTGACGTTGCTACCGGTCACTATCTTTGTGTATCGCGCCCAACAAGGCGCACCCGACCCAACCCTGGTGTTTCTACCAATCCTGCTCGCTACCAGCGCCTCGAGTCTGGTCGGCCTGCTCTCGGTCGCAGCGATGCAGCGGCTGCGCGTGTGGGACCCTGTAGTGCTGGCTTATCTACTGCCGGCGGCACTGTTGCTCGGCGCGTTTATGACGGTGCTCGGCGGCATGAGCGCAACAGCGCTGGCCGCCCTGTCATCATTGGTCGGCAATCTCACCTTGTTCGGCGTGGTATTGCTGTTTCTGGTCTTGGGCGCCTACAAGAAAGTAGCGGTGTACGAAGAGTTTGTTGAGGGCGCCAAGGAAGGTTTCGACGTTGCCAAAAGCCTGCTGCCGTATCTGGTGGCGATGCTCTGTGCGGTCGGTGTATTGCGCGCATCAGGGGCGCTGGATATGGGCCTGGACGGCATCCGCTGGTTACTTACCTATGCGGGCTGGGACACGCGCTTTGTTGAAGCACTGCCCACGGCGATGGTCAAACCGTTCTCTGGCAGTGCGGCGCGGGCAATGTTGATTGAAACCATGCAAAGCCAAGGCGTCGACAGTTTCCCTGCATTGGTGGCTGCGACCATTCAAGGCAGCACCGAGACAACCTTTTATGTAGTGGCGGTGTACTTTGGCGCGGTGGGCATCCAACGGGTGCGCCATGCTGTTGGCTGCGCCTTGTTGGCGGAGCTTGCCGGAGTGATTGCGGCAATCAGCGTATGTTACTGGTTCTTTGGTTAATTATTCAAAGGTGACGATTATGGCTTTACAACAAGCAATACCCATTCTACGTAGCTTTGATGCTGCCAAAGCCAAGGCGTTCTATCTCGACTTTCTCGGCTTCAAGCTCGATTTCGAACACCGCTTCAGCGAAGATCTGCCGCTGTATATGCAGGTATCGAAAGACGGTTGCTTGCTGCATATTTCAGAACACCATGGCGACTGCTGCCCGGGCGCTGCGCTGCGTATCGAAACCTCTAAGTTAGATACTTATCAGCAACTGCTGTTGGCTAAACAGTATGCCAACGCCCGGCCAAGCATCGAGGCCACGCCGTGGGGCTCGCGAGATATGACCGTGCATGACCCTTTCGGCAATCGCTTGGTGTTTACCGAGTCAGAGCCGAGCTAATCCGCGGTCTTACGCACCGTATATTCATTCAGGGCTCAACCTGAAAACGCAGCACACCGATCATTTGTCCGGCCTCGGTGAGGACTTGGATCTGCCACTTCCCGGTAGCGTCTTCCGGGAAGTTCTGTTTGTGCGTCCAAGCCCGATAGCCCTTTTCCCGACCGCCATGGATGTCCAGCGCAATGCGCTCGACTTCATGGCCGTTGTGCCGCCACACGTGATAAATACGCTCATTGAGGCCACGCGGCGCGTTGATCGCGGTGTAAGCATATAAGCCCTGAGCTCGCAGCTCAGCCACACTCAGTTCATCAAGACTCTTGCCTGGCGCGCGCTCTTGATCATTAAACTCAGTCGTCACCGCCACTTCATTGAGCCACAAGGTTGCCGGCGGTACCCAAACCCGTGCCAGCCACCCGAACCCAACCAACAGCAACGTTGCACCGACAAGTAACAAGACCCGCCACCAGCGCTGGAACGTGATGATCCCCATCAGGCTCGGAAAGGACAACAGCGCGGCGATAGCCAGCGACAGCTCGTAACTTTGCTCAGTGGTCAGCTTGAACACGATAGGCAGCGCTGTTAGCAGCAGCGCGAACAAAGTCAGGCTGTGATACATCAGGTACAGCCAACGACGCGGCGCAAGCCATTTGTAATACAGCGGGTCAATGATCGAGACCAAAGCAGCAACCGTTAACAGGCCACTAAACAGCATCTGGCCGCTGTTCCAAGTCGTGGTAATCCAAAAGAATGGCAGGACAAAGAACAGGCTTTCCTGGTGGATCAACTGGGTCGCATAGCGCAGCAATGACAGCGGGACTTTAAAGCCGAACCATTTGGCGATCTGCGCGCGCAAGAGGCTTCCGAGCACCAGCCACAACCAGCTCACCAGCATCACCAACGCCAGGACCTGCGCTAGCTCAGCTTGGCGCTTAACTAAAAAGAAGCTGGCAACGCCAGAGCAAAAACCAAAAATCGCGATGAGGCCCGGATGCCGTTGAGCCAAGGCAATGAGCGGGGTAAGGCGGTTCATCCAAGCTTGCATTGAAGGGTCGCATTCGCAAAAATCATGAGGCCAATGGCCGCCTCAAAAATGACTGAGTCCCTTCAGACGGTTGTTTAGGCGCGCAGGATACTCAGCCACACGCCGCTTGCAAAGCACTGGCAATCAATACTGCTGCGCTATTCAGTTTGGCTCATCCGATGCAATACGCCAGCTCAGCTTGAGCGTTTACTCAAGCGTCCGACGAGGAACGCAAGCAACAGCAAACCCGCCATTACAGCCAAGCAAAGATACAGACCATTGGCGGTGAGCAATGGTTTCTCAATGCGGATATAACCTTGCTGTTCAAGCAGCTGCTTCAAGGCTTGATTGGCTTGTTTGAAGGTAACGTTCTTAAGGCGCTCGGCCGGATCACGGAAACGGCCATTTTCATAGTCGGCGAGCGAACCCCAGTAGTAATCAGCGATTGCACTATTGCCTTGCACACCCCACTCCTGCTTGGCGACCGCGGCAGTCTGCAAACGCAAAAAGGTTTTCTCATTCAGACCGTCTTTTTTCAGCGTAGCGACTAGCTCACGCAGCGCCTCTTCAGCAACATCAAGGTCGCCGCGCTCCAACGTGCCATTGAGACTGAAAAAACTGGTGCTACCAAAAACGTTGCGCTCAGAGCTCGGGCCATAACTGAGGTTGTGTTCTATGCGCAGCGTTTCATAGAGCTTCCAGTCGATATAGTCGCTGATCAGCTCCCAGACCTCGTAGTCATTGGCGCCAACCCAGGGTTCTGGAAATATCCAGTGCAGGCTGGCGTTTTCACCGACTAGACGGGTTATTAGCTCACGACGCGGCTCGGCTTTGCGGCTAACCTGGGGTAACTCGATGGCTTGCGGCAAGTCGTGTGGCGGAATCGCACCGTATTGACGGTCCAGATATGCGGGTAGCCGTGGATCAAGCCCGCCCACAACAATCAGGGTCATATTGTTGGGCGCGTACCAATCGCTTTGCAGCTGCTCCAACTGCTGCAGAGAGAGTTGGCTGACATTATTTTTCTCAGTACAGGCCAAGCCCAGCTCAACGGCTAATTGCTGATTAGCTTCGCGGCTGAGATTTTGCTGGTCGATAAGGCGCTGCAAATTGGAGTAATGCCCACCGTTCTCGTGTTCGATGACCTTTTTTGCAGACTCAAGCTTTTTCTCGGTGAAGTGACTTTGAGTCAGGCTTGCCAGAAGCAGATCAAGTACAGCCCGCTGATTTTCAGCCGGTGCCTCAATCACAAAAGTGGTGTCGGTATCACGCGTGTACGCATTCCATTCACCGCCCAACGCCTGCATCTGCGTTTCCAAATCTACTTCGTCGTGCTTATCGATACCGCTGAAAAGCAAGTGCTCAAGTACGTGTGGAAGCTCTTTATGGGCACATGAAAAGTTGTCAAAGCCAACACCCACAATCAGCCGAATAGCGACGTGCTGGCGCTCAGCCGTAGGTTTAAGTAGCAACTGCAGGCCGTTTTCGAGTGCGTAACCCTCAACCTGCAGATGGTCCTCAGCACTGGCGCTAGTGCCCGTGAGTAGCCATAAACCCGCAACCAGGCTGAATAAAAACGTTTTCGCCATGAAGCCCCCCTTAACAAGCTCTCTACCAGCATACCTGCATAACACTCGCGTCGCGATTCGCCACTTTCGGTGGCTAGAATTGCCACTGTCACCGCGGCTAGCTATGGCTAGTCTGTACGGGTGAGTAAGACGTTACAGAGCAATGGATGGCTGTCGCGGAGAGTCATAATTGTCGTTCCTTGGAGAGTGTTATGCGCGTTTTAATCACTGGTTCTGCTGGTTTTATTGGTCAGCAGCTGTTGCGCCAATTATCGGTTCAACATCCGGACTGGACGCTCATCGCAGCAGATATACGGCCACAGAGCCGCACTGGGCTGGGCATGAATGTCGAGCTACTGCAGTTGGACATCAGTAAGTCGCGAGAGGTCAAAGTTTGTATCTCCACCTGGAAACCCCAGGCGATTGTGCACCTCGCCTCAGTGGTGACGCCGCCCCGCGGCATGACCGACCAACAGTTAAAAGCCATTGATGTGGGCGGCACACGCACAATAATTGATGCCGCCGTCAGCGAGGCGGTCGAACAGTTGATCATTACCAGTTCAGGTGCAGCCTATGGCTACTCCTGCAACAACGCCGAATGGATAGACGAAGACCAGCCGCTACGCGGACATGACCATTTTGCCTACGCCAAACATAAGCGTGAAGTAGAAGTGATGCTGGCCCAGGCTCGTGAGAAAAACCCGCAACTCAAGCAGCTTGTGCTGAGGGCGGGAACCATACTTGGCAAACAGATGAACAATCAGATCACCGACCTGTTCAATAAACCCACAGTCCTTGGCGTTAAGGGTAGCGACAGCCGCTTCGTGTTCATCTGGGACCAGGACGTTATCAACATCATCTGCCAAGGCCTGGAAAAACAAGCTGAAGGTATCTTTAACCTGGCCGGTGATGGCGCTTTAACCCTGCGCGAAATCGCCGTCTTGCTTGGCAAACCCTATCGACCTTTACCAGCGCTGCTGATTAAAAGCGTACTGGGCATTCTCAAGCCTTTGGGGCTCAGCCAATATGGCCCTGAGCAAATTGACTTTCTACGTTATCGCCCAGTGTTGGCAAATGCCCGACTGAAAAATATATTCGGCTATACCCCGCGCTACACCAGCCGTGAAGCGTTTCTGGCCTTTATCAAAGCTCGCGGTATCGGCCAGCCTGCGGCTTAGCGGCCAGGGCTGTTGTGCCGTGCTCTATATTCGCCGGGGGTCAAACCTGTCCACTGGCGGAACGCTCGGAAAAACACACTGGGCTCAGAATACCCCAGCAGCAGTGCGATCTCGGCAGCCGGTAGCTTGCCGCTGCTCAGATGGCGTTCGGCAAGCTGTCTGCGGGTGTCATTGAGGAGTTGCTGATAGCTGCAACCTTCATCGGTTAAACGCCGCTGCAGCGTGCGCTCGCTGAGATTCAAAGCGCGGGCCAGCTCACCACGATGCGGCTCACCGTGGGCCAATTGCTCACCCAACAGCGCCACCACCCGAGTACTTAAGCCTTGGCTGGGCAAGCGCGCAAGCAAGGCTTCAGCGTGCTGGCGGAGTAAACCCTCTAGCGGCTGGTTGGCCTGGATCAGATTGGCGCTGCGTAAATCGTGGGGCAAGACAACCGCATACTCAGCGCAATTAAACTGCAAGTCACAGGCAAATATCTGCTGGTAAGGGCTGAGGTCTTCGGGTTGCTCATGGGCAAACTGCGCGCTGAGCAGATGAAAATCCTCAATTAACGGATTAAACATCTGCACCCAGCAGGCCATCAGTGCCAGCACTCGGGTACGCGTGGCGGGCAAACTCGGATGCAAGGGCCGGTACTGTATCTGCAGGCCTTCTGCCAATTCCTGCATATGCATCTCACCGCCCTCACCCACAAGGCGTTGATAACGCATACCGACGTTAAGCGCATCATTCAAGGTTTGGCTGCTTTGCAGCAGGTAACCGAGCACGCTGAACGGCCCTGGCGCCAGGTTGACCCCAATCGCAAGCCCGGGCTCAGCCAAAGGCAAGCTGCTACCAAGTAACTGCCAGAGATGCTCCTGAATGGTGAAAGGCACGCGGGCATCCGGGTCTACAAGTTGCTCCTCTGTCAGGCCGCAACTCACCAATAGAGCTTCACGCTCCAGACCAAGGCGGACAGCAGCATGCAACACGGCCAAGGTGATGCTGGCACTGACGGAGGCATGATCATGGGAAACTGAAGGTGTTTGCATGCTAGGGATTTTGCCCAATGCAACAGCTTTGCGATAGCCCAAATAACCACGACATATTCAGCTCTGCTTATCCAGCTATTATGCTGGACGTTCGCTCCAAAAAAGCGCAGAAACGAATTGTCCCGTGCATAGGGCTCGAGAACGGTTAAACTTTCATCCTTCCGCTACGCTCAAAAGGCATAGAGGGATCACAATAACCAAGAAAGGAGAACTCCCCATGAAAGGCAAATCCTTAGCATGGGTTCTGTCGGCAGCACTCGCAGGCATTACTCTGAGTGGCGCGGCCCAGGCCGAAGATAAATTCATCACCATCGGCACGGGTGGCCAGACAGGCGTTTATTACGTCGCTGGTCAGTCAATTTGCCGCTTTGTAAACCGTGGCAATGCTGATCACGGTATCAAGTGCAATGCACCTGCCAGCGGCGGTGGCGTAGCAAACGTCAACGGCCTGCGCAGCGGTGAGTTCAGCTTCGGCATTATGCAGTCTGACCACCAGTTCAAAGCACTCAAAGGTTTGCCGCCATTTGAAGCCGAAGGCGCGATGGAAGACATCCGTGCAGTGTTCTCCCTGCAAAGCGAAGTTTTCACCATCCTCGCCCGCCGTGACGCCAATATCAAAACCGTTGATGACCTCAAAGGTAAGCGCGTCAATATCGGTAACCCAGGTTCCGGTCAGCGTGACACCCTTGAAGAAATCATGCGCGTTAAAGGCTGGGACAAGTCGGCGTTCTCGCTGGCTGCTGAGCTGAAACCTGCTGAGCAAGCTTCTGCTTTGGGTGACAACAACATTGATGCAATGACCTACTTTGTGGGTCATCCAAACGGTGCAATTCAAGAAGCCACCACCACAACTGACGCGGTACTGGTTCCAGTTTCTGGCCCGGACATCGACAAGCTGTTGGCTGAGAAGACTTACTACACCAAAGCTGAAATCCCAGGCGGGATGTACAAAGGCAGCGATGCCCCAACTCAGTCGATCGGTGGTAAAGCAGTTCTTTCGACCACAGCTAAAGCTGATCCAGAAGTGGTTTACCAACTGGTTAAGTCGGTATTCGACAACATTGATCGCTTCAAGCGTCTGCACCCTGCATTTGCCGACCTGAAAGAACAAGACATGATCAAAGTTGGCCTCACCGCTCCACTGCACGAAGGCGCGATCCGTTACTACAAAGAACGCGGCTGGATGTAATCGGCCGGTTGTTTGCGCACTCACCAAGAGCGCGCAAACCGCCTTTGGTTAGGGCTCTTTCTCACTAGCCTTACGTGAAGCAAGCCCGCTAGCTAATGGCTGCGGGCTTTGCTGTTTGATGAACTCTTGAATGCAGGTTCCACTCCATGGATGAAAAACAACTATCCACTGAAGAACTGATTGCCCAGGATGTTGGCGCGCGCTTGCCAATTGGAGCGATGGCGACAGTAATCACCGGCTTAGCGCTGTTGTGGTCACTGTTTCAGCTCTGGATTGCATCGCCGCTACCGTTCATTTTCGGTTTTGGGGTGCTTAACGATACTGAAACCCGAGCCATTCACTTGGCATTTGCCTTGCTGTTGGCGTTTCTTGCGTATCCGGCCTTTAAAAAGTCACCGCGTGATTATGTCCCGGCAATGGATATTGCTTTGGGGCTGATAGCGGCGGCCAGTGCGGCCTACCTGTTTATTTTCTATCAGCAGTTGGCACAACGCCCCGGAAGTTTAACCACCGCCGACCTGGTAACGGCGTGCATTGGTATTCCACTGCTGCTCGAAGCCACACGTCGAGCCCTTGGCCCGCCGCTGGCAATTATCGCTTTGCTGTTTCTCATCTACAGTCTGGCCGGGCCTTATATGCCGGGCTTACTGGCGCATCGCGGGGTCAGTTTCACCGCAATGGCCAACCATCAGTGGATAACCACCGAAGGTGTATTTGGCATCGCCCTGGGAGTGTCCACCAGTTTCGTATTCCTGTTTGTGCTGTTCGGTGCCTTGCTTGAGCGCGCTGGCGCTGGTCATTACTTCATCCAATTGGCGTTCAGCATGCTTGGACATCTACGTGGCGGCCCGGCGAAAGCAGCGGTTGTAGCGTCGGGACTGACCGGGATGATTTCCGGCTCCTCGATCGCCAACGTAGTCACTACTGGCACCTTCACCATTCCGATGATGAAACGCACCGGTTTTTCCGCAGAGAAAGCCGGCGCAGTCGAAGTGGCCTCCTCGGTTAATGGCCAGATCATGCCGCCGGTGATGGGTGCAGCAGCGTTTCTGATGGTTGAATACATCGGCATGTCTTATGTCGAGATCATCAAGCACGCCTTCCTGCCTGCAGCGATTTCCTATATTGCCCTGCTCTATATCGTCCATCTTGAGTCACTCAAGCTTGGCCTGCAGCCGATTGGTGGGCATGTGCCTAAGCCTTGGTTGCGCCGTATTACCGGTTTTGCATTCGGTGTTGCCCTGATTTCCGGTATTTCACTGGTGGTCTACTACGGTTTGGGCTGGCTCAAACCTGCGCTGGGTGAATACGCCCTGCCCGGCATTAGCGTGCTGTTGGCGGTGGTCTATCTGGGCCTGCTGAAGATTGCTTCGAGCGTTCCGCCGCTGCCACCTGAAGACCCTGATGCACCGCTGGAAACACTGCCTAAAACCCGTGCGGTATTGCTCAGTGGCTTGCACTTCCTGCTGCCGGTAGTGGTGCTGGTCTGGTGTTTGATGATCGAACGCCTATCACCCGGTTTGTCGGCATTTTGGGGCAGCGTAATGCTGACCATCATCCTGCTGACGCAACGCCCGCTGCTGAGCTGGTTGCGCACCGATGGCACGCATGAGCATGGCACTTTCAAAGATGGCGTTATTGACCTGCGCGAAGGCCTGATTGCCGGTGCACGCAACATGATTGGTATCGGTATTGCCACCGCTGCGGCGGGCATTATCGTCGGTGCCGTTTCGCAAACCGGCGTCGGTCTGGTTCTAGCGGATCTGGTTGAGTTGCTGTCGATGGGTAACTTGCTGCTGATGCTGGTGCTCACCGCCTTCTTCAGCTTGATCCTCGGCATGGGTTTGCCGACTACCGCCAACTACATTGTAGTTTCAAGCCTGCTCGCACCCGTGGTGGTTACACTCGGCCAACAGAACGGTTTGATCGTGCCGCTGATTGCGGTGCACTTGTTCGTCTTCTACTTCGGCATCATGGCTGACGTGACACCGCCAGTCGGCCTGGCTTCGTTCGCGGCGGCTGCCGTGTCCAAGGGCGACCCGATCAAGACCGGTATCACCGCGTTCTATTACAGCCTCAGAACGGCGGCGTTGCCGTTCCTGTTCATCTTCAATACTGACCTGTTGTTGATCAATGTCGACTTCTGGCACGGCGTGCTGATCTTTATTGTCGCAACGGGAGCCATGTTGATATTTGCGGCGGGCACCCAGGGTTACTTCCTGGTTAAAAGCCGCTGGTACGAAAGCATTCTGTTGCTGCTGATCGCATTCACCCTGTTCCGTCCTGGCTTCTGGATGGACATCGTGCACGATCCGTATCGCACCATCGCCCCGGCCGAGTTCTCACAGGCGCTGGGCAATGTTGACGAAGGCAGTAAGCTGCGCATGCGCATTCGCGGTGAAGATGCGGTGGGTGATCCACGCGAGTTCTCCATCCTGCTGCCAGTACCTGAAGGTGCAACCGGCGAGGAGCGCCTGGCCAAACTGGGCCTGCAAACCTATGTGGATGGCGACAAGGTACTCATCGACAACGTCACCTTCGGCAGCCCTGCTGCTGAGGCAGGTCTAGAGTTCGACCAGCAGATATTGCTAGTGCGTGCCCCGACCGAGCGTTGGCAGAAAGAGTTCATGTGGATACCTGGGCTATTGCTGTTTGCCTTGGTGGTCTGGCTGCAACGTCGTCGCCGTGAGCCAGAGCCACAACCCGCTCTGGTGTAACGCGCCTTCGGTCAGCAAACAAAAAGGCCAGCCCGGTAATACGGGCTGGCCTTTTTGTTATTCAATTTACTTATCAATAACTTTTGAATGGATTGGCAATAACTGGAATAAACATAAACCTCAAGTTCCAGTCCGCATCGTACTCGTCACCCTTAACCACGCTGTACTGCATCTCAACAGCAAAACGCACAGGTAGCTTATTAATTTTAATTACATTGGAATAACCTAGGCCTATTGGGAAGTTAACTTTTTCACCGCTGTCCGCTTTCCAATCAACTCTGACGTTCGGCGTCATACCCACCAACTCTGTAGCACTGAGCCGGTAGTTTAAAAAATATTGAATATCCGACTGGCTGGTATCATCTCGATCCTCATCACCGGCGTAGGACCACCAATGCTGGGCCAATACACCAACGTTCCAGCCCCCCGGATCTGGCGCCAGCGTGGCAAGTAACACCGCCGGCCCCGCCTGATATTTACCTTGCCCCAGAACATCCTCTTCAGCAGTCGGGAATAACTGGGTAATACCTGCGCCCCACACCAAACCATCGTCGCGGGCAGGCCCTGTCAGGGTCAGCAAGCCCGTATCGCCAAAGCCAGTTGTACGCCCGTTATAGGGATAGTTATGGCTTAGCAGCTTATCCGTTGGAATATCTCCGGCACGCCCTTGCAAAGCGTCTCCAAAGCTATCATCGAAGGGCGATGATTGGTATTGCAGCACTGGACGTACGATCAAGTTCCACTCGTCGTCACCCACATCATATGGAAAGGACATAACCGGCTGAAATTTTGTCGAGTTAGACCAGCGCCCATTACTGGGCAATGCGTCGTTGTCGCCATCAAAATGGGTATAGTCATTCTGAAACCATAACATCCAGGCGGCGCCTAACGGGTTGGCTGTTGCCTTGGCGAGCTTTTCCAATTCTGCAGCGTCCGGCCCTGCAGTGTCTTTGGAATGGCTCTGCAATTTAGTTGCGTCGCTATGTTCTGATCCACCACCCGGTAATTGATTATTAACCGATTGGATCACTGAGGCGTTCTTATCGGCGGTTACGGATTGCGCCATAAGGGCGCCTGGAAGCAAACTTGCAATGCCACATACTAAGGTTAAGCGGGTCGGCAGATTCATTGTAAACACTCCCTTTTAAACGAATCTACTGTCAGGCAGAACTACAAGAAGCACTAACAGTCTTCTGACTACTCGAAAACTATATAGCACTTTGAAAGTACGGTTCGCGTAATCAACACACTATTGATTTAAGTCATAAAACATTTAATTTAATTTGCATAACAACGTATCTCGCCCACAAATAAGCACCCGACATATATACACATTAACCCTGCATGGGTTATTGCTCTTAAGTCGGTAATTTAAGCGAGGGGGGCAGTTGTTGCGCTGCATAGCACCCACGAATGGGTGGATGAAGAAGTCTGGTTGGGATCTTGGGCGAGGTCGCCTGACAGGGGAAGCACAACCCTGCCAGGTTGACAGGGCATGCTGCGGCTTTTAGCCAGCAACAACGACGACCATCAGCGCTGCGCTTGCATCTGACGCTGCGCCTGCTTTTGCTGGCGATACGCGATAGCAGCGGGTGGCACCGGGGTAATAGCGCCAGTTTCCATCCACTTTTTCAAGCGATTGGCGTCGGCCATGTGGGTGTACTTGCCGAACGCATCCAGCACGACAAAAGCCACCGGGCGCTTGTTCATCTCCGTGCGCATAACCAGGCAATGGCCCGCTTCATCGGTATACCCGGTTTTAGTCAATTGAATATTCCAGTTCGCCTTGCGCACCAAACCGTTGGTGTTGCGAAAGCCCAAGCTGTAGTTGGGTTTACGGAAGGCCACGGTTTTATCGTCAGCGGTGCTTAGCTTACTGAGCAGTGGATAACTACGCGTGGCCTTGAGCAGCAATACCAGATCGGTTGCAGTCGAAACGTTGAGCGGCGACAGGCCTGTTGGCTCGACGTAATGGGTATTGCGCATGCCCAGCGCGCGGGCCTTGGCGTTCATCGCCGCGATAAATGCAGTCTGGCCGCCCGGATAGTGATGGGCAAGACTCGCCGCCGCACGGTTTTCTGATGACATCAGCGCCAGCAACAGCATGTCCCGGCGACTCAGCTCGCTGCCAATCCGCACACGGGAGAAAACCCCGCGCATTTCCTGGGTGTCGGCAATGTTGATGTCGAGCATCTGCTCCATCGGCAACTTGGCGTCCAGGGTGACGACGGCGGTCATCAGCTTGGTCACCGAGGCGATGGGCAAAACCACGTTTGGATTGCTCGAATAGAGCACCTTGTTGGTATTCAAGTCGACCAACAGCGCACTACCCGCCGCCAGTTCTTGATGCACAGGCTTTTTGCTGGCGGCCAGCACGTTCGATGTAACTAAAACGCTGCTGCAAACCAGCAACAGACTGACTATCGAATGACGAATTTTCAAGGGAAGTTCACTGAGCAAAGTTGGATGAGCCTGAACAGCATATTCAAGCACGATAATTATACGGAATTCATTCAGGGTTCTTTGAACCCCCTGGGTCGATGACGTTCCTACCTTTCGTCTGCAAACAGACTAGGCGATGCCTGCGCGGGTGCCGGCCAGCTCATCTTGCAGCCAATCAACAAACAGCTGGGTAATACGTTGTCGGCGTTTACGTTCGGGCAGTACCAGATAGTAACCCAGCTCGGTGCAGGCTCCGCCCTCACAGGCTCGGCACAACAAACCTTGCTCCAGCAACTCATCGATTAGGTAGCGCCAGCCAATCGCCACGCCCTGCCCGGCAATCGCCGCCTGGATCAACAAAGTGTAGTTATCGAAACGTAAACTGCCGGGGCTCGGCGCCTCAGAAATCCCCAGCGCGGTAAACAACCCTTGCCAGTCCAACCAACTGGCGCGGCTTTCAGGGCGCAAATGCAACAACGGCAGCTGTGCCAGCATCGCTGGCGTTAACGGTTGAGCATAACCTTTGAGCAGTTGCGCACTGCACACCGGATACACCTCTTCGGCAAACAACAACCGCGACTGACCGTTCTTGACTCGACCATCGCCAAACGCTATCGCCACATCAATTTCAGCTGACAGGGCACCCAGATCACGCTCGCCGGTGAGCAGGCTGACATCGACCTCCGGATACAACTGGTTGAAACGTTTAAGGCGAGGCATCAACCAATACGCGGCAAAGGCAAAATCAGTCGCAACCTGAAGCACCTCATGTTGTTGCTGCGAGGTAACCGCTTGCAGTCCAGCATCGAGCGTACTCAGGCCGTCCTGAACATAATGCAATAAATGCTCACCGGCCTCGGTGAGGACAATACCGCGATAAACCCGGTCAAAGAGCCGGGTATGCAACCGTTGCTCAAGGCGTTTTATCTGTTGGCT
Source organism: Pseudomonas sp. M30-35 (assembly GCF_002163625.1). Classification (NCBI taxonomy): domain Bacteria; kingdom Pseudomonadati; phylum Pseudomonadota; class Gammaproteobacteria; order Pseudomonadales; family Pseudomonadaceae; genus Pseudomonas; species Pseudomonas sp. M30-35. The sequence continues at coordinate 48,512 of NZ_CP020892.1, read as the reverse complement.
TATGGCTGGCTGACTGGTGCCCAACTCAGAGGCCGCCGCAGTAAAGCTCAACTGTCGCGCAGCAGATTCAAAGACTCGCAGCACATCGAGTGACAGGTCGTTGAAGCGATCATACATAAGCTGAAGTTATCCAAGCTATGTGTTTGATGCGGGTTTACCCCAGTTTTTGTTGGCTTGATTATAGATACCGCACTTTCGCATAAATTTTTTATATGGGATACAGACTGGCCATGACACGACCCAACATCCTCTTCATCATGGCCGACCAGATGGCCGCACCGATCCTGCCGCTGCACGATGCCAACTCGCAAATTAAGATGCCAAACCTGATGCGACTGGCAGAATCAGCCGTGGTATTCGACTCAGCCTATTGCAACAGCCCATTGTGTGCACCCTCGCGCTTCACCTTGGTCAGCGGTCAACTGCCGAGCAAAATCGGCGCCTACGATAACGCCGCGGACTTGCCCGCCGACGTGCCAACTTATGCACACTATTTGCGTTTGCTCGGTTATCGCACCGCCTTGTCGGGCAAGATGCACTTCTGTGGCCCGGACCAGTTGCATGGCTTTGAGGAGCGTCTGACCAGCGATATTTACCCTGCGGATTACGGTTGGTCAGTCAATTGGGATGCCCCCGAAGAGCGCCTGAGTTGGTACCACAACATGTCCTCGGTGCTGCAAGCTGGGCCTTGTGTGCGCAGCAACCAACTGGATTTCGATGAAGAGGTCGTGTTCAAGGCGCAGCAGTATTTGTACGACCATGTGCGCAGCGCCAGCGACCAACCTTTTTGCCTGACCGTGTCGATGACCCACCCACACGATCCGTACACCATCACCCGCGAATTTTGGGATATGTACCAAGGCGTCGATATCGACCTGCCAAAACAGTTTATCGAGCAAGATCAGCAAGACCCGCATGCCAAACGGGTGATGAAGGTCATCGACCTGTGGGACAAGCCAATGGCTGATGACAAGATCAAGGATGCACGCCGCGCCTATTACGGCGCGTGCAGCTATATCGACAGCAACATTGGCAAGCTGCTGAAAACCCTAAAGGAATGCGGCTTGGACGATGACACCATCATCGTATTCTCGGGCGATCATGGCGACATGCTCGGCGAGCGCGGCCTCTGGTACAAGATGCAGTGGTATGAAATGTCTGCCCGCGTGCCAATGCTGGTGCATGCACCCAAGCGCTTCGCAGCGCGGCGGGTCAGCCAATCGGTATCAACCATGGACTTACTGCCCACCTTCGTTGAACTGGCAGGCGGTAACGTTAACCCTGACTTAGCGCTCGATGGCCGCTCACTGCTCACGCACCTGGAAACCGGCACGGGTCACGATCACGTACTCGGCGAATACATGGCCGAGGGCAGCAACAGCCCGCTGATGATGATTCGGCGTGGTGACTACAAGTTGATCTTCTCGGAAGTCGACCCGCTGATGCTGTTCGATATAAGCAATGATCCTCAAGAACGTGAGAACCTTGCCAACTCAGATGATCATCAAACAGTGCTCGCAAGCTTGGTTCAAGAAGCTAAGGAACAGTGGGATATTGCCGCCATTCACGAAGCCACGTTGGCCAGCCAACGCCGCCGCCGTCTGGTTGCAGGCGCACTTAGCCAAGGCACACTGAAGAGCTGGGACCACCAGCCGATGGTCGACGCCAGCCAGCAGTACATGCGTAACCATATCGACCTTGACGACCTAGAACGGCGCGCACGCTTTCCTCAGGTCGATGCTTGAAACCGTCTACTAAGATAAATCAAATTGAACTGCCATCACTGCCTGTCGTCAGCAAAAGCTGGCACAGGAAAAAACATAAAAAAGGAGAAGGCATGAAAACTCTCACACCTATTTTCGCAGGCAGCCTGTTACTGGCCGCCAGTATCGGTGCCCAAGCAGAAGACGCAAGCTGCACTACGGTGAAACTGGGGGATCCGGGCTGGAGTGATATTGCCGTGACCAATGGCGTCACCAGCTTCATTCTCGATAGCCTCGGCTACCAAGCCAAAACCCAGACGCTGGCCGTGCCAATCATCTTTGCTGGCCTGCAAAAAGGTCAGGTCGATGTATTTATGGGTAACTGGATGCCGGCCCAGCAAAGCAACTACGACAAGTTTGTCGCCAACGGCAAAGTCGACAACCTGAAACAGAACCTGACCGGCACTGAATACACCCTCGCTGTACCGAGTTACGCGTATGAGGCTGGGGTTAAAACTTTCGCTGACCTGAACAAGTTCGCGGATAAGTTCGACCATAAAGTCTACGGTATTGCCTCCGGCTCACCCGGTAATGAGTCGATCCGCAAAATGATTGAGACCAACGACTTCGACCTCAAAGACTGGAAGCTGATTGAATCCAGCGAGCAAGCCATGCTGGTTCAGGTCGGGCGCGCGGTAAAACGCGAGCAATTCGTGGTATTCCTCGGCTGGACGCCACACCCAATGAACGTTAAGTACGACATGAAATACCTCAAGGGCGGCGAAGCCTATTTTGGCGAAACCGGCAGTGTTAACACCCTCGCTCGTAAAGGTTACGCAGAGCAGTGCCCGAATGTTGGCAAACTGTTGAGCAACCTCAGTTTCACCCAGGAAATGGAAAACACGGTGATGGACAAAGTCCTGAGCAAGCAAGCGAGCAACAGCGAAGCAGTCAAAGCCTGGATGGCGGCCAATCCGGAAGTTGTCAAAGGCTGGCTCGATGGGGTTAAAACCCTCGACGGTGGCGACGGTCTCAAAGCAGTTCAAGCCAAGCTATAATGGTGTGCTGAACGGGCGGGCTTAAGCGCTTTCGACTTAAGTCCGTCGAGCTTGGCCGAACAAACCCAAGCGCAAGAACCAAAACCAACCTCGCGACTCAACACTGCCTGGAATAGCCGCTGCGGAATACGCCATACTGATGCGAACTATTAAGTTGTTTAAGGTCAGGTTTGCCATGCACAGCAACTTAGACGTTCAAGCTCGCTGATGCGACGACCTAGCCTGCAAAGCCTGCTGCCGTTTCTGCGCTGGCTGCCGACTACCCCCCGGAAAACCCTGGGTAACGACGCACTGGTCGGTTTGACCGGAGCGATTCTGGCATTGCCGCAATCCATTGCTTACGCACTGATTGCCGGGCTGCCACCCGAGTACGGCCTTTACGCAGCGATTGTGCCGGTGATTATTGCCTCACTCTGGGGCTCATCCTGGCACCTGATCTGCGGGCCAACAGCGGCCATCTCGATTGTCTTGTTCACCAGCGTCAGCCCTCTGGCCAAGCCTGGCAGTGATGACTTTGTCGCGCTGATCCTGCTACTCAGTTTTATTGCCGGGTTATTCCAGTGGCTGCTCGGGCTGATGCGCTTTGGCGCCTTGGTCAACTTCGTCTCACACTCCGTGGTGCTCGGTTTCACCCTTGGAGCGGCAGTGGTGATCGCGCTGGGACAACTGCCAAACTTGCTCGGCATCGACATTCCAAGCCAAAAAACCGCACTCATCTCATTGGTCAATATCGGCCAGCATCTCGACGAAATCGACTGGCGCTCGGTCGCGCTGGCGGCATTTACCCTGGCGGTCAGCGTATTGTGCAAGCAATTCTGGCCGCGCGGACCGGCGTTGCTGGTCAGCCTTGTGGTGGGCAGTCTCGCGGTGCTCGCCCTGCCGCAACAACTCGGACATGTCACATTGGTCAGCCCATTCGAGGGCAAACTGCCGCCCCTGGTGTTGCTCGATTTTGATCTCGAGAGCATCCTGCAATTGCTCCCGGCAGCCATCGCCTGCGGCATGCTCGGGCTGGTCACCAGCTTATCGATTGCCCGCTCGCTGGCGAGTAAATCGCAACAATTCCTTGATGCCAACCAAGAGGTGCGCGCACAAGGCTTATCCAACATCATCGGCCCATGGTTCTCCGGCTCACTGTCGGCGGGCTCGTTTACCCGCTCGGCGCTGAACCTGCAGGCCGGTGCACGCTCGCCGCTGGCAGGGGTGTTCTCAGCAATTCTGGTGGCGCTGTTTGCCTTGTTTGGCGCGAAGTTGATCGAGCACATTCCGCTGCCCTGTATGGCGGCGGGAATCCTGCTGATCTGCTGGGGTTTGCTGGATATTGGCGGAGTTAAGGCGCTCTACCGGGTCAGCCGCTCAGAGTTCCTGGTGATGCTGTTAACCCTGTCCGCAACGCTGTTAATGGAGTTGCAAACGGCAATCTATGCCGGGGTGCTGGCTTCGCTGTTTTTCTACCTGAAACGCACCTCACAGCCGCGCGTGAAGTTCTGGCAGGACGGCAACGAAGAGTTGTTGCGCGTCGAAGGCTCGATCTTCTTTGGCGCTTGCCACTACCTGCAACAGATCATTCAACGCAGCCGTGGCGAGCGGGTGATTATCGATGCGCACCACGTCAACTTCATTGATTACGCCGGGGTTGAGATGCTTCACCAAGAAGCCCGACGCCTGCGCGGACAAAAGCGCAACTTGATCATTCGCCGAGCCCGGCCACAGGTGCTCGAAGAAATCCAAAAGCTAGAAGGCGCGGAGCAGTGTCCTATTGTTTTCGAGGATTAGCAGGACGCTTACTCAGCCAGTAAGCGCCGCAGCTCAGCCAGCACCGGCCCTGTTGCCGGGCGTACACCGCGCCAGATAAAGAAGGCTTCAGCGGCTTGCTCGACCAACATCCCAAGGCCATCAATGGTCCGCGCAGCGCCTTGCTCAGCGGCCCAACGATTAAATGCAGTGGGTTCCTTGCCGTACATCATGTCGTAGCACACAGTGTGCCCAGGCTTGATCAAGCTACCCGCAATCGCCGGGACATCACCCGCCAGGCTTGCTGAAGTGCCATTGACTATCAGGTCTACCGGGGCGTCAATCCAGTCAAAGCCGCTGGCCACTACCGGACCTAAATCGGCAAACTGCTGGGCCAATTGTTCGGCCTTCTCAACGGTACGATTGGCGATCACCACACTGCTCGGCTGCTCAGCCATAAAGGGCTCAATAATGCCTCTTACAGCGCCACCTGCACCCAGCACCAGAATGCGTTTGCCGCGCAGAAAAAAACTGGCATTGATCTGTAGGTCACGCACCAGCCCAGCACCATCGGTGTTGTCACCTACCAGCGTGCCGTCTAACAGTTTTTTTAAGGTATTAACCGCACCAGCACGCTGTGCACGCGCAGACAAGGTGTCTGCCAGAGCAAAGGCCTGCTCTTTGAATGGCACAGTAACGTTGGCACCCTTGCCTTCACTGAAAAACCCTTGGGCAAAATCACTGAAGCCATCCAGCGGTGCCAGCAGGGCTTCGTAGCTCAGTTGTTGATTGGTTTGCTCAGCAAACAATTTGTGGATCAACGGCGACTTGCTGTGGCCGATTGGGTTACCAAATACGCCGTAACGGTCCATGTTGGAATCCTTACTTCTACCGCTGTTAACGTCCCGCAATCACGCAGTGGCTTTACCACCAACTGCGGTTGCTCTCCAACTCGCTCCGGCATTGCTTCAGTTGCCAGCCATAATTCTTTGCTTGCTGCTCGACCTTGCGCGCAACCTGCATCAGCCAGGCTTTACTGCGATAGGTGCCGCGACTATAGCCTCCGCGACCTTCGTGATAAGCCAGGTACTGATTGTAAGCATCCCACTTGGACACGCCCAAGGTGCGCTGCGTGACGTGGGTATACCAACCGACAAACATGATCGCATCTTCAAAATCATCACGCGAACCGCCGTTGCCTGTCTGGTCTTTGTACTCGCCCCAAACCGGGTCCTGAGCCTGTGCATAACCGTACGCCGAACTGACCCGTCCCCACGGAATGACCCACAACAAATAATCCCGTGGCGGCAAGGCGTCTTCAACAAAGCTGCTTTCTTGCTTGATGATCGCCATCGCCACATTCATCGGCGTGCCGTAGGCGTCCTGCATATCCAGCGAGTCTTCGTACCAGTCCGGGTATTCTCGGTAGATATTGCACAGGTTGTTTTGATCTTTCGGCGGCGCCGTCGAACAACCCGCCAGCAGCGCTAACGCAACCAGTAAACCTGCTACGCGCCCCTGGATAACCCTGTTCAAAGTTTGGCCAGCCAGTCTCGATCGGTCAGGTAATAGTCGGTGAGACGTGCCTCTTCGGTGCCCGGCTCAGCTTTCCAGTCGTAGCCCCAACGCACGTGCGGCGGCAACGACATCAGGATCGACTCAGTACGCCCACCCGACTGCAAACCGAACAAGGTGCCACGGTCATAAACCAGGTTGAACTCCACATAGCGCCCGCGGCGGAACGCTTGGAACTCGCGCTGCTGCTCGGTGTAGGCAGTCGCTTTGCGGCGCTGCACAATCGGCAAGTAGGCCTCAAGGTAGGCATCACCAATGGCGCGCAAGAAGGCAAAGCTGGTGTCGAAGTCCCACTCGTTCAAGTCATCAAAAAACAGGCCGCCAATGCCGCGGGGCTCGTTGCGATGCTTAATGTGGAAGTAGCGATCACACCACTCCTTGTAGCGCGGGTAGACGTCGGCGCCGAATGGCTCGCAGGCTTTTTGCGCAACGCGATGCCAATGCACACAGTCTTCTTCGTTGGCGTAATAAGGCGTCAAATCAAAGCCGCCACCAAACCACCAGACCGCTTCTTCGCCTTCTTTCTCGGCGATAAAGAACCGCACGTTTGCGTGTGAGGTCGGCACGTGAGGGTTGGTTGGGTGAATTACCAACGACACGCCCATTGCTTCAAACCCGCGACCAGCCAGTTCAGGACGGTGAGCACTGGCTGAGGGAGGCAAACCGGTGCCGAACACATGAGAGAAGTTGACCCCACCTTTTTCAATCAGGCCACCGTTCTCGATCACGCGCGTGCGTCCACCGCCACCCGCCGGACGCTGCCAGGCGTCTTCGATGAATTGGCTGCTGCCATCTTCGGCCTGCAACGCTGTGCAAATACGGTCTTGCAGGTCTAGCAAATAGGCTTTTACGGCCTCTGTACGATCACTCACGGTGCCACCTTGGGAAGCAGGTTAAGCCGCACGGCTTTAGTTGTGCGACGAAATCGGCGCTCAGCATACCATTTGCACCCCGGTGATCGCAGTTGACTCGAGTCAATTCGACGATAGATGTCCGGCAATGGGTGCCAAAAAAATTTGTCAGGTGCATCATTAGGTCACTAATGACCCTGATTACGGAGCCTGCAATGACCAAGCGCATTCAATTTAGCAGCCACGGTGGCCCTGAAGTACTTGAGTTCGTTGACCACCAACCAGCAGCGCCTGGCGCCGGTGAAGTTCGTGTGCAGAACCAAGCCATTGGTCTTAACTTCATCGACACTTACTTCCGTAGCGGCCTTTATCAGCCACCCGGTCTGCCATCGGGCCTGGGCACTGAAGGTGCTGGGATTGTTGAGGCTGTCGGCGCGGGCGTCAGCCAATTTCAAGTCGGCGACCGCGTCGCATACGCGACCGGACCACTGGGTGCATACAGTCAATTGCATGTGTTGCCAGCCAGCAAACTGGTGAAACTGCCAGACGCGATCAGCTTTGAACAAGCTGCAGCCGTCATGCTCAAAGGCCTCACCGTGCAATACCTGCTGCGTCAGACCTTTGAATTGCAAGGCGGCGAAACCGTACTCTTTCATGCCGCTGCCGGCGGCGTTGGCTCATTCGCTTGCCAGTGGGCCAAAGCGCTCGACGTCAAGCTTATTGGCACGGTCAGCACCGCTGAAAAAGCCGAGCGGGCGATGCAGCAGGGCGCTTGGGCGACCATTGACTACAGCCATGAAAATGTCGCTGAGCGCGTGCTTGAACTGACTGATGGCAAGAAATGCCCGGTGGTTTATGACGGCGTCGGCAAAGACACCTGGTCAACATCACTGGATTGCGTAGCCCCGCGCGGCTTGCTGGTCAGCTTTGGCAATGCCTCTGGTGCGGTGAGCGGGGTTAACTTGGGGATTCTGGCGCAGAAAGGCGCGCTGTACGTCACTCGACCAACCCTGGCCAGCTACGCCGACACCCCTGAACGCCTGCAAGCAATGGCTGACGAGCTATTCGGCATGATCAGCAGTGGCAAGCTGCATGTTGAGATCAGTCAGCGGTATCCTCTGGCTGAAGCCGCGCAGGCGCAAATTGCCCTCAGCGCACGCCAGACCACAGGCTCGACGATTCTGTTGCCGTAATGTGCCAAACACCAGTCGCTCACACAGGTGAGTGACTGGTGTGAGCGTAAGCAGCGCTGCTTAGGAGGGCCGCACTACGTCGCCACTGATCAAGTCGCGAATCAGGCTCGGGTTCTTGCGTCCACCCAAAACACCATTCAAGACCTTGTCGAGCTGGCGTGGAAAGTACTGCTCGATACGCAAACGACTGCGCGCCGCAGGACGACCCGCAGGATTGGCGGAGGTCGAAACCAGCGGGCCGGTGAGGGCGCATAACTCACGCACTAATGGATGATCACTGACGCGCAAGGCAACGCTGTTGTGCTGGCCGGTAATCCATTCAGGCAAACGATCCTGATGCGGCACCAGCCACGTAGTAGGTCCCGGCCACATACTGGCCAAGCGGTCTTGCCAGATGTCCGGCAAGTCTTCGATAAGAAAGTCAAACTGGTGAATATTGTCCGCAACCAAAATCAGGCCTTTGTGCATCGGCCGATTTTTTAGCGCCAGCAAACGCTCAACTGCCAGTTCATCCCACGGATCGCAGCCCAGCCCCCAGACTGCCTCAGTCGGATAGGCAATTACCCCCCCTTGCATCACCACCCGCGCGGCTTGTTGTACTTGCCAGCTATTGACCATCAATCGTGCTCCATTGAACCCATGCAACGCAGTGTATCTAAGCCCCGGAACAATTGACTAGCGCGCATACCAACGGCCCGCCTCACAACTCACACGGCCTTCGAGCTCAAACTCAGTTAACGCCGCCAGCACATCAGATAAAGGCCACCCGCTGGAAAGCACCAAAACTTCAGTGCTTTGCGGCGCTGCGAATAACAGATCAAGCAACGGGTGCCTGGCTGGAGCAGGGCACTCAGCACTTGAAGAGATTTGCTGCCAACCGCGTAGAGCTTCAAGAATATGCTCGATGCTCTCGACCAAAGAGGCGCCATCGCGAATCAACTGATGACAGCCCCGTGCACCCGGATGATGAATTGAACCCGGAATCGCATACACCTCACGGCCTTGCTCGGCGGCCAGGCGCGCAGTGATCAACGAACCGCTCGACGGACTGGCCTCGACCACCAGCACACCCAAGGATAAGCCACTGATTATGCGATTTCGCCTGGGGAAATTACTCGCATGCGCCGGGCTGTTCAGCGGTAGCTCAGACACCAGCGCGCCGCCGTTGGTAACAATATCGGCTGCTAATCTGCGGTGGCGGGCAGGGTACATGTGCTGCAAACCGGTTCCGAGCACCGCAACCGTTTTACCCTGAGCATCCAAGGCGCCCTGATGCGCGGCGCCATCAATACCCAAAGCCAAGCCACTGGTGATCACAAAACCGCCAGCCGCCAGGCTCTTGGCAAAGCTGTGCGCGGTATCTAAACCGGGAGCTGAAGCGCGGCGGCTACCAACCATGGCCAGTTGTGGCAACTCAAGCAAGCTGGCATCACCGCGAATAAACAACAGCGGTGGTGCATCGCTAAGCTCAGCCAACAGCGCCGGATAGCGGTCTGAATCCCACATCAACAACTGGTTGTCCGGGTCCTCCAGCCATTGCAAGGTCGTATTGGCCTGCTCGCGTACCTCGCTGCTGCGCCGAGCATCGCTACAAGCAGCGGGCAACCCAAGTGTTCTCCAGGCAGAGGCGGGCGCACTTAGCGCAGAAGAGGCCGAGTCGAAGGCGCTGAGGAGTTTTTTGAAACGCTTGGGGCCGAGTTCAGGCAAGCAATGCAAGCGGATCCGAGCTTCAGTCTCGGCAGGGGAAGGTGCAGCGGTTTTGCTGAGATGTTGCGACATACTGATCATCCTTGATCGGTCGCGTCATACGCCGCTGGAATGCGCCGGCGTATGACTTAAAAGCCCAGCTGTTGCTGGGCTTTCGAGAGTTACGGGTTACGCACCTTGTCGAGCACAGCCAAGTTGCGGTTGGCATGCAGAATCAAACCATAGCTGAGCTTGTTATAGGTGCGGAACACCATCATCAAACCCGCTCTTTCGTCTGGAATCTTGATTGAGTCACCGGTCACGCGATCCCGTACGGTCTCACCGGTCTTGTAGACGGCCAACACGTTGCCCACAACCAGACCTTCACGCGAACCCTTGTTGATGGTCACTACATCAAACTGACCAATCTGATTGACGCCGCGAGGTACATCGATAATCAAGCCTTTGACTTCGCCAGCAGGCTCGCTCGGCATGAATGTCGAGTCGATCGCACGCTCTTCGTTCACAAACAAGCGGTCGCCATTGCGCACTTCCTGCGTACTGCGACGCAACTCCATGGTGCCTATGTCGCCTTCTTCAGCAACAATCTCACCGCCGCCGATGTCATCGGCATTGATACCGAGGAACTCTTTGGTTTCTGGATCGAAGTAGCTCTTGCCCTTACGGAAAATCCCGTAGTTCGGTGTAGTCGTGCTGAACTTGCCACGTGCATATATACGGTCGCCCGCGCCACTGACAACGCGCTCGGCGTCACCCGCAACAATATAAGGTGCGCGTTCGAAGTCTTTTGGGTCATCAATAATGCGGTTGTACAGCAAGAAACTGTTGATGGCTTCCAGCGGAATAGCTGGAATAGCTTCAGCCATCGGCGTGCTGCGCACTTTTGGCGACAGTTTGATGGTGCCACGTGAAGCGCCGCGATTAAGCATCAAACGTGGCTGACCGTCGACATACACCAGGCTCAGCGTATCGCCAGGATAGATAAGGTGCGGGTTTTCAACCTGTGGGTTAGCGTGCCAAATCTCAGGCCACTTCCAGGGTTCACGCAGGAATCTACCGGAGATATCCCATAGAGTATCGCCCTTGACCACTGTGTAACGGTCCGGATGGCCGTCCTTAAGTTGCACATCTGCCTGGGCCAAACCGCTAGCTGCAAGGAGCAGCAAAGCGAGTAGTGATTTCCTCATGCGGTGAATCCCTTTATTATGTGTCTTCTGTGGAGCGCCCTAGCGCTGCAACGTAACCCCAATAGAAATGCGGCGTTAAGCCGCTTTTCAATGCTGCGCAACATCTTAGCAGCGGATTTTGACTTTATTCCACAAGTGCATCACACAACGCATATGGCGATTTTAAACATCCTCGAATTTCCCGATCCACGTTTACGTACCATTGCTAAGCCAGTGGACGTAGTCGATGACGATTTGCGCCAGCTAATCGACGACATGTTTGAAACCATGTATGAAGCGCCGGGCATCGGTCTTGCTGCCACGCAAGTCAATGTTCATAAGCGTTTGGTGGTTATGGACCTGTCTGAAGATCGCTCCGAACCACGGGTTTTTATCAACCCGGAGTTCGAGTCACTGACCGAAGAAATGGACCAATATCAGGAAGGTTGTCTCTCGGTTCCCGGTTTTTACGAAAATGTTGACCGTCCGCAGAAAGTTAAGATCAAAGCGCTCGATCGCGACGGCCAACCCTATGAGCTAATTGCCGAAGGTTTGCTCGCCGTGTGCATTCAGCACGAGTGCGACCACCTCAATGGCAAGCTGTTTGTCGATTACCTGTCTACGCTCAAGCGTGACCGGATTAAAAAGAAGCTGGAAAAGCAGCACCGTCAGCAGGCTTGATCGATGACTTTCAAAGGCTTGCTGCGGCAAGCCTTTTTATTTGCAGCAGGTAAGGGCGGTTAACCCCCGCGCCTGAGTTTAGCGAGAACCCATGACTGACCCTTTACGCATCATTTTTGCTGGCACCCCGGAATTTGCTGCAGAGCACCTCAAAGCCCTGCTTGGCACTGACCACAAGATCATCGCGGTGTACACCCAGCCTGATCGGCCATCCGGTCGCGGGCAAAAGCTGATGCCGAGCCCGGTCAAGCAACTCGCCCTACAACATGAAATACCGGTGTATCAGCCACAAACACTGCGCGACAGCGACGCCCAGGCACAGCTGGCAGCACTTAACGCCGACTTGATGGTGGTGGTGGCCTACGGCTTGATCTTGCCGCAAGTAGTGCTTGATACCCCGCGTCTGGGTTGCATCAACAGCCACGCCTCCTTGCTGCCGCGCTGGCGTGGCGCGGCTCCGATCCAGCGGGCGATTGAGGCGGGCGATGCTGAATCCGGCGTCACCGTGATGCAGATGGAGGCTGGCCTCGATACCGGCCCGATGCTGCTCAAGGTCAGCACACCCATTACCGCCGAAGACACCGGCGGCAGCCTGCATGATCGCTTAGCTCGTCTCGGGCCCGATGCGGTCATTGAAGCGGTCAAGGGTTTGGCCGCGGGTTCGCTGGTTGGCGAGATTCAGGATGACAGCCTGGCAACCTACGCGCACAAGCTCAACAAAGAACAGGCACGTATCGACTGGACGCGCCCGGCTGATGAGCTGCAACGCCTGATTCGCGCATTTAACCCGACGCCGATCTGCCACAGCACGCTCAATGAGGCGCCAATAAAGGTGCTCAGCGCCGAGTGTTGCGCCGGTGAAGGCGCGCCGGGGGTTATTCTCGACGCGAGCAAACACGGCCTGACCGTCGCATGCGGCAGCGGTGCACTGTTACTCACTCGCCTGCAGTTGCCGGGTGGCAAAGCACTCAATTTCGCCGACCTCTACAACAGCCGTCGTGAGCACTTCACCGTCGGCGTGGTATTGGTTTGATGAACCCACGTCTCGCCGCCGCCAAAGCACTTAGCGCAGTGCTGTCCGGTAAAGCTTCATTGGGCAGCAGCCTGCCGCCGCAACTGGATAAAGTTGAGCCACGTGATCGCGGCCTCACCCAAGAGCTGGCCTTTGGCGCCGCGCGTTGGCAGCCACGGCTGTCAGCGCTGGCCGAGAAACTTTTGCAAAAGCCGTTCAAGGCAGCCGACAAAGATGTTGAAGCCCTGCTGCTGGTCGGCCTGTATCAGCTGCTCTATACCCGTGTGCCGGCACATGCCGCTTTGGGTGAAACCGTAGGCTGCGCCGACAAGCTGAAAAAGCCGTGGGCCAAGGGCCTGCTCAACGCCGTATTGCGCCGCGCCCAGCGTGAAGCCGAACCGCTGCTGGCCGAGATGCAAAACGACCCAATGGTGCGCACTGCACACCCACGCTGGCTGCAAAAATCGCTGAAAGCATTCTGGCCCGAACACTGGGAAGCCATCTGCGCAGCCAACAACGCCCATCCGCCGTTGATATTGCGCGTCAATCGTCGCCATGGCAGCCGCGATTCCTACCTGCAAGAACTACAAACAGCCGGTATAGAAGCCGCTGCCTGCACGTTCAGCCGTGATGGCATTCGGCTGATCCAGGCTTGCGACGTCACCACACTGCCCGGTTTCGCTGAAGGCCGAGTGAGCGTGCAAGATGAAGCCGCACAACTGGCCGCTGACCTGCTCGAGCTCGCACCGGGCCAGCGGGTTCTCGATGCCTGCTGTGCACCTGGCGGCAAAACCTGCCACATCCTCGAAGCTGAGCCCAAACTGGCCGGTGTGGTCGCGCTTGATCTAGAACCCAAGCGACTGGTGCGGGTACGCGAAAACCTGGCGCGCCTAAAGTTAGATGCCGAACTGATTGCCGCCGACGGTCGGGCTGTGGATAAGTGGTGGGATGGCCAGCAATTTCAGCGCATCCTGCTCGACGCACCTTGTTCTGCAACCGGGGTTATCCGTCGTCACCCTGATATTAAAATCGCCCGCCAGCCGGAAGATATTCCAGCGCTGGCAGAGCTACAGGGCGAGTTGCTTGATGCGCTTTGGCCAACACTGGCCGTTGGCGGCATCATGCTTTACGCCACGTGCTCGACCTTACCGACAGAAAACACGCAAGTGATTGAAGCCTTCCTGGCGCGGACGCCGGGCGCTCGCGAACTCGATATTGCCGGGCCTTTTGGCCTGCCACAGCCCCATGGCCGTCAATTGCTTGCACAAGAAGATGGGCATGACGGTTTTTACTATGCCAAGCTGATCAAGATCGCCGCGACACCCCGCGGCTGAGGAAGGAATCGGATGAAAATCATCATTCTTGGTGCCGGGCAAGTAGGCGGCACGCTGGCAGAACACCTGGCCAGCGAAGCCAATGACATTACAGTGGTCGACACCGACGGCGACCGCTTGCGTGATCTCGGTGATCGTCTGGATATTCGCACCGTACAAGGTCGCGGCTCGTTCCCAACTGTCTTGCGCCAAGCGGGTGCCGACGATGCTGACATGCTGGTCGCCGTGACCAACAGTGACGAGATCAACATGATCGCCTGTCAGGTCGCCTACACCTTGTTCCACACCCCGACCAAAATCGCTCGTGTGCGCGAGGCGGCCTACCTGACCCGCAGCGGTCTGTTCGACAATGAAGCCATTCCAGTCGACGTGCTGATCAGCCCCGAGCAAGTTGTCACCAACTACATCAAGCGCCTGATCGAATACCCGGGTGCGCTGCAGGTTATTGACTTCGCTGGCGGCAAAGCCCAGTTGGTCGCGGTCAAAGCCTATTACGGCGGCCCGCTGGTAGGCCAACAGTTGCGCCAACTGCGCGAGCACATGCCCAACGTCGACACCCGAGTTGCCGCGATTTTCCGACGCAACCGGCCAATCATGCCCAAGGGCGACACCGTGATCGAGGCCGATGATGAGGTGTTCTTCATCGCCGCCAAAGCACACATCCGCGCTGTAATGAGCGAGATGCGCCGCCTTGAAGACAGCTACAAAAAGATCGTCATTGCCGGTGGTGGCCATATTGGTGAGCGCTTGGCAGAAGCCATCGAAAGCCGCTACCAAGTGAAGATCATCGAGATGAACCCAGCGCGTTGCCGCTACCTCTCGGAGACTTTGGACAGCACCATCGTGCTGCAGGGCAGCGCCTCGGATCGTGATTTGCTGGTTGAAGAAAACATCAACGATGCAGATATCTTCCTCGCACTGACCAACGACGACGAAGCCAACATCATGTCGTCGCTCTTGGCCAAGCGCATGGGCGCGCGCAAGGTGATGACCATCATCAACAACCCGGCCTACGTCGATTTGGTGCAAGGCGGGGATATTGATATCGCCATCAGTCCGCAACTGGCAACCATCGGCACCTTGCTCACCCACGTACGCCGTGGCGATATCGAAAGCGTGCATTCCCTGCGCCGTGGTGCTGCCGAGGCAATCGAGATGATTGCCCACGGCGATGCCAAGTCAAGCAAAGTGGTTGGGCGCGAGATCGGCAACATCAACCTGCCACCCGGCACCACCATCGGTGCGGTTATTCGCGATGAAGAAGTCCTGATCGCCCACGACAACACCATGATCCAGAGCGGCGACCACGTGATTCTGTTCCTCGTCGACAAGAAGTACATCCGCGATGCCGAGAGCTTGTTTCAGGTCGGCTTGACCTTCTTCTAAGGAACCAGACGGGAAGCCTAATGCTTGAATCACTGGAAAAAATGCTCGCCAAGGGTGTGGATAACTCATTGCTGCGCTTCGGCCTCGGCAAGGGTTATCTCGATGCCGACAATGCCGCGCGGGCGGCTGAGCATTTGCAGCGCTGTGTTGAGCTTGATCCCAAGTATTCCGCCGCCTGGAAGTTGCTTGGCAAAGCACTGCTCAACAACGACCAGCCAGACGCCGCACGCAAAGCATGGGAGCAGGGCATAGCCGCTGCGCAAGCACATGGAGACAAGCAAGCGGAGAAGGAAATGAGCGTTTTTTTGCGCAAGCTGGATAAGCTCAACAGCCCGTCTTGACCCATATTTAGCCAATAAAAAAGCCCGGCGATGATTAACTCAAGCCGGGCTTTTTATTGATTGGCTCAGCGCGCTGGCGCTGTACGCCCTTCGAGTAGACGGGCAATCGCCCCGAGTAATACTCCGTAGAGCGGCACGAACAGCACCAAGCTCACGGCCAGTTTGATCGCGTAGTCGACGCTGGCAATCTCGACCCAATGCTCAGCCATAAACGGGTCACTGCTTTGCCAGAAGGCGATAGAGAAGAACACAAAGGTGTCGAGCAAGTTACCCAGAACCGTCGAGGCAGTCGGGGCAACCCACCACTGACGCAGGCGGCGCATACGGTCAAACACCTGAATATCCAGCAACTGACCCAGCACATAAGCGCAGAAACTCGCCAGCGCGATACGGCCAACGAATACGTTGAACTCTTGCAGCGTAGCGAAGCCCGAGAACGCGCCGTCTTTAAACAGCACCGACACCACGTATGAGGCCACCAGCGCAGGCAACATCACCCGCGCAATCACTTTGCGCGCCGGGGCTTTGCCCAATAAGCGCACGGTCAGGTCGGTGGCGAGAAAGATAAACGGGAAGCTAAACGCGCCCCACGTGGTGTGCCAGCCGAAAAGGGTTATCGGCAACTGCACCAAGTAGTTACTGGCGATGATAATCAAGATGTGAAACGCGATCAGCGCCACCAGCGCAGGTCGGCGGATCGAAGTCAGAGTCGTCTGCATGTAAGCCTTTTTAAGTTTTATGGGGTGAGGGAACCCATTTCGATAATGCTACGCCTAGGCAGCGCGCGGCATTCTAGCGAATACTTGACTCACAAGATAGGTTTTAAGCGATTTACGGACAATTGGTCACTCGGTGACGAAGCAAAGCCCCACGCCTTCGGCGTCAACCCGGGTCACCATCATCTGCAAAACAGGCGCTTCAATCGGCATGCCCTGTACCTGACCGGTGACTACATCGCCCAGCTTAAGCACGTGCAAGTCATCGTGCTTCACATAGACGCCACCATCAGACAGGTCTCGAGTCTGCGCGACAACGTCACCAAAACCTGGGTGACTGATTTTGATCATGCACTTCATCGCGGTACGCGGATGCTGGCGGTTGTTCGACATGACTCTGGCGATCCTCTGATTAATGGCTTGATAGCCTAAAGTCGCCAAGACCGACCTTAGGCGTAACTACATCAGTACCACTTAGCCTCACCCTCTGGGCGCTTCTTGAAGCGCTTCATGGTCCACATATACTGGCTTGGATAAGCCCGTACATAACGACCAATCACTTCGCTCATGGCGGCAACGCCAACCGCGATATCGTCGCTGTACATGGCTTCTGGCGCGGCTTCTAGAATGACTTTATAGCCGCTGCCGTCTTCAAGGCGCAGCGCATGCAGGAAAACACCAACGGCTTTGCCGCCGGTAAGCATGCTTGGCACAAACTTGCTGGTCAGTGCCACGGTGCCCAAAAAGGGTACGAATACACCGCTGGAAAGACTCGGTTCAGGGTCTGCTGGAATCCCCACTGAACCGCCTTTGCGAACTTCTTTGATGACGCTGAGGATGCCTTCCTTGGTCGAGGCAGCTACCCGATTCCCCATCTGCACGCGTTGCTTCTGTAGCAAGTCGTCCACCGCTTTGAGCTTCGGTGGACGATAGAAGATGATCGGTTTGCACTGCGAGCAGTAGAAGTGATTGAGCACCTCCCAATTGCCCAAATGGCTGGTGATACCCACCACGCCTTTCCCTGAGGCGAGGGCCTGTTCAAGCACCTCAAGACCTTCAACCTCACGAATCAGACCAAGCGACTTTTGCGCTGGCCAGATCCATGCACAGGCGCTTTCGGTCAAGGTTTGACTGATGCCCCGCAAGGTTTCGCCAAGTAATTTCTGATGCTCAGCCTCGTTAAGCTCCGGGAAGCACTTCTTCAGATTGGTGCTGGCGACTTCACGCGAGCCATTAGGCAGCTTGTACATCAACCAGCCGATTGCAGCACCCGTTGCTTGCACTGCGCGCCATGGCAGCAGGGCAAACAGGCGCAAAAAACCTACGACCAGCGCACCTTTGAACTTCTCCACAGGCCACTCCCCCCGAGATCAAAAAGCCTATTGTACCGTTCTACGCCCGCGCACGCTTATTTGCGGCTCACGCTTTAACCAGCTGTGGGTAACGAAAGCAGTCTGTGGTGTGGTCCATCACCATGCCGCTGGCCTGCATGAAGGCGTAGCAAATGGTTGGCCCGACAAAGTTAAACCCGGCCTTTTTCAGGGCTTTGCTCATGGCCTCGGCTTGCGGCGTGATGGCTGGGACTTCGGCGCGCTCGCTGAAATGGTTGATCAGTGGCTTGCCATCAACAAACGACCACAAGTACTTGGCTGGGTCCTCAAGCTTTAGCCACGCCAAGGCATTTTGCCGAACAGCCTTGAGCTTGAGGCGATTACGCACAATGCCAGGATCTTGCATTAATCCTTCGATTTCATCATCGCTCAGTTTGGCCAGACGCTTAACATCAAAGCCATGCAGAACCTCGCGGTAACGCTCACGCTTTTTCAGCACCGTGATCCACGACAAACCGGCCTGAAAACCCTCAAGCATCAGCAACTCGAAGAGCTTATCGGGGTCAGTAAGGGGCACACCCCATTCTTCATCGTGGTAAGCCATGTACAGCGGATCTTCAGAACACCAGAAACAACGAGTCATAAGACAATCCCTAGCAGGTCTAGGCCACGTGGTTTGCGGTATACTCCTGCTCTTTCTGTCGCAGCCAAAACAGGTGAATTTTTCGTGAGCCAGACTACGCCTGCCGTGCGCACCTTCCAAGATTTGATTCTCGCCCTGCAGAAATACTGGGCTGAGCAGGGCTGCGTTGTGTTGCAGCCATACGATATGGAAGTCGGTGCTGGCACTTTCCACACCGCTACATTCTTGCGTTCGATTGGTCCTGAGACCTGGAACGCCGCCTACGTACAGCCAAGCCGTCGCCCGGCTGATGGCCGTTATGGTGAGAACCCCAACCGTCTGCAGCATTACTACCAGTTTCAGGTGGTCTTGAAACCTAACCCGGAAAACTTCCAGGAGTTGTATCTGGGTTCGCTGCAAGCCATCGGTATCGACCCGCTGGTGCACGATATTCGTTTCGTTGAAGACAACTGGGAATCGCCAACACTCGGCGCCTGGGGTCTGGGCTGGGAAATCTGGCTCAACGGCATGGAAGTCACCCAATTCACCTACTTCCAGCAAGTCGGTGGCATTGAGTGCTACCCGGTCACAGGCGAGATCACCTACGGTCTTGAGCGTCTGGCCATGTACATTCAGGGCGTAGACTCGGTGTATGACCTGGTGTGGGCTGATGGCCCGTTCGGCAAAGTCACCTATGGCGATGTCTTCCACCAGAACGAAGTCGAGCAATCGACCTACAACTTCGAGCACGCCAACGTTGAGAAACTGTTTGAGCTGTTTGACTTCTATGAGTCCGAAGCCAACCGTTTGATCGAGCTTGAGTTGCCGCTGCCGACCTATGAAATGGTGCTCAAGGCTTCGCACACCTTCAACTTGCTGGATGCGCGCCGGGCGATCTCGGTAACTGCGCGCCAGCAATACATTCTGCGTGTACGTACACTGGCTCGCGCCGTTGCCCAAAGCTACCTGCAAGCTCGGGCCAAGCTCGGCTTCCCGCTCGCCACCCCTGAATTGCGTGATGAAGTACTGGCTAAGCTGGAGGCTGCAGAATGAGTGCACAAGACTTTCTGGTAGAACTTGGCACTGAAGAGTTGCCGCCAAAAGCCCTGAAAACTTTAGGCGAGTCATTTTTGTCCGGAGTTGAAAAAGGCCTGAAAGCGGCTGGCCTGAATTACGCCAAAGCCCGTTACTACGCCGCGCCACGCCGTTTGGCGGTGCTGGTTGAGCAGCTCGACACCGAGCAGCCTGATCGCGTGATGAACCTTGACGGCCCGCCAGTTAAAGCGGCGTTCGACGCCGAGGGTAATCCGACTCAAGCCGCGCTGGGCTTCGCCAACAAGTGCTGCGTTGACCTGTCCGAGATCGACGCCAGCGGTCCAAAGCTGCGTTTCAGCCAGACCATTGCCGGTAAACAAGCTGCGCAACTCTTGCCCGAGATTGTCGAAACCTCGCTCAACGACCTGCCAATTCCCAAGCGCATGCGCTGGGGTGCACGACGTACCGAGTTTGTACGTCCAAGCCAATGGCTGGTGATGCTGTTTGGCGACACCGTGCTTGATTGCGAGATTCTGGCGCAAACTGCCGGTCGGGTATCCCGTGGCCATCGCTTCCATCACAACACTGAAGTTGCCATCAGCGCACCCGCTAACTATGCCGAAGACCTGCGCAAAGCCTATGTAATTGCAGACTTTGCTGAGCGCCGTGAGCAAATCAGCAAGCGCGTTGAGCAACTGGCTGCCGAGCAAAACGGCACGGCGATCGTGCCTCCAGCGCTGCTTGATGAAGTCAGTGCGCTGGTTGAGTGGCCTGTGCCGCTGGTGTGCTCGTTTGAGGAGCGCTTCCTCGACGTGCCGCAAGAAGCCCTGATCACCACCATGCAGGACAATCAGAAGTACTTCTGCCTGCTCGATGCTGAAGGCAAGTTGCTGCCACGCTTTATCACCGTGGCTAACGTTGAAAGCAAAGACCCTGCGCAAATCATCTCGGGTAACGAGAAGGTTGTACGTCCGCGCCTGACTGATGCCGAGTTCTTCTTCAAGCAAGACAAAAAGCAGAAGCTCGAAACCTTCAACCAGCGTCTGGCTAACGTGGTGTTCCAGGCGCAGTTGGGCTCGGTCTACGACAAAGCCCAGCGTGTGTCGGCGCTGGCGGCTTACATCGCCGAGAAGATTGGCGGTGACTCCAAGCGTGCAGGCCGCGCTGGCTTGCTGTCGAAATGTGATCTGGCCAGTGAAATGGTCGGCGAGTTCCCTGAAATGCAGGGCATCGCTGGCTACTACTACGCCAAGCATGACGGTGAAGCGCAAGACGTTGCACTGGCATTGAACGAACAATACATGCCGCGCGGCGCTGGCGCTGAACTGCCAAGCACGCTGACCGGTGCAGCCGTAGCGCTGGCTGACAAGCTCGATACGCTGGTCGGTATCTTTGGTATCGGCATGCTGCCAACCGGCAGCAAAGATCCCTACGCACTGCGTCGTGCTGCGCTGGGCGTGCTGCGTATCCTGATCGAGAAAGAGCTTGAGCTGGATGTGACAGACGCCGTTGAATTCGCGATCAAGCAGTTCGGTAACAAAATCAAGACGGCTGGCCTCACCGCACAAGTGCAGGAGTTCATCTTTGACCGCCTGCGCGCGCGCTATGAGGACCAAGGTGTTGACGTTGCGGTTTACCAGGCTGTTCGCGCGGTAACCCCGGTCTCGCCACTCGACTTTGATCAGCGTGTGCAAGCGGTACAAGCGTTCCGCAAACTGCCTGAAGCTGAAGCGCTGGCTGCGGCCAATAAGCGCGTTTCGAACTTGCTCAGCAAAGCTGAAGGCAACATTGCCAAGAGCATTGCCGCGCATTACTTCGACAGCCCAAGCGAGTTCGCCCTCAACGCTGCAATTCAGCAGGCAGAGCAGGCAGTACAGCCGTTGGCGCAAGCGCGCATGTACAACGAAGCACTGGCCAAGCTGGCGACGCTGCGCACACCGGTAGACAGCTTCTTCGAGACCGTACTGGTCAACGCTGAAGACGCCAATGTGCGCGCCAACCGCTACGCCTTGCTGGCTAAGCTACGGGGTTTGTTCCTCGGTGTTGCGGACATCTCGGTCCTGAGCTGACGCAGGTTAACCGCGCGGCATGCCTGCCTAGACAGCAGCGCCGCGCGGTTAAGCTTTAAACACTAGAGAGATGCACCATGAAGCTACTCATTCTCGACCGCGACGGCGTGATCAATCACGACTCCGACGCGTACATCAAATCCGTTGAAGAATGGATTCCCATCCCCAGTTCGATCACCGCGATTGCCGACTTATCCAAAGCTGGCTGGACCATCGCGATTGCCACCAATCAATCAGGCATCGGACGCGGCTACTACGGCGTAGCTGAACTTGATGCCATGCACCAGCGCATGCGCCAACTGGTTGCAGAGCAGGGCGGTGAAATTGGCTTGATCCTGTATTGTCCACACGGGCCGGATGAAGGTTGCGCTTGCCGCAAGCCGAAACCAGGCATGCTCCACAGCATCGCCGCGCATTATGCGGTAGAACTGAAGGGCGTATGGTTTGTGGGTGACAGCAGTGGTGACCTGCAAGCGGCCACAACCGTCGATTGTCAGCCAGTTTTAGTAAAAACCGGCAAAGGCGAGCGCACACTGGCCAAAGGATTGCCAGCCAATACCTTGATATTCGATGATCTGGCAGCAGTTGCCAGACAATTACTTAATCAATAAAGCGCGGGTTGTCCGCGACGGTAAATGCACTTATGTCGACACTGCGGGCTATCAACATTTTATTCTTCTACATCCTGCTGGCGACCAGTTCATTTCTCTGGTGCACCCTGAGTTTTTTCATCGTGCCGTTCCTGTCATTTCGCGCACGCTACCGCTTCGTGAACCAGAACTGGTGCCGTTTTGCAGTTTGGCTAACCGGCGCCATGGTTGGTATCAAATACGAAGTCAAAGGCCTCGAGAATATCCCGGAGACGCCTTGCGTGATTCTCTCCAAGCACCAAAGCACCTGGGAAACCTTCTTTCTTTCGGCCTTGTTTGAGCCACTCAGCCAAGTGCTCAAGCGTGAGCTGTTGTATGTGCCGTTCTTCGGCTGGGCAATGGCCATGCTCAAGCCCATCGCAATTGACCGCAGTAACCCTAAGGCCGCACTCAAGCAGCTTGCAAAACAGGGCCATGAACGACTAAAGCTCGGCTGCTGGGTGCTGGTATTCCCTGAAGGCACGCGCATCCCAACCGGACAGATTGGCAAATTCTCACGCGGCGGCGCATCGCTTGCGGTGAATGCCAACTTGCCGGTTCTGCCAATCGCGCACGACGCTGGCAAGTACTGGCCCAAAGAGGGTTGGGCTAAAAAGCCGGGCACTATTCAGGTAATCATTGGCGGGCCAATGTACGCAGAAGGCACTGGCCCCCGCGCCATCGCCGAACTGAACGACCGGGCCTTCGCATGGGTAAGCCAGGCGCAGCGTGATATTGGCTGCTTGCGCGATGAAGCAGCTGCCAACCCGGTAGATCAGCCACTTTAGACAGGGTAAAAAACGCGGTGAATGCAGCGAGTCAGACTGCATTTTTTACTTTAATGATTTAGCCAATGACTTCAGACCACCGTCTCAAACCACCCTTGAGCGTTGGTAATAGCTGACTCGAGTTTTTGGCTAAACGTAGAAATAGCCCTGACTTAAGCCCACATCGTTAGACTAGTTCTTCATGGCCGCTGCTGATAACCGGCGCCACTCAAAACCCGCTCAAATCTGCCGTTTCTTCATATTCTTAGCGCTGCCAGCCGTTTCCGCTAACAAGGGCTGAAGCGCCACGCACAAGGGCTGCAGAACGGTACGCAGCCTAGCGGCGAAGCTTATCCTCGCCGCTAACTCGAAGACATGCGTCCTCTGGATGTGGCCAACAACTGGAATACCATTTCCTCATTTCTCTAAAGTAATCGTCTACGCTGACGAAGCACTTCCTAATACACATAGGAATAGCTTAGATGAACAGAACGCGATTACTGCTTTGCCAATTTCTGTACATTATTTTGGTTGGGCCGTACTCGGTGGCTGCTGCCCCGATGACCGGAAGTATCAATATACGAGGAATGATTGTTGAGCCTCCATGCAGCGCGAAGGTTTCAGCGGATCTCACGCTGAAGCTTCAAGGCTGTCCGTTAGTCATCTCCGCAGGCAACATGCTCGAGGTGAAACGCGTCGCCACAGTGACCCGTGTTGCAACGGCAAATGATTCCAGCGTCGAAGCCAAGCTCATCACCAACAAAGAGCCGCCCGACACTGAACATGGCCAGGAGTACGTACTGATCGATGCTGCGGGTGAGACGATTCGAACCGGTTCGTATGTGGTGACTATCAATTACCCGTGAAACACCGACTCAGCGTGCTGTTACCGAGGCGAGGGCACTGCTCAGCCAGTGCCTTGAGTGCAGTATTAGGCCGCCCCCCACATAACCATAGCGAACCAACCGGATCCGTCCGCCAGACTATGTTTGTCAGAGCATGTTGGCCAGGTCATGTTGGTCAGAATACGTTTAGTTAGGCTGTGTTTGTCAGCAAGCGCCGGAGGCTGAGCATCCTGGGTCAATCCTATCCCCTGTCGGGTAGCCTGCTGGCGCCAGAGCAAACCGTAGGCGCTGATACCTATCTCAACCGCAATCAATTGAGACTGAGCAGTCCTGCGCAGCCACAATTGCATTTTCAGAACGTTTAGCACGTCGGTTAACCCAGCATCTCCACCAGAAGCTAAGGGACTGGCTACTGGGCAGTATGGTTTGAGTGCCCGCAAATCATCCTGTTGCCACAATATAGTGTGCTGCAAATAGCTGTTACCAGACCGCTCTGATCTATGTCTTAGTCTTATTAGGCATGCTCATTGAGAGTTTGCTTAAGTACTTGCTCACTATTCCAAAGTTTGTATTGAATATACTTCCCTCCCAGCAGACACCCTCCATAAAGCATTAAACAATCGCATTTAGTGACGGCCATATAACATCAACCACTCTAATGATTGGTCTAAAAAAGAATAGTTCCGTTGTTTATACAGGTACTCCCATACCTATAGCTAAATTGATATCCATTTAGCTGCACATTGCCTGCATATCATTTTCATGGAGAATGAGTTTAATATACTAAAGTTACTTATAACCACGACCTAAACATCGCAAGACCTGTCTGTCACTGTCGTTTGTATTAATTATACAAAGAGCCAGTACAGGCACATTAATATACAGTCATACAATCGCGTTTCTATCTATGCGCGTTAGAAGGCATAGGCGTTTAATGTTCCACAGGAGCCTATTACAGGAGCACTGTTAAGCCGCTACTGAAACTTAATGCATAAATGATATTGATATGCCATTGCTATTATTTGGCAGGACTACGTATTGCTATAAATTGGAATTTATATCAACTCGTAATCCTCTACCGATCAACCAATCAGCCTGCAACTTAAGATAATCGCACTATGCCTTGCTAGCGCTTTGCAATGAACGCTGTCAATTTAAATGGATTTAAGGGGCACAACATATGTCAACTAATACTGGCTCAAACCAGGTTGCCTTGATCGGCTCTGCTTGTCGTTTTCCGGGCGGTTCGAATACCCCCGAGGTATTTTTTAACAACCTTCTAACCGGTCAAAACTACGTCAGCCTAGTGCCAAAAGATCGTTGGTCAGTCGACAAATTTCTCAATGAAAAGGATGTCGCAGGGAAAGCCTATGTGTGTTCAGGGCACTTTCTACAGGACTATGACTTTCGTGCATTCGATGCTGATTTTTTCAATTTCTCACCGCGTGAAGTTGAAGCCCTGGACCCACAGCAGCGCCTATTGCTCGAGTTGAGTTGGGAGGCCATGGAAAACGCCGGATTGGATATTGAAAACATGGCTGGTTCGCAGACCGGTGTGTTTGTGGGTGGCTTTACCGTTGACCATCTGCTGAATCAGTTCAGCCCAAGCTCTCGGCAAAACATCGGCGCCAATAGCGCAGCAGGCGCAACACTTACCATGCTCTCGAACCGGATCTCCTACGCATTTGATTTCCGCGGCCCGAGCTTGTCGATTGATACAGCGTGTTCATCCTCGATGGTTGCATTGGCTCAAGCGGTTAACGCGATTCAAAGCCATCAGTGCGATACCGCACTCGTCGGTGGTGCCAACTTTATTTTGCGTCCCGAGTACTCGATAGCCATGTCCAAAGGCCGTTTTCTGGCCAAAGACGGGCGCTCAAAAAGCTTTGATTCACGCGCCGATGGTTACGGCAGAGGTGAGGGTGGTGGTGTAGTCGTACTGAAGAACTATGCCGATGCGATCCGTGATGGCGACCACATCCTGGCGCTGATCGACGGCGTTGGGGTTAATCAGGATGGGCGCACCAGCGGAATTACGGTGCCCAATCCAGCAGCCCAACAAGCGCTGATGCAACGCGTACTCGCATCGTGCGGGTTAGGAGCTAGCGATATCGATTACATCGAAGCCCACGGCACCGGAACACCGATTGGAGACCCGCTCGAAACACGCGCAATTGCTCACGTTTACGGGCGTGATGGCGGCTGCGTGGTGGGTTCAGTCAAAGCCAACATTGGCCACCTTGAGGCAGCTGCGGGTATCGCCAGCGTTATTAAATCGGTCGAAATGCTGCGCCATAACATTGTGCCTCCGGTCGCAGATCTGCAAACGATAAACCCGAAGATCCCCAATGAAGTGCTGCTACCCCGCAAGCCGACTCCCCTGAGCCTACGAAGCAAGCCGCAACGCATTGCGATTAACTCCTTTGGCTACGGCGGCACCAATGCTCACGTGATTGTCAGCGCTAACCCGGTGACCGTGTCCGTACCAAACGCGGCACCGACAACTGCATCATTCAAACTGTTGCCACTCTCCGCGCGGGACCCAAAAGCCCTGCGCGAGCGCGCCAAGCAGCTCGCCGAAATGATGGATCAACCCAACTCACCTGCGCTAGGCGACTTGCTGTACAGCACCAGCTTACGCCGCTCACACATGAGTAACCGGGTGGCTGTATGGGGCGAAACCCATGCAGAGATCGCTGAAGCACTGCATGCTTTTGCAGCCGACAACGAAAGCCAGGCCGTCGAAGGTATTCGCCCATTCAATGCCAGCTCACGCATTGCTTTCGTCTACACCGGCATGGGCCCGCAATGGTGGGGTATGGGCCGAGAGCTGTTACACAGCAGTGCCTTATTCAGGTCGACACTTGAGGCTGCCGATGATGTTTTCGTGGGTATCTCTGGCTTTTCAATTCTGCAGGAAATGCTGCGCGATGAAGACGATTCACAAATAAAACGAACCGAGTTTGCCCAACCTGCCAACCTGATGATTCAAATTGGCCTTACCGCCCTGCTTAAAGCGGAAGGTATCAGCGCCGATGCAGTGGTTGGCCACTCAGTTGGCGAGGTCGCCTCAGGCTGGGCAGCAGGCGCTTTGAGCCTTGAGCAAGCACTGTCGGTTAGTTATCACCGCAGCCGCATTCAGGCTACAACCGCTGACACCGGCGGCATGCTCGCCTTGGGCATGTCCGAAGAACAAGCCAGCAAATTACTTGAACCCTATGCCAACCTTGTCTCGTTAGCGGCTATCAACTCGCCCAAAAGCCTGACCATCGCGGGCGACAAAACCGCGCTCGAACAAATCTGTACGCAGTGTGAAGGCGAGGGGATATTCGCCCGCATGCTCGATGTTGAAGTGCCTTATCACAGCCCCTTGATGGAGCCACTCAAACCTGAGTTGCGCAGTTCCTTGGCGAGCCTTGAACCGCAGCCATCGATCACTCCGCTGTACTCAACCGTCACCGCTAACCTGATCAATCAAGACCCAAACCATCACTTAGGTTTTGACGCCGAATACTGGTGCGACAACGTGCGCAATCCGGTTTATTTCGCTGATGCAATCAACTCGATGATTGATGACGGCTACACCTTGTTCGTTGAAGTTGGACCGCATCCCGTTCTGCGCCGTTCTCTTGAAGAAATATGCACTGCGCGCAACCTCGTGCCGCGCATTGCTTCAACCCTGTGGATAAACAAGCCTGAGCAAACAGCTGTTCGCCGCGCCATAGCCGAAGTCTTCGCGCAGGGTGGTGATATCGATTGGGCCGCTCGCACCGGGCCTGGATCATTGGTAAACCTGCCGGTCTATCCTTGGCAGCGCCAGATTTTGTGGAATGAATCCAGCCATCAAATCAATGACCGTCTTGAACCACAACAGGCTCCGCTAAGTGCCGAAAAAGGCGGGGCAGATCTCAACTTGCGCAGCCTCAACTACTTGCTCGACCACGTAGTTGACGGCTCTGCCATCATGCCCGCAGCCGGGTATCTCGAAGCACTGTGTGAGAAAGCACGCCAGCTCTGGCCTGAAAGCAAAGGGCTGATCATCCGCGATGTGCATATTCATCAGGCGTTGTTGATTGATCAGAGCCGCGCCTTACATCTGCACACGCAAGTCGACCCGACCACCCATCACGCACGACTTCACTCGAAAGAAGCCGGCAGCCGCGAGACAGGCCTGCTCCACGCACAAGCGAACCTCTATCCCTACAACGGTGCAGCCGCGGCCTCAAAGATAAACGTAGCGCAAGACCTGCTGATGGAACAGCTCGACCCACAACAGTTATACGCGCACCTGGCCATCTTGAAATTGCAGTACGGCCACGCATTTCAATCGATCCAAACATTGCAGCGCAACCTGGACGCAGGCATCGCCGTTGCCACTCTGCAACGCCCAGAATCTGCTGGCGAGAAAGCCAGTGCCTACGTCCTCCATCCATCACTCCTTGATGGTTGCTTGCAGATAGCGCTGAGTCTGATGAGTACGAGTGACGGTGCATATTTACCGGTGTCTTTGCGTGCGCTGGAAGTCTATGCAGCACTTCCTGAAAGCATTATTTGTCGGGCCCAGATTGTTGAAAAGAATGTCACGCAAGTGATCTGTGATTTTGAGCTGTGCGATACCGAAGGAAATTTGTTAGCGCGGATAGAAGGCTTGCTGTGCCGCTCACTCAGCGGCGGTGAAAGCGGTGACGGTTATCCACAGGGCGATTATCAGCGCACCTGGCTTGAACAAGCTGAATTAAGTGCTGAAAGCGAAGTGAATTGCACGCTGTTGATCATCGGCGGATCTGATGATCCGCTGCCGCAAACATTGGCAAAAGTTGCCAAACAAAACGTCAAGCAAGTGCACCAATGCAGCTGGCAGCAACTGCACGATTTCGAGTATCTAGGCGAGGTGACACGCGCCATTATCGTTGCCGGATATAGCCCGGAAACCGATGTTGGTTTAAGCACGGAAAATATCTGTCACCTGCTCGCCACTCTGAAAACACTGGCGCGCCAACAACGCCGGTTGCCAGTACGGGTTATTACACGTGATGCGCATTGCGTGCTGCCAAGTGACGCCGTGCAGCCGGATCAAACCTCAGTTGCGGGCTTCCTGCGCGCGGCACGTAACGAGCTGAACAACCTCGATGTTGCCTCAATCGATATCAGCACAGATGCCGCCACTGACACGGCTAACCGCGTGGTTGCCGAAGCGGTAGCAGTGCAGCAAATTGATGAGCTCGCACTGCGCGACAACAAACGTTTCGCTGCGTCATTGATTCTCAGTGGCCAATTGCGCACAGCAAAAATTGTTAGTACCTGTGCCAGCGCCGACGACCCGATCGAGCTATCTCTCACGCCAAACAGTTATCACGCCACACTATTACCCACGCATCCGTTGGGCGCGCACGAGTATCAGTTACGCGTCGAATATTTTGGCGTGCAACTGGCAACCTCTTGCCCCGTCGGAGTGGTCGGTACCATTACTCAAGTTGGCACTCATGCCACGCGTTTTCGCCTAGGTGACCGAGTTGTCGGTTTAGTCGCTCACAAACTTGCCAATCTGTTGCGGGTGAATGAGCAGCACGACGTGCTTGAAGGTGTTGATGCGAGCATAACCGTTAATCCTCTGCTGGCACCCATCGATGCGCGCGCCATAGCGTTAATCGAACGAGCAGAACTATGTCCAGGACAAACCGCTCTGGTGGTTGAAGGCGCGCTCGGCGATGCACTCAGTCAGCGTTTAATCAACGCCGGCGTTGAGGTGTCACGGGTGACGAGAGATTTCGCCAACTTGCCGCAACCGCGTGACGGCCAAGGGTATGACTTACTTGCGGTTCCCTTGGCCAGTTGGAGTCATGAGATCGGGTTCTTCTGCCTAGCCAGCGGTGGCCTCCTGATTGACCTTGACCACGATGTCTCACCATTTGCGTTACCGGCGCACTGCGGCCGCCTGCTACGCATGTCCAATGACCTTGGCGCGCTACA
Source organism: Pseudomonas sp. M30-35 (assembly GCF_002163625.1). Classification (NCBI taxonomy): domain Bacteria; kingdom Pseudomonadati; phylum Pseudomonadota; class Gammaproteobacteria; order Pseudomonadales; family Pseudomonadaceae; genus Pseudomonas; species Pseudomonas sp. M30-35. The sequence goes on along the minus strand of NZ_CP020892.1, from coordinate 18,787 downwards.
TGCCGATACTGGCTATCGTGCGGCATTGCGCCAAGCCATTGCCGAGGAACACAGCAAAGACATTGATAGCGACCTGGTTTTTAGCGATCTGTTGCAGACAAAAGATATCCACAACCTGCCCGCAGACTGGTCGGTCTTGGCTGTGGCCACAGACGCACAAACATTCGATGCGGCGGTTTCTGATCAGCCAGCGTTGAAATCCAACGGCACTTATCTGGTCACTGGCGGTTTTGGCGGTTTTGGCAGCAAGGTAGCGCACTGGCTCGCACACAATGGGGCAGGGCATATTGCATTGGCTGGACGTAGCGGTGGTGACTCCCCAGGCGCCAAACAACTGCTGGAAAGCTTGCAGGCTCTTGGCGCACAAGTCAGCGCCCATGCGCTGGATATCGCCGACCCAGGCAAAGTTAAAGCACTGATCAGTGCAATCAACAGTCAGCAACAGCCACTGCGCGGTATTTACCACGCAGCAGGCGTGCTGGCCGATGAATCGATCGAGCAGATGCAGCCGCAAGTTATCCACAGCGTCATGCAGCCAAAAGCTGGCGGCGCTTGGGCACTGCACCAAGCGACGACTGAGGCAGGAATCGAACTTGAGCAATTCGTCCTGTTTTCATCAATCGCCAACCTTATCGGCAACAGTCGGCAAGCCAATTATTGCGCGGCCAATGGCTTTCTCGATGGGTTGGCCAAGCTACGCCATAGCCAAGGCCTGAAAGCGTTGAGCGTTCATCTCGGTGGCATTGCCGGTACCGGCATGCTCAATATCGACGAGCGCACCAGCCAACACCTGATACGTATCGGCATCAGCATGATCAGTCCCCCGCTTGCCCTACAGGGCATTGCACGGGCGCTGGCTAAAGAGTTGCCACAGGTTGCTATCAGCGAACTGCTGAGCTTTGACAAGTGGGCAGCCTATGAAGCGATGGCGAATAACTCTCCTTGTTATCTCGAGTTGATTGCTGCAAGCGGCGCCGCCAGTGCTGGCGATAACTCACTGGTTGAGCAACTGCATCACGCATTGGCTGAGATGGAGCAGCAGCAGGCGAGTGAGATTTTACAAGCGCTTATTAGCGAAGTCGTGGCAGCGACCCTCAAAACCAACGTCGCACGCCTTAAACCCGATCTGACTTTTGACTTCTTCGGTGTTGATTCATTGAGTTCAGGCGACATCAAGCTACAGCTCGAACAAAAGCTCGGTGTCAGCTATTCAGTCATTGAACTGCTCGGTGCCGCGACCATTGCAAAACTTGCTGAGCGCGCACTAACCCACATCGTCTCCACCCATAAAAATGCATAAACACCTGATATTTAATGGATTAAATTATGAACAACAATGTAAATACAAACATTGAGTCTCTACTGGCGAAGGTTCGCTCAGGTATCCGTATCAACGCTTCCGAGCCTGTCGTCGACCAAGACGTGCACGCACCCGATGCAAGCAAGTACCCAGAATATGCATTAGTGGAGGGTATTAAATCGCTCTACAGCGACAACAACGCAATCAGCAACCCTTACTTCCTGGCACGCAGTGGAGAGGTGTCCAGCAACCTGCAAATTGCAGGCAGCGACTACGTCACTTTCTCCAACTACAACTACCTCGGCCTTTCCCATGATCCACGAGTGAAGGCCGCTGCGCATGACGCGATTGATCAATACGGCTGTCATGCCGGCGCGGCCAGGATGGTCGGCGGCGAAATTGAACTGCACACCCAACTCGAACATGAGCTAGCAGAGTTCACCGGTTTCGAAGCCGTCAGTGTCGGCGTTGGCGGCTACAGTGCCAACGTTTCGGTGATTGGTTACCTGCTCGATAAACAGGACCTGATCATCCATGACGAGTACATGCACAACAGCGCAATCATGGGCTCGGTCATGTCCGGTGCCCGGCGTATAGCCTTTGCTCACAATGACATGGCCGCACTTGATCGTCTGTTGAGCGAAAACCGTAAGCACTATCGTCGCGCGCTGATTTTGGTTGAAGGCGCCTACAGCATGGACGGTGATCTGGTTGATTTACCCGGTGTTGTTGCGCTCAAGAAAAAGCATGGCGCCTGGTTGATGATTGATGAAGCGCACTCGATCGGCACTGTCGGTAAAACCGGGCGCGGCGTTTGCGAGCACTTTGCAATGGACACCGCAGAGGTCGACCTGATCATCGGCACGCTGTCAAAAAGCTTTGCCAGTTGCGGTGGTTTTGTCGCCGGTAAAAAGCAGCTTATCGAATTGCTGCATTACTTTTGTCCAGGGCTGTTGCTCTACAGCACGGGTATTAGCCCAGCTAATACCGCGGCGGCTCTGGCTGCTGTAAGCCTGGCCAGAGCTGAGCCCGAGCGCGTAAAGCGCCTGCAGTACAACGCACAACGCTTCAAGGAAATGGCCGAGGAACGCGGGCTTGATTGCCGCTCCTCGCTGGCCGGTGTGCCTATTGTGCCGCTGATGATCAAGGACGAGCGAGCCTTGGAGCTGATGTCAAAACTGCTCAACAACGGAATCATCGCCCATGCGGTGATGCACCCGGTGGTGCCCCGCGAAGCCGCACGTCTGCGCTGTTTTATCAGCCACGACCACGACGAAACGATGTTCGCCCACACCCTCGACCTGTTGGTCGAAGACGCCTGTACAGCGCCTAACAATCGCTAAGTTATCCACAGACAAGGAAGCCGCAAATGAACAATCGACTGTTGCAAACCCTGCTCGCCCTAAGCCTATCCCTCGCAGCCAGCAGCCAGGCGCTTGGCCAAACTGAAGCAAGCCCTGATGCCTTTGAACGGGGTACCGAGATTGCCAATAAGATTCATGACAATGATTCAGGTTTTGTCGACTACAAAGCCGCTGGGTACATGACCACTAAGCGCGCGGGTGGCGCTGCTGCCGAGCGTAGTTTTCAAATGTACACCCTCGAATCGGCTGACGCAGGCGACAAACGCTTGGTGGTATTTCAAACCCCACGCGACCTCGCAGGCTTTGTCTCGCTGACCTACAACAACCCCGATGCGCCGGATGATCAGTGGATTTTTTTACCGGCACTGAATCGAGTGAAGCGCCTCGCCTCACGCGACAAGACCGGCTCTTTTGGCGGTTCTGAATTCTCCTACGAGGACATCGCCACATGGGAGCTGAACAGCTACACCTATAAATTTTTGCAGGATGAGCCTTGTGGCGAGCCAAAAACCACTTGCCATACCATCGCCAATATTCCCAAGTACCAATACTCTGGCTACTCGAAACTAGTAGAAACCATTGACCCACGTATTTGGAAACCGCAGAACGTTGTTTATTTCGATAAAGCCGGGCGCGAACTAAAACGCCTCGATTTTTACGACTACCAGCAATACCAGGGCAAATACTGGCGCCCGGGCCGGATCGTCATGACCAATCTGCGCGACAACTCCGTGTCTGAAATCAAATGGGTCGATTACACATTCAAAACGGGTCTTAAAGAGTCTGACATGTCAGAACGTCGAATGGCGTTCTGGTCACGCTGATGAACAAGCGCATACCCACCACCTGGCTTGGCGTGTTGGCGATCTCAACCCTGCTGCCCGCGCACGGCGCAAGCGTGCGCGGCTCTGTTGGGGTTGATACGACCCTCTACTCTGACGAGCCGCTGTACCAAAATCAAAGCAGCCGCGATGTGCTCGGTTCAGGCTACGCAGACCTCAGTTTGGCCGCTGAGTCTGAATCGGGAGATCGTTACGACCTTTCATTATTCTCTCGAATTTCGCCTGACCGTCAGCACAAGGTTACCGGTGATATTCGCCAAGCATCAGTGTGGATAAGCACTGACTTAGCGGACTACAAATTTGGTGTACTCAAACAAACTTGGGGCATGCTTGAAGCGTGGAGCCCTGTGGATATCATCAACCAAAGGGACATGGCTGAAGACTTTCAAGGCAAGGTAAAGCTCGGCCAGCCTGGTGCCGTGGCAGCGTTTAAGCTCGATGATTCAGTGCTATCCCTGTACGGCACCACCTACGCACGTGAACGTCGATTTGGCGAGGGCAGGGACCGTTTACGAATACTTCCAGCTCCCATAACCGATGAGCATTATGAACGAGGCCGCTGGGCGCCTGACTTTGCTGCACGTTATCAATTTCGCCTCGGCGACAGCATTGATATCGCCGTGTCTCAGTTCAAGGGGCACAACCGCGAACCGGTACTCCAAGCCCTTGCCGATCGCAACGGAGTTTATGCGTTTACCGCCGACTACCAGACCATCGAGCAAACCGGGCTTGAGGCGCAATACGTCTACGGCGACAGCATTTTCAAGTCTGAGGTGATCTATCAGGACGGTGCTGAAGATTCATTTTTCGGTGGTGGAGTCGGCGCCGAAACCAACTTTGCTACGTGGCTCGGGGGCATGGGTGATCTGACCCTGTATGCCGAGTTCTACCACGACGACCGCTCCGACCAAGCGCCAATCACACCGTTCCAACGCGACATATTTACCGGGGCACGTTACAGCCTTAACGACCTCAATGGGTACATGCTCGAACTGCGTAATACGCACGACCTTGAGTGGCAATCCAACCTTATTGATCTACGCGCTTCACGCCGGATGTTCAACGACGGCGTACTTTCCATTTCGTTGATAAAAGCTGCAAACGCCAAGAAGGACCCGGCGCTGCAAGGCTTTCGTAACGACAGCTATTTTAAGATCGGCTACGCCTGGTACTACTAAAACTGCTGACAAATAACGTTTCATATTCCACGGACGGCAATGTGCAATGAAAACCGGAAACTCTGTGGACAAAAATCCACATCGCAACAGCCCTCACGCAACCATGATGAGGTGGTTAAATACTTACGCTGGTTGGGTGACTGCCAACCCTTGGAAGGTGTTGACCGCATCATTGTTAGTTGCCCTCGCGCTTAGTGCTGCTATGTCGCAACTGACCTTTCGAGGCGACAACCGGGTCTTCTTCGCGGGTAACAACCCCGACCTGATCGCGCTGGATAAATTCGAGCAAGTCTATGGTCGTGACGACACTTTGCTGTTCGTCATCTCGGCGCAACAAGGCGACTTATTCAATCCTGCCACGTTAGACGCGATCAGTAGATTGACCGATCAGGCGTGGAACCTACCCAATGTAAAGCGGGTTGATTCACTGACCAATTTCCAACGTGTTCAAGCCGTTGGTGATGATATTAATATCGATCAACTACTGCGCACCGGAGACCCATTATCCGCTGCGGATGCGCACAAATTGAAGCAAGCATCGAAGCATGAACCGCTGCTGATTGGTCGCCTGGTTTCGCAAGACGGTCGGTTAGCTTTAGTCGCCGTTAACTTCCGTTTTGCGCCAAACACAGCCTCTCAGCAAACCGCGAAATCCATGCACGCGGCGCAGAAACTGGCTGAAAACTTCAAGCAAAGTAACCCAGAATTGAACCTTGGTTTATCCGGTTCAATTGCGCTCGATAATGCCTTTGTTGAGGCGAGTATTTCCGACAGCACGGTATTACTGCCAAGCATGGTTCTGGTACTGCTTGCAGTTATTTTTCTAGTGTTACGTTCAGCTGCCTGCGCTTTCGTAACCTTCGCCGTCATAGCCCTTGGCACCACAAGTGCACTGGGTATTGCTGCGTTACTGGGCGTGCCTTTGTCGTCACCCAGCGTAGTTGCTCCCAATATTATTCTGACCATAGCGTGCTGTGACTGTATTCATATCTGCTCGGGCATGATGCGCTTAAGGCGCACAGGCCTGAGCCGGACCGAATCAGTCAAAGAAGTGTTGGTAGAGTGCTGGTGGGCAGTGACATTAACCAGTATCACCACGGCAATTGGTTTTCTATCGTTGTTGTTTAGTGCCGTGCCGCCATTTGCCCACTTGGGCATCATTGTCGCGCTTGGTTCACTGATGGCCTGGCTACTGAGCCTAACCTTCCTGCCTGCATTACTCTGTGTACTGCCATGGAAGGCGGCGAACGTCATTCCCGCGCAGAGCTTGAGCTCGATTGTTGCTGGCGTCGTGATAAAGCACCCGCGAAAGATATTGCTGAGCGTCAGTTTAATATCGCTGGTACTGAGTGGGTTTGCCTTTACTAATACACTTGATGATCGCTACGTACGCTACTTTGATCAACGCTTTGAGTTTCGCCAAGCAACAGATTCACTCAATCAACAACTCGGTGGTTTCTACACCATGGAGTATTCACTTGATTCAGGCGAAGAGGGCGGCATCAGTAATCCCGCTTACCTCAATCAAACCGAGCAATTTGCCCAATGGTTACGCCAGCAACCCGGCGTCACTCATGTTAATGGTTTGCCAGATATCGTTAAAACCCTGAACCGAGCCATGAATGGGGGTGCAGGCAAACAGTACAGGCTACCGACTTCAGCGGCGCTATCCAGCCAACTTCTCGCCCTGTATGAGATGTCATTACCCTTTGGGACCGATCTTAAAAACCAACTAACCGCCGATAAACGTAGCGCTCGTCTAACGGTAAGCCTGGCAGATGTTTCAACAGCCAGAATGGCTGAGCTGCAAGCTCAGGCGCAAACCTGGGCAAAGCAGAACACACCGCTCATTGCCGACTCGGCGAGGGCAACTGGAACCTCATTGCTGTTTGCCCACATTGGTAACCGCAATATCCACGAAATGCTCAAGGGCATGCTTATCGGGGTTTTTGCGGTGTGGTTAGTCTTTATCGTTGCCTTCCGCTCGTTGGGTTTGAGCCTGATCGGCAGTGTGGCAAACCTCATCCCCGCACTGGTGACCTTGGGGATTTGGGCATTGGTAAACGGTGAGGTCGGCATGGCTGTCGCCACTGTGGCATCTGTGACCTTCGGCGTCGTGGTCGACGATACCATTCATATGCTCACCACTTATTCACGCTTACGCAGGGCAGGGCAGTCGACCTACGAAGCAGTTGAGCTTAGTTTCAATATGGTTGGCACCGGCATGATCACCATGACTTTTTCACTGGCTGCGGGCTTTGCCTGCTTAGCATTTTCCGGCTTCCAGATTAACGCCTGGATGGGGCTCATGGCTTCAATCACCATCGTCGTTGCCTTGCTCTTCGACCTGCTCTTTATCCCGGCAATTCTATTGGTCTTTGCGCCCAAACCTCGCCCAGACCAGCCCGCTCAGCTAACGCTGTAAATCTCTGCGGCCTTACTTCGTGCAGGCATAAAAAAACCCCAGCATCAACGCTGGGGTTTTTATTGGTTTGGCTTTAAACCGTCGGCAAATTACACGTCGAGGTTTGACACTGCCAAGGCGTTGGTTTCGATGAAGTCACGGCGCGGTTCTACTTCGTCACCCATCAAGGTGTTGAAGATCTGATCTGCGGCGATGGCATCTTCGATACGCACTTTCAACATACGGCGCACGTCTGGGTCCATGGTGGTTTCCCAGAGTTGGTCTGGGTTCATTTCACCGAGACCTTTGTAGCGCTGAACGCTGTGACGCTTGGTGCTTTCAGTCATCAGCCAGTTGAGCGCTTCCTTGAAGGTCGCCACAGGCTTCTTACGCTCACCACGCTGTACGTAGGCACCTTCTTCCAACAAGCTGTTGAGCTGATCGCCCAAGCTGGTAACGGTCTTGTAATCGTTACTGCCGAAGAAGTCGCGGTTGAAGATGATATAGCTCGAGTTACCGTGCGAGATCAGCTCAACTTCAGGCACCCACAAATGACGCTCGGTGTCTTCGTGCAGACGCGTTTTGTAAACCAGACCGGATTTTTCAGTGGTCTTCAAACGTGTCTCAAACTGTGCCAACCAGCTTTCCATCATGGCTTTGTTTGCTAGCTGCTCAAGGCTCACGCCTGGCAGATACACGAAGTGCTCAGTCAGCTCCTGAGGGTACAGGCGCGACAAACGCTTAAGGGTCTTCATCACCAATCGGTAATCGTTAACCAAACGCTCCAGCGAGGCTCCTGAGAGGCCTGGTGCGTTCTCGTTAACGTGCAGGCTGGCATCTTCAAGGGCCGATTGGGTCATGTATTCTTCCATGGCCTCATCGTCTTTGATGTACTGCTCTTGCTTACCTTTCTTGACCTTGTACAGCGGCGGCTGGGCAATGTAGATGTAACCGCGTTCGACCAGCTCCGGCAACTGACGGAAGAAGAACGTCAGGAGTAGGGTACGGATGTGCGAACCGTCGACGTCAGCATCGGTCATGATGATGATGTTGTGATAACGCAGCTTGTCGATGTTGTATTCATCGCGGCCAATACCACAGCCGAGAGCGGTGATCAGCGTGCCTACTTCCTGGGAAGAAATCATCTTGTCGAAACGTGCTTTTTCGACGTTAAGAATCTTACCTTTAAGCGGCAGGATCGCCTGAGTCTTGCGGTTACGGCCCTGCTTTGCAGAACCGCCCGCGGAGTCCCCTTCCACTATGTACAGTTCGGAAAGCGCTGGGTCTTTCTCTTGGCAGTCAGCCAGTTTGCCCGGCAAACCTGCGATATCCAAAGCACCTTTGCGGCGAGTCATTTCACGGGCTTTTCGTGCAGCTTCACGAGCACGGGCAGCATCGATCATTTTGCCGACAACAGCTTTAGCTTCATTTGGGTTTTCCAGCAGGAAGTCAGAGAAGTATTTACCCATCTCTTGCTCGACTGCAGTTTTAACCTCAGATGAAACCAGTTTGTCTTTGGTCTGCGAACTGAATTTTGGATCAGGTACCTTGACCGAAATAATCGCAGTCAAGCCTTCACGGGCATCATCACCCGTGGTTGAAATCTTGTGCTTCTTGGCCAGACCTTCCTGCTCAATGTAAGCATTGAGGTTACGGGTCAGGGCAGAGCGGAAGCCCGCAAGGTGGGTACCACCATCGCGCTGCGGAATGTTGTTGGTGAAGCACAACAGGTTCTCGTTGAAGCTATCGTTCCACTGCAAGGCAACTTCAACACCGACACCATCATCGCGTTGTACGGTGAAGTGGAAGACCTGATTGACTGCTGTCTTGTTGTGGTTGAGGTATTCAACGAAGGCACGCAAGCCACCTTCGTACTTGAATAGCTCTTCCTTGGCGGTGCGTTCATCCTTGAGCACGATACCCACACCGGAGTTAAGGAAGGACAACTCACGCAAACGCTTGGCCAAGATATCCCAGCTGAAATGGATATTGGCAAAGGTATCTTCAGACGGTTTGAAGTGGATCTGAGTACCGCTGGTATCGGTATCACCTACAGGTGCAATCGGAGCCTGTGGCACGCCATGCACATAGGTCTGTTCCCAGACTTTGCCAGCACGGCGAATGGTCATCACCAATTCTTTAGACAGTGCGTTTACAACCGAAACACCCACACCGTGCAAACCACCGGAAACCTTGTAGCTGTTGTCATCGAACTTACCGCCAGCGTGCAATACGGTCATGATGACCTCTGCAGCCGATACACCTTCTTCCTTGTGAATATCGACCGGAATACCACGGCCGTTATCACGTACGGTGATCGATTCATCAGGGTGAATAATGATGGTGATTTCGCTGCAATGGCCGGCCAATGCTTCGTCGATCGAGTTATCAACCACCTCGAACACCATATGGTGCAGGCCGCTGCCATCGTCGGTATCACCGATGTACATACCAGGTCTTTTGCGCACGGCATCCAGGCCTTTCAAGACCTTAATGTTATTGGAGTCGTACGTTTGATTTTCGCTCATGCCTTCATCACTCCTGGTGGTCGTGGGTCTGGGTGATACTGCCATGTTCCACGTGGAACATGGCAACTGGCGTGTCCGTGCGCCAGCCTTCCCGCAACAATTCATGGTCTACACAAGTGATGAACACTTGGCAGTTCAAATCATCTAATAACTTACAAAGCGCACGTCGGTGATGCTCATCCAGTTCTGACGGCAAGTCATCCACCAGATATATGCACTGACCTCGCTTTGCCTGATCAACCAAATGGCCCTGCGCAATGCGCAGCGCACAAACAACTAATTTCTGCTGACCCCGTGAAAGAATGTCAGCCGCATTATGACCGCTTAGACGCAAACGCAAATCAGCGCGTTGCGGGCCAGCTTGGGTGTGCCCAATCTGTTGGTCACGGGCCAGCGTAGAGGCCAAAACTTCTATAAGTGGGCGATCCTTATCCCAGCCTCGGTAATAACTGAGGCTTAAGCCTTCTAGTTCGACCAGCTCGCTTAAGGTCTGTTCGAACACCGGCTTAAGGGCCTGTATATAGGCTCGTCTGTAGCTATCAATCTCATCGCTCGCCAGACACAGCTCTCGGTCCCAGGCCGCTTGTGACGCGGCATCAAGTGTACCATGTCGCAGCCATGAGTTCCGCTGCCTTAACGCCTTCTGTAGGCGCTGCCAGGCCGGTAAAAAACGAGGTTCCACGTGGAACACTCCCCAATCCAGAAACTGCCTACGGATTTTGGGAGCACCTTCAAGCAAGCGGAAGCTGTCTGGATTGATTAATTGCAGGGGCAAGGTTTCAGCAAGTTGCGTGGCACTGCGTGCATTCTCACCATCAATACGAATTTTGAAATCGCCTTGCCGTTGCCGCGAAACACCTAAGCTGGCTTGTCGACCGTCAGCCAACTGAACTTGTCCGAAAACAGTACATGCGGGTTGATCGTATTGAATAACCGGAAGTAAGCGTGTGCTGCGAAAAGATCGAGCAAGGCCAAGCAAATGGATGGCTTCAAGCAGGCTAGTTTTGCCGCTGCCATTTGCGCCGTGGAGAATATTGATACGCGGGGAGGGAGAGATTGTCACCGGGTGCAGATTACGCACCGCGGTGACATTGACGCGGCTTAGGGACATTAACGAGTTACAAACGCATCGGCATAACGACGTAAGCAGAGTCGTCGTTGTCAGCTTCTTGGACCAGTGCGCTGCTGTTGGAGTCAGACAAGATCAAACGAACCTGATCCGTTGTCATCACGCCCAATACATCTAGCAGGTAGCTAACGTTAAAGCCAATTTCCAAAGCGCTGCCGTTGTATTCAACTGCGGTTTCTTCTTCAGCTTCTTCCTGCTCGGGGTTGTTTGCTTGAATTTTCAGCAAACCCGATTCCAGTTGCAGTCGAATACCGCGGTACTTTTCGTTCGACAGAATCGCGGTACGGCTGAATGCTTCACGCAGCCCCTGACGATCAGCGATAACGATCTTATCACCGCCACGCGGCAGTACACGCTCGTAGTCTGGGAACTTACCGTCAACCAATTTCGAGGTGAAGGTGAACTCACCTGTGGTCGCACGGATGTGGTGTTGACCCAGAACGATGCTGACAATGCCGTCCTGTTCAGTCAGTAGACGCGCTAGCTCAAGGATACCTTTACGCGGAACAATCACTTGGTGACGCTCAACGTTGTCGATTTCAGCCTGCATCGAGCACATGGCCAAGCGGTGGCCGTCAGTCGCAACAGCGCGCAAGATGCCGGTTTGCACCTCAAGCAGCATACCGTTTAGGTAGTAACGAACATCCTGTTGGGCCATGGCAAAGCTAGTGCGCTCGATCAAACGGCGTAACTTGCTCTGCACCAGGTCGAAAGTCAGTGAGCCTGGTCCTTCTTCAACTGTTGGGAAGTCGTTGGCTGGAAGGGTTGAGAGGCTAAAGCGGCTACGCCCGGCTTTAACCAGAAGCTTTTGTTCATCGACACGAATGTCGATCAAGGCATCGCTCGGTAAGCTTTTGCAAATATCCATCAGCTTACGTGCCGGTACGGTGATTTCACCTGGCTCAGCAGCATCTTCCAAAGTTACTCGGCCAACCAGTTCTACCTCGAGATCTGTACCGGTCAGCGATAGCTGCTGGCCTTCAACTACTAACAGCACGTTCGAGAGAACCGGCAAGGTCTGGCGGCGTTCCACGACGCCTGCGACCAGTTGCAGAGGTTTCAACAGGGCTTCGCGTTGAATTGTGAAATGCATGGTCTAGTCCCTTGCCTTGTGGAGTTGCGTATTAAGTTGTCAGTGTGCGCAACAAGTTTTTGTAGTCCTCGCGGATATCCGCGTCGGATTCCCTAAGTTCAGCAATCTTACGGCATGCATGCAACACCGTGGTGTGATCACGACCGCCAAAGGCATCACCAATTTCAGGCAGGCTGTGGTTGGTCAATTCCTTGGACAGCGCCATAGCCACCTGCCGTGGGCGCGCAATGGAACGCGAACGACGCTTGGACAACAGATCAGAAATCTTGATCTTGTAGTACTCAGCTGCCGTGCGCTGAATATTATCAATGCTTACCAGCTTGTCTTGCAGCGCAAGCAGATCCTTCAACGACTCACGAATAAGCTCAATCGTAATGTCACGCCCCATAAAGTGCGAGTGGGCAATGACACGTTTGAGCGCGCCTTCAAGCTCGCGCACGTTGGAGCGTATACGCTGAGCAATGAAGAATGCGGCATCGTGAGGCAAGTCTACTTTGGCTTGATCAGCCTTTTTCATCAAGATCGCAACGCGGGTTTCCAACTCTGGCGGCTCAACGGCAACCGTTAACCCCCAACCGAAACGCGATTTTAAACGTTCTTCAAGGCCTTCAATTTCTTTCGGATAGCGGTCGCTGGTCAGAATGACTTGTTGGCCACCCTCCAGTAAGGCATTGAAAGTATGGAAGAATTCTTCTTGAGAACGTTCTTTCTTGGCAAAAAACTGAATATCATCAATCAGTAATGCATCAACAGAACGGTAAAACCGTTTGAACTCGTTGATTGCATTGAGCTGCAGGGCTTTAACCATGTCTGCGACAAACCGCTCGGAATGCAGGTACACAACCTTGGCATTCGGGTTTTTCTGCAGCAGGTGGTTACCCACAGCGTGCATAAGGTGGGTTTTACCCAGACCGACACCGCCATACAAAAACAGTGGGTTATAACCGTGCTTCGGGTTATCTGCCACTTGCCAGGCAGCAGCGCGCGCCAGTTGGTTCGATTTACCTTCAACGAAGTTATCAAAGGTAAATGTGCGATTGAGATAACTGGTGTGCTTAAGCGCACCCTCAACCTGTACAGCACGCTCAGTGCGCGGTGGCTGTGCAGCAGGCGCAGTATTAGCTGAACCATCGAAACGCGAACGCTCTGGATTCACCTGAGGCTCTACCTGGGGAGCAGAGTTCACCTGAGCAGGCACTGGAGCAGGCGCTGCAACTGGTTGCGGAGTCGGTGTAGTGACTGCACGCGGCTTAGAGCTACGCTTGCTTCCTATTAATAAGGAAAGCGCAGGCACAAACCCTTCGGAGCGCTCAGTGAGCAATTCAAGCAGGCGAGTGATGTACTTATCATTGACCCAATCGAGTACAAAACGGTTAGGCGCGTACACACGGAGTTCGTCGCCTTCGGCTTCGACCTGCAATGGACGAATCCAAGTGTTGAATTGCTGAGCAGGCAGCTCATCACGTAGAAGTTCTACGCATTGCTGCCAAAGTTCCACAGACACTGACATCCCCTAGATCGAAAGGCGGTGAGGCAAAATCAGTCGCTATTGTAGCCTCCGAGCTCTGAGTTATCCACACGTAAAAATGCCAGTGGCTATATAAAATCAACATCTTAATGAAGAATTCAACCGACAGACGGGAGGACAAAAACCCTGTGGATAACTGCCTTTCAGCTCTTGGGATAAGCCTGCGCATAAACTATCGATAACCCTGCCTGTGGATAAACTAGCATTTCATCCTCAGCTTATACGCTGCATCCACACAGTTGCAGCACGGTTTTTGGACAGCCTTGCTATCCGCTATAATCCACAGCCATAAAGGCCTGTAGCCACTTATGCACAGATATTTGCTTGCATAGTAATTACATACATATCTAAAGATCTTTAAATAATCTCTTCTCTTTATCTATATCTAAGCAAAAAAGAGATGCAAGACATGCTGGTTGGAAATTGACCTATCCCTCGGGTTTCTCTACAATCGCCGGTCTCTTAAAACGGGGGCCATTCCGGCCCGTTGTCGATCAACCAGGTAACACACCATGAAACGCACTTTCCAACCAAGCACCATCAAACGCGCTCGCACCCATGGCTTCCGTGCTCGCATGGCTACCAAGAACGGCCGTGCTGTCCTGTCGCGTCGCCGCGCCAAGGGCCGTGCTCGTCTCGCCGTTTAATTTTTCTGTCTTGTGGTGAGTCGAGGCTTCAGCCGGGACAAGCGTTTGCTAACCCCCCGGCAATTCAAGGCAGTCTTCGACTCCCCTAGCGGTAAAGTTCCGGGTAGAAATGTCCTGCTGCTTGCGCGCAACAACGACCTAGATCATCCCCGTTTGGGCTTGGTGATCGGTAAAAAGAGCGTAAAGCTCTCAGTTGAGCGCAATCGCCTTAAACGCCAGATTCGCGAAACATTCCGCCAGAGTCAGGACAACCTGACCGGTTGGGATATCGTGATTGTGGCGCGTAAAGGCCTGGGCGATTTAGAGAATGTTGAACTTGCTCAGCAATTCAACAAGCTCTGGAAACGCCTTGCTCGCAGCAAACCCAGCCCTGAAGTAGCCGTCCCTTCTGGGGTGAGTGACAAACCGAATGCGTAAGCTGGCTCTAGCTCCAATCCAGTTTTACCGTTACGCCATCAGCCCACTGATGGCGAGTCATTGTCGCTTTTATCCAAGCTGCTCTTGCTACGCGTATGACGCCATTGAACAACATGGCGTCATACGTGGCGGCTGGCTGACCCTGCGTCGGTTAGGTCGCTGCCACCCATGGAATCCCGGCGGCTACGATCCGGTTCCCCTTGCGAATAAATCCCGTACCTCTTCGATGGCCGAATAATCATGGATATCAAACGCTCGATCCTGATCGTCGCCCTGGCAGTCGTGTCCTATATGATGGTTCTTCAGTGGAACCAGGACTACGGTCAAGCTGACTACCCGACTCAGAATACGACAGTAACTTCCAACACCTCCGCCGATCTGCCAGATACGCCTGTCGCTGAAAATACCAGCGCTGGTGATATCCCAGCTGTCGCCAATACCGAGCAACTCAAGCCTGACACCACTCAGATTGCCAAAGGCAATGATCTGATTCGGGTGAAGACTGATGTGCTGAACTTGGCGATCGACCCACGTGGCGGTGATGTTGTGCAACTGACGTTGCCTCAGTATCCACGTCGCCAAGATCGTCCAGACGTACCTTTCCAGTTGTTCGATAACGGCAACGAGCGTATTTATTTGGCGCAAAGTGGCCTGATTGGCAGCAACGCTCCAGATAAATCCAGTGGTCGTGCATTGTGGAGCAGTGCGCAGAAGAGCTACGAACTGGCCGATGGCCAGGACCAGTTGGTGGTTGACCTGACTCTCAGCGAGGGCGGCGTCAATTACATCAAGCGCTATACCTTCAAGCGTGGCTTGAACCCTGAGTGCTCGGCTAAAGAGCAAATGCTCAAGAAACCAGGTTGTATCGATCCGTCGTCGTATAAGGTTGATGTTAAATACCTGATCGACAACCAGAGCGGTGCGGCGTGGAGCGGCAACATGTTTGCTCAGCTCAAGCGCGACGACAGCGATGATCCGTCGAAGACGACAGCGACCAGCACTGCGACCTATCTGGGCGCGGCAATGTCGACACCTGATTCGACTTATCAAAAAGTGTCGATGAAAGACATCGACAAAAAGCCAGTCAAAGAAACCGTCAGCGGTGGCTGGATTGCTTGGCTGCAGCACTACTTCGTCACTGCCTGGGTGCCGGATCAGAGCGAAAACAACGTTATTCAGACGCGCAAGGACAGTCAGGGTAATTACATTGTCGGTTACACCAGCCCAGCCCTTAACGTTGCGGCGGGTAGCACAGGTGAAATCGGTGCCTCTCTGTATGCCGGTCCAAAAATCCAGAAGTACCTGGGTAGCCTCTCGCCAGGTCTGGAACTGACCGTCGACTACGGCATTCTGTGGTTCCTCGCGCAACCAATCTTCTGGTTGCTGCAACATATCCACAGCATTCTGGGTAACTGGGGTTGGTCGATTATTGTTCTGACCTGCATCATCAAACTGATTTTCTTCCCTCTGTCGGCTGCCAGCTACAAGTCGATGGCACGCATGCGTGCAGTCGCGCCAAAAATGGCTGCACTGAAAGAACAGTTTGGCGATGATCGTCAAAAAATGTCTCAGGGCATGATGGAGCTGTACAAGAAAGAGAAGATCAACCCCTTGGGTGGTTGCTTGCCGATTCTGGTCCAGATGCCGGTGTTCCTTGCTCTCTACTGGGTACTTCTGGAAAGCGTTGAAATGCGCCAGGCCCCATGGATGTTCTGGATCACTGACCTGTCGATTAAAGACCCGTTCTTTATTCTGCCGATCATCATGGGCGCTTCGATGTTCATTCAGCAGCAGCTGAACCCGACACCGCCGGATCCGATGCAAGCGAAAGTGATGAAAATGATGCCAATCATCTTCACCTTCTTCTTCCTCTGGTTCCCTGCTGGTCTGGTTATGTACTGGGTTGTGAACAACTGCTTGTCGATCGCGCAGCAGTGGTACATTACGCGCAAGATTGAAGCCGCAACCAAAGCAGCTGAAGCCAAATAGCTAAGCGCAACTGGCTAAGCTGTAAACAAAACGCCCCTCTTTAGGGGCGTTTTGCTATGTTGCCTGTGGATAAGATTTCGGAGAGAACCATGCAAGTAGCCGGTGAAACCATCGCAGCAGTCGCCACCGCACAAGGTCGCGGCGGCGTCGGTATCGTTCGGGTGTCCGGACCATTGGCTGGAGCAATGGCACAGGCGTTTTGCCAGCGTGAGTTGAAACCACGCTATGCGCACTACGGTCCTTTCTATAGCGAAGGCGATGCCGTGCTCGATGAAGGTTTGGCTCTGTACTTCCCGGGGCCCAACTCGTTCACTGGCGAAGATGTGCTGGAACTGCAAGGACATGGGGGCCCCGTGGTACTCGATCTGTTGCTGCGCCGCTGTGTACAACTCGGTGCGCGTCTGGCCAAACCCGGTGAGTTCAGCGAGCGTGCATTTCTCAACGATAAACTCGACCTGGCTCAGGCTGAAGCGATTGCCGACTTGATAGAAGCCAGCTCAGAGCAAGCCGCGCGCAATGCACTGCGCTCGTTGCAGGGCGAGTTCTCTCGCCGCGTGCATGGTTTAACCGAGCGCCTGATCAACCTGCGCATTTATGTTGAAGCGGCGATCGACTTCCCGGAAGAAGAGATCGACTTTCTTGCCGATGGCCACGTGTTGCGCATGCTTGAGGAGGTCCGCGCTGAATTGCTCAATGTAGTTCGCGAGGCTGGGCAGGGCGCATTGCTGCGCGACGGGATGACGGTGGTCATTGCCGGGCGACCCAATGCCGGAAAGTCGAGTTTGCTCAATGCCCTGGCCGGGCGTGAGGCTGCAATCGTCACAGAGATTGCCGGCACCACTCGTGATGTTCTGCGTGAACATATCCACATCGACGGCATGCCACTGCACGTGGTGGATACCGCCGGCCTGCGCGATACCGATGATCATGTGGAAAAGATCGGAGTTGAGCGTGCGCTGAAAGCGATTTCTGAAGCTGATCGAATATTGCTGGTGGTGGATGCCACTGCGCCAGAAGCGGCGGACCCGTTTATGTTGTGGCCGGAATTTCTCGCCATGCGCCCGGACCCAGCAAAAGTAACCTTGATCCGCAACAAAGCCGACTTAAGCAATGAACCTGTATCGATTGAGGTGAGTAACGATGGTCACGTCACTATCAGCTTATCTGCCAAATCAACAGAAGGCCTGGATTTGCTGCGTGAACACCTGAAAGCCTGCATGGGTTATCAACAGACCTCCGAAAGCAGCTTTAGCGCTCGGCGCAGGCACCTGGACGCCCTCCATCAAGCCCAGACGCATCTTGATCACGGTTATGCACAGCTGACTCTTGCAGGGGCAGGTGAGCTACTCGCAGAAGACCTGCGTCACGCTCAGCAGGCCTTGGGCGAAATTACCGGGGCCTTTAGTTCTGATGACCTGCTGGGGCGGATATTTTCGAGCTTCTGCATCGGCAAATAATTTGCCAATCAAACTGAAGCTTAGTTATCCACAGCAGGGGGATTTTCCTGCAAATGCACAACGAATGCCTGCGCGAGGGCATTGCTCTCATGCAGCGGTTGGGTGACCAAAGAGAAACGCCGCCGCAACTCGAGTGGTGTTTGCAGGATCACTAATTCGCCCGCAGCAACCTGTTCGGCAATCGATAACCCCGACAAACAACCAATGCCAAGCCCTGCCTTGACCGATTGCTTGATAGCTTCCTGACGATTCAGTGCCAGCGCCAGTTTTACCTGTCCGGAGACTTGCTGCACCGCAGCATCAAATACTGCACGGGTGCCTGAACCTGGTTCACGCAGTACCCAGCGCTGCTCGCATATTTGCTCTGCCGAGAGCTTGCCAGCCGCTGCCAGTGGATGATCCGGCCGGCAAAAGACTTGAAGTTGATCTTCGCACCATGGAGTTATACACAGCTGGCTGTGTAAAGCGGGTCCTTCGATCAAACCAAGGTGGACCTGGCCTTTTTCAACAGCACTAATCACATCCTCAGTATTGCTGATGCGGATATCAGGATCGACCTGATCATGCTTGTGGATAAAGCTGCTGAGCAGCTTGGGCAGTATATAACTGGCGATGGTCAGGCTGGCAGCTACCCGCAAGGTGCCGCTGATTGCGTCGGCAGGGTTGTGGATAAGATTATCCAGGGTCTGCAATATCAGCCCAACCTTAGGTAAGGCGGCACGGCCCGCATCGGTTATCTGTAAATCACGCCCAACTCGATGAAACAGTGGGTAACCAAGCCCTGACTCAAGCTCGCGCAGGGCTTGGCTCGCGGCCGACTGACTTATGGCTTGATCATCCGCAGCCGCTGTCAGGCGGCCAAGACGCGCAGTGGCTTCAAAGATCTTTAGTTGCCTTAAACTTATGGTCAT